>NC_018000.1:0-5200000 GCF_000265205.3 Sinorhizobium fredii USDA 257
GATATTGGAAGGCGGCAAAATGCAGATGAATTTGGCGACGGCGTCTGAAGGAATTCAGGCCGGAAGCAATCAGTCTCAGGCGGCGGGGGAAAAGCACAACATGCGGCATGACGCACTTTTCGAGCGGGTAAGTGCGCGTTTAAAAGCCCAGGTCGGTCCGGATGTCTTCGCCAGCTGGTTCGGGCGTCTCAAGCTCCATTCGGTATCCAAAAGTGTCGTGCGCCTGTCGGTGCCTACGACTTTTTTGAAGTCGTGGATCAACAATCGCTATCTCGATCTGATCACCAACCTTTTCCAGCAGGAAGACGGTGAGATCCTGAAGGTGGAGGTCCTCGTCCGTACCGCGACCCGCGGCCAGCGTCCGGCGGTTCACGAAGAGGCAGTGCTTGCGGCAGCCGAACCGGCGCCGGCTGCCCCTGCCCGCCGTGCGGCCTCGCCACAGCCGGTCGCCGCTGCCGCTGCCACGGTCGCAGCCGCCGCAAGGCCGACGCAGGCGCCGCTTTTCGGTTCGCCGCTCGACCAGCGCTACAATTTCGAGAGCTTCGTCGAGGGCTCGTCCAACCGCGTGGCGCTTGCTGCGGCGCGCACGATCGCGGAGGCCGGCGCCGGCGCCGTGCGCTTCAATCCGCTGTTCATCCATTCCAGCGTCGGCCTCGGCAAGACGCATCTATTGCAGGCGGTCGCGCTTGCTGCGCTGCAAAGCGCACGGGCGCCGCGTGTCGTCTATCTTACGGCGGAATATTTCATGTGGCGTTTCGCCACCGCGATCCGTGACAACGACGCGCTGTCGCTGAAGGAATCGCTGCGTAATATCGATCTTCTCGTCATCGACGACATGCAGTTCCTGCAGGGCAAGTCGATCCAGCATGAATTCTGCCATCTGCTCAACATGCTGCTCGACTCGGCCAAACAGGTGGTCGTGGCGGCGGACCGGGCGCCCTGGGAGCTGGAATCGCTCGACAGCCGCGTTCGTTCGCGCCTGCAGGGCGGCGTGGCGATCGAGATGGAGGGGCCTGACTACGACATGCGCCTCGAAATGCTGAAGCGCCGTCTCGAAGCGGCCCGCCAGGACGATGCATCGCTCGACATTCCGCAAGATATCCTGAGCCATGTAGCGCGCAATGTCACAGCCAGCGGCCGCGAGCTGGAAGGGGCCTTCAACCAGCTCCTCTTCCGCCGCTCCTTCGAGCCGCAGCTGTCGATCGAGCGTGTCGATGAGCTGCTCGGCCATCTCGTCAATGCCGGCGAGCCGCGCCGCGTCCGCATCGAGGATATCCAACGGGTCGTCGCCAAGCACTACAATGTCTCGCGCCAGGAACTGGTCTCGAACCGCCGCACGCGCGTCATCGTCAAGCCGCGCCAGATCGCCATGTACCTGTCGAAGACGCTGACGCCGCGCTCCTTCCCGGAAATAGGCCGCCGTTTCGGCGGCCGCGATCACACGACCGTTTTGCACGCGGTACGCAAGATCGAGGAACTGATCGCCGGCGACACAAAGCTCAGCCACGAAGTCGAGCTCCTGAAACGACTGATCAACGAGTAGGTGCGATCGTTTGTGTAATCTACAGCTTACGAAGGGCCCGGGTTAGCCGGGCTTTTTTGTGCGAAGCTGCCGGCAACTTGTATTCCACAGCATGGCCGGCAACCGAAACGCCGCTTGGCTCGAAGTCAGACGCATTGCCAGATGGCATTTTTTTCGTCCCGTTTGTCGGCTATCTCTTTCGTCATTCGTCCTTTTGATCGAAGCGGGAGAGGTCTCGATGCTTTACGCTGTGCTTTGCTACAACAATGAAGACGTAACGAGCGCCTGGAGCCAGGAGGAGGAGGACAAGGTCATGCGTGATCTTACCGCCGTCCAGCGAAAGTATGTCGAGGCCGGCAAGCTCGGCCCCGTCGCGCGGCTCCTGCCGACGACCGCGGCCACCACATTGCGCCACAGCCGGGGAGAGACCGTTGTCATGGATGGTCCCTTTGCCGAGACCAAGGAGCAGTTGCTCGGCTTTTACCTGATCGATTGCGTATCGCTCGATGAGGCGCTGGATTTCGCCCGCGAATTGAGTGCCGCCAATCCGGCCGCGGGTTCCTACGAGATTCGCCCCCTGTCTCTGTTCAAACCGGGTGAGCTTGCCCCATGACCGACACGGCCTGGATCGACCTTGCCCTGGTATCCGCGCGGCCGCAGGCAATGGGCGCGCTGCTGCGCTATTTCCGCAGTCTCGATCTGGCGGAAGAGGCCTTCCAGGAGGCCTGCATCCGGGCATTGAAGACCTGGCCGAAGAACGGACCGCCGCGCGATCCTGCCGCCTGGCTGATTTTCGTCGGCCGCAACAGCGGTATCGACAAGGTGCGGCGGCAAGCGCGTGAAACGGCGCTGCCGCCGGAAGAGCTGCTCTCCGATCTCGAGGACCGGGAGAGCGAACTGGCCGACCGCCTCGACGGGGCGCACTACCGCGACGATATCCTGCGGCTGCTCTTCGTCTGCAGCAATCCGGCCCTGCCGGCCACCCAGCAGATCGCACTGGCGCTCCGGATCGTTTCCGGCCTGTCCGTCAAGCAGATCGCCCGCGCCTTCCTTGTCGGCGAGGCGGCGATGGAACAGCGCATCACCCGCGCCAAGGCGCGAGTGGCTGCCGCCGGCATCCCGTTCGAAACGCCCGACGCCGCCGACCGCGCCGAGCGGCTCGCGGCGGTCGCCACGATGATCTACCTCGTCTTCAACGAGGGCTATTCGGCCATGAACGGCCCGGACGGGGTCTCCGCCGATCTCTGCGACGAGGCAATCCGCCTGTCCCGGCTGTTGCTCCGGCTGTTTCCGTCGGAGCCGGAGATCATGGGGCTGACGGCGCTTTTGCTCCTCCAGCATTCGCGCGCGCGCGCCCGTTTCGACGCTCATGGCGCCATCATCCTGCTCGAGGACCAGGACCGGCGGCTGTGGAACAGGCCGATGATCACCGAGGCCTTGGCGATGATCGACAAGGCGATACGTCATCGTCGCCCCGGGCCCTACCAGATTCAGGCCGCGATCGCAGCGCTGCATGCACGCGCCGAGCGTCCGGAGCTGACGGATTGGAACGAGATCGAGCTGCTCTACCAAGCGCTCGAGCGGCTGCAGCCATCGCCGGTCGTCACGCTCAACCGGGCGGTCGCCGTGTCGAAACGCGACGGGCCAGAAGCGGCGCTGGCGCTGGTCGAACCGCTCGCCGATAGGCTCTCCAGCTATTTCTATTATCACGGCCTGCGCGGCGGCCTGCTCAAGCAGCTTGACCGCAGCCGCGAGGCGCGCGTCGCCTTCGACCGGGCGATCGCGCTTGCCACCAATGCCGCCGAGGCCGCCTATATCCGCAAGCAGCTCGACCACCTGGAGGCCGACGCGATCGCTTCGATAACGCCGGCAGAAGAAAAACAATAAAACGTCGTCGGCAGCTGTCGGAATCCGAACGTCCCGGTCGTCCTAGGTTCGAACCCACCACGGAGGAATTGGAAATGACTGCAGCTACCGAAATCGACCCCATCAATGACCGCGAACTGGTTCTGATCCGCCTGATCGATGCACCGCGCGAAAAGGTCTATCGCGCCTTCACGGATGCCGAGCTCCTGAAGCAATGGTTCGCTCCCTTGCCGTGGACGATCACCGAAGCGGAGCTCGACGTCAGGCCAGGCGGCACGAACCGCTTCGTCATGCGATCGCCGGAGGGCGAGCTCTATCCCAATCAGGGTGTCTATCTGGAGGTCGTGCCGAACGAGAAGCTGGTCATGACGGACGCATATACGGAAGCCTGGAAGCCCTCCGAAAAGCCGTTCATGACGGCGATCCTGACCTTTGAGGACGAGGGCGGGAAGACCCGCTACACCGCTCGCGCCCGCCACTGGAGCGTCGCGGACCGCGAGACCCACGAGAAGATGGGCTTTCACGAGGGCTGGGGCCAATGCGCCGACCAGCTAGCCGCACTCGTCGCAAGACTCTGAGAGGAGGATAATTCATGTCCATCACCGAGAGCAGCAACGCCGCGGAGATTCGCGCAGTGATCGAAGACTGGGCGGAGGCCATGCGGCAGAAGGATGCGGGCCGCGTCCTTTCCCACGGCACGGAGGATTGCCTGGTCTTTTCTCTGGCGCCGCCGCTCAAGGCCTCGGACGCCGGTGCCGGGGAACTTGAGCAGTGGTTTTCGACATGGAAAGGTCCGCTCGGCTACCGGCTTCAGGACCTCGAGATTTCGTCAAGCGATGACGTCGCGTTCGCCACGGCATTGGCGCATCTCTCCGGCGAAAAGCAAAATGGCGACAAACCGGCGCTCTGGTACCGCCAGACGCTCGGTCTGAAGCGCACCGACAAGGGATGGAAGATCGCTCATCAGCATGAATCCGTCCCCTTCTATATGGACGGAAGCGTCAAGGCGGCGATCGACCTCGATCCTACGTCGCAGGTCGACTGGGACGCGCCCTCGCATCCGCCGATGGCCGGCGTCGTCGCTTATCTCAACGTCGAGAATGCGGACGCAACTGCCAAATTCTACAGCCGTGCCTTTGGCGCCAAGGAGGAGGACCGCAAGTATGCCGAGGACGGCAAGCGCCTTATTCATTGCCACCTGACGATCAATGGCGGCGCGCTGATGCTGAACGATCCCTTCCCGGAATTCGGCATTCCCTGGAAGCCGCCGGAGGGCTTCGTGCTGCACCTCATTGTCGACGACGCCAATTTCTGGTGGAAGCGCGCGGTGGCCGCGGGGGCGGAAGTGACGATGCCGCTGGAGATCGCCTTCTGGGGCGACTATTACGGCCAGTTGCGCGACCCCTTCGGCGTCACATGGGGGATCGTCGCTCCGGTGAAGAAGAGCGACTGACGAGACCGGCGGGGCATAAGCTACCGCCCGGCGTGAACGAACTTGTGCGTCGGGCGGTGAAACAGAGCGCAATTCTTGCGGCTGATTTCTTAATCTTCGCGAAGTGCCGATGGACGGCCCACGCGAGGTAACATGATCCTGCATTATCAGACCCACTCTCCCTTTGCCCGTAAGACGCTCGTCTTTGCCAACGAAGCCGGGATCGCGGACCGGCTGGAGATCCTTCATCATGAGACGAGCCCGACCTTGCGCAACGATCGGGTTTACGCCGAGAATCCGCTCGGCAAGGTGCCCGTGCTGCTGCGCACCGAAGGGGCGCCGATCTTCGATTCCGACGTGATCTGCGCCTATCTCGACACCATCCATGATGGCAGAAAGTTCATTCCAGAGAGCGGTGATTGCCGGTGGCAGGCTTTGACGCTGCAATCGGTCGCGCAAGGTCTGGCGCAGACCGGCATAGCGCTACGCTGGGAAACCGTGCGGCGGCCGGAACCGTTGCGCTACGGTGCGCTTCGGGACGGCTATACCGAAAAGATCGAGGCGACCTATGACTGGTTGGAGACGGTTCCGGACTTCAATGCGCCGCTGCATGTCGGCCATATTGCGCGGGCTACGGCGCTTTCCTGGATGGCGTTCCGCGCGCTGCCGTCCTTTCACAACCGACCGAGGCTGAACCGGTGGTTCGACCAGTTCGAGCGGCGCCCTTCTATGCGGGCGACGCCGCTCTCGGGCGATACACATGACTGAACGACTGAACGTTCCTGCAAGCGAACGGCGCTATGACACGGCCGCCGCGCTCTCAATTTTCAGCAGGCGAGATCGGCTACGACCGCGTCCAAGATGAGCATGCCGGCTGGAGTGCAGCGCAGGCGTGAATTGCCGATGCGTTCGATGAAGCCGTGCTCGATGAGGAACTGTTCGCGGTCGGGATCCGGATCGCGGCCGGAAAGTGTCTGCCAGCGAGCGAGATCGACGCCTTCCCGAAGCCTCAGGCCCATCAGCAGCAATTCGTCGGCCTGCGCCTCGAGGTCGAGCGGCTCCTGCTCGGTGATGCCTTCGCCGCGCTCCTCGACGAGCCGCAGCCATGCCTCGGGATTGCGTTCCGTTGCAGTCGCAATCTTGCTAGGGCCGTCCGTAAGCCGCCCGTGGGCACCGGGGCCGATACCCGCATAGTCGCCGTAGCGCCAATAGGTGAGGTTGTGGCGGCTTTCCGCCCCCCGCAGGGCATGGTTGGAGACCTCATAGGCGGGCATGCCGATCGCCGCTGTGATCTCCTGCGTCGCCTCGTAGAGCACCGCCGATTGTTCGCCGTCCGGCACGGTCAGCTTGCCTGCCTTGTGCAGCCCGAAAAAGGGCGTGCCCTCCTCGATGGTGAGCTGATAGAGCGAGAGATGGTCGACGGCGTAGGATACCGCTTCCTTCAGCTCGCGCTCCCATTCCTCGACGGTCTGGTTCGGACGGGCGTAGATCAGGTCGAAGGACATGCGCGGGAAGATCTCGCGCGCCAGCCGTACCGCCTTCAGCGCATCCTCGACATTGTGCAGCCGGCCGAGGAATTTGAGATCGCGGTCGTTCAGAGCCTGGACGCCCAGCGAGACGCGGTTGACGCCGGCCGCCCGGTAACCGTGGAAGCGCGTCGCCTCGACGCTCGAGGGATTGGCCTCCATGGTGATCTCGATGCCGTCCGGCACATGCCAGTGCCGGGCGATGCCCTCGAGGATCGCACCGACGGTCGCCGGCTCCATCAGCGACGGCGTGCCGCCGCCCATGAAGATGCTGGTCACGGTTCTCGGGCCGGACAGCGCCCGCACCGACGCCATTTCCTGGAGGAAGGCAGCGATGAAGCGCGGCTGGTCCACCGGCTGGTGGCGGACATGGCTGTTGAAGTCGCAATAGGGGCATTTGGCTGCGCAGAACGGCCAGTGCACATAGACCCCGAAGCCGGGGTCCATGCCGTCACCGATTGCCGAAAGCGGGACCGTCTGGATCATTGGTTTCTCAGGCGCCGAGGCAGGTCTCGGCAAAGAGCTTGAAGGCGCGGGCGCGATGCGAAAGCGCTTCGCTGTCGCCCGGCTTCCAGCCGTGCTTTTCTTCCGCGCTCATCTCGCCGAATGTGGTGTCGTAGCCCTGGGGCTGGAACACAGGATCATAGCCGAAGCCGCTCGTCCCGCGCGGCGGCCAGACGACCTTGCCCTCGACCTCGCCGCGAAAGAGTTCGACATGTCCGTCCGGCCAGGCAAGACAGAGCACCGAGACGAACCGGGCCGTCCGATCCTCCGGCTCAGTAGCTCCGTTCTCCTGAAGCGCCTTCTCGACCCTTTCCATCGCCATGGCGAAATCGCGGCTGCCGTCTTCGCGCTCCGCCCAATTGGCGGTGTAGACACCGGGGGCGCCGCCGAGCGCATCGACGGCAAGGCCGGAATCATCCGAAAGCGCTGGCAGGCCGGAGGCTCTGGCCGAGGCCAGTGCCTTGATCGCCGCATTCTCCTCGAAGGTCGTGCCGGTTTCCTCCGGCTCGATGAAATTGAGATCGGCGGCCGATTTTGCCTCGAAGCCGAGCGGTCCGATCAAGTCGCGGATTTCGCGGATCTTGCCGGCATTGTGGCTCGCGACCACGAGCGTCTTGTCACCGAGTTTGCGCATCTATTCTTGTTCCGTCCAAACTTCAAACCCGCATCAATCGATTGCCCAGAGGCCGGGTTCCGCGCACTCCAGACTGTTTCCGGCCGGGTCGCGGAAGTAGAAGGAGCGGGCGCCGTTCGGCCAGCGAATATCCGCCTCGATCGCCACGCCAGCCGTCTCCAGCTTCGCCTTCCAGGTGTCGAGCGCCTCTGCCGCGATGCGGAAGCACATATGCCCCTTGCCCTTAGTGCCATGCGGCGGCACGGGCAGCGCGCCGGTCGCGGGCGGCTTCATCGTTTCCGCCGCGTTGAAGATCAACAGCACGCCGTCGCCGCAGCGGAAGAAGACATGGCGGTCGCCGACGCGGGTGATCCGCTCAAGGCCGAGCACGTTGCCGTAGAACGCTTCGGCGGCGTCGAGATCATCCGCGTAGAGCGCGGTTTCGAGGATGCCTTCAAGAGCGGGAGCCAACGTCGATCCTCTCGAATTTCAGGGAACCCGGGCGTAGGCGCCCGCGCAGCCCTAGCCGGCGATCGCCTGCTTCTGCAACGCGACGAGCTCGGAAATGCCGTCCTTGGCGAGTTGCATCAGGCTTGCGAATTCTTCCTCCGTGAAGGGTTTTCCTTCCGCCGTTCCCTGGATCTCGACCAGTCCACCGCTGCCCGTCATGACGAAATTGGCATCGGTCTCAGCGGCCGAGTCTTCCAGATAGTCGAGGTCCACAACCGCCTGGTTGGCGAAGATGCCGCAGGAAATGGCGGCGACATGGTCCTTGAGCACCCTTTCGAGCTTGATCATGTTGCGCGCTTCCATCCATTTCAGACAGTCGTGCAGCGCGATCCAGGCGCCGGTGATCGAGGCGGTGCGGGTGCCGCCGTCCGCTTGAATCACGTCGCAGTCGATCGATATCTGACGCTCGCCGAGCGCCGGCAGGTCGACGACGGCTCGAAGCGAACGGCCGATCAGCCGCTGGATTTCCTGCGTGCGGCCGCTCTGCTTGCCGGCTGACGCCTCGCGCCTCATCCGCTCGCCGGTCGCCCGCGGCAGCATGCCGTATTCGGCCGTGATCCAGCCCTTGCCGCCGTTGCGCAGCCAGGCGGGAACCTTTTCCTCGAGGCTCGCCGTGCACAGGACATGCGTGTCGCCGAAGCGCACGAGGCAGGACCCTTCCGCATGCTTGGAGAAATTGCGCTCGAAGGAAACCTTGCGCATTTGGTCGGTTTTTCTGCCCGATGGCCGCATCGTCGACTCCTATTTATCTGCTGAGCCTTCTAGATCATGGCGGGGGTAAAGGGAACCGGTTCGTATCGGGACAGGGCGGTGATTTTTCCCTTTTGCCATTGTCCCCGCTGGCCACTATATTCTGCGGGGACACGAACGGCTGTTTGCATGGAGTGACATGGTACTGCGCAACCCTGAAACGAAGGGGGTCGCATCGACGCTGGATGAGCGCTCCGGCGAGATCTTCCGCCGCATCGTGGAGACCTATCTGGAAAGCGGCGAGCCGCTCGGGTCCCGCAATCTCTCGCGGCTCCTGCCGATGTCGCTGTCGCCGGCCTCGGTGCGCAATGTCATGAGCGATCTCGAGGGTCTGGGGCTCATCTATTCCCCTCATGTCAGCGCAGGACGGTTGCCGACCCAGACGGGATTGCGCTTCTTTGTCGATGCTTTCATGCAGGTCGGCAGTCTTTCCCCCGAAGAGCGGACCTCGATCGAGCGGCAGGTGCGGCGCGCAGAACGTGATCAGCCGATCGACAGCCTTCTTGCCGAGGCAAGCCAGATGCTTTCCGGCATGTCCCGCGGCGCCGGCCTCGTCATCACGACGAAAAGCGATCCGGTGCTGAAGCATGTCGAATTCATCCGCCTCGCCCCGACCAAGGCGCTTGCCGTTCTCGTCGGCGAGCACGACCAGGTGGAGAACCGCATCATCGAGCTGCCGGCGGGCGTCACCAGCGCACAGCTCACCGAAGCGGCGAACTTCGTCAATGCCCATCTTGCCGGGCAGACCATCCCCGAACTGCGGTCCCAACTCGAGAAGGTCAAGCAGACCGTGCGCGGCGAACTCGACGCGCTGTCGCAGGATCTGGTCGAGCGGGGGCTTGCGATCTGGTCGGGCAGCGAGGGCGACGAGAAGCCGGCACGACTCATCGTTCGCGGCCGTGCCAATCTGCTCGAGGGCCTGGAAGGAACCGAGGACATCGAACGGCTGCGCATGCTGTTCGACGATCTCGAAAAGAAGGACAGCCTGATCGAACTCCTCAATCTTGCAGAAAGCGGCCCCGGAGTGCGCATCTTCATCGGCTCGGAAAACAAGCTGTTTTCGCTCTCCGGATCGTCGCTGATCGTCGCCCCTTATCGCGACAGCGACGACCGGATCATCGGCGCCGTCGGGGTCATCGGACCGACGCGGCTCAACTATTCGCGGATCGTCCCTATGGTGGATTACACTGCCCAGCTGATGTCGCGCCTATCGCGCTGAGCGAATCCTTTTGGGCGATAGACCGATTGGACCCTTGATTTTTCGGGCCCAAACCTCGATATCGGCTTCAAATCCAGGCAACAGAGCGTTCAAGCAAAGCGACTTCCGCTGGTTTGATGATGCCGAACACATCAATGAGAAGACATTCGGAGAACGTCATGACCGACGAAACGAACAAGAACGGACCTGAGGCTGCAGCGCCGGAAGAGACTGTAACGACGGCCGCGCCGGAAGCGGAAGCGCCGGAAGCCGATGCTTCCGCCGCTGCGCCCGATGCGCTGGAGCTCGCCAAGGCGGAAAGTGCGGAGCTGCGTGACAAATATCTTCGCCTCGCCGCCGAGATGGACAATCTGCGCCGCCGCACCGAGCGCGAGGTGAAGGACGCAAAGTCCTATTCCGTTGCCGGTTTCGCGCGCGACATGCTGGCCGTGTCCGACAATCTGCGCCGCGCGCTGGAGGCCATTCCGGCCGAGGCGAGGGAATCCGGCGATGCCGGCCTCATGGCGCTCATCGAAGGCGTCGAAATGACCGAACGCTCCATGTTGGCGGCGCTCGAGCGCC
This sequence comes from Sinorhizobium fredii USDA 257, assembly GCF_000265205.3. NCBI lineage: Bacteria > Pseudomonadati > Pseudomonadota > Alphaproteobacteria > Hyphomicrobiales > Rhizobiaceae > Ensifer > Ensifer fredii. The sequence goes on from NC_018000.1 coordinate 10,504, forward strand.
ACGGCGTGAAGCAGTTGGACCCGACCGGCCAGAGGTTCGATCCGAACTTCCATCAGGCCATGTTCGAAGTTCCGAACGCCGAGGTCCCGAACAACACGGTCGTTCAGGTCGTCCAGGCCGGCTACACGATCGGCGAACGAGTCCTGCGCCCGGCCATGGTCGGTGTCGCCAAGGGCGGCCCGAAGGTCGCCGCAGCGGAAAGCGAAACGCCCGCCGCCTGACGGCGGACGCGGATTAAGACTATGAAAAGAGCGCCGCGCCTTCCCCGGATGCGCGGCGTTTGCCTATTTGGAGCTAAGGCGGAAATCCGATCCGATTGCTGCCGCTGAAGTCGGAAAAGGGGTCGATACCCCCTCTGCCTGCCGGGCAATCTCCCCCACGAGGAGGGAGATTGGCCAGAAGCAAAGGCCCGCCCGACAGCGAGTTTGCAAACCGCCGAACCGCTGAATTCAACGGCATGCTCGCCAGCCAGATTGGGTTGCCCTAGGCAAAGAGCTGCCGTAGGTGGTCGTTTAGAAACCGACATTCCGGGTCGACCTTCGCCCTTAGCGCCCGAAAATCGCCGGAGCGCGGATAGAGCGCCGTCACGTCTTCGGCGCCGAGGAAGTGCAGCTTGCCCCAATGCGGCCGCGAGCCGTATTGGCGCAGGATCGTGTCGACGTCCTTCAGGTAGTCCCAATAGTCGGTGCCGGGCTCGCCGGAAACGGAGAGCGTGATCGAGTCCTGCTCGTAGAACGGGCTGATCCAGCCGGAATCGCCGGCGGTGAAGCGGTATTCGATCGGATAGATGCAGGTCGGGTGCTTTTCGAGCATCAGCTTGCGCACGGCCTTGACGGCCTCCTTGCCGTGCGCGACCGGCACCGCATATTCGAGCTCGTGGAAGTTGGGGACATATTCGATCGGGTAGATTTCCGAGGAATAGGCGATCCGTTCGAAGGCGTCATCCATCGGCGGCCGATCGGTGATGTCGATCACCTTCATTTCGCAGACGTCGGCGGTCTTCTCCGTCGTCGAGACGGACGACGTATCTGGAAGGCAGTAGCAATGACGGCTTTCGGGAACCGGGCACCAGAAGAAGCCGAAATGACGGTGCTTGGCGGCGAGTTCGTCATGCTGCTCCATGCACTCGTCGAAGTCGCAGCGCCAGAGCTTTTCGTGCAGGTTGTAGCTGTCCATCACCTGCAGCGTGATTTCTGAGATGACCCCCAGCATGCCGACGGAGACGCGGGACGCCTCCAAGAGATCCGGGGTCGTCTCGTCGACGACGAGGATCGAGCCGTCCGGCTGGACGAGGCGCATGCCGACGATCTGCGACGCCATGTTGCCGAGCGCCGCGCCGGTGCCGTGCGTGCCGGTGGTCAGCGCGCCGGCCAGCGCCTGGCTGTCGATATCGCCCTGGTTGATGAGCGACAGGCCGTTCGATTTCAGCGCCTTGCCGAGTTGGTTGATCGTCGTCCCGGCACTCACCGACACGCGTTTGCGCGTCTGGTCGATATTGGCTACGCCCTGCATGCCGGAAAGCGTCAGGTGCAAGCCGCTGGTCAAGGCGACGGGCGTGAAGGAGTGGCCGGAGCCGGCGCAGCGCACGTTGAGACCGGCCGACGTCGCTTGCCGCACCATCTCGGCAAGTTCCGCTTCGCTCCCCGGCACGCCCCGGTGACGGACGATACACGACTGATTGCCGACCCAGTTGCGCCAATGACCACCCGCTTGCAGCATCCTTATCTCCTCAGACAGCCGTGAAGCAATTGTCGACGAACAGGTGCGTGCCGTTGACGAAGCTCGACTCGTCGCACGCCAGGAATAGGGCGGCGTTGGCGACCTCCATCGGATCGCACATCCGCCCCTGCTGGGCGGCGATCGCCGCTTCGGACACGTCGACCCCGTATTTGCTCAAGCCGGCGACCTCGCGCTTGCCATGATCGGTGGCGATGAAGCCGGGGCAGACGGCATTGCAGCGAATGCCCCGGTCGCGAAACTCGACGGCGATTGCCCGGGCGAACATGTGGCAGGCGCCCTTGGTCGTATCGTAAAGCACTTCCATCGGCGTCGCCGCGACCGCGGAAATCGACGAGGTGCAAACGATGCTGCCGCCACCGGCGCCGATCATCCCGGGAAGCACCGCCTTGGTCATCAGGAACATGCTGCGCACGTTCACCGCCATCAGCCGGTCCCACTCTTCCTCTTCCGTTTCGAGGAAGGGACCGACGGCAAGAATGCCGGCATGGTTGAAGAGGACGGTTATCGGACCGAAAGCATCTTCGACGGTACGCACCGCGGCGCTGACCTCGGCCGAGACCGAGACATCGGCGGCCGCGAACACGGCTTGCCCGCCCTCGGCGCGAATGGCCTCGGCAACCTCCTCGCCCTTGCTTTTCGGCAGGTCGACAATGCCGACCTTGGCGCCCTCGCGCGCGAAGAGCTGGGACGCCGCCAGCCCGCAGCCACCGGCGCCGCCGCTGATCAGCGCGACCTTGCCCGCAAGCCTGCCCGTCATGATGTCCTCCTCCCGCATCCCCGGTCGTGGATCGGATGCTGTGGTGGATTATTGTTGACGGCGGGGAAACTGTCGATAGCCCCTCGGAATATGCGGCAGCAGTCTTTCGGAGATTAGCGAGGAGCAGCGTAACGCTTGAATTACTTGGTCAATCCGGCCTCACGCAGCCCGGGTTGCGTCGACAAGCCGACGGAAACACGATCGCCGCTCGTCGGCGTAGGCCGAGCTTTCAGATGAGCCTTGCCGCTCCTGGCGGCCGCTTCTCACGCGGCGTGCGAGGTCGTGTCTTCGTTGAGAAGCATGTAGATGGCGCTTGCGGAGTCGGTCCCGCGGATTCGCGTCACCATGTCGTGGTCGCGCAGCACCCGCGCAATGCGCGACAGTGCTTTCAGATGATCGGCTCCGGCGCCCTCCGGCGCGAGCAGAAGGAAGACGAGGTCCACCGGCTGGTCGTCGAGCGCCTCGAAGTCCACCGGCGTATCGAGCCTGGCGAAGATGCCGATGAGCGAAGAAAGGTTGCCGAGCTTTCCGTGCGGGATGGCGATGCCGTTGCCGACGCCGGTCGAACCGAGTCGTTCGCGCTGCAGGATGACGTCGAAAATCTCCCGCTCCGGCAGACCGGTGAGTTTCGATGCTCTTGCCGCCAATTCCAGAAGGAGTTGTTTTTTCGAGTTGGCCCTCATGGCCGGGATGATCGCATTTTGATGCAGCAAGCCTGCCAATGCCATTCTTTTATCCTCGTTCGCCGGTTAGGGCCCGACAACTTGATCACAAATATGCCGCAATGGCTCTAACCATCTTTAGCCTGGCGGATCCCATGCACAGGAAAATCGAGCTTTCCCGGCGGCCCGCCGATCGGAGCGGCGGGGAAGGCCGACCGTGCCGGCGTTCCCCAATCCCACTCATCTTTTGATATTGGCGGCGTCGATCCAGCCAATATTTCCATCGTTGCGCCGATAGACGATGTTCAGATCTTCCTTGCCGGGGGTACGAAACATCAGCACCGGTTCGTCCGTCATGTCGAGCGCCATGACGGCGTTGGCGACGGACATCGTCCTCAGTTGTTTCGTGGTTTCGGCAACGATGGTCGGTGCATAATCATCGGGAACTTCCTCGTCCTCGAAAGGCACCGAGTCCATTACCATGTAGGCCACCTCGGCGGCATTCTGACCATTGCCGTTGTGATGGTCCTTGAGCTTGCGCTTGTAGCGCCGGAGCCGCTTCTCAATGCGGTCCGAGGCCGCGTCAAAAGCCGCCTGTGGCTCATTCGCCTGACCATTCGCCTGCAAGACCACGCCCGTATCGAGATGAAGCTTGCAGTCGGCGCTGAAGCGTGAGCCGGATTTTTCCACAGTGACCTGGCTTGAATATCCTCCGTCGAAATATTTGGTTACGGCCTCGCGGACCTGCTCGCCTATGCGCGAGCGAAACGATTCGCCGATTTCCATATGTTTACCGGATACACGCACACTCATGGAGTTTCCTCTCTCGTTCGTGACTTGCGTATCCAGTCTATTCCAAGCGCTTCCGTCATCCAAGCGTTTCAGCAAGGGCCAGGACGGGCCGCCTGGAGCCGCCGAAGTGGAGTGGTGGCCTCGGCAATTCGCGGCGGCCTCATATCGTCTGCGCCGCGGGGAGTCAATTGCCGCCGCGAAAAAACCGCAATCAGAACCCGGCCGCCTTGGCAAGAGCGCGCTTCTCGCGACGCCGCTGGACCGAGGAGGGGATGTTCATCGCCTCGCGATATTTGGCGACGGTGCGTCGCGCGATGTCGACGCCGGCTTGCTTGAGGATATCGACGATATCGTCGTCGGACAGTACCGCATCGGCACTTTCCTGATTGATCATCGTGCGGATGCGGTGCCGGACGGATTCGGCCGAATGGGCGTCTCCGTTCTCCGCCGAACCGATCGACACGGTGAAGAAATACTTCAGTTCGAAAAGGCCGCGGGGGGTCAGCATATACTTGTTCGAGGTGACGCGACTTACCGTCGATTCATGCATCTTGATCGCGTCGGCGACGATCCTGAGGTTCAGCGGCCGCAGTTGATCGACGCCATGGACCAGGAAGGCATCCTGCTGCCGGACGATCTCGCTCGCGACCTTCATGATCGTCCTGGCGCGCTGGTCGAGGCTGCGCGTCAGCCAGTTGGCGTTTTGCATGCATTCGCTGAGGAAGGTCTGATCGGTACTGTTCTTCCGGCTGTGGCGCGAGATCTCGGCAAAATACGCGTGATTGACGAGAACCCGTGGCAGCGCGTCGGGATTGAGCTCGACCAGCCAGCCGCCGTCTGGCGCTGAACGGACGATAACGTCGGGTATGATCGCCTCGGTGACGCTGGTCTCGAAGCTTGTCCCCGGCTTCGGATCGAGCTTGCGGATTTCGGCGAGCATGTCGACGAGATCCTCCTCGTCGACCCCGCAGATCTTCTTGAGCGTCGCGAAGTCGCGGCGCGCCAGAAGCTCGAGATTGGCGACAAGCGCCTCCATGGCCGGATCGAGGCGATTGCGCAAGCGCAATTGAATGGCGAGGCATTCGCTGAGCGTGCGCGCGAAGACGCCGGGTGGATCGAACTGCTGGAGCACGAGAAGGACGCGCGTCACATCTGCCGCGCTCGCACCGAGCCTGGCCGCCGTTTCCCCGATTTCCGCATGCAGATAACCGGCCTCATCGAGCTGGTCGATGAGATGCTGCGCGATCAGCCGATCGGAGGGGGCGCCAAGGGCAAAGGGGATTTGCTCGAGCAGGGTCTCGCGCAGGGTTTTCCGGCCGGCGACGAAATCGTCGAGATCGTATCCCTCGCCGTCGTCGCTGCCGCCGGCGCCCGGCATCGATTTCCATTGGCCGAGCAGTTCCGGCGCATCGGCGCGCTGCGGCGCCGTGTCGTCCTGGAAGACATTGGCAAAGTCTGCGTCGAGTTCTTCGCTGAGCCGCTCGCTGGAGCTTGAAGTAGCGCTGTCGTAGAGGTCGCCCTGGCCGATCGGCTCCTCCGCCCCGCCGCCGGCCTCGGGGGCCAGGCCTGCCTCGTCGCGTTCGGCACGATCCGAGCCGAAGCCCGTCTCCTCGCCTGATTGAAATTCAAGCAGCGGGTTCTTTTCGACTTCCTGGGCAATGAACTGGGCGAGCTCGAGATGCGTCATCTGAAGCAGCTGGATCGACTGCATCAGTTGCGGCGTCATGACCAGCGACTGTGACTGTCGCAAGTGAAGGCTGGCGGACAAAGCCATGCAGGCGCGAAACTCCCGTCAAATCTCGGCCTGTCTTGCGTGGACGGGCCATTTTTCTAATTGGCCCAAAAATTGCTTATAAGTTAGATTTGGTCAAGCGCCGAGGCGTTGTATGCCGGCCAATTCGCCTGCACGCGTCGCTACAAGCTGAAATTATCGCCGAGATAGAGCCTGCGCACATCCGGATTGGTAACGATGTCGTTGGCACGCCCATGGGTCAGCACTTCGCCGGCATGGATGATGTAGGCCCGATCGATCAGTCCGAGCGTTTCGCGCACGTTGTGATCGGTGATCAGGACGCCGATGCCGCGCGAGGTCAGATGCCGGACCAGCGCCTGAATGTCGGCGACCGAGATCGGATCGACGCCCGCGAAAGGTTCGTCGAGCAACATGAAGGTCGGATCGGTCGCAAGTGCGCGGGCGATTTCAAGGCGCCGGCGTTCGCCGCCCGAAAGGGCGATGGCCGGCGCTTTGCGCAGATGCGTGATCGAAAATTCGCCAAGCAGGTCGTTGAGTTTGCTCTCGCGCCGATCGACGTTCTTGTCGTGGATTTCGAGCACCGCGCGGATGTTTTCCTCAACCGTCAGCCCACGGAAGATCGAGGCTTCCTGCGGCAGGTAGCCGACCCCGAGCCGCGCCCGGCGGTACATGGGCATGGTCGTGACGTCGTTGCCGTTGATCTCGATCGAACCCTCGTCGACCGGGACCAGCCCGGTGATCATGTAGAAACAGGTGGTCTTGCCGGCGCCGTTCGGGCCCAGCAGACCGACCGCCTCGCCGCGCCGCACGACGAGCGAGACGCCGTTGACGACCCGCCGCGAGCGGTAGGATTTTGTCAGACCGCGGGCGATCAGCGTGCCATCATAGCGCGCCTTGTCGACCGGCCGCGCAGCAACGGCTGCCGCCGACGGCTTCTTGACCCGTTTGCGTTTGGGAAAAAATGGAATCTGCACGTCCGAATCTTGCATCAATTCTGCTTGCGGGACTGCGGATCGAGCTGAATCTGCACGCGGCCGCCGCAGGCCTCGAGCTGGGCTTCGCCCGTATCCATTTGCACATTCAACTGGCAGCCGACGAAGACGTTCTTGCCCTCGGACAGGACGACCTTGTCGCCCTTGAGAACCAGAGTCTGTCGGGTCAGGTCGAAGGAGCCGGTGTCGGCGGTCGCCTGCTGCACACCGGAATTCAGGAAAACCTGTTTGCTGACCTCGATCCGGTCGATATCGGCATTACCGCCGGAGATCGTGCCGCCGCCGGTCTTGTAAAAAACGGTCATGCTGCCGGCCTGCAGCGTCGTCGTGCCCTGCACGACCTTCACGTTGCCGGTGAAGATCGCCTTGCTTTCCGGATCCTTGATCTCGAGCTTGTCGCTCTCGATCTGGATCGGCTTGTCGTTGGAAAGCTGCATGCCCTTCATGCGGCTTGATGTGGCCTGCGCCAAGGCGCCGGATGCAATCATCAAAGCGCCGATCCCGGCGGCAGCCAGGGTGGCAGATACCTTAAAAGAAACGGTAGAAGTGACCGACATGGGTGCACCAGGTCCTATTTGGCGTTCTTGCGGATGGCGCTGGGTTCGACATTGACCCGGACCATGCCTTCGAATGTTACAACACGTCCCTTATCTGTCATTCGCAGCGACTGCGCAATGATCGATCCGCCCTTCATGCTGATGGCAATCGGGCGTTTCGTTTCCATTTCGCCGGCGTCGATATCCAGATAAGCCGACTGGAAATCGGCATTGACGCCATTATTCATCGAAATAGTGAACGGGGCGTTCATGTCGAGTGTATTTCCGCCGCGATCGTAAATGCCGCTTGTTGCGTCCACCGTAGCGACCATCGTGTCGTTGACCGGCATTTCGGCATGGATCTGCTCGAGCGTGATGATATCCGGATTGGCGATGTCCTGCAGCGCACGCTGGGCCTTCATGGAATAGCTGATGTCCTGCCGGTTACGGCCGGAAATCGCCGGATTCTGCATGACGATCTTGCCGTTTTCGATCGTCGCGGTTTCGAGCTGCAAGTCTTCCGGCAGAAATGCGCGCACGAAGGAAACGACTGCAAAGATGAGAGCAATCACGCCGGCCGCGAGCGGCAAGACGACTTTCAGGCGCTTCACCCGCGCGGAGTGCCGCGCCGCCGATGCATAGGCATCCGCGGAGCTCGTGCCCGAATCGGAGAAGATATCGGGGAAGTGCGCTTGGTTCAGCATCAAGGGTCCGTCAGTTCCGTTGGGATCCTGCGATATCCGCAAGATCCGCATTTACATGCAATGGCGTAAGTAACGGCGAATATGGTTATTCTGCTATCGTCGGGCAATGGAGCGGCAAAAACTTTGAAAGGGCTGCGAAAAACGCGGATTTCGGCTTTCCTCGGCCGCCAGCCGCGCCTATCTAGCCTGCCACCGCGGGCGCAGATAGCATGTTCCTGAGGAAACTGACAGGACCCGCGCCAAAATTTGGGAGATGCCCATGGACGAACTCGCCATTGCCGATCGCCGCAGCCTGCGCAGGAAGCTGAGCTTCTGGCGCTGGACGGCAGCTGCCATTCTCGTCCTGGGCGGCTTCGCGCTCATCGCCTTCTCCGGCTGGACCGAGGTCAGCGAACGGGCCCGCGAGCACGTCGCGCGCGTTACCGTGTCCGGGCTTATCCAGGACGACCGCGAACTGGTCGAGAGACTGGAGAGGATCGCCGACAATAATTCCGCCAAGGCTCTGATCGTCACCATATCGTCGCCGGGCGGCACCACCTATGGTGGCGAAGTGCTCTACAAGGCGATCCGCAAGGTCGCAGCCAAAAAGCCGGTGGTCGCCGACGTCAGGACGCTCGCCGCCTCTGCCGGCTACCTGATCGCGCTCGCCGGCGATCGCATCGTCGCCGGCGAAACCTCCATCACCGGCTCCATCGGCGTCATCTTCCAGTATCCGCAGGTCAAGCAATTGATGGACAAGGTTGGTGTGTCGCTCGAGTCGATAAAGTCGCGGCCGCTGAAGGCCGAGCCATCGCCGTTCCACCCGCCGAGCCCGGAGGCGAGGGCGATGATCCAGACGATGATCGACGACAGCTACAACTGGTTCGTCGATCTCGTGGCCGAGCGGCGCAAGCTGCCGCGGCCGGAGGCGCTGGCGCTGGCCGATGGTCGCATCTTCACCGGGCGGCAGGCCCTCAAGGGCAAACTCGTCGACACGATCGGCGGAGACGACGAGATCAGGGCCTTCCTCGCCGAGCGCAAGGTGTCGAAGGACCTACCGGTGGTGGATTGGGAAGAACCGGGCGGCTCCTTTCCGTTCGGGCTTTCGACTGTCGTCTCCCATTGGCTCAAGCTGTTGGGATATGATGCTTTTCCGGCGATGAACGGGCTCGAAAAGATCGGCGGCGACAAGTTGTTTCTTGACGGTCTTGTTTCGGTTTGGCAGGTTGATGCTCAATAAGGAAGGCGCCATTAGGCTGCCCCTGAGGCGCGATGAGGCCCGCTCCGAGTTCGGTGTGTCCGGAGAGACCTTCCAAGCGTCACAAAGCAGACAGAAAAGCAAAAAATCCAAGGGGGCGAAAGTGATCAAATCAGAACTGGTGCAGATTGTGGCCGCGCGCAATCCGCACCTCTATCACCGTGATGTCGAAAATATCGTCAATGCGGTTCTCGATGAGATCACTGATGCACTCGCGGGCGGCAACCGGGTCGAACTGCGCGGCTTCGGTGCCTTCTCGGTGAAGAACCGGCCGTCGCGCTCGGGCCGCAACCCGCGCACCGGCGATTCCGTCTTCGTCGAGGAAAAATGGGTTCCCTTCTTCAAGACCGGCAAGGAGCTGCGCGAGCGGCTCAATCCCGGCATGAACGATAAGGATGAAGACTGAACGAGAGGCGCAGCGACCAGGGCGGCCCGCTTTCCGAAAACGGCACCGTCCCTTTCATTCCAATCTGCGCGCCGTGCCCGCCTGAGAGCATTCCGAGCCGGTGCCATAGCCGGAGCCGTGCATGTTCAAGAAAATCGTCAACATCGTCGTGCTCGTACCGCTGGCGGTGATCCTCATCGCCTTGAGCGTCGCCAACCGCCAGACTGTCACGCTGGCGCTCAATCCGTTCGATACGGCCGACAGCGTGCTTTCCGTATCGGCGCCCTTTTTTCTCTTCCTGTTTCTCGCGGTTACCGTCGGTCTGATCCTCGGAGCGGCCGCGGTCTGGCTCAGCCAGGGAAAATACCGCCGCCGCGCGCGCAACGAGGCCCACGAGGCGCTGAAATGGCATCGCGAGGCTGAAAAGCACCGCAGCGAGGCCGAAAGGCTGGCGCAGACGAACCTGCCGGCACCGCAGAACTGACGGGTGTCGGCGCAGGCTTCTGTTTCAATCCGCCGCTTCGCCGCTGACAGCGAGGTTCAAATTGGCGAAGAACTGCTGCGCGAGCTTCTTGGCCGTCGAATCGATCAGGCGAGAGCCAAGCTGAGCGAGCTTGCCGCCGACTTCGGCCTTGACATCGTAGCGCAGCACCGTTTCATCGCTTGCTTCGGTAAGCGTGACATCCGCACCACCCTTGGCGAAGCCGGCGATGCCGCCCTTTCCTTCACCCGATATCCTGTAGCTCTCGGGCGGGTTCAGGTTGGAGAGCATGACCGTGCCGTTGAATGTCGCCGAAACCGGGCCGATCTTGACCTTCACGACGGCAGTGAGTTCCGTCGGCGAGACCGCTTCGATCGCCTGGCATCCGGGGATGCATCGCTTCAGGATGTCGGGGTCGTTCAGGCATTGCCAAACCGCTTCGCGGCGTGCCGCGATCCGCTCCTCTCCAGTGATGTCCATAGAGCTTCCTCCCGTCTGGTGACGCCGCCGATCTTCGCAGACCGGAAACGGCTTTGCCAATAGCATCCACGATGCTATTGCACGCACTGAGCATGCCGCGCATCCATCCGGGCGCGCGGGCGCGGCGCATTCCGTCTGATTGTAGGCGAGAGCGGATGTGCCGGTGGTCGAGCGAAAATCCAAGGGTCAGCGCGTGAAGGAAAAAGATCGGCGATCGAAGAACGCCTCGGTCACGGCGGCAAGGGGACGCGGTGCGGAAGCGCGTGGCGGTCGTCACGAGCACGGGCATCTCCCGGCAAAGAGCGGCCCTCCGAAGGGCAAGGGCGGGCCGCCGCCGCAGAAATTGCAGCGGCCAGCTGCACAGGAGAGCGCGCCGGCGCGCGCCATAGAGCCGCGGACCGGCGAGAAGCCGGCCGAGACGGTGCCGCTCATCCTCGAAACGGTGCCGACCGCGGGCTATCATCTGATCGATAGCGGCGACGGCGAGAAGCTGGAACAATACGGCCCCTATCGCATCGTCCGGCCCGAGGCCCAGGCCCTGTGGCCGAAAGCATTGCCGACCGCCGTCTGGGAGAGGGCGGACGCGATCTTCACCGGCGATACCGACGAGGACGGCCTGGGCCGCTGGCGCTTTTCGAACGAGGCGCTGGGGGAAACCTGGCCGATGCAGCTTCTCGACACGGATTTTCTCGGCCGCTTCACGTCTTTCCGCCATGTCGGCGTCTTCCCGGAACAGCTTGCCCATTGGTCGTGGATGAAGGACCAGGTGGCGTCGGCCGGCCGGCCGCTGAAGGTGCTCAATCTTTTCGGCTATACCGGCGTCGCCTCGCTGATCGCCGCAAAGGCGGGCGCGGAGGTGACCCATGTCGACGCCTCGAAGAAGGCGATCGGCTGGGCGCGCGAGAACCAGACGATGGCGCGCGCCGAGAAGCTGCCGATCCGCTGGATCTGCGATGACGCTATGAAGTTCATCCAGCGCGAGGAACGACGCGGCAGCCGCTACGATATCATTCTGACCGACCCTCCCAAGTTCGGCCGCGGGCCGAACGGCGAGGTCTGGCAGCTCTTCGATCATCTGGCTGCGATGCTCGACATTTGCCGCGAAATCCTCTCGCCAGACGCCCGCGGCCTGGTGCTGACCGCCTATTCCATCCGCGCGAGCTTCTATTCGATCCACGAGCTCATGCGCGAAACGATGCGCGGCTGCGGCGGCCGGGTGGAATCGGGCGAGCTCATCATCCGCGAGGGCGGTCTCGACGGCAAGGCGCCGGGGCGGGCGCTTTCCACTTCCCTCTTCAGCCGCTGGGTACCCAAATGAACTCTGACAGAAGCGATCACGGCACGCCGCGCGTCGGCCAGGTGAAGGAGGTCACCAGCCTCACCAATCCAATCATCAAGGATATCCGCGCGCTCGCCCAGAAGAAGCATCGCGACGAGACGCGTTCCTTCATGGCCGAAGGGCTGAAGCTGGTCATCGATGCGCTCGATCTCGGCTGGAAGATCAAGACGCTCGTCTATGCCAAGGGGGCCAAGGGCAAGCCGCAGGTGGAGCAGGTCGCGGCGAAGACTGTGGCAAAGGGCGGGCTCGTCCTCGAGGTTAACGAGAAGGTGATCTCGACGATCACCCGCCGCGACAACCCGCAGATGGTGGTCGGCATCTTCGAGCAGCGCTACCAGCCGCTGAAGGATATCCGTCCCGGGGAGGACCAGACCTATGTGGCGCTCGACCGGGTGCGCGATCCGGGCAATCTCGGCACTATCATCCGCACGGCAGACGCCGCGGGGGCGTCGGGCATCATCCTGATTGGCGAGACCACCGATCCTTTCTCGCTCGAAACCGTGCGGGCGACGATGGGCTCCGTCTTCGCCATGCCGATCGTCCGGACCAGCGTCGAGGATTTCATCCGCTGGCAGAGTTCGGCGGGGGTCCAGGTGGTGGCGACGCATCTGGCGGGCTCCGTCGACTACCGCACCATTGACTACCGGTCGAAGCCGGTCGTCCTGCTGATGGGCAACGAGCAGGCCGGCCTGCCGGTCGAACTCGCCCGCGAAGCCGCCGCGCTGGCACGGATTCCCCAGGCTGGACGCGCCGACTCGCTCAATCTGGCGATTGCCACCGGCATCATGCTGTTCGAAGCGCGCCGCCACCTTCTGTCGACGGATGCCCGCTGATGAGCGAACGCAACACCCTGTTTTCCCGGCCGCTGCCGATCGCGCTCTTCATCCTCGTCGCGATCGTTGCCGACCAGGCCGTCAAATATCTGGTGGAAGCGTTCCTGCCCTTCCAGGAGGCGGTGCCGGTCGTCCCGATGCTGGCCCTCTACCGGACTTATAATTTCGGTGTCGCCTTCTCGATGCTCTCGGGAATGGAAGGCTGGTTCATCGTCGGCATCCGTCTGGCCGTGGTCGCCTTCGTGCTCTGGCTGTGGCGCCGCACGCCGAAGGACCGGTTTTTCGCCCATCTAGGCTATGCGATGATTATTGCCGGCGCGCTCGGCAACCTCGTCGACCGGCTGCTTTTCGGCTATGTCATCGACTACATCCTGTTTCACACCACCAGCTGGTCCTTTGCGGTCTTCAATCTTGCCGATAGCTTCATCACCGTCGGCGCCGGGGCGATCGTTCTCGACGAGCTTCTGCAGGCGAAAAGAACGCGGTCGCTAAAACTTTAGAAGTCCGTTGAAGCCATTCGGAAGGCTTGCGATGTCAGATTGAAGACATGAGCGAGCCTTCATCAGTCATGCCGCGGAAACAAGCCAGCTCGGGCGCAAGATCCGCAGCCGTCGACCTCGTGCCATCGGCGGTGGGCGCGGCGACTGTGCGCCGGTCGGCGATTGATCGCGAAACGTCCCTTGGCCGCATTCTCTTCGCTCTCGCCGGTCTCGTTGCGGCGGCGCTTCTCCTCGTCGTGGGCGCGCGCGCCGGTCTTCATCTGCTGCCGGCCCTTGCTGCCGTCGGCGCTCTCGCCGGCGCATTCCTGTTGCTCGCCGATGATAGTGCGGCGTCCGTCCGCGCCTCGGCGACGGGCGAGATTACAGGCAAAGCGGAGCGGCAATGTTCCGCAACGGCGAAGCTGCTTTCGACGATCCATGACGCGCTGGGGGACATCGCTCTCATCCGGGGGATGGACGGCCGGATCGTCCAGGCGAACGCCGTGTTCAGCCGACTCTGCGGTCATGCCGACGTGCGGGGTCTCACCTGCGCTTCGCTCGGCCTGAGTTTTGAGCCGCGGCCGGGTCCCGACCGTTTCATCGTCCGTTTCGCGACGCCGGCCGGCTTGCGCCTCTACGATTGGCACGAAGTCGTCATTCGCGAGCCGGCAACCGGTCGGCTGATGCGCCACAGCATCGCCCGGGACGTAACGGAAGAGGCGCAGTCGGCGCGCCGGGGGGAGGAGGCACGACTGCGCGCCGAAGAGGCGAGCCAGGCGAAATCGCGGCTGCTTGCGACGGTCACGCACGAGATCCGCACGCCGCTTTCCGGCATTCTCGGGATGAGCCATCTGCTCGCCCAGACGAAACTGTCGGCCGAGCAGCGGAACTATCTTGCCGATATGCAGCAGTCGGGCCACGCTTTGGTTCAACTTGTCGAAGACCTGATCGATTTCTCCTCGCTCTCGGCCGGCCGCTTCCAATTGCATCCGTCTGAGCAGGACCTGCGCCTCGTGATCGAGAACGTGGTGGAGATGCTTTCCCATCGCGCCCACGAGAAAGGCATCGAAATCGGCGCCGCGATCGATACGAATGTGCCGTCTCGCGTGGCGTTTGATGCCGCGCGTCTGCGGCAGGTGCTGTTCAACGTCATCGGCAATGCCGTGAAATTCACCGAAGCCGGCGGCGTGCTCGTCACGGCCGACTTCGGCGAAGGACGGGTCCGCATCCGCGTCGATGACAGCGGCCCCGGCATGGCGGCCGACGAACTGGCGCGCGTCTTTGAGGAGTTCGAGCAGGCCGGTGACGACGCCCAGCGCTCCAAGGGAACGGGTCTTGGACTGGCGATATCCCGTCGGATCGTGGAGGCTTTCGGCGGCTGCCTGACCGCGTCAAGCGTTACGGGAGAGGGAAGCCGCTTCGAAGTCCGCTTTCCTGTCGAAGCGGTTGATGCAGCGGCACAGCTCCGCCGGGGCGTTCTCGCCGAGGCGCATGTGCTCCTGCTCGCTCCCGACGGCCCCGCTTCGGCGGCGCTTGCTGCGACCGTAGAGACGCTCGGCGGCCGATGCCGTCGCGCGCCGACTCTGGCGGCGGCGCGCGGCGTCGTGGCCCAGGTGCTCGCCGGTCACTTGCCGCTGACGGATATCATCGTCGATCACCGCCATGCGGCACAATTCCGCGAACTCCTGTCCCGGGAGCCGGGACTCGAACGACTCCGATTGCGCAAGACCTGCCTGATCAGTCCCGAAGAGCGCACCAGCCATCCGGTAAACCGGATGGGCGGGTACGAAGCCTGGCTGATCCGCCCCTTGCGGGAGAAATCGCTGGTGGAAGTGCTGCTCGGCCGGCTGACGGGCATCGAAAAACGTGACGGGATCAACGACAACAGACCGATCCTCAGGGCAGAGCCGCGGAAGGCCGCGGCGGTCTCGCAGGATGGCCGCCGGGTGCTGCTCGCCGAGGACGACCCGGTGAACGCCCTGGTCCTGCGGAAGATGCTGGAGAGAGCCGGGCACACCGTAGACCACATCGGCGACTTCGCCGCGCTCGAAACCGCCCTGCAAGGCAAGGAGGCGCCGGGACTGATCGTAACGGACTTCAATATGCCGGGCGGTGACGGGCTCGCCCTGCTTCGGCGCCTCCGCGGGAGGGAAGCGCCCGGGAGCTGGAGCCGGGTGCCGGTGGTCGTTCTGACGTCGGACATGCGCAGCGATCTTCATCATCTGCTGCTTGCAGCCGGTGCGGACGCCGTACACACAAAGCCGGCCGAACCGGCGCGGTTCCTCGCCGAAGTCGCTCGGCTGCTCGAAACCGGGCAACCGTAGCCTCGGTTCTCCGACATTGTCGCGGATCGGGGTTGCCTCGCGTCCGCGTGTCACTATGTTGTTGCAGAAACGTGGTTTAAGCCCGGGCAGACAGTGACGACTCGGGATGACACGGCATGACGATCGACCTTCTGGATTCGACGAGCGTGGTTGACACCTCACGGGCTTGCGTCCGCAAGACGATTGCCGCACCGGCAACCGATGTTCTCGGCCGCATCGCCAATCTCGAAACCCGGCTTGCCCGTTCCGCGGCCGAGATCGACGCGGCGCAGGCCGTGCGTTACCGGGTCTTCGTCGAGGAGATGAAGGCGCAGGTGGCGCCGGAAGCCGAACGGCGCAAGCGCGACGTCGATGGCTGGGACGCGATTTGCGACCATCTGCTGGTCCTAGACACGTCCATCGAAGGCGATCCGGAGGAGCAGATCGTCGGCACCTATCGCCTGCTGCGCCAGGAGGTTGCCGCGCGGGCGGGTGGCTTCTACTCGGCTTCCGAGTTTGCGATTGGCAATCTTCTCGCCCGCCACCCGGGCAAGCGCTTCATGGAACTCGGCCGCTCCTGCGTGCTGCCGGAATACCGGACCAAGCGCACGGTGGAACTGCTCTGGCAGGGCAACTGGGCCTATGCGCTGAAACATGGCATCGATGCCATGTTCGGCTGCGGCTCCTTTCCGGGGGTCGTTCCCGAGGAGCACGCGCTGGCGCTTTCCTTCCTGCACCACAATGTCCTGGCCAGAGACGAATGGACGGTCGCCGCCCGGCCGGAACTCTTTCGCACGATGGACCTGATGCCATCCGAAGCGATCAATCCGAAGAAGGCGCTTGCGGCCCTGCCGCCCCTCATCAAGGGCTATATGCGTCTCGGTGCCATGGTCGGAGAAGGTGCCGTGGTCGATCATGCCTTCCGCACGACGGACGTGCTGATCGTTCTGCCGATCAGCAATATATCCGGCCGCTATCTCAACTACTACGGTGCCGACGCCGGACGCTTTTCTTCGTCAGTTTCCTGATCCCTCTTCCACAGCGCCGTGCCATCAGATGCACAAAGGTCGCTGTAGCACTTTGAATTGCTGCACGTTTTTATCCTTAAATCGGCTAGGATTTGAGGAAACATGCAGCAGGCCGACCAGCAGTGCCGATCCGGCCCGGCGAAGCCATGCCTTTTTTAGGCACGGTTCAAGTATTAACCAATTATTAAGTATATGTTTGACTTCTAAGTTAGAAGCATTGAATTTTATCGTCGTGGTTGGATCTCAGTTTCATCACGAAGCAGTGTAGAAAACAAAGGGGATGATCGTCGATGCGGCTGGAGGGAGCCTCGATCGCGGTAAGTTCCTGCCATTTTGTATGACGTAAGGTGTAGGTCGGCCGCATTATATTGAGCCCACTTCCTTTCCCAAGAAGTGGGCTCTTGTTTTATTTGGAGACTTTGTACCGTTACCGGACAGATTTGCTAATGCGTTCTGTCGCGATGAGGCGGGCCGCGCCAGAATGGCACGTGCAGCGGCTTATGTCCCGGCATTATAGGCGGCGATCGCGGCCAAGTTGACGATGTCGGAGTCCTTGGCCGACATCGAGGCGATCTGCACCGATTTGTCGAGGCCGACGAGCAGCGGGCCGATGACCGTCGAGCCGCCCAGCTCCTGGAGCATTTTGGTAGAGATGGAGGCCGAGTGGAAGGCAGGCATCACCAGCACGTTGGCGGTGCCCGAAAGCCGGCAGAACGGATATTGCTCCATCACCCGGTGATTGAGCGCCACGTCGGCGGCCATCTCGCCGTCATATTCGAAATCGACGCGGCGCCGGTCGAGGATCTTCACGGCCTCGCGCACCCGCTCGGAACGCTCGCCCGACGGATGGCCGAAAGTCGAGTAAGCAAGCATGGCGACGCGCGGCACGTAGCCGAGCCGCTTGGCAAGGCCGGCTGCCTCCTCGGCGATGTCGGCGAGTTCCTCGGCCGAGGGCATGTCGTGCACCGCGGTGTCGGCGACGAGCACGGTGCGGCCCCGGCACAGGGCTATCGATACGCCAATCACCCGGTGGCCGGGCTTCGCGTCGATGCAGCGGCGGACGTCCTCGAGCGCCGTCGAGTAATTGCGCGTGAGGCCGGTCACCATGCCGTCGGCATCGCCGAGCGCGACCATCGAGGCGGCGAAGTGATTACGGTCGTTGTTGATCAGCCGCTGTACGTCGCGGAAGAGATAACCCTTGCGCTGCAGCCGGGCATAAAGGAAGTCGGTATAGGCGCCGACGCGTTTCGACAGGCGCGCGTTGACGATCTGGATGCCGGGCCGATCGAGGTCGATGCCTTCCCGCTCGGCGGTTTCGCGCATCTGTTCCTCGCGCCCGAGCAGGATGGCCGTGCCGAGCTGCTGGTTCGCATAGGCAATGGCCGAGCGCATCATCTGCACTTCCTCGCCCTCGGCAAAGACGATGCGCTTCGGCTGGCGGCGGACGCGCTCGTAGATGCGCTGCAGCGTCGACGCGATCGGATCGCGCCGGGCGGAAAGCTGCTGCCCATAGGCATTGAGATCCGTGATCGGCTTGCGCGCAACGTCGGTTTCCATGGCCGCCTTGGCGACCGCCATCGGGATCGCCGAGATCAGGCGCGGATCGAAGGGCACCGGAATGATGTATTGCGGTCCGAAGCGCGGCCGGTTGCCCTGATAGGCGGCGGCGACGTCGTCCGGAACGTCTTCCTTGGCGAGGCTGGCAAGCGCTTCCGCCGCTGCGATCTTCATCGCGTCGTTGATCGTCGAGGCGCGCACATCGAGGGCGCCGCGGAAGATATAGGGGAAGCCGAGAACATTGTTGACCTGGTTCGGATAGTCGGAGCGGCCAGTCGCGACGATCGCATCGTCGCGGATCTGGGCGACTTCCTCGGGGGTGATTTCCGGGTCCGGGTTGGCCATGGCGAAGATGATCGGCCTCGGCGCCAGGGAGCGCACCATGTCGGGCGACAACGCGCCCTTTGCCGAGAGACCGAAGAACACGTCGGCGCCCTCGACCGCCTCGGCCAGTGTTCGGCGGTCGGTCTTGACCGCATGCGCCGACTTCCACTGGTTCATGCCCTCGGTGCGGCCCTGGTAGATCACCCCCTTGGTGTCGCAGAGGATGATGTTCTCCGGGTTGAAGCCCATCGCCTTGATGAGCTCGATGCAGGCGATGGCGGCAGCACCCGCGCCGTTGCAGACGAGCTTGGTGGTCTTGAAGTCGCGGCCGGTCAGCGCCAGCGCATTGATGAGCCCGGCAGCGGCGATGATCGCCGTACCGTGCTGGTCGTCATGGAACACCGGGATGTCCATGACCTCGCGCAGCCGCTGCTCGATGATGAAGCAGTCCGGTGCCCTGATGTCCTCGAGATTGATGCCGCCGAAGGTGGGGCCGAGGAAGCGGACGCAGTTGATGAATTCGTCGACATTCTCGGTGTCGACTTCGAGGTCGATCGAATCGACGTCGGCAAAGCGCTTGAAGAGCACGGATTTGCCCTCCATCACCGGCTTCGAGGCAAGCGCCCCGAGATTGCCGAGGCCAAGGATCGCCGTTCCGTTCGAAATCACCGCCACCATGTTGCCGCGTGCCGTGTAGTCGTAGGCCGTCGCCGGATCCTCGGCGATTGCCTTGACGGGCACGGCGACGCCTGGCGAGTAGGCGAGCGACAGGTCGCGTTGCGTCGCCATCGGCTTGGTGGGCGAGATCTCCAGCTTTCCGGGACGACCTTGGGAGTGGAAGTCGAGCGCCTCCTGGGCGGTGACGCTCGTCATCGTGCGGTCGGACTTGTCGGTAGCCGGCATGTTTCCTCAACCTCCTGTGGGCGACCGTTCCGGTCTGCCGCTTTGTTGTTGTCGTCTATAAATGCTTGCGGATAGTGTGACATCTCTTTTTTTGGAACAATCATGAATTTCATGAGTGACGCATCGAGCCGCACGGGCGACGTCCTTTCCGTGTCCGAACTCGCGAGCGAGGAGAGCCGCTCCACTGCCACGCCGATGATGGAGCAGTTCATCGAGATCAAGGCGAACAATCCGGATTCGCTGCTGTTTTACCGCATGGGCGATTTCTACGAGCTGTTCTTCAAGGATGCGGTGGAGGCCTCCCGCGCGCTCGGCATCACCCTCACCAAGCGCGGCCAGCATCTCGGCCAGGATATCCCGATGTGCGGCGTGCCGGTCCATGCCGCCGACGACTATCTGCAGAAGCTGATCGCGCTCGGCTTCCGGGTCGCCGTCTGCGAGCAGGTGGAGGATCCCGCCGAGGCCAAGAAGCGTGGCAGCAAATCCGTCGTGCGCCGAGACGTCGTGCGGCTGGTGACACCCGGAACGATCACCGAGGACAAGCTGCTGTCGCCCTCGGAATCCAACTATCTGATGGCGCTTGCCCGCATCCGGAGCGGCTCGGAGCCCGCCTATGCGCTTGCCTGGATCGACATCTCGACCGGCATCTTCCGTCTCGCCGAGACGGGCGAGAGCCGCCTGCTGGCCGACATCCTGCGCGTCGAGCCGCGCGAGCTGATCCTGCCGGATACCGTCTTCCACGATCCGGAACTGCGCCCGGTGTTCGACGTGCTCGGCCGCGTGGCGGTACCGCAGCCCGCCGTCCTCTTCGACAGCGCGACCGCCGAGGGCCGGATCGCCCGTTACTACGGCGTCAAGACCCTCGATGGCTTCGGTACTTTCTCGCGCGCCGAACTTGCGGCCGCCTCGGCGGCGATCTCCTATGTCGAGAAGACGCAACTCGCCGAGCGTCCGCCGCTTGGTATTCCCGAGCGGGAGAGCGCCGCCTCGACCCTCTTCATCGACCCGGCAACCCGCGCCAATCTCGAACTCGTCAAGACGCTGTCCGGCGCCCGTGACGGCAGCCTGCTCAGAGCCCTCGACCGGACCGTCACCAGCGGCGGCGCGCGTCTCGTCGCCGAGCGGCTGATGTCGCCGCTGACCGACCCGGAGCGGATCAACCGGCGGCTCGATTCGATCGAGGTCCTGCTCGACCAGCCAAGCTTCGCCATGGATGTCCGCGACACCTTGCGGCGCGCGCCGGACATGCCGCGCGCCCTGTCCAGGCTCGCACTCGGCCGCGGCGGGCCGCGGGACCTCGGCGCCATCCAGGCCGGGCTCCGGGCGGCGGCGGCGACCTCGACGCTGCTTTCGGGCGCTCGGTTATCGGCGGAGCTTGCCGAGGCGCAGGCCGCGATCGCCGCGCTGCCGGCATCCCTGTTGGCACGTCTCGATTCGACGCTTGCCGAAGACCTGCCGCTCCTGAAGCGCGACGGCGGCTTCCTTCGCGAAGCGGCGAGCGGCGAGCTCGACGAGGTTCGGGCGCTGCGCGACCAGTCGCGCCGCGTCATCGCCGGACTGCAGCTTCAATATTGCGAAGAGACCGGCATCAAGTCGCTGAAGATCAAGCACAACAATGTGCTCGGCTATTTTATCGAAGTCACCGCCGGCAATGCCGGGGCGATGACCGACACGGATGCCGGGCGCGCCCGCTTCATCCATCGCCAGACCATGGCGAGCGCCATGCGCTTCACCACAACGGAACTCGCCGAGCTCGAAACGAAGATCGCCAATGCCGCCGACCGTGCGCTGGCGATCGAGCTCGAGGCGTTCGAGGCGATGACGCGCGAGGTCGTCGCCCATGCCGAGGCGATCAAGGCGGCGGCGCTGGCGCTCGCGACTCTCGACGTCTCGGCGGGACTTGCCGTCCTGGCGGAAGAGCAGAACTATGCGCGGCCCGTCGTCGATCACTCGCGGAAGTTCTTGATCGACGGCGGACGCCACCCGGTCGTCGAGCAGGCGCTGAGGCGCCAGGCGGGCAATCCTTTCGTCGCCAATGGCTGCGACCTGTCGCCAACGGACGGTCCTGAGGCCGGCGCCATATGGCTGCTCACCGGCCCGAACATGGGCGGCAAGTCGACCTTCCTGCGCCAGAACGCGCTGATCGCCATCATGGCGCAGATGGGTTCCTTCGTGCCCGCCAACGCCGCCCATATCGGTATCGTCGACCGGCTCTTCTCGCGCGTCGGCGCCTCGGACGACCTCGCCCGCGGCCGTTCTACCTTCATGGTCGAAATGGTCGAGACGGCGGCGATCCTCAATCAGGCAAGCGACCGATCGCTGGTGATCCTCGACGAGATCGGCCGCGGCACCGCGACCTTCGACGGTCTGTCGATCGCCTGGGCGGCGGTCGAGCATCTGCACGAGGTCAATCGCTGCCGAGGTCTCTTCGCCACCCATTTTCACGAATTGACCGTGCTTTCCGAGAAGCTCGGACGCCTGTCGAACGCCACCATGCGGGTCAAGGAGTGGGACGGCGACGTGATCTTCCTGCACGAGGTCGGCCCTGGCGCTGCCGACCGTTCCTATGGCATCCAGGTCGCCCGGCTTGCCGGCTTGCCCGCGTCGGTCGTCGCGCGGGCGAGGGACGTGCTTGCCAAGCTCGAAGATGCCGACCGCAAGAACCCGGCAAGCCAGCTCATCGACGACCTGCCGCTCTTCCAGGTCGCGGTTCGGCGTGAGGAAGCGGCAAGGGTTTCCGGCCCCTCCAAGGTCGAAGAGGCGCTGAGGGCGATCAATCCCGACGACATGACGCCGCGCGAGGCGCTCGATGCGCTCTACACCTTAAAAAAGGACCTCGCCGGCCGCTGACTTGGCGCGCGCCTCGTGTCTTGTAATGCACCGTTTTTCCCTGTCAATCGACAGGCAAAAAGGCTATACAGCGCCGCGTGCCTTTTCATGGGGGCACGCGGTAGTGCTTGAAATGCTGCATGATTCCGGCCCTACAGCGCCGCACGTCTGTCTGACGCGCAAAGATCGCTGTAGCACTTCGAATGTTGCATGTTTTCATCCTTAAATCGGCTACGATTTAAGGAAACATGCGGTAGACAGAAGCCGATCCGAATGACATGCAGGATCGCTTGCACCTGCAGCGAACCATACGATCAGTCGGACAGGACGCCTCCCGGCACTATATGGCCAGACACGAAACTTCCTTTCTCGAAATTCTCGACGTCGCCGCACTGCGGGCGAAGTGCGGCTTCATTGCTTCGGCCCATGCCGAGCAACGCGAACCGATGCGCCGTGCCTTGCTTGCCGCCTTCAAGGAGGCGAACAATGCAGGCCGAGCCAAGGCCCGCGAACTGCTGGCCGCCGACGGCGCGGGGATCAAATGCGCCGAGCGCATTTCCTGGCTGCAGGACCAGCTCATCACCGTGCTGCACGATTTCGTGTTGAACGAGGTGTTCGACGCCGCCCATGCGCCGCCGGCAACCCGGCTTGCCGTGACGGCTGTCGGCGGCTACGGCCGCGGCACGCTAGCGCCGGGCTCGGATATCGACCTGCTCTTCCTGCTGCCCTCCAAGAAGGCGGTCTGGGCGGAACCCGCCATCGAGTTCATGCTCTATGTCCTATGGGACCTTGGCTTCAAGGTCGGCCATGCGACGCGGACCATCGACGAATGCATCCGCCTATCGCGCGCCGACATGACGATCCGCACGGCGATCCTCGAATGCCGCTACATTTGTGGCTCCGAGGCCCTGGCGGGTGAACTCGAACAGCGCTTCGACCATGAGATCGTCCGCAACACCGGCCCCGAATTCATCGCCGCGAAGCTTGCCGAACGGGACGGGCGCCACCGTAAGGCGGGCGACACCCGCTACCTCGTCGAGCCGAACGTCAAGGAAGGCAAGGGTGGCCTGCGCGACCTGCACACGCTGTTCTGGATCGCCAAGTATTTCTACCGGGTCAAGGATCCGGCCGACCTCGTCAAGCTCGGCGTCCTGTCGCGGCAGGAATACAAGCTTTTCCAGAAATCGGATGATTTCCTCTGGGCGGTACGCTGCCACATGCATTTTCTGACCGGAAAGGCAGAGGAGCGGCTGTCCTTCGACATCCAGCGCGAGATTGCCGAAGCGCTCGGCTATCACGACCATCCGGGCCTCTCGGCGGTCGAACGCTTCATGAAGCACTACTTCCTCGTCGCGAAGGACGTCGGCGATCTCACCCGCATCTTCTGCGCGGCGCTTGAAGACCAGCAGGCGAAGGATACGCCGGGGATTTCGGGCGTCTTCAGCCGCTTCAGGCACCGCACGCGCAAGATTGCCGGCACGCTCGACTTCGTCGACGATGGCGGCCGCATCGCGCTCGCGAGCCCGGAGGTCTTCAAGCGCGATCCGGTCAACCTGCTGCGCCTGTTCCATATCGCCGATATTCACGGCCTGGAATTCCACCCGGCCGCGCTCAAGCAGGTGACGCGCTCGCTCAGCCTGATCACTCCGCATTTGCGCGAAAACGACGAGGCCAACCGGCTCTTTCTGTCGATCCTGACCTCTCGGCGCAATCCGGAACTGATCCTGAGGCGCATGAACGAGTCGGGCGTGCTCGGCCGCTTTATTCCGGATTTCGGCAAGATCGTCTCGATGATGCAGTTCAACATGTATCACCACTACACGGTGGACGAGCATCTCCTGCGCACCGTCGACGTTCTCTCGCGGATCGATCGCGGCCTCGAGGAGGAGGCGCACCCGCTGACGGCGATGCTCATGCCCAGTATCGAAGACCGCGAAGCACTCTACGTTGCCGTGCTGCTGCACGACATCGCCAAGGGTCGCCCAGAGGATCATTCGGTGGCCGGCGCCAAGGTGGCCCGCAAGCTCTGCCCGCGCCTCGGCCTGTCACCGAAGCAGACGGAAACAGTGGTCTGGTTGGTCGAGGAACACCTGACCATGTCCATGGTCGCCCAGACCCGCGACCTCAACGACCGAAAGACTATCCTCGACTTCGCCGAACGGGTGCAATCGCTCGATCGCCTGAAGATGCTGCTCATCATGACCGTTTGCGACATCCGGGCCGTCGGCCCCGGTGTCTGGAATGGCTGGAAAGGGCAGTTGCTGCGCACGCTATACTATGAGACGGAACTGCTTCTTTCCGGCGGCTTCTCGGAACTGTCGCGCAAGGAACGGGCAAAGCACGCCGCGCTCATACTCGGCGACGCACTCAAGGATTGGCCGAAGAAGGAGCGCGACGCCTATGTCCGGCTCCATTATCAGCCCTATCTCCTCACCGTGGCAGTCGAGGATCAGGTGCGGCACGCCGAGTTCATCCGCGAGGCGGATCGCGCCGGCAAGACTCTGGCGACGATGGTGCGCACCCATCACTTCCACGCCATCACTGAAATCACCGTGCTTTCGCCGGACCATCCGCGCCTGCTGACGGTCATCGCCGGCGCCTGCGCAGCCGCGGGCGCCAACATCGTCGATGCGCAGATTCATACGACCGCGGACGGGCGGGCGCTCGATACGATCCTCGTCAACCGCGAGTTTTCGGTCGACGAGGACGAGACGCGGCGGGCGGCGAGCATCGGCAAACTGATCGAGGACGTGCTCTCCGGCCGCAAGCGCCTGCCGGAGGTGATCGCCAGCCGCACCCGGGCGAGGAAGCGCAGCAAGGCCTTCACCGTGACGCCGGAGGTGACGATCAGCAACACGCTGTCGAACAAGTTCACCGTCATCGAGGTCGAGGGCCTCGACCGGACCGGCTTGCTTTCGGAGGTGACGGCGGTGCTCTCCGACCTTTCGCTCGATATCGCCTCGGCCCATATCACCACGTTCGGCGAGAAGGTCATCGACACCTTTTATGTGACCGACCTGGTGGGCGCGAAGATCACCAACGAGAACCGGCAGGCCAATATTGCCGCGCGCCTGAAGGCGGTGCTCGCCGGCGAGGTCGACGAGGCGCGCGAGCGCATGCCATCCGGCATCATCGCGCCGGCCCATCCGCCGCGGATCTCGAACGCGTCCAAAACGACAAAAGCCGAAACATGAGCCTAGTCAAGAAATTCGCAACCGTCGGGGGCGCGACGCTCGGAAGTCGCGTTTTCGGCTTCGTGCGCGAGACCTTCATGGCGGCCGCACTCGGCACCGGACCGGTCGCCGACGCTTTCAACACCGCCTTCCGGCTGCCGAATACCTTCCGCCGGCTTTTCGCCGAAGGAGCGTTCAACGCGGCCTTCGTGCCGCTCTTTGCCAAGGAGATCGAAGCGCGCGGCATGGAGGGCGCCCGCCGCTTTTCCGAAGAAGTCTTTGGTGTGCTTTTCACCGTTCTTCTTCTCCTGACGATCGCGATGGAACTCGCGATGCCGTTTATCGTGCGCGAGCTGATCGCCCCCGGTTTCGCCGACGACCCGGCGAAATTCGCGAGCACTGTCACCTTCGCGACGATTATGTTCCCTTATCTCGCCTGCATGTCGCTGGCGGCGATGATGGCGGGCATGCTCAATTCGCTGCATCGCTATTTCGCCGCCGCCATCGCCCCGGTGTTCCTGAACTTCATCCTGATCGGCGTACTTGTTTATGCATGGTACATCGGCCAGGACACGGTTGCCGTCGGCTACGGCCTTTCCTGGGGTGTCATGGCCGCCGGTCTCGTTCAACTGGCGATCGTCTGGATCGCCGTCCGCAACGCCGGGATACGGATCGGCTTTCGCCGCCCGCGGTTGACCGCCAATGTCACGCGCCTGCTCGTCCTGGCGCTGCCGGCGGCGATCACCGGCGGCATTACCCAGATCAACCTGTTGATCAACACCAACATCGCCTCGGCCAAGGAGGGGGCGGTCTCCTCGCTCGTCTATGCGGACCGTATCTACCAGCTTCCGCTCGGCGTCGTCGGCATCGCAGTCGCGACGGTACTCTTGCCGGAGTTGGCGCGCGCGCTTCGTGCCGGCAATCTCAGCGAGGCGTCGAACCTCCAGAACCGTTCCGTCGAATTCACCCTGTTCCTGACCCTGCCGGCCGCAGCCGCGCTGCTCGTCATGTCCGAGCCGATCGTCAGGCTCCTCTTCGAACGCGGCAAGTTCTCGCCCGAAGCGACCGTCGTCGTCGGGCATATCCTGGCGATCTACGGTCTCGGCCTGCCGGCCTTCGTGCTGATCAAGGCCTTCATTCCAGGCTTCTTCGCGCGCGAGGATACCCGCACGCCGATGATCTTCGCGGCGATCTCCGTGGCGGTGAACGTCTCGCTGGCACTGACGCTGTTTCCGTCGCTGGCCGCAAGCGGCATCGCCACAGCCGAGGTCGTTGCCGGCTGGGTGAATGCGCTCCTCCTCTTCGCGACGCTCGCCTGGCGCGGGCACTGGGGCCGCGACATTCCGCTGCTGACCCGCATTCCGCGTCTCGTGGTCGCCGCCGGGATCATGGCGGCCGCGCTCCACTATGCCATCCAGTGGCTGGCCTTCCCGCTTTCTTCCGCCGCGCCGGTTCTGACTCAAGCCGCGACCGTCTGCGGCCTGATGGCAGCTGCGATGATGATCTATTTCGCCGCTGCCTTCGGGCTCGGCGGCGCCAGTCTGGGGATGATCCGCCGCAGTTTGAAACGCAAGGCGGTAAGCGCGCCTGAATCGCCTGCCGGCGAAGGGGCAGATACGCCATGAGGCAGTTTATTGCCCGTGTCGCCATTCTCGTCCCGGACTATGACGAGGGTATCGCCTTCTATTGCGGCCGATTGGGCTTCGACC
The DNA here is from genome assembly GCF_000265205.3 of Sinorhizobium fredii USDA 257. Lineage (NCBI taxonomy): Bacteria > Pseudomonadati > Pseudomonadota > Alphaproteobacteria > Hyphomicrobiales > Rhizobiaceae > Ensifer > Ensifer fredii. Next base: position 37,500 of record NC_018000.1, read on the forward strand.
TGATCGAGGACACCGATCTCGGCAGCGGCAAGCGCTGGGTGCTGGTGCGGCCGCCGGGCGCGACCGAAACGGCGCTGATCATCGCCAAGGCCGAGGGTGAACGCCAGCGGGCGGCCATCGGCAACCAGACCGGCGGGCGCGTCGGCTTCTTTCTCTTCACCGATGATTTCGCCCGCGACCACGCCGCCATGCTCGCGGTCGGCGTCGAAGTCGTCGAGACGCCGCGCCATGAAGCCTACGGAACCGTGGCCGTCTTCGCCGATCCGTTCGGCAATCGCTGGGACCTCCTGCAACCCGCCTGACCGCTGCGTGCCTCTTGATTGCATTTGGCCCGCCGTGCATAAGCGCGGCGATATCAATTGGTGGGCCCTCCACAAGCCCGATGGGGACGACATGAACGAATTCAAGCCGCTCGTATTTTCCGGCGTTCAACCGACCGGCAATCTGCATCTCGGCAACTATCTCGGCGCGATCCGCAAGTTCGTCGCCCTGCAGGAGAACAACGACTGCATCTATTGCGTCGTCGATCTCCACTCGATCACCGCCCAGCTCGTGCACGAGGACCTGCCGGGCCAGATACGCTCGATCGCCGCGGCCTTCGTCGCCTCCGGCATCGATCCGGAGAAGCACATCGTCTTCAACCAGTCGGCCGTGCCGCAGCATGCGGAGCTGGCCTGGATCTTCAATTGCGTCGCCCGCATCGGCTGGATGAACCGGATGACGCAGTTCAAGGACAAGGCCGGCAAGGACCGCGAAAACGCCTCCCTCGGCCTGCTTGCCTATCCGAGCCTGATGGCGGCCGACATCCTCGTCTACCGCGCCACCCATGTCCCGGTCGGCGATGACCAGAAGCAGCATCTCGAACTCACCCGCGACATCGCTCAGAAATTCAATATCGACTTCATGGAGCACATCCGGCGCGGCGGCTACGGCGTCGATATCGTCGTCGGCGAAGAACCGATCCATGCCTATTTCCCGCCGGTGGAGCCGTTGATCGGCGGACCGGCGCCGCGCGTCATGTCGCTGCGTGACGGCACGAAGAAGATGTCGAAGTCCGATCCGTCCGACCTGTCGCGCATCAATCTGATGGACGATCAGGAGATGATCGCCAGGAAGATCCGCAAGGCCAAGACCGATCCTGATGCGCTGCCGAGCGAAGTTGAGGGGCTGAAGGGCCGCCCGGAGGCGGAAAACCTCGTCGGCATCTATGCAGCCCTTTCCGACCGGTCGAAGGACGAAATCCTCGCCGAGTTCGGCGGCCAGCAATTCTCGGTCTTCAAGCCGGCCCTCATCGATCTCGCCGTCGACGTTCTGTCGCCGATCACCGGCGAGATGCGCCGCCTGATGGACGATACGGCGCATATCGACGCGATCCTGCGCGATGGCGGGGAGCGTGCGCGGGCGAGGGCGGAAAAGACCATGCGCGAGGTTCGCGAGATCATCGGCTTTTTGCAGTAATCCGCCGAAATGAGACCTTGCGGGACGCGTGCGGCGATGTAATGTTCGCCGCATGGTTTCCACCCGACTCTCACGACTGGAAGGTCATCGCCGCAAGTTCATGGCGGTGATCGATGACACGCCCGAATGCGGTCGTGCCGTGCATTATGCAGGCCTGCGCGCGAAGAACTCCAATGGCGGTCTCGTGCTGCTCTACGTGATCGCCGACGGCGACTTCCAGCAGTGGCTGGGGGTGGAGGAGATTATGCGGGCGGAGGCGCGCGAAGAGGCCGAGGCGACCCTCGCCAAGATCGCCCAGACGGTTCGCGAAAGGATCGGCATCGAGCCTGAGATCGTCATTCGCGAAGGCATCGCCACGGAACAGATCTACGCCCTGATCGAGGAAGACCGGGATATCGCCATCCTCGTGCTTGCGGCTGGATCGGCGAAGGAAGGTCCCGGCCCGCTGGTGTCGTCGATCGCGGGGAAGGCAGCGGCCTTTCCCATCCCCGTCACGGTCATCCCCGATCTTCTGACGGACGAGGAGATCGACGCGCTGACCTGACCCTGTGGCAGAACGCGCCCTTGCGGGGTCGAAACGTTGCCCCTATATTCTTTTGAACTATTCTAAAGAGCCGGTTGGGAAGCGCTCCCGGCGCAACGGAGAGAATCATGTTCATCCAGACCGAAGCCACGCCGAATCCGGCCACTTTGAAATTCCTGCCGGGCAAGGTGGTCATGGAGAGCGGTACGGCCGAATTCCGAAGTGAAGACGAGGCGCGCGCCGGTTCGCCGCTCGCGGTACGGCTCTTTTCGATTCCCGGCGTCAGCGGCGTCTATTTCGGCTACGATTTCATCACGGTCAGCAAGGAAGGCCAGGAATGGCAGCACCTGAAGCCCGCGATCCTTGGCTCGATCATGGAACACTTCATGTCCGGCCAGCCGATCATGTCGGGCGCGAGCCGCGCCGAAGAGACCGACCAGGAAGGCGAATTCTTTGACGAGGGCGACGAGGCGATCGTCGCGACGATCAAGGAGCTGCTCGACACGCGGGTACGGCCGGCCGTCGCCCAGGATGGCGGCGACATCACCTTCCGGGGTTTCAAGGACGGCACCGTGTTCCTGAACATGAAGGGGGCGTGCTCCGGTTGCCCGTCCTCGACCGCGACGCTTCGGCACGGCGTGCAGAATTTGCTGCGCCATTTCGTGCCCGAGGTCCAGTCGGTCGAATCGGTCTGATCGAAACCGGCCGGGTAAGTTGTGTGTAGCGGTGCCGCTTGCGGGCCGCTCCCGCGGACTCGGAGTTGTAGCGATTTCAGGCTGATTGAGGCCCTCAAGATTTCGGAATACCGTCGGAAGGCGAAGCTGCCGGCTCAGGTGAGTCGCGGCTCGCAGACGGAAGAGCGTCTTCGCAGGCCGGAGAAGCAGCGCAGGGAGGTCATGGCGGCTCACAATGCTGGTTCTTGCCATCGATACATCGGGCAGCGGTTGCGCCGCAGCAGTCTATGACGGTGCGGCGGGCGAGGTCCTCGCGCGCGCCGGTGCCGATATAGGTCGCGGGCATGCCGAGCGACTGATGGAGTTTGTCGATGAGGCGTTGCTCGCCTCCGACAGGCAGCTTGCGGAGATCGACCGCATCGCCGTGACCATCGGACCGGGGTCGTTTACCGGCATTCGCGTCGGCGTCGCGGCGGCGCGCGGCCTGGCGCTTGCCCTCGGGAAGCCGGCCGTCGGGGTTACCACGCTTCAGGTTGTTGCCGAGAACGCCAGGGAGAAGCAGCCGGGGCGGCCGGTGCTCGCGGCCATCGACGCGAAACGCGGCGAGGTCTATGTCCAATCCTTTACAGCGCTCGGCGAGGCGGAAGGCGAAGCTGAAATTCTCCCGCTCGCCGAAGCGCGCGATCGGGTTTCCGGGTTCACCGGCGTCATTTGCGGCTCCGGCGCACCGCTTGTCGCCTCGGCCGAGCGGGCCGGCGGGCCGGACGAGATCGACGTCGCTTTCGTCGGCCGGCTGGGTGCTGCGGCCGATCCAGCCTCGGCCAAGCCGAAACCGCTCTATTTGCGCGGCCCCGATGCAAAGCCTCAAGCAGGTTTCGCAGTCACGAGGGCGACAGCGGGATAGACCCGTTCAGTCAATCGAAACAGCGGGCCGGCGACTACGATGAGGAGGCGCGGCACCATCGAGCCGGATGCGTAGGACCGAAATGAGCTTCACAGACTATTTCACGCGTCGCACTGAATTCGACATCTTCCCGCTTGAGGAGGCGGACCTCATGGCGGCGGCAACTCTGCACGGCCAGCGTTTCGCTGCGCCGTGGAGCGACGGCGAAATCCACGCACTCCTGCTGCAAGACACGGTTTTCGGCTTCGCCGCCCGCCAGACGAATGGGACGTTTCGCCCGGCCTTCGGAGGCTTCGTGCTGTCGCGTGCCACCGCGGGCGAGGCCGAAATCCTCACGATCGGCGTCGATTCGCGCTTCGCCCGCTCCGGTCTCGGCTGGCGGCTGATGCAGGCGGTGATGCGCGAGGCGTTCGTCAAGGGCGCCGAGACGCTGTTCCTCGAAGTCGACGAGACGAACCTGGCCGCGATCGGTCTCTACGGCAAGCTTGGCTTCGCGAAGGTCGGCGAGCGCAAGGCCTACTATCAGGGGACGGCCGGGGCGCGCACCGCCGCGCTTGTCATGCGGCTCGATCTCCGCTAGTCCCATCCGAGTGGTGGGATCAGAAAGTCTTTCCGGATGATCAACTGGATACGCGTCGCGCTCTACGCCATCCTGCTCGCCATTGTTTCTCTCCTGTTGATGCCGGTCCAACTCGCCTGCCTTTGGTTGGATCTGAAGCCACGCAGGTTCCTGCCGCGATTTTGGCATCGCACCGCCTGCCGCCTGCTCGGCATGCGGGTTCGGGTCCACGGAGAGTTGGATCGGCGGCGGCCGCTGCTCATCAGCGCCAATCACGTCTCCTGGAAGGACATACTGGTCCTGTCGTCGATTGCCGATGTCGTGTTCGTCGCCAAGTCGGACGTCAAGGATTGGCCCGTCTTCGGTCTCCTCGCCCGGCTGCAGGCTTCCGTCTTCATCGAGCGCCAACAGAAGCGCACGACCGGCGATCAGGTGAGCGAGATCGGCCGGCGGCTCGCCGACCGCGAGGTCGTCGTTCTCTTTCCGGAGGGTACGACCTCGGATGGTAATCGCCTGCTCGAGATCAAGACGTCACTGTTCGGCGCCGCCGCCTCGGCCGTGCCGCAGTCGCCGACGGGTGTCGTGCACGTCCAGCCGGTGGCGATTTCCTATACGGGCATCCACGGCATGCCCATGGGCCGCTACTACCGGCCGATCGCGGCATGGCCGGGCGACATCGGGCTGCTGCCGCATCTCGTCGGCGTGCTCAGGGAAGGGGCGCTCGATGTGGAGGTCGATTTCGGCGAAGCGGTGGACTACGACCACCGTTCCAACCGCAAGGAAGTCAGTCGGACTATCGAACAGCGGATTCGCAGCATGTTGTCGGACCGGCTGCGCGGGCGGGCTCCGGCGCGCGAGAAGACCGCTGCCTAGTTGAAGCGCGAGGCGCCTGCCGCCTTCGGCGCCGCGTCCAAAAATGCTTCAATTTTGGGCCGCTTTGCACTAAAGAACCCGCATGACCCAGGAAACCGCTCTTCTGCCGAAATCGCCTGTCGCGGGCGACGAACACGTTCCGGCGCGCAAGGTCTTCGTCAAGACCTATGGATGCCAGATGAACGTCTATGATTCCGATCGAATGTCCGACGCCCTGTCGCGGGACGGCTATGTTGCGACGGACGTGCTGGAAGATGCCGACTTTGTCCTGCTCAACACCTGTCATATCCGCGAGAAGGCAGCCGAAAAGGTTTATTCCGAATTGGGCCGCCTGCGCGAATTGAAGAAGACGAAGGCGAGCGAGGGCCGCGAAATGGTGATCGGCGTCGCCGGCTGCGTCGCCCAGGCCGAGGGCAACGAAATCTTGCGCCGCGCGCCGGCGGTCGATCTCGTCATCGGCCCGCAAACCTATCACCGGCTGCCCGAGGCGTTGAAGCGGGCAAGGAGCGGCGAGCGCGTCGTCGAGACGGACTACGCCATAGAGGACAAATTCGAGCACCTGCCGGCGCCGGACAAGGCCAAGACCCGTGCCCGTGGCGTCACCGCCTTCCTCACCGTGCAGGAGGGATGCGACAAGTTCTGCACCTTCTGCGTGGTGCCCTACACCCGTGGCGCCGAGGTCTCGCGGCCGGTGGCGCAGATCATCGCCGAAGCGGAAAAGCTGGTCGACGGCGGCGTGCGCGAGATCACGCTGCTCGGCCAGAACGTCAATGCCTGGCACGGAACCGGGCCGGACGGCCGCGATTGGGGCCTCGGGGATCTGTTGTGGCGTCTCGGCGAGATCGACGGCCTGGCGCGGCTACGCTACACCACCAGCCATCCGCGCGATATGGATGCGAGCCTGGTCGAGGCACACCGATCGATGGCCAAGCTGATGCCCTATCTGCATCTGCCGGTCCAATCCGGGTCCGACCGCATCCTGAAGGCGATGAACCGGCGCCATACGGCGGCCGAGTATCTCGCCCTTGTCGAGCGGATCCGGGCCATCCAACCCGATCTGGCGCTCTCCGGCGATTTCATCGTCGGCTTCCCCGGCGAGACCGAGGAGGATTTCGAGGACACGATGCGCCTCGTCGAGGCGGTGGGTTATGCACAGGCATTCTCTTTCAAATACTCGAGCCGTCCCGGCACGCCGGGGGCCGATCTCACGGACCAGGTTGCCGAAGAGGTGAAGGCCAAGCGTCTGGAAAGATTGCAAAGTTTGCTCGTCAACCAGCAGCGCGACTTCGCCGCCGCCTGTGTCGGGAGGGAGATCGACCTGCTTCTGGAAAAGCACGGCCGCATGCCGGGCCAGCTGGTCGGCCGCTCGCCCTGGCTGCAGCCGGTGAATGTTGATGCAAAACGATCGCAAATCGGTGACATTATCAAGGTACGAATCACCAAGGCCGGCCCGAACAGCCTGTTCGCCGAGGTGATCGAATAGGCAGGGGCACGAGACACCTTCTCGGGAGCTTTTGCTCAGTTAAGATGTTAGAACGTTCTCTGCGCGTCATTTTACGCGCGGCGCTGTAGATCAAAAGTGAGGAGCCTGAACCGCTTGAACGGACACGAAATGATTTCATCCTCATCGCGCCATTCGAACACAACCGCGACAGACGCCAATCACTTCGTGCTCACATTTGAGAACAACCGGTTCGCCAGCGAGCTCTTCGGCCAGTTCGACCAGAATTTGAAGCTGCTCGAGGAACGGCTGCGCGTCGATGCCAGGCCGCGCGGCAATTCCGTTGCCATCTCCGGCGATCTCGTGGCGACCAACCAGGCGCGGCGCGCGCTCGACTATCTCTACGGAAGGCTGCAAAGTGGGGCCTCGATCGATACGTCCGACGTCGAAGGCGCGATCCGCATGGCGGTCGCGGCCGACGACCAGCTGCAGTTGCCGACCATGGAGCGCAAGGCCAAGTTGACGATGGCGCAGATTTCAACGCGCAAGAAGACGATCGCTGCGCGCACGCCGATGCAGGACTCCTATATCCGTGCGCTGGAGCGGGCCGAACTCGTCTTCGGCGTCGGCCCGGCCGGCACCGGCAAGACCTATCTCGCCGTCGCCCATGCGGCCCAGCTTCTGGAGCGCGGCGCGGTCGATCGTATCATCCTGTCGCGGCCGGCGGTCGAGGCGGGCGAGCGGCTCGGCTTCCTGCCCGGCGACATGAAGGAAAAGGTCGATCCCTATCTGCGGCCGCTCTACGACGCGCTCTACGACATGATGCCGGGCGACAAGGTCGAACGGGCGATTACGGCGGGCGTCATCGAGATTGCGCCGCTGGCCTTCATGCGCGGCCGCACGCTCGCCAATGCCGCCGTCATTCTCGACGAGGCGCAGAACACGACCTCGATGCAGATGAAGATGTTCCTGACCCGCCTCGGAGAAAACGGCCGGATGATCGTCACCGGCGACCCGAGCCAGGTCGACCTGCCGCGCGGCGTGAAATCCGGTCTCGTCGAGGCGCTGCAAATCCTCAAGGGGGTGGAAGGTGTGTCGGTTATCCGCTTCAAGGATGCCGATGTGGTGCGCCATCCCATGGTGGCGCGGATCGTCAGGGCCTATGAAAGCCATACGGCCGTTCACGATGAAAGCGAACAGAGCGACCGCTGAGGCGATCGCCAGCGGTCATGATGGCTTTGGATATTCAGATCAGCGTCGAGCAGGGAAACTGGCCGTCGGAGGACGAGCTGCACGTCCTTTCCACGCGCATTCTCGGTGCGGCTGCGGATTTTCTCGCCGCGGAAGAGAAGCAGCCGTTTCCGGACGAGCCGCCGGAACTGTCGCTGGTCTTTACCGACGACACGTCGATGAGGACGATCAACGCCGAATGGCGCAACCAGGACAAGCCGACCAATGTGCTGTCCTTTCCGGCCTTCCCGGTGACGCCCGGAAAGATGCCGGGGCCGATGCTCGGCGACATCATCGTCGCCTATGAGACGCTGAAGCGTGAAGCGGATGAACTGGAGAAGCCGTTCGAGGAGCATCTGATGCATCTTCTCGTGCATGGATTCCTCCATCTTTTCGGCTATGATCATATCGAAGACGACGAAGCGGAAAGAATGGAGGGGTTGGAGACTCGCATTTTGGCGCGTCTTGGCCTATCTGATCCCTACGGGGACCGAGCCCCGGATTGACAGTTTGGAACAATGAGCGACTTCAAGACACAGCCGGCAACGGTTGCCAGCGAGGAGGCCGACGCCTCCGGCGATGCCGACGCGGGCAGTAGTAGTACCACCGCCCGAGCAGAGGGCAACAAACCCATCTCATCCTTCTGGAGCCGTGCGGCCCGCCTGTGGCGCGGTGCGGGTGCGTCGAGTCTGCGCGAGGATCTCGCCGACGCGCTGATGACGGATGCTGACAGCAACACCGCGTTTTCGCCCGAGGAGCGGGCGATGCTCAACAACATCCTCCGCTTCCGCGAGGTTCGCGTCGAGGATGTGATGGTGCCGCGTGCCGACATCGAGGCGGTGGATCAGAGCATTACGCTCGGCGAACTCATGGTTCTCTTCGAAGAATCCGGGCGCTCGCGCATGCCGGTCTACAGCGAAGGCCTGGACGACCCGCGCGGCATGGTCCATATCCGTGACCTTCTGGCCTACGTGACCCGGCAGGCCCGCAACCGCCGCCGCAACGGCAAGGCACCAAACCCGGCCGCCGTCGCGGAGAAGACGCCGCGTCAGCCGAAGCCGGGTTTCGATCTCTCGCGCGTCGACTTGAACAAGACGGTCGAGGAAGCGGGCATCATTCGTCAGGTCCTCTTCGTGCCCCCTTCGATGTTGGCCTCAGACCTCATGCAGCGCATGCAGGCCGCCCGCATTCAGATGGCGCTCGTCATCGACGAGTACGGCGGCACCGACGGCCTCGTCTCGTTCGAGGACATCGTCGAGATGGTGGTCGGCGACATCGAGGACGAGCATGACGACGACGAGGTGATGTTCGCCCGCTCGTCGGATGACGTTTTCGTGGCGGACGCGCGCGTCGAGCTCGAGGAGATCGCAGAGGCGATCGGTCCGGATTTCGACGTGCGTGAGCAGCTCGAGGACGTCGACACGCTCGGCGGCCTGGTTTTCGCATCCCTCGGCCGCATTCCGGTTCGCGGTGAGGTTGTGCAGGCCATTCCCGGTTTCGAGTTCCAGATTCTCGACGCCGATCCGCGTCGCGTCAAGCGCGTGCGCATCATGCGCAAGCGGCCGCCGGCGCGCCGGCGGATGGTCAAGCCCGAAACTTTGCCCGATGCGCTGCCGGCAAATGGTGGGGCTCAGGCAAACGTCCCGCCGCCGACCTCGGCGGAGTGATCGCGGCGTCGCCGGGCGCCTCCGTCCATCTGCTGCAGCCTCAGGGATTGACGCTTTCGTTGGTCGGCCTGACCGTCTCCGGCGCTTCCTGTGGATGCCGGTCGATCTCGCTGCGCAGCGAAGTCAGGTCGATGAAGTAGTCGGCCTTGCGGCGCAGCTCGTCGGCGATCATCGGCGGCTGGGTTGAAAGCGTCGACACGACGGTGACCTTCCGCCCGTTGCGCTGCAGCGCTGCCACAAGCGTGGTGAAATTGCCGTCTCCGGAGAAGAGGACGTAATGGTCGACGACATGACGCTGCTCCAGCGCATCGATCGCGAGTTCGACATCCATGCTGCCCTTGATCTTGCGCCGGCCCAGGGCATCCGTGAACTCCTTGGCGGGTTTGGTCACGACCGTGTAGCCGTTGTAGTCCAGCCAGTCGATCAGAGGCCGGATTGAGGAAAATTCGAGATCTTCGATAAGCGCCGTGTAGTAGTAGGCGCGCAGGAGATAGCCGCGTTTCTGGAATGCACTCAATAACTTACGGTAATCGATGTCGAAGCCCAGGCTCTTCGATGTCGCGTAGAGATTGGCGCCGTCGATGAAAAGCGCGATCTTCTCGCGGGAATCGAACATGGTGACCCCTTTTTTTGTCCGAGATGCTGTTTTGGATCGCCTGCACTAAACGCGTCGCCGGGTGTGGTGCCGAAACCAGACTAACGGCATCGCACCAGCGAGGGAACAACCTGTAGTGGCCGAGACCGGAATTTCGGCAACTGTGGTTAATCCAACTCGATCATATCGCAACCGGTCGGCGAGGTCATCTGGCTGATTGCGCCCCCTTCATGTCGCCATGATCGCAGGCAATCGATACTGACTTCGCTATCGGGAAACAGCACAAGCTACTGACTGCCGCGGCCACGGGACAAGCAGGCGGTTTTCTGGGAAGCTGCCGGCAATGATTCGACCGATCTTACGCGTCCGGCCCGCCCAGCCCGCGCGACTTGGAGGCTGCATGGAAAGACTGGCAGGCAAGATCATATTGCTCTCGGGAGCGTCTCGCGCATTCGTCGGCTTTCTCGCCGGACTTCTGGCGATGTTCGCCCAGCCGCCTTTCGGCATTTTTGCCGCGGCCTTCATTTCCTTCCCGATGCTTGTCTGGCTGATCGACGGGGTCGCCACCCATCCGGACGACGGTGTCGTTCGGCGGCTCCTGCCGGCCGCTTCGATCGGCTGGAGTTTCGGCTTCGGCTATTTCCTCGGCGGTCTCTGGTGGCTCGGCAACGCCTTCCTGGTCGAAGCGGAACTGTTTGCCTGGGCGATTCCGCTGGCAGTCGTCGGTCTTCCCGCCGTCCTAGCCTTGTTCTATGCGCTTGCAGTGCTCATTGCCCGTTGCCTGTGGTCCGATGGTGTCGGTCGCATTGCTGCTCTTGCCGTCGGCTTCGGTGTCGCCGAATGGCTGCGCAGCTTTCTGTTCACCGGTTTTCCCTGGAACGCGGTGGGCTATGCCGCGATGCCGATGCCGCTGATGATGCAGTCGGCGAGCGTTGTGAACGTGGCGACGATCAACATGCTGGCGGTTTTCGTTTTTGCCGCCCCGGCCCTCGTCGGTACCGGCAAGGGCGCCCGGATCGGCCTAGCCGTCGCTGCCGCGCTCTTCGCCGCGCATATCGGCTACGGCTATTACAGGCTTTCCCTGCCGGCGCCTGAGCCGCTGACGCCGGAGCGCACCGTTCGCCTCGTCCAGCCGGTGATCGACCAGGCGAAGAAGATGGATGATCGCGAGCGCGCGGCGATCTTCAAGACGCATCTGGCCCTCACGGCCGCGCCTCCACAGGAGGGCGGCAAGCGGCCGGATATCATCGTCTGGCCGGAAACCTCGATTCCTTTCATCCTGACGGACAATCCCGACGCGCTGACCGAGATCGCGGAGGTTCTCCAGGAAGGGCAGGTTCTCTTGGCCGGCGCCGTGCGCGCCGAGGATGCGGGGGCGGGCCTGCCGCGGCGCTACTATAATTCGATCTACGTCATCGACGACCGCGGCCAGATCGTCGGCGCAGCGGACAAGGTCCATCTCGTTCCCTTCGGCGAGTATGTGCCCTTCGAGGACGTTCTCAATTCGTGGGGGTTGAATTCGCTCGCCGTTGCGATGCCCGGCGGCTTTTCGGCGGCGTCGAACCGTTCGGTCCTGACCCTGCCCGGCGGTAGGACATTGTATCCGCTGATCTGTTATGAAGCGATTTTCGCCGACGAGATCGACGGCAATGCGCCCGTGTCCGACGCGCTCCTGAACGTCACCAATGACGCCTGGTTCGGCGACACGCCCGGGCCGCGCCAGCATATTCATCAGGCGCGACTGCGCGCCGTCGAGACCGGCACGCCGATGATTCGCGCCGCCAACACCGGTATATCAGCAATTGTTGATGCACGTGGTGTTTTAGTGGTAGGATTGGGATACAATTACAAGGGAGTGACGGACGCAATTCTGCCGGGCAAGATGCCCACCCCGACCGACAGTATGACGCGTGGCAGGATCTTCTGGTTCACGGCAGCGTTTCTATTGTTGGTTGCGGCGATATCGCGTAGAAGTTTAAATTTTCGGACGAATTGACCTAAAACCCCTAAAATTGCATAGTGATTTTTACCATCAACCTCTGCCTGCCACTGGAGCCCTGCTTTCGCTGGCAGGCTGTCGTCAATCGCTACGGCAATGACTGGTTGTGGCTTATCGAAACAGCGTGTTCAGGAACGCGACTATGATTGAAAACAAGAAGAAGCCGAACCCGATCGACATTCATGTCGGTAGCAGGATTCGCCTTCGCCGAACGATGCTTGGCATGAGCCAGGAGAAGCTCGGCGAGAGTCTGGGGATCACATTCCAGCAGATCCAGAAATACGAGAAGGGGACGAACCGGGTTGGGGCGAGCCGGTTGCAGAACATATCCTCCATCCTCAACGTCCCAGTCTCTTTCTTTTTCGAGGATGCTCCGGGCGCTGACGGCGCCGGGTCCGGAATGGCGGAACCATCAAGCTCGAATTATGTGGTGGACTTCCTGTCCTCTTCCGAAGGCCTGCAGCTCAACCGGGCATTCGTGAAGATTTCCGACCCGAAGGTCCGGCGCAAGCTGGTGGATCTTGTGAAGGCGCTGGCGGCGGAGGCCGAAAGCGAATAGCGGAGATTTCCGACCCATACGAAAAAAGCGGCGCAGTGCCGCTTTTTTCGTATGGGGTGGCCGCTCCTGAAATAACTTTTGCTCCTCTGCGCGGGTTCGAGCAATGCCGTTCCATCCGGTGCGGCGATGCTGATATAAAGATATATTTATGTCCTTGTGCGCTTGTTTTTCGGTGGCAAAACCACTAAACACTGGGCCACTTCTTTCATTGAGGGGACTTCCCGCATGCGCGCAAATTACCTGTTCACAAGCGAATCCGTTGCCGAAGGTCATCCGGACAAAGTGTGTGACCGCATTTCCGATGAGATCGTCGATCTGGTCTACCGCGAAGCGGCCAAATCCGGCGTCGACCCATGGACCGTGCGCATTGCCTGTGAAACGCTGGCGACGACCAACCGCGTCGTCATCGCCGGTGAAGTCCGCCTGCCGCCGAGCCTTCTGAAGAAGGACAAGAACGGCAACGACGTCATCAATCCCTCGAAGTTCAAGGCCGCCGCCCGCAAGGCGATCCGCGACATCGGCTACGAACAGGACGGCTTCCACTGGAAGACGGCGAAGATCGACGTGCTCCTGCACTTCCAATCCGCGCATATTGCGCAGGGCGTGGACAACGCCGCTGACAAGCAGGGCGAGGAAGGGGCCGGCGACCAGGGCATCATGTTCGGCTATGCCTGCCGCGAGACCGCCGAGCTCATGCCGGCGCCGCTCTACTATTCGCATCGTATCCTGCATCTGCTCGCCGCGGCCCGCAAGAAGGGCGAGGGCGATGTCGCTAGGCTCGGCCCGGACGCCAAGAGCCAGGTGACGGTACGCTATGTCGACGGCAAGCCGAGCGAGGTCGTCTCCCTCGTCCTTTCGACCCAGCATCTCGACGAGAGCTGGGATTCCGCCAAGGTCCGCAAGGTCGTGGAGCCCTATATCCTGGAGGCCCTGGGCGACCTGAAGATCGCCGACGACTGCACCTGGTACATCAACCCGACCGGCAAGTTCGTCATCGGCGGACCGGACGGCGACGCGGGCCTGACCGGCCGCAAGATCATCGTCGACACCTATGGCGGCGCCGCACCGCACGGCGGCGGTGCCTTCTCCGGCAAGGACACCACCAAGGTCGACCGCTCGGCCGCCTATGCCGCCCGCTACCTGGCGAAGAACGTCGTTGCGGCCGGCCTTGCCGAACGCTGCACGATCCAGCTCTCCTATGCGATCGGCGTCGCCCAGCCGCTGTCGATCTATGTCGATCTGCACGGCACCGGCAAGGTCTCTGAGGACCAGGTCGAGAAGGCCATCCGCAAGACGATGGATCTCTCGCCGACCGGCATTCGCCGCCACCTCGACCTCAACAAGCCGATCTATGCCAAGACTTCCGCCTATGGTCATTTCGGCCGCAAGGCTGGCCGCGACGGTTCCTTCTCCTGGGAGAAGCTCGATCTCGTCAAGCCGCTGAAGGAGGCGATCTCGCTCGACTCGACGGCAATCAACAGCCGCGCCGCTTAAGTCTTTTCGCGGGGTGGCGATAGCCTCCCGCGCCGACAACAGCGCCACGGCGTTGGTCGGGCTCATGTACACACACGCAGATTTGGGGGCGGATGCTCGGAAGGAGCCTCCGCCCCTTTTGTTCGTGCGGGAAGGTGTGAACGTTGCGAGCCCGTGTCTGGACATACTGAAGTCGATCATGTTTGTGATCTTCGATCGAATGAGACCATCCCGATCCAAGGAAGAACGATATGACCGAACCGCGCCGCGCCAGAGCAACGGAGGCCTTTTTCGGCCGCCGCAAGGGTAAGCCGTTGCGGGAACGCCAGGCCGCGCAGATCGAGAACCTGCTGCCGGCCCTGAGGCTCGATCTCAAGGAGCCGGCGCCGGATGAACTGCCGGCGCTTTTCCCTGCTGCCGTGACGCGAATCCGTCTGGAAATCGGCTTCGGCGGTGGCGAACATCTCATTCATCGGGCGGCGGAGGACCCGTCCACCGGCTTCATCGGCGTGGAGCCCTTCGTCAATTCCATGGCAAAGCTGCTTGGGCAGATCGAAGCCAGAGAGATCGACAATGTCCGGCTTTATGACGACGATGCGACGCAGGTGCTCGATTGGCTACCCCTGGCCTCCGTCGATCAGATCGATCTGCTCTATCCCGATCCCTGGCCGAAACGGAAGCATTGGAAACGGCGTTTCGTCTCGAAGGTCAATCTCGACCGCTTCGCGCGCGTCCTGAAGCCCGGCGGCCGCTTCTGTTTCGCCTCCGATATCGACAGCTATGTCAATTGGACGCTCTTCCATTGCCGCGACCATGCGGCCTTCGAGTGGACAGCCGAAACATCGGCCGACTGGCTGACCCCCTTCGCCGGCTGGCCGAGCACGCGCTACGAAGCCAAGGCCCGCCGGGAAGGGCGCAGTTCCGCCTATCTGACGTTCCGTCGCGCTTACTGCATGTATCCTTAAATCGCATTCGATTTAAGGAAGAACATGCAGCAATTCAAAGTGCTACAGCGTCCTTTGTGCGTCTGAATAGACGCACGGCGCTGTAGGGGTAAACCCTCTCCTCGCGACGCGGAGAGGGGATTGGAGGCTCTGAGCCTTGCCGCGGGTCACCTTCGTCCAGCCGGCGGGGCGAAGTGGCCGGCAGGCGGGTGAGGGCGGACCGGGTGAGAACCCCGCGCGGGAATCAATGCAGACTGACGGTGCGAAGGTCGTCCTCGGCGGCCTTGAAGAAGGTGCTCGAGCGGTTGTCGGTCAAGAGAATCGGCGTGCCGTCCGCCGCGAACAGGGCCCAGAGATCGATTCCCGGTCCCATCTCGGGCGCTTCCGGAAAGCAGCGGGAGACCTCCTCCGATCGCATCTTGCGGATATAGCCGACTTCGCCCGCGCCGAGATGCGCAAGATCGTGCTTCGACAGCGATGAGGTGATGGCTTTCAGTCCCATGGTGATGCTCCGTGGTCGCCGGCGCGGGAGGAAAATCCCGCCGGTTATCCTATTCTGGGACCGAAATGTTAATTTTCTTTACCATACGGACCGGTTCGGGGCGCACCAGATCGACCGAAAGGAGGCCGTTTCGAAGCTCGGCGCCGAGCACCCGCATACCGTCGGCAAGCACGAAAGTCCGTTGAAATTGTCTGGCGGCGATGCCGCGATGGAGATAATCCTTTTCACCGGTTTCGACCTGACGACCGCGAATGACGAGCTGGTTCTCTTCCGTCGTCACTTCCAGATCCTCATCGGAAAACCCTGCGACGGCGAGCGTGATCCGCAGCCGTTCCGGCGTGCCGGCGGCGCTGTCGCCGCGAATGCGCTCGATGTTGTAGGGTGGGTATCCGTCGTTCGCCTTGGCGATCCGCTCGAGGGTCTTTTCCATGCTGTCGAAGCCCACCAGCAGCGGGCTCGTAAAAGGCGTAATCCTGCTCATTCCCAAGTCCTTGTGAGCTCAAGCGACCATCTTTCGGACCTGCCAGGCAGCATCCTTGGAAAGCAATATGGTAGCTGTGCGCAACGAGTGCAAGCGGCTTGCCTCGGCCGCGCACGCAAATCATAGTTCGCTGCGAAGGCGCAAATCCGGCGCAGGTGCAGGCTGCTGCATGGTAGTCTCCCTTTGCCGGATCGTTGGCCCACTAGGTCATGGCCTGGCATCCGAGACCATCCGGCTCGCAGGAGGAAGAAAGTGACAAACGCGAGAAAGATCATCATCGACACGGATCCGGGACAGGACGATGCAGCCGCGATCATGCTTGCTTTCGGCAGTCCGGAGGAAATCGACGTGCTCGGCATCACCGCCGTCGCCGGCAACGTGCCGCTGACGTTGACGACGCGCAACGCGCGGATCGTCTGCGAGCTCTGCAACAGAACCGACGTCAAGATCTTTGCCGGCGCCGAGCGGCCCGTCGCGCGCCCGCTGGTGACTGCCGAGCACGTGCACGGCAAGACCGGGCTCGACGGTCCCGAACTCAGCGAGCCGGCGATGCCGCTTCAAGAGCAGCACGCCGTCGATTTCATCATCGAGACGCTGCTTGCCGAAGCGCCGGGCGCGGTGACGCTCTGCACGCTGGGCCCGCTTACCAATATCGCCCTGGCGCTCACCAAGGCGCCGGAGATCGCGCCCCGGGTGCGGGAACTCGTGATGATGGGCGGCGGCTTCTTCGAAGGCGGCAACATCACGCCGGCGGCTGAATTCAACGTCTATGTCGATCCGGAAGCGGCCGAAATCGTCTTCCGTTCCGGCATCCCGATCGTGATGATGCCGCTCGACGTGACGCACCGGGTCCTCACCCACAAGGTCCGGGTCGAAAAGATACGCGCCATCGGCAGCCCGGCAGCGGTCGCACTGGCTGAAATGCTGGAGTTCTTCGAACGCTTCGACATCGAGAAATACGGCACCGACGGCGGCCCCCTACACGACCCGACGGTGATCGCCTATCTGTTGCGGCCGGAGCTCTTCACCGGCCGCGACTGCAATGTCGAAATCGAGACGGCCTCGGCACTGACCACCGGCATGACGGTGGTCGACTGGTGGCAGGTCACCGGCCGCAAGCACAATGCCAAGGTGATGCGCCACATCGACGACGAGGGCTTCTTCGACCTCCTGACCGACCGCCTGGCGCGCCTCTGAAAATGAAAACGGCGCCCCCGCTTGGGCGCCGTTTTCATCTTGTTTGGTTCGATCAGAACTCTTCCCAACTGCCTTGGGCGAGGGCGTTTGCGCCGGAGGTCTGGACGAGAACCCGCTGCGTCGAGCTCGAATAGCCGCGTGCCGCCGGCGTTTCCGCTGCCGGGCGGGGGGCCTCTGCGGTTCGCATCTTGGCGGCGGTGCCGCGCAGCATGTCGGCGGAAGACTGTGTCTGCTCCCGCTGGGCCACGCGGAACCGCGAGACCAGTTCGGTCAGCGACCGGGCCTCTTCGTTCAGCGTCATGCCGGCGGCCGTCGTCTCTTCGACCATCGCCGCATTCTGCTGCGTCACCTGATCCATCTGGTTGACGGCCGAGTTGATCTCCTTGAGGCCGACGGCCTGCTCCGAGGCGGAGCTGGAGATCTGGCGGATAAGGCCGTTGATCTGCACCACCTGATCGGCGATCTTCCTGAGCGCGCCGCCCGTCTTGCCGACGAGATCGACGCCCTCGCGCACCTGTCCCGCCGAGGTGTTGATCAAGGTCTTGATCTCCTTGGCGGCATTGGCAGAGCGTTGGGCAAGCTCGCGGACCTCCTGCGCGACGACCGCGAAACCCTTGCCGGCCTCGCCGGCGCGAGCGGCCTCGACACCCGCATTGAGGGCGAGCAGGTTCGTCTGGAAGGCGATCTCGTCGATGACGCCGATGATGCGACTGACCTCGTGCGAGGACTGCTCGATGCCCTGCATCGCGGCGATCGCCTTCTGGACGACCGCACCGGACTGCTCGGCATCGCTGCTCGCGAGCTCGACCGACTTTGCCGCGATCTTGGCGTTTTCGGCGCTGGCATCGACTTGCGACGTCAGCTGGTCGAGGGCGGCGGCGGTTTCCTCGAGGCTTGCGGCCTGCTGCTCGGTCCGGTGCGAGAGGTCGTTGGCGGCGCTTGAAATCTCGCCGGTGCCGCTGCCGATGTTGACGACCGAATGATTGACGGTGCGGATCGTCTCTTCGAGGCTCTCGATCGTCGCATTGAAGTCGCGCTTCAGCTGGGCGTACTCGCCCGGGAAATCGTCGGCGATCCGGTAGGCCAGGTCGCCGGAAGCGAGATGCGAGAGGCCCTTGCCGAGGCGCGCGACGATATCGCGTTGCAGCGCGCCGGTCTCGGCCCGCTCGGTTTCCGAGCGGCTGCGCTCCAGTTCGGCCTGTTCGCGCTCGCGACGGGCTTCACCTTCGAGGCGCTTTGCGTCGGCAAGCTGGTGACGGAAGCCTTCGAGCGCCTTGGCGACCGAGCCGGTCTCGTCGGAGCGGTCCTGGCCGGAGATCGGCTTTGCATAGTCGCCATTGCTGAGCGTTTCGACGTCGCGGACGAGCCCGGCGAGCGGCTTCTGGACATAGCGGCGGACGGCGAGATAGAGGCCGGCGAGCACGGCTGCGAGGACGACGATACCGCCGATGATCATCATATAGGTCTGATCGTTGACTGGCGCATTGATGGCGGTGCGCGGCACGTCGACAAGGATAACCCAGTTGGCATTCACATCTGGCAGTTTGAAGGGATAGACGACGCGGTCGAAGGGCGCGTTTCCGTCATAGGTCAGGTTCCTGATCATGCCTGACGCTTTGGACGACAGCGCGTTCTTTATGACGTCTTCACCCTCGCCTTCATAGTCCTTCATCAGGAGATCGGGAATCGGCGCGGCGAGCCACTTGCCATCCTGCGATAGCAGGTAGACGCGACCCGAACCGAACGGCTTGAGCGTTGCGAGCCGGTCGGCAAGCGAGGCGAGCGAGATGTCGACGCCGGAAACGCCGATCATCTTGCCGTCGGACATCACCGGATAGGCCAGCGATGTCATCGTCGTCGGAACGTCGGTGCCTTCAGCCATGTAAGGCTGGGTGATGGCGCCTTTGCCGCTCTTGGCGGCAAGGCTGTACCATTCGGCCGCATAGTCCGCACGGAAGGTCGAGAGCTGTGCCTTGCCGTTACGATCCTTCGACCAATAAGGCGTGAACGCGCCTTCCGCATTGCCGCCGAGTTCGATGCTATTGACGACGTCCTTGCCGTCAAAGGCTTTCGGCGCTTCGGCGAACCAGCTGCCGAAGGCGAAGTCGTGCTGGTCGAGATTTGCCTTCAACAGGTTGATGGCGCCGGCACGGTCGGTCGATTTCCCGGCATGCCCGCGGCCGAGCACACCCGACATCGTCCGGGCAGCGGCGGCGAGCTCTCCGACGCTGCCGGCGATATCGGCGGCAATCGCGCGAGCCTCCGTCTTGGCGCCGTCGAAGACTAGCGTCTCGACACGATCCTGGGTCTGCGAGATGAGAACGAAATTCGACGCGAGCAGCACGAGCCCGATTGTCCCGCCCGTGACGGCGATCAGCTTGGTGGCTAGCGATTTGGCATGGAAGTTGAACATGAAATCCTCACGCACGAGAGGTCCGCAGGTTTGTGCCTGCGGCATGACATTCCAAAATATGGGTGAAGCTCCCTCATGGAGCGCGTGATGCCGACCGGCACGAACGAAGCGGCCCGCTGCGCGTGGGTCGCTCGCAATCTGGATAGATCATCAAAGATTAAAATACGGCCAATATCCGGGCCAATTCCTGGCCCTCCAAAGTGGATTCTGCGCGGCAAGCATCGTTGCCGCGCCAAATCCTATCCAGATTGCGAAACGGGCAGAAATTGGCGGTCGCGGGTCAAAGACGCGCGGCGACCTCGGAGTCGAGCGGTATGGACGGCTGCGCTCCCGCTTTCAGGCAGGCGAGCGACCCGGCAACCGCGGCGCGGCGCAGCGCATCGGGGAAGGCGAGGCCCGCGTCCAGGCTGGCCGCGAGATAGCCGCAGAACGTATCGCCGGCCCCGACAGTGTCGACCGGCTCAATGGCCAGCCCCCTGGCGCGATGGATTTCGCCCTGATGGGCGGCGGCAACCCCTTCGGCGCCGAGCGTGACGATGACGGTTTGTCCGGTTTCATCGTGGAGGCCTTTTATCGCCGCTTCCCGTTCGGCGCCGGCGATCCCGCTTCTGCCCGCGAGCAGCTCAAACTCGGTCTCGTTGGCGATCACGATATCGGCCATGCGGCCGAGGCGGGCGGCCTCCGGCGTCAGCGGCGCGATATTAATGATCGAGCGGATGCCGCGGCGTTTTGCCTCTACGAGCGCCTTTTCCACCGAGGCAGCGGGAATTTCGAGCTGCAGCATCAGCGTGTCGCCGGCCGACATCTGCTCGACGGCGGAAACCGCGTCGCCCTCGCTCACCGTGGCATTGGCGCTGGCGACGACGACGATGACGTTCTCGCCATCGCCGCCGACCAGGATATGCGCGGTCCCGGTCGGTGCGCCGACGGTCTTGGTGAGGCCAAGGTCGGTGCCAGCAGCCTTGAGCAGGGCAAGCGCGCCTTCCGCGAAGCTGTCCGAGCCGACGGCGCCGGCCATGCGGACAGAAGCACCGGCGCGACGGGCTGCCAGCGCCTGGTTTGCGCCCTTGCCGCCGGCGGCGGTGGAAAAGCCCGTTCCGGCGACGGTTTCGCCGGGCTTCGGAAGGCGTGCGGTCGTGGCGATCAGGTCCACGTTGATGGACCCAAAGACAGTGATCATGTGAAGGTATCCCGTCGGGTTGCTGATTTTGCCGGAGAGTGCCCGAGCCTGTCAGTCCTCGTCAACCACCCGCAGCTTCAATTGCCCGATGCGGTTGTCGACCGTCCGGTCACCCCTGTCGCCCGCAGCCTTGTCGCCCGCAGCCTTGTCGCCCGTCGCCTTGTCTCCCGCCGCCTTGGCGTCCTGCGCGACCGGCGTGACCGCTTGCAGCTCGAGCGCCTCGATCTTGGCGCCGCGCCGCGTCAGCTTGTCCGAGGAGATCAAGATGTCTTCGACGTCCTTCTGCGTCATGGCGAAGTGCCCCTGCAGCTTTCTGACCCGTTCGTCGAGCCGCGACAAATCCTCCATGAGCCGCACCACCTCGCCCTGGATCAGATGCGCCTGCTCGCGCATGCGGGCATCCTTGAGGATCGCCTGGATCACCTGGATGGAGAGGAGCAGCAGCGACGGCGAGACGATGACGACACGCTGGCGATGGGCCTTCTGCACGATGGCTTCGAAATGCTCGTGGATTTCGGCGAAGATCGATTCGGACGGAACGAAGAGGAAGGCCGTGTCCTGCGTTTCGCCGGCGAGCAGGTATTTGCTGGCGACATCGCGAATGTGCACCTCCATGTCGCGCCGGAAGGACTGCGCCGCCTGTTGGCGCCGCTCGGCACTCGGCGCATCGCGCATGGCGTTCCAGGCTTCGAGCGGGAACTTCGCGTCGATGACGAGCGGCGGCTGGTCGTTCGGCATGCGGATGATGCAATCCGGCCGCGCGCCGTTCGAGAGCGTCGCCTGGAAGGTGAAGGCGCCCATGGGCAGGCCGTCGGCCACGATCGCCTCCATGCGCGACTGGCCGACGGCGCCGCGTGTCTGCTTGTTGGCAAGAATGCTCTGCAGCCCGGCCATGTCTTTCGCGAGCGACTGGATGTTGTTTTGGGCGCTGTCGATGACCGCCAGCCGCTCCTGCAGCCGCCGCAGGTTCTCATGCGTCGCCTTCGTCTGCTCGCTGATCGAGGCGCCGATCCGGTGCGTCATACCGTCGATGCGCTGGCTGAGCGTTTGATTGAGTTCTGTCTGCCGCGTGCCGAACACCTCCGCCATCGCGGCGATGCGTCCCTGCATCTCGGTCTGCGCCGCCAGGAGCGCCGATAGCTGCCGGTCCCGGTCGTCGGCGTCAAGCGCGCGCGCCCTGCGAGCGGATGCAATCGCTAGCAAAACGAACAGGAGAGCGGCAACGGTGACCAGGTGGCCAGCCGTTACGGGAAAGGTGCCGATGAGGAACAACGGCTGGTCGAAGGCAAAGGCATTGGGCTCCATGGCCGCAGCCTAAACAGATTCGCATCCAAAAACCAGATCAAACCAAGAACAAACTGTGGATGCTGTCGCTCGGCAATTTTCTTGCGCCCGCACTGAAAGATCGGCTATGGGAGCAGCATGACGATCAAGCCGCTCATCATTCTTCCCGATCCCGTTCTGCGCCAGGTATCCACGCCGGTAGAGACGATCGACGACGACATTCGCCGCCTTGCCGACGATATGCTCGAGACCATGTATGACGCCCCCGGCATCGGTCTCGCGGCGATCCAGATCGGCGTGCCGAGACGCCTGCTCGTCCTCGACGTCTCGAAAGAGGGCGAAGAGAAGAAGCCTTTGGTTTTCATCAATCCGAAGATCGTCCGGTCCTCCGAGGAGCGCTCGGTCTACGAGGAAGGCTGCCTGTCGATTCCGGACTACTATGCCGAGGTCGAGCGGCCGGCGGCGATCACCGTCGAATTTCGCGACCGCGACGGCAAGGAGCAATCGGTCGAGGCCGACGGTCTGCTCGCCACCTGCCTGCAGCACGAGATCGATCATCTGAACGGCGTTCTGTTCATCGACTATATCTCCAAGCTTAAGCGCGACATGGTGATCCGCAAGTTCACCAAGGCAGCCAAGACACGCGGCGCCAAGGCGATTTGATCGTCGCACACTGCGTCGAGCGACGCTTGAACCGGAGCCGCTGCCCTGTTTCGGGCGACTACTGCATGTCTCCTTAAATCGACTTCGATTTAAGGACAAAGACATGCAGCAATTCAAAGTGCTACAGCGACCTTTGCGCGCCTGATAAGGCGCGCGGCGCTGTAGAGAGACGGAGTTCACCGCCTTGCCGCTTCGCATCATCTTCATGGGCACGCCGGAATTCTCGGTGCCGACGCTCTCCGCCCTCGTCGAGGCCCGCCACGAGATCGCCGCCGTTTATACGCAGCCGCCGCGCCCCGGCGGCCGGCGCGGCCTGGATCTCAAGAAGTCGCCGGTGCATCAGGCGGCCGAACTTCTCGGCGTTCCGGTGTTGACGCCCGTCAACTTCAGGGACGCGGCGGATCGGCAGACCTTTCGCGATTTTGACGCCGATGTCGCGGTCGTCGTCGCCTATGGTCTGCTTTTGCCGGAGGAAATCCTCTCGGGCACCCGCCACGGCTGCTATAACGGTCACGCTTCGCTCCTGCCACGCTGGCGGGGTGCGGCACCGATCCAGCGGGCGATCATGGCCGGCGATCGCGAAACCGGCATGATGGTGATGAAGATGGACAAGGGGCTCGACACCGGCCCCGTCGCCCTCACAAAGACTGTGCCGATCGGCGAGACGATGACGGCCGGCGAACTGCACGACAAGCTGATGCATGTCGGGGCGGCGCTGATGAAGGAAGCGATGGCGAAGCTCGAGGCGGACGAACTGACGCTGACGCCGCAGCCCGAGGAAGGCGTCGTCTACGCCGCCAAGATCGCCAAGGACGAGACGCGCGTCGACTTCACGAGATCGGCGGCCGACGTACACAACCATATCCGCGGTCTGTCGCCTTTTCCGGGCACCTGGTTCGAACTCGAGATCGCCGGACGGATTGAGCGCATCAAGGTGCTGGGCTCGGAGCCTGCGGCAGCGGCCGGCT
Source organism: Sinorhizobium fredii USDA 257 (assembly GCF_000265205.3). Classification (NCBI taxonomy): domain Bacteria; kingdom Pseudomonadati; phylum Pseudomonadota; class Alphaproteobacteria; order Hyphomicrobiales; family Rhizobiaceae; genus Ensifer; species Ensifer fredii. The sequence continues at coordinate 61,087 of NC_018000.1, forward strand.
CGCCCGGCACGGTTCTGGACGATGCCTTGACGATCGCCTGCGGTGAGGGAGCAGTTCGGCCGACGCGCTTGCAGCGGGCGGGCGGCAAGTCGCTTGCCACGCCGGAGTTCCTGCGCGGCACGCCGATCGGCGTCGGCACGAGGATTGCCTGATGCCGCGCTATCGCCTGACCGTCGAATATGACGGGTCCGACTATGTCGGCTGGCAGCGGCAGGAGAACGGCCCCTCCGTCCAGGGGGCAATCGAGAAGGCGGTCCTGTCCTTGACCGGCGAAACCGTCTCGATCCGCGGCGCCGGCCGAACCGATTCCGGCGTTCACGCCATGGGCCAGGTGGCGCATCTCGACCTGACGCGCGAATGGGCGAGCCATACGCTGCGCAATGCGCTCAACGCCCACCTGGCGCTTGCCGCCGAGCGGGTCTCGATCCTCGACGCGGCGGAAGCGCCGCCGGAATTCGACGCGCGCTTCTCGGCCCGCCGCAGGCATTATCTCTATCGCATCATCTCCCGCCGCTCGCCGCTGGCGCTCGAGGCGCGGCGCGCCTGGTGGGTGCCGAAGACGCTCGACCACGAGGCGATGCACACGGCGGCGCAACACCTCGTCGGCCATCACGATTTCACCACGTTTCGGTCGGCCCATTGCCAGGCGACCAGCCCGCTGCGCACCATCGATCGGCTGGACGTGACACGCAGCGGCGAACTGATCGAGATCCGGGCGACGGCGCAGAGCTTCCTGCATAACCAGATCCGCTCCTTCGCCGGCTCGCTGAAGCTTGTCGGCGAGGGCAAGTGGACGCCCGACGACCTCAAGGCGGCACTCGAAGCGCGCGACCGCAAGGCTTGCGGACCCGTCGCCCCGCCGGAAGGTCTTTACTTCATGCAGGTCGATTACTGACCGTCCGGCGCTGATCTCACTCAGCCGGGCATCAACCCGAAGAAGTGCTGAAGATATTGTGCGAGCATCATCGACGGCAGCAGGTAAAGCGCCGTCAGCGCCGAGGCGAGCAGGTTCTGGTTGCCGGTTATCGTGCGCAGCAGCCGGAAGAGCAGGACGACGCCGGCAATAAGGACGATCAGCGAAAAAAGGGCCGTGAGCTGATGGCCTCCTCGAGCGAGAAGGAGGATCGCAGCCGGGATTGCCATGGCATAGGAAAGCGGCACCGAGAGCCAGTTCGTGGTGACGACCACAGGCACGACCAGTGCGCTAAATCCGAGGGGTCGCGAAAGGGCGGCGACCAGCACGATCGGCAGCAGCCAACTGACGAGATCGACGACGAGCAATTTTAGGAAAAAGGCGATGCCGACTGTCGTGCCGCTCGGCATCGCCGAAAGATAGTAGAGCCGCCAGGATGCCCAGGACACGGCCATGGCCGGCAGCGACCAGAGGATCGCCGAGAACGAGCGCCACAGGCCGCCTTCGCTGATGTCCAGCCATTGATAGCCTTCGCGGTTGCCCTGGACCAGCAGCCAGAGCCCCTTGATATAGGCAAGAACCTCATCGATCAGCGGCATGGCCGAACCAGCGGGCGACGAAGGTTTCGTAGATCTCGGTCAAGGTTTCGAGATCGGCGGTGGCGACGCGCTCGTCGACCATGTGCATCGTCTGGCCGACGAGGCCGAATTCGACCACCGGGCAATAGTCCTTGATGAAGCGGGCGTCCGACGTACCGCCGGTGGTGGAGAGCTTCGGCCGCCGCCCGGTCACGGCCTCGACCGCGCCGGAAAGCGAATCGATCAGCGCATTGCTGCGCGTCAAGAAGACGTGGCTCGGCCGCTCGTTCCAGACGATCTCGTATTTGACCGGATCGCGCCCTGGCCGGAGCGCGCCATCGCGCGCGGCGCGATCGAGCCGGGCGACGATCTCCGCCATCAGGCTCTCGGCTGTCCAGCGGTCGTTGAAGCGGATGTTGAAGGCGGCGCTCGCCTTGGCCGGGATGACGTTGACGGCGGCATTGCCGACGTCGATCGTCGTCACCTCCAGATTGGACGGCTGGAAGTTCTCGGTACCGTTGTCGAAGGGCGGATCCATCAGCGCTTGTGTGAGCTGCAGGACGCCGCGCACCGGATTGTCGGCGAGGTGCGGATAGGCCGCGTGGCCCTGCACGCCGCGGACGGTGATCCGGCCGGAAAGCGAACCGCGCCGGCCGATCTTGATCATGTCGCCGAGGCTCTCCGGATTGGTCGGCTCGCCGACGAGGCAGGCGTCCCAGCGCTCGCCTTTTCCAGCAGCCCATTCGAGGAGTTTCACGGTGCCGTTGATCGCCGGGCCTTCCTCGTCGCCGGTGATGAGGAAGGAGATCGAGCCGTTCGGACGGCCATGCTTTTCGATATGGCGGGCGACCGCCGCGACGAAGCAGGCAATGCCGCCCTTCATGTCGACGGCGCCCCGCCCGTACATTTTGCCGCCGGCGATCGCGGCAGAAAAGGGCGGTTGGGTCCAGGCGGCTTCGTCGCCGACCGGCACGACGTCCGTATGGCCGGCGAACATCAGATGCGGGCCCTCGGCGCCGAGCCTGGCATAGAGGTTCTCGATATCCGGCGTTCCCGCCGCCCTCGCGACGACCCGATCGACCGTGAAGCCGAGCGGCGCCAGCATCGTTTCGAGAGCCGTCAACGCGCCGCCTTCGGCCGGAGTGACCGAGGGGCAACGGATGAGAGCGGCGAGATTGGAAATCGGATCGGTCGGGAACATCGAGCGGAATGCCTGCGGAGCCGGTGGGCCAAGGAACTGAGATTGCTGGTTTATCCGATCGGTCCTCAACTGTCACGCCCGATGAGACAGGCGCGAGCCGTTGAAACGAGAGCGGGCCGGACGATCGTCCGGCCCGCTGGATGCCGATGCCGCAGAACGCTATTCGCCCGGGGCGAGATGCGGAGCTTCGATATGGGCGCCTGCGTGCTTCAGCGGACGCTCGCCTGAAAGCTTGCGGATCAGCACGTAGAAGACCGGCGTCATGAAGATGCCGAAGGCAGTGACGCCGATCATCCCGGCAAAGACCGCGACCCCCATCGCCGACCGCATTTCCGCACCGGCGCCGGTCGAGGTGACGAGCGGCACCACGCCCATGATGAACGCCATCGAGGTCATCAGGATCGGCCTGAGGCGCAGCCGGCTCGCCTCGATCGCGGCGCTGACGGCGCTCTTGCCGGAGAGCTCGAGCTCGCGGGCGAACTCGACGATCAGGATCGCGTTCTTCGCCGATAGACCGACGAGAACGATCAGTCCGATCTGCGTGAAGACGTTGTTGTCGCCGCCGGTCAGCCAAACCCCTGTGAGCGCCGCCATGATGCCCATCGGAACGATCAGGATGATCGAGATCGGCAGCAGCAGGCTCTCATACTGGGCCGCGAGGACCAGATAGACGAGCAGCAGCGCCAGCGGGAAGATCAGGATCCCCGAATTGCCCGCGAGGATCTGCTGGTAGGTGAGGTCCGTCCACTCGAAAGAGATGCCGGGCGGCAGCGTCTCGGCGGCGATCCGCTCGATGGCGGCCTGCGCCTGGCCGGAGGAGAAGCCCGGTGCCGGCCCGCCATTGATGTCGGCGGCGAGGAAGCCATTGTAGCGGATCGCCCGCTCGGCGCCGACCGTCTGCTCGACCTTCAACAAGGCCGACAGCGGGATCATTTCGCCCGATTGCGAACGGACCTTCAGCTTGCCGATATCGTCGGCATGGCTGCGATAGTTCGCATCGGCCTGGATGCGCACGCTGTAGGTGCGGCCGAAGGCGTTGAAGTCGTTGACATAGAGCGAGCCCAGATAAATTTGCAGCGTCTCGAACACGTCGGTGACGGCGACGCCGAGCTGGCGCGCCTTGGTACGGTCGAGGTCGGCATAGAGCTGCGGCACGTTGATCTGGTAGCTCGAATAGAGCCCGGCCAGTTCCGGCGTCTGCGCCGCCTGCGCCAGGAAGGCCTTGGCCGCATCGTCGAGCGCCCGGTAGCCGAGTCCGTTCTTGTCCTCGATCTGCAGCTTGAAGCCGCCGGTCGTGCCGAGACCCTGGACGGGCGGCGGCGGAAACATGGCGATGAAGGCATCCTGGATCGCGCCGAACTCCTGGTTCAGTTGCATGGCGATCGCGCCGCCCGAGAGTTCCGGCGTCGTGCGCTCCTCGAATGGCTTCAGCGACACGAAGACGATGCCGGAGTTCGAGGAATTGGTGAAGCCGTTGATCGACAGGCCCGGGAAGGCGATCGCGTGCTCCACGCCCGGATGCTTGAGGGCGATGTCGCTCATGCGCCGGATGACGTCCTCCGAGCGGTCGAGCGTTGCCGCATCCGGCAACTGCGCGAAACCGATCAGATATTGCTTGTCCTGGGCCGGCACGAAGCCGCCGGGGACGGCGCGGAAGAGCGCGAAGGTGACCCCGAGCAGGATGACGTAGACGCCCATGATCAGCGACTTGCGCGTCAGGATACCGCCGACGCCACGGCCATAGGCCTCCGAGCTCGCTCCGAAGAAGCGGTTGAAGCCGCGGAAGAACCAGCCGAACAGCGCATCCATGATGCGCGTCAGACGGTCCTTCGGCGCGTGATGGTCCTTAAGGAGCAGGGCGGCGAGCGCCGGCGACAGCGTCAGCGAGTTCAAGGCGGAGATCACCGTCGAGATCGCGATGGTGAGCGCGAACTGGCGGTAGAACTGCCCGGTCAACCCGGTGATGAAGGCGAGCGGCACGAAGACGGCGACCAGCACCAGCGCGATCGCGATGATCGGGCCGGAGACCTCCTGCATGGCGCGATAGGTCGCCTGCACCGGCGAGAGGCCCTGCGCGATGTTGCGCTCGACGTTCTCGACCACGACGATCGCATCGTCGACGACGATGCCAATCGCCAGCACCAGGCCGAAGAGGCTCAGCGCATTGATCGAGAAGCCGAAGACGTACATCACCGCGAAGGTGCCGACGATCGAGACGGGAACGGCGACGAGCGGGATGATCGAGGCCCGCCAGGTCTGCAGGAAGACGATGACGACGAGCACGACCAGGGCGATTGCTTCGAGCAGAGTGTGTACGACCGATTCGATCGACGCTCGGACGAACTGCGTCGTGTCGTAGACGATCTCGTAGTCGACGCCCTCCGGCATGGTCTGCTTCAGCTCGGCCATCGCCTTGTGGATGTTTTCGGATATCTGGATGGCATTCGAGCCGGGCGCCTGGAAGACGCCCATGCCGACGGCAGCCTTGTTGTCGAGCAGTGAGCGCAGCGAATAGTCCGCCGCCCCCATCTCGACACGCGCGACATCGCCGAGGCGGGTGATCTCGCCATTGGCGCCGGACTTGACGACGATATTGGCAAAATCCTCCGGTGTTTTCAGGCGGCCCTGGGCATTGACGGAGAGCTGCAGGTCGAGCCCCGCAACGGAGGGCGAGGCGCCGATGACGCCCGCGGCCGCCTGGACGTTCTGCCCGCGGACGGCATTGGCAATGTCGCTCGCGGCGAGACCGCGCTCGGCGGCCTTTTCCGGGTCGACCCAGACGCGCATCGAATAGTCGCCGCCGCCGAAGATCTGTACCTGGCCGACACCCTCGACGCGTGCCAGCCGGTCCTTGACGTTCAAGACTCCGTAGTTGCGCAGATAGTTGATGTCATATTGGCCGTTCGGCGAGATCAGGTGCACGACGAGCGTCAGGTCCGGAGAGCTCTTCACTGTCGTGACGCCGAGCCGACGCACCTCTTCCGGCATGCGCGGCTCGGCCTGCGAGACGCGGTTCTGCACCAGCTGCTGGGCCTGGTCGGGGTCGGTGCCGAGCTCGAAGGTGACCGTCAGCGTCATCAGGCCGTCTGCCGTCGCCTGGCTCTGCATGTAGAGCATGCCTTCGACGCCGTTGATCTGCTCTTCGAGCGGTGTGGCGACGGTTTCGGCAATGACCGCCGGGTTGGCGCCTGGATATTGGGCGCGCACGACGATCTGCGGCGGCACGACCTCCGGATATTCGGAGATCGGCAGGCCGGTCATGCCGATCAGACCGGCGACGAAGATCAGCACGGAGAGAACGCCCGCGAAGACCGGGCGGTCGACGAAAAAGCGTGAGAAGTTCATAATGATCCCCCTTGGGAACTTCAGGCAATCGGAAGACGTCAACGGCGGAAAACTCCGCCGCGCGCCGATGCATGCCGTTTGAATTGCTTTGCGCTGCCCTGCTTCTCAGAGAGGCGGGCGCTCTTACCTATGGTTTGGCGATCGAAGCCGTTGCCTGTTCGGCAGGCTGCGGGGCGACCACGACTCCGGGGCGCACGCGCTGCAGGCCGTTGACGACGATGCTTTCGCCGGGCTTCAGGCCGCTCTCGACGATCCGCATGCCGTCAGCGGTCGGCCCGAGGGTGACCTGCCGGTATTCGACCTTGTTGTCGGAACCGACGACCAGCACGAACTTCTTGTCCTGGTCGGAACCGATGGCGCGGTCGCTGATCACCAGCTTCTCGGCCGGTGCCGGATCGCCGATGCGGATACGGACGAACTGGCCCGGGATGAGCCGGCCGTCGGGGTTTTCGAGCGCCGCCCGTACGCGGATGGTGCCGGTCGCCGCATCCACCTCGTTGTTGATCAACTGGATATGGCCGCTGATCGGCGTGCCCTCGTCGGCGGCGGTGCCGATCTGCACCGGAATGCGTTCGATCGAATCGGTACCGGCCGAGGCGGAAAGCTTCGCCAGCGCGGCTGCGACCACTTCCTCGTTGACGTTGAAGCTCGCATAGATCGGGTCGATCGAGACGAGCGTCGTCAGGATCGGGGAGGCGGTACCGGCGGAAACAAGATTGCCGGCCGTCACCTCGAGCCTGCCGACGCGTCCGGCGATCGGCGCGCGCACTTCGGTATATTGCAGGTCGAGACGGGCGGAGCGCAGCGCCGCCTTTGCCGAGCGGACATTTGCCTGCGCCTCATCATAGGCGCTGAGCCGCTGGTCGACGCCGCTTTGCGGGATGGCGCTGGTGGTCACCAGCTTGCGGGCACGTTCGAGCTCGGTTCTCGCGAGTGCCACCCGAGCTTCGGCTGCTGCGACCTCCGCTTCAGCCCGCTCGACGGCCGCCGCAAAGGGATCTGGGTCGATGGTCACGAGCAGATCGCCCTTCTCGACGAGAGCACCCTCGCGGAAATGGGCGCTGAGGATTGCGCCGCCGACGCGGGGGCGAACCTCGACCCGCTCGATTGCCGCGAGCCGGCCCGAGAAGCTCTCCCAGGTGGTGATCCGGCGCGATTCCGCCTTGGCGACGGAAACCGGAACCGCGGCCGGTGCCGCCGTCGCCTCGGTGGCGGCGTCCGCTTCGAAGCGCGCCGGCAGGCCGAGAAGGACGGCTCCTCCGCCGGCGATCGACATTAGAATACTGAAGCCGGCGCCCCACAGGGCGCGGCGTGCAACGCTCGACGTCATGGTCTCTCCTTGCCGGTTGGGGGCCGGCTCTAAATGTCTGCTTTACGTCTGTGTGGCCTTCGCTCCCGCTTTCTCGAAGAAGCGGGAGAAAATGCCGGATATGGTTTCTTCCTGCGCGGGCCAGCTTTCCTGAGCCGAGACATTGGCCGGAATCCAGGCGGCGCGGCCGGGCAGAACGTGCATCTCCACCGGCACGCCGGCTCCACGCAGGCGCTCGGCATAGGCCTTGGCCTCGTCGCGCATCGGACATTCCTCGCTGGTAATGACCAGGGCCGGAACGAGGCCTCCAAGCCGGGTGCAATGGCTAGGCGCCGCGTAAGGGTGGGTCAGGCCGCTGCCTTCGCCCAGATATTGCTGCCAGCCGTCGGCGATCGACTGCACCGAGCTCTGCGGACAGAACTTGCGGAACGACGGCGTCGCCAGGCAAGGATCGAGGAGCGGCGACAGCAGGATCTGCCCCTTGAGGTCGGTCAGAAATTGGTCCCGCGCCATCAGCGCCAGGCCGGCGGCGAGGTTGCCGCCCGCCTCCTCACCGGCGACGAACAGCAGCGACTTCTTGTGCGCAAACTGCGGACAGCGGCTGCGCATCGAAGCCAGAATGGCATAGGCAGCGTCGAGCGCCGCCGGAAACGGATTGAGGCAGGCGGACGGATATTCCGGCGAGACGACGACTGCACCGGCAGCGGCGAGTGCACCGGCGACCTTCTCTCCGGCCGCGACCGAATCTCCCGTGAAGCCACCGCCGTGCAGATGCAAAACGACGGGCGGCGGCGTGAGCAACGACGCACCCTTGTAGACGCGCGCGCAGCACGAGCCTTGGCCCGTCTGCATCGTCTCTTCGGTAAAATGCGTTTCCATCACTTGCCTCGACAATGGGTGAATCCCTAGATGAGGGACAACCCGCGACGTTCACACCATACCATTGTCTTTTGTTTGGAATAGTCTGCGGTTTCTGATTACACTATTCGTCATTTCGAACAATTGGCTATTGAAAATGGACCAGCTCACGGCCATGCGCGTGTTCCTTCGAGTGGTGGAGACCGGCAATTTCACCCGGGCCTCCGTCTCGCTCAACATGCCGAAGGCGACCGTCACCAACTTGATCCAGGGTCTGGAGGCGCATCTTCGCACCAAGCTCCTGAACCGCACGACGCGGCGGGTTCTGGTGACGCCGGACGGCGCACTCTATTACGAACGTGCCGCGCGCCTGCTCTCCGACATCGACGAACTGGACGGCAGCCTTTCGAGCGCCCAGAGCCTGCCGAAAGGCCGGCTGCGCGTCGAAACCGCGAGCGCCTTCGCCAATCTGATCATCATTCCGGCACTCCCGGAGTTCCACAGGAAGTATCCCGATATCCAGATCGATCTCGGCGTGTCCGATCGCACGGTCGATTATCTGGCCGAAAACGTCGATTGCGCCATCCGCGGCGGCACGCTGACGGATCAGTCGCTGATTGCCCGTCGCATCACGGAAATGAAATTCGTCTCCTGCGCGTCGCCGGACTTCCTCGAACGGCACTCGATGCCGCAACATCCTTCGGATCTTGAGAAGAATTGCCAAGTCGTCGGCTATTTCCTGCCAACCGGCCGACAGATGCCCTTCTATTTCCGGCGCGGAAGCGAGGAGATCGAGATCAACGGCCGCTATGTCGTGGCTGCAAACGAATCGACGACCTATCTGGCCGCCGCGCGGGCAGGTCTCGGCGTGATCCAGGCGCCGTTCTTCATGGTGCGGGACGATCTTCGCGCCGGCACCATGGTTCCGGTCCTCCCCGACTGGGACGTCGATCCGACGCCGATCTACCTCGTCTACCCGCCAAACAGGCATTTGAGCAGCCGGTTGCGGGTCTTTGCCGACTGGGTGGTGAAGGTGGTCGCGCAGTCACAGCTCGACGGCGCGTAATACGACTCGCGCTTGACCCATGCAACGCCGTCGCCGGTGTCTGCAATCCGCCGAGGGAGCGGGGCGTTGGATGGGCGCCGCAGCGCCTCATTTCGCGCCTCGCTGCGAGATCAGGCCTGCCGGTTCTTGGCGTTGTTGCGCTTGGCTTTCGGCTTGAAGTCGCTGCCCGACTTCTTTGCCTCAGGCTTGCCCTGCTTCTTGCTCCAGGGCTTTTCGTCCCGCTTCTCCGGATGCGCGTCCTGCGTGAGGGGAGGCTTCTTTTCGAACTTGCGCTTCGGTTTGAAGTCTCTTTGGCCATGCTCCGACGCGGCCTCGGCCGGCCGCGGCCGCTTCTTCGCGAAGTCTGGCTTGTCCTGTCGCGGCTGCGAGCTATCCGGTGCACCCGGCAGCGTCTTGACGCGGATGCCCTTTTCCAGCGTCCGGTTCGGGCCGATCGCCGAGAGGAAACGCTCGGCGCCTTCGGCCGTCAGTTCGACATAGGTTTCCTCGGGCTGCATGCGGATCGCGCCGATATCGCGCTTCGTGAGCTTGCCATGGCGGCAGAGCATCGGGATCAGCCAGCGGGGCTCGGCATTCTGCTTGCGCCCGACCGAGAGCGAAACCCATTGGCCGTCGGTGAAGTCCGCACGCGGCGCGTCGATCTCGTCGCGCGGCGCGACCGGTCCGTCGCGCCGGGTCTTGCCACGATCGCCGCCCAGCGGGATGTCCGCCAGGTCCTCTGGCGCCGAGCGGCCAGCGCGAAACTGCCGCAGGAAGGCGGCGGCAAGCTTCTCTGCACCATGGCGCTCGATCAGCGCATGCACGATCGCCTGTTCGTCGTCGCGCGGTGGTTCATCGAAAGTCGGATCGGCGATGAGGCGCTCCTCGTCGCGGCGCGTTACTTCGTCCGCCGACGGCGGCTTTGCCCAGGTCGCAGTGATGCGAGCGCCATCCAGCAGTCGCTCCGCCTTGCGTCGCTGGTTGACCGGTACGATCAGCGCGCTGACGCCCTTCTGGCCGGCGCGGCCGGTGCGGCCGCTGCGATGCAGCAGGGTCTCCGAATTGTTTGGCAGGTCGGCATGGATGACGAGTTCGAGGCCCGGCAGATCGATGCCGCGTGCCGCCACATCGGTCGCAATGCAGACGCGGGCGCGGCCGTCGCGCATCGCCTGGAGCGCGTGAGTGCGCTCGTTCTGGCTGAGTTCGCCCGAAAGCGCCACGACCGAGAAACCGCGATTGTTGAAGCGGGCCGTCAGGTGGTTCACCGCGGCGCGGGTCGAGCAGAAGACGATCGCATTGCGGGCCTCGTAATAGCGAAGCACGTTGATGATGGCGTTTTCCCGGTCGCTCGGAGCGACGAGGAGGGACCGGTAGTCGATGTCGCCGTGCTGCTTCTGTTCGGAGGCGACCCCGATGCGGACGGCGTCGCGCTGGTAGCTCTTGGCAAGCGTCGCAATCGAGCGCGGCACGGTCGCCGAGAACATCAGCGTACGTCGTTCGGCCGGCGACGCCTCGAGGATGAATTCCAGATCCTCGCGGAAGCCGAGATCGAGCATCTCGTCCGCTTCGTCCAGCACCACCGCGCGCAACGCCGAGGTATCGAGCGAGTCGCGGCGGATGTGATCGCAAAGCCGGCCCGGCGTTCCGACGACGATATGAGCGCCGCGCTCGAGTGCACGCCGCTCGCTGCGGATATCCATGCCGCCGACGCAGGACGCGATCGTTGCCCCTGTGATCTCATAGAGCCATTCGAGCTCGCGCTTGACCTGCAGCGCCAGTTCGCGCGTCGGCGCAATGACAAGCGCCAGCGGCACGCCAGGGGCGTCGAATTGCCTTGCAGGGCCGAGCAGCGTCGGCCCGAGGGCCAGACCGAAGGCAACGGTCTTGCCGGAACCGGTCTGTGCCGAAACCAGCGCGTCGGCACCGTCGAGCGCCGGATCGAGCATCGCCTCTTGAACCGGTGTCAGGGTGGTGTATCCGCGTTTCGCCAACGCCTCGGCGATCGAGGGCGCGATCCCTTCGAACTCTGTCATTTCCTGTCTTTCGGATTTCGGTCGTCGCACCGGCAGACGAGCGGACCATGGATCGGGTCGTCATCAGGCGTCGATAGCCGCGGCCAACGTCGCGGCCTGTTCATTTGCGCGCTACATACGCGTTGGGAGAGGGAATGTACAGGGGCGGGCGGTCAGCGCCTGGGGCCATTGCGGCGCCCGCCGAATTCGTTGGCGCCTTGCGCGCCGGGCCAGAGGCAGAGTGCGATGAAGACGATGGGGCTTAAAACCGGGATGAACAGGCAGAGCGCCAGCGGTCCGGGATAGCCGATATCGTGCAGGCGCTTGATCGCCAGCATGGCAATGGAAACGGTCGACGCGACGCCGGAGCCGATCAGCGCCAGCGTCCAGAACACCAGTGCCACATCCTGATTTTCGTATTTCAGCATCTGCATCAGGATGACGCCGCCGACGACGAACCAGAAAAGCCAGGAGAGAAAGAAGGGCAGGCGACCAATCCGGCCGGAGGGGCTGAAGAACAGCCAGGTCATGCTCGGCGGCCGCCCCTCCTCGGCCATGGTCAGTCCCGGAGCAGCTCGTTGATGCCGGTCTTGGAACGGGTCTTCTCGTCGACCCGCTTGACGATAACGGCGCAGTAGAGGTTCGGCGCCGGCTGGCCGGTGGCCATTGTCGAGCCGGACGGCATGGAGCCGGCGACGACGACGGAATAGGGCGGCACTTCGCCATACATGACTTCGCCCGTCGCGCGGTCGACGATCTTCGTCGACTTGCCGATGAAGACGCCCATGCCGAGGACGGAACCCTCGCGGACAATGCAGCCCTCGACCACCTCGGAGCGGGCGCCGATGAAGCAATTGTCCTCGATGATGGTCGGGCCGGCCTGCATCGGCTCCAGCACGCCGCCGATGCCGACACCGCCGGAGAGATGCACGTTCTTGCCGATCTGCGCGCAAGAGCCGACGGTCGCCCAGGTGTCGACCATCGTTCCCTCGCCGACATAGGCGCCGAGATTGACGAAGGAGGGCATCAGGACCGCATTTGGGGCGATATAGGCCGAACGGCGCACGACGCAGTTCGGCACCGCCCGGAAGCCGGCCTTCTCGAATTCGTTGACGCTCCAGCCGTCGAACTTGGAGGCGACCTTGTCCCACCAGACGGATTCGCCGGGGCCGCCCCTGACGAGTTCCATCGGGTTCAGCCGGAAGGAGAGAAGCACGGCCTTCTTGAGCCACTGGTTGACGGTCCAGGTGCCGTCCGCACCGCGCTCGGCGACACGTACCTTGCCGCTGTCGAGCAGGTTCAGCGCCGCCTCAACCGCATCGCGAATCGCGCCGCGCGTGCCGGTGCTGACGGCCTCGCGATCATCGAAGGCGGTCTCGATCGTCTGCGACAGGGAGGCGAGGTCGTGGTTCGTCATCGGATTTCCTTAAAGTTCGCGTTGTCCAGCAAGCTCTACTGCATAATTCCTCGAATCGGAACCGATTAAAGGACGGATTCGACCGGCAATTCAGAGAGCTGCGGCGCCCGCTTGCAGCTGAAAGAAGTGTATCGCCGCGGTGCCTGGCTCTGAAAAGTTGAAGGGCCTTTCGGCCCGCTCTCCAAACGGGGGACTTGGCAAGCCCTCTCGTTTCCGGCAGAGAACGCACTTATGGCTGACGAGCACAGGAATGAACGTGTCCGGACGAGATGCCGGCTGTTCGGAACGCGACGGGACGGAGACATATGGGACGCATGAAGAAGCGCGGTTTGCGCAGCAAGGGCGGGGTCTGGGATCCGCTGGCAGACAGCTCGCAAAGCAGGCAGCGCGCTTCGACCGTTCCTGTGACGCCCCAATCGGCCTCTCCGACCTATCGGCTTGCCTATATCGACGACGATTTCCTGTGCCGCGAGGAATTGCGGCCGGTGCGCCTGCAGCTCGAACTCCTGAAGACGGAGATGATGCTCGAGGAGCGCGGCATCAACTCGACCGTCGTCATGTTCGGCGGCGCGCGCATTCCGGAGCCGGGCGGCGAAGCCTGGGCGGCCAAGAACGAGACGCAGCGCAAGAACCTGGAAGCGGCTTCGGTCTACTACGACGAAGCACGCAAGTTCGCGCGACTCTGTTCCGAGCAGTCCGCCAAGCTCGGTCACAAAGAATATGTGATCGTCACCGGCGGCGGTCCGGGCGTCATGGAGGCAGGAAATCGCGGCGCCGCGGATGTCGGCGCACCGTCGATCGGCCTCAATATCGTTCTGCCGCACGAGCAGGCGCCGAACAGCTACGTTACGCCGGAGCTGTCCTTCAATTTTCACTATTTCGCCATCCGCAAGATGCACTTCCTGCTGCGTGCCAAGGCGGTGGCGGTCTTCCCCGGCGGCTTCGGCACCCTGGACGAGCTGTTTGAGACCATGACGCTGATGCAGACCGGCCGACTGGCGCTGGTGCCGCTGGTCCTCTTCGGCGAGAAGTTCTGGCGCTCGATCATCAATTTCGAGGCGCTCGCCGAATTCGGCACGATCGCGCCGGACGACATCGATCTCGTGCATTTCGTCGAAACCGCCGAGGAGGCTTGGGAGATCATCGCCCGCTTCTACGAAACGGTAGATCCGCGCGCCGTACCGATGGCCACGGGCAGGCGATAGGCTAGTCGGGCGTGCCCGTTACACCGGGGCCACGATCCGCCGCAGGAAGCCGGCCAGATCTTCGGTGACGTAGTCGATCTGCTCGTCGGCGTCGCTGGAGGTCTCCCAGGCTTCCGCGAATTCATATTCGAGATTGCGCGGCACCAGCAGAATAGTCTTCATGCCGAGTGCTTTGGGCACCAGAAGATTGCGCGGCAGATCCTCGAACATCGCCGCGTGCTGCGTGTCGACGCGGTGAAGGCTCATGAACTTGTCGTAGGTATCACCGGCCGGCTTCGGCACGTAGCCGGCGGCGACGATGTCGAAGATGTCATCGAAATGGTCGAGAATGCCGAGCGCGCGCGCCGTCATCTCGGCATGGACGACGCTGCCATTGGTGAAGATGAACTTGCGGCCGGGCAGAGCCTTGATCGCTTCGCCGAGTTCAGGGTTCGCCGGCACCACGCTGTAGTCGATCGCATGCGCCCTTTCGAGAAAATCGTTCGGGTCGATGCCGTGGTGGATCATCAGGCCCTGCAGGGTGGTGCCGTGATCGCGGTAATATTCCTTCTGCAGTTTCTTCGCCTCGGTCGGTTCGAGCGACAGGATTTCGGCTACATAGGCCGTCATGTTGCGATCGATCTGCGCGAAGAGATTGACGTGGTGCGGGTAGAGCGTGTTGTCGAGATCGAAGACCCAGTCGGTGACATGGGCGAAATCGGCATGGGTCGGCAGGCGATCGAGTTTTTTCATGGCCGCCTTATGACATGGCGCGCCGGCGAGGAAAACGGATTTATTTGACGCCTCGTCCGCTTGCGGATGGATTGTCGCCCCCGCGCATGCTAGCCGGCGAAGATGGAAACCTGGGTTCTCATCACCGTCGCAGCAGCCTTCCTGCAGAATATCCGCTCCTCCATGCAGAAGCACCTGAAGGGCGCCATGGGCACGACCGGCGCCACCTTCGTGCGCTTTGGCTTCGGGCTGCCCTTCGCGCTCCTCTACCTCCTCGTGCTCTGGCGTGTCGCCGGTCAGCCGCTGCCGGTGCCGAACGGGACCTTTTTCCTCTGGGCTGTCGTCGGAGGCCTGGCGCAGATCGCCGCGACCTTCCTGCTGGTTCACCTCTTCTCCTTCCGTAACTTCGCGGTCGGCACCGCTTATTCCCGCACCGAGCCGGCCCAGGCGGCGCTTTTTGGGCTGATTTTCCTGGGTGAAAAAGCGAGCCATGGGACACTGGTGGCGATCGCCATCTCGGTCATCGGCGTCATGCTGATTTCCGTTGCCCGCACGACGCTCAGCGCCCGATCGCTGGTGACCTCGGTCTTCAGCCGCACGGCCGCGATCGGGCTGCTCTCCGGTACGTTCTTTGGGCTCTCCGCAGTTTCCTACCGCTCCGCCTCCCTGGTGCTGGCACCCAGCCTGCCCGCGCCGGACTACATGATGCAGGCGAGCTTCACGCTCGGTTTCGTCATCCTGCTGCAGACCATCGTCATGCTCCTTTGGATCGTCGCGCGCGAGCCGAATGAGCTGAAGCGCATCGCCGCCGCCTGGAAGCCCGCTTTCATCGTCGGCCTCGTCGGTTCGTCGGCGTCCTTCGGCTGGTTCATGGCGATGACGCTGCAGCAGGCGGCGATCGTCAAGGTGGTGGCGCAGGTCGAGATGCTGTTCACTTTCGCGACGTCTTTCTTCGTCTTCCGCGAGTGGATCAACCGCCTGGAACTCGTCGGCTGCCTGTTGATCGTCCTCGGCGTCGTGATGCTGCTTGTCCTGTAATCGGGCCCAGCCGATGAAATAGACGCCCGAATTTCGGCGGACGGCTAGATCGCCCGGTGCTACAAAGCGGTATGCTCTTCGATTTGCCGAACGACGATACTCTCTATGATGCGCTCCTGGCCCGCAGTTCCGACTATGAGGGCCAGGCCTTCGCCTGCGTGAAGAGCACCGGCATCTTCTGCCGCCTCTCATGCCCCGCCCGCAAGCCGAAGCGGGAGAACACCCTGTTTTTCGACAGCATCGCCGCTTGTATCAATTCCGGTTTCAGACCTTGCGAGCGATGCCGGCCGCTGGACCAGGCTGCCGGAAAGGAGCCGCTCGTCGATCAACTGCTGAAGCTCCTCGATCGCTCCCCTGACCGTCGCTGGACCGAGGACGATCTGGTGCGGCGCGGCTTTGATCCCTCGACCGTTCGCCGGGCCTTCAAACGGAGCCTCGGCGTTACCTTTCTCGACCTTGCCCGTCAGCGACGCATGGGAGAAGCCGCCCGTCAGCTTTCCGCCGGGGTGAGCGTCATTGAAGCGCAGGTCGATGCGGGATACGAATCGCCAAGCGGCTTCCGCGCCGCCTTCGCGAGGCTGATCGGCGAGGCGCCGGTGAAGGCGCAAGGCCGTGAACTGCTCTTTGCCGATTGGATCGATACGCCGCTCGGGTCGATGGTAGCCGTCGCCGACCAGACGCTTCTTCATTTGCTCGAATTTCACGATCGCAAGGCATTGCCGGCCGAGATGGAAAGGCTGAAGCGAACGGCGCGGTCCGCCGTCGTGCCGGGCAGGACCGCGCCCATCGAGCAGATCGCTACGGAACTCAATGCCTATTTCGCCGGCCAGTCGGGCGAATTTCGCACGCCGTTGGCTCTCGATGGCACTGCCTTCGAGCGCCGGGTATGGGCGAGGCTCATGCGAATCCCGATCGGCGAGACGCGATCCTATAGCGACATTGCCCGAGAAATCGCTACCATCGAGGCGGTGCGTGCCGTGGCGAGAGCAAATGGCGCCAACCGCATCGCGATCGTCGTCCCCTGTCATCGCTGCATCGGCGCGGATGGGTCGCTGACGGGATATGGCGGCGGCCTCGAGCGAAAGCAATGGCTGCTTCGGCACGAAGGCAAGATGAGACCTGTGGGCCTGTTTACGGAGGAGATTCGATGAACCAGGAGGAAAGGGCGCGCGCCTTTACGGCGCTGCACCGCAAGGGCGACCCGGTCGTTCTTTACAATATCTGGGATGCCGGCAGCGCCCGATGCGTGGCCGAGGCCGGCGGCAAGGCGCTTGCCACCGGAAGCTGGTCGGTGGCGGCGGCCCATGGCTTTGCCGACGGTCAGAAGATCCCGCTGCAGTTGCTGGTCGAAATCGCCCGCGAAATCGTTGCCGCGACCGACCTGCCATTGTCGGTCGACTTCGAGGGCGCCTATTCGGAGGACCCGGCGCAGGGAGCCGCCAATGTGGCGCAACTGATCGATGCCGGTGCGATCGGTATCAATTTCGAGGATCAGGTCGTGGGCAAAAGCGGGATCCATCCCATCGACAAGCAGGTGGCCCGCATACGGGCGATCCGCGAGATGGCGGAACGCCAGAACGTTCCGCTTTTCATCAATGCCCGTACCGACCTGTTCCTGCAGGAGAGCGACGCGGCGCGCCATGCCGGCTTGATGAACGAGGCGATCGCCCGCGCCAAAGCCTATGCGGGAGCGGGCGCCAGCGGGTTCTTCGCACCGGGGCTTGCCGACGCCGAACTCGTCGCCCGACTCTGCGCGGCATCACCTCTGCCGGTGAATGTCATGATGAAGCCGGGGGCACCGGATCTCCCCACTCTTGCCGCCGCCGGCGTCGGCCGCGTCAGTTACGGGCCGTTCCCCTACCGGGCGATGATCGCCTGGCTGCAGGGTGAGGCGGAGAAGGTTTACGGGAGCGCTGTGAAGTAGCTGCCAGTGGAGGCTGATCGGAATGCCTTTCCCTCTGGTCGGCCCCTCATCCGCCTGCCGGCACCTTCTCCCCCCGGGGGAGAAAGGACTCGCGGCGCGCACCTCAGTCCCCTCTCCCCGCCTGCCTGGAGAGGGTTAGGGTGAGAGGCAATTTTTCACAGCGGGTTGCCTTCATGGCACGATCAGCGTACCGGCGCCGCGCTCGGTGAAGATCTCGAGCAGCACCGAATGCGCGGTCTTGCCGTTGAGGATGACCACGCCCTGCACGCCCGCCTTGATCGCCTCCATGCAGGTCTCCACCTTGGGGATCATGCCGCCGGAAATGGTGCCGTCGGCGATCAGTGCGCGCGCCTGCGCGACCGAAAGCTCCTTGATGAGATTGCCTTCTTTGTCGAGAACGCCCGGAACATCGGTCAGGAACAACAGGCGCGTCGCGTTGAGCGCGCCGGCGATGGCGCCCGCGAAGGTATCGGCGTTGATGTTGTAGGTATGGCCGTCGCGGCCGGGGGCGACCGGGGCGATCACCGGGATCATCTCCGAGCGCGCCAACAGGTCGAGAAGCGTACGGTCCACTTCGACCACTTCGCCGACGAAGCCGAGATCGAGGATGCGCTCGATATTGGAATCCGGGTCCTTGATGGTCTTTCGCGCCTTTTCCGCGAAGACCATGTTGCCGTCCTTGCCGCAAAGGCCGATCGCCCATTCGCCGGTCTGGTTGATGAGCGCGACGATCTCCTTGTTGATCGAACCGGCGAGCACCATCTCGACGATCTCGACGGTCTTCTCGTCGGTGACGCGAAGCCCGCCCTCGAATTTCGATTCAATGCCCATCTTGTTGAGCATGGCGCCGATCTGCGGGCCGCCGCCATGCACAACGATCGGGTTGACGCCCGACTGTTTCAGCAGCGCGATATCGCTGGCGAAGGCGCGCCCAAGTTCGGGATTGCCCATCGCATGGCCGCCATATTTGACGACGATCGTCTTGTTCTCGTAGCGCTGCATGTAGGGCAGGGCCTGGGCGAGCAGGCGTGCCTGGATTTCACTCTCTGATGCGGACATGACGGACCCTCGAAAAATACCGGCTGCTGTTTAGCGCAAGTTTCCGCCGGATGGAATGATCCGGGCGCAACATAAGTCGTTCAAGGATGGCGTCGGTTGATGGCGAAAACGGGTCGCCTATACGATTGACGAGATTTGTGATTTGGCTGATCCTACTAAACCTACGGTGAAATCTCTCCAATCTGAGAGAGAATGAACGATGACGACTCAGAAGCCCGAGAGCGGGGATGCCCGTCGCGACGAGGTGATCGCGGGGGAATACGTGCTGGGCGTACTGTCCGCCGCAGACCGCCGTCAGGTCGAAGCGCGCATGGCGACGGACAGAGACTTCGCGGCGATGGTTCTCCGCTGGCGGAACAATCTCGCCGCCTTCGACTCCGCCGATGAAACGATTGCGCCGTTGCGCGCCTTGCCTTCCGTCGAACACCGGGCGTTCGAACTGCAGGCGGGCGTCGGCGACTCCGTCGGATTATGGAATTCCTTGTCCTTCTGGCGCAGTCTCGCCATTGCCTCCGTGGCCGCCGTCACGGTTCTTGTGATCGCCTTGGCGGGGTTGTTCGGCGGCGGATCGGGCGGCCGGCCGCTCGTGGCCGACCTGGCGGGGCAGGGCAATGCCATAGGTTTCGTTGCCCTGTTCGACGTCGGCTCCGGGCGTTTGCGCTTGACGCCGGTTGCGGCGCGCCAGGACGGGGAGAAATCCCTCGAATTCTGGCTGCTGCGGGGCAACGACCCTGCAATTTCGCTCGGCGTGCTGCCGCAGTCGGGCGAAGGCGAGTTCCGGGTTCCTCCCGCCATGCGGACGAAGATCACCGAAGGCTCGACCCTTGCCGTCAGCGTCGAACCGCGCGGCGGCTCACCGACCGGTTCGCCTAGCGGCCCGTACCTGGCGCGGGGCAGTGCCGGTTATCGCTGAAGTCGCGACCGACCTTCTCCCCGCAAGCCGGGAGAAGGTGTTGCTCTCAGGATGCACGGCAGCGGATCAAAAGGTCCCGGCCTGCGGCGAGGGCGTCTGCGCTTCGGAGAGGGCGGCCTGCAGCTTCTGTTCCTGTTCCGGCGAAAGCGAGGTCTTCAGCACACGGCCGCGGAGCCCGGTGAGTTCGGCCAGAACCTTTTCCGGCTGCACCTTGCGCACCAGGATGAACAGCGCCGAGGAGTTGTTCGGGATCGTGTTGCCGAGCGACTTGATGAAATCGTCGTCGATGCCGTAATCGGCAAGCGAACCGGAAAGAGCTCCGGCCCCCGCGCCGAGCGCGCCGCCGATCGCGAAGCCGGCGAGCGGATTCAGGAAAAGCAACCCGACCAGGCCGCCCCAGAGCGAGCCTGACAGGAGGCCCGAGGCTGCGCCGACTGAGGTAAGGTTGATGCTCTGTTTCAGATGCGCCTTGCCTTCGGTGTCGCGAACCACGACGACCGCGTCTTCCAGATCGATCAGATATTCCTTCTTCAGGCTGTGGAGCTTCAGGAGGACCCGGTCGGCCTCCTCCGGCGCGTCGAAACCGATGACGATCAAGTCGGACATCTCTCTCTCCTCTGACCCTTAAGGCGACGCGCACCCGCCGTCGCCCAGCCAGAAATAGAGCGGCGGGAGCGGCCGGGTAGAGCAGGGCTCAAAGAGTTGCGACAGACTCTTTTCGAAGAGCCTCCGGGGCTGCATAAGCCGGCTTCAGCGCACAACGGCGTGTTCGATCGCAGCGCGCAGTTCTTCGATGCCGTCGCCCTTTTCCGAGGACGTCGACAACACCTCGGGATAGGCAGCCGGCCGCTTCTTGATCTTGTCGAGCGTTTCGGCGATCAGCCGCGGTACACCGGCGGCCTTGATCTTGTCGGTCTTGGTCAGCACGATCTGATAGGAGACCGCCGCCTTGTCGAGGAGCGACAGCACCTCCTCGTCGTTCTTCTTGATGCCGTGGCGGGCGTCGATCAGCACATAGACGCGCTTCAGCGTCGAGCGGCCGCGCAGATAGTCGAAGACGAGCTTCGTCCAGGCATCGACCTGTTCTTTCGGCGCCTGGGCGTAGCCGTAGCCCGGCATGTCGACGAGCGCCATCGGCGGCAGGTCGTCCGCCTCGCCGGAATAGCCGTCCGGCACGAAATAGTTGAGTTCCTGGGTGCGTCCGGGCGTGTTGGAGGTGCGGGCGAGGCCCCTGTGGCCGACGAGCGCATTGATCAGCGACGACTTGCCGACATTGGAGCGTCCGGCGAAGGCGATCTCCGTCGGCCCCTCCGGCGGCAGGAACTTCATCGCCGGCACGCCGCGGATGAAGATCCACGGCCGGCCGAAGACACTGGAGGCGTTCTGATTGTTGTTACCGGACATGTCCTGACGTTCCTTTTTGCCGGGCCGGCATCAGGCTTTTAGGCCCGCTTGTCAAGCGCGGCCGCGCCTGGTGGCGTCCCTGCTAGTTGCCGTTCCATCAAAAGGAAAGGCCCCGGATCACCTTTGATCCGGGGCCCCAATGGCTGCGGAAGGAGCGAAGGTGCGAGCTATTCCGCCGGCTTCGGTCTCTTCGCGAAGAGCGACTTCAAATTGTCGAAAAGCTCGATCCTTACGCCCTGGCGCTTCATGATGATCGACTGCTGGGCGATCGACAGGGTGTTGTTCCAGGCCCAGTAGATCACCAGACCCGCCGGGAACGACGCCAGCATGAAGGTGAAGACCAGCGGCATCCAGGTGAACAGCATCGCCTGGGTCGGATCCGGCGGCGTCGGGTTCATGCGCATCTGCAGGAACATGGTGATGCCCATGACGATCGGCCAGACGCCGAGATGCAGGAAGGCCGGTCCGTCGAACGGCAGCAGGCCGAAGAGGTTGACGATCGTCGTCGGATCGGGAGCGGAAAGGTCCCTGATCCAGCCGAAGAACGGCGCGTGGCGCATCTCGATGGTGACGTAGATCACCTTGTAGAGCGCGAAGAAAACCGGAATCTGGATCACGATCGGCCAGCAGCCGGCCAGCGGGTTGATCTTCTCGTCCTTGTAGAGCTGCATCATCGCCTGCTGTAGCCCCATGCGGTCGTCGCCGAACTTCTTCTTCAGCTCCTCCATCTTGGGCTGGACCTTTTTCATGTTCGCCATCGAGGCATATTGCTTGTTGGCGAGGGGGAAGAAGATCAGCTTGACGACGATCGTGGTGATCAGGATCGCGATGCCGAAATTGCCGAACAGACGGAAGAAGAAATCCATCATTTTGAACATCGGCTTGGTGATGAAGTAGAACCAGCCCCAGTCGATCAGCTTGTCGAAGTTCGGGATCGCGTAGGCCACTTCGTAATTATCGACGACCGGCACTTCCTTGGCGCCGGCGAAGACGAGGTTCTTGACCTCCGCGGATTGGCCCGGCGCGACCGTGATGGCATCGCTCTTGTAATCGCTCTGGTAACGTGGGCGGCCGTCGGCGAAATGCGAGAAGCGGATATCGAAGGGCGTCTCCTGCGGCGGGACGATCGTCGCGGCCCAGTACTTGTCGGTGATACCCAGCCAGCCGCCCGTCGACTTGCCCGGTTCGACCGGCTGGTCGTCTTCAACTTTCGAGTAGCCGACCTCCTGCAGGCCGTTGTCGCCTGCGACCCCGATGAAGCCTTCGTGAAGCACATAGATGCTCGGCGTCGTCGGCTTGTTGAAGCGCGTGACGCGGCCGTAGGAGGAAAGCGAGACCGGAGCGGAGGTCCCGTTCTTGATGCTGTCGACGATCTGGAACATGTAATGCTCGTCGACGGAGATCGTCCGGGCGAAGGTGATGCCCTTGTCGTTCGTGTAGGTGAGGGTGACCGGCGTTGCAGGCGTCAGCTTGTCGCCGCCCGAAAGCGTCCAGACGGTCTGCGGGCCGGGTACGGAGCCGGTCGCGTCGCCGCCGATATAGCCGATCTCGGTAAAATAACCGTCCGCGGTTTCCGCTGGGCTGAAGAGCGTGATGACCGGGCTCTTCGGATCGACCGTCTCGCGGTAATCCTTGAGCTTCAGGTCGTCGAAGCGTGCACCGGTCAGGTTGATGGAACCGGAAAGCGCCGGCGTGTCGATCGCGACACGCGCAGACTTGGCGACGGCCTGGTCGCGGTTTTCGCCGGGGACCACGCCACCGGGCAGCCCCTGGCCGGGCGTGGCCTGCTGGCCGCCCTGCTGGGGCTGTGCCTGCTGTGTCTGCTGGGCTTTTTCCGCAGCAATCCGGTCCTTTTCCATCCTTGGATTGACATAGAAGAACTGCCAAGCGACGAGGATCAGCACCGAGAGCGCTATCGCCACGAAATAATTGCGGTTGTTTTCCATCATGGTTTCCTGGAACCGGCCGGCGGCCGCTTCGGTTTCGGCTTGTTTTCGATGCGATCCTGCAAGGCGCGGGTCAATGCGTCAAAAGGCACGTTCAGGAGATCGCGTCGGGCGACAATCACATAGTCGTGTCCGGGTTTCATTGCAAACCCGGCGGAAAGCCGCACGGCTTCTTTGAGGCGTCGGCGCATCCGGTTTCGCTCGACGGCATTGCCGTGTTTCTTGGTAACGGTGAAGCCAACGCGGGCTTCGCCTTCCGGATCGTTGCGGTCAAGCACTTCAAGGAGGAAGTGCGGCCCTTTTCGGGCTTCTCCGGCCCTGACGGCCAAAAACTGCGGACGGCTTTTCAGCCGTCCGACAGTGATCTTGTCTTTTTCTGACGTCATGTGCCCAAACAATGCTTTCGGGCAGCTTCAGCTCAGGCCGAAAGACGCTTGCGGCCACGAGCCCGGCGGGCTGCGAGAACCTTCTGGCCACCCTTGGTGGACATGCGTGCACGGAAGCCGTGACGGCGCTTGCGAACAAGCTTGGACGGTTGGTAGGTACGCTTCATTTATTTAATACCGCGGTGTGCGGCCCTTCTTGGGTTTGCAAATTGCAAGAGCGTTTACGTTACCGGGCACAGCTCCGCCTTTCGGGCAGCTTGACCGGACGTGCGCGGCTTATAAGGACAAATGCCCAAGAAAGTCAATTCCCGCCGCGTTCTTGCAGGGGGCCGACCAAAGACGCGGCTCCGGGGAGGCCGGTATCGCGCTCAGCCAAATTTCAGCGAAGTCATGAGCCCTTTTTTAACCACACGCATTTTAGAATTAACTAATGAGTGTATACCGTGCGCCTGTGCCCGCCAAGCGCGAGCAACAGGGAGGGGAGCAGGAAAAATGAGAATTCGCGGAAAGATTTATCTGATCGTCGGCATCATGAGCCTGTTGGCAATCGCCATCACCGGCATGTCCCTGCTGATCGTATCCAAGTACAACGACGAGCTCGGGCAATTCCAGAACGCCTCCGAACGAAGCTTCAAGGGCGAGCGCCTCAATCGTCTGGTTACCGCCGTCGTCATGGAATCGCGCGGGGTTTACGCCGCGTCGACGATCGAGAAGGCCACGCCCTTCGCCGAGGGCATCATCAAGAACCTCGACAAGATCGACGCGCTTTTGAAGGAATGGCGCCCGCTGGTCCCGGCCGACAGGCTTGCGGCCTTCGACGCTGTGGCCAAACGCGCCGATGAATTCAAGGCGTTCCGAACGGAAACCGCTCGCCTCGGCCGCGAGGTGTCGCCGCAGGCAGCCAACGAGCAGGGCAACAATGAGGCCAATCGTGCCAACCGCAAGGCGTTCCAGGCGGAGATCGACGTCGTCGTCGATGCCGACCGCGAATCCCTTCAAGCCATCACCAACGGCATCGCCGCCTTCGAAAGCGCAGTCGTCCTCATCGTCCTCGGCATTGCCGGCCTCGGCATGGCTGCCGGTATCGGCGCAGCCTTCTACATCGGCACCAACCATCTCAGCCAGCCGATCGTCGACCTGACCGGCAGGATGAAGCTGTTGGCCGGCGGCGAGCTCTCGGTCGACGTGCCCTTTGCCGGGCGCAAGGACGAGATCGGCGACATGGCGGCGGCCGTCGAAGTCTTCAAGCGGAACGGGCTTGCGGTGCGCGAGCTCAATGCCCAGGAAACGGCGCTGCGCGAAAAGAGCGCTGACCTGCAGTCGAGCATCGGCATCGTCGTCGCGGCCGCCGCCGCCGGCGACTTCACCCAGCGGATCGGCAAGGATTACGACAACGACGATCTGAACCGCTTCGCCGCGAGCGTCAACGAGCTCGTCGGCAGCGTCGACAGTGGCATCGCCGAAACGCGGCGGGTGGTCGCGAGCCTTGCGGCAGGCGATCTGACGCAGAGCATGGAAGGCCACTTCCAGGGCGCCTTCGCCGAACTGCAGGAGAATGTCAACGAGACGTTCTCGACCCTGCAGAAGACCATGCGCGAAGTGCGCTCGACGACCGATTCGATCAACGGCAACGCATCCGAATTGCGCTCGGCCGCCGACGACCTGTCGAAGCGTACCGAGCAGCAGGCCGCCGCGCTCGAGCAAACCTCCGCCGCCCTCGACGAGATCACCGCCGCGGTGCGCAGCTCGACCGAGCGGGCGCACGAAGCGACTCTGATGGTGACGGAAGCGAAGGAAAATGCCGCCGAATCCGCCTCCGTCGTCCGCAACGCCATCGACGCGATGGGTCGCATCGAGCAGGCCTCGAGCGAGATCGGTCAGATCACCAACGTCATCGACGAGATTGCCTTCCAGACGAACCTGCTGGCGCTGAACGCGGGCGTCGAGGCGGCGCGCGCCGGTGACGCCGGCAAGGGTTTCGCCGTCGTCGCGCAGGAGGTCCGTGAACTCGCCCAGCGCGCCGCCAGCGCCGCCAAGGACATCAAGGCGCTCATCTCGAAATCCGGCAGCGAGGTGGCGACCGGCGTCAAGCTGGTGCAGGCGACTGGAGCCGCCCTCGACGAGATCGAGACGCGCGTGCTGAAGATCAACGACCACATCCATTCGATCGCCACCGCCGCGCGCGAGCAGTCGACGGGGCTGGGCGAGGTGAGCACCGCCATCAACCAGATGGATCAGGTGACCCAGCGCAATGCCGCCATGGTCGAAGAAGCGAATGCAGCGACGCACAAGCTCTCCGCCGAAGCCAACGGTCTTGCCACCCTCATCACCTATTTCAAGGTCGATCGCGAGCCGGCCCGGGCAATCACGCCTGCAAGGGAGATGAGCCGCCCGGTCGCATCGCCCGCCCGCCGCATGATGGGAACGGTTGCCCGCGCCTTCGGCGGCGGTTCGGCCGCCGCGGCCCGCAGCGATTGGGAAGAGTTCTGAGCCGCCAGAGCGGCTAGAGCCAATCGACGCCAAGGAGCCCGCCGGCAGCCGCCGGCGGGCTTTCCTGTCTCACGGCAACGTGAGTTGTCATTGCCGTCCGTTCACGCTGTCGTTTAAGGGCGCGACCATTCTTTACTGGTCGGCGGCCCGGAGTCCTTCTAAATCAAGGAGTAAGTCACGCCGAAAGCAAAGTTCATGAGCCATGGTGTCAGCAACAGGGCGGAAGAAGAAACGGCCCTGCGCGCCCGTCTGGGCCAGAAGGATGGCACATCGGGAGAGAGCCGGTCGCTCTGGCGGGCCGTGCCGCTTGCGCTGCTGATCGCGGGCGGAGTTGCGTGCTACGCCCTCGGGCTGCAGAACCATGTTTCGCTGTCGGCGCTCGTCCATCATCAGGAGGCGCTGAGCATTCATGTCGATGCCTATCCCGTCCGCTCCGGCCTGGCTTTCTTTTTGTCTATGTCGCGGCGGTGGTCCTCTCGATCCCCGCGGCATCGGTTCTGACGATTGCTGCCGGATTTCTGTTCGGCCCCTTCCTTGGCGGCACGATCACGGTGCTTGCCGCTACCTTGGGCTCGAGCCTGTTGTTTGTCGCTGCGCGCGGCGTGCTCGGCGATCTCTTGCGTCGGCGTGCCGGACGCTTCGTGGAGCGTCTCGCGGAAGGGTTTCGGCGCAATGCGTTCCTTTATTTGTTGGTCTTGCGGCTGGCGCCGATCTTTCCATTCTTCATCGTCAATATCGCGCCCGCTTTCTTCGACGTGAAGCTGCGCACCTTCGTCGCCGCCACTCTTCTCGGCATCGTTCCAGCAACCTTTGCCTATGCGTGGCTGGGCTGCGAACTCGATGACGTGATCGCGCGCGCCGGCGAGAGCGGTCACGCACTGTCGCTTTCGGATTTTGCCACCAAGGAAATTTCGCTGGCTCTTCTCGCGCTGGCAGTGATTGCGACATTGCCTCTGGCCTACAGGGTAATAAAGTCACGTCGACAAGGCTGACGGCGAAAAGGGCGGTGGCGTGGGGAACATACTCAAACCGGACATCTGCGTGATCGGCGGCGGTGCGGCCGGCCTGTCGGCTGCCGCCGGTGCGGCCGCTTTCGGTGTATCCGTCGTTCTTGTCGAACAGGGTAAGATGGGCGGCGATTGCCTGAACTATGGCTGCGTGCCGTCGAAGGCCCTGATCGCGGCGGCCAGGCAGGCACAGGCGATGCGCCAGGCCGGCGAGTTCGGCCTGGTGGCGGCGGAACCCTTCATCGACGGCGAAAGGCTGCAGGCTCGCATCCGCTCGGTGATCGAGGGTATCGCGCCGCATGATTCCATCGAGCGCTTCTTGGGGCTCGGCGTAGAGGTCATCCAGGGATCAGCCCGTTTCGTCGATGACCGGACCGTCGCCGCTGGCGATCATCTCATACGGGCCCGGCGTTTCGTCATCGCCACGGGTTCCTCACCCGCCATTCCGCCGATCGCGGGATTGGCGGAGACGCCTTACCTTACCAACGAATCGCTGTTCGAGGTCATGCCCGTGCCACGACATCTCGTCGTCGTCGGCGGTGGACCATTCGGGCTCGAAATGGCCCAGGCCCATTGCCGATTGGGAGCCCGCGTCACGGTCGTCGAGAGGGCGTCTGCGCTTTCGAAGGAGGATCCGGAACTGAAAGCGGTCGTCCTCGATGCGGTGCGGTCCGAAGGCACCGTCCTTCACGAAGGCACCGTCATTCGCTCGGTCGAGCGTGATGACGATGGGGTCCGGCTGCACTGCGAACATCAAAGCGGGCGGTTCGATATCGAGGGCAGCGAGCTGTTGCTGGCTACAGGCCGCGTTGCCAATTATGGCGCGCTCGACCTCGGCGCGGCCGGCATTCGTCACGATGCGGAGCGGATCCACGTCGGCGCGGACCTGCGTACGAGCAACCGCCGCGTCTATGTGATCGGCGATGCGGCCGGGGGTCTGCAGTTCACACATGCGGCGAGTTACCACGCCCGGCTCGTCCTGCAGCAGATCCTCTTCCGTCTGCCGTCGCGCGAGGTCCGGGCCATCGTGCCGCGGGTCACCTTCACGGACCCGGAAATTGCCCAGGTCGGCCCGACCGAAGACGAGGCACGCGCAAGCTTCGACGCAATCGAACTGGTTCGCTGGGACCTGTCGGGAAACGATCGGGCCCGAACCGATGGCCTGGGGCGGGGAATGGTCAAGATCGTGGTCGGCCGAGGCGGGCGGATTCTTGGTGCCGGTATCGCCGGTGCCGGCGCAGGCGAGATGATCAATCTCTGGTCCTTTGCCATTGCCAACCGGCTGACGCTCAAGAATTTTCGCGACTATGTCGCGCCCTATCCCACCCTATCCGAGATTGGAAAACAGGCGGCGATCTCCTATTATTCTCCAATGGCGCGAAATCGTTTCGTTCGCTCTGCGATCCGCTTATTGCGGTGTTTCGGCTGAGGGCAAGGAATAGTCACTGGTGATGGTAGAAGACGCACGTCCGGCCAATGAAGGTGCGCCGCCGCGAGCGGCCGTCGGATTTCTGCGCGGGCTCTCCGGCAAGCTCCTGCTGCTGACGATCGCTTTCGTCATGCTGGCGGAGGTGCTGATCTTCGTACCGTCCGTCGCCAATATGCGGCTCCGCTGGCTAGAGGACCGGCTGAACACCGTGGCTGCCGCTGCGGTCGTCGTCGACGGGCTGCAGAATATAGAGCTGCCGCGCCCCGTGCAGCGCGAGACCCTGATGGCAACCGGCACCAAGGCGATCGTCATCCGCCGCAAGGACGCCTCGCGGATGATCGCGACCGTCGACATGCCTCCGGCGATCGACGGCGAGTACGACATTGCCAATTTCAGCGCCCTCGGCGCGATCCGCGACGCTTTCGATACGCTGCTTTTCGGCGGCAACCGCATCATGCGCGTCTATGGGCCGCTCGGCGAGAGCGATGCGACGATCGAGCTGGTGATGAAGGATGCGAGCCTGCGCAAGGCCATGCTCGTCTACTCGCGTAACGTCTTCCTGCTGTCGATCGTCATTTCGCTGATCACCGCGGCACTGATCTTCCTCGCCATCAACCGCATGCTGATCGTGCCGATCAAGCGCTTGACGGCGAGCATGCAGGAATTTTCCGACGAGCCCTCCAGTCCGGAACGCGTCCTTGTGCCGCCGGACGGCGGGGACGAACTCGCGGTCGCCGGTCAGCACCTCGCCAGTATGCAGCGCGAATTGCAGAAGACCTTGAAGCAGCAGAAGAGCCTCGCCGAGCTCGGCCTCGCCGTTTCGAAGATCAACCACGACATGCGCAACATCCTGTCCTCGGCGCAGCTCATTTCGGACCGGCTGGCCGATGTCGACGATCCGGTGGTCAAGCGCTTCGCGCCGACGCTGCTCAGAACCATCGACCGCGCCGTCGGTTACACGCAGGAGGTGCTCTCTTATGGGCGCACAGCCGAGGCCGAACCGCACCGCCGCTTCGTGGCACTCCGCCCGCTTGTCCAGGATGTCGGCGAACTCTTGGCAGTCGATCGCCAGAGCGGCATTGAATTCGATGTCCAGATCCGCGACGAGATCATGGTCGATGCGGACAGCGAGCAGCTTTTCCGCGTCGTTCACAATATCTGCCGCAATGCCGTTCAGGCGCTGGCGAACCATCAGCCCGAGGACGGCCGCTCGAGGATGATTTCCGTCTCCGCTGTCCGCACGGGCAGCGTCGTGACGATCTCGATCGAAGATACCGGCCCCGGCATGCCGGCCAAAGCGCGAGAAAACCTTTTCGCCGCCTTCCGCGGTTCGGCACGCTCCGGCGGCACCGGGCTCGGCCTGGCGATCGCCCGCGAACTGGTGCTCGCCCATGGCGGCACCATCGCGCTCGTCGAAAAACCGACCCCCGGCACGCTGTTTCGCATCGAGCTGCCGGACCGCCCGGTGCGGCTCGACGCCTTCCGCGCCAAAGGGCGCTCCTGAATTCTCCGTTGCGGCGGGGGTGCTGCCGCACGGCGTTTGCGGCCCATCCGCCGCCGTTGCAAAAATGAAGTTTTTTGCCGAAAGGCGCTTGCAATCCCCGAAAGGACCCTTTAGAGGATCGCCACGCAAGCGGTGGTCACCGCTTCAGGCACGCACCCGTAGCTCAGCTGGATAGAGCACCAGACTACGAATCTGGGGGTCAGGAGTTCGAATCTCTTCGGGTGCGCCATTTCCAAGTGTTATTGCCACGCTATTTTGCCTCCTTGGCTATTACGTTGCCTTTGAGGCAGTTTTATTGACCTATCTGCCATGCCTACAGCGCCGTGCGTCTCTTCAGACGCACAAAGGTCGCTGTACTTTGAGGCGGGCCTCCTCCCTGCGTAAGGATCGAACGAAAAGCGCTCATAACTTAAGCCTAACGAGGTATCGCAGTCAGGTGATGGCGGCGAGTTAATCAAAATTGGGGATAGGCCCTAGCCTCATTTGAAGCTCACCGCTGCGGACTGGCTTTGGTAATCTGAACGTTATGCTTGAGAATCATCAGCGCTGCGCACGTATAGCTTTCGTGCCAGTGGCGCATGACCGGAGGGGTATACGATGGCTCTTGCAAAAACGTCCGAGGCGACGGGCGAGAGCGCTACATCCCCCTGTGGCGACGGACGAACCACGGCAGCTCCATGCTATCGCGCTCGGGAGGCCTCCTTTAGGGCTACGCTCCGTTTGATCCCGTTCTGCCTCTTTATGCTGCTTGGAACTCCCGCAAAAGATCAAACAGCAACTGACGACAGGCTCGCCCCGCAAGACATGGTCGAAATACGCGTTTCGGGATGGCATGCCTTGCTTGGCGGTGTCGTCGAGGCGACGCTGCTTAACGACACTTTTACGATCGGGACAGCCGGAACGCTGGAACTTCCGGAAATCGGGCGTCTGCCAGCGGCGGGTCTACGAGCGAGTGAACTGGCGAAGCTGATAGCCGATCGCTTGCAAGCCAGAAGCGGCAGCCAAGAACGCCCAGTCACGACTGTCCACCGACGAACGCCGGCTTCCGACGTGCAGTCATCGCGCGCGACCAAACGTGTCGAGGGGCGCCCGCCAGCGGAACAACAGCGCAGGGTAGAGCCGGCGACGGAGCTATTGCAAGCTCTGGAACGAGAACGGTTCAGGGCAGACGCTCTACTTCGTAACCTGGCGGCCGGGCGCAAGGATCTCGAAGCTGCTCGCGCAGAATCACGCGCCGCGCGGCAGGCCGCACAAAACGATGCATTCCAATACAAGCGGGATCACGCTGCGGAGCGTCAACTGCGTGCCACCCTGACGCAGGAACTCAGTGCCGCGCGGGCCGATCTCAAAGCGATGAGCATTCAACGCGAGCAGGCAGCGAATGCGGTGGTGCGAGCGAGGGAGGCCGCGGAAGCTGCGGTCAACGAGGCTCATGAGATGGCTGCGCGCGAACGCGCCAAGGGCGCCGCGCTGGAGCAGAAGCTCCTCGCGGCGCGCGGGGAAGTCGCCGCAATCAAGAACGCTGCGCAAACGGTTGCTGATGACCGTGAGGAAACGCTCCGCCGGGATCTGGCCGCGGCCAGGAGAGACCTTGATGCGATGCGGCGCACCGCCGCCGAGGCCGGCTCTCAGGCGCGAAGAGCGGCCGATCTGACGGCTGAACAAGGGCGAGCTCTTGAAGGGCAGCGCCAACGAGCCGAAGGGCTTGCGCGCGATCTGACGGCGGCATTGCGCGAGATGCAGGATTGGCGGGCCAAAGCCGCTGGAGCAATTCGATCGAAGGCTGCCGCGCTCAGAGCGCGACACGCTGCGGAGGTATCCTTGGCTGATGCGAGACGCGCGGTCGATGAGGAACGGCAAAAGCTTGCAACCTACGAAGCCGATCTTGCCGCCGCCCGCCAGTCGATCGCCGCCCTGGACGCCAGCGCCAAGCTGGCCGCGACAGAGCGGGCCACCGCGGCTGAGGCTCAAAAGGCTGCCGAGGCCGCCGCAACGCGGGCTGGCGAAGCACTCGCCTTCGGAGGTCGAGAAGGTAAGGGAGATCGCGCGTGATCTTCATGCCGCTCGCCAGGAACGCGACGCGGCAAGGGAGGAATTGAGCCGGGTCTCAGCGGCTCAGAACAAGACGTTAGAGGACGAGCGCGTAGTGCGCCAATCGACCGCCGCCCTGGAGGCCCGCGCTAATCTGGCTGCGACAGAGCGGGCCGCCGCGGCTGAGGCTCAGAAGGCTGCCGAGGCTGCGGCAAGGCGTGCTGGCGAAGCGCTCGCCTTGGAGGTCGAGAAGGGAAGGAAGTTCGTGCGCGATATCGACACTGCTCGCCGGGAACGCGACGCTGCAAGGGAAGCGTTGAGCCGGGCTTCAGCGGCTCAGAACGAGGCATTGGAGGACGAGCGCGTGGTGCGCCAATCGGCCGCTGCCCTGGAGGCCCGCGCCAAGCTGGCCGTGTCAGAGCGGGCCGCCGCGGCTGAGGCTCAGAAGGCTGCCGAGGCGGCGGCAAGGCGGGCTGGCGAAGCGCTCGCATTGGAGGTCGAGAAGGGAAGGAAGCTCGCGCGCGATCTCGATACTGCTCGCCGGGAACGCGATGCGGCAAAGGACGAACTGAGCCGGATCCCATCGGAGCGGCGGGAGGCGTTGGACGACGAGCGGGATCGGACGAAGAATCGCGATCTGCCAGCGGCAGGGAGGGAAAATGAACGCCGGATGACGGCTATCGAGCGTGTACCGAAGGTGGGCGCCGGTAATCGCGCCAGTCACGGCGCAAAGGCCATTGCACGGACGGCCGCCCGATCGGTCCGCGAACCGGAATCGCGGGGAATCCGCAGGGTGGAGGTCCGCAAGCCAAGGCGATCGATGACGGTCGCGCTCCCCGACGAGTTGCTTCCTAAGCGGTCGCCGATGCCTGGGCGCTGGTAGAGAAGTAGAATGCATTTCAGAGGGCTGCTTAGGCCCAGATGAGGAACCTGGTGATGCGCAAGTACTTAGCAGCCACATTCTTGATCGCAGTTGCAATCGGCCCCGCTTCGGCTCTTGACATCCGTGGCGGCGCCAAAGTCGGCCCCGTCGGGGTCAGCACCAGTGTGGGGCTTGGCAAGAAGGGCGCCTCGGCAGGGATCGGCGCGGACGTCGACAAAGTGGGCGGAGCAAAAGCCGGAGCCTCGGCCGGCAAAAAGGGGACCTCGGCCGGGATCGGTGCGGATGTCAACGGAGTAGGTGGAGCAAAGGCTGGAGCCGCGATCGGCAGCAAAGGCATCTCGGCAGGGTTTGGAGCGAATGTCAACGGAGTGGGCGGTGCGAAAGCTGGGGCTTCGCTCGGTACGAACGGGGGATCGAGCGCTGGCGTGGCCGGCAATGTCGGGCGTGCCAATGGCGGAGTTTCGGCCGGTGCCGGTTCGACAGGCGGGTTGTCCAGCGTTGGGGGAGCGTCCGCTGCTCGGGGGAATGCTTCAGGTGGTTGGGCCGCAGGGACCTCGGGGCGTGGCAGTGCCACTACGATCATCCGCTTCGCTCCCGCAACGAGCGCACGACCCATCGTCCTGCCGCGGATCCTTTGGCCGTTGAAGGCGAAGCGCGCCCAACACGAGCGAGGCGAATGGGGTTACCCCTTGCGATTCCCGTTGTCGCTTGCAGCGATTCCGGGTACCCCACCTGCCGTGGTCCGCGTCTGCCGTCGGGCAATCGCGTCGGCTGCGTCGCCGCTTGGCGCCCTGCAGGTGCGTGCGGCAAGCGCCGGTTCCCTGCTGCGGCATCGGAGCGGTGCGCTCACGGCTCCGCTTGCGGTGAGCATAGACTATCGAGGTCAACACGGCGTCGAAGTCCGCCAGGCGCGAATCCGGTGCCGCCTCGATCCGTCTGGCAGGGTCACCGCCGTGATTGCTCCATGACTCGGCCGCTTAGAGTCTTTCCTGTACCTGCAGGAAGTGCAGCGTCGCGTCACGAGACACCGCGGCAACATTTGCCCGCGATGCCTCGGAGAACCCGTAAACTCGACCCACTTCAGCCGGGATGGCTGAAGCGGGCCACCTGCGCATCTCTCGTCAGATTGCGGAAGCTGGTGCCGCTCATGTGCACCAGCGTTCTATGGTCGCCACCCTCGAAATAGACGTCGTTGGCCTTGTCGAGGCTCTCGTCGAGGATGACAGGGACGCCATAGGCCGATCCGATGGGCGGTACCGCGCCGATCTCGCAATCGTTAAAGAGCGTGCTGACCTCCTCCTCCGAGGCGAGGCCCAGACGCCGGTTCATGACATCCTGCAGCGTCGAGAGCTCGACCCGGTGCGTGGCCGGTACGACGGCGAGCACATAGCCCATCTCGTGGTGTACGACCACGGATTTGGCCAACCTGTTGCCAGGAACATGGGCGGCCTCAGCCGTCTGGCTGGTCGTTGCGGTACGGTTGTGAGGGACGGTGTCGTAGTCGATGCCCTCGGTCTCGATATAGTTCTGGAGTTTCCTTGCGATCGTCATCGTAGGCGTCCCTTCTGTAAAGTGGTGACGCAGAAAGGAATTATTCTGCCCTGATCGTCTGCGGAGTCAACGATGAATGGGCGCGGCGGGTCCTGGCGACTTGCGGACGGGAACGTTCCTGACGTTCGTCACCACACGAACGGAATGAGCCGATAGCGCACCCGTTCCGCATATTCGTCGTATCCCGCAAGGCCGGCGCGGAGCGCCTTTTCCTCGATGCCGACGCGGATGGCGAGCAGGGCCGCGAGCCCCAATGCAGCCAGCAGCCCCCACCAGGAGCCGAGCAACAGCGACGTGCCGGCGACGAAAAGCAGGCTGCCGCTGTAGAGAGGATGGCGGACATAACGATAGGGGCCGGTGGTGATCACCCTCTGTCCACGCTCGCTCTGCACCTTCACCACCGGTGCGGCGAAGCTGTTTTCGCGCAGAACCCGATAGTTGAAGCCGATGGAAAGAACGAGCAGCAGCGCCCCGGCGGCCTGTGCCCATGGTGGTACCGCCGACCACTCGAATCGAGCGGCATCGAGCGCCATGAAGGCGAAGGCGCCGAACAGGAAGAGGAGAAGCACGGTGAGGAGCACCTTGTCGGCCTTCGGCTGGTCCTTCTGGATGGGCGCCGACAATCGCTCCTTGAGCAGTGCCGGATCGTGCCAGGCCAGCAGCAGCCCGGTGACCAGCGAAAGTGCCAGCATGATGGCGAGGTAAATCCACGCGGCCGGCCAGGCGAAGGTTCCGGCCGAGGCGAAGAGAACGGCTCCCATGATCCCGAACCAGATGAGGGTCTGGACGATCAATCTGGCGACCATCAGTGAGCTCCTTGCAATGCCTATACGCCCCGACCGAGTGTTCTCAAACTAGCGTCGCAGTGGGGCACGTTTGCGGCAAGCCCCGGTGCCCATTCTCGGCGCGTTCACGATGTTGTGCATGAGACGCGTCTCAAAACCCCTGCGTCGGATTCCCACATGATTCCCGTTGGTAAGCCATCCAGGAGAAAGGAGGGGCTTGAGTGTATCGCTATATGATGAAGGAGTTGATGCTGATCATCGCTGGTCTGATGGCCTGTGCCCTTCTGATGCTGCTCGTCACGCAGATCTCGGTCGCATCGCTTTGAGCTTGGCCGGCATTCAGATCCTGCCGAGAATTTCCCTCGTTCGAGGATCCCTGGCACCATTGTAATAATGGTCGAGCGCCCTTGCGAAAGCGCCGACGGTCGGGTCGGCGGCCTCGAAGAGCGTCATCGACGAGCGGAACTTGAGATCGTCCGGCCGGCCGAAGATGTCCAGTGCGCTGCGCCCGGTTACTGCATTCACGGCTTCCGTGCATTCGAGAAGGCGCCGGCCGAGGAGTGGGTGCCTGAGATAGACCCGCGCCTCATCGACATTCGAGATCGCGTAGCGCTGCGCCATCGGGGAATGGCCGAGGCCCTGGATCTGCGGGAAGATGAACCACATCCAATGGGTCCGCTTGGCGCCGGCGCGAAGCTCCGCCAGCGCGGTCTCATAGACGCATTGCTGCGCCTTGACGAAACGCTCGAGATCGGAGGCTTCGCTCATCATGGCCTTGCCTTGGGCCGGAATGCCGGGAAGGCGGCGCCTTCGCCACCTTACCACCGCTGATGAACATGAACCTTGATCAGCCGCTCGTAAAGTGCGGCGATCGCGTCCATGGCCGCTCCGTCGATCGGTGCAAGGGCGCTTGCTGCCGCATTCGATTGAGCCTGGACGGCGTTGCGGGCGCCGGGAATGACGACGGAAACGGCCTCCTGCGCGAGGATCCAGCGAAGCGCGAACTGCGCCATCGGCACATTCGCCGGCACCAGAGCACGCAACTGTTCAACCGCTTCCAGCGCTGCCTCGAACGGCACGCCGGCGAAGGTCTCGCCGACGTCGAATACTTCGCCGTGACGGTTGAAGTTGCGGTGGTCGTCCGCGGCGAAGACCGTGTCCCTGCCGATCTTGCCGGAAAGCAGGCCGGAGGCGAGCGGCACGCGAACGATGATGCCGACATTCTTCTTCTTCGCTTCGGCGAAGAAGAGATCGTGCGGCCGCTGACGGAAGATGTTGTAGATGATCTGCACCGTGGCGATGCCCGGATATTCGATCGCCTTCAGGGCCTCCTCGACCCTCTCGACCGAGACGCCGTAATGGCGGATCTTGCCCTTGGTCACCAGCTGGTCGAGTGCGCCGAAGAGCTCCGGGCGGTAGTAGACGTCCGTCGGCGGGCAGTGGAGCTGGACGAGATCCAGCGCCTCGACGCCGAGATTCTTGAGGCTGCGGTCGATGAAGGCCTCGATATTGCCGCCCGTATAGCCGTCGGCGACATGCGGGTTGAGCCGCCGCCCGGCCTTGGTGGCAACGAGGGGCTTCTCGCCGCCGCGTTCCTTCAGCACCGCGGCGATGATCTTTTCCGAGCGCCCGTCGCCATAGACGTCAGCCGTGTCGATGAAGGTGACGCCGTTGTCGAGCGCGGCGTGAAGGGCGCGCCTGCCGTCCTCCTCGCTGACGTCGCCCCAGGAGCCGCCGATCTGCCAGGCGCCGAATCCGATCTCCGAAATCCTTGCGCCCGTCCGTCCCAAAATCCTCGTCTTCATCTGAAGGCCTCCTCGATCACTTGTCGTCGTGGCGGCGCCACGCCGGTTTATCGATCATTTGTATGATGATTGTGAGGCCGAGGAAAAGAGCGCTCAGCTTTGAAGCGTTACGATCGCCCTGCCGCGACTGAGATCACTCACGAGCGCGAGGGTTGCTTCCGCCACGTCCTTGCGCAGGTCGATTGCCAGCACCGCACCGGTGTCGGTGAAACTTTCGCTGGCGATCGCGACGCCGCGGGCGGTGAGCCGGGCCTTGATCAGGGCGAGATCGGCGAAGTCGCAGGCGATCGTGACACGCAGCGTCTCGACGAGCTCGACCTTTTCCGCCGTCCTGAGGCAGAGTGCGGCGGTGCCGCCATAGGCGCGGATCAGCCCGCCGCTGCCCAGCAGGACGCCGCCGAACCAGCGCGTCACCGCGACCACGACCCGGTCGAGCGACTGACCGTCGATCGCCGCGAGGATCGGCTTGCCCGCCGTGCCGCTCGGCTCGCCGTCGTCATTGAAGCGGTAGGTCTGGCCGATGCGCCAGGCCCAGCAATTGTGATTGGCGCCCGGAGCGGAATGTGCTGCGAGGAAAGCCTTGGCCGATTGCTCGTCGTCGATCGGACCGGCGATCGCCAGAAAGCGGCTCTTCTTGATTTCCTGTGTGGAGGTCTCGATGCGCTGGAGCGTGAACATCCGCTTCTTCCGTTTGGAATGCTGATAACGGAATGACGGCGCTTGGTCATCTGTCGTCGATTGGCGGGGCGCAACGGGGGCGTTGAGACATCGCCCTCCCCACCCCCCCCACGAGGGGAGGGGCTTGGTGTCCGCTGCGGCCGACTGCCATGCTCGAAAAATCGAGCCTGCTGCAACGCCCAGAACAGTGGAGAGTGTGCGGCAGGTTAAACCCTCCCCTTGTGGGGAGGGCAAAGCCAGAGGC
Organism: Sinorhizobium fredii USDA 257; assembly: GCF_000265205.3. Classification (NCBI taxonomy): domain Bacteria; kingdom Pseudomonadati; phylum Pseudomonadota; class Alphaproteobacteria; order Hyphomicrobiales; family Rhizobiaceae; genus Ensifer; species Ensifer fredii. The sequence continues at coordinate 98,758 of NC_018000.1, forward strand.
TCAGCCGATCGCCATCAGGCTGGCATTGCCGCCGGCGGCGGCGGTGTTGATCGAGGTGGAAACCTCCTCGACCAGCCAGTTCAGGCAATAGGCATCCGGATTGCGGGCGATTTCCTCGCCCGATGCGGCCTGGACCAGCAGGAGCGGACCCGGCAAGGCGGCGATCGCCTTGTTAACCTCGCGGATGCGTTCGGCATCGCCTTCGACGAGCGCGCCGGCAAAGGGGCCGTCGGCCGTCCAGTCCTTCGACCAGGAGACGCGCAGCGCGACGCTGTGCGGCAGGTTTTTCAGCGTGGCCTGCAGGCCGGAGGCCGCATCGACGACGACGCTGTTGCCGGTTGCGAGCGCCGCGGCGAGCTGGTGGTAGAGCCCGCTCTCTGTCGCCGGCACCGCGAGGATGCGGCCGCGCGGATGCAGCGCATAGAGATTGCGCTCGCCGACGGGCCCGGGGAGTTCCAGATCCATTCCGAGCGCCGAGGTGCTGCCGGCATTGCGTGCGGCTTCCGCCTCCGCCGTGGCGCCCTTGCCGTCGAGCCACTTGGCGAAATCGAGCAGCGTCGGGTCGGTATGCACCGAGCTGTGCTGCGGCGGCACCGGGGCGGTCGTTACCAGCCGGCCGAGATAGAGCGGCCCGCCGGCCTTCGGTCCGGTGCCGGAAAGGCCGCGGCCGCCGAAGGGCTGCACGCCCACCACCGCGCCGATGATGTTGCGGTTGACATAGAGGTTGCCGGCCTTGATGCGGCTCGTCACATGGGCGATCGTCTCGTCGAGGCGCGTGTGCAAGCCGAAGGTCAGCCCATAACCGGTGGCGTTGATGTCGTCGACCAGTCGGTCGAGAGCGTCGCGGCGGTAGCGGATGACGTGCAGCACCGGCCCGAAGACCTCGCGCTGCAGATCGGAGAGCTTCTCCAGCTCGATGATCGTCGGCGGCACGAAGGTGCCCTTTTCCGTCTCGGCGGCAAGGCCGATCTGCTCCACCTTGCGGCCAAGTCCGCGCATCCGCTCGATGTGTTTCTCGATGATGTCCTTCGCCTCGGCCGAAATGACCGGGCCGACATCCACTGAAAGACGGTCAGTGCGACCGATATCCAATTCGTGCAACGCGCCCTTCAGCATTGTCAGGGTACGATCGGCGATATCCTCCTGCAGACAGAGCACCCGCAGCGCCGAGCAGCGCTGGCCGGCGCTGTCGAAGGCGGAAGCGATGACGTCGCCGACGACCTGTTCGGCAAGCGCCGAGGAATCGACGATCATCGCGTTCTGGCCGCCGGTTTCGGCAATCAGCGGGATCGGCCGGCCGGCGGGCGAGAGCCGCTCGGCGAGCTGTGCCTGAATGTGCCGCGCCACCTCCGTAGAGCCGGTGAACATCACGCCCGCCGTCTCGGGCGCCGCAACCAGTGCGGCGCCGACCCGGCCCTCGCCCGGCAGGAACTGCAGCGCACTTGCCGGAACACCGGCCTCGTGCAGGAGGCGCACGCCTTCGGCGGCGATCAGCGGCGTTTCTTCGGCCGGCTTGGCAAGCACAGGATTGCCGGCGACAAGGGCGGCGGCGACCTGGCCGGTGAAGATGGCCAGCGGGAAGTTCCACGGGCTGATGCAGACGACGGGGCCGAGCGCCTTATGGCCCGGACCGAGGGTGCGGCGCGTCTGTTCGGCGTAGTAGCGCAGGAAATCGATCGCCTCGCGCACCTCGGCAATGGCGTTCAGCAACGACTTGCCCGCCTCGCGGACGATCAGCCCGAGAAGCGTCGGCATGCGCGCCTGCATCAGATCGGCGGCGCGGTCAAGGCAGGCGGCCCGTTCGGCCGGGGGAACGGCAGCCCAGCTCGGGACCGCTTCGGCGGCAAGGCGAGCGGCCCGTCGAGCATCCTCTTCAGAAGTCTCGGCGACCGAGCCGACGACGTCGCGATGGTCGCCCGGGTTCGCGACGGGGCGCGTTTCGCCGTCAGCCGAGCCGGCGGCGAGTTGCGGTGCTGCCGTCCAGGCGATGGTGGCGCTTGCCTTGAGCGTCTCGGTCAGGGAGGCGAGCGCCGCCTCGTTGGAAAGATCGAGGCCGGCGGAATTCGTGCGCGCAGCGCCGAAGAGCTCGGCCGGCAGCGCTATTTTCTCGTGCTTCGCGCCGACGACCGGCATGGCGCGGACGATTTCCACCGGATCGGTGACCAGTTCGTCGATCGAGACGTTAGGATCGGCGATGCGATGCACGAAGGAGGAATTGGCACCGTTCTCGAGCAGGCGGCGGACGAGATAAGCAAGCAGCGTTTCGTGCGTGCCGACCGGCGCATAGATACGGCAGGGGCGGCCGAGATTCTCGCGACCGACCACTTCTTCATAGAGCGGCTCGCCCATGCCGTGCAGGCACTGGAACTCGTATTTGCCGACGTGAAAGTCCTTGCCGGCCATGTGGTAGATGGTGGCAAGCGTCTGGGCATTGTGGGTGGCGAATTGCGGGAAGACCACGTCGGTCGCCGAAAGCAGCTTGCGGGCACAGGCGACATAGGAGACGTCGGTGTGGATCTTGCGGGTGAAGACAGGAAAGTCCTCCAGCCCGTCGAGCTGCGCGCGTTTGATCTCGGCGTCCCAATAGGCGCCCTTGACGAGCCTGACCATGATGCGCCGGCCGGCCCGCCGAGCCAGATCGATGAGGAAGTCGAGCACGAAGGGGCAGCGCTTGCCATAGGCCTGCACGACGAATCCCAAGCCGTTCCAGTCGGCGAGATCCTTGTCGAGGCAGAGGTCCTCCAGAAGATCGAGCGACAGTTCCAGCCGGTCGGCCTCTTCGGCGTCGATGTTGAGACCGATATCGTATGTCTTGGCGATGAAGGCGAGGGCCTTCACCTTTGGCAGCAGTTCGCTCATCACCCGCCCTGCCTGCGAACGCGAATAGCGCGGGTGCAGGGCCGAGAGCTTGATGGAGATGCCGGGGCCTTCATAGATGCCACGCCCGTCCGAAGCCTTGCCGATGGCGTGAATGGCGTTCTCATAGTCCTTGTAGTAGCGCTTCGCGTCGGCGGCGGTTGTCGCCGCTTCGCCAAGCATGTCGTAGGAATAGCGAAAGCCCTTCTGTTCGAGTGCGCGCGAGCGACGCAGCGCCTCGTCGATCGTCTCGCCGGTGACGAACTGTTCGCCCATCATCCGCATCGCCATATCGACGCCGCGGCGGATCACCGGCTCGCCGCAGCGGGAGATCAGCCGCGTCAGTGCCGCGGCGAGGCTGCGGTCGTTGACTGTTGAGGTCAGCTTGCCGGTGACCACCAGGCCCCAGGTGGCGGCGTTGACGAAGAGCGAGCGGCCGCCGCCGAGATGCGACTTCCAATTGCCGTCGGCAATCTTGTCGCGGATCAGTGCGTCACGGGTTGCCGTGTCCGGAATGCGCAAGAGCGCTTCGGCAAGGCACATCAGCGCCACGCCTTCCTGGCTCGAAAGCGAGTATTCCTGCACCAATCCTTCAACGCCTGAACCTGAATGCTTGGCACGCAGCGCCTCGACCAGCTTGCGGGCGGTCCTAGCGGCGGCGTCCTGCGTTTCCCGGGGCAGCGCTGCGGCCTCGACGAGCGGCGGCAGGCATTCCGTCTCGGGCCGGCGATAGGCGGCCGTGATCGCCTGGCGTAGCGTGCTCGGGGGCCGAATCGGCGGCGCGAAGTCGGTAAACGGCACAGGGGCGGCGTCGGTTGTGACGGTTGGTTTTTGAAGCTGGGTCTGGCTCATCGAACGCGGTCCTCCACGCGGGGTAGCAGGCGCCTTGCGCCCTAAAATTCGTGGCCGAAAATACGCTTTCATTCGCCGAACATCCATCCGGCAAATTCGCCCTGCTGCAGGATGTTTCTCTATGTAGATCGGCCTGGCGGGTGAAACATGCGGGTGACGCAGAAATGACCCGGATGTTCCCATGTTCAAGCCGCCGCGCCGAAATGGCGTTGGCGGGCCATCAGGCATTCGTCGTCTCCCGGCATGCAGGTCCGGCAGACGATCGGTCGCATGGCGTAGACCTTGCAGGCGACGAATTTGCCGAGCGTGCCTTCGAGCGCCGTGCAGCGCTCGTTTTCGCAGCGCATACCGCCAAGGTCGGCTGCGACGTAGTCCGCCGGTATTCGCTCGAGCTCCTCTTCCGTTTCCATCGAGAAACGCGGCCACTCGGCCGAATAGGCGCAACAGGCGCCGCAGCTCTGACAATCGAAGTCCTGGATGGGAGAAATAGTCATGGGCCTAGCCTAGCACGAAGCCGTAAGCGTCGAAATGGCCAAGCCGGTTCTCACGCCTCTACCGCATCGCGCCTGGCGATCTCATAGTCCTCGGTATGCACCAGCACGCCGTCGGCGGTGATCACGGCGATGCCGTAGGCCGCCGGCTCGTCGACGGACAGCGAGGCGTCCGGTATGTCGAACGGCATTGGCTGCTGGTGGACCGGACTCTTGAAGATCGAGAACGGAATGCCGCGGCTGGAACCGCTGATGGTGCGATGCACGTGGCCGGCGAAGATGTGGCGGACATTGCCGTGCCGTTTCACGAGCCCGTAGAATTGCTCCTCGTTGATGAGTCGGATCATGTCGATACCCGCAAATCCGCTGGCATGCGGCGGGTGGTGCATGAAGATCAGAACCGGCCGGTCGCCGGCGCTGCCGAGCTGTCTGTCGAGCCAGACGAGGCGCCTTTCGCACAGATGGCCGGCATGGCTCATCGGGTAGTCGTAGGGTGGCGCAAACAGCGTATCGAGCAAAACGGCACGGCAATCGGCAAAATCGATCACCTGCTGCACGAAGCCATTTTCGTCTGTCGCAGCCTCCGGGAACACCTCCAGGAAAACCTCGCGCCGATCATGATTGCCGAGCATGATGGCTGCAGGAGGGATCAGTTCGGAGAACAGGTCTTTCAACCGTTCATAGGACGCGCGGTCCGCCTGGTGCGTGAGGTCGCCTGCAAAAACCACCCGATCCGCATCCGCATGGTAGCGGTTGACATGGGTGATGCCGTTGGCGAGCCGCCGATAGGGGTCGATCCCGATGATCGTCGTGCCGTCGGGAACCATATGAAGGTCGGTAAAGACGATGAATTTTGTCATGGGCGGGCGTCGCAATAATGCATAAGCCACGCTCCTCCGCTTGCGTTCGACGGTCAAGCGGCATCTTTGGGCTGGTCGCGGTGATGCTGTTGCGCCCAGAGCCGACAGGCGATCTCTTGCGGCTCGAGCATGAACGCGCTATGGGTCAGCTTACGGCTCTGATATATCAGTTTGCCCTTTTGACGCGATATCCGGAGATACGGTGATGAGATGGAAGCGCACGATCCAGTTGCTGGACGTTCACTGCGAGGGCGAGATCGGCAAGGTGGCGATCGGCGGCGTGCCGAAGATCCCGGGCAACACGATCGCCGAGCAGCTGAACCACATCAACACGGTGGATGACAGCCTGCGCCGCTTCCTCTGCCTAGAGCCGCGCTCCGGATCGATCGGTTCCGTCAACCTGCTGGTGCCGCCGAAGCGGCCGGAGGCGGATGCCGGCTTCATCATCCTGCAGGCCGACCAGGCCCATGCCATGTCTGGTTCCAATTCGATCTGCGTGACGACGGCGCTGCTCGAATCCGGAATGATCGAGATGAAGGAGCCCGAAACCGTGGTGATGCTCGATACGGCGGCGGGCCTCGTGAAGGCGACAGCCACCTGCCGCGACGGACGCTGTGAGCGGGTAAAACTCACCATGGTGCCGTCCTTCGTCCAGGAACTGGATGTCGAGGTGGACACGCCAGAATGGGGCCGCATCAAGCTCGATCTCTGCTTCGGCGGCGTGTTCTACGCGCTGGTCGATGTCCGCCAGATCGGCACCACGATCGACAAGGCGAATGCCCGCCGGATCGTCGAAGCGGGTATGGCTCTGAAGGACATCGTCAACCGCGCGCTGCCGGTGGTGCATCCGGAAATCCCCGAGATCAAGGGCGTTGCCTATGTGATGTTCCGCGATACAGAAGCTGACGGAACCGTCAGAACCTGCACGACCATGTGGCCGGGCCGCGTCGACCGTTCGCCCTGCGGCACCGGCAGTTCGGCCAATCTCGCCACGCTCCATGCGCGCGGCAAGGTCAAGCCGGGGGACGTGCTGAAATCCCGCTCCATTATCGGCTCGGAATTCGAAGTGGGCCTCGAAGCCGTAACGACGGTCGCCGGGCGGGAAGCGATCATCCCGACCATTTCCGGCCGGGGCTGGACCTTCGGTCTGCATCAGGTGGCGCTCGATCCGTTCGATCCGCTCGCCGATGGCTTTGCACTGACCGATACCTGGGGCCCCCAGGCGGGCGAGATCCGGTAAAACCAGGCTGTGCGCGCTCACTGGAGCTCGTTCGTCTGCGCCCGTTCGAACCACTGCGCCGCCAAGGCGCCGTCGGCTCGCGTGCCGACGCCGTCCCGATAGGCGGCGGCGAGATTGTGGGCGGCGACGACATTGCCCGCTGCCGCGGCGCGCTGGTAAAGATCGAAAGCCGCTTCCGCCTCGCCCCGCTCGACGAGCCGCGTTCCGTACATAGCCATCGCCAGCGCATGGCCGTTTTGCGCGGCCTCGCCGAGAACTCGAAGCGACTTCAGCTTCTCGCCGGCCCGGTCGAGAACGCGGGCAAGCTGGAACTGCGTCCGCGCACCGCCATTCTGGTTGTAGGCCTCGCGGCAGGCAGACAGCGCAACACCGATGCGGATATCGTGCGTTGCCACGGCCGGAAAGGCCCTGTTGCGCTCGAGATCGAGGTCGCTGCCGGCTTCCCGGTCGCACTGTTCGGCGGCCGAGAGCTCGGCGGCGCTTGCCGATCGAGCCGCGATCGTGGCGAAGGACAGAAGCATCGCAGCTGCAAGCAGTGACGCGCTTGCGATGCGAATGGGCGGCTTGATATGGCTATCCATGGTACTCTCCCTTATCCGTCCACTATCCTAGAACTGGCGTGAGGCGGTGCCTGTTCCGCGCGAAACAGCCAGGGCCAGGAGCGACTTTCGAACCTGGCACGGAGCAAGGGGCGTCTTGCATCCTCGATGCGTCGGTCTATCCTCGAACGAAGGCTCGAACAGGGAGCGCTGCAACAGCAGCGGGGAGAAGCCGATGCCGCAGCTACAGATGAAAAGAAGGATGGTGCTTGGCGGCCTGATCATGGCCGTCATCGGCGGCCGAGCGGCCGCGGCCGCGAGCGGTTCAGTCGTCGGCAAGGCGGCGAAGATCCGCGGCAATGTGCGCCGCCGGCAGGGTGAGGCGGAGGAGCGGCTCACTGCAGGCGGCTCCGTTCTCGACCGGGACTACGTCATGACGAGCACCAACAGCTTTGCCGATCTGGCCCTCAGCGAAACGCGCATCCTTCTCGGCCCCCAGACGGAGCTCTTGATCGACAGCTTCATTGCCGGCGAGGGAGGCACGCTCGAGCTCGGCGTTGGCCGGATGGTCTTCGACAGGCCGCGGGGACTGCCGAAGGTCGACGTCGCGATCCGCACGGCTTTCGGGATGATCGGCGTCCGCGGCACGAAATTCTTCTGCGGCCCCAGCCGCACTGCTGCCTTCGCCGTCTTCGTCGAGCACGGCGCCGTCAGCGTCGAAGGCGGCGGCGTCACCCGGATGCTTGCCGCCGGCCAGGGCGTGGATATCGACCGTCCCGGTGCGGCGCCGAGCGAGCAGACGAATTGGGGACAGGCGCGGATCCGGGAAGCCTATGCGAGCGTCGGTCTGGGGTGAGGGCTCTCGCCGTCGGCGACGGTGAACAACTCCATCGAGCCGAAGCCGCGGATTTCGTGCCGGCCGAGCGGCCGAAGCCTGGCGCTGCTTTGCGCGGCGGCGGCCGGGCCGATGCAGATCGCCGTGCCGAGGAACTTGTTCGCCTCCTGAAGCCGGGCGGCGAGGTTCACCGCATCGCCATGGGCCGTGTAGTCGAGCTTGCCGCCGGCGCCGACCTCGCCGAGCACCGCCGGCCCCGTCTCGATGCCGATCCTGGTTCGGCCAAAGCCCTGTTCGGCGAATTGCGGCCGCGCGCGCATTTCCTCGGCCAGTGCGTGGATCGCGATAGCACAATCGATCGCCTTGTCGACATGGTCGGCGAGGTCCTCCGGCGCGTTGAAGAGGGCGTGGACCGCATCGCCCACCACCTTGTCGACCATGCCGCCGTGACGGGAGACGAGCGCGTTGACCTCCGCGAAATAGATGTCGAGCAGGGCCACGAGCTCCCGGGGGCTGAGCTTGTGTGATAGCGTCGAGAAGCCTTCGATATCGGTGAAAACAGCCGTCACGGGTCGCTCTTCACCGGCCACACGGCCGCGGTCCGGATCGTCTATGTAGCGGGCCACCACCGACTGCGGCAGATACTGCGAGAATTTCTGCCGGGCGATCGCTTCGGCGCGGCGCACCCGGGCGAGCTGCAACGCGCTCGTCACGACGAGGATCGTCACCATCGCGACCGAGATGCTGACGGCATCGAAGAGCCAGCCGGTCGCGGCGTAGATAACGCCGGCGAAAGCACTGACGGCAAGCACCGCCGCGCCGCCGAGCGTCAGCGTCATCATGGGACGGAGTTTGGTCGCGCCATAGGCGGCCACCACGCCGGCGGCGACGCTGAACAGCGCCTCCATGACGGGCAGATCGCCGTCCCGATAGGGCACGAAGCCGGTCATGATCGCGTTGGCTATGTCGGCATGGATCTGCACCGAGGGCTCGAGCGGCATGGAGGCGGTCGGCCTCAGCCCGCCGAGGCTCGGCATGCTGCTGCCGACGAATACCAGTTTGCCGGCGATCCGGCTCTCGTCGATCCTGTCTGCCATGACGTCGGCAGCCGAAACCGTCCGGGCGGCAATTTCCGCCTGCGAACTCGCCACGAAACGAAGGTTGCCGTCCGCGTCGAGCGGAATGATGGCGTGGTCGAGCCTCAGCCAGGCTGGCTCTCCGCCAAGCACCGGCGTGCTGCTTGCTGCGCCGAGCCGGCCCGCTTCGATGCCCAGGGCCGGAAAGGCGTCGTTGTCGATAACGGCGAAGGCTTGCGCGCGGCGGACACGGGCATCCTTGTCTCCGACCAGGAACGCCGCCGTCGCCGCTTTCGCCCGGTCCATGAACATGGGGCAGGCCGTCTCCGCGCCGTGGATGAACCATTGCTCAGGGACGGCAAGCTGGCGCCGCAACGCCAGCGGTGGAACGGGACGCGGGTGCTCCAGGACGCGCTCGGCAGCCAGAAAGCCAAGGACGACGGGCGCTTCGCCGATCGCCGAAGCGAGCGCGGCGTTTACCGGCGCGGCCGGACCGCAGTCGGAACTGAAGACGAAGTCGACGGCGATCGCTTTGGCGCCGGCGGCTGCAAGCCGCGATATCAGTTCGGCCGTCGCACCCCTGTCCCAGCTTTCGGACCTCGCCTCGACGGCCAGCCGGTCGATGTCAACCACAAGAATGTCCGTCGACCGCGGCGAGGGGGCCCATTGGGTGAGATTGTCGAAGAACAGTTCACGCGGCGTGCGGAACACTGTTTCGGCGTAAAGGTAGAGAACGAACGCCGCGGCCAGAGTAGCAACGATCCCGCCGGCAAGCGGGCTGATGCGGCGATGGGGCCATGGTGGCAGGATCGGCCTAGTCCTCCGGTGGATCGGCTATCATCAGCAGGCGTCCCACGTTACACGAGACGATGCCGTCCGTCCGCTTGAGAGCGCCGCTTTCCTCCAGCGAGAGAATGGCACGGTTCACCTTCGGCCGGCTGGCGCCGAGAATGGCGGCGATATCGGTCTGGCTCAGCGTCAGGCGAAGATTGGCGCTTGCCGGCAGTTCGTTGCCGTGGATCTGCCGGAGCGTCGCCAGGAAGAAGCGTGCGACGCGGGCGTGGAGATCGTAGAGCGCGATCGTCTCCAGCCGGTCCGTCGTGTCGCGCAGCTGCGCGCAGAGGAAGCGGATGACCGCCTCGGCGATTCTCGGCTTCTGGGTGATGAGATCGAGAAAGGCCTTCTTGCCGATCACATAGCCCTCGGCGGCAGTGACCGCGGTTGCGTCGGCCGAGCGCGGCTGGTCGTCGAGCACCGCCATTTCGCCGAACAGCGCCCCCGCCTCGTGCTGGCGGAGCATCAGCTCGCGGCCCTGCGGCGTGAACAGCGAAAGCTTGATGCGCCCGGAAACCACGACGATCATGTAGTTGCCCTCGTCGCCGCGCTGGAAAATGACCGTGCCCGCGGGCCATTTCCGGTAGCTGGCGATGTCGGCAAGTTCGCAGAGGGTTTCCTTGTCGAAGTCTTCGAAAATCGGAAAGGACCGCCAGAAGGCGGGACTCCGGTTGATTTCAGTCATGAGATTTCCCCGCGTGCCCTACGCGCGGGAATTCTTCACGCAGTCGCTGTCTGTTGCAACAGAAAAGAGCTTGGCGGCCAGGGCATGGCCGGAAAGTGTTGACGACGTCACGCCGTCGTCTCGTAAATGTAAACGATCTGTTTCCGCCAGGGCGGCTGGTCAATTCGGAAAATGCTGATATTCCTGTCGCCAAATCCGTTTCCAACAGGAGCCTCGCGCATGCCTCAGAATGTCATCGTCCTCATCGGACGCGTTCTACTCTCGATCATTTTCATCGTCTCGGGCTTCGGCAAGCTCACCGATCCGGCGGGTACGGCCGGCATGATCACCAATGCCGGATGGCCGGCGGCAACCGCGCTCGCCTATCTCGCCGGTCTCTTCGAACTGGTCTCGGGTCTTGCCATTCTGGTCGGCTTCCAGACGCGCATCGCTTCCTATCTGCTCGCCGCCTTCTGCCTCGTCACGGCTTTCGTCTTCCATAGCGGCCCGATCAACATTCCCGATTTTCCGGAGGCGGCAAACGGCCTTCTGTCGATGTTCAACCAGATCATGATGATGAAGAACATCACCCTTGCCGGCGCCTTCCTGGTGCTTGCCGGCTTCGGCCCCGGAGCGCTATCGCTTGACGCCCGCCTCGGCAGAACCGTCGCTGCCTGAGGCGACGGAACGTCACTTCACGTAAGGAACCCGCCGGCACGACCGGCGGGTTCCTTGCATTATAGGATGGCTCAGGGGTAGATCACGCCCTTGCGCAGGATGACATTGCCGTAAAGGCGCGGTTCGCTGGTCTGCACGACCGTATGGGCGGCTTTCACCCGCGGGTAGAATTCCGCGCCGAGAAGCGGAACGACCGACTGCCCCGGCTCGTGCTTGCGGCAGCATTCGACGATGTCCCGGTGCACCGGATCGAGCGCGTCCTTGTCCTGCTTGACCGTCGCGCGGAAGATCGCCTCCGGCACGAAATCGTCGATCGGCAGCACGCTGAGGATGGCATCGAGGACCGGAACCAGATGATGGCCGTCGAGCCGCACCAGCCGCCGGGCATGTTCCTGGCCGGGATAGTTCCCGTCGACAAGGGCGATCTCGTCGCCGTGCCCCATTGCCCTGAGCGCGGCGAGCAGTTCCGGGCTCAGGATCGGGTCTATTCCTTTCAGCATCAGGTAAGCTCCTTGAAGAGTACATTGGTATCGAGCAGATAGCGCGAAAACAGCGGCAGGCTCGCTCCGCCGATCGCCCGGGCGTGGCTTCCGACCGCGCCCTCGACAAGGTCCGGAACGGTGACGCCCTGGAGGTCGAGCGTCTGTAGCGCCTTGCGCGTCGCGGCGAGAAGGCGCGAGCGCACCCAGGGCGGAAAGCCGCCGTCGATCACGGCGGCGGAAAAATCGACGATCGAGACGGCCGAGACGACGGCCTGGGCTAGTGCTGCCGCCGAATCCTGGATCCAGATTTCGAGGGGCTCGCCGAAATCGATCCAGTCGTCGGCTGAATACCAAAGCGGCTTCGGATCCACGCCGCGGTCGCGCAGCAGCTTTTCGAGGACGAAGACCGAGGCAATCTTCAGCAATTGCGTCGTCCTGCCATCCTTGCCCGACACCGGCAACGGACCGATGGCGCCGGCGGTGCCGGTCCGGCCGGAGAAGAGGGCGGAGTTGAGCACGACGCCGCCGCCGATGAACGAGCCGATATAGAAATAGACGAAATCCGGATAGTTGGCGCCGACGCCGAAGGCGAGCTCCGCGCCGCAGGCACTGGTGCCGTCGTTCTGGAGGAAGACGGGGTGCGGCGTCCGCGCCGTGACCGCCGCCTGCAGGTCGAATTTGCGCCACCTGTCCATTTCCTCGCGTGGCGCGCCGACTTCTTCGGCCCAGTTCCACAGTTCGAAAGGCGTCGCGATGCCGACGCCGGCGATGCGCTTGCGATCTTCGGAGCTGAGCTGCCGCTCGAGCTTTTCGATGCCCTCGACGATGAAGGTGACGAGGTCGTCGGGCAGCGGGTAGGTATGGATCTGGTGGAGATGCAGGCGGATGTTGCCGAGGAAATCCATCAGCACCAGGTCGGCGCTGCGACGGCCGATCTTGACCCCGAAAGAATAGACCGCATCCGGGTTGAGCCGCATCGGGATCGACGGTTGACCGACGCGGCCGCGCACCGGGTCGCCGCGGACGAGCAGCCCGTCGGCCTCGAGCGCGCGCATGATGACCGAGACGGTCTGTGCGGAAAGTCCGGAGCGGCGGGCGATCTCCGCCTTGGACAGGCTGCCGTGGCGACGCACCAGCGACATGACCAGCCGCTCATTATAGGCGCGCACGCGCGTCTGGTTCGCCCCGCCGCTCGGGTCGATCACATCGGGTTGCGCCGATCCCCCATGGGGATCTTGTATCAGTGACATGCCACCGCTCCTCCCGTTGGCATCCCTTCATGCGAGATCTGCCGATTCCTTCTCGCCGCCTCCGTCGATTTGGCAGCGGTGGCTCGCGCCGGACCTGCTGCACGCAGAATGCCATATCCAGATAATAATTCAATTTGATTTATTTATTGACACCTTGGAATTTTGGTGTTTGATTTACGCTCGGAAGCGCCGCCCGCAGGAGGAGAATGCTGCGGGGGTGAAGCCTGAAGGCCGGTTCCGGCATTATTTAAACCTTGGGAGGGTTTGATGAAGAAAACTGTTCTTTCCACCGCATTCGGCGCGCTCGCTCTCGGCGTCGCCTTCGCTTCGCCGTCACAGGCGGCCGACGTCTCTGCCTGCCTCATCACCAAGACCGACACCAACCCCTTCTTCGTGAAGATGAAGGAAGGCGCGACCGCCAAGGCCCAGGAACTCGGCGTCACGCTGAAGGCCTATGCCGGCAAGGTCGACGGTGATCACGACAGTCAGGTTGCCGCCATCGAATCCTGCATCGCCGATGGCGCGAAGGGCATTCTCATCGCTGCATCCGACACCAAGGCGATCGTTGATCAGGTGAAGAAGGCGCAGGCCGCCGGCGTTCTCGTGATCGCGCTCGATACCCCCCTCGATCCGGCGACCGCTGCCGACGCGACATTCGCGACCGACAACCTGCTCGCGGGCAAGCTGATCGGCCAGTGGGCGGCCGCAACGATGGGTGAAAACGCCAAGACCGCAAAGGTCGGGTTCCTCGATCTGACCCCGTCGCAGCCGACCGTCGACGTGCTGCGCGACCAGGGCTTCATGATCGGCTTCGGCATCGATCCCAAGGATCCGAACAAGATCGGCGACGAGGACGATCCGCGCATCGTCGGCCATGACGTGACGAACGGCAACGAGGAAGGCGGCCGCACGGCGATGGAAAACCTTCTGCAGAAGGATCCGGAAATCAACGTCATTCACACCATCAACGAGCCCGCTGCCGTCGGCGCTTATCAGGCACTGAAAGCCGTCGGCAAGGAGAAGGACGTGCTGATCGTGTCGGTCGACGGTGGTTGCCCGGGCGTCAAGTCTGTGGCCGAAGGTGTCATCGGTGCCACGTCGCAGCAATATCCGCTGATGATGGCCGCGCTCGGCATCGAGGCGATCAAGAAATTCGCCGAGACTGGCGAGAAGCCGAAGCCGACCGAAGGCAAGGACTTCTTCGACACGGGCGTCGCGCTCGTCACCGACAAGCCGGCCGCCGGCGTCGAATCGATCGACACCAAGGTCGGCACGGAGAAGTGCTGGGGCTGATCGCCCGCTTGTTCGAACCGAAACCGACAGGGAAGGGCGGCCCCGGCCGCCCTTCGCGTAAGCGCCGGGGTCTTTGACAAGGCGCGAAACCTGCGCGACCTTTAGAGCGGGATTAAGGAAAGCCACGATGCGCTTCCGCGCGCGTCTCGCTCTGGCTTCTCGGAACTGATCACGGTTGCGGCCTGGATGGCCGTCCGCACTTGCCGTGATCAAACCTGGAAGTCGCCGCGACCACGGCGGGGCCGCGCATCCGGCAGCAATGCACCCCCTTTGAGAGTGGGGTTACGGGAGGAGTCTCCATGGGCGAGCCAAACACAGCCGCACAACCATCCCAGGAGTTCGAAAAGGTCCTGGTCAACAGTTCGACGGATGTGGCGTCCTTCGACACGCATGACAAGACGCCGCTTCAGAAGATTCAGCACTTCCTGCATTCGACGCCGGCGGCCGTGCCGTTCGTCGTGCTCATCGCGTCGATCCTTGTCTTCGGGCTCGCGATCGGCGGCAGGTTCTTCTCGTCCTACACGCTGACGCTGATCTTGCAGCAGATCGCTGTCGTCGGCATGCTCGGCGCGGCGCAGACGCTGGTGATCCTGACGGCCGGCATCGATCTCTCGATCGGCGTCATCATGGTCATCTCGGCCGTCGTCATGGGCAATTGCGCCGTGAGCTACGGCTTGCCGGCGCCGATTGCGGTGGCGGCCGGATTCCTCGTTGGCGGCGCCTGCGGGCTCTTGAACGGTCTTTTGGTGTCGCGCCTGAAGCTGCCGCCATTCATCGTCACGCTCGGCACCTGGTACGTGATCATGTCGACGAACTTCATCTACTCGGAGAACGCGACGATCCGCGAGGCGGACGTGACTGCGGTGACCCAGTGGCTGCATGTCTTCGGCGTGAACTTCAAGGTCGGCACGGCGGTGTTGACCCTCGGTGTCGTCGCCATGGTCGTCCTGGTTTTCGGCCTCTGGTACGCGTTGAACCACACCGCCTGGGGACGCCATCTCTATGCGGTCGGCGACGATCCGGAAGCCGCCAAGCTCTCCGGTATCCGCGTCGGCAGGGTGCTGCTCAGCGCCTACACGATCGCCGGCCTGATCGCCGCTCTGGCCGCCTGGGTCTCGATCGGCCGAAACGGCTCGATCTCGCCGTCGGCTGCGGTCACCGACTATAACCTGCAGGCCATTACGGCGGCCGTGATCGGCGGCATTTCGCTCTTCGGCGGCCGCGGCTCGATCCTCGGCACCCTGATCGGCGCGATGATCGTCGGCGTGGTTTCGATGGGCCTCAACATGCTCGGCGCCGATCCGCAATGGAAAGTCTTCCTGACCGGCGTGCTCATCATCTCCGCCGTCGCAGTCGACCAGTGGATCAGAAAGGTAGCAGCGTAATGGCACAGGAACCCATTCTCACCGCCCGCGGTCTCGTCAAGCGCTATGGCCGCGTCACTGCCCTCGATCATGCCGACTTCGACCTCTATCCGGGTGAAATCCTCGCGGTGATCGGCGACAACGGCGCCGGCAAGTCCTCGATGATCAAGGCGATCTCCGGCGCCGTCACCCCAGATGAAGGCGAGATCCACCTCGAGGGCCAGCCGGTGCACTTCCGCTCGCCGATGGAGGCGCGCGCCGCCGGCATCGAGACGGTCTATCAGAACCTCGCTCTGTCGCCGGCGCTGTCGATCGCCGACAATATGTTCCTCGGTCGCGAGATCCGGAAGCCGGGCCTCTTCGGCAAGCTGTTCCGCACTCTCGACCGGTCGGCCATGGAGAAGATGGCCCGATCGAAGCTTTCGGAACTCGGCCTAATGACGATCCAGAACATCAACCAGGCGGTGGAGACGCTCTCGGGCGGCCAGCGCCAGGGCGTGGCGGTCGCACGCGCCGCCGCCTTCGGGTCGAAGGTCGTCATCATGGACGAGCCGACTGCCGCCTTGGGCGTCAAGGAAAGCCGGCGCGTCCTGGAACTGATCCTCGACGTCCGTCGCCGTGGCCTGCCGATCGTGCTGATCTCGCACAACATGCCGCATGTCTTCGAGGTCGCGGACCGGATCCATATCCATCGCCTCGGCCGTCGGCTCTGCGTCATCAATCCGAAGGAATACACCATGTCGGATGCGGTCGCCTTCATGACCGGTGCCAAGGCGCCGCCCGGCGAGGCAATCGCCGCATGAATGTGCAGTCCTTGCGGGACGAAATACTGAAACGGGCGGCAGGCGCCGGCCGTTTCGTCGTCGCCATTGCCGGTCCACCGGGGGCGGGTAAGTCGACGCTTGCCGAAGCGCTTGCCGAGGCGATCGCCGAGGCGGGGGAAAGCGTTGCGGTGCTTCCGATGGATGGCTTCCACATGGACAATGCCGTCCTTGTCGAGAAGGGCCTGCTGCCGCGCAAGGGTGCGCCCGAGACGTTCGATGTGCGAGCCTTCCTTTCAACGCTCGCCGCGGTACACGCGAATGACGGCGAGGTGCTCGTTCCGGTCTTCGACCGGACCCGCGAACTGGCGATCGCCTCCGCACGGGCAATCGCGCCGCAAACGCGTATCGTGCTGGTCGAGGGCAATTACCTGCTGCTCGACGAGGCGCCATGGAGCAGGCTGGATGGGGCATTCGACTATTCGATCTTTATCGATCCGGGGATCGAGGTGCTCGAGCGGCGACTGCTGCAGCGCTGGTACGATCACGGCTATGATGAGGAGTCCGCACGGAAAAAAGCCCTTGGCAACGATATCCCCAACGCCCGCAGGGTCGTCGGCAACTGCCGCGCCAGCGATCTGGTGATCCGGGATTTCTGAGGGATGGGCTGTGGAGTGGGACGGTTTGCCGCTCGCGCGTCCCGACTTAACCTTTCCGATTGGCCATTGTCTTCGGCGGCGCAATGATGTTATCGAGGCGCGGTTTCACCACATGAATTACCGCCCTACAAGCGCCGGTCACGCCGCCCGCGTGGATCGGGCGCGAGCATCGGGAGAACGCTGACATGCAAGAGCTCGTTATCCGCCGGCCGGACGACTGGCATCTCCACCTGCGCGACGGCGGCATGCTGCGCGGCGTCATTGCCGATACGAGCCGCCATTTCGCCCGCGCTATCGTCATGCCTAATCTGGTGCCGCCCGTGGTGACCTCCGCCGATGCGGCCGCCTATCGCGAACGCATCCTCGCCGCCATTCCGGCGGGTGACAGGTTCGAACCGTTGATGACGCTTTACCTTACTGAAGGGACCGATCCGGACGATGTCGAGGCTGGCTTCAGGAGCGGCCTTGTCAAGGCGGTAAAGCTCTATCCGGCGGGTGCGACCACCAATTCGCACAGCGGCGTGCGCGACATCGCCAAGGCGATGCCGGTTCTCGAGCGGATGGCCGAGATCGGCCTGCCGCTCTGCGTTCACGGCGAGGTGACGACGCCTGAAGTCGATATCTTCGACCGCGAGGCTGTCTTCATCGAAACGGTTCTCGATCCGCTTCGTCGGCACCTGCCGGATCTCAGGATCACCATGGAGCATGTGACGACGAAGGACGGGGTCGACTATATCAAGGAGCACGCGGCCAATCTCGCCGGCTCGATTACCACCCATCACCTGATCATCAACCGCAATGCCATCCTCGTCGGCGGCATCAAGCCGCATTATTACTGCCTGCCCGTCGCCAAGCGCGAGACGCACCGTCTGGCGCTGCGGGCGGCGGCGATATCCGGCGACGTCCGCTTCTTCCTCGGCACCGACTCGGCCCCACACGCTGATCCGCTCAAGGAATGCGCCTGCGGCTGCGCCGGCATCTATACGTCCATCAACACGATGAGCTGCCTTGCCCAAGTGTTCGAGGAGGAAGGGGCGCTCGACCGGCTAGAGGCCTTTACCTCGCTGAACGGCCCCGCCTGGTATGGCCTTCCGGCAAACGACGAAACGATCACGTTGCGCAAGGGCAGCGAGCCGGTCCGCTATCCCGCCAAGATCGAGACCGAAGCCGGCCCGGTCACGGTTTTCGATGCGATGTTCCCGCTCTACTGGGCCGTCGCCTAAGTTTTTCGATTGCAAGGAGAAGTCATGTTTTCGAACGCATTCACCGACAAGGCGGTGATGGCCGAGCTGGTCGCGAAGATGCTTTGGGAGATCAAGGCGGTGCATTTCCGGGCCGACCAGCCTTACAAGCTCTCCTCCGGCATGGCGAGCCCGGTCTATATCGACTGCCGCAAGCTGATTTCCTATCCGCGGGTCCGCTCCGCTGTCATGGACTTCGCCGCCGCGACGATCCTCAGGGAGGCAGGCTTCGAGCAATTCGATGTGGTCGCTGGCGGCGAGACGGCCGGCATCCCCTTTGCTGCCATGCTTGCCGAACGGCTCGCCCTGCCGATGATCTATGTGCGCAAGGCGCCGAAGGGACATGGCCGCAATGCCCAGATCGAGGGCCATATGCCGGAAGGGGCGCGTGTCCTGGTCATCGAGGACCTGACGACCGCCGGCGGCTCGATGTTCAAGTTCATCGACGCGATCCGCGCGGCCGGCGGCATCGTCGAGCACGGCATCGCGCTCTTCTACTATGACATTTTCCCGGAGGCGCGGGGCAACATGAAGTCCAAGGGCGTCGACCTCCATTACATCGCCACCTGGCGCAACGTGCTCGCGGTCGCCCGCGAACAGGCGCTGTTCGATGAAAAGACGCTGAACGAGGTCGAAGCCTTCCTCAATGCGCCACTCGCCTGGTCGGCCCGCAAAGGCGGCGTCGACACGCTCGCCGCCCAGTGACGGCGCGGCCGCTGATCTCGTCGATGGAATAGTTTTCAAGGAGGACGTTCATGATCGTTTGCTGCGGAGAGGCCCTGATCGACATGCTGCCGCGCGAGTCGGCGGCCGGGGAGAGCGCCTTTGCGCCCTATGCCGGGGGTGCCATCTTCAACACGGCGATCGCGCTCGGCAGGCTCGGTATTCCGACGGGCTTTTTCACCGGCCTCTCCGACGACATGTTCGGCGACATCCTGCGGGAAACCCTGAAAGCCGCGAATGTCGATTTCGGCCCCTGCGCTACGCTGCCGCTGCACACGACGCTTGCGTTCGTGAAACTCGTCAACGGCCATGCGAGCTACGCCTTCTTCGACGAGAATACCGCCGGGCGGATGATCACCACGGACCACCTGCCGGCCTTCGGCGATTTCTGCGAGGCGCTGCATTTCGGCGCGATCAGCCTCATCCCCGAGCCCTGCGGTTCGACCTATGAAGCATTGATGACAAGGGAACACGATAGGCGGGTGATCTCCTTCGACCCGAATATCCGACCGGGTTTCATCAAGGATCGGGAGGCGCATCTCGCCCGCATGAACCGCATGGCGGCGATGTCGGACATCATCAAGTTCTCCGACGAGGATCTCGCCTGGTTCGGTATGGAAGGGAGCCACGACACGCTCGCGGTCGAGTGGCTGAAGCGCGGTCCCAAGCTGGTGGTGATCACCAGGGGCGCGGACGGTGCCGTCGGCTATACGAGGAACCACAAGGTCGAGGTCGCGAGCCAGCGGGTGATGGTCGTCGATACGGTCGGCGCCGGCGACACTTTCGATGCCGGCGTGCTGGCCTCGCTGAAGCTCAACAATCTGCTGACCAAGGAACAGGTTGCAAACTTGAGCGACGAGGCGATCCGGCAGGCGCTCGCCCTCGGCGCGAAGGCAGCGGCGGTCACCGTGTCGCGCGCGGGTGCCAACCCGCCGTGGAAATACGAAATCGGGCTCTGATAGCCGGAAATCTGCGTGCATGAAGGGCGTCAGCATCGCTGGCGCCCTTTTTCTTATCCGTCAGCGTGCCGCCTTCAGAAGCGCGGCAACGAGGCCGGCGGTCGAGGAATCGTGACCCTCGGCGCTCTCCTTGCCTTCGACGACAGGCAGCAGGCCGGTCGCCAGTTCCTTGCCGAGCTCGACGCCCCATTGGTCGAAGGGGTTGATGTTGAAGAGCGCCCCTTCGACGAAGACGCGGTGCTCGTAGAGGGCGATCAGGCGACCGAGCGCGAAGGGATCGAGCTGGTCATAGACGAAGGTGAGCGACGGCCGGTTGCCGGAAAAGACGCGGTGCGGCGCGATCTTGTCCGCCTTCGCCTCGTCCATGCCCTTCGAGGTAAGCTGTGCCTTGGCTTCGGCAAGCGTGCGGCCCTTCATCAGCGCTTCTGACTGCGCCAGGCAGTTGGCGATCAGCAACTGGTGCTGATGACGCAGGTCCTTCTCGTGGCCGTTCGCGGCGATCATGAATTCGGCGGGAATGACATCGGTTCCCTGGTGGATAAGCTGGTAGAAGGCATGCTGGCCGTTGGTGCCAGGCTCGCCCCAGACGACCGGCCCGGTCGCAAATTCCACCGGCTTGCTGTCGAGTGTGACGGCCTTGCCGTTCGATTCCATGTCGAGCTGCTGCAGATAGGCCGGGAAGCGCGTCAGGCGTTGGTCGTAGGGCAGGATCGCCCGGGATGGATAGCCGAGAACGTTGCGGTGGTAGAAGCCAATGAGACCGAGCAGCATCGGAAGGTTCTCGCGCACGGGAGCGGTGCGGAAGTGCTCGTCGATCGCGTGGGCACCGTCGAGGAAGCGGCCGAAATTTTCCTTGCCGATCGCAATCATCAGCGGCAGGCCGATCGCCGACCAGATCGAATAGCGCCCGCCGACCCAGTCCCAGAAGCCGAAGACGCGGGCGGCGTCGATGCCGAAGGCGGCGACCTTGTCGAGGGCGGTGGAGACGGCTGCGAAGTGGTGGCCGACTGCCGCCTCGCCGAGCTTGCCGGCGATGAACGCGCGGGCGGTGGCGGCATTTGTCATCGTTTCGATCGTCGTGAAGGTCTTCGAGGCGACGATGAACAGCGAGGTCTCCGGGTCAAGGAGCTTCAGCGTGTCGGCGATATGGGCGCCATCGACATTGGAGACGAAATGCAGCCGCGGACCATCATGGAAGGGCGCGAGCGCCAGCGTCGCCATCACCGGGCCGAGATCGGAACCGCCGATACCGATATTGACGACGTCGGTGATCTTCTTGCCGGTGGCGCCCTTCAAGGTGCCGGAACGGACGTCGTCGGCAAAGGCGCCCATCGCGTCGAGAACGGTGTTGACGTCAGGCATGACGTCCTTACCGCCGACCAGGATCGGCCGGTTCGACCGGTTCCTGAGCGCGGTATGCAGGACGGCGCGTTCCTCGGTGATGTTGATGATGTCGCCACGCAACATGGCGTCACGCTTCTCCTCGACCTTGGCGGCCTTCGCCAGCGCCTCGAGACCATCGAGTACCGTGTCGTTCACGGCGCATTTCGAATAATCGAGGAGCAGATCGCCGAGTCTCGTGCTGAAGCGCGAAAAGCGGCTCGGATCGGCGGCGAAGGCGGCACGGATGTCGGTCGCCTTGGTCTCGCGTGCAGTGGCTTTGAGGTTTTCGACAAGCGCTTTCATCGCAGGGCTCCTTGCATCGGAAATCGGCTGCGATAGCTAGTCGCTTTCGACGTGGCAAATCAAGGGCAGGTGTGCACTGCAGCGAAATAAGCCGGTTCTCATCGCTCTGGCGGGAGGCGGTGCAACTGCCCCTCACCATAGCCCCATCCCTGCAGGTGGGGAGAGGGGACTTTGGCTGGAGCGCTGCCGCGAGTCCCCTTCGCCCCGTCTGCGGCGAGAAGGTGGCCGGCAGGCCGGATGAGGGGCTCTCCCTCGGTTAGCCGCGCAAGTCCTTGCGCAGAATCTTGCCGACATTGGATTTCGGCAGTTCGTCGCGGAACTCTACGTGTCTCGGCCGCTTGTAGTTGGTGAGGTGTTCGGCGCAGTGGCGCTTTACGTCCCCTTCCGTGAGGTTCGGATCCTTGCGCACGACGAAGAGCTTGACCGCCTCGCCGGAATGCGGGTCGGCGATGCCAATGGCGGCGCATTCCAGGATGCCGGGGTGGGTTGCCACGACCTCTTCGATCTCGTTCGGGAAGACGTTGAAGCCGGAAACGAGGATCATGTCCTTCTTGCGGTCGACGATCTTCGTCAGTCCCGCGGCGTTCATGAAGCCGATGTCGCCGGTGCGGAAGAAACCATCCGGCGAAATCGCTTTCGCCGTCTCGTCGGGGCGCTGCCAATAGCCGGCCATGACCTGCGGGCCGCGGATGCAGATCTCGCCGATTTCGCCGGTCGGCAGCGTATTGCCGTCGTCATCGCGGATTTCGACCTCGGTCGATGGCAGCGGCATGCCGATCGTGCCGGTGAACTCGTCCGTGTCGAGCCGGTTGGCGGTGGCGACCGGGGAAGTTTCCGAAAGCCCATAGCCTTCATGGATCGGGCAGTGCGTCGTGGCGAGCCAGCGCTCTGCAACCGGTCGCTGCACCGCCATGCCGCCGCCGAATGTCAGGATCAGCGATGAAAAGTCGAGCTTCTGGAACTCCGGATTGTTCATCAGCGCGTTGAACAGCGTATTGAGCCCGGGGAAGATGTTGGTCTTGTACTTGGCCAACTCCTGGACGAAGGCGGGAATGTCGCGCGGGTTGGGGATCAGGATGTTGTTGCCGCCGGTCGCGAGCCCCATGAGCGAATTCACCGTCAGCGCGAAGATGTGATAGAGCGGCAAGGCGCACATGAAGGTGAGGTTTTCCGGCCGCGGCTTGCGCAGGAAGGCCGTGTTTAGCCAGATCCCCATCTGGGCCATGTTGGACAGAAGATTGGCATGGGTGAGGGTGGCACCCTTGGAAACGCCGGTCGTGCCGCCTGTATATTGCAGGAAGGCGACATCGCCAGGCGCGACATTAGGTTTCGCAAGCGAAAGCTTCTCGCCCTTGGCAAGAACAGTCCGGAAGGAGAGGTGCCCCGGCAGCGACCAGGCCGGAACGAGCTTCTTGACGCGGCGCACGACGACGTTGACGACCAGGCCCTTCACCCCGAGCATGTCGCCCATTGTCGCGACCACCACATGCTTTATCTTGGTCCGGGCGACGACCTGCTCGACTGTATGGGCGAAGTTTTCCAGGACGAAGATTGCCTTGGCGCCGGCATCGACCAGCTGGTGTTCGAGCTCGCGCGGCGTGTAGAGCGGGTTGACGTTCACGACCGTGTAGCCGGCTCTGAGGATGCCGTAGACGATCACCGGGTTCTGCAGGATGTTCGGCATCATGACGGCGACGCGATCGCCTTTCGCCAGACCGAGCGACTGCAGCCAGGCGCCGATTCGACCCGAATGGACGTTGAGATCGGCGAAGGTCAGCGACTTGCCCATGCAGGTGAAAGCGGGCCGCCAGGAATGCTGCGCCACCGCATGGTCGAAGAACTCGCCGAGCGATCGGTAGGGGAGTGGTCCGATCTCGGCGGGCACACCTGGCGGATAGGACTTGATCCAGTTTTTCCCCGCGCCGGACCCCGCCTGCTGCATGCTTGCTTCCGCCATGATCTCTCTCCCTCTGGTGGCAACGAACGGCCTTGCTCACGGCGAAGAAAAATCCCTCCCGATCTTCCCTCCCGAGCGAAGATGCTGCTTTTGCAGCGTCTCTTCAAGCACTAATCGGAATTATATAACCTTGACGTAAACGTCAATAACGCGGATGCCCATGCGAGTGACGGATTTTGCCGCAGTCGTCTTCAGGCGAAGCGAAATCTCCCCGTCATGTCTGTCCGTTAGACCCGGTGAAAGACGATCACGGCAATTGTGAATTGATCCCTGGCCATTGCGATGATTTTGGAGACGCCACCTTGCTCATGCCGAAAGCGCGCATCCAGGCAGGAGACGGGCTGGCAAGGCTGCGGGATTGTTGTAAGGTTCTTGAAAGACGGAGGACTACAGGTGCAATTGGGCAATCGTGAGCGAGAAAATCCCCCGGTGGAGCCGCGGCTCTTCGGGCAGCCTGCCCATTCGCGCTCGGCCCTCGTCCTGCCGATCTCGGCCGCCCGCTGGATGCTCGTCCTCGTCCTCATTGCCGGCGTCTATTTCTTCCACGGCTTCGTCGTGCCGGTGCTTGCCGCCGTCGTCATCGGCTTTGCCAGCTGGCCGATCTATCGTCGGCTGCTTCAGGCCCTGAACGGCAATCGGACGCTCGCGGCGACGATTGCCATCACCTCGGTCGTCGCCTTTATCGTCGTGCCCATCTCGATCGCCGCGGCTTACGCGGTGGACGAGGTGCGCGACTGGCTCGTCTGGGCGGTGCAAACCAACGTCAGTGGAGCGCCGGTCCCGGCCTGGCTAACGACCATCCCGGTGGCCGGCGCCTGGCTCGGTCAGCAATGGGTGAAATATGTCGGCCATCCGGGCGCGCTTGGCGAGCTGGTCCAGCTCGTCAGCGGCTCCAATATCGGCAACATCTACCGCGGCGTCCTGGTGATCGGCGCCTCCGCCTTCCAGTCCTTCCTGACGTTGCTGTTCATGCTGATCACCCTGTTCTTCGTCTACCGCGACGGCCACTCCTTCTCGAAGCAGTTGGATCGCCTTGGCGAACAGATTTTCCCAATGCGCTGGGAGCGGCTGTCGCGCGTCGTGCCGCTCACCATCAGCTCGACCGTGACCGGCATGGGTATCATCGCGATCGGCGAGGGCATCGTCCTCGGCGTCGCCTACTGGCTGGCCGGCGTGCCCTCGCCGGTGACGCTCGGCATCATCACTGGACTGATGGCGCTCATTCCAGGCGGCGCACCGCTCTGCTTCACCCTCGTTTCGATCTATCTGGTGGCGAGCGGCTCGCTCTTGCAGGGTGTTGCGCTCTTTGTCTGGGGAACGACCGAGCTCTTCATCGTCGACAAGACGCTTCGTCCGAGGCTTGTCGGCGGCCCGATCAAGCTGCCCTTCCTGCCGACCTTTTTCGGCCTCGTCGGCGGCGTCAAGACGATGGGCTTCCTAGGCCTTTTCGTCGGCCCGGTGCTGATGGCGCTGCTCGTCGCGATCTGGCGCGAGTGGATGCATGAGGTGGCGAACCAACCGGAACCGACGGCAAAGCCGATCTCCCGGGTCGACATTGCCGCGAAATAGGACCGGCGACCTGCGGGCCGGTCGCACGGTTGTCCGGGGTCACAGGCGGGCCGCGTGCCCCTGTGTAGGGTGAACCTTCTGAGGACAGAGTTCGAGAGATTGAATGCCCGAGATTGATCGCGACCAGGCAAGGCGCCCCGATCCCGATGCCCTGCTGGGGCTGGCCGACAAGGGCGGGAGAGGGAAGCTGACGGTGTTCCTCGGCGCCGCGCCGGGCGTCGGCAAGACCTACGCCATGCTGATGCGGGCGCAGCGGCTCAAGGAGCAGGGCGCCGACATCGTCATCGGACTTGTCGAGACCCACGGACGCAGCGAGACCGCCGCTCTGCTCGATGGGCTGGAGGTCCTGCAGCGCCGCGACGTGGCGCATAACGGCCGCACGCTCCACGAATTCGATCTCGACGCTGCATTGGCGCGCCGTCCGCGGATCATCGTCGTCGACGAGCTCGCCCATACCAATCTCGGCGAAAGCCGTCATCCCAAGCGCTACCAGGACATCGAGGAACTGGTGGATGCCGGCGTCGACGTCTGGACGGCGCTCAACATTCAACACCTCGAAAGCCTGTCGGATATCGTCGCCCAGATCGCCGGTGTTCCCGTGCGAGAGCGCATCCCCGACACGGTTCTGAGCCGGGCGGACGAGGTGCTGCTGGTGGACCTGCCGCCGGCGGAGCTGATCGACCGGCTAAAGGAAGGCAAGGTCTACCTGCCCGACAATGCCAAGCGGGCCGTGGACCACTTCTTCCGGCTCGGCAATCTGACGGCGCTGCGCGAGCTGGCGCTCAGGCGCACTGCCGACCGGGTCGACGACCAGATGGTCGACTACCTCAAGCAGAACGCCATTGAGGGTCCCTGGCCGGCCGGCGAAAGGCTGCTCGTCTGCATCGGCCCGGATCCGCTATCGGAAAAGGTGGTGAGGACGGCGAGCCGGCTCGCCTCGGGCCTCAACGCCGACTGGATCGTGGTTTCCATCGAGCGTGCGGATCGCGAGGCGGGCGATGGCGAGGCGATGCGGCAGCTTGACGAGACCTTCCGTCTTGCCGAGCAACTGGGCGCCGAGACGCGCCGCATCATTGGCAGCGATTTCGTCGAGGAGATCCTGAAACTTGCAAGGCGCGAGAATGCGACGCAGATCGTCATCGGCGCCCGGCGCCACTGGTTCCCGCTGAGCCTGTTTCGCGCCTCCTTGCCCGACGCGCTGTCCAGGCGCGTGTCGGGAATCGGCATTCATCTCGTCACCGGCAAGATCGAGCCGGCCGCCAAGACGAGGCAGCGAAGCCAGCGGCTGCTGCCGGAGGGACTGGCTCGAGCGCTCGGCATAGCCGGCGGCACCGTCGGGCTGGCGACAGGACTTGGCGTGCTGATCGAGCAGTTCATCATCCTGCAGAATATTTCGCTTCTCTATCTGCTCGCGGTGCTCGCCTCGGCGGTTTACGCCGGTTACTTCGCGGCTCTGGCGGCGGCCCTGTTTTCCGTTGTCGCATACAACTTCTTCTTCATCGAGCCGGTCGGCACCTTCACGGTGGCCGAGCCGCACGAGGTTTTCGCTCTCCTCGTTTTCCTGGCGGCCGCGGCGCTGGCCGGCAGCCTTGCCTCGCGCATTCGCGATCAGGCGAAGACCGCAAGGGGCCGGGCGACGGCGACGCAGGCGCTCTATGACTTTTCCCGCAAGCTTTCCGGCACCGCCAATGCCGAAGACGTGCTCTGGGCGGCCGTCACCCAGATGCAATCGACGCTCAGGCGCAATGCCGTGCTGTTGCTGCCGGAAGACGGTGATATTGCTTTGAGCGTGGCCTGGCCGCCGGACACCGAGCTTAGCGTCAGCGACATGATGGCGGCGCGCTGGACATTCGAAAAGAGAGAGCCGGCCGGCAACGACACCGGCACGCTGCCGAACAGCCCGTTTCAGTTCCGGCCGCTGATGAGCCCGCAGGGCGTCGTTGGCGTTTGCGGCTTTCTGCAGGAGGACAGACCGCTCGACATCAACGAGGAACGGGCCCTTGCCGCGATCCTCGATCAGACCGCGATCGCCGTCGACCGCGCGCGACTGTCGCGCGAAAGCCTCGATCAGGCCGCCCAGCTCGAGGGCGAGAAATTCCGCGCCGCCCTGCTTTCGTCGCTCTCCCACGAGCTCACGACCCCTTTGACAACGATCACCGGCGCAGTGACGACGCTGCGCCAGCTCGGCGAAGGAATGCCTAAGGAGGGCCGGAGGGAACTTCTGAACTCGATCGAGGAAGAAAGCGGCAGGCTCAAGAACTTCGTCTCCAACCTGCTCGACATGAACCGCATCGAGGCGGGGACGATCAATGCCAGGCGCGATCGGGTCGATGTGGCGGATGTCGTTCACGCTGCCGTGGAACGGGCACGGAAATACTTTCCCGGCCGGGTTTTCGAGACCAGCATCGCCGCAGATCTGCCGTTGATGCGCGGCGACAGCGTCTTGCTCGGGCAGGTCCTCTTCAATCTGCTCGACAATGCCGACCGGTTCGGAGGCGACGAACCGGTCAGCATCTATGCCCGGCGGGAGGGCGACGAGGTCGTTTTGTCGGTGACGGACCTCGGCAAGGGCATCGCGCCCGCCGATCTCGAGCACGTCTTCGACAAGTTCTTCCGCAAGGGAAAGTCGGACGGACGCTCGCTCGGCACCGGCCTCGGCCTTACGATCAGCAAGGCCTTCGTCGAGGCGATGGGCGGGCGGATCAAGGCCGAGAGCCCGGCACTCCGGCGCCGCGGGACGCGTATTTCCATGCGCTTCCCGGCCGCCGAAGCGGAGCCCTCGAACTGAGGCGAGGCCGCCATATGGCCTTTGGCGCGAAGTTGTTTTATGACGGATTGCAATCATAAATTTGTAGGGGCTGGGGTCCACAAAGATGAATGTCGCTCCGGATGGCGGAGAGCCCGGCAGGCCGGGCGCGGATCGGCGTCCCATCGCGGCGCGCGACACCGGCTTCGCGCGTCGCTTGACGGCGCTGCTCCTCAAGACGCCGATCACGCCGAATGCAATTTCGGTGCTGAGCGTCGGCTTCGCCGCGATCGGCGCCGCTGCTCTCTTCTTTGCGACGCGCTGGCCCCCGCTTTATCTCGCAGCCGTCGCCGGCATCCAGTTGCGGCTTCTCTGCAATCTGCTTGATGGCATGGTGGCGGTCGAGGGCGGCCGCGGCTCGCCGGTCGGCGCGCTCTACAACGAGTTTCCCGATCGCGTCGCCGACACGCTTTTGATCGTGGCGCTCGGCTACGCCGCCGGCGCCGGCTGGCTCGGCTGGGCGGGCGCGCTTGCCGCGGCCCTGACCGCCTATGTGCGTGTCTTCGGCGGCTCGCTCGGCCAGGCCCAGGACTTTCGCGGTCCCATGGCCAAGCAGCACCGCATGGCGCTGATGAGCCTTGCTTCAGTCCTGGCGCTCGGCGAAGCCTGGCTGACGACGGAGCGCTTCGTGCTCTACGCCACTGGATGGACCATCCTCGCCGGGGCGCTCTTCACCTGCTGGACCCGCACGAGGGCAATCGTTTCCCGCATCCCGGGAGCCGCAAAGCCGTGATCGATCTCGTGCTGATTGGCCTCACACGGTTTCTCGTCGGCGGGCAGGCGCACTGGATCGGTGCGTCGCCGGATACGCGCCAGCGCATCTATTTCGCCAATCACGCCAGCCATCTCGACACGCTGCTGATCTGGTCGGCCTTGCCGCGGCTGCTGCGCGGCTCAACCCATCCGATCGCCGCCTCGGACTATTGGGGCAAGGGCAGGGTTCGCCGCCACATCGCGCTGAAAGTGCTGAATGCCGTGCTCGTCGACCGCGCCACGCAAGGTCCGCCCGGGGCGGCGCTCGCTCCGTTGCGCGGCGTGCTCGCCGAGGGCGAGTCGCTCGTGCTCTTTCCCGAGGGCACGCGCGGCACCGAGCGACTGCCGGGGCCGTTCAAGAGCGGTCTCTACTGGCTGTCGCAGGAATTCCCGGAGGTCGAGCTGATCCCGACCTATCTCGACAATCCCTCGCGCGCCTTCCCGAAGGGAACCTTCCTGCCGGTCCCGATCAGCTGCACGGTTCGCTTCGGCGCGCCGCTCTCGAGGCGGCAGGGGGAAGAGAAGGACGCATTTCTCGAACGCGCCCGCGCCGCCGTCGGCGCGCTGGCGTCGGATCCGGTTGCATGAGGCCGCCATGTCTTTGAGCGACAAGCTGTTCATTCTCTTCGGCGGCATCTCGGCGCTGCTCGGCGTCGCCTCGGTGATCGGCTTTGCGCTGTCGCGCAAGGTGACCTCCGAGAACGGCCGGGCGACGGTCGACAATCTCAACGCCCGCATAAAAGCTTGGTGGGTGATGGTCGCGATCTTCGCGGTCAGCTTCGGCCTCGGCCGGGGCGTAACCGTGGTGCTTTTCGCGCTCACCTCTTTCTATGCGCTGCGCGAGTTCACATCGCTGACGCCGACACGTGGCGCCGATCACCTGCCGCTGGTCGCCGCCTTCTACGTGCTGCTGCCGCTGCAATACTGGCTGATCTGGATCGACTGGTACGCGCTGTTCACCATCCTGATCCCCGTCTATGGCTTCCTCCTGCTGCCGAGCCTAGCGGCGCTGAAGGGCGATCCGGAACAGTTCCTGCTGCGCGTGTCGCGCATCCAATGGGGGCTGATGCTGACGGTCTATTGCATCAGCCACGCGCCGGCGCTGCTGACGCTCGATATCCCCGGCCGCCCGCGCGAAGGGTTCCTGCTGCTCTTCTTTCTGATCACCGTCGCGCAGTTCAGCGACGTGATGCAGTACGTCTCCGGCAAGCTGTTCGGCCGGACGAAGGTCGCACCCGTCGTCAGCCCGTCTAAGACCGTCGAAGGCCTTGTCGGCGGCGGCCTCTCCGCCGTCGCCGCCGGGGCCGGCCTCTGGTGGATAACCCCGTTCACGCCGCTCGAGGCCGCCGCCATGGCGCTGGCCATCGTCGCCATGGGCTTCCTCGGCGGCCTGGCGCTGTCGGCGGTCAAGCGCTCGATGGGCGTGAAGGACTGGGGCACGATGATCTCCGGCCATGGCGGCGTGCTCGACCGCATGGATTCGCTGAGTTTTGCCGCACCGGTGTTTTTTCACCTGACGCGGTATTTTTATACGTGAGGTTTGGTGGAATATGGTGCCGCTTACGTGACTCGAACACGTGACCCCATCATTACGAGTGATGTGCCAAAGCCGGGGCAGACGCGAACCGTCGCGACGTTGTGCTGAATCCTCGAGAAGTATGGCGAAGGACATCGCCGCCTTGTCATGTCGACCTTGGGAGAAACAGCGCATCCACATGCCCGCCCGCTTCATCTCGGCGTGTTCTCGTGTCGAGTACCGGAAAGAGCCTGAAGGCTACGCGCTCTCCTCCGTCTCGCTACCCTCGTCCAGATCATGTATGGGCAGTAAGCCGTATTCCTCCAGCCATTCGCGAATGATGAGGCGGATTATCGCCTCGTGCGTCATCTCAAGCAATTCGCAGGCGACGCCAAGCGCCGACTCGATGTCGCCGTCGGACATCTGTGTACCCACCTTCTCAGCGCGAACTGTTGTCGCCATGCCTGCCCCCAATTCATTACAACCTCACAGATTGAAGGGTCTCACAGCACACGTTACAGTCAAGGACTACAGCCCCCTCCAAAGGGGTAAAACAAGCGGCTAAATCACTGGAAAAATTGGGCTAAGACCTTTGTCGCGAGTCTCCTAAGACCAAGGTCTTAACGTCCCATGCCCCCAGTGAATTACTGACGCTCGGCGGAAACTTTGCGACGCCCCAACGCGTTATCCGTAATCGCTCCGCGCAGTGTGCCCCATGCGGAATCCCCAAGGAGCGAAGAGTCCCAGAGACGACTCGGCGCCCGTCCAATCAGCGGGCGCTTTGGATGAGGGGAGAACGAAAATGCGGCCCGGCTAAGGGCATCATCAGCTTTTCCCGCGGCTCTCGCGCCGGTCTCGAGCTACGCCGGTGAAGGCGTCTACGCGATTTTTGACGGATGGGGTGTCCCTGAACTTTTCCGCGTCACGCCCGAGATCCCCAATTTACGCACGAGCAAGTGATCAGCGGCTTCCTGCCACCGGATCTGTTACCCAAAACGTTACCCAGCCAAAGTTGAGGAGGGTTTAGAGGACGGGCTGTTTGGCTAAGTCTTTGAAAGTTATGGTGCCGCTTACGTGACTCGAACACGTGACCCCATCATTACGAATGATGTGCTCTACCGACTGAGCTAAAGCGGCATTAGCGGTTCCGCAGCGTGGCCGCGGAACGAATGTGAGGCGCTGATAAACGCAAAGCGCCGAGATTTCAAGCCATCAGTTTCGAGAACTTGAAAATTCCTTAGGCGCATCAAGGCCGCGCGGGAAGGCGAGCCCGAGGCGGGCTCGGGCGGCGTCATATTCGCGTTCCAGCCGATCGACCAACTGGCCGACCGTTCCAATCTCGCGAATGGCGCCGATGCCCTGGCCGCAGCCCCAGATGTCCTTCCAGGCCTTGGCCCCGTCCGTTGCCTGGTCGAAATCCATCTTCGACGGGTCGGCCTCCGGCAGGCTATCCGGGTCCATGCCGGCGGCGCGGATCGAGGCCTTGAGATAATTGCCGTGGATGCCGGTGAAATAGTTGGAATAGACGATATCGGCGGCGCTGCTGTCGACGATCATCTGCTTGTAGGCGTCGCTGGCGCGGGCCTCTTCGGTGGCGATGAAGGGGGAGCCGATATAGGCCATGTCGGCGCCCATCGCTTGCGCCGCGAGGATGGCGTCGCCGGTGGCGATCGCGCCCGAGAGAAGCAGCGCCCCGTCGAACCAGGTGCGGATTTCCTGGATGAGCGCGAAGGGCGAGAGCGTCCCGGCATGACCGCCGGCGCCGGCGGCAACGGCGATCAGCCCGTCGGCGCCCTTGCGGATCGCCGAGTTCGCATGGCGGTTGTTGATGACGTCGTGAAGCACGATGCCGCCATAGGAATGGATCGCGGCGTTGACCTCGGGGACCGCGCCAAGCGAGGATATGACGACCGGCACCTTGTATTTGACGCAGAGCATCAGGTCCTGTTCAAGACGGGTGTTCGACTTGTGAACGATCTGGTTGACGGCAAAGGGCGCCGCTGGCCGGTCGGGATGCTTGGCGTCGTGGTCGGCGAGCGTTTCGGTGATCTCGGCGAGCCATTCGTCGAGCTGTGCCTGCGGACGGGCGTTGAGTGCCGGGAAAGCGCCGATGACGCCCGCCTTGCATTGCGCAATCGTCAGCCGGGGATGCGAGACGATGAAAAGCGGAGCGCCAACGACCGGCAGTCTCGTCATTCCGGAAAGAATGGGCGGCAACGGCATCAGATTTCTCTCCATCCCAGGTTTTTGACGTTTGCGTAAACGTCAATGTAGATAGCAGCAACGGCCGCGCTTGCAAAGAGAGGTATTTCGCTGCGCAATTCGGCGGGTCAAGCGTCTTTTCCCCGCGGAAGACCCCGCGGCAGCTCCGGCGGACTTGCAGATTCCGAAAGCAGCGGTTACCCAATCGTTAATAAAACCAACGGCGTGCAGCGGGAAGAGGCGGGCCAATCATGCGTACGCCCGTGGGGGCGTAGGGCTTCGGTGTGCAGAAGGATGTGATGTGAGCGGACTCGAGACGGCGATCAGGAATGCACTGGAACGCTCGGAGCGGAGCAATGCGGAAGTCCGCGCGCGGATCTATCAGTCGGCCCGTCAGGCGCTGGAAAACGGTCTCAAGAAGCAGGAGATCGAAGATCCGGAGATCATCGCCAAGCAGCGCCACCGGCTGGAAGCGGTCATTCACGCGATCGAGACGGAGGAGCGCGCGGCCCTGAAGGCGCGGGTCGCTTCGCCGATCGTGAGCCTCGCGGACGTGAAAGGCAAAGGCGATGCGGCGGCCCGAGACTCTGCCGCCGCGACCGCCCCGGTGCAGCAGGAGCCGGGTTTCAGGGCGGAGGCGCGGCCGGTATCGACCGGCGACGGCGGCCTCGGCGTACTCGGCGCGCTGCGCCCGGAGCGCGACGGGCCCAGGCTTTCCTCGCCGCCGGTGGCCGGCGACGAAAAGTCCACCGACGCGGGAACGCCCGGTTCGAGCGCGCCGGATCTGGGTGTCACCGAAAAGCGTCCGCGCAAGCGCCGACGCGGTCGTCTTCTCTCCTTGGTCATGGTCGTCGCAACCCTCGCCGCGGCCGTCGGCGCGGGCGCGTGGTGGGTTCAGACCAATGATCTGTTGAAATCGCCCGCCGAGCGCGACACCAACATCGCCAATCCGCCCGCGGTCGTGGAGACGGAGGACTTCCCCGCCGCGGCCGGGTTGCCGACGCTGGGCGCGCAGGAGGGCTTCTCCGGCGATTGGATCGAGGTCTTTACCTCGGCGGATGCGGCGGCCATCAAGCCGGGCGCCCGCGCCAGCGCCGAGCCGTTCGACGACGATGGCGGCGAACGCATTCGGCTGACATCGGCGGCTGCCGCGAAGGAGGGCGAGGTGGCGATCGACATTCCCGCCGATGTCCTCGCAGAGCTTTCGGGCAAGTCCTCGACGCTGGCATTAAGCGTCCAGGCGCTTCCGGGCAAGACGACGGAGTTCTCGGTCGAATGCGATTTCGCAGCGCTCGGCGCCTGCGGTCGTCATCGCTTCACTGCGCATGACGAGCGCGTCGACATGCTGTTCAAGATCAGTTTCGACGGCGATGTCGCGCCGGACGGTTCCGGAAAGTTGCTGATCAACAGCGATGTCAGCGGCGCCGGCAACAGCCTGGATCTCTTCGCGATCCGCGTGCTGCCGGGACAATGATCCGGTGTCGCGCGGCGCTCGGGTGCCGTGCGACGCTGCAATTCGCCTGAGGAAGCCGGTCACCTGAGGAAGCCGGGTCCGGAGCCGATGATCTTGTCGTCCACCTTGCCGATCGCCGCCTTGTCCTTGCCGTCGTAATCAAGCTTCGTCAGCATGTGGCGGATCAGGTTGATTCTGGCGCGGCGCTTGTCATTGCCGCGGATGACGGTCCACGGCGCATGGTCCGTATGCGTTTCCTTCAGCATCCGGTCGCGCTTCTCGGTGTAGTCGTCCCATTTCCCGAGCGCCGCAATGTCCATCGGCGATAGCTTCCAGATCTTCAACGGATCATGCCGGCGGTCGTGAAACCGCTTCAACTGCATTTCCCGGCCGATATTGAGCCAGAATTTGAAAAGCTGGATGCCCTCGTTGACGATCATCTTCTCGAAACGCGGCGTCTCCTTGAGAAAATGCTCGTATTGCTCCGGCGTGCAGAAGCCCATCACCGGCTCCACGCCGGCACGGTTGTACCAGGACCGATCGAAGAGAACGAATTCGCCGGCCGTCGGCAAAGTCGAGACATAACGCTGGAAATACCACTGCCCGCGCTCGGTCTCGGTGGGTTTGGTGAGCGCCACGACGCGCGCGGAACGGGGATTCATATAGGCCGTCGTCGCATGGATGGCGCCGCCCTTGCCGGCCGCATCGCGCCCCTCGAACACGGCCATGACGCGCTTGCCGGTCGCCTGCATCCAGAACTGCACCTTGACGAGCTCGATCTGTAATTTCGTCAGCGTTTCCTCGTATTCCTCCTCGCCGAGCTTCTTCTCATAAGGATAGTCGTCGGAGGAAAAGGCTTCGTCGTCGATCCACTTCTGCAGTTCCGGATTGTCGATATCGAACACCCGGGTCTTGCCGCCGATCGCAAGCTCGACCGCCCGGCTTCCCGGCGCGCCCGCTGTCGGTGCCTGTTCGAGAGCCATATGCCTTCCTCCCGCTGACGTGGATTTCGCTACAACGCCGTGCGTCTTTTCAGACCCACGAGGGTCGCCGTAGCACTTTGGATGCAGTGGAGGAGGCCATAATTACATTGCAGATTCAAGCATGTCGTGAAAATCATGTCATGAAGCGCCGCTATCCCCTCGTGGCCGGAGCGGGTGGGCCGGAATGCTGATTCGATTTCCGGCCGGGACCTCTCCACCTTCGGGCGTGAAGTTCCTTATGGTTCGGGAGGCGGCAAATTGGACAACGAGGGCATCGTCTTGGATAGCGCGAAGGTGTTCTGGCAGGGCCTCAAGCCGAAGCTGAAGGCAGAGCGCGGGATTCTCGGCCTTTCCATCGTGCTTGCCGTCCTCGCCGCCCTTGCCGGTATCCATGTCCTGGCCGTGCTTCCCTTCTGGATTGTCCTGGTGGCGGCCCTTCTCAAACGACGTGCGCCATCGGTAGAGCCGGTGCCAGAGGCAGTGCCGAGGGTAACGGAGAAGCGGCCGGACCCGCTGATCCCCGTGCTGAACGCGCTCGATATGCCGGTGCTCGTCATCGCCGCGGACGAAACCGTCCTTTTCCAGAATGCCGCCGCCGAGAAGGCGTTCGGCACAATTCCCCCGGAAAGCTACCTTTCTGCGCGCGTCCGCTCCCCCGGTATACTCGACATGGTGCGCGAGACCATCGCGACGGGCAAGATCAATCAGATCGAGCATTCGGAACGGTTGCCTTCGGACGCGGTCTATGTGGTCCGAGTGGCTCCGGCGGATGTCGGCGGCGAGGTTCCCAGCGGCCGCGTTTTCCTGCTGACCTATCGCGACATCTCGCAGACCCGCCGCATTGACCGGATGCGATCCGACTTTGTCGCCAATGCCAGCCACGAGCTGCGCACGCCGCTCGCTTCGCTGCGCGGCTTCATCGAGACGCTGGAAGGGCCGGCGAAGAACGACACGAAGGCGCAGCAGAAATTCTTCGGCATCATGCATGAGCAGGTGACCCGCATGAGCCGCCTTGTCGATGATCTCCTATCTCTGTCGCGGCTGGAATTGAAGTCGCACATCGCCCCGGAAGACACCGTCGATCTGGTGCCGCTGCTCGGGCATGTGCGCGACAGCCTTGCGCCGCTGGCAAGCGATCTCGACGTCACTATCTCGCTCGACGTGCCAGAGGAGCCGGTCTTCGTCCAGGGCGATCGCGACGAGCTGATCGAGGTCTTCGAGAACCTCATCGAGAACGCCTGCAAATATGGCCAGGAAGGCAAGAAGGTCGACGTGCGGCTGACGGGCTATGGGGGCCAAGCGGAGATAGCGGTCATCGATTACGGTCCTGGCATCCCCGCCGAGCATGTGCCGCGGATCACCGAGCGTTTCTACCGGGTCAATGTGGAGGCGAGCCGGTCGAAAAAGGGGACTGGGCTCGGGCTTGCCATCGTCAAGCATATACTGACCCGCCACCGTGCCCGCCTGGTCATTCAATCGGAGGTCGGCAAGGGCACCGTCTTCACGGTCCGCTTCTGACACAAAAGTGGTGCTACGCTGCGGCGGACCTGAATCTCGTTGCATCTTCAATGACATAGACTGTCATAAATGTTTCATCGAATTGACATAAAACCTGTAGCCATCGGCGGCTAACTAGGGCGGCCGATCAGACGGCGAAGAGAGCGCTGGATCCTTAGCGCACCAACACGAGCCCATTCCGGGAGAACATCAATGAAAGTCCTTAAACTCACTGTAGCGGCGCTGGTTGCATCCGCCGCTTTCGCGGGCGCCGCAGCAGCTCGCGACCAGATCCAGGTCGCTGGCTCCTCGACCGTTCTTCCCTACGCAAAGATCGTCGCCGAGACCTTCGGCGAGACGTTCCCGGACTTCAAGACCCCGGTCGTCGAGTCCGGCGGCTCTTCCGCCGGTCTGAAGGAATTCTGCAAGGGCGTCGGCGAAGACACGATCGACATTGCCAACTCCTCGCGCAAGATCAAGGACAGCGAAGTCGAGGCCTGCAAGGCAGCCGGCGTCACCGAGATCCAGGAAGTCAAGATCGGTTATGACGGTATCGTTTTCGCGACGGATGCCGGCAATGCCGACCTCGCCCTGAAGCCGGAACACCTCTACAAGGCTCTGGCCGCTGAAGTCGTCGTCGACGGCAAGCTCGTTGCCAACCCCTACAAGAAGTGGTCGGAAGTCGACGCTTCGCTTCCGGACGCCGAAATCGCCGCCTTCATTCCTGGCCAAAAGCACGGCACGCGCGAAGTCTTCGAGGAGAAGATCCTTGCTGAGGGCTGCAAGGAAGCCGGCGCCAAGGATGTCATCAAGGCTGCGGTCAGCGATGCGAAGGAACAGCTCAGCAAGTGCGTTGCTGTCCGCAAGGACGGCATGGCTGTCGACATCGACGGCGACTACACCGAAACGCTCGCCCGTATTGCCTCCAACAAGAGCGGTATCGGCGTGTTCGGTCTTTCGTTCTACGAAAACAATGCCGACAAGCTGAAGGTCGCGACCGTCAACGGCGTCGTTCCCTCGACCGAAACGATCGCCTCGGGCGAATATCCGGTTTCCCGCCCGCTGTTCTTCTACGTCAAGAAGGCGCATATGGGCGTTGTTCCGGGCCTCAAGGAATACGTCGAGTTCTTCATCGACGATCAGATGATCGGCCCAGACAGCCCGCTCGCCGAATACGGCCTGGTTGCTGCTCCGGATGCCGAGCGTGAAGAAATCCGCAAGGCTTTCGAAGCCGGCAACATGCTCTAATCAAGACACGCCCCGGCGCGACCTTGCGTTGCGCCGGGGCACGCATTCATCCGATTTGCCGGTGGCCAGGGCGGTCTTTGCCGCGGAGACGTGCCGATGAGTACTTCGCTCCTTCTTTTGATCATAGCTTTGATTGGTTTCCTTGCTTATTTTGCCGGCCGTGCGCGCTCGCTCGCGCAGTCCGGCGGTAAATTCTCGGACCTGCATTCCCTGCCCGGCTACCATGGCAGCTATGTCGCCATATGGGCGATGTTGCCGGCGGCACTTGTGCTTGCCGCGTGGCTGATCGCTTCACCGCTTTACATCGATTCCAGTGTCCGCTCGTCTCTTCCCGAGACGGTAAAGAGCCAGGGCGCGGCAACGGTTCAACTCGCGCTCGGGCAGGTGAAATCGGTGGCCGGCGGTCTCCTCCGCCTGGACGCCCCCGAAGTCGCCGCGCTTGAAAATGGCTCGGCCAACCTGCGCGAAACGCTTGCCGCCAAGGGCGTAGCGCTGGCAGGCGAAGGCGAGCCGTACATGATCGAGGCTGCGCAGCAATTCAACGCCATGCGGAGCTACAGTCGCTGGCTGATGAGCGCGGTCGTGCTGCTCGTTGCCGTTGCTGGCGGTGTGTACGCCATCCGCAACATCACCACCCGCTTCCGCGCCCGCAATCAGGTGGAGCGCGTGATGCTCGCTTCGCTGATCGTTGCCTCGTCGATCGCCATTCTCACCACCATTGGTATCGTCGCTTCGATGTTGTCGGAGGCGGGCCGCTTCTTCAGCATGGTGTCGCCCTTCGAGTTCTTCTTCGGCACGGTATGGGACCCTCGTTTCGCGGCAGCCGGCAGCGGCGGCGCTTCGGGCCAGTTCGGCCTCCTGCCGCTTCTCGGAGGCACGCTCTATATCGCCTTCGTCGCCATGCTGTTTGCAGTACCCATTGGTCTTTTCGCGGCGATATACATGGCCGAGTACGCAAGCCCGCGGCTGCGTTCGACGGCGAAGCCGCTCCTCGAAGTGCTCGCCGGCATCCCGACGATCGTCTACGGCTTCTTTGCGCTCGTCACGGTCGGACCGTTCCTGCGCGATATCTCGACGCAACTGAACGGCCTCCTGACCGGCAACTACCAGAACTTCATCCAGGCGCAGAGCGTACTGACGGCCGGCATCGTCATGGGCATCATGCTGATACCTTTCGTCTCGTCGCTCTCCGACGATATCATCACGCAGGTTCCGCGCGCATTGCGGGACGGCTCGCTCGGTCTTGGAGCGACGCGTTCGGAGACGGTGAAGAAGGTCATCCTGCCCGCCGCCCTGCCTGGCATTGTCGGTGCGCTGCTGCTGACGGCATCCCGCGCGGTTGGAGAGACGATGATCGTCGTGCTTGCAGCGGGCGTGGCGGCGCGCATGCAACTCACGCCTTTCGAGCCGATGACGACGGTAACGGTGAAGATCGTTCACCAGCTGACGGGTGACCTGGAGTTCACGTCGCCCCAGACCTTGGTCGCCTTCGCGCTCGGCATCACGCTCTTCGTAATCACGCTCTGCCTCAACATCTACGCGCTCTATATCGTGCGCAAATACCGGGAACAGTACGAATGACCGACCTTGCTTCCCCGACGGTAAGGGTCTCCACCCGTCCTGCCGAAACCCGCCGCGACATCGGTATCAAGCGCCGCTATGCTGCCGAGCGCCGTTTCCGGGCCTATGGCATCAGCGCCATCGTCCTCGGTCTGTTCTTCCTCGCGCTCCTCGTCTCGACGGTCGTCTCGAATGGCTACACGGCATTCCTGCAGACGACGATCACGCTGCCGATCGAGTTTTCCGAAAAGGTCATCGATCCTAAGAACGAGCGCTCGACCGACGCCAAGCAGTTGATGACGGCCAACTATCCGTTGCTCGTCCGCGATGCGCTCGTCAAGCAACTCGGGCTCGACGCGAAAAAGCGGCCTCTGGTCAAGCAGGCGACCGACATGATCTCCGCCAGCGCCCGCACGCAATTGCGCAACATGGTCGTCGCCGATCCGTCGATCATCGGCAAGACGGTGCCGGTGACGCTGCTTGCCGAGGCGAACATCGATTCCGCTTTCAAGGGCCAGATCGATCTCTCGGTCGCTGAGACCAACCGCAAGGTCAAGGACCAGCAGGTTGCCTGGATGAACGAGCTCGCCGATGCGGGCGTACTCAAGAAGAGCTTCAACACGGGTATCTTTGCCTTCGGCGCATCGAGCCGTCCTGAAGCGGCGGGCGTTGGCGTCGCCCTGATCGGCTCCCTCTACATGATGCTGATCGTCCTGGTCCTGTCGCTGCCGATCGGCGTCGCCGCCTCGATCTATCTCGAGGAATTCGCGCCGAAGAACCGGCTCACCGACCTGATCGAGGTCAATATCAACAATCTCGCCGCGGTGCCCTCGATCGTCTACGGCCTTCTCGGACTCGCCGTCTTCATAAACTTTGCCGGCATGCCGCGATCGGCCGCGCTCGTCGGCGGTTTCGTCCTGACCTTGATGACGCTGCCGACGATCATCATCGCCACACGCGCCGCCCTGAAGGCCGTGCCGCCGTCAATCCGTTCCGCTGCGCTCGGTCTCGGCGCATCGAAGATGCAGACGATTTTCCACCACGTGCTGCCGCTTGCCATGCCCGGCATCCTGACCGGAACGATCATCGGCCTTGCGCACGCCCTCGGCGAAACCGCGCCGCTGCTCTTGATCGGCATGGTCGCCTTCGTGGTCGATTTTCCGGGATCGCCGCTGGAGCCGTCCACGGCGCTGCCGGTGCAAATCTACATGTGGGCGAACGAGGCGGAGCGCGCCTTTGTCGAGCGCACATCCGGGGCGATCATCATTCTTCTGATCTTCCTCGTCTTCATGAACCTGGGCGCAATTCTCTTGCGGCGCCGCTTTGAGCGCCGCTGGTAGTGGGGTAAGGACTATGAACATCATGTCGGAAGCTGCAGTCGAAAAAGCTCTGGATCAGAAAATGAATACAGTGCCCTACAAGATGATCGGCAAGGATGTGTCGGTCTATTACGGCGAGAAGCGCGCGCTCTTCGACGTCAACCTGAATATTCGCGAAAACACCGTGACGGCGCTGATCGGCCCGTCCGGCTGCGGCAAGTCGACCTTCTTGCGCACGTTGAACCGCATGAACGATACGATCGAGAACTGCCGTGTCACCGGCCGGATCACTCTCGACGAGGACGACATCTACGATCCGTCTATCGACGTGGTGGAACTGCGCGCCCGCGTCGGCATGGTCTTCCAGAAGCCTAATCCGTTCCCGAAGTCGATCTATGAGAACGTTTCCTACGGTCCGCGCATCCATGGTCTGGCCCGCTCGAAGGCCGATTTCGACGAGGTCGTCGAAACCAGTCTGCAGAAGGCGGGTCTGTGGAATGAGGTGAAGGATCGCCTGCAGGAGCCGGGAACCGGTCTTTCCGGCGGCCAGCAACAGCGCCTCTGCATCGCCCGTGCCGTTGCCGTCAGCCCGGAAGTGATCCTCATGGACGAGCCCTGCTCGGCCCTTGACCCGATCGCCACCGCCAAGGTGGAAGAACTCATTCATGAGCTGCGCGCGAATTTCACCATCGTCATCGTGACCCATTCGATGCAGCAGGCGGCCCGCGTCTCGCAGCGCACCGCGATGTTCCATCTCGGCAATCTCGTCGAGGAGAACGATACCGACAAGATGTTCACCAATCCGGATGACCAGCGCACCCAGGACTACATCATGGGCCGCTTCGGCTGATGCCGAAAGCCGTGCCCCAACGCCAACCCTGACCGCGCCTGCAAGGATCGACGATCATGTCCACCCATATCACCTCCATCTATGATGAAGAGCTGAAATATCTCACGCGCCGGATTTCCGAGATGGGAGGGCTCGCCGAACAGATGGTGGCGGACTCCGTCCGAGCTCTGGTGAACTCCGACCTGGCGCTTGCCCAGAAAGTCATCTCGGATGACACCATCCTTGACGACGCCGAGCGCCAGATCGGTGAAAAGGCGATCGTTACCATCGCCAAGCGTCAGCCCATGGCCGCGGATCTCCGCGAGATCATGGGATCGATCCGGATCGCGGCCGATCTGGAGCGCGTCGGCGACCTTGGCAAGAACACCGCCAAGCGTGTCATCGCCGTTGCCGGCTCCGGCATCCCGCGCAAGCTGGCGCGCGGCCTCGAGCATCTTGCCGAACTCGCCCTGGTGCAGCTCAAGGAAGTCCTCGACGTCTACGCCTCACGCTCGCCGGAAAAGGCAAACAGCATCCGCGAACGCGACGAGGAGATCGATGCGATCTACACGTCGCTGTTCCGCGAGCTTCTGACCTATATGATGGAAGATCCGCGCAACATCACGCCCTGCACGCATCTTCTTTTCTGCGCCAAGAACATCGAGCGCATCGGCGACCACGCGACCAACATCGCCGAGACGATCTACTACATGGCGACGGGCGCCCAGCCGGTAGGCGAAAGGCCGAAGGACGACACGACATCGTCGCTGGGTTCCGTCACCGACTGAGCCAGGCGGTCCCGAATCTATGAATCCAGGCAAGGAGTCGTAGCTGAATGTTGCCGAAGATAGCAGTTGTCGAGGACGAGGAAGCTCTAAGCGTTCTCCTGCGCTACAATCTCGAGGCCGAGGGCTTCGAGGTCGATACGATCCTTCGCGGCGACGAGGCGGAAATTCGCCTGCAGGAACGCCTGCCCGACCTTCTGATCCTTGACTGGATGCTTCCCGGCGTCTCCGGCATCGAGCTTTGCCGCCGTCTCCGGCAACGGCCGGAGACGGAACGCCTGCCGATCATCATGCTGACGGCGCGCGGCGAGGAAAGCGAGCGGGTGCGCGGGCTGGCGACCGGTGCCGACGATTACGTCGTCAAGCCGTTCTCGACGCCGGAACTGATGGCCCGGGTGAAGGCGATGCTCAGGCGGGCGAAGCCGGAGGTACTCTCGACGGTGCTTCGCTGCGGCGATATCGAGCTCGACCGCGAGACCCATCGCGTGCACCGCCGCAGCCGCGAAGTGCGGCTCGGTCCGACGGAGTTCCGACTCCTCGAATTCCTGATGTCCTCGCCGGGCCGCGTCTTCTCCCGTTCACAGCTACTCGACGGCGTCTGGGGGCACGACATCTATGTCGACGAACGGACCGTAGACGTCCATGTCGGCCGATTGCGCAAGGCCTTGAATTTCTCCAACATGCCCGACGTGATCAGGACCGTGCGCGGCGCCGGCTATTCGCTGGAAAGCTGAGGCTTACGCTGTCGTCCCAGTGCACGTCGTCCCAGTGCACACTGCCGATTTCCCGAAGAGAGAAGGGGTCCTAAGGACCCCTTCGTGCTTTCTTCAGCTCTAAACCAATCGCCAACCGTCAGCGCATGCGGCGCCGCTCGGCCGAGGGCTGATAGGCGAGACGCGCGTGGTAGCTGCAATAGGGCGAGGCTTCCGGCGAGTCGTTGCCGCAGAAGTGAAACTCTTCCTTGAGCGGGTCGCCGATCGGCCATTTGCAGGTCCGCTCGGTGAGTTGGGTAAGCTCCAGCCGGCGCGACATCGGCACGATGATGTTCGTGTCAATGGAGAGCTCCTGCTCTGCCACCAGGTCGACGGCGACCTCTTCCTTGAGTACGGTCGCGCCGGCAGTGCGGGTGACGGTCCGGGTCACGGCGCGCGCAGCGTAGTTCGGGGCGCGCGGCGCCGAAGTCGTCCGCTTGGGGCGAGCCGTCGCGGTCGTTCCGCCGGCCTTGGCGCGGCCCGGCAGGCTCAACCGGTGAACCTTGCCGATGACCGCGTTACGACTGACGCCTCCCAGCTGCGCTGCGATCTGGCTCGCGCTCAGGCCTTCCGACCAAAGCTTCTTCAGCTTTTCCACTCGCTCGTCAGTCCAGTTCATCTCTGCACTCCCCGTTCTCGGCGTTGGGATGGCAGAATCCATCACCCTTCTCCGGAAAAGCCCCGGAGTTGCAACGCGATAACTATTTTGGTGACTAGGTCCGCCGCATGCGTCTAGTAATTGAATATTAACCTACCGGCAGGGTGACTCCGTGGCAAGAGTCGCCGGAATCGCGCCGAATCGATTTTGCGGTTTTCCCCAACTTGCTGTCGGATAGTTGCATTTTTGCAAGCCCTGCTGGGCGATTTTTTCGCATTGCGGAATCTCTCTCGCGGAAGTGGCTGCAAGCCTTGGTTTTGTTGACATGGCGCCGCGAAATGGGAATAGTGCCTGCGCCGCCGAAAGGCGGCATTTTTGATTTTTATCGGGCTGATATGCCCGTAATGCCGACGGACGAAGGAGACGCTGACCATGGCCGCAACAACGCCGCTCTACGACACTTATCTGCGTGCGCCGTTGCGTTTCGAGCGAGGCGAGGGCGTCTGGCTGATCGCCGAAGACGGCACGCGCTATCTCGACTTTGCAGCCGGCGTCGCGGTCAATTCGCTCGGTCATGCCCATCCCCATCTCGTCGAGGCACTCAAGGGCCAGGCCGAGAAGCTCTGGCATGTGTCGAACCTCTACGACATTCCCGGCCAGGAGAGCCTGGCGCGGCGGCTGACGGCCGTGACCTTTGCCGATCGCGTGTTCTTCACCAACTCCGGTGCCGAAGCGCTCGAATGCGCGATCAAGACGGCGCGCCGCCACCATTTCGCCAAGGGGCATCCGGAGCGCTTCCACGTCATCACCTTCGAAGGCGCTTTCCACGGCCGTACCATTGCGACGATCGCGGCCGGCGGCCAGCAGAAGTATATCGAGGGTTTTGGCCCGAAGGCCCCCGGTTTCTATCAGGTACCGTTCGGCGACCTTGCCGCCGTCAAGAACGCGATCAACGACGAGACGGCGGCGATCCTGATCGAGCCGATCCAGGGCGAGGGCGGCGTTCGCCTGGCCCCGAAAGAGTTCATGCAGGAGCTGCGTGCGCTATGCGACGAGTTCGGCCTGCTTTTGATCCTCGATGAGGTCCAGTGCGGCGTCGGTCGCACCGGCAAGCTCTTCGCCCATGAATGGTCCGGCATCAAGCCGGACATCATGGCCGTTGCCAAGGGCATCGGCGGCGGTTTCCCGCTCGGCGCCTGCCTGGCGACCGAAGCGGCGGCTGCCGGCATGGTGGCCGGCACCCATGGCTCGACCTATGGCGGCAATCCGCTGGCGATGGCCGTCGGCAATGCGGTGCTTGACGTCGTCCTTGCCGAAGGCTTTCTGGAGAATGTCCGGGACGTGGCGCTCG
Source organism: Sinorhizobium fredii USDA 257 (assembly GCF_000265205.3). NCBI lineage: Bacteria > Pseudomonadati > Pseudomonadota > Alphaproteobacteria > Hyphomicrobiales > Rhizobiaceae > Ensifer > Ensifer fredii. Next base: position 143,279 of record NC_018000.1, read on the forward strand.
TGTTCCGCCAGGGGCTTGCCTCGCTAAAGGACCGCTTCCCGGATGTGATCGAGGAGATCCGCGGCGACGGGCTGATGCTCGGCATCAAGGCCAAGGTGCCGTCCGCCGATGTGCTGAAGGCGATCCGGGCCGAGAAGCTGCTCGCCGTGCCGGCTGGCGAAAACGTGCTGCGGCTGTTGCCGCCGTTGATCACCACTGCCGCCGAGGCACGAGAGGGGCTGGCGCGGCTTGAACGCGCTGCCGAAAAGGTCCGGGCCAAGAGCGGCACGGCCGCGGCTTGAGATCGCGACGGGTTGAAAGCGGCGCGGATAGTATGGTCGATTACCGGTTTATGACAGGAAATACAGCTTTATGACTGCCTCTAGACACTTCCTCGATCTCTCGGCAATGACAAGCGCCGACCTGCGCACGATCATCGACGATGCACTCCTGCGGAAGACGGCGACCAAGGCCGGAACGGCCGAGAAGCCGCTTGACGGCAAGATGCTGGCGATGATCTTCGAGAAGCCGTCCACCCGCACCCGCGTTTCCTTCGATGTCGGCATGCGGCAGCTGGGCGGCGAGACGCTGTTCCTGTCGGGCACCGAAATGCAGCTCGGCCGCGCCGAGGCGATCGGCGACACCGCCAAGGTGCTGTCCCGCTACGTCGATGCGATCGTGATCCGCACGACTGATCATCGCCGGCTGCTGGAATTGGCCGAGCACGCGACCGTTCCGGTCATCAACGGCCTGACCGACGACACGCATCCCTGCCAGATCATGGCCGATATCATGACCTTCGAGGAGCATCGCGGACCGGTCAAAGGCAAGACGATCGCCTGGACGGGCGACGGCAACAACGTGCTCCATTCGTTGATCGAAGGCTCGGCACGCTTCGGTTACAAGATGAACATGGCGGTGCCGCTCGGCTCCGAGCCGCAGAACAAGTTCCTCAACTGGGCGCGCAACAATGGTGGCGAAATCCTCCTCTGCCATGAGGCGGAGCAGGCGGTTGCGGGCGCCCACTGCGTCGTCACCGACACCTGGGTGTCCATGAACCAGGAGCATCGCGCCCGGGGACACAACGTCTTCCAGCCCTATCAGGTCAACGAGGCGCTGATGAAGCATGCGTCGCCCGAAGCCTTGTTCATGCATTGCCTGCCGGCGCATCGCGGCGAGGAAGTCACCGACGAGGTCATCGATGGCCCCCAGTCCGTCGTCTTCGACGAGGCCGAGAACCGGCTGCACGCGCAAAAGTCGATCCTCGCCTGGTGCCTGGGCGTCGTCTGATAGCGGTTGGGCGGAGCCTGGGTGCGGGCGCGGCTATTGAATTCGGGACGCGGCGACACAATTTAGGCGGCATGCGGGAGATGCCGGCCCTTGCGCCGGTGTTGCGAGCGCGCTTTGGCGGAGACATCGCCTCAGAGGCGTTCTCGGGCCTCGCATGTGCCTGCTGGACAAATCCGTTCACAGCGGGATCAAATGGCATAAGCGGCAGTTAGAGACGGAGTGCGTCGATCGGCGCTCTCGATGTCACGAGCAATTCAAGACGTCATGCACCCGTTGCGCCTCTCGATAGAGATGCAACGAAGTACAGGAATGGCGAAGGGAGTACGCGGTTTTCCGCTTGCACCGCACACAATTGGAAGTTCGATCACGACGATTTCGGGTTGCCTCGGCCGTCGTGATCCATGCAAGGAGCAAACGATGACAGAGACAGCACCGGGACTTGGCGAGTTCGATTTTGCCGGTGACGACCACGTCGTTCCCTTCCAGGTCGAGGGTCTCGACGTACGGGGACGGGCCGTGCAGCTCGGTCCGATGCTCGACGCGATCCTTGAGCGGCACAGCTATCCGCTGCCGGTGGCGCGGCTCGTTGCCGAAACGGTCGTGCTGACCGTTCTGCTTGGAACCTCGCTCAAGTTCGAGGGCAAGCTGATCGTCCAGACCCAGGGTGATGGGCCGGTCGACCTCGTCGTCGCCGATTTCTCCACCCCGGATCGGGTTCGCGCCTATGCGCGCTATGACGAAGAGGCGCTTGCCGCCGCCGAGAATGGCGGGCGCACGCAGCCGCACGAGTTGCTCGGCAACGGCATCCTCGCCTTTACCATCGACCAGGGCGCCCACACCCAACGCTACCAGGGCATCGTGGCGCTCGACGGCGCGACGCTGGAGGAGATCGCAGCGGTTTATTTCCGCCAATCGGAACAGATACCGACCAAGGTTCGCCTTGCCGTCGCCGAACTGCTCGACCGGGACGAAAACGGCAAACCGCGGCATCGCTGGCGCGCCGGCGGCATGGTGGCGCAGTTCCTGCCAGAGGCTCCCGACCGCATGCGCCAGCCGGACCTACCCGGCGGCGATGGCGACGATAGCGATGCCGGCCTGCTCTTCGAGGACGACGATCTCTGGGCTGAAGCCAAGGTGATGGTCGAGACCATCGATACCGATGAACTGACCGACCCGATGGTCGGCACGGAGCGTCTGCTGTATCGGCTGTTCCATGAGCGGGGCGTGCGCGTCTATCAGCCCCAGGCGGTCTATGATCGCTGCAGCTGCTCGCGCGACAAGATACGCCAGGTCCTTGAGGGACTGAGCGACGAGGACATCGAGCACAGCATCGAGGACGGCCAGATCAAGGTCACCTGCGAGTTCTGCTCCACCAACTACCGCTTCGAGGCGAGCGAAGTGCGCTCTCAGTAAGAATTAGACCCTTAGTTCAAGGTACGCACCAGTCCGGGAGAATCGAGCGAGAAGGCGGGGATGGCCACGTTGAAGGTTTCTCCGTCTTCGGCCTCCATGCTGTAGTGGCCGAACATGACGCCCGACGGCGTGTCGAGCGGGCAGCCGGAAGAGTATTCGTAGGTGTCGCCCGGGTTGAGCAGCGGCTGCTCGCCGATGACGCCCGGACCGCTCACTTCGTCCACCTGGCCGTTCTCGTCGGTGATGTGCCAATAGCGGGTCATCAGCCGCACCGCTGTCCCTGAATGGTTCGAAATGACGATGCGGTAGCCCCAGACATAGCGGCTGTCATCCGGATCCGACTGTTCTTCGAGATAGTACGGCTCCACCGTGACTTCTATGTCGCGAGTCAGTGCGCGGTACATGTTCGACATCCTGTTTCAAAATTGCTCGAGTATCATACGGCGATAAGGTTTCGTGAAGAATAACGGCAAGATTATACCGGCCGTTACGAATTTCATGCAAGGCAGGCAAACATGCTCGACGGTGCGGTGCGCAGGCATCTCGATCCCATTCTGAACCGGCTCGGTGCGGCGCTCGCCAAGCGCGGCTTGAGCGCCGATGCGATCACGATCTGCGGCCTTTGTCTGGGACTTGCCGCGGCCGTCCTCATTGCCCGGCACGACTATCTTGCGGCCGCGGCTCTCATCCTGTTGAGCCGGCTCTGCGACGGCCTCGATGGGGCGGTGGCGCGTGCGAGCCGCAAGACCGATTTCGGTGGTTTTCTCGACATCGTCCTCGACTTCGCCTTCTATGGCGCGATCCCGCTCGCCTTCATCGTTGCCGATCCGACGGCCAACGGCCTCGCCGGCGGGCTCTTGCTCTTTTCATTCTATGTCAATGGCTCGAGCTTCCTTGCCTTCGCCGCGATCGCCGAGAAGCGGGCGCTGTCGACCGAGATCCGCGGCGCGAAGTCGATCTATTTCACGACCGGCCTTGCGGAGGCGACCGAGACGATCGCCTTCTTTCTGGTCGCTTGCCTCTTTCCAGCCTGGTTCTCGGCGTTGGCAGTGATATTCGCCGCCCTTTGCCTTTACACCGCCCTGTCGCGGATCGTTCTTGCGCGCCTGATCTTTCGCGACGGACGATGAAAAACCGCCCGCGTTACGAGGGCGGTTTCCACTTATGCTGCGGCGCCGCTCAGGCCCGAACCGACTTCAGCGCCTTGGCGAAATCCTCGACCAGATCGTCGCTGTCCTCGATGCCGGCCGAGAAGCGCACCGTGCCGGCCGAGATCCCGAGTTCGGCGCGGGCCTCGTCGGTGAGGTTCTTGTGCGTCGTCGTTGCCGGATGCGTGATGAGGCTCTTCGAATCGCCGAGATTGTTGGAAATCCGCGAGATCTCGAGCGCGTTCTGAAGCGCGAAGGCAGCTTCCTTGCCGCCTTTCAGTTCGAAGGCGACCAGCGTCGAGCCGCCGCTCATCTGCTTGGCGATGATGTCGGCCTGCGGATGGTCCTTGCGGCCCGGATAGATGACGCGCGCCACCTGCGGCTGCTCGGCAAGAAAGTCGGCGATGCGGCGGGCGTTGTCCGTCTGCTGCTTGACGCGCAGCGGCAGCGTTTCGATGCCCTTGAGCAGCGTCCAGGCATTGAAGGGCGACATGGCGGGGCCGGTGTGGCGGAAATAGTCGTGCAGATTCTCGTCGATCCACGCCTTGTCGGCCAGCACGACGCCGCCGAGGCAACGGCCCTGGCCGTCGATATGCTTGGTGGCGGAATAGACGACGACATGGGCGCCGAGTTCCAGCGGCTTCTGGAAAAGCGGCGTGGCGAAGACATTGTCGACGACGACCTTGGCGCCGACCTGGTTGGCGAGCTTGGCGACGCCGGCAATGTCGATCACTTCGAGTGTCGGGTTGGTCGGGCTCTCTAGGAAGAACACCTTGGTGTTCGGGCGGACCGCGTTTTCCCAGTTGGCAAGGTCGCGGCCGTCGACCAGCGTGCATTCGATCCCGTATTTCGGGGCGAGCGTTTCCACCACCCAGCGGCAGGAGCCGAAGAGGGCGCGCGCCGCGACGATGTGGTCGCCCGCCTTGACCTGGCAGAGGATCGCCGACGAGACGGCCGCCATGCCGGAGGCAGTGGCGCGCGCATCCTCGGCGCCTTCGAGCATGCACATGCGCTTCTCGAACATGTCGTTCGTCGGGCTGCCGTAGCGGGCATAGATGAAGCCGTCGGTCTCGCCCTTGAAGCGGGCTTCGGCCGCCTCCGAACTGTCATAGACAAAGCCCTGCGTCAGGAAGATTGCTTCGGAGGTCTCGCCGTGCTGCGAGCGGGTGGTCCCGCCGTGGACGAGTTGGGTTGCCGGGCGCCAGTTCTTGCTCATGCGACGATCACCTTCAAAAACAAAAAACCGGTCGCGAAACGACCGGTTTGACACCCGGCCTTTTTAGCTACTTGTTTAACGTGGCTGCAAGCCGACCGGCCAAATCACCACGGGATAAAGCTCCAATACTGCTTGGTCGCGCTTGCGTCAATTCCCGGAGTTTGGTTTTGTCTGGCAACTGAGAATGAGGATCGGAATGGGCCGCGAAACAGGGATTTTGGCCGACCGCGCGATTGCCGCGCTGTACGCGTCGGGACGTCTGAAGAGCGAGAAGGTGCTGGATGATGATCAGATCCAGCCGGCCAGCCTCGATCTTCGCCTCGGATCCAAGGCATTTCGCGTCCGGGCGAGTTTCATGCCGGGTCCCGCCCATCTGGTCGCCGACAAGCTCGATCGCCTGAAGCTGCATGTGATCGATCTCAGCGAGGGCGCAGTGCTGGAAACCGGCTGCGTCTATATCGTGCCGCTGATGGAAAGCCTTTCACTGCCGGAGATGATGTCCGCCTCCGCCAATCCGAAGAGCTCGACCGGCCGCCTCGATATTTTCACGCGCGTCATCACCGACCGAGCCCAGGAATTCGACAAGATCCCGGCCGGCTATAGCGGGCCGCTCTATCTCGAGATCAGCCCGCGGACTTTCCCGATTGTCGTCCGCCGCGGTTCGCGCCTTTCGCAGATCCGTTTCCGCATCGGCCACTCCGTCCTTTCCGAACAGGAACTGCTGGGGCTGCATGAAAGCGACGTGCTCGTCGCCAGCGAGCGGCCCAACGTCTCCGGCGGCGGTATTGCACTGTCGATCGATCTCAAGGGCACCGGTCCTGAAGGCCTGATCGGCTATCGCGGCAAGCACCACACGTCGGTCGTCGACGTCGACAAGAAGGCAGAGCACGCGGTCTTCGATTTCTGGGAGCCGCTTTACAGTCGTGGCCGCGACGACCTGATCCTCGATCCGGACGAGTTCTATATCCTTGTTTCCCGTGAGGCGGTGCATGTGCCGCCGCTCTACGCCGCCGAGATGACGCCCTTCGACCCGCTCGTCGGCGAGTTCCGCGTCCACTATGCCGGCTTCTTCGATCCTGGCTTCGGCCACGCCTCGGCTGGCGGTAGCGGCAGCCGCGCCGTGCTCGAGGTTCGCAGCCACGAGGTGCCCTTCATCCTCGAACACGGACAGATCGTCGGCCGACTGATCTACGAGCATATGCTGGAGCGCCCGGAGGGGCTCTACGGCCTCGATCTCGGCTCGAACTACCAGGCGCAGGGCCTGAAGCTGTCGAAGCATTTTCGCGCCGAGTGAGCCTGCCGCATGTTTCCGATCAAGGAAAAAAACATGCAGCAATTCAAAGTGCTACAGCGACCTTTGTGCGTCTGACACGACGCACGGCGCTGTAGGCGCTTGACAGATCGACGCCGTTGGGGAAATTTCCGCTTCTGACGCGGGTGTAGTTCAGTGGTAGAACGCCAGCTTCCCAAGCTTGATGTCGTCGGTTCGATCCCGATCACCCGCTCCATTTCTCTTTGGCTCCACGAGCCCGCCGATGGCCTCCGCTGTGCGCCCGCGTGTCGAGGGCCTACCGTGGCCAGCGTCGCAACATCCCGGTAGGTTCGGTTTAGTACGGGGGCATCGGATTGCAATGACGCGCGCTTACTTTCACCGTCTTTTCGGAATGCTTGCTGTCTCGGCATTGCTTGTCGCGTCCGAAGCGAGCGCTGCGCCGAAGGAGCTGCCTTTGCTGTTCGATGCGCGCGAGCGCATCGCCAAGCCCGATCTGACCGGCCTGGCGCGGCTGCGTTTCCTCACCACGGTCGATTTCCCGCCCTTCAATTTCATCGATCAGTCGGGCAAGCTTTCCGGATTCCATGTCGACCTCGCCCGGGAAATTTGCCGTGAGCTGGAGATCGAGTCGAAATGCCAGATCCAGGCGGTGACCTATCCCGAGCTGATGCCCGCCCTCGAGCAGGGGCAGGGCGAGGCGATCGTCGCCGGCGTCGCCGTGACGCCGGAACTGAGGCGACGTTTCGCCTTCTCCAGGGCCTTCATGCAAATGCCGGCACGCTTCGCCGTCAACAGGAAGGCAGGAGAGGGCATTGAGAAGCCGGCCGATCTTGTCGGCAAACCCATCGGAGCCGTGGCCGGGACGACGCATGAGGCGATGCTGAAAGCCTTTTTTCCGAAGCTCGAAGCCAAGGCCTATCCCGACCGCGAAGCCTTGCTGAACGCCTTGCGAGAGGGTGCCGTGACGGCCGTCTTCTCCGATGCCATGCAACTATCCTTCTGGGTTTCCGGCAGCGTCGCCGCGGGATGCTGCGCCCTGATGGATGGCGCCTATTTCTCGGAGCGCTTCCTGGGCGAGGGGCTGACGATCATGAACCGCACGACCGAGCCCGCCCTGACCCAGGCGATCGACCATGCTCTGCTGGCGCTCTCGCGCAGCGGCAGGCTCGAAGAAATTTACCTGCGCTATTTCCCGAACGGCATTTATTGAACGGGGAGGGGCAAGCACTTCGCTCGTTTGATTTACCCACGGCGGAACGGCAGCATCAGAGACCATACGAGCTTTGTCGGTTCGCCGCGCCCAAACGCCTTCAAACCGGTCTGGATCGCCTCGTCGCCGCTCGCTGGCTGCGCCACATAGGTCGAGAATAGCCGGTCCCAGACGGAGAGGTTGAAGCCGTAGTTCGAATCCGTTTCGCCCTTTTCGACGGAATGATGGATGCGGTGCATGTCGGGGGTGACGATCATCTGCCGCAAAAGCCGGTCGACCTTCGGCGGCAGCCGCAGGTTGGCGTGGTTGAACATCGCAGCGGCATTGAGGACGATTTCGAAGATCAGAACGGAGACTGCCGGCGCGCCGAGCGTGATGATGACTGCGCTCTTCCAGGCCATCGAGAGCAGGATCTCCAGAGGGTGAAAGCGCAGCGCCGTCGTGACGTCCACGCCCGGGTCGGCGTGATGAACACGGTGAATTCGCCACAGGACCGGCAGCTTGTGAAACACCACGTGCTCCAGCCAGACGGCGAAATCCAGCGCGACGAAGGCCAGCAGACCGGCAAGCGGCGCCGGCACGCCAAACGCGGGGAGCAGGCCATAGCCGCGCAAGTCGGTCCATAGCGCAACGCCCGTCGCCGCAGCCGGAAAGACAATGCGCAGCAGCAGCGACGAGAAGAGAAGGATCGACAGGTTCGTGGCCCAGCGACGCGCCTTGAGGGCCTGCAGCAGCTCGGGCCGCTCGAGCCGGGGGTGCAGTAGTTCGAGCGCTGCCAGCGCGGCGAAGATCACCGCAAAGGCACCGAGCCGCCAGACCGGTTCCGCAATCCCAAGGAAAAGCATTCGTCATCCTTCACGCGGGACAACGATATGACGTTTTGACGGGAGCGGGCAAAGACACGTTGCCGTGAATGTTGCCGTGAATGAAGCCCGGCGCCGCCAGCGGCTACCTGCGAAAGCGCGCCAGGGCGCCGCGCTCGATTGCCGCGCAGGTGAGCTTGTCGAGGCCCAGGCGGTCGCGCAGGAGCTGCAGCAGCCGGATTTCCTCGGTGCGGATGCGTTGGTCGGCGGCGGCGATCTCGACGGCGAGCGCATAGGCTGTTTCGTAGTGCCGCTGCGGCAGCGATTCGCGGACCATTTCGAGCGTCACGTCGAGCCCCTCCGGAGCAGCAAGCTGGGCCGCGCACTCGCGACCGATATGGATCAGCCGATCCTCGTCGAAACCGTCGAAGGCCGGCAGGAAACGCACGAGCCCGCCGATGCGTGCGAATTCGTCATCGCTCATGCTCCTGTCGACGGCCGACATCATGACCATGACATAGACAAGGGCTTCGTGCTGGCTGAGGCTTGCGGACATCTGCTCTCTCGGGATTGCTGGCGATCAGTTAGGAATTTCCACGGGGGCTTGCAAGTCCGGCGCGGTCTCGCCGAAGTTCAGGCCGCCTGCGGGCTCCTGGAGCACCAGGGGCTTCCGGCTCAGATCACGCGGGTCGCTGCCATAGAAGCCGCGCTTGGCGTCTCGGGCAGCTTCCGCCTTCGCTTCGAGTGCGGTACCGGAAAGCGGTATCGCCCAGCCGTTCGTGACCAGCCATTCGGCGACGTTGATATTGCCGACCCTGCAGCTTGCGGCGGGGGAGTCCTCGGTCTTCTCGTCGACCTGGTCGCAGACGAGAGCCCGCCCTCTCAGGAAATTGCGGAACGCCGTGCGCGCCACCATACCGCAGGGCCAGCTCTTGCCGGCCCCTTCGCAGAGCTTGTCCGCCTTTTCCGGCTCTATATCCTTGATCTGCAGGGTCGTGTCGCCGGTTTGGACGAGGCCGGCGGCAAGCGCGATGGGTCGTTTCAAGACGGTAGGGGTTGTCTTCTTCTCTTCCGGCGCCGAAAGAGGCGGCCGGGGCGCAATCCGTTCAAGCGGCTTCGCAACACCCTCTTCCGGTATCGCGAAAAGGTCGGGTTCGACCGGCCGCACGGGCACTCTGGAGGTTTTGGCGGCAGCCTCCGCTTCGGCGGGCGGTGGCGTCGGCTCGGCTGGAATTTGCGCGGCCGGAGCTGGCTCCTCAGCCGGTTCCTCGATCGCTGCGGCGTCTGGCGTCTCCAGCACGAAATCGGGTGTGGCCGCGCTTTCCCGGGCGCGGATCGTCGCCGCCCCGTTCAGCAGGATCCCGGCGTAGAGGGCGAGGGCGGCGAGCCCGCCGGCGATGGAGATGAACTGCGGCCGCATCTTGACGCTATCCTATTGGCTGGCCCAAATGATCCGGGCGATCCATTCGACGTCTTTCATCTCGAAACTGCGGTTCGGGTGCTCCGGATTGAGCGACAGAAGCTCGACGCCGCGCGACGTCTGCCGGGCCAGGATCTTCGCCATCACCTCGCCCTCGCGGCTTCTCAGGACAACGCGGTCGCCGCGGCGCACCTGCGCTCCCGGATCGACGATCAGGACGTCCCCGTCGCGATAGAGCGGTAGCATGCTGTCGCCCTGAACCTCCAAGGCGTAGACGCTGGCCTTGCTCTGTGGCGCGACCGGAAACTCGACCTCGTCCCAACCCTGCCCGACGGGAAAGCCGCCGTCGTCGAAAAAGCCACCTGCGCCGGCCTGCGCGAAGCCGATCAGAGGAATGCCCGAGGCCGGCTGGCCGGAGCGGGGCGATACGCCACTGACGGATTGCAGGAGCGCCATGAACTGGTCGATCGTCGCGCCGGTCGCCTCGAGGATCTTCGAAATCGATTCTGTCGACGGCCAACGATCGCGCCCGTCAGGCGATTGGCGCTTCGACTTGTTGAAGGAGGTGGGATCGAGACCGGCGCGACGTGCAAGGCCGGACGCCGAGAGCTGATGGCGCTCCGCCAGCGCATCGATCGCTCGCCAGATGCTGTCGTGTGAAAGCATGTCGATCCACCCCGCAGGTAGGGCGCCACGGGTCAAAACTGCAAGCTGCTTCGCACCCCGCTTCAGCCTGATTGTACCTTAACGAAGCGAGGATCGGGCGTAAAGAATGGACAGGAAAATAGTCCTGTGCTTGCAGGGGGAACGGCGGCGCCGACGACGGACTCAGGAACCGGCGCTGTCGAGTTGCCGTTGCATGGCCTTGCGGGCCATGACCTCCTCATAGGCCGCCTGCAGCGTCTGGCGCACCGATGGACCTTCCGATGCACCGGACGGGCCTAGATGTTCGGCCCTGAGTTCGTCCATGAAACGCTCCCAGAGCGCCGGGCCGCCTTCTTCCATGAGCTGTGCGCGGATGCTCAGTTCCTCGCTGACCGGCAGGTAGCGCCGCCCCCAGGCGCCGAGATGGGCCATGATCGGCACTAATGCGATCGCCATCTCCGTCAGGCTGTAGATCGCCTTCTGCTTATGGCTCGGATCGTCGCGCTTCGTCAGCATGCCCATGTCAAGCAGTGTCTTCAGCCGGTCGGCGAGGATGTTGGAGGAAATGCCCTCCTGCGACCGCAGCATCTCGCGGAAGTGGCGTTTGCCGCCGAAGATCATGTCGCGGATGATCAGAAGGCTCCATTTGTCACCGAAGACTTCGAGCGAGAGATTGATCGGGCAAGCCGAGCGGTGATCGTCAGTCATTCTGGTCTGCAATTCCCCATCTTCAAAACTGCTTGCATTATTGCATCAGTGTGGCTAGAGTGCAACTGCTTTCATATTGATATCAGTTGTCGCGGCGCGAGGCGCATTCATCGGGCCGACCGCCAAGGAGGAGAGAAGCCATGACCCAGACTTCCGTCGAACATGCAAGCTTCACGATTGAGCGCGTCTTCATGGCATCCCCCGAGCGGGTGTTCGGTGCCTTTGCCGACCCCGCCGCCCACGACCGCTGGTTCGTCAAGGCCGACAATTGGCCGGTGGCGGAGTACCGCCACGACTTCCGCGTCGGCGGCCGGGAAGGCGGGCGCTTCAGCCAGGACGGGAAAACCTTCTATTTCAACGAGACCGTCTATCTCGATATTGTCGAGAACCGGCGCATCATCTCGGCCTACACGATGGCGAAGGACGATCGGCCGATTTCCGCTTCTCTCGCCACCGTCGAGCTGGCGCCGGAGGGAAGCGGCACCCGCGTCGTGTTCACGGAACAGGCCGCTTTTCTTGACGGCCTGGACCAGGTCGAATATCGCCGCAGCGGCTGGGAGCAACTGATCGGCTTCCTGGCCGCCGAGCTTGGCGAGAAGGCCGAAGCCGCCTGAGGACAAAGGTAGTCATCGTCTCAGACCATCGACGCAAGCGCGCTGCCGGCGATGCCGAATGAGAAGGCAACAAGGCAGGCGGCGGCGATGCGGCGCGGGCCGACCGGCCGCCTCGGCAGGCGTGCCAACAGGGTGCCGGCGGGCGATCCACAGCGACCGGCGCTCAGCGTCAGCGCCGCAAACCCGAGAAGCCAGGGCGGCATCGCTTGAAGCCCGACCTGCGGCATGATGACGAGCGTAAAAATCAGCGCCTTCGGGTTGAGGAGAGTGGTGACGAAGACCTGCCCGGGGACGATCGGCCGCTCGCTTGCGGCGTTCGCCTTCACCGTCCAGAGCGCATGCGCCATGAAGAGTCTCCAGCAGGCCGCGGCGAGCTTCAGCACGAGGCCAATCGCCGGATGCGCGGAAAGCAGCGGCGCCGCGATCACCGCCACCGGGACGATCACCGTCAGATAACCGCCGAGTTCGCCGAGAAGCAGGGGCAAGGAGCGGCGCATGCCGACCGCCGCGCCCGAAAGCCACAACAGCGTGTTGGTCGGCCCGGGCGTTGCGAGCAGAAGCAGGATGGCAAGGGCGAAGGGCAGCGGCTGCATGATGGGCTTTTCGGCTTTCGGTAACTGCACATGCCTTTAGCTCACTCGCCAACTTGGCAACTTGATCCGAGTCAACTGCCGGCTGCGCGGTTCGATTTGACCCAAAGCCCGCTAATCCAGCCACGCCGCGCGACGGTAGCCCCGTCAGCCCCTGTGCAGCCGGATCGGTCGCGTTTTCTCCCGCACTATTTCTCCCTTTGCTTCGAGGTCGAGCTGCACCGTTTTCGACCACCACGAGACCCCTTTGCCGCCTGGGAATTCCTCCTCCGGCAAACGGGCGAGGATACGCTCGCGTATCTCGGCCAATGTCAGGCCGGGTGGTTCGGTGGGCGTGACGGCCAGCAAAGTGGCCTTCATCGCCGCGTATTTTTCCGCATCGACGAAATTGATCTTGCCGGGGCGGATGATGTTCTCGACGACGACCTTGTGAGGCTTCGACATCTCGGTTTCTCCAGTTCACCTCCGAAGGACGATTGAAAGAGGCGGTGGCAGACATAGAGCTTCGGCCGATCGCGCGCTCCGCTCTTGCGCCGGAATGATCGGACGCAAAAAGGCCGCACCCGTCGGCGCGGCCCTCGGATTCTAGTTGCGAAGGGAGGCGCCTTAAGCCGCCTTCTGCGCCTGCCCGTAGGGATCGAAGCGTCCGTAGAAGGTCTCGCCCTTTTCGGCCATCTCCTTCAAGAGCGGCGTCGGCTTGAAGTGGTCGCCATAGTCCTCGGCCAGCTTGTTGCACATCGCGACGAAGGCCCTGGCGCCCATGCCGTCGATATAGGAGAGCGTGCCGCCGGTGTAGGGCGCGAAGCCGAAGCCGAGGATCGAGCCGACATCCGCCTCGCGCGGATCGGTGACGATGCCTTCCTCGATGGTGCGGGCCGCTTCGAGCGCCATCGTTGCGAGGAAGCGCTGCTTCAGCACCTCCACGTCGACCTTGTCGGCCGCCTTCTGCGGATAGAGCGTCTTCAGCTCCGGCCACAGATACTTCTTCGCCGGTTTCGCCGGGTATTCGTAGAAGCCCTTGCCGTTCTTGCGGCCGCGCCGGTCGAGTTCGTCGACGAGCTTGTTGACCAGAGCCATATGGCGCGGATCGACCGCCTTTTCGCCGAGATCGGCGACCGTCGCCTTGAGGATCTTCTGGCTGAGGTCGATCGCCACCTCGTCGTTGAGCGACAGCGGCCCGACCGGCATGCCGGCCATCTTGGCGGCGTTTTCGATCATCGCCGGCGGCACGCCCTCGATCAGCATGTCGTAGGCTTCGTGGATGTAGCGGAAGACGCAGCGGTTGACGTAGAAGCCGCGCGTGTCGTTGACGACGATCGGCGTCTTCTTGATCGCGGCGACATAGTCGAGCGCCGTGGCGAGTGCCTTGTCGCCGGTCTCCTTGCCGACGATCACTTCCGTCAGCATCATCTTTTCGACCGGCGAAAAGAAATGGACGCCGATGAACTGCTCCGGTCGCTTCGAGTTCTTTGCAAGGCCCGTGATCGGCAACGTCGAGGTGTTCGACGCAAAAATGGCATCCTCGCCGATCACCGCTTCCACCTTTTCGATCACGTCCTTCTTGACCTGGCGGTCTTCGAACACGGCTTCGACGACGAGGCCGACCTCCTTGAGGTCGTTGTAGTCGGCCGAAGGCGAGATGCGGGCGAGGAGCGCCTCACCTTCTTCCTTGGTCAGGCGGCCTTTGCCGATCGCGTCCTTGACCAGGCCTTCCGAATGAGCCTTGCCCTTTTCGGCCGCTTCCATGTCGCGGTCGATGAGGGTGACCGGATTGCCGGCGGCGGCGGTCACATAGGCGATCGAGGCGCCCATGAATCCTGCACCGACGACGCCGACCCTCTTGAGCTCCGTCTTCGCTACGCCGGCCGGGCGGCGGGCGCCCTTGCCGAGCTCCTGCATCGAGATGAATAGCGAGCGCATCATCGAAAAGGCTTCGGTGGTCTGCAGGATCTCGGTGAAATAGCGTTGCTCGATCTTCAAGCCCGTGTCGAACGGGACCTGCAGGCCTTCATAGACGCATTTCAGGATGGCGATCGCGCCCGGATAGTTGCCATAGGTTTCACGGCGGAGAATGGCGGAGGCCGCCGGCCAGAGCTGCGCGGAAGCGGGGGTCCAGACGCCGCCGCCCGGAAGCTTGAAGCCCTTCTCGTCCCAAGGCTGCACCGCTTTGAGCCCATTCTTGATCATCGCCTTGGCGGCGTCGACCAGCTTGTCCGGATCGACCACCTCGTGCACCAGCCCCATGGCCTTGGCGCGCGCCGCGGTCAGCGACGAGCCGGTGGTCATCATCTGCAGCGCGTCCTGCGTGTTGGTGAGCCGCGGCACGCGTTGCGTGCCACCGGCACCCGGGAAGATACCGACCTTGACCTCAGGGAGCCCGATCTTGACCGATTTCGAATTGGAAGCGACGCGGCCGTGGCAGGCGAGCGACAGTTCGAAGGCGCCGCCCATGCAGGTGCCATTGATCGCCGAGACCCAGGGCTTGCCTGAGGTTTCGAGCTTGCGGAACAGCCCCGTCATGCGGCCGACGAGGTTGAAGAGCTTCTGCGCGGCGTTTGCCGGATCCTTCTTCTTCTCCTCGGTCTGCAGCGTGAACATCGACTTGATCATCGAGAGGTCGGCGCCGCCGGAGAAGGACGACTTGCCGGAGGTGAAGACGATGCCCTTGACGGCGGCATCGGCGGTCGTCTGGTCGACGATCGCATCCAGTTCGTCCATCACCTCCTCAGTGAGAACGTTCATCGACTTGTCGGGCATGTCCCAGGTGACGAGTGCGATGCCGTCGGCGTCGGTTTCGATCTTGAAGTTCGTGTAAGACATATTCTCTCTCCCGGGATCGGATCAGACGCGTTCGATGATCGTTGCGGTGCCCATGCCGGCGCCGATGCAGAGCGTCACCAGCGCCGTGTTGAGGTCGCGGCGTTCGAGCTCGTCGAGCACCGTGCCGAGGATCATCGCGCCGGTCGCGCCGAGCGGATGGCCCATGGCGATAGCGCCGCCATTGACGTTGATCTGGTCGTGCGGAATGTCGAAAGCTTGGCAGAAGCGCAGCACCACGGCGGCAAAGGCCTCGTTGAGCTCGAAGAGGTCGATGTCAGAGAGCTTCATGTCGGCGCGCTTCAGGAGCTTTTCCGTAACGTCGACCGGGCCGGTCAGCATCAGTGCCGGATCGGAGCCGATATTGGCGAAGGCACGGATACGGGCGCGCGGCTTCAGCCCCATGGCCGCGCCGCCGGCCTTCGAGCCGAGCAGCACTGCCGCGGCGCCATCGACGATGCCGGAGGAGTTGCCGGCATGGTGGACATAGTTGATCCGCTCGATTTCCGGATGCGCCTGGATGGCGACGGCCTCGAAGCCGCCCATCTCGCCGGGCATCTGGAAGGAAGGGTTGAGCGAGGCGAGCGCCTGCATGTCGGTGCCGGGACGCATATGCTCGTCGCGGTCGAGGATCGTCAGGCCGTTCTGGTCCTTGACCGGCACGACCGAGTTCTCGAAATAGCCTTTTTCCCAGGCATGCGCGGCGCGCTTCTGGCTTTCCACCGCATAGGCATCGACGTCGTCACGCGAGAAGCCGTATTTGGTGGCGATCAGGTCGGCCGAAACGCCCTGCGGCATGAAATAGGCCGGCAGGTTGACGGATGGATCCATGAACCAGGAGCCCCCCGACATTCCGAGGCCGACGCGCGACATCGACTCGACACCGCCGGCGATGACGATGTCGTCCGCCCCTTGGGCGATCTTGGCGGCGCAGAAATTGACGGCATCGAGACCGGAGGCGCAAAAGCGGGAGATCTGCATGCCGGGCGCCCGCGTCGAGTAGCCCGCTTCGAAGGCGGCCGCCTTCGGGATCACCGCGCCAGCATCCATGACCGGATCGACGCAGCCCATGACGATATCGTCGACGGTCGAGGTGTCGAGCCCGTTGCGGTCGCGGACCGCCTCGAGCACCTTGGCGGCGAGCCGGACCGACGGCACTTCGTGCAGAGCGCCGTCCTTCTTGCCACGGCCGCGCGGCGTGCGCACGTGGTCGTAAACGAAGACTTTCGTCATCTCTCATCTCCCTTTCGTCGGCGCCCGGTCGGGCCGCGCATTATCAATCAGAACAGAGTGCGGGCGGAAAACCGCCTCGCAGACCGTTCGTCGTCCAGTCCCACTTTGAAATCAGAACGCAGCGGCGTCCAGCGCCATCAGCGTATCGGCGCCGGTTTCGATGCGGACCTTGCGCAGCGCCGTCTCCGGCAGGATTCGCTCCATGAAGAACCTTGCGGTGGTGAGCTTGTTCTTCAGATAGTCCGCCTGCGTCGTCTCGCCGGCGGCAAGCTTCTCCTGCGCGGTCTTGGCGATCCTGGCCCACATGTAACCGAGCACGACGAGGCCGAAGAGGTGCATGTAGTCGGTCGAGCCGGCGCCAGCATTGTCGGGCTTGGCCATGGCATTCTGCATGAACCACATGGTCGCCGCCTGCAGATCGTTGAGCCCCTTCTTCAGCGCCTTGGTGTAGCCGGAGAGACTTTCGTCGCCGCGGTTCTCCTCGCAGAAATCACCGATTTCCTTGAACAGCGCCATGACGGCGCGGCCGCCGTTCAGGCCAAGCTTGCGGCCGACGAGGTCGAGCGCCTGGATGCCGTTCGCTCCCTCATAGATCATCGCGATGCGAGCGTCGCGGACATACTGGCTCATGCCGTGCTCTTCGATGTAGCCGTGACCGCCGAACACCTGCTGCGCCATCACCGCGTGCTCGAAGCCCTTGTCGGTCAGCACCCCTTTGAGGATCGGCGTCATCAGGCCGAGAATGTCGTCGGCCGCTTGCCGCTCCGCTTCGTTGTCCGAACGGTGGGCGATGTCGGATTTCAGCGCCGTCCAGAGCGTGAAGGCGCGGCCGGCTTCGTTGAAGGCCTTGATCGTCATCAGCGAGCGGCGCACGTCCGGATGGACGATGATCGGGTCCGCCTTCTGCTCGGGCGCCTTGGCACCGGAAAGCGAGCGGCCCTGGAGGCGTTCGCGCGCATAGTTCGCGGCATTCTGATAGGCGATCTCGGCGATCGCCAGCCCCTGCATGCCGACGGCAAGACGGGCCTCGTTCATCATCACGAACATGGCGCTGAGGCCCTTGTTCTCCGCGCCGATCAGGTAGCCGGTCGCCTCGTCATAGTTCATGACGCAGGTCGAGTTGCCGTGAATGCCCATCTTGTGTTCGATCGCGCCGCAGGAAACGCCGTTGTGCGCGCCAGGCCGGCCGTCGTCGTTCAGCTTGAATTTCGGCACGATGAAGAGCGAGATGCCCTTGACGCCTTCCGGCGCGCCCTCGATCCGGGCGAGGACCAGGTGGATGATGTTCTCCGCCATGTCGTGCTCGCCGGCGGAGATGAAGATCTTCTGGCCGGAGATCCGGTAGGATCCGTCGCCGTTCGGCGCGGCCTTGGTGCGAAGCAGGCCGAGATCGGTGCCGCAATGGGGCTCCGTCAGGTTCATCGTGCCGGTCCAGGTGCCGTCGATCATCTTCGGCAGGTAGGCGCGCTTCTGCTCCTCGGAGCCGTGCACGAGGATGGCGGCGATCGCGCCCTGCGTCAGACCCGGATACATCATCAGCGACATGTTCGCGGCGGACATGAATTCACCGACGGCGGTATGGAGCGTGTAGGGCAGGCCCTGCCCCCCGAACTCCTCCGGCGCGGCGAGGCCCAGCCAGCCACCTTCGCAATAGAGATCGAAGGCCCGCTTGAAGCCCGTCGGCGTTGTGACGGAGCCGTCGTCACGGCGCTTGCAGCCTTCCTGATCGCCGGAAAGATTGATCGGGAAGAGCTCGTCCTCAGCGAGCCTGGCCGCCTCGCCGAGGATTGCCGCCACCATGTCCGGCGTCGCATCCGCAAAGCCCGGCAGGTTGTGGTAGCGCTCGAGGCCGAGCACGTCGTTGAGGATGAACAGGGTGTCGTCGACCGGAGCCTTGTAGATGGGCATTCTTTCCTCGCCTTGATGTCCCCTCGGGCGGCGCCGCGGCTTGCCCGATTTGAGCTGGTTGAGCGCGCGCCGAAGTGATCGGTGTCGCATCGTTGGCAGGATGCTACAAAATTTTGACGTTTGCGTAAACGTCAAAAAATCGCGCGTCGCAAAAATCTGGAGCAATGCTGCTGTCGGTTCGAAGAGACCTGTCGAGGAAGATTAGGACGGGCGCAGATGGATAAATCGTTAAAAAGCCCCGCCGATTAACCGCTTGTTTACCACGTTTAATGAATTGTGGGCTGTGAGATGGTCAAAGCTGCAACCGGAAGGCTCGCGTTGTTGTGGCTTTGCCCGCATCGGCTGGACCGCTGAAGAGGAACGGACCTGATGTCGTTCCGCGGCTTCTACGATCGACGACAGGGGCGAAGAGACAATGAACGGATCGCGATCCAATCCTCAGCGCATAGGTAACCCGTCCTATGGCGACAGACCGTCGCTCGATGCCCTGAACCGCACCATCGAAGGCCTTGAGGCACGCATCGAGGGCCTGATGAGCAGCGTCAGCCGCGAGCAGCGCCAGCCGGAGCGACCGACACCGCCGAACAACGCCGTTTCAGAGATCCTCGAACGCCAGCGCGTGCTGACCGCCGCACGGGAGCGAACGCCGTTGCGCGAGCGCATCGCGGCGCGTGAAACCGATCGCCCCACTCCGGCGCGCCTTGCGGAAGAGCCGCGATACCAGCCCTCCCAGGCGGCGCCGGCCCAGCCGCCGCGCCCCGCCGCGGCAGCCGATATCGCAGAGGCTCTCGTCGGCTTGAGGCAGGACCTGAAGCGCGACATCAGCGACGGGCTTGCTCGCGAAATGCATGCCCTGCGCTCCGAAATTCGCGGCATCAAGGTCGAGGCTTCGGAAGACCGCAACAATGCCGCCGATATCAGGGCGGACTTGCAGCGGCTTGCCGACAGCATCAATCAGCTCGGTCGCCAGGCGCCGTCGGCGCAGGCCGACGCGCTTCGGGTCGAATTCGACGACCTCCGGACGATGATCGACGGTCTGGCGCGCGAAGACAGCATGCGTCGCATGGAAAGCCGCTGGAACGGTGTCGAGGATCGGCTGAACGCCTTCGATCAGAACCGCGACGACGAGCTCGTGGCGCTCGCCTACCGCCTTGACGAAATCAAGTCGCAGATCGGCACGTTGAACCCCGCCTCGGCGGTCGACGGGCTGGAGGACAAGCTCGTCGCGGTCGCCCGGGCGATCGAAATTCTGGGGCGCCAGATAGAGCCGGACGACAGGCGGCTCGTCCCGCAATTCGCCGAGCTCGATCAGCGGCTCGACGAAATCGGCCGCGCGATCGTCGCGGGGCGTAATGCCACGAGCCTCGACAATGCCGTCGTCAACCGGCTGGAAAGCCGCCTCGGCGATCTGTCGCGCCAGATCGACAGTCTTGCCCGCCCGGTGGATACCGGGCTTGGCGTGCGGATCGAAGCCCTGACGGCGCGCGTCGAGGATCTTGCAGGCGAGAGGGCCGCGGCTCGGCTCGAGGAACGGCTCGACCAGCTATCGGCACTGCTCGAGCACAGCCAGCGCAACGCGGCGCCGGAATTGACAGATTATCTTGCCGATATTTCGCGCAAGATCGAGGCGCTGGACCAGGGCAGCGTCAACGACGCCTTGGCGGAACGGCTCGACTATCTCGCCCGCCGTATCGACGAACTCGACGGCCATGCCGACTCGCCGGCGCCGGACATGCGCTTCGACCGGCTCGAAGACCGGCTTGCCGATATCGCCCAGCGCCTCGAGGAGACACAAGCCGCGCCCTTCGACGATCGCGAGGCGCTGCGCAATCTCGAAGCGCAGATCGGCAATCTCTCGGCGCTGGTGAGCCAGTCGCATCAGGAGCCGGCCGGCGCTGCACCGATGGAATTCGAAAGCCGCATGACTGCGCTCGAAGACTACCTGGCGACGAGCGACGAATATATCATCGAAGCCGCCCGTCAGGCCGCCGAGGCGGTGATGGAGGCCTATGCCAGGAACGGCATGCCGCAGACTGCAGCCGGCGCCGACATGGCCGCGATCTCGGCGCTCGCCGACGACCTCAGGGCGCTCGAGGGCCTCAGCCGTTCGAGCGAAGAGCGCACGGCGCGCACCTTCGAGGCGCTGCATGAGACGCTCGTCCACATCGCCGAGAAACTGGAACGGCTCGAAGAACGGGAGCCGAGCGCCGGAATGCGGAACGCTCCGCGCGACATGCCGATGATGCCGAAAGTGGTGCAGCCGGAGTATGGCGGCGCTTTCGGCGACGCCGCTGAGCGGCAGGACGAACGTCAGCAGGCCGGATCAGCGACCGAGGTCGAAGTCAGCGCCACAGGCCCGGTTGCGGCCGACCTGTCTTCCTCCGTCGATGTTTCGACTGTCGAGCGGGACGAACCGCGGGTCGAGGCCCGAGCCGCAAAGGCGGGCCTGCTCGCCGGGCTGACCCGGCGCTTCTCCGCCAAGCGGAACGAAACGGCGCCGGTTCAGGCGCGCCAGATGGTCGAGCCCGCCCCCTCGATCGACGCCTCCGAAATGCTCGCGCCGGAGGACGCAAACCAACTGCTCGAGCCGGGCTCCGGCGTGCCGGACGTCAAGAAGATTCTCGAGCGCGTGCGTGCCGGGCAAATGGCCCGCGGCGGCCAGCCGGAGGCCGGCGGCGAAAAGGCGGACTTCATCGCTGCGGCGCGCCGTGCAGCGCAAATGGCTGTCGAGGAAGCCGACTCGCTGAAGAGCGCCAAGGACAATAAGGGACCGTCCGCCGTCAGCGGTGCCTTTGCCCGTCATCGTCGCCCGATCCTGATGGCGGTCGGTGCGGTGCTGCTGGCGATCATGTCCTATCCGCTGGTCAGCACGATGCTCAAGGGCAGGGACGCGCAGAGTGTCCAGCCCGCCGCGGCGGTCGAGCGCAAGGCGGACGTGGAAACTGCGTCGAAGACCTCGGGCGGCGAAGCGGCGAAGCCGGTATCCACCCCAGTCGCGGCAACGGCTGCCGAGACGCCGAAGGCTGTGGCTCCGGTCGAGAAGGCTGGGATTGCTCCCGTCGCGACGAACGTGCCCGCGACGAAGGCTGATACGGCTGCCGCAATCGTTTCGGCAGCAGACGCGGGCGAGGCGCCGCTGCTGCAGCCGCCGGCCAAACCAGCTCATACAGGCCCGGTCTCGACATTCCAGCCGGCGACCACAGGCACGCTCACGGCAGCGAGTTTTGAGCCGGTCAAGGCGAGCGATATCGTCCTGCCGGAAGGCTTTGGCCCGTCGGCGCTGGTAACGGCGGCGAAGGGCGGCGACCCGCTCGCCCATTACGAGATCGGCACCCGTTTCACCGAGGGACGCGGGGCGAAGGAAGATCTCGCCGAAGCTGCCAAATGGTATCAGCGTGCGGCCGATGCCGGCGTCGTGCCGGCCGGTTACCGGCTTGCCAATCTCTACGAGAAGGGGGCAGGTGTCACGCGGGACGCGGCCAAGGCCAAGGCTCTCTACCAGAAGGCTGCCGAGGCGGGTAACGCCAGTGCAAGCCACAATCTTGCGGTCATGCTCGCCAGCGGCCGCGACGGTGCGCCCGATCTCGCGGCGGCGGTGAAATGGTTCGAAAAGGCCGCCAATCTCGGGGTCCGCGACAGCCAGTTCAATCTTGCCGTGCTCTATGCCCGCGGCAACGGCGTCGCCCAGAGCCTCGAGGAGTCCTACAAGTGGTTCGCGATCGCCGCGCGCGGCGGCGACAAGGACGCCGGCGAAAAGCGCGACGAGATCGCCAGGGCGATGAAGCCCGAGGAGCTCTCGAGCGCCAAGGCGAAAGTCGACGCTTGGAAGGTGCAGCCGCTTGATGCCGAGGCGAATACGGTGGATGTGCCGGACGCCTGGGTCGGCCCCTCGACCAAGACCGCGTCGGTCGACATGACGAAGGCCGTGCGCAATATTCAGGCCATTCTCAACAACAATGGCTTCGACGCCGGCGCCCCCGACGGACATATGGGCAAGAAGACGATTGCAGCGATCAAGGCGTTCCAGAAGTCGATCGGCCACGAGCCGACCGGTGAAATAACCGACGAACTGGTGAAGGAACTGTTGAAGCGGAACTCGTGACCGGCCGCGCGGCCGCTCGCTCGACCTCACCCCTTTCGTTCTGACCCGACGCCGCGTTAAAGCCGCAGATCCTGACGACAGGGCAGCGGGGTGGAAACTGCGGCTCCATGTCCCTGAAATGGTTGACAGCTCCCGCCTGAGGGCGCATGAGCGGAGGCGCCGTCGGGCGTCCCGTTGCGGGCGCTCCGGAAACCTGAATCCAGAGCATCTCGCGCCTTTAAGTGATCCGATTGGAAAGCGGGAAGCTCTGCCCGAAATATTCCGCTGGTGGTGTTCTCGCCACTTCGAAGCATCCCGCCATGCCTCGCTCGGAGGTTGGGGTGCGAATGGTTCAAAGCGTTGCACGATTCCTAAATCGTTTCCGGTTAGGAGTTGTGCAATTGCAATTTCACCTGCATTGCGGGTTCGTTGTTACATCGAGGTTTGGCCGTGACGGTCTATCTGCCCATTGCAGAATTGTCGGTGAACATATTCATCATTCTCGGCATGGGCGCGGCTGTCGGTTTCCTGTCGGGGATGTTCGGAGTCGGCGGCGGCTTTCTGATCACGCCGCTGTTGATCTTCTACAACATTCCGCCGGTGGTGGCGGTGGCGACCGGTGCGAACCAGGTCGTCGCCTCGTCGATCTCAGGCGCCATCACCCATTTCCGGCGCGGCACGATCGACATCAAGCTCGGAACGGTGCTGCTCTGCGGCGGCCTCGTTGGCGCGACCGTGGGCATCTGGCTGTTCTCGCTGCTGCGCAGCATCGGCCAGCTCGATCTCGTCATTTCGCTCCTCTACGTCGTCTTGCTCGGTTCGGTCGGCAGTTTGATGCTATGGGAGAGCATCGGCGCCATGCGCAAGGCTGCCAAGAACCAGCCGACCCAGTTGCGCCGGCCCGGCCAGCATAATTGGATCCACGGGTTGCCGCTGAAGATGCGCTTCAAGAAATCGAAGATCTATCTGAGCGTCATCCCGGTCGCCACGCTCGGCTTCGGCATCGGTATCCTGACGTCGGTCATGGGCGTCGGCGGCGGCTTCATCATGGTGCCGGCGATGATCTATCTCCTGCGCATCCCGACCAGCGTCGTCGTCGGAACCTCGCTGTTCCAGATCGTCTTCGTTTCGGCCTATACGGTGATCGTCCAGGCCTCGACCAATTATACGGTCGATATCGTGCTTGCCTTCGTGCTGATGATCGCCGGCGTCATCGGCGCGCAATATGGCGTGCGCGTCGGCCAGCGGCTACGCGGCGAGCAATTGCGTGCCCTTCTGGCGCTGCTCGTCCTTGCCGTCGGTATCCGCCTGTCGATCGAGCTGATCATTCCTCCGAAGGACATCTATTCGGTCGTTTCGGCGGGGTTCGGCTTCTGATGCGCGCGCTCGCCCGCCTCCTCCTGTTTGCTCTCACTCTGGCGGCTGCCGGGCCGGCATCGGCACAGTCTCTGGAGCGGGAGGTTGGGAACTTCCCCGAGAAGCTCGAGATCGGCATCTCGACGGACGAGATCTCCATCACCTCCGATTTCCGCGGCGCCGACCTGACGATCTTCGGCGCCATCGACGGCTTCGACGCCAACCTTCTCGCCCAGGGCAAGTACAACATCGTCGTCGTGCTCGAAGGGCCAAAGGACAATGCGACGGTGCGCAAGAAGCAGCGCGTTTTCGGCATCTGGGTCAATACCCAGTCGATGACCTTCGAGCTCGTGCCGGAAGCCTATTCGCTGTCGAGCACCCGCGATATCGCGACGATCGCGCCGCCGCGAGACATCGCCAATATGGGCATCGGCGTCGATCACATGCGGCTGGTGCCGCTCGGTTTCATCGGTGACGGCAGCAGCCTCGGCGAGTTCCGCAACGCCTTCCGCCGCATCCGCGAAGAGAGCGGCGTCTACCAGCGTGATCCGGGTGGCGTGCAGTTCATCAGCTCGAGCCTCTTCAAGGCATCCGTCCGGCTGCCGGCCAACGTCCCGAACGGCGTCCATGTGGTGCGTGCCTATCTGTTCCGCGAAGGTCTCTTCGTCGCTGCCAAGGCCTTGCCGCTGCGGGTGGTTAAAACCGGCCTCGAACAGGCGATCACCCGCGCCGCGCATGAGCAGCCGATCATCTACGGCCTCCTTGCCGTGACGCTGGCGGTGATCACCGGATGGGGCGCGAGCCTGCTCTTCCGCAAGGATTGATGCGGTACGGAGCCGGCGCAGAGCTTCTCGACTACCGCGTTGGCGCGTTCCCTTTTGTGCCGTTGCGGTTTAAGAGAGGCCGGAAGATCAGCAACGCCCCCTCTGTCCTCGCGCCAAGGGGCGGTTACAACGGTCGGGAGGCCACCTCCCGGAAGCAGAGGAAGCCCATGAAACCGATTTTCGTGCAATTGCAATGCGCTCCCGGCCGGACCTACGAGGTCGCCGACGAGATCTACCGCAAGGAAATCGTCTCGGAGATGTATTCGACGAGCGGTGACTATGACCTGCTTTTGAAGATCTATGTCGAGGAAGGCCAGGACATCGGCAAGTTCATCAACGACAATATCGCCAGCGTTCCGGGCATTTCCCGTTCGCTGACGACGCTTACCTTTAACGCCTTCTGATCGTTGGAGGGGGATGCGGGCGGAAAACCGCTCACACTTTTCCTCATCCCGCTCTAGCCCAAGAGGTTGGCAAAGCGCACCGAATAGATCCGGTCGCGGCCCATCATGTGGGCGACGAGCTGCTGCCGGTCGAAAAGGCCGCTCATGGCGCGGTGCCGGAGATCCAATCCGCCGGTGGTGACGCCGAAAGCCGGCATCAGCAGCCGCTTGCCGTCCGTTGCGAAGCAGGCCCGGCGGACCGATTTCTCCCGGCGCCGGACGGTCGCGGACGGATGCAGGTGGCCGGCTACTTCGCCGAGGCCGTCAGCCAAGGACGGCTCATGGCGGAACACCAGCCCGGCGTGACGAAACTCGTCCATCGACGCGCCGGGCAGTCCCGACGTGCCATCCGGGTCGTGATTGCCGTTGATCCAGATCCAGTCACGCCCGCGCGCCATCGCCGCAATCATCTGGCGGAAGGTCTCCGGCATCGCCGCCGACCCGGTCCGGTCGTGAAAATTGTCGCCGAGGCTGATCACCGTTTTCGGATTGTGGCGGGCGACGATCGCCTCGAGGATGCGCAAGGTCGCCAGCGTGTCATAGGGCGGCAGCATCATGCCGCGCCGCGCGAAGGCCGAGCCCTTTTCGAGGTGGAGGTCGGACACCACCAACGTCCCGGCCTCGGGCAGAAAAAGGCCGCCGAGCGGATCGCAAATGGCGTCCACGCCGTTGATTGTCGTGCGCGCCTGAAAGAAAGCGCTTGCCGCCGGAGCCGATGTCGCGTGAACGAGCCGATGCATTCTGTGCCTATCCGTCCGTATGGGGCCCGCCCATCGCTTCGTTGATCAGCTCGTCGGCCGCCTCCGTCAGCAGGAAGTCCTGAGCCTCGCCCTGGACCGCCTCCCGGCCGATCTCCAGCATGACTGGAATGGCGAGCGGCGAGATACGATCGAGCTGGCGATGGGTGATGTGGCCCTTGATTCGCTTGAGCATAGTGCCGAGGCGGCCAATGTCCAAAAGGCCTGCCGCTGCGTCGTTGCGCGTCGCTTCCAGCAAGATGTGGTCGGGCTCGTGCATCCGCAATACGTCGTAAATGAGGTCGGCCGAAACGGTGACCTGCCGACCGGTCTTTTCCTTGCCCGGATGGCGCTGATCGATCAGCCCGGCAATGACCGCACAGGTGCGAAAGGTGCGCTTCAGCAGGAAAGATTCGTTCAGCCAGGCCTCCAGATCATCGCCAAGCATATCCTCGTCGAAAAGCTGGGCGAGCGATGGAGCCCGCGCCCGGAACGCCGCACCCAGATCGTCGAGGGCCCAAACGCCGAGTGAATAGTCGGTGGCGACGAAGCCGAGCGGTTTCAGGCCGGCCCGGTCGAGGCGGCGAGTGAGCAACATGCCGAGCGTCTGGTGGGCAAGCCGCCCTTCGAAGGCATAGGTGACCATGTAGTGGCGGCTGCCGCGCGGGAAGGTCTCGATCAGCAGTTCGTCCTCGCGGGGCAGCATCGAAACGTCGTCCTGCAGCGCCAGCCAGTCGCGCACCTGGTCCGGCAGCGTGGCGCGCCGCGTCGGGTCGCCAAGCATCTTCCTGACCTGGGCAGCGAGATAGGTGGAGAGCGGAAACTTGCCGCCGGCATAGCTCGGCACCTTGGGGTCGAAGGAAAAGGCCTGCGAAACGAGACACTCGTTTTCGCGGATGCCTTCGAAGCGCAGCACCTTGCCGGAGAACAGAAACGTGTCGCCCGGCGACAGCATCTCGAGGAAATACTCTTCCACCTTGCCGAGCGACATGCCGCCGCGGCCGAGCGAGCCGCGTGCATTCCGCTTCACCATGCGCACGTTCAGCATCGGCGATTCGACGATCGTGCCGACATTGAGCCGGTATTGCTGCGCCACCATCCGATTGGAAACCCGCCACAGCCCTTCCTTCGTCTTGCGGATGCGGGCATAGCGCTCATAGGTGCGAAGCGCGTAGCCGCCGGTGGCGACGAGATCGACGACCCGCTCGAATGTCTCCCAGGAGAGCTCGGCATAGGGAGCCGCGCTGGTGATCTCGTCATAGAGCTCCAGGACGTCGAAGGGCTTGGCGCAGGCCATGCCGAGCACGTGCTGCGCCAGCACGTCGAGGGCGCCCTTGCCGACCGGCGGCGTATCCTGCGCGCCGACATAATTGGCGTCGAGCGCCGCCTGGCATTCCATCACCTCAAAGCGGTTGGCCGGGACGAGGATCGCCCGGCTCGGCTCGTCCATGCGGTGGTTGGCGCGGCCGATGCGCTGGGCGAGCCGGCTCGCTCCCTTCGGCGCGCCGACATGGACGACCAGATCGACGTCGCCCCAGTCGATGCCGAGATCGAGTGTCGAGGTGGCGACGACGGCACGCAGCCGGTTTTCGGCCATCGCCGCTTCCACCTTGCGGCGCTGGGCGACGTCGAGCGAGCCATGGTGCAGGGCGATCGGCAGGTTGTCGTCGTTGATCGTCCAGAGCTCCTGAAAAAGCATTTCCGCCTGGCTGCGCGTGTTGACGAAGAGTAGCGTCGTGCCGTGCTCCTTGATCGCTGCATAGATGTCCGGGATTGCATAGCGGGCCGAGTGCCCCGCCCACGGCACGTGGTTCTCGGCGCGCAGAATGGAGATTTCCGGTTTTGCCCCGCCCGATACGGTGATCAATCCGGCGTAGCTCTCCTCGTCCGGGGTCTGGCCGACCAGCCAGCGTTGCAGCTCCATCGGCTTGGCCACCGTTGCCGACAGGCCGACCGTCTGCAGGCCGGGCGCCAACCGGCGCAGCCGTGCCAGCCCGAGGGCGAGCAAATGGCCGCGCTTCGAGGTGACGAGCGAATGCAGTTCGTCGAGCACGACATAGCGCAGATTTTTGAAGAAGCGCTCCGCCTCGCCATCAGCAATCAGCAGCGCGAGCTGCTCCGGCGTCGTCAGCAACAGATCGGGCGGGTTCAGCTTCTGGCGCTGCCTCTTGCCCTGTGGCGTATCGCCAGTGCGGTTCTCGATCCGCACCGGCAGGCCCATTTCGCTGACCGGCTTCGTCAGATTGCGCTCGATATCGACGGCGAGCGCCTTGAGCGGCGAAATATAGAGCGTGTGGATGCCGACGAAGGCGGCGCCGGGCCGGATCTTGCCGCGCCGCGTGACATCAACCAGCGAGGGCAGGAATCCTGCAAGCGTCTTGCCCGCACCGGTCGGCGCGATCAGCAGCGTGCTTTGTCCTGCCTCGGCCCGTGACAGGAGTTCCAATTGGTGCGCGCGCGGCCGCCAGCCCTTTTCCGCGAACCACCGCAGAAACGGCGCCGGCAACGTCAAGGCGTCGCTTTCCGGCAATGGGGAATCGATCCTGTTCACGGGGAACAAAGGTAGATCAAATGGGACAAAAGAGAAGCCTGCACGTCTTCATGCCCGCAATTGCCGCGAGGCCATCCAGGCTTCAAAGCGCAATATAACGGTCGGCGCGGTGGTTGATTGCCACGAAGAGGTTGAGGACGACCGCGCCGAGCACCGACCATAGAACCACCCGGGGGGTCGTGACTGCGAAGGCAACAGCCAGGACCACCATGTCGATCGCGAGTTGCACGAAGCCGGCGCGGATACCGAAGCGCTCCTGCAGATAGACGCCCAAGATGCCGACGCCGCCGAGGCTGGCGCGGTGGCGGTAGAGCGCCAGAACGCCGTATCCGAGCAACAATCCGCCGAGAAGGGCAGCCCACCCGGGATGGATCTGTTCGATCTCGAATAGCCTCGACTGCGCGTCAGTCAGCAGCGAGGTGAGCCCGATGGCGATGAAGGTCTTGATAGTGAAGGCCGGACCCAGCCGCTTCAGCGACAGGTAGAAGAACGGCAGGTTGAGCAGGAAGAAGGCGAGAGCGAAATTCACGCCGGTCGCATAGTGCAACAGAAAGGCGACACCGGCGGTGCTTCCGGTCAGCAATCCGGCGCTGGCGAGGAAATAAAGGCCGAGGGCGGCGACGAGGCTGCCGGAAAAGACGCCCTGCACATCCTCGAGCGGCGTGTGCCTTGTGGGACTGGTATTCCAGAGACCGAAAACGCTGCTCATCTGTGCCATGGTGAACTCCCGCGAAAAGTTCGAGCATTGCTGCAGCGCACATAAATAATCAAGAAAAATATGTAAGTAATGCTGACCTATTTTCGGATGGCAGGGTTGCGTTTCACGCAGACTTGCGGGCCAGGAACAGGATACCGGCGATCGGCAGGCCGGCATCCATCCGAATGACCGTCCGTTCGATTTCTATCATCGACAGCCGGAATTCGGCACAGAGCGACGCGACATAGGATTGCGGATGCGCGTAGCGCAGCGATGGCCGCAGCACGAAGCCGTCCCCGACCGCCCCGTCCTCGACGGAAAAGGCAAACAGCCCGCCCGGCGCCAGAAGGCGGTCGGTGATGGAAAAGGCGCTTTCCAGATTGCCGAGATACATCAGCACGTCCGCGGCGCTGACGAGATCCGCGCGCGCTTCCGCGAGTTCGCCGAAGACGCCGGAATCGACCGGCGACAACGACAGGTCGGCCCGGCCCAGCCGATCGTAGATCGCCTTGCCTTCCGCCTTGGCACGCATGTTGACCGAGAGATCGAAGCCCTCGAGAAACTCGGCGCGGCTCCGGATGCGCTCGCCGAAGAGCCCGGTGCCGCAGCCCAGATCGGTAACATGGCGAAACTTGTGCCCGTCGGTCGCCCGTTCGATCAGCGCCGCGAGCTTTTCCGGGACGCTGTAGTCGAGCTTCTCGACGAGTGCCTGGTCGAAACGCTCGGCATAGTCGTCGAAGAGCTGCTCCACATAGGTGCTCGGCGGCTGCTCCGGCGTGTCGCTGGCGCCGAGCAGGGCCAGTTTCAGGCTAGCGCCGAAAATATCCTCAGGGCTGAGGCGAAGCGTGTGGCGCAAAGCCGCGATGGCTGCCTCTTTTCGGCCCGATTTCTCCTCATAGTCCGCCAGCCGGAACCAGCCGGCCGCCCAATTCGGCACGAGTTCCAGCGCCTGGGCCATGAGTTCGGCGGCGCCTTGATGGTCGCCGCTTTCGGCGAGCATCTTCGCGTAGTCGGCGCGGCGATCGGCGATCAGATCGCCGGAGGAGAGCTGGCGGGCGGTCATAAGGGCGGCAGGTTGGGTTGCGACGGACGCTTCTGGCGCCGGATGCGGCAAAACACAAGCGGAATCTGAAGGGCCGCGTTTCTCGCGGCTTGCGAGGGCTGACAGAGCGGCTTATGTGATGGGAAACAGGAGAATCTTTCGCTGATGTCGGACGGCGTAAACAAATTTCTCGGCGATTCACCGCTGCGCGTGCTCGTCAAGCTCGTCGTCGTATCGATCCTCGTCGGCTTCGTCATGACCGTCTTCGACTGGCGTCCCTTGGATCTTCTCGACGGGATCCGCGACTTCGTCGTCGACCTCTGGCGGACGGGTTTTGCGGCGCTTGGGCGCGTCGGCGACTACCTGTTGCTCGGCGCTGCGGTGGTCATTCCCGCCTTCATCATCCTACGTCTTCTCAGCTATCGACGGTAAGCATGCAGGACCAGTTTTTTCTTCCCCGCAGACGGCTTATTCTGTCCGCCGGTGCCATGATTTCGCTCGGGCTCATCGCCGGCTGCTCGACTTCCGGCCTCCTTACTCCCGACGATGGCACGGGCAGCGACCAGACCGAGGCGACGCTCGGCTATGTCAACACGCTGCGCAAGGGCAAGGGGCTTTCGAGCCTCGCGCGAGACCACGCCGCGTCCGTCGCCGCGATGCACCAGGCAGCGCGCATGGCACGCGTCGGCAAGATGAAGCACAATATCGGCTGGCGCGACGATTTCTCCGATCGGATGAAGGGCGACGGAGTCACACTTCCTGCCGCCGAGAACATCGCCATGGGCCAGGACAACGCCGAGCGGGCCTATGAAGCCTGGTTCAAGTCGCCGAAGCACCTCGAAAACATGCTCGGCAGCTATCGCGGCCTCGGTGTGGCGGTGGCACAAAATACCGCTTCCGGAAACCGCCCCTATTGGGCCATGGTGCTGTCCGGCTGAGTTGATTCCCAAGATCGCCTTGCGGAAACGGCCGCAGGGCACCACCGATGACTGCGATGGAAAGCCTCGAGCGCGGAAGGCTTGCCCGCGAAGCGGGTCCTTTTGACGTCACCAACCGGCTGATCTTCTCGATTGCCGTGCCGATGACGCTCGGCTTCCTGACGACGCCGCTCCTCGGCCTCGTCGACACCGGCGTCGTCGGCAGGCTCGGCCGGGCCGAACTGCTGGCCGGGCTGGCCGTCGGCGCGGTCCTGTTTGATCTGATCTTCGCCACCTTCAATTTCCTGCGCGCCTCGACCACCGGCCTCGTCGCACAGGCCTATGGTCGCGGCGACCGGCGCGAGCAGCAGGCGGTCTTCTGGCGCTCGTTGGTGATCGCGATCTTCTGTGGCATCGCCATCCTCCTCCTGTCGCCGCTTTTGCTCGCACTCGGTCTGTGGCTGATGGCACCGGACGCGGAAGTCGCCGCGGTGACGCGCACCTATTTTCTCTACCGCATGCTCTCCGGCCCCGCGGCACTCGCCAATTATGCGATCCTCGGCTTTGTCCTTGGCCGTGGCGAAGGCACGCTCGGCCTCCTGCTGCAGACCCTCATCAACGGCATCAATATCGTGCTTGCCATCCTGTTCGGCCTCGTCATCGGATGGGGCGTGGCCGGTGTCGCGATCGCCACGGTGACGGGGGAGGTGATCGGCGCGGTGGCAGGGTTCGCGATCGTTTATGCACGTTTCGACAAGAGGGACGCGCCGGACTGGGCGACGATCTTCTCTCGCGACCGCCTCAAGGCACTCTTCGGGCTCAACCGCGACATCATGATCCGTTCCTTCGTGTTGCTCGCCGCCTTCACGCTGATGACCCGGATCGGCACTTCGCTCGGCCCGGTGACGCTTGCGGCCAATGCCGTGCTGATGACCATCTTCCTGGTCGCCGGCTATTATCTGGATGGCCTTGCCAATGCGGCCGAGCAATTGACCGGGCGCTCGATCGGTGCCGCCTATCGCCCGGCCTTCGATCGTGCGCTGCGGATAACGACGCTGTGGTCGTTGGGGCTCGCTCTGATGACGACGGTGTTTTTTCTCGCCTTCGGCAATGCGCTCGTCGATCTTCTGACGACGGCGCCGGAGGTGCGCGCGCTCGCCTATGAATACATGCCCTGGGCAGCGGTGACGGCGCTCACCGGTGCGATGGCCTTCCTGATGGACGGTGTCTTCATCGGTGCCACCTGGTCGCGCGACATGCGCAACATGATGCTGGCCGCCTTTCTCGTCTATGGCGCATCACTTACCGTTCTCGTGCCGGCCTTCGGCAATCACGGCCTATGGGCGGGGCTCAACCTGTTCCTGCTGCTGCGCGGCCTGTTCCTGGCGATGTTGCTGCCGCGGCGTGCCGCTCAGACGTTCCGTCCGGCCCAATAGTCGAGACGGCTGTCGCGGATCTCGCGAATCGAGGCAAGCTTCTCGCGATCGCAGAGCTGTGACAGGCCTCGCACGATCCGACCCGGCAGCCCCGGTCCCTCATAGACCATGCAGGAATAGAGCTGCACGAGGTCGGCGCCGGCGCGGATCTTTTCCGCCGCCGTCTCCGCAGAGCTGACGCCACCGACGCCGATGATCGGCACCTTTGGCCCAAGCCGTTTGCGCATCCGGGCGAGCACCGCCGTCGACTTCTCGAAGAGCGGCTTGCCGGAAAGCCCGCCAGCCTCCTTGGCCTGTCGCTGATCCTTGAGACCCTCGCGCGACAGCGTCGTATTGGAGACGATCAGGCCGTCGAGATCGTGCGCCAGCACCTCGGCCGCGATGTCGTCCATGCCTTCTTCGGTGAGATCCGGGGCGATCTTCAGGAACACCGGAATGCGTCTTCCGCCCTTCGCTGCTTCCTCGTCGCGGGCGGCGAGCACGGCCGAAAGCAGCGCCGCCAGGCTTTCGCGCGCCTGCAGGTCGCGCAGGCCCGGCGTGTTCGGCGAGGAAATATTGGCGGTGAAATAGCGTGCCACTGCATGGAAGGTGCGGATTCCCGCGACATAGTCGGCAATCCGGTCGGCGCTGTCCTTGTTGGCGCCGATATTGACGCCGATCAGCGCCTGGCGAGAACAGGCCTGAAGGCGCGCCAGCGCCGCCCCGTGCCCATCATTGTTGAAACCGAGCCGGTTGATCACCGCCTCGTCCTCGACGAGCCGGAAAATGCGTGGCTTGTCATTGCCCTGCTGCGGCCGCGGCGTCACCGTGCCGATCTCGGTGAAGCCGAAGCCAAGCCTCAACAGGGCCTCCGGCACCTCGGCATTCTTGTCGTAGCCTGCCGCCATGCCGAGCGGATTGGGAAAGGAAAGACCCGCAATAATCTGCTCGAGTCTGGGATCGGTAGGCGCAGCACAGCTTGGCACGACACCGCTCTTCAGCGCCCTGATCGACACGCCATGGGCGGTTTCCGGATCCAGAAGGAAGAGGCCGCGGCGGGCGAGGCGTTCGACAGGTCCGGTCATGGTGCAAGCTCAGGGAAGACATGGCTGCCGTCGGCGCCGAGCGGCAGGGGCTTTTCCCACAGCACCGCATCGAGCGTCAGAGGCGCATAGAGATGCGGAAACAGTGCTCCGCCGCGCGAGGGCTCGTAGATGAGTTTGTCACCGAGGCTGTTTGGATCGACGGCGACGAGCAGAAGATCCGTCTGGCCCTCGAAATGCCGCGCAGCGGTCTCAGTGACCTGGTCGCGCGTCGAGAAGTGAATGAAGCCATCGGCGAGATCGACGGGCGCGCCCGCGAATTGTCCGGCACGCCGCGCCTCCTGCCATAGAAGCGCCGGAACGATCTTGTATATGGTAGCGTTCATTTTTGTCCGCTCGTCGTCATGAATCCGAGCCATGGCCTTGCCGCAAATATCGGCGCATGTCCACCACGGTGCATCGATCAAAAGCGGATTTCCGCCAGCCTCCAAAGGAGAAGATGTCATGAGGCAGGTAATCGCAGCGCTCGCGTTCGGCCTGGCTCTCGGTTGGAGCCATTTGGCCGTGGCCCAGGAACCGGCGCCGGGGCGCTACAGCATGCAGAAGGCGGAGACGGGCTTCGCCCGGCTCGATACCGAGACCGGCGAGGTCACCCTCTGCCAGGAGAAAGAAGGAGAACTCGTCTGCCGGATGGCCGCCGACCAGCGCGCCGCCTTCGAGCGGGAGCTCGACCTGCTCACCAAACGGGTCGAAGCCTTGGAAAAGGCTGTACAGGGTGGGGCAACAGCCGTGAAACCCGATCTTCCGACCGACGAAGAGATTGACCGGACCATGAGCATCATGGAAAGAATGATGCGCAAGTTCATGGATATCGTGAAGGAACTCGAAGGCCGCGATACCACCGAAGAAGGTGGCCCGGTGCCTGACAAGACCTGAGCGTCCTGAGCGAACACCGAATGGCGCGCGGAGGACGAAGCCGCTTGGTGAAGGACCATGCTGCATCCTGAATGCTGCATCCGGGGCTCTTGGGAGGGAGCGTCATCATGTCCGACATGACCATCATCATTGCCGACGATCATCCGTTGTTTCGCGGCGCGATGCGCCAGGCGCTAAGCGGCATGGCCAGCGCACCCGCGGTCGTCGAGGCCGGCGATTTCACAGCCGCCCGCAAGGCCGCGGCAGACAATCCGGATGCCGACCTGATGCTGCTGGACCTTACCATGCCGGGCGTCAGCGGCCTTTCGGGCCTGATCGCGCTGCGCGCCGAATTCCCGAGCCTGCCGGTGATGATCGTCTCGGCCCATGACGATCCGGCGACCATCCACCGCGCCATCGATCTCGGTGCCGCCGGATTTCTTTCGAAATCGGCCGGCATAGAGGAGATCCGTGACGGAATCGGGAAGGTCATGGCCGGCGAAATCTTCGTCCCAGCCGGCTATGATCAGAACCAGGAATACGAGCCGGAAGTGGCCGACCTCCTGCATCGCCTGCAGACCCTGACGCCGCAGCAGTCGCGCGTGCTGTCGATGCTTGCCGAAGGCCTGCTCAACAAGCAGATCGCCTACGAGCTAGGCGTCTCCGAGGCGACCATCAAGGCGCATGTCTCGGCGATCCTCCTGAAGCTTAACGTCGACAGCCGCACCCAGGCGGTCATCCAGCTTTCAAAGCTGGGCAACGTTGCGGCGGCGTGAACGGGCGATGTCGCGGGCGATTTGCCCCTCATCCCGCTGCCGCGACCTTCTCCCCGCAAGCGGGGAGAAGGGGCATGCTGCGCCCTCGGAGAGGCCTAGGGTGAGGGGCAACTACTCGATCCATCGCCGCTATTCCGCTGCTGCGCGTCCCGCTGCGGCAAGCTGTGTCAGCCAGGCGCGCAAGGCGGCCGGGCGCACCGGCTTGTGCTGCAGTGAAACGCCGTCGCGCTCGGCGGCGCCGCGAACCTCCGGTGTGCGATCGGCGGTCACCATCAGCGCCGGGATGCTCTCCTTCCAAAGCGCGCGGATCGAGGCGATCGCCTCGATGCCGGTGCCGTCGTCGAGGTGGTAGTCGGCGACGATCGCCTCGGGCCGTACCGGCAGATCGTTCGGGCCCATCCTCGCGCAGGCGGCAACCGATTCCACCGTCGTGACGGCGCAGCCCCAACCGCCCAGCAGCAGCGCCATGCCCTCGAGGATCTTGGGTTCGTTGTCGATACAGACGATATTGAGGCCGGTCAGTGCATCGCTCGCCTTCGCTGCGACGACCGGCTGCGGCCTTGCCCGCTCGCCGGCGCTTGCATCGCGCGGTACGGTAACCTTGAAACCGGTACCCTTTCCCGGCTTCGACCGTAGCCCGACCGGATGGTTGAGCACGCGCGAGATGCGGTCGACGATCGAAAGTCCGAGGCCGAGCCCCGAGGCCGTGCGCGCCCCTTCGTCGAGGCGCGCGAATTCCTTGAACACCGTCCGGAACTTCGACGCCGGAATTCCGATGCCGGAGTCGAGCACTTCGATCGTCACCTGCTGTCCGCGCCGGCGCACGCCGACGAGAACCTTGCCCTTTAGCGTGTATTTGATCGCGTTCGAGACGAGATTCTGGACAAGGCGCCGCAAGAGGTTCGGGTCGCTGCGCACCACGAGCGAGGTCGGCATGACGACGAACTCGATTTCCTTCGCCCGCGCCATCGGTGCGAAATCCGTCTCGATGCGCCTCAACAGGTCATCGAGCGGCACGGCCTGCAGCCGCGGTTTCATCGCGCCCGTGTCGAGCCGCGAGATGTCGAGCACCGCTCCGAGAATGGCCTCCACCGATTCGAGCGAGGAGTCGATGTTCTGGACCAGCGCCTTGTTGTCGGAATCGCCGAGCCGCTCGACGAGCGAAGAGGAATAGAGCCGCGCCGCGTTCAACGGCTGCAGGATGTCGTGCCCCGCGGCCGCGAAGAATCGGGTCTTGCCGATATTGGCATCCTCGGCGGCGGCGCGCGCCTCGCCGAGTTCCCGGTTGACGCGCGTCAACTCGCTCGTCCGCTCGGTGACGCGCAGTTCCAGCGTTTCGTTCGCCTGCTTGAGCGCCATGTCGGCGGCAACGCGCGGGGTGATGTCGGTATAGGTGGTGACGATGCCCTTGTCGGGCATGGCGTTGGTGCGGACCTCGATGATGCGGGCGCCGGTGCCGAGCTCCAGCAGGAACGGCTTGTCGAGCGTCAGGAAGTTGGTGACCAGCGTCCTTTCCTCGTCCTTGCGGATGTCGCCGCGGCGCGCGAGGATTGCCACCATATCCGCCAGCGGGAAGCCGACCTGGCCGGCCACCTCCGGCAGGTCGAGCAGTTCCCGGAAGCGTCGGTTCCAGATGATCAGATTGTTCGCATTGTCGAAGACGGCGATGCCCTGGTCCATCTGCGAGAGCGCCGTCTGCAGCATGTCCTGGTTATATTGCAGCGCCTCGCTCGCCTGGTCGAGCAGCCAGGCGGTATCCGACGAGGTGTCGTCCATGCGCTGCAGCACCAGCGAAAACACCAGCCGTGCGGACGAGGAGCCGATGGCGCTGCCGAGCAGTTGCTCGGAAAAATGGACGAGGGCCATGTCGGCCGACGCGTTTTCATCGAGCCAGCGGCCGGACTGCTGCTCGTAGGTGTGAAACGAGCGCTGCATGCGTTCCTCGCCCATATAGCGGGCGATCGTTGTCTTGAGGTCGCGCACCGTCACCTTCGTCTTGCGTCCGCGGAAGGTCCGGTCGGTACGCGAGCGGCGCGTAATGAATACGCCGGCCTGGAAGCGCTCGAGCGGTTTGGGCGTGCGGGTCAGCGAGCCGAGCACATAGGCCGACACATTGACGAGCAGGCTGAGGGCGGATGCGTTGACGAGCGGGTCGGACTGCGGTCCCGAAAAGAGATCCGTGAACGGCAGGAGGAAGCTCAAGATCGTTGTGGCCACGTGCGAATTGTCAGGTCCGCCGAGGCTCGGCAGGAACAGGAGATAGGCCCAGACGAGGAAGCCGCTGACCATTCCCGCAATCGCGCCCCGGGCGTTCGCCTGCCGCCAGACGAGACCGCCGAGCAGCGCCGGCGCCATCTGCGAGATGGCGACGAAGGAGAGCAGCCCGAGCGAGGCGAGGCCGGCGCTCATGTCGGCCGAGCGATAGTAGCCGTAGCCGAGCAGCAGGACGACGAAGATCGCGGTGCGGCGGATGTTGAGCAGCGTGCCGGCCACGCTCTCCTGCAGGGTGCCGCGCGTGCCGAGCCTCTGGCGCAGGAAGACCGGCATGACGATGTCGTTGGAGATCATGATCGACAGTGCCACCGAGGCGACGATGACCATGGCTGTGGCGGCGGAAAAGCCGCCGATGAAGGTGAGGAGCGTGATGAACGGCACGTCGCCGGCGAGCGGCAGGGCCAGCAAATAGAGGTCGGCGTCGCCGGAGCCGGAGAAGGTCAGGATGCCGGCGATGGCGATCGGCAGGACGAAGAGGTTGATGGCGATCAGGTAAAGCGGAAACAGAATCCCGGCCGTGCGCAGTTCGTTCTCGGTACGATTTTCGACGACGGTGACGTGGAACTGCCGCGGCAACATGATGATCCCGAAGGCGGAGAGCACGATCAGCAGGATCCAGCGCGCGATCGGTGTCTGGTATTCGAGGGCGGAAAGGACCGCGGGACTCTGTTGGGCTGCGGCCAACAGATTTGCCGGCCCGTCGAACAGGACGAAGACGATGTAGATGCCCGCCGTCAGCATGGCGACGAGCTTGACCACCGATTCCATCGCGATCGCCAGAATTAGCCCGTCCTGATGCTCGGTCGCATCCGTGTGGCGCGTGCCGAAGACGATCGCGAAGCAGGCGAGGAAGAGCGTGACGAGCAGCGGTAGGTCGATGAAATTCTCCCCCGCGCCGATGCCGTAGTCGCTGGTGTCGATCATCGCGGCAACGGAGCTCGAAACCGCCTTGAGCTGAAGGGCGATGTAGGGAATGGCACCGACCAGAGAGATCAGCGCGACGATCGCCGCCACCGCCGGGTTCTTGCCGTAGCGCGCCGCCACGAAATCGGCGACGGAGGTCAGCTTCTCGGTCTTGGCGAGCCGCACGATCCTGCGGATCAGCGGCATGCCGAGCGTGAACATCAGGATCGGCCCGATATAGATGCCGGTGAACTCAAGCCCCTGCTCGGCGGCGAGCCCAACGCCGCCGAAATAGGTCCAGGAGGTACAGTAGATCGCCAGGCTGAGCGCATAGACCAGCGGCCTGCCCTTGCTGGCAATCTTGCTTCTGCTGGCCCGACGGTCGCCGTAGCTTGCGACTGCGAAGAGCAGCAGCAGATAGGCGAAGGCCGAGGCAAAAATGACCGAACCCGAAAGCATGCCTCACTCCTCGACGGGCAGCATAGGGCAAGTCCATCCCGTTGAGAATGCGCTGTTTTATGCGTCTTAAGTCCAAGACGGGACAGGGCCGCGCCCTTGCCAGCGCGAACCGTCCCGCCGTGCTTTGATCGCGAAGGGCGGTTCCATCGCCCCCGACTTTGGTCTAGTTTCCTACCAGCGGTTGCTGCGCGGGACAGGCGTGGCCGATCGTTCCACGACGGGGATCTTGACGGAGAGACGCATGCTGAACGAATTCAAAGAGTTTATCGCCCGCGGCAATGTGATGGACCTGGCCGTCGGCGTGATCATCGGTGCCGCCTTCACCAAGATCGTCACCTCGGTCGTCGACGACCTGGTCATGCCGATCGTCGGCGCCATTACCGGCGGCGGCTTCGACTTCTCCAACTATTTTCTGCCGCTGTCGGCGAACGTGACGGCTCCGACGCTTGCCGCGGCTCGCCAGCAGGGCGCGGTCTTTGCCTATGGCAGCTTCATTACGGTACTGATCAACTTCCTGATCCTCGCCTGGATAATCTTCCTCTTGATCAAGATCGTAAATCGCCTGCGGAGGTCGATCGAACGGGAGAAGCCACCGGCACCGGACGCGCCGCCGCCGCAGGACATCCTTCTGTTGGCGGAAATTCGCGATCTACTGAAACAGCGCGCGTGAAATTCGAGCGGCCGGCCGCGAAAACATCACAGAAATCGATAAATCGGTCAGAGAAAATCGCGTGATCGGCGCCGCGAAAGCGTCTAGAAGCGGCGGGCAATTGAGGAGCCCGCCGATGACGATCATGACCAGCCTCAGCCCCCGCGCTCTTTCGGCGCCCGAAAGCGGCATCGTCGAAGTGGTGAACTATGCGCGGGGTCGCGACGGCCTCATTCCGCTCTGGGTGGGCGAAGGCGATCTTCCGACGCCGGAATTCATCAGCCGGGCAGCGGCCGAAGCGCTGGTGGCCGGCGAGACATTTTATACCTGGCAGCGTGGCATTCCGCCGCTGCGCGAAGCCTTGGTGCGCTACTATCAGCGCCGCTTCCAGAAGACGCTTGCGCCGGAGAATTTCTACGTAACCGGATCAGGCATGCAGGCGATCAAACTTGCGATCGAGGCAATCGCCTCGCCTGGCGACGAGATGGTGCTCTTGACTCCCGCCTGGCCGAATTTCGCGGCCGCCGCGGACCTTTCCGGCGTCCGCCCGGCTGCCGTGCCGCTCCGATTCGAGAACGGCAAATGGCAGCTCGATCTCGATCGGCTCGAGGCGGCGATAGGGGAGAAAACACGGGCGCTGTTCATCAATACGCCGTCCAATCCGACCGGATGGACGGCGACGCAGGACGATCTCAAGGCCATCCTGTCGCTGGCGCGCAAGCATGGTCTCTGGATCATCGCCGACGAGATTTACGCGCTCTACTATTATCTCGGCGGACGGGCGCCGTCGTTCCTCGATATCATGGAGGAGGATGATCGGATCCTCTTCGTCAATTCCTTCTCCAAGAACTGGGCGATGACCGGCTGGCGCGTCGGCTGGATCGTGGCGCCCCCGGCAATGGGCCAGGTGCTCGAGAATCTGATCCAGTATTCGACTTCCGGGGTTGCGCAATTCATGCAGCGCGGCGCTGTCGTCGCCTTGGACGAAGGGGACGGCTTCGTCGACGACAACGTCGCCAAGGCCAGGCGCAATCGCGACCTGCTCTGCGACGCGCTGATCGCCACCAATCGCGTCGAGACCCTGAAGCCGGACGGGGCGCTTTACGCCTTCCTGAAGATCGATGGCGTGACGGACTCGCGCCGGGCGGCGATCGACATCGTCGACAAGACCGGCGTCGGGCTTGCTCCCGGAACGGCTTTCGGCGAAGGCGGATCGCTCTTCATGCGGGCCTGCTTCCTGCGCGATCCGGTCCAGATTGCCGAAGCCGCGGACCGGCTGCGCACTTATATCGTCAACCGCTGATCCCCGGATCTTGTCCGTCCGGTCCGATCGATAAAATTCTAATGACTGCCGTGGCCGGCGTTTAACCACACGAACGAGAATAGCCGGCGAAGAGCGGCGTCGGCGCCGCGATTTACCAATTCCGTAAGCATCGCCCGTCTTTCCTGATCCCGGGTTTTATCGGGGGTGGAAGACAGTCATGACCATACTGGTGACAGGCGGAGCGGGCTATATCGGCAGCCATATGGTTTGGTCGTTGCTCGACGCGGGGGAGACCGTCGTCGTGCTCGACAGCCTGACAACCGGCTTCCGCTGGGCGGTCGCGCCGGAGGCACGCTTTTATTTCGGCGATGTCGGCGACTGGGCGATTCTGGCGCGGATCTTCGCTGAGAATGCGATCGACGCGGTCGTCCATTTCGCCGGATCGGCCGTTGTGCCGGAATCCGTCGCCAAACCGCTCGCCTACTACGAGAACAATACGGCCAAGACGCGCGCGCTCATTGCCGCGACGATCGATGCCGGCGTGCGCCGCTTCGTCTTCTCCTCGACGGCCGCCGTCTACGGCACCCAGGACACACCGGACCCGGTCAAGGAAACGGCGGCCCTGCGTCCCGAAAGCCCCTATGGCCGTTCCAAGCTGATGTCGGAGATCATGCTTGAGGACGCAGCCGCCGCCCATGATTTCAGTTATGTGGCGCTTCGCTATTTCAACGTGGCCGGGGCCGATCC
Organism: Sinorhizobium fredii USDA 257; assembly: GCF_000265205.3. Classification (NCBI taxonomy): domain Bacteria; kingdom Pseudomonadati; phylum Pseudomonadota; class Alphaproteobacteria; order Hyphomicrobiales; family Rhizobiaceae; genus Ensifer; species Ensifer fredii. The sequence continues at coordinate 184,639 of NC_018000.1, forward strand.
ACTCGGCCGAGCCGGGCAGTCGACCTTCGGCGCCACGCATCTCATCAAGGTCGCCTGCGAGGCCGCGCTCGGCAGGCGCCGCAAGGTCGATGTTTTCGGCACCGACTATCCGACTGCGGATGGCACAGGCATTCGTGACTACATCCATGTCAGCGACCTGGTTGCCGCACATCGGAACGCGCTTGACTATCTGCGGCGCGGCGGCGAGCCGCTCGTCACCAATTGCGGCTATGGCGAAGGTTTTTCCGTACTGCAGGTGCTCGATACGGTGCGGCAGGTCTCCGGTCGCGATTTCCGTGTCGACTACGCGCCGCGCCGCCCGGGCGACGCTGCCCAGGTCGTCGCCGATCCGTCGGTCGCGCGGCTCAAGCTCGATTGGGTCCCGACCCATGCGAGCCTCGAACATATCGTCCAGAGCGCCTTCGACTGGGAGGGGTATCTCAGCCGCAAGAACAGTTTCGACGATGGTCGCGGCGAGGACGGGCGGCTCGTCGCCAACGGCTGACGCGGCCCGCAGGGGCGACAGGCTTATTGCTCGCCTTCGCCGAGGAGCTCGCGCTCATGGGCGATCGCACGGTCGATCAGCTGCGTCCACAGCTCTTCATAGAAGTCCGGATCCAGGCCGAATTCGATCGCGTGTCTGCGCGCGTTCTCCCTGACCTCTGCGACGCGCGCCGGAATATCGGCCTTCAAGTTCAGCGGACGCTTGATCTCGGCAGCGCGGTCGATATAGCCCCAGCGCTCGGCAAAGAGCGCCATCAGGGAGCGGTCGAGCCGATCGATTTCGGCGCGCACATCCACCATCGTCTTGCATTCTGCGGGGGTCTTTGGCATGGCCGGCTCCTGCCGGGGCGGTTCCCGCCCCGTTTCATCGCGCCGAACTGCTAGCAAAGGCGATGCCGGCTGAGAAGGGGGAAAACCGCCGCAGGGCGGGTGGCTGCGCTGCCCCGCCCGCTGCCTGGTCACCTCGGCAGGCGATCGCCTGGGGAGTAGGGTGCGGTCCTGTCTCCCTTCGGCGATTGCCTGCCGATGTGCAGGAAGACGGTAGTGCAGGAAGCTTGAGCGGGGCTTTCTCTCCCTAACTGCCGAGGACAAGCTTGATTGCGAGGCCGACGACGCTCACGGCCGCGACGCCGGCGAGCCAAAGGCCGACGAACCAGAGAAGCCTGCGACCGAGCCTGTCAGCGCCCATCAATGGTAGCCCTCTTCCGGATCGACCTTGCCGCGGAACACCCAATAGGAATAGGCGGTATAGGCGAGGATGATCGGGACCAGCACGAGCGCGCCGACGAGGAGGAAAGCGAGGCTCTCGTTCGGCGCTGCGGCATCCCAGATGGTGAGCGACGGCGGCACCATATAGGGGTAGAAACTGATCCCGATGCCGATATAGCCGAGCACGAAGAGACCGAGGCTGGCGATGAAGGGCTGTACATCATGGCGTTCCTGTATGCCCTTGAGCAGCAGGTATAAGCAGCCGAGAACAAGCAGCGGCACGATGACGCTGAAGATCGCCGTCGGCCAGCCGAACCAGCGCTGGAGATAGACCGGCTCGAGAAACGGCGTCCAGAGGCTGACGATGCCCATGGCCGCGACGGTGGCGAAAGCGCATTTGACGGCGATCGAGCGAGCCCGCTCGGCGAGATCGCCACGCGTCTTCATGATCAACCATGTCGCGCCGAGCAGGGCATAGCCGACGACGATCGCCACGCCGGTGACGATGGAGAAGGGCGTCAGCCAGTCCCACCAGCCGCCCGCATAGGCCCGGTCTTCTACCGGAATGCCCTGGACGAGCCCGCCGAGCGCCAGACCCTGGGAGAAGGCCGCGAGTGTCGATCCTCCGGCGAAGGCCCAGTTCCACAGGAATTCGGCGCGCCGCGTGCGCCAGCGATATTCGAAAGCGACGCCGCGGAAGATGAGGCCGAGAAGCATGGCGATGATCGGCGCGTAAAGCGCCGGCATGACGGTTGCATAGGCGAGCGGGAAGACGGCCATCAGGCCGCCGCCGCCGAGCACCAGCCAGGTTTCGTTGCCGTCCCAGACCGGTGCCACGGAATTCATCATCACGTCGCGATCGTGCTTTTCCGGGAAATAAGGAAAGAGAATGCCGACGCCGAGGTCGAAGCCGTCGAGGACGACATAGGCGAGCACCGCGAAGGCGATCAGGGCGGCCCAGATGAACGGCAGATCAATGGCCATGATGGCCTCCATGGGATTTCGCCGCCGCCGGGCCAGGGGTGACGCCGGCAGTGCGCAGCGGCCCCTCGTCGAGCTCCGGCATAGTATCGCGCGGCAGGCGAGCCATCAGCCGCAGTATGTAGAAGGTGCCGGCGCCGAAGACGAGGAAGTAGACGACGATGAAGGCGACAAGCGATGCACCGACGGCCGGAGCCTCAATCGGCGAGACCGAATCGGCCGTCAGCAGATGGCCATAGATCGTATAGGGCTGCCGCCCGACCTCGGTGGTGATCCAGCCGGCGAGCACCGCCACGAAGCCGGCCGGGCCCATCAGCACCGTCATGCGATGAAGCCAGGCATTGGTGGCGAGGGTGCCGCGATAGCGACACCAGAGGCTCCAGAGACCGATGCCGAGCATGGCCAAGCCCATGCCGACCATCACGCGGAACGACCAGAAGATGATGCTCACCGGAGGGTGCAGCTCGTCGGGGATAGAGTCGAGGCCGGCGAGCGGGGCGTCGAGATCGTGTTTCAGGATCAGGCTCCCCAGTTTTGGCACCTCGATCGCGTAGTCGATGCGCTTTTCACCCGAGTTGGGGATGCCGAAGAGCACCAGTGGAGCACCGTCGGGATGGCTTTCGTAGTGGCCTTCCATCGCCATGATCTTGGCCGGCTGATGCTCGAGTGTGTTGAGCCCGTGCAGGTCGCCGGCGAAGATCTGGATCGGCGCGACGATCGCCGCCATCCACATCGCCATCGAGAACATCGTGCGGGCGCGGCGCGGCGCCGTGTTGCGCAGGAGGTGCCAGGCGCCACAGGCGCCGACGACGAAGGCAGTCGTCAGATAGGCGGCGAGCACCATATGCACGAGCCGGAAGGGGAATGACGGATTGAAGACCACCGCCCACCAGTCGGACGGAACGAACTGGCCGGCTTCGTTGACAGAAAAACCGGCCGGCGTTTGCATCCAGGAGTTCACGGCGAGGATCCAGGTCGCTGAGATCAGCGTGCCGAAGGCAACCATGGCGGTGGCCAGAAAGTGAAGCCTCGGGCCGACGCGGTTCAGACCGAACAGCATGACGCCGAGAAAGCCTGCCTCGAGGAAGAAGGCGGTTAGCACCTCGTAGCCCATCAGCGGTCCGATCACCGGCCCGGCCTTGTCAGAGAACACGCTCCAGTTGGTACCGAACTGATAGGACATGACGATGCCGGAGACGACGCCCATGCCAAAGGCCACCGCGAAGATCGTCTTCCAGAAGTTGAAGAGCTCGAGATAGACCTCGTCCTTCTTCCAGAGCCACAGCGCCTCGAGAACGGCAAGATAGCTCGCGAGCCCGATGGAAAAGGCGGGAAAGATGATGTGAAACGAGACCGTGAAGGCGAACTGAATGCGCGCGAGCACTGTCGCATCAAAGGCTTCAAACACGGCGCGATCCTCTCAGCCGGAGCGGTCAAGCGGGGGCAAAGGGCCACCTGATCGTTCACTGCCGTCGAGCGCTATAGGCTCAACTTCATCGTGTGATGGAGTTTGATGCAGAATTGCCAAAGGTCAATGACGGGCCGCCCGCCACGTTGTCACACTGCGGCAATGTTTCGCTTGCGGCATTTGGACTGCCAGGCGGTCTAAGTCCGGGCCAGATAGGCCTCGGCAAGCTCGGTCCAGAACGCGGCGCCGATCGGCAAGAGATCGTCATTGAAGTTGTATCTCGGGTGGTGGAGCGGCTTCTCCTCGCCAGTCACCCGCGATCCCAGGAAGAAATAGGTGCCGGGCTTCTCCTTGAGCATATAGGCGAAATCCTCGCTGCCCATATAGGGCCGGGCGAGGTCGACGACCTTGTCTGCTCCGGCAAAGCGGATCGCGAGATCGCGGACGAAATCCGTCTCCGTCTTGTGGTTGATCGTCGCGTCATAGCTGCGCTGGTAGTCGACGGTCGCTCGCATGCCGAAGCTTGCCGCCTGCGCCTCGGCGATCGTCCGGATGCGGCGCTCGAGCTCGTCGCGAACGGCCGGATCGAAGGAGCGGATGCCGACGACGATTTCGGCTCGCTCCGGGATGATGTTGCTCGCCGAGCCGGCGTGGAAGGCGCCGACTGTGACGACCGCCGGGTCCATGGGATGGATGTTGCGGGCGACGATCGTTTGCAGCGCCATGACGATGCTCGCGCCGCAGACGATCGGGTCGGCGGTCTCCTGCGGTTCGGCGCCGTGGCCGCCGCGGCCGTGAACGGTGATCCGCGCCTCGTCGACGGCGGCGCCGATCGGCCCCTCGCGCACCGCAAACTGCCCAAAGGGCAGGTTCGGCTCGTTGTGCAGCGCGAACACCGCGTCGCAGGGGAATTTGTCGAACAGGCCCTCGTCGATCATGATCTTCGCGCCCCCGAAATTCTCCTCGGCCGGCTGGAAGATCAGGTGGACGGTGCCGTCAAAATTCTTTCTTTCGGCCAGCGCCCGGGCTGCCCCCAACAGCATCGCCGTGTGGCCGTCGTGGCCGCAGGCATGCATCAGTCCCGGCGTCTTGCTGGCGTAGTCGAGACCGGTTTCCTCGTGGATCGGCAAGGCGTCGATGTCGGCGCGGATGCCGATCGAGCGGGCTCCTGTGCCGTTCCTCAGCGTGCCAACGACGCCGGTCTTCGCCAGGCCCGTCGTCACCATGTAGCCGAGCGCCTCGAGATGCTGCGCTATGAAGGCGGATGTCCGCCGTTCCTCCAGTCCCAATTCCGGATGGGCGTGCAGGTCGCGGCGAATGGCGACGAGTTCAGGCAGGGAATTGCTGATCGCAGCGGATATTCTCATGTCAGGCACCACGGGTGGGAATGCGGTTTTCGAAATAGCGGAAGGCTAGGACCAGAATTCCGGTCAGGCACATATATATGAGCGCCAGCAGCAGCAGCGGCTCGTAGGTGAGATAGGTTTCCTGCCGCACCTTGGAGATCACCGCATAGACGTCGATCACGGTGATCGTTGCAACAAGCGGCGTCGATTTGAGCTGCAGCACGGTCTCGCCGTTGAGCGTCGGCAGGGCCCGGTGAACGGCGCGCGGCAGCCAAATGCGCCGGAACATCGTCCAGCGCCCCATGCCATAGGCGCGGGCCGCTTCCAACTCGCCTTGCGGCACGCCGGCAAAGGCGCCGCGCATCACTTCCCCCTCATAGGCGGCGAAGGAGAGCGTCAGCGCCGCCACCCCATAGGGCCACGCCTCGCGCAGATAGGGCCAGAGGAAGGAATGACGGATCGCCGGGAACTGGGGAAAGAGCGAGCCGAGCCCGTAATAGAGCAGCCAGAGCTGCAGGAGCAATGGCGTTCCGCGAATGATGGTGCAGAAGAGCCGGGCAGGGAGCTTGAGAAACCAGGGCCCCGTTACCTGGACGAGCCCGAGCGGAACGGCGAGCAGGAAGCCCAGGATCGCGGTGCTGAACAGCATCGCCAGGCTGACGAGGATACCGGAGCCGAGCCTTGGCAGGTAGCGGGGCAGCCAATCCCAGCGCATGAAGACGGCGACGGCAACGACGAGACCCGCGAAGAGGAGCATCAGGACGATGCGATGCGGCTTGAGGAAGTTCTCCGCCTTGGGGAGGTCTTCCGGGACCAGAGCGAGTGCGTGCGTCGTTTCGTCGGTCATCGCTGCTCCGCAAAGCCGCGCCGGGCATGCCGTTCGATCATGCCGATGAAAATATTCGAGAGGAGGGTCAGAGCGAGGTAAAGCGCCCCCGCGGCGCAGAAGAACAGGAAATAGGCCTTGGTGGTGCCGGCCGCCTGGCGCGTGACGAGCGTCAATTCGCTGAAGCCGACAACGGCAAGCAGCGCCGTGTCCTTCGTGGCGATCAGCCAGAGGTTGGCGAGACCTGGGATAGCGTAGGGCAGCATCGCCGGCAGGGTGATGCGCCTGAGAACCTTGGCCGGCGACATGCCATAGGCGCGCGCCGCCTCGATCTGGCCGCTCGGCACCGCCTTGATCGCGCCGCGCAGCACCTCGGTCGAATAGGCGCCCTGGACGATTCCGATGACGAAAATGCCGGCCATCAGGCCGCTGATATCGACCGTCGCGAAACCCAGGGTGCCGAGAAACTGGTTCAGGAGATCGGTGCCGGCATAATAGAGAAGCAGGATGAGGACGAGCTCGGGTACCGCCCGGACGATGGTCGTATAGCATTCCAGCAGGTCGCGCAGCACCGGTCCGCCATAGAGCTTGCCGAAGGCGCCGCCGACGCCGAGCGTCAGCCCGAGTGCATAGCCGCCAACGGCGATTTCAATCGAATGCAGGAAACCCTGCAGCAGAACGCCGCCCCAGCCGGGCGCCGAGAGCGCGAGCAGGCTCCAGTTGATGAAGGAATCCGCAGCCATGGCAACCTCGTTCTTCAGAGCGGGATGAGGAAAAGTGTGCGCGGTTTTGCACCCGCATCCGCTCCAGCTTAACAGCATTGGTCGGCGGTCGTAGGACCGCCGACCGGCTGCGGTCAGCCGCCGTAGATGTCGAAGTCGAAGTACTTCTTCGAGAAGGCGTCGTAGGTGCCGTTGGCACGGATCGCCTTGATCGCCGCGTTGATCTTGTCCTTGAGCTCCGTCTCGCCCTTGCGCAGTCCGACCCCGACGCCCGGTCCGAGAACGTCGACGTCCTGAGCGACTTCGCCCTTGTAGTCGCAGCATTCCTTGCCCTGATCGCTTTTGAGGAAGGCGTCGAGGGCGATCGCATCGGCCTGCACGGCGTCGAGACGTCCGGCGGCAAGATCCTGGTTCGCCTCGTCCTGCGTCTGGTATTCCTTGATCTCCACACCGGCCGGAGCAAAGTGCTTGGACGCATAGGCCTGGTGCACGGTCGACACCTGCACGCCGAGCGCCTTGCCGGCAAGACCTTCCGGCGTCGGCTTCATGTCCTCGCCCTTGGTGCCGATGATCCCGGTCGGCGTGTTGTAGTACTTGTCGGAGAAGTCGATGGTCTTGAGACGCTCCGCGGTGATCGACATGGAGCCGACGATCATGTCGATCTTCTTGGCGGTCAGCGCCGGGATGATGCCCTCCCAGGCGACGGGGGTGATCACGCAGTCAAGCTTCGCCTCTGCGCACATCGCCTTCATGAACTCGACTTCCCAGCCCTCCCAGTTGCCGTTCGCGTCCGGCGAGGTGAAGGGCGGATAGGGTTCGGCGGCAATGCCGACCTTGACCTGTTCCGCCAAGGCGGAGGCGGCACCGGTGATCGACAGGGCGGCGGCGATCGCCAGGAGTTTCAATGTCTTCTTCATGCTGTTCCCTTTTTGGTTGTTGAGCATTGCGGAATTCAATGAATTGAACTGATGAACTTCTTCAGCCTTTCGGATTTCGGAGCACCGAAGATTGCCTCGGGCGGCCCCTGCTCCTCGATGATGCCGTTATGCAGGAAGACGATGTGACTGGCGACGTCACGGGCGAACTTCATCTCGTGGGTGACGAGGATCATCGTCCGTTTTTCGCGCGCAAGGTCGCCGATCACGGAGAGAACTTCGCCGACGAGCTCCGGATCGAGCGCCGAGGTCGGCTCGTCGAAAAGCATGACAAGCGGTTGAATGGCGAGCGCCCGGGCGATCGCGGCGCGCTGCTGCTGGCCGCCGGAAAGAAAGGCTGGATAGGCGTCGCGCTTCTCGTGGAGCCCGACGCGGCGCAGCAGTTTCTCCGCCATTTCCACCGCCTCGGTTTTGGATTTGCCGAGCACGTGGACTGGGGCCTCGATCACGTTTTCGAGGATCGTCATGTGCTGCCAGAGATTGAAGCTCTGGAAGACCATGCCGAGCTGGGTGCGGATGCGTTGGACCTGCCTGCGGTCGGCCGGCATCAGCCCGCCCCTGCCGTCGGGCCTCATGCGGATTTCTTCGCCATGGACGCAGACCCGCCCCGCCGAGGGCAATTCCAGCATGTTGATGCAGCGAAGAAAGGTCGATTTTCCCGAGCCGCTGCCGCCGATGATGGCTATGACATCGCCCTGTCGGGCGTGCAGCGATACGCCTTTCAACACTTCCAATGGCCCGAAACGCTTGTAGAGGTCGGTGACCGCAATTGCCTGGGCCGCGTCCGTCATCGACACGCGACTCCGGTGGCTGGCCGAGCTTTCGCTGATGACATGAAAACAGTTCCCCTGATCGTTCTTTCGTGCAGCATCTTCGGCTTGTCACGCTGTTTCACGCCTAGCATGGTCGCACTTGTGCGGCTATTATTCAAGTGTATAATAACTCACCGCCGATTTTTTAGCGTCCCTCATTCACAACGATTTCGCGCAGGAGCCCCGCATGAGCCTATCCGTCTGGCAGACACCGACGATCGGGCAGGGCGGGTGGGCGCAGTCGTGAGCCGCCGCAGCTTTCACCGTGCTCCCGAAGGCGAACGCCGCCAGGAACTGATCGAGGCGACGCTCGACTGCATCTCGGAATTCGGCCTGAAAGGGGCGACGGTCCGCCAGATCGCGGTCCGCGCCGGCGTCACCGCCGGGCTCGTTCGCCACTATTTCGACTCGAAGGATCAGATGGTTGCGGAGGCCTATCGCGCCGTCATTGCCTCGCTCACCGAAAAGGCGAAGAACGTGGCCGGCGATCCGACGACTCGGCTCAAGGATTTCATCGCCATCAACCTGACGGAGCCGGTGGCCGACAGCCGCAGCGTCTCGCTCTGGGCCGCCTTCATCAGCCAGGTGCGGGTCGATCCGGTGCTCGCCGAGATTCACCGAGACGGTTATCTCGCCTTTCGCAACGCCTTACAGGACCTGCTAAGCGATTTCCTCGCGGCGAAGGGCCGCGCCGCGAGTCCGGAGGAATGCCGCCGCTACGCGATTGCGATTAACGGTCTTGTGGACGGGTTGTGGGTGGAAGGCTGCCTTGCCGGCGATCTTTTCCGCGACGGCGAACTGGTCGGCATTGCCATGGCTTCCGTCGAGGCGCTGCTCGGCCTGCCGATAGAAGAATAAGGGATGGGAGAAAGCACCATGCGTTACGCGTCGATCACCAAGCGCCTGGCGGATCTTGGCTCCGGCAAATGGTCGCTGCACATCCGCGCGCGTCAGTTGAAGGCAAGCGGCGCGGATCTCATCGAGCTTACAATCGGCGAGCCGGATTTGCCGCCCCACCGCGCCCTTCTCGACGAGTGCCAGCGCGCCATGGATGCCGGGCGCTACCGCTATTCGAATGGCCGCGGCGAGCCCGCTCTGGTGGCCGCGCTCGCGGCAAAATACCGTCGACGCCGCGCCGAAGTGACGGCCGAGAACATTCTCTGTTTTCCGGGCACCCAGACGGCGCTTTTCGCCGTCATGCTGGGGCTGGCCGAGGCCGGCGACGGCGTGCTCGTCGGCGATCCGCTCTATGCCACCTACGAAGGCGTGATCCATTCGACCGGCGCCCATCCTGTCCTCGTGCCGCTGAAACCGGAACATGGCTTTCATATGCGGGCGGAAGACCTGGAGCGGGCAATCACGCCCAACTGTCGCGTCCTTCTCTTGAACACGCCGCACAACCCGACCGGTGCGGTGCTGACGAAGGCAGAAATCGCGGCGATCGGCGAGGTCGCGCGCCGCCACGATCTCTGGATCGTCTGCGACGAGGTCTATGAGGAACTGGTCTTCGACGCCGCCTTCGCATCGCCCTTCGACAACCAGGACCTTGCCGAGCGCACCGTGGTCGTCTCGTCGATTTCGAAGTCGCACGCCGCGCCCGGTTTCCGCAGCGGTTGGGCAATCGGTCCGGCGGAATTTACCTATCGCCTCCTGCCGGTTTCCGAAACAATGCTTTTCGGCCAGCAGCCATTCATTGCCGACATGACCGCCTATGCGCTGACGCACGAAATCGATACGGCGCGGCAGATGCGCGAGGCCTACGGGCGGCGCGCCGACCGGATCGCGATCGCTCTCGCCCGGACGCCGTGCGTCTCGGTTCTGCCGCCCGAGGCCGGCATGTTCGCGCTGATCGACGTCGCGGGTACGGGTGTCTCGGGCGAGGCCTTCGCCTGGGCACTGCTCGAAGAGGAGAGCGTTGCGGTGATGCCGGGTTCGTCCTTCGGCGAGCAGGCGCAGGATTTCATCAGGGTGAGCCTGACCGTACCGGATGCGGCGATCGACGAGGCATGCCGGCGTATTGCCGTTCTCGCCGAACGCTGCGCGAATAGAGAGGAGCGCCGCGCATGAGTTCCGGCATGAAAACCGTCGGCGAGGTCCTCGTCGATCTGCTCGAGGCAAATGGCGTCGAGGTCGTCTTCGGCATTCCCGGCGTTCACACGGTGGAGCTCTATCGCGGCCTGGGGGCGTCGAAAATCCGCCACGTCACGCCGCGCCACGAACAGGGTGCCGGCTTCATGGCTGACGGCTATGCGCGCGTCAGCGGCAAGCCGGGCGTGGCGCTGGTCATTACCGGGCCGGGGCTTACCAACACGATCACGGCCATGGCGCAGGCGCGGCAGGATTCGATCCCGATGCTGGTGATCTCCGGCGTCAACCGCCGCGACTCGCTGGGGCACGGCCGCGGCCTGCTGCACGAATTGCCCGACCAACAGGGAATGATGAAAACGTTGGCGCTCTATTCGCACACGCTCATCAATCCGGCCGACCTGCCGCTGGTCGTCGACCGCTCCTTTGCGGTGCTGCTCTCCGGCCGGCCCGGGCCCGTGCATATCGAGATCCCGACCGATGTGATGGCCGAGCGGATAGAAAGCCGAGGGACAAAGCCCGCGGCGGCGACCCGCCCGCGTTCCGACAGCGAGACCCTGCAAAGGGCGGCGATCCTCTGCGCCGAAGCTTCGCGCCCGGTCATTCTCTGCGGTGGCGGCGCGCTGACGGGCGAGGTGGAGGTGCGTGCGCTTGCCGATCAGATCGGTGCGCCGGTGGTCACGACGGTCAACGCCCGTGGCATGCTGGCCGGCCATTCCCTGCGCGTGCCGGCAAGCCCGAGCCTCAAGGCCGTCCGCGCTTTGCTGCGCGACGCGGATGTCGTGCTGGCGCTCGGCACCGAAATGGGCCAGACCGATTACGACCTCTATGCCGATGGCGGCTTTCCGGTGCTCCGCAACCTGATCCGCACCGACATCGACGCCGCGCAGCTGGCGCGTGGGCCGCAGGCGGCGCTGTCGATCCTTTCCGGCGCGAAGGCGGCGACGGCAGGAATGCTGGGATTCCTGCCAGGCCATACGGCGGCAAAGGACGGCGCTTCTCGGGCCGATGCGACGCGCAAGGCGGCCTTGAAGGAATTACCACCAAAGACGCGTGCCGAAATCGGTGTCATCGACTTGATCTATAAGGCGCTCCCGGACTGCACCATCGTCGGCGATTCGACCCAGGCGGTCTATGCCGGCAACCTCTATTGCGATGCGCCCCGGCAACGCGCCTGGTTCAACTCCGCCACCGGTTACGGGTCGCTCGGCTATGCCCCTCCGGCAGCGGTCGGCGCGGCGGTTGCCGACCGCACGAAACCGGTCGTCTGCCTTGTCGGCGATGGCGGCTTCCAGTTCTCGCTGGCCGAGATCGGCTCGGCGGCCGATGCCGCGGCCAGGGTGATCTTTCTCGTCTGGAACAATGACGGTTACCGGGAGATCGAATCCTACATGGTCGAGGCCGGTATCACCCCGGAAGGTGTCAAGCCTTCGGCGCCGGATTTCCTGATGACCGCCGGGGCCTATGGCGTCCCGGCCGAGCGGCTGGCGAATATCGAGGACCTGCCGCGTGCGCTGGCTGATGCGGCTTCGCGGTCGGGCCCGTCGCTGATCGAGATCCATCAGGAAAAAACCGCCGGCGTCGGCAGCTGACGATTGTCAGGGCGCAGCGCGCATTTGACTTTTGCGGCCCGGAATGGTGTTAAGGGCGCCTGCTCGAATCCGGCCATGTTCTTTTACTAGGCTGGGGATCGGCTGAATATTACGTCTCGCGGGCGCCAAACGCGCCTACTGCATGCTTCCTTAATTCGGAGCCGATTTAAGGGTAAAAGCATGCAGCAATTTTTGGGGTACTACAGCGACCTTTGTGCGTCTGAACAGACGCACGGCGCTGTAGAGAAAGGGACCGCGTCCTCGATGGACCTTCTGGGTGGTGGCAGCAGAAACATGCAGGCCGGCCGGCTCGTTGCCGTGCTGTGGCTGTTCTGTGCTTCCTTTGCCATGCAGGTCATTGCCGTCGGGCAAAGCGTTTCCGGGCGCGCGGGCGCGCAGAGCGGTAACGTCTCCGCGCCCGACAGCGGATCGCCCGATCGCCCAGCCGCCCGCCAAATTTCCCGCGCCGTCGCCTTGCCTGAATTGCGCATCAGCGGCGAGCGACCCGACGGAAAGTCGACGCTCGGCGGCGATCCGTCCGCAGTACTTACAGTCGAAGCGGCCACCTTGCCGATCTACGAGGACGTTCGTCCCCACTCTTTCCTTCGTGCGGAAGCCCCAACCGGCTCCCGTCACGAAAGTGAGCGTATCCGCGGACCGCCCTCGTTCCTAGCGTAGCGGTCGAATATTCGGCGGAGCTTCCATCTCCGGCCTCGATGAACCCCAGCCCGAGCAGTGCCAAGACGGCGTGTTCAGGCGTTTTTGGAATTTCCACATGCGTACATCCAGATGGGCGGTTCTCGCCTATGTCGCGATCATTATCTTCGGATGCCTCGCGGCGGTGCCGAGCGTTCTGACGCCGGCCATGCGGGAGCAATTCGCTTCCGTCCTTCCCTTCAAGCCGGTCACCCTCGGCCTCGACCTTCGAGGCGGTTCGCACCTCGTGCTCGAGGTCGACGGGGCGGGGCTTCAGAAGGCTCGCCTCAACTCGCTCCTCGACGACACCCGGCGCGTTCTGCGCGGCGAGCGTGTCTCCGCCTCTTCGGCGCGCATCAGCGGCAACAGCGTGACGGTGAGCGTCACCGACGCTGCCGATCGTGAAAAGGTGCTGCCGAAGCTGCAGGAACTCGCGGCACCCGTCGGTACGGTCGGGTTTGGCGGCTCCGCTGCTGAGCTCGAGGTCACAACGAACGGCGACGTTATCGCGCTCGCCATGACGGAGGCAGGCCTTTCCGATCGCATGACGAAGGCGGTCGAGCAGAGTCTCGAAATCATCCGCAACCGCGTCGACCAGGTCGGTGTCGCCGAGCCGCTGATCCAGCGCATCGGCTCGGACCGCATTCTCGTCCAGCTGCCGGGCCTCCAGGATCCGACGCGCCTTCGCGAGCTCCTCGGCTCGACGGCGCAGATGAGCTTCCACATGCTCGACCAGACCGCCGATGTCACGCAGCCGGCTCCGCGCGGCGTCGATATCCTGCCGGGCGCCAATGATGGCAACAAATATCCGGTCGAAAGCCGCATCGCGATTTCCGGCGAACGGCTCGAAGATGCGAAGGTTGGCTTCGACCAGCGCACGAACCAGCCGGTGGTGGATTTCGCCTTCGACTCACTCGGCGCCCGCCAGTTCGCCGACATCACCCGTGAAAACGTCGGCCGTCCCTTTGCCATCGTCCTCGATGGCAAGGTCCTGACGGCGCCGGTCATCAACGAACCGATTCTCGGCGGCCGTGGCCAGATAAGCGGCAACTTCACGGTCGAGGAGGCAACGGTCCTCTCCGCGCTGCTGCGCTCCGGCGCCCTGCCAGCGCCGCTTACCATCATCGAAGAGCGCTCGGTCGGACCGAACCTCGGCAGCGACTCGATCCGCATGGGTCTCTACACGGGTCTTGCCGGTTTCGGCCTCGTGGTGACGCTGATGGTCGTCCTTTACGGCGCCTGGGGCATGATCGCCAATGTCGGCCTGGTGCTTCACACGATCATGACGATCGGCGTTCTCGGCCTGATCGGGTCGACGCTGACCCTGCCCGGCATCGCCGGTATCATTCTCGGCATCGGCATGGCGGTCGACGCCAACATCCTGATCAACGCGCGTATCCGCGAAGAAACGGAAGCGGGCGCCGGTGCGATGAAGGCGCTCGATGTCGGCTTCAACAAGGCCTATGCGACAATCCTCGATTCCAACGTCACGACGCTTGCCGGCACGGTCCTCTTGTTCTGGCTCGGCAGTGGTCCGGTCCGCGGCTTCGCGGTCACCATGATGCTCGGCATCGTCATCTCGATGTTCACCTCGGTCACCGTCGTGCGCCTGCTGATGCGCGAGGTCGTCGTGCGCCGCAAGATGAAGAAGCTGGAAATCCCGTCGCTCTTCGGGCGCGTCCCGCATCTGCCGACCTTCTCCTTCATGAAGCGTCGCTTCCAGGCCATCGGCTTCTCGGCCTTCCTGTCGATCAGCTCGGTCATCCTGTTCTTCACGCCTGGCCTCAACTACGGCATCGATTTCATCGGCGGCATCCAGGTCGAGGCGGTGTCGAAGGAAAAGATCGACCTGCCGACGCTGCGCCACAGCCTCGAAGAGCTCAATCTCGGCGAGGTGGCGTTGCAGGACTTCGGCGGCGGCCAGTCGGTGCTTATCCGCGTCCAGCGTCAGCCGGGCGGTGAGCAGGAGCAGACGGCGGCGCTGAGCAGGATCAAGGATGCGGTGACGACGGCGATCCCGGGGGCCGCGCTGGAACGGACCGAGGTCGTCGGTCCGACGGTCAGCGGTGAGCTGGCGCGCTCGGGCTTCCTCGCCGTCGGCCTCGCCATGGTGGCGATCCTGCTCTACATCTGGTTCCGCTTCGAATGGCACTTCGCCGTCGGCGCGATCGCGGTGCTATTGCTCGATATCACCAAGACCGTCGGCTTCTTCGCGCTGACCGGCATCGACTTCAACCTGACGGCAATCGCCGCATTGCTGACGATGATCGGCTACTCGGTGAACGACAAGGTGGTCGTCTACGACCGCATGCGCGAGAACCTGCGCAAGTACAAGTCGATGCCGTTCTCCGATCTCATCGACATGAGCATCAACCAGGTGATCGCGCGATGCATCTTCACCTCGATGGCGACGGCGCTTTCGCTGGTGCCGATGGCGATCTGGGGCGGCGAGGCGGTACAGAGCTTCGCGTGGCCGATGATTTTCGGCGTCATCGTCGCGACGACGTCGTCGATCTATATCGGTGGGCCGATCCTCCTGTTCCTCAGCCGCTGGTGGAAGGATCGCGAAGCCAGCCGTTCAGGCGCGCAGCAGCCCGGCGCGCCGGCGGCCTGACGTCACCAAACTATCATTGCCGAACAAACCAGGGGCGCCTCCAGGGGCTGCCCCTTTTTTGTCCGAAAGTCCTGTCTTTATCCGAAGCGTCACTTGTAGGCCGATTCGGTGCTACCTAAATAGGAAAATGCCCTTGCAGGGGACGCAACGGAATTGTCTACGAAGCTAACCAAGCAGAAACAGGGAATTATTTTTCTCCGTCTGGGCTTAGTAGTTGACTAATTTGGTAGATTATTCTAGTTTGCACGCCGTGACGCGGAAGGAGTCCGCCTCACATTGTTCATGAACCGCCGCGGCGCCTCGCGTCGCGCCCAGCCGAAGGAGAGTGACATGTCCGGAATCGTCTCGACCGCTGCCTTCTGCGGCTCGCGTTCCCTTTGTCGTGCAACAGTGAAAGGTCTCATTCGCACGCTTTGCCGAATGTGACTGACTGAACTTACCGAATTCACCTTTTGCCGAGAATTGAAAGATCCGCGCTGAACGCGTGGAGGAGCGTTATTCGCATGAGCAAGCAAGTTATCGAATATGGCGGAGAGGCCGTTGGCGTCGTCGTTCCGGATCAGGACCGGTTCAAGTTCCTGGCGGTCAAGTATCATGTCTGGGATCTCGACGCGAAGCGCTTCGGTTCTGCCGATGAAGCCCGTGCGGCCATAGGACACCTGCTTGCCGGCCAGGGTGCGCCCAAGCACGAAGCTGGCGCGGCGTGATTTCCCCCGCTACCATGATTCCCAGATATTAAATGTAAGCCGCGGTTTCCGCGCGGTTTATGCGCGGGAGCCGTCGATAGGTATGCCGGCGGCAGGCCTTTGCCGCCGCAAACATCTGTGGAAAATCGAATCCATCGACGTGCGCGCCGCGAAAATTGGCTGGTTTGACCGAAACCCGGCGTGGAAAGGCTTGGTTTGCGGGAAAAAAGGGCCTATCTGGCTTCTACGTTCTACGCGAGCCGCTGCAGGCGGGCTTGCGACCATATTGTTTCTGAACCGGGATTGAAGATGGGCTTGCGAAATTTGAAGGCTGAGGGGCATTCTCCAAGCGCCGTTCTGGATTCGATCCGCCGGACGATAACGACGGCAAAGAATGGCATCGAGGCGCTCGCCGAACAACTGGCGACGGACACAGCTTTCGCGCAGAGCCTCATCGATGCCGTCGAACTGATCGGCGACGGGCACGGCCGCGTCGTGGTTTCCGGCGTCGGCAAGAGCGGGCATATCGGCCGCAAGATCGCCGCGACCTTGGCTTCCACCGGCACGTCCGCCTATTTCGTCCACCCGACCGAGGCGAGCCACGGCGATCTCGGCATGGTCACTTCCGATGACGTGCTGATCCTGCTCTCCTGGTCCGGCGAGACGGCGGAACTCGCCAACATGCTGACCTACGCCAAGCGCTTCAAGGTGCCGATCGTGTCGATCTCATCGAACCGCGACAGCATCCTGGCGCGCAATTCCGAAATCGCCCTGGTGCTTCCGAAGGTACCGGAGGCCTGTCCGCACGGGCTGGCACCGACGACCTCGGCTATGCTGCAGCTCGCTGTCGGCGATACGCTGGCGATCGCGCTTCTGGAGCGGCGCGGTTTTTCCGCCGAGGACTTCAAGACTTTCCACCCCGGCGGCAAGCTTGGCGCGCAATTGCGCCTGGTACACGAACTCGCGCATCTGGCCGACCAGATGCCGCTGCTCGCCGTCGGCCGGCCGATGAGCGAAGCTGTCATCGAGATGTCGGCGAAGGGCTTCGGCGTCATCGGTATCATCGACGAAGGCGGTGTGCTCGTCGGCGTCATCACCGATGGCGACTTGCGCCGGCACATGGCCGGCGACCTGCTCAGCCAGCCGGTCGAAGACGTCATGTCGCATCATCCGAAGGTGGTGCAGGCAGACCTACTCGCCAGCGCCGCCATGGAGTTCATGCAGGAGCACAAGGTCACCGTGCTGTTCCTTGTCGACGAGGCGGGGGTACCTGAAGGCATCCTGCATATTCACGACCTGTTGCGCGCCGGCGTTGCCTGACCGGACGCGGCCGCCCTCTTTGCCGGCTTTTGCCGGGGCGGCGGATCGATGAACGCACCGGGTTCGTTGACGGTGTTGCGATGCAGCCGCTCGGCGATAGCGTCAGCTCCGGCATCGGTGCCCGCGACGGAATAGAAATTGCCGCGGACCTGGATCGAGGCCGCCATCAACCGGAACATTGCCGCGCTCAAATCCGGATCCGGTGGCTGCGGCGCCTCCCAGAACGCATCAAGCGGCTGCTGGTCGGTCATGTCTGCAATGTCGAAAACGGCTTTTCCGAGAACCTTCACAGGCTTGCCCTGTTTCAAGGCATGCAGCCCGGCGGTCGAGTTGACCGTCACCATGCCAGCGCTCTTCTCCGTCAGCAGATCCAGATTTCCGCCCTCGAGATAGACGACGCGCGCGCCGATCCCAAGCGCTGCCGCTTGGTGGGTGATGATCCTGCGCCAGGGAATGAGGCTGTTGTCGAGCGGGTGAACCTTGATGGCAAGCTTGGTTGCCGCCGGCGCGTGGCGTGAGAAGGACTGCAGGATGTCGCCGATCGCCTCCTTCTGACTGGTGAAGGGCGAGTGCGCCCGCAATTGGAAGTCGGTCTCGAGTTGCAGCGGATAGACGAAGTAGGACGCTCCTGCGGATGAGAGCGAGGCGATCAATCTATCCGCCGCGTTGCACTGGCGCTTGCTTGTCGTCAGGCGCCTCACCCAGCCAGCATATTCCGCCAGCGGATGAAAGATCGCGTGCCGGCGATAGCCGGGGAAAAGAAACCAGAGGAAGACGTTCGGCAGATTGTAAAGGAGGTCATAGGCCGCTTCGGCAAGGAAGGTCTGGGTATGCCGCCGCCGCCAGTCCGGCTCCGGCAGCCCCGCCGCCGCTCGCAAGATCTGCTGCGGGTCGGCAGGGAAATGCGAGTTGGACGACATGCCGCCGCGTTCGAGCGTCAACCAGTCCGGCCTCAGATAGCCCATTTCGACGACGAAGATCTCGACCCCGAGCCGGCGCGCCGAAGCGACGGCGATCTGGTGGTAGGGGCGTTCCTCGCCGAGGAGGACGAGGTCGCTGACGGAATGGCGGCGGATGAATTCCTCGACGAAACCGGCCCAATTGGTGATCGAGCCGCGATAATTGTGCGCGCCGCCCCGTCGCCAGAAGATCTGGTCGCCGGCATTGAGATTGATGCGCAGGCAGGTATGGCCGTGGGCCTCAAGCCGCGTGGCGATCTTGGCGAAGATCGGCGACGAGGGGCCCTGCAGGAACAGGAATGTCCGTCGTGGCCGCTGCTCAATCGTGGTGCCTGCCTTCATTGCTGCAACTTTCCCCGCGGTCGCTGCTATTGCAGCGCGTCCTTGTGCAGATTGGCGTGCCTGAGCAGCGCACGCAGGAGGTTCCACGGGTCCTCGTCCTGCGGAAGTTTGGGACGGTGATTTGCCGGGCGGGCCTTGGCCAGCGGGACGATGTAATAATCCGTACGCGGGTCGGGAAAAGGATCGGCAAAGGACTTCAGGAGGGGCGCATGATCGCCGTAGAAGACGAGCCATACGGGGCGATCAAGCCTCTCGAGACCGTCGACCAGCTTCTTCAGCGCGGCATCCGATTGCTGAAGGATCGCCAGGTAGATATCGACCGGATTGGTGAGCGTTCCAACGCGACCGGGCTCCCAAGGGCCATGATTGGCCATCGAGGCGACGAAGAAGAGCCCGCTATCGTCGTCGGGAAGCTTCCGCGTCTCCTCCAGGACCCTCGCGGTCAGCGCGGCATCGGAAACGTAAAGGCCGTCTTGAGAGGGATCATGGTCGAAGGCATCGAGCATGGTCAGCTTCTCGAACCCCAATAGCGGCATCGCCTTGTGGCGCAGGAAGAATGTCCGGTCATAGGGATGAATGAAATGCGTGCGCCAGCCGGCCCGCTTCAACTTCCCCGGCCAGACGGCATCGGCATAGTGGGCGGCGCGGAGATAGGGATAGCTCGCATCGACGTGGATATCGTCCGGCACAAGGCCGCTCAACACGGCGAATTCGGTGCGCAGCGTGTAGCCGCCTTCGAAAACGTTGCTCAGCCGGCCCCACTGCACCGCCTGTTGGCGCAGCCTGTCGATCGCCGGCAGCTTGATCGTGTCCACGCCGAAATGCCGCATGTCGATGAAGGATTCCGACTGCCAGACGACGATCAGCGGCGCCTCCTCATGGCCGATCAGATCATGGACCGCGGCGCGCAGGCGTACCGAGAGCTCGGCGACGATCTTCTCGCGCTTGACCCCCAGCCAGACGATGAAGTGGAAGACCACCGAGCCGAAGGTGCCGAAGCGCACCGTGCTCATCTTGAGGTTGACCTTCTTTCCCACCAGCCGCTGCACGAGTGCCGCCGTCGGGCGGTTGACGGGGCCGTAGAAAAGCAGGAGCCAGGGTCCGGCGGCGATCACGATCATCACCAGAATCCAGAACAGCTTGTCTCTGGCCGGAAGGGCCGTCGGCTCGAAATACATATAGAGGCCCGAGACGCCGAAGACGTAGAGAAAGGCGACGACCCAGAACACGACGTTCAGCGACGTCGCGTAGAAGATTGACTTGTATTTGAACACGTCGGCGACGAGGGCGATGTCCGAGAAGACCAGCGGCTCGCGTATGAACTTGAATTTTGCACGGGAGATGCCGGTGAAGATGATGAAGAAGCTCATCGTCCCGGCAGCCGCGTAGAGCGGCCGCCAGGAGATCGCGAAGAAGCCGGCAAAAACGAGTGCTATAACCGGCAGCCTGGCGAGGACATCGACGATATCCTGGTTGCGGCCATGGGGAGATGCATTCTTTCGCCGCTCGCGCTTCGGCAGCGCAAAGCGGTCGGTGAAGAAGATCACCCCGCAGGACAGCAGATAGCAGCCGAGCGTCAACGCTGCTGGATAGTCGTGCAATTCAAAGGGCAGTAGCGCCAATCCGTTACCTTCGAGCCATTTCCGCGCCGCGCCGGCAGGTCTCCGCCCGACACTTAAATGCTAACGACGGCGGGCACAAGCGCGGCAGGGCGCTCGACAGTCACCGTCCACGGCTGCGCGCGATCGCCCGGTCGAACCACCAGTCGACGAGCGGCCGAACGGCGGGTCCGAAGCGCCCGAGGAGGAAAAGCGTGAGGCCGAAATAGATTTCGAACCGTTTCCCTTCGACGCCTTTGACGATCTTCCGGGCAACGGCTTCGGCGCTCCAGGGACGGACGGCACCCATCACCACGCTTGCTTCGCGCGGGCGCTCTGCGATTTCCCGCTCGAACTGCGGCGTCTCCGTATCCGGTGGAAAGCTCACCGATACGCCGACGCCATGGCAGCGGGCTTCGCTGCGCAGCGCCTCGGCAAAGCCGCGCAGGGCGAACTTCGACGCGCAATAGGACGTGTAGCCGTAGATGCCGATCAGTCCGGAACCCGAGGAGATCATCACGATATGCCCGGTGCGCCGCCGCGCCATGTCCGGGTAGACGGCGCGTACCGCGTGCACGGTGCCGGAAAAATTCGTTTCCATCTGGCGGCGAAAGGCGGCGCTCGACATGTCTTCGAAAGGTGCCGGTTCGACAACGCCCGCGGAGGTCACGAGAACATCGCAGGGGCCCAGCGCCTCGACGCAGCGGCCGATCGCCGAGCCGATCGCTTCCTCCCTCGCGACATCGGCGGTTTCGATATGGATATCCTCGGCCCGGGCACCGTATTTGGCGACGAGCTTCCGTGCCGCCAGTTCCAGAGGATCGCGCGAGCGCGCAATGAGCGACAGCCGCGCGCCGCGGACCGCATACAGGGATGCGAGTGCCAGGCCGATGCCGCTGGAACCGCCGGTTATGATCACATGGGTCATGCAGTTAGCCTGCCTGCCGCCGCGGCTTTGACGCGAGCGGCGATCTATTCTAGGAAGTCGGAGCGGGATTTGGGCGGAAAACCGCGCACGCTTTTCCTCATCCCGCTCTAGCGCGCCGAGAGCGCCTTCAGCATCTGGTCGATATCGACGCCGCCGAGGCCGAAATTCCGTTCAGTGAGATCCGTCAGGCGCTCGGCGGTCAGCGTCACGGTGCGGCGGATCTGCTCCTCCGTATGCTCGCTGGTGATGAAATAACGCAGCCGCGCCATGCCTTCCGGGACGGCGGGATGGATGATCGGCAGCACGTTGATGCCGGCGGCGTGCAGGTCGTTCGAAAGCTGTACCGCCCTGAGGGAATCGCCAACGATCACCGGCACGACCGAGTAACCGCCGCTCAAGCCGGTGTCGAGACCGGCCTCCCGGGCGAGTTTCAGGAACAGGGCGCCATTGCGCCTCAGCGCTGCGGTGCGCTCCGGCTCCCGTTCGAGAACGTCGAGGCTCGCAACCGCCGACGCGCCGAGAACGGGCGCGAGGCCGACGCTGTAGACGAAGCCGCCGGCCGACGCCTTGAGCACCGCCGCAAGTGCCTCGCTGCCGGCGATGTAGCCGCCGCAGCTCGAAGTGGTTTTCGACAGCGTTCCCATCCAGATGTCGACCTCGTGCGGATCGACGCCGAAATGCTCCGCCAGGCCCTTGCCCCGTCGGCCCAGGACGCCCAGCGAATGGGCTTCGTCCACCATCAGCCAGAAGCCGAATTCGGCCTTGAGCTTCAGAAGTGCCGGCAAGTTGGCGACGTCGCCATCCATCGAATAGATGCCTTCGACGATCACCATGATGTGGCGATAGTCGCCGGAAACGGTGCGCAGCACATGTTCCAGGTCGGCCGTGTCGTTGTGCTTGAACAGGCGGCGCGCGGCGCCCGAAAGCTTGATGCCGGCAAGGGCGCTGTTGTGGATGAACTCGTCATGGATGACGAGGTCCTTTGGCCCCAACAGGCAGCCGATGGCGGCCACATTGGTGAGATAGCCGCTGACGAAGCAAACGGCCGCATCGACGCCGTAGAAGCGGGCGATCCGCTCCTCGAGCTCGACATGCACCGGTCTTTCGCCCGCAACAAGCCTGCTCGCCGAGGCGGAAATCCCGAAGGTTTCGATCGTCTCGCGCGCCCTGTCGAGCACGTGGGCGTGTCTGTTCAGGCCGAGATAGTCATAGGAAGCGAAGTTGATGAGCTTGCGCCCGTCGATCACCGTCGTCGCGCCCGCCGCCGTCTGATGCGCCCGATAGAACGGATTGGCGATGCCGAGCTGCTCGCTCGCGAACTTCTGTGTCTGCACTTGCTTATATTCCGGCAGGTCCTCGAAGCGAGCTTGTTGGCGACGCGGGGCAGGCGGCAAGTCCCGCTCCGAGCGCGCCATCCGGTTGCGCTCGGAGGATTGATGGGTGTTCCTCATCCTGTCCAGCAGGTTCTCCTTCAGACTGCTGTTCATCTTGGAGAAGGTCTGGCCGTTTCCGTCGTTGCTCATTGGCTCAGTGCTTTTTCCTTGGCTGCTCCGATATGGCGTTGCGTCAGTTCGGTGACGAGCTTGTCGTCGGTGGTCTCGGCCTCGTCGCTCTGATCGCGCTTGCTTACCTTTTCATAGAGCTTGCGCGCAACGTCTCCGACGGTCGTGCTGTCGGCGACACCGCTGAGCGGCATGTCGAATCCGGTATTCTGTTGGAAGCTGATGCCGAGCTCGACCGCCATCAGGCTGTCGAGGCCGATTTCCTTCAGGATCTTGCCGCGCGTCACCGTATCCTTGGCCACGCGGAGAATGGCGGCGATCTCGCTCGCGACCAGATCGAACAGGATGTCCTCCGCCTCCTGCGGCGACTTGCCCTCGATCATTGCGACGAGGTCCAGCTTGGTGCCTTCTGCGCCGGAGGCGTGCTGGTCGGCGCCGCGCAGGATCACCTCGAAGAGGGCGTTGCGGGCCACCGGGAGATTGCGCGCCGCCGCCCAGTCGATCTCCGAGATCATCACCACCGCGGCATCGACGCTGCCCGGATCGGCAGCGATATGGCTCTCCACCATATCGAGCGCCACCTGGGCCTTGAGCGCCGTCTTGCCGATGCGCTTGGCGAGAAGGTCGTTCACCTCCGCGTTCTGCGTCAGATAACCCGCATCGGCGATGGCGCCGAAGCCGACTGCCAGCCCCGCCAGCCCCTCCGAGCGGCGTGCGCGGGCGAGACCCTCGAGATAGCCGTTGGCGGCGACATAGTTGGCCTGGCCCGGATTGCCGACGAGCGTCGTTGCCGAGGAGAACAGGATAAAGTTGTCGAGCGTGTCCGCGCGCGTCAGCCGGTCGAGGATCGCCGCGCCCTTCGCTTTCACGTCGATGACCGGCCGGTTGCGTCCGCGGGTGAGGTTGCTGATCAGCGCATCGTCGAGCACCATTGCCGCATGCACGATCGAGCGCAGCGGCGCCTGCGACCGAAGGGTCGCGAGAAGCGTTTCGACGGCAGCGGCATCGGTGACGTCGCAGGCGTGCAGCGAGGCCGCCACGCCGGCTTTCTTCCAGCGATCGATCATCGCGCTCGTCGCGGCATCCGGTTGGCCACGGCGCGAGCAGAGCGCGATGTTGCGCGCTCCCTTCTCGACGAGCCAATTGGCCGCCATCAGTCCGAAGCCGCCGATGCCACCGACGACCAGATGCATGCCGTCCGGATCGACCTTCATGCCCCGGCGCCGCTTCGCGGCGATCTCGTGCTGGCCGGCGACCGGCGGCAGCACGACGATCTTGCCGATATGGCCGGCGTTCTGCATGAGCCGGAAGGCATTGCCGATTTCGTCGAAATCGAAGGCACGATAGGGAAGCGGCGTCAGCCTGCCCTCATCGAACAGTTCGCCGATCTCCATGAAGATGCGCCTGGTCAGCTCCGGCTGGTTGACGAGGAGCTGGTCGGCGTCGATCCCGAAATAGCTGACGTTGCGGCGGAACGGCCGGAGGCCGATCTTGCTGTCGGCGTAATAGTCGCGCTTGCCGAGTTCCAGGAACCGGCCGAAGGGTTTGACGAGGGCAAGGCTCTGCTCCATCGCCTCGGCGAAGAGCGAGTTGAGGACGAGATCCACGCCTTCCCCGCCGGTGACGGCACGAACTTCGTTGACGAAGCCGAGCGACCGGGAATCGAAGACGTGGTCGGCTCCGAGCATTGTCAGGAAACGCCGCTTCTCGCGGGTACCGGCCGTCGCGATGACGTTGGCGCCCTTCAGCTTGGCAACCTGGAGTGCGGCGAGGCCGACCCCGCCGGCAGCGCCGTGGATGAGGATCGTCTCGCCGGCCCGGATTCGGCCGAGCTCGACCATCGCATAATAGGCAGTGAGGAAGGCGACCGGCAGGGTGGCGGCGGCCACCGGGCTGATCGTCTGCGGCAGTTTGGCGACGCCCGCCCGGGAGACGACCGCGTGTGTCGAGAAGGCGGAGGAGGCGATCGCCATGACCGCATCGCCGACCGCGAGATCGTCAATGCCCTCGCCGACTTCGACCACATGGCCGGAAAGCTCCATGCCGATCGTCGCACCGGCGAAGCCGTCTTCAAGCGCTTCTTCCGGCAACAGGCCCATGGCCCACATGACATCGCGGAAGTTGAGCCCCGTGGCGGCAACGGAGACGACGATTTCACCCAGTCCGGCCCGCGGCACGTCGGTTTCTTCCCAGGCGATGCTGCTCACCTGGGAACTGACGCGCTGGCGAATGGTCGCGGCCGGGAAAGCGCCGGTCTTTCCTTCGGTCTTGGCGGCGGGGCCGGATACGGCGCGGATCTCCGAGACCAGGCCCGTCTTCCGATCAAGCAGCCATTCGCGGTTCGAGCCTTCGATCGCGAGCAGCGGCAGCGCCGAGGCAAGCAACTCCACATGATCCGTTTCCGCGTGGTCGCAGACATCGAGCGCGTGAACGTCGAGGAACTCGTACTCGTTTTGCAACACGCGGACGAATGTCCACAATCCCGAATTCACGCCTGAGCTTGCCGATTCCGACACCGGAGCGCCGCCCGGTGCGACCAGCACGAGACGGGGACGCTCGGCTCCGGCAGGCTCGCCGTTTCCAACGCGCTGCTTCAGCGCTTCGGCAAAGGCGCTGAGCGCCAGCACCTGCGTCTGCAGCAAGTCGGAGTCTTCGTCGCCAATCTGGTCTCCTGTCGCAGAGACGAACACCGCGCGGACCGGCGTTCCGTCGAGCCTGTCGAGCGCTGCCCCGAGCGCGGCGACATCAGCGGCCATGTCGCCAGAGACGACGACCGGGATGGCCTCGGCTGGGACCGAACTGGGCAGGGTGCCCGTTTCGATCAGCAAAAAGGGAACCACGCCAGCCTCGCTGGTCATCGGCCCTGTCGCGATGCTCGTGCCGCGCGCTTCGATCAGAATCGTATGGCCATGCGGGCACTCGCAATCGCTGACGTCGACCTCGTTGAGCTCGAGATCGGCCAGACATTTCTGCCAGTGCGACGCAGCGGCGAGCCTGCCGATCGGGAACTCCGCCGTCTGACTGCGTTGGAACCAGCCGTCGGAGAGGCCGAAGGCGAAGTCACCGAAGATCGACGGAGCACTGACGGCAGCAACGAGCGCGCCGCTTTCCCGCAACATCGAACGCAGCGCGGAGCGGACTCCGGCTTCCTCTTCGATCAACGGGTACAGGTTGTCGGAAGCGCTGACGGCGAGATCGAAGGGCCCGATCGCAGCGAATTCGCTCTTCTTCAGAATGCGCACATGGGCGTCTTCCTCGAAAGCGATCTCGAGATTGCGCTGGGCATTGTCGCGCGGCTCGACGACCGAAAGGGTCGTTCCATGCCTTGCCGCCAGGTCGGCCAAGCGCCGCGTGAAGCCGGCGGAGACACTGCCCAACTCGACGATGCGCAGGCGCGCGCCGCCCACCTGTGCGTCCAGGGCCTGTTCGACCATGCCGAGGACCTGATCCATGCGTGAACGACTTGCCACCGAGTGGACGGCCTGGTGATCGAGCGTCGCCTCGCTGATAAAGCCGGCGTTGAAAGCCGCCGTTTCTCCGTCGGCCGTTCGCGCCAGCAGCATATCGAGACGGCTCAGCGCTTCCGCATAGGCGTTGTTGATCAGTACCGCTTCCACGGCGCGGTCGGGGCGCTCGCCATAGAGTTCGCCGAGAATCTCCTCGACGGAGGGAAGCGTAAACTCCGGCGCGACTCTCCAGCTGCCGTTCTGATGTTCGCAGAGCCCCGCGTCCTCGAGAGCGTAGAAGCAGTTCGTTAAGAAGCATTGAAACGCGAAATCGCCGGGCAACCGATTGTCCGGGATCGTGCTCTTTCCGCGCGCCAGCTTGTGCGCGATCTCATGACAGGCGCGATAGATGGCTGCATTGAAGAGCAGCGTTGCATTGTCCACGCCGCTGTTGGCGGCGGCCGGTTCCGTCAGCTTCGCGGGGACCGCCCCCGCGCGCTTCGTGCCGGGCAGGATCACGTCGGACAGCACCGCCTCATAATGGAAGGATAGGCTGTCGAGCGTCTTGTGCTTGCGCAGATAGGTCCGGCGGAAACGACAATCGTCGAAATGCGCAATCGGTTCGCCCGCCGCATCGAAGAAATGGAACCGGGCCTTGATCGAATTGGCGCTGACGCTGTCGATCTCAACCGTCGCACGCGCAATCGGCCGGCCTGCATTGACGACGCGCACTGAACCGAAGCGGACCGGAATATAAGGCGCGCCGCCCTTGTCGCCGGTGAAGCGATCGAAGAGCGCCACCAGCCCGTGGAAGGTCGCGTCGACGGAGATCGGGTGGAGTGCATAGCTGACGAGGGGATGCCCCGATCCAGCCGGAGCCTTCAGTTCGACATCGATCAGCCGCTCCCCGTAGGCGACCGCCCGGGTCAGCAATTGGAAATGCGGGCCGTAGTCGAGCCCGAAATGCTTGGCCGTGTCATAGGCCCTTGCCGGAGTGACGATGCCTGTCTTGGCCAGGCCGGAGATGGGTGGATGCCTTCCGTTCGCACCGGCTATCGGCTTGCGGCTTCTCGCCACCGCATGCACCGTCCAGTCGTCCTCCGACAGGCGCTCACGCGAACGGATCTCGATGTCGCCCGTCTCCGGCGACAGGATGGTCGAGAGTTCCACGATCCGGCTGTCGCTGAGTTCGAGCGGCCGCACGATCTCGAGATTGGTGATCTCGACCTCGTCGCTGCCATAATATTGCTGTGCCGCGGAGACGGCGATCTCGATGAAACCGCTGCCCGGCAGGATCGCCTTGCCGTCGACGACGTGTTCGGCGAGATCCGGGAAAAGATGCGCGTCGACATGGTTTTTCCAGCTGCCGCTGTTGGGATCGCCGCGCCAGCCAATAAGGCGGTAGGCCTTGCCGGAGCGGCCGAAGAGGTCGGTCGCATCGGTGGTGGTCTGCGGGCGCAGCTCGATAGGCTCGAACGGCAGGCTCGGCAGCTCTATGAACGCGTCGCGCTTGCCGTAGACACGCGGCCGGTCGACCGCTGCACCGTGCGCGACGGCCCGCGCCATCGATGCGGAGATCGGGTCCTGCCCCCTCTCTCCGTCATCGCGAAGCAGGGTCGGCACCACCGCTGCCGGAACCGCCGCCTGCTTGATCGTCTCCTTGACATAGGAGGCGAGGATCGGTCGCGGAGAGATTTCGATGAACAACCGGCAGCCGAGCACGAGCGCGGCATCGGTGGCCGCTTGGAAGCGCACCGGTTCGCGGACATTCCTCCACCAGTAATCCGGCTCGAGCTCCGTACCGTCGAGAGCACTGCCGGTGACCGTCGAGAGGTAGGTCAGCTCCGTCCGACGCGGAGCGATATCGGGAATATCGGCAAGGAATGCCTCTTTCGCCTGATCGATAATCGGATGGTGGAACGGGTAGTTGATGTCGAGGATCTGGACGGGGATCTTCGCCTTGCGGGCGGCGTCGCGGAACGCGGTGACCTCGTGTGCCGGGCCGGAAATCGTCACCGAATTATGCGCGTTGACGGCTGCGACGCAGACCTCGTCGAGGCCCCGCGCCTGCGCGAAGGCGGCGGCCGCCTCCTCGCCGAGCATCACGGCTGCCATCGTGCCCTCGCCCGCAAGCAGGTCCTGGTGCAGCGAGCGCTTTGCGACGATCGACACGGCATCGACCAGCGACAGGGCGCCTGCCGCATAGGCCGCGGCGATCTCGCCGACCGAATGCCCGAACACGGCGGTCGGCTTGATGCCCATCGCCACGAGCGAGTCGGAAAGCGCCGCCTGGATCGCGAACAGCAGCGGCTGGGCGACCTTGGTGTCCGCGAGCCTCTTGTCCAGCTCCGGATCGGTCAGCAGGTCCTTGAGATCGATATCCGAGTGGAACTTGAAGAGCGCACTGACCGAGGTGAAGGACTGACGGAAGTGCAGGTTCTCGCGGAAAGCCTCGACGCCCATGCCGGCCCATTGCGAGCCGTTGCCGGAGAAGACGAAGGCGACCTGCGCATTCTTGAGCGGCGCCTCGCCGACTTCCCCGATATCGGAACCTGGCTTCTCGAGGTAGCTGGCGATCGCCCGGACGATGTCTTCGGGATGGTCGCTGCGCGCGGCAAAACGGTGGCGCATATGGGTGCGGTTCGCGCCCGAGGCGGCGATGATGGCCCGCGTCTCTTCCTTGGAGGCACCCGCAAACGTTGCCTTGTAGTCCCGGAGCAGGTTTTCGAGGCTCGACTGCGTGTGGGCGCTCGCGAGAAACACTTGTCCCGCCGAGCCGGCCGTGGCCCTCTCCTGCGGGACCGGGTCCGGATCGCTGATGACGACATGGGCGTTGGCGCCACCGAAGCCGAAGGAGTTGATGCCGGCGAGCCGGGCGCGCTTGCCCTTCAGGAGTTCGATCGGATTGGCCGTCACGCGAACATTGAGGCTGTCGAAATCGATATGCTCGTTCGGCGTATCGAAATGCAGCGACGCCGGAAGGTAATTGTGCTCGAGCGCCAACACGGCCTTCATCATGCCGAACAGGCCCGAAGCCGGCTCGGTGTGGCCGATATTCGACTTGATGGAGCCGATCGGCACCGGAGCCCGGCGCTTGGCGCCGATGACCGTGCCGATGGACCACACCTCCGCCGGGTCTCCGACCTTGGTGCCGGTGCCGTGGCCTTCGACGAAGGCCACCTGGTTGGCGTCGATGCCGTTGCCCTCGTAGATGGCTTTCAGCAGATTGGCCTGCGCCTCGCGCGAAGGGAGCGAGATGCCGTTGGTGCGACCGGCCGAGTTGACGCCGGAGGCGACGATCCTCGCATAGCTCCGGTCCCTTTCCCGACGGGCCCGGTCCGAGCGCCGCAGGACGAAGACGACGCCGCCTTCCGCCCGGACATAGCCGGCGCCGTCATTGTCATAGGCGCGGCAGAGGCCCTCCGGCGACAGCATGCGCGCCTGGGCGAAGCCGACGAAGGGGAGGGGATGAGCGAGAATATTGACGCCGCCGACGATCGCCGTATCGATCTCGCCGGCGTTGAGCGCCCGCATCGCCTGGTCGAGCGCGACGAGCGAGGAGGAACAGGCAGTATCGACCGTCATGCTCGGGCCACTCAGCCCGAAGACGTGCGATATGCGGTTGGAGACGATCGAGAGCGTATTGCCCGTCATGAAATAGGGGCCGGCGGCAGCCGGGTCCTCGACCGTCAGGTTGGCGTGATCGAGGCTCGATGCGCCGACATAGACGCCGACATTCTCCCCGTGCAGCGACGCTATCGATATATTTGCGTCCTCGAGCGCACGCCAGGCGAGCTGCAGCAGCACTCGCTGCTGCGGGTCCATATACATCGCCTCGCGCTGCGACATGCCGAATACGGCCGGGTCGAAATCGTAGATCGTCTCGAGAACGCCGGCGGCGAACGAATAGGTTTTGCCCTGCGTTCCCATCACCGGGTGCCAGAAGCGCGCCAAGTCCCAACGATCGCCCGGCACGCTGGTAACGGTGCACATGCCCTGACGCAGAATTTTGAAGAGCGCCTGCGGCGATTGCGCTCCAGGTGCCAGGCATGCACGCCCTATGATTTCAACAGTCATGTATGATCAAACGCTCTAGAACTGCCCTTAAATTGTCCTAGCCAATTGCAGAGCCAAACGAAAATTGCAACCGACGATACATTTGCTGGGTGGTTTTCCCCTTTAATGTCCCCCCTGCTGTATTAGCGAGCTTTTAACCCATAGTGCCTAGCTTTCAACCCCAAAGGCCTAGATAAACGTCCCGCCGCCCGCGTCCAACACAATTACGGCGACAGTTCGTAACCGATTTCGAGCGGGTATGACCGGAAAGGCGCAGTGCCGAATATTTTGGCCGGCTTAACGGCGGGTGGCTTGTTGTGGGACGGCGATTGTGCTTTTCAGGGACCGGCGGATCCTGCCGGGAAGGATGCGGCGCAGATCTTTGAACAGAATCATCGCTGTGCCGAATACGGAGTGAAGTAGTGAAACGAGTGACTGCCCTTCTGCTTTGTACCGCACTTGCGGGATGTCAGGCTGTACCGGGCGAGGGGCCACTGACAAGCGCCATCGTCGCAGAAGCCGGCCAGTCGGGATCGGAGATCGGCAGGAGGAACGCCACCGTTTTCGACATCATCGATATCGACGGCCAGTCCGCACGGCTCGTTTCCGAATATGTGGCGACGACGCTGAGCCGCCGCTTCGGCATTGGCGGCGGGGTCGGCCAGGTAGTGATCGGCGTCGGCGACCAGTTGAAGGTCACCATCTTCGAGGCGGGCAGCGACGGCCTGTTTTCCACAACGGAATCGAAACAAACGAGCATCGACCTCGTCGTCCAGCCGGACGGCAAGGCGGCAATCCCCTATGTCGGCTCCGTTCGCTTCGCCGGCTTGACGCTGGAGCAGGCGCGCCAGGCGATCCTCGACGCGTTGAAGCAGAAGGCCGTGGAGCCGGACGTCATTGTCACCAGCACCTCGACCGCGTCGCGCATCGTCACCGTCTCCGGCGCCGTCGGCCGCCCGTCGGTGGTGCCGCTCAATCTCGTCAGCGAAACGATCAACGAGGTCATCGCCAAGGCCGGTGGTCCCTCGGCGCAGCCCTACGAGACCTATGTCACGCTGGTGCGCGGCAAGAAGACCGGAACGGTTCTGCTGAAGTCGATCATCGAGAGCCCGTCGGAAAACATCCATGTCAAGCAGGGCGACCAGATTTTCGTTACCCGCGACCCGCGCACCTTCACGATCCTCGGCCAGGTGCGGGCCAACCAGCGCGTCGAATTCGGCGCCAACGATCTGAACCTGCTCGAAGCCGTGGCGCTGGCCGGCGGCGGGGCGGATCGCACCATCGATGCGAAGGGCTATTTCGTCTTCCGCTACGAGGAGCCGGACATCGTCATGAGCCTGCTCGGCCGGGAGCGTTTCAACACGATGCTGAGCAAGGGCATGCAGCCCGACAGGGTCGGCCGCTATCCGATCGTCTACCGTTTCAACATGACGAACCCCGACAGTTTGATCGTCGGACAGACCTTCCCGATCAAGAACCGCGACGTCATCTACGCCTCGCGCCACCCCTCGGTCGACATCTCCAAGTTCATGGAATTCATCGCGCGGCCGATCGGCATTGCGAATTCCGGCGTCAGCATCGCCGACAACCTGAACGATCTCAACAATTGATGGTCACGTGGGGGAGTCACGTCCCCACAGGCCACGCTTCTGAAACGGAGCCGCGCCCGCCCGCGCCGCGCGTTAACATCCTAGAATCGATCGCCTTTAGAGGCTTGCCATCATTCGCGCCGAGCGGCCGCCGCCGGTGAACATGCTTGCCGCCTCGCGCGTTCTGTGATTGATCTTGCGCTTAAATCGATTTGCCGACCGCCAATGTCCGCCGGCGATCGCGAGGAGTGGCCATGGCTGAAGATGCCCTGATCGTCATCGACATGCAAAATGACTTCTGCCCGGGCGGCGCGCTCGCGGTCGAGGATGGCGATGAAGTCGTGCCGATCGTCAACCGCCTCATCGAAGGGGCCCGGCACGTCATCCTGACGCAGGACTGGCACCCGGCCGGCCATTCGAGCTTCGCGTCGAGCCATCCCGGCAAGGCGCCTTTCCAGACGGTGACGATGCCCTATGGCGAGCAGACGCTTTGGCCCGATCATTGCGTCCAGGGCAGCCCGGGCGCCGATTTTCACCCCGCTTTGCGGTGGACGACGGCGGAACTGATCGTGCGCAAGGGGTTCCGCACCGAAATCGACAGCTATTCGGCCTTCTTCGAGAACGACCACCGGACCCCGACGGGCCTCGCCGGCTATTTGCACGAGCGTGGAATATCCAAGGTGACCCTCTGCGGTCTGGCAACCGATTTCTGCGTCGCCTACTCGGCGCTCGATGCAGTCGCCCAGGGTTTTTCGACCTCCGTCGTGCTCGGCGCCTGTCGCGGCATCGATCTCAACGGATCGCTTGCCGCGATGACTGGGCGTATGCGCGAGGCGGGCGTCGAGTTGCTCTAGCCCGAAGCAGGATCAATCGATCGCTATGGCCCATGGGGATCCAGAAGGAGCGTAGTCGCAGATGCCCAAGACCGATATCGCGCGGCGGGTCTATAACCACACCTGGAAGCTCGATCCGATCATCCGCAGCCTGTTGGATACGGATTTCTACAAGCTGCTGATGCTGCAGATGATCTGGCAGCTCTATCCGGATGTCGACGCGACCTTCTCGCTGATCAACCGCACCAAGACCGTGCGTCTCGCCGAGGAGATCGACGAACAGGAGCTGCGCGACCAGCTCGATCACGCCCGCACCCTGCGTTTCACCAAGAAGGAGATGATCTGGCTCGCCGGTAACACGTTCTATGGGCGCAAGCAGATCTTCTCGCCGGAATTCCTCAGCTGGCTCGCCAAGTTCCGCCTGCCCGAATACGAGCTGTCGCGCCGCGACGGTCAGTTCGAGCTGGCCTTCCGCGGCCGCTGGGTCGAGACGACGATGTGGGAGATTCCGGCGCTGGCGATCATCAACGAACTGCGCTCGCGCGCCGCGATGAAGGGTCTCGGCCCCTTCACGCTCGACGTGCTCTATGCGCGCGCCAAGGCCAGGATGTGGTCGAAGGTCGAGCAGCTGCGGCATTATCCGAGCCTGCGCATTTCCGACTTCGGCACCCGCCGCCGGCACAGCTTTCTGTGGCAGCGCTGGTGCGTCGAGGCGCTGAAGGAAGGCATCGGCGCCTCCTTCTCCGGCTCCAGCAACGTGCTCCTCGCCATGGACAACGATCTGGAGGCGCTCGGCACCAATGCCCACGAGCTGCCGATGGTGGCGGCCGCACTTGCCCGCAATGACAAGGAGCTCGCCGCCGCTCCCTACAAGGTCCTGCAGGACTGGAACCAGCTCTATGGCGGCAATCTGCTGATCGTCCTGCCGGATTCGTTCGGCACCGCCGCCTTCCTGCGCAATGCCCCGGACTGGGTGGCGGACTGGACCGGCTTCCGGCCGGACAGCGCCCCGCCGATCGAGGGCGGCGAGAAGATCGTCGCCTGGTGGCAGAAAAAGGGCCGCGATCCGCGCGACAAACTGCTGATCTTCTCCGACGGCCTCGACGTCGACACGATCATCAAGACCTATCGTCATTTCGAAGGTCGCGTGCGCATGAGCTTCGGCTGGGGCACCAATCTGACCAACGATTTCGCCGGCTGCGCGCCGACCGAGATCAGCGGCCTCAACCCGATTTCGATCGTCTGCAAGGTCAGCGAAGCCAACGGCCGCCCGGCCGTCAAGCTTTCCGACAATCCGCGCAAGGCGACCGGCGATCCCGCCGAGGTGCAGCGCTATTTGAGGTTCTTCGGAACGGAGGATTTCGTAGAGCAGAGCGTTCGCGTATGAGGCTCATGCGCAAGGGGGCCCCCTAAAAAAGA
This sequence comes from Sinorhizobium fredii USDA 257, assembly GCF_000265205.3. NCBI lineage: Bacteria > Pseudomonadati > Pseudomonadota > Alphaproteobacteria > Hyphomicrobiales > Rhizobiaceae > Ensifer > Ensifer fredii. Next base: position 218,546 of record NC_018000.1, read on the forward strand.
AACCGGCGGGGCCGGTTTCAAGAAAGGGGAATTGCGATTGTCCACCATCGCATCGTCAAACTAGCGGTTGAACCTTAAGCTTCGGTTACCACCGGCAGCGATGCCGGACGATAGGCCGACGGCATTCAAAAAACGTCTGCGGTGTCGCAATAATATGACTTATTGGGGTCCCTCACTATTCTCTTGAATTTCCCCCCAAATGCCCCATGATGGCCGCATGAGGTACACCTTGGGAGGGGTTCGTGCGTCAAGCCTATTCACCCGATGACGTCGATGTTATGCGCGGAGCCCTGGATGTCTGGTGCGCCCTGCACAATGTCGGCAAAGATGGAGCAGAGGCCAACAGAGCCGCCCGGCGCATCCTCGACCTGATGGACAGGAAGAAGTGCTCCTGCGACGAGCTTCTGGCTCAGCTCGGGGATTTCAGACCGGAGCCGCGTCAGCGGGCTTTCTAAAAACCACCGACAACATCATTCAACGTCTGGAGCGGCGCGCCCTTACCGGCGGGCGGCTAGCGTGGGCGGAGACCGGCGTTTGCCGCGACGGTCCGGCGAGCCGAGCGCCCGGTTGAAGCATTGCGTGCCTACAGCGCCGTGCGTCTTTTCAGTCGCACAAAGGTCGCTGTAGCGCTTTGAATCGCAACGTGTTCTATCCTTGAATCTGTCAGGATTTAAGGAAACGGTGGCGACCGTCACCGCGGTATCGATGAGGTGAACTCGCCGGAGACGGCGGCGTTCGCCTGCGTCCTATGTTGGGACAAAGCGACGTGGAGGATGCCGGACACCGCGATCGACACGACGAGGACGGCGATGGTGGCGCCGAGACCCGATTTGATCATCCCTTTGTCCTCCAAGACCGCATGATTTGCCGCTCCCGCTGTCAAAGCGTGAAATGGAGTTATTCCTGTGGCGGCGATCGTGCTGTTCCCCGAGTAACCTCGGAGATGGTTAATGATATCTTCATGGGTCTCCGCAGCCGGCATACTGATAAGATTCAGCGCCACCATGTTTTAGACATGTTTCTGGCAACCACTCGCCGCCCGATGCGTTCCCAGCGAATGCACGGGTGACATTTGATCGAGAGCACGGATGGCGCAAAGCGATGCCGCGTCGAAGATTGGCCCAGAGAGCCAGGGGCCAGAAGAAACCGAGCCGAGCCGAGATCACCCGGACCGTTCGAAGGGCGCCGCATTTGCAAAAACCCGAAGGGCACTTGCTGGCCTCGGCCGCGCGCTGACCAGACTTGGCCGGGCACTTGCCGAGGAAGTGCCGGTTGCAGCCCGCCGGGCCGGTAAAAAATCGGCCGCCGCTACGCGTGGCGCCATCGAGCGGCTTAGGCGGACGACCGTACGCGATAGCGCCGTGGCGGGGCGCTCGGCAAGCCTTTGGCTGAAGGCGCGGCGAGCCGCACGAACCGAAGAACAGCAAGCCGTACCGAAGAGCCGCAGCAGCCGGCGTACAATCCTGCTGCGGAGCGCAGCGGCAGCGGCTCTGGCGTCGTTCGTCCTGCTGGCTATCGTCTTTGCCTGGGCGCTCCGCGATGTTCCCTGGGAGGAGATCGCCGAGGGCTCGCTGAAACCGGTCGTCGTGCTGGAAACCGCCGACGGCAAGCCGCTGGTGAGCCAAGGCCCCTTTCAGGGATCCTACGCGGCGCGCAAGGACTTTCCGCCGCATCTCGTCGAGGCGGTGCTCGCCAGGGAGGATCGGCGCTTCTATGAGCATTCCGGCATCGACCTGAGGGGCATCGCCCGGGCGATCTACACCAATCTCGGGGCGGGCGAGGTCGTGCAGGGCGGCAGCACCATCACCCAGCAACTGATCAAGATCCTCTATCTCGAGCGCGACCGCACCTGGAAGCGGAAGATCCAGGAGGCGGTGATCGCCTTCTGGCTGGAGCGCAAGCTCGGCAAGGACGAAATCCTCACCCGCTACCTGAACAATATCTATCTCGGCGCCGGAGCTACCGGCGTGCCGGCGGCGGCACGCATCTATTTCGACAAGGAGGTGCAGGAGCTCAATATCGGCGAGTCGGCGATGCTGGCGGCCATTATCCGCGCCCCCTCGCAGCTCAACCCGCTCACCAATCCGGACGGCGCCCGCCAGCAGGCGGAACTGGTCCTCGATGCGATGGTGAAGGTCAACAGGATCACCTCGGAAGAGGCGAAGGTCGCCCGCGCCGACGTCGGCAAGCTGCAGCCGACCAGCCCGGCGATCCGCTCGGGAAGCTGGTTTGCCGACTGGATCATGCAGGATGCCCGCGAACTCGCCGGCCCCTATCGCGGCACGATCAAGGTGAGGACCACCATGGTGCCGCGGCTGCAGGCGATCGCCGACAAGGTCGTCGCCGACGCGCTGAAGCGGGAAGGCGGCAAGGCGGGCGTCTCGCAAGCCGCCCTGGTGGCGATGACGCCGGAGGGCGCCGTCGTTGCCATGGTCGGCGGCCGCGACTATACGAAGAGCACCTTCAATCGCGCCTTCTCGGCGATGCGCCAGCCCGGCTCGGCCTTCAAGCTGTTCGTCTATTATGCCGCCCTGAAGAGGGGCCTGACGCCGTTCGACCCGGTCGAGGATGCGCCGATCGAGATCAACGGCTGGTCGCCGGAGAACTTCGGCGGCGGCTATAGCGGCATGGTCAGCATCGCCGAAGCCTTCGCGCGGTCGCTGAACGCTGCGACCGTCGCGCTCGCGACTGAGGTCGGGATCGACGAGGTGATCGCCGCGGCGCGCGAACTCGGCATCGACGCCAAGCTCGCCGACACGCCGAGCCTGGCGCTCGGTTCCTCGGAGGTGAACCTGCTCGATCTCACCGGCGCCTATGCCTCGGTGCGGGCGGGCCGGGCGCCGATCGAGGCCTGGGGCATCGAATCGCTGCACGCCGAAGGCCAGCCGCAGGCCTTCCGGGTCGGCCCATCCAAGGAGGCGGTGACCGATATCAGCCAGTACCGGCCCGATCTCGTCTCCCTGTTGCGGCTCGTCGTCGAGCGCGGAACGGGCCGCGAGGCCGATATCGGCACGCTCGCCGCCGGCAAGACCGGCACCAGCCAGAACCACCGCGACGCTTGGTTCGTCGGCTTCACCGAACCGCTGATCGTCGGCGTCTGGGTCGGCAATGACGACGAGACGCCGATGAAGGACGTCACCGGCGGCAAACTGCCGGCGCGGATCTGGCGGAACTTCATGACCGCCGCGCTCGCCGAGGGCACGCCGGCGGAGAGCGGCGCGCAAGTGGCAGGGTCGGCGCCGGCCTGCAACTTCAGGGCTTGCGCGAGGGCCTATCGGTCGTTTCGTCCGGATGATTGCACGTTCCAGCCGTATTACGGGCCGAGGCGGCTATGCGAGAAGTAGGAACGGCGTCGGAGCGGCGATAAACATCGATAAGGCGCTTGAGTTCCCCCTCTTAGAAGAGGGCGAGGATGAAACCGCGCATCGCGAACAGATAAAGCGAGAAGTGATGCTCTTTATGGACCAAGCAAATCGCGGGCCAGGGAAGGAGCGCGGCCGCACGGGCGATAGGGGAATCATACCTGACATCCATGATAAGCCTCTGCCCGTCTATTTCAGGAAAAGCCTTCAAAACCTGAAGAGCCAAATGACACGAGAGGTCAATCCGCTCACGAGCGCTTTTGTTGTGGATGTCCACGTTCAGTACATCCGCGACGAGCCGAGGGGGTTACGTCGTGACGGATATTCATCAAGTCATCCCAGCTGACGACGAAGGAGAGGACCTTGGATGAGGACCCTTTACGGGGGCACCGTGCGTCAGAACAAAAAATGGCAACACAGGGCCATTCGTATAGGTGCGCAACTCAGCAAGCCAGTGCGCAACTTGCCGATGGGACCTGATTTGCTGAAAAAACTGGTGCTGCTAGAGAGATTTGAAGTCCCTCATCTCGGTGGAACACTCCAGTGTTTTCAAGTAGTTAGGCTCAGGATGTCTGCGGTGGGTGTAACATGTTGCTGTAACAGTTTCAAGCCCAGCGCGAGACGGCGTTATTGGCCAGCGTCAGTCGGGCGCTCATTCTTGCGTCGCGCGTAGGAGGGCAGCACATAGTACCGAGCCATGACGAGCATTGGGAACGCCAAGGTTCGATGTTTGCCTCGTTCTTTCAGAGCGGTCGGAGCTTCCACGATCTTAATCTCCTTCCCCATTGCCAAGGTTCTGAGAGCCAGCGTTCCGAGATCCGCCTCGACATCGTTGACCGGGTCCTCCAAAAGGCTGAACGCGAATGGCAACCGACGTGAGAAGTATGAGAACGCTGTGTCGTAGAACGGAGGGGTCGCGACATCCTGGAATTTGCGGAACTGTCGCGGCGTCGCCGGGGGTGTTGGCACGAACTTCGTCACTGCTTCCTCCAAAATGAGCAACATCTACGAAGCGGGAGTAGTCCTGGCGCAGACGGGTGCGCAAGAAAAACTTGAACAAAATCAATCCACTAAGGGGAATGTTCCATTTGCGGAGCGGTTGGGAAGTGGTCGATCTCTCGTCGAGGCGCTGACTTGCAGCCGCCGAACTGGAGATCCATTCCACTCACGGAACCATCTACCATCCTGTGGACAACCACAGTGGCCGCACGTTCGCTGAGAAATCAACTTGGCCGAGGCTGCGGAATTTTAAGCCAGCGGCGGCAGTGTCGGCTGTAGGCGATCGTCGTTCTTCACATTCGCGTTCCACAAACGAAAGCGGCTGACACGTTGCGATCGCTGTCCTTGCCACGCGGTGTGAAATCCGAATAGGCCGACATCGTATGGTCCATTGTAGACGACCTCGACCTCCTCTTGCTCGTATCGGAGCACCAATCCGATCAAGATGTCTGCTGGAGCGTCAGTATGCGTGAAGATCAGGTTGTCGCCCCGCCCAGTCGCCTTGATTTGGACGGATCGCGGCACCGCTTCGCGCGTATGCGCATCAATTCCTTTGTAACCACGCTGATCGACCAACTGCAGGTCAAAAAGCTCTGCAGCAACGGCCTCACCAAGATCGCCAACAAGATTGCCGTCGGGCGTGAACTTCAGACCAAACCTCTCGTATCGCGCACGGAGCTGGTTTCTGGCATGGATAAGATGTCGAATTTCGGTCGGCAGTTTGTAGCGCATCTGGCCCCCTTGGATCACAGCCGATCCATACAACGCCTCGTAGGACGCGGCAAACGACACCGATAGGCGAGGACGGGGACGAGACACTGGCGTTCAAAACAGACTGATCCGTTCTCCGTTCCACCAAGGCTCAAGTCCGAGGAGAGCCAAGGTGGACAGTGAGCACCAATCTGGAAACATGCTGCCATGCCTCCAGGAGGCGCGTTCGCGACGTCCAAACACCTCAGATGGTCGAGAGATGCTGGCCCTTCTGGGTTGCCTCTACCGCATCAGGATACGGACGATACTTCTGGACGTGCACCGACCGCGTTTCGCTCTCGACACAATCACGGTTGGCCCAAGTCTCAAGCGTTCGGTCGCGCTGAAAGACGGGAATGTGTCCGTCTCTGTCCAACGCCTTGCGGATGACATGAACTCTCCCGTCCGGATCATGCCCAAGTTCAACGAGCTTCCGGCACAACGGCGAGAGCGGCCCCTTGGTGGTGCTGCGGTTTCGACGGGAGGTGAGATCAACCGTAAGGCCGCTTTCGACATGACGGGCGACGAAGGACCCGATCAGTTCGATGGTGTACATGGCGGTGAGGACCGCTGGGATCAATGCAGGATACCTTTCCTGTTGGTGGAGATGTTGAAGGTGAAGGCGGCGACACTGCGTCCAGACCGGCATTCCTTGCGATGCGGTGGAGGCGATTTACGAGCGCCGAGGGTTTGGCAGGGGTGATGGCACCAGCGCAAACAGCAGCGCATCTGTGGCTGGTACTGGAAACGTTGGCCGTGTCGCGCCAGAGCCCGAAGAATGGAGGATGCCCGTCACAGATCGTCCTGCGCAAAGGCAGACGGTGCAACGCCGGTTCGACCTCTGGCTGCCTACTGGCTGGAAGGGGATCGTTGATCCTCCTTAATCCGGTTCACAGCCCCAGCGCTCAGCCTCGGTCAGGACCGCGCGGAAGCTCTCGCGTGGGTGCCACGGAGATCACCTGCGAGAGGGAGTGACGGTCTCGGCCCAAGGCTGACACGCAGGTGTGGACCGTGGTTCACTGCGGTGGTGCTCTGGGTCAAGGGGAGGAGAGGTGATGACACCTTACCCCCCAAGGGAACTTAAGCCAGGACCGTAGCCCGCCAAGGCACCAACCACGGTGTAGAACTATAGATGAACCCCCGGCCCACCTACTGTTGCCCCTATTTCCGGTCGCCGTAGCGCTCGTCACTCCTTGCGCGGCATAGCAGGGGGGTGGAGGCTGATCTCTGTCTTTACGACCGCGACCCATTGGCGGTTACGATCAATGCGCTCAAAGAGCCGACAAAACGTCTTGAACTCTTGCTCACTGAGTTCCTTGAGCAATGCTTCATGGTCGTCCTCAATGGGGCCCAGGTCGTGGACCGCCGTTCGGGCCGCGTCGGTGGTTGGAGCGACGATCAGACGTTCGAGATTGTCCAACAAGAGTTCATCCCGGAAGTAGGTGACATGAAAGAAGCGGGAGCGGGCGATGCCATTGGCAGGGAGAGCAGCAGCAGACATGGAAATCCTTTCAAGGTTGTGAATGCGCAAGATCAAAACGATATTGCTCCTGTTGCCCCTATTCGGTTTGCTTCATGTTTCCGTGGTCGACTTCTGAATGCGTTTTGTGGTTCCTGCTAGGATAGTGGCGGGAAGACGCTGCCGCTCTGAAATGCCTCGACCGCAGCAGAATACGGCCGCTATGACAACCGAGCGCCCACTCTCTCCAAAACTCTCGACACCTGAGTGGGCGTCCACTTGCCGCCCCGCGACGTTGGGATGTTCATGCTGTCCAGCGTCTCAGCTATGGCGCTCAGGGTCTGCCCCGACGCTCTCAACGGCCCTACGATTTTCATGACCTTAGTAGCTTCGGCGTCGGCCTTAAGCTGGATCGCCTTGTTGCGCTTCATCGTCTTGTCGCGGAGGCCACCGAGACGGACGCCCCGCCCCTTCGCTGCCTTCAGCGCCGCCTTGGTTCGCTCTGATATGAACGTTCGCTCCTGCTCGGCCAGCGCTGCGTAGATGTGAAGCTGGAACTTGTCGGCCTGAGGCATCTGCGCGACCCGCAGCTTAACCCTCTTGTCATCCATCAGCGTGGCGATGAAAGACACCTTACGGCTCAGTCGGTCCAGCTTGGCAACCAGCAACTCAGCCCCTGTCTTACGCACCAGCTCCAAAGCCTTGTTCAGCTCGGGACGTTCGCTGTTCGCTCCCGATTGCACCTCACAGAACTCCCCGATGATCTCGAAGGGGATGTCGGAGAACTTGTCGAGGAAGATCGCGATGTCGCGTTCCTGTGCTTCCAGCCCCAGACCACTGCGGCCCTGATCCTCGGTGCTTACTCGGGTGTAGATGACGTACTGCTGCATGTCCGCTCTCCTCTGTTGGAGACAACATGCCAATGAATTATCAAATGTCAACGAACGTTGTGTCAGATAAATCTCCGCCATTGATGGAGCGGACCCGCGTCAATTGGATAAGGGTAGTTGCGCATCCCTAGTGCGATTTGGTCCCAACGTGACGCTTTCGCGGACCACAGGCCAGCCACTTCGCTTAGCGTACACCTTTAGGGAACCGCACAAAGTGCCGATCACCTTGTGTCGAAATGCTCGATGGTCGAAGCTCTACGTTGCAGAAAAAGCGACAAAAATGTCACGCAATAATCAGATCTTCTTTACTTAATAGAATGTAAATGCTACCTGGACAAGCATGACAATTAAGAACTTATCTGAACTGGCTTCGCGGGAGCCGCTGGAAGGGTTTCGAATTTCGGAGCGATGGGGACGGGTCGTGGAAGCCGGGTACCAAGCGGTTCCGGATGTGCTGCTGTTTGCTCAGTCAGACTTGCGCCTTTCAAGCGAGGAACTGAACGTGCTTCTAAACTTACTGGCCCATTGGTGGCGACCAAAGGACGCCGTCTTCCCTCGCGCAACAACAATCGCTGAGCGCATGGGCGTAAGCCAGCGGACTATTCAGAGGAGCATTAAATCTCTCGAAGCCAAGGGCTTCATCAGCAAGAGCCGCACCGAAGACGGTAGGCCCTTTTACGATGTGGCACCGACGAAGGAGCGTCTTTTGCCCTATGCGGAGAAACTGCTGCAAGAGAAGCGCCAACTTAGGCAGCTGAAACAGATGCTCCCGCGCAGCGACCAGGGTCAATCGAATGCCGGCGCAATTGATGGGACGGAAAGGTAGCCAATGGGGAGCAGGACTGAAGAGGTGACCGATGGACTTGGGAATGCCAAGCCCACCGGAACAATGGTTGAAATGGGAGGAGGTGCCAATATGGAACCGCCTTAGCCCGTTTCCTCCCGGAGAAAGCCGTAGCAGCGGCCCAATCCGGCAGCCCCGTAGGGGCGCAAGGGGTCGAGGCGCAAATGCCTCGGCTCCACCACACACGCAAGATATCATGCGCACATTCGCAGGGTCAAACTCGGTGAAGGTGCCGTGTGTTCTTCGGCAGGAGGATACCCCAAGGGGGGACGTTCGAATTTGCCGCTCATCCGATGGGTGGCGCACATTTCTGCACCAAACATTCCGGCGTTGCTGACAGCAGGTCACTGAACTGTGCTTGTTTCCGATCCGCCCGGGTACTTCTCAAACACCCACTGGTAAGTTCGCTCGACCTTCTCGTCGAAGATGCCTTGCCCATATACCTGGGGGAGGCCGTCGTCGTACAACTGTTGGATCGCGGCTTTGACGGCAGCTTTCGCACGTTCCTTCAGTCGCCAGTCGAGAACCAGCTTCTCAGCCCTGAGCTTCTCCAGCAGTGACTTTGCCACACGTTTGACGAGGTCCTCATCCTCCGGACCGAGCTTCGGTTCCGGCTGGGTCAGGATATCGAAGATCGCAAGTTCTTCCTCGGTGAGCCCCTCGCGGATCGCCCTTTGATCTTCGGCGTTCATATCGCCAACAAGGGCGAGTAGCTGTTCGAAAAAGTCGGCGGCGGTGAGGCTTCCGGCGTTGTATGCGGCGATCAGCGTTTCGAAGCGCTCGACGAGGCCACGTCGCGTAGGGTTTCGCGCGGCCATTTCCTCTAACCGATCTTCGACAGCCCTACGGAGGCGCTGAGTTTCGGTGCGCTGTCGGTTGTTCTGTGCGAACATTGCCCTCAGTCGCTCAATGTCGAGACGGGACAGGTCGAACAGGCCCTCTGTATCGCCGTTCTCGCGGATCGGCGCGGTGATCTCGACACCCGCAATGGAGTTGTCGAGGAGAGCCTCAATCCGGTTGGCAACTTCGGAAATGTCCGGGCGTTCGGCCAGGGAACGAATACGCTCGGCGATCACCTCGATGGCGGCAGAGACCCTCCGGTAGGGCTCGGCCCGGGCATCCGGGAGAACAGATTTGAACGTGCTCCAGACATTGGTGGCCAGCGCAAGAAAGGTGCGCCGCTCTGGATCGGTGCCGTTCAACGCTTCCACTGCATCGCCGAGCCTCGCCAGCCTGTCGAACCCTGTCACCTCAAGGATTGCGCTAGGGTCGACGTTCCGGGCACGGCAAAAGACGAGGGCGTCCTCAATGGCTTGGGCAAGGTCCTCGACAAGAGCGGACTTGTCCTCGATCGGCTTGGCATTGGTTGCACCGCCAACCGCATAGATCGCGAGCGCCTTCTCCAAATTGCGGAAGATGCCGACATAGTCGACGATCAGACCGGCCTTTTTGCCCGGCGCATTGCGGTTGGCACGGGCGATGGTCTGCATCAGCGTGTGGTTCTTCATCGGCTTGTCGAGGTAGATGGTCGAGCAAGTCGGCACGTCGAAGCCCGTGATCCACATGGCGCAAACGAAGACTAGTCGAAGCGGATCGCTGCCCTTCTTGAACCGCTCGTCCAGATCCTCTTCTATCATCCGCCTCCTGTGGGTGCGAATGTCGAGGCCCTTGGCCTCCATATCGGCGATCTCGTTCTGGCCTTGGCTGACCACGACGGCCATGTCCGTCTCGCGCATGAAGGCGACGATAGCGGCCAAAGCCTCGCGCTCGTCGGAGGAGGCTGAAGCAAGGGCTGCGTCGCGCCGTCCTATCTCGGCATCCCAAGCACGGCGAACTTTGTCGTACATCCGCACTGCCGTTGCCTTGTCGATTGCCACGAACATGGCCTTGCCACGATAGCCGCGACCGACGAAGTGGCGAACGAGGTCCTCGGCAATCCGATCCAGCCGGTCCTCGCGGGTGATCAGGTGGTATTGGGTGCCGAGGCGTTTTTCGAGTTCCCGCTCCTGCTCCTCGTCGAGATCGGCCTCTTCGATGACGGCTTCCACATCCTCCGCGAAGCTCTCGTTAGCGAACTCCAGCTCGGGGATGCGGTTCTCGTAGTAGAGAGGAACCGTGGCTCCGTCCTCGGTCGACTGCTGGTAGGTGTAGGTCGAGACATAGTCGCCGAAGACGTCACGGGTCTTCTCTTCCCCCGCCATCAAGGGTGTTCCGGTAAAGCCGATGAAGGCGGCGTTCGGCAGGGCGCGGCGCATGTTGGCGGCCAGCGTGTCATATTGCGAGCGATGGGCCTCGTCGGCGATGACGATGATGTCCGACCGATCGGAGAGGATCGGAAAGGTCTCGCCCTTGGCCGTGCCGAATTTGTGGATGAGCGTGAAGACGAAGCGCTCGTTGCCACGCAGTAGCGTCTTCAGATGCTCCTTGGACCCGGCGCGGACCTCGCGCACGTCCTTGGTCACAGCGCCACACGCGGCGAAGACGTCCGAAATCTGCTTGTCTAGTTCCTCGCGGTCGGTGACGATCACGAAGGTCCAGGCCCCGGGGATCGTGCGCAGAACTTTCCGCGTGAAGGTCAGCATGGAAAGGCTCTTGCCGGAGCCTTGCGTGTGCCAGAAGACCCCGAGCTTGCCCCGGTTCTCCCCCAGGTTGACGACGGCCTGAACCGCCTTGTTCACCCCGAGAAACTGATGGTTCTGGACAATCTTCTTGACGAGGCCGTCCTTGGTCTCCTCGAAGACGAGGAAGTTCTCGACAAGGTCGATCAGGCGTTCGGGCGTGGCGGCGGCCCGGATGGCGGTTTCAAGCGATACGCGGCCCGGTTCGGTCTCGTCGTCGACCCGCTTCCATTCCTTGAAGGTATCCCATGGGGAGTAGGCCGATGCGCCGATCCGGGTGTCGAGCCCATTGGAGACCAGAACAAAGCCATTGGGACCGAAGAGCTGCGGAATGCTGTCGCGGTAGTCGCGGACATTGTCGCGATAGGCATCCTCGATCCGCCGGTGTCCGGCCTTCAGCTCAATGAATAGCAGCGGCACTCCGTTGACAAAGCCGATCAGATCCGTGCGGCGGCGGTGAAGTTCGCCCGAGATCCAGACCTGAGAAATCAGGGTGAAGTCATTGGCGTTAAGATCGCGCCAGTCGATGACGCGGACCCTCTCCTTCGCCATGCCGCCGTCTTCGTCGCGGTATTCCACATCGACCCCATCCCGCACCAGTTCCAGAACTTCGCGGTTCGCGGCCATAGGCACCATCGATGCGCGGTCCTGCGTCAGGGTGTCGAAGGCAAGGTCGAGGGCATCCGGTGTCAGGTCGGGGTTCAGCCGGGCAAGCGCAGTGCGCAACGTCTTGGTCAGATAGGGATCGCGCAGCGTGTCGCGAAACGGCGAGCCGTCAGGGCCGAAGGTTTCGACATAGAGATTGAAGTGGCTCCAACCGAGGCTCTCCAGAAGCTCGATTGCTGGTTTCTCGACCAGCCCGTCCTCGGAGAAGCCGGTCAGGGTGGCGCGGGTGCCCTCGGGAATGCCGTAGTGGATGTCCTTCGGGGTGTCGGCCATGGGCTATTCCGCTGCCTCGGCAAAGGTCTCTTCGGCCGCTGAGAGGTCGATCTCGCCGGAGATCAGCTTGGGAAGCAGTAGGTCACGAGCGGCGCGGAGGCTGTCATTCTGTCGTGAAACGGTCGCTATCTGTTCCATCATTGGCGTAGCAAGTTGCTCAAATCGGTGAGTCAGAGTTTCGGGCGGAAAGGCAAAGACCAACTCGCCCAACGCGCCCTTTGTAATCTCCTTAAAGGTTGCGCCGCTAGCTACGGCCTCCATGCGCGGGAACTCTCGTTTCAACATATGGACGAGGAAATAGACAGGTGTTCGGCTACTCGGAAGGAAGGTGATGAAGCCTTGGTTCGTCGTCGCCGGTTCTGTGTTGATCGCAAACACCCCAAGGGTGGCGCGGCTCGTCATCATGATAGAGAATGCCGGAAACAACCGCGCGGAGCTTTTGGCTAGGCCCTCTTTGGTGATCATGAGGGACGACCGACGTAGAAACGTCTGTCCCGATTTCGTCAAATCAGTTGGCGTGAACCACTGTATGTCGCCATCGCGCCAATACCTGTGCTCAGCCTTGGAAGGCGTGCCGCCACCTGTGTACGTTAGCGCCTGTCGTGCTGTCTCTATCTGCCACCCCTCCGGCACCATCCCGAGTTCCGTCTCGATCAACGGCACAGCCTCATGGCCCGGGTAGCGGAAGCGAACGAACCATTCATCGAACAGCCGCCGTGCCATGTCCTCAAGGATCGCAATGCGCCGCTGATTGACCTCGATTAGGTCGTCGTATGCAGACAGGATGCCAGCGATCCTCTCTTGCATCCAAAGGTCCGGCACTGGCACATCCAGGTCCGCCAATATCTGTTGGTTGAGATTTGATATGTTCGTTCCACCACCATGGGAGGACAGGGTTTGGCGGATAATCGATCCTCGAAAAAGATAGGCGTAGTACCTCGGATAACACCTTCGGTCATGGAAACGACAACGGATCGTGAAGCCTGAATGCGAAGTGGGCATCGTGGGCTCTGTATTGACATAAACAGATCGCCCGATGAGTTCGCGGTTCCCGTTCGATCTTACGAACAGGACATCGCCCTCATGAATGAGCGCATCTGGTTTCGACAAGGCAGATAAGCTGAGCTGGGGGAGGTTGCCGGTGTCGATTACAACTTTGTCTTGGAAGTCCGAGACGCCGACCACTGCGAGGCCAGAGCCGTTGTCGGCATCGGTATAGTTGAGGCCATTCCTGAACTCCGCAAGATTACCCAGCTTCTCAGTTTTCATCGAAGAACCTCAGCCAGATTTTGGGCAATAGCCGACTGCAGCCGTGCCGCCTCAATATTCAGCACCTCCAGTTCCTCGTGCAACTCCTCCAGCTTCTCGCGGAAATCCTCATCGTCCACTTGACCGGCGGCGACCCCGACATAGCGTCCCGGATTGAGCGACCAGCCTTGGCCTTCAATATTAGCTCGGGTCGCGCTGCGGCATAGACCGGCGATATCGCCGTAGACAAGTCCCGGGAAGCGCTCCTCCAGCCACGCCTTGGACTGGGTGAAGAACTCCGGCTCCTCGCCGCGCCAGAGTCGCACGATGTTAGCCAGAGCTTCGACTTGCTCTTCGGTGAAGTCGCGGTGGGCGCGGTCGATCTGGCGGAAGATGTGACGGGCATCGAGGAACAGCACCTCGTCGGCCCTTGGTCCCCTAGTCTTGCCCTTGTCAAAGAACCACAGGGTGCAGGGAAGGGTGACCGTCAGGAAGAAATTTGGACCGACCGAAACGATGACATCCACGCTGCCGCTTTCGATCAGCTTCCTTCGGATTTCCTGTTCCGTGCCCCGGGCATCGGCCGCCGAATTGGCCATGACGAACCCGGCGCGACCCGTCTCGCTCAGTCGCGACCAGAAGAACTGGATCCACAAATAGTTGGCATTGTCGGCACTCGGGACACCATGGGGGAAGCGATTGGCGACGTCCAGTAGTTTGCTCTTGTCGAGTTCCTTCACGTTGAACGGTGGATTGGCCATGACGAAATCGAAGCCGCCCGGCCCCTCGTAACGGCCCTTGTCGTTTTTCTTCGGCATCACCTCTTCAAACACCGGGTCGCGATAGGTGTCGGCGTCGAGGATCTTGCCGGAGAGGCCATGCACCGCAAGGTTCATCTGGGCCAAGCGCCAGGTCTCCCGGGTGCGCTCGACACCATAGATCGACAGTTCCTTGTCGGGTTCCTTCTGGTGACGCTTCACGAAGTCCGCCGAGTGCACGAACATGCCGCCAGAGCCACAGGCTGGGTCCAGAATGCGCCCGTGAAAGGGCTCGATGATTTCGACGATCAGCCGGACGATGGAGGAGGGCGTGTAGAACTCGCCGCCCTTCTGCATGGTATCCTTGGCGAAATTGCCCATGAAATACTCATAGACATGGCCGAAGGCATCACCGGCGATCTTAAGCGGCTGGAGAGCCCGGAGCAATTCGACCAGGACGTCATCTGGGATCGACTGATAAGTCTTCGGCAGGACGTCGGCCAATTCCGGGTTCTTTGCTTCGATTTCCCGCATGGCCGTCGTGAGCGCCCGGCCAAGGTTCGAACCTTCCGGGAGACTGAGCAAGAAAGTAAAGCGAGCCTCAGGCGGGAGGAAGATCGCCCCCTCCGCCTTGTAAGCTTCCGGGCTCGGACGTACGCGCGACCCCTCCCGGGGCGCAACCTTGGCCTCGACCTCAGAGAACCGCTCATCCGCATGACGCAGAAACAGCAGGCCCAGTACTGGCCGGGCATATTCAGCGGGCAGGATACCCGAATTGGCCCTAAGCTTGTCTGCAGTGGTCCAAAGCTTGTCGGAAATGGTTTTGAGGTCGTCAGACATGCGTTTCGCTTTTGGATGTATGAGGAAAGAGAAAGACCCGCCCAAGGTGTGAAGTCGAAAGTGCAAGAACGATCAACCGCCGTCAACTGCCTACCTGCCGCGAACGAAGCTTAAACTTTCTTCGTAAACAAATGCGACAGGTCGAGCCCATCGTATTGGAGCTTCTCCATTTCTTCGCTCAGAAGCTTCAGCCCATAGAGGCCGTTGCCATAGCGCCCGGCCATGCCTTGCTGAGCGTGGCCCTGGAGCGCATTGACGAAATCAAGAGGGATGCGGCTGTTCCGGCAAGCGTCCTCGAAGGTGTGGCGGAAGCTGTGGAACGAAATCTTGTCGTGTTTGACTTCAAGCGCCTTCAGCAGATTGCTGAACTTCCTTGAATAGGCCGTGGAGTAAGTGCCGTCCTTTGCTTTCGGGAAGTCGGGGAACAGCCGTTTATGCCCGAGCTTCCGCTGTCGTTCGACAAAGCGAAGAAATCCGAACTCCTTGAGCTTTCTATGAACCGGTATGCGGCGACGCGAGCCGCTATTCTTGAGGCTGAGTTCCTCGCCCTCATCGGTGACTTCGATGTAGGCGATCCCCCCTTCGGCCTTCACGTCCTTGGTTCGGAGCTGAATGATCTCGCCCGAGCGGCAGCCCGTGAATAGACCGACGAGAGGTACCCAGTAGACGCCGTTGTCGTTCGGGATCAGGTCGCCTGGACTGTTGTGATATCGGACGCTCTGACAGCCCGTGTAAATCGGGGATTTGAAGATGGTGGACAGTTCGGCCAGCGTGAACGGTTGCCGCTCGTCACGAGCTTTGCCGCTGATTTTGACGTTCAGCCCGTCGAAGGGGTTGCTCGGGACGTCGTAGTTTGCCTTTGCCCAGTTCCAGAACGCCCTGACGAAGCCCAGCACCTTGTTGACGTTCTTTCCCGACATTGGCTCAATTTTCAGCTCAGCGGCGCGTTTGGCCGCCTCCTTCATGGCCAGCTTCTCAAGGCCCTTGACCTTAGTCCAGTTTGGCGGGAGTGAGAGCAGGGCGGTCTTGAACTCTCGCGCGTCCGACTTGCCGTAGCCGTCTATCGGGCGGTCACTTGCCATCTCAACGAAACGCTCGGCCCAGAGCTTGTTCGCCGCTGCCGTTGCTGGGGTCCAGCCGCCTTTCACGCGGCTCTTCTCGGCCACCCACTCTCCGATCAGCGTCGAGGCGAGATGTCTGTCCGCTGGCTTGTTGACTTGCGGCTCCGGTGGAGTTTCCACGGGGGAGCCTTCGCTGCGCTGTCGTCTTGCTTGTGCGGCTCTCACAGTTGCTGTTTGGATTGCACGGTAGAGCCTTGGCCAACTCGATGAAGCCTTGTCGAGCTTGAGGTCTACGCTGGACCAAGTCAGGACCTCAGCAGCTTCGCTCTCTGTGAAAGGAGAATACATTTGGCCCCGAGCAAATTCGTAACGGCCAACGTCCTCCGCCAAATCAATGAGGTCGTTCAGCTCCTCGAAACCGGCATCGTCCAGTCCAGCAAGTCGCACCTCTTCATCCTCATCCATTAGGTGCCAGTAATACACGTCCTCGATGTGTTTGAGCTGTTCCGGTGTCAGTTCCAGCAATGCTGGCTCTTGCTGCCGAGCGAGCATTCGGCGGTGCTCGTCGAACCGCTCCTGGACTTCGGCCATGGCACGAGGAAGGCGCCGCAGTGCCTCCTTGTGATCTGACGTCTTCAGCGAGAATGTTTCTTCGGTCTTGGGGTAGGTGTCTTGGATGTCACGCGGGACCGGTCCACGGTGCCACCAAACATTGCCACGACGGAAGAGACGGGTGTGGGAAGGCATGTCGTTCATAGCTCCGCTGTAACAGTGCGCTGGAACAAACGAAAGCCTAACCCATTGATTTCTGGGCAAACTGTTGATTTCACTGAGGGAAAACTGGTGCTGCTAGAGAGATTTGAACTCTCGGCCTCTCCCTTACCAAGGGAGTGCTCTACCCCTGAGCTATAGCAGCATCCGGCGGCGTTGGGTGGTACGCCGCAGCAAGCGAGGCGCCTATTGCCATAGCTTGAGGGTGAGCGCAAGGCGCATTTCGAAGTTTTTGCCGGGGCTGGGTCGTGCCGGCGCGCGGCAGGCCGGGTGCGAAATCACAAAATGCGCTGTTTCCAATGCGTTGGCGTGGGCCAGGAACAGAAAAACGCTTCAAACATTTCGACAATTTGCTCGGTCGGAAATCGCCTTGCTGCTTCCGCCGCATCGGCTTTTGCGCTAATCCATGAGCATGCAGAACGATGACGAGAAAGAGCGCGCGGCGGGTTCCCGAAGCGGCGCGGCAGCGGGCAAAAGCGAGGCGGAGGTGAGGCGCCAGCGGCTGGCGAAGACCCTGCGCGACAATCTCCAGCGCCGCAAGCAGCAGGCGCGGGCCCGCCGGGCTGGCGACGCCGACGAGACGTCCGGATTGCCTGCCGCAAAATCGGACGAATCGGACGATTAGTAATCGGCGGGGGATAAAATCGCCGGCTTCGCGGGCTTCCGCCATTCTTGTCGACTTCGCATTTCAAGGCACTTCTATTTTCGCGGCATCTCCACTAAGAGACGCCCTTCAGAAACACCGGATTTTAAGAAAGCGGGCGGCGCCCGTGCGAGAGGTCTCATGGATCGCATCAGGATCGTAGGCGGAAATGCACTTCACGGGGTCATCCCCATTTCCGGCGCGAAGAACGCCGCATTGCCGCTGATGATCGCGTCGCTCCTGACCGACGACACGCTGACCCTGGAAAACGTGCCGCATCTCGCCGACGTCGAGCAGCTGATCCGCATCCTCGGCAATCACGGTGCCGATATTTCCGTCAACGGCCGGCGCGAGCGCCAGGGCGAGAGCTACGCCCGCACCATCCATTTCACCAGCCGCAACATCGTCTCGACGACAGCGCCCTACGAGCTCGTCTCCAAGATGCGGGCCAGCTTCTGGGTGATCGGGCCGCTGCTCGCCCGCGAAGGCAAGGCGCGCGTCTCGCTGCCGGGCGGCTGCGCCATCGGCACGCGGCCGGTCGATCTGTTCATCGAGGGCCTGGCGGCGCTCGGTGCCAACATCGAGATCGACGGCGGCTACGTCAACGCCACGGCGCCCGCAGGCGGGCTGATCGGCGGGCGCTATGTGTTCCCGAAGGTTTCCGTCGGCGCCACGCATGTGCTGATGATGGCGGCCACCCTTGCCAACGGTACGACGGTGATCGGCAATGCCGCGCGCGAGCCCGAGGTCGCCGATCTTGCCAAGTGCTTGAACGCCATGGGCGCCAAGATCACCGGCGCGGGCACCGGCACGATCACCATCGAGGGCGTACGCTCGCTGGCGGGCGCCCGCCATCGCGTGCTGCCGGACCGCATCGAGACCGGCACCTATGCCATGGCCGTGGCGATGACCGGCGGCGACGTGATCCTCGAGGACACGGAAGCGAGCCTTCTCGATACCGCGCTTGAAGCGATCCGCCGCGCGGGCGCCGAGATCAGCGAGACGAACAGCGGCATCCGCATCGTCCGCAACGGCACCGGCATCCGGCCGGTCGATATCGTCACCGATCCCTTCCCGGGCTTCCCGACCGACCTCCAGGCCCAGTTCATGGGCCTGATGACCAAGTCGAGCGGCGTTTCCCACATCACCGAAACGATCTTCGAAAACCGCTTCATGCATGTGCAGGAGCTGGCGCGGCTCGGGGCGAAGATCTCGCTCTCCGGCCAGACGGCGAAGATCGAGGGCGTCGGCCGCCTGAAGGGCGCCCCGGTCATGGCGACCGATCTGCGCGCCTCCGTCTCGCTTGTCATCGCCGGGCTTGCCGCCGAGGGCGAGACGATGGTGTCGCGCGTCTACCACCTCGACCGCGGCTTCGAGCGGCTTGAAGAGAAGCTGACGCGCTGTGGCGCCCATGTGGAACGCGTCAGCGACTGATTCCGGCTTGGCGCGCCTGCACCCGTTGCGGTTTCGGGCGCGACGTCCTATGTCCTTTGCGATCACCTGCTTAAATGCGGGACTTGAACGGACCGGATGGAATCGCATGGACGCTTTGAAACTGCTGGCACTCGACGAGGAGGACCTTGGGGTCGTTTCCGCTCATGTGCAAGACGCAGTCTTCAAGGTGGCCGGCATCCTCTACGATGCGCGCCGTCACCAGTTTTCCCTGGTCATCAACCGCTTCGCCTGGGAAAAGGCGGAAGGCAAACGCCGCAGTTTCGAGCGCCGCCGCGCCTTGCTGCTGTTCAAGTGCGTCACGGCGGTGCGCTCGCTCGGCTTCGACCGGACCGACATGGAAGCGGTACTCGATCTCCTGGCGCTGCGCTTCTCGGTCAAGGGGGAGGGGCCCGAGGGAACGGTCGAGATCGTGCTTGCCGGCGATGCCTTGATCGCGCTCGATGTGGAATGCATCGAGGCACAGCTTGCCGATACCGGCGGGGCGTGGGAAACCGCCTTCAAGCCGCGCCATCCCGAAGGCGACTGAGCAAAGCGCCGCTACCACCAAAGGATCATCGCATTGGCAATCAGGTTGAACTTTCTCGACAGCGGCTTCGAACGTGAGTTCGCCGCGTTCCTGACCACCAAGCGGGAGGTTTCCGAAGACGTCAACGCCGCCGTACGGGCCATCATCGACGACGTCCGCACCCGCGGCGATGCCGCGCTCGCCGACTATTCCGCCCGCTTCGACGGCATCGATTTCAACGTCACGGCGATGAAGGTGAGTGCGGCCGAGATCGACGCGGCGATCCACGCGGTCGAGCCGGAGGTGCTTGGCGCGCTCAAGGTTGCGGCGACCCGCATCGAGGCGCATCATCGCCGGCAGGTGCCGAAGGATGATCTTTACGAGGATCAGATGGGCGTCGGCCTCGGCTCGCGCTGGACGGCGATCGATGCGGTTGGGCTCTACGTGCCGGGCGGCACCGCCAGCTATCCGAGCTCGGTTTTGATGAACGCGCTGCCGGCCAAGGTCGCCGGCGTGCCGCGCATCGTCATGGTGGTGCCCGCAATGGGCGGTGCGGTCAACCCGGCCGTGCTTGCGGCGGCGCGGCTCGCCGATGTCGAGGAAATCTATCGCATCGGCGGTGCCCAGGCCGTCGCGGCGCTTGCCTATGGGACGGAGACGATCGCGCCGGTGGCGAAGATCATGGGTCCTGGCAATGCCTATGTCGCAGCTGCCAAGCGGCAGGTTTTCGGCACCGTCGGTATCGACATGATCGCCGGCCCCTCGGAGGTGCTGGTGATCGCCGATGGCGACAACGACCCCGATTGGATCGCCGCGGATCTGCTGGCCCAGGCCGAGCACGACGCCGGCGCCCAGGCGATCCTGATCACCGATGACGCCGCCTTTGGCGAAGCGGTCGAACAGGCGGTCGAGCGGCAGCTGAAGACGCTGCCGCGCGCCGAGACGGCAAGGGCGAGCTGGCGCGATTTCGGCGCCGTCATCCTGGTGCCGGATCTCGACAAGGCAGTGCCGCTCGCCAACCGGATCGCCGCGGAGCATCTCGAACTGGCGATGGCCGATCCGGATTCGATGGTCCCGAAGATCCGCAATGCCGGCGCCATCTTCATCGGCCGCCACACGCCGGAGGTGATCGGCGACTATGTCGGCGGCTCCAACCACGTCCTGCCGACGGCGCGCTCGGCGCGCTTCTCCTCCGGCCTCGGCGTGCTCGACTACATGAAGCGGACCTCCATTCTCCGGCTTGGGCCCGAACAGTTGCGTATTCTCGGCCCGGCGGCGATCGCGCTCGCCAAATCCGAAGGCCTCGAGGCCCATTCCCGCTCGGTCGCCATCCGCCTGAATCTCGGGGGCGAGGGATGAGGGCCGATCGCCACCTGCGCCTCTGCGATGTCGTGCTGGACGAGACGATCGGCCGCTCGACGCCCGACGTAGAGCACGAACGTGCGGTTGCGATTTTCGACCTGTTAGAAGAGAACCTGTTCGAGCCCGTCGGCCATACCGGCGGCCCCTATCGACTCAATCTGTCGCTGGTCGATTCGAAACTCGTCTTCGCCATCTCGACGGATGGCGGCGAGGCGGTTGCCACCCACATTCTGTCGCTCACTCCCTTTCGCCGCATCGTGAAGGACTATTTCTTGATCTGCGAAAGCTATTACGAGGCGATCCGCTCGGCGACGCCGAGCCAGATCGAGGCGATCGACATGGGACGGCGCGGCATCCACAACGAAGGCTCGCAGACGTTGATGGATCGGCTTTCCGGTAAGATCAGGCTGGATTTCGATACGGCGCGGCGCCTTTTCACGCTGGTCTGCGTGCTCTATTGGCGCGGCTGACGGAGGCGGACATGACCGGGATCGCCTTGCCACAGCAGAGGACGCCCCGCTCGATCCTGTTCATGTGCGGAATGAACGCGATCCGCTCGCCCATGGCCGAAGCGCTGGCGCGGGCCTCCCTGCCGAAGGGAACCTATGTGGCCTCGGCGGGCGTGCGCCAAGGCGAGCGCGATCCCTTCGTCGACGTGGTCCTCGATGAGGTCGGACTGACGATCGGGCGCCACCAGCCGCGCACGCTCGAAGAGCTCGAAGACGATTTTTTCGACGTCATCGTGACGCTGGCGCCGGAGGCCCATCACAAGGCGCTGGAACTGACCCGCTCGATGGCCGTCGACGTCATCTACTGGCCGACGCCGGATCCGACGGTGGCGACGGGTACGCGCGACCAGATCGTCGGGGCCTATCGCGCCGTCAGGGATCACCTCGCCGGCCTCATTGCCAGCCGGTTGGCCGGCCGCGAGAAGGTCGGCTGAAGGACGGCGCCGCTCGCTTTTGCGTCGCTGAAAGCCGTGCCGGCAGCGTAGGGTAGAATAGCGGAAAAAACGCGTATCAAGGCGGGTTCACAAACCCCTGGCGATTGTGTAGTTTCCGGCAAAATTTTCGGGATGCGTTGGCGCATCCGCTCTTGAACATGAGAAAGCACAATCCTGCATGGCGAAAGAAGAAGTCCTCGAATTTCCGGGCGTGGTCACGGAATTGCTTCCCAACGCGACGTTCCGCGTGAAGCTGGAGAACGACCATGAAATCATCGCCCACACCGCCGGCCGCATGCGCAAGAACCGCATCCGCGTTCTCGCCGGCGACAAGGTGCTGGTTGAGATGACCCCTTATGACCTGACGAAGGGCCGCATCACCTACCGCTTCAAGTAAGTCCCGGCTTTGGCGGCGGTAACCTCCGGGATTTGACGGCTCGCTTATGACAGTCACCCAGAAACTGATATTGGCCTCCGGATCGCCGCGTCGCGTCGAACTTTTGGCGCAGGCCGGCATCGAGCCGGCGCGCCTGCTGCCGATGGATCTCGACGAGACGCCCAAGCGCGCCGAGCACCCTCGTTCGCTGGCCCGCCGGCTTTCCGCCGAGAAGGCCAAGGCGGCGCTGGCGGCGATCAAAGGGGAGCCGGGCTGGGACGGGAGCTATATTCTCGCGGCCGACACGGTCGTCTGCGTCGGCCGCCGCATCCTGCCGAAGCCGGAACTGATCAGCGAAGCGTCGAGCGCGCTCCACCTCCTGTCCGGCCGAAGCCACCGCGTCTATACGGGTATCTGCCTCGTCACGCCGGACCGGACGCTCCGCCAGAAGGTGGTCGACACAAAGGTGCGCTTCAAGCGCCTTTCCGGCTACGACATCGAGAGCTATCTCGCCTCCGGCCAGTGGCGCGGCAAGGCGGGCGGCTATGGCATCCAGGGCATCGCCGGAAGTTTCGTCGTCAAGCTCGTCGGCTCCTATACCAATGTGGTAGGCTTGCCGCTCTATGAAACCGTCAATCTCCTGATCGGCGAGGGGTACGACGTCCACGGCCGCTGGCTGGAAGGCTGAAGACGAGTGAGTGGCGAAGGCAAGAACAACGGCTCGAATGTCGAGCCCCTGCGCCCGACGCGGCCCTGCCCGGAATGCGGCCGCCCGTCGGCGCGTGAGCACTTTCCCTTCTGCTCCGAGCGTTGCCGCAATGTCGACCTTAACCGCTGGCTTTCCGGCTCCTATGCGATCCCCGTCGCCGACGACGAGTCGAAAGCCGACGACGACGAGGATCGCTAGGCGATTTGGGCGGCTTCGGCCACCCGTTCACCAACGAGCCGTCCGCGTCGTGCGAGTACGCCCTGTCTTCCGCGCGATCCTGCTGAATCCTTTCGCTTTTCACCCCTTATTCATGGCTCGCGGATTTCCTTCAAAAAAGAGTCATTTGGTGCTGGACACCGGCGAACAAGATGCTATAACCCCGCTCGCTTCCGGGGCGAACCAAGCGCCCCCACGGCTTCCAAACCGAAGCCGCTGCCCAAAGGCAGGATGCCCGGATAGCTCAGTTGGTAGAGCAGCGGATTGAAAATCCGCGTGTCGGTGGTTCAAATCCGCCTCCGGGCACCATTAAAAAATACGGCCAATCCAAAGACTTAAGTCAAAGTACGGTTGAAGTATTATCGCCGTTGCATGTTGCACATGTCGCAACGAATTTTCCTCTATTTTCAACGATTGTCACGAGGTCCCGGCAACTCCTCGCGACATGCGCCGCGACATGCAAGAGCGGCCTCTGATGCGAGATCTTCTCGCCGCCGCCGGCGACTGCCGAATTTGCGAGAGAGCAGGATGGCCCATGGGGCCGAACCAACGAGGCGCGCTGATCGCGGACACGCTTGGATCTCCCGCTTGACTGTTTATCACAGCCCCTTGTGTAGGCATCCGGAACGGGTACACCGCACTTTGACCATTCACTCGTTCAAGAAGCCCACGATGCCCTTGACCTCGGTAAACTCGTGCAGTCCGAATTTCCCGTACTCCCGACCGTTGCCGGATTGCTTGTAGCCGCCGAAAGGGGCGGCGCTGTCCCAGGCGGAGCTGTTAAGGCGAACAGTGCCGCTGCGCAGCCTGCCTGCGAGCGCCCGCGCTTCCTTCGGATCGCCCTGAATGTAGGCTGCCAGGCCGTAAGGCGTGTCGTTGGCGATCGCGATCGCTTCATCCTCGCTGTCATAACCGATGATCGACAGCACCGGGCCGAAGATTTCCTCCCGCGCAATCGTCATCTGATTGGTGACGCGGGCAAACACGGTCGGGCGCACGTAATAGCCCGCATTGAGATGCGAAGGGCGGCCAGGGCCACCGGCGACGAGCTCCGCTCCTTCCGCGATGCCGCGTTCGATCAACGCCTGGATCTTGTCGAACTGGGCGGCGCTTGCGACTGGTCCGAGGTCGGTGCGCGGATCCGAAGGGGGACCGACAACGAGCGCAGCCGCTTCCGTTGCGGCGATCGAGCTTGCTTCGTCCATTCGCTCCGCCGGCACCAGCATCCGTGTTGGCGCAGTGCAGGTTTGGCCGGAATTGCCGAAGCACCGCCGTACCCCGGCGCTTACTGCTACAGAGAAGTCGGCGCTGCGCAAGATGATGTTCGGCGACTTGCCGCCGAGCTCCTGATGCACCCGCTTGACCGTCGGTGCCGCCGCCTGCGCCACGGCAATGCCGGCGCGAGTCGAACCGGTGAAGGACACCATGTCCACGTCCGGATGGCTGGCTAGCATCGTGCCAACCGTCGGGCCGTCGCCCTGAACGAGGTTGAAGACTCCCTTCGGTACACCAGCTTCATCCATGATCTCGGCAAAGATCACCGCGTTGAAGGGAGCGATCTCCGAAGGCTTCAGTACCATGGTGCATCCCGTGGCGAGCGCCGGAGCGACCTTGCAGGCGATCTGGTTGATCGGCCAGTTCCACGGCGTGATCATCGCAACGACACCGACCGGTTCGTGCACGATGCGCGTGGTCCTCTGCATGTATTCGAAGGCGAACGTCTCGAAGGTCTTGATCGTCTGCTCGAAATGGGCAGCACCAAGGGCGGCCTGCTCGGCCCGGGCCATCGCGAGCGGCGCGCCCATTTCCCGCAAGATGATGTCGCCGATCTCGTCATTGCGGCGCTTCAGGATTGATAGAATTCGCCTCAGCAGCGCGAGCCGTTCGTCCTTCGTCGTCTGCGAGAAGGAGGAAAAGGCGCTACGCGCGGCTGCAATCGCCTTTTGGGCGTCGGCGGCACTGCCGATCGCGATCGTTCCTATCGGCTGCTCGGTTGATGGATCGATGACCTCGCGAGCCCTGGATACCGTGGGCTCGACCCACTCACCGTCGATATAGAACTTGCGGGCATGTTTCATCGGTGGCTCCCATGTATGGCTTGGTCTATCGTCCCTGCCGAATGAAATCCGCGATTCGCCCCGCGGTCGGAATGTTTGTATTTGCGCAGAGGGATATGAGAAGCGCGGACGTTCAACCGCGATCGAGGTGGTGAACTGACCGAAGCTGTAACTGATTACCCCGCTGCCTTGTATATCTCGGCAAGGTCGCATAGGTCCCAGTTTCCACCACTCAACACCGCGCAAACTTTCTCATCCGGTTTGACCTTTATGGAGCCGGCCAACAACGCTCCAATACCAATCGAGGCGGCTGGTTCAGCGATCAATTTCGCTTCCTTGGCAAGAGCGCGCATTCCGGCGATGATGTGCTCGTCCTCAACAAGAACGATCTCGTCCACATACTTTTCGATAATCGGATACGGGTTTTGACCCGGAACGCTTATTCTCAAGCCATCTGCAATGGTGTTCTTCAAGGGAAGCGATGTGCGCTCCTTGTTGATCCGGCTGTGAAAATATTTTGGAGTCAGAGCAGGCTCTGCCCCGATGACGCGAACCGATGGTTTCGTTTCTTTTATGGCGGTGGCGATTCCCGAGATCAGGCCTCCGCCGCCTACGGGAACGATGACCGTATCTACGTCGTCCAGGTCCTGGAGTATTTCACACCCGATCGTTCCCTGACCGGCCATCACGATGGGGTCCTCAAAGGCGTGAACAGCCGCGTATCTGTTTTCTTCAGCGATTTCATACACCCTTTTCCATCTGGCGGCGGTGTCGCCATCGAAAAGAATGACTTCTGCCCCGAGGGCTTTTGTGTTTTCGATCTTGATTTTGGGCGAGGTGACCGGAAGCACCAATATCGCTTTCACGCCCAGCATCCTGGCGGCATAAGCAAGCCCTTGGGCATGATTGCCCGACGAGGTCGCAATAATGCCGTTTGCGATCTCTTCTCTCGAGAGCGAAAGCGCCTTGTTCAGGGCGCCGCGGATTTTAAATGCGCCAGTGATCTGCAGGGTTTCGGGCTTGAGATAAAGCTGACAGCCAGCGGCTTTCTCGATTTTGTCCGCACGCAGTAGCGGCGTGTGCCTGACGTGCGGTTTCAGCCGTTCCTGAGCTTCACGGATGTCCTGAATCGTGGGGTAATTGCGCATGGTCATTACTCAAAAAACTGAAAGAAGGTGCCAACGTTATTGGCTATTGCGTTCTGATAGATTTTGCTGGCTGTCGTGTTGTCTTGTATGGCCATCCCCGTGGAATCGAAAATCGTGATTTCGTCATCACTTTCTCGTCCCGGCTTCCTTCCCAACAATACCTCGCCGATTTCGCCATGGATGTCGCCTTTGGCGATGATGTTTTTATTCAGCGGGTGCCAGGTCTCGCCCTTTTCTGTGCATTGCGAGATCGAGTCGACGATGATTTTCGCATTCCTGAAGAGCTCCGGATCCAGCTCCTGTTTGCCGCGTTGATCTGTGCCGATTGCAACGATGTGTGTACCGGGCTTCACCCAATCCGCTTCCACAAGCTCCCCTTTTCCCCGGGTCGTCGTAATCAAGATATCGGCCTGCTCAACCGCTTCCTTCTTGGAGCTTGCGACTATGACGGGAATGCCGAATTCGCGTTCGATGTCTGTCTTGTATTTGGAAATCGTTTCCGGGGTGCGGCTCCAGGCGTGGATCTCTTCGATCTTCATGATCTCGTTGATCGCCCGGATTTGCATTCTCGCCTGATTACCTGTGCCGATCGATGCGATCGTCCCGGCGTTCTTTCTCGCCAGTGCTTTGACGGAGACGGCTCCTGACGCCCCCGTTCTGAGGCCAGTGATCAAGCTTCCATCCATGATGCAAATCAACGCACAACTCCTGGCATCAAACAGGAGAATGGTGCCCATGCTATTCGGCACGCCGTGTTCTGCCGGGTTGTTGGTGAACCCTCCAGAGTGCGCTTTCATGGAGATGATTTCATTGACTTTGTAATAGCCAAGCTTGAAGTCGATTTCTCCACGGAGAGAGGGGAGATGTATTCCGATATAGTCAGGTTGTTCCACCTGATCGCTGCTGAAGGCCTTGTAAGCCTCTTCCACCGCGCCGATGACTTCCGTCATGCCGATTAGCCGTCTTACCTCATCCTTCTTAAGCAGCAGCGTTTTCATGCATGACCTCTCTATTTTTGGATTCACAGGATGCATCGGCACAGCACGCCCAGCACCGTTATCACCATAGGGGGAGAGCGGTGAGACTAGTGGCCGCATTCGCCGCGACCGGAAGCAGATTGTTCTGTATCGCATATAGGTTTTGGCAGAGAGTCGCCGCAGGCGTCTTTCCGAGCTTGGGCGTCAGTGCGCAGGCTCGCCACGGTCGGCACAAGATGCGGCGCGGGCGGCATAGGTTAGCGCGAACGCTTCGCGCACTGCCTTGCGTCGGGAGGAACTGCTGTCTTCTGCGGTGTACCTTGAACCTTGAAGACACAGGCCGGAACCGCATCATGACCAACCAAGAGATCGTTCTCGAGAAGATGACACCAAGGCATTTGGACGGTGCATTGGAACTGTCCCGCCAGGTCCAATGGCCGCATCGGCGCGAGGATTGGGAACTGGTTCAGTCAATCAGCCAGGGAATCGTCGCACTCCAAGAGGATCGCCTCGTCGCGACCGTTATGATGACGCCCTATGGCGATAATGCCGCCACCATTAACATGGTCATCGTCGATGCCGCGATGCGCGGCCGCGGCCTCGGCCGGAAGATGTTGGAAGAGGCGCTTGCCAAGGCGGGAGAGCGCACCTGCTATCTGGTGGCGACGCAGGAAGGTCTTCCGCTCTATGAGAAGGTGGGTTTCGCTGCGACTGGCGAGACCGTGCAGCACCAGGGCAAGCCGTTGCGGGTTGAGGCGCCGGCCGATGTAACATGGAGCGAGAGCGGCGATCATGCCTACTTGGTGGCGCTGGACCGCGCGGCAAATGGCCATGACCGTTCGGCATTGATGGAGATTCTGCGCGAGCGGGCGAAGTTCGCTGTCATTCGCGATGACGGCGAGATCCAGGCCTTCGCGGCGATCCGGTCTTTCGGCCGTGGGCTGGTCATCGGACCGGTGGTAGCGAGAAACGATTCCGAAGCCAGGGCCCTGATCGATTTCCTGCTCGCCCATCACCAGGGCAGGTTCGTCCGTATCGACACGGATGTCTCCATGGATCTTGCAGGATGGCTCACCGCGCGCGGGCTCAACCACGCCGGCTGTGGGATCAAGATGCGACGTCGCGGGGCCGCGTGCGGGCAAAGCAAACCCACGGATCACCGCAACTACGCGCTGGTCAGTCAGGCACTCGGTTGATCTGGTGGAAAAAATGCGTGGACCCGCTTGTCGAACTCGACGGTGCGATCTGCCTCATCCACTCGCCCTCCTATCGCGGCCATGAGGCGGCGGGCAGGTGCTGAAACGGCGAAGGGCGCGACTGTCACCGCGACTGGATATAAGCTGCTCGACGAGTTCGCGGGTCTGTGGTGTGTCAATGCGGATACGGGCAGGACAGCATCTCACCCAACGTCGCGAACGCAACTGCCTCTATAGCGCTTGATACATAACGAAGGCGTCAACGTAGCCATACGTCGTGTGCCTGAACGCGCCGGGCAATGTGCCCACGACTTTAAAACCCATTTTCTGCCATAACGAAATGGCCCGCAGGTTGGTGCTCACGACGAAGTTGAACTGCATCGCCCGATAACCGTGGGCGCGGGCGGTTGCCATTGAGTGTTCGCACAAACTACGTGCGACGCCTTTACCGGTCGCATCAGGCGCTGTGACGTATCCACAGTTGCAAACATGCTGACCACCGCCAGCCTGATTGGGACGCATGTAATAGGTGCCGAGGATGGCGCCCGCTTGCTCGGCAACGAAGACTTCCTTTTCTGCTCCCATCCAGTACGCAAGAGCCTCTGCCCGGCTCAGGTTGGGATCAAGCGCATAGGTTTCTCCCGCTCGGATCATGGGTTCAATAATGGACCAGACGGCGGGAGCGTCTGCGGATGAGGCGGGGCGAATATTCATGCCGGCATGATTAGCCTTCGCGGCAGGTGCCGAGAAGCGGGTCACGGTGTTTTTATCCATTGCTGCTGGGAAATGGCGGCTCCGCCCTCGGCGCCTCGACGGTTGCATCAACCTTCGCGCGAAATCGAAAGAGCCAACCTGACCTTTAGTCCAGACTTTTCTGCTGACGAGTCGGCGCATCCGGCCGTTACAGCGGCCGAGGCGCGGCCGACGATTGCTCATAACGGAAAAAGATCCCCCGCCAAAAAAGGCGAAGCGCATGGCCACTTTCCGCTGCCACGGCAGGCTGATCAACTTTCAGATGGCGGAGGCGACATGCGATCTTCACGGCGATCGAACGAGGGAGCAGAAGACGCTGCAATTCCCCGCTTCCGCAGTTTTGAAAAGGCGGGTGCATCTATTCTAAGCCCGCCGGTTCTTCGGTTGTCGTCTCTCATCAATCTACCGGCACGAGATGCCGGCTGCTCATCAATGCCGCACGGCCGCCACACCGCCCGCATGGAGGTCTGCTACGAGGTTACTGCTGGAACAGGCTTGCCAGCGGCAGATGCGCTTTGACGAGGGGCGATTTCAGCACGACGAAGCTGAAGTACTTGTCAATGCCGATTTCTGAATCGAGCAGCCGCTCCATCAGCGTCTGATATTCTTCGATTCCGGCGGTGATGAATTTTACGAGATAATCGTAGCTTCCCGAAACCAAATGGCACTCGATGACCTGATCGACCTTCTCGATCGCAGTAAGAAATCTCGCGAAGTCGAGTTGACGGTGGTTCTTCAGCGTGATTTCGGTGAACACCGTCAACGTCTGGCCCAGTTTTCCGATATTGATCTGCGCAGAATAGCCCTCGATATAGCCCTCCGCCTGCAGCTTTTTCACTCGCAGCAAACAGGGACTTGGGGTGAGATTGACCATTTCCGCAAGCTCGACATTCGTCATTCGGCCATTCTTCTGCAATGCGTTAAGTATCTTAACGTCGATCCGATCAAGTTTCATTGGCTAGCTCCCGCTGATGGCGCGGATGTCGTTGATGTTGGTGCGAGTTGGTTCCGGCGCCGATCACGAAACATCTGCCTTTCGGCGGGGGCGGCAGATGCCGCGGGACGATCAACGCGGGGTCGGCGCTGCCGACAGCAGCGTCAAAGATCCGGCGCAATGCCTTCCTTGCTTTCTTATCGTCCCAGATCATAGTCGGCCACGTGTCCCTAAACGTTAGAGGAGTGGATCGCGTCGAAGACCGCCTCGGTAACCTCCCGGGTAGTGGCGGAACCGCCCACGTCAGGGGTAAGAATCCCGGCGCCGGTCACCCGCGCGACAGCGCGCATGAGGCGGGCCGAACCCTCCCGCTCGCCGAGGTGGTCGAGCATCTGAGCAGCAGTCCAGAAGGCGGCAACCGGGTTAGCGATGCCTTTGCCGGTAATGTCGAAGGCGGAGCCGTGGATCGGCTCGAACATCGAGGGAAAGCGGCGCTCCGGATCGATATTCGCCGTCGGTGCAACCCCCAGGCTACCGGCAAGCGCGCCAGCGAGATCGGAGAGAATGTCGGCGTGCAGGTTCGTTGCCACGATGGTGTCGAGGCTCTGCGGCTTGAGCGTCATCCTGACCGTCATGGCATCGACCAGCATCTTGTCCCACGTCACGTCGGGGAATTCCTCCGCCACCTCAGAAGCGATCTCGTCCCACATGACCATGCCATGTCGCTGGGCATTCGACTTCGTAACGACCGTGAGCAACTTGCGCGGGCGGGATTGGGCCAACATAAACGCGTAGCGCATAATGCGGGTGACGCCGACGCGGGTGAAGATGGCGACCTCAGTGCCGACCTCTTCGGGCAGGCCGCGGTGGGCGCGGCCGCCATGGCCAGAATATTCGCCTTCGGAGTTCTCGCGTACGATCACCCAGTCAAGGTCGCCGGGGCCGCAATTGCGCAGCGGGGAGGTTATGCCAGGCAGGATCCTGGTTGGCCGGACATTGGCGTACTGGTCGAAGCCCTGGCAGATCGGCAATCTGAGTCCCCACAGGGTGATATGGTCCGGAACATCCGGTGCTCCGACCGCGCCGAAATAGATAGCGTCGAATTTCTTGAGCTGCTCCAGCCCGTCCGACGGCATCATCACACCATGTTTCTTGTAGTAGTCAGATCCCCAGTCGAAATTTTCGACGGTGAACTTGACGTCGCCGAGTCGCATCTCCAGGTTCGCAAGAACCGTTCGGCCGGCGGCGATCACCTCAGGTCCGATGCCGTCCGCGGGTATGGCTGCGATGGAGTATTCACGCATCAAACTTCTCCGTAGCGTTATTTGCTCAAGTTAGCTGGCAACGGCCGTTCTGCGCCTTCGGCGCCATGCGATTGGCGTCGACGCCGCGACTCCGCCGAAAAGCAGGCTCTGGCGGAGCCGGAGACGAAGCATCCAAGATGGTGCTTGCTCCGCGTCGAACCGGCGGCACCGGCATCCTCAGCGCCGCCTGGCAGGTTATCCTTCGGAGCTGTCAAATTCCGCAGGGAGCGCAGGTCAGCGTTGATCGAGCAATTTGATCTGGAGATCTTCCCAGTGCTCCTGGAACGCCTCCCGCGCCGTATCGTAGTGGCGGCTTCTCAAGCTGTTGATGAGCCGCTCGTGTTCTTCCGCCATTTCTTCGGCAGTGGCGTAGAAATCCTGCCGCTGTGCGAGGAGAAGCTCAATCTCGCCCTCGAGGTCTGAATAGGTTCGCTTCAGCCGAGCGCTGCCGCTAGCGGCAATGATCGCGCGGTGGAAGTCGCGGTCCGCAGCAACCAGGAGGGATCTGTCGGAGGATAGAGTCGACCTGTGCATAACCTCCACCGCCTCCAGCGCCTGAGATGGGATGACGCCGGTCAGCACGATCAGACGAATGGCCTCGCCTTCGATGGCGCCGCGCACGCGTGTGATATCGACGATATCGTCGGGCCCGAATTCAGGCACCACAAAGCCTCTATTCGGTATCTGACGCAGCAGGCCCTGCGTGACGAGCACCTGGGCTGCTGTACGGAATGTGTGCCGCGAGGTCGAATGCTCCTCGCACATCTTCACGTCGCGAAGGAACTCGCCTGGTTGGAAATCTCCCGACAAGATGCGCCGTCGCAAGGCGTGTGTCAGGATTTCCACCGCGCTAGCGGGCAAGGGCTCGACATTCATCTCAAGATCTTCGGCTTGATTCTTGGCGTGCAGCGTCGGCATGGCTTTGGCTCTGCTCGTTGATTTTGTTTGCACACCTACGCCACATGCGGCGGCGTAGGGCAAGGGAGATGATATTGTGCCGCCCGGCTGCATGGTGGCGGGTCCTAGATCTGCACGGACCGAAGCGCCTCGTCGACGCCCTCGAGCAGACGCGCCGCATTGGCCGATGTGAAGATGAGTGGGGGCCTAATCTTCAGGATATGCGCGTCCGCTCCCGTCGCGGAAATGAGGATGCGCCGGTCGCGCAAGGCATTGACGGCTGCAAGCGCACGGTCCATGTCCGGCGTTTTCCGGTCTCTATCCCTGACGAGTTCGACGGCGAAATAGAGGCCGGCCCCGCGAACATCGCCGACGAATTCATATTTCTTCTGTAGGTCCCGCAGGCCATGGAGGATTTCGCCGCCGACCTTGGCGGCGTTGTCCAACAGGCCCTCTTCGAGGATCGTGTCGAGCACGGCCCTTGCAGCGGCGATAGCGACGGAGTTGCCGCCAAACGTGTTGAAGTAGCGCATGCTGGATCCGAATTCGGCGATGAGTTCGGGCCGCAGGACTACGCCGGCAACGGGATAGCCGTTGCCCATGGGTTTGCCCATTGTCACGATGTCCGGATCGACCTTGTGACGGGAGTGACCCCAAAAATGGGTGCCGGTCCGCCCGAATCCGGACTGCACCTCGTCGGCGATGAACAGGCCGCCTGCCTTGCGCACCACTTCCGCCACCGGCGCCAATACGTCCGTCGGGTCGACATAGAGACCATCGGAGGAGAAGACGGAGTCGGCGATGAAGGCCGCTAGGCCGCCGCCATGCCGCTCCATGTCGGCGATCTGCCGTGCGACATCCTCCGCCATCCGCCGGCCGATTTCCTCGACGGGTAGGCGGTAGGAATCAGGCGCGGCGACCGTGCGGACATAGGGATCCAGAGCCGACTTCTTGCCGAGCGACGGCGAGATTGCCGCTACCGCGCCGCTGTTGCCGTGATAGGCTTCGGCCGTGACGATGACGCCGGTCTTGCGTGTGTGGTAACGCGCGATACGCAAGGCGAGATCGTTGGCTTCCGAGCCGGTGCATGTGAACATCGCGCATCCGGTTCGGCCGAGTTCGCCACCGAACGTATTGATCAGGGCTTCGGCATAGTCCAGCAGGGGCTCCTGCATGTAACGCGTGTGGGTACAGAGTACCTCGAGCTGCTTCTGGATCGCCTCGACGACGCGTGGATGAGAGTGACCCAGCGATACCACGTTGTTATAGGCGTCGAGATATTCGTTGCCGTGCCTGTCATAGAGGAAGACGCCCTTGGCCCGGGAGATCTCAACCGGCGACTTGTAGAAGAGCCGATAAGCGGGCCCGAGCAGCCTTTGCCGCCTGGCGATATGCGCCAGATCTTCACTTGTGAGATGAGACGTGTCCTGAGGGTTGAAGCCATTTGGCATGTCGCCACGGAAGCCCTTGGGCAGGATAGTCGCTTGCTTGGACATTACGGTTCCTATCGTGTCAGAAGATCGGAAATCTGTGCGGTCGAAATCGAGTGGAACCACTCGAGGTGGGCCCAGCCGGCTTCGGTATTGCGCAGGATATAGCGGCTATTCTCGGGGAAGATTTCGGCGCGCCAGCACGTCAGCAGCGCACGGACCGCAAGACGGCCCATCGACAGGAAGGGGATGAGCCGGAGTTCCTCGTCCGTCAGTTCGGCGTGGCGGAGATAGCCGCGCAGAACGTCGCGCGGTTCGTCGAACAGGTCACGCCGGTTCCCATGGTCGAACGTTTTTGGCATCTGATTCATCAACGCCGTGGAGACATCGACGGCGATGGCGGTACGGACCGCATCGCCGAAGTCGATGACGCCGGTCAGGAACTGCGGGCTGGCGTGATCGACGACCAGGTTCGACGTATTGAAGTCGTTGTGGAGCACCTGCCGCCGGCACAGGTCGAGGCTCGGCTTGACTTCGGCAAACCGCTCGAGCGCGCGGACGGTCCAGGCCCGCTTGCCGCCCGCGGGGATGAAGCTCAACAGATCGGTGAGATCGGGCAGATGGGTGACGTCCCATGCCACCGCCCGACCGTCTGCGGGATGCGAGAAATCGGCCATGGAATGACGCAGCTTTGCCAGGATTTCGCCGATCCGTTCGCGCTGTGGGGCTGTGGCAGATGTCCGGTCGAGCGGAGTACCGGGGAGGAAGGTAATGAGCCGCACCACCCGCCGCTCGCCGGCACTCGTAGTGACGATGGGCAAATCCGCGCCGTCGACGTCGCGAAGTGCACGGGGGATGGGTAAATCAGGGGCCTGCTGCTCGAGATGACGCATCAGCGCGACCTGGAAATCGAGCTCCTCCATCCGCTCGGAAGGATGAGCGATCTTTAGCACGAACTTCCCCTGGGCCGCGCAGTTGAGGAGGAACGTGTCGTCTTTCTCAGTTTCAAAGCGCGTGGCCGAGCCACGCGCGCCATATAGCCGTTCGGCGATTTCTTCGGCTTCCGCAGCGCCTACGGGATGACACGCCTCGGAAAGCTCAGGGACGCGGGCTGGCCCGCACTGATGCTTGTGACCCATCTTCAACTCATTCAGATCCTGCCTCGAGAATGGGCAGCTCGATGGCCTCAGTATGTCACTTTCCAATTTTTGTACAACAATTTTATTTTTTCGATAGAGATTTCTTGCCGTTGGGATCGATCTTTTCTGCCGAATGACGATTGACGACTGCGCAGGATTTCTGATGAATACGTGCAATAGCGAGCAAATATCACGGATTTTCGCCGCATCACCGCGCAATTTGTTCTGTGTGAATAACGACGCACTCAAGCTGTCGGCAAGCGGCAGGACGATCGACCGTCCAAAAATTGTTGGACAATCAATTGCCATTGCCACAAAGTTATGCCAGTGTGCTCCCACTGGCCGGAGTGCAGCAAGCAAGTTGGAGTGCTCCGCTGGGTGGAACTGGCCCGATATCAAAAAAGGCAAAGGCAATGAAACTGCTCAGATACGCTGCCGCATCGCGGTCTATCGGCACCGCGACCTCTTTAGACAGGCGGCATGCCCAGCACCATGACCTTGTATAGGCACACTGTGCCGTGAAAATTGGAAGGAATACACGCCATGACTCAATTTCGACCGAAGTACGTCACCTTCGACTGCTACGGCACGCTCACCAATTTCGACATGGCCGGCGCTGCGCGACGCGTCTACGGCGAGCGTCTCTCCCCAGAAGCGATGGCCGGCTTTGTCGAGGCTTTTAGAGGCTATCGCCTTGACGAGGTGCTAGGGCCATGGAAACCTTTCCTCGAAGTGGTGCACAATTCCATCGAACGCAGCTGCAAACGCATCGGTATCCCGTTCAAACCGGAAGACGCGCAACGCATCTATGACGAAGTGCCAACCTGGGGTCCGCACCCGGACGTCCCGGCTGGCCTGTCCAGGGTGGCCAAGGAAATTCCGTTGGTCATCCTGTCGAACTCGATGAACAGCCTGATCATGTCGAACGTGGAAAAGCTGGGCGCGCCCATTCATATGGTAATCACGGCAGAAGAAGTCGGGGCATACAAACCTCTGATGAAGGGCTTCGAATACATGCTCGACAAGCTCGGCTGCGGGCCCGAAGACATTACTCATGTGTCCTCATCCTTCCGCTACGACCTGATGACCGCCTATGACCTCGGCATCAAGAGCAAGGTCTGGGTCAACCGCGGCCATGAGCCGGCCAATCCCTATTACGAATACACCGAGATCAAGGATATCGGCGGGTTAGCCGCCGCCGTTGGCCTGGAGCCAGCCCTCAAGCGCGCCTGAAAAACTAGCGCTCAGGCACTGTTGCTACGATGAGACCGGGGCGGTTCATTCGCCCCTTCTCTTTATCGTTCGAAGGGGAGCAAAGCATGGCCTTTCCGGGGACCCCTTCCGCACGAGTGACCTGCTGGCGTTAGAGGATGGTGTGATCCGAACGTGACGCAACGGCACCTCGGGCTCGGGACGCGTTTGTTGCGCGGCCGCTATCGATGTCCGCTTTCGAGTAACCGGGGCTGTTCCTCAACGACCGATTTGGGGCGCACAGCGATCGTCCGCGAAGCATGCGGGAGTGACTGGACCGGGTCGATCTTTCCGGTTCCCATCTATCCTGACAGCTCGACGGGTTCGCGGGTCTGTGGTGCGTAATGCCGGATACGGGCAGGACAGCATCGCCATCCAACCCGAACGCCAACTCGTGTATAGCGCTCGAAGGGCGGCGGGAGCATCAGCGGATGTGGCGGGGCGGATATGCATGGCGGCATGTTCAGCGTTTGGAGCAGGTGCTGGAAGGCAGGTTTACAGTGTTTTCATCCCTTTATTGACTGGGAAATGGCCGCCCCGCCCTCGGCGCCGCGGCGGTCGGATCACCGTTCACGCGCAATCGAAAGGGCTAAGCTGACCTCTGGTCCAGAGTTTTCTGCTGACGAACCGGGGATTCCGAACGATACAGCGGCTGGGACCGGCCTACGATTGCTCATAACGGAAACAGATCCCCGCCAAAAAAGGACGAAGCGCATGACCACTTTCCGCCCGAAATACATCACCTTCGATTGCCACGGCACGCTGATCAACTTCCAGATGGCGGAGGCGGCACGCGATCTTTACGGCGACCGAATGAGCGAGCAGAAAATGCTGCAGTTCATCGCGGACTTCTCTGCGTACCGGCTCGATGAAGTCATGGCCGACTGGAAGCCCTATGCGGAGGTGGTCCATAACGCATTGGCGAGGACCTGCAAGCGCAACGGCGTCGACTTCAAGGACGAAGACGCCCAGATGGTATACGAACGCGTTCCCACCTGGGGGCCGCATCCGGACGTTCCGGCTGGGCTTGCCAAGGTGGCCAAGGAAATTCCGCTGGTCATCCTGTCAAATGCAATGAACTCGCAGATCATGTCCAACGTCGAGAAGCTCGGCGCGCCTTTCCACGCCGTTTACACCGCCGAAGAGGCTCAGGCCTACAAGCCGCACTTCCGGGCCTTCGAATATATGCTGGACATGCTTGGTTGCGGTCCGGAGGACATACTGCATTGCTCCTCCTCGTTCCGGTACGATCTGATGTCCGCACATGACCTCGGGATCAAGAACAAGGTTTGGGTCAATCGCGGTCACGAGCCGGCCAATCCCTATTACGGCTATACCGAGATCGCCGGCATCTCGGAATTGCCAGGCGTCGTCGGGCTCTGAAAGTCTCTCTTCCGGCGGCCCGATAACGACACTCGGTTCGCCGAGTGTCGGGGGCCGATGGAGGGCCGTTACGGTGCCGCCGTGTTCGGCGGTGGCATCACGAGCCCGGCGCGGGCGAGGCAATTCCCAAAGCCGGGACCGAGAAAAGCGTGCTGGAGGCGGGGACGGTAGTTCGGGCGCCTTCAGCAGCAAACGCCCGACCTTAATCGAGGCTGGGCGCAGCGGAACAGATGCCATCTCGACGGTCGCTTTCGGATGAGCATGCCGCCTGGCTCCAAACAGTGCGAGGGTCTCAATCTTGGGTGCTTGTAACGATGCGGTTCCAGACAACGGCGAGGGTCATCTCGACGGCAACCAGTCGGTCTGCGCGCCTTTCACCGAAGCATATTTTCGAGCCGCTGCCGCTATTCTGGCGACAAAGCCAAGCGCTGCGGAAGCACGAGTGTCGGGTGAGCTGCTACTACGCCACTACGGTTTGACGGGAATGATCATGGTCCTGTCCTCGGAAGTCGAGTGTACCGCGGACGTCACCCTGTTGAACGGCGATCGGTTGATCCTCAAAACGTCAGCGCGGCCGGAAGGACGAGACAGTTTCCGCTTCCAGGTTGCGGCCCTGGCAGGGCTGGAAGGTGCTTCCGGTTTCGCAGCACCTCATATCGTGCGTACCAGCGGCGGTACGCTGATGTTCGAAGAGGAGGAGATTTGCGGCTATCTGCAGACCCGACTTTCAGGGGTGCCGCTGCACCAGGCGAACGCCACTCCGGACGTCCTTTACCAGGTCGGCCAGGCGCTTGGTAGGCTCAGTTTGGCTCTCGAGCCTCTGAAGTTGCCCGCCATGCACCGCCCAGTCCTTTGGCATGTCGGATGCTGGCCGAGGCTAATGGAACTGGAGCAGCATCTGCCTTCAGGGTCCGTTGCAGAATCCGTGCGTCTTGCCATGAGCAACTATGTCGAGCTCATCAAGCCGCAGCTGCGCGAGGTAGCATGGCAGGTCACGCACAATGACCCCAGCCCGTTCAACACACTCCTGACCGATGATGGTGTCGCGTTCATTGATTTCGGCGACGGCTGCTGGGGTCCACGGCTTCAGGATCTTGCGATTGCGGCAAGCCACGTGGTGACGGACCCGTCTTTGGCTCTGGGCGGCGCAGAAAATTTCATCGCTGGTTATGCTTCGGTGCTTCCGCTTTCCGCGCTCGAGGCAAAACTGCTCGTCGGGTTGATAAAGGCGCGGCAAAGCGCCCTCATCCTGATCAACTACTGGCGAGCCGAGCTGTTTCCGGCAGAGGCAGCATATATCAAGAAGAACGTGGCCCGAGCCGAACGCGGGCTCTCTATCCTGTCGGCGTTAGGAGTCGGGGAGGCCGAGATGGCTGTGCGTCGCGCGGTGCCTTAGCCCGGCGTGGCATTCGTCACTCGTCTTGGCAATCACTACGGTAATTCGCGACCTTCTCGCGGATGGAAACTTAAGCAGGATCAAAGCTATGTCCACAGATCTCATGCCCAACCGCTTTACCCCCGGGGAAGCCACAATTCCCCCCCGCGAATCTGAGCTGATCGCCCGGCGCGACAACGTACTGGGGGCCTCCTACAGGCTCCAATACCGCCGACCGGTCCATTTCGTTCGCGGCGAGGGCATGTGGCTCTACGACCCCGACGGACATCGCTATCTGGATTTCTACAATAATGTGCCCTCTCTCGGGCATTGCAATCCCGAGATCAACGCTGCCATGGCGGAACAAGCCAGCCGAATGAGCGCAAATACCCGCTATCTCGAACCGAGGCTTGTCGACTATGCCGAACGGCTCGTGGCCACCTTTCCCGAGGAGTTGAACCGCGTTGTCTTTACCTGCACGGGAAGCGAATCGAACGATCTGGCGCTCCGGATCGCCCGGCTGACCAGCGACAGTGAGGGCGTGATCGTCTCTTCCCACGCCTATCACGGCACCAGCGCGGCAACGGCGATGGTGTCGCCCAATCTGGGCGACGCCGTCAGGCTCAGTCCTGCCGTACGGATGGTGTCGCTGCACGGGCCCGCGGGCGTACCGGACTGGCAAGCTGCAACGTTCTTTGAAGAACAGGTTCGCTCCGCTATCGCCGATTTGAATCGACGTGGCATTGGCATCGCGGCCCTGCTCATCGACAGCATTTTCTCCAGCGACGGCGTCTGGGTGGACCCGCCTGGCTTCATCGCCGGCGGGATCAAGGCGGTGCGGGAGGCGGGCGGTCTCGTGATCGCGGATGAAGTGCAGCCGGGCTTTGGACGCACGGGCACACATATGTGGGGTTTTGAGCGGCACGAAGTTGTTCCGGACCTCGTTACCCTCGGCAAGCCGATGGGCAATGGATTTCCGATCGGCGCCGTCGTCGGCCGTAAGGAACCGATGGATTGCTTTGGCGCTACTGCCCGGTACTCAAATACCTTCGGCGGCAATACCGTCGGGATCGCGGCGGCTGACGCCGTCCTGACAATCTTGCAAAGGGATCGGATCCCCGAGCATGTGCACGCCATGAGTGAGCGCCTGAGGCTGGGGTTGGAGCATCTTGCCAAGCTGCACCCCGGCATTCGCGGTATTCGAAATGCCGGGCTGTTCTTCGGCATCGACATCGGGTTGGATGGAGCGGGAGAGGCCAGCCGGCGCGCCATGGCTTTGGATATCGTAAACCTGATGCGTGACGATGGCGTTCTCATCAGTACGACGGGCGCCAACGAGGATACGCTGAAGGTGCGCCCGCCGCTGATTTGCCAGGCGGAGCATGTGGACCGGTTCCTCGAAGCCATGGAGTGCGCGCTCAAGAAGGCCGTCGCGCAGGTGTAACATAGGCTGCCTCGGCGGCCGAATTTACCGGATCGCGGGCTCGAGCGATTCTCATAAGCGAAAGTAAGTCCATGAAACTCGATCGGATCGACGTCAAGATCCTGCACGTGCTGCAGCAGAATGGCCGAATGACAAATGTGGAACTTTCGGAGGTGGTGAACCTATCGCCGAGCCCGTGCCTCATGCGCGTGAAGAAGCTGCAGTCGGAGGGCTTTATTGAGGGCTATTCGGCGCAGATCAATGTCGCCAAGTTGGGGCAGACGTTAACGGTGTTCACCGAGGTCACGCTCAAGAACCACCGGCAGACCGACTTTGCACGCTTCCTCGCCGCCGTTGAGAAGATCGATCAATTAATCGAGTGCCATGTGGTCTCCGGCGGCTACGACTACCTCTTAAAATTCGTGACCACCGGGATCGGCGAATATCAGGAGATCATGGAGCGGCTGGTCGAGTTGGACGTCGGCATCGACAAATATTTCAGCTTCGTCGTGCTGAAATCACCGGTCGGGAAGCGGCACCTGCCGCTGACGAACCTGTTTCGGCCATAGAATCTCATCAACACTTCGCCCTTTGCTCTGACGGCGGCGGGCGTTTCGATCACTAGCGAGAAGGCGCACCGCCATGAAATTCCTCCCCTATTGGCACGACAATACCCCGGCCTTCGCAGGGGCGGCAGAGGGTCCGGTCGATGGCCATTACGACGTCGCAGTGATCGGCGGCGGCTTCACCGGTCTTGGCGCCGCCCGGCAGTTCGCCAAGGCGGGGGCCAAGGTCGTCGTGCTGGAGGCGGAGAAAGTCGGCTGGGGTGCCTCCGGCCGCAATGGCGGACACCTGAACAACGGGCTTGCGCATAGCTATCTGGCGGCGAAGGCCGAACTCGGCAAGCAGCGGGCGATCGCACTTTACAAGGCGCTTGACGACTCGATCGACACGATCGAGTCCTTGATCGGGGAGGAGGGCATCGACTGCAATTTCCGCCGCGCCGGAAAACTGAAGCTCGCCTCCAAGCCCCAGCATTTCGACGCGATCGCCCGCAATTTCGAAGCCGTGCATGCGGAGGTCGACCCGGACACAGCGCTTCTCGGAGCAGGCGACCTGAACCAGGAAGTCGGCTCCCCCTTCTTCGGCGCGATGCTCTCAAAAAAGAGCGCGATGATGCACATGGGCCGCTACGTCGTCGGGCTCGCCGAGGCAGCCAAGCGTCGCGGCGCGACGATCTTCGAGCAGGCAGCCGTTACGGAACATCAGCAGGCGGGCAGCCGCCATCAACTGAAAACCGCCCGGGCTAGCGTCACCGCGGATGCCGTGCTTGTCGCCACCGGGGCCTACACGCCCTCGACCTTCGGCTATTTCCGCCGCCGGATCATCACGGTCGGCAGTTTCGTCATAGCCACGCGGCCGCTGACCGAAGCGGAGATCGCGGCGACGATGCCCGGCAACCGCACCTGCGTCACGTCAATGAATATCGGCAACTATTTCCGGCTCTCGCCGGACAACCGCCTGATCTTCGGCGGCCGCGCCCGCTTCTCGGCAAGCGCCGACCAGCGCTCCGATGCAAAGATCGGCGGGATACTCAAGGCAAGCCTCGCAGCGATCTTCCCGCAACTCGCCAATGTCGAGATCGACTATTGTTGGGGCGGCCTCGTCGACATAACCAAGGACCGCTTCCCGCGCGCCGGCTATCATGACGGCGTCTGGTACGCCATGGGCTATTCCGGCCACGGGGCGCAGCTTTCCACGCATCTCGGCATGATCATCGCCGACGCGATCCTCGACCGGCCCGACCGCAATCCGCTGAAGGGTCTCGAATGGCCGGCGGTGCCGGGACATTTCGGCACACCCTGGTTCCTGCCGCTGGTTGGCATGTATTTCAAGATGCTGGACAGGTTCGGGTAGGTACTTCTGTCCCTGTTTGTGGAAACCGTCGAGGGCGAGGTGGTTCGAACCGTCGACGTACGGCGAGCCGGGGGTCCTAGCCGGTACACAGACGGCGTCTCCGTTCCGTGCTCAATCAACGGGAGCTGAGCGCCGTTGATCCGAGACTCGCCCGACGCTCGAGGCAGTCGATTGCTTCCATCGTAGATGAACGCGAGCGAAGTTCGGCGACCTTAACGAGGTCGTCTTCGACGACGCGGATCTCGACCGGTTTTCGAGCCGACCGATATCAGCGAGGCCAGCCGACATGACCTTTATGCAGGAGGAAAAATCCCGCAGCACCAATTTCCGGTTCGACGCAGAGGAGGAGGCTAGCGCCGTGGCCAAGGCGCATTCTCCGCTACTGCTCGGCTAGCGCTTTCGCCTGGTTCTTTATGGAAGTGATCGTCAGGAGCTGATGCGCCAAGCCTGGAATGGCTGCAGGGAAGCGGCCCTCCAGGGCGGCGGTGCCGACCGTGAAGCCGGCGGCCCGGCCGCTGACGACGGCATGGATGCGTTCGGCGCGGTCGATCGAGCCTGCGACGATGACCGGCTTGGCGACGGCGTCGCAGACGGCCCGGATAAGGTCTGCGACATCGACATCGGCGCGATAGGCAAGGAGATCGAGGCCATGGACGCCCTCACGGGCGGCAAGGTCCTTTGCGCTTGCAACGATCTCCGTCGTGGACCCATCCAGAACGCTGGGATGGCCTGCAATGCGGCCGGGGAAGGGGTAGTAGCGGATCCCACTTCCCTTAAGGAGGGGAAGGACGTCGTCGACATGGGTGCCGCCAAGCAGATAGTCGACGCCGAGCGTGAGGGCGGCGCGCACCGACGCGATTTCGCTGGCGCGGTCGAGTGAAACCACTTCGAGATAACTCTTCGCGCCTGCGGCCCGGATTTCCCGGTTCAGGTCGGAAAGCACCTCGAAGGGCAGGCCGATATCCTTGAAGCCGATATGACGGACACCCGCAGAAAGCACCAAGGGAAGCTGTTCCAGCGCGTCCGGGATCGCCCGGTCGTTGCGGGTCAGCATGAAAATGAAATCGATGGGGTCATGTCAATCCTCCTGGTCGCACGGTGCCTTCGCCAGTCGGCGGGCGTAGTCGATCGCTGTTTCGAGACTCCTCGGATCGGCAATGCCACGGCCGGCGATGTCGAAGGCGGTGCCGTGGTCGGGACTTGTGCGCACGAAGGGCAGGCCGAGCGTGATGTTCACGCCCTTTTCCAGTCCGAGATACTTGACCGGGATCAGCCCCTGGTCGTGATACTGCGCGACGACCAGATCGAAGCGGCCGTTTCGCGCCTGCATGAAAACCGTATCGCCGGGCCATGGGCCGCTGGCGTCTATGCCTTCCGAGCGGGCTGCCGCGATGGCGGGCGCGATGATGCGGATCTCCTCATCTCCGAAGAGACCGCCTTCGCCGGCATGCGGATTGAGCCCCGCAACAGCGATGCGGGGGCGGGCGAAACCCAACGCGCGACCCCCCTGGTGGGCGAGGCGTATCGCGGACATCTGTGCCGGAAAATCGGCCTGGCGGATCGCGTCTGCCAGCGAACAATGGATCGTCACCAGCACCGAGCGGATATCGTCATTGGCGAGCATCATCGCCACGCGCCCCGCACCACCTTTTGCCGCGAGGATTTCCGTGTGGCCGGGGTATGGAAGCCCCGCAGCGGCAAGCGCCTCCTTGTGGATCGGCGCCGTCACGATGCCGGCGACTTTGCCCGTCCTGGCGAGATCGATCGCCGCCACGACGGCATCATAGGCCATGCGGCCGCTGGTGGCGCTCACCTTGCCGAGTGCTGGTGGGGTTTCGATGCGGGTCGCGGCGAGGATATTCAGGGCGCCATCCGGCTTCGCGTCGGCGACGTCATGGATCTCGTTCATGGGCAAACCGCCGCCGAGGCTGGCGATGGCCTTCGCCATCACGGCCGGGTCGCCGCCGACGATGTTGCGACGTAGGTCGGTGCGGGCAAGCATCGTCTTTGCCACGATCTCCGGCCCGATGCCGGATGCATCGCCCATGGTGACGGCAAGCGGCAGGGAGGTGTTCATGCGTGCTCCTTTCCAATTCGGCGAATGGTGTCGGCGGCATTGCGCAGCGTCACGGCGGAACCGAAGCCGCCTGCCTTCATGGCGAGCAGCATCATTCGTCCATCGGCAAGACGAGCGCAGCCGAGGGGAAAACCGGGCTCGAGTTCGCGGATCAAATCGAAAGCGTGAAGGGAGAGCCGTTCCAAAAGGGCGTGCATCGTTTCGCCACCCGTTGCGACGATGGCGTCGTATCGATGCCGGGCTAATGCGATCTCTGCCTCGTC
This sequence comes from Sinorhizobium fredii USDA 257, assembly GCF_000265205.3. NCBI lineage: Bacteria > Pseudomonadati > Pseudomonadota > Alphaproteobacteria > Hyphomicrobiales > Rhizobiaceae > Ensifer > Ensifer fredii. Next base: position 262,818 of record NC_018000.1, read on the forward strand.
CACCAGGGTGGCGAGCGCCTTCGCCGGGTCGCTGGTGCGGATGTGCGGGGTACGGATGCAGACGACAGAAGCTGTCTCGTCGATATCCGTCGCACGGATTGCGACCGAAGCGCCTGTCGCGGCCAACGTCTCGCACTGCAAATGGCTGACATGGTTTGCGCTGCCGACAAGCACGAGAACACGGTGCGGCGTGGCTTCGGGCGTGAAGATGTCCTGGCCTGTGCGCCGCTCGACTACCGTGGCTAACGCCTCCGCCATGCCCGGCGAGCCGACCCAAAGCGCCGGGCCGTGCTTCTGGATCTGCGCAATCCGACGATTCAGCATCACCTGCTCGCATGCATCGACGATGACTACCGGAGCGCCGCCAATGGCCTTGCCGATCTCGCCCTCCTCGGCGTGGGCGGAAATTTTAGCGATCCGGCCGAGGCCGGGCTCGATCAAGTCTTCGATGCGAGACGTGTGGGCGGGATGGACTGCGTCGCGGCCGTACGCCGTTTGCGCAACCGGCTCACCGTGCAGCAGTTGAATGCCGTCGATCGTCGTGCGCCCGGCAGCGGGAAAAGCAGGTGCGATGACCAAACGTGGCCGGCTGCTGGCCTGGAATGCGGCGGCAATTTCCACGCGGATATGGCCACGCAGGGTGGAGTCAATCGTCTTATATAGGAACGGCCTGTCTGCAAGCGTCGTTACCGCCTGGCGCGTCACATGCGCTGCATCGGTTTGCATCGAGCCTGCGGCTGCCGGTGTCGATGGAGACGAGACTGGCTTGTGTATCGTCCGGTCCTACTCTGCAGATGCGGGGGATATAGCCGCGTTTCAGGAAAGCGATTGCCCCGTCCGCCGCGCTTGTCAGGTCGTCTGCGACGACGCCAACGTGTTTGATTTATCAATGGTTTTTGCCATGACCTCAGGCTATTCTTCAAATCTTGAGAGGAAAATCGATATGATTTCACGCGTATTGGTGATATATTGTCACCAATGAAGCGTTCGGACCTTCCTTCCCTCGATGATCTGCGTGCCTTTGAGGTCGTGGCCCGCCTGGGTTCCGTACGTGCGGCCGCGTCTGAGTTAAACCTGACGCATGGTGCCGTCAGCCGACGCGTTTCAAAACTCTCCGAACACCTTCAAATCCGTTTGCTAGAACCGGATGGGCGCGGCCTAAGGTTGACGGGAGAGGGCACGCGGCTCGCGCAGGCGACGACGAACGCGCTGTCGCTCGTAGCGTCAGCGTTGGAGGATATTCGCAAAGTTGACGTGTCCCCGCCGATCGTCGTTTCCTGCGAACGGTCCGTTGCCATGCGCTGGCTGATCCCGCGGCTCTCGGAGTTCCAGGATCGCCAGCCCGAGATCGACCTTCACCTTTCCGTCGGTGGTGGGGGCTTCGATTTTGCGCGCGACCATATCACGCTCGCGATCCGCAGGCTCGATTTCGCGATCGAGGCGAACTGGCAGGTCGAACGGTTGATCGAAGAGGAAGTCGGTCCCGTCATGCATCCCGCCATGGCGGATCGGTTTGCGGCCGGTGGTTATGTTGCGCTTGCTGCAAAGACCCGGCCGGACGCCTGGCAGAAGTGGTCCGCCGCCCATCCGGACGCGCCGAAGCCGCGCTCGACGCGCTTTCTTGACCATCATTTCCTGATGGTGGAGGCCGCAGCCGGCGGTCTGGGTGTGGCCATGTGCCCCAAGATCATTGCCATCGACGATATCCGCAATGGCCGCCTCGATGCGCCACTCGGCTTTCAGCCTGATGGCTCACATTACGGCATCATTCGTTCGGCGCTGGCGAAGAAGACGAGTGGGATCGATCAATTTGTGTCTTGGCTTCTCGCCACCATTCAAGAAGATTTCTATGCTGCGTCTTGAGCCAACACACCGTCGCGGTGCTTAATTTGATCTCAAACCGGTCAAGCATGCGAAGTGCAACAACACGCTTCAATACCAGACCGCTATCAGGTGCTCAGGCATTCGGGCCAAGTATATTTGCTCTGGCTTCGACAATGTGGTCGTACATGTTTCGCTCGGCCTCTCTGCTGTCGCGATCTTTGATGGCGTCAAGAGTGGCCTGATGCTTGGCGATATAAGCCTTCATGCGCTCAGGGGTTAGTGACTGCTCCTTCATTTTCCCCCAGAGGTTTCCTGCCCGTACCGTGTGAATACCTTCATAGAGCGAGGCGAGAAGGCCATTGCGGGCGGCTCCGACGATGATGCGGTGAAAGACAGCGTCCCATTTCTCGAATTCGACCAAGGTTTCAGCCGCGCTGCCCCGATCGATCGATTTCTGCATTTCGTCGATCTCCTGTCTGGTCGCCCGTAACGCCGCCAAGGCGGCGATCTTGGGTTCCATGATCAGCCGAGCCTCGAAAACCTCGGCCGGATAGGTGCGCAACGCGTCTCCCGTGCTGCCTGGCGGGCGACGCAGGGCCGTCGAGGTAACCCCGCTGCCAGCGATAAATGTCCCCCTGCCCACATGCCTGATGAGCCGGCCTTCCTTCTCCAGAGAAGCAAGCATTCGTCGAAGTGCGGTGCGGGGCAGCCCGAGTTTGAGCGCCAGATCGCGCTCAGGCGGTAATCGATCTCCGGGCTCCAGACCTTCGGCTTCGATGAAATCCTTCAAGACTACGCTCATGAGCCCTCGCTAATTATTTTTTTCCGCAACCAAATTGATCTATATTGACACCAATTGCAAGACCAATCTTATATTGATTGAGCATCAGACCCTGATTGGTAGCGATGGCGCTGAAGTACAGGGAATGCATGCGCACTGCCTGCAGAACGATTGTCGGATGGCAGCACGTATAGAGCAGCGGGTAAAATCGCAAAGTAACGGCTCCATTGAAAAGGGAGGAATCTCGATGGCCGCTAGAACAGAGGCTGTTTCTGGAGACGACGCAGCGCTTTCGGTGCGTGGCCTGACAGTCGACTTGCCGAAAGGCATGGAACGGACCCATGCCGTCGAGAACATCTCGTTTGATCTCAAGCGTGGTCAGATCCTGTGCATTATCGGCGAGTCCGGCTCAGGCAAGTCGGTAACGGCCAACACAATCATGGGGCTCTTGCCGAAGCTGATCCCCGTCTCGTCCGGCGTTATTCATCTCGATGGTACGGCCATCATTGGCGCACCGGCGAAAAAACTGCGAGGACTGCGCGGCCGCGTTGTATCCATGATTTTCCAGGATCCGCTCTCGGCGCTCAACCCGCTGATGACGGTCGGCGAGCAGATTACCGAAGTCCTGACGGCACATGGCGTGGGCACGAAGGCGTCGCGGCGCAAGCGCGCCATCGAGCTGCTGACGGAAGTCGGTCTGCCCGATCCGGAGCTCATGTACTACCAGTATCCGTTCCGGCTCTCGGGCGGGCAACGTCAGCGTGTCATGATCGCCATGGCGCTCGCGCTCGAACCCGCGGTTTTGATCGCCGACGAACCGACCACGGCCCTCGACGTCACCACGCAGGCGCAGATTCTGAAGCTGATCCGTGACATTCAGCGCCGCAAGGGTATGAGCGTGATGTTCATCACCCATGACTTCGGTGTTGTGGCTGAGATCGCCGACAGTGTTGTGGTTATGGAAAAAGGTCGCGTTGTCGAGCAAGGCAGCGCCGATCAGGTTCTGAAATCCCCCACTCACCCCTATACCCAGCGCCTGATTGCCGCCGTCCCGCACCTGACCGGCAAGGATCGCGAACCGCAGGAGAAGGCCAGCAACGAGACCATCCTGAAGGTCGAAGGATTGTCCAAAACTTATCGCAGCGGCAGTGCCCTGTTCGGCAGCCAACGCATCGTGCCTGCGGTGAAGGACGTCTCGTTCGATCTGGCTGCGGGACGCACCCTCGGCGTTGTCGGCGAAAGCGGTTCTGGCAAGTCATCGCTGGGAAGGCTTTTGATCAAGCTGCAGGACAGTGATGGCGGTCGGATTCTTTTCGAAGGCCGCGACATCGCCAAGCTTTCCGAGTCCGAATTTCGACCGCTGCGGCCGCGGATCCAGATGATCTTCCAGGATCCCTTCGCGTCGCTGAACCCGCGATCGACCATTGGACAAATTCTTACCGTCGGTCCCGTCGCGCACGGCATGCCATATGTTCAGGCGCGTGAGGAGGCGCGAGCGTTGCTGGCCCATGTCGGTCTCGATGCCGGCGCCTTCGGCCGCTATCCGCACGAGTTTTCCGGTGGGCAACGTCAGCGCATCGGCATCGCCCGGGCCTTGATGTTCAAGCCCAAGCTGCTGATTGCCGACGAGGCGGTCTCTGCGCTCGACGTGTCCATCCAGGCCCAGATCCTCAAGCTGCTCGACCAGATCCAGCGGGAAACCGGCGTTTCGATGATCTTCATCACCCATGATCTGCGCGTCGCCAGCCAGATCTGCAACGAAATCGCAGTGATGCAGAAAGGGCAGATCGTCGAGCGCGGCCCACCATCCCAAATCTTTCTGAACCCGCAATCGGCCTACACGCGCGAGCTGGTGGCGGCGATTCCCGGGGAGCGCCCGAGGGACACTCGACCGATTGCCGTTAATTCTTGAGAGCTACGGCGGAAATACCACTAGGGAGGAAATATCATGACGAAAGATTCTACAACGAAATCGGGCTATTCACGGCGCGAAGCGCTACGCTTAATGGCAGCGGGCGGCATTGCGTGCTTTGCCGCACCCAACCTGCTCGGCAAGCCTGCCTTTGCCGATACCGCCAACCCGACCGGCCGTGTCGTCGTCGGGCTTTCGCAAGAACCCACCGTCTTCAATCCGCTGATGGCACATATCGAGGTGGACGACGCGGTCCATTTCTCAGTCTTCGACGCCCTCTTCCGCATGGATCCGAAAGGTGTTCTCCAACCCAATCTCGCGGCCGAAGTGCCCACACAGAAGAATGGCGGCATTTCAGAGGACGGCCTGAAGTGGCGCATCCGCCTGCGTGATGACGTTCGCTGGCACGACGGCGAGCCCTTCACGGCCGAGGATGTGAAGTTCACCCTCGAGCTCATCACCAACCCGAAATTCCGCGCGTGGCGCACGGGTGGGCATTCCCTGGTGCGGGATATTAAGGTGGTTTCGCCGACTGAGATCACCTGGCGCATGGAGGAGGCTTTCGCCCCCTACCTGTCGTTTCTCGCCGAAACCTTCATAGTGCCCAAGCACATTCTCGAGAAGGAGGCCGATCCCAACGCCGCCGCCTTCAACCAGGCGCCCGTCGGCACCGGTGCTTTCAAGTGGGCGCAGCGGGTTGCCGGCGACCATCTCGAACTCGTCGCGAATCCTCAATACTTCGGAGAGGGTCCCTATATCGAGCGGCTCGTCTTCAAATATATTCCTGACATGACGGTGCTCTACACCCAGTTCAAGAGCGGCGACATCGACCTTGCGGACCAGGCATACATAACCGCCGACCACTACGAGGAAGCCAGCAAATTGCCGGGCCGCGTAGTGACTCTGGAGCCCGGGGCATCGCTCGAGTCGATTTATCTCAATCTTGAGAAGCCGCAATTCAAGGACCCGGCGGTGCGCAAGGCGCTCTATGCCGCGATGGACAGGAATGCAATTATCGACGCGATCTACTTCGGCGTAGGCACCCTCACCGAAACCTTCATGCCGAAGGAGTCCTACTACTACAATCCGAACCTGCCGGCGCAGGAGTTCAATCTCGACCTAGCGCGCAAAATCCTCGACGAAGCTGGCTGGGTGCCGGGACCGGATGGGATACGTGCGAAGGATGGGGTCCGGCTGTCCTTCGCCAATGCGACAACCGCAGGGAACAATCTGCGTGAACAAGTGCAGCAGTTCCTGCAGCAAACGTTCGCGGAGATCGGCGTCGAGATGACCATTTCGAATCTGCCGGCGGCCGTCATGTGGGGCGAATTCTGGCTCAAGTCGCAGTTCGACTCGGCGATCGCCGGCGTCACCTATCTCATTGCCGCGGATCCGGACGCCACCAACCGCCTCCACACCAGCGCAATTGGCGCGAAGGGCGGGAAGGGCTCGAACACCGCCCAATACTCCAACCCGGAAGTCGATGCGCTGCTCGAAAAAGGCGCCCGCACCTTCGATCCGGAGGAACGGCGCGCGATCTATAACCGCGTGCAGGAAATCGTCCGTCAGGATCTGCCGTTCCTGCCGCTGTTTGCCTACACCAACGTGGTCGGGCGCAAGGAGGGGCTGGAGGGCTTTGAGCCCAACGCCAACACCCGCACGGCCTCCTGGAAGGCCGCAGCATGGCGTTGGCAGAGCTGACCTAAGCGGCCGCCGCCGCTTGCGGCGGCGGCCATTCATTGACGCTGTCATGAAGGAGGAGAGCCAATGCGCGGCTTCCTGCTCAATCGCCTTTCACAGAGCCTCGTCCTGCTCCTGATCGTATCGGTCATCGGGTTCGTCGTCCTCAACCTCATTCCGGGTGGCCCCTTGGCGCAATTCGGGCTCGATCCCGGCATGACGCAAGCGGATCTCGATCGTCTCAAGGAGCAACTGGGGCTCAACCGTCCGCTGTGGATGCAATATCTGGACTGGGCCTGGCGCCTCGTACAGGGGGACTGGGGTCACTCCTTCCGCGACGGCGCGCCGGTCCTGGACGTGATTGGCCGCCACCTCGTTGCAACACTGTTGTTGATGGGGTCATCCACAGTCATCGCGATCGCCATCGGCACGTGGATCGGCATTCGCGGCGCCACGCACCGGTATTCGATTTTTGACTATCTGGCGACGGTCGGTGCAATGGTGGCGTTGTCGATCCCGACCTTCTGGTTCGGGCTTGTCGGCATTTACGTGTTTTCGCTCCGGTTGGGCTGGTTGCCGGCCGGCAATATGTACACGATCGGCGACGGCTCGGCCCTGAATTACCTCCATCACCTGATCATGCCGAGCATTGTGCTGGCGCTGGTCCATGTCGCCATCTGGAGCCGCTACATGCGCACGGCGACGCTTGACGTTATCAGCCAGGAATTCGTCAAGACAGCCCGCGCCAAGGGGCTAAGCGAACGCCGGATCTTGATGAAGCATGTCGTCGGCAATGCGCTGCTGCCAATGATCACACTTGCGGGAATGCAGCTTCCCAGCGTTCTCACGGGTGCTCTGGTCACCGAGACGGTGTTTACCTGGCCGGGAATGGGCCGGCTGTTCCTCGATAGTCTCGGCTACAGCGACTACCCGGTGGTGATGGGGCTGCTGATGTTCTCGGCAATACTCGTCGTGCTGTGCAACCTGATCGCCGACATCGTCGTCGCCATCATCGATCCCCGTATCCGTCTGAGCTAAGCGCCTCATGGACGCTCAACAGGAGGCCACCATTATGACCGCCATTGTCGCAAATTCACGCCAGGAGCGTTGGTGGAACAGCCGAACTGCACATCGCTTCATGAACCACCATCTGGCTCTGCTCGGGATGGTGATGATCGCCGTCCTGACGCTGGCGTGCGTCCTGGGACCGTACCTGCTGCCATATGATTCACTCCATATCGATCTGCGCGCCCGCTTTGCTCCGCCGTTCACCGGCCACCACTATCTGGGCACCGATCCGCTGGGTCGGGACTTGGCGGCGCGGCTCTTCATGGCGGGGCGGATTTCGCTGCTGGTCGGTTTCTCCGCAATGCTGTTGTCGACGCTGATCGGAACCCTCGTCGGCGTGCTCGCGGGATACCGTGGCGGCTGGATCGGCACGACGCTGATGCGTACAGTAGATGGGTTCCTGTCCTTCCCGTCAATCTTCCTGGTGCTGGCCCTTGCCGCTGCGCTAAAGCCAAGCCCGATCATGATTACCGTCGTCATCGCTGCCACCAGCTGGATGGAGGTTGCGCGAATTGTCGAGGCGGAGGTCCGCTCCCTTCGCGAGCGCGAATTCGTCCAGGCCGGTCGCATGTTGGGGCTGAGCGGAACCCATATCATGTTCCGCGAGATCCTTCCCAATGCCATGGGTCCGATCATCGTCGCGGCTACCCTGACCGTCGCCCGCGCGATCCTCATGGAGGCCTATATCAGCTTCCTCGGCTATGGAATTCAGCCACCGCTGCCCAGTTGGGGCAATATGCTGAACGGTGCCCAGCAATATCTGGGGAGCGCACCGTGGCTGGCGATCATTCCCGGCGCCGCCATTACCATCGCTGTAACCAGCTTCAACTTCATCGGCGACGGGCTTCGCGACGCGTTCGATGTTCGCGGTGATCACGCCTGACGGCGATGGCGTCCGGACGAGGTTGAGGCAGTATAGGGGAACGCCACACTCGCTCGCGAGATGGTTCAAGGGCGATGTGTGAACCTGCTGATCGAAACGTCGCCCGATGGAACGTTGCCGCTCATCTTTGTCAGCAGTCCCAGAAGGCCCTTGGCCGACGCAACGAGAAGTTAGTCCCATGGAAGAATCCAGAATCGCAGACAAGAACACGCCGTACTGGTGGGAGGAGGCACCGGTCAGACCGCTGCCGCGGCAGCCGCTGGCCAAGAATCTCGATGTGGCGATCATAGGCGCCGGATACACCGGGTTATCGGCGGGTCTCGTTCTGGCGCGCGAGGGCCGTTCGGTCGCAGCCTTCGATGCGATGAACCCGGGCGAGGGGGCCTCGACGCGCAACGGCGGTATCACCAGCGGAAGCATTCGGCCGGATTACACCACGATCACCCGGCGCTTCGGCGAAGAGAAGGCAATTGCAATCGAGGCGGAGGGCAAGATCGCCCGCGAATTCCTTTATGACTTCATCAGGACCGAAGGGCTCGAGTGCGACTTTCAGCTGGTTGGCCAATTCAAGGGCGTAATCGGATATGACGATTACGAGAAGACGGCCCGGAGCGCCGAAGTGCTGGCGAAGAGATTGGGGATCGAGGCCTATGCGGTGCCGTACGCCGAACAGCGCAACTTCATCGGCACGGATTTCTATCGCGGCGGCATGGCGCGGATGGATATTGGTGGGCTGCACCCGGCCAAGTTCCACGCTGAACTCCTGCGAGTGGCGCTGGCTTCGGGACTGACCGTCCACGCAGGTACGCGCGTGACTTCGGTAGAAAGGGATGGCTCCGAATTCCGTGTCTTGACTGAGGCGGGCACGGTGCAGGCCCGCCAGGTTCTGGTCTGCACGGACGGCTATACCGATGGCGCGGTTCCCTTCTTGCGCCGCCGGCTGGTCCCGGTTCGCAGCCGGATCATTGTCACCGAGGAGCTCGCGCCAGAAGTGATGGCGCGGCTGATGCCGAAGCGGATGATGATGGTCGAGGGCAGGCAACTGGGATTCTACTACCGCCCGACGCCCGACGGCAAACGCATTCTTCTAGGGGGGCGCGACAGTTCTCGCGTCGGCGATCCCGCCGCTCCGAAGCTGTTTCTGCGCCGGGGCCTGGTGAACCTGTTCCCGGAACTAGAGAACGTTCGCCTGTCGCACACCTGGTTTGGCAATGTGGCGATGCACCGCGACATGCTGCCCCGCATCTTCGAGAAGGACGGCGTGGTCTATGCGACAGGTTTCTGCGGTTCGGGCGTCGTCTGGGCGCCATGGATCGGAACGCGTGCGGCTCATAAGCTGCTGGGACATGGTGAGCAAGCGCGCACAGCCTTCGACTTTCGTCCACCTGCCTTCATCCCCCTTTACCGTGGCAATCCGTGGTTCATGCCGGCGATCATTGAGGGCTATCGGATGCAGGACCGCATCGCCCTGTACCGCGCCCGGCGATAGAGCTTAACCATTGAGGACACCAGCGCTCCTTCCGGGGGGCGCTATTCAAGAAACTCACGCCCGATTTCCAGAGGAATACAAAGATAATGCCGGTCGAGGTTCAGAAAGTCCGTGACAGCGCCTCTTTTCCAACCCAGGTGGATGTTGTCGTCATCGGGGCAGGGATCGTCGGTACATGCACGGCCTATGAACTCTCCCGCCAAGGGGTCTCCGTTGCTCTGCTCGAAAAGGGCATCGTTGGCGGCGAGCAGTCAAGCCGCAACTGGGGATGGGTCCGTCAGCAGAACCGCGATCTCCATGAGCTTGCCCTTGCCATGTACAGTCTGCGGCGCTGGGAGGAATTGGGCACCGAGATCGGCCGCGATCTCGGGTTCCGTCGAAGCGGGATACTTTACTGCTCCAAGAATGAGGCGGATGTCGCCCGTTGGGAAAAGTGGGGCCAGGCCGCACGCGTCCAGGGATTTCACAGCCAGATACTCACTGCTTCCGAGGCGAACGAGCGGGCCTCGGGCGGCACGTCCTCCTGGGTCGGCGGCGTCTGGTCTCCGACTGACGGGAGGGCTGAGCCCAGCCTTGCCGTGCCAGCCCTCTCCGAGGCTGCGAAGGAAAAGGGCGTGTCGCTCCATCAGAACTGTGCCGTTCGAGGCCTCGACATTACCAATGGCCGGGTAACAGGGGTGTGGACGGAGCGGGGGATTGTCAAAGCGAGCACCGTTGTTTGCGCCGGCGGGGCATGGGCTTCCCGCTTTTCTCATCGTTATGGCATCGAAGTTCCAGTCGCCAACATCGCCGGGACGGCGATCAAGACAACCCCGGCGCCCGAAATCGTTCAGGCAGGATGCCTATCGGCTTCGAGCTTCGTGTTGCGGCGTCGGATCGACGGCTCCTACACGGTTGCCGTACCCGGACACGGTACGCTCGACATTACGCCGCGAGGAATGCGATATGCATTCAAATTCTACGAGATGTATCGCAGCAAGATCGGCAAGAAGCTCAAATACCGCCTCAACAGCAGCTTCTGGAATGGTCCCGATGCCTTCGGCAGCTGGGAGAACGACGAGATCTCGCCGTTTGAAAAGAGCCGCATTCTGGATCCGGCGCCCGACGCGGAACTCGTCAAGCTCGCAGTGAAGAACCTTGAAAGCGAATACCCTGCGCTTAAAGGGATCGGGGTCGAGCGCGCCTGGAGCGGGCTCATCGATACCTCTCCAGACCTCGTGCCGGTTATCTCGAGAGTGGAGGAGCTCCCCGGCTACGTGATCGCGGCGGGCTTCAGCGGACACGGTTTCGCGATCGGACCGGGGGCTGGCCGGCTGGTGAGCGAGATCGTCTTGAATAAAGAGCCACTTACCGACATTTCGCCTTACAGGTTGAGCCGGTTCAGCGATGGCTCAGCGATCCGAAGACCGGAAATGATGTAGCCGTTAGATCGGCTGCCGTTTGGAACCCGAGGGATTTTTGTCACCGAGCCTCGTCCACTGACGAGACTCCAACCGCTCATGCAAAGGTGGTGGCAACAACCGGGTGGGCGCACATGAAACTGGACAGAATTGACATCAAGATCCTCTCCGAGCTCCAGAAGAACGGACGCATGACTTATGTCGAGCTCGCTGAGCTAGTTAACTTATCCGCAACCCCTTGTCTCGTGCGAGTGAAGAAGCTGCAGGCAGAAGGCTATATCGGCGGCTATTCTGCGATGATCAACATGGGAAAGCTTGGCCAGGTTCTGACTGTCTTTACAGAGATAACCCTGAGGAACCATCGCCAGGCCGACATCGCCCGCTTCATGTCGGCCATCCAAAATATAGAGCAAGTCATCGAATGCCACGTCGTCTCGGGCGATTACGACTATCTCGTCAAGTTCGTGGCGAGCAGCATAGGGGAATACCAGTCGCTGATGGAGCGGCTGATAGAAATGGACATCGGAATAGAGAAATACTTCAGTTTCGTCGTGCTCAAATCGCCGATCACGAAGTACCACATGCCCCTGACGAATCTGTTCGACATTTAGGCCGTGGGTCGACTTGACAGCTTGCGAGCGACAGAGATTTTCCGGAACTGGGCAAATGATTGCCGGAGGCAAGGTCGGGCGTACTCGCGATGCAAACATCACAATAGCCGATCTCGCCGGTACAGGTGTTCAGGACACTGCAATTGCCACGTTAGCCTTTCCGCACACTGAAAAACTCAGCGCCGGTAAGATGCTTACGTGCTGAGCCGGCTGGTGTCTTTGCGCAACGCTCATGTTCGGACACCCACTGACTGCCGCCTCAAAGGCTGAAGAGTCCGCAGCCACGTTCATGAGCCTCGCAAATTATTGCCGCAACCAATTTGATCTATATTGACACCAATCGCAGAACCAAACTTATATTGATCGCGTGTCAAACCTGATTGGTAGCGAAGGTGCTGAACGTGCAACCAACTCCCGCGCAAAAAACAACTCCGCTTGTCTCTCCCGCCTCGACTGCCGTAGTCCGCGATGCTCCTACGCAACTGTTCATCGGCGGCGAATGGGTTTCTGCAAAAGAAGATCGCACCTTTGAAGTGGTCGACCCCTCGACCGGAGATGTGATCGCCACCGTTTCCGATGGCGATGTCGCCGATGGAATATCCGCGGTCGACGCAGCGGAAATGGCCGCTGCGGCTTGGAAGGCGACCTCGCCGCGGCGTCGTTCGGATGTTCTGATGAAGTGTTTTCACCTTGTGCTCGAACAGGCCGAATGGCTGGCACAACTGATCACCGTGGAAAACGGCAAGGCACTCGCGGACGCCAGGTCGGAGGTCTCCTATGCCGCCGAATTTTTCCGCTGGTACGCGGAAGAAGCTGTACGGGCACCGGGCGAATTCGGACCTGCACCTTCCGGCGCCAATCAGATCATCGTCAACCATGAGCCGATTGGTATCGCCGTGTTGGTGACGCCTTGGAACTTCCCGGCAGCAATGGCGACCCGAAAGATGGCACCCGCACTGGCCGCGGGCTGCACGTGCATCCTGAAGCCCGCAGCGGAGACCCCGCTTACGGCGCTGGCGATCGGCGAGATTATGCGGCAGGCCGGCGTTCCTGCTGGAGTGGTCAACATCGTGACAACGAGGAAAGCGGGCTCCGTGGTCAGCGCCATGCTGCATGACGAGCGGGTACGGAAGCTGTCGTTCACCGGCTCGACAGGCGTCGGCCGGACACTGCTGCGGGAGGCTGCGGACCAGGTTGTCAGTTGTTCGATGGAACTCGGCGGCAATGCGCCATTCGTTGTATTCGACGATGCCGACCTGGAGACGGCTGTCGCTGGAGCCATGGTGGCCAAGATGCGCAACGGCGGCGAGGCATGTACTGCCGCCAACCGCTTCTATGTGCAGAAAGGGATCCTGGCGGACTTCACCCGGCGGTTTGCGGAAGAGATGGCCGCGATCAAGGTCGGACCAGGACTGGCGCCGGACACGCAGCTTGGGCCACTGATCACCGAGGCCGCGCTCGCCAAGGTGGAACGCCTGGTGGACGACGCCGTTGCCAAGGGAGCCCGACTGGTTACCGGCGGCAGCCGGTTGAACGGCGACGGCTTCTACTATCCGCCTACCGTACTTGCAGACGTTTCTCCCGATGCCGAGGTACTTCGCGAAGAAATCTTCGGGCCGGTTGCGCCAATCATTGCGTTTGAAACCGAGGACGAGGTCGTCCAGATGGCGAACGACACCGAATACGGGCTGGTGTCCTATGTGTTCAGCAGCGACCTCAAACGCGCGCTTGCGGTCGCCGGACGGCTGGAAAGCGGCATGGTCGGAATCAACCGAGGCGTCGTATCCGACGCTGCCGCACCGTTTGGCGGCATGAAGCAGAGCGGGCTCGGCCGGGAGGGAAGCCACCACGGCATGCTCGAATATCTCGAAACAAAGTACATCGCCGCAAGCTGGTAGGCACTCAGCGATTCCGACCGCTCCGTCCTTCTACCGTTATCGACAATCTCGTAGCGAGGCCGGGGCCGACTCGCGTGCATCTTGCCTAACCACAGCGCGGATTTGCTTTCACTCAGGTAAAACTGGAGAATCAGATGTCACTACTCAAAACGATCGACCCGAATCCTTCGGTCGAACCGAAGCACGCGACCCCCGCGCCGGAGCGCCTTATCGCGGGTGCACCCGCCTTCAAAACCTGGGCGCAAGACAGCGACAAAGAGGGCAAGGTGAATACCGGCGTCTGGGAGGCCACTCCCGGCGAGACGCACTCCATCAAGGGCGAAACCTTTGAGTTCTGCCATATCCTGCAGGGAGTGGTCGAACTGACAGAGAAGGGTAAGGAGCCGGTCATTTATCGCGCAGGCGACAGCTTCGTGATGAAACCTGGCTATGTCGGGGTCTGGAAAACGATCGAGACGGTACGGAAAATCTACGTCACCGTCACTTAATCGTTGCACCGAAGAACCCGTCCGACGCACCTTACCTCCTTTTTTAAGGCAGGGACGGAGCGAATTGGCAGGGGAGGTCTGCCGGTCGGCAATGCTGGAAAGATGGTTGGGCGGGTTAATCGCCCAAGCTCTCCTAATCCCAGCTCGTGCTTGCCGCAGTATGCCCTTCGGCGCCGGCTACAGCGCCCACAGGCAGGTCTCGCGCCACGATAGCGTCACCGAAGGTCTCAATCATTGTCATGGAGTATGTCGTTCACCCCGCCCCAGATCGAACCGCTCGTATTGAGCGCTTCAACGGCTCCCGTCTGGCTGTTTCGCCGAAACAGGATATTGTCGCGCCCGCTCAGTTCACGAGCCTTGACCACGGTACCATCCGGTAGCCGAACCTTGGTGCGCGCGGTGACGTAGAGGCCGGCCTCCACCACACAATTGTCGCCGAGCGATATCCCGATCCCGGCATTGGCCCCGAGCAGCGAGCCCTTGCCGATCACATTACGTTGCTTGCCGCCCCCGGAGAGCGTCCCCATGATCAAGGCTCCCGCGCCGATATCGGAGCCGTCGCCAACCGTGACCCCCGGCGTCACGCGCCCTTCGACCATACAGCGGGCCAAGCGCACCCGCATTGAAGTCCACGAACCCTTCGTGCATCACCGTGGTTCCTTCCGCGAGATGCGCACCGAGGCGAACCCGGTCGCCGTCACCGATCCGCACCCCGCCGGGCACGACGTAGTCGAGCATACGCGGGAATTTATCCACCGAGAACACTACGAGGTGGTGGTGTTCGGCAGCAACTAGGCGACGTAACGCCTCAACGCGCCGGGGTACGGCGGTACTTCGGCAATTCCGGCCAAACCTGCACTGCGCCAACACGGATGCTGGTGCCGGCGGAGCGAATGGACGAAGCAAGCTCGATCGCCGCGAGGGAAGCGGCTGCCTCGTTGTCGGTCCCCCTTCGGATCCGCGCACCGACCTCGGACCAGTCGCAAGCGCCGCCCAGTTCGACAAGATCCAGGCGTTGATCGAACGCGGCATCGCGGAAGGAGCGGAGCTCGTCGCCGGTGGCCCTGGCCGCCCTTCGCATCTCAATGCGGGCTATTACGTGCGCCCGACCGTGTTTGCCCGCGTCACCAATCAGATGACGATTGCGCGGGAGGAAATCTTCGGCCCGGTGCTGTCGATCATCGGTTATGACAGCGAGGATGAAGCGATCGCGATCGCCAACGACACGCCTTACGGCCTGGCAGCCTACATTCAGGGCGATCCGAAGGAAGCGCGGGCGCTCGCAGGCAGGCTGCGCAGCGGCACTGTTCGCCTTAACAGCTCCGAATCGTGGGCTTTACGAGCGAATGAAGGAATTGCTGTCCATGCCGACCGGAGGAGAGCAAAAGCCCCGGTCCTCGGTCAGTTCCTCCTGAGACTAGGACCTCGCGCTGCCGCCACAGAAGAAATTCAAACGGGAAACAGGCCGGTCAACGGCAT
Source organism: Sinorhizobium fredii USDA 257 (assembly GCF_000265205.3). Lineage (NCBI taxonomy): Bacteria > Pseudomonadati > Pseudomonadota > Alphaproteobacteria > Hyphomicrobiales > Rhizobiaceae > Ensifer > Ensifer fredii. Next base: position 278,331 of record NC_018000.1, read on the forward strand.
GTGGGCTTTCACGACCGGCGACTTCAGCACGACGTAGCTGAAGCATTTGTCGATGCCGATGTCCAGATCGGTCAGGCGCTCCATAATCATCTGATATTCGCCGATGCCAGCGGTGATGAATTTAACGAGATAGTCATAACCGCCCGAGACCAGGTGGCATTCGACCACCTGGTCGAGTTTTTCGACCGCAGCCAGGAAGCGGGCGAAATCAATCTGGCGATGGTTTTTCAAGGTAATCTCGGTGAAGACCGTCAGGATCTGTCCGAGCTTGCCAACATTGATTTGCGCCGAGTATCCCTGGATGTATCCCTCCTCATGCAGTTTCTTGACCCGCATGAGGCAGGGGCTCGGCGAAAGATGGACCAGTTCGGCAAGCTCGACATTGGTGATCCGCCCGTTCTTCTGTAGTTCGTAGAGGATCTTGATGTCGATCCGGTCCAGTTTCATGCACGCTCTCCCAGACGGCAGGTCCTGACGGAGAGGCAGGACGCTCCCGACCTTCTCTTCCGCGGACCACTCGAAGGTGCCGAGACGTACATGCTTAAGAGCCTACAAGAAAAGCTCAAGCTAATTTAGCCGTATGGCTGTCAATTAACCGATGAACATGCTTGTGAGCTTCGGAATCCGGCGGCCCATCCGCCGCTCGGCTGTTAGGATATAGATCGACGGTGGGGACCACGAAGCCTCCCCTATTCGCTGTGTCCACCGCAACGCCCATTCTCCCAGGGCATAATTTGGCTGCCGTCGCACAGATCCCGACGGCAGCCGTTATTTTTCGTCCGTCAGGCCTGATTCGGTTTCACCATCGATGGTACGTAACGTGCATCGCCGGCGCGATAGCTTCAGCGTCGCTTCATAGTCCGAGTGGCCAGAACGTTGCGAATTGAGAAGCTTGAATGAATTCTCAGGACACCAGGTAGTGTCGAAAGAATTTCCTTATGGATTCTCTCGAACTCGCCAGCGCCTGCCACTTCCACCCTGAGCAGATAATCTGAGCCGCCGGTCATCAGAAAGCATTCGCGGATTTCCGGATGCTTTCGAACGGCGGCTTCGAAACGATCGAGGTGTTCCTCGGTCTGCCGCTCGAGCGTGATGTTGATAATCACCGCAATTGTGTCCTCGGAACTCCCGCTGTCCACCAGGGCCGTGTAGCCGCGGATGACGCCAGCTTCCTCGAGCAATCTTATCCGCCGCAGACAAGCCGAAGGTGACAGGCCGACTTCCTCCGCCAGACGCGCATTGCTCATCCGGGCATTCAGCCGCAGCAGACGCAGGATATTGCGGTCGATCGCATCGATGGCGGCCATGCATAATCTTCCATTTGTTCGCAGGTAATTCGCCGAATGATCATATACGGAAACGATCGATCAGAACTAGGCGGGATATTCAACGAAGGTTTCAATATGTTGCCGTGCAACGGGAGGGTTGCACATGGACCGTCATGCTTTGCATATTCAAGGTCGGGAAGCAGAGGCCGGCGCTGGGGCTTCCGGCTATCTGACCATTGACCTTGCCGCATTGCGCAGGAACTATCAGAAGCTTTCGGCGGCGGTCGCGCCTGCAACGGTCGCCGCCGTCGTCAAGGCCGACGCTTATGGCCTAGGTGCTCAGCAGGTCTCCAAGGCGCTCCATGCGCAGGGCTGCCGGCAATTCTTCGTCGCGCATCTCGCGGAGGCGATCGAACTCAGATCGCTGCTGCCGAACGACACGCAGATAGCGGTGCTCAACGGGCTGCAGCCCGGAGCAGAGATCACTTGCGCCAAGGCCAACATTGTTCCGGTTCTCAACTCTCTCGAGCAATTCCGGCGGTGGTCGTTCACGGCTCAGAAGCTCGGCCGCGTTCTTCCTACCGTTCTGCAGTTCGACACCGGCATGTCGCGCCTCGGCGTACCGCTGCAGGAAAGAACTGCGCTCGCCGCCGTACTCAAGGACTGCAGGAGCATCGAAATCCTCTTTATCATGAGCCATCTCGCCTGCGCCGACGAGGTCGACAACAAGCAGAATGCCGATCAGCTCGCTGAGATGCGCCTTATCGCCGCCGAGTTTGCAGACCTCGATGTCTGCTTTGCCAATTCGGGCGGCGTCTTTCTGGGCCGCGACTATCATGGCGCCCTCAGTCGCCCCGGTATCGCCCTCTACGGTGGCGCGCCCATTGCCGGCAGACCCAATCCCATAGAGCCGGTCGTCCGGCTCGACGTCGCCGTCATCCAGACAAGGACGGTTCCCGCCGGGACGCGTGTTGGATACGGTGGTGCGCACGTGACCTCCGCAGAAACCAGGCTCGCGACGATCGCCGCTGGCTATGCCGACGGTCTTCCCCGCAGTCTCAGCGATCGCGGCGCCGTTTTCTTCGACGGCGTTCGCCTGCCGATCGTCGGCCGTGTCTCGATGGACAGCATTACGGTGGACATCACCGCCCTGCCCGAGGGCACGCTTTCCCTCGGCAGTCTTGTCGAGGTTCTCGGCCCCCATCAGACGCTTGAGGATGTCGCCGAAGCCGCCGGTACGATCTCTTACGAAATTCTGACCGGCCTCGGCCGCCGCTACGAACGTCGGTACCGCTGAGCAATACACCGTTGAGGAAACCATGAAAGTCATCGTACTTGGCGCCGGCGTGATCGGCGTGACCAGCGCCTACCAGCTTGCCAAGGCCGGACACGAGGTCACCGTCGTCGATCGCCAACAGGGCCCGGCTCTGGAAACCAGCTTCGCCAATGCAGGCGAAGTCTCCTTCGGTTACTGCTCGCCCTGGGCCGCGCCGGGCATTCCGATGAAGGCGCTGAAATGGCTCTTCATGGAACACGCGCCGCTCGTCCTGCGCCCGAAACTCGATGGCGCCATGCTCGCCTGGATGTACCAGATGCTGAGAAACTGCACCGCTGACCGCTACGCGCTCAACAAGAGCCGGATGCTGCGTCTCGCGGGCTATAGCCGTACGTCTCTGGCGGAAGTGCGGGCAGAGACCGGCATTGCCTATGACGAGCGCATGCACGGCACCCTGCAGCTGTTCAGGACGCAGCAGCAGCTCGACGCGTCGGGCAAGGACGTCAAGGCGCTCGCCGCCGACGGTGTACCGTACAAGGTTCTCGATCGCGACGGCTGCATCGGGGTCGAGCCTGCGCTGAAGCATGTCCGCGAAAAGATCGTCGGCGGGTTGCTGACACCGAAGGATGAGACGGGTGACTGCTTCAAGTTCACCAACGCACTCGCCGCCAAGGCAGCGGCGCTTGGCGTCCGCTTCGCCTATGGAACGCAAATCAAGGGACTGGATGTCGAGAATGGCCGCGTGCACGGAGTTCTGACCGATCGCGAAACGGTGACCGCGGACGCTGTCGTGGTTGCGCTCGGCAGCTACTCGCCCCTGCTCCTCAAGCCGCTCGGCATCAAGCTGCCCGTCTATCCCGTCAAGGGCTATTCACTGACGATCCCTATCACCGACGCGTCGCGCGCACCGGAATCGACGGTGATGGACGAGACCTACAAAATAGCGATCACCAGGCTGGGCGACCGCATCCGCGTCGGCGGCATGGCGGAAATCTCAGGCTATACGAATGACCTCGGCCACACTCGGCGTCGCACCCTCGACCATTCGGTAACAGACCTGTTCCCGGGCGGGGACCTGCAAAGGGCTTCTTTTTGGTCCGGGCTGCGGCCCATGACCCCCGACGGGACGCCGGTGATCGGGCAGACGAAAATCGCCGGCCTCCTCCTGAACACCGGCCACGGAACGCTGGGCTGGACGATGAGCTGCGGCTCGGCGCGCCTGATCAGCGATCTGGTCAGCGGGCGGAAGCCGGAAATCGACGCGGACGATCTCGCGATCAGCCGCTACTGATGATCAACAATCAACCAGAAACAGCTTGGAGGCAGCAATGATCGAGGCAGTAACAACAACTGAGGCACCGGGCGCGATCGGTCCGTTCTCGCAGGCGATTAAAGTGGGCAATCTGCTTTTCGTCTCGGGGCAGCTGCCGATCGATCCGGCAACCGAGGAGTTCGTTTCGAACGATCCTGTCGAGCAGGCAAGGCAGTGCTTGAAAAACATCGCTGCGATCGCCGAAGCGGCGGGATCGGGAATTGAGAGGACCGTCAAAACGACCGTGCTGCTGACGGATCTTTCCAGGTTCGCTGACATCAATAATGAGTATGCGACATTCTTCCTGAAGCCATTTCCCGCTCGTGCGTGCTACGAGGTGAGCGCTCTGCCGAAGGGGGCGCAGGTGGAAATCGAAGCAGTGATTGCGCTGGCATAAGTGCCGGCAAACCGGCTGTCTCGGCGGCGCCTCTGACCACCGACGGTGGCGCCGCCAACTGTGCGGACACAACGGGATTTTCCCCGCTCATGGCGGGACGCGAACAATGGGCAGCCGCCCATGGAAAACCTTAGGCGAGTTGTAGAGCCGGATAATTGCGGACCGGCATGCGCCCCGAGAACCACGGCGGGCCACCTAACGGGTTCGATGGTGAGGAAACTCCCCCGCTGCACACGTTTACTCATGGGTCGCTCGGGCCTCGGTCTGACCGAGGTCCGCTCCTGGTACGTCAGCAGGCATTGGACTATCGCTTGTTGAACTTCAGCAAAGGGTCCGACAGCAGTCGTAGGCGCGGCGACGCAATGGCAGCAACTCATGTCGCGATGCCGCCCTTCGGCAACCTTGGCTGCGAATTATCTCGCCATCGCGGTCGTTCAGCGTCGTCCCGAAGTAGAGCGGCTTAGAGCCGCCATCGCATTGACTCCTCTTATTGATGGGCGAGGGGCGCTTAGCCTTCTTCCGCTTCTGCGCCGGGCATGCGCATGGGAGCGCGGACGGGTTTCAGATAATGTCTGTCATTGATGGCCGGTTGTTTAGGCCACTACCACCAAGTGGAGGTCGGCCTGCAAATAGGCTTCGATGAAATGGCTGCTTCATCGGCGTCCAGGAAAGGCTGGCTGTCAGCCCGATTCTAAGCTGTGAAGCCCCGGGCCTCTGAAATCATGCGCCGAGTAGCGAGCCGCCCGTTGCCGGTGTGCAGCGAGGACCTTGATCAGGTGCAATCTTGGCTGGACTGCCCCGAAAAACATTCGCCGCCTTTAAAGACGACCCGTGGCTTAGGGACCCAGGATCTCCTTCTTGGACTAGTCGTAGAAACAACAAGGCCAGAATCAAGTCCTCCGGAACGGCTCACAGCAGAGTCATCTGCGCCGTCGCCTAACCCGCATTGTGTTTCGGCTCAGGAAGAACCTAAGGGTAGGGGACTCTAAACTCGGTGCCCGCTTGGTTTTCCGGGGTTGGAGGTAAAATACCTCAGCAGCCTTCGTAGCTGAGAAAACCGGACCTGTGGGGTAAGGTGTAGAGCATACAGGCATCTCCTAAAACTTACCCCTTCACCACCTATTATCCACATTCCCGGGCGATTAGCCTCAAACCTTTGGAATTCAAGCGCGGACCGCATTTATAACCCCATGTGTTTTTGGCCTTCTCCGCGCTAACAAGGCCGAGAAGCTGGAGAGCGGCCAGGTGCCTTTCGATTGTCGTTTTTGGCTTATTCAGGCGGCCGCAAATGCTGGACAGCGTCGTTCCTGGGTGCGCATCAATATCCTGAAGAAGCTGCAATCTCACTGGCGGCACGCTGTCTCGGGCACACCGGATCGCCAGCCGTTCAGCCTCCGCATAGTTGAGCCCGATTGCCATCGCTCCCCGAGCGAGTTGTGCGAGCTGTTTGGCAAAGCGCGTCGGTGCCTCAGGAGCGTGGGCGTCCAGCACATTGCCTCTGCTGTCCACGTCTGTCGTCGTGCGTGCCAGCGTCACGAAATCGGCGATAGCGAGAAACTCGGCTTCATCGACTTCGCCCACGACCTCGGCTGGTTCCGCGAACAGTGCCGCGACGGCTGCTGCCAACTCGTTCCGCATTTCCTTTTCGCGGCCGATATTGCGAATTGCCTGGCGGCCGATCTGCTCGCGATTTTCGTAGCTGTTGATGCGAACGAGTAGAAATCGATCACCCATCGCCCCGACGACGGCATAGGCGCTGTCCCAGGCCGTGGTTACGGCACCGATAACAGTTAGTCGGCCCTCCCAGGTCAGGGTGCGGCCGCCATCGGTGCCGACATTGCGTTGCCAGCGGCCGTCATGGATTTCCCTGAGTGCAGCCAAGGTTGCTCCCCGGACATGGCGATCCATCGACAAGATCGTCGTGAAATCCTTGAAGACAAGGATGCCATCATCACCGATGCGCGAGAGCAGACCGCCGCTCGCCTCTTTTGTCCGGTTGCGCTTCGGCACAGCCGAAAGCAGCGCTCCTTCCGAAGCGATCGTAGAGGTGACCATTGCACCCATGCCGGCGAGTACCTGGACGGTTTCGGTCTTTGCGGCTCCAGGCCCCGAAACAAGCATGAGCCAAAGCGGATCGCCGCCGAGGCGATGCGCCATTGCTGTGGCAAGCACCGCGTCAAGTGCGTCGATGTCATACCCGTTGGACAACCATTTGCGAATAACGCGGCGGAGCGGCTTGCGCCAAGTGGAAAGCAGAGATATTTTGCCCATATAACGGACTTCGCAACAAAATCGTAACAGAGGAGTGGGGCTTGATACCGATTCAGCTAAATTGGAGGCGGCGAAGCGACGGCTTTGAGCTCAAAGTTTTCCAGCGGTCAGATGGTTCCGCGTACAAAGTTGCACAGCCGCGAAGCACCCGGACCGATCCCATCTTTCGTGAGGCGATCAATCTTGAAGACCCGGTCGCGCTCCACTTCGTGAATTGCAACAGCGATGTCCGTTTCATTGCCTTTCTAGACCGGTTCGGCAGTTTAGAAGGGGAGATCAACAAGAGTGGGATCGACCCCGCCCTACCGATGGTTCGCAATCTCAGCCGACGTGGAAGGAGCCGAGCGGCCGTTGAGAGCGAGACCCAAAGCCGGCGGCCTCTCAATCTGGATGAGCTTGAGAACCGGCGCGCCGTCCTGTCGGGTAATATCGCAATGACGAACCCAATGGCGAAAACCGACCCCACCGAAAAAGTGCACTATTTGAACAAGATGATTGACACCGCAGACGCGATTGTCTGGCCGTCCTTCGTTTATTCCGAGGGTAGTATGCGCTTTGTGTTGAAGGCCGACACACTCTACGATTTTATGGTGATGGAAGTCGCCGCAATCCACGAAGCAGGCGCAAGCGCCACATCCTGTGAGCACTGCCACAGGATGTTTCTCACTGGCCCGCTTACCGGCCGGCGATCCCACGCCAGGTACTGCTCCGATCGCTGCAGGGTTGCGGCGATGCGGGTGCGCAATGCTGCCAAGGAGGACTGAGGTCATGTCCGTTCGCAAGCGCAAATGGTCGACGGGCAAAGGCGTGGAGAAAGAAGCCTGGATCGTCGACTATACGGATACCAAAGGTGTGCGGCGGCTAAAGACATTCACGAAGAAGAAGGATGCCGACGCATTTGCTGCAAGAGCTGCTGTCGAGGTTCGTGAAGGCGTTCACGTCGCGGACAGCGCCAGTGTAACTGTTGTTCAGGCCGGAAGATTCTGGATTTCCAGTGCTGAGGGGGCACGGCTCGAGCGATCGACCATCAATCAGTACCGACAGCACTTGGATCTACATATTGCTCCACTCATCGGTGAGAAACTCCTATCCAAGCTGACGGTGCCGACCGTGCGGGAGTTCGAGGACCGGTTGCGCCAGGATGGCCGCTCTCCTGCAATGGTTCGCAAGGTGCTGACCAGCCTTGGGTCGCTGCTTGCTGATGCACAAGAACGAGGGTTGGTCACGCGCAACGCCGTACGCGAGAAGAGCAGGGCCCGCCGCAAGGGCCAAGAAAGACGTCAGGAGAAACGTCACAAGGGTAAGCTCAAGGTTGGCGTAGATATACCTACCCGCGAGGAGATCAAGGCTGTTGTGGCGGTTCTGCAGGGGCGTTGGAGACCGCTGTTTTTAACGGCGATCTTCTGCGGCCTGCGCGCTTCCGAGCTACGAGGGCTTCGTTGGTGCGATGTCGATATGGAAAAGAAGCTGGTCCACATCCGACAGCGGGCGGACCGCTTCAACGAAATTGGCCGGCCGAAGTCAGAGGCGGGAGAAAGAACTGTTCCGGCTCCCCCAATAGTGATCAACGCCCTGCGGGAATGGTGCTTGATTTGTCCGAAGAGGGATGCAGAGCAAAAGGGGGCGGACGGAGAGACACAGAAGATTCTCGATCTAGTCTTTCCGAATGGCAAGGGAAAGGTCGAGTCGCTCGGGAACATTGTCAATCGGGGACTGATACCCATACAGATCGATGCGGGCGTTACTGTCGGTTCGGGCGAAACGGACGAGAACGGTAATGCAATCCTAGTCGCCAAGTACACCGGGATGCACGCGCTAAGGCATTTCTATGCTTCATGGTGCATAAATCGGCGGGAGGATGGCGGCCTAGCGCTTCCGCCTAAGGTGATTCAGGAACGCCTTGGCCACAGCTCAATAGTCATGACAATGGATGTTTACGGTCACTTGTTTCCGCGAGGCGATGACGCCGACGAAATGGCTGAAGCTGAGCGTTCGCTACTGGCTTGATGCGACACAAACGCGACAAGTGCCGCATAACTACCTGAAAATTAACGCTTCGAAGCGGATTGAAAATCCGCGTGTCGGTGGTTCAAATCCGCCTCCGGGCACCATTCAGTCCAGCCAAACCAGTCACCCTGTTGGTCTCGAATAGCCCGATATTTCCGTGGCTTAGAGCGTTTCAGGTTTTGACGGAAGCATATCCGGCGTTGGCGAAGTTGTTGCTGCATTCGTCGGGCTGGAGTGATGGGACAAGGCTGCCGAGGTATTGCCATGTGTGCTCGACGGTTCGATTCTGTGCCGCCCGCATCCAGTGTTTGATTTTGGCGAAGGCCTGCTCGATCGGATTGAGATCGGGCGAGTATGGCGGCAGATACCAGAGCCTTGCGCCGGCGGCTCGGATCATCTGTCGGATTGCCACCGACTTGTGCGAGCCGAGATTGTCCATGATGACGATGTCGCCAGGCTCGAGCACGGGCACGAGCTGTTGTTCGACATAGGCGCGGAAACACTGACCGTTGATCGGTCCGTCGAAGACGCAAGGCGCCGTCAGCCGATCATGGCGCAAAGCGCCGACAAAGGTCAGCGTGCGCCAGTGGCCGTGCGGGGCAAAGCCGCGCAGGCGCTTGCCGCGTGGCCCCCAGCCATAGAGCGGCGCCATGTTGGTCTTGATCCAGGTTTCGTCAATGAACACCAGCCGTCTCGGATCGAGACCGGACTGCCAGGAGCGCCAGCGCTGCCGCCGGCGGGCAATATCGGCACGGGCCTGCTCAAGGGCGAACAGTGTTTTTTTAAATCGTAGCTCCTCGCGGCGCAGGAACCGCCAGACCGTATCGTGCGACACCTTCACCCCACGCGCCGCCAGCTCTTCCTTCAGCCTGTGCAGCGACAAATGCGGCGTCTGGTTAATCCGCTCCGCGATGAACGCACGGTGCGGCTCCAGCACATGCTTGCGGTGGCCGCCCATCTTGCCGGGCGCCACCGACCCGCTCGAACGGTAGCGCTGAGACCACTTCACCGCCGACGATACGGCAATGCCGAAACGAGCCGCCACCGATCGGCAGCTTTCGCCCGCCTCAATGGCGCCAACAACACGTTCACGAAGATCATTCGAAAGAGGTCGCGTCATCAGATGCTGGCCTCCGCTCCAGCCAGCATCTTGAATCACAAAACGGACTAAAACGGAATCCCCGATTCAGTCAAAGCCGGAACCGCTCTAGGGTCAGGATCTAACCCAGGTCAGTAGTCCCAGACGGCCGGTACCCAACGAAAGTGGTCGCCGTCGACCGCCACATGGCAGACGGACGGGAACGGCAGGTGAGTGGCCACCAGCGGTTCGCGGGTCGCCGCCAGCTCCCGGAAGGCGAACCCGGACGCGGGCCGCCTCCTCGGGGTCGTGTTCGAAGCCGTTGTGCCAGTCGGGGTGGTCGAACCCGACCGCGAACACGGCATCGCCGGCGAACGTCAGCCGGTCGCCGCCGGACGCCAGGCGGACCACGCTGTGCCCGGGGGTGTGGCCGCCGGTGCGACGGACGACGACCCCCGGCGCCACCTCGTACTCCTCCTCGAACGGCCGCAACTGGCTCTGGTACTCATTCACGAACCGCTTGGCGGCCGAGCGAAGCGCGTCCGGGAATCCCGGCGGCATTGAGGCGCGGGAGAAATCGGGCGACTCCCAGAACTTGACCTCGGCGGCCGCCACGTGGATCCGCAGGTCCGGACGCAGCCGGTCCTTACCCCGTCGACGAGCAGCCCGCCAATGTGGTCCATGTGCATGTGGGTCAGCACCACGTCGGTCACGGATGCAAGATCGATGCCGGCGGCCTCCAGTCGCTTGATCAACTGCCCTGCCCGCGGCAAGTCCAAGTCCGGGTCCAACCCTAGTCCGGCGTCGATGAGTATGGTCCGGCCGCCGCTGCGCACCACGACCACGTTCAGCGCCCAATCGAGCACGTCCGGAGGCAGGAACATGTCGTCCAGCCAGGCCGCCCGGACGGCCGGGTCGGCGTTGTGTCCCAACATCTCGCCTGGCAGCGTTAGCACCCCATCGCTGACCACCATCACAAGAGAGCAACTGATCACTCTCCTGCCGATCTGGCTCTCCTTGGCGGTTGCCCTTGCTGGTTGCCGGAGACTTATCTTTACCAGGGATCGGCCCTGGCGGCGCAAAGCGCTCGCAGGTTCGGCGGCGTGCCTGCTCCTCGGCATCCTTGGAACTGTGGTCGCAGCCCATGTTCAAGGGACCCGCCGGTATGAACGACATATGCCACCGCTGAAACGGCAGCAAGCCGGCGTCTGATGGCAACCCTGCGTGGAGCAGAGCTCAGCCTTGCTCCACGTCCCCGGGCCAACTCCTCGCATTCTTCACTATCAGCGCCTTGGATTTCAATCAGGTTGTGCTCAACGGCGGGGAGACGTCGGGAAAACTCCCCCTGCAGGAAACCATGAAGGTTAGGACCGGCTTGGATGCTTCCGGACAGAAGCTGGCCGCGAACTCTTCTGCCGCGGCCAGCGCTCGCACATCACTTCTCCAATGGATAAGTCAGTTCGCGTTGGTCTGTGTCGACAACAAAAACGGCCAGCAGCTTTGCGGGTGCCGTTTCACTGTCGTTTGCGCTGACACTGTGTCGGTCGCCCGGCATCTCAGACCAGCTTTCTCCGGCCTTGTAGACCTTCTCCGGCCCATCATTGACCTGGCTGCGAATGGCGCCTTCGAGTACCGTCGCATAGATGAAGGCGGACGGTGGGTGAGTGTGTGCTGCGTTGGATCCACCGGGATCGTATTCCACAAGAACCCCACGGATGCTTTTGCCCGGCACATTTGGAAGCTCATGATCGTAAACGAGCGTCACTTTCGAGGCGGTTTTTGCGTCTCCCGCAACGGCGCTGGTCAAAGGCAGCAAGCTCAGCATTGCAACACGAAAAATATTCGCGAACATTTCGGGTCTCCTTAACTCGCCGCCATGTTGATTTTTTTCTCCTGCTGTGCAGTGACGGCGAACCACTGTTCGAAGGTAATGCTGCCGAGACGCGGGCTCTTGTCCGAAACGAGGGAGTTGGTCTCAAGACGTGCACCGAAATAGCGCGCGTCCGGATCTGCCACGACCTTTCTCGGATCGTTCATCTTCTGGAGGTAGCGCCCGATCAATTCATTGAGCTTTACCCGTTGAGGGCCGGAGATCTCGACGATGCCATTCTGCGGTTGTCCCAATGCCACGTCAGTCATTGCATCCGCGACGTCGTCCGATGCAATCGGCTGTACGAAGGCAGGTGACAGGTGGACCGTGTCGCCGACAGTGCCCGACTGGGCGATGCCGCTAAGGAACTCCATGAACTGTGTGGAGTGCACAATCGTATAAGGAATGCCTGATGTTCGGATCAGGTTCTCCTGCGCCAGCTTTGCGCGCAAGTAGCCGCTCTCCGGCAGGCGTTCGGTGCCGACCACGGACAGTGCTATGTGGTGCCTCACACCTGCGATTTTCTCTGCGGCCAACAGATTCTTGCCCGATGTCTCGAAGAACTCGAGTACGGCCTTGTCCTCGAATGACGGGGAGTTTGCGAGATCAAGGACCACTTCGGCATTCTCGAGAGCGCCGGCGAGGCCTTCCCCCGTAATCGTGTTGACGCCTGTATTCGGCGCCGCAGCGATGACTTCGTGCCCGCGTTTGCGCAAGCGCTCGGCAGTCTTTGACCCGATAAGGCCGGTTCCACCAATAATGACGATTTTCATGGGTTATCTCCAATCGCGGCAGAGGCCGCGTCTAAATCGAATGATCGACGGCAAGTTGGTTCAAACCGGCATCGTTTCCTTCAGAACGCCGCGGCCGGCACTGACCAGAATGCGACTATCCGTCCGGCGAACCCATCCTACCGAAGTATCTGTGGCGCGATGGCAAGGTATAGGACGAATGCGCCCGGCGGATGGGGGCGCTCGTGTCAATGGTTAGCCGACGCCGGAAAACGGCATATGATCGCCGGTAGGACTCTCAGCCTTCAGTACCTCAGCAAGGCGGCCGCCGCCCCGACGCGCACCTCGAGACGGTTCATTATTCACGCACAGGTCCCTGTGCCGGCCGGACGACTTGGTTGTCCTCGACCGGGTCGGTGAAGACGATCGCGTCATCCTCTCGCACCGGTAACTCTTGCATCATTTCGAAGCCGCCGAGCGAAAGCCCAGGGCGGCCGAGATCCGATGGGCCGCTTGGGCCATCATGCCAGATGTCGAGCTGGTTCGATGCCTATGTTCCGACAACCTTCGAGAACTTCGCCGGCCTCGGGCGCAGCGGAAGACGGCCGCTCGCCCTGATCATGGGGCCGTGCCTGCACGGCGATCGCAACCTGACCTTTGCCGGCGACGTCGATTTCGGCCCGAGGGCCCCATTGGCGGCAATGTCGCCGAAAGCTGGCTGGAATTTCGCCGCCGCAGAGCGAGGCCATCGCGGCTGATCGTCGAGATAGCGGGGGCACAAACGAGCGTCCCGCTTTTCAACTGCCGTTCCGGTTTGGCCATTGCCCCTTGAAGACAGAAGGCTGGGCGTCGCATCCGAGAGCAGTGCGACGCCCAATTCCGAGCATCCTGCTTTCAGCCGGAACCGCTGAGAGCAGAAAAGATGCTCTAGGCGTCCTTTGCGCGCTCAAGCGAACGCGCGGCGCTCTAGTTGAGCAGGAACGCGGAGGTTGGCACTCGGAGTGCGGCGGCGATGCGCCTGAGCTTGCCGGGGTCGACATCAGCGCCGAGTTCAATTCTCGTAATTTCAGCGCCGGTCAAACCGCAGGTAAGCGCGAGATCCTCGATGCTATATCCCACCGCTTCGCGAGATTGCCGCACGGCGTCGCCTATATCGATGTGGCCCCGGCAGGTGGCAGAAGCGTCTATACTGTTCATTGAATTTGTCATGAGACGATTCCTTTCGATCATGGGCAAGGAGCGCTCTCTTCGCGTGAAGGGAGCATGCAGCCATGGAAAGCCCCGTTATATATATTTGTTGCAGTGCAATATAAGTTCAAAGAATGACGATGCAAGGCATGACTGGACGCCGCCGTCATCAATTCGTCTCACATCCGCGCCTGTGTGCGCTCCGCTCGACGGTTCTGCGAGTTCTGCAGGCAGCTGCCGAAGCGTGTTTTGACAGGTACATAACGGATATTCGCCGCCTCCAGCGGACGATAACGAAACGCGAGAGAGCTCGCGTCCACCTACCGCGAACGGGTCATCACGAAATGATGCGGCGACGCTGGTGGGTCAGGGCGGTTCCCGGGATGGCGGCGGTGTGACGCCCGGCACAGTCAGCCGAACCGGATCGCCATTCTCGCGCGAGCTTTAGCGGCTTCGTCCTCGCGGTTGCGGGGAGGTTGCGCAGTCTCCAGCGAATCGAGCAGTTCCCGGGCGCATGCGGCGATCGAATTGACCGCGGACTCGAACGCCGCCTCATTGCGTTTCGACGGTTTGGTCGTTCCGCTCAACTTGCGCACGAACTGCAGCGCGGCATCGTGAATTTCCTCGTCCGTCGCCGGCGGATCGAAATTGAACAGGGGTCTTATGTTTCGGCACATGACTTGCTCCCGGTCATCTTCATTTCCCTCACCGTGAGGGCGAGGACTCGATGTCTGCTACTGATTGGTCTTCATCCTCACGTCATCAATCCAGGCATCGAAGGGACAATACGCCACATCGGTCGCAGCTTCTTCGTTATCAATAGTGCGTAAGGACGGATCATTCAATCAAAGCTGAACCTGTCGGGAGCCGTGACAATGCATGCCCTCCGGCCGGCACATTACGCTCACAGCGAACAGGCGAATTCGGCATCAGAGCCCGGTGAGGCTGGAAGGGTGTGTGCCAGAGGCATCGGGCGAATTGCAACGGCCCCACCTTTGTCGAGGTGGGGCCGTAAGCTCGATGAGATCAGGCTTGGGCTACAGACGGTTGTCCTGACTGATCACACGTTCGGTGCCGGGGGACCAGGTCCCCCGGCACCGATGCCGTTAGATGGCCTGGTATGCCGCGATAATCGCCTCCACCTGCGAGCCGTCCAGAGCTTCTACCTGCGTTGAGGTGACGGCCAGCAACTGGTCGCTGGAGAGGCTCAGGATATCGTCCGTGGACAGACCGGCCAGGGCAGTCGTGCTGATCGCGGCGATATCGGCGGTCGAGAAGGTCGCGAGATCCTCCGTGGAAAGCGCCGCAATGTCGGCCGAGTCGAGCGCTGCGACCTGTGCTGAAGTCAGCGCTTCGACCTGTGTGGAACTCAGCGCGTCGATCTGGTCGGAGCTCAAGGCGCCGATGACCTTCGTGCTCAGGGCTGCGACCTGATCGGTGGTGAGCGCCGCGACATTGTCCGTGCTGAGCGCGGCCAGTTGCGTCGAGGTCAGGGCTCCGATCTGGGCCGAGGTGAGCGCCGCGACCTGATCCGAAGTGAGCGCCCCGATCTGGGCGGTGGAGAGCGCCGCGACCTGGGTGGTCTTCAGCGCCGATGCCTGATCGGTGGACAGTGCCGCGAGATTGTCGGTGGAAAGACCCGTCAGCGCGGTGACCGTGATCGCCGCAATGTCGGCGGTCGAGAAGGTCCCCAGATCCTCGGAGGCCAAGGCTGCCAGTTGCGCCGACCCGAGCGCGGCCACTTGTGCCGTGGTCAGGGCTTCAGCCTGATCGGAGCTCAGCGCTTCGATCTGTGCTGAAGTCAGAGCCGCCACCGTCTTCGAATTCAGCGCCGCGACCTGGTCGGTGGAGAGCGCCGCGACATTGTCGGTAGAGAGCGCCGTAATCTGCGCGGAGCTCAGGACCCCGACCTGGGACGAGGTGAGCGCCGTGACCTGGTCCGAAGTGAGCGCGGCGATCTGGGCGGTCGAGAGCGCTGCGACCTGGCCGGTCTTCAGGGCTGCTGCCTGATCGGTCGACAGTGCCGCGACATTGTCGGTCGTAAGACCCGACAGGGCGGTCGCGGTGATTGCCGCAATCTCCGAAGTCGAGAATGTCGCAATATCCTCGGAAGCCAGAGCCGCGATGTCGGCCGAGTCCAGAGCGGCGATCTGGGCTGAGGTCAGAGCCTCCGCCTGATCGGAGCTCAGGGCACCGATCTGAGCCGAGCTCAGCGCTGCGACCGTCTTCGAGTTCAGCGCCGCGACTTGGTCGGTGGAGAGCGCCGCGACATTGTCGGTGGAGAGAGCCGTGATCTGCGCCGAGGTCAGCGCACCGACCTGGGACGAGGTGAGCGCCGCGACCTGGTCCGAGGTGAGGGCGGCGATCTGGGCCGTCTTCAGCGCCACGACCTGGGTCGTCTTCAGAGCTGCGGCCTGATCGGTGGAAAGCGCCGCGACGTTGTCGGTGCTGAGACCCGCCAGTGCCGTGACCGTGATCGCTGCGATGTCGGCGGTCGAGAAGGTTCCGATATCCTCCGAGGCCAGAGCCGCAATCTGCGTCGAGGTCAGCGCCGCCACTTGCGCCATGGTCAGAGCCTCAGCCTGGTCGGAGCTCAGGGCTTCGATCTGTGTCGAGGTCAGAGCTGCGACGCTCTTCGAGTTCAAGGCTGCGACCTGATCGGTGGAGAGCGCCGCGACATTGTCGGTGGAGAGCGCCTTCACCTGCGTCGAAGTCAGAGCTCCGACCTGCGACGAGGTGAGCGCCGTGAGCTGGTCCGAGGTGAGAGCGGCGATCTGGGCGGTGGAGAGCGCCGCGACCTGCGTGGTCTTCAATGCCGCAGCCTGATCGGTGGACAGGACTGCGAGATTGTCGGTGGAGAGGCCGCCGAGCGCACTGACCGTGATGGCCGCAATGTCGGCGGTCGAGAAGGTCGCGAGATCCTCCGAGGCCAAGGCGGCGAGCTGCGTCGAGCCAAGTGCAGCCACTTGCGCCGTGGTCAGAGCCTCGGCCTGGTCGGAGCTCAAGGCGTCGATCTGGACCGAGGTCAGAGCTGCGACCGTCTTCGAGTTCAGCGCCGCCACCTGATCGGTGGAGAGTGCGGCGACATTGTCGGTGGAGAGCACCGAAATCTGCGTCGAACTCAGGGCTCCGACCTGGGACGAGGTGAGCGCCACGACCTGATCCGAGGTGAGTGCGCCGATCTGGGCGGTCTTCAGAGCAGCGATCTGAGTGGTCTTCAATGCTGCGGTCTGGTCGGTCGACAGTGCCGCGACATTGTCGGTCGAGAGGCCCGCGAGCGCTGCGACAGTAATGGCTGCAATGTCGGCGGTCGAGAAGGTTGCGATATCTTCCGAGGCCAGAGCACCCAATTGTGCCATGGTCAAAGCGGCGACCTGCCCCGAAGTCAGTGCTTCGAGCTGATCGGAGCTCATGGCGTCGATCTGCACCGTCGTCAAAGACGCCAGGGTCTTGGTGTTGAGGGCCGCGACTTGGTCGGTGGAAAGTGCCGCGAGGCTGTCGGTGCCGATCGCGGACGCTTGCGTCGAGGTCAGCGCGCCGACCTGAGTGGTGCTCAGGGCGGCGATCTGGTCCGAGGTAAGGGCGGCGATCTGCGTGCTCTTCAGCGCTGCGACCTGGGTGGTCTTCAGGGCTGCGGCTTGATCCGTGGACAGTGCCGCGACATTGTCGGTGCTGAGACCCGCGAGCGCGGCCACAGAAATCGCCGCAATGTCGGCGGTCGAGAAGGTTGCGATGTCTTCCGACGCCAAGGCGGCCAGCTGTGTCGAGCTGAGCGCGCCGACAAGAACCGAGGTCAAAGCCTCGACCTGGGTGGAGCTCAGGGCTTCGATCTGTGCCGAGCTTAGGGCCGAGACGGTCTTCGAGTTCAGTGCCGCCACCTGGTCCGTGGAGAGAGCCGCAATATTGTCGGTGCTGATTGCGGACACCTGCGACGATGTCAGCGCTCCGACCTGGGAGGAGCTCAGGGCGGCAATCTGGTCCGAGGTGAGGGCGGCGATCTGGGCGGTCTTCAGCGCTGCAACCTGGGTGGTCTTCAGCGCTGCGGCCTGGTCGGTGGAGAGTACCGCGACATTGTCGGTGCTAAGGCCGGTCAGTGCAGTGACCGTGATTGCCGCGATATCGGCGGTCGAGAAGGCGGCAATATCCTCCGAGGCAAAAGCCGCGATCTGCGTCGAGCTGAGCGATGCCACTTGTGCCGTGGTCAGGGCCTCAGCCTGATCCGAGCTCAAGGCTTCGACCTGTGCCGAGCTCAGCGCTGCGACGCTCTTCGAGTTCAAGGCTGCGACCTGGTCGGTGGAGAGCGCCGCGACATTGTCGGTGGAGAGCGCCTTCACTTGCGTCGAGGTCAGGGCTCCGACCTGGGACGAGGTGAGCGCCGTGACTTGATCCGAGGTAAGGGCGGCAATATGCGTGGACTTCAGCGCTGCGACCTGGGTAGTCTTCAGCGCCGCGGCTTGATCGGTGGAGAGTGCGGCGACATTGTCGGTGGAAAGACCTGCGAGCGCGGCCACGGTGATCGCTGCAATGTCGGCGGTCGAGAAGGCGGCGATATCCTCCGAGGCGAAAGCCGCAATCTGCGTCGAGGTCAGCGCCGCCACTTGTGCCGTGGTCAGGGCCTCGGCCTGGTCGGAGCTGAGGGCGCCGATCTGTGCCGAAGTCAGTGCCGCGATCGCCTTCGAATTGAGCGCCGCGACCTGATCGGTGGAGAGTGCCGCGACATTGTCGGTGGAGAGCGCCGAAACCTGGGTCGAGCTCAGGGCTCCGACCTGGGACGAGGTGAGAGCCACGACCTGGTCGGAGGTGAGGGCGGCAATCTGCGTCGTCTTCAGCGCTGCGAGCTGGCTGGTTTTCAGCGCTGCGGTCTGATCGGTGGAGAGCGCCGCGACATTGCCGGTGCTAAGACCCGACAGGGCAGTCGCGGTAATAGCCGCAATCTCCGAGGTCGAGAAAGTTGCGATATCTTCGGAAGCGAGGGCCGCAATATCGGCCGAATCCAGCGCGGCGATCTGTACGGCGGTCAGCGCCTCGACCTGATCGGAGCTCAGGGCGCCGATCTGTGCCGAGCTCAGCGCTGCGACAGTCTTCGAGTTGAGGGCTGCGACCTGGTCGGTGGAGAGTGCGGCGACATTGTCGGTGGTGAGCGCCGAAATCTGCGCGGAGGTCAGCACGCCGACCTGCGACGAGGTGAGCGCCACGACCTGGTCCGAGGTGAGGGCGGCGATCTGGGCGGTCTTCAGCGCTGCGACCTGGGTGGTCTTCAATGCCGCGGCCTGGTCTGTAGACAGTGCCGCAACATTGTCGGTGGTAAGACCCGTCAGCGCCGTGACCGTGATTGCCGCAATGTCGGCGGTCGAGAAGGCGGCAATATCCTCCGAGGCCAGAGCTGCAATCTGCGTCGAGGTCAGCGCAGCGACTTGTGCCGTGGTCAGAGCCTCAGCCTGGTCGGACGTCAGCGCGCCGATCTGTGTCGAAGTCAGAGCTGCGACGCTCTTCGAGTTGAGTACTGCGATCTGGTCGGTGGAGAGCGCGGCAATATGGTCGGTGCTCAGGGCCTTCAACTGCGTCGAGCTCAGGACTGCGACCTGCGACGAGGTGAGCGCCGTGACCTGGTCCGTCGTGAGGGCGGCGACTTGGGCGGTCTTCAGCGCTGCGACCTGGGTGGTCTTCAGCGCAGCGGCCTGGTCGGTCGACAGGGCCGCGAGATTGTCGGTGGAGAGACCTGCGAGCGCGGTGACGGAGATCGCCGCGATCTCGGCGGTCGAGAAGGCGGTGACGTCTTCCGAGCTCAAAGCCGCGATTTGCGTCGAGGTGAGGGCGGCCACTTGCGCCGTGGTCAGAGCCTCGGCCTGGTCGGAGGTCAATCCGTCGATCTGTGCCGAGCTCAGAGCCGCTACCTGGGACGTCGCGAGGCTTGCAATCTTGGCCGCATCGATGGCTGCCAACTGGTCGAGGCTGATGCCAGCGACGGAGGTTGCCGAAATGGCGCTCAATTGTGCGGTGGTGAAGGTCGCGACATCCTCGGTATCGAGCGCCGCGATTTGGGTCGAGGAGAGTGCCTTGACCTGGGCGGTCGTCATTGCCGCAACATCTGTCGTGGTCAGAGAGGCAATGACGGTCGTCGACAGAGACTTGATCTGGTTGACGCTCAGAGAAGAGATGATGGAAGTCATGGACGCGAGCCTTCAAAGTTAATCGCTGTGGAATTCACCCCGTTGGCGCCGACCGTGCGACAAGCGCTGGGAACCCATGAGGGTCCAAGCGCGTGATGCGTGCGACCACATGCGACGCCCGTCCACCCGGACGCGAGACCAGCTTCGGCTGTCAAACCGTCCTGATGGGCGAAAATATCGGGTTGAGGGACATGGCTCGCGTGAGCCCTAGCGTTCGGAAAGCTTCATGCAGACAGGACGAGTGCGTCCTATTTCCTACGCCTATGAATGAAACCTTACCCTTGGCGAGATCGGTTCCGTCACCTTCGCCGCAGCCTCATCCGGCGGTTGCTGACTGCGGTACTCGGTTACTACGACTAGCGACGAAAGTTAAAATTTTAGTTAACGGCGCGGACCAAAGCGAGTGCCGCAATGTTCCACCGGACTCAACCTGCGAGCGACGATTCGGGACGCAAGCTCATGTTTGACGCGACGCTACACATCGAGTTGGTGGTTGGCAATATTCAGCGAACCTAAAATGCCGAGAGGGTCGATGACGGCCCTCTGCCGCTTCTTGCGTGCCGCGCGACGAGAAACTGCGCAAGCGGATTCCGTCTATCTCGAACGATACCCGCTCCACAAGCAGTCGAGGAGGCGCAAGCCCAAGGCAAGCTAATCCGGTTAATGGCCTAAAATAGCATTCGAACATGTTCGCAGCGTCGGTCGTCAACTCGCCTGTCAGTGGGAATTCCATGACCATCTATACTCATCTCGCCTCGGATCCTGCTTCGCCACTTGCCGGTTTCTTGGAAAGGGCGCGTCAGCAGCGGCTTCCGCTGACGGAGTTGTTCCAGTTCGCGGAAAGTTTCAATGCGGCCGGGCAAAGAGAGCAGGCCGCCGAACTCTACAAATCCTGGATCGCCTACAACGACTCCAATCCGCTACTGCACCTGGTCTATTTCAACTACTCCGTCACGCTGCGCCAGATGGGTGATCTCGCCGGCTCCATTCATGCGCTGCGCGGTTGCCTGAAGCTCGAACCGCGCTTCGGTCAGGGCCATATCAATCTCGGCCGCGCGCTGGAGGATGCCGGTCTGACGGGACAGGCGATTCAACAATGGCAAGCCTATGCCGAGACGACTTCCGAAATCACGCCGGAGCGCGTTGCTCATCGCCTGATGGTGCTCCAGCACATGGGTCGGGTGCTCGAGAATGCCGGTCTGATGGAGGAGGCGGAAAACACGCTCTGGAAGGCGATCGAGTTGAGGCCGGACAAGACCGAGGCCGGTCAGCATTGGACCTCGCTGCGGCAACGCCAATGCAAGTGGCCGACATTGGTTCCTTCGGAGCATGTCTCGGCTCGGCAACTGCTCGATGCGCTGTCACCGTTGACCCTTGCCTGTTATGCCGACGATCCGGTCTTCCAGCTTGCCAAGGCCTATCGCTACTGCAAGTCGCTGGTGGGCCGCCCCGATTTGAGCGACTTCCCGAAGCTTCAGCCCCGCCGCAAAACCGGAACCGGGCAACGATTGCGTGTCGGCTATGTGTCGTCAGACCTGCGCGATCACGCGGTCGGCTTCGCCCTCAGCGAAGTCTTCGAGACGCACGACAAGAACAGCGTCGAAATCTATGCCTATTATTGCGGCGAAGTGCGGACCGGCGACGCGACGCAGACGCGGATGATGAGCGCCATCGACTGCTGGCGCGATATTTCCACGGTCAGTGACAGCGATGCTGCCAAGCGGATCATTGCCGATGAAATCGACATCCTCGTCGATGTCAACGGCTACACGAAACATGCCCGCACTAGGATCTTCGCCTATCGGCCGGCACCGGTGATTGTCACCTTCTGTGGCTACCCGGGTACCATGGGCAGCCCCTTCCACCAGTACATCATCGCCGACGAGCACATCATCCCGCCGGAAAACGAGATCTACTATTCGGAAAAGGTGCTGAGGATACCCTGCAACCAACCCGTCGACCGCAAGAGGCAGATCGCGCCGCGGCCGAGCCGTGCCGAAGTGGGGCTGCCCGAGGATGCCTTCATATTCGCTTGCTTCAACGGCATGCAGAAGATCACCGCCGCATGCTTCGACCGCTGGATGGCGATCCTTTCCGCGACCCCGGGCAGCTTCCTCTGGCTGCTTGGCGGTGGCGAGGATGTCGATCAGCGCCTCAAGCAGGCAGCCGAACAGCACGGTGTGGCGCCCGAGCGCCTGATCTTCGCTTCCAAGGCTCCCAACCCCAAGCATCTGGCGCGCATCGGATTGGCCGACCTGTTCCTCGACACCTTTCCTTATGGCGCGCACTCCACCGCAGGCGACGCGCTCACGATGGGACTGCCCGTCCTGACGTTCCCCGGCAACGGCTTCGCATCGCGCTTCTGCTCGAGCATCGTCGCCGCGGCAGGCGTGCCGGAGCTCATTTGCGACGGACCGGACGACTTCGTCCGGAAGGCGATCGGATTTGCCCGGGACCGCCAAAGCCTCGCAGCTGTCAGGCAGGCCCTGGAGAGCCGCCGCGAGGCCAGCGTATTGCGCGACATCCCGGCTCTCGTTCGGCGCCTGGAGGAGCTGTTCTGGCAAATGCAGGGTGAGTGCGAGCGCGGCGAAACGCCTGTGCCCGATCTCGGCAATCTCGACATCTATTACGAGATCGCGGCGGAGTTCATGAAGGAAAACGTGGAGTTCGCTGACAGCACCGCCTATCGGCAGCAGTACGTCGCGAAACTGGCTGAGTGGCATGCCTTTTCGCCGATCCCGTTCGACTCCCGCTTGTGGACAGCGGCGACAGCCGACGTGCGTTGAGCGGCACCAGTTTCAGACAGTGAGGATGATATGGCTCCGGTTATACTTGTCACATTTGCAGGCAGACAGAAGAGGATGGAAATCCTCACCCGCTACATCCATTCCGCCCTGGATGCCGGGATAATTGATGAATGGCATGTCTGGGATTTCACCCGCTCGCAACAGGATCATGAGTGGGTGACGCGCGAATTCGGACCCGTCCGCTATATGGGTTCCGCTGCGCCCTATCAGTCCAACGGATCGGTAGCTCCCAATCAAGCGCTGCGCCTCAGCGCGACGATCACCAACGACCTTCATATCGCCATCGTTCCGAACGGCAGCGAAGACTATTTCGAACTGGTTGTCGGCGGTTGGAGCAACTCGCATTCCGTATTGCGGAAACTGCCGCTGAGCCAGCTCAAGAGTTTCGATCGCAATGATGTCCCGGCCCTGTGGAGCCGACCCACCCCCGGCATCCTGTCGCCAGGCACTGCCAATCAGATTGTTCTCAGCATCGATGCGGCAGGTGTTCCCTCCCTCCATGTCAACAACGTGGCGATCGGCCGCTGGAGCGAGCTGGACCTGTCGTCCGGCGCGTCCGTCATGGTCCGCGGCGGCTGGGGTGCCGACCTGGAGCTCGGCAATGTACGGTCGCGGATACAGCGGTTCGTCGGCAATCCGAACGAGCAGATGCCCTATTGGCAGGCCTATGATTACTACGCCAAGCGGCTGAAAACCTTTTCGGATTCCATATTCCTGAAATGCGACGACGACATCGTCTATATGGATCTCGAAAAGCTCAGCGATTTCATCGAATTCAGGCGAACCAATCCGAAATATATCGTTGTTTCCGCCAATGTGGTGAACAACGGGGTTTGCGCCCACTGGCAGCAGGTGGCGGGCTCCATTCCCGAAGGGGTTGGCCATTTTGAACGGCCGCCGGGCGGGTTTGGCGGTAGCCTCTGGCAGAGCGCGCAACGGGCCAACGAGCTGCACGACTATTTCCTGCAGACCAACAGCAAGCATCTGCCTTTGCCGAGCAGGGTGATCGAGTGGACTGAACGCCAGTCGATCAACTTCATCGCCTGGCTGGGCAAGGACCTCGTGCATATGGCCCTGCCGAAGGGCGATGACGAACGCGCGCTTACGGTCGATCTGCCGATGCTGCTCGAGCGACCCACGGCGATCTACTCGGACTTCACCGTCAGCCATTTGAGCTTCGGACCCCAGGAGCAGGGCCTGGCCTTGGATCGCTTGATCGACGCCTATGACGAGCTGATGCGCAGCGCGCTCGCTGCGTAACAACCTTTCACCTCGGAATATCTCAATACGGGACTGGAGCGTCTTCGAATGCGCGCAAGCGGAAGAATCGGTATCGTCGGGGCAGGATTGTCGGGTGCAGTCATTGGCCGTGAACTGGCCGAGGCGGGTCATCAGGTCGAGATCTTCGATGCGCGAGAGCATATCGCCGGAAACTGTCATACGGAGCGCGACGAAGACACCGGCGTCATGATCCATGTCTATGGTCCGCATATCTTCCACACGGACGACCGCGAAGTCTGGGACTATGTCAACAGCTTCCAGACCTTCCTGCCCTACAAGAACCGTGTGAAGACGACATCGGGGGACCAGGTCTATTCCCTTCCAGTCAACCTCCACACGATCAATCAGTTCTTCGGCAAGACCTTCAGGCCCGACGAGGCCCGTGCCTTCATCGAAGCGCAGGCGGACAGGTCGATCGAGGACCCGCAAACCTTCGAAGAGCAAGCGCTTCGCTTTGTGGGCAAGGACCTCTACCAGGCCTTCTTCCAAGGCTATACGCAAAAGCAGTGGGGCTGCTCGCCGACGGAGCTGCCGTCGTCCATCCTGAAACGGCTTCCAGTGCGTTTCAACTATGACGACAATTACTTCGCGCACAAATATCAGGGCATGCCGGAGAACGGCTACACCGATATGGTCGGCTGCATTCTGGACCATGCCAACATCAATGTGACCTTGAACGCGCGTTTTGATCGGGCGCAAAAGGACGATTTTGCGCATGTGTTCTATTCCGGTTCGCTCGATGGCTATCTGGACCACGAATTCGGACCGCTGGGCTATCGAACGCTCGACTTCGAGCGCTTCAACTATGACGGCGACTATCAGGGTTGCGCGGTCATGAACTACGGCGATGTGTCCGTGCCCTATACCCGCATCACCGAGCATAAGCATTTCTCGCCCTGGGAAGAGCATAAGGGCTCGGTCTGTTACCGGGAGTTCTCCCGTACCTGCGGTCCCGACGACATCCCCTACTATCCAATCCGCCTCGTCAGGGACAAGGAACAGCTGGCCCAATATGTTGAGCGGGCAAGCCTGGAAGCGTCGATCACCTTTGTCGGGCGGCTCGGCACCTATCGCTATCTCGACATGGATGTGACCATTCGTGAGGCGCTCGATACGGCACGGCTTTACCTTGCCCGAACGGCGGAAAATGCCTCGATGCCGGTATTCCTGCATTCGCCGATCTGATCGTCGTTGTTGCGGACCAGCGCCATCGAACCGCCTCGATATGCTCGCGACCCGATCGGCAGACGCTCCGGTCGGAAAGTGAATTATGCGAGCGGGAACGGACGATAAGTCGTTCCGCAATGGGGTCGCCGCGCGGACCGCTCCGGCGCAACGAAGACGTGATCATGTTGAAGGTCAGACAGACGCAAGGTTGCTGACTATTATCAACGGCAGCTTATTCCCAAAGCAGCCATGAGATCGCCCATGCCGGTATCCGGACGTTTCCCTTCCACAGCTCGCAATTCGAACGAGGGCCGGGCCTTCTGACGACGGCGATCTCGGCGTCCGTCCGGACCTACCTTCAGCGGGGAGGGGCCGGAGGTTGCAGGAACGACTGCTCTTTCTGGGCGGTCGTTGGCAGATAGAGACCAATTAGGCCCAAGGTTTTTTTCACGCATGACCTCCATCATTTCGTCCCTGAGCCCCACTCTGATCAAATCCTATTCGACGGCGGCCGTGGCTGCCTGGACGACGGAAGACGTGGCCTCGTTGACGACGAAGCAGATCAGCGCGATGTCATCGGCTCAGATCGCCGCGCTGGACACGGAGGACGTCGATGTCCTCAGTTCCCGGCAGTTGGCCGCCATCTCCCCAAGCGCCGTCGTCGGTTTGACCCTGGAGCAACTCGCCGTCCTCGACCAATCCGACATCGAAAGCTTCGGCACGAGCCAAGTTGCGGCCCTCACGACGACGCAGGTCGACGGTCTTTCGACGGACCAGGCGGAGGCGTTGAGTTCGACCCAGGTCGCGGTTTTTAGCGCGTTGCAGCTCTCGGTCATGAGCGAGGAAGACCTGGCGACCTTCTCGACCGTCGACATCGCGGCCATCGGTGCGAAAGCCGTGTCAGGTCTGGCCACAGAGGTCATCGCATCCCTTTCCACGGATCAGATTGCCGCCTTGAGCACCCGCGCCATCGCCGGCCTGACGGCCGCGCAGATCGCCGCCTTGTCCACCGATCAGATTGCCGCCTTGATGACAGCCCAGGTCGGTGCACTGAAGGCCTCGCAAATCGATGCCTTGGGCAGCGACGATATTGCCGCGCTTTCCACCGATCAGATTGCTGCGCTGAGCGCCTCGGCGATCTCGGGGCTTTCCACCAACCAGTTCGGCGTGTTGGCGATCGACCAGATCGAGGCACTGACCGTCTCACAGGTGAAGGCGCTGACCGCGGCGCAGCTCGGGTCCTTGGAGACGGACGGCATCGCGGCATTCTCGACTTCCGAAATCGCGGCGATCAACAAGGCCGTATGGGGCTTGACCACGGGTGCGATCGCTGCGCTCTCCACCGCACAGATTGCCGCCCTGAACACGACTGCGGTCGCCAACCTGACGACCGCGCAGATGGCCGCCCTGTCGACCGAT
The DNA here is from genome assembly GCF_000265205.3 of Sinorhizobium fredii USDA 257. Taxonomy (NCBI): domain Bacteria; kingdom Pseudomonadati; phylum Pseudomonadota; class Alphaproteobacteria; order Hyphomicrobiales; family Rhizobiaceae; genus Ensifer; species Ensifer fredii. The sequence goes on from NC_018000.1 coordinate 304,573, forward strand.
CAGGCCGAGGCGATGTCTGCCTTGCAGGTGAAGGCGCTGAATTCGAGGCAGCTTGCGGCGCTCGGGACCGACGGCATCGCGACATTCTCGACTGCCGAAATCGCGGCGATCACCAATCTGGCCATCAAGGGAGTGAGTACGGAAGCCATCGCTGCGCTTTCGACCGCTCAGGTTGCTGCCCTGAGCACCAGTGCCATTTCGGGCCTGACCACCGCCCAGAGCGACGCCTTGTCCTCCGACCAGACCGCGGTCCTTTCCGCCGCACAGCTCAGGACATTGAGTTCGGCGCAAGTCGCCGCCTTCGGCACGGACGATCTTGCGGCCTTGTCCACCGATCAGGTCGCGGCGCTCAGCACGAAGGGCGTCCTGGGCCTGACAACCGATCAGATCGCTGCGTTGTCGACCGACCAGATCGAGGCTCTGTCCGTGACACAGGTGAAGGTCCTGAACGCGCGACAGATTGCGGCCCTGGGGACCGACGGGTTGGCTATGTTCTCGACCGGCGACATCGCCGCGATCAGCAACAAAGCCATACTGGGATTGGATGCGGAGGTCATCGCGTCCCTGTCCACCGATCAGATTGCGGCCTTGAGCACGAGTGCGATCGCCAGCCTGTCGAGCACCCAGATCGCCGGCCTGTCGACCGCCCAGGCAGAAGCTTTGTCCGTCTCGCAGGTGAAGGCACTGAGCTCGACACAGCTCGCCGCTCTTGGAGAAGAGGGCGTAGCGACGTTCTCGACCGCCGAGATGGCGGCAATTACCAACAAAGGCGCCCCGGGCGTCAGCGTGGACGCCATTGCAGCGCTTTCCACCGCTCAAATCGCCGCGCTCAGCACGAGTGCGGTCGCGAGCCTGACCACCGCACAGATCGCCGCCTTGTCGACCGACCAGACCGCGGCCCTGTCCACCGCGCAGCTTAAAGCGCTGAGTTCGACGCAAATCGCCGCCTTGAACACGGACAACGTCGCGGCTTTGACCACGGCTCAGGTCGCGGCGCTCGGCACGAAGGCTGTCGCCGGCCTGACCGCCGACCAGATCGAAGCCTTGTCCTCCGATCAGGTCGGGGCTCTCTCCACTGCACAGGTTGCCGCCCTCGGCTCCGAGCAGCTTGCCGTCCTCAGTGCGGAGGACATAGCGGCATTCTCGACCGCCGATATCGCGGCGATCAATTCGAGCGCCGTTGCCGGATTGTCGGCAGATCTCATCGAGGCCCTCACCACGAACCAGATCGTGGCGCTGACCACGAAGGGCGTCGCTCACCTCAGCACCGACCAGATCGACGCCCTGTCCAGCGACCAGATTGCAGCCCTCTCCTCCACGCAGGTTGCCGTTCTCAGCTCCACCCAGCTCTCGGCCCTCGAGCCAGAGGACATAGAGGCGTTCTCGACCGCCGATATTGCCGCAATCGGCTCGAAGGCCATTTCGGGCTTGTCGGAGGATGTCGTCGCGGCCCTGTCCTCCACGCAGATTGCCGCGCTCAGCACCGCCGGCATCGCGGGCCTGAGCACGGACCAGATGGCCACGCTGAGCTCCGACCAGGTCGTCGCTTTGAGCACCAAACAGATTGCCGCGCTGAAATCGACGCAAGTCGCCGCCTTGAGCACGGAGACTGTCGCGGCCCTGTCCTCGGACATGATCGCCGCGCTCGGCACCGCCGGCATCAGCGAGCTGACCTCTGACCAGGTCGAGGCCCTGTCCACGGACCAGATCGTCGCGCTGAGCACCAAGCAGGTCGCCGCGTTGACGTCGGCGCAAATTGCCGCCCTGGACACGAGCGACATCGAGGCCTTCTCGACCGACCAGATCGCGGCGTTGAGCACAACGGCGATCACCGGGCTGAGCACAAAGCAAATCGTGGCCTTGAGCACCGACCAGATGGAGGCCCTGACCGCCGCCCAGGTCGGAGCCCTAAGTTCGACTCAGATCGGAGCCCTGGGGACGGAGGACATAGCGGTCTTCTCGACCAAGGACATTGCGGCGATCAGCGCGAGCGCCATGACGGGACTGTCCACGGCTGTCATTGCTGCCCTTTCCACCGATGAGATCGCTCTCCTGAGCACGACGGGTATTGCCGGCCTGAGCAGCGCGCAGTTGAACGTGCTCAGCAGCAGCCAGTTCGCCGCCTTGAGCACCAAGCAGGTGGCGGCGCTGGGCTCGGCGCAGGTCGCCGCCCTGGGCACGGACGACCTTGCGGGTCTCTCGACCGATCAGATCGCAGCTTTGAGTGTCACTGCCGTCGCAGGACTGACCACCAGGCAGCTCGTCGCCTTGAGCACCGATCAAGTCGAAGCCCTGACTTCGACCCAGGTCGGCGCTCTGAGTGCGACGCAGCTTGTAGTCCTGGGGACGGAAGACATTGCGGTCTTCTCGACCAAGGACATCGCGGCCATCAGTTCGAGTGCCATTTCGAGCCTCTCCACGGCCGCCGTCTCGGCCCTCTCGACGGATCGGGTTGCGGCCCTGAGCACGGCCGGCATTGCCGGCCTGAGCAGCGCACAGGTCAACGCGCTCAGTACCAGCCAGCTCGCCGCCTTGAGCACCAAGCAGGTTGCCGCCCTGAGTTCGACGCAAGTCACCGCCTTGGGCACAAGCGATATCACGGCCCTCTCGACCGATCAGATCGGGGCCTTGGGCACGGCTGCCATGGCGGGACTGACCACGAAGCAGCTCGCTGCCTTGAGCACGGATCAGCTAGAGGCTCTGACCGCGGCGCAGGTCGGCGCCCTGAGCTCGACGCAGCTTGCAGTCCTGGGGACGGAAGACGTGGCGGTCTTCTCGATCAAGGACATTGCTGCCATCAGCGCGAGTGCCATAGCGGGACTGTCCACGTCTGCCGTCGCTTCCCTTTCGACCGATCAGATCGCAGCCTTGAGCGCCACGGCCGTCGCCGGACTGACCACCAAGCAGATCGCTGTTCTGAACTCCGACCAGATTGCCGCCTTGTCGACCGACCAGATTGGCGGGCTGACGTCGCAGCAAATCTCCGCGCTTGATGCGGACGATATAACGGCGCTGTCGGTCGAGGACATTGCGGCGATCGGCGCGGATCTCGTTTCCGGCCTTTCGACGGATGTCATAGCTGCCTTCTCCGCCGGTCAGATCGCTGCGTTGAGCACGGCTGCCGTTGCGGCGCTGAGCACCAAGCAGGTCGATGCCTTGAACAGCGATCAGCTTGCGGCCTTGACCACGGCCCAGATGGGGGCGCTCACGTCCAGACAGGTCGACGTGTTGAGCACGGACGACGTCGCGGCGCTCTCGACCGACCAGATCGCCGCCTTGAGCGCGGGCGGCGTTGTCGGTCTGAGCACGGCGGATATTTCCATCCTGAGCGCGGACCAGGTCGATGCCTTGACGACGGACCAGATCGCCGCGCTCGGCTCCAAGCAAATCGCTGCGCTGAGCACGCACGACATTGCAGGCTTCTCGACGGCGGAGATCGCGGCTCTCAGTTCAAGCGCCGTGGCGGGACTGTCCACGGATACGATTGCGGCGCTTTCGGCGGAACAGATCGCGGCTTTGAGCACGGCCGGCGTCGCCGGTCTTACGACGGCCCAAATGAGTACGTTGAGCACCGACCAGATCGCAGCCCTGTCGACCGAACAGGTCGCTGTCCTCAGCTCCAAGCAGGCGGCGGCCCTGGGCACCGAGGACATTGCGGCCTTCTCGGCGGACCAGATTGCCGCGCTTGGCACGGCTGGCATTGCGGTCCTTTCCACGGCACAGATCGATGCGCTGAGCGCCGAGCAGCTCGCGGCCCTGACCTCAGAACAGGTCGCGGCGCTGAGTTCGACGCAGATCGCGGCGCTGAGCACGGAGGATCTCGCGACCTTCTCGACCGCGGATATCGCGGCGATCAGTTCGGATGCCGTAGCGGGGTTGTCTACGGACATGATAGCAGCGCTTTCGGCGGATCAGATCGCTGCCTTGAGCGCGGACGGCGTCGCAGACCTTTCCACCGCCCAGCTCAACGCCTTGAGCGCCGACCAGCTCGAGGCCCTGTCGACCGACCAGATCGCTGCTCTCAGGTCCAAGCAGGTGGCGGCGCTGGGCACCGACGACATTGCGGCTCTTTCGACGGAACAGATTGCCACACTGAGCACGGCGGGCGTTGCGGCGCTTTCGACCATGCAGATCCAGGCGCTGAGCGCCGATCAGCTCGAGGCTCTGACCATGAGTCAGATCGCGGTGATGAGTTCGACGCAGATTGCGGTGCTGAGCACGGACGATCTGGAGAGCTTTTCGAGCGCGGATATCGGGGCGATCAGCTCGGGCGCCGTGGCGGGATTGTCCACGGACACGATCGCAGCGCTTTCGGCGGATCAGATTGCCGCCTTGAGCGCGGCGGGCGTCGCCGGTCTTTCCACCATCCAGATCCAGGCGTTGAGCACCGCCCAGATCGAGGCACTGTCGACCGACCAGATCGCAGCCCTGAACTCCAAGCAGGTGGCGGTGCTGGGAACGGACGACATCGCGATTCTCTCGACGGACCAGATTGCCGCGCTGGGTGCGGCAGCGTTTGCAAGCCTTTCCACCGCCCAGATCGACACGCTGAACGCCGATCAGCTCGAGGCCCTGACCTCGGCCCAGGTGGCGGTGATGAGTTCGACGCAGATCGCGGCGCTGAGTACGGACGATCTGGAAAGCTTCTCGACCGAGGATATCGCAGCGATCAGTTCGCGTGCCGTGGCGGGATTGTCCACCGACACGATAGCGGCGCTTTCGGAAGATCAGATCGCGGCGCTGGGCACGGGTGGCATCGCCGGCCTTTCAACGGCCCAGATCAACGCCTTGAACATCGACCAGGTCGAGGCTCTCACCTCGTTCCAGATTGCCGCACTGAGTTCGAAGCAGATCGCCGTTCTCGGCACGGATGATCTGGAGACCTTCTCGACGGATGAAATAGCGGCGATCAGTTCGACTGCCGTGTTGGGGCTCTCCACAGACACCATCGCTGCGCTTTCGGTCGATCAGATCGGGGCCTTGAGCTCGGCCGGCATATCAGGCCTTTCCACCGCCCAGATCAACGCGCTGAGCACCGACCAGATCGAGGGCCTGTCAACGGCGCAGATCAGCGGTCTCGGCTCCAAGCAAGTGGCGGCACTAAGCACCGACGATCTCGCGGTACTCTCGACGGCGCAGATTGCCGCTTTGAGCACGGCGGGCGTTGCCGGCCTCGGCAGCGATCAGGTCAGGGCCCTGAGCGACGATCAGGTCGACGCCCTTACCACCGTGCAGATCGCCGCCATGAGCTCGGATGCGCTGTCGGGGCTGAGCACGGATGACCTGGAAGGCTTCTCGGCCGACGAGCTTGCGGCGATCAGCTCGGCCGCCATCAGCGGGCTGCCCACGGAGTTCATTGCCGGGCTCTCCACCGCCGAGATTGCCGCCTTGGGCACCGCCAGCATTGCGGGCCTGAGCAGCGCCCAGATCGGAGCGATGAGCGCCGAGCAGATCGATTCGCTGTCCACGGATCAGATTGCCGCCTTGAGTGCGGACGGGCTTGCGGGTCTCACCACCGAGGATCTCGCAACGTTCGAGACCGAGGAGCTGCAGGCGATCAACGCGGCTGCCATAAAGGGATTGTCGACGAGTTTTGTCGCAGCGCTCTCCACCGACGAGATCGCAGTCTTGAGAGCAAGCCAGGTCGGCGCGTTGAGCTACAACCAGGTGGCGGCGATGAGCACCACCCAGATCGCGACCTTGTCCACCGCGCAGATCAGTGCCCTGAACGCCATACAGGCCGCGGCCCTGGGGACGGACGACATCGCCCAGCTCTCCACCGATCATATCGTCGCCTTGAGCACGAGCGCGGTCTCGGGGTTGACCGCCAGGGTCGTCGTCGCCTTGACGACAGACCAGGCCGAGGCTTTGACGACAGTTCAGGTCGGTGCGATGACCTCGGCGCAGGTCGCGGCATTGGAGACCGACGATCTGGCAACCTTCTCAGCGGAAGATGTCGCCTCGTTCAGCGCATCCGGTGTGGCGGGCCTGTCCACAGAAGACATCGGGAATCTGTCTAGCACGCAACTGAACGCCTTGATGGACTCCCAGATGGACGCTCTGAGCTCCGATCAGATAGCGGCAGTGATTGCGGCCTATCTGTCGACCTAAACTAACGCCGGCCGGGCGCTGCGTTACGGGCGGCAGCGAGCTGCTTGCGCGCCGCCGCCGGGGTGATCGAGAAGGCCTTCCGGAATTTGCGGATGAAGTGCGAGACGTTCTCAAAGCCGGTTTCCAGCGCGATATCGATCAGCGGCTTGTCGGTAGAGGCAACGAGGCGCATCGCGGCGTCGAGGCGAAGCTTCAGATAGACGGATATCGGCGTCGCCCCGAGCTCGTTCTGGAACAGGCGCTCCAGTTGCCGGCGCGAGATGCCGAGCACATTCGCCACGTCGTCGATGCCGATGAGATCTTCCAGATGCTGCTCCATGACCATCAGCGCAAGGCTGATCCGCTTGTCCTGGACCGGCACGGGGCCGAGCGGATTTCGCGGCTGCATCTCGCTCGCCTCGCGGCGACGCGTGATCTGCATGATTTCGAGCGCATTGCGTTCGGCGTCTTCGCCGACGTGCCTCCTGATCAGGTAGGTTGCGAGGTCGGCGACGCTGCTGCCGCCGGCGCAGGTGATGATCTTTGCATCTTCGACGAAGATCCGGTTCGAGGTGACCTCGATCGCGGGGAAGCGGGCGCGGAATTCGTTGTGATGCAGCCAGCTCACGCATGCGGCATGGCCGTCGAGGACGCCGGCCTCGGCGAGAACGAAGCTCCCGGTGCAAACGCCGATGATCGGCACGCCCGCCCGTGCGGCGCGGTGCAGATAGTCGATCGTCTCCCGATCGAGCGGCTCGGCGACATTGAGCCTTCCGCCGACGACCGCGATGTAGCTGAATTCCGACGGTGGGCGAAGCGGCGCCGTCGGCGCCACCTGGATGCCGCAACTCGACATGACGAAGTTCCTGGTGCTCCCGAGCACCTCCCAGTCGCAATTCACGCGCCCCGACTTGTCCTCCACATCGCTTCCCAGGCGAAGGGCATCGACGAAGAGCGAGAAGGCGCTGAGCGTGAAGCTGCGCGCCAGAATGAATCCGACACGCAGCACACCGTTGTCCCTGAGGGTCTTTCCTGCTGCAGCTGTTGTTTCCGTGAGAGCCGTTCGCAATGTCGCGCTGTTCCGTTGACGATCTGGCGGGGCCCGTCACCGGCCTCCCGCCACGCGCGTCTCGGGACGCGCTTCCAAAGTTCGAGATCCGCTTCTATTCGGCAATTATCCCCCAAGCAACGGCCCGGGTAAATGCTTGTCTTACCTCCCGAGACAGGGGGGCTAATCCGCATTGACAGGATGACTTATTAACCAACTTGTCGGAAGGTTCTTAATGTCGATGGGAGGGGTCGGCACGCCGATTGTCGGCGAGGGGCCGTCAAGTTGCGCCTTCGCTTATTCCCATTGAAGCGCGGGCAAGGATCTACGCAGATGACACTGCACATGATGAAGGTGCTGTTGAGCCTCATGGCCGCGCTTTCGTTCGGCTCGCTCATGGTTCTCGTGGCCGTTCTGTAGGATCGCCCGCGTGCCGGCACCCCGGCCGGACGGTCAAGCTTCCGAAACGTCGATCCATTCGGCGCCGGTCAGTTCCGCCATGCGGTGCGGGTTGATGTGGACGGCGGCGTTGATTGCGCCGGCAGCGGGCACCACCACATCGAAGGCCTTCAAGGATTCATCGCAATAGACGGTATGCGGCTTCGCAAGTCCGAACGGGCAGACGCCGCCCACCGGATGGCCAGTTTCCAACTCGACCTCCTCGAAGCCGAGCATGCGCGCCTTGGTGCCGAAGCGGTCCTTGTATTTCTTGTTGTCGAGGCGAGCGTCGCCGCGGGTGACGATCAGGATCACCTCGTCGCCGACGCGAAGCGCCAGGGTCTTGGCGATCTGCGCCGGCTCGACGCCGTGCCCTTCGGCCGCAAGCGCCACTGTGGCGGTGCTCTGCTCGAGTTCAATGACATCGATGTCCGGGGCGTGCTCGGAAAAGAACTCTTTGACGGAGGTGAGGCTCATGTGCGGCTGTCTATGCTTGCTTGGCAAAAGGAGAATAGCCACGGCAAAGGGCGGCCCGCGGCGTCTTGAGGAGGGAAATGTTTCAGTCGTCGTTCGACGCGTCAAGGTCTTCCGGACGCCGGCCCTCCTGTTGCGGCGGCAGGTAGCCGTGGCTTGCGAACCAGTTTTCGAGAATCGTGGAGATCGCCTGTTGGCGCGTCACGGTACCTGGATGATCGCTCATATAGGTCTGCAGCGCAGATTCGATCTTTTCCGCATAGAACTCAGTCATCTTTCTCTCCGCTCTCTTTGTGCGGCAGCGATCCGCGACTTTGGACGCGGAACGCTTGGGCGCCATACCGTTAATCAGACGGACGAAGGCGGCCGGAACGCTTGTAATCGCTGAATGATTTTGTCCTCAAACCGGTTCCGATGATAGCGAATCCTGTGCCGGATATCGCCATTTCAGGCCTGTTTGACGATCCGGATCAGCACCAGCAGGATAATCGCACCGATGGTGGAATGAATGATGGCGGCGAGAATGCCGGTGCCGAGCGTGATGCCGACTGCCGGAAACAGGTAGCCGGCAATCAGGGCGCCGATGATGCCGACGACGATGTTGCCGATCAGGCCGAAGCCGAAGCCGCTGACGATCAGCCCAGCGAGCCAGCCGGCAACGGCGCCGACGATCAGAAATACCAGAATGCTTTCGATACCCATCAATGCTCCCTTTCGGTTGTGCCTGCGGGAAACATAGCTCATCCGTCGCGAGCAGATAGAGGGCAAAGCGATCGGCACCGCTTTTTCTGCGCAATGGTGATGGTCGGCCGCGGAGCGGCTAAACCTGGAAGGCTCGATCGCAATTGACCTTGCCTGAATAGCGACGATACCGAGGTTCGGGCGGCCTCGGGATCGTCAATCCGAACAGATAGGAGCGACTCGGAAAGGTGCCGGCGTGTCAGCGACTGCTTACCTACGTTCCGGCTCAGACAGTTCAGACGATGCCGCCACCACCACCGGCAACCGCAGGGCGTTCAGCCGCCACCTTGGCCCGGTAGCCGCTCGCCCGGTAGGTCGCGACCGGCGCAATCGCACCGCCGTTTTCGAGGCGGGCCATCGCAAGGATCGGCTCGACATCGGTCCGGAATGCTACTTTAAGCGTTTCGGATGCCATCAGTGCGTCATTTTCCTGCTGGTAACCTTCGAGCGCCTCGCGGTCGACGAGAAGCGCCTGGGCATAGGCACGGCCGACTTCCATCGCGCTGGTCATCAGGCTCTCGATCGGATCCGTCACGTTATGGCTCTGATCAAGCATATGGGCCGGTTCGAAACCCGGCGCGGCGCGGGTCTCGGCGTCTACCAACTCGTTGAACACCAGGAACAGCCGGTAGGGATCGATCGATCCGGTGTCGAGGTCGTCGTCGCCATATTTCGAATCGTTGAAATGGAAGCCGCCGAGCTTCTTGAACTGAATCAGCCGGGCGACGATCATCTCGATATTGACGTTCGGAGCGTGGTGGCCGAGGTCGACGAGGCAGAAGGCCTTAGGCCCCAATTCCTGGGCGATCAGATAGTTGGTGCCCCAATCCTGGACCACCGTCGAATAGAAGGCGGGTTCGTACATCTTGTGTTCGGTGAAGACGCGCCAGTCGTCCGGAAGCGACGCATAGACGGCCTTCATCGCATCGAGATAGCGCTCGAAGGACCGGGTGAAGTTGCTCTGGCCCGGAAAGTTGGAGCCGTCGCCGATCCACACCGTCAGCGCCTTCGAGCCGAGTGCCTTGCCGATCTCGATACATTCGAGATTGTGCTCGACCGCCTGTCGGCGTGTCGCGGCCTCGCTATGGCTGAGAGAGCCGAACTTGTAGGAATGGGCCTGGCCCGGCGCGTCGGAGAACGTGTTCGAGTTCATCGCATCGAAGCTTAAACCCAGCGCCGCGCCTTTTTCCTTCAGCGCCTTGAGATCGGCCACCTTGTCCCAGGGGATGTGCAGCGACACGCTCGGCGTCGCCCGCGTCAATTCATGAATGACGCCGCAGTCTTCGAGCTTGTCGAAGATGTTGCGCGGCTCGCCCAGGCCGGGGAAGCGGGCAAAGCGCGTACCGCCGGTGCCGACACCCCAGGAGGGGACGGCAACACCGTAGGCGGCAACCTTCTGCTTGATGGCGTCGATGTCGATGCCGCGGCGCGAGAGTCGCTCGCCGAGGCCTTCGTAGTCGCGCCTGAGCGCTTGCTCGCGCTTGGCATTCTCGGCGTCGATCGCCGACGTGCTGATCATGTTTGTCATGGCACTCTCCCGATCAGCGTGTGAAGGACTGGGCGTTGCCCGCGTCGACATTGACGATGTTGCCGGTCGATTTCGCCGACATGTCGGAGGCGAGGAAGTAGATGGCCTCAGCGATATCCTCCGGGAAGACGCTCAGCTTCAGCATCGAGCGCTCGCGGTAATGCGCCTCCAGTTCGTCTACATCCATCTTGTAGGCGGCGGCGCGCTGTTCCTTCCATTCGCCGCTCCAGATCTTGGAGCCGCGGAGCACCGCATCCGGATTGACGACGTTGACGCGGATCTGTGCCGATGCGCCCTCGAGCGCCAGGCAGCGGGCCAGATGGATCTCGGCGGCCTTGGCCGTGCAATAGGCCGACGCGCCGGGCGAGGCGGCAAGGCCGTTCTTCGAGGCGACGAAGACGACGTTGCCTCCCGCCTTCTGGCTGCGGAAGATGCGGAAGGCTTCGCGCGACACGAGGAAATAGCCGGTCGCAAGAATGTCGATGTTCTTGTTCCAGAGCGCAAGCGTCGTGTCTTCGATCGCGGCCGACGAGGCGAGGCCGGCATTGGAAACGAGAATATCGAGGCCGCCGAAGGCGAGGAGCGCGTCGCCGAAGCCGGTTTCGACCGCCGCCTCGCTGGTCACGTTCATATTGACGGCGCGGACGAAATCCTTGCCGTAGCGGGCGGCAAGCTCGTTCTGGGCATTTTCGAGGGCGGTCTCATCGATATCGGCGAGAACGACGCATGCGCCCTCCTGCATCAGCCGGACGGCCGTCGCCTTGCCGATGCCGCCGGCCCCGCCGGTGACGAGCGCAATGCGCCCGGCGAGGCTCTTCGGCTTCGGCATGCGCTGCAGTTTGGCTTCCTCGAGCAGCCAGTATTCGATGTCGAAGGCCTCCTGCTCGGGCAAGCCGACATAGGTCGACACGCCGGAGGCGCCGCGCATCACGTTGATCGCATTGACGTAGAATTCGCCGGAGATGCGCGCCGTCGCCTTGTCCTTGGCAAAGGTGATCATGCCGACCCCGGGCACCAGATAGACAACGGCGTTCGGGTCGCGCATCGCCGGGCTGTCGGCACGCTTGCAGCGCTCGTAGTAGCGCGCATAGTCGGCGCGGTAGGCGGCAATTGCCTCGGGCAGGCCGGCAAGCGTCTTTTCGACATCCGGCTGCGTGGGGTCGAAATCGACCACCAGCGGCCGGATCTTGGTGCGCAGGAAATGGTCCGGGCAACTCGTGCCGAGCGCCGCGAGCGGCTCCAGGCTCGTCGAGGTTACGAAATCGAGCACCGCCTTGCTGTCGTCGAAATGGCCGACCTTCTTTTCCTCGGCGCTGATCAGGCCGCGGATCACCGGCATCAGCCGCTTGGCGATGGCCTCGCGCTCGCCAGCGGCGAGCACCGGCCGCGCCTCTCCGCCGAAGGCGGGCGCCGTATTTTCCGCCTCGAACCAGGCGATCGCCCGGTTGATGATCTCGATCGTTGTCTCGTAAGCCTCCTTCGCCGTGTCGCCCCAGGTGAAGAGGCCATGGCTTTCGAGCACGACGCCGCGCGCCTTCGGGTTATCGAGGCAGAATTTTTCGAGCCAGAGCCCGAGTTCGTAGCCCGGCCGCTTCCACGGCAGCCAGCCGATCTCGTCACCGAAGATCTTTTTCGTCAGTTCCCGGCTGGTTTTCGAAGCGGCGATGGCAATGATCGCGTCCGGATGCATGTGGTCAACATGCGCCTTCGGCACATAGGCATGCAGTGGCGTGTCGATCGAGGCGGCGCGCGGATTAAGGTTGAAGGTGCAATGCGGCAGGTAGCCGACCATTTCGTCTTCGAACTCGACGCCGCGATAGATGCTCTTCAGCGCCCGGAGCTTGTCCATGTAGAGCGTCGCGAAGCCGTCCATCTTGATCGTGCCGACGTCGCCGCCCGAGCCCTTGACCCAGAGGACCTCGACCGTCTCGCCGGTGAGCGGGTCTTTCTGCATCACCTTTGCCGAGGTGTTGCCGCCGCCGTAATTGGTGATCCGCTTGTCCGAGCCGAGCAGATTGGACCGGTAGAGAAGCCGCTCCGGCTCGCTCATTCCCGCCGCCTTGGCGTCGTCCCAGAGATTGGCCAGGCGTGCGCCCTGTTGCTTGTCGAGCATCTCGAATTCCTCCCGGTAAGCTAGCCGTCGGCACTCGAGGCCGCGACGATATGATCGGCATCAGATCACATGCTCGATGCGCAGATGTCAATCAAAAACGATCAACAACGTTCATATTGCAGCGCACAATGAAAAAACATGATCGAAACTGATTGACAATGCGCGGGACTGATGGAAGCATGCAGGACATTGGAGGAGCGCATGCACGAGAAAGAAAGACATAGGATCATCCTGTCGGCAGTGCAGGAAAAGCCGGTCGTGACCGTGCCCGAGCTCGTCGAATTGACAGGCAGCTCGGAGGCGACGATCCGCCGCGATGTGGCGGCGCTGCATGTGCAGAAGCGCCTGCGCCGGGTGCGCGGCGGTGCCGAAGCGATCAATCCGCCGCAATTCGTCGGCCTTGCCGGCCGCCCCTTCAGCGTCAACGAAGGTTTGCATGCGCGGGAGAAGCAGGCGATCGCCCGGGAGGCTGTGGCGCTCTGCCAGGACGGCGAGCCGATCATCATCAATGGCGGCACGACAACCTTCCAGATGGTGCATTTTCTTGCCAACCGCCGGATGCAGGTCTTCACCAATTCCTTCCCGATCGCCGAGCACCTGCTCAAGCACTCGAAGAATACCGTGATGCTTTCGGGCGGGACGATCTACCGCGAGCAGAACATTATTCTAAGCCCCTTCGACAATGACGTGACGCGCAACTTCTATGCGCGGCGCATGTTCATGGGCGCGCAGGGGCTCGGGCCGCTCGGCCTGATGGAGGCCGATCCGCTGCTGATCCAGGCCGAGCAGAAGCTGATCGACCAGGCCGACGAACTGGTCGTGCTGGTCGATTCCTCGAAATTTCACAAGCGCTCAAGCCTCATTCTCTGCGGGCTCAAGCGCATCGCCACTGTGATCACCGATTCGGGCATCGAGGACAGACATGCCTCGATGCTCGAAAGCGCCGGCGTCAACCTCGTCATCGCCAATGCGAAGCCGAAGGCCGACGCGCAAACTGCTTCGACATCCGCCTGAGCGGATGGGGAGGGGGAATGGGAGGCGGCCTTGCTGGGCGCAAGCCGGTAGCAAGACCGCCGGATGGAGTTGTCGGGTCGAATGATGCATCCACTCCGGATGCATGGGCCCAAGGGAGGAGATAGTGATGAAAATTCTCAAATCATTGATGGTGACGGCCGCCGTCGCGGTCGCGCTCATGGCGAATGCCGCCCATGCGGAGAACAAGAAGATCGCGCTCGTCGTCAAGGCGCTCGGCATCGGCTTCTTCGAGGCTGCCAACAAGGGTGCCCAGGAAGCGGCCAAGGAACTCGGCGACGTCGAGATCATCTATACCGGCCCGACCTCGACGACCGCCGAAGGTCAGATCGAGGTGATCAACTCGCTGATCGCCCAGAAGGTCGATGCGATCGCGGTTTCGGCCAACGACACCGATGCTCTCGTGCCGGCGCTGAAGAAGGCGATGGACCGCGGCATCAAGGTCATTTCCTGGGACTCGGGTGTCGCCAAGGAAGGCCGGCTGATGCACCTCAACCCGTCGTCGAGCCCGCTGATCGGCAACATGATCATCAAGCTCGCCGCCGACAACCTGCCGGAAGGCGGCGACGTCGCCGTGCTCTCGGCCTCGGCCACCGCAACCAACCAGAACACCTGGATCGCCGAGATGAAGAAGGTCCAGGGCAACTACGAGGGCATCAATGTCGTGGCCACCGTCTATGGTGACGACCTGGCCGACAAGTCCTACCGTGAGACGCAAGGCCTCATCCAGTCCCATCCGAACCTGAAGGCGATCATTGCTCCGACCTCAGTCGGCATCGTCGCGGCCGCTCAGGCCGTCACCGACGCCGGCAAGATCGGCCAGATCAACGTTACCGGTCTCGGACTGCCATCCGAAATGGCCGGTCATGTGAAGTCCGGCGCCTCGAAGTCCTTCGCGATCTGGAACCCGATCGACCTCGGCTATTCGGCGACGATGATCGCCTATGACATCATCAACGGTGCCGAAGCCAAGCCCGGCGCGGAGCTGAAGATGGGCCGCATGGGAACCGTCAAGCTCGACGACAATAACGAAGGCGCCATGGCCGACCCGTTCGTCTATGATGCCTCGAACGTTGAGGAATTCGCCAAGATCTTCTGATCTTCGATCATCGCCGGCGCAGGGGTGTGATCTCCGCGCCGGCTGTCCATCCGGCTTCTGCCGGAGAGTCCCTGATGAACCGGCGGAAATGGCTTTGCTTCACGATACCAAATCAGTAACGGCGACGCCCGCCATCACGCTTGAGGGCATATCGAAGTCCTTCCCAGGCGTGCGCGCACTCTCCGAAGTCTCTCTCGCGCTCTATCCGGGTTCGGTGACGGCGCTGATCGGCGAGAACGGTGCCGGCAAGTCGACGCTCGTCAAGATCCTGACCGGCATCTACCAGCCGGAGTCCGGCGTGATCCGCGTCGCCGAGACGGAAACGACATTCCCGACCGCCCTTGCTGCGGCGCGCGCCGGCGTCACCGCGATCCATCAGGAGACGGTCCTCTTCGACGAGCTCTCGGTCGCGGAAAACATCTTTCTCGGCCATGCCCCGCGCAACCGGTTCGGCTTGATCGACTGGAAGAAGCTGAACGCCGACGCCGCGGCTCTGCTGCACCGGGCAGGTGCGGACTTCGACCCGACGATCCGGCTGCGCGATCTCGGTATTGCCAAGAAGCACTTGGTGGCGATCGCCCGCGCCCTCTCCGTCGACGCCCGCGTGGTCATCATGGACGAGCCGACGGCGGCGCTCTCGCACAAGGAGATCCACGAGCTCTATGCGCTGATCGAGCGGCTCAAGGCCGACGGCAAGGCAATCCTCTTCATCAGCCACAAGTTCGACGAGATCTTCCGGATCGCCGACCGCTACACGGTCTTCCGCGACGGGACGATGGTCGGCGAGGGGCTGATCGCCGACGCCAGCCAGGACGATCTCGTCCGCATGATGGTCGGCCGTGCCGTCGACTCCGTCTACCCGAAGAAGGAGGTCAAGATCGGTGAGCCGGTGCTGACCGTTTCCGGCTACCGCCATCCGACCGAATTCGAGGACATCAATTTCGAGCTGAGGCGCGGCGAGATCCTCGGCTTCTACGGTCTGGTCGGCGCCGGGCGCTCGGAGTTCATGCAGTCGCTCATCGGCATCACCCGGCCCTCGGCCGGTGCGGTCAAGCTTGACGGAAATGTACTGGTGATCCGCAACCCGGCCGAGGCGATCCGCGCCGGCATCGTCTACGTGCCGGAAGAGCGCGGCCGGCAGGGCGCGATCATCGGCATGCCGATCTTCCAGAACGTCACCCTGCCGTCGCTCTCGCACACGTCACGCTCGGGCTTCCTGAAGCTTGCCAACGAATTTGCCTTGGCGCGCGAATACACCTCGCGCCTCGACCTGCGCGCCGCTTCGCTCGATCAGGACGTCGGCACACTCTCCGGCGGCAACCAGCAGAAGGTGGTGATCGCCAAGTGGCTAGCGACCAAGCCCAAAGTCATCATCCTCGACGAACCGACGAAGGGCATCGACATCGGCTCCAAGGCCGCCGTCCACGCCTTCATGAGCGAACTCGCGGCGCAGGGCTTGAGCGTCATCATGGTCTCATCGGAAATTCCCGAGATCATGGGCATGTCGGACCGTGTCATCGTCATGCGCGAAGGCCGGATTGCCGGCCGCTTCGAGCGATCGGAACTGACCGCAGAAAAGCTCGTGCGCGCAGCGGCCGGCATCGAAACGCAGCTTAGCGGGAGGGCCGCATGATCACCAAGCTCCTCAAGAATCGCGAAATCCTGCTCGTCGTGGCGGTCGTCGTGCTGCTTGCCCTGATCGCCTTGCGCTTTCCTGGTTTCGTGGCGCCTTCGAATCTTGCCCGCGTCTATAACGACACGTCGATCCTGATCATCCTGGCGCTCGGCCAGATGGCGGTGATCCTCACCCGATGCATCGATCTGTCGATGGCGGCGAACCTGGCGCTCTGCGGCATGGTTGCGGCCATGCTGAACGCGGCCTTTCCCGGCCTACCGATCCCGCTCATCATTCTTGCCGCCATGGCGCTCGGCGGTCTGCTCGGCATGATCAACGGAACGCTCGTCTGGAAGCTCGACATCCCGCCGATCGTCGTCACCCTCGGAACGCTGACGATCTATCGCGGCCTGATCTTTCTTCTGACCGACGGCAAGTGGATCAATGCGCACGAGATGAGCGACACCTTCAAGGCCCTGCCGCGGCTGGCTCTTGCCGGCGTGCCGGTGCTCTCCTGGCTGTCGCTCCTGATGATCGCAGTGATGTTCCTGGTCATGGGCCGCACGCCGCTCGGTCGCGCCTTCTATGCGGTCGGCGGCAATCCGCATGCCGCCGTCTATACGGGGATCGATGTCGGCCGCACCCGTTTCTTCGCCTATTGCCTCTCGGGTACGCTCGCCGGCCTCTCCGGCTATCTCTGGGTGTCGCGCTATGCGGTCGCCTATGTCGATATCGCCGCCGGCTTCGAGCTCGACATCATCGCGGCCTGCGTTATCGGCGGCATTTCGATCGCCGGCGGCATCGGCTCGGTGGCAGGCGCCGTGCTCGGCGCGCTCTTCCTCGGCGTCATCAAGAACGCGCTGCCGGTCATCAACATCTCGCCCTTTGCGCAGATGGCGATCTCCGGAACGGTGATCATCATCGCCGTTGCCGTCAACGCCCGGGCCGAGCGGCGCAAGGGCAGGGTCATTCTCAGGAAAGCGGAGGCGGTCTGATGGCGCACGCTCAACTCTCTCCCCGCAATATCCCGGATCGCCTCGAGGGGCGCGGCGCTCGCCTGATGAAGAGCTGGGAAACGCTGCTCATCGTGGTCGCGACCCTCATCTTCCTCGGCAATTCCTTTGCGTCGCCCTATTTCCTCGATCCATGGAATCTGTCCGACGCCACCTTCAACTTCACCGAAAAGGCGATGATCGCCTTCGCCATGGCGCTGGTGATCATCTCGGGCGAGATAGATCTCTCGGTCGCCTCGGTCATTGCACTCGCCTCGACGGCCATGGGCTATGCCGTGCAATTCGGATTCGACACGCCGGCACTCGTGGCGATCGGTCTCGGCGTCGGGCTTGTCTGCGGCGCCGTCAACGGCCTCTTGATCACCGGCCTCGGCCTGCCGTCGATCGTCGTGACGATCGGCACCATGAGCCTGTTTCGCGGCCTGTCCTTCATCGTTCTCGGCGACCAGGCGTTTACCGGCTATCCCGAAAGCTTCGCCTGGTTCGGCCAGGGTTATGTCTGGTGGGTCTTTTCCTTCGAGTTCACCCTCTTCGTGCTGCTCGCCGTCGTCTACGGCGTGCTCCTGCACAAGACGAATTTCGGCCGCGCCGTCTATGCGATCGGCAACAACCAGACGGCCGCGCTCTTTTCGGGCGTCCGCGTGGCGCGGGTGAAGTTCGCACTGTTCTTGCTGACCGGCCTGATGGCCGGGCTTGCCTCGATCTGCCTCACCTCCCGCCTCGGCTCGACCCGGCCTTCGATCGCGCTCGGTTGGGAGCTCGAGGTCGTCACCATGGTGGTGCTCGGCGGCGTCAACATTCTCGGCGGCTCGGGCACCATACCGGGCGTCGTGCTGGCGGCGCTGATCATGGGCATGGTCACCTTCGGCTTCGGCCTGTTGAACGTTCCCGGCATCGTCATGTCGATCTTCATCGGCCTGCTGCTGATCTCGGTCATCGCCTTGCCGATCCTGTGGAAGCGCGCCCGCCGCCGTCTCGCGCACTGAGGTTTCTCCGATGGAAAAATACGCCTTCCGCATGCGCCTCAACCCGGGCATGGCCGAGGAATATAGAGCGCGCCATGATGCAATCTGGCCCGAACTGGTGGATCTGCTGAAAGACGCCGGCATCTCCGACTATTCGATCCATCTCGACGAGGAGACCAACCTGCTGTTCGGCGTGCTTTGGCGAGCAGAGGACCACAGGATGGCCGATCTGCCCTCGCATCCGGTCATGCGGAAATGGTGGGCCTACATGGCCGATATCATGGAAACCCGCGCCAATAACGAGCCGGTCGCCGTGCCGCTCCAGACCGTCTTCCACCTTAGCTGACATGAAGACCGTCGCCATCATCGATATCGGCAAGACTAACGCCAAGGTCGCGTTGGTCGACCTCGAGCGTTTCGAGGAGATCGCCGTCCGCAAGATGCCCAATGTCGTCGTCGGGGAAGGTCTCTACCCCCACTTCGACGTCGACCATCTCTGGCGCTTCATTCTCGACGGTCTCGCGGCGCTGCACCGTGAACACCCGGTGGAAGCGATCTCCGTGACGACGCATGGCGCGACCGCTGTGCTGCTCGACGCTGCCGGTGGACTCGCGCTGCCTGTCCTCGACTACGAGTTTGCCGGACCGGACGCGCTCGCCGAGGAATATGGCCAGGCACGCCCGCCCTTCTCTGAAACCGGATCGGCACGCCTGCCGATGGGGCTCAATGTCGGCGCGCAGCTCTTCTGGCAGCAGCGGCTGTTTCCGGAGTACTTCGACAGGGTCGCGACCATCGTGACCTATGCGCAATACTGGTCCTACCGCCTCACCGGCGTGGCAACGAACGAACTGACCTCGCTCGGCTGCCACACCGATCTGTGGAACCCCAAGGCGGCGACGTTCTCGACATTGACCGAGGCGCAGGGCTGGACACCACTCTTTGCGCCCGTTCGCAAGGCGGGCGACGTGATCGGGGGATTGCTGCCGCCCTTGGCCGCGGCAACGGGCCTGCCATCCGGGCTGCCGGTCTATTGCGGCATTCACGATTCGAACGCCTCGCTTCTGCCGCATCTCTTGACGCGGCGCGCGCCTTTCTCCGTCGTCTCGACGGGAACCTGGGTGGTCATGCTGGCGGTTGGCGGCGACCAAGTGGAGCTAGATGAAACCCGCGACACGTTGATCAATGTCAACGCGCTTGGCGAACCGGTGCCCTCCGCCCGCTTCATGGGCGGCCGCGCCTTCTCGATGCTCGTCGGCGACAATCCGCCGGAGGTCTCGGCCGAGGCCGAGGCGCGCGTTTTTGCGGAAGGCTGCATGCTACTGCCGTCGGTGCCGGGCGGCTCCGGTCCCTTTCCCTCGGCACGGTCGCGCTGGACGGTGGATGAAGCAGGGCTCACCCCTGCCGAGCGGCTCGCCGCCGTTTCGTTCCATCTCGCCCTGATGACGGCGACCTGCCTCGATCTCATCGGCGCCAGGGGGGGAATCGTCGTGGAGGGGCCTTTCGCGGTAAATTCGGCCTATCTGCGGATGCTGGCCGCTGCGACCGGCCGGTCGGTGCTCGTCAACAGGCTGAGCAGCACCGGAACGAGCCTCGGTGCCGCCTGCCTTGTCGCAGGTGCCCACATCCGGACCGGGGCGGAAGCCCTCTCGGCAGCAATTCCGCAAGCCTATGTCGATTATGCGCGGGAATGGCAACGCTTGACCGCCGAGCATGTATAGGGCGGCTGCAGTCGCAAATGCCTGTCCATAGATCGATGAAGTAGAACCGACGGATCTTCTTGGGAGCTGGCCAGGCGACCGACCGTCAGAAAATGTTTCGATCCGCTGCTCGTCTATGTTCGAGATTGATGACGATGGAGATCGCCGTCATTGCGAGGATTGCGGTAGTAGCGGCGCTAATTCCAAGAACAATCATTGCTCATATCCGTGGGCGCATCTTCATGATGTCGCCTTGTGCCTGTGATGGTCCAGCTCGCGCGGTTCGCGCCCATTTGACACCTGCTTCGATACTGGACGGCAAGTAGAACCGCAATTCTAAACTCTTGTGATTAAAAACCTGTTGTCTTCCGCACAGTAAAACGGTGCAAGACCGCGGCGAATAACGTCTTGGTTGAATTTTAGCGATTCCGATTACGGGCCAGGAACCGTTAACCTTCAAGCAAGGAATTAACCATAAACATGGTCCCACACGTCGGAATTAGGAAGTCTCAGCTTCTCTCAAGGCATGATGCCGTACCGCCGTACCGGTTCCGGTCCGGTATGCATTTCCACCGAAATTACTTGCGAGATGGACGATCAAGAATGCTCAGGCGCGCCGGTCTTACCGACTGGGCGTGACCGGCCACAGCCCGTTCAGCGGGCCACATCTCCCCCAAGGCTAATTTCGACTACGCATCAGGCCGGGGAACAGCGTGCAGCAGGAAGCGTCAGAACAGGCAAGGAAGAGCCAGGCAGGCAGCTTGCTCGAGCGCCTGCGCTTTGCCGGCCTCGACGAAGCAGCCTGTGCGCTTCTGCGTGATCATCGCCAGGCCCTGTCGCCGCGCATAGAGCTTGCGCTGCGCGACCTTTTCCATCGACTGCAGACCAATCCGGACGCCATTCGCCATTTCGACAACGATCGCCAGCTCGACCGGCTTCACGATCTTCAATCTTCGCACTGGAATGTGCTGACCGATGCCCGTTTCGACGGGCTCTATGCCGAGCGCGTCAAGGTGCTCGCCGACACGGAAGCCCGCATGGGCCTCGACCCGCGCTGGCAACTTGCAAGCCATGCGGTCGTGCTGGAGCATCTCATCGTCGGCGCCATCGAGGAGGCCTGGCCCAAATCCCTGCTTCCGTTCGGCAAGGCACGCAGGAACGAGCTCTGCCGTCTCGTCGCCGCACTCGTCCGCGCCGCCTGCGTCGACAGCGAGATTGCGGTGTCGCTTCGCTTCAACGCGCTCCGCCAGCAGCAACAGCGCCAGCTCTCGGAGCAGCGCAAGGGCGACGAGTCCGAAGTCACGGCGCTCTTTTCGGACTTCATCCAGGCACTCGGCACCGGTGACCTCGGCGCTCGCCTCCCGACGGACGCGCCGGACGTCTATCGGCCGATCGTTGCCGGGCTGAATGCCGCCCTGGATCAGATCCAGCAAGCCCTCCTGTCCGGAGACAAACGCGCCGCGGCCGCCGAGAGCATGGTGGAAAGTCTTCGCAGCCGCACGAGTGAGTTTTCCGGCTCGGCCGGCGGCGAGGCCGAGGCACTGACCGGCCAGGTCGCAGCGCTTGGTGCGATGACCGATCGCATGCGCTCGGGCGCGATGAGGATCAGCGCGGCCGAGGCCAAGACCAACGAGACGCGCCACGCGGCCGAACGCAGCGGCGAGATCGCCGGCCAGGCAATTTCCGCCATGGCCGATATCGAAGCTTCTGCGGAAAAGATCGGCCAGATCATCGGCGTGATCGACGAGATCGCCTTCCAGACCAATCTTCTGGCCCTGAATGCCGGCATCGAGGCGGCACGCGCCGGCGACAGCGGCCGGGGCTTCGCGGTCGTCGCCCAGGAGGTGAGAGCGCTTGCGCAGCGCTCGGGCGAAGCGGCGCGCGAGATTAAGCAGCTCGTCAACGGCACGAAGTCGCAGGTCGAAGCCGGCGTCGAGATCGTCGGTCAGACGCAGAACGCGATCAGCAGCATCGTCGACCAGGTGATCTCCATCAATGCCGCCGTCTCCGGCATCGCCCGTGAGGCGGAATCCCAGGTTGGCGATCTGGCCGCTGCGGCCTCAGACATCGGCGGCATCTCGAAGGCGATGAGCCGAAGCGCGGCGCTCGCCGGCGAGGCAGCGGCTTCGACCGAGGATCTTCACGGCACCATTTTGGAGTTGGGACAGACGATCCGTCGCTTTCGCTTCGAGCGCCAGGCCGGATTGAGGGCTTCGACATTCGCCCTGCCGCCCGCGCTTCCGCCGCAAATTGATGAGGACGAAGCAGCGATGCCGTTCAGCGATGACGCCGCCTCCGGGCGGCAGGTCGCCGCCTGGCGGCGCTAGTTTCAGGGAACAGGTCAGCCGAGGACAGAATGGCCAGCAGGAACACCGCAAAGAAATCGCTGAAGCTCGCTTCGGTCTTGGACCTGAACGAGGCGACGGCGCTGCATGAAAGGCTGCTATCGCTCAAGGGGTCGCCGGTCGAGATCGATGCTTCCGCCGTCGAGCGGGTCGGAACGCTCTGCGCACAGGTGCTGATGGCCGGCGCAAGACGTTGGGAAGAGGATCGGTTGTCCTTCACCTTCGCCAAGGTGTCGGACGCTTTCGTTAAAACGACACAGCTCATCGGGGTGGACATTGCGCCCCTGATGGCAAAGGAGATTTGAGAAATGAAGAAGAGAGTTCTGACTGTGGACGACTCCCGGACAATCCGGAACATGCTTCTTGTCACCCTCAACAATGCCGGCTTCGAAACGATCCAGGCGGAGGATGGCGTCGAAGGCCTCGAAGTGCTGGAGACCGCCAATCCGGACGTGATCGTCACGGACATCAACATGCCCCGCCTCGATGGCTTCGGCTTCATCGAGGGCGTGCGCAAGAACGACCGCTATCGCGCCGTTCCCATCCTCGTGCTCACCACCGAAAGCGACGCCGAGAAGAAGAACCGTGCGCGGCAGGCGGGCGCCACCGGCTGGATCGTCAAACCGTTCGACCCGACCAAGCTGATCGATGCCATCGAGCGCGTAACGGCCTGAAATCCGAGGGTAGCCTCCAATGGATATGAACGAAATCAAAGAGATTTTCTTCCAGGAATGCGAGGAGCAGCTCGCGGAACTGGAGTCGGGTCTCCTGAAGCTCAACGATGGCGACCGCGATCCCGAAACGGTCAATGCCGTCTTCCGCGCGGTCCACTCGATCAAGGGTGGCGCCGGTGCGTTCGGGCTGGACGACCTCGTCTCCTTCGCGCATGTGTTCGAGACGACACTCGATTGCGTTCGATCCAACCGGCTTGAACCCAATCAGGACGTCCTCAAGGTCATGCTGAAATCGGCGGACGTGCTTGCCGATCTTACCAATGCCGCCCGGGACGGCGGCAGCGTCGACGAGGTGCGCAGCCGGCAGCTGATCAAGGAACTCGAGGCGCTCGCCAATGGTGAATTGCCGCAGACGGCCGTTGCCGAGCCGGTCGCAAAGCAAGCGCCGGCTGCCACGCCGGTACCGGCGCCGGCACCCGCAGCGGCCGTGAACGAGGAAGGCTTCCAGCCGGTTGCCTTCTCGTTCGACGACTTCGAGGCGAGCGAGCCTCCGGCGATCGAGCCGACGACCTTTGAGGTCCTCTTCAGGCCGAAGTCTGAACTCTATGCCAAGGGCAACGACGCGACGCTGCTGCTGCGCGATCTCTCGCGCCTCGGCGAGATGAGCATCCATTGCGACATGGACGAACTGCCGGCGCTCGGCAGCATGAATCCGGAGGCGGCCTATTTCGCCTGGAAGATTTCGCTGAAGACCGACAAGGGCGAAGACGCGATCCGCTCCGTGTTTGAGTTCGCCGAATGGGATTGCGAGCTCGACGTGACGCTGGCTGGCGGCGATCACGCCGGCGCGGGCGACGAACTGCCGATGCAGCCCGTTCCTTTCGACCTGTCGCTGCTCGATGAAGAGGTGCCCGCCTCGACCGGCGCGGCCGACGATGATGAGCAGCTTGCCACCCAGCAGCGCGCGGTTCGCGACGAGGCCGTATCCGCCGCGGCGACCGCGAGCAACGTCCTGCAGATGGCCAAGGCCGCACGCACGCCCGCCGAGAGCACCAGGAGTGCGGCCTCCGCCTCTGCGGCACAGGCGGCTGCACAGCAGGCGGCGGCCTCCGCCGCCACCCCGACGATCCGCGTCGATCTCGATCGCGTCGATCGCCTGATCAACCTGGTCGGCGAGCTCGTCATCAACCAGGCGATGCTGTCGCAGAGCGTCATCGAGAACGATACGAACGGCACCTCGTCGATCAATATGGGGCTCGAGGAGCTGCAGCAGCTCACCCGCGAGATCCAGGACAGCGTCATGGCGATCCGCGCGCAGCCGGTGAAGCCAGTCTTCCAGCGCATGTCGCGTATCGTGCGCGAAATCGCTGACATGACTGGCAAGTCGGTGCGCCTTGTCACCGAGGGCGAGAACACGGAGGTCGACAAGACCGTCATCGACAAGCTTGCCGAGCCGCTCACCCACATGATCCGCAATGCGGTCGACCACGGCCTCGAAACGCCGGAAAAGCGCGTCGCCGCCGGCAAGAACCCGGAAGGCACGGTGCGGCTGACGGCGAAACACCGTTCCGGCCGCATCGTCATCGAACTTGCCGACGACGGTGCTGGCATCAACCGCGAGAAGGTCCGGCAAAAGGCGATCGACAACGATCTGATCGCCGCCGACGCAAACCTCTCGGACGAGGAAATCGACAATCTGATCTTCCATGCCGGATTCTCGACCGCCGACAAGATCTCCGACATATCCGGTCGCGGCGTCGGCATGGACGTCGTCAAGCGCTCGATCCAGGCGCTTGGCGGACGTATCAATATCTCGTCGAAGCCGGGGCAGGGCTCCGTCTTTACGATGAGCCTGCCGCTGACGCTCGCCGTCCTCGACGGCATGGTGGTGACGGTTGCCAACCAGACGCTCGTCGTGCCTCTGACGGCGATCGTCGAAACGCTTCAGCCCGAGGCTTCGGCGATTCACAGCTTCGGTGCCGCCCAGCGACTGATCTCGATCCGCAACTCCTTCTGCCCGCTGGTCGATGTCGGCCGCATCCTGAACTTCCGCGCCATCCAGGCCAATCCGGTCGAAGGCGTGGCGCTGCTCGTCGAGTCCGAAGGCGGTGGCCAGCGCGCTTTGATGGTCGATGCCATCCAGGGCCAGCGCCAGGTGGTGATCAAGAGCCTCGAGGCGAACTACACCCATGTTCCGGGCATTGCGGCGGCGACCATTCTCGGCGACGGGCGCGTGGCGCTCATCCTCGATGTCGATGCGATCGTCGGCGCCTCGCGCGGGCACTCCCTGAAACCCGAAATGTCCCTTGCTGCAGCCGGATAATACCTATGACCTATGCCGCAAAAAATCTGACGACTGGCGGACGGGAGCTGATCGCTTTCCGCGTCGGCGGCCAGGAATACTGCGTCAACATCATGGCGGTCCGCGAAATTCGCGGCTGGACGCCCGCGACCGCGATGCCGCACGCGCCGAACTACATGCTTGGCGTCATCAACCTGCGGGGCGCGGTGCTGCCGATCATCGACTTTTCGGCGCGCCTCGGCATGAAGCCGGCCGAGCCGACGGTTCGCCATGTGATCATCGTCGCCCAGGTGAAGAGCCAGGTGGTGGGGCTTCTGGTCGATGCCGTCTCCGACATTCTGACCGTTTCGGATGCCGACATCCAGCCGACCCCGGATATTGCATCGGACTTCGAAAGGAGTTTTGCCCGTGGCGTCCTGGCGGTGGAGGGGCGGATGATCTGCCTCGTCGAACTCGACTCGGTCTTCCCGCAAGAGGAAAGGGAAGCAGCATGAGAGTCCAGGCCACTTTCGAGCAGAAGCTGTCGCCGGACGAATGCCTTGCGGCCGGCGAATATCCGCTGACGCGTCGCGACCTTACCGACATCGCGGCGATGATCTATGCGGATGCCGGCATCTATCTGAATGAATCCAAGGCATCGCTGGTCTATTCACGGCTGTCGAAACACATCCGCAATCTCGGCCTCAAGGGCTTCCGCGACTATTGCCAGCTCGTCGCCTCGCCGGCCGGCGCCGCAGCGCGCCGCGACATGCTCTCGCACCTGACGACGAACTTCACCCGCTTCTTTCGCGAAAACCATCATTTCGAGCACCTGAAGACGGATGTCCTGCCGGGCCTGATCGCCCGGGCGAAGAACGGTGGCCGGGTCCGTATCTGGTCGGCGGCCTGTTCGGACGGTCAGGAGCCCTATTCGATCGCGCTGACGGTGCTGTCGCTGCTGCCGAACGCCGCCGACTATGATTTCCGCATTCTCGCAACCGACATCGATCCGAAGATCCTCGCGCTTGCCCGGGCCGGCGCCTATGACGCGACCGCGCTCGAAACGGTAAGCCCCGCCATGCGCAAGCAGTGGTTCCGCGAGACCGAGATCGGCGGTCGCGGCAAGTGGCAGATCGATGACCGCGTCAAGCGGCTGATCACCTTCAACGAGCTCAACCTCATGGCGCAATGGCCCGTCAAGGGGCCTTTCGATGTGATCTTCTGCCGCAACGTCGTGATTTACTTCGACGAGCCGACGCAGATGAAGATCTGGTCGCGGTTCGCAGGCATGCTCGATACGGGCGGACATCTTTACATCGGCCACTCGGAGCGCGTCTCGGGGGATGCCAAAGCGATCTTCGACAACATCGGCGTCACCACCTATCGCCACACCGGCAAATTTCATGGAGGTCGGGCATGAACGCTCCCGCCCGCGTTCTCGTCGTCGACGACTCGCCCACAATGCGGGGCCTCATCTCCGCCGTGCTCAACGCCGATCCGGAGGTAAAGGTCGTCGGCCAGGCAGCCGATGCGCTCGAGGCGCGCCAGGCCATCAAACAGCTCGATCCCGATGTCATCACACTCGACATCGAGATGCCGAACATGAACGGCCTCGAGTTCCTCGATAAGATCATGCGGCTCAGGCCCATGCCGGTGATCATGGTCTCGACGCTGACCCACAAGGGCGCCGAGGCAACGATCGCCGCCCTCGAAATCGGTGCCTTCGATTGTGTCGGCAAGCCGCATCCCGGCGATCCGAATCCGTTCGGCGGGCTGGTCGAAAAGGTCAAGGCGGCCGCGCGCTCGCAGCGCAAATCGATGATCACCAGCAACCGGGCGGCATCCGCCCCGGCCGTGGGGACAGTCTCCGATTATAGAGCCGGCCGCAAGATCATCGCGATCGGCGCCTCGACCGGCGGTGTGGAGGCCCTGATCGCGGTCCTGCAAAAGTTCCCGGCGAATTGCCCGCCGACGGTGATCACCCAGCATATGCCGCACACGTTCACCAAGAGCTTTTCCGAGCGGCTGAACCGGCTCTGCGCGCCGAGCGTCCTGGAGGCGACCGACGGCGCCCGGCTCGAAGTCGGCAAGGTCTATCTGGCGCCCGGCGGCGACCGGCACCTGCAGGTCGCCAATGCCTCGGCGCCATGCTGCAGGCTGATTGACCGGGAGCCCGTCAACGGACACCGCCCATCGGTCGACGTCCTGTTCGATTCGGTCGCCGAACTGGCGGGGCGCAATGCAATCGGTGTGATTCTGACCGGCATGGGGCGCGACGGCGCGGCCGGTCTCCTCAAGATGCGGCACGCCGGGGCGCGCACCTTCGGACAAAACGAAAAGACTTGTGTCGTCTACGGAATGCCCAGAGTGGCCCATGAATTGGGTGCTGTCGAAACGCAGCTCCCCCTCGGATCGATCGGGGAGGAGATATTGAAGACGGCAGCAGCCCGGAAGGAAGGAAGCGAATAATGTCCATCGCCGAAAAGATTAAGGTTCTGATCGTCGACGATCAGGTCACAAGCCGCCTGCTCCTGGGCGATGCCCTGCAGCAACTCGGCTTCAAGCAGATCACTGCCGCCGGCGACGGGGAGCAGGGCATGAAGATCATGGCGCAAAACCCGCACCACCTGGTCATCTCGGACTTCAACATGCCGAAGATGGACGGTCTCGGGTTGCTGCAGGCGGTTCGCTCCAACCCGAACACCAAAAAGGCGGCCTTCATCATTCTGACCGCTCAGGGCGACCGGGCGCTGGTCCAGAAGGCCGCCGCGCTCGGTGCCAACAACGTTCTCGCCAAGCCGTTCACCATCGAAAAGATGAAGGCAGCGATCGAGGCCGTATTCGGGGCACTGAAATGATGCTGGAGGCCGCCGGCAGGCGTGTGCATGTCATCCAGGGCGAGTTCAAGGTCGTCAACGATCCGGATGTCGTTCTCTCGACCATTCTCGGCTCCTGTGTGGCCGCCTGCATGCGCGACCCGGTGGCGGGCGTCGGCGGCATGAACCACTTCCTGCTGCCGGGCTCGTCGACGTCGCCGACATCGGCGGGTGATGCGACGCGCTACGGCGTGCATCTCATGGAACTGCTGATCAACGGTCTCTTGAAGCAGGGCGCGCGCCGCGATCGCCTCGAGGCGAAGATTTTCGGCGGAGCAAAGACGATCGCACGGTTCTCGAATGTCGGCGAGCAGAACGCGGCCTTCGCCCGAGAGTTCTTGCTTGACGAAGGCATCCGCATTGTCGGCGAGAGCACCGGTGGAGAACATGGCCGCAAGCTGGAATACTGGCCTGTGACAGGCCGTGCCCGGCAGTACGCCCTGACTGGTGTGGAAGCCCAACGCGCCATCCATCAGGACCAGCGGCCGGCGCCCGCGCCGAAGCCGGTGGAAAGCTCGATCGAGTTCTTCTGATCGCGCGCGAGCCGCCCAGCGGGGCTGCAAGAGTTTCCTTCAAGACCACGTGAGAAAAAAGATGCAGACCGATCACCAGAGCTACATGCCTCACGCGGAAGAATCGCTGCCGGAAGTGCTGATGCGCATCGTCACGGAGCTCCATGACGTCGCTTATCTCATCGAGCGCATCGAGCCGCAGCTCTGGAGCGGCCGTGCTGCGTCCGCGACCGATCCGGCCGACAAGATGATGGTGCTCCAGGGCGTCGACCTTGCGGTCCAGAAAACCCGCGGGCTTGCCGAATTCATCGACACGATCACCGCATCGATCCCCGACACGTGCCTCGTCGATATCTCGACGGCCGTCAACCTGATCAAGCTTGCCGACATGAAGAAGGCGCTCGGCAGCGGCCTGTTGCGCCACGGCCACTCGCAGCCGCTCACGAAAGCCGCGGGCGATTTCGAGGCGTTCTGACACTACAGTGCCATACGTCTTATCAGACGCCACCGTACACAACAGTAGGCTACTGCGTTTGTCGGTGGGGCATGGCAAGGCTTCCTCTCGACCCTCATTCACAGGAATCCATTCAGCCCAAGTGCTTGGGCTGAAGTGACTCTTCCGCGCCGCAGACGCGGCGCTGCTGGATCCCTGTGAGATGACGCGCCGCCGGCAACCCGCCGGGAGATCGCCAGAGACTGTTTTCGTCAAGTTCGCGCAAGTTTCGCCGCCTAGCTTCGCTTCCGGGGCTGGGTAGATTCGCGCATATCGATACTGGCTTACCAGAATGTTGGATCTTCGCATGATGCCGTCGAGTACCGGCAAGGGTGCCATGCGATACTGGGTGCGGAAACAGAATGAATCTGTTCGATCAATTCTCGACGTTCACGAAAAACCTGAGCAATCTCGGGCAGAGCAAGCTGATAGCACTCGCGGTGGCCGGCATCGTCGCAATCGGCTTCGTTCTCGGCGCTGCCGTCTACGTCAACAAGCCGGCCTTTGAAACGCTCTATGTGGGCCTCGAACGCAGCGATGTCACCCAGATCAGCATTGCGCTTGCCGAGGCGAATCTCAACTTCGAGGTCGGTGCGGATGGCGGCAGCATCCAGGTGCCGGTCGGCATGACCGGCAAGGCTCGCCTGCTCCTGGCCGAACGCGGCCTGCCGAGCAGCGCCAATGCCGGTTACGAACTTTTCGACAATGTCGGCTCGCTCGGGCTCACCTCCTTCATGCAGGAGGTTACGCGCGTTCGTGCATTGGAGGGCGAGATTGCCCGCACCATCCAGCAGATCTCCGGCATCGCGGCGGCCCGTGTCCATATCGTCATGCCCGAGCGGGGCAGCTTCCGCAAGGCCGAGCAGACGCCGACCGCATCGGTGATGATTCGCGCGAGCGCGACGGTCGGCCGGGGCGCCGCCTCGTCCATCCGTCATCTCGTTGCTTCGTCCGTCCCGGGTCTCGATGTCGACGACGTCACCATTCTCGATTCGACCGGCCAGCTTCTTGCTTCCGGCGACGACCCGGCAAGCAGCGCCCTCAATCAGTCGCTCGGCGTGGTGCAGAACGTTCAGACCGATCTCGAGAAGAAGATCGACAACGCACTCGCGCCGTTCCTCGGCATGGACAATTTCCGCACCAGTGTCACGGCCTCGCTCAACACCGATGCCCAGCAGATCCAGGAGACCGTCTTCGACCCCGAATCGCGGGTCGAGCGCTCGACGCGCGTGATCAAGGAAGAGCAGAAGTCCAGCCAGCAGCAGCCGGACAATGCCGCCACCGTGCAGCAGAACGTGCCTCAGGCGGCGCCGCGTGGCGGTGCAGGCCAGCAGTCGAGCGACGAGGCAGAGAAAAAGGAAGAGCAGACGAACTACGAGATCAACAGCAAGACGATCGCGACCGTCAAGAACAGCTATTCGATCGAGCGGCTGTCGATTGCCGTCGTCGTCAACCGAGGTCGCCTGGCGGCCATGGTGGGCGAGACGGCCGATCAGGTAAAGATCGACGCCTATCTCCAGGACATGCAGAAGATCGTCGCGTCCGCTGCCGGCGTCGATCCGAGCCGCGGTGACGTCGTCACGCTGAACGCAATGGATTTCGTCGATACGCAATTGCTCGACCAGCCGGTGACCGGGCCGGGCGTCATGGAAATGCTGACGCGCAATCTCGGCGGCATCATCAACTCGCTGGCCTTCATCGTCGTCGCCTTCCTGGTCGTCTGGCTGGGTATGCGGCCCCTGGCCCGCCAGATGGGCTTTGGCGGCCGGTCGGGTCAACTCGAAGGCGAGGGCGCCGGGCTCGAACTGCCGGATTTCTCTCCGGCCGCCGCTGGCGCCGCGGGAGGTGCCCTCATGGAAGGCTTCGGTTCCGACTTCGGCTTCGACAGCACGGACGACCTGCTCAATCTCGGCGACGACAGCAGTGGCTTCAATCGCCGCGTCAAGGAAGGCCCCGAGCGCCGGCTCGCCCGCATGGTGGAGATCAGCGAGGAGCGCGCCGCAAAAATCCTCCGCAAATGGTCGCTTGACCGCGCCGCCTGAAATCGTTCGAGAGAAGCCTCTGACAGGAAACCCCGCCACACTGGCGGGGTTTTTGCATTTTGCCGGGCAGGTACCAGGTTCGCTGCGCACCGCTGCGATCGTCTGATGATTTGTCACACCGATCGAAATAGTGCCTGAGTCAAACACGCCGTGGCTGTGCCGGCACCCAATCCACGCAAGAATCCAAGCCGACCGGACGAGTCTAGGGGAGGGGCTGGATCGAAACTTTTAAAGAAAATTTTAACGATTTTAGATTCGGAAAGACCGACGCTGCCCTCTTTTCCCTGTTTGTCGACTGACGGTTGTTTCTCCAGTGCTCATTTCTTGGATATATAACTTCCGAGAGTCCAAATAAAGTTTGGATCATCTTTGCATCTATACAGGTCACTGCTGCCATCCCAGTGCGTGGAACTTGGTGCATTTTAGCAACATGCGTCATTCGAAAGTAAAGTTCGCTCGGCAATATTCGGGGTGCTCGCGGCTTTGAAGGCGCAGAAAGTCGTCGGAAAGTGGCCGCAGCCACTCCTTAGGCGTGTCTCTGACGCCTCAGCCGGCACCGGATTCGGAACTGACGATTGGCAAAAAAGCCATAAAAAACACCGGCATGCGTTGACAGAACAGCGCATGGGGCTGCGGTGGCGATTGTGACGAAAATCCGCAGGAGAGCGGCCACTCTACTCAAAGCTGCGCAAGCAAATCGCGCCGCAATCACCGTGTCTTTTTAGGGGCGGAGATGTACAGTTTAGATATTGATTCGTGCCCTGGTCTGCGCACGGGGAATGCCGGCTTTGATTGGCTGTCTGTCGGCAGGGCGAGTGTTCCAGGGGCGTCGAATCCGGCACGGGGGCTGAAAGTAATGGAGATTTCACCGACTGGCGCGGCCTGGTCTTTGCAGACCGCCGCGCCGCGCATGAGTAGTCGCGGCATATCGCGGGAACAGCTGATACGAAAGCTCGGGGAAGCTGCCGAGCGCAGCAGTCTCGCCAACGGGCTGGCTATCCTGACCGAATATGTCGGAGCAACGCACTACCTTCTGGCTCGCCACGATCTCTCGCAGGACGGAGGGCTTGATTTCGTTCTGTGTTCCGATTGGCCCTTCGACGTCGTGCGGCGCCTTTCAAGCATCGTCATCGGTCTGAACGCGAAGACGACCGAATTGGAAAAGTGCCTGACCGCGCTGCAGCCTTGCTTCCAGGCCCTGCCGGACGACATCGATCTGCCGCGCGGCGTCAACCGCTCCTATTGCTCCGTCACGTTCAATGTCGGTCGGTCCCGTTTCTCGATGATGCTGCTGTTCCCCGAGGACGTCATCCTGTCCCAGGAGGGACTGCGCGATATTGCCGTGCTGGCAAGCTATCTCGCGAGTTTCAAGGCCGATGCCGGGGTCAGGCACGACAGGGACTTCGAACTCACCGAGCGCGAGCTCGAATGCCTGTTCTGGATCGCCGAAGGCAAGACGAGCGAGGAGATGGCCGTGATCCTCGGCATTTCCCGCAACACGATCAACAACTACATCACCAGCGTCATGCGAAAGACCGCAACGCGCACCAGGTCGGAGGCCATCGCCCACGCCGTCCGCCACAATCTGGTATAGGAGCGAGACGATGGTGCACCTGGATTCGGAGGGTCGCTCGGACCATGTCCGCCTCGGCCGAAGCGCGCGTGCGGCGCGCGCGGCGACGCTGGTGACGCGGCTGCAGGTCATGCAGCGGCAGATCAACGCGAAGAACTTCGCGGTTCTGCGCGTCAATGGAAGGGGTATGCCGACGACGCGCAAGCTCACCTGCGTCCTGCACAATTGGGGTGCCGCGTCCGAAGCGAATGCGCACGAACTCTTGAAGGTCTATGGCGAGGAGTTGCTCCAGCACCTCGATCGTTCTCCGCTGGCGGTGCTGTGGGACGGCCAGGGAGAGCATCAGGCCGCCGACGTCCCCGACATGGCGCTGTTCTCGCACCGGCTCAAGGGGCGGAAGCTCTCCTATTCGGGTATCGCCTTCCCGATACGGCTCGGCGCGCAGGGCAACGGCTGTGTGGTCTTTGCCGGCAGCTACATCGATGCGCCGGCCGAGCAGATCCTCGACCTGCACGGGCGTTGCGCGCAGGTCATGATCGACATGCTGGCCGCGGACGAAAGACGACTGTTCAAGGGCGAGAGCCTCAGCGACCGCGAGATCGCCTGTCTGCAGATGGCGGGCGACGGCTATATTAGCGAGGAGATCGCCGAAAAGATGGGACTTTCGGTCCACACCGTGAATGCGTATCTCGGCGCCGCCACGACGAAACTCGATTCCGTCAACCGCATCCAGGCGATCGCCAAGGCGATACGCCTCGGTTACATAAGTTAACGCCTGTTCTCAGGTCGGTTTCCCCTCACCTATCTCTCCCCGTCAGGACGGGGAGAGGGGACTACGAGCGCGCAGCTTGCCCCTTTTCCCCGCATGCGGGGAGAAGGTCGCGGCAGCGGGATGAGGGGGGGACCCCAACCGCTCCAAACTGGTCAGCTTGCGAGCCGCAGAGGGTAGGATTTGACGAATCTCGCCTCTTCCAGGCTCCTGGCGAGGAAGGCGGTATTCTCGTCCGGATCGGTCGAGGGATGCTGGAAGTTGATGTGGCTGATCTCGATGCCGGCCGCCTCCCCGGCCAGCACGAGCCGTGCATAGACCGTTACGCCGCGGGGCTTCAACTCCAGGTCCAGAATGATTTCGGGGCGACTGTTCCAGTCGAGATTGTAGTTGCCGCCAAGGCCGAAATTCACGGTGCCCGGCAGGAAATAGAGTTCCGCCGCCGATTCCACGAGATCGGCGAGGCTCGCATAGGACTCGAACCGCAGGAGTGCGATGAAGTCCGCGGCGTCGATCAGGCGCAGTTCTGTCGCTACCGGACGAATCGCCTCTGCCACTAGTTTTTCGCGTTTTTCGGAGAATTCGCACTTCTTCAAGATCATGTCACCCGTTTTTGTTGCGGCTGAGCTGCGTAAACCCGGTGAATGAGTTCGGCGACTGCCTTGTAAAACACCGGTGGAATGACACTATCCACCGAGACTTGTGCAAACATGGAGCGCGCGAGCGGCGGATCCTCGAAGACCGGAATGCCGTTTTTTTCTGCGATCTCGCGGATCTTCAGGGCGACGAGATCCTGCCCCATGGCGACGACGACGGGCGCGTCGTTCTCTTCGCGCACGTAGCGCAGCGCGACCGCATAGTGCGTCGGGTTGGCGATCACCAGAGTGGCGCGGGGCACCGAGCCGATCATGCGCTTGCGGGCCCGGTCCCGCTGCATGGACCGCAGCCGCGCCTTGACGATCGGATCGCCCTGCGACTGCTTCAATTCCTCCTTCACCTCCTGCTTCGTCATCCTCAGTTCCGTGTACCAATGATGACGGGTCCAGAAGAGATCGACGATCGCCAGTGCCGCCGTGGCAAGCAGCACGACGGTGACGATCTGCTTGAGATCGGAGGTCATCGTCGCGAAGATCGTCACCGGATCTGAAAACATCAGATCGAGCGTGGCGAAATAGTCGTTCCACAAGACCACGACGACAATGATCGACACGACGATGATCTTGAACAGCGACTTGGCGAATTCCACCAGCCCCGGGATGCCGTAAATGCGCTTGAAGCCTGCTATCGGCGACACGCGGTTCATCTTCGGCATGATCCGGTCGAGCACCGGACGCGGTAGGTTCTGGAAGATCGACGACCCGACGCCGAAGATGATCAGCAGCAGGAAAATCGGAAGAACCAGCCCCGCAGACTTCAGGACGACGTGCGAGATCAACCCGACGGCATCCGTTGCCGTTTCGAGGCGCCAGGCTTCCGGTTGCTCGAATATGTCCTTGAGAGCCTCGGCCGTGCTGGCCGCGCCCTCAGAGAGAAAAAACACGATGAAGATGTAGACCGCGAGCGTCGAGGCGAAGGCCGTCACTTCACGAGAAAAGGGGACATTGCCCTTTTCCGTCGCATCGGACAGTTTTTTCTCCGATGGTGCTTCGGTTTTACTGTCCTTGTCCTGATCTTCCGACATGAAACAGGAAGCTCCCATTCTCGCAAGGAGCGGCGTCCGGTTCGCGGCCCGTGCTTCGCCGGCTCCGCGCCGATCTACCGGCGCCAGCGTGCTCCACTGCCTCTGTCGTGGACCGCGCGGGTTTTATGCGCAAGAGCCGGACGCCAAGAAGACGGCCGGCTCAACAGAAATTAAAGCAGTCGTGGAATCTTGCCGACGCGACCTGGCGTCGGGGAGCAACCTGGCGCTAGGCGGCTTCCGATTCCTTTTCCTTGAGCTCCAACTGTCCGCTCGCCGCGAGGCGAATCGCTTCCTGCGTGATCGAACGCCTGGCGATGGCGATATCGCGCGGGTTGATGCCGGCATCGCCGACTGCAAGGTCCGATTCGATCATGCGCCGCTGGCGTGCACCGACGGACGCGAGGATCGATTCGCGCAGTTCCGGCGCCGAACCCCTGAGCGCCATGGTGATGACGTCGGTCGAGACATCGTTGAAAAGCTGCACCCGGCTTCTCTGCGGCATGTAGAGGATATCGTCGAAGAGGAAGATCTTCGGCCGGACCTTCTTGGCGGAATCGGTGTTGATCGTTTCCAGCGAGGCGAGCAGCGTATCCACCTGCTTCTTCTCGAGCTCGTTCATCACCTCGGCGATCTTCGCCGGGCCGGGCGAATTGCGCTCCGCCTCCATCTCGCCGATCATCTCGATGACGCGCGTCTCGATGATCGACGCCGCCTTCGGGCTGACATTCTTCATGTTGACGGCGCGGTTGAGAACGTCCGGCCGCTGCCTGTCCGATAGCTGCAGCAGCACCTTGGCGCCGAAGCTCGAAGGCATCATCGAGAGAACGTAGGCGATCGTCTGCGGATGCTCCTTGGCGAGCAACTGGGCAACGGCGACCGGATCGCATTCCTGCAGCCGATCCCAGATGCTTGCTTCGTAGGACTGGAAGGTGGCGCGCCGCCCAAGCAGGCCATCGACCTCGTCCGGGGTCAGGCCTTCTTCGAGAATGCTCTCCATCGCCTTGGCGTTGTCCATCAGGCCAGCGCCTTCGGTGAACAGATCCTCGAACTCGTTGACCAGCGCCTCGAGCTCGTGGGGAGGGATGGCGCGCAGCGACTGCGCTGCGGCGATGATGGACTGCAATTCGCTCTGCGTGAAGAATTTCAACAGTTTACCGGCCACGGATTTACCCATGGCAAGCAGCACGGCTGCGGCCTTTTCCGTCTGACTGAGCGGTCTTGCCAGTGCCTGCGCTTCGAAACTTTCGAAATCCATCATGGATTCATCCCTCGCCCGATCATCGGGCCTATTTCCTGCTGCCCTTTATCTCGATGAGCTTGACGCCGAACCGGGTCACATCGCCCTCAAGTACGGTAATCTCGCCGCGGCCGATCACCCGGCCGTTGACCATGATCTCGACCGGCTCGCCGATCCTGCGGTCGAGCGCGATCGTTGCGCCTTCGGTCAGTCCCATGAGACCGGAGACCTGCATCCGGCTCGTGCCGAGCACGATCTGGACATCGATCGGGATGTCCATGATCAGGTCCATGTTTGCCGCCATGCCGCTGCCCGGCGCACTTTCGACGCCGGACATCGCGGCACCGAAATCGTCGCCGCCGAAATCGCTGCCGGCAAAGCCGGCGCCCACATCGAGGCCGTCGCCCAGGGACGCGTCACCGAAATCGCCGCCGAAGCCGCCGGCACCGAGATCGGCGCCGAAATCCGCAGCCTGGCCGAACGGCTCGGCGGCACCGAACTCGGCACCGAAATCCGTTGCTGCGCCGTCCTGCTTGAGAACGCCGCGCAGATCGTCGATCGCCTGGTCGAGCTCGGCGTCTCCCGCGAATGCGGTCTGTTCTTCGATGGATGCTGCTTTCTTGCGTACCATGTGCGGATTATTCCAGTTGAAGCTTGCCTCAGGCATTCTGCGATGCGAGGTGACGGTTTAACTCATGATGTGACGAAGGATATCCTGCTCGGAACCGTGCGTATCCTTGATGCGAACCGTGTATCTCGAACCGGACCGGCCGAATTCGCAGACGTAGAGATCGCGCCCGTTGGCGTTCACCTCGACCCGCACGTCCTGGCCGTCGTGAAAGGGGATCACGTCTCCCGGTTGCAGTCGGCTGATCGTCTCGAGCGTCAGGCTCTCCAGCTGAATGCGCGCCTCGAGCGTGACGGCCGAGCGGCGAATCTGCTCCTCGAGTTGCTCGGTCCAACCGGTCTTCATGTTTTCGTTCTGTCCGGCGCTCCTCGGCAGAACGATCTGGCTCTTGAGCAATACGCTTTGCGGAATGATCACCGAGAAGGTGGAAAGCACCGGCCCGAGCCCGAAGGTCATGTCGATCGAGGCGGCGTAGACGTCCTCCAGCGCAGGGTCGGGCGGCAGGCGCTCCGCCCCGTTGTACGGCCGGCCCACCAGCGGCTCGAAACCGCCGGGGGCGTTTACCGCCATGCGGACGACCTCGGCGATCCTCTCGAACACCGGCATCGCCACATCGATCTCGATCTTGGAGAGCGCGCGTGGCAGCGGCTCCTCGATGTCGGTGGGCTCGGCGCCGAGCAGGGCTTCGACGAGAGCGATGAGAACGGGACTGTCGCAGCCGATCTGAAATTCGGCGCACCAGTTGCGGAGCGAAACGTCACTGAGCAGAACCGCTTCTCCGAGGTCGGCGATGAGCTCATTCCTCAACCCCATATTGAACCCGGCATAGCCGATCGCGATGTCGTGGCCCGTCTCCTGCTTGAGCATATCGGGGAGGAGTTCGCTGAAGACATGGCCGAGCTCCAGAGTCGTGCGGCCGATGGTCTTGTCGTCGCCGAGCGCGCCGGTCATGCGCGCCAGCAGTCTCTTGTCGAAAGCGTGGACGTTCGATGCGGTGCTCGGGTTCATGGTGTCAAGCCGCCTTGCTTTCGCTACCGCCGCCCGGATTCATCATCTCCTGCTCGACCGCATCGATGGACGGACGCTCATAGGCGGAGATCGTCTTGCGGCCATATTCGAGCGCGACCTGGGGAACCGAGCCGTTCATGTAGGCAAGCAGTGTCTGCTTGACGATGACGTAGAGCCGGTTCTGCTTCTCGCGGACCGATTTGATGTTTGCGACCAGCGGACCGACGATCGAGTAGGAGAGAAACACGCCGAGCAGCGTTCCGACGAGCGCGGCGGCGATCTTCGCGCCCAGCACTTCCGGCGCTTCGCTGATCGCGCCCATCGCCTTGATCACCCCGAGAACCGCCGCGACGATGCCGATCGCCGGCAGCGCGTCGCCCATGGTCGTCAGGGAGTGATAGCACTTCATCTTGTCGTGGGTGATCGTATGGATCTCTTCATCCATCAGCGCTTCGATCTCGTGCGAGCGCGCGTTGCCGATGATGATGAGCCGCACATAGTCGCAGATGAACGCCGTCAGTTCCTTGTTCTGCAGGACGGTCGGCGCGGATTGGAAGATCGGCGATTCCTCGGGATTGTCGATATGGGCTTCGATCTCGTTGCGCGACTTGGTTCTAAGGTCGCGCATCAGGCTGTAGAGGACGCCGAGCGTGTCGAGGTAATGGCGCTCCTTCGGCACCTTGTGCCTGAACGCTTCGCCGAGCGCTTTGCCGGTATCTTTCACCACTTTCATCGAGTTGGCCATGATGAAGCCGCCGATGCCGGCCCCGCCGATGATCAACAATTCGAAGGGCTGGTTGAGGACTTCCAGATGGCCGCCCATGGCGAGGTATCCGCCGAGGATACAGCCGAAAGTCACAAGAAGCCCGATGATGATGTTCATTGTCGATACCTGTCGCGATCGTGATTTTCCTCCATGGAATAGGATTTCATCCTTGCGTGAGGCTGGCCGTTGAAGTCTGCTCGAAACCGGCGCGCCGAACAGGTTCGCGCAAGCCAACAAGGTCAGGATTTGTCAAGGTCGGGCCATGGCGCCGGACCGCTATTCCGGACAGGGCGAGCGATCGTGACCACGACCTACACGAGCTACAAGCTGATAACCGCCGACCTCACCAGGTCGCTGGAGCGCGTCTCCGATCAGCCGGACGTGGCGCGGGAGACGAAATATTACCTTTCCAAGATAGGCAGCATCAAAACGCTTGACGAGTTCTTTGCAGACAGCCGGCTCTATGACTACGCGATGAAGGCCCATGGTATCGAGGACATGGCCTACGCAAAAGCCTTCATGCGCAAGGTGCTTACCGAGGGTATCGACAGCGACGACGCCTTTGCCAACAAGCTGGCCGACAGCCGCTACAAGGCCCTGGTCGAATCGCTGAACTTCGCCCGGCATGGCGATACGGCCACCTCGTTCGAGCGTGCGCAAAAGGGCGTCGTCGACAAATACACGCGCCAGAGGCTGGAGCAGAATGCCGGCGAGGAGAATACCGGTGTCAGGCTGGCGCTCTATTTCGAGCGCATGGCGCCCTTGATCACCAGCGGTTACGAGATCATTGCCGACGAGGCGCTGGCGCAGGTCGTGCGGACCGCGCTGCAACTGCCCGAGGAATTTGCCGCAGCCGACGTCGACCGGCAGGCCAAGGCCTACGAGGAAGCGATAGACCTCAAGGATTTCCAGGATCCCGTAAAGCTCGCGGCCTTCATCGATCGCTTCACCGCCCTTTGGGAAATCAACAATTCTTCCGACAGCTACGATCCGCTTGCGGTTTTCGGTTCTTCGAGCGGCTACGGAATTTCCCCCGACCTGCTCCTTTCCATCAACAATCTGAAACTCGGGGGAGCCTGACGTGCAGACCGGTCTCTATGTCGCGCTTTCGTCGCAGATGGCGCTCGAGAAGCGCTTGAATACGCTTGCCGACAACATCGCGAATGCCAATACGGTCGGCTTTCGCGCAACGGAAGTAAAGTTCGACCAGGTGCTTGGCGACACGAAGCCGAACCGGGTCTCTTACGTGTCCGAGGGCGAGGAATATCTGAGCACCAATAACGGGGCCTTAGCGAGGACCGGTTCTGCCCTCGACTTCGCCGTCAAGGGGAACGCCTGGTTCTCGATCGACACGCCGGGCGGACCGGCGCTCACCCGCGACGGTCGCTTCACCCTGACCGAGACCGGCGAGTTGGTGACCATCAAGGGATATCCGGTGCTCGATGCCGGCGGTGCGCCGATCCAGCTGAACGGCGGGGCTGGCGAGATCACCGTCGGCGCCGACGGCGCCATCCACCAGAACGGTGTCCAGGTCGCGCTGCTCGGCCTCTATGAGGCGGATTTCTCGAGCGGCTTCGTGCGCTATGACAACAGTGCCGTCATGCCCGCCGCCCAGCCGGAGCCCGTCGTCGACCGCTTCGATGTCGGCGTGATGCAGGGCTTCCTCGAAGAATCGAACGTCAATGCCGTCCAGGAAATGACGCAGCTCATCACGGTGACGCGCGCCTTCGACAATATCACGGCTTTGATGCGCGACAGCGAAGGATCGCTTGAAGAAGCGATCAAGACGCTCGGCGGCGAGCGCTAGTGCGCGTCGCCCAAAAGCGTGCCAGCGGTTTTGGGATAACCAGACGCACACAAACAATGACCTGGGTCGATCGCGACGGAAATCTGCATGGAACGCCAAGGCTCTGACATCCTTCCGGCTTCGACCTCGCTGGCGGCGCTCGCCGGCCTGGTCGAGCGTTATGCCAATCCCGACTTTTCGATCGCCCCAGGCGGCCATGTCCAGACGATCTCGCCGGGGCACTATACCGTCACCGGCCTGTCTCGCCATGTGCGGCTCGGGGATTTCGTGGCGCATAAGAGCGCGACCGGCACCCATCTCGGCGAGGTCGTCCGCGTCGAACCGGAGCGGGTCGTCGTCTGCCCGATCGAGCCCGGCGATCCGATCGGCATCCACGATACCGTCATCCGCAAGGGCGCCTTCCGGATCGCGCCGACGGACAATTGGTGCGGCCGCACGATCAACGCGCTGGCCGACCCGATAGACGGCCGCGGTCCCCTCATGCAGGGCGACATCCGCCGTCCGATCTCCAACACCGCCCCGCCGTCGATGACCCGCAGACGCGTCGAACAGGGTTTCAAGACGGGCGTGCGCGCCGTCGACATCTTTTCGCCGCTCTGCCTCGGGCAGCGCCTCGGCATTTTTGCCGGCTCCGGCGTCGGCAAGTCGACGCTGCTTTCGATGCTTGCGCGCGCCGACGCCTTCGACAAGGTGGTGATTGCGCTGGTCGGCGAACGCGGCCGCGAAGTGCGTGAATTCATCGAGGATACGCTCGGCGACAATCTCGCCAAGTCGGTTGCCGTCGTCGCCACCAGCGACGAGAGCCCGATGCTCAGGAAAATGGCGCCGCTGACGGCAGTGACGATCGCCGAGCACTATCGTGACAAGGGCGACAACGTTCTGCTGATCGTCGACAGCGTGACGCGTTTTGCCCATGCGATCCGCGAGGTGGCGACGGCGGCCGGCGAGCCGCCGATCGCCCGCGGCTATCCGGCTTCGGTCTTCACGGAATTGCCGCGCCTGCTCGAGCGCGCGGGCCCCGGTGCCGAAGGCACCGGCACGATCACCGCGATCATCTCGATCCTGGTCGACGGCGACAATCACAATGATCCGGTTGCCGATTCGGCGCGCGGCATCCTCGACGGGCACATCGTCCTCGACCGCAGTCTGGCCGAAGAAGGTCGCTATCCGCCGATCGATCCGCTGGCTTCCATCTCGCGCCTGGCAAGAAAGGCCTGGACGCCGGACCAGGAAAAGCTCGTGGCGCGGCTGAAATCGCTGATCCATCGCTTCGAGGAGACTCGTGACCTCAGGCTGATCGGCGGCTACCGCGCCGGCGGCGACCCCGATCTCGACATGGCGATCAAACAGGTGCCCGTCATCTATGACGTCCTCAAGCAGACGCCCGGCGAGCGGTCCGCCACCGATGCCTTCACCGACCTTGCCAATGCGCTGAAGGCAGCCGCCATGGGCAACCAGCCCGCCGCGGGCATCCGGGGGAAGGGATAGCAATGACCGATAACGACGCGGACGAAATCGTCCGTCAGCGCCGGCGCGACGCCAAGATGCCGCTGACCGACAAGGTGCTCGGCGCGATCGGGCTGGCCATGGCTGCCTTTGCGACCTTCTTCCCGTGGTACGCCTTCCTGCACCAGGACCAGTTCTCGATTCCGCCACTGTGGCAGGGAACGACGCGGGATCTGCCTGAGCGCCCCGGTCGCGGCGTCGTGTCGGTCTCGCCGCTGGCGATGACCGATGTCGACGAGGAGACGGCCGCAGCGATCGATCGGCTGACGACGGCGACCGTGCCCGGGCTGGAGCATCAACCGGCCGCGGCCGCGGGCGAGCCGGAAGCCGGTCTGGAGCAGCCCTTTCCCGAACCGTCCGGCTTCAAGCTGATGCACGTCGCCAACGGACGGGCCCTCATCGAGGACGCGACCGGCATGTATATCGTTCGCATCGGTTCGGTCCTGCCGGACAATAGCCGGCTTGCCACCTTCGAAGAGCGGAACGGCCGCT
This sequence comes from Sinorhizobium fredii USDA 257, assembly GCF_000265205.3. NCBI lineage: Bacteria > Pseudomonadati > Pseudomonadota > Alphaproteobacteria > Hyphomicrobiales > Rhizobiaceae > Ensifer > Ensifer fredii. Next base: position 347,116 of record NC_018000.1, read on the forward strand.
GGGTGATGATCACCTCCAAGGGCGAGGTCTACCAGGCTAACTAGGCCGCGCCGCCAGGATGCCTCGGCGAGCTGGCGCCTGCCGCGGGAATTGGCGGCGCGACGGCTTCGCCGCCAAAGCGCCCTGACGAGAATTCGACGCACTTGGTTCGTCATCCCGGTCTCTCGACAAGTCCCACGCAAGATTACCCGCCTAGGGTCCTCCTCATCTCATGAGGAGTAGTCGATGGATCCGATTCAGCTTTTCGATCTCGCGTCGCGCCAGGCCCAATGGCTGACGGTCCGCCAGAATGTCGTGGCCGGGAACATCGCCAATGCTAACACACCGCATTACAAGGCCAAGGACGTCCAGCCCTTCGAAAGCGTGCTCCAGAACACCGGCATCCAGATGGCGGCGACCCATCGCGCCCATTTCACCGAGAGCCCGGACGCCGCGCAGGTGACCGACGTCAGCATGATCGACGATGTGGCGGTCCAGCAGTCCGGCAATACCGTCGCGCTCGAGCAGGAAATGATGAAGACGGGCGAGATCAAGCGCGACTACGAACTCAATTCCGGGCTCGTGAAATCCTTTCACCGGATGATGCTCATGACGGTACGGAAATAACACCATGGATCCTTTGACCTCGGCACTCAAGGTTTCGGCCTCGGGCCTGCAGGCGGAATCGACGCGGCTGCGCGTCGTTTCCGAAAACATCGCCAATGCCCGCTCCACCGGCGACGTGCCCGGCGCCGATCCCTATCGCCGCAAGACGATCTCCTTCGCTGCAGAAGTCGATCGTGCAAGCGGCGCATCGCTCGTGGAGATCCAGCGTCTCGGCACCGACGATTCGGAATTCACAATCGAGTTCGATCCCGGCAATCCGGCCGCCGATGAGAGGGGCATGGTGAAAATGCCGAATGTCAACGTGCTGATCGAGATGGCCGACATGCGCGAATCCAACCGCGCCTACGAGGCTAACCTGCAGACCATCAAGCAGTCCCGCGATCTCATTTCCCAGACAATCGACCTGTTGAGGGCTTCGCAATAATGATCGATGCAATTCAGTCCGTCGGCGCGTTTTCGACCCTGAAGGAGGCCGAGGGCACCAGCCCCGTCGCCTCGACCGCGCTCTCCCTGCCGAGTGCCGGAGCTTCCGCTCCGCAATCGCAGAGCTTCGCCGACATGCTCGGCAACATGACCACGGACGCCATCCGGTCGATGAAATCGGCGGAAGGGGTGTCGTTGCAGGCGATCCGCGGCGAGGCGAACACCCGTGAGGTCGTCGATGCGGTGATGAGTGCGGAGCAGTCGCTGCAGACCGCGCTCGCCATCCGCGACAAGGTGGTCACCGCCTATCTCGAAATCGCCCGCATGCAGATCTGAAGGAACGTGACATGAAGGCCCTTTCCATCGCCGCCACGGGCATGAATGCCCAACAGCTGAACCTCGAAGTCATCGCCAACAACATCGCCAACATCAACACGACCGGCTACAAGCGGGCGCGCGCGGAATTCTCGGACCTGCTCTATCAGACGGAGCGCGCCCAGGGCGTGCCGAACCGCTCCAATCAGGCGATCGTTCCGGAAGGCGCGATCGTCGGTCTCGGCGTGCAGACGGCGGCCGTCCGCAACCTCCATGTCCAGGGCAGCCTGGTCAACACCAGCAACGATCTGGACCTGGCGCTTGTCGGCCGCGGCTGGTTCCAGGTCGAAACGCCAAATGGGGAGACGGTCTATACCCGCTCGGGTGCCTTCAACACCAACGCCACCGGCCAGCTCGTCACCATCGACGGCTACACGGTAGTTCCCGGCATCACCGTGCCGCAGGACGCCACCGAGATCACCGTCTCCGCTTCCGGCCAGGTTCTGGTGCGGATTGGCGACGCGACGGAGACCCAGGAAATCGGCCAGTTGACGATCGCCAATTTCGTCAACGAGGCCGGATTGGAGCCGCAGGGCGAAAACCTCTTCAAGCAGACGGCGGCATCCGGCGAGCCGATCGTCGGCACGCCGGCGGATCCCGGCTTCGCGCAGGTCAAGCAGGGCTATCTGGAATCCTCCAACGTCGATCCGGTCAAGGAAATCACCGATCTGATCTCGGCCCAGCGCGCCTACGAAATGAACTCGAAAGTCATCCAGGCCGCGGACGAGATGGCCGCCACAGTGAGCAAGAACCTCAGGTAACGGAAAGAGGGGGCAAACATGATGTTTCGCCGATCCGCCAAAACGGCAGCAATCGAAAGCGGTTCCGGCCGCTTGAAGCGGTCGCTCGCATCTGCCGCGATCGCCGCCGCTTTGCTGTCGCCGGCGCTCGTTTCCGCACAGCAGCCGACCGCCGTTATCCCGAAGCAGACCATCTATCCCGGCGAAACCATCGAGGCGAGCATGTTGGAAGTGGTCGACGTGACCAATCCGGATCTCGCCGACGGCTACGTCGGTTCCCTCCACGAGGTCGAAGGCAAGGTGACGAAGCGGACCCTTCTGCCGGGACGGGTGATCCTCGCCTCGGCGCTGCGCGACCGATTCGCTGTGGAACGCGGCTCGACGGTTCGGCTGATCTTCAGCAATGGCGGGCTGACGATCACCGCTTCCGGCTCGCCGCTGCAGGACGCGGCGGTCGGCGAACTGATCCGCGCCCGCAATATCGATAGCGGCGTCATCGTGTCCGGTACGGTGATGGCCGACGGCACGATCCATGTGGTGGCGAAATGACGATGCGCGTTTCCAAGTGGTTGCTGACCTTCGCCTTGCTGTTTGCGGCGACATTGACGCCCGCCCATGCCGCGTCGCGCATTAAGGACGTGGCCTCGCTTCAGGCCGGCCGGGACAACCAGCTGATCGGCTACGGATTGGTGGTCGGGCTGCAGGGAACCGGCGACAGCCTGCGGTCCTCGCCGTTCACCGACCAGTCGATTCGCGCCATGCTGCAGAATCTCGGCATTTCGACGCAGGGCGGCGAGTCTCGGACGCGCAACGTCGCGGCGGTCCTGGTCACCGCGACGCTGCCGCCCTTCGCCAGCCCCGGCAGCCGCGTCGACGTCACCGTCGGATCGCTTGGCGACGCGACGTCGCTGCGCGGCGGCACGCTCGTCATGACGTCGCTCTCGGGCGCCGACGGGCAGATCTACGCGGTGGCCCAGGGCTCGATCGTCGTCACGGGCTTCAGTGCTCAGGGTGACGCGGCGACGCTGTCGCAGGGCGTGACCACCGCCGGCCGCGTCCCGAACGGCGCCATCATCGAGCGCGAGCTGCCGTCCAAGTTCAAGGACGGCTTCAACCTCGTGCTGCAATTGCGCAATCCGGACTTTTCGACCGCCGTCGGCATGGCGGCGGCGATCAACAAATTTGCGGCCGCCCAGTTCGGCGGCCGCATCGCCGAAGCCTTGGATTCGCAGTCCGTTCTCGTCCAGAAGCCGAAGATGGCCGACCTCGCCCGACTGATGGCCGACATCGAAAACCTCGTCGTCGAGACGGACGTCCCGGCGCGCGTCGTCGTCAACGAGCGGACCGGCACGATCGTCATCGGCCAGGATGTGCGCGTTGCCGAAGTTGCGGTCAGCTACGGCACCCTGACGGTGCAGGTGACCGAGACCCCGACTGTCGTGCAGCCGGCGCCCTTCTCGCGCGGCGAGACGGCCGTTGAGCCCAATACCACCATCGAGGCGCAGTCGGATGGCGGCACGGTCGCAATCCTCAACGGGTCGAGCCTTCGTTCGCTTGTTGCGGGCCTGAACAGCATCGGCGTCAAGCCGGACGGAATCATCGCCATCCTGCAGAGCATCAAGACGGCGGGAGCCCTACAGGCGGAGCTTGTGCTGCAATGACCGGAATTTTGAACCATCTACTCGGCAGGTCTCGCCGCACGCTCATGGCCGCGGCCGGTGCCGCGCTGATGCTGGCGATGCCCGGCGCATTCGCGCAGGACGTGACCGCGCCGCCCGCAGAAAACGCTGCCGCGAACGAAGTCCAGCAATTCTGCACCAATATCGCCGATGCGGCGCGCGACCAGCGCTACCTCCTGCAGCGCAAGGAACTCGAAACCCTGCAGGCGAGCGTCGACGAACGCATTGCGACGCTGGAAAAGCGCCGGGCCGAATACGAGGATTGGCTCAAGCGCCGCAACGATTTCCTGAAGCAGGCGGAACTCGGGCTCGTCGATATCTACAAAACGATGAAGCCCGACGCCGCCGCCGGCAAGCTCGAGATGGTGCGTCCGGAGATCGCCGCGGCGATCGTCATGAAGCTACCGCCGCGCCAATCCTCGCTGATCCTCAGCGAAATGAGTGACGAAAAGGCGGCGGTGCTCACGAACATCATTTCCAGCGCCAGCGACCCGAACACCTCGAAGGAGCCATCATGAGAATGCAACTTACGGCCGCTCTGGCCGCGAGCCTCCTTGCGGGATGTCAGAACCAGGCCTTCAAGGAGATCGGCCAGGCGCCGGCGATGAGCCCGATCGGCAGCGGCCTGCAATACACCCAGGCGCCGCAGCTCGCCATGTATCCGAAGCAGCCGCATCAGATGACCGCCGGATATTCGCTGTGGAACGACCAGCAGGCCGCCCTCTTCAAGGACGCGCGCGCGATCAATGTCGGCGACATACTGACGGTCGATATCCGGATCGACGACAAGGCATCCTTTAACAACGAGACCGACCGCAGCCGAACCAATTCCAGCGGCTTCAATCTCGGCGCCGCCGGCGAATCGCAGACCAGCGACTTCGAATGGTCCGGCAATCTCAAATATGGGTCGAACACCAAAACCGAAGGGGACGGCAAGACCGAGCGCTCCGAGAAGCTCAGGCTGCTGGTTGCCGCCGTCGTCACCGGCGTTCTGGAAAACGGCAATCTGTTGATCAGCGGCTCCCAGGAAGTGCGCGTCAATCACGAGCTGCGCATCCTCAATGTCGCCGGCATCGTCCGGCCACTGGATGTCGATGCCGACAACATCATCTCCTATGACCGAATCGCCGAGGCCCGCATCTCCTATGGCGGCCGCGGCCGGCTGACCGAAGTCCAGCAGCCGCCCTATGGTCAGCAGATCGTGGATCTCATTTCGCCGATCTGAGGGGCACGACGATGGAAGAAATCGACAGCAAGCAATCCAAATCCCCATCGCTGGTCATGACCATTGCCGCCGTCGCCGTGCTGACGCTCGTCGCCGGCGGCGGCGGCTGGCTTGTCGGCGCTCTTCTGGCGCCGCCGCCGGCACAGAAGACCGAGGCCGCAGAGGTGCCTCCGGACGCCACCGGCGAGGAGGACATTCCCAAGATCGCCACCGAAGCCAATGGCGTCGTCCAGCTTGAACCGATCACCACGAACCTTGCCTATCCGGCGGAGAATTGGGTCCGGCTCGAGGTCGCGCTGCAGTTCGAGGGCGCGCCGGACGTTGCGCTGGCGGAAGAAATCCACCAGGACATCGCCGCCTATCTCAAGACTGTGTCGTTGCAGCAAATTCAGGGGCCGCGCGGCTTTCAATATCTCCGGGATGACATCCAGGAACGGGTTGACCTGCGCTCCGACGGGCGCGTAACCAATGTGATGTTCAGGACCTTCGTCATCCAATGATTCGCTGATGCTCCGGATTGCTGCATTTATTATCGCCATGATGGCGATGTCGGGAATTGCCGGGGCCCAGAGCTTTCCCGCCGATATTCTGAACACGCCGGTCGACGGCTCGGTCGCCTCGTGGATCATCCGCACCTTCGGGCTGTTGACCGTCCTTTCAGTGGCGCCCGGCATTCTGATCATGGTGACAAGCTTTCCGCGCTTCGTCATCGCCTTTGCTATCCTGCGCTCAGGCATGGGGCTCGCGACCACGCCGTCGAACATGATCATGGTGTCGCTGGCGCTGTTCATGACCTTCTATGTGATGGCGCCCACCTTCGACCGTGCCTGGCGCGACGGCATCGATCCGTTGCTGAAGAACGAGATCTCCGAGACCGAGGCGCTCACGCGCGTCTCGGAGCCGTTCCGCGAGTTCATGCTCGCCAACACGCGTGACAAGGACCTGCAGCTCTTCATCGACATCGCCAGGGAAAAGGGCCAGACAGTCGTCGTCGACGACAAGGTGGATCTCCGCGCCGTCGTGCCCGCTTTCATGATCTCGGAGATCCGCCGCGGCTTCGAGATCGGCTTCCTGATCATGCTGCCGTTCCTGGTGATCGACCTGATCGTCTCGACCATCACCATGGCCATGGGCATGATGATGCTGCCGCCGACATCGATCTCGCTGCCCTTCAAGATCCTGTTCTTCGTGCTGATCGACGGCTGGAACCTGCTCGTCGGCAGCCTGGTGCGCTCCTTTACCTGAGGCTGCTGCCGGTGTTCCTCGTTAGGACATCCGGCGACCCCACAACAATCCGTTAAGCATAGGATTTCACGCGGGATTCACCACGTTATCGCGTCGCCTCCGGGAGTGCCCTCCGGGTTAAGGTGTTGGCAAGAAATGGCTGCGAATTTCGTCCTCACACGACGGGTTTGGTGTCCTTCACGAGCTGAACGGAACCGAGTGGCATGATGCCGGACCGTCGTGACCGGTAACGATTTTCAGCCCGGTATGTCCCCCCATAAGTATTTCGTAAAGGGACAACGAGTATGGCAAGCATTCTCACCAACAGCTCGGCAACGGCCGCTCTCCAGACGCTGCGCTCCATTTCCTCCAGCATGGAAGACACGCAGAACCGCATTTCCACCGGCATGCGCGTCGGCTCTGCTTCCGACAACGCCGCCTATTGGTCGATCGCGACCACCATGCGTTCTGACAACGCAGCCCTTTCGTCGGTCACCGACGCGCTCGGCATGGGCGCCGCCAAGGTCGACACCGCCTATGCCGGTATGGAAGCCGCCATCGATGTCGTCAAGGAAATCAAGGCGAAGATCGTCGCCGCCACGGAAGAAGGCGTCGACGGCGCAAAGGTCCAGGAAGAAATCGACCAGCTTCAGGACCAGCTCCTGAGCATTGCCGAATCCGCCTCTTTCAACGGGGAAAACTGGATTGCAGGCGAAGCTGCCACGAAGACCGTCGTAACCGGCTTTGTTCGTGCTTCGGACGGCACGGTTTCGATCAAGACGTCCAGCTATGCGCTCACCGATGCGGCCGATGGTACGCTCCTCTTCGCTGACGATGGTGCAGGTGGACTCGATACCGCGACCGGCATCCTCGGCACGGACGGCACCAACGGCAACAATGTCTACGGCCTCGACATTTCTGCGATGGACGCGACGGCCCTCGGAGAGGCGCTCTCCGACGTCGAAGACGCGCTCACCGCGATGACCAGCGCCGCCTCTTCGCTCGGTTCGATGTCGACCCGTATCGATCTGCAGGCCGACTTCGTTTCCGAACTCAGCGACTCGATCGAAAACGGTATCGGCCGCCTCGTCGATGCCGACATGAACGAGGAGTCGACCCGCCTGAAGGCCCTGCAGACGCAGCAGCAGCTCGCCATCCAGGCCCTGTCGATCGCCAACTCCGACTCGCAGAACATCCTGTCGCTCTTCCGCTAATCGGCGAACCGGCACGGGGGCTGACTGTGCCGCACCGCTGGAAAAGAGCCGCGACCGAACCCGGTCGCGGCTTTTTCGCATTTTTTTTCCTGCTTCAGCATTCCTTAACCATCTTGCTGTTTCCTAAGGCCATCGAAACGGCGGGTTAACCAACAAAATTAAGTGGTTAGCAGGCATGATGCTGACCGTCGCTTGCCGGCGTACTCCGGAATGTCCCTTCTTAATCAGCCACTAAGGGGCACTCAGAAATGACAAGCATTCTCACCAACATTGCCGCCATGTCCGCACTCGAAACGCTGCGGAGCATCGGTAACAACATGGAAACGACCCAGGGCCGGGTCTCCTCCGGCCTGCGCGTCGGCGAGGCTTCGGACAACGCCGCCTACTGGTCAATCGCGACCACGATGCGGTCGGACAACATGGCGCTCTCCGCCGTCCAGGACGCCCTCGGCCTCGGCGCCGCCAAGGTCGACACCGCTTACGCCGGTATGGAATCGGCTATCGAAGTCGTGAAGGAAATCAAGGCCAAGATCGTTACGGCAACTGAAGAAGGCGTCGACAAGGCCAAGGTTCAGGAAGAAATCGATCAGCTTCAGGAACAGCTGCTGTCGATCGCCGAATCGGCTTCGTTCAGCGGCGAGAACTGGATCGGCGGCGTAGCCGGCAACACCGTGACCGTCGTGTCCGGCTTCGTCCGCGCCTCCGACAGCACCGTCTCCGTCAAGACGACGAGCTATGCGCTGGTCGACGGTGTGTCGGGTGGCAACCTCCTGTTCAGCGACGACGGCACCGGCGCTCTCGACACGGCAACCGGTATCCTTGGCACCGCCGGTGCCTCCGCTGGCGGCTACGATGTCTATTCGTTGGACATCAGCGCACTCGCGACGGCGGACATGAACGACGTGCTGTCGGACGTGGACGATGCGCTCTCGGCCATGACCAGCGCTGCTGCAGAGCTCGGTTCGATCTCGATGCGCATCGGCCTGCAGGAAGATTTCGTCGCGAAGCTCTCCGACTCGATCGACTCCGGCGTTGGCCGCCTCGTCGATGCCGACATGAACGAGGAATCGACCCGCCTCAAGGCCCTGCAGACGCAGCAGCAGCTCGCTGTCCAGTCGCTGTCGATCGCCAACAGCAACTCGGAAAACGTCCTCCAGCTCTTCCGTTAATCGACAGAGCCGGACTAGGGATCAGACGATCCCTCAAACGCTCAAGATTGCTGAAAGCCACTTCAGAAGGCCGCATCTTGCGAAAGGTGCGGCTTTCACGCATTTGCGCCCCAGCACAAGGAAATTGTTAGGTTTTGTTAATTTTATTAACCGCTCTTCAGAGTTTGTTAACCATGTTCCCGTTAGCTGGCCGCATCGAAACGATGGGTTAACCAAAGTGACCAGCGGGTTAACAGGCATGACGCCGCTCATTCGTTCCCGGCGGCGATCCGGAATGTTTCTTCATTCCAATGCCATTCGAGGGGCGAACAGACCATGACCAGCATCCTGACCAACACGGCGGCTATGGCCGCGCTTCAGACCCTCCGCGCGATCGACGACAGCATGGAGACGACGCAGGCTCGTGTTTCATCAGGGTTGCGCGTTGGCGAGGCGGCGGACAATGCCGCCTATTGGTCGATTGCCACCACCATGCGTTCCGACAACATGGCGCTTTCCGCCGTTCAGGACGCGCTCGGTCTTGGTGCCGCCAAGGTCGATACCTCCTATGCGGCGATGGAAAGCGCCATCGAAGTCGTCCAGGAAATCAAGTCGAAGATCGTCGCCGCCACCGAAGAGGGTGTTGATAAGACGAAGATCCAGGAAGAAATCGACCAGTTGCAGGAGCAACTGATGTCGATCGCCGAATCGGCCTCCTTCAGCGGCGAAAACTGGGTCGCCGGCGACGCGGCCGTCAAGAGCGTGGTCTCTGGCTTTGTGCGCGCCTCCGATGGTACCGTTTCGGTGAAGACGACCACCTACACGCTCGACGACACGGCGACCGGCAATCTGCTCTTCGGCGGTGACGGCGCTGGCGCCATCGTGGATACCAACGGCATTCTCGGCACCACCGGCGGCGCGACGATCGGCGTTTCCATCTATGCTCTCGATATCACTGGCTTCGACACCACCGAAATGGCCGAAGCGCTGACCCTTGTCGAAGATGGCCTGCAGGCGATGACGAGCGCCGCCTCGGAGCTCGGCTCGATCTCGATGCGGATCGGCCTGCAAGAGGAATTCGTCGCGGCGCTGACCGACTCGATCGACTCGGGCATCGGCCGTCTCGTCGATGCCGACATGAACGAGGAATCGACCCGCCTCAAGGCCCTGCAGACACAGCAGCAGCTGGCCGTCCAGTCGCTGTCGATCGCCAACACCAATTCGGAAAATATCCTCCAGCTCTTCCGCCAGTAGGCCGGGTCCGCAGCCGGCTAAGGCTGTCGTCCCAATCTTCGGGACCTGATTTTCCAGGCCGCGCAATTGCTGCGCGGCCTTTCGTCGTTCTGGAAGCTCCTGGCCCCGGCACGGCGATGTAAGTTCTTCTTCATACATCCTAATCGTCGGTTAACCGCGTTAACCATTTGTTAACCATTTCGCATTAACGCTTTGTTAAGCACGATGGTCTGTCCACCCAGGGCAAAACGGTGGGCAGCGCGCATGACGCCGTACCATCGCTCCCGGTTTCCCGCCCGGAATGTCTTCGATCTCCCATCGACAGGGGCGATAGCCAATGACCAGTATCATGACCAACGCTGCCGCGATGGCGGCATTGCAGACCTTGCGTTCGATCAACAGAAATCTGGACGAGACCCAGAGCCGCGTGTCCTCCGGCTATCGCGTCGAGACCGCCGCGGACAACGCCGCCTATTGGTCAATTGCGACGACGATGCGGTCGGACAACGCGGCGCTCTCGACGGTGCAGGATGCCTTGGGCTTGGGCGCGGCCAAGGTCGATACCGCCTATGCCGCCCTGGACACCGTCATCGACCTGATGAGCGAGGTCAAGGCGAAGCTGGTGGCGGCACGCGAGCCGGGCGTCGACAAAAGCAAGATCGACAAGGAGATCTCGCAGCTCAAGGACCAGCTGGTGTCGGCTGCCCAATCGGCATCCTTCTCCGGCGAGAACTGGCTCTACAACGACGCAAGCGCCGCGGTCGGCACGAAATCGATCGTTGCCTCCTTCAACCGCAGCGCCGACGGTAGCGTCTCCGTGACGACGCTCGATTACGATACGTCGGGGTCCATTCTCGTCGACGTCCAGGATGCGAGCCGCGGCTTGCTGACAATGGCGGTGGATGCGGATGCACTTACCTCGGCCCCCACAGGAACGGCCCGCGAATACTACCTGATCGACGCCGGTAGCCCTCCTGCCGGCACGGAGATCGCGCTTTCCGATGCTACGACCGACAGCGAGCTGGACGACATGATCAGTGTCGTCGATGACCTCGTCAGCCAGTTGACTGATTCCGCCGCGACCTTGGGCGCGATCACCAGCCGCATCGAAATGCAGGAAAACTTCGTCGCCAACCTGATGGATGTGATCGACAAAGGCGTCGGCCGCCTCGTGGATGCCGACATGAACGAAGAATCGACTCGATTGAAGGCGCTGCAGACCCAGCAGCAGCTCGGCATCCAGTCGCTGTCGATCGCCAATACCAACTCCGAAAACATCCTGAGGCTGTTCCAGGAATAGGGCCGCTTTCGCTGCTGCTATAGGCGGATGCTCCGTACACCGTTTCACTTCCGCCGTGCCGCGGTCATCGGCATCCGGCGGGACTGGTTGGACCGCGCTGTTGCCCTGGCGCGGTCCAACACCTTCATTTTCGCACAAGTTTGACCGGCTAATTTCCTTTCGCAGTCTGCTCGGCTGATTGTCGGCCAAAATGATCTTGGTCGTCGTTGCACCGGTCCCGCCTCGGGTCCGCCCTCCGGGAACCGATGCGCATCGAGAATGCTGGTCCTGTCGCTGACGAGAGTGATGAGGACCGAAGGAGACATTATAGACGTGTCAGGCGCTTTGGATTTCTGGACCATGCGGCAGCCCCAGCCTGTCGGGCGGAACGCGCCGATATTGGCTGCGAGCCGTCGGGGGAACCGCCGATGAGTGCGTCGCTCTCCCGCTATCTCAAGGATTTCAGCGCACCGAAGATCGAACTCACGCGGATGACGCCGAAATACTTTCCGGACCTCGAAGCGGACTTCCCCGCCGCAGATCGGTCCCCCCAGAGGCCGACGATGCCCGAGATCGACGTCGAGGCCGAGCGGCGCGAGGCCTTTGTCCAAGGGCGCGCGGAAGCCGCCGCCGAGCTGACTTTGGAGCATCAGCGGGAGCTCGCCGAACTCAAGGCGCGTCACGCCGAGGAACTAGACGCCGTGAAGCATCGCCTGGCGGAAGAAACCGCTTCGAAACTCGCTGCCGGCTTCGCTGAGATCACCGAGCGGCTGGCGCTGGCGCTTGGCGATCAGACGGCGCGCGTGCTTGCGCCGGTGATGGAGGAGGCGCTCATCAAGCGTGCCGTCGAGGACCTGGCAACGATGATCAGACAGGGCATCGGCGCCGGAGAGGGCCTCACCATCACTGTCAAAGGATCGCCTGTGCTCTTCGAAGCCCTGAAACAGCATATGGATGACGACATGTTGGCTTTCCGGCACGTGGCGACCGACGATATCGATCTCACGGTTGAGATGGGCGAAGCGGTTCTGGTGACCAGAATGGCGGCCTGGTCCGAGACCGTCCGGAAGGTTCTGGCATGAGCGACGAAAGCCCTCACAATGGCAGGAATGAAATCATCATCGTCAAGCGTTCCGGAGACGGGCACGACGGCCATCATGGCGGCGGATGGAAGATCGCCTATGCCGACTTCATGACGGCGATGATGGCCTTCTTCCTCGTCATGTGGCTGATCAATGCCGCCAACGAGGAAACGAAGGCGGCGATCGCCTCCTATTTCAATCCGGTTCAGCTCACCGACCAGAAGCCCGCGGAGAAGGGCCTGAAGAATCCTGCCAAGGATGCCCAGGGCGAAGAGACGCAGCAGCGGTCGAAAGCGGATGGCGCGCAGGCGAAATCCGGCGGCTCGGCCAAGACCGGCGACCAGTTGACGGCGACCTCGGGCGAGGAAACCAAATATTCCGACGCCGACTTCTTCGAGAATCCCTACTCGGTCCTCTCCGAAATCGCCCGCGAGGTCGGTCGGCAGGCCAATATCAGCGTGAGGGGCGAGGGCGGTGCCGCCCAGTCGGGGCCGGCGACCGGCGCAGACGGCGGCGAAGCCTACCGCGATCCGTTCGATCCCGATTTCTGGACCAAGCAGGTCGAAGTCAAGGACGCCGGCAATGCGACGGAGAGCGAAGTCGCGGCGGCTGTGAAGGATGCCGCGCAGGCCGACGCTGCCCAGGTTGCCCCTCCCAGCGACACGTTGGCGAGGACCGCAGATGCGGCCGCCAAAGGCGAGATGCCGCTCAACGAAAAACCAGAGGCACAGGAGCAGCAGAAGGCTGCCGAAGCCCTGAAGGCCGAGATCGAGAAGGCGATCGGCGGCGAGGCGGGGCGGCTTCTCGAGGGGCTGGTGGTGACGCCGTCCGAAGGCGGGCTGCTGGTTACGATCAGCGAGCAGACGGACGCGCCGATGTTTGCGGTGGGATCTGCCGTTCCTCAGAAGGAACTCGTCCTCGCCATGGAGAAGATCGGCAAGCTGCTCGGCGAACGCCAGGGGGCCGTAGCGATCCGTGGCCACACGGATGGTCGTCCGTTCAAGGACGGAACCTATGACAACTGGCGGCTGTCGGCGGCGCGTGCCCAGAGCGCCTACTACATGCTGGTCCGCGGCGGGCTCGAGGAGGAACGCGTCAATCAGATCAGCGGCTTTGCAGACCGGCGCCTGCAGGTGGCGAACGATCCCTATGCGGCCGCCAACCGGCGCATCGAAATCCTGTTGCAGTCGGGGCAGGGTTGAGCAAGATGCTGAAGCGGTTGCGCGCCATCCTGGCGACATCGGTTCTTGCGGCTCCGCTCGCGATCGGCCTTGCGCATGCCGGCGAGACGGAAGAGCTGGCGCCGTTCAAGATGGTCAGGTCGCTGCAATACGTCCAGGATTCCGTCGTGCTCGGCGATCATTCGGCGATCGAGATGCAGCGCTTCATGCTGGGCGAGATCGACAAGCGCCTGAGGGCCGCCGAGGAAACGACCTTTCGCGATCCCCGCAACGTCGATGCGGCGCTCGTCTACGTGATGAGCGGCGGCAATCCCGAAACACTGGATTATTTGACTGACAGGGATGTCGAGGGCAACTTCGATGCGCGGGTGACGGATGCGCTCAGGCAGTATCTGCGCGGCAAGGGGCCGTTGATCGTCGAAAATCTCTCCAAGGCGGCGCCCGAATACAAGAACTCCCGCGTTGGTCCGTACCTGTTTCTGATCCTCGGCAACGCCACATCGCAGCAGGATCCTGTGGCCGCGATGAAATTTTACGACTGGGCGCGTCTGACGGCGCCCGGCACGATCATCGAGGAGGCTGCGCTTCGTCGCTCCGTATCCCTTGCAGCCCGCGCCGGCGACCCGGGCAGGGGTTTTCGCTACGCGCTGACCTATGCGCGTCGCTACCTGACGTCACCATATGCGAGCCAGTTTGCCGACGTCTTCGTGGATCTGGCTGTGGCGAATTTCGACGGGGCGGTCGAGCAGAAAGTTTCGGAAATCCTCGCCTTCATGGACGAGGCGCGCCAACGCGAGGTCTATCTCCGCGTCGCAAGGCGGGCAGCGATCGGCGGCAACCAGACGCTGGCGCGGTTGGCGTCCAGTCGAGCCGAAGAGCTTGCCCGGGATGGCGGCGGGCAATCGCAACTGCTGGCGAGCTTCTACGAGGGGCTTGCGGCCGTGCCGTCTGAGGACGTCTTCACAGCGGCACAGACGCTGGCAGCAATTCCGGATGAGAAGCTGTCGCCGCGAGACCGTGCCCTCCGGGAGGCGGCCAGGGCGATTGCGGAGGAGGTTGTGCGACTACCGCAGGATGAAAGCCCCGCGCAAGCGTCCATGCCTATACCGGAAGTCGACATTGGCGCCACGAGCGATGGCGGCGAAACAGGAGAAACCGGAAGCGGCATGAGTCCCTTTGCCAAGGCGGGTGATACGGTGCCAGCCCCGGATGACGAACCGCCAGTTAGCGCGGAGACCGCTGCCGCATCCGATCCGGCTCTTGACGGTTTCATGGCCAATGGGCGCTCGAAGATCAAGGAGATCGATGCGCTCCTAGCGGAGGAAGGACTATGAGGCCACTTGAAGAGACGTTCCGCGCGCCCGCCGCAGCGATCGGTGCCCGATCCGGTTCCCGGCAGGGCGGAAACGAGCAAGCTGCAGGAGAGCCCGGCGCCTTCGAGAGCGCGATCGCCGATGCCGGCCGTCAGAAGGCATCGAACCAAGCTGTGGCTCAAGACCCCGGACAGGGTGCGGTCGATTCTTTGGCGGACGGTGCGCAGGCCTCGGCCGCCGAGTTCACGCTCGGCAATGGCCAGGCAGGCGTCTTGATGGCGAGCACCGTCACGGGAGCCGGTCGCCTTTCGACGCCTTCGGTGCAAGGCGGCGGACAGGCCGAGGCGGAAGGGGCGCTCCAGAAAGACCAGACCTCCTCCGAACTCGGTGCTCTCCGCGAGGATGGAAACCGCCAGCGTTCGGCGGGCAAGGCATCGGTCAAGAGCGACGAGGCCGGGGAGCCGGACGGGACTGCGGTCACCGTGAAGCCGAAGGGGCACGCGCCTGCGGAGAGCGGCGCAACAGAGACGGTCGAGGCGAGGGCGACGTCGGAGGGTGATACGAGCTCCGCCGCGCCGCCGAACGGCTCCGTCAGCGACCTTCTGACGCTGCTCGCCGGCAACGCGCCGCCGGTCACGGACATTCAGATCACCGACAAGACAACACCTACGACGGGTGACCGCGCCGCTGCAGCCGAGATAGTCAATGTCACGGTGGACGCTGCTGCCGGGGGCAGCGATTCTCGGACCGAACAGCAAGATGACATCGGGTCCGACCGCCTCTTCCGCTTCGCACGCGCCGACGGCAAGGGGCAAGCGGTCTCGATGACCATTTCGGCGGACGGCGAAGCAACTGCCGTCGAGAACAGCAGGTCTTCGGCGAACGCCAAGGCGGAAACCGTGACCGTTCTCGAGGCGCGCCGCTATCTCGGAATCGCGATGAACGATAACTCCGCGTCGGTGACGGGTGCGATCGCCGGTGACGGCGAATGGGCGCAGGCGCTCCAATCGAGCGCCGTGTCGGCGCAGCCGGAGGCGTTGCGCCAGGCCGGCAAGACGCTGAACACGCTCAAGATCCAGATGCATCCGATCGAACTCGGCACGGTCACGGCCACGCTGCGCCTGAAGGACGACGAACTGCAGGTCGAGCTGAAGGTGGAAACGGGCGAGGCGTTCCGTCAATTGCGCGATGACCAGGGCGAGATGGTTAAGGCCCTGCGCGCCCAGGGCTTCGCGGTCGACCAGGTCAACGTCGTGTTCAATGCCGGCGGCGATGCTTCGAACGGCAGCGGTTCGCAGCCGCAGGCGCAGAGCCAGCTCGGCCAGTCCGGCCGCGAACGGGCCGGTGACGACGGCGGCCAGGGGCGCCAGCGGCAGAATGGCGGCGAGGCTGCAATGATCGAGACATGGAGGGGCAATGATGGAACGGACGATGCGTCTGGCAGCGTTGAGCGCGCTCGCACTGGTCACGTCTACATGTAGCGCCCTTGCGAGCGCCGGCATCTGTGAACGCGAGATCGCGTCCGCTGCGGCCAAGTACGGCATCCCTGCGGGGATTCTTTACTCGGTCGGCCTGACGGAGACCGGCCGCAAGGGATCGCTGCAGCCCTATGCGATGAACATTGAAGGCAAGGCGTACTTCGGCACGAGCGTCCAGGATGTCCTCAGCCGATTCGGTGCGGCACGGGCGCAAGGGGCGAAGCTCATCGATCTCGGCTGCATGCAGGTCAACTATCATTTCCACGGCGAGCATTTCAGCTCTCCGGGGGAAATGCTTGATCCCCGAAAGAATGTCGACTATGCCGCGCGCTTCCTCTCCAATCTGCGCGCCAGGCACGAGAGCTGGACGATGGCGGTTGCCCGCTATCATGCCGGGCCGAACAATGATCCGGCGCAGAAGAAATATGTCTGCCGGGTCATCGCGAACCTTGTCGCAACGGGCTACGGCAAGTGGACGCCGAACGCGGCGCAGTTTTGCCAATAATCAATCATCAGTTGTGATATTCACCCCCGTGTCGCATTGTGGCTACAATGCGGAGAGATTGTGATCGCAAGGGCTAATTGTTGTGATGCGTTAACTTTTCCACACCAATTTAGTGTCATCGTTAACGGGGACATACTAGATATAGATCAAATCGGCACACATTCCTTAATCAACTATTAAAACCTCCCATTAACTTCCTCTAGTTGTTCGTGAATCCCCGGATTCGTACTTCTCAATCAGCGAGACACCCATACTGATTCGGAGGCGGACGAATGATCGTGGTGGTTGATGAAAGAGAGCTTGTGAAGAATGGCTACGCATCCCTGTTCGGGCGCGAGGGCATTCCTTCGACCGGCTTTGATCCCAAGGAATTCGGCGAGTGGGTGAACACCGCCGCCGATTCGGACATCGATGCGGTCGAGGCGTTCCTGATCGGCCAGGGTGAAAGCGCTTTCAGCCTGCCGCGCGCGATCCGCGACCGCTCCCAGGCGCCGGTGATCGCCATGAGCGAAACGCCGTCGCTGGAAAACACGCTGGCGCTGTTCGACTGCGGCGTCGACGATGTCGTCCGCAAGCCCGTGCACCCGCGGGAAATCCTGGCGCGCGTCGCGGCGATCCGCCGGCGCCTGAAGGCCATCGCCAACTACACCGATATCGGGCCGATCCGCGTCTTTGCCGATGGCCGAGACCCGGAGATTAACGGCGACGTCTTTGCGCTGCCGCGTCGTGAGCGGCGCATCCTCGAATACCTGGTCGCCAACCGCGGCCGGCGAGTGTCGAAGTCGCAGATCTTCAATGCGATCTACGGCATCTTCGACGAAGACGTCGAAGAGAACGTCGTCGAGAGCCACATCAGCAAGCTGCGCAAGAAGCTGCGCAAGAAGCTTGGCTTCGATCCGATCGATTCCAAGCGTTTCCTTGGCTACTGCATCGACTGGAGCTGAGCCGGACCGACGGAAGGGCGGGGCGCCAAGACAGGTTCACGCAAGGCCCGACTTCTAGTCTCCCACTGAAGCAGGAAACGAGGATCCTCTATGAGTCTCTACGGTACCATGAGAACGGGTGTCTCTGGCATGAACGCCCAGGCCAATCGCCTCAGCACGGTGGCTGAAAACATTGCGAACTCCAGCACCGCCGGCTACAAGCGCGCATCAACCGAATTCTCCTCGATGATCCTGCCTTCGAGCAACGGCTCCTACAATTCCGGCGGCGTGGAGACCTCCGTGCGCTACTCGATTTCCGACCAGGGCTCGACGACCTACACGACATCGGCAAGCGACCTGGCGATCGACGGCGACGGTTTCTTCATCGTTCAAGGCGCCAACGGCCAGGAGTACCTGACGCGCGCCGGCGCCTTCGTCCAGGATGACGCGGGCAATCTCGTCAACGCGGCCGGCTTCACCCTGATGGGCTATGAATACGAGGCCGGCGTCGACCCGACGGTTGTCGTCAATGGCTTCGACGGGCTGACCGAAGTCAATCTCGCCTCGGAAGGCCTCACCGCAGCGGGTTCGACGGCGGGTTCGATGGGTGCCAACCTGCCGTCCGGGGCCGCGAACGGCGATGTGTCGACCACTTCGCTGATCGTCTATGACTCGCAGGGCAACACGCGAATCCTGGACTTCAACTACACGAAGGTCGCCGACAATCAGTGGGAGCTGGAGATCGTCGACCGGACGTCAGCCCTCTCCCTCGGAACTGCGACGCTGGACTTCGATTCGGCCGGCGCCTTGATCACTTCGCCGGCGACACTAACGCTGGACCCCACGGCGCTTAATCCGATTAGCGGCACCGGCGCCGAGCTCAACGCGATCACTATCGACTTCTCGGAGACGACGCAGCTTGGCACGTCCTTCACGCCGGATGGCGGCTCCATCGACGGTAACGCGCCGAGCAAGGTTTCCGGCTATCAGATCGACACGGACGGCGTCGTCTACATCAAATACGCGAATGGCGAGCTCGAGCCGCGCTACCGCATCGCTCTGGCGAATGTCCAAAGCCCGGACAAGCTGGTTCCCGAGTCCGGCAACGTCTACTCGCAGGGCGTCGATTCCGGTGTCATCGTGACCGGCTTCGCCGGTTCCGGCAGCTTCGGCGAAATTCTTTCCGGCGCGCTTGAAAGCTCCAACGTCGATATCGCCGACGAACTGACCTCGATGATCGAATCGCAGCGCAACTACACGGCAAACTCCAAGGTCTTCCAGACCGGTTCGGAGTTGCTCGAAGTTCTCGTGAATCTGAAGCGGTAATTCCAACAAGACGGTCCCAGCATGTCGTTGTCCTCGGCAATCGCAATTGCGCAATCAGCATTCAGCACCACCGCCTCGCAAACGGCCACGGTGTCGAAGAACGTCGCCAATGCGAGCAACGCGGATTACTCGCGCCGCATGGCCATGCTGGGCACCACGTCCGACGGTGCGCAGATCGTCTCCATCTATCGGGCGCAGAACGAGGCTTTGCTCAAGCAGAACCTCACGAGCATCTCGCAATCCTCGGCGCAGAGCAGCCTGCTCTCCGGGCTTGAACTGTTGAAATCGGCGCTCGGCGGCAACGACTACGAGACGGCGCCGTCGACCTATCTCTCCGCTTTCCGCAACAGCCTGCAGACCTTCGCCTCGACGCCGGGCAACTCGACGATCGCGGCGACCGTGGTCGCGGACGCTTCGGACCTCGCCAACTCGATCAGCACCACGGCGACCGCGGTCCAGGACCTGCGCCTCGATACCGACAAGCAGATCGCCGAAGAGGTCGACAACCTGAACGCGCTGCTTGCCAGCTTCGAAACCGTGAACAATGCGGTCAAGCAAGCGATGGCATCGGGCGCAGACGCCACGGCGGCGCTCGACGAGCGCGACAAGTTTTTGAAGCAGATTTCGGAGCTCGTCGGCATCTCCACCGTTACCAGGGCGGACAACGATACCGTCATCTACACCTCCGACGGCATAGTCCTCTTCGAGACGCAGGCCCGGCAGGTGACGTTCACGGCAACCTCGGCCTTCGATGCATCGACCACCGGCAACGCAATCTTCGTCGATGGCGTGTCGCTTTCAGCCGGAACCGGCGCCGACACCACCGCGCAGGGAAAGCTTGCGAGCCTTCTCCAGCTCCGCGACGACATCGCTCCGACGTTCCAGTCGCAACTCGACGAGATGGCCCGCGGTCTGGTCAGCCTCTTCCAGGAGGACGGCGGCCCCGGCCTCTTCACTTGGGCGGACGGAACGGTTCCCGCGGACGGCACGATCGAGCCCGGCATCGCGGCAAGCCTGAGCGTCAATGCCGCCGCGCAAGCCGATCCCTTCCTGCTCCGCGACGGCGGGTTCAACGGCCTTGTCTCCAACCCGGGCGGCGCCACGGATCCGAATTCCGGCTATACCGATCTCCTCGATGGCTTCATCACCGCCATGGACGGCGACATCAATTTCGACGCGGCGGCCGGGCTGGACAGCACCAGTTCGATCATGGAGTTCGCCGCCTCGTCGATCGGCTGGTTCGAGCAGATCCGTAGCGCGGCCTCGACAGCCGACGACAACAAGACGGCTCTGTTGGCGCGGACGGAGGAGGCTCTGGGCAATGTGACCGGCGTCAGCATCGATGAAGAACTCTCGCTGCTGCTCGACCTCGAACAGTCCTACAAAGCATCTGCCAAGTTGATCAGTACCGTGGACGCCATGATGGCGTCTCTTCTGGAAGCCGTGAGGTAATCATGAAGACATCCTTCGTTTCTAACCTGGCGGTGCAGAATGCCATGCGCCTGACCATTCAGCAGGGCCAGGAGGAACTGCTGAAGCTTCAGACGGAGGTTTCGACCGGCCGGCACGCGGATGTCGGCCTCGAGCTTGGTTCCTCCACCGCGCGTTCCGTCAACCTGCAGCGCGAGCTTGCTCGATTGGAAACCCTGGTCGACACGAACTCCGTCGTCACGCAGAGGCTTGCATCCTCCCAGGAAGCCCTTGGAACGATGGCGGAGGCGGCCGAGCAGGTCCGCAATACGCTCGTCACCTTCAAGGGCAATGATTCCGTCGACCAGTTGTCTGTCCAGAAGACCGAGATCGAAAGCGCCATGTCGCTTTTCACCGCGTCAGCGAACACCTCCTTCAACGGCGAGTTCCTCTTTGCCGGCATCAACACCGATGTGAAGCCTTTCGAGGATTACGCGGCGTCTGGTTCGGCCGCGAAGACCACCTTCGACGATGCGCTGGCGACCTACATGTCGGCAAACGGCATCTCTTCCATGAGCGACTTCGACCAGGCGCAGATGGAAGATTTCATCACCAATACGCTGGAGCCGCTCTACACCGACGACACGCAGTGGGCCACCGATTGGTCCGCGGCCTCGAGCCAGAACATGACGAGCCGCATCAGCACGTCCGAAGTCGTTCAGAGCTCGACCAACGCGACGACGACCGGTTTCCGGATGTTCGCCCTTGCCAGCGTCATCTCCTCGGAGCTCATGGACGAGGAGATCGGATCGGACGTTCGTGCCTATATCGGCGAGGCTTCGCTCGGCTATGTCGAGCAGGCGATCACGGGACTGACCGCCGAACGCAGCACGCTCGGCATCTCCGAAGCGCGCGTCGAAAAGGCCAACACCTCGCTCGAGGTTCAGATCAAGCTCATCAACACGCACATCACCGATCTCGAGGGCGTCGACACCTATGATGCGTCGACCCGGATGAACACGCTGCTGACGCAGATGGAGACATCCTACACCCTCACCGGACGGATCCAGCAGTTGAGTTTGATAGATTTCCTCTGATGACAAGAGGATAAGGACAAGCATGAAGGATGTCTGAATGTATCAGTTTGCATACGCCGAGATCATGGAGGAAGGCGTAGCCGTTTCCAAGGATCGCGAGTGGCAAGTCCTCAATCGCTCGATCGCGCTCCTGGAAGCAGCAAAACAGCAGAAGGGATACTCAAAGGAAGCGATCGAGGCGATCTATTACACCCGACGTGTCTGGATACGCTTCATCGAGGATCTGCGCGCCCCGGATAACCAGCTCAATGACGAATTGCGGGCCAACCTGATCTCGATCGGGATCTGGATATTGAACGAGACGGAGAAGATCCGCAAACGCGACTCCTCCAACTTCCAGGGCATAATTGATATTACCACCATCATCAGGGATGGACTGAAATGAAGAGCACACTGCGTATCTCGCTGAAATCGGGCGAACGGATCTTTGTAAACGGCGCGGTGCTTCGCGTTGACCGCAAGGTCGCCGTCGAATTCCTCAACGACGTCACCTTCCTCCTGGAAAACCACGTGCTGCAGCCGGAAGACGCCACGACACCGTTGCGGCAGCTCTATTTCATCGCCCAGATGATCCTGATCAATCCGGAAGGCGCCGAGCAATCGACCGCCATGTTCCGCAAGTCGATCGTCATGCTGCTCGCCTGCTTCAAGAACGAAGAAGTGCTGGCGGAACTGAAGCGCATCGACGGCCTTGTCACGCAGGGACGCGCCTTCGAAGCGCTGAAGGCAATCCGCGGCCTCTATCCCGTCGAAGAGCGCATCCTGAACAATCAGGAAATCACGCCGGCCACCATCGACCAGATTCGCAAGGAGATCGCGCCATGGCGGTAAGCGGTGTGTCGTCGAGCACATCGACGAGCACGACATCGACCAGTTCGACGTCGACGAGCGGCACGGACGCGGCTGACGCGACCCTGAACTACCAGAGCTTCCTGAAACTGCTCATCGCGCAGATGCAAAATCAGGATCCGACTGATCCGATGGATGCAACCGAGCAGATCTCGCAGCTTGCGACCTTCTCGCAGGTCGAACAGTCGATCAAGACGAACAGCAATCTGGAGAGCTTGCTGGCGAGCGAAAGCCTGACGCAGGCTTCGACCTACATCGGCAAGACGATCACCAGCAGCGACGGCAAGACGAGCGGCGTCGTCGCCGAGGTCGAGGTGACCTCCGATGGCGTGACCGCGATCACGACCGACGGCAAGGAGATCGCGATCGAGACCGGCATCACCGTGTCGACCACCTCGTCCGACTCGGAAACGTGATCGTCCTCACCGGTTGGAGCGGGAAAGAGGCGAAAACCGCACACAGTTCATCCCGCTCCGGGCCTGCCGGGCCGCGTACGGGGTCCTCGCTTGACGCGCGCCGTTGATTGTTGAGAATCCTTTGAAGAATCACCCCTGAAGGTTCGCCGCTGCTTGTCCGCAGCCGGCAGAGATAG
Organism: Sinorhizobium fredii USDA 257; assembly: GCF_000265205.3. NCBI lineage: Bacteria > Pseudomonadati > Pseudomonadota > Alphaproteobacteria > Hyphomicrobiales > Rhizobiaceae > Ensifer > Ensifer fredii. Next base: position 370,018 of record NC_018000.1, read on the forward strand.
GACCGGACCAGAATGAATGAGGCGGACGCCCTCGACATCGTGCAGGCCGCGATCTGGACCGTGATCGTCGCCTCGGGTCCTGCCGTTCTGGCTGCCATGGTGGTCGGCGTCGTCATCGCTTTCATTCAGGCGCTGACCCAGGTCCAGGAAATGACGCTGACCTTTGTGCCGAAGATCCTGGCGGTGATGGTCACGGCGGCGATCTCGGCGCCGTTCGTCGGTGCACAGATCTCCATCTTCACCGATATTGTCTTTTCAAGAATCCAGTCCGGGTTCTGAGGACTTTCCGATACCACCTTCGCGCAAGCTTGGGTCTCTAGATCTTCCGTCATAGTTTGGGGCAGCCTCTCGCGGTGTGCTGCCCGCCTCTCATGAAGAGACGGAAGAGACATGGCACAACAGGCGACGCTGACCATCCCGAAACTCGCACCGAAGAGCCGGGACGTCGGCTTTGCGCTCGGGATCGTAATGATCCTGTCGATCCTGTTCCTACCCATTCCTCCCTTCCTCATCGATTTCGGGCTGGCCTTCTCCATCGCCTTTTCGGTGCTGATCCTGATGGTTGCGCTCTGGATCCAGCGGCCGCTCGATTTCTCGTCCTTTCCGACGATCCTGCTGATCTCGACGATGACCCGCCTGGCGCTGAACATCGCCACGACGCGCGTCATTCTCTCCCACGGCCATGAGGGGCATGACGCCGCCGGCGGCGTCATCTCGGGCTTTGCGAGCCTCGTCATGTCCGGCGACTTCGTCATCGGTCTGATCGTCTTCCTGATCCTCATTACGGTGAACTTCATCGTCATCACCAAGGGTGCGACGCGTATCGCCGAGGTCGGCGCCCGCTTCACCCTCGATGCGATCCCCGGCAAGCAGATGTCGATCGATGCCGACCTCTCGGCCGGCCTGATCGACGAGAAGGAGGCGCAGCGCCGCCGCCGCGAGCTCGAAGAGGAGAGCTCCTTCTTTGGCGCGATGGACGGTGCCTCGAAATTCGTGCGGGGCGATGCGATCGCCGGCCTGATCATCACGGCGATCAACGTCTTTGGCGGCATCATCATCGGCTATCTGCGCCACGACATGCCGATCGGCGAGGCGGCCGATGTCTTCGTCAAGCTCTCGGTCGGCGACGGCCTCGTCTCGCAGATCCCGGCGCTGATTGTCTCGCTCGCCGCCGGCCTTCTCGTGTCACGCGGCGGCACCGCCGGCTCGACCGACCAAGCCGTCGTCGGCCAGCTGAGCGGTTACCCGCGGGCGCTGATGGTTGCGGCCGGCCTCATCGTCCTCCTCTCCGTGATGCCCGGCCTGCCCTTCGTGCCTTTCGCCGTACTCGGCGGCGGCATGGCCTTCCTGGGGTGGGCCATCCCGAGGCAGATCGAAGCCGCCAATGCCGAAAAGCGCGCTCAGGAGGCAGAGAAGGCGCAGCAGACGAAGGACAGCGACAGGGATTCCGTCAAATCGGTGCTGAAAACCGCGGAGATCGAGCTCCTGCTCGGCAAGCAGGTCTCCACCCGACTGCTCGGCGCGCATCAGGAGCTCGCCTTCCGCGTCGGCAAGATGCGCCGCAAGTTCGCCCTGCAATACGGGCTCGTCGTTCCGGAGATCAAGGTTTCCGACGACATCACCATTCCGGACAAGGCCTATCACATTCGCATTCATGGCACGACGATCGCCTCCAACACGGTGCGCGTCGGCGAAGTGCTGGTCGTTACCGGCGGCGGCCGCCGGCCGAGCGTGCCGGGCGACGAAATCCGTGAACCCGCCTTCGGCATGCCGGCGCTCTCCATTCTGGAGACCTTTACGGAAGACCTGAAGCGCGAAGGCTTCCACCCGATCGACAACGTCTCGGTCGTGCTCACACATCTGAGCGAGGTGATCCGCAACAATCTGCCGCAGCTTCTCTCCTACAAGGACGTGAAGGTGCTGATCGAGCGGCTCGATCCGGAATACCGCAAGCTCGCCGACGAGATCTGCACCTCGCACATGTCCTATTCCGGCCTGCAGGCGGTCCTCAAACTGCTGCTCGCCGAGCGCGTTTCGATCCGCAACCTGCACCTCATTCTCGAAGCCGTGGCGGAATTGGCGCCGCATGTCCGCAAGACCGAACAGATCGTCGAGCATGTGCGCGTGCGCATGTCGCAGCAACTCTGCGGCGACCTTGCCGAAAACGGCGTCCTGCGCGTCCTGAGGCTCGGCAGCAAGTGGGACATGGTCTTCCACCAGGCACTGAAGCGCGACGCCAAGGGCGAGATCGTCGAATTCGACATCGACCCGCGCCACCTCGAAGAATTCAGCGAGCAGGCGACGAAGGTTATTCGTGAACATCTCGATCGTGGCGTCCCCTTCGTGCTGGTAAGTTCGCCCGAATCCCGCTCATATGTACGCATGATCATCGAACGCCTCTTCGCCACGCTGCCCGTGCTCTCCCATGTCGAGCTCGCCAAGGGCCTGGAAATCAAGATTATCGGCGCGCTCTCATGATCACCGATCCCGAGGGCACGGTGCTGGCGCTGTTCGCGGCATTCTGCCGGATCGGCGCCTGCATCATGATCATGCCGGGATTTTCGACCGCGCGCGTCCCCATGCAGGTGCGCCTGTTCATCGCCGTCGCCCTCTCCATGGCCATCCTGCCGATCATGTGGGCGGACATCTATCCAGAGGTCGCGGGCAAGGGGCACACCTACATCTATCTCATTGCGACGGAGACCGTCATCGGCGCCGTCATCGGCCTCGTGGCGCGCTACTACGTGCTCGGTCTGCAATTTGCCGGGACGGCGATCACCATGCTGATCGGCTTCAACTCGCCACCGGCGACCGACGTGCTCGAAGAGACGGCGGAAAACCAGCTCACCAGCATGATCAGCTTCGCCGGCCTGATGCTGCTCTTCATGCTCGACTTCCACCACGTGATCTTCGAGGCCATCGCGCAGTCCTATCGCGCGATGCCGATCGGCATCGGCTTCGATCCGCAGGGCATGCTGATAACGCTCTCGAACTCGCTGGGACAGACCTTTCTGATCATGCTGCGCCTCGCGAGCCCCTTCATCATTTACGGTCTGCTCTTCAACGTCGCGATCGGCATGGTGAACAGGCTTGCTCCGCAGGTTCCGATCTATTTCATCTCCCAGCCCTACCTCATCATGGGCGGCCTGTTCCTGTTCTATCTTGGCGTAGCGGCGATGCTTCGCCTGTTCGCCGATGGCTTCGCCTCGGTGATGCAGGGCGGCTAGGGAACGGATGCGATGAAAGCGCGGTCGGAAAAATTGAAGCGGCTGGTCGACGTGCAGCGGCATCTCGAACGGATGGCCGAAAGCGAGCTTGCCGAGACGACGCGCCAGCGTGGCGTGCTCGCCGAGACGATCGACGTTGTTGTCGATGCAATGGGCTCGGCCCATCCCATGCATCGCGTTTTCTCCGGTCACTATGCAGCACAACTCGGGCGATTGGTGCAGAAGGACCAGATGCTGCTCGGCATCCAGCAGGTGCATGAGGCGCGCATGCTGAAGGAGCGGGCGAAGGGCGATCGGCTGGAAGAGAGCATGCAGGAGGCGCGCCTGACGGAAGACCGCGAGGCGGACGACAATCAGGTGCTCGACCTCATCGACCAGCACGTCGCCGGTTACGCGCCAGCTTCCGGTAAGGTTGAGGGGCGATAGTGCGTCATCCGGACGGGCGACGAAGCAGTCCTCCGGTTCGCATTGATTGCGCTGCCTCGCGTGACAAGACGCCTGACAGCCGCCTCGAGAGGATCTGACATGGCTATTTCCCCGCCCAGCGATCTGGTGCTGGACGTCGTCCGCGCGGCCGATCCGGCGGAAGTTCAAGAGGCGCAGGCGCGGCTCAAGGCCAATCGCTCGGCCTTTCAAGCCACGAGTCTTGCAGAGAACGGTAAAGGCTTTGCCGCTGCCGTTTCGGTGCTGAATTCCTCGGAAGGATCAACAGGCCTCGGCGACATCAGCAACCGCGTCGAGCCGAAGAAGGTGCCGGAGACCTACCGTAAGTTCGAGGCGATGGTGCTGCAGAATTTCGTCAAGTCGATGCTGCCGAGCGAAAGCGAGAATGTCTTCGGCAAGGGCACGTCCGGCGAGGTCTGGAAAGGCATGATGGCGGAGCAGATTGCAAACGTCCTGGCGGACGGCGGCGGCATCGGCATCGCCGATCGGATGGCTGGCAGCGAAATGCCCGAACGGACCAACGCGCGGCTTGACGACAATACCAGCAATATCGCCGCCGGCATGGTTCAGGAATACGAACGCAAGGCGATCTCCGGATTCCTGTCCACCGACGAGAAGAAGAACCAGGCATAGATTTGGTCGGGACGGTTCGCGCGCCTGTTCGCGTCCTTCCCTGAAACGCATAATTTGGGAGTTGATTTATGGAAGCTGTGGCATCCCACGATCTGCGGATACAGAACGTTCTCGGCCGGTTGGAGATGATCATCGACAACGAGAACAGCCGCATCGGCGTGGACCCGAAATTCGACATCAAGACGTCGAACGCCCACAAGAGCCGCTGCCTCTACGAGCTGACGATGCTGCATCGAGCCGCCGCACCCGGCGAAATCTCGCCGTCTTTCACGTCGCAGACGCGCCACCTCAGGCAGAAGCTAAAGCTCAACGCCCAGAAGGTTGAAGCGCATCTCGAGGCCGTGCGTTCGGTCGTCGATCTTCTGAAGACGGCCGCTCAGGATGCCGACGCGGACGGCATCTACACCGAAGCGCAATTCCGCTATAGCGATTTCTGATGCTGAAGCTCGTTCTCACCGGGGTCTGGGTCTGCGCCGTCACGCTTGGATCCGTCTATTTCTCGATGCAATACGCCTCGGCACCAGTCCTTTCGGACGCGGAGGCCGACCGGCGAGCATCGGAGGAATATGTGCCCGGAGAGATCATTACCATCCCGGTGATCGAGGATGGGGCGGTCCAAGGTTACTTCCTGGCGAAATTGTCCTTTTCGGCGACGCGGGAAGGGATAGCGAAGCTTCACGCGCCGCTTCGCCAAGTGGTCACCGACGAGCTCTACGACATGCTCGTCGGCTCAAAGTTCGTCAATCTCGCCGACACCGGGACGTTCGACCTGGCGAGCTTCAAGGGCGCCGTCAAGGATGGTCTCAACAAAAAGCTCGGGAGCGAAGTGGTTACCGAAGTCCTTGTCGAACAGCTCGAATATCTGGGCAAGGACGACGTGAAACGCGCGGCGAACGGCGAGAACAGGCCCTATCAGGAGCCGGTGCCGGTAGTCGACAGGAACGGCAAGGTCGCCGGCGACAAGATCCCCGAAGGCGCCGTGAAGGCGACGAGCGGCCATTAGACTAGGGCCATTTGGAGGGGATGTTCTCAGCTCTCTCCGGCAGATCGGAATTGTTCGCCAGCAAAGCCTATGCTGGCCGTCAGCCGGCCGATCGCCACATGGAAGTGATAGAGGCTTGCGGTTGCAAGCCCGGTTTTCGCCCATAGCTTGAGGCCAAGCGGCAGTGACGCTGCGAGCAGCGCCATCGACTTGCCGAGCGTTCGCAGGCGACCCGTAAACGTCGCGTCGCGCTGATGTTCGAGCAGCGTGGAGATTGCGCCTTGTTCGAGGCTGCGGGCCCGGATCCAGGACGCCGTCGTGTGCTCTGGCGGAACAGTTTCCGCTACCCATGCCTCCGCGGCCCAGGCAAAGGAGAACCCCTTCGCTCTGCATCGATTGAAGAAATCCCCGTCGCTGACGCCGACGAAATTGAGGGCGGGGTTCAGAAACGGCCGCGGCATGGCATCGAGCACCGCGCGTGTGATGAGGACGTTGCCGGCGGAATAAAGCCGCGGCACCGGCCCGGTCGCGTCGTAATGGGGCGAAAAGATGGGATGATGCTTCCATTTCTGGCCATCCGGATCCTCGAAGACAGGAAGCTGGGGGCCGCCGACTATGTCCGCCCCGTGGCCCTCCTGAACGGCAATAAGGCCATCGAGCCATTCGGGAGCGGCGACCGCATCATCGTAAATCACGGCTAACGCGCGCAGGTTCGGATAGAGGTCGAGGGCCGTCTCCAAGCCGGCATTGCAGGCATGGCTGTGCCCCCGCCGATGCGCGACGATCACGGTCGAGTCGGACCGGTGTTCGAGAAAGAATGCTTTCGCCGCTTCCGCTCCCGCCGAGGCGTCGGGGTCGTTTTCAACCACCACCGTGGCGCAAGCAACGTCGGGCCGTTGCGAGACAATCGTTTTCAACGTCTTGATGAGATGGTCGGGGCGCCGGAATGTCGGAAGCACGACGACGAGTTCAATATCCGCCGGATTCTCCAGTTCGGTCTGGAAGTGGATCGAAATGTCCTGACCGGTCGGTTGCATAGACGAAATCCGCGTAGCTGAAGGCAAGCAATAAGCAAATCTTCGTAAAGCGATGCTGATTCAGAATACGAGTCTACCACGTTCGTGGTCTCGGCGTGACAGTACTCGGCTGGTTCTTGTGGAGAACAAGGCCCGCGCCTTTGGACGTGCATCGCCCGTGAGGCCCTTCCATGCGATCGAACTCTCAGCCCCCGCCATGTGAGCTTAGGGGTCTCTCAGCGATGCAAGGAAATGCCGCGGTCGCCTGGCCGAATCGCGGCGCTATCCTGGTGGACACTTGCATTTATCCGTTTGGAACAGCATAGGGCGCATGCAGGCAAATGCGCAAAGTGGCGCCGGCTAGAGTGTGGCGCTTCGAGGATAGTTCGGGAGATACGCCGTGACGACTGTGATTGATGGCAAGGCCGTTGCCGCTTCGGTCATTGAAACCGTGAAATCGGCCACCAAGACGCTGGAGACGGAAGCAGGCGTCCGGGCCGGCCTTGCGGTGGTCATCGTCGGCGACGATCCGGCAAGCCATGCCTATGTGTCGGCGAAAAGCCGGATGGCCAAGGAATGCGGTTTCCTCTCGGTCCAGCACACGCTGCTCAAGGAGACCTCGCAGGAGGAACTGGCGGCGCTGGTGGCGGAGCTCAATGCCGATCCGTCCATCCACGGCATTCTCGTCCAATTGCCCTTGCCGAAACATCTTCAATCGGAGCCGATCATCCAATCGATCCTGCCGGAGAAGGATGTCGACGGCCTGCATGTCGTCAATGCCGGCAAGGTCGCGACCGGCGATCTCGACGGCGGGCTCGTCTCCTGTACCCCTGCCGGCGCCATGGTCTTCGTGCGCCGCACCCATGGCGACGACCTTTCAGGGCTCAACGCCGTGGTCATCGGCCGCTCCAATCTCTTCGGCAAGCCGATGTCGGCGCTGCTGCTCGCTGCCAATGCGACGGTCACGACGGCACATTCGCGCACCAAGGATCTTCCGACCGTGTGCCGTAACGCCGATATCCTGGTGGCGGCGGTCGGCCGCCCGGAAATGGTCAGGGCGGACTGGGTGAAGCCCGGTGCGCTGGTCATCGATGTCGGCATCAACCGCGTTCCCGCGCCGGAGCGCGGCGAGGGCAAGACGAGACTGGTCGGCGACGTCGCCTTCGAAGAATGCGCGAAGGTCGCAAGCGTCATCACACCGGTGCCGGGCGGCGTCGGGCCGATGACGATCGCCATGCTGATGGCCAACACGATCATCGCTGCCTACCGCAAGGCCGGCCGCAAGCCGCCGAAGTTCTGACGTCCTACCGCCCGGGCGCGGGCCCGGTCGAAGCGCGCACGATCAGTTCGGCGCGCCAGAGCTCCTGTTGCGGATAGTCGCCGCGGCCGATGATTCCGCTGATCAGCCGCGTCGCGATGCGCGCGCCGGCTGCCCGAAGCGAGGAGCGCGTGGTCGTCAGCGGCACGCTGAAATTCTCCGGCTTCAGCATCGGCAGGACGTCGTCATGGGCGATGATCGAGATGTCGCTGCCGATGACGAGCCCCGCCCGGTTTATCGCCCGGACGGCGCCGAGCGCCAGCACCGTACTGGAGCAAAGAACCGCGGTCGGCGGGTCCGGCCGTTCAAGAAAGGACTGCATGCTTCGATAGCCGTATTCGTCGGCCATCACCGAATGATGGACTAGCTCTTCGTCGAGGCCAAGACCCCACTCCTGGAGCGCCCGCGTCACCCCCTTTTTTCGACGGATGGAGAAGGCGAGATATTCCGGCCCGTTGATCAGCGCGATCCGGTGATGGCCGAGTTGCAGAAGAAGCCTGGTGGCGTCGTAGAACGCCTGCGTGTTGTCGATGTCGAGGAACGGATAGTCGCGCGAGCCCCCGATCGACCGGCCGTGGACCACGAAGGGGATCGAGAGCGCCTTCAGCATCGCAATGCGCGGGTCGTTGGCGCGCATATAGGCCAGGAAAACCGCATCGACATTGCCGCTTGCCGCCAGCCGCCGAAACGTCGCCTCCTCGTCATCCGGCGCGCTGGGGTTGAGCACGAAGTGGAAATCGTGCTTCAGCGCCTCCTCGGCGAGCCCCGCGAGAAATTCGCCGAAATGGATGTCGGAGTCGATGCCGGGCGCGATCGGCATCACGAGCCCGATGGAATAGGCCTTTCCCGTAGCAAGCCGCTGGGCGGCACGATTGGGCCGGTAGCCGGTCTCGCGCACCGCCTGCAGCACCCTCTGGCGCGTATCCGCATTGACTTCCGGATAGCCGTTGAGGGCCCGACTGACCGTCGTCTGCGACAGGCCGAGGATCTCCGCCAACTGCTTGAGATTGACCGCCATCGTCGCATTCCTCCCAAAGCGCTTTGGATATCTCCTGGATTGTTGACAGATCAGCCAGCGCCCACCTACGTCCTCTATCATCCGATCCGTGCAGGAAAAAGCAGAAAACGGCGCCTTCGCGACGCAATACGTTACCGCAAAGCAATATTTTCGCGTTAAGCGAGCGGCCAGAGGAAAGCCCTTGACTCTTTCTCGGCGGCATTGGAGTGTTGGCAAACTCAAAGCGCTTTGAATGTTGCGCCTTGACGATCACCCGTGGCGTGACGCCCGGGTTTCTTTTTGGGGAGGACCAGAACGTGAAGAGATCATTGCTGATTGGCGTCGCTGCGCTCGCTCTGCTTGCAGGGACCGCCGGCGCCGCCGACCTGAAGTTCAAGCCGGGCGAGGATTCGAAGTTCAATTGGGGAAGCTTCGAGGAGTTCAAGAAGGGGCATGACCTGAAGGGCCAGACACTGACGATCTTCGGTCCCTGGCGCGGCGAGGACGAGGCTCTGTTCAAGAGCGTTTTTGCCTATTTCGTGGAGGCGACGGGGGTTGAGGTCAAGTATTCCTCCTCAGAGAACTATGAACAGCAGATCGTCATCGACACGCAGGCCGGCAGCCCGCCCGATGTCGCAATCCTTCCGCAACCGGGTCTCATTGCCGACCTCGCCGCGAAGGGCCTCCTGACGCCCCTCGGCGACGAAACCAAGCAATGGCTGCTCGACAATTATGCCGCCGGTCAGTCCTGGGTGGATCTCTCCACCTATAACGGCAAGGACGGCACCGCGGCGCTCTACGCCTTCCCCTACAAGATCGACGTCAAGTCGCTCGTCTGGTACGTGCCGGAAAACTTCGAAGACGCCGGCTACGAAGTGCCGAAGACCATGGAAGAGCTGAAGGCTCTGACCGAGAAGATTGCCGCCGACGGCGAGAAGCCCTGGTGCATCGGTCTCGGCTCGGGCGGCGCGACCGGCTGGCCGGCGACCGACTGGGTCGAAGACCTGATGCTGCGCACGCAGTCACCCGAGGTCTATGACAAGTGGACCAAGAACGAAATTCCCTTCACGGACCCCGCGGTGATCGGCGCGCTCGATGAGTTCGGCTGGTTCGCGCGAAACGACAAGTTCGTCGACGGCGGCGCGGCAGCGGTCGCCTCCACCGATTTCCGCGACAGCCCGAAGGGTCTCTTCGCCTCGCCGCCGAAATGTTATCTGCACCACCAGGCTTCGTTCATCCCGTCCTTCTTCCCCGAAGGCACGGTGGTCGGCGAGGATGCCGACTTCTTCTACATGCCGCCCTATGAAAGCAAGAAGGAGCTTGGCAATCCGGTGCTCGGCGCAGGCACGCTTGCGATGATCACCAAGGATACGCCGGCTGCGCGTGCCTTCATCGACTTCCTGAAGACGCCGATCGCGCACGAGGTCTGGATGGCGCAGACGAGCTTCCTGACGCCCTATAAGAGCGTCAATGTCGACGTCTACGGCAACCCGCCGCTCAAGAAGCAAGGCGAGATCCTGCTCAATGCCACGACCTTCCGCTTCGACGGTTCGGACCTGATGCCCGGCAAGATCGGCGCCGGCGCCCTCTGGACCGGCATGGTCGATTTCGTCGGCGGCAAGTCCTCGGCCGATGTTGCGGCCGGCGTTCAGAAGGCCTGGGACGCCATCAAGTAAAGTCTGGGGCGGCGGACGGCATGCCTCGTCCGCCGCCTTCCCTTTCGGACCGGCCCGCGTCGGCGGGCCTCCCAACAATAAGCGGAAGCCGCGTCGTGCAATGCGCCTGGAGCGTCCGTTCCGAAGGCGTTTGAGGGGAGGGATGTGCCATGCAGCTGCTCGCTGCCATTCTGACGATGATAGCCGGTGTCCTGGCTTGCGCGGCCTACTTCTGGGCCACCAGTCTCATTCTTGATTGGATTTTTCCGTCGAAGGGGCTGTCGGGTGCCGCCGCCTCCCGCAACCTGCGGATCACCAACGCCATCCGGCCCTGGCTGTTCCTGGCCCCGGCTTTGTTCGCTCTGACGATCTATCTCATCTATCCGGTGGTCCAATCGGTGTGGTTGAGCTTCCATGACAGGGGCGGACAGAATTTCGTCGGCGCGCGCAACTACAACTGGATGATCACTGACGGCGAATTCCGCCAGTCGATCTTCAACAATTTCCTCTGGCTGCTGGTCGTTCCGGCGCTCTCGACCTTCTTCGGCCTGATCATCGCGGCCCTGACGGATCGCATCTGGTGGGGCAATATCGCCAAGACGCTGATCTTCATGCCGATGGCGATCTCGTTCGTCGGCGCGGCGGTCATCTGGAAGTTCATCTACGATTACCGGGCCGAAGGCTCCGAGCAGATCGGTCTTCTGAACGCAATCGTCGTCGCCTTCGGGGCCGCGCCGCAAGCCTGGATCACCCTGCCTTTCTGGAACAATTTCTTCCTGATGGTCATCCTCGTCTGGATCCAGACAGGCTTTGCCATGGTCATCCTCTCCGCGGCGTTGCGCGGCATTCCGGAGGAAACGATCGAGGCGGCCGTCATCGACGGCGCCAATGGCTGGCAAATCTTCTTCAAGATCATGGTGCCGCAGATCTGGGGCACGATCGCGGTCGTCTGGACGACCATCACCATCCTGGTGCTGAAGGTCTTCGATATCGTGCTCGCGATGACGAACGGCCAATGGCAGAGCCAGGTACTCGCCAACCTGATGTTCGACTGGATGTTCCGCGGCGGCGGGGATTTCGGCCGCGGCGCCGCGATCGCCGTCGTCATCATGATCCTCGTCATCCCCATCATGATCTGGAACATCCGCAACGCCACCAAGGAAGCGGGAGGCCACTGAGATGAACCCGTCGACGCGCTCCCCGCTCACCTGGGCTGTCCATCTTTCGGTCCTGCTGCTGGTCGTTCTCTGGACCATGCCGACCGCCGGCCTGCTGATCTCCTCGCTGCGCGACAAGGACCAACTCGCGGTCTCCGGCTGGTGGACGGCGCTCGCGACCTCGTCGCGCAACGATGTGGCGCGTGCCCCTTCGGCCGAAAACCAGGTCGAGCGGGACGGCCGGTTCGTGATCTCCGGCAATCTGCTTGAAGGGCAAGGTGGCGGCCAAGTCTCCGCCTTCGGGTTTTCCAGCCGCGAACCGGGGAAGTTCAAGCCCGGCGAGACGGCCGAGCTCAACGACGGCGAGAGGCTGACGGTGCAGGCGGACGGCAGCTTTGAGATCGTCTCTGACAAGAAGATGGAGGGATCGCGCGGCCAGCGCATCTTTTATACCGCCTCCACGCCTCCACGCTTCACGATCGACAACTACATCGAGGTGCTGAGCGCGGCCGGCATCGGCACGTCGTTCCTCAACTCGCTGACGGTCGCGATTCCGTCGACGGTCATACCGATCCTAATCGCGGCCTTTGCTGCCTATGCACTTGCCTGGATGCCTTTCCCGGGCCGCGCCATCCTGCTCGCAGTCGTCGTTGGCCTGCTCGTCGTGCCGCTGCAGATGTCGCTCATTCCGCTGCTGCAGCTCTATAATGGGGTCGGAGCTTTCCTCGGCGTTCCGGCCAAGACCTATCTGGGCATATGGCTCGCCCATACCGGCTTCGGACTGCCGCTGGCGATCTATCTCCTGCGCAACTACATGGCGGGTCTGCCGCGCGAGATCATGGAATCGGCGCGGGTCGATGGCGCCAGCGATTTCGACATCTTCGTCAAGATCATCCTGCCCTTGTCGTTCCCGGCGCTTGCCTCCTTCGCCATCTTCCAGTTCCTCTGGACCTGGAACGACCTGCTCGTTGCCATCGTCTTCCTCGGTGCGGGGGAGGACAACCTGGTGCTGACCGGGCGTCTGGTCAATCTCCTCGGCTCACGCGGCGGCAACTGGGAAATCCTCACCGCTTCGGCCTTCATCACCATCGTCGTTCCGCTGATCGTCTTCTTTACCCTGCAACGCTACCTCGTTCGCGGCCTGCTCGCGGGATCGGTCAAGGGCGGCTGACACTTCAAGACAAGGACTTTAAGAATCGCATGAACATGACCGAAACGAGCAAGGCCGTTCTCGCAGCCGACAAGGACTGGTGGCGTGGCGCGGTGATCTACCAGATCTATCCGCGCTCCTTCCAGGATACCAATGGCGATGGCATCGGCGATTTGAAGGGCATTTCCGCCCGGCTGCCGCATGTGGCGGCGCTCGGCGCCGACGCTATCTGGATATCGCCCTTCTTCACCTCGCCCATGCGCGATTTCGGTTACGATGTCTCCAACTACACGGATGTCGACCCGATCTTCGGCACGCTCAAGGATTTCGATCAGTTGATCGCAGAAGCCCATCGTCTGGGCCTTCGCGTGATGATCGACCTCGTCCTGTCGCACACCTCCGACCAGCATCCCTGGTTTGTCGAGAGCCGCTCCAGCCGCAGCAATGGCAAGGCCGACTGGTATGTCTGGGCTGATTCCAAGCCGGATGGCACGCCGCCGAACAACTGGCTGTCGATCTTCGGCGGCTCCGCCTGGGCCTGGGACCCGACGCGGCTGCAGTATTACCTGCACAACTTCCTGACGTCCCAGCCCGATCTCAACCTGCACAATGCGCAGGTCCAGGAAGCGCTTCTCGCCGTCGAGCGTTTCTGGCTGGAGCGGGGCGTCGACGGCTTCCGCCTCGATACCATCAACTTCTACTTTCATGACAGGGAGCTGCGCGACAACCCGGCGCTGGCGCCGGCGCGCCGCAACGCTTCGACCGCGCCTGCCGTCAATCCGTACAATTATCAGGAACATATCTACGACAAGAACCGGCCGGAGAACCTGGACTTCCTGAGGCGCTTCCGTGCCGTCATGGAGGAATTTCCGGCAATCGCGGCCGTCGGCGAGGTTGGGGACAGCCAGCGCGGCCTCGAGATCGCCGGCGAATACACCTCGGGCGGCGACAAGGTGCAGATGTGCTACGCCTTCGAGTTCCTGGCGCCTGATGCGCTGACGCCGGAGCGGATTGCCGAGGTATTGCGCGATTTCCAAAAGGTCGCACCGGAAGGCTGGGCCTGCTGGGCCTTCGCTAACCACGATGTCGTGCGCCATGTCAGCCGCTGGGGCACCGGTGTTGCCGACCACGTCGGCCACGCCAAGCTGCTTGCGAGCCTTCTGATGTCGCTGCGCGGCTCGGTCTGCATCTATCAGGGTGAGGAACTGGCGTTGCCGGAAGCGGAACTTGCCTACGAGGACCTTCAGGATCCCTACGGCATTCAGTTCTGGCCCGATTTCAAGGGCCGCGACGGCTGCCGGACGCCGATGGTGTGGGAGAGCCTGCCGGATGGCGGCTTCAGCAGCGCCAAGTCGTGGCTGCCGATTCCGGAAGCACACCTTCCGCAAGCTGTTGCCGTCCAGGAAGGCGATCCGGCCTCGGTGCTCGAGCACTATCGCCGTTTTCTGCATTTCAGGAAGGCCTATCCGGCCTTCGCCAAGGGCGACATTGAATTCGTCGAGACGCGAGCTCCGCTGCTCGGCTTCATCAGGACGCATGGCAACGAGAGGCTCTTCTGCCTCTTCAATATGAGCGAGGAGCCCGCCGCCGCGGATTTGCCGGAAGGCGCGATCGAGCCGCTCGAGGGTCACGGCTTCATCTCTGATATAAGGGACAACAAGATCAGTCTTCCGGCCTGGGGCGCGTTCTTCGCGCGCCTGGCCTAGAAAACCGAGGGGAGGGTGAAATGACGGGTCTGCTGCTAAAAGATATCCGCAAGTCCTACGGGGCGGTCGATGTCATTCACGGCATCAATCTCGACATCAAGCAGGGCGAGTTCGTCGTCTTCGTCGGGCCGTCCGGCTGCGGGAAATCGACGCTGCTCAGGATGATCGCCGGACTCGAGGAGATCACCGGCGGCGACATGTATATCGACGGCGAGCGGGTCAACGAGGTGCCGCCGTCGCAGCGCGGCATCGCCATGGTGTTCCAGTCCTATGCGCTCTACCCGCATATGACCGTTTACGACAACATGGCCTTCGGCATGCGGATCGCCAAGGAATCGAAGGAGGAGATCGATCGCCGCGTTCGCGCGGCCGCGGAGATGCTCCAACTCACCAAGTATCTCGACCGACTCCCCAAGGCGCTTTCCGGCGGGCAACGCCAGCGGGTGGCGATCGGCCGGGCGATCTGCCGTAACCCGAAGGTCTTCCTCTTCGATGAACCGCTTTCCAACCTCGATGCGGCGCTGCGCGTCGCCACCCGTATCGAGATCGCCAAGCTCAGCGAGCGGATGGCCGATACGACGATGATTTACGTCACCCACGACCAGGTAGAGGCGATGACGCTCGCCGACCGCATCGTGGTGCTGTCTCTCGGACATATCGAGCAGGTCGGTGCGCCGCTCGAACTCTACGAGCGTCCGGCAAACCTCTTCGTCGCCCGCTTCATCGGCTCGCCGGCCATGAACGTCATTCCCTCGACGATCACGGCGACTGGCGCCCAGACGACGGTAACCCTTGCCGGCGGCAAGTCCGTCACGCTCGACATCCCGACCAACGCGTCGGAAGCCGGCAAGAAGGCGAGCTTCGGCGTGCGGCCGGAAGACCTGCAGGCGACAGAGGGACAGGACTTCCTCTTCGAGGGAACGATCGCGATCGTCGAAGCGCTTGGCGAAGTGACGCTGCTCTATATCGAGGGCCTCGTCGAGAACGAGCCGATCATCGCCAAAATACCCGGCATCCTCAAGGTCGGCCGCGGTGACAAGGTGCGGTTCACCGCCGACAAGGCCAAGCTTCACCTCTTCGACGCGGATGGGCGCAGCTATCGCGTCTAGAGCCGTCACTTTTTCTTTTGCGCCGATTTTCTTTTGCGCCAACCCGCCCGGCACTGCCGAGCGGGTTTTTTGCGCACCCGCGCCTGAGCCAAACCCTCTGTTAAATTTCACGGATTAGCGTGGCCGCAATTGGAATGCGGAAAGGTGAGTTCTATGAGCGGCGCGGCTCCCGTTATGCCCCGGCACTTTCTCAACAAGGAAGAGTCGTTCATGTATGATCGGGAAGCGAACTTCCCGATGGAGGATACGCGCAACGACGCGCGGATCGAATTTACCGAGAGGGGGATGCAAAACCTTTCGTCGCGTCGCTGCGAGATTATCAAGCTGTCGAAAAGCAGCGCCGTTATCGGCATCGTGACGAAGTTTCAGCTGCCACAGAATTTCTATCTCGACATTCCGAGCGCCCGCATTCCCCTGATCGGCTGCCTATTGAAGCGGATCCACGCCAACAACCTCGTCGAGGCTCGGTTCCTGCGGCTCTTGAGCGACCGCGACCTGAACCGGATCTTCGTCTACAGTACCCATCCGCACCATCGCAACCGCACGCTCGACATCTATCGCTGACCATCAGAGCCTCGAGCACATGAGGCGAAGCGAGGGAGCAGCCATGCAACGACCCTATCGCCTGTCCTGTCACTGCCGCGAAATCGCGATCGAGGTCGATGCTGAACTTTCGCGGCTGGTCGAGTGCAACTGTTCGACCTGCCGGCGCTCGGGCTTTCTTCATTGGAAGGTGGATGCCGCGGCTATCCGGCTCGTCACCGAAAAGCGTCGGATGTCGACCTATATCTGGCGCGGCATCACCGAGGGCCATCATTTTTGCCCGACATGCGGCACCGCGATCATGCGCAGCGGCTATCCAGGCGGCCGTGTTTCGCTCAATGCCAGGTGCGTCGAGGGCGTCGATGTGTTCACGCTCGACGTCGAGCGCTATGACGGCCGGAACGACATGCCACCCGGGCCGCAGCCATAGGCTGTGACTGCGCCGGCACCTCAAAGCGGATGAGGAGCGGCCGCCCGCTTCCTGCCTGCAGATGTCACGGGAACCTTTCCGGTCGAGCAGGCGTTCACACCGAATCTGGCCCGGAGAGGAACAAATGAACGTGCAGAAGATCTACACCGCATTGCTCACCGCAGACCTTGCGGCGGCCGAAGGCTGGTATACGAAGCTGCTTGGGCGTGGACCGGATTATCGGCCGATGGAAACGCTGGTGCAGTGGGAGCTCTTCGGTCAGGGCGGGGTGGCGCTTTCAACCGACGACGAGATCGCCGGCAGGGGCGTGATGTTCCTTGTCGTCGATGATGTCGCGGCCGAGCGCCGCAGGCTGCAGGGCCTGGGGATCATGCTCGGGGACGACATTGAGGGCGATTACTCGACGCTGGCGCAGGTGCGTGATCCCGACGGCAACCTGCTCACGCTGGCGACGCCGCCGTCGCGGCCCTATCCGCCGGCATGACCGCCCGGAAGAGCGAAATCCGCTTCATCGTGATCTAGCGAAACAGGACGCTCCCTCCATGGTCCGCGGTACCGGCGATCTGGCGGAACGGCGCGAACAATTCGCGGCCCATGCCGAACTCGTTGTCGGAGAGGTCGATATGTGCCGGCACGCGCGTCTTCAGCGCGATGTCCTCGATCTTCACCTCGATTGTCCCCTTGACCGCGTCGATGCGGATGATGTCGCCCTCCTGGATGCGGGCGATCGGTCCGCCGTCCTTGGCTTCCGGCGTAACATGGATGGCCGCCGGCACCTTGCCCGATGCGCCCGACATGCGGCCGTCGGTGACGATTGCCACCTTCTGCCCACGGTCCTGCAGGATGCCGAGCACCGTCGTCAGCTTGTGCAGTTCCGGCATGCCGTTCGCCTTCGGGCCCTGGAAGCGGACGACGGCGATGAAATCGCCTTCGAGCTTGCCCGCCTTGAAGGCGGCATTAAGCTCGGCCTGATCATTGAAGATCTTGGCGGGGGCCTCGATGACATGGCGCTCCGGCTTGACGGCGGAGATCTTGATGACCGCCTTGCCGATATTGCCGGTCAGCATCTTTAGGCCGCCGGTATGCTGGAACGGCTCGTCGATGGTTGAAAGCACCTTCGGATCGGCGCTTTCCTCGGGGGACGGCTCGCGCCGGACGGTGCCGTTCTCGCCGAGTCTCACGTCGATCGCATAGGCTTCGAGCCCCTGACCGAAGACGGTCCTGACGCCATCGTGCAGCAGCCCCTTCTTAAGGAGTTGGCTGATCAGGAAGCCCATACCGCCGGCAGCGTGGAAATGGTTTACGTCGGCGAGGCCGTTCGGATAGACGCGGGCAAGCAGCGGTACGATGTCGGAGAGTTCCGAAATGTCCTGCCAGGTAAGCACGATGCCGGCGGCGCGCGCCATGGCGACGAGGTGCATGGTGTGGTTGGTCGAGCCGCCGGTCGCATGCAGGCCGACGACGCCGTTGACGATCGACCGCTCGTCGATCATCTCGCCGGCGGGCGTGAACTCGTTCCCCATGGCGGTAATCGCCAGGGCCCGCTTCGCCGCTTCCTTGGTCAGCGCGTCGCGAAGCGGCGTGCCGGGATTGATGAAAGAGGCGCCCGGCAGGTGGAAGCCCATGATCTCCATCAGCATCTGGTTGGAGTTGGCCGTGCCGTAGAAGGTGCAGGTGCCGGGGCCGTGATAGGATTTCGACTCCGCCTCGAGCAGTTCGTCGCGGCCGACCTTGCCTTCGGCAAAGAGCTGGCGGACCTTCGCCTTTTCGTCGTTCGGCAGACCCGAGGTCATCGGTCCGGCGGGAACGAAGACGGCGGGCAGATGGCCGAAGGTCAGCGCCGCGATCACCAGGCCCGGGACGATCTTGTCGCAGACGCCGAGATAGACGGCCGCATCGAACATGTTGTGCGAGAGGCCGATGGCGGCGGCCATGGCGATCAGGTCGCGCGAGAAGAGCGACAGCTCCATGCCCGGCTGGCCCTGGGTCACGCCGTCGCACATGGCCGGCACGCCGCCGGCGACCTGTGCGACGCCGCCCGCCTCGCGGGCTGCGTCGCGGATCAGCGCCGGATAGGTTTCGAAGGGCTGATGCGCCGAGAGCATGTCGTTATAGGAAGTGATGATGCCGAGGTTCGGGACGCGGTCGCCGGCGAGCGCCACCTTCTCGGCGGGGGAACAGACGGCAAATCCATGCGCCAGGTTGCCGCAGCCGAGCACGCTGCGGTGCGGTCCGTTTGCCGCGGCGCTGCGAATGCGTTCGAGGTAGGGCTCCCGATAGGGCTTCGAACGCTCGACGATACGGGCGGTAATGGCGGCAATGCGGGAATCGGCGGACATGGCACATCCTGTTCCGGAGTCTTCGGACTCCTTGATCTTCATCCTGTCAACGGCTCACAGCGGCAATGTTTCCAAGCGGCACGTGTCGCTGTAAAGCTTTGAATTGCTGTATCTTGTCCGGACGCGTTACGGCGCCCAGTAGATCTGCAGCGGCGATGCCGCCCGCCTCAGCACGGCACGGATCGGCATTTTGGTCTCCTCGCCCGCAGCCTTTGCGCGGTCGAGAACCTCTTTCTTTCCCTCTCCCTCGATATGCAGGACCAGATATCCGGCATCCTGAAGGCTCGAGAAAGTAAAGGTGAGGCGGGTTTCGCCGGCCCCGCCGGCCTCCATCGTGATCACGCCGCGTGGGGTCGACGCATCAAGCGCCTCCTCAAGCCGCGTCCCGCCTGGAAAGAACGAGGCCGTATGCCCGTCCGTTCCCATGCCGAGCACGACGACGTCGAAGGGAGCGGCAATGCCGGCCGTCTTCTCGCTGGCGATCGCAGCGGCAGCCTCGGCCGTTGGCGCAGCGTGATAGAGCGGCACGAACCGCGCCGCGGCCGCTTTGTCCTGTAGCAGGTTGGCGCCGACGAGAGCGTGATTGGAGCGGTCGCTTTCCGGCGGCACGAACCGCTCGTCGACGAGCGTGACCGTCACCTTCGCCCAATCGAGGTCGCGCTCGGACAGGGCGCGGAAAAACGCCTTCGGCGTCGAACCGCCGGACACTGCGATGCTCGCCTTGCCGCGCGCCGCGGCGGCGGCGGCGAGTCTGGCGCTGACCGCATCGGCAAGACCCTCTGCCAGGGCCGCCCCATTTTCGAACAGGTGCAGGGTTTCGCTCATCGGCCGGTCCTAGATCGTGTCGTTCCAGGTGCGGCCGTCACGCTCGATGAGCGCGATCGCCTGGCTCGGGCCCCAGGTGCCGGCGGTGTAGCCCTGCACCTGCTGTCCTGCCGTTTCCCAGGCTTTGAGGATCGGATCGATCCATTGCCAGGCGGCCTCCACCTCGTCGCGACGTACGAACAGTGTCTGGTTGTTGCGGATGACGTCGAGCAGCAGCCGTTCATAGGCGTCCGCATTGCGTACGCCGAAGGCTTCGGCGAAGCTCATGTCCAGGGGCACGTTCCTGAGGCGCATGCCGCCCGGTCCGGGGTCCTTGATCATCAGCGATTGCTTGACGCCTTCATTCGGCTGCAGCCGGATCATCAGTTGGTTGGCCGAGATGCGCCCGGCGCTATTGTCGAAGATCGAGTGCGGGATCTGCTTGAAGGTGATGACGATCTCCGACATGCGGCCGGCCATCCGTTTGCCGGTGCGGATGTAGAACGGTACGCCGGCCCAGCGCCAATTGCTGATCTCGGCCTTGATCGCGACGAAGGTCTCCGTGTTGGAAACGCCGCCTTCGAGCTCTTCCAGGTAGCCCTTGACGGGACCGCCGGCCGAGGCGCCGGCGCGATATTGACCCCGAACCGTGACCTGCTCGACATTGGCGGCGGTGATCGGTTTCAGGGCTCTGAGCACCTTGAGCTTCTCGTCGCGCACGGCTTCCGCGTCCATCGAGGTCGGCGCTTCCATCGCGACGAAGCAGACGAGCTGGAGAATATGGTTCTGCACCATGTCGCGCAGGGCGCCGGCCTTGTCGTAGTAGCCGGCGCGGTTTTCCAGGCCGACCGATTCGGCGACGGTGATTTGGACGTGGTCGATATGGGCCGAATTCCACAGCGGCTCATAGAGCGCATTGGCGAAGCGCAGCGCCATCAGGTTCTGCACCGTCTCCTTGCCCAGATAGTGGTCGATGCGGAAGATCTGCTCTTCGCGGAACACCTTGCCGATCGTGTCGTTCAGCTCCGTCGCCGAAGCGAGATCGCGTCCGATCGGCTTTTCGACGACGATGCGGGTGTTCTTGGTGATGAGCTTGTGATCTCTGATCTTTTCCGAGATATCGCCAAAGATCGCCGGCCCGACGGCAAGATAGAAGGCGCGGGTGCGGTCCCTGCCTTCTTCCAGCAGTTTCTTGAGATCGTCCCAGCCCTGCTCGGACTTGGCATCGACGGAGACGTAGTAAAGCCGCGAGGTGAATTTCTCCACCTCGGCCTCGTCGAATTCGCCGGGCTTCAGGTGTTCCTTCAGCGCGTCGGAGGCGAAGCGGCGATATTCTTCATGGGTGAGGGCAGCACGCGAGGCGCCGATGATACGCGTCGGCTCGGTGAACTGGCCTTCGATCTGCCGGTGGTAGAGGGCCGGCAACAGCTTGCGCTCCGCAAGATCGCCGGTGCCGCCGAACACGACATAGTCAAATGGTTCGACAGGAATGATCTGGCTACTCATGGGATGTCTCGATCTCGTTCAAGTCAGGGGCAGGTATAATCTAATCGATTTAAAAGCGCTAGGGTGCAACGCAACAAAATCGTATCTGCCCAACTTTTCTAAAGCATGACGCCCAATCGTTGAACCACGTCAAGTCGTCCGGACTTGGGCAAGCATCGCCTCTAAATCCGATCGCGCAAGGCATACCAGGTCAGCGCGAGGAAGAGCAGGGCGGATCGGAACCGTGTCCCGCCGGGGAATGCCGGGATCTTCAAGTCGTTGAGGAGATCCAGTTCCGTCGCTCTGCCGAGCGCGACATCGGCATAGAGCTTGCCGCAATAGTTCGCGAGCATGACGCCGTGGCCGGAATAACCGCCGATGCTCGTCACCCCCGGCATGACCTCGCGGTAGAAGGGCTGGCGCGGCATGGTGATGCCGACCGAGCCGCCCCAGGCATGGGGGATGGCGACGTCGGCGAGTGCCGGATAGATCTCGCGGATCTGGCGGCGGATGTGGCTGGAAATGTCGCGCGGATTGTCGGCGGTATAGGCTTCGCGCCCGCCGAACAGCAGCCGGCCATCCTTCGTCTTGCGGAAATAGCGCACCACGAAACGCGAGTCGTCGACGGATTCGCCACCCGGAAGAATCTCGGGGTGGTCCGTCAGTACCGGCGTCGCGCCGATGAAGGAGCGGATCGGCATGACGTGGCTGGCGGTCACCGGCTCGAGATTGCCGATATAGGCATTACAGGCGATCAACGCCCGTTCCGCCGTGATCGTGCCCCGGTTCGTTTCGATAACGACCGCTCCGCCCTTTTTCTCGATCTTCAGCGCCTTCGTTTGCTCATAGAGATTTGCCCCGGCGAGGGCTGCCTGCCGTGCCAGCCCGACGAGCAGCTTCATCGGATGGATATGACCGGTGCCGGTATCACGGATGCCGAAGTGGTAGTGGCTCGAGCCAAGCCGGCTTACGGTCTCCTCGCGGTCCATGAAGGAAAGATGCGAATAGCCGAACCGCTCCGCCATCGCCTCGACATGGCGGCGATAGTCGGTCTCGAAGCTCTTCTTGTGGCCGACGGAGAGCTGGCCCGGTACGAACTCGATATCGATCCCGTGCTCGCTGGCGAAATCGAGGACGTAGCGCTTGGCGTTTTCCGCCATGTCGAAAAGCAGTTGCGCCCGCTCGTGGCCGAGCATCTCTTCCGCTTCGTCGGCCCAGGCGCGCTGACCCGTGCCGAATTGCCCGCCGTTGCGCCCCGAGGCGCCGTCGCCGAAGCGGCAGGCATCGATCAGCGTGACATCGGCGCCGCCTTTCGCAAGGTTGCAGGCCGCCTGCAGCCCGGTGTAGCCGCCGCCGATGATGGCCACATCGGCCCTGCGCGAGCCCGGCATCGCCGGATAGGCGGGCCTGTCCGGGACGGTCGCCTCATACCAGGAGATTCCAGGCGAGATCGGGCTTTGCCAGGCCATCCGGATGCTCCTCAAATCAGACGTTGAGGAGCAGGAATTCGCGTTCCCACGGGCTGATGACCTGCATGAAGGTCTCGAACTCGCCGCGTTTCACCCCGGCATAGATGGCGATGAACTCGGCACTGAAGACCTCTGCAAGCGACGGCGCCGATTCCAGCAGCGAAATGGCTTCGAGCAGGCCGCGCGGCAGATCGATTTCGCCTTCGTTGGCCGTGTCTTCCGAGGGTGGCGTCGGCTGCAGGTCCTCCATGATGCCGAGATAGCCGCAGCCCAGCGAGGCGGCGAGCGCCAGATAGGGGTTCGCATCGGAACTCGGCAGCCGGTTCTCGATGCGCCTCGCCACCGGGTCCGAAACGGGAATACGGAACGCGGTCGTCCGGTTGTCGTAGCCCCAGGCCGTATTGACCGGCGCCGACATGTCCGGCGTCAAGCGGCGATAGGAATTCACGTAAGGCGCCATCATCGCCAGCGTCTTCGGCACGTAATGCTGCATGCCGCCGAGGAAGGAGAAGAACTCCTTGGATGGCGAGCCGTCCGGGCTGGAGAAGATGTTGCGGCCGGTCTCGATATCGATGACCGACTGATGGATGTGCATCGCCGAGCCCGGCTGACCCTGCATCGGCTTTGCCATGAAAGTGGCGTAGATGCCGTGCTTCAGCGCCGCTTCGCGGATGGTGCGCTTGAACAGGAATACCTGGTCGGCCAGTTCGATCGGATCGCCGTGCCTGAGGTTGATCTCGAGTTGCGCCGGCCCCTCTTCGTGGATCAGCGTGTCGATCTCGAGGCCCTGCTTTTCCGAGAAATGATAGATGTCGTCGATCAGTTCGTCGAATTCGTTGATGCCGGCGATCGAATAACCCTGGCCGCCGAGAATTGAGCGTCCGGAGCGGCCCTTCGGCGGGCGCAGCGGGTAGTCCGGGTCGTCGTTCTGGGCAACAAGGTAGAATTCGATCTCGGGCGCGACGACCGGTTTCCAGCCCTTCTGGCGGTAGAGGTCGACGACGCGCTTCAGGACATTGCGCGGCGTATAGCTGATCTGCTCGCCCTGCGAGCCGGCGATGTCGCAGATCACCTGCGCCGTAGGGTCACTCTCCCACGGTACGATGGAAATTGTCGAAAGGTCCGGCACCAGCTTGATGTCGCTGTCGCGGGAATCGTAGCGGAACTGACCGGTCTCCTCCGGATACTCGCCGGAAATCGTGTGGCGATAAATCGCCGAAGGCAGCGCCAGCGATGTGTTGGACGTGAATTTCGAGGTCGGCATCATCTTGCCGCGCGGCACACCGGCAAGGTCGGGCGTGATGCACTCGATATCTTCGATGCCGCGAATCTTCAGCCAGTCGACTGCGTCCTTCCAAGTCTTGACGCCTCGGGGCGCATGCAGGGCGAGGGGAACTCCTGAACTCTTGCTGACCTTTGCTGTCTGTTGGACAACACTTCTCTTGGAAGTCATAAATCACCGGATTCTGCTTCGGATAGCGCATCATAGCCGCCCTTTGCCAATTGGCTACTGCATGTTTCGGTAAATCGGAGGCGCCCTCAGCTCGAAGTGCCGCAGCGAGCTTTGTGCACCCGAAAGGACGCACACGGCGCTGTAGATGCTTCGCGATTGACTTTTCGCCGTTCGCCGGAAAGGAAGGCGGGAAACGCGAAGAGGGCTTTCCGTGATCGAGAAGCAGGATGTGGTGATCATCGGGGCGGGTGCCGCAGGCATGATGTGCGCGATCGAGGCGGCAAAGCGCGGCCGCCGAGTCGTCGTCATCGACCACGCCAAGGCGCCCGGCGAGAAGATCCGCATTTCGGGCGGCGGCCGCTGCAACTTCACCAATATTCATGCGGGCCCGAAAAACTTCCTTTCCGACAATCCGCATTTCTGCAAGTCGGCGCTTGCCCGCTATCGCCCGCAGGATTTCGTGTCGCTCGTCGAGCGGCACGGCATCGCCTGGCATGAGAAGACGCTCGGGCAGCTCTTCTGCGATCACTCGGCCAAGGACATAATCCGCATGCTCCTTGCCGAGATGAAGGAGGCAGGCGCGGTGCTGCGGCTCGAGACGGCGATCTCGGCCGTCGAACGGATCGCCTCGGGTTTCCGCGTCGCTACCAGCGCCGGGACGATCGAGGCCGCTTCGCTGGTGGTTGCGAGCGGCGGCAAATCGATCCCCAAGATGGGCGCAACGGGTCTCGCCTATAAGATCGCCGAGCAGTTCGGCCTGCCGGTCGTCGAGACGCGGCCCGCACTCGTCCCCTTCACCCTCGATCCGGCTCAGCTTGCCAAGCTCGGCACCCTTGCCGGGGTCGCGGCCGATGCCGAGGTCCGCTTCGGCAAGGTTGCCTTCCGCGAGGCGGTGCTCATCACCCATCGCGGCTTGAGCGGGCCGGCGATCCTGCAGGTCTCCTCCTATTGGCGCGAGGGCGCGGAGATCGTCCTGAGAGTGATGCCCGATATCGACATCGCCTCGATCCTCAAGGGCATGCGCCGCACGAGCGGACGCCAGGCGGCCCAGACCGCGCTTGCCGACATTTTACCGCGACGGCTCGCGCAGTTCTTTGCCGAGGAGGCAAAGCTCGCCGGGCGCCTGCTTGCCGATCTCTCGGACAAGGCGATCGACGCGCTGTCGACTTCCATCCAGGCCTGGACATTGAAGCCGGCGGGGACCGAGGGCTACCGGACCGCCGAAGTGACCCTCGGCGGGGTCGATACGCGCGCGCTCGACTCGCGGACCATGCAATCGACGAGCATCCCCGGCCTCTATTTCATCGGCGAATGCGTCGACGTTACCGGCTGGCTCGGCGGCTACAATTTTCAATGGGCTTGGGCTTCCGGCTTCGCCGCCGGTCAAGACGTGTAACCGCCCGGCGAAAATGGTGATTTGCGTCTTCAGCCATTCTTAAGGGAAATGGTCGAACCTGCTTTGCATGGCTTCCACAGCCGGCATAGGACTGGCGGAACGGTCCAAAAAAGAGACCAGACTGTTTCCAATTCAAGGCCTTTCCCCAGCCGCAGGATGGTTGCACCATGAAGCGTATGGCAAGACCCGAAGGTCCTGCCAAGGAGTAAGGACAGGATGCCATGACCCAGCAACGCCGCCGTCCCCGTGCCATTGCCATTGCCCGCGCCGATGAGAGCCGCTCGCAAGGCGAACTGATCGCTTTCGCCGCGACCTTTGCGCTTTTCGCGATCGCCGCTTCTGCAATCTTCTCCTCCCTCTGATTTCTCCTCCTCGCGATCGGAAGCACTTCGCCGGCGTCCTGCCGCGGATGCCCCGGCACTGGTTTAGAGCGCTCCAGTAAGAGCGCCCCCTGGCGAGCGCCGCGCTTATAGGATTCTTAATCGTTCAAAACCAATATGCGAAAGACGTGAGTCCGTCAGGTCCTCGCCGCCGGAGCGGTGCGGTCCCGCAATGATTGCCGACGGATTGGCGGCGCGCGCCGCATGATCTCCGAAAAACATCAGCCTGTTTGCGCATCGGGTGGTGCCTAAGCGTCCTGTTCGGACGCTTGACGCCATTGGGGGAGGCCAAACGCGCGCTGGGAGCCAAGGTGTTTTCCATGCTCATTGACAGGATTCTTGCCCGCTTCAAGATCCAGACGAAGGTTCTGTTCTTCATCCTGCCGTTCGTCGTCAGCATCACGGCGGTCGGCATCACCGGCCTCTATGCCTCGGGCCTGTTGCAAGGCCGCATGGAGATCTCGAACAGCGTCCTGCAGACGCTGAGCGGCTTCAAGGATGTCTACGCCGGAATGAACCACTTCCTGCACGAGACCACTGAGGAGAGCCGCAAGGCAGTCCAGGACACGATCGCGGCGCAGAAGCAGGTCCTGGCTGATACGGCCGCGCAGGTCGCAGGCGCAAGCGGCGAAACGGAGCTGGCCGCGGCGATCGGCGCGACGAACGACATCGAGGCGCGCATCGACGGACTTTGGACGCTGCATGAGGGCGAACAGAAATTGCGAGCGGCGACGACAGCCAATCTGGAGCGCCTGGCCGTCGAACAGTTGAAGGTCAAGGGGGAGACGGACTCGCTGCAATACGCCGTGCGCAAGGACGAAAACGCAGCGAAGACGATGCTGCGCAACGCCGAAAAGCTTCTGCGTGCCAGCCGCTTCTATACGGAATTCGCCACGGAAGTCAGCAAGGCCGTAACGGTCGAGGAAAAGCTGAAGGTCGCGCAGGGCCTCTTCCCGAAGATCAGCCGCACGCAGCGCGACATCTTCGTCCTGCTGCCCAAGGGCGAAAAATCTCTGGCGGAGACGGTCAATTCGGCCGCCGGTGCGATTGGCGCGCTGATCCGGTCGCCGGCCGCTCCTGAAACACTCGCCGGTCTGTCGAAATATGTCGATCGTTTCCGCAATGCCAGCTTCCGACTGGAGGCTGCCTCCGTTGGAAAGATGCGCGAGGCGACGCAGATCTTTAGTGAGCTCGACGGGAAGATTGCCAGCACCGAGTCCGTGCTGACCGCGACGCGCAGGCTTTCCGTCTCGATCACCGAAATCCAGATCGCCACGGCGGCCTTCCTCGGCAATCCGACCGAGGAGAACCGTCAGAAGCTTCTCGACAAGATTCTGGCCGTTCAGGCCAACCTCACGACTCTGCGCGGCATCGCCAAGGACGTGAGCTTCTTCGATGCAACGGCGGATGCCGTCGTGCCGATCATCGATGCGATGAAGAAGGATAGTGTCGCACTGGTCGAAATCACCGACAAACGGACGGCGGAATTCAACGCGGCCGGCGCATCGATCAACGAGATCTGGAACGACCTCACAGGATTTGCCGAGCAGCAGAAGGTCGCCGCCGGCACGGAGCGGCAGGAAGCCAACCAGATTTCCGTTGCCGCCACGGTGGCCGGCGTGGTGATTGCGCTGCTTGCGGGGATCGCGCTGACGCTGACGCTGAAGCGGCCGATTGGACAAATCACCGCGGCCATGCGCCGGCTCGCCGACGGCATGCTCGATACGGCGATCGACGGCGATGCGCGGCGCGACGAGATCGGCGACATGGCGCGGGCGCTCGGTGTCTTCAAGGAGAATGCCCTTTCGAAGGTGCGCATCGAGGCCGAAAGCGCGGAAGAGCGCGCCCGTGCCGAAGTCGAGCGCACCCGCAACGACGCCGACAAGCGCGAGCTCGACCGGCAGATCGATCTCGCCGTCAGCGAACTCGCAGCCGGCCTCGGACGGCTTGCCCAGGGGGATCTCTCCCAGCAGATCGAGGTGCCCTTCCACGGGCGCCTGGAGCAACTGCGGCAGGACTTCAACGGATCGCTCATTCGCCTGCAGGACACGCTGGCGCAGATCCGCGGCAATGCCCAGGCGATCCAGCAGGGCGGGGCCAACATGCACCACTCCGCCGACGCGCTTTCGCAGCGAACGGAGGCACAGGCCGCATCGCTCGAGCAGACGGCCGCCGCTGTCGACCAGATCACCGCAACTGTGCGCTCCTCTGCGGAACGCGCCCACGAGGCGAACCAGGCGGTTTCCGAAACCAAGCGGAGCGCCGACAGTTCGGCAACCGTGGTCGCCAATGCCATCGCCGCTATGGGCCGCATCGAAGATGCTTCGCGCCAGATCGAACAGATCATCGAAGTCATCGACGACATCGCCTTCCAGACCAACCTCCTTGCCTTGAATGCCGGCATCGAGGCGGCGCGCGCCGGCGAGGCGGGCAAGGGCTTTGCGGTCGTCGCCCAGGAGGTTCGCGAACTGGCGCAGCGTTCGGCCGAGGCGGCGCGGGAAATCAAGGGGCTGATCAACAAGTCGACCGACGAGGTCAGTTCCGGCTCGCTGCTCGTCAAGGAGACCGGGGCGGTGCTCGCCTCGATCAGCGCGCAGATCGTCACCGTCAGCCAGCATGTCGAGATGATCGCCACCGCAAGCCGCGATCAGGCGACTGCCTTGCACGAGGTCAACGGCTCCGTCAATCAGATGGACCAGATGACCCAGCAGAACGCCTCGATGGTCGAGGAGGCGACGGCCACCAGCCGTGCGCTGGCGACCCAGGCCGATACGCTGATGATGCTGGTCGAACAATTCCGCCTGGAGCCGGAAAGTGGAGCCGGCCAGGTTTATCGCGCCGCATAGCGGAAGACGGAACGTTCCTCCCGATGTGATACTCCAAATGAACGCCGCGCATCCTGGTGCGCGGCGTTGTCGTTTGTTCTGAGCTGGGCTCCTAAGGCGCGATACACGGCACGCCGTCGCAATCGTCGCGCCTCTCGGCCGGCCGAGGTTTGCGGAAGAGCGCGGCGAGCATGTGTTCCCCGAAGGTTTCCCTTCTGCCTTTCGATCGGGGCTCGAATTGATCTTCCCTGCGGCGGTTTCTCGAGGCCATGTCGAACAGCACGGCCATTGCCATCATATCCATGTGATGCTCCTTATCTCTTGGGCATCTCCTCTTTTATGCATCCCAAACTGTTTTACATACAGTCGAATCCCTCATATGTTTTTCAGCTATGAAAAATGTGGATTGGGACATCTACCGCTGTTTCATGACCGTGGCGCGCGGCGGCGGGTTGACCGGGGCAGCGCAGGCGACAGGGCTGAGCCCCGCCACGATCGGTCGGCGGATGCTGGAACTCGAGGAGCGCACCGGGCGCCTCCTCTTCATCCGCAGCCAGACCGGCTACGCGCTGACGGCCGAGGGGCGTTTCCTGTTCGAGCAGTTGCAGGAGATGGAGGCGGCGGCGCGCAAGGTCGAGAGCTGGCAGAAGGAGGGGGAGGGCGCCACGATCGTCCGGATTGCGGCGGGCACGTGGGGGTCGTGGCTGATCGCCGAAAACTTCCCGGCGATCTGCACGGAACGGGACATGTTCGGCATTTCGCTGTCGATCGGCGAAGCGCGGGCAAGTCTCGCGTACCGGGAGAGCGACATCGGCATTCGCGCCTTCGAACCGGAGGAGACCTATCTCGCCTCGCGGCCGGTCGGCGAGGTTGCCTATGCCGCCTATCGCCAAAAAAACGCGCCCGGCGGATCGGATCGTTGGGTCGCCGTCGCCGAAGAGGACGCCCTTTCGGCCTATCTGCGCTGGCCGCACGAAAACGCATCCGGCCGGATCGTGGCGACCGTCAGCCGCCCTCGCTCCCTGCTCGACTTGGCCCGCGCCGGGGCCGGCAAGGCGGTGCTGCCCTGTTTCGTCGGCGACCTCGATCCGCAACTGGAGCGGGCGGGCGATGAGATCGGGCCGCTCAGGCATCGTCAGTGGATCGTCATGAACAATGAAGACCGCCACAGGCGGGATATCCGCACCGTCGTCGATCGCATGACACGGCTGCTGCGCAGCCATGCGGATCTTTTTGCCGGTAAGCGGCCGCGGCGGAGCGCCGCCTGACCATGAAATGGGGTTCGGCCGGCTTTGCACCGGCCGAATCTCCTGTCCGTTCAGTCGCTCAGCGCAGACGGCGTCTCTCGCAAACCCGAGCCTGAAGGGCTTGAACCCTCCGATGCCGGATCTCTTGCCAGAGCGCAGCGCCAAGCATGAGTGCGGCCGCGGCCGAGGCGAGAGCCGCCATCACGCCCGTCCCTGGGTGACGATGACGGGGATCAACAGATCGCCCCAGTTGCC
Organism: Sinorhizobium fredii USDA 257; assembly: GCF_000265205.3. Taxonomy (NCBI): domain Bacteria; kingdom Pseudomonadati; phylum Pseudomonadota; class Alphaproteobacteria; order Hyphomicrobiales; family Rhizobiaceae; genus Ensifer; species Ensifer fredii. The sequence goes on from NC_018000.1 coordinate 400,038, forward strand.
GTCACCGCCGTGATGGCGTGCCGAGCGCACCAGCTCGACCGAGACGCCGGCCTCGACCGCCTTCATGACCGACTGGTTGAGGCGATGCAGATCATTGGCAACCATGCGGATCGCCGCCTGCTGGTCCGGGGTCATGGCCGATGACTGTTCCTCGGCCCGTTCCTTGACGCGTGTCTGTACTGTCATGGGAGTGCTCCTTCAAAGGTTAGAGCCGGCGCGGGGGAAACCATTTCGTGCCCCGCTTACGGTTCGAGTATGCTTCCGGGGCGCCCAACGGGCAGGGATGTCGCGCGCCCCGGACTTGCATTCATTGTGCCGCCGGCAGGAACTGATCGTGTTCGGTCGACTCCTTCATCGCCGTCGTCGACGACTGGCCGCCGGTGATCGCCAGCGATACGGCGTCGAAATAGCCGGTACCGACTTCGCGCTGGTGCTTGGTCGCCGTGTAGCCGTTCGCCTCGGCAGCGAACTCCGCTTCCTGCAGCTCCGAATAGGCGGCCATCTGCCGGTCCTTGTAGCCGCGCGCCAGTTCGAACATGCCGAAGTTCAGCTGATGGAAGCCGGCGAGCGTGATGAACTGGAACTTGTAGCCCATGGCGCCGAGCTCGCGCTGGAACTTGGCGATCGTCGCGTCGTCCAGGTTCTTCTTCCAGTTGAACGATGGCGAGCAATTATAGGCGAGCAGCTTGCCCGGGTGCACCTTGTGCACGCCTTCGGCGAATTTGCGCGCCTGCTCGAGGTCCGGCTTCGAGGTCTCGCACCAGATGAGATCGCAATGCGGCGCATAGGCGACTGCGCGGGCAATGCAGGGCTCGAGCCCGTTCCTCACCTGGTAGAAGCCTTCCACCGTGCGGCCGGCATCATAGTCGACGAAGGGCTGGTCGCGCTCGTCGATGTCCGAGGTCAGGAGTTTCGCAGCCTCTGCGTCGGTGCGGGCGATGACCAGCGTCGGCGTGCCCATGACGTCGGCGGCAAGCCGCGCGGCGTTCAGGTTGCGGATATGCGCGGCGGTCGGAATCAGCACCTTGCCGCCAAGATGGCCGCACTTCTTTTCCGAGGCGAGCTGGTCCTCGTAGTGGACGCCCGCTGCACCCGCTTCGACAAAGGCCTTCATGATTTCGAAGGCATTGAGCGGCCCTCCGAAACCGGCTTCAGCGTCCGCGACGATCGGCGCGAACCATGTCTCGACCGAAAGGCCCCTTCCTTCCGAAGTTTCGATCTGGTCGGCACGCTGCAGGGTGCGGTTGATCCGTTTCGCGAGCTCCGGCGCAGCATTGGCCGGGTAAAGCGACTGGTCCGGATACATTGCCGAGGCCGTATTGGCGTCGGCCGCAACCTGCCAGCCGGAGAGATAGATCGCCTGCAAGCCGGCGCGAACCATCTGCATGGCCTGGTTGCCCGAGAGTGCGCCAAGCGCGTTGACGAAGTCTTCTTCGTGAATGAGCTTCCAGAGGCGGTTCGCGCCCATTTCGGCAAGCGAATAGCGGATCTCGACCGAGCCCCTGAGCCGCTGCACGTCCGCGGCGGAATAGGGCCGCTCGATGCCGTCGAAGCGGCCCTGCGGTGCGCTCGGAACGGGTTTGTAAAAATCAGTCATACATATCTCCTCGTCAAAATCGTGAGCTCTACAACTTTCGTCCTAGCTCGCATCGGCTCATGAGTTCATATGACAGTTTTTACATTGCAGTGCATAAACAAGCCACGTCTATTCCTGCATCGCCAAGCTAAAAGGGGTTACCTTGTCTTGTGTTTGACAATGCGGAGCAGTAAACATGTAAATGTTGTCAAAGGCGCTATAGCGGAAATTCTGTAAAGGGAGTGACAAATGGCCGAGAACAAGATCTTCGCCGGACCGCGCGTCAGACGAATCCGCAACGGGCTTCAACTGACGCAGACGGCGATGGCGGAGGCGCTCGGCATCTCGCCGTCCTACCTGAACCTGATCGAGCGCAACCAGCGGCCGCTGACGGTGCAGCTGCTGCTCAAGTTGGCCTCGGTCTACAAGGTCGACCTCGACGAACTGCAGGGCGAGGCGGGCGGCAGTCTGGCGCAGTTGCGCGAGGTCTTTGCCGATCCCTTGCTTGCCGGCGAGCTTCCGGGAGATCAGGAACTGATCGAGGTCACCGAGGCGGCACCGAACGTGTCGGGCGGCGTCGTCAAGCTCTACCGCGCCTATCGCGAACAGGCGTCGCGTCTGAAGGATCTGGCGGAGCTTCTTGCGGGGCAGGGGCACATGGCGACGCTTGCCGACACGCGGCTGCCAATCGACGAGGTCCGCGAGACATTTGAGGCGCGGCCGAACCATTTCGCCCGAATCGAAGAGGCGATGGAGGCGTTCCATGCGAGCCTGTCGCCTGGCGATGACCTTGCAGCGGCGCTGAAGGCTTGGCTGAAACGGGAACACGGCCTCGTCGTCCGGACGCTGCCGGTTCACGTCATGCCGAATCTCCGCCGCCGTTTCGACCGCCACTCGATGCGCCTGTTCATTTCCGAGCGGCTGTCGCCCTTCGACCAGACGCTCGAAATTGCCATGGAGGTCGCATCGATCGCCTGTCACGAGGCGATCGATGCGGAGCTCGACCAGATCCCCTTTTCGACCGCGGAGGCGCGCCGCATAGGCCGCTTCGAGCTCGCACGCTATGCCGCCCATGCGCTGATGATGCCCTATGCAGCCTTCCATGCCGCTGCCCAGCGGGCGAAATACGATGTCGATCTCCTGAGGGCACGCTTCCAGGTGTCGTTCGAGCAGGCGGCCAGTCGCCTGACGACGTTGCAGCGGCCCGGCGCCGCCGGCATTTCGTTCTTTCTGATGGAGATCGACAATGCCGGTCACCGCCTGCGCCGCGCCGGGGCGCAGGGCTTTCCGCATGCCCGTTTCGGCGGCGCCTGCCCGAAGCTCAACATCCATGCGGCCTTCGCGGTGCCGGGGCAGATTCTCGTCGACCGCGTGGAAATGCCGGACGGCGGCGAGTTCCTGACCGTCGCCCGCACAGTCGAAGGCCCCCAGGCCGCCTTTCAGGAGCGGGTCAGACGCACTGCGCTACTGGTCGGTTGCGACGCCGGCTTCGCGCAGGAGACGGTTTACGGGGCCGCGCGCCTGCCGGCGATCGCCGTCGGTCCGGTCTGCCGCCTCTGCGAGCGCCAGGGCTGTCTGGCACGCGCCGAGCCGCCCGTCACCCGACCGCTCGGTCTCGACGAGATGGCGACGGGCTTGAGCGTATTCGATTTTCAATAGTCAGCGCGGACGGGCGCATAAGCCCCGGATTTTGCTTGTGCTTACGAAAATGCAACCGACCTGAGGATGGCGGAATTGCCCCATTCGAAAGCGCTTGAGGTTATTGAGAAACATGCCTAACTTCGGCGTGGCAACGAACAACGGACAGGGCGCGACCGCGCGAAATGGGCGACTTGTCTCGAACCGATAAATGAGGGGAGTTGTATGTCCAAACTCATCGTCGCAGCCTTGGCGGCCGCAATGCTGGCGGGATCGGCCACGCTCGCTTCCGCCCAGGAGCGGGTCGTCAATGTCTATAACTGGTCGGACTATATCGACGACAGCATTCTTGCGGATTTCACCAAGGAAACCGGCATCAAGGTCGTCTATGACGTCTTCGACTCGAACGAAATCCTGGAAACCAAGCTGCTTGCCGGCGGCTCCGGCTATGATGTGGTGGTTCCGACCGCTTACTTCTTACAGCGCCAGATCGCTGCAGGCGTGTTCCAGAAGCTCGACAAATCGAAGCTGCCGAATCTCTCGAACATGTGGAACGTCATCATGGAGCGTACCGCCCAGTACGATCCTGGCAACGAATATGCCGTCGACTACATGTGGGGTACCACCGGCATCGGCTACAATGTCGAGAAGATGAAGGAAATCCTCGGTAGCGACGAGAAGCCGAACTGGGACGTCGTGTTCAATCCCGAGATCGCGGCGAAGTTCAAGGATTGCGGCATTCACCTCCTTGACTCGCCGACCGACATCATACCCTCCGCGCTTGCCTATCTCGGCCTCAATCCCGACAGCCATGAGCAGGCGGATCTCGACAAGGCCGCCGAACTGCTCTTGAAGGTCCGCCCCTATATCCGCAAGTTCCACTCGTCGGAATATATCAATGCACTGGCAAACGGTGACATCTGCCTGGCGGTAGGGTTCTCCGGCGACATCTTTCAGGCGCGCGACCGTGCAGCCGAGGCGAAGTCCGGCGTGACGGTCGACTATTCGATCCCCGCTCAAGGGGCGCAGATGTGGTTCGATATGCTGGCGATCCCCGCCGATGCGCCGCATGTGGCCGAGGCGCACGAGTTCATCAACTACATGATGAAGCCGGAGGTCATCGCCAAGGCATCGAACTACGTTTTCTACGCCAACGGCAACAAGGCCTCGCAACAGTTCCTCGATAAGGAAGTGCTCGAAGACACGGCCATCTATCCGCCGGAGGCGGTGATGCAGAAGCTCTTCACCGTCACGCCGTTCGAGCCCAAGGAGCAGCGGATACTGACCCGCCTCTGGACCAAGATCGTCACCGGTCAGTGAGAGCCGAAACAAATTGCCCGGACCCAAGTCCGGGCAATTTCATGAGAGCGGGTTGCAGAAGCGGTTTCAACTCGCAACGGTCAGGCACCGGGGGCGGCGCCGCACCCATCGTCGCATTCGGGGTTAAATGATGAAATCTCTCGGTAGCATCCGGCGTTCCTTCGCACCATGGGCGGACCCCGCCTCAAGGCCCTTCATTTCCGTCAAAAACGTCACGAAGAAGTTCGGCGACTTCATCGCCGTCGACGATCTTTCGCTGAACATCTATACACGCGAGTTCTTCGCGCTGCTCGGCGCGTCCGGTTGCGGCAAGTCGACCCTGTTGCGCATGCTTGCCGGTTTCGAGCAGCCGACCTCCGGCGAGATCATCCTCGATGGCCAGAACCTCGCCGGCATCCCGCCCTATCGACGGCCGGTCAACATGATGTTCCAGTCCTATGCGCTGTTCCCGCACATGAATGTCGAGACCAACATCGCCTTCGGGCTGAAGCAGGACGGCATGCCGAAGCCCGAGATCGCCGAGCGGGTGGCGCAGATGCTGAAGCTCGTCAAGCTGGAGAAATTCGCCCAGCGCAAGCCGCATCAGCTATCCGGCGGTCAGCGGCAGCGCGTGGCGCTCGCCCGTTCGCTGGCCAAGCGGCCGAAGGTGCTGCTGCTCGACGAGCCGCTCGGCGCGCTCGACAAGAAGTTGCGCGAGGAAACTCAGTTCGAACTGATGGATCTGCAGCAGGAACTCGGCCTCACCTTCGTCATCGTCACCCATGATCAGGAAGAAGCGATGACAATGGCCGACCGCATCGCCGTCATGAGCCACGGCAAGGTCGTCCAGGTAGCGACGCCGGCCGAGATCTATGAGGCGCCGAATTCGCGCTTCGTTGCCGACTTCATCGGCGACGTGAACCTGTTCGATGGCACGGTGACCGCGGCCGAAGGGGGCACTGTCCGCGTGGAAACGACGGGCGGCATTCCGGTCCGCATGGGCTCGGCCGAGAAAGTCGCGAACGGTGCAAGCGCTGCCGTCGCCATTCGTCCGGAAAAGATCAGGATCAGCCGCCAGGCGCCCGCCCACGCACCGGTCAATGCCGCCGAAGGCGAGATCTGGGACATCGGCTATCTCGGCGACATGACCGTCTTCCACGTCCGCCTTAAGGACGGCAAGGTCGTCAAGGCATCGTCGCTCAATGCCGTGCGCGCCGTCGAGGATCCGCTTGGCTACGACCAGCAGGTCTGGATCTCGTTCGGCGAAGATGCGGGCGTGGTGTTGAAGGATTGAAGCCATGGCGAAACTTGCCTCAGCCCTCGTCAGCCGACTGGTGATCATCGTCCCCTACGCGTGGCTCTTGTTCTTCTTCCTCATTCCCTTCTTCATCGTCTTCCGCATCTCCCTGTCGCAGACGGCGATTGCCATGCCGCCCTATACGCCGGTCCTGGATCTGGCGGGTGGGCTCGCCGGCATTCTGGAGAAGGCCCGCGAATTCTCCGTCGACAATTACGTCTGGCTGACCGAGGATGCACTTTATTTCAATGCCTATCTGTCGAGCCTGACCATCGCGGCCGTTTCGACGTTGCTGACGCTGCTGATCGGCTACCCGATCGCCTACGGCATGGCCAAGGCGCCGCGTTCGATCCGACCGACATTACTGATGTTGGTCATCCTGCCTTTCTGGACGAGCTTCCTGATCAGAGTCTATGCCTGGATCGCCATCCTCAAGCCGGAGGGGCTGCTGAACCAGTTCCTGATTACCATCGGCGTCATCGACCAACCGCTGATCATCCTCAACACCAATACCGCGATCTATATAGGCATCGTCTACTCCTATCTTCCCTTCATGGTGCTGCCGATCTATTCGGCGCTGGAGAAGATGGACAACGCGTTGATCGAGGCGGCCCAGGACCTCGGCTGCACACAGATCAGCGCCTTCTGGCGCGTCACCTTCCCGCTGTCCTTGCCGGGCGTCGTCGCGGGCTGCCTGCTCGTCTTCATTCCGGCCGTCGGCGAGTTCGTCATCCCCGACCTGCTCGGCGGGTCGGAGACATTGATGATCGGCAAGACGTTGTGGAACGAGTTCAATGCCAACCGGGACTGGCCGGTGTCGTCGGCGGTGGCGACGGTCCTGCTTATGATCCTGGTCATTCCCATCGTCTATTTCCAGAATGTCCAGGCCAAGGCCGATGGCGAGGGGAGGTAAGACATGGAAAAATGGTCCCGCTTCAACGTCGCCTCGGTCGTCCTCGGATTCGGCTTTCTCTACCTGCCGATCGTGCTTCTGGTGATCTTCTCGTTCAACGAGTCGAAGCTGGTGACCGTGTGGGCCGGTTTTTCGACCAAGTGGTACAGCCAGCTTTGGCACAATCAGGGGCTACTCGATGCCGCCTGGGTGACCATTCGCGTAGCGCTGCTGTCGGCAACCTGCGCGACGGTTCTTGGCACATTGGCGGCACTGGCGCTGGTGCGCTACACGCGCTTCCGCGGACGCGTCCTTTTCTCCGGCATGGTCTATGCGCCGCTGGTCATGCCGGAGGTGATCACCGGCCTGTCGCTGCTCCTGCTGTTCGTCGCAATCGGGCTCGATCGCGGTTTCTGGACGATCACGCTTGCCCACATCACCTTCACCATGTGTTTCGTCGCGGTCGTCGTGCAGTCGCGCCTCCTGAGCTTCGACCAGTCGATCGAGGAGGCGGCGCTTGACCTCGGCGCGACCCCAGTCAGGACCTTCTTCGCCATCACCCTGCCGGTGATCGCGCCGGCAGTGTTTTCGGGCTGGGTCCTGGCCTTCACGCTGTCACTCGATGACCTCGTCATCTCGAGCTTCACCACAGGGCCGGGTGCGACGACGTTGCCGATGAAGATCTACAGCCAGGTACGCCTTGGCGTGACGCCGGAGATCAATGCGATCTGCACCATCCTGATCGGTATCGTCGCCCTGGGGGTGGTTGTCGCGTCGATCGTCACCAAGCGGCGGGAAGTCCAGCGCGAAAAGGACGAGCGCGCAGCTTTTGCGGCAATCGGCTGAGGGGCGGCTACTTCGGAGCGACGAGCACGGAAAGCGGCGAAATGACCGCATTCGGCCAAGAGCCGCCGACGAAGAAGCGAACCGGTTGGTTACTGCTGGGCGTTTCGGTTTGGAGCGTCCCGGCAAGCGCCAGGCTGCCATTGCGATAGGGGATCACGCCGGTCACCGACATGTTGCCTGACGTGCCGACGAAATCGGCCCGGTCGAGACGCGCCGTTCCGTCGGCGAAGCTGGCCTTTATGTTCGCAGCCTGGAAGTCGAAGCTGGCCTCGTTCGCTTGCGACAGTGAAAAGAACTCGCCCTTGCGGACGAGATCGGCAAAGGCGTGGGCGTCGAAGCCGGTGATGCTGCCATTCGCCAGTGAAAAGGTGAGATTGCCCGATATGTCGCCAAGGCGGGTTGCCCAGACGGCGTGATCGGTCCCGACATCGATGCTGAGAATCCCCCGGCCGGCCGGGACCGGGCCGTTGAGGCCGAAACCGCCGAGCACCGCGGCGAAATCGGCGTCCTTGAGGCGCGCCTGCAGTCGGCCGCCGTGCTCCAGCCCTTGTTCCGAGAACACGGCGCGGGCGCTCAGGCTGCCATTCGCGAAATTGCTGTCGCCAATATCCAGTGACGCGCGTTTCCCATCGATCAACACCCCTGCGGCCACATCCGTCAGATGGAAGGGACCGGCGAGGACCTCCTGAGAGGAAAGCCGAATGTCCGTGTGCCAGGCGCCGACAAAGGTTTCCACGAGACGCCACAGATGGTCGTCGCGGCCGAGTGGCGTAAGCGCGGTGACAGGAACGCCGTTGAGATCGATGCGATCGAAGGCGAGCGTCCCTTCCATCCTTGGCGCCTTGCCGTCCTGCAGGGCGATATCCAGCACGCCGGTCGCGCTGGCGCCGCCCATCGTGAACGCCAGATCGTCCAGCTTGAGCGTCTTCTCGCCGGTGGTCACTCTGGTGTCGATGCTGATCCCTCCCGGCGAGAGCGTCGTCGCCGAAGTGCCCTGGTACCACTGGACGAGTGTCGCAAGGGAGGGCGCGGACATCTGCAGATGGCCCGACGCGAAGGGAACGGATGAAAGATTGCCGACGCCCTCGAAGGAGAAGGTCAGCGGCGCCGATGTGATGGATGTCTTGAGCGACGCGTTCCGCCTCGCGAAGAAAGCGAGCGGATCCTCGCAGACGAACGCCCAGGCGACCTCTTCGCCGCTTAGGCGCGCCGATAGTTGCGCGCTCAATCGTTCGGCAAAGGCGGGCCATTTGATCGTGCCGGAGATTCCGGGAATATCGACGTCGTTGCCAGCCGCCATTCGGTCGAGCACGATAACCCGGCCATTGACGACCGCGATGTCTCCGATTGGACTTTCCTGGGCCGGCGCCGCGGCCTCTGGCGGGGCGATCCACTGCGGCTTTTGCCAGTTGATCGTGCCGTCGGCTTGGCGCTCGATCGTGATGATAGGATCGACAAGGCTGATGTCCTCAAGCGTTGGGTCGCCGAGAAGGGCCGAAAGCGGGTTGAACGATGCGGTAATGCGGCCGATTTCGGCAAGCCGGCGGGGTTCGAGGCCGGTGGATTCGATCGTCGCCGAAGGCAAGGTCAACAGCAGCTCCGGCCAGAACCGGATCTCCGGCTCGCCATTGATCCTGCTCTTGCCGCCCGACCAGCTGTCGAGCGTCCGCTCCATCGTCGCGCGCACGCCGGTTGTCGAAACGAGCAGGGGGAGGGCGGCGTTGTACCCGATGGCGAGAACGACGCCGATTGCGGCAGACCAGACGAAATGGCGGCGGCGCAGGCGCAGCCTCAGGACGCGCGATATTTTCCGGATCAATCTGGTCATGTCGGTCGGTGGGCGTCGCCTTCGGTGAAACCGTTTGGATAGGCCCTGAAGAGGGCAAATGCAACTGACATGGAAATGTCGTCTTCGCGAGAGCGAGGCCCCCATGCACGCTGTTTATTTTGCGTTGCAGCATGTTATAGAACTGGGCCAGAGGACTGGAGGAACGAATGCAAACAGATCGACCTTTGTGGGTTCCTGATGCCGAGACGCTCGCCAGGAGCCCGATGGCGCAGTTCATGGCCTGGTGCGAAGAGCGTTTCGGACAAAGGTTTTCCGACTACGGTGCCTTTCACGACTGGTCCCTGGCGGAGCGCGGCGATTTCTGGACTGCCGTGTGGGAGCATTGCGGCGTCATAGGCGAGCGGGGAGACCAGGCGCTAGTCAACGGCGAGCGGATGCTCGAGGCCCGCTTCTTCCCGGACGCCAAGCTCAATTTTGCCGAAAACCTGCTGCGTGGGAGCGGCGATGGCGATGCGTTGATCTTCCGCGGTGAAGACAAGGTCCGTTACCGGCTCTCTTGGGACGAGTTGCGCAGTCTCGTGTCACGCCTGCAGCAGGCGCTGCAGGCAGAAGGCATCGGCGTCGGCGATCGTGTCGCGGCGATGATGCCGAACCTGCCGGAGACGATCGCGCTGATGCTCGCTACCGCCTCGCTCGGCGCCATCTGGTCCTCCTGTTCCCCGGATTTCGGCGAGCAGGGCGTTCTCGACCGCTTCGGCCAGATCGGCCCGAAGCTTTTCGTCACCTGCGACGGCTATTGGTACAACGGCAAGCGCCAGGACGTCGACGCGAAGGTGCTCTCCGTCGCGAAGACGCTCGGCGTGCCGACGCTGGTCGTGCCCTATGCGGGCGACAGCGCCGCGCTGGCGGCCGGAATTGAAGGCGGCGTGACGCTTCCCGATTTCGTCGCCGTCTTCGAAGCCAAGCCGCTTGTCTTCGAGCGGCTGCCCTTCAGTCATCCGCTCTACATCCTGTTTTCCTCCGGCACGACGGGCGTGCCGAAATGCATCGTTCATTCGGCCGGCGGAGCGCTCCTCCAGCACCTCAAGGAGCATCGGTTCCACTGCGGGCTGAAGCAGGGCGAGAGGCTCTTCTACTTCACCACCTGCGGCTGGATGATGTGGAACTGGCTGGCCTCCGGCCTGGCCGTGGGCGCGACCTTGTGCCTCTATGACGGCTCGCCCTTCCATCCGGACGGCAATGTTCTCTTCGACTTCGCAGCCGAGGAGCGCTTCGCCGTCTTAGGTACCTCGGCAAAATATATCGATGCGGTGCGCAAGGCCGGTTTGACGCCGGCCGAGACGCACGACCTTTCGGCGCTCAGGCTCCTTACGTCGACCGGTTCGCCGCTGTCTCCGGAAGGCTTCTCCTTCGTCTATGAGGGGATCAAATCGGACGTCCAGCTTGCCTCGATCTCCGGCGGCACCGACATCGTCTCCTGCTTCGTGCTCGGCAACCCGCTGAAGCCGGTGTGGCGCGGCGAAATTCAGGGGCCCGGCCTCGGACTTGCCGTCGACGTCTGGAACGACGAGGGCAAGCCGGTGCGCGGAGAGAAAGGCGAGCTCGTCTGCACCAAGGCGTTTCCGTCGATGCCGGTGATGTTCTGGAACGATCCCGACGGCGCCAAATACCGCGCCGCCTATTTCGAGCGCTTCGACAATGTCTGGTGCCATGGCGACTTTGCCGAATGGACGCCGCATGGCGGCATCATCATTCACGGCCGTTCCGACGCGACGCTCAATCCGGGCGGCGTGCGCATCGGCACGGCGGAAATCTACAATCAGGTCGAGCAGATGCCAGAGGTCGCCGAGGCCCTCTGCATCGGCCAGGATTGGCAGGACGACGTTCGAGTGATCCTGTTCGTGCGGCTGGCGCCGGGCGTTGCGCTGACGGAGGAACTGACGCAGGCGATCAAGACGCGGATCCGCACCGGCGCCTCGCCTCGGCACGTGCCGGCGAAGATCATCGCCGTCGACGACATTCCGCGCACCAAATCCGGCAAGATCGTCGAACTGGCGGTGCGCGACGTGGTGCACGGCCGGCCGGTCAAGAACAAGGAGGCGCTGGCAAATCCCGAGGCACTCGAGCTCTTTGCGGGGCTGGAAGCACTGAAAAGCTGAGTGCGGGACGAGCCGGTTCCGTTAACCTGTCGTCCCCGTGCAATTAACCAAGCAAGCCGACTTGCGCCTCGTTCCCTAAAATTGTCGGGTCCGGCGGTAAGGTCCTGTTAACGTTTGCCGGGGCATGGTCGAGCCAACTGGAGGCCGGTCCATCAAGGCGCCGGTGCCACAGCAGCGATGCTGTCACAGACATGACGTCCCGAGTTCTCGAGCATTTGTTGGTTAGCATGACTTCAGAGGCAGCCGCGAGCTGCCTCTTTTTTTGTATCGTTGGGCCCAGCCCCCTATGAGCGTCTTTCCAGAGACCGCGACACCAGAATGACTGGTATCATGCCGGCGATGACGATGATCATCGCGGCCACCGATGCATCCTCGACCTTCGCGCGTGACGCATCCTCGTAGACCAGCGTGGCAAGCGTATTGAAATTGAACGGCCGCAGCATGATGGTGGCGGAGAGCTCCTTCATCGTTTCGATGAAGACAAGCAGCGCCGACGTCAGCACCGCCGGACGCATCATCGGCAGAAGCACCGAGCGCAAGGTCTGGGCGCTGGTCCGGCCGAGCGCCCGAGCGGCCATGTCGAGATGCGGCGAGAGCTTATGGAAGCCGGCCTCCAGGGTCCCCTCGGCCATGGTAAGAAAGCGCACTGTGCAGGCATAGACGATCGCAAAGCCCGTACCGCTCATGACGAGGCCGGTGGAAATGCCGAAGAGGTGGCGCAGCCAGGCATCCAAGGTATTGTCGAGCGCTGCGAGCGGAAAGAGCACACCGATCGCCAGTACGGTGCCAGGCACGCCGTAACCGAAGGAGGCGAGCCGCCCGGCGACTTCCGTGATCGGCGAGCGACCGGCGCGGGCCGCATAGGCCAGAACGAAACCCAGGACCACGGCGGCGAGTGCCGTCAGGCCGGATACCAGAACGCTGTGCAGCAACGCGTCCAGGAGGCGCGGCGCCAGGAATTGGTCGAAGCGTTTCAGCGCATAGTTGCCGAGGACCAGGAAGGGGACGGCGAAACCTGAAAGGACGGGCAGGAGACAGACGAGCATTGCCGTCCATTTCTTCCAGCCGGAAAGCTCGAGGCGCACCGCATCATGGACGGCGGCCGTCGTCTTCTGGCTGGAAAAGCGCTGGCTGCGCCGGGCGGCGCGCTCGACCATCATCAGCCCGATGATGAAGATCAGCATGATGCAGGCGATCTGCGCCGCACCGGCCAGGCTGCCGCGGTTGAGCCAGGTGTCGAAAATGGAGAAGGTCAGGGTCTGGACGCCGAGAAACTCGACCGCGCCGATGTCGTTCATCGTCTCCATGGCGACGAGCGTCAGGCCGATCATAATAGCCGGCCTTGCCATCGGGATCTGGATCCTGAGGAAGACCTTGACCGGCCCGGCGCCGAGCGTGCGCGCCACATCGGCGGCCGCCCGGCCTTGCATCAGAAACATCGAACGGCAGGCAAGATAGATATAGGGATAGAGGACCGAGCTCATCACCAGCACGGCGCCGCCGAGCGAGCGCACGTCCGGGAACCAATAATCCCGGCTCGTCTGAAAGCCGAAGAGCGCCCGGATCATCCCCTGGACCGGTCCGGTGAAGGTCAGGAGCTCGCCGAATGCATAGGCCGCGAGATAGGCCGGTATGGCGAGCGGCAGCACGAGCGCGGCGGAGAGCAACCGGCGCAGCGGAAAGTCGCAGGTTGCCACCAGCCAGGCGGTCAGAATGCCGACGACGGCCGTCGCCGCGCCTGTCAGGCCCATCAGCATCAGCGTTCTCAAGGTGGCGCGCGGGATCACGTTCGCGATGAGGTGCGGCCAGTCCGCGCCGCCGCCGGTGACCGCAAGCCAGGCAATGGCGACGATCGGCATCAACACGATCGCCGAGGCGAGGCCGGACCAGGTCGCGAGCAGCCGATGCCTGAGGCCCGAGCCCGACTTGGCATAGCGTCGCTTGAGGCTTTTGGTGGCGAAGTGCAAACGATCCGTTCCGAGGCAACATGCTGGCGGGGCCGGCAAACTGGCGCCCGTTGGTCAACATTTTCTTACAGCATCGGAACTCAGTTCGCCAAGACGCGTTGCGACGGGAAGGATATTTCCACGAGCGTCCCTTCGTTCGGCGCGGAGCTGATGGCGAATTGGGCGCGGTTCGCCTCGGCCATCGCCTTGGTCAGCGGCAGCCCGAGACCGGTGCCCTCGCCACGCTTGCGGCCGCCGGTCGTCACCTGCCTGAACGGCTTCATCGCCTGATCGAGTTCGCTGCGCGTCATGCCGATCCCCATGTCGCGGATCCTGAGGATGACGCTGCCGTTCGCCTCGTAGGACGTCGACACGACGATCTGCCCGCCGGACGGCGTGAAGCGGATGGCGTTCGCCAGGATGTTGAGCGCGATCTGCTTGATCGACCGGCCGTCGGCGACGACCTCCGGCACCGAGGCGGAGAGCGAGGTGCGGATGATTACGCGCTGGCTGTTGGCTTGCGGCTGCACCAGCGATACCGCCTCGGAGACCGCCTCGTTGAGGTCGACGGCGCTGAAATCGAGCTCCATCTCGCCCGCCTCGATCTTCGAAATGTCGAGCAGGTCGTTGACGATGTCGAGCACGTGCCGCCCCGACCGGCCGATGTCGCCGGCATATTCGATGTAGCGGGGATTACCGATCGGCCCGAAATGCTCGCTCGCCATCATGTCGGAAAAGCCGATGATGGCGTTGAGCGGCGTGCGGATCTCGTGGCTCACCCTTGCGAGGAAGTCGGTCTTGTGGGCGTTCGCGGTCTCGGCGGCACGCTTGGCGTTGCGCAGTTCCTCCTCGGTCCGCTTCCACTGGGTGATGTCGCGGATGACGGCGCAATAGCCGTGGGAGGAGGAGAGCCGCCCGATGGTCATGAACAGCGGAATGAAGCCGCCTCCCGCCTCCCGGCCGATCACTTCCCGGCCATCGTTGAGCACGCTTGCGACACCATGGCCGGAAAGGCCGTGGAGGTAGTCGATCACCGCCTTCTGGCTCTCATGGGCGAAGAGCGCGGCAAACGGCTTTCCGCGCATCTCGTCTTCGTCATAGTTGAAAAGCGCGCTTGCCGAGCGGTTCATCGTGCGAATGTCACCGTCCTGCCCGAGGACCACCACGCCGTCGGTGGCGGTTTCGAGGATCGAGCGCAGTTCGTCGATTTCCATCCGCAGCCGCGCTTCGGCTCCCGCCGAGGCGTCCGCGTCGGGCGAAGCCGTATTAGCTGCGCCTGTCGCCGCGGGAGTGAGCGCCAGCATGAGCGTGCTCCGCCCTTCCCACTGGATCGAATGGAGATGGGCGCTGACCGGTGCAAGCTGGCCATTGGCGCGGACCAGCGTCATCGTCCCGTCCGGCTGTGTCTCTCCGGATGTGTTGCCATAGGCGAAGAGGGCTTCCAACCCTCCTTCCTGCTCGAAGACATCGAGAGTCGCGTAGCCGGTCAGCCGCAGAAATTCCGGATTGACGTGCAGCAGTTCGTCCCCATAGTGAATGAGGAGCGCGACAGGCAGCCGGTCGAGGATTTCGCTGCTCATGCTGACGCCGCTGCGCGGGACAGGGGGCGCCTCGTCCTCGACCGCGGGCCCCGTGTCCTCTAGCGGGTCGGCAATTGCCTCGTCCGGTGATGGGTTGTCTGCGGCGGGGGAGGCGGCGGCTTCGGCCGGAGGCGCGGGGCCCGCCGAGCGCTCGTCGTCCTCGCCTGCCGCACTCGCGGCAGGCTCGTCGAAATGTGCGCCGAGCTGCCGCGCGATCTCGCGGAAGGCCGCCTGCTCGCCGCGCGTCAGCGCCCCGGAACCCGCGGGCCGGCGCTCGTCGAGAGCGATGACCTTGTCGGAGGGCGGCCGCGCGGCCGTGTCGACAATGCGAAGGGCCGGCCGCTCGCCGGCAAACGGGTCTTCCGCCGTTGAAAGTTCTCCCGTAGCGCCGTCTTCGGGCTCACTCTGCGGGGCATCGGCAGCGGGGGAAGATTCCGCTTCCGTCTCATCCTGGATCGCGGCCGGTCCCTCGGGAGCGGGTTCCACCGGTGCTTCGGCCGGCATGTCCTCGCGCCGGGGTGTCCCGGTATCGCCGAGCGACAGCCCACTTGCCCTTGCGTCCTCAACCGCATCGGCGATCCTCACGATGCCGAAGCCGCGGAAGCCGTCGAACTCGCGCGAACGGGAATAGGTCGGCAGGGCGGCGAGGTCGACCGGGACCTTGAGGCTCGTCCCCTCGATCGGCCACAGGATGGTCTTGCCGGACCAGGTGTCGCGGCGATGCAGAAGCTCGTTGATCTTGTGGTCGGGGTCGAGATCGTAGCGGTCCGCAAGCGCGGCGAAGGTCGTTCCGACCACGTCGGCCGATTTCGGGCCAACGGCCGAAGCGAATTCCTCGGAGATCTCACTGAAGCGTCCCTCAGCGTCGATTTTCCATACGAAGCGGACGGCCCGGCTACCCGGCGTGAAGGTAAAGCCCGAAGCCGCTGCTGTGTCCTGCTCGGCGTCCGATGCTGCCGTTTCCTGCACGGACTCGAGGGTCTCTGCGATAGTCGTCTGCGGCGGTTCTGCCGTCTCGTCGCCGGACTGCAGAGTCAATTCGCCCTGTTTCTCGTCGATTGGCGCCGCATCGGCCGGCTCTTCGGCTTCGGCTCGTTCAGTCGTCGACGGGGTCCCCGAATCTTCCACCGCATCTTCGACCCTCGGGGTTTCGGCAGGCTCGTCCGGCGAAGGCGCATCTGGCCCCGTCTCGATCTCAGCGAATGCTGGCGCATCGACTGCGTCCGGCTCGTCCTTCGCGATGGTCTCTCCGGCATCCGGCGCTTCGAGCGTGGTTTCCACGGCAAAGAGAAGATGGAGGGCCGGGTGGTCGGAAATCTTGCCGATGGCGGCGGGCAATTGCCCCTTCTCGGTCGCCACGAGGCGCTTGATCAGCCGGTCCTTTTCGCGCGTCACCGCCGAGACGAGCGTCCGCCGGATTTCGGCCGACAACCCCAAATGCTCGAATCCGGGCGAACGGGCGACGATGTCGCCGTCGTCGTCGAGCACGGCCATATGCGTGTCCGGCCCGTCCAAGCCGGCGATCATCGCGGCCGCGCGTTCCTCCGCCGAAAGTGCCTTGCCGTTATGCGGAGCGGTGAAGAGAACGGCGTCCTCGCCCGGCCGGATGCGGATCATCTCCACCGTCGCGTTGAGCGGCAGCCTGCGGAAGCCGGCCGCAATCCGGATCAGCAGTTGGCGACGGTCGCCGACAGCGGCAAGCTGCGCTGCAGCGGCACCCAACTGGCGCAGCGAGAGGTCGTTCGCGTTCAAGGGGCTATCGATGAAATCGTAGACCGACGCGACGCCGAACAGCCTGGCGCCCTGATCATTTGCCCACAGGACGCGCGCCAGATCCTTCGAAAAGAGAACCGACGCATCGCCGCGGGCAAAATGCTCCCGCACCCGTGCATGCACGGCAATGTCAATGAAAGGGTACTGTCTCGCGGGCATGGGCAGGCCTATTGACGGGTCCCTACGGCGCCGTGCGCCTTTGAGACGCATGAAGGTCGCTGTAGCAGTTTGATTGCTGCATGATTTTATCCTTTAATCGGCTCCGATCTCAGGAACCATGCAGCAGCGCGTTAACACTCTATTAATAACCGCCGCATCTGCGAGGGTCCAGCGACGGCCCCTTTTCCGCCACGGCTTTCGTCCCGCAAGGTTAATGGCAGTCGTTTTTGTGCGATGCACAATTTTGTTGCAATGCACAACGATATCGATTATAAGATCGGCATCACTCACCAAGGCGCCTCTTAAGAGGGCCACACCAAGGAGCGCATACAATGGCTACCAGGAAGACCGAAGACGCATTTTCCCTTTCCTTTGACCCGACCAAGTTTGCCGACGGCTTCCGCGAGTTTGCCGAAAAGGGCGCCGCGCAGTCGAAGGACGCCTATGCCAAGATGAAGACCGCCGCCGAAGAGGCAACGAAGACCGTCGAAGCGACGCTCGAAAACGCCCAGTCCGGTTCCGTCGAACTCGGCCTCAAGGCCATCAACGCGCTGCGCACCAATGCCGAGAACTCGCTCTCGCACATGGAAGCGCTGCTCGGCGTCAAGTCGCTCTCCGAGCTCCTCGACCTGCAGACCGCCTTCATCCGCAAGCAGGCCGAGGTCGCTGTCGAGCAGGCGAAGACCATGCAGGAAGCCACCCGCAAGGTCGCCGAGAACGTCGCTAAGCCCGGCAAGGACGCCGCGGAAAAGGTCGTTTCCACTTTCAAGAAGGCCTGATCGCTCGAAGCGCAGCCGATCGGAATCGATGAAAGACCGGGTGCTTGCCATCCGGTCTTTTTGCTTGATAATCTGAAGTTAAGGCTTGCAAATCGGCCGAAGTGACCGTATGTGAGCCGCCAACGCAACGACCCAAGCGATTTGGGGTCGCGTCCAAAGTGCGGTTGTAGCTCAGTTGGTTAGAGCGCAGGTTTGTGGCACCTGAGGTCGGTGGTTCGAGACCACCCAACCGTACCATTTTCTTCTCCCGATAAATTCACACAAATATCTGATGCTCCGCCGTCACCAGTTCCTGCAGGAACGAGACGACCGTACGCACGCGCACCAGTTCGCGCGCGCTTTCGTGATAGGTGGTCCAATAGGCGCGGCGGATCGTCGTTTCGGGCAAGAGCCGGAAGAGCTCCGGATATTGCCGGGCAATGTAGTTGTGCAGGATGCCGATGCCGGCGCTGGAGCGGACCGCCTCGGTCTGGCCGGTGGCGCTGGAGATCTCGAAGGAGGCGTCCCAGCTGCGCATGACCTCCGCCGAGAAATTGAGCGACGGCGTGAAGATCAGGTCCTCCACATAGCCGATCCGCCGGTGGCTTTTCAGATCGTCGATCGTTTGCGGCGTGCCGTAGCGGGCAAGATAATCCGCCGATGCGTAGAGCCCCAGTGTATAATCGGTGAGCTTGGACGAAACGAGACGTCCCTGTTCGGGCCGCTCGATGGTGATGGCGATGTCGGCCTCGCGCTGCGACAGCGAGAAGGAGCGCGGAACCGGCACGAGTTGCAGCTTCAGCTCCGGGTGGCGCGCAGTCAACCGACCGAGCCGCGGCGCCAGGAAGGAGACGCCGAAGCCGTCAGGTGCGCCGATGCGCACCGTGCCGGCGATCGCCGTGTCGATCCGCCCGATCTGCGATTGAGCCGCGAGCATTTCGGTTTCCATGCGCTCGGCGGCCGAAAGGAAAATCTCGCCCTCGGCGGTCAGCTCGCAGCCGTTCGGGCGCCGCACGAGCAAGCGCGTCTTCAGCGTCTCCTCGAGCGCGGTGACGCGCCGGCTGAGGGTGGCGTGATTGATACCGAGCCTCTTCGAAGCGGCGAGGATTTGGCCCGTTCGCGCCACCGCGAGAAACACCCTGACGTCGTCCCAGTCCATGACGTTGCTCCTTGGACTTTAATTTTTGCACAACGGTTTCTGAATATCGGAAATTGATTTGTTGAAATCGTAGTGCGATCATGCACCCGAGATCAAGACCAGGAGGAAAACCCATGTATGAAGTAGGACATTTCATCGACGGCAAGCGCGTCGCCGGCCAGAGTGGCCGCGTCAGCAACATCTTCAACCCGGCGACGGGCGAGGTTCAGGGCACGGTGGCGCTCGCGAGCGACGCGGAACTTGCCGCCGCCGTCGAGAGCGCCAAGGCCGCGCAGGTCAAGTGGGCCGCCACCAACCCGCAGCGCCGCGCCCGCGTCTTCATCAAGTTCGTCCAGCTCCTCAACGAAAACATGAACGAGCTGGCCGAACTGCTTTCCCGCGAGCATGGCAAGACCATTGACGACGCCAAGGGCGATGTCGTGCGCGGCCTCGAGGTCTGCGAGTTCGTCATCGGCATTCCGCACCTGCAGAAGAGCGAGTTCACCGAGGGCGCCGGTCCCGGCATCGACATGTACTCGATCCGCCAGCCGGTCGGCGTCGGCGCCGGCATCACGCCGTTCAATTTCCCGGCGATGATCCCGATGTGGATGTTCGCCCCGGCGATCGCCTGTGGCAACGCCTTCATCCTGAAGCCGTCCGAGCGCGATCCGTCCGTGCCGATCCGCCTCGCCGAACTGATGATCGAAGCCGGCCTGCCGGCTGGTGTCTTGAACGTCGTCAACGGCGACAAGGGCGCGGTCGACGCGATCCTGACGCATCCCGACATCGCCGCCGTCTCCTTCGTGGGCTCGACCCCGATCGCCCGCTATGTCTATGGCACGGCGGCGATGAACGGCAAGCGCGCCCAGTGCTTCGGCGGCGCCAAGAACCACATGATCATCATGCCCGATGCCGACCTCGACCAGGCCGCCAACGCACTGATCGGCGCCGGCTACGGTTCTGCCGGCGAGCGTTGCATGGCGATTTCGGTCGCCGTTCCGGTCGGCGAGGAAACCGCAAACCGGCTCATCGACAAGCTGACGCCGATGGTCGAAAGCCTGCGCATCGGCCCCTATACGGACGAGAAGGCCGATATGGGCCCGGTCGTCACCAAGGAAGCCGAGCAGCGCATCCGCAGCCTGATCGACAGCGGCATCGAACAGGGCGCGAAGCTCGTCGTCGATGGCCGTGATTTCAAGCTGCAGGGCTATGAGGACGGCCATTTCATCGGCGGCTGCCTGTTCGACCACGTGACGCCGGACATGGACATCTACAAGACGGAGATATTCGGACCGGTTCTCTCGGTCGTGCGTGCCAAGAACTACGAGGAAGCCCTGTCGCTGCCGATGAAGCACGAATACGGCAACGGCGTCGCGATCTATACCCGCGACGGCGATGCGGCGCGTGACTTCGCCTCCCGCATCAACATCGGCATGGTCGGCGTCAACGTTCCAATCCCGGTTCCGCTCGCGTACCATTCCTTCGGCGGCTGGAAGTCCTCGTCCTTCGGCGATCTCAACCAGCACGGCGCTGACTCGATCAAGTTCTGGACCCGCACCAAGACCATCACCGAGCGTTGGCCCTCGGGTATCAAGGACGGCGCGGAGTTCTCGATCCCGACAATGCGGTGACGGAGTAGAAATCCTCCCCCACTCGAGCCTCCCTCTGGGAGGCTCTTTTTTGTTGCATACTGCGCAGCGGCACAACTAACGTCGGGATCGACGGGTGAGGCCGAACGATGATTCGCGCATCCGTTGAGTTCACTGATGCCGGCCGCTAACGGGATGACGCGGTTCGCACTCTGGGCGTTGGGCTTTGATTGGGGGATAGATCATGGTTTTGGCAGAACCATTGCCGGCACAGAGTGTCGGCCAGGCTAGTTTCGGACGCGCGGCTCCGGGGGATTTTCACCGCCTTTCATTTACCGGCAACGGTAGCGAGTATTTCGGGATCTGGATCGTCAACATCCTGCTGACGATCATCACGCTCGGCATCTATTCCGCCTGGGCCAAGGTTCGCCGCAATCGCTATTTCTACGGCAATACCGTGCTCCTCGGCCGCGGGTTCGAGTATCACGCCAGAGGCGGCCAGATCCTGATTGGCCGTCTCATCGTCTTCGCCTACCTGATTCTTTACAACGTCCTGCTGACTTTCGCACCGCTCGCCGGCATTGCGCTCGTTCTGCTGTTTCTCTGCTTCGTCCCGTGGCTAGTCGCCCGGGGCTTGCGCTTCAGCGCGCGGGTGACGAGCTACCGCAACGTCCGTTTCGATTTCGTCGGCCGGGCCGGTGGTGCCTTCCTCGCTTTCATAATCGGGCCGATACTCGCGGCGCTGACGCTAGGGATCCTCGCGCCGCTCGCCAGCCGCTGGACCTATCGCTACATCGGCAGCAACCTGCGTTATGGGCAAAGGGTCTTTTCGACCGATCCCTCGGTCGGGGCGATCTACAAGACCTGGGGGATCTCGGCTGCGATCCTCGTGCTCGGGCTGTTGATCATCGGGTTCATCGCCTTCCTCAACATCGCCCTTGTCTCCACCGCCATGGAGAATCCCGATTTCCTTCCCGGGGCGCAGCTGTCGCTCGCCGTGTTGGCAGTTCTTGGCTACGTCTTGATCCTGTCGATCTTCGGCGTCGCGGCGCTTGTCTATCGGGCCGGCGTGCGCAACGTCGCCTGGTCCGCCACCACCTTCGACGGCAGGCACCGGCTCCTGAGCGACCTGTCGCGCCTGCGTTATACGTGGATCGCCATCTCGAACTTCGTCGTCACGCTTGTTACAATCGGGCTGATGCGGCCTTGGGCTGCCGTTCGGATGGCGCGCTACGTCAACGAGCATACCGGCGTCCGCTTCGACGGCAATGTTGGCGAAATCTTCTCGGCGATCGCCCAGGAAGGTTCGGCGGTCGGCGCCGAATTCATGGATATCGAAGGCTTCGACTTTGGCTTCTGACAATTTGGCCTTTGCGCTTGGCGAGTGGCATCCCCCCGGATCGAGCCGCTCGGTCACCTCCGGTCTCGTCGAGGCCGGAGACCGCCTGGTCGCCAGCGATGAAACCGGTGCCGAACTCGCCGGGGGCAGCCTGTCGACCATTGACATCTCCGCACGGGTCGGCCGAGTCCCGCGAAGGGTCACTTTCCCCGACGGTTCGCTCTTCGAGACCGACGACAACGAGGCAATCGACCGGTTTCTTTCGCGCAAGGGGCGGGCCGGGGCGGGGATCGTCCATCGGCTGGAGCGCTTCCACCCGCGGCTGATTGCCTTCGTGGCGGCGACCATCCTGCTTGGCACGTTGATCTACCGTTACGCGTTGCCAGCCCTGGTGGAGGTTGCCGTCGTCGTCACGCCGCCGATCTTGCCCCGCATCATGTCGGCGACCACGCTCGAAACCATGGACAGGACGCTGCTCGGCGAGTCGAAACTGGATGAGGCGCGGCGCGGCAGGATTGTCGACGGCTTCCGTCGCATCGCCAGCGTTTCGGCGGCTGGCAGGGTGGCCTATACGCTGAACTTCCGTGAAGGTGGGCCGATCGGCCCCAATGCCTTCGCGCTGCCTGACGGAACGCTCATCCTCACGGACGAGCTCGTGGAGCTTGCAGGCGATGACACGGAGATGATCGTCGGCGTACTGGCGCACGAAATCGGCCATGTCGAGCACAAGCACAGCCTCCGGCAGATCTATCGCGCCGCCGGGGTTGCCGCACTCATCATGCTGATCGCCGGCGATATCGGCTCGGGCGCCGAGGACGTCCTGGTGGAAGGCGGCGGCCTTCTCGCGCTCTCCTATTCGCGCGCCGCGGAAGCTGAGGCGGACCGGCATTCCGTCGAGCTGATGATGAAGGCCGGTCTCGATCCGACGGCAATCGCCCGTTTCTTCGAGCTATTGGAGGCGAAGCTCGACGACCATTCGGAAACGAGCATCTTCTCCACGCATCCGGGTACACCCGAGAGGCACAAGGCGATCCTCGATCTGATTGCCGAATTGCGGAAGGGCTAGAAGCTAACCCTTATCGGATGCGGCCGTCGAGCCGGCAGCCCGGAAACGCTCCTCGAACTCCCGGCGCAGCTCCCGTCTGACCTCGGCAGCGCGGTAGCGGCGTTCCCTAATGCCGGGCTCCGGACGATAAGGCGGCACGCTCGTCGGCCGGCCCTCCGCATCGACGGCGACCATCGTGAAATAGCAGGAGTTCGTGTGTCTCCGTTCGCCGGTGCGGATGTTCTCCGCTTCGACCCGGATACCGACCTCCATCGACGTCCGGCCGGCGTAATTGATGGAAGCACGAAAATGCACGAGCTCGCCGACATGGATCGGCTGGCGGAAAACCACCTGGTCGACGGAGAGCGTCACCGCATATTGCTTCGAGTAGCGCGAGGCGCAGGAGAAAGCGACCCGGTCGAGGAGGTTGAGGAGCGCCCCGCCATGTACCTTGCCGCTGAAGTTCGCCATGTCGGGGGTCATCAGCACGACCATATCGAGCTGGCTCTTGTCATTCGTCGCTTCCAATGTCCCCTCCGAGTCAGGCCGCTTCACTCAAGTGCGATTTTCAAGGGCCCGAGAATCCTACCGTTGGAGCGGCCCGTCAATGCGCCTTCGTATGCGGCGGCCGTGGTGGGGAATTATCGTCGATCCGCTCAAACGAAAAACAGCGGGCCTGCGCCCGCTGTTTCGTCTTGACTGGCAATGACCCCTTAGTCTTGCGGGCCGTCGTTATAACCGATCTTGTCGACGAGCTCCGATGCCTTCTTCCGATTTGCCGCAACTTCGGCAAGCGGCAGGCTGTCCGGCTTGATGGTTCCAAAGGACTTGACGACATCCGACGGCTCGGCGCCCGGAAGCACCGGATATTCGAAGACCTGCTCGGCATAGATTTTCTGCGCTTCGCCTGCCGAGAGGAATTCCATCAGCTTGACGGCATTCTCCTTGTTCGGGGCGTTCTTCGCGAGCGCCATGCCGGAGATGTTCACATGCGTGCCGCGGTCCTTCGCGTTCGGGAAGAGGACCTTGATGGCCGAAGCCCATTCCTTCTGCTCGGGCTCCTTCTCGTTCGTCAGCATGAGGCCGACATAGTAGCTATTGCCGAGTGCGATATCGCATTCGCCGGCAAAGATCGCCTTTGCCTGATCACGGTCGCCGCCATCGGGCTTCTTGGAGAGATTGTCCCTGAGCCCGGTCAGCCACTTCTCCGTCTCGGCCTCGCCGTGATGCGCGATCATCGAGGCGAACAGGCCGACATTATAGGAATGCTGGCCATCGCGGGTGCAGAACTTGCCCTTCCATTTCGGATCGGCGAGTTCCTCATAGGTGATGTCGTTCTGCGCCACGCGTTCCTTCGAGGCATAGACGACGCGGCCGCGGGTCGTCAGGCCGAACCAGTTGCCGTCCGGGTCGCGGAAATGCGCGGGGATGTCCTTGTTGATCGTCTCGTTGACGAGCGGCTGGGTCACGCCCGCGTCCTTCGCCTCGGTCAGGCGGCTGATGTCGACGGTCAGAATGACGTCGGCCGGAGAATTCGCCCCCTCCGCCTGAATGCGCTCGACGAGGCCCTTGTCGAGGAAGAGCACATTGGCGGTGATACCAGTCTCCTTGGTGAAGGCGTCGAGCAGCGGCTGGATGAGATCGGGCTGGCGGTAGGAATAGATATTGACCTCGCCGTCGGCCCGGGCGGGCGCCGTAAGGGCAAGGAACGCCGCCGCGACCGACAGGGTGCCGATCAGCGTTTTTGAGGCAATCATGGTGTTCTCTCCGTGTGGTGCTTATAAGTTAACCAAGTGGGTCATATTTCCACCGCCGAAGAGCGACAGTCAACGGCGAAACGGCGAAGTAAAGCCTTCGTGAATTTTTCCTATTTTGGAATTGTTCCAAACTACGTTCCGTCCTATATGAGGGGGACGAATTCTCGACTCCGGAGCGAATGATGCGTCTGACGAAGCAAACAAACTACGCGGTTCGCATGCTGATGTACTGTGCTGCGAATAGCGAGAAGCTCAGCCGCATTCCTGAGATCGCCAAGGCTTACGGTGTTTCCGAGCTGTTTCTGTTCAAGATCTTGCAGCCGCTGACCAGGGCCGGGTTGGTCGAGACCGTGCGTGGCCGCAATGGCGGCGTGCGGCTCCCGAAACCGGCATCGGAGATCAGCCTGTTTGACGTGATCAAGGTGACCGAGGACAGCTTCGCCATGGCGGAATGTTTCGAGGCGGGCGAGATCGACTGCCCTCTCGTGGACAGTTGTGGCCTCAATGCCGCCTTGCGCAAGGCGTTGAATGCCTTCTTCGACGTGCTCAAGGGCTATACGATCGACGACCTCGTCAAGGCGCGGCCGCAGATCAACTTCCTTCTCGGGCTGGACGTTGGCCCGCGCCCGCAGCCGTCGGCCGCTTAAGAATTCCCGTCCATTACTACTTGCAGCCTTAAATCGTAGCCGGTTTAAGGATGCCGCAATTCAAAGTGCTGCAGCGACCTTTGCGCGTCTGATAAGACGCGCGGCGCTATTCTATAGCGCGGAGCCCGTTCTCCGCGCTTTTTTGCGTCGTCTCTTTCGATGTTTCAACGTCGCCCGTCGCCTCGGGCGACGGCTCGTTGGCGAGCAATTGCGCTTGGCCGCCGCTCCGAATCACTGCCGGCTCAATCCTCTACCTGTGGAAGAATTTTTCGCATAGACAAATTTCTTAAGCGAGTTATTGCATTGCGACGCCAAATGTCGTTCCATCCGTCCTTGACCGGATGGAAAATTTCCTGCCGCGTTCGAAAACAATACGAGAACAAAAAACAAATCTGGGAAGCAAGCTCATGAAAAAGCTCACGACTCTCTTCGCAGCGACGGCGCTTGCCACGCTGATGGCCGGCACTGCCTGGTCAAAAACGTTCGTCTTTTGCTCGGAAGGCTCGCCGGAGGGCTTTGACCCCGGCCTCTACACGGCCGGCACCACGTTCGATGCTGCCGCGCATACCGTCTATAGCCGTCTACTCGAATTCAAGAAGGGCACGACCGAAACCGAGCCCGGGCTTGCCGAAAGCTGGACGATTTCCGACGACGGCCTGGAATACACCTTCAAGCTCCGTCCTGGCGTCAAGTTCCAGACGACCGAGTTCTTCACGCCGACCCGTGAGCTGAACGCCGACGATGTGATCTTTTCGCTCGAGCGCCAGTGGAAGTCGGACAATGCGTGGCACGGCTATGTGACCGGCGGATCCTGGGAATACTTCGCCGGCATGGGGCTGCCGGACTTGCTGGAGTCGATCGAGAAGGTCGACGACATGACGGTCAAGATCAAGCTGAAGCGCAAGGAGGCGCCGTTCCTCGCCAACCTGGCGATGCCCTTCGCTTCGATCATGTCCAAGGAATATGCCGACAAGCTGCAGGCTGAAGGCAAGATGAACCAGTTGAACCAGATGCCGCTCGGCACCGGTCCGTTCTCCTTCGTCGGCTATCAGCAGGATGCGGTCATCCGCTACAAGGCCCATCCGGACTATTGGGGCGGAAAGCAGAAGATCGATGATCTGGTCTTCGCGATCACCACGGACGCGGCCGTTCGCTTCCAGAAGCTGCAGGCCGGCGAATGCCACCTGATGCCCTACCCGAATGCGGCCGATGTCGGGGCGATGAAAGCCGATCCGAACCTCAAAGTGATGGAACAGGCCGGCCTCAACGTCGCCTATCTCGCCTACAACACGACGCAGCCTCCGTTCGACAAGGTTGAAGTCCGCAAGGCGCTGAACAAGGCGATCAACAAGCAGGCGATCGTCGATGCCGTTTTCCAGGGACAGGCGCAGCCGGCGACAAACCCGATTCCGCCGACGATGTGGTCCTATAACGAGCAAATCGAAGACGACACCTACGAGCCGGAAGTCGCCAAGAAGCTGCTCGAGGATGCCGGCGTCAAGGATCTGTCGATGAAGGTCTGGGCAATGCCGGTCGCGCGGCCGTATATGCTGAACGCCCGTCGCGCCGCCGAACTGATGCAGGCCGACTTCGCCAAGATCGGCGTCAAGGTCGAGATCGTCTCCTATGAGTGGGCCGAATACCTCGAGAAGTCGAAGGCCAAGGACCGCGACGGTGCGGTGATCCTCGGCTGGACGGGTGACAATGGTGACCCGGACAACTTCCTTGACACGCTGCTTGGCTGCGATGCCGTCGGCGGTAACAACCGCGCTCAGTGGTGCAACAAGGAGTTCGACGATCTGGTCACCAAGGCCAAGGAAACCTCCGACGTCGCAGAGCGCACCAAGCTCTATGGAGAGGCACAGGCCGTCTTCAAGCGCGAAGCGCCCTGGGCGACGCTCGATCACTCGCTGTCGATCGTCCCGATGCGCAAGAACGTCGAAGGCTTTGTACAGAGCCCGCTCGGCGACTTTGCCTTCGACGGCGTTGATATTGTAGAGTAATCTGACCGACTGACCCGAAGGGGCGTTTGCCGTGGGGCGAGCGCCCCTCTTCCTTTTTGCCAATGCTGCAGCAGCGCGGCCGCAGCGATTATGGCATGAGGTTTGACAATGTTTCGATTCTTGCTGGGGCGCTTGGCAGTGCTGATCCCGACCTTTATCGGGGTCTCGATCATTGCCTTCTCCTTCATCCGCCTGCTTCCGGGCGATCCCGTGGCGCTGCTTTCCGGCGAACGGGTGATGTCGCCGGAGCGGCACGCCGAAATCTCTCACCAATTGGGCTTCGATCGCCCCATCGTCATGCAGTACCTGGATTACCTCTGGGGTGTGCTTCGCGGCGATTTCGGGGTGTCGATCGTCACCAAGAAGCCGGTGATCGACCAATTCCTGGAGCTCTTCCCGGCAACCGTCGAGCTCTCGCTCTGCGCCATCATCTTCGCCGTCGTCCTCGGTATTCCGGCCGGCGTGATTGCGGCAATCAAGCGGGGCTCCATCCTGGACCAGTTGATCATGGGCACCGCGCTGGTCGGCTTTTCGATGCCGATCTTCTGGTGGGGCCTCCTGCTGATCATCGTCGTCTCCGGCATGTTGCAGTGGACTCCGGTGTCCGGGCGTATTTCGCTGATGTTCTTCTTTCCTTCGGTCACCGGTTTCATGTTGGTCGATTCCCTTTTGTCGGGGCAGGAGGGGGCGTTCCAGTCGGCCTTCAGTCATCTGGTCCTGCCGACGATCGTGCTCGGCACCATTCCGCTCGCCGTCATCGCGCGCCAGACCCGTTCGGCGATGCTGGAGGTGCTTTCGGAAGACTACGTTCGCACCGCCCGCGCCAAGGGCCTTCCCACCTTCCGGGTGGTTGGCATCCATGCCTTGCGCAATGCGCTGATTCCGGTCGTGACCACCATCGGCCTGCAGATCGGTGTGATGCTGGCTGGCGCCATCCTGACGGAAAGCATCTTCTCCTGGCCGGGCATCGGCAAGTGGATGGTCGATTCAGTGTTCCGGCGCGACTACGCCGTCATTCAGGGCGGGCTGCTGATCATCGCCGCTGTCATCATGCTGGTGAACCTTGCCGTTGATTTGCTGTATGGGCTGATCAACCCCCGCATCCGGCATTGAGGAGGCGATATGACCGAAATTACCGCAACAAGCCCCATATCGACCGATCCGTCTCGCCGGGCGCGTCTCGCCGAATTCTGGTACTATTTTTCGGAGAACCGCGGCGCCGTCATAGGCCTGATGTTCTTTCTGTTTCTGGTGGTGCTCGCCCTGTGCGCTCCGCTCGTCGCACCGCATGATCCGACCATCCAGTACCGCGAATCCGTTCTGCTTCCGCCCTTCTGGCAGGAGGGCGGCCGCGCCGCGTTCCTTCTCGGAACGGACGCCGTCGGCCGCGACATGCTCTCCCGTCTCATCTACGGCACGCGCTTTTCGCTGTTCGTCGGCGTTATCGTGACCACATTGTCGCTGACGGGCGGCATCCTTGTCGGCGTCATCGCCGGTTATTTCCGCGGATGGGTGGACACCGTCATCATGCGGATCATGGACATCATTCTGGCCTTTCCGTCGCTGCTACTCGCGCTCGTTCTGGTGGCAGTGCTCGGGCCGGGCCTCACCAATGCGATGATCGCGATCGCTCTCGTTTTCCAGCCCCACTTCGTTCGCCTGACGCGAGCGGCCGTGATGACCGAGAAGACCAGGGATTACGTTGTCGCGGCGAAGGTGGCCGGAGCGGGGCACCTGAGGCTGATGTTCAAAACCATCCTGCCGAATTGCATGGCACCGCTGATCGTCCAGGCGACACTCTCCTTTTCGAGCGCCATTCTCGACGCCGCGGCGCTCGGCTTCCTCGGCATGGGCGCACAGCCGCCGACGCCGGAATGGGGCACGATGCTGGCGGAAGCCCGCGAGTTCATTCTGCGTGCCTGGTGGGTCGTCACGCTCCCCGGCCTCGCAATCCTCGTGACGGTGCTGGCGATCAATCTGATGGGCGATGGCCTGCGTGATGCTCTCGACCCCAAGCTGAAGAGGTCCTGACATGGCGCTTCTCGAAATCGAAAATCTCGTCGTCGAATTCCAGACGGCAACCG
The DNA here is from genome assembly GCF_000265205.3 of Sinorhizobium fredii USDA 257. Taxonomy (NCBI): domain Bacteria; kingdom Pseudomonadati; phylum Pseudomonadota; class Alphaproteobacteria; order Hyphomicrobiales; family Rhizobiaceae; genus Ensifer; species Ensifer fredii. Next base: position 429,352 of record NC_018000.1, read on the forward strand.
GGCCATTCCGGGCCGTCGACGGCGTCTCGCTCAAGGTCCATGAGGGCGAGGTTCTGGCGATCGTCGGGGAATCCGGCTCGGGCAAGTCCGTGTCCATGCTGGCGGCGATGGGGCTCCTGCCCTGGACCGCGAAGGTGACGGCCGACAAGCTCGCCTTCAACGGGCGGGATCTCCTGAAAATGCCGTCGGCCGAGCGCCGCAAGATCGTCGGAAAGGACATCGCGATGATCTTCCAGGAGCCGATCGCAAGCCTCAATCCGTGCTTTACGGTCGGCTTCCAGATCGAGGAAGTGCTACGTATCCATATGGGCCTCGATCGGGCGGCGCGGCGCAAGCGCGCCATCGAGCTCTTCGAGGCCGTCGGCATTCCCGATCCCGCCGAGCGCCTCGGGCATTTTCCTCACCAGATGTCGGGCGGGCAGTGCCAGCGCGTGATGATCGCGATTGCCCTTGCCTGCAATCCGAAGCTCCTCATCGCCGACGAGCCGACGACAGCGCTCGACGTCACGATCCAGAAGCAGATTCTCGACCTTCTGATGAAGCTGCAGCAGGAATACCGCATGGGCTTGATCATGATCACCCACAATATGGGTGTCGTCGCGGAAACGGCCGATCGCGTCGTCGTCCAGTACAAGGGCCGCAAGATCGAGGAGGCGGATGTGCTGTCGCTGTTCGCGGCGCCGAAGAGCAACTACACGCGCGCGCTTCTCGCCGCCCTCCCGGAAAACGCCACCGGGGATCGGTTGCCGACGATCTCCGAACTTTTCAATGAACAGCAGACGCTCGAGGGAGCCGCTCGATGACGCACGTTCTCGAAGCCCGTAACCTGGTGCGCGACTATCACATCCCGGGCAGTCTGTTTCGCAAGGCGCGCACCGTCCACGCGTTGAAGGGCGTCAGCTTCACCGTCGACGAGGGGAAGACGCTGGCGATCGTCGGCGAAAGCGGCTGCGGCAAGTCGACCCTCGGACGCATCATCACGCTTATCGACCCGGCCACCGCGGGAGAGCTGCTGATCGACGGCAAGAAGGTGGATATCGCCAGGGACGGCCTGACGTCTGAGATGCGCCGCAAGGTGCAGATTGTCTTTCAGAACCCCTATGGTTCCCTCAATCCGCGCCAGAAGATCGGCGACATCCTTGCCGAACCGCTCGTCATCAACACCAAGGTTCCCGCCGGCGAGCGCCGCGAGCTGGCGATGACGATGCTCAAGAAGGTCGGCCTCGAGGAGAAGCATTATAACCGCTATCCGCACATGTTCTCCGGCGGCCAGCGGCAGCGCATCGCCATCGCCCGCGCCCTGATGCTCAATCCCAAGCTGCTGGTGCTGGACGAGCCCGTCTCGGCGCTCGATCTCTCCGTTCAGGCGCAGGTCCTGAACCTGCTTGCCGACCTGCAGGACGAGTTCAAGCTCACCTATGTCTTCATCAGCCACGACCTCTCGGTGGTACGCTACATCGCCGACGACGTGATGGTAATGTATTACGGCGAGGCCGTCGAATATGGCAGCCGCGACGAGGTGTTTTCCAATCCGCAGCACAGCTACACGAAGACGCTGTTTGCGGCCACGCCGCGGGCGGATGTGGAGAGTATCAGGGCGCGGCTCGCCCGGAAGAATGCCGCTTGAGCGGCTCCAAACGGATCGGTAGAAAATCCAGCAATTCGCGTCTCCTACGCGAGTGCGGCTTGTTGGCGTTCTCATCCTGATCGTGTAGAGCATCTGCGCCGCTACTGTATTCTGGCCTTGGCGGCGGGCAGCCGAACTGGCCGGCAATTCCTTGTTCGGCCCAACACCAGGATGACCAATATGGAAATCAAGCGCTTTGAAACCGGTCCGCGGATGAGCCAGGCCGTGGTCTACAACAACACGGTCTATCTGGCCGGCCAGGTGGGCAACGCTGGAGACGATGTCGTCACTCAGACCAAGCAGGCGCTCGCCGAAGTGGATCGCCTGCTGGCGCTCGCCGGAACCGACAAGACGCGCATCCTCTCCGCCACCGTCTGGCTCGCTGACATGGCGGACTTCGCCAAGATGAACTCCGTCTGGGATGGCTGGGTGCCGCAGGGCCATACGCCTGCCCGCGCCACCGGCGAGGCCAAGCTCGCGACACCGGAGTACCTTGTCGAGGTCATCGTGACGGCAGCCCTCTGAGGGGCCACGTCACGCCACGTAACGTGTGTATTTGAACGCCGCCGGCTGAACAGTCCGGCGGCGTTTTGCCGCGCGTTGCCGGTGCGGCACAGCAGGAACGATTCCCCTCTTTGAAGCGTTTATCGGATCATTCCGCACGTGGAGGAATCGCCCATGGTCTATTGGCTGCCGCGGCTTTGTTTGCTGCTGATCGCCGGGGTGATTCTGGGCTTTGGCCTGTTCCCGCGGACCTCGGAGGAGGTTGCCTACACGTTGTTGATAATCCTTGTGGGGCTGGGGCTGCTTTCCGTGACGCTCCACATATTTCCGCCCGAAAAGCATTGATCACGGGGCCGCCGAAACCATGGGCGGAGAACTGCCCACGGCTTCCTGATGTCGGCCTAGCGCTGCAGACGCGTGGCCGGCGGTTCATGGCACGCGTGAGAAGAAAGAGGGAGCCGAAGCAAGTGCAGCTTGAAGAGGCGTATCGATGGACGCCAAAAGTGTAGCGGCTGTCCGTAGCCGCAAGCGCAACGCCGAAAAGGAAATCGCCTTGGCCGAGGCGACGAAGGCGGCGGCCCGCAAGCGCGATGGAATGGATCTCCTCGTCGCCTGGAGCATCATCGGGTTGTTCATCGTCGCTTGCTCGGCAGTCGTTTACGCCATGACGGCTATCCTGATGCCGATTGCTTTCGCCATCGTTGTCGGCATCGTGCTTGGCAGGGCAGCCGACGAGCTGGCGCGCTTCGGCCTTCCGCCGATCCTTGGCGGCCTCTTGCTGGCGCTTTTCTTCGTGCTCGGCCTCTCTTCGCTCGTCAATGCGCTCCTGGGGCCGATCACCGAGGTTGCGCGCGAGGCGCCGAGACTGGCCGAAGGCGTGGTGGAACGCGTGCTGCCCTTCATAGAGCGTTTCGAGTGGGGGCGGATTGCGCTCGCGCGAAGCATCGGCGCCGATGCCTTTGCGGACGTCATTGTGAAGAATGCAGGCCCGTTCCTCGGCGCGGTCGCGGCGAGCGTCACGCCGGCGCTGATCCAGACGCTGATTTTCCTTGCTGCCCTCGTCCTGTTCCTGCTCGGTCGCGTCCAGTTGCGCAGCACCATCATCCTGGCATTTCCGAGCCGCGAGGGCCGTCTGAGCGCGATCCGGATCATGAATGCCCTTGAAGACGGACTGACGCGATATTTCTCGACGGCCAGCCTGATCTATCTGGCGCTGGGCGGCTTCACCATGATGATCGCCCTGGTCGGCGGGCTGCCAATGCCGCCCCTGTGGGGGCTCTTCGCCTTTGTCTCGAGCTTCATTCCCTATCTCGGGGTCACGTTCATGACGCTGTCGCTGCTCGTGGGGGGCTTGATGGCCCATGACGCGCTGGTGCTGGCGTTCGCGCCGGCGACCGTCTTCTTTCTTATCCATCTGGCCATGGAGAACCTGGTCTTCCCGGCGATCCTCGGACGGCGCTTCGAAGTCAATCCCTTCCTGATCTTCGTCGCGATCCTGTTTTGGACATGGATGTGGGGGGCGGTCGGGGCCATCCTCGCGATGCCGCTGTCACTGATCGCCATGACCATCTTCGAGCAACTGCGCGAGGTTCCCCCGGAACCGCAACTGCCCGGGTGAAGTCATGAAAGGCTCCAGTCTTAGTCTTAGTCTAGCGACTTCCCGCCTGTGCTTGTTCGTCGAAGAACAGCGCCTGGCTGATCAGCGCCTTGACCATCTCCGGGTTGAAAGGCTTGGTCACGAGGAAGGCCGGCTCCGGCTTGTTGCCCGTCAGCAGCCGTTCGGGGAAAGCGGTAATGAAGATCACCGGGACGGCCGCCTGCGTCAGAATGTCGTTGACCGCGTCGATGCCGGAGCTCCCGTCGGCGAGCTGGATATCCGCGAGAATCATCTTGGGCGAAGTCTGCCGATAGATATCGATTGCCTCGCGATGCGTGCGGGCAATGCCCGTGACCCGATGCCCCAGGCTCGTCACCATGTCCTCGATGTCCATGGCGATGAGCGGCTCGTCTTCGATGATCATGATATCGGTGGCCACCTGGCGCGAAATCTCTTCCGAGGCGCCGGCCAGTAGTTTGGCAAACGCGCCCTGGTCGACCGACATGATTTCAGCGGCCTCGGCGCTAGAAAAACCTTCGACTGAGATCAGCAGGAATGCCTGTCGTGGCGCCGGCGCGATCAGCGACAGATTGGCGGCGGCCCTCTGCTCCCAGGCGAATGGCGAGGTCAGATTGGATCGATCGACCTTCAGCTTGTCGAAGAGCGAACAGAAAAGCTTGTATACGCTTATCCGGTCGCTCGATGCCGAGGGGAAACGGTTGATGTCTTCGATCAGCGCTTCCAAGACGGCGGCGACATAGGCATCGCCTGCCGCTTGCGAACCTGTGACGGCGCGGGCGTAACGCCTAAGGTAAGGAAGATGTGGCGCAATCCTGGTGGAAAGTGACATTTAGGCCTTCCTAAACTATTGTGCGTAAAGTCGGCACTTATGGGCGGTGGCGTGACGCAGGATACGTCAATGTAGTGCACGCGTCTTCCGAATGTAGGAAACGGTTTGCAGACTGCAATATACGAATGGAAAACAGCCGGGGGATTTGAGCCTTCGGTATTCGGAATTGAAAAATGAACGATGAGTCCAACGGGCGCGCGCGAGGCGTATTGGCTGCCGGCGCCAGGAAAAGCGATGCGAATGGCGTAGTCGCTTCCAGGTTGAGAGCACTTTATCAGGCTGTCGAGTCGGAGCCCGTGCCGCAACAGCTCATCGACCTCCTCCGGCGCCTCGACGAGGCCGAGAGGGCGCAAACAGGCGATTGACGAAAGGAAATTCTCCGGCCCTCCCGCCCGGGGAGGGCCGCGTGCCCCGCGGAATGATGACGAAGCTACCGCCGCAAATCCGCTTTCGCGAGGTCGTTGTCAGCAACGCGCGGTGTAACGGCGGCCGTAGCGGTCGCGGTAGACGCAGTAGCCGGGCTCGTTCGCACGGCCGATAAGGGCGCCGGCAACACCACCGACCGCCGCGCCGACCGCAGCACCCCTGACATCGTTCGATATGGCCCCACCGATGATGCCGCCGGAAGCGGCGCCGATCGCAGCACCCCTTTCCGTTTGCGTGCACGCAGCAGCAAGCGGAAGAATTACGCTGACGACGAGAAGGATCTTCTTCATGGTGCTTTCCTATCCGAGGTTGGTTGATCGAAAATGGGCACGGGGCGGCGAAACGGTCCGGTCGAAACCGGCCGGAATGAAGATCGCGAGGACGATTGCAGAAAGCAGGGTGAGTCGGCGTCTGCCGGGAGCACCAGAATAGGCGCGGCGAAGACTTGCAATTTCCCGACTCCCTTGTAGCTGTCGCCGCTGCGGCGCTCGTTATCGTTGTCAGAACGCCGATTACCGCCTTTTGTTCCGCGCGACCTCGGGGTGCCACGCCCGGTTGTTGCCGCCCGGGCCGGCCGGAGCTGAAATCTCATCTGTACAGCATTCGGGAAAATGACCGCTCTAGCGACGGGATCCGCGCTCGGTCCGTTCCAGGTTCTCGAGCAGGGCCTGGAGACGCTCGTTGCTCTTTCCTTCCGTGTGCATCTCAAGCTCACGCAGCGTTCTGCCGATGTGCAGATTATGGTTGCGCATATCCGCTGCGTGCCGGGGGATCTCTGTCACCGTTTTGAGTATATGTCGCGAAGGGATTTTCATTTCTTACCTGAGGAACTCTGTTTCCCGGAGAACGCCAAGCTGTGGCGAAGGTTCCTGCTGTCGTGGGTCGGCTCGCAATTGCGGATTGATTTTTCTTCGTTTCGCTAAACACATGGTTTCCGCCTGGTTAACGGCGTTGGGGACGAAACCGGAACAAAGGCGAAAGGCCGAGCGTTTGGATTTCAGTTCCAAGGCAAGGAGATAGCAAATGCTCTACTATGCCCTCATCTTTCTTGTGGTCGCCATTATAGCCGGCGTTCTCGGCTTCGGCGGCATAGCCGGCACCTCGGCGGGAATTGCCCAGATCCTGTTCTTCCTGTTCCTGATCTTCCTGGTGGTCTCGCTCGTTATGGGCATCTTCCGGCGAACGTGACGAGTGTTCACTGACTTGCGGAGCGGATCGCTCTCTGCTCCGCGCCAGTTTCCCAAGACCTTGTTTCTTTCATGGGGTGGGGCCTGACGCCTCGCCCTTTCGTGGCGCCTGCGCTGTTCCCTTGCCCCTTCTCGTCCGCTTGGCTATTCATGCGAACATCCTGCCGGTCGACTCCAATCAGGCCCTGCTGCCGGCTTCCCTGGGGCAGATCATGAGCAAGCTGAAGAAGTGACGCGCCGATTCATCGGGCGAAAGAACGGGGCATCATCTATGAAAACTGATGTAGTGGTATTGGGCGCCGGGATCGTCGGCATTTCGAGCGCCATTCACCTGGCGCGGCGCGGCAAATCGGTGGTGCTTCTCGATCGCCGCGGCGCGGGCGAGGAGACGTCGTTCGGCAATGCCGGCCTCATCCAACGGGAGGGCGTTTTCCCCTATGGCTTCCCGCACGACTTCGGGGCGCTTTTCCGCTACGCGCTGAACAACACCATCGATGCCAGCTATCACTTCCGCGCGCTGCCAAGCCTGGTGCCTTTCCTGGCGCGGTACTGGTGGCACTCGGGCTTCACCCAGCATCAGCGCATCGCCCATCTCTACGCGCCGCTGATCGAGAATTCCATCGCCGAGCACAGCGACCTGATCGACGCGTCCGGCGCCGGCGAGCTTATCCGCAAGGACGGCTGGATGAAGGTGTTCCGCACCGAGAAGGAGCGCGACGCCGCCTACAAGGATGCCGAAAAGCTCTCGGCCGGATTCGGCGTCAATCACCAGAAGCTTTCGACCAGTGAGTTGAAGACCCTCGAGCCCTCTATCCAGGTTGAGCTGGCCGGCGGTTTGCGCTGGACCGATCCCTGGTCGATCCGCGACCCGCACAGTCTGAACAAGGCCTATCTCGGCTATTTCCAGTCGCTCGGCGGCCGGCTTGTCTCGGGCGACGCTGCAACGCTCGAGCATATTCTGGAAGGCGCCGGCTGGCGCGTCGCGACGCCGGAAGGTCCGCTGGAAACCCGCGAGGTGGTGGTCGCCCTCGGCCCATGGGCCGACACGGTGACGCGCAAGCTCGGCTATCATTTCCCGCTTGCAGTCAAACGCGGCTATCATATGCATTACGGCACCAAGGATGGTGCTCAGTTGAACAACTGGGTGCTGGACGAGGAGATGGGATATTTTCTGGCGCCCATGCTGCGCGGTATCCGCCTGACGACGGGCGCCGAATTCGCGCTGCGCGACGCCCCGAAAACTCCCGTGCAGTTGACCCGTGCCGAGCGCGTCGCTCGTGAATTCTTCCCGCTCGCCGAACGGCGCGACGAGGAACCCTGGATCGGTGCTCGGCCGTGCACGCCCGACATGATGCCGATCATCGGCAAGGCGCCCAGGCACGAAGGCCTGTGGTTCGCCTTCGGTCATGCCCATCACGGCATGACCCTCGGCCCCGTCACCGGTCGGGCGCTTGCCGAAGCGATGACGGGCGAGAAGACCGTGGTCGACCTTGCGCCTTACCGGCCGGATCGCTTCCTCGCTTGAGCTCCTTCGGTTTCCGGAGCGTTTTTTTCACTCCCCTGGAACCAAAGCAGCCGAGAGGTGTTTTCCTCGCGGCTGAAGACGAGGATTCGGTGCGCTTGTGCTTTGCGTTGAGCCGGTCGCCGTCACTCAGGCGGCGAGGGAGGAGCCGATTCCATGAAAAACCAGACGATCGAATTCGCCGGCGAGGCCGTGGGCGCGTTGATGCCCGACGATGGGCAATTACGTTTTGTCGCTGTCAAATACAGCGTCTGGCCGCTCGATGGCCGGAGATTTGCGACGGCCGAGGAGGCGCTTCGGGCCGTTGCCGCCCTGCACGTCTTGCGGCAGAGGGGGCCGATCGGGACAAGAGCGGCGCCGACTGATCATTGCGAAGCGGTCGGTACTGCCGGTGCGCACTAGGCCGTAGTGACGATTTAAGATTTGGGATTCCCATCAGGGTGCAAATCAGATTCAACGCTGGCTTTTGGAGGCCAGCGATGGAAGGCGAAGCTCTTCGTGACGATCAGTGGGAGAAGGTGAAGCCGTTCGTTCCCGGGGGACGGAAGGGAAGGCGCGGCCCGCGCAGCGACGGGCGCCGCTTCTTCGACGCGTTGTTATGGATGGCCCGTTCCGGTGCACGCTGGCGTGATCTTCCAGAGCGATTCGGCCCATATCAGACGGCCAAGCGTCGCTATTACCGCTGGATCGAGATGGGCGTGTTTGACCGCCTGTTCGAAGCGATTGTCCGTGATCCCGATCTCGAATGGCTGGCGATCGACGCCACTGTCATCCGGGCGAATGCACAAGCCGCAGGCGCGCGGCGCAAAAGGGGGGACCTGAAGCCCAGGCTCTCGGGCGCTCGCGCGGCGGCTTCGGCACCAAGCTCCACGCCGTCGTAGATGCACTCGGCCTGCCGATCCGCTTCGCGATCGGACCCGGCCAGCAGAACGACATGGCGCCAGCCTGCGGCCTTGTCGCCGGACTGGCTTCAGGCCAAGTCATCGCCGACCGCGCCTACGATGCCGACAGCCTCCACGACGCCATCCTGGATCAGGGCGGCGAGCCGGTCATTCCGCCTCGCCGTCATCGCAAGCATCAGCACGGCTATGATCGGATCGCCTACCGCCAACGCTGGGGAATTGAGGGCTTCTTCGCCAAACTCAAGCAGTGGCGCCGCATCGCAACACGCTACGATAAGCTCGCAGCAACCTTCCTCGGCTTCGTCAAGCTCGCCAGCATCATGCTCTGGCTCAAATGATTAAATCGTCACCACAGCCTAGCATCACAGTTGCATATTTATTTATGATCTGAATCTATGGGTCTCCATGATTCGGAGGTCATGGATGGCAGGTGCATCAATCGAGACGACGCTTGAGCTTTGGGCATCATCGTTGCGCGACGTGAAGGCTCGCATGCGCGGACTGTTTACGCAGGAGCGAGTTGCAGCCTCTGCGAACCTTTTCCTGGACGGCTTGCTGGGTGACGAGCGGCGTAAGACAGGTTGGATGCGTGCTGAGGCGGCCGGTGATCCCGGCCCGTGGCGGCAACAAGCCATTCTGGGGCGCGGGCGCTGGGACGCGGACGCACTTCGCGACATCGTGCGAGAGTATGTCGTAGAAAACCTCGCCACGGATGATGCGGTCCTGGTCATCGACGAGACGGGCTTCCTCAAGCAGGGCAAGACATCGTGCGGTGTTGCACGTCAATATACAGGTTCGGCTGGCAAGATAACGAACTGCCAGATCGGTGTGTTCGCCGCCTATGTGTCCGTTCGCGGCCATGCCTTTATCGATCGAGCCCTGTACTTGCCCAAGAGCTGGACTGGCGATCCGGCAAGGCTTGCAGCAGCTCATGTTCCTCAGGCTACAGCCTTCGCTACCAAGCCAGGCCTGGCTGTCGAGATGATACGGCGTGCGCTGGCAGCCGACGTGCCGTTTTCATGGGTGGCCGCAGATGCGGTCTATGGCGTCGGGGACGTCGAAGGGACCCTGCGTCGAGCCTGCAAAGGCTACGTTCTTGGGGTTAAATCGGACCACCATTTCGGCTCCTGGTCGGGTAAGCCTCCGGTCGCCGGCACAGCGCAGGAGATCGCCCGTGATCTCGATCCAAGTGCATGGCAGCGTCTTTCCGCCGGTGAGGGCACCAAAGGCGCGCGGCTTCATGACTGGGCCTACTGCGAACTCGCCGATCTCGATGCCGACGAATATAACGAGACGAAATCGGGGCTTTGGACCCGTGGCCTGCTGATCCGGCGCAATATCAGCGACGGTGATCTCGCATTCTTCACCACATGGTGCCCGGCCGGGACGGACATCCAGACGCTCGTTTCCGTTGAAGGCCATCGCTGGGCGATCGAAGACAGCTTCGAGACCGCCAAGAACGAGCTCGGACTCGATCACAACGAAACCCGGTCATGGCATGGCTGGCATCGCCACGTCTCCCTCGTCATGCTTGCCTTCGCCATGATGGCGGTGATCCGGTACCGCGCCAATGACGCGACGCCCCCAAAAAGACCGCGGATGCCGACCATCAGGATTTGATCCGCTGGTCTATCCAGGAAGTCCGGCGCATCGCCATCAGGCTTGCTCAGCGTCGCATTAACCCCGCTTACGTCATCGCATGGTCATGCTGGAGACGCGCCCATCAGGCGGCCGCTCAACGAGCTCATCTCAAAACTAAAATGCAACTGTAATGCTAGAGCCTTTCCTGGTTAAATTGAGCCAACCCGAAGGGCCGGGCATCTTTCCGCCAGGATCAGAGGCGATCGCCTCGGCCGTACGTCCGGGTACGACTCTCGGCAATCGCCTATGCCCTGTCGAAAACCTGCTCCGGCAGAATGTTTCCATTTAACCAGGAAAGGCTCTAGGCCAAACTTCTCGCTTTGTTGAGTATGTCACCGGCCTCGGTTTTCCGAGCCGGTGGGCGCAGCATCGCGGTGGCGCGCTTCTCGGGAACCGTTCTCCTCTGTTCCTTCGGGCGCCTTCCATTGCAGCGCCACCTCCATCCGACCGAGGATGAAGAGGACGATGAGACTGGCTATGGCGGCAAAGGCGGCGATCAACCAAAAGCCGAAGCCGATCGACAGGCCGACGGCACCGGCAAGCCACATGCCGGCGCCCGTCGTCAGGCCTTTGACCTCGCCCTTCGAGAAGACGATCATGCCGGCGGCGAGGAAGGCGACCCCTGCGGTCACCGCCTCGACGACGCGGATCGGGTCGATGCGGACCTCCGGGCCCGACAGGCTCGCCATATGCACGCTTTCGACGGCGACCACGGCGAAGATCGCCGAGGCAAGACTCACCAGAATGTGCGTCCTGAGACCCGCGGGTTGCTGGCGCTTCTCCCGCTCTATACCGATGAGAGCACCGAGCAGGATTGCGCCACACAACCGCGCGAATATCACCGGATAGGGCGTGCGCGTCCCAACGAGGATGTCGGCAAGAATCTGGTCCATGAACGTGCTGATCGTGGTGGAATGGATTGAAAACCTAAGGCAACATCGCGTCGGAGCGACGGAATTCAAGGTTTTGAGGGCGGAGAGGCTTCTCCCCGCCCGAATCGTCTCTTGCCGGTCACTGTGCGGGAGGGGTCTGCGGCTGCGGTGCCGTTCCTTCAGGTGCCGGTGCCGGGGTCGCCGGCTGGGGCTGTGTTTCCAGCGCGGTAGGTGCCGTCTCCTGCGTCGTTCCCGATGTTCCTCCGGCCGGCGGCGTCGCCTCGCCGCTCGTCGCCGGTTGGTCGGTCGAGGGTTCTGTCGTCGTCGATGAGGTCGGAGTATCCTCCGCATCTCTGGTGAGTTCGGCCGGCAGCCAGGCGATCAGCGCAAGCACGAGACCGGCAAGCAGAATGACCAGCAACGGCCAAGTGCTGCGGGCCGCGCGCGCCTCGTGCACTTCTGGGGGCGGTGCCGGTTGTCCGGTTACTGGATCGACCGGAGGTCTATCCTTCAACTGGTCCTGTGGGTCCATGGCAGTCACATCCTTTCTGGCCTTCGTCCCTAGGCGCCAGCATCTGGCGATGATGATTCCCTAAATCAGCGAGGACTCAAGGAGGGGCGCTCGACCAAGCAAGTATAATTTAGAGCCTCGCCACGGGAGATGGAGAGGCGCTGGAATATTAAACGCGCGAAATATTGCAAGGTTCCGTTGCGCTCCTTCCGGAACACACCTGTGCTGGTAGAAGGTCCTTTACAGGGAAGCCGTTCGACTGCAAAAACGGAACGGGAATGCGAGAGCAAGAAGCGGGGAGGGATGGAAATGACCGGATCCTATGAAAACGGCACGTTCGTCGGACGTGCGTGGCGCGCCGATATCGAGGGGCCGAGCCTGGTGACGGTTCGAGCGGGAGAATTGATCGACATCACCTCGAAGGCGGTGCCGACGATGCGTGACCTCCTTGAGCTTCCCGACCCCGTCGCCCATGTCCGTTCTGCCCCTGGAGAAGCCCTTGCGTCCGTCGACGCCGTTATGGTCAAGGCGGAACGGGGCAGGGACGAGGTCCATCTTCTTGCCCCTTGCGACCTTCAGGCGATCAAGGCCTGCGGCGTCACCTTCGCTCGCTCGATGATCGAGCGCGTCATTGAGGAGCGCGCCGCCGGCGATGCCGCACGGGCCGAAGCGATCCGCACGCGGATAACGGCAATCATCGGCGACAGCCTCAGAAACTTGAAGGCCGGTTCGCCCGAAGCCGCCGGCGTCAAGGCCGCACTGATCGAGGAGGGCGTCTGGTCGCAATATCTCGAAGTCGGGATCGGCCCGGATGCCGAAGTCTTCACCAAGGCCCAGCCGCTCTCGGCGGTCGGCTGGGGTGCCGCGGTCGGCCTGCATCCGATTTCGCGGTGGAACAACCCGGAGCCGGAGATCGTCGTTGCGGTCTCCGCCGACGGTCGTGCCCAGGGTGCGACGCTCGGCAACGATGTCAACCTGCGCGACGTCGAGGGGCGATCGGCGCTGCTTCTCGGCAAGGCCAAGGACAACAACGCTTCGTGTGCGATCGGACCCTTCATCCGCCTCTTCGACGAGACCTACTCGATCGACGATGTGCGTAGTGCCGACCTCGATCTCCTGATCGAGGGCCCTGACGGCTTTCGCCTGAAGGGGGCGAGCACGATGCGCGAGATCAGCCGCGACCCGCTCGATCTTGTCGCCCAGACGATCGGGCCGCATCACCAGTACCCGGACGGGCTGATGCTCTTCATGGGAACCCTCTTCGCGCCGGTCGAGGACCGCGGCGAGCCGGGCCAGGGCTTTACCCACAAGATAGGCGACGTGGTGACGATCTCGAGCCCCGCCCTCGGCAGCCTCGTCAACACGGTGCGGCTTGCCACCGATTGCCCGCCCTGGACCTTCGGAACTGCAGCGTTGATGCGCAATCTCGCCAAACGCGGGCTGCTCTAGATCACGATGATTTTGGTTGGTTCGACCAAAAATCATAAACGTGATCGATTCTTAAGAAGGTTGAGCGGGATGCGGGCGGAAACGGCCCACATTTTTCCTCATCCCGCTCTAGACGCGAAGACATGGAGGAGAGATCGGACGGATTGCATCCGGCCGTCGTTCGTCGCAATCTCGGACGTCTGGATTGATCATTCGTTCAGGGTCTGAGGGTCGAAATGAAAGTCGTCATCGGGTTGGCCGCCGCCAGCCTTTTCGCTGCAGTCGCGGCGCATCCGCTGCGGGCGGAACCGTTGCAGAGCGTCGAGGAGGTCAGCACTGCACTCGGCCAGTGCTGGACTCCCCCGGCCGGCATCAGGGATTCCTTCGTCACGCTCAAATTCGGCTTCCGCGGCAACGGCACGCTGATGGGCCCGCCGCAGCCGACGGCGATCCGCGTTGCCGGAGACGCGGACCAGCGCAAGGCCTTCGTCGCCGCCGCGACGGCGGCGCTGCAGAACTGCATGCCGCTGGAGTTTTCGACGGAGCTCGCCGAGGAGATCGCGGGCAATGTGTTTACGTTGCAGTTCTATTCGGCGGACTAACCGGGCCAAACGGCCGCGGGTGTTGACGCGACGCTGCAAAGTTCAGGCGTTACGCGAAGGTCGCTGCCCAGCGTCTTTCGGCGATTGTGCCCGAAGGTCGGCCAGAGGCGACCTCGTGGCAGCTTCCAGGAGAGCCGATGGAGCAGATGGAGTTCTTGCTCCGTCAGCGGCCCACCCATCGCCCGGTCTGCTCTCCTCCGCCCTGCGGCTACCACCTAGCGATTGCACCCCTGTCACCGAAGGAACAACTCCTGGCTCCCTCGCAGATTAGCAATTTGCTCACGCCAGATCGGCGTAGCGATGCAACACTTGAGGAAGCCATGAGCAAGAAAGTGAAGTCCATAGCGCCGCTTCAGGCGACGTTCGCCCTTGATCCGTTGGCCGCCGGCTACACCATACCCGGCGTCGGCGATCAGACGGTGAATGGCGACGAGGGCAGTAATTCGATCAGTACCGGCTCCGGCCTTGACACGATCAACGGCGGTCTTGGCGCCGACACGATCAAGGCCGGCACTGGCGACGACGAAATTCTTAACCGGAGCGCCGCGGGCCTGCTTGGCGACAAGATCGACGGCGGTCTCGGCTTCGACATACTCGGAATCGATTTCAGCGGTTCGAGCAAAGGGGTCTCCTTTGCTGCCTTCGACCCGATTGTCTCGAAATCGGTTCTCGGCGCCACCATCGTCAACGTCGAGCGCTTCGAACTTGAGGGCAGCAATTTCGCCGACACGTTCACCGGCGGGCGCTGGGACGACTGGTTCGAGAGCGGAGCCGGCGATGACGTTCTGAACGGCGGCCTCGGCAAGGACTGGCTCGAGGGAGAGGACGGCAACGACAGGATTTATGGCGGCAACGGCAATGATTCCGTATTGGGCGGTGCCGGTGACGACTACCTCTCCGGTGGTTACGGAATCGACTGGCTCTCTGCCGACGATGGCAACGACACTTTGCTCGGCGGCGCCGGCGGCGATTACCTTTACGGCCATCACGGCAATGACAACATCAAGGGCGAGAGCGGCACCGACACTATATCTGGCGGCGGCGGCCGCGATGTCATCGACGGCGGCTCCGAGGACGACTATCTTGCCGGCGACGGCGACAATGACACGGTCCTCGGCGGAGCGGGCAACGATACGATTCGGCACAACATGGAAAGCTGGGCCGGTGACGGCAAGGACGTACTCGACGGCGGCGTCGGCTACGATGAGGTCGTACTGAGCGGCCTTTCCGGAACCTTCGCCGCCAAGTCCTCCTCGACCAAGCAGACGCTTTCCAACGGCACCACGATCGTCAACTTCGAGACCTACAGGATCAGCGGTTCGGAGACGGCCGACAGGTTCACTGGCTGGACCGGCGCCGATACGCTCTCCGGAAACTCCGGCAATGACACGCTCATAGGCCTCGGCGGCAACGATCATCTGAATGGCGGCCTCGGCAGCGACGTCCTCGATGGTGGTGACGGCAACGATCTCCTGATCGTCGGCAGCGGCGGCAAGGACACGATCAAGGGCGGCACCGGCTATGACACCATCTGGATCGATCGTTCCGACAGCACCAGCGGCCTGACCTTCAGCGTCTCCGGCGCCGTCGCAAAGCTCTCCGACGGCACCGTCGTGACCGATGGCGAAAGCTTCAGCATTGAAACGGGCAGTGGCAACGATGTGCTCTCGGCCGGAACTGCGGGCCATGTCGACTTCGACGCCGGCAGCGGCAACAACACGCTCACCGGCGGCAAGGGCAACGACCAGTTCTACAGCACCAGCGGCAACGATACCGTGAAGGGCGGCGACGGCGACGACCGCATCGGCGACAATGGCGGCGGCACCAACAAGCTCGACGGCGGTAACGGGAACGACCATATCACCGCCGACACCGAATCCGGTACGGGGCTGACGACGATCCTGGGAGGCGCGGGCAATGACATCGTGACCGTCAACAATGCCGGCGGTTCCACGGCGGGGCGCTTCTCCGTCGATGGAGGCATCGGCACCGATACGCTCTGGATCAGCCGCTACGACAGCACGAAGAATCTCTCCTTCGCGCTTTCCGCCAATGCGACGATGGCCAACGGCGACATCACGGCGAAGAACTTCGAGCGCGTCCACATCACTTCCGGTCAGGGTAACGACACGCTGACGGCCGGCGGTCTCGACGACGATCTGAACGGCAGCGGCGGCAACGACACGCTCAAGGGCCTTGGCGGCGCCGACGACCTCACCGGCTGGACGGGCGCGGACAAACTCTACGGCGGTGACGGGGACGACACGATCTACGGCAGCGGCGGCATCAAGGACACCAGTGCCGATCAACTTTACGGCGAGAAAGGCAACGACCTTCTGTTCATGAATGCTGGTGACTATGCCTCGGGCGGCGATGGCGCGGACCGGGTCATCATCGACCTCGCGGAAGAGACGTTCGATGTGTCCTTTGCCTTCGGAAACGGCCTTGTGAAGGTGAACGCCAATACGTCCGTCAACGGCATGGAGGCGGTTGATTACATAGGCGGCTCCGGCAAGGACACCGTGACCGGCAGCGCGTATGACGACTATCTCGACGGCGGAGCCGGAAACGACACCTTCAAGGGTGGCGGCGGAAACGACATCCTGGTTGACGGGAGAGGTAACGACAAGCTCTACGGCGATGCGGGCAACGACGAGTTCACCCGCTTCAGCGATGAAACCGGCACCGACTATTTCTCCGGCGGCTCCGGCGTCGACACGCTCGACTTTGACATAGTCTCTGACCAGTCGGTCATCGTCGACCTGGAGAACAATGCGAAGAACGGCGGGGTCGCCTCCGGCCTGTCGCTATCGAGCATCGAGAACGTGGTCGGTCGGACGAGCGACGATACGATCCTCGGCAACGGTGTCGCCAACACGCTGAAAGGCGGGCTTGGCGACGACAGGCTCGACGGCCGCGCCGGCAACGACACCATTGAAGGCGGCGGCCATGGCGACCTCCTGACCGGCGGAGCGGGCGCGGACAAGTTCATCTATGGCTCGGGTGAGGCGATCGGCTCCGGTGACCAGATCACCGACTTCAAGCGCGGCGAGGACAAGCTCGTCATCGATAAGGGCGTATTCCACTTCTCCAATCTCGTGCTCTACTCCGGCAACGACCTGAAGCCGACGGGTACGGCAGCCCAGTTCTTCTTCGAAAGGGACAACGGTCGCCTCTGGTATGACGCCGACGGTACCGGCAACGAGGCCGACGCCGTGCTCATGGTGACGCTGGACAAGGTCACGTCCCTCGCCGCCACCGACTTCCTTTTGATCTAGACACTCGCTGAGGGGCCGCCGGCCTTAGCTCGACGGCCCCTCATCATCGAAAAGTTCTGAACCCTTTCATGAGTCGCGGGCAACCGCCGTCGACCGGAGGGGCGGCAGAGTACGCTGGTAAGCAACGCATGAATGCAAGGTTCGGCGAATCAAGATCGGTGTGCGTCGCTTCGCCGGCCTGAGATCAGCCTCAGCCAGGGCGCCGAATGGAAGGCGCTCATCAGCCCGTACATCGGGACCATGCCGGTTATCGCGGATGCATCGCCGGCGGACGAGCAGAGCATGTCCGGCGGGCCGCCGAGAACGCCGGTAAGCAGCGCCATGGTTGCAAAGGTCGGCGCTGCAGCGAAGGACAGCCAGTCGGTCGCGCCGAACGCAGCGGTGTTGCCGTCCGAGGCGCCGCCCGGTCCGTGATCGGCGGACGGCGACCTTGTCGAGCTGTCGGAAGGGCGCAACATTGCGATGTCAGCCTTGACCATATTCGTCGTTTCGGCGCCACCAGACGCCGTTCTCGTTGCGCCCCAGCGGGGCTCGGTCGAGCCATTGGTACATACCCCAGATACCGTCCAGCCCGCGCGCATAGCTGGAATAGCTGTGGTAGACGACGCCGTCGTCGAGCACGAAGGCGCTGAGGCCCGGCCTGTCGCGCGTATAGGTGGCGACGTCGGTTCCGGTCATGGCTGCAATCTGTGCGACCGGTCCCTCGCTGCCGCGCAACTGCCACTCTTGTACGGTTTTTCCTGCGAGTGGTTCGGGCGCGGGCGGCTCGCGGCGGAAGTTGTACTCTATCCGGCCCTCACGCTGTTCGTCCGCTGTGAACCAAACGGAAAAGTCGCGGTTGAAATCGCTGTCGTTCGACGACGCCCAGGGAAAGCTCCAGCCCATCCGCCGCTTGTAGGCCGTAAGCTTCTCAAGCGGCGCACGCGAGACGGCGGTAAAGGCGACATCGTGGTTTTCGAGATGGACGACGATGCCGTTGAAGCCATCGGCGATCGAGGAACAGGACGGGCAGCCGGCCGTGTAATCGGGGCCGAACATGAAATGGTAGACAAGCAGCTGCGAGCGCCCTTGGAAAAGCTCCTTGAGCGAAGCGCTGCCCGCGTCGGTCTCGAACCGGTAGTCCTTGTCGATCCTGACCCACGGCAAGGCCTGGCGCTGCCGCGCCAGCTCGTCGCTTCTCCGCGTCAGTTCCTTCTCGGCTTCGAGCAGCTGGAGCCGTGCCTTGAGCCATTCTTCGCGGGTCCCGGTCCTGTGTTCCGTCATCGCTGGTCTCCTTCTTTCAGCTTTGCAAGTCAGCGGATAGACTACCGCCGCATGTCGAAGCGGTGGGAGTTACAAGTGTGACGGGATTTCGATGGATTCGCTGATCACCGCTGCGGCACGCGCCCTCGCAGGCGGTGATCCGCTCGGTGCCCTGAAGCGGGTCGCCCTGCGCGATGATCCGCCGGCGCTGGCCCTCAGAGGCATCGCCATGGCGCAGCTCGGCGACCTCGCTCGGGCAAAGACCCTCCTCAAGAATGCCGCGCGCGGCTTCGGTCCGAGAGAGGCGAGGGCCCGCGCAAGGTGCGTCGTCGCCGAGGCCGAAATCGCCCTCGTGTCGCGCGATCTCTCCTTTCCCTCCAAGGCGCTCGACATGGCGCGCGCGACGCTCGAAAAGCATGACGACTGGGTGAACGCCGCGCATGCGCGCAATCTCGTGGTGCGGCGCTTGCTGCTGGTCGGCCGGGTCGACGAGGCCGAGCGTGCGCTGGCCGACGTCGATCCCGCACCGCTTCCGCCCGCCTCGCGCGCCGCATATGAGCTGGTGGTCGCCGGAATCGCAATTCGCCGCCTGCAGACGAAGACGGCGCGGGCTGCGCTTGCGCGGGCCGAACGCGCCGCGCGCCACGCCAATATCCCCGCGCTGACGGCGGAAGTCGAAAGCGCGTCCCTCCTCCTCGACACGCCCGCGGCACGCCTGATCGAGCGGGGAGAGGGACGCCCCCTCCTGCTCGAGGAGGTCGAAATGCTGTTCGCATCGCAAGCGCTTGTCGTGGACGCCTGCCGCCATGTCGTTCGGGGTACTGGCACCGTGGTCTCGCTCGCGACACGGCCTGTCTTGTTCGCTCTTGCACGCGCGCTCGCGGAAGCCTGGCCGGGCGACGTGCCGAGGGGCGCCCTCATCGCGCGCGCCTTCCGGGCAAAGCATGCCGATGAATCGCATCGTGCCCGCTTGCGCGTCGAGATCGGCCGGCTTCGCGCGGAGCTTGGGAAGCTGGCGGAGGTGAGCGCAACGAAGCGCGGCTTCGCGCTGGCGCCGCGCCAGGCAGGCGAGCTCGTCGTGCTGGTACCGCCCGTCGAAGGTCAGCATGCGGCGATGCTCGCCTTTCTTGCCGACGGCGAGTCGTGGTCGAGCTCGGCGCTCGCGATTGCCCTTGGCGCCAGCCCGCGCACGGTACAGCGGGCGCTGGAAGCGCTTGGTGCCGCAGGCAAGGTGCAGTCGTTCGGCCGCGGGCGCGCGCGCCGCTGGATGACCCCGCCGGTGCCGGCATTCCCGACAGTCTTGTTACTCCCCGGTCCGCTGCCGGGCGACTAGGATCGGCGCGTCAGAATACCTCCTGCAACCGATCGAATGGGATCAACATATGAAACACGTTCAGGCCGAAATTCTCCGCGAATATGGACCCTTTCCAGGAGCCGACAATGTGCATGGCGTCACCTTCGACGGCCAGCATGTCTGGTTCGCGTCCGGCGACAAGCTCAACGCCTTCGATCCGGCGAACGGCGAGACGGTGCGCGCGATCGATGTCGCCGCACACGCCGGAACGGCCTTCGACGGCCGGCACCTGTTTCAGATTGCCGAGGACCGCATCCAGAAGATCGATCCGAAGACCGGCCGCGTGCTTTCGACGATCCCGGCGCCCGGCGAGGGGGGCGACTCGGGGCTCGCCTGGGCCGAAGGGACGCTCTGGGTCGGGCAGCATCGCGGCCGGAAAATCCATCAGATCGACCCCGAAACCGGCGCGATTCTCCGCACCATCGAATCCAACCGCGTCGTCACCGGCGTCACCTGGATCGACGGCGAGCTCTGGCACGGCACCTGGGAGGGCGACGAGAGCACGGTGAGGCGGGTCGATCCCGAGACGGGCAAGGTGCTGGAGACGCTCGATATGCCGGCCGGAATGGGCGTGTCGGGGCTCGAATCCGATGGCGGCGATCGGTTCTTCTGCGGAGGCGGAAAGAGCGGGAAGGTGAGGGCGGTGAGGAGGCCGAGATGAGCGCTGGCGCTGGGAGGTGGCTGCACGACCCCCGTACCCGTCTCCGTTCAGATGGAGACTCCGGCCTCGCGGAGGCCGTCCAACAGCCGATCGAGCAGGCCAGGGTCCCGGTAAGGTAAGGCCCGCCTCAGGTGGTCGATTGAGAAGTTCGGGTTGACCTCCAATACCTCCCGCCAATAGCGTCGCGCTTCTTCGTGGTGCCCGATGCGACCGTAGAGGCAGGCGAGATAAAAGCGCGTCATGTCCGATCGTGGCGCAAGCGTTAGCCGACGCTTGAAGGCGATCTCCGCCTCGTCAAAACGCCCGAGACTCAATAGAGCCCTCCCCAGGAAATGCAGCGACAGGTCGAATTGCGGGTCAAGCCGGTGGGCTCGTGTGTACGACGCAAGGGCCTCTTCGTGCCGGCCCTGGAAATCCCGTATGGTGCCAAGTGCTGTATGGGCGTTGGCGGAATTGGGGTCGAGTTCGATCGCCCGCTCTGCAGCGCGCTCCGCCTCGTCCAGACGCCGCATCCATGAAAGGGCAAGCGCAAGTGTGAAATGGCCTTGTGGCTCTGTACCGTCGGTCGCGATTGCCTCGTGGGCCAGTTCGAGTGCCTGTGTGAGATTGTCAGGGGTCGCGCCGTTCCACTGATTGATGAAGTCGGTCAAGGCGATGATCGAAAGCGAAGCATGGGCAGCCGCCATCCCTGGATCGATCTCGAGGGCGCGCTGCAGCATGTTGCGAGCCTCCGTGGACGATACGGCGCTGAACTGCAGGATGGCCTGACGGGCGCGGACGAGCAGGTCATAGGCTTCCGGATCCACCTTGCCGCGGCCCTCGCGGCGTTCCTCTTCTCCGGCCGTCAGCTTCACTCTGAGTGCGTTGACGATGGTGCGTGTCACTTCATCCTGAACCGCGAAGATATCTTCCAGTCCGCGGTCATAGCGCTCCGCCCACAAATGTCCGCCGGTGGTGCCGTCGATCATCTGGGCGTTGATGCGGATCCGGTCGGCCGCCCTGCGCACGCTGCCTTCCAGAACGTAGCGGACGCCGAGTTCCCGGCTCACCTTGCGAATGTCCGGCGTCTTGCCCTTGTAGGCGAAAGAGGAATTCCGGGCGATCACGAAGAGGCCGGAAACCTTCGAAAGATCCGTGATGATGTCCTCGGTGATGCCGTCGGCGAAATAGCCCTGCTCCGGGTCGCCGGACATGTTGTCAAACGGTAGAACGGCTATCGACGGTTTCTTTGGAAGATGCGGCGGGGTTTCGGCGGCGGAATTGATGGGAACGTTCGGGCGGTTGTTCGGCGACCAGGTCCAGATATGTACCGGACGTTCTATGTTCTTGACCTCGTGAAAACCACTGTCGGCAAAATCCAGATCAGTGCGACCATGCACATATTCATGAATTCCATCGGAAAGCGCCACGCCGCCAGGATCGGCAAGCGCCTCGATACGGGCAGCTACATTGACCCCATCGCCGTAGAGATCGCTGTCTTCGACCATGACGTCGCCCAGGTTGACACCGACGCGCAGGACGATAGCCTGGTCTTCCGGCATGTCTCGGTTCGCGGCCGCCATGGCCTGCTGAAGGGCTGCGGCGCATTCGACAGCATTGACGGCGCTGCCGAACTCGACAAGCACACCATCGCCAGTCCTCTTGAAGATACGGCCTTGGTGGATAAGGACGAGCGGCTCCAGCACCTCTTTCCACCGCGCCATTAGCAGCGTGTGGGTGCTTTTCTCGTCCCGCTCCATAAGCCGGCTGTAACCGACCACGTCAGCCGCCAAAATGGCGGCAAGCCGGCGTCTGATGGATTCGTTGGCCATGTGCAATGGCGCCTTCCTAGCACCCACTGATCAAATTTTACCGGCGTCTTGCTTCCCTGTCTATTCGGCTCTGGAATTGGGCAACATTCGACGCTTTGTACAAACGTTCTCTTGTGTGGCATGCCGATGCGCTGGCTGACGGCGGGGTTGGTCTCGCTAAGTCGTCCATTCACGTCGCGCCGGCGGAGGTGCCGTTATGAGATTCGCGCGTTGAAAAAAAAGGCAAATTTGTCGCAAGTTGCGCGACATGAATCGGCAACTCTAAAGGATGCGGACTGATAAGCGGGGTTGAACTTCTAAGAGAAGATATTGGCTGGGGAACCTGACGTAAAACGGTAGATAATTTCCGCTGCTGGGGCCGAAGCAGACCTTCGCTAGCTGGTCAGCATCAGCAGAGATGGGTGGGACCAGCCGTTCGGCGTGGTTCTGCCGAACGGCTTGATAGAGCGCCAGAAACAGAGCTTGATCACCCAAGCATAATCTGGGGTCATATTTTGGTTACTGAGACCGGAGGTCCGAAATGAAAGGTCATTGTGATTGCGGAAGCGTGGTTGTGACAATCCCGGAATTGCCGAACGAGATCAACGCGTGCCCGTGTTCCTTCTGCAACCGGGCTGGCGCGCAATGGGGATACTTCCCAGCCGGAACAGTCGACGTGAAAGGCGAAACCGAAGCCTACTGCCGTGCATCGCGCACCATTGAGTTTCACCGCTGTGCCATATGCGGCATCCTTACCCATTGGCAGACCAATGATCGACGGATCCGACACACGGGAGTCAACATGAGGAACTTTGATCCGGAAGTGATTGCGACAACCACAGTTGTGGCGAATCCCTGAGACAGCCTGGCCGCTGTGGGCTAAATCGAGCCGCTCATCGCACACGACGCGAACGACTGCACCGGTTCAACTAGCGCGGTAGCTGGCACGAGGATCGGAGGGTTATACGCCTGGCGTCGCAGTTCAGAGGAGGAGCGACTCGAGGCGGGACCTTGCAGCGGCTCGCCGGTGTGGGAGCCATGACAGGGGCAGTCCCAATACTGTTCGAAGCGGTTGCAGCGCACGACGCAGCCCATGTGGGTGCAGGTTGCGCTGCGAACTTGAGATCGCCCTCGTCAGCTTGAAATCTGTGCAGAGGTAAGCAGGCGACGGGTATTTTCATCCAGTTTACTTTGCTATTTTCAGGCAAGAACTCTTGCCCGGTGGGCATCTGAGGGAGCTGAGATTGAGCGCCAAGCCACGTCGGAAGATCGTCGCGATAGAACCGGATGGTGCAGCCGCTGCGGGAGAGCAGCCGAAGTGCCGGCGATTACCATCCGGCGAACGTCGCATCGCTATCCTTGCGGAGGCAGCGGCACTGTTCGCGGAAGAGGGCTTCGGAGCCTCGACGCGGGGGTTGGCCTCACGGCTCGGTATCACGCAAGCCGCGCTCTACAAGCATTTCCGGAGCAAGGATGAGATCGTCGCCGCGCTGTTCCAAGAGAGTGCCACGCGTTGGCGCAAGGAGGACTGGCATACGGCGCTCACCTCGAACGAAGCGCCGCTTGCCGAGCGCCTCGGTCGCCTATATGCCGGCTACGTGGGTGCCATCACCGGCCAGTCGATGCGCCTGTTCGTTCGCGCCGGTCTGGATGGCTATGGCCAGCCCGGCCGGCGCGGCGCCGTGCTGACGGCCTCGATCCTCGAGCCGGTCATCGGCGCGCTGAGACGCGAGGCCGCCCTGCCGGACCTTTCGATCCGCCCCATGCAGCACGAAGAGCGCGAAATCGCCATGACGCTGCACGGTGCCCTCATGTTCCTCGCGATCCGCAAGCACGTTTATCGGATGCCGTTGCCGGAGGACCTTACGGAACATGCCATGCGCCAGGTGCGCCTTTGGCTGCCTGGTGCGATTGCCGAAATGCGGCAGCTTCACGCCAGTCCCCCGGAAGAGATTGTGCCGCAACTTGCGCCACGGCAGTGAATCGCCGAGGCCTATGGGCTCCCCCGATCGGAGCCGCGTACGCCGGAAAAGCTACTTGTCCTCGCGATCCAGAAGATACTTCGCGTAGGTGAAGTTGAAATCGCGGCCGGCCCGGTTCCGATGGCAGGAGAAGCATCCGTCAAACTTTGCATCCGCCTTGGGCGCGCCATCGGGCAGGTAGTGCGCATAGTCCCAGTCGCCATTGCGTACCTCCGGCGGATATGCTTCGCCCCAGCCCGCGCGCTTCTCCATGACAAAGATATTGGTTAGCTGGTCGGTCGGCACGAGCCGACCGTCCGGCCCCAGTTCAACACTGCCGGAGGCGTCCAGCTTCGCCCGATGATCCTCCATGATGAGAATGGTTCCATCAGGGGCCGGCTCGCCGGCCTTCGCTTTGGTGTGCGTCTCCGGGCTCACGTACATGAAACGGATGGTCTTTCGGTCCGGACGGTCAACGGTGTTGTAAAGCACGAAGCGTTCGGCATAGCCACTCGGTAAGGCGACCCGGTCCGGCCCAGCAAGGGTATAGCCAACCGGGCCTGTGGCGAAGACGCTGGCCAGGCTGATGGCGACGATCTTGTGCATGTTTCCCCTCCCTTACGGCCTTACGACGACGCGGGCGTGCATGCCCTCGTGAATGACGCATTCGACGTCAAACCTCCCTGATTTGCGGACCGTAAGCGTTGTCTGGCTTCCTGGATCCTGCTTACCGAGGTCGGTCGAAAAGCCGACGGTCGCTATCAGCACGTTGTGCGCCTGAGTGTCGTCATTCACGAAAACGAGCATGTCACCCACCTTCGCCTCGATCATCGAGGGCGAATACGCCATGCCCGCCATGCCTATACGGCGTTCGCCGGCGTGACACACAGATGCCGAAACAGTGCCAACCATGGTCAGAAGAATTACTGCGCGCATGTCTCCTCCCACAGGTTCATGCGTGTTGCAGATCCAGTAGATTTGTCCAGATGAATTAAGTTGTCAATCGACAACTTAATTCATTCAAAAGTGTGAGTTCGCCGATCTCACATCACCCGCTTCAATGCCCCGGCGTCAGACTTGCGAGAACGTCTTTGGCGCGCTCCCAGTAGCTTGCCGTGAGCGACCAGGGGCTCGGCTGCCGAACTACGTGCAGAGAGCCGCGTTTGTCCAGCACCTGGTAGCCGCTTCGTCCGTTGGCCTTGCGGAAGAAGCGGATGGTGATGGTCGCATCCGCGACATGCAGATTGGAGAGCGTGATCTCGGGCAGCCAGGCCGGGAGCCAGGGGTCGACGAACACCACCCGCAGAGGCGCGAAGGGCTGGAGTCCCAGCATGGCCTGGAGCAACGTATAGGCGGTGGTCGCCGACCATGCCTGCGGCGAATTGGCGGCCGGATAAACGGCGGGAAACGGATGGTCTTCGTCCCGCTGGTGCCCGGCAATACATTCCGGCAACCGGTGAAAATCAAAAAGCGCGGCGGTTTCGAACTGCGAACGACATATCCGTTCGACATAGTCATGACATCCGTAGCGATAGGCGCCAATCGCAAACGGGCCGTGCTCCACCGGCCAGACCGTGCCGCGATGGTAGGAATGGGGATTGAAGGCGGGATGAAGGGACGAGAGCGTCCGCACGCCCCAGCCGGTGAACATGTCATCGGCAAAAAGCCGCTCCAGGGTCCGAGGGACAAGGGCCGTATCGGCAATGCCCGTGGCGACGCAGTGCAGAGCATTGGAGCCAATCGATCTGACCTGGCGCTTGTCCGGATCAAGGGCCATTGCAAAAAAGCCTTCGTTCTCCATCCAGAAGGCATCGTTGAAGCGTTTCTTGAGTTCCCTTGCCGTTGTGTACAGGTGCTTTGCCTCGTCTCCCCGATCGAACCACCACAAGACTTCTGCCAGGTTCATCATGGCGGCGTAGACGATTCCCTGTTCTTCGCAAGTGGCAACCGGCTTCGGCACCTGCGATCCGTCCTCGTAGACAATCGCATCGCTGGAGTCCTTCCAGGCCTGATTTTCAAGCCCGAGTTCCGAGCGCGTCTTGTACCCGCAGAAGCCGTCGCGATCTTCATCGCAGAACTCTTCCAGCCACTTGAGAGCGGCGATCGCCGGGTCGAGGTAAGGCTTGACGAAGGCCTTGTCGCCCGTCCAGTGCCACAGCTGTGCCACCACGAACGGATAGAAGCCCGACGTCGTGATCGAACCATAATAGCGGCCCTTCGGAGTGTAATTAAGAGCGGCGACCGGGCCGGTGTGAGCCTCGTGCAGCATTCGCCCCGGCTGCTCATCCCGCCAGTCATTCACCTCCTTTCCCTGCAGTCCGGCGAGCACCGGCAAGGTGCCTCGCATGATATCGCTTGTGACAAGTGCGGCCTCCCAGGCCACGGTGAGCGTGTCTCGACCGAATAGCGCGACGTAGGTCGGCAGTCCCGCCGCTATCGTCCAGGCTCGTTCGGCGGTATCGAGATCGTGGAGCCGCAAAGCGTCCAGGTCCCGCTTGCCTTGTTCGAGTGTTCCGATCACCACATTCGCCAACGTCACGCTCTCCGAGGTCTCAAAACGTGTGGCCTCCCTCATGAAGACTTGCGACGAGCGGTCATAGTCATTGGCTCGCGGCTGGAACGACCCGCACCTGTAGATCGGTTGCAGATCGCGACCGTCCACCACCGGAATAAAGTCAATGCAACAATGCCAATTCTGATGAGGGGCGAGGTTGATCCGGAAAACGATGCGCCGATCTTCGTGTCGTGGCCGCGTGGTTGCGTTCGAAAAGCGAACTCTGAGCCCGCGGCGGATCGAAGCTGCTCCCTCCTCGCCCTGATGATCGTACTGGTGATGTGCTTCGTAGTAGAACCTGAGTTCGGGATCTTCTTCGCCTTCGTCCCAGGTAAAGGTAAGCTTTCCATCCTGCCTGCGGTTGCCGCGCGTTTCGTCCTGATCGGCGAAATCAGCGTCGAGCTCGAGTTGGAGGGTGAAGCGGACGTCTTCTTGCGTGAAGTTCGCCAGATCGACATCCTCGTGCAGACCCTCGCCGACATAGCGCGACAGCCGCAGCTCGATCGTCTCCTGGGCTATCTCCGAAATTATTGGATGGTGAGCGGAAGCCTTCGGGGGCGGAGCGATGTAATAGCCAAGCCAGGAGTGCTGCGCCACGTTGGAAACAGAAACAGCCTGTGGCTGACGCCCGTCGATCAGATAGCGATAGCGGGATAAAAGCCTGGTCTGATGAACGAACAGGCCCTGGTCAGGGCCTTGGTCGAGAAAGCCGTCCCGGCCTGTCGCAAGGACGGTCCGGCCTTTGCTCACATAGATGGTTTCCGGACGTGCCCGCAGGCGAATGAGGCTGTGGTCGGGGAGTTCAAGGGGCATTTCCGTCGGCTCCAACCTGCAGGATATTACGGCGGGTGGCCAGCGAGAAATGTCGGGCGTTCAATTCCCCGTGAATCCACCCGGCAGGCGGGAACAGCCGACCCGTTCGGGCCGTTCCTTCCGAGCAGAAATTTCGCCCGAAAGGGAGTTACAGCTATGGCCTATCGGGAATACATCCACACGCCAGTGACACCGCGCGACATGCGGTGGGGTCTTCGGCAGGGCGCCATCGCAGGCATAGTCGCGGGCATCGTGTTTGCTGCCTTCGAAATGATCGTCAGCGCGTCGATGATGGGGGCGGAGGCGTTCTTCATGCCGTTGCGCATGATCGGCGCGATCGCGCTCGGACCGGCGGCACTCGATCCTGGCTATTCGCTCGTGACGGCAGGCGTCACCGGCGTCGTCGTCCATTTCGTACTTGCGATCATCTACGGAATAATCTTCGGTGAAATCGCAGCAATGTTGCGAGGCCCTGTTGCCTTTATCGGAGCAGGCGGCCTCTTCGGGCTCGTCCTTTGGCTGATCAACTTCTATGTGATCGCACCGGCCCTGTTCCCCTGGTTTCTGGAATCGAGCCCGCTGGTGCAGTTCATCGCCCATACCTTCTTCTTCGGGTCGGTGCTCGGCTACTATCTGTGGAAGTCGCACCAGAGAAGCGGGTTGGAAGACCCGGTGGTTTAGTCGTGCCTCTGGCATTTGCTAAGTCGGAAGCACGACTCAAGGTAAAGCAGTAGTGACTCGCCGGCGCATCCGCCAGTTGGAGGCGCCACTCGAAGCTGGCTCGGCGGGGACTTTCGAGCGGGACTGTGTTGCGAAGACCGGAGGCGGAATTGAGCCGACGGCCGTCAAGTCCGCGCAACGAACGTTTTCTTCGTTCCCAGGGAAGCCCGCGCCAGCGACGTGCGGTCAACTATGCACTGGGTTCTGAGGAATAGCCGCGCCAGGTGTGTTGGAGTCAAATTGGTTCAACTTGTGCACCATTCCGAACTATCGGGGAGGACGGTTGTCGTAACGGGAGCATCCGCGGGCGTTGGCCGGGCAACCGCTGTTGCCCTTGCTGGCATGGGCGCCAAGGTCTGTCTTATTGCCCGGCAAAGTCAGGGCCTGCTTGATGCTACAGCCGAAGCTGAGTCCAGGGGCGCGAACGCAATTGCCATTGCGGCAGACGTGGCAGATGCCAGCGCGGTGTTCGCTGCCGCCGCCGAATGTGAACGGCGCCTTGGAGCGATCGATGTCTGGATCAACAACGCGATGGCTACCGTGTTCTCGCCGGTGGCGGAGATTACTCCAGAAGAGGTCCAGCGCGTAACGGAAGTGACCTATCTCGGATGTGTCCACGGCACGATGGCTGCCCTCGGCGTCATGCGTCCCCGTAATCGGGGAGTAATCGTCCAGGTTGGCTCTGCTCTGGCGTATCGCGGCATTCCGCTTCAGGCTGCTTATTGCGGCGCGAAGCATGCCATACGCGGCTTTACAGATTCACTCCGCGCTGAACTCATTCACGAAGACAGCAAGATCGCGCTGACTACAGTCCATTTGCCTGCGGTGGACACGCCGCAATTCGATTGGGCACGTACGCACATGGACGCGCAGCCGAGGCCGGTCGCGCCGGTCTACCGGGCGGAGGTGGCGGCAGCTGCTATTGTTCGTGCAGCACTCCGTCCGAAGCGCGAATACTGGCTCGGGAATCGGACGTCGCTGATCATTCTAGGCAACATTGTTGCGCCCTCGATGCTGGACCGGCTCTTGGCATGGACGGCGGTCGAGGCTCAGCAGACTGACCGGCCGGCGAATCCCAACCGCAAAGACAATCTCTTTACGTCTGTCGAGGGAATGCACCGGACCAACGGGTCTTTTGGGATTGAAGCAGGAGCCGATGCAATTGCCGTTTCGGAGCCTCGGGCCAGAATCGCGGCCATAATCGGCGGGGCACTCATTGCAGCAGTCCTCGGGGCCCTTATCGGGCGCGCCCGGCGCCACAGACGGATCTGGCGCTGACTGCGACAACCGGCGTGCACCGCCGCCTTTTCCCATCCTTTTGCAGGCGGACCGAATGAATTGGCGATAATCACGTCATGCTGCCGAGAGTAGAGGTCCTTCAGAGGTTCGGGGGTTGCCCTTCACGAAGGCATCCAAAGCCCGATGATCCTGCTCGATGAATTTCTTTAGCTCAGATTGTTCTTCAGCGTGACACGTGGCTTTCGCCTCTGCGATGTGTCTCGACCGACAGCTACGCTCCTGCCTTCGCGCGACAGGAATATGGTCGCGGAATCTCTATTAGAAGAGGTTCACACTGTGTGGACCGACGTACGCTATCCTGTATCCCTGTGCGCGCGCTGTTCTCATGAACTCGTTCGCCCCGATGAGGTCTATTCTGACGACATCATCTCCAGAGAGAGAACCCGATTGGTAATTGGCTCGGAGCCATCTGCCTGCGCGCTCAGATAAGGCAAGGATTTCCCACAAGCGGTCCGCCGCCCTTTGGACGCGAAAATCAGCGCCCTCTGCCCGTTGCGAAGCGGAGTCACTTTGAAGACCAGGGAGTTCTGTCAGCGCCTCGGTCGAAACGATTGAGCGGTCCATGATTCCTCCTCCTTCAGGCATTCTTTTGACGTGAGCGCGAGAGTATCGCAGTCCCTAGAGTTTCTTATCCGAGCTGCGCCAGCGATCGTTGGCTCGTCTCTTGATGATTATGGAAATGGAGTCGCATTTTACTGCGCTCAATACTATCATAAATAGTAATGGTTTTGCGGTATTTTCATCTTTTGGTAGTATGGTCTCACGACGTCAAGACCGGTCGCACGCGCAAGACCGTGCTTATCGTGGGAAGACGAGTTCCTGATAGCAGGAGCACTCATCAGCTCCACCGAATTCTATATGATTCCGGGATGCTTTTGCTGTTCGATAATGTAGGCGACTGCGGCAGCCTCCGGCTGGCGGCATTCCTCTTCCGCGCGAAGGAGGGCTTCATCGTCTGTTTGTGCCGCACAGCGAAGAGCATCGCGCTCCAGGCACGCAAGCTCGTATGCCTCGCATAGCTTCATGAATACGAGGTCTTTTATCATCCAGGCATCGCGTAGCTTGGGGGTTGCGAGAAACAGCCGGCCTTGCCTGCGTTCTGCACGTCTATGACGATCGCTCGTCCTTTGACGGGCCGATCGGCGTTTTCGGAAACAGGTAGCTATCGAAAAGTTCCGGACGGGCAGGGCCCCGGGATTAAGCTAGCGAACTTGGGAGCAGAGAACGAACAAAATCGTCTGTCGCTGGTTGGGAGTTCACTGAGTGAATTCAGGAGGACACGTGATGGACTGGAACCGAGTTGAAGGGAATTGGAAGCAGGTCAAAGGCAAGATCAAAGAGCAGTGGGGCAAACTCACTGACGACGATCTGGATCGAATCGCCGGCAACCGTGACCAACTTGAAGGCAAGATCCAGGAACGCTACGGCATTGAACGGGACCGAGTGCGGCGGGATCTGGACGACTGGTACAATCGACAGACCTGGTAATTGCACCCTTGTCACAAAATTGACCCCGCTTCGGCGCGCCCCTCTCCGCGGCAGGATTGAAATGGCTTCTGTTGGGGCAGGGCGGCAGCCGGCACACGCAAGGTGCCTGGGGTCTGTGAAAGAGCCGCTCGGAAGCGGCTATCGATGCGAAGCTTTGGGACTGCCGGCGGCGTTATAACGATACGGGGCTACCCGACCCAGACCGGCGAACGATCTGGAACATGTTGTCGGTTGCGCTGCCCGGCCTGCCTGGGACGCTCGGCGCTGCCGCTCTCGAAGCTTGGACAGTCTCTCTGGCGGGTCGGCGCTCGCCAGAAAGGCGATCACCATGGCGGCTCCCATATAGATTCCAATCGAAAAGGGGCCGGATATTCCCCATAGAAAATCGGAGATCCGATCCTTCCATCCCGTGTGCGATGTCATAGCGGCTTATCCGGTACATTTGTCTTGATTGATAACCTTTGCGCCGGCGGCGCTTACGCGCGGAAGTATGGAATGGACAAACCGTTCTGCAACCGACCTCAGACCTTGCCCGCACGGATTGGACTAAGGTCCTATGGGAGCCACCCTAGATTTCTGGGGTGCTTGCGTTGCTAAGCTCCTGGTGAAGCGGATTTCCGCCGCGCGCACTGGGCAAGGCAAACTTGAAATCCGCGCGAGTGCCGCAATCTTTCGCCGATGCCTCTGTTCCGCCTTCATGTGGCGTTCACGATGAATTTCCGAAACCAAGGCACCGCCCGAGGCGTTGATTCGCCACACGGATAAAGGAGCTCAATATGAAGATTGTGACCTTGACTGCCGCCGCTGGCGTAGCTTTCACCGCTTTTGCGGGTGGCGCACTAGCCGATCCTTGGAAGGACGAAAGCGGCCACGGGCGCTGGCGCGGCTATTACGACGGACCGCGATATGAGAGAAGAGCATACAAGGAAGAGTATCGTCGCGGTCGATGCAAGATCGAGCGAAAGTGGGACGACGACGAGTACAAGGAAGAAATCAAGTGCAAGCGCGGCGCCCGGCCTGTGTATGGGTACTACCGCTACTGATCGACGGAACGGATTCTCACAAGGCGTCCGCTACTCCAGGTGCTCATTTTAGCCACTTGAACCCCGCCGCTGAAGCCCGGAGGTGACCACTTCAGGCTGGTGGATTGGCGGTGATCAACGCAGGAGGTGCCCGCTAATCTAACGCCACTCGCCGTCAGACGATCGGAACCCATTCCCTTCTCAAGAGTTGAGAGGCCACCTGCAGTACACTTGCTTTTGGGAGGATATGCTATGAAATCTCCGCGTGTGAACTCTCTCCTGACCGGGCTCGCCGTTCTCGCAATCTTGGCAGCGGGCTCCGTTTCCGCCGAGACATTGAAATTCAAGGCCGACTTGAAAGGAGCGAGTGAAGTGCCGGCTAGCGACAGCGCTGGCCAGGGAATGGGTGACATTACTTTAGACACTGACACCAAAAAGCTGACCTGGACGGTCACGTCCAGCGGCCTTTCCGGGGAAGTCACGGCCGCCCATTTTCATGGCCCAGCCGCACCGGGCGAAAATGCTGGTCCGGTCGTCGACATTTCCAAGGCGATAGCCTCCGGGTCTGCCGAAATCACCGACCAGCACCTGGCGGATTTGCAGTCCGGAAAGTGGTATCTCAACATCCACACGGCGAAGTTCCCCGACGGAGAGATCCGCGGTCAGGTGGAAAAAGCACAATAGGCAGTCCGCTGCCCGTGCACTTGAGGTTACCTAACCCTCGCGATCGTTCATGGATGGCGGCACCGGTCCAAATCCGCCAAGTACGCGCCATCAGCAGTCGCACGACGGTTTCCGATAGGTGGAAGGAATCGACCCCATTGCGGCCATCCGAACCTGCTCGCGCTACGGCGCAAATTGGGGTTGGAAGCACACGTTCGACGTTTGACATGGGGCGGCCGCAAGTCAGCGAAGCCCCGGTTGTGGACGTCCCCTGGATGGAAGGGTTAAGCCTCACGGTTCGTGGCAAACCGCTTCGATATTGTGCCCGTCCGGACCAATGACGAAAGCTGCATAGTAGTTCGCGTGGTAGTGCGGGCGCAGACCAGGCGCGCCATTGTCTTTGCCACCCGCCTCCAGAGCCGCGCGATAGAAAGCTTCGACTTGCCGGCGATTCTCGGCCGTGAACGCCAAGTGAAGATGCGCCGGCTTCTCCTCGGTTTGGTACAGGCACAATGAAGCCTTACCCTTTGGGCTAAGCTCGACACCGTACGTCGGCGGCCCCTCCGAGACAACGGCTACGCCGAGCGGTTCGAGTGCCTTGAGGAAGAACGCTTTGCTCGCTGCATAGTCGCTGACTCCGAATTTGACATGATCAAACATGAGTTCTCCTGAAGTGTTGGGCCTGCCTGACGGAGAGGCAACCGGAGCATGCCGTCCTGCTGCGCACCTTGCAATGTCTTGTGGCGTTCCTGCCGATTCAGATCGTCGGCAGGAATGTGAACTTTCCACCCATCCAGGACGGAAGGTGGAACCGGAAAGATCGACCCACTACAGACATCCGCACGCTTGCCGAGGCAAGCAAGTTCTGCCGTGCGAACTGGATCGCCGCGCTAAACAGACTGCAAGGCAATCCGCTGGTTTCGTGCGGTTATGAAGGCCGTGACGTTATTCTTGTACACGCGGTATTCATCGACGTCTGCCGGCAAAGGTGCAGTGTCGAAACCGTGAAACGGAATGAAGAAATTGATGGAGGTACCGTCGTTCCCAATCAGGTCCTGAAGCAAGAAGAAGTCGACATATCCCTCGAAGCCGCCGAACAGCTCGAAATAGTCGGCATATCGCGCCAATGCTTCACCAAGCGGGCTGTCTTGGTTTTGGTAGTGA
Source organism: Sinorhizobium fredii USDA 257 (assembly GCF_000265205.3). NCBI lineage: Bacteria > Pseudomonadati > Pseudomonadota > Alphaproteobacteria > Hyphomicrobiales > Rhizobiaceae > Ensifer > Ensifer fredii. The sequence continues at coordinate 463,030 of NC_018000.1, forward strand.
CGCCTGATGCACTCCAAGGTGAGGTGGAAGCGGTCCTTGATCTTGCTATTGAGCCCGCGTACGCCATTGATGGTCGGCTTTCGATCGATCTTTCGAGCAGGAAATACCATGTAGGCGCCGACAGTGCTGCAAACTAAAAAGAACTGGTCGAGTTCTTCTTGGGGAACTTCTCCAATGATGTGCGCCATCGATCTGACGTAGCGATAGGTGTGCCCGATCGAGTCGCTGGATAGAACATGTTCTCACAAGTCGGACTTGGAAATTCGTCGCAGGTTGCGACATGAAATCAGCAGCCAGAAGCATGCTGGCGCTAACCAGTTGATTTTATTATGGAAATTGTTGGCTGGGGAACCTGGATTCGAACCAGGACTAACGGAGTCAGAGCCCGCCAGCGTGCTTTGTTTTTATTGAATTATCAGGCGCCATGTCGCGTCTGTGTCGCACCGAGAGCCAGCAGACTGCGTTCGGCGGTCGCCAATGCTTCGGCGTCATCCGTGCTTGGGAAGAGATGACCATACACGTCCATCGTCATTTGGATTGACGAATGTCCCATGCGTTGCTGAACCATCTTACCGGGAAGCTCTAGCCCGCCATCTACGCGCCTGTTGATGCACCAGGAGGCAAACCAGTGTCGCAAAGCATGCATGCCTGTGTACTTCGCACCAACGATAGGATTTCCCTCATCGTCGAGTTCTCCGGTCGGCTTCACTACGCCGGCCGCGACTTGCACGGGGTGCAGTCCGCGCTTGACGATATTTGAATGCCATTCCACGTTGCCTTCGCCGTTGGGGAAGACGAGGTTCAGATCACCTTTGGGGCAGGCGAGCTTCCATTCCTTGAGCGTGTTGATCACGATCGGGGGCAGGGGAATTGTTCTTTGCCCGGCGTCCGACTTGGGCATGCCGATGGCGTGATATTTGTCGGCGCGCCGCCGGACATGGATCTCAGCCTTTGCGAGATCGACGTCGTCCCATGTCAGGCCGCGTAGTTCGGAAGCTCGCAGGCCGGTGAAGATAGCTGTCAGGAGGAGCGGGCGGTATCGTCCCTGAGAATGTTCGATTATCTTCCGGATTTCCTCATTCGTCGGGATGTCGGTACCGATGCGCAAGTGAGCCTTTTGGCGTCGTTCCCTCTTGCTGGCACTTTTCCTACGGCGACTCATCTCATGTACGGCATTGCGCACGATAAGCCCGCGCTCCTGTGCGTCGGCGAGAATGCTGCCGAGGCTTACGGTGACTCGCTTGATCATAGCCGGCGATCGGCCGTTCCCCCGCAACTGATCCTGAAATTGTCGGATTGTCGGCAGGTTGATCTTTGACAGCTTCAGGCTGCCTAAGAAAGGCGTGATGTGCAGGTCGAGGTGTTGGCGGTATTGATCGAGCGTCGAGCGTTCTAGTCCGGCATTGGTGCCGGTCTCAAACCATTTCTCACCTGCTTGCTTGATAGTGAAGGTGGCGCTGTCGGCGACGTGAATGCCATCTCTTACTCCAATATGAGCGGTGGCAGCGAAGACATCCGCGTCTTTCTTCCTCGCGAATGTCTTTAAACGTCGCACGCCTTTGATGTCGGTGTAATTGACGACCCAGGCTTCTTTCTCAACGCCGTTTCTCGTCCATTTGCGCTTGCGAACTGACATGGATCAGCCCTCCTTTGCAGAGTTGCGTGCGCGCATTGCCGCAACCCGGCAGCGATCGGAACAGTATTTTGCGTGTGATCGCCGGCCGGTAAGGGGGCCGGTTAGAAAGATTGTTCGGCAGTGCTCACAAGACGTTGCGACTGCGCCTGCCTCGTAGATAGCGGCCACTTCCATCACCATGAAGTCCCAGAGCGTGTCGGCTTTCAACACAAAACGCATCGTGCCTTCGGAATGCACGAAGCACGGGTGCACGATTACCTCTGCGCTATCCATCAGTTCGTTCAGATCACGCACTTTTGTTTTGGCGTCGATGTGTCGCGCCACCCGGGTTGCGTTGATGAGTGCCTTTAGGGACAACGCACGGTCTCTAAGCACGGTCAAAATTACAGGCACTGAATTCGACCCAATTCCGGCCGGCCGACGGTAGCCGGACGATCTCGGCTTCTGGAAGCTGCCTAGCGTGTACTCGATGTCTCCTTCGATCTCGTCGCTCTTGCTGATCTCCGTTTCTTCCAAGGTGCCGAAGCGCGCGAGAAAGGCGATAAATTCCATATCGGTCTCGCAGTTGATGAAGTGAAGCACGACCGGGTCTTCGAGATGGATTGCCTCATAAAGGATCGGATCGGTCCGCGCGCTTCCCGGTTCGGCAATTGTCACCTTGGAACCGTTTGAGTTCTTAAACTCTACCGGCTCGAAGCCGTCCGTTAGCAGTTGCCAGTTTAGCCGAATCGGGATCAAAATCGTCTCCTCCTGTTACGGTATTTCCATTAAGTCCGTTATATGAAAATTTTCCGTTTGGCGCAAGCTGCCCTTCTGAGTTACGATCTTTTTCACAAGTCACGGACAGAGGAATGGAGCCATGAAGGCGAGCGAGACGCAATTGAAGGACGATCTTTTGTGGGGGGCGTGCGCCATTGCCAGGGAAATTGGGCGCGGCGAGCGTGCGACGTATTACCTTCTCGAGAGGGGGGAGTTGCCGGCCAAGAAAGTCTGCGGTCGATGGGTATCCACAAAGAGCAAACTGCGGAGATACCTAGCGGGCGAGCAGCCCGCCTAACAAAACCGTCGTAAGGGGTGGGGCGGTTTGAGAAGGATTTAGAGGCACCCGCTAAAGTCCTCGTCCAGTCCAAACGCGCAAATGAGCGGCGATTTGTCCAGTTTTGCAGAAGGAGACCGTTGATGGCCAGCGAATTTACGAAGCTGCGCTCCCTACTGCGGCGTGACTTCGCGGCTGCTAGGAGCGTTATCCACTCGCTGCATTCGGGTGGACTCGAGCTCATCGGCAGCGGTGCCGAGCCGGTCAATTGCGACGCGCGTGCCGGAGAAGCCTTTGAGCAGGCCGGCAAACCCAGCTTGAGCGAGCAGGAGCGGGCAACCGAAATCGATGACCAGAAGGTCGCGCGAGGCGGGGAACCGGAGGAAGTTGCCCGGCAATTTTGGCCGCAGATCGCCCCGGAACCGCACGGACGCTTTTTGGTTTTCGCCCCAGAGGACATGCCGGAACCGCGGCCCGTTATACGTCCCGATGGATCACTTTCCGATGGCAGCCGATCCTTATCAATACCGGTAAATGCCCATCGTCGGTGGCAAGGACGGGGAGAAACTAAATGAACCTTCACGATCTCGCCCGGCGGTTGGGCGGCGAACTCGCCCGCAACGGCATTGTCACATGTCCCGGCCCAGGCCATTCGCCGAAAGACCGATCACTAACCGTCTGGCTTGAGAGTGACGACGTCAATGTTCACAGCTTCGCAGGTGATGACTGGCAAACGTGTAAGGACTATGTGCGCGAACAACTTGGCCTGCCTTCGTGGGAAGCGGGAAAGGGTCAGAAAGGTAGAGCTCGTCGTCCCACTTCAAAACGGACGTCCTACGACGACGAGGGGTCCCGCATCGCTCTTGTCCGCCGCATCTGGCGCGAAGCGAAAGACCCGCGCATCGCTCCGGTCCTTGCATACCTTGAACATCGCGGCCTGCCTCCGTTCACGAACGATCAGATACCCGTCTTTCGCTACCATCCGAATTGCCCCTTCGGCGGCGAGCACGTGCCGGCCTTGATCGCTCGTTTTTCGCCAATCGAAAATGATCCCGGCCTTGAGGTCGAGCCGACCGCAATCTTTCGCATCCGCCTTGACCTTTACGACGGCGACCGGCGCAAGCTGGCGCTCGGTCCTTCACGCGGACAGGTCATCAAGCTGGACCGGGATATTTCCCTTGCAGGACTCGGCATCACCGAAGGCATCGAAAAGGGGCTCGCGCTCGTCGCAAGCGGGTGGCAGCCAATCTGGGTGACCTGCGGCACATCGACTATGCGCAACTTTCCGTTGCTGCCCTGGATGGAATGTCTGACGATCTTCTGCGACCGCGACGAACCCGGTCGCGACGCGGCGCTGGTCGGCATAGATCGCTGGCGCAATGCTGGGCGAGAGGCACGGGCACTTGCACCGCCAGCGCCCTTTAAGGACTGGGATGCATGGACTCGTAGGGGCGGTCAGGGATGACCCGCACCGTGGATGATATAGAGCGTGAGGCCGAACGAGTGGACGTTGCAGTTTCCAACGGCTCATGGACGTGCAACTTATCGGAACTAGGCAGCGGCGGCGGTTCGGCCGGCAAGTCTGACACCGGTAGGAAAGCTGGCGGGATGAACAGGCAAGCGTCCGCGCCTGAAATATATGATGCCGCGGATCTGCGTATGGAGACTTTCCCCCCGCTGAGGCAGGTCGCCGGGGATATCATACTCGAAGGGCTTACTATACTCGCGGCACGGCCGAAGGTTGGCAAAACCTGGCTCATGCTCCAGATCGCTATTGCCGTCAGTGAAGGCGGCTATTGCCTTGGTGATATCCAGTGCGAGTCGGGCGACGTGCTCTATCTGGCGCTCGAGGACAACAAGCGGCGGCTTCAGCGGCGATTGACGAAGATGCTCGGAGTTCACGGGCGGGAATGGCCGCATTTCAAGGTCGCGCACAAATGGCCGCGCGCCGACCAAGGTGGGCTCGACCAACTTCGGAAGTGGATCGACAGCGCCGATAACCCCCGGCTGATCGTGATCGATGTTTTTGCCCGCTTCCGCAAACCAGCATCGCCAGCCAAGCAAAGCTACGATACCGACTACGCCTCGATTAGCGAGTTGCAGACATTGGCCGCCGAGACCGGCATAGCCATCGTCATCGTGCATCACCTCCGCAAGTCCGAGGCCGACGACGACCCTCTCGATACTGTTTCCGGCACGCTCGGACTGACTGCCGCCGCCGATGCGATACTCGTTATCAAAAGGACCGGTCAAGGCACCACACTCTACGGCCGTTCTCGCGATGCCGACGAGATCGACAAGGCGGTTCAATTTCACCCGGGCACCGCGCTTTGGACCGTCATCGGTGAGCGGGACCAGGTGCAGCGCAGCGAAGAGCGCTGCGCAATCCTCAAAGTCTTGGCAGATGCCAGAGAGCCAATGTCGCCGAAGGACATCGCCGCAGCGCTTCGCCGCAAGGATGGAAGCATCCGATTCCTGCTTTCAAAAATGGTCAAGGATGGCGAGATCATCAAACTGAAACGCGGCGTTTATGCAGTCTCTCCGTCCCCCCGCTAACATCGCCAACATCGCTAACAATTAGATGAGGGAGCGAAGGGAAGGATTTCTTGTGAGGGCCCCGCTCTAGCGGTCCAAGGCAGGAACCGCTGAACCGAAGAAAACCGCCCAACAAATCGATCTCAACCTGGAAGGTGCAAGCAAAGAGGGTCCAGCCGACCCTCTGAACATCGCCAACATGCTAACAAATGCACAACCACAGGACACCCATCGTAGCGTTGTTAGCGTTGTTAGCGGGGGTGACACTGAAGGGGCAAGCCGGGAGACCCATGTCATGGGTCCTTCCGACGCGTTGATTAAATGCGGGGGAGGCGGCAGCGCAGGCTTTTTGGCTGTGTGTCGTTCCGAATGGGTTTGCTTTCGCCTTGTTGTTTTCTTGACTCCTGTGCGAGCCCCGAGCGGACGCGCACGCTGATCCAGAGAGGAAAGCAGAACTGTGCACGGGTGCGGGAGATGGCTTTCTAGCGCGAATCCCGCAGCCCAATCCGGATTTTTCATCTCGCCAGGCTGTCCGCTCACGCATCGATTAGGAAACATTGGCCAATGCCGAGAGCACGCCAATAAACCGCTTCTGCTCGCGACGGCTGCCGGGTTGGAGCGCCAGTTGGTACCTGGCGATCAATGTGGCGATTCGATCTCGGCCACCAATGGAAGGTGGTCGCTGAGGCCCATTGCGAAAAAGTGTTCAGGATCTCCGATGAATGCTGACTTCAGGTGGACCCGAAAGGTCCCGGAGAGATAGAGATGGTCCAACTGGTGCCGGAAAATGTCCCTCTTGCGGTAGGATTTCCACGAGGGCACCGGCCCACCGCAGATGTGCCGGATAGCTTCCACAAAACCGAGGCGCTTCATTCGTTCGATCACTTCGCGGTTGGCGTCATTCTGACGTTTCGTCCTGCCGATAAATTCACTGGTGTTGAAGTCCCCTCCGACGATCCAATCCCCTCCGAGAGAGGGCATCGTCTCCTTTAACGCCGCCCAAAGCAGTTCCGACATGCTGATCGTTCTGTATCCGGGCAGCATAACGTCCGTAACATCTTCCGAGGTGAATTCTTTGTACGGAAAGGGCCGCGCCGGCATGTGGACGCTTACGACATTGACGTCCCCCCAAGCCTCGAACGAAACCTTCCGCGCGACGAAGTTTCCCGGAAAGGTCGTCAATCCCTCATTGACCCAGCTCTGCTTTGCGGTCAGTTCGATCGGGGGTCCAATTTTCCCCTTTGCCAATATGCATGTCCTGAACCTGCGTGGGGTACGGTTGTGCCCCATTGCGGGCTCGCAGTAGAAGCTGAAGCCGGAGAGGTCGTCCGGAATGAAGTTCGCTTCCGAGATCAGCGCCAGGTCCGGGTCAAGAGCCATAAGCTCGTCCCATGCTCCTTGATTGTTACGTCTGTTGTTCAGGTTCCAGGCTACGACTCTCATTTGGCTTTTCCGGGCGAGTTACATGGGTGAAGAAGGCCAGCGCCTTTGGTGCGCCCTGTCATTCGCAGGCCACACCGTCGCCGTCCCGGTCGAGTTTGCGACGAGAACCCGGTTCCCCGGCACGAATGGGCGCGGCGCCAGCCGCGCGTGCGGCGCCGCAGTTTCGGAAGTAGACCTCGCCGCCTTCGGACGCGGCCTGCCCGTCATTGTTCGTCTGGGCCATTGCCGGCAGATCGCCGACAAAGAGGCTGAAGATGGTCGCCGGGGTAAGCAGACACTTATTCATTCGGCTTCTCCCTGTTCCGAGCGACACGCAAAGATCGAGGTGGGTTTTGCGTTGTCCGGCACAGGATTTAGACGATCTGCAACTGCGCGTATATTCGGCCAGTTGGCTTAGCTCGTTAGGGTGGCGTGAACGGATCGAACGATAGTGTCGAAGCTAAGAAGTTTCGGCACGCAGCTCATCGTTGAATCACTTAGAGGAGTGCGCCTCACTGCAGCATGAGCCGACCGTCGGCGTGCATCAGCAAGACGGCTTTACAAGCGGGTTCGGAGTGCCGAAAATTCCAACTGCCGTGCGAAGCACGTCCCGCACGGGACATCAGGCTGAGGAACATGGTGGTGGTGCTCGTTGCTGGCCTCGGGCCTGCAGATGAGGCGAGCGCCACAGGCAGAACCGCTCCTAATCTCCGAGCACGCGGTGTGGGGTCGTCATCGAACCGCCTAGGCCATCTGGCCGAATATACGGTTAGGTCCATGGCGGTTATTGGGATGGACAAATCGCAAATCTCAGAACCTCGAGTTTCGCTAAGGCGGAGGCAGGGAAAACCGAAATGAAGCAGATGACAACCATGGCTGCCCTGTTTGGCGTCCTGATCGCCGATCGGTCGGCGGTGGCTCTGACCAATAATCCACCGGTGGTTAAGCGCCGCTTCTAACCCAACCTACTATTGCGTCTGGCAATCAAATCTGCATCATTCTTGATCCAAGGGGGACATATATGCAAGCGAAGCATGATTCGACATCGGCTGTTTCGGCGGGCTTAGTGGGCCGAACGATCTATCGCTCTCCGGGACGCGTGTAGCGAATGCTTGGCTACCTAGTTCAGCATCGCCTGTTTGGCTGCTGTAAGGTCATCGGTTTTGATGGACGCACCGTTGACATCAAGTTCTGCGATGGCGGCGGCAGGCGCTTCTTCTCCCGTAGTGCGCTCGAAGGCGGTGACTTCAAGCGGGCGAAACTCCATACGGGGGCGCTGGCCATGGGGCCGCATGGTCAGTGCGCGATCGATGCCCTGATCGATGGCGACGGGGAGGGACCGCGCCATTATCGCATCACCTATGAAGACGGTCTCGGTGCGACGGTGAGTGAGGTCCAATTGCTGCCGCTGCCGGTGCGCCTCAGTGACAGCCTTCCCGCCCGTCTCCTCCAGGGACGAACCGACCCTTATGCGACGTTTTCTGCCCGGCACCGACTGCTCGTAGCGCTCGCGCGTTTCAACCGGCAAGTGGGCGGGTTGCGCGCTTTGCTGGCTAGCCGCATTGACCTTCACCCGCATCAGGCATTCGTCGCGGGAACCGTCATTCTCGATCCGGTGCGGCGCTACATCCTTGCCGACGAGGTGGGCCTCGGTAAGACCATTGAAGCTGGGCTCATCATGCATGATCTCCTTTCACGGCGCCCCCACGCACGCATTCTCGTGCTCACACCCGGCCCGCTGACCCGCCAATGGCTGTGTGAAATGCATACCAGTTTCGGTGGGCAGGGATTCAAGCTTGCCGATCTTTATCCATTCGAATCTGTCGATTTAGGTCGCTGGTCCAAAGTAATATGCTCGACCAATTTTGCGCTCGACGGTCTCGATGAGGACCTGCTGGCGGTTCCTTGGGACCTGGTGGTGGTTGACGAGGTCCATCATCTGCTCAACGCGCGCCACCTCTACGACCTGGTGATGCAGCTCTCGCACAGTACGCGTGACCTTCTGCTGCTTAGCGCAGTTCCAGTTCGTCGGCGCGAGTCCGAGCTCTATCGCCTTCTCGCGCTCCTCGATCCGCAGACCTATGGCAAAGACGGCACCGGCGAAGAAGCGTTCCTCGCCATCTACCAGGCGCAGGAACCGCTCGGGCGCCGGCTCAACCTACTATCACACGATCTCACTGACCTAGAAAGTGGTGAGGCTACAAGCGGGGATGTGATCGCGCGTCTTGAGCGGCTGTTGTCTCTGCCGATCGTTCAAAATGACGAGCAGCTTCACGCGCTGTTGGCCGCCGCCGAAGCCGACCCGGAACGCGCTGGGGCGCTCGCGCAAGAGGCGCATCAGACGATCTCTGATCGTTACCGCGTCAATCGTCGTATCCTTCGCAATCGCCGTGAACGCCTGATCAGCCAGGATCGTTTGGCGGCGATTACCCGCGTGCCGGCGCTGCTCCGCTACGAGCCCGATCAGATTGAAGGCGAGGCGGTGACTGCGGCCGAGGCTATGCTTGCGGCGCTGGCCGCCGACACCAATTTGTCGCCTGACATCCTGCGTCCGTTTAGCCGCATCCTCCTGCAGGCGCTGGTCGATCCTATCGCGACACTCGAGGTATTGACCGCCGTGCGTGATGCAAAAGCGGCGACGGTCAATTCCTACGGCCGCGAGATGTTGAATTCAGTGGTTGGCCTGGGTGGTGAGCGCTGGCGCATCCAACTTGACACCGTCTCCGCGGGTGTAAAGGCACATGTCGATCCCGGCCTCCTTTCATCCGCCGTCCGTCTGGCGTCAAACTGGCGCTCCTCGCACACGTCCTCGGTGCGCTGGGAAGCGCTCGTCTCGCTGTTGCGCGGCGAGATCGCCGCCGGCCGGAAGACGCTGGTGTTTGCAGGCTTCCCTGGAGTCGCGCAAAGGCTCGCTGCCCTCCTCAAAAACGCGTTGGGCGAGAAATCCGTGACCGAGTTCCGCAGCGATCTCGAGGACATGGCCAAGGAGGAAAATGTCGGACGGTTCCGTGCCGAAGCCAACGTGTCGATCATGGTCAGCGATGAAAGCGGCGGAGAAGGCCGCAACTTTCAGTTCGCGCATAGTCTCATCCACGCCGACCTCCCCTGGCAGCCGGCGGTAATCGAGCAGCGAATCGGCCGCCTCGACCGTCTCGGCCGGGAGGTTATCTCCAGCGAGGTTGTCTCTCACATTTTAGTCAGCGCTGACACATGGGAAGCTGGCCTTTATGCATGCTACCATGATGGACTCGACCTGTTCGGGAAGTCGGTTAGCGGTTTAGAATTCGCGCTACGGCACCTCCAGGACGAGATCATAGATGCGGCGCTCACCGGTGGTCAGGACGGGATGCATGACCTCACGGCCCGGCTAAAAGCGATCGCTGCAGAAGAACGCGTTCGAGACGACAGCGAAGCGCTACTCGACGAAGCCTCGTATCACGCTGCACGTGCCGAACGTTTCGTCCGCACGCCGTCGGCTGAAAGTGAACTCGCGCTTGAGGCTGCCTTTCTCGACTACTTTCGGGTACTGTCGGGCGGCAGGGGCGTGTCAAGGCACCAGAGCGCCGATGGAGCCGAAGGCGTATGGTGTTTGCGACCCGATAACGTCCCATACGGGGAAATTACTATCATTGACAAGGACGCGACGGGCGAAACCGGCAAGCGCGTCGGCACCTTCCGGCGCAAGCTCGCACAACAGCAGCGCCGCGTCGAATTTTTCACCTACGGTAATCCGCTCTTCGATGCAGTAGTCGAATCAGTAGGCCAGCGCCTGACCGGGAGGACCTATGCGATCGCCTGTCAGGCCGTGGGCGCAACTAGCTTTATCGGGCTTGAGCTGATCATCGCCGCCCAACCCCGCCTCAACGCGAGCGACATCTCACCAAGTCTCCTGAACCTCGCGGAAGCGATCTTCGGGGCACAGCGGCGGCAGTTGTTCGTGCCACTGCTCCCAGGCCAACCAGTTGAAGGATCGCGGCTGGCAGGCATGCTGACTTCATTGTCGACGAAGGGTGGAGGGCCGCACTGGCGCGATCTAACTGGAGATCAGGTCCAGCAGTTGGTCCGACGTTTCGACGGCGATCTGTCGACCTGCCTAAATCGCGCAATGGAGCAGCTGATCCCCGCCGCACGCGGGGTTTTCGCCAAGGCCTTGGCCGAGCCGCTGGCCTCCGAACGCGAACGCATCGCCTTCCAACGACACCAGTTGATCAAGGGTTCAGATGCCGCCGGCGCGGCCGAAGCGGTTATGCTAGAGCGCTATTCCGCGCTTATCGACAGCTGGGATGTTGTCATCGACGGGATCGGCTTTCTCGCCGTCAACGTGCGGTGCTGACATGGCGAGCGTAGCTCCTTCGCCGGCAGAGCCGTCCCTCGCGCAACAATTTCGCGCCGCTCTTTGGAGCGGGGCCGCCCCAAAGTTGATCTTACCGCCGCCTTCGACCTGGCACCCTGAATACCCCCGCTGGCGCTTCCTGTGGCTGCTTCAGCGTTGTCCCGTACCCACGCTCGATCATGGCGTACTGCTGCGACAGGCGGTCCGCTGGTCGGGTGGGAAGCTCTTCATCGGAGGCTGGACGCCCGAACTCGCCGCGGTTGGTGAGGCGTGTGGGGTTACGCTTTCCGCGGCAGGCGATCTGATAGTTGCTCCCTATCGCCCCGATTGGTTGGCCGAAAAAACATGGCCCGACGGCCAGGGTCTCGACGAACCGCCTTTTCTAGCAGTACCTGACGAGTGTCTCCCGGCAGAGCCATGGCTGTGGTCCTTATCCAATGGACAGCTGCGCAGTTGGCACTCCTCTGCTCAGAAGGAGGCATGCTGGCAGGCCCTGACGGCACCGCCCGGCTCGACCACCTTGCTGGGACTGCCCACCGGTGCAGGTAAGAGCCTAAGTTTTCAGCTCGCCGCACGGTTCAGCGCCGGGGTCACACTTGTCGTGGTACCGACAACGGCACTTGCGATCGACCAGTGCTTCGCGGCTAATGAGATCTTGGCCGACTTCCGGCATCTAGGCCCACGTTACTACTCGGCCAACGATCCCGTTAGCGACCCCGCTGCCGTGCGAGCCGCGCTACGCGAAGGGGCTTGCCGATTGCTGTTCGCATCCCCTGAATCCTGCGTGTCGGGCAGCTTGCGGGGGGTGATCGATGATCTGGCGGCCACCGGCCGCCTGGCGACTTTGGTAATTGATGAAGCGCATATTATCGATTCCTGGGGTGGCCATTTCCGCGTCGAGTTCCAGCTGCTGGCGATTCGCCGCAACCAGTGGCTCGCGCTCAGCGGGGGAACGCTGCGAACGCTCCTTCTCTCGGCGACCTTCACACCCCATTGCGTCGACCTGCTGCGCACGATGTTCGGCGGCGATCAATGGCAACAATTCGCCTGTCAACGACTTCGACCCGAAATTTCCTATTTCGTCGGCGGTTTCACTGTGCTCGACGATCGCGAAGTGGCTCTCATCGACGCGCTCCATCATTTGCCGCGCCCACTGATCCTTTATGTGACCGAAGTTGACGAAGCCATTCGCCTGCGCGAGGTGCTCGTCGAAGCGGGCTTTGCCGCGACCGAATGCTTCCATGGCGATACTTCGGGCGCCGACCGCCGTCAGTTGCTGCTCGCATGGCGCGGCCATCAGATTGAGATCATGGTGGCGACCTCCGCTTTTGGCATGGGGGTCGACAAGGCCGATGTTCGCGCAGTCGTCCACGCCTGTTACCCGGAAAATGTCCATCGCTATTATCAGGAGGTCGGGCGCGGCGGCCGTGACGGCGCGAAGTCGATTGCGCTCTGGATGCCGGTGACGCCGAAGGATCGGAAAGTTGCGACCAGCCTCTTGCCCAAGATGCTCGGCGCCGACCTCATCACGCTGCGTTGGCAGACCATGATGGCGGCGGCGCGTGACGAAGACGGGGGTATCCTCAACATGCCGACAAATGCAAAGCATCAGCGATTGATGGGCGGGCGCAGCTATGGCGAGAATATCCGCTGGAACAAACGCTTGCTGTTGATGATGGCACGTGCCGGTCTGATCGACCTGGTTGACCTTCAGTTTGAAGAGGACGGCGCCGAGCCCGAAGGCCGGGTCGAGCGCGTGCGCCTGCGCTGCAACGTTGCGCCGGGCGATCCGCGGATCGCGGATCTGCTCAAGGCGCCGCGCGAGCGTGACCTGAGCGAAGCCGGCCGGGGAATCACGGCGCTCGACGCCTATCTCACTGGCAAGGCCAAGATCTGTCGCCTACTTCGCCGCGAATATGGCGCCGAAACGATCGTCGCCTGTAGCGGGTGCATCGATTGCCGCGACGTCCCGTTTGATCGACATTCCATTCCGGCCCTGGATTTCGACCCATCGCGACCGACCGAACCAAGGCTCGATATCGTGTCTTTGGACATCTTCTCGACCGGGACGAAGGCGATCGGCGTGATGGCCGATCGTGTCGCCGACCTAATTGGCGATCGCAGGCTTCTCCATTTTCTGTGCGCGCCTGACCTGCTTGGGCCGTTGACGGAAGCCCTAGCGGAGCGGCTCGTTCCGGCCAGTCGACATTTCTACCGGCTCGATGACGCGCGAGAAATCGGCAGGCTCAATGTCGACGGCAGCTGCCATGTAGTCGGTCTGCACGGTCGCACGCCCGATCGTGCGATGTTGCGCCTGCGTGCCGGCGCACGGATCTCGCACCTGTTCCCCAAGGATGCGCAGATTACCGATGCCAATGGCCGCGTTCTGCTTACCCAGGAGGGCGCGTTCTTCTTTCCTTCCTATGACGAATGGCTGATACAAGTATGATGTTTACCGATTCCGAAGCGACACCAGCCCGCGTTGAGATGCTGCTCGAAGTGGTCCGTTCTATGAGCGGCCGGAGGCTCGACGCCCCGACTATTCGCCAGTTGCTTCAGCCGGAGGGGCTTCCGGGTCGCACGAGCACGAGCGATCAGGCCGGGCGTGCGATCACTGCGGCGCGTGAACTCGATCTTATCGAGGATCAGGCCGACGGCATGATCCGCGCCAGCCGCTCGCGTGACCATCGCTCCGCCCGGATGGCCGTGGTCGAGGCGGTGGACGAAAAAGTGCTGAGCGACGACAAGATCGAACCGTGGTTTGGACTATTCTACGCTTTCCTGCTTGGTCGGGACGAGTCGGCGGCTTCCGGGAATGAGGCAGGAAAACATTGGGAAGCGCGCTTTGAGCGCGAACTCTTCGGGGGCGCCAAACAGAACAATCGCTTCAACGACAGTAAATATCGCGGCCTCAGGCGCTGGTTCCGCTATTGCGGGCTCGGGTGGCACGATGGGGATGATCGGTTTCATCCCAACCCGTACCAGCGCTTAACCCGGAAGCTCCCGGCAATTTTCGGCCGGGGACACGATCTTTCTATCGACGCCTTTATGGAGCGGCTCTCCGAGCAGTGCCCCGAACTCGACGGGGGACATCTCTTCCTCAGGGCCAACCCGGGCTGGGACCGGTCCGCCCGCACAATCTCGCTCGGACTGTCGCACGCGCTGGTCGACCTGCATCTCGACGGAGCACTGGTGCTCAACTGCCCGCTCGACAGCGATGGGTGGAGCATCGCTAAGGCAGCACCGCCCCGTGATAAGGACTATCTGAAGTCCGATCTTGCCTCGAGCGTCTGCTATATCCCAGTCAACGGAGCACGCGCCAGTGGCTGAGCCGATCGTCGCGCCGGGGCGCTTGGGACAGCCCTGCTGGACCGACGCCAATCTTGAGGCGACGGTGAGGACCATCGCCGCTATGGGGGATGAAAGTACCTCGCGCTTCCTGGCAACTCATGCGCCAGTGTCGCATGTTCGCGGCGGCGAGCGTACGCTGACTGACGCTGAAGTATTTGAACAAATAGTGCGTCTCAGCGCGCGCGAGAATGTCGTGCTGGTGCATGGAGCGCCAGGCACTGGCAAATCGCACCTCATCAATTGGGTGAAGCTACGCTACGATCATGCGGTAAAGTCCGGTCAGCTCTCTGATGTGCTACCCGTGCTCGTGCGCCGGCGCACCGGCAGTCTCAAGGATGCGCTCGAACAGCTTGTCGAGCAACTGCCGGCCCGCTTCCATAAATATCTTGAACCGGTGCAAGCTGCGATCGATCGCATTTCTGAGAAAGAGGCGCGCAAGAAACTCGCGACCGAGCTCCATCTCGAACTCGGCGTTCGCTGGGAAGAAGCGGGCAAACCGCCATTGCCACGGACCATCCGCTATCTCGCCGAAGCCTTCCATGCCGAGGGCTTCGGTGCCTGGCTCTGCCGTGAGGGCGGGGTGATCGACCGCAATATTCAGCAGCTGATCAGCCCAAGTGAAGTTCGCGACCGCGAGAGCTTTCCGCGATTTACCGCGGACGAATTCCGCATTGAGAATCTGCAGCAGCGCAGCGCGGGCCTCAACACCGCCAATGTCCGCCGGCTGATCGACGAATTTGCCGACGAACCGGAGTCGGCTGAACATGCGGCGCGGCTCTGCAACGAGAGCCTGCGCGCGGCATTGCGTGAGTTGACCGGGCTCGGCAATGCCGCCCTTTCGACGATCCTACGCTCCATCCGTCAGGATCTACGCAAGGAGAATAAGCGGCTGATTCTGCTAATCGAGGATGTCTCGACGCTCTCGGTGCTTGATGATGAGGTCGTCAACGCGGTCGAGCCGCAGGACGATGCCAGCCTCTGTGATCTGACGTCAATCCTCGGCATGACCGAGCAGGCTTACCAGCGCTTGCGCGATAACCAGTATCAGCGCATCGCCGGAAGCGGTCTCATACTCTCCTTTCCCAAAGACGCCACCGCAGCATCCTGGACCGACGATAGCGCGGAAATCGATCGGTTCATCGCGCGCTATCTCAACGCCGTGCGCCTGCCCGAGCCGCAGGTCGATCTGATTGCCAACCATCGCCAGCAGGGCGGAGACGTCAGCATAAGCGCGTGCGACGACTGCCCAGTGCGCGAGGCGTGTCACGCTTCATTCGGCAAAGTCGCTTTTGGGGACACCGCCGTCGGCCTGTTTCCGTTCAGGCCCGGCACCGCGCCCTATCTGCTCAACCAACTTGATGACTTCCAGACCGGCGTGCGTCCGACGCAGCGCGGACTGCTTGATCATGTCACTAAGCCTGTCATGCGCCATGTCGATGCACTCGCTCAGGGCGACCGCCATCCCCTCACAATGCCGATCCGCCGACAGCCTCCGACCGACTGGCAGACTCTCGCCGAGACCTATCTGGGCGGCTGGCCCGCAGCCGATCAGGCGCGCTTGCGCCTCTTGGTGGAAGCCTGGACGCGCAAGGCCAAAGCACCCGAAATCGCCGCCGACCTTAAAGCGCTGCTAAGGCCGTTCAGCCTTCCTGACTTCAGCGCCAAAACCGCCGATGCTGCTCCGGCCGACCAGGTTCGCGATAAGCCGCATTATCCCGACCCACCGCCGGCCCCGCCTTCAGCCCCGGTTGATGCAGCAACGCAGAAACGGCTCGCCGATCTGCTTAACCGGCTCGATCGCTGGTGGTCAGGCGAAAAGCTAGAAACGCCGAGAGATTACCAGGAAATGCTACTCGCGTTTCTGAAGGGCGCGCTTCCGCTTGATGATATCCGGTCGCCAGCAGTACCTGCCCAGCGTCTATTGCGCGAAGCGAGGCGAGATTCCATTCGTATCGAAGACGCCGCCACGCAGACGGCGCTAATGCGGGTTGCCTTTTCCTTCGTGCGCAATCAGGAGAGCTATGACCTTCTGGGCGCCCTGACCCATTTCACCGTCGAAGGCCGCGGGACATGGGACTTCCCGCAAGGCGAGCGGTATAAGCGGATCGTCGCGCGTTGGCTGCGCAAACATCAGGCCGGGATGCTCGCGGCCCTCGATCCGATCGGGCTGTCAACAACGCAGCCGATCAAATATGCAACCAAATTCCTGTGTATGTCGGCTATGATCGAGCGCCGCGCCGAACTGCCGCGCGATACGCCTGCCGCATTGTCGCGGGTAACGTCTTCCGAGGCAATCACGCTGCCGACAGTGCTCACCGAACCGCTGCGCAAACTCTACGACGACCTTCCTGAGCGACGACGAATGCTGCAATCCTTTCTCGTTGAAGAGACTAATCTTCCACAAGGGGCAACCGGCGGCATCGTCGTCATCGATCCCCAGATCATTACCGAAGCGATCACCGACGCGCGCACCGATCCCTCGATTGAGCCGCTCTCGGCCGACTACTTCGCGAATTATTGGAAGTCACGCTATCAGGCGTTCGATGGGCTCAAGGGTTGGGCGGGGCTGGCCGACGCAATCGCGAGCGAGCGCAAGGCAATAGCCGATCTCGTCGGTGATATTGATTATGTGCTCGCCCGGTATGGCTGCGAGACCGGTGGAGACTATGCCGGTTTGGTTGAGTTCATCGCCGACACCGCCCGTTTGATAGATCTGCTCAGATCAGCATTCCGGTGGCCGCCCAGCGAGATCGACTTCTTCAAGCGCGAAAGGATCGTGGATCGTAGCGGCACATTTGCGCAGGTGCTGGCGAATGCCGCCGCGGTCGCGGAAGGGACAAAGGACACCCAGGTGTTGCTCTTCGATGCTGCGGCCTTGCAAGCAGTCGCGGCAATCATCGAGCGCTGTCGACTTGTTGTTGAGGCCGCGAGTGAGCATGCCGAGGCGAAGCTTGCCCATTTGAGCGCGGAGGGCGACCCTGACGTGCTCGAGAGCGAGATCATTGCAGAACTAGCGCGGGTCGGTGGCATTCAGGAGGCATGGGCATGAGCCGGATTTCCGACCTCGTCACGCGCATGGCGGTTATCCCCGACAAGGAGAGACGTGCCATCCAGTTGGGGGAGATGATCGCTGTCCGAGATAAGCTCAGGATCTCGGCGGACCGTGCCGAGGAATTGCGCAGTCTGAGTTCTGCACTCGAACCCGTGGGGGGGACGGATTTCGTCGAAAGGGCCAAACAGGGGCTGGCGCAGGCATCCTCCTCCGCCCTGCGATTGAAGGCGCGCCTCGAAAGCGGATCGGGTTTCGATCGCAAGCGGAGCGATGAGGCGCTAACCGCTATCAACGAGCGCCTTGAAAATGCGACAGCCGCTATCAACAAAGGGTGGCGGACACTGGTCGACGGGCACGGGACACGCTTCAGGCCGCTAGCCGTTGCAGCGGAACGCGCCTCGCTGCCCGGTGCCGATAAGCTCAACGCCGCTATCGTGCGCCTTGAAGAGTGGCGCGACTGCCCGCCGACAACGCCGCAGGAGGCGACCGCCTATGTCGCCAACGCGGCTCGCATTCCTGCCTCGATTGCGGAACTAGGTCTGGAGGGGCGTGCCGGCAAATTCATGGTAGATGCCGCGAACGGTCGCGCGCGAGCTAGGGACCTCCAGGAAGCCGAGGTCATCGCGTTCCTTGATGCCCATCCGGCCGTCTGGTCGCTGTTGAAAGTCGGGTTCTAAATGGCTGCGGCATCGCCTTCGTTCATTTCGGACTTCCTCAATTTTATCGAAGAATGCGAGCAGCGGCTCCAAAACTGGGGCTTCTACGACGTCGCCTTCGACGAAACCGACCTCTCGACTCTCATCGAGTCAGACGCCCCCGATCAGTTGCGCAACGCCTGGGAAGTGCTTGAAGCAGACGGCCTCGAACTCGGCAGCCTGCTAACCCAGATGCGGCGCGTCGATCTCCTCCATCTGATCCCCGATGGCTCGGGCCGCGTCCGCAGCCGTTTCGCCGAAGGGCTTCGACTGCTGGCGCATCTGCGCCAGCGCTTCAGTTATCAGGACTGGGCGAGTGGTCGCCGCCTCGTCGCAGACATGAAGCTCCATCTCGCGCCGCGCCGCTATCCGGCGATCGGTATCGCCGCCGACACCGCATGGGCTGGAATGGCGCCGCATGCGCCACAGCCGGCATTCCAGCGCGCAGTGTTCGAGGCTCTTGCGTCCCGGCCCGATGGCGGCACCTTCACCTTTGCCGGGTTCCAGGTGCGTTCGTTCGAGCGAATCTTCCGATCCTATGGTGCCGAGGAGCAAAGCGGGACCGTGGTCTGCGCGAGCACCGGCGCGGGAAAGACCAAGGCCTTCTACATTCCCGCCTTCACCGCAATCGCCGCCGAACTCGGCAAACCGGCCGATCGCTTCACCAAGGTCATTGCGATCTATCCGCGAAATGTCCTGCTCGCCGATCAGCTCCGCGAAGCGATTGCCGAGGCGGGTAAGCTCAGCCCACTGCTCAACGCCAACGGCAGGCGGCCCATCACGGTCGGCGCATTGCTGGGGGATCTTCCCCCCGCCGACCATTTTAATCTTAGCGATAAGAGCCCGTTCCTCAAACAATGGAAGCGCTTGCACAACCGCGGATGGGTGGTGCCCTTCCTGCGCGCGCCGTTCCATGCTAGCCGCGGCGAACTCGTCTGGCTCGATGCCGACCGCAAGGCAGGACGGACCAGGCTATATCGCGTCGACGCGCTCGACGAGTCGCCGGAGATCCCCGATGCCGTCATCCAGCTGACCCGCGAAGGCCTGCAGGCCAATCCGCCCGATATCCTGTTCCTGTCGCTCGAGATGATGCACCGCGAACTAGGCAATCCGCTCTGGGCCAAAACATTCGGCATTGGGGTCGAAGAGAAGCCGCGGCTGTTCCTGTTCGATGAGGTCCACAATTACAGCGGGCTGAGCGGCGCCCAGGCTCCCTGGATTATCGCACGTTGGCGTCAGGCGGCACGGCTTAAGGGCCTGCATGTCGTTGGTTTGTCGGCGACGCTGCGCGACGCGCCCAAACATCTCGCTACGATCGGCTGCGTCAATCCCGAACGCGTCGTCGAATGCACGCCGACGAATGACGAACTCACGCCGGAGGGCCGCGATTACACCGTTATCGTCAAGAGCGACGCCGCGTCCGGCGCCTCGCTGCTCGCCACATCGATCCAGGCGGCCATGTTGCAATCACGGCTGCTGACGCCCACCCATGTCAGCTATCCGCCGAGGGATAGCCTCGCCGGTCGGTCGCTCTATCTGCGCAAGGTCTTCGGCTTTACCGACCAACTCGACAGCCTGAACCGCTGGCTGCCCGATCTCGATGACGCCGAGTGGAACCGCTTGGCCCAATATCGGCTGCCGCCCGACAAATCTGGACAGACGGTAAGCCAGGCAACCCAACTTGCAATGCTCGTGGACGGCCAGATCTGGTCGCTGCCCGACACGCTCGGCTATGACCTGCGCCAGAGTGCTCGGGTCAGCCGCTGTAGCTCGCAAGACCCAGGCGCCGATACCTCCTCCGATATCATCGTCGCGACCGCGAGTCTCGAGGTCGGCTATGACGACCCCGATGTTGGCGCCGTCATTCACCACAAGGCGCCTCGCAGCATCGCCTCCTTCCTGCAGCGCAAGGGCCGCGCCGGGCGCACGCGCGGTTCGCGACCGACGACGCTCGTCGTGCTATCGGACTGGGGCCGCGACCGCTGGCTGTTTCAGAACAGCGAGCGCCTGTTCAAGCCTGACGTCGAGTCGATTAAGGTGCCATTGCTCAATCCCTATGTGCAGCATGTCCAGGCGACGAGCTTCCTGCTCGATTGGCTGGGCCGGCGGGTAGGCGCCGCGGACCCGGTGCGCTATCTGCGGCGCCCCCGCCAACATGACGCGGCCGCGCGCGGACGCGCGATCGCCTTGCTGCGCCGCCTGCTCGATCTCGGCGACGACTACGCCGCCTTCCACCGCGAGCTCGGCTGGGTGGTGCGCCATACTCAGCGGTTCGGTTCGGCGAGCGACGAGGACATCGACCGGGTCGTTGACAAGATGCTCTGGGAATCGCCGCGGCCGGTGCTGCGTCACGCCGTGCCATCGCTGTTGCGCAAGCTCGAGGCGGAATGGCGGTTCGCCGACCCGAGCCGAGGTAATAAGCTTGAGGACAGTGGCGCGCGCCAGCCGCTCCCCAGCTTCATTCCAGCCGCCTCATTCGCCGATCTGGCTGCATCTGATGTGACCGTCAACTTCCCCGGCACGACCAAAGATGACGAGACCCGCGGGATCGCGCCGCAGCTCATTGAATCCTGTCCGGGGCGCGTCTCCAAGCGTTTTTCGGTACGTCGCCAGGAGCGCGGCTATTGGCTCGCCGGGTCGGAGCTACTTCTCACCGCGCCCAGTCCAGTCATGTTGCCGGCGCGGCAACTCTTCCCTGAAAGTATTGCCACCGGCAACGACCATGCCTCGGCAGCGCTCCAGCCGCTTCGCATGGCGCTGGTCGAGCGGCCGGGCGACGTCAAGGACAGCAGTAACGCCGCCTGGCTTTGGGTGAGCAGCGCCGAGCATGTCGGCGATGGGCGTTCGCTTCCCTTGTTCGGCCGGCAATATTGGCAGGCTATCTTCAAGAACACGCGCGCTTATCTGCACGGCGACCTCAATGCAGTGCTGATTCGCCGCCGCGCCAGCGAAGGCCGCTTCGACATCCTGATGAACGGCGGCGTCGAACGCCGCGGCACCATCCTGCTGGCCTCAACTTCGGAAGATGGCGAGGTCGTGCGCGAGCCCGTCGGCTTCGAGCAGACGGTCGACGCCCTTGTGTTCCAAATTCGCGAAGAGCATCTGCGCGCCCGCCCACCTCTCGATGACGCGACCATGGGCCGGTTGCGCCAGGACTATTTCAAGCATCTGCTTATGGGTTCATCGCTGCTGCGGGAAACGGCGAGCAGCTTCACGCTCGAATGGGTGTGGCAAACCAGTCTGGCGATGCTCACCGCGACCGCGCTCAAGGGCAAGTGCAGCCTCGAAGCGGCGCAAGCGCGGCTCGACGGCAAGCGGGTCGCCGCGATCGGGCGGGTCCTCTCGCGCATGTTCAGCGTCTCCGCGCTCGACGATGACGATGCCGATGATCATCATGCCGGCGGCAAGGCGCGTCAGCGGCTCGAGGCGCTCTGGTCCAATGCTGCCTGCGCGGCGGAGATCGCGCGCGCCGAGACTGCGCTCTGGGCCAATTTTGGCGAGGATTTCGAGGCCTGGCTGCGCCAGCGCCATTTGCGAACGCTCGCCGAGGCCTGCCTCAGCGCCGCCCATGCGATCGCGACTGATGTCGGTGAGAGTGATCTCATCGTCGATGTCCTCGACGATGGCGGGGATCCGCTGATCGTCATTTCAGAAAGCGCGCCGGGCGGCATCGGGCAGATCGAAGCTTTCGTGCAAATGTCGCTTGACGGCGAAGGTACGTTCGAACGGGCCCTGGCGCACGCGCTTGCCTTCTGCACTCGCGCGCATATCAGCGAGAGCCTAATCGCGGTCGTCGCGCACGCCCGCACTTCCGGAGTGCTCGCAGACGCATTCGACGCCGCGCGGCTTGCGCGCGGCTATCAGCAAACTCTGTCCGCACAAGCGAGTCTCACCGCGGCTCTGGAGGAAGCGGGTCTCGGCGCATCGCGCCAGAATATCGTCGCAGTGATCGGCCGTCTGCTCCAGCCGAGCAGCGACCGGACCACCGACGCCTGGTTCGACGGCCTCAACCGGTTGTGGGCGAACAGGGAAGGGCGGCTTGGTGCGCCGATTGATGCACGTGTCTTCGCCTACCTGTTGGTCGACTCCCCTTATCTCCGCCGACGCTTCTCGGCGATGATCGTGCGCATGACCGGGCAGCAACCAACCGAGGCGCAACTTTTCGCGCGGATCCAAGATTTTCTGCTGCCCGGCTGTCACGACAGCTGTCCGCAATGCCTTGCTAACACCAATCGTTTCGCGCGCGACATTCGTCCAACGCGCGAGCTGACAACCCAGTGGCTGCGCGCTTCGCGGCCCGAGACGCCCTCGCTCTCGGTGGCGCCGGGCTGGATTGAGCGGCTCTATGCACTCCTGGCGAGCGAGGATCGAATCGAGATCATCGGCGGCACCGACGACCTTGGGGAAATCGCGCGGGCACTGCAGACCCTCCTCACGGAGCCGTTCGAGCGCGATTATCTGCTTGTCTGGCCGGTATTAAGCGGAGTATCGCGCGATTCCGACAGCTGGCGGGTCGACGTTGAAATCCGCAATATGGGAGTTCGGTGATGCGACCAGTGCTGCAAAGCCGCGACATCTGGACACATGGTGGCGGCTGGCCGCTTCCCGACCTGCTGCGCTCGGCGCTGGCGTCGCTCTTGCTCTTGGGCGAGCATCACCGGCCGGCCTATTTCGCAAGTCCCTGGATCACCGACTTCGATCTGTTCGATAACCGCTTCCGGGATTTTGCTGCGCTGTTTCCGGGTCTCGCCGAGCAGCCATGGATCCGTTTCTCGGACTATCTGAGCGTGCTTTCCACCAAGCTCGATGTCCGCCTGCTTACCACGGATAACGACCGTTCCGGCGCCTTCATGAGCATTCCGGCACTCAAGCATGTGTCGCGCGTGTCGTATCGCCTCGGCGACAGCAAGTTCCACGAAAAGGGTATTCTCGCTCCGACCTTCTACATCGAGGGATCGATGAATATCACCCATCACGGAGTGCGCGTGCGCGGCGAGAAGGTCGTGTATCATAGCGTGGTCGGCAACGGCGTGCCCCCCAAGATCGCGGCGGCCTATCTCGAGTTCGACCGCCATTGGAAGACGCTAGCATGAGCGGCAGCGGTTCAATCATCACGGTGCTCGACATGTTTGGCGCCCGACTTCCCGGGGATTTGGCCTTTTCGCTATCCCAGTGCGGCAGCATTTCCGCCGACCATCCGCTCGCCGGCGAGATAGCCGCCGCGCTCGGCGGAAAGGCCGCTTCCCTACCCTATCCGCGCCGACAGGATTTCATGTGGGTGACCCTCGCGCCGACGGCCGAGCAGCTCCGGTGCGTGATCGAGGACCTGCGGTGCTGGGTTCTCCCGAGCTTTGGCTGGGAATCCTCGCCACCGATCGTCTCGGATGGCGGCCCGGCCGGACGAATGGGGGCGCTTCTACTGGCGCAGTCGCCGCAGGGCTATTTTCGCTGGCACAGTCGTCCCGCCGACACCGATCATGTCATTGCGCGCCTGGCCACAATGCGCGCGGTCATCGCGCAAGCACCTGCCCGCCTGTCGCAGCTGCGCCCGACCCTTGAAATGTTGCGCCGCCAGTTCACGTTGGGGCTCGCGACCGGTGACCGGGACATGGCGCTCCAGGCCATAGACGAGATCGACCAGCGCCAACTTGATACGGCGTCGAATGCGCTCTCGATGAGCATTCGCGTTGCCGCTGCCTTTGGCGACGATCAGGCGATCGTCGATCACCCGCAATTAGACAACCTGCTTTCGATGCGCGTGCCCCAGCGCGTCATCGAAAGCGTGCTCCTCGCCCATCATGCGGTCTTCTTGGCCGATCTCGAGGCCGCCGGTGACATCAAGGCCGCTCTCGCGGCCTATCTTCCCTTACACGACCGGCTTTCCGGGCTTGCCGGTCACCCCGCGGACGATGCCGATACCGGGATTGTGCGCATGGCCGCCTATGACGCGGCGCTCGCGGAAGATGCGCGCCGGCTTCATTTACTGGCAGACCGTTTCGCGGGCGATACGGTTGTTGCCGCGCTCGTCGCCAGCCCGCCGCCGATCGCACCACTGCCGATTTTAGAACCCGCGGGGCAACCCGCTCCAGAGACCGAAGCCCAGTCGGTCGAGCCGGCGTTTGGGGAGCCCCTCCAGCCATCTGTTGCCGAGCTTGAAACGGTTAGAGTCGCGCCGGTCGCCGTCACGGCCGAGCCCGCGCTGCCGCTCGGCTGGTCAGACGTTCCTGCGCTCGTTGCGACCAGCGCACGCGAGCCATTGGCCGCGCTTCTCCAGCACGCCGCGCTGATGCCCGATGCCTGCGATCCGGGTGACGGCGACTTCCTCATCGAGCTCCTCACGGACTCGGAAATTATAGCGGATACGAAAAAGCGCGCCCAAGCCGATCAAGTTCTGACGACCGTCATCGACGCCTATGTCTGCGAAGAGCGGTTTCCGCGCCGAGAACGGCTCGGGCTCTATGAGACGGTGCTCGACATCTGGTCGTCGAGTCGTGCCCTGTCCACCGATCCGATAGACGGGCAGTTGCTGCTCACCATGGCGGACGCGCTGCTACGTCTCAACGGCCACTTAGAAGCGGCTGTCGCAACCATGATCACCCGCTGGTGGGAAGCCCGGCCGGTCCGCTCGCGCCTTGCCTGGCTCGGCGAAGCTCTAGAGCTTCTCACCGAGCAGAGCAGCGCTCAAGACTATCTAGGGCTATGGTATGCAGGCGCCGGGCTCATAAACGTCGATCATGAAGGCTTTTCCGTCGCGGATCGGTATCTCTGGTATCGGCTTGGTCGCCGCCTCGGTCTGGACGGGACTGCGACCGACGAAGCGCTCGGTGTCGATTGGCTGCCCCTCCACTCCGCGGACGACCCGCTGCTTGCGGCGGGGTTCAGGAAGATCGCAATCGTCTCGTTGCATGAACGCGCGGCGCGAGAAGCGGCCGCGCAAATCGAAGATCGCACGCAAGCCCATGTCGTCTTAGTCACCGATCATGCTGCAGGCGAAGGCACCGCGTCAGCAGCAACGGCCGATGTCATCTTGTTCGTGTGGGGCGCGGCCAAACATGCAGTTTATCGTGCGTTCGATAAGGTACGAGATCGCCTCGAATATGTGCAAGGGACAGGTAGCGCTAGTATTGTCCGGGCCCTCGAACGCAGAGTTCGCGCGGCCGGAGGCTGATGTCATTTGGCCTTGGATGCGGGAATTGCAACGGTTTCGGAACGGCAACGAGACGAGCGGCACATCGTTCGGCTAGTCGACAGGCGGCTGCTACGGTTGCGGCTGCATTGATCAGCCACCGTGGAGCCGATTGGTCCGAAAATCTTGCGCGTTACCCAAGCATCGTCGATCAGCAGAGAGGCCCCAGCGGCACAGAATCGGAATGGTTTTGAAGGCACTATCGAGACGATAATGCAGCGCCAAGACGCCGGGTTCGCACAATGCGGATCGCGACCTGACGATCATGCTGGTAACAAACCCAATCGACGATCGCGATCGCGCATCCAATACAGGACCGGAAGCGTGGCAATGACCATGATTGTCTTACCGACCACCTGCCCGGCCAGGAACTCAAGCGAACCGAAGGCGAGCCACAGGAACATAATACTGTCGACAATCAAGCCTGCGATGCTGCTCGCCATGGCAGCCTTCACGAGGCCTTTCTTTTGCAGCGGTGTGAAAACCAGAAGGTCGACGACTTCGGAAGTCAGGAAGGCCGCAGCCGATGCGAGAGCGAGGGCAGGGGGGGTGAAAGTCGTGGACAGGAATGCGCCGATCACGATCGCGCCGATTGCCCATAAGAGCCCAAGTCGGCGCTGAACCAGATCGCGCAGCACCAGCGCAAGCCCAACCAGCAACACACCGCTCGGCGCTGTCAGCCCTGGTCCAACCGGAATAAGGCATGGTCCGTCTGGCACGCAGACGGTTCCAACGTTTCCGATCATGTAGTTTGCGAGGGGGATGCAGGCGGCAAAACCAACCAGGAAGATCCCGCCTTCAATCCACCGCTTGTTTGTTAAGTTCATCACGACCTCCTCTCGCCAATCAAACTTCTTGTGCCAAGAAGCGTTCGTAGCCGCTCGCCCGCAACTCGCAGGCTGGGCATTTCCCGCAGCCGTAGCCCCAATCGTGCAAATCACCGCGCTCGCCAAGATAGCAAGTGTGGCTATCTCTCACGATCACATCGACCAGCTTCGACCCGCCGAGGCGTTTCGCCAATCTCCAGGTTTCGGCCTTATCAATCCTCATCAACGGCGTATCGAGCACAAACCGCCGTTCCATTCCGAGGTTCAGTGCTACCTGGAGAGCCTTGATCGTATCGTCGCGGCAGTCGGGATAACCGGAAAAGTCGGTTTCACACATGCCGCCGACAATGTGCTTCAACCCCCGTCGGTATGCCAATGCAGCCGCGAATGTCAGGAAGATCAGATTGCGTCCCGGAACAAATGTGTTGGGGAGGCCGGTGTCAGCTATCTCAATGGCGATATCGCTGGTAAGGGCCGTGTTGGAAATCTCCCCGAGCGCACCGAGTGAAATCGTGTGGTCATCGCCGAGCCGTTCGGCCCATTTTTTGCCGATGTCTCGAAGCTCGCTGCGCAGCTTAGTTCTGCATTCGAGTTCGATGCGATGCCGCTGTCCATAGTCGAAGCCGACTGTTTCGACGCGGTCATACCGATCGAGTGCCCACGCCAAGCAAGTCGTTGAATCCTGGCCTCCCGAAAACAGAACAAGTGCTGTCGCCGTCATGTCGGTCTCCGATCGCTCTCTAATTACCGTCGTACTCTGCCCAACAGGAGGGCGTCTCGAAGACTCTCACTGAACTCAGTTCACCAAGCAGAGGTTTGACCCTTTCCCATATCCAAGCGGCAATGTTCTCGGCTGTCGGGTTCTCAAGTCCTGCAATGTCATTGAGCGTGTGGTGGTCCAGTTGCCCAAGAAGAGGCCCAAAGACCTTTTCGACGTCGAAGAAATCAATGACGAACCCGGTATCTGGGTTCACCCGACCGTCGAGTTGCAGTTCGACCCGATAGGAGTGCCCGTGCATACGATGGCACTTGTGCGTGGCCGGCACGTGCGGGAGCCGATGAGCGGCCTCGAAAGTGAATGCTTGCGTGATTTTCATGGGATCCCAATCATCTTGTGAGTTTGCAGACTGAGCCGCCACTGCGGGTTCTGGAGGCAAAATTCGGTAACCGCAGCGGTGTTCTCAACCCGACCAGGCCCGTCCATGGGCTGGAGGAAATAATGGTCAAATTGCAGGTCTTTAAGATCGTCAGGAAGGAGGTCCGGCTGGGGGTAAACGAGTTTAAGCTCGCTGCCCGATCGGAGTTTCAGCGGAGCACCCGCCTTGGGACTGACGCAGATCCAATCGATACCTGCCGGCGGCTCAAGGGTGCCGTTCGTCTCTATTGCAATTTCGAAGCCGCTTTGGTGCACCGCATCGATTAGTTCGGCATCAAGTTGCAGCAGTGGCTCTCCGCCCGTGAAGACGACGTACCTGTTGCGGCTACTTTCGCCCCAGGTCGTCGCAATCGACCGCGATAAGCTTTCTGCATCGTGGTACTTACCGCCGCCAACCCCGTCGGTACCGATGAAGTCAGTGTCGCAAAACTTGCAGATCGCCTTTTCTCTGTCCTCTTCTCTCCCGGACCATAAATTGCAGCCGGAAAACCGGCAGAACACGGCGGCTCTGCCAGCTTGAGCGCCTTCCCCCTGCAGCGTTTTGAAGAGTTCCTTGACAGCGTAGCTCATGTCGCGCTCGCGACCTTGGGCGGTTTCGGATCGGCCGACGCGTCGGTTGGAGTGCTGCGACGCCGTTTTACGTCCGCCCTGACGATGCCGATGAGATACTGTGCCAAGGTGACGATGTCCCGGTTGACGTTCTGGATGGATTTCCAGTGGCGTCTATCACTGTCTGCGAAGTTCCATTCGCCCGAAGTCCAGGCGGTGCCGTCGACCAGGCAGGCAAGTCCCCTCGAAAACTCCTGCCAGGTGCGTGCTCCGTCAAGAAGCGCTAGAACCTCCATCACGTAGCCCAGCGCCATGATCCCAGCGCCGTGCACTAGACGCGAGGTTTTCGGTGTGTGCTCTTCCCACTCGCTGCGGAACACGAACTGAACAGCGCGATAAAACTCGCTGATAAGGCGGAAGCTAAGGTCGTTACCGTCCGGTTCGCGGATCATCTCGCGCATTACGCCATCACTCATCGAATTGATGATGACGCGTTGGATGGCAGTGTCGCGGATGATCCCTGTCGGGTTCGTGTGCTGATAAATCTTCCCCTTTAGCGAGGAGCTTTCATCATAGTTCAGGCGCGCGGCGATTTCAGCGGCCACAGATCGATCGCCCAGGCGCCGTGGTAGGCCTGCCACGGTAGGAAGCAGTTCATAAATCAGCGATTTCGGAAGCGGTCTCGTGTTGTTGATCAACACAAACTGTCGACGAAGTTCTTCGTCGTCACGGCAGATGATCGCCGATACGAAAACCTGGAAATCTTTTTCCTCAACCTGTCCCAGAGCTGTCAGGCGTTGTTGACCATCTACGACGAGGCCAGGCGCACCATATGCAGTGTCGATCTCGACAGTGCATCGACCGTCTGGACGTTCGTCCTTGACTTTGACGCTGTTCGTGAACGCGACCACAATAGGATTTGGCAGGATCGCCTCGGGCTTTTCCAGGTAGTCTCGAATTTCTCGTATATGCCCAGCGATCTGCGGACGCTGGAACCCGCTCAGCGCGCCTTCAGCATCTCTCGCCACCCTCTCGATCAGGGCGAATTTTTGTAGTTCAGACGCTAGCGCTGCAAAGGAAAGAACTGTGTGCGTTTCGCTCTGCCTGGCTCGAATCGCTGGAAAATTGAGTGCTGTCATTTCGGTCACTATTCGCTGGAAGTTGATTGACGAGGGCGTTGTACACGCCCAAATTATGAATGCCTCGACGCTTGTTTCGATTGCTGGCTCGGAAAAGAACAACCTCGATTGAGAGGGCTTGGCAGATAGCGCACGAGCACTTGCGCCAAGGCCGATCGCTGAGCGTCCGCCTGTAGCGTTCCCCTAAGTCCTTGACCGCCTTTGCGTCAGGTAGCTCTTCTAACGGAGCCCCCATGACTGCTGGCGCGGCATACGCGAGAACGATGTCAAGCGTCTCGTCTAACTGTGCTTCACCGCGGTCATAGGACCTCAATGCAGCAAGTGCATCTTTCTCCATCGACACGAGTTGCTCCTGCTTGAGCGAACCGCGCTTGGCCAATCGGATCAGCTTCGGGTTCTCGAGTGCCTGGGGCACTCGAATCGCCGTATAGTATTCGAGCTTTCCGCTCGTCGTCGGCAGATAATAATTCGCCTTGGCATCCTTGAAGGCCCGGATCAGCGGTGACGTCGTGTCAAAACTGGTGATCTTGAACGGGCCGAAGGTATCGATCTCGTCGGCTTTCGCGAACCCGAGAATGTGAAGCTGGGTCTTTTCCGGCACGACCGCGCGAATTGCGGCAAGGCAGGCCTTAATCTGTGAGGCTTTGAGCGGAACTGTACCGCCGAGCGCCAGGTAGTCATAACCCATGGAAACGAGCCTGCGTGCACCCTCAGCCATACTGCCCGGCGACCATCCTTGGATCACACCCATAGGCGTAAATCGCCCGGACATATGAGCTGTCGCAGATCTGAAGGCTGATGCATTTTCTAGAGTGATCTCAAAGCGCCGGCGCGCTTCTTCGGTCCCGCCTTCGAAGCCTTTCAAGCTTTCGTCGAAGTCGAAGATAATATGGTCGACCGAACATCCATGAGTGAATTTGGCGTCGTCGTAAAACTCAGCCGTATCCTCGGGCGTATAAGGCGGCTTGTCCTCTTTGTGATAGGTGAAAGCACCGCAATCGCCGAAAATCGGGAGCTCCTTGAATTGCGGTTTGTCGAGACGCAGGAACTCACGGGCTCCAACACGACGGAACCGCATAGCTTGGGCTTCGGTATATTTACCACCGACAGCCGCACCGCCCACGATCCCTCTCGAGACGAGCATGCCTTTGTAGGGCGCGTAGCCCATGATCTCATGCGGATAGGCGTCGTCCCAATACGGTGTCCGACCCTCGGAATACCGATCCCTTAGAAAATCATAGCCTGGATCGACGTGATCGAGGCTGTCTGCAAAAATAAACTTCATCGAGACGCCTTCGATAATTTGCGATCTAGTTGGATGAGGTATTGCGAAAGGCGGTCGATATGCTGTGACGTGCCCTGTACATCATTCCATTTCCAACCCAGTTCGTCCCATTTTCCGTCAGTCCAGCAGCAATAAGGTCGAAGCCTTTCCAGTGAGCGTCTGATATCCTCTTCGGCATCGCTGACGCTTTCCGCCCGCAGCATGATTGGATCCATCAGCGATCCCATCGCCCGGATCCCCGCCATGTGCATCAACCGGCTTTTCTCCGGGCTCTTGCCCCAGGCCTCAGGAAAGGTGTCGCGCACGGCGCTCCAATATTTGACAAGGACATGGAACATCTCGTCCGCGTCGGACGTGCCGTCCGGGCCCGTGTATTGGCTAAGCGCGCTCGTTGGCGCTTTCAGATTTGCCTTGATCGCGGCAATCAATGCAGAATCGCTTACAACTGCAGACGAGGCCTTTTGATCAGATCGCCGTTTAATCAATTGAAAGAACGGCGAGTCCTTATGGGTATTTAGAAGGTTGCAGAGTTCGCTCGGAAGCTTGTTGGCCGCAAGATCCCTCGGCAACAGCGTGCTGACTTCCGGAAGCAATTCGTTGATCAATCTCGTGTCGAGCGCTTTGACCTTGTTGACCAGGATAAACTGCTGTCGCTGGACCTCTATGTTCTGAGACACGAATGCGATGATTGGAACCGGAATATCCTTGTTCTTAGCGCGAGACAGCGCGAGCGATCGCTGCTGGCCGTCGACAATCCAAGCAACCTTCTTGCCTTCTGAGCGTACCGGGATCCGTAGCGTCCCAGATGTCACAATCTCCACGGCTTCTGATGGCTTGGATCCTCTAGCCGCTGTAAAAGCAACCTCATCTGACAAGGCCAATATGATTGCATTCGGGAACAAGACGGGGCCACTGTCCAGGAATTCAACGATCGAGTTGACGTGGCTTCGAATTTCCTGACGCTGGAAACCCTGGAGTTCGGCCTCATCCCGTTTGATCCGGCTGATTTCCGCGATCTTCATCACGTCCGATCCGGGAAGGAAGAATGCGTAAACGTCGGTTCCATAGCCTTGCTGTGTCTTAACAGCCCGGACCGCAATGTGCTGCGAGTCGCTCATTGCGGCGTCTTTTCTCCACGTACAACTGCGACCAATCGGGAAAATCGGCGCTGCTCGCACGCCACACCGAGCTCACCTCGGAAGAATGAAAGACTTGCTGGTCGGCCGCCAACCCAGTGCTGCCTTATAAGCCGTATGACTTCCTCGTCACTGACCGGAGCTCCGGATGTTCGATGCGGTCTCCGCCAGTAGCGCTGCTCGGCCTGGACAAGACCAGCATGTTCGGACGCGCTGCCATTCGGTGCTGCGGGGAGAACGGTGGCCGAGAAATGTCGAAGTGCTCGCTGAGCAAAATCGCCGAGCGTACCTGCGATCGGGCTATCCGGACCGTCAAGCCTTCGATCATATGGCATGCGAAACGGCTTGAGAGCCGCGTCGATGTCGATCTTCTCCGAGCCGGTGAAAAGGCGTAGTCGGCCATCTCTCGTAACTGAAAGTGACAAGATGAGCGGCGTGAGCATCCTCAAGTAGGCAGCCGGGAGCGATACCAGCAAAAGCGATTGCGCTTTCTGCTGCAAGTTTTGCACCAATCTAAGCACCTGGTCCTTGTTGGAAATTTCTTCCCACCATTCGCGTTCGCTCGTGCCGGGCGGCAGTTTCGTTAGTATCGAATCTGCGGAGGTGCCGGATACCGTGATGTTATAGCTGGGGATCAACTCGTCAGCCCGGAGAAGCCCGAGGCCGGCTGAAGCGATCATCAGTTGAGCCTTTACAGTCGTCGCAGCTATACGGGCTTCCGCGATGCTGCGCCCGGAGTAAACGTCAATCGCCGGTGCCTGCGGCTGTGAGCGTCCCAATCTCTCTCGCCATTCGGCCCCGACAGACTGCAAAGGTCCAGGTTTCAGGCTTTTGGCCTGCAAACAAGGAACTGGGGAAAACCTCTTGCGCATAGTGCACGCTGTAAGAATAACCGTCATGCTATGACCCTGCGCATAAAACTGCATGTCGACTTGCGCGGAATAATTTAATTGTAGGCGTCATCGATTTCAACAGGAAACTACACGCACTTGGGTGTCATCCACCGAAACTGCGCTAGTCATCCGAAATGCATCAAAACTGAGATCAGGCTCGCCTCGGTCAATTCTTCAGTCGCTATCACGACCCCGGAATGACAGTGAAACAAATTCCGCGATGGGCCACAGATGCGTTATGACCATGGACGACGCGATGATCGCAAAGGCGGACTCACCATTTACGGATCACTTAGTAGGCCTTGGTCAAAGAGCGAGAGTGAAACGCTTTGGCAGCTTCCAACTCCTGTCTGCGGGGATCGTGCCCACTGGAGTGGTGTAACTGACGGCTTTGGTCGCCGTGCTCTCCGGCGTAGGCCGGACTGATCAGCGTGCCACTGCCGGCAGGCTGATGAGCGGATCATCACTCATCTGGCTAATAGTTTCCAGTGTCATGTAGCGAGCCCGCTGCACGGCCCACTCGTCATTTTGTTCAAGCAGCAATGCGCCGACGAGGCGGACGATGGCATCGTCGTTGGGAAAGATGCCAACGACCTCGGTGCGCCGCTTGATCTCGCCATTGAGTCGCTCGATCGGATTGATCGAGTGTAGCTTGACGCGGTGCTCCTTGGGGAAGCTCATGTAGGCGAGGACGTCGTGCTCGGCCTCGTCCATGATGGCGGCGAGCTTCGGCACTTTCGGGCGGATCTGGTCGGCGACGGCGCGCCATTGCAGGCTTGCCGCCTCTGCCGTCTCCTGGGCGAAGGCGGTGGCAATGAAGGCCGACACGACACGACGGCCACTCTTTCCGGCATGCGCCAGCACGTTGCGAGCGAAATGAACCCTGGGGCTGTTGAAGAACCAATCGTCGGCGGAGCTATGCGGAAGCCACCGACAAGCCAATTCCAAAAACTTTCCTTTGCCTGAAGGGATGTCGGGCTGAACTGGTAGCTTCTTGGCTGTACACGAACAGCAAAATTGACAGAAAAGCACTCGCCAGTCGTTTCAAGTTGACTGCCGCAGCCGTCAGATAGGCTTGGATTTTCATATTTATGAGGCCGCGCCGGATCGCTCTCGATAGCCCGTGCCAAGTCTTCGCTTCGCCGTGATATCCCTCTGAGCGCCAGCGGTGACGCTGGTACAAAGCTCGGTCCTCGTCCGACCATCGTTCTCTTCGGCGACGAGCTCGCAGGAGTGCCGGATAGTCATCGCCGAGCACTACCGCCTTGTTCACACGGCCATTGGAAAGGCAAAGTCGCGCCAGATCGCAGTGCCGACAGTCGGCCGCGCGAGATGTAAAGAAGCGCCCATGTTTAACGGCACGGCCCGCCTTCAGCATCTTGCCACGCGGACATTTAAGGGTGTCGTGCTTGGCGTCATAACGAAAGCGGCGCATAGGCACAGGGCTACGGATTGGCTCTGCCTTTGCCGGAATAACCGCTTCGATCGCGCGTTGCTCCATTCCTGCGAACACCTTAGCATACGCATAGCCGGCGTCGGCCGTTGCCGTTTTGATTATCGTGCCGGTCATCGCGGCGACCGCGTCGAGACGACTGAGTATGACTTGCCCCTCATTAATCTCGCCTGTGGTGACCTCCACATCTAAAATTACGCCGCAAGCATCATCCACCACGGCATGTTGCTTGTAGGCCGGCTCCAGTCTCCGATTACGCCCGTTGGTCGCCATGGACGCGTCAGGGTCGGTGACGCAGACTTTCTTGTATTTGCCTGTTTTGCGGCTTTTTCGTTCGCTCTCAGCGGCTTCGTTGGCGTCGGTGACCGCATCTATATGGCGGACCGCAAGACTTTCCCAACTGACGTCGGCCCGAATGAGTGAGGCGTCGACATGAACGACCTCACCCTTGGCGACTTTGGCCGCTACGCAGACCTTTACCGTCCGCTCAAAGATAGTTCGGAAACGTTCTGCACCCCAGCGCTGACGGATACGGGTCAACGACGAATGGTCCGGGAGAGCTTCGTGCAGACCGAAGCCGATAAACCAGCGAATAGCGATGTTTACCTGAGCCTCGCGCATCAGCCGACGGTCATGGACAATTCCGAGAAGAAAGCCTGCAAGCATCAGCCGGACTGCTACTTCCGGGTCGATGCCGGGTCGGCCGAAGCCCGCCGCATAAAGCTCAGCCACCTCCTCGTGTAGCCAGGAGAGGTCGAGAACTCGATCGACCTTTACCAATACGTGATCGTCAGGGACCAGATCCCGAAGCGAGCCGCACATGTACAGTTCAAGCTGATCGCGTTCCTTACGGCCGAGCATCGTGGAGGCTCCAGAGAATCAACGACTGCTCAATTGAATCAGATACATAGCACTTCTTCAACAGCCCCACCCTGCAGCGCTGCCAGGTGGCGCACAGAACTTTGGAAACCGCCGCCTTGATGCCTTCGTGGGCATCGGAAACGACGAGCCTGACGCCGCGCAGGCCACGCCGAGTTAGCTTGCGCAGGAACTCTGTCCAGATCGGCTCGGCTTCCGATGTGCCGACCTCCATGCCCAGCACCTCGCGCCGGCCGTCCGTGTTGACGCCGACGGCGATGATCACAGCGACGGAGACGATGCGGCCGCCGCGGCGCACCTTCAGGTAGGTGGCATCGACCCACAGATATGGCCAGTCGCCCTCGATCGGCCGGTCGAGAAAGGCCTTCACCTTGCCGTCGATCTCCTCGCAGAGCCGGCTGACCTGGCTCTTGGAGACGCCGCTCATGCCCATGGCCTTGACCAGGTCGTCGACCGAGCGGGTCGAGATGCCCTGAATGTAAGCCTCCTGGATCACCGCCGTCAGCGCCTTCTCAGCCATGCGCCGCGGCTCCAGGAACGAAGGGAAGTAGGTGCCTTTCCTGAGCTTGGGATGCGCAGCTCGACGGTGCCGGCTCGCGTCTCCCAGTCCCGGTCGCGATATCCGTTGCGCTGGGCCGTGCGCAACGGGTTCTTCTCGCCATAGCCGGCGCCGGTGGAGGCACCCACCTCCATCTCCATCAGCCGTTCAGCGGCAAAGCCGATCATCTCGCGCAGAATATCGGCGTCGGGGGTCTTCTCCACGAGCATGCGCAGGTTCATCATGGCATCGGTCATCGGTGCTTCCTTCGAATCAGGTTGGTGTGAGCAACCCGACCCTACCGGGGAACATCGATGACCGCTGCTAGCCGCTCGCTCGCTACAGCGCTGTTGAGGGCGCGCTCCCGAGCGGCTTCGCTACCGCCGAGTTACACCACTCGACGGGACACAACCCCTGCGGGTGATGGAGTCACCCGAATATTTCACAAATCGCCGGTGTCCAGCCCAAAGGGCCGAGCGCGAACAGTTTCCGGTCGACCTCCGCTTGGCCAATGTCTGCAGAGGGGCCGATTCCAGCTGATCGGAAACTGTCGTGCGACTGCTGTTGGCGCAAAATCGGACTCCGGAGAGGCACATCGGGAACGGAGGGGTGGTGCCCTGTGCCGGGCATGTCCACGGAACCGGGGCACCGCGAAGCTCGGAATAAAATGGTTGTGGAGGACCGACCCCATGCGATCCCCCCAATTCATCTTCGGGCGTTTTGCTTGATGAGGCGGCCCCCGAAGCCGCCGATCGGCCGACCACTTGAGAGGTACGCATCAAGATCCGCAGAGGCGTGGTGGGGAGAAATCGACCATAATTAGACAGCGATATTGCAATGCCCGTACACAATCTTCCGCACCTTCTGCGATAACTCTTCAAGAGTTGCCATGACGCGGTTCACCTGTGACAGCCTAGCGGTCATTTCAGGGTCGTATTTGTGACGAGGTATTCTCTCTTAGAGGTCAGTGTTGCTAAGTGCTCGGCCGTACGCTTTCTCAAGATCAAACCAGCATCAATCGCCATTCGTGATCGCTCGCCAATGTCGTGCTGAAGGCCGCGTATGGCCTTAGGGTCGTGCCCTTTTAGCGAGCAGAAACCCGTTTAGGTAGAGCTCAATTGAATGCAGCGCCAAAAATCGGCGGGGTGTGTGAGATAGCGGTTTGCTCCGAGGAGAGCGTTCTCCAAGCAAGATAGCGGCCGATCTGTAATGCCATGCCAACTCGAGAATATCATGAAGGCTTGCCGATTCCCCCGGATACAGTGCATCCACGAAAGCGTCCCCCATTAGCCTGCGGTTTGGTCGCCGTTCTCCGGCATCGTTCAGATGATACCGAAGGACTACTCGTCGAGGCGCTGCGAGCTCGAAATTTCAAAAACTTCGCGCTCTGCTCCGCAGTGTAACGATCCACGACTTTGCTCCCCACGAAGTACAACCAAGCGCTTGAAGCGTCGCACAGGGCACGTTGCTGTCAAGGATTAGGGCGCCGCCCAAACGGGGTAATTTAATTTCGTCGCGCGCTAGGTCATGCTGAGAACAAACCAAGGAGGGGCAGATGTCGAAATACGAGGGGCTGACGCAGCGGCTTGCCAAGGAAACGCTCTCTGAAATCATCCTGACCTTCGCCGAGATCGAAACGGCCGCAGGTGTAAATTTACCTAAGAGCGCAAGGCTTCCGCAGTACTGAGAGAATCCCACGAACCCTAGGCACATCCAAGGCGCCAAGAAGGCAGTAAGGGAAGCTGGTTTCAAGAGCTTCCTACTGGCACGACAGGAGAAGGTGCGCTTTGTTCGCCATTGAGGTAGTCCATGGCCGTTCTGAGTGATTTCCTCGACCAGGAACGGTTCTTGGCCTGTTGGCTGGCATCACCGTTGGATTGCTGGCGTACTTTGCGGTGTCAAAATGAATCACGAGCTTTCCAACCAACTCTCCGGAGGGACTTCGGAATTGCCGGAGAACTCGGGAAGTATTGTCCGACATTCTGCGGTGGACCGGGCGGACCGGGCTGGGGTTGTTGCCCAGGCTGCATTTTGAGATGGGTGATGTGACCGACTATGATTGCATCGCGGTCAAGCTACTCGGATACTCGGCGGGAACAAAGACACAGCGAGCTGGCTGCGCCCGGAAGGAGCGACCACGGCTGAGGTGACGGTTATCAATGGAGGTCCGTACCTCAATTGCCTGAAGGAGGTCGAAGCCAAAGGCGACACAAATGAAGATCGCGAAGGTAATGGGCTTCATGCCCGGCCCCTACCAAAGAAGGCACGTCTGGGTGAAAGGTAGTAGGATCTCCTGTTTTGCTTCTGTTGTAATCGTGACGGCTATAATTTCGTTTCCCGCTGGTGCGCAAAACATCGGCGAGAGCGCCGAGCAGATTCGCTCGAAATGGGAGAGCGCACACAACAGCGAGAATGCAAAGGAGGTGGCCGCACTCTACTCAGAAGACGCTGTTCTCTTGATCCCGAATGAGGAGCACGTAAAAGGTCGGGCCGCCATCGAGAACCTCATCAACTCTCAGATTCAAGAGTTTGGTCTGTCGGATCTTCAAATTACGACCGACGAAACGCAAGAAGTGGGAGATGCACTCTTACAGTCCGGCACCTATACCATGAAAGCTAAGGGCCCGAAGGGGACAGTGCCAGTTTCAGGTGATTGGGTGACTCTGTTGAAAAAGGACGCGGACGGAAACTGGCGCATCAGCAGGCACATCTGGAACGAGGATGCGCCAGAAGCCGGTCCACAATAGCGTCAGGAATGGTGATCAAATATACGGGTGCTATCGAGGCATTGCCGAAGGGGCGACGCATGCGGATCCGCGTCGAACGAGCGAGCTGAAGGCGAGCGGATGCGATGAACGGCGCAGATCCGCATGCGTCGCCAACAACGGGCCTGCCTTCATCCGGCAAAACGCCTGAAGGTGAATTGGGTGGATCGATTGAAACGGCCCTCCACAACCAATTTATCTCCGAGTTTTGCGGCGCCCCCGCAGGGGCACCAACGGCGGAACCTGATCCCGTTCGACGTTCATCGGGGGGCCGAATACCCTTTGCACTCAGAGTGAAATTTGTCCTCGTATGACGTATAGTTGCTCTTGCCAGCCCAGGGATGGGGCACCCAAGAATGGAGCGCAGACTTTCCGCAATCTTGGCCGCTGACGTGGTCGGCTACTCGACGCTCATGGAGCGGGACGAGGCGGGTACCTTTGATCGTCTAAGGGTAAGCGCGAATTTCCCCGCACCTTCTGTGATGGTGTGAGCTTTGGCATTTGGTGTCCACCTAAAGGAGGTGGACACCAAATGATGGAAGAAGGTCAAAAGCTTGTCGTGCGACTCGTTGGTCGGAATGGACGACGCCGGTTCGATCCAGCATCGAAAGACCGTCTTATTTCGGCCTGCCTTGAACCTGGCGCATCAGTATCGAAACTTGCGCTCGAACATGGGGTCAACGCGAACCTCGTTTGGAAATGGATAAAGAAGGCCAAGGAGTTCCGTGCTCTGCCGCC
This sequence comes from Sinorhizobium fredii USDA 257, assembly GCF_000265205.3. Classification (NCBI taxonomy): domain Bacteria; kingdom Pseudomonadati; phylum Pseudomonadota; class Alphaproteobacteria; order Hyphomicrobiales; family Rhizobiaceae; genus Ensifer; species Ensifer fredii. The sequence continues at coordinate 501,634 of NC_018000.1, forward strand.
GTCTTCGACATCGGCTTTTCTTCCGGTTCAGATCACCGCGGCGAGCAGCCTGCCAATGCAGAGCAGCGCGTTTGCGTTGGAGATGCCTGCCACGGATGGTGAAGAGCGACGATCGCAATCGGAGAGGATCGACCGGCTGTCCTCTCCAGCCAAGGTGAGCGCGTCACTGCCGAACGGTGTGAAGCTGACGCTGGAATGTAGTGATGTGGACGTGTTGGCAGCAATAATCGGAGCGTTGGGTCATGTTCAGACTGGGCGCTGACCTTCAGGTCTACCTGCATCGCGAACCGATCGACTTTCGGGCTGGCATCAACAGCCTTGCAGTTCTGGTCCAGGAGACGATGGCGCTCGATCCGTTTGCTCCAGCGGTTTTTGCGTTCTGCAATCGCCGTCGCGACCGGATGAAGCTCTTGTTCTTCGACCGATCGGGCTTTGTGCTGGTCCTGAAGCGGCTGACCGAGGACAAGTTCCGATGGCCTCGCCGTGAGGTGGCGGTGGTCACGGTGACGACCGAGCAACTGCACTGGATCCTCGACGGCATCGATATCGATGCGATGGTCCGCCACCCGGTGCGGCAGTATCAGGTCGCCGGCTGAGGGTGGCGAATTGAGCTGTTGACGTAGGGTAGCGGTTCAGATTCAAAACTACGATGAATCGAACCGGCGAACCGAGCGTTGCAGAGCTGATGGCGCAGTTGGCGGCCAATGCTGCCGAAATCGCCGCGCTGAAAGCCGAGAAGGAAACGCTCTCGCAGCGGGTCGTCAAGCTGGAGGAAGAGCTGGCGCTTGCACGGCTCCATCGCTTTGCGCCGCGCAGCGAAAAGCACGTTGATCGCATCTTCAACGAAGCCGAAGAGGCTGCGGACGAGGATGGAGCGGACAGCCACGAGAGCGAGGTCATCGACATTCCGGACACAGGCCTGCCGCCTGTCGAAAGCACGACGGGTCAGAAGCGTGGCCGCAGACCACTACCGCAGAACCTGCCGCGCGAGCGCGTCGAGTATGACCTTCCCGACGATCAGAAGGCTTGTCCTTGCTGCCGTGGGCAGATGCACCGCATGGGCGAGGCCGTTACCGAGCAACTTCATATCGAAGTGAAGGCGAAGGTCTTACAGAATGTGCGGTTCAAATATGCATGCCGCCATTGCGACCGCACCGGGATCAACACGCCTGTCGTGACCGCGCCGATGCCGGTGCAGCCCTTGCCGGGCAGCATCGCCACGGCCTCGACATTGGCCTTCGCACTCGTTCACAAGTACGTCGACGGCACACCGCTCTACCGTCTGGCGCAGACCTTCGAACGCGCCGGTGTTCCTGTCAGCCGTGGTGCTCTCGGCCACTGGGTGATCGGTTCGAGCGAGAAGCATCTGCATCGCATCTATGACGCGCTGAAACTGCGGCTCAGGTCGCAACCCCTCATCCATGGCGACGAGACGACCGTTCAGGTCCTGAAGGAAAAGGACAAAGAGGCCACCAGCACATCGTATATGTGGGCCTATCGGAGCGGCGACGACAGTGACGAGCCGATCGTGCTTCTCGATTATCAGCCGGGCCGCGGCCAGATTCACCCCCAGACCTTCCTCGGCGATTACCGCGGCATATTGATGAGCGATGGTTACACCGCCTGGCGCACGCTGGATGGCGCGATCCATATCGGATGCATGGCCCATTCGAGGCGGCGCTTCGTCGATGCCCTCAAAGCCAGAAAGAAAGGCGGCGGTCCGCCCGAGCAGGCTCTCCGGTTCTTCGAACAACTCTATCGGGTTGAAAGGCAAGCACGAGACAAGAAGCCTGATGCCGGCGAAACGAAGGCCGACAGCGTTCGCCGATTCCGACAGCAACACAGCATACCCGTCCTGACCGCTCTCAAGGTATGGCTCGACGAAATCGCGCCGAAGGTCATGCCGGACACCAAGCTGGGCGATGCTGTATCCTACACCCTGAACCAGTGGGATTATCTGACGCGCTACACAGACGATGGCAGGATGCCGATCGACAACAACATCTTGGAGCGCGACATCAGAGTTTTTGCGACCGGCAGAAAGAGCTGGCTGTTCAGCGATACCACCGACGGAGCCAAGGCCAGCGCCGTCATCTACAGCCTCATGCTGACCTGCCGTGCCTGCGGCGTCGAGCCGTTGACGTGGTTGCGCCACGTCCTTACCGAATTGCCTCAACGCGCGGGCGATGCTGATATCGACGACTTGTTGCCCTTCAACTTCACACAGACTGCCACCGCCTGACCAGATGCCGTTCCCAACGCAAGACGATCCGTCGAAATCGCCGGCGTCAATGTGCGGGGAAAATCGCGCTTACGTCTAAGGGCACGTCGCATCGAATTGTTTGAGCCCGAGATCGCGCGACATCACGGCCGCATTTTCAAGCTCATGGGCGATGGCCTTCTCGCCGAGTTCGGCAGCGTGGTCGAGGCAGTCGAGTGCGCCGTATCCCTTCAGCGCGGGATGGCGGAGCGCAACGCTGCCGTCACCGAGGAGGAAAGGTTTGACGTCCGGATTGGCATCAATATTGGCGAAGTAATTGTTGAGGGCGAGGATCGGTACGGCGAAGGGGTAAACGTTGCCGCCCGCTTGGAACAATTGGCGCCTCCCGGCGGGATCTATGTGTCCGGCAAAGTGGCGAAGGAGGTTGAGAAGAAACTCGCCTTTGTTTTCGACCCGGCGGGGCAGCGGAAGGTGAAGAACATCGACGAGCCGGTCGACGTGTACCAGGTGCGGATCGACGCCCCATCCCGCCGACGTGCCTTCCTCAAACGCAAACCTGCGTACCTCTGGTGGACGCTAGGCGTGCCTGGCGCGATTGTTGTGCTGGTAGCCGCGTGGATCACCTTCTATCATCCTCTGACTGCGACCTCTCCCGTTTCCGCAACCATGCCGGCGGTCGCGGTGCTTCCCTTCAAGGACCTGAGCCCGGACAAGAGCCTCGGGTACCTTGGGGACGGGGTGGCCAACGACATAATTACCGTCCTCTCGCGCTTCCCGGACATCGCCGTCGTCTCACGCACGTCCTCATTTGGATACAAAGACAAGGAAGGCGACGTGCGCCAGATCGGCAAGGATCTCGGCGTCGAATACATCCTGGAGGGCAGCGTGCGGAAAGAAGGGGAGAGGATACGCATCATCGCAGAACTCATAGATGCCAAGACTGGGGACCACGTCTGGGCTGACCATTTCGACAGAGCTGGCCCTGACCCCTGGGCGCTTCAGGACGAGATGACGGGTAAGATTGTCGGCGCGATGACAGGCGAGACGGGTGCAATTCGTCGCGCAGACTACAATCGAGCTTGGGGAAAGGACAGCACGAACTTACAAGAATACGACTATTATCTTCGCGGCCACAGCCAGCTAATGACCTATACAATGGAAGGGATCGAGCAATCCGAATTAATCTTGCGAGAGGGCTTGAAGACATTTCCGGAATCGCCGCTTCTACTGGTTAATCTTGGCTGGGCAGCCATGATCAAGGTCCTCGCCTTTTTCAATGAACCTGAAGCCAACATCGAAGAGGCTGGTCGGTTGGCAAATCAGGTTCTCTCCAGTGAGCGCCTCAGTCCTCAGGTGGCAAAGGCTGCGCACTGGCTCCATGCTTGGGTCCTGATCTTGAGGGGAAACCACGATGGCGCTGTTGCGGAGGCCAATAAAGCCATCTCGATGGCGCCATACGATGCATTGCAGTTGTCAGATACAGCGTACATATTCCTTCAAGCGGGAGATCCCGAGAAGGCTCTGGAGCTTGCTGACATCGCTGCTGAGCGCGATCCAAGCCTCTCCTGGTCATTCAACCTCTCGAGAGGATGGGCACTCATCCTGCTGGGAAGGTATGAAGACGCCGTGGAGCCGCTGAAAGCCACCGAATTGTCGGATGCGCCGTTGGCATTGGCTATTGCTTACATGCGATTGGGCCGGACAGCCGATGCTAAGGCCGCAGTGGAGAAAATGCTCAAGGCCAACCCCAAAATAACGATCCAGACTTGGCGGCAGACTCTCAACTTTCGAGACCCTTCAATCCTCGATCAATTGGCAGCAGACCTAGCGCGCGCCGGCCTGCCGGAGTAGGCCCACCTCAGCAGTCCTTCCAGATCGTCGGATGTAGGCAGCTTCGGGCCGAGAGCTGCCCGCCTTCATGCAGCAAAACGCTCGAAGGTGAATTGGGGGGATCGATCGAGCGGCCCTCCACAACCAAAAATTCGAGCGGCAGGGAGGGCTCGGCCCGCGGCATGTCCGGCATGCGACACCGCCCCCAAGTTCGAAGTCCGGTTTGCGGACTTTTCGGACGCTTGGGGACACCACGTCGAACGTCGTGAGTGAGGCCGACACCAGTCCGTCAGCTTTCGGGAAGGCGATGTCGAGAAGCTGCCGTTCCGCTGCACGAGACATGGCATAATACCGACACTAAATTATGCCGGCATCTGTTCTGGAGAGCCTGAAGCGGTCGCCTCTGGTTTTCAGGTTGGCCCGATCAAAGGAAGAAGGTTATAAAAATCGACCCTCGGCGGTCGCCCGTCAATTTCCACTTCCGCTTCGCAGTTTACGGGCGCATTCAAAGGGATGTGGGCGCCAGCGTCGGGCCCCCTATAGGGTCCAGTATCAAATCGGAATAGCCGTTTGTGACCAGCGGCATCTCATTGAAACCCGGAGCAACGTTCACCATGGCGAAGACGCGCAGCCCCAAGCCGTAACCCGATCGAGGTATCCGACCGCCCGTTTGAGGCTCGCGAGATGGGCCAGGGCAACGAGCCGCGCTGACGCGTAACCCTGCTCTGGGCGAAACCTCGGTCCCGACCTTGCCGAGGGGTTTTGCCAATGTCCCATCCTTGTTGCACGCCACGTGACCCGAGATGTAGGCGCGGGTGCCGCGCACCCGGTACCCAGGCGAAACGCATACGCAGCCCCTCGCAAACTTTCGTTCCAGACCCATTGCGGCCAGACGTTGTTCAATGATGGCCATAGCGCACCTCCCCGCCTGATTAGGGCACGATCTCGTCGAGTTCCGGCATCAGCACGACGCTCTCGTTCGCTGCGGGGTCGTTGCGAGCACCGAGGAACTCGGCGTTTTCAGTGCTGCGATTGACGGCCACGTGCGGAACGCCTGCCGGAATGAACAGGTAGTCGCCGGGGAGAACCGTTTCGCACCGTTCGAGCGCTGCCCCCGACCAGATCTCGATCTCTTTGCCCGCGGTCATAAGAAGGGCCGTCTCGTGCCCCCGATGGCGATGGGCGCTGGTTCGTCTCCCTGCTGGTAGTGAGATCGTCCCGAGCCACAGCATGCTGGATCCGACGCTCTCCGCCGAGACCCCCGAGCGATAGACAGATCCTTGCTCGGCGACATAACTGTCACTCCCGCGCACGATTTTCGCGGTTAATGCATGAACATTTTTCGGTTGCATTGCTTCGTTCCTCATCGTTTCCACCACCTCAACTGCTGCATGGAGCTGAATCTGTGCGCGGAGCCGGCGCAAGTCCTGAAACGAGGGCCGAAAAATTCCGAAAAACTACGAAATCGGGCGTATCATTCCCAATCATGAACACCCAGCACCTTGTATTCGGCCCCTTCGAGTTCATTACCGAGAACGGATGCCTTCTCCGTGACAATCGGCCTGTCGCCATCGGCGCCCGCGGCGCTTCGCTGCTTGCCGTTCTGCTCGCGGCAGATGGGCGTGTTGTCACCAAATCGGCGCTGATGGATGCCGTTTGGCCGGGCCTCGCCGTCGAGGAGAGTAATCTTTCCGTTCAGATTGCTGCCCTTCGCAAGCTGCTCGGGCCGGCATCAGACGACGGCGACTGGATCGTCACGGTCCCACGGGTCGGATACAGATTTTCCGGTCCGGTGGAGAGCCGGACCGACGGATCCGGTAGCGAAGGGCATGTGGAGGCGAGATCCAGCCCCGCGATTGCAGTACTGCCCTTCGAGAATCTCAGCGGCGAGGCCGAGAGACAATATCTGGCCGACGGTATCGCCGACGACCTGATCATGGCGCTCGCCCGGTTCCGATGGTTCCGCGTCGCGTCGCGTGGGGCGAGTTTCGCAAGGAGGAATGGCTCGAGGGATCCGAATTCTATCGCGCACGAACTTGGCGTCGATTTTCTGGTGGATGGAGCCATCCGGCGTACCGGCGATCGGATGCGGATATCCGTGCACCTCGCCGACGCAGTGAAGGGCGCCACCATCTGGTCCGAACATTACGATCTTCAGGTGGCCGAGGTATTTGCGGTGCAGGACGCCATCGCCGAGCGGATCGCAGCGGCGGTCGAGCCCGAGCTGCTGTTGCGGCATGGACTTCAGGTTGCTCCGCACACGGGCAACGTGACCGCCTGGGACCTTGTACGGCAAGGTACATTCAATTTTCACAAGGTAACGCAGCCAACCCACCTTCTCGCACGGCGATTCTTCCGAGAGGCCGCGGAGCTCGATCCCATGCTTCCAGAGGCGCAGATCTGGCGGGCGCGGGTCAACGCAGGCCTCATCGCCTATGGCTGGACGGAAAATCCCGCCGCCGACGCGAAGGAAGGACTCGATGCGGCCCTGCGGGCGATATATCTCGACGCCCGGAATCCGTATGCGCACTATGCGTTGGCGATTGTGTCGGCCTACACAGGCAGGGCTGACCAGGCGATCCTCGCAGCGGAGCGGTCCATCGATCTCGGTCCGAGCTTCGCCTTGGGCTATCTCGTCCTCGGCATGGCCCGTCTTTTCGTGGGCGATGCGGCCGGCGCGCGAAAGCCGCTGGCTCGCGGCCTCGAACTCAACCCCCATGATCCGCAGAATGCGGTCTGGTTCAGTCTCTTGATGCTTGCGCTGTTCTTTTCGGGCGAAGTCGAGGGCGCGCTTGATACGGGCCGTGCGGGGCTGAAGGCGCGGCCTGACTGGCCGGCGCTGCTCCGCATTCAGGCGTGCTGCCACACGGCCTTGGGGCACAGGCAGGAGGCTCTCCGCTTCGCCGCCGCTGCGGGCGATCTCCCGGAGCCTGCCGGCGATGCGCTTGGTCCGTTCAGAGATGGCAACAAGGAATGGGCGACCTGCCTCGAAGGCCTGCTGCGAGAAGCGGAACATCAAACGACCGATTCCGGTCGTAACGCCATCTTTCCTGAATAGTAGGGTCAGGACCCATAACCTACCGAAAGGCTCGGATAAGGGCTTCGAGCCGCAAACGACGACCAGGCCTGCCGAGTCGTCCGCTTTCGAGCGGCGGCAAAGTTTGCCTCTAGGGCGGAGATGACGGCGCAATCAAGTCGTCCAGCCGTGTCGCTGGCGACGTCTGCTTTTGGGCCGCGGAAGCTGGTCTCTACCGCCGACATTGAAGCGCAAAGTTGCCGCCTCACCGCCAGATGTCCGCTTTTAGGAGACGGCTAGGATGCAAGCTATGGCCGAGGTGGGGCGCACACCGGCCGAGGTCGGTGCTCGCGTTCGGCCGAGATGGTCAAGCGCGAGTGTGCCTCAGTTGTCTTTTCGACCTCGCGAGATGCGGCCGCCACCGGCGCCAGCGAATTCGCCAGGATGGCGCGCACCCCAGAACCTCTCAACCTGCCTGCATGTAATCCGCAACGCTGTAGCAATGGCTCGCCTGGTAGGCGTTCCGCCCGCGGTTCATGTGCGTCAGGTTGAACGTCCGAATGGCGCGCAACACGCGGCGGCTCCCGAGGAGTTTGCGGATCGAGACAGAACCGCGCACATTGATGCCGAAAATGTCCGCACCACGCGGGAAGAAATAACTGACGTCCTCTGGCATCGCGACGCTTTGCTCGAGAAAGGGTTCGTTCACTCGGCTCGGCGTGGCTGAACGATCCGTAGTAAAATCCGAAAGATGCACGATGAATCTGGCGCGGACATCCTCGCCATGCGCATAGAGCGTGAAAAGCTCCATCCAGCTCGCATTGACACGTACGAGCGGCTTGTCCGAGGTCGACGGCAGACAGGAGACCGACCAGTAGTAACGCTCGGTCTTGCGCGGGATCGGAATGCAGTTTGGACCGTATAGCCCGAGAATCTCCAGCACTTCCCTTGCCTGCGGGCGACAAAGCAGCTTCTCAAATCGAGCGACATATTTGAAGCGCTGTTCCAGGCACTCTGAGCGGTCACCCGCGTCCGGGAAGTCGGCCTTACCCTCTATCCAATCGCGCTGCTGCTCAAGATCAAGGAATTGCCGCACACCAGTGGTTCTGGGGCGAGAAGTCGTGCCCATGTCAGGCACCCTTCGAAATTCGTGTGCTCGTCATCGGCCGACTCCTGTGTTGTTGCTTGGGCGGTTGCGATTGTAAGCATCGCGCCCAATGCGCCTCCGAAGGATACGTCGCGGACGGAGAATTTGGAACGGCTGCGCGACCACGAGGAGAAAGTCGCCTCACCGTTCGCTGCCTTCGCAACGGCTTGACTTCAAGGCTGATGTTGCCGGCTCTGCAGAGCGGCCGCTTCTGGGATCAGAGTTCGATCTACACGATGGCCGCAAATGAGGGCGCGTAGCTGCGCGGCTGCTTGGACCTCATTCTCTCCGTTTAAGTCGTTGCAATGCCTCGCTGGAACCTGCCATTAGAGTCGCAGCAGAGTTCGAGAAGGTCCACAATTGATGGAAGAGTTGGTCGAGATCACAACTAAATATCAGCCCGCCTATATCGAGCGCTGCTTCAACTCAATCGCCGGACTGCATGAGTTTTCCGTCACTTTTTATCAGGATGTTGGCAACCTCTACGACGCGCTGACGCGGTTGAAGAATGTGGATCGGAACCCGACCGGCTTCTCAATTGACGACGCGCCCATTCTCGGCCTGCTCGTGCGCATTTCGAAGCTCGTCAAGGAAGTGGTGAAATACTACGAGCAGGATAACGCCGAGATCATCGGTGTTCTCGAACGGCCCATGATTGAGGGTTCGATCATCGCAACCTATCTGATGCTCAACGGGACCGATGCAATCACCGACTATCGGAAATGCTCCTACAAAGACCGCCTTCGTATTTTGCGTGATTTGGAGAACGGATCGCCCTTCTTCGATACGAAAGCGGGCAAACGTCTTTTAGCCGCCGTACGCGAAAAAATGCGTTTCGAGGGCCTGACGAAAGACGACTTCGCCGCGCAAAAAAAGAACGGGTGGAAGCTGCAGGGCAAAAACTTCCGGACGATATTCGCTGAGATCGAACATGATGATCTATATGCTTCAACCTACGGTATGATGTCGGAATCGATCCACGGTTCATGGAATGAATCGATGGACTGGGGCCTGGTCCGCAATGACGATGGCACCTTTTCGGCATTCACTGACTACCATCCGGCGGACATCCGCTTCATGGCCCCAGTCCTAAATTTCACGATCCGTCCGTTTCGGATGTGGCTGGAACGGATCGACGTCCACGATGATAACATCAAGGGGACGATGGACTGGATCGAGCGTGTAAACACGCGCCTCTTTCGCACGTTCGACGGTCTATACGCTGGGGAGTATGACGCCAAACGAGGATAAAAGCGCCTAGCCTGTGCAGGGTATCGTTCAGTGAACTTCCGCTATGGGCGCTTGCTACCCGAAAGCCATCCTTCCGCCTTCCACCCCAAGTGGTTCCCGCCAGCTAAGCCGACCGGCAGCTTTCAGGAGTCCGCACGGTCCGAGTGTACGACTGAATTTGCGGGCGCACAGCGGTCGTTCGTGAACCGTGGCTGGAAAGTCGTTTTCGGGCCGATAGCTGCCCGCCTTCATGAAGCAAAACGCCCGAAAGTGAATTGGGGGGATCGATTGAGTCGGCCCTCCGCCACCAACGAATTCGCCGATAAAATCAGCGGAGAAACGAAGGCTCCGGGGTTCCGGGGGCCTATGTCGCATCTATGTCGCACAAAATTTCTCCAACAAATACAACGAATCTCATTTGAGCTACGGCAAGTAAGTGCGACAAAAACTGCGACATAGATGGCACATAAAATGCAGGATCGGCCTCCGGAGCAGGCCCCGAAAAAATTTAACCGTCGATTGGGTGCACCCCGGGGACGCTCCGCCCATCATTGCGTATATTAGCACGGAGGAAGAAGGAGGTGTCCTCCATGACTCCGTTATTGCCGTAATGTTCCGTCGCCTTGGCACAGGGCCATCTCCGTCATCTCTATGGGTGACGCGAGCCGGAAGGAAGGGAGCCCGTTATGACAAAGCTACCCCGCCACATGCGGCATATTTCCGATGAAGAGGAAGCCGAAATCCAGCGTAAGATCGCCAGCGATCCAGAAGCGCCGGAGGCAACCGACGAGGAGCTCGCACAGGCGAGACCATTCGCCGAGGTGTTTCCCGACCTAGCCGAGAGCATCAAGCGCGCCAGGGGCCGGCCGGCTGTCGAGAACCCGCGCAAGCAGATTTCCCTCCGCCTCGATCCCGATATCATCGAGCATTACAAGCGGAAGTGCGGCAAAGGCTGGCAGAACCGGATGAACGACGATCTGCGGAAGGCCGCCGGCTTGAAGAAGGCCGGTTGACTTCCACAAAACCGGGTTCCTGGCAGACAAGCGGGTGTCTCCTGTGAAAGGCAACGACAATGATGGGGCATCGTGAAAAGATCAAAGGCGGCGACGAGCAGGACTGCTTTACTCGGTGGCGGCATGTCATGTGCTACCTGCATCGCCCGCGCGTGAAGCACAACATCAAGAAGAAGTTCTCCCGCCGGGCGCGCAAAGAAGCAAGAAGGGCCACAAATGACCACACTGAGCGTTCGTTTGGGTAGTATGGCGGACTTCAAGGCGGAATTCGTGGAAGCGGTTCGCCGTGCGGAATCAGGGGAAGACGTTGAGACGGCTTATTCCCTTGAGTTCGCAAGCTACGAACACATGCATAGCGTTCTCGCGCCGGCCCGCCTCGATATCGTGAAGGCGCTCGCTAGACAGGGATTGTTGTCGACCCATGAAGTCTCTCGGCGAGCCAATCGCGATGTACAGGCGGTCAACCGTGACGTGACCACGCTCATCAATGCCGGAGTGATTGACCGGACAGAGAGCGGCATCGAGTTCCCATATGACGGTATTCATTTCGAATTCGATATGAACGTCACGGCATGAGCATCTATCTCGCACTCGTCGAACCCGGCAATGAGACGACGGCTCACGGCATCGCTTTCCCTGATCTTCCCGGCGTGCATTCCGCCGCCGATGAAGCGGTCGACATTTTGCCGAATGCCCTCGAAGCGTTGCAGCTATGGGCGGAAGACGGGGACATGCCTTTGCCTTCCGACATCGCAGCGATCATCAATCGCGATGACATTCGCAAGGCGCTCGCCGCAGGTTCATTTCTTCTGGCTGTGCCATTCACCAGGAAAGCTACGGGAATGAAGCCATACGATTTCAACATCGGCGACGAATTCGTCATGGCGAACGGTTGGCGCTGGCGGGTCACTGATATCGGGACGCGGGTGGTCGTCGCCATCCGCATCCAGCCTCTCGTGCTTCAGTCGACACGCGACGGTAAGGTTAGACGGGAGGAAATCTCCGAAATCGAGGCCGAGCATTATGGTTGGTTCGACGGCCCGCCTTACGCCGTCGCCGAACAGGTGTTCGACGAATGTGATTTAGAAGGCATCGAAGAGATATGCCGCAAGGAAGCATGATGGCGCGCTTACGGCATCGCATGAAGACAATCCGTTTCGACATCCAAGATTTCATCAAGACCGGCGAACGACGGGCCGGCATCTGGAGGCCGTTTTTGAGGACGGCGACCCTGAAACGATCGCGGTGGCTATGAAACGATCGCGGTGGCTATTGATGATGTGCGCGAGGCGATCAGGCGCGAGAACAAGCGAAAAGACGGGCGCGCGACAAATGGGGCATAGGGGCGTGATGGAAAATCTTCATCGGTTTGTAGCGCCCGGCGCCGTCGCGGCAAGCGCCCGCGAGGACATGGAAGCGGCATACTCAGTCACCTGCCGGCAGTATGGACCCGTGGTGTGCTGCGACTATCGCCCCCTCCGGCCGAGGCAGCACCTGCCTACCCGCCGGAAAAAACCTCGCTCTGGACTTTTGGCAAGGTCAAACGCCGTTGACTAGCTTGAGCTAGTGCATTGATTCACCTAACCTTTTCAGGCCTCCCCCACCGCAAGCCACTCGATGCCCTAAGCAACGAAGAGCCCGAAGGTGATTTGGGGGATCGCTTGAGTCGGCCCTCCGCTACCACACGTCCCCCACTTTCGTCTGTTTAGTCGGCGCAAGTATCCGCAGAATTCCACTGCCGTCGCCGAACCGTCCATCACCGCTCTGATGTCGCGTGCATTTCTAAGGATTTCATTTTTCTGTCGTGTTTTTCACGCGTTTACGACGAGATCCATGTGGCAGCCATGTCGCGTCTGTGTCGCGCGGAGCCGCCGTCATGAGATTGCGAGTGTTGAAAATAAACGGAAATTTGTCGCAGGTTGCGCGACATGAAATCAGCAGCCAAAAGGCGCAACAGATGGGCTAATGGCTTGAATTTTTTGGAGAAAGTGTTGGCTGGGGAACCTGGATTCGAACCAGGACTAACGGAGTCAGAGTCCGCTGGTCTACCGTTAACCTATTCCCCAACTCCTGCTGGCGGTATGGCCGCCCGCGTCGGTGTGGCGGGCTTATAAACAAAAGAACCGCCGATGCAAATACCCTTTGGCAAAAAAATGCGGCCGGGCTGTGGTGAAGGGGCGCAAATGCGGACCGATCCGGCGCCTTAAAAAAAGTTTGGCGAAAAAGGGCGGCGCTGGTACAGTCGCGCCAACGCAAAATCGAGAGAGCGCCTTGAGCGGCCGGAAGGCTTCGCGCGGCGCGATGGTTGAGACAAGTGAAAGACCCCGAACACGGCGCAAAGCCGTCTGAATCCGGGGCGTCGGCAGCAGATCGTGGCGAGGCGCATAAGCTTGTGCCGCGCGGCGGCAAGGGCAAGCGGAGGCGGCGCAAGCCGACCGGTTTGTCGTCTGCAATTGCCAGCCGATCCGGGCTTCCCGGAGAAGCAGGGCGTCCCGCAGCACTGAACGAGGCGGAGCCGGCGCGCAAGCGCAAGCGGCGCCGACGTTCGAAGGCCGCAAGGCCGCAGGGCCAGGCTCCCGCCGCCGTTTCCGGCGCAGCTGCGGCCCACGAGACACCGATCACTGACAAGAAGGGCCAGAAGCGCGGCAAGAAGGCGCGCCATCGGCGCGGCCTGCAGGGGCGGCCGCTGGCAACCGGCGGCAAGCCGTTGGCCGCCGAGCGGCCCGCCGAAACGCAGCGACCGCGCGACGTGTCCGCCGCGCCTCAGCAGTCGCGCAAGGATGAGTTGCGGGCCCCCTATGTCGCGCCGAGCGAACCGCCGGCGCCGCTTTATGCGGCGCTCGACCTCGGCACCAACAATTGCCGCCTTCTGGTCGCCCAGCCGACCCGGCCGGGACAGTTCCGCGTCGTCGATGCCTTCTCGCGGATCGTCCGGCTCGGCGAGGGCTTGGGCGCCAGCGGCAGGCTTTCCGACGGTGCGATGGAGCGGTCCGTAGAGGCGCTGAAGATTTGCGCCGGCAAGCTCAATGCCCGCTCGATCCGCCGTCGCCGGCTGATCGCCACCGAGGCGGCGCGCGCCGCCGAAAATGGCGAGACTTTCCTGCAGCGCGTTGCCGAGGAAACCGGACTCGATCTCGAAATCATCGATCGCGAGACCGAGGCGCGGCTCGCCGTATCCGGCTGCTCGTCGCTCGTCGACCGCGAGACCAAGTCGGTCGTCCTCTTCGACATCGGCGGCGGCTCGTCGGAAATCGCGGTGATCCGCATCGGCGACAACCGCTCGAGCCGGCTCGCCAACCACATCACCCATTGGACCTCGCTGCCGGTCGGCGTCGTCACGCTTTCCGAACGGCACGGCGGCGAGCACGTGACGCCGCAGAGCTTCGAGACGATGGTGCGCGAGGTCGAGGGCATGCTCGACCGGTTCGACGGCCCGTCGGTCGAAACGCTCGATAACGCCGCCGGCAGCGGCTTCCATCTGATCGGCACGTCGGGGACCGTGACGACGCTGGCCGGCGTCCATCTCGACCTGCCGCGCTACGATCGCCGCCGGGTGGACGGGCTGTGGCTTTCCGACGACGAGGTTTCGGCCATGCAGGCGCGCCTGCTCTCCTGGGATTTCGCCGCCCGCGCCGCCAATCCATGCATCGGCCCGGACCGGGCCGATCTGGTGCTCGCCGGCTGCGCAATCCTCGAGGCGATCCGCCGCCGCTGGCCGTCGACGCGGATGCGCGTCGCCGACCGGGGTCTTCGGGAGGGTCTGCTGACCGACATGATGGCCGATGACGGTGCCTGGCGCCGGGCGCGTCCGCGCCGTTATCAGCGCGGCCCCGGCCACGCGCCGGCAGGCGAGGAGCGGCAAAGGCCCCATGAAGGGAACAAGGCATGACGAAATCCCCGATCGGCGGCAACCGCAGCGGCCGCAAGCTCGGTCAGAAGGTCAAGAAGGGCAAGCTCAAGGCGTCCTCGCGCCGCTGGCTGGAACGGCACATCAACGACCCTTACGTGCAGCGCGCCCAGCTCGAGGGCTATCGCGCCCGGGCGGCCTTCAAGCTCCTGGAAATCGACGAGAAGCACAAGATTCTATCGGGCGCCCGACGCATCATCGATCTCGGTGCCGCACCCGGAAGCTGGTCGCAGATCGCCGCCAAGGTGACGAACTCGACCGATGCGGACCCGCGCGTGGCGGCAATCGACTTTCTCGAAATGGACCCGATCCCGGGCGTCCGCTTCCTGCAGATGGATTTTTTGGATCCGCAGTCGCCGGAAAAACTGAAAGAAGCGATCGGCGGCACCCCCGATCTCGTTCTGTCCGACATGGCGGCGCCGACCACCGGTCACCGCCAGACCGATCATCTGCGCACGATGCATCTCTGCGAGGTGGCGGCGTATTTCGCCGTCGACGTGCTGGCGAAAGGCGGGCACTTCCTGGCAAAGACCTTCCAGGGCGGCACCGAGCGCGATCTTCTCAACATGCTGAAGCAGAATTTCCGCCAGGTCATCCATGTGAAGCCGGCCTCGTCGCGCGCCGAATCGGTCGAGATGTTCCTGCTTGCCAAGGGTTTCAAGGGCCGACAGGCGGCCGCGAGCGAAGAGGCGTCGGAGGACGCCGCGGCGGAATAGGACCATGCTGCTTTACGTGACCCTCGGTACGAACGACCTTCGACGGGCCGGCGCCTTCTACGACAAGACCCTTGCGACGCTCGGTCTCAAACGTCGCAAGGAAGATGAGGTCGAGATCGGCTATGGAGCTGAGGACGACTTTCGCTGCCGCCTCTGGCTGGTGACGCCCTTTAACCGCAAGGCAGCGACCATCGGCAACGGTTCGATGGTGGCGCTCGAAGTCGAGAGCCGCGCCGCCGTCGATGCGTTTTACGCCGCGGCACTCGCCAGTGGCGGTACGGATGAGGGCGCCCCGGGCTTGCGGCCGTTCCACCCGAATTTCTACGCGGCCTATGTCCGCGATCCCGACGGCAACAAGCTCTCGGCGGTCTGCGAGCGGCCTGAATAGCTCTACATGAATAGCCCTACTTGCCGGCCGTCGCTTCGGCTTCCCGAATAGCCTTTCGATGGCCGGATACGGAAGCGCCGGCATTCTTCGCCATGGTCAGGAAGGGGATCGCCGCCAGCAGATTGGCGACGGCGATGATCATGAAGGCGATGTGGAAGTCGTCGAGCGCCAGCGGTCCGCCGCTGATCGACGTTTCGATCTCCAGGATGGCGCCGGCCACCGCCACGCCCAAGGCGAGACTGATCTGCTGCAGCACGGCGCTCATCGATGTCGCCTTGCTGGCATCCTCGTCCTCGATATCGGCGAAGGAAAGCGCATTGACGCTGGTAAAGAAGAAGGAGCGGGCGAAACCCGCGACGAGCAGAATGAGCAGCATGGCAAGATAAGGCGTCGCCGGCGTGAAGAAGCCGTTCGCGAAGGTGGTGACGGCGGCGATCGCGGCTGCAACGATCAGGGTCGTGCGGAAGCCGGCAAAGGCGAGCACGCGGCGGGCAAGGAACTTGGTGGTGATGGCGCCGACTGCGCCGATGAAGGTGATCAGCCCCGACTGGAATGGATTGAGGCCGAAGCCGATCTGCAGCATCAGCGGCATCAGGAAGGGAACGGCGCCGACTGAAATGCGGAAGATCGTGCCGCCGATCGAGGCGACGCGGAAAGCGCTGTCGCGAAACAGCCGCAGGTCGAGCACCGGTGCCGGATGCCGGCGCGCGTGGAAAATGTAAAGGAACGTCGCTGCCACGCCGGTCGAGACGGACGCGATGCCGATCGCCGGCGGCAGCGCCGGCAGGCTGATGACCGACAGGCCGAAGACGATGCCCGACGCGGCGATGCCGCCGAGCAGGAAGCCGAGGATATCGACCGGCGGCGGGTTTCGGCGCTCCATCTCCGGCAGGTAGATGCCGGAAAGCACATAGCCGGCGATGCCGACCGGCACATTGATCAGGAAGATCCAGTGCCAGGAGAAATAGGTGGTGATGAAGCCGCCGAGCGGCGGACCCGCCAATGGGCCGACAAGGGCCGGGATGGTGAGCAGCGCCATGGCCGAGACGAGTTCGCTGCGCGGCGTGCCGCGCACCAGGACGAGGCGGGCGACCGGCGTCATCATCGCGCCGCCCATGCCCTGCAGGAAGCGCGACAGCACGAAGGCGACGAGGCTGTCGGCGACGGCGCAGAACACCGACCCGACGATAAAGACGAGGATCGCTGCGCGGAAGATGCGCTTGGCGCCGAAGCGGTCCGCCATCCAGCCGCTCAACGGAATGAAGATCGCCAGCGCCACCATGTAGGCGGTGAGCGCCAGCTTCAGCGTGATCGGCCCGACGCCGATGTCATGCGCGATCGCCGGCAGCGACGTTGAGATGACGGTGGAATCCATCTGCTCCATGAAGAGAGCGACGGCAAGAATGATCGGGACGATGCGATTCATGAAGGGGAGCCTTGGCGTGATCGTCTAGTTGGACGCGTGGCCGTAGAGGTCGCGCCGATAGAGAGTTGCGATGGCTTTGTAAGGGCCAAGGGTGCGGTTGCAGATCAAAAGCCTGTGATGTGGCTGATCTTTTCTGTCAAGACCGCTACTTCTTGCTTGTCGGCGAGTAGGGCAGCGCCAATCAACAGGAGCGATCATGATCAGACATAGTTTGAAGCGCCGAACTTTGTTCGGGGCAGGGGCGGCTGCCTTGGCGGCGCCAGGGCTCCTGGCTGGAATCGCAAATGCTCAGGAAAATGCAGAAAACGGCGCCTTGACGAAGGACTCGGCTTTCAAGACGTTCAAGCTCGGCACCTTCAAGGTGACGGTGATCAGCGACGGCACGCGCGCCTCGGAAAATCCGCACGAGACCTACGGCACCAATCAGCCGGCAGACGCGGTCTCCGCATTGCTCGAACAGAACTTCTTGCCGACCAGTGGTTTCATCAACGGCTTTTCCCCGGTTCTCGTCGATACCGGCTCGCACGTCGTGCTGTTCGACACCGGGCTCGGCGAAGCCGGACGGGAGACGGGGACCGGAAAACTCGCTGAAGGCATCCGCGCCGCCGGCTACGGGCCCGAGCAGGTCTCGGTCGTCGTTATCACCCATATGCACGGAGATCATATCGGCGGTCTCATGGAGGGCGGCAAGCCGGCCTTTCCAAGCGCCCGCTATGTGACCGGCCAGATGGAATTCGATTTCTGGAAGGATGGGGCTCGCGTCGGAACGCCGGCCGAGAACGGCCACAAGGCGGTGCTGCAGAACGTCGTGCCGCTGGAGGAAAAGACTACTTTCATAGCGGACGGTGCCGAGGTCGTATCGGGAATTACCGCCATCGCCGCTTTCGGCCACTCTCCCGGGCACATGATCTACAGGCTCGAATCCGAGGGCAAGGCGCTGATCCTGACCGCGGACACGGCCAATCACTACGTCCTGTCGCTGCAGCGGCCGGATTGGGAGGTCCGCTTCGACATGGACAAGGCTGCGGCCGGCGCGACACGGCGAAAGGTGTTCGACATGATCGCCACCGACCGGCTGCCCTTCATCGGCTATCACATGCCGTTCCCGGCGGTCGGCTTCGTCGAGCGGCAGGACCAAGGCTACCGGTTCGTGCCGGTAACCTACCAGTTCGACATTTGAATTCAGGGCTTTGTTGCTCTGCAACAACAAATATGCGGGCCCGGGAGATTTCCGGGCCTTAACTATTTCCATTCTGACATATCCGTGTTACGAGCCCTCGCCAACTTCCAAGACAAGCTTTGAAGTCACCCGGTGGACAAGTCGCTGATCGTCCCCGGGGATTTTCGTATATTCGAAGAGGAACTGGCCATGGCGCGCATCATCGAAACGGCAACCGGTCTGGAGGCTCTGACCTTCGACGACGTCCTGCTCCAGCCGGGACATTCCGAGGTGATGCCGGGCCAGACGAACATCGCCACCCGCATCGCGCAGGATATCGATCTCAACTTGCCGATCCTTTCCGCCGCCATGGACACGGTCACCGAGGCGCGCCTGGCGATCGCCATGGCCCAGGCCGGCGGCATCGGCGTCATCCACCGTAACCTGACGCCCGCCGAGCAGGCCGAAGAGGTGCGCCAGGTGAAGAAGTTCGAAAGCGGCATGGTCGTCAATCCGGTGACGATCGGACCGGACGCGACGCTTGCCGATGCGCTGGGCCTGATGAAGGCGCACGGCATTTCCGGCATCCCGGTCGTCGAAAACGGCGGCAGCGGGGGCCAGAAACAGGGCCGCCTCGTCGGCATCCTCACCAACCGCGACGTCCGCTTCGCTTCCGATCCGGCACAGAAGATCTACGAGCTGATGACGCGGGAGAACCTGATCACGGTCAAGGAGAACGTCGACCAGCAGGAGGCCAAGCGCCTGCTGCACAAGCACCGGATCGAGAAGCTGCTGGTCGTCGATCCGGAAGGCCGCTGCGTCGGCCTCATCACGGTCAAGGACATCGAGAAGTCGCAACTGAACCCGAACGCCTCCAAGGACTCGCAGGGGCGGCTTCGCGCCGCCGCGGCTGTCAGTGTCGGTGACGACGGCTTCGAGCGCGCCGAGCGGCTGATCGATGCCGGCGTCGACCTGATCGTCGTCGATACCGCTCACGGTCATTCGCAGCGCGTGCTCGACGCGGTCGGCCGTGTGAAGAAGCTGTCGAATTCGGTCCGCATCATGGCGGGCAACGTCGCGACGGCGGATGGCACCAAGGCGCTGATCGACGCTGGCGCCGATGCGGTCAAGGTCGGCATCGGTCCCGGCTCCATCTGCACGACGCGCATCGTCGCCGGTGTCGGCGTACCGCAGCTTGCCGCGATCATGGCGGCGGTCGAGGCGGGGCAGGCGCTCGACATCCCGATCATCGCTGATGGCGGCATCAAGTATTCCGGCGACCTTGCCAAGGCGATCGCCGCCGGGGCGTCAGCCGTCATGGTCGGCTCACTGCTCGCCGGCACCGAGGAAAGCCCCGGCGAGGTCTTCCTCTATCAAGGTCGCTCCTTCAAGGCCTATCGCGGCATGGGGTCGGTCGGCGCCATGGCGCGCGGTTCGGCAGACCGCTATTTCCAGGCGGAAGTCCGCGACACGCTGAAGCTTGTGCCGGAAGGCATCGAGGGCCAGGTTCCCTACAAGGGGGCCGTTGGCGGCGTCCTGCATCAGCTCGCCGGCGGCCTCAGGGCGTCGATGGGCTATGTCGGCGGCGCGACCATCAAGGACTATCAGGAACGCGCTACCTTCGTGCGCATCTCCGGAGCCGGCCTTCGCGAAAGCCACGCGCATGACGTGACGATCACCCGCGAGAGCCCGAACTATCCGGGCGCCGCCTGATCTCTTCGTGGGACGCCGCCCGGCGTCCCACTCACCGCTTTCCCATCCGAGAATTTGAAGCGGAGCACCGATGACGGGGTTTGAGATATTCTGGCCCGTGGTCGCCCACGTCGCACTGGTCTTCATGCTCTATGCGCTTCTGTCGATGCGCCGGTCTGCGGTCGTCCGCGCCGGCAAGGCGCAGGCGTCGCAGTTTCGCGAAAACCGTCAGGAGCCGAGCGAGAGCCTGGTGGTGCGCAACAGCATCGCCAACCAGTTCGAGCTGCCGGTGCTCTTCCATGCGTGCTGCGTCCTGCTCTACGTCACGGAGGCTGACAACCTTCTGTCCGTCGGCCTCGCCTGGCTTTTCGTCGCGCTCCGGTATGCCCACGCCTTCGTCCACGTGACGAGCAACCGGCTCCGCCATCGCGGTCCTCTCTTCCTGGCCGGCTTTGTGACGCTCGCAGCAATGTGGGCGTGGCTGTCCCTCTGGATGGCGATGAACTGACGATCGCCGTCTGCCGGCTCCTCGATTTGAACCGCGGGCCCGAGATCACGACAAGTAACGCAGTTTTGACGTGTGCCCGCCGCCTGCTGACCTATTCTGTCGGCGGGCGGTGTGGCCATCGCTGCGCCGCCTTCGGAAAACGCCGAAGGAGTGCGTCATGAACAAGCCTGTGATCACCCAGGCAATGATCGATGCCTATGACGAATACACGCATCTGACACTGGATCGCCGCCGCTTCATGGAGAGGCTGACGGCGCTTGCCGGTACGGCGGCGGCCGCCGCGGCAATCGCCCCGATGCTGGCCGCCAACAGCGCCAAGGCGGAAATGGTCGCCGCGACGGACGAACGGATCAAAGGAGAGGATATCACCTATCCGGGTGCCGATGGCGAGATGAAGGGCTATCTGGTCAAACCCGCCAACGCGTCCGGAAAGCTCCCGGCAGTCATCATCATCCATGAGAATCGCGGCCTCAATCCGCACATCAAGGACGTCGCGCGTCGCGCCGCCCTCGACGGATTCCTCGCACTCGCTCCGGATTTCCTGTCGCCAGACGGCGGAACGCCCGCCGACGAGGACAAGGCGCGCGAGATGATCGGCGCGCTCGACGCGGGTAAAGCCAATTCCAATGCGGTGGCGACCGTGACCTTCCTCAAGGGGCACGCGGAAAGTACCGGCAATATCGGCGCGATCGGCTTCTGCTGGGGTGGCGGCATGGTCAATCGCCTTGCCGTCAATTCTCCGGACCTCAAGGCCGGCGTCGCCTATTACGGCTCCCAGCCGAAGGCCGAGGATGTGCCGAAGATCAAGGCCGCGATGCTTCTCCACTATGCCGGCCTCGACGTGCGCATCAATGCCGGCATCGACGCTTACCGCAAGGCGCTGACGGAGAACGGCAAGGACGCCACGATCTATGTCTACGACGGCGTGAACCATGCATTCAACAACGATACCTCGGCCGCCCGCTACGACAAGGCTGCAGCCGATCTCGCCTGGGGACGGACCATCGAATTCCTGAAGACGAAGCTTGCCTGACGCGCGACGAATTTGGGTAGGGACCGCGGCGCGTTCTCCTATCCCGTAGCGTCAGTCTCCTTGGATATCGAGCGGGCACAATCGACGATCGCTTCGGCCAGCGCGTCCATATCGCGCCGGCGCGGATTGCTGCGCCGCCAGATGAGCCCGATCTCGCGTGCCGGCCCCGGGGCGGCAAAGGGTACGATGCGGATGGCATTGCGTGCCGCTTCGCTCGGAATGGCGATCTCGGGAATGAGCGTCATGCCCATGCCGTTCGCCACCATCTGCAGAAGTGTCGCCATGGAGGTGGCGCCGAAGCTCATCAGTTGCCGCTTGCCGGCGGTATTGCAGACGGCCAGCGCCTGATCGCGCAGGCAATGGCCCTCCTCGAGCAGGAGCAGTTGCGAGATATCGACCTGCGCCTCGGTCAGCGGCGACATCAGCACGTTCCGGTCGTTGTCTGCGACCGCCATGTAAAAACGGTCCGAAAACAGCGGGCGCGTGGTGATGCCATCGGCATCGATCGGCAACGCGGCGACGATTGCGTCGAGCCGACCGTCGCCAAGATCGGCGACCAGCCTGTCGGTCAGCGACTCCTTGAGCTCGATTTCGATCCCTGCGTATCGGGCGCGCAGATAGGGAATGAGCTGCGGCACCAGGTAAGGCGCCAGCGTCGGAATGATACCAAGGCGAACGCGCCCTTCGAGCGTTCCGGAGTTCGCCCGGGCACTCTCCTCAAGCCTGTCGACATCGGACAGGATGGCCCGCACCCTCGCCAGGACGTCTTCGCCCTTGCCGGTCAGAAACACGCCGCCGCGGCTTCTCTCGACCAGCTTGACCCCGAGATGCCCTTCCATCTCCATGATCTGCGCCGAAAGCGCCGGCTGGCTGACATGGGCGAGCTCGGCCGCGCGGCCGAAATGGCGGGCGGTCGCGAGAGCATCGAAATAGCGCATCTGTCGAAGCGTCAGCATGATAGGAAATGCTTATTGAAAAAAAGACATGAGCACAATTGCAGATTATCAAAATAGAATATGGCCACGCCTGGCAAAAGGCGTGGCCTTCGTCCAATTGCCTGTGAGGCGGCTTACCAGCCCGGCAACATATGGCTCTGCCTGAGACGCGGGTAGCGCGGATAGCCCTTGATATCGTTGTCGAGGTCGTCGTTGACCGCAATCGGCGTGATGTTGTCGAGGCAGGCGGTGATGTGGCTGGTGATCGCGTTCGACAGCGACGGCGAAAGGCCGGGCCGCTTCATGATGCCGATCTGTACGGGCGCGAGCGCCGGGAACCCGTCCGCGAGCGTCAGCACCTTCATGCCGGGACGGAGAGCGGACTCCGGCAGCACGGAGACGGCCATGCCGGCGAGCACCGCGGCGGCGACGACGGTCGATGACCAGCTTGTGAACAGGATCTGATACTCGCGGCCCGTCGCATCGAGCGCGGCACAGGCAGCCTGCCGCCACAGACAGTCGCGGCGTCCGACGGCGAGCGGGATCGGCGCATTTTCCGGAAGCGGATGGTTGATCGAACTGACCCAGCAGAGCGGTTCGGTCCTGACCACGTCCGATGCCCGCGCCCGCGGGTTGTGAGTAACGAGCGCGATGTCGAGGTCGCCCTTCGCCATCTTCTCGGCGAGATCCGCCGAAGGCTCGCAGACGATGTAGAGTTCGACATTTGGATGCGTTTTCGCGAAGCGGACGATGATCTCGGGCATGTAGCGATCGGCATAGTCGTCGGGTGTGCCGATCCGAAGCGTACCTTCGAGCCTGTTGTCGTCGAAGGAGGCGATCGCCTCGTTGTTGAGGCGGAGCATCCGCCGGGCGAAATTCAACAGCCTGTCGCCCTCGACGGTCAACCGGTTGCCGCGCCCGTCTTTGATGAACAGCGGCTTGCCGATGCGTTCCTCCAGGCGGCGCATCTGCATCGACACCGCCGACTGGGTCTTGAAGACGCGGTCGGCGGCCTTGGTGAAGCTGCCCGTATCGGCAATGGCGACGAATGTTTGCAACTGATCGATATCGAGCGGTGCGGACATGGCCGAATACCCATAAAATTGTTTGATGAATATCATTAGAAACATTCGTTGGACTGATCAATAAGCATTTGCGATTCATAGCGTGCAAATCACGTCAATCTTCCCGGCGACGTCACCGCCGACCAGCCAAACCGTTCCCGCCTACCCCTGCGTCTGACCTCCCCGCAGGGGGCGGGCATCTTCGTGCCTGAAAAAGGAGTACCGTCATGCGCACGACCCAACACGCCCTCGATCTCGACCTCGCTGCAGGCAAGCCGTCGCTTGCGTCCCGCACGGCAGGTGTCATCGGCGTGCTGACGGCTGTCTGGCGCCTGTACCGAAACCGCTGTCAGATTGCGCGTCTCCACGATCTCGACGATCGGCAACTGCTCGACATGGGGCTGAAACGGGAAGATCTGCACGAGGCCATGACCTCGTCCTTCTTCGAGAATCCGGGCAGCTTCCTGACGCGCGCGTCGCGAAATCGGGCATGCCTCTTCTACAGGGGTGTCCGCCACGATTGATGAGCCCATGGCGCGTCCCCCCGCCTCGGATGCGTCATTTGCGGCATGATCCGGCGAAAGCCTGCCGCCATCGCGCGGATCATGCCGCGAAATTCCAGTTACGGTGGTGCTTATCACCGATCCGTTCCCCGCAGGGTATAAGCCAATAGACCCTGCCGCTTGCCCGGTACATGCCAAGACATGTACCGGGCTTTTTTCTGGCGGCTTCACCGAGGGGCACAAGACTGCATACAGGGACGGTCCCCCTCATACCGCTCCCTTCTCTCCGCGCTCGGCGAGAGGACTAGGTGGCAAATTCAAGCCTTGTCTTCGGAGCCCTTCGTGTAGCTCTCGAAAAGGGCATCGATATTCTTCTGGTATTCCTTCTGCATCTCCAGACCCGTGTCGAACATGCTGTTCATCATCTGCGAGAACTGCGCGAAGGCAGGGTTTTCCTGAGGCGGCTTCTCGGCCGCCGAACTGCTGCTGCGCATCATGTCCTGATACGCCTTGAAGAAGGGATTGTCGGCGAAAAGGTCAGGCGTTTTTGCTTTTTCTTGTGTCTTGCCGGCACTGAAAAACCCCTGCATCGCCTGGGTGAAAGGGTTGTCGAACGGGTTCGGAATAGGCTCGGGCTTCTTGGCGAAGCCGGTCGCCTCCATCCATTGCCGCATCAGCGTCATCATCGGATTGTTGGCGAGCGCTTCGTTCACCTGGCTGGTCGTCTCCTTGAAGAGACCGCCCATGAGTGTGGTCGCCATCACCGGCAGCATCTGCTTGTAGACTTCCTGGCCGATGCCGGTCATCTGCGCCGCCTGCGCCGCGATCGCCCGCGACATCTCCTTCGAGCCGAATAGCTGGCCGAGGATGTCGTTGCCGTCCGCCACCCCCTGAGGTGTGAAGGCCTGCCTCATATCCTCGAAATACTTCACATAATTGCCGGTCGAGAGTGCCGTGAGCAGCGCCCCGAAATCATAGGGATTGGCGGTGTTGCGCTTGAAACCCGTGGAAAAGGCCGGCATCAGCGCCGCGGTCGCCTTCGCCATCTGCTCCTGGGCCAAGCCGAATTGCTTCGCCATCAGATCGATCGCCTGGCCATTCTGCGCTTGTGCGAACATGTCAAAAAGCGGTGCCATGGCGATTCCTTCCCGGGCGAGTGACGCATGTCATTGCACTATAACGGGAATCGAGGCTCTGGAAACGCTTTTTGTTCGGGGGCTGGGCGTGTTCCTCTGCTTAGTATTGGTATTCCGTGAAGACCGGATCGACGGAGCGGTTCCAGCGGCCGTTGTAGAGCGCCAGCAGGTCCTCGGCGAGCGTCGCCTTCTTCGCCAGAACCTCGTCGAGCGGTTCCAGGAAATGACTCTCGTTAATGCCGTCGCCATTCAGGCGGTTGCGTCGTCTCAGCCCGGCGCGCGAAATCGCCAGCACCTCGCGGGCGATGTCGAGCAGCGACGCCGTTCTGAACTTCGCGGCCAGCCCCTCAGCGGGGACTGCGTCCCTCAGCGCCTGAACCTCGTCGTAGCTCCAGTCACGGGTCAGCGCCTCGGCATCGGCCAACGCCTGCTCGTCATAGAGCAGGCCCACCCAGAAGGCAGGCAGCGCACAGATGCGCCGCCATGGTCCGCCGTCGGCGCCGCGCATCTCGAGGAAGCGCTTCAGCCGGACGTCGGGGAAGAGGGTCGAAAGATGATTCGTCCAGTCGCCCATGGTTGGCTGCCAATCGGCGATCTCACCCTTCAACGCCCCATTCATGAACTGGCGGAAGGTAACATGGGTACAGTCATGATAATGGCCGTCGCGTACGACGAAATACATTGGCACGTCGAGCGCCCATTCGACGTAATCGGCGAAGCCGAAGTCCGGCCTGAAGGACGCCGGCAGGAGACCGGCGCGGCGGTTGTCGGTGTCGCGCCAGATCTCTCCCCGCCACGAGAGCAGTCCGTTCGGCTTGCCCTCGGTAAACGGCGAGCTGGCGAAGAGGGCGGTGGCGAGCGACTGCAGCTTCATCGAGACCTGCATCTTGCGTCGCATGTCCTCCTCGGAGGAGAAATCGAGATTCACCTGGATCGTGCAGGTGCGGTACATCATGTCGAGGCCCTGGGTTCCGACCTTCGGCATGTAGCGCGTCATGATCGCGTAGCGCGACTTCGGCATGCGCGGCGTCTCTTCAAAGGTCCACTTGGGGCTGCCGCCGATGCCGAGGAAGCGGATGCCGAGCGGCTCGGCGATTTCGCGGAGCACGGCAAGGTGCTGGTTCGATTCCTTACAGGTTTGATGCAGGTTCTCGAGCGGCGCCCCGGAAAGCTCGAACTGGCCGCCGGGCTCCAGCGAGATAGCGCCATTGCCCTCGCGTTCGGCAAGGCCGATGATGTTGCCCTCGTCGACGATCGGCTCCCAGCCGTTCCTTTCAGCCATGCCCTTCAAGAGGGCCTGGATGCTGGCCTCGCCGAAATAGGGCACCGGGCTGTTGTCCGCCTTGAAGAAGGCGAATTTCTCGTGCTCCGTGCCGATCCGAAACCTCTCCTTCGGCTTCGATCCGGACGCGAGGTAGGCGGTCAGGTCGGCAACAGAGGTGACCGGCGTCTGATCGGTGGTGTCTCGGGCCATATTCGTCTTCTTCGTATGTGCGGGATCCCGCCGGCAGCAGGACTGGATGGAGGGTGCTTGAACCGTAATCAAGTGCGGTGCAAGTCAATTTCTTTCAAGATGCCCTCAAAAAAACTCCGCGCAAGCCCTCCGCCGTCGCACGCCCTGTGAGACGGCCAAAGCTCCCAGCATCGGGGCTTCATTTCCAGTCGCCAAGCGTTGCCTGGATGAGCGCCAGCGCGGCCACCGCCGCCGTATCGGCGCGCAGGATTCGCGGTCCAAGCGGGATGGCGGTGACGAAATCGAGGCTGCGCAAGAGCACCCGCTCTGCTTCCGAGAAACCGCCCTCCGGGCCGATCAGCAGGGCGAGCCGACGCTCGCTGATCCCGCCCAAGATCGGCAGCGGGTTCTGGCTCTCGTTGCTCTCGTCGCAGAAGATGATGCGCCGATCGCGCGGCCAGTTCGCCAGGAGCTCTTCGAGCTTTCGCGGCGTCTCCACCTCGGGAATGCCGAGAACCCCGCATTGCTCCGCGGCCTCGATGACATTGGCGCGAAGCCGGTCGAGATTGCCGAGCTTGCCCTGCACATGCTGGGTCATCACCGGCTGCAGCACCCCGGCGCCCATCTCGACAGCCTTCTGAACAAGGTAGTCGAGCCGGCCCACCTTGAGCGGAGCAAACAGATAGGCGAGGTCTGAGGGGGCGGGCTGCGGACGCGTCTGCTCGGTTGCGGTGAGAACCAGGTGCTTTCGGGACGGCAGGGACAATTCCGCACGCCACTCGCCGTCTCGTCCGTTGAAGAGCAGGATCGACGAGCTCTCGTCGAGGCGCAGTACGTTGACGAGATAGTTGAACTGCTCCTTGGTGGCCTCGTGCCTTGCTCCCGTGTGAAGCGGGCTTCCGACGAACAGTCGCTGCATGCGAAAATTGGCGCGCATTTCGATTGCCCTCACAGAAACAGGCCGGCGAGGAGGCGATAGAAGAGCGCCGAGAGCAGTGCGGAGGCGGGAAGCGTGATCACCCAGGCGGCGACGATCGTCAGAAAGTAGGAGCGGCGCACCAGCCGGCGGCGGCGCACTTCGGCAAAATTCGTTTCGATCGCCTCTTCCATGAAGTCGCTTTTCCCGGACTTCCGCCGGACATGTTGCAGCCGGCGTCGGGAATGGCGCGTGTACCATTCGCGGAAGAAGCCGACGCCGAAGACGGCGCCGACCGCCGTATGGGTGGAACTGATCGGCAAGCCCAGAGCCGATGCCAGGAGGACGGTGACCGCCGTCGCCAGTGCGACGCAGAAGGCGCGCATCGGATTGAGGCGGGTGATCTCCTCGCCGACGACGCGGATCAGGATCGGGCCGTAGAGGAGCAAGCCCAGCGCAATGCCGAAAGCGCCAATAAGCAGCACCCAGAAGGGTGCCAACGAGCGCGCCGTCGACATCGTGCCGTTCACCGCCGAGACGATTGCCGACAGGGGCCCGATGGCATTCGATACGTCATTGGCTCCGTGGGCGAAGGAAAGCAGCGCGGCGGAGAAGATGAGCGGCAGGCGGAACAGCTTGCGAAGCGACTGGTTGCGGTTCTCGAGCCCCTCGGACTGGCGATGAATCCACGGCTTGCACAGCCCGTAACAGGCAATGCCGGCGAAGGCGCCGATAAGGAGACCCGTCCGGAGCGAAATCACCTGCAGATGGGCAAGCCCGAAGGTCGCCACATAGGCGGTGAAAGCCCCTGCCGTGACGCCGAGCACGATCGGCATCCAAAGCCGTGCCGCCTCGATCTTGTCGTCGCGGTAGATGATGAATTCCTTGAGGAATGCAAGGAAGAGGGCGGCGATGGTGCCACCGAGCAGGGGAGAGACCGACCAGCTCGCGGTGATCCCGGCGATCGTCCACCATTTGACGCTGGCAAAGCCCTCCGCCGCCAGGCCGGCGCCGATGATGCCGCCGACGATGGAGTGGGTGGTCGAGACCGGGGCGCGGGCGTAGGTGGCGATGTTGATCCAGACTGCCGCAGACAGCAGCGCCGCCATCATCACCCAGACCAGGATCTCGGGGCTGAGTAACCGTGCTCCGTCGATGATGCCGGCCTCGATGGTGAGCGTCACCTTGCGCCCGGCGATCACGGCTCCGGCAATTTCGAAGACGGCGGCTATGCCGAGCGCCGTCGCCATCGTCATGGCCTTCGCGCCGACCGCGGCTCCGACATTGTTGGTTACGTCGTTGGCGCCGATGTTCATCGCCATATAGGCGGCGACAGCGGCCCCCGCCACGACAATGGCCGTGCCGGACGCGCCTGTGAAATAGCTCGCGGCGAATGCCATGCTGAGGATCAGGAAGAGCAGCCCGAAGCCGGGGGCGGCAAGCCCGCGCATCACAAACTGCGACGCCTCCTCGGCAAGGCTGACTTTGTCGAGATCCTTGTCGAGCGTCAGCTTTTCGAGGCGCGGCCTGGCCACAAATATTTCTCCATTGTCATATTCGCCAGTAGCTGTCCGCGACGGCGCATTCAAGCGGTTTTGAAAAGGTTTGTGGCGGAAAGGCGGACCAGGTGGGCATTGGCCGCCGGGCCGTCAGTCTTCGGATGCGGCGGGTTGTGGCGGCCGGGCGGCGGCCATTCGCTTTCCGAAGCCGAGTATAAGTTCCTTCAGCGAAGGTTCGGCGACGCGCCTGGCCGCCTCCTCGTAGTCGACCCACTCGAGCTTTCGCTCGCCCTTCTCGGGAAAATTCTTGCAAAGATTGTCGACTTCGAGGGCGTGGACCTGAACCTTGCAGGGAATCTTCAGCCCATGGTCCATACGCTTCTGGTAAACATAGGAGCCGATCGCGGCCTTCTGCACCGTCCCCTTGACGCCGGCCTCTTCATAGGCCTCGCGTTCGGCGACTTCATGCGCCCATTTGCCCTGCATCGGCCAACCCTTGGGAATGACCCAACGGCCCGTGTCGCGACTGGTGAGCAGGAGAATTTCCGGAGACTTCGTCTTCTTGCGAATGCGGTAGCACAGCGCGGCATATTGCATGCGCGCAGGTCGACGTAGCATCAAATGCACATCAGAAGCTAGCCGGTGCAAGAGGTTCAAGGGAATCGATACTCCTCTACGAATCACATTTCTCAAAATCAGCCATTCGAAATTATGGCGCGTCTGACTTGCGTGTAAATGACGTCCGCCGATCAATAACCGATAACAAGCGTTGTGGTTCCGTGAGCGGAACCTCGTTGCGAATACATGTAATGCTTCTCCGCGCCGCTTGCCAGAAAGCGACATCGTCGGTCGTATTCATTTCCAATGGAGTCTAGGAACGTTGGGGCGGGCGCTCCCGGGGGATCCTGAGCCTATGAGCCGGCGCGGTCGCGCTGCTTGAGGCGCAGCCGCGCGATGCGGGCCCATTCGCCGCTGCGCTCCGCCTCGCGCGCCGCGGCGGCGACGAAGTCGATATGGCTTTGTGCTGCCGCCTTGGCGGCATCGGGGTCGCGCGCCATGATGGCGGTGTAGATCGCCTCGTGCTGCGCAAGCAGCCGGTCGCGCGCGCCCGGTGCGCCGAAGACCGAGCTGCGATGAAAGAAGATGCCTTGGGTCAGGAGCCGATAGCAGGCCCTCAGCGTGTGCAGCAGAATGATGTTGTGGGCGCTTTCGCCGATCGCGTTGTGCAGTTCGACGTCCGCTTCGAGCTCGTCGTCGAAATTGCCGCTCGCGTGCGCCTCGCGCATGCGCTCGATGAGGCGGGTGAGAAGGTCGCGGTCGAAGTCCGTGGCGCGCGTCGCGGCGAGTTCCGCCGTCAGGCCCTCGAGCTCGCGCCGGTATTCGAGATAATCCTGTGTCGCCTTGTGATGACGGCCGATGAGCTCGATCAGCGGTTTCGAGAAGATCTGGCCGACCACGTCGGCGACGAAGGTGCCCCCACCGTGGCGGCTCTCGACCAGCCCGCGCGCTTCCAGTTCCTTCAGCGCCTCACGCAGGATCGGCCGCGATACGTCGAGCCTTTTCGACAGGTCCCGTTCGCCCGGCAGCCGGTCCCCGTCGCGCAGCACACCCTCCAGGATCAGAAGCTCGATCTGCTGGACGACCTCGTCCGCCGTGCGGCTGTGGCTGATACGCGCATAGAGGTCGCTCTGGTCTTCGGTCACGGCAAATTCTCCCACGGACGGAACGCGCATGGCCCCACCTGTTCCCGTCACCGGCAGCAATCTAGCAGGACCTATCAAGTGGTCAAATTGATTGCCCACTTGGCGAGCCGCCGCTGACAAAAGTCAAACTGCGTCAATGCGTCCTGTTCTTTTTGCTCCCCCGGTTGATAAGTAAACGGTTATGAACGCGTGAGGGGGATGAAACGCTTCATGGCGAAGGCAAGTTTTGGATTTCCAGCGGCGCCCCTGCGCGCCCAGGCGCTCGGCGAAATTCATTCGCGGCCCTATGCGCTGGTGACGACGCCACGCGTCATCTTTCAACTCGCCTTCATCACCGAAGGCGGCTCCACCGTCGACCATGCCGTGCTCGCGGAACTGTCGCGCTCGCGCGGCATCGCCCCGCCCGGTCGCGATGCAAACCACCACGCCATGCCCTGGGGGCAGGGGACGTTGCGCTGGGAACGGCACACCGAGTTCTCCACCTATTTCTGGGACGCGCCAGCGCCGGAACGCTTCGGCGGCGAGGTGCCGATCCACCCCTTCGGCGACGGCTTCTCTCCGCCGGGTCTGCTGATTGCCGGAATTCGCCTCGAAATCCGTCCCGATACGCCTGAAACCCGCGAAGCGATCAAGGCCTTCGATCCGACGAGCCTCTGTTACAGCGAGACCAAGAACGGCCAGGCCGTGCTGCTGACCGACTTCCGGCAGAACGGCGATGGTCTCACCCAAATCCTCATCATCGACCGGGGCATGACGGAGGCGGGCACGGGTGCCCTGGTCCAGCGCCTGCTCGACATCGAGACCTATCGCACGCTGGCCATGCTCGGCCTGCCGCTGGCGCAATCGCTGTCGCCGGCAATCCGCCGGACCGAGGATGGCCTGACCGCCGTCACCCAGCGCATGAAGGAGAATGTCCGCGAGGAAGCGGACGAGATGCTGGCGGAAATCACCCGGCTTGCCGCCGACCTCGAAGCCGGCGCTGCGCTCAGCCTCTATCGCTTCGGAGCGAGCCGCGCCTATTACGGCATCGTCCAGGAACGCATCCGCACGCTCTCCGAAATGCCGGTACCCGGTTACGAGACGATCGGCACCTTTCTCGAACGCAGACTGGCGCCGGCGATGCGAACCTGCCAGTCGGTCGAGGAGCGGCAGGCCAATCTTTCACGCAAGCTCGCCCGTGCAACGGCGCTGCTGAGAAGCTGGATCGACGTCGAACTCGAACGGCAGAACAGTGCCCTGCTCAACTCGATGGACCGGCGGGCGAAACTGCAGTTGCGCCTGCAGCAGACGGTCGAGGGCCTCTCCGTTGCCGCGATCTCCTACTATGTCATTGGGCTGTTCGGCTATCTCGCCAAGGCGGTGAGCCACGAGATTCCAGTCGATCCTGGCGTGCTGACCGGCCTTGCGGTGCCTTTTGTGGTCACCGGTGTCTGGCTCATCGTCCGCCGTATTCGCCGCCATCACGAGGAAAGCGCGCAGAAATAGCGGCTCGCCGGACTACTGCTCCCAATAGGGAACGGGGCCATAGAGGGCCGCAAGATAGTCGACGAAGAGCCGCACCTTGGCGGGCAGAAACTGCCGGCTCGGATAGATGGCCGAGAGCGTCAGTCCGTGTGATCCTTCCCATTCCGGCAGCACCTGGACCAGGCGCCCGTCGCGCAGTTCCGTGCTGATGTCCCAGGTCGAGCGGAGCGCGATGCCCGCTCCGGCGATCACCGCGGCGCGGATGATCTCCGACGAATTGGTGACGAGCGGCCCCTCCGGGCGGTAGGCGAGCGAACCGCCCGGACCTTCCAGTTTCCAATTCTCGTTGTTGTGGGCCGGCAGGCAGATATGCTGCGCCAGGTCGCCGATTTCCTTGGGCGCGCCGTGCCGGGCGAGATAGTCCGGTGCCGCGCAGAGCAGGCGACGGACCGGCGCGAGCTTGCGGGCGACGAGGCTCGAATCGGTGAGCTCGCCAATCCGAATGGCAATGTCGTACCCCTCGGCGACAATATCGCTGAACGCGTCGCTGAGCACGATATGGAGCTTCAGGTCGGGATGGTCCTTCATGAAATCGGTCAGATGCGGCGCGATGTGCATGCGACCGAAGGAGGTGGGCGCCGTGATGCGCAGGGTGCCCTGAGCCTGCGACGAACGCCCGGACGCATAGGCCTCCGCTTCCTCTATGCCGGTGAGGACGCCAAGGACACGGTCGTAGAAGCCCTGTCCGGCTTCCGTCAGGGAGACCTGCCGTGTCGTGCGCTGCAGAAGACGCGTGCCGAGCCTCTCCTCGAGCCGCTTGACGCGCTTGGAGATCACCGCCGCGGAAAGGTCGAGCGCGCGTGCCGCCGCCGACATGCTGCCGGTCGCAACGACTCGCGCAAAGACTTCGAGATCGCCAAGGTTCGTCATCAATCGTGACCATTGTTTCCGGAAAGGAAAGGATGAATAGCAGTTGGCCAATGCCTCTACCAGCGTATCCTGCTTTCACAAAGCGGACGAAATGCTCTAGATTCAAATCATAAACGTGATCGATTCTGAGAGGTTGCGGCGAAGGATACGGGCGGAAGCGACTTGCACTGTTCCTTGCGTCGCTCCAGTGGTAAACAAAAAAGACCACTGGTGACGCATTTGGTTGGAGGAGATCATGACGGAGACGATCGGATTCCTGAAACCCAGGCAGGCCGTCCTCGACCGCCGCGGGGAGATCATCGCCGACCTCGCCGACCTCTTGCCGGAAGGCTGCCTGATCAGCGACGAGCGGGGGCTGAAGCCCTTCGAGACGGACGCTTTTCTCGCCTATCGCCGCCTGCCGCTCGCCGTCGTCCTGCCGGAGACGACCGAGCACGTCTCCGCCATCCTCAAATATTGCAGCCGCTACGGGATCCCGGTCGTGCCGCGCGGCGCCGGCACCTCGCTCTCCGGAGGCGCCATCCCGCAGGAGGACGCGATCGTCGTCGGCCTCTCGAAGATGTCGCGCATTCTCGATGTCGACCTCTTCAACCGCACGGCCACGGTTCAGGCGGGCGTCACCAATCTCAACATTTCCGAGGCGGTGAGTGCCGACGGCTTCTTCTATGCGCCCGATCCGAGCTCGCAGCTTGCCTGCACGATCGGCGGCAACATCGGCATGAATTCCGGCGGCGCCCATTGCCTGAAATACGGAGTCACGACCAACAACCTGCTGGGCGCCAAGATGGTGCTCTTCGACGGCACGGTGATCGAGCTCGGCGGCAGGGCGCTCGATGCACCCGGCTACGATCTGCTTGGTCTCGTCTGCGGCTCGGAGGGCCAGCTCGGCATCGTCACGGAGGCGACGGTCCGGCTGATCGCCAAGCCGGAAGGCGCGCGCCCCGTCTTGTTCGGCTTCGCCTCGTCGGAGGCGGCCGGTTCCTGTGTGGCCGATATAATCGGGTCGGGCATCATCCCGGTGGCGATCGAATTCATGGACAGGCCGGCGATCGAGATCTGCGAGGCCTTTGCCCATGCCGGCTACCCGCTCGATGTCGAGGCCCTGCTGATCGTCGAGGTCGAGGGCTCCGAGGCGGAGATGGACGCGATGCTTCAGAGCATTATCGAGATCGCCCGGCGTCACAGCGTCATGACGATCAAGGAATCGCAATCGGCGCTCGAGGCGGCGCTGATCTGGAAGGGCCGGAAATCCGCCTTCGGCGCCACCGGCCGGGTCGCGGACTATATCTGCATGGACGGCACGGTTCCGCTGAGCCAACTTTCTCACGTATTGCGCAGGACCGGCGAGATCGTCGCGAGCTACGGGCTCCGCGTCGCCAATGTGTTCCATGCCGGCGACGGTAACATGCATCCGCTGATCCTCTATAACATCAACGATCCGGCGGATGCGGCGCGCGCCGAGGCGGCCGGCAATGACATCCTGAAGCTCTGCGTCGAGGCGGGCGGCTGTCTGACGGGCGAGCACGGGGTCGGCATCGAGAAGCGGGACCTGATGCGGTATCAGTACAACAAGGCCGATCTCGACCAGCAGATGGCGGTGCGTGCGGCCTTCGATCCGCAATGGCTTCTGAATCCGTCGAAAGTATTTCCGCTCGAAGGACGGCCTGCCGCATGATCGTTCATTTCGAACCGGCAAGCGAGGAGGGGATCGCCTCCGTGGTGCGCTCGGCAGCGGCAGAGCGCGTCACGCTTGCCATTGTCGGCGGCGGGACGCGCTCGGGGCTCGGAAATCCCGTGCGGGCGGACCGGACGCTTTCGACGCGGCGTCTTTCCGGCATCGTCACCTACAATCCGGCGGAGATGACCATGAGCGCACTCGCCGGGACGCCGCTTGCGGAAGTCGAGGCGGCGCTCGCGGCCAATGGCCAGATGCTGTCATTCGAACCAATGGATCATCGCCCGATTTTCGGAACGACCGGCGACCCAACGATCGGCGGTGTCTTCGCGGCCAATATCTCCGGTCCCCGCCGCTATGTTGCCGGGGCCGCCCGCGACAACCTGCTCGGCGTGCGTTTCGTCAATGGCCGCGGCGAGCTGATCAAGGCCGGCGGCCGCGTCATGAAAAACGTCACCGGGCTCGATCTCGTCAAGCTGATGGCGGGCTCCTACGGGACGCTCGGCATCCTGACGGAAGTTACCTTCAAGGTGCTGCCAGTACCGCCGGCGGCCGGCACTGTCGTTGTCTCGGGTCTGAACGATGCGGAAGCAGCCGCCGTCATGGCCGAGGCGATGGCTCAGCCAGTGGAGGTGTCGGGCGCGGCGCATCTGCCCGAAAGCGTGCGCGGCCGCTTCATCGATGGCGTGTTGCCCGAGGGAGCGGCGACCGTGCTGAGGCTCGAAGGCTTGGCGGCGTCGGTAGAGATGCGCTCCGAAAAGCTCGTCGCGGCGCTGTCGCGTTTCGGTCCCGGCTCGCAGCTCGATGCCAGCCAGACGAAGGCCCTCTGGACCGAGATCCGCGACGTGAAGCCTTATGCGGACGGTACCGCAAGGCCTCTGTGGCGTGTCTCGGTCGCCCCGTCCGCCGGGCACCAGCTCGTTGCCACACTGCGTCTTCAGACGGGTGTGGATGCATTCTACGATTGGCAG
Organism: Sinorhizobium fredii USDA 257; assembly: GCF_000265205.3. Lineage (NCBI taxonomy): Bacteria > Pseudomonadati > Pseudomonadota > Alphaproteobacteria > Hyphomicrobiales > Rhizobiaceae > Ensifer > Ensifer fredii. Next base: position 537,169 of record NC_018000.1, read on the forward strand.
GGCGGTCTTGTCTGGCTGCGCATGGAAGCCGAGCCCGAAGCCGAACTCGTTCGCCGCTACGTCCGAGCCTTGGGCGGTGGACATGCGATGCTTGTCCGCGCCGAAGGCGGAGCGCGGGCCGGGATACCGGCCTTCGAACCGCAGGCTGCAGCGGTGGCGCAACTGAGCGAACGCGTTCGTGCCTCGCTCGATCCGGCGCGGATTTTCAATCCGGGGCGGCTGGCGGCCGTCGCCTGATCGCAGGCGGGTCGCAATTCGCGTCAAGGCGAAAGGAGAATTCGATGAGTGATCCGGGTCCGCAGACGCCGCTTTCCCGTGACACCGATCGCTGGCTGGAGCCGGGCAAGGTCAATATCCAGATCATCTACCTGCTTTATCTGGTCGGTTTCGCCATTGGTATTACCCCGCTCGTCGGCATCGTGCTCGCCTATCTCAACCGCGACAAGGCTGAAGGCTGGGCGAGGACGCACTATATCTGGGCGATCCGCACCTTCTGGATCGCCTTGCTGTTCGCCGTCATCTCGGCGCTTCTGTCGGTGTTGCTCATCGGCGTGCTCGGTTTCGTCGCGACGGCGGTCTGGATCGTCGTGCGCTGTGTCATCGGTCTTCAGAAGGCGGCTCGCGAGGAGCCGATCACCGATCCCGAAAGCTGGCTGGTCTAGAGCATTGCGGCTCTGCCCCGGCAAGAAGCGCCGCCTTGAGAATTGAGAGTGGAGTATTCGGTTGCAGACAAATTTCTCCCCAGAGCAACTCGCCGACCCGCATGTCGCCGAATCGGAAAAGATCCTGCGCAAATGCGTCCACTGCGGCTTCTGCACCGCCACCTGTCCGACCTATGTGTTGCTCGGCGACGAGCTCGACAGTCCGCGCGGGCGGATCTACCTGATCAAGGACATGTTGGAGAACGGCCGCGCCGCCGATACCGAAACCGTTACCCATATCGACCGATGTCTCTCCTGCCTTTCCTGCATGACCACCTGTCCATCGGGTGTCGATTACATGCATCTCGTCGATCATGCCCGTATCCACATCGAGGAGACGTATAAGCGGCCGCTCAAGGACCGTTTCGCCCGCGCCGTCATCGCCGCGACCCTACCCTATCCTTCACGCTTTCGGCTGGCGCTCCGGGCGGCGCGGCTTGCCCGCCCCCTCGCGGGCCTGCTGAAGCGCATTTCATCGCTGAAGACCTTCGGCGTCATGCTCGATCTCGCACCGCGCGCGGTGCCGGCGGCATCGGACGGGGCGAGGCCGGCCGTTTATGCGGCCAAGGGCACGCCCCGCGGCCGCGTGGCGCTGCTCGCCGGCTGCGCTCAGCCGGTGCTGAGACCGGAGATCAACGAGGCGACCATCCGGCTGCTCACCGGACAAGGGGTCGAGGTCGTCGTTTCTGCGGGCGAGGGCTGTTGCGGCGCGCTGGTCCATCACATGGGGCGCGAGGAGCAGGCGCTGGCCTCTGCCCGGCACAACGTCGACATCTGGCTGAAGGTCGCGGAGGAGGATGGTCTCGACGCGATCGTCATCACCGCATCCGGCTGCGGAACGACGATCAAGGACTACGGCCACATGCTGCGGCTGGACCCGGTCTATGCCGAGAAGGCGGCGAAGGTGTCCGCGCTTGCTAAGGACGTAACCGAATATCTCGCGGGACTCGACCTCCCCGAGCGGGGGGCGCGCGGCCTGACCGTCGCCTATCACTCCGCCTGCTCGATGCAGCACGGGCAGAAGATCACGCTCGCGCCGAAGCAACTGCTGAAGCGGGCAGGCTTTGCGGTTCGCGAACCGGCGGAAGGCCATCTCTGTTGCGGCTCGGCCGGAACCTACAACATCCTGCAGCCGGAGATATCGGCGAAACTCAAGGCTCGCAAGGTGAGGAACATCGAGGCAACCAAGCCGAACGTGATCGCAACCGGCAATATCGGCTGCATCACCCAGATTGCCAGCGGGACGAATATCCCGATCCTGCACACTGTCGAGCTGCTCGACTGGGCCTATGGTGGGCCGAAGCCGGCGAGGCTGTGAGCGGTAAGCGCCGGCCCCTCAACCAGCCTGCCGGCCACCTTCTCCCCGCAGGCGGGGCGAAGGTGACGCGCGGTGGCGTCTTGCCCGCACGCAGCATTCAGGGATGCCCCCTCGCCCCGCTTGCGGGGAGAGGGCTAGGATGAGGGGGCAACGCTTCCCGACTCGTCAGCCGCCGAAGATATGGCGGAAGATGTCGACGCCGCGGTCGTCGTAGCTGACGTCGCCCTGCTTGTTGCCCGGGCCGATCACGATGACCTTGGTGCCGATCGGCGCCCGGTCATAGAGGTGCTCGACGTCCTCGTTCATCATCCGGATGCAGCCGGACGACATGTTCTGGCCGATGGTCCAGGGCAGGTTCGTTCCATGGATGCGGAAAATCGTGTCGCGGCCGCCCTTGTAGAGGTAGAGGGCGCGGGCGCCGAGCGGATTGTCGATGCCGCCCTCCTGGGTGATCGGCAAGATGCGCCCCTTTGCCCTTTCGCGCTGGCGCATCTCCGCCGGCGGTGTCCAGCTTGGCCACTCGGCTTTGCGGCCTACCTTGACGACGCCGGACCAGCCGAAGCCCTCGCGGCCGACGCCGATACCATAGCGCGTCGCGCGGTTCGGGCCGTCAATGTAATAGAGATACTTGTTGTTGGTATCGACAATGACCGTGCCGGGCGCCTCGTTCGTGCGGAACCGTACCTTGGTGCGCCAATATCTTTGCGGCGGCTTTTTCGGCTGGGCAGCCAGCACGACGTCGGAGCGCTTGACCTTTGCGCCGACCATGTCGGCCGGCGAGAAGGCGGACGCGTTTGCGGCAGCCAGAAAAGCAGCGGCCGCGACGGTGAGCGCGGCCAGCCTGGTGGCGTGAAGTCTCATTTATGATTCCCTCTGAACCCTCGTTGCGGGCAAGCTATGTATTTTTACCGCAAGTGCAAGCCCGTGAAACATCCCATAGAACAAGGCGAGGGCCGGAACTTGCATCGAAGGGAACAGCTGTTGCTCTTAGATCACGATCCGGCACAAGCAAGTGCTCGAAAAGTACTTTATGGGCGGCTGCCGCTATATAACGATAACCTTGGTGCCGACTTTGACGCGCTCGTAAAGATCGACGACATCCTCGTTGCGCATGCGGATGCAGCCGGACGAAACGCCATAGCCGATCGTCCAGGGCGCATTGGTGCCATGAATGCGATAGAGCGTGGAGCCGAGATACATGGCGCGGGCGCCGAGCGGGTTCTGAGGACCGCCGTCCATGCGGGCCGGCAGATAATGACCCTTGGCCGCTTCGCGCGCGATCATCTCCTCAGGCGGCGTCCAGTTCGGCCACTCGGCCTTGCGGGTAATCTTGTGCGCGCCGGCCCATTCGAAGCCTGGCTTGCCGACGCCGACGCCGTAGCGCCGCGCTTGTCCGTCACCGGTGACGAGATAGAGGAAGCGATTATTGGTGTCGATCACGATCGTGCCTGGCTTCTCGCCTGTCTCGTAGGTCACCATCTGCGGCAGGAATTGCGGGTCCAACTGCGACTTCGCCGGCCTTTGCGCGCGAGCGGCGGCGGGCTGCAAGGCCGCCGTTTCCAGCCGGCGCTTCATTTGGCGGCGCTCCACCTGTTTTCGGGTGGCAGCCGGGGCCTGCGGCCGGTAGACGGCCGGACGCACCCCTTCGCCGGTCAACTGCATCACCCAGGGAGCGGTGAGATCCGGGCTGACGATGACCGGCGGGCGGTTCCGATATCGATCTCGCGCGCCGGCGCCGGTGGGGAGTGTGCAGACAAGGCACGTGGCAAGCAAAAGGAACTTCTTCATCGAACGGACTCGCTACCTAACGCCGAACAAACTTCTGGGGCAGCGCGGCAGCTGCACCTCAACGGCGCGATGCTCTCACTCCTCCGCCACCGAACAGTAAACGCCGGTTCGATAAAATGCTGCGATGTGGATAAAGCTTTGGGTAGGGTTATTCCCCGCTTTATGAATCTGGTTTGCAAATGGTAAATGGAACAAAAGAGAAACGAGGCGAGGGAGCGGTGATGTCGGCAAGAGGCTTGATTACGGGCGATGACGGGCTGCAGCGTTGTGCCTGGCACGGCAATCTCGAAGACTACCGCCGCTATCACGACGAAGAATGGGGCCGCCCGGTCACCGACGATCGCCGGCTGTTCGAGAAGATCTGCCTGGAGGGCTTCCAGTCGGGCCTCTCCTGGCTGACGATTCTAAGGAAACGCGAGGCGTTCCGGTCAGCCTTCGCCGGCTTCGACGTCGATCTGGTTGCCGAATTCGGCGACGCCGACATCGAGCGCTGCCTTGCCGATCCCGGCATCGTCCGCCACCGCGGCAAGATCGTTTCGACGATCAACAATGCACGGCGGGCAAAGGAATTGCGTTCGGAATTCGGCTCGCTCGCCGCCTATTTCTGGGCGCACGAACCGGACGGCAGCGAGCGCCCGAAGGTCATGGACTATGAAACACTGATCGCCAATCCGACGACGCCGGCCTCGGTCCGGATTTCGAAGGACCTGAAGAAACGCGGCTGGACCTTCGTCGGTCCGACGACCGTCTATGCCTTCATGCAGGCCATGGGGCTCGTCAACGATCATCTGGAAGGCTGTTTCTGCCGTGCCGGGATCGAGGAGATGCGGCGGCAATTCGCAAGGCCCGCTGTATGACTATTCGAGCGGGCCTCCCCGATTCTGAGGCGGGGAGGGCGGTCTCATTTAGCCGCCGTGCTCGGATAGCCAGTCCTTCATCATTGTGATCTCGGCCTCCTGGGCCTTGATGATGTCTTCCGCCAGCTTACGGATCGCTTCGTCCTTGCCGTGCTCGAGCTCAACCTTCGCCATGTCGATTGCCCCCTGGTGGTGAGCGATCATGCCACGCACGAAATCGATGTCTGCATTGCCGGTGAAGACGATGTCCATATCCTTGTGCATCTTGGCGCTCGCTTCGGCGAAGGCCTTGCTCGACGGTGCCGACGCGGCCGCCGTCGAATCGTGATGCATCTTTTGATGTTCCTGGGCGAGTGCGGGGATGCCGACCGATGCGGCCAGCATCAAAGCTGCGGTGATCCTTTTCAGGGTCATAATGCGTACCTTTCCATTCTATGGGAGTCGATGCGGCGCGCGGCGTCTTCGTGTCCGGTCGGAGGCGCCAGCACTAGATGGAAACGTTGCGTCTGGGCGGTGGGCACGGGGGTTCGATGACCTGATCGAGCAGCGCCGCATGATGCTGCGGCGAAAGCCGCGTCGAGCGCCCCGCGGATCGCGTGAGCCCAATGGGCGCTGCATGGATCGCGACGCAGGCCGAGCAGAGCAACGGGTGGTCCGATTTTGCCGGGCCCGGACAATGGGCCCGCTGCGCACAATGGCTGTCACGGCCCGAGGACGCGTGCTGCATGGTATCGGAGATCACCATGTCGTGCTGGTGTGTGCTCACTGTCTTCGCCGCGAGATCGCGCGCCTGCGCAATCGCGGGAAGGGCTCCGCCGAGCGGAGCCGACAGAAGCAGAAGGATGATGGCGAGCCAACGCAGCATGCGGGCAAGATAGGCTACTCGATCTCGAAGAAGAAGGGGCGATACGAAAACACCGCCGAGTCGTGATCACCTTGCATCAGCCCGGCAATGCCGCTCCGCTTCCGGGAACGGCGAACACGCCCTGCAGGGAACCTCCCGCACCCTCGTCGATCGTCGAATTTCCGATGCAGCAAAGCTGGTGTGAGCTTCCGCCTGGCCGGCGGACCATCGCAGAAAAACAGAAGGACGAGGACGCCGCCGTCGCCTGTTCCAGGATACTCAGGATTGTCGCCCGGTCTTCTTCATCATAGGCCCGCACGAGGTCTATGACGCCGCAGGGATTGTGCCTCAGGCCCAGAAGCGACAGGGTCCGGTGGCCGACCACAAAGGCGCCACTGTCGACGTCACAACGCCACGGGTCGATCACATAGCCTGCCTTCGCGAGCACGCGCGTCCAGGCCCCGTGGGCTTCCGGATTGAGCGGCCTTATCGCTGCCGCCCCGGGCGTCATGACAGTCAGCATTTTGCGAAAGTCTCCGTTGAAGCCCTTGTCTCGATCGCCCTAACTTATAAGGGTAACAAGAGCAATTTACAATCACGGCGTTGTGATCGTAACTGAAAGCGGAACGCTTTTGCGCGCGGCCTGGTTCCGCGACCTTTCCGGATGCGGGCTGTCGGCCCTTTGTCGGCCGCTGCCCTTGCCGCCCTTGGCCTGATCCGGTAGGGAAGGCACCGACCAAGCTTCACAGCCCGGAATGCCTTCCATGAACGACAAACCGAAGAAACAGCAGAAGCTCAAGGCGCGCCTGCCGCGCGGCTTCGTCGATCGTTCGGCCGCGGATATCCGTGCCGTCGACGAGATGATCGCGAAGATCCGCGAGGTCTATGAGCGCTACGGTTTCGATCCCGTCGAAACGCCGCTGTTCGAATATACCGATGCGCTTGGCAAGTTCCTCCCCGACAGCGACCGCCCCAATGAAGGCGTGTTCTCGCTGACGGACGACGACGAGCAATGGATGAGCCTGCGCTACGATTTGACGGCGCCGCTTGCTCGCCATGTGGCGGAGAACTTCAACGAGATCCAGCTTCCCTACCGCACCTATCGCGCCGGTTATGTTTTCCGCAACGAAAAACCGGGACCGGGGCGCTTCAGGCAGTTCATGCAGTTCGATGCCGACACCGTCGGCGCCGCCGGCGTCCAGGCCGATGCCGAGATGTGCATGATGATGGCCGACACGATGCAGGCGCTCGGGATTGCACGCGGCGACTATGTGATCCGGGTCAACAACCGCAAGGTCCTGGACGGCGTGCTTGAGGCGATCGGTCTCGGGGGCGACGGCCAGGCGAACGCGCGGCTGACGGTCCTGCGCGCCATTGACAAGCTTGACAAGTTCGGGCCGGAGGGCGTGCGCCTGCTGCTTGGCGAGGGGCGCAAGGATGAGAGCGGCGACTTCACCAAAGGCGCCGGGCTCGATGAGGAGCAGATCCGCAGGATCCTCTTCTTCGTCGGCATCACCGACTACGCGAAGAGCGCCGATGAGCTCGCCGAACTCGTCGCCGGCACCAGCAGGGGTGCGGAAGGCGTCCAGGAACTCAACACGATCCGGAGCCTCGTGCTCAGCGCCGGCTATGAAACGGATCGCATCAAGATCGACCCGTCGGTCGTGCGCGGTCTCGAATATTACACCGGCCCGGTTTTCGAGGCCGAACTGCAATTTTCCGTCACCAACGAGAAGGGCGAGAAGGTCGTCTTCGGATCGGTGGGGGGAGGCGGCCGCTATGACGGCCTCGTCTCGCGCTTCATGGGCCAGCCGGTGCCGGCAACGGGCTTCTCGATCGGCGTGTCGCGGCTGATGACGGCGCTGAAGAACCTCGGCAAGCTCGGTGTCGAAGAGGTGGTGGCACCGGTCGTCATCTGCGTCATGGACCGCGACATCGACAGCATGGGCCGCTACCAGCGCTTCGTCCAGCAACTGCGCCATGCCGGCATCCGTGCCGAAATGTATCAGGGCAACAAGAAGAATTTCGGCGACCAGCTCAAATATGCCGACCGGCGCGGCTCGCCGATTGCCATCATTCAGGGCGGCGACGAGCGCGCATCCGGTACCCTCCAGATCAAGGACCTGATCGAGGGCAAGCGGCTCTCCGGCGAGATCGAGGACAACGTCGCCTGGCGCGAGGCACGCGTCGCCCAGGTTTCCGTTCCGGAAGGTGAACTCGTCGCAAAAGTCCGTGAGATTCTGGCAGAGCAGACCGAGGACCGGAAAAGGGCAGGCTGATGCCTCTGATCAACCTTCCCGCCTTTGCCGGTGATCTGCTTGCCGATTTCGAGCGGCTGAAGACGCTGCGCGTCGACACGCCGGTCATCCAGCCGGCCGAGCCTTTCCTCGACATGGCTGGGGAAGACCTGCGCCGGCGAATCTTTATGACGGAAAGCGAGACCGGCCAGAGCCTCTGCCTGCGTCCGGAATTCACCATTCCGGTCTGTCTCCGCCACATCGAGACCGCCACAGGGACGCCGCAACGCTACGCCTATCTCGGCGAGGTGTTCCGGCAGCGCCGTGAGGGCGCGAGCGAATTCTACCAGGCGGGTATCGAGGATCTCGGCGACGTCGACACGGCCGGCGCCGACGCGCGGGCGATCGGCGACGCGATGCTTGTGCTTGCCAACCGATTGCCGGGCCAGCGGCTAAAGGTAACGCTCGGCGACCAGTCCGTCTTCGAGGCAGTCATTGCCGTCTGCGGATTGCCGGCCGGCTGGCAGAAGCGACTGATCCACGCCTTCGGAGACCAGAAGCAGTTGCAGAAGCTCCTCGGTGAGTTGGCCGACCCCAAGTCCCCTGGCGTCTTCGGTCACGAAGTCGAGCGGCTCGCCATCATGGGCATACTCGACGACGAGGAGCGGCTCGTCGCCCGAATTGGCGAGACGATGGAGGCGACCGGCTATTCCACCAATGCCAGCCGTTCGCCCCGCGACATCGCCCGCCGGCTCAAGGAAAAGATGGAGCTTGCGACAACGCGGCTCGACAAGGCGGCGCTCACCGTCATGCGTGAATTCCTCGCGTTCGACCTGCCGCTTTCCGAAGCTCCAGCGGCACTGCACGCTTTCGCCAAGAAGTCGAAGCTGAAGATTGACGATGCTTTCGCGCTCTTCGATGCGCGCGTCGCGGCGCTCGCGAAAGCGGGCGCCGATCCCGACCTCATACGCTATCGGGCCGCTTTCGGCCGTCCGCTCGATTACTATACGGGCCTCGTCTTTGAGATCGAGGTTGAGGGAGAGCCGGCGGTCCTGGCCGGCGGCGGCCGCTTCGATCGCCTGCTGACGCTGCTCGGCGCTCGCGAGCACATTCCGGCGGTCGGTTTCTCTCTCTGGCTCGACCGGATCGAACGGGCCGTCGCTACCGGAGGGGGCGCTTAAATGACGATTACCATTGCGCTTCCCTCCAAGGGTCGGATGAAGGACGATGCCTCGGCAATCTTCGAGCGCGCCGGGATGAAGATCGTCGCCGTCGGCAACGACCGCTCCTATCGCGGCCGCGTCGAAGGTTGGGACGACGTCGAGGTCGCCTTTCTGTCGGCCTCTGAAATCTCCCGCGAGGTCGGCAGCGCCGCCGTCGATTTCGGCGTGACCGGCGAAGACCTGGTGCGCGAAGGCATCGCCGACGCTGACGCGCGTGTCGAGTTCGCGGCCCGTCTCGGCTTCGGCCATGCCGAAGTCGTCGTAGCGGTGCCGGAGGTCTGGTACGACGTCGATACCATGGCGGACCTCGGCGATGTGGCCGCCGACTTCCGCGCCCGCCATGGCCGCCGGCTCGCCATCGCCACCAAATACTGGCGGCTCACCCAGCAGTTCTTCTCGGGCAGCCACGGCATCCAGCTCTATCGCATCGTCGAGAGCCTGGGCGCAACCGAGGGGCGCCCGCCTCCGGCTCGGCCGATATCGTCGTCGACATCACTTCGACCGGCTCGACCTTGAAGGCAAACCATCTGAAGATCCTGTCGGATGGTGTGATCCTGAGATCCGAGGCCTGCCTCGTCCGTGCCCGCAACGCGGCGCACGAGGGTAACCCCACCATCGATCGGATCATGTCTTCCGTGCGCTCGGTTCTCTGAAGCCGGCGGATCGGAAATTTCGTCCCGGGTCTGACAAATGCAACCGGAGCCACCTATCTAGGGACGGCAGACAACTCATCTTCCCATTATCCCACCTCGAGGCATCCTTATGGCTGATCTTTCCTCCTTCCCGATCACGAGCCGCTGGCCGGCGAAGAATCCCGACATCATCCAGCTCTACTCGCTGCCGACGCCGAACGGCGTGAAGATCTCGATTGCTCTGGAAGAACTTGGGCTGCCCTATGAGGCGCACCGCATTGCCTTCGATACGAACGAGCAGAAGTCGCCCGAATTCGTGTCGCTCAACCCGAACGGCCGTATCCCGGCCATCATCGATCCGAACGGACCGGACGGCAAACCGATCGGCCTGTTCGAATCCGGTGCGATCCTCGTCTACCTCGCGGAAAAGACCGGCAAGCTCATTCCGGCCGATGCGGCCGGCCGCTACGAGACGCTGTGCTGGGTGATGTTCCAGATGGGCGGCGTCGGGCCGATGTTCGGCCAGTTCGGCCATTTCTTCAAATTCGCGGCCGACAAGGTCGCCAACAATCCCTATCCGGTTGAGCGCTATCGCGACGAAGCGAAACGCCTGCTCGGCGTTCTCGAAGCGCGCCTCGAAGGCCGTGAGTGGCTGATGGGCGACGAATACACCATCGCGGATATCGCCACCTATCCGTGGGTCGAAGGCGCCCGCAAGTTTTATGGCGGCGCCGAGGTGCTCGAGTACAACAACTTCCCGAACGTCATGACTTGGGTGGAGCGCGGCTTGGCGCGCCCGGCCGCGCAGAAGGGCATCGAGATTCCGCGCAAGGAATGATCCGGGCGATGCGCCGGCCCGAGTTGACGAGACTCGGGCCGGGAGGCTACGGGTAGCAGAGCCAGATGAGGAAAGGTGTGGTGCGACTTTCCGCCCGCACCCGCTCCTGGCTTATGGAATAGACGGTCCAAACGGGTGGAAAAGGTGTCGGGAAGACTTGTTGTTGTCGGTGGCGGTCAGGCCGCCTTCGCTTTGATCGCCAAGCTTCGCGCGCTCCAGGACGAGCGTCCGATCACCGTCATCGCCGCGGAAGCGAGCCTGCCCTACCAGCGGCCGCCGCTTTCCAAGAAATACCTGCTGCGCGAACTCACTCTCGATCGGCTGCTCTATCGGCCCGAGGCCTGGTACGCGGAACACGGGATCGACATTCGCCTGTCGACCAAGGTCACCCGGGTGGAACGCCGCGCAAGAGAGGTCATGCTCAGCGACGGCTCGAGGCTGGATTATGAAACGCTGGCCTTCGCAACCGGTGCCACGCCGCGCCGCCTGCCGGCTGCGATCGGCGGCGATCTCGCAGGCGTCTATGTGGTGCGCGACTTCAGGGATGCCGACCGGCTTGCCGAGGAGATGAAGCCGGGGCGCCGGGTATTGGTGATCGGCGGCGGCTATATCGGCCTGGAGGCGGCGGCGGTCGCACGCACTTGCGGGCTCGAGGTCACTGTGATCGAGATGGCGGACCGCATCCTGCAGCGTGTGGCTTCCGCCGCGACCTCTGCGATCGTCCGTGAGATACACCGCTCGCATGGGGTCGATATCCGCGAACGCATGGGCATTCATCGGCTGATCGGGGAGGACGGGCGGGTGACGGCCGCGGAGCTCGCCGACGGCTCGATCATTCCGGTCGACGTCGTGATCGTCGGCATCGGCGTAGCGGCGAATGATGCCCTGGCGCATGATGCGGGCATCGAAACCTCCAACGGCATCCTCGTCGACAGCTACGGCAGGACTTCCGATCCGGCGATGTTTGCGATCGGCGACTGCGCGGTCCTGCCCTGGCAGGGAATGCGTATCCGCCTTGAATCAGTCCAGAACGCCGTGGACCAGGCAGAAGCGGTCGCTGCCATTCTTGCCGGCGGTTCCGCTCCCTATGATCCCAAACCTTGGTTCTGGTCGGACCAGTATGACGTCAAGCTGCAGATCGCCGGCTTCGGGCTTGGCCACGACGAAACCCTGGTCCGCCCGGGCCAGCGCGAAGGCAGCGTTTCGGTCTGGTATTTCCGCCAGGGCAAGTTGATCGCCGTCGATGCCGTCAATGACGCCAAGGCTTACGTGACGGGCAAGAAACTGCTCGAAGCGGGCGTGACGCCCGAGCCAGCGCTCCTGGCCGATCCCCAGGTCGATCTCAAATCCTTGCTGGCATAGCGGCTGCACCGCATCGGCGAGGACGAGAGCGGAACCGGTCGAGGGCGGCGGCGTCCCTCGCAATTTTAGCTCGCGTGACTCGGCAATTCATTAACACTGTCCGCTTGGAAACAGCGGTCGATGGCTGATTTTTCATCCTTCCTTAAAGGGCGCAAAGCGAACTGCTAGCGACCCGGCATGCGGACAAGCGCGTGCGGGGCTGTGCGTTTATTTGGGCGACCTCCGATGTTCAAGATACTCTCGTGCCTCGTCGTGGAACATGATCTGCGGTTGGTTGCGCTGGCAGCGGTGATTTGCGCCCTGTCCAGCTATGGCGCAGTGACACTGCTTCAGCGCGCACGGCTTTCCCGCGGCAGGCCCCGGGCGATCTGGCTGGCGGCGGCAGGCATCGCCAGCGGCTTCGGCATCTGGGCGACCCATTTCATTGCCATGCTCGCCTATGACCCCGGTGTCGTGCTCGGTTATCAGGCAGGCTTCACGACATTATCCCTGGTTGTCTCGATCCTGCTGACGACGTCGGCCCTGGCGATCGCCACCTATGCGACAGGCCGCCCCGCATGGGTGCTGGGCGGCCTGGTGCTGGGCGCCGGGGTGGGCTGCATGCATTTCCTCGGGATGGCCGCGCTCGAGGTGCCCGGCTCCATTCGCTGGGATTCGACGCTCGTCGTCGCTTCGATCTTGGCCGGGGTGCTCTTCGACATGGTTGCGATCTTTACGATCAATCGGAGCGGCCACACGCCGAAGGCTCATTTGGTCGCGACAGTGGCGATGACGCTCGGCATCGTCGTGCTGCACTTCACCGCGATGGGCGCAGTTGCGGTCGAAGTCGAGTTCGCGACCGGGATCCAGGAAGGCATGATCCAGCCGAATTTTCTGGCCTTCGTCCTTGCCGGCACTGCCTTCTTTCTTCTGTCCGCCGTGCTGATTGCCGCCGGCTTTGCGCGCCAGGGCGAAATCCTCGCCGTCGCTTCGGAAAAGGAGTTTTCGCGTTTCGTCCGCAGCGTCAAGGACTACGCCATCTGCATGCTCGATGTCGACGGCCGCGTGGCGAGTTGGAACGCGGGGGCAGAAGCCAACAAGGGTTATGTGGCCGAGGAGATCGTCGGCGAGAACTTCGCCTGCTTCTATTCGCCGGAGGAGCAGGCAGCCGGCCTGCCGCAGCAGGCGCTCAACACGGCGCTTGCCGAGGGAAGATACGAAACCGAAGGCTGGCGTTACCGCAAGGACGGCACCCGGCTGTGGGCGAATGTCGTCATCGATCCGCTTATCGATGATGTGGGGCGCCATGCGGGCTTCATCACGATCGTCAAGGACATCACCAAGCGAAAAGAGGATGCCGATTGCATCGCCGAAGTCAGCAAGAATCTCGACATTGCGCTTGAGAACATGACGCAGGGCATATGCCTGTTCGACCACGCCGATCGCTTGCTGATTTCAAACCGCCGCTGCCTCGAGATCTTCGAACTTCCTGACTCGCTTGCCGGCATGGGACTGACCTTTCGCGAAGTTCTCGATCGCATGTTTGCCCGCACCTACTCGGATCCGGCGATCGCGGAAGCGAAGGCGGAAGAGGCCTACCGCAAACACAGGCTTGATATCGCCGCCAAGGGCGGCGGCGACTTTGTCGAGAAATTGTCGAATGGCCGCTCGATCCTGGTCAAGCATCGCACACTTCCCGATGGCGGCTGGGTCTCCACCTACGAGGATATCACCGAGCGGCTCGACTCCGAGGAGCAGATTTCCTTCCTTGCGCGCCACGACAGCCTGACGGGGCTGCCGAACCGGTTGCAGTTCAACAGCTACCTCGACGACGAGCTCGATGCGGCCGCCTGGTTCTCGCGCAAGGTGGCGGTGGTCGGGATCGATCTCGACAGGTTCAAGGAAGTCAACGACCTGCACGGCCATGCGGCCGGCGACTTCGTGCTGGTCACGATCGCGCAGCGGATGAAGGAACATCTTCAGGAGGGCGAATTCATCGCCCGCTTCGGGGGCGACGAGTTCGCTGCAGTCAAACGCTTCGAGGAACTCGCCGAGGTCCACGACTTCCTGCGACGGATCGAGAGCTGCCTGCAAGAGGAGATGCGCTTCGGCGATTTCGAGTTGAAATCCGGCGGCAGCATGGGGGTGGCCATCTATCCGCAGGACGCCGAAACCGCCGACGCGTTGATCAACAACGCCGACCTCGCAATGTATCGCGCAAAAGCGGCGCTCAACCAGACAATCTGCTTCTACGAGGTTTCGATGGATGAGGCCGCGCGCGGCCGCAGGGCGCTCGCGAACGATCTCTGGGAGGCGGTGGAGAAGAACCAACTGGCTCTGCACTATCAGGTCCAGAAATCGGTCGCGACGGGAGACGTGATCGGCTACGAAGTCCTGCTGCGCTGGAACCATCCGGAACGCGGTATGGTACCGCCGAACGAATTCGTTCCGCTCGCCGAGGAATGCGGCGCCATCCTGCCGATCGGCGAATGGGTGCTGCGCGAGGCCTGCCGTGAAGCGGCAGCCTGGGACCGTCAGTACAAGATCGCCGTAAACCTGTCGCCGGTGCAACTGGCGAACGGCGACCTTGTCAGCCTCGTCAACGCGATCCTCGTCGAAACCGGGCTCGACCCGAAACGGCTCGAGCTCGAGATTACCGAATCGACGATCATCGACGACAAGGAGCGGGCGCTATTGACGCTTCGCGAGATCAAGGCGCTCGGCGTCACGATCGCCATCGATGATTTCGGCACCGGCTATTCCTCGCTCGAGACGTTGCGGTCGTTCCCCTTCGACAAGATCAAGCTCGACAAGAGCTTCATGTCGGAAGTCGAAGGCAGCCCGCAAGCAAAGGCGATCATCCGCGCCATCCTCGCCCTCGGCCAGAGCTTGCACGTTCCGGTTCTCGCCGAAGGGGTCGAAACGCAGACGCAGCTCGACATTCTCCAGGCGGAAGGCTGCGACGAGGCGCAGGGCTACCTTCTTGGCCGGCCGGCGCCGATGGGGTCGGTGATCGGTATCCGAACCCAGGCCGCCTGAGGCGGTCCGGAGGGCCCACCCATCGCGCTATTCGTCGCTGGCGTCGTGATGGCGGCGGCCTTTGCCGCCCAGCGTGAAGGTCCGGCGGAAAGATCGCCTCATCAGCACGCGGAAAAGGCGCATGGCTTCACCTCGAACAACAAAAAGGGCGGCCCGAAAGCCGCCCTTCAGATCCGGATGGATCTAGCTGTGCTAAGGCTGACGCCTTATCACATCATGTCCATTCCACCCATGCCGCCCATGCCGCCAGGCATTGCCGGAGCGTCCTTCTTCGGCAGTTCGGCGATCATGGCTTCGGTCGTGACGAGAAGGCCGGCAACCGAGGCTGCGTCCTGGAGCGCGGTGCGAACGACCTTGACCGGGTCGATGATGCCCATGGCGATCATGTCGCCGTATTCACCGGTCTGCGCGTTGTAGCCGAAGTCGTCGGTGTTCTTCTCGAGGATCTTGCCGACAACGATGGAGGCTTCGTCACCAGCGTTTTCAACGATCTGGCGGGCCGGAGCCTGCAGAGCGCGGCGAACGATGTTAATGCCGGCTTCCTGATCGTCGTTTTCGCCCTTGACGGTGATCTTGACAGAAGAGCGCAGCAGGGCAACGCCGCCGCCCGGTACGATGCCTTCCTGAACTGCAGCGCGCGTCGCATTGAGAGCGTCGTCGATGCGGTCCTTCTTTTCCTTCACTTCGACTTCGGTCGAACCGCCGACGCGGATGACGGCAACACCGCCAGCGAGCTTGGCAAGACGTTCCTGCAGCTTTTCGCGATCGTAGTCCGAGGTGGTTTCTTCGATCTGCGCCTTGATCTGGGAAACGCGGCCTTCGATGTCCGACTTCTGGCCGGCACCGTCGACGATCGTGGTGTTTTCCTTGGAGATCGAGACCTTCTTCGCACGGCCGAGCATGTCGAGCGTGACGCTTTCGAGCTTGATGCCGAGGTCTTCGGAGATCACCGTGCCGCCCGTCAGGATGGCGATGTCTTCGAGCATGGCCTTGCGGCGGTCGCCGAAGCCCGGAGCCTTGACAGCGGCGATCTTCAGGCCGCCACGCAGTTTGTTGACGACGAGCGTTGCGAGAGCTTCGCCTTCGACGTCCTCAGCGATGATGAGGAGCGGCTTGCCAGTCTGGACGACGGCTTCGAGAACCGGGAGCATCGCCTGAAGGTTAGAGAGCTTCTTCTCGTGCAGGAGAACGAAGACGTCGTCGAGGTCGGCGATCATCTTTTCCGGGTTGGTGACGAAGTAAGGCGACAGGTAGCCGCGGTCGAACTGCATGCCTTCGACGACTTCGAGTTCCGTTTCGGCGGTCTTGGCTTCTTCAACCGTGATAACGCCCTCGTTGCCGACCTTTTGCATCGCTTCTGCGATGTCGAGGCCGACTTGGCGCTCACCGTTGGCCGAAATCGTGCCGACCTGGGCAACTTCTTCCGAGGTGTTGATCTTCTTGGCCTTGGCGAGGAGGTCCTTGACGACTTCGGTGACGGCGAGGTCGATACCGCGCTTCAGATCCATCGGGTTCATGCCGGCAGCAACGGCCTTGGCGCCTTCGCGAACGATCGCCTGGGCGAGAACCGTTGCGGTCGTGGTGCCGTCGCCGGCGATGTCGTTGGTCTTCGAAGCAACTTCGCGGACCATCTGGGCGCCCATGTTCTCGAACTTGTCTTCGAGTTCGATTTCCTTGGCGACCGAAACGCCGTCCTTGGTGATGCGCGGAGCGCCGAAGGACTTATCGATGATGACGTTACGGCCCTTCGGGCCGAGCGTTACCTTGACCGCATCGGCGAGGATGTCTACGCCGCGAAGCATCTTTTCGCGCGCGGTACGGCCAAATTTGATCTCTTTAGCAGCCATGTGAGAAAACTCCCGGGCTCATTGCCCTTTGGTTGTCATGAATGTGGAGAAGTGGGGCCGGCCGATCAGCCGATGATGCCCATGATGTCGGCTTCCTTCATGATCAGAAGGTCTTCGCCGTTGATCTTGACCTCGGTGCCGGACCACTTGCCGAACAGGACGCGGTCGCCAGCCTTGACGTCGAGCGGAACAACCTTGCCGCTTTCGTCGCGGGCACCCGAACCGACAGCCACGATTTCGCCTTCTTGCGGCTTTTCCTTCGCGGTGTCCGGAATGATGATGCCGCCCTTGGTCTTTTCTTCAGACTCGACGCGGCGAACGACAACGCGGTCGTGCAGCGGACGGAAATTGGTGCTTGCCATTGTCTAATCCCTCGATCAAATGACATTGCGGATCGTTAGAGACCCGGTGGATGGGTGTTAGCACTCTTGGTTGAAGAGTGCTAGCGCCGCCGAGATAAGGCTGGCTTCGGAACGAGTCAAGGATTGGCTTCGAGATTTTTTTGCCGGTTGCGAAAGTTGACAAGAAATCCCGTTTTTTGTTTGATGGGTTATGGGGTAAGCGAATGCCCCACGAGGCGTCATGCTGGAATTTCGCGTCCAACAGCAATCAAGGACGTCGTATCATGGCCTCGTACAACTCCATCTCCCCTGAAAAACTCGCCCGGCTCGTCGGAACCGCGAAGGCACCCGTCCTCATCGACGCGCGCGATGAGGACGATTTCGCTGCTGATCCCTTCCTTGTACCGGCGTCGTTTCACCGGACCCATTCCGATGCCCCGCAATGGGCGGACGAATACAAGGGCCACTGGGTCGTCGTGCTCTGCAAGCACGGCGGCAAGCTCAGCGAAGGCGTTGCCGCCTGGCTTCGGCTCGCCGGCGCGTCTGCGGAAATACTGGAAGGCGGTATTGAAGCGTGGCGCGAAGCGGGCTTGCCGCTCGTGCCGGTGGCCACCCTGCCGAATGCCGATCCTTCGGGCGGCTCGGTGTGGGTCACGCGATCCCGACCGAAGATCGACCGCATCGCCTGTCCATGGCTGATCCGCCGCTTTGTCGACCCGCGTGCCAAATTCCTCTACGTCACACCGGCCGAGGTCGAGGCAGTCGGCGAGCGTTTCGGCGCAACGCCGTTCGACATCGAAGGGGTGTTCTGGAGCCATCGCGGCGACGATTGCACCTTCGATACGATGGTGAAGGAGTTCGGTCTTTCCTTCCCCGCCTTGGAGCACGTCGCCCGTATCGTTCGCGGCGCCGATACGGACCGGCACGATCTCGAGCCGCAGGCGTCCGGCCTTCTTGCCGTTTCGCTTGGCCTGTCCCGCATGTATGCCGACGACCTCGAACAGCTCGAGGCAGGGATGACGCTCTATGACGCGCTCTACCGGTGGGCGCGCGACGCGACACAGGAAAAGCACGATTGGGTATCCCACGGCGGCAAGGGGAAGCGGACGTGAAGAACAAGCTTCGGCGGGCCTCGCGCCCGCCCATCCGTCTTTTGCCGAGGCCACCAGGGTCTAGGCGAAGATCGGCCTGTTGAGTTTCGGCGGGCCGGCCGGACAGATCGCGCTCATGCACCGGGAACTCGTCGAGGAGCGCCGCTGGATATCGGAAAGCCGCCTCCTGCACGCGCTCAACTATTGCATGCTGCTGCCGGGACCCGTGGCGCAGCAACTCGCCACCTATATCGGCTGGCTCCTGCACGGCACGCGAGGCGGGGTGGTGGCCGGCACCCTTTTCGTCATCCCGGGCTTTGTCGTCATTCTCGCCCTGTCTTCGGCCTATGCCCTCTTTCAGGAGACGGATTGGCTCGCGAGCCTCTTCTTCGGCTTGAAGGCGGCGGTGCTTGCGATCGTCATCGACGCGCTGATCCGGCTCTCCCGCAGGGCGCTGAAAACCGGCTTCGATCGATGGCTCGCACTCCTGGCCTTCCTTGCGCTGTTCGCTTTCGGCCTGCCTTTTCCGCTGGTGGTCGTTGCGGCCGGCATCGCGGGCTATGTCGCCGCCCGGCATGCGCCGGGGCGGCGCGAGGCCGCCCATGCTGCGAAGGCTCCGGATCTTCCTTCCGTAATCGGCGCCGATTACCCCGAAGGCAATCCGACCTGGGGGAGGGCCGCGGCGGTCATTGCGGTGTGGCGGGCTCTTTGGCTGGCGCCCTTCCTCCTGATCGCGGCCACCCTCGGCAGCTCCAACGTCTATAGCGATATCGGCGTCTTCTTTTCGCAGATGGCGGTGGTCACCTTCGGTGGCGCCTATGCGGTTCTCGCCTATGTGGCACAGCAGGCGGTCGAGACTTATCACTGGCTGCAGCCCGGCGAGATGGTCGATGGCCTGGCGCTGGCGGAGACGACGCCGGGACCGCTAGTGCTCGTGCTCGCCTTCGTCGGTTTCATGGGCGCGTACCGGGCGCCGATCGGTGTTGATGCGTTGGCGTCCGGCGTGCTTGGCGCGACGCTCGCGACCTGGGTCACCTTCATCCCATGCTTTCTCTGGATCTTCCTCGGCGCGCCCTATGTCGATCGGCTGCGCGCCAACGCCGCGCTCTCCGGCGCATTGTCGGCGATCTCGGCGGCGGTCGCCGGCGTCATCCTCAACCTTGCGGTCTGGTTCGGCCTGCACGTCCTCTTTGGCCGCGTCGAGCGATTGGAGAGCGGGCCCCTTTCGCTTCCCTATCCGGATCCGACGACACTCGACCCTCTTGCCCTAGTCCTGACCATATTGGCGGCCGCTTCGCTTCTGTGGTTGAAGCGCCGCATTTTCCAGACTCTCGCAATTTGTGCTGCGGCTGGCTGGTTGCTGATGCTTGTCTGATATCGCGACGTTCGCCGCCGAATCTTGGGAAGTGCGGCGTTTTTCTATGTGCGAGGCTTGTATTCTTGGCCCTTCCTTGCGATGTCAGCCGAGAAGCTGAGTTTGCAGGAAGCCAGGATGGCCGTCAGGATCAACAGTTTTCGGGAAATCGCCAGCCGATACGACGTGGTGCTTTGCGACGTTTGGGGCGTGCTTCACAACGGCGTTCAGGCCTTCGCCTCCGCCTGCGAGGCACTGGCCGAGGCGCGCGCCCAGGGGGTGACGGTTGTCCTTATCACCAATTCGCCGCGGCCGCATCCGAGCGTCAAGGTGCAGATCCGCGGTCTCGGCGTTCCCGACGAGGCCTATGATCGGATCGTCACCTCCGGCGACGTCACGCGGGCATTGATCGCTTCCGCAGCGAAGCGGATTTTCTTCATTGGCGCCGATCGCGACCTGCCACTGCTCGAGGGCCTCGGCACCGAGATCGTTTCGGCGGAAGAGGCCGAGACGATCGTCTGCGCCGGCTTCTACGACGACGAGACCGAAACCCCCGAACACTACCGCGTCACGCTGGTTGGCCTCGCCAGACGCAAGATACCATTCATCTGTGCCAACCCCGATCTTGTCGTGGAACGCGGCCATCGGCTGATCCCCTGTGCGGGCGCCATCGCCAAGCTTTACGAGGAACTCGGCGGCGAGGCGCGCATTGCCGGCAAGCCCTACAAGGCGATCTACCGCGCTGCTCTCTCGGAAGCAAAGGCCGTAAGAGGTAACTTCGACCTCGCGCGCGTCATCGCCATCGGCGACGGCATGCCGACCGATGTGAAAGGGGCGCAGGACGCCGGTTTCGATCTGCTCTATATCAGTGCCGGCATCCACGCGCAGGAATACATGCATGAAAGCCGCACCGACGAGGCGAAGCTCTTTGCCTTCCTGAAGCAAGAAGGAGCGACGCCGAAGTGGTGGATGCCTCGGCTCGCCTGACAGGACGACGGCAATGACGGTTTTTCATCGCAACGAAACCCGTGATCCGCTTCCCGAACGCCTCCGCGGCGGCGTGATCGCGATCGGTAATTTCGACGGGGTTCACCGGGGCCATCAGTCGGTGCTGAACCGCGCGCTCGATGAAGCTAGAGGCCGGGGCGTTCCGGCTCTCGTGCTGACCTTCGAGCCGCATCCGCGCACGGTTTTCAGGCCCGACCAGCCTGTGTTCCGCCTGACCCCGGCACCGCTGAAAGCCCGCATCCTGGAGGGAATGGGTTTTGGCGCCGTAATCGAGTATCCCTTCGACCGGACCTTCTCCGAGCTTTCGGCGTCCGATTTCATCCACCGCATCCTGCGTGAATGGCTGCACGCCTCGCACGTCGTCACCGGCTTCGATTTCCACTTCGGCAAGGGACGGGAGGGCGGCCCGGCCTTCCTGATGGCGGCTGGCGCCGAGGAAGGCTTCGGCGTGACGCTGGTGGACGCCTTCCGCGACGAGAACGCCGCGGTGATCTCCTCGAGCTTCATCCGCTCCTTGCTTGCCGAAGGCGACGTCTCGCATGCGGCCGGCCTGCTTGGCTATCGCTACACGGCCGAAGCGGAGGTGATCGGCGGCAAGAAGCTGGGGCGCACACTCGGCTATCCGACTGCGAACATGCGCCTGCCGCAGGAGGCCGAGCTCCGGAACGGCATCTATGCGGTGCGGTTCCGTCGGGCGGACGGTTCTCTTTATGACGGCGTCGCAAGCTTCGGCCGCCGCCCGACCGTCGACAGCGACGGCGAACCGCTGCTGGAGACCTTCGTCTTCGATTTTTCCGGCGACCTCTACGGCGAGGTCTGCGCCGTCTCCTTCTTCGGCTATCTTCGCGACGAGCTGAAATTTGACGGACTCGAGCCCTTGATGGTGCAGATGAGAGAGGACGAGAAAGAGGCGCGCGCCCTTCTGGCCGGGGTGCAGCCGTTGAGTGAGATCGACCGCCAGATCAATTTCGCCTGATGTCGGCCGGGAGGCGGGCCGGCTTGCCAAAGAATTGAGCCATGCAGCGCACGCGGACCTTTTCAAAACACTGAAAACGCCTTAAACAACCGGCCACTATGATCAGGCATCGTCGATTGACCATCGATCAGCGAATTATCGGCCCGGCTTTCCGCGCGCGCTAGAGCGCGCCGGAAGGTCCGGGATTTCGGCGTTTCACGCCCTTCCAGTCATCTTCGATAGACCGAACCCTTCCGCCTGCGTGACGATCCCGCGCGGAAAAGACGAATGCAAAAGACCATGACAGAGACCGCTGAAAAGATCGACTATTCCTCCACGCTGTATCTGCCGCAGACGGAATTCCCGATGCGCGCAGGCCTGCCGCAGAAGGAGCCGGAAACTGTCGCCCGCTGGCAGAAGATGGAGCTCTACAAGAAGCTTCGCGCTTCCTCCGCCGGCCGCGACAAGTTCGTGCTGCATGACGGCCCGCCCTATGCGAACGGCAACATCCACATCGGCCATGCGCTGAACAAGATCCTCAAGGATGTCATCAACCGCTCGTTCCAGATGCGCGGCTTCGACGCCAGTTATGTTCCGGGCTGGGACTGCCACGGCCTGCCGATCGAATGGAAGATCGAGGAGAAGTATCGCGAGAAAGGCAGGAACAAGGACGAGGTTCCGGTCAACGAGTTCCGCCGGGAATGCCGCGAATTCGCCAGCGGCTGGATCGGCGTGCAGACCGAGGAGTTCAAGCGCCTCGGCATCGAGGGCGACTTCGAAAACCCTTACACGACGATGAATTTCCACGCCGAGGCCCGCATTGCCGGCGAACTGATCAAGATCGCCAAGGCCGGCCAGCTCTATCGCGGCTCGAAACCGGTCATGTGGTCGGTCGTCGAGCGCACCGCGCTCGCGGAAGCCGAAGTCGAATATGCCGATGTCGAAAGCGACATGATCTGGGTGAAGTTCCCGGTCGTCGAAGGACCGGATGCGCTAATCGGCGCCTTCGTCGTCATCTGGACGACGACACCCTGGACGATCCCCGGCAACCGCGCTGTCGCCTATTCGTCGCGCTACGCCTATGGCCTCTACGAGGTCGCTACCGCCGAGAACGACTATGGGCCGCAGCCGGGCGAAAAGCTGATCTTCGCCAAGCGTCTCGCGGAGGAGTCGGCCGCCAAGGCAAAGGTCACCTTCAACTTCGTCCGCGATCTCGAGGCTGACGAACTGTCGACCGTTACCTGCGCCCATCCGCTGCATGGTCTCGGCGGCGGCTATGCTTTCAAGGTGCCGCTGCTCGATGGCGACCATGTGACCGACGATGCCGGCACCGGCTTCGTGCACACCGCGCCCGGCCACGGTCGTGAGGACTTTGAAGCCTGGATGGACAGCGCCCGGGCACTCGAAGCGCGCGGCATCTCTTCCGCGATCCCCTTCACCGTCGACGATGCCGGCTATTTCACGGCTGATGCGCCCGGCTTCGGCCCGGAGGCCGAAGGCGGCGCCGGGCGCGTCATTGATGACAAGGGCAAGAAGGGCGACGCCAATGACCGCGTCATCAAGGCACTGATCGCCCGCCACGCGCTGTTTGCCCGCGGTCGGCTGAAGCATTCCTATCCGCATTCCTGGCGCTCGAAGAAGCCGGTGATCTTCCGCAACACGCCGCAATGGTTCGTCTACATGGACAAGGACTTCGGCGACGGCACGACGCTGCGCGGGCGGGCGCTCAACGCCATCGACGAAACCCGCTTCGTACCCGGCGCCGGCCAGAACCGCCTGCGCGCCATGATCGAGCAGCGCCCGGACTGGGTACTGTCGCGCCAGCGCGCCTGGGGCGTGCCGATCGCGATCTTCGCCGACGATCAGGGTGAAATCCTCGTCGACGAGGACGTCAATCTGCGCATCCTCGACGCCTTCGAGAAGGAAGGGGCCGACGCCTGGTTTGCCGAGGGCGCAAAGGAGCGCTTCCTTGGAAACGACTACGATCATGCCCGCTGGCATCAGGTCATGGACATCCTCGACGTCTGGTTCGATTCCGGTTCGACCCACACCTTCACGCTCGAAGACCGTCCGGACCTGAAGTGGCCCGCCGATCTCTATCTCGAGGGCTCCGACCAGCATCGCGGCTGGTTCCATTCCTCGCTTTTGGAAAGCTGCGCAACGCGCGGCCGTGCGCCCTACAACGCCGTCGTCACCCATGGTTTCACCATGGATGAGAAGGGCGAGAAGATGTCGAAGTCGAAGGGCAATACCGTCACGCCGCAGGAGGTGATGAAGGATGCCGGCGCCGATATCCTACGCCTCTGGGTGATGACGACGGACTATTGGGAAGACCAGCGTCTCGGCAAGACGATCATCCAGACCAATATCGATGCTTACCGCAAGCTCAGGAACACCGTCCGCTGGATGCTGGGCACCCTGGCCCACGACAAGGGCGAGGTGGTCGCGGTCGCCGACATGCCGGAACTCGAGCAACTGATGCTGCATCGTCTTGCAGAGCTCGACCGGCTGGTGCGCGAAGGCTACGACGCCTTCGACTTCAAGCGGATCGCGCGCGCCCTGATCGATTTCTCGAATGTCGAACTGTCGGCCTTCTATTTCGATATCCGCAAGGACGCGCTCTACTGCGATGCGCCGTCGTCGCTCCGCCGCCGCGCCGCGCTGCACGTCATCCGCACTTTGTTCGACTGCCTGGTGACCTGGCTTGCGCCGATGCTGCCCTTCACCGCCGAGGAAGCCTGGCTTTCCCGCAACCCGGAAGCCGTCTCCGTGCACCTCGAGCAATTCCCGGCCGTGCCGGCGGAATGGCGTAACGATGCGCTTGCCGAGAAGTGGCGGAAGATCCGCGAAGTGCGCAAGGTGGTCACCGGGGCTCTCGAGATCGAGCGCAAGGACAAGCGCATCGGCTCCTCGCTCGAGGCCGCGCCGATCGTCCACGTCGCCGATCCGGATCTGAGGGCGGCGCTCGACGGCCAGGACTTCGCCGAGATCTGCATCACCTCGGCGATCGAGCTCAATGGCGCTGAGGGGCCGGACGGCGCCTTCACGCTGCCGGAAGTGGCAAAGGTCAGCGTCGTGCCGAAGCTCGCCGAAGGCCGCAAATGCGCGCGCTCCTGGCGGATTACCACGGATGTCGGATCCGATCCGCTCTATCCGGATGTGTCGGCGCGCGACGCCGCCGCATTGCGGGAGCTCGGCTTCAAGCCTTAATCGACATTTCACCGGGTGAATTGCACTTGGCGCATTCATCCGGTACAAACTGCCCGAAATTTGGCGGATTTTTCCGCCATGGGGGCGTGTAATGGCCGCGCGGCGGGCGCGGTCCGGCGGGGCTGGAAGGAAATTCATGGAAATGGCGCGAGCGTTGCGGGTGTTTGCGAGCATTGCTGCTGTCGTGGCGGGTAGCCTGGTGCTTACCGGTTGCATCGGCGGCCCGACCTACGGCACGGATAAAACGGCGGGCGAACAGTTGGTCGATGACCTCGGCAGCGCCATCAGCCTGGCTCCGCCGAAGAAGGACCCCGTCAAGTACCAACCGCGTGCAGGCCTGGTGTTGCCGCCGCAAGGAGAGCAAGCCGCGCTGGTCCAGCCGCAGCAGTCGCTCGCAAGTCGCGAGACCAATCCCGCCTGGGTCGAGTCGCCCGAGGAAGTGCGGCAGCGGCTGCGCGAAGAGGCCGACGCCAACAAGAACAATCCCAACTACGTCTCGCCGCTTGCAAAGGCGAGCGCCAACGGTCGCCGCCTGTCCGCCAAGGAGCAGCAGGCGGCCTATCGCGAAGCCCGCAAGATCGAGATGGGCGCCTATTCCGACAAGCGCCGTTTTCTGAGCGACCCACCGCTCGAATATCGCCGCCTGCCGGAGGGCTCAGAAACGGATCTTGGCGAGTCGGAGAAGGACAAGGAGCGTCGGCGCAAGAAGGCGGCGCAAGTCGCCAACAGCGGCAGCAAGTGGTACTGGCCGTTCTAAGCGATGGCACTCAGCATTCGCGACGCGGTCCCGGAAGATGCGGCGACGATCCTGCGCTTCATCACCGAACTCGCCACTTATGAGAAGGCCGAGCACGAGGTCGAGGCGACAGTCGAGCTTCTGACCGCGTCGCTCTTCGGGTCGGGCTCGATCAGCCGCGCGGTGATCTGCGAAGTCGATGGCAAGCCGGCCGGCTTCGCCATCTGGTTCTACAACTATTCGACCTGGCAGGCGCGCAAGGGCCTCTATCTCGAGGATCTATACGTGACGCTCGAGCATCGCGGTTCGGGAGCGGGAAAGATGCTGCTCAAGCATCTGGCCCGCATAGCGCTCGCCGAGGGCTGCGGCCGCTTCGAGTGGAGCGTTCTCGATTGGAACGAGCCCGCCATCCGTGTCTATGAGGCGATCGGCGCGGAACCGCTGACGGAATGGACCCGCTATCGGCTGACGGGCAAGGAACTCGAGGCGCTCGCCGCCAGCTGATTCCTATCCGTCAACGCCGGGCGGCAAAAAACCGGCGCAGGAGATCGGCGGCCTCGCGCTCGGCGAGGCCCGAATAGACATCCGGAACATGGTGGCATGTCGGCGAGCCAAAGAACCTGACGCCGTTTTCGACGGCGCCGCCTTTCGGGTCCTCGGCGCCGTAGTAAAGGCGGCGTATGCGCGCGAAGGAGATCGCCGCCGCGCACATGGTGCAGGGCTCAAGCGTCACATAGAGATCTGCGCCCGAGAGTCGCTCGTCGCCGACGGCGGCCGCAGCCTGGCGGATCGCCTCGATCTCGGCATGGGCGGTAACGTCCCGCAATTCGCGCGTGCGGTTACCGGCCGCAGCGACGACTTCGCCGTCGAGCACCACGACGGCGCCGATGGGCACCTCGCCGCGCGCCGTCGCCTTCCGTGCCTCGTCGAGCGCCGCATCCATGTAGCGCGTCGTTTCCGCCATCACTTGCTCATAATTTCTCTTAACCCACGGCCTTCGACCTGATAGGACAGCCGCAAAAGGCAGGCAACAGAAATGACATCCAAAGACAAGTCCACCGGGCCCGGCAAGGGAAAAGATCGCAAGGGTAATTTCCCTTCCGGCGACAAGAAAGCCAACGCGGCACGACCCGTCAAGAGCGCGGCGCCCAAAGCTGACGTCGGCATCGACGAGCCGCAACGCATCTCGAAAATCCTGTCGCGCGCCGGCGTTGCCTCGCGCCGCGACGTCGAGCGGATGATCATGGAGGGACGCGTTAAGCTCAACGGCGTCGTGCTCGATACGCCGGTCGTCAATGCAACGCTCGCCGACGGCATCGAGGTCGACGGCCATCCGATCCGCGGCATCGAGCGGACGCGCCTCTGGCTCTACCACAAGCCGGCTGGCTTGGTGACGACCAATTCCGATCCGGAGGGCCGGCCGACGGTGTTCGACAACCTGCCGGACGATCTGCCGCGCGTGCTGTCGATCGGCCGCCTCGACATCAATACCGAGGGCCTGCTGCTGTTGACGAACGACGGGGGGCTTGCCCGCGCTCTCGAATTGCCGTCGACCGGTTGGTTGCGGCGCTACCGCGTCCGCGCGCATGGCGAGATCGATCAGGAAGCGCTTGACCGGCTGAAGGACGGCATCGCCGTCGAAGGTGTCCTCTACGGTGCGATCGAGGCGACGCTCGACCGGGTTCAGGGATCGAACGTCTGGATCACCATGGGCCTGCGCGAAGGCAAGAACCGCGAGATCAAGAACGTGCTCGGGGCGCTCGGGCTGGACGTGAACCGGCTGATCCGCATTTCCTATGGTCCGTTCCAACTGAGCGAGCTGCCGGAGGGCCATGTCCAGGAAATCCGTGGCCGCACGCTCCGCGATCAGCTTGGCCCGCGCCTGATCGCGGAAGCGAAGGCGAATTTCGATGCGCCGCTCTACAACGACCAGCCGGCCGCGGTGGAGGCGGAGATCCACAGCGACGGTGCTGCCGACAAGGGCAGGCCGGAGCGCAGCACTTGGCGCGAAAAGCCGGAGGACAAGCGCGAACGTGCGCTTGCACGCCTCGATACGCAGCGTGATGACAGCCATTCCCGCGATCGTCGAGACCGTCCCCGCGAGAGATTCGAGGATCGTCCGGCCCGGGCGCCGGCGAAGCGCAGCCGAACCGCGAATGTCTGGATGGCGCCTGGCGCACGGCCCGTCGCCGAAAAGAAGCCAAAGGCGGCCGAGGAAGACGTTTCAGCGAAACCAGCCCGTCGCGAGCGTCCGGAAGGTGCGCCGAAGACGAAGCGTTATGGGCGCACGAAGGATGGTTCGGCCACGAAGACATCGGCAAAGTTCGATCCGGATCGCAAGACAGGTGCCGCCAAGGGTGCTGCTCGGCCGGATCGCGCCCCGCGTCCATCGGTCAAACGCACCGACGAGGACGGAGACTGGATCAGCGCCAGCGAGCCGGTTCGCCGCAAGGACGACGCTCGCGACGGCGGTTTCGAACGGCGCCGTCCCTTTGATGCCGGAGAACGGAAGTCGCGCGACCATGGCGATCGCCCGCCGCGGCGTGAAGGCAGCGAGCGCCCTCGCGGCGAACGTCCGGCGCGGGCTGCAGGCGAGGGTCGCGCATTCTCCGAAAAGCCGCGGACAAGCCGCAGCAAGGCCGACCGCCCCAAGGGCCGCGAAGGCGGAGATCGGCCGTTCGGCGATCGGCCCACCGGCAAGCCGCCCGGCGGCAAGCCGGCGGGGGGCAAGTCCTTCGGTCAGCGCTCCAGCGGTCCCCGCGGTGGCAAGCCCGGTGGCGGCCGTCCTGGCGGAGGCAAACCCGGCGGCGGCAAGCCTGGCGGCAGCAAGCCCGGCGGTCGCACGGGCGGCGGCAAGCCCCGCGGCAAGGGGAAGTAATCGGCCGTGCGCATCGTCGGCGGAGAGTTTCGGGGTCGCACGCTCGCCGCGCCCAAGTCCAACGATATCCGGCCGACCACCGACCGGACGCGCGAAAGCCTGTTTAACATCCTGAGCCACAGCTACCCCGAGGCGCTCGACGGCGCCCGCATGCTCGACCTCTTCGCCGGCACTGGTGCGGTTGGACTCGAGGCCCTGTCGCGAGGCTGCCGGCAGGCGCTTTTCGTCGAACAGGGGGTCGAGGGGCGCGGGCTCATCAGGGTCAATATCGAAGCGCTCGGCCTGCAGGGCCGTGCCAAGATCTTTCGCCGCGATGCCACGGATCTCGGCCCGGTCGGTACGATAGAACCGTTTCATCTGGTTTTCGTGGATCCCCCCTATGCCAAGGGGCTCGGCGAACGCGCGCTCGAGCAGGCGGCGGCCGGCGGATGGCTCGTGCCGGGCGCCCTGGTGGTGCTGGAGGAGCGGGCCGATGTGCGGCCGCAATTGTCCGGCGCCTTTGAGCCGCTCGACGATCGCGCCTTCGGCGACACGCGAATGCATTTCTACCGATTTCTTGGCGCTTGATCTAAGTTGGGTCGGACGACCGTAAGGCCTGTCTGGTCCCGCCCTGATAGCGGCACCGGCTGGAGTGGACCTGACGGAACGGAGAAGATCGATGGAGCAGCACGTATCTGCACGGCGCAACCGGCCGGACACGATAGGTGAACCGACGATCGCCGTCGCGTTTGGCGGCGGCGGCGCGCGCGGCCTTGCCCATATCCACGTCATCGAGGCACTCGACGAGATGGGCATCCGGCCTATGGCGATTGCCGGCTCGTCAATCGGCGCGATCATGGGTGCTGGAATGGCCGCCGGCATGACCGGCAAGGAAATCCGCGACTACACGTTTTCGACCGTCGGCAATCGCGGCGAAGTGCTCAACCGCCTTTGGCAGCTCCGTCCGGGCAGTCTGTCGGAGGCCGTGTCTAGCGGTTTCCGCTTCGGGCAATTCAACATCGAACGGGTACTGAAAGCCTTTCTCCCGGAGGCGATCCCGACGCGCTTTTCCGACCTGCTGATACCGTTGAAAGTCACGGCGACCGACTATTACGGGCAAACCGAGCGCGTTTGCGAGAGCGGCGATCTCCATCAGGCGATCGCTGCGTCCTGCGCCCTGCCGGCGATCTTCATTCCCGTGAAGATCGCCGGCCGCGTAATGATCGATGGTGGCATGTACAATCCGGTTCCCTTCGACCACCTGCGTGAACTCGCCGACATCGTCGTCGCCGTCGATGTCGTCGGCGGGCCGGACGGCGACGGCAAGACGATACCGAGCCGCATCGACAGCCTGTTCGGCGCGAGCCAGCTGATGATGCAGTCGATCATCGCCATGAAGATGAAAGCCGGCGCCCCGGATATTCTGCTCCGCCCGGATGTCGGCCGCTTCCGCGCATTGGATTTCCTGCGTGCCCGTGAGGTGCTTGCCGCCACTGCCGCGACGAAGGAGCAACTGAAGCGGGCGCTCTGTGACCGGATCGATCAATGGCAGGCGGGGCGCTGATTCTGCCCAGCCGCACCGCGTTCTCGCTCAGTCGGCACTGGCCAACGTTTCGCCGGCCCGCCGGTTGTCGCCGGCCGGAAGCTGAGGCAGGATTCGCCCTTCCGTCTCAGCAGTGTGGTTGACGTCCCGTTTCGGCTTGACCAGCGGTTCCGGCCGTACCGGCTGCGAATGCAGCATGTGGCGGCCGGCCGTGATGCCCTCGGCCTCCTGCAGCACCAGCCGCGCCTCGTCGCGGCGGCGGATGTCGTCCATGATGGCGATCGCTTCCTCGCCGCCGACGCCGAGCGCCTCGATCGTCTTGCGGCCGAACAGCAGGCCGGACTCGAACGTCTCGCGCAACTCGTACTCGACTCCCATGGTGCGCAGTTCCAGCGTATGCAGGCGATCGTAGGAACGCGCGAAGATGCGGGCGTTCGGGTATTCCGCCTGAACGAGACTGATGATCCTGTCGGTGATCTCCTTCTTCTGCGTACAGACAGCGACGATCTTCGCCTTCTCGATGCCGGCCGCCCGCAAGACGTCGAGCCGCGTGCCGTCGCCGAAATAGATGCGGAACCCGAAAGTCGCAGCCTGACGAACGCGTGCAGCCGAATGGTCGATGATCGTAACGTCACGGCCGCCGGCCAGAAGGATCTGCGCGGCGATCTGGCCGAAGCGCGAAAAGCCGATCATCAGGACGTCGGCGCCAGCGCCTTCGAAATCCTCCTCAATCTCGTCTTCCAAATCATCCTGTTTACGCAGCAGCCGCTTCGAAAGCAGCGCCGCCACGGGCGTCAATGCCATGGATAGCGTGACGATCGCGACGAGCAGGGAGGCGACCCCTTGCGAGAAGACGCCGGCAACGGCGGCGGCCGTGAAGAGCACGAAGCCGAATTCGCCACCCTGTGGCAGAAGCAGGCTGATGCGCACGGCATCATTGTGATGGGAACCCGTCGCGCGACAAAGCCCATAGAGGACCAGGCTTTTCACCGCCATGAGCAGCGGCACGGCGACCACAATCAGCAGATAGTTCTCGGCGATGACGCCGAGTTGCAGCGATAGCCCGACCGCCATGAAGAACAGCGCCTGGAGGATACCGCGGAACGGCTCGATGTCGGCTTCGAGCTCGTGGCGATAGGAAGATTCGGCGAGCAGCACGCCCGCCAGAAAGGCGCCCATGGCCATCGAAAGGCCCGCCAACTGCATCATCGTCGCCGCGCCTATGACGACGAGCAGCGCTGCGGCGATCATGACGTCGCGGGCTCCGGTGCGGGCGATTACCTGAAAAAGGGGGTTGAGCAGGTAGCGGCCGGCCGCGAATAGCGCAGCGATGGCCGCGATCGCGATCGCGAAGGCCTCGAGCGGCGTGGTCGTGGCCTCCGGTGCCCGCGCCGCCATCAAGGGGATCAGCGCAAGGAGAGGGACGATTGCCAGGTCCTGGAGCAGGAGGATGGAAAAGGCGCGCTGACCGTAGCGCGTGTTCGTATCGTTGCTCTCATCGAGAATCTGCATGGCAAAGGCCGTCGATGAAAGCGCAAGGCCGAATCCGGCGATGACGCTTCCGCCCGGCGGCAGCAGATCGAAGAACGCGATTAGGAAAGACAGTACGAGGCCTGTCACCGCGACCTGCGCCGTGCCGAGGCCGAAAATGTCGCGCCGCATCTGCCATAGTCGCGATGGCTTCAGTTCGAGACCGATGATGAACAGCAGGAAGACGACGCCGAGTTCCGATACGTGAAGAATTTCTTCGCCCTCGGTAATCGACTGGGCGACCGGGCCGATCACGATACCTGCGGCGAGATAGCCGAGAATCGTACCGAGTCCGAGACGTTTGAACAGCGGCGCAGCAACGACGGCGCCGCCGAGCAGCATCAGCGCCTGAGTATAGAGGATTTGTGTGGTTTGCATTGCGCGCGGTCTTTCGTCATGGATGCTCTCGACTTCCCTTGGCGGGGAGGCGAGGCGGGATGTCATACTATGTGGAGGGGGGAATCATCGTGATGCCCTTGATGCATGCTCCAGTGCACAATAAATGGGGCAGGAATGAAAGGCCTAATCATGTCCGAGACGATCGATTCCGCCATCCTCGAAAAACGCGCCGCCGAACTTGTGGACCGCGCCCGCCAGGCCGGTGCGGAGACCGCCGACGCTGTCGTCGTACGTGGTCGCTCCCGCTCGGTTTCGGCTCGGCTCGGCAAGGTCGAGGCGACGGAAGCCTCGGAAAGCGACGATTTTTCGCTTCGCGTGTTCGTGGGCCGGCGCGTCGCCAGCGTCTCGGCCAATCCGGGCTTCGATCTGAAGGTCCTGGCGGAGCGCGCGGTCGCGATGGCCAAGGCCTCGCCGGAGGACCCCTACGCCTCGCTCGCCGATCCCGACCGGTTGGCGAGATCCTATCCGGATCTGGACCTCTTCGACACGCGCGAGGTTTCGAGCGAGGCGCTGACCGAAGCGGCGCTTGCGGCCGAGGCGGCGGCGCTTTCGGTGTCCGGCGTTACCAATTCGAGCGGCGCCGGCGCCTCCGCCGGCATGGGCGGGCTGGTGCTCGTGACATCGCATGGCTTCTCGGGTTCCTACATGGCGACCCGGTTTGGCCGTTCCGTCAGCGCGATCGCCGGCGAAGGCACCAAGATGGAGCGCGACTACGACTATGACAGCCGGCTCTTTTTCGACGAGCTTCGCAGCGCCGATGATATCGGACGGGTTGCCGGCGAACGGGCCGTGGCGCGTCTCAATCCGCGGCAAGTTCCAACTGCCAAGAACGTCACCGTTGTCTTCGATCCACGCATGGCGCGCGGTTTCGTCGGTCATCTGGCGGGTGCCATCAACGGCGCGTCCGTCGCGCGCAAGACGAGCTTCCTGCGCGACATGATGGGCAAGCAGATCATGAAGGCAGGGATCGCCGTCACGGACGATCCGCTGATCGTTCGCGGCTCCTCCTCAAGGCCTTTCGACGGCGAAGGGATCACCGGTTCGAAGCTGTCGATGGTCGAGGATGGCGTCCTCAAGCACTGGTTCCTGTCGACGTCCGCGGCGCGTGAATTGGGGCTCGAAACCAACGGGCGGGGCGTACGCGGCGGCCCGGCGGTCAATCCGGCCTCGACCAACCTTGCCCTCGAGCCGGGGACGATTTCCCGCGACGATCTGATCCGCGGCGTCGGCACCGGATTCTACGTCACCGAGCTCATCGGCCAGGGCGTCAATATGGTGACGGGCGAATATAGTCGCGGCGCCTCTGGCTTTTGGATCGAGAACGGCGAGATCACCTTCCCCGTCTCGGAGGTGACGATCGCGTCCAATCTCAAGCACATGTTCATGGCCTTGACGCCTGCCGACGACATCGACAGGAAGTTCGGCATCGCCGCGCCCACCTTTGCCATCGAAGGCATGACGCTTGCCGGAACCTGAGTGCGGGCCGTACGTTCCGCCAGACGAAGCGCGCGGACGCGTCCCGGCGCTTAAAGGAGTCGAATGTCAGAAGCTGCCCTCCAGACCGCGCCCAGCTGGGACGAGGATCTCAAGCTCATTCTCGCCGCGGCGGTGGCCGCGGGCGATACGGCGCTCGGATATTTCCGAAAGTCCATCGATGTTCGCTGGAAGAACGAAGGCCGCTCTCCGGTGAGCGAGGCCGATCTCGCCGCGAACGACATCCTGAAGACAAGGCTGCTTGCCGCGCGGCCCGATTACGGCTGGCTCTCCGAGGAGACCGACGACGATGCGACGCGTCTTTCGCGCGACACCGTCTTCGTCGTCGACCCGATCGACGGCACGCGCGCCTTTATCTCCGGCAAGGACCTCTGGTGCGTCAGCGTCGCCGTCGTCCACCGGGGTCTGCCGACGGCGGGCGTGCTTTATGCACCGGCGCTCGGAGAAATCTTCCAGGCGACCCGTGACGGGGAAGCGCGAAAGAACGGCGCGGCGATTGCCGTGCGCGACCCGGTGCCCGACGAACGGCTGCAGGTGGCGATGGCCGAAGATATCGCCGGCAAGCTCGCCGTACCCTATCGCGAGCGGCTGGCACGCGTGCCGCACGTGCCGTCGCTCGCCTATCGGTTGGCGATGATCGCCGATGGCCGCATCGACGGCACGATCGTCAAGAAGAACGCGCATGACTGGGACCTGGCCGCCGCCGACCTCATTCTGGCACGGGCAGGCGGGGCGCTCTGTGGCCTCGACGGACTGCCCTTGTCCTACAATCGCCCGATTGTCAGTCATGGAGTCCTGGGCGCCGGATCCGCTCTGGCCCTGCCGGCATTGCTGGCCGCCTCCAGGCCGTTCGACTCCCATTGACCTTTGGGTGCGAATGCCGCAAATCAACGCCGACGTTTCAAGGAACAATGGGAACACAATGGCTCAGAACACCGAGAAGAAGCAGCTTCTGCACCTCGTCTTCGGCGGCGAGTTGACGACGCTTACCGACGTGCAATTCCGCGATCTCAACAACCTCGACATCGTCGGCATCTTTCCCGATTACGAGAGCGCCCACGTTGCCTGGAAGGCCAGAGCGCAGATGACCGTCGACAACGCCCATATGCGCTACTTCATCGTCCACATGCACCGGCTGCTCGACCCGGAAAATGATTGATGAGTTGGTAAGCGCGGGTGAAAGCGAGCGTTCATGAGTAGCCTGCGCGCACGGCTTGCGCTTTCCAGCTATCGCTGGCTTGGCACGGCGATCTACCCCTTCGTCGGGCCGTATCTGGCCTTGCGGGCGGCCAAGGGCAAGGAGGATCCGGCTCGGCGCCGCGAGCGGTACGGCCATGCGAGTGCGCCGCGCCCCCCGGGGCCGCTCGTCTGGTTTCATGCCGCCAGCGTCGGCGAAACGGCTGCAGTCACCCCACTGATCAAGGAGATCCGCCGCCGCGGCATCGCCGTGGTCCTGACCACCGGCACGACGACCTCGGCGCGGGTTGCCGCCGAACGCCTGGGCACGGGCGTCATCCATCAATATGTTCCGCTCGATTTCAAGCCGGGGGTGAGCCGCTTCCTCGAATATTGGCAGCCGGATCTGGCGATCATCGCCGAGTCGGAAATCTGGCCGATGACGATTGTCGAACTGGGCCGACGCCATATTCCGCAGGTTCTCGTCAACGGGCGCCTTTCGGATCGGACCTTCGCCCGTTGGAAAAAGCGGCCGTCGCTCGCCGATGCGCTCTTCGAGAACCTCGCGCTCGTCATCGCCCAATCCGATATCGATGCGGAACGCTTCCGCACGCTCGGCGCGCTCCCGGTGATGGTTTCCGGGAATCTCAAGGTCGACACCGACGCGCCGCCGCACGATCCGCAGGTGCTGCGCGAATATTCCCAGCAGATCGGTTCGCGCAAGACCTGGGCGGCGATCTCCACCTTCGAGGGCGAGGAAGAGGCGGCGGGGGTGGTTCACCATGCCCTGAAGCAGCGCCACGGCCTGCTGACGATCGTCGTCCCGCGTCATCCCGAGCGCAGCGATGCCGTCGAAGCGGCCTTGGCGGCCAAGGGACTGAAGGTCGCGCGGCGCACGCGCGGCGATCGCCTGACGCCCGACGTCGACATTTTTCTCGGCGACACGATCGGCGAAATGGGCCTTTATCTGCGGCTGACCGAGGTCGCCTTCGTCGGCCGTTCGCTCTTCGCCGAAGGCGGGCAGAACCCGCTGGAGCCGGCCATGCTCGGCTGCGCGGTGCTTTCGGGCGCCAATGTCCAGAATTTCCGCGAGACGTACCAGATGCTCTCCAAGAACGGCAGCGCCAAGATCGTCCGCGATGTCGAAATGCTGGCGAAGGGTGTCAACTACCTGCTCGGCAACGACGATATGCGTCGTTCGATGATCGACGCGGGACTTGAAACCGTGCAACAGATGCGCGGCGCACTGACGGCGACGATGAGGGGACTCGAACCCTATATCAACCCGCTGATCGTGAAGGCGCGGCTGGAGCCGCGCGCGGAAAGCTGACACCAACTCGGATGGGACCATGGCTGCGGGCAACGGCATCGCCGGTATTTTGTTCGACAAGGACGGCACGCTTCTCGACTATGTGAAGAGCTGGGTTCCCGTGAATTACGAACTGGCGCGCATCGCCGCCAGGGGCGATGAGAGCCTCGCGAGAGTTTTGCTTCAGGCCGGCGGCATGGACCCGGATACGGGCCACGTCGCGCCCGACAGCCTGCTCGCCGCCGGCAACACCGTGGAGATTGCGACAGGCATGGTCGATGCCGGTGCGCCGTTCACCGTGGAGGAATTGACGACGCTGTTCGACGGGATGTTTGCGCATTCCGCCGACTATGCGGTGCCGGTGACCGATCTAGGCGCCTTTTTCGCCGCACTGCATGCGAAGGGCTATCGCCTCGGCGTCGCCTCGAGCGACAACGAACGGTCGATCCGGGAAACGGCCAAGCGCTTCGGTTTCGAAAACTATCTGCACTACATCGCCGGCTATGACAGCGGCTATGGCGTCAAGCCGCAGCCAGGCATGGTGCTCGGCTTCTGCGCGGCGACCGGGCTGACGCCCGAGCAGGTGGCGGTGGTCGGAGACAACAATCACGATATGCATATGGGCCGCAATGCCGGCGTCGGCATGACCATTGCGGTGCTGACAGGCACCGGCTCGCGCCAGTCGCTGGCCGAGGCTTCCGACCATTGCCTGGCCGATATCACCGAACTTGAAGCGGTGCTCTGACTCCGTTCACCCGCTTGCCTTTTTTTGCGTTCTGAAGTCTCTTGTGGCGTCGCCGGCCGGCGGCCGGCAAGAACACGGCCAGAAGCGCCTCGTGGCCGATGGAGTTAGCAAAACCGCGGAGGCAACACAGTCGAAAATGGTTTCCGAAGCGCCTCCGTTCTGGTGGACAAAGGCCGACTGGCGTGCCTATGCGCTTTGGCCCTTCTCCTGGGTCTATGGCCGCATCGCCGCAATCCGGATGGATCGGGCGCGCCGCGCCATGCCGGCCGTGCCGCTGATCTGCGTCGGCAACTTCACGGTCGGCGGGGCAGGCAAGACGCCGACCGCCATCGCGCTCGCACAGGCGGCCAAGGCGCGGGGACTGAAGCCGGGTTTCCTCAGCCGCGGCTATGGCGGCTCGCTGGACGTCACGACGGTCGTTGATCCTGGTCATCATCGCGCCCGGGAGGTCGGCGACGAGCCGCTGCTGCTTGCGCGCGAGGCCCTGACGGTCGTTTGCCGCCGCCGCGTCGACGGTGCCCGCAGGCTCGCCGCCGAAGGCGCCGACATCATCATCATGGACGACGGCTTCCAGAGCGCTCGTCTTACCTTCGATTTCGCGCTGCTGGTGATCGATTCGGTCCGCGGCATCGGCAACGGCCATCTGGTGCCCTCCGGGCCCGTCCGCGCGCCGATCGCCGACCAGCTTCGTCACGCGACGGCGCTTCTGAAGATCGGCCACGGTCCGGCCGCCGATCGCCTCATTCGCCGCGCGGCGCGGGCCGGCAAGGCCATCTATGTCGCGGACACGGTGCGGGTGGAAGATCAATCGCTGTTCGGCGTCAAGGTTCTGGCCTGGGCGGGCATTGCCGATCCGGAGAAATTCTATCGGACGGTCCGCGAAACGGGCGCGATCGTCGAGGAGACGCGGAGCTTTCCGGATCATCACCACTTTTCCGAGGACGAGATTGCCGATCTCGTCGATCGCGCCGCAAGCCGGGGCTATACGCTGGTGACGACGGCCAAGGACATGGTCCGCCTTGAATCCGGCCACGGACGGGCGGGGGAACTGGCCGCCAACAGCAGGGTCATCGAGATCGAGGTGCGTTTCGATGATCCCTTAGCGCCCGCCAAGATCATCGAGGCGACACTTGCCGCCGCGCGGGCACGCAAATTGCGTGCAAATGGGAAGAGTTGAAAGGTTCTGGATCTCGGCGCAGGGCCGTCAGGACTGCTGCGTCGGTAGCGTTCCGGCACGCCGTTCCGCCTCGAGCGAGGCGGCCGCGTCGATGTAGGGCTCCTGCCGCTCCACGCTCCAATAGCGAAGCTCATCCACTGGAATGGCCTTGCCAGTCATGGCGCAGACGACATGCGAGCCGGCCAGGACGATCTGGAAGTCGCCGTCGAGATAACGGATTTTCGCTTCGCGAGAGGAATTTCCGTCAAAACGGTTCATCATTTTGCGTGTTTGCCTCGTCAATGCTCGTTGCCTGATCTCTATCCCGCCCATGGCGAAATGACCAGTGCAATTCCGAATCCGGCGCCATCATGACCGCGAGGTCGCAACGTTCTCGCGTTCTCACAGGCGCCCGGTTTTCAGCTCCGGCCAAAGAGCCTTTCGATATCGGCGAGCTTGAGCTCTATGTAGGTCGGCCGGCCGTGGTTGCACTGCCCCGATCCGGGTGTCGCCTCCATCTGGCGGAGCAGCGCGTTCATTTCCTCCGGCCGCATGCGGCGACCGGAGCGGACGGAGCCGTGGCACGCCATGGTCGCGGCCAGATATTCGAGCCGCCCGGCAAGCCCGTTGGCCGTGTCCCATTCGGCCAGTTCGTCGGCGAGTTGCCGCACAAGCCCTGAAGCGTCCATCTCGCCGAGCATTGCCGGCGTTTCGCGCACGGCGATCGCGCCCGGCCCGAAGCGCTCGATCGAAAGCCCGAGCCGCAGGAGTTCTTCGGCATGCGCCATCAGCCGGTCGCAGTCGTCCTCGGCGAGATCGACGATCTCGGGGATGAGCAGCGCCTGTGCCGGCACTGGCCGAGAATGCAACGCCGTCCGCATCGCCTCGAACACGAGACGTTCATGCGCGGCATGCTGGTCGACGATGACGAGGCCGTCTTCGGTCTGGGCAACGATATAGTTCTCGTGGAGCTGCGCACGTGCGGTGCCAAGCGGGAAGGAGGACCCGCCGCTGCCGTTCGGGGCTTTCGTTTCGGCTGCGGCTGCCGCGGCACGTGCCGATGGCTGCGCAAAATCCGCAAATATTGCTTGCGGTGTCTCGGCAAAGCCGCGGGCGGGCTCGTCGAACTGCATCGGTCGGTAGGGCGAGGCGGCAGCCGTCCAGGGCGCCTGCGCTCGCCGCGGTTCTGGTCGGTAGGCTTCCGTGCGGAAGGCGCGCATCATTCCCTGGGCCCCGGTCGTTGCTGCCCGGGCGCCGCCGCGTGTCAAAGCCTCGCGGATCGCGCCGATGATAAGTCCGCGGATCAGCCCCGGGTCGCGGAAGCGCACGTCCGATTTGGCCGGATGGACGTTGACGTCGACGAGGGCAGGGTCGATCAGGATCGAGAGCACGGCGACCGGATAGCGCCCTTGCGGAATGGTTTCGGCATAGGCGGCGCGGATGGCGGAGAGGACGAGCTTGTCCTGCACCGGGCGCCCGTTGACAAAGGCATATTGCTGCAGCGAGTTGCCGCGGTTGAAGGTCGGCACGCCGGCAAATCCGGTGAGCCGCACCTCTTCGCGCTCCGCATCGATCTCGATGGCATTATCGCGAAAGTCCTTGCCGAGCACCTGTGCCATGCGCGCCAGCCGATCGTCGCCGGTCGCCGGAAACTCCAGGGTCGAGCGATCCGAACCGGACAGCACGAACCGCACCTTCGGAAAGGCGATCGCCATGCGGCGGACGACTTCGGAAATCGCCGCGGCTTCGGCCTTTTCCGATTTCATGAATTTGAGCCGCGCCGGCGTGGCGAAGAACAGGTCAAGCACCTCGACAACCGTCCCGACATTGGCGGGCGAAGGACGGACCGGCTCGGTCCTGCCGCCAGTCACCGAAATCGCCGCCCCCTCGCTGGCGGTCGCGGTCCGGCTGGTGATCGACAGGCGCGCCACCGATCCGATCGAGGGGAGAGCTTCGCCGCGAAAACCGAGCGTGCGGATGTCCGTGAGGGCGTCGCCGATCTTGGACGTACAATGCCGGCGGATCGCCAGTTCGAGATCGGTGGGTGACATGCCGCTGCCGTTGTCGCTCACCCGGAGCAGCGTCTTGCCGCCCCCGGCCGTCGCCACCTCGATCCTGGTCGCGCCCGCGTCGAGGGCATTTTCGATCAGTTCCTTGGCGGCGCTGGCGGGTCGCTCGATGACTTCACCGGCGGCGATCTGGTTGATGAGCGTTTCCGAGAGTTGTTTGATGGCCATGGCCCATTTTCCAGGATTCGGCGAAGGAGGGAAAGGGCTCTCGCGCCGGAATCGGCGCTCGGCCTCAGGTGGATCGGCAAAAATGGAAGCCGATTTAATTCGGCCTTAACGTTCTGCTGCGATTTTCCACAACAACCTGAATGATCACGGGTTTTGTTCTTTGGAGCATCGCGGCGTTGCTGGGCGCCGCTCGAATCCCGCCCGAAGAGTGCCGTCGAACGGCCAGCCAGCATGTCCCGAAACAAAACGCCGCTGCAGCGCCGCCAGGCGCAGGTCGCTGCAACATTTCAGATAGCTGCATGGCCTTTCAAGGAACTCATGCGGTCGGCGAGACGAGGGCAGTGTAATGAACGATGTGGCGTCGGGCGGCGCGGACATCAACAGGATCGTTCTGGAGTCGAGTTGCGATGCGCTTGGCCTTGCTCTGCTCGTCTGCGGGCGGGACGACACGATCCTCTATGCCAGCGCCTCGATGTTGCAGTTCTTCCCTGTCCAGCCTCACCTGTTGAAGACCGGTACGCGGCTTCGCGATTTTCTCGGCGCTGTCTACGATACCGGCCTGCGACCCGGAACGCTGCCCGAAAGCAGCCGGCGCCGAGCGAACCGGGAGGACTGGATCGCCGAGCAAATGGGCCTCCATTGGCGCGAGCGATACGAAAATGTCGAGCGGGCTGGACGGACGCGCTGGGTCTGCCTGCGCAAGCGCCGCCTGTCGAGCGGTATTGGCATTTTGTCGGTCAGCGACGTCTCCGACCAGAAGAAGCGCGAGGAACAGCTCCAAACCGACCTCGAACGTGTCGAACTCACCGAGCAGATCCTCGATGCGCAACCCAATCCGATCTGCGTCAAGGACCGCAATCTGCACTACATCGCCGCCAACAAGGCCTTCTGTGCCATTCACGACGTGGCGCCGGAGGCGATCCTCGGTCGTTCGGCCTGGGATGTAGTCGACGCAGAACTTGCGGAACGCTTCGAGCAGTCGGATCGGCATGTGCTGGCGACCGGACGGCCGCATTCAGAGGCTGAGCATATCGTCCGCGCCGATGGCAGCGACTTATGGGTCGTGACGCGCAAGTATCGTGTCGGCGTGCCGGGACGCCACTTCGTCGTCACCTGCATGAACGACGTCACCGACATAGCCGCCTGGTATCACGGTGCGGAAGATGGCGGCGGCAATTCGGGGCTGCAGATCCGCGACTACAGCATCTTCACCCCTGCCCAGAATTTCTACGATCCGTTCCGGGCCCTGAACGTCCAGCAGCTCGTCGAAGCCGGTTCGATGATCGAGACGCTGCCGGCCCGGGGTCTGCGCGTCCTCTTGGCGACGGCGGACAGGGAAATGGAGGCGCGGATCGTCGCACGGCTGCGCGGTTCGGGCCTCGATGCCTGCGCCGTGCGAAATCGCGACGAGCTCGAAGCTTTTGCGGCCGCCGCCGAGGACCGGAGCGTAAAGCTCGATATTTTGGCGTTGGACACGGCATTTCCGGCCAGGGGCGCCATTCTCGGCGGGTGGAAGGCTTGTCCGGTGCTCGAGATCCCGCCGGAGGCGGACGGCACCACTCTGCTCGGCGAGATCTTCAGGGCTAGCAGCGACCGGCAGCAGGCGCGTTCGCAGTTGCCGCAAGCGGATTGGGAAGTCTCTTTCGAGGGGGATGCAGCGGCCCGGACAGGGGCACCCGAGGTGGAAGTGCTCGTCGCCGAGGACAACCAGATCAACCAGTTCGTTTTCGCGCAGATACTGGACGGTCTCGGCGTCTCCTATCGGATTGCCGCGAACGGCCGGGAAGCAGTCGAACTCTGGCACGAGCTCCAGCCGTCCCTCATTCTGATGGACATATCGATGCCGGTCATGAACGGCTTCGAGGCCGCCGCGGCCATTCGCGACGCGGAACGGCAGACAGGACGCCGCACGCCCATCGTCGCCGTCACCGCCCAAGCCCTCGACATCGACCTTCAGCGGTGCGAGGCGGCGGGCCTGGACGATCACATCATGAAGCCGATCAGTCCGGATATGATCGAAGCGTTGCTGCGTAAATACATGCGCAGCGCCAGCGTGCGGATGACAGTTTGATCGGTCGGTAGCGCCGGCGACGAGCCTCGTCGCCAGATTTGACGTTCGGTCGATATAGGATTGTTAACCGCCGATTGTCATCGTCTGCTGCAAGGTTCCTTTCTTAGGCGCCATCACCCGGGAGAAACTGCCCAGCCGTTGGAATTCGGTAGCAATCCATGTCCATTGAACGTGCAATGATGCCGCTCCAAGTCTGCAAGAGTTGAGTATTACAGGAATGAGCACGTCAGCCACACAGCTATTTCCCCGGACGGACATCGGTTCCGGCCGACGGGGCGTGCTGCGTGCCGGGAGCGCACCGCAATGATGCTCGCGGAGCTCGCGACCGAACGCTATGGTCAAGAGAGGCTTCCCTCTGTCGATCCGCTGACGGGGCTGGGCAATGCCCAGCGATTGCGACACAAGGTTTGCGAGCTTGCCGCCGAACGTGCCAGCGATCCGGCCCCGTTCACCATAGGCCTCGCCAATCTCGATGGCTTCAAGCCGATCAACGATCTCTTCGGGCCGGAGGCAGGCGATCGGATCCTTTGCCAGGTGGCGCAGAGATTGACGGCCTGCGTTCCAGAAGGCGCGACGGTGATACGCACGGCCGACGACGAGTTCGCCCTGGTGCTGCCGCTGGTCTTCGAGCGCAAGGGCGCCGAGAAGCTTGGCCAGATGCTGAAGGAAATCCTCTCTGCCCCCTTCGATCTCGGCGACCGCACCGTTCGGCTGTCCGCGTCCTTCGGTTTTGCCGTCTATCCCTTTGCCGGTGCCGCGTTCGAGGATCTTTTGAAAAGCGCCGACACGGCCCTTTACCGCTCGAAACGGCGTGGACGCGGCCAGATCACGGTTTACTCGCAGGAGATCGCCCAGGAGATGAAGCGGGCGACGCAGCTTGAGCAGGCTCTGCGCAACGCGATCATCGCCGAAGAGATTGATGTTCATTTCCAGCCGATCGTCGACCTTCGCAACGACGGCGTGGTCGGTTTCGAAGCGCTCGCCAGATGGTGCGATCCGGACTTCGGCTATGTCTCGCCGTCCGTCTTTGTACCGCTGGCGGAGGAGCGCGGCTTCATCGAGGCGCTCGCCGAAATGCTGCTGCGCAAGGCGGCACAGGCGGCCTTGGCCTGGCCGAAGGAATTGTTCCTCTCTTTCAACCTGTCGTCGGCCCAATTGATGGACCCGGCGACGAGCGGCCGCCTCCTGGCCATCGTCAACAAGGTGGGCCTCGACCCGCGCCGCCTGGAGCTCGAGATCACCGAAACGGCCGTGATGGCGGATGCCGATGTGGCCCAGAAGATCGTCTCCGAATTGCGGGCGGCCGGCGTGCGCGTGTCGCTCGACGATTTCGGCACCGGACAGTCGAGCCTCTGCCGCTTGCGTGATTTCTCTTTCGACAAGGTCAAGATCGACCGCGCTTTTGTCTCGCGGATTTCAGCGGATCGCGCCTCGGAACATATCGTCAGGGCGATCGTATCGATGTGCGAGGGCCTCGAACTCGAGGTCGTCGCCGAGGGCATCGAGAATTTCTCCGAAGTGCTGAAGCTGAAAGCGCTCGGCTGCGGCATGGGACAGGGCTACTTCTACGGCAAACCGGCCGATGCGGTCGCCACCATGCGCTATCTTTCCGATCGTCACCGCGATACCGCTGTGGCGCGCTGACGGTCGTCCGCAGCGTCATCGATCTGTGAACGGTCGCGCGCACCTTCT
This sequence comes from Sinorhizobium fredii USDA 257, assembly GCF_000265205.3. Taxonomy (NCBI): domain Bacteria; kingdom Pseudomonadati; phylum Pseudomonadota; class Alphaproteobacteria; order Hyphomicrobiales; family Rhizobiaceae; genus Ensifer; species Ensifer fredii. The sequence continues at coordinate 580,738 of NC_018000.1, forward strand.
CTCAGCAACCAGTCCCGAATCCGCCCCGCCTGGCTGTTGAGTTCGCGCGATCTCGGCCAGACGACGTAAAAGGCCTGGCCGGTCCTGAGCACGTGCCCTCCAACCGGTACGAGGGCACCGGAGCGCACCTGTCCGGCGATCAGATGGTCCCAGCCAAGCGCGATGCCTTCGCCGGCAAGCACGGCCTGGATCACCAGAACATAGTCGTTGATCGCCAGCCGCTTGCCCTGTGCCGGATAGGCGATGCCGGCACTGGCGAACCACTCGGTCCAGTCACAGGCGCGCCTGACCGGCTCTTCGAGGTGGATGAGGCTATGCCGCAGAAGATCCGCCGGCGTCTCGGGCATGCCATGCGCCTCGATATAGGATGGCGTCGCCACGGCATTGATCACCTCGTCGGCCAGCAACGCGGCGTGGTAGCGCGGCCATTGGCCGGGATCGCCGCCGCGAATACCCAAGGGTATGGGCTCTTCGTCGAGATCCAGATCGCGCACGCCTGTCTGGATGCGAAGGTCGATCTCCGGCAGATCCTCGCGCAGCCGGGTGAGGCGCGGCAGCATCCACATGGAGGCGAAGGCCGTCGACGCGGCCAAGGTGACGTTCGTCTCGCGGCCCTTGGCGCGAATGTCTTCCGCCGACTTCTGGATGCGCGCCAGCCCGACCGACACATCGGCATGGAACTTCTCGCCGGCCTCGGTGAGTTCGACGGCCCTGTGTACGCGATGGAAGAGCGAAACGCCGAGCTGGTCCTCAAGACCTCTTATGGCATAGGAGACCGCCGCCTGCGTCATGCCGAGCTCGCTGGCGGCGCGGGTGAAGTTCTGATGGCGGCCGGCCGCCTCGAAGATGATGAGGCTGGCGGCGGACGGGAGCAGGCGGCGCAGGCTTTCCATAAATAGTGCTTATATCATGCTTAGAATTTTTCCAGCGTTACAATGGTCTTTCCGGAACATACCATCATCGCAAATCATGGGAGGACGACGATGGCATTGGCAAGCGCGGGGGCCGGCGAGGTCACGAAGCGAACGCGAGGCGGACGGCCGCATCGGCGGGAAGGCGGCGCCAGAAATCTCGGCGTTCCCTATATCGTCCGCAACATACCAACTTACGACATCCTCGGGGAGGAGAGCCTGGAGCGGATCGAACGGACCGCCGATCGCATTCTCGCCGAGGTGGGTATTGAATTCCGCGACGATCCGGCGGTCCTCGACCACTGGCGGCGCGCTGGCGCGAAGCTCGACGGCGTCCGCGTCACCTTCGAGCCCGGCATGCTGAAGGAGATCGTCCGCTCGGCGCCCTCGCAATTCACCCAGCACGCCCGCAATCCCGCCCGCAGCGTCGAAATCGGCGGCCGAAACGTCGTCTTTTCCCCGGCTTACGGCTCTCCATTCGTCATGGATCTCGATAAGGGCAGGCGCTACGGCACGATCGAAGATTTCCGCAATCTGGTGAAGCTCGCCCAGTCGAGCCCTTGGTTGCACCATTCCGGTGGAACGATCTGCGAGCCGGTCGACGTGCCGGTCAACAAGCGCCATCTCGATATGGTCTACAGCCACATCAAATATTCCGACCGTGCCTTCATGGGCTCGATCACCGCCGAGGAGCGGGCCGAGGATTCGATCGAGATGGCCCGCCTCCTCTTCGGTGTCGAATTCGTCGACAACAACGGCGTCATCCTCGGCAACGTCAACGTCAACTCGCCACTCGTCTGGGACGGGACGATGACGAAGTCGTTGCGCGCCTATGCGCGTGCCAATCAGGCAGCGGTCATCGTCCCTTTCATCCTCGGCGGCGCCATGGGGCCGGTCACCAATGCCGGCGCCATCGCCCAGTCCTACGCCGAAACGCTTGCCGGCTGCGCGCTGACGCAGTTGGAGCGCAAGGGCGCCCCGGTGATCTTCGGCAATTTCCTATCGTCGATGTCGCTCCGCTCAGGCTCGCCGACCTTCGGCACGCCCGAACCGGCGATCGGCAGCATGGTCGTCGGCCAGCTCGCACGCCGGCTGGGACTGCCGTTGCGCTGCGCCGGCAACTTCTCCAATTCGAAGCGGCCGGACGCGCAGGCGATGCAGGAAGGCGTCATGTCGATGCTGTCGGCCGTCCATTGCGGCGCGAATTTCATCCTGCATTCCGCCGGCTTCGTCGACGGTCTGCTCGCCATGTCCTACGAAAAATTCGTGATGGATACCGACTTCTGCGGCGCCCTCCACTCCTATCTCGCCGGCGTCGTCGTCGACGACAATTCGCTTGCCATGGATGCGTTTGTGGAAGTGGGGCCGGGAAGTCATTTCCTTGGCTGCGAGCATACGATGCGCAACTATCAGACCGCCTTCTGGGACAGTGCGCTGTCCGATAACGAGCCGTTCGAGAAATGGGTCGAGGAGGGAGAAACCGACATGGCGCTGCGTGCCAATCGTTCCTGGAAGAAGACGCTTGCCGAATACGAAGCGCCGCCCTTGGATGCGGCGATCGACGAAGCGCTGGTTGACTATGTCGCCAGACGCAAGGCGAGCATGGCGGACGCCTGGTATTAACGTGGAGACGGTTTTCGGATCAATCCCGCAGGAAGTGGGCCGCAGGCGGAGCTCCAAGCGACGAGACTCGCAACGCCCGAGGACGCGCCGAGACACGCCTGTTCTCGTCTGACAAAAAAGCGGCGCCGTTGAGCGCCGCTTTCTGTTTTGGCCAGTCGGCCCGCATCTGGCTTACTGCTGAGGTGCGGGTTCGGCCGGAGCCGGTGCCGGTGCCGGGGTCGTGCCGGTGGCCGAGGTGGTCGACGTATCGACCGGCTGTGCTGCATTGCGCTCAGCCATCAACTGCGACTTCGTCTTGAATTCCGGCGCTGCCTTCAGCGACTCCGCCGTTTCGGTCGTTGTCAGCTTCAGGGCATCCGAGTCTGGCTGTTCGGTGACTTCGATGCTTTCGAAGGGAACCGCGACGTTCTTCTCACCGATTCCGAGGAAACCGCCGACGCCGACGACAGCAGCAGCGATACCGCCTTCCTTCTTGATGATCAGGTCGTTGATCTCGCCGATGCTTTCATCGTTGGGGTTGTGCACCGATTGACCGATATAGGTGTTGGCGGAAATCTGGTCCGCGGCCTGCTCGGTCAAGTAGCCGGATCCGGCAGCCATGTCGGTCGTCTTGTCCGCAGGAGCCGGTGTCTGCGCCTGATCAGCCGGTGCCGGTGTTACCGGCGGCGTTGCCGGAGCAGGGTCCATGGTCTGCGTCTCGGGCGCCGGGGCAGGCGGTGTGGTGGTTTCCTGCGCGAAGCTCATCGGAGCGACGGCAACGCCCACGAGAAGCGCGCCGGCGGCAACGGAAGATATAAATTTGTCGGTCATATCAGTCTGCCTTTCGTTGACGTTGTCGGGCAAGGCGCAGCCCCGAGTGCTCCCGGTTTGTGCTGCGCCGGTGGTACTCAAGCAACGTCCGGCAGCGAAAACTGTTCCGGAAAAAATGAAAATCTGAAGCTGCTGGTTGTCTCGACTCCAAGCCTGCTCAACCCAGCGGTATAAGGCGATTTAGCGCGGACGCGGACCGCGCCAGGGCGACCCAATCTCATCTCGGACGAACAGAAAACGCCGCGTGTCGAAGCCGGCACGCGGCGCCCAGATATCCCTGGCCAAAGGGCTTCAGTGGCTCTCGCGATGCACCTCGCTGCCGCTACTGCCGACGAGAAAATCGAGGTCGGCACCCTTGTCGGCCTGCAGCACGGTGTCGTGATAGAGCTTGTAGTAGCCGCGCTGCCATTTTTGCTCCGGCGGCTGCCAGGCCGCCCTTCGAGCCGCGAATTCCTCCTCGCTGATCAGGAGGTTCAATTCGCCCTTCATGGCGTCGAGCCGGATGCGGTCGCCGGTCTTGACGATCGCCAGCGGACCGCCGGCATTGGCTTCCGGGCTGACATGCAGCACGACGGTGCCGAAAGCGGTGCCGGACATGCGCGCATCCGAGATGCGCACCATGTCGCGAACCCCCTTTTCGACGAGCCGGCGCGGGATCGGCATATTGCCGACCTCGGCCATGCCGGGATAGCCCTTCGGGCCGCAGCCCTTCAGCACCAGGATCGTATCCTCGGTGACCGGCAGGTCCGGATCGTCGATCTTCGCCTTGAGGTCTTCGATGGTTTCGAAGACATAGGCCGGGCCTTCATGGGCAAGCAGGTGTTCGCTTGCCGCCGACGGCTTGATCACAGCCCCGTTCGGCGCCAGGTTGCCCTTCAGCACCCGGATGCCCGCGGCAGCGCGGAGCGGATTGTCGAGCGGCCGAATGACGTCGTCGTTGTAGACCTCCGCATCCTCCCAATATTTGCTGATCGGGACGCCGAACACAGTCGGCGCATCGGCATGCATCAGGTGCTGTATGCGGTTCATCACCGCCGGCAGGCCGCCCGCATAGGCGAGGTCCTCGATCAGGTACTTGCCCGACGGCATGCAGTTGACGATACAGGGCACCTGGCCGCCGACGCGGTCGAAATCCTCCAGACAGAGATCGACACCGGCGCGTCCGGCGATCGCCAGAAGGTGCACGACGGCGTTGGTTGATCCGCCGACGGCGGCATTGGCGATGATGCCGTTCTCGAAGTTCTTCCGCGTCAGGATCTTCGAGAGTCTCAAATCCTCGTGCACCATGTCGACGATCCGCTTGCCGGTCATGTGCGCCAGCGCCATGCGGCGCGCGTCGACGGCCGGCAGCGCCGCATTGGTCGGCAGCGACAGGCCCATCGCCTCGACCACCGAGGCCATGGTGGTCGCCGTGCCCATCGTCATGCAGACGCCGGGAGAGCGTGACATGCCGCTTTCGGCGGCCATGAACTCCTGCAGACTCATGTCGCCGGCACGCACCGCTTCGGAGAATTTCCACACATCGGTGCCCGAACCGATATCCTTGCCCTTCCATTTGCCGTTGAGCATCGGCCCGGAGGAAACAACGATTGTCGGCAGATCGACGGAGGCCGCACCCATCAACTGGCCTGGCGTCGTCTTGTCGCAGCCGCCGAGAAGCACCACGCCATCGATGCCGTAGGCGCGGATCGCCTCTTCCACGTCCATCGCCAGGAGATTGCGGAACAGCATGGCCGTCGGTCGCATCTGCGTTTCGCCGAGCGACGAGACGGGAAATTCGACCGGGAAGCCGCCGGCCTCCCAGACGCCGCGCTTGACGCCCTCTGCGAGGATGCGCAGGTGGCTGTTGCAGGGCGTCAGCTCGGACCAGGTGTTACAGATGCCGATGATTGGCCGGCCGTCGAAGACATGATCCGGAAATCCCTGGTTCTTCATCCAGGACCGGTGAATGAAGCCATCCTTGTCTGTGCCGCCGTACCAGTGCCGGCTTCTCAGGTCTTTCTTCTTTTCGCTCATCCGAGCACTCCCTTTCCACGCGCGATTCATCGCATGGATTAATTGTATGACTTTTTCTCGGCGCCGCCAGCATTTGTTCAACTTGGTGACGCCGAATGAAAGGATCGCCTGCCGCCGGTATTCCTAACTCTAGAGCCGGAACGACGGCTCTAAGCGGCCCGTGACTTCGATGCCGAGCTCGAAGGTCTTGCCGGCGTTGGGATCGGCGGAGTGTGCCGCGTCGTCGAGATCCTGCCATGCCGAGGTGACCAGCAGCCTGTCTGCCCTCACGCCGATGAAGGCCGGGCAACTCGGCTGTGTCGCCGGAACGGCATAGCGGGCGACCTTCCGGCCGTCGGGCTTGTACACCTCGATGGCGCCGGCACCCCAGCGCGCGTTCCAGATCAGGCCGTCGGCATCGCAGACCGAGCCGTCGATCCCGCCCGGTGCGGCGCTTTCGTCGGAAAGAATGACGGCGTCGCCGGTCGGCAGTGCCGTTGCCGGGTCGATGACGACGCGCATCAGGTGATTGACGTCCGTGTCGGTGAAATAGGCGGTGGCGCCATCCGGCGAAAAGCAGATCCCGTTCGGGATGGTGATGTTGCTGTAGAGCTTGGTTATCCGATTGCCGGCGACGTGATAAATCGCGCCGGCATGCTTCTCGGCGCTCCGCCCCATCGTGCCGATCCACAGCGCGCCCGAGGCATGGACGCGTCCGTCATTGGAGCGATTGCCCGGCTTGTCCTCAAGCGTTGCGAAGGGGCTGAGCTTGAAGCTTGCCGTGTCGCGGACAAACAGACCCTGGTCCGATGCGATCAATTGCCGGCCGGGATCGATGGTGGCCAGCACGCTGCCGAGAAAGGGCAGGGGATGAATGGTCTTGTGTCCGCTTTCGAGATGGAGCTCGTGCAGCTCCTGGCCCTTGATATTGAACCACCAGGCGGTATCGGTGCGGGGATCGTAGGTTGGGCCTTCGCCGAGCTCGGAGGCGAAATCGCAGAGGATGCGGCCGGAAAAGGCGGCGAGGTCGGTCATTCATGGCCTCCATAGACGGCATCATAGGCCGCGAGCGTGGCTACCGCCCGCTGCCTGACATCCGCAGCACTCATTCCGGGCTTATAGAGGCTCGAGCCTAGTCCGAAGCTGCGCACGCCGATCTTGGCGTAGTCGGCGAAATTGGTCTCCGAGACGCCGCCGACGGCGGCGATCTCCAGATCGCTCGGAAGCACCGCGCGGATCGCCGCGATGCCGGAAGGCCCGAGGACGCTCGCCGGGAAGAATTTCAGGCCGCTCGCACCCGCCGCCACAGCCGCGAGCGCCTCCGTCGGCGTGAAGACGCCAGGCATCGTCACCATGCCCTTCGCCGCGGCAAGCCGAATAACCGATGGTTCGACATTGGGGCTGACCATGAGGCGCCCGCCGACGTCGTCAAGCTGTTCGACGTCAGCCGTCGTCAACACCGTGCCGGCGCCGATAAGGCAATGGGCCGGCGCCATCTTCACCGCTGTTTCGATGGATCGGAAAGGGTCGGGCGAATTCAGCGGAATCTCGATCGCCGTAAAGCCCGTTTCGATCAACGCGCCGACGACGCTTTCAGTCTCCTCTGGCTTCAACCCGCGCAGGATCGCAATCAGCGGATATTTCATCGGTGGCAAGGGAATGCGGTTCATCATCTTCTTCCGTCAAAGGGGCCAAATGGCCTGGGCAGCGGTCGAAAGGCCGGCTCGCACGGCCTCATCGGCGTCGACAAGCTGGACTGCGAGCCCCTGGCTTTCGAGCGCCGCGCGATAGAGCGCGCCGAGCCGTCCCGAGCCGACGAGGCAAATGCCGTTCACCGAGCCCGCCGAGGCGAGCGCCCCGGCGATCTCCAGGCCGATCAGCGTGCCGGACAGGTGAGCCTTCGCGTCGGCGGCGCTCAAACCATGGAGCAACTGCCCCGCCCGGACGGAAAAGAGGAGGTTCGTCGCCAGCCCCGGCTTTTCCCGTGCCCGGGTGACGGCTTCGGCAAAGGCAGCGCTGTCGGCGGCGATGGCGTCCGCCTCCGCCACGGCATGGCTCAAGATCGTATGCTTCGAAATGGCGTCGAACAATTCGCCGGTCATGAAGGTGGAAAAGCCCTCGACCGTCTGCCGCGAAAGCCGGACCCACTTGCTGTGGGTGCCCGGCATGCACACGAGATGGCGTCCGTCGTCGAGCATGCCGGCCGCTCCGAGCAGCTGCGTCTCCTCGCCGCGCATGACATCCGGGTGCCGATTGTCGCGTTGCGCCAGGCCCGGCAGGATACGGATGTCGCGATCCACGTCCGGAACGGCAATCGCGTTTCCTGCGATGGCGCCAAGCGTTGCCGGCGTATCGAGATAGCCCGCCTCTCTCCAGCCCTGCCGGGCGCCGGCCATCCCGCAGATGATGATCGGCAGATGGAGAGGTGCCGAAACGGCGGCAAGATGGCTGTCAAGGACGGCATGGAAACCGGTTCTTGCCGCCGTCGTCATGCCTTCCGCACTGCGGCGCTCGGCGAGCACCGCCCCGTCTTCTCCGATGATCCACAAGCGGAAGCTCGAGGTCCCCCAGTCCACCGCGGCATAGTAGCCTGCCGTCATCAAAACACGCCTCCATCGATGATCATGGTCTGTGCCGTCATCGCCCCCGAGCAGTCCGACGCCAGAAAGAGGCAAGGGCCGACGAGATCCTCGGCGACCAGAACGCGTTTCAAGCACTGCCTCTCCTGCATCCTGTCGATCGAGTCCTCCGTCAGCCAGAGCCGCCTCTGCCGTTCGGTAACGATCATACCGGGCAGGATGGCATTGACGCGGATATTGTCCGGCCCCAGCTTTCCGGCGAGCGACTTGGTAAGACCGATAATGCCAGCCTTTGCGGTAGCATAGGCCGGTATTTCGGGCATGTTCAGCATGAAGGCGATGGACGAGAAATTGATGATCGAACCGCCGCCCGTTTGCCGCATGACCGGCGCGATTGCCTGGGAGAGAAAGAAGAAATGCCTGAGGTTGACCGCAAGGCTTTCGTCCCAGCTTTCCCTCGTCACCGCCTCGAGCGGCTGCCGGTCGTCCCGTGCGGCATTGTTCACGAGCACGCGAATGGAGCCAAGCGCCGCGACGGCAGCATCAGCGGCCCTTTTCGCGTGCTCGACGTCACTAAGATCGGCGTGAATGAATTCGGGCCGCCGTCCCGTTTCGGCGGCAAGCTTGTCTGCGAGCGTCCGGCTCGCATCCTCGGCAATATCGATGAAGGCGACCCGCGCCCCCTGGCGCAGAAAGCCCTCCACCAGAGCGGCGCCGATGCCCGATCCTCCGCCGGTCACCAGCACGCCTCGATCGCGCAGGTCGGGAAACTGACTGCTCGGCAGCGTCATGGATCGGGAGCCTCCTTATGTTATCGCGGACAAGCATGTTCCATTATGTGGAACTACGCTTTATTTTCTGGAATTATCGCGCCGGAGCTTTTATCCTGTCAAGGTCGATGCAGGCGAAAGCGGACGAAATGGACCGTAAGATTGTGACCGATCTGGAAAGTGAAGGGCCTGGGACCGGCACCCTAGGGAAGGCGATGGCGGTGCTCGAGGCCGTCGCGACGGCGGACCGGCCCTTGCGTTTTACCGACATCCTTCAATCCGTCCGTCAGCCGCGCGGCACGCTGCACCGGCTGCTCGGGCATCTCATCGACGAAGGCCTGGTGGTGCAGCGAAACGATCTTTCCTACGAGCCCGGGCTGCGCCTGCTGAAGCTGGCCTATCGCTCCTGGTCCGGCAATCAGTTTCGCGATATCGCCGAACCGCATCTGCTGCGTCTGCATGAACTGACCGGCGAAACCGTCCATCTCGGCATATTGCGCGAAACCGAGATCATCTATGTCGACAAGGTCGAAAGCCGTCAGACGGTGCGGATGAGTTCGCAGATCGGCAAGGCCTCGCCGGCCTATTGCACAGGTATCGGCAAGGCCGCCCTGTCATCGCTTGCGCGGGGCGAGTTGGAGCGAATCGCCGCAAAGACGCAGTTCGTCCCGTTCACCGAGCGCACGCATCGCTCGGCCACGTCGTTGCTAGCCGAGATTGAAGAGATTCGCCACCAAGGGCATGCCTTCGACCGCGAGGAGCATGAAGCCGAAATCTGTTGTGTGGCTGCGCCGATCGTCGTTCCGGAGCATGAACTGGTTGCCGGCATATCGGTAACCGGGCCTTCCTATCGCGTCACCATGCCGCAATTGGCGGCTTGGGCCGCGGATGTGCGCAATGCCGCGGGGAAGATCGAAGAGGAGGCCCGATTCCGGTTGGGACCCGGGCGAGTCGGCCGCTAGCATTGCTTTACGGTAAATTAGAAGTTTCGACTGGACGAGGCGGCTATAGATCGCTAGCTTCAACTTCACAGACCCGGTTCCACGACTGGTTGCAGGCTCACGCGGGATCCTGGTCCTTGGCGGAAGCGCCAAGAGCGGTTTATGACGGTGAACCAGCCCGACTCGCAACGGAGCGAGCAAGCTGTGGGAGGCGAGCGGAACGATCATGGATTTCAACGCGGACATTACCTCACTGGCCCTTCCCAATGGCCGTTTCATCAACGGCGCGATCGGCAATGAAGACGATGTCAAGCGCGCTCTCGACCAGATCGCGGACGCTTTCGGATTCCGCGGCTTCATGGTGTTGGCCATTCCGGATTCCGGTTGTCACAGCCTGGCTGCGCAGGCGCTGCTCACCTCTTGGACGGCGGAATTCCTGCGGCGCTACGACAGCGCCGGCCTGATCGAGGGAAGTCCCGTCATTCAGCGGTTGCGCCGGAGCACCATTCCCTTCACCTATGACGCCCATCTCCTCGCGCGCAGGCGCGTGGATGGCAAGGGTGAGGCCGCCATCAGCGTCTTCGAGCAGGCTGGAATGCCGCGCGGTCTCTATCTGCCGGTTCACGACGCGAAGGGAGGTCGCGCGGCCATTGCCTTTGGCGGTGACAGGGAGGTGGTCTCGAGCGACGAAATGCAGGTGCTCAACCTCTGGGCAGGGCTTCTCTACAGCCGGCTTTGTGAAGTCAGGGCGGGTGACAGGCGCCGCCCGGGCAGTCTTTCGCGGCGCGAGATCGAATGTCTGCGCTGGGCCGCGGCCGGAAAGACGACCGTCGAGATGGCGCGAATCATGGCGCTCTCCGAATACACGGTGAACCACTATCTGAACCGCGCGACGCGCAAGCTCGATTCGGTCAACCGTGTTCAGACGGTCGCCAAGGCGATGCGGGCCGGCCTCATCAATTAGTAGAACGAGCCTCGTTCCGGCCCCGCGGGCGTCAGGCCGCGTGAAACGAAATACACAGCCTTTTGCCTCGCAAGGGACATCATTGCCGATCCTCTGTTGGCAATCATGCGCGGCTCGGGCTATGTGATATTTGATGAATGTCATGGAACGCGCGAATGCAAGATACGATGACGACCGGGATGTCTGACGTCGATCTACCCCGGGGCGGTGATTTCGCGTCTGAGATCGCAAAGCTGGAGACTCAGTTCGATATCATCCGCTATATGCGGCGGATTACGCAGATTTTCGGCTTCAAGACATTTCTCATCTGCTCGATTCCGCCGATCGACATGGAGCGGCTCTCGGCCGCTACCGTTATTTCCAATATGCCGGCCGAGCTTCTCAACAAGTACGACAGCCTGTCGATGCTGCGCTTCAGCACGGGCGTTCGTCGCTTGAGAGAGACCACCACGCCCTTCCGGATCACGCTTGAAGACTGGGAGAGCGAGGGTGGCAAGCCGGCCACCGCCACGGATTATATTGTGATGCTGCGCGAGAACGGCATCTTCCAGGCAAACTACTTTCCGGTCCACGATGCCGAGGGCGGTCGCGGTGCCGTCATTCTCATGGGGCCGGAAGCCGATTTGCCGATGACCGCGGCGATGGAACTGCAGATGATCGCGATCCACGTCTACAACCGCCTCGCCGAGATCGGTTCCGTCTGGAAAAACAGCAACACAACCCTCTCAGAGCGGGAAATCCAGTGCCTGAGCTGGACGGCAGCCGGTAAGACCAGCGCTGAAATCGCCGGGATCCTCGGCCTCTCCGAGCATACCGTCAATCATTACCTCAATCACGTCACCAAGAAGCTCGACGCCGTCAACCGCACACAGGCGGTCGTGAAGGCGATGAAAAAGGGCTATATCAGCTAGAGGCCGCTGTTACAGGCTGCATTGCGGCCGGGGTGTTGTGCCTAAAAAGCACGCATGCACAGGAATTAAGCGAACCTTTGCCCTGCGTCCGCGCCACCTTGGGCCTTTTTATTGATATCGCTAGCATTTCCCCGATGTTTGGAACTGGCACGTTTTCTGCATCTCCATTGCCAGTCCGCAGAGGGGACTAAAATAAGACAGCGCCCAAGAAGGTCGCGAAAGCAAAAAGGGCCGCCGCCGACCGCCTGTGATCCCGGATGTACGGACATGGGCGGTGGGCTGGCGGCCCTTCATTTTCTCGTCTCTAACATTGGCGAAGCGCCCCGCCTCGATTATCTACTGCAGATGTACCTTAAATCGGATTCGATTTGAGGGTTACCGATGCAGGCATTCAAGCGTTTTGAGCAGCGCCTCGCCCATAGGCGGGGAATTGCCGAGGCGGCAAAGAGACAAGAGGGCGACATGCCGGACGTGACCAGGGAAATGGTTCTTGAAAAGCTGCGGAGCGTGCGTGGCCCGGACATGGAAGGCAACATCGTCGATCTGGGCTTGGTCTCCGATGTGTTCATTTCCGACGGCAAGGCTTATTTTTCGATCACGGTGCCGGCAGACCGCGCGAAGGAACTCGAACCGATGCGGGCCGCTGCCGAACGCGTCGTTCGCGAGATGCCCGGAGTGAAGGCAGCCATGGTCGCGCTGACCGCCGACCGTAAGGCGGCGCCTCAGGCGGCCCCCGCACAACGGCCGGCGCCGCATTCCGGGCACGCGCATGCGCCGCGACCGGCTGGCGGCGCGCCGGCGAAGGCGGGCATTCCGGGCGTTGGCGCCATCATTGCGGTTGCCTCCGGCAAGGGCGGCGTCGGCAAGTCGACGACGTCGGTAAACCTGGCGTTGGCGCTTCAGGCGAATGGTCTCAAGGTCGGGCTGCTCGATGCCGATATCTATGGCCCCTCGATGCCGCGCCTCCTGAAGATTTCCGGCCGCCCTCAGCAAATCGAAGGACGGCTCATCCGGCCGATGGAAAACTACGGGCTGAGGGTGATGTCGATGGGCTTTCTTGTCGACGAGGAGGTCGCGATGATCTGGCGCGGCCCGATGATCCAGTCCGCTCTCCTGCAGATGCTGCGCGAGGTGGCCTGGGGCGAGCTCGACGTGCTCGTCGTCGACATGCCGCCCGGCACCGGCGATGCGCAATTGACGATGGCACAGCAGGTGCCGCTCGCCGGCGCCGTTATCGTCTCGACGCCGCAGGATCTGGCGCTTGCCGACGCGCGCAAAGGCATCACGATGTTTCGCAAGGTCGAGGTTCCGGTGCTCGGAATCGTCGAGAACATGAGCTATTTCGTCGCCCCCGACACGGGAAAGCGTTACGACATTTTCGGCCATGGCGGCGCCCGCAAGGAGGCCGAGCGGATTGGCGTGCCCTTCCTCGGGGAAGTCCCGCTAACCATGGCAATCCGGGAAACTTCAGATGCAGGCACGCCATTGGTGGTCTCCGAGCCCGACGGCGAGGTGGCGCGCATCTTTCGTGGTATCGCTGAGCGGGTCTCAGAGCAACTCTCGACCCCCGAGGGGAACCAAAACCGCGCAATGCCGAACATCGTCTTCGAATAGACCATCGGTGAGGCGCCTTCGCGCCAAACCCTATGCTTTTCTTTCACAAGAGCATACCGCTTGCAGAAATTATGAAGTAGGGTCCGGCCCTGTTCGGAACGATACGCGACGTGCCGCCGAGGTCGGCATGCGTGAAAAGCATTGATTTTACCTGAGCGTTGCGCCATATGCCTTGCCGCTCGCGCAGAGGCAGGCGCTCAACGCCGCTCGCCGGAGATTTCGGCCCGGATGATAGCCAAGGGGACATGTCGTGGGGCGGAAGTCTGCATCAGAGAATCGGCATTGTGGAAATCCTGTGGCGGCTGATCGTTTCCAACCTTCATGGTTCGTCCGCATCGGTGCCACCCCAAAGGCGGCCGCATGATCTCAGGCTATTGCGTCAATGGCGAAGCTGTCGCTCTCTCGACGGCCGAACCGCCCGCCTTCCTGCGCCCGGAGATCGTCTGGATCGACCTCGTCGAGCCGACCAGGGCCGAAGAACTGATGATGGAAGAACTGCTCGGAATTTCCATTCCGACCCGGGACGACCTCAAGGGCATAGAGCCGTCGAGCCGCCTCTATGTCGAGCAGGATGCCGTCTTCATGACCGCCTCGCTGGTCTACCGGAGTGAAACGCAGATCCCGGGCCTGACGGATGTCGGCTTCATTCTTTCCGGAGGCAGGCTCGTGACGATCCGCTACGCGGAGCCGCGCGCCTTCGGCCTCTTCAAGGCCGGTACGCATCGGATTCCCGGTGGCTGCAGGAACGGCGTGGTGATTTTGACCCGCCTGCTCGAAGCGATCACCGACCGGACCTCCGAAATCCTGGAGCAGGCCGTCGACAAGATCGATGGCCTGTCGATCGAAGTGTTCGGCGACCGGGCTGCCGGCCGGCGCAGGCCGCCGCAACTGCTCGAGGCACGTCTGCGCGACGTGGCGGGCTTTCACAGGCTGGTTGCGAAGACGCGCGATAGCCTCGCTTCGCTGTCAAGGCTGCTCACCTTCGTCTACACCGTACCGGAAGTGCAGGCGGACAAGGATAGCCGCGAGCTTTGCCGCTCGATCTCCCGGGACATTCAGTCGCTCTCCGAACATGCAGCCTTTATCTCCGGCAACATCACCTTCCTGCTCGATGCCTCGCTCGGTCTCATCAATGTCGAGCAGAATGCCATCATCAAGATCTTCTCGATCGCTTCCGTGGTTCTGCTGCCGCCGACCTTGGTTGCCTCCGTCTATGGCATGAATTTTCGGGTAATGCCGGAACTCGAATGGCAGTTCGGCTACCCCTGGGCGCTTGCGGCCATGGTGCTTTCGGCCGTCATCCCCTTCTTCTTCTTTCGTTGGAAAGGCTGGCTCTAAGAGCCTGTTGGATACCATGTCTCAATTGTCTGCCCCTGCCGTGCATGGATCCGAGAACATGCGCCGCCTGCTCGCGCTTGGCCTTGGCTCGATCGGCGTCGTCTATGGCGACATCGGCACGAGCCCGCTCTATGCCTTTCGCGAAGCGCTGCGCCCGGTTGCGCATGACGGCGTGACGGATGTGGAGATCATCGGTCTGATTTCTCTGATGATCTGGTCGTTGACGATCATCGTGACGATCAAATACGTGCTTTTCCTATTGCGAGCCGACAACCAGGGGGAGGGCGGCACGCTCTCGTTGCTGGCCTTGCTGATGAAGACGGCCAACGGCCACACATGGATTCTGTTCTTCATGGGCGTCGCTGGAGCGGCGCTCTTCATTGGCGATGCGATGATCACGCCGGCGCTCTCGGTTCTATCGGCCGTCGAGGGCCTGAAGCTGGTGACGCCGGCGCTCTCGGACTATGTCGTCCCGATCGCCGTCGTCATCCTGCTGCTCCTGTTTGCCGTGCAATCGAAAGGAACGGCGGCCGTCTCCAATTTCTTCGGGCCGATCACGCTCATCTGGTTCCTGGTGATGGGCGGCATAGGGCTCGTGCATATCGCCGACGACCTGTCGATCTTCGCGGCCTTCAACCCGTTCTACGCCGCAACCTTCCTGTTCAACGAGGGCTATGTCGGCATCATCGTGCTCGGCGCTGTCTTCCTGACCGTGACGGGAGCCGAGGCTCTCTATGCCGACCTGGGCCATTTCGGCCGCCGGCCGATTCAATGGGCCTGGTTTACCATAGTCTTTCCGGCGCTCACCCTGAACTATCTCGGCCAGGGCGCCTTTATCCTCGAGCACCCCGAGGCGATGTCCGATCCGTTCTTCCTGATGTTCCCGAAATGGGCGCTGCTTCCCGTCGTCATTCTCGCGACTGCGGCGACCATCATCGCCAGCCAGGCCGTGATCACGGGTGCCTTCTCGCTCACCCGTCAGGCGATTCACCTCGGCTTCCTGCCGCGCATGGCGATTTTCCACACGTCCGAGACCCATACGGGCCAGATCTACCTGCCGAACGTCAACACGCTGCTGATGTTTGGCGTCATGGCGCTCGTCTTCCTCTTCGGCTCGTCCGAGGCGCTCGCCACCGCCTATGGCATTTCTGTCACCGGCGCCATGGTGGTGACCACCATGCTTGCCTTCGAATTCCTGCGCGCGCGCTGGAACTGGTCGGCCTGGTGGGCCGCCGCGGCGCTGCTGCCGCTCCTCACGCTGGAATTCGTCTTCCTCGGCGCCAACATGCTGAAGATCCACGACGGCGGCTATGTGCCGATCCTGATCGCAGCGACCTTCATCATCGTCATGTGGACCTGGAAGCGCGGCACCGAGATTCTTCACGCCAAGACGCGCCATATCGACATTCCGCTGGCAAGCTTCATCAAGTCGATCGAACGCAAGAGCGAGCATGCGCCGGTTTCCGTACCGGGCACGGCAATCTTCCTGACGAGCGATCCGGATTCGACGCCCGCCGCCCTCCTGCACAACATCAAGCACAATCACGTCCTGCACCAGCAGAACTTCATCCTGACGGTCCGCACCGCCAACACCCCCAAGGTGCCAAAGGAGGAGCGCGTCAGCGTCCGGCCGCTGTCGGAACGCTTTACACTCCTCGAGATGAAATTCGGCTACATGGAGACGCAGAACGTTTCGCAGGCGCTCGGCCTCTTCCGCAAATCGGGCCTGAAGTTCGACATCATGTCGACGTCCTTCTATCTCGGCCGCCGCAAGCTCGTGCCCGACGCCCAGTCCGGCATGCCGCACTGGCAGGATCGCCTGTTCATCGCGCTCGCCAATGCGGCCATCGATCCGTCCGACTATTTCCGCCTGCCGACCAACCGCGTCGTCGAACTCGGCTCCCACGTAATCATCTGACAAGCCTTCGCCGGACCGCTCCGCATTAACCAAACATCAAGGTTAATGCTTCATTTTCGAGGCTCAAACGGAGCGATCCCGGTCAACTGTCCGGACGCTTCAAGATCTTAGCATCCCTGCATGGCATCTTCAGGCCCGCTTTCAGCCGGCTTGCGAGGACGCGTGCGCGAGTAAGAGTTGCGTGGAGCTGTATGATGCGTAGGAGTGAGATGTCGCGTCGCAAGTTTCGCATGTCCCTCTCGGTCTGGCGCGCCCCGGCTATCATCGGGCTTGCCATTTTCCTCGGCTTTCCGTCGGTCGCAGCCTATTCCGATCTCGCGACGTTTCTCTCCGGCGTCAACCGCGGTGACGGCGAACGCTGGCGCATGTATCTGACCCGGTCACCGGCCGGATCGGTTCACGACGTCGACATGGTGTTTGCCGACCCGATCACGACCGGCGGACTCGACGGCGGCGCCGGCATGACGCTGCCCGACGGCAGGCGAGTGGCATTGACCGCCGAATCGAAGCATCAAGAGGGGACGCCGGATGAGGACCGCGTCACCCGCAAGCTGAAAAAGGGCCGCATCGTCGCCGTCAGTCCGGTGACGCCGCCAAAGGACTTCAGCGCCGGCTCGATCCTTCAGCGGACGGGCTTCCTGATGGAGCCCGATTTCGACGGGGCCGAGAAGATGGCCTTCGCCAAGCCGAAGATCAAAGGCAAGGAAATCGAGATCGCCACGGCCTTCTATCGAAGGAAGCCTCCACAGCCGGATCCCGGTGTTTCGCCCGTGCTTGCCAAGCTCGTGACCAACAGCGAGGCCGATATCCTGGCAACCGCCTATGTCCGGCCGGAGCCGGACTATGCGCGTGTATCGCCGTTCGATTCGATTCTTCGCGAAGACAAGAATGGCGGGCGTTTCATCCCGGATATCGCGCCCGACGATCACGCCTGGGCGGCGACTGCCTTGCCGGCGACGGTGTTCGGCAAGGAGGAACAAACCTGCCTTGCCGAAGGCATTTATTTCGAAGCGCGAAGCGAGTCCGTGAAAGGGCAGGCGGCGGTCGCCCAAGTGATTCTCAACCGGGTGCGCAACCCGACCTATCCGAAGACGATCTGCGGCGTCGTCTATCAGAACAAGGCCTGGCGCAACCGCTGCCAGTTTTCCTTCGCCTGCGACATGATCCGTGACCTCATCTACTCGCGGTCGCATTGGAAGACCGCGAAGGAGGTCGCCATGGCCGTCACCGCCGGAAAGATCTGGCTGCCGGAAGTCGGCTCTGCGACGCATTACCATGCGACCTATGTGAAGCCCGCCTGGGCGAAGACCATGAAGCGCGTGGGACAGATTGGCTTGCACATCTTTTACAGAACCTATGGCGGCGGCTGGAGTTGATCGGCGCTCGATTCCGCACAAGGCGCGCTACATGGCGAAGATAAGCTGCGACGAACGCGGACGATTCCGTTGCAGCTTTGTCGCAGGTGTCGCAAGTTTCCTGTAACTGATTGAAATTCAAAGCATATATTGTCCACGCCCAATACCCCCGCATGCCTTGACTATGCGGGTGCCTAAAACTATGTTGCGCGCGACTTCAAATGGGGCCGAACCGTGGCTTGAGCGCCGGCCGTTTGTATGACCGAGATCGCGTTCGACCGCGTGGGGCTGCAAAGGGGAGCCATGTGACGGAGAAGCCGGAAGAAAGTCTGGAAGCGCGGCTGAAGCGCCTTGGCGAAAATATCGCGTCGAAGCGCGTGAAAGTTTCGGACGAGGCCGAGGTCCGCAGTGCGGAAAGCCGCAAGGGCTACGCAGCAGCGATGAAACTCTCGAGCGAGTTCATCGCCGGCATCGTGGTCGGAGCGTTCCTGGGCTATCTTTTGGACCATTTTGCGGGTACAGGGCCGTGGGGCATGATCGTCCTCCTGCTTCTCGGTTTCTGTGCCGGTGTGTTGAATGTGCTGCGTTCTGCCGGTCTGGTGGCGACACCCGACCAGCGCGGAAGTGGCTCAGGGAATAGCAAGAAGGACGGTGACGACGCCTGAGGCGTCGTCCGGAAGAACACGGTTTCCGCTTGCGGGCGGGCAGAACGAAAGAGAAGCGCGGTGTCAAACGATCCGACCCACCAGTTCCTGATCAACAAGATTGTCCCGATCGAGCTTGGCGGAATTGACCTTTCCTTCACCAATGCATCGCTGTTCATGGTGGCGACCGTCGGTGTTGCTGCAGGCTTTCTCTACCTGACGACCTCTCAGCGCGGCATCATCCCGACGCGCATGCAGTCGGTCTCGGAACTGTCCTACGAATTCATCGCCTCGATGCTTCGCGAAGGGGCGGGCAGCCACGGGATGAAGTTCTTCCCGATGGTCTTCTCGCTGTTCATGTTCATCCTGACGGCGAACCTGCTGGGCATGTTCCCCTATTTCTTCACCGTCACCAGCCAGATCATCGTGACCTTCGCGCTCGCCGTCTTCGTGATCGGCACGGTCATTCTCTACGGCTTCTACAAGCACGGCCTCGGCTTCCTGCAGCTCTTCGTGCCGCACGGCGTGCCGGGCGTGCTCCTGCCGCTGGTCGTGACGATCGAAGTCATCTCGTTCCTCTCCCGTCCCATCAGCCTCTCGGTCCGTCTCTTCGCCAACATGCTGGCCGGCCACATCACGCTGAAGGTTTTCGCAGGCTTCGTCACCTCGCTCAGCGCCCTTGGTGCGCTCGGCATCGGCGGCGCGATCCTGCCGCTCATCATGACCGTCGCCATCACCGGTCTTGAATTCCTCGTATGCTTCCTCCAGGCCTATGTCTTTGCGGTGCTGACCTGCATGTACCTCAACGACGCTGTCCATCCGGGAAGCCACTAAGGAATACAGTCGCTGGCTTTCGGTCGGCTGACGCCGCCGGAGGCACAAATCCAAGCCGCAACACCATTTCGAAGGAGTTCAATCATGGAAGCGGAAGCAGCAAAGTTCATCGGTGCAGGTCTTGCATGCCTTGGTATGGCCGGCACGGCTCTCGGCCTCGGCAACATCTTCGGCAGCTACCTGTCCGGCGCTCTGCGCAATCCGTCGGCTGCCGACGGCCAGTTTGGCCGCCTCGTATTCGGCTTCGCCGTTACGGAAGCTCTGGGCATCTTCTCGCTGCTCGTAGCCCTGCTCCTCCTCTTCGCCGTCTAATAACGGCTGAAGTCTCGGCCGCGATCCCTCGGGATCGCGGCCGCGCATATCTTTAAGTGCACCTTGGAGGTGAGCATGTTTGTGACCGCGGCCTATGCCCAGCAGTCAACCACCACTGAAGGCGCCGAAGCACACGATGCCCCTGCGGCCGGTGAGGTGCACACCGAAACGGGTGTGGCCCACGAAGGCGAGCATGGTTCCGGCGTGTTCCCGCCCTTCGATTCGACCCATTTCGCTTCGCAGCTGCTCTGGCTGGCGATCACCTTCGGGCTTTTCTATCTCGTGATGTCGAAGGTCATCATTCCGCGCATCGGCGGAATTCTCGAAAAGCGCCACGACCGCATCGCCCAGGATCTCGACCAGGCCTCCCGCCTCAAGGGCGAGGCCGATGCCGCGATTGCATCTTACGAGCAGGAACTGGCGAACGCCAAGGCCAAGGGCCACTCGATTGCCGACGCGGCCCGCGAGGAAGTCAAGAGCAAGGCCAATGCCGACCGCACCGCCGTCGAGGCCGAGCTCACAAAGAAGATCACCGCTGCCGAAGCGCGCATCGCCGAGATCAAGTCCAAGGCGCTTGCCGATGTCGGTGCCATCGCCGAGGAGACGGCGACCGCCGTCGTCAAGCAATTGATCGGCGGCAACGTCACCAAGACCGAGATCGCCGCGGCGGTCAAAGCGTCGGCCGGCAACTGAGGAGCAGGGAACAATGGCACTTGATGCAACTTTCTACGCCCTCGTCGGCCTGATCCTCTTTTTCGCTCTCATCGCCTATCTCAAGGTGCCGGGCAAGATCGCCGAAGCGCTCGATGCGCGGGCCGACAAGATCGGCAACGAACTGGCGGAAGCCAAGCGTCTGCGCGAAGAGGCCCAGAGCCTGGTTGCCGAGTACCAGCGCAAGCGCAAGGATGCCGAGGCGGAAGCCGCCAACATCGTCGCCGCCGCCCAGCGCGAGGCGGAGAGGCTGACTGCGGAAGCCAAGCAGAAGACCGAGGACTATGTCGCCCGCCGTACGGCGCTTTCCGAACAGAAGATCAAGCAGGCCGAGAGCGACGCGATCAACGCGGTTCGCGCGGCTGCCGTTGATCTCGCGATCAGCGCGGCGGAGAAGGTGCTTGCCACAAAGGCCGACGCCAGCGCCCAGGAGACGCTGTTCGAGCAGGCGCTCGGCGAGGTCAAGGGACGCCTCAACTAAGTTCAACCATAATTCGCGAAGTTGAGAACCCCGCTTCGGCGGGGTTTTTCGTTTGGGCCAGGGCCTGTCAAGCGGGCGAGTCCGGGCCTGCGAGGCCGCGCCGTGCCTGGATGCGCAATCGCTGTTGGTTCGTCCGCGGCCTCCTGCCCGCCCGCCGCCGGCTGGTCCGAGCGGTTGCCGTTCTCGCTCATTCTGCAAGGCGCTGCGGGCGTTCCTGCCGCATACCGACGCTACCGGAGTGCGGACCAGCCTACCGAGAGTCTCTTAGATCGGAGTCGGTTGGGAATCAGGCATGCAGCAATCCAGATTGTTGCAGCGACCCTCGCTTCCGGTAAGACGCACCGCGCCGGGGGAGCGATGGCCTTGCCGTCACGAATTGACGTCGAGTGGTTCAGCGCTGATTGCAACGGGCTGTTCCTGGGCCTCTCGAAAGGGGCGGAAGCTCATGCGATGCAACGAACATGGTCCGTGACTGTCGATGGCGCTGCGGTGTTTGACGGTCGCATAGCCCGCGTGGAGCGCAAAGCCATAGGCGGGAAAGGTCGCATCGGCTCGGGTCATCATGCGGTCGCGGGTGACCTTCGCGACGATCGAGGCGGCGGCGATCGACACGGAACGGGAATCTCCCTTGATGATCGCCTTCGCATGGCAGGGGAGGCCCTGTGGAACATCGCGGCCGTCGATGAGCGCGAAGCGCGCCGCAATCGAAAGGCCGTCGATCGCGCGACGCATGGCGTCGAGGCTCGCCTTGAGGATGTCGGTTGCATCGATACGCGCGGCGGAAGATGAGGCGATGGATATGGTCGCCGTCGCCATGATTTCCTCGAATAGCGCCTCGCGCTGTTCGGCGGTCAGGAGTTTGCTGTCGTTGAGACCGGCCGGCACGGCATCCGGGTCGAGGATGACCGCTGCTGCGACCACCGGACCGGCGAGCGGTCCACGGCCTGCCTCGTCGGCGCCTGCGACCGGCCAAAAACCATCCCGCTTTGCGGCGATTTCGAAGCTGAAGTCCGGAAGCACCGGCTCGAGCGGAAAAAGCGGGGAATCGGGCGACTTGCGACGTGACATGCGGGGGACCCTCGCATATTCGCCCGATTCCCTTCAAGCCCCCCGGTACGTGTGCGGCGGTAAACCGGGAGGAAAGCCAGCGCCATCCTGAGGCGGGAAGGCGCCGGAACCAAAATATGGGGCTCGTCTGGCGCCCTCCTACAGCAACGACAATTGCACCCCCGTCCCCAACGGGGGCACGAAGATATCGTGCCGCAGTTGGCGGCGGGTGAGATTCAGCTCCAAGCGCTTGGCGGCAAGTTCGAACCGGCGGCCGATCTGCCACGCATAAGGACCGGCGCCCTTCATGCGCTTGCCGAACTCCGCATCATAATCCTTGCCGCCGCGCATCGAACGGACGAGCGACATCACGTGTCTGTAGCGGTCCGGATAGTTTCGCAGCAGCCAGTCGCGGAAAAGCGGGCTCACCTCGAGCGGCAGACGCAGGAGCACATAGCTCGCCTCCGTAGCGCCCGCAGTTTTCGCGGCGTCGAGCACACGCTCGATCTCGTGATCGTTGAGAGCAGGGATGATCGGCGCCACCAGGACGCCGGCCGGAATGCCTGCTTCCGAGACCGCGCGAATTGCCTCGAGCCGCTTGGGCGGCGTCGACGCCCGCGGTTCCATGGTACGTGCCAGCTTGCGGTCGAGCGTCGTTACGGAAATGCCTACCCGTGCCAGACCCTTTTCCGCCATCGGGGCGAGCAGATCGATGTCGCGCGTCACCATGGCCGACTTGGTCACGATCATCACCGGGTGATTGGCCGCCTTCAGCACCTCGAGGATCTGGCGCATGATGCGCCACTCTTTCTCGATCGGTTGATAGGGGTCGGTGTTGGTGCCGATCGCGATCGGACGCACCTTATAGTCCGGCTTCGCCAATTCGCGTTCCAGCAAGCGGGGCGCGTCCGGTTTGGCGAAGAGCTTCGCTTCGAAATCGAGCCCGGCCGAAAGCCCCATATAGGCATGGGTCGGCCGCGCGAAACAGTAGATGCAGCCGTGCTCGCATCCTCTATACGGATTGATGGAGCGATCGAACGAAATGTCGGGCGACTCGTTGCGCGTGATGACGTTGCGGGGTTTTTCGATCTGAACTTCGGTCTTGAATGGCGGCAATTCCTCGAGCGTCTGCCACCCGTCGTCGAACACCTCGCTCGTCTGCGGTTCGAAGCGGCCCCCCATGTTCAGGGCTGCTCCGCGTCCCCGGCGGCGATCGATCTCTATTCTGACGCCGGTGCCGGTGACGATGGCTTCCGCCAGCTCTGCGCTATTGCCGGGCGCGAAAGCACCCTGCCTGAGTTGAGACAGCTCGGTCATGGAAATCTCCTCGGAACCGATTTGGTATCTCCGTTCCGCTCTGATTATTTTCCTAACGCACAAAGTAGAACAAAGCAAGAACAAAAATTGCTGCGCTGCGCAATCGCCGCCGCTACGGTCGCTAATACCCCTGAAGAATTGTGGTATTTGTTGTGCCGATGCGTTAGGAGACGGTATGCTGACGATCATAATGGAGACGCGGGACAATGAAGCGGAACTCGCGCAGACATTGTCCGTACTTGTCGCCGGGGCTGTCGAAGGGCTCGTCAGTGACGTGATCATCCTGGACCACGGCTCCAGAGATGGTTCCGTGCATGTCGCCGATGCGGCCGGCTGCCGTTTCTGCGCCGAATGGGATCTCGCCGATGTCGTCCGTTCCGCGCGCGGTGATTGGCTG
This sequence comes from Sinorhizobium fredii USDA 257, assembly GCF_000265205.3. Classification (NCBI taxonomy): domain Bacteria; kingdom Pseudomonadati; phylum Pseudomonadota; class Alphaproteobacteria; order Hyphomicrobiales; family Rhizobiaceae; genus Ensifer; species Ensifer fredii. The sequence continues at coordinate 604,210 of NC_018000.1, forward strand.
ATGCTGCTGGAGCCGGGCGCCCGTCCCATCGGGCGTTGGGTGGACGAGCTCATCGAATATGTCTCGCTCCACAGGGATCCGGCGCGGTTCTCCCCTTCTCGCCTGCATAGGCGGCCGCTCCTCAAGCGTTTGTCGCAGCGGACCGCGCCGCTCGAGGCCGGGTATCTGATGCGCAAGCAGGATGCCGTGGCGGTTGCACGCGCCGATATGCAACTCAGCGACATCGCCAACGCTCGGGCGGTCCGCAAGTTGGCGACCGAACTCGTTCCGGCCTGGGTTGCTCTCGGCAATCGATCTGCGGCCGAGCGGGCTTGAAACGGCCCAAGCCTTTCAGTGTGGTATTGCCGTCACAAGAGGGGCGTGCCTTGCGGCACCCCCTGAAGCGACTCTCAAATGACCTTGTCTACGAAAAGGGCTTGCCATGCTGCTCCATCTCCTTGTGGTGGGCACCATGTAACATGTTCTGTAAATCTCTCTCCGCAGGGAAAGGGAAAGAGGCGTCTTCGCTTCGCCCGATGCAAAGGCTCGCTACGTCCACTGCCTTCTGGTGGGCTGACGAGTAGCAATCTAGCGACTTCAACCGTGCGTGGCTGTTCCAAACGGAACAGGTCGGGCAGTCAGCCGCGCTTCAGGTGTTCATCCAGCCGCGGCATGATCTCGACGAAGTTGCAGGGCATGTGCCGGTAATCGAGCTGCTGCTTCAGGATCCCATCCCAGGCGTCCTTGCAGGCCCCGGGCGAGCCGGGCAGCACGAAGATGAACGTGGCGTTGGCGACGCCGCCCGTTGCCCGCGACTGGATCGTCGATGTGCCGATCTTGTCGTAGGAGATCCGGTGAAAGACCTCGGAAAACCCGTCCATGCGCTTTTCGAAAAGCGGCTCCAGCGCTTCGGGCGTCACGTCTCGGCCGGTGAAGCCGGTTCCGCCGGTGGTGATGACGACGTCGATCGACGCATTCAGCGTCCAGGCCCTCACCTGATCGTAGATCCTCTGGCGGTCGTCGGGCACCAATGCGCGCGCCTCGAGCCGATGGCCGGCCTCGCGTATACGTATCTCGAGCGTGTCGCCGGACTTGTCGTCAGCGCGCGTGCGCGTATCGGAAACCGTGAGAACGGCGATCCCGACGGCAATGAAGGGGCGCGTTTCGTCGATGTCGGGCATTTCCTATCCTCGCTTCCCGGCGGTTCGGGTGGCTAGAACGTACCATCCCGGATGATCGGCGGAAATGCGTTGCGCGGCCGCAGCCGCCTTTTCGTCGCCGTCGAACAGACCGAAGCAGGTGGCGCCGGATCCGGACATCCGTACGAGATCGGCTTCCGCGGCGTGCAATGCCCCAGACACCGCCTCGATCGCCGGCTGCAACGCTCTCGCCGGTCGCTCCAGATCGTTGCGCATCCCGGCCAGTGCCTTCAGCCAGTCCGCTGCTGTGCGGATGCCTTGCGGAACGGTGAGCGGAGGATTGCGCTTTTGGGCGAGCATCCGGAAGATGACGGGCGTCGAGACTGCGATGAGCGGATTAACGAGGACGACCGGGAAGGACGGCAGGTCGCCTAGGGGGGCAAGCTCTTCGCCGATCCCCTTGGCAAGGAGCGGCCTGCCGTCGAGGCACATCGGCACGTCGGCACCGAGTTCCAGGGCGAGGCTCGCGAGCCTTTGCGGCGCAAGCTCGGCCTTCCACAGCGAAAGCAGACCTCGCAGCGTCGCAGCTGCGTCCGCCGAGCCTCCGCCGATCCCGGAGGCGATCGGCAGGTTCTTCTCCAGATGCAGATGGACAGGGCCCGCAGCATCGCTCCGATCAATCAATTCCCGCCGCAGCAGGTCGCGGGCGCGCAGCACCAGATTGCCGCTCTTGGCATCGGCCGAAACCTGCAGATCGCGCGAAAAAGGGCCGGATACGGTGAAGTTGTCGACGTCCGCCGGCGCGAATGCGACGCGGTCGCCGTCATCTGCAAAAGTGACCAGGCTTTCCAGGAGATGATGTCCGTCGGGACGTTGGCCGACGACATGCAGTGCCAGGTTGATCTTGGCCGGCGCCACACGGGTCAGCGCGAAGCCGGCTATGCCGTCCACTTGCATGCGGTCAGGATTTCCTGCCCGGCGCGGCGACCTCGGGGCCTGGCTTCTTCGGCAGCGTCTCCTTGGCATCCGCCGCGGCCGGGACATCCTGCTTGAGCGGCGGCAGGCCGTTCTCGATCTTTGCCTTGATCTTTGGAACTTCCGCTTCCTCGGGCTTCATTTCGAGCGCCTGGTTCCACTGGAAGACCGCCTCGAGCTTGCGTCCGACCCGCCAATAGGCATCGCCAAGATGGTCGTTGATCGTCGGGTCGCCGGCCATCAGTTCGGCGGCGCGCTCCAACTCGGTCACGGCCTCCTCGAAGCGGTCCATCCGGAAATAGGCCCATCCGAGCGAATCGACGATGTAGCCGTCATCGGGCTTGAGCTCAACGGCCTTGCGGATCATGTCCAGGCCCTTGTCGAGATTGATGTTCATGTCGACCCACGAATAGCCGAGATAATTCAGGACCTGAGGCTGATTGGGATTGAGCTCCAGCGCCTTGAGGAAACTCGGTTCCGCCTTCGCCCAGATTTTCTGCCGTTCGTAGGCGATCCCCCGCTGGAAGAACACCGTCCAGTCGCTGCGCTTCGGCACCGGGCCGATCGCCTCGACGGCGCGGTCGTAGAGTTCGCCCATCTCCTTATACGCTTTAGCGTCGGAAAGGACGCTGCCATAGGCGAGATAGTTGCGGATATTCTCCGGATCGACTTCGATCAGCGCCTGCAGATGTTTCTTCGCCTCGTCGACCTTGCCGACGCCGGCTAGCGCCAGGCCAAGCTGAAGCTCGGACACGCGGCGCATCGGCGAATCTGCCGGCACGCTCTTGTAAAGCGCGATGGCCTCTTCCTGTTTCTTCAGATTTTCCGCGATGCCGCCGAGCATGACCAGGATGTCGGCGCTTTCCGGATCGAGGCGGCGCGCCGTCTGCAGATAAAGCGTAACGATGTCTTCCGCTCCCTCGCGGTTAAGGGCGCCGCCGATCGAAAAGAGGACGGCGGCGGCCCCCTGAGCGGCATTGCGCACCTGCTGTTCCTGGGGCTCGCCCTCTTCGATGCTCTTTCTGAGCGCCTCGAGCGGCGTGTAGTTGTTGACGAGGCTCTCGCCGACGGAAACCGTATCCAGTGCCTTCTGCTTGTTGCCCTCACGGGCTTCGAAGCGGGCCAGCGCCTCGACCGCGCGCATGAACGTATCCGGAGCGGCGCTGCCGCCCTCCCGGTCGAGAATGGCGTCGTTCAGCCTGGCGCGTGCGGTCGTCTTGTCGCCGGCCGCAAGAGCGATCGCGCCGGCGTGATAGTTCTTGAACACCCGGAACCATTCCGGCCCCTCGAGCGCCTTGATCTGGGCAATCGCCTCCTTGGGTCGGCCCTGCCCGGACTTCGCCCAGGCCGAGAGAAGCGTGCTCATCAGCCGGTCGAGATCGTTCGGGCCTTGATAGTTCAGGAGCTTCTGGGCGCTGCGATATTCGCGCTTGCGGATCGCTTCGATGGCGCGGACGGTCGTGGTGATCCGCTCGACGGCCGGATCGGATTTCAACGCTTCGGCAATCTTGACGCCTTCGTCGAACTTGCCGCTCATCAGCAGCGTGATCATCAGCCGCTGCTTGACTTCGATATTGTCCGGTTCGAACCGGAGGGCAATGCGATAGAGCTCCGTTGCCGTTGCGAAATCGCGATCGACGTCGGCCGTCCGCGCCGCCAGGAAGGCGCCGGCGAAGGTGTTGACGCTCCTGATGTCGAAAGGCCGGGCCTCCTCGACAGCCGCCTTGTCTTCAGCAAAGGCTTGGTGGCTGCCGGTCACACACAGGAGAGCCAGCATTGCCGCGCCGCCGAGGAGGCGAAGGAGTGTATTATGCCGCATGTCAAACCTTTCGTTGCCGATCGTCTCGGCTCGCCGCGTCTTTACTGTTTGTTCCGGGGTCGATCGCAAGTTGCCGAACGCAAGTATTGAAGAATAGAATGGCTTTTTTGGCGCAACGCGGCAAGAAATTCCTCCGCGGGAGAATATTGCTTCTCGGCCTGGCGCTCAGCTCACCCGATCGATGCAGAAATCGATGACTTCGATCAGGGCCGACTTCCAGGGAGACGCCGGCAACGGCGCGAGAGCGTCGCGCGCAATCGTCCCGTAGTGCTGGGCGCGTGCGATTGTGTCGGTCAGTCCGCCGTAGCGGCGGATGAGGCCGAGCGCCTTTTCGAGATTTGCTTCATCGCTGGCGCCGCCTTCGATCGCCTCGCGCCAGAAAGCCCGATCCTCCGGCGTGCCGCGACGGTAGGAGAGAATGATCGGGAGTGTGATCTTGCCCTCGCGGAAGTCGTCGCCGACATTCTTGCCGAGGTCGCTCGACGAGCCGCCATAGTCGAGAACGTCGTCGACGAGCTGGAAGGCGAGACCGAGATTCATGCCGTAGGACTTCAGCGCGTTGCGGTCTGCCCTGCTGGCGCTCGCAACGATCGGACCGACTTCCGCCGCCGCGGCGAATAGCGCCGCGGTCTTGGCCCGGATGACCTGCAGGTAATCGTCCTCAGTCGTCTCCATGTTCTTGGCCACAGAGAGCTGCAGGACTTCGCCTTCGGCAATCACCGAGGCGGCGGTCGACAGCACATCGAGCGCGTCGAGCGAGCCGACGTCGACCATCATGCGGAAAGCCTGTCCAAGCAGGAAGTCGCCGACGAGCACGCTCGCCTGGTTGCCCCAGATCGTCCGCGCTGTCGACTTGCCGCGTCGCAGGTCGCTTTCATCGACGACGTCGTCATGGAGGAGCGTCGCCGTATGCATGAATTCGACGCTGGTAGCGAGCTTGACATGGGCGTCGCCCTCGTAGCCGAACATCGCAGCGGCGGCGAGCGTCAGCATCGGCCGCAGGCGCTTTCCCCCGGAGGAAATCAGGTGATTGGCGACCTCCGGGATCATCTGCACGTCGGAGCCCGCTTTGGAGAGGATGAGCTGGTTGACGCGCTCCATGTCGGACGATGTCAGGCCGACGAGCGGCTTCACGGAAGCCTGTTTGTTTTATTGTCTTCCAGCGGTATCACTACGCCCAACGCCCCGGACTCCTGCTTCGTGTCGGCTTCGACAATAGAAAGTGGGGCTTCGGGCGGCAAGAGGCGAATTGCCTCGCCCTCTGCAATTTAAGACGGGATCATCAAGGCGAATGAAGGAACTGATCCGCACCAACGACGCCGTGCTGCTCTCCTTTGCGGAAAGCCTGATGAAGGATGCCGGCATTGTATGCCTCATCGCCGATCGGGACATGAGCATCCTCGAAGGCTCCCTCGGCCTTTTGCCGCGGCGTTTTCTGGTGGCCGACGAGGATGCCGATAGGGCCAGGCGCATTCTGGTCGATGCCGGCCTGGAAAAGGAATTGCGGCAATGATGTCTCCCTTGCCGCAACGCGGTCGCGGCCTGTCGGCGGGGCAGTTGCCGCAATGACGACAGCGGAAACTGTCGATGCGTTTCACCGCGGCAAATTTCATCTGATCCAGCCGCTCGGCCAGGGTCATCGCTCCGGGATGGATGCGATGCTGCTCGCCTCGCTTGTCTCATGTGAGCGTCCCTGCCGCGTCGCCGATCTCGGTGCGGGCGCCGGCGCGGCCGGCATGGCGGTCGCCTCGCGTCTGGCAGGGGCCGAGGTGCTGCTCGTCGAGCGTTCGCCGATCATGGCGGATTTTGCCCGCCGCAGCCTTGCCTTGCCGGAGAACGCGCGTTTCGCCGCGCGGGTCGCCGTGCTCGAGGCGGATGTGTCGCTGAGCGGCAAGGCGCGTGCTGCAGCCGGCCTGCCGGACGACGCCTTCGATCACGTGATCATGAATCCGCCGTTCAACGACGCAGCCGACCGCAGGACGCCGGATCGCCTCAAGGCCGAAGCGCATGCGATGAGCGACAAGCTCTTCGAGACCTGGATCAAGACGGCCGGGGCGATTATGCGGCCGGGCGGGCAGCTTTCGCTCATCGCCCGGCCGGAATCGATCGCCGAGATCATCGCGGCCTGCGGCCGCCGTTTCGGCGGCATCGAAATTACGCCGCTCTTGCCGCGTGCCGGCGAGAATGCGGTCAGGATTCTGGTGACGGCAATCAAGCAGAGTCGCAAGCGGCTGGCACTCCGGGCGCCGCTGACCATGCACGCGGAACGGACGCACCGTTTCTCGCCGGAGGTCGATGATCTCAACAACGGCCGCGCCGCCTATCGCCGCCGTGATTAACGGTAAGTAGGCCATTGCGTTTGCTGCGCCAATGCATACATGCAGGATCGAGTTCGTATCGGGCAGGAGTTGAAATGGCGAGGTTCTTAAGAAAACTGATGCCGAGGCGTTTTCGCATGGACGGGATTGCGATCCCGGCGATCCGGCTTCACGGCACGATCATGTCCGGTGGCGGGCAGTTTCGCCCGGTCCTCAATCTCGCGACCGTCGCGCCTGTTCTCGAAAAGGCCTTCTCGGTCAAGGAAGCGCCGGCTATTGCCATTTCCGTCAATTCGCCCGGCGGCTCGCCCGTCCAATCCCGGCTGATCTACCAGCGCATTCGCGATCTTGCGGATGAGAAGAAGAAGCGCGTGCTGATCTTCGTCGAGGACGTCGCTGCCTCGGGCGGCTACATGATCGCGCTCGCCGGAGACGAGATCATCGCCGATCCGAGTTCGATCGTCGGCTCGATTGGCGTCGTTTCCGGCGGCTTTGGCTTTCCGGAACTGCTGAAGAAAGTCGGCGTTGAACGGCGCGTCTATACTGCAGGCGAGAACAAGGTCGTGCTCGACCCGTTCCAGCCGGAAAAGGAGCGTGACGTCGAGTTCCTCAAGAGCTTACAGCTGGATATCCACGATACCTTCATCCAACTGGTCAAGGCCCGCCGCGGCTCGCTGCTTGCCGATCATCCCGATATCTTCTCGGGTCTTTTCTGGACCGGGCGGCGCGGCCAGGAACTGGGCCTCGTCGACGCTCTCGGCGATATGCGCGGCGAGGTGAAGAGGCGCTACGGCGAAAAGGCGCGCCTCGAACTGATCCAGCCGTCCCGCAGCCTCTTCGGACGCCGTCAGCCGGGTGCGACCGTGGACGGATCGATTGCCGCACCCCTGGCCGCGTCGGCCGCTGCGGGCCTCATCGAAGCGATCGAGGAAAGGGCACTTTGGGCGCGCTTCGGCCTATGAGACAATGGCAACTGATCGGGGGGCATCTGGTCGGGGCCTCTGGTCAGGCGTGCACGGCCGCTGTAACAAAAGCTGCCGCATCTCCTGTCCGAGATCCCGTCTGATCCAAGGAGGAGCAGAGGAGAAACCATGCCGCAGATCATCCTGCTCTTGATTGTCGCCCTCATCGCCTGGATCGGCTACCGCAAGTTCATCGCCGATGCCCAGAAAGTGACGCGTCACCAGGAACGCTTGCGCCGGGAGCGCGAGACCGGCGCCAACGGGACGCTCGTCAAGGATCCGAAGACCGGAGAATATCGCCTGAAGCGCGACGACGAGTGACGTCTGCCGAACGGGTCGGTCTGGCCGTCGGATCGGCAAGGCGCTTGACCCTTGCCTTGCGGCATGGCACCTGTCCGGCAAGATTTCGAAGAATTCGGACGTGATCCCATGACCATCGCCTCCCTTCCGGACCATATGAACCCGAAGCGTTCCTTCCAGGCTCTGATCCTGACGCTGCACAATTACTGGGCCGACAAGGGCTGCGCCGTGCTCCAGCCTTACGACATGGAGGTCGGAGCCGGTACGTTCCATCCGGCGACGACGCTGCGTGCGCTCGGCCCGAAGCCGTGGCGTGCGGCCTACGTCCAGCCCTCGCGCCGCCCGACCGACGGTCGCTACGGCGAGAACCCCAACCGGCTGCAGCATTATTATCAATACCAGGTGCTCCTGAAGCCGAACCCGTCCAATCTGCAGGAACTCTACCTCGGTTCGCTGGAAGCGATCGGCCTCGATCCGCTGCTGCACGATATCCGCTTCGTCGAGGACGATTGGGAAAGCCCGACGCTCGGCGCCTGGGGACTTGGCTGGGAGTGCTGGTGCGATGGCATGGAAGTCTCGCAATTCACCTATTTCCAGCAGGTCTGCGGCATCGAGTGCTCGCCGGTTTCCGGCGAGTTGACCTATGGCCTCGAACGTTTGGCGATGTATGTCCAGGGCGTCGACAATGTCTACGACCTGAACTTCAACGGCCGCGAGGGTGCGGAGAAGATCAGCTATGGCGACGTGTTCCTGCAGGCCGAGCAGGAATATTCGCGGCACAATTTCGAATATGCCAACACGGCCATGCTGCATCAGCACTTCATCGACGCCGAGAAGGAGTGCGTGGCGCTACTGGCCGCCGGCGCTCCAGGCGATGCCAGCAACAACCGTCTGCACAAATGCGTCCTTCCCGCCTATGACCAGTGCATCAAGGCGAGCCACGTCTTCAACCTACTGGATGCGCGCGGCGTGATCTCGGTCACCGAGCGGCAGAGCTATATCCTGCGGGTTCGCACGCTGGCCAAAGCCTGTGGCGAGGCCTTCCTGCTGACCGACGCAGGCGGTGCAAACGGGGCGAGAGACGCGGCCTGATCAAGCGGCGACGCTGATCCTTCGGCCGCATGGCAGGACGGCCAGGTTGGCTGGCGGCCGCGTGCCGGTGGACGATTCCCCGTGTTGCGTGCAGAAGAACTGGGTGCCATCGAGCCGCAACATCGGTTCCAGTGTGATTGATCGCCCATTCGTCAATTCGCCGGCGTAGATTTGCAGGGCGCGGCGAACGCCCGCTGGCCTCTCGACCGGTGCTGCGCTCGCATGGGCAGTGAAGAGGGCCGTAAAGGCGACGACGTTGATGAAGGTTGCGAGCGAAGTCATGGTCCTGTCTGCATGTTGCGGTTGTTGATGATTTGAGTATCGGCCACAAGCGCCCATCGCGCCGTTACCGGCGGAACAGTTCGGCGCCGGGGTCTGGGCCGCTGCAATCTGCTGCAAAATAGTGATTTCGGCGGGTCCAAAATGGCGGGCGGCGATCTTGCCGTTGAGCCTGTTTGATTGCAGAAAAGCCTTCGAATTGGAGCGGGGAAATGTATGCTTTTTGCCTGCGCGTCCTGTATCTCGCGGTCGGAGTCGGTGCTAACCTCCGGCGGGTTCTGAAGGAGGGCATTGCATGATCGGGCTGGCAATCGGGGTCGCCGTGATCCTTTACCTGGTTTTCGTCTACAACGGACTCGTTAAGGCACGGCAGATGGCCGAAGAGGCCTGGTCCGGTATCGACGTGCAGTTGAAGCGTCGCGCCGACCTCATCCCCAACCTGATCGAGACGGTGAAGGGTTACGCGGCACACGAGAAGTCGACGCTTGAGGAAGTCGTCGCCCTGCGCAACCGGGCCCAGGCTGTCCCCGAGGGCGACATCACCGCACGAGCGGCGGCGGAAGGGGCGCTCTCGCAGGCGCTCGGTCGCGTCTTTGCGCTCGCCGAAGCCTATCCGGATCTGAAAGCCAATGAGAACTTTGCCGAGCTCCAGGGCTCGCTGGAAACAATCGAAGGCGAGATCCAGATGTCGCGCCGCTATTACAACGGCGCCGCCCGCGATCTCAACGTCAAGGTCGAGAGTTTCCCGTCCAACCTGATCGCCAGCGCGTTCCGCTTCGCCAAGGCCAGCTATTTCGAGATTACCAACGAGACAGATCGCGCTGTGCCGTCGGTCAAGTTCTGAGACGGTGCGGAAGAGGAAATCCTGATGAAGCGGCTTCTCGCTGCGCTTGCGTTCGTGGTTCTTTTCCTTGCCGCGCCCTTTCCGGCTGCTGCGGAAGAGATCATTTCTTCCTACCATTCGGTCATCGATGTCGACAGGGACGGCACCCTCACGGTGACCGAAACGATCACCGCGAACGTCGAAGGCAATCAGATCCGCCGCGGCATCTATCGTGATTTTCCCCTGACGTTCGTCGACCCGGACGGCCGGCGCGTCCAAGTGGATTTCAACCTGGTTTCCGTCGAACGCGATGGCGAGCAGGAGGAATACCGAACCGAATCGGTCAACGGCGGCATCCGCATCTACACCGGCAACGCCGACGTTTTCCTGCCGCGCGGCGAGCATATATTTCAGATCACCTATGAGACCGGCCGCCAGATACGCTTCTTCGATGATCACGACGAGCTCTACTGGAACGTGACCGGAACTGAATGGGCGTTCCCGATCGAGGAAGCGACCGCGACCGTTACTTTGCCGGATGGCGTCGTGGCGCAGGCGCTCGACGTCTTTACCGGCGGCTACGGTGCGACCGGCAAGGATGCGCGCGCGGTTGAGGAGGGCGGCGAAATCTTCTTTGCCACCACGCGCAGGCTTCGGCCCCAGGAAGGCCTCACCATCGCCATCAAGCTGCCGAAGGGGAGCATCGACCGGCCGAGCGCCTCGCAGCAGAACATCTGGTGGCTGCGCGATCACCTGGCGCTGGTCATCGCCGGCGTCGGCTTCGTCGTCGTGAGCCTCTATTACGGGCGCGCCTGGGTCCGCGTCGGTCGTGATCCCGCCCGCGGCGTCATGGTCCCGCGCTGGGACCCGCCGGACGGGATTTCGCCCGCCCTCGTCAACTATATCGACAGCAAGGGCTTTTCCGGCGAGGGTTGGACCGCGCTCTCGGCAGCCGTACTCAACCTGGCGGTCAAGGGATATGTCGTCCTCGATGATCTGAAGAACGCCATCATCGTCTCAGCGACGGGCAAAAGCGGTGGCGAAAAGCTTCCGACCGGCGAGGCGGCGCTGATGAAGGCGGTCGACGCGGCCGGTGGGACGCTCAAGATAGATCGGGCGAACGGCAAGGCGGTGGCGGCCGCCGGGTCCAGCTTCCGCAGCGCCATGGAGCGCGAGCATCGCGGCAAATACTACCGCGCCAACACCGGCTACATCATCGGCGGCGTCGCGCTTACGATCGTTGCGCTGGCGGCGCTGTTCATCTTCGGCGGGCTCAGCGAAGCGACGATCCCCTTCATCATCGTCCCGGTTTTCGCCGGAGTTTTCGTTTCAGGGTTCGCCGTTTCGATCGGCAAGTCTCTGAGGCGCGGGTCGAGCCTCGTGAGGCGCATCCTGTCGATCGTCGTGCTGGCCTTCATCGGCTTCGTGCTCATCGCCGTCTTTTCGAGCATCCTTGCGGTGGTCATCTTCTCGGCGACCGAAGCGGACGACCTGCCGCTGTTCTTCGCGATCGGCGGCATCGTGCTCGCCAACGGGCTGTTCTACTACCTGATGGGAGCGCCGACGCCGCTCGGCACCCAGATGATGGATGGTATCGACGGGCTTCGGCAATATATGACGCTGGCAGAGCAGGATCGGCTCAACATGCAGGGTGCCCCGGAAATGTCGCCGCGGCACTTCGAAACGCTTCTGCCCTACGCCGTGGCGCTTGGCATCGAAAAGCCCTGGACCGAGACATTCGATCGCTGGCTGCTTGCGGCAGCCGGGGGGGCGGCAGCCGCCGCCTACCAGCCGAGCTGGTACCATGGCGATAGCTTCGGCCCCGGGTCCTTTTCCGACACGATCGGGGGCTTCGCCGGCTCGATGGCCGATACCATGACCTCCTCGCTGCCCCCTCCGCCCAAGAGTTCCTCCTCCGGCTTTTCTTCCGGCGGCGGCTTTTCCGGCGGCGGCGGTGGGGGCGGTGGTGGCGGCGGCTGGTAGATGATGCCGATTTCCTCGCCGCACTTGATGACAATTTCGCCGGGGCTTGCTAAGTCCCGGGGCGACCGACCGGAACAGAAAAAAGTCTGGATTCATGCCCGATCTTCTTATTGAACTGCGCTCAGAAGAAATTCCTGCCCGCATGCAGCGCAAGGCGGCCGGCGATCTGAAGAAGCTCGTAACGGACGCGCTCGTCGAGGCGGGTCTCACCTATGAAGGCGCGCGTGAATATTGGACGCCGCGCCGGCTGACGCTCGACATACGCGGCCTGAACGCGCGCTCCGCCGATATCCGCGAGGAACGCAAGGGGCCGCGCACCGACGCCAACGAGAAGGCGATCGAAGGTTTTCTGCGCGCCGCCGGCCTCTCCTCCATCAGCGAGGCGCATGTCCACAGCGACGCGAAGAAGGGCGATTTCTACGTCGCCCACATCGTCAAGCCCGGCCGCGACGCGGAGGTCATCATCGCCGAGGTGATGCCGGCGATCATTCGCGACTTCCCCTGGCCGAAGTCCATGCGCTCCGGTGCCGCCTCGGCGAAGCCTGGCAGCCTGCGCTGGGTGCGGCCCTTGCAATCGATCGTCTGCACCTTCGGCGCCGAAACCGAGGAGACCAGGGTCATCCCCTTCGAAGTCGACGGCATCGTCGCCTCGAACGTCACCCATGGCCACCGCTTTCACGCGCCTGAGCCGATCACGGTGCGCCGCTTCGCCGACTATGCCGACAAGCTCGAAAAGGCGAAGGTCGTGCTCGACGCCGAGCGCCGCAAGGAGATCATCGCCGCGGATGCCCGCAACGTCGCCTTCGCCAATGGCCTTGAATTGGTCGAGGACGAGGGCTTGCTCGAAGAAGTGGCGGGTCTCGTCGAATGGCCGCGGGTGCTGATGGGCAGCTTCGAGGAGAGCTATCTCCAAATTCCCTCCGAAATTATCCGCCTGACGATCAAGACCAATCAGAAATGCTTCGTGACGCGGCAGCCGGGCGCGGAAACGCTGTCGAACCGGTTCATCCTCGTTTCTAATATCGAAGCCAGCGACGGCGGTCGTGAGATCGTCCATGGCAATGGCAAGGTCGTGCGTGCGCGCCTTTCGGATGCGGCGCATTTCTGGAAACGTGACCAGGGCGACCTGCCGGACCTCGAGACGCTGCGACCGTCCGCCGAGAAGTTCGGTCTTGATCTGAAGAAGCCGCTCGATCAACGCATGGCGAAGCTCGATGCGCTGAACGTCACCTTCCATGCCAAGCTCGGAACGCAGGGCGAGCGCGTCGCCCGCATCCGCTCGATCGGCTTGGCGCTTGCCGAGGCCACCGGCGCCGACAAGACCCTGGTCGAGCGCGCCGCCGTGCTTGCCAAGGCGGATCTGCGCACCGAGGCCGTCGGCGAGTTTCCCGAGCTGCAGGGCATCATGGGCCACAAATATGCGGTACTGCAGGGAGAGAATGCCGCGGTCGCCAACGCGATCGAGGACCATTACAGGCCCCAGGGTCCGTCCGATCGCGTGCCGACGAACCCTGTCTCGGTCGCGGTTGCGCTCGCCGACAAGCTCGACACGCTGGTCGGCTTCTGGGCGATCGACGAGAAGCCGACCGGCTCGAAGGATCCCTATGCGCTGCGCCGTGCCGCGCTCGGCGTCATCCGGCTCATTCTCGAGGGTAGGGCGCGTCTGCCGCTGCTGCCGTTCTTCGACGTCGCGCTCAAGGCTCTGAGGGCGCAGCGGCCCGATCTGGCCGGCGATATTGCCGCGGACCTTCTCGCCTTCTTCCATGATCGCCTGAAGGTCTACCTGCGCGATCTCGGGGCGCGCTACGATCTGATCGACGCGGTCTTGACCTCAGAGGCCGACGACCTGTTGATGATCGCCCGCCGCGTCGAAGCGCTGACCGCTTTCATCACCGCCGAGGAGGGCAAGAACCTGCTCGCCGGCACGAAGCGCGCCACGCAGATCCTCGCGGCCGAGGAGAAGAAGGGCACCGAGGTCGCGGACAACGTGGACGAGAAGCTCTTCCGGCTCGACGCCGAAAGGACGCTTCACGCCTCGATCAAGCTTGCCTCCGGGGATGCCCGCGAAGCGATCGTCAAGGAGGATTTCCGCTCCGCCATGGCCGCGCTCTCCAAATTGCGCGAGCCGGTCGACGTGTTCTTCAACGACGTACTCGTCAATGACGAAGACAAGGCGATCCGTGCGAACCGCCTGGCGCTCCTGGGGCTGATCCGCGCGGCGACCGGCGAGGTTGCGGACTTCTCGAAGATCTCGGGATGAGAGGCTAGGCTGTCGACAACCGACAGGCTCGATCCTATCTCTGGAGAATGACGAGCGACAATCCGAGCGCAGGCGCAGGTGTGATCGAACCTCCGGGCACGAAGCGGCGCGGCGACTGGATCGACGTGGCCGAAGACGCCATTCCGTTCGAGCGTATTGAAGCCTTCTTTGCCGGGCGCGCCTACGAGCCGCACCGGCACGATACCTATGCCGTCGGCCAGACACTCTCGGGCATTCAGAGCTTCCATTATCGCGGCGCCGAGCGCACGAGCCTTCCCGGCGGCACGATGGTGCTGCATCCCGACGAGGTGCATGACGGCCAGGCCGGCGGCGAGCACGGGTTTCGCTACCGCATGATCTATATTGAGCCGGCGGCCGTTCAGCGCGTTCTCGGCGGCCGGCCGCTGCCCTTCATCAAAGACGGCATCTCATCCGATCCGCGACTCTTCGCGGCGGTGCATGCTCTCTTACCGGCGACGGATGCCCGGATCGAGACCCTTGAGTTCGAGGACGGCCTCTTCGAACTTGCCCATGCACTGGAAGCCGCGGCCGGTGGGCCTGCGAAGGTTGGCGGCGCGCTCAATTATCGCGCCGCCGAGCGGGCGCGCCTCTACCTCCATGACTTGCCCGACGGTACCATCACGCTTGAGACGCTCGAGGCGGTCAGCGGCCGGGACCGCTGGGGCCTCAGCCGCGACTTCCGCCGTCTGTTCGGCACCAGTCCCTATCGCTACCTGGTGCAGCGGCGTCTCGAAGCCGCAAAGGTCAATCTTCGTCACGGTGTCCCGGCCGCGCAGGCTGCGGTCGATGCCGGCTTTGCCGACCAGGCGCATCTGAGCCGCCATTTCAAGAAGGCATTCGGCATCACGCCGGGTCGATGGCTGCGCATGGCGGAAATGCCTGCGGGCACAGAGGCGGAGCAAGCCTGAAGCGCGAGCGTCTTATCAGACGCACAAAGGCCGCTGTGGCACTTTGAATGGCTGCACGATCGTTCAAGACCCGATCACCGGAAATGGCTGTAATTACTCCCGAAACAACGCGAGGAAACAGCCATGAACGTGTCCAGTCGTCCCCACGCACCTATCAATTTTGCCGAGAAGCTGGCGCGGATTGCCGATCAGTGGCAGCCACGCGTGATCGCCGAACTCAACGACTATCAGTTCAAGATCGTCCGCATCGAAGGCGACTTCATCTGGCACGACCATCCGGAAACGGACGAGGCCTTCATCGTCCTCGAAGGCATGCTTCGGATCGACTTTCGCGACGGTTCGGTCACGCTCGGTCCGGGCGAAATGTACGTCGTGCCGAAGGGCGTCGAGCACAAACCCTATGCGGCAAGTGAAGTGAAGATGCTGCTGATCGAGCCAAGAGGCACGGCAAATACCGGCCAGGCGGGCGGTGAACGCACGGCTGCGAATGACATCTGGATCTGACCGGGGGCTGGCACCATGGTCGGCGACCTCGCGCTTCTTGCCCTTGCGGCCTTGCCGCTGATGGGCAGTCCCGGGCCGGCAACACTCAGCCTCGCCGGCATGGCGGCCGCCCATGGCGTTTCCAACACTCTGCGCTACGCCGCCGGTATCAACATCGGCACCATTGCAGTCGTGTTGCTGATCGCAACCGGCGTCACCGCAATGGTTCTCGGTCTGCCGGGCATGAAAGTGGCGATTACTGTCCTCGCCGCGGTCTACATGCTTTATCTGACATGGCACATTGCCACGGTGCCGCCGGTCGCCGCCGCTGAACAGGGATCGCCGAGACCTTCGTTTCTCGGCGGCTTTGTGCTGGCGATCGCCAATCCGAAGGCCTATGCGGCGATCGGCGCCGTCTATGCCGGCAGCCTGATCGAGCCTGGTCAGGGGGTCGGGGCGGCCATTGCGAAGGTTCTTGTCCTCGCATTGGTGGCGATCGTCGTGAATACGACCTGGCTTGCCTTTGGCGCGGCCATTGCCAAGGTCCTACGGGATCCAAGGCAGGCACGGATAGCCAATGTCGTCTTTGCCAGTCTGCTGCTTGTCTCGCTTGCTCCGCTGCTGCTTGGATAGCGCGTTTTCCCTTGTAGCGGCACCGTTCGGGACGCTATGAACGCGGCATGACCGCCAAGATACTCGTCAGCGCCTGTCTCATGGGCCATGCGGTGCGCTACGATGGCGCGGCGAAACCGCTGTGCCATCCGGCAATAGAACGTTGGCGTGCGGAAGGTCGGCTCGTGACCCTCTGTCCCGAGATGTCGGCGGGAATGCCGGTTCCGCGACCGCCGGCGGAGATCGAGGCAGGCAGGACCGGTGCGAGCGTCCTTTCCGGCGTGGGACGCGTCCTCGAAAAGACCGGCGGCGATGTGACCGAGGCGTTTCGCCGGGGCGCGGAAAACGCTCTTGCTCTTGCACTGACAGCAAACTGTCGTTTCGCGCTGCTGATCGACGGCAGCCCGTCCTGTGGCTCCAGCTTCGTCTACGATGGCAGCTTCAGCGGCGAGCGCGTCCCCGGCGAGGGCGTCACCGCGGCGCTGCTACGCAAGAACGGCATAGAGGTCTTTTCCGACCGCGAAATCGGGCTGCTGGTCGAGAGACTTGGCCGTGAAGATGAGGCTGACCCATAAAGATTACGCCCCTGCTTCTCTCAGGGGCGCAACCTTTCGCCATTGCAGCGAAACGCCCATCAGCCTTGAATATTCCGGCCGATGGGGCAGGGAACCTTATGTATATGGTGTTAATCTAATCTAAGTTCGAACCCCGACGGATCAAATTCCTGTGAAGCGCTGCCGGCCATCGAGGCACTCACCGGTTCGGCGCGCGACACGATCCCGACGGCGGCGGTCTTTGCCGTCTGGTCGACGTCCGCGATCGCGGCGAGCGAGGCGGCGGTAACGCCCGTCGCCGCCGGATCTGCTTTCACGGCGGCGGCCTTGATCACGTCCTCGGATGCCTTGTTGACGAAGACGACCGGCGATCCTCCGAGCCAGGCCTCGGTGCGGACCGACTTCATTTCGCCATCGATCTGCTTGAGCTCGAGCTTGGCGGTGCCGGGCGTCAGCTCAGGAACGACATAGGAGGCCTTCTTCTTGGGCTGCAGCGGCGGGCACTCTGCGCAGGAGATCGTCGCGACGCTGGAATTGACGGCCTTTCCGGACGCCACGTTCTCGACCGACGACGCTGCCGCTGTGCCGGCGGCAAGCGTAAGGACGGCGGTGATCAGCAGGGAACGCATCGGCTTCTCCTCGAATGTATCGAGGAGGAGAATATGAGACTGCCCTTACCTTCTCGTCAGGAGAATTGGTAAAAATTGAATGATGCCGCGATTCCGGGGGGTTACGCCTTTTCGCGCTCGACCGCGCGCCATCCGATGTCGCGACGGTAGAAGCCGTTCTCCCAGGAAACGCCGTTCACGCCTTGATAGGCGGCATCCTTTGCGTCGCTGACGGTCTGGCCCATGGCTGTGACGTTCAGCACACGGCCACCCGTGGCGACCAGGCGACCATCCTTGATCGCCGTACCGGCATGAAACACCCTTGTCGTGGCGGATGGTTCGGGGACGGCCGCGATCGGCGTGTTCTTTTCATAGGCTCCCGGATAGCCGCGCGAAGCTATCACGACCGTCAATGCCGCTTCGTCATGCCATTCGATTTGCATGCCGTCGAGCGTGCCCGTCGCTGCGGCGTAGAGCAGGGGCAGCAGGTCGCTTTTCATGCGCATCATCAGGACCTGGCATTCCGGGTCGCCGAAACGGACATTGTATTCGATGAGTTCCGGCCCTTTCGCGGTGATCATCAGTCCGGCGAAAAACACGCCCGAGAACGGATGCCCACTTTCGGCCATGCCGCGCACGGTCGGCTCGATGATCTCCTTCATCGTCCGCCCGACCATCTCGGCCGTCATCACCGGTGCCGGCGAATAGGCGCCCATACCACCGGTGTTCGGTCCCGTATCGCCGTCGCCGACGCGCTTGTGATCCTGCGCCGATGCCAGCGGCAGCACGGTCTTGCCGTCGCAAAGGCAGAAGAAGCTTGCTTCCTCGCCATCGAGGTAGGCTTCGACGACGACCTCTGCCCCGGCGGAGCCGAAGGCGCCGGAGAAACAGTCGTCGACGGCGGCGAACGCCTCGTCGAGCGTCATCGCCACCGTGACACCTTTGCCGGCGGCGAGCCCATCCGCCTTGATGACGATCGGCGCGCCCTGTTCGCGGACATAGGTCTTGGCCGAGCTGGCTTCGGTAAAGCGTCTGTAGGCACCGGTCGGGATTGCGTACTTGGCGCAAAGATCTTTGGTGAAGCCTTTGGAACCTTCAAGCTGGGCAGCGGCGGCAGAGGGGCCGAAGACGGGGATGTCGGCGGCACGGAGTGCGTCCGCGAGACCGGCAACAAGGGGCGCCTCGGGGCCGACCACGACGAAATCGATCGTCTTCTCGCGGCAGAAGTCGACGACAGCTGTGTGGTTGTCGACGTCGAGCGCGACGATCGTCGCCTCTTCGGCGATGCCGGGATTGCCTGGCGCTGCGTACAGCGTGGTGAGCTGCGGCGACTGCGTGATTTTCCATGCAAGCGCGTGTTCGCGTCCGCCCGATCCGATCAGAAGAACCTTCATTGCCATCCCTGCCGTCAGCGCATTGATGCGCTGCGGTTAGGACGTCGGGCGGGGCGAGGTCAAGAAAAAACCGGCTCCGCGCGCAAGATTCACCACCGTGCTTTGGATGTCGAGTTCCGACGGCTGCTGCCGGAGTGCTCGTCGGCGGGGCGTTCCTTGACATGCTGCGCCGTCCGGGTGAGCGCCCAGATCGCCAGGTCGTCGAGCGAAAGCGGCTTGCTGATCAGATAGCCCTGGAAGCGGTCGCAGCCGGCTGCCGTGAGCATAGCCAGCTTTTCCGGCGTATCGACGCCTTCGCCGATCACCGCCATGTCCTTCGCATGGCAGAGTGCGACGACTGCCTTGAGGACGGAAAGGGAGTGCGACGCGGTGAGGTTGGTAACGAGCGCCCGGTCCAGCTTGATGGTGTCCGCGGCGTAGTCGATGATCTGCTCGATCGAGGTGTAGCCGGCGCCGAAGTCGTCGATCGACAGGCGGAAGCCCTTGTGGCGCAGCTCGTCAATGTTCTGCCTCAACTGGTCGCTGATCTTGACGGCGAATGTCTCGGTGAGCTCGATGTCGATCGATCGCGTTTCGAGCCGATGGCGGGCCGCGCAATCCGACAGATAGTCGCCGAGCGCGCGTGAATGCAGCTCCGCCGAAGAGATGTTGATCGCCAGCACCGTATCTTGCCCGAAGAGTGCCTTCAACTGACGGCAGTCGGACATCGCCTTGTTGATGACCCACCAGTCGATCTTGGTGAAAAGACCGGAGCTTTCGGCAATCGGTACGAATTCGTCAGGCGTAACGGTGCCGAGAACGGGCGAATGCCAGCGCAACAGCGCCTCGCAGCCCGTGACTTGGCCGCGCACGTTGACGATCGGCATGTAGACAAGGCGAAACTGCTCGTCAGGATCGAGGCCCCGCAGTTCCTCCTGGATCTGGCGCAGCCGGGTACGCTTGTCATGCAGCGCACGAGAGAAGCGGGAGGAGCGGTTCCTGCCGCCGGACTTCGCCTGGTACATGGCCGCATCTGCATTGGATATCAGTTCGGCGACATTGGTCGCATCGTCCGGGCAGATGGCCACGCCGATGCTCGCCGTCACCGGATAGCGTTTGCCGGAAACTTCGAAGCCGCCGTCAAACAGGGCGAGGATCGCGTCCGAGATCTCCCGGACAGTGCCTTCGCCCGGGTTCGATCGCACCAGAACCGCAAATTCGTCGCCGGAAAGGCGAGCGAGGATGGCCGTCTCCAGCTGCCTCCGCCGCGTGATGGTCTCGACGGTTTGTCCAATGCGCACCGCAAGCGTCTTGAGCAAATCGTCCCCGATATCGTGGCCGTGCTTGTCGTTGACGAATTTGAAATTGTCGATGTCGATGAACAGCAGGCTGCACTTCTCGCCGCAAGCGATGGCTTGCTCGACGACGCCGGCCGCGAGTGTGTTGAAACGTCCGCGGTTGTGGATGCCGGTCAGCGTGTCGGTCCACGACTTCTGCTGCACGAGCCGCAGGGCATGGGCGGACTGGGAATGAAGCTCGCGGATGTTATGGGTCAGGCGCCCGATCTCACCCGCTTCGTCCATGTCCCTGATGTCGTCACGCTCGCCGTTCATCACCGCCGTGACGTCGGCGTCGAGGCTGGCGATCGGCCCGGTGATGAAACGCCTTAACAATAGCACGATCAAGAAGATGCAGATCAGGCTCATGGCGAGAGCACCGCAAGCAAGCAGCACCTTTCGGCGCAGCACTTGAGCCTCGAAATAGGCGTCCGGGACGACGATCGTGGCGTAAAGCTGCGTTCCGAGCGGCGTACTCGCGGAAAGCTTATCGGTGACGGCGAGCGGCCATGGCTGGAGAACGATGTCGGCTCCATACTCCTTCTTCAGAGCTGCCTGCATTGCGAGGAACCGGTCCGGCAGGACGGCTATCTGCATCAGCAACGCACTGGCCTTGTTGTTCGGCATGGGACGGCCAAAGGTAACCGGGTCGACGAAGAGGGAGTAGACGATCCGCGGACGGTCGCCGGTTGGCTCAAGATAGGTCAAGTCGCTCAGCCGCTTGCCGGCGATCAACTTTCTTGCAAGATCGCGCTGCGGTTCGTCGATCTCGGCAAAGGGATCCCAACTGTTCTCGAAATAGTATTCGGTCTCTGTTCGCGAGTTGAGGACGGCAAAGGAGATATAAGCTATCGGATCCTCGGATAGCGATTTTATGCTCTCCTGCAGACGCGCGCCGAGCGCGGTGGCGCGGTATCGCTCGTCGGTCTCGGCGACGAATTGGCGCAGAACGTTACCGTTCAGGATAGCATTGAGAAAACTCTTGCTGCGCTGGACCTCGTTCTGGAAAACCGCGGCAGCGTGCTCCAGCCGTTGGGAAAGCTTCGCCTTCTCCAGTGCCTGAATGGAGCGCTCCTGGGCGAAATAGACCGAGAGCGCTGCGAGAAGGTAGCCGAGCAGCACGACGGGAAAGATTAGGAAAAGTGCGCGCTTGCTGAGGGTCACTGAAAATTCGCCAATGTGCTGATGATGCGTCGGCGCGCCTGGACCGACTGGATTGAAAGTTCCTGCTGGTACTGGCTTTTTGCCAGCGTCGCGGCCGGCGGGTAGATCTCCGGATCGGAGCGCATCGCCTCCGGCAGAAGCTTCAACGCCGCGCTGCTCGTGGTCGGCATGGTCAAGGCGAGGGCATTGGCGGCGGCGCTTTCCGGCGAACCTATGAAATCGAGGAACTCCAGGGCGCGCTGCTTATGAGGTGAACTGGCGATAACCGAAACGCAGTCGAGCCACGAAAGCGTCCCTTCCTGGGGGACCACATAGCGCCACAGGCCCCGCCTATCGACCTTGTCGTTGAGGACGTGCTGATCGCCGCTGTAGCCGAGCGCCATATGGATGTCTTTGCCGGTCGCCTGGTCCTGGATGGCGGTAATGACATAGTCGTAGGTCAGCACGGCTGGGGCCTGTGCCTTTAGCAGATCGAACGCAGCCTTCAGGGTCCCGGTATCGCTGGTATTGATGGACGCGCCGAGCAGCATCAGCGGTGGCACGAAGAGTTCGGTGTGGTCGTCGAACATCGCAACATGCTTCTTGAGCGACGCTGCGGGGCGCATCAGGTCCTGCCAGGATGTCGGCGGCTGCGCGATAACATCGGAGCGATAGAGAATGCCGACCGTTCCGGAGAAATAGGGAAGCCCGTATCCGGCGCATCGATCCCGCCATTCTGGCGCGTAGTCTGCGAGCGCGGGCAAATTGTCTTCACGAAGGGTTTCGAGAATGCCCTTCTTGCCGAAAAGATGCGCGCCGTTCTCATCGACGACGACGAGATCGATACTGTTGCTGGGATTGGCGAGAATCTCATCGCGTGCGTCGTCGCTATCGAAGTTTATCTGTCGGATTGCGACGCCCGTCTCCTGCGTCCAGCGGTCGATGAGACCCTGGTCGATATAAGCTTCCCAGATCAACAGGTTGAGCGTTTCGGCACGGCTTGCGGCCGCGCACAGCAATGTCGCCAGGAAGAAGGATGTCGCCGCACGCCTTCTCATTCTCTTCCCCCCGCTGAACGACCCCCACTGGCAGACGGTAAGCGGCAATAATTTAGGAATGCTTACGGCCAGCGCGTGCCGTAGCGCCGACTACAGCGCCGTGCGTCTATTCAGACGCACAAAGGTCGCTGTAGCACTTTGAATTGCTGCATGTTCTTCTCCTTAAATCGGCTCCGATTTAAGGAGACATGCAGCGGCGCGACGGTATTTTCGGCAGGAACACGGTGAAGATGCCGAGCAACGGTAGATAGGAGCAGAGCTGGTAGACGAATTCGATCCCATGGCTGTCCGCGAAGATGCCGAGCACCGCCGCGCCGATGCCGCCGAAACCGAAGGCAAAGCCGAAGAAGACGCCAGCGATGAGGCCGACGCGGCCGGGGACGAGCTCCTGGGCGAAGACGACGATCGCGGAGAAGGCCGACGAAAAGACGAGGCCGATCACCACGCTGAGCACGCCTGTCCAGAACAGGTTGGCGTAGGGAAGCATGAGCGCGAAGGGAATGACGCCGAGGATCGACAGCCAGATGACGAAACGCGCGCCGTAGCGGTCGCCGATGGGCCCGCCGAGGAAGGTTCCGGCCGCCGCGGATCCGAGGAAAAGAAACAGCATCAGTTGCGCCTGCTGCACGCTGGTGCCGAACTTTTCGATGACGAAGAAGGTGAAATAGCTGGAGACGCTGGCGAGATAGACATTCTTCGTCGCCGTCAGCAGCACGAGAATCGCGACCGTCCAAAGGACTCGGGCTTTCGGCAGGGGCAGGGCCCGGCTCAGGGCGGCGCGGCTCATTGTCGAGCGGCGATGCCGCACGTACCAGGTGCTCACCCAGGACAGCACGAAGAAGCCGATAATGGCGACGATCGAAAACCAGCTGAGGCTGCCCTGCCCGAAAGGCAGGACGATGAAGGCGGCAAGGAGCGGGCCCAATGCGCTGCCGGCGTTGCCGCCGACCTGAAACAGTGACTGCGCCAGCCCGTGGCGACCGCCCGAGGCGAGCCGCGCGACACGCGACGACTCGGGATGGAAGATCGCCGAACCGACGCCGATCAGGCTTGCCGCCAGCAGGAGCATCCAGAAGTGATCGGCATGGGCGAGAAGAATCAGTCCCGAACAGGTCGACAGCATCGCAACCGGCAAGGTGTAGGGGAGTGCCCAGCGGTCGGTGACGATGCCGACGGCTGGCTGCAGCATCGAGGCCGTGACCTGGAAGGTGAAGGTCAACAGGCCGATCTGCACGAAGTCCAGAGCGTAGTTCGCCTTGAGCAACGGATAGAGCGCCGTCAGCAGCGATTGCATGATGTCGTTCAGCATATGGCAGAAGCTGACGGCAAGAATGACGGAGAAGGCCGTCTTTTCCGGATTGATGCTGCCCGCCGTGACCGAAGACATGAGGTGTTTCCTTCCGAACGGCCCGCTTCGGAGCCTTTCCTCCATCTGTAAACGCCTTGCTGCTGGCCTGCTTTTGTGTTTTGGTCGAATTCTTTCGCAAGCGGGCCAGATGGTGAGATCGAACCGAAATTACTTGCCGGAACTGCCGGATGCGGATCACTTCAGGAATCTGGAGTGGATCGAGAAGGCGAATGCTCCCGTCCTGGCAATCGGAAGAGACTATGGCTGCGGGCTTATCGTGCCGCTGCACAGCCACACACGAACACAGCTCTGGTGGGCGCGCTCCGGTGTGGTTCTCGTGCACACGGCAGAGGGGCGATGGATGATCCCTCCCGGCCATGCCCTGCTCATTCCTGCCGGCATGGAGCACTCGGCCGAGATGGTCAGCGACGTTCGGATGCATTCGATCTACATCGCGGCCATGAACCGGGCGCAGCGGCCTCTGGTGTTGGAGATCTCGGCGCTGGCCGGCAGCCTCATCGACGAACTGGTCCGTACCGAGAACGAGACTTCGTCCGAACGGCGCGAGCAACTGATCATGGACCTGTTGCTCGAAGAGATTCCGCGTCTCGCGGTGCGGCCGCTGGGTCTGCCCTTTCCACAGGACCGCAGTCTCGCCAGCCTCTGCCGGAAATTCCTGGAGGCGCCTTCGGCCAGCGCCAACATCGATCAGTGGGCCGATGTTCTCGGCATCAGCCGGCGTTCCTTTACGCGGTTCTTTCGGCGCGAGACGGGCATCAGCTTCGTCACATGGCGTCAGCAGGCCTGCATCTTTGCCTCGCTGCCGCGCATTGCCGATGGCGAGCCGATCACCACTGTCGCGCTCGATGCCGGCTATGAGAATGTGGCTGCTTTCACCACCATGTTCCGCCGCATGCTGGGTGCCCCGCCGAGCCTTTATCTGCGCGGCCGCGATGTCTGACTGCGAAGATCATGCGGACGCTTGACCGGCCGGCCCAGCGGGGCCAAACAGGGCCATGAACACGTCATCCGTCGATTCCGGCCGCGTGCACGATGCGCCGTCGAAGAACTGGGTCTACCGCGTGCTGCCGCGGGCGCTCTGGCCCTATGCGCAACTTGCCCGTTGGGATCGGCCGATCGGCTGGCAATTGCTGATGTGGCCCTGCCTTTGGTCCGCCGCGCTGGCGGCGGGGACCGCAGCGGCGCTCGGCAGCTTCTCCCCGGCACGCTTCCTCTTCCATGTCCTTCTCTTCGTTGCCGGGGCGATCGCCATGCGCGGCGCCGGCTGCACCTATAACGATATCGTCGATCACGAGATCGATATGGAAGTCGCCCGCACCCGTTCGAGGCCGCTGCCGTCCGGTCGCGTCACCCGCACCCAGGCGAAGGCCTTCATGGTGCTGCAGGCGCTCGTGGGTCTCTTCGTTCTGCTGCAGTTCAATGCCTTCACGATCCTTCTCGGCATCGTCTCGCTGGCTCTGGTGGCAATCTATCCTTTCGCCAAGCGGTTTACCGACTGGCCGCAATTCTTCCTCGGTCTGGCATTTTCCTGGGGCGCCATCATGGGGTGGTCGGCGGAATTCGGGTCGCTGTCGTTCGCCGCCGTCCTGCTCTACACCGCAGCAATCGCCTGGACCATCGGCTACGATACGATCTATGCATATCAGGACAGGGAAGACGACGAATTGATCGGCGTCCGCTCGACGGCACGCCGCTTCGGCGACAATCCGCGCCCCTGGCTGATGGGGCTCTACGGCTTGACCGTTCTCCTGATGTTTTTCGCATTTCTGGCTGGCGGGGCTGGTTTTTTCGCCCATCTCGGCCTCGCGGTGGCGGCTGTCATGCTCGCCTATCAGATCCTGGTGCTGAACATCCACGACGCCGAACAGTGCCTTGCACTCTTCAAATTCAACAGTGTCGTCGGGCTGATCGTCTTCGCCGGGCTAGTGCTTGCGCTTCTGCTGCGTCTGATATGAAAAATCCTCCGAGAGATCCGGAGGATAGGAAATTCAACTTGATCAGGTCGGGGGATCACGCCCAGCTTGCTTCGGCGTCCGCCTTGCGGCGGATGGCAGAAATGCGCGTGCGAACAGCGGCCCGAAGGTTGATGAGGGTGGCGAGCAGGCGCTTGCGCATCGGTACCTCCTTCATTCGTTGCCTTGGCTATGCGCCGCTTGTGGCATGACGAAGGCCGCGCCTGCTGTTCCCGCCGTAACAAAAAGCCGGCCGCAGGGATTTGGCCGGCTTCTGAACTGGAGATGGATGGGCGGTCAGGACCGAGCGATGATCTCGCGGCCGTCGATTTTCATATGCACACCGAGCTTGCCGGTGGAGCGGCGCACGAGGAAGCGTGGACGGCGCTCGGCAAAGAAGGAGTGGCGCCGGCGCGGCTTCACCGGTGCGGTGCGGATCTCGCCGAGATGTTCTTCCAGCGGCCGGGCGACCCCGTCCGCTTCGACCATCAGCATCGGGATGCGATAGGCCTCCGCCCAGGCACGCCAGTCGGCCGCGATGTCGGATAAATCATGCGCAACGAGCAACGGGATGCAAAGATCCGGATCGTCGTGATGAAGCTCCAGCGTCACAGTTACCTCCCCGTCGCCATGGTCGATGGCCCGCGCAGCCACGCCCTTGAAAGCTCGCGCAGGCAAGGCGATCGAAAGGGGCAGGCCGCTGGATGGTAGCACCTTGCGCAGAACGGCGCCACGGTGGTCGAGGCTGATGCTCACATTGCCCACATCGCCGCGCAGGACATAGGTCGCCTGCTGGGGAAAACGCTTCGGGTCGAGCCGCAGCGTATTTCCGGCCCAAGCCGGTTGAGAAAGTGTGTTGCGCATTTTCAATCGCCCTTGTTTTCCTTGAGAGCCGGTTCCCGGTCTTCTCCTCGGGACGTTTTCGTCCTCTATGGGCTGGAGGATAGGCGGCCCCTCTTCCGGACGACTTAAAAATCGCGGTTAAAAAAACTTTGCGTCGCCCGATGGTTAGCAAAAGCCGAGGTGGCAAGGTTTCTCTTTCGTCAACAAAAAGGCCGGCATTTTGCGGTTCGCCGGACAGTCGGCCGAAAAGCCACGCGCAAGCCTGTTGATCCAGGTTCGGATGATCGGATAACTATCGGGGATGTCGCGACGCCGGCTGTCCCCGATCCTTGTTGGCGGGGCGACGCGCATGGTTTCGACCTATCTCGACTATAATCTCATCGCGCGGGACATGAAGGTCAGCCTGAAGCGCGTGTCGGAGCAGACGGTCGTCGCGCGCGACATGCAATACTACAAAGAGAATATCGGCAATGTGAGCTCGGTCGACGCGTTCCTCGACGACTACCGCCTCTATTCCTACGCGATGACGGCCTTTGGCCTGGGAGACATGATCGATTCGGTCGCCTTCATGCGCAAGGTGTTGGAAAGCGACCTCTCCGACGCGAGCAGCTTCGCCAACAACCTGACGGACGACCGCTATCGCGAATTCGCTCTCGCTTATAGCTTCAGCGGCGGGACCGCCGTCTCGCAGACGGAGGCGCAGCTCGACGAGATCATCGGCCTCTATGATACGAGCATTCTCAATATCGCGGAGACCCAGAAGGAGGAGACCCGCTACTACAACATCATGATCGATAAGATCACCAGCGTCGATCAGCTGTTGAATAACGACCGGCTCAGAGCCTACGTCTTCACCGCCTACGGCATCGACGAGAGCACCTACTCCCGCCAGACGCTCCGCAACGTGCTCTCCAGCAGTTCCGACGATGCGAGCAGCTACGAGAATACGGTGATCGCTCCTCAGATCACCAGCCTCGAGGCGGCCAAGGCCGAGGCGCAGTCGAAGCTGGCGGCAGGCGGACTTACGGATGCCGAGGAGACGGAACTCACACGCAATATAACGACCTATGCCAACTCGATCGCCACGCTGAACAACTATCTCGACCTCGCCGCCGCCTTCGACTTTGACTCCGACGGCGCGGTGACCGCAGGCGCTGCCCAGACGGCCGAGAACAAGGACGCGACCAACGAGCTCTATGTCTACAGCAATTCCCGCGTCACGCAGCAGGCAGCGCTGCTGAACAAGGCCTATTTCGAGGAGAAGATAGAGACGATCACGACCGTCGACGAACTCGTTTCCGATACGCGCCTCTACGGCTATATCAGGACCGCCTTCGACCTCACCGGGGTCACAGTCGTTTCCGCAACGATCAAAAACATTCTCACAAGCGACCCGGATGATCCGGACAGCTATGTCAACACGGTCGGCGGCGGCGACGAGAACTACATAGCGCTTGCCGGTGCCTTCAATTTTGAGGAGGACGGCACGCTGGCCGATGGCGACAGCGCGCAGACTTCGGCCCAGACGACGCTCACCTCAAATCGCTACCTGACGCGCTACAACGACGAGGACGACGAGGCGGACGAGGCGGCGATCAGTGCCTACAAGGCTGCTGTCGCTGGCATGACGTCCGTCGACGAGTTCATCAATTCCGCTTCGATCTATGATTTCGCCCTGCAGGCTGTCGGTTTGGATCCCGACACGGCCAGCGCCCGCACCATAAAGCGCGTCCTGACCAGCGACCTCACCGATGCGGAAAGCTACGTCTACACGCTGAAGGACGGGCGATACGTGACGCTCGCCAAACTGTTCAACTTTACGACAGACGGTGAGATCGGCGCGCCGGCCCTGGCTCAATCCGAAACGCAAATCCAGGAAACCGCGAAGAACTACATCGTCATCAAGTCCCGTTTTGGTTCTGAAGAGGACAGGACAGCGGCCGAAGAGGAAGGCGAATATTATACCGCCGAGGTCGCCAAGATTTCCTCGCTCGACGAATTTCTGGCGGACAGCCGTCTCGTCACTATCGCGCTCGAGGCGAACGGCATCGACCCGGAGGGCGTGACCAGCGATTTCCTCCGTGACATCTTCGCCTCCGATCTCGACGATCCCGAGAGCGTCATCAACGAGCAGGAGAATTCCGCCGCCTATGTCTCGCTCGTTACCTCTTTCAATTTCGACAGCGAAGGAAACGTACTGCGCGAGGATCAGGACGCAATTGTCACACGCCAGGGACTTTACGAGACGCTCGACCAATATCTGCGTCAGACACTGGAAGAGCAGGCGGGCGAGGACAATGAAGGCGTCCGCCTTGCACTTTATTTCGAGCGGAAGGCGGGCTCGCTCGTCGATGCCTATGACCTCCTGGCGGACGACGCGCTCGCCGAGGTGTTCCGCACGATCTTCAGCTTGCCCGACGAGTTCAGCTCAATGGACATCGACCAGCAGGCGAAGATCGTCGAAAAGAACCTCGATCTCGAGAAACTGAGCGACCCGGCTGAACTCAAGAAACTTCTGGCGCGCTTTGCGGTGCTTTACGATCTGGAAAACAACACGGAGGTCGACCCAGCGGTGATCGTACTATCGAGCACGGGAAGCAGCGTCGGCATCAGCGCCGATACGCTCTATACGCTTTCTCAGCTCAGGATGGGTGGATAAGCGCGCGGCCTTCGTCTCACTCCTGGCGCAGCACCTTGTCCGGATTCATGATCCCAGCGGGATCGAAGGCATGCTTGATCCGCCGCATCAGCTCGATCTCGATCGGCGAGCGGATGGCCGCGAGTTCGTCGCGCTTCAACTGGCCGATGCCGTGTTCGGCCGAAATCGATCCGTTATATTTCAGCACGATGGCGTGGACGATGGCATTTACTTCGCGCCAGCGGGCCAGAAAGGCGCCGCGGTCCGCGCCGACCGGCTGGGAAATGTTGTAGTGGATGTTGCCGTCGCCCATATGGCCGAAGGCGCAGACGCGCGCATCGGGGATCGCCGTCATGACCGCCGCGTCAGCCTCGGCCATGAAGGCCGGAATGCTCGACACCGGCACGGAAACGTCGTGCTTGATCGAGCCGCCTTCGGGCTTCTGCGCCGGAGACATGCTCTCGCGCATGTGCCATAGCGCCTTTCGCTGCGCTTCGCTCTGGGCGATGACGGCATTTTCGACGAGCCCGTCGGCGATGCCCGCCTCGAGCAGGCTTTGCACCATGCGCTCCGCGCTCTCGGCGGCGTCCGATGTGGAGATATCGATCAGCGCATACCAGGGATGGCTCGTTTCCATCGGATCGCGCACGCCCGGTATGTGGCGGGTGGTGAACTCGATGCCGAGCCTCGGCATCAGTTCGAAACCGGTCAAGGCGGGCCCGCAGAGGCTCGATGCCCGGTCGAAGAGAGCGAGCGCGTCTTCGACGCTTGCGAGGCCGGCAAAGGCGACCTGATGGCCGCGCGGTTTCGGGAAGAGCTTCAGGACCGCGCCGGTGATGACGCCGAGCGTCCCTTCCGCGCCGATGAAGAGATCGCGCAGGTCATAGCCGGTATTGTCCTTCTTGAGCCGCCGGAGCCCGTCCCAGACTTCTCCGGTCGGAAGCACGACCTCCAGCCCCAGGCAGAACTGGCGCATATTGCCATAGGCAAGCACGGCGGTGCCGCCGGCATTGGTCGAGAGATTGCCGCCGATCCGTGCCGAGCCTTCCGATCCGAGCGACAGAGGGAACAAGCGGTCGACGTCGTCGGCCGCCTTCTGGATATCCGCGAGAATGCAGCCGGCGTCGGCAACGATGACATTGCCGACAGGATCGATATCGCGAATCCGGTTCATGCGCTCGAGCGACAGCACCACGTCGGACTTCCCTTCGCGCGGGATTTGCCCGGCCACGTGGCCGGTGTTTCCGCCCTGCGGCACGATGGCCGTTTGCGTCCGGCTGGCGAGCTCAAGGATGCGCGAGATTTCGTCGACCGAACCGGGCCTGAGGACAAGCGGGGTGGTGCCGCGGTAGAGGCCGCGCGATTCGACCAGATAGGGTGCCGTCTCCGCCGGTCCGGTCAGCGCATGGCCCGGCCCGACGATGTCGGTGAAGGAGGCGATCAGTTCGGGAGAAGGAATTGTGTTCATGATCCTGCCTGGGATTTCTCTTGCCGAAACAGCCCGGCTGCGCACGTTTCGCGCTTCCGGTCAGGCCCTCGGGGCGGCCGCCCGCTCGAGGCGGTCGACGATCGCTTCGCCGAGACCCTGGCGCGGGACCGGCCCGAAAGCGATACTCGCAGCGCCGCTCGCATCCGCCTTCTTCATATAATCGAAAAGATTGGCGGCCGCTTCCCTGAGATTGCCGCTGGGGCTGAGGTCGAGGACGATCGCCGCGGCGATCTCGCCGGGTAGCGCCTTGCCGCCGAAGCGGATCAGAGCCTCGCCTTCGCGGACGTCCTTGGCGTTGAGCCGAACCGCGGCGCCCGGCGCATAGTGCGAGGCAAGCATGCCCGGCGCTTCGATCGTGGCGCCCGCCGCTTCCGGTCGTTCGACGGGAAGGCCGGTCAACGCCTCGATCTCGGCCGCGTCGAGACCACCCGGCCGAAGCAGCCGGAGGCTGCCGTCCTCGACCTTGATGATCGTCGATTCGAGGCCGATCTCTGCAGGACCCGCATCCAGGATCAGTTTCAGCTTCGGCCCGAGGTCGACCTCCACATGCGTTGCGCTGGTCGGACTGATCCTGCCCGACGTATTGGCGCTCGGGGCCGCCAGCGGCCGGCCAAAGTGTCCAATCACCCGCCGGGAGAAACCCTCGGGCATGCGGATCCCGAGCGTGTCGAGCCCGGCGGAGGCCAGCGCATGCACGCCGCTTTCCGGTCGCTGCGGCAGGATCAGCGTCAGAGGTCCGGGCCAGAAGGCTTCCGCGAGGCGCCGGGAGATTTGATCGAACGCCACATGCGCTTCGGCCATTGCCATGTCGGAGACATGGCAGATCAGCGGATTGAAGCGCGGCCGGCCCTTCATCTCGTAGATGCGGCTGATCGCATCGGCATTGGTCGCATCCGCAGCAAGCCCGTAGACGGTTTCCGTCGGGATCGCGACCGGTTCGCCTTCTGAAAGCACGGCGCAGGCCTTTTCGATCGCTCGATCCGGTTCGTTGCGCGTATCGATGATTTCGGCCATGGCGGTTCCGATCCTTTCCGTCGCTTCCTTAACGGAGGAGGAGGGAAAACAGAAAGACTTTCTTCGCCGACGGGCGGGATCAGAGGCTCCGAATAACCCGCCGCAAAGCCTCGTCGCGTGCGCCGAGCATCAGGACGTTCTTGAGCGCCACTTTCGGGTCCTGCGTCCGGAAGATCAGCCCATTGCCGCGAACGTTGCGATTGATGGCCATTTGCCCAAGTTCGGAGTCCGGCGCGATGGCGACGGCGAAATACATGCGTGAATAGCTGGTTTGTATCCGTTCGAAGAAATGCGTCTCGTCCCCGAGGTCGGAGAAGAAGTTGGCGAAGTAGAAAGCCCAGGTGATTTCGCGCGATTGGTTGAGCTTCGCCTTAGCGGCTGTCACATGGCAATAGCCGAGGTGGGGGCTATCGGCGAGCGTCCGGTGGAAGATCATCTTCGGGAACTGGATGGAGGCGTGAAAGCCGTTGATCCGCTTGTGAGTCGTCTCTCCCGCCGCCTGCAATTTCTGGCCGGTTCTCTCGGCCACCTCTTCATGGGTCATGTAGCGGCGCTGCTCGGGCATCCACGGGCGGCGCCGGTCAAAGCGGCCGGTGCGCAGGAACTCCGTGTGGCCCGCCGTTTTCGGCGTCGGCGCCTGCGCTTTGCCGGAGGCGTCGTAGTATCTGAGCTTTGCCATCGACCTCTGTGTCACCTAGTCCGTCAAACGGATTGATCCGTCAGTGAACGCTAAATCACTATGGTTAACAGAGTATTTCGGGCGCCACACTGGCTGCTCCGCATCGCCTGTATGTCGCAAAATGGCCAGTTGTCTTCGCGGCGGGGATGGCGCGGTTAAGAAAAGCTTCAGCTGCTGAAATAGACATCTATCATCTTGTTTATTATAAAAAATGTGACGGACGTCTCCATGCGGCCGCGCGAAAATCTCTGTCGTCTTTCCGGAATGGAATGTCGCACACCGGCAATTGCCGAGCCGGGCTGCGCGCTTAGATTGGGATGCTCAAGGTGCCGCCTCTCAGAGGGGGCGGAGAATTGGGAAGCCGGTCAAATCCCGGCGCTGCCCCCGCAACGGTGGTGGAGTGAAAGCCACGGCAGAGAGCCACTGGACAGGTCGTCCGGGAAGGTGCCGGGCTGGTCCTTCGGGGACGACTCCAGAGCCCGGAAACCAGCCTTGGAGCGAAACGACCGTAACAGGTTGCGGCGGGCAGCCGGATCGGAGCTATGGCGTACGGCAAATCACCGGCGCGGTTCCTGTCCTGCCTGTCCGAAACAGGGCTAACGAGGACATGGGCATGGACACTCAGAATGAAATGCTGCGCAAGCTGAAGACCCGCCGCGAGGGCTACAGTCTCGACCGGGCCTTCTACATCGACCCGGACTATTACCGTCAGGACCTGGAGCATATCTGGTACAAGGACTGGCTCTTCGTCGGCCACGACTGCGAAATCCCGCGGCCTGGCAACTATTTCACCCTGCAGGTCGGCGACTATCCGATCGTCATCGTGCGCGATCGCCAGGGGGCAGTGCGGGCGCTGCATAATTCCTGTCGCCACCGCGGCTCGCGCGTTTGCACGCAGCACAAGGGCTCCTCGGCCAAGCTGGTTTGTCCCTATCATCAATGGACCTACGAACTGGACGGCAGGCTTCTCTTCGCCCGGCAGATGCCGGAGGATTTCGATCCCGCCCAGCACAGTCTGAAGCCGGTGCATTGTGAAACGGTCGGCGGCTATATCTTCGTCAGTCTCGCCGAGCAGCCGATGGATTTCCAGCCGTTCCGCGACACGGTCGCCAGCTATCTCGCACCGCATCGCCTCGGCGAAACCAAGGTCGCATATGAGAGCACCATCGTCGAGAAGGGCAACTGGAAGCTCGTCTGGGAAAACAATCGCGAGTGCTACCATTGCGCCGCCAATCACCCGGAACTCTGCCGCACCTATCCGGAGGCTCCGACAGTGACCGGCGTCCAGGGCGCCATGGACGACCCCGAAATCGGTGCCCATTGGGAAAGATGCGAAGCGGCGGGACTGCCGAGCGCCTTCAGGATCGGACCGACCGGCCAGTTCCGCATGACGAGAATGCCGCTGATCAACAGGGCCGAGAGCTATACGATGTCCGGCGAGAAGGCCGTCCGCAAAGAGCTTTCCGCCGGCGTCAGCGCCAAGGGCATCGGCACGCTGCTTCTCTTCCACTATCCGACGACCTGGAACCACATCCTCGGAGACCACGCGATCACCTTCCGCGTGCTGCCGCTCGGGCCGGAACTGACGCAGGTGACCACCAAATGGCTCGTCAACAAGGATGCGGTCGAGGGGGTCGACTATACGCTCGAGGACCTCACCCATGTCTGGACGGAGACCAACGATCAGGACCGGCAGATCGTCGAGGAAAACGCCTTCGGCATCCGCTCGCCGGCCTATGAGCCGGGTCCCTATTCGGCCGAACACGAGGGCGGCGTGATGCAGTTCGTCGACTGGTATTCGCGCTTCATGGTGGATCGCCTCCAGGGCAAGTCCTCTCCTTTGTCGCGGGTGGCCTGACCATGGAAATGGCCCGTTCCTTTCATCATTTCGATGAGCTTCATCCCTGGATCGACCGCCAGCACCTGCTTGAATGCACCTCCGTGGTCGCCGAGACCGCGGATGTGATGACCTTCACCTTCCGGTCGGACAAGCCGGCCTGGTTCCGCTACCTACCCGGGCAGTTCGTGACGCTGGAACTGCCTGTCGGGGAAGAGCCGGTCTTTCGCACCTATACGCTGTCGTCCTCGCCGTCCCGCCCACTCTCCGTGGCGGTGACGGTCAAGGCCCAGCCGGGCAGCATCGGCACGCGCTGGATGTTCGACAATCTGAAGCCAGGTGTCGTGCTGAAAGCGCTGGGTCCGCTTGGCGATTTCAGCTTCGTTCGCCATCCGGGCGAAAAATATCTTTTCATCTCGGCCGGCTCCGGCATCACGCCGATGATATCGATGACCCGCTGGATGGCGGATTGCGCTCCGGATACGGATGTCACCTTCATCTCCTGCGCCCGGCAGCCGGAAGACCTTCTGTTCAAGTCGGAACTCGAGGTCCTGGCGCGCCAGATGTCGCGTCTCAATCTCGGCTTCCTGGTGGAGGGGCACGAAGCACGTCACGGCTGGCACGGCCTGCGCGGCCGCATCGATGCGGCGAAGCTGCCGCTGCTTGCGCCGGATTTTCTGGAGCGAACGGTCTTCTGTTGCGGCCCCGAGCCCTTCATGCGGGGGGTCCGGGAGATGCTGAAGGGGGCTGGTCTCGACATGGCCCGCTACCATCAGGAAAGCTTCCAGCCGGCAGCAGCCCCCGCGGCGGAGGAACTCGCCATTCGCGCCGGACCGGCGGGGAGCGCCGGGGCCGAGGCGGCGCGGGTGACTTTCACCATGAGCGGCAAAGAAGTCTCGGCCGTCCCGGGCCAGACGATCCTGCAGACGGCACGCGCCAACGGTGTGCGGATCGGCGCGGCCTGCGAGGGGGGCATTTGCGGCACGTGCCGCGTGCTGAAGATCGCCGGCGATGTCGAGATGAACCACAATGGCGGCATTCTCGATGACGAGGTCGATGAGGGCTATATCCTCGCCTGCTGCTCGCGGCCCGTCGGCGACGTTCAGATCGAGGCATAAGTCGTTCTGCCGCTGGCCAGGTCAGCGACGCTTCGGCTGATTTGGCAACTCCGCCTCGGC
Source organism: Sinorhizobium fredii USDA 257 (assembly GCF_000265205.3). Classification (NCBI taxonomy): domain Bacteria; kingdom Pseudomonadati; phylum Pseudomonadota; class Alphaproteobacteria; order Hyphomicrobiales; family Rhizobiaceae; genus Ensifer; species Ensifer fredii. The sequence goes on from NC_018000.1 coordinate 639,235, forward strand.
AGCCTTTATGCTGATCGAACCGGTGACCGTTGCGTCGACGCCGGTGCCCGATCCGCTGTCGGCCTGGGCCCGGCTGATGAGCAAGGGCTTTGCGAGCGGGACGGAGGTCGCCGCGCTGGCTGCCGGCGCCCTGCCGACTTTTGCGGAGGCGATGACGGTGACAATCGGCGGCTTCTCCGGGAGGAGGGAGCCATGTGCCCACACCTTCTTCAGCGCTGAAGCGCTCATCGCAGCGACGTTCACGTCGATGTCGTTGAGCGTGCCCGGGACGCGATAGGGGCAGCGCTTCTTGCCGCAATTATGGGACGACGAGAACTGCCACAGCGCGTAGCCGTCCCAGTTGCCCATAGGAAAGACGTCGCGAATGTCTGGCTTGTAGCGGGCATACCAGAGCGGCAGGCGGGAGAGCAGCCGGTGCTGGGAGCGGCTGGCGGCGATCTGTTTTGCGGTGATGTGGTTGGTGTAGAGGATCGGGTAGCGCCCGGTGCGGGCCTTGATGTGGCCGGCAAAAATCGCGGCGTCCTCGAGCGACATGTAGTTCGCGGGATCGATGCCCTCGATGTCGAGGACCATCAATTCGTCCTCGCGCGGTTCCGCATAGTCGAGGAAGTGATTGGCCTGGTCGACAGGATTGCCCGGTCGCGCCAGGTGGTAGGCGCCCCATAAGAGGCCTTGCGAGCGGGCGATCATCCGGCGCGTCTGATAGAGTTCCCGGCTGACCGCGTATTTTCGCCACATGGTCTTGCAGTGGGCGACGGTGTCTCCGCCGTGATCGCCGGTGCAGGTAAAGCTTTCCGGAAGGCCGTCGGAAGCTTTCGCGATGAACCCCGCGATGCGCTTGTCCTTCAGCATCGCTTCCCAATCGATGCTGTTCAACTCGTAGGCGTCGACGATGATAGCGTTCTGCCGCTCTTTCCACGGCTCGACGTCTGCGGCGCGTGCGTTCGCCACCGCAAAGGTCAGGCCTACAAGGGCCGCCAGGCGCAAGATCATCCCCGAGATCGAGATTCCCCGCTTTTCCATTCTCTGAGATTGCCGACTTTGCGTTAAAGGGTCGTAAATCTCAGCCCCTTGAGCCAATCTGCGCGAGAGCGCCGCTCCTGTACACTGACCAGTGGCGGTAAAGCGCCTCCGAACTCGGCTCTGGATTGCAGGCGAACCGCGGCAGCCGGTGGTGACCCGGTCTAAAGGATGCCGATGCGCTTGAGGATAAACCAGGCCAGTCCCATGGAGGAGGCGATGATTAGCCCCGCGAAAAGCGTGCCGCCGCCATCGGAGAAGGGCAGGGCACCCGTGTTCATGCCGAAGAATCCGGTGACGAGCGTCGGCGGCAGCAGGAAGGCGGTCATCAGCGACAGAATGTAGAGGTGACGATTGGTCTCCGAGGAAATCTTGCTGTCGATCTCCTCGTGCAGCAGCCTGGCGCGCTCCTGAAGCGCAAAGACGTCGCGATCGACCGCCTCCAGCCGATCCGAAAGCCGCTCGGCCACGTCGATGAAACCCGGCGGCACCTCGTCCTCATCGGACGCGGCGGCGCGCCGCAGCAGGGCAAGGATCGTCCGCAGATGCCGATGCAGCCGCACCACGGTTCGGCGCAAGGGCGCCAGCCCGGGCTGCTGCCGGTGTTCCGCTTCGCCATAAACGCGATCCTCGATGACGTTCAACTCCTCCGTCAATTCGAGCACCAGCGTGATCAGCGTCCGCTGGAACTCGACGACGAGCATTTCGAAGAGATCGATCGGCCGGCCGCATTTGGTGCTTTTCTCGACCGCCGCCTTGACGCGGTCGATGCTTCTCAACGGATGCAGGCGGGTGGTGACGATCATCCGGTCGCTGACAGCAAAATGCAGCCATCCAATCGTCTTGGTCATCGTGTCGAATGTCCGTTCGAAATCGACAAGCGTCCCGTAGACGACGTCCTCGGCAACGGTGATCGCCGCCTGGGTGTCATGGCTGGTGAGGGTTGCGATCGCTGCCGGCGGAAGATTACTGATGCGCTCGATCAGCGCCGGCGTGCGCGCATCGCTCAGCGCCAGATGCAGCCAGACCCAGCCGTCTCCCGCCTGCAGGCTGTCGACGGGGGAGTCGGTCGCGATGCGCAGGCAACGGCTTTCTCCGGGCGGGAACCGGTAGGCCCAGACGAGGCCGGGTATCTCGGGAGAAATCAGGTTCATTGCAGCACCGTGACTGGGGCCATGCGCCATGGCTTCTATTCGCCCTTGATGACAGTTTTGTTACATTTCCGTCACTGCCGCGGCGGCCTAGAATTGGCGTTGACGTTGACGTTTACGTAAAAACAAATAGTGTGCAGCGCAGGAAGCATGCCGACGCGGCCTCGACCACGGCTGCAAAGGGAGGAGCACCATGTACAAGGCACCGGTCGACGAGATCGCATTCACCCTGAAACACGTAGCCGGCATGGCCGATGCCGTGAACACCGGCGTCTTCGGCGAACTCGGTGAGGATCTCGTCGATGCGATCCTGTCTGAAGCCGGCCGTTTTGCGACCAAAGAGGTGGCGCCACTCGGCGAGGTGGGCGACCGGCAGGGGTCACGGCTTGTCGACGGAGCGGTCAAGACGCCGGAGGGCTGGCGCGATCTCTACCGTAGCTGGATTGACGGCGGCTGGAACGGCCTGACGGCGCCCGAGGCCTTCGGCGGCCAGGACCTTCCGCACATGCTGCACGTCGCAGCCATGGAGATGTGGAACAGCGGCTCCATGGCTTTCGCGCTCGGTCCGACGCTGACCATGGGCGCGATCGAGGCGCTGGAGAAGCATGGTTCCAATGCCTTGAAGGCGACCTTCCTGTCGAAGATGGTCTCCGGAGAGTGGATGGGGACGATGAACCTGACCGAGCCGCATGCCGGCTCAGATCTGGGCGTGCTCAAGACGCGCGCCGAGCGCCGCGCCGACGGAACCTATCGTATCTTCGGCCAGAAGATCTTCATCACCTGGGGCGAGCACGACTTCACCGACAACATCGTCCACCTTGTCCTGGCGCGCCTGCCGGATGCGCCTGTCGGCACGAAGGGTATTTCGCTGTTTCTCGTGCCGAAGTTCCTCGTCAATGAGGACGGCTCGCTCGGCGCCCGCAATGATCTCTTCTGCCATTCGCTTGAACACAAGCTCGGCATCCATGGTTCGCCGACCTGCACGATGATCTACGGCGACGGCAGGTTCGGCGATGAGAAAGGCGCAATCGGCTATCTGGTCGGCGAGGAAAACCGCGGGCTTGCCTGCATGTTCACGATGATGAACAACGCTCGCCTCGCCGTCGGCATGCAGGGCGTCGCGATCGCCGAGGCGTCTACCCAGAAGGCAATCGCCTATGCCAGGGAGCGCACCCAGGGCCGGGCGCCCGGCTGGAATGGTGCGGGCATGAGCCCGATTATCGAACATCCGGATGTCGCCCGCACGCTGCTGACGATGAAGGCGCTCACCCAAGGCTCGCGCGCCATCGCCTATGCTTGCGCTCATGCCGTCGACATGGCGCATGCCAGCCACGGCGACGAGACCCGCCATTGGCAGGAGCGCTCGAGCCTGCTGACCCCGATCGCCAAGTCCTTCGCCACCGATGCCGGTGTCGATGTCGCTTCCATGGGCATTCAGGTGCATGGCGGCATGGGCTTCATCGAGGAAACGGGCGCGGCCCGTTACTTGCGCGACGCCCGCATCGCGCCGATCTACGAAGGAACCAACGGCATCCAGGCGATCGACCTCGTCACCCGCAAGCTGCCGCTCTCCAAAGGCGGCCAGGTGCGCGGCTTCATTGGCGAGCTTCGTGAGATCGCCGCCGCCGTCGGCGCCTCGAACAGGCAGAGCTTCGGCCAGACTGCCGCGCGGCTGGAGGCGTCGATCGCCGAACTCTCCGAGGCGACGGAATGGCTGCTTGCAGCGCTCGGTGAAGGACGAACCGTCGATGCCCTTGCCGGCGCGACGGCCTATCAACGCCTCTTCGGCCTGGTGCTGACCGGTGTCTATCTCGCCAGGGGCGGCCTGGCGGAGGCCGGCGACGGGAAAGAGGAGGCGCGCATCGCCCTCTGCCGGTTCGCTGCGGAGAACCTGCTCGCCGAAACGGCGGCGCTCAAGGATCGTGTCGTCAGCGGGGCGGAGAGCCTCGCCGCCGCGCGTGCCATTCTCGACTAATGCATGTCGCCCAAAAGTGTGCAGCGGTTTTGGGATGACGACATGCATAAAAACAAGGATCTAAAGCGCGCCGCATGAATTCGTTTGAATGCGACGCGCTTTAGCACGGGATGGGTGTGCGCGGGCTTGCCGCCCGCGTGCCTCTTCTTAACCACAAAGGGAACCTCATGACCGATCATGTGCTTGTCGAACGTCCGGAGGCCTATCCCGGCGTACAGGTGATCCGCTTCAACCGGCCGGACAAGAAGAACGCCATCACGCGCGAGATGTACGCGAAGATGACGAATGCCTTGACGGTCGCCGGGTCGGACGCGGCGATCCGCGCCACCGCATTTCTCGGCACAAATGGCTGCTTCTCGGCCGGCAACGACATGAACGATTTTCTTGCCTTCGCCATGGGCGGGAGCATGGGAGGCGAGGTCCTCGATTTCCTTCGGGCCCTGGCGAGCGCGACGAAGCCGGTGGTTTCCGGGGTTGACGGCCTGGCGATCGGCATCGGCACGACGATCCATCTCCACTGTGACCTGACGGTTGCCTCCGCCCGGTCGGTGTTCAAGACGCCCTTCGTCGATCTGGCGCTCGTTCCGGAAGCCGCCTCGAGCCTCATCGCACCGCGCCTCATGGGCTATCAGCGGGCCTTCGCGCTGCTTGCCGCCGGCGAGCCGCTCGAGGCGGCCGATGCGCTTCAGGCCGGGCTGGTCTGGAAAATCGTTGGCGAGAACACGGTCGAGGAGGAAACGCTGTCGCTTGCCTCGCGTCTTGCCAGGAAGCCGCCAGAAGCGCTGCGCATCGCCCGTGATCTGATCCGCTGCGACCGAAAAGAAGTCCTCGCGCGAATCGACGAGGAAGCCGAGCACTTCGCGGCGCAACTGAAGAGTGCCGAGGCGCGAGCGGCATTCGAGGCCTTCATGCGCCGGTAAGGGCGTTCACGACTGCCTCCGGCACCCTAAAATTGCACATATGAATATTAATCGCTTCTTAAATACCGCTCGATAGCGTGCGGCCGCAGTAGGTCCCTCCTCGAGGCCGCATAGCTTTTTTGCATTTGCAGAGCGCATGGCGCTTCGGTGAGGTCTCCCGGCCGCATGACGCATGGCCGGCTCTGCCTTCGCGGCATGTCCAATCGTTCTCCCGCAAATTCCTGTCGCCGCGGCGTCCGTCGGCGCGCGGAAGAATCCATCACGAGCTGTTGTCCGGCAAGGCTTGCCGGCCGCTTCCAAGGAGCCCACCCTTGTCCAAACCATCGAACCTGATGACGCGCATCCTCGTTGCCGCGTCCTGCGTCGTTGTCGGCGCCTTCGCCGGCTTTTCCGTCTACATCGACACGCTCCAGCACGGCACGACGACAAAGGCCGTCGAAGAGAACATCTCCGCTTCCGGCAAGCAGGCAGCCCAAAGTGTCGCCAATTGGTTGAACGGCCGCGTGACGCTCACCGCCATGGCCGCCGATGCTGCGGCCCGCGCAAACGACGAGGCTGCCATCCTCGGCGCGCTCAAGAACGACGTCCTGACCGGCGAGTTCATGTCAACCTATGTCGGTAACGAGGGCGGCAAGTTCATCACCTGGCCGGAGATGAAGCTGCCGGAGGGCTATGACCCGCGCCAGCGTCCCTGGTATCAGCAGGCGGTCAAGGCCGATGCCCGCGTGCTCACCGAACCCTATATCGATGCCTCGAGCGGCGACCTGATCATCAGCGCGGCCGTGCCGGTCAAGCACGATGGCAAGCTCTATGGTGTGGCTGCCAGCGACTTCTCGCTGAAAACCCTGGTCTCCATGATCACCAACATCGACGTCGGTGGCGAAGGTTTCGCCTTCCTGGTGAGCAAGGACGGGCAGATTCTTGTTCATCCGGATGCGAAGCTCGTGACGAAGGCGCTGGCCGATGCCTTCCCGGTCGCTACACCTTCGATCGGCAGTAGCATCGTGCACACCGAACTCGGTGGTAAGCCGATGCTCGTCAGTTTCGTGCCGGTCCAGGGGCTTCCCTCGGTAGAATGGTATATCGGCTTCGTCCTCGACGCGGATGCCGCCTATTCGGCGATCGGCCAGTTCCGCGTCGCCGCGACCGTGGCAACGCTTCTCGCCGTCGGGGTCATGATCGCCTTCCTTGCCACCCTACTCAGCCGGCTGGTGATCCGTCCGGTGACGCAAATGACCGGTGCCATGGAAAAGCTCGCCGCCGGCAATCTCGACGTTGCCATCCCCGGCGAGGAGCGCCGCGACCAGATCGGCTCGATGGCTGCAGCCGTCGCCGTCTTCCGTGCCAATGCGCTCGAGCGGGTGCGGCTCGAGGACGAGGCGCATGCCAACCGGTCGCTCTCCGAGCGCGAACGCCTCGATCGCGAGGCGCAGAAGGCCCGCGACGCTGCCGAAGTGCAGCACGCCGTGGAAGCGCTGGCGGCCGGCCTCGGCCGGCTGGCCGGCGGTGATCTCGCCTACCGGATCGACAGTCCTTTCGCCGATCGTCTCGATCGGCTGAGGGCCGATTTCAACAACTCCGTCGCCAAGCTGCATGACGCGCTCTGCGCCGTCGGCGCCAATGCCCGTGCTATCGACGCCGGTGCGAGCGAGATCCGTTCGGCCGCCGACGATCTTGCCCGCCGCACCGAGCAGCAGGCCGCCTCCGTCGAGGAAACCGCAGCCGCACTCGAAGAGATCACCACGACCGTAAAGGACTCGGCCCATCGTGCCGAAGAGGTAGGCGGTCTCGTCGCCCGCACTCGCGCCGGCGCGGAGAAATCCGGCGAAGTGGTGCAGAATGCGGTCGAGGCCATGCACGCCATCGAGAAGTCGTCGGGCGAGATCTCCAACATTATCGGCGTCATCGACGACATCGCCTTCCAGACCAATCTCCTGGCGCTGAACGCCGGCGTCGAGGCGGCGCGAGCAGGCGAGGCCGGCAAGGGCTTTGCCGTCGTCGCCCAGGAAGTGCGCGAACTCGCCCAGCGTTCGGCCAATGCCGCCAAGGAGATCAAGGCGCTGATCACTACCTCCGGCCACCAAGTCCGCTCCGGCGTGTCACTGGTCGGCGAAACCGGCCGGGCGCTTCAGGCGATCGTCGCCGAGGTCCAGGAGATCAACAAGCATGTGAGTGCGATAGTCACAGCGACGCGCGAACAGTCGACCGGTCTTCAGGAGATCAACACGGCGGTCAACACGATGGACCAGGGCACGCAGCAGAACGCGGCCATGGTCGAGGAACAGACGGCGGCAAGTCACGGGCTGGCGCAGGAAGCCGCCGCGCTCAATGCGCTGCTTGCGCAGTTCAAACTGGGCGATGTGCAGACGCCCACGAGCCTCGCCCACGGCCGGCGGCGCTACGCGGCCTGACGGACTGTTCCAGGAGTGAGAGGCCCGGTCATGCGCCGGGCCTTTCTCATTTTTCGAGCGTCGCAACCGCCTCGACATGCGCCGACCAGAGGAACTGGTCGATCGGCGTAACCGATGTGATGCGGTAGCCGGCGATAACCAGGATCGAGAGATCCCTCGCGAGTGTGGTCGGGTTGCAGGAGACCGCGGCAACCTTCTTCACGCCGGATCGGGCGAGCTCGTGGCATTGGACCTCGGCGCCGGCCCGCGGCGGATCGAAGACAACCGCGTCGAAGACTTTCAGCTCCTGCGCCATCATCGGCCGACGGAAAAGGTCGCGCTTCTCGACCGTTACCGGCTTCAGGCCTTGCGTATTGCGGGCCGCGAAGTCGAGCGCCTTCACCGCCTTGTCCTCGCCCTCCACGGCGTGCACGCGCGCCGATCGGGCGATCCGGAGTGCAAAGGTGCCGACGCCGGCGAAAAGATCGGCCACGCGCTTCGCCTTGCCGATGTGGTCGAGGACGAGTCGCGCCATCGCCTCCTCGGCCGGCCGCGTCGCCTGTGTGAAGGCACCGGGCGGCGGCGAGACTGACACGCCGCCGAAATCGATTAGCGGCTTGACCGGCTCGATGATGATCTCCCCGTTCAGGCTGACGCGGGCAATGCCGCGCTCGCCGAGAACGGCCTCGACGGTCGAACGCCGCTGCCGGTCGTTGAGCTTGATGTCTTCGAAGGCGAGGTCGAGTCCCGTGTCGGTCTCGAGCACGGTGATCCGGAACGGTTCGGCGCTCGACACCATCGCTGCCGCAATTTTGCGGATTGTCGCGAGCCGCGAGACGATGCCCGGGCTCGTGATGGGACATTCGCCGATCGCGACGATATGGTGGCTTTGCGCCTGGTTGAAGCCGAGCAGCAGTTCCTTTTCCGTCTGCCGGGCCGTGAACACGGCGCGCCGCCGCTCGCCGGGCCGCGCTATGACGAGCGGCGCCACCGCCGGGGCAAGCCCCTTCGACTTCAAGGCGTCGATGACGAGATTGCGCTTGAAGGCATGATAGAGCGCGTCGGAGGCATGCTGCAGGGTGCAGCCGCCGCAGGTGCCGTTGACGCCATCGGGACCGAAGTGACGGCATTTCGGTTCGACGCGCTCCGGCGAGGCCTGCTTCAGCGAAATCAGCGTGCCATGCGTCTTGTTAACGGCAAGCGCAACGGTCTCGCCGGGCAGGGTGAACGGTGCAAAGACCGGGCCTTCCTCGGTCTGGGCGATGCCGTCGCCCTGCGCGCCGAGACGGTTGATGGTGACGATCCCGGTGCTCATGGCTTCAGCCCTGCAAGCAGAAACTCCTTGTTGCCGTCGCCGCCGGCAATGGGTGAGGGGATGAGGCCGCGGCCCTGCCAGCCCATGTCTTCCACCAGCCAGCGTTCGAGTTCGGCCGCGACAGTCGGGGCGCTCTCGGGATCCTTGAGGAGCCCGGCCTTGCTGATCGCCTCGCGTCCGGCCTCGAACTGCGGCTTGACGAGCAGGATGCAATGGGCGCCAGGCTCGGCGAGCGATAGCGCCGGCGGCAGTGCGAGCTTCAGCGAGATGAACGAAACGTCGGAGACGACGAAGCTGATCGGCCGGTTGCCGATGTCGTGTGCCGTCATCGCCCGGGCGTTCAGTCCTTCGATATTGGTGACGCGCGGGTCTTCCGCGACGCGCGGATGCATCTGCCCGTGGCCGACATCGACGGCAACGACATGGGCGGCGCCGTGCTTCAACAGCACCTCGGTAAAGCCGCCCGTCGAGGCGCCGACGTCAAGGCAGGTCTGACCGGTCGGATCGAAGCCGAAATGGTCAAGCGCGGCAACGAGCTTCAGCGCCGCGCGGGAGACATAGGCCTGCGCCGGGTCGTCGATGGAAATCTCGGCGGTTTCGGCAAACGTGGCGGCCGGCTTGGTCACCGTGTTCCCGTCGACCCGGACGGTTCCCCGTTGGATCGCGTCGCGCGCCCGGGCGCGGCTCGCCACCAGGCCTTTGTTCAGGACCAGCTGGTCGAGGCGGATCATGCTGTGCTTGCTATCGGACATGGGCCGTCATCGCCCGTCGGGCGACACATTGCAAGGGAGTTCGGTAAGATCTGTTCTATCTAGCCTGCCGCGCCGAGGCCGACGGACTGCTTCTGGCCGAGGGCCTTGAAGACGGTCGAGACGATGCCGGCCCGATCGAGGCCAGCGCTGGCGTACATGGATTCCGGCTTGGCCTGTTCCATCCAGATGTCCGGCAAGACCATCGGCCGCACCTTGAGCCCGCCATCGAGCAGGCCTTCTTCCGCAAGGAAGTGCAGCACGTGGCTGGCGAAGCCGCCGATGGCGCCTTCCTCAATGGTAATCAGCACCTCGTGATGACGGGCAAGCTGGCGGATCAGTTCCTGGTCGAGCGGTTTGGCGAAACGTGCATCGGCAACCGTCGTCGAAAGGCCGGCGGCATCCAGGTCCTCGGCCGCCAGCAGACAGTCGGCGAGCCGCGTCCCGAACGAAAGCAGCGCCACCTTCGTGCCTTCCTTGATGATCCGTCCCTTGCCGATCTGCAGGATTTCGCCGCGCTCCGGGAGTTCGACCCCGACGCCCTCGCCGCGCGGGTAGCGGAAGGAGATCGGTCCGTCATCATAGGCCGCGGCGGTGCGCACCATGTGCTTCAATTCCGCCTCGTCGGCCGCCGCCATCACCACGAAGCCCGGCAGCGAGGCGAGATAGGTCGTATCGAAGGAGCCGGCATGGGTCGGCCCGTCGGCACCGACGAAGCCGGCGCGGTCGATCGGGAAACGCACCGGCAGGCCCTGGATCGCCACGTCGTGCACGACCTGGTCATAGGCACGCTGCAGGAAGGTCGAGTAAAGTGCCGCGAAGGGCTTGTATCCTTCCGCCGCAAGGCCGGCGGCGAAGGTCACGGCATGCTGCTCGGCGATACCGACGTCGAAGCAGCGCGACGGATGCACGGCTGCAAACCTGTCGAGACCGGTACCGGACGGCATGGCGGCGGTGATCGCGACAATCTTGTCGTCGAGGCTTGCCTCCTGCACGAGCGCATCGGCAAACACGGACGTATAGGCCGGCGCGTTCGGCTTTGCCTTCGCCTGGGCACCAGTGATCACGTCGAACTTGTTGACGCCGTGGTATTTGTCGGCGGCCGCTTCTGCCGGCGGATAGCCCTTGCCCTTCTGCGTCACCACATGGATCAGCACCGGTCCGCGCCTATTGTCGCGGACGTTGCGCAGAACCGGCAGCAGATGGTCGAAGGAGTGACCGTCGATGGGGCCGATGTGGTAGAAGCCCATTTCCTCGAAGAGCGTTCCGCCGGTGACGTAGCCGCGGGCATGCTCGACGGCGCGGGTGATCGCCCGGTCGACCGTCTTGCCGAGATAGGCGGTGAGCTTCTTGCCGACCTCGCGAATGCCCATATAGGTCCGCCCGGACGCCAGCCGCGCCAGATAGGCGCTCATCGCGCCCGTCGGCGGGGCGATCGACATGTCGTTGTCGTTGAGGATGACGATGAGGCGGGCGTCGAGAGCCCCGGCATTGTTGAGCGCTTCATAGGCCATGCCGGCCGACAGCGCACCGTCGCCGATCACCGCAACGACGTTGCGGCTCTTGCCGTCGAGATCGGCGGCGACCGCCATGCCGAGGCCGGCGGATATCGAGGTCGAGGAATGCGCCGCGCCAAAGGGATCGTACTCGCTCTCGGCGCGCCGCGTGAAGCCGGACAGGCCGCCCTCCTGACGCAGGGTGCGGATGCGGTCGCGTCGCCCGGTCAGGATCTTGTGCGGATAGCATTGATGACCGACATCGAAGATCAGCCGGTCATGCGGCGTGTCGAAGACCTTGTGGATGGCGATCGTCAGTTCGACGACGCCCAGGCCGGCGCCGAGATGGCCGCCGGTGCGCGACACCGCATCGATCATTTCCGCGCGCAATTCGCTCGCCAGCTGCGGCAGGTCCTTGTCGTCGATCTTCTTCAGATCATCGGGGACATCGACCTTGTCGAGCAACGGGGTCGCCGGCATCGGATTGGTTGGCAGTTGTGTCACGCTGCGTGCCTCGTGCGCGCCAAAGGCGGGGGCGCGCGAATTGTTGATGAGTTCCGTAAGGATGGCTGTTTAGACGCAATCCTCGTTGAATGCAAAAATTAGGCTTTCCTGCGTCTTCAACCAAGACCCAGACGAAAAATTAGCTAGAAGGCAAGGGGATGAACTCTTCCTCGTCCCCCGGCACGATATCGAAGCGGCCGCTTCGCCATTCTTCCTTCGCCTTGTCGATGCGCTCCTTGGATGATGACACGAAGTTCCACCAGATATGACGCGGCGAGCCGAGTGCCGCGCCGCCGAAGAGCATGACGTGACAGCCGGATGGCCCCGCAGTGATGGTGATCTCGTCCCCGGGCCGAAAGACGAGAAGCTGGTTGTCGGCGAAATGGTCGCCCGCGATGACCGCTTCGCCCGAGAGAATATAGATGGCGCGTTCTTCCCAATGGGCGGCAAAGGGAGCGCTGCGGCCGGCCTCGATCGACAGGTCCACATAGATCGTATCGGTGAAAGCAGAGACGGGCGAGGCGGCGCCTTCGAAGCGGCCGATGACGACTCGCGCGCGGACGCCGCCCTCGGCAAGATGCGGCAGCATGCGCTCCTCGGTGTGTGCGAAGACCGGATCGACCTCTTCCTTGTCGTCGGGCAAGGCCAGCCAGGTCTGCAATCCGGACAGCGAGCGTTCCTGGCCGCGCTGGTTTTCCGGCGAGCGCTCGGAATGCACGATGCCGCGGCCCGCCGTCATCAGGTTCACGTCGCCGGGACGGATCACCATTTCGGTACCGAGACTGTCGCGATGCTTGATCTCGCCGTCGAAGAGATAGGTGACCGTCGATAGGCCGATATGCGGATGCGGGCGGACGTCGATCGCCTGTCCGGCGCGCAGCAGCGCCGGTCCCATGCGGTCGAAGAAGATGAACGGGCCGACGAGCCGGCGCCGCGCCGTCGGAAGTGCCCGGCGCACCTCGAGGCCGCCGATATCGCTGGTGCGCGGGATGATCAGATGCTCGATGGCGTCACAGGCCGGCTTGTCGCCGGCGAGCGGATCGGGACCGGGAAAGAAGGACATGGCAATCGCTCCGTTTGTGGGCGTTTCCGCGTGAGGCTATCCCCGATCCCATCCTCCTGGTAGAGCTGACTTGAAGACGCTGCGTTTCCGCGACGTTCACTGTTCCGCGTCGAGCGGCTCGACGCCTTGGGGCTTGCCGTTGCGGTCGAGGCGGATTTTCTCGATGCGGTCCTCTGCAGCCTTCAGCAGCGTCTCGCAATGCTTCTTGAGGGCTTCGCCGCGCTCATAGATTTCGATCGACTTGTCGAGCGCGACATCGCCGCGTTCGAGGGCCGAGACGATCCGTTCCAGCTCCTCGACCGCCTGCTCGAAGGAGAGGGCAGAGACGTCCGGCTGCGCATTGTTGTTGTTCATCGATTACCCTCTCATCAGTCTCATTATGTGCATGGCCGCCGATTCGGCGAGACCCTGCAGGTCATAGCCGCCCTCGAGCATGCTGACCACTCGGTTGCCGGCGCTCTTGCCGGCGGCCTCCATCAGTCGTCCGGTCGCCCAGTCGAAGTCCTCCGCCACGAGGTTGATCTGGGCCAGGGGATCGCGGTAATGCGCGTCGAAACCGGCGGAGATGAGCACCAGGTCTGGGCGGAAATTGTCGAGAGCGGATAGCACGCGGGTCCTGAAAGCGTCGCGGAAATGTTCGCTGCCGCTGTTGGGGGAGAGCGGCGCATTGACGATATTGTGCTTGACACCCGTCTCTTCCTTGGCGCCGGTGCCCGGATAGAGCGGCATCTGGTGGGTGGAGCAGAAGAGCACCGACGGGTCGTTCCAGAAGATGTCCTGCGTGCCGTTGCCGTGGTGTACGTCCCAGTCGACGATGGCGACTCGTTCGACGCCGTGGGCCTTCTGCGCATAGCGCGCGGCGATCGCAATCGTGTTGAAGAAGCAGAAGCCCATCGCCTTGTTCTTCTCGGCGTGGTGGCCCGGCGGGCGCGCCGCGACGAAGGCGTTGTCGGCCTCGCCGACGAAAACCGCGTCGATGGCCGCGACGGCGCCGCCGATCCCGGTGAGCGCCGCCTCGAAGCTTGACGGGCTCGCATAGGTGTCGGCTTCGATCTGGCTAATGTCGTCGTCCGGGACTGCCCGGGCGATCGACCGAAGGTGCTCCTCCGTATGGGCGAGCAGCACCAGTTCCTCGCTGCCCCTCGATGCCTCGACACGCTTGAGCGGCGCGAAATTCGGATGCTCCAGCGCGAGGTTCAGCGCCCTCAGCCGGTCCGGGCGCTCCGGGTGCCCCTCCGGAACTTTGTGCTCCTGGAAGAGCGCATTTTCATAGAGATGCGTGGTCATCCGCGGAAAGCTAGTGCGCGCGACTGTCAAAATCCATGGCCGCCACCGCAAAAGTACCGATTTTCAACAGCGCGGATCGAGCAGGATCTTGCCGTTGCGAAGCGGATCAGCCTGGTGCGCCAAGGCCTCGCCCAGCCGGCTCAACGGGTAGGTTGCGGCGACCGGGCTGGCGAACAGCCCGTCACGGAGGCCCGCGAAGCTTCTGGCAAAGGCGGCTTCGAGTGCTTCGCGCCCGGCGGAGTGGACCCAGGTCCTCAGCCACAGGAAGGCGAAGCGAACGTCCGCACGGGCGGCGATCGCCGCCTGCGGGACAGGAATGCCGCTCAGGGCGCCGTACTGGATAAAGGTCCCGCCCGGATGGAGGGATCGGACGATCAGTTCGGCCGCTAGCGTCCCGCCGACGGCATCGAGGACGGCGTCGAACCGCGTCCCTGCCGGTAGATTGCTGCCGTCGGCAACGATGGTCGGATATTCCTCACTGACGCGGCTGCGGCTTTCTTCGCTGCGGAGAATCGCCGTGGGCGCCAAACCTTCCAGAGCAAGCAGCTTCATCAGCATCCCGCCGATCGCCGAGCCTGCCGCCGTCACGCCGACGCTACGGCCAGCGAGAGAGCCAAAATGCATGCGCAGGGCCTCGACGAGCCGCAGCGCCGTCAGGGGATTGACGTAGCTCATCGCCGCCTCGGCGTCGCTCAGGTCGTCCGGCACTAAAAAACACCAATCGGCCGGGCGGACGAGGAGTTGCTGCCATAGCCCGCTGGCGCCGATCGGAATGACCCGGTCTCCGGGTTTCAGGTGTTCCACGCCCGCTCCGACGCGGCAGACGACGCCGACGCCCTCGAAGCCGGGCACGAAGGGCAGGTCGGTGCGGGCGCGATAGGCGCCGGTGACGGGGATCAGATCCGAGGGGTTGATCGCCGCAAGCGAGATTTCGACCTCGACCTCGCCGGCCGCCGGGTCGACGCGGGCGGCGTCGACAAGCTCGATGACTTGTTCGGGATCGCCAAACTGTCTAACGAGGGTGGAGCGCATGTAAGAGGCCTCGCATGGACGGCACAGAGCGGGAAAATGTCACGGAAGTCCGCATTCCGTTTCGCGATATAGACATGCATGGCCACATGCACAATGCGGCCTACTACGCGCATGCCGAGGCGGCACTCGCCAATCTCTGGCGCCATCGGCCGCAGATGAAGGACGAGCCGGCCTATCTGGTGCGCCGCTCGGCCTGCCTCTTCCATCGCGGCTTGCGCTTCGACGAGCCGGCCCGTTTCATTGTATCCGTCGCGAAGATCGGCGGCAGCTCGGTGAGCTTTGCCGTGCGCGTCGAGGCCGTCGGCCACCTCGCGGCGGAGGTCGAGATCGTCTGGGTCGCCGTCGAGCGTGCTCGCCATCAGCCGGTGCCGTTGCCGGCCGCGACGCGCGACTGGCTCGCCGGCTACACGGCGTGACCGAGCTTGAGCGTGCGGAAATGGGCGACGACGCCCATGCCGCCTCCGACCCCCATCATCACCAGACCCTCGCTATCCGTTGCGGCGGTGAGCATTTGCGAAAACAGCCTGCCGACGAGAATCGCGCCGGAAGCCCCGTAGGGATGGCCGAGCGCAATCGCACCGCCATCGCGATTGACGCGTTCCGATGGGATATCGAGCTGGTGGAGACTGCCGAGGACCTGTGAGGCGAAGGCCTCGTTGAACTCGATGAATTCGATATCGGCGACGTCGAGCGCCGGATTGCGGGCACGAAGCCTCGCCATTGCCGGGATCGGACCGAGGCCGAGCAGGTTGGGATCGACGCCCGCCGTCGCCGCATCGACGAATTCGAGAGCAAAGGGCGCGCCAAGCCGGCGCGCTTCGGCGAGCGACGTCACCAGCACGATTGCCGCGCCGTCGTTGATCGGGCAGGAGTTGCCGGCGGTGACGGTGCCGTCCTTGACGAAGACCGGCTTCAGCCGGGCAAGCGTCTCGGCCGAGGCGTTGACGCGGGGGCACTCGTCGCTGGCGATGAGGCCGGCCGGTGTCGGAACCGGGACGATCTCGCGCGCGAAGCGGCCCGCAGTCTCGGCCGCCACGGCACGGCGATGACTTTCGAGGGCAAACTGGTCCTGGCGCTGGCGCGAGATGCCGCAGGCGGTGGCGACGTTCTCCGCGGCGACCCCCATATCGGGATCACCGATGAGATCGGGAGCCATGCGCGCGCGCTTCACCGGTTGGAGTTCCTCGCCACGCGCCAGTGGCGGGCGAAGCCGGATATGCGCACGGCTGGCGCTTTCGGTGCCGCCGGCGAGAAAGTACCGCCCGGCGCCGGCCTGGATCTGCCGTGCTGCAAGGACGATCGCTTCGAGCCCGGAGCCGCACTGGCGGTCGACGGTCACGCCGGGAATGGAAACCGGCAAGCCGGCTTCGAGAGCAGCAAGACGAGCGAGATTGCCGGCGCTGTTTGCGGCGTTGCCGAGAAGCACGTCGTCGATCTCGTTCCGGTCGATACCGGTGTCCGTGACGATCCTGTCGAGCAGCAAGGCGGCAAGGGTTGCCGGCTCGATCGTCGCAAGGCTGCCGTTGACGCGGCCGATCAGGGTGCGCAGCGCCGCGATGACGACCGGGGTGCGAGCGGGATCAGAAGAGCCGTTCAAGGACACCGTTTCCCTCCGCGATCCATTGCCGCAGTTGACCGGCCGCAATCTTGCCGGAGGCGGTCATCGGCATCTCCCGGCAGAACCAGATCTTGCGCGGGTGTTTGTAGCGCGGCAGGGCGGCAGCAAGATGACGCTCGAGCGCCTCACGTTCGAACGTACCAACGTTCGGCTGGATGACTGCTGCAAGCTCGCTGCCGAGATCCGGATGATCGAGACCGAAGACCAGCACCGCGCTTACCCCGGCGGCGCTCATGATCGCGGCCTCGACTTCGGAGGGATAGATATTGTTGCCGCCGGAAAGCACCATGCCGCCGGCGCGGCCGATCAGATGCAGGGTGCCGTCCTCATCGAGAAAACCGAGGTCGCCGACGGTTGCGAGCCGTCCCTGGCGGCGAAAGCCGACGCCGTCGCCGCCAGGGATGTAGCCGTCCGATATCAGCGCGCTTTCGACGAAGATCGTCCCGGTTTCCCCCGGCGACAAGCTATTGCCGTGATCGTCGAGGACGGCCAGCCGGACGCCAGGGAATGCCTTGCCCACCGCGGTCGCCGCGTGACGATCGTCTGCGCCGGCGACGGTGATGAAGCCAAGTTCCGATGCGCCGTAATATTCGGTCACTTCAGCCGTCGGGAAGGTGCTGGCGGCAGCGCTCCGGTCCGCCGGCGTGAGCTTGGCGCCGGCGACGGTGATCTTTTCGACGGAGGTCAATGCAGCGCCTTCGGCCTGTTCGCAAAGCCGCCGCAGCATTGTCGGCACCAGCACCAGGCGTTTTGCATCGGCGCCGCCAATAACTTCGAGCGCCTGGCGCGGCTGGAAATGACGTGCGCCGATGAATTCGGCCCCCGCCGCAAGGCTCTCGACAAGCGCGTAAAGTGCCAGTCCGTGTGCCAGAGGTCCGGGCGCGTAGGTCGTCGTTTCCGGTCCAATGCCGAAGAAATTCCGACCAGTTTCGAGGCTGAGGCGCCAGGATCTTCGGTCGCGGATGATCGCCTTCGGCTCGCCGGTGGTGCCGGAGGTGAAGACGACGAGAAAAGGTTCCGCCCGGTCGCCGACGCGAATCGGTGACGAACCGTCGAAGGCCTCTAGTGCATGCGTTTGCCCGGCGGAGGGCACGTCCAGTTGCAGAAGATCGCCGTCCGCGCGGATGACGATCTCCGGCCGCAGTTTTTCCGTCATCCGCCGGCGCGTCGATTCCGGCAGGTGCGGATCGACGACCGCGGCACAATTGCCGCCCGACGTTGCGGCGATGAAGGCCGCGGCAAAGAGCGGGTGATTGCCGGTTTCGAGGGCAATCAGCCGCACGCGGCCGGAAAGCACGCTGTGCCCGGTTGCGTGCAAGGCCGATTGTTCGATCGCATGGAGAATGTGGCCTGCCGCGGCAGCAAGCTCGCCGAATGTGAAAACCCGGCCCTCCATGCGGAAGGCCGGGGCGTGCGGGCGCTCGCCCGCATGCAGCATTATGGCGCTCGCAAGCGGCATCGCGTCAGGCGCGGGCCGGCAGCAGCGGGTAGCCGGCGTAGACGGCGCGGGCGGCGAGCGTCGCGATCGCCGCCTTGAGGAGATCGCCCGGAATGAACACGAGCGAACCGGTCGCGGCGGTCATCAGCGGCGTGCCGGTAACCGCGGAGAGCCACGGAACGCCGATCGCGTAGAGGACGACGATGCCGCCGATCACCGAGGCGAGGAAGAAACCGACGAACTGGCGCCCTTCCGAATTCCCCGGCTGTACGAAGCGCTCGGCGATCAGCCCGGTGACGTAGGCGGCGACCGCCCAGCCGAGGATGAAGCCGCCCGAGGGGCCGGCGAAGACGGCGAGCCCACCGCGGCCACCCGACAGCACCGGCAGGCCGATGGCGACCAGCAGGATGAACAGCAGGAACGATAGCGCGCCGCGTCTTGCGCCGATGATGCAGCCGGCGAGCATGACGCCCATGGATTGCGCCGTGATCGGAACGGGGATGAAGCCGAGCGTGATCGGCGGGATGAGGCCGAGCACGACGACGATTGCGGCGAAGAGCGCAATGAGGACGAGGTCTCTGGTGTTCATGTGGTCCTACCCTTTATTAGAAAGCGCGAATTTATTGGCGGCGAAATCCGCGGGCGTCAATGGCCGCGGCGATCGTATCCGCATCTTTCAGCGTCAGGATGATCAGCGGCCCGATGATCGTCAGCGGGCGGATTGGCAGTCCTCGCGCGCGGTGCGCCTCGCTGATCGCCTGATATCGGGCGAAGATATCCGGAACGAAGCGCAGGACGAGGCCGAGCGCCAAGCTGACGTCGGCCGCCCGCAACAGGCCAAGGCGCTCCAGGGGTTTCAGAAGAATGGTGATCTCGTCCATGAAGGCGCCGATCGTCGTCGTCGCCGTGACGGCGGCGGCAAGGAGTACGAGGGCCGTCAACCGCAGGATGAGAGCGACCACCTGGGGGACCGGAACAAGGAAGAGATTGACCGCGGCGAGCACGAGGATAGTGAACAGGACGAAGCCGACGCGCGAAAACGCTTCGTGCGCCGTCATGCCGAGGGAAAGGTAGAGCGCGCCGCAGCCGAGAAAGGCCGGCAGCAGCAGAAGCGGCGAATTCGTGGTGAAGAGCGCCACGCTGAGGACGAGGAGCGCAATGAGCTTCAGGCGCACCGGCACCCGGTGGAACCAGCTCTGTCCTTCCACATAAAGGCTCGTCAGCATCCGGCCACCTCGTGATAGTAGCGGATGGTATCGTCCGGACTCCCGTCGGCGACGAGACGACCCTCATGAAAGAGCAGGAGCCGCTCCACCCCTTCGACCAGCCCGAGGTCGTGGGTGATGACGATCGTGTCCTCATCGAGCGCATCGATGGTTTCTGAAACCATGCGGCGGTTGCGCAGGTCGAGCTGGTTGGTCGGCTCGTCGAGAATCAGGATTCTCGGTCCGGTGACGACGACGCTCGCCATGGCGACGAGCTGCGTTTCCCCGCCGGAAAGCTCGTGCACCCGCCGCCGCGCCAGATGGCTGACGCCGAAACGGGACAGCACCGCTTCCGTGCGCGACGAGATTTCGTGAGCCGGCAGCCCGCGATTCTTGAGCCCGAAGGCAATGTCGTCGGAAACGATAGGCATGATCAACTGGTGCTGCGGATTCTGGAAGATGAAGCCGGCTTCGGCAAGCACCGCCCTATCGTCCTTCACCGTGTCGAGTCCGTTGACCGAGACACGGCCCGTCGTCGGCTTGACGAGCCCGTTGATCAGTCGCGCGAAGGTCGTCTTGCCGGAGCCGTTGAGGCCGATGATGCCGATCCGCCGTTCGTCGAGGGCAAGCGTCAGGGGGTGGAGCGCAACCCGTTCGCCGAACCGAACCGTGCAATCGGTAAAGCGGATGTCCAATCCCAGTTCCTCGTGAGTTGTCGTGGGTGGCTCTATAGGCAACTCGATCTGCAAGGGCAATGCGCTTCGCTTCGCGGTGTATTTGAAAATTGGGAATAAAAGCCTACTCTCTCCTGCATGATGATTCGCCTTTCCAACCGCGATGCCCGGCGCATCTTTCTCGCCAAGCAGGGTCTCTCCACAGCGCCGCATCGCGCGCTCGGCAAGGAGGGTCTCCTGCGGTTGATCCAGGACATCGGTTTCGTCCAGGTCGACAGCATCGCAACCGTGGAGCGCGCCCATCATCAGATCCTGTTTTCGCGTAACCAGACCTATCGACGCGAACATCTGAACGAGCTCCTCGAGGAGGACGGCGAACTCTTCGAGCACTGGACGCACGATGCTTCGATCATTCCGAGCGCATTCTTCGTCTATTGGAAACATCGCTTCAAATGGGAGAGCGAAACGCTCCGCGAGCGCTGGCGCAAATGGCGCGGCGAGGGGTTCGACGCGGGATGCGACGAAACCTACGAGCGGATCGCCAGCGGCGGGGCGGTCATGGCGCGCGACTTGAAAGAGGATCATCACCAATCCGGCGGCTGGTGGAACTGGCATCCGTCGAAGACCGCCCTGGAGGTGCTCTGGCGGCAGGGCAGGCTCGCGATCGCCCGTCGCGTCAATTTTCAGAAGGTCTATGACCTCACCGAACGGGTCATTCCGGCGCATCACTACGAAGGCGATGTGAGCCATCCCGAATTTATCGACTGGGCCTGCCGGAGCGCCCTCGAACGCCTCGGCTTTGCAACGCATGGGGAGATCGCCGGCTTCTGGGATCTCGTCTCGCCCGAGGAGGCGAAGACCTGGGTTGCCGATCATCGCGACGAACTTTGCGAGATCGTCATCGAGGCCGCCAATGGCGGCAAGCCGCGGCCGTCCTATGCCTTCGCGGGCTTTCCGGACAATCTCGGCGATCTTCCAGATCCGCCTTCGCGCATTCGCGTGTTGAGCCCCTTCGATCCCCTGCTGCGCGACCGGAACCGGACAGAACGGCTGTTCGGCTTCTTCTACCGCATCGAGGTCTTCGTCCCGGAGGCGAAGCGCGAATACGGCTACTATGTTTTTCCCCTTCTCGAAGGCGACCGGCTGATCGGCCGCATCGACATGAAGGCCGACCGCAAGCGCGGCAGCCTCGACGTCCGGCGCCTCTGGCTCGAAGACGGCGTCAAGGCGTCGTCCGGCCGTATCGAGAAGGTGATGGCCGAACTCGATCGGATCGCCCGCTTCGCTGGCGTCGGAGACGTCAATCTGCTCGACGGCTGGAACGCCGCGCGGTCCTGATCGATTTTTCTTGGCTTGCGGCGCCGGGCTTCCTAAATGGAACGAGGAATCCTTCACGACGCGGAGCAGAACGATGGACACCAACCTCATAAGCCTGTTCGATGCGGACGAGGCGACGGTCCGCAAGGTTCTCTCCGAGACGCTTGCCGGCGCCGACGACGGCGAACTCTTCCTCGAACATGCCCAGGCGGAGGTGCTCTCCTTCGACAATGGCCGCCTGAAGGGCGGCAGCTTCAACACAGACCAGGGCTTCGGCCTGCGGGCGGTCGCCGGCGAAGCGGTCGGTTACGCCCATGCCGGGGAACTATCGGTTGCCGCCTTGAAGAGGGCGGCGGACGCGGTAGGGCAGGTGACCCGCGGCTATTCCGGCTCCTATGCCGCTGCCCCGCAGCGCACCAACAAGAAGCTCTATGGCGATGAAAACCCGATCGGCGAACCGAGCTTCGAGACCAAGGTAACGTTGCTCCGGGAGATCGACGCCTACCTGCGCGCCAAGGAGCCCAAGGTCAGGCAGGTGACGGCGACGATCGCCGCAAGCTGGCAGGTGGTGGACATTTTGAGGTCGGATGGACATCGCGTTCACGACGTGCGGCCGATGACGCGCATCAACATCTCGGTCGTGGTTGGCGAGGGTGACCGGCAGGAGTCCGGTTCCTTCGGCATCGGCGGACGGCGCGGCTTTGGCGATTTCATCACGGAAGAGAACTGGAAGCGCGGCGCCGACGAGGCGTTGCGGCAGGCGCTCGTCAATCTCGAAGCGATCGATGCGCCGGCGGGAACGATGGACGTCGTGCTCGCTTCCGGCTGGCCCGGAGTGATGCTGCATGAAGCGGTCGGTCACGGCCTGGAAGGTGATTTCAATCGCAAGAAAACCTCTGCCTTCGCCGGGTTGCTCGGCGAGCAGGTGGCGGCCAGGGGCGTCACCGTCGTGGATGACGGAACGATCGAGGCGCGGCGCGGTTCGATCTCGATCGACGACGAGGGCACGCCCTCCGGCTACAACGTCCTGATCGAGGACGGCAAGCTCGTCGGCTATATGCAGGACCGGCAGAACGCGCGGTTGATGGGCATGAAGCCGACCGGCAACGGCCGCCGCCAGGGCTATGCCCATGTGCCGATGCCGCGCATGACCAACACCTACATGCTCGCCGGCGACCGTACGCCAGATGAAATCATCGCCTCGGTGAAGCGAGGCATCTATGCCGTTTCCTTCGGCGGCGGCCAAGTGGATATCACCTCGGGCAAGTTCGTGTTCGGCTGTACCGAAGCCTATCTCATCGAGGATGGCAAGGTAGGCGCGCCGGTCAAGGGCGCGATGCTGATCGGCAACGGGCCGGATGCGATGAAGCGGGTGACGATGGTCGGCAACGATATGAAGCTCGACACCGGCATCGGCAATTGCGGCAAGGGCGGCCAATGGGTGCCTGTCGGCGTCGGCCAGCCGCATCTCAGGATGGACCAGATCACCGTCGGCGGCACCCAGGCATAGGCAAGGCGGAATGACCAGCCAGTCGCGAGAAACTCTGCAAATCCGGCGTTTTTCCGCGGCAGATGAGGAAGGTGTCATAGACCTTATCCTGCCAATCCAGCAGGAGGAGTTCGGCATCGCCGTCACTGCCGAAGATCAGCCGGATCTTCGGGCAATCCCCGAATTCTATCAGACGGGCGACGGCGACTTCTGGGTTGCGGCCGTTGGAGAGCGGATCGTCGGCACGCTTGCCCTGAAGGATATCGGAGGCGCTGAGGCAGCCTTGCGCAAGATGTTCGTCGCGTCCGACTTTCGTGGCCGCGAACACGGCGTGGCCGCCCGCCTGCTCGAAGCGCTCCTCGCCCATGCCGAACAGCGGAAGATAGAGGCGATCTACCTCGGGACGACCGAGAAGTTCCTCGCGGCCCATCGGTTCTACGAAAAGAACGGCTTTGTCGAAATCGCCAGGCAAGATCTGCCGGCGAGCTTTCCCGTCATGGGCGTCGATACGAAATTCTATGTTCGTCGGTTGGCCTCACGCTAGCTGCGGCCGCGAAGCAGCAAGCAGTCATAGGACCGTTTCTTGAGGATGCTGCAGGCTGAGGCGGCTGCCTCCCGGCTGGCGAAGCCGATGAAGCGGGCGCGGTAGCGCTTGCCGCTGCTGTCCACATCCGTATGGGGCGAAGCGCCGAGCAGAGCGGCACCGCCGGCCGACTGTGCCTCGACGAGGATCCTGCGCGCAGCTTCCGCAGTGGGTGACGTCGAAATTTGGATCTGCCAGTAGGCATTGGCCTTAGGCTCGGTGCTCGCAACCTCCTGAATGGCAGTTGGCCGATCCGCCGGAACCACGGCAGCCGTCGACGCCGCCATGATCGCTGCCTTGACGTTTTTCCCAGCACGATTGGGTTCGGAATAGAGCGACACGCCGGGCAAGGTTGCGACTTCGACCGTGTCGAGCGGCTTCGCCGCGGCGATTGCCGGGCCGTCGCCCGTCGCGGGCGCCCGGCCCAAATGCTGATCGAGCAGCGCGGCCATCTTGTTGTCGCGGCTCTTCGCCGTCCGCCCGCCGAGTACGACGCCGATGACGCGGCGGTTACCGTCACTGACGGCGCTGACGAGATTGAAACCGGAAGCGTTGGTATACCCGGTCTTGATGCCGTCCATGCCGTTGTAGCGATACATCAGCTTGTTGTGGCCGCGGATCACCCGGCCGCGGAAATTGAAACTCTGCGCCGAAAAGAGTCGATATTCCCGCGGAAAGTCCCTGAGCAGCGCCATGCCGAGCCTCGCCATATCGCGCGCCGTCGTCACCTGCTGGCTTGCAGGCAGGCCCGATGCGTTGACGAAGATGGTGCGCGTCATTCCGAGCCGGCGCGCCTTCGCCGTCATCATCTGGGCAAAGGCGGCTTCGGACCCGCCGAGCTTTTCCGCCATCGCCGCAGCGGCATCATTGGCGGAATGGACGATCATGCCGTAGACGGCCTGCTCGACGGTGATGGCATCGCCAGGCTTGAGGCCGAGCTTGGTCGGGGGCTTGCGCGCCGCCTCCTTCGACATCGGCACCGGGGTTTGCCAGTTGATCTCGCCCCGGTGCAGCGCTTCGAAGGTCAGGTAAAGCGTCATCATTTTCGTCAACGACGCGGGATAATTCAGCTCATCGACGTTCTCGGCGGAGAGAATCCTGCCGCTGCGGGCGTCGATGACGAGAGAAGCGCTGCCAGCGAAAGCCGATGCGGTGGCGGCGACGAATGCCACGATCGCGGCCAAGGCAAATTGCAAGTTCTTCATGATCCCCCCCTTGAGCCCCGTAGTTCTGGCACGCGAAACGTATCAGGACGTGACGGCCGTGGACTTGTCGTAACATTAAGGCCGAAAATCGATAAAGGCAGCCCCCTTTTTGAGCTTTGCCCCGACTTATGAACGCGCGGGTCGATTCAGCAAGGCTTAACAGAGGTGGCGTAAAGCTGCGGCAATTGCGGCGGGGCGGGTGTATCGCGTCCCGCAATCAGTGCGGGACAGCGGAGAAAGATGAAACACTCGCTCGCAAAGATGGTCCGCAACCATTTGAGGCGGGCCGCAATTGCCGGCGGGCTCGAGGCCGCCCATCTCCTCGCACGTGTCGGTCTGATGGGGAAGGCGCGCGGTCGCGGCGCCGTCTTTACCCTGCATCATGTCCGCCCCAAGGGGCATCGGGACTTCGATCCCAACGCCCATCTGGAAATCACCCCGGCGTTTCTTGAAAAAACGATCCTGATGTTGAAGCGCGACGGCTACCGTTTCGTTGCTCTAGAAGAGCTGCCGGAATGGCTCGCCTCGGTCGACGATCGGCCCTTCGCCTGCTTCACCCTGGACGACGGCTACCGCAACAATCTCGAATGGGCGCTGCCCGTGTTCGAAAAACACGGCGTCCCCTTCACCGTCTTCGTCACGGCCGGTTATGTCGATCGCACCCACACCCTGTGGTGGGAAACGCTTGCCGATTTGCTGTCCGCTTGCCGCGAGTTCCGCTTCGACTTTGGTGATGGTGCGGTTTCGGTGTCGAGCGGCACGTACAGGCAGAAGCAAGCGGCCTTCGATCGCATCGCCGCTTACATCCATGGCGTCGATGAGGCGAGCGCCGTGGCGGCTCTGAATCGTACTGCGAACGCCTGTGGAATCGACCCCTTCGCCATCACCGGGCGATTGACGCTCGACGAAAGCGGTCTTCGTGACTTGATCTCAAGTCCGCTCGCGCGCCTTGGCGCGCATACGATCAGCCACCGGGCGCTGGCACGGCTCGATGACGACGAGGCCCGCCGGGAAATCGCCTCATCCGCCGCACGCGTCGCGGCGATCACCGGCAGGCCTCCGTCGACGATCGCCTATCCCTACGGCTACCGGTCGACGGTTTCGGCCCGCGACCATCGGCTGGCCGCGGATCTCGGCTTTACCGTTGCGGTGACGACGGAGCCGGGCACGCTTTCCTCCGGCGTCAACCTTCACGCCGTGCCTCGGATATCGCTGAACGGTCATTTCCAGAGCGAGCGGCATGTATCAGCGCTGGCCTCCGGCATCCCGTTCCGGCTCGCCGCGCCATAAGTTGCTACGCCTCGGTCAGGGATACATCCGCACCTTCTCCCAACCCCCTTCCGGAACCGGGCGACGGAACTCGACGCGATCATGCAGTCGGAACGGACGGTCGTGCCAGAACTCGATCGAGGTCGGCCGGATGCGGAAACCGGACCAACATTGCGGGCGCGGGATCTCGCCGATTGCGTGACGGGCGGTGAATTCGGCGACGGCCTTCTCCAGGGCAAAGCGGCTCTCGAGCGGGCGGGATTGCTTCGAGGCCCAGGCGCCGATGCGGCTGCCGCGCGGTCGGCTCCTGAAATATTCATCCGCCTCTTCGTTCGTGACGATTTCCACCGGCCCGCGCAGGCGCACCTGGCGGCGCAGCGACTTCCAGTGGAAACACATGGCCGCCTTGCGGGTGGCCAGCAGTTCCTGGCCTTTCTGACTTTCAAAATTCGTGTAAAAGACAAAGCCGCGTTCGTCGAAACCCTTGAGCAGCACCATGCGCACATTGGGCAGTCCATCGGGATCGACGGTCGCAAGGGCGACCGCGTTGGGGTCATTCACCTCGCTTTTCTCGGCGTCCTTCAGCCATGTGCCAAAGAGGGAAAAGGGCTCGTCTGCTTCCGTGAAGTCACCGGTTATTAACTCATTCGCGGTCATATTGCCTTCCTATGCCGTGTATCTGGCGCGGGGACGCGTTGGGATGAGCCCGATCGTGTTTCCGCATCGAAAATTGTCGGAGCCTGCCAGTGCGTCGTCGCTCTGTGCTCGGCTCTGGCGAGTCTGACAGGATTGCCGTGCAAGACATAGCAAAGTGGATCGATGGCAAGAAGGGCTTTTCCATTGCGTTGCTGCGCAGTGCGGCACTCTGCCTGAGCATTTTCGCGCTCCCAGGATGCATGGGGTCCGGTCTCGACCTCTTCGGAAATTCCAGCGTCGATCGCTCCGTCGCGACCGGGACCGTGCCGGTCGCCAAGACGTCCGATGGTCTGTCTGACGCCGTCGCCGTGCGCAACGCTGTTTCCTCCGCCGATATCGCTTCGGGCGGCAGCGCCATTCCCTGGGCCAATACCTCGTCGGGCAGCGCCGGCGTCATCAGCAGTATCGAGGAAGACCATGCTTCCGGCGTGCTCTGCCGCCGTTTCACGACAACGCGCCACTCCTTTGAAGGCATCGCCAAGTTCGACGGCAGGACCTGCCGGCTCGACAACGGCGAGTGGTATCTGACGAGCTTCGGCCCGCAGGGCTGAAATCCGCGGTTAACCACAATCGCGCAAAGGCGCGGACCGACGCCCCGTACCGTCCGGATCCGCTGCCGGGGGAGGGACCAACTAACCGTTAGTTAGCAACTTCCCTGGATCATCGCCTGTGAGTAAACCGGCCCATCACGGGCTGCCTTCGTAATGCGTAGACGAGCCGCCGCGAAGCGTGGCCGTTCAAAGACTGTGGTGACAAGCCATGCGCGATCCCTATCAAATCCTCGGCGTGCGTCGCGGTGCCGGGCAGGAGGAAATCAAGGCCGCCTGGCGCTCTGTCGCCAAAGCGATCCACCCGGACCATAATCAGGATGACCCGCTGGCGACGGAACGTTTTGCCGAAGCCGGCAGGGCTTACGAAGTGCTGCGGGATCCGGCGCGCCGGAGCCGCTACGACCACGCGCGGCGCGAGGCGGAATTGCGTCGCATGGAAGCAATGAAAGAGAAGATGCGCGGCCCCGAGCCGGCCGAGGAGCCAGTCGCCGCGGAAAGCGCCGAAGAGGCGATATCGCGAATCTTCGGCGTCGATCCGCAGCCCGCGCCATCCGGTACGAAGGCCTCGTCGCCGCGCTCCGCCGAGAAGGCCGGTCCCGCTGCCGAGGCAAAGCCGGAGCCGACGGCCGAGACGAAACAGGAGCCTGCGAAGACGGAGGCGACGGTCCGGCGATCTGCTGCGCCCGGGACGGAACTGGTCGCGGCGATCGTCCGGCGCATTCGGGACCGGATTGCAAAAACCGCGGAGAAGGTGCCGGATTTGGTCGTCGATCTGCCCGTCAGCATCGAAGAGGTGATGAACCGATCGCGTGTCGCCATGGAGCTTCCGGACGGCGAAATGGTGAAGGTAGCAATTCCGCCTGGCGCGATCGACGGACAGGTGATTCGCCTGAAGGAGCAGGGATACCGCGTCGCCGGTATGACCCGCGGCGACGTCGTCGCGACCTTGCGTGTTCGTCAGGACGGTCCGTTTCGCACCCAGGGGCTCGACCTCGCGACAACTCTACCGCTTGACCTCCAGGATGCGGTGCTGGGCTGCGAGACCAGGATCGAAACACCGAGCGGAATCGCGACGGTGGTGGTCCCGGCATGGTCGGGATCCGACAAGGTCATCCGCATTCCCGGCAAGGGTTTAAAGGGACCCGATGGCGAAAGCGGCGACCTCCTGGTCGAGTTGCGCTTGGTGTTGCATGAAAAGCCCGACGACAAGATCACGGACTTGATGCGGTCGCAGCGCGACGGGCTGTATTTGTAACGATTTAATGACAAGCTGAACCAATATTACGGGGACTAACAGTTCCTGATCCGCGCCGCGCTTGAACCGCTCTGGCGGCTATGCCATAGGCAATTCTCGACATTTTGCCGCACCGATCTATGGTGGCGTGGTGCGGTGCCATCGACTTCGGGAATTCTGGCATCGGCGCCGGCTGGTCCAGGCAGACAGTATTGGGGACATTCCATGGCTCAGGCATCGGGTCTGATGAATGGCAAGCGCGGCGTCATCATGGGCGTCGCAAACAACCGCTCGATTGCGTGGGGCATCGCCAAGGCTCTGTCTGAAGCGGGCGCGGAGATCGCGCTGACGTGGCAGGGCGATGCGCTGAAGAAGCGCGTCGAGCCGCTGGCGCAGGAACTCGGCGCCTTCATGGCCGGGCATTGTGATGTGACCGACCTCGCCACGATCGACGCCGTCTTCTCGGCGCTTGAGGAAAAGTGGGGCAAGATCGATTTCGTCGTGCACGCCATCGCCTTCTCCGACAAGGACGAGCTGACGGGCCGCTATCTCGAGACGAGCCGCGACAACTTCGCCCGCACGATGGATATTTCCGTCTACTCCTTCACGGCCGTTGCCGCGCGTGCCGAGCGCATCATGAATGATGGCGGCTCGATGCTGACGCTCACATACTACGGCGCCGAAAAGGTGATGCCGCATTATAACGTCATGGGCGTTGCCAAGGCGGCGCTGGAAGCAAGCGTGCGGTATCTCGCCGTCGATCTCGGCAACCGCGGCATCCGCGTCAATGCCATCTCGGCCGGTCCGATCAAGACGCTTGCCGCCTCCGGCATCGGCGATTTCCGCTATATCCTCAAGTGGAACGAGTACAATGCGCCGCTGAAGCGCACCGTTTCGATCGAGGAGGTCGGCAATTCGGCGCTTTATCTGCTGTCCAATCTGTCGACGGGCGTCACCGGTGAGGTGCACCATGTCGATTCCGGTTATCATACGATCGGCATGAAGTCGGTCGACGCCCCGGATATTTCCGTACTGAAGGACTGATTGCTTCTTGCCTGCAACTGCTTGATTCCTTACACCGAATTCGATCTAAGATCCGCAGGGCACGACAGCGGCCTTCGCGTGCCTGATAAGACGCGCCCACGGTGGGCGGCCTCATCCGGAGTGAAACCTGTGCTCATCTACATGGTTCGCCACGGTCAGACGGACTGGAATGCCGAGAGTCGTCTTCAGGGGCAGAAGGACATTCCCCTCAATGAAACCGGTCGCCAGCAAGCGACCGGCAATGGCGCGGCTCTTGGAGAGATCCTCGGGCGCGATGCAGCCGGCTTCGATTTCGTCAGCAGTCCACTCGGTCGAACGCGCGACACCATGGAACGCCTCAGGCGGGCCATGGGGCTCGACCCGTTCAACTATCGCACCGACGAGCGGCTGAAGGAGGTCTCCTTCGGCGCTTGGGAGGGCTTCACGCTTGGCGAATTGAAACGCCGGGTGCCGGAGCGCATCGCCGCGAGACGGGTGGCAAAGTGGGATTTCATTCCGCCTGGCGAAGATGCGGAAAGCTACGAAATCCTGTCCTGGAGGGTCGGCGCTTGGCTGAAGGACGTGAGAAAGCCCACCGTCTGCGTCAGCCACGGCGGGGTTATTCGTACACTGTTCAAGCTGCTCGGAGAAATGGAGCCGGATGAGGCGGCGGCGGCCGCCATTCCGCAGGACCGGCTGCTGAAGATCGTCGACGGTTCGATCAATTGGCTTTAAGCGAAAAAGGCGGAGCGTCTGCCCGATCCATTCGAGGGAACAGTCCTACTGGACGATCTCCAGATCGTTGATGACGCGCTTGCCATCGACTTCGGTGTAGAAGACGAGAACCTTGACGCCGGCCTCCAGGCCCTCGAAGTTGAATTCCTCGGGTGCCTGGTAGCTCTTGCCGTCGTCGAGCGATAGGCTCAGTCGCTCAGTATCGATGTTGGTGATCACGGCCTCGACGTCGGCGCTTTCGGCGTGGACCGAGAGCGGTGAAAGCAAGCTTGCGGTAGCCATGAGCGTCGCAATGACAAATCGCATCCTTCTTGCCCTCTTCCATGCTTTTGCGAATTTTCTTGTCTTCACCCTTTGATCCCCGATTGTGGCAAAAGTTCTTTTTTGCGGTGGTTTTTTAGGATTCTAGCTGCTCGTTTGAATGTGCTTTCGGCGAATGAGAGAGTGAACGCGGGCCCGGTGGATTTCAAGTCGCCGAAGCATGAACGGGAGTGCTGAGCGCCTTGCTGCGGCTGCTGTCGCCAAGTTTTCCAAAGAAAGATTACCGAGGCCTATCTCGGACCCCGGCGGTACGGCAGGCGCTGCAATCCGAGGTGGTGACTCCAAGCGAATCGCCGACGAAATCCTCCGCCATGCCGGCAGCAAATCTCCCGCAGCAGCGCAAGCTCTTTCCCCAGTGAGTGCTTTACACTAAGAGAGGGCAGCGTCGGAAGCAGGACGAAGAATGCAGTGTTCGCGTTCTGCCCTGACTCGATTAGAATTGATCCGAAGAGATTGGATCGCCCGGTCCGATCACTCGGACTCTGAACCCGGTAGCCATCATGTCGCACAATACCTTCGGTCATCTCTTCCGCGTCACCACCTGGGGCGAGAGCCACGGTGCGGCGCTCGGCTGCGTCGTCGACGGGTGCCCGCCCGGTATCCGATTCACGCTCGCCGAGATCCAGGCCTGGCTCGACAAGCGCAAGCCGGGACAGTCGCGCTTCGTCACCCAGCGTCGCGAAGACGATCTTGTGAAGGTTCTTTCCGGCGTGATGCTCGACGAGGACGGCGAGACGATGATCTCCACGGGAACGCCGATCTCGATGATGATCGAGAATACCGACCAGCGCTCGAAAGACTATTCCGAGATCGCCAAGCGCTATCGCCCGGGGCATGCAGATTATACCTATGACGTCAAATACGGCATTCGCGACTATCGCGGCGGCGGCCGGTCCTCGGCACGCGAGACGGCCGCGCGTGTGGCCGCCGGCGGCATTGCCCGCAAGGTCGTGCCAGGCCTCGTCGTTCGCGGTGCGCTCGTGCAGATCGGCAAGCACCGGATCGATCGGGCCAATTGGGACTGGGCCGAGGTCAACAACAATCCGTTCTTTGCGCCGGATCCGGCAATCGTTCCCGTATGGGAGGAGTATCTCGACAGCGTCCGCAAGGCCGGCTCGTCGATCGGCGCAGTCGTCGAGGTCGTTGCCGAAGGTGTGCCGGCCGGCATCGGTGCGCCGATCTACGGCAAGCTCGACCAGGATATCGCTTCGAACCTGATGTCGATCAACGCCGTCAAGGGCGTCGAGATCGGCAATGGCTTTGCCGCCGCCGAGTTCAGCGGTGAGGAAAACGCGGACGAGATGCGCATCGGCGCGAACGGCGAGCCTGTCTTCCTGTCCAACCATGCCGGCGGCATTCTGGGCGGCATCGCGACCGGCCAGCCGATCGTCGCGCGCTTCGCGATCAAGCCGACCTCTTCCATCCTGACCGAGCGCCGCTCCATCGACAGCGATGGCAACGAGGTCGACGTGCGCACCAAGGGTCGCCACGATCCCTGCGTCGGGATCAGGGCGGTGCCGATCGGCGAGGCCATGCTTGCCTGCACGATCGCTGATCATTACCTGCGCGATCGGGGCCAGACCGGTCGGCTGTAGCAATTTGCTGGAGAAGAGTGAAAATGTCCTATGACCAGAAGCGCGTCGTCGAGGCCATTCGTGCCTTCGAGGCCGGCGAGATCGTCGTCGTCACCGATGATGGCGGGCGCGAGAACGAAGGCGACCTGATCGTCGCGGCGGTGCATTGCACGCCCGAGAAGATGGCCTTCATCGTCAGGCACACTTCGGGCATCGTCTGTGCGCCCATGCCGCGCGACGAGGCGAAACGCCTCAACCTGAATGCAATGGTCGCCGAGAACGATTCCGCTCACACCACCGCTTTCACTGTTTCCGTCGATTTCAAGCACGGGACGACCACCGGCATTTCTGCCGACGATCGCACCTTGACGGTGAGAAACCTTGCCAATCCGAACGTCGGAGCGACGGATTTCGTGCGGCCCGGCCATATCTTCCCGCTGGTGGCGCGCGAAGGCGGCGTCCTGATGCGCTCCGGTCACACCGAGGCGGCCGTCGACCTCTGCAAGCTCGCGAGCCTGCCGCCGATCGGCGTCATTTGCGAACTCGTCAATGACGACGGTACGGTGACGCGCGGGCCGCAGGTGGAGACGTTCGCCGAAGCCCATGGTTTGAAACAGGTCTCCGTGGCGGATCTCATCGCCTACCGGCAGCGCAAGGAGACCTTGATCGAGAAGGCCAATAGCTTCGAGATCGAGACGGCCTACGGCAAGGCGAAGGCGCACACGTATTCGCTGCCCTGGGATCCGATGCAGCATCTTGCCGCCGTTTTCGGCGACGTTCGCGACGGCGTCGACATTCCCGTCCGTCTTCACCTCGAGAATGTCGGCGCGGACGTCTTCGGCAACGATCGCCAGATCGATGAGATCATGAAGCGCATCGCCGGAGAGGGCAGGGGTGTCATCGTCTATCTGCGCGAGGGCTCGGTCGGTGTCGGCGTCTCACAGACCGCGCGAAAGGGTAAACACGATCGCGAGGCCCATTCGGAAGCGCAGGCGCGCGAAAACGAATGGCTCGAAATCGGTCTTGGCGCCCAGATCCTCAAGGACCTCGGCATTACGTCCATCCGCCTCCTCTCGTCCCGCGAGCGCCACTATGTCGGCCTCGAAGGCTTCGGCATCAAGATTGCCGCGACCGAGATCCTGTAGCGCGCATACGCGGCTTACAAGCCCACAAAGAAGCCGCGCATCCGAGGAGCGCGGCTTTTTCACTTAAGCGGCTTTTTCACTTAAAGAGTGACTGGGAACTTACGGGAGCGCGTCGTAGCCCTCGCCGAAACCCTTGAGGTCGACCGGAATGCCCACCCCTTCCTCCGGCGATTGGAAGACGATGAAGGTTGCCGTCCCGCCGGCGCGCAGCGTCTTCAAGAGCTCGTCCTCGAGAACGACCTCGGCATAGCAGCCGTCGGAGAAGCAGCGGACAAAATAGGCACGGCCGATATCCTTGCCATCGACATTGAGACCAAGTCCGTTGGGCAGAAGCACGCCGAGGGGCGCCAGAACGCGAAGGATCTTCGCCTTGCGATCTGCGGTCTTCAGAACGACGACCGAGAGCCCGACCTCCGGCCGGTCCTCGGCGATGACGTTCTGCATCAGCGCGCATTGCTCTGCCGAGGCGCCAGCCGGTTGATCGCAGACGATCGACCAGGCGCCGTGGTTCGACTTTACCGTCCCCGGTGTCGCGGCCGATTGCTGGGCCATGCTTGCGGCAGGGAAGACGAAGGCGGCAATTCCGAGCGCGATCAAAGCGGGCAGCCGGGAGAAGAGGGACAGGCCCATGTAAACCTCAAAACGTCGAATCATTCAGGCTATTCTTGAAGTGCAGAGAGATAAATGAAAAGCCCTGCCACTTACATTCCAGCGGCATATGGCCGAAATTGGGCCCTGCCTCGCCCGTATCAGACGCGCCGGGCATTTCTGCCGCAGCCGCTTGCTCCGAGGTGGTAGCGTAGAGACCAGGCGCGGATCGGGCCCTAACACAATCTTTGATACGGCGCGAAGGGGGCGGCGAGAAAACTTGGCTTTGTGCAAAAATGCCGCATGAGGTTCATTGCACAGATGTTGCGGCGCTGGTCAAACTGTGGTTTGAAGCGCTTCCAGTATCGCAGGGATTCTGCGTTCCGGGATTGATCCTGATCAAGCGCATTGGGGAGACGTAATTGTGAAAAACAAGGCCTATGCAGTTCTGGCAGCGCTTGCCTGTCTGCTTTTTGCTTCGAGCGCTTTTGCTGACAAGCCTGTCGACTGGCAGACGAGCTTTCAGCCGGCCGCGACGGGCATCATGGAAGAAATCGCGTGGTTTGAACAGTACACATTGTGGTTCATCATTCCGATCACGCTCCTGGTCCTCCTGCTGCTGATCATCGTCGTCGTGAAATTCCGCGAGGGCGCCAATCCCGTTCCTTCGCGGACCAGCCACAATACTGCGATCGAAGTGATCTGGACCGTCGGTCCGGTTATCATTCTGCTCTTCCTGGCCATTCCCTCCTTCCAGCTTCTCACCGAGCAACTCACGCCGCCGCAGAACCCGGACCTGACGGTCAAGGCGACCGGAAACCAGTGGTACTGGTCCTACGAATATGAAGTCGGCGAAAATCCGCTGTCCTTCGACAGCCTGCTTTTGAAGGATGAGGATCGCGCAAGCGTCGGGAAGGAAGACAAGGCGGCTTATCCGCGCCTGCTCGCCGTCGACAACGAAGTCGTCGTCCCGGTCGGCAAGACCGTCCGTCTCCTGGTCACGGCCGCCGACGTCATCCATGCCTTCGCCATGCCGGCCTTCGGCGTGAAGATCGACGCCGTTCCGGGCCGTCTCAACGAGACCTGGTTTAAGGCGGACCGCGAAGGTCTCTACTATGGCCAGTGTTCCGAGCTCTGCGGCAAGGATCACGCCTATATGCCGATCGCCGTCCGCGTGGTTTCGCAAGAGAAATACGACGCGTGGCTCGCTGCCGCCGCAACCAATATCGGCGAGGCGAACAAGGCGCTCATGGCGTCCATCGACGGCGCGGCCAAGACCGTTGACGTCGCCGCAAACGCCGCACAGTAATCGGAAGGGGAGCTCGACCCATGGCTGGAACAGCCGTTCATCACGATCACCGCCATGATCATTCGGATCATGGCCACGCGGACCACGCGCACAAGCCGCTGACCTTCTTCCAGCGCTGGTTCCTGTCGACCAACCACAAGGACATCGGCACGCTCTATCTGATCTTCGCGATCATCGCCGGCATCATCGGCGGTACGCTGTCGGTCTTCATGCGCGCCGAACTTCAGGAGCCGGGCATCCAGATCTTCCACGGTCTGGCGCAGATGGTCTATGGCTTCGAGGGCGATGCTGCCATCGACGGCGGCAAGCACATGTTCAACGTCTTCACCACCGCCCATGCGCTGATCATGATCTTCTTCATGGTCATGCCGGCTTTGATCGGCGGCTTCGCCAACTGGATGGTGCCGATCATGATCGGCGCGCCGGACATGGCGTTCCCGCGCATGAACAACATATCGTTCTGGCTGATCGTGCCGGCCTTCCTGCTCGTGCTGCTTTCGATGTTCGTCGAAGGGCCGGCGGGTGCCTACGGTGCCGGCGGCGGCTGGACGATCTATCCGCCATTCTCGACGTCCGGCATGCCGGGACCGGCAATGGATCTGGCGATCCTCGGCCTGCACATCGCCGGTGCCTCGTCGATCCTCGGCGCGATCAACTTCATCACGACGATCCTCAACATGCGCGCTCCGGGCATGACACTGCATAAGATGCCGCTCTTTGCCTGGTCTGTTCTGATCACCGCCTTCCTGCTCCTGCTGTCGCTGCCGGTTCTGGCTGGTGCCATCACCATGCTCCTGACCGATCGCAACTTCGGCACGACGTTCTTCGCCCCCGAAGGCGGCGGCGATCCGATCCTGTTCCAGCACCTGTTCTGGTTCTTCGGTCATCCGGAAGTATACATCCTGATCCTGCCGGGCTTCGGCATCGTCAGCCACATCATCTCGACCTTCGCGCGCAAGCCGATTTTCGGCTATCTCGGCATGGCCTATGCCATGGTCGCGATTGGCGCCGTCGGCTTCATTGTGTGGGCGCACCACATGTATACGGTCGGCATGTCGCTTCAGACGCAGCGCTACTTCGTCTTCGCGACGATGGTCATCGCGGTTCCGACCGGCGTGAAGATCTTCTCCTGGATCGCAACAATGTGGGGCGGCTCGATCCGCTTCACCACTCCGATGGTCTGGGCGATCGGCTTCATCTTCCTCTTCACCGTCGGCGGCGTCACGGGCGTTCAGCTCGCAAACGCCGGCCTCGACCGTGCTCTGCACGACACCTACTACGTGGTTGCCCACTTCCACTACGTGTTGTCGCTCGGTGCCGTCTTTGCGATCTTCGCGGCCTGGTACTACTGGTTCCCAAAGATGAGCGGCTACATGTACTCCGAGTTCCTCGGCAAGCTGCATTTCTGGGTGATGTTCGTCGGCGTGAACCTCATCTTCTTCCCGCAGCACTTCCTGGGTCTTGCCGGCATGCCGCGCCGCTACATCGACTATCCGGATGCCTTTGCCGGCTGGAACATGGTATCGTCCTACGGCTCCTACATCGCCGCGGTCGGCGTGCTGATCTTCCTCTTCGGCGTCGCCGAGGCCTTCGCGAAGAAGCGCGTCGCGGGCGATAATCCGTGGGGTGAGGGCGCCAACACGCTGGAATGGCAGCTGTCTTCGCCGCCGCCGTTCCACCAGTGGGAACAGCTCCCGCGGATCAAGTGACGGACAACGAACAGAAGCCGCCGGTTACGGCGGCTTCTCCCCGCCGGCCTTCCGGCATGATGCGGCTTATCGTTCCGCAGCAAATTCGGGAAAGAGACATGACGCTCATCGACAATCACGAGGCAGTCGGCATGGAAGGCGCAGCGCGCCTGTCCGAAGCCTCTGCGCGGGATTACTTCGAGCTCCTGAAGCCGCGCGTCATGTCGCTGGTCGTCTTCACGGCCTTTGCCGGGCTAGTGCTCGCGCCCGGCTCCATCAATCCCGTCATCGGCTTCATCGCCATTCTCTGCATCGCGATCGGCGCCGGCGCCTCCGGGGCGCTGAACATGTGGTATGACGCCGATATCGATGCGGTGATGAGCCGTACCGCCAAGCGTCCCATCCCCGCAGGCAAGATCCTGCCGCAGGAAGCGCTCGGCTTCGGACTCACCTTGTCGGCGTTCTCCGTGATCATCCTTGGGCTCGCCGTCAATTGGCTCGCAGCCGGATTGCTCGCCTTCACAATCTTCTTCTACGTGGTCATCTATACGATATGGCTGAAGCGCTCGACGCCGCAGAACATCGTCATCGGCGGCGCCGCGGGAGCTTTCCCGCCGATGATCGGCTGGGCCTGCGTGACCGGCGGAGTGTCGCTCGAAAGCATTGTGCTCTTCCTCATCATCTTCCTTTGGACGCCGGCCCACTTCTGGGCACTGGCGCTCTTCAAGATGCGTGACTACGGCGCCGTCGGCGTGCCGATGATGCCGAACGTCTGCGGCGAGGCGACGACCAAGCGGCAGATCCTGGTGTACGCGCTCCTGACCGCGCTGAGCGGCATCTGTCCCACCCTGCTCGGCTTTGCGAGCCTGGGATACGGAGCCGTTGCGGCTGCCCTTGGACTGGGTTTCATCTGGTATTCGCTTGCCGTGCTGCGCATGCCCGAAGGCGATCTCAAAATGCTGCCGGCGAAGAAACTCTTCGCCTTCTCGATCGCCTATCTCTTCGCGATCTTCTCGGCCCTGCTCGTGGATTACGTTGTCGCCCATATCTGGCTCAATGCCGGAGGTATCATCTAATGGAAACCGTCAAACTCAGCGACGCGCAGAAGAAGTCCCGCCGCGGCCGCAACATCGCGCTCGGCCTGGTGCTCGCCGGTCTCGTCGCGCTGTTCTATGTCGTCACGCTGATCAAGTTCGGCGGCGGCATGGCCCATTGAAGGTGCGGCGCATGACGAACACCCCGCAATCACCCGGGAAGGAACGCGCCAACAGCGTCATCGTCGGCGGCTGCCTTGCCTTCGTCGCCGGCATGGTCGGCATGGCCTATGCGGCCGTTCCGCTCTACGACATGTTCTGCCGGGTGACTGGCTATAACGGCACGACGCAGCGCGTCGAACAGGCTTCGGACGTTATTCTCGACGAGAAGGTCAAGGTGACCTTCGACGCCAATGTCGGGCCGGGTCTGCCATGGGATTTCAGTCCGGTCCAGCGTGACATCGACGTCAGGATCGGCGAGACGGTGCAGGTCATGTACCGGGCGAAGAACCTTTCGTCGAAGCCGACGACCGGTCAAGCGACGTTCAATGTGACGCCGATGGCGGCGGGCGCCTATTTCAACAAGGTACAATGCTTCTGCTTCACCGAAACGACGCTTCAGCCGGGCGAGGAAATGGAGATGCCCGTCGTCTTTTTCGTCGATCCGGAGATCGTCAAGCCGGTCGAGAGCAAGGACATCAAGACACTGACGCTATCCTACACCTTCTATCCGCGCGAGCCGTCCAAACCGGTCGCTGCGGTGAAGGACGAGGAAATTGAGAATAGACTTTGACAGGAGGTCCGTTTCGGCTATTCCGGGCGGGCGACACATAGGACTATCGGGGATTACTGACATGGCCGGAGCGCATCAGAAAAATCACGACTACCACATCATCGATCCGAGCCCGTGGCCGCTGCTTGCCTCCATCGGCGCCTTCGTCATGGCCTTCGGTGGCGTCGGTCTCATGCGCTACGCTGCCGGCGGTTCGTTCAAGCTGTTCGGTCTGGAGCTCGCCAATCCGTGGCTTTTCGTGATCGGCCTGGCGATCGTTCTCTACACGATGTTCGGCTGGTGGTCGGACACCATCAAGGAAGGCCGTGAGGGTCATCACACCCGCGTCGTGTCGCTGCACCTGCGCTACGGCATGATCATGTTCATCGCCTCCGAGGTGATGTTCTTCGCCGCCTGGTTCTGGGCCTTCTTCGATGCGAGCCTGTTTGCCGGCGAACCGATTCAAGCCGCTCGCGCCGCTTATACCGGTGGCGTCTGGCCGCCCAAGGGCATCGAGGTCCTCGATCCCTGGCACCTGCCCCTTTACAACACCGTCATCCTGCTGCTCTCCGGTACGACCGTCACCTGGGCGCACCACGCGCTGCTGCACGACGACCGCAAGGGCCTCATCTCCGGCCTGACGCTCACGGTGCTGCTCGGCGTTCTCTTCTCCTTCGTCCAGGGCTACGAGTACGCGCATGCGCCGTTCGCCTTCCGGGATTCGATCTATGGCGCCACCTTCTTCATGGCGACCGGCTTCCACGGTTTCCACGTTCTGGTCGGCACCATCTTCCTGCTGGTCTGCCTGTTCCGGGCGCTGGGCGGCGGCTTCAGCCAGCAGCATCATTTCGGCTTCGAGGCGGCCGCCTGGTACTGGCACTTCGTCGACGTGGTCTGGCTGTTCCTCTTCTTCTCCATCTACATCTGGGGTGGATGGGGCGCGCCGATCGCTCACGGCTAATACCGACGCGGTACGATGATCACGGGGCGGTTGCGGATGCAGCCGCCCTGTTTCGTTAGAGAGCGGGCGATGAAAAATGCGTATGTGTGGCCGCTTGCTGCGGTGCTAATTTTGACGGGCCTGTCACCGGCGCTCGGTGCCGAGACCGCGGATAGAGTCGTCGTCTACAAGGAACGCCGCCTGCTGCAATTGTTTAAGGGCGAGCGGCTCTTGCGCGAATTTCCGATCGCGCTTGGCGGCAATCCGGTGGGAGACAAGATGCAGGAAGGCGATCGGCGGACGCCGGAGGGGCGTTATGTTCTCGACTGGCGCAACGACGCGAGCAGCTTCTACCGGTCCATGCACATCTCCTATCCCGCGGCCGAGGATGTGCAGGCTGCCGCCGCCAAGGGCGTGGACCCGGGCGGCATGATCATGATCCATGGCCAGCCCAAC
This sequence comes from Sinorhizobium fredii USDA 257, assembly GCF_000265205.3. Classification (NCBI taxonomy): domain Bacteria; kingdom Pseudomonadati; phylum Pseudomonadota; class Alphaproteobacteria; order Hyphomicrobiales; family Rhizobiaceae; genus Ensifer; species Ensifer fredii. Next base: position 679,001 of record NC_018000.1, read on the forward strand.
TATCTCGGCTGGCTGGCCTTTTTGACGCAGATGTTCGATTGGACGGACGGTTGCATTGCCGTTACCAATGCCGAGATGGACGAAATCTGGGACATGGTCCCCAACAACACGGCGGTCGAGATCAACCCATGAATGACGACAAGGCGCTTTACCCGCCGGTTGAGCCGATCATGGCGGGAATTAAAGGAAGGTGCCCGCGCTGCGGCCAAGGCCATCTCTTCGACGGCTTCCTGAAGGTCCGGCCGGCCTGCGAGAATTGTGAACTCGACTATCGCTTTGCCGATTCCGGCGATGGCCCGGTCGTTTTCGTCATCCTCATCGTCGGCTTCATCGTCCTAGGGGCAGCGCTCTGGATGGAGGTCAATGTCAATCCACCACTATGGCTGCACTTCCTGCTCTGGATACCCCTGGCAACGGTTCTCAGCCTGGCGTTGACCAGAATGCTGAAAGGCGCGCTGATCAATCTCCAGTATCGCAACAATGCACGCCCGGGCGAAATCGACCGTGGCTGAAAAGCATAAGCCGGCCTCGCGCGGCCGCCTCGGTCGGATTGGCGGTCTTCTGCTCGTGGCGATCGCCCTCGTCGTACTCGTCTCCCTCGGCACATGGCAGGTTGAGCGGCTGCAGTGGAAGGAAGCGCTGATAGCTGCGATCGCAGAACGCCGGTCGGCGCCGCCGGTCTCCCTCGACGAGATCGAGGCCATGGCTGCGGGCGGTGAGGACATCGACTATCGCACCACCATTGTGTCCGGCGTCTACGACCACCGCAAGGAGCGGCATTTCTTTGCCACCCACGGCGGTCGCACCGGCTACTACGTCTTCACGCCGCTGATGCTCGCGGACGGCCGCGCCCTGTTCGTCAATCGCGGCTTCGTGCCCTTCGAAAAGAAGGACGCCGCGGCGCGGCCCGAGGGGCAGGTTACCGGAAGCATGACGATCAATGGCCTGGCGCGGCCGCGGCTTTCGGAGAAGCCGTCGTCGCTGGTGCCCGACAACGACATCGCAAAAAACATCTTCTACTGGAAGGATCTCGATGCGATGGCCAGGGCAGCCGGCATCGCCGCCGATCGTGTCGTTCCTTTCTTCTTCGACGCGGATGCAACGGAAAACCCGGGTGGCTTGCCGATTGGCGGGGTGACGCAGTTCGACCTGCCAAACAACCACCTCCAATATGCGCTCACCTGGTACGGCCTTGCGGGGGCGCTGGTTGTGGTGAGCGGCACCTATCTCTATCGCCAGCGACGCAGAGATGACTCCGAAAAGTGACAAGGGGAATGAATGGGTATTCTCGCCGCCATCCTGATTGCGCTTACCGCTTTGCTGCACGTCGGGTTCCTCGTGCTCGAAATGTTTCTCGGGACGAAACCCCAGGGGCGGGCTGTCTTCCATATGACGGCGGAGCGGGCCCAAACGACGCGGGTGCTTGCGGCCAATCAGGGGCTCTATAACGGATTTCTCGCCGCTGGCCTTTTCTGGTCGCTGCTCCAGCCGGAGCCGGCATTTGCCCTGCAGTTGAAGGTGTTCTTTCTTGTGTGCGTGATCGTTGCCGCTATATATGGCGGATGGTCGGTCAAGCCCCGTATTCTTCTCATCCAGGGCAGCCCGGCAATGCTCGCGCTCCTGTTCGTTCTACTGGCGTCCTGATTCATGGCCTCATCCACGGCAGCAAAATCCCCGATCACCATACGTCTGTGCGGGCCGCGTGGCTTCTGCGCGGGTGTCGACAGGGCGATCCAGATCGTCGTGCTGGCGCTCAAGGAATTCGGCCCTCCCGTCTATGTCCGGCATGAGATCGTGCACAACCGCTACGTCGTCGAGGGGTTGGAAGCCAAGGGGGCGATCTTCGTCGAGGAACTCGATGAGATTCCGCCGGAGCATCGCAAACAGCCGGTCGTCTTCTCCGCCCATGGCGTGCCGAAGTCCGTGCCGGCTGATGCCGATCAACGCAATCTCTTCTATCTCGACGCCACCTGTCCGTTGGTCTCGAAGGTGCACAAGCAGGCGATGCGCCACCACCGGTTGGGGCGCCACGTGGTGCTGATCGGCCATGCCGGGCATCCGGAGGTCATCGGTACGATGGGGCAATTGCCGGAAGGGGCGGTCTCTCTCATCGAAACGGTGGCGGATGCTGATACCTATGTACCGCCCGATCCGGACAATCTCGGCTTCGTGACGCAGACGACGCTCTCCGTTGACGACACCGCAGGGGTGATCAAGCGCTTGCACGAGCGGTTTCCAAATCTGACGGCGCCGGCGGCCGATTCCATCTGCTACGCCACGACCAACCGGCAGGAGGCGGTCAAGCAGGCAGCCCCCGGCTGCGATCTGTTCCTGATCGTCGGTGCTCCCAACTCGTCCAATTCCAAGCGGCTCGTCGAAGTGGCCTTGCGGGCCGGGGCGAAGCATGCCGTTCTCGTGCAGCGGGCCTCGGATATCGACTGGGATACCCTCGGTGACATTGAGATGGTCGGGCTGTCGGCCGGCGCCTCGGCGCCGGAAGTGATCGTCAACGAGATCATCGAGGCATTCCGCGAACGCTATCACGCGACGGTCGAGCTTGCCGATACGGTCGAGGAAAACGAGAACTTCCTTGTCAACCGCGAACTCCGCCATGTCGAGCTGACCGCCGCCGACATGGCCTTCGTCAACGGTGAATAGAGCGGGGGCGACAAAGCATACCGCTCCAACACCTTGCAATCCTGTTTCCGAAAGTAGCGACCTTGGCAGTTTACACTGATATCACGGAAGATGACTTGATCCGCTTTCTGGCGGACTATGACGTGGGAACGCTCACCTCCTACAAGGGCATCGCCGAAGGTGTGGAGAATTCAAACTTCCTTCTCCATACGACGACGGGTTCCTATATCCTCACGCTGTACGAAAAGCGGGTGAATGCCGATGACCTGCCGTTCTTCCTGGGCCTGATGCATCATCTTGCGGAAAGGGGGCTTTCCTGCCCGCTGCCCTTGCCGCGCGCCGATGGCGCGCTTCTCGGCACGCTGTCGGGCCGGCCGGCCGCCGTCATCTCCTTCCTTGAAGGCATGTGGTTGAGGAAGCCGGGGGCGCAGCACTGCCGTGAAGTGGGCCGGGCGCTCGCGTCGATGCACGAGGCTGGCGATGGATTTGCCTTGAAGCGGCCCAACGCCCTCTCTGTCGGCGGCTGGCGGCCGCTCTGGCGGAATTCCGAGGCCCGCGCCGATGAAGTGCAGGACGGATTGAAGGACGAGATCGCGGCGGAACTCGCCTATCTCGAAGAGCATTGGCCGAAGCGCCTGCCGGAGGGCGTGATCCATGCCGATCTCTTCCCGGACAACGTCTTCTTCCTCGGCGATCGCCTATCCGGGCTCATCGACTTCTATTTCGCCTGCAACGACTTCCTCGCCTACGACATCGCTGTCTGCCTGAACTCCTGGTGCTTCGAGAAGAACGGCTCCTACAACATCACCAAAGGCATGGCCTTGCTTTCGGGCTACGAAAGCGTGCGAAAGCTGACGGCGGAAGAGGTGGCGGTCCTGCCGCTACTGGCCCGGGGCTCGGCGCTGCGTTTCTTCCTGACGCGCCTCTACGACTGGCTGATGACGCCGGCCGGCGCCCTGGTGGTCAAGAAGGACCCGCTGGAATATCTGACGAAGATCCGCTTCCACCGCGCTGTCGCCTCGAGCGCCGAATACGGCCTCAGACGTGAAGAGACTCCGCGATGAAGCACGTCGAGATCTTTACCGACGGCGCCTGCTCGGGAAACCCCGGGCCCGGCGGCTGGGGGGCGGTGCTGCGCTACGGCGAAGTGGAGAAGGATCTGTTCGGCGGCGAGGCGGAGACCACCAACAACCGCATGGAGCTGATGGCCGCAATCTCGGCCTTGAACGCGCTGAAGCAGCCCTGCGAGGTCGATCTGCACACCGACAGCAAATATGTCATGGACGGCATTTCGAAATGGATTCACGGCTGGAAGCGCAACGGCTGGAAGACCGGTGACAGGAAGCCGGTGAAGAACGGCGAGCTGTGGCAGGCGCTCGATGCGGCGAGGGACCGCCACCAGGTGACCTGGCACTGGGTCAAGGGGCATGCCGGCCATGTGGAGAACGAACGTGCCGACGAACTCGCGCGCAAGGGTATGGAGCCGTTCAAAAAATCGGGCCGCGCGAAGGTCACCCTGTAGAACGGGCCGGTCGGCCCGTTCCCATGATCATTTGGTTGTCAGCCCGATCAAAGCTGTTCCAGCATCGCTGCCGCGCCGGAAACGGTCGCCTGACCCGGGGCGTCTTCGACATTCAACGCCTTGACCACACCATCCTCGACGAGCATCGAATAGCGCTTAGAGCGGATGCCGAGCGTGCCGGCGGAGAGATCGATATCGAGGCCGAGTGCCTTGGTAAAGGCGGCATTCCAGTCGGACAGGAAATGGATCTTGCCCATGCCGCCTGATGCCGTTGCCCAGGCGCCCATCACATGCAGGTCGTTGACGGCGACCACGGCGATGTCGTCGACGCCGCGCGCGAGGATCGCGTCGCGGTTTTCGAGATAGCCGGGAAGATGGTTGAGCGAGCAGGTCGGGGTGAACGCCCCCGGCACGGCGAAGAGAACGACGCGTTTGCCCTTGAAGAGCTGGTCGGTGGTTACCTCGACCGGTCCGTCGGCGGTCTTTTCCTTGAAGGATGCATTGGGTAGCTTGTCTCCGACAGCGATCGTCACGGGTCTCTCCTCGATTTCACTCGCGGTTCGGCAAAGGGGTTGCCGAGCCTGCGAGCGACTATATGAACGCGTCAGTCAAAGGCAAGGGTGGTTTCCATGCTGCGATCGCCGGCGCGAACAGTAAGCGCGATCGGTTTGCCGGCAATCGCCCGGTCCTTGCCGGCAGGCTTCACCGGAATGTCCACGCGGCGCTCTGCGCCGGCTAGATGGCCGATGACCGGTGTTCCGAAGGAGAACCCCGCTGGCCCGGCGAGGAAGATCTCCGGTTTGCCCGCCTCGCGCGGAAGCCGAAGGTCGAGGTGAATGATGCCGGCATCTTCATCGAAGGCGGCCTTCGTAATCCTGAAATCATCTGACGGTGGCTCCGGAAGTGCTGCGACGGCCTTCTCGATGCGCGCAGCGTCGAGTGGATTGTCGAAATCGCCGCTCTTCAGCGCCAGATCGAGTGTCCCCTGAACCGGGATGCAGATGTCTTCGCAAACGCCGAGGAACACGGACGCCCGGACCGCCAGATCCTTGTCATCGCTTGCCCGCTTTAGCACGAGCGGGAAGGCAACCGAGCTGTCGTAACCGACATAGCGCCCCGCTCCCTCGCCAAAGGTCTTCGGTGCGGGAAAACGGATCCCCTCCAAAGCGACGCCGCCGGTCGGATCGAGCGTGATCTGCGGCGGTATTCCGCTCGCGCCCGGGTCGCGCCAATAGGTTTTCCAGCCGGGCTCCAGTTTGATCTCGAGAATAGCGGGAATCGAGCCATCCGGTTTCGGCTGGGAGGCGACGAGGCGGATCGTCCCGCCGGGGGATGTCAGCCAGTCGCTGGTTACGGCCTGGGACTGGCTCGGCAAAAAAATAGCAACGAGAAGGCTTGCCTTCGCGAGGCACTGAGCCATCTTCTTCCTGGTTCGGCGTCCGATCATGACCTAGCACTAGCGCGTTTCAGCATCCGTCTCCAGCCGCCGTGAGAGGTCGGCGATCATATCTGCTTGATCGGCGATGCGGGTGTGATCCCGCCCGAACTGGGCCCCAACTGTGGATTCGTTATCTTCTTGATCGTTGGAGCTCGAATCAACGCGGACGAGCGTCGTGCGTGCAAATTTCGGCCTGCGCCACGTAGGGGCGCTTTTCATTTCGTGCCGAATTGGTAGGCTATCTTCATTATGGCGACAACGGTGCAGCAGAAGATACGCGAACGTGGTTTCCTTGACGGTCAGTTCCTGATCGCCATGCCCAGCATGTTCGATGCCAATTTTGCCCGCACGGTGATCTTCGTCTGTGCCCATTCCGAAGACGGCGCCATGGGCTTCGTGTTGAACCGAGCCCAGCGGCTGACCTTTCCCGACGTGCTCCTGCATCTGCAACTTCTCGACCCCGACGAAGCGATCCGACTGCCTTCGACGGCACGCGAGTTCCAGATCCAGGCAGGCGGCCCGGTCGAGACCGGCCGTGGCTTCGTCCTGCATTCGGATGATTACCTGAGCGATTCGAGCATCCCGGTCAGCGACGATATCTGCCTGACGGCGACGCTCGACATCGTCAAGGCCATTTCGCGGGGCGAGGGGCCTCTCAAGGCCACGATGCTGCTCGGCTATGCCGGATGGGGACCGGGCCAGCTCGAAAACGAAATCTCCAGCAATGGCTGGCTCACGTGCCCGGCGCGCGAAGAGCTGATCTTCAGCCGTGACCTCGATGAGAAATACGATCGGGCGCTTGCGATGATGGGCATCTCTCCAGCTATGCTTTCCCCCGACGCCGGCCACGCCTGATAGACATCCAGCCGATTCCCCGTTACGCCCTCTTCATGAGCGGAAATCGCTCCTTTAGGAGCCGCAGGATCGATTCCGACCCGACGGGCGGGCCGAACAGGAAGCTCTGGCCATAATCACAGCCCATCTGTGCGAGCTGGATCGCATCCTCCTCCGACTCGATACCTTCGGCGACGATCCGCATGTCCAATTCGCGCGCCATGGCGATCACCGAGCGCAGCACGACGCCGCGCTTGTCGCTTGGATCGCGGACCAGCGCCTTGTCGATCTTGATCGTGTCGAAGGGGAAACGGGTCAGATATGACAGCGAGGAATGACCGGTGCCGAAATCGTCGAGGGCGAGCCGCAGTCCCGCTTCCCTGAGTTTTTCGAGCACGAGCCGGGCCTGTTCCGGATTTTCCATCACCAGCGATTCGGTCAGCTCCATCTTCACCTTGGCCGGATCGCACCGGTTCTTGTTGAGGATGGCGCGCACGTCATCATAGAGCCCGTTGTTGAGGAGCTGCGCGCTCGAAAGATTGATCGAGACGAAGATAGGCAGATCGCCGGTCTGGATCTGCCATTCGGAAAGATCGCTCGTTGCCTGGTCGAAGGCGAACATGCCGAGCTGGTTGATGATGTCGGAGTTTTCCGCGATCGGGATGAACTCGGTCGGCGAGATATTGCCACGCTTCGGATGGTCCCAACGCATCAGCGCTTCGAAACCGGCGACCTCGGCGTCGCTCAGACGCACGATCGGCTGGTAGACGAGCGACAGTTCCTTGCGTTCGATCGCTCGCTTCAGGTCCGCTTCAAGCTGCAGGCGATCCGATCCGGATGTCCGGAAGGCTGGCCGAAAGGGCTCGACGCGGTTGCCGCCCTCCTTCTTGGCGCGGAACATCGCAAGCTCCGCATCGTCGAGCAGGCTTGCAGCGCTCTGCTCCTGGTCGAGCCAGGATACCAGCCCGATCGACGCGGTAAGGTTAATCTCGCGGTTGCCGTAGTTGAGCGGCACCATGATCGCCTTGCTGACCGCATCGGCGAAATCGGCGATCTTCGCCGGGTCGCGCTCGGACATCAGGATCAGCCCGAACTGGTCGCCGCCGAGGCGGGCCAGTGTGTCCTGCGGGCGCAGCAGCCGGCGCAGCCGCCGCGTCAGCGCGATCAGAATATTGTCGCCGGCCGCGATTCCGAACAGGTCGTTGACCTGCTTGTAGCGGTCGACGTCGATGGCGAGAACGGTCGGTCGCGTCGCAGTGGTGCCGTCGGACATCAGCAGGATCGCCTGCAGACGGTCGAGGAAGACCTGCCGGTTCGGCAGGCCGGTGAGGTTGTCGAGGAGGGCGTTCTGCAACAACCGCTCGACCGAATTGCGCTGTTCGGTAATGTCGACGATGGTGCCGACGCAGCGGATGATCTCGCCATTGGCGCCGAGAACCGGCCGCGCCCGGATCGACAGCCAGTGATAGTGGCCGTCCTCGGCGCGCGCGCGAAATTCATGGTTCAACCGGCCGCGCCTGTGCTCGAGAAGCACGTCCAAGGTCGCCCGGAAACGGTCTCGGTCATCCGGATGCAGCCGCGGCACCCAGTTGCGGACCGGTCCGTTCATCGTGCCGAGCGAGAGGCCGAGTTGGTGCGAAATATCCGGGATCGTCACGACGCGGTCGCGCGCCACGTCCCAGTCCCAGACTGTGTCTCCCGAACCGGTCAGCGCCAGCGCCTGCCGCTCTAGGTCCGAAAAGAGGCCCTGCTGATAGGCGCCGCCGGCAAAGGCGTGCTGCATGACCGTGAAGCCGATCAGCAGGACGATCAGAACGAGGCCGCCGCCGAGCGCCGGCTGGACGATATCATTGGCGAGCTGCCCGGTAACCGCCAGCCACGCGCCGAAAAGCCAGACAAGGATCAGGAGCCAGGCCGGAACGAGAAGGATGGCGCGGTCGTAGCGATTGAGGCCGAGATAGGCGATCAGCACGATGCCAACGGTCGCCGTCAGCGCAAAGGAGAGGCGGGCGATGCCCGATGCGATGGCAGGATCGTAGACGGCGACGCCGAACAGCAATGCTAGGCCGAGAATCCAGGCGAGCGTCGCATAGCCGAGATGCTGATGCCAGCGGTTGAGGTTCAGATAGGTGAAAAGGAATATCACCAGGCCTGCCGCCAGGAAGACTTCCGTTCCGGCTCGCCATATGCGTTCGTCACCGGCCGTCACGCTGATCAGCTTCGACAGAAAGCCGAAATCGACGCAGATATAGGCAAGAACGGCCCAGGCGAGCGCCGCCGTCGCCGGCAGCATCGACGTGCCTTTGACGACGAAGAGAATGGTCAAGAACACCGCAAGCAGACCGGCGATCCCGAGCACGATGCCGCGATACAACGTAAAGGCGTTGACCGTGTCCTTGTAGGCGTCCGGCTGCCAGAGATAGATCTGCGGCAGTTCCGGCGTTGCAAGCTCGGCGACGAAGGTGATGACCGCGCCGGGGTTGAGCGTGATGCGGAACACGTCCGCCTCGTCGCTCGGCTGGCGGTCGAGGGCGAAACCCTCGCTCGGGGTGATTGACAGAATGCGTTGCGAGCCAAGGTCCGGCCAGAACAGCTTCGAATTGACCAGCCGGAAATGCGGCGCGACGATCACCCGCTCGAGCTGCTCTTCGGAAACATTGGCGAGCGCGAAGACGGCCCAATCGCCCTGGTGGTGCTCCGTGCTCGACCTGACCTCGATGCGCCGCACGATGCCGTCCGTTCCGGGGGCGGTGGACACCTGGAAAGCTTCGCCTCGGCCGGAGTAGATTTCCGTCGTGGCGGTCAGGTCGAGCGCCGTGTCCTCGCGCGAAATCTTCACCGGCTCGAGAGCATGGGCAACGCCGCCCGCGACGCCGAAAATGAAAACGGCGAATGCGACCAGAAACGCCGCCAGCCTTGCGACGGGCGCTGCGAACGGCTTGCGGGTCAGGGGCATCAAAGGGGCATGTTCCTGCTCGGTACGGCATCCGCGGACAGAAGCGAAAACATCAGGTGATCGCGCCACTGGCCGTTTATCTTTAAGTACTGTCTCAAGTAGCCTTCGCGCTCAAAGCCGGCCTTTTCAAGGAGCCGAATGCTCCGTGTGTTTTCTGGAATACAGGCTGCTTCGATACGGTGCAACTCGAGGGTCGAAAAGATGTAGGGGATCGTCAGCTTCAGTGCCTCGTACATGTGGCCCTGGCCGGCAAATTTCTGCCCCATCCAGTAGCCGATCATGCAGTTCTGCGCCGCGCCCCGGCGGATATGGCCAATCGACAGGCCGCCGAGGAGGATCTCGTCGGGTTTGCGGAACAGGAACAGCGGCACCGCCTGGCCGGAAGCATATTCCTGTTCGTTGCGAATGACGCGGCTGCGAAACGCCCCCTCGGTCATCTCGTCAGTCCGCCAGGTCGGTTCCCACGGTTCCAGGAAGCTGCGGCTCGCGCTTCGCAATTGATACCATTGCCCATAGTCAGCGTAGCGAGGGAGGCGAAGAAGGTAATCCTTGCTGGCGATCTCGACCGATTCGGGCTGCCGCGACAGGAACCGAAAAACCGATCGTGCCATATATGCCTCCGGGCCAAAACTCGCCTGCCGGCGGGCGGAGATCGGCTTCATGCTCTTCCTCGTCCCGCTCTGGTCAACTTACGCAGCCGGGCCGAAATGCCAGCCCGGATCGCGCCATCACTTCCAAGGATTCCGAAGGCGCTGTCTCATTGCGAAGCGTTGCACAAGTCAGGGGCTAAATCGAATCCGATTTTGGAGATCGTGCAAGAAAACACGGGTCGCGCGGGCGCCGGGACGCGATCCCGCCAACTGTGATGTGACTTTAACCCGCGAGGGCGTGGACGGCGGCGGGCCCGGCGTTCAAAGACGACAGGATGTCGCTCATCGGGGCGAGGTGCTCGAGGGGGCCGATCGCCGAAAGGGTAGGGGCCGTATCGAAGAAGAGCCGACCGGCGAGATCGGTCAGCCGCTCTATCGTGATGCCGGACAGCCGCTCCATCAGTTCCTCGTTGGGAATGGGGCGCCCGTAGAGCATCATCTGGCGGGCGATCTGGCCGGCGCGCGCCGCCGGGCTTTCCTGTCCCATCAGCAGTTGCGCCCGGATCTGTGCGCGGGCACGCTCGATCTCCTGCTGCTCGATGCTGGTCGAGGACTTGCGCAACTCGTCGATGATGACCGGCATCAGTTCGGGAAGGTTTTCGCCCCCCGTTGCGGCATGGATGCCAAAGATGCCGGTATCGGAAAAGCCCCAATGGAAAGCGTAGACCGAATAACAGAGCCCGCGATGTTCGCGTACTTCCTGGAACAGGCGCGAGGACATGCCGCCGCCGAGGATATTGGCAAGGATCTGCGAGCAGTAGAAGTCCCGGGCGTGATAGGCCCTGCCTTCGAAGCCGAGCAGCACCTGGGCGTCCATCAGGTCACGGGTCTCGCGGCCGTCGCCGCCGGTGTACCGCGCCGTATCGAGGACCGGGGGCGACAGCGGCGTGACGGGCAGGGTGGAAAAGCGCTCCTGGACCTGGCGCACGATCGTATCATGGTCGACGGCACCGGCCGCGACGATGAACATTCTGTCGGTCGTGTAATTGCGGCCGAGATAATGACGGATCTGGTCGGGGGTGAACGACATCACCGTTTCCGGCGTACCGAGGATCGGGCGCCCCACCGTCTGGTCGCGATAGGCGGTCTCGGCGAAGCGGTCGAAGACAACGTCATCGGGCGTGTCGTCAGCCGCGCCGATCTCCTGCAGGATGACGTGCTTCTCGCGCCTGAGCTCTTCCTCCTCGAAGGTCGAGTCCGTGAGGATGTCGGCAAGAATATCGATCGCCAGCGGCACGTGGTCCTTGAGCACCCGGGCGTAGTAGGATGTCGTCTCGGTGGAGGTGGCGGCGTTGACCTCGCCGCCGACATTTTCGATCTCTTCGGCGATCTGGCGGGCGCTGCGCCGTCTCGTCCCCTTGAAAGCCATGTGCTCCAGCAAATGCGCAATTCCGTGTTCATCCACGGTTTCGTTGCGCGAACCGGACTTGATCCAGACCCCGAGCGCCACGCTTTCCAGATGCGGCATTCGCTCGGTTACCACCGTCAGCCCGGAAGAGAGCCGGGTGCACTCAACTTTCATCATTCGTATCTTTCGTTCTATTCCCGAACGCGGGTACGCTCGCCGATGAAGGTTTCGACCTTTTTCAGCTCAGCATCCAGGATATCGAAACGCTCCGCCCCAGTCATGAGATCAGCAAGCCACGTCGGAAGCGTGGGGTCAATACCACTTGCCGATTTTACGGCGTCGGGAAATTTCGCGGGGTGGGCGGTCCCGAGCGTTACCATCGGTGCCGATGGCTTCTCGTGCCTGGCGGCGACGCAGACGCCGATTGCCGTATGCGGATCAAGGAGATAGCCCGATTTCTCGAACGTGTCGCGGATCGTTGCGGCCACCTGCTTTTCCGAGGCGCGGCCGGCGCGAAATTCCTTGCGAATTTTTTTTAGTGCGCCCTCTGCGATTGCAAAGGATCCGGATTGCTTGAGGCTTGCCATTGCGGCGCGCACCCCTTCAGCCTCGCGCCCATAGACCTCGAACAGCAGCCGTTCGAAGTTGGATGAGATCTGAATGTCCATCGAGGGCGAGGTCGTCGCCTTGACCTCGCGCATCTCGTAGCGGCCGGTCTTCAGCGTGCGCGCCAGAATGTCGTTCTCGTTGGTCGCGATGATCAGCTTGTCGACCGGCAGGCCCATGCGTTTGGCGACATAGCCGGCGAAGATGTCGCCGAAATTGCCGGTCGGCACCGTGAAGGAAATCCTCCGGTCAGGGCCGCCAAGCGCGATTGCCGTCGTGAAGTAATAGACGATCTGCGCCATGATGCGCGCCCAGTTGATCGAGTTGACGCCCGAGAGCTTGACGCGGTCGCGAAAGGCCGTGTCGTTGAACATCGCTTTGACGAGATTCTGGCAATCGTCGAAATTTCCCTTGATGGCGATCGCATGCACGTTCGATGCGCCCGCGGTCGTCATCTGCCTCTGCTGTACCGGCGAGACCTTGCCGTGCGGGAAGAGGATGAAGATGTCGGTCCGTTCCCGACCGGCAAAAGCGTCGATCGCGGCTCCTCCCGTATCTCCGGAGGTCGCCCCGACGATCGTCGCCCGTTCGCCGCGCTCGGCAAGCACATGGTCCATGAGGCGGGCCAGCAATTGCATGGCGACGTCCTTGAAGGCGAGCGTCGAACCGTGGAAGAGTTCCATGACGAAAGAGTTGGGGCCGGTCTGGACGAGCGGTGCAATGGCCGGATGGCGGAAGGTGGCGTAGGCCTCGTCGATCATCTCGCGGAACTTGGCCGCCAAGATTTCGCCATTCGTGAAGGGTTCGAGAACGGCGAAAGCGATTTCCTGATAGGATTTGCCGCGCAGCGCCCGGATTTCCTTCTTCGAGAAGGTCGGCCATTCCTTCGGCAGGTAGAGACCACCGTCACGGGCAAGTCCTGCCAGAAGAGCGTCGCAGAAGCCGAGGGGTGCTGCTTCCCCACGCGTCGAAATATACTTCACCTTCTTCATCCTTCGTTACCGCATCTCAGTGTTACAGCGGGACGGACGGTCCGCTTTCCTAGCGCGCTATCACGCCGACGTTGCATGTCCTTTAAGGGAGAACCGCCGCCCGGCCACCTATTTGTTCCAGTTCGCCAAAAATCGCGCGGCCATTCTTGTCACCATGGCAAATTTCCGAACATTTCGGAAATTTGGGCTTGCGGCGCCCGACCGGTCGATTTTTCGAATTGCCGCTGCTATAGACGATGCCCGAGGGCCGAGAAAGGCCTTCACCGTTCGTCGGTCTGGAGGAGGAGGGGATTGCGCATGGGTTCCTGCTCCGGCCATGGAAGGGATCGCGACAGCTTCGGCCTAACGCGCCGCAGTTGCTGTGGTCTCAAAGCTTCACCGGTTCAGTAGGGGTCGTGCAACGTGTCTCGCCATCTTCTCGCAATGTCTGTCCTTTTGGTCGTCGCAGGCTGTAACAAGACGCAAGACGGCGGCGCCATCGAATCTGGCGGCAACGCGGCCGCGCCGACGCCGGCCGTGATCCAGGCGGCTTGCCCTCCTGTAACGCTGCGGGACGGCACCGCCTCCTATCGCACCTATGCGAAGGGCGGGAAGGATGACCCGACCAAGGTCGTCTATCAGGCGTCCCTTGCCGACACCACGCGGCAATGCGTGCAGAGCGAAGGCGCCCTGACGGTGACGGTGGTCGCTCAGGGCCGCGTCGTGGCCGGTCCCGCCGGTGGTCCGGGCAAGCTGACGATGCCGATCCGTGTGGCAGCGACCGACGGCGAAAAGACGCTCTATTCCGAACTGACGCAATATCCGGTCGAGGTCCCGCCGGGCAGCACCAACACGCAATTCATCTTCACAAAGGCGAATGTCACCCTGCCGGCCGGCGCCGGAACCGATGCCAAGATCTTCGTTGGCTTCGACGAGGGGCCGCAAAAGGCGAAGCAGTAGACCGCATCGCCATCCGCGGAAGAGCGAGTCCCGCTGCAATCCACCGCCCAAAGCCAAACGCCGGGGGGCACTGCCCCGGCGCTGCTCTTCCCGTCGGCACCCGTTACTCGGCCGCGACGCTCTTGCCGGCTTCCCATTTGTAGAGCGAGAAGCTCGGCGACGTGAGATCGCCGCTTTCGCCATAGGTCAGCTTGCCGATGGCGGTGTCGATCGCCTCGCCGGACTTGATCGCCGTCGCAACCGCGGTTGCATCGTCGGCGGATCCCGCCTTCTCGATGCCCGCCTTGATGACCTGGACGGCGGCATAGGCATTGAGCGTGAAGGCTTCGGCCGGGATGTTCTTGGCGTTCAGTGCCTCGATCACCGGGGCCGCGGCCGGGTGGCGGGTCGCGTCGCTGGCATTGGTGTAGATCGTGCCCTCGGCGGCGTCTCCGCCGATCGCCCAGAACTCGGTGTTGGAGAGGCCGTCGCCGCCGATCAGCAGCGACTTGACCCCCTGATCGCGCATCTGGCGGACCATCAGGCCGGCCTCGGCGTGATAGCCGCCGAAATAGACGACGTCGACATTCTCGGCCTTGAGACGCGTGACGATGGCGCTGAAATCCTTTTCACCGGGGTTCAGGCCCTCGTAAACGACTTCCGTGATGCCGCCCGCGTTGATTGCAGCCTTGAAGCCGTCGGCGAGCCCCTTGCCGTAAGCACCCTTGTCGTGCAGCACGGCGACGCGCTTGTCCTTGAGGTTCTTGACCACATAGTCGGCGGCGACGACGGCCTGCTGGTCGTCGCGGCCGCAGGTACGCAGCACGTTCCAGAGCCCGCGCGTGGTGAGGTCGGGCGTGGTTGCCGTCGGCGTGACCATCAGGATGCCGTTCTCGGCGAGCACGTCGGATGCCGGCATCGCCGTGCCGGAAAGCACCGGTCCGACGACATAGCGCACGCCTTCGCCGGCAAGCTGGTTCGAGACGGAGACGGATTGCTTCGGTTCACCGGCGTCGTCGACGATCTTGATGACGATCTTCTCGCCCTTGATGCCGCCGGCATTGTTGATGGCTTCGACCGCTGCCTCGGCGCCGTTCTTTACTTGCTCGCCGAAGGCCGCGACCGGGCCGGTGAGAGGGGTGATCACGCCAAGTGTGATGTCGGCATGGGCGAGCGGCGCGAAGGCGACGCCGGCAGCCAAGGTCATTCCGGTCAATAGTGAAAGACGCATGGTATTTTCTCCTTGGAATTAACCGCTACAGCGCCCGGATGCACGAAGGCGCTGTGGCACTTTGAACTGCTGCATGCTGCGGAAGCGGAACCATGCAGTGGTCGACCTTGATATAGACCTCGCGCGCCGTCCGAAAACCCGCTGATTCTCGGAGGAGGGCATGCGTCTTCAATGCGGCACGCCGTCCTTCGCCAAACATGCGCCTGGGTCGTTCGAGGGTTCTTGCGCCGGCGATCGCCGAAGCAAAGCGCAATCAGGCCCGGTGAGGATCAGGCCGTCAGAGCCTCAGACCACTCGGCGAGTGCCGCGATGACGCCCGGCAGGGCGGCCATCCGCGAGACGACGGTCTCGGCGCCGGCCTCCGTCAGCTTGTCGGCATGCGACGGATAGGTGTGCGAGCCGCCCGTGAAACCGACGACGCGCATGCCTGCGGCGCTGGCCGCATGGACACCATGCACCGAATCCTCGATGACGAGAACGCGTGCCGGATCGACGCCGAACTGGGCGGCGCCATGCAGAAAGATATCCGGCTTCGGCTTGACCCGGTCGGGGCCGAGATCGCGCGCCGAATAGATGTGCTTGCCGAAATGCTCCTGAATGCCGACCTTGCCGAGCATCGTCGCGAGCCGCGCCGAGGTCGAGTTCGAGCAGATGCAGTGCGGCAGCGCCAGCTGCAGCAGCACGGGCTTGACGCCGTCGATGATCTTGACGTCGCGGGCGAGCCGCTGGTCGAGAATGGTGTCGACGCGGTCGATCAACGAAGCGGAAAGCGGGATGCTGGCTTCCTTCTCGATTGCCAGCAGCGTGTCGCGCCAGGTCATGCCGGCGAAGCGCTCGCTCATTTCTTCGACGCTGATCGGGTAACCGGCCTCGGTCAGGAGTCCTGCCTCGACTTCCGAGGCGATGATTTCCGAATCGACGAGAACGCCGTCGCAGTCGAAGATGATGAGGTCAAATCCAGTCATTTTGCGTCCTTGGGAGAGGGGCGCCGCTGGCAGGGGAGGGGTCTGGTGCGGCGGGAAAATTGGATCCCGGCAGATTTATACGATGGCAGATCAAAGCTCAACCTTTGGAAATCGTCTTGCGCAGGTTGCGCCTTGCTCGACAGGCCCGGGCAGCACCTCTATCTGTAGTGCATGACAAAGGAACATGACGACACACTTGCAAGCCGGATCAGCCGGGCGCTTGCCGAGAGGATCATCTCCGGCGCCCTGTCACCGGGCGAGCGGTTGCGTCAGGACCATGTCGCCGAGGAATTCGGCGCCAGTCACGTGCCCGTGCGCGAAGCCTTCCGGCGCCTGGAGGCGCAAGGCCTTGCCGTCAGCGAACCGCGCCGCGGCGTGCGCGTCGCCTCCTTCGATCTCAAGGAGGTGCGCGAGGTTGCCGAGATGCGCGCGGCGCTGGAGGTGCTTGCGCTCCGCCATGCCATACCTCACCTGGCGCCCGCCATTCTCGATCGGGCCGAAGCGGCAACGGTTGCGGCGGACAAATCGCGCGACGTGCGCAGCTGGGAGGCAGCAAATCGCGCTTTCCACCGGCTGATCCTCGAGCCCTGCGCCATGCCGCGCCTGCTTGCCGCCATCGACGATCTTCATGCGGCGAGCGCCCGTTTCCTCTTCTCCGCCTGGCGCTCCAGTTGGGAGGCCCGCACCGATCACGACCACCGCGCAATTCTTGCGGCCCTGCGTCAGGGAAGGGGCGAGGAGGCCGCCTCGATACTCGAGCGCCATGTCGGCTGGATCGGCAAGACGCCGGTCAAGACCGCGGGCGGGGAAGTCCGCGACGCCTTTTCTATCGTCGGGTAGCCGCAATCTGTCGTAAACTCCGAATGAGCAAGTTCGTAAGCGGTGAGACCTGCCAATGGTTCGCCTGCGCGGCCATCATCTTCTGTGTCTGCTGACCTTCGTAGGTGAAGGCTATACGCCCGCATTCACTCGCAACTATCTCCGGATCGCCGGCCGCCTTTCGTCCGGCGAGGCGATCGAAATCGTCGAGGGGCCGGACGATATCTGCGCGCCCATGCTGGATGTGCGCGAAGCCCATTGCCGGAACGACAGCGTTCTTGATCGTGACGGGAAGGCCCTTGCTGCCGTCACCGACCTTCTTGGCATTTCGTTGAAAGCCGGCTCGGTACTTGTTCTTGACGGCGATCGCCTGGAGCGCATGCGTGCCTCGTTCGCAGTCGGCACCGTCCGGACCGCCTGCGAGGATTGCGAATGGTCGCCGCTATGCACGCGCATTGCGCGCGACGGCTTCGGCGGCACGCTTGTCCAGGCCAAGCCGTCATCCACCGCGAAACGGCTATAGCGGAAAAAGCGCGAGGAAGGCCTCTTCGCCCCTCTCTGTGAAGCGGATGGCGCGGCTGTCCTTCTCGCGTTTCGCCCAGCCCCTGTCGGTGAAAAGCGTGAGCAGTGCCTCGCCGAGCGAGCCGGCGAGATGCGAACGGCGTTCGCTCCAGTCGAGGCAGGTTCGGCAGATCGGCCGGCGGGATTTCTTGAGTGCCGCATAGTCGATGCCAAGTGCCTCCATTCGGGTGCGGCCGGCATCGGTCAGCGCGAGGTCGTCACCGCCAGCCATCTCGATCTCACGGGCCGCAATCAGGCTGTCCAACATGCGTACGCCGTAGTCGCCGGCGAGATGGTTGTAGCACACGCGCGCCTTACGCAGCGCCGGGTCTCTCGGGCCCGGCCGGTGGCGCGTCAGACCGCGGCTCGCGGCAAAGCCCATGAGGCTTTCGAGCATCAGCCCCACTTCGTCTTCGCTCAAGGCGTAATAACGGTGCCGGCCTTGCTTGCGCTGCGTGACCAGCCCGCCTGCCTCGAGCTTGGCGAGATGCGAGCTAGCGGTCTGCAGCGTGATGCCGGCCACACCTGCAAGCTCCGTCGGCGTTAGCGCCTGACCGCCCATGAGCGCCGTCAGCATGTTGGCGCGCGCAGGATCGCCGATCAGCGATCCGATCAGGGCTATATCCGGACCTTCCTTCATAGTTCGATCGTAATCGAAGCATCGCTGACGGGCAAGCGGGCATAATGGCGCCGATCAACAAGGAGAAAGCCATGATCACCTGCTTCATTCGCTACGAGATCGATCCGTTCCGAAAGGAAGATTTCGCCACCTATGCCCGCAATTGGGGTAAGGCTATTCCACGCTCAGGCGCCGATCTCATCGGCTATTTCGGCCCGCACGAAGGCTCGGCAACGACCGCCTACGGCGTCTACAATATCGAAAGCCTCGCCGCCTACGAGGCCTATCGGGCGCGTCTTGCCGCCGATCCGCTTGGGCGTGAGAATTACGAGTTTGCTCGCCGTGAGCGTTTCATCCTCAAGGAGGACCGTATCTTCCTGAAAAACGTCTCCCTGCCACTGGCAAAGGAATGATGCGATGATTGCGGTGATCTTCGAAGTCCTGCCGGCTGACGGCAAGCGCGGCACCTATCTCGGGCTCGCCGCCGACCTGCGTCCGCTTCTGGACGGGATCGACGGCTTCATCTCAATCGAGCGGTTCCAGAGCCTTGCCGATCCGAACAAACTCTTGTCGCTCTCCTTCTGGCGCGACGAGGCGGCGGTGAAGGCGTGGCGTAACGGCGCCGAGCATCGCGCGGCGCAGGCTGCGGGGCGGAATGGCGTTTTCGCCGACTATCGCCTCAGGATCGCCGCGGTCGTCCGGGACTACGGTCTTGACGATCGTGAGGAGGTGCCGGCGGACAGCCGGCAATGGCACGACAAGGACCGTGCCGCCTGAACGAGGGCGGCACCTGCAGCGACGCGAACTTTTCCGGACAGCCTTCAGGCTTTGGTAACCATCTTCGGTAACCATGAGTGCTATAGTCAGTCCCGAGTAAGCGTATTTGCGAGTTGCCCATGTCTTCAGTTGTTTCGCTTGCCGAAATCTCCCGTGCCGCCCGTCCGCTGAGCTGGCTGGACAGCATCATCAAGGGGGATTGCGTGGCCGCGCTGAACGCGCTTCCCGACAATTCGGTCGACGTCGTCTTCGCCGATCCGCCCTACAATCTCCAACTCGGCGGCATGCTGCACCGGCCCGACCAGTCGCTGGTCGATGCGGTCGATGACGAATGGGACCAGTTCGCCTCCTTCGAGGCTTATGATGCCTTCACCCGCGCCTGGCTGCTGGCCTGCCGCCGCGTCCTGAAGCCGACCGGCACGCTTTGGGTGATCGGCTCCTATCACAATATCTTCCGGGTCGGCGCGATCTTGCAGGACCTGCATTTCTGGATCTTGAACGACGTCATCTGGCGCAAGACCAACCCGATGCCGAACTTCAAGGGCCGCCGCTTCCAGAACGCCCATGAGACGCTGATCTGGGCGACGCCGAATGCCAAGGCGAAGGGCTACACCTTCAACTACGAAGCGATGAAGGCCGCCAACGACGATATCCAGATGCGCTCCGACTGGTTGTTCCCGATCTGCTCCGGCTCCGAGCGCCTGAGGGGCGATGACGGCAAGAAGGTGCATCCGACCCAGAAGCCGGAAGCGCTGCTCGCCCGCATCCTGATGGCCTCGACCAAACCCGGCGACGTGGTGCTCGATCCCTTCTTCGGCTCCGGCACCACCGGCGCCGTCGCCAAGCGCCTCGGCCGCCATTTCGTCGGCATCGAGCGCGAGCAGGACTATATCGATGCGGCCGCCGAACGCATCGCCGCGGTCGAACCGCTCGGCAAGGCGACGCTTTCCGTCATGACCGGCAAGAAAGCCGAGCCGCGCGTGGCTTTCAACACGCTCGTCGAAAGCGGGTTGATCAAGCCCGGCACGGTGCTGACGGACGCCAAGCGCCGCTATAGCGCGATCGTCCGCGCCGACGGCACGTTGGCTTCCGGCGGCGAGGCCGGATCGATCCACCGCCTCGGCGCCAAGGTCCAGGGCCTCGACGCCTGCAACGGATGGACCTTCTGGCATTTCGAAGAAGGGAAGACCTTGAAGCCGATCGACGAACTCAGATCCGTCATTCGAAATGACCTGGCAAAACTGAACTGATCAACCAGTTCCGCCTGGGTCTTCGAAAAGCGCTCCGCCCGGTTTTGTACCTTCAGTCCCGGAAGGAGAGCTTTAAACGCCCGGAATCCGTGAGGATTCCGGGCGTTTGTATGAGAAAGCCCCGCCGTGTTCAAGCGGCAGGGCTTAGCATCGGATGTGAAGCGTCAGAGGAAGAAGTCGTCGACCCTCAGGCTGGTGACGCCATTGACCTTGATCTGGAAGTCGGCATAGCCGTCGCCATTGACGTCGCCGGACAGGACGCCGGAGCGGAAGTTCAACTGGCCGGCGTCGCCCGAAAAGGCGCTGCCGCCGATGAAGGTGAATTTCTGATTGCCGCTCCAGGTCGTGTCCGCGTCGATCGTCGAAAGGTCGATGACGTCAAATTCGGAACGGTGGAAATCGGTGATCACATCGCGGCGGGAACCGACGGCCGATTCGCCGATCGCGTTGAAATCGAAACTGTCGATGCCGGTGCCGCCGACCAGATAGTCGAAGCCGGTGCCGCCGCGCAGGATGTCGGCACCCGAACCGCCATAGAGGTCGTCGTCGCCGCTGCCGCCGTCGAGGAAATCGTCGCCGCCAAGACCTTCGAGAATGTCGTGGCCACCAAGCCCGCGCAGCGTGTTAGCGACCGAGCTGCCGGTGATGTCGTCATGGCCGTAATTGGTGCCCGTGGCATTCTCGATGCTGATCAGGTCCTCGCGCCGGCCGGTGCCGGTGGTCGCGTATTTGTAGCCGAGGTCGATCGTGACGCCTTTGCCGCGCTCCGAACTCCAGTCGTCCTGGAACTGATAGCTGATCGAGTCGATGCCGGTGCCGCCGTTGAAATAGTTGTTGAAGCCGGCCGAGAGGAAGGTGTCGTTGCCGCTCTCGCCGTAATAGTCGCTGGCATAGCCGTCGATCTCGAAGCGGTCGTTGCCGCTGCCGCCGTAGACGACGTCGTAGGAGCTCGTATCGCGTGACCGGATGTCGGCGACATATATGTCGTTGCCGGCGCCCATGTAGATGTCGTTGCCGCCTTCGTAGGAGTTCACCACGAGGTCGTTGCCATAGCCCGCGTCGACAAAGTTGTAGCCGCCGTAGCTGTCGGTCCTGTTCAGGTAGATGTCATCGTCGCCGTCATAGGCATGGATCTCGACCGAGATATAGCCGTTCTGCTTGAGGATATCGGCGAAGTTCGTACCGTAGATGCGCGTTACCATTGCTAGACCTTTTCAGGGAAGGCGTTGAAATCTAACGCGGATCATGGAGTAAGGAAGCTGAATGGCGGGTGAACCGATTGCGGCGTTTTCGTGAATTCACCGAGCCCGTTCGATGCGAAAATCACGCGATCAGGCCGGTGTCGCCACTGCCGGACCGAGGTCATCAAGATCAGCCAACGGTTGCACGCCATAAGCGGCGAGATCGATTCTCAGCCTTTGGGCATCGGTGAAATGTACGGCATGCCAGCCGGCGGCCCGGGCGCCTTCCACATTGGCCAGGCTGTCGTCGATGAAGATCGTCGCGGCGGGCTCCAGGCCGTAGGTCCGGGCGTGAGTCCTGTAGATCTCGATGTCCGGCTTGATCAGGCCGACGTCGCCGGAAACCGTCACGCCGCGCGGCAGGGTGAGGAACGGAAAGCGCTTCTGCGCCTCGCGAAACGTGTCGGAGGCGAAATTGGTGAGCATCGTCACGTCGCGCCCCTCGGCGATCAGCCTTTCCATCAGTGCGACGCTGTCTCCATAGGCATGCGACACCATTTCGTGCCAGTGCCGCCTGAAGGCGCGAATCTGCTCTTCCCGCTCCGGGTGATCCCGGATCAAGAGCGTCTCGGCTTCCTCCCAGGAACGGCCGCGATCCTGTTCGATATTCCAGTCGTGGGTGCAGACATTGGTGAAGAACCAGCGGCGCTCCGCTTCGTCCGGGATGATCCGGGAGTAGGGGATCTGAGGATCGTAATGGATAAGAACCTTGCCGATGTCGAAAACGATGTGGCGGATGTCGACGCTGCTCATGGGCTATTCCTGAATGACTATGAAAACCGAGCGACCGGCAGGTGAGGTGCCCTGCATTACACCGCTTTGAACGCATGCGGTATAGCCTGCGCGATTGCTTTTTTCATGACGGTCGGCAGCGCCTGCGCCTTCAGCGACGCGATCGGCTCCCACCAGCCCTCGGCGCACGCCCCGGCCTGCGCGACTTTGGCGCGGTAGACCGAGAGGCGCAGCTCGAAATGCGTGAAGACATGGGTGACCGTGCCGCAGGCCTCCCAGGCCGCCGTGAAGGGTTGCGCCTCGATTGAGGTCTCGCCGTCGCGGCGTGCGGTCCAATCGGTGCCCGGCACCTCGGTCATGCCGCCGAGGAGGCCCGTCTCGGCGCGCTTGCGCAGATAGACGGCATCGGCCTTGTCGATCGCCACGAAAGCGGCGCCGAGGCGCAGCGGCCTTTCCTTCTTCGCCGCCTTTCGCGGAAATGTTTCCGGGTCGGCGACAGCGAGCGCAAGACAGCTTGCGCGGAAGGGACAGAGCGCGCAGGCCGGCCGCTTCGGCGTGCAGATCGTCGCACCGAGATCCATCATCGCCTGCGCGAAATCGCCGGGCCGGTCATGGGGCGTTAGTTCCGAGACAAGCCGTCGCATGTCCGGCTTGGCCGCGGGCAGCGGCGTTTCGATCGCGAAAAGGCGGGAGATCACCCGCTCGACATTGCCGTCGAGCACGGCGCTCTGCCGATTGAAGGCGATCGCCGCGATCGCGGCAGCCGTATAGTCGCCGATGCCGGGGAGTAACCTTAACCCCTCTTCGGTATCCGGGAAGCGGCCGCCATGCTCGCGCGCCACCGCCTCGGCGCATTTCTTCAGATTGCGCGCCCGGGCATAGTAGCCGAGGCCGGCCCAGGCCTTCATCACGTCTTCGGCCTCGGCCGCGGCAAGGTCTTCCACCGTCGGCCAGAGCGTCAGAAACTTGTCGAAATAGGCCTTGACCGCCTGCACCGTGGTCTGTTGCAGCATGACTTCGGAGAGCCAGACATGGTAGGGGTCGGCAACGGCGCCGCGAGCGGCCATCGACGGCGAGACACGCCAAGGCAGATCGCGGTGATGGCGGTCGTACCAGTCGAGCAGGAGGGGGGCGGCCTCGGTCGCCTTCAAGCTGTTCAGCGTCATTTGCCGGGGAGTCCTTTTCTGGCCTATACTTGGCCGACGCCCGCCCGAGCTTCAAGGCTCGATCGAAGTTGCGAACAGAAAGTCGTTCCGGTGAGTCAACAGAAGTCCCGCAAGGGCGTCGTCCAGATCAGCGAGGTTGCAAACGGACTGATCGATCCGGTGCTGGCCAAGCGCGCCGGCATCAACACGATGCTGCTTGGCTCCTGGGACGAGATCGCCGGCGCGGAATTTGCCGATTGCACGCGGCCGGAAAAGATCGCCTGGCCGCGCCGCGCCTCCGAAATCGGTAGCGATGGCGGCTACCAGCCCGGCGTGCTGACGGTCGCCTGTGAGGGCGCCAGGGCACTCTTCCTCACCCATGCCCAGGGCGAACTGATCCAGCGCATCAACGGCTTCTTCGGCTTCTATGCGATCGGCCAGCTGCGCATCGTCCAGAAGCCGGTCGCGGCTCCGCCCAAGCCCTACCGACGGCCGCGCCCGCTGACCGGCGAACCGGCCCGCCGGCTCGACACCATGGTCGAAGGCATCGAGAGCGAGGCGCTGAGGGCGGCGCTGAAGCGGCTCGGCACGGCCGTAATGTCTGAGCGCCGGAAGTAATTCACCATCAGGTGGTCACATTTCTTTGAATTCAGTTGAGAAACCACCCCTTGCCGCCTTGCGCGCGGCAAGTTATCGAAATCGCACTCCAGTTTTCCCCTCCTAGAACACGGGTCGAATTCATGTCCGCTTCCGAACTGAGCCTTCCGAAACGCCTCCTCAGCGGTGCAGCTGTCGCGGCGATCGCCCTCGTGCTCGCAGCCTGCAGCGACGAACAGAAGGAGGCGGCTTCCAAGGCGCCGACCGAAACGTCGGCGAGTGCGGATGCAACAACCACCGGCTCCACCAATACGGCGCCGGCTGTTAATCCGGCGAAGCCCGCCGGCACCGAAATGGCGCAGGCCGCCGCTCCGGCCGCCAAGGCCGAGCTGCCGCAGGCGGAAGGCAGCGTCGACGTCACGAAGCTGATGGAGCCGGGGGCACTGCCGGAAATGGCGCTGGGCGAGGCCAATGCGCCGGTGACGATCGTCGAATACATGTCGATGACCTGCCCGCACTGCGCCAACTTCCACAACAAGACCTTCGATGCCATCAAGGCGAAATATGTCGACAGCGGCAAGGTGCGCTTCATCGTCCGCGAGTTCCCGTTCGATCCACGCGCCGCGGCGGCCTTCATGCTGGCGCGCTGCGCACCGGAAGGACAGTATTTCCCGATGATCTCCATGCTGTTCAAGCAGCAGGAACAATGGGCCGCCGCGGAAAACGGCCGCGATGCGCTGTTGCAGATGTCGAAACTGGCCGGTTTTACACAGGAGAGCTTCGAGGCCTGCTTGACGAACCAAAAACTTCTGGATGATGTGAACGCAGTCATGCAGCGCGGCGCCAAGGAGTTCGGAGTGAAGTCGACACCGACCTTTTTCGTGAATGGCGAGCACTATTCGGGGGACATGTCGGTTGACGTTCTGTCGGCCCTCATCGACAGCAAGCTCTGATCCATCGCTTTTTCTGACAACGGGCGACGGCGGCGGCCGTGCGCCCGTTTTTTCCATGCCCTACAGGGTGAGGTCTCGTCATGCCTCACGCTGACGTCATTCCGAAAACCCGCGCCAATGCACGTCGTATGCGGGCCTCAATGGCTGGGGCCGAGCTGAAGCTCTGGAACGAATTGCGCGCTCATCGACTGATGGGTCTTGGTTTTCGCCGCCAGGTTCCCATCGCGGGCTACATCGACAATGTATGCGAGCACATCGTGCGGGTGATCGGGAAGGGGGCTTTCGAGTGAGGCGCTCGTGGCTCACCCCCCTCTGCCCTGCCGGGCATCTCCCCCGCAAGGGGGGAGATTCGCAAGCGGTGATGTTCCGGTCGACCAAATACCTTTCGCTTGGATCGACGGCGTCTGCGACCTTAATGTCGCGGAAAGCCGTGCTTCTTGCCGATCTCCCCCCTTGTGGGGGAGATGCCCGGCAGGGCAGAGGGGGGCACTCGCTGTCCACCCCAGTGTCCCGCCCATGAAATTCAACAAGCTTCGCCTGCTCGGCTTCAAGTCCTTCGTCGAACCGACAGAATTCATCATCGAGCGCGGCTTAACCGGCGTCGTCGGCCCGAATGGCTGCGGCAAGTCGAATCTCGTCGAGGCGCTACGCTGGGTGATGGGGGAGAACTCCTACAAGAACATGCGCGCCTCCGGCATGGACGACGTGATCTTTTCCGGATCGGGCAACCGGCCGGCGCGCAACACTGCAGAGGTGGGTCTCTATCTCGACAATGGCGACCGCACCGCGCCGGCCGCCTTCAACGACAGCGACGAAATCCAGGTGACGCGCCGCATCGAGCGCGAGCAGGGTTCGGTCTACCGGATCAACGGCAAGGAGGCGCGGGCCAAGGACGTCCAGCTGCTCTTCGCCGACGCGTCGACCGGCGCCCGTTCGCCGTCGATGGTCGGGCAGGGACGGATCGGCGAGCTGATCGCCGCAAAGCCCCAGGCACGCCGGCAATTGCTCGAAGAGGCGGCCGGCATTTCCGGCCTGCACTCGCGCCGCCATGAGGCCGAACTACGGCTGAAGGGGGCAGAGACCAATCTCGAACGGCTCGACGACGTCACCTCGCAGCTCGAAAGCCAGATCGAAAGCCTGAAGCGCCAGTCGCGCCAGGCCAACCGCTTCAAGATGCTGTCGGCGGAAATCCGCCGGCACGAGGCGATCCTGTTCCACATTCGCTGGGTACAGGCGAAGGAAGCGGAAGCCGAGGCGTCAAGTCAGCTGAACCAGATCACCGCGCTCGTTGCCGAGAAGGCGCAGGCGCAGATGGAGGCGGCCAAGCACCAGGCGATCGCCAGCCTCAAGCTGCCGGAACTGCGCGAGAACGAGGCGAAGCACGCAGCAGCGCTGCAGCGCCTGCAGATCGCCCGTGCGCAGCTCGAGGAGGATGCGGGGCGCATCCTGCGCCGTCGCGACGAATTGCAGCGGCGGCTTTCGCAGCTTGCCGAGGATATCGCCCGCGAGGAGCGGCTCATCGCCGACAATGCCGGCATTCTCGCCCGCCTCGACCAGGAGGAAGATGACCTCAGGGAGGCTCTTGCGGAGGCGGACGATCGCGCCGCGGAGGCGCGCGACAAGCTGGAGGAAGCCAATGAAAGGCTTTCTGGCAGTGAGGCGGATCTGGCCCGGCTGACCGCCGAGCGCGCCGAAGCGCAAGCGGCGCGCAATCAGCTCGACAGGACGCTGCGCGATCTCTCCGAGCGGCAGGGCCGCCTTGCCCGTCAGCTCGCCGAGCAGGCGCGCGACCTCGAAGGCCTCGATCGCCAGATGGCAGCACTCCCCGACCCGCACGAGAAGCAGGGACAGGTGGAGGCGGCGGAAGCGGCGCTGGAGGAGGCCGAGGCGGTGGTGGTCTCCGTCGAGGAGAGCCTTGCCGAAGCGCGAGCCGAGGAAGCGGCCACTCGCGCTCCCGTCGATCAGGCACGGGCACGGCTGAACGGTATCGAGACGGAGGCCCGGACGATTCGCCGGATGCTTGAGGCCACCGGCACCAGCACCTATCCGGCGGTCGTCGAGGACATCAAAGTCGAGCGCGGCTTCGAGACGGCGCTTGGCGCCGCATTGGGCGATGACCTCGATTCGCCGCTGGAGCAGGCGGCAGCCTCCCACTGGCGCATGCCCGGCGACCACGCGGACGATCCTGCCTTGCCCGCGGGCGCGGTGCCGTTGAGCGATTATGTCAGCGCCCCTGAGGCGCTCGGGCGCACGCTCCGCCAGATCGGCATCGTCGAAAGCGAGACGGAGGCCGAGCGCTTGCTGCCGCTCTTGAAGTCCGGCCAGCGGCTGGTGACGAAGGAAGGCGCGGTCTGGCGGTGGGATGGTCACGTGACCGGATCGGAGGCGCCGAGCGCCGCTGCCCTCAGGCTCGCCCAGAAGAACCGCCTTTCCGAGCTCGAGGCGGAGGCCGAGGATGCAGCCGTGGCCTTGCGCCAGGCGGAGGCGGATCTCGCCGCCGCCAGCGCGCGCATTCGCGCCGAGGACGAGCGGCTCCGCCTGTCGCGCGATGCCCAGAGGATGATTTCCAGGCAGCTCGCGGAGGCGCGCGACGCTCTTGCGGCAGCCGAACGCGCCTCGGGCGACCTCGCCCGCCGCCGCGCCGTGCTCGCCGAGACGAAGCTTCAACTCGAGGCCCAGGTCGAAGAGGTGGCCGAGCAAATCGAGGCGGCGAACGATGCGCTGGCCGAGGCGCCCGACCTCTCGGAACTCGAGTTGCGGCTGCGCACCCGGACGGCGGACGTTGCTGCGGACCGTGCCGCGGTCGCCGAAGTGCGTGCGGCGCATGATGGTCTCGCCCGCGAAAACGAGGCGCGTCTGCGCCGGCTCACGGCAATTGCCGGGGAACGCGAGACCTGGCGGGCGCGCGCGGCGAGCGCCGAGGAGCACATCGCCACGCTCCGCGACCGCGAGGCGGAGGCGCGCGAGGAGGTCGAGGAACTTATCGACGCGCCCGACGAGTTCGAGGAGAAGCGTCGCGCCCTGATGAACGAATTGCAGAAGGCGGAGACGGCGCGCCGGCAGGCGGCCGACGTCCTCGCGGAGGCGGAGACCCGCCAGCGTGAAGCCGATCGCCTCGCGGCGACGGCGCTTTCGGAGCTTGCCGAAGGGCGCGAGAAGCGCGGCCGGGCCGAGGAGCGGCTCGTCTCGGCGCGCGAACGGCGCGTCGAGATCGAGGCCCGCATCCTGGAGGCGCTTTCCTGTGCACCACACGACGCGATGCGCCTGACGGGACTGGCCGTCGACGCGGTGCTGCCCGACATGCGCACCATCGAGCGGGAACTCGAGCGGCTGAAGATCGAGCGGGAGCGCCTCGGCGCCGTCAACCTGCGGGCTGACGAGGAACAAAAGGAGCTTTCCGAACGGCTGGCGGCGCTCCTCAAGGAGCGCGACGACGTCATCGAGGCGATCCGCAAGCTGAGGAGCGCCATCCAGAATCTCAATCGCGAGGGGCGTGAACGGCTGATTGCCGCCTTCGACGTGGTCAATGTCCAGTTCCAGCGGCTCTTCACCCACCTCTTCGGCGGCGGCACGGCGGAGCTGCAGCTGATCGAGAGCGACGATCCGCTCGAGGCCGGTCTCGAAATCCTCGCCCGACCGCCCGGCAAGAAGCCGCAGACGATGACGCTGCTTTCCGGCGGCGAGCAGGCGCTGACGGCGATGGCGCTGATCTTCGCCGTCTTCCTCACCAATCCGGCACCGATCTGCGTGCTCGACGAAGTCGATGCACCGCTCGACGATCATAATGTCGAGCGCTATTGCAACCTGATGGATGAAATGGCGGCCTCGACCCAGACGCGCTTCATCATCATCACCCATAACCCGATCACCATGGCCCGCATGAACCGCCTGTTCGGCGTCACCATGGCCGAACAGGGTGTGTCGCAGCTCGTCTCCGTCGATCTGCAGACGGCCGAGCGCCTGCGCGAAGCAGTCTGACAGCCGCGATCCTTCGAAAATTAGGCATCCGACCACGCGCCGCTGCATTTTTGATGCACTGCAGCAAAAATCTTCGCCGAGTGCATTTTCAGGCCGAACCATATACTGTAGACCGTCATCGAAACTGTTTCTGGGTGGAGAACAGGCATGACGAAATGGGTATACACCTTCGGCGGAGGCAAGGCCGAAGGAAGTGCGGGGGATCGCAACAGGCTCGGAGGCAAGGGCGCGAACCTTGCCGAAATGTGCAATCTCGGCCTGCCCGTTCCCCCGGCCTGACGATCGTCACGGATGCCTGCAACAGCTATTTCGACAACGGCCGGACGATGCCCGAAGGCCTGCGCGAGCAGGTGCGCGACGGCATTGCCCGAATGGAAGAGATCACCGGACGCGTTTTCGGCGATACCGCCCGTCCGTTGCTTCTCTCCGTTCGTTCCGGCGCCCGCGCCTCTATGCCCGGCATGATGGATACGGTTCTCAATCTCGGCCTCAACGACCAGTCGGTGCACGCCCTGGGGCATGACGCCGGCGACGCGCGCTTCGCCTATGACAGCTACCGCCGCTTCATCCAGATGTATGGCGACGTCGTATTGGGCGTCGATCACGAGATCTTCGAGGAGATCCTCGAGGAAGAGAAGGGGCGGCTCGGCCACGAGCAGGACCCGGAGCTTTCGGCCGTCGAGTGGCAGCATGTCATCTCGCGCTACAAGGAGGCGATCGAGGAGGTGCTCGGCGAACCCTTTCCGCAGGATCCCGAGACCCAGCTCTGGGGCGCGATCGGCGCGGTCTTCTCGAGCTGGATGAACCCGCGCGCCATAACCTACCGCCATCTGCACGGCATTCCGGCCGCCTGGGGCACCGCCGTCAATGTCCAGGCGATGGTGTTCGGCAATCTCGGCAATTCGTCTGCAACCGGCGTCGCCTTTACGCGCAACCCGTCGACCGGCGCGAAGGAGCTTTACGGCGAGTTCCTGGTCAATGCCCAGGGGGAGGACGTCGTCGCCGGCATCCGCACGCCGCAGAACATCACCGAGGCCGCGCGTATCGCGTCCGGCTCGGACAAGCCGTCGCTGGAAAAGCTGATGCCGGAGGGTTTCATCGAGTTCGAAACCATCTGCCAGACGCTAGAGCGCCACTACCGCGACATGCAGGACCTCGAATTCACCATCGAGCGGGGCAAGCTCTGGATGCTGCAGACCCGTTCCGGCAAGCGCACCGCCAAGGCGGCGCTGAAGATCGCCGTCGACATGGCCGAAGAAGGCCTGATCTCGAACGAAGAGGCGGTGGTGCGCATCGATCCGGCATCGCTCGACCAGCTCCTGCATCCGACCATAGACCCGCATGCCCGCCGCGATATCATCGGCTCGGGGTTGCCGGCCTCGCCGGGCGCGGCGACGGGCGAGATCGTCTTCACCTCCGAGGAAGCGGTGCATGCCGTCAAGGAAGGGCGCAAGGTGATCCTGGTTCGCGTCGAGACGAGCCCGGAGGATATCCACGGCATGCATGCGGCTCAGGGCATCCTGACGACGCGGGGCGGCATGACGAGCCACGCCGCCGTCGTCGCCCGCGGCATGGGCACGCCCTGCGTCTCCGGCGCCGGCAGCATCCGCGTCGATCAGCGCGCCGAACTCCTGATCACCGCGAGCGTGACCCTGAAGAAGGGCGACGTGATTACCATCGACGGATCGTCCGGGCAGGTGCTGAAGGGCGAGATTGCCATGCTGCAGCCGGAGCTTTCGGGCGATTTCGGCAAGATCATGCAATGGGCCGATCAAAGCCGCCGCATGACGGTGCGCACCAATGCCGAAACGCCGGCCGACGCGCGCGCCGCCCGCTCCTTCGGAGCCGAAGGCATCGGACTCTGCCGCACAGAGCACATGTTCTTCGAGGACGACCGCATCAATGTGATGCGCGAGATGATCCTCGCCGAGGACGAGGAGGGCCGGCGCGCATCCCTTGCAAAGCTGTTGCCGATGCAGCGCTCCGACTTCGTCGAACTCTTCTCGATCATGCATGGGTTGCCGGTGACGATTCGCCTGCTCGATCCGCCGCTGCACGAATTCCTGCCGAAGACCGACGAGGAAATCGCCGAAGTCGCCGGCGTCCTGGGGCTCGATTCGGCGCATCTGCGCCAGCGCGTCGATGCGCTGCACGAGTTCAATCCGATGCTCGGCCATCGCGGCTGCCGCCTGGCCATCTCGCATCCGGAAATCGCCGAAATGCAGGCGCGCGCCATTTTCGAGGCGGCCGTGGAGGCGGCGCGCGTCACCGGCGCACCGGTGGTTCCCGAGATCATGGTGCCGCTCGTCGGGCTGCGCGCGGAACTCGACTATGTCAAGGAACGGATCGATGCGGTCGCCAAGGAGGTGATCGGCGAGTCCGGCATCGGCATCGACTATCTGGTCGGAACAATGATCGAACTGCCGCGGGCGGCTCTGCGCGCCGATGTCATTGCTGAGGCGGCCGACTTCTTCTCCTTCGGCACCAATGACCTGACGCAGACCACCTTCGGCATTTCGCGCGACGACGCGGCCCAGTTTCTCGCCACTTATCAGCAGAAGGGCATCATCGAGCAGGATCCGTTCGTCTCGCTCGACTTCGACGGGGTGGGCGAGCTGATCCAGCTCGCGGCCGAACGCGGTCGCCGCACCAAGAACGGCCTGAAGCTCGGCATTTGTGGTGAGCATGGCGGCGATCCCGCTTCGATCCGCTTCTGCGAGGAGGCCGGTCTCGACTACGTTTCCTGCTCGCCCTTCCGCGTGCCGATCGCCCGGCTGGCGGCCGCACAGGCGGCGATCAACGGCAACGGCAAGGCGGAGACGCTGGCGCTCGCGGCAAGTTGACGGCTTTCTACGCTCGCCTCTGCCTCCAACAGCTTTCGCGTCACTACCAATAATAGGGCCGGCGCATCAGGAAGTCGTTGTCGTAGCGGAAGGCGCGCGACTCGGCGCGACGGTCGAGTTCTATGCGCTGCAGGCAGGTCGCAAACGCATCCGTGCCGCGGCGAAAGCCGTAGGAGGCGCAGGTCGTTTCGTCCCTTGCGCGCCGCTCCTGCTGCGTCATCGTCTGACACCCGGCGAGAACCAACCCTGCAGCGGCGAGTGTCAGCAGTCTCGTTGTCATCATGGTCATTCCTGCCTCCTGATCGGCGCTCGCTCGCGGAACAGAAATCGGCGGGGTGTCACTTCGTCTCTCTGCGTAATGACGTTGCAGCAGAGCGGGACCCATGAGCAACTGTCCGCAGGCGCGATACAACGGAAACAAGAATATCATCCGTCCGCTGCACGATGGCGATCAATCTCGGGTTTGCTTCAGATCCGCTCGAGCACGTCGACGAAGGCATCGGCGAAGCTGGTAAGACCGGCGGTGCGCTCGCTCGGCTGCTCGACGCGGATCGAGCTTGCGTCCTCATCGAGGCAGACGAACAGGATCGCCGGCGTCTGGCCATCGGTTTGGCTATGGCGAAGGACGGCGATCGTAAGGCAATTGTCAACGAGGCCGGAGGCAGGCAGGACGAAAAGCAACTCGCCGCCGACATCGTCCGCCACCGTGCGGACAAAGGACGAAAAATCGTCCTTGCTGCCCGAGAAGCGGTCGAGCGAGAGTTCAAGCTCGAGCAGCGCCATTGGAAGGGCAGCATCTCCACCGGGGAGCGGTGGGGCAGGGGCGGCGATCTCCGAGCGTGTCTCCGATGCGGTCATGATCTCTCTCCGTTGTCACCGCGCCTCAACTCCCCCGGGCGCTGGCCGATGCCTCCATCCGGCAGGTCAGGACCTAGGCCGGAATGGTCGAGCTGAAATAACTGGTTAACGAGAATGGCGAATTTGCGGCAGAAGTACAACTGCTGCGCTCATACCCTTTTTGGACGAATTCAATGCGTGTGAAGGCAGGTAGTTCCCAGGCAAACGGCCATGGTCTAAGAAGGCGAGGTCTTTGCCGCGGGGATTGATTCCGTTTCATGATGGTCCGGTACGAGCGTCCCTATTCGCATGCTGCCCACTGGGCGCGCAGGTTTGCCCGCATCGGTTTCGTGGTTTTCGTGCTGTCGCTTGCCGCGCACCGCTTCGGTCCGCTGACGACGCCGCATTTTCTGGCGCTCGCCGGCTTCGCCGTTGCCTTTGCCCTGACAGCCGTGCTGCTTGCGGCCGTTGGTCTTACGCGCCTCTGGAAGGTGGCGGCAATCGGCGGGACGGCTTCCGTCTCGGCGCTCTTCTATTCGGCGCTTCCGCTCGGCTTCTTCGGCTATGGCGCCGTGCAATATCTGGCGCGGCCGGCGATCTATGATGTCAGCACCGATACGGTAACGCCGCCGCCCTGGATCAAGACGCCGGTCGCCGAGGAGAGCTGGATCAAGCGCAGGCCTATGGCGGCGCCCGAGGATCGCGAAGCGCAGATCTCTGCCTATCCGGGGCTTACGGGACGGCGCTACGATGGCGCTCTCGACCGCGTTTTCCAGGGCGTCCGCAAGGTCGTCGAGGAGACGCGCATCGGCATTACCGCGGAGCTCGGCGTCGAGAACGCACGCGCCGATCTCGAGGATCTCGCCGTCGGTGCCGGCCCGGGCGCAGATACGAACAGGGAACCGGAGGCCATTCCCGTCCCGGCCACGCGCCCGGAGCCCGACATCGATGGCGGCATTCCCGGGCGGCGCTCGAGCGATATCGTGCTGCAGGGCGAATGGCGCACGCTAATCGTCGGCTTTCGCTTCGACGTGCTGATCCGGCTGCGCGAGGAGGCGGAGACGACGCTTGTCGACCTGCGCGTCGCCTCGCGTTATGGCCAGCACGATCTCGGCATGGGTGCCATGTTTGCGGAAGACTTCCTGCGCGCGCTTGACGCGGAACTCCTGGGGATTGCTGGAGACTAAGCTCGCTCAGGTCACCGGTCGGTATTCGCCAAGGAGCGACGGGGCGCCGTTGGTCTCGATGCGGCCCTGCTCGATCAGGTCCTCGATATGGGCGAGCACCGACAGCGCCGCCGCGCCGTGCAGCCGCGGATCGGTCGAGGCGTAGATTACCTTCACCATGTCCGGGATCTTCCGGTCTCCGGCGCGCAGCCGTTCCAGCACGGCGCGTTCGCGCATCTTTCGATGCGCTTTGAGCGCCCGCAGGAAGGAGGCAGGCTCGCTGACCGGGCCGCCGTGGCCGGGCAGGTAGAGCCGGTCGTCGCGCAGGAGCAGCTTGTCGAGCGAGGCCATGTAGTCGGCCATGGCACCGTCCGGCGGTGCGACAATGGTCGTCGCCCAGGCCATCACGTGATCGGCGGAGAAGAGAATGCCGGTGCCGCCGAGGCCGAAGGCCATGTGATTGGCGGTGTGTCCCGGCGTGGCGATCGCCGTCAGGCTCCAGCCGTCGCCCTCGATCCGTGCGCCGTCATGAAGGGCGATGTCTGGCACGAACTCCATGTCCGAGCTTTCGGCGAAGGGGTTGGTTTCGCCGGCGTGCAAGGGGCGGGCGGCCCGGTGCGGCCCTTCGCCGACGACAATGGCTCCGGTCGCTTCCCTGAGACGGCGGGCGAGGGGCGAGTGGTCGCGATGGGTGTGGCTGACGGCGATATGCGTCACCTCGCGCCCTTCGAGCGCCGTCATCAGCGCATGGAAATGCGCCTCGTCCTCCGGCCCCGGATCGATCACCGCGACCGAGCGGCGGCCGACGATGTAGCTGTTGGTGCCATGAAAGGTGAAGGGGCCGGGATTGTTGACGGTGATGCGCTCAACGCCCGCGGCCACCGTCACCGCCTCGCCGTGGGCGGGCTTGAAATCGAGGTCGAATTCCGGTCCCTGCATGCGTCTCGCCTTCACTTGTATTCGATCTCGATGAAGGACATCGGTTCGTTGCCCGCATTGACGACATTGTGGGCGACGCCCGCATCGCGCCGGTAGGCGGCGCCCTTTGCGACATCGATCCGGCGGCTGCCGCCTTCCTCTTCCAGCAGGAACGCACAGTCCGTCATCGGCACGACGACATAGCCAAGGCCGTGGACGTGGTGTCCGGTATCGGCACCCGGTTCGAAGTCCCAGCGGATGATCCGCACCACCGGGTCATCGACGAGAACGGTCGGGACGGCAGGCGGGCGGGCGCGAAACTGGCTCATCGAGGTCTCCATTTGCGGGCGACAATAGGCCAAAGCCGGGCGCGAGGAAACGGGCTCAGCCACCGGGTTTCATCGCGTTCGACCGCCTTTGCACTGACGGCTGGCTGCACAGTCAGGTTCCATCATCAAAATATGCACGCAAAGCGAAGTTAAGCATTGTGAGCCTGCACGAGCTTTGCTAATCAGGCGCTCGATCTGGCGAGCTGACGTCTTGCCAGCTTCAAATTGGGGCGTAGCCAAGCGGTAAGGCAGCGGTTTTTGGTACCGCCATCCCCTGGTTCGAATCCAGGCGCCCCAGCCAAGCTTCCCTTTCAGGTCAAGAATCCAAGGCTTTTTTTCTAATTGCCAGACTTCCCAATTTGGGTTCTGTCGCAAAGCA
Organism: Sinorhizobium fredii USDA 257; assembly: GCF_000265205.3. Classification (NCBI taxonomy): domain Bacteria; kingdom Pseudomonadati; phylum Pseudomonadota; class Alphaproteobacteria; order Hyphomicrobiales; family Rhizobiaceae; genus Ensifer; species Ensifer fredii. The sequence continues at coordinate 714,242 of NC_018000.1, forward strand.
ATTGTCGTACACGACTGCCATACGCTGGTAGGCACGTTCCCGTCCGCTGCTTTGTCGTCCGCAACAAGGCGCCTATGGTTGGCGGCGCAACCGTAGAGGGGGGCGGCATGTCAGCATTGCAGGTTCCGGCATTTCTGACTTTCACGATCTCGATCCTGGTTTTCTTCGTCGGCAGCGGGCTCAATAGGTCCTTCGCCGTTCTCTCGCGCTGGAACATTCCCGAGGCCATCGCCAATGCTGGCATCATCACATTCATGGTGAGATGAGACTTCCGCGCTTCCGTTGCAAAAAAAGCCCGCCGATATAGGCCGGCGGGCTTTGCATACCTCTGCAGCAGGCCTGCGGCGTCCCTTACTCCGCCTTGGCGCCACCCAGGAATTCCTCGCACCAGCTCGGGCCATTGGGGCGCTTGCGGTCGCCGGCGATGCGGATCGAGCGGATGACGTAGTCGGAGGAGACGGTGAGTTGTACGGCGCAACTCAGATATTCGGTGCGGGCGGCCGCGATGCGCTTGCCGCGCTTGCCGTCGGCGGTCCTTTCGTATTCGGCCGGGATCCGGCGGGTCTTGTAGCCGCCCTTCCAGCTATAGACGGTGTCGTTGCCCGTTTCGACGTCGGAAAGCGGCGGGCCGAACTGGGCGAAAAAGGTGCCGGCGGGCTGGCCGAGCCACCGCTTTTCGACAGCGTTTCGCGCCACCCCCGTCGTCGTCGTGCAGCCGGCAAGGACCAGCGCAATGCCGGCCGCCGTCGTCATGCGGAAATTCATGTCTCTGTCCCTTTGGTCTGTGCTCGAATTCTGCGGCGCGGAAGGCGGGCATTCCCCGGATTTCCTTGCGATCCCGGAGGCTCTAGCGCCAAAAGCGACGAAAGAAAATCGGTGCGCGACCTTGCGATCGAGGAAAATCCGAAGCGTTGCAGAAACGCCCTATTGCCACGCATGGGCGAGAGCCCGAGCGGTCTTCCGCCGGCTATTTTTTTGAACGGGGCGGGTGCTTTTTTCCGTTAGGCGCTTGTGAAAACGAAAATGCTGTTCTATAGAGGCGCCGCTGGTCACGGAGTGTAGCGCAGTCTGGTAGCGCACCACGTTCGGGACGTGGGGGTCGCAAGTTCGAATCTTGCCACTCCGACCAGCCAAATCAATCACTTAGCTGTCTCTTCGATCCCCCGATGCCGCGCGGGCCGATATCGCTCGACGCGCAATTGGGGCGCGGCAATGCCGAACGCTTCTTCAAGGCGATGCGCCTCCTCCTCCTCCTCCTCCTCCTCCTCCTCCAGCCGGTGCTTTCTGGCGAATGCCTCTATCTTCATCATGCGGCCGTGAAAGGCCTCCTCCGGTGTCTCCTAGCCTGGTGCTCCGGCACCAACGGCGCATGAAAAAGGGGCCGCGCGGGCCCCTTTCTCACGTCTTGGAATTTCCGCTCACTCGTCGATCGTGTCGATGATTTCGATCGCCCTGGCGGCGGTGACCCGGCGAACTTCGGCGTCTTCCCGGCGGTTCGCGAAGGCTTCGGTTGCCATCAGCTGATCGGCGAGGTCGGCCGGTAGTGACAGGATAACGCGGCTGTCTTCGGTGTGGATGCCGCCGAGTGCCGCGCGCTTGGCAGTGATCATGCCGCCCGCCACCGTGTTGTTGGTGTCCGGATCGATCAGGATGAAGGCGCCGGTCGTGCGGTTCTGCTCATAGGCGTCGAAGATCGCCTGCTCGTCGAAGGCGAGGTGCACCTTGCCGATGGCGTTCATCGGCAGCTCGTCGGCGTGGTTCCACTTGCCGGACTTCAAGTCGAGCTGGTTGATCGGCTGCACCTGCACGCGCTGGCGGCGGCTGCCGGACTTCAGCCAGTAGCGCTTGCCCGGCTGGATACCTTCGGGCTGCAGTGCCACGAGCTGCGCGTCGAAGGCAAGCCCTGTCATCGGCTGGCTGTCGATCGTTGCGAGCATGTCGCCGCGTGAAACGTCCACCTGACGATCGAGCACGAGGGTGATCGCGTCGCCGGCGACGGCGGCGTTGCGCACCAGGTCGAAGGTGACGATCTTGGTGACGTTGGCGACCATGCCGGACGGCAGGATCACGACGGAATCGCCGGGCTTCACCGAACCGCCTGCCACCGTGCCCTGATAGCCGCGGAAGCTTTCGCCGGGGCGCGAGACGCGCTGCACCGGAAGGCGGAAACCGACGGTCTGCGCCGAGCGGGTGGTCGCGAGTTCCAGCACCTCGATCAGTGTCGGGCCTTCGTACCAGGGCATCGAGGCGCGACCGTCATAGACGACGTTCTCGCCCTTGAGCGCCGAAACCGGGATCGCGGTCACCTGGCGCACGCCGAGCGACAGCGCCAGTTCCTTGAACTCGTGCGAGATCTGATCGAAGCGACTGCGGTCGTAGTTGGTCAGGTCGATCTTGTTGACGGCGAGCACGAACTGGCGGATGCCCATCAGCGTCGCGATTGTCGCGTGCCGGCGCGTCTGCTCCAGCAGGCCGACGCGCGCATCGACGAGCAGCACGGCGAGATCGGCCGTAGAGGCGCCGGTCGCCATGTTGCGGGTATATTGCTCGTGGCCCGGCGTATCGGCGACGATGAAGGAGCGCTTGTCGGTCGAGAAGTAGCGATAGGCGACGTCGATGGTGATGCCCTGTTCGCGCTCGGCCTGCAGGCCGTCTAGCAGCAGCGCGAAGTCCGGCAGGCCGAGATCGTTCTGCTTGCCCTTGGAATCGCGCTGGAGACTTGCGGCCTGGTCTTCCTTGACGGCCTTGGTGTCCCAGAGCAGGCGGCCGATCAGCGTCGATTTGCCGTCATCGACACTGCCGCAGGTGAGGAGGCGAAGGGGACGGGTGTCGCGCACGACCCGCGCCGTCTCCTGCACGGGGAGGGCGGTTTCGTCCAAGGCTGCGGTCGCTATTGCCGGTGCGGTCATCAGAAATATCCTTCGCGTTTTTTCTTTTCCATCGAGCCGGCCTGGTCGCGGTCGATGGCGCGGCCCTGGCGTTCGGAGACGGTCGCGGTTTCAAGTTCGGAAATGATGTCGTCGAGCGTCGTCGCGCTGGAGCGGATCGCACCCGTCAGCGGGAAGCAGCCGAGCGTGCGGAAGCGGATGACCTCTTCGCGTTTCGCTTCACCGGGAAGCAGTTCGAGGCGCGGGTCCTCGGCGAGGATCATCATGCCGTCGCGCTCGACGATCGGGCGCTTCTTGGCGAAGTAAAGAGGCACGATTGGAATCTCTTCCGCCTGGATGTAGCGCCAGATGTCGACTTCGGTCCAGTTGGACAGCGGGAAGGCGCGCACGCTCTCGCCCTTGCGGACCATGCCGTTGTAGAGATTCCAAAGCTCGGGGCGCTGGTTGCGCGGATCCCAGCGATGGTCCGGCGTACGGAAGGAATAGATGCGCTCCTTGGCGCGGCTCGCTTCCTCGTCGCGGCGTGCGCCGCCGAAGGCCGCATCGTACTGGCCGGCGTCGAGCGCTTGGCGCAGCGCTTCCGTCTTCATGATGTCGGTATAGAGCGCCGAGCCGTGCGTGAACGGCGTGACGTTCTCGGCCGCACCGCGAGGATTGGTGTGGACGACCAGATCGAGATCGTATTTTTCGACCATCTCGTCGCGGAACGCGATCATCTCGCGGAACTTCCAGCCAGTGTCGACGTGCAGCAGTGGGAAGGGGACGCGACCGGGATAGAACGCCTTGCGCGCCAGGTGCAGCAGCACGGAGGAATCCTTGCCGATCGAATAGAGCATCACCGGGCGCTCGAATTCCGCGGCGACCTCACGGAAGATGTGGATCGCTTCGTTTTCCAGGGCCTTCAGATGCGGATCAAGCGGCGGTTTCGTGCTCTGCGGGTTATGCAATTCCGTTTCCGGATGGGTGTGGGGCATTTCGAACTCCGGGGAGGATACTGTCTTTTGGCTGCGGCGCTGGGTCAGGCGGCGCTGCTGGCATTGGGGATGATGGAAGAAGCCGCTTCGGCAACGTGCAGGCCGCATTCGCGCTTCTCGTCGTTCTCCCACCACCAGCGTCCGGCGCGCTCGGGCTCGCCGGGCTTGATGGCGCGTGTGCAGGGTTCGCAGCCGATCGACGGATAGCCGCGGCCGTGCAGCGGGTTGACGGGAATGGCCTCTGCGGCGACATGGGCACGGATCGTCTCGATGTCCCAATCCGCCAGCGGATTGATCTTGATGAGACCGCGCTCGAGGTCGGCTTCGGCAAAGGGCGTCGTGGCACGGTTGCCGGACTGGCCGCGGCGCAGGCCGGTGATCCAGTAGCTTGCTCCTTCGAGCGCCCGCGCCAGCGGCTTCAGCTTGCGTACGCCGCAGCAAGCGTGCCTTGCCTCGACGCTCTCGTAGAAGCCGTTCATGCCATATTGCGCCACATAGGCCTCGATATCGGCCTTTTCCGGGTAATAGCGCTTAATCAGAATGTTGTAGGTTTCCTCGGTCTCCTCGACGAGGGCGACGGTTTCGTTGAAGAGCCGGCCGGTCTTCAGCGTCGCGACCTCGATGTCGAGGCGGTTGATGCCGATGGCGGCGGTGATGACCTGATCCTCGATGCCGAGCGACGTGGTGAAGACCGCCCGACCATCGAGCCCGGCGACCATAGCCAGGCGGCCGGCAAGATCGAGGCTCTCGAGCTTGTCGTTCAGGGCCTTGGCTTCGGCTTCGAGGGATTGCGTCGTCATGGCTGCATCCTGTTGCAATTTGCACGGAATATCGCAGCCGTTTGTGACAAAGGACAGAAAAACGGATTTCTATTGCTCAAGGATCAGAGCAAATATCTCTCTGATCCATAAAGTTCTAAGAAAACCTACTAATTTAGTAGATTATCTCTGGCCGGACAGAAGGATGCGAAGATGCGTTTCTTCGCCAGGGGGTCAAGGGGTGCCGGCCGTTCAAGAATTGTTGATGGCACTGTCCTTTCGCGCCGTCTGCCCCAGCTTGTGCTTGATCAATGCGGGAGAATGAAGGGAGACGCAAATGATGCAGTCCTTGTCGAGGCGCGCCGTCCTTGGAAGCGTCCTCGGATTGCTTCTGGTGACGGGCGCCTATGCTCACCACGGCTGGTCCTGGGCGGAAGCCGACCAGGTCGAGCTCTCGGGCACTATCCGTGAGATCTCGATGGCGCCGCCGCATCCGACGCTGCGGGTCGAAACGCAGAATGACGGCCTCTGGCTGGTCGAACTCGGCAACCCGCGCCAGACCCAGCGCTCAGGCTTCGTCGAGGGCGTCGCGAAGGTTGGCGACCAGATCGTCGCGCTCGGCAACCGCTCGCTCGATCGCAGCGAAAAGAGAATGAAGGCCGTTCGGATCACGGTGGCCGGAAAAGTTTATGACATTTATCCGGAGCGTATACAGACGAACTGATGGAGGAGGTGCTGACCTGGATCGGGACGCTGCCCTTCGCTCTGGCGATACGGCGCTCCGCGAACCTCTACATCTTCGTCAATGCCTCCCATATCCTGTCGATCGGGATCATCGTCGGCGCGATCCTGCCGCTCGACCTGAGGCTTGTCGGCCTCATCCGGACGGTTCCGGTCGAGGTGGTCGGGCCGTTCCTGTCGCGCGCCGCGGCCGCCGGCGTGGCGCTGGCGGTCGCCACCGGTTTCTGCCTCTTCAGTGTCAATCCGGTTGAATATGCCGGCAATGCCGCGTTCCTGACCAAGATGACGCTGCTCGTCCTCGGCGTCGCCAACGCGGCTTTATTGCACCTGGCGCCGCAGTGGCGCACCGCCGTCAAAGGCGGCCCGATCTCTTTAAGGGTCCGCCTTTCAGCATGGCTTTCGCTGATGATCTGGACCGGTGCCGTCATCGCCGGCCGATGGATCGGCTTCCTGCTCGAGTAATCTTACCGATCGCTGATCGCCCAGCGCGGGTTGATCCAGGGCTCCTGGTTGGAGCGGGCGAGCGGCTGCTTGCCGAGGATATGGTCCGCGGCCTTCTCGCCGGTCATGATCGAGGGCCCGTTGAGATTGCCATAGGTGACATGCGGGAAGATCGAGGAGTCGGCAACACGCAAGCCGTCGACGCCGATCACCCGCGTCTCCGGATCGACGACGGCCGTCGGATCGTCCTTCGAGCCCATCTTGCAGGTGCCGCACGGGTGATAGGCGCTCTCCAGGTGCTCGCGCAGGAAGGCGTCGATCTCCTCGTCCGTCTGTACCTTCTCGCCGGGCTGGATTTCAGGGCCGCGATATTGATCGAAGGCCTTCTGGTTGAAGATTTCGCGCGTCAGGCGTACGCAATGGCGGAACTTCTCCCAATCCTCCGGATGGCTCATATAGTTGAAGCGGATCACCGGATCGGCCTTCGGGTCGGAGGCGCGCAGCGTGACGCTGCCGCGCGACTTCGACAGGTTGTAGCCGACATGCACCTGGAAGCCGTGCGTATTCGCCGCCGCCTTGCCGTCATAGCGGATCGCCACCGGCAGGAAGTGGTACTGGATGTCGGGCTGCTTGACGCCGGCCGCCGAGCGCAGGAACGCGCAGGCCTCGAACTGGTTGGAAATGCCCAGGCCGGACTTGAAGAACAACCACTGCGCGCCCGCCACCCCCTGCCAGAACCATGGCAGCCAGGAATAGAGCGAGACCGGCTTGGTGCTCACCTGCTGGAAATAGAACTCCATGTGGTCCTGCAGGTTTTGGCCGACTCCCGGGCGATCCGCCTTAACGTCGATCCCCATTTCCTTGAGGTGCGAGGCCGGACCGATGCCGGAGAGCATCAACAATTTCGGTGAATTGAAGGAGGAGGCCGAGACGATCACCTCGCGGTTCGCCTTCACCACCTCGATGCGGCCGCCGCGCTCGATCTCGACGCCGGTCGCCCGGCCGTTTTTGATGACGATCTTGCGGGCGAAGCAGCGGATGAGCTCGACATTCGGCCGTTTCAGTGCCGGCTTCAGATAGGCGGAGGCGGCCGACCAGCGACGACCGCGCCAGGTCGTCTGCTCCATGAGCCCGAAGCCTTCCTGCTTGGAGCCGTTGTAATCGTCGGTCATTTCGAAGCCGGCCTGCTTGCCGGCTTCGACGAAAGCGTGGAAGAGCGGGTTCTTGACCGGGCCGCGCTGGACATGCAGCGGCCCATTGGCGCCGCGCCAGCCGTCTTCGCCGCCATGCGAATGCTCCAGTCGCTTGAAATAGGGAAGGACGTCGGCATAGGCCCAGCCTTTTGCCCCGAGATCCTCCCAGCGGTCGAAATCCTCCGCGTGGCCACGCACGTAGACCATGCCGTTGATCGACGAGGAGCCGCCGATCACCTTGCCGCGCGGCGCGGTGATGCGCCGGTTGTTGAGGTGTGGCTCCGGCTCGGAGAGATAGCCCCAATTGTAGCGGTTCATGCTCATCGGCCAGGCGAGTGCCGCGGGCATCTGGATGAACGGGCCGAAATCCGAGCCGCCGAACTCCAGAACGATGACCGAATGCTTGCCGTCCTCCGACAGGCGATAGGCAAGCGCCGAGCCTGCCGAACCGGAACCGATGATGACGAAATCTGCCTGCATGTGTGTGGTCTTTCTTCTGCGTAGCTGCCCCCTCATCCGGCTGCCGCCAGCTTCTCCGGGTTTCACTCCCTTGTGGAGAGGGGTTGGGGAGGGGGCTTTCCCTAGTACGGCGCCTCTACCTTCCCCATGCCGACATAGACGGTCTTGAGCTCGGTATAATGATTGAGCGCCGCGACCGAATTTTCCCGCCCGAAACCGGACTGCTTCGAGCCGCCGAAGGGGATTTCCACGGGTGCCAGATTGTAGGCGTTGATCCACAGCGTGCCGGCTTCGAGCCGATCGGCGACCCGGTGTGCGCGGCTCAGATCGGCGGTGAAGACGCCGGCGGACAGACCGAATTCCGTCGCGTTGGCCCGGGCGACGACCTCCGCCTCGTCGTCGAAGTCGAGCACGCACATGACAGGCCCGAAGATTTCCTCCCGCGCGATCGTCATCTCGTCGGTAACGTCAGCGAAGACGGTCGGCTGGATATAGGTGCCCTCGCTGTTGACGGCGTTCGGGATGCCGCCGCCGGTGATCAGCCGCGCACCTTCCGCCTTGCCCTTCTCGACATAGGACAGGACCTTGTCTCGCTGCGCCTTCGAGACCATCGGCCCTAGCTGCGTCGCCTCGTCCATGGGGTCGCCGATGACGATCGCTTCGGTGCGCTGCTTGAGGCGCGCCAGGAAATCTTCCTTCACCTTCCGCTGCACGAAGACACGGGTGCCGTTCGAGCAGACCTGGCCGGTCGAATAGAAATTGCCGAGCATGGCGCCGCCGATGGCGCTTTCGAGATCGGCGTCGTCGAAGACGATCAGCGGCGACTTGCCGCCGAGCTCCATGGTCACGTGGCGCAGCCCGGCCGCAGCCGCCTCGTAGACCTTGCGGCCGGTCGGGACCGAGCCGGTGAGCGAGACCTTGGCGACATCGGGATGGTTGACGAGGAGAGGGCCGGTCGAGCGGTCGCCCTGGATGACGTTATAGAGTCCCTTAGGAAGGCCGGCTTCAATCAGGATCTCGGCGATCTTCAGCGCTCCGAGCGGCGTGTTTTCGGACGGTTTGAAGACCATGGCATTGCCCGCCACCAGCGCCGGCGCGCCCTTCCAGCAGGCGATCTGTTGCGGGTAGTTCCAGGCGCCGATGCCCACGCAGACGCCGAGCGGCACCCGCTTCGTATAGGCAAAATCGCCCCCCAGCGGGATATAGTCGCCATTGAGCGCCGCTGCCGCGACGCCGCCGAAGAACTCGAAACTGTCGGCGCCGGAGGTCGGGTCGGCGACGATCGTCTCCTGGATCGGCTTGCCGGTATCGAGCGTCTCGAGTTCGGAAAGCTCGCGGTTACGCTCGCGCATGATCTCGGCTGCGCGCTTCAGGATACGGCCGCGCGCCGTCGGGCTCATCGCCGCCCATTCCGGTTGCGCCCGCTTGGCGGCGGCGATGGCGCGTTCGACGATCGCTGGCGTTGCCGCATGCAGCCGGGCAATCACCTCGCCGGTCGCCGGATAGATGCTCTCGATCAGCGTGCCGGCCGTGTCCTCGACATATTCGCCGTCGATGAAGTGCGAGGCTTGCGGTTGGGCTTTCATCTCATTCTCCTCGCGGATAGCGTTTGGATTCCTCGAGATTGTCGAGGTTCATGTGGTTGCGCATGTAGCGCTCGGAGGCCTTTTGCAGCGGCTGGTGGTCCCAGGGATAATAGGCGCCGTTGCGGAGCGCCTCGTAGACTACCCAGCGCCGCGCCTGGCTTTCCCGCACCGCGGCGTCGAAGGCCTCCATGTCCCAGTGCGCGGCGCGCATGTCACGGAAGGCGGTGAGCGTGGCGAGGTCGACAGGCCCGCGCGGATTTTCCGCAAGATTGGTCAGTTCCAGCGGATCGTCCTCGAGGTCGTAGAGCTGGTCCGGATCGAGCGCGCAGTGGACAAATTTCCACTTGCCTTCGCGGATGGCGACGAGCGGTGCATAGGACGCCTCGGCCGCATATTCCATCAGCACCGGCTCCGTGCGCTCCGCACCGTTGATCATCGGCAGAAGGCTGACGCCGTCCGTCCAGGGTTGAACCTCGTCCATCGAAATGCCGGCGAGATCGGCAAGCGTCGGCGTCACGTCGAGATTCGATGTCGGCGTCAGCTGCAGGCCGGGTGCGACCCCGGGCCCGGCGATCATTAGCGGCACGCGCGCCGAGCCTTCGAAGAAGTTCATCTTGAACCACAGGCCACGCTCGCCGAGCATGTCGCCGTGGTCGGAGCAGAAGAGAATGAGCGTATTGTCGAGCATCCTCGTCCGGGTAAGCGTATCGACGAGCTCGCCGACCTTCTCGTCGAGATAGGAGATATTGGCGAAATAGGCGCGGCGCGACTGGCGGATGTTTTCTTCCGTCAATTTGAAGTTCTTGTAGTCGCAGGAGAGCATGATGCGCTGCGAATGCGGATCCTGACGGTCGAAGGGGAGGGCGCCCACTTCAGGCAGCAAATGTTCGCAATCCTCATAAAGGTCCCAGAATTTCCGCCGGGCCACATAGGGATCGTGCGGATGGGTGAAGGAGACCGTGAGGCACCAGGGGCGGCGGCCTTCGTCGTCGTTCTCGCGGGAAAGCTGGTAGAGCTTCTGGTTCGCCAGAAACGCCACCTCGTCGTCATATTCCATCTGATTGGTGATTTCGGCGACACCGGCGCCGGTGACCGAGCCGAGATTGTGGTACCACCAGTCGATCCGCTCGCCGGGCTTGCGATAGTCCGGCGTCCAGCCGAAGTCGGCCGGGTAGATATCGGTGGTCAAACGCTCTTCGAATCCGTGCAATTGATCCGGCCCGACGAAGTGCATCTTGCCGGAGAGCGCGGTGTAATAGCCGGCGCGCCGCAGGTGATGCGCATAGGTCGGGATCGACGACTGGTATTCCGCGGCATTGTCGTAGACGCGGGTGCGGCTCGGCAACTGCCCGGCCATGAAGGACGCGCGGGCGGGAGCGCAGAGTGGCGAGGACGTATAGTTGTTGCGGAAGCGCGCCGACCGGCCCGCAAGCGCCTTGAGGTTGGGCGCATGCAGGAAGTCGGCGGGGCCATCGGGAAAGAGCTTCCCGTTCAGCTGGTCCACCATGATGATCAGGATATTGGGTTTGGCGGTCATGGTGCCCGTCCTTGGCGGCAAAGCTGGTTGAGATGGGTGGTCAAATAGTCTTCCGTCAGCGCGATCGACGCCTCGATGCTGATCGGTGCCGATTTCAGACTTTGCCGTATGTAAAGCCCGTCGATCATCGCAGCCGCGCCCTCAGCGAGGCGTTCCGCGTCATCGGGCGGGCAGAGCGCCCTGAGGTTGGCGAGCAGATTGGAGCGCAGCCGCCGCGCATAGACGACAAGCAGGCGCCGAACGTCCTCGGAGCGCTGCGCTTCCGAATAGAAGGCGAGCCAGGCGGCGACGGTCTCCGGCGCGAACTGGTCGGCCCGGAAGCTGACGCGGATCAACGCGCTCACCTTTTCCCGCGGCGTCGGAGCGGCTTTCAGTGCAGCGACGGCATCGCGGCGCAATTGCCCGAGCAGGCTGCGGATCGTCGCGATCAGCAATTGCTCCTTGCTGCCGAAGTAATGGTGCGCGAGCGCCGCCGAGACGCCGGCCGTCCGGGCGATTTCGGACATGGTGACGGCGAGCGTCCCCTGGTCGCCGATCACCCGCAGCGCCGCGTCCACCAGCGCCTTGCGACGCACCGGCTCCATTCCGACTTTCGGCATCTCCGATGCTCCCTTCGAGGGACAGTTTATTTTTGATTGATGCATCAATCAACAAAAAAGGCAGCGCGCTTTTCCCTTCCTTTTTGCTTGAAAATCCGGCTCAATCACAAGATAGCGCTTGTGCTCATCGCCAGGACGGGAGGTTGAAATGACCAACACGTTCGATCCCACCGGCAGACAGACCGTGGCAGGAAAGTGGGCATGGTTCGTAGCGCTCGGCGTGCTGCTGATCATGGCCGGCGGCGTTGCCTTCGGCAACCTGCTGGTGGCGACGGTCGCCTCCGTCTATTACGTCGGTCTCATCATGCTGATCGGCGGCCTGCTCAATCTCGCCCAGGCCTATCAGGTCAAGGATTGGGGAGGCTTTCTCTTCTGGGTGCTGAGTGGCGGCCTCTATGCGGTGGCGGGCCTTTTTGCTTTCATCAATCCGGTGCTCGCTTCGTCGTTCCTGACCATTCTCATGGCGGTCGCGCTGATCGTTGCCGGCGCCTTCCGGATGTGGGTCGGTTTCAGGCTCAGCCCCCTCGGTGGCTGGGGCTGGATCGTCATCGGTGGGCTGGTGACGCTGCTTGCCGGTCTCGTTATCGCCGCCGGCTGGCCCGTCAACAGCCTCTGGATTCTCGGCCTGTTCCTTGCGGTCGATCTCGTTATGCAGGGTCTGGCGCTGATCGCTTTCGGCGTACTGGTCAAGAGTTAGTCGGCTGCGTAGCAGCAAGGAAGATTTCACCGCAAACCGACCTTCATAAAACTTTCACATACGCGAAAGACTTCGTTGACGCTTGCCGCCGATGCTGACCCGCGTCCGTATGTCCTATCCTGGAGCCCGGCATGCCCGCCGCCCCTGCAGAAATTCTGTCGCTTCGCCGCTTCGGCGACGACCAGATCGTCACGCTCGCCAAGCTGGTCATCGAAAACGCCTTCCAGCCGATCGTTGAGGCGACCACCGGCGCAGTCTTCGGCTATGAGTCGCTGGTGCGCGGCTTCGAGCGCCTGGGCTTCGCCTCGCCGCTCGAACTCCTCGACAAGGCTGAAAGCGCCGGGCAATTGCTCGCCCTCGAACACCTGATCAACAGCCGCGCCGTTGCCGGCTTCGCGACGCTTCCGGATTTCGCCGCGCGCACGCTGTTCCTGAATTTCGACTCGCGGCTTGTCGGCGGGGAAGGGGATATTGTCGAGCGGCTCGTCAATCATCTGAAGCGCGCCAATATCGCTCCGTCGTCGCTTTGCTTCGAACTCTCTGAGCGCTTCGACAGCGGCAAGATGCCGGACTTCTCGGCCCTGGTCCGGCAATTGCGGCTTGCCGGCTTCAAGCTGGCGATCGATGATTTCGGTGCCGGTTTCAACGGGCTGAAGCTGCTCTGCGATCAGCCGGTCGACTATGTGAAGATCGACCGGCATTTCATTTCCGGCATCGAGCGGGATCCGCGCAAGCGCCATCTCGTACGCCACGCCGTCAACATGGCGCATGTCCTCGGCACCCGGGTGATTGCCGAAGGCGTCGAGACGGAAGCGGAGTTCCTCGTTTGCCGCGATCTCGGCTGCGATCTGATGCAGGGCTATTTCATTGCCCGCCCGACGACGCACTTGAATGAACTGCAGCCGGTCTATCCGCATCTCGAGCCGGGCGGCGCCCGGCGGCTTTCGTCGACGCTGGACAGTATCTTGATCCGCAAGGAGATTGAACAACTGCCGGCGGTCAGGGAAAGCGAAGACCTCGATTCCGCCTTCGATCTCTTCCGGCGCAATCCGCGCCAGGCCTTCTTTCCCGTGTTGAATGCAAACGACGAACCGCGCGGCATCCTGCACGAGTACCATGTGAAGGAGATGATCTATCATCCCTTCGGCCGCGATCTTTTGAAGAACCGCATCTATCAGCGTCGCATCTCGCACTTCGTCACGCCAACGCCGATCGCCGACCTCGACACGCCGGCCGACGAGATGCTGAAGATCTTTGCCGGCATGGACGGCAGCGATTGCGTCATCCTGACGGAAAACATGCGCTATGCCGGTGTTCTTTCGGCTTCGTCGCTCCTGAAGATCATCAACGAGAAACAGCTGAAGTTGGCGCAGGAGCAGAACCCACTGACCGGCCTGCCGGGCAATCGGGCGATCCGCGACTACGTCCAGCACGCCATCCTCGACGGCGATGAAACACGCTATTTCTGCTATTGCGATTTCGACGACTTCAAACCCTTCAACGACACCTATGGCTTTCAGAAGGGCGACCTGGCGATCACCCTGTTCGCCGCGCTCCTGCGGCGCCACTTCATCGGCGAGGAGAAGTTCCTTGGCCATGTCGGCGGCGACGACTTCTTCGTCGGGGTCGGCGGCCCCACGGAAGCGGATCTTCGCGCCGTCCTGATGCGCCTCATCGATGATTTTCGCTCGGACGTCCGCCAGCTCTATTCGCCGGAGCACCAGGCGGCGGGACGGATCAGCGGCTATGGTCGTGACGGCGGAGCGAAGGACTTTCCGCTGATGCGTTGCTCGATCGCGGTCCTGGTGCTTCCGGAGGGCTTCATCCTTTCCGACAGCCAGACGGTGAGCAAGAGGATCGCGGAGATAAAGGCGCGCGCCAAGGCAAGTGAGACCGGACTCGTGCTGGAACTGGTTGCCCGGGAATAAACGCAGCGAGTGGCGGCTTTCCGGAGCCGCCGGTGGGCTATAGGTATAGACGGCATGCTCCCTTTGCGAGGATTACCGCCATGACCATCCCGACCGAAATGACCTATGTCGACCTGCCGAGTCCCGGTGGCGCGGAAAACATGGTTCTGGCGCGCGGCCCCCTGCCGCAGCTTAGGCCCGGCGAGATTATGATCCGCGTCGAGGCCTTCGGCGTCAACCGGCCGGACATTCTGCAGCGCAAGGGCGACTATCCTCCGCCGCCCGGCGCCAGCCCCATTCTCGGCCTGGAAGTCGCCGGCGAGGTTGTCGACCTCGGCGAGGGGGCGGCGGGTTTCGCGGTCGGCGACAAGGTCTGCGCGCTTGCCAATGGCGGCGGCTATGCCGAATTTTGCGCGGTGCCCGCGACGCAGGCGCTTGCCTGGCCGCAGGGTTACGACGCGGTCAAGGCTGCCGCCCTGCCGGAGACCTTCTTCACCGTATGGGCAAATGTCTTCGACATGGCCGGGCTGAAGGCCGGCGAGACCATCCTCGTTCACGGCGGCTCGAGCGGCATCGGCACGACCGCGATCCAGCTTGCCAGAGCCTTGGGCGCTGAGGTCTTCGCGACGGCCAGCAGTGCGGCGAAGTGCACGGCCTGCGAGACGCTCGGAGCGAAGCGGGCGATCAACTACCGCGAGGAGGATTTCAAGGCCGTGGTGCTCGAAGGGACCGGCGGCCGCGGCGTCGATCTCATCTTGGATATGGTAGGCGGACGCTATTTCGGCCGCAACCTCGCCTCGCTTGCCAAGGACGGACGCCTGTCGATCATCGGCTTTCTCGGTGGCGCGCGCGTCGAGGATGCCAATATCGCAGCGATCCTGACGAAGCGGCTGCATGTCATGGGATCCGCCCTGAGACCACGGACGGCCGAGGAGAAGCAGGCGATACGCGACGGACTTGCCGCACGGGTCTGGCCGCTACTGGAAGCGGGCGACGTCGCGCCGGTTGTTCACGCCGTTCTGCCGATGGAAGAAATTGTCGATGCACATCGCCTGATGGAAGAGGGCGACCATATCGGCAAAATCGTGATGCGGATTGTCAGAGATTAGACGATGGTCGCCCTTGTATTGCCGCGGACATGGCCTACGTTGGAAATATCGGCAACAACAGAAAGGAAGGTGATCCAATGTCTAATGAGATTTCGGACCTCGTGACAGGCATCGGAGAGGTGAAGGAGTCGAGGCAGCCCTCGGCTTGATCCCCACCTTCCTTGGGCCCGCCCGGCCCAGCCACTCACAGGGCCAAAACTCATGGAAGGGTCGCTAGCGCGGCCCTTTTCCATTTCTGGCAAAATCAGATTCCGAGGCGGCCGATCGCCGGTATCTTGATGCCCGGTCTGACGATATCGATGCCGGCCACCAGCCCCATGAAATGCAGCTCCAAGCCACTGCGCCAACCGGCTGCGATGCCGGCGAGGCCATAGAGTGTCGCATGGAAGTCGCGCCCATCCGCATCGATCTGGAAAAGCTTGCCCTCCGGCAGGTAATCGCGCCCGACCGCATCCGGCGGCAGCACGGTGTCGAGCTCGGGGACCGAGCGCAGCACATGGGCGACGAAAGTATTGGAGTTGGGTCCCGGCCAGAGGCGGTAGGCGCCGGTCGATGAATAGGGATAGGCGGCAATCGCCCGCTCGATTTTCGGGATCAGCCGCTTGGCTTGCTCGCCAGTGACCACGACGACGATGCGCGGCTCGTTGGAATACCAGCGGCCGTCGGCCCGATAGGCGTTCTTGCGGATCGGCCGGCCCCATCCGACCTTTTCATATCGATTGTAAGCGGACGCGCCTTCTTCCTTGGTGACGATCCATGCGTGGCTCGCCACAGCGCCCTTCATGCCGCCTGTCGTTGCCGAGAAGACATAGATCGCCGCCTCCGGGCTGGCGGATGTTTCAGGCAGGATGCCGGCCGACGACCAGTCCGCGTCGCGCCAGCTCTGCGGCCGTTCCTTGAAATACCATAGCCCTGCCGACGCCAGCGCCGGAAGCAGGTAGATGATCGCGAAGACGAAGAACAGCCTGCGGAGGATTTTCATCGACAATGTCTTTTCTGCCGGTGGAATCCTGATAGATGCATAGCCCAATGTTGGAAAATTGAGGGCACGGCATGTCGAATCCCGTTCTGGTCGAAGTGACGCGTGGAAACCTGGTCGAAAGCCGACACCGCGGCACGGTCATCGCGGTCGACGGCGACGGCAACACGCTGTTTGCGCTCGGCGACACGGATGCGGCCGTGTTCCCCCGTTCGGCCTGCAAGGCCATGCAGGCTCTGCCCCTGGTGGAAAGCGGCGCTGCCGACGCCTACGGCTTCGATGACAAGGCGCTGGCACTTGCCTGTTCATCGCATTCCAGCGAGCCGGAACATGTGGCGCTCGCCGGTAAGATGCTTTCCGCCGCCGGTAGGGACCTCAGTGCGCTTGAATGCGGCGCCCATTGGTCCTTCTACCAGAAGAACCTGATCGCGCAGGCTCGCACGCTCGAAAGGCCGAGCGCCCTGCACAACAACTGCTCCGGCAAGCATGCGGGCTTCATCTGCGCCTGCTGCCATTCCGGCACCGAGGTAGAGGGCTATGCCGGCTACGGTCACCCGATCCAGCAGGAGATCCGCGGCATCATGGAAAGCCTGACCGGCACGCTTCTCTCCGGCGATAATTGCGGTGTCGACGGCTGCTCGATCCCAACCTATGCGGTACCCATGAAGGGCCTCGCCCATGGTTTCGCCCGCATGGCGACGGGCGCGGGCCTGGCGTCGGAGCGGGCGCGCGCCTCGAAGCGGCTGATCGAGGCCTGCATGGCCGAGCCCTTCTATGTCGCCGGTACCGATCGCACGTGCACGCGACTGATGAAGGCGGCACCCGGGCGTATCTTCGCCAAGACCGGCGCCGAAGGGGTGTTCTGCGCCGTGATCCCGGAAAAGGGCACCGGCATCGCGGTCAAATGCGAGGACGGCACGACCCGCGCCGCCGAGTCGATGGTCGCGGCGACGCTCGCACGATTCTTCGCGGAAGACCCAGAGGTGCAGGCGGCTTTGATGGCGCAGGCCAATCATTCGATGAGCAACTGGAACGGCATACATGTCGGCGACGTCCGCGTCACGGAGGCTTTCGCCTCGTAGCACCGAAGCCCCCTGCATGGCGCCTAAGCCATGATCAGCGAGGCAGTGTCGCTGCGATAGGGCGACAAGGCCTCTGCCGGCATTTCCGAGGGCACGACAAGGCCAGCAAGCTCGCTGACGCCTAGAACGCGATGAGGCGAGGCGGCGCCGAATTTCTCAGGCGTAGCAAGGACATAGGTTTCCGTGGCTTGCCGGGCGATTGCCCGCTTGATCGCTGCTTCCTCATAGTCTCCGGTCGAAAGCCCATGCGCCGGATGGATGGCAGTGACACCGAGAAAGAAGATGTCGGCGCGGATCTGTTCGATGGCCGCAACCGTCGCCGCGCCGGTCGCCACCATGGAATGCTTGTAGAGCCGGCCGCCGAGCAGGACCACTTCGGCGACATGATGCTCGAGTTCGGCGGCGATTGTCGGGCTGTGCGTGACGATGGTGGCCCGTAGGTCGTGCGGCAGGGCGCGGGCCAGTTCCGCATTGGTCGTACCGCCATCGATAAAGACGATTTGAGCCGGCTTGACGAGTTCCGCCGCCCGGCGGCCGAGGCGGCGCTTGACCTGACTGGCGATGGTCTGACGGCTGGCGAAGTCGGGGAGCGGCGGCGTCAGCGGCAGGGCGCCGCCATGCACCCGCTTCAGCAGGCCTTCGGCCGCCATCTCCCTGAGGTCGCGCCGGATCGTATCCTCCGAAAGCCCCAGCTCGTCGGCGATCGCCTTTGCGACGAGCTGCCCATCGCGCGCAAGCCGCGCCGAGATCATCGCCCGTCTCTGTGTCGTCAGCATCGATTCTCTCCTTGACTATGAACGAAGTTGCATGAATATTCATGAACATTCCAGAAAAATCTGGAATATTCGTGCAATTTCGTGGAGGAAATCATGCTGATTCTGATTGCCGGTCCCTACCGCTCGGGTACGGGCGACGATCCGTCTAAGATGGCGGAGAATCTGAAGCGTCTGGAGGGACCGTCCTACGCCCTCTTCAAGGCCGGACATGTACCGATGATCGGTGAGTGGGTTGCCTTGCCCGTCTGGCACGCGGCGGGTGGAGGCCATGTGGGCGACGACCTCTATGAGGAGATCTTTCATCCCGTCGCCGGCCGGCTGCTTGAGCTTTGCGATGCGGTGCTGAGGTTGCCGGGCGATTCAAAGGGAGCTGACAATGACGTGCGCATCGCGCGAGAGCGCGGCATTCCGGTCTACGACCGTCTCGAAGGGGTGCCCGGCTGCGCCGACATAGCGGCGTAAAGGTGTCGGCGGGATTCCTCCCGCCGGCTGGTCTGCGATCATTCATCGACATGCGGCTCGGCGACGAAGGTCAACGTCGCCGTATAGCCGGTCTCGTCGGCGGCGCTGCTTCCTTCAAGCGGCACCTCGTGGCTGACCGCCAAGACGTTCAGCCCGGCATTGCGGAGCGTCACGTCCGTCTCGCCTTATGCATCGGTCTTTGCCGAGACGAGGTCTGGTAGTCCAACATAGTCCAGCACAACCTGCTTGCCCTCGAGCGGCTTGCCTTCGAAGAGCACCCGGATGCGGTATTTTTGGGAAATTCCTGACCTTGCCAATTCTTTCGAATTCATCTTTTCTGCTGCAGATTGCAGCTTCAGCCGCTGCGCCGGCGGGCAGGATACGAGATATGCGGGGGTCTCCCGCGTCGGCTCGAGAATCACGAATCGAGGACCATGATTATGCTGAAACTCTTCTATACGCCCGGAACCTGCTCCCTCGCATCGCATATCGCGTTGGCGGAAGCGGGCGCCTCCTATGAAGCGCACCGCGTCGACTTTTCAAGGGCCGAGCAGACCAAGCCCGAATATCTCGCCATCAACCCGAAAGGCCGCGTGCCCGCCTTGGTGACGGACCGCGGCACGATGACCGAAACGCCGGCGATCCTGACCTATATTGCGCAGAGCTTCCCGGATGCGCGGCTCGCGCCGCTTGACGATCCCTTCGAGTTCGCGCGGCTGCAGTCGTTCCTGAGCTATCTCTGCTCGACGGTCCACGTTGCCCACGCGCATTCCCGGCGCGGCGCCCGCTGGGCGGATGATGCGGCATCTCACGAGGCGATGAAGGCGAAGGTGCCGCAGAATATGGCGGATTGTTTCGCTTTGATCGAAGGCACGATGTTTGCCGGTCCCTTCGCCATGGGCGAGACCTATACGATCGCCGATCCCTATCTTTTCACCGTCGCTAGCTGGCTGGAAAGCGACGGCGTCGATCCGGCACAGTTTCCGAAAATCCTGGACCATCGCAATCGCATGGCCGAGCGACCCGCCGTCGCGAGGGTGCTGGATGTAGTTCGGGCATAAGGATCCAATCAGCGAGAAGCTGAAGCGTCGAACCGCGCCGCTAGCCGCCGTGGCGCCTTTTCCCGCCAGGCGGCGATCAGCCTCTGTGTCAGCGCCTGATCGTCGATGTTGGAGAGCCGCACGAGCATCGCCGGCCAGCCTTTGTAGTGGTCGGTCTCGAAGAAGAGCGACGGATCGAGTTCCATCAGCATGTCCTTCTCCTCGAGCGCGCACATCACCACGAGCGTCTCGGCGTCCTTCATGCGCACGAAGCTCTTGCCTTTGACGAGCAGTGCCGGCGTGCCATAGGACGTCCCGACGGCCGTTTCCGGAAGTCCGGCCGCCTCGGCAAGGCGCCGGACACGCTCGAAGCTTGTTTCGACCTCCTGCACCATCGGTGAGCCGCCGTTTGCCAAAGCCGGATTGCACCCGAACTGTGACCGGGATCAGGCGCCGTCGCAAGTGTTGATCGCGGTCGCACGAGGCCATGGCCAACCGGGGAAGGGCAAGTCCGCGAGTTCGCGCTCCGCCATGCGGGCGAGATCGGGATGCTGCAGCGGATCGCGCAGCCAAACGGCAGACGCTTCGGCCTGATGGTCGCGCCGATTTGCAGCCAGTTTCAGAATAGAGAAAAGCTTCGACATGGCGGGCACTCCATTCGGTGTTCCATGGCGTCGTCAATGCGCTCAGATCAATACGCGGTCGACGGCAATGCATTGAGTTGCCACCGGAATTCCTCCACTGATCGAGAGGAGTTGTAAGGAGCATCTTCCTGTTCGGATGACTTTGCAATTGAGATTGCCGCTTGCTTCCTTTAGAAAATCTATATGAACGACCTCAACACGATCCATCTGAACGGGCTGCGCGCCGTAGAGGCGGCCGGGCGGCTGGGATCGCTCGCCGCTGCGGCGGAAGAACTCGGCGTGACGCCCGGTGCCGTCAGCCAGCAGATTGCCAAGACGGAGGCGCAGCTTGGGCGGGTGCTCTTCGAGCGCTCGCCGCGCGGGCTTGTCGTAACGGATAGCGCCCGCCCGCTCATGATGCGGCTCTCGAATGCTTTTGCGGAACTCGCCGAAGCCGTCGCGCAGGCGCGTCGTCGCGACGAGTCGGTATTGACGGTGTCGGTGGCGCCGGTCTTTGCGGCTCGCTGGCTGGTCTATCGGCTGAACCGCTTCGCCGAGCGTCATCCGAATATCCGGTTGAGGATCGACGCGACAACGAGACTTGCCAATCTTGAAACGTCCGACGTCGATCTCGCCATCCGCGTCGGGGCGGGCGGCTGGCCGGGTGTGCGTTCCGAACTGCTTCTCGAACAGGAGGTCTTTCCCGTCTGCTCACCGGCGCTCGCTGCCGGACTGCGCGTTCCTGCCGACATTTTGAAGTTGCCGGCCGTCATCGATGAGCATGCGATGTTTTCGTGGGAGGTATGGCTGCAGGCAGCCGGTCTTTCCGGCGCCCAGATGACCGTGCGCCACACGTTCAACGATGCGTCGCTGGCGCTCGACGCGGCCATTGCCGGCCAGGGCGTGATGATTGCCTGGCAGACACTTGCGGGCTATGCGGTGATGAAGGGCAGTCTGGTGGCGCCGTTCGGCATCCGCGCCAAGACCGGCTTCGCCCATTACTTCGTCACCTCGGCCTCGCGGCGCGAAAGCAAGGCCGTAATTGCTTTCAAGCGATGGGTGCGCGAGGAGGTGGAAGAGGGAATGCGCGAGCTTGACGCTATTCCGGTTCCTTCAGCCGTTCCTCCATCATCGCCTTGAAGGCGGGGCGCGACTGGCACCGCCCCAGCCAAGCCTTCACGCGCGGGTGCCTGTCGAAGAGAGCAGTCTGGCTCATCGTGTAGCGGAAGACTTCCGCCAGGTTCAGGTCGGCGACCGTGAAGCGCTCGCCGACGACATAGTCGCGGCCGGCAAGGTGCCTCTCAAGCACGGCGAAGGCTTTTTCGAGCGACTGTGCGCAGGTATCGATCAGTGCCCGGCCCTCGGGCGTGTTCTCGACGCCGTTGTCATAGGCAAGGACGATCTTGACCCCATGCGGCTCTACCTCGGTCGCCGCCCACATGGTCCAGTTGCCGATCTGCCCTTCCTCGCCGATGTCGGCCGGCGCCAGCGGCCCGCCATATTTGCGGGCGAGATAGAGATTGTTGGCGAGCGATTCCGTCAGTACCAGACCGTCGTCTTCCATCGCCGGGATGAGACCCATCGGATTGACGGCAAGGAAGTCTGCCGACTTGGTATTCAGAGGAGCCTCGGCGGCCAGCGGATCGCTGAGGCGGCGCGCCTGGATCACCGGCACGGATTTGAAAGGAATGCCGAGTTCGCGCGCCATCCAGTAGTTGCGCGACGCGCGCGAGCGGTAAACTCCATAGATCGTCAGCATTTCCGGCCTCCTCGGTTGGCGACGCCCAAATCCATACGCAATTGCCTACGCCTGCTGAAGCCGCCCGCCTTGATTGTCATATGAAATTTTTTGATGCCAGCCGTTGCTGCCGCCTGGGTGCTCTGAGGCAGCTGACGCTCACGGTTGTAAAGCGCGGTGCCACAATCGTGATTGTATGTTTACTGGCGCAAGCCCCGAATCCAGACGTAAATCCAAGCTTGGAGCGAGATGGCAAAAGCGGTTTTTATCTTGCGTCCTGCTCCGACTTGTCGATATCGATCACGAGGATGGTATTTGCTTCGACGCAAGTTCACCGTGATCTCGTTGCAAGAAGCGGGACGGCGCAAAACGGGCGCCGCGCCGCTCTCCTTCCTCGCTGCACTCAAACCCATCAGAGTTCGATGTCATCGCTGCCTCTCTCCCGCCGCCAGTTTCTCCGCACATCCGGACTCGCAATCGCCTCCGCCGGCCTTGCGGGCTGCACGTCGTCGATGAACACCAATCGTTTTCGCCAGGAAACGATGCCGGTCTATCGCAATCCCGCCCTCGAGAGCCGCTGGGTCGATCCGGGCATGCTCGAAGAGCCGCTGACCGGGCTGCCGCCGCAGGACGCCTATTACGCCGATGTCTACGCGGGCAGGGAGGATGGCGGCTTTCTCATTCCGGCGGTGCCCTACCAGCAAATCGACCCGCGCTTCTATCGCCAGGAGGTCAGCGATCCGTTTGGTGAGGCGCCCGGCACGATCGTCGTCGATACGGCGGATCGCTATCTCTATCTGATTGGGTCTGGCGGCAGCGCCACGCGCTATGGCGTCGGCCTCGGCCGCGAAGGCTTCGCCTGGTCCGGCCGTGGCGTCATCCAGTGGAAGCAGAAGTGGCCGAAATGGACGCCGCCGGATTCGATGATCGCCCGCCAACCGGTGCTTGCCAAATATTCGGCCGACAATGGCGGCATGCCGCCCGGGCTCGACAATCCGCTCGGCTCGCGCGCGCTCTATATCTTCCAGGACGGCCAGGACACGCTCTATCGCGTCCACGGAACGCCGGAATGGCAATCGATCGGCAAGGCGGTGTCATCCGGTTGCGTCCGCATGATCAATCAGGATGTCATCGATCTCTATGCTCGTGTGCGCGGAAAGGCGCCGATTCTCGTCATCTGACGGCGGCGAGCCGCTTGTGACGGATCAATCGGCTTCCTGTCCTTCGCCCTGACTGTCGGCGAGGCGCTGTGTCAGCCGATGCAGCGCCTCGCGCAGTTCGCCGATTTCTGCGAGGCTGCAGCCCGTTGCCCGGCCGATCTCGGCAAGAATCTTGAAAGCCTCGGTCTTCAGGCGCCGGCCGTTCTCTGTGAGGCTGACGATGACCTGCCTTTCGTCGGCCGGGTCGCGGATTCGCCGGACATAGCCTGCCGCTTCCAGCCGCTTGAGCAGGGGCGACAGAGTACCGGAATCGAGGCCCAATTCCGCGCCGATCCGCTTCACCGTCATGCCGTCCCGTTGCCAGAGCGCAAGTAGCACGAGATACTGCGGATAGGTGAGCCCGAAGCGGTCGAGGAGCGGCTTGTAGGCTCGGTTGAACGCGTGCGTGGCGGAATAGACGGCAAAGCAAAGCTGCTGGCCGAGGGCTAGCGCCTCGTCGGGCAATGCATCTTCAGATTTCGCCGCTTTGGTTGTCATCTCCCTAGTGTCGCAAATTCACGGCCAGAATGCAATTTGCAAAATTAATTTGCGTGCAATTTAATATTACGCTATGCAATGCCCATCGGCAACGAAAACCAAGGAAGGAGAACTGCCATGCCTATTCTCTATCGTACCACCGCATCCGCCACCGGGGGCCGCGCCGGCCAGGCCAAGAGCACCGACGGGGTCCTTGACGTGGCCCTTACCGTGCCGAAAGAACTTGGCGGCGATGGGGCACGCGGCACCAATCCGGAGCAGCTTTTTGCCGCCGGCTATTCCGCCTGCTTCCTCGGCGCGCTGAAGTTCGTCGCCGGCAAGGAGAAGGTAAAGCTTCCGGAAGACACGAAAGTGACAGGTACGGTCGGCATCGGTCCGCGTGACGATGGCACGGGTTTCTACATCGATGCGGCACTTGAGATCACTTCGCCCGGCGTCGACAAGGCCGTTCTCGAAGAACTGGTCCAGAAGGCGCACATCGTTTGCCCCTACAGCCATGCGACCCGGGGCAATGTCGACGTGAAACTGTCGGTGGCCTGATAGGCTATCGGGATTATCTTCGGTTGAAGCCCGCAATTGCGGGCTTCAGCTTGTCTTCTCACCCACGCCGGGGCGCACTCAAGCCTTCTTGAGAAATTCGGTGCGCAGCACCAACCCCTTGACCTTTTCGACACGGCATTCGACCTCGTCCGGATTGTCCGTCAGGCGGATGCCTTTCACCAGCGTACCGCGCTTCAGCGTGGTCGAAGTGCCCTTCACCTTCAGGTCCTTGGTCAGAGTTACATTGTCGCCATCCTTGAGGATGGCACCGTTCGAATCCTTGACGTCCATGGCTGGTCCTTTCCGGGCGACAGCCCAGCGGCAGCATCGCCGATGCGGCGTCGCGGCGGCTTCCGTATGCAGGAGAGGGGCGCGGGCGCAAGCCCCACCCGGTTGCTTTTGTCTACAGCGCCGTGCGTCTCTTCAGACGGACGAAGATCGCTGTAGCACTTTGAATTGCTGCATGTTTATCTTAATTCGGCTACGATTTAAGGAAACATGCAGTAGCCTATCGCTTGAGGCTGCCGAGAATGCCGCGGACCAACGCCCGTCCCACCTGGGTCGCGACGGAGCGGGCAACCGATTTCATGGCGGCCTCGATGACCGTTTCGCGCTGGTAGCCGGATGAGCGCGGCCGGGACTGTCGATCCGGAGCCGCCTCTTCCGCGTCGTCGCCAAAGCCGGGGAGGGTCCACCGGCTGCGGCCGGTCTGTTCTTCGGTTGCCTGCGCTTCGGACTGCTCTGCAGCCTTGGCGGCCTTTTCAGCCCGCTTGACCAGGATCTCGTAGGCCGATTCCCGGTCAAAGTCCTCGTCATAAAGTCCACGCACCGGGCTGACATTCATCACGTTCTGCCGCTCGGCCTCCGTCAGCGGACCGAGCCGCGAAGCCGGCGGCCGGATCAGGGTGCGCTCGACCATCGATGGCGAACCCTTGCCCTCGAGCGTCGAAACCAGCGCCTCCCCGGTCCCGAGATTGGTGATCACCTCGGCGCAATTGAAATCCGGATTGGGGCGGAAAGTCTCGGCCGCCGTCTTCACCGCCTTCTGCTCGCGCGGCGTATAGGCGCGCAGCGCATGCTGGACGCGATTGCCAAGCTGTGCGAGCACGGTTTCCGGCACATCGAGCGGGTTCTGGGTGACGAAATAGACGCCGACGCCCTTGGAGCGGATCAGCCGGACCACCTGTTCGACCCGTTCGACCAGCACCTTCGGCGCGTCGTTGAAGAGGAGATGCGCCTCGTCGAAGAAGAACACCAGTTTCGGCTTGTCCGGATCGCCGACCTCCGGCAGTTCCTCGAAAAGCTCCGACAGGAGCCAGAGCAGGAAGGTCGCATAAAGTCGCGGATTCATCATCAGCTTGTCGGCCGCAAGCACCGAGATTGCGCCGCGCCCGTCATTGGTCGTGCGCATGATGTCGGTGATCTTCAGCGCCGGCTCGCCGAAGAAGTGTTCGGCACCCTGCTGCTCGAGGATCAGGAGTTCCCGCTGGATCGAGCCCAAGGAGGACTTGGAGATGAAGCCGAACTGGCTGGAGAGTTCGCTCGCATTCTCGCCCATGTAGTTGAGCAGCGACTGCAGGTCCTTGAGGTCGAGAAGCGGCAGGCCGCCTTCATCGGCGATCTTGAAGGCGATGTTCAGGACGCCCTCCTGGGCGTCGCTGGCATTCATCAACCGCGACAGGAGAAGCGGTCCCATTTCCGAGAGCGTCGTGCGGACCCGGTGGCCCTTTTCTCCGTAGAGATCCCAGAAGATCACCGGGAATTCCTGGAAATCATAAGGCGAGAGGCCGATCTGTTCGGCGCGCTTGACGAGGAAGTCCTTGGGCTCGCCAATGGTGCCGATACCGGAAAGATCGCCCTTCACGTCGGCGCAGAAGACCGGAACGCCGGCGTTCGAGAAGCCCTCGGCGAGTATTTGCAGCGTCACGGTCTTGCCGGTGCCGGTGGCGCCGGTGACCAGACCATGGCGGTTGCCGAACTTCAGTTCCAGATATTCCGGCTTGTTGATCGAATCGTCCGGCTTGCGGCTGGTCCCGATATAGAGCTTGCCTTCTTGCAGCATGGCCTTCCTCTCCGTCGAATGGATTTTGTCAATGGAACCGGGCATTTGCCGGATTTCTTAGAAAGTCCGTCATCGAAATATTGCTCGGTTCTGTTATAGGCCGTGCACTGCGACCCGGCAACACGGGTTGTAGGGGAGGCAAGGCTCTCGCCAGCCTCTGAACGCCAGATATGTTGACGCAGGACGGATCCGTGTTCGGGTGCTATTGTCATTTCAGAAGCGATATTTTACCTTGACGTTAACGTCAAAACTACACGAGGAGATTTCCATGAGTGAACTGGTCACGCGGGTGGCGGAGAATGTCGGTCTCGAGCCCGCGACGGCAGAGAAGGCGGTGGGCATGATCCTCGGTTTCCTCCAGCGCGAAGCGGCCGAAGGGCCGGTCGCGCGGATGATCGAGGCGATTCCCGGTGCGCCTGAACTGGTCGCTCAGTACAACGGCGAGGGTGGCAATGGCGGTGGCCTGCTCGGCGGGCTCCTGTCGGCGATCGGCGGCGGTGGCGTCATGGCGCTCGGCCAGCAACTGATGAGCCAGGGGCTAGGCATGGGTGAGATCACCGGGCTCGCCAGGGAAACCATCGCCTATGCCAAGGAAAAGGCAGGCGAAGAAGTTGTGGACGAGGTGGTTGCCTCCGTTCCGGGTCTCAGCCAGTTCGTCTGAGCGGCGTCAAGTAATAGCACCTCTGGCCGGTAGGCCAGAGGTGCACCGCCGGTCTCATCTCAATCGTCCCACACCGGCGCAAGACCTGCCGGATTGACGATCCGCCCGTCCGGGCGGGCAAGCCCTCGGATCGCGGCCATTTCCTCTCGCGTCAGCGCGAAATCGAAGATCGCGAAATTTTCCCTGAGCCGCGTCTCGGTGGCGGTTTTCGAGAGCGTGATCACATCCTGCTGCTGCACGAGCCACCGGAGCGCCACCTGCGCCGCGGTCTTGCCGTGGCGGGCGCCGATGTCGTTCAGCAGCCGGTCGGAGGGGACCTTGCCGTTGGCCATGGCGTAATAGGCGGTCAGCGACATGCCGTGCCGTCGGGCCGCCTGCAGCACCTTCCTCTGGTCGAGATAGGGGTGATACTCGACCTGGTTGGTCGCAATCGGCGCATCGCTGAGGCGGACCGCCTCCTCCATCTGCGCCGTGTTGAAGTTGCTGATGCCGATATGGCGCACCTTGCCCGCCTTCTGAACCTCGTTCAGCGCGCCGATGCGCTCGGCCATTGGCACGTCGCTGCCGCCCGGCCAGTGCAAGAGCAGCAGATCGACGTGATCCGTCTTCAGCTTTCTGAGGCTCTCGTCGACCGAAGCGACGAAGTCGCCATGGCGATATTTGTCCACCCAGACCTTGGTCGTCAGGAAGATGTCGGCGCGCGGAATGCCGGAATGGTGGATAGCCTCGCCGACCTCCGCCTCGTTGCCATAGGCCTGCGCTGTGTCCACGTGGCGAAAGCCGATCTTCAGGGCTTCCGGCAGGATCCGAAGCACCTCGGCTCCCGGCATGCGGAACGTGCCGAAACCGAGGGCGGGGATGTTGGCGCCATTGGAGTTGACTGCGTGCATGGATGGCTCCTTGATGGCGGCGGAGAATTGACAGACATGCTCCTATACTTGTCGCGGTCGGTCGCGGCTTCAAGGCGCCCGGGCAAGTCGTCGTGTCGGTTCTAAAGCGTTTTGACGGCGACGATGAACAGGCGGGGAAGCGCAGCAGCACGCGCCCGTCGGCCATCACCGGATAGGCTCTGCGAATCTTCTCGGCATAGGCGGCGAGGTAATCTTTGCGCCGGCTGGCGGGCAGCGCGTCGAGATAGGGACGCAAGCCCGTGCCCTTCACCCATTCGACGATCGCATTCGCGCTGGCAAGCGGGTGGTAGTAGGTCGTGTGCCAGACTTCGACCCGCGCCGCCTTGGGAGCCAGCCTTTCGACATAGGTTCTCGGCGAGGGCAGGGGCGTTCGTCGGATCGTTCGGCCGCCAATGGCCGCGGCGAATGCCCGCTCCTCGGCCGTTTCCTGCATCAGGAGATGCGACGGCTCATCCAGGTTGTCGGGCATCTGCACCGCAAGCGTGCCGCCGGGCAGCAGCGCGTCGAGGAGCCGCTCGAGCATGTCGACATGCTTCGGTACCCATTGAAAGACGGCGTTGGCGAAGAAAAGCGCTGCCCCTTGCGGCGGTGTCCATCCCGCCAGATCGGCTCTTTCGAAGCGCAGGCCGAGCAGCCGTTTGCGAGCCGCCTCCAGCATATCCTCGTCGCTGTCGATACCGACGAGCGGGTTGTTAGGAAAGCGTTCGAGGATGAGTTGCGTCGAATTGCCCGGTCCGCAGCCGAGGTCGAAGGCGGGGCCGGCGGGCAGGTCAGGAACCTGCGCCAGGAGGTCGCGCGCCGGTCGCGTGCGCTCGTCCTCGAACTTCACATATTGCGCTGCCGACCAGGCCATCGTGGCGCTCCTTCATATGCCGAATTGCAGGCTTTCCAGTGAAGGCAGGATGAGCGAGGGGCCATAGTCCTGGTACTCGTCGGGCATATCAGCGCGGTTGATCCACACCGTACGGAAGCCGAATTTGGTAGCGCCGGCAATGTCGAAGCGGTTCGACGACTGGAACGAAACCGCATGCGGATAGAGCCGATATTGCGTCGTCACCAGGTCGTAGACGGCCGGTGCCGTCTTGAAGGCCTTGACCGCATCGACCGAGAAGACATCGTCGATGATGATGTCGAGGGCGGCATTCTTGACGGCCGAGGCAAGCATGGCCGGCGAGCCGTTCGAAAGAATGGCGATACGGGCGCCGCGCTCCTTCAACCCCTTGAGCACGGCCGGAACCTCCGGATAGCAATCGAGCGCCCAATAGGCGTCGAGCAGTTGCTTCTTGAGTTTCGGATCGGCGGAGGGAAAGCGGGCGAAAGCATAGTCCAGAGATTGCTCGGTCAATTGCCAGAAATCGACATAGGCGCCCATCAGCGAGCGCACCCAGGAATATTCGAGTTGCTTGGCGCGCCAAAGCTCGGAGAAAGCCTGGCCGTCTGGACCCATTGCCTCGGCGTGTCGGCGCACGGCCGCATGGACATCGAACAGCGTGCCATAGGCATCGAAGACATAGGCCGCATGAGACATTGAACTCTCCCGTCTTGGCCATCGTCTACGACATTCCCGGTTCGGTTGCCGTAGCGAAGGTTCTTGCGACGAAGAACGCGCCGCTTCTCCATTTGTTTTTAGGGGATCATGTCAAATTTTTGTGCGCCGCACAATGCACTTCGCCGTCGCCGTGATTTTAGCCTTTCCAGATCTTCGTCGGAAACCGCAGCGCTTGTTTGGCGAGCTTGCCCTTGAGCCCGAGGGTTGCGTCGCAGAGGCCGACCACATGTCGGTTCGGCTTGGCCTCGGGGCGGAGTGCGTGCAGGGCTGCCGCCGCCTCTTCCGGTTCCATATAGCGCGCCAGGATGCCGAGCGTCAGCGCCGTCGAGCGGCCGATGCCCCTCAAACAGTGGATCAGCAGGTCGGCGTCCTGCGGCAGCCCGTCGATGAAGGCGAAGGTCGCCTCGACCGCCTCGGCGCGCGCCGCATCCGGCGCATCCGGATCGGTCGCGTCGCCGAAATAGAGTTCCAGGTGCTGCTCCGGCGGCAGTTCGATCATCGAAAGCAGGCGGGTTGCGGGCGCACGGATCGAGACAAGATGCGTCGGCGCCCAATCCGCACGATTGTGCCGCGCCTCCGTCTGCGAGCTCACGATCACCCGTACCGGCCAGCCGCTCGGATGTGCCGGATTGGTGCCGAGAACGGGCCGGTAGAGTTCGCCTTCCGTGGCTTGAGCGGCAAGCGCCATGACGGGACCTCCCTGATTCGTCTTGCTCGCCGGTAGGGTACCAGCGCGGCGGGACGATCGGAATCCCCGATCAGAACCGGGTGATGACGCTGATGCCGAGGTCAGTGGCGCGGTCCATCGCTACCAGCGCCGGCACGGCCTCTTCCAGTGATATCTCGCGGCCGATCAGTCGCTTCGGGTCGAGCTTACCGGCGACGATCATCGAGAGCATCGCGTCATAGCGCCAGGCCTGCATGCCATGGCTACCGTAGATTTCGAGCTCGTGGCCGATCACCTGCGCCATCGGGATCTCGGGCAGCGCGTGCTCCGCGAGCATCAGGCCGACCTGGACGTGACGGCCACGGCGGCGCAGGTTCTTGATCGAGTTGAAGCAGGTGACCGGCGATCCGAGCGCATCGACCGAAACATGCGCGCCACCTCGCGTGATCTCCCTGACGGCGCCGGCGACATCCTCCATCGCGCGTGCGTTGATCGCGGCGACAGCGCCGAGCGTCCGGGCAAAGTCGAGCTTCTCCTCGGAAATGTCGATGGCGATCGGGTTGGCGCCAAGCGCTGCGGCGATCATGATCGCCGAAAGACCCACGCCGCCGCAGCCGTGCACCGCCACCCATTCGCCGCCCTGAACGCGGGCCTGATCGGCAATCGCCCGGAAGGAGGTGGCGAAGCGGCAGCCGAGGCTGGCCGCCGTCGCAAAGTCCATGCGCTCCGGCAGGTGTACGAGGTTCTGGTCGGCGAAGTCGAGTGCCACAAATTCGGCGAAGGAGCCCCAATGGGTGAAGCCCGGCTGGAACTGCGCTTCGCAGACCTGTTGGTTGCCGGAACGGCATTCGCCGCAGCGGCCGCAACCGGAAACGAACGGCACGGTCACCCGGTCGCCGACCTTGTAGCGCATGACGCCGCGCCCGGCGGCGGCAATGGTGCCGGCAAGTTCGTGTCCCGGCACGTGCGGCAGGCGGATGTCCGGGTCGTGCCCCATCCAGCCGTGCCAGTCGCTGCGGCAGAGGCCCGTCGCCTCGACCTCGATGACGACGCCGTTTTCACTCGGGCTCGGATCGGGCAGCGTTCGGATTTCCGGGGTCTTTTCGAAGGCATCGTAATACATCGCTTTCATTGGCGATCAGTCTCCATTGGTATTTTTGGTATTCTGGCACGGCGCCCGGAGTGGCTCCAGAATGGCCGCCATGACATTTTTTGATATACCTATTCACCCCAATGCTGTTTTTTCCGGCTAGATCGGATGCACGCACTTAGCCGAGTAGGAGACACCGATGCCCGTCGATACATCCCCCCGATCCACCACCTGGACCTATGTCGACGGCGAATGGCTTTCCGGCAACCCGCCGCTGATCGGCCCGACTTCGCACGCGATGTGGCTGGGCTCGACGGTATTCGACGGCGCCCGCTGGTTCGACGGCATCGCCCCGGACCTCGACCTTCATTGCCAGCGCGTCAATCGCTCGGCGGAGGCGCTCGGACTGAAGCCTACCATGGCGGCCGAGGAAATCGAGGCGCTGACCTTCGAGGGCGTCAAGAAATTCGACGGCAAGACGGCGCTCTACGTGAAGCCGATGTATTGGGGCGAACATGGCTCCTGGAGCGTCGTGGCGGTCGATCCGGATTCGACCCGTTTTGCCCTCTGCCTGTTCGAGGCGCCGATGGGCAACGCCCATGCCGGCTCGGCGCTGACGCTCTCGCCCTTCCGCCGCCCGACGCTCGAATGCATGCCGACGGACGCCAAGGCCGGCTGCCTCTATCCCAACAATGCCCGCATCCTCAAAGAAGCGCGCTCGCGCGGCTTCGACAATGCGCTCGTGCGCGACATGCTCGGCAACATCGCCGAGACAGGCTCTTCCAATATCTTCATGGTCAAGGACGGCGTCGTCTTCACCCCGGCCGCCAACCGGACCTTCCTCGCCGGCATCACGCGCTCGCGCGTCATGGGCCTGCTGCGCGAGGCGGGTTTCGAGGTGATCGAAACGACCCTGACGATGGCCGATTTCGAGGCGGCCGACGAGATCTTCACCACCGGCAACTATTCGAAGGTCCTGCCGGTGACCCGGCTTGACGACCGCGACCTGCAAGCCGGCCCGCTCACTGCCAAGGCCCGCGATCTCTACATGGACTGGGCGCATTCGAGCGGCGACGTGTAGTGAGACCCTTGCCGACCATCAAATGACGATCGCCCACAGCGAGGCGCTTGAGATCGTCGCCCGCCAGTTCGGGTTCAGACCTGGAACATCCTGTCGGCGAAAATAGACGCTGCGGGCACCGCTCGAGGCGGT
Organism: Sinorhizobium fredii USDA 257; assembly: GCF_000265205.3. Taxonomy (NCBI): domain Bacteria; kingdom Pseudomonadati; phylum Pseudomonadota; class Alphaproteobacteria; order Hyphomicrobiales; family Rhizobiaceae; genus Ensifer; species Ensifer fredii. The sequence continues at coordinate 746,221 of NC_018000.1, forward strand.
GCGGGAATCGCGTTTGAGCAGGCCGTGCCGATCGTTCGCATCTTCGACGTGGCGAAGGCGCACGAATTCTATCTCGGTTTTCCTCGGCTTCACCGTCGACTGGGAGCACCGTTACGGCGACGATTTTCCGCTGTACACGCAGATCTCGCGAAGCGGACTTAAGCTGCATCTTTCCGAACACGCGGGAGACGCGACGCCCGGTGGGAATATGTGCGTCTACATGAGGGGCATCCATGCGCTCCACAAAGAACTCCTCGCCAAGAACTACCGCTTCATGAGGCCCGGTCTCGAGGACGAGGGCACGCGGCTCGAACTGACGGTCATCGACCCGTTCAGCAATCGCATCCGTTTCATGGAACTCAAGGAATAGGCGTTTATCGATCCGAACGGGAGGCGCGCGGCGCTGTCGAGCGCGCCCGCCCGTTGCGTTCCCGGCGATCGAGCCTCAGGTCTCGACGGGACGGACGACGACATCGCCGGCAGACCGTGTCGTCGGCCCGTGATGGACCGCCTCGACGTTGTTGCCGTCGGGATCGAGGACAAAGGCGGCATAATAGCCCGGATGATAGGGGCGCTCGCCGGGTGCACCGTTGTCCATACCGCCGTTTGCCAAGCCGGCGTCGTAGAAACGCTGGACCGAATCCCGGTCGGCCGCCTGGAAGGCGAGGTGAACGCGGCTGCAGTAGTCATCCGCCTGATCGACGAAGAACTCGTCGAACGCGAAAAATGCGTCGGTCTCGAAGGTGGGCCGATGTCCAAGCGCGCCAAGCACCGCTTCATAGAAGCGCTTGCTGACGGCGAGATCCTGGACGCGCAGATGCACGTGGTCGATGAGACGGCCCTGATGGAATTCCATTCTCTCCTCCTGTGCCGAGGGCGAAGTGAGTTGGCTTGCCCCCCGTAAGATAGGACAGGAATCCTGCGCGTCGACATTCGCGTCAAACGCGCACCGATCGCCGAATGAAAGTATTTTGCGCGGCTTAGGCAAAATTTGGCACCCCATCGGTTGCCTCCCGCCGAGGCGGTGCCTATGTTCCCGCTCACAGATTTCCGTCACGAAATCCAATGCCAAGAGGAGATGCCACAATGGCTTTCGAATTGCCGAACCTTCCCTATGACTATGAAGCGCTCGCGCCCTACATGTCGCGCGAGACCCTCGAATACCATCACGACAAGCATCACCTCGCCTATGTGACGAACGGCAACAAGCTCGCCGAGGAAGCCGGTCTTTCCAATCTTTCGGTGGAAGAGATCGTCAAGAAGTCCTACGGCACCAACCTGCCGCTGTTCAACAATGCCGGCCAGCACTACAACCACATCCACTTCTGGAAGTGGATGAAGAAGGGCGGCGGCGGCACCAGCCTGCCGGGCAAGCTCGACGCGGCCATCAAGTCGGATCTCGGCGGCTACGACAAGTTCCGCACGGATTTCGTCGCCGCCGGCGCTGGCCAGTTCGGCTCCGGTTGGGCTTGGCTGTCGGTCAAGAACGGCAAGCTCGAAATCTCCAAGACCCCGAACGGCGAAAACCCGCTCGTGCACGGCGCCTCGCCGATCCTCGGCGTCGACGTCTGGGAGCATTCCTATTACATCGACTACCGCAACGCCCGGCCGAAATACCTCGAGGCTTTCGTCGACAATCTCATCAACTGGGATTACGTCCTCGAAATGTACGAGGCTGCGACGAAGTAACCGTTGGTTGGTTAGACAGGAAATTCGGCCCGGCGCTTGCGTCGGGCCTTTTCGTTTCGGGCCGGCCGGCGCTATGCGTTCCCCGCCTCGAGCGGCCGCATGGCATTCGTTTTCCAGCCGGCGATCCACAATTGCCGAAGCCTCTCGCCTTCACCGCGGAAGAAAGTCGCGACCGGCTCGCAGTGCTCCACCCGGTCGGCGCGGAAGTTGCGGATGTCCTGGCGCAATTCACACCAGGCCACCATCATCGCATGCTCCGAATAATAGATCAGCGCCAGCGGCCGGACGGTGCGTTCCGTCGCCTGTCCGAGTTCGTCGCGATAGTCGAGCGCGAGCTTTTGTTCGTCGCGGATAGCGCGGCGAATCATGGCGAGGTCGACCGCCGGTGGCGGGGCGGCGATCGTGCCCCAGGCGTGCAGCGCCTGCGACTGGAAAATCTGGCGCAGCGGCTCCGGGACGGCGCCGGTGATTTTCCGGTTGACGCGCTGGGCCGCCGCCTTCAGCTCCGCGTCGCCCGTGCGCGCCAGCAGCGCGAGTGCGAGCACGATCGCTTCCGTCTCTTCGATCGAAAACATCAGCGGCGGCAGGTCGAAGCCGGGCCTCAGGATATAGCCAAGACCGCGCTCGCCTTCGATCGGCACCCGCATCGCCTGCAGGGCGACGATGTCACGATAGATCGAGCGCGGTGTCACCTCGAGCTTCTCGGCAATCTCGGCGGCGGTGATCGGCTGCCGAGCAAGCCGCAATATCTGGATGATCTCGAAAAGCCGCGCTGCCTTGCGCATCGCAAAAACCCCACCAAACCCGAAACGCTCCTGACAGAACCCTGTCAGTTGGAGAGAGCTATAGCATTTGCCAACGGATTGAAAAATCGGCGATCCGGACCTCCACCCTTATACAAATCTCGATGAGCAACTGACATGACCTACGCAGAAAACCTCTGGCTGTTCTTCACTCTTCTCTTCGGCATCATCATCGTCCCGGGCATGGACATGGTCTTCGTGCTGGCCAATGCGATAACGGGCGGGCGCACCTTCGGGCTCGCCGCTACGGCGGGCATCATGGCGGGCGGCGTGCTGCACACGCTCTATGCGGCGCTCGGCGTCAGCGTCGTGCTGCACCTGGTGCCGGAGCTCTTCAACGTGCTCCTCGTCGCCGGAGCCGCCTACATCGCCTGGATCGGCTTCTCGCTGCTGCGCAGTGCCATCACCATTGGCGGCGTCGAGGCGGGGGCGAGGCTCTCGCGTTGGGCAAGCTTCCGACAGGGGGCGCTGACGAGCCTGATGAATCCGAAGGCCTATCTCTTCATGCTCGCCGTCTATCCGCAATTCCTGAAGCCGCAATTCGGCCCCGTCTGGTCGCAGGCAGCGGTCATGGCGGTGATGATCGCCGTGACGCAGCTTGCCGTCTATGGCGGGCTGGCGCTTGCCGCCGGCCGCGGCCGGGACCTGCTGGTCGGCAGTCCGGGGGCGACGGTTGCCATCGGCCGCGGCGCCGGCCTGCTGCTTGTCGTGATCGCCGTTTTCACCGTTTGGCAGGGTTGGAGCGGTACCCGCTGAGTTGCCGCTTCGATTAAGGATTATACATGAATATGGAAGTTATGTTATTCGAGCGCGCAGATCCCGCCTGGCTGTCATGTATACCACGGCGAATTATGCTGAAATGACAAGCACATCAAGAAAATGTTACTTCCGCCGAAAAGCCAAAATGCCATCATGCCGGCGCCTTCAACAGGAAACCGCAGAAGCGGGTTCGAATGACCGGAGACCATGATGAAGATCAGAGCTTTTGTGCTTGCAGCCGCCCTTGCAGGCTTGGGGATGACCGCCGTCACCGCCGCGGATGAACCTCAGGCGGTCCGTCAGCAGTTGATGAAGAAGGTGGGCCAAGCCGCCGGTGCGCTGAGCGGTATCGCCAAGGGTGAGAAGCCCTATGATGCCGAGATCGTCAAGGCATCGCTGACGACGATCACCGAGACGGTGAAAGTCTTCCCGACTCATTTTCCCGCCGGCTCGGAAACCGGCTCGGAGACCGAGGCAAGCCCGAAGATCTGGGAGAACATGGAAGACTTCAAGGCGAAAGCCGCCAAGCTCGGCACCGACGCCGAGAAGATTCTCGCCGAGTTGCCCGCCGACCAGGCCGGCGTTGGCGCCGCTCTGGGCGTCCTCGGCAAGGATTGCGCCAGCTGTCATGAGAATTATCGCCTGAAGAAAGAGTAACGGAAGGCCATTGGTTCCTTCCTGCGATGCGCCGGTTCGTCCGGCGCGTTCATTTCCGTGTTGAGGACGAAGGAGAGATGATGCGGCGGCGCGCAGGGAAGCTGTTGTCCGGTCTGATTCTACTGGCCGTGGTCGGCGCCGGCGCCTTCTGGTTGCTGACGAAGCCTGCCCCCTGGGACGCCGCGCATTGGGAGGGGCTGGGCGAGCCGGATCTTGCCAATGGCAAGCGGGTCTTCTGGGCCGGCGGCTGCACCAGCTGCCATGCGGCGTCCGGCGCGAAGGACGATGCCCGGCTGGTGCTTTCGGGTGGCCGGCCGCTGAAGAGCCCGTTCGGGACCTTCTATCCTCCGAATATCTCGCCCGACGAAACGGCCGGCATCGGCGGCTGGACGCTCGCCGAGTTCGGCAACGCCATGACGCGCGGGGTCGGAAAGGATGGCGAACATCTTTATCCGTCCTTTCCCTACGGCTCCTATGCGCGGATTTCCACCAAGGACATCAACGACCTTTACGGCTATATGCGAACGCTGCCGAAGAGCGCCAATGTGGCGCCGCCGCATGATTTGCCGTTCCCGTACAATATCCGCCTGGCGCTCGGCGGCTGGAAGCTCCTGTATCTCAGCGACGAGCCGCGAGTTCAGGTCGATACCGCCGAGCCGAAGCTTGCGCGTGGGCAGTATCTCGTCGAAGGCTCGGGCCATTGCGGCGAGTGCCACACGCCGCGCAATGCGCTGGGCGGCTTCGAAGCAGGTCGGTGGCTGGCCGGTGCGCCGAACCCGGAAGGCGAGGGCCGGATTCCCGACATCACGCCGGGCTCCAAGAGCATCGGCAACTGGAGCGCGTCGGACATTGCCTCCTATCTCGAGACAGGTTTCACCCCCGACTTCGATACCGTCGGGGGTTCGATGGTCGAGGTGCAGAAGAACATGGCAAAGCTTCCCGCATCCGAGCGCGAGGCGATTGCCGCCTATCTGAAGGCGCTGCCTCCGTCATAGGCATCGCTCGCACTCGCCGTCTTGAACCGCGAGACCGGTCTCCTCCGGCTCAGCCCAGCTTCTGCATATAGCGCATGCCGGTCACCGGCCGGGGCACGAAACGCTCCGACTCGTAGAAACGATGCGCCTGGAAATTGCCGGTGGCCGCGCTGACCGCCAGGTATTCGCAGCCGGCCATCTTCGCCTGTTCGCGTGCCTTGCCGACGAGATGGCGGCCGATGCCGGTGCCGCGATGGGCGGGGCGCACGAAGAGATGATGCAGTTCCATGCCGCGCGCGCCTTCGGCTGCACGGTACTGGGGAACCAGGACTGCGTAGCCGATCAACTGGCCGCCGGCCTCGGCGACGAGGGCGGTGATCCAGGGGGTGCGTCCGAAGAGATCGCGTTCGAGCTGCTCCGGCGTGAGCGAGGCGACATCGCCGTGATGGGCGGTAAGTTCCGCAATCATCTCGCGCAGTTCGGGAAGATCGCGCGGCTTGGCGCAGCGGATCGTCACCATCGGTGCTCTGACCGACGCGAGGTGGTGGAGGTTGGGGTTGGCGGTCTGCAGCATTCTCGGCTCCTATGGGTTCCCACCATCAGGTGCCGTGAAAAACAAAAGCCGCCTGATGGCGGCCTTGTTGAATATGATCAGCAGGCCGCTCCTATCGGAACAGCCAAAAATACGCGCGACAAATGGGTGCGTTCTTGATCATGCGCGTAGATTGTTCATTTCCGCGATTTTGTCAACGGCGATTGTTGAACCCTCAGTGCTCGTTGTCGCACAAGGAATGATCAGCCAGCGCCCGGATGACGTAACAGTCGCCGATCGTGTGATCGCCATGGCAGGCGACGATGCGCTGAAGTTCGTGCTCCAGCTTCGTCAGTCGGGCGATCTTCTCCCGCACCGAAGCCAGATGCTCGCTCGCAATGCGATCCGCCTCGCCGCAGGGTCGTTCCGGGTGTTCGCTCAGCGCCAGCAGATCACGGATTGCCTCGATCGAAAGCCCCAGATCGCGCGCGTGACGGATGAAGGCAAGCCGCTCGAGCTGACGTTTCTCGTAGCGCCGCTGGTTGCCCTCCGAACGTTCCGGCGCCGCGATGAGCCCCATTTGCTCGTAATAGCGGATCGTCGGGATTTTGACGCCGGTCCGCCGGGAAAGGTGGCCGATCGAATACATGTGCGCTCCATAGCTATAGCTTCTGGAGCAATATAGGGAATGCCCCGCGGCCCTCAAGGCACAGACCGAACAAAGGACGCCACTTGGGCGAGGCTTCTGGGCTTCGCGCCGCCCGGAACGAAGGCTGTCGAGCACAAGGCCGCCGCATTCCCCGCCGAGCAGCCGACGTCCATCAGGGCAGCGTATAGGCAATCACATAATCGCCCGGCTTAGTGCCGACCGAGCCGTGCCCGCCGGCGACCATCAGTAGATATTGCCTGTCGCCGACCATGTAGGTCATCGGGGTCGCTTGGCCGCCGGCCGGAAGCCGCGCCTCCCAGAGCTGGTCGCCGGTGGTGACGTCATAGGCTCTCAGGAAATTGTCGACCGTTGCGCCGAGGAAAGCGACGCCGCCCTTGGTGACGATCGGTCCGCCGATACCTGGCACCCCGAGCCGGAAGGGAAGCGGCAGCGGCGTCATGTCGTAGACCGTGCCGTTCTTGTGCTTGTAGGCGATCTTGCCGGTCCTGAGATCGGCGCCCGCGACATAGCCCCAGGGCGGCGCCTGGCAGGGAATCCGCAAGGGGCCGAGGAAAGGACCCATATAGACGCCATAGGGCGCCCCCTCGTTGCGGTTCAGACCTTGCTCGCTGCCCTTTTCGCCTTCGCCCTTCGGCGGGATCTCCTCGCGTGGGACAAGCCGCGAGGTGAAGGCGAGATAGGTGGGCATTCCGAACATCACCTGGCGCTCCGGGTCGACGGCGACCGAGCCCCAGTTGAAAGTGCCGAAATTGCCGGGATAGACGAGCGTTCCTTCGAGCGAAGGCGGCGTATAGCGGCCCTCATACTTCAACGAGAGGAACTCGATCCGGCAGGCAAGCTGGTCGAACATGGTAATCCCCCACATGTCGCGCTCCCTAAGCGGCGGCGGCATGAAGGTGAGGCCGGAGACCGGCTGGGTCGGGGCGGTGAAATCCTCCGCGATGGCGCCGCCGGGGGCGGGCACCTCCTCGACCGGAATGATCGGTTCCCCGCTGCGGCGATCGAGCACATAGACGTCGCCCTGCTTGGTCGGGCCGACCAGCGCCGGCACGACGCTTCCGTCTTGCTTGGTGATGTCGAGCAGGGCCGGCTGCGCCGGCACGTCCATGTCCCAGAGATCGTGGTGTACAGTCTGCCTGACCCAGCGCACCGCGCCCGTATTGATGTCGAGCGCGACGATCGAGGAAGAGTACATTTCCACATGCTCGCTGCGCCCCGTGCCGAGCTGGTCGGGCACCTGGTTGCCGAGCGGGATATAGATAAGCCCCAGACCCTCGTCGACCGAGGAAACCGACCAGCTGTTCGGCGAATTCGTCGTATAGAACTGGCCCGGCGGCAGCGGAGCCGTCTGCTCGGGATTGCCGCTGTCCCAGTTCCAGAGGAGCGCCCCCGTGTTGATATCAAAGGCACGAATGACGCCGGACTGTTCCTGCGTCGAATAATTGTCGTTGACGGCACCGCCGACGATGATCTTGCCAGCGACGGCGACCGGTGGCGACGTCGAATAGTAATAGCCGGCGGGATTGTACCGCATGCCCTGTTCGAGGTGCAGAGCGCCTTGGTCGGCAAAGTCGGTGCAGACCGTGCCATTTACGGCATCGAGCGCGATCAGGCGGGCGTCCGAGGTCGGCAGGTAGATGCGCTCGGCGCAAGGGCTGCCCGCAGCCGCCGCGGGATCGGCCCAATAGGTGACGCCGCGGCAGGTCTGGTGCTGGCGGTCCGGGTTCAGCCCGGAATTCGAATCATACTTCCACTTCTGCCTGCCGGTCGCGGCATCGAGCGCGATCGCCCAATTATGCGGCGTGCAGAGATAGAGGGTGTCCTTCACCTTCAGGGGCGTCACCTGATAGGTGGTCTCGCCGATATCCTCCGGCAGCTTCACGTCTCCTGTCTGGTATTGCCAGGCGACCTTGAGTGTCGCGACGTTTTCCCGGTGGATCTGGGCGAGCGGCGAATAGCGCTGGCCGAACAGCGTGCGGCCGTAGTGATGCCATTCGCCGGCCGGCACATTGCCGCCGAGATCGGGATTGGCCGTGACGATGTCGGTCGGCAGGTCGCCGCGAATGTCATGAATGTCCTGCGTCATCGAGTAGGGCGCGACACCGACCGCGATCAGGCTGGCAAGCCCAAGCGGCCAGGCGCTGGCGCTGTAGCGTTCGCCTGATGGGCTGAGGAAACCGAGCGGTTGCCGGATCCACGGGGTCAGCAGCCAAAGCCCGAGCAGGATGATCACGCCGCCGCGCGGACCGAGCTGCCACCAGTCGAACCCCACTTCCCAAACGGCCCAGGCGAGCGAGCCGAGGACGATCAGCGTATAGACCCAGATCGCCGCGGCGCTCTTGCGATAGAGCAGCAACGCCGTGAGCAGGAAGCTTAGTCCGGTGATGAGATAGTATGGACTGCCGCCGAGCAGGACGAGCCTCGTCCCTCCCGCACCGAGCGCAAGACCGATCAGTGCGAAGAGAAGGGCGGTCAGGACAATGAGCATGAATGCGAACTCCCCGAGTTGAAGACGGCATGCCGGTTCTTGCGGGCAGGCCCGGACGGGCTGCAACGGGAGGCGAAGAACGGCTGCGAAATTCCCGCTGCCAACCTCCGTCTGAACTATGCGCATCGAGCCGCGGCATTCAGCGCCTCGATTGCGAAGGTAACGCGCTACACGTGCCTTTCAATGGCGCACGCTCCGGTTCGGCGCGTCTTTTCGGAAGCACAAAGGAAACGGGTAGCGCTTTGATTTGCTGAGGTTTTCGCTCTCGGATCGGCTTCGATCCACGGCGGCGGCCGAAGCGAGGCTCCGGCTCGTCAGGTGCCGCAGAAGGTTTGCAGCACCTCTTCGCCAGGTTGCGGCGGTGCCGCATAGGCGGCATGTCCCGGTTGGTCCTCATAGGGCCTGGAGGTCACGTCCAGAAGTGCTTCGAAGAGCGAGAAATCTGCGTTTTCGATCGCCGCTTCGATCGCCTGTTCCACACGATGATTGCGTGGAATGAAGGCCGGGTTGACGGCGCGCATGGCTGCCGCACGTTCGGCCGGCTGGCGGGCTTCGCGCTCGAGCCGGCGGCGCCAGTCCTCGAGCCAGGGCGACAGCGCCTCGGGTTCCTGGAAAAGCTTGGCAAACTCGACATCGCCGCCTGCATTTTCCGCGGACGAAGCAAGCGCTCGGAACGCGAGGGTGAAATCCGCTCCCCCCTTATGCATCAGCGCCAGCAATCCTTGTACCCGCTCCAGGTCCCCGTCTTCCGCGGTCGAAAGGCCGATCTTGCGGCGCATGCCGTCGAGCCAGTGATTTTGGAAGATCGTTCCGTATTCGCCGAGAGCGTCATTGGCGAGGTTCACCGCCACGTCCGCCGTCGGATCGAAGAGCGTCACGAGCGTTTCGGCAAGCCTGGCGAGGTTCCACTGGCCGATGGCCGGCTGGTTGGCATAGGCGTAGCGGCCGAACTGATCGATCGAGCTGAAGACCTTCTTCGGATCGTAGGCATCCATGAAGGCACAGGGTCCGAAGTCGATCGTCTCGCCCGAAATCGTCATGTTATCGGTGTTCATCACGCCGTGAATGAAGCCGATGTGCAGCCAGCGTGCGATCAACGCCGCCTGCCGCTCCGCCACCGCCTTGAGGAGGCCTAGATAGGGATTCTCGTCCGCTTTCAATTCCGGGTAGTGTCGGTCGATCACGTAGTCGGCCAGCGTCTTGACCGAGTCCATGTCGCCGCGCGCGGCGAAGAACTGGAACGTGCCGACGCGAATGTGGCTGGATGCAACACGCGTGAAGACTGCTCCGGGAAGGATCTGCTCCCGGTAGACGGGCTGGCCGGTTACCGTTGCGGCAAGCGCGCGGGTGGTCGGTACGCCAAGCGCATGCATCGCCTCGCTGACGATATATTCGCGCAACACGGGCCCAAGCGCTGCACGCCCGTCGCCGCGGCGCGAGTAGGGGGTCTGGCCGGCTCCCTTGAGCTGGATGTCACGGCGCTTCCCGTTGCGGTCCACGACTTCGCCAAGCAGGATGGCGCGGCCGTCGCCGAGTTGCGGAACGAAGGTGCCGAACTGGTGCCCGGCATAGGCCATGGCGAGTGGCTCTGCGCCGGCCGGAACCGTGTTGCCCGAGAAGATCGCCGCGCCATCGCGCTCCAGCGCTGCGATGTCGAGGCCCAGCTCTTCGGCGAGCGGCCGGTTGAGCTTGATCAGCCAGGGCTCCGCCACAGAGGTCGGCTCGACCCGGGCGTAGAAATTCGCAGGCAATCGCGTGTAGCTGTTGTCGAAGGGAAGCGGCGCCGTCGCCGAGCCCGATTGCGGCGGTACGTAATTCATCACATTCCAGCGGCATTGCTCAGGAAAATACCAGCCGCCCTTTCCCGACAAGTCTACACGAGCGGTCCCGTTTTCGCGAGATCGGGATTTGCGGCGATCCACCCGCCCTTGCGGCGGGAGGACCTTTCCGGCGATCAGGCACTGAGCGCAGTCGGTGGCAGGCAGGCCTCGCAGATTGCCGCGATATGGCGGTGGTCGGTGCCGCAGCAGCCGCCGAGGACGCGCAGCTTCGGCAAGCGGCCGGTGAGCGAGCGATAGCGCCGCGCGAGATCACTCATGTCGCCTATGTCCAATGTCTCGCTTTCATCGAGTTCTGCATGGCTCTTCGTCGAGGCGTTGGCGCGGATGCCGCCGATCCGCCGCACCCAGGCCTGATCCTGATCGAGGCTACTCTCGAAATGGCTCGGATGGGCGCAATTGATCATGTAGTAGTGCGGATAGCCCTCGGTTTCCGCGTCCACCGTTTCGATCGCCTCCTGCAGCGAGCGGCCAGTGACGAGCCGGCCGTCGGTCTCGACGGTAAATGAGATGGCGCAGGGCATGCCGTGGCGCTTGGCGGCTCGTGTCACGCCGATCGCCTCCTGGACATTCGTCATGGTGACCGCCGTTACCATGTCTGCTTCGCTGTCAGCGAAGGCGGCGACTTGGGCGGAGTGATACTCCTCCGCTTCCTCGGCATTCATGCGGCCGGCCTTGTAGCCATCGCCGCGCGGACCAATGACGCCATTGAAGACCATCGGGGCCTGCGGCCGCTCGTATTGCGCGCGCAGTTCGGTGAGCAGGTAGACCGCGTCTCGATTGACCTGATTGAGCGCCTCGCCGTCATAGCCAAGTTTCTTGCCCCAGTCGGCGTTGGCGCGCCACGTGGCGGTGTCGAGCACGAAACCGGTGCCGTGACACCGCGCGATTTCGAGATAGCGCGTGTAGTAGCGCAACAGCTGCCTGCGGCCCTCCGGCGAGGCAAGCAGAACGAAGGAGGCGAAATGCGGCAGCTCGGCCCCCTCGTGAAAGATCAGCGCCGTCTCCATGCCGCCGTCGCTGAGGAATGTGCCTCCCCGTAAGAGTGGCAGGTCGTGTCGGTACTTGGCGATTTCATGTTCCATCGTTTCCTCCTGTTCCTTTCGGACGCCCCAGCGCGAGGTCGGAAGAATTTCTGCCGTTTTATGATCTGCTAAACTAGCCGGCTTGCGGTACACTATGGGCCAATAATCCGCATTGCGATGTTACATCAGGAACTTGCCGTAAGATTCAGGCGCCAGGCGAATGGTCCGCCGCTGATTTTCCGAACCGAAAACTTTACCGGCGGTACAGGAGTGCATCATGCGAAAGGGCGAGGAAACGCGCGCGAAGATCCTCGATGTCGCCGAAGCCGCGGTGCTGGCAAAGGGTTTCGGAGGCACTTCGATCGACGAACTGATCGTCGAGACCGGCATCACCAAGAGCGGGTTCTTCTACCATTTTCGCGACAAGAACGAGCTCGCCAAAGCGCTGCTCGAGCGCTACATCGAAAATGACGAGCGCATTTATGACGAAATTTTCGGACGGGCGCGCGAACTTGCGGACGACCCGCTGCAGGCGTTCCTGATCGGCCTGAAGCTGCTTTCAGAATTGCTCTCGGATTTGCCGAACGGTCATCCGGGATGTCTGGTCGCGACGATGTGCACCCAGGAGCGTGCCTTCGATCGGGAAATCCAGGAGATGAACCGCCAGGCGGCGCTGATGTGGCGGCGCCGCTTCGGCGCCATGTTCCGTGACATCATGCAAGTCTATCGGCCGCGCGAAGCGCTCGATGCCGATCAACTTGCCGATATGGTCTCGACCGTCCTCGAGGGCGGCATCGTGCTTTCGAAAGCGCTGAAGGAGCCGAAGAGCCTGCCCGATCAGCTCCTCGTCTTCCGCAGTTTCGTGCGGCTGCTGTTCCAGCCCGCCGTCCAGCCGTGAGGCCAATCAGGCGCCTTCGTCCTCGAGAGCCGCGGCCATGTCCGCAAGCTTGCGCACGGTGTTGAGATTGCGTGTCGTGCCGGGCTTCAGCGCCGGCAGCTTGAGCTTCGACCGTCCCGATCCATTCGGGTAGTGGATATAGATCTCCCGTCCGTCGATCTTCACTTCTTCGCCATCCGGTGCGACGAGTTTGTCGAGCGCGTCCGCCGCCGGTGGCTCCGGAAGGAATGCGACGAGCAGGAAATTCGGCTTGGCGTCCGGAAACGGCACCCTTGCCGCGACCGCCTCGAGCTCGCGCCGGCTGCGCAGCAAGACGCCTGGCGCCTTGCCCATCCGTTCGGCCAGCGCCGCCTCAAGTTTGCGCCGAACTTCGGTTTCGGCGAGCTCGGAACGGAACAGCACGTTGCCGCTCTGGATGTAGGTCTTGACGTCGGCGAAGCCGAGACCTTCGCAGACGGCCTTCAGCTCCGCCATCGGAAGCGTACCGGTGCCGCCGACATTGAGGGCCCTTAGCAGCGCGACATAGACCGGCACGGGTGCACCTCTTAGATCTTGCCACCCACCTTGATGGCGAAGGCATATTCGAAGGCGATTTCCTCCAGCCTCTGGAAGCGTCCGGAGGCGCCGCCATGTCCGGCATCCATATTGGTCTTCAACAGGATCGGCTCGCTGCCGGTCGTCCTCTCCCGCAGTCTGGCGACCCATTTCGCCGGTTCCCAATAGGTGACACGCGGATCGGTCAAGCCGCCGAGCGCCAGGATTGCCGGATAGGGCTTGGCTTCAACATTGTCGTAGGGCGAGTAGCCGGCAATGATGTTGTAGAATTCGGCGCTTTCGATCGGATTGCCCCATTCCGGCCACTCCGGCGGCGTCAGCGGCAGCGTGTCGTCCAGCATGGTGTTGAGGACGTCGACGAAGGGGACGGCGGCGATGATGCCCCGGAATTTCTCCGGCGCCATGTTGGCGATCGCCCCCATCAGCATGCCGCCGGCCGAACCGCCCTCGGCGATGATGTTCGCGTAGGATGTGAACTTCTGCTGATTCAGATAGTCAGCCGCGGCGATGAAGTCCCTGAACGTATTGGTCTTCTTCGCCATCTTGCCGTCTTCGTACCACTCAAAGCCCTTGTCCTTGCCGCCGCGGATATGGGCGATGGCATAAACGAAGCCGCGGTCGACGAGCGACAGGCAGTTGGTGTTGAAGCCAGCCGGAATGGTGATGCCGTAGGCGCCGTAGCCGTAGAGCAGGCAGGGCGCCGAACCGTCGAGTGGCGTATCCCTGCGATAGAGGAGCGTTACCGGAACCGCGGCGCCGTCCGGAGCCGGGGCGAAAACGCGGCGGGTCACGTAATCATCCGGAGTGTGGCCGGAGGGCACCTCCTGGGTCTTCAAGAGCGTCCGCTCGCGCGTCGCCATGTTGTAGTCGAAGAGCTGCGAGGGTGTCGTCATCGACGAATAGGAAAAGCGGATGACGTCGGTGTCGTATTCGGCGGCACCGGAAAGTCCGAGCGAATAGGCCTCTTCGGCAAAGGCAATCGCGTGTTCCTCACCGGTTTTCCGGTCGCGAATGACGATCTCCGGCAGGCCCTCGCGGCGCTGCAGCCAGATAAGGTGGCGGGCATAGGCCATGTGGCTGAGGATCAGCGTGCCCGGTCGGTGCGGCACGACCTCGCGCCAGTTTTCCTTCTGCGGCGCTTCCACCGGCGCTTCCATGATCTTGAAATCCTTGGCACCGTCGGCATTGGTGAGAATGTAGAAGACCTCGCCGCCCTCGGTCATGGAATATTCGAGACCGGTCACGCGTTTCGCCACGACCTGTGGCTCGGCCGTCAGGTCTCTGGTCGAAAGCAGCCGATATTCGCTGGTCTCGTGATCATGGATGTCGATATAGATGAAGTCGTCGAGCAGCGACCCGCCGACCGACATGAAGAAGCCGGGGTCCGCTTCCTCATAGACGAGCCGATCTTCCGACTGCGGTTTGCCGACGATGTGGTGGTAAATCCGCGACGGGCGGTGGTTCTCGTCGAGGACGGTGTAGAAGAAGCTCTCGCCGTCGGGTGCCCAGGCGCCGCCGCCACCGGTGTTCTCGACCACGTCGGAAAGATCCTCGCCCGTCGAAAGATCGCGCACCTTCAGCGTGAAATATTCCGATCCCTTGTCGTCATAGCCCCAGATGCCGCGGGCATGGTCGCTCGAATGGTCGAGGCCGGCGATGCGGAAGTAGGCCTTGCCCCCGGCTTCCTTGTCGCCGTCGAGCAGCACTTGGCGGGTCGTTTCGTCGCCGGCGGCTCCATCGCGCGGGATACGGAAATAACGCGGATGCTCGCCGCCTTTCACGTAGAAAGTTCCGTAGGCAAAGGCGCCGTCCTTCATCGGCACGGAGGAATCGTCCTCCTTGATACGGCCGCGCATCTCGGCAAACAGCGCCTTTTGCAGATCCTTGGTGTCCGCCATGGCGGCGTTCATGTAGTCGTTTTCGGCCTCCAGGTGGCGGCGGATCTCCGGATCGAGGATCGTGGGATCCTTGAACATCGCTTGCCAGTTGTCGGCCCTCAGCCACGCGTAATCATCGGTCCGGCTGATGCCGTGGCGCGTATCCGTGAGCGGCTTCTTGTGAGCGACGGGCGCGGCGGGCAGGTTGTTGAAAACGGACAAGGGTCTCTCCGGGATCTCTTCGGTGGGAGATCATGAGATAGAGAGCGCCCGGGCGGCGATCAAGCGGAAAGCACCGCCGGGTGCCGTGGAGAAGGATAACGATGGGCGATAGAGATCACGCGGTGGGCGCGGCGAGATGGAGGCCGATGCCCCACGGGTCGGTGAGGCGATGGATGCCGCCTTCCTCGCGCACCGGGGTGTGCAGTTCGTCGAGCTTCCGGATCGCCGCGGCGAGCTGGTCGGCCTCCCTGAAGCGGATCGTGTAGTCGGAGAGCCCCGTCATGTTGGCCTGGCGTTTCGCCGCCCCGCGCGAGTTCCAGATATTGGCTGCGACGTGATGGTGATACTTGCCGGAGGCGAAGAAGCTCGCCCCCGGATAGCGCGCCATCAGATCGAGGCCCAGGATGTGGCGGAAGAAGGCGTCCGCCTGCGGTATGTCGGAGACCTGCAGATGGATGTGGCCGATCACGGTGCCGTCGGCAAGGCCGTTCCAGCCCTCTCGCGGTGCCTCGTCATAGAGCGATTGCAGGTCGAGCGGCAACGTGTTCATCGCAACCGTGCCGTCCGCTTCGTAACGCCATTCGCTGCGCGGTCGATCGCGATAGATCTCGATACCGTTGCCCTCCGGGTCGGCGAGATAGATCGCTTCGCTGACGAGGTGGTCGGAGGCGCCCTGGAGGCGGACGCCGTTGTTGGCGGCATGCGCGAGCCACCGTCCAAGTTCCTGCCGGTCGGGGACGAGGAATGCCGTGTGGAAGAGACCGGGTGCGCTGCGCGGCGCCTTTGCCGCGGCCGCTTCCGTCGTCAGCGTCAACAGGGGCCGTCCGGCAACCCCGAGCATCTCGCCCCTTGCGCTCCTCTCGAGCGGAGCGAGGCCGAGCATCTTTTGATACCAGGCGGAGACCATCGGCAGGTCCTGAACGATGAGATGTGCCCGTTCGATATAGGCGGGCATCGCCGCCGCGTGATCTGCAGGGAGGTTGGTCACAGGCTGCGATTGCATTGTCTATTCCTCGAGCTACGCCTTTCGGAGCGCCCACCGGAACCCATAGTACCTCCCGGTGGCACCCTGAACTGTAGCCCAATATGAGCACGTGAAGGAGTTCGGGAAAGCTATTATATTACTTGATGTTGTGTTCGATGAACGTTGACGGTCGCGGCCGTCGCGCTACCTCATTCTAGAGGGTGCAAGCGCGAGAGTGGTGACCGACTTGATTTCGATCATGGTCGGAATTGCCGTCGCCGCTCAATTTCGGCCCAAGAGGGCGAGAAAGGGCGGAAGAGGGCATTCCGGTCAAAGTTTCGCCCTCGGGTCCAAAGGATCGCCTTGCTCTCCAGCGGCGACCGGGAATGCAACGGAAGGAGCGTATCTGTATGTACAGGAAGATTATCGTCCCGATCGCGATGGATCAGCTCGAACACGGCGAATCCGTTCTCGGCATCGCCGAAAAACTGATCGACGAGGGAGGGGAGATCATCCTTCTCAACGTTGTCGAGGATCTCAACGCCTATGCTCAGGGCTATATGATCGTCGATTTCCCGCTCGAGATGATCGAGGAATCGCGCAGGCATGCGGTCAAGACGCTGGAGGCGATGAAGACCAAGCATGGCATCAAAGGCCGGATTGAAATCCGCACCGGCGGGGCGGCCGGCACAATCAACGCGCTCGCCAAGGAAGAGAACGCGGACCTGGTGATCATCGCGTCGCATCGTCCGGGGCTGATAGACTATTTCATCGGTTCGACTGCCAGCCGCGTGGTCAGCCACTGCCCCTGCGCCGTTCTCGTCGATCGCTAACCAACAAGAAGAATGCGGTACGGCTTTGCCGTGCCGCGACCCCAAGGGAGCTCCCGCAATGGACAAATACGCGCTTGATGATTTCCGCGAAAAGCTTCTGCGCCGCAAAGACGAACTCTATGGCCGTCTGGTGAAGATCGAAGAAGACCTGGACCAGCCGATGAATGCCGACGTGCCGGACCGCGTCACAGAGCGGGAAAACGACGAAGTGCTGGAAGGACTCGGCCTGGCAGGCCAGGGCGAGATCCGCGCCATCGATGCGGCGCTCGACCGGATTGCAGCCGGAACCTACGGAATCTGCGCGCGTTGCGGGGACCCCATATCCCAGGAACGGTTGCACGCGGTGCCGCATGCGCCGCTCTGCCAGACCTGCGCCGCCGAAGTTGCTTCCCGCACGCGATGAAGGCGACCCTTCGCGGCGGCGGCATGGGCTCTCGGCCGGGCTGTGGTCACACGTTCCCACCTGATGTGACCGCGTTGGCGGGAGCAGGCCAATTGTTGTAATGCGTTGCAGAATTTGATCCTTTCGCCCCAATCCGGTGCTTTGCCGGCAAAGATCTCTGTGGCACGATGTATCCGTGCATCGGCAGGGGCCACGGGGGGCGAGTTATTCGAGCCAGCTTATTGTGGTCCAGGACCCTTGCTGACATCGGAGCGATGCGGATCTGGAGGGGCCGCGTGGAGAGCAGCGAGGTCAAATGGAGCTATGACCGGTCGGAATTGATCGCCGACGGAATTGTCCACGGCATCGGCCTTTCCGCCGCGCTCGTTGGCGTCACAGCCCTGATTTTCTATGCAACGGTCTGGAGCACCTCTGGACAGCTTGCCGCCGCCTCGATCTATGGTGCGGGTCTGGTCCTCACCCTATCGGTCTCGTTTCTCTACAATCTCTATCCCGTCTGCCGGACGAAGTGGCTGCTGCGTCGCCTGGACCATTCCGCCATCTTCGTGCTGATCGCCGCAACCTACACGCCCTTTCTCCAGCGCGGCTGGGACGATCCGTTCCTGTTTTCGATGCTCATAGGCATGTGGGCGGTCGCCCTCCTCGGCATCGCGATCAAGTGTCTTTTACCAGGACGATTCGACCGGTTGGCGATCCTTCTCTACCTGGCCATGGGCTGGGGCGGCGTCCTTGCTGCAAAATCCTTGTTCGCCGCCCTGAGCGCAACGACCTTGGTTCTCGTCGTCGTCGGCGGCCTCATCTATTCGGTCGGCATCATTTTCCACGTCTGGGAGCGGCTACGCTTCCAGAACGCCATCTGGCACGGCTTCGTCGTTGCCGGCTCGGCCGTGCACTATTCCGCCGTCCTCAGCTGCATCAGCGGTGCGTCCGCCGCGTGATCGGGGGATCGGCAGGCTTCCACTCACTCAGGAGCCTGGCAATTGTCCGAGGGGCGCAGCGCCGCAGCCATGCGCGAGATGACGCCGTCGAAGCTCGTCAGCTTCGATTTGCGATACTGCAGCCGGAAATAGGCGGCGCTGCCGTCGCAGAGCGCGATCGCCCGGGTGTAGAAGACCTCCCGGCCACGAGCACCGGAGAAGCTCGCCCAAGCGGGCGTGACGCGCGAGTAGAGAATTCGCCAATCGTCGTCTCTCTCGTAGCCGATCCGGTCGGCGACGTCGGTCTCGAAATCGCCGGCGGGAGGGTGAGTGCCGAACACCATCAGCGTCGCGCCATTGTCGTCGGCATGGAAACTCGCGCCGTCGTTATTGTCGGCCTGCTGGTGCATCTCGAACCCCGGCGGAATCTCGACCGTGTAGCCAAAGCGGGGATTGGAATAGGGATGCCAGTCGTCCTGCGCGGCAGCGGGCAGGAGGGGCCCGAAGAGAAGAGCGATTGCAAAATAGACGCGGCGCATGCGGAGAGCATCCTTTGGTTTCTTACCTGCCGCTTTCCTTCGGAGAGTCGCGCGTTTCACGGGATGCGTAAAGGCCCCTTTGCAAAGACTGTCGGGTATCGCATAGGCTCTTCCCGAGCGCCCCGAGATCGACACCGATTCGATAGTCCTGCCGTCACGCGTTATCTGTTCCCCGCGGAACAGGGACCTGCGTTTCTCAATCTTCCTCGAACGTCATTGCCGTGCCGTTCAGGCAGTAGCGCAAACCGGTCGGCGGAGGGCCGTCGGGGAAGACATGGCCGAGATGGGCATCGCATTCGGCGCAACGGATTTCCGTCCGCACCATGAAATGCGATCGATCGACATACTCGGCAATCGCGTGCGCATCGATCGGAGCGAAATAACTCGGCCAGCCGCAGCCGGAATCGAATTTCGTGTCGGAACGGAAGAGCGCCCGGCCGCAGCAGACGCAGCTATAGGTGCCGTGTCGCTTCTCGTTGAGAAATGGACCGGTGAAGGGGCGTTCCGTGCCATGTTCGCGCGTGACGCGGTATTGTTCCGGTGTCAGCTGGGCCCGCCACTCCGCGTCCGTCTTCTGCATACTCCGCGCTCCGGCGTCGGCCATCGTCAAAACTCCCTTTCGATTGCGGCGATTATATAGGAACGCGGCCGCGCGCCGGCAAACAGAGAAACGGCAGCCGCACACCAGCGGCTATCAACGGCTTTGTTGAATTTTGCGCAGTATAACCGCGCACGAGACTGAGGACTGCGCCGATTTCTCTTGAGGCGAACCGGTCCTTCTTCTATGTCCGGTATCGAATTGACCAGATGATCAAAACGGGAAGGAGCATGCCAAGGCGATGGATGTGACGGCCCTGACATTTCTGGCGCTCGCCCTTCCCTTCGCAGCGGCCCTCGTCGCACCTAGCCTGACGCGCCTACTCGGGCAGAATGCCGCCTGGGTTCTGGCTCTTGCGCCTGCGGCGATTTTCTTGCATTTCCTGCGCTTCCTTCCCGACGTCGCGCGCGGCGAAACTGTCACAGGCGGCTATGCGTGGATACCGTCCTTCAATGTCAGCTTTTCCTGGCTGATCGATGGTTTGTCGCTCACCTTCGTGCTGCTGATTTCCGGCATCGGGGCGCTGATCGTCCTCTATTCGGGCGGCTATTTGAAAGGCCACCCGCAACAGGGACGCTTCTTCTCCTTCATCCTCATGTTCATGGGATCGATGCAGGGGCTCGTCGTCTCCGACAGCTTCCTGATGCTCTTCGTCTTCTGGGAACTGACGTCGATAACCTCCTTCCTGCTGATCGGCTTCGATCACGGCCGCGAGGCCGCGCGCCGTGCCGCCCTGCAGGCCCTGGTCGTGACCGGGGGAGGCGGTCTTCTCCTGCTCGCCGGGCTGCTGATCCTTTGGAATGTCAGCGGTGTCACGCAGCTTTCGCTGCTACTCTCGTTCGGTTCCGAGTTGAAGGAAAGCCCCTTCTATCTCGCCGCACTGCTGCTGGTCCTCGGCGGCGCCTTCACCAAGTCGGCCCAGTTTCCGTTTCACTTCTGGCTGCCGAATGCGATGGAGGCGCCGACACCGGTTTCCGCCTATCTGCATTCGGCGACGATGGTGAAGGCGGGCGTCTATCTGTTGATGCGCCTCAATCCGGTTCTTGGCGGAACGCCGGAATGGCAGCTCCTTCTGCCTCTCTTTGGCGGCGCGACGCTGGTGATCGGCGCGGCGCTTGCGGTGCGCGAGAGCGATTTGAAGCTGATGCTGGCCTACACGACGATGGCGTCGCTCGGCTTGCTGGTGATGTTGATTGGCCTCGGCTCGCCGCATGCGATCGAGGCGGCAGCGCTCTATCTCGTGGCACATGCGCTGTTCAAGGGCGCGCTGTTCATGGTGGCTGGTATCCTCGATCACGAAACGGGATCACGTGACCTTTCGCAACTCGGCGGCCTTCGCTCGGCAATGCCGCTGACCTTTGGTGTTGCTCTTGCCGCTGCGCTCTCCATGGGCGGCCTGCCGCCGTTCTTCGGCTTCCTCGCGAAGGAAGAGCTCTATGCCGCCTTCTCCGCGTTCGACCTGCGCTCTGGGCTCTTCGCGATGCTGACGGTCGTCGGCAACGCCCTGATGTTTGCCGTCGCCTTCGCGGTCGCGCTGAAGCCCTTCCTGGGGCCCCGGGTCAGCACGCCAAAGCATGTCCACGAGGCGCCGCTGCTTCTCTGGATCGGCCCGGCAATTCTCGCCCTGAAGGGGCTCTCCATCGCGCTCATGTCCGGTCTCGCCCATCGGCTGATTTCGTCGCCAATGGCCTCGGCGATCGCCGGCGAGGCAAGGACGGTCGAGATATCGCTCGAGCCGCATCTCGGACTGCCGCTCATGCTCTCCGCACTGACGACGGCGCTCGGCGTCGCCTTCTACGTCAATCTCGCCCGCTTGCGCGCGGCGATGACGGCAATCCTCGCCGATATCGGCTGGGGGCCGGACCAGGGCTTCGACCAATTCATGCGCGGCCTCGTGCGCCTTGCGGTCGCGCTGACGCGGCGACTGCAGGGCGGCCGCTTCGAAGTCTATATGACCGCTACCTTTGCGCTCGTCGCCGTCGTCCTGCTGGCAATACCGCTCCTCTACGGCGAGTTCCCGCGTGCTCCCTTCTTCTCGGCGGACGTTCCGGCCCACGAGCTTGCGATCATGGCGATCGCCGTCGCCGGTCTCCTCGCCGTCGTGGCCGCGTCCGACCGCCTCACCGCCATCGTCTCCCTCGGCATCCAGGGTTTTGCCGTCGCCGTGATCTACCTGCTTTACGGTGCGCCGGATCTGTCCTTCACGCAATTCATGATCGAGACCCTGTCGGTCGTCGTGCTGGCGCTGGTGATGACCCGTCTGCAGCTCTCGCCCGCCGACCACCGGCCGCTCCCGGAGAAGGTGCGCGATGTGGCCATAGCGCTTGCCTGCGGCTTCGGCTTCGGCCTGTTCCTGCTGAGGGTCACGGCTGTGCCCTTCGACAACACGCTGACGGAGTTCTTCAACCTTTACTCGAAATCGATCGCGCACGGGGCGAATGTCGTCAACGTCATCATCGTCGATTTCCGCGGCACGGACACACTCGGCGAAATTGCCGTGGTGATGACCACCGGTCTCGCGATCCTGGCACTCGTGAGGCTCAGGGCCGGTTCGCTCAAGCGCGCCGTGGCCGCGGAGGTCGTCGCGGATGAACATGCGCCGGAGGAACGGGTATGAAGTCGCTGATCTTCCGCACGGTTGCGCCGGTGCTGACGAGCCTGATGATGCTCTTCTCCATCTTCGTGCTGTTGCGCGGCCATAACGAGCCGGGCGGCGGCTTCATCGGCGGCTTGATCGCCGTTTCGGCTTTGGCGATCTATGGCATGGCACACGGTGTCGAGACGGTAAGGCGGGCCATCTTCTTCCATCCGATGGCAATTGCCGGGGCCGGGCTCTTTACAGCGACGTTTGCGGGCCTGCTCTCGATTGTCGCGGGGGTCCCGTTCATGACGGGGCTGTGGATCTATCCGTCGATCTTCGGCATCGAGGTTCCGCTCTCGACTCCCTTCCTGTTCGATGCTGGCGTCTACCTGGTCGTGGTGGGCGCCATCAGTTCGATCGTGCTGTCGCTCGAAGAGCGGGGAGGTGAGTGATGGAGGCCTGGTTTGCCTTGCTCGTCGGCATCTTCTTCAGCGTTGCCGTCTACCTCATGCTCTCGAAATTCATCATCCGCGTGCTCTTGGGCGTTGCAGTGCTCGGCAATGCGGTGAACTTGCTGATCTTTACGGGAGGCCGTCTGACGCGGGACGTGCCGCCGGTCATACCCGAAGGGGCCGATGCGCTCGCCGCTCCCGCAGCCAACGCACTCCCCCAGGCGTTGATCCTGACGGCAATCGTCATTTCCTTTTCCTTCTTCGCCTTCCTGCTCGTTCTTTCCTGGCGCGCCTATCGCGATCTCGCAACCGACAACACGGACGAAATGCGCGTCGCCGAACCGGTGGATGAACCGGTCCCCCGCTTGGATATTGACCGCGCCATGGCCGCTTCGATCTCACCTTCCGCCGATCTTTCCGCTGCGCTCGTTCAGGCGCCGCCGACGGTGGCCGCATGGCTGGTGATCCTGCCGGTCGCCTGGTGCCTTGCGATCGGCGCGCTCCTCGTCATGCTGCGCCGCCCGATCGGCATTCATCCGGCCATTACCATCATCGGCCTTGCCGGGCTCGTCCTGGTCAATGGGCTGCTTCTCAAGGAGGTCGCCGAGAACGGGCCGCTTACCATGGTAATGGGGCGCTGGTTGCCTCCCTTCGGCATCGCATTCACCGCCGACCTGACAGGGGCGCTGTTCGCCTTTGCCGCATCGCTTGTCGCGCTCGTGGCCGGCGTCTTCTCGCTTGGCGACATCAATGACAGTGGTCGTCGCTACGGTTTCTATCCGCTGCTGATGCTGCTGATGGCCGGCGTGTCGGGGGCTTTTCTGACCGGCGATATCTTTAATCTCTATGTCTGGTTCGAGGTGCTGCTGATCTCGTCCTTCGGCCTTCTCGTCCTGGGCTCCGAACCGGAGCAGATCGATGGAACAGTAAAATACGGGTTCCTCAATCTGGTCGGCACGACGCTGTTCCTGATAGCGACCGGCTACCTCTACGCCGTGTTCGGGACGCTCAACATGGCGGATATCGCCAGAAAGGCCGAGGGACTGCGCGACAGTGTTCCGCTGGTGACGCTGGCGGGTCTTTTCACGCTCGCCTTTGCCATGAAGGCGGCGGCCTTCCCGGTGAATTTTTGGCTGCCGGCCTCCTACCATACCCCCCGCGTCGTCGTGTCCGCGCTTTTCGGAGGCTTGCTCACCAAGGTCGGCGTCTACGCCCTGGTGCGCGTGATGGTCATGCTCTTCCCGGTGGAAAGGGAAGAACTGAGTTTCATTCTGGCCGTTGCAGGAGCTCTGACGATGATTGTCGGCGTGCTCGGCGCAATGGCGCAGACGGATTTCCGCCGCATTCTCGGCTACCTCATTGTCTCCGGCATCGGCTCGATGCTCGCCGGTATCGCCGTCGGTGGACCCGGCGGCATTGGGGGTGCAATCTTCTATGCGCTGCATTCCATGCTCGTGATAACCGGCCTCTACTTCGCCTCCGGCATCGCCATGCGTCTCGGCGGAAGCGCCTCGATCGCCACCCTTGCCGGCCTTTACCGTCGGCATGCCGGATTTGCCGCGCTCACCTTGATGTTATGTTTTGCCGTCTCGGGGCTCCCGCCCTTTTCCGGCTTCTGGCCAAAGGTCATGCTCGTCAAGGCCGCGCTTGATATCGGCGCCTGGTGGCTTGCCGCGGCGCTTCTTCTTGCTGGCTTCTTGACGACGATTGTCACCGGCCGCCTTTTCCTGTTGGCTTTCTGGCGGGAGGGGACGCGCGCCGGCAGCGAGGCGGTGTCGCTGTCGCCCGCGGCGTTGGCCCCGCTGGCGGTGCTTACCGGGCTGACTTTGTTGATCGGCCTTTACCCCGAGCCGCTGCTGGCGATGATTCAAAACGCGGCAGCAGGCCTTGCGGAGCCGTCGGCCTATGTGAATTCGGTCTTTCCGGGAGGGCCGTGATGAAATTCCTGCAGATCAATCTGCTTTTCACCGTTCTTTGGGGTGCCATCAGCGCCAGTTTCACGCCGACGAACCTCATGCTCGGCTTTGCTGTCGGCGCTTTGTCCCTGTGGCTGATCCGGCGCGAGCTGCAGCCGGTGACCTATCCCCTCAGACCGTTGCGGCTGGCTCTGCTTGCGGCACTGTTCTTCAAGGAGCTTGCCGTCTCGGCCGTCAAGGTCGCCATCCTCGTCCTGCGCTCGCGCATGGGCTTGAAACCCGGCATCTTCGCCTATCCGCTGACTGCCAAGAGCGATTTCGAGATCACCTTGCTCGCCAATCTTATCACGCTCACGCCCGGCACGCTTTCCGTTGACGTGTCCGAGGACCGCAAGATCCTCTATGTGCACGCGCTCGATTGCGCCGATCCGGGCGCCCTGCGGCAGGACATCGCACGTGGCTTCGAGCGGCGCATCCGGGAGGCTTTCGAACGATGACGCCCGGAACGGTTCTGGCCGCAGCGACTAGTCTCGCGCTCCTGCTCCTGTCTCTCGCTCTCTTGATGACGGTGCTGCGCATTATCCGCGGGCCGACATTGCCGGATCGGGTGCTCGGTCTCGATATGCTGGTCGCGATCGCGATCGGCTTCATCGCGGTCATCGCCATCAAGACCGGCTTCAACCTTTATATCGACATCGGAATCGCCCTTGGTCTCGTCGGCTTCCTCGCGACCGTCGCCTTCGCGCGCTTCATCCTGACACGCGGCCTCGCGCCGGAGCAAACAGGAGAACGCGCAGCCCTGATGGGGGCAAAGGCAGCTGTCAAGCGGGAGGCAACCCGCCGCAAACGCCGGGGAGGCCGCTGATGGGGACCCTTATCGTTGCCGGGATTACATTGCTGGTCGCGATCATCATCGTGGTTGGTGCGTGCTTTTCGCTGTTGGCGGCGCTGGGTCTCCTCCGCTTCCCGGATCTTTACACGCGCATGCACGCGGCCTCGAAAGCGGGCACCGTCGGTTCCGGCCTGCTGTTGGTCGCAGCCGGGCTGCATTCGCTCGACCCTGCCATTTTCATCCGCTCACTTGCCGGCTTCGTTTTTCTGGTGCTGACGGCGCCGATCTCGGCCCATCTGTTGGCGAAGGCTGCACATCAGGCGGGTTACAGGATGACGAAACTGTCGGTTATAGATCAGCTGCCAAAAATGGAAGAGCCGCGGCGGCATTGATGGGCGGCATTTCTGTCTCTGTATTTCGGGACAATTCCGCCACAGGGCACATTTTTAGTGATCTGAAATAGATTTGCTGCTCATTGACAAAAATTATGTTTTGACATTTTGCAGATCAATGTTAAGCCAGTAACCGCAAAGTGTCGTCGTAATCAATACTTTGAACTGGAATTCCAGCTTGAGTTGTGATTGTAACCGTTGCTTTGAGGTGCCGAAGGGTGCGGCATCTTGGTGACGGGTTTCGTTGTTGCGATTCGAGCCTTGATGTTGCGGCGGGGCTATGCTCCCGTCGCGCGGTTATCGCTCAGTTCCTAGGCGGCAAGCGCTGTTCGGCGGCATTTTGGCATTTCCTCCCTCCTGAAACACTGTTTCGGGTTTTGTTGCTGAATTCCGATAGGAGAAAAAAATGAGTGAGAATACGCTCGGTACGAGCAACGAACTCCTGGTTGAGCTGACGGCGGAAATCGTTGCCGCCTATGTGAGCAACCATGTGGTTCCTGTTGCCGAGTTGCCGACGCTGATAGCCGATGTCCATTCGGCGCTCAATAACACGACGGCTCCCACGCCCGTGGTCGTGCCGGTCGAAAAGCCGAAGCCGGCCGTCTCGGTTCGCAAGTCGGTGCAGGACGATCAGATCACCTGCCTCGAATGCGGGGGCACGTTCAAATCGCTGAAGCGCCACTTGATGACCCACCACAATCTTTCGCCGGAAGAGTATCGCGAGAAGTGGGATCTGCCTGCGGACTATCCGATGGTGGCGCCGGCCTATGCGGAAGCCCGCTCGCGCCTCGCCAAGGAAATGGGACTCGGTCAGCGTCGCAAGCGTCGCGGCAAGTAAGCGGATTCGTTCGGCAGCCGACCGGGCGAACTTCGGGCACAGTGACCTTCGGGCACAGTGAACCGATGCCTGAATAGCGGCAGGAGTTACTCACTTGAGGTGGAAGCCGGGCTGTTTCAGTCCGGCTTTTTACTGCATGTTTCCTTACATCATATTCGGTCTAAGGATAAAAACATGCAACGAGTCAAAGTGCTACAGCGACCTTTGTGCGTCTGAAAAGACGCACGGCGCTGTAGTGCCGAAAACTGTCCAACCGTCGGCTCTACTGTAGGTGCGACGATCTTACGCCGGTAGGCGCGTCTCGGCCTCGCCCTTGATTCTCCGGATCATCGAACGCAGCCCGTTGGCGCGCTGCGACGAGAGATGTTCGATAAGGCCGATCTTGCCGAAGATATCGAGGGCATCGATTCTGGCGATCTCGGAGGCGCGCTTGCCCGAAAAGATCGCAAGCGCGATCGCCACTAGGCCACGGACGATATGCGCGTCCGATTCGCCATCGAAAGTCAGGACCGGATCATCCAGATCACCGGACGTATGGGTCGCCAGCCACACCTGGCTGGCGCAGCCCTGCACCTTGTTCTCGCTGGTCCTCCAGACCTCCGGCATTTCCGGCAGGCTTTTGCCCAGTTCGATGACGTAGCGGTAGCGGTCTTCCCATTCGTCGAGAAAGGCGAAATCGTCGATGATCTGGTCAAGTGAAACCATGGCTGATCCGTATGTGGCGCTCTTGCAATCGGCTGCGCCCTGTTTCCCTCCCGCACCAATCCAAGGCCGGGATCTCGTTCACCCTTCATATAGGGGATGCCGGCCGCAAAGAGAACAGCCTATGGCTTCCGAGAAGATTTCATTCCGCGAAAGCTCGATAAATAATTCGCCGCGATATACTGAGCGTCTTCGCGGCGGCACAACTGGTAGTCGAGGCCTTCCGCAAGAACTGTCCTTATTTGGCAGGCGCCGTATGGGGATCGAGGCGTTTTTCCGGGACGGGGGTGCGTTCGAAAACCGGTATGGCTTCATTCGCAGGCTCTACGGCAGAGAGGTTCTCGGCAGGCACCACGGTGCCGGTCATGACCTTGGCGTCGGGCGTTCCGGTCTCCGCAAATTGGCTGTCAAGAAACTCATAGGCGATGCGCGCACCCTCCCGGGCACGATGGCCGAGGGCGACGAAGGTCTCGGCACCTTTCTCGCAGACGTCCGGCTTCTGGATGCAGATAGCACTTAGATAATGGAAGGCCTCGTTGGCGGCGGAGAAGGTGTCGCCGATCTCCACCTTCGGGCCGTTCTCCAGCTTGGCGCTGCTCGACGGGTCGAGGAAGGGCAGCAATACCAGCACAAGCGAAAACCAGAACGTCGCTTTTACGAGAAACCACATGTTCTGCCCATCCTCTGTAAGGCCGCCTTCGCCTCCGGACTTCGAGCCGGATTTGACGCTTTCGGCTGCCCGCTTTCGCCTACGCCTTTTGTCGCCTCGTGCCCAGTGGGTGCGTCGCTCCAATGTGGGCCCGTTCTGTCAGCGACGGTAGAACTGGAATCACAAGACGGCTTTTCCAGAAATGCTGGGATTCGGTTCAAATTTTATCGAACTGGCCGATTCTGAAATTGCCGGCGGGCGTTTGTCCGGCATTTTAACGATCGCCGTTAAGGTTCGTGGCAAGCTGTGTGCCACCGGGCCCGAGCGGCTCGACACCGCCATCGGTACGCTCTGCCCAAATCGTTAACGGGAAGCGGAAAATCCACCAATATCCGCCGCTTACGCCCCGTTAACCACAAGAGACGAAGCTCGCCGGAATTGCTTCGAAATGGGATTTTTCGCCGGTTTCGTGGGCCCGCGCGGGCCCCCCGCTTATTCTTTCATTAAGTCGGGAATGCGAGATTCGGACCATCACGAGGCGGTCCGGTCTATCCGCTTGCGAATCGCGCAGGGACCGTAAGCCTGCCTCGCAAAAACAATAATGGTGGCAGGGCAAGGCGTGAGTGTATTGCGTAACATGGCTGGCAAATGGGCATCCCGCGTGGATGAAGCCGCTGCAGCGTGGTTGCCGCGCCGCCCGGATGGCCCCGTTGCGGAACGCTATGATTTTAAGAGACTACGCGCCGTGGCTGCAGTCTCCTTGACGGCCCTGCCGATTGTGCCGCTCATCCTGTCGGCGGTTCTGCCGGTTTCCGTGGCACTGCCGGCGGGCACGGCGCTCTGGGCATCGGCCTCGTTGCTGGCGGCAGCCGCGAGCCTTGCGGCGCACAGGATGGTGCCGACATCCGCCGGGACGAAGCCGTCGGGCGTGACCGACCTGCCCGATCTTTCTGCGGCCTACGATCTCTTCGCCGGCCTCGTCACCATCCATGACCCGCGTGGGCACGTTCTGTCCGTTCATGGTCGCGATGCCGCCGATCACCTCAAGTTGCTGCGCGACCCTCGCGGATGCGGCTTTATTGAACAGATTCACGTATCCGACCGCATCAGCTTCCTGAAGGCGATCGATGCATTGCGCCAGGGCGGCGAGTGCTCGGCCGTCGACATTCGGCTCGAGCGCCCGTCGACTTCCGCCGATGGCGTGCAATTCGTGCACATGCGATGCGAGATGACGCCCCTTCGCGATGCCGAGGGGCGTCTGATGGCGATCATTGCTCAATCGCGCGATGTCTCGAACGAGGCTCGCCTGAGGGCGGAAGTCGCCGCCAAGGCCGCGCATGCGGAATCGGCCAATGACGCCAAGACGCGGTTCCTGGCGGCTGTGAGTCATGAGTTGCGCACGCCGCTGAATGCCATTCTCGGCTTTTCGGATGTCCTTTCCGGAGAGTATTTCGGCAGGCTGGAGAACGACCGGCAGCGCGAATATGTTTCCTTGATTAACCAGTCCGGCATGCATCTGCTTTCCGTCGTGAACACGATGCTCGACGTGAGCAAGATCGAGGCGGGCCGCTACGAGTTGGTGCCCGAGCCCTTCCGGGTAGCGGACGCGATCGCCGCTTGCGAAGCGATGCTGTCGCATCAGGCGCGCGAAAAGGGTGTGATGCTGGCAAGCCGCGTGACGCGGGCGGTCGGTGAAATCAACGCCGATCGGCGCGCTGTGCAACAGATCCTCATTAATCTCGTCGGCAATGCCGTGAAGTTCACCGACAAGGGCGGCCTCGTAACCATCGATGCGGAAGTCGACGGCGCGCTGCTGAAGTTGACCGTCAGCGATACCGGCATCGGTATTGCCGAAGATAAGCTGGAAATGCTCGGCCAACCTTTCGTCCAGATTCAAAATGACTATACGCGCCGCTACGAGGGCACCGGTCTCGGCCTGTCGCTGGTCAAGGGGCTCGTCGAACTGCATGGCGGCAGGATTTCCATCCGCAGTTCGGAAGGCGAGGGGACAGTAGTCGTGGTCACCATACCGCGGGACGGTACCGGAATTGACGAGCGCGAGCAGGTGAGCACGCGCGGGGCAGTGGAGTTTCCGCCGCGATTGAAGGGGCGCGACGAAACGGCGAGCGATTTGCGGCTGCAGACAGAGGCCTCCGAAGGAACAGTCAAGGAAAGGCGACATGGCGCCGCGCAAGCGAAAACAGCCTGAGCGGAAACGGGGCGGCCGGCCACGGCCGGGCATCGCGTTGCGCGGACTGGCGCTCGCGGGCCAGGGCCTCGGACGTTGCGCTGTGCTTGCCGGCCGGTTGATCGTGCACCACCCGGTGGGAGCCGGCGGGTTGGCAACTTTCGCCGTTGTTTTCAGCTTCGTGGCGGCGAACGCCATGTGGTATCAGCACGGCAACCATCCCTCGCCGCTGTTGCGCACCCGAGTTCCCCTGGTGGGTCCCGAGGTTGCCGAGCGTTTGGCCGCCGCCAATGGCGAGGCCGTCGAGCCGCGCAAGGTGACGACCTTCGTGATCGAGCGCGAAGGCGAGACCAAGTCGGTACAGGTCAAGGACACGGTCGGCGAAAGGGAATCGTCCGAGCAACGCATGCCGCGGTCCCCCGAATCCGTGTCGGACGTGGGCGCTGCCCTTCCACCACCGGCACTCGTCGCCGATGTCCAGAAGGAGCTTGCCCGGCTTGGTCTTTATGTCGGCACGCCGGACGGCCGCAGCGGTCCAAAGACCGAATCCGCTATCCTTCGCTTCGAAAAGCGCGCCGGTCGCAGCGAGACCGGCTTGGCCAGCGTCGATCTCCTTCAAGCGCTCCGTGCAGCGCCGGGCTCGGAGATGGCCATTGTAGCGCCGGACAATCGGCCCTATTCCGACCCGAAATCGACGCCCGCCGAAGTCGATCCCGTCGCCGCCGCAATCCGAACGGCGGAAGAGGATGCAACGCTTACTCCGCGCGCCGAAATTCCGGTATCGAGCGAATTGGTCATGAATATCCAAAAGGGGCTGAGCAATCTCGCTTACGCGGATATCGTCGTCGACGGTGTAGCCGGCGATCAGACACGGGCGGCGATCCGTCATTTCGAGAAGCACTACCGGCTTCCGCAGACCGGCGAACCGAATGGCAAGGTTCTCGATAAACTTAAGGAAATCGGCGCGCTCTAGGCAATCGCCGAGAAGCCGTGCGACGATCTCCCCCGGGACGGTCATTTGCATATCGATCATCGCGCGTGTATCTGCCTGGAATGCGCGTCAAAACCCATATCTTCGTCGCTTCGCTCCTGCGCCGCGTTTTCGCGAGCGGCGGTTATGCGGCGGTGCTGCGCAAGGGAGCGGAAGAGGCCGGGGCGATCTTCATTCGCCACCGCACCCGCTTGGGGACCGAGACGCTCTATGCGCCGGCGCCGCAGAGCTTCTTCGAGGAGGAGGGCGAAAGCATCCGCAAGTTCGAACTCCGGCTGCGGGACGCGGAGGCGGAAAATGTCGACGGCGCTCTCTCGTCCGAGATCCGCTTCGACCCGGATTGCTGGATCGTCGAGATCGAACTCGACGATTGCAGCGATCTGTTGCATGTCGTCACTGACCCCGGCCGCTGAGTCTGCGGCCCGGAAGACATATGGCGCTGAATAGGCGGCGGCGTTGTTATTTTCGTCCAATCGTCCGCTTGGGCTGTGCCGCACCCGCGGTGGCGCCGGCCGCACGGGCCTCCTGCAGACGCGAATCGCGTGCCCGATTCTCGGCGAAATTGGTCTCGTGCCGGTTCGGCCTTACCTCTCCGTCGGCGCGCAGCCAGGATTCCACGCGCTCGACGCTTGTCTTCCGGTCGATGCTCCTGATCAGCGCCTCGGCATGATCGCCTGAGCCAAGCCTATCGGAAAGATGTGGGTAGAGAGCCACAAGCAGGGCGTGCAGGTCCCGGCCCGGGAAGTCGATCGCCGCGAGTGTGACGGCGAGCTGCTGGCCGGAAACGTCCAGGAGGATTCTCTCAGCAAGCGCGCGGCTCGCCGCCAGGGCGTCGGCAAGAGCCGTCGCAAAGAGGACCGCTTCGTTGTTGCGGGCAAACCGCAAGAGCAGCGCCTGATGGAGCTCGTCGATCGGCTGGAGGCGTGCGCCCTCGGGGAGAGGTCTGGACCCGGCGCGCGCCAGCGTCCTGATCTCCTCGCGCAGCGTGTTTTCGCGCGCCAGGCGCTCGGAGGATGGATGATCGTCGGCCGTTGCCGTTTCGGTCGGGGCGGCCGCAACGGAAATGTCGCCGCGCGGCGCGGCGGCGGTGAACTGGTGGTGCTCGACAAGCGCGTTGACGATCGCCGGTGAAAGATCCTCCCGGTGCGCGATCGCATTGGCATGGGCGGGGCCCTGCTGGCGGATTATCGACATCAGGGTCCGATCGGGGATCGCTTTCGACCGGGTGAGAAAGATCGCGGCAATCGAGATCGGCATGCTGCCGATCAGCAGCGCCACCGATTCGGGCACATGGGCGCATTGCGACAGGGCGGCCGCCGCCTGCCGGCGCGCTTCGTTGCTGGAACCGAGGAAAAGCGGTTCGAAGAGTTCGGCAAACTGCTTCAGGTCGGACTTGCGCGGAACGCGAAGGCTCTCGAAGCCGGTGACGGTCGCCATCAGCACGACGTCCTTCAGCCGGCCCGTCTGCGGCCTTTCCAACTCACGAAAGCGGTTCGTCACGACAAATCCCAGATGCAAAAAGCGTGACGCCATTGCCGATGGCTCGGAACGGCACACGTCTCAAAAAATAGATCGAAAACGTTAGCGTAGCATTAACTATGGCCCCTGAGGCTTTATTCAGGCTTGCGGCATCGGCGTGACGCACGATCGCCAGCGGACGTCATCATGGCGGCGTGACGAGACCCAGCCTTAAAAAACTCCACATGCGGCCCTATTGCTTGTTTCGACGGTGAAGGGCGATTTGGCCCGCCGAAGCAGAGGGCCATTGGCCTTCCGATGGGAGAAGTATCTGTGAAGAAAGCGTTCTTGCGGGCGGCTGCTGTTTGTGCGCTCTCGCTCATGCCGTTCGTTGCCGAAGCTGCGGAGGGCTTTGCCACCGCCAATGTCAACATGCGCTCAGGCCCGAGTACCCGTTATCCCGCGGTCACCATTATTCCGGCAGGTGAAGCGGTGGAAATCCACGGATGCCTGGCCGACAGACCCTGGTGCGACGTTTCCTTCTATGACGGACGCGGATGGGTCGCCGGGCAATATGTCCAGGCGCTCTACCGCAGCAATCGGGTCTACCTCGAGCCGGAATATTATCGGCCGCTCGGGATTCCGACGGTCGTCTTCGAATTCGATCGCTATTGGGACCGCAACTATAGGGGACGCGATTTCTATCGTGACCGCGACCGCTGGCGCCGCGGACCCGATTGGGCCGAGGAACGCGACTGGCAGCGGCAGCGCGAAGAGCCGCGCCGCGAATGGCAGCGCAGGCAGGCGACGGAACGCGAGGAATGGGAGCGCGAGCCGGAGCGCCGCGAATGGGAACGCCAGCAGGCCAGAGAACGGCAACGGGCCACAGAGCGCCAAGAGGCGAGAGAACGCCAGCAATGGCAGCGCGAGCGGGAACGCGAGCATCGGGACTGGCGGGACCGTCGCCGCGATGACGAGCGGCAGGAAGGCGGTTCCGCCGAGAACTATCAAGGTGCTCGCAAGGAAGAGCGGGCGCGCCAACTTCGTGAGCTGCGACGGGACGGTGAAGTCAGAACGGTTCCGAAGTGCGTTTTCAACGATTTCGCCTGTGAAAACGACTGACGCACTGTGCTTTCCGGGAGCGGCCCGGCACCGTCGCGCGAGCGATAGCGGCCCCTCCGATCATGGTTGCGCGAAGGCGGGAGGCGATTTGCCGCCCCCTTTTTCTTGTCTGCATTGGCGAAGCTTTGCGGGAACCAAACCTTGTTCGAGGCGTTGATTTCGCGCGAAAGGTAAGGAGCGGAGACAATGGCGGAAAAGAAGCTGGCAGCGGTGGGCGCCGATATGGACACGGAAAAGACCGCGGCGGACACCCAGGTGGAATTGCAGACCCAGGTCGCGGAGTTGAGGTCTGAGATCGTAAGGCTGACGGAAACGGTTTCGGCCATCGGCAGCGGCGCCAAGGCGGTCGTGCAGGGGGAAGCGGAACTGATGACGGAACGGCTCAGGGAGCGTGTTCGCGATGATCCGATCTCGACGCTGCTGACCGTCGCGGGCGTCGCGTTCCTCGTCGGCCTGTTCGCGAGGCGCTGAAGGCTCTTTGGCGCGCCTTCAAATACCACCAGAATTGGGTATTGCGCTTGGTTAACGGGCCGTGATCTGGATTAAGAAAGAGTTAACCTAACCAGGCTATGGCTCAATCGAAGCGAGCCCGCTATTATTGGTTCGGATCTGATGTGCATTGAAACTGGAAATCCGGGTAACCGGAAGAAGGAGTGAGTTGAGAACGGCGCGTCTGTCCGGGCCTTCCGGGAATGCGCCAGCCCGCAATCGGGCAGGGTGAAATCTGTGTTCATCCGTCTCATGGAAGTATGGAGACGAGCATGGCAGACGTAATCAGATTGCAGGACCGCAAGGTCAAGATGCCGCGACGGCGGCCCGTCACCGCGGGCGGTGCCAAGGTGTTGTTCTTTACGGGCATCCGTTACGAGCGCCTCGACGGCCGCGGCCCGCAGCCAAGCGCTCCGACAGGGCGGCAGGTCAAGAAGCAGTAGCCGGCCCGCGTATTCGGCTGCAAGCCGCGGGTTGGCCGATGCTCTCCGCTGCGCGGCTCATTCGGCTCTCTAACTCCCTACATTCTTGTCACTGGCGCCGGAATGGCGCGCAGCTCGAGTCCGTCAGGAAATCGCGGACCTGCTCCTCGAAACTGTTAAGCGGCGCCAGGGCGCGCAGGACCGCATAGCCCTCCTCGTCCTTCATCTCGATCATGATCGCTTGGGCGAGCGCTTCCGGCGGCGACTTGCGCAGCTCGACCAACTGGATCGGCGTCGCGACGACCAGATCGAGATCTCCATTGACGGCGGTCTGATCGTTCATGCTGAAGACTTCGTTCGACCCGCTGTCGAAGATCGAAAGCGACCAGAAAGGTACGGAACCACGCGCAATGAAACGCGCCGGCGCATCCGCGACGGAGAAGTTGCAAACGGCGGTGCGTAGAAAAGGGTCGCTATTGTCCAGTCCAGTCGGACCGGGCTCGGCCGTGAGCGGAAAGAAACTGTCCATCTCGAGAAGACCGAGGATACGCGTATAGGCGTCCCGGCCGGTGAACCGCGGCAGGGCAAGGACGATGACTATATGCAGGAGAGCGGCGCCGACGAGCCCGACGAGAAAGGTGAACAGCGCCCTACGCATTCCCGCACCCCGTCTTGACGATCTTCGGCATTGCGAGGTCGATCAGTCCGGATGAGCCGGCCGTTGGCGTATCGAGCAGCGTCAGCACGAGCTGGAAGTTTCCCGTGTGGCGGATGGCGAGCCAGTTGTCCGGCTGTGCGGCCGGCGAGGCGTGAATGACGAAGCTGCTGTCCTTGGCGCGCAGCACCGTCCACGAATTGATCGCCGAAGGCATCTCGGAGCCCGGTCGTAGCGTCGCGCCGTCGGTGGTTGCGGTGTAGAGGGTCCAGAAACGGGCGGGTGGCGTGATCCCGGAAACGTCATAGGAGCAAGCGGCTGAAAGGCGCGCGCCGGTATCGTCGGTAGCCGCTGTGAATTTCAACCCTTCCGCGCCGCCATAGAGCAATTCCCCGACACGAGCGCGGTGCGCCTTTGCATAGGGATCCGCCGCGACGGTTTGCGCCTCGGGGAAGGCCACCCAGGGGCCGATCGCGATCGATCCGAAGCCGACGGTCGCCTTCAGCGCCCATATGGCTGACGTAATGCCGCCGCCGAAGGCGACGATAAGTGCAAGGGCGACGAGGAGGGGAACGCGGAACAAGGGGGGCTCTATCGAATGATGTCTCGTTTATCCTGCCGGCAGTGAATCGATTGTGCGGCGATGGCTGGGCCGCCAGAAAACGGATTTGTCGTGACGAAGTCAATTCTTCGCGGCATCTGTCACCCGCGGCATCGCTGACGTTTCATCAGGCGCTTCGAGCACCGCGACCCGGCCGCCACCCTTTTCCTTGGGCTTCAACGGTGACGCCTGTTCGAATGCATTGCCGATCGACTTCAAGAGGCGGGTCACGTCGGCAGACAGGGATCGCGGCCGGACGAGCGGCGGCAGTGCGTTTTCGTCAGCTTCGGCCTCGGCGACCGCTTCCGGTTTCTTTTGCGTTTCGGCCGGCGGAGCCTCGATGCCCGGGATCGCACGGTGTTCGATGCCCTGCTCGGCATAGTCCATCAGCCGTTTGAAGGTCATCGCGGGGAGGGAGCCACCGGTCATCTCTTCGGTGGACGTGTAGTCGTCATTGCCGAACCAGACGGCCGTCGTGTAGTCGCCGGTGAAGCCCACGAACCAGGCGTCGCGATAGGCTTGCGTCGTTCCCGTCTTTCCGCCCGTCACGACCCCGTTGCTCAGCGCGGCCCTGCGGCCGGTTCCGATGACCGGGATCTGGGTGAGAATTCGATTCATCGACGAGATGGCCTGCTCGCTCAGAACCCGTCGCGCCGGCTGAGCGTCGCGGCCGAAGTCGTAGAGGATATCGCCATCGTAGTTCAGGATCTGACTGATGCCGTGGCGGCGGGATTCCAATCCTCCGGCGGGGAAGACGGCATAGGCGGTCGCCTGGTCGAGCACGGTCACCTCGGACGTGCCGAGCGGCATGGTCTTGTCGGTGCGGATCGGCGTTTCCACGCCCATCCTTTTTGCGGTTTGGGCGATGATCTCGGTGCCGAGCTTGTCCTTGGCGAGGCGGACCGGAACGGTATTGATCGATCTCGCCAGCGCGTTCATCAAGGTGACCCGGCCGGCATATTTGCGGGCGTAGTTCTGCGGCGACCAGCCGCGCCAGGTGATCGGCGCATCGACGACCACCGTCTCGGGCGTCATGCCTTTCTCCATCGCCGCCGCATAGGTATAGACCTTGAAGGAGGAGCCGGGTTGGCGGAGCGCACGGGTGGCCCGGTTGAACTGGCTTTCGCCATAGTCGCGGCCGCCAACCATTGCACGCACGGCACCGCCGTTTTCGATCATGACCAGAGCGCCCTGCTTCACCTTGTAGCTTTCGCCGTATTGCCTGAGGCTCGATTCGATCGATTCTTCGCCCGCCTGCTGCAGCCCCATGTCGATCGTCGTTCTGACGATTAGCGAATGCTGCGCGAAGGGAGCGGCAATGCGCTGAACCTCGTCGAAGGCCCAGTCGAGGAAGAAGTCCGGTGCCTTGACCTGGGCGCGATCGATGACGGTCGCCGGATTGAGACGGGCGGCGAGCACCTGGCCCTCCGTCATCAGGCCGCCCTGGACGAGATTGGACAGCACCTCGTTGGCGCGGGCGCGTGCCGCCGGCAGGTTGACGTGCGGCGCGTATCGCGCCGGGGCCTTGAACAGCCCGGCCAGCATCGCGGACTCGGCGAGGTTGACGTCGGTGATCGCCTTGCCGAAGTAGAATTGAGCCGCCGCCGCCGCACCGAAGGTGCCGCCGCCCATGTAGGCGCGATCGAGATAGAGGCGGAGGATTTCCTTCTTCGAGAGATTGGATTCGAGCCAGACAGCGAGAAAGGCTTCCTTGATCTTGCGCTCGATCGTTCGCTCGTTCGACAGGAACAGGTTCTTGGCAAGCTGCTGCGTCAGCGTGGAGCCGCCCTGAACGACGCCGCCGGCGCGGGCGTTCTCGGTCATGGCGCGCGACAGGCCGAGGAAGTCGATGCCCCAGTGGTCGAAGAAACGGCGGTCCTCCGTCGCCAGGACCGCCTTGATCAAGTGATCCGGCAGTTCGTCGATCGGAACCGAATCCTCGTGGATGATGCCGCGATGGCCGATCTCATTGCCATAGCGATCGAGAAAGGTGACGGCAAAGTCGCTTTGCGCCCGCCAGTTCCCCTTGGTTTCCTCGAAGGCCGGAAGCGCCAGCGCAAGCATCAGCACGGCGCCGGCGGTGCCCCAGGTCATCCCCTCGCCGAGCACCTCAAAAAACGCTCTTTTCCAGCCGCGCATGCGAAAGCGACGGAAGAAGATGGTGGTGTCTTCCCACCATTCCGCCAGACGGAATCCGGCGCTCCACACCGTGGAATCGATCCAGGAATCGATCCGCAGAAAGATGTGTCGCTTCTTCGGCCGGTCTTCCTCTTTTCGCGGTTCCTGCACGGCTTTCCTGTCCCGAAGCTTCCTTGCCACACGACGATATTTGCACGGCGCGGAATTCCAATCTACTTGCATATCGCGCTGTCGGCCTTAAAAAACCGGCAATCTTCTGCAAAGTTTCGATGTCGGCGTGGACGTGACGAAAGTGTGACGCGATGGGCGAGATGCCTTTCTGGAAGACGAAAAGCCTGGACGAGATGAACGACGCCGAGTGGGAAAGCCTCTGCGACGGCTGCGGGCTCTGTTGCCTCAACAAGCTGGAGGATTGGGACACGGGTGAGATTGCCTGGACCTCGATCCGCTGCACGCTGCTCGACGGCGAGAGCTGTCGCTGCAAGGACTATGATAACCGTCAGACGACGGTTCCCGACTGCGTCCAACTGACCCCGAAGGCGGTGCGTGAGATCAGCTGGCTGCCGCCGACCTGCGGCTATCGTCTGATCGCCGAGGAACGTGACCTGTATTGGTGGCACCCGCTCGTCTCCGGCGATCCGGACACGGTGCATGCGGCCGGAATCTCCGTGCGCGGGCGCACCACCGCCGAGGACGGCATCGACATCGAAGACTATGAGGAATTCCTGGTGACCTGGCCTCTGGAAGTGGGCCTGGAACCGGCGGAGTAGATCCGCAGTCGTCAGTGACCGCCGTTCTTCCGTACAAGGCTCTTCGGGGCGGCATTTCTCCAGGCCGTCTCCAGCGACTGGCGAATGAGCTCCTCGTCGGCATCCACGAAATAGAGAGATGTCCAGCCACGCGCGCCCCAGCCGCCGTGCACCGCGGCACAGACGCCCGGCTCCAATTCGAGCAGCATGCGCTGCTGATCGGGCGTCAGCTTGAAGACGGCACGGCCGGCTTCCGGCAGGGTCATGAAAATGCGCTTGCCTACCCGGAAGTCGCGCGTTCCGAAATGGGCGTTCTCCTGCGTCCCCGGAAGGCTAAGTGCCAGCTTTTCGATCTCTTCGGTTAGCATCCGAAAAGAGTAGCACGAAATCGGCAATTGACAAAAAACCCGCGCCCGCCGTGCGTCGGCGGGCGTAGACAATGCTGTCAAGGGATGGAGACCGCTACTTCTCGGCGAGTGATAGCCGAGAAGGAGCAATTATTCTGCAGGCGGAACGGGCTTTTGAGCAGTTTCGCTGGCCACGCGCATTTCGCGCCACTCGTTTTCGAAACGATCGAGCAGCGACTGTGGAATCCTGGACTGCGGTGCTACGGGCGGCTTATTCGCGAGTGTCTGCATCCGGTCCTCCTATGCGAGACGGTGGGGATGGCGGACCATTCCATATGGCAAATACTTTGTAAATCAGGCGCTTAAACCATTTAAACGATTGAAGAATCTTTAAATCGATTAATTGTCGCTCTTCCACAGCCGTGCTTCTCATGCCGACGCGAATGGTTTGCCAAAGGCGGCCACGTGCGCGCAGTAGCGCGTAATTTCCGAAATCACTGGTTCGCGGAGAATTGGTTGAGAGCTAAAAGGCATCATCTTCAAAGGCTTGCGAGCAGGCGCGGATTTGCCTTTCGAGCTTCCTCGCTCGATTTCCGGCAATCGGACTCGAATTCTCAGAAAAAGCTTCCAACCGACTCGATCGACTCGCGAATCGGCGACCGCTTGAGCCGCAGGCCAGCGTCTGATTCGGGAAAGTCCGCCGACCAGCCCTCCCGACAGTGTGGAGCAAAGTTCTTAACGGACCGCTGACCACGTCTGGTGACGCGGCAGGCCGAACGGCAATTGCAATTCCCGGTGGATTTCGGCTCGAGGGCTGCCGGCGCCCGCTACGGGATGTCGCGTGTCGCCACGACTGACATTCATTTGCCATTCAGCCTCTATCGGCTAATGATTTTGCATGATCTTCCCAAGTCGAAAGTGCGTTCATGTCTTCATCAGTGACCATAGTCGCGCTCGCCGCAGGCCTCGCAGGTTTTTCGCTGCCTGCCGTTGACGTGCCTAGGGTTGTTGTCCGCGTGGCGGGTGACTGCAGCGCTGCGGCGGCACAAGTCGTCGCCGAGACCGGCGGCGAATTGCTCTCCGCCCAGCCGACAGCCGATGGCAAGTGCGTCGTGACCGTGCTAATCCCCGGCAATGGAGGGCGGCCTAAGAAAGTGACCGTCAAGGTGCCGATGTAGGCATCTGCGGCGCCTGCCAGCAAAGGGAAGTAACAGCAAGATGCGCATCCTGATAGTCGAGGACGACGTCAACCTGAACAGGCAACTGGCCGACGCGCTGAAGGAAGTCGGATACGTCGTCGACCAGGCCTTCGATGGAGAGGAGGGCCACTATCTCGGCGAAGCGGAACCTTACGACGCGATCATTCTCGATATAGGCCTTCCGGAAATGGACGGCATCACGGTGCTTGAAAGGTGGCGCGCCGACGGTAAGACGATGCCAGTGCTGATTTTGACCGCCCGCGATCGCTGGAGCGACAAGGTGGCGGGTATCGACGCCGGCGCCGACGATTACGTAGCAAAGCCTTTCCATGTCCAGGAGGTGCTCGCCCGCATCCGGGCGCTGATCCGCCGCGCCGCCGGCCATGCCAGTTCCGAGATCGTCTGCGGACCGGTCCGGCTCGACACGAAAGGCTCGAAGGCGACCGTCGGCGGCGTTGCGCTGAAGCTGACCTCCCACGAATTCCGGCTGCTCTCCTATCTCATGCATCACATGGGCCAGGTGGTTTCTCGGACGGAACTTGTCGAGCACATGTATGATCAGGACTTCGACCGCGACTCCAACACGATCGAAGTCTTCATCGGTCGGCTTCGCAAGAAGATCGGCAATGACCTGATCGAGACGGTGCGCGGTCTCGGATATCGGATGCAAGCACCCGGCAATGGCCATTAGATCCCTCACGGCGCGCGTTCTGGCGGTTTCGACCGTTTGGGCCGTCGTTGCCCTCGTCGTGATCGGAGTGGTTATCTCGGCACTCTACCGGCAGGGCTCCGAGCGTGGTTTCCAGGACCTGCTGCGCGCCCAGCTCTACAACGTCATCAATTCGATCTCCGTTGACGAGAAGGCCGCCCTGTCCGGGAGTCCCCAACTCGGCGACCTGCGCTTCTCCCAGCCGCAGACCGGTTGGTATTGGATCGTCGAGCCGATCGGCGAATTCGCTACGCCGCCCTTGCTGTCGACGTCGCTCGGTTCCGCCAAGCTGCCGATCGTGAGTGTCGACGAGGTTCCATTCGATATTCGCTATGAGCGCTTCTACACGACCGAGGACCCATTCGGAAACGAGGTCGAAGTGGCCGAGACCGAAGTGGTGCTCGACATTCAGGGCCACACGGCGCGCTTCCGGGTTGCCGGCAACCGCGACGTCCTGGAGGCGGACATCGACCGTTTCACCCGCAATCTGACGATCGCGCTCTCGATCTTCGGTCTCGGCGGCCTCGGCGTGAACGCCTTGACCATTCTCTTCGGTCTGCGGCCGCTCGATCAGGTGCGCCGCTCGCTCGAAAAGATCCGGACGGGCCAGAGCGAGCGCTTGGACGGTGCTTTCCCGCGCGAGATCCAGCCGCTGGCCAACGAGGTGAATGCGCTGATCGACAGCAACCGCCGCATCATCGAACGCGCCCGCATGCAAGTCGGCAATCTTGCCCACTCCCTGAAGACGCCGATCGCCGTGCTGCTCAACGAGGCGCGCGTTCTCGAGGTCCCCCACGGTGAACTGATCAGGACGCAGGCGGACGCGATGCAGACCCAGGTGCAGACCTATCTCAGCCGCGCCCGGATTGCGGCCCAGCGCGGCTCCATCCTGGCGAGGACCGAGGCTCAGCCGGCCCTCGAAAGGATCGTTCGGGTGATGCGGCGGCTCAATCCGGAGAAGCAGTTCAGCCTGTCGATCAACCCGCCGGGGCTGGTGCTGGCAATGGAGCAGCAGGATGTCGAGGAGACCGTCGGCAACCTGCTCGAAAATGCCGCCCGATACGCACGTGATCACGTCGTACTCAGCGTTGAGCGCGCCGCCGACCAGGAGCGCAGCAAGGAGTCCGGCCGCGAATGGATCGTCCTGCGGATCGACGACGACGGCCCGGGCCTCAATCCGGATCAGATCGCGTTGGCGATGAAGCGCGGCAAACGACTCGATGAAAGCAAGCCGGGCACCGGCCTGGGGCTTTCGATCGTCAGCGAGATCGTCGGTGAATATCAGGGCAGCGTCGAGCTCAGTCGACGCGACGAGGGGGGCTTGAGGGCCAAACTCGTTCTGCCAGCGGCGGTCTGACGCGGGACGTTAAGCAGCTTTCAGGTCGGTCGCCTCCGCCATCGTGATCCGGCGGTCACACCGGCAGTCGAAAATGCCCTGTCCGGCACGGCCCGCGGTTGCCTCGCGAGGCCGAGGGTGCAAAAAGAAATCCTGAAAGCGCCGCCGCCTCGACGCCATCGCCGAGACGCAGGCGGCGACCGGTCAATGAGGATTGAGTTGTCGCGTATCATGAAGATCAACGCAGAAATGGGGCGGGCCGTTGCCTTGAGCGGCAGGATCGTGGTCGTCGCATCGACTGTTGCCCTTGCCGGCTGCGGGACGACGGCCGGCGGCCAGCGCGGCGCGGTCGGTCTTGGCGCAGCCGCGGCGGGCGGAGCCTCATCGGCGTCCTATATCGAGGCCCTGCAGGGCGGTGTCATCGCGCGCCTCGGCAATATCGACCTCGGAAAGTCGGACCGGCAGCGCGCTCTCGAAGCGGAGTACCGTGCGCTCGAGGCCGCCCCCGGCGGCCAGCCGGTGGCTTGGGAAGGGCGCAGCGTTAGCGGCTCGGTCGTCGCCGCCGCCCCCTATCAGGTTGGCTCTCAGAATTGCCGTCAATACAGCCATACGGTGGTCGTCAAGGGGCAGTCATCGACGGCGCGCGGCGCCGCATGCCGCAACAGCAATGGCACCTGGTCGCCGCTGACCTGAGGGCGAACGCGGCGCCTTGCCATCATTCGATTGGCGGCGCTGCCCCTGCCGGGCCGCCGCCCATTGCGGCGAAACGCCTCAAATATTCGTCATTTTCGGTTTTCGAGTTGGAAAGCCGGGAACCTCATAGTATTTCGCATCCATGTTGTTCTGGATTCTTGTCGCCACCTTGACGGCGGCTGTCGCAGTCGCGCTCGTCCTCCCGCTGATGCGGGCGGCGTCGCCCCTCCCGTCTCCTCACAGCCATGACATGGAGGTCTACCGCGACCAGCTCGACGAACTGACCAGGGACCGCGAGGCGGGGCTGATCAGCGGCGATGATGCGGAACTCGCCAGGGCCGAAATCGGACGCCGAATGATCTCCGCCAGCGCCGCAGATGCATCAAAGCAAGAAAGCATGTCCAAGCGGCTGGGTTCGAAGCGCCTGGCGCAGGCGTTCATTCTCCTCTGTCTTCCGGCCGTGGGGCTCTGTCTGTATTTGACGACGGGCAGTCCTGGCGTGCCGGCGCAACCGCTCGCAGCGCGGCTCGCCAATCCCGGCGAGGATATCAATATTTTGATCGCCAAAGCCGAAAATCATCTCACTCTTAGCCCCGACGACGGGGCAGGGTGGGACCTGCTTGCCCCGATTTACATGCGCAACGGCCGCGTCGACGACGCGGTCGGCGCCTATGACCACGCGAT
This sequence comes from Sinorhizobium fredii USDA 257, assembly GCF_000265205.3. Classification (NCBI taxonomy): domain Bacteria; kingdom Pseudomonadati; phylum Pseudomonadota; class Alphaproteobacteria; order Hyphomicrobiales; family Rhizobiaceae; genus Ensifer; species Ensifer fredii. Next base: position 789,606 of record NC_018000.1, read on the forward strand.
CCGGCTGCTCGGACCGACGGCGGCCCGACTGGGCGGCTATGCCGAGGCCCTGATCGTACAGTCCGGCGGCCTTGTGACGGCGGCGGCACAGGATGCCCTGAAGAAGGCGCTGGCTCTCGATGCCAATGATCCCCGCTCGGAGTTCTACCTCGCCCTCGGCCTCAAGCAGGAGGGAAAGCATGGCGATGCGCTCGCCGCCTTCCGCAAGCTCGCCGGCAGGTCGCCCGCCGGCGCGCCGTGGTTGCCGCTGGTCAACCAGCATATCGCGGAGCTCTCTGCCGACAAGCCCGGCGCCGGTGGCGAAGCGCTCGGAAATCCGACCTCCGAGGATATTGCGGCAGCCGAGGGCATGGGTGCCGGCGATCGTCAGGCGATGATCCGCGGCATGGTCGACAGTCTTGCCGGCCGCCTGAAGGAAAATCCCGACAACTTCGAGGGCTGGATGCGCCTGGTCCGCGCCTATGTTGTCCTCGATCAAAGAGATAAGGCCGAGGATGCTCTAAGCGAGGGACTGCAGGCCTTTCCGGCCAGCGTCGACGAAGGCAAACGATTGCTGGCGCTCGGCCGTGAACTCGGCCTCGATGGCGGCGGAGCGAAAGAATGACCCGTAAGCAGAAACGGCTGGCGATCATCGGCGGCGGCGTCGGCTTCCTGACGGCCGCCGTCCTTCTGGTAATGGTCGCCTTCAGCCAGGCCGTGGCCTATTTCTATGTCCCCGGCGACCTTGCCAAAGCGGGTCTCGCGCCGGGCACACGCATCCGTCTCGGCGGGCTGGTGGAAGCGGGCTCGGTGAAGCGCGGCGACGGCAAGACCGTCACCTTCAGCGTCACCGATACGCTCGCGACGGTGCCGGTGACCTATACCGGCATTCTTCCGGACCTCTTCCGCGAGGGGCAGGGCGTGGTGGCGGAGGGGACCTTCGTCGCAAGCAGCCAGATTTTCGTTGCCGACACGGTGCTCGCCAAGCACGATGAGACCTACATGCCGAAGGACGTGGCCGACCGCCTGAAAGCCCAGGGCGTCACGCTCGGCGGGAAGGAAAACATTCAATGATCATCGAGCTCGGACACTATGCGCTGGTGCTGGCGCTCGCGACCGCGCTCATCCAGTCGGTGCTGCCGCTCTTCGGCGTTCGGCGCAACGATCGGGCCTTGGTCGAACTGGCGGGCAGCGCGGCGATCGTCTCCTTCCTGCTCGTCGCCTTCTCCTTTGCGGTGCTGACCTTCGCCTATGTGACCTCCGACTTCTCGGTCCGGAACGTCTGGGAGAACTCGCATTCGCTGAAGCCGCTGATCTACAAGATCTCCGGCGTCTGGGGCAATCACGAGGGCTCGATGCTCCTGTGGCTCCTGATCCTCGTGTTCTTTTCGGCTCTGGTGGCAAGTTTCGGCCGTAACCTGCCCGAAACCCTGAAGGCGAACGTTCTGGCGGTTCAGGCCTGGATCGCTGCCGCCTTCACGCTCTTCGTCCTGCTGACGTCCAATCCTTTCGCCCGGCTCGTTCCAGCCCCAGGCGAGGGCCGGGATTTGAACCCCGTGCTGCAGGACATCGGCCTCGCCATCCATCCGCCCTTGCTCTATCTCGGCTATGTCGGCTTCTCCGTGTGCTTTTCCTTCGCGATCGCAGCCCTGACGGAGGGCCGCATCGATGCCGCCTGGGCCCGCTGGGTCAGGCCCTGGGCCCTGGCGGCCTGGACATTCCTGACCGCGGGCATCGCCATGGGCTCCTACTGGGCCTATTACGAGCTCGGCTGGGGCGGCTGGTGGTTCTGGGACCCGGTCGAGAATGCCTCCTTCATGCCGTGGCTGGCCGGGACGGCGCTCTTGCACTCGGCGCTCGTCATGGAAAAGCGCGAGGCGTTGAAGATCTGGACGGTGCTGCTCGCGATCCTGACCTTCTCGCTGTCGCTGCTCGGCACGTTCCTGGTGCGCTCGGGCGTGCTGACATCGGTTCATGCCTTCGCCACCGATCCGACGCGCGGCGTCTTCATCCTGGCGATCCTCGTCGTCTTCATCGGCGGCGCGTTGTCGCTCTTCGCCTTGCGCGCCTCGCATCTCAAGTCCGGCGGGCTCTTTGCGCCGATATCGCGCGAGGGCGCACTCGTCCTGAACAATCTGATCCTGACGACGGCTACGGCGACCGTCCTCACTGGCACGCTTTATCCGCTGGTGCTCGAGGCACTCACCGGCGACAAGATCTCGGTCGGCGCTCCCTTCTTCAACATGACCTTCGGGCTGTTGATGCTGCCGTTGCTCTTTGCGGTTCCCTTTGGCCCGCTGCTGGCCTGGAAGCGCGGCGATCTTGCTGCTGCCGCCCAGCGCCTCTTCGCCGCCGTGGGCGCCGGTCTGCTCTTCGCCGCCGCCGTCTACTATACCAGGAACGGCGGTCCGGTTCTCGCCGTCCTGGGCATCGGGCTTGGCGTCTACCTGATCCTCGGTTCCGTCACCGATGTCGCGCTTCGATCCGGCCTCGGCAAGGTGGCAGGCAGCATTGTCTTGCGGCGGTTCCTGGGCCTGCCGCGCTCGGCCTTCGGCACGGCGCTCGCTCATATCGGTCTCGGCGTCACGCTGATCGGCATCGTTGCCGTGACGGCCTACGAGACGGAGACCGTCGTCGAGATGAAGCCTGGAATGGTGGTCGAGGCCGGCGGCTACAGCTTGCGCTTCGATGGCATGCGCCACGGCCGCGGGCCGAACTATACCGAGGACACTGGTCACTTCACCGTCAGCCGCGGCGGCGTAAAGGTGACAGAGATCTGGTCGTCCAAGCGCCTCTATTCGGCACGCCGGATGCCGACGACCGAGGCCGGCATCAGGACGTTCGGCCTCAGCCAACTCTATGTTTCGCTGGGCGACGAGATGACCGGCGGCGGTATCGTTGTGCGCATCTGGTGGAAGCCGCTGATCCTCTGCATCTGGGGCGGCGCGCTCGTGATGATGGCGGGCGGTGTCGTTTCCTTGAGCGATCGACGCTTGCGGGTGGGCGCCCCGTCGCGCGCTGCCAGAGCGGCGCGCCTTGCTGCCGGAGCAGCCGAATGATCCGCATCCTCGTCGCGCTGTTCCTCTCCCTCGCTTCCGTCGCGCCGGCCTTCGCGGTCAACCCGGACGAAGTGCTCACCGATCCGGGGCTCGAAGCGCGGGCGCGGGCAATCTCGGCCAAGCTTCGCTGCATGGTTTGCCAGAACCAGTCGATCGACGATTCCAATGCGGAACTCGCCAAGGATCTGCGATTGCTCGTACGCGAACGCCTGAAGAGCGGTGACACAGACGAGGCGGTGATCGCCTATGTCGTCTCGCGCTACGGTGAATTCGTGCTGCTGAAGCCCCACTTCGAGGCCAAGACGCTGCTTCTCTGGGGTATGCCGGTCGTCCTGCTCTTCCTTGGCGCGGTCACCCTGATCGTCGCCGCGCGCCGGCGCGGGGCGCAGGGCGCGGGCCCACCGCTTTCCGACGACGAAAAGGAAAAGCTGGACAAGCTGCTGCGGTCGTAGGATTCCGTCGGCCCAGTCGGCAATCGAAAAAAGATAATCCGTTCAAGGGGTTGAACGAACGATTTGCCGGGCGCCGGGCGATTCCGCAGCTCGCTCACGGGCGGCCCATTGCCGCCCTGCGGGAACATTACCAAAAATTCATCTTCCGGACAGAACTCAGTAAGGTCCCATCCGTTACACGTTTCGTCATCGGCTGTTCCTCCAGTCACAGCCAGGCGAGCGGGTGTCCGGGCGATCTCGTCCTCCGGATACAGGCTCGTGGGTCAAGGTTTCGAAGCCGTCCACCGCTCGGCGGCGGCTTCATGCAAGAGAGAAGGCAACACGAATGTCCATGATCAAAACTCCGCGTCCATCGCTGAAGACCGTCCTGAAGACCTCCACGGTCGCCGGCCTTGCCGCAGTCATGCTGACGACCGGTCTGCCGGCGCAGATTACCCAGTCCTTCGCTGAAGCCGTGAGGATTCAGGCGCCGTCTGTTCCGAGCTTCGCCAACGTCGTCGACGCTGTTTCCCCGGCCGTCGTTTCTGTTCGCGTCCAGGCAAGGCAACAGGCTGCCGACGACGAAAGCAACTTCACCTTCGATTTCGGCGGCCGTGGTTTCGAGGATCTGCCCGAGGACCATCCGCTGAGGCGCTTCTTCCGTGAATTCGGCGGGCCTGACTCCCGCGACGGCGACCGCGCCGATCGCTGGCGTGATCGGCGCGGTCCCCGCGGTGAGGGCCGTCTGCGCCCGAGAGCCCAAGGCTCCGGCTTCTTCATCACCGAGGACGGCTACCTCGTCACCAACAACCACGTCGTTTCCGATGGCTCCGCCTTCACTGTCATCATGAACGACGGAACGGAGCTCGACGCCAAGCTCGTTGGTAAGGACAGCCGCACCGACCTTGCCGTGCTCAAGGTCGATGCCGGCAACCGCAAGTTCACCCATGTCAGCTTTGCCGATGACAACAAGGTTCGGGTCGGCGACTGGGTGGTCGCCGTCGGCAACCCCTTCGGTCTAGGCGGCACCGTGACGGCGGGTATCGTCTCGGCGCGCGGCCGCGACATCGGCTCCGGCCCTTATGACGATTATCTGCAGGTTGACGCGGCGGTGAACCGCGGCAATTCCGGCGGCCCGACGTTCAATCTCTCCGGCGAGGTCGTCGGCATCAACACGGCGATCTTCTCGCCATCGGGGGGCAATGTCGGCATTGCCTTCGCAATTCCCGCCTCGGTCGCGAAAGATGTCGTCGACTCCTTGATCAAGGACGGCTCTGTCTCGCGCGGCTGGCTCGGCGTTCAGATCCAGCCGGTGACGAAAGACATTGCCGAGTCGCTCGGTCTCTCCGAACCGAACGGCGCCCTTGTCGTCGAACCGCAGGCCGGTTCGCCGGGCGAGAAGGCAGGGATCAAGAAGGGTGATATCGTCACCGCAGTCAACGGTGAGCCGGTCAAGGATCCGCGCGATCTCGCGCGCCGGGTAGCGGCGATGCGTCCCGGAGCCACCGCCGACGTCACCCTCTGGCGTGACGGCAAGTCTCAGAGCGTCAAGCTCGAGATCGGCACGCTGCCGGAAGAGGCCAAGGCGGCGACGCCGGACACGAGCGACGAGCAGCCCGACCAGGGTCAGGCCGGCGAAGAGGCATTGGCGGATCTTGGCTTGGCAGTCTCCCCCTCGGAAGACGGCAAGGGTGTGACGATCGCTTCGGTCGACCCGGACTCGGATGCCGCCGATCGCGGCCTGAAGGAAGGCGAGAAGATCGTCTCCGTCAACAATCAGGAAGTGAAGACGGCGGACGACATCCTGAAGGTGATGAACAACGCCAAGAAGGATGGCCGCAGCAAGGCGCTGTTCCAGATCGAAGCCGAAGAGGGCAGCCGCTTTGTCGCTCTGCCGATCGCTCAGAGCTGAGACGCGGCGCCAACAAGACACGGGAGCGGGCGGACTTAGGAGCGCTTACCGCCCGCTCCTGGCCGATGACGAGGCGCCGCGACATCTGTCGATATCGCGGCGTCCTCTGTTCCGGCCGAACTCTGCATTTGGCCGATGCAAACCCCGAAACCGGTTGAGACGAACAGAGGTCCGGGACTATGGTCACCCGTATGAAGATTTTGATTGTTGAAGACGACCTCGAGGCAGCCGCCTATCTGGCTAAGGCGTTTCGAGAAGCGGGTATCGTTTCCGACCACGCCAGCGACGGCGAAAGCGGCTTGTTCATGGCGAGCGAGAACACCTACGACGTGCTCGTGGTGGACCGCATGCTGCCCCGCCGGGACGGCCTGTCGCTGATCACCGAATTGAGGCGCAGGGGCATCCACACGCCGGTGCTCATCCTTTCGGCCCTTGGCCAGGTAGACGACCGAGTGACCGGCCTTCGCGCCGGTGGCGACGATTACCTCCCCAAGCCTTACGCCTTCAGCGAGCTTCTGGCGCGTGTCGAGGTGCTCGGCCGGCGCAAGGGAACGCCGGACCAGGACATGGTCTATCGCGTCGGCGACCTCGAACTGGACCGGCTTTCCCACTCGGTCCGCCGGCAGGGCAAGGAGATCCCGCTGCAGCCGCGTGAGTTCCGGCTGCTCGAATATCTGATGAAGAATGCCGGGCAGGTGGTGACGAGGACCATGCTGCTCGAGAATGTCTGGGACTATCACTTCGACCCGCAGACCAACGTGATCGACGTGCATGTGTCGCGCTTGCGCTCCAAGATCGAGAAGGATTTCGATCCGCCGTTGCTGAGGACCGTTCGCGGCGCCGGCTACATGATCAAGGACGACCGGACCGCTGACGCATGAGCAAATTCGGCGTTCTGTTCAGGACGACCGCGGTCCGGCTTTCCGCGCTCTATCTCGTTCTCTTCTCCCTCTGCGCCGTCTTCCTCGTCTTCTACGTCACCGGCATGTCCGAGCGTTTCCTGCAGCAGCAGACGCGTGAAGCGATTTCTGTCGAAGCAACCCAGATCGAGGGCATATACGAGCGCGCCGGCGTCAACGGCCTGCTTCGCTCGCTGGAACGGCGGGCGCGCCAGCCCGGCGCCAACCTTTACGTCATTGCGGGACCGAGTGGAGAAATCCTCGCGGGCAACGTGGCCGGCCTCGAGCCCGGCTTGCTAGACGACGAGGGCTGGACATCTGAGCCTTTTCACTACCGCCGCTTCACCGATGAAAGCCGCGCGGACAACCACGTCGCACTCGCCCAGGTGCTGGTGCTGGACAACGGTCTGCGGATTCTCGTTGGCCGCGACTTGCAGGAACCGGAAAAGTTTCGCGTTCTCGTGCGCCAGGCCCTGGTGGTCGCTCTCGGCATCATGGGGCTCGGCGCGCTGGTGATCTGGTTCGGCATCGGCCGCAATGCCTTGAGGCGCATCGACCGGATGTCGGAGGCGAGCACCAAGATCATGGCGGGTGACCTTTCGCAGCGGCTGCCGACGAGCGGTTCGGGCGACGAGTTCGACCGTCTGTCGGAATCGTTGAACGCCATGCTGGGCCGGATCGAGAAGCTGAACGAAGGCCTGAAACAGGTCTCCGACAACATCGCGCACGATCTCAAGACGCCGTTGACGCGGCTGCGCAACAAGGCCGAGGCGGCGCTCGGCAGCAAGGAAGGCGGGAGCCAGAACGGCGCGCTCGAGGAAATCATTGGGGAGTCCGACCAGCTGATCCGCACCTTCAATGCGCTGCTGATGATTTCGCGCGTCGAGGCTGGTTCCGCTGTCGCCGAGATGAGCGACGTCGACTTGTCCGGCATCGTCGACGATTGCGTCGAGCTTTACGAGCCGGTCGCCGAGGAAAGCGCCCTCCGCCTGGAAGCGGACATCCAGCCCGGCATAACAATTTCCGGCAACCGCGAGCTGATCGGCCAGGCGCTTGGGAACCTGATCGACAACGCGATCAAATATGCGGATGGTGCGGAAAATCCGGTCATGCGGGTCGAGATGAAGAAAAGCGGTGTCAACGCCGTCCTGACGGTCGCCGATCACGGTCCAGGCATTCCCGAAAATATGCGCCGCGAAGTGGTCAAACGCTTCGTGCGGCTGGACGAAAGCCGTTCGAAGCCCGGCACCGGTCTCGGCCTTTCGCTCGTCGAAGCCGTGATGGAGATGCACCATGGCTCCCTCGCTCTCTCGGCGACGGAGCCGGAAGGAAAGGGATTGACGGTTCGCATGGTTTTCCCGGCCGGCACGACCTGATACACCAGCCAAGCAATGACCGGTTGGATCAAGGTTTCCCCGATGATCCGAAAGGGAGGAGAAGACCGATGGTGGACGCGACCGAGAAGCGGTTGTCCGATATCGAGGCGGTGCCGATCCGTCCCGCGAGCCAGGCCGACGCAAAGGTCGCTCTTTCCGTTCTCAAGGACATGGCAAAGGGGCGCGAGCCGATCGCGAAGCTTTTGGCCTCCGATGCGCCGCTCAAGCACTTTATCCTTGCCGCATTCGCGCTCTCGCCGTTTCTGCGCGATACGGCCGCCAGCAGCCCTGCCACCCTCGAGGCGCTGCTTGGCGAGAGCCTGCCGGGGTTTTTGCAAAGCCGGATCGACGCCGCGCGAAGGGCCTGGCAGGGCGAGGCGGCAGGCAAGGCGCTGCCGGACGCGGAGATCATGTCGCGGCTGCGGCGGGCAAGGCGCGAGGTCGCCTTTGCCGTCGCGCTTGCCGATCTCTCGCGGCTGTTCAATGGCCGTGAAACGACACGATGGCTGAGCGACTTCGCCGGTGCGGCGGTATCGGCCGCGATCGATCACCTGCTGCTCGGCGCGGATGAGAGCGGCAAGTTCGTCCTTCCGGATCCCGCCGCGCCGAGCGTCGCCTCGGGGGTCGTGGTGCTCGGCATGGGCAAGCTCGGCGCCTGCGAGCTCAACTATTCCTCCGACATCGACCTCGTGATCTTTTATGATCCGCAGGCCGGCATCCTCGTCAGTCGCGACGAGGCGACGGAGATCTTCGCGCGGCTCTTGCGGAGGCTGATCCGCGTCCTGCAGGAGCGGACCGGCGATGGCTACGTGTTTCGCACGGACCTGCGCCTCAGGCCCGATCCTGGTTCGACGCCGCTCGCGATCCCCGTCGAGGCGGCCATGCTCTATTATGAAAGCAGAGGGCAGAACTGGGAGCGGGCGGCGTTCATCAAGGCGCGGCCGATCGCCGGCGACCTCTCGGCCGGCGAACGCTTCCTCAAGGAGCTGACGCCCTTCGTCTTCCGGAAATACCTGGATTACGCGGCGATTGCCGACATTCACTCGATCAAACGGCAGATCCACGCCCACAAGGGCCACGGCGAAATTGCCGTGAAGGGGCACAATGTCAAACTCGGCCGCGGCGGCATCCGCGAGATCGAGTTTTTCGTGCAAACGCAGCAGTTGATTGCCGGCGGGCGGACACCCGCCCTTCGGTTGCGCGAAACCGAGGCAATGCTGCATGTGCTCGCCGAGGCCGGCTGGATCGACCGTTCGACGGCGCACGAACTGGTGGACGCCTATTGGTTCCTTCGCGACGTCGAGCACCGCATCCAGATGGTGCATGACGAGCAGACCCACCTTGTGCCCGAGACCGAGGCGGAGCTGAAGCGAATTGCCTGCATGCTCGGCTTCGAAGATACGGCGTCCTTCTCCAGAGAGTTTTCGCGCGTGCTGCGGACGGTCGAACGACGCTATGCGCAGCTTTTCGAACAGGAGGCAAAGCTCTCGACCGAGACCGGAAATCTGGTATTCACAGGCCAGCAGGATGACCCCGACACACTCGAAACGCTGAAGAGGCTGGGGTACCAGCGTCCCTCCGACATAGCCCGCATCATCCGCACCTGGCATTACGGGCGCTATCGGGCGACGCAGTCCGTCGAGGCGCGCGAACGCTTGACGGAATTGACGCCGGAGCTCCTGCGCGTATTCGGTGAGAGCCGGCGCGCCGACGAGGCTTTGCTGCGCTTCGACCAGTTTCTTTCCGGCCTGCCGGCCGGCATCCAGCTCTTCTCGCTGCTCGGCAACAATCCGGGACTGTTGTCGCTGATCGTCAATATCATGTCCTCGGCGCCGCGCCTGGCGGATATCATCGCTGCCAGGCCGCATGTTTTCGACGGCATGCTGGACCCGGGCCTGCTCGCCGAACTGCCGACGAAGGATTATCTGGCGCCGCGGATCGCCAGTTTCGTCGCCGGCGCGCACCATTATGAAGAGGTGCTGGACCGACTGCGCATCATCGCCGCCGAGCAACGCTTCCTGATCGGCATCCGGTTGCTGACCGGCTCGATCTCCGGCCTGCAGGCGGGAAGGGCCTTCACCGATCTCGCCGACCTGATCATTGCAGCTGCGCTGGATGCGGTTCTGGAAGAGATCCGCTCGGTGCACGGCCGCTTCCCGGGCGGTCGCGTTGCGGTCGTCGGCATGGGAAAGCTGGGCAGTCACGAACTGACGGCCGGTTCCGATGTCGACCTCATCCTGCTCTACGATTACGACAGCGATGCCCACCAATCCGACGGCGCCAAGCCGCTCGACCCGACACGCTATTTTACGCGCGTGACGCAGAGGCTGATCGCCGCGCTTTCCGCCCCGACCGCCGAGGGCATCCTCTACAATGTCGACATGCGGCTCAGGCCGTCGGGCAATAAGGGACCGGTCGCGACACGCATCACCGCCTTTGCCAAATATCAGCGTGAGGAGGCCTGGACCTGGGAACACCTGGCGCTGACGCGCGCTCGATGCATCTGCGGCGACGAAAGCCTTGTCAGTGAAGCGGAAGCGATCTTCGCCGAGGTCCTGTCGCAAAAGCGCGATATCGCCAAGATCCGCAAGGAAGTCGAGGAGATGCGCAATCTCATCGACAAGGAGAAGCCGCCGAACGACATCTGGGACTTCAAGCTCATCCCCGGCGGCCTCGTCGATATCGAGTTCATTGCACAATATCTGACGCTCGTGGCGCCAACGAAAGGCGAGGCGCCGCCGCCTGCCGGAACCCAAACGCTGGAGGCGCTGAAGAGGCTCGGCGCCACGCTGATGGATGCAAACGATCTCGACACGGCAGTCGAGGCGCTCGCGCTGTTTACGGAGGTCTCGCAGGTCGTCCGGCTCTGTCTCGACGGCGATTTCGATCCGAAGGAAGCGCCGGCAGGTCTCGTCGATCTCGTTTGTCGGGCCGGCGATTATCCGGACCTGAAGCACCTCGAGGCTGACATACGCCGCTTCTCCAAGGCGGTTCGCGGCATCTTCCACTCGGTTCTCGCGGCCTGACTCACGCGAGGTCTGGAATTCGCACCGAGATGATCGTGCCGACGCTCTCGGCGGAATGGATTTTCATCCGGCCCCCATGGAGCCGCGTGAGCGATCGGGAGATGGCAAGGCCCAATCCGGATCCGCCCTTGCTCTTGGCGTACTGGCTCTGCACCTGCTCGAAGGGATGGCCGATCTTCTGCAGCGCGTGCCGGGGAATGCCGATGCCGGAATCGGCGATCGTCAGCGTCACTGCGCCGCGAACCTTGCGGGCCCTGAGCGAAATGCGTCCACCTTCATTGGTGAATTTGACCGCGTTCGACAGCAGGTTGAGCAGCACCTGTTTCATGGCGCGGCGATCGGCGAACATCGTCAGGCCCGAGGAGATCTCCTGGACGACGCGGATATTCTTCTGCTCGGCCGGTATCGTGGTGAAGCGAAGCGTTTCCTCGATCAGCGGCGCAAGATCGATCCTCTCGCGCGTGATGCGCATGTGACCGGCCTCGATCTTCGACATATCGAGTATGTCGTTGATGACGTTGAGCAGGTGCTTGCCGCTCTCGTGGATGTCACGCGAGTACTCGTCGTATTTCTCCGACCCGAGCGGCCCGAACATCTGGTTCTGCAGGATCTCGGAAAAGCCGAGAATGGCGTTGAGCGGCGTGCGCAACTCATGCGACATGTTGGCGAGGAATTCCGACTTGGCCCGGTTTGCCGCCTCCGCCCGGTCCTTTTCCGCCTGGTAATTGGCGTTGGCGACGGAAAGCTCGGCCTTCTGCCGTTCGAGCGTGATGCGCGAGGCCGAAAGGTCGCCGATCGTCGCCATCAGCCGCCGCTCGGATTCGCGCAACCGCACCTGATGCCGCTTGAGCAGCGTGATATCGGTGCCGACCGAGACGAGGCCGCCGTCGCGCGTGCGGCGTTCGTTGATCTGCAGCCAGCGCTCGTCGGCGAGTTGCACCTCGCTCGTCTGCGAGTGATTGCTGCGGTCCGGATCGGCGACGCGTCGCTCGACGACGGGCCTGGCCGCCGCGGCATGGACGACCGCCCGTTCGGTCCCCGGCACGAGGACGTGGTCCGGCAGCTGATAGGCCTCCTGGTAATGGGTGTTGCACATTACCAGCCGGTCGTGCTTGTCCCACAGCACGAAAGCTTCCGAGGTGCACTCGATCGCATCCGTCAGACGCTGGTCCGCTTCCGCGTAGCGCTGGGCGAGCCGGTGCTGCTCGGTCACGTCCATGGCGATGCCGATCAGGTGCGTGCGCCCGGAAACCGTGCGGATGACCTGGGCGCGCGCCCGAAGCCAAACGTAATGGCCGTCGGCGTGGCGCATGCGGAACACCTGGTCGATCTGACGCTCGCTGCCTTTGGCGATCGCCCGCGCCACCCGGTAGATGCCGCGGTCCTCCGGGTGCATGAGCCGCGCCGCATCGCCGAACGACAACACGCTGCTGTCGCCCGGCATGCCGAGCATCTCGTACATGGAGCGAGACCAGAACAGGCGCCGATTGGCGAGGTCGAAATCCCAGAGCCCGCAGCGGCCGCGCGACAATGCGGTCTCGACGCGCAGGTTCGATTCCGCGAAGACGGAATCGGCGTCCCGCGCGCGTTTTGCCTGGATATAATAGGCGTAGAGCACGACGAGCAGGATTGCCGAGATGCCGGCAAACAGCGTGACATTGAGCGAGACATCGTCGCGCCAGGCGGCTTCGAACTGGGCGACCGGCGTTGCCGCCAGCACGACGCCCGCGGAAGCCGGGACCTGCATCAGCGCCACCAGGTGTTCGACGCCGTCGATTGTCGCCCTCATCGCGCCGGCGCCTTCGCCGTAATACTGCAGCGAGGCCATGTCCGGGGCGATCGAGGTGAGCGTGCGTCCGATGAAATGTGCCCCGGCATGGGTGCTCGCGAATATGCGGCCGTCCCGGCGAACCGTCAGCAGGAACATGCCGGTGTCGAGGAGCTCGGCGGGCAGGTATTCAGCGAGCCGGCGTTCGGTCTCCCAGCGCTGCCCATCGACGAAGAGCTCCGGGCCATCTGCCTGGAAAGCCGCCGTTGCGGCGGTTGCCGCCAGGCTGACGGTCCGGCGCGAACTGGCTTCCATTCGGGCGTGCTCGTCCATGATCCCCGACATACGGGATATCGCCACGATGAGCAGGAAGGCGATGATGAGGACGGGAATTGCGCGCTTGAGAACGGGTTCGGCCCGCGCAAGCCTGCGCGATGCCGGCTCGGCAAAGAGCCTCGCCTTGTCGATGAGCTCCCGTTCCAGGCCGAGAAAGCCTGGGAACTTGAGTCGCAACCGCCCGTCGGCTGCGCTTCCCCGTCGCGCGTCCGCTATCTTTCCCAATTTCTGCCGTCCTCGAGAGCGTCCCGCATTTGAATGCGAAAGGAACGCTGTGATCTCTCAATCCGAAACGTCATCGGAAATCGGGACGCTTCGGTGATTCGGTGCGCCGCTCGCCCGAACCTGACTCAATGAATCACAGGGCGATTCGCCTTGTCCAGAGGCAGGGGTAAAGATTTATTAACCAATTTTCATCGTTGGAAAGTTGTAGCTCCTTGCCGCCGAGTCGAGCGCGCGGCGAAATTACGCCGCGCTTCCATCGTTCAGCATTCGATCGACGATGTCGCTGGCATCGGCGGAGAGGCTGGCACTACCGGCGATTTGCTTGAGGGCATTCAGGGCGTGGTTGGCCCTCACCTGCTCCAGCGACCGCCAGGAGCGCATCGATGTCAGAATCCGTGCCGCAAGTTGCGGATTGCGGGGATCGATATCGAGGATCTGCTGCGCCAGGAAGCGGTAGCCTTCGCCATCCGCCCGGTTGAAGCCCGTCGGGTTGGAGAAGGCGAAGGCGCCGACGAGAGAGCGTACGCGATTAGGGTTGTTGGCGTTGAAGAGCGGATCGGACATCAGCGCCTTGACCCGGTCGAGGGTCGAGGCGCCGGGGATTGTCGCCTGGATGGCGAACCATTTGTCGATCACCAGCGCATTGTCTGCGAAGCGTTTCTTGAACGTCGCCAATGCATCGAGCGCCTCATCCGCGTCCGGAAAGCGGTGGGCGAGCAGTGTCAGCGCCTGACTGAGATCGGTCATGTTGTTGGCGGAACGGAAGGCGCTTACCGCTTTCTCCGGCCGATCGTCCCCATAGACGAGATAGGAGAGGGCGGCGTTGCGCAGCGCCCGCCGGCCGGCGCTCGCAGCATCGGGCCGGAACGGACCGGACAACGTCATCTCCCCGAGCAATCGCGTGAAGATACCCTTCCCGGAAGCGGAAACGGCGGAAAGGATCGCCTGGCGGCCCGACTGGATGGCATCCGGGTCGTTGTCGCGGCCGATTTCCCGGGCGATGTCGGCCTCGCTCGGCAACGAGAGGACCTGTGCGCGGAACGCCGGCTCCAGCCGTTCGTCGCCCGCGGCCGCCAGAAGTCCGCCGATAAGGGCGTCGTCGCAGGCGATCGGCTGGCCGTTTCGCGCCTCTCCCGCGGCCTTGGCCAGATTGTCGAGCGCCATGGCGTTCAGCGCCTGCCAGCGGGCGAAGAGATCGGCCTCATGGCGTGCGATGTGCGCGCGGTCTTCCGCGCTTTGTTCGACGTGCAAGTTGATCGGCGCCGAGAAGCCGCGATTGAAGGAGGGCACCGGCCGGGACGGAATGCCGGCAAAGACGACGGTCTGCTTGCGCTCCGTCAGGTGCACCACGTCTGCCGTGACGTCGGCGCCCGAAACGGCCGCGGGTGTTGCCTCGCTGCCGTCCTCGAGCAGGAGCCCGACACGCAGCGGGATATGCATCGGCTTCTTGGCGCTCTGCCCCGGTGTTGCCGGCACCGTCTGTTCGAGCGACAGGATGTAGTTCTGCTTCGTCGCGTCATAAGATCCGGAAGCGCTGATCAGCGGCGTTCCTGCCTGATGATACCAGAGCGAGAATTGCTTGAGATCGCGCCCGCTCGCGTCCTCGAAGCAAGCGATGAAGTCCTCGATCGTCACCGCCTGGCCGTCATGGCGGTCGAAATAGAGATCCATGCCCTCCTTGAAGAGATCGCGACCAAGAATGGTCGCGATCATCCGCGTCACCTCGGACCCCTTCTCGTAGACGGTCGTCGTGTAGAAGTTGTTGATCTCGCGGTATTTCGTCGGGCGCACCGGATGGGCGAGGGGACCGGCGTCCTCGGGGAACTGTTCGGATTTCAGGTGCCTGACTTCGGCAATGCGCTTGACGGCGCGCGAGCGCATGTCCGCCGAAAACTCATGATCCCGGTAGACCGTAAGCCCTTCCTTCAGGCACAGCTGGAACCAGTCGCGGCAGGTTATGCGGTTGCCCGTCCAGTTGTGGAAATATTCATGGGCGATGATCGCTTCGATATTGGCATAGTCCGTGTCGGTCGCCGTTTCCGGATCGGCGAGAACGTATTTGTCGTTGAAGACGTTGAGCCCCTTGTTCTCCATGGCGCCCATGTTGAAGTCGGAGACGGCGACGATCATGAAGATGTCGAGATCGTATTCGCGGCCGAAGGCCTCTTCGTCCCACTTCATCGAACGTTTGAGCGCGTCCATCGCATAGGCAGCGCGCGGCTCCTTGCCGTGCTCGACATAGATCCTCAGCGCCACCTTGCGGCCTGACGCGGTCGTGAACGTGTCCTCGACCACGCCGAGATCGCCGGCGACCAACGCGAAGAGATAGCTCGGCTTCGGATGCGGATCGAACCAGGCGGCGAAGTGACGGCCGTCACCCATGTCGGCGCCGCCGAGATAGTTGCCGTTCGAAAGGAGAAGGGGGGCGGTCGCCTTGTCGGCGATGATGTTGACCGTATAGACGGCGAGCACGTCGGGCCGGTCGGGGAAATAGGTGATGCGGCGGAAGCCCTCCGCCTCGCATTGCGTGCAATAGACGCTGTTGGTGTAGTAGAGACCCATCAGCTTCGTGTTCGTCTCCGGCGACAGGAGCGTCGTCACGGTGATCTCGAAGGGAGCGGTTTCCGGCAGGCTGCGGATCGTCAGCGTATCGTCCGTCAGATCGTAGAGCGTCGCCGGGATCTCTTCCTGGTCGAGCAGCAGGCCGGCCATGCTCAGCTCGTCGCCGTCAAGAACCAGCGGGGCGGAGGGGTCGACGCCTTCGCGACGGTGGAAGATGAGGCGTGCCTCGACCTTCGTCTCCTTGGGGTCGAGTTCGAAGGTCAGATCCACTCTTTCGAGAACGAAATCGGTCGGCCGGTAGTCTTCCAGATGAATGATCTGGCCAGTATTTGTCCGCATGGTCAGTCCCGCTTGCGCCTTCCGTTCCTAAGGTAGAGGGCGCCTGTGATGGTGAAAAGGCCAAGAGGCGAGATTTTGTGCTTGCAATGCCGTCGACCGCACTTCGGAAGCAAACACGTTCGATTTTTTCCCGCCCCCGTACGGCAGGTTTAACGAAACGGCACTAACAAGAACTAAATCCAACAAGTTTTTTTCGTGATTGCTAAAGCAAGCGAGGAAAGCAACTCGTTCAAGCCATCACGAATATCCCGCACCCATCAAGAAAATTGATCCAACATCCCGCGCCGTGCAGCTAGACTGGCTCCATCCTCCCGCGGCTTGGGCCGCGTCCTTCTTCCCGCGACCGGCTCGCCGGTACCATCTCGAAAATGTCCTCCATGGATGCCGACATTCACAATCCCATGAAGGGGATTCTGCTCAAGGTCCTGTCCGTCATCGTCTTCGTTTGCATGTCCACTTGCATCAAGGCGGCCGGCAGTGACATCGCCACCGGGCAGATCACCTTCTATCGATCGGCCTTCGCCATGGTGCCGATTCTCGGTTTCCTCGCCTGTCGCGGCCAGCTGCGCGACGCCTTCCGGACAAACAATGTCCCGGGGCATGTGCTACGCGGCTTGGTCGGCATTCTGTCGATGAGCTGCGGCTTCTACGGGCTCGTGCATCTGCCGCTTCCGGAGGCGATTGCGATCGGCTACGCGATGCCGCTGCTGGCGGTGGCCTTCGCTGCAGTGTTTCTCGGCGAGATTGTCCGGCTTTACCGCTGGTCTGCGGTGGTCATCGGCCTCGTTGGCGTGCTGATCATCACCTGGCCACGCCTGACACTGTTCGGCGAAGGAGGATTTGGCTCGTCGGAAGCGCTGGGTGCCGTCGCGGTGCTGCTTTCGGCGACGCTCGGAGCGGTCGCGATGGTCCTCGTGCGCAGGCTCGTGCAGACGGAGCGCACGCACACGATCGTTCTCTACTTCTCGCTCTCCGCCGCCGTGTTTTCCCTGGCAACACTTCCCTTCGGCTGGTCGGCGATATCGTGGACGTCCTTCCTGCTCTTGATGCTCGCCGGCTTCTGCGGCGGGGTCGCCCAGATTTTACTGACGGAGAGCTATCGCCACGCCGACATGTCGACGATCGCGCCCTTCGAATATGCCTCTATCGTGCTCGGCATCGCCATCGGCTATTTCCTTTTCGGCAACGTACCGACGGCAGCCATGCTCCTGGGCACCGCGATCGTCGTCGGAGCGGGCATCTTCATCATTTTCCGGGAGCACCGGCTCGGGCTTGAGCGGAAGGGGGCGCGCAAACACGTCACACCGCAGGGCTGACATCGCCTATTGCGCCTGCCTCTGCCAGTCGGAGGGACGGCGTCGACCTTGCCCGGGGCGCAAGGGGTGGATGGTGCAGGGATCAGTTGGGCAGCAGAGGGCTCACCGCGACACGATGCGCGCGGCGAGCATCCGAGATCGTGCTCAGCCTGGTGAACTCGCGCGAGGCACGAACGGCGGTGCCGATATCAGAAATCGTGTCGAGCAGGCTACGGATAGACATGATCGTGATCTCGCTCAGGCGAGCGCCGGGACCGAAGACCGGCGCGGCACCATTTGTTCAGCGTTGAATGAAATCGGCGTAGATCTGGGCCGGGCGGCGCGTGGTGCGCGCGAAGCCGATCGCCGTCATCTGTTCGTTGGCTACGGCGCCGAAGCTATTGTACGGCGTCCGCAGAGCGACACGGGCCTGACGGAGCGTCTCGAAGCTGCTGTGGATCGGGCGAAGGCGGGCAGTCATGGTTCAGTTCCTTAATCCATTCCTCCCGTGCCCTTATATTGCGGCGCAGCATAATATTTGCAACGCATCAAAACGCGGCACTGACCTGCGCAAATCGCATGGCTTTGTTCATATTTCCTTCATCCGTCGGAAAGGCGGGTCAGCCGGTGATCCGGGCCCTGAAGGCGAGGAGATCTTGCCAGGCGAAACGCTTGTTGACCGGCGCGCTGATGAGATCCTGGGGGTGCAACGTCGCCAACCCCTGAACGGGGTGGCCTCCGGCGGAAAGCTCGCGCCATTGCCCCCTCGTCTGATGGATCGTCTCGTTGGTGCCGAAGAAGAAGCGGGCGGTGAAATTGCCGAGTAGGAGCAGGTGCCTGGGCTCGGCGAGGGCAATCTGCCGCTCGATGAAGGGACGGCAGATGTCGGCCTCCCGTCCGCTTGGCACGCGGTTTCCGGGCGGCCGCCAGGGTACGACATTGGCGAGCAGCACATCCGACCTCGACAGGCCGATGCCGAAAAGCATCCGTTCCAGCATATCACCGTGCTTGCCGGCGAAGGGCTGGCCATCCCGGTCATCCTCCGCATAGGGCATCGGACCGACAATCATGACGCCGGAGGCGGTGTTGCCGTCGGCGAATACGAGGTTGCGGGCGCTGTTCCTCAGGTTGCAGCCGGTAAAGGCCTCCATGGCCGTGCGCAATTCGGCGAGCGAGCGCGCGCTTTCGGCAGCGAATCGTGCTTCGCTGATCGCTTGCTCGTCCGGGATCGCCACCGCCGGCGGAACACTTGCCGGCGCGGCAGGAAGAGGGTCCCGGGCCTTGCCGGGGGGCGCCGGCTGGACACGACCGCTCTGCACCTCCGAGGGGCTCGGCGGCCTGACTTGCGGGGCAGCCCGCGCGTCGGCGCGTTTGGCCCTCATCGCCTCGAACTCTGCCAGCCGATCGACGGGCTTGTCCTCAAGCAACCATTCGACGCCCGCCTCCGCATGGAAAGCAAGAAGGGCGGCGAGTTCCGAAGGGGAGAGGTCGTTGGCCGAGATCATGGGCGGAACCTAGAGCCTTTCATGGCCAAATGGAACCATTCTGTTGGCTCCATTAGGTCATATGAAAGGCTCTAGCAGATCGGCGCAAGCGGTCAGCGGCGGGCGGGACACTTACGCAGCGATCGTCCAGGCCGTGATGTCCTCCCGCTCGCCGATGAGCGCAAGCCCGTGGGCGATCGACAGGAGTTCGCCGCCGCTCTCGATCCGCTCCTGGCCGAAGCGGTTGTCGAAAAGCCGACGCACGGCGGGCACGAAGGACGTACCGCCGGTCAGGAAGATTCTGTCGATTTCGGCCGGCGCAGTCGCCGTCGTTGCAAGCACCTCGTCGAGAGCCGCTTCGATACGGGCGAGGTCCGGGGCGATCCACGCCTCGAAATCCTTGCGGCGAACCGTTCGCCGCGAGCGCTCCCCAAGCGGTGCGAAGAAGAATTCGGTTTCCTCCTCCTGCGACAGTCGCATCTTGGTAGCCGAGATCGCCTGATATAGCGGATAGCCTTCGTCATGCTCGATCAGGTCGACGAAGGCCTCCAGTTTCTCCGGTTCGAGGCTGGTGCGCACGAGCTTCTTCAGCTCGGCAAAGTCCTTGAGCGTCTTGAAGATCGACAGCTGGTTCCAGCGGCCGAAGTTGGCGTAGTAGCTCGACGGAACTTCAAGCAGCTTGTCGAAACTCTTGAACAGACTCCCCTTTCCGATCAGCGGCGCGACGATGTTGTCGATGATGCGGAAGTCGAAGTGATCGCCGGCAACGCCGACACCGGAATGCCCGATCGGCGTGGCGACCAACCGCCCGCCGTGGCTTTCGAACCGAATGATCGAGTAGTCCGTCGTCCCGCCGCCAAAGTCGGCGACGAGCACCGTCGCATCGCGCTCGAGCTTGCGGGCGAAGTAGAAGGCGGCCGCAACCGGTTCATAGACGTAATGGATCTCCGGAAAATCGAAACGGGCAAGCGCGCGGCCGTACCGTTCAATCGCCAGCTTCTCGTCCGGACTGGCGCCGGCAAACTGCACCGGACGCCCAACGACAAGTCGCCGCAACGCTCCGTTCCAGTCGTCTCCCGCATAATCTCTGAGGCGGGCCAGAAAGCTGTGCATCAGATCTTCGAACTCATGACGTTTCGCGAAGACGAGGGTGCCTTGAAAAAGCGCGCTTGCGGCAAAGGTCTTGATCGACTGGAGGAAACGGCATTCACCCGGATTGTCGATGAAATCGCGGATCGCCGCCTGGCCTGCTTCGACTTTCAAGGAAGCGGGGCCCTTCATGAAGGAAAGAGCCGTCCGTGTCGTGTCGAACCGGCCGGCGGGGCTTTCCACGTAGAGGGAGCGAGTCGAGGCGCCCTGCGCCAGCGCCAGTACGGAGTTCGTCGTTCCGAAATCAAGGCCGAGGGCCGAAGCCATGATTGTCTCCTTGCGATGTCAAGACGGGGCCGGCCTCCTTGCATGCGGGCGCCGCAAAAAGCAAGCTGAGACAGACTATTCGGTTGCCGTTATTTACGTTTACGTTCACGTAATATATAGGATTGTGCTAAACTCATGAAGTCATGCGCAAATGCAGAGACAGTCTGTCGCATCCCGGCTCGACAAGGTTTGCGGCATTTGTCATGACGGGATGATCTGCCTGGGAACGGAGCCGGCGGAGAACGGCAAGACTGGAGAACGCGATAATGACCGAGGCGATGGAACTGCCCGAACGCGAGAGCATGGAATTCGACGTGGTGATCGTCGGGGCGGGTCCGGCGGGGCTTGCCGCGGCAATTCGGCTGAAGCAGGTCAATCCGGAGCTGTCGGTCGTTGTGCTGGAAAAGGGGGCGGAGGTCGGCGCGCACATCCTCTCCGGCGCCGTCGTCGATCCGATCGGCATCGACCGGCTGCTGCCCGGCTGGCGCGACGAGCCCGATCATCCGTTCAAGACCGAAGTCACCGACGACCATTTCCTCTTCCTTGGCCCGGCCGGCTCGATCCGCCTGCCGAATTTCCTGATGCCGCCGCTGATGAACAATCACGGCAACTACGTCGTATCGCTTGGGCTCGTCTGTCGCTGGCTGGCGACGCATGCCGAGGCGCTCGGCGTCGAGATCTATCCGGGCTTTGCCGCAACCGAAGTGCTCTACAACGACGAGGGCGCTGTGATCGGCGTTGCCACCGGCGACATGGGCATCGAGCGCAACGGAGAGCCGGGGCCGAACTTCGCCCGCGGCATGGCGCTTCTCGGCAAGTACACGCTGATCGGCGAGGGCGTGCGCGGCTCGCTCGCCAAACAATTGATCGCCAGATTCAAGCTCGACGAAGGCCGCGACGTGCCGAAATTCGGCATCGGCCTCAAGGAGCTCTGGGAGGTGAAGCCGGAGAACCATAAGCCGGGTCTCGTGCAGCATTCCTTCGGCTGGCCGCTCGACATGAAGACCGGCGGCGGCTCCTTCCTCTATCACCTCGAAGACAATCTCGTCGCCGTCGGTTTCGTCGTCCATTTGAATTACAAGAACCCCTATCTCCATCCCTTCGAGGAGTTCCAGCGCTTCAAGACGCACCCGGCGATCCGTGGCACCTTCGAGGGGGGAAAAAGGCTCTCCTACGGGGCCCGCGCCATCACCGAGGGCGGCTACCAGTCGGTGCCGAAGCTCTCCTTCCCCGGCGGCGCGCTAATCGGCTGTTCGGCCGGCTTCGTCAACGTGCCGCGCATCAAGGGCAGCCACAATGCGGTGCTGTCGGGCATTCTCGCGGCGGAGAAGCTGGCGGCGGCGATCGCTAGCGGCCGCGCCAATGACGAGCCGATCGAGATCGAGCGCGGCTGGCGCGACAGCGCCATCGGCCAGGACCTGAAGAAGGTGAGGAACGTCAAGCCGCTGTGGTCGCGCTTCGGCACGGCAGTCGGGGTCGCGCTCGGCGGCCTCGACATGTGGACCAACACGCTGTTCGGCTTCTCCGTCTTCGGCACGCTGAAGCACGGCAAGAGCGACGCCCAAGCGCTGGAGCCGGCGGCCAAGCACCAGAAGATCGACTACCCGAAGCCGGACGGCGTGCTGACCTTCGACCGGCTCTCCTCGGTGTTCCTGTCGAACACCAATCACGAGGAAGACCAGCCGATCCACCTGCAGGTCAGGGACTGGGAGCTGCAGAAGCGCTCCGAATACGACGTCTATGCCGGTCCCTCGTCGCGCTACTGTCCGGCCGGCGTCTACGAATGGGTGGAGAAGGACGGCCAGCCGGTCTTCGTCATCAACGCGCAGAACTGCGTCCACTGCAAGACCTGCGACATCAAGGACCCGAACCAGAACATCAACTGGGTGCCGCCACAGGGGGGCGAAGGCCCGGTTTATCCGAACATGTGACGCTCGGGGGCGCCGGGCCGCACGGACTCCCGAAAGCGAAGTGCGGGGAAGGCCCCGTCTATTCGAACATGTAGTGCTCGGCAGGCTGCACGGACCTTATCAATGGCCAAGGTGCGCATCCGAGGAGGGATTCTCGGAGCACCTGACCGCGTTCCCCATGCCCCTGCTGCAGATGAAATTTGCAGCCAGTCCTTCAATTGCTCATCTTCGTGAAAAAAGACAATGAGCGCGATCGCTGACGCAAATGGGCAAGCCTTTGCCCGCGAGACTCGATAGCAGTAACATGAACCATCGATCGGGAGTTTGGGTCGATGGCGACAAAGGCCGTTCGATCCGGTCCTGATCCAATCACTGTCCGCTGCCGCGGTGAGGCTGGCAGTTCGTCACGGGTACACCGTTAGAAGAGAGGGAAACGAGATGAAAAAACTACTTGCAACGACGTGTCTGGCCGTGGGCCTCTTCGGACTTGGCAGCGCCGCCTCGGCGCAGGAGTGCGGCGATGTGACGATCGCCAACATGAACTGGCAGAGCGCCGAAGTGCTGGCGAATGTGGACAAGTTCATTCTGACGGAAGGTTATGGCTGCAGCGCCGAATTGGTCGTTGGCGACACCGTGCCGACCATCACGTCGATGATTGAAAAGGGCGACCCGGACATCGCTCCGGAAGGCTGGGTCGACCTGCTGCCGGACGTCGTCAATCGTGGTCTGCAGGAAGGCAAGCTCGTCGGCGCGGCGATGTCGCTCTCCGACGGCGGCGTCCAGGGTTGGTGGATACCGAAATACATCGTCGACGCCAATCCGGACATCAAGACGATCGATGACGTGCTGAAGCGCAAGGACCTCTTCCCGGATCCGGAAGATCCGAGCAAGGGCGCCGTCTTCAACGGCCCGCAAGGCTGGGGCGGCACGGTGGTGACGACGCAGCTCTACAAGGCCTATGGTGCGGAGGCCGCGGGCTTCACGCTCGTCGACCCCGGCTCGGCCGCCGGTCTCGACGGCTCGATCGCCAAGGCCTACGAGCGCAAGCAGGGCTGGGTCGGCTACTACTGGGCGCCGACGGCGCTGCTCGGTAAATACGAGATGGTCAAGCTCGACCATGGCGTGCCGGCTGATGCGGCCGAATGGAAGCGCTGCAACACGGTCGCCGATTGCCCCGACCCGAAGAAGAACGACTGGCCGAAGGACAAGGTCCAGACGCTAGTGACGAAGGCCTTCGCCGACCGTGCCGGTCCGGTCATGGATTATCTCAATACTCGCGCTTGGTCGAACGACGTCGTCAACAAGCTGATGGCCTGGATGACGGACAATCAGGCGAGTGGCGAGGAAGGCGCCAAGCATTTCCTCGAAGAGAACCCGGATATCTGGACCAAGTGGGTCTCGCCGGAAGTCGCAGAGAAGGTCAAGGCGGCCCTCTGATCCAGTTTCTAGCCGAAGAGCGGCGCGCCCGAATGCGCGCCGCTTTCATTTAAAGAGCGATTGTGAGGCGGCTCCAGCCGTCGCAGCAACCCTCCGCCCTCCGGGGAACGCAGGCGCTGCGGCGGCCGTAACGAGAAAGCAGAAAATCTCGCCTCGACCAAAGCGAAGGGGAATGAAGCAATGGAATGGCTGACCAATTTTCCGCACATGGATGATGACCGCCTTCGAGAACTGAAGAAAGTGATCGATGAAGGCTTTCGGACCTTCACGCGGGCCTATGGTGACGGCATCGAGACGTTCTTCGAGCCGCTGCAATTTTTCCTGATCCAGTCCGAGCGGTTCATGACGCGCACGCCCTGGCCGATTATCATACTCCTGATTGCGGTGATCGCCTGGTTCGCCAGCCGCAACTGGAAGGTCGTCGCCGGATGCGTCGGCACCCTCCTGCTGATCGGTTACTTCGACATGTGGGACGACACCATGAAGACGATCTCGATGATCTTCGTTTGTACGGTGCTGTCCATCGCGATAGGCATTCCGCTAGGCATCCTCATGTCGCGCTCCGATCGCGTCCAGAACGTCGTCAATCCGGTGCTCGACGTGATGCAGACGATGCCCAGTTTCGTTTATCTGATCCCCGTGGTGATGCTGCTCGGCATCGGCAAGGTGCCCGGCCTGATCGCAGTCGTCATCTATGCCATCCCGCCGATGATCCGCCTGACCAATCTCGGCATCAGGCTGGTCGACAAGGATGTCCTCGAAGCCGCGGACGCCTTCGGCTCATCGAGCTGGCAGAAGCTGAAGAACGTGCAGATGCCGCTGGCGCTGCCCACCATCATGGCCGGTATTAACCAGACGATCATGATGGCGCTTGCCATGGTGGTGATCGCGTCGATGATCGGCGTCCAGGGCCTGGGCCAGCCGGTGCTGAAGGCCATCGCCAACCAGTATTTCACGCTCGGCATCTTCAATGGCCTCGCCATCGTCGGCATCGCCATCATCTTCGACCGCGTCAGCCAGGCCTATGGCCGCCGCCTGCAGCGGCACCGTGAAATCGTTCACGGCTAGAATGGCACTGCGGTTGCGGCCGGGTCGGCCCGCGAGCAGTGACAGAAATCGGCCCGGGACCACACTCCCGGGCCGTCTGCCTTTAAGGCTCATGCCCGCCGAGCCGAGAGGATGCCGGTCGACAGCGCAACACCCGCGGCCGTAATAAACGCTGCGGCAATCTCGAATGGACCGATCGTCTCTCCAAGAAGCATGCCGCCACCAATCATCGCGAGCACGGGCGTCATGGCCGTGAAGGCGGCCGCCTGCGTGCCGCCGAGGCGCCGGACGGCAAGGCCGTAGGCAAGCGTCGCAATAAGACCGGAAAGAACGCCCTGGCTCATCACCTGCAGGCCGATCTCCTGCGCGGGCACGTTCCCGAGCGTGCTGCCGAAAACGAGCGCCAGGGCGATATGGATGAGGAACGACCAGATTGCGATGAGCGCGCTGCCTTCAAGCGGGTTCAGACCCGAGCGCCGGAAGGCGTGCGTATAGATCGCCCATAGCGTCGCGGCGGCAGGCAGCAGCAGGTAGCCGGTCCAACTGGGCGCGTCCGACGCGCCGAGGCTGCGGAATAGCAGGACCGTCATGCCGATGATGATCGCCGCAAAACCGAGGAGCCGCATGGGATCCGGACGTTCCCGGAACAGCATCACGCCGATGATTGCCGTCGCGAGCGGCATCGAGCCTCCGAGGAGCACCCCGACCGAGGCCGCCGGCGTCGCGTGGATGGCGAAAGCCGCCACCTGGAAGAATACGGCGCCCGATCCCGCGACCATCAGGGCGAGAAGTGTCAGCGGCAAGCCTTTCGGGATGAGACCCGCCTTCAGCCAAACCGGGGTAAGGAGCAGTGCCGGTATCCCATAGCGAATGAGCCCGAGATCGATGGTGCCGAGCTTGGTCGCGGCGGTGTGCCGCGTCGCGAGAATCCAGCCGGCCCAGATCAAGACCGTGACAAAGGCGCCGGCATAGCCGGCGGCAGGCGAATCGGAGTGGCCATCGAGTGTCAGCGCAACCATTGTCTTGTTCCTCCAGCGTCGTGGTGGGGTGTTTCAGGTGCGTGAATCTAGCGCCGACACGCGGGGCATGTCCTTGCTATCTATGTCTTGGTATTGGTATATGAAGCAATGATCTGCCAATATTAGTATAGAAGTGATTCATCTATGCCAAAACTCGACAAATTCGACATCGCCATCCTCAAGGTCCTGCAGGAGGATGCACGCGCGACCAATGTAGAGATCGCCGAGCGCATCAACCTTTCGCCGTCTCCCTGTCTGCGGCGCATCCGCAATCTGGAGAAGTCGGGCGTGCTGCGCGGCTACCGCGCCGATATCGACCGCAAGGAGGTGGGGCTGGGGCTGACTGTCTTCGTCGAGATCAAGGTCGGCCAGCACAGCCAGGAAAATGCGCGACGGCAGCAGGAGGCGTTGTTCGCCATACCGGAGGTGGTCTCCTGCTTCCTGATTTCCGGCAATGCGGATTTCCTCGCCGAGGTGGTCGTGGAGGACCTCTCGGCCTATGAGAGGCTGCTCACCGAAACCTTGCTGACCCTGCCCGGGGTGACGGATATTCGCTCGAATTTCGCCATCCGAACGATCAAGACCGCCGGTCCTCTGAAGCTGCCGGTCCTGTGAGGCCGCGACACCGCACCCACCAACCGGCCGCGAAAGTCTTTTGCCGGTGTGCTCTGGAATCCCCCGCTGCCGCCCTTATCTCAGGACCAGAAAGGTTTCACGGATGAAAGAGAGAGCAGTCCTTGAGAGTTAAAGCCATCTTCAATCGGGATGGAGGGACTTTCCGCACCACGGATATGGAGACCTATGGTAGGAGGGTCGAGGAGGTATTTCGCGCCGCCGGGCATGAGATGGAAATTGCCGCGGTGGCCGCGAGCGATATCCTGCCGGCGCTGGAGACGGCCTGCCGGCGCGATGATCTCGATGCGATCGTCGCCGGTGGCGGCGACGGCACGATCTCCGCCGCAGCCGGGGTTGCCTGGCGAACCGGCATGCCGCTCGGTATCATACCTGCGGGAACGATGAACCTGTTCGCCCGCTCCCTCAAGCTGCCGCTCGATATCTGGAGGGTCCCCGAGGTCCTCGCCAATGGTCGAATCATTGATGGCGACATCGGCAGTGCCGACGGCCGGGCGTTCGTGCATCAATTCTCGATGGGACTGCACGCCCGCATGGTGCGTTATCGCGAGTCCTATAAATTCGCCTCCCGCCTCGGGAAAATCGGTGCCAGCGTGCGCGCCGCCATTGGCGTGATCTTCAACCCGCCGGATTTCGAGATCGAATTCGACGCCGACGGCCACCGCGAGCTTAGGCACGTTTCCGCCATTTCAGTCTCGAACAACCATTTCGGACACGCGACGCTGATGTATGCGGATGATGTTACGGCCGGACATCTCGGTTTCTACACGGCCCCGCCGCTGAGCCCGGCGGGCGTCGCAAAGCTCGCCTTCGACATTCTGCGCGGCCGTTTCCGGGCAAGCCCGCTGATCACCGAGATGAGCGCCCTGGCAGTCGATCTGCATTTCCCCAAGGTCGATCGCAAGATCAACTGCGTCATCGACGGCGAACTCGTGCCAATCCAGCGGCGCGATGTCGCCCTGCGCATCCATCCGGGCGAACTGAAGCTGCTCGTCGGCCCGGAATAGCGGCTGCGGTTATTCGCCCACCCAGATATAGTTGAACCCGTAGCGATCCGGTCCGGACGCGTAGACGTAAGGCACTTCGAGTCTGCGCGGCGTTGCTGCGGACCCCGGGACGCCAGATGACCGAAGTGCCTCCTTCAGATTGGCAGGGAGCAGCGGCGATGGGTTTGCCTTATCGCGCCAGACCACCAGCAGCGGCCGCTTCGCGGCGTTGGGCAGAGGTACGTCCGAAAGATGAGGGATTACCACCGTAGCATCGGCAAGCCGCGTGCGGATGTTGCCGGCTACCTGCCGGTCATTGGTCAGCACCAGCGCAGGCGGTCGGCCTTCTGCCTCGACGACCGCTTCGACAAAGGCGGCATAGGGGATGTTCAATTTCGAGTAGTCACCGAACCATGGACGGACCACGGCCCGGGCCGACACGATGACGAGGGCTCCGAGGACAATGCAGGCAACCAGCGGCACGAAACGCCGGAAGCCCGGCGCCGGATCGATCGCCGCCGCCTCGATCTTGAGACAGAGATAAAGCGGCAGCAGCACCAGAAAAAGTACCAGCCATTTTTCGCGGACATGGGTCGCAGCGACGCCGAGAACGACAAGCAAGACGCCCAAAAGGCAAATCGCGATCATCCGCCCGATCATCCGGGTCCATTGGCTTTCAGCCTGCCAGATCGTCCGGATTTTGCCGCGGAAGACGAGGCCGAATACAAGCAGGGTGACGAGACTGCCGCCAATGATTGCCGAGGCGAGGGCGAAGACGCCGTGAAGCGCCTGCATGAGGCGCCCCTCTGCCGCGCGCTCCTTCATCTCGTTCAACGTGCCTGACGAAGCAGCGTCGAGATTTTGAAGCACCCACAATCCGTGCGGCAGGGCAACGACGCCGGCGACGCCGATCGCCGCCAGAATTCGCCAATCGAAGATGCGCTTGCGCAGTTCCGGTTCGGGCAGCACCGCAACGATCGCGGCGATCGGCACGAGGACAAAGTTATACTTGGAAATCACACCGATGCCGACCGCAGCGCCGGCCAACAAATAGGAGAAAAGGCTCGGCCGCGTGAGTGTCCGCAGAAAACCGTAGAGGAACAGCGAAACGGCGAAGAGGGCGGCAACCGTATGGGAGAGATCCCGCTGGGCGAGCAGGAAAACCGGCGGCAGGCTCAAGACACCAAACATCGCGATCGCCGACAGGCGTCGATCTTTGAGAACAAGCTGCGCCGCGAGGCCGTAGAAAAGACAGCACAGAAACAGGAGCCCGTTCTTGAGAATGGTCATCGTCGCGAGCGACGTGCCGATCAACTGCGCCAGACCGTATTGCAGCCAATTGTAGAAGGGCGGTTGCGGCCCGTATCCGAGCTGCAGGAATTGCGACAGGAAGGCCTGTTCCGCCTCGTCGATCTCGAGCGAAGGCGAAGCGGCAAGGCGCAGCATGATGCACAGCAGGAAGTAGCCGGCCAGCACGCTGAACACCAGGTTCGGCCGCCGATCGACGATGTCACGCATGCGGCTGGTCCTGCCCGAAGACCTGGCGGACGATATAGCTCGCCGTATCGTCGTCGCGGAAATAGGCGCGCGCCATCATTTCCGCGAGAATGCCGGTGGTGATGAGCTGGACCGAGGACAGGAACAGCATGACGCCGACAATTAGCAGCGGTCGGGTGCCGATATCGTTGCCGAAGAGGAACTTGTCGATCCCGAGATAGAGCAGGATGAAGGCGCTCAAACTGCCGGTCGCAAGCCCGATCGAGCCGAAGAAGTGGCCGGGACGCGCCTTGTAGCGCATGAAGAACAGGACCGCGAGCAGGTCGAGGATGACGCGGAAGGTGCGCGAGATTCCGTATTTCGATGCGCCGAAGTGTCGAGCGTGATGCGTCACGGGCATTTCACCGATTCGGCTGCTCGGCACGACGCCGGCAACCCAGGCCGGAATGAAGCGGTGCATCTCTCCCATCAGCTTGACCTGCTTGATGATCGCGCTGCGATAGACCTTGAGGCTGCAGCCGTAATCGTGAAGCTTCACGCCGGTGATCTTGCCGATCAGGAAGTTGGCGCACCAGGACGGGATCTTTCTGAGCACGAGGCCATCCCGGCGGTTTTGCCGCCATCCGACCAGCAGGTCGAGCTCGCGCTCCTCGATGGCGGCGACCATTTGAGGGATGTCCTTGGGGTCGTTCTGCAGGTCACCGTCGAGCGTGGCGATCAGCCGGCCGGCGGCGGCATCGATCCCGGCCTGCATGGCGGCGGTCTGGCCGAAGTTCTTCTGCAGCTCGATGATCTTCAGTTGCAGGCTCGGGCGCGAAAGCTCCTTGCGGGCGTTCGGCAGGGTCCGGTCGGTGCTGCCGTCGTCGACCAGGATCAACTCCCAGGATCGGTCGAAACCGGCCATAGCCTCTTGAATGCGGGTGATGAGCGGCGCGACACTGTCCTCCTCATTGAACACCGGCACCACTATGGACAGCTCGATCGCCTCCATGGCGCCCGTCGTTGCGGTCAGAGGTTGTTCTATGTGAGTCAAGGCAGTCTCTCCGGTGTGCCGTCGCAGGTTTTCTTGCACAGTTAACGGTGATAACCAACGCTCATTGCGTGGCTCTGTACAGGAAATCGGCATCTCATGAATTCGGACTGGCAGTTGGGCCGGCGCGCGTGGCTCGCGCGCAACCGCATGGCACTGATTTCCGTGACGGCGATAGCGGCTTACGCCGTTTTCGTCGAGTGGGTCTGGGGATGGTCGGTCCTGCTGCAGCAATGGGCCAACATCGGATTCTCGTCGGTGCTTGCCGCGCTTGGCCTTCTCATCGCGACCTACTTCGTCCGCTGCTACCGCATCTACGACTACTTTCCGGAGCAGACCGCGGGCAAATTCCTGGCGCTCTTTCGCGTGACGCAGGTCCACAATCTTCTCAACATCATGCTGCCCTTCAGGGCCGGCGAGACGAGCTTTCCGCTGCTCATGCGTGCCGAATTCGGCGTTCCGCTGCTTCGCGGAACATCGGCGCTGCTCGTCATGCGTCTCTTGGACCTGCATGCGCTGCTCACCGTAGCGGCGATAGGCCTGGTCATCGGCCGCAGCAATCAGATGGTCGCGTGGCTGCTTTGGACGACGGCCTTTTTCTCGCCGCTTGCTTTCTTCCTGCTCAAGACCAGGATTCTTCGCCTGGTGCGCCGCGTGGCTCCGGCGCCGCTCGTGCCCCATGTCGACGAGATAGAGGCGGGTTTGCCGGAGCATGTTCCGGCGTTCCTGCGCGCCTCTGCGATGACGATGCTGAACTGGGGGGTCAAGGTCGCGGTGCTCGCCTGGGTGCTGGCGATCATGGGCGT
Organism: Sinorhizobium fredii USDA 257; assembly: GCF_000265205.3. NCBI lineage: Bacteria > Pseudomonadati > Pseudomonadota > Alphaproteobacteria > Hyphomicrobiales > Rhizobiaceae > Ensifer > Ensifer fredii. The sequence goes on from NC_018000.1 coordinate 820,078, forward strand.
CGCGCCGCTTGCCGCCGCCTTCGGCGGTGCACTTGGAGGCGAGCTCTCGTCCGTTCTCCCCGTTCACGCGCCGGCCGGCGTCGGCACCTATGCGGCTGCGATCGTTGCCGGGGCGGTCGCCTTCGGCGCGTCCGGTGGAAAGGCGGCGCTGGAGATCCTCGGGCGCGCCAGCGTCAACGCCCATCTCATCATCATCGCCTCGGCCGTGGCCGGCACGTTGCTATCGCTCGTGCTGCGGCCCAAGGCTTGATGCGTCCTACTGGAACGACGTTTCGTAGAAGCTTCTGAGCTTGCGCGAATGCAGTTTCTCCGGCGGCATGGCGGCGAGCTTCTGCAGCGCCAGGATGCCGATCTTCAGGTGCTGGCTGACCTGCGTGCGGTAGAAGGCCGTCGCCATGCCGGGCAGCTTCAATTCGCCGTGCAGCGGCTTGTCGGAGACGCAGAGCAGCGTTCCATAGGGCACCCGGAAGCGGAAGCCGTTGGCGGCGATCGTCGCCGATTCCATGTCGAGCGCGATGGCGCGGGCCTGCGAGAGGCGCTTGACCGGGCCGCGCTGGTCGCGCAGTTCCCAGTTGCGGTTGTCGATCGTCGCGACCGTGCCGGTGCGCATGATCCGCTTGAGATCGTAACCCTGATAACCGGTCACTTCCGCCACCGCATCCTGCAGGGCGACCTGCACTTCCGCCAATGCGGGCAGGGGAATCCACACCGGCAGGTCGTCGTCGAGCACGTGATCCTCGCGCATATAGGCATGCGCCAGGACATAATCGCCGAGCCGCTGGCTGTTGCGAAGCCCGGCACAGTGGCCGAGCATCAGCCAGACATGCGGCCTCAGGACGGCGATGTGGTCGGTGATCGTCTTGGCGTTCGAGGGCCCGACACCGATATTGACCAGGGTGATGCCGCCGTGGCCCTTCTTCTTCAGGTGATAGGCCGGCATCTGCGGCAGGCGGGCAAGCGTATAGTCGGCCTCGGGCCTGTCGGCGCCCGCGGGCGTCACGATGTTGCCTGGCTCCACGAAGGCGGTGTAGCCGTTGCCGCCTACCGCCATCTGCTGGCGTGCCCAGGCGCAGAACTCGTCGACATAGAACTGATAGTTCGTGAAGAGCACGAAGTTCTGGAAGTGCGTGGCGCTGGTCGCCGTATAGTGGCTGAGGCGGGCGAGCGAATAATCGATGCGCTGCGCCGTGAAAGGTGCGAGCGGCGAGGGCTCGCCCGGCCCAGGCTCATAGGAGCCGTTGGCGATCTCGTCATCCGTCGTCGTCAGGTCCGGCGCATCGAAGAGGTCGCGCAGCGGGATGTCGATGGTATCGGCTGCCGACGCCTCGACATGGGCGCTCTCGCCGAACGCGAAGTGCAGAGGGATCGGTGTCGACGATTCCGAGACGGTGACGCCGCCGCCGTGATTGCGCATCAGATGGCCGAACTGCTCCTTCAGATAGTGACGGAAAAGCCGCGGCCGCGTGATCGTCGTCGTATAGACGCCGGGCGCGCTGACATAACCGAAGGAGAGCCGGGAATCCACATGTCCAAAGCTGCTCGTCTCGATGCTCACCTGCGGGTAGCAGGCGCGGAAACGCGTGACCGGCCGACCGTTCTTGCCCAGCCCCTCGAAAGCCTCGCAGAGGAACCGGGTATTGCGTTCGTAGAGAGCCTGCAAGCAATCGACGGCCGCGGCCGGATCGTCGAAGGTTTGCGGCTCGAAGGCTTCAGGGGTGGCGACGGAAAGGATAGAGTTTGCAGAGATTCGTGTGTCCATGGCGTATTATAGGCTGCGGCATCTGACAAGCAAACGACAAGATACGCGTTTGAATAGTGCCGTCTAACGTGGCCCGACGAGAATGATCGTCGTGCCGACAAGCGCCACGGCCATACCGGTCCAGGTTCCAGCGGTCGGGCCGCACGCCCTCGGCAAGCCAGAGCCAAACGAGCGAAGCTGCAATATAGACCCCTCCATAAGCGGCGTAGGCGCGTCCGGCCGCCGGCACGGCTATCATCGTCAAGAACCAGGCAAAGAGCGCCAGCGACCCCATCCCCGGAAGGAGCCACCAAAAGGACTTGCCGAGGCGGAGCAGGCCCACAAGGGAAAGCATCCGGCGATTTCGGCGACCGCGGCGAGTGAATAGAGGGCGAATGCTGGCATCTGGCGACCTTTCAACCGCGAAGGGATCGAAAAGTCAGAGCATGCGCAAGAGGGAATTTCGTTTCCTGCGGTGCCACTGTGGGAGTGAGGCAGGTTTTCAGCCTCGGCCCACCCGGGCGAGGATCAGCTCATCGCCTGGCGTTGCAGCGTGACGAAGAGAACGAGGCCGGCGCCATGCTTTCCGATGCCGGCGCCGGTGGCCTTGTTGTAAGCGACCGCTCCGATCGGCGCCATCAGCAGGCCCGTGAGTACCAGGAGCCGGAGCGAGAGGATGGCGGAAGAGACGAGGGCGGCCATTTGAGTGTTCCTCTACAGCTTGGCTTGGCAATATTGCGCCGTATGGGCGGTGCAGTCGGTCAGCGAGCCGATATAGGTGTTTTGGCGGCGACGCTCCGTATCGGCGCCGACTGCGGCGGCAAGCGACATCGCGAATACGACCATCAGAAGGCTGATGATGGTGAGGCGGCGAGCGAGAATATCCATTGTTCTGTCCGTGGGCTGGAGCGCGTTCAAATCGATTGAGCGTCTTTTCGCACAACCAAACTGAATTCTTGCTGAGATGCTCGTTCATCTGCCGTTCATCTTGGGCGCCGTGCCCTTGCCGGCGTCGGCGTGCGTTCCTACGTGTGTGTGCCCCGCAACCTTAGGAGACACCGCCTATGACCGCTCCCATCGAGCTCTATTACTGGCCGACACCGAACGGCTGGAAGATCACCATCATGCTGGAGGAGCTCGGCGTTCCCTATGCGGTCAAATACATCAATATCGGCCGCGGCGACCAATTCGCGCCGGATTTCCTGAGGATATCGCCAAACAACCGCATGCCGGCCATCATCGATCCGGACGGTCCGGGCGGCGAGCCGATATCGATCTTCGAATCCGGCGCGATCCTGCAATATCTCGGCCGCAAATACGGGAAGTTCTACCCGGCCGACGAGCGCGCCCGCGTCGAGGTCGAGCAATGGCTCTACTGGCAGGTTGGCGGTCTGGGCCCGATGGCGGGGCAGGCCCATCATTTCCGGCTCTATGCGCCGGAGGAGATCCGATACGGCATCGACCGTTACACCAATGAAGTGAACCGCCTCTATGGCGTGATGAACAAGCGGCTCATCGATCGGCCGTTCCTTGCCGGCGAATATTCGATCGCCGACATGGCCGCCATCGGTTGGGTGATCCCGCACGAGAACCAGGGACAGGATCTCAATGATTTCCCGAACCTGAAGCGCTGGTTCGACACGATGCTCGCCCGACCGGCGGTCCAGACGGCGATCGAGGTGGGCAAGGAAGAGCGAGCCCGTCAGAAGAGCCTTGCCGAGGACGAGGAAGCGCAGAAAATCCTGTTCGGGCAGCGCGCCCGCTGAAACGACGGCGAGGGCGGCCACGGCAGACCGCCCTCGCTTGATTCTGAAAGAACTAAAGCCGCGTCCAGGTCTGGGACTTGCACAGCACTTTAAGCACGCAGCCTTTCATCTTCAGCGAATTGCCGTCGACCGAACCCGAACCGCTATAGGTCTTGTCGTTTTCCGGGTCGGTGATCTCGCCGCTGTAGCTGCCACCGGTTCCGGCAAGGTTGCCGATGCGCTTGCCGGCGTGCTTGCCCGTCTTCAGCGTCACGCAGAAGGCGCCGCCGCATGGGGCGATTTCCGCCGTGGCTCCGCTCGCTGTCTTCCAGGTGCCGAGAATTGGTTCGGCGGCTTGGGCCGCTCCCACCACTCCGAAGGCGAGCGCCGCGCTGACGAGCAAAGTTCGAATCATTCAAAGTCCTCCTTTGGAGGCGGTCGGCTGCCAGCCGCCGCGATCTGGATACCTCGCGCCGGCGGCCTCCTCGCCGCCTGAGCGCTGCACGATAACTTACGCGTACGTAAAGGTAAATACGTGCCAGCAGCGCGAAAATCGCCGCGGCTGAACGCTGGTTATGCGTCGCGGAAGGCGCCAGCGGTCGAGCGGCAGATTTGTTCTTGGTTAGCGACCGGTTGAAATCCGAGATTGAATTTTTCGTAAATTTTGAACCGGTTTGTCGGTCCTCCAGGCGCTCCGATGCTTAACAAAAACCCAAGTTTACCAAGTGTTTGAACTTTGTTTGCGGCAAATTAATCATGCATTTTAAGCGCGTATTGAAGGCCCCGGGGCATACTCGAACCATAAGACGAGCGGAGACAACGCCCCGCCAAATCAGACCGGAGCCGACGCCGCAGAAGACGGCGCGTCACCGGAAAGCCCGCCAAGAGGCAAGACTGAAACAGGGACAATAAACAAGCAACTGAAGCCGGGCGCGCCCCGAAGGGGGCGTGCCGCTTCGGCTGAACCAACAAAGAACGACAGGGACAAGACAAATGGCACGCTTTCACTTCGAGATCACGTCGGATGCGGCATTGGGCGGCGAAAACCGGGCCGACGCTCTTTGCGAAATGGGCCTCGCCTATGCGACCGGTCGCGGCCGGCCGGTCGACCTGGTGGCCGCCCATAAGTGGCTGAACATCGCCGCCATCAAAGGCTCGGACCGCGCAGCCGACCTTCGCGCTGACCTTGCGGCGACGATGAGCAAGACCGACCTTGCCGCGGCTCTGCGCGCGGCACGCGAATGGATGACCGTGCATTGACCCCATACGGGAGCGCGTGACAGTGCTCTAAGTCTCGGCCAGGCTCTGGAGCACTGCGGGCAGGGCGGACTCCAGCAATTCCATCTCGGCGTCAGGCCCCGTGCTGATGCGGATGCAGCGATTGAGCGGCGCGACGCCCGGCATACGGATGAAGATGCCGTGATCGCTCATCAGCCGGTCGACGATCGCCCGGGCGTAGGCCGCATCCCGTCCGCAGTCGACAGCGACGAAATTCGTCGCCGAGGGTAGCGGCAGAAGCCCGGCATGACGCGCAATGCGCGCGATCCGGTCGCGCGACGCCGCGATCCGCTGCGTCACTTCCTTCAGATATTGCTGGTCGGAAAGCGCGGTGATCGCCGCAGCGACACCGACACGATTCATGCCGAAATGATTGCGGATCTTGTCGAAGGCCTGTGCGGTACCCGGCGTCGTCAGCGCATAGCCGACGCGCGCGCCGGCGAGACCATAGGCCTTGGAGAAGGTGCGGGTTCGGATGACGTTCGGCCGGTCGATCAGGCCATCGATCGGCGGCAGAGTCTCGGGCGGAGCCGTTTCACAATAGGCTTCGTCTAGGATGAGCAGTGTCGTTTCCGGCAGGGCGGCCGCGAACTCGATGACGCGTTCGGCCGGCCACCAGCTCCCCATCGGATTGTCGGGATTGGCAAAATAGACGAGCGGCGCCGCCTCGCGCTTCACGGCGGCAAGCAGGCCATCGAGGTCTTCGCGGTCATCGACGTAAGGTACGGTGACGAGCCGGCCGCCATGTCCTGCGACGTGGTAATTGAAAGTCGGATAGCCTCCGAACGAAGTGACCACCGGCATGCCCTGCTCGATGACGAGGCGGACGATCTGCCCGAGCAGACCGTCGATTCCCTCTCCGACGGCAATATTGGCCGGCGATGTACCGAGATGCGCCGCGAGCGCATGCCTCAAGTCGTAATTTTCGGGATCGGCATATTTCCAGGTTTCGGTGGCGGCTCGCTCAATGGCGCGCAATACCGAATCGGCCGGGCCGAATCCGCTCTCGTTGGCGCCGATGCGGGCCGCGATCCCGCGGCCGCGCTGCCGCTCGATCGCTTCCGGACCGACGAACGGAATCGTGGCCGGCAGAGATTGGATAAGCGGCGTGAAACGAGAGAATGCAGACATCTGGATAACCTGAGCTCCGTTCGACAAGCGCCGCGGAAGTTATCGCATCGCGACGCCGAGCGGAATGCGCAAAAGTGACTGCGGTCAGCTTCTGCCCGGCAATGCGACCGTCTGCCTCGCAGGTGCGGGGCGATAGGCGCTGGCCGCAGGTTTGGCGTTGCCGGACTGACCCGTGAAAAATTCGTGGCGTACGATTTGGTGAAGGAAAGTCTCGTCGATGGCCTTGATGAATTGCACGCCGATTCGGTTGTCCCGCCGGTGGACCTCGGCGCAGCCAATCCGGAAATTCGTTCCGATGATGTGGAGATAGTAATGCGAAGACAGGCCGATTGTCGTGCTTACGGAGAAACTCGCTCCACCGCGCGAGATATCGATCATCTTGCAAGCGTGGATCGACACGCCGCCGAGGGCCGGCCGCACCGACATCAGCGTTGCGGCATGCCCGATCGCGAAGCGGTCGTAGCGCCGCTCGTAGAGCGGAGATGGGACAAGCGAATACATGGTCGACTGCAGCATGCGTCGTGCTCCGGTAGCGGCGTACGCCCAACACACGTCACGCGGTCTTACGCCCGCCGGCCCAAGGGAGTTTGCCAGACGCCGGCAAGTCATTTGCCGGCACCCGTGAGGCGCGAGACGCCTGCAAGGTCGACAGTCAGTTTCCTTCAGCAATCTTGCAATCGCTTGAAGATCTTCAATAGAAATCTAATGAACGCCATCCGGCCTTAGAGTAGGGCCTTGCCCGGCCCACAACCCGCTCGAGAACTGGACACGAATCAGCCTGCTCAGGAAATCCTGCGCCAGCAGCATGTTGAATCGCACGCCCGAGTTCGGGACCGCTGCGGTGCACTTCGGCGCAGCCGATTTCCTCCTTGAAGCCATCGACTTCCAGAAAGAAGTGCTTCGGCAGGAGGATTGCGGCGTTGAAGTCGAGCATGGCGCCGCCGATGGAAATGTGCCGCAGCAGCGCCCGATATCTGGTCGTCGCCTTCAACTGACTGCCGATGACGAGAATCCGGCAGCGACGCTCTATGTGATAATGCGGATAGGCAACGGCCGACTGGCCGGGCTTTCCTTGCGCGAGATGCATGATCATCGACATGGTAGGGTCCGGGAAATACCTGTCCTCTCCACCGGAGAAACGCACATTCAGCGGCACAGCGTGTGCCAATTTTGTGTCAAACGTTGTTCTTTTTGCCGAAAACCCGGTCAATAACTTCCCGGACGGCATCCCCTTCCACATAGGTCTCAATCAGCAGCCGGCGTGACTTCCATCCGCCGATTGGGGCGCTCGGGACATCTCTGGGCCTGACGGATGAACAAATAGACGAGATGTGGCTATCTTCGGTCGGCATCTAGATTGGAACCGCAGCTTGCTTTGGCCAGACGCCCCTTGTAATTGACCTCGATCTGGTCATCGAGGATCGACTATGGGGATGCGCGAGTTTAAGAGGCGAGTGAATTTGTTCCTGAACGGGGATAAGGCGCTGCCTGGCTTTCACTCGGACAATGTGCGGGTGGTCAAGAAGAATCTCGGCTTCTTGGATGAACCGCGGTTCAAGACGGCCTGGGAATTCGGTCGGGATGGCAACAAGCATGCGTTTGGCAAGAAGCGCGATGTTCCGGACATCCGTTGGCGAGCCCATGTTTGTTGCTGGGCGGCCAGCAACGCTCTGAACCTTGAAGGCGACTTCGTTGAGTTCGGAGTGAACGGCGGCCTCGTCTCGATGACGGTGTGCGACTATCTGGACTTTGGGAAGCAAAACCGCTCATTCTGGCTCTTCGACACCTTCGCCGGCATACCGACAGAGAGCCTGAGCGGAGAAGCGGAAGAAAAAGCCAAGCGTGCTAACGACGGGCTCTATTCGGACGTCTTCGAGATTGCCAAGCGCAACTTTTCCAAGTTCGCAAATGCCCGTCTGGTGAGGGGCAATTTGCCCGGGACGCTGGATGCGTCGCCAGTTGGGAAAATCGCCTATCTGCACGTTGATTTGAACGTCGCCAAGTATGAAAAGCAGTGCATCGAACGGGTGTGGGACCGTATCGTCCCGGGCGCCCCGATCGTCTTGGACGACTACGCATTTCAAGGGCATGAGGATCAGTATGAAATGTGGAACGAGTTCACGGCGGCTCGGGGACATATGGTTCTTACGCTCCCAACAGGCCAAGGCATGATAATCAAACACTGAGTCCGAGCTATCAAGAGCAAAGCCCCGATTACCGTGCGGGGCTTATTTTTGTTCCTTGGCGGCGCTGGTCTTGCTGACCCTTTACGGACCGAGAGGGTTTCAAGGAACGTTCGGACTCTATTCATCATTGAAGCACTAGAATCGTGATCCTGACCAGAGGAGACCGAAGATGGCCGGTTTACCGTTCAAGATTCTTCTCGCGTTTGCGACCGCGCTGACTGCCGCGCCGGGCGTCAGTGTTTCTCAAGACTTCGACGTCTACATCGGCGGCGGATATGTCCCCCGGTATTATGATGAATACAGGCCGCGGCGATATTATCGCGAGGATTACCCCCGGGAAGCGTATCAGTGTACCGAGCGTCAGGCGCTTTACATGTCAAGGCAGTATCTTCGAAAGCCGAGAATCGGGCGAACGACGAGACATTCAATCGAGGTTAAAGGGATCGGGCGCCGAGGAGAGCGCAATCGCGTTATCTTTGGGGCTGAACCTGGCTGCCCGCGGATCGATTAGCGGGCAGACCGGAGTTCGAAGCGAACTTACTTGGATGCAGATGCTGACCAAGCGAGTCTTGCGATGGCCCCGTCTGCCATGGCGCAGTTGGTGAGGGCAATCTTCCCGACGTTCTGCAGGTCAACTTTCTCACGCTCGCATTCCCCGCTTAGGCGGGGTTTTTGGTGCCCATAGGGCAAGACTGCAACCCCCTACATTCAGGTGAAACATATGGCTCGGGAAACCTTCCCGTCGCCCTCGAACTCACGTTCGGGGATGAGGGCGGCTATTCCAATCAGAAAGGCGACAGGGGCAACTACCTGAACGGCGCTCTCGTCGGCACCAAGTACGGCATCACGCGGCAGACGCTGGCGGCACACCGCGGCGTCAAGTCGGTCACCGCCGCCCAGGTGAAGGCGATGAGCCGGGAGGAGGCCGAGGATATCTATCGGCGCTCCTATTGGGGGCAAAGCGGCGGCGATCTGCCGCCCGGTCTGGACTATGCCGTGTTCAACAGCGGCGTCATGTCTGGGCCGTCGCGGGCTGTGAAGATCCTGCAGGAGACGCTCGGTGTTCGCGAGGATGGGCACGTCGGCGAGCAGACGCTCGCGGCCGTGCGGGCGGCATATCAACGCTGATCCGCGCCTATTGCGATGCCTACATGCGCTTCCTGCGGTCGCTCACCAATGCCAAGACAGGTTTTCCCGTCAACGGCCGCGGCTGGACCATCCGGGTCACCGGCAAGGATCCGAAGGGCGAATGGAAAGACCAGCCTGGCGTTCTCGGCAACGCGCTGCGCTTGGCGGCCGACGCCAGCGGCCAGACCGTGGAGAGGCCCAAGACACAGCCGGAGGCCAGCGCGAAGGCCGACAGCCGCGATATAGGACTTGGCGAGGTGCTGAAGAAGCCGGAAGCGTGGGGCCCGCTCGGCGGCCTGTTGTCCGCAGGAGGCGCGCTATTCGCCGGCAATGGACCGGTGCAGGGCGCTTGCCCTCGCGATGGTCGCCGCGGTTCTCGTCGGCGTCTGGTATTTCGTCCGTCGTGTTCGGGAGGCGGGTTGATGCTCAGCCGTCTCAGCCTCGCCGCCGGCGCGCTTGTAGGTGTCGTCCTCGTCTTCCTCGTTATGCAGGCAGTCAAGGCCGTCTGGATCATCCCGGCGGCGAAGGAAGAGGGGCGGAAGCTGGAGCGCCCGAACTCGATTCCGCAACCAACAAGGCAATCGGAGAACTGCGAAATGAAGCTGACGCTGCTCGCTTTAATCGACGTCTGTGCATTAAGCGCGGCCGGCTGTACGTCAACGCAACAGGTCAGTGCATCGAAAAACCGCCTCAACCAGGCGGCTAGGGCGGTCGTCGGCACGTCGCTGATCGGCCCCGCGGCGCAACGCCAGCCGATCAAGACAAGATCGACGAGACAGTCGCGGGCCTGTGCGGCGCCCGCGCCTGGACGCAGAGCGAATGCGCCCGCCACGACGTGGCGCAGTAAACCATTTCAGACATTCGCATTGCATACCAGGGCCGGGGATTGGAAAACGGAAACGAAGAAAAAACCGTCGTGAAAACTGCAACATGGAAGTTCGAATGGAATCTGAACACCCTCGTCATCCTGTTCGGTTTCGCCGGGGGCGTCATAGCCTGGGGCGCGACGTGGGAGAGGGTGGGCGCCAATCAGGATGCTCATGGCCGCTCGATCGATCGTCTTGAAAACCGGGTGACGGCCGTAGAGACGACAGTGCGGCAGCTCGACAATCACGAACTCAGATTGTCGGCCGTCGAGAAACAAGCGGCAGAGGCGGCAACCTCAATGAGGGCGGTGGAGACCACGCTGAACAGCCTTTTGGCAGACACGCGGGTTATGCGGGAGATATTGCAGAGGATCGAAGCGAGCCAGCGCGACGGGGCAGCATTGCGGCGGTGAGAACGGATCGCGATTTCCTTGTGCCAATTTTGTGCTGCGCGTGCCGGCGCGTTCCCGACTCGTTCGCGTTTTCAACTGCAATGACCTGCAAGATGGCAAATTGGCCAAAATCGCCAACAGCCTCAAAATCCTCTTGATCGGCAAGGCGTTTGCCCCTATCAGGGCGCTAACGGAGAGGTGGCCGAGTGGTCGAAGGCGCTCCCCTGCTAAGGGAGTATACCGGAAACGGTATCGAGGGTTCGAATCCCTTCTTCTCCGCCATTTCCGCAAAGCCGTTCTGAAGCTGCCGACCGCCTTGGCGGTAAAGCGCATGCCCACTTCTGTCGGCGGGGGGTCGAAGCCTTTCCAAGACGAGTCGCCAAAACGACTTCGCGCACGAAGGTCCGCACGTCCTCAGGGCTCTGCGCGACGACGCAGGACAGCCGCGAATCTCCGGCCGCTGATTCTCCGGGAATCGTCCGGAAAGCCTCCGGCTCCGGCTCGTCGAGCGGCGCTCTGGCCGGACCGAGGCGTGTGCGAAGCAGGCGCCCCGCAGCCCCGTTGCCCGGTTTTGCCCCCGTTTTGGGCCCTTTTCTGCCTCTTTCTGAAACAAATGCTGCGTTGAACCCCGGTGCTAACCCCCCGTGGCTAAAGGATTTTCTTAATGGTTTGTTAATGACCTCCGGCCGTCTGGGGCGATTTTGTGTCGTTTCAGCAACAGGGATCAGGGAAGGGCAGCGCAAAGCAGTTGATCTGACAAGTTGGACATTGCGCGCCCCACCCGGTTTTGTATTTTCAACTCCGGAAGCAAGGGCGGTTGATCGTCCGACTTCTTGAACGTTGGGGATGGGGCAGGGAACGCTGTCCTTCAGCAAAGAAACCCAGACCCGTTTGAAACTTTTGACTGGAGGTCAGAAATGAACATCAAGAGCCTTCTTCTCGGCTCCGCTGCTGCTCTCGCAGCAGTATCCGGCGCTCAGGCTGCCGACGCTATCGTCGCTGCCGAGCCGGAGCCCATGGAATACGTTCGCGTCTGCGACGCCTTCGGCACGGGCTACTTCTACATCCCGGGCACGGAAACCTGCCTCAAGATCGGCGGCTTCATCCGCGTACAGGGCGACTTCGGCCGTGACGCCGCTGACAACCGTTTCAACCTTGAAAACGACAACGATGGCGATGGCTTCGCTGACGGTCAGTCCACGTCGGACTGGGATGTCTTCTCCCGCGCTTACATCTCGTTCGACGCCAAGAGCGACACCGAGTACGGCACGCTCACCGGCTTCTTCGCTGCTGAGTTCAACGCCGACAACGACAGCGACGCTGGCGATAGCCTGATCGACGTCGATGAAGCCTACATCCAGCTCGGCGGCCTCAAGGCTGGCTTCTTCTACAGCTGGTGGGATAAGGGTCTGAACGGTGAAACCGACTCGATCGGCGAGAACACCGAATTCAACTCGATCGCTTACCTCTACGACGGCGGCACCTTCCAGGCTGGTATCGCTGTTGATGAACTCGAAGGCGCTACCACGAAGGCTAATGGTGTTGGCGTTGAAGGTATCGTTTCCGCTACGCTCGGCGGCGTGAGCTTCGACCTGCTCGGCTCTTTCGACACCGAAGTTGAAGAAGGCGCGATCCGCGCTCTGCTCTCCGCAGACGTTGGTCCGGGCACCTTCCAGGCCGCTGCTATCTGGGCATCCGACCCGAACGCTTACTGGTCTGACTCCGAGTGGAGCGTTGCTGCTTCGTATGCCTTCCAGGCAACCGAGAAGTTCAAGATCACCCCCGGCGCCCAGTATTGGGGTGACCTGAACGATGGTGCTGGCGGCTTCGACTCCGGTGACGATCAGTGGCGTGTTGGTATCACCACCGATTACCAGATCACCGAAGGCCTCGCTTCGCGCTTCACGATCAACTACACGGATCCGGATAACGCTGAAGAGCAGGTCAGCGGCTTCCTGCGCCTGCAGCGTGACTTCTAATCTGACCTGACCTCGGTCAGTAGGGAAAAGCCCGGCTCTTGAGCCGGGCTTTTTCTTTATGCGCTTTGTGTAGGGAAGCTGCGACGCGGAACGAGATTCCATCTTGCCGCTGGGCAAGCGCGCCAGTTCGGGGACCATTGGGATCTTGCTTAGCCTTGAATAAAGGCGGCGATCTCGTTTCGGAGGCCATTGAGGTGCAGGAGCGGCGCGTGGCCCTGGCCGGGAGCGGTGACTGCAACCAGGCCGGGGTGTCGCCGCGCCATTTCCCGGACGGAAGACTCGCTGAGCAACCGCGAATATTCGCCCCGGACAACCATCATCGGTACGCCTGCGAAAGCCTCGAATTGCGGCCACAGCGACGGCAGCACGGCTTCGCTGGTGAGGCCTTGCAGTTGCGCTGCGATCTCCGGGTCGAAATCTGCGATCGGAACTCCGCCTTCATCCCGATAGATCGCTTCGGCCATTTCTCGCCAGTCCTGTGGTCGGAGAGTGGGAAAGTCTGCTCCGTGCTCGCGCTGCAGGAAGCTTGGAGCCTCCGCCCAGTTACTCGGGCTCGCCGGATCATTGAGGTAGTCCCTGATCCTCAGCAGCCCGTCGATCTCGATTACCGGACCGATGTCATTGAGCACGACACGGGCGATGAGGGCAGGGGCTGACATGATGAGGTGATGCAGGATGAGGCCGCCCCGCGACGTGCCGATGAAGGTCGCCTTGCTCATGCCGAAATGCGCGCAGGCCGCGATGACATCCCCTGCCTCGACGGCGATCGCGTAACGGCTCTTGTCGCTGTCGCGCTCCGACTGTCCCCGGCCGCGATAGTCGAGCGTGACAACGGGATAAGCACCGCCGTCGGGCGAGGCAAGGAAAGCTGCCAGACGATGAAAATCGCGGCTGTTGCGCGTCAGTCCGGGCAAGCAGACGATGGGCGTCTTCTCATCGCGCCCTATGCCATCGCTGCCGTAGCGTCTGCCATAGAGCCTGAGGCCGTCCCTTGCGTGAAAATAGTGCTCCCGAAACACCTGTTCCTCACGCACCAGATGCTCTCGCATGGCTCCACCTTCGCTTACATTGCCGGAGATTGCCCTTGCCTGCGGGGGCTGCCGCTCAGGAAGGGTTGCGGCCCATCCTCAGGTCGGCGACGATGTCCGCCTGCTGCCCAAGTCGGGATTTGTAGACCTGGTAATTCTCCATCACCCGCTGAACATAGTTGCGCGTTTCCTGAAAGGGAATGCGCTCGATCCAGTCGACCACCTCGTCGATCGGCTTGCCGCGCGGGTCGCCGTAGCGCGCCAGCCATTCCGGGACGCGGCCGGGGCCGGCATTGTAGGCGATGAATGTCAGGATGTAGGAGCCGCCAAAACTGTCGATCTGCTCGCCGAGATAATGCGAACCGAGCGTGGCGTTGTACCCGGCGTCCGTCGTCAGGCGGTCCTTGGAATAGGCAAGGCCGTAGCGGCTGGCGACGCCCTTGGCGGTCGCCGGCAGAAGCTGCAGCAGGCCGCGGGCATTGGCCGCCGAAACTGCGGCCGGATTGAAGGCGCTTTCCTGCCGGGCGATGGCGTAAGCAAGTGCCTTTCCGGCGCCGCTGATATTGGCGTCCGACGGAATGACGCCGAGTGGAAAGGCAAGCGCGGCGACATCGATGCCGCGGCCGAAGGCGATCTTGCCGATCTGCAGGGACAGCTGATGATTACCCGCCTTTTCCGCTCGTGCCGAGAGAATGGCGAGTTCACCGGGGCTGGCGAGGTCCTCGGCGAGCGCCCGGTAGAGGCTCTCCGCTCGCCAGCCGTGGCCGGCAGCTTCCAGCCGTTCAATCGCCCGAACGGCTTCGCGGCCTTCCAGCCGCGCGCGCTCCTCCGCGGTCGGCGAGGGATAGGCGACGTTGAGGATTGGGCGCCCGAGCCGCGCCGCAGCGAGCTGCCCGTAGAATGTAGCGGGATAGCGGGCCGCATTGGCAAAATATTCGTCCGAACGCCCGGGACCGCCGGCCTCGGCGGCACGTCCCAGCCAATACCAGGCCCGCGAGGCCGAAATCGGCCGGCTGGACGCCTCGAGGATCTTGCGAAAGTGGCGTGCCGCGGTCGTTGAATCTTCCAGTCCGCGGAGCGCGTACCATCCGGCGTGGAATTCGGCATCCACGATGTCGGTCGCCTCGGTTGCGGCGTGGTGGGCGGCAACCCGGTAGGCGCCGCGGAAGTCGCCCTTGTCGAGCAGGCCCCGGCTGACGATCCTTTGTTCCGTCCACCATTCGCCGGGATCGACGAGGGCATTGCTGTCCTTCGGCGCCAAAGCGAGAAGCTTTGCCGCTTCCTGGAACTTCTCCTGCTTGCGCAGGTGCTCGATGCGCACGAAGAGATGGGCAGGATTGTCGCGCCAGGATGGATCGATCGCTGCGATCAGCGCCGCCGCCTTGCCATTGCCGCGGATGACCGCAGCCCAGGCCCTGTAGAGCGATTGCGCCTTGCCCAGTTCGCTGAACCGCTGCGCCTGCTCGACGCGGCCGCGGTAAAGAAGCATCTCCATGCGGCGCCTGTGGTCGGCGGTTGTAAGCAAAGAGGAGAATTCCGAAAGAATCTTGCTTTCCATCCCTCTGTCCAGCACCTCCTTGGACCAGACGGCTCGGAGGTGCTGCGTGGCCGCGCCGCTTTTTCCCTCGGCGGTGAGCGCGCGTGCGAGAACGATGGCGCCGTCGGCCGTTTCGGGCCGGGTCGAGCCGAATGCGGCGATTATGTCCACCGGACGCGGATTTTCGCGGGAAAGGGCGCGTTCGGAATGGGCGCGCAGCGTCTTCAAGCCGGGCCAGCCCTGAAGCTCGCGCTGCGCTTCGGCGATTTCGTAAGAGGGGATGTCCTTCTGCCCGGAGACGGCGATCGCCCAGGTGAGGATATGCCGGTCGAGCGTTCCCGCACCCATTCGGTTGCGGATGGTGATCGCCTCGGTCGGCCTGCGATCGGACAGCGCGTCGAGCCCGGCCTTCAGATCTGCCGCGACAGGCGCGACCGCGGCCCGTATGGCTCCGGTGACCTCGTTGGCCACCACGCGTCCCGATTTGCTGGTAGCGCCGGGCTTGCCCGTCGGTACGGGCATGCGGGTCTCGGCTGCGAGGGCGGAGGACGCCAGCATCGCGGCACCGAGAATGGCGGCGACAGGCAGAAAGAGTGGTCCGCGCATCAAGCCCCGTGCTTCCCCGTTTCTCTCAACTTCATTAGCTGCCGGATTCTCTAACGAAAAGTTAGCGGGCATCCGCCATCGACGCAATCGCCGGCAAAAGCCCGCCATCGTGCATCCCTGCCGTTTGCGACGCGCATCGAGCGGTCCAATTGCAAGAAATCTGGCAGGAAATGCGCCTCTCCGACGCTTGCCGCGGCCATGTCACATGATTATGGTGCGGCAGTTTCTAACCGTCGATTGCGGCCAAAGCGTGGGCGTGTGTTTGCCCCTTCAGCCGTCAGGAGTTGTGCATGTTCAAGGGTTCCATTCCCGCACTCGTAACCCCGTTCACGTCCACCGGCGCGGTGGATGCGGCAAGTTTCGTCGCGCATGTGGAATGGCAGATAAAAGAGGGTAGCCACGGCCTGGTGCCGGTGGGCACGACCGGTGAATCGCCGACCCTTTCGCACGACGAACACAAGCAGGTGGTGGAGCTCTGCGTCGAAGCGGCGGCGCGTCGCGTGCCGGTGATCGCCGGCGCCGGCTCGAACAACACGACTGAGGCGGTCGAACTTGCACAGCACGCAGAGAACGCTGGCGCGGATGCCATTCTGGTGGTGACGCCGTACTACAACAAGCCGACGCAGAAGGGGCTCTTCGCTCACTATGCCGCGATTGCCGAAAGCGTGAAGCTGCCGATCGTCATCTACAACATTCCGGGCCGCTCGGTGGTCGACATGAGCGTCGAAACCATGGCCGCGCTGGCAAAGGCCTATCCGACGATCATCGGTGTCAAGGACGCGACCGGCAAGATCGAGCGCGTTTCCGAGCAGCGCATGGCCTGCGGCAAGAGTTTCGTCCAGCTTTCCGGTGAGGATGCGACGGCGCTCGGCTTCAACGCCCATGGCGGCGTCGGCTGCATCTCCGTGACGGCGAATGTCGCACCGCGCCTCTGCGCCGAATTCCAGGAGGCGACCCTTGCCGGCGACTACGCCAAGGCGCTGGAATATCAAGACAAGTTGATGCCGCTCCACAAGGCTATCTTCATGGAGCCTGGCCTCTGCGGGGCCAAATTTGCGCTTCATCGTCTCGGGCGAATGAGCCGTGCCGTGCGCTCGCCCCTGCTGCCGACGCTCGAGCCGGCGACCGAAGCAGCCATCGATGCAGCGCTCAGGCATGCGGGATTGATGAGCTGATGGCACCCAAGGGCAGCGAGCGGACGGTCAGGAAAGTGGTGGCGGAGAACCGCAAGGCCCGCTTCAACTACGAGATCGTCGACACCTACGAGGCCGGTCTTGTGTTGACCGGCACGGAGGTCAAGTCGTTGCGCGAGGGTAAGGCCAATATCGCGGAATCCTACGCCACCGACGAAGGCGGCGAGATCTGGCTGATCAATTCCTACCTGCCGGAATATCTTCAGGCCAATCGCTTCAACCACGAGACCCGGCGCCGCCGCAAATTGCTGTTGTCGAAGCGCGAGGTGAACCGGCTGCAGGGCGCGGTCAATCGCGAGGGCATGTCGCTCATTCCGCTCAAGATCTACTTCAACGAGCGGGGACGGGCGAAACTGGAACTGGCGCTCGGCAAGGGCAAGAAGCTGCACGACAAGCGCGAGACGTCCAAGGAGCGCGATTGGAACCGGCAGAAGAACCGCCTGCTGAAGGAGCGCGGCTGAGTCGCTGCCACGCCGCCTTCCGTCCGCGACGCGACCCAATCCGCGGCGTGCCGCTTGGGTGGAGGGCCGGGGGCAGATCGACCGGGATTCGAACGGGGTTCTATTAAAGCTCGGCGTCGTTGGAGACGGGCTCGGGCGGGCGCGGCATGCGTTCGGACGGCTCGCGGCCGATCTCGCCCCTGAGCGTTGCCAGATCGATGAAGTGGTCGGCCTGGCGGCGCAGGTCGTCGGCGATCATCGGCGGCTGCGTCGACATCGTCGAGACGACGGAAACCTTGCGTCCCTTGCGCTGCAGCGCCTCGACAAGCGTGGTGAAATCGCCGTCGCCCGAGAAGATCACCAGATGGTCGACGGTTTCGGATTGCTCCATGGCGTCGATCGCCAACTCTATATCCATGTTGCCCTTGATCTTGCGCCGTCCGAGCGAGTCCGTGAACTCCTTCGCCGGTTTGGTGACGACCTTGTAGCCGTTGTAATCCAGCCAATCGATCAATGGGCGGATCGAGGAGTATTCCTGGTCCTCGATAAGTGCGGTGTAATAGTAAGCGCGCAGCAGGTAGCCACGTTTCTGGAACGCCTTCAGCAGCTTTCTGTAATCGATGTCGAAGCCCAAGCTCTTAGAGGCGGCGTAGAGATTGGCGCCGTCGATGAAAAGAGCGATTTTTTCGCGAGGATCGAACATCGTAATTTCCTTTTCCATGCCCTGCGCATTATAGCGAACCGCCCTTGCGGAAGTGCGCAGAAAATAGGTGCATTACATTAATAATTGCTGATATTGCAAATAATGTAAGTTATGCCACGCATTAATCCAAGCGACGTACGATGCATATAGCAAGTTTTAGCAGTTGCTCCAGTTGATCCACACTTCAATTTACGATTGCTGGTGGAGATTTCCGAGGACGCCGCCTGAAATACAATCCATATCTGTAGCCTTCGGCCGGGTCGGGGAAATGTCGTATTCTAACATGGGGCTGGGAAGATGTGAGCGCCGGGCGCAGGAAAAACTTGAACTTGTGCTGTTTTGATTGTATCCGGGCGACTAATTCCAGAAATCGGAGCTGCACGTGCCGTCCTGTCGCGGCGTTCCGGTTTCGTGTCGTTAATCATGCCGCGGCAGCCGCCGCGCTCTCGCAAAGGACAAGGCCATGGCCCGCGTCACCGTCGAAGACTGCATCGACAAGGTCGAAAACCGTTTCGAACTCGTCCTGCTAGCCAGCCACCGCGCACGCCTAATCTCGCAGGGCGCCCCCATCACGATCGACCGCGACAATGACAAGAATCCGGTTGTTGCGCTGCGCGAGATCGCCGATGAGACGCTGTCGCCGGGCGATCTCAAGGAAGATCTGATCCATTCCCTGCAGAAGCATGTGGAAGTGGACGAGCCGGAGCCCGATGCGGCCGCCATCGCCCAATCGGAACCTGCCGCTTTTGCGGAGGCTGCGGAAGAGGAGGACCAGCCGGAGGCGCTAACCTTCGATCGCATGTCGGAAGAGGAACTGTTGGCCGGCATCGAAGGGCTGGTACCTCCGGAAAAGAGCGACGACTACTGAGATCCGTTCGCGAACAGCCGTTCCAAACGTGTTTCGAAGCAGTGCGCCACTCATATGATTGGCGCACTTTTTGTTTGTCTGACTGTCATGGAGCTGCCTGCGGATGATGCGCCAATACGAGCTCGTTGAGCGCGTGCAGAAATACAAGCCCGACGTGAACGAGGCCTTGCTCAACAAGGCCTATGTCTATGCCATGCAGAAGCACGGTCAGCAGAAGCGGGCAAGCGGCGATCCGTACATTTCCCATCCGCTGGAAGTGGCGGCGATCCTCACGGAAATGCACCTCGACGAATCGACGATCGCCGTAGCGCTGCTGCATGACACGATCGAGGACACGACGGCGACGCGGCAGGAGATCGACGAACTCTTCGGCGAGGATATCGGGGCGCTGGTCGAAGGCCTGACGAAGATCAAGAAGCTCGACCTCGTCACCAAGAAGGCCAAGCAGGCTGAAAATCTGCGCAAGCTGCTCTTGGCGATTTCGGATGACGTTCGCGTGCTGCTGGTGAAGCTCGCGGACCGGCTGCACAACATGCGCACCCTCGACCATATGTCGGCGGAAAAACGCGCGCGCATCTCCGAGGAGACGATGGACATCTATGCGCCGCTCGCCGGGCGCATGGGCATGCAGGATATGCGCGAGGAACTCGAGAACCTCGCTTTCCGCCACATCAATCCTGAGGCCTACGAAACCGTCACCAGGAGGCTCGAAGAGCTGTCCCAGCGCAACGAGGGCTTGATTAAGAAGATCGAGGAGGAATTGAGCGAGCTGCTGCAGGCCGAAGGTTTGAGGAATGCGCAGGTAAAGGGGCGTCAGAAGAGGCCCTATTCCGTCTTCCGCAAGATGCAGTCCAAATCGCTGTCCTTCGAGCAACTGTCGGACGTCTGGGGCTTCCGCATCATCGTCGACGACATTTCCTCGTGCTACCGGGCGCTCGGCATCGTGCACACCCGCTGGCGCGTCGTTCCGGGCCGCTTCAAGGACTATGTTTCGACGCCGAAGCAGAACGACTATCAGTCGATCCACACGACGATCATCGGTCCGTCGCGCCAGCGCATCGAACTGCAGATCCGCACCAGGCGCATGCATGAGATCGCCGAATACGGCATCGCGGCTCATGCGCTCTACAAGGATCGGGATGCCGTTACGGGCGACCTGACACGGTCTCCGACGTCGAACGCCTACGCCTGGCTGCGGCGTACCATCGAATCGCTTGCCGAAGGCGACAATCCCGAGGAATTCCTGGAACACACCAAGCTCGAGCTCTTTCAGGACCAGGTCTTCTGCTTCACGCCCAAAGGCCAATTGATCGCGCTGCCGCGAGGCGCCACGCCGATCGATTTCGCGTATGCGGTGCACACCAATATCGGCGACACATGCGTGGGCGCCAAGATCAACGGCCGCATCATGCCGCTGGTCACCCGCCTCAACAATGGCGACGAGGTCGAGATCATCCGCTCGGGCATCCAGGTGCCGCCACCCGCCTGGGAGGAGATCGTCGTCACCGGCAAGGCGCGCGCGGCAATCCGCCGCGCCACCCGCGCCGCCATCCGCAAGCAATATGCGGGTCTTGGCTACCGCATCCTGGAGCGCACCTTCGAACGGGCCGGCAAGACCTTCTCGCGCGAGGGGCTGAAGCCGGTGCTGCACCGGCTCGGCCAGAAGGAGGTCGAGGATGCTATCGCTGCCGTCGGCCGCGGCGAGCTCTCCTCGCTCGACGTGCTGCGTGCCGTCTTCCCCGATCACCAGGACGAACGCGTGACCGTCAAGCCGAGCGCCGACGATGGCTGGTTCAATATGCGCAGCGCCGCCGGCATGATCTTCAAGCTGCCGGGGCGTTCGAAGGAGACAGCCGCGGCTGGGCAGGTCGAGGGACCCGAAGCGCTGCCGATCCGCGGCCTTTCCGGCAATGCCGAGGTGCATTTCAGCCCGGCCGGGGCCGTTCCCGGCGACCGCATCGTCGGCATCATGGATCGGGACAAGGGCATCACCATCTATCCCATCCAGTCGCCGATCCTGCAGAAATTCGACGAGGAGCCGGAGCGCTGGATCGACGTTCGTTGGGACCTCGACGAGGCCAACAACAACCGCTTCATGGCGCGAATCGCCGTGAGTGCGCTGAATGAGCCGGGCACGCTGGCCGAGATCTCTCAGGCGATCGCCACGAGCGACGTCAATATCCGCTCGCTTTCCATGGGGCGGGTCGCCGCCGATTTCAGCGAGTTGCAGTTCGACCTGGAGGTTTGGGACCTGCGGCAGCTCAACCACCTGATGACCCAGCTCAAGGAATTGCCGAGCATTTCGCTGGTCAAGCGGCTCTTCGAATAGCCTCTCGCAGAGGTGAGGCCTGCTCGCCATGCCTCTTTCTTGGGCAGCGGGATTGGCACGCATGCGCGAAACGCATGGCTGCCGGTTGATCATGACGCTGGTAGAACACCGATCGCTAAACTACTCTTCGGATCGGGAGGTAAACGAAGAGGTTTGCCATGTTCAAGCAGTTGAAGAAAATCACCCGTGCCCTGCACGGCCCCACCACCGAAGAGCGCGAGACCGCCTATCTGAACGGCTCGGTCGACCGCATCGACCTCGAGTACCGCCAGCGTCAGATCGACCGCGGCCTGTTCCGCAAGAACTTTTGATCCTCAGGTCCGCGCCCGGTAGCGGTTTTTGGATCGCGGGAACCTGGGTTCCGGAGCGGACGATGCAAGAAGGCTGTCTCGAGCTGTGCGTTTGATGAATGGCTCGGATGCTTGTCCCGCCCGTTTGCGGCTCAACCTTGCGCCTGGCGGGTCTGGCGCCTATCTTGCGCCCATCAGAAGGCGGGCGGGCTGTCTTGCGCGGTTTCAAGGTGCGACGACGACAGAATGTTATTTAGGCGCAGAGAACCGGTCACGATCTCCGAAAGGCTTCGCGTGTTCTTCTGGCCGCGCAAGGGCTTCTCGCGCGGTCCGCGCTACATCGCCCTGCGCATTCTTCGCCTGAATTCCTCGCCGCATTCGATCGCCGTCGGTGTGGCAGCGGGCGCGGCTGCTGCCTGCACGCCGCTCTTCGGCTTGCACATCGTCCTTGCGGTCATTCTCGCGTGGCTCTTCTCCGGGAATCTGGTGGCCGCAGTCATTACCACTGCGCTCGCCAATCCGATCACCATTCCCGTGATCCTGACGGCATCCTACGAGATCGGCATCGCTCTCATCGGGCCGCAGTCCGGTCCGAGCGTCGGCTCGGCGGAGATCGGCCAATTGATCGAGCATATGCAGCTTGCCGAGCTTTGGGGGCCCGTCGTCAAGCCGACGCTCGTTGGTTCGTTGGCCCTTGCTCTTGTCGGCGCTTCGATCTTCTACCCGCTCGCCTTCCAGACCGCCCGGATTTTCCAGGTGCGGCGGCGGGAGCGCCTGCAGAAAGCCGGATACCCATCATGATCATCGGTATCGGAAGCGATCTCATCGATATCCGCCGCGTCGAAAACTCGCTCGAACGTTTCGGCGAGCGCTTCGTCAATCGTTGTTTCACCGACATCGAGATCGCCAAATCGGATGCGCGCAAGAACCGCGCGGCTTCCTATGCCAAGCGCTTCGCCGCCAAGGAGGCCTGTTCGAAGGCGCTGGGTACGGGGCTGGCCCAGGGCGTCTTCTGGAAGGACATGGGCGTCGTCAACATGCCGGGCGGAAAGCCGACGATGCAACTGACCGGCGGTGCGGCGGCCCGGCTCCAGGAGATGCTGCCTGTCGGACATCGCGCCGCCATTCATCTGACGATCACCGACGACTTCCCGCTCGCACAAGCTTTCGTGATTATCGAGGCGCTGCCGGTTGCCCCCGCCGAGGGAACGGTTTAGAGCACTGCCGGGACAGTGCCGGCTCCGACGGTCGCTTGAAGCGAACTCATCCGGTGAACATATAGATGCGGTTGCGCGGGCAGGATGACAAGGAAGAACTGAGCGTGGAAGAAAAGACAGAAACGCACCAGAGCGCCCTCTGGGAAAATGTAAAGGTCATTATTCAGGCACTGCTCTTGGCTTTGGTCATCCGCACCGTTTTCTTCCAGCCCTTCACGATTCCATCCGGCTCGATGATGCCGACGCTCCTCGTCGGCGACTATATCTTCGTCAACAAGTTCGCCTACGGCTATTCGAAATACTCGCTGCCCTTCTCGCCGGACCTTTTCAGCGGACGGATCTTCTCGAGCGAGCCGAAGCGCGGCGATATCGTCGTCTTCCGCTTTCCGCCCAATCCGGACATCGACTATATCAAGCGCGTCGTTGGCCTGCCAGGCGATCGCATTCAGGTCAGAAACGGCGTCCTCCACGTCAACGACAAGCCGGTCGATCGGGTCCCTGACGGGACTTTCCGTGCCGATGACAAATATGACACCGGCGGCGACGTACCGGTCTATCGCGAGACGATGGACACGGGGGTCGCCTACGACACCCTCGACCAGTTCGCCGACTCGAGCGGTGACAACACGCGCGAATTCCTGGTGCCGGAAGGCCATTATTTCATGATGGGCGACAACAGGGACAATTCCTCGGACAGCCGCTTTGACGTCGGCTTTGTACCGGCGGAAAACCTGGTCGGTCGCGCCAGCATGATCTTCTTCTCGCTCGGCAACGGCACATCCTTCCTGAAGATCTGGGAGTGGCCGGCGAATCTGCGTTACGACCGGCTGTTCAAGGTCGTCGAATGATGAAGGGGCGGTCGCTGAACGCGGAGGATCGGGCCAGGCTCGAGACCGCGATCGGTTATCAGTTCGTAGAGAAGGAGCGCCTCGACCGGGCGCTGACGCATTCCAGCGCCCGCAATGCCAGAGCGAGCAACTATCAGCGTCTTGAGTTCCTCGGCGACCGCGTGCTCGGCCTTTGCGTCGCCGAACTTCTGTTCCAGACCTTTCTCGACGCCAATGAGGGAGAGCTGTCGGTTCGCTTGAACCAACTTGTCAGCGCCGAGAGCTGTGCCAATGTTGCCGATGAGCTGTCGCTACACGAATTCATTCGCACCGGCTCGGACGTGAAGAAGATCACCGGCAAGCACATGATGAATGTGCGTGCCGATGTGGTAGAGTCGCTGATCGCCGCGATCTATCTCGATGGTGGACTGGAGGCGGCACGTCGCTTCGTGCTGCGGCACTGGACCGATCGCGCCGCGAGCGCCGACGGTGCCCGCCGTGACGCCAAGACGGAATTGCAGGAATGGGCGCACGCCAAGTTCGGCGTCGCGCCCCGATACAGGACGGACGATCGCTCCGGTCCCGACCATGATCCGCGCTTCACGGTGACCGTAGAGGTCGACGGGATCACGTCGGAATCCGGGACCGATCGATCGAAGCGCGGAGCCGAGCAGATCGCCGCCATGCGATTGCTGGAACGCGAAGGTGTTTGGCAGAAACGGTCTGCCGGAAATTGACGGAAGCCATGACGGACAAACAACAGAACACGGGCGCCGACACCACGGCGACCCGCTCGGGCTTCGTGGCGCTGATCGGCGCGACGAATGCAGGCAAATCGACTTTGGTGAACCACCTGGTCGGCGCCAAAGTATCGATCGTCAGCCACAAGGTGCAGACGACGCGGGCGATCGTCCGCGGCATCGCCATCCATGATAAAACCCAGATCGTGTTCATGGACACGCCCGGTATCTTCAAGCCGCGCCGCCGGCTGGATCGGGCCATGGTGACGACGGCCTGGGGTGGTGCAAAGGACGCCGACCTGATCATGCTGCTGATCGACAGCGAGCGGGGATTGAAAGGGGATGCCGAAAAGATCCTCGAGGGCCTGAAGGACGTTCACCAACCGAAGATCCTGGTGCTCAACAAGATCGATCGGGTTCGCCCGGAGGACCTGCTGAAGCTCGCGGCCGTCGCCAACGAAGCCGTTCCGTTCGAGCGCACCTTCATGATTTCGGCGCTCACCGGCTCCGGCTGCGGCGATCTCATGGACTATCTTGCCGCGGCACTGCCGGACGGGCCGTGGTACTATCCGGAGGACCAGATCTCCGATCTGCCGATGCGCCAGCTCGCAGCCGAGATCACCCGCGAGAAGCTGTTCCTGCGCCTGCATCAGGAGCTTCCCTATGCCTCGCACGTCGAGACGGAGAAATGGGAAGAGCGCAAGGACGGTTCCGTTCGCATCGAGCAGGTGATCTATGTCGAGCGCGACAGCCAGAAGAAGATTGCGCTCGGCAAGGGAGGGGAGGCGATCAAGGCGATATCGACCGCAGCCCGGAAGGAGATCTCCGAGATTCTGGAGCAGCCCGTGCACCTCTTCCTGTTCGTCAAGGTGCGCGAGAACTGGGGCGACGATCCGGAGCGCTTCCGCGAGATGGGACTCGATTTTCCAAAATAACCGCTATTCTTGGTCGTTTGAGGCGGCGAGCCTCCTGTTCAGGAGCGGTCCGATCGTCTCGGCCCGATTGGTCCAGACGTAGCCGGGAAAATTCTCCGGAACGAGTGCGAGCTCATCGGCGCTGTCGATGCCGGAGGTGAAGTCGCCGCCGCGATGGGGACCGAGCAGGATGATCTCGCTTCCGGCGGCCTGCATCCGGGCGGCAAATCTATTCGGCCACCCCCATAGAAAAGGCGCGTAGTTGGCGGGCACGACGATCAGCGTATCGCGGCAGGCATCCGGCACGATTCCGGTCCAGCCATAAGCGGCATAGCGGCCAAGGCAGGCCATGGTGGATTGCCGGTCGTAGCCCCTCAGCCCGCCGACAAGCCGCAGGGCCTCCTGCGTCGGCGTTCTGCCTCCATAAACCCCGAAGACCAATTTGCGCCACTCCGGGTGAATGCGCAGCATGACGGCGAGTGTCGCACCTTCCTCCCGCCGCTCACTTTTGAAGTTGATCAGGAAGCGACCGTGCGGCAGGGCCGTGAAGACCTCCCTGAGTGTCGGCATCTGGCCTTCCCCAAGGCCGCGGAAGGGAAAAGTCTTGCCGCCATCGGCCGTGTACCCGTAGCCGATGTCGAGCGTCTTCAGCTTCGACATTGGCGTCGCCTCCGTGACACCCGCTCCATTGGTGCGGCAGTCGAGCGTCCAATCGTGGAAAACGGCGAACTGGCGATCCGGAGTCAGGTGGATATCCAGTTCGATCACCTCGGCGCCGCTGTCGAGGGCAGCGCGCATCGACGCGATCGTGTTCTCGAGATAGGCATGCCGCGGCGGTTCGATGCGCTGCGCAGTGCAGGTATCATTGCCAAGCCCGTCCAGGCTGTAGACCTGATGGATGCCGCGATGGGCGAGGACCTTCGCCGCGCCGGCGGGCGGGGTCACCAGGTAGGACGTGTTGAGGAGCCAGACGATGGCGACGATGATGACCGCGACGATGGCTATGACGGCGACTTTCCTCATCGTAAGTCCTCCTCTCGCACCACGCTTTGCTCGGCATCGCGGCGATCCCGGACGTTTGCTGCCACGCTCCCTGTTATGCGGATTGCGAACAAACTGTCACCTCCGCGCGCGATTGACCGGTAGCAGGCCCTATGGGAGGTAGGCGACCGTGCCGTCCAATGCAATGCCGCAGGAGAACTTAGGTGCCGCAACTCGTCCAGGGAAAATGGGTCAAGGATGATGTCGCCGCAAGCGAAATGAAGGACGGTGCGTTCCATCGCGAGCCGACCCGCTTCCGTGATTGGATCACCGTCGACGGACGACCCGGGCCGGACGGACAGCCGGCGGTCGCGGCGGAAGCGGGACGTTACCGCTTGTTCGTCTCCTATCTCTGCCCCTGGGCTTCTCGGACGATCGCAATGCGCAACCTCAAGGGACTCGGAGGTATCATCGGGCTCACGGTGGCAAATCCCGTGCTCGGAGAGGATGGATGGACCTACGACACGTCTGCGGACGCAGGCACCCGCGTCGGCCGTATCCGCTACCATCACGAGCTCTACACGGCGAGCGATCCGACCTATAACGGCAAGGTCTCCGTGCCGGTGCTCTGGGATATGAAGGAGGGGCGCATCGTCAACAACGAGTCGGCCGATATCCTTCGCATCCTCAACACGGCCTTCGACCATTTGTCCGGCAACCGCCTCGATTTCTACCCGGCGACCCTCCGGGCCGCCATCGATCGCTGGAACGAGCCGGTCTACGCGCGAGTGAACAATGGCGTCTACCGAGCCGGATTTGCAAAGACCCAGGCCGCCTATGACGAGGCTGTCGCGGCCCTTTTCGGTATGCTTGACGAACTCGAGCGGCATCTCGATGTGAACCGATATCTCGCCGGGGAATATCTGAGCGAGGCGGACATCCGCCTGTTCGTAACCCTGGTCCGTTTCGATGTCGCCTATCATGGCGTCTTCAAATGCAATATTCGCCGGATCGAGGATTATCCCAGCCTCTCCAACTATCTGCGCGAGCTCTACCAATGGCGGGGCATACGTGAGACTGTCCGGATCGACGATATCAAGCTTGGATATTACGGGATTCGGCACGTCAATCCCACTGGCATCGTGCCGGCGGGCCCCCGGATCGATTTCGATCGCCCGCATGATCGCTCGCGCCTTGCTGGTCTCGGCATAGTTGGCGCCTAGAGCGCGGCCGCGCTGCCGACCGGAGGCCGCACGTCTTCCCCATGTACTAAGGAAACAAATCCTTGAGGGGCCACAAAGCAGCCCATTGAATAACCGCCGAACGCCGCTAAGTTAATGGAAGTTCTGATGGATAGGAGCCTGAAGAGGCTGGCCTGACGACATCCCGGTTGAGCCCCGCGCCTCGTGCACGGCGCCGGCCCGCCGGAGGCCGTGAGGGCTTGCCCGAACCGGTTTCTCGCTACTTCTGGACACACCGGCGCTGTTTCCAAGGCGCGCGTCTTTCCAGAAGCCGACCAAACCGCCCGCGCTTCATACTGAAGAACCAATATGGTCCGTGTAGGTCTGGCGCTGAGGTTGGAAATGAATGCAGCATTGTTGAAGTTGCTTCGCCGTCTTGTCCAGAAGGGAACTCTGACGGTCGTTTTTTCATCGGGAGAAAAAGTTGTTCTGGGTGATGGAACGGGAAAGCCCGCCGCCATCCGCATAACGGACGCCGAGGCGGAAAGGGCGATACTATACGATCCCGGCCTGAAATTCGGCGAAATGTACATGGATGGCCGCGTCTTGGTTGAAGAGGGGGATATCTTCGACGTCCTGGCCATCATCAAGAGCAACGGTGTGGAAAACGCGGCGACCTTCGCCAATTCCTTCGTTGCTTTTTGGCATGTGCTGCGCCAGCAGCTGAAAAGTCGGCTGCCGGTCAACCGCAACCGCTACAATGTCGCGCATCATTACGATCTCGACGGCAAGCTCTTCAATCTCTTCCTCGACGAGGACTGGCAATATTCCTGCGCCTATTTCCATCCGCCGGGCATCTCTCTGGACGAGGCGCAGCGCGCCAAGAAGCGCCATATAGCGGCGAAGCTGCTGCTCGAGCCCGGTCAGCAGGTTCTGGAAGTCGGTTCCGGCTGGGGCGGCATGGCGATGTACCTTGCCGAAGCGACCGGAGTTGAAGTCACCGGCATCACATTGAGCGAGGAGCAACTGAAGGTTTCGCGCGAACGCGCCGCCAGGCGCGGGCTTTCCGATCGCGTGCGGTTCGAATTGCAGGATTACCGCACCATGGAGGGACAGCAGTTCGACCGGATCGTCTCCGTCGGCATGTTCGAGCATGTGGGCATCGGCAATTACGGCAATTTCTTCCGCAAGATCAAGGAATTGCTGAGACCCGACGGCGTCATGCTGCTTCATTCGATCGGTCAGGTCTACAAACCCTGGGCGACCAATCCATGGATCGAGAAATACATCTTCCCGGGGGGCTACATCCCGGCACTTTCCGAGGTCTTGCCGCCGGCCGAGAGCACGCGCCTGCTCGTCAAGGACATCGAGATTTTGCCGATGCATTATGCCTGGACGCTCCGGGCCTGGCGCGAGCGTTTCGTGGCCCGGCGCGAGGAAGCGGTCAAACTCTATGACGAGCGCTTCTTCCGGATGTGGGAGTTCTATCTCGCCGCTTCCGAGACCGCCTTCCTCTATGACAAGCACTTCATCTTTCAGTTGCAGCTCTCGCCATCGCTGGAGACGGTCCCGGTTTCGCGCGATTACATCGAAGCGAAGGAGCGCGAATTGCTGGAATTCGAGAAGACCCGGTCGCGCCTGGAACTCGTCGCGGTGTAGTGGCGTCAAGACCTGCGTTTCTGTGGAGTGCGGGCGACTGATTGGCCGCCTTCACTTGGCCTCGTTCGCCCGGACCATTATGGTCCGGCTGGAAACAACGGACGGAACGCAGAATGGTCATGACCGCAAAGCCCATCGCCGCCATCATCGCAAGCGAGATCAAGGCAACCGTGGCGCAGGTCGGCGCCGCTGTCGAACTTCTCGACGCCGGAGCGACGGTGCCTTTCATCGCCCGCTACCGCAAGGAGGTCACCGGCGGTCTTGACGACACGCAATTGCGGACCCTCTCGGAGCGGCTCACCTATCTGCGCGAGCTCGAGGCGCGGCGGGCATCGATTCTGGAGTCGATCCGCGGCCAAGACAAGCTCACCGACGAGTTGGAAGGCAAGATCGCCGCCGCCGTTACCAAGGCGGAACTCGAAGACATTTACCTGCCTTACAAGCCCAAGCGGCGGACGAAGGCGGAAATTGCCCGCGAACGGGGTCTCGGACCGCTCGCCGAGGCGATTATTGCCGATCGGTCGATTGCGCCCGCTGAACGGGCGACGTCCTTCCTCTCCGCCGACGTGCCGGACGTGAAGGCCGCACTCGACGGCGCCCGCGACATTATCGCCGAAGGCATGACCGAGAACGCCGACCTCCTGGGACGTCTGCGCAGTTATATGCGTGACGCGGCATTCCTGAGAGCAAAGGTCGTCGACGGCAAGCAGGAGGCCGGGGCGAAGTTCTCGGATTATTTCGATCACTCGGAGCGCTGGGCAACGGCGCCGGGTCACCGCGCGCTGGCGATGCTGCGCGGCTGGAACGAGGAGATCCTGTCGGTCGATATCGTCGTCGACCAGGACGCGGCATCTCAACAAAAGCCGGTCGAACGCATGATCGCCGCCGCATACGAGGTCGGTGGTCGTCTGCCCGGGGACAAATGGCTGCTGGACGTGATCGGCTGGACCTGGCGCGTCAAGCTTTCCCTGTCGCTTTCGCTCGATCTGATGCGCGAGTTGCGCGAGCGGGCCGAGGAGGAAGCAATCCGCGTCTTTGCACGCAACCTCAAGGACCTATTGCTTGCGGCCCCCGCCGGCTCGCGTGCGACCATGGGTCTCGATCCCGGCATCCGAACCGGCGTCAAGGTCGCGGTCATCGACGGCACCGGCAAGCTGCTCGATACCACGACCGTTTACCCGTTTCCTCCGAAGAACGACATTCGCGGCACGCAGGCGGAACTCGCATCGCTCGTCCGCAAACACAAGGTCGAACTGATTGCCATCGGTAACGGCACGGGCAGCCGCGAAACCGAGAAGCTGGTCGCCGATATGCTCGCGCAAATGCCGGCGCCGAAGCCTACCAAGGTGATCGTTTCCGAGGCAGGCGCCTCCGTCTACTCCGCTTCCGAAGCGGCGGCTGCGGAGTTTCCGAATCTCGACGTATCGCTGCGCGGTGCCGTGTCCATCGCCCGGAGGCTGCAGGATCCGCTCGCCGAGCTCGTCAAGATCGAACCGAAGTCGATCGGCGTCGGGCAATACCAGCACGACGTCGACCAGTCGCATCTCAGCCGCTCCCTGGATGCGGTCGTCGAGGACGCGGTGAACGCTGTCGGTGTCGATCTCAACACCGCATCGGCATCGCTGCTGGCGCGTGTTTCCGGCCTGGGCAAGTCATCGGCGGAAGCGATCGTGGCGCACCGCGATGCGACGGGTGCCTTCGCAAACCGGCAGCAACTCCTCAAGGTGCCGCGCCTCGGCGCCCGTACCTTCGAGCAATGCGCCGGCTTCCTGCGGATTCTCGGCGGCTCCGAGCCGCTCGACGCCTCGGCCGTGCACCCGGAGGCCTATGGAGTGGCGAAGAAGATCGTGGCCGCCTGCGGTCGGGATGTGCGCTCCCTGATGGGAGACAGTGGGGCTCTGAAGGCACTCGATCCGCGCGCTTTCGTCGACGAACGTTTCGGTCTGCCGACGGTGAAGGACATTCTTTCCGAACTGGAGAAGCCGGGCCGCGATCCGCGCCCGAGCTTCAAGACGGCGACGTTTGCTGAGGGCGTCGACGACATCAAGGACCTGAAGGTCGGGATGCAGCTCGAAGGGACCGTGACCAATGTCGCGGCTTTCGGCGCCTTCGTCGATATCGGCGTGCACCAGGACGGACTCGTACACGTGTCGCAACTTGCCGACCGTTTCGTCAAGGATCCGCACGAGGTCGTCAAGGCCGGCGACGTGGTGCGGGTTCGCGTCACCGAGATCGATGTCGCGCGTAAACGCATCGGTTTGAGCATGCGCAAGGATGGCGGTGCCGAAACCGGGAGAGAGGCGAGAGGGCCATCGCCGAACGGTGGCAATCGCAACGCAGCCGCGCGTCCGCAGAAATCGCCGCCGCCGGGTCAGGGCGCATTCGGTGCGGCGCTGATGGAGGCGATGAAGAAAAAATAGGCCGGAGCGTGGAACGGCGCGGCATCAAGGATCGTTACGTGCTCATCGGCTAGGGCGCGATGGGTTCTCGTGGCTGGATGCCGACCATAGGAATGCCGGACTGCGGCGGAACAGGTCAGCGGAAAACCCTCTTCCGCCGGGTATCCCGGCGAAAAGGAGGTGCATCGTGGTAGGCCATGCAATCCGCGTCCTTCCGCAAGCCGTCCTCTTGGCGGCGGCGGTAACCGCATATCCCCAGACAGCAGGCGCGCAGGGTGTCGTGAATTGCGCCGACCGCTCGCAGGTGATCGAGTTCCTCGCTCGGCAATACGCCGAGAAGCAAGCTGCCGTAGGAATGGTCAACCAGCAGGCGGTGATGGAACTCTATGCCGCCGACAGTGGCAGTTGGACCTTGGTGATAACCGATGTGTCAGGCCGAAGCTGCGTGATTCTCGCCGGCAAGAGCTGGGAGACGATCATACCCGTCGGCCCCAAAGCTTAAGCAACCGGATAGCTTCCGGCGGCGTACCTTGTTCACTCCATGACGCGGGGCGCACTCGCCAGCGTGCGAAATCCCGAGCCCACCACCGTTTCAGCTCCAGATCTCAAGAACGGGAGCAGGATAGGAATGTCCTGCTCCCGCCAGTCTTTTTTCGCTGATCAGTCCGGCCGGCCAACGCTGGCATAGGTGAAGCCGTGGCGGGCGATCTCGTCCTTGCGGTAGATGTTGCGCAGGTCGACGAGCAACGGGGCGCTCATCGTGTGTTTCAGCCGCTTGAAGTCCAGCGCCCGAAATTCGTTCCATTCGGTGACGATTACCAGTGCGTCGGCTTCCGCCGCCGCATCATAGGGATCGGTCGCATAGTCCAGGCCATCGATGACCTTGCGCGCGTTCTCCATCCCTTCCGGATCGTAGCCCGTGACCCGGGCACCCGCATCCTGCAGCGTCTGGACGATAGCGATCGCCGGGCTGTCGCGCATGTCGTCGGTGTTCGGCTTGAAAGTGAGGCCGAGCACGGCGATCTTGCGGCCGCGCACGTCGCCGCCGACCGCGGCGATCACCTTGCGGCCCATTGCTCGCTTGCGATTGTCGTTGACGGCGACGGTGGTTTCGACCAGCCGCACCGGACTGTCGTGATCCTGCGCGGTCTTGACCAGTGCCAGGGTGTCCTTGGGGAAGCACGAGCCGCCGTAACCCGGACCGGCATGCAGGAACTTGGCGCCGATACGCCCGTCGAGCCCGATGCCGCGAGCGACATCCTGGACGTTTGCGCCGACTCTTTCGCAAAGGTCGGCCATCTCGTTGATGAAGGTGATCTTCATCGCCAGGAAGGCATTGCCCGCATATTTGATCAGTTCGGACGTGCGGCGTGAGGTGAAGACGAGCGGGGACTGGTTCAGATACAGGGGCCGATAGACTTCCGTCATCACGTCGCGTGCACGCTGATCGTTGTCCGCAAGGCCGATGACGATGCGATCGGGCCGCTTGAAGTCATCGATCGCGGCACCCTCGCGCAGGAACTCCGGATTGGAGACGACGGCAAAGTCGGCATCCGGATTGGTTTCGCGGATGATGCGTTCGACCTCGTCGCCGGTACCGACCGGAACGGTCGACTTGGTGACGACGACGGTAAAGCCATTGAGATTGGCAGCGATCTCGCGTGCGGCGGCATGGACATAGGAGAGGTCCGCGTGCCCGTCACCGCGGCGCGACGGCGTACCGACGGCGATGAAGATGACATCGCTGCCGGATACGGCGGGCGCGAGATCCGTGGTGAAGTGCAGCCGCCCTGCAGCGACGTTGCTGGCGACGAGATGGTCGAGACCCGGTTCGAAAATCGGGATCTCACCCTTCTTGAGCGCCTCGATCTTGCCCTCGTCCTTGTCGAGGCAGACGACGTCGTGACCGAAATCCGCGAAGCAAACGCCGGAAACGAGGCCGACGTAGCCGGCGCCAATCATCGTAATCTTCATCCGTTCTTCCTTTGTTGGTGGTCCTTAAGCCTTGGGAGCTACTCATCCATTGATAGGCAAATAGGACCGTTTTTCGACCTGCAAATGACAGGGGCATTTACCCGATGCGACGAATCGCCCGGTTCTGCCTCAGGCAGGGCTCTTCGCAGGGCGATAATATTGCTCGTACCATTCCACGAAACGGGCGACGCCTTCCTCGACGGGCATGGTCGGCTTGAAGCCGGTCAGCGCCTCGAGCAGGTCCGGTGACGCGTAGGTGCGCGGCACGTCGCCCATCTGCATCGGCAGCATGTTGCGCACTGCCGGCCGACCAACGGCCCTCTCGACGGTTTCGACGAAGGTCATCAATTCAACCGGCTGGCCGCCGCCGACATTGACGACGCGGAAAGGCGCCTGTCGGGAAAGCGTGTCCTGCGCCAGATCCGGGCCGACGCGATTGGCTTCGGATGGCGCCACGTGGGAAAGCCGCAGAATGCCTTCGACCAGATCGTCGATATAGGTGAAGTCGCGGCTCATCCGGCCTTCGCCATAGACATCGATCGGCCGGCCGTTGAGGATGGCATCGACGAATTTGAAGAGCGCCATGTCGGGCCTTCCCCAAGGACCATAGACGGTGAAGAACCGGAAGGCGGTGGTCGGTACCTTGTAGAGATGGGCGTAGCTGTGGGCCATCAACTCCATCGACTTCTTCGTCGCGGCATAGAGCGTCATCGGCTCGTCGGTCCGATCCGCCTCGGCAAACGGTATCTTCTCGTTGGCGCCGTAAATCGACGACGTCGATGCCAGCATAAGATGCTTCGGGCCGATCGTCCTGGCAAGCTCGAGGATATTCCAGGAGCCCATAAGGTTCGCGTCCACATAGGCCTTCGGGTTTTCAAGGCTGTAACGAACGCCCGCCTGCGCGGCGAGGTGGATGATGACCTCCGGCTCTGCAAGCTCGGCAGCGCGGTCGAGAGCGGCGCGATCCTCGAGCATCGCGGTGACCGCCTTGAAACCGTTGGAACGCTCGAGGATTGCGTGGCGGCGTTCCTTGAGCTTCACGTCGTAATAGGGCGTCATGCCGTCGAAGCCGACCACGAAATGACCATCGTCGATCAGCCGCTTGGCGACGTGAAAGCCGATGAAACCTGCGGTGCCGGTGATGAGGTAACGCACGGAAACTATCCCAGTTTTCTTGAACTTGATCGTTCATACGAAGAAAGCCGGGCAATGGAAAGACGAAACCGTCACTCCTGTGCACCGTCGAGTTGCTGTTGCAAGGCCGTGAGCACCGATATCGCATGGCCGGAATACTGGCTGATCCAGCGGTCGTGAATGGCTTGGATCGGCAGGGCGTTCAGGTGGTTCCATCGTTCCCGCCCTTCGCGCCTGACAAGAACGAGACTTGCCTCTTCCAACACCTTCAAGTGCTGCATCACCGTGCAGCGGTCGAGATCGGAAAATCGCTCGCACAACATGCCGGTCGTCCGGGGCGCCTCCTTCAGCGCATCGAGAATCTGCCTGCGCAGGCCATTGGCCAACGCCTTGAAAATCGCATCGTCGGTCGAATCAATTGACATGTTATATTTTTATAACATATTATATCCGGACGCAATTGGAAGGAGGACGTCATGGCTTTCGAATTTCGGGTGAATGGGCGAATTGCCCGGCGCGTCGAGGAGGTCTTCGACGCGGTCGTCAATCCGGACAAGCTCAGCCGCTACTTCGTGACGCTCGGCGGCATCAGCGGCCCGTTGGTCGCCGGCGCCACCGTGACCTGGTGGGGCGAGGTCCCGGTTCAGGTGGAGGTCGTCGAACCCCATGAGCGGATCGTCTTCCGCTGGGACGCGATGGTTGCGAAGGAAGAGGCGCCATACCAGACGCGCGTGGAGATGCGCTTCCAGCCGCTCGAGGACGGCGCCACCATGGTGACCATTGCCGAAAGCGGCTGGCGCGAGAACGAGCAGGGGCAGAAGAGCTCCTACCTCAACTGCGAGGGCTGGTCGCAGATGCTCGCCTGCATGAAGGCTTGGGTCGAATACGGCATCAACCTCAGGGAGGGCTATTACGTGAGCGAACTCTCCGGCAAGCCGGCACTCGAGCCGCAAACATAGGAGGAGCGAGCGATGCCAGTGGATATAAAGGGCGGCATCAACATCGCCATGAAGGTACCGAGCCATCAATACAGAGCCGTGGTGGCCTTCTACCGCGATGTCGTCGGCCTGCCGCCATTCGACGAGAAGCAGCCCGCCAAGGGCTTCATCCTCGGTCCGAACCGCCTTTGGATCGATGAAATGGCGCATCTGAGCCAGGCGGAGGTCTGGCTGGAGCTGTTCACCGACGATCACGAAAGGGCGTTGAGCCATCTCACCGCAAACGGAGCGGTGCGCTGCGACGCGGTCGAGGATCTGGGCGAGGGCTTTCGCGGCGGCTGGGTGTTGAACCCCGCCAATATCGTGCACCTCGTGCGCACGCCGGACGCCTGGTGACCTACAGCGCCGCGGGTCTTTTCAGACGCACAAAGGTCGCGGTAGGAATCGCTGCATGTTTTTGTCCTTAAATAGGTGTCCGACTTAAGGATGCATGCACGTCAGAACGCCAGCGGCGCGTCCTCGGCGGGCGTCTCGATCGGGGCATCAACTGGCGGCATTGCCGCGTCCATCGGCGATTGCGCCTGGATCACGACGACCCGGGTGCCTTCCGGCACACGGTTGTAGAGATCGATCACGTCCGGGTTGAACATGCGGATGCAGCCGCTCGAAACGGCGCTGCCGATCGACCAGGCCTCGGTCGTGCCGTGAATGCGGAACAGCGTGTCCTTGCCGTCCTGGTAGAGATAGAGGGCACGCGGTCCGAGCGGGTTGGTCGGACCCGGGTCTATGCCGCCGGCGAGCGGGCCATAGCGTTCCGGCTCGCGGGCGACCATGTCCGATGTGGGAATCCAGCGGGGCCATTGCGCTTTGCGGCCGATGCGTGCCTCGCCGGCGAATTCCAGCCCTGCCTTGCCGACGCCGATGCCGTAGCGCAGCGCCATGCCGCCACCCTGCACGAGATAGAGATATCGGTTCGGCGTGTCGATGACGACCGTGCCGGGAGGCTCGTAGGTGACGTAGGGCACCTGCTGACGCAAGAAGCGCGGATCGACTTTGCTGATGTCGGTCGCAGGCAGCGGGAACGCCTCGTCCAGTTGCGGTCCGTACATCGCCGTGAAATAGGGATCCGGCCCCCGCGGCCGGGGCGGCTGCGCGGTATTCGTCGCGCAGCCCGCCAGCGCGGCTAGAACAAGAAAGAACGTGAGAAGCTGGGTGAGGCGGAACACACACATACTCCAAACAATCTGATGATTGCCACTCCGAGATCGGCAGTCGGCTTCGACTTGTGGGTGAAGCTTCGCTGCGATTCGCCTGGATAATGACAGAATTCTACTGCATGTTTCCTTAAATCGTAGCCGATTTAAGGAAACATGCAGCAATTCAAAGTGCTACGGCGACCTTTGAAAAGACGCACGGCGCTGTAGTGCGGCGAACACGGTGCGGAAAGGGCGACAGGTGGTGGAACTGGGGCGCCCGCTGTGGCGACCTGTTGGACGCGCCATCTTCACTTGCTCCCGCTTCCGCACCGGGTGTATGCCTTTGCCATGCAATGGAGCGATCAGGCCATTATTCTCGGCATCCGGCGGCACGGCGAAAGCTCTGTCGTCGCCGAGGTCATGACGTCCGCGCACGGGCGCCATCTGGGACTCGTGCGCTCCGGCCGGTCGCGGACGATGCAGCCGGTGCTGCAGCCGGGCAATTCGGTGGAAGTGACCTGGCGGGCGCGGCTCGACGAACATCTCGGCGAGTTTCGCATCGAGCCGCTGCAGTTGCGGGCGGCGAGGCTGATGGAGGCGGCAACCTCGGTCTACGGCATCCAGGCGCTCGGCGCCCTGTTGAGGCTGTTGCCGGAGCGCGATCCGCATCCGCATCTCTACGAAGCGCTCGCCGTCATCGTCGACCACCTGCAGGACCCGGCCGATGCCGGCGAATTGTTCGTGCGCTTTGAACTGGCGGTCCTGAACGATCTCGGTTTCGGCCTCGACCTTTCGGAATGCGCGGCGACCGGCAGCCGGGCCGAACTCGTCTACGTTTCGCCGAAAACCGGCCGTGCAGTCAGCCGCGCGGCGGGGGCACCCTATGCCGAGCGCATGCTTGCCCTTCCGGATTTCCTGTCCGGAGCACACAGCGCGGCCGATCACGAGAGCCTCGCCGCAGCCTTCCGCCTCACGGCCTATTTCCTCAACCGGCACGTCTACGAACCGCGCGGCGTCGACGTTTCCTCCGCCCGCGACGGTTTCGTGCATGCGACGCTCAAGGCGCTGAAACCCTCGGCGGCATAAAAAAGGCGCCGCATATCTCATGCGGCGCCTGCAATCAGCGAGAAACCCCGCCTTAGCCGATCTTGCCACCGCCCTGCTTGGTCACTGCGACCACGGCCGGGCGAACCGGCATGTCGTCGCGGAAGTCCGGCCAGCGCGTTGCCGGCTTCTCGTAAGTGGCGAGGCCGGCATCTCCGGGATGCTGCACGGCAAGGAAGAAGGTGTCGCTCGTCGGGTTGAAACTCGGTCCGCACATTTCGGCGCCGACCGGAACCCGGAAGAACAGCTTCGACGTGCCGCGGGCCTCACCTTCCGTATCGATCGCCCAGACACCGTCGGTGCGACCCGTCTCCTTTTCGTTGTTGCCGTCGGTCGATACCCACAGGCGGCCGTCCGCATCGATGGCGCAATTGTCCGGCATGCCGAACCAGCCGTTCTTCGTCGTCGCCGTCGAGAACGAGGCACCGACGTCGGCAACGCTCGGATCGCCGCATTTCAGCAGAACATCCCACTTGGACTTCGTCGATGCGAAATCGCCGTCGGTTTCGGTGATCTCGACGATGTGGCCGAAGGCGTTCTTGGCGCGCGGATTGGCGGCGTCGATCTCGTCCTCCTTGCGCTTGGTATTGTTGGTCAGCATGACATAGACCTTGCCGGTCTTGGCATTCGGCTGGATGTCTTCCGGCCGGTCCATCTTGGTCGCGCCGAGCGCATCGGCGGCAAGCCGGGTATTGATCAGCACGTCGGCCTGCGAGGCAAAGCCGTTCTCGGCCGTCAGCGGGCCTTCGCCGTGGACGACCGGCATCCAGGTGACGGTGCCGTCCTCGTCGAATTTCGCCACGTAGAGCGTGCCGTCGTCGAAGAGGTCCAAGTTGGCGGCGCGGTCGTTCGGGTTGTAGGTTCCCTTGGTCACGAACTTGTAGACATAGTCGTAACGCTCGTCGTCGCCGCTGTAGAGGACGACCCGGCCGTCCTTGTTTACGATCGATTCGCAGCCCTCATGCTTGAAGCGTCCGACGGCGGTGCGCTTCTTCGGCACGGAGGTCGGGTCCATCGGGTCGACTTCGACGACCCAGCCGAAACGGTTCGCCTCGTTCGGGTCCTTCGATACGTCGAAGCGATCGTAGAATTTCGACCATTCATATTGGCCGCCCGGTGCTCCGAGGCGCTTCAGCTGCTTGAATTCCGGATGATCCTCGGCGAGTTCGCCGCCGAAATAGCCGTTGAAGTTTTCCTCGGCCATCATGTAGGTGCCCCAGGCGGTAACGCCGCCGGCGCAATTGTTGATGGTGCCGAAGACCTTCTTGCCGGTCGGATCGGCGGCGGTCTTTACGCGGTCATGGCCGGCCACCGGACCGGAAAGCTGCATCTCGGTGTTGACCGTGATGCGGCGGTTGTACTTGCCGTCGAGAACCGGCTGCCATTTGCCGTCCACCTTGCGGATCTCGATGACCGTGCCGCCATGGGCGGCCATTTCGATGTCGACCAGTTCCTTGGTGTATTCGCCGAGAACGACCTTGTCTTCCTCCTTGCCGTCCTCCGTCACTTTTTCGACGCGCGCGAAGTTGGGGAACATGATCTCGGCATTCGTGTATTCGTGGTTGACGACCAGCAGGCCGTGGTCCGGACTGCCGTCGAGCGGGATGAAGCCGACATAATCGTTGTTGTAGCCGAACTGGCGGTTCTGCGCTTCGGCCGTCTGCTTGAGCGGATCGAATTCCGGGCTGTCGGCGAAGATCTTGTCGCCCCAGCGCAGCAGGATGTCGGCGTCGTATCCTTCGGCGACGTGATGCGTCTCGTCGACGCCGGCCTCGATCTCCTTGAAGCCGAAGCGCGAGGCGCTGCCGCTGGCCCGTGCTTCGTCGGCCGAGAGCAGCGCAAGCGGGCTGACCGTCGTGGAAATGGCCGCCACCGCGAGCGATCCGCCAAGGAACGACCGGCGCGAGAAGCGGCGATTGATGATGTCGCCCATGGTCGGATTGGTGGAACAGTTCTGGCCGATGTCCTCCTGTTCCTCCCTGCGTTCCGTCAGCGTCCTGAATTCGGTTTCTTCCGTCGAGCCGAGATGCTTGTCCATGTCATTCTCCCCTTTGAGGACGATAGAGGCGCCGTTGGTGGCCGGCGTCCATCGTCGCTCTATCAGCTAGCTCATGACAGTTCTGCGACAGTTCGATGAAGAGATTACGGCTCCTCTGCCCGTTAGGAATACTTATCCCTCCGCCAAAGACCTGTGGTTGCGAGGACGAGGGTATTCAAGCGGGATGTCTCCGCTGGCATTCCGGGGTAACTTGTGCGAATCGTTCACTGTCGTCGTGGTGTCGGGGGACCCATGCTTGAGCTTATCGCCCTTGTTGCCTTTGCCGTGGCACTGGCCGCCTTCCTCGGCGGCCGCAGGACCGCAGGCCGGCTCGACGCCGAAATCGAGAGCCTCAAGGCGGAGATCGCCCGGCTCGCTCAACAAGGCCCTGCAGAGGTAGTGCCGGAACTTGCGGCCTCCGAGCGCAAGGAGGCTGAGGTTCCGACCGTGCCCGAGGTCGGGGAACAGGCGGTCCAGGGGCCGTGGTCGCAGGCACGCGAGGGGGCCCGTATCTTCGGCAGCACCCCGGCGGGCACAGAGGACGCCGGGACGGAGGCAAGCAGTGCGCCTGCCGACGTCGCGCCTGTTGCCGCGCGGCCCGCGGAGAGCCTTGAGAGCCGGATCGGCGGGCGCTGGCCGGTCTGGGTCGGCGGGCTTGCGCTGGCGCTCGGCGGCTTTTTCCTGGTGCAGTATTCGATCGATGCTGGGCTTTTGAGCCCGGTGGTCCGCCTGTCGCTGGCAGCGGTGTTCGGTCTGGTGCTCGGCGTCGCCGGCGAAGTGATCCGGCGTCGGGCGGTGCCGACGATTGCCGATCGGTTCCACAATGCGATGATTCCGGGGGTCTTGACCGCAGCCGGCGCCGTCACGCTGTTCGGGGTCGTTTATGCCGCCTACGGCATCTATGGGTTCATCGGCACGACGATCGCCTTCGTGCTGCTGGCCATGATTTCGCTGGCGACGGTCGCCCTGTCGCTGCTACACGGTCAGGCGCTCGCCGGACTGGGCCTTCTCGCTTCGCTTCTGACGCCCCTGTTCGTCTCGACCGACAACCCGAGCCCCTGGGTGCTGTTCAACTTCCTTGCGATCGCGTGGTTTGCGACGATTTCCGCTTCGCGTGTTCGCCAATGGACAGTGGTGCCGACATTGTCGAATGTGGGAGTGGGCCTCTGGGGTCTCGCCTATCTCGTCGGTTCAACGATACCGTTTCAGGCAATGCCGGTGATGGTGTGCCTGCTGGTGATGATTGCCGGCACGGCCCTGATCTGGCCAGGCAGCTTGCGGCGCGAAGCCGTCGCAGTGGAGACGGGCCAAAGCGCACCAATCGTAGCCGGGCGTTGGGAAAGACTGTTCACGCCGCCCCATGCAGCGATCTCGATCTCGGCGGCGATTGTGGCCACAATGCTCTCGCTCCTGTTCATCAGTCCGGCGCTCGAGGCTGCGCGCTTCCCGATCGCCGAGTTCGTGATCGTCATCGCGGCCCTTGGCGCCCACGGTGCCTTGAGGCAAACGGCCGCTTACCCCGCGCTGCTTGCGGCCTTCGGCGCCATCGCCGGCACGTGGACCCTGACCGCGCTTAGCGGCATATTCGCCTATCTCGACCCGACGCTGGCGACGCCGGAGATTGTCGTTCCCGGCCGGACGGCCATGCTGACGGCGATGATCCTGGCGGCACTTTTCCTCCTGCTTGCGTCGGCCGTGCTTTCGCGGCTCGCCGAACAGCGACATTTTGCGATTCTTTGGGCCGGCATCGCTGCCGTCGTGCCGGGCACCCTCATCGGCATGTCGTTCCTGATGACGGGTAATTTGGCCTTTGACCTGCCGCATGGGCTTGCCGCCTTTGCGGGCGGACTGTTCCTCCTTGCCCTCGTCGAGTGGCTCTCCCGCCGCTACGCCGAAACGGCGGAAGTCGATCTTGCCGCCGGTCTTCTGGCGCTGGGCTCCTTCGGCCTCGTGGTCATCGGCCTGCATGCTTGGACGGACGGGCTGGTCACGACACTTGCTATCGCGCTTCTCGGCACGGGGTACACTTTTGCAACGCGTGTCCGCTCCTGGCCGGTTCTGCCTTGGGTGACAGTCGCTTCCGCCATCGTCGTCCTGGCGCGGATTGCCTGGGAGCCAACAATCGTCGGCCCCGGCAGTCTGGGGACAACGCCGGTCTTCAATGCGCTTCTGCCGGGTTACGGCATTCCGGCATTGCTGCTCGTCTTCTGCGCCTATTTCCTTCGTGCTTCACCGGATCCCCGCGTACGCAACCTGCTGCAGGCGCTCGCAAGCCTGTTCGTGCTCCTGACGCTCGCGATTCTCGTTCGCCATGCGATGAACGGCGGCGTGCTCGACAGTTCCGTTCCAACGCTCGGCGAGCAGGCGATCTATACGCTGCTTGCCATCGGCGCCTCCG
Organism: Sinorhizobium fredii USDA 257; assembly: GCF_000265205.3. NCBI lineage: Bacteria > Pseudomonadati > Pseudomonadota > Alphaproteobacteria > Hyphomicrobiales > Rhizobiaceae > Ensifer > Ensifer fredii. The sequence goes on from NC_018000.1 coordinate 862,215, forward strand.
GCATCTTCATGACGCTCGACGGGAGATCGCCAAGCCCGGTGTTCCGCTATGGCGGCATGGTCCTCGGCGTGCTCTCGATGCTGTCGGTGCTCTCGGCACATCTCGTGGGGCTGAATCCTTATTTCAGCGGCGAGTTGCTCGGCAGCATTCCTTTCTTCGACCTGCTCTTCATCGGCTATCTGCTGCCCGCCATTGGCTATGGAGGCCTCGCCTGGTATGCGCGCGGCAGGCGCCCGCAGGCCTATGTCATGGCGCTTGCGGTGAGCGGCGCGGTGCTTGCCTTCGGCTGGGCGACTTTGAGCGTGCGCCGCTTCTGGCAGGGGGAGAGCGTTGCCGACTGGAAAGGCTTCCTGCAAGGAGAGACCTACACCTATTCGGTGGTCTGGCTGGTGCTCGGCGTTCTGCTCCTCGTGGCGGGCTCGCGCTTCAACGCAAAGAGCATCCGCATCGCCTCGGCCGTTCTGGTCTTCATTGCCGTGCTCAAGGTCTTTCTCGTCGATATGTCGAATCTCGAGGGCTTCCTGCGGGCACTCTCCTTCATCGGCCTCGGCGGCGTGCTGATCGGCATCGGGCTTTTCTACCAAAAGATACTCTCGAGCAGCGGGAACGGTTCGGTTGATCCGCCCGGATCGATCGCGACTGCGGCAGAGCCAAAACAGGGAGCGAGCCAAGCATGACGCGCCTTCACGAACTGGCCGCCGCCTTCGCGCCGCATGACGAGCTTGCCGGCCAGCTTCTGCCGCATGCATTCTCCGGCGACGATGGCTCCCATGACGCCGCCCACCTCATCCGCGTCTGGAAGAACACGGCGCGCATACAGGCGGAGGAGGGCGGCGACAGCCGCCAGCTCGCGGCCGCCGTCCTGCTGCACGATTGCGTCGCCGTCGCGAAGAATTCGCCGTCGCGGGCAGGCGCATCGCGGCTGGCCGCCGAAAAGGCATGGCAGATTCTGGACGGCTTGCGCTGGCGTACGCTGGAAATTTCTGCTGTTGCCCATGCCATTCTGACCCACAGCTTTTCGGCCAACATGGCGCCCGAGACGCTTGAAGCGAAGATCCTGCAGGACGCGGATCGGCTCGATGCCATTGGCATGGTCGGCGCCGCGCGCTGTTTCTACATTGCCGGTCGTATGGGAAGCGGCCTCTATGACCCGCTCGATCCCTTGGCCGAGGACAGGCCGCTCGACGACAAGGCCTTTGCGATCGACCACTTCGAAACGAAGCTCTTCCGTCTCGTCGACGGATTCCAGACTGCTGCAGGGCGTCGCCTGGCGCTGGAGCGACAAACGCGGCTGCGCGGCGTGCTTGCCATGCTGCTCGATGAAATCTAACTGTTTCAGCATGTTGCAGCCACGCGATGAATCGGATCGCGAGCGACCTGAATCGATCTCTGAACTTGGAAAACGCGATGAAAGTCACCGGCCTCAATATCCACCCCTTGAAAAGCGGTCGCGCCGTGCCGCAAACGGCCGTGACGGTCAATCTCGACGGGTTGGCAGGCGACCGGCGATTCATGGTCGTCGAGCCCGATGGCCAGTTCATCACCCAGCGCGAGTTGCAGGCGCTGGCCCAGGTCGAAGCGACACATATCGACGGCGGCGTTCAACTGAAGATGCATGGCAACGAAATCTCCGTCCGCTTCGATCCGGATAGCCGGCTCGCTGTCCGGGTCTGGTCAAGCGACGTGAATGCAGCCGTTGCCGACGACGCCGTGAATGAGGAGCTGTCGGCCTGGTTCGGGCGTCCGGTCAAGCTCGTGCATATGGACGAGGAGGCCGAGCGCTTCGTTGGCGCCGAATGGGCCGGTATCGCGGCGCCGGTCGGCTTTGCCGACGGCTTCCCGGTGCTGATCACGACGACCGGTTCGTTAGTCGATCTCAATCGAACCCTCGTCGAGAAGGACCAAGTGCCGGTCGGCATGGAGCGCTTCCGCACCAACATCCTCATCGACTGCGAGGAGCCTTGGGCGGAGGACCTGTGGGAAAGCGTGGAGATCGCCGGCATCACCTTCGATCTCGTCAAGCCCTGCGCTCGATGCATCATGACCACTCAGGACCAGATGACCGGTGAACGCATTGGTGGCAATCCGATTCAGGGGCTTGCGGAAAAGCGCATGTCCGCGGATCGCCGCGTGCCGGGCGTGCTCTTCGGCTGGAATGCCGTGCCAAGGGGCGAGGGGATCGTCAGGATCGGCGACGAGGCGAGGGTGGTTCGCCGGCGTACCGAACGCTGGCCGATGAAGATACGCAGCATCGGTTGAGCCGCAGCCACGACCTCGCGGCCATCAATTCCTGTGATTGTATCGTCAATAAATTTGGCTTTGCGCAGATTGTGCGCCGCAATAGGATGGCCCTCAAAAAAATAGGAGCTTCCTATGTCCGCTGCCACCCCACCCGCCAAGCATTCCACTGATCACCTGCCTTGGCTGATCATCGCCGCCGGTTCCATGATCGCCATGCTGACCTTCGGTCCCCGCTCGGCCATGGGCTTCTTCCAATTGCCGATGCTCGCCGACACCGGCTGGGATCGAACGACCTTCGGTCTTGCCATGGCCATCCAGAATCTCTGCTGGGGCCTTGGCCAGCCGTTCTTCGGGGCATTGGCTGACAAGTTCGGCACCTGGCGCATGCTGGCGCTGTCCGGTCTTTTCTATTCCAGCGGTTTGTTCATCATGGCCTACGCCAATGCGCCGATCTGGTTGCATGTCGGCGGCGGCGTGCTCGTCGGTCTCGGCGTTGCCTCCGGTTCTTTCGGCATCGTGCTCTCGGCTTTTGCGCGCAATGTCGCGCCTCATCACCGTTCGTTCGTCTTCGGCATTGGTACGGCGGCGGGATCGGCCGGCATGTTCCTGTTCGCGCCGCTGAGCCAGGGGCTCATTTCCGCCTATGGCTGGTCCGACAGTCTCGTCTATCTCGGCTTCCTGATGCTGCTCGTGCCGCTCTTCGCCCTTCCGTTGCGCGGCAATGCCATGTCCGGGCGGCATTCCGAAGCGCTGTCCAAGCAGACCGTCGGCGAGGCCATAAAGGAAGCTCTCGGACACAGGAGCTATCTGCTGCTCGTCTCCGGCTTCTTCGTCTGCGGCTATCAGGTCGCCTTCATCACCGCGCATTTCCCCGCCTATCTCGGCGACATCGGCATCGATGCGCGCTATGCGGTGATCGCGCTCGCCCTGATCGGCTTCTTCAACATCATCGGTTCGCTGTCGGCCGGTTTCATCAGCCAACGCTATTCGAAGCCGTATTTCCTTGTGTGGATCTACCTGGGTCGCTCGGTTGCCGTAGCGGCGTTCCTGCTTCTGCCCCAGTCGCCGACCTCTGTGGTCATCTTCGCGATCGTTATGGGCCTCTTGTGGCTGTCGACCGTTCCGCCGACCAACGCGCTGGTAGCGATCATGTTCGGCACGCGGCACCTCGGTCTGCTCGGCGGCATCGTTTTCCTCTCGCACCAGGTCGGTTCTTTCCTCGGCGTCTGGATGGGCGGCTATCTCTATGACCGCTTGGGATCCTACGATCCGGTCTGGTGGCTGGGGGTCGCGCTCGGCATCTTTGCGGCCATCGTCCATTGGCCGATCGAGGAGCGGGGCGTCGCTCGCCCGGCCTTGGCCTGAGAGATAAGTTCGATGCGTCCGACGATTTGTCGGGCGCATCAGCCTTGAAATCTGTCACAAAACTTTCTAAATCAGTCGCCGCGGCTCAGCCGCTTTTGTTTTGACCTAATTATGCTCACTTTGAGCATAAAGGTGGCCGGAAACGGCGAGAGAGGAGATCTCGATGACCAGTCTTGACCTTCGCGCGGGCGCAACAGCTGCCCCGGCTTTCCTGAGTGCCGCGGCGCGCTACGGTGTCATGGAAAGGCCGGACCTCGCCTTTACACCGGCGGTTGCCCGTGAGACCGAGCACCTCTACGAGAAGGTCAAGGACTTCATTCCGGCAATCGAGTGGGCGGCCTATGCACCCTATGTGCATGCGATCAACCGGCTGAAGAAGGAGCGCAACGCCGTCATCCTGGCGCACAATTACCAGACGCCGGACATCTTTCACTGCGTTGCCGACATCGTTGGCGATTCGCTGCAACTCGCCCGCGACGCCACCAAGGTCGATGCCGAGATCATCGTCCAGTGCGGCGTGCACTTCATGGCCGAGACGTCGAAGCTGCTCAATCCGGAAAAGACCGTGTTGATTCCCGACGCCAAGGCCGGTTGCTCCCTGTCCGAGTCGATTACCGGCGCGGATGTGCGGCTGCTTAAGGAACGCTATCCCAGCGTGCCGGTCGTCACCTATGTCAACACCTCGGCGGATGTGAAGGCGGAGACGGATATTTGTTGCACCTCGTCCAACGTGCTCGCCGTCGTCGAAAGTTTTGAATCCGACACCGTGCTCTGCATTCCGGACGAATATCTGGCGATGAACGTCGCGCGCCAGTCCAACAAGAAGATCCTGACCTGGAAGGGTCATTGCGAGGTGCACGAGCGCTTCACGGCGGCCGAGCTGCTCGCCTACAAGGATGCCAATCCGGGCATCGAGATCATCGGCCATCCAGAGTGCCATCCGGACGTGATCGAAGTCTGCGATTTCTCCGGCTCCACCTCGGGCATGATCAACTATGTCAAGGACAAGCGGCCGCAGCGCGTGCTGCTCGTCACCGAATGCTCGATGGCGTCCAATATCCAGGCGGAGGTGCAAGGCGTGGATTTCGTCAAGCCCTGCAATCTCTGTCCGCACATGAAGCGCATCACGCTGCCGAAAATCCTCGACAGCCTGCTCAACATGACGGAAGAGGTTCTGGTCGATCCGGCGATCGCCGACCGCGCGCGCCTTGCCGTCGAGCGCATGGTGAACCTCAAGCAGTAATCTCGAGCGGAATGAGGAAAACTGCGCGCGGTTTTCAGCTCGCATCCCGTTCAAATTGACATGGCCGGGCCTTTCGCCCGGCGCTCATGCAAGGCCGTTGGAGGAGTTACCGAGCCATGCTGACCGACCATTTCCGCCCGCAATCCTTCAACGGGATCGATGACATCGTCATCGTCGGCGGCGGCCTTGCCGGGCTTTTCTGCGCGCTGAAGCTGGCGCCGCGTCCGGTCACCATTCTGGCCGCCGCGCCGATCGGCCACGGCGCCTCCTCCGCCTGGGCCCAAGGCGGGATTGCCGCGGCGATGAGCACCGGCGACACCTTCGGAAAGCATGTTGCCGATACGATGGCCGCCGGCGCCGGCATCGTCGACGAGAAGATGACCCGGATGATGGTCGCCGAGGGGCCGGCGCGCATCCACGACCTTCTCGAATATGGCGTCCCCTTCGATCGGGATCTCGAGGGCAAGCTGGTCCTGTCGCGCGAGGCAGCGCATTCCGAGCGGCGCATCGTGCGCGTCAAGGGCGACATGGCCGGCAAGGCGATCATGGAGGCGCTGATCGCCGCCGTACGCAGCACGCCATCGATCCGCGTCATAGAAGGCTATGTCGTCGAGGAACTGGTGCGCGAGGGACGCTTCATTTCCGGAGTCGTCGCGCGCCCGGATGCCGGCCAGTCGAAGACCCGCGTATCCTTCCCGGCACGCGCCGTCGTGCTTTGCTCCGGCGGCCTCGGCCACCTTTACGCCGTCACCACCAATCCGTGGGAAGCCTGCGGCCAGGGCGTCGGCATGGCCGCGCGCGCAGGCGCGATCATCGCCGATCCGGAATTCGTCCAGTTCCACCCGACGGCGATCAACATCGGCAAGGATCCGGCACCGCTCGCAACCGAGGCTTTGCGCGGCGACGGCGCGATCCTCGTCAATACGAAGGGCCGGCGCTTCATGCTCGACATCCACCCGGATGGCGAGCTTGCACCGCGCGACGTCGTCTCCCGCGGCGTGTTTGACGAGGTCAAGGCCGGGCGCGGCGCATTCCTCGATTGCACCAAGGCGATCGGCAAGCATTTCCCGGACATGTTCCCGACCGTCTATGCTTCCTGCATTGCAGCTGGAATCGATCCGGTGAAGCAACCGATCCCCGTCGCTCCGGCGGTCCACTACCACATGGGCGGTGTGTTGACGGACGGGGAGGGCCGCACCTCGATCGACGGCCTGTGGGCCGCCGGCGAAGTGACCTCGACCGGCGTCCATGGCGCCAATCGGCTTGCCTCCAACTCCCTGCTCGAGGCGGTGGTCTTCGCGGCGCGGATTGCCGAAAACATCAAGGGCACGCTCCCGACTCCGAAGCTCACGGAATGGGGAGACAATGCCGGCGAAAACGACGATCCGGTGACGGTAGAGGACAGCCCGCCCTTCCAGCGACTGCGCGGCGTGATGAGCGAATGTGTCGGCGTCGTGCGTACGCGAGAAGGCCTGCTGCAAGCGATCCGCGAGATCGCCGAATTGGAGAGGGTCAATACGCGCTTGCGCTTCGCCAATATCATCACAACGGCCAAGCTCATCGCGGTCGCCGCCCTGCAGCGCACCGAAAGCCGCGGCGGGCATTTCCGCGCCGATTGCCCGATCGAGCGTCCGGAATGGCAGCGGCGCACCTATCTGACGCTGGCGCAAGCGGAGCGCCTTGCCGCCGAGGCAGCTGCGGCAGAACCGGCTTGATGCCGCTGCCGCCTCTGCCGCGGAGACAATTGGGAAATTGGAAAGAAGATCATGACAGTCGCCCTACGTCCGGAACTGCCCGCCCTCCTGGTCGAGGAGCAGGTGAAAACCGCGCTCCTGGAAGACCTCGGCCGAGCCGGCGACATTACGACTTTGGCGACCATCGGACCGGACATGACGGCGACCGCAAATATGAGCGCGCGCGAAGCGGGTGTCATTGCCGGCATGGAGCTGGCGCGCACCGCCTTCCGCCTCGTCGATCCTTCGATCCGCTTCGAAGCGCTGGTTGCCGACGGTGATCGCGTCGCACCGGGAATCACGGTTGCGCGGATCTCCGGCCGGGCCCGGGGCGTGCTTTCAGCCGAGCGCGTCGCCCTCAACTTCCTCATGCACCTCTCGGGGATTTCCAGCTACACGGCGAAGTTCGCCGACGAAATCGGCCACACGGCGGCCAAGGTCTGCTGCACCCGCAAGACCATTCCCGGCCTTCGCGCGCTCGAGAAATACGCCGTTCGGCTAAGTGGCGGCTCCAACCATCGCTACGGCCTCGATGACGCGGTGCTGATCAAGGACAACCATATCGCTGTTTCCGGCGGCGTTGCCGGCGCCATCCGTGCGGCCCGCGCCTATTGCGGCCATCTGGTCAAGGTCGAGGTCGAGGTAGACGGGCTAGCCCAGATGCGCGAAGCACTCACCGCCGCACCCGACGTCATCCTGCTCGACAATATGGGCCCGGAGCTGTTGCGCGAGGCCGTGGCCGTCAATGCCGAACATTGGGGCTTGAGCGCCGCCTCCTATGCGGGTGACCTGCGCCGCACTCGGCTGGAGGCGTCCGGCAATGTCAAGATCGAGACGATCCGCGCGCTCGCGGAGTCCGGCGTCGATTACATCTCAACGTCGAAGATCACCATGGCGGCGCCGACGCTCGACATCGGGCTCGATATTTCGATCTGACGCTCCTCCAGCAGGCCATTTCAACTCGCCCAGCGCCGCATCTCCGGAATTGTCGTGGGAACGAGATAGGCAACCGCGCGTTGCTCCTCAAACCGACAGCGAGGAAGAGAACGATGATGATCAGGGTGATAATCGCGCTCGCCGCCACCGTGGGACTGGCGGTCGCTGCCTTCGCACAACAGTCATCGCAGACAGCGACGGCGGAATTCGTCGGCAAGGACGGCACGGACACCGGACGGGCCACGTTGACGTCCGGCGGCAAGGGTGTGCTGATCGAGATGGAGGTCAGCGGCCTACCCAAGGATACGTGGGTGGCCTTCCATGTTCATGAAACGGGACGTTGCGACGTCGCGGGCGGCTTCGAATCTGCCGGCAAGCATTTTGTCGGCCGAGACGAAGGCGCGGAGCACGGCTTCCTGGCTGCCCATGGTCCGCATGCCGGCGACATGCCCAATCAATATGTGGGTGCGGACGGCGTCTTGCGCGCCCAGCTGTTCAGCAGCTTCGTCTCGCTCGACGACAAGGCAACGGCCATTCGCGGACGTGCTCTGGTTATCCATGCGCGTTCGGACGACAACCGCAGCCAGCCGGCAGGGGATGCCGGCGACCGGCTCGCCTGCGCCGTGATTAAATAGTGCATCACCCAAAAGTCTGCAGCGGTTTTGGGATAGAGCCATGCATAAAAACAAGGACCTAAAGCGCGCCTCGTGAATGCGGCGCGCCTAGGATCATCGTCCGCCGACCTTGAGCCCCGGGGCAGGGCGCTCGTCGAGAATCTGTCGGCGAAAGCGGAAAAGCGCAGCCGGCCGGCCGCCGGTGGAGGCAAGGGTTCCTCCGGTCGGCTCGACGAGTTCCGCGCCCTCGACCAGCCGGCGGAAGTTCTGCTTGTGCAGATGGCGGCCGGAGATCGCCTCGACCGTTGCCTGAAGGTCGGTAAGGGTGAATTCCGGCGGCATCAATTCGAAGACCACCGGCCGGTATTTGATCTTGCCCCGCAGCCGGGCGACGGCGGTCGCGACGATGCGGCGGTGGTCGTGCCGCATAGCCAGCCCGGCCGCCGGCGTGTCGGGTTCGCGGCCATGGCCGTCGATCACCGCTTCGCGCACCAGCCCGGCTTCATAAAGCAGTTCGTAGCGTTCCAGCACGCGCTCCTCGTCCCAGGGGAAATCGTCGAGCCCGAAGGCCAGCCGCACGCGCGATCGGCGTTGCGCACTCGCAGCGGATTTCTCGTCGCCGGCAAGGCCGGCTTCCCAGCGGGCAAGTGCAGGCAGGATCGTCTGGTCGAGCACGGCAGGACGTCCGTGCCGCCAATCTTCCCAAGGCAGATAGCCGTGCCAGTCCCGCCAATGGGCGCCGGCTTCCGCCAATCTCTCGTTGTTTTCGGCGTCGGTGCGCGTCAGCGCCAGATAGCCGACGGAGACCATGTGCTTGCCTTCTTCACCCGGCAGGCGCTGGCGTCCGCGATCGCCGAAGGTGTAGAGCTGCTCAATATAGCCGAGCTTCAGCGCCGTTCGTTTTTCGACGCGGGCGCGCAGGCTGGCCTCGAAAGTGCGGTGGCGGGCTGGATCGAAGGGGCCGAAGGGCAGGCTGTCGCGCATGTCGCCGTCCGTTTCGCTGACCGCGAGGATGCGCGGACTGCGGTTGACGACGGCAACGATGACCGCGTTGAGGCCAATCTCGACGGTGACCGGCACTCCTTCAGGGTGCATAGCGCTCATTTTCCGGGAGAAGACGCAGGAAGAAGGGCGCATTGCCGTCGGCGTCCGCACCGCGGCCGATTGCCCGCACCGCGGCGACGAGCCGTCCTTGCCGCGACAGCGCCTCGTCGCCGATCTCGATGATGCGTGTGTTCGGCGTCGCGAAGGGCGAGGCGAGCCGCAAGCGTTTTACGAGCGCCTCGTCGTCCTGGTCCGGCGCGACGGCGAGAGCTGCGATCAGTGCCGCGGCGGGCGAGCGGGAAATCCCCATCCAGCAATGGACGAGGAGCGGTCGCGAGCGGTCCCACTTGCGGGCGAAGTCGATGATCTGCGCGACATGTGCCTCCTGCGGCGCGATCAGATCCCCCGTTCCGGCAAAGCTGATGTCGTTGACGCCGATCGTCAGGTGCTTGGTCGCGTCGATCACTCCCGGTCGGTGAAAATCCTGTCCTCGTGCCACCAGGCTGAGCATCTCGCGGCAACCGTGGCGGACGGCCATTTCTGCGATGCGGCCGAGCGGCGATACGACGATGCCTGCCATGTCAGGCCTCCTGGCTCGTTTTGGTCCACTCCGCTTCCAGCGAAGTGAAACGCGCGGCGAAAAGCCGCTGCGCATCGACCGCCGGCAAGGGATCGATCAGCAGGGTCTCGCGCGTGACGCCACGCGGCTGGCCGAAGAACTTGCGCGCCTCCTCCGGTGAAAAGCCGGCAAGTTCGGTCGCTTCGAAATAGGCGGCGACGCGGTCGGCTTTCTTGATCCGCTCCTTGAGCTCCTTGGGGGTATGGGGCGGCAAGCCGAAGCGCAGATGGACGGCGCTTCCGAGCCGCTTCTCCACCGCCTTGTAACCTCCGCCGACCACGGCCTTGAACGGCGAAATCATGTCGCCGATGACATATTCGGGCGCATCGTGAAGGAGCGCCATCAGGCAGTCGCCCGCGTTGCAACGGTTGGTCCGGCGAAAGATATCTTCGACCAACAGGCTATGCTGGGCGACGGAAAAGGCGTGATCGCCAACTGTCTGGCCGTTCCAGCGGGCCACCCGGGCAAGGCCGTGGGCGATATCCGAAAGCTCGACGTCGAGCGGCGAGGGGTCGAGCAGATCGAGCCGTCGACCGGAAAGCATCCGCTGCCACGCGCGCGCATTCATCATGCGCTCGCCTCGTCCGCCTCGGCCGGAAAGGCAAGACCCGTCCAGCCGGGCAATGTCAAGGTGACCGGCACGTCGCCGGCGAGGATCGGGTCGCTCTTGGCGATCGCTTCGCCCGCCTTGTCGATGCGCACGATCGCGAGGGCTGCCTTGTCCTGGACGGTGCCGAGCGCGCCGATCGGACGCCCGTTGATGGTAAGGCTCGTGCCCGTCGGCGGGAGCGGGGCCTCGCCGGAGACGATCACGACACGGCGCCGCGCCGTGCCCCGGTGCTGCATCCGCGAGACGACCTCCTGGCCGACATAGCAGCCCTTGCGGAAGGAGAGACCACCGTTCAGATCCATCAGCACGTCATGCGGAAAGGCGTCCTGCAGCGCGTAGTCTCGGTTCACGACGGCGATACCGGCCGCAATCCGCAGACGATCGTAGTCGGCGATGCTGGCCTCAGCGTCCGCTATTGCGTGATAAAGACGGAATACGGGCAGCCCGGCCCTCTCGAACCGATGGTCGCGATAGCTGCCCTCGGGCCGGTCCTCCTCCCCGAAAACGACTGCGACCGGCGCCGGCGTGAGAAGGGAGAGCTCCACCGCCGATCGCAGCTTGTACATGGTCAGTCGCTTCAACAGCGCCTCGACTTGATCGAGGGACGTTTCAAGCCGCAACGCCTCTCCATCGCGGGAGATCAGGAAGTCGAAAAATATCTTGCCCTGCGGCGTCAGCAGCGCCCCTGGCCGCACTTCGTCCTCAGCCAGCGCGCCGATGTCGGTGGTAACCAGGCTCTGCAGCAGCGTGCCGGCATCCGTGCCGGAAACGCTGATGATCGCGCGGTCGTCGAGGCAAAGTTTGGGCATGGTTTCGAATCCCGTTCTCTCTGCTGCATGCTTCCTTAAATCGTATTCGATTTAAGGAAAAAGATGCAGTAATTCAAAGATGCTACCGCGGCCTTTGTGCGTCTGAAAAGCCGCACGGCGCTGTAGTCGAAGAGGTAGGATTTTCGCCGGTGAAGGGCAAGCGTGCCGGTCAATCGCCGGCGACGAAGAATTTCCACTGGCCGTCGGGCGCGATGCCAACGCGGTAGAAATTGTAGTTGCCCAATTCTTCCATGCCAGCGAAATCGCCGGCGGTCACCAGCCGGAAGAGGTCGACCTTCTCCGGAGGGGTCAAGGAAGACAACGGCTTCTCGGCGAAATAGGGCCAGACATAGGCCTCCTCCGGCGTGCCCTTGTCGGCATGGACGAAGCCGGTCGAAAGAACATCGAGCAGGATTGCAAGGATTTCGACGCCATCCTGGTCGCCGGACAACCCTTTGAGAATTGCGATCGGGTCTTCATCGCCGCCGCTGCCGCTTACCTGGGTCTGGGTCGGTCCCTTGCCAAGCAGCGGACGAAGCCGCTCGATGTCGCCGGAGGCGGCCGCCTCGACGATCAGTTCGCGCATGCGGGCGACTTGCGCCGGAATTTTCGAGACGTCTGTCAGAACCTCGACCGGTTGGACCACTTCTGGCGCGGCATCCTTGGCCTCGGTCGCGGACTTGTCGACAAGCGGATCGGGCATCGGAATTTCGAGCGGCTCCTCCGACTCGGTCTCGGGTGCCGCCGCCGGCGTCGCGTTCTCTGCACTATCGGCGGGAGCGGGACGAGGCGCGCCCTTCAATTCGCTCAATGCGAATGCCGCCGGAGCCGCCATTGGGACATAGAGAACGGCGCCCGCCAGCAACAACATGACGAGGCGCACCGCTCTGGCACGGCCTGCAAGGTTCCGGGTCATGGGCAGTCCTGATACTATTGGATTGAGCGCTGTGGCGAGAATTCTCCGGCGAGCATGCGCTCACGAAGCGAATTCAGCATGACCTCGGCGCCATCTTCGCCATGCAGCCGAATGGTTTCGCGCATGGCCAACGCAATTGCCGCGTCGGCAATGATCTCCGGCTCGATCCCATCCGCCATGCCGTCCGCCCAGGCTTCGTTCTGGTGTTCCAGAGCCGCCTGCATTTTCTCATGAACGATCATGTCGTCGATGTCGGTCAGGCTTGGTTCCATCATTCGTTCCATGCGGCTTCCATCACGTGCACTTGTCCAACCTAGCGCCTCTCTGCTGAACCGCAACTGAACGGACAGACAGGCCGGTCACTTCTTACTACTCTCTTAACGGACTTTAGCAGCCTTTTCCCGAAACGACACGGGCGGGCGGAAAAAGAGGTTAATTTATCCCTAATTTCCAAAGCGCGCGACGATTTCGGATGCGAGTGTTGCACCTTCGGCACGGTATCGCTCTTCGGCGATCGTCGCGGGCTCCGTGCAGCTCGTATAGACCGCGGCGAAGGTTCTATACCCGCGGTTGAACGCGGCCGTCATGCGCTCGCGCCGCTTCGGCTCGTCGGCGGTCTCCTTGTCGATCAGGTCCTGCATCGAGCGGCGCCAGGCGTCTTCAGGCTTGCCGAGGCAGAGATTGCGCAGATAGTGAACCGACCCGAGGATTTCGGCCAGGCGGACAAGGCGCGGCTCATAGGGAGGCGGTTTGTCTTCGACGGCAGGCGGCGCGGCCTGCGGCTCCTGAGGGGCGGGGGAGGCCTCCTGCGCGGCAGCCCCTGCTGCGATCGCGAGCATGTTGCCGGTCAGGAGAAGTCGGAATAGGAGTGGCGCTACGGTCATCAGTCCATCAAATCCGAATCGGCTCCGCTTGCAAGGGCGTCGCGGCTCGGGCGGATCGACGGCCGAATGCGGGTCAGTTTTTCCACACAATGTCGGACGCTCTCCGGAATGGGCAGGGCGAAGATCTCCTCCGGCGTGAACCAGCCGGCATCTGCCGCGTCGTCCGAAGCGATGGCCTCGCAATCCGGATCCGCCTCCACCGTGAAGACGGAGAGCAGGAAATGCCGGCTCTCCGATTGGCTCGGGATAAGGTCATAAGTCTCGAAAAGCACCGGATCGCGGCCGCAGATCCCGGTCTCTTCGGCGAGTTCGCGCAAGGCCGTTTCCGGAGGTGTTTCGCCGGGCTCCGCGCGGCCGCCCGGAAAGGCATACATGTCGGCCGATGGCGGGTTGGCCCGGCGGACGAGCAGGTAGCGTCCATTCCGCTCGATAATGGCGGAGGAGGCAAGTTGGGGCTGGCGTGTCATTTGCTGATCTAGATTCATATGGTCGTTGACCCATCCTACGTGAAGTGCCACATCCATGCCATGTGCGGACGTTTTGCGCTGACGGCGAGCCCCGAAGAACTGTTGGAGCTGTTTGGCCTGCTGAAGGTGGAAGACTTTCCGGCGAGGTTCAATATCGCGCCGACGCAGCCGATCCTCATCATCGTCGCTTCCGAGCGGCCGGAACCGGGCAGCAACCTGCCTGATCGCAAGGCCATGCTCGTCCGCTGGGGCTTCACCCCGGGCTGGGTGAAGGATCCGCGCAGCTTTCCGCTGCTCATCAATGCCCGCGCCGAGACCGCGACGGAGAAGGCCGCCTTCCGCGCCGCGATGCGTCACCGCCGCATTCTGGTGCCAGCATCCGGCTTCTACGAGTGGCATCGTCCGCCGAAAGGCAGCCCTGATGCCTCGCAGGCCTATTGGGTTCGACCGAAGAAGGGCGGCATCGTTGCTTTCGCCGGTCTCATGGAGACCTGGTCGTCGGCCGACGGATCGGAGGTCGACACTGCCGCCATTCTGACCACCGGCGCGAACAAGGTGATCCGACGCATCCACGATCGCATGCCCGTGGTGATCCCGCCGGAGGAATTTTCCCGCTGGCTGGACTGCACGACGCAGGAACCGCGCGCCATCGCCGACCTCCTGATTCCGGCGCCTGAGGATTTCTTCGAGGCGATACCCGTATCCGATAGGGTCAACAAGGTCGCGAATGTCGGCCCCGGCCTTCAGGACGAAGTAACACCCGTCGCATCGGCGAAAAGAACTCCCGCCGAGGACCGTGAGAAAGACAACGGACAGTTGACCCTCTTTTAGAGCGAGCTCCGCCCTGTCGTCGGACGCTTGGCGAGTTTCTTGGCGGCAGGTTTGGCTTTCGCCTGTAGTGCAGCGGCAAGCACAGCCTTGAGGCCAAGCGGCCGATATTTCGCCACGAGATCGGCTGCTGCTGGCTTGGAGCCGGACGTTGTGGAGCCGGGCGTCTTGGCGGGTTTCATTTGCAGTCTCCTTGATGCTTCCCTAGATCGGAAACGCTTTGTCTTCGCTTTTGTGCCCGAAAACGGCGTTTCTCCTTGTTCCGCGGGAAACACGGGATCCGATGCAGCACGAACTGCAGCCCGAATCACGTTTCCCCGCCGGCGATCCCGTCAAGCCAAATCATGACAAATCCATGGCCGGGTTCTGGCGTTCACGCCCACCTTTGCTTGCATGCGGCTGACCTCTTGACCGACGCCATGCGACGCGCGATAAGGATCGCCATGAAAACGGTTATCTGCATTATTTGCCGGAAGATTATTCGCTAGCGATCCGCTGGCCTGGCCGTTTTCGTCTCCCGAAATCCAAGATGACAAACGTGCGGGCCGCCCCGGGCGTATAGTGTTACGGTTGCATACGACTTGGAGATTGTTGGGATGGGCGGAGTGCCGACTTTGAAGCTGTACAACACGCTGACGCGGGAAAAGGCCGATTTCCGGCCGATCGACCCTGACAACGTCCGCATGTATGTCTGCGGCCCGACCGTCTACGACTATGCCCATATCGGCAACGCCCGGCCAATCATCGTCTTCGACGTGCTTTTCCGGCTGCTTCGCCATGTCTTCGGCGAAAGCCATGTCACCTATGCGCGCAACATCACGGACGTCGACGACAAGATCAATGCGCGAGCGCTGCGCGACTACCCCGGCCTGCCGCTGAACGAGGCGATCCGCCGCGTCACCGAGAAGACCGAGACGCAGTTCCTCGACGATGCCGCGGTGCTCGGCTGCCTGGATCCGACGGTACAGCCGCGCGCCACCGAGAGCATCCCCGAGATGGTCGAGATCATCGAGAAGCTCATAGCCAGGGGCCATGCCTATGAATCCGAGGGCGAAGTGCTCTTCGACACGAGGTCGATGGCGGACTACGGTCAGCTCTCGAAACGCAATCTGGACGAGCAGCAGGCCGGTGCGCGAGTCGCGGTCGAGGCGCATAAGAAGAATCCCGGCGATTTCGTGCTTTGGAAGCTTTCGCAGGAGCATGAGCCCGGCTGGGACAGTCCATGGGGACGCGGCCGGCCCGGCTGGCATATCGAATGCTCGGCGATGAGCGGCCGCTATCTCGGCGAAGTCTTCGACATCCATGGCGGCGGGCTCGACCTGATCTTCCCGCATCACGAGAACGAGATCGCCCAGTCGCGCTGCGCGCACGGCACGGATGTCATGGCGAATGTCTGGATGCACAACGGCTTCCTGCAGGTCGAAGGCCGCAAGATGTCGAAGTCGGAAGGCAATTTCGTCACCATCTACGAGCTCCTGCACACGGAGAAGTTCGGTCGCCGCAAATGGCCGGGCGAGGTGCTGAGGCTGGCGATGCTGATGACGCATTATCGCGAGCCGATCGATTTTTCGATCAAGCGGCTGGAGGAAGCCGAGCACTTGCTCTCCAGATGGCCGGTGCCCGGCGAGGCGACGGGCGAGCCGGACGCCGCCATCGTGGCTGCGCTTGCGGACGATCTCAACACCGTCGCGGCGATCCAGGCACTGCACGCCTTGGCGCAGAAGGCGTCGGTGGATGCGCAGTATCTCGGCGCCTTCGCCGCAAGCGCCGCGCTGATCGGCGTGCTGCCGAAGGAGATCGAACTCGACGAAGCGGTCGTCCAGGAGATCGATGGTCGCGTGCGTGCCCGCCTCGAACTCCTGAAAGCGAGGAACTATGCCGAAGCCGACAGCATCCGCGCCGATCTCCTGGACCGGGGCATCCAGCTCAAGGACGGCAAGGATCCGGAAACAGGCGAACGGGTCACCACCTGGGAAGTGAAACGGTCACAGACCTGACGATTGCCGCGGCGGCGCCTGCGGACGAGGAGGAAGATATGGCTGACGATATCCATACCGGCGGATGCCAATGCGGTGCGGTCCGCTTCCGCATCGAGGGCAAGCTCGGCGACGCCTCGGTCTGCCATTGCCGCATGTGCCAGAAGGCAAGCGGAAATTTTTACCTGCCGCTCGTTTCCGTGCGCGAGGCGAAGGTCGCCTGGACACGGGGCGAGCGCAAGCGGTTCCAGTCCTCCAACGCGGTTTGGCGCGGCTTCTGCGGTGATTGCGGCACACCGCTCACCTTCGAGGCGCCGGACGGCATGGCGCTGGCGATTGCCGCTTTCGACAGGCCTGAAGGCATTGCGCCGACCATTCAGTGGGGGACGGAAGCGAAGTTGCCCTATGTCGACCACGTGCCGAACTTGCCCGGCGAGGAGACGATGACGGACGTCGACGCGGCGTCTTACCTGGCCGATCTTGTTTCCTATCAGCATCCCGATCATGACACCGAAACCTGGCCCCGGAGGAGAGACAATGAGTGACGCCGTGCGAACTGGAGGGTGTCAGTGCGGTTCGGTCCGTTTCCGCATTCGGGGCGCGCTCGGCCGCCCGTCGATCTGCCATTGCCGGATGTGCCAGAAGCAGTTCGGGTCGTTCTTTTCGGCCTTGGTGACGGCACCGAAGGACGGGGTCGAATGGACGCGCGACGAACCGAGCTATTTCCAGTCCTCGGTCAATATCGATCGCGGCTTTTGCCCGAAATGCGGGACCCCGCTGACCTATCGCCATCCGGGCGGTCTCGAAATCGCAATCGGCGCCTTCGACGATCGCTCCGATCTCGCACCGCAGATCCAGGTCAATTACCAGGCCCGCCTGCCTTGGGTCGAAACGATCTTCGATCAGCCGGTCCACGATGATCAGGACTACTATGCCCGCCAGGAGCGGATCATCTCCTTCCAGCATCCCGATCACGAGACGGAGCAGTGGCCGTCGGCAGGGCAGTGGACATCATGATCCGGCGCATCTTCACGGGCGGCTGCCAATGCGGTCAGGTACGTTACCGTGCCGAGGGCACGCTCGACGATCCGCATATCTGTCACTGCCGCATGTGCCAGAAGGCGGCCGGCAATTATTTTCTGCCGCTTGCCAATATCGCGCGCCAGGATTTCAGCATCACACGCGGCCAGCCTTCTTGGTTCCGTTCCTCGGATCTGGTGCGGCGCGGCTTCTGCCGCAATTGCGGAACGCCGCTCTTCTACGACATGCCCGACGCCAGCTTCTTGAACATCGCGCTCGGTTCTCTCGACGATCCCGATGACGTCCAACCGATTTATCAGTCCGGCGTCGAGTCGCGGATGATCTGGTTTTCGCACCTGCCAAGACTTCTTGAAAGGGACACGGACGATGGCAGCGCGGCGGCCGGCGAGCGTCATCTGCGCGTGCTTGAATCGAACCGGCAACACCCCGACTTCGATACCGTTCACTGGCCACCCGAGGAAAACTTGTCGTGAGTGCTGCACCGAGAACTCTCTATCCGGAAATTGAACCCTATGCCTCGGGTCACCTCGCGGTTGGCGATGGGCATGTGATCTATTGGGAAAAGGTCGGCACGCCCGGGGCGAAGCCGGCCGTGTTCCTGCACGGCGGTCCGGGCGGCACGATCTCGCCGAACCATCGCCGTCTCTTCGATCCGGCGCTGTACGATGTGACGCTGTTCGACCAGCGCGGCTGCGGCAATTCGACCCCGCATGCCGGGATCGAGGCCAATACGACCTGGCATCTCGTCGCCGACATCGAGCGGCTGCGTGAACTCGCCGGCGTTGAAAAATGGCTGGTTTTCGGCGGCTCCTGGGGCTCGACGCTGGCGCTTGCCTATGCCGAAAAGCATCCCGAGCGCGTGTCCGAACTGGTCGTCCGCGGCGTCTATATGCTCACCAGGGCCGAGCTCGACTGGTACTATCAGTTCGGCGTCTCGGAGATGTTTCCCGACAAGTGGGAACGCTTCGTCGCCCCGATCCCGCCGGAAGAGCGCCATGAGATGATGCGTGCCTATCACCGCCGCTTGACGAGCGACGACCGTGCGACGCGGCTTGCGGCGGCCAAGGCCTGGAGCATCTGGGAGGGCGAGACGATAACGCTTATGCCCGAGCCGGCGACCAGTACCCGCTTCGAGGAAGAAGAGTTTGCCGATGCCTTTGCGCGGATCGAGAACCATTTTTTCGTCAATGCCGGTTGGCTGGACGAGGGGCAATTGCTGCGCGATGCGCACAAGCTGCACGGCATTCCGGGCGTCATCGTGCACGGCCGTTACGACATGCCCTGTCCGGCCAAGTATGCCTGGCAGTTGCACAAGGCCTGGCCCGAGGCCGAATTCCATTTAATCGAGGGGGCAGGGCACGCCTATTCCGAGCCGGGCATTCTCGATCGCCTGATTCGCGCGACCGACAAATTCGCCGGCAAGGCCGAATAGCGGGATGGCCAGAACCCGCACTGAATTCTAGACCCTGATTTTTGGACCGAGCCATGACCAAGGAACGTATCTATCTCTTCGACACGACGCTTCGAGACGGACAGCAGACGCCCGGTATCGACTTTTCCGTCGAGGACAAGATCGCCATCGCCGCCATGCTCGACGAATTCGGCATGGACTATGTCGAGGGCGGATATCCCGGCGCCAATCCGACCGATACGGGGTTCTTCACGAAGAAGCGTACGCAGAAGGCCTCCTTCGTCGCCTTCGGCATGACCAAGCGCGCCGGTGTCTCCGCTTCCAACGATCCCGGCCTCAATGCGCTGCTCGCAGCCAAGAGCGATGCGATCTGTCTTGTCGCCAAGAGCTGGGACTACCATGTCGAGGTGGCGCTCGGCTGTTCGAACGAGGAAAATCTCGAGAATGTCCGCGCCTCCGTCGAGGCGGTCGTCGCCTCCGGCCGTGAGGCGATGGTGGATTGCGAGCATTTCTTCGACGGCTACAAGGCAGATCCGGCCTATGCGATCGCCTGTGCGAAAGCGGCGCTCAAGGCCGGGGCGCGCTGGGTGGTGCTCTGCGATACCAATGGCGGCACGCAGCCGCCTGAAATCCGCGAGATCGTATCGGCGGTGATCGCGTCCGGGGTACCGGGCGCCAATCTGGGCATCCACGCGCACAATGATACGGGCCAGGCGGTGGCGAATTCCTTGGCTGCGGTCGAGGCCGGCGTGCGGCAGATCCAGGGAACACTGAACGGTATCGGCGAACGCTGCGGCAATGCCAACCTGGTGACGCTGATTGCGACACTGGCGCTGAAGGAAACCTATTCGGGGCGCTTCGAGACCGCCATCGACGCCGACAGGCTGCAGGAACTGACGAGCCTTGCCCACGCCTTCGACGAACTGCTCAACCGCTCGCCGGACCCGCAGGCGCCCTATGTCGGCGCTTCGGCCTTCGCCACGAAGGCCGGCATCCATGCCTCGGCGCTCCTGAAGGATCCGCGCACCTACGAACATGTCGCGCCCGAGTCGGTCGGCAACCTGCGCAAGGTCATGGTCTCCGACCAGGGCGGCAAGGCGAACTTCATCAACGCGCTCAAGCGGCGCGGCATCATCGTCTCGAAGGACGATCCGCGGCTCGACAGGCTGATCGAGATCGTCAAGGAGCGCGAGGCGACAGGCTATGCCTATGAGGGAGCGGATGCGAGTTTCACGCTGCTCGCCAACCGGATCCTCGGCACCGTGCCCGACTTTTTCCATGTGGAAAGCTTCCGGGTCATGGTCGAGCGCCGCTTCGATGCGAACGGTAATCTGAAGACCGTGTCGGAGGCCGTGGTCAAGGTCATCGTCGACGGCGAAGTGATGATGTCGGTCGCCGAGGGGCATGGTCCGGTCAATGCGCTCGATCTTGCTCTCCGCAAGGATCTCGGCAAATTCCAGTCGGAGATCGCCGATCTCGAACTTGCCGACTACAAGGTGCGCATCCTCAATGGCGGCACCGGGGCGGTCACCCGCGTGTTGATCGAATCGACGGACCAGACGGGCGCTCGCTGGTGGACGGTCGGCGTCTCCGACAACATCATCGATGCGTCCTTCCAGGCGCTGATGGACAGCATCGTCTACAAGCTGCTCAAGAACCGCGACCAGGTCGGGCTTATTGCCGCCGAATAGCCCTAGCTCCACGTTCAGCGTCGCTCATGCATCGGTTCACGGAAATGAATTGGTGCATCACCGATGGTTGGAGTAGGACGCGAGAAGGAGGGACGGCAGTTCTCCGCTGATGACTCGCCGTCGATTGCAATCGGAGCACCCCCCGCTTGGCTCCGGTCGAATTTTCAGGATCAAGATCATGGCAGAGCCGAACGCGAAACAGCCCGCCGAGAATACCGATTCCGCGAGAGGATTCGCCTTCGCGCTGACAGCCTACCTGCTCTGGGGTTTCCTGCCCTTCTTCATGAAGGCCGTGGCGCACATCCCTGCGGCCGAAGTCGTCGCGCACCGCATCGTCTGGTCTGTCCCGCTCGCCGGCCTGGTGCTTCTGTGGCTCGGCCGCACGCAGGAGATCAAGACCGCGTTGCGTTCGCCGCGCATGCTGAAGATGGCGACGCTCACGGCCGTCCTGATCACGGTCAACTGGGGCATCTATGTCTGGGCGATCGGTGCCGGGCGGGCGATCGAGACGGCACTCGGCTATTACATCAACCCGCTGTTCTCGATTTTCCTGGGGGCCCTCCTGCTCAAGGAAAGACCGAGTCCGACGCAGATGGTGGCGATCGCGCTCGCTGCGCTTGCGGTCGCCGTACTCGCCTTCGACGCCGGCGGCCTGCCCTGGGTTTCGATCGGGCTCTGTATCTCCTGGGGCTTCTACGCCTTCTTCCGCAAGACGCTGCCGATCGGGCCGAATCAGGGCTTTTTCCTCGAGGTGCTTCTGCTCAGCGTCCCGGCGATCGGCTACATCATCTGGCTCGAAGCAACGGGGCAGGGGCATTTTGGCGACACAGGCATGACCGACGTCGTCCTCCTTCTGTCCTGCGGCCTCGTCACGGCCGTGCCGCTGATGATCTATGCCAATGGCGCCAAGCTCTTGCGGCTCTCGACCATCGGCATCATGCAGTATATCGCCCCTACGATGATCTTCGTGATCGCCGTCATCGTGTTCCACGAGCCCTTCGGCGCCGCGAAACTCATCGCCTTCGCGCTGATCTGGGCGGCGCTCATCGTCTATTCGGGAGCGATGCTGGCCGAAAGCAGGGCGCGCCGCGCCGCACAACCGACGCCTGCGGAATAGCTCAAAGCTTGGAGATGATCTCGGTTTCGCCCTCGCGACCATTCACGGCGGCGGAAGCCAGAATGCCGGGGACGATGTCCTCGGCCCGGTCGATCACCAGCGGCTGAACCAGGTGGGCCGTGTGGACGAAGCCTTGCTCGCGCATGTGCTGCATGAGTTCGAGCATCGGCGCCCAGAAACCGTTGATATTGCCGAACACCATCGGCTTGCGGTGACGGCCGAGCTGCGCCCAGGTCATGATCTCGACGATCTCCTCGAGCGTGCCTATGCCGCCGGGCAGCGCTACGAAGGCGTCGGCGCGCTCGAACATCGTGTGCTTGCGCTCGTGCATGTCGCCGGTAACGATGAGCTCGTTGAGCTGCCCGAGCGAGTGGCGGGTCGCTTCCTTGTCCATCAGGAATTCGGGAATGATGCCGGTGACGTGACCGCCGGCCGAAAGCACGCCGCTCGCCACTGCACCCATGATGCCGCGCGTGCCGCCGCCATAGACGAGCTGCAGGCCATGATCGGCAATCGATTTGCCGAGAAGACGCCCCGCCTCGATATGTGCGGGGTCGCGTCCGGGCTGTGAACCGCAATAGACGCAGACGGATCGAATCGGAATATCATGCTCGCTCATGAAGGCAAAAGACATTGCAGCGCAGCACCGGTCAAGGAAAATGCGCGAAAACCTGTCGTGCCGGTGCTTGCCGGAGCAGTCGAAGCTTGTGCTTAACTACAGGAAACGTTAGCAATTTCCGCATTACATTGAAGAATTCGGACGGCCGATCGCCGTTGCGCTATAATGTGTCAAAGGCTTGCAGGTTGTGAGCCGATAAAGGGGCATGTGCGGAGCACCGTTCCGCTCCTGTGGAGAGTGGCATGATTAAGAACAAGGCCAGCTGGGTGGCCCTCGGTGTGCTGGCGATTGCGACTGCATTGATGGTCTTCGTGGTTCAGCCGAACCTCGATCTGAATGATGATGACAAGGCGCAGACCGCGCAACCCACGGCAGACGGCAGTGAGACCGCAGGGTCGGCGCCGGCCGCCAAGGTCGGAGACGCTTCGAGCACCGCGCAAAGCACGACCACGGAGCAGGCGGCTGGGACGGTTGCCGGCACTGCTCCCGGTGCGGCTACCGACTTGACCGTTCCAGGCTTTGATCTTCTTCGCGTCGAGCCGGACGGCTCGACCGTCGTCGCCGGTCGTGCCCAGCCGGGCACGAAGCTCGAAATTCTGAGCGGCGATATGGTTGTCGGTACGGCCGATGTCGGCGCCGCCGGGGACTTTGCCGCCGTGTTCGACAAGCCGCTTGCCGCCGGCGACCACCAGCTGACGCTCAGGAGTGTCGGCGCCGACGGCGTCAGCAAGATCTCGGAAGAGGTTGCGACCATTTCCGTGCCGAAGGAGCCGGGTGGGCAACTGCTGGCCATGGTCTCCAAGCCGGGCGAGGCGAGCCGGCTGATCACCACGCCGAAGGCCAAGCCGACCGAGACTGCCGCCGCACCCGCCACGCAGAACGGCGCGCCGGAGGCGGCGCTCGCGACGCCGGCCGCCTCCAATATCGTGCCGGGGCTGCAGGTGACGGCCGTCGAGATCGAAGGCAGGAAGATATTCGTTGCCGGCAATGCGAAACCCGGAGCGCTGGTGCGTATCTATGCCGACGACAAGCTCGTTGGTGAGATGAAGGCGGACGACAAGGGGCATTTCGTCGTCGATGGTTCGATTGACCTCGCGGTCGGCAGCCACATCATCCGTGCAGACATGATGAGTGAGGACGCCGCCAAGGTGGCGATGCGCGCCTCGGTGCCTTTCGACAGGCCGGCCGGCGCACAGGTCGCTGCGATTGCCGGCTCCTCTGCGGACTCCGCTACCCCTGGCCTCGACGGGCTGAGGACGGAGGCCGGCAAGGCGCTTGTCCTGTTGAAGGGCCTCTTCGCCGATGGCAAGCAGCCCTCCGCCGAGCAGCTTGCCGCGGCTCGTTCGGCAACGGAGTTTGCGCTCAAGTCGCTTTCCGAGTTCAAGCCGGCCGACAGTTCCGGCGCGGCGCAGGCGGCAGCGGCGGCCGAGGCTTCGAAGGCAGCCGCCGAGGCCTTGAAGCTTCTGAGGAATTCGCCGCAGGACCCGGCAAGCGTCGCCGCTACGCTGAGCAAGGTTGATGGGGTCGTCGGAGCCGCCTTGCCGCGACAGGCGGGCGGGACTGCGGTTGCGGCCTCTGCCAAGCCCCAGACCTCGGCGAGCGACGCGCCGGAACCCGAGAGCGCGACGAATGCCGCAACTCAGTCGTCGAGCGGTGAGATCGCTGCATCGCCAACGGCTGGCGCGCAGCCTGCAACGATCGAGCAACCGCCGCTCAAGCAAAGCAAGGAATCGGTGATCATCCGCCGCGGCGACACGCTCTGGCAGATTTCGCGTCGGGTCTATGGTGCGGGCGTGCGTTACACGACGATCTATCTCGCCAATCGCGAAGCGATCGACAATCCCGACCTGATCCGTCCTGGTCAGGTGTTCGGGGTTCCGAACGAGACTCTCTCCGATGAGGAATCGCGCGAGATGCATCGCAAGCGCGTAAGGCGCGAATAATCATCGCTGCTCCAACCGCAGTTCCATTGCGGTGGTGCAGTTGTAGACCTATCTGTAAGGACAGGCGGCGTCCGTCACGGACGCCGCTTTTCATTGAGTTGCAACGGGATCGCGGACACGGTACCCGGCCTCTCGGTTGACGGTGGAGTCGCGTGCGTTCGGCATCGCCGCGATTCTGAGAAGCATTGGAAGCAGACACGTGGCACCCCAGAAGCAGAAGAAAACGATTTCCGCCGATGCCGCCAATCCAGTGGGTACGATCGCCAATCTCTGGCCCTATATGTGGCCGGCCGAGCGTCCCGATCTCAAGCTTCGCGTCATTTGGGCGACCATCATCCTTGTCGCCGCCAAAATTGTCCTCGTCCTGGTTCCTTATTTCTTCAAATGGGCGACGGATGCGCTGAACAACAAGCCGGACGCGCTCGGCTTCTTGCCGCAATTCCTGACCGGAGCCGTCATGCTGGTGCTCGCCTACAATCTGGCGCGCCTGCTGCAGTCCGGCCTCAATCAATTGCGCGATGCCCTTTTTGCGAGGGTCGGCCAGCACGCCGTGCGGCAGCTTGCCTACAGGACCTTCGTCCACATGCATCAGCTGTCGCTGCGCTTCCACCTGGAGCGGCGCACGGGCGGGCTCTCGCGCATCATCGAGCGGGGCACCAAGGGCATCGAGACGATCGTTCGCTTCACGATCCTGAACAGCGTCCCGACATTGATCGAGTTTCTGCTGACGGCGGTGATCTTCTGGTGGGGCTACGGCTTCAGCTATCTCCTCATCACCGCTATCACCGTCTGGCTGTACATCTGGTTCACCGTACGCGCCAGCGACTGGCGGATCGCCATTCGCCGTTCGATGAACGACAGCGACACCGATGCGAACACCAAGGCAATCGATTCGCTGCTCAACTTCGAGACCGTCAAATATTTCGGCAATGAAGAAATGGAGGCGAAGCGCTTCGACAAGTCGATGGAGCGCTACGAACGCGCTGCCACTCAAGTCTGGACCTCGCTCGGCTGGCTGAACTTCGGCCAGGCGCTGATATTCGGGGCTGGCACGGCCGTGATGATGACGATTTCGGCGCTCGCCGTGAGGAGCGGCGAGCAGACCATCGGCGACTTCGTCTTCATCAACGCGATGCTGATCCAGCTTGCGATTCCGCTGAACTTCATCGGTTTCGTCTATCGCGAGATCCGTCAGGGGCTGACGGATATCGAAAATATGTTTGATCTTCTCGACGTTCAGGCGGAGGTGGTCGACCGGCCGAATGCGAAGGAACTCGACATCGGGCGCGGCGCGGTCGCCTTCAAGGACGTGTATTTCGCCTATGATCCAGCCCGTCCGATTCTCAAGGGAATTTCCTTCGAGGTGCCCGCCGGCAAGACGGTCGCAGTTGTCGGCCCGTCCGGCGCCGGAAAGTCCACCCTGTCGCGGCTGCTCTACCGCTTCTACGACGTTCAGCGGGGATCGATCACGGTCGACGGTCAGGACGTGCGCGGCGTTACTCAGAAGAGTCTCCGCGCCGCGATCGGCATGGTCCCCCAGGACACGGTGCTCTTCAACGACACGATCGCCTACAACATCCGCTACGGCCGCGTCGAAGCCTCGGAATTTGAGGTCGAGGCGGCCGCGGAAGCCGCACAGATCGCCGACTTCATCCGCGGCCTGCCGGAGGGTTATCGAGCGATGGTCGGCGAGCGAGGGTTGAAGCTCTCGGGCGGCGAGAAACAGCGCGTTGCGATAGCACGTACGATTCTTAAGGCACCGCCGATCCTTATCCTCGACGAGGCGACCTCCGCGCTCGACACGAAGACGGAGCAGGAAATCCAGGCGGCCCTCGACGTCGTGTCGCGCAACCGCACCACGCTCGTGATCGCGCATCGTCTGT
Source organism: Sinorhizobium fredii USDA 257 (assembly GCF_000265205.3). Lineage (NCBI taxonomy): Bacteria > Pseudomonadati > Pseudomonadota > Alphaproteobacteria > Hyphomicrobiales > Rhizobiaceae > Ensifer > Ensifer fredii. The sequence goes on from NC_018000.1 coordinate 888,205, forward strand.
CGACCGTCATCAACGCCGATGAGATCATCGTTCTCAAGGACGGCGTCATTGCCGAGCGCGGCACGCATGCCGAATTGATCGACCGTGATGGCCTCTACGCCTCCATGTGGAGCCGTCAGCGCGAGGCAACACAAGCGGAGGAGCAATTGAAGCGGGTGCGCGAGCGCGACGATCTCGGTATCGTCGACCGCGGCGCTCCAGCAGCGTGACGTAACCGGCATTTAGCCGTTCGCCGTTGCCGGGCCCTCGAATTCGCGCTAGTTCACGTTCCGCGTCACATCTGGAGTAAGTTGATGAGCTTGGTCGAAACGGTCCGCAACGCGCTGGTCCCGGTGCACAAGGAAGGTTATCGCTTCATTGCGATCTTCTTCGTGGTTTCCCTGATCCTTGGTTTCCTTTGGGAGCCGCTGATGTGGATCGGCTTCCTCTTGACCGCCTGGTGCGCCTATTTCTTTCGCGATCCGGAGCGCATGACGCCGATCGACGACGATCTCGTCATCAGCCCGGCCGACGGACGCGTCTCGTCGATCGCCACCGTCGTTCCGCCGGAAGAACTGGGTCTCGGCTCGGAACCGATGCTGCGCATTTCCGTGTTCATGAATGTCTTCGATTGCCATGTGAACCGCGCGCCGATGAGCGGCACCGTCCGGCGCATCGCCTATCGGGCCGGCAGCTTCCTGAATGCCGAACTCGACAAGGCGAGCCTGGATAACGAACGCAACGGACTTGTTGTCGAAACGAGCCACGGCGCCGTCGGTGTCGTGCAGATCGCCGGCTTGGTGGCGCGACGCATCCTCTGCTGGACGACGGAGAACGCTTCGTTGGAAGGCGGCGAGCGCTTCGGTCTTATCCGGTTCGGCTCGCGCGTCGACGTGTTTCTGCCGGACGGCGCGCAGCCGCGCGTCAGTCTCGACCAGAAGGCCATTGCCGGCGAGACCGTGATCGCCGAATTCGGCTCGTCGAAGGGGCCGGTCATCAGCCGACGCGCGTGAGGAACGGTCATGGAAAATCCCCGGCAGGAAGATTCGGCTGAAGCGGCGATCGACACGAACGACGCGCATGAAAAGGCGCGTGGCCCACGGCTGCGGGAAATCCCGCTGCGCTTGATGGTCCCCAACACCATCACCGTTCTGGCGATTTGTGCCGGCCTATCCGGCATTCGCCTTGCGTTCGAGAATCGCTTCGAACTCGCCGTCGCAATGGTGTTGTTTGCAGCCTTTCTGGATGGCATCGACGGGCGCGTGGCGCGGCTGCTCAAGGCGACGTCGAGCTTCGGAGTCCAGATGGACTCGCTTGCCGATATCATCAATTTCGGCGTTGCCCCGGCCCTTGTCCTTTATGCCTTCCTACTCGACCAGGCGCGCTCCGTCGGCTGGATCGCGGCGCTCATCTATGCGATCGCGGTCGGCTTGCGTCTCGCCCGCTTCAACGTCATGGCCGAGCGTCCCGTCAAGGCGGCCTGGCAGTCGGAATATTTCGTCGGCGTTCCGGCGCCGGCCGGCGCCATGCTGGTGCTGCTGCCGGTGTATATCGGTCTCCTCGGGCTAGCGCCCGGCAGGATCTTCGCCTTGATAGCGGCGGTCTATACCTTGCTGATCGCCTTCCTGCTGGTCAGCCGCCTGCCGGTCTGGTCCGGCAAATCCGAGAATCGCGTGCGTCGCGACCTGGTGCTCCCCGCCATCCTGATCGTCGTCCTCTATGTCGCAACGCTGATGACCTACACCTGGGAGACGATGGTCGTGACGGCAGTGGGCTATCTGCTTACGCTGCCTTTCGGCGCCCGCTCCTGGCAGCGGAAATATGGCGACTGGCCCGCCGGCCAGGGGGGCGACGGCCTACCGGGCGACAGCGACTGACTGCAAAAGCAGCACCAAGGAAAAAGCCACCGCGGATACCGCGATGGCTTCTTTATGGGACAACCCGCAGAACCTGATTATTCCGGCATGCGGTAGTCGACGATCTTCTTTTCCCGGACGATGAAGAGCTTGCCGGTTTCGGTCTGTTCGGGACCAAGCAAGGGCATCAGCGCGGCCGCGACCTCGGAGGGATGAGGCACGGTGGCGGGATCCTCGCCCGGCACGGCCTGGGCACGCATAGCGGTCCGCGTCGCACCCGGATCGACGCTGAGGATGCGTAGCGGCAGGCGTTGCGTCTCGTGCGCCCAAGTGCGCGCCAGCGCCTCGACGGCGGCCTTGGAGGCGGAGTAGGGCCCCCAGAAGGGTTTGCACTTGTGCGCAGCACTTGAGGAGAGGATGAGCGCGCGACCGGCATCTGACTTGACAAGCAGCGGCTCGAGCGAGCGGATCAGGCGCCAGGTTGCGGCGACGTTGATCGTCATCACTTTTTCGAAGACCTTGGCTTCCACATGGCCGATCGGGGAGATCGTGCCGAGCACACCGGCATTGGCGACCAGGATGTCGAGCTTGCCCCAGCGTTCGTTGACGGCGCCGCCGAGCTTGTCGATTGCAGCCATGTCGGCAAGGTCGAAGGGGACGAGCGTCGCCGATCCGCCAACCGCCTTGATGGCGTCATCCAGTTCCTCAAGGCCGCCGACGGTACGGGCGCAGGCGATGACATGCGCGCCGGCCTTGGCGAGTTCGAGAGCGGTGAAGTAGCCGATACCGCGCGATGCGCCGGTGACGACGGCGATCCGGTCTTTCAGATTGGGCGTCATTGTGTTGTCTGGTTATCCGTTGCTGGCAAGAACCGAAAGTTTGCGGACGTTGCTCGCGCCTTCCTGGTCGAGCAGGCGCGTCGGATAATCGCCGGTGAAGTAATGATCGGTGAATTGGGGCGCCTGCGGATCGCGCGGAACGCCGCCGACGGCCCGGTAAAGACCGTCGATCGAAAGGAACTCGAGCGAATCCGCACCGATGAAGCGGCACATCGAGGCGAGATCGGCATGCTGGTTGGCGAGCAGCTTGTCGCGATCCGGCGTATCGATGCCGTAGAAATCCGGATGGAAGATCATCGGGCTCGCGACGCGGATATGCACTTCGCGTGCACCGGCCTCGCGGATCATCTGGACGATCTTGACCGACGTCGTCCCGCGCACGATCGAATCGTCGACGAGTACCACGCGCTTGTCTTTGATCATGGCGCGGTTGGCCGAATGCTTCAGTTTGACGCCGAAGGCGCGGATCTGCTGCGTCGGCTCGATGAAGGTCCGTCCGACATAGTGGTTGCGGATGATGCCGTATTCGAAGGGAATGCCGCTCTGCTGTGCGTAGCCAAGCGCGGCCGGAGTGCCGCCGTCGGGCACGGGAACGACAACATCCGCCTCGATGGGCGATTCCTTGGCGAGATTGACGCCCATGTTCTTGCGCGCCACATAGACGCTGCGACCGCCGACGACTGAATCGGGGCGGGCGAAGTAGACATATTCGAAGAGGCAGAGTCGTTCGGGCCGCGGTGATTCCGGTTTGCGCGCGTCGATCGCGATCGAGCCGTCCGGCTGGATTTCGCAAATGACCACTTCACCGTTCTCGATATCCCGGATGTACTTGGCGCCAATGATGTCGAGCGCGCAGGTTTCCGAACAGAAGATCGGCTTGCCGTCGAGTTCGCCCATGACGAGCGGGCGGATACCCATCGGGTCGCGCGCGGCGATCAACTTGGTTCGCGTCATCGCCAGCATTGAATAGCCGCCTTCCATCTGGCGGATGGCGTCGATGAAGCGATCGGAGGAGGACGCCTGCTTGGAGCGGGCGATGAGGTGAAGGACGACTTCGGTATCCGAGGTCGACTGACAGATAGCGCCGTCGGCAATCAACTGGCGGCGGAGCGTCAGGCCATTGGTGAAGTTGCCGTTATGGGCGATAGCGATGCCGCCGACTTCGAGCTCGGCAAAAAGTGGCTGGACGTTGCGCAGTGCCACCTCGCCAGTCGTCGAGTAGCGCGTATGCCCGATGGAAACAAAGCCGGGCAGCTTCGCCAGTGTGGCGGGGTCGGTATAGTGGTCTCCGACGAGACCCATGCGCTTTTCGGTATAGAACTGCTTGCCGTCGAAGGTGACGATACCGGCCGCTTCCTGGCCGCGATGCTGGAGGGCGTGCAGCCCAAGTGCCGTCAAGGTGGCTGCATCCGGATGACCGAGTATGCCGAACACGCCGCACTCCTCGTGCAGGGTGTCGCCATCAATTTCGTCGTGGATTTCAGTGGATCTGAGATCGGTCATCACAGTCGCCTTTGCTCCGTGCCGGTGCGCATATCGTGATCAGGCTGCCAGACGTCAAGCAATCTTAGCCGAAATGACTGGCAAGCGTTATTCCAAATGGACAAAGCCCGCACAGCGGGCTTTGTTGCAAATTTCATCGTTTCTTAGCCGTTCGTCGCCGGCGCATCCTCGGCGGGCGACTGATCGGTGGCGGCTGGCGGGGCATCGCTTTCGCCTTCGCCCGTCGCGTCCTTGCCGCGCAGGCGATCGAGAATGGTTGCGTCCGCCTCTTCCGGCAGCAGCGCGACCAGCTTGTCGCCGAGATTGTCGAGCAGCGGCTTCGATTTCGCCTGGGTGACCCAGATCGGCTGCTGCGGCGGCGCCACCAGCCAGTTGAAGAACAGCATGGCGACGACGACGAGCAGGATGCCGCGCGCGGCACCGAAGAGGAAGCCAAGCGTGCGGTCGAGTGCGCCGATGCGGCTGTCGATGATGAAATCGGCGATCCGCATGGTGATGAAGGAAATGATGATCAGCGCCACCAGGAAGATCACGGCCGCCGAGCCGATCATCGCGACCGTGTCATTGGTGGTGTATTGCTTGGCATAGGGCAGCAGGTACGGATAGAGGAAGTAGGCCGCCGCCGCCGCGCCGACCCAGCTCGCGACCGAAAGCACCTCGCGCGAGAAGCCACGCACCATCGCGAGGATGGCCGAAAACAGTGCGACGCCGAGAACGATACCGTCGAGAATTGTAATGGGCATGTTGTCCTTACTCCGACCCCGTCTTGACTCGGGTCTTACAAAGCTTATCCGCCGCTGGCTCTGTCCGCACGCGCTCAGGCCGTCTTTCCACCGCTATCGCCATACCGCACCGGAGGTGCGCTTCGGTGGCTCGATGCTTCATTCCGCCTCGTCCGCCTGCTGCAGGGCATGTCGCGATCCCGCGATGCGCGCCACCAGATCCGGCAGGCTTTCCATCTCGCTCCGCCGGCCATTGCCGTTCCTCGGCAGGTCGGCTGTTGCGGACGGCAATACGGCCTGGGAGAAACCGAGCTTCTCGGCTTCTTTGAGACGTTGAGCGGTATGCGAAACCGGCCGGACAGCGCCCGACAAGCTTACTTCGCCGAAATAGACGCAATCGGCCGGAAGAGCAAGCCCGGCGAGCGACGAAACCAGTGCGGACGCGACGGCAAGATCGGCCGCCGGTTCGGAAATCCGGTATCCGCCGGCGACATTCAGATAGACGTCGTGCTGGCCGAGCCGGATGCCGCAATGGGCCTCCAGCACGGCGAGGATCATCGACAGCCGCGCCGAATCCCAGCCGACGACCGCCCGCCGCGGCGTACCGAGCGAGGTCGGTGCGACCAGCGCCTGCACCTCGACGAGCAGCGGCCGGGTTCCTTCCATGCCGGCGAAGACGGCGGCACCGGGCGATTTCTCGTTGCGCTCCCCGAGGAAGAGCTCGGAGGGGTTGGCAACTTCGCGCAGGCCCCGATCCGACATCTCGAAAACGCCGATTTCGTCGGTCGGCCCGAAGCGGTTCTTCACGGTCCGGAGGATGCGATAGTGATGGCCGCGGTCGCCCTCGAAATAGAGGACGGCGTCGACCATGTGCTCGACGACGCGCGGACCGGCGATCTGCCCTTCCTTGGTGACATGGCCGACGAGCACCACGGCCGTGCCCGTCTGCTTGGCGAAGCGGATCATCGCCTGCACGCCGGTGCGCACCTGCGTTACCGTCCCGGGAGCGGAATCTGCGGTGTCGCTCCAGAGCGTCTGGATCGAATCGATGATCACCAGATCCGGGCGCTTGCCCTCCGAAAGGGTGGCCAGGATGTCTTCCACATTGGTCTCGGCCGCGAGAAGCACGTCGCTGTCGGCGGCGCCTAGCCGTTGCGCGCGAAGGCGCACCTGGGCCACCGCTTCTTCGCCCGATACGTAGATCACCCGATGCTTGCGGCGCGAAAGGGCTGCCGCCGCCTGCATCAGCACGGTCGATTTGCCGATGCCGGGATCTCCGCCGACGAGCAGCGCCGAGCCGCGTACGAAGCCGCCGCCCGTCGCGCGGTCGAGCTCGGAGATGCCCGTCTCAATGCGCGGCGCGTCCTCGATGTCGCCGGAAAGCGTCGTGAGCGCCACCGGCCGTCCCTTTTTCGGCGCCCGCGTCGGACCGCCGCCGATGCCGCCCGTCGGGTCCTCCTCGATGATCGTGTTCCACTCGCCGCATCCGTCGCATTTGCCGACCCACCGGGAGTGCAGGGTGCCGCAATTCTGGCAGACGAACTGGGTGCGCGTTTTCGCCATCGGGATCAGCTTTCGGCAAGTTGCAACAGGCAGGCCCGCCTGCCTCGGGAGAATCACTGTGAGCGGTCACATAATGACGTGGAATGCCGATTGAAAGGGTGAATTTCGACGCCGGCCAAAACGACGCTCAGGCGCCGCCGGCATAGGTTCGGCAATAGCGGTGTCCGAGGCTCGTCAGCAACTCGTAGCCAATCGTGCCGCCGGCCCGCGCGACATCGTCGATGGCGACGTTGCGGCCGAAAAGCTCGATATAGTCGCCGGCCCGCACGGCCCGCTCCGGAAGGTCGGTGACATCGAACAGGCTGAGGTCCATCGTCACCCGGCCGACATGCGGGACCTTCCTGCCATGCAGGAAGCCAAAAGCTCCCGACGGCATTGCCTGCCTCAGCGTCACCCCGCCGCCCGACACTGAACGATGATAGCCGTCGGCATAGCCGATCGCGACGGTCGCGATGCGGCTGTCACGGGTGAATCGCGCCGAAGCGCCGTAGCTTGCCGTCCCGCCCGAGGGGACCGTGCGCAGTTGCAGAATGCGGGCTTCCGCGGTGACGACCGGCTTCATCGGATTGATGGCGTCGTTCACCGCCTCACCGCCATAGACCGCGATGCCGGGGCGGGTAAGGTCGAAATGGTAGTCCTCGCCGAGAAAAACGCCGCCGGAATTCGCAAGGCTTGCGGGCACGCCCTCGAAGGCTGCCGTCACCTCGCGAAAGCGCTGGAGCTGATAGAGATTCATCGGATGCTTCGGATCGTCGCCGCAAGCGAGATGACTCATCACCAATACGGGCGAAAAGCTCGCCGGGCGTGCGGGATCGTGAGCGAGCGCAATGGCCTCCTCGACGGATAGCCCCAAGCGGTTCATGCCGGTATCGACATGGAGAACGCAAGGATGCTCGCCCCGCTCGGAAAGCGTCGCCATGAAGACGGCAAGCTGCTCCTCCGAGTTGATGATCGGCACGAGGTCGTTGGCGAAGAAAAGTTCCTCATTGCCGGGCCACATGCCGGCGAGAATGTAGATGCGGGCATCGGGAAGAAGCGGGCGGAGCTCGGCGCCTTCCTCAGCATCGGCGACGAAGAAATCGCGCGCACCAGCCGCGCAGAGAGCCGGTGCCGCATGCGCGACGCCGATCCCATAGGCATTGGCCTTGAGGACGGCGGCGGCCCGGGCCTTGCCCGAGCGCTCGTTCATCGCCCGCCAATTGTCGGCGAGAGCCGTGAGGTCGATGGTAAGCCGGTTTGAGGCAGCGAGGAATTCGGGGCTGTGCATGGGCGAGCTCTTGCATGGGCGATACCTTGAGCAATACATCCATGCGCCCGATGCCGCAAACGGCTTCGGCACCGGGCTCCCCGATATGGTGAGCACTTTTATGCAAGACGAAAAATCGTGGCACCGTTAGGATTGGTCGATGCATACGATCTCCCAGAAAGAGGCCATTGAGGCCATGCCGCTCGCGGGCGCCGAGCAAACCCGTTTCTGGCGGGATGCGCGGTTCAAGGGCATGGAGTGTCTGAGCGCGACATTCATCACACATGAGTTCGCCCCCCACGCCCATGACACCTTCAGTATCGGCGCCATCGAGGCGGGCTCGCAGATCAGCACCATCAAGGGCGAACGTTCGCAGACCGGCCCGGGGGATCTCTATCTGATCAATCCCGACGAGACCCACGATGGGCATCCGGGCAGTGACGGCTATCGCTACCGGATGATCTATCCGTCCGTCGAGCTCTTCGTCGAAGTTCTCGAGGATGTCACCGGCCGTCCCTTCCGCGGCACGCCCTGCTTTTTGCGGCAGTGGCAGACGGACACGGAGCTCGCAGCCGCCTTCCGACGGGCCCATCAGATGCTTGAAGGAAAAACGGGAGCGCTCGAGGCGGACGAAGGCATGTTCGGTTTCCTGGCGACGCTGTTTGAGCGGCATGGCAGCGCGATCATCGTTCCGGTCCGCACGCGCGAGAGTTCCGCGGTGCACCGCGCCCGCGACTATCTCCTCGAAAACTATTCAAGCGACATCGGGCTCGAAGAGCTTGCGAAAGTAGCCGGCCTCAGCCGCGCCCATCTGATCCGGGCTTTCCGCAAGGAGTTTCATATTACCCCACATGCCTTCCTGACCGACAAGCGGGTGCGCGAGGCAAGGACGCTCTTGCGTCGGGGGTGGTCGGCGGTCGATACGGCCTACCATTGCGGCTTCGCGGATCAGGCACACTTCACCCGCCATTTCAAGGCGCGCACCGGCGTGACGCCGGGGGCCTTCCGCGGCGGGTAAGTCGTTATCTTCATGCATGTCGTCATCCCAAAACCGCTGCAAACGTTTGGGCGTCAGGCATTAGGGCCCTGACGCTAGATCACTTTCGTTCAAGACCTGCCGCTGCGGTCCTTCTATGACTCTCCGCGAAACAAGGACGGAGATCGTAGACGTGAAAAGGGTAGGGATATCTCAGGAGTTTCTTGGCGGCATGAGGGCGATGGCGCCCTTGATCGTCGCCGTGATCCCGATCGGCCTGGTCTTCGGTGCCGTTGCCGCAAGCAAGGGCCTGAGCAGCCTCGAAGCGACGCTGATGAGCATCCTCGTCTTTGCCGGCGGGTCGCAGTTCGTCGCCATGGACATCTGGACGCATCCGGCCCCCTGGGGCGCGCTCGCCTTTTCTGCCCTGCTCGTCAACATCCGCCACGTGCTGATGAGCGCTTCGATCGGCACGAAGATGCCGGCTTTCTCCGGCCCGGCGAAATACGCCGCGATGCTGCTGCTCGCCGACGAAATCTGGGCGATGGCCGAGGTTCGTGCCGGCAAGACGCGGCTCACGCCCGCCTGGTATGCGGGCCTTGCCGTGCCGTTCTATTGTGTATGGGTTTTGGCGAGCCTCGCGGGCGCCGCCGCTGGCGCCTTCCTCGGTGACCCTAAGGCGATCGGCCTGGATTTCGCGTTTCCGGCCGTCTTCACCGTCCTGGTGATGGGATTCTGGAAAGGGCGAGAGACTGGCGCAGTGCTGGCCGCCAGCGCTGCGGCGGCGGTGCTTGCCCATCAGCTTCTGCCCGGCGTCTGGTACATCGCGGCCGGTGCCGCCGCCGGCGTCGCTGCAACGCTCGTCACAAGCCGACGTCAGGAGGCCTGCGCATGACGCTCGATCCGAATACCTTCCTCGCCATTGTCGCGATGGCCGCCGCCACGGTGCTGACTCGCATTGCTGGGCTTGTCCTCATCCGCTTCGTCGCCATCGGCCCACAGCAGAAGCGTGCCTTGGAGGCGATCCCGCCTGCCGTGCTGATGGCAGTCATCGCCCCGACGGCGCTCGTCACCGGGCCAGCCGAGACCCTCGCAACCCTTGCCACGGCATTCGCCGCAATGCGACTGCCGTTGCTCGCAGCGGTGGCGATCGGCGTCTTTGTCGTCGCCGTCGCCAGGGTGCTGATCGGGATGTGAAGATTGCTGTCGGGCGACGTCGACGCGCCCGGCTCAGTGCTCGTACTGGGTGAATGACGGATCGGCGAGGTCCGAGAAGCGCGTGAATTCCGACTGGAAGGCGAGCTTCACGGTGCCGGTCGGTCCGTGACGCTGCTTGGCGATGATCACATCGGCCGTCCCCTTCACCCGCTCCATCTGCATTTTCCACTCGTCGTATTTCGGATCGAGCTCGTCGCGCGGTTCCATGTTTTTCACATAGTATTCCTCGCGGAACACGAAGAGCACCACGTCGGCGTCCTGCTCGATCGAGCCCGATTCACGCAGGTCGGAGAGCTGCGGACGCTTGTCTTCGCGGCTTTCGACCGCGCGCGACAGCTGAGACAGCGCGATGATCGGTACGTTGAGTTCCTTGCCGAGCGCCTTGAGGCCGGTGGTGATCTCGGTGATCTCCTGCACGCGGTTTTCGCTCGATTTCTTCGAGCCGCTCATCAGCTGGACGTAGTCGACGACGAGCACGTCGAGACCGCGCTGGCGCTTCAGGCGGCGGGCACGCGCCGCCAGCTGCGCGATCGAGATGCCGCCGGTCTGGTCGATGAAAAGCGGCACCTTCTGCATCATCTGCGAGCAGGCGACGAGCTTCTCGAAATCGGCCTCCGAAATATCGCCGCGGCGGATCTTCGAGGAGGACACTTCGGTCTGCTCGGAGATGATACGGGTGGCCAGCTGTTCGGACGACATTTCGAGCGAATAGAAGCCGACTACGCCGCCGTTCCTCGCCTTGAAGGAGCCGTCGGGCTGCACTTCCGGCTCGTAGGAGGCGGCGATGTTGTAAGCGATGTTGGTCGCAAGCGACGTCTTGCCCATGCCCGGACGCCCCGCGAGGATGATCAGGTCCGAGCGCTGCAGACCACCCATCTTACCATCGAGTGAATGGATGCCGGTGGAGATGCCGGAGAGGTGCCCGTCGCGTTCGAAGGCCTGTCCGGCCATGTCGATGGCGAGCGCCACGGCGTCGTTGAAAGATTGAAAGCCGCCGTCGTAGCGGCCGGTCTCCGCGAGTTCGAAGAGGCGCCGTTCGGCGTCCTCGATCTGGTTCTGCGGCGGCATGTCGAGCGGCGCGTCAAAGGCGATGTTGACCATGTCCTCGCCGATGGTGATCAGCGAGCGGCGCAGCGCCAGGTCGTAGATCGCCCGGCCGTAATCCTCCGCGTTGATGATCGAAACGGCCTCCGCCGCAAGACGCGCGAGATATTGCGCGACCGTCAGATCGCCCACCTTGTCGTCGGCCTTGAGGAAGGTCTTGACCGTCACCGGGTTGGCGGTCTTGCCCATGCGGATGATCTCGCCGGCGACCTCGAAGATCTTGCGATGCAGCGGCTCGTAAAGATGCACCGGCTTGAGGAAGTCGGATACGCGGTAAAAGGCGTCGTTATTGACCAGGATGGCGCCGAGCAGCGCCTGTTCGGCTTCCAGGTTGTTCGGCGCCTCGCGATAATGCTGGTCCGCCTGATCCTTGAGCAAGGGAGCGAGCTTTCGCGCTGCGTCGTTCATGGTAAGTCCGTGTCCGCCTCTGAATTCCGTGAGCCAATCGGTTTGCTGCCTGCCCTCCGCCAAGTCTAGTGTAGCCGTGCAACAGTGCCGGAGGTTGTGGCTCCGTCGGTGTTTTTTCGCGGTTGTTCACACTGATTCACAGGGGGCGCGGCTAGACCCGAAACATGCCACGCCAGGGCATTGCGCTGAGGCCGAAGGCTGCCGCAAATCTATCTGATTCGTTTTCCCGCGTCGTCCGCCAATAGCCCCGCTCCTGTCGTGGCGGCAAAAGAAAAGCCCGGATCGCGGGGAACCGGGCTTTTCGTTCACTCTGTCGCTGAAGCTTATTCTTCTTCGGACGCGAATTCGGCTTCCGGGTTGAAGAAGTCTTCCGGCTTCAGGGCGTCTTCGTCGACGCCGTAGATCGCCTCGGCGGAGGTCAGGCTTTCGCCCTTGGCCTGGCGCTCAGCCTCTTCGGCCGAACGGGCGACGTTGATCTGGATGACCACGTCGACTTCTCCGTGCAGGTGCAGCGTCACTTTGTGAACGCCGATCGCTTTGATCGGCTGGTTGAGGTTGACCTGGTTGCGGTTGATGTTGAAGCCTTCGGCAGCCAGCACGTCAACGATGTCGCGAGCGGCGACCGAGCCGTAAAGCTGGCCGGTTTCGCCGGCGGAGCGGACGATCACGAAGGACTTGCCGTCGAGCTTCTCGGCCACCTTCTGGGCTTCCGACTTGCGCTCGAGGTTGCGGGCTTCGAGCGTTGCGCGCTCGGATTCGAAACGGGCCTTGTTGCCCGCGTTGGCGCGCAGCGCCTTGCCGAGCGGCAGCAGGTAGTTACGGGCAAAGCCGTCGCGGACCTTTACGGTTTCGCCCATCTGGCCGAGCTTGGCGATGCGTTCGAGGAGAATGACTTCCATGTTGAATATCCTTTCAGTTTGGCATTGTTCGTTGGTTAGCTTTTTCCCGTCGGCGTGACCGCGATGGTGCGTCGCGTGTCGGTCAGTCCGGTCAGGAGGAAGAAGACCGCCGGGATCGTGAAGACGAGTACCGACAGATAGGCGATCCACAGCACGGGAAGCCGCCAGGACTTGCCGCGCGTGCGGAAATGGAAGGAAGCGAAGCCCGAGAGCAGGAACCCCGCCCCGAATGTCCCGCAGACGAGGGCGCCGATTGCCGCCGGCGCACCGCCCAGGAAGGTAAGGATCAGGCCGGCGAGGAAGACGAAGATGGCGTTGCGATGCATCCTGAGGGAAGAGGGGATGTCTTCGCGCGGCCGGACGGATCTTCCCGACATCTGCACGATCAGGGTCGCGACATAATAGGCGGCAAAGAGCATGACCACCCAGATCGCGCCCTGCACAAGCGGCAGGGCGAGCGTGAACATCGACTTGAGCTGGGCAATTGCGGCTGCGTCGGGACTATAGAGCGGTTCCTGCGCCTTCACCGCCTCGACGATGGTGTCGACCATCAGGTCGGAGACGCCTGAATCATATCCGACGATGGTGGCGACGATGACCATGCCGAGGGTAACGAGCCCGGCGAGGTGGCCGAGGATGTCGGAGAGCGGATACCAGGCGAGGGCCCCCTCGGGACCGCCGAGTTCCGGGGCCGGCCGCGCAAGATTGGCGAGGTGGCTGAGCCAGCCGGCCGGGACGAGCGTGACGACAAGGATGAGCAACGCAAAATAGGGCGAAATCAGGCCTGCCGCCGTCACGCCCGCCGCGATGATCGCGGTGATCGCGGCGGCATTGCCCCAACCGAGCCCGGCGATCAGGATCGGCAGTGCGGAAGCGGCATAGAGCACGATTGCAAGGGACGACTGCGTATTCGCGCCCATCGAAAGAAGGGCGGCGGTAATACCGGCAAGCGCGCCGGTGATCAGCGATGTCCTGTTCCAGGTCTGCACGTTCGCTGTCCTGCTCTAAACGCAGTTAGGGGCGCGCTCTTGCCTGCCCCAACATGGGATTTGGCGCTTTCCGCGCCGGTTCCGATCCGCGCCCACCGCGGAAGGGAGGCATCAAGGCGCTCACCCGAAGGAAGCGCCTCGACGCAGAGTCGGTTACCGTTGGGTCAGGTGACCAACGGAAAGTCAGCCTTACGATACGACGTAGGGCAGCAGGCCGAGGAAGCGTGCACGCTTGATCGCCTGGGCGAGTTCGCGCTGCTTCTTCTGGGAAACGGCCGTGATGCGGGAAGGAACGATCTTGCCGCGCTCGGAAATGTAGCGCTGCAGGAGGCGAACGTCCTTGTAGTCGATCCGCGGAGCGTTTGCGCCCGAGAAGGGGCAGGTCTTGCGGCGACGGTGGAACGGGCGGCGTACCGGAGCGGAAGAAACTTCAGCCATTGTCTTTATCTCCTAGGCTTCGGGTTACGCGCGGTCTTCGCGCGGGCGGCGCGGACGGTCGTCGCGGTCGCCACGGTCCGGACGCGGACCACGGTCGCCGAAACCACCACGGTCCGGACGGTCGCCGTCGCGGCGCGGACGATCGTCGCGATCGCGCTTCTGCATCATCGCGGACGGACCTTCCTCGTGCTTCTCGACGGCGATCGTCATGTAGCGCAGGACGTCTTCGTTGATGCGCATCTGGCGCTCGACTTCGTGGACTGCCGGTGCCGGAGCATCGATGTCCATGAGGACGTAGTGAGCCTTGCGGTTCTTCTTGATGCGGTAGGTGAGGGACTTCAGGCCCCAGTTCTCGACACGGCCGAGCTTGCCGCCGTTTGCTTCGATGACACCCTTGTACTGTTCGACCAGGGCATCGACCTGCTGCGGCGTGATATCCTGCCGGGCGAGGAATACGTGTTCATAAAGAGCCATTGTGGCTTGCCTTTCTTGCGTTAATCAGCCCGGACCTTGGCGGCTAAGCCTCAACGACTGTTCTTATTGGCTGCAGAGAGCCGGCAAGAAAGTGTTGTATCGAGACGGTCGAGAGCGGAGACACGGGAGGCCGGAACAGCTAGTCGTTCCTGGCGGCCTCCGGGATGGAAGCCGGCCCTCCGTTCAGCCACCAGCCAGAAGACCGGGCGTTTCGAACAGCGCGCTTATACGGATTTTCGGGCGAAATGCAAGGCGCGATTGGAAGATCGTCCGCCGGCCCCCGAAGCGGGGAGATGCCCGCAGCGCCAAGTTGCGGAACAAACGCTGTTCTTCCTTGTTGGCCCGCAGTCGGGAAACTGCAGGAGAAGACAATGCACCATATCGATCCGAAGATGCAGGAGTGCATAGAAAACTGCCTGGCCTGCTACCGGGCCTGTCTTTCGACGGCAATGAGTCATTGTCTGGAGGCGGGCGGCAGGCACACGGAGCCACATCATTTCCGGCTGATGATGGCCTGCGCCGAGATTTGCCGGACCACAGCGCATTTCATGCTGATCGGAACGCCCCATCACCGGCACGTCTGCAGCGAATGCGCAGAGATTTGCAGCGAATGCGCGGCTGACTGCGAACGCATCGGCGACATGGCCGAATGCGTCGACGCCTGCCAGCGCTGCGCCATAAGCTGCCGTCAGATGGCAGCCTGAGGCGGCATTTGCAGCGTCCAGCGGAACGGCGCTCAGATCGGCGCCGGATAGAGTCGATGCAGACGCCGGATGCCGTTCAGCACGTCCTGCGGGAGCGCGATGTCAGCGGCGCTGATATCAGTCTTCAACTGCGGGATCGATGTTGCGCCGATGATGACGGAAGCCATGAAGGGGCGCGTCAGGCAAAAGGCGAGCGCCATCTGCGCAGGGTCGAGGCCATGCTCGCGCGCAAGCGCCACATAGGCGGCGACCGCCGGCTCCTGGTGCGGTGTGAAGCGGCCGCCGAGATCGCCGTTGATCGACAGGCGCGACCCGAGAGGTTTTGCTCCGTTGAGATATTTTCCTGTCAACAGGCCGGCCGCCAACGGCGAATAGGCAAGCAGCCCGACGTCTTCGTGATGCGACAGTTCGGCGAGATCGAGGTCGTAGGTGCGGTAAAGCAGATTGTACTCGTTCTGGATTGTCGCGACGCGCGGCAAGCTGTGCCTCTCCGACAGGTCGAGCATCTTCATCGCGCCCCAGGCGGTTTCGTTCGAAAGCCCGATGGCGCGGATCTTGCCGGCCTTCACGAGATCGCCGAGCTTGTCGAGAATGGCCGTCAGATCGGCGGCGACATGCTCTTTGTCCTGCCGCGACGGGTCGTAGGACCAGGCGTTGCGGAAGTGGTAGTGGCCCCGGTTGGGCCAGTGAAGCTGGTAGAGGTCGACATAGTCGGTCTTCAGCCGCTTGAGGCTGGCATCGAGGGCTTCTTCGATTCCCTCCGCTGTCATCGGTCCGCCGTTGCGGATATAGGGACGGCCGGAGCCGGCGACCTTGGTGGCAAGCACCACGTCGTCGCGCCGGCGACGCCCTGCCAGCCAGTCGCCGATGATGCGCTCGGTATTCCCGTAGGTTTCGGCCGACAGCGGCGTCGTCGGGTAAAGTTCGGCGGTGTCGATGAAGTTGACGCCCCGTTCGACTGCGTAGTCGAGCTGCCCGTGGGCTTCGATCGGCGTATTCTGGGAGCCCCAGGTCATGGTGCCGAGGCAGATTTCGGAAACCTGGATGCCGGTGCGGCCAAGCGTGTTGTAGCGCATGAAATGACGTTCCTTGTGCTGGCGAACGCGCGCCGGCGGGAGGAAAAGGCGCGCTGCCCTCGAATGGGGTGATGCCGCAACCTCGAGAATATCGAGCCGGTGCGGCCATGCGGGGCAAACTTAAGCGTTGGTTGACGAAGATCAAGGGCAAAAGCCCGCAACGAACGGGCCTGCGCGCTTGACTCGCCGTTCAGGAATGTGAATGGAGAGGAAAAGACGGGTGGAGTAAGAAAGTTGGCGGTCAGCGCCCGCATTCGCTCGGATACCAAGAGAGCAGATAGCGATGGGCCGAAAATCGCCGGTCGAGATCCAGGGAAGGGCACTCCTGATGAACATTGCATTCACGTTCCCCGGTCAGGGCAGCCAGGCTGTCGGCATGGGCAAGGACCTGGCCGAAGCGTTTCCGGAGGCCGCTGCCGTCTTCGCCGAGGTCGATGACGCGCTCGGCGAGAAGCTTTCCGACATCATGTGGAACGGACCGGAGGAAACTCTGACGCTCACGGCGAACGCCCAACCGGCGCTGATGGCGGTTTCCATGGCAGTGATCCGGGTGCTCGAATCGCAGGGGCTCGATCTCAGGAGCAAGATCTCCTTCGTCGCCGGTCATTCGCTCGGCGAGTATTCGGCGCTCTGTGCCGCCGGAACCTTTTCGCTCGGCGATACGGCTCGGCTGCTCCGCATTCGCGGCAATGCGATGCAGGCGGCCGTCCCGGTCGGCAAGGGTGCGATGGCCGCGATCATCGGCCTGGAACATGACGATGTCGAAGCGGTCTGTCGCGAAGCGTCGTCGCTCGGCGCCTGCCAGATCGCCAACGACAACGGCGGCGGACAGCTGGTGATCTCGGGCGAGAAGCAGGCGGTCGAAAAGGCCGCCGCACTCGCTTCGGAAAGGGGCGCCAAGCGCGCCCTGATGCTGCCGGTCTCGGCTCCCTTCCATTCCGCCCTGATGGCGCCTGCCGCTGAAGCCATGCGCGAAGCCCTTTCGACTGTCGAGAAGCGTGATCCGGTCGTGCCGGTCGTCGCGAACATCCTGGCCGCCCCGGTGAGCGACGCCGGCGAGATCGTCAGATTGCTCGTCGAGCAGGTGACTGGCCAGGTGCGCTGGCGCGAAACCGTTCAGTGGTTCGCCGCCAATGATGTGACGACTCTCTATGAGATCGGTTCGGGCAAGGTGCTGACCGGTCTCGCCCGACGGATCGACAAGAACGTCAACGGCATTGCCGTCAATACCCCTGCCGATATCGACGCGGCGCTTGCCGCCCTTCTGGCCTGAACGCCCCAATCAAGCGCCCATTATTAAGGGAGAAATCCATGTTCGATCTTTCCGGCCGCAAGGCTCTCGTCACCGGCGCATCCGGCGGCATCGGCGAGGAAATCGCCCGCATGCTGCACGCCCAGGGGGCCATTGTCGGCCTCCACGGCACCCGCGTCGAGAAGCTCGAGGCACTTGCCAATACACTTGGCGAGCGCGTCCAGATCTTCCCGGCAAATCTTTCCGATCGTGCCGAAGTCAAGGCGCTCGGCGAGAAGGCGGAGACCGAACTCGGCGGCGTGGACATCCTCGTCAACAACGCCGGCATCACCAAGGACGGCCTTTTCGTCCGGATGAGCGACGATGACTGGGACAATGTCCTGGAGGTCAACCTAACGGCCGTCTTCCGGCTGACCCGTGAGCTGACGCATCCGATGATGCGCCGGCGCTTCGGCCGCATCGTCAACATCACCTCCGTCGTCGGCGTGACCGGCAATCCGGGCCAGGCCAACTACTGCGCGTCGAAGGCTGGCATGATCGGTTTCTCCAAGTCGCTCGCCCAGGAAATCGCCACCCGCAACGTCACCGTCAACTGCGTTGCCCCAGGCTTCATCGAAAGTGCGATGACGGGAAAGCTCAACGAGAAGCAGAAGGAAGGCATCATGGCGGCGATCCCGATGCGCCGGATGGGAAGCGGTGCCGAAGTCGCCTCCGCCGTCGCGTATCTCGCTTCCAGCGAAGCGGGATACGTCACCGGACAGACCATTCACGTCAATGGCGGCATGGCGATGATCTGACCTGCGGTTTTCGGCGGCCGGGTGATGCAACCCGCGACCTGCCGCCGGACGCTCGCGCAACGCCTTTGCGCGTGGATGCCAAATGCCTGAAATTCAATGTTGAGCAAGCGAATGTCGGGCATTTTCGGACTTTGCGGCAGACTTAAACCGTGTTAATCGGGCCATGACTGTGCGCAGTCGACCGGTCCGGCCAGGTGGTCCGGCAGCCTCTGCTGCCACGGGTTTCCGCGGTTTTCGGTTGAATGGATTGCTCGGTGGGCCATCTTGGTCTATCAGGCGTGAATGAGTACCGGCGCCAAAAATGGCGCCGCAGAGAAAACGAAGGTCGAGGAACTCCGACATGAGCGATATCGCAGAACGCGTGAAGAAAATTGTTATTGATCATCTTGGCGTCGATGCCGAAAAAGTGAGCGAAGGCGCAAGCTTCATCGATGACCTCGGCGCGGACTCGCTCGACACGGTCGAACTGGTCATGGCTTTCGAAGAGGAATTCGGCGTCGAGATCCCGGACGACGCGGCGGATTCGATCCTGACCGTCGGCGACGCCGTCAAGTTCATCGAGAAGGCCCAGGCCTAATCGTTGCTGCGGCCTCGAGGCCGCCGGCGGGCCGCAACTCGCGGCCCGTACAGCCCGGGGGATGTGGGCTGGCCCGCCTTAATTGCGGGTCGCGATCAGCAAAGCGCTCCCGCCTTTCCCTCTGATCGTCAAAGCTGCAAGGGATGCAGGGATCGGGCTCGTCGCATGCGTTCCGGTTCGGCTCCGGAATGGAACAATCAGGGTGGGTCACGGGCATGAGACGTGTCGTTATCACCGGTACCGGCATGGTATCTCCTTTGGGTTGCGGAACCGAGGTTAGCTGGTCGCGTCTTGTTGCCGGCGGCAACGCGGCGCGCCGGGTTACCGAGTTCGAGGTCGAGGACCTACCCGCCAAGATCGCCTGCCGCATCCCCTTCGGCGACGGTTCCGACGGTACATTCAATGCCGACGACTGGATGGAGCCCAAGGAGCAGCGCAAGGTCGACCCCTTCATCGTCTATGCGATGGCGGCCGCCGACATGGCGCTGGCGGACGCCGGCTGGAAGCCGGAAAGCGACGAGGACCAGATTGCAACCGGCGTGCTGATCGGCTCCGGCATCGGCGGCCTGGAAGGGATCGTCGAGGGCGGCTATACGCTCCGCGACAAGGGCCCGCGCCGGCTTTCGCCCTTCTTCATCCCCGGTCGCCTGATCAATCTTGCCTCAGGCCAGGTTTCGATCCGGCACAAGTTGCGCGGTCCGAACCACTCGGTCGTCACGGCCTGTTCGACCGGCGCGCACGCGATCGGCGACGCAAGCCGCCTGATCGCGCTCGGTGACGCCGACGTGATGGTGGCGGGCGGAACCGAATCGCCGATCTGCCGTATCTCGCTGGCGGGCTTTGCCGCCTGCAAGGCACTCTCGACGCAGCACAATGACAATCCGGAAAAGGCATCGCGTCCCTATGACGCCGATCGCGACGGCTTCGTCATGGGCGAGGGGGCCGGCATCGTCATTCTCGAGGAGCTCGAGCACGCAAAGGCGCGCGGCGCCAAGATCTACGCCGAAGTGGTCGGCTACGGCCTTTCCGGAGACGCCTTCCACATCACCGCTCCATCGGAGGATGGTGACGGCGCCTATCGTTGCATGCAGATGGCGCTGAAGCGCGCTGGCCTGACGGCTGCCGACGTCGACTACATCAACGCGCACGGTACATCCACCATGGCCGATACGATCGAGCTCGGTGCGGTCGAGCGACTGGTCGGCGACAGCGCCTCGAAGATCTCGATGTCTTCGACGAAATCGGCGATCGGTCATCTGCTCGGGGCCGCCGGCGCGGTCGAGGCGATTTTTTCGGCACTGGCAATTCGCGACAACGTCGCTCCGCCGACGCTCAATCTCGACAATCCGTCGGTCGAGTCGAAGATCGACCTGGTGCCGCACGTTGCCCGCAAGCGCGAAATCAACGTCGCCCTGTCGAATTCCTTCGGTTTCGGCGGCACCAATGCATCGCTGGTGCTCTGCCGCTACAAGGGCGACTGATACCGTGGGAGTGGCTCCGGCAGCGTGAGCGGAAAAGCCGGTCGCGCTTTCCATTAGCGCGTCGGAGCTTGATCCCGTTTTTTGCCGCAATGCTCGCTACAAGCTGTCGGCGGGAGATGCCGTGTGGGCGTCGCCCCGATTGGCTATGTTCGCGCAAGGCACATCTGACAATTGTAGAACACCTATTGCTCTGACACATTTGTGCACGTTTACGCTCGCCGTCGGTCTAAGCCGAAACCCGCACCGGCGACAGCTCGATTGAATTTGCGAGTTTCGGATTCGGGATAATCGTGAGCGACTCAAACGATAACAGCGCGGCACAGTTTGGCCGCAATGAAACCGGGAGCAACGGGCCGATCATTCCGAAATCGGCCAGCGAGGCGCTGAGACCCGAGCGGGTGCCGGAGCCGCCCAAACGTTCCCGAAAGGCGCGCAGCCAGGCCGTCATCTTCCTCAATTTCCTGATGACCGTGGTCGTTTTCGTGGCGTTGGCGGCGGCGGGCGCCGTCTATTACGCGATGCATGCATATGAGAAACCCGGACCGCTGGAAGCAAACAGGAACTTCATCGTACGCAGCGGCGCCGGCATCATCGAAATTGCCGAGGGGCTGGAGCGCAACAACATCATCACCGACAGTCGCGTGTTCCGCTTCGTCTCCGAGGCCTATCTCGACAACGAGACGCTGAAGGCCGGCGAATACGAGATCAAGGCGCATGCGTCGATGCAGGAGATCATGGAACTCTTGAAGTCCGGCAAGTCGATCCTTTATGCCGTGTCTCTTCCGGAAGGACTGACCGTAAAGCAGATGTTCCGCAAGCTTGCGGACGACCCAGTGCTCGTCGGCGATCTGCCGACGGAACTGCCGGCCGAAGGCGCACTGAAGCCGGACACTTACAAATTCACACGCGGCACCAAGCGGGCGGAAATCGTCCAGCAAATGATTTCGGCGCAGAAGGCGCTGGTTGAGCAGATCTGGGAAAAACGTGATCCGGAGCTGCCGGTGACGTCGGTCGAAGAGTTCGTCACGCTCGCCTCCATCGTCGAGAAGGAGACTGGGCGCGCAGACGAGCGGCCGCGCGTGGCCTCCGTCTTCATCAACCGTTTGGAAAAGGGCATGCGCCTGCAGTCCGATCCGACGATCATCTACGGCATTTTCGGCGGGGAGGGCAAACCAGCCGACCGGGTGATCCTCAAGTCGGACCTCGACAAGGAAACGCCTTACAACACCTATCTCATTAAGGGGTTGCCGCCGACACCGATCGCAAATCCGGGCAGGGCGGCGCTGGAAGCGGTGGCAAATCCCTCGCGCACGCCTGAGCTTTATTTCGTCGCCGACGGCACAGGCGGTCACGTCTTTGCCGCGACGCTCGACGAGCACAATGCGAATGTGCGGCGATGGCGGAAGCTCGAGGCCGAAAAGGCGGCCGAGGCGGCAAAGGCGGCTGCGGATGCAGCCACGGCTCCGCCCGAGGCGCAATAAAGACAGGCTGCATTGTGGACGATTGGGGGACGGCGCGGATATGCCTTGCGGGATGCCGCGCCGTCGCCCTATTGCTTCTGCAACGACAGCGCCGCGCGTCGGTTCCGGCGCACAAAGGTCGCTGTGGCACCTAAAACCGCTGGATGTTCCCCAAATCGGCTCCGATTTAAGAAACATCCCGCAGCGAATGGAGGAAAGCATGCCGCTCCAATCGATGACCGGCTTTGCCAGGAGAGAGGGGAGCAGCGGCCGCTATCGCTGGACTTGGGAATTGCGCTCGGTCAACGGAAAAGGGCTCGATGTGCGGCTGCGCCTGCCGCAGGGGTTGGAGCGTTTCGAGCCCGACTGTCGTCGTCTTGCCCCACAGTATTTCTCTCGCGGCAACCTGCAGATCGCGCTGTCGGTGAGCGGCGGCGAGACGGCCGTCGAAGCGGTGGTCAACCGGGGTGCCTTGGATGCGGTCCTGAAACTGCGCGAGCAACTGGGCGATCTCGTCGACGCGGCGCCGCTCAGCTTCGATACGCTTCTGTCGCTGCGCGGCATCATCGATTTTCGTGAGCCGGAGGAAAGCGAGAGCGAGCGCGCCGCACGCGACGCCGATATCGTCAAGGGACTGGAATCGTCGCTCGCCGACCTCGCCGTCATGCGCGAGGACGAGGGAGCTGCGCTCGAAAAAGTTTTGCTGGCGCAGGTGGGCCGCATCGAAGAGCTGACGGCGACGGTAGAGAACGACCCGTCACGGAGCCCTTCCGCGATCGCCGCACGATTGGCACAGCAGGTCGCGCTGATCATGGACAACGCGACGTCCATCGACCGCGAAAGATTGCATGCAGAGGTCGCGCTGCTTGCGACCAAGGCTGACCTCAGGGAAGAGATCGACCGGCTCCGTTCGCACATCGCCGCCGCCCGCGAACTCTTGACGAAGGGCGGACCGGTTGGACGCAAGCTCGACTTTCTTGCACAGGAATTTAACCGGGAATCGAATACGATCTGCTCGAAGTCGAACGCCGCCGCCGTCTCGGCCGCGGGCATCGAATTGAAGGTTGTGATCGACCAGTTCCGCGAACAGGTTCAGAATCTGGAGTAAGACATGAAATCGGCGACTGCCTCGCCCATCAGGATCGCCCGTCGCGGTTTGATGCTTGTGATCTCGTCGCCTTCGGGTGCCGGCAAATCGACGATCGCGCGCAATCTCCTCGAAGCCGATCCGGAACTGAGCATCTCGGTGAGCGTGACGACGCGCGCCCGGCGCCCGAGCGAGATCGAGGGGCGGCATTACTACTTCAAGACCGTCCGCGAATTCGAAGCCTTGAGGGCGACGGACTCGCTTCTCGAATGGGCCGAGGTGCACGGTAATTTTTACGGAACACCGCGCGACGCCGTCGAAACCGCTATGGCCGAAGGGCGCGATATGCTCTTCGATATCGACTGGCAAGGTGCGCAGCAATTGCAGGAAAAGATGGCGGGCGACGTCGTCTCGATCTTCATCCTGCCGCCGTCCATGGCCGAGCTGCAGTCCCGCCTGCATCGGCGCGCCGAAGACACCGAAGAAGTGATCGCCACCCGGCTTGCCAACTCACGCGCCGAGATCGAGCACTGGCGGGAATACGACTATATTGTCGTCAACGACGATCTGGACCGTGCCTTTTCTTCGGTCCGCTCGATCATCGAAGCGGAGCGCCTGCGCCGCGACCGGCGACCCGGGCTGTTCGAATTCGTCAACGGTCTTCTGACGGAGAATCCGTTCTAGTCCCCGGCCTTTGCGCCAGCTCAGAGGCAATTGGCCAACCGGCAGAACTCTTCCACCGTCAGCGTCTCGGCCCGGCGTTGCGGGTCGATGCCGGCTTTGCCAAGCAGCGCTTCGCCACCGAGCGGCTTGAGGCTTTGACGTAGCATCTTGCGGCGCTGGCCAAAGGCTGCCTGCGTGACCTTCTCGAGCGCCGAGGCGGCGCATGGGATCGGATTGTCGATCGGCTCGAGATGCACGACCGTGGAGGTGACCTTCGGCGGCGGCGTGAAGGCCTGTGCTGGAACATCGAAGGCCAGGCGTGCATTGGTCCTCCAGCCGCAGAGGACGCCGAGGCGGCCGTAATGATCGTCGTCGGCGCTCGCCACGATCCGCAAGCCGACTTCCCGCTGGAACATCAGCGTCATCGACTCCCAGAAGGGCGGCCAGCGCCCCGGCAGCAGCCAATTGACGAGAAGCTGTGTGCCGACATTGTAGGGCAGATTGGCGATGATACGCACCGGACCCTCGGCGAGGGTCTCGAAATCGACCTTCAGGGCATCGCCCTCGACGACATCGAGCCGGCCAGGATAATGGGTGCTGATTTCGGCAAGCGCCGGAAGGCAGCGCGGGTCGCGTTCGATTGCCACGACCTTCTTGGCGCCGAGTGCCAAGATCGCGCGCGTCAGCCCTCCCGGGCCCGGACCGACCTCAATGACGGTGACGTCATCGAGAGGGCCGGCCGTGCGTGCGATCTTCTGCGTGAGATTGAGATCGAGCAGGAAATTCTGCCCGAGCGCCTTCTTCGCATCCAGTCCGTGGCGCTGGATGACGTCGCGAAGCGGCGGCAGGCCGTCGAGTGCTGCCATCAGCCCTGCGCCTTCCCGGCATTGGCTGCAAGCTCCGCGGCAAGCCGCAGCGCCGCCTGCAGGCTGTCCTCTCGGGCAATGCCCCTGCCGGCAATCGCGAAGGCGGTGCCGTGGTCCGGCGAGGTCCTGATGAAAGGCAGGCCAAGCGTCACATTGACACTGTCATCGAAGCCGAGTGCCTTGGCCGGGATCAGGGCCTGGTCGTGATACATGCAGATCGCGACGTCGTAGGTCTCCCTTGCCCGATCATGGAACATCGTGTCGGCCGGAAGCGGTCCGACAACGTTGAGACCTTCGGCGCGAAGGCGGTCGATGACCGGGCGGATGACCGCATCGTCTTCGAGACCGAGCGCACCGCCTTCGCCCGCATGTGGATTGAGACCGGCGATGGCGAGGCGTGGCGCCGCCAGCCCGAAGCGGCTCTTCAGATCGGCGGCGGTTATCGTGCAGGTCCGGTAGATCAGATCCTGCGTCAGCGCCGCGGGAACATCCTTGAGCGGAATATGGATGGTTACGGGAACGGCGCGCAGCTTCGGTCCCGCCAGCATCATCACCGGCGGGGCGGAGGTCCCGGTCGCCTTCTCCGCCAGATCGGCGAGATATTCCGTATGACCGGGGAAACGAAAACCCGCCTCGTAAAGCACGGCCTTGGCGATCGGATTGGTCGTCACGCCTGACGCTTCACCGGCCATAACAAGCCGGACGGCGGTATCGATCGCGCCGGTGACGGCGGCGGCATTCTCCGCGCTTGGCCGACCGGCGACAACGCGAGCGGGACAACGGATCGGCAGGACCGGCAGGGCATTCGCGAAGACGGCGGCCGCGTTGAGGCAATCGGTCTCCTCGATCCGCACCGTCTGCGCGAGCGCCTGGGCGCGTGCCGATAGCACTGACGGGTCGCCAATGAAGAGGAAAGGCGCAGTCGCCTGCGCCTGCCGCCTTGCCCAAACGGCAAGGGTGATGTCCGGGCCAATACCGGCCGGGTCGCCCATCGTCAGGGCAATCGGCCTGCCGCTCGTGTCGCTCATGGTAGCCCGTATTATTTGTTGACGATCTGCGCCTTGGCGCGCAGTTCCTCGAGATACTTCTCGCTGTTGGGGTCATCGCCGCCGGCTTTCTTCTTGCCGATATCCTCGGCACGGAAGACAACTTCGGCAGCTGCGTCGTCATTGACCTGGCGCTTCCTGCAGATTGCCAGATATTCGACGCCCTTTTCGGTGACGCGTGTACCGGTCGTCATGCCGTCGCCCGCCTTTTCGACGAGCGGCTTCCAATCCTCCGGCAATTGCTGGGCAAGCACGCGGCCGAGACTACGGATCGATACGTCGCGGTAATTCGCCGCAAAGACCTTCGACGTTTCGCAGCCGGGAAACTTCGAGCGCGAGGCGTTGGCTTCGGCCTGCCGCTTGGCGGTGATCGCGCCGCGCTTCGATTCCGGGATGACGAAGATGACCTGCTGCAGGAAATACTCCGTCGTCACCGGCTTGTCGCCGCCGCCCTCCATCATGCGCTTGACGAGGTCGCCGCCGGATAGGCGGCTGGCGCTGCCATAGCGGAAGTTGACGACCCGCGGCCAGCTCATCTGGACGGCGATATACTGCTTGAAATGCTCGACGCCGACGCCGGACTGCTCGAGGATCTTGCCGAGTTGCTCGGCCGACAGCTTGTTGCCGGCGGCAAAACGCGCATAGGCGGCGTCGACCTCCTGGGTGCTTACCGATTGCTGGACGCGTGCGATCTCGGTCCGCTTCAGGACCTCGTCGACCAGCTGCTGCTTGGCTTCCGCCGCACCGCCCCCCTGGCGCTGCAGGCGAAGGAACGCCACCCGCTTGGCGATATCACCCGAGGTGATAACGGTATTGTTGACGATCACACTCACACCGCTCGCAGCCTGAACGGCCGCAACCGAAGCAATGCTCAACACGCCGGCCACCATCAGCGCGGAGAGCGCCCTCACGATCGAGAATTTCCCGCCCATCATTTTTCCCTGCTCATCCCTCGCCGACTGCTCGCAGCCGTTGCCACAGCCGCAATCGTCGTTTTCCCAGTGTCAATTTGTGGGAAATGCATAATACATGCGGCTAAACGATGACAAGAGCGCATGAACAATCGATCGCGCCGCATGTCGGCGGCAACGAGGCTGCGCTCACGAAAGAAAAGAAGGGAAGGGGAAGCGGATCAGAAGTAGTCCAGCTCTTCGAACCTGGTCTCGCCCACATTGATGTCGCCCAACGTCCGGAAGCTGATGCGGGCGCCGATCGACCAGTCGTTGGCCACCGTGCTGTCGGTATCCCGCTCCGACTTGTACACGATCGAGAACAGCGTGTCTTGATCGTCATAGGTCAGTCCCAGGCCTTGGCGGGATACAACGCCTTCATTGATGTCATAGGTCAACGCGCCGAACACCGACCAGAAGTCGTGGAATCGGTAGGCCGCCGCTGTCTGAATTTCATCCTGATCGGATTGCGAGCCGTAGAGCGGCTGTGCCTCAATCCGCGTATAGGTGAAGGCGGCCTGCCATGTCAGGCCGAGATAGCCGACAGTCGCATCAGCGCGCCGCAGGTCGAAGTCCTTCTCGTCCAGTCGTCCGGAGAGGCTCGCCATCAGACCGGATGGAGCGTCGACACCGAACATGGCGACATAGTCGGATCGGTCGGTTTCCAGGCCGGAATCGGCGCCGGCCTTGACGAGATCGTCCGTCGCGAACGAGTTCAGCCCGCCGAGGTGGAACGATTGGCCGGCAATGGCGCGCAGGCCGTAGCCGCTGTCGAAGCTTCCCGTATATCGGAAGCCGACATTGGCGCGTGTTCCGCCTTCGATGCGGTCGAAGCCGGAGAACTTGTCGCGATCGAAGAGGTTGGTGGCGTCGAAGACGAAGCTCTGGGCATCTTCGTTCGGGAGTGCGCCGGCATATTCTTCGTTTGGACGCGCATAAAGCTGCGCGATCGGCTCCAGCACGTGGCTGCTCGTCTCACCGGCGAAAAGGATCGGATAACGAGCCTCGAGACCTGCGGTGAGCATGCGCCGCGTCACGGCATCGCTGCTCGTGAAATCGCCTGTGTAGCCGACCGGGTCGTCCACATTGACGCCCACAGCGTCACCGCGCGCCGCAAGCAGCGGCGTCAGAACGAGCCCGCCGGGCGCGATGAAGGTCCGTTTCCATTCGAGTTCGCCGGTCAGGCGATGCGACGTGCCTTCGAGCCCGCGGAAGCGATCGACGCCGAACACCGTCGTATCCCGGTCCAGCCGGTTGCGCTTGACATTCGTGAAGTTGATGTCGGCGTTGAGTTCTCCGCCCAGCACCGGCTCGGGCGCCGTGTAGGAATAGTCGAGGACCTGCGCGACCGGCTGCTGGTTTTCCGCGATGCTGTCCGGGTCGGCATCCTGAATATCGAAATAGAAGGCGCGCAGGTCGAAATAATTGCGCCTGCCGAGGCCAGACAGATAAGCCTGGTTGACATACGTCGTGCCGTCGAACGTCGAAAGATCATAGGTCTTGGCGAAGTTGTTGTCCGATTGGACGAGAACGTTCCAGCCGAAGGTCCAGCGCGGATTGATCTCGAATCGGCCCCTGGACGCCACCATGCCGCGTGCGGTCTCCTCGGCGTCGACCGTACCAGGCGTGAACTGGTCCCTGTCCATCTGGCTGATGCCGGCCACGTTCAGCGTGTGCATGCCGTTGTGGAAGCGCTGGCGGAACTCGCCTTCGAGCAGGAAGCCCTGGCGCGTCAATCCGGTCGTGGTGACGGTCGCGTCCATATAGGGCGAGATCGCCCAATAATAGGGGATACCGACGCCGGCGCCGAGTTTCTGCGCGTAGCGGAACGTCGGAAACAGGAAGCCGCTCTTGCGCTTGACCGTGTGGTCAGGGATTTCCATCACCGGTATGTAGGCGATCGGCTTTCCGAAAAGTTCGAAATAGGCGTGTTCAAGCCGAATCGTGCGGGTGCGGCCGTTCTGGATGACACGCTGCGCCTTGATGTGCCACAGCGAGCGGTGCTCCGGCTTGGTCGAGCAAGGCGTACAGGCGGTATAGACGGCCTTGTTCAGGATGAACTCTTCGCCGTTGCGTCGTTCGCCGCTCTCGGCCGCGAGCCGGGTCAGGTCCGTCGTCTCGATCCGCAACGCTTCGACGAATCCATTGCCGAAATCGTCGGTGACGTCCATCTTGTCGGCATAGACGACATTGCCGCCAGGCTCGACCAGCTGGACTTCTCCGGTCGCAAGAATGCGGCCGCTCTTTTGATTGTATTCGACCTGGCGGGCCACCATTTTGTAGCCGCCATATTCGATCTGCACGTTGCCGCGCACGGTGACGATTTCCGTGTCGCGGTTGTAGACCAGCTCGTTGGCGGTCAGCAGCAGTTTCGCATCAGCCGGGATGTTCGGCTGCAGCTCATCGATTCGGGTAGATGTGTCCTGCGCCATGGCCGGCGCATGCATTCCGATGGCAAGCGCATGCAGCGCCACGCCTGCGAGGAGGGCGGCGTTGATAAGCTTCATAGGTCCGCGGTTGCCTGCCGCCACTAGCCATCCTCCTGATGTAATAGAATCGTCGAGCCCAGCGCCATCGCTACAACAACTGGCAACCAGGCTGCAACGAACGGAGGCACAATACCGCTGCTCCCGAATGCTTTGACAAGCACGGTGACGACATAAAGCACGAAGCCTGACAGGATTCCACCGAGAATTACGGAGCGCGATTGGTTGAATCGGCTAAATTTCAAGGACACGCATGCGGCGATCAGAGTCATTGCAACGAGAAGCAGCGGCAGCGACAGGAGCGAGTGAAGCTGGGTCTCCATGGCGTCGGTCGAGAAGCCGAAGGACCGGGCCACGTCAATCTTGTGCGGCAGGTCGAAAAATTGAATGGAATCAGCCTTTGCCAGACGTTCCTGGACGAAATCGGCCTTCAGATTCGTACGCAGTTGTACCGTTTCCAGCCGTCGGGGCAGGCGTCCGTTGCCGCTTTCGGTGACCCCCTTAAGGAGCCAGTAACCATCTTCGAGTTTCGCCGACTTCGCATCCTGCCTCAGGATGATCGTTCCCTGTGGATCAAAGTGGATAACGGTGACGTTGATGAGCTCCGTGCCGCCGTTCTGGACGGACCGTGCGCCAATGATCGTGTCCGTGCCGTCATAGATCTGTCTGAGCCACGGAATCGAATTGGATTGCGCCGAGCGGGACGAGCCCCATTCCGCCTCCAGCGCTTCGGCCCTCTTTGTTCCCCAGGCGGCAAGCGGGTTGAGTGCGACGACGGCGAGAACGCCGACGAGAAACGCTCCCAGCACGAATGGTCTCAAGAACTGCCACACGGAAATGCCAGCGGCCCGCGTGACGACCAACTCGTAGCGGCGGTTGAGCGAAATCAGTGCCGCCATCGCAGAAAAGAGTGCCACGAAGGGAACCGTCTGCTGCAGGATGGTCGGGATGCGGAACGTCGTCATCAGCAGCGCGCCGGAAACCGTGTAATGCGGCAAGGCCGACATACGGCTGGCGAGCTCGCTGAAATCGATGATGAAGATCAGCGCGAAGATGCCGATCAGAAACCAGAACGTCGTGACGATGTACCGCTTGAAGAAATAGCGTCCAAGGGTGCTGAGGATCATGACGGCTGTTCCCCATCGACGCCAGCCGGCCGCACGAGCCGAAGCCGCAGCATCAGATCGGTGAGCTTTTCTTTCCAGGTCATCGGTATGTCGAGGCGGCGGTTGCTGGCGAGCTGGCGTATCGCCAGGGCACCGGTCACCAGCGGCACAAGATACATGAGCGGTACGAACCAGATCGAATCTTCCGCGCTGTTGCCGGCGTAGAAAGTCATCCAGCGGATGACGAGAGCCGCACCCACGGCGCTGAGCGTCGGATGCACGCGCGCCTCCCGGTGCGAGCGGGCATCGCTGCTGACGACGAGGGCGATCAAGCCGAAGAGGAGCGGGTATGTCCACTCGGTGAGACGCCGGTGCAGTTCCGCAGTAAAGGTCAGCGGCGAGCGCTTGTAGGAAGAATCGTTCGGATCGGGAGCGATGAGATAGAAGAGGTCGCGATCCTTGGCCCGGATGGTGGCCTCGCCGGCCGCCCGGGTCATGTCGGTGAGATCGAAGGCATAGGAATCGAACTTGATGACGGAGACGCCGCCGTCCGGCAATTTGCGATGGACTTCGCCGTCCTTCATCACGAGCGCCGAGCGCTCCTCGTCCACCGCCCCCTCGCGCGCATAATAGACGAGTTCGAAATTCGGATTGCGCGAATCGGCGACGAAGATGCCATGCAGGACGCCGCCGCTGCGCCGGGCGGCGACCTGTACGTAAAGCCCGTCGGTGATCTTCCGAAAGGCGTTTTCCTGCACGACGGTGGACAGCAAGTCGGCATGCGCCGTCGCGATCATCTTGCGCACGGCAACGCGCGAATAGGGCTCGACGAAATTGTCGATGACGAAGGAGAGGGCGCTCAGCCCAATGGCGAGATAGATCACCGGCCGGATGACGGACATGCGCGAACTGCCGGCGGCGTTGAGCACCGTCAGTTCCGAATCCGTGTTCATCACGCTCAGCGTCTGGGTGACGCCGATCAGCAGCGCGAAGGGCAGAATGATCGGAACGACCGAAGGCAGGATCAGCGTCGCAAGCTTGAGGAAGGCGAAGATCGACTGGCCGCTGTCCGTGACGAGGTTAACGTTGCTCAGCGCCTGCGTGGTCCAGACGATGCCGAGCAGCGGCAGGAGCGTTGCCAGGAACATGATCGTGGCGCGCCGGAAGATGTAGCGTTCGATCAGCTTCATATCCGTTTCCGACCCAAATCCTGCTCTTCGTTCAAGCCGCTCATGCGTATGCGAGCCTCGTATTCGCTGTCCGGCCGAACCGGTCCCCGTTCCCTGCATCCGAACTCGGAGTCTCGAACAACAGGGATAACATAAGACGAAGAACTGCGGTTAACCGCATGTAAACATGTGGGGGCATCTTGCCAAGCGTCTCAAAAGCGAGAAGGGTGCGCGCCACGGTTTTGAACACGGCCGACGTCGCGAATGTCCGCCACTGTAGCCGTCCGGTAACAGCCAGACGGAAGCCCACCAGAAATGCCCGGAGTTCTGTATGCCGATGAAGTTCGAGTTCACTTTCAGCAAATCCCATCGCCCGGCCGGGGGCTCCGCAGTGCTCCTGCAGGTCGCGGGCGCGAAAGAGCCGGCCGGTGCCGCTGTCGTCGATCCCGAGGGCGTCCTGCCGAGGGCCGTGAAGATAGGAAAGTTCACCGGCAAGGCCCTAGCCGCCCTCGACGTCGTTGCACCACACGGTTCGCCGGCAGATCGGATCATCCTTCTCGGCCTTGGAGATGCGGCGGCGCTCACGAGCCATGATTGGCTGAAGGCCGGCGGCGCCGCGGCCGCGAAGCTCCGCTCTGCCGAGAAGGCCACGATCTTCATCGATGCGCCCGGCGTTGACGTCACAGGCAAGGCGGCTGCTGACTTCGTGCTCGGCATGGAAATGAACGCCTATGTTTTCGACAGCTACAAGACGCGCAAGTCCGACGACGAATCGAAGACTGCTCAGAAAGTGGTGAAGGTCACCATCGTCACCGGCATGGTTATTGCCGCCAAAAAGGCATTCGCCACCGTCCAGGCGGTCGGCGAGGGTGTCTTCCTGGCGCGCGATCTCGTCAACGAGCCCGCCAATGTGCTCGGCCCGGTGGAGTTTGCGGCGCGCGCCAAGGAACTGGAGAAGCTCGGGGTCGAGGTCGAGACCCTGACCGAGCGGGAAATGAAGAAACTCGGAATGGGTGCGCTGCTCGGCGTTGCGCAGGGATCCTCCCGCCCGCCGCGATTGGTGGCGATGCAGTGGAAGGGCGGCAAGGCGAAGGACAAGCCGATTGCCTTCATCGGCAAGGGTGTCGTCTTCGACACGGGCGGCATCTCGATCAAGCCAGCCTCCGGCATGGAGGAGATGAAGGGCGACATGGGCGGTGCTGCCGCCGTGACCGGTCTCATGCATGTGCTGGCGGCTCGCAAGGCGAGCGTCAATGCCGTCGGCATCATCGGGTTGGTCGAGAACATGCCGGATGGCAGCGCGCAGCGGCCGGGCGACATCGTGACGTCGATGTCGGGGCAGACGATCGAGGTGATCAACACCGACGCCGAGGGCAGGCTCGTTCTGTGCGACGCGCTCTGGTATTGCAACGATCGATTCAAGCCGAAGGCGATGATCGATCTGGCGACGCTCACCGGCGCGATCATGGTGGCGCTCAGCAATCACTATGCCGGACTGTTCGCGAACGATGATCGCCTCGCCGAACAGCTGCTGAAGGCCGGCACGACGACACATGAGCGCCTGTGGCGGATGCCGCTCGGCAAGGAATACGACAAGATGATCGACAGCAAGTTTGCCGACATGAAGAATACCGGCGGCCGCCACGGCGGCTCGGTGACGGCGGCGCAGTTCCTGAAGCGTTTCGTCAAGGAGACGCCCTGGGCGCATCTCGACATCGCCGGTACGGCGATGGGTTCGCCGACCCATGAGATCAACCAGTCCTGGGGCTCGGGTTTCGGCGTGCGTCTCCTCGACGAACTGGTCCGGGCAAACTACGAATCCTGATTGCCTGGTGGATCCCGGGAGAGATCGGCATGACCGAAATCCTTTTCTACCACCTGACCGAATCGAAGCTCGAGGACGCCCTGCCGCCGCTCCTGGACAAGAGCATCGAGCGCGGCTGGCGGGTGGTCGTGCAAACAGTTGACGCGGAAAGGCGCGAAGCGCTCGACACGCATCTCTGGGTCTATCGCGACGACAGCTTCCTGCCGCACGGTACGGATGCGGGCGAATTCGCGACCGAGCAACCGATCCTGATCGTCGCCGACAATGGCAACCAGAACGGGGCGACCGTGCGCTTTCTCGTCGATGGCGCCGAGCCGCCGCCGGTCTCCGAATACGAGCGCGTCGTCTTCATGTTCGACGGCTACGACCAGCAACAGCTCGAGGCGGCGCGCGGCCAATGGAAGCGGCTGAAGGGCGAGGGGCACAACCTCACCTATTGGCAGCAGAACCGCGACGGCCGCTGGGAGAAGAAGGCCTGAAGCTCTTCCGAAAAACACAAGGCCCGCGAAAACCGCGGGCCTTGATATTGCAGCTGAGTGAAGCTCAGTCGTGGAAGGCCTCGACGAACTTGCGCCGGCCGAGCATGAAGGCGTCGGCGACGTGGCGCAACGGCGAAAGATCCACGTCCGATCGGCCCTCTTTAATGATCTCGGCAAAACGCCGATAGAGCATCGGATATTCCTCTTCCGGCTCGTCATGAACGATCTTGCCGTCGAGGGCGAGCTTGGCACCACCTTCGGAGAGAACCATCTCGCCGGCCTCGGTCTCGGCAACGATGTCCCAGCTCTGCTTGCCCATCTGGCGCCAATCGAACTCAGCCGAAACGTTCAGCTTTCGGGCATCGCTGAAGGCGATCGAAGCGGCGATCGGTGCGTCGCGGTTCTCGGGAAATTCGAGCGTCGCCGAGGTTATGAAGATCGGGTGGGGCAGGATATGAGTAATGATCGACAGGGCGTTGATCCCCGGATCGAACACGCCGAGCCCGCCAGCCGCCCAAATCCATTCCTGGTTCGGATGCCAGTGCCGGACATCCTCCTTCCAGATGATCTTGACATTGCGGATCGTGGTCGCCGCGAGAAAGGCCTTGGCCGCTTCGACCGCCGGCGCATAGCGCGAATGCCAGCTCGCAAAGAGCGAAAGACCCTTTTCCGCCGCCAGCGCCTGAAGGTCTGCGACCTCGCTCAGGGTCGCGCCCGGCGGTTTTTCGAGGAAGACATGCTTGCCGGCCTCGAGGGCCGTGCGGGCCGCTTCATAGCGGTATTGCGGCGGCATGCAGAGCGAGACTGCCTCGATCGCCGGCACCGCTTCGAGCATCGCTTCGATCGACTTGAAATTGTCGATGCCATCGACCGTTCCATGGCGGCTCGCCGCTGCGGTCAGTCGATAGTCGGCATTCTTGGCGAGTGCCGGCAGATGCTGATCGCGGACGATTTTTCCGACGCCGACAATGGCAATTCGAATGGGAGACATGGTGCTTCGCTCTTAATTAGTATGACTTATTCTCGCCCTTGTAGCAGATTGGGGGCAGTGGGCAAGCGGGGTTCCGTCTTGAAATAAGCTGGCACCTCAGGGCACAACTTGCAAACACAAATCTGTTATGCCTCCGGTGAAGTCGGGCGACGGTTTCGCTGATCTGTTGATCGGAACGACAGTTGAGGATTTGCCATGCCGAACATCCGCCGCGCCATGCGCGCCGAGCTTGACACGATCATCGACTGGGCGGCGAGGGAGGGATGGAATCCTGGTCTCGAAGACGCCAACGCGTTCTGGACCGCCGACCCGGAGGGCTATTGGGTTGCGACCGAAAAGGAGACCTTGGCGGCGGCCATCTCGCTTGTGCGCTACGGCAGCCAATATGCCTTTCTCGGCCTTTATATTGCCGACCCGGCCTTTCGCGGCAGGGGCATCGGCCTCGCGCTCTGGAAGCGAGCGATCGCCAGCGCGGAGGGCCGCGTCATCGGCCTCGACGGCGTGGTAGCCCAGCAGGACAATTATCGAAAGTCGGGTTTCGCCTGGGCGCATGCGAATATTCGCTATGGCGGTTCCGTCAATGTCGCCGAGCCTCCGGGCACCCATCTGATCGATGTGGCTCCGGTCCATGTCGCGGCCCTGACCGACTATGACCGCCGTTTCAATCCGGCCCGCCGCGACGCATTTCTGTATGAATGGACGAAGCAGTTGCCGACCCGACGAAGCGTGCTTCTCCTGCGCGACGGCACCATCGCCGGATACGGGACGATCCGCGCCTGCCGCGAAGGATTGAAGATCGGCCCGCTCTTTGCCGATAATGAGACCGGCGCCGATCTCATCTTCCGCAAGCTGTCTGCAGGCGCAAAGGGGCAGCGGATCTACCTCGACATTCCCGAGCCGAATGCCTCGGCGAGGGCGCTTTGCGAACGCTACAACATGAAGCCGGTCTTCGAGACGGCGCGCATGTATCGTGGACCGGCGCCGGACCTGCCGCTTTCACGGATTTACGGCATTACCATGTTCGAACTCGGCTGATCTGGTCGAGAAGCATCCGCCGTCCGCTACGGGAGGCGATGCCCAGGGGAAAGGCTCTAGATCGCCATCGCCTCTTCGTATTCGGCCGAGAGTTCGAGCCATTGCTCTTCGGCGTGGGCGAGTCTTGCCGCCGCCTCCGCCCGTTCCTTTGCTCTTTGGGCCGCCTTCGCCGGGGCTTTCTCGTAGAGGACCGGATCGGCCAACTCGGCGTCGAGCGCGTGAATCAGTTTCTCCAGTTTTCCCGTCAAGGACTCGATCTCGTTGATCTTTTTCCTGAGCGGCGCCAGCGACGCGCGTTTTTCGGCATTCACCTTGCGCTGGTCGGCCTTCGACAAACCCTCGTCCAGGCCGTTTGGTCTGGGCCTCTCGTCCTTCGCCTTGGGGCCGCCGACGATCACGCTCCGATAGTCATCGAGATCGCCGTCGTACACCGCAACCGTTCCGTCTCGCACCAGCCACAGCCGGCCGGCGGTGGCTTCGATCAGGTGTCGATCATGCGAGATCAGGATGACGGCGCCGGAATAGTCGTTAAGGGCGGTGATCAATGCGTTGCGGCTGTCGATGTCCAGGTGGTTCGTCGGCTCGTCGAGGATGAGCAGGTTCGGTTGATCGAAAGCGGCTAGCCCCATCAGGAGCCGCGCCTTCTCGCCGCCGGAGAGGTCCTTTGCGGGCGTGTCCATCTTCTCGGTCGACAGACCCATCTGCGCGACGCGCGAGCGGACCTTTGCTTCCGGCGCATCCGGCATGCGGCGGCGCACATGTTCCACGGCGCTTTGCGTCGGGATCAAGTCGTCGAGCTGATGCTGGGCGAAGAAGCCAGTCTTCAGGCCGGGCGCGATCCGCACTTCGCCGGTTTCTGCCGCAAGGCGGCCTGAGATGAATTTCGCGAAGGTCGACTTGCCGTTGCCGTTCGAGCCGAGCAGCGCGATACGGTCGTCCGCGTCGATGCGCAGATTGAGCCTCTTCAAAATCGGCTTGCCCGGCTCGTATCCGACCGCGCCGCCCTGGATCGCGACGATGGGGGAGGCGACCTGTTTCTCCGGATCGGGGAATGAGAAACCTTGGACGTGCTGCTCGATCACCGCCGCAACGGTGCCCATGCGTTCCAGCGCCTTGATGCGGCTCTGGGCCTGGCGGGCCTTCGATGCCTTCGCCTTGAAGCGGTCGATGAAACTCTGCAGATGCTTGCGGGCCGCTTCGTTCTTGGCTTTTGCCTTCATCTGCAGTTCGTCGGCTTCCGCCTTCTGCCGCTCAAACTGGTCATACGAGCCGCGATAGAAATTGAGCTTCTTCTGGTCGAGGTGAACGATGGCGTTGACGGCCGTGTTCAAGAGGTCCCGATCGTGGCTGATGATGATGACCGTATGCGGGTAGCGGCGGATGTAATCCTCCAGCCACAAGGTTCCTTCGAGATCGAGATAGTTGGTTGGCTCGTCGAGCAGCAGCAGATCCGGCTCGGAGAAGAGCACCGCTGCAAGCGCCACGCGCATGCGCCAGCCGCCGGAGAAGGCGGAGGCGGGGCGCCTCTGCGCTTCGTGGTCGAAGCCGAGGCCGGCGAGGATGCTCGCCGCCCGGGCTTCCGCTGAATGGGCACTGATATCGGCTAGTCGCGTCTGGATGTCGGCGATCCGGTGCGGGTCGGTGGCGGTTTCGGCCTCGGCGAGAAGTGCGGCGCGTTCCCTGTCGGCCTTCAGCACGATCTCGATCAGCGGCTCGTCCGTACCCGGCGCCTCCTGGGCCACCTGGCCAAGCCGTGCGTTTTTCGGCAAGGAGACACTGCCGGCCTCGGCGGCAAGCTCGCCGGTGATGATCCGGAAAAGCGTCGACTTGCCGGCGCCGTTGCGTCCGACGAGCCCGGCCTTCGTGCCCGCCGGAAGCGTCACGGAAGCATTTTCGATGAGAAGACGGCCCGCGACGCGGGCGGAGAGGCCGGTGATCTGGATCATCCGGGCCTTTTGCCCCGAGTTTTACTCGAAGGCAAGGGTCAGCCGACGAGCTTCGCGGCTCACCGATAAGTCCTAAGCGGGCGGTTTCAAGTGCTTATTGTTATCGAATCTTGGACGACGTGTTCCGATAATCAATACTTCCAAACCTCATCATGAGGACCCACATCTATCAGCGAAGAGCACAGGAACTGCTCTTCCGATCATCCGGCTCGGATCGAATGCCATCGGCAAGGCCGCCGCGTTCGAAAAGACTGATCCGATCACAGGTGGTCGCGGCCTACCCATCGTTCAAGAGAACGATCTCATCAGGAGTGTTGAACATGAGAAATGCAGTCCACACCGCTCTCGCCGCTGCCCTCGTTGCCACTGCCGTTCTTGGCGGCGCTTCCGCTGCCTTTGCCGGCGGCAGCTATTACGAAGGCATCAGCGACAAGCCGCTGTTTACCGAACCTGCTCCGAAGGCCGGTGACGAGGCCGCGGTCCGCCGCACCAACGGTTCCATCGACCGTACCTCCACCGGTGCGGTCTCCGACTACGCCGTTCAGCCGAAGCCGGTCCGCGGCGGAGAAGGCGAATACTACCAGGGCGTCAGCCGCTAAGTCGGAATCCCAGTAGAGCGGGTCGTCCTCCCAGACTGCTCTTTCCCTGGCCCGGTCCCGCCCAGCGGGACCGGGCCTCTTTTTGTCTTGCACGCGTTACGGGCACCGGTGCGTGCCGCGATTTGTCGCGGCCCTTCTTGCACAGGTTGCTGCTTTAGTCGGGCACTTATACTTGACGACAAGAGTCAGCAATAATATGCCGCCTTGCTAAAATGGAGGTGGCTTTGGGCGCTGGCGATTTGTCGATATTCCCGTTCCGTGTTGCGCACTTGTCCGCTCAGGGCGAGAAGCCGGCACTCGTGTTTCCCGGCGGGAGGGTCGTCAACTATCGCGAGCTCGCCGCCCGCGTCGATCGCCAGGCATCTGAGTGGCGCCGCGAGCGCGGACTGGTGATGCTCGAGGCCGATCTCTCGGAGCACGCGATCATCGCCTATCTTGCTGCGCTCGACGCCGGACACGCCATCGCGCTGCAGGGCCCGGCCGCCGCGAAGACGGATCGCGAGATCTTCAGGCCGGATTTCTGCCATCGCCGGATCGACGGACGCTGGCGCACGGAGCGGCTGGAGGGAGACCCTGTGGTCCCCCATCCCGATCTTGCCGTCCTGCTCTCGACCTCCGGCAGCACCGGACAGGGGAAATATGTCCGGCTGTCGAGAACGAATATCGAGGCCAATGCAGGTGCCATCGCTGATTATCTCGGCCTTACGGCCGCGGATCGGACCTGCCTCATCCTGCCGCTGCACTATTCCTATGGCCTTTCGGTCCTGAACGCGCACCTTTCGGTCGGGGCAAGCGTCTATCTGCCCGGCAGATCTATCCTGGACGAGGGCTTTCTCGACGGTCTCGCCGAGAGCGGCTGCACCAATCTTTCCGGCGTTCCCTATTCCTACGACCTTCTCGAAAAGGTGGGCTTCCGCGAGCGGGCGTTTCCGCACCTGCGGTTCATGACCGTCGCTGGCGGACGCCTGCCGCCCGAAAAGGTCCACCTTTACAACGAACATCTCACCGCACGCGGCGCATCCTTTTTCGTGATGTACGGCCAGACGGAGGCGACCGCGCGTATGGCCTACGTGCCTCCGGATCGCCTGAGCGGCCGGGAAGACCGGATCGGGGTCGCTATACCGGGCGGCAGCCTGAGGATCGAGGACGAAAGCGGGCGTCTGATCACCGGTCCGGAGCAACCCGGCGAACTCATCTATCGCGGGCCGAACGTGATGATGGGCTATGCCCTGTCGCGCGCCGACCTCGCCGAGGGTGCCGCGCTCTCCGTATTGCGGACCGGCGACCTGGCGGTGCGCGATGCCGACGGGTTGTTCCGCATCGTAGGGCGGACGAAGCGGATATCGAAGATCGCCGGGCTGCGAATCGGGCATGACGGTCTCGAAGCGGCTCTCGAGCGGCACGATATCGCCGCCGCCGTCATTGGCAGCGATGTCGAAATCCATGCCTATTTCGTGGGAGAACGCGATCCGGCTGACGTCCGTCGGCTCCTCGTCTCCGCAAGCGGATTGACGTTGCTGCAGGTACGGGCGACGCGCATCGACGCGCTGCCGCGCCTGGCATCCGGCAAGGTCGATTACGAAGCGCTCCGCCAGAAGAGCCGGGGCACCGGCGGTCCTTCGCGGGCAGAAGGCGTGGAAGTCCTGTTCGAGCAGTTATTCTACCCGCAGAAGGTTCGACCGGAGGATAGCTTTCTGTCGCTCGGCGGGGATTCGCTCCGTTTCGTCCAGCTGTCGATCGGGCTTGAAAAAATCCTCGGCGAGGTGCCCGAGGCTTGGGAGAGAATGCCGGTCAATACCTTGGCGGCCATGGTTCGCCAGGAGCGCAAGACACCGCAGATCGGCACCGACTTCCTGATCCGGGCGCTGGCCATCCTGCTCGTCGTGCTTCACCACGAGACGCTCTGGCCGATCCCGGGCGGCTCGGCGGCGATGGTGATCCTCGCCGGATTCGGCCTAGCGCGGTTCCAGAGCGGCGCCCTTTTGTCGGGCGCGCTATGGCAGCTGCTGCGGCCGCTCACGCAGATCCTGGTCCCCTACTATCTGATCGTCGCGGCTTACGCCCTTGCCTGGGGGGAAGTGCCCTGGGCTTCCGTCTTCCTTGTCGGCAATTTTGGTTTCGCCGACCCCGAGCGCCACAGCATGGTGCCGTACCTCTACTGGTTCATCGAGGCCTATTGCCAGATGGTGCTGGTGTTTGGCGCTCTGTTCGCCGTTCCGTTCGTCAGGCGCTTTGCCGCCGTGCGGCCCTTTGCCGCCGGCATGGCGCTGCTTGCTGCCGCTTTTGCCGCCCGCCTGGCGATGCCGCAGCTTTGGGAAATCGGTAACCGCCAGATCTTCACGCTGCCTTGGATCTTCCATCTGGCCGTCGTCGGCTGGTGCGCGGCCTTGGCCCAGAACTGGGCACAGCGGCTCGCGGTCATGGTGGCCGGAACGGGGATCTTTTTGTTTCTCGGGCTTTACGAGGGCGTCTGGATCGGCACCAAGATCAAGTACCTGTTGCAGATCGTCGTCCTCGCGGGCCTTTTGTTTCTGCCTCGCATCCGCCTGCCGCAATGGGCCGTGCAACTTGTCCTGCCGCTCTCGGCGGCAGGCTTTCATATCTACATCCTGCACCGCTTCGTGCCCGATCTCCTGCTGGCGCCAGTCCAGCCGTTCCTCCCGCCGCTCACCTATTCGCTCTCCTCGATCGCTGGCGGCGTCGTGCTCGGGCTTATGGTCTGGGCGGGGCAGCGTCAGCTATTCAAAGGGCTTGTGCGCGCCCGGGCCGGCGCTCTGCCGATGGACTGGCCGGCCGGGGTTAAGTCCTGGCTCTCTTCAGGCCGCCCACTTCTTTCCCTCGGTCCGCAGGAAGAAAACCAGGTCCAGCGTCAGTGACGGGCGCCCGAGCGCGGTCAAGGTCGCGTGCGCCTGCCCGCGGTGATGGGTCTGGTGGTTGAAGAAATGGGCGAGCGTCGGACCGACTCTCTGGGTGATCTTGTCGGGCGCGGTCAGCGGCGAATAGGTGAAGTGCGCGTTGAGACGCGCCTCGTCGAGGCTGTCCAGCCAGGCGATGATGCGCTCGTCTTCCGCCGCCCGCGCCGCCGTCAGCGCGGCGAGGTCTTCGCAGAGGATCGCATCGAGCCGCGTGGGTGCCTTGCCCTCCTTGGTGAACCGGTTCATCCAGATCCGGTCGGCCGCGAGAATATGGTTCAGCGTTGCGTGCAGCGAGCCGAAAAAGGCGCCCCTGTCCTCCCGGTATTCCGCCTCGGAGAGTTCCGCCGCGGCAGCGTAGAGCCGCCGGTTGGCCCAGCGATTGTAGTCGGCAAACATCCGATAGTGATCGAGCATCAACATTCTCCCTTGCTGTCCGGCCAGCCTAGCCGGGATTGATATTCGCGTGTCGAATGCAACTCATGAAAATTACTGATTTGATCACCCGCTCCCTATCGTCCTATGCGTCGAGCGATATGCAGATCAGGAGGTGAGATGACCCGCAAACTCTATGCGCTCTGTGGTACCGAACGGACGCGCCCCTTTTCTCCGCATGTGTGGAAGATCAAGCTTTCGCTCGCGCACAAGGGCCTCGACTTCGATGTGATGCCTGTCGGCTTCACCGAAATTCCGAAGCTCGAGCAAGGGGTGACGAAGATCGTCCCGCTGCTTCGCGATGGCGAAAAACTCGTTAGCGACAGCTTCGACATCGCCCTTTATCTGGAGAAAGCCTATCCCGAGCGGCCGACGCTGTTCGGCGGCGAGGGCGGCAAGGCGATGGCCCGCTTGGTCGAAGGCTGGTCGCAGATGACCCTGCATCCTGCCATTGGCCGCATCGCCATCATGGATATCCATGACAGCCTCGAACCGGTGGACCAGGCCTATTTCAGGCAAAGCCGCGAGAAGCGCTTCGGCAAGCCGCTCGAAGCGGTCGCCGAGGCAGGGCAGGCGGATCTCGAAACCTTCTCGGCCAAGCTCGAGCCGCTGCGCCACATGTTGAAATTCCAGCCCTTCATCGGCGGCGACGCTCCACTCTTTGCCGATTACATCGTTTTCGGTGCCCTGCAATGGGCGCGCATCGTCTCGTCACATCGTCTGCTTGCCACAGGGGACGTCGTTTCGGACTGGTTCGAGCGTTGCCTCGACCTTCACGATGGCCTCGGCCGCTCCGTAACAGCAGCGTGAAACTCTCCCCTGCAGCGGCGAATCATCGCCGCGCCCCCTTGTTTTGCGCGGCCCCCTTGTTTTGCGTGGCATTGGCGGCTAATGAACCGCCACTTTCTCAAGAGCAAGGGAATTGAGCCAATGGCGATTGAACGTACCTTTTCGATGATCAAGCCGGATGCGACGAAGCGCAACCTGACCGGCGCCATCACCAAGATGCTCGAAGACGCCGGCCTGCGCGTCGTCGCATCGAAGCGCGTCTGGATGAGCCGCCGCGAAGCCGAAGGCTTCTACGCCGTCCACAAGGAACGCCCGTTCTTCGGCGAACTGGTCGAATTCATGTCCTCCGGCCCGACCATCGTTCAGGTTCTCGAAGGCGAAAACGCCATTGCCAAGAACCGTGAAGTGATGGGCGCCACCAACCCGGCCAACGCCGACGAAGGCACCATCCGCAAGGTCCATGCGCTGTCGATCGGCGAAAACTCGGTTCACGGATCCGATGGCCCGGAAACGGCTGCCGAAGAAATCGCCTACTGGTTCGCGGGCACCGAAATCGTCGGCTGATTCACCTTCTTCGCTTCGGCCCCTAAAGGCTTGAAACGATTCTTCGAAACCGGGGCGGAGACGCCCCGGTTTTTCTTATGCATGTCGCCAAAAGTGTGCAGCGGTATTGGGACAACGACATGCATGACGCACTTTATGTCGGGCAGGCTGCCGTGTCGAAATGTGTCGGCGCCAGTCCATTCCTGAAGACTTCCGGATTCTTGTCGTAGGCTGGGCCGACGACCAACGGCCTCGCCGGCATGACGCTCTGGTCGAGGTCGGACATCACCGTCGTTTCCAGCTTTTGCAGCGTCGCACCATCCGGTCCCTTGACTTCAATCGTCACAGCATAGGGCCTTCCCTTCTTCACACAGGTGATGTCGGGGCTCTCCAGCGCCACCTTGTCCAGTTTCGGGAAGAGCTTGCGCGTCAGCGTCAGCGGTTCGCCGCCGGCCGGATTCTCGAAGGTCGCCACGACGATACTGCCGTCGGGGACCGGCTCGGTCTTGTTGAGCGTGATCGTATAGGTGGCATAGGCCAGCCGGTAGTTGAACACGAACATCTTGCCGGTCAGCTTCAGCGGGTCCGGCCCGGTCTCGCGCTGACAGCCGGCAAGTACCGCCGCCGCGACAACGGCGATGGCAATGACATTTTTCATGGCTGGATCTCCTCTTTGTTGCGGCGGTAGTGGCGTTTCGCCTTCGTGCGGTTGCCGCAAACCGCCATGTCACACCAGGTCCTGCTCCTGTTGCGGCTGCGGTCGAGGAACAGCCATTCGCAGTTCGGGCAAATCTTCAGACGATCGGGCTCCGGATTGGCAGCCAGGCTGAGCGCCGAATGCGCGGTGGCGACGTCGAGAGCGATGTATTTGCCGCGTTCGGATGATTGGCGCAGGACGGCCGTGATCGCCTCGAGCAGATCGGCGAGCAGCTCCGGCCGGTCTTCGGCCCGCACCTGCGCCCGGAAATGCCGATCCGTCGCCTCGCGCAGACCGATCAGCGGCTCCCGCCTTCCAGGCCCGATCGGCCCAAGCCTGCCAAAACGCTCCTTCTCGGCGCCGTAAAGATTGAAGGCTTCGGCAAAGCTGTCGATCGCCGCTCCATCGGCGAAACGATCGATCCGGCGCGTCGGGTCGAAGCGCAAAACCACGGAATTTGCGACATCCAGCGCCAATGCGCCGCCTGAGAATCGATGCGCGGTCCAGGTGAAGCTCATGTGAAAAATCCTAACTAGTAAAATGCATTTTACCAGTTATATTGCTTCTGTCACTAGTGCCGCAGAGGAAAGTTGGCCTCTGCGTTTTGTAATTGAAATTGATGCGGTTTCGTTCTTGGATTGTCTCGATCCCGATCGCCGCGACCGACCGGAAATGTGATGGCCTATTTCCTTCAGCAGATCGCCAACGCCGTGCCAGTGGCAGCGCTCTATGCGGCACTCGCCTTCGGCTATGCTATCGCCTTTGCGGTGACGCGGCGGGCCGACCTGA
Organism: Sinorhizobium fredii USDA 257; assembly: GCF_000265205.3. Lineage (NCBI taxonomy): Bacteria > Pseudomonadati > Pseudomonadota > Alphaproteobacteria > Hyphomicrobiales > Rhizobiaceae > Ensifer > Ensifer fredii. The sequence goes on from NC_018000.1 coordinate 932,179, forward strand.
CCTATGGCGCTCTTTTCGCCTTTGCCGGTCAGGTGTTTGTGCTTTTTGCGGATTTCGGCTGGGACCGTCTGTGGTTGGTCTTGCCGGCGGCGCTGGGTCTCGGAGCCGCGGCGGCCCTGATCTTCGGGCTTGGTGCGGGTCTTGTCGCCGGGCGCTATGTGATGAGGCCGCTGGCTTTTTCCTCGGCCAATGCCGTCGTCGTTGCCTCGCTCGGCAGTCTCCTGGTGCTCATGGAAGCGGCCAGGCTCGCGTCCGATACGCGAAGCCTATGGCTGCCGCCCTTCCTTAATCACGTCATCGTCTTCTGGCCGGATCCGGCATTTCCCGTGACGCTGACGGTCGTGCAATTGCTGAACACCGGACTGATGGCCGCATTGGTCACCGCTGGTCACTTCCTGCTCAGCCATACCTATGCGGGGCGCTATTGGCGGGCCGTCTCGGAGGATCGCGAAGCGGCATCCCTCTGCGGGGTCGATCCTTCGACCGTCTACATTCTCGCCTATGGCGTCGCGTCGCTGATTGCCGCCTTCTGCGGGATCCTTGCCGCCTCTTACTATGGCAATATGGACTTCGGCATGGGCCTGAGCTTCGGCGTCAAAGTGTTGTTCATCGCCGCGATCGGCGGGCAAGCGGCGCCGTTGTTCGCAGCCCTCGGCGCCGCCGGCGTAGGCCTGCTCGAGACGCTATGGAGCGCCTATGGCCCGATCCTCTGGCGGGATTTCGCGATCTTCAGCTTTCTGGTCCTGGTCCTCGTCGTGACGCGGCGGGAAAAGATCATTCCCTGACCTTAGCGGTTCCACCGATCACGCGCCGCGTCGTCGGCGTCCTTGGCGCTGACCCATTCGCCGGCGCTGCCGTCGGCGCCGTGCTCCTTCTTCCAGAAGGGGGCCGAGGTTTTCAGAAAATCCATGATGAAATTCGCGCCCTCGAAGGCTGCCTGGCGGTGCGGCGAGGCTGTTACCACCAGTACGATGTTCTCACCGGGCTCGATGCGGCCGAAGCGGTGAATGGCTGTCGCAGCCTGCAGGCCGAAGCGCTGCACCGCTTCGTGGCAGATCCGGCTGATCTCGGCTTCCGCCATGCCCGGATAGTGTTCGAGTTCGAGCGCGTCGAGGGCGCCTTGCTCGTCGCGGCAGAGGCCCGAAAAGGTGACCACCGCACCGATGTCCGTCCGCCCGCGGTAAAGCGCCGAGACCTCGGCTGCAAGTTCGAAATCTTCGCGTTGGACGCGCACGGTGACCGGGGCGTCCATCGCCTCAGCCGCCCGTCATCGGCGGAAAAAGCGCGATCTCGCGGGCGCCGCCGATCGGCTCGCCGTGATCGACATGTTCCTGGTTGATCGCCGCGCGGATGACGTTCTGGTGTTCGAGCGCTGATTCATATTCGGCGCCGAGAGTCTTCAGATGCGCCAGCAGGTCGCCGATCGTGACGATACCCGCCGGCAGTTCCAGCGTTTCCTCAGCCTTCCCGATGCGCTCGCGCACCCAGGAAAAATAGACGAGGTTTACGGTGCTCATTCGTTGACCACGTGCTTCAAGCCGGCGCGGAAGTAATCATAGCCGGTATAGAGCGTGATTGCCGCGGCGATCCAGAGAAGGACGATACCCGCTTCCGTTATATAGGGCATGATCTTGTCGCCGGCGGGACCGGCAAGCAGAAAGGCGATCGCCACCATCTGAATGGTCGTCTTCCACTTGGCGATCCGCGTCACCGGGACGCTGACCTTGAGCGCGGCCAGATATTCGCGGAGACCCGAAACGAGGATTTCGCGGCATAGGATGATGATCGCGGCCCAGATCGACCAGCCGGCGATCGTCCCGTCGGCGGCGACGAGCAGCAGGATCGAGGCGACCAGCAGCTTGTCGGCGATCGGGTCGAGCATCCGGCCGATATTGGAAGTCTGCTTCCATATGCGGGCGAGATAGCCGTCGAAGAAATCGGTGATCGAGGCGGTGACGAACAGGACGAGCGCGGTCCAGCGCGCGAAATCGGAACTGTGCAGCCGGCCCTCGATAAAGAAGCACAGCACAATCAGCGGTACGATGAGAATACGGAAATAGGTCAGCAGATTCGGAACGCTGTAGGCAATGGGCGTTGGCATAGACTCGGTTTCTCTGGACACGACAATCCCCCATTTCCCGCGAGCTAGGGTCATCGACGCGATTTTATCGTTCGGTCGGCATGGGGTAAGCACCAGCTTTTCCATGCCTTCCGGGTTTCAGGTGTACAGAATGACTTTGCGACCACAAGGTCAACAGGTCATTGCGCAACTCCTGTCATATTTGGCGGATTTCGTCTGAACGCAGTCTGAATTGCGCCGCCAGGGGAATTTATTTGGCGTCCTCGTGAAAATGCTCGTAGACGAGGCGGGCCACCGTCTCCGAGATCCCGTTGACAGCCATCAGGTCGTTGATGCCGGCGCGGGAAACCGCCTTGGCGGTGCCGAAATGGGTGAGAAGCGCCCGTTTGCGCGTCGGGCCGATGCCGGCGATTTCATCGAGCGGGTTCTTCACCATTTCCTTCTTTCGCCGCGCCCGGTGCGAACCGATCGCGAAGCGATGCGCCTCGTCGCGCAGCCGCTGGATGAAATAGAGCACGGGATCGCGCGGCGGCAGCGTGAAGCTTTCCCTTCCTTGGACGATGAAGCGCTCGCGCCCGGCGTCACGATCGACGCCCTTGGCGACGCCGATCGCCGTCACGCAGTCCTCGACGTCGAGTTCCTTGAGAATGGCCCGAACGGCCGTCATCTGGCCCTGGCCGCCGTCGATGAGGATGACGTCGGGCCAGGCCGGAAAGGCCGTCTCCTCGCTCGCTTCGGTCGAGCGGTCCGGCTTACCTTCTTCTTTCAAGAGACGCGAGAAGCGCCGCGTCATCACCTCGCGCATCATGCCGAAATCGTCGCCCGGCGTGATGTCCGTCGATTTGATGTTGAACTTGCGATACTGGCCTTTGACGAAGCCCTCCGGACCAGCCACGACCATGCCGCCGACGGCATTCGTCCCCATGATGTGCGAGTTGTCGTAAATTTCGATGCGACGCGGCACCGAAGGCAACTTGAAGGTCTCGGCGAAACCTTCGAGCAGGCGCGACTGGGAGGCCGTTTCCGCCAGCTTGCGGCCATGCGCTTCGCGCGCATTCGCATGCGCGTGCTCGACGAGGTCCTTCTTCTCGCCGCGTTGCGGTACGAGGATCGAAACCTTGTAGCCGGACTTCTCGCTGAGCGCCTGGGCGAGCAATTCCTGCTCGTCGACCGCCTCGCAGAGGAGAATCTGCCGCGGGCAGGGCTTGTCGTCGTAGAACTGCGCCAGGAAGGCGCTGAGCACTTCGGCGGCCGGGAGCGCCGGGTCGGCCTTCGGGAAATAGGCGCGGTTGCCCCAGTTCTGTCCGGTGCGGAAGAAGAACACCTGGATGCAGGAGATACCGCCTTCGTGGTGGATGGCAAAGACGTCCGCCTCCTCGACACCGGCCGGGTTGATGCCCTGATAGCTCTGGACATGGCTGAGCGCCGCCAGCCGGTCGCGATAGAGCGCCGCCCGTTCGAAGTCGAGGGTTTCCGATGCTTCCGCCATTGCCGCGGCGATCGTTGCCTTCACCGCCTGGCTCTTGCCGGAGAGAAAATCCTTCGCCTCGCGCACGAGTTCCGCATAGTCCGGATCGCTGATCTCGCCCGTGCAGGGCGCCGAACAGCGCTTGATCTGGTAAAGGAGGCAGGGGCGCGTGCGCGTTTCGAAGACGCTGTCGGTACAGGTTCTGAGAAGAAAGGCCCGTTGCAGCGAGTTGATGGTTCGCCCGACGGCTCCCGCCGAGGCGAACGGGCCGAAATAGTCGCCCTTGCGGCTACGCGCGCCGCGATGCTTGTAGAGCGCGGGTGCTCGGCTGTCGCCGGTGACGACGATATAGGGGAAGGACTTGTCGTCGCGCAAAAGCACGTTGAAGCGGGGGCGCAGGCGTTTGATCAGGTTCGCTTCGAGCAGCAGCGCCTCGATCTCCGTCCGCGTCGTCACGAACTCCATGTTCGCCGTCTCGCGCACCATCCGCGCGATGCGGTTCGAGTGGCCGCGGCCCTGGGCGTAGTTGCCGACACGCTTCTTCAGGCTGCGCGCCTTGCCGACATAGAGCACGTCGCCGGCCCCGTTGAACATCCGGTAGACGCCCGGTCCGTTCGGCAGCAGCTTGACGAAGGCCTGGATCAGTTCTGCGCCCGTGAGCCCTTGCGCATCCGGCTTGCTTTCCGCCCAGTCCACCGCGGGCGCCGGCCGTTCGCTCTCCGCGACCTCGACGAGATCGTCCTCGTCATCGGTTTCGCTGCCGTCGTAGAGGATGCCGCCGTCCGTGGGCGTCCGCCCGTTCATTCCACTATCTCCCGAATATCCGGCGTCTCCCAGGCAAGGTGCTGGCCGCCGTCGAGCGCGATCATCTGCCCGGTAACCGACGGCGTGTCGAAAAGAAAGCGGATCGCCCGTCCGAACTCGTTTAGCGCCGGGCCGCGCCTGAGGATCAGCGCGTTCACCTGCGCCTCGAAATCACGCCGGTCCTGCCGTTCGTTCGGCAGCGTCGGCCCCGGTCCGATGCCGTTGACGCGTATGTCGGGGGCAAGCGCCTGCGCCATCGTCTGGGTTGCCGTCCAGAGCGCTGACTTGGAGAGCATATAGGAATAAAAGCGGGGATTTGGAGACCAGACGCGCTGATCGATGACATTGACGATGAGGCCGGAGATATCGGCCGGGCGCTGGCGTGCGAAGTCGCGGGCGAGCAGTGAAGGGGCTTTGACATGCAGGGCGAAATGCCGCTCCCAGACCCCCTCGTCGAACTGCTCGAGACTGTCCTTGTCGAAGACCGAGGCGTTGTTGACGAGGAGATCGAGGGGACCGAGCCTTACCGTTGCCTGTGCGATCAAGCCCGACGCCGCGCTCGCATCGGTGAGGTCTGCTTGAAGCGCGACGGCTTTGGCGCCCGTCGCACCAAGGTTCGCCGCCAGCGCCTCGGCTTCGGCGAACGAGCCGTTCGCGTGGATGGCGACCGCAAAACCGTGTGCTGCCAAGTCCTCAACTATTGCCCTGCCGATGCGCCGAGCGCCGCCTGTAACCAGCGCCGCCTTCAATGTCCTTTTCAACGTTCTTTCCCGTTCTGCGAATCCCGTTCCGATCGGACAAAGATATAGGCTGGAAAGGCGGGACTGAAAAACTCCCCGGACGATTCATTTCGGAAAAATTAACGCGAACGGCGTATTTTGAATTAACTTTTATCCTTATAGTATATCTTTGGTTAAGCTTGAAACATAGTTAATAAATCCTCTGTGTCGCCAAGGCAACATCAAATTTTGGACGTGCTTGCGCCACTAAAATTTCACATTTTAGCTCTTGTGAATCCGCAATTTCTATCCAATTTCCGGTCAACCGGACGGGTTAATTGTAGATACCCGGTGTCCCGATAAAGCACGCCAAAGAGATGCTTCGGAGCGCCGGTCTGAAAGGAGAATAGTATGCGTACGCTCACCACCACTCTCATGGCTTCGGCCATCGCCCTGGTCGCCTTGCAGGCAGCTCATGCCGCTGACGCCGTCGACGAGGTTCCGGCTGCTCCGGCTGCCGAATATACCGAACCGGCCGTGAAGAACTGGTCCGGCGCCTATGTCGGCGGCACGGCGAATTGGCATCACGGCGAAGCCGATGCCACCGGCGGCAATACGTCAGCCGGCTTTGGCGGTGGTCTTTACGGCGGCTACAACGTGCAGGACGGCCAGATGGTCTACGGTGGCGAAGCCGACGTCAACTATGCCGGCAACGACTCGCACTCCAGCGGTCGCCGCGTCAAGCAGGGCGTCAATGGCTCGGTCCGCGGCCGTGTCGGTGTCGATCTGAATCCTGTCCTGGTATACGGCACCGCCGGTCTCGCCCTTGGCAATGCCAAGCTCTCGACCCCGGCAGGTTCCGACGACAAGACCCTCGTCGGCTGGACGGCTGGCGCCGGTGCCGAAACCTTCGTCACCGACAACGTCACCGCTCGCGTCGAGTACCGCTACACGGACTATGCCTCGAAGGACTTCCGCACCGGCGGCTCGACCGTCTCGTCCGGCTATGACGAGCACAGCGTCCGCCTCGGTATGGGCGTCAAGTTCTGATCCGACAAAATGGATCGAAAAAGGCCGGGGCGACCCGGCCTTTTTCATGCCTTGAACTTTCGTTTTGAATTCTCAGGCCTTGAATTTCGGATAGTCCGGAAAGTGCTTCTCGAACTTGGCGGGCCAGTTCTTGAGCTTCGGCCGGCCCTTCTGCCACTCGCCGGTAAAGCGCAGCTCGATATAGCGCAGCATGGCGGCGAGCGCGAAATGCCCGGCATTCAGTTTGCCGCCGGTCTTCGGCAGATTGGTTTCGAGATGGTCTAGACCCCGCTCGACCTTTTCCCATTGCCGGTCGATCCAAGGCTGATGCACTTTTTCCGGCGGATGGAAGCGCTTTTCGTAGACGATCGCCAAGAGGCTGTCGCAGATGCCGTCGCAGAGCGCCTCGAAGATCTCGAGCTGGGTGCGCTTCTCGGCATTCTTCGGATAGAGCTTGCCCTTGGTCTCGCGGTCAAGGAAATGCATGATCGCCCGGCTGTCGTAGATCGACTGGCCATCGGCAGTGATCAGTGTCGGGATTTTCCCCAGCGGGTTGTTGTCGATCAGTTCCGGCGGACTGGCGTTGGTATCCGTCAAAACGCTTTCCGCGGCGATGCCGACATGATGGGCGGCCATCCGGACCTTGTTGGAATAGGGCGAGGCGGGCGAGTAGAGTATCTTCATTCGTTTTCCCGTTGTCATGGTGCGGCGGGGAGTAGAACCGCGTCCCGTCTGCAGGCGCGGCGATCTATTTCAGGGCAGGCCCTGAAACGCAATTCCTTGTCGAAGCAGATTCTGATTTCCTCGATCAGCCGGCCCTCGCAGGTAACAGCGATCATCTCTCTCGTCATCCCAGGATTCTTCACTGCGAAAGCCGTCTCGATTGACGCGACGGAGAGGTCACGCGTTTGACCTGTGGAAGCGAGTTCGGCGGGGAGGGCAAGCCGCTCGCGGGCCGCCCGCGTGACGGCAAAATAGTCGGCTTGGGTGAGGCCGGAACAACTTCCGTGCTTGCGCCATTGATGGCCGATCAAGCCCATCGACGGAACGATGTCGAGATATTGCCGGCCGAGCGATTCGGGCACGCGATCCGATTGTCTTGTCGCGCAAAATTGCGGATAGCCGCGTTCGTTCTGCGGCCATAGGCCGTGGACGATCAGACCGCTGCCACGCTCGCATTGTTCCGATTCTTTCCTCGGGTCATTGGCGCGACACCAGGTCGGTGACCAGGACAGGGATAGAACATAGAAGTCGAAGCCCTTGCCGATAGGAACGCTTGCCGATGCCTCGCTTTTCGCGGCCTCCGTGCCTGGGCCGGGGTTTTTGTCGCCTTCATTGCTGCAGCCGGCGATCGCCGACAAAGCGAGAAACGCCGGCAGCAGCCTTGTTGGCGCAATCAACGCAGCGACGAGCAATGGGCGCCGTAGACATACCAGGGATCGAGGCCGCCGATGCAGAACTCGACATTGGAACCGACGCCGGCAAAGCCCCAGGGCCGCTCGATCAGATACCAAAGCGGGCGCCGCACGCCGTCGCTCATTACGGCAGTGCCGTAGCAATATTCACGCTCGACCAGATGCGTATAGTCGCGCGGCTCGAAGCGGCTCTGGCCCAACTCGCGAATCTCGGCAATGGCGAGATTGGCATGAAGATAGTTCGCGGCCTTGTAGTCGAATCGCCGCGTAATGAAGCCCAGCACCGAGGGATTGCCGCAAGCGCCGATGTCGTAGGTGTGTCGGACGACGGGCACCTCCGCATAATCCGCGGCCGCGGCGCTGTTGGCCGCACCGGCGGCGAGCGAAAGCGAGAAGAGAAGCATTCCGGCAAGCTTGCAAATCATGGCTACCTCCCTGGATCGTCTCAAGAGATTGAAGCCACTAAGCGTTACCCGTCAAGGCCCTCGGTTGAGAACTGCTTCGCCACGCAGCCAGAAGCAGCGTGCGGACGCGAAACGATCCTGGCGCAGCCGTTCCTTAAGGTAGGGCAGCAGGATGTCGAGTTCGCCCTTGAGCGTATAGGGCGGATTGATGACGACGAGACCGGATCCTGCAAGCCCGGTGATGTCGCGATCGCTGCGGACCGAAAGCTCGGCGCACAGCATTTTCGGAATCTCCAACGCCTTCAGGGCCTCGTGGAATTCCTTGATCGGTGCGCCTTTCTTCAGCGGATACCAGAGGCAGTAGATGCCGCCTGGAAACCGGCGATAGGCCTTGGCGAGCCCCTCGGCCATCCGCTCGTATTCGCCTTCCTTCTCGAAAGGCGGGTCGACGAGCACGAGGCCGCGCTTTTCCTTCGGGGGCAGGTGGGCACCGAGCGCCAGCCAGCCGTCGAGCCGGGTGATCCGGCTCTGGAAATCGCCGTCGAACAGCCGGTGCAGCGTTTCGTAATCGTCCGGATGCAGTTCCATCGCTGAGAGACGGTCCTGCGGCCGAAACAGCATGCGGGCAAGCTTGGGCGAGCCGGGATAATGCTTGAGCCCGCCATCCGCATTGAGATCGCGCACAGCCGCGAGATAGGGCTCGAGGATCGCGGCGACCGGTGCAGGGAGCTCGGCCTCGATCAGCCTTCCGATGCCCTCACGCCATTCGCCGGTCTTCTGCGCCTCCTCGCCCGACAGATCGTAGAGCCCGATGCCGGCATGGGTGTCCAGCACGCGGAAGGCCTTGTTCTTTTGCTTGAGGTAGGTGACGAGCCGCGCCAGCACCGCGTGCTTCAGGACATCGGCGAAATTGCCCGCGTGATAGATGTGCCGATAGTTCATAAGAGCCGCCGATGGCTGTGATCAATTGTTTCGATGGATGACGAATGGGACTTTGAGCCCCTTGGCGGATGCCATATAGAAAAGCCATGAACGTTGCGACCCCTATCAGAGCAGAAAAATCGGTCGGCCACTCGGTCTGTCCGCATGACTGTCCTTCGGCTTGCGCCCTGGAAGTGGATCTGACCGCCGAGGGGCGGATCGGTCGTGTCCGCGGCGCGGCCGCAAACAGCTATACGGCGGGCGTCATCTGCGCCAAGGTGGCCCGCTATGCTGAGCGCATCTACCATCCGGGGCGGCTGATGGTGCCGCAGCGCCGCGTCGGCGCCAAGGGCGAGGGGATCTGGCAGGAAATTTCCTGGGAGGCGGCTCTCGACGAGATCGCCGACCAATTCGTAAAGGCCGAGCAGAAGCACGGCGCGGAAGCGGTCTGGCCCTATTTCTATGCCGGCACCATGGGGCAGGTGCAGCGCGATTCCATCGAGCGGCTGCGTCACGCGAAGCGCTATTCCGGCTTCTTCGGCTCGATCTGCACCAACATGGCCTGGACCGGCTTCACCATGGCGACCGGAGCCTTGCGCGGTCCGGATCCGCGCGAAATGGCCAAGTCCGATTGCGTGGTGATCTGGGGCACCAATGCGGTGGCGACGCAGGTAAACGTGATGACCCACGCGGTCAAGGCGCGCAAGGAGCGCGGCGCCAAGATCGTCGTCGTCGACGTCTACGACAACGCGACCGTCAAGCAGGCCGATCTCGGCCTGGTGCTGAAGCCTGGCACCGATGCTGCGCTCGCCTGCGCTGTCATGCATATCGCCTTCCGCGACGGCTATGCGGATCGCGCCTATATGGCGGAGTTCGCCGACGATCCGGCCGGGCTCGAGGCTCATCTCAAGACACGCGGGCCGGAATGGGCATCGGCCATCACCGGTCTGACCGTGGAGGAAATCGAGACTTTTGCGAAGCTCGTCGGGACGACGCCGAGAACCTATTTCCGTCTAGGCTACGGCTTCACCCGCCAGCGCAACGGCTCCGTCGCCATCCACGCCGCCGCGTCCGTCGCGACCGTGCTTGGGTCGTGGAAACATAAGGGCGGTGGCGCCTTCCATTCGAACAACGACATTTTCAAGCTCGACAAGCGCGAACTCGTCGGCACCGCTTTGCACGATCCGGATGTGCGCATGCTCGATCAGTCGCAGATTGGCCGCGTGCTGACGGGCGATGCCGAAGCGCTGCGCCACCGCGGCCCGGTGACGGCCCTGCTGATCCAGAACACCAATCCCGTCAATGTCGCGCCCGAGCAGCGGCTGGTGCGGCGGGGCTTCCTGCGCGACGACGTGTTTGTCGCCGTGCACGAACAGTTCATGACGGATACGGCTAGGCTCGCCGATATCGTTTTGCCGGCGACGATGTTCCTGGAGCATGACGATCTCTACCGCGGCGGCGGGCACCAGCACATCCTGATCGGCCCGAAGCTCGTCGAGCCGCCGCCGACCGTGCGCACCAACCTCTTCGTCATCGAGGAACTGGCAAAGCGCCTTGGCGTTGCCGACTGTTCCGGCTTTGGCCTCTCGGAACGGCAGCACATCGACCGTTTGCTCGCCAATTACGGCATCGTCTACGAAGAGATGAAAGAGAGGAAATGGCTCGATTGCCAGCCGGGCTTCGAGGAGGCGCATTTCCTCAAAGGCTTCGGCCATCCCGACGGCAAGTTCCGCTTCAAGGCAGACTGGACCGGCACTCCGGCGCCCAATCGGCCGCCGAAGTCGATGGGCCCGCAGGGGCCGCACGGCCGCCTTCCTGAGTTCCCTGATCACATCGATCTGATCGAAGTCGCCGACGAGCGCCATCCGTTCCGGCTGGCGACCTCGCCGGCGCGTTCCTTTCTGAACTCGACTTTTTCCGAGACGCCCTCCTCGATCGAGAAGGAAGGGCGCCCGGAGGTGATGATCCATGCGGAGGACGCCGCCGAGCTCGGTATCGCCGACGGCGACATCGTCAAACTCGGCAACGACCGCGGCGAACTCCGCCTGCACGCCAGGATCGGCGGCGGTGCGCGCCGCGGCGTCGTTGTCGCCGAAGGGCTGTGGCCGAACGGCGCCCATCTCGACGGCGAGGGGATCAACGTGCTGACCGGCGCCGATGCGGTGGCGCCCTATGGCGGTGCGGCGTTCCACGACAACCGGGTCTGGATGCGCCGGGCTGACTAGCGCGAGGAGTCCGTCATGAGCGGAGATCACCAGCAAGGGGAAGTCAGCAATGGTATCCCGATTTTGGGGCGCGCTTGCATTGAATGCGCTGCTGCTTCTCGGTGTGGCCTTTTACATTCTCTACGAGGCCTGGCAACGCCTGACCGTGCCGCAGGAGATCCAGTCGGGCGGTATGCTGGCGATCGCGGTGGTTGGCCTTGTGGTCAATCTCCTGTCCATGCGGCTTTTGACGACTCACAAGGACCAAAGCCTCAACCTCAAGGGAGCATATCTCGAGGTTTGGTCGGATATGCTCGGTTCCCTCGCCGTCATAGTCGGAGCGGCGATCATCTGGCTCACCGGTCTGCAATGGATCGATTCCCTGTTGGCCGTCGGGATCGGATTCATGGTCTTTCCGCGTACCTGGGTCCAAGGACTGCGTCAACATCCTGCTGGAAGGGGTGCCGGCGGGAATGCGGCTCGCCGATGTCCATGCTGCGATCACCACTGTGCCGGAAGTTGCTTCCATGCATGACCTCCATCTTTGGGCGATTACGCAGAGTCAGCCGTCCCTGACGGCCCACGCCGTGCTTGAAGAAGGGGCGGATGGCGAAGCCGTCCGGCGCGCGATCGCGAATCGGCTCCGCGACGAGTTCGACCTCCACCATACGACCCTGCAGATGGAGCGAATTAGCTGCGCGCCGTCCGAACATGTTCACTGAGCTAACAGGGACTTCGAATGACGAAACATGAGGACCAGCGGTTGCGGATTATCGACCGCCGAACACTCTGGAATGGCTTCATCAATCTCGAGCAGATCACGCTCGAGCAAATGATGTCCGATGGCAGCACTGCGCGGCTCGTGCGCGAAGTGCACGACCATGGCCGTGCTGCGACGATCCTGCTCTTCGACCCCGAACGCCAGATGGTCGTTCTCGTCCGCCAGCTTCGCCTTCCCGTCTTCCTGCAAGGGGAATCAGGATATCTTATCGAAGCGCCGGCCGGCCTTCTCGACGGCGAGGCGCCAGAGGTGGCGATCTGCCGCGAAGCGATGGAAGAGACCGGCTATCACATCGAGAGCGCCCTACATCTCTTCGACGCCTATATGAGCCCCGGCTCGATAACGGAGCGGACGAGTTTCTTTCTCGGTCGCATCGATACCTCCAAGAAGGTGGCGCCTGGCGGCGGGCTTGCCCATGAGGGCGAAGACATCGAGGTGCTGGAAATCCCCTTCGAGGAGGCCATCGCGATGATCCGCACCGGCGAAGTCTGCGACGCCAAGACCATCATGCTCCTGCAATGGGCCATGCTGAACCGCGCGGCACTTTCAGGCTAACCCTTTGATCCAGCATACATTACCGATAGTTCACTTTTTGTCGGCGCCGTGCTGCGGTAAATCGCTCATGTCTTCCTCAACGACACGGGCGACCCATGACGTCCTCCTCCCCGCTGACGCGACGCGTCCTTGACGGTCTCGATCGAAGACTTGCGGCGGCGAAGTGACCCACTTTCGGTCAGAGGCGCGGGCTGTAGTTAGGAGGGCAGGGCAGAGGGGGTTAGCTACGCCGATCCTCGTCAAGGCGTGAGTAGCAGGGCCACTGGTATCAGATGGCTGGCGAAATGAGCGTTCCCGAGGCCTCGCCCACCGCGTGGCTGACGGCGCGCCCCTCTTGCATCGTCACCTTGCCCTCGGCGACCAGCCGCAATGCCAGCGGATAGGTCTTGTGCTCTACCGTCAGAACGCGCGATGCAAGCGTCTCCGGCGTGTCGCCGGCAATGATCGGAACGGCTGCCTGCGTGATGATCGGGCCGTCATCCATGCCTTCGGTCACGAAATGCACGGTGCAGCCGGCGAGCTTCATGCCCGCATCGAGCGCACGCTGATGCGTATTGAGCCCCGGGAAAAGCGGCAGCAGCGACGGATGGATGTTGAGGATCCTGCCTTCGTGGCGCTGGATGAAGGCGGCGGACAGCAAGCGCATGTAGCCGGCAAGGCAGATGATGTCCGGCTGGAGCCGGTCGAGTTCCGCGAGGATCGCCGCCTCGTGCGCTTCCTTGCTTTGAAAGTCCCTGCGCACGAATGAGGATGTCGCGATGCCGAGCGCTGCCGCTTTGGCGAGGCCGCCGGCCTCCGCCTTGTCGGAGATGACGCCAATGATCTCGGCCGGGAAATCCGGCTCGGCCGCGGCCTTTGCCAGCGACAGCATGTTGGAGCCGCCGCCCGAGATGAAGACGACGACCTTTTTCTTGCTGGCTGCGGTCATGCTCATACAGCGAGGCTGCCCTTGTAGATCGTGCCCGGCGCACCCTCTTGGCGCGCCACCATGCGGCCGAGCGTGAAGACAGTCTCGCCTTCGGCGGCGAGAACCGCCGCGACCTTGTCGGCTTCCGTTGCCGGAACGACGGCGATCATGCCGACGCCGCAATTGAAGGTGCGCAGCATCTCATTGGCGGCGACACCGCCGGTCTTGGCGAGCCAGGAGAACACGGCCGGCGGCTTGATGACGTCGAGGTCGATTTCGGCGGCCAGCTGCTTCGGCAGTACGCGCGGAATATTCTCGGGGAAGCCGCCGCCGGTGATATGTGCCAGCGCTTTGATCTGACCGGTTTCGCGGATCGCCTTCAGAAGCGGCTTCACATAGATGCGGGTCGGCGTCATCAGGAGGTCGGCAAGAGTGCCCTCGCCGAACGGCGCCGGAGCATCCCATGCGAGCCCCGAGAGCGCGACGATCTTGCGCACCAGCGAATAGCCGTTCGAATGCACGCCGGAAGAGGCGAGTCCAAGGATGACGTCGCCCTCGGCAATGTCGCCGGCCGGCAGAAGCTGTCCGCGCTCGGCCGCGCCGACGGCAAAGCCGGCAAGGTCGTAGTCGCCGCCGGAATACATGCCCGGCATCTCGGCCGTTTCGCCGCCGATCAGCGCGCAGCCCGCCTCGCGGCAGCCGGCGGCGATGCCGGCGACGATCGCCGCGCCCTGGTCGGGATCGAGCTTGCCGGTGGCGAAATAATCGAGGAAGAACAAGGGCTCGGCGCCCTGCACGACGAGGTCGTTGACGCACATGGCCACCAGGTCGGTGCCGACCGTGTCGTGCTTGTCGGCGTCGATGGCGATCTTGAGCTTGGTGCCGACGCCGTCATTCGCGGCGACCAGGACCGGATCGGTGAAGCCGGCCGCCTTGAGATCGAAGAGGCCGCCGAAGCCGCCGATCTCGCCGTCGGCGCCGGGACGCCGGGTCGAGCGCACATGCGGCTTGATCTTCTCGACCATCAGGTTGCCGGCATCGATATCCACGCCCGCGTCGCTGTAGGTGAGGCCGTTCTTTCCCGACTGGCTCATGCTCGTTCTCCAAGGCTCGTCGTATTTTGCGGATGCGATTGGCACGGCAAGCTGAGGAGTGCAAGCGGCGAGGCCCAGACTTGCGGCCTTTTTTCACGTTTTTGCCTTCGCCTCGACGTCTTCAGGCGACAAGAGAGCGGATTGAAGGGCGTCGGGCTTGACCTGCGCGCGCGCCGCACCCTATCTCGTCGCACGAAAGACGCGTGGCGTCGTTAGCGCCGGACGCGTGACGGGGAGTACAATGGGCAATCGGGTGAGCGGTTTGGGACTTCAGCGCCAGATTTTTTTCTGGTTGCTCGTGCTTGTCGCCTTTGTCGCCTTTCTGATGGTCTTCAGTTCCATTCTCCTGCCGTTTCTCGCCGGCATGGCGCTTGCCTATTTCCTCGATCCCGTCGCCGACCGGCTGCAGCGGCTTGGCCTCAGCCGCCTGATGGCGACGATCGCCATTCTCGTCGCCTTCGTCGTTCTCTTTGCGCTGTCGCTGATCATCATCATCCCGCTGATTTTCACCCAAGCCGCCGACTTCATCCAGAAGATGCCCGGCTATGTCGCCAGGCTGCAGGCCTTTGTGGCGGACACCACCCAATCGACGCTTGTGCCCGACTGGCTCGAAGCTCAAATGGCGTCGATCAAGCAGAATTCGGCCAAGCTCCTCGAGCAAGGGGCAGCCTTTCTCGGCACACTGTTCCAGCAGCTCTGGAATTCCGGCATGGCGCTGCTGGATATCCTATCGCTCTTCATCATCACTCCGGTCGTCGCCTTCTATCTGTTGCTCGACTGGGACCGCATGGTCCAGAAGGTCGATAGCTGGGTGCCGCGCGACCATGTCGACGTGGTGCGCCAGATCGCCCGCGACATGAACACGACGATCGCCGGCTTCGTGCGCGGCCAGGGTTCCTTGTGCGTCATTCTCGGCCTCTACTACGCCATCGGCCTGTCTCTGGTCGGGCTCAATTTCGGCCTTCTGATTGGCTTTTTTGCCGGCATGATCAGCTTCATCCCCTATGTCGGCTCGCTGGTCGGCCTGGTGCTCGCCGTCGGCGTGGCACTCGTCCAGTTCTGGCCGGACTATATATGGATCCTGCTCGTGCTTGCCGTCTTCTTCAGCGGCCAGTTTCTCGAGGGCAACATTCTCCAACCGAAGCTGGTCGGCAAGAGCGTTGGGCTTCATCCCGTCTGGCTGATGTTCGCCCTGCTTGCCTTCGGCGCGCTGTTCGGTTTCGTCGGCCTTCTCATCGCGGTGCCGGCCGCCGCCGCGATCGGCGTCCTTGTCCGTTTCGGCATCCAGCGATACCTTGATAGCGACCTCTATCACGGGCACAGGACGGCCGCGAACCAGCAGTCGGAGGGCGAGGAGCCCGGCCGACACATGCCATCCTCCAGAGCAAAGCATGACAAGACGTCCTAACGAACAACTGCCGCTCGTCTTCGGCCATGACCCGGCAACCAGCCGGGAGGATCTGCTCGTTTCCGATCGCCTGAGCGCGGCCATTGCGATCGTCGATCACTGGCCGGAATGGCCATCACCGGTCGTCATCATCGCCGGGCCGGTCGGTTCCGGAAAGTCGCACCTGGCCAGTATCTGGCGGGAGAAGTCCGGCGCCGAGACGATCCACCCCGTTGCCGGCTCGAGTTCCGCCGACATCGCCGCCGCCAAGCCGGTGCTCTTCGAGGATGTCGACCGTCAGGGTTTCGACGATACGGCACTGTTCCACGTCATCAACAGCGTCCGCCAGAACGGCACGGCGCTCCTGATGACCTCGCGGCTGTGGCCGATGTCTTGGCCGGTGACACTCGCGGATCTCAAATCGCGGCTGAAGGCGGCGACCGTCGTCGAGATCGGCGAGCCTGACGACGAACTCCTGATGCAGGTGCTCTTCAAGCTGTTCGCCGATCGCCAGTTGCTCGTCGATGAGCGTTTCGTGGCCTATATAGTCACTCGGATGGAGCGTTCCCTGGAGGCGGCGCAGACGATCGTCGAGCGGCTGGATCATCTGGCGCTTGCCCGTGGAACGCGGCTGACGCGTGTCCTGGCGACGGAAGTGCTGGAAGACCTTGCAAATGCCCGAGCCACCGATTGACTGTCACAGTTCCGTCGTCAAAGTGGGATAGCTCGTTTATCCGGAGCAATGGGGTCTGATGGGAATGGATAACGCGACGTCTGTAATCACCGAAAAAAAGGTGCCTGCGGAGCAACTTGATCTTCTCACGAGCCCCGAGCGCTTCATCAACCGCGAATTCTCGTGGCTCCAGTTCAACCGCCGCGTGCTCGAGGAAACCCTGAACACGGCGCACCCGCTCCTGGAGCGCATCCGCTTCCTGTCGATTTCGGCCGCCAACCTCGATGAATTCTTCATGGTCCGCGTCGCCGGCCTCGAGGGGCAGGTGCGCTCGGGCGTTTCGTTGCGCAGTCCCGATGGCAAAACGCCGGCAGAACAGCTCGACGATATCCTGAAGGAGATCGACAATCTCCAGATGGAGCAGCAGGCCTCGCTCGCCGTCCTGCAGCAATATCTCGCCAAGGAGGATATCCTCATCGTCCGTCCCGCTTCCTTGTCCGGCCAGGACAGAAGCTGGCTCGCCAATGAATTCGACCAGTCGATCTTCCCGGTCCTGACGCCGCTCTCGATCGATCCGGCGCATCCGTTCCCGTTCATCCCGAATCTCGGCTTTTCGATGGGCCTGCAACTCGTCAGCAGGACCGGGCGCGAGCCGATGACGGCGCTCTTGCGCCTGCCGGTGGCGCTCGACCGATTCGTCCGCCTGCCGGACGTCAAGAACGTTATCCGCTACATCACGCTTGAAGATGTCGTCGGTCAGTTCATCGACCGCCTGTTCCCGGGTTATGAGGTTCAGGGCTCGGGTACGTTCCGCATCATCCGCGACAGCGATATCGAAGTCGAGGAAGAGGCGGAAGACCTGGTCCGCCTGTTCGAGACGGCGTTGAAGCGCCGCCGCCGCGGGTCGGTGATCCGCATCGAGACCGATTCCGAAATGCCCGCCTCGCTGCGCCAGTTCGTCGTGCACGAGCTCGGCGTTCCGGATAACCGCGTCGCCGTGCTGCCCGGGCTGCTCGCGCTCAATACGCTTTCGGAAATCACAAAGGCACCGCGCGAGGACCTGCGCTTCGAGCCCTATAATCCGCGCTTCCCGGAGCGCGTCCGCGAGCATGGCGGTGACTGCCTCGCCGCGATCCGCGAGAAGGACATGGTGGTCCACCATCCTTACGAGTCCTTCGACGTGGTGGTGCAGTTCCTGCTGCAGGCGGCGCGCGATCCCGACGTGCTGGCGATCAAGCAGACGCTCTACCGTACCTCCAACGACAGCCCGATCGTGCGCGCCCTAGTCGACGCCGCCGAGGCAGGCAAGTCCGTGACCGCGCTCGTCGAGCTGAAGGCCCGGTTCGACGAAGAGGCGAACATCCGCTGGGCGCGCGACCTCGAGCGCGCCGGCGTCCAGGTGGTCTTCGGCTTCCTCGAGTTGAAGACCCACGCCAAGATGTCGATGGTCGTCCGTCGCGAGGAAGGCAAGCTCCGCACCTATTGCCATCTCGGCACCGGCAACTATCACCCGGTCACCGCGAAGATCTATACGGACCTGTCCTTCTTCACCTGCAATCCGGTGATCGCCCACGACATGGCGAACATCTTCAACTTCATCACCGGCTATGGCGAACCGGAAGCGGGCATGAAGCTCGCCGTCTCGCCGCATACGATGCGCCCGCGTATCCTCAAGCACATCGATGAAGAGATAGCGCACGCCGAAGCGGGTCGGCCGGCGTCGATCTGGATGAAGATGAACTCGCTTGTCGATCCGGAGATCATCGACGCGCTCTATAAGGCAAGCGGCGCGGGCGTCGAGATCGATCTCGTCATTCGCGGCATCTGCTGCCTGCGTCCGCAGGTGCCGGGTCTTTCCGACAACATTCGTGTCAAGTCCATCGTCGGCCGCTTCCTCGAGCATTCCCGGATATTCTGCTTCGGCAACGGCCACGGCCTGCCTTCGGAAAATGCGCTTGTCTATATCGGCTCGGCGGATATGATGCCGCGCAACCTGGACCGGCGGGTAGAGACGCTCGTGCCTCTCATCAACCGGACTGTGCACGAACAGGTCCTTTCGCAGATCATGCTGGGCAATCTCATCGACAACCAGCAGAGTTACGAGATTCTTCCGGACGGCACCTCGCGCCGCTTGGAAGTCGGTAAGGATGCCGAGCCGTTCAACGCGCAGCATTATTTCATGACCAATCCCAGCCTCTCGGGTCGGGGTGAGGCTCTGAAGTCCAGTGCACCGAAGCTGATTGCCGGCTGGAAAAGCGGTTGGCGCAAGTAAACTGGAATCGCATGGTCGAATCTGAAGCGCAGGGGCGTCTGCCCGGCATCCGCCCTGTGTCCGTCGTGGACATCGGCTCCAACTCCATTCGTCTCGTCGTCTACGAGGGGCTCAGCCGTGCCCCGGCGGTGCTCTTCAATGAAAAGGTGATGTGCGGTCTCGGCAAGGGCATCGACGCGACCGGCCGAATGGAGGAGGAGAGCGTCGAGCGGGCGCTGAAGGCGCTGCACCGGTTCCGTGCGCTGTCCGACCAGGCGCGCGCCACGCAGATGTATGTGCTGGCAACCGCCGCCGCGCGCGAGGCCTCGAACGGCGCGGCCCTCATCGAGAAGGCGGAAGCCATTCTCGACCAGAAGGTTCGAATCCTAACCGGCGAGGAGGAAGCCTACTACTCGGCCATGGGCGTCGTCAGCGGTTATCACGATCCGGATGGCGTGGTCGGTGACCTTGGCGGCGGTTCGCTCGAACTGGTCGATGTCGAGGGCCGGCGGATCGGCAACGGGGTAACCCTGCCGCTCGGCGGTATCCGTCTCTTCGAGCACAGCAACGGCTCGCTGGCACGGGCACGCACCTGGGTGCGGAAGTTCATGAAGGGTGCCGATGTCCTGAGAAAGGGTACCGGGCGCACTTTCTACGCCGTCGGCGGGACCTGGCGCGCGATCGCCAAGCTTCAGATGGAAATGCGCGACTATCCGCTGCACATGATGCAGGGCTACGAGATCTCCTATGACGAGGCGATGACGATTCTCGCCGAGGTGATCGAGCCCAAGGCCTTGAAGCCCTCTGCTTTTGCAACGATTTCCAAGAGCCGTCGCAGCCTTTTGCCGTTCGGCGCCGTGACGATGCAGGAGGCGATCTCGATCATGCGCCCCGAGCGCATTTCGTTTTCGGCCCTCGGCGTTCGCGAAGGCTACCTGTACTCGCTGCTTTCCGATGAGGAGCGCTTGCAGGACCCGTTGCTCACGGCAGCCGACGAGATCGCCATCCTGCGCGCCCGCTCACCGGAACATGCGCGCGAGCTTGCCGAGTGGACCGGGCGGATGGTGCCGAACTTCGGCATCGAGGAAACCGAGGAGGAGAGCCGCTACCGCAAGGCCGCCTGCCTGTTGGCGGACATCAGTTGGCGCGCGCATCCGGACTATCGCGGCCTGCAGGCGCTGAACATCATCGCCCATTCCGCCTTCACCGGCATTACGCATGCCGGCCGGGCCTACATCGCGCTCGCCAACTACTATCGCTTCGAGGGGCTCAACGACGACGGCGCCACCAGCCCTCTCGCCGGCATCACCACGCCACGTCTTCTCGAACTGGCGAAGGTGCTCGGCGGGCTGTTGCGGGTAGCCTATCTCTTCTCCGCCTCCATGCCGGGGGTCGCCCGCCATCTCACCCTGCGACGGTCGTTGCGGCCGGATGTCGACCTCGAATTCGTCGTGCCGGCAGCCTACCTGGATTTCGAGGGCGAACGCCTTGATGGCCGCCTGCAGCAACTGAGCCGGCTGACGGGCAAGAAACTCGCGTTCCACTTCGAGAGCTGAGAGCCCCGCCCTTTTGCAAGCGGGTGGCGGTCGCGCGAGGATTTCCACGCGCGACCATTCCCGACTATTCGGCCTTGAGGAATTCGCCGACTTCAAGCAGCACGAACTCGTTGTCGTCGGCCTTGTCCAGCGCGCGCCCGGCTGAAAAGGGCAGATTGTTGTCGTTGCCGACGATGATATGCGTGTCGTCCACCCGATCGACGTTCTCGATGGTGACGAAGGGCATGTCGTAGTAGCCGTCGCCGCCGCCCTGGCGCTTCCGGTTGTCCGGATCGGCGATCTTCAGGAGATCGATATAGCCGATCTTGCGCACCGCCTTGCCGATGTTTTCCTCGGTCATTTCAATCTTGTAGATGCGCTTCAGCTTCGATCCGACCGCGAAGCAATCCGGCTTCGGATCCTTGGGGTCTGCACAGGCCTTGTCGAGGGTGCCGGCGCCATTGTCGCGTTCGATCACCAGCGCCGTCTTTTCGTCGAGCATGTTGAAGTCGCCGATCGCCTCGCCGCCTTCGGCAAGCGGATAGAGCCAGCTGCGTCCGGTCCAGCTCTTGCGCGCAGCGTCGAGTTCGACGATGCGGAGCGCCGGACGGCCATCCGCCTGCTCGACTGATTCGTTGTCGATCCAAAGCGGTCCTTCGAGCAGGCCATAGAGCTTCGTACCGTCCTTGGACAGCGCCAGCCCCTCGTAGCCACCGGAACGTTTGAGGTTGAAGGCCGGCGTCTTCTTGGAAGGGTCCGCCTGCAAAGCCAGTGTCGGATTGTCCGGCGAGAGGACCGGCTTGCCGTCCATCATTGTCGGGATGACGTTGGTGAGCTTGCCGTTCGTGTCGAACTTCAGGACATAGGGGCCAAATTCCTCGCCGACCCAGAAGCCATCGGCGACAGGCTGGATCGACTCGATGTCGAAATCACCACCCGTGAGATAGCGCGTCGTAGAACCTTCCATGACGATCGGGAAGGGAGCCTTGCTGTCTGGGTCCGAGAAAAAGATCGTCTCCAGCGCTTCAACCTTGCCGCCGTCCCAGTCGATCTTCAGGTGATGAAGCATCAGCATGGCGTCGGTCGAATTGAGCTTGTTGCCGAAGCCATTATCCGAAAGGCTCCAGAAGGTTCCGTCCGGCATCGCCTTAATGCCCGAAAAGCCCTGCATCGGCTGGCCATTGAAGGGAAGCGACAGCCCGGTCGGCCGAACGCCGTCCTTGCCCGGCACACTGCCCAAATCCATCGCGCGCTTGCGGTCAGCGGCCGAGAACTTGCCGGACGTCTTGAGATAATCGGCCGCATCCGCCGGCGCGGCGATGATGGTATTGGCCGGAAGGATGGCGTGCGCCTTCAGTGTTGCCGGAAAGGCCTTCTCGTCGGCGAGCGCGGTCGTCGTCGACAAGAGCGTCAAGGCGACGGCGAGAATGGACTTCGTCATCAAATTCACCCTGGGTTCGAGGTGGGGATCGCTTCCCGATAGGCGGCTTTGATGACGGCTCGGTGACGCTTCCCTGACAGCGCGGTGAAGCTTTGTTGACGCCGCGATGCGTCTTACGGCTGGACGGCGCGAAGCGCGAACACGCCGAGCTTCTGGCCGCGGCCTTTCACCTCGTGTTCGCCGAGGTCTTCGCTTCTGACAAAAATGGGCAAGCGCATGCGCCGCAAGAGATCGGCGGAAATCAACACCTGCCGATCAAGCGTTCGGCAGAGGCCCTCGAGACGCGCCGTCGTGTTCACCGTGTCTCCGAAATAGGTGATCTTGTGCCTGTCGACGCCGATTTCGGCGGCGACGATCGTTCCGCCGTGAAGTGCGGCGCGCAGGCGCGGAACCTCGCCGTAAACCTTGCGCCAGCGGGAGGCGGACGCTTCGACCTGGTCGAGAATGTCGAAGACGCAGCGAATGCAGGCGGCGTCCGCCAAGGCTCGATCGAAGGACCAGGTGATGACTGCAGCGTCCCCGACATAGTCGTCGATGGATCCGCGGTAGCGCAGCACCGGGTCGGCGACCTCCGCAAACAGCTTTCCGAGATATTCCTGCATCTTGAGATCGCCGAAGCGCTCGGCATAGGAGGTCGAGCCGGCGACATCGATAAACAGGAAGACGCGCTCCTCCTGCACCGGCTTGCGGTAGCGTCCCGTCAGCAAGCTGAGGAAGACATTGCGGCCGAGCAGTTCCCGCACCCGCAGGACGAAAATAATCGGACCGGAAACGACGAGCGCATAGACGAGCGCATTGAAGGACGGAATCACCGCGTCACTCCAGCTCTGCTGCAGCACGCCCAACAGCTTCAGCACCACCCCCGCCGCGACAAAGCCGAGATTCTCAACGGCGAAATAGACGGCGACCGAGGACAACAGAAAGGCTGGCGTCGGAAAGCTGTGGATCGTCCTGTAGAGGCGGCGGAAGATGATGCGTCGTTCAAAGGCAAGGACCGGCATGCAGATGAAGACCGCAAAGGTCGCGCCGATCAGCGCGCCGTCCCCATAGACGACCCAGGCATAGGCCACGCCGCTGCCGGCGACGACCAAGAGCAACAGGATGAACTCGAGCGTGGAAAATCTCCAGCGCATGCGCGACGGCCTCGGAAATCGAACTTCTGAAGGATGGCCGCGACCTGGGCAGCCCCATCCGCAGCGGTGCGAGCATCTGCTCCTCGGCCTTCGCGTCGGATCAGCTTTTCGATTCGCTGGCTAAGGGCGGATTCGGGCGGAAAGGTGTTGGCAGTTGCGGCCGTTCAACCGCCGATTTCCATTGCCTCGATTTTTTTTCCGACAAACCGAAGCGCCACTTCGCCATTGATGAGCTTCAGTGCCATCTCGCCGAAAAGCTCCCGGCGCCAGCCCTTCAGCGCGGCGACATCGGCATTCTCGCCTTCAGCGGCGATTCGGTCGAGATCGTCGCTGCTGGCGATGATCTTGGCCGCCACGCCCTGCTTTTCGGAGATGAGCTTCAAGAGCACCTTGAGCATCTCGACCGCTGCGGCCGCGCCTTCCGGCGTGTGATTCTGCCGCGGCAGTCGGGGCAGTTCAGTCTTCGGAATCGCCAGCGCCTCGGTCACCGCCTCGACGATCGCAGCGCCCGCACTGGAGCGCTCCCACCCCTTCGGAATGGTTCTGAGTCGGCCGAGCGCTTCCGCGTCCTTCGGCTGCTGCTGGGCAACTTCGTAGATTGCATCGTCTTTGATGATCCGGCCCCGCGGCACGTTGCGCGCCCGTGCTTCGCGCTCGCGCCAGGCGGCGACTTTCTGCAGAACCGCCAGCTCGATCGGCTTTCTGACGCGCATCTTCAGGCGCTGCCAGGCATTCTCCGGATGGAGGTCGTAGGTCTCGCGGTTCTCCAGAATTGCCATTTCCTCGGCAAGCCAGGAGGAGCGTCCCTCGCGCTCGAGCTCCGCTTTCAGGTAATGGTAGATGTCCCTGAGATGCGTCACGTCGGCAAAAGCATATTCGAGCTGCTTGTCGGTGAGCGGCCTGCGGCTCCAGTCGGTGAAGCGCGAGGACTTGTCGATCTGCACGTTCTTGATGCGGCTGACTAACTGGTCGTAGGAGACGCTGTCGCCGAAGCCGCAGACCATTGCCGCGACTTGCGTATCGAAGAGCGGATGCGGAATGAGGTTGCCGAGATGGTGGATGATCTCGATGTCCTGGCGGGCCGCGTGGAAGACTTTGATGACATCTGTATTGGCCATCAGCGCGAAGAAGGGCGCAAGGTCGAGCCCCGGCGCCATCGGATCGACGATCACCGCCGTGTCGGGGCTGGCCATCTGGATCAGGCAGAGTTCAGGCCAGAACGTGGTCTCGCGCAGGAATTCCGTATCGATCGTAATGTAGCTCGAGCGGGCCAGCTCTTGGCAGGCGGCCTCCAGTTCTGCTGTCGTCTGAATCATCTGGGCTTAAATCACTATGGCGAAAATGAGGCTTGAGCCTCCCCTCTATCGTTTCGGGGCGGACGTCTCAATCGAAATTGTCAGATAATTCTGAAATAACCGGTCATCCCGGTCTTTTGATGTTCGATGATGTGGCAGTGGATCACCCAGTCGCCGGGGTTATCGGCAACGAGCGCCACCTCCGCCTGTTCGTCCGGCAGAAGCAGGATCGTGTCGGTCGGCGGCGGCAGGAAGTTCCGTTTGTTCGAACTGAGGATGCGGAAGCTCAAGCCATGCAGATGGATCGGGTGCGCGTGCGGGGTGCGATTGGCGATTTCGAGCACATAGCTTTTGCCGAGCTTCAACTCCTCGATCGGCGCAATCGGGTCGGGCGTGTCTCCCGGCCATGGAACCTTGTTGAGCGCCCAGAAGGTGAAGCCGAGCGATCCGCAGATCGACGGTGCCGCCTTGTATTCGGCGGTTGCCGTGAGTTCGAGGGGAATTCGCTTGGCCGTCGACAGGTCGGCTTCGGTGACCGGATTGGCGGGGAGGGGAGCGACGTCGCCAAGATCGCGTTTCAAGGACGGGCCGACCGCACGCAGTCTCGCGATCGTCCAAGGCTTCGACCCGCGGAAATTGCCGAGCGTCGCATGCGCCCCTTCGCTGTCGGGCATGCGCATCACGAGATCGACGCGCTGCCCCGGCCCGATGTCCAGCCGATCGAGCAGGAACGGAAGATCGACGGGATTGCCATCAAGCGCGACCACCTTCGCCTCGGCGCCCTCAAGGCCGATCGTGTAGATGCGCGTCACGTCGGTGGCGGCGATCCTGACCCGAACGAGTCCGCCGGTCGGCGCGTCGTAAACCGGCTCCTGTTGCCAATTGGCAGTTCTGACGGTCCCGTAGGTGCCGCCGCGTGCCGCATCCCGCGGTTTGAACGGATCGATGAATTTGCCTCCGGTGCCGAGCCGCCAGTCGCGAAGATTGAGGACGATCTCCGCGTCGAAAACCGGATCTTCGGGATTTTCGACGACGATCACACCGGTCAGGCCATGGCCTATCTGCGTCAGCGTGTTGCAATGAGGATGGTACCAGAAGGTGCCGGCGTCTGGCGGTGTGAAGCTGTAATCGAAGTGATCGCCCGGATAAACATAAGGCTGGGTCATCTCCGGCACGCCGTCCATCGCATTGGCGATTCTGAGCCCGTGCCAGTGAACCGTCGTCGGCTCATCGAGCCTGTTCACGAGCCTTGCCGCATAGGCCCCGCCCTTGCGAATTCGCAAGACCGGCGGCATGCCGGCATGAGGCGTTTCACCGAGTCCGTAGGTCATGACGGGGGTAGCGCCGTCGGCCGCGATCTGCGCATTTGCCAGTTGCGCCGTGAGGACCTGAGGTTCGGGAGACGCCCCGGCCCGTGCCGCAAGCCCGGCGCCGAGTGCGAAGGCGCCGCCCAGTGCGGCCGAGCCCTGGAGAAAAGTGCGGCGGCTGAGCATCGGCGTCATAGCGTCCACATTCTAAAAGGGCCGAGCGGGGCGTGGACCGCGTCGCCCCGCAGTGTTTCGGGATTGGCGCCGTTTTAAACCTGATCCTCGTGTTCAGCAATTCGTCGGGATCGCACATCTTGCCGCAGGCGATCATGCTGCGGCTGGCTGCCGCCCGCCAGCTTGTTGAAGAACGACGAGGTACGCAGGAGATTGCGGAACGGCATGGAGCGTTCGCCCGCCGGAATCGCTCCGCGGGCCGTCATGCGCCGGAGCGTGTAGAGCATGAAGAGGAAGAGGATCGCGGCGGTATAAAGGAAGAGCGCGCGCGGGCCGAAGAGATCGAGCAGGAAGGAGGCGAAGAGCGGCCCAATGATGGCGCCGAGCGACCAGAAGAACAGCATGCCGGCGGAAACCAGCGCATGCTGACCTTCCGCCGCGTGGTCGTTGGCATGGGCCGAGCAGAGCGAATAGAGCGGCATGGCGAAGGCGCCGAAGGCAAAGATGCCGGCGAAGTTCAGCCACTCGTCGCTGCCGGCGCCGAAAGCGAGGAAAAGGCCCGCAACGAGTGAGCCGAAAGTGGCGATCAGAATGATCAGCCGGCGGTCGAACTGGTCCGAGTAGTGCCCGAGCGGATATTGCAGCACGACGCCGCCGATGATGCCGGCGCTCATGAAGGTCGCAATCGCGGTGACCGAAAGCCCGATCTCCTGCGCATAGATCGGTCCGAGTGAGCGAAAGGCCGCATTGGTGAGACCCACGACGATGCAGCCGATGGTGGCAAGCGGCGAGATGTTCCAAAGCGCGTTGACGTCGAAGTGGATTGCTTCCGGAGCGACCGGGCTCGACCGGTCGGCAAACGAGATCGGCACAAGCGAGAGCGTCAGCGCCATTGAGATGAAGGCGAAGAGCTCGAAGCCGCCGATCCCCACACCCGGAATCATGTATTGCGCGGCGGTCACCGAGCCGAGGTCGACTAGGCGGTAGATCGACAGCGTGCGGGCCCGGTTGGCATTGGTGACGCTGGCATTCAACCAGCTCTCGACCGTTGCAAAAAGACCGGCGAAGCAGATGCCGGCGACGAGCCGCATCACGAACCAGAACCACGGCTCGATGACCAGCACCATGGCGATTGCCGCCGCCGAGGCGATCGCCGCCATGGCGGAGAAGGTACGGATATGACCGATCGCCCTGAGGATCCTGGTCACGTAGACGCAGCCGATCGCAAAGCCGACATTGTAGGCTGCGCCGACGACACCGATCAGGGATGTCGAAAAGCCTTCATCGAGCGCGCGCAAGGAAATGAAGGTGCCCTGCAATCCATTGCCGCCGATCAGAATGCCGGCGGTGAGGAGGAGGGGGATGAGCGGGCGTATTTGGGACATGGGCGCATCCGGTTTTACGGCGGCGACTCGTGGGGCAGGCGGGTCTCCCACTGTTTAGCGGTACACGGTGGGCGGGGACAGTCGCGATTTGTGACCTTTTCCGGGTGGATATCCGCCAGGAGGACCGACGAGGCGGAAGAGTGGCGACCGGCGGAGTCGCTGGACTGACGGGTCGGCGGCGAATGCCGCGGCCTTGACAAATCCGGCGCATCATGCGCTTTTCCGCCCGACTTTGGCTATGCCGCCGCGCCCGCCTCGGCGAGACACGCGCGGCCTTCTGCAATTCCAGGACCAGACGATGCACCGTTACCGCAGCCACACCTGTGCCGCCCTCCGAAAGTCGGACGTCGGCTCCACCGTTCGCCTTTCCGGCTGGGTTCACCGCGTCCGCGACCATGGCGGCGTGCTCTTTATCGACCTGCGCGACCATTACGGCATTACCCAGGTCGTCGCCGATCCGGATTCGCCGGCCTTCAAGATGGCTGAAACCGTGCGCGGTGAATGGGTCATTCGCATCGACGGAAGCGTCAAGGCTCGCACCGAGGACACGATCAACAAGAACATGCCGACCGGCGAGATCGAGCTCTATGCCCGCGAGATCGAAGTGCTGTCGGCCGCCAAGGAGCTGCCGCTGCCGGTCTTCGGCGAGCCGGATTATCCGGAAGATGTGCGCCTCAAGTATCGCTTCCTCGATCTCCGCCGCGAGACCTTGCACAAGAACATCGTCAGGCGCACCGAGGTCATCGCCGCCATGCGCCGCGGCATGACCGAGATCGGCTTCACCGAATATACGACACCGATCCTGACGGCTTCGTCGCCGGAAGGCGCGCGCGACTTCCTCGTGCCGAGCCGCATTCATCCCGGGACCTTCTACGCGCTGCCGCAGGCGCCGCAGCAATACAAGCAGCTGCTGATGGTGGCCGGCTTCGACCGCTATTTCCAGATCGCCCCGTGCTTCCGCGACGAGGACCCGCGCGCCGACCGGCTGCCTGGCGAGTTCTACCAGCTCGACCTCGAAATGAGCTTCGTCGAGCAGGAAGACGTATGGGACACGATGGAGCCGATGATCCGCGCGATCTTTTCGGATTTCGCCGGCGGCAAGCCGGTCACCGAAAAGTTCCAGCGCATCCCGTATGACACGGCCATCCGCAAGTATGGTTCCGACAAGCCGGACCTCCGCAACCCGATCGAGATGCAGGAGGTCACCCAGCATTTCGCCGGCTCCGGCTTTAAGGTCTTCGCCAACATGATCGCCTCGAACCCGAAGGTGGAGATCTGGGCGATTCCGGCCAAGACCGGCGGCTCCAGGGCATTCTGCGACCGCATGAACGCCTGGGCCCAGAGCCAGGGGCAGCCCGGCCTCGGCTATATCTTCTGGCGCAAGGAAGGCGAGAAGCTCGAAGGTGCAGGCCCGCTTGCCAAGAACATCGGCGAGGAGCGCACCGATGCGATCCGTACGCAGCTTGGCCTTGAGGATGGCGATGCCTGCTTCTTCGTCGCCGGTGAGCCGGCCAAATTCTACAAGTTCGCCGGCGAGGCCCGCACCAGGGCCGGCGAGGAACTGAACCTCGTCGATCGCGACCGCTTCGAACTGTGCTGGATCGTCGACTTCCCGTTTTATGAATGGAACGAGGACGAGAAGCGCGTCGACTTCGCCCACAACCCTTTCTCGATGCCGCAGGGCGGGCTGCAAGGGTTGTCGGGCGATGATCTGCTGTCGATCAAGGCGTTCCAGTACGACATGGTCTGCAACGGCTTTGAGATCGCATCCGGCTCGATCCGTAACCAGTCGCCGGAACTGATGGTCAAGGCATTCGAGAATGTCGGGCTCAGCCAGGCGGACGTCGAAGAGCAGTTTGGTGGTCTCTACCGCGCCTTCCAATACGGTGCCCCGCCGCATGGCGGCATGGCCTTCGGTATCGACCGTATCGTCATGCTGCTCGTCGGCGCCAAGAACCTGCGCGAGATCTCGCTGTTCCCGATGAACCAGCAAGCCGTCGATCTGCTGATGGGCGCGCCATCGCCGGCAACGCCGGCGCAACTGCGCGAGCTGGCGATCCGTCCGATACCGCAGAAGAAGGACTGATCTTCTCTGATGCCAAATCTCTGATCCAAGAAAAACCCGGTGAAAATCTCGCCGGTTTTCTTGGCCTCGAGCGAACCAAAGCGGGTATGTCTGCGGCCCCGCCCCAAAAGGGCTTATTCGAGCTCACCTTGACAGGGCTTCTTTCAAGGCGCTTCCTTTCTCCCCGATGCTGCATGGCAACTATCGGTTGGAGGAAATGATGGTGAAGAACGTCAAGGACCTGCTGGCGGAAGCAAATAGTGCCGTCCCGAAGTTGTCGCCGACCGAAGCCGCTGAGAAGATGCGCTCCGGCGACGTGCTCGTTGTGGATGTCCGAGATCCGACGGAGGTTCAGCAGACCGGCAGGATCAAGGGGGCAGTGAACGTCTCGCGCGGCATGCTGGAATTTCGAGCGGACCCGGAGAGCCAGTATCACAACCCGGCCTTTCAGAAGGACAAGACCATCCTTCTGCATTGCGCTTCCGGCGGCCGTTCCGCTCTCGCGGGTAAGACCCTGCAGGAGATGGGATATACGGCGGTTTTCAACATTGGCGGCTTCAAGGAGCTCGCCGAAGCGGGGATCGATACAGAGCCCGCGTGAGCAGCTTTTTTAGACCCTCCCCAACCCCTCCCCCTTGTGGGGAGCGGTCTCGGTGAGGTCGGCTCTCCCGGCCCTGTCGCCGCCTGGCGTTTCTCAGAAGTCCATGCCCGGACCAGGGGGCATCGGCATCTGACCCTCCTTTTTCGGCTTCTCGGCGATCATCGCCTCCGTCGTCACGAGGAGCCCCGCGATGGAGGCTGCGTCCTGCAGCGCCGCGCGCACGACCTTGGCCGGGTCGATGACGCCCATCGCGAAGAGGTCGCCGAACTCGCCCGTCTGGGCATTCCAGCCATAGGCGAAGTCAGTTTTCTCGCGCAGCTGTCCGACGATGATCGATCCCTCGGCGCCGGCATTCTCGGCAATCTGGCGCACCGGCGCCTCGATGGCACGGCGAACGATTTCGACGCCGACGCGCTGGTCGTCATTGCCGGTCGCCACGCTCTCGAGCACCTTGACGACCCGCAGCAGCGCGACGCCGCCACCCGGCAGGATGCCTTCCTCGACCGCGGCGCGCGTCGCATGCAGCGCGTCGTCGACGCGGTCCTTCTTCTCCTTGACCTCCACTTCCGTTGAGCCGCCGACGCGGATCACCGCAACGCCGCCGGCCAGCTTGGCGAGCCGCTCCTGCAGCTTCTCCCGGTCGTAATCGGAGGTTGTTTCGTCGATCTGCGCCTTCAGCTGGGCGACACGACCGCTGATATCCTGCTTCGTGCCGCCGCCGCCGACGATCGTGGTTGCGTCTTTCTCCACCATGACGCGCTTTGCCCGCCCGAGGCTTTCCATCGTCGTATTCTCGAGCTTGATGCCGAGCTCCTCCGAAACGACCGTGCCGCCGGTCAGAATGGCAATATCCTCCAGCATGGCCTTGCGTCGATCGCCGAAGCCAGGTGCTTTGACGGCGGAGATCTTCAACCCACCGCGCAGCTTGTTGACCACGAGCGTCGCAAGGGCTTCGCCCTCGACGTCTTCGGCGATGATCAGCAGCGGCTTGCCGGCCTGGATCACCGCTTCGAGAATCGGGATCATTGCCTGCAGGTTGGAGAGTTTCTTCTCGTGGATGAGGATGTAGACATCCTCCAGCTCCGCACGCATCTTGTCCTGATTGGTGATGAAGTAGGGCGAGAGATAGCCGCGATCGAATTGCATGCCCTCGACGACCTCGAGCTCGATCTCGGCGGTCTTGGCCTCTTCGACAGTGATGACGCCCTCGTTGCCGACCTTTTGCATCGCCTCGGCAAGATAGCGCCCGATCTCCGCATCGCCATTGGCCGAGATCGTCGCCACCTGTGCGATCTCCTCGTTCTTCGAGACCTGCCGGGCCCGACTCTTGAGTTCCTTGACGAGCGCATCGACGGCGAGGTCGATGCCACGCTTCAGATCCATCGGGTTCATGCCGGAAGCGACGGCCTTGGCACCTTCTTTGACGATCGCCTGGGCCAGAACCGTCGCGGTTGTCGTGCCGTCACCGGCGATTTCACTGGTTCTCGAGGCGACCTCCCGGACCATCTGCGCGCCCATGTTCTCGAACTTGTCCTCGAGCTCGATCTCCTTGGCGACGGAGACGCCGTCCTTGGTGATCCGCGGCGCGCCGAAAGACCTGTCTATGACCACGTTCCTCCCCTTGGGTCCAAGGGTGACCCGGACCGCGTTGGCCATTATGTCGACCCCGCGCAGCATTCGGTCGCGCGCATCGGCGCTGAACTTGACGTCTTTGGCAGCCATGGATCCCTCCCTCAACACAAAAAAATTCAGGTATTCATACGCCGGCCGGCAGCGGCAGGACCTTACGATTGCACCTTGCCGCCGACCCGAGAAGCAAGACGATAGCCGCCTCCAGGGGCGGACGTTTCGCAGTCATTCCTCATCGACGTCCGGCGTCAGGATGTCGATCAGGGCGGCAACCCGGCCGGCCGGAAGATGGCGGCCCTCGCCAATCAGCGCCTCGTCGTTGTTGACCCAAGCAATCGCTTCGGCAAGTTCACTCGCTGTCGCGCCCGTCGCAAGAAGTTCGGCCATCAGGGTTTCATCGACCGGGCCGAGAATGGCGGTGATATCCGAATGCTTCAGTCCCATTGCGTCCTCCTTCCGCTTTGCTTCGGTCAGGAATGCACAAACTGCCGGCAAACCATGTCGAGATAGATAGGCCGGCGCATGCGAGCATCAAGCGCCACATCATAACATCGCGATCACAGCGACAAGAAAAAAGCCCGGCGGGAGGTCCGCCAGGCTTGAATGCGAAAGCCGCACCGCGTCGCGGTCGGCAGCGGCGCTTCGTGAAGCGTCAGTCGTTCGCCGTCACCTTGACACCGAGGACCGAGGGGATGGTGTTCGGCGCGCCCATGGCGGCCCCCATGATCATCGGGAACGGCACAGGCTTTTCCGGTTCGGCGCTGATCGTCAGGCTCTTCGGCGCGTCGAGATAGGCGTTGACCGCGGCCGACACCTGGTTCTGCAACTCCGGCAGGTTGAGCTGCGCCATCATGATCGGCACCAGGCCCTTCAGCGACTGTGCCATCTGCTCGCCGGTGACGCCCTGCTGGCTGCCGGCGTAATCGAGTGCCTTCTTGGTGATCGAGGCATCGTCGAAACGGATCGAAGCGCTGTTGAAGGTCAACTGCTGCATGAGGCCGAGCATCGCGAGGCCCATTGCCTGGTTGGCCTCTTCCTTGTTCGGATTGGCTTGGGCGGCCTTGTTCGCCTCCTGCAGCGACTTCAGGAACTGGAGCGTGTAGCCGGAGAAATCCATGGCGATGTTCAGCCGTCCGACATCCTTGAAGTCGAGGGCATATTCCTCAACAGCGAGTTTGCCGCTCTCGAGCTCCCAACTTCCCTTCATCGTCACCTGGCCGTCGATCTGCTTCAGGCCGAGCTTGTCGATGGCGTCCTTTGCCTTGGCGTCCTCCACATCCGAGAGATCCGCATTCAGCCCGGCCATCGTCGCATCGAAGTCGAATCCGGCATCATTTTCCTGACGGCTCAGATTGCTCTCGATGCTGGCGATCTTGAAGACGTCCTTGCCCTTGACCTTGACCTCCATCGGGCCGGTGCCGAAGGACTCGTAGAGCAGAATGTCGTCGATGGTGCCGCCAGAGGCATTTCCGGGAATGGAAAGGCCGCCGATCGCTATGTCCTTGACGGATACGCTGTCTTCTTTTTCGCTGACGTTGACGTCCGCGAAGGAAACCGTTTCGGCATAATAGCCGCCATCGTCCGTTTCCTCGACGCCTTCGAACGTCACGTCGCCTATGGCGATCGACTCCCCGGGCGTTGTCGCGACTTGCAGCTTGACGCCGCTCGCCGTGACCACGTCCCCGTCCGTCTCCGCCTTGTCGAAGACAAGCGAGGTACCGTTCACCTCGAACGAGGCACTCAGTTTCTTCATCATGTCCGCGCCGTCCAGGGCGAAGGCCGGGCCGGCAAGCGTGAGGAGGGCGGCGCTGGCCATCATCAGGCGGATCTTGCGCGTATGCATCATTGCGTTGTTCCTTGTGAAAAATGATAGATTGTGCGGCTGTTTCCGAGGGGTGCTACAGGTGGTTCTTGGCGGTCGGCGCGGAATGCGTCACCAATGTCGCTGGGCGCCATAGGAAGGGCTGCGCGGTAGCAACCGCTGCGACGCGTCCGGTCGCCCGCCATGTCACTTGCATTGATTCCCATCCTCAACCGACCAAATCGCAGGTGCGACCCTAATACGAAACAGGGCAAATTTATATCGCCGAGTCGAATGACGGATGTTCCCCGCGGATCATGCTTTCCGGAAAATTACCCGGGGAATTTCGATGACTGCAACCCGAGGTATAGGCAAGTGGCTGTGAAGCGTTCTCCACAGAGCGATTGACGCGGATTCTTGCCGCGGCGCGCCTGTTGCGGTAGCAAGGATGCATGGGACAAAGCCTTTTGCCGCCTTCTGGCGGGGACGACAACATTCAGCCGGTTGACCTCAAGGCGGCGCTGGAAGAGCGCTATCTCGCCTATGCGCTGTCGACCATCATGCATCGCGCGCTGCCGGATGTCCGCGACGGATTGAAACCGGTCCACCGCCGCATCATCCACGCGATGAGCGAGATGGGGCTGCGGCCCAATACCTCGTTCAAGAAATGCGCGCGCATCGTCGGTGACGTCATCGGTAAGTTCCACCCGCACGGCGACCAGTCGGTCTACGATGCGCTGGTGAGACTCGCGCAGGACTTTTCGCAGCGCTACCCGGTCGTCGACGGACAGGGCAACTTCGGCAATATCGACGGCGACAACGCCGCCGCCTATCGTTACACCGAAGCGAAGATGACCGAGGTCGCGGCCCTCCTCCTCGAGGGCATCGACCAGGATGCCGTCGATTTCCGCCCGACCTACAACGAGGAGGACCAGGAGCCGGTCGTCCTTCCCGGCGCCTTCCCGAACCTCCTCGCCAACGGCGCGTCCGGCATCGCAGTCGGCATGGCGACGTCTATTCCGCCGCACAATGCGCATGAGCTTTGCGACGCGGCGCTCCATCTGATCCGCCATCCGAACGCGACGGTTGAAGAACTGCTGTTCGATCCGGCCAATCCGCAGCGCGGCGGTATCGAGGGGCCGGACTTTCCGACCGGCGGCATCATCGTCGAAAGTCGCGCCAGCATGCTCGAATCCTACCGCACCGGCCGCGGCGGCTTCCGCGTCCGGGCGCGTTGGACTGTCGAGGATCTGGGGCGCGGCGGCTATCAGATCGTCGTGACGGAAATTCCCTACCAGGTTCAGAAGTCGCGGCTGATCGAAAAGATCGCCGAGCTCCTCATTGCGCGCAAATTGCCGCTGCTCGAGGACATCCGCGACGAATCGGCCGAGGATGTCCGTGTCGTGCTCGTGCCGAAGAGCCGCTCGGTCGACGCCAATATCCTGATGGAATCGCTGTTCAAGCTGACCGAGCTCGAAAGCCGCATTCCGCTCAATATGAACGTGCTGTCGATGGGCCGCGTGCCGCGCGTCATGGCGCTGAACGAGGTGCTGAGCGAATGGCTGGCGCATCGCCGTGAGGTGTTGCAGCGGCGATCGCGCCACAGGCTTGCCGCCATCGATCGGCGGCTCGAGATCCTCGGCGGCTATCTGATTGCCTATCTCAACATCGACGAGGTCATCCGTATCATCCGCGAAGAGGATGAGCCGAAGGCGGTGATGATCGAGCGTTTCTCGCTGACCGATGTCCAGGCCGAAGCGATCCTCAACATGCGCCTGCGCTCGCTGCGCAAGCTCGAGGAGTTCGAGATCCGCACCGAATTCGACGCGCTGTCGAAGGAGAAGGCGGAGATCGAGGCGCTGCTCGCCTCCGACGACAAACAGTGGCAGGCAGTTGCCTGGGAAATCGGCGAGGTCAAGAAGAAGTTCGCCAAGGCGACCGAGCTCGGCAAGCGCCGCAGCACCTTCGCCGACGCTCCCGAGGCGGATGTCGAAGCCATTCAGCAGGCGATGATCGAGAAGGAGCCGATCACCGTCGTCATTTCGGAAAAGGGCTGGATCCGGGCGCTCAAGGGGCACATCTCGGACACGTCTTCGCTGCAGTTCAAGGACGGCGATGCGCTGAAGGTGGCGTTCCCCGCGCAGACGACGGACAAGATTCTCGTCTTCACCACTGGCGGCAAGGTGTACACACTCGGCGGCGACAAGCTGCCGGGCGGCCGCGGCCATGGTGAGCCGTTGCGAATCATGGTCGATATGGAAAACGACCAGGACGTGCTGACGGCGCTCGTCCACGATCCGGCGCGCAAGCTCCTTGTCTCGTCCGCTGCCGGCAACGGTTTCGTCGTCACCGAAAGCGACATTGTCGCCAATACCCGCAAGGGCAAGCAGGTGATGAACGTCGTGATGCCGGACGAAGCGAAGCTCGTCGTGCCGGTCAAGGGGGATCACGTTGCCGTCGTTGGCGATAACCGCAAGATGCTGGTCT
Organism: Sinorhizobium fredii USDA 257; assembly: GCF_000265205.3. NCBI lineage: Bacteria > Pseudomonadati > Pseudomonadota > Alphaproteobacteria > Hyphomicrobiales > Rhizobiaceae > Ensifer > Ensifer fredii. The sequence continues at coordinate 967,724 of NC_018000.1, forward strand.
TCCCGCTGCCGCAGATACCGGAGATGGCGCGCGGCAAGGGCGTGCGCCTGCAGCGCTACAAGGACGGCGGCATCTCCGACATCCGCTGCTTCACCATGGCCGAGGGCCTCACCTGGGAAGACAGTGCTGGCCGTGTCTTCACGAAGGTGAGGGATGAGCTGATCGAGTGGATAGGCGACCGCGCCGGCGCCGGTCGCACCGTGCCGAAGGGCTTTCCGCGAAGCGGCAGGTTCAATGGTTGATTGCCCGACCTAGACTCTGTCACCTGCTGCCGGCGGGTTGCCCCGAGGTTATCCACAGCTCCTGCGTCTTTTCCCGCTGCCGCCGCAACTCCTCGATGTTTCCTTAAATCGGCCGCGATTTGACGAATGATGCGCCGGAGAGAGGAACGCGATGATCCCGGCTCTTGACGATACATTGTTGGCGCTCGCCGATCCCACACGCCGCCGCATATTCGAAGTCCTATTTGCCGGCGAATCCGCCGTTGCGGACGTCGCCGTTGCGGTCGGTGCCGAACAGGACGAGCTGTCAGGTCACATGGTGATTCTGGAGGAGGCGGGGCTGATTACCCGGCGGCACCAGGACGATCGAGAGATGATCGCCGCCGATCCGGCCCCATTGGAAGTCGCGGCGGAATGGATCAACACCAATCGCGAGCTCTGGGCGATGCGCACGCAGATTGAGGAGACGGGGCCTGCTTCTACCACCCCGCAGTGACCGGTGGGCGAGCGGCCGTCAACCGGTAAATGGCAATTCGGCACAGGGTAGCTGCGCCTTTGCCGCCTTGCTGCGCATCTGCCACAGCGAATGACCAAGCAGGGCGATGATGAGGATCGTGCCGCCGACGAGCGTCTGGAAAGTGGGCGTCTCGGAAAAGACCATCCACACCCAGATCGGTGCCAGAATCGTCTCGAGCAGGTAGAACATCCCCACTTCCGGTGCCGAGAGATAACGCGGGCCCGTCGCCAGGCAAAAGAAGGCGACAGGGATCATCACCAGCCCATTGAAGAGAATATAGCCCGGTGCGGCAATGGCGATGCCGCTCGCCGGCAAAAGCGTGAGCGCCGCCAGGGCTGGAAAGATCGCAGTCGTTAGCGGCACCAGCGCCATGTCCCGTCCGCTGGCGCGGCTGATGGCGATGGCGCTCGCCAGCAGGAAAGCGGAGCAGGCGGCCATCGCGTCGCCAAACAGGTTCCCGCTTTCGAGCCCGTCCTGGACGATCACCCCGACGCCGAGAAGCATGATCGCCATCGTCAGCAGCGTGGCGTTGGAGGGGCGCTCCTTCAGGAAGATCCAGGAGAGAATTGCCGCGAACATCGAGGTGAAGGCGAGGATGAAAACGACGTTTGCTGTCGAGGTGTTGAACACCGCGAGCAGGAAGGTGAAGGAATTGATGCCGTAAAAGAGGCCGGCGATCAGCCCGGCCTTGCCGGGGATCAGCGCAATCTGGCGGCCCAGCACGCGATTGATAAAGAACCAGGCGGCGATCGCCACCGCAAAGGTCGACAGGCTGCGCACGGCGAGAATCGACCAGACTTCGCCGTCTGCCGAACGGATCAGCGGGATGTCGAAGGAAAGCGCAAGGCCGCCGAGGCCGGTGATGGCAAGGCCGCGCCGATGCCGGGCGGCGTCAGAGGAGGGGGTCAATCGTCAATCCGTGGCGGTTTCAGGAGAATCTTCCCCGCCAGCATAACGCTCCCAACCGCGGGCCATAAGGTGCTCCTGCGGCAAAAACTTTGTTTTGTACCCCATTTTGCGCGATCCCTTGACCCAGTAGCCGAGATAGACGTGCGGCAGGCCGCGTTCCTTTGCACGGCGGATATGGTCGAGGATCATGAAGGTGCCGAGGGACCGGTTTGCAAGGCCCGGATCGAAGAAGGAATAGACCATAGACAGCCCGTCGCACATCCGGTCGGTGAGTGCCGTGGCGATCAAGGGGCCTTTGGCCTTTTCGCTGATGCCGTCGCCCTCGGCCCTCAAGCGGTATTCGATGATTTTCGTGTGTACATGGGTGTCCTCGACCATCATTGCGTAGTCGAGCACTGACATGTCCGACATGCCCCCCCTCTGGTGCCGGCAATCCAGATAGCGGCGGAAGAGGTTGTACTGCTCGCTCGATGGTTCGGCCGGGTATTCGGTGGAGACCACGTCCTCGTTGGCCGCGAGCACGCGGCGCATCGAACGGGTGGGCAAGAATTCATTGGTCAGGATACGCACCGAGATGCAGGCGCGACAGGTCTCGCAGGCCGGGCGATAGGCAATGTTCTGCGAACGGCGGAAACCGCCCTGGGTCAGAAGATCGTTCAACTCGGGAGCGCGCTCGCCCACCATGTGGGTGAAGACCTTCCGTTCCATCTCGTTCGGCAGGTACGGACAGGCTGCCGGTGCGGTCAGGTAGAATTGCGGAGACGATGTGGTCTGCGTGTTCATCGAGCGTGGGGGTCACTCTTCGCGAAGTTACTCTGCAATAGGATGGCCGAAGAAATAAAAACGTCAACACACTCGTTCCGCAAGGAGCGAGCAAAGTGCCGGCAATTCTTCGTCTGGAGATGCTTCCGGTTTGACCCGGGTTCATCCGGGCCGCGGCACAGTCGTTTTCGACGGGCCGGGCGCCGTCAATACATGTCGCGCCGGACGGTGACGGTACCGATCAGAAGGTCGTGCAGCAGCCTGCCGCGATCCGTGAACAGTCCGATCAGCAAGATGAGCGGAGTCAACAGCGCATTGGCGATCCAGAAGATCGCCAGGTGGACGATTGCCGTCAGGAAATCCATGGGCCGGCCATCCGTCCGGGCGATCGCCACACCCATGATCCTCATCCCGGGCGACGCCTGCTCGCGGCCGCCGACCGTCAGTCCGAAATACAGCATCGCCACGAGAGCGAAGAGCACGGGATAGAGGAAGAATCCGAGGCCGAGCGTCAGGATGCCGAGAAAGAACACGACGACCGCAGCCGGAATCCACAGGAGCGCGACGATCAGGTAGTCGATAATGAAGGCAAACACCCGGCGCGACAGAACACCCTGGTAAGCGCGCCAGTCCTGGCTCGGAAGTCGGAGTTCTTGGTTGTGCATGCTCATGTCAGCCTCGCGTCGTTTCGATCACATATGGGGACCGAATTCGTCAAAACAATGCGTCTCTCGCGCGAACCGGCCGCTCACCGCTTCGCCAGGATCTTAGCCACCTCGACGGCGAAATAGCTGAGGATGCCGTCGCAGCCGGCTCGCTTGAAGGAGAGCAGCGTCTCGAGCATGACGCGCTCGCCGTCGATCCAGCCGTTGGCGGCCGCCGCCTTGATCTGCGTGTATTCGCCCGAGACCTGATAGGCGAAGACCGGCAGGCCGAAGGCTTCCTTCATCCGCCAGCAGATGTCGAGATACGGCAGGCCCGGTTTCACCATCAGCATGTCGGCGCCTTCCTCGACGTCGAGCGCGGCGTCGCGGATCGCTTCGGTGCCGTTGGCCGGATCTATATAGTAGGTCTTCTTGTCGCCCTTCAGCAGCCCGCCGGTGCCGATCGCCTCGCGATAGGGGCCGTAGAAGGCGGAGGCGAACTTCGTCGCATAGGACATGATGCCGACATTATGGTGGCCGCTGGCATCGAGCGCCTCGCGGATCGCGCCGATCCGCCCGTCCATCATCTCGGAAGGCGCAATGATGTCGGAGCCGGCATCCGCCTGGACGACTGCGGCGCGCGCCACCGCTTCCACCGTCTCGTCGTTGACGATCTCGCCATCGCGCAGGATGCCGTCATGGCCGTGGCTGGTGAAGGGGTCAAGCGCCACGTCGGTAATGACGCCGATATTCGGAACGGCTTTTTTGATCGCTTGCGTCGCCTGGTTGATGAGATTGTCGGCGGCAAGGCTGTTCGAGCCGGTCTGGTCGCGGAGCGCCATCTCGATATTCGGGAAGGTGGCGACGGCGGGAATGCCGAGGTCGGCCGCCTCCTTGACCGCCTCGACGGCCCTGTCGATGCTCATGCGGTTGACGCCGGGCATTGCTTCGATAGGCTGAGCGATGCCTTTGCCCGGCACGATGAAGATCGGCCAGATCAGGTCGTCCACGGCGAGCCGGTTCTCCTGCACCAAGCGGCGTGTCCAGTCCGCCTTGCGGTTGCGGCGCATGCGACGGTGCCCGGTGATCCTGTCCACAAGATTTGTGCTGTCGTTCATCGCGCCCGCGTCCTTCTTCCTTCATCTGCGTCGGTCAAAGGCGGTTTATCACGCGCCTCGGCAGATTGAAAACCGCATCACGCGATGAGGGGCTGCGGCATTTCCTCTCCGCGCGCAGCGGCTCGGGCGCGTGCTCTTGATTTGCGGCTGGTGGATTGCCGGCACTCGGCCTATCTTGCCGGCCATGCTTCACGATTCTGCTCATGTGCCGAAGCCATCGCTCACCGAAGTGCTGTTCGGCTGGTTCCTGCGCCTGGTCTCGGCCTCCTGCTTCTGGTTCGCGCTGAATTACTGGGCGATGCTGATCGGTTTTTCCCACGGCGGCGCCGGGCGTTTCGATCTGCTGGCAGCGGAGTGGCGCGCTGCGGCAACGGCGCTCGCCGTCCTCTATCCGGTCGCCGCCATTGGGCTCTGGTTGCTCGTCTCCTGGGGGCCGGTTGTCTGGGTGCTTGCGGCCGCGATCGAAGTCGCCATGGTCGAGTTCTATCCGGGCATGCTCGGTGCCCGTCCGCTGCTCCTCGTGCTCCATGGATCGGTCGCCGTCACCTTCGTACTTTTCCGTGCGGCGATCTTCTGGCAGCGCCTGCGCCAGGCGCGGCAGGTAAGAGTTGATTCACCCTGAGACAGTGTCGACGGATAGTAAGTACATGTTAAGGCTGCGGTTTAAGTAGAATTTTATACGTATTCGATAGGGTCTCACTCAAGGCGGGAAGACAAAGAAACACCGCCAAACGAAACAGTGAGGCACGAAAATGAACACGAAGATGAAGCCGCAGGTAGCTGCTCCCCGGGACCCGCAGGAAGAGACGATCCGTGGTCTCTATATGGAATCCCTTCACCTTGTCGAGCGTCTGCATCGCCGTCTGCTCGACGTCATCAAGGACGAATTCGACCGGCAGGGCCGCAGCGATGTCAACGCCGTTCAGGCGCTGCTGCTCTTCAACATCGGCAATTCAGAACTGACCGCCGGCGAACTTCGCTCCCGCGGCTACTATCTCGGTTCGAACGTCTCCTACAACGTCAAGAAGCTCGTCGATCTTGGCCTCATCAACCATCAGCGCTCCCGCATCGACCGTCGTTCGGTCCGCATCAGTCTGACGGAAGAAGGCCAGGAGATTGCCGAGACCGTCGCCAAGCTCTACGAGCGCCATGTCGGCTCGATCCATAAGGTCGGCGGCATCGGTTCGGATGAGTTCACCCAGATGAACAAGCTCCTGCAGCGCCTAGACCGCTTCTGGAACGACAGCATCATGTATCGCCTCTAAGTAAGGCGTACGCATCTCCAGCCTCAAGGGTCGGGCGCAATCCCTGCGTGTCCGACCTTTGCTGGTTTTCTCCATCGAGTTGTCGTCCAAGCCCTCGCCGCTCTATCCGCCCGGGTAGGCCGAGACACGAATTGGCCATATTACTATGACAGCGACGCTACCATGCGGCAGGTGCGCAATTGCGTCTGTGGCGGCGATTCGTTTCGTGGCCCGCCTGCCGATTGGCTCTCGCTCGCACGATCGTGAAAGCAACTTGAGAGCCGGGTGGGCACGCGGGTTTACCTTTGTTAACCACGTTTGTGCTAGGGCTCGGGCAGCGCGCGTATTGGCGCATTTGATGGTGGGACTATGTCGAAAAAGAACGGAATTGATGCTTTCTCGCGCCGCGCGTTTCTGCGCTCGGCCGCAACGCTCGGTGCCGCCGCATGGGCAGGCGCCGCCAGTGCCCAGGACGCACTGGGCGAACTCATCAATTCGCCGCGTCGCGGCTCCTGGGATGACCAGTTCGATGCCAAGGCCTCGCGCACCGCGACAGCAGTTCTTTCCAATACACCGGTTTTCGGCCCTCAGACGATCAGCCATGTGCAGCAGGCAATCTTCGATTACCAGCAGATCGTCGCCGGCGGCGGCTGGCCCCAGGTTCCGCAGACCGGTGTAAGGCTCGAGCTTGGCGTCACCGATCCCTCCGTCCAGCAGCTGCGTCAGCGCCTGATGGTCTCCGGCGACCTGCCGCGGTCCGCCGGTATTTCCTCTTCCTTCGATTCCTACGTCGACGGCGCGATCAAGCGCTTCCAGGCCCGCCACGGTCTGCCGGCGGACGGCGTGATCGGCGAATATACGTTCAAGGCACTGAACGTCGACGCCGCGACGCGGCTGGCCCAACTCGAGACCAACCTTGTGCGGCTTCAGTCGATGTCGGGCGATCTCGGCCGCCGCTATGTCATGGTCAACATTCCCGCCGCCTATATCGAGGCGGTAGAGAACGGCCGCGTCGTGTTGCGTCATGCCGCTGTCGTCGGCAAGATCGACCGCCAGTCGCCGATCCTCAATTCGAAGATCTACGAGGTCATCCTCAATCCCTACTGGACCGCGCCGCGCTCGATCGTCCAGAAGGACATCATGCCGCTGATGCGCAAGGACCCGACCTATCTCGAGCGCAACGCCATCCGCCTCTTCGACGGAAGCGGCAACGAAGTGTCGCCTGAAACGGTCGACTGGAATGCCGAAAAGGCGCCGAATCTGATGTTCCGGCAGGATCCCGGCAAGATCAACGCCATGTCCTCGACGAAGATCAACTTCCACAATGAGCATGCGGTCTACATGCACGACACGCCGCAGCAAGGCCTGTTCAACAAGCTGATGCGCTTCGAATCGTCGGGCTGTGTGCGCGTGCAGAACGTCCGCGACCTCTCGAACTGGCTGCTCAAGGAGACGCCCGGCTGGTCGCGCCAGCAGATCGAGGCGACCATCAAGACGGGCGTCAACACGCCGATCAAGCTTGCCGAAGAGGTGCCGGTCTATTTCACCTACGTCACCGCCTGGTCGGCGAAGGATCGCGTCGTCCAGTTCCGCGACGATATTTATCAGCGCGACGGCGCCGCGGAACTGGCCCTGCAGACGACGACCGGAGTCGAGCAATCGCCCGGCCCCATCGACGCCGACGCCTTGCCGCAATAAGCAAAAGTGCCGTATTTTTCGATCAAGGCCGCGTATTCCAGGATGCGCGGCTTTTTCATGTCTACTCGGCCGCGATATATGGGCGCGGCGGATGGTGGAAATGGCGCAAACCGCACAGCGGATATTGCTCTCGGCGTGCGAGGAAGCTAAAGAACAGCCACCCTTGAGAGGAGCCTCGCGCGATGCTTGCACAGACCAATGACGCCTTCTTCACCCGCTCTCTCGCCGACAGCGATCCGGAAATCTTCGGTGCGATCGAGAAGGAGCTGGGTCGCCAGCGCCATGAGATCGAGCTGATCGCCTCCGAGAACATCGTGTCCCGTGCCGTGCTCGAAGCCCAGGGCTCGATCATGACTAACAAATATGCCGAGGGTTACCCGGGCAAGCGCTATTACGGCGGCTGCCAATATGTCGACATCGCCGAGGAACTGGCGATCGACCGTGCCAAGAAGCTCTTCGGCGTCAATTTCGCCAACGTGCAGCCGAACTCCGGTTCGCAGATGAACCAGGCGGTGTTCCTGGCGCTCCTGCAGCCGGGCGATACCTTCATGGGCCTCGACCTCAATTCCGGCGGCCACCTGACCCACGGCTCCCCGGTGAACATGTCGGGCAAGTGGTTCAACGTCGTTTCCTACGGTGTGCGCGAAGACGATCACCTGCTCGACATGGACGATGTCGTCGAGAAGGCCCGCAAGCACAAGCCCAAGCTGATCATCGCCGGCGGCACCGCCTATTCGCGCATCTGGGACTGGAAGCGTTTCCGTGAGATCGCCGATGAAGTCGGCGCCTGGCTCATGGTCGATATGGCCCACATTGCCGGCCTTGTCGCCGGTGGCCAGCATCCGTCGCCGTTCCCGCATTGCCATGTCGCGACGACCACGACGCACAAGTCGCTGCGCGGCCCCCGTGGCGGTATGATCCTCACCAATGACGAGGATATCGCCAAGAAGATCAATTCGGCAGTCTTCCCAGGCCTCCAGGGCGGTCCGCTGATGCATGTGATCGCTGCCAAAGCCGTTGCGTTTGGCGAGGCGTTGCAGCCCTCTTTCAAGGACTATGCGGCCCAGATCGTCAAGAATGCCCGCACCCTTGCCGAAACGCTGAAGGCCAACGGCCTCGACATCGTTTCCGGCGGCACCGACAACCACCTGATGCTGGTCGATCTGCGCAAGAAGTACGCCACCGGCAAGCGCGCGGAGGCGGCGCTTGGCCGCGCCTACATCACCTGCAACAAGAACGGCATTCCCTTCGATCCGGAAAAGCCTTTCGTCACCTCCGGTGTTCGCCTCGGCGCACCGGCCGGCACGACGCGCGGCTTCAAGGAGGCGGAATTCAAGGAAATCGGCGAGCTGATCGTCGAGGTGCTCGATGGTCTGAAGGCGGCCAACTCCGACGAGGGCAATGCGGCCGTCGAAACCGCCGTTCGCGAAAAGGTGGTGAAGCTCACCGACCGTTTCCCGATGTACGGCTACATGTGATCGGAAGGTTGCATGCGCTGCCCCTATTGCAGTTCCGAAGACAGTCAAGTGAAGGATTCCCGTCCGGCTGAGGACGGGAATGCCATTCGCCGCCGCCGCATCTGCCCTGATTGCGGCGGCCGCTTCACGACCTTCGAGCGGGTGCAGTTGCGTGAGCTGATGATTATCAAGAAGACCGGTCGGAAGGTGCCCTTCGACCGGGACAAGCTCTTGCGCTCCTTCGAGATCGCCCTGCGCAAGCGCCCGGTCGATCGTGACCGTATCGAGCGGGCGGTGTCTGGTATCGTCCGCCGCCTGGAAAGCTCCGGCGAGACGGAGATTCCCTCGGAGGAAATCGGCCTACAGGTGCTTGAGGCCCTGAAGAGCCTCGACGATGTCGCCTTCGTGCGATACGCCTCCGTCTATCGGGATTTTTCCCACGCCGAGGATTTCGAGAAGGTCATTGCCGAGATCAGCGCCAAGATCGCGCGCGATCCCAGCGAATAGCTCTAGTTAGCGGAGGAGCGCATGGGCGGGCCGACGCGTGAGGACGAGAGATTCATGGCGGCGGCATTGCGCCTCGCCCGCCGCAATCTCGGTCTGACCTCCACCAATCCCTCCGTCGGCTGTCTTGTCGTCAAGGACGGAACGATTGTCGGCCGAGCGGTGACGGCGCCAAGCGGACGCCCGCATGCGGAATCGCAGGCTCTTGCCGACGCAGGTGAGAAGGCGAGGGGGGCGACCGTCTATGTCACCCTCGAACCCTGTTCGCATCATGGCAAGACGCCGCCCTGTGCCGACGCGCTTATCGCCTCGGGCGTCGCCCGCGTCGTCGTTTGCCTTCTGGACCCAGACGAGCGCGTGGCCGGTCGCGGGGTCGTGATGCTCCGCGACGCCGGCATCGGAGTCGACATCGGTGTCCTTCGCGACGAGGGCGAGAGGGTGCTGGAAGCTTATCTTATGCGCCAGCGGATGAAGCGGCCGCATGTCACCCTCAAGCTCGCCGTCTCGGCCGACGGCATGATCGGACGAAAGGGTGAAGGGCAGCTGAGGATCACCGGTGCGGTCTCGCGCGCCCAGGTCCAGGTGCTGCGTGCCGAGACGGATGCCATCCTCGTCGGGGCCGGTACGGCAAATGCCGACGATCCGGAACTCACCGTTCGGTTACCTGGGCTTGAAGCGCGTTCGCCAATCCGTATCGTCCTTGATCGACGTCTAGACTTGACGGTCGAATCGAAGCTCGTCCGCTCGGCCGGTGCGGTCCCATTGATCGCCGTCGCAGATTCGGTGCTCGATCGGGCCGCAACAGCGAGGCGCAGCGCGCTGGAAGAAGCCGGCGTCGAAGTGTTGAATGCCGATACCGTTGCCGATCTTTTGACGGCACTGGCCTCGCGCGGCATTTCCTCGCTTCTGGTCGAAGGCGGCGCGCGGGCGGCGCGCCAGTTTCTCGATGCGGGGCTGGTCGATCGAATTCTGCTGTACAACGGGCCGGCGACTATTGGCGCAGACGGCATCCGATCCCCATTTGGTCGGACGACCGTACCCGCCGGGTTTTCGCTCAAGCGTACGGCCCGTTACGGCGATGATATTTTCGACGATTACGAAAGAGATACCGGATGTTCACAGGCATAATCACCGATATCGGCACCGTGGAGAAGGTCACGGCGCTCCGGGAAGGCATCAAGCTTCGCGTCGCCACCAGCTATGATCCGAAGACGATCGACATGGGAGCCTCGATCGCCCATGCCGGGGTGTGCCTGACCGTAACGGGCCTGCCGGAGGCTGGCAGCAACGAGCGCTGGTTCGAAGTCGAGGCCTGGGAAGAGGCGTTGAGGCTGACGACCGTTTCCGGCTGGCAAGAGGGCACGCGCATCAATCTCGAGCGTTCGCTGAAGATCGGCGACGAGCTCGGCGGCCACATCGTTTCCGGCCATGTGGACGGCCAGGCGGAAATTCTCGCCGTCGACCCGGAAGGCGATGCGGTGCGCTTCCGGCTCCGCGCGCCGGAACATCTCGCCCGCTTTGTTGCGCCGAAGGGTTCCGTTGCGCTAGACGGCACTTCTCTGACCGTCAACCGGGTGGATGGCGCCGACTTCGACGTGCTGTTGATCCGCCATTCGCTCGAAGTCACCACCTGGGGTGAACGCCGGGCCGGCGACCACGTCAATTTCGAGGTCGATACCATGGCGCGCTATGCGGCCCGGCTCGCCGAGTTTCCCGTTTCCCAGGGAGAATGATGTCGATGGCGGCCGAAGGGTTTCGACGGCGGATGGCGGTATTTTGATCCTCTCCAGTCGGTGCGAAAGGTAACTAAGCGGTCAGTACATCCTCTATTCGGATCGGCAGGGTGCGCACGCGCTTGCCGGTCGCGTGGACGGCGCGTGGTAGGCCGGATAGGTGGCCGAGGCCACACGCATGCCGATCAGGAGACGACCGTCGCGCATGGAGCGCGGTTCGGAAGCCCGATGCGACCAACCGAAGCGCTCGGCGGCGAGGTCTTATCATTTCATCAGCGAGCGGCTGGAGAAGGGCTTGTTCTCGCTCTCATCGATCTCGGGTTCGTTCCGCCGCCGTAGTTCGACAGGATCGAGCCCGAGGGCGTAGGACAGTTCATCCAAGGCGCATTCGAGCGCGAAGATGCCACTCGCCTCGCCCGGTCCGCGCATATGGTTCGGCGTACCGATTTCGAGCTGCCGCAGTCTGTACTGCGTGCGCACGTTCGGGCAGGAATACATGTAGCCGCTAGCGCGAACTGCAGGCGAACTATACTTTGTCGATTGCGCTATTGAAACGCGCTTGGTGCAGTTGCAGTGGGCGAAATGCGGGGCGGCGTCCCCGATCGGGGACGCCGCCTTGAGGCGGGATGGGAAACCGCGCGGTTTCCCGTCCGGTACTGCTTTCGAGGAGGTCAGCGAACGTAGATTGTCAAACCACCGTCGGCGGCTTCCTCGGCGCCGGCGATGTTGTTCATCTCGACACGTTGCGCCTTCAGCTTGGATGCCAAGGGCTTGTTGGCATCGACTGCTGCGAGCAGGGCGGTGCGTTGTTCCGCCGTTGCCTCATCGATCCACATCCGGGTCTGGTTCTCCTGGTTCAACGTGTCGACGTCGACGACTCTGACATTGTCGCCCTTGAAGGCGCGAACGGTGTGGTCGATGTGACTCGGCCAGTTCATCTTGGCGTCCGTGGCATAGGTGATGCCGCCGAAGCTCAGTGTGGAGAGGGCGGCGATGACGGAAAAAGTCGCGATGCGGTTCATTGTCATGCTCCTTTGCTCGCGGTTGCGGCCCGGGCAGGCAATCGAACGCATGACTCGTTGCGATTGCTGAGCCGGTCGCGCGGCTCCGCTTTGGCCAGCACGGACCGTTTGCGGGTGGGGTCATCCGCAGCAAGTGGCGCTGGATTGTTTCGACTGGTTGGGGTGGCGTTTCCCCGTTGCTTCCGGTGTCGCGCCGTGCCAACGGTTACGAAACTGGGCCGGAATGTGGCCATTTCCGAGGCGTAAGTTCCTGAAAAATAGTTAAAAATCGTTCATGTTCGCGGATGCCAACAAGCCCGGCAAAATGGACGCCGGAGCCTGGCCTTGGCTCAGACTGCGCCCGTCGACCGGCGTTCGAACATGAGCATCGGTCTACCGTGATAGGTCGTGCGCCGGAATTCCCTAAAACCATACTTGAGCGCGACCCGGATCGAAGCCTCATTGCCGGGTTCGATGATGCAGGTCTTTCTAAGGGCGGGAAACTCGCGATCGCCCCAGGCGAGTGCGGCGGAGACCGCCTCCGTCGCAAAGCCGCGGCCATGGCACTTCGGCGAAAGTGCCCAGCCCATCTCCATCGTTCCCTCGAGCGATGGTGTGATCTCGCGGTGGGGATCATGGAATCCGGCCTCGCCGATGAACGCACCGCCGTCCTTCTCCTGGATCGCAAAGAAGCCGAAGCCGAAATAGTGCCACATCCCCACCTGGCGCAAGAACCGCGTCCAGGACTGTTCGCGCGTGTAGGGCACGCCACCCACGTGACGCGTCACTTCCCCGTCCGCGAAGAGTGCGCTGTAGCAGGGAAAATCGTCGCGCCGATAGGGGCGCAAGAGAAGCCGCTCGGTCTCGATTACGGGCACACGATGCATTTTCACTCCGGTTTGGCTGATGGGGCCGGTTTGGCTGATGGAGAAGGTGAAGTTAGGTCCTGAGCGCAGCCCGGCTCACCATCCCAATAGTCGGTTGCCGATTGAGGCCGGCCGATAAAGTCGAACGAAGCCTCGCGCGTGTCGGACCGCCGGGTTCTGGCCAGGAACTTGCCGGAGTCCGGATATTCGCAAATCTCGGTCGAGGCCATGGTCGATATCGACAGATACTTGAGCGGCAACGTTCCTGTGTTGATCAGGTGATGCGCCGTTTCAGGACCGCCAGCCGGTGCGCCGAGCACGTCGCCGGGCCCGACGGCATAGCGTTCGCCGCCGAAGCGGTATGTGCCCTCTCCCTCGAGAATGATGAACAATTCCTCCTCGACATGGTGGTTGTGAAAGGGGCAGCCGGATTTGCCCGGCGGCACCTCGCCATAGCTGATGCCGAGGTCTTTCAGGCCGAGAAGCGCACCGAACGAGGCGTCGCGCGATTCGAAGAACGAGCCGCGGCGCCAGTGGTCGAGGCCGAGCTGGTCGAGACTGACGATCGGTTTGCGGATTTCCGTCATGGCTTTCCTCCCGGCCGTGGCGGCCCTTCCGCAGCGTGAACAGCTTCACCTTGCAGAATCGGCCGCAATATACTTGAGGTTTTAAAGCTAGTATATGCCGGAACCGTCACCGGAGCAGCCTGAGGCGGAAGATGGCGCGGCAAATGGCCTCCGCATGCAGGAATTTGCTTGCCATTCTGCGCAGGCCGTGGTTTGACCGCCGCCTGCGCTGGCCGAGGCCGGCCCATATTTCAAGACAGGTGATCCATGGCGAATACCAAGCCGGTCCGCATCCTGATTGTGGAAGCGCGCTTCTATGACGATATGGCCGACGCAATGCTCGACGGGGCTAAGCATGCGCTCGACGCAGCCGGCGCGACCTATGATATCGTTACGGTTCCGGGCGCCCTGGAAATTCCCGCGGCACTGGCCATGGCGCTCGATGGTGCCGACGAAGGCGGAACCGACTACGACGGCTTCGTTGCGCTCGGCATGGTGATTCGCGGCGAGACCTATCATTTCGACATCGTGGCGAACGAGTCGGCGCGTGCTTTGATGGATCTCGCCGTGAGCGAGAGCCTGGCGCTCGGCAACGGCATCCTGACGGTGGAGAATGAGGAACAGGCGTGGGCGCGTGCCCGTCGCTCGGAGGGCGACAAGGGCGGCTTTGCCGCGCGTGCCGCGCTCACCATGATCGAACTGAAGAACAAGCTGAGTAAAGAACAGTGACGAACACCCCCTCGGATCAGCCGCTGAAGCAGGTCAACCAGCGTGGCGCCGCGCGCCTTGCGGCCGTTCAGGCCCTCTACCAGATGGAAGTCGGCGGAACCGGCGTGCTCGAGATCGTTGCCGAGTTCGAGGCGCATCGTCTTGGCCAGGAACTGGACGGCGAGACCTATCTCAAGGCGGACGCCTCCTGGTTCCGCTCGATCGTCTCCGGCGTCGTGCGCGACCAGCGCAAGCTCGACCCGTTGATCGGATACGCGCTTCAGGACGATTGGGCGCTTTCGCGACTCGATTCCACCGTCCGCGCCATCCTGCGCGCCGGCACTTTCGAACTGCTCGAGCGCAGGGACGTACCGGTTCCGGTGATCGTTACCGAATATGTCGAGATCGCCAAGGCCTTCTTCGAGGACGAGGAGCCGAAGCTCGTCAACGCTGTCCTCGACCGCATCGCCAAGCAGATCCGCGGCGAGCAGCGGACATAGCCCCTCATGCTTGTTGCGGCCGGGGACGACATCGGAACGGTTCTTCGCGAGGCCCGCCGCAACGTCCTTCTGCTGACTGTCGCCCAGGCGCTGCTCGGCGTCGTCGGGCCGATCAGCTTCGCCGTCGGCGGTATTGCGGGCCATCAATTGCTCGGCGACGACAAGTCGCTCGCGACCGCGCCGCTGACCGCATTCAATGTCGGAATGGCGCTTGGCGTCATCTTGGTGGCGATCCTGTCGCGATCGATTGGACGGCGCTTTGCCTTCATGGCTGGCGCGACGGTTGCCATGATCGGCGGCATGATCACGGCGGCCGCTCTTTTCCAGGCGAGTTTCTGGCTTTTTGCAGCCGGTCTGGCTATTCTCGGGTCCTCGAGCGGTTTCACCCAGAAGCTGCGTTTCGCCGCCGCGGATGCGTCGCCGTCCTTCTACAAAGCATCGGCAATTTCCTGGATTCTCGGCGGCGGCATCGTCTCGGCGGTCCTTGGTCCTCAGATCGTCATCTTGGCCGGCGACTTCTTCGCACCCGTATGGTTCGCCGGTGCCTTCGTCGCGCTGATACCCGTCTGCCTCTTCGCCCTTTTCTTCTTTATCCCCCTGCGGCTCCCGGAAGCCACGAAGGCGTCATCCGCAGAAGCGGGTCTACCCGCCCGTTCGCTCCGCGAGATCGCCGGCAGCCAGCGCTTTCTGACCGGGATGGTCTGCGGCATCTCCTCCTATGCGCTGATGACCTTCATGATGACCGGCGCCCCGGTCGCCATGGTCGTCGGCTGCGGTTTTTCGAGCGATCTCGCGACGCTTGGGATCCAATGGCACGTGCTTGCCATGTTCGCTCCGAGCTTCGCCACAGGTTGGCTGATAACCCGCTTCGGCGCGGAGCGCGTCGTCGCCTGCGGGCTCATGTTGCTCATGGGCTGTGCGGCCGTCGCCCATCTTGGCTTGGCGCTCTGGAACTTCTGGGGCGCTCTCGTTCTCCTCGGGCTCGGCTGGAACTTCGGCTTCATCGGCGCGACTTCAATCGTCGCCCAGAGCTACCGACCGCATGAGGCGGACAAGGTCCAGGGCTTCCACGACGTGGTGCTGTTTTCGACTGTTGCCGTCTCGTCCTTCGCCTCCGGCAAGGTTCTGGCCGCCTACGGCTGGGACATGCTCAACGCGGTCATCTGGCCGGTGGCGGGCCTCTGCCTTTTGCTCCTCGTCCTCCTGATGCGTTCGAGCAAGAGAGCGGCCGCCTGAAGCCACGCTCGCTTCCTGAAAGCCTGACCCTCAGAGGCCGGCATGCCGGCAATTTCAGGGGCTTGACGATCCACCATCGCAACCGCACTCTGGCCGCGCCGTGGGGGCATGCCGCTTGAGGAGGGGCATGCGATTCGCGGGACAGAGGGGCCGGCGGCAGGGAGTTGAGGCCGCGGGTTTAAACGGAGGAAAGTGCGAAATGACCATATTGTTGGGCGTTATCGCATGCGGGTTGCTTTCGGTGGCCTATGCCATCTGGGCGACACAGTCGGTGATGGCCGCCGACCAGGGGAATGCCCGCATGCAGGAGATCGCAGGTTTTATCAGAGAGGGGGCGCAGGCCTACCTCACGCGTCAGTACACAACCATTGCCATCGTCGGTGTCGTCGTATTCTTCGCTGCATGGGTTTTGCTTTCGGGTGCGGCCGCCATTGGATTCTTGATCGGCGCGGTGCTCTCGGGCGCGGCCGGCTTCATCGGCATGCATGTTTCGGTCAGGGCCAATGTCCGCACGGCCCAGGCCGCATCGGTCAGCCTCGCCTCCGGTCTCGATATCGCCTTCAAATCCGGTGCGATCACCGGTCTTCTGGTGGCAGGCCTCGCGCTCCTGGGCGTCTCGGTCTACTACTTCATTCTCACCGTCGGCCTCGGCCATGGACCGGCCGAACGCGAGGTCATCGATGCGCTTGTCGCACTCGGCTTCGGCGCCTCGCTGATCTCGATCTTCGCCCGCCTCGGCGGCGGCATCTTTACCAAGGGTGCCGATGTCGGCGGTGACCTCGTCGGCAAGGTGGAAGCCGGAATTCCGGAAGACGATCCGCGCAACCCGGCGACGATCGCCGACAATGTCGGCGACAATGTCGGCGACTGCGCCGGCATGGCCGCGGACCTCTTCGAGACCTATGCGGTCTCCGTGGTGGCAACCATGGTCCTCGCATCGATCTTCTTCGCCGGCGCGCCGATCCTCGCGACCGTCATGGTCTACCCACTGGCGATCTGCGCCGCTTGCATCATCACCTCGATCATCGGCACGTTCTTCGTTAAGCTGGGCACCAACGGCTCGATCATGGGCGCGCTCTATCGAGGCCTGATCGTCACGGGCGTGTTGTCGATCTTCGGTCTTGGCGCAGCGACGTCGTTGACGATCGGCTGGGGTTCGATCGGAACCGTTGCAGGGCAGGACGTCACCGGTTGGGCCCTGTTTCTTTGCGGCATCATCGGCCTCGTCGTCACCGCGCTCATCGTCGTGATCACCGAATACTATACGGGCACCAACAAGCGGCCGGTGAACTCGATCGCTCAGGCCTCGGTGACCGGCCACGGCACCAACGTGATCCAGGGCCTCGCCGTCTCGCTCGAATCGACCGCCTTGCCGGCGATCGTCATCGTCGGCGGCATCATCACGACCTATCAGCTCGCCGGTCTTTTCGGCACCGCGATCGCCGTCACCGCCATGTTGGGCCTCGCCGGCATGATCGTCGCCCTCGATGCCTTCGGCCCGGTCACCGACAATGCCGGCGGCATTGCCGAAATGTCGCACCTGCCGCCCGAGGTGCGCAAGTCGACCGACGCTCTGGATGCAGTGGGCAATACGACGAAGGCTGTGACCAAAGGCTACGCTATCGGCTCTGCGGGGCTCGGTGCATTGGTGCTGTTTGCGGCCTATTCGAACGACCTCACCTATTTCGCCGCGAATGGCGACAAGCACCCCTACTTCGCCGACGTGGGAACGATCTCGTTCGATCTCTCGAACCCCTATGTCGTCGCCGGCCTGATCTTCGGCGGTCTCATTCCCTATCTCTTCGGCGGCATTGCCATGACCGCCGTCGGAAGGGCTGGCGGCGCCGTCGTCGAGGAAGTGCGCCGACAGTTCAAGGAAAAGCCGGGCATCATGGAAGGCAAGGACCGGCCGGACTATGGCCGTGCCGTCGACATGCTGACCAAGGCGGCGATCCGCGAGATGATCATTCCCTCGCTCTTGCCGGTTCTCGCACCCATCGTCGTCTATTTCGGCGTGCTGCTGATTTCCGGCTCGAAGGCCTCGGCCTTCGCGGCACTCGGCGCCTCGTTGCTCGGCGTCATCGTCAACGGGCTTTTCGTGGCGATTTCGATGACCTCGGGCGGCGGGGCATGGGACAATGCGAAGAAAAGCTTCGAGGACGGTTTCGTCGACAAGAACGGCACGCGCCACATGAAAGGCTCGGAGGCGCACAAGGCGTCGGTCACCGGCGACACGGTCGGCGATCCTTACAAGGATACGGCTGGTCCGGCCGTCAATCCGGCAATCAAGATCACCAATATCGTGGCCCTGTTGCTGCTCGCCGTGCTCGCCTGACGCTACGCCCCTTCAACAGAAAAGCCCGCGGAACTCGGTTCCGCGGGCTTTGTTGTGAAAAGGCATTTCGTCAGTTGTTGCCGAAGTTCTTGAACAGGTTGCGCGCCGCAGCCTGTCCGGCACCGGGGCCGGTCAAGAGCTGGCCGAGGAAGCTCGTTTCCTTGCCGCCGGTCGGCGTCGTCCGCGTCAGCATGTCGAACACCTTGCCGTCCTTCATCGTATAGTGGGCAAGTTGGCTGACGACGCCCTCCTTGTCGAAATAGACGGCGAGGATCGACTGGTCGATCAGCTTCGGCTTCATGAAGGCGACCGGGCGCTTGCGCTTCTGCGAGATGTAGTAGAACACCTCGTTGTCGAACGTCGCGGTGGTCGATGGGGTGCCGAGCGACAGCATGACCTGTTCGCGGCTCGATCCGACGGGAACGAGGTTCAACGTTTCCTGATCGACGACATAGCCCTGGTGCAGGACTTCGCCGACATCCATTGCCTGGCAGCCGGCAAGCGCTGTAGTGCATAGGGAAGCCACGATCACGGCACGGCCAAGAACTTTCAGGTTTGTTGTCAGATACCGCTTCGTCAACGACTGCTCCCCTTGGAGTAACGATGGCATATGCGCCATTGCAATTCGTGCCTGCTTCGGTAAACCAGCTTCGGCTATCATGCAACAACGTCATGGGCGCGTGCCCATGAATTCGAGAAAGCCACGGTTGGGCTTTGTTATGATTTTTGGACTGTTCAAGAGAAAAAGCGGCAATATTGCGATTGTGGAGCGCCAGTATGCGCTTCTGACCGCGGCGGCGCGCCAGCCGTTTCTCTATACCGACCTCGATGTGCCCGATACGGTGATGGGCCGTTTCGAGATGTTGTCGGCGATCCTGATCCTTTATTTCCGCCGCACCCGGGCCTCGGCACGCACCGGCCAGGAAATCGCGCAGGAGATCGTCGATGCCTTCTTCGAGGATGTCGACCACTCGATCCGAGAGCTTGGCGTCGGCGATGTCAGCGTGCCGAAGAAGATGAAAAAGTTCGCCGGCATGTTCTATGGCCGCCTGGAATCCTATGCGGCTGCGCTCGAGAATGGCGACAGGCAGGCTCTTGCCGACGCGCTGCGGCGCAATTTTCATCCGCAGCAAGAGGACGCGCCGACGATGATAGGCTTGGCACGTTATCTCATTTCCGTCGAAGCCGGGCTCGCGGAAGTTCCGGAAGACCTGGTCGAAACGGGACAGTTGCGCGTTCCACCGGCGGTGAGCCAATAGGGCGCCCGGCAGCGCAGCGGCATTTGCGCAACGGGCTAAGGCGGGCGCTGCAGGAAGGATCTTTTCTCATGAAGCACGAAAGCAAACCGGCATTTTCTTATCCGGTAAAGGTGGGGCATATTTCGGCCAATCCGGTCGGGGTGCATCTGTCCGCCAACGAGGCCGAGCGGCGGGCGCTCGCTGCCCTTTGGAAGGTCAACGAGGTCCGCTCGCTTGCCGCCGATCTGCAGATCGGACGCTGGAAGAAGGATGGCGTGAAGATCAAGGGCGAGGTGCGGGCCGAGCTCGTCCAGACCTGCGTCGTCACGCTGGGCCCTGTCGAGGCGGAGATATCCGAGCCGGTCGAGGCGATCTTCGTGCCGGAGGGCTCCCGCCTGGCGCGGCAAGCCGACAATGACGGCGGCGAGATGATCCTCGATCCGAGCGGTCCGGACATTCCCGATACCTTTTCCGGCGATACGATCGACGTCGGCGTGGTCGTCAGCGAGCAGGTGGCGCTTGCGATCGATCCCTATCCCCGCAAGCAGGGCGCGGTCTTCGGCGAGCGCATCGAAAGCTCGGCGGCAGACGACAAGCGGCCCAATCCGTTCGCGGTCCTGAAGGATTTGAAAAAGGATTGAAACGGAATCGGCCGGGCTTACAATTCGGTTGTCACGCAGACGAAAAGCAGTATTTTGGCCCGACTTCAGCCGAGGGGGCCGTGGTGCCGACGCGCTGCCATTCTGGCCCAAGTGTCAGAAGGAGAGACGAATCGCCGTTGCGTATGGATTGCGCAGGGGCGGAATGCGTCGCGTGGCGGGAAAAAGGGATAAGACACGCGTGGTCAGAATTTCACTTGACGTTATGGGAGGCGACTATGGTCCGGAGGTCGTCATCCCCGGCGCAGCCAGAGCGCTCGAACGTCACCCGGACATAAAGTTCGTCCTGTTCGGCCAGGAAGCGCTCTGCGCCGAACTGCTGGCCAAGTACCCGAAGCTTCAGGCAAGCAGCACTTTTCAAGATTGCGAAATCGCCGTCGGCATGGACGAGAAGCCGAGCCAGGCGCTGCGGCGCGGCCGCGGCAAGTCGAGCATGTGGAACGCGATCGACGCCATCAATGCCGATGAAGCCGATGTCGTGGTCTCGGCGGGCAACACCGGCGCGCTGATGGCCATGTCGGTGTTCTGCCTTCGCACGATGCGAGGCATTCAGCGTCCGGCGATCGCGGCCATCTGGCCGACGCTCAAGGGCGAGAGCATCGTGCTCGATGTCGGTGCGACGATCGGCGCGGATGCGCAGCAGCTCATGGATTTCGCGCTGATGGGCGGCGCCATGGCCCGTGCGCTGTTCGAGGTCGAGCGTCCCTCCGTCGGGCTGCTGAATGTCGGCGTCGAGGAGATCAAGGGCCAGGAAGAGGTCAAGGAGGCCGGCCGGCTCATTCGCGAGGCCAATATCGAGGGGATCGACTACTACGGTTTCGTCGAGGGCGATGACATCGGCCGCGGCACGGTCGACGTGGTGGTGACCGAGGGCTTTTCCGGCAACATCGCGCTGAAGGCGGCCGAGGGCACCGCCCGCCAGATCGCCGAATATCTCCGTGCCGCCATGTCGCGCACGCTTCTAGCGAAGATAGGCTATGTCTTCGCCAAGGCTGCTTTCGACCGAGTGCGCGAGAAGATGGACCCGCGCAAGGTCAATGGCGGCGTATTCCTCGGGCTGAACGGCGTGGTCATCAAGAGCCACGGCGGCACGGATGCGGAAGGCTTCGCCGCCGCGATCGACGTCGGCTACGACATGGTGAAGAACGGCCTGAAGGCCAAGATCGAGGCCGACCTGGCACGCTACCACGGCGCCGAGCCGACCGAAGCCCTGCCGCCGGCATGATTGAAGAGGTTTGATTAGATGATCCGTTCTGTCGTTCGCGGCTTCGGTGCAGCGCTGCCGAAGCGAGTGATGACCAATAAGGAAATGGAATCCAAGGTCGAAACGTCCGACGAATGGATCGTGCAGCGGACCGGCATCCGCCAGCGCCACATCGCCGGCGAGGGCGAGACGACCGCCTCGCTCGGCGAGGGCGCGGCGCGCGCGGCGCTCGAGCGGGCCGGCATGACGGCAGATGATCTCGATCTCATCATCGTTGCGACCTCGACGCCCGACAACACCTTCCCGGCGACCGCAGTCAATATCCAGAACCGCCTCGGCATGCGCCATGGGGCGGCCTTCGACCTGCAGGCGGTCTGTTCCGGCTTCGTCTATGCAGTCGCCACGGCCGATGCCTATATTCGCGGTGGTCTCGCCAAGCGCGCCCTCGTTATCGGTGCCGAGACCTTTTCGCGCATTCTCGACTGGTCGGACCGCACCACCTGCGTGCTCTTCGGTGACGGCGCCGGCGCCATCATTCTCGAAGCACAGAAGGGCGACGGCACCAATGCCGATCGCGGTGTGCTGACGGCGCAATTGCGCTCCGACGGCATTCACGGCGACAAGCTCTATGTCGATGGCGGCCCCTCGACGACCGGTACGGTCGGTCATCTCCGCATGGAGGGGCGCGAGGTCTTCAAGCATGCCGTCGGCATGATCACCGACGTGATCGAGGCAGCCTTCGAAGCCACGGGAACGTCATCCGACGATGTCGACTGGCTGGTACCGCATCAGGCCAACCGCCGGATCATCGACGGTTCGGCGAAGAAGCTGGGCATTCCGAACGAAAAAGTTGTGGTGACCGTCGACCTCCATGGCAACACGTCGGCGGCCTCCATTCCGCTGGCGCTCGAGACAGCCGCCTCCGACGGCCGCATCAAGAAGGGTGATCTCGTGATGCTCGAAGCCATGGGCGGTGGCTTCACCTGGGGTTCCGTTCTCATCCGCTGGTAAAAAAATTGAATGACCGCAGGCGCTTGACCGAAAAAGGCAAGGGCAATAGTCTTCAATCGCTGATCGGCATGCCAGACATCGGTGGGGGAAGATGAGCGGAAAAACAGTAACGCGAGCAGACTTGGCTGAGTCGGTTTTTCGCAAGGTCGGTTTGTCTCGGACGGAGTCTGCCGAGCTGGTGGAGACCGTCATCGACGAGATCTGCAACGCAATCGTGCGTGGCGAGAGCGTGAAGCTGTCTTCTTTTGCAACCTTTCAGGTGCGCGACAAGAACGAGCGCATCGGTCGAAACCCCAAGACGGGCGAGGAGGTGCCGATCTCGCCGCGCCGGGTGATGACATTCAAGGCCTCCAACGTGCTGAAGCAACGGGTCCTGAAGGCGCATCTCAGCCGAAAGGCCAAGCAGAAGCAGACCGGAACGGCCTCCTGAGGCACAGCCGCAACCACAAATGTGGTTGAAAACCCATCCATAAGCCATTGAAATGGGCCTGATTCGTGCGATCATCGCGCAATAATCCAGTCATGCGGTCGCTAATTTAGTATCGCATGAACATGGAAATGGGGACGACATGGAAAAAAGCCCGGACGCCTTTCGTACCATCAGCGAGGTCGCAGACGAACTCGACCTGCCCCAGCATGTGTTGCGGTTCTGGGAAACGCGTTTCCAGCAGATCAAGCCGATGAAGCGTGGCGGCGGCCGGCGCTACTACCGGCCCGAGGACGTCGATCTGCTCAAGGGCATTCGCCACCTGCTCTACGATCACGGCTACACGATCAAGGGCGTGCAGAAGCTTCTGAAGGCCAATGGCAACAAATTCGTCGCCGCGATCGCGAGCGGCGATCTCGCCACCGTCGAGGCGCTTGCGGCGTCCAGCCACGAAGAACCGCCGGCGCCGAAGATCGGGGTCGCCGACGAGGATCAGATCGTCGGCCGCCCCAAGGCTCCGGCAAGCCGACGCTTCTTCTCGTTCGGCGCCGGCGGCGACGATGCGGAAATTTCGATCGGCAAAACCTCCGTCGGCAAGGAGGACCGGGCGCTCCTCCAGGAAGCGCTTTACGATCTCTTGGAGTGCAAGCGCCTGCTCGACCAGGTGCGGTAGCGGATCGTCCTCTCACCATTAGAGCCGTCCATGGGGAACTCGTTCGCCCCGGGGCGAACTGCAGCTGACGCGCCTGGTTCAACAGATTTGATGGCAGTTCCGCCGCCACGGCGATATCGCCGAAGAGCAGCTCGGTTTCCGCGATCATGCCCTCGTCCAGTGGGCCGGGTTCGCTCGGGTTGAAATCACCGAGCAGCACAAGCAACGTCTCGATTCATCGTCGTAGATCGTCGGCGAAGCCGAGGAGACGCCCGGTGATCCGGAGCCGCTTGCCAAACACGAATGGGCGAGGCTCAAGGCCAATGACAGCCTTGAATATCGCAACTGTCACTCGTCGGCGGCGATGGACCTTTCCAAGCAGACGCAGCGCGCTGCCGAGATACATACGCGCTACCTGCTGCCCGGGAGGGCCACCTGCATCGACTGCCAAAAGGGTATGCCCACGAACTACCGAACATGCAGGGTGTCGCGCCCGGCTGGAAGCTGCCGCCCGAACTCGAAGGAGAGACGCTGCCCTCGACATCCGCCATCGATGACCTGAAGCGGGCCATGAATGACATCCACAGGACAGTCCTTGCGAACTGAGGTCGTCAATCCCCCATCATGGTGTTCGCGTGGGCTCCGGTGACCTTTTCCAGGGTCCGCCGCGCTTGGCATGGGCTTTACCGCGATCACAACTTCCGGAGTCTGGACGAGCGCGACGTTGGTCGGCTTGCCCTTGCAAAATATACCGCCGTTTGAGTTGTATTCCGGACGGTGGTGGATCACCGAGGTGATAGCGGTTCCAGTCCCGTCGCATTGACAGGCGAGCCGCGGTCGCCACAGTCTGAGGAAATCCGCAAGATCTACCGCAAGACGCATCCTCCGACGATGCCGCGGATGGAGTATTTCCGCGCCCTCCTGGCGCTGCAGGCGGAACTGATCAAGCTCCAGGACTGGGTCGTCTATCACAAAGAGAAGGTCGTCGTGGTTTTCGAGGGCCGGGATGCCGCCGGCAAGGGGGGCGTCATCAAGCGCATTACGCAGCGGCTCAATCCGCGCGTCGCGAGGACCGTTGCGCTACCGGCGCCCTCCGATCGCGAGAAGACCCAATGGTATTTCCAACGTTATGTGCCGCATCTGCCCGCCGGCGGCGAGATCGTGCTTTTCGACCGCTCCTGGTACAATCGCTCCGGCGTCGAGCGCGTCATGGGTTTCGCGACAGAAGATGAGGTCGAGCAATTCTTCAACGACGTTCCCGCATTCGAGCGCATGTTGGTGCGCTCCGGCATTAGGCTTGTCAAATACTGGTTCTCGATCGCCGACGAGGAGCAGCAACTGCGCTTCCTGATGCGCATCCACGATCCGTTGAAACAGTGGAAGCTCTCGCCGATGGACCTGCAATCGCGTGTGCGCTGGGAAGCCTATACCAAGGCCAAGGAAGAGACCTTCGCCCGCACCAACATCCCGGAAGCGCCGTGGCACATCGTCGAGGCCAACGACAAGAAGCGGGCGCGGCTCAACTGCATCGACCACCTCTTGAAGCAGTTCCCTTATGAGGAGGTGCCGCACGAGGATATCAGCCTGCCGGAGCGGATATTCAATCCCAACTACGAGCGAATGGTGCTGCCGCCGGAGCTCTACGTACCGTCGAAATACTGATCGACCGGTGTGCGCCAGCGCGATGTCACGCCTGCGCCGACACGGGCTTGTCATCGATCTGTGAGAGACTTGGTGTCCCTGCCAGACACGGCTTTGCTATTGTGTTGCTTTTCAAAGAGATGGCGCGATGGACGTGGATCACCGCACAGATTTGCTCTCACTCTACCCGGACGAAATGCGCATGCTTCGCGAAATGTTCGATTGCGCCCTGGTCGAGCGCCAGTGGAGCAGCAATTGCGAGGCGGCGGAAGCGCTCGCCGCGCGGATCGCCGATCTCCATCAAACCGGTGTCCAGGATGCCGACGATCTCCTAGCGATGATCCGCCGGTTCTGAACCTGGTTCAGACTGCGCCTTGGTCAACGACAGCGGCCGTTACGAGTCCGGCAAACGGGGGCCCACGCCCTCCTTCGGCCAGCGACTTGCACCCCGCAGCCGGAGCCGCACTGGACCATCGACGCCTCTGTCGAGGATGTCTGGCGGGTGTTTAGCGCCCCCGAGACCTGGCCGGGCTGGTGGCCCTCGGTAAAGCAGGTCACGCTTGTGCGCCTAGGCGACGAGGCCGGCATCGGCGCCGTGCACCGGATGAAATGGTCCACGGCGTTGCCCTATGACTTGGCCTTCGACATGGAAACGACCAGGATCGAACCGATGTCGCTCATCGAGGGGAAAGCTTCGGGTGAACTCGAGGGTACCGGTCGATGGACGCTTCGGCGCGACGGCGCGAAATGCAATGTCCGCTACGACTGGATCGTCAAGGTGACGAAACCCTGGATGGTCAGACTTGCATTCATCCTGAAGCCTGTTTTCAGCTGGAACCATGCGATCGTCATGGAACGCGGTCGGCGAGGTCTGGTGCGTCGCCTGGCCGGTGATCGCTGAGACTCCCGGGCGGCTATTCCTGGGTTTTATCGGCATTTCCTACAGCGCCGTGCGTCCTTTCAGACGCACAAAGGACGCTGTAGCACCTTGAATTGCTGCGGCGGCGCTTCGCTCGGTGCTGCCAGCAAAAATCCTACGCGAATCCTATTTCTTTCCTCTTGAGGCTCTCTCGAACCTTTATGCGGTTCGGAGCCATATTCTCGCCAGGTTTCAACCACCCGCCGCATCGCCTCGATCTTGCGGCGGGGATGCGCACGCCATCGCGATCACCTGCCGGGTGGCCCGGCGCTGCCTCGGGGTGACCCACAGTCAGTAGAACAACACACAGGGATCATCGTCATGGACATTGTCGTTCTCGCAATAGCCATCGTGTTTTTCGCTTTATCGTTTGCCTATGTCAGGGCTTGCAGCAACCTCTAGTCGCGGAGCGGAAAGATGCTCGTTGAATACACCCTCGGGGGCGCAGTGACCGTATTCCTCCTCGTCTACCTGACCTACGCCCTCATTCGTCCGGAGCGGTTCTGATCGCCAAGGCATCATGTTCGGAAAGCCATACCCATGACTATCAACGGATGGATTCAGATCCTTGTTTTCTGCGGGATCGTCACCTTGCTGGTGAAGCCGCTCGGCGGCTACATGACGCGTATCTTCAGCGGCGAGCGCACGCTTATTTCATGGATCTTCGGTCCGCTCGAGCGCGGTCTCTACGCCGTCGCCGGTACGAGCGAGCGGGAGGAACAGCATTGGACGACCTATGCGGCCGCCCTACTGTTCTTCAATCTGGCAGGGTTCCTGCTGCTCTATTTTCTCCAGCGCTTTCAAGGCGCTCTGCCGTTCAATCCGGCCGGCATGGCCGCCGTCCCGCCGGAACTTGCCTTCAACACCGCTGCCAGCTTCATGACCAATACGAACTGGCAGAATTACGGCGGCGAGAGCACGATGTCCTATCTCGTGCAGATGGCCGGCCTCACCGTCCAGAACTTCGTCTCGGCGGCGACCGGTATCGCCATTGCCGTGGCTCTGATCCGCGGGTTTTCCCGGGCATCGGTCAAGTCGATCGGCAACTTCTGGGTCGACCTGACGAGAGCCACGCTCTACATCCTGCTGCCGCTCTGCGTGGTGCTGACACTCGTCTATGTCTACCTCGGCATGCCCCAGACGCTCGGCGCCTATCTCGAAGCGACGACGCTCGAAGGGGCGCAACAGACGATCGCCGTCGGCCCGGTCGCGTCACAGATCGCCATCAAGATGCTCGGCACCAATGGCGGCGGCTTCTTCAATGCCAACGCCGCCCATCCGTTCGAGAATCCGGACGCGATCTCCAATCTCATCCAGATGGTGTCGATCTTCGCGATCGGAGCGGCGCTCACCAACGTCTTCGGCCGCATGGTCGGCAACCAGCGTCAGGGCTGGGCGATCTTCGCGACCATGGGCGCCCTGTTTCTCGTCGGCGTCGTCGTCTGCTACTGGGCCGAGGCAGCCGGTAACCCGCTCGTCCACGCGCTTGGTCTTGAAGGCGGCAACATGGAAGGCAAGGAAGTCCGTTTCGGTATTTCCCTGTCTGCCCTCTTCGCCGTCATCACCACGGCGGCCTCCTGCGGCGCCGTCAACGCGATGCATGACAGCTTCACGGCGCTCGGCGGGCTCATCCCGCTGATCAACATGGAGCTCGGCGAGATCATCGTCGGCGGCGTTGGCGCGGGCTTCTACGGCATCCTGCTCTTCGTTGTGCTGGCGATCTTCGTGGCCGGCCTGATGGTGGGTCGCACGCCGGAATATCTCGGCAAGAAGATCGAGGCGAAGGAGGTCAAGATGGCGGTTCTTGCCATCCTGTGCCTTCCGCTCGCGATGCTGGTCTTCACGGCGATCTCGGTCGTGCTGCCGGACGCCGCGGCGTCGATCGCCAATCCCGGTCCGCACGGCTTTTCGGAGATCCTCTACGCCTACACGTCGGCGGCCGCGAACAACGGCTCTGCCTTCGGCGGCCTGACCGGCAATACGGTCTGGTACAACCTCACGCTCGGCGTCGCGATGCTGATGGGTCGCTTCCTGGTCATCATCCCAGCCCTGGCAATCGCCGGCTCGTTGGTGGTCAAGAAGACCGTACCCGCTTCCGCAGGGACGTTCCCGACCGACGGAGCGCTCTTCGTCGGCTTGCTCAGCGGTGTCATCCTGATCGTCGGCGGCCTGACGTTCTTCCCGGCTCTCGCGGTCGGCCCGATCGTCGAGCATCTCGCCATGCTCCTCGGGCAGACCTTCTGACGGTGGCGCCATGGCTCACGTAGTCCGCCATTCACGCAAACCGTTCCATCCCCGCGCCGAGCACCTGGCGCGGGGAGAAGCGCCACCGCCACGGGTCTCGACCATCCTCTGCCTGATCCTCGGCGGGATGACGCTGCTCGTGCTGATCGGCAAGGCGTTGACATATTTGTTCGCAGCAACCTGACCGATCGCGGTGCGTTCGAAACATCCAACTGGAGTCTCCAATGAGCCAGTCCAAATCCACGAGCATCATGGACGCTCGCATCCTCATACCCGCCATCGGCGATGCCTTCCGGAAGCTCAATCCGGAGGCGCTCGCCCGGAACCCGGTAATGTTCGTCGTCGCCGTCGTCTCCGCTTTGACCACCGTCCTGCTTCTCCGTGACCTGATCACGGGCGGCGGGAACATCGGCTTCTCGTTCCAGATCGTCGTCTGGCTTTGGTTCACCGTGCTTTTCGCCAATTTTGCCGAAGCGGTGGCCGAGGGACGCGGCAAGGCGCAAGCGGAATCGCTGCGGCGGACGCGCACGGAAACCCAGGCGAAGCTGCTGAAGGGCGATGATATCAGGAACTTCAAGATCGTGCCCGGCACGAGCCTGAAAGTCGGCGATGTCGTGCTTGTCGAGGCCGGGGACATTATCCCGTCGGACGGCGAAGTCGTCGAAGGCGTCGCCTCGGTCAACGAGGCGGCCATAACCGGCGAATCCGCGCCGGTGATCCGCGAATCGGGCGGTGACCGGTCCGCCGTCACCGGCGGCACGCAGGTGCTTTCCGACTGGATCCGAGTCCGGATCACCGCGGCGTCCGGCTCGACCTTCATCGACCGCATGATCGCGCTCGTCGAAGGCGCCGAGCGGCAAAAGACGCCCAACGAGATCGCGCTCAACATCCTGCTTGCCGGCATGACGCTGATCTTCGTTCTGGCGACGGCGACGATCCCGAGCTTCGCCACCTATGCCGGCGGCTACATTCCCGTGCTCATTCTCGTGGCGCTCTTCGTCACGCTGATACCCACGACGATCGGCGCGCTTCTGTCGGCGATCGGCATTGCCGGCATGGACCGGCTGGTGCGCTTCAACGTACTTGCCATGTCCGGCCGTGCCGTCGAGGCGGCAGGCGACGTCGATACGCTGCTGCTCGACAAGACCGGCACCATTACGCTCGGCAATCGCCAGGCCACGGAGTTCAAGCCGGTTCGAGGCGTCACCGAGCAGGAATTGGCGGATGCCGCACAGCTTGCGTCGCTCCCCGACGAGACTCCGGAGGGCCGCTCCATCGTCGTGCTCGCCAAGGAGAAATACGGCATCCGCGCCCGCGACATGGGAAGCCTGCATGCCCACTTCGTGCCGTTCACGGCGCAAAGCCGAATGAGTGGCGTCGATTTCGACGGCTCCAGCATCCGCAAGGGGGCGGTCGACGCAGTTCTTCATTATGTCGATCGTACCACTGTCGCGAGCATCGATGGTACTGCGCGGGTGGCCGTGCGTGAACCGCAGGCAGCCCGCGAGCTCCAGGCGATCGCCGACGAGATCGCCAAGGCGGGCGGTACGCCCCTTGCCGTGGTCAAGGACGGCCGACTACTCGGTACCGTCCATCTCAAGGACATCGTCAAAGGCGGCATCAAGGAGCGCTTCGCCGAATTGCGCCGCATGGGCATTCGCACCGTGATGATCACTGGCGACAATCCGATGACGGCTGCGGCGATCGCGGCGGAAGCGGGCGTCGACGATTTCCTGGCTCAGGCCACACCCGAGAACAAGCTCAGCCTCATCCGCGAGGAACAGGCGAAAGGCAAGCTCGTGGCGATGTGCGGCGACGGCACGAACGACGCGCCCGCGCTCGCCCAGGCGGATGTCGGCGTCGCCATGAACACCGGCACGGTGGCGGCGCGTGAAGCCGGCAACATGGTCGACCTCGATTCCGACCCGACGAAGCTCATCGAGATCGTCGAAATCGGCAAGCAATTGCTGATGACGCGCGGCGCCTTGACGACCTTCTCGATTGCCAACGACGTCGCCAAGTACTTCGCCATCATCCCGGCGATGTTCCTGGCTTTCTATCCGCAGCTCGGCGCGCTCAACGTCATGGGCCTGAAGACGCCCGAGAGCGCAATTCTCTCGGCGATCATCTTCAACGCGCTCATCATCGTCGCGTTGATACCGCTTTCGCTGAAGGGCGTGAAATATCGGCCGATCGGCGCAGGCGCGCTGCTCTCGCGCAACCTGCTGATCTACGGCCTCGGCGGCATCATCGTTCCCTTCATCGGCATCAAAGTGATTGACGTCGTCATCACGACGCTCGGCCTCGCATAAGGATCGATCCCATGTGGAAGCAAGTAAAACCCGCGATCGTCATGATCATTGCACTCACCATACTGACTGGACTGGTCTATCCGCTCGGAATGACCGGCATCGCCCAGGCCCTGTTCCCGCATCAGGCGAACGGAAGCCTGATCGAGAAGGACGGGAAAGTCGTCGGCTCTGAACTGATCGGTCAGGCCTTCACCAACGACCGGTATTTCCAAGGTCGGCCCTCCGCCGCCGGCGACGGCTACAACGCGGCCGGTTCCAGCGGCTCCAACCTCGGTCCGACCAACGCGAAGTTGATCGACCGCATCAAGGCCGACGCCGAGGCGCTGAAGGCGACGAACCCCGCTGAGCCGGTACCGATGGACCTGGTGACGACGTCGGGCAGCGGCCTCGATCCGCATATCTCGCCCGAGGCGGCCTATTTCCAGGTGCCCCGCGTCGCCAAGGCGCGCGGTCTCGACGAAACCGCGGTCAAGGCGCTGGTCGACGGCCATATCGAAGACCGGGAACTTGGCTTCATGGGCGAGCCAACGGTCAATGTCCTGGCATTGAACCTTGCGCTTGACAGCTCTGCTGCTCAATAACGGAATGGGCTGAGGCCGACACGGTCCCAGCTTCTGACCGCGAGGGGAATGCCAATCCATGCCCGACGAAAGACGCGACGTCGATAAAAGGCCATCGCCCGACGCTCTCCTCGAGAATGCCGAACGCGAGGCCCGCGGGCGCCTGAAGATCTTTCTGGGTGCTGCTCCGGGCGTGGGGAAGACCTACGAGATGCTGGTCTCAGGCCGGGCGCGGAAGTCCGACGGCATCGACGTCGTCATCGGCATCGTCGAGACCCATGGCCGCCAGGAGACCCAGTCACTTGTAGGCGGCTTCGAGTTCATTCCCCGCCGCAAGGTCGAGTACAAGGGCCGCATCCTCGATGAAATGGACCTCGATGCCATCCTCGCGCGACGTCCGCAACTGGTCCTCGTCGATGAGCTGGCGCACACCAATGCAGACGGGAGCCGCCACTCGAAGCGCTACCTGGATGTGGAGGAAATCCTCGCCCAGGGCATCGATGTCTATTCGACGCTGAATGTCCAGCATATCGAAAGCCTCAACGACATCGTCGCGCAGATTACCCGGATCCGGGTGCGTGAGACGGTGCCCGACTCGATCATCGACCGCGCCGACGACGTCGAGATCGTCGATCTAACCCCCGATGATCTCATCAAGCGCTTGCATGAGGGAAAGGTCTATCTGCCGACGACGGCAAAGCGGGCGATAGCCAATTACTTTTCTCCCGGCAATCTGACAGCTTTGCGCGAACTGGCGCTGCGACGCACCGCCGAGCGCGTCGACGACCAGCTTCTGAGCCACATGCAGGCGCATGCGATTCCCGGTCCCTGGGCGGCGGGAGACCGCGTGCTTGTCTGCATCGACCATGATCCGCGCGGCGCCGCCCTAGTCCGCTACGCAAAGCGGCAGGCGGACCGGTTGCGGGCACCCTGGGCCGCAATTCACGTCGAAACCTCCCGATCCATCAACATGCCCGACGCCGATAAGGACCGGCTGGCTTCGTATCTGCGGCTTGCCGAGCAATTGGGTGGCGAAGCCATGACCATTCCGGGACAGAGCGTGGCGCGCGACATTCTCCGGCATGCTGCGGCCCACAATTTCACGCATGTAGTAACGGGAAAACCGAACAAGCCGCGCTGGCGGGAGCTAATCGAAGGATCGGTATCGCATGACCTGATCCGGCACGCCGGCGAGATCAGCGTGCACGTGGTCTCCGGCGTGGAGCGCGCCCCGCCGCGCTCAAGGGGCGTGAAGACCGCGCCGCCGCCGCAACAGGTCAAGCTTCAGCCCTATCTGTTCAGCACGCTCTACATCTCGATCGCGCTTGCGTTCGGCGCGCTGCTCGACCAGGTTCTGGACGTCCGCAATCTGGCACTCGTGTTCCTGATTGCCGTTCTCACCTCGGCCGTGACGGCGGGCCTCGGCCCCGCGCTCTATGCCTGCGTTGTCAGCGCGCTGGCCTTCAACTTCTTCTTTCTGGAGCCGCGATACACGCTGACGATCCGCGACCCGGAGAGCGTGCTGGCGCTGGTCTTCTTCCTGGTCGTCGCGGTTACGGCGAGCAACCTGACGGCGCGTGTTCAACGGCAGGCGGCTGCGGCCCGGCAGCGTGCCAGGACGACCGAGGACCTTTATCTCTTCTCGAAGAAGCTCGCCAGCACCGGAACACTCGACGACGTGTTGTGGGCGACAGCGCATCAGATGGCGTCGATGCTCAAGGTTCGCGTGGTGATCCTTCTGCCCGAGGACGACTCGATTGCGGTCAAGGCAGGCTACCCGCCCGACGATACGCTCGTCGACGCAGACATCGCCGCGGCGCGTTGGGCATGGGAAAATGATCGGCCGGCGGGTCGCGGCGCCGACACGCTGCCGGGAGCCAAGCGCCTTTACCTGCCGCTGAGGACCGGTCGCACGGCCATCGGCGTCGTCGGTCTCGACAATGACAGGCAGGGACCACTTCTGACTCCGGAACAGCAGCGGCTGTTCGATGCCCTGGCAGACCAGGCTGCGCTGGCGATCGAGCGGGTGCAGTTGGTCGCCGACGTGGACCGGGCGCGTCTGGCCGCCGAAGCGGACAGGCTTCGTTCCGCTCTTCTCACGTCGATCTCCCACGACCTCAAGACGCCGCTGGCGGCCATCATGGGAGCGGCCGGTACGTTGCGCGACTACTTCGGCGCGATGCCGGAGGACGACCGCACGGACCTGCTTTCGACGGTCGTCGACGAGTCGGAGCGGCTCAACCGCTTCATCGCCAATCTGCTCGACATGACGAGGATCGAGTCCGGCGCGACCGAGCCGAACGCCTCCTTCCAGTATGTCGGAGATGTCGTCGGCACGGCGCTTCGCCGGGCCGGCAAGATGCTGGCGCGACACAAGACGGCGATCGACATCCCCGCCGACCTGCCGATGCTGAGGCTCGACTCCGTCCTCTTCGAGCAGGTGCTGTTCAACCTCCTGGACAATGCGGCCAAGTATGCCCCGCCAGGCTCGATCATCAGGATTCGCGCGTGGGTCGATGGAAGCGCCGTTACCCTTCAGGTCATGGACGAAGGTCCCGGTATTCCGAGCGGTGATCTCGAGCGTGTGTTCGACAGTTTCTATCGCGTCCGCAAGGGCGATCATGTGCGCGCCGGCACCGGTCTCGGGCTTTCGATCTGCAGGGGCTTCGTCGAGGCTCTGGGCGGAGCGATTTCGGCGGGCAAGAGAACGGATGGCTCGGGAGCGGTCTTTACCATCACGATGCCGATCCCGACCGACACGCCAAAGGTGGAAGATCTGACATGACGGTCTTAAACGTGAAAATACTCGTCGTGGATGACGAGCCCGCGATCCGAAAGCTGCTTAGGGTTGGGTTGACGAGCGAGGGCTATGCGGTGATCGAAGCGGTCAATGCCAAGGATGCGATAAGTCTGGTCGCTAAAGAGCAGCCGGATCTGATCCTTCTCGACCTCGGCTTGCCGGACATGGCCGGCCACGATCTCCTGGCGAAATGGCGGAGCGACGCAGTGGAACTGCCAATCGTCGTGCTTTCCAGCCGGACAGACGAAACCGGCATCGTCAAGGCGCTGGAAATTGGTGCCGACGACTATGTCACCAAGCCTTTCGGAATGAAGGAGCTTGCAGCGCGCATCCGCGTCGCCCTCCGGCACCGGCTGCAGCAGCAGGGCGAACGGGCCATTTTCAAGACCGGCGAGCTTTCCGTCGACCTGGTGAAGCGGATCGTCAAGGTGGCGGACAAGGAAGTCAAGCTGTCGCCCAAGGAATACGACATCCTGCGCATCCTCGTGCAGTATGCGGGCAAGGTCATCACGCACCAGCACCTCTTGAACCAGATCTGGGGCGGATCGACCGACGTTCAGTATCTGAGAGTTTATGTGCGCCAGCTTCGCCAGAAGATCGAGCGCATCCCGGACCAGCCCCAATACATCACCACGGAAACCGGCGTCGGCTATCGTCTTCGCGAAGCGGAACAGAATTGAGTTGCCGCTTGTCACCATCGTTCGGGACGCGAGTGCATCATGAACATATCTGAAATTCTCACGCCGGAGCGCATCGTCATCGATCTCGCCGCCGCGTCGAAAGTACAGCTCCTGCATCGCTTTTCGGAAAGCGCGAGCGGCGCGCTCGGTATCGACGAGAGCGAGATATTCCCGCGCGCTGAGCAACCGGGAAAGTCTTGGTTCGACGGGAATCGGCGAAGGAATTGCGATCCCGCATGCACCCATTCGCGGGATCGCGGCTCCGTTCATCCTCTTCGTTCGCCTCAAGAAACCGATCGATTTCGAATCCATCGATCACATCCCGGTCGACATCGTCTCCTTCCTGCTGACACCCACCGAAGGCAACGCCTCGCACTTGAATGTTCTGGCCGCGATCGCGAGAAAGCTGCGTTCGCCCAAGACGCTGAGATCAATACGAGCGGCATCGGAGCCGGAGGAAGTCTATCTCGCGCTCCTGGACGAGGGGCACGCTGCCGCTACAGAATGAAGCGGTGTCTATTTTCGGAGCTTGGAACATCTTTCTCGTGCTTCAGGGCAAACTTGACCCCGCCGGAACAGAAGACGCACTCGGCGTCGAAAACAAAGATGGGTCGCTCATCCGGAAAGGGCGGGAGCGCCGGGTCGTTCTTGTAGCTGTAGCGGTCCATCGCTCGCCATTCTGCGGTTATCGATCTTCCAGCCTGTATCATAGCTGGGGCTGCTTGCCACGCATTGACCTTCGAGTGTTGTCCACGACGTCGCTTTCACTTCGGCAACTGTTGCTCTATGACGACCGGACGGAAGCGCGGGGAGGAAGATGAGAAAACTTGTCGCTGGCAAGCTTCACGGAATTTACGTGACCGAGGCCAACCTCAACTATCATGGCTCGATCACCCTGGACCCGGATCACTGCGAGGCGGCGGGAATCCTGCCGATGGAATTCGTCGAGATCTGGAACAAGAATTCCGGCGCGCGCCTTTCGACCTACGTCATTCTCGGCGAGCGCGGCTCGCGCTGTTGCATTTTGAACGGCGCGGCGGCGCGGACCTGCCAGCCCGGCGATCAGGTCATCATCTGCAACTCGGTCTATCTCGACGAGAGCCGTATTACGGACTTGAAGCCGAAGGTGCTGACGTTCGATGAGAACAACCGCATTCGCGATCGCTTGACCTACTCGGTCGAATTCGATCAGCAGGGCCGATACACGTTCAGCATACTCGATGAAGATGATCGGAGGCAGCCGATTCCGCTTCCTGTCGCCGGCGCATAGTCGCTGCGGGGCATGTGCGGGCCTGCCTCAGGATGAGACCTCCACGGCAAGCCAGCTGCGGAATGCTTCCAGCGGCGGATAGTTGGCCCGCGACCGCGGCCACACCAGCCAATAGGTGCCGGAACCCGGAACCGACCGCTTCAGGAGCGGCACAAGGCGCTTCTCCTCTATCTCGATGTCAGCGAGATAGTCGGGAAGCAAGGCTATTCCGAGCCCTGAAATAGCGGCCTGCGTCATCGTCGCGAACTGATCGAGCAGCATTCCCGTTACGCTCGGCGCCTCGGCGCCTTGCGCGGCGAACCAGATTCCCCAGGCATTCGATCGTGTCTCCAGCTGCAAGAGCGGCAGGCCCGCCACGTCATGAACGGTGCGAACCGGGTGTTCGGCCAGGAGTGCCGGAGAAATGCAGGCGGTCAATCTTTCCTCAAACAATTTCATGTGCCCTGCATCGCGCCAATCGTCCGTGCCGAAATGAATGGCTGCGTCGAAACCCTCGGCGGAAAAATTGAATCGCTTGAGCCGTGTCGCGAGGTTGATCGTCACACCGGGATGCTTGGTGAGAAATTTGCCGAGCCGCGGCGCCAGCCACCGCGTGCCGAAGGCTGGCAGGATGGCGAGCGACAGGGCGCCGCCGCCCGGATTGGCTGAAAACTCCATGCTGCCGCGCTGAATGAGATCGAGCGCCCGGGTGACGTCCCGTCCATAGGCCTGGGCGGCTTCGGTCGGGATGAGCCGCTGCCTGTGGCGCTCGAACAGCGGCCTTCCCAACTGCTCCTCCAGGCTCTGGATGAGGCGGCTGACGGTGCTTTGCGTCAGACTGACCTCGCGTGCCGCCGCCGAAATCGAGCCGGTTCGCAACACAGCCTCGAAGGCCGACAGGAGGCTGATGGAGGGGAGAAAGCGGCGCGGGCGCATCTAGTTTATGTATTCGATGAATGATTCTTCGGCAAGGTACGGTTCTTTCTTCAGCAGGACAATCGTTATCTACATGGAAAGCCAATTCGATGTCGTTCTTCATCGAAACGGTGAACACCTACGAGGACATGCACGGCATCCATGCGCTGATCCTCGGCCGAGCCCAGACCGGCATTCAGGAATTCTTCTGATAGAGCGGGATGCGGAAATTGTGCACGGTTTTCCGCCCGCATCCCGCTCGAACTTCTCAAAGAGCGATCACGAGCGCGCGCGACTTCCGAAGCGGGCAAGCAGCAGCGAAAGCCGGGGTCAATGTGTGACGTGCGAAGCGGCCGACATCAATTCATCGGGGTTCAGCGCTCGGCATACGTTCCGGCCGTCGTCTTCAACTTCCGTGTAGCTCCAGCGCACTACCCCCTCTCGATCGAGCAGGAAGTGGCCGACTAGCTGGATATGGCCGGCGATGCTTACCTGCTGATCGGCTTCTGTGATTTCATAGCCATCCTTCTTGTTGAGAAGGTCGCCGGCTGCTACCGGGTTCATCGGTTCGGGCAGTTCTCCCGGCCCCTCGACCCTCATTGCCATGACCGCGTCCATTCCGACCTTGGATGGCCAGTCGGTTTCATCCTCGGTGAACTCGACGATGGGTAGGCCGAAGGCGCGGTGCGAGGCGCGTGCCGGATCGGATGCAGCAAGAAGACCGGCTATCGGATGGTAACGGAAGTAGAGACGTGCCCGTTCGACCGGGGTGTTTACCACCGCCAGGGTTTGCACGCCTTTCGCGCGCAGCGCCGGATTGAGCTGCGCCATCGCCGCGACATGGCGGCGGCAGAACGGACAATGCAGGCCTCGAAACAGACCGACCAGCAACGGGCTGCGGCCGCGAAAATCATCAAGTGCGATTTTCCCCTCCCGCAATATCGCATCCAAGACGACGTTTGGAGCTTGATCGCCCGGTTGCAACGGGTGATCGACATGATGCGTAGACATTGGACAACCTCCTCGCCCCAGGGATCGGCAGAGAAAAGACAGTACGGCAGGTGTTTCGAGGTCGCTGTAGGGGCCCGATCTCTCGTCTGCCGCAAAGCCAGGATCCGATCTCAGAATGGGCCCACATTGGTCGACGAGCAAGCGATAAACAACACCGCGTGGTCCGCGCCCTGATCTCCTTTCGAAGGTAAATCGTGACGAGCAAGGTCACTAACGGGGTGGATGTGTCCTAAATCGGCTACGATTTAAGGAAGCATGCAGCAGGCGGAACATTCCTGAACTGGCGTGGTTATCGAGACCGTCTGAGCGAGGATACCGCCAAATGGTCGATCTGCCGGGAAATCGCGGAAGCTGTTGGGTGGCCGGCGCCGGCCCGACGGGCTATGCTGCGCTCGATGGCTCGATCCATGCCGAAACGGTTGTCGTTGGAGGCGGGATCGTCGGGCTTACCGCAGCGCTTCGCCTTTGCGAGGCCGGACGATCCGTGATCCTTGTCGAGGCGCTTGAGATCGGCAGGCAGGTGACGGGCCGGTCGACGGCAAAAATCACGACGCAGCACGCTTTGATCTATCGCCATCTCATCGACACCCTGGATGTGGCGAGGGCGCGCAGCTATGCCGAGGCGAATTTGGCAGGAGCCGCGCTGATCAAGGACTGGGTTCGGGACTATGCCATCGCTTGCGATCTGGAACAAAAGGATGCCTATACCTATGCAACAAGCGCGGAGGCACGCGAAGCGATTGCCGCCGAGGCAGAGGCGGCGCGCCGGGTCGGGCTTGAAGCACAGGTGCTCGATCGCGCACCGCTGCCTTTTGAGACCACAGGCGCGCTTCGCTTTGCCGACCAGGCGCAATTCAACCCGGCGAAGTATCTCGTCGGGCTGGCACATGCCCTGGTGGACCGCGGCGGTCGCCTATTCGAACACAGCCGAACGGTATTGATAGGCGAGGCGAGCCGATGGCGCGTCGTTACCGCTGGCGGGACGGTTCATGCGGAACACGTGGTCGTCGCGACCAACATGACGGTCAAGAGCCCGGTGGGCATGGCGAACCGCACGCAGCCGCGATGCCATACCGCCATGGCCTTCCGCGTCGGTGAGCCGCTCGTCGTCGACGGCATGTTCATCGGCATCGACGATCCGACGCATTCGATACGGACCGGCTCGGATGGCACGGGTCCACTACTTGTCGTGCTGGGTTCGAAATTCAACACCGGCCAGGATGGGAACGTCGCGGCACGCTTCATCGAGTTGGAGGAATGGGCGCGTCAAAACCTGCCGGTCGGCGATGTCGCCTGGCGCTGGTGCAACGAGGACTACGACACTGCTGATCGGGTGCCCTTCGTCGGCGAACCCGATCCCGAGAAGGCTCCGGGCTTCCATATCGCCACCGGATTCAACGCCTGGGGCATCAGCAACGGAACCGCGGCCGGCATGATGATCGCGGACACGATCCTGGGCCGCGCCAGTCCCTGGCGGGGCCTATATGATCCCACCCGGCCCTACCCCAAGGAGTTTCACAAGAATGGCGACAGCCAGTCGATCGTCGGCAGCACGGACGACATACGGCCCGGTGAAGGCGGGGTCATCCTGAGGGGCGACGAGAAGATCGCGGTTTGCCGGGATAGTGATGGGTCGCTCAACGCTGTCTCCGCGTCCTGCACGCATAAGGGCTGCACGGTCACCTGGAACAATGCCGATCACACCTGGGATTGCCCCTGCCACGGCTCGATCTTCGCGTCGGATGGATCGGTGATCCATGGTCCTGCCCGCAAGCCGCTTGCTCCGGCGGAACTGTAGCGCGGCCTGCCGGCAGTCCTATCGGCCGGGCGGCGTCGCCGTATCCCTTCGCCGACAACGTCAGGCGCGGGCCGATCCTTTTGCACGACGATCGAGAATAATTCTAAGTCTGGCTTCGCTGTGGGCCGGGCCGGCGCGCTCGCCGGTCTTTCGTTCCTCCGGCCGCGGTCGCCAATCGGCATCCTCCCCCAGCGCGTCTTTCGCCTGCGGTCCATCCAGGCGATTAAGCAGCGCGATAATCATCTCCCGGTCGCTGACGCCGCTGTCGGAAGACAGATAGTCCCATAGGTCCCTTCGACAGTCCTCGATAAGCTTTCTCAATTTCTCCGGGTTCATCGGGTGCCTCAAAAGGAAAGCTAGGCAGGGACGTCCCGGAGCGGTGCAGAAGGGCGATTGGCAACCGCTCCGGGACTGTCGCACGGCGGCGGCGGGGGATAGCCGTGGTTCCGCGGGTGCTCATCTTTGAGTATGTATTGCGAGCAAACACTCGGCAACGGGTCTAAGACCTTTGATCCTCCGACCCGGACTAAGGTCCTAGTTTAAGGAGCCCATTGGTCGGCAGCGGGTGCTGATAGTTCCAGCTCGACGCGCATACGAAGATTTGACGATAAGGTGGGGTTATCGCCACAATCGGAAATTCCAACTTAAACTAATGGAGCCGCTTGGCTATGGTGCCGACAGATGGAACTGCTATCACGCGCGTCGGTGCAGCGGCTAGGTCTATCGTCCACCCTTCGGAACGAGTGACGTCTTGATGACTGACTCTTCTGGATAGCTAAATTCAAGAAGCCCAATGGAGAGAATAATGGATTCCAAGGTCGATAGTGCGGGCAAGTGTCCGGTAGTGCACACCCACACGGCCCATGGCGGAAGGTCTAACCGGGACTGGTGGCCGAACCAGTTGAACGTCAGGATCCTTCATCAGAACTCGTCCCTGTCCGATCCGATGGGCCAGGCTTTCAACTATGCCGAAGAATTCAAGAAGCTCGATCTGGACGCCTTGAAGAAGGATCTCCATGCGCTGATGACCGATTCGCAGGATTGGTGGCCGGCCGATTTCGGCCATTACGGACCGCTCTTCATC
This sequence comes from Sinorhizobium fredii USDA 257, assembly GCF_000265205.3. Classification (NCBI taxonomy): domain Bacteria; kingdom Pseudomonadati; phylum Pseudomonadota; class Alphaproteobacteria; order Hyphomicrobiales; family Rhizobiaceae; genus Ensifer; species Ensifer fredii. The sequence goes on from NC_018000.1 coordinate 1,008,147, forward strand.
CGCATGGCCTGGCATAGCGCCGGTACCTACCGCACGGGCGACGGCCGTGGCGGTGCAGGCGCCGGTCAACAGCGCTTCGCGCCGCTCAACAGCTGGCCGGACAACGTCAATCTCGACAAGGCGCGCCGGCTGCTCTGGCCGATCAAGCAGAAATACGGCAACAGGATCTCCTGGGCCGACCTGATGATCCTCACCGGCAATGTTGCCCTGGAGTCGATGGGCTTCAAGACCTTCGGCTTCGCCGGCGGCCGCGCCGATGTCTGGGAGCCCGAGGAAGACGTCTATTGGGGCGCCGAGGATACGTGGCTTGCCGACAAGCGCTACACGGGCGAGCGCGACCTCGAAAAGCCCCTCGCTGCCGTGCAGATGGGGCTGATCTATGTGAACCCTGAGGGGCCGAACGGCAACCCGGATCCGCTTGCCGCCGCCCGCGACATCCGCGAGACCTTCGCGCGCATGGCGATGAACGACGAAGAAACCGTCGCCCTCATTGCCGGCGGCCATACCTTCGGCAAGACCCACGGCGCGGGCGACGCCGCACATGTCGGCGTCGAGCCCGAAGGGGCCGGTATTGAAGAGATGGGTTTCGGCTGGACAAGCAGCTTCGGAACCGGCAAGGGCGGTGACACGATCGGCAGCGGCCTCGAAGTCACCTGGACGACAACACCGACGAAGTGGAGCAACAACTTCTTCTGGAACCTGTTCGGCTACGAATGGGAACTGACGAAGAGCCCGGCCGGCGCCCATCAGTGGACGCCGAAACATGGCGCCGGCGCCGGTACTGTTCCGGATGCGCACGACGCGTCGAAGCGCCACGCGCCGGCCATGCTGACGACCGACCTTGCGCTGCGCTTCGACCCTGCCTACGAAAAGATCGCGCGGCGGTTCTTCGAAAACCCGGATCAATTCGCGGATGCATTTGCCCGCGCCTGGTTCAAGCTGACCCACCGCGACATGGGCCCGCGGGTGCGCTACCTCGGTCCGGAGGTCCCGGCAGAGGAACTGATCTGGCAGGATCCGGTCCCGGCCGTCGACCACCCGCTGATCGACGCCCAGGACATCGCCGATCTGAAGGAGAAGATTCTCGCGTCCGGACTGCCGGTCTCCCAGCTGGTCTCGACCGCCTGGGCGTCGGCGTCGACCTTCCGCGGCTCCGACAAGCGCGGCGGGGCGAACGGTGCCCGCATCCGCCTCGCACCGCAGAAGGATTGGGAGGTCAACCAGCCGGCCCAGCTCGCGACCGTGCTCGAAACGCTCGAAGGCATCCAGAAGGCGTTCAACGACGCCCAGTCTGGCGGCAAGAAGGTATCGCTTGCCGACCTGATCGTCCTTGGCGGCGCGGCGGCCATCGAGAAGGCCGCGATGAACGCTGGTCACGACATCGAGGTTCCCTTTGCGCCGGGCCGCACCGACGCCACGCAGGAACAGACCGATGCGGACTCCTTCGCGGTCCTGGAACCGATCTCCGAGGGCTTCCGCAACTATCAGAAGGGCGACTATTTGATTTCGCCCGAGGAGTTGCTGATCGACAGGGCGCAGCTTCTGACGCTGACCGCGCCGGAAATGACGGTTCTCGTCGGCGGCATGCGCGTGCTGAACGCCAATGTCGGACAGGTCCAGCACGGCGTCTTTACGACGCGCCCCGAGACGCTCACCAACGACTTCTTCGTCAATCTGCTCGATATGGGTACAGCCTGGAAGGTCTCTCCGGAATCGAAGTACGTCTTCGAGGGACGCGACCGCAATACGGACGAAATGAAGTGGACCGCGACCCGCGTCGACCTCGTCTTCGGTTCGAATTCCCAACTGAGAGCGCTTGCCGAGGTCTACGGCCAGAGCGATGCGCAGGAAAAGTTCGTGCGCGATTTCGTGGCGGCCTGGACGAAGGTAATGAACGCGGACCGCTTCGACCTCGTCTGATCGGAGCTGAAAATTCACTCGGGCACGGCTGCGTTCCAGCCGTGCCCGAGTAGCTGTTGGACCGTGCAGATCGTCGGCCCAAGCACTGTCAGACACCGAGCTTTTGCCGCTCCGCGATCCGCCAGGTCCGCGGCGTCATGCCGACGTGGCGGACGAAGAAGCGCGAGAAATAGGCCGCGTCGGAAAAGCCGAGGCGGAAGCTGATCTCTTGGATGCTGGCACGGGTGAAGACGAGTTCGCGCCGCGCTGCCTCCAGCAGCCGTCCGGCAATCACCTCGTGGACGCTCTGCCCGGCCATCGCCCGGACCACCCGGTTGAGATGGGTCGGGGACAAACCGAGCGCGCGTGCATAGAAGGCGGCCGGCCGGTGGGTCAGATAATGCTGCCTGAGCAGCGCATCGAAACGTTCCATACGCCGCTCGTTCTCGCTCTCCCCGGCTGACTCGTGGGCGCGCGGCGCTTCTGCGAGCCGCGCCGTTAGCCCCAGCACCGTCGTGAGATAGGCATCGAGCAGCCCAGTGCGGTGGCTGCCTCGCGCCTCCCATTCCTCGGCCAGGCGCTTCAACGTCTCGGCAACGTAGCGGCCGTCCTCGCTGCCGCCGAGCGGCGTCAGGCGAGCTGTCGCCAGCCAAGTGCCGAGCCGGCTGCGGCCGCCGGGCGCGACCGGCAGGTGCGAGGCGAGCACCGTGAAGACGAAACCGTCGATATCGGGGGAAAAGCGGAAGCCATGGCTGACGGCGGGCGGGACGGTGATTACCGCCGGCGGCGAAATCGGTTGCGGCGTCTCCCCGAACAGGGCATCGCCCGAACCCCTGGCGATGTACAGGATCTGAAAGAAGCTCTCGTGGCGATGCAGACCGATTTCCCAATGATGCAGGCGGCTGCGCGAAGGGATCGTCTCGCAATGCAGCCAGAAATCCGGTCGTTCTCCGGATTCCTCGCCGTAAAGCTCATAGGTCGGGACCGTTCGCTTCACTCCGCCTCCCCCAGTGCCAATGTTCGATAAGTCCAATTACTTGGCCGAAATGTCCATTGAGACAAGGGCCTCCAGCGCGCAAACTTCCTGACAAATGACAATTCTGGTGCAGGCGGACAATGCGGCTTGGCCGCCAGTGCGATGCTCCAGGTTAGGAAGTGCATGCGAACCCAAGTCGTCATCATCGGTTCCGGGCCGTCCGGTCTCCTGCTCGGACAATTGCTGACCCAGGCGGGGATCGACAATCTTGTCCTCGACCGCGCCAGCAAGGAGCACATCCTCGGCCGGGTGCGCGCCGGTGTTCTCGAGGAGGGCACCATGCGGCTGTTGGACGAGGCCCGGTCGGGGGCCCGCATGCATGCCGAAGGGTTGCCGCATGATGGATTCTCGCTCGCCTTCGACGGCCGCGACCATCGCATCGACCTCTTCGGGCTGACGGGCGGCAAGCGCGTGATGATCTATGGGCAGACGGAACTCACCCGCGACCTGATGGACCATCGCGAAGAGGCGGGGGCGTTATCGGTCTACGAGGCTGCCAACGTCACGCCCCATGATTTCGACGGCCGGGCGCCTTACGTCACCTATGAAAAGGACGGCGTTACACATCGCATCGACTGCGATTTCATCGCTGGCTGCGACGGCTTTCACGGGGTTAGCCGCAAGGCCGCGCCGGAGCGGGCGATCCGCGCCTTCGAGAAGGTCTATCCCTTCGGCTGGCTCGGCATCCTCGCCGACGTGCCGCCGGTCGAACACGAATTGGTTTATGCCAACCATCCGCGCGGCTTCGCGCTCTGTTCCATGCGGTCGCTGAGCCGCAGCCGTTACTATATCCAGTGCTCGCTCGACGAGAGGCTCGAGGAATGGGACGACCAGCGCTTCTGGGACGAACTGCGACGCCGCCTGCCGGCCCATCACGCAGAACGGGTGGTGACCGGGCCATCCTTCGAGAAGTCGATAGCACCGCTTCGATCTTTCGTCACCGAACCGATGCGATTTCACCGGCTGTTTCTTGTGGGCGATGCCGCCCATATCGTGCCGCCGACCGGCGCCAAGGGGCTGAACCTTGCAGCGAGCGACGTGCACTACCTGTTCGAGAGCCTGCTCGAGCATTATCAGGACCACTCCAATGCCGGCATCGACGCCTATTCGGCCCGGGCGCTCGCGCGTGTCTGGAAGGCGGTTCGCTTTTCCTGGTGGATGACGACGATAATGCACCGCTTTCCCGACACCAGCGATTTCGACCAGAAGATCCAGGAGGCCGAACTCGACTATCTCACCCATTCCCGGGCCGCCGCGACAGCGCTCGCCGAGAACTACGTGGGGCTGCCGTTTTGACCCGGCCAATGGCAATGCGTTCTGGGCATTGGTGCGTTAGCTTTCAAGGGAGGCCTTCGCCGTGTGGTGAATAAGTGGCATGATTCATAACTGGCAAGTTATGTGGGGCGGGTTATCTTTCATTATTCACCATTGCTTCACATGGCAAACTGACGGTGATCAAGTTTTGCAAGATCTTAGGAGGACGCCGGCCGGGAGTGAGCCGGGTGTCGTGGGGAGGTAAAATGAAACGGACTATTCTTGCCGTGCTGGCGGCACTTACAATTGGCGGTGCGGCTCAGGCCGACACGATCAAGATCGGCGTCATTGGGCCGTTTTCCGGTCCGTTTGCGCTGCAGGGTAAGAACTTCAAGGCTGGCATCGACGCCTATATGGCGCTGAACGGCAGCAAAGTCGGAGACGATGATATTGAAGTCATCTACCGGGACGTGCCGCAGCCGGATCCCGCCCAATCCAAGGCGCTGGCGCAGGAGCTCGTCGTCAAGGACGGCGTGCAGTATCTCGCCGGCTTCTACTTCACCCCGGACGCCATGGCAGTGACGCCGCTGCTCGAGCAGGCGAACGTGCCGCTCGTCATCATGAACGCCGCGACTTCAGCGATCGTCACCAAGAGCCCGCTGGTCGTGCGCACCTCCTTCACGCTCTGGCAGACCTCGACGCCGATCGCCAAGGTGGCGAAGGACGCCGGCGTCTCGAAGGTCATTTCGGTGGTCAGCGATTATGGACCTGGTGTCGATGCAGAGAACGCTTTCAAGAAAGGCTTCGAAGCCGTGGGTGGACAGGTCGTCGAGGCGATCCGCATGCCGCTCGCCACCAACGACTTCTCGCCGATCATGCAGCGAATCAAGGATTCGGGAGCCGAAGGGGTCTTCGCCTTTCTGCCGTCCGGTCCGACGACGCTGGGTTTCGTGAAGTCGTTCAACGAAAACGGCCTGAAGGAGTCTGGCATCAAGTTCTTCGCGCCGGGCGACCTGACGCAGGAGTCGGACCTGCCGGCACTCGGCGAAGCGGCGCTCGGGATCCAGACGACCTTCCACTACGCGGTCTCGCACGATTCGCCGGAGAACAAGACGTTCGTCGAGGCGGCCGGCAAGGCGATCGGCAATCCGGCCGAACTTTCGTTTCCCTCGGTCGGTGCCTATGACGGCATGCATGTCGTCTACAAGATGATCGAGGCGACCGGCGGCGAGCAGGACGCGCAGAAGGCGATCGATGCCGTCAAGGGGCTTTCCTGGACCAGCCCGCGCGGGCCCGTATCGATCGATGCGGAATCTCGCCATATCACCCAGAACATCTACCTGCGCGAAGTCGCCAAGGCCGAGGACGGCTCCTATTACAACAAGGAGATCGCAACCTTCGAGAAGCAGGGCGATCCCGGCCTTGCGGCGCTGAAGTAAGATCCACCGGCATGAATGCGGGCCCGAGGCTCCGCGCCACCGGAAATAGGATGAGCTCATGCAAACCGTCTTCAGCATAGCGGTCGACGCGCTCGCTTACGGCATGGTGCTGTTCGTGATCTCGATCGGTCTTTCCGTCACCATGGGTCTCATGCGGGTGGTCAACCTCGCCCATGGCGCCTTCGCCATGATCGGTGGATATATCGCCTCCTATGCAGCACGCGACCTGGGGCTCGGCTACGGCTTTGCGGTGCTGCTTGCCGTATTCGGAACGATCGTCATCGCCGTTCCGGTCGAGCGCCTGCTTTACCGGCGCATCTACGGAGCGCCGGAACTCACCCAGGTGTTGATGACGATCGGCATCACCTTCTGCATCATCGGCATTGCCAATTACGTCTTTGGCCCGACGCTGAAGACGGTTCCTCTGCCCCCGGGGCTTCAGGGATCGGTCGATCTCGGCTTCCGCTCGATCGCCACGCACCGGATTTTCGCGATCGCCTGCGGTCTCTCCGTCGCTGCTGCTCTCTGGTATCTGATCGAGAGAACTGGCTTCGGCGTGAAGCTGAGAGCGGCCGTCGACAACGCGGCCATGGCGGCCGCCCTCGGAGTTCGCACCGAAATCGTCTACGCGGTGAGCTTTGCCGTTGCCGTCGGTCTGGCGGGATTGGGAGGCGTGGTCGGCGCCGAACTGCTCCCGGTCGAGCCCTACTACGCCCTGCGTTACATGGTGACCTTCCTGGTCGTCGTGTCCGTCGGTGGGGCCGGATCGATACCGGGCGCGCTGATTGCCTGCCTGTTGCTCGGCGGCATCGACACGGCCGGGCGCTATCTGGTGCCGGAATTCGGCGAATTCTTCTTCTATCTCGCGGTCATCGCCATCGTCTGCGTCTTCCCACGCGGCCTTGCCGGAAGGATTAGAGAATGACCATGGCAACGATGAACGATGCACTGGCAGGCGCGCCCGGCAAAGGGCGAAAGTTCGGCCGCGACCTCGCCGGTCTGGCCGTGATCCTCGGGCTGGCCGTGATCGGCTATCTGTTGTTTCCAAACAACCTGGCGCTCCTCACCCGCATGACGGCGATCGCGCTCCTGGTTCTGTCCCTCGACCTCGTGACGGGTTATTGCGGCGTCGCGACGCTCGGCCATGCGGCGCTCTTCGGCACTGGTGCCTATGCCGCCGGCATTGCCGCGGTGCACTTCGGCCTCACCGATCCGCTGCTGATGCTCGCCTGCGGCATTCTCGGCGGTGCGCTTGCCGGCCTTGTCTGCGGCATTGTCATTCTTCGTGCCCATGGTCTTCCGCAACTCGTCCTGTCGATCGCGCTCATACATCTGTTTCACGAGTTTGCGAACAAGGCCTCCGTCTGGACGGGCGGCAGCGACGGCCTGGCCGGTATCGCGCCTGATCCGCTGCTCGGCTACTTCGAATTCGACCTCTGGGGCCGCACTGCATATGTCTTCGGCATCGTTCTTCTGGCGGCCGTCTTCACGCTCCTGCGGCTCGTCGTCCGTTCGCCCTTCGGCATGCTCTGCCGCGGCATCAAGGAAGACTCGGTCCGGGTTCGCGCCATGGGCGCCTCGCCGAAGCTGGCGCTGATGAAGATGTATGTGATTTCCGGCGCGGTTGCCGGCACGGGCGGCGCGCTCAATGCCATCTCGACGCAGGTGGTCGGACTCGACAGCCTCTCCTTCACGCTTTCGGCCGAGAGCCTTGTCATGCTGGTCCTTGGCGGCACGGGCTCTCTTTTCGGCGCGCTCACGGGCACGATCGTCTTCATGTTCTTCGAGGACATTGTCTCCGCCGCCAACCCGTTCCACTGGCTGACAATGGTCGGCGCCCTTTTGATCGCCGTCGTGCTCTTCGCGCCAAAGGGTCTCTACGGCACGGCTGCCGGTCTGGCGTCCAGATGGCGGGGGGCTGCCCGATGAGTCCTCTCTTCGAAGTCAGGAACCTCAAGCGCTCCTTTGGCGGCCTTGCCGTGACCAACGACGTCAGCCTCGTCATGGCTCCGGGCGATCGCGTCGCGCTGATCGGCCCGAACGGCGCCGGCAAGACGACCTTCGTCAATCTCGTCACCGGCAACCTGACGCCGGATTCCGGCGACGTGCTGATCGGCGGCGAAAGCGTCACACGATCCAATGCAGTCGGACGGGTACGGCAGGGACTCGTACGTTCTTTCCAGGTGACGCGCCTCTTCCAGGACATGACGCCGGCCGAACACGTGGCACTTGCGGTGCTGCAGCGTGATGGGAGGGCAGGGCGCATGTTCGGCCAATTCCTGTCGATGCCGGAGGTCATGGCCGAAGTGAGCGAGCTTCTCGGTAAGCTGGGTTTGCGCGAGCTGATGCACCGGCGCGTGAGCGAGATCGCCTATGGCCAGCAGCGACTTCTGGAGATCGCCGTGGCACTGGCGCTGAAGCCCAAGGTGCTGCTCCTCGACGAACCGGCTGCCGGCGTGCCGCAAAGCGATACTGGCCGCATCGAACAGGCGCTGGCAGACCTTCCGGCCGATCTCGCCGTGCTGATGATCGAACACGACATGGATCTCGTCTTCCGCTTTGCCAAGCGTGTCATCGTGCTCGCCGCCGGAACGATCATCTTCGACGGGTCGCCGTCGGAGGTCACCAAGGATCCGCGCGTGCGCGCGGCCTATCTCGGGAGCTATGCCAATGCCAGCCACGCCGCTTGAAGTCGAGAACCTCTCCGCAGGTTACGGGCCGACGCGGGTACTGGAAGGGATCTCGTTTTCGGTGCCCGCCGGCGCGCGGCTTGCGGTGCTCGGCCGCAACGGCATGGGCAAGACGACGCTGCTTGCCACCCTCGCCGGCCAAACGCGCCGCTATGAGGGAAGCATCCTGATCGGCGAGACGGATGTCACGGCGTTGCCGAGCGCGTCGCGGGCCTTGAAGGGCCTTGGCTTCGTGCCGCAGGCGCGCTGTGTCTTTCCGACCCTGACGGTCGAGGAAAACCTCTTCGTTGGCCTCAAAGGGCGCCCGAAAAGCGCGCTCAAGGAAGCCTACGAGATGTTTCCGCGACTTTACGAGCGGCGGAAGAACCTTGGCTCCCAACTTTCCGGCGGCGAGCAGCAGATGCTGTCGACCGCCCGGTCCATTCTCGGACGTCCCTCCGTTCTACTCCTCGACGAGCCGCTCGAAGGCCTGGCGCCGGTGATCTGCGAGGAATTGATGAAGGCCTTCGCCGAGCTCGCGAAGACCGGCGACATGACGATCCTGCTGGTCGAACAGCGCATCCAGAGTGCGCTCGATTTCGCCGACCACGTCATCATCCTGGAGCGGGGACGGCTTGCCTGGAGCGGAGCACCCGCAGACCTTACCAAGGATCACACGGCCGTCGATCGCCTGCTGGGGGTCGGAGGCCTGCACTAGTCTGGCGATCCACAGTCGGCAGGTGGCAGCAGAACCGCTTGGCCGCATTGCCTCCTGATGAGGCCGATTTTTCCAAGAAAATCCGGCGGAATGCCCTTGAAAATTTGAAAGTCTTTCGCATTCGGCGTCGAAATGGGCGGCTAGCGATGATGCGTGCAACGTCGCACAATTAAGCTGCTGCATGGGGTCCCCGTCCGGCGAGGCCGCATGGCCTGGATCGCAGACGCTTGTTGCGATCGAAATGGGAACAGCCGGGAGTTGGAGGAGCAGCTTTCCGGTCTCAGTCGTTCGGCCGCGTCGAGATGACTGCTGCCAGAGCGGGATCAGGAAAAATGTGAGCGGTTTTCCGTCTGGACCCGCTCCAATCTAGGAGGATCGATCACGGCCTTGGTTCATCCAGGGTCATCGTGATCTCAGGGAGGAATAATGTTTGAACGGCTTTTCAAACTGAAAGAGCATGACACGACGATCCGCACGGAGCTGGTCGCCGGCCTCACGACATTCCTGACGATGTCGTACATCATCTTCGTCAATCCGGACATCCTGTCGACCACCGGCATGGATCGCAACGCTATCTTCGTCGCGACCTGTCTCGCCGCGGCGCTCGGTTCAGCCGTCATGGCGCTCGTCGCCAATTGGCCGATCGGCATGGCGCCCGGCATGGGCCTCAATGCCTTCTTTGCCTTCACGGTCGTGGCCGCTCTCGGCTTCACCTGGCAACAGGCACTCGGCGCCGTGTTCATTTCCGGCCTCATCTTTCTGCTGCTGACCGTTACCGGGGTCAGAAGCTGGCTGATTGCCGGCATCCCGCATTCGCTGCGCAGCGCCATCGCGACCGGTATCGGCCTGTTCCTCGGCATCATCGCGCTGAAGAACGCCGGCATCGTCGTCGACAATCCGGCGACGCTCGTCGGCCTCGGCGACCTGAAGCAGACCGGTCCGCTGCTCGCCATCCTCGGCTTTTTCGTCATCGCCGTGCTCGACTCGCTGAAGGTCCGGGGTTCGATCCTGATCGGCATCCTCGTGGTCACGGTCCTGTCGATGTTCCTGGGCGTCTCCGAGTTCAAGGGCGTGGTCGCGGCGCCGCCGAGCATCGCTCCGACTTTCCTGCAGCTCGACATCATGGGCGCGCTGCATGGCGGTCTCGTTCATGTCATCCTGGTCTTCGTGCTCGTCGAGGTCTTCGATGCCACCGGCACGCTGATCGGCGTCGCCAAGCGGGCGAAACTTGTCGAAGAAGGCAAGCCGAACCGCCTCGGCCGGGCGCTGCTCGCCGATAGTTCGGCCATCATCGCCGGCTCGCTGATCGGCACCAGCAGCACCACGGCCTATGTCGAGAGCGCCTCCGGCGTGCAGGCGGGCGGCCGCACCGGTCTCACCGCGCTGACGATTTCGGTGCTGTTCCTTGCCGCACTCTTCATCTCGCCGCTTGCCGCCGCCGTTCCGTCCTATGCGACGGCGCCTGCGCTGCTCTACGTAGCGGGGCTGATGATGCGCGAGCTTACGGAAATCGAGTGGGATGACCTGACCGAGGCGGCACCGGCGGCCCTGACGGCGATCGCCATGCCTTTCACCTACTCGATCGCCAACGGCCTCGCCTTCGGCTTCGTGAGCTACGTGGTCCTCAAGGTCTGCACTGGCAAGTGGAATGTCGTCCATCCCGCCACGCAGATCGTCGCCGCCTTGTTTATCGTGCGCTTCGCTTTCTTCGGCGGCTGAGAAATCTATGTGAGGGGCGCCAGCGCCCCTCACATAGACAAAAGAAATCGGCCGGACCCGGGTACGGCCGATTTTCATTGAACGACTGACAGTCTCGATTAGTCCGGCAGCATATCGCGCAAGCGCAGCAGGGCGATCCGCTCCACCTGCCGGCAAGCCGTCTCCAACTCGGTCTCGCGGTCGTTGCCGATGCGGCTTTCGAAGGCGGCGAGGATGTCGTCCTTGCTGCGGCCCCTGACCGCAATGATGAAGGGGAAGCCGAACTTCTCGACATAGGCAGCGTTGAGCTCCGTGAAGCGCTCACGCTCCCGGTCCGTCAGGGCGTCGAGACCGGCCGAGGCCTGCTCGGTGGTCGAGCTCTCGGTCAGGCGTTTGGCCTGCGCGAGCTTGCCGGCAAGATCGGGGTGAGCGTTGAGGACAGCGAGCCGTTCCGCGTCGCCCGCCTCGCGAAAGACGGTGGTCAAGGCCGCGTGCAGGCCGGTCGCCGTGTCATTGGCCGGCGACAGTTCGCCCGCGAAAGCGCGCTTTGCGATCCAGTCCGAATGTTCGAAGATCCCGCCGAAGCGGGCGACGAAGACCTCTTCGGATAGCCGCGATGGTCGACCGTCGTTCGATTGGAACGGATAGGTCTCGGCCCAATAGCGGGCGATGTCGATGCGGCGGGCCAGCCAAACCCTGTCGTGGCTCTTCACATAGTCGATGAAGCGCGCAAGCGCCGCCGCCCGACCGGGCCGGCCGGCGAGGCGGCAGTGAAGGCCGATGCTCATCATCTTCGGCGATCCCGCTTTCCCTTCTGCATAGAGAACATCGAAGCTGTCCTTCAGATAGCTGAAGAATTGGTCGCCGCTGTTGAAGCCCTGCGCCGTCGCAAACCGCATGTCGTTGGCGTCGAGCGTATAGGGGATGACGAGCTGATGCCGGTTCTCGTGCTCGTGCCAGTAGGGCAGGTCGTCGGCGTAGGAGTCGGAAACGTAGTCGAAGCCACCAGCCTTGGTGACGAGATCGAGCGTGTTTTCCGAACAACGACCGGTATACCAGCCGCGTGGCGGCTCGCCGGTGACGATCGTGTGCAGCCGGATCGCCTCGGCGATCTCGGCGCGTTCCCGTTCGACGCTGAAATCCTTGTGCTCGATCCACTTGAGGCCGTGGGAGGCGATTTCCCACCCCGCATCTTGCATGGCGACGACCTGCGCCGGCGACCGCTTCAGCGCTGTCGCGACGCCGTAGACGGTGACCGGCACTTGCCTGTCGGTAAACAGCCGGTGCAGTCGCCAGAAGCCAGCGCGCGCGCCATATTCATAGATCGACTCCATGTTCCAGTGGCGCTTGCCGGGCCAGGCCTGAGAGCCGACGATTTCCGACAGGAACGCCTCCGACGCCGCGTCGCCGTGCAACACGCAGTTCTCGCCGCCCTCTTCATAATTGACGACGAACTGAACGGCGATCCGCGCCTCATCCGGCCAAGTGGCTTGCGGGTTCGGGCCGTAGCCCTGGAGATCTCGGGGATATCTCATGCAACTATTCCTCCTGATAGCGTCTCTGGATGACCAGTCGTAGCCAGAAATCTATAGGCTTATTCCCCCCGAAAAATTTGAAAGTCTCGAAGCTCGGGCCCGCTACACAAAGGTGCTGCGCCTTCGGATACTTCATTCATCGAGATTGAGTGGGAGGAGCGACACGCATGCAAACTCATGGCGCAAACGCCGGGCGTCTGACGACCCATGTGCTGGATACGGCAAGCGGCAAGCCAGCCGCGAACCTGCGCATCGAGCTTTACCGCCTCGATGGCGAGTGGCGGGAGCGTCTCGCTTCTGCCCGCACGAATGACGACGGCCGTTGCGACGAGCCGCTGCTCAGCGGGGAGTCGATGAAGTGCGGTGTCTATGAGCTACGCTTCCACGCCGGCGAATATCTGAGAGCCGAGGACGCCAACCCGTTCCTCGACGTTATCCCGATCCGCTTTGGTATCGCCGATAACGACGCGCATTACCACGTGCCGCTGCTGCTCTCGCCCTACAGCTATTCCACCTATCGCGGGAGCTGACCGGCCATGACGATCGAAATCCGCAACACCATCCGCTTCCTCTTGAACGACCGGCTGGTCGAGCTTGCCGATGTCTCGCCCGTCCAGACGCTGCTCGATTTTCTGCGCATCGGCCGCAATCTGCGCGGCACCAAGGAAGGCTGTGCGGAAGGGGACTGCGGTGCCTGTACGGTGCTTGTCGGCCGCCTTTACGACGGCGGGCTGAAATACGAATCCGTCAACGCCTGCATCCGATTCGTCGCCTCCCTCGATGGCTGTCATGTCGTCACGGTCGAGGCGCTCGCCCAATCCGGCGGGCCGCTCCATCCCGTGCAGCAGGCCATCGTCGACACGCACGCCTCGCAATGCGGCTTCTGCACGCCGGGTTTCGTCATGTCGCTTTACGGCCTCTGGATGGAAAACCCCAGGCCTTGCATCCAGGAAATCGAAAAGGCCCTGCAGGGCAATCTCTGTCGTTGCACCGGTTATGCCGCAATCATCCGCGCCGCTGAGGCGATTTCGTCGATCGGCGAGGTCGGCAAGGACCCGCTGGTGTCCGAACGCGAGAAGATCGTGCGCCAGCTCGCTGACCTCAGGGACGGCTACCGCGTCGAGCTCGGCAGCGAGGACGAACGCGTGGTGCTGCCGGCTTCGCTGGATGATTTCGCCGCAGTCCTCGACGCCAATCCAAAGGCAACGATCGTCGCAGGCTCCACCGATGTCGGGCTGTGGGTGACGAAGTTCATGCGCGACATCGCGCCGGTCGTTCACCTTTCCCACCTGGAGGAGCTGCGCCGGATTTCCGTCGATGATGGCGGCATCACGCTCGCCGCCGGGGTGAGCTACACCGAAGCCTATCCGGTGATCATCCGGCATTTCCCGCAACTGCGCGAGCTCTGGGACCGGATCGGCGGCGCGCAGGTGCGCAATATGGGGACCATCGGCGGCAATATCGCCAACGGCTCGCCGATCGGCGATACGCCCCCGGCGCTGATTGCGCTTGGAGCGTCTGTGACGTTGCGCAAGGGCGGGGAACGACGGACGCTGCCGCTCGAGTCCTTCTTCATCGCCTATGGAAGGCAGGATCGCCAGCCCGGCGAATTCGTCGAGTCCGTCCGGATTCCATTCTTGGGCAAGGCCGACCGTTTCGCCGTCTACAAGGTTTCGAAGCGGCTCGACGAGGATATTTCCTCCGTCTGCGGTGCTTTCCGTGTGAGGCTCGACGGCGAAGGCCGGGTCGCGGATACGACGATCGCCTTCGGCGGCATGGCCGGCACGCCGAAGCGCGCATCGAATGTCGAGGCCGTGCTCAAGGGGGCGGTCTGGAACGAAACGGCGGTCAGCGCTGCCGTCATCGTCTTCGAGCAGGATTTCACGCCTTTGAGCGACTGGCGCGCCTCGGCGGACTACCGGATGCTTGTCGCCAAGAACCTCCTGCGGCGGTTCCACTTGGAAACGCAGGACACAAGAAATGTCCGTGTCGACCGCACAGTCGCGGTGGCTGTCTAGAGGGGTGGACCGATGAATGTGATGCAGCCCATCGACCGCATCCGCGGCGGCGTCCACGAGAAGGAACGGCATGAGTCCGGCCACAAGCATGTGTCCGGCACGGCCGAATATATCGACGACATTCCGGAGCCGGCCGGCACGTTGCACGGCTATCTGGGGCTTTCGCAGCGCGCCCATGCGGAGATCCTGTCAATCGATTTCGAGGCGGTGAGCGCAAGCCCGGGGGTCGTCGGTATTCTGGCGGCCGATGACATTCCGGGCGTGAACGACATCAGCCCGGCCCACAAGCACGACGATCCTGTCTTTGCGACCGGCAAGGTCGAGTTCCATGGCCAGCCGATCTTTGCGGTGATCGCCACGTCGCGCGACGCCGCCCGGCGCGCTGCCGTGAAGGTCAAGATCGAATACCGCGATCTGCCGCATGTGACCGATGTCGTCGAGGCGGCGGCCGCCAATTATCCGATGGTGGTCGATCCCCTGAAGCTCGAGCGCGGCGATATCGATGCCGGTTTCGCCAGGGCGAGCAACCTCGTCCAGGGCGAAATGCGGATCGGCGGCCAGGATCATTTCTATCTCGAGGGCCATATCTCCTTCGCCATCCCCGGCGAGGACGACGAGGTGACCGTGATTTCCTCCACCCAGCATCCGAGCGAGACGCAGCACATGGTCGCCCAGGTGCTCGCCGTACCGTCGAGCGCGATCACCGTGAACGTCCGCCGCATGGGCGGGGCCTTCGGCGGCAAGGAGACGCAGGCGAATCTTTTCGCGGCGGTTGCGGCACTCGCCGCGAGGAGATACCGCCGCGCTGTCAAGGTGCGTCCCGACCGCGACGACGACATGACGGCGACCGGCAAGCGCCACGACTTTCATGTCGACTACAAAATCGGCTTTGACGACAACGGCCGCATTGAGGCGGTGGACGCCGTCTTCGCTGCCCGCTGCGGTTTTTCTGCCGATCTCTCCGGTCCGGTGACCGACCGTGCGCTCTTCCACGCTGACAATTGTTATTTCTACCCGAACGTGCGGCTGCGCTCGCGTCCGCTCAAGACGAATACCGTCTCGAATACCGCCTTCCGCGGCTTCGGCGGGCCGCAGGGCATGGTCGGCGGCGAGCGGATGATCGAGGACATCGCCTATACGCTCGGCAAGGATCCGCTGGAGATCCGCAAGCTCAATTTCTACGGCGGCGAGGGGCGCAATCTCACCCCCTACCACCAGACCGTGGAAGACAACATCATCGGCCGGATCATCGAGGAACTCGAAGCGTCGGCGGACTACTCCGTCCGGCGGCAGGCGGTGCTTGCCTTCAACCGGAAGAACCATTTCATCAAGCGCGGCATCGCGCTGACGCCGGTCAAGTTCGGCATCTCCTTCACCAAGACCGAATACAACCAGGCCGGCGCTCTCGTCCATGTCTACACGGATGGCTCGATCCACCTGAACCACGGCGGCACCGAGATGGGACAGGGGCTCTACACCAAGGTTGCCCAGGTCGTCGCGGACGAGTTCCAGGTCGATCTCGACCGGATCAAGGTGACGGCCACTTCGACCGGCAAGGTGCCGAACACGTCGGCGACGGCCGCGTCCTCGGGCTCCGACCTGAACGGCATGGCGGCCGCCAATGCGGCGCAGCAGATCAAGGCGCGGCTGGTGCGCTTCGCGGTCGAACGCTACGGCGTCGACGAAGCGGACGTTGCCTTCGAACCGAACATGGTGCGGATCGGCAGCGAGCGCATTGCCTTTGCCGACTTCATCAAATCTGCCTATGGAGCGCGCGTCCAGCTTTCGGCCGCCGGCTTCTACAAGACACCGAAGATCCATTGGGACCGTTCCGAGGGAAGGGGGCGTCCGTTCTACTACTATGCCTACGGCGCCTCATGCTCCGAGGTCAGCGTCGATACCCTGACCGGCGAATACCAGGTCGAGCGCACCGACATCCTCCATGACGTCGGCAAGTCGCTCAATCCTGCCCTCGACCTCGGCCAGGTGGAGGGCGCCTTCGTGCAGGGCATGGGGTGGCTGACGACGGAGGAATTGTGGTGGGACGCGAAGGGGCGCCTGCGCACCCATGCGCCTTCCACCTACAAGATCCCGCTCGCCTCCGACCGTCCGCGCGTCTTCAAGGTCCGCCTGGCGGAGTGGTCGGTCAATCGCGAGGAGACGATCCGCCGTTCGAAGGCGGTCGGGGAACCGCCCTTCATGCTGGGCATTTCCGTCCTTGAGGCGATATCCATGGCGGCGGCAAGCGTTGCGGAGTATCGTATTCCGCCGCGCATTGATGCCCCGGCAACACCGGAACGGGTGCTGATGGCGATCGAGCGGCTGCGCAGCGTGGCGTCGTATGACAAAGCGGATGGATGACCGGCATGACGAGCAGAGAGGACATTCGGCATTTCCTGAGCGGCGATGCGGCCTGCATCCTCGTCGAGGTGTCGGGAGCGGCCGGCTCGACGCCGCGCGACACGGATGCCTGGATGCTCGTCTCCAAGGATCGCACCTTCGCCACGATCGGCGGCGGTCAGCTGGAATACATGGCGATCGATCATGCCCGGCAACTGCTCAAAGGAGCAGCCACCGATGACCGGCTGACGATCCCGCTCGGACCGGAGATCGGCCAGTGCTGCGGCGGGCGGGTCGCGCTTGCGTTCAAGGCTGTTGATCCAGAAACCCGAGCCGCATTGATCGCGCGCCGCGACACCGAAATCGCGCACCGTCCGCATGTCTATGTCTTCGGGGCCGGCCATGTCGGCGGTGCGCTCGCCATGGCGCTGTCGCTCGCGCCGGTCAGGACCGTGCTTGTCGACACCCGCGAGCCGGAGCTTTCGGCTGTCGACGTGCCCGGTATCGAAACCTGCCTCACGGCGATGCCCGAGGCGGTCGTGCGCGACGCCCCGCCGGGAAGCGCCTTCGTCATTCTCACGCACGATCATGCTTTGGATTTCCTGATCGCCGCGGAAGCGCTTGGCCGCGGGGATTCCTGCTATGTCGGCATGATCGGTTCAAAGACGAAGCGCGCCACCTTCAAGAATTGGCTGTCGCGCGACATCGAACGGCCGGAGCTTTTTGGAAGGCTCGTCTGCCCCATCGGCGGCACTGCGGTGAAAGACAAGCGGCCTGCGGTCATCGCGGCCCTGGCCGCCGCCGAGATTCTTACGGCGGCGCTCACGCAGCAGCCAAGGGGCGCGGCGGCCAACGAGCGGAAATCGGTGAAGCCAAAAGCCGATTCGCCACTACCCCGGTGGTGAATATCCGATCCTTGTGGCCAAAACACCTTTTTCGGCGGACGGTCGCCACCGACTCAGCAGTTGCCAATCATGGATGGAGGCAAAGGGCCCATATTTGGCGTTTGATGATGGTATAATGGACTACTCTCGCTGTCTTAAGCCGTGCGGACGAATTTGATCAAGCATCGGCCTGCGAAACGACGACGGGCTGGCGCGGATTGTCCATTCAAACCTTACCATATGGCGAGGCATTACGGAGAGCCGCCGTCGAGAAGCGAGAAGGCACTGGCCGGCGTGGATGGCCATCGGGGTGAACCCATGGAGCGACGTGACAAGGAACAGGAGAATCTTTCCCGGCTCGAACGGGCCGCGCAGCAGACCGCTGATCCAAGGACTATGCAGCAGAAGGCGAAAAAGCCCAAGGAAAAGTTTCGCTTCCGCCTTCGCAAGCAAGACGTCTGGTGGACGGTTGGCTTCGCTGCCGCTGCCTTGCTGCTTTTTGGCATCCAAGTCCTGATCAATTGGCGCTTAGAATGGCTTGACGCGCCTTTGCGCGTTCGCGTGCTGAATTATGTCAAGGGCGGCCTTCTCATTTTCACTATGCTGACCGTGGCGAATGTCGTCGAAATTTTTCTCATTGGCCGAATTCCCAATCGTGTTTCGCGTTTCAACCTGAAACGCATTTTTCGATTGGTCGTTGTCGTCGCCATCATCTTCGTGGTCATTTCAGTGTTATTTGTGAACTGGTACGCTGCGGTTGTTTCGCTCGGCCTCGTTTCATTGATTCTCGGCTTTGCGTTGCAAATGCCGATCTCCAGTTTCATCGCGTGGATTTATATTCTCGCCAGGGCGCCTTATCGCGTTGGTGACCGCATTCGCATCGGCGATGCCCATGGCGATGTTGTTGATGTCAGCTATCTCGACACGACGTTATGGGAATTCGGCGGCGAACATCTTTGGACCGATCATCCGAGCGGACGCATCATCAAGTTTCCCAACTCCACCGTGTTCGACACACCGGTCTTCAACTATTCCTGGCCGCTGTTTCCCTATGTCTGGAACGAAATCAAGTTCCAGCTCGCCTATGAAAGCGATCTGGAATTCGTAGCGGTAACCATGAGAGAGGTCGTGGAAGAGCAGATCGGCGACATCATGAGCCAGAAGGTGAAGGTCTATAAGGACATCCTATCGAAAACGCCGGTCGACGAGCTCGAAGTGAAGGAGCATCCCGTGGTTCATTTTCGCGTCAGTGAGAACACCTGGCTTGAGGCCATCGTGCGGTACCTCGTGCCACCGAAGGAAGCGGGGCGCACCAAAACACGCTTGATCAAGGAAATGCTGGCGCGGATGAATGCAAAACCCGATCGCGTGCTGTTTCCGAAGAGCAATTTGAGGTGAATTTCCTTACGCCACGCCGTGCGATCTCCAAGGACTCTCGTTTCGACCGACCCACTCTACGTTACAGTCTCCTGCACCCGCGGCGCCACGGGCTCCGCCAGCATCTTGCCGATCAGCCGCTGGCAGCGCTCGGCCATGAAGTCGATGATCAGGCGCACCTTGGGATCCTGGAAACGCTTGTGCGGATAGATTGCCGCGAGCTGCGCGTCGAGCGGTGGCGTGTCGCCGAGGATCGGCACGAGTGTACCCTCGTTGATATATTGCTTCACCTCGAAAAGCGGCTTGTTGATGATGCCCCGGCCGTCGAGCGCCCATTCGGTCAGCACGTCGCCGTCGTCGGAATCATAGGGACCGCCCACGTCAAACTTGCGCACACCCTCCGGTGTCTGCAGCGTCCAGTAATATTCCTTCGAGCCGGGATAGCGCAGCAGCAGACAGTCGTGGCGCTCGGTAATGAGCTCGTCCGGCGTATTGGGAAGGCCGCGTTTTTCGAAATAGGTCGGCGAGCCGCAGATCACCCGATCGCAGTTCATGATGCCGCGCATGCGCAAGTTCGAATCCTCGAGGATACCAAGCCGGAAGGCGACATCGACGCCTTCGCTCAGGATATCGACATTGCGGTCGGAAAGACGGAGACGGACCTCGATGTCCGGATACCGGTCGTGGAACTCGGGCACGCCAGACGCAATCAACCTCCGACCCATGCCAAGCGGCGCGGTAATCCGCACCGCGCCCTTAGGATTGTGCGACAGATCGGCGATGGCGCTTTCCGCCTCGTTGACCGCCTCGAGGATCTTGACGGCACCGTCATAGAAGACGCGGCCATGCTCCGTTGGCGTCAGTTTGCGGGTGGTGCGGTTGAACAGGCGCACCCCCATATGCCGCTCCAACTCCTTGATTCTGTTGCTGGCAACAGCCGGCGTGACGCGCTGATCGCGGCCCGCGGCCGACAGCGTTCCAAGTTCCACGACGCGCACGAAGACGCGCACATTATCGAGATAGGACATGCTCCCGCCTCTGCTCCTCAGGGCCCAGATTACCGCCCCGACCGTCGTCTATTTTATAGTTTTTTTGAAAGACTTGGTGATCTCGCGGCATTTCTGGCCCCGTCAAGCAATGACACATAATGCAGCCCAGAGAAATGGGAGGCCTGAATGTACGAATATGCCATTGCCTGGGATTGGCTGACATTTGCGGTGCGGTGGCTGCATGTCATCACCGGCATTGCCTGGATCGGCTCATCCTTCTATTTCGTCGCGCTCGATCTGGGCTTGCGGCAGCGCCCAGACCTGCCGGCCGGCGCCTACGGCGAAGAGTGGCAGGTCCACGGCGGCGGCTTTTATCACATCCAGAAATATCTGGTCGCGCCTGAAAACATGCCGGAGCACCTGATCTGGTTCAAATGGGAATCCTACGTTACCTGGCTTTCCGGTTTCGGCATGCTGGCGCTCGTCTATTATGCCGGCGCCGATCTCTATCTGATCGATCCGGGCGTGCTCGACGTGTCGAAACCGACGGCGATTGCCATTTCGCTGGCATCGCTCGGCTTCGGCTGGCTTGCCTATGACACGATCTGTCGTTCGCCGCTCGGCAACGACAACACCCGCCTGATGGTGCTGCTCTATTTCATTCTCGTCGCGGTCGCCTGGGGCTACACCCAGCTCTTCACCGGCCGGGCCGCCTACCTGCATCTCGGCGCCTTCACCGCGACGATCATGTCGGCGAACGTGTTCTTCATCATCATTCCGAACCAGAAGAAGGTGGTCGCCGACCTGATCGCTGGCCGCACGCCCGATCCGGCGCTCGGCAAGCAGGCGAAGCAGCGTTCGACGCACAACAACTACCTGACGCTGCCCGTGCTGTTCCTGATGCTGTCGAACCACTACCCGCTCGCCTTCGGCACCGAGTACAACTGGATCATCGCCTCGCTCGTCTTCCTGATGGGCGTCACGATCCGCCACTGGTTCAACACCCAGCATGCCCGCAAGGGCAGGCCGACCTGGACCTGGCTGGTCACGGTGCTCCTCTTCATCGTCGTCATGTGGCTTTCGACGGTGCCCAAGGTTCTTTCCGAGGGCGGAGAGGCGAGGGCGGCCACCGCCGAGCAGGCCGTCGTCGCGGCGGCCGATTTCTCGAAAGTGCGCGACACGGTGCTTGGCCGTTGCTCCATGTGCCACGCGCGCGAGCCCGGCTGGGAGGGCATCATCGTGCCGCCGAAGGGCGTCATCCTGGAAAGCGACGGCGACATCGTCGAGCATGCGCGTGAAATCTATCTGCAGGCGGGGCGCACGCACGCCATGCCGCCCGCCAATGTCACTGGCATCACCGAAGAGGAACGGCAATCGCTGGCCTCCTGGTACGAGACGGCCATGAAAGAAGGAACGATTCAATGAGTGATCTGCTGATCCGCGGGCGCGTACTCACCTTCGTCAGGGAGCCCGAGGGTATCGATGATACCGGCGCCTATCGCTATTACGAAGACGGCGCCGTTCTCGTCGTCAACGGCAAGATCGGCGGTGTCGGTTCCTATAGCGACATCGCGAAACAGGCCGGCGAGCGCGTGCAGATCGCCGACCATCGTCCCAACCTCGTCCTGCCGGGGTTTATCGACACGCACCTGCATTTCCCGCAGACGCAGGCGATAGCCTCCTATGGCGCGCAGCTCCTGGAATGGCTGAACACCTATGTCTTCGTCGAAGAGCAGAAGTTTAAAGAGCCCCAACACGCCGCATTCATCGCCGGCCGCTTCATGGACGAGCTTCTCTCCAACGGCACGACCACGGCCGTTGCCTATTGCTCCGTGCATCCTGAAAGCGTCGACGCCTTCTTCACGGCCGCCGAAGAGCGAAACATGCTGATGATCGGCGGCAAGGTGATGATGGACCGCAACGCCCCCGATGCGCTGCGCGACACGCCCATGCAGGGTTATGAGGAAACGAAGCAGCTGATCGGCAAGTGGCACGGCCGGGGCCGGGCGCATTACGCGATCAGCCCGCGCTTCGCCATCACCTCGACGCCCGAGCAGATGGAGATGGGCCGTGCGCTCTTTGCCGAACATCCGGACTGCTACGTGCAGACGCATCTTTCCGAGAACAAGGACGAGATCGCCTTTGCCACGTCGCTCTACCCGGAAGCGAAAGACTATACCGACATCTACGCGCGCTACGGTCTTCTTGGCCGCAGGACATTGCTCGGTCATTGCATCCATATGAGCGACCGGGAGATCTCGGTGCTCGCCGAGACCGGTGCGGTCGGCGTATTTTGCCCGACCTCCAACCTGTTCCTCGGCAGCGGTCTGTTCGATCGCGACCGTTTCGACAAGCTCGGTGCCCGCCACTCGGTCGCGACCGATGTCGGCGCCGGAACGAGCTTCTCGATGCTGGAAACGATGGACGAGGCCTATAAGGTGCTGCACCTTCAGGGCCAACGGCTCTCGCCGCTCCGTTCCTTCTACATGATGACGCTCGGCAATGCCCGCGGCCTCGACCTCGAGCACCGCATCGGTTCGCTGCATGTCGGCGCGGACGCGGATATCGTCATCCTCGACAGCCGGGCCAAACCGGCGATGCAGCTCAGGATGCAGGTGGCCTCCTCACTCGCCGAAGAGCTCTTCGTCCTGCAGACGATGGGCGACGATCGCTGTGTTGCCGAAGTCTACGTTGCGGGACTACCGATGAAACACAGGCGAAGTGAGCCGACACAGGACCGCGCCGCAAGGGCTGCGGAACTGGCATAGGCGATGGAGACCGGCAGCTCCGGTCTCCATTGGGGAGTGAATAAAAGGCGATAGACAGTTGAAGTCATGCCGAATTCCCGCGCCTGGAACGACGCGGGAATGCTGTTCTGGATGATACCAAAGGCAGCCTTTACTGGCTATTGATCGCGATGCGCTTCGCCTTGGTTTGACCCTGTTCCGTCTTGGAAAGGGTGACGGTCAGCACGCCATTGCGGAACGTCGCGTTCACCTTGCTTTCGTCGATGTCATATCCAAGCGGGATGCGCCGCTCGAAGCGACCATAGAAACGTTCGGAGAACTGGTTCTCCTGATCTTCGGTCTCGGATCGCTTTTCACCGCGAAGCGTCAGCACGCCCTCAGACAGAAAAATCTCTACGTCCTTTTCCTCGAGGCCCGGCAGTTCCGCCGTCAGCTTGATTTCCTTGTCCCGGTCAGAGACTTCGACGCTCGGCCAACCGGCGCCGAACCCGGAATAACCGTGGGCCAGCGGCAGTCGGGTGTCGAAACCACGGAAGGCGTCGTCGAACAGGCGGTTCATTTCCCGGTGAAGCGCCAGGAACGGGTTGCGATCGCCCTCACGATAGGATGCGGGAAGTTGTCCCTGCCCGCGGCTCCAGGGGATGAGATCACGTACATTCATGTGTCAACTCCTTCTTGCCGACGGAGCAGGATGGGGAGAGCGTGGGTTCACCCCGCATCCTGCCCCTGATGGGCCGAAATGCCGGCAGAGCCGGCGCTTCGGTGCGTTTTGTGCCCGCGGTTCGCTAAGCAGCGTGTTTGCCGCCCTCGATGTGCTTTTGGGTATCGCTGGCAGGCAGCGCGTCGGCCTGCTGGATGTCGATACGACGCGGCTTCATCTGCTCGGGAATTTCGCGGACGAGATCGATGGTCAACAGACCATTCGCAAGATTCGCGCCCGTGACCATCACATAATCGGCGAGCTGGAAGCGGCGTTCGAAATTGCGGGCGGCAATGCCGCGGTAGAGAAATTCCGCATTGTCCTCACCCGCCTTCTCACCGCTCACGGTAAGCAGCTGCTGCTCATGCGTGATGCTGATTTCGTCCGGAGTGAAGCCGGCGACCGACATCGCTATGCGGTATTGGTTCTCACCGACACGCATGATGTCGTACGGGGGCCAGTTATCGGCCGGCGCCATGCGACTAGCCGAGTCGAGCAAGTCGAACAGGTGGTCGAAGCCCACGCTGGAGCGCGACAAGGGCGAGAAATCGAAGGTTGTTCTCATAGCCATATCCTCCTTGAGCAACATGGACGATGAGGAGCGCCGAAGAGTTTCGGAGCTCCTCGACTGTGGGCCCCTGAAAGGCGGCTCACACAGTTGATTTAGTTGCTGAAAACGCGGATTCAAGAGGCATTTCACGGCCTTTTGACCGCTTCCGACGCATTCCCCGGCAGCGCCTAGACGGACCTGGAGCCGCGGTCTGTTGGGGTTCTTGAAACTTCGTTCTCCACACCAAATATCTCTGGACGTGTGATCCATTGATGGCATGTGAAAGGAGGAAAAAATGCTTCTCAATGAGATTCCTTGGGCGATCCCTCTCACAGTGCGTCTTTCGAACGGTCTGGAGCGGACCTTCACCTCCGTTTACGAGGCTGTCGACTTCCTCGAGAACGAGTGGCCGCTGCGCAAAGGAGAGCGCTACGAGCGTGCGCTGCGCACCTGCCGGCGGGCGCTCAACAGGATGACGCCGGCGGCGGTGGCTCGTGAAGCCTTTATTGGCGCTTGCCTGGAGGCGGGCATGCCGCTGGTCATGGTGACGTCACGGCAGCAACCGCAAGGCGGCGAAACAAAGACGGCATTGTCCGCCTGATGCGAGGCCGCGGGTACTATGGGCCTAGCTCACCGCGCTTTGGACGCAGACGCTACTCGACAAAAACGCGCACGGTAGAAGCACGTCCGAGCGCGTCGATAACCGTTAGCGTCGAATAGCCGCCGCCGTCGGGCAGCCATTGGCTGACGCGGCGGCGCGTGACGTCCGGCAGCGGTCGACCGTTCGCCAGCCAGCGGAACGGTGCCCGGCCGCCTTGCAATTTGAGCGTCAAGGGCATCATCGACTGGCCGGCGGTGGCACCAAGATCGACGCGCGCGCCCTCGGGCGGGAAGACGATCTGCGGTGCGGCTTCACGGATCGAAGTGGATGGCAGGCCGTTTGCCGTCATGGCGAAGCGTCTTTGACCGATCGGCAGATCGGACTGGGCGAGGCGGATGGCGCCGGCCGGTGCGTCCGGCAGCGGGGTCATGGCGACGCCGGCCTTGGCAAAGCCTTCGAACAGGATCGGAGCCGCCGCTTCATAGCCGGTCAGCCCGGGTACAGCGCCATTGTCCGGCCGCCCGACCCAGACGCCGAGCACGTATCGACTGTCAAAGCCGACCGACCAGGCATCGCGGTAGCCGTAGCTGGTGCCGGTCTTGTAGGCGATGCCGCGCTGCCGGCTTCCGGCCGGCGGCAGCACGGCTGAGAGGATGTCGGCGACCTGCCAGGTGGCCACCGTCGAAAGCAGTGGTTCGCCGTCGATCAGCCCCGGCTCGCCCTCGATGCCATTGCCAAGCCGAACCGGCCAGCCGCGATTGGCAAGCCCCGCGTAAAGCTGGACGAGGTCGCGAAGCGTGATGCCGACGCCGCCAAGGCCGATCGCAAGCCCCGGCGCCTCGTTCGGCGGCAGCTTCGGCCGCACCTCGGCGCGGCGGAAGCGCACCATCAGGCGGGCTGGGCCGACCGCATCGAGCAGCCGGATTGCCGGCACGTTGAGCGACAGTTGCAGGGCCTGGCGAACGCTAACATCGCCTTGGTAGCTCATGTCGAAGTTGCGCGGGCGATAGCCGAAGAAATCCGCTGGCCGGTCTTCAATGATCGTCTCCTGGCTGACGAGGCCTTCCTCGAAGGCAAGACCGTAAATGAAGGGCTTCAGCGTCGACCCCGGCGACCGCGTGATCCGCGTCATGTCGATCCAGCCGGATCGGCTGGCGTCGAAATAGTCGGCCGAACCGACTTCACCGACGATCTCGCCGGTTCTGACATCGGCCATGAGCATCGCGACCGAGACCTTCGGCCCCAACCGCTGAGCGCCCTCCCGCGCGACCGTTTCGAGTGCCCGCTGGATGTCGCGGCGAAGCGTCGTGTGATGCTCAAAGGCCGTCGGTTCCTTGCGGAGGGCAATTTCCGCCAGATGCGCCGCATAGGCCGGCAGTTGCAGACGACGGCTTGGTATAGAAGCCATTGCGGCGCGTTCGGCTTCGCCTTCGCCGATAACACTCGCAACCGCCATTCGTGTCAGCACCCGTTGTCGGGCGGCCTCGGCCGCCGCCAGATTGCGGTCCGGGCGACGCCTTTCGGGCAATTGGGGGAGGGCAACGAGGAGCGCTGCTTCCGCGACTGAGAGACGGAGCGGTTCCTTCCCGAACCAGGCGAGACTCGCGGCCCGCACGCCCTCCAGATTGCCGCCATAGGGTGCGTGGGTGAGATAAAGCTCGAGAATCTCCTCCTTGCTGAGGCGTCGCTCGATCTGGATGGCACGGGCAACCTGCAGCAGCTTCGCCGTCAGCGACCGCCGCTCGCGCGGTTCGATCAGCCTTGCCACTTGCATGGAGAGCGTAGAGGCGCCGGAAACGATGCGGCCATTGGTGACAAATTGTAGCGCCGCGCGCGCGAGCGCCAGCGGATCGACGCCGTGATGCGCCCGGAAGCGTTGGTCCTCGTAGGCAATCAGCATCTCGACAAATCGCCGGTCGACATCGCCGACCGTCGTCTTCAATCGCCAGACGCCGTCCGGGGTGGCGAAGGCGCGCAGCAAGTGGCCATCCTTGTCGAGAACTTCTCGTGAAAAGACCTGGGCTCGCTCGAGCGGCGGCGGAAAGGATCTGTCCGCCCAATCCAGCCCGGCAAGTGCCGCAACGACCGCCACAAGGCCGATCGGCACGCCGATGAGGAGCTTTCGAAGGAGGGACATCGCGCGTTCTACGGGGCCGCCAGCACCTCCATGCGCCCGGTCGCTGTGCGGGCCGAGAACTGCGGCCGGTACATGTCCTCGACGCTTGCGGCCGGATGATCGTAGGTGCCGGGCGTTACCGCACGCACCACATAGGCAAGGGTGATTTCCCGGTTGTCGCCGGTCGACCGGTCGAATGCCGCGACGAAGCGGTCGCTGCGGAACTCGGTGTGAGCGGCCTGGACCTCGCCGATCCACTCGAAATTGGAGAGCTGGGCGCTGTCGACGAGGCTCGGATTGTCGATTTCGAAGCCGGCCGGCAGGAGATCGGAGATCAGCACGCGGGACGGCCAGTCGTTGGACTCGGTCACCTTGAGCACGACGACATAGCGTTCGTTCTGCCGCGCCTGGCTGACATTCGCCTCGCCACCGTCGAGCGTGTAGTAGGTCCGCTCGATGACAAAGCCGTCGCCGCCGGCCGAGAGCGGCTGGGCGGGCGCCGCCACGGTGGTCACCACAGCGGAAACCGCATCGGCACCGTTGTTGCGAATGACGACCGGATGCTCGATCAGCGCATCACCGGTGATCCGTGCAGCGTAGCTGCCGGTGCGCTGGGCGCCGTTGACCTCCAGCCTCATATCGTCGTCGCCGCCCTGGACGGCACGCGCGGCGAGCAGCATCCAGACCTGTTCCTGGGTGCTGGTATACTTGGCCTGCTCCCATTCCCTTGCGACGACCCTGGAAAGCTCCGGGATCATCGGTGGCACCGGCCGGCTTTCGGCGGCAAGCGCCAGCACCGCCGCGTCGTCGCGCAGCGACGAGCCATAGTCGGAGCGGGCGAGGCTGACATTGACGAGCCCGGTCGACATGTTGACGGCCGCCGCGAAGATGTCCTGCGACCGTCCGGCATCGCCGTAGAGCGCAAGCGCGGCGGCGATATGCGCCTTGGCGAGCGGCGTCGGGAAATCCCCGAGCAGCGTGTCCGCATAATAGCGCAGGTCGCTGATTGCGGCCTTGCGGTTGCGGGCGAGCACATAGAGCGCATAGGCGATCTGGTTGCCTTGATCCTTGACGTTCACCTCGTAGCTCAGCGCGTTCTGCAGGTTTTCGAGCGCCTGAACCATCGCCTGTTCCGGCACGTCGAATTTCTGCTCCCGCGCGCGGGTCAGGAAGTCGGTGACATAGGCGTCGAGCCAGAGATCGCCGGAGCCGGGGCTCCACAGGCCGAAGCTTCCCGAAGAGGACTGATAGGAGAGCACACGATAGATTGCCTCCTGCACCCGCTTCGCAACCTCGCCATCCTCGGCAAGCCCGGATTGCTTGGAGAGTTCGCTGAGATAGAGCAGCGGCAAGGCGCGGCTCGTCGTCTGCTCGGCGCAGCCATAGGGATAGCGGTCAAGCGTCATCAGCAGTGCCGGTATGTCGAAGGCGGCCGAGCGCGTCACGCTGACGCTGACCGAGGCACCCTGCAGAAGGCTGTCGGCGAGCAGTTGATTATCGACTGTCAGGCTGCTGCCGGCGGCGATGTTGACGACCTGGCGCTGGGTGATCAGCAATGCGGCCGGACGGACCGGGACATGCAGCGCCTGTTCCAGCGAAAGGCCGGCAGCGTTCGAGAGCGTGACGGTCACGAGGCCGCTACCCGAATACTGCCCGGTGAGCGGCAGCGTCACGGCGGATTTTCCGCCGGCTTCGAGTTGCACGGTCTGGGAAGGGCCTGTTTGCTCAACGGTGGCCGGACCATTCGTGGTTACCTGCAACTGATAGTCGCCGGCTGGCCCATCCGTGTTGGCGATGTCGAGCCTGAGTTCGGCCCGGTCTCCGGGCGCCAGGAATTTCGGCAGGCTGGCGGTGACGACGATCGGGTCGCGGATGACGACGTCCTTCACCGCATGGCCGACGCCGGCCTTCGTCCAGGCGACTGCCATGACGCGCGCCGTGCCGTTGAACTGCGGAATATCAAAACGGACATTCGCCGTGCCCTCGGCGTCGAGCTTCACCGGCCCGGAGAAGAAGGCAACCAGTTCTTCCGTCGGCGGGTTGCCCTGCAACGGCATCTGCCCGCCGTCGCCGCCGGTGCGCAGCCGTCCGGTCGCACCGAGCGAGCCGTCGATGAGACGGCCGTAGAGATCGCGGATTTCGAGGCCGAGCCGTCTTTGGCCGAAATACCAGCCGTCCGGATCGGGGGCTTCATAGCGCGTCAGGTTCAGAATGCCGACATCGACCGCGGCCACCGTGACGTAAGCGTCCTCGTTGGCGCCCGCACCACGTACCTGGAGGTTAACCTCGAGCGGCTGGCGCGGCTGCGTCTTATCGGGCGCATCCAGACTGACCGCAAGCTTGCGATCGGCCGGATCGACGGCAAGCCACTTGAGGCCGATCGCCCGCATGGGCATGCGGCTTTCCTGGGCGTCGCCGGGCCGATAAAGCGTCGCCGTCACATAGGCGCCGGCGCCCCAATCGGCGGTGACCGGCAGTTCCACTTCGCCGCCCGTCTCGGCGATCGTCGCCGTCTTCGTGGCGATCAGGTTTTCCGTGCCCACGGTCACCAGCAGTTCGCCGGCGAAACGTGGCGACACCTTGAGTTTCGCCGTCTCGCCGACCGTGTAATTCTCCTTGTCGAGTGCGATCTCAAGTCCGTCCGGCGATTCAGTCGAGGTGGCTTCGACATACCAGCCGGCATCGAACTCGACGCTGGAGGTCGGGCCATCGGCCGCAGCGGTCTCGATCTCCAAGCGATAGCGACCCCAGCCGACCGGCACAGCGATTGCGGCGCCATCCTCAGTCACGTCGACCGTGCCGTTCGCCACCTGTTTCGTGGAGATGACCGGCTCGTATTTCCAGGCGCTTCCGTCGCGATACCATTGATAGTTCCGCTCGACGCTGATCAGCTTCCAGAGGAGGCCGGGCATCGCCACCTTCGAGCCATTGGCATCAACGGCGATAACGTGGAACTTGCCGACCGAATTCTCCGCAAGATCGCCGGAAAACTCAGGCTTGATGCCGATCATCGGACCAAGCGGCTTCACCGGCAGCGTCAAGGCGCGCTCGACGGCCCGCCCGCCAGATTCGCGCATGCGCACCGTAACCGTGGCGTTGAGCAGTTGCGTCGTCGCGGGCACCTCGCCGAGATCGACTGCAAACACGGACTTCCCGTCCTGGTCGAGCGGCTCGAGGCCTTCGAGCGGCACGCGGGTATCCTCGCTTGCCTCCTCATCGGCGAGGCCGAAGAGATAGCCCCTGAAGGCTTCTTTCTCGCGGGTCGGCTTGACCGCCACCTCGCCTTCGAGCGTCAGGCCGGCGGCCGGCGCGCCATAGAGGAAGCGGCCGTCGACGGCAACGTCAACCGGGGTGCCGACCTCGAGCTCTTTCGCTTCGCTGGTCAGGTCGAACTCCGTGCGATCCGGCACGAAGTCATCGATGAGAAACTGCTTCTCCCCGATCGCCGAGCCCTTCGGATCGGTGAAGATCTGCATCGTCCAGGTGCCGCGCATGGCATTTTCGGGAACGGGCAGATCGAGTGTGTGGCCGCCGAGCTTGCCGCCATTGCTGACAAGTCGTCGATCCTCGACGCCGTCGGGGCGCAGGAACACGAAGGTGAGCGGCAGGTTCTCGATCGCCTGGCCGTTCACGTCTCGTGCAATGGCTGCGGCATGCACGGTCTCGCCGGCGCGGTAGATGCCGCGCTCGGTCCAGGCATAGATGTCGATCGCGCCGGGCGCCGCGCGGCCGGTGACGCCGCGGTCCGAGAGATCGAAGCCGGCGCG
This sequence comes from Sinorhizobium fredii USDA 257, assembly GCF_000265205.3. NCBI lineage: Bacteria > Pseudomonadati > Pseudomonadota > Alphaproteobacteria > Hyphomicrobiales > Rhizobiaceae > Ensifer > Ensifer fredii. Next base: position 1,038,484 of record NC_018000.1, read on the forward strand.
CGTCAGGTCGAGGAAGACGTAGTCGTCCTCGCCGCGCCGCGCCGTGATGACGGCCGGTGTCATGCTCGCCGTGCCGCGGATCAGACCGGCAGCGAAGGTCGCACGGCCCTCTGCGTCGGTCGTGGCGGTACCGAGCACCTCATTGTTCTTCGCCACCAGCTGCAGTTCAACATCGGCGAGCGGCTTGGCGCTGGCCAGCGAACGCGCAAAGACGGCGAGGCCATCCGTCCCGGCATAGGTCGAAATGCCGATATCTGAGACGACGAACCATTGCGTGGCGCGCGCATCCCACTCCTGGCTGAGGGCGGTGGCGGAAGCGGCCGTCAGCACATAGACGCCGGGTTTGCGCTTCGGCAGCGCCTCGTCGACCGGGAAGCTCGTCACCACTTCCTTGTTGAGCTCGGTCTTGATGTCGATGCTGCCTTGCCAGACGAGCTCGCCGCTCTCGTCTTCGATACGCTGTGCGCTATAGCCGTCGACCTGGGTGAGGAATTGCGAGCTCGTAAGCAACGATGAGATGCTGCGATCGCCGATGCGATAGAGCTTGAGGTTGGCGCTTTCCGTATTGACCGAGACGATCGGGATGCCGCGCCGTGCCGTCGACGGCAGCACGAAACTATCACCGGTGAAGCGCACCATCGGCGCGCGATCCTTGACATAGATATCCAGGCTGACCGGGGTTTCGATGACTTCGTCGACGGAGGAGGGCAGTCCCTGCCTCAGCACCAGCTTGTAACGCTTGCCGTGCGCCAGCCCTTCGACGCAGATCTCGCTGCCCTTGGCCTCGACCGCATTCGGAGCGACGCCGTCGAGCGTCACGAAGGAGGCATAATCGGGGCCGTTCTTCAGGAGCTGCTCCGAGAACTGTACGCAGGCGCGCGGGCTCGCGCCATCGGCATCGATCGTGTGGCCGGTGACGCGGAAACCCTGTCGTGCCTTGAGGTCGAGATAGGCCGTCTCGACAGTCTTTGCCTGCACGAGCTCGAGACTTGCCTTGTAGGCCTGGAGCGCGGCTCGATAGTTCTGCAAGTTATCGAGCGCCTGGGCGAGGATGGCGAGCGCATCGGCGCGGCTCTGCGTGGTCCTCGTCAGCTGATAGCCGTGGAGCGCGGCAAGGGCCGCCTCGCTCGCCAGATCCGTGCCGCTGCTGAACCGGTTTGCCGTTCTTGCCGTCTCCAGCCACAGGTCCCCGTCCTCCGGGGTGATCGCCAGCGCGCCGCGGAACGCCTTGAGCGCCGACACGAAGTTGCCAGCCGCCAGCTCACGACGTGCTGTTTCGATCAATCCGTTGACGCCGAAGCCTATTTGATCGTCGGCCAAGGCGAGGCCGGCCTTGACGTCGCGGGCCTGCTGCAGGAGATCGTCCGAGACGAAGGACAGGCGGGGAGGTGCGCCGAGATCCGGCTCGCCCGTGATGGTCTCGACGACTTTGCCGGCGATCGCGCCCTTGAACGTGTTCAGCTGGTTGAAATCAGACTTGAGGAAACACCACTTCACCTTTGGATTGTAGGTGAAGGCCTTGCAGGCACGGTCGGAAATGCAGGTGCTCTGGCACTCGTCCAGCGAGACATCTTGCTCGGTGCGCAGGTCGAAGCCGAAATAATCGGCATCGCTGGTGATCTCGATCTTGCGATCGGCTTCGGCCGCTGCAGCCGGTGTGCCAAGGGAAAAAAGCGTGAAGAGAAGGGTGGTAAGGCCGAGAAACGCGCGCATCGACAAAGTCCTCCCAACGCTGCCCGCTTCGATGGAGCACCACTCTTTCAACCTTCGCAGAGCAATGTCAACTGAGCATTGAGCAGAAGGATGCGGCACCAGCCGCACTCAGTTCTGCAACCGGAGGGAATCGTCGTCAGAGGTTCAGGCTGACGTTGGAGCGAACGCTTTCATAAGGCCCGTGTAGGCTTTCGGAAGTGGCGCGGCATAGGACCCGTGCTTGCTGGTTCTCAACCCTTGCGCGACCAGTGCTTCGGCCTGCTTCACCGCCGCCGAGACGCCGTCGATCACCGGCAAGCCATACTCACGTTGCAGCGACTTAGCGAGATCGGCCATGCCGGCGCAGCCGAGTACGATCGCCTCGGCGCCATCTTCGTCGAGCGCCCTTTCGATCTGGCGTTTGAGCTTGTTGAGGGCGCCGGACGCCTTGTCTTCGAGTTCGAGGACCGGAATATCGGCGGCACGGACCATCGCGCGGCCGCCCATGCCGTAGTGACGCACCAGATTCTCGATAAGGACGCGGGAGCGCCCGAGGGTGGTGACGACGGTGAAGCGCTGGGCGAGGAGGGCGGCGGTCATCACCGCGGATTCGCAAAGGCCGACCACGGGGATGTGGGCGAGCGCCCGGGCCGCTTCCAAGCCCGTATCGTCGAAGCAGGCGATGATCGCGGCGTCCGCTCCCGCCGCTTCTCCCTCGCGGATTTCCATGAGCAGACCGGGCACGGCGATCGCCCCGTCAAAGTACCCCTCGATCGACGCCGGTCCGGCCGTCGACGTGGCAGCGATGATTTCGGTGCCGGGCCCGGCGACCGCTCGTGCGGCTGCCGCTGCCTTCTCGGTCATCGAGTCGGTGGAGTTCGGATTGACGATCAGAATGCGCATGTTGTCACCTTATCCTTGCCTGGCGGCGCCTGAGTACGAGGATGATGGCGAGCGCCACGAGGATGACGGTGAAGGAGAAGAGCGTCGTCACCGTGCCGAGTGCATAGAGCACCGGCGTCGTGACGTTGGTGGTCATACCGTAGATTTCCAGCGGCAGCGTGTTGTAGGTGCCGGAGGTCATCAGCGTGCGGGCGAACTCGTCATAGGAGAGTGTGAAACCGAAAAGGCCGCCTCCGATCAGGCTCGGCGCGATCATCGGCAGGACGACATGGCGGAAGGTCTGCCAGGAGGTGGCGCCGAGATCGCGTGCGGCCTCCTCATAGGCGGGCGAGAAGCGATTGAAGACCGCGAACATGATGAGCACGCCGAAGGGCAGCGTCCAGGTGAGGTGCGCGCCGAAACCGGAGGAATACCAGGCGGGCTTCAGCCCGAATTGCTGGAAGACGACGCCAATGCCGAGCGAGATGATGATCGAGGGGACCACGAGGCTTGCGACGGTGATGTAGAAAAGCGCCGTCGAGCCGCGGAAACGATGCCGGAAGGCAAGGCCTGCCAGAAGCGCGACGACGACGTTCACCACCATCACCATCAGCCCGAGCGTGAAGGAGCGGCGGAACGAGGCGCCGAAATCGCCGACCGCCTGCTTCTCGAAGAGATTGTAGAACCAGTGCAGCGAAACGCCGTTCAGCGGGAAGGTGAGGCCGCCGTCCGGCCCCTGTAAGGAAAGGATCAGGACGGCCGACAGCGGCCCGTAAAGAAACAGCACGAACAGCGCGAAGAAGGCTGCGAGCACGTAGAATTCCTTGCCGCGACTTTCGTGGTTCATGTCAGAGCTCCTTACGGATATCGACGACCCGGAGGATCGCCGCGACCATCAGCAGCACCACGATGAGCAGTACGACCGCGTTGGCGGCCGCGGCCGGGTACTGCAGCAGCGACATCTGGTTCTTCATCAACAGCGCGACGGAGGCGCTCTGCCCGCCGGACATCACTTGAACGGTCGAGAAATCGGCCATGACCAGCGTCACGACGAAGATCGAGCCGATCGCCATCCCCGGCTTTGCGAGCGGCAGCACGACATTCCAGAGCACCTGCCAGCCGCTCGCGCCGCAATCGCGCGCCGCCTCGATCAGTGCGTGGTCGATGCGCATCAGCGTATTGAAGATCGGCGTCACCATGAAAAGCGTATTGAGATGTACCAAAGCGAGCACGACGGCGAAATCGGAATAGAGCAGCCACTCGATCGGCTGAGGAATGATGCCGAGTTCGATCAAGGTGGAGTTGACGAGGCCGTTGCGGCCGAGCACCGGAATCCAGGAAATCATCCGGATGATGTTCGAGGTGAGGAACGGCACGGTACAGATGAGGAAGAGCACCATCTGCATCGTCGTCGTGCGGATGTGGAAGGCCAGGAAATAGGCGACCCAGAAGCCAATGAAGAGCGTCAGCGCCCAGGTGAGCACGGTGAATTTCAGCGTGTTGAGATAGGTCTTCCAAGTAACCCAGGAGCCGAGCGTATCGGCATAGTTCATCGTCAGGAAGTCGGGGTAGAGGCCCGCGAAATCGTAGTCCCAGAAGCTGACGACGATGATGGTTAGGATCGGCAGGATGAAGAAGAAGCCGAGGATCAAGACGAGGGGCGTGGCCTGGAGGTAGGCGATCAGCCGCCGCGGCGTGGCGAGGGAGCACGACGCCTTGCGCGCTTTGATCTCTCCTGAGGTTGCGACTGCCGTCATTGTCTGTCCTTGCGAATTTCTGACGTCCGAGGCTGCCCCTCATCCGCCTGCCGGCACCTTCTCCCCGCACGCAGGGAGAAGGGAACTTGCCGCGACGTCTCCGTCCCCTCTCCCCGCATGCGGGGAGAGGGCTAGGGTGAGGGGCATTCGCCTCCGATGAGCTTCCCTTAAGCCGCGATGAACTCGTTCCAGCGGCGGACCATGTAGCGGTCCTCGTCCATGACCGAGTTCCAGCAGGCCACTTTGCCCATGCGCTCCTCGAACGAGCCGCCGTCGCGGACCGCACCGGCCTTTTCCATGACCTTTCCCTCGGGAGAGAGGATGTCACCCTTGGCCGGCTTGCCCTCGACCCAGAAACCCCATTCGTCTTCGGACATGTGGGTCTTCGCGGTCTCCATGGCTGCCGAGTAGTAGCCCTGGCGGTTGAGATAGGCGCCGACCCAGCCGGAGAGATACCAGTTGATATATTCATAGGCCGCGTCGAGCTGCGCCCCCTGGAGATGCGCGGCGAGGCCGAGGCCCCCGCCCCAGGCGCGATAGCCCTCCTTCAGCGGCTGGTACTTGCAGGCGATACCCTTGGAGCGCACGGCGGCGACGGCCGGCGACCACATGGACTGGATGACCACCTCGCCGGAGGCCATGAGGTTGACGCTCTCGTCGAAGGACTTCCAGAAGGCGCGGAACTGGCCGTCCTGCTTGGCCTTGATGAGGAAATCGATCGTCTGGTCGATCTCGTCCGTCGTCATGTTGCCCTTGTCGGCATATTTGATGTTGCCAAGGGCTTCCATGATCATCGCCGCATCCATGATGCCGATCGACGGAATGTTGAGGATCGCCGTCTTGCCCTTGAAGGCCGGGTCCATGATGTCGGCCCAGGTGGTGATTTCGCGGCCGACGAGGTCGGGGCGAATGCCGAGCGTGTCGGCATTGTAGATCGTCGGGATGAGCGTCATCCACTGCGTCGGCTCCTTGGCGAAGCTCTTGGAGCCTTGCGCATCGACGAAGCCGACGGTGTGCGGCGCCGTCCCCTGAGCGACCACGCTGTCGGGCTTCAGCTTGCCGTCGACGAAAAGCGGCACGATCTTGTCGTAATACTTGATCTTCGAAACATCCATCGGCTGCATGACACCGGTCGGGAAGACCTTCTTGGCGATCCAGTATTCGATGTCGGCGATGTCGTAGGAATCCGGCTGGGTGACGGCGCGCTGGGCGGCGGCATCGGAGTCCGTTGCGGTCATCTCCAGCGTGATGCCGAGGTCTTCCTTGCACTTCTCGGCGATCGCATTGATGTTCGAAACGCCGGTGCCGAATTGGCGCAGCGTGATCGGATTCTGTGCCCAGATCGTCGGGAAGCCGGTGATCGCGCCGGAGCCGACAACGGCGCCCACGGCGGCCGCGCCGGTCTTCAGCAAGGCGCGGCGCGAGATGCCCTTTGCGGGCTTAGCAGTCTTTGTTTCACTGGTCATGCTGTCGTTCCCCTTTTTGGTGATGCTTGATTGACGGTTCGTGCAGGAGCGGGCGGATGAATACTTCTTCTGGCCCGTTCAGGCTGAGAGGCGGCCGAGGGGGATCACGTCCTCCAGGGCCCAACTCAGCCACACCGCGTCGCCGGTCGATACGGGCTCCTTGAAGTAATCGGCGTCGGAGATGTTCACCGTGAAGTCGTCGCTGCCGGCGCCGATGACGGTGATCTTCACCGAGGCGCCGCGATATTCCACATTCGAGACAAGCCCATGGAAGCCAAGCGATTTGTCTGATGGCGGCTCGAGCCGCACCCGGTCGGTGCGGATGCCGATCTCGATCGGCTGCCCGACCTCCTGGACGATGTCGCGGACCGAGAATGTTTGGCCTTCCGGCACCGTCAGCGTGACGACACCGTCGTCGACCGATGTTACGCGGCCGGAAAGCACGTTATGGTCGCCCATGAAGCGGGCGACAAAGGCGGTCGCCGGTTTCTCGAAGACGGTGCGGGGCCTGCCGCCTGCTCGATGCGGCCGTTGTTCATGATGACGATCAGGTCGGCGAGCGCCATTGCCTCTTCCTGGCTGTGCGTCACATGGACGAAGGTGATGCCGAGCGTCTTCTGCAGCTTCTTGAGTTCGGCGCGCATGCGGATCTTCAGAAACGGATCGAGAGCGGAAAGCGGTTCGTCGAGCAGCAGCGCCTCCGGGCCGGTGATCAGCGCCCGGGCAAGCGCCACGCGCTGCTGTTGGCCGCCGGAAAGCTGGGCCGGCCGGCGTGTCGCATAGGCCTCCATCTGCATGAGCTTCAGCATTTCCAGCGCCTTGGCGCGGCGTTCGTCCTTGTCGATGCCCTTCATCTTCAGGCTGAAAGCAACGTTTTCGACGAGGTCGAGATGGGGAAACAGCGCATAGGACTGGAACATCATCGCTGTGCCGCGCTTTGCTGGCGGTAAGTCGGTGACCACGATGCTGCCGAGGCGGATATCGCCGGAGGAGATGCGTTCATGGCCGGCGATCATGCGCAGCGTCGAGGTCTTGCCGCATCCGGAGGGGCCGAGCAGGCAGCAGTAGCTGCCCGCCGGAATCTTCAGGCTGATGGCATGGACAGCGGTCGTCGCGCCATAGACCTTGGAAACGGAAGCGATATCGATCTCTGCTGCTTTGGACATGCCCGCTTTCTCCTTGCAGCTGAGATGAAGCATCAAGCGTGCCAGTTTGCTAAAGGCCTGAATCCGCGGCTATGTTTTCGTACGTCGCCAAACTGGGCAGCCGGCGGGCCATGTTGGATGCACATTTTGTAGGCGTTCGTGCTCAAAGATTGCCTATTATTGTATACAATATTGAGCTTTGATTGAGGGCAAAAAGCGGGTAACTTCCGCTGCACCCACTGTACCCACTGTAACGGCATCGTTCGGATTCCCTGCCTCATGACGCCAGTCAATCTAAGCCCGGCGGGAAGCGCCATGGATACCGGCGCCCAGCAGATCCGCGACGCGATCCGCGATGCGATCGTCGAGCGGCGCCTTGCGCCCGGAACGAAGCTCTCCGAAAGCGACGTCGGCAGCCTCTTCAATGTCAGCCGGACGCTGGTTCGCGCCGCCCTTCAGGCCCTTTCTTATGAGGGGCTCGTCAGTGTCGAGAAGAATCGCGGCGCCTTCGTCGCCTTTCCTTCCGTGATCGAGGCTCAGCAGATATTCGCGACCCGCCGGCTGTTGGAGCCGGTCATACTCCGCGAGACAGCGCCCCATATCGGCAAAACTGAGATCAAGGAACTCAGAAAGCTGCTTGCGGAAGAGCAGCGGTTGACGAACCAACGCGGCGCACCCGCCCGCCGCGCCGAGATCAAGGCTTCCGGCGATTTTCACCTGGCGGTCGCCGCCATGAGCGGCAATGCCATTCTCAAGCGTTTCATGGATGAGCTCGTTGCTCGCTCCTCGCTCGTGATCGCGCTTTATGGGCAATCGGTGATCTCAAGCTGCGGCCACAATGAACACCAGCAGATCGTCGATGCACTGGAAAAGAAGGATGTCGAAGCTGCCTGCGCGCTGATGCTGCAGCACATCGATCATATCGAGGCGGATATCGACCTTCGGCCAACAAAAAAGGGCGGAGGTTTGCGCGACGCTTTTCATTTGTGAGTGTCGCAACAGCGCTTCCGATCCAGGTTGTATTGCGCCGGACGACAACGCACAGCGCACTTGCGGTGACGATCACATTTGTGATATTTCTAACACAAATTGTTGGGCTGCAGCTCGTCGCGCCCCTGGTGTAAGCCTGCCCAGGGCCCGGACTCCGGATGGAAATGGCCAATCGCAAGACAACACGGATTGTCGCTTTGACAAATGCGCTTTCGGCGCGGCGCGTTCTGCATCTGAAAGACGCAGCCGCCTTGCTGGGCGTTTCGGAAATGACCGTTCGGCGCGACGTCGCCAACAACCCCGCCCTCTTCGGATATCTCGGCGGGCATATCGTTCCGGCCGCCGATATCGAGGCCGAGGCGCCTTACGATCTCGCGCGTGAGGCCGACAGTCACGCGGCGGCGAAGCGGGAGGCCTGCGTCCATGCCGCCCGACACATCCGTCCCGACGAGACGATCTTCATCGATTGCGGCACGACGCTTGAGTATCTCGTCGATCTCATCCCGGAAAATTATTCAATTACGGCCGTGTGTTATTCTCTGAATGTGGCCAATCGCCTGACCCGCAGGCCCAATGTTCGGATCGTCATGCTTGGTGGTGTCTACCACCCGTCCTCGGCTTCGTTCTCGGGCAACTCCGGGCTTGAGACGCTCAATCATCTCGGCATCAACGTAGCCTTCCTGTCGGCGGCCGGCGTCGACCCCGACCGTGGCGCGACATGCGTTCATTTTCATGAAGTGCCGGTAAAGCAGAAGGTGATTTCACTCGCGCGCGAGAATTACCTCGTGGTGGACAAGAGCAAGATCGGCAGGCTGAAGCCCGCCTTCTTTGCGCCGCTCACCACATTCCGGTCGGTGATCACGGAAGACGGAGAGGCGGCGCTTTCGGTGCATGAGGCGCGGACGGGATAAATGTGATAGTCTCGCCGCTTCGACCGTGTCATCGCTTGACACCCATCAGGCTTGATGAAATGATAACAAAAAGTAGATAAAAAAATAACAAGTCGGCGGCTGACCCGCAGGGGCCTGGTCCGGCAGGGAGAAATCGAGGAGTAGTCGCTTGGAAGACCTTGCTGTGAACGGGGTGTCGGCAGTTTCTGCCCAACCCGCTGGCGCCGGTCACAACTGGCCGCGCAACGACGGTGTCGATCTCGACCTTTCCTGGGTGCTCGATCAGCGCGTCAATCTTTCCGCCGCCGAGCGGCGGGTCGCGACGCTGCCGGGTCGCCGGACCGTGAAAAAGGATGCGCAGGCCGCTTGGCTCTTGAAGGCGGTCACCTGCATCGATCTGACGACGCTCAATGGCGACGATACGACGGAGCGCGTTAAACGCCTCTGCGCCAAGGCGCGCCGGCCGGTGCGCCAGGATCTTCTCGACGCGCTCGGCATGGGCGATCGCGACATCACCACCGGTGCCATCTGTGTCTATCACCGTTTCGTGTCGACGGCGGTCGACGCGCTCGAGGGGTCCGGAATTCCGGTGGCTGCGGTTTCCACCGGCTTCCCGGCAGGTCTCATTCGGCATGACGTCAAGCTGAAGGAAATCGAGGCTTCCGTCGCCGACGGCGCCAGGGAAATCGACATCGTCATTACGCGCGAGCATGTGCTGACCGGCAACTGGCAGGCGCTCTATGACGAGATGCGCGATTTCCGCGATGCCTGCGGCGATGCGCATGTGAAGGCGATCCTCGCGACCGGCGATCTCAAGACCTTGCGCAATGTCGCCCGCGCCTCGCTCGTCTGCATGATGGCCGGCGCCGACTTCATCAAGACCTCGACCGGCAAGGAGGGCGTCAACGCGACGCTGCTCGTCACCCTCGTCATGCTCAGGATGATCCGAGCCTACCAGGAGCGGACAGGCATCAAGGTCGGCTACAAGCCCGCCGGCGGTATTTCGGGGGCAAAAGACGTGCTGAACTACCAGTTCCTCATGAAGGAAGAGCTCGGCCGCGAATGGCTCGAGCCGGATCTCTTCCGCATCGGGGCGTCGAGCCTGTTGGCAGACATCGAACGCCAGCTCGAACATCACGTCAGCGGCGCCTACTCGGCCCTCAACAGACACCCGATAGGATAATCCGATGAGCGTCGCCAGGTTTTTCGACGAAATGTCATATGGCCCCGCACCTGAAGGCGATAACGAGGCGCGCCAATGGCTCGCCCGCCACAAGGGCGCGTTCGGGCACTTCATCAACGGCGGATTCGTCGCCTCTGTGTCAGGAAAGACATTCGACAGTTTCGAACCGGCGACCGGTGCTCTGCTGGCGAAGATCGCGCTCGGCGGTCGCGAGGATGTCAACGCCGCCGTGGCCGCGGCCCGCAAGGCGCAAGGTCCCTGGGCGAAGCTCTCCGGCCATACCCGGGCAAGGCATCTCTATGCGCTGGCGCGCATGATCCAGCGTCACGCCCGGCTGATCGCCGTGGTCGAAGCGCTCGACAACGGCAAGCCGATCCGCGAGACGCGCGATATCGACATTCCACTTGCCGCTCGTCATTTCTACCACCACGCCGGCTGGGCACAGCTCCAGGAAACAGAGTTCGCAGAACAGGTGCCGGTCGGCGTCGTCGGCCAGGTCATCCCCTGGAACTTCCCCTTCCTGATGCTCGCCTGGAAAGTGGCGCCGGCGCTGGCGCTTGGCAATACGGTCATTCTGAAGCCTGCGGAGTTCACGCCGCTGACGGCGCTTCTTTTCGCCGAGCTTGCCACTGCTGCCGGGCTGCCGCCGGGCGTCCTCAACGTGGTGACCGGGGAGGGCGAGACGGGTGCGCTGATCGTCGAGCACGACGACATAGACAAGATCGCCTTCACCGGCTCGACCGAGGTCGGCCGCCTGATCCGTGAAAAGACTGCAGGGACCGGCAAATCGCTGACGCTCGAACTCGGCGGCAAGTCGCCCTTCATTGTCTTCGACGACGCCGATATCGACGCGGCGGTAGAAGGCGTGGTGGATGCGATCTGGTTTAACCAGGGCCAGGTCTGCTGCGCCGGGTCGCGTGTGCTCGTCCAGGAAGGCGTGGCACCGCGGTTTCACGAACGCCTGAAGCGGCGCATGGGGACGTTGCGGGTCGGCCATCCGCTCGACAAGGCGATCGACATGGCTGCGATCGTCGCCCCGGTGCAATTGCAGCGGATCCAAAGCCTGGTCAGCCAGGGTGTGACGGAAGGGGCGGCACTTTACCAGCCGCCGATCGAGCTGCCCAAGGGCGGCAGCTTCTATCCGCCGACGCTTCTGACTGCAGTGCAGCCGACCTCCGTCGTCGCCACGGAGGAAATTTTTGGACCGGTCGCCGTGTCGATGACCTTCCGCACCCCGCAAGAGGCGATCCAACTCGCCAACCATTCCCGCTATGGCCTTGCAGCCAGCGTCTGGAGCGAGACGATCGGTCTCGCCCTGCATGTCGCGGCAAAGCTCGCCACCGGCGTCGTCTGGGTCAATGCCACCAATCTTTTCGACGCTTCGAGCGGCTTCGGCGGAAAACGCGAATCCGGCTTCGGCCGCGAAGGCGGCAGGGAAGGCTGCTACGAATATCTGAAGCCCAAGGCCTGGCTGGGACGCAAGCTCCGGGCGGAACCGAGTGCGCCGGTGCTCAAGCCGGTTGCGAGCGATTTCGCGCTGCCATCGCTCGACCGCACCGCCAAGCTCTTCATCGGCGGCAAGCAGGCCCGGCCCGATGGAAACTACTCGCGCCAAATCCTGTCGCCGAAGGGCAAGGTGCTCGGCGAGGTCGGCGAGGGCAACCGCAAGGACATCCGCAACGCCGTGGTCGCGGCGCAGGCGGCGTCGAGCTGGTCGTCGGCAACGACGCACAATCGCGCGCAGATCCTCTATTACATTGCCGAGAACCTGAGCGGCCGGGCGGCGGAATTTGCCGACCGCATCGGCGCAATGACCGGCGTCTCGGCGGCCAATGCGAAGGCCGAGGTCGAAGCTTCGATCGCCCGTCTCTTCAGCTATGGCGCCTGGGCGGACAAATACGAAGGCGTCGTGCACCAGCCGCCCTTGCGCGGCGTCGCACTTGCCATGCCGGAGCCGCAGGGCGTCGTCGGAGTGATCTGCCCGCCGGAGGCACCGCTGCTCGGTTTCCTCAGCCTCGTCGCGCCGCTGATTGCCGTTGGCAATCGCGTCGTTGCCGTTCCGAGCGAGCCGCATCCGCTTGCCGCCACGGATTTCTATTCGGTGCTGGAAACCTCCGACGTTCCAGCCGGCGTCGTCAACATCGTCACCGGCTCGGCGACGGAACTTGCCAAGACGCTCGCCGCCCATAACGACGTCGACGCACTCTGGGCCTTCGGCACGGCGGACCTGTCGACGCTGGTCGAGAAGCTGTCGGTCGGCAATCTGAAACGCACCTTCGTCGACTACGGCAAGGCCATCGACTGGTTGGACCGTTCGGCAGCCGAAGGGCAGCCGTTCCTGCGGCGGGCAATCGACGTCAAGAACATCTGGATCCCCTACGGCGAGTGAGGGATCCGCGCATACCGTCCGGCGGGGAGCCGGCCGGCGTAGAGGAAGCATTTGCATGAATGAGAGTCGCTGGCGGGATCACGCCGTCGGGCGGTCGTCGAATTGGTGCTTTGGAGGAAGACTGACATGCTCAAGAATATTGACCCGGCGCTCAATGCGGACGTGCTGCACGCGCTCCGATCTATGGGGCATGGTGACACGCTGGTGATCTCCGACACCAACTTCCCCTCCGACGCGATTGCCCGGCAGACGCGGCTCGGCAAACTCCTCCACATCGACAACGTCTCCGCCGCGCGCGCCGTCAAGGCGGTACTTTCGGTGCTGCCGCTAGACACGCCGCTCCAGCCATCGGCCGGACGCATGGAAATCATGGGTGCGCCGGACGAGATTCCGGCAGTTCAACGCGAGGTCCAGGCCGAGATCGATCGTGCCGAGGGCCGGCCGGCGCCAATGTACGGCATCGAACGCTTCGCTTTCTACGAGGAAGCAAAGAACGCCTATTGCGTCATCACCACCGGTGAGACGCGCTTCTACGGCTGCTTCCTGTTCACCAAGGGTGTCATTCCTCCGGAAACTGCCTGAAACACCAGCGGTTTTTTGAGGGAGGAGGCTCAGCATGAAGACAGGCGTTTCGATCCTCGGGATCTTCGTGGCGGATACGGCCTATCTGGCGTCCCGCATGCCGCGGATCGGAGAGACGATCACCGGCAGCGGCTTCTCCGTCGGACCCGGCGGCAAGGGCTCGAACCAGGCGGTGGCGGCGGCGCGGGCCGGCAGCCAGGTCTCGTTCATCTCGAGGCTCGGGCGCGACACGTTCGGCGAGATGGCGCTGAAAACCTATGCCGAGGCGGGCGTGACGCCGAAGATCCTCCAGATGGACAATCTGCCGACCGGTGCGGCCTTTATCTATGTCAACGACGAGAACGGCGAGAATGCCATCATCGTCTATCCAGGCGCTGCCGGCTCGATCGATGTCCAAGATGTGGAAGCCGCCCGTGAAACGATCGAGAATTCGCGCGTCTTCGTGACCCAGCTCGAACAGCCGGCGGCCGCCGCCGAAAATGCGCTTGGGATCGCCCATGCGGCAGGCGTCACGACCGTGTTCAACCCGGCGCCGGCCGAACCCTTTCCGGAAAGCATCTATCCGCTCTGCGACTACATCGTCCCGAACGAAACGGAAGCGGCAGCGCTTGTCGGCTTTGCGCTGCCGACGCCCGACGATGCCCGTCGCGCCGGGGACGTGCTTTTGAAAAAGGGTGCGAAGACGGCGCTGATCACGCTTGGCGAGCGTGGCGTGCTCTACCACACCGACAGTCAGTCGGTGCTCGTTCCCGCAGTCGCCAGCGGTCCGGTGATCGACACCACCGGTGCGGGGGACGCTTTCGTCGGCGGCTTTTCGGCCGCGCTGGCCCGAGGGCTCTCGCCAGTCGAGGCGGTGCGGTTCGGCTGCGCGACGGCCGGCATCGCGGTCACGCGCCGCGGAACGGCCCCGGCAATGCCGAAGCTTGAGGAAATCGAGGCGCTGCTCGCACGGGGAGCCGCGGCATGACCCGCAACGACCCGATCAAGCATTTCTTCATCTGGCCGGCACTGATCATCGTTCTGCTGATCTCGATCTTTCCGCTCGTCTATTCGCTGACGACGAGCTTCATGAGCATGCGGCTCGTGCCGCCGATGCCGGCTCGCTTCGTCGGCTTCGGCAACTATGCCGACCTGCTTTCCAACCCGCGCTTCTGGCACGTTGCCGGCACGACAACGCTGATCGCCATCGTTTCCGTCGGGCTGCAATATGTGATCGGCCTTTCCGTAGCGCTGGCGCTGAATTCCCGCGTGCCGGGCGAGGGGATTTTCCGGGTGGGCTTTCTGCTGCCGATGCTCGTTGCCCCGGTCGCCGTTGCGCTCGTCGCGCGCCAGATCCTCAATCCGACCATGGGGCCGTTGAATGAGTTCATGACGCTCTTCGGCTTTCCCAACCTCCCATTCCTGACCCGGACAAGCTGGGCGCTCGGCTCGATCATCGTGGTCGAGGTCTGGCAATGGACGCCCTTCGTCATCCTGATGCTGCTGGCAGGACTGCAAACCCTGCCTGACGATGTCTACGAGGCAGCGGCACTCGAGAACGCCACGCCCTGGCAGCAGTTCCGCGACATCACCTTTCCGATGCTGCTGCCGATCTCGGCCGCCGTCGTTTTCATCCGGCTTATCGAGAGCTACAAGATCATGGACACGGTCTTTGTCATGACCGGCGGCGGCCCGGGCGTGTCGACAGAGACACTGACGCTGTTCGCCTATCAGGAAGGCTTCAAGAAGTTCAACCTCGGCTACACGTCGGCCCTGTCCTTCCTCTTTCTGATCTTCATCACGGTGATCGGCCTCGTCTATCTGGCGGTGCTCAAGCCCTATCTGGAGAAGCACAAATGAGCGTGCGCACTCTCAAGGGAAAGCGGCGTTGGCTGGCACTCGGCGGCTGTTTGCTCTGGCTCGCCTTCACATTGTTTCCGCTCTATTGGGTGGCGATAACGTCGTTCAAGACGCCGCTTGCCGTTGTCGGGGGGCCGACCTATCTGCCGTTCGTCGATTTCGAACCGACGCTTACCGCCTGGAACGAGCTCGTCTCCGGCGCGCGCGGCGCCTTCTACAACACCTTCGTCGCCTCCCTGATCGTCAGCCTCTCGGCTGCGGTGCTTGCGACCGGCATCGGCGCCATGGCCGCCTACGCGCTCGTCCGCTTCACCTTTCGTTTTCGGCTGCTTTCTGCCCTCATCTTCGTGGTCGTCGCCTTCGGCGGTTTTCTGTTGGGGCAATACGCACTCGGCTTCGGCCAGGGAATTTCGCTGATCTATTCGTTCATCGCCGCGCTCGCTCTCGCGGTGATCTCCAGCCGCTTCCGCCTGCCGGGGCCCGAACTTGGCAACAACGACATCGTCTTCTGGTTCGTGAGCCAGCGCATGTTTCCGCCGATCGTCGCCGCCTTCGCGCTCTATCTCATGTACACGGAAGTCGGAAAGCTCGGCTTCAAGCTCGTCGACAGCTATATCGGGCTGACCTTCGCCTATATCGCCTTCTCGCTGCCGATCGTCGTCTGGCTGATGCGCGATTTCTTCGAGGCGCTGCCGATCGAGGTGGAGGAGGCGGCGATGGTCGACAACGTGCCGTCCTGGCGGATCTTCTTCGGCATCGTCTTGCCGATGTCGAAACCGGGCCTCATCGCGACCTTCATGATCACGCTCGCCTTCGTCTGGAACGAGTTCCTCTTCGCGCTCTTCCTGACGAGTTCGAAATGGCAGACGCTACCGATCCTGGTCGCCGGGCAAAACAGCCAGCGCGGCGACGAGTGGTGGTCCATATCGGCCGCCGCACTTGTCGCGATCATCCCGATGATGATCATGGCCGGAATCTTGAGCAGGTTAATGCGGTCGGGCCTGCTCCTGGGAGCGATCAAGTGACTGCGTGCTTTTTCTAGATTTTTGCAAGGTTCACTCAGAGGGAGGAAAAAATGAGGAAACTTCTGCTCGCATCGACTGCTGCCGGTCTCTTGACCGCGGCGGCCAACGGAACTGCCTTTGCCTGCGACCCGGACTTCAGCGGCGTGGAACTCACCGCCACCACGCAGACCGGTCCCTATATCGCTTCCGCGCTTCAGATTGCCGCCAAGGGTTGGGAGGAGAAGACCTGCGGCAAGGTAAAAGTCGTGGAGTTCCCCTGGTCCGAGCTCTATCCGAAGATCGTGACCTCGTTGACCGCTGGCGAGGACGCCTTCGACGTCATCGCCTTCGCGCCTGCCTGGGCGCCGGATTTCACCGATTTCCTCGCCGAAATGCCGGCGGAGTTGCGGCAGGGCTCCGCCTGGGAAGACATCGCGCCGGTTTACCGCGAACAGTTGATGGTCTGGAACGGCAAGGTCCTGTCGCAGACCATGGACGGCGATGCCCATACCTACACCTATCGCATCGACCTTTTCGAGAACGCCGACAACCAGAAGGCCTTCAAGGAGAAATACGGCTACGACCTGGCGCCGGCCAAGACCTGGAAGCAATATCTCGACATCGCCGAGTTCTTCAACCAGCCGGCGAACAACCTCTGGGGCACTGCGGAAGCCTTCCGCCGTGGCGGCCAGCAGTTCTGGTTCCTGTTCAGCCATGTGGCCGGCTATACCAGCCATCCGGATAACCCGGGCGGCATGTTCTTCGACCCGGATACGATGGATGCGCAGGTCAACAATCCCGGCTGGGTGCGCGGCCTGGAGGAATATATCCGCGCCTCGAAGCTCGCGCCGCCGAATGCGCTCAACTTCTCCTTCGGCGAGGTGAACGCCGCCTTTGCCGGCGGACAGGTCGCTGAATCGATCGGCTGGGGCGACACCGGCGTCATTGCCGCCGACCCAAAACAGTCGAAGGTTGCCGGAAAGGTGGGATCGGCGCCGCTGCCCGGCGCGGATGAGATCTATAATTACAAGACCAAGAAGTGGGACAAGTTTGATCAGGTCGTGCAGACGTCCTTCATGGCGTTCGGCGGGTGGCAGGCAGCCGTGCCGAGCTCCTCCACGAAGCAGGAAGCCGCCTGGAACTATATCCAGTATCTGACAAGCCCCGAGGTCTCGGCGCAGGCGGCCATTACCGGCGGTACGGGTGTCAATCCGTACCGACTTTCGCACACCACCAATCTCGAACTCTGGTCGAAGATCTTCTCGGAGCGCGAAGCGAAGGAGTATCTCGGCGCGCAGAAGGACGCGGTTACTGCCAAGAATATCGCTCTCGACATGCGGCTGCCCGGTTACTTCTCCTATACCGAGGTACTCGAGATCGAACTCTCCAAGGCACTTGCCGGTCAGGTGACGCCGCAGCAGGCGCTCGATACGGTGGCCGAGCAATGGAACAAGCTGACCGACGAGTTCGGTCGCGACAAGCAGCTTGCCGCCTATCGCTCGTCGATGGGCCTGCCGCAGAAATAAGTGATCGATGCCCGCTCCGGCCATCCGGAGCGGGCATCGCATAGGCGTCGGGCAGCCGGCGCCTCTCTTTCGCAGTGCATTCCCGGCTTTGGCCATGGGGTCTCGAGAAAGGCATTCGAATGTCGCAGGTCCGCCTGGAACAAGTTACCAAATCCTTCGGCAGCGTTGCGGTCATTCCGCCGCTCGATCTTTCGATCGCCGACCGCGAGTTCGTCGTTCTCGTCGGTCCGTCCGGCTGCGGCAAGACGACGACGCTGCGAATGATTGCCGGGTTGGAAACCGCGTCTTCCGGCACGATCCGGATTGGCGAGCGGGATGTCACCGATCTGCGTCCAGGCCTGCGCAACTGCTCGATGGTGTTCCAGAACTACGCCCTCTATCCGCATATGACGGTCGCCGAGAACATCGGCTACGGCATGAAGGTACGCGGCACGCCGAAGAGCGACATCGAAACATCCGTGGCGGAGGCCGCCCGCATCCTGAACCTCGGCGCCTATCTTAGCCGCAAGCCCAGCGCCCTTTCCGGTGGCCAAAGACAGCGCGTCGCGATCGGTCGGGCGATCGTCCGTCAGCCTGACGTGTTCCTCTTCGACGAGCCGCTTTCGAACCTCGACGCGAAGCTCAGGATCGAAATGCGAACCGAGATCAAGCTTCTGCATCGGCGGCTCCAGACCACTGCCGTCTATGTGACGCATGATCAGGTCGAAGCGATGACCATGGCGGACCGTGTCGTGGTGATGAACCAGGGGCGCATCGAACAGGCTGCCGATCCGATCACCCTTTATGAGGCGCCTGCCAATCTTTTCGTTGCCGCCTTCATCGGCGCACCAAGCATGAATTTCATCGAAGGCATTCTCGAACGCGGCGATGCAGGGCTCATGTTCCGGGCGCCCGGCGATGTCGCCTTTCAGCTTCCGGACGAGCGGGCCCAGAAACTTGGCGCCCATATCGGCGAGGCGGTCGTGCTCGGCATTCGGCCCGAACATACGATTGCGACCGATGCAGCTCTTCCGCGGATCAAGCTGCAGGTGCGCGATATCGAGCCGCTCGGTCCGCACACGCTGGTGATCGGAAAGGCGGGATCGGCATCGTTCACCGCGCAGGTGCACGCTGCGGCGCGCATTTCGCCGGACGACGTGATCGAAGTGCCGATCGACATGGCTAAGGTCCATTTCTTCCTGAAGAATACGGGAGAAGCCGTCGGGCGGTGAACGGTGCCCACACCCGACACGCCGTCCTCAGTTCGATCGTGCTCCATGGCCGAATCCCGAAAATGCTGAAATATTGCCTTCGCTACAGGTGATGAGGAAGCGCCCGATGGCCGAGTTTAGAGTGAAGACGAGGGAAGCGGGCGCGACGGCGGTCGGCGGGCGGACCGGGTTTCCGCGTGTGACCTCGGTCACCGGCGGTGCGCTCGACATCGTCACAAGCCCATCGCAAGCCGGATTTGGCCCGCTCGACCTTCTCTACGCGTCTCTGGCAAGCTGCTTGGTGCTCAGTGCGCGAATTGCCGCAAGCCGCTTCGGCGTGCTCGACAGGCTCGTCGAGATTTCCGCAAAGGTGACCGGCAAAAAGGCGCATGACGAGCCGTCACGGGTCGCCCGCTTCGATATCGAATTCGTCATCAGGGGCGACTTCGACGACGCGGTACGGCACGCTATTGCCGAAGCGGCGGAAGCCGAGATCTGCACGGTCAGCAATACGTTGCGCGGCCATCCGGAATTCGCAAGCAAGGTCTCCGGTTAACTTGGAGGGAACAGGTTCTCGATGACATCGCGTCCGGTCTACCATTTCAATTCCATCATCGCGCGCACCCCTTCGCGATCCGTCGTCGATGGCCTGCGCGCGGAGGATCGCGGCAGCCCGACCTATGAGGGCGTCAAGGCCGAGCACGATGCCTATCTGGAGGCAATGCGCCAAGCCGGCGTGAAGACAACGGTGCTACCGCCGCTCGAGGCCTTCCCGGATTCGATCTTCGTCGAAGACCCGGCGCTCGTCTTCACCGAGGGTGCGATTGTTCTGCGCCCGGGTGCGGCCACGCGCATAAAGGAAACCGAGGAAATCGCGCCGACGCTGCGCGAGATGTTCGACACGGTCCTCGATCTGCCGGTGGGCTACGCCGACGGTGGCGACGTGCTGACAACAGGGGAAAGCGTGATGATCGGCCTTTCGGCCCGCACCGACAGGGCAGGCGCCGAGGCGCTGCGGACCTGCCTCGACAGGCTCGGCCGCAAGAGCGAGGTGGTCGCCACACCTGACGGGGTTCTCCACTTCAAGACCGATTGCTCGCTGCTCGACGACGAAACGATCCTTTCCACCAGTCGTCTGGCGCGAGCCGGCGTCTTCCGGAAATTCAGGCAGATGATCATCCCGGAGGGCGAGGAGCCGGCCGCCAATGCGCTGCGGGTCAACGATGTGGTGATGGTCGGCGCCGATTTCCCGCGTACGATCGAGATGCTCGACAAGGCCGGCTACAAGGCCGTGCCCTTGAAGACGACGGAGATCGGCAAAATAGACGCCGGGCTTTCCTGCATGTCGCTGAGGTGGTTCAGCAGCGGAAAAGGCGAATGAATTCCGTGCCGCATAGGGCAACGAGCAGTGCCGGTCGTCGCGAGCGCAAAGTCTCGACAGTGCGACCTGCTTAATTGTCCGGGTGCACCCGATCTGTTATCATTTTAACGGCCGCCAATACGGCTGGAACAGCCGCAGGCCGATACCATGAGAACCAGGAACTCGATACGGGAGAACGGTCATGAAACGGGCTCTGACGGCCGCTGCCCTTTTGGCGGCGAGCAGTTTCGTTGCAACGGCAGAAGCCGCAGACGACGCGGCATTGATCAAGAGCGCTGAATCCGCGGCCCCCGCTGCAGTAGCAAGCGGCGCTGCGATCCACGCCATGGATGAGAAGGGTACCATGCGCACCGTGAGGGAGGGCACCAGTGGTTTCTGGTGCATGCCGGATAACCCGGTTACGCCAGGCCCCGACCCGATGTGCGGCGATGCCAATGCGATGGAATGGGCTATGGCATGGATCCAGAAAAAGGAGCCTCCGAAAGGCAAGATAGGCTTTCTGTACATGCTTGCCGGCGGCACCGACGCAAGCAACACCGATCCCTATGCGACAAAGCCCGAAGAGGGCAACAACTGGGTGGAAACCGGCCCGCATGTCATGATCGTCAATGCGATGGACATGATGCAAGGCTATCCGACGGACCCCAAGCCGGACACGTCGAAGCCGTATGTGATGTGGGCGGGCACTCCCTACGCCCACCTCATGATACCCGTGAAATAGCGAAAGCGAAAACGTCGAGCGCATCGCCGAAGATCCACAAATCGCCTGCCCCGGGAACAGGTCCGACAGCACGAACTAAACCAAACGTGCGGCCGGCCAAGAGCTTGTTTTCAGTGCTGACATATCGACAGCTGGGTCCGGGTGCGGCATCGTTTCGATAGCTTGCAGTTTTGAGAGAGCACGCCCCGATTGCGCCGAACGCGCGGAACAAGCCCGATCCATGTTCCGTTTACCTGCGGACCTGAGGGCACATGAACACGGCCCTGTGAGCGACCAAGGCCTCCGTGTCAGTGCACACGCGAGGCTTCGTTATGTGCGATGGCTAAACGAATCATGTGCGGAGCCTCCTATGGAAGACTTCCTACTGTTCGCGGCGGTCGGGTTTCTGGCCCAGGCGGTCGATGGCGCTCTCGGAATGGCCTATGGCGTGATCTCTTCGACGGTGCTCCTCACCTTCGGCGTGCCGCCGGCGCAAGCATCGGCTTCAGCTCATGCCGCGGAATTGTTCACCACTGCCGCCTCCGGCTCGGCCCATCTCTATCATCGCAACATCGACTGGAAGTTGTTTCGGCGGCTCGTCCCCTTTGGCGTCGGTGGTGGGATCCTGGGCGCCTTCGTACTCACCTCGTTTGACGGAGATCAGGTCAAGCCATTCGTCACAGCCTATCTCGCAATTATTGGGAGCTGGCTGTTATATCGGTCGTTTCATCGAATTCCGACGAATCCAGTGAAAATGAGAGTTGTCGCGCCCCTGGGCGCAACCGCCGGCTTTCTGGATGCCGCAGGTGGAGGCGGCTGGGGTCCTGTTGCCACCACCGGCCTGCTCGGCGCGGGCGGACAGCCGCGTTTTGTGATCGGCACCGTCAATGCGAGCGAGTTCCTGATTGCACTTTCGGTGTCGCTGAGCTTCCTCGCCACGATTGTAACCGGCCACTGGGAGGAAGCCGGCGAATTCGGCGATCACCTGACATCCGTCGGCGGTCTGATCATCGGAGGCGTTTTGGCGGCGCCGCTGGCGGGATGGATGGTCAAAGCCTTAAAGGAAAAGACACTCCTGCGGCTTGTCGGATCGCTGATCACGCTTCTGGCCGGCTACCAGACGCTCGAGCTGACTGGATTGCTGTGAGAAGTGTAGACAAGGACAGTCCTCGAACTACGTCGCAGGCGTAAGATCTCCAAAGACTGTCGGGATCAGTTCCGAAACCGTCGGATGAATATGCATGGCGCGGCTGATCGTCGTATAGGGTCTCTTCGCATACATCACGTCGAGGATGCTCTGGATGGCCTCGTCGCCGCCCGTGCCGAGGATCGAGGCGCCGAGTATGTCCTTCGTATCGGCGTCAACGAGCACCTTCATGAAGCCTAGCGTCTCGCCCTTCTCGACGGCGCGGCCGACGCGCGTCATCGGCCTTGTGCCGATCAGCAGCTTGCGGCCGCTCTTGCGCGCCTCGGTCTCGGTCATGCCGGCGCGACCGAGCGGCGGATCGATATAGAGCGCATAGGTCTGGATGCGGTCGCTGACCCGGCGCGGGTCATTGTCGATGAGGTTCGCGGCAACAATTTCGAAATCATTGTAGGACGTATGGGTGAAGGCACCCCGGCCGTTGCAGTCGCCCATGGCGAAAATGTGCGGCACGTTGGTGCGCAGGAAATCATCGACCTCCACGTAGCCGCGCGCGTCGGTCTTCACGCCGGCCCTGCTGAGCCCGAGATCGTCCGTGTTAGGTCGCCGTCCGGTGGCAAGCAGCACATCGGAGCCGATGACCTCCGGGGCTCCCGACGTGCAGTCGACGCCCGCTGCGACGCCATCGGCATGCTTGGCGAAGCGGATGCATTCAGCGTTGAGGCGTATATGAATGCCTTCCTTCTCGAGGATGGCACGGATTGCATCGGAGACGTCGGGGTCTTCCCGCGCGATCAGGCGCGGCCCCTTTTCAATGACGGTGACCTCGGAACCGAAGCGACGGAATATCTGCGCGAATTCGAGCCCGATATAGCTGCCGCCGACGATGAGCAGATGCCTGGGCAGGTGGTCGAGATCCATGATCGAGCTATTGGTGAGATAGGGCACCTCGCTGACACCCGGAAAATCGGGGATCGCCGCGCGCCCGCCCACGTTGAGAAAGATCTGCTCGCCGGAAATCAGCTGTTCGCCGACGCGGATGTCGGTCGGGCCCTCGAAGCGCGCATGGCCCTCCAGCACGGTGCAGTTCTTCATGCCCTTAAGCCAGGACTCGACGCCCGCACGAGAATCGAGCGTCACCTTTTGCTTGCGCGCCATCACCCGGGCGAAATCGACGGAAATGGGGCCGGTCGTCATGCCGTATTCGGCGCCGCGGCGCGCCGTGTGGATGGCGTAGGCGCTCGCGACCATGGCCTTGGTCGGCATGCAGCCGGTGTTGACGCAGGTGCCGCCGAAGAGCTTACGCTCGACGAGCGCTACGGATTTGCCGGCATCCGTCAACCGTCCGGCGAGCGACGGTCCGGCCTGGCCGGCGCCGATGATGATCGTGTCGAAATGCTTGCTCATGATGACACCACCCAGAGCGCCAGCAGAATGGCAACAAGGTCTTCGAGGAGGGCGATCGGCAGGTCCTTGCCGCCGATCGCCGTAACGAGCCGCTTGCGCCCTTCATAACCGCCGAGCGTACCGATGATCGCACCTATGCCTCCGGCAACGGCGCCGCCGACCAAAGAGCCACTTGCAGTGCCGATCACCGCGCCGCAGAAACCGCCGCTGACGATACGCGCGCCGAATTGCTGCGGAACCTTGCGGCTCGGCGTGCTCGGCAGTTGGTCGGTGACGTATTCTACGAGCGCCAACACGCCGAAAATGTAAGGCGTGAAGCGGTAACCCACAAAGGCGGCCCAACTGTTGGCAGCGGGCAACCAGCCGGCCGCCGCGGCGAAGCTGACGGCCGCCGGCGCGGTCATCACCCGCAAGCCCGCTACCACGCCGATCAGAAGCGCAAGAATATAGACGGACATCCCACCCCCCGAACGGCATTTCAAGGACTGCGCGGGCGGCTGCCGCGAAAACGCGACTGGCTTGCGGCCGCCTCGGATATGCTGGCATTCTAAAATGAAATAGTGGCGATCGACTATCGTGGGCCCTGAGGACTGCGCGCTGTGAGGCGGACCCAACGGAAGAGTGGCCGACTTCCGCTTTGATTGCAACCCGGTAGTACGTAGCTTGACCTCAGGCATCCCGAAGTTCAACCATAAGTTCCTACGAGTCCGTTGCTCTGTTCTTTGCTGAACCCTGACATATATGGATGCTCTAACCGGACGCAGCGGAGAGCCGTGACGGCCGCGGGATCAATTGAGGGAGACAATCATGCGCCTGACCCTGATGAAGACACTTATCGGCACCGCTCTTGCCTTTGCGCTGACCTCCGCGGCGGCGAAGGCCGACGTCGTGGTTTCCTCCAAGATCGACACGGAGGGCGGCGTTCTCGGCAACATCATTCTCGCCGTGCTGAATGCCAATAACATCAAGACCACGGACCGGGTCCAGCTAGGCGCCACTCCCGTCGTTCGCAAGGCGATCACTGCCGGCGAAATCGACATCTATCCCGAATATACCGGCAACGCCGCTTTCTTCTTCGAGAAGGCCGACGATCCGGCCTGGAAGGATGCCGCCAAGGGCTATGAACTGGCAAAGAAGCTCGACTACGACGCCAACAAGATCGTTTGGCTGACAGCATCGCCGGCCAACAACACCTGGGCGATCGCGCTGCGCAAGGAGGTGGTCGAGAAGAATAGCCTCAAGACGCTTTCCGACTTCGGGAAATATGTCAGTGGCGGCGGCGAGGTCATCCTGGCGGCGTCCTCCGAGTTCGTGAATTCCGCCGCTGCCTTGCCCGCATTCCAGACCGCCTACGCCTTCACCCTCAAGCCGGAGCAACTGATCACGCTCTCAGGCGGCGATACGGCTGCGACGATTGCGGCGGCTGCGAACCAGACGAATGGCGCCAATGCGGCGATGGTCTACGGTACAGACGGCGGCATCGCACCCTCCGGTCTCGTCGTTCTCGAGGACGACAAGAACGTGCAGCCGGTCTATCAGCCGACGCCGATCATCCGGGAAGCGGCGCTGAAGGAGAATCCGACGATCGAGAGCCTTTTGAAGCCCGTCTTCGAAAAGCTCGATCTCGTCACGCTGCAGGAATTGAATGGCCGCGTGCAGGTCGGCGGCGAACCGGCGAAAGCGGTCGCCGAGGACTTTTTGAAGAAGAACGGCTTTCTGAAGTAAGCTGACAAGGAAGCGTTGTCCGATACCGGATCGGGCAACGCGGATAATGCGTCGAGCGGATCATTTCATGGCGATCGGTGTCATCCGAGAAACAGAGCGCAGGACCCTCCCTTTCGACAAACTCGGCGTGATCATTGCGGCTCTGGCGGTTTACGGCGCGTTTTTTGCGCCCTTCGCGACCTTCCGGGCAAACCGCATCGTCCAGGGCGAGGGAAAAGCGATCCTCGAGGCCTTGCCGCCATCGTTCGGCTACGGGCTTCTCGCCCTTGTGGCGTTCGGTACGGTCGTTGCGCTTTTCAAGACATCCGTCCTCGTCCGCATGGCCGCGGCCTTTGCTATCCTCGTTGCGCTGTGCTTTCTGATCGGCAGTGCCGCCGGCAATTTGGTCCCGGCGGACAATGCCTATGCCCGCGTCTCACCGGCTTCCGGCTTCTGGATTCTTGTCTTTGCGTTCGCGCTTCTGGTTGCCGATGCGTTGACGCGGCTGAGCCCCGGACCCGGCCTGCGGCTTCTTTTCCTGGCCGGAGCCCTGGCGCTCGTCGGGGCAATGCTCGTCACGGGCCGATGGGACGGACTTTCGATACTCAAGGAATATGCGAGCCGGGCCGACACGTTCTGGGCGGAGGGCGGCCGCCACCTGACGCTAGCGCTCGGATCACTCGCTGCGGCAACGCTCGTCGGACTGCCGCTCGGCGTCCTCTGCCATCGCGTCGACCGACTGCGTGCGGCCGTGTTGAATGTGCTGAACGCCATCCAGACGGTTCCGTCAATTGCTCTCTTCGGAATTCTGATCGCGCCGCTCGGCTGGGTTGCGGCGCATGTGCCGGGTGCCGAGGCGATCGGCGTGCGTGGTATCGGCGTCGCTCCCGCCTTCGTTGCGCTCTTTCTTTATTCGCTGCTGCCAGTGGTCGCCAATACCGTCGTCGGGCTCGCCGGCGTGCCGCGCGCCGCAAACGATGCTGCACGCGGCCTCGGCATGACCGAATGGCAGCGGCTCGTGGCCGTCGAGTTCCCCTTGGCCTTTCCGGTCATCCTTACCGGTATCCGCATCGTGCTCGTCCAGAATATCGGGCTTGCGACCATCGCGGCCCTCATCGGCGGCGGCGGCTTCGGCGTCTTCGTCTTCCAGGGCATAGGCCAGACGGCCATGGATCTCGTGCTGCTTGGCGCGGTTCCGACCGTCGTGCTCGCCTTCACCGCCGCGATAGTGCTTGACGCGCTGATCGAAGTGGCGGGTCCGAAACACAGCCGGGGCAAGGCCGCATGATCGAATTCGACGGCGTTACCAAGCGTTACGACGAAACCGTGGTGGTGAGCGACGTCTCGCTGACCGTCATGCCGCATACGATCACCGTTATCGTCGGTACATCGGGCTCGGGGAAGACCACGCTGATCCGGATGGTAAACCGTCTGGTCGAGCCGACCTCCGGCGCGATCCGCATCGATGGCGAGGACAATCGCTCAGTGCCGGAATTCGAACTGCGCCGCCGGATCGGCTATGCGATCCAGGGCCACGGGCTCTTCCCGCATCGCACAGTGGCACAGAACATCGCCACCGTGCCGACGCTGCTCGGCTGGGAGAGGGCGCGGATAAAGGCGAAGGTGGAAGAGTTGCTGACGCTCTTCCAACTCGATCCGGATTTCTTCGGACCGCGTTATCCGCATGAACTCTCCGGCGGTCAACAGCAGCGCGTCGGCGTTTCGCGGGCGCTTGCGGCGGAACCGAACCTGCTCCTGATGGATGAACCCTTCGGCGCCCTCGACCCAATCATCCGCACCAAGGCCCAGGACGATCTTCTCGCCATCCAGAAGCATTTCGGCACGACGATCATCCTCGTCACCCACGACATGGAGGAGGCCTTCCGTCTCGCCGACCGGATCGCCGTCATGGACAAGGGCGAGGTGGTGCAACACGGAACGCCGGCCGAGATGCTCGTGCGCCCCGCCACGCCCTTCGTCGAGGAACTGATCGGCGCCCCTGAACGGCCGTTCCGCTTGCTTGCCATCGAGACGGCCGGCGATGCCGTCGAGCCCGGTGCGGCCGAAGGCACGCCGATACCGGAGGCGCTCAGCCAACGCGAGGCGCTTTCCGAACTCTTGTGGTCCGGGCGGTCCGCATTGCCGGTCGCAGCCGCGAATGGCGCCATCATCGGCAAGGTCAGCCTCAATGGCCTGGTGAAACGCGCGGCGAGGCCGCAGTGATGGCGTCGCTGCCCACGCTCCTGCGACTGGCAGTGTTCCTTCTGTTGCTGGCTTTTCTGCTGCAGCCCGGCTGGTTCGAGCCGCTGCTCAAGCCGCTGGTGCAGGAGAACGCCCCGGCGGTCTACAACCGAGGCAGCCTTTTCTGGCTGACGCTCCTCCATCTTCGCACCGTGCTCGTTGCGACATTCGCCGCGACCGTCGTTGCCGTGTCGCTGGCGATCCTCGTGACACGAGAGGCCGGCGCGGAATTCCTGCCGCTGTCGCGCAGCCTCGTGAATATCGGCCAGACCTTCCCGCCGGTGGCGGTGCTGGCGCTCTCGGTTCCGATCTTCGGCTTCGGCGAGAAGCCGACGCTGATTGCGCTTTTTCTCTATGGATTGCTGCCGATCTTCGAGAATGCCCTGACGGGGCTCACGACCTTACCGCCGGCGGTGATTGAGGCGGCCCGCGGCGCCGGCATGACCGAGCGCCAACGGCTCGTCCAGATCGAGCTTCCCTTGGCTTTGCCGGTGATCCTCACTGGCATTCGGCTGTCGGTGGTGATCAGCCTTGCAACGGCAACGATCGGCTCGACGGTGGCGGCCAAGACGCTCGGCGAGGTCATTATCGCCGGGTTGCAGTCGAACAATCTCGCCTTTGTTCTGCAGGGGGGGCTTATCGTCGCGGCGCTGGCGGTTCTCATCCACGACGCGCTACAAGCCTTGGAGCGTGCGCTCGCGGGACGCACGCACGCATAGCGCAGCCTCACTTGGACGCGTCGCCCCATGCGGAAAGCCGCTCGACGGGCCATGATGAAAATGAATTTCACATTCTCTCTAAACATTCGAATTTTTGTTGACGTAAGGAGAATTCTATCCCAGTCTACGAAAAATAATTACGAAATGGGAACGGCATCAGCATGAAAGTCGGGATAATCGGACTCGGATTCCGTCTCGGATATCTGGGCTATGTCTTCAAGGCGATCGACGAAAGCTTCGAGATCGCGGGCTATGTCGACCCGGCCCCTGCGGGCCTTGCAACGCTTGCGGAAAATGGCATTTCGGCGGGAAGAGCGTATGCCACGCCGGAGGAACTGATTGCCGGCGAGAAACTCGACCTCCTGATGATCGGCTCGCCGAACCACATGCATCTCGACCATATCCGCATCGGTCTCGAAGCGGGTCTCAAGGTTTTTTGCGAAAAGCCGATCGTCAGCACGATCGAGCAAAGCGTCGCACTCGCGGCGCTTCTGGGGAAGCACGGCCACGACCGGTTGATGGTGGGCCTCGTGCTGCGTTATGCGCCGATGTACCGCGATCTTCGCGCCGCCCAGGCTGCGGGAGCGCTTGGCCAGATTGTTTCGATCGAGGCGGCCGAGCATATCGAGCCCTATCACGGCGCATTCTTCATGCGGGACTGGCGCCGCTACGGACGCTATGCCGGCAGCTTCATGCTCGAGAAATGCTGCCATGATCTCGATCTCTACAACGGCGTGGTCGGCGCCCGGCCGGAGCGCGTGGCGAGTTTTGGCGGACGCAAGAGCTTCGTTCCCGCCAATGATCCTGCCCGCGACGGCATCAACGACCTGCAGCTATTCCATAGCAAGCCGAGCGGCTGGCTGGGCTCCGACAAGGTCTTCGACAGCGACGGCGACATCATCGACTATCAGGTGGCGATCATCGAATACGCCAACGGCGTGGCGATGAACTTCCACACGAACCTCAACGTCCCGGACCAGTTCCGCCGTTTCTGCGTGATGGGATCTCGCGGCATGGCGGAGGGCGACTTCATCCGCGGCTATCTCGACGTGCACGAGGTGCTCTCCGGCAAGAAGGTGGTCGAGAAGAAATATGCCAAGGAGACGGCGCTCTCGCAGCACTATGGTGCGGATGAGCAGATGGCGGCCGAGATCATCGCCCATATCCGGGACAGTGGCCCGCTTCCGGTCTCGCCGCTCGATGCGCTGGAAGCCGGTATCCTGGCACTCTCCATGGACGATGCGCGGATGAAGAGAACGGTCGTGGACCTGCGGCCGCTCTGGGACCGCTTCGACGAAGCCCTGCACGCCCGTGCGGCCTGAGAGGGAAGCGGGATGAGTGTTCGCCGCAGCACCGTCATCTTCGCCTGGATCCTGCTGCTTCCGGCTGCTCTCTACGTGACGGTGATCGTCGCCTATCCACTCGTCGATACGTTCATCCTGTCCTTCACGGATGCCTCGCTCAAGAAGACGACCAAATGGGTCGGCACCGCCAATTACGACAAGATTTTCAACGCTACCTTTGCGGAAGTGATCGTCCGTACCTTCGTCTGGACCGCCTTTTCCGTGGCGATCAAGATGATCATCGGCACTTTCGGCGCGGTCATGCTGAATGCCGCGGTGCCGGGACGAGCGCTGTTCCGAGTGCTTACCATGCCGCCCTGGATCGTGCCGATGGCGATCGGCATCTTCATGTGGGGCTGGATGTATAACGGCCAGTTCGGGATGATCTCCGGCATGCTGCAGAACTGGGGGCTGGTGGATGGCCCGGTCGCCTTCCTCGCCCATGGCTCCACAGCCTTCTGGGCGACGATCATTACCGATGTCTGGATCGGCGTGCCGCTGGTGACGCTCTACATGCTCGCCTCGATGCAGGCGATCCCGCAGGACCTTTACGAGGCGGCCTGGACGGACGGAGCAGGGCGCTTCTACCGGTTCCGGCGCATCACCCTGCCGCTGCTCGTGCCGTCGATGATCACCATGTCGATGCTGTCGCTGATCGCCACTTTCAACTCGTTCGACATCATCTGGATCCTGACGCAGGGCGGGCCGAACGGCGATACGACGACGATGATCATCGACACCTACCGCACCGCGATCGGCTCGAAGAAATACGGGGAGGGGGCAGCACGCGCCGTGCTGATCTGCATCTTCCTGTCGATCTTCTGCATCGCCTATTTCCGCGTCACGCATCGTCTTGCCTCGGGAGAAAGCCGATGAGCCAGCCCGCCATGATCAACCGCTACCGCTGGTACGAACTCGTCGGCATCTATACGGGCATCTTCGTCTTCCTGACCTTCATTCTTTCGCCCTTTGTCGAAGGCTTCCTTGTATCGCTAAAGCCGCTCGGGCTGCTGTTTTCCTCGCCCTATCGGTTCTGGCCGAAGAACGGGTCCTTCGAAGCCTATCGCAGCATGTGGGTGAGCGTGCCGGGCTTCGCCCGCTACATTTTCAACTCCTTCTTCATTTCCATCATCGTCACAACGGTCGTGCTGGCGCT
This sequence comes from Sinorhizobium fredii USDA 257, assembly GCF_000265205.3. Taxonomy (NCBI): domain Bacteria; kingdom Pseudomonadati; phylum Pseudomonadota; class Alphaproteobacteria; order Hyphomicrobiales; family Rhizobiaceae; genus Ensifer; species Ensifer fredii. The sequence continues at coordinate 1,068,814 of NC_018000.1, forward strand.
GGTGGTGCCGGCGGCCTACGCCTTTGCGCGCTTCAAGTTCCGCGGCAACGGAGCGTTGCTTGGTGCTTTCCTGGCGGTCAACATGTTCTCCGGTGCCGTGCTGCTGATCCCGCTCTTCCGGCTGATGCGCAGCTTCGGCGTGCTCAACACCTATTTCGCGATGATCGTGCCGGGTGTGGCCTTCCTCATTCCCTCGGCGATCTGGCTCCTGCGCACCTATATGCTGCGCATCCCGCGCGAATTGGACGAAGCAGCTTTCGTCGATGGCGCCAGCCATTTCTACACGCTTCGTCGCGTGATCCTGCCGATCGCCATGCCCGGCATCACTGTCGTCGCGATTACCACTTTCATCGGCTCCTATGCCCAGCAGTTCATCTTTGCGCTGACCTTCAACTCAAAGACCGAATACATGCCGCTGCCGGTGGGGCTCTTCGCCTATTTCGGCCGGCAGGAGGTGGTCTGGAACGAGCTGATGGCCGCAAGCTTCGTCGGCATCGCGCCGGCCGTGATCGTGATCTTCTTCCTTCAACGCTATCTCGTCAGCGGTCTGACCGCCGGCGCGGTGAAACAATAAGCAACCACCAGAGAACGGGAGTCCTATCAGTGACCATCGCTTACAAAACCGCGTTTTTTGCGCTTGCCCTGCTCGGATCGACCGCGCTCGGCAGCGTTGCCGCACAGGCCGCCGACCAGGAGATCAGCTGGATCTATTGCGGCGACAAGATCGATCCAATCCACGAGAAATACATCAAGGAATGGGAAGGCAAGAACCCCGGCTGGAAGGTGACGCCGGAAGTCGTCGGCTGGGCCCAGTGCCAGGACAAGGCAACGACGCTCGCCGCGGCCGGCACGCCGGTCGGCATGGCCTATGTCGGATCCCGCACGCTCAAGGAATTCGCCGAGAACGACCTGATCGTCCCGGTGCCGATGACCGAGGAAGAGAAGAAGAGCTATTATCCAAACATCGTCGACACGGTGACCTTCGAGGACAACCAGTGGGGCGTGCCGATCGCCTTCTCGACCAAGGCACTCTACTGGAACAAGGACCTCTTCAAGCAGGCCGGCCTCGACCCGGAGATACCGCCGAAGAACTGGGCCGATGAAATCGCCTTCGCCAAGCAGATCAAGGAAAAGACTGGTATTCCGGGCTACGGTTTGCCGGCCAAAACCTTCGACAACACCATGCACCAGTTCATGCACTGGGTTTACACCAACAACGGCAAGGTTATCGACGGCGACAAGATCGTCATCGACAGCCCCGAAGTGCTCGCGGCGCTGCAGGCCTACAAGGACATCACACCCTATTCCGTGGAAGGGGCAACGGCTTACGAGCAAAACGAAATCCGCGCCATCTTCCTTGACGGCAAGGTCGGCATGATCCAGGCCGGCTCCGGCGCAGCCGCGCGCCTGAAGGAAACGAAAATCAACTGGGGTATCGCGCCGCTTCCGCTCGGCCCCTCGGCCAAGGGCGAAGGCACGCTTCTGATCACCGACAGCCTGGCGATCTTCAAGGACACGGGCGTCGAGGAAAAGGCGATCGAATTCGCCAAGTTCATCACCTCTCCCGGTCCGCAGGGCGAGTACGAACTGCAGGGCGGCGCAGGGTTGACGCCGCTGCGCCCGTCCCCGAAGGTCGATGAATTCGTCAAGGCCGATGCATCCTGGAAGCCTTTGATCGACGGGATCGCCTATGGAGGCCCAGAGCCGCTCTTCAAGGACTATAAAGGTTTCCAGAACACGATGATCGAGATGGTTCAGGCGGTGGTCACCGGCAAGGCCGAGCCGGCCGATGCCCTGAAGAAGGCGGCCGCCGACCTCGAGCAGTACAAGTAAGCCGACGGGGACCGCGGGGCTTGGCCCCGCGGTACCTACTTCAATCTTCGCGGAAGAGCCGCTTCTCGTCGGCGACCGGAGACAGATACTTGGGACAGCTCAATCTCAACAAGGTTCAGAAATTCTACGGCACCTACGAGGTGCTGAAGAGCATAGAACTCGATGTGAGGAACGGCGAATTCGTCGTCTTCGTCGGCCCCTCCGGCTGCGGCAAGTCCACGCTTCTTCGAATGATCGCGGGCCTCGACGAGACGACGGCCGGCGACATCGTCATCGACGGCAAGCGGGTCAACGACCTGCCGCCGGTCAAGCGCGGCATCGCCATGGTCTTCCAGTCCTATGCGCTCTATCCGCATATGACAGTGTTCGAGAACATCGCCTTTCCGCTGCGGGTCGAGAAGATGCCCGAGGAGAAGCTCAAGGCGAAGGTCGAGCATGCGGCGCGAATTCTCCATCTCGACCAGCGACTGCAGCAGAAGCCGGGCATGCTGTCGGGCGGCCAGCGCCAGCGCGTCGCCATCGGCCGGGCGATCGTGCGTGAACCGAAGATCTTCCTCTTCGACGAGCCGCTCTCGAACCTCGACGCGGCGCTGCGCGCCGACATGCGCATAGAGCTGGCCAAGCTCCACCGGCAATTGAAAGCGACGATGATCTACGTCACGCACGACCAGATCGAAGCGATGACGATGGCGGACCGGATCGTCGTGCTGAATGCCGGTCAGATCGCGCAGACCGGCGCGCCGCTTGAGCTCTATCACAAACCGGCAAACACCTTCGTCGCCGGCTTCATCGGCCATCCGAAGATGAACTTCCTGCCGGTCACCTGCACGGGCGTGAGCGAGGCTGGGGTGGAGATAGACTATAAAGGGCAGACGGCGCTTATTCCGGTCACGCCGCGCAGCGGCATGGCTGGCCGCACGCTGACGCTTGGCGTGCGCCCGGAACATATCCAGACGGGCTCCGGTGATCTGACGCTGACGGTCAATCCCTCGGTCATCGAGCACCTCGGAGCACACACGGTCGCCTATGCGGCACTCGGCGGCGAGGGCGAGAATTATTGCGCCATGTTGCCTGGCACCGCCGCCATCCGGGCGGAAGAACAGGTGAAAACCGGCATCCGAGGCGCCGATTGCCACCTGTTCGACGAAAAAGGCATCGCTTTCGAGCGCCGGGTGGAGATGACCGACATCGATCTTGCCCTATTCGATCCGGCGGCCTGAGCGTGACCGTATCGATACGACTGCTCGGCCCAGAGGATGTCGAAACCTTTCGGCGCATTCGGATCGAGGCGCTACGTGCGGAGCCCGATTCTTTCGCCAGCAGTGCTGAGGATTGGGAGAGCTTGCCGGACGACGAGTGGCGCCGACGGCTGACCGACAATCCCGTCTTCGTTGCCTTCCGCGCTAACGATCCGGTGGGCATCATGGGCTTGCTGCGCCAGCACGCCAGCAAGATGGCGCATCGCGCCACCGTCGTCATGGTCTATGTGCATCGCAGCCTGTGCGGCAGCGGCGTTGCACGGCTGCTTCTCGCGGCACTGATCGACTATGCACGGAACGAAGGCATCCGGCAGCTGGAGCTCTCGGTCAGTGCCGAGAACGCGGCGGCGATCGCCTTCTATCACCGGGAGCGGTTCGAAGCGGTCGGCCGCATTCCCGGCGGCTGCATCCGCAACGGCCGGGAAGTCGACGACATCATCATGGTTCGACGCATCGGCGATTGAACCGAGGAGACCGTGCGCCTCAGAGCGTCGAATTGAGCGCGCCGCCGTCGAGCAGCAGGTTCTGCCCGACGATATAGCCGGCATATTGGCTGCACAGGAACGCCGCCGCAGCGCCGAAGTCACTCGGCGTGCCGACGCGCCCCGTCGGATTCTGCGCATACTCCTCGGCGCGCGCCTCTTCGAGTGAAATCCCCCTTGCCCTGGCGGATTTTTCGAGCAGCTTTTCCAGTCGTTCGGTCTGGTGGGATCCGGGCAGCAGGTTGTTGATGATGACTCCGTGGCGTGCGACCTGGCGGGCCGTGCCGGCAACAAAGCCGGTAAGGCCGGTGCGGGCGCCATTGGAGAGACAGAGTTCCGGGATCGGCGATTTGACCGAGGCGGAGGTGATGTTGACGATCCGTCCCCATTTCCGGTCGACCATGCCGGGAATGACCGCCTTCATCAGCAGGATTGGCGCCAGCATATTGGATCTGATCGCTTCAAGCCAGTTCTCTTCGGTCACGCTCGACCAGTCACCAGGCGGCGGACCACCGGCATTGGTGATCAGGATATCCGGCCGTGGCTCCGCCCGCAGCAGCGCATTGCGGCCCTCCTCCGTCGTCACGTCGGCGGCGACGATCTCCACCTCAACGCCATAGTCCTTGCTGATGGCGCGTGCCGTCTCCCGAAGCTGTTTCGGCTCGCGGGCGTTGAGCGTCAGGATGACGCCAGCCTCCGCGAGTTTCTCCGCAACGCCGCGGCCCAGCCCCTTCGAGCCGGCGCAAACCAGCGCCCGCTTCCCTTTGATTCCCAAATCCATAACATGCTCCGACAATTGTGTTCTGACTTACCTGTTTGACAGACTGCCCGAGGAAGAGGGCAACCTCATGCTGACCGTGCGATATTCGCTACCGCTTCCGATAGACGGGCAATCTCCGGCACGGTGTTGAGATAGCTTACCGAAGCCCTGGCGATCTGGTCGAGCCCTCGCGCGACCATATCGAGCGGCGTATACGGAACACCATTCGCGCCGATCGCGATTTGCCTTTCGGCCAAGGCTGCGCGGACTTCCGTTGCCGCAATGCCCTCGACGGTGAATGAGACGATACCGGAGAGTTCGGCTCCGAGGTCCCGTACCGTCACATTGGGTATGCTGCGCAGATTGGCGCGCAGCTCATTCGCGAGCGGGCCGATCCTGTCGCGGATCGCCGCGATTCCGAGTGTCCTTGCCTGGCGAACCGCAGTGCCCAGCCCGAAAATCAGCGCTGGCGCAATCTCGCCGGCTTCGAAGCACCGCGCGTCGTTGCGGATCTTGGCAGCCCCGTCGACGATCGGACCCGAAAGCACATCGAGATAGCGCGGTGTCAGCCGTGGCAGGAATTCCTGCCTGACATAAAGGATCGCCGTGCCGCGCGGTCCCCGGAGGAATTTCCGGCCCGCTGCCTTCAACACGTCACAACCGAGGAAGGCGACGTCGATCGGGATCTGGCCGAGGGCCTGGCCCGCATCGATGAAATAGGGAATGCCGGCCGCCTGGGTCACGCGTCCCACCGCCGCCGCGTCATTGATCAAGCCACCATTCGCCGGCAGCCATGTGAGCGACACGAGCCGCACGCGCTTATCGATCATCGACGCGAGAGCGCCGGCGTCGATGCCCCCGTCGTCGCGGACGGGAATGATTTCGACACGCGCTCCGGCTCGCGCTGCGGCGTCCTGCATCGTGGCGAGATTGCCGCCCCATTCCTGGCGCCCGACCAAGATGCGGTCGCCTGCGCCAAGGGGCGGCAGGGCCGAAAAAGCCGCGCCCCAGGCGATCGATCCGCTGCTAAGGAATGCAATCTCGCTCGGCCTGGCGCCGATCAGTGCCGCTGTATCGGCTCGGACCTCCTCAAGAAGCGTGCTCGCCCTGTTCGCCGCCTCCATCGGGCCCTCGGTCGCTTCCTTGCGCAGGTAGTCCCAGACCGCCCCGAGTACCGCTTGCGAGGGCAGCGAGGCGCCGGAGTGATTGAAATGCACGCCAGCCGCGCAGCCAGGCGTCTCCGAACGAAGCTGCTCCACGTCCAGTGCGTCACTCATGCGGCCGGCTCCAGTTCTACCAGGGCGTCGATCTCGACGGTGGCGCCGGCTGGCAGCGCGGCCACGCCCACTGCGGCCCGCGCATGCCGACCCGCTTCGCCAAATACCTCGACGAACAGGTCGGAGGCGCCATTGGCGGCCTGCGACTGTTCCGCGAAGCCCGGCGTCGAGGCGATGAAGACGCCGAGCCGAACGACGCGTCGGACGGCCGCCAAAGAACCATCGGTCGCAGCGGCGATCTGCGATAGGACACTGATTGCCGCGTATTTGGCGGCCAGTCGGCCTTCCTCGACAGAAATCCCGGCCCCGAGCGTCCCCATGAGGACGTCGCCGTTTCGAACGCTGATCTGGCCCGAGACGACCAGAAGGTTGCCGGCTCGAACCGTGGAGACGTAATTCGCCGCTGGCGCTGAGGCTTCCGGCAAGCGATGACCGAGAGTGGAAAGTCTGGATGCGATGGTCTCTGACATGGTGGTCTCTCCTGGAACGGTCGGGAGAATGCAGGGCGTCTCCAATTGCTTCCAATTCAAACTTGCCTATGGTGCGATCGATCTGACTAATGCCTTGGCTTGAGTTGAGGGGGAATCATGCGCACATCCACAACCATGCCGCCGCTGCAGGCGTTGCGCGCATTCGAGGCGGTTGGGCGTTTGCTCAGTTTCCGCCGCGCAGGCGAAGAGCTGCTCATCACCCAGAGCGCGGTCAGTCATCACATCAAGCAGCTTGAGGAGATGCTTGGCGTGCGGTTGTTCATCCGTAAGGCGAAGAGCATCGAATTGACCCCGGAGGGGGCGGCCTATCTGGAAAGGACGGTCGAAGCATTCCGCATCATTGCCGGCGCCACGTCCGAGATGCGCCGACAGACGGCACGGCAAAGGGTGCGTGTCAGCGTTTTGCCCTCCTTCGCCGCCAACTGGCTGGTTTCGCGCCTTGCCGACTTCATGCTGAAGCATCCGGAGATAGAAGTCGAACTCGAGCCGACATTGCGTCTCGAGGACTTCGCATCGGACTATGCGGATCTCGCGATCCGCTTCGGCACGGGACGATGGGAAGGCGTGAGGGCAGAGTGGTTGATGAATGAAGAGATGAGCCCGGTCGTGAGCCCGGCGCTCTATGATGACGGTACGCGTTTCGCCGAACCGAAGGAGCTGCTCCTTCAGACCTTGCTCGAGTCCTGGAACCCGGTGGGGTGGGAACTATGGCTTGGCGAAGTTGGTGTCGATATTCGCCGCGCGCGCGTGCTGCAACTCACCGACTACAATATCGTCCTCCAGGCCGCCCTGAACGGGCAGGGCGTTGCGATCGGACGCATGCATATGGTTCGCGATCATCTCGCCGCCGGTCGGCTGCTCCAGCCGTTCCCGCAGATCGTCCGGTCCGAAAAGATTGCCTATTGGCTCGTCATGCCGCAAAACCGCCGGCTCCGCCCCGGCGCCGAGGCCTTTGCCTCATGGCTGAAAGAAGAGGCGGCATCGCCACCTTCGCCGGTTTGCTGATAAAGCAGAAGAGCTCATTTGGCTGCATTGATAGCTGCGTCGACATCCGTCTGCGCAAAATCCTGGCCGACGTAGAGCAAGCGGCACCCGTGCTCCTTGGCGATTTCGTAGGCGAAGCAATCTCCGAAATTCAGGGAGGCGGGATGGACCCCTTTCCCCCAGCACTCGTAAGCCTGCGCGATCCGCTTTGCGGACGCCGGAGTAACGCTGACGATCTCAAAACCGAGCCCATCAATGAGCCGAGCCACCTCCTCGCCAACATTGCGGCGGGCGGCGACGATCAGCGCTTCCGCGACCGTACCGGCAGATATCAGCAAGTTCCCTTCCGCTTCGAGCGTGGCAATGCAGACATCAGCTTCCGGTTCATCGAGAACAATCGCCATGAGGGCCGACGTATCGACGGCGATCATTTCGGCAGCCCATCATCACCATAGAGAAAGTCCTGACTACGCGCCGCACCCGGTCCGGACGTGGCCTTGCTGGCGGTGGATTTGCGTATCGACTCGAGAAGTTCGCGCCGGGATTTTTGGTCGGGCACCGCCTTAACCGGCACGAGTCGTACGGCAGCGTGGCCGTGCCGGGTCAAGATGATCTCGTCCCCCGCTTCGGCACGCCGAACCAGTTCCGTCAATTGGCCCTTCGCCTCGGTTACTGACACTTGCATTTGAATACTCCAGTCTGGACCATTGGAAAGTCCAATATCCGGATCAATCTAGACTATTAAATGGTCCATCTCAAGGGCTGCGGCCCTGCCATCAAGCCGCGCCGCGTTCCGGAGCGTGAGGATTGCTGATGATGGGCCAGATGTCGCGTCGCGCCCGCCGATAGGGCGTTACCGCCGGGTCATTGGGGTAGGGCGTTCCGGCCGAGCAATAGAGGATCTGCGAGGCGATCTTCGAGAACGAGGCGTAGAAATGGTTCGTCGATTTGACCACCAGGATCTTCTTCGCGCCCGGATCGATACCCATGACCGAGAACAGGCTCGGGTCGAAGCTTTGGGCGCGCGTCGAATTGAGAATGATGTCGATGCCGCGATACTGAATATGCGCCGCGTCGCCGAAGGGAGCGAAGCTTTCGCCGAAACGCATTTCGGCGTTGCGCACCAGCCGCATCACTTTGACCGTACCATCGATCGGACTGCCCGTGCCGGGGGCGGACTTTGCCCCGAAGCGCAAGGGGATCTCCGCGCCTTCGCCGGCCGCCATGCAGATCTGCACGGCCATCGGATCCCAGATGGTGCCGATCGCTGCGTCGGTGACGCCTTTAGCGAGCAGTTCCCCGAGCACCACGGTCGCGTCGCCCGCCGTGCCGCCGCCGGGATTGTCCCACATGTCGGCGATCACCACCGGGCCGCAGGGCGCGGCGATTGCCGCGCCGACCGCCTGCCGTTCGTCGATTTCCGGCATGCGGAAGGTGCCGCGCTTGGCGAAGAGTTCGAGGCCGAGCTCGCGGGCGAGCGCCTCGCCCTTCTCCGGAACCCCATTGGTGACGGCAACCATCTTGGTGCCCATTTCCGGGACGTCGCCGGCCATGAAGCCGTGCACGACCGACAGCGACAGGACGTCCGCGTCCTCCCGCTCGATCCGCATGAGCTTGTCGACGAAGCTGCGCATCGGTTCGCGCGATGTCGGAAAGACGTCGATCATCCGGCAGTCGAACACCGACATGACCGGCCGGACGCGGTCTTCGAGCGTATCGACTGCAATGCGCCAGAGGTCTTCGGCGCGCTCGACGAAATCGGTGTGCGGAAATTCCTTGAAGAAGACGAAGAAATCGGCCGCCGCAACACGCTTTTCGGTGAGATGGCTATGCGGATCGAGCTCGACGCAGACGAGCACCTGCGGGCCGACGATCTCGCGCACGCACGTCAGGAGATCGCCCTCGGTATCCTCGTAGCCGTCGGCGACCATCGCTCCGTGTAGTCCGAGCACGACGGCGTCGACGGGGAGCGCGGCCCGCAATTGCCCGAGGATCTCGTCGCGCAGCGTTTCGTAAGTCTGCCGATTGACGAGTCCGGCCGGATCGGCCCAGGCCGCTGTTCCCTCGATCAGCTGCCAGCCTTTCTCCGCCGCCACGCGGCGGCCCACGGTTATCGGCGCGGTGCAAAGCGTCGGCGTTTCCGGGTGTTTTCCGGGAGGCGCATAGAGCGACGCTTCGAAGGCGCGCCGGTCGATGCAGATAGGAGAGAATGTGTTCGTTTCGGTCGCCAGGGCTGCCGTGAAGATCCGCAATGCCATTGCCTTCCTTGCCCTCAGTTCGAACCCATCGGATTCGGCAGATAGCCAGTGAAGCCGCAGATCTTCCACCGGCCTTCATGCAGCCGGCAATAATAGACCGTCTGCCACTTCAAGACATCGTAGCTTCCATCGGCCTTCCTGATGCCGCCATCGAATTTCTTGCGGGCCAACGCCTTCTCACCATTGATCTCGATGTCCTCGAGCGTCGTAGTCGTGAAAATGGCCGTGCGCACATCCTCCGCGAAGGACTGTCCGGCAAAGTCCCGCGCCTGGCGCAGCCACTCATCTCGATAGGCGCCAAGCGACGGGAAAGTCAGCCGCCAATCATCTGGGCTTGCTTCCCGCCTTCCGTCGATGCCGATGAAGCCGTCTTCGACAAAATCACCGGCCACCAATGACCAGTCGGCAGAAAGGAAGGCGGCGATGTCTCTGGTCACCAGCATCTCCCAGATCGAATGCCGGGCGGCGTCGCTGGCAGGAAACGGATTCTGGAAGGGATTCCGCATGTGTTTCGCTCCGGATTGAAATTCTTTTCATAAAAGGCGTTTTTCTCTGGCCAAATTCGGCTTTCTATGGTGACTTGTCAACGAGATGCGAAAATAATTTGCACAAAGGGTTCCGATGTCCATCAAACGTTTTGGTGCCGAACAAGTTGGGGCAGGCGGAAAAACTCTGCCTTTCGCGCGCGCCGTGGAGGCAGATGGCTGGCTCCACGTCTCCGGGCAGGTCGCCATGGAAAATGGAGAGGTCGTCGACGGCAATATCGTCACGCAGACCCGCAAGGCGATTGGCAATTTACTGGCCATTCTGAAAGCGGCCGACTACGGTATCGAACACGTGGTGAGAGTCGGCGTCTGGCTGGACGACCCGCGCGATTTCTGGAGCTTCAACAAGATCTATCAGGAGTATTTCGGAGCTCATCCGCCGGCACGTGCCTGCGTGCAGTCTTCGATGATGGTCGATTGCAAGGTGGAGATCGACTGCGTCGCCTACAAGCCCAAGGACGCCCAATACGACGTGGGGTGAGGAAAAGTGTGTGCGGTTTTCCGCCCGCATCCTGCGTCTCACGCAGTTATAGGAGTGGTCGTCCGGATGGATATTTTCGCAACCTTGCAGCATGAGAAGGAGCGGCTGTCGCAGTCGGAGAGCCGCATCGCCGACATTCTGCTCAATGATTTCGAATTTGCCGTCAACGCATCGATCATCGAGCTTGCCGGCAAGGCCGATGTCTCGCCGCCGACGGTGACGCGCTTCTGCCGGCGCTTGGGTTGCGACAGCTTTTCCGATTTCAAGGTGCAGCTGGCCCGCACCGCTTATGTTGGCATGCGCTATCTGAAGCCGGAGCCGAAAAGCGAGAAGCCGGGCGATGTCGCGCAGGACATCATCACCAAAGCACAGAATGCGCTGTTCCTGCTGCATCGTTCGCTCGATCTTGCAGCGATCGAGCAGGCCGCCGACCGGCTGGCCGGCGCCGAAATGATCTATGCCTTCGGTTCGGGCGGCAATTCCTCGATGATCGCCGGCGAATTGCAGAATCGCCTCTTTCGCCTCGGTCTGCGCATCACCGCAAGCTCCGACCACAGCATGCAATTGATGCTGACGGCAGCGGCCAAGCAGAACGACGTGATCATCGGCTCGTCCTTCTCCGGACGCAACGCCGAACTCGTGCGTGCCTTCACGCTCGCCCGCGACGCCAAGATACCGACCATCGCGCTCACCCAGACCGGCAGCCCGGTGGCGCGCGCCGCCGACATCACCGTTCCGATCGACCTGCCGGAAGGCAACAACATCTACCGTCCGACATCCACGCGCATCGCCTATGTGGCTCTGGTCGACATCCTCGCCAGCCTCGTCGCCTATCGCGTCCAGCCGCAAGCCACCGCGACGCTGCGGCGCATCAAGCAGCAACTGGTGGCGCACAGGGATGGCGATGATCGCCAGCTTCTCGGAGACTGATGTGGCACAGCAAGATCGCATGCCGAAATCCGTAGCGATCGTCACCGGCGCCGCCGGGGACATCGGCCGTGCCATCGCCTGGCGCCTGGCGGATGGCCACGACGTCGTTCTCCTTGCCGATATCGACGGCGATGCTGCAGGCAAGGTCGCGCGCGATCTCGGCGGCGAGGAGCGTTTTTCAGCCGTCGCCTGCGATGTGACGGATGCGGCGAGCGCGGCGGCCATGGCCGAGGCTGCGGCGGCGCGCGGCCTCGTGCATACGCTCGTCAACAATGCCGGCGCGGCGCACGCCGTCAGCCTGCACGAAACGACGCAGGACGTCTGGCGGATGGACAATGCCCTCAATCTCGAAGCCGCATTTCTCTGCTTCCGCGCCGTCGAGGACATGTTGAAGGAGAGCCGGGGCTCCGTCGTCAATATCGCCTCGGTGAACGGCATGGCCGTCTTCGGCCATCCAGCCTACAGCGCCGCCAAGGCCGGCCTCCTGCATCTGACGCGGCTGATCGCCGTCGAATACGGCAAGTTCGGCATCCGCGCAAATGCCGTCGCGCCGGGTACGGTGCGAACCCAAGCATGGGAGGCGCGCGCTGCCGCCAATCCTCAGGTCTTCGAGGAAGCCAAGCGCTGGTATCCGCTTCAGCACATCGTCAATCCGGAAGACGTCGCCAATGCCGTCCACTTCCTGGCTAGCCCCCAGGCGAGCGCAATAACCGGCGTCTGCCTGCCGGTCGATTGCGGGCTCACCGCCGGCCAGGCCGAACTCGCCCGCACCTTCTCGCAGTCCAGCCATTACTGACCAATCCCATTGGAGGATGTTCATGCAGCCGGTCTCTTATCGCCTTGAATCTGCCTGGCAACCGGATGGTGGCCTCAACGGGCGCTTCACCTTCAGCCTCTTCAACCTTTCCGGCAGACCGCTGAGCGGCTTCCGTCTCGTCTATACGTCACTCACCCGCGTCATCGAACCGGCCGCCTGCGAGAACGCCGTCTTCCTGCGCCGCAACGCCAATTTCCATGAGTTCGCGCCGCCCGAGGGGCTGACGCTACAGCCCGGCGAAAGCTGGACCTTCACCGTCAGCGGCCTGCACCGGCAGGCGAAGCACTGCACCGACGGGGCGAAGTCGGCTTATCTGACGTTGTCCGACGGCAAGCATGTGCCAGTGACGGTCTCCGATCTTCGGCTCGAAGGCGCGACGAGCGAACCGCCGCCCCTGCGCCTGCCTGAAGGCCGGCTCGACCTACCTTTCGCGTTGCAGCCCTGGCCGGCCGAGGTCGACGCGGTGCCCGGAGAAGGCTTCCCCGTCCTCCTCTATCCGTCGGCGGCAAGCAGCGCAGAGGACATCGCGGCGCTCTCCAACGTGCTGGCGCTGTTTCAACGGCTGTTTTCCGGCGGCCACGCCCCCTTCAGCCTTGTGCCCTCCGGTCAGGGGCTGCCGATCGTCTTTGTGAAAAACGGCGAACTCGGCGGCGAGGCGTACAGGCTTGCCTTCTCGGGTCGCGACATCCGGCTCGAATACGGCGCCGCCGCCGGGCGGCAATACGGGCTGACGACGCTGGCACAGCTTCTCGATGGCGCCCGCAATCATCCCGCCAAATTCCGCTTCCCGGCTTCAGGCACGATTTCCGACCAGCCGCGTTACGGCTGGCGCGGCTGCCATCTGGATGTGTCGCGGCAATTCTATCCGGCCGCCGACGTCCTGCGCCTGATCGACATTCTTGCCTGGCTCAAGCTCAACATCTTCCATTGGCATCTGACGGATGACGAGGCCTGGCGGCTGGAGATCAAGGCTTTTCCCACGCTGACGACGCTCGGCGTTCTGCGCGGACCCGACGAACCGATGCTGCCGCAGCTCGGCAACGGCGCCGTACCTTCGGGAGGCTTCTACAGCCAGAAAGAGATCAAGGCGATCGTCGCGCATGCGGCCGCCCTCAATGTCGAGGTGGTTCCCGAGATCGACATTCCCGGCCACAGCACAGCAGCGCTCGTTGCCTTGCCCGAGCTCGCCGATGGGCAGGAGGCGCCGGAGAGCTATCATTCGGTCCAAGGCTATCCCAACAACGCGCTCAATCCGGCCGTCCCGCTCACCTATGAATTCCTCGAAAAGGTCTTCGACGAAATGGTCGAGCTCTTTCCGAGCCGGTACATCCACATCGGCGGCGACGAGGTGGCGAACGGCTCCTGGCTGGCCTCGCCGCTGGCGCGAAAGCTGATGGAAGAGGAAGGCATTTCCGGCACCTTCGCGTTGCAATCCTACTTCCTGAAAAAAGTGAAGCAGATGCTGACGGCGCGCGGCCGCAAGCTGGTCGGCTGGAATGAGGTCGCCCACGGCGGCGGTGTCGGAATCGAGGGGACTTTGCTGATGGCCTGGGAGAACCCGAAGGTCGGGATCGAGCTGGCGCGCGAGGGTTATGACGTGGTGATGACCCCCGGCCAGGCTTACTACCTCGACATGGCCCAGGCGGACGCCTGGCAGGAACCCGGCGCCAGCTGGGCCGGCACGGCAACGCCGGCGCATACCTATGCCTATGAGGCGGAGGGCGAGTTTCCTGACGAACTGAAGAGCCGCATGAAGGGGGTGCAGGCCTGCATCTGGTCGGAGCATTTCCTGTCGCGCGGCTATTTCAACCGGCTCGTCTTCCCGCGCTTGGCGGCGATCGCCGAGGCAGCCTGGACGCCGAAGTCTGAAAAGGACTGGCTGCGCTTTGCCGCGATCGCTCCTCTCGCCCCGACGCTGTGAGGTTTGAGTGATGCGGATCGCCGTCGGTGGTATCCACACGGAATGCAGCACCTATTCGCCCGTCCTGATGTCGATCGAGGACTTTCGTATCCTGAGGGGCGATGAACTGCTGGCGGCCGACTATTTCAGCTTCCTCGAAGCGGCGGATGTGGAGCACGTTCCGCTGCTCCATGCCCGCGCCGTTCCCGGCGGCCCGGTTTCGCGGCCAGCCTATGAAGCGATCAAGACGGAATTCCTCGAAGGGCTGAAGGCGGCCCTCCCGATCGACGGGCTGTATCTCGCCATGCATGGCGCGATCAACGTCGACGGCATGGACGACGCGGAGGGCGACTGGATGTCCGCCGCCCGTGCCGTCGTCGGTTCCGATTGCCCGATTGCGGCAAGTTATGATCTGCATGGGAATGTCAGCCAGCGGATCATCGACCAGATCGATATCTTCGCGGCCTACCGCACGGCGCCGCACATCGACACGCGTGAAACCATGGCGCGCGCCTGGTCGATCCTCGTGGAGGCGCTCCGGAGCGGCACGCGGCCGGGCGTCGCCTGGGCCCCCGTACCGCTACTCCTGCCCGGCGAGCGGACCTCGACGGAAGACGAGCCGGCGGCAAGTCTTTATCAAGTCCTGCCGGAACTCGACAAGCGAGCCGGGGTTCTCGATGTCAACCTGATGGTCGGCTACGTCTGGGCGGACGAGCCGCGGGCGACCGCCTGCGCCGTCGTCACCGGCACAGATAAGGAAGCGGCCTCGAAGGCGGTGGAGGAAATCGCCGCAAGCTACTGGAATGCGCGGGAAAACTTCCGCTTCGGTTCGGTGACCGGAACCCTCAACGCAATGCTCGACATTGCCGAAGCGTCGACAACAAAACCGATTGTTCTCGCCGACTCGGGCGACAATCCGACCGGCGGAGGCGTCGGCGATCGGGCCGACGTGTTGAAGGCACTTCTGGCGCGTGGTTGGCAGGACGCGCTGATCGCCGGCATCACCGATCGGCCGGCGGTGGAAGCCTGCTTTAACGACGGCGAGGGCGGCACAGTCACGCTGCGGATCGGCGGCAGCCTCGATCCGTCAAGTCCAGCGGTGGAGGTAGAGGCGAAAGTGCTGCATCTCGACGATCCGGGCCCTCTCGCAGAACGTCAGGCGGTGGTCGAAGCGAGTGGCATCGTCGTCGTGCTTTCGGCGCGGCGGCGCCCGTACCACAATATAGAAGATTTCCACCGCCTCGGGCTCGATCCGAAGGCCGCGCGCCTGCTGGTCGTCAAATCCGGTTATCTTTCACCGGAACTCGCGCCGATCGCCAGTCCCAACCTGATGGCGCTCACCGAGGGTGTCGTCAATCAGGACATCGAAAACCTGGCGAGCGAGCGCCGTCAGCGGCCGATCTTCCCTTTCGATCGGGATTTCGATTTCACGCCGAAGGCGCGGCTCTCCGCCCGCTGGCGCTGACCCCGCAAGCCGCATGACCCCGCCCGGGGCCTTAGGCGGACAAAATTGACTTTGCCCCTCCCGCGGAACCGCCCCACCATGTCTTCGTCGCCGCTCATCGCGATGCGAAACCCGGTCATTCGGGCAAGCATGCTTGCAAGCCATGTCGATGCGCTGGCGCTCGGCACCACGGTCTACGTCGTCTATATGGTGCTGCTCGGATTTTCGGACCGGCCCTGGCAGGTCTACGCCCTGACGCTCGTCAGCGGCTTCGGCGCAGCGGCGCTGATCAGCATCCCGATCACCTATCTCCAGGACCTGATCGCCGATCGGCCGGGGCTTGGGAGTTCGCTGATTGCTGTCAACATCTTCCTGGGCGGGGCGCTCAGTGCCGGGCTCTTCGCGATCGGTACGCGGTTCAGCGACTATTCCGGGACCGCACTGCTCGGCGCGGCGGCCGGGCTCTTGGGGCTCGTCCTGGTGCTTATGCTCGACGGCAAGCGCGCCCGGACTTCCGCACCATAGGAGACGAACTGTCAGTGGAGAGGGAGGCCGCGGCGCAGCCTCCCGGCCTTTCATCAGTTCCCGAGAATGCCCGGCAGTCGCAGGCCCTTGTCCTTGGCGCACTCGAGCGCGAGGTCGTAGCCGGCATCGGCATGGCGCATGACGCCGGTCGCCGGATCGTTCCAGAGCACCCGCTCGACCCGGCGGGCGGCATCTTCCGAACCGTCGCAGCAGATGACGACGCCCGAATGCTGGGAGAAGCCCATGCCCACGCCACCGCCGTGATGCAGCGACACCCAGGTGGCACCCGAGGCAGTGTTGAGCAGCGCGTTCAAGAGCGGCCAATCGGAGACGGCGTCGGAGCCGTCCTTCATCGCTTCGGTCTCGCGGTTCGGCGAGGCGACCGAGCCGGAGTCGAGATGATCGCGGCCGATGACGACGGGCGCGCTGAGCTCGCCGGTTCTGACCATCTCGTTGAAGGCGAGGCCGAGGCGGTGGCGATCACCGAGGCCCACCCAGCAAATGCGCGCCGGCAGGCCCTGGAAGGCGATGCGCTCGCCGGCCATGTCCAGCCAGTTGTGCAGATGCTTGTTGTCAGGCAGCAGTTCCTTCACCTTGGCATCGGTCTTGCGGATATCCTCCGGATCGCCGGAGAGCGCCGCCCAGCGGAACGGGCCGATGCCGCGGCAGAACAGCGGACGGATGTAGGCGGGCACGAAGCCCGGGAAGGCGAAGGCGTTTTCGAGGCCCTCTTCCTTGGCCATCTGGCGGATGTTGTTGCCGTAGTCGAAGGTCGGGATGCCCATGTCCTGAAAGGCGATCATCGCTTCGACATGCTCGCGCATCGAGGCGCGGGCGGCCTTTTCGACGGATTTCGGATCGCTTTCGCGCTTTTTCTTCCACTCGGCCATGGTCCAGCCCTTCGGCAGATAGCCGTTGATCGGGTCATGTGCCGAGGTCTGGTCCGTCACCAGGTCCGGGCGGATGCCGCGACGAACCATTTCCGGCAGGATCTCGGCCGTGTTGCCGAGCAGACCGACGGATTTCGCCTCGCCCGCGGCCGTCCAGCGGTTGATCATCTCCATCGCTTCGTCAAGCGTTTCGGCTTTTGCGTCGACGTAGCGGGTGCGCAGGCGGAAATCGATGGAATCCGGATTGCATTCGACTGCAAGGCAGCAGGCGCCGGCCATGACGGCGGCGAGCGGCTGGGCGCCGCCCATGCCGCCGAGGCCGCCGGTGAGCACCCATTTGCCCTTGAGGTCGCCGTTATAGTGCTGGCGGCCGGCCTCGACGAAGGTCTCGTAGGTGCCCTGCACGATGCCCTGGCTGCCGATATAGATCCACGAACCGGCGGTCATCTGGCCGTACATGGCAAGACCCTTCCTATCCAGCTCGTTGAAATGATCCCAGGTCGCCCAGTGCGGCACGAGGTTGGAATTGGCGATCAGGACGCGCGGCGCATCCTTGTGGGTGCGGAAGACGCCGACCGGCTTGCCGGACTGGACGAGCAACGTCTCGTCCTCGTTGAGATCCTTCAGCGTCGCGACGATCCGGTCGAAATCCGCCCAGGTGCGGGCGGCCCGGCCGATGCCGCCGTAGACGACGAGCTCGTGCGGGTTCTCGGCGACGTCCGGGTCGAGATTGTTCATCAGCATCCGGAGCGGCGCTTCGGTCAGCCAGCTCTTGGCGCTGATCTCGGTTCCGCGCGGGCTGCGCACGTCACGGATGTTATGGCGCGGATTGTTCATGTTCATGCCTCACTCCCTGTCAATTGTGGTCCGGCGGGCAGATGAGGGTCCCGCAATAAGTGTTTGTGTTCGTTCAATTCTGCAAGTTTAAGCGTGATCGCGATAATGAAGTGCGATCGCTTCGATGCGTTCCAAGATCGCGCTGAGATGGCCGCGAAGTTGGTCGGCCTTGCCGGGGTCCAGGGCGAATGGCGGCGCCTCCATTGCCAGATGCGTCGATTGCGCCAGTTCCATCTGGATCGCGTGGACGCCGGTGTCCGGCTTTCCATAGTGCCGGGTCGTCCAGCCGCCTTTGAAGCGGCCATTGAGGATATGAGTGTAACTCTCTGCTTTTGCGGCGATTTCAACCACGGCTCTTTCGATTGCTGGAGCGCAGGTCCTACCCGTATCAGTGCCGATATTGAAGTCCGGCAGCTTGCCCTCGAAGAGGAAGGATATATGCGAGCGAATCGAGTGGCAGTCATAGAGGACCGCCACGCCGTGGATTGCTTTCACGCGGGCGATCTCGGCGGCGAGCGCGGCGTGATAGGGAGCGTGGAAATCGCGCAGCCTTGCGGCGATGTCGGCATCCGCCGGACCTTCGCCCTCCTTCCAGATAGGCACACCGTCGAAATCGGTTTCCGGCACAAGCCCGGTCGTATTCTGGCCGGGATAGAGGCTAACCCCTTCGGGGTCGCGATTGGCATCGATGACATAGCGATGGAAGGTGGCACGCACGGTTGTCGCTGCCGGCAGCAGGCCTTCATAGAGCTTGTGAATGTGCCAATCGGTATCGGCGAGGATACGGCCATTGTCGTTCAACCGCTCCCAGATCGAGGCAGGGACAACGGTGCCCGTGTGGGGAAAGGCGAGAATTACCGGCGAGGTCCCCTGCCGGACTTCGAAGACCGCCATCTCAAACCTCCAGTCGCGGCAGGATGCCGTCGGAAACGGCGGCCGCCAGGCGGCCGGAGGCGACCAGTTCGCTGGCAGCCCTGAGGTCGTCTGCCATATAGCGGTCTTCCTCGACCGTGGGGGAAACGGCGCGCACCGCAGCGGCCGCTTTCTCAAGCTCCGGGCTGGTTGCAAGCGGCGCCCGGAATTCGATGCCCTGAACGGCTGCCAAGGCTTCGATGCCGATGATCGAGAACAGGTTGTCGGTCATCTGCAGAAGTCGGCGGGCGCCGTGGCAGGCCATCGATACGTGGTCTTCCTGGTTGGCCGAGGTCGGCGTCGAATCGACGGAGGCCGGGTGCGAGAGCTGCTTGTTCTCCGACATCAGCGCGGCGGACGTGACTTCGGCGATCATCAGCCCCGAATTGAGGCCCGGCTTCTTGGCGAGGAAGGCCGGTAGCCCGTAGCTCAATGCCGGATCGACGAGGAGGGCGATGCGGCGCTGGGAAATGGCACCGATCTCGCAGATCGCCAGCGCCATCTGGTCGGCTGCGAAAGCGACCGGTTCGGCATGGAAGTTGCCGCCGGAGACGACGGAGTTGTCGGAGAGCACGAGCGGATTGTCGGTGACTGCATTGGCCTCGATGGTGAGCGTCGCGGCCACCGAGCGCAACAGATCGAGGCAAGCGCCGTCGACCTGCGGCTGGCAGCGGATGCAATAGGGATCCTGGACGCGTTCGTCTCCCTCCAGATGGCTTTGGCGGATCACCGATCCCTCAAGCAGCCGTCGAAGCGCAGCGGCCGTGTCGATCTGGCCGCGATGGCCGCGTAGCGTATGGATGTCGGGATGGAAGGGAGCGGACGAGCCCATGGCCGCATCGGTCGACAGCGCGCCGGTGATAAGCGCCGCCTGGGCTGCGCGATGGGCGCGGAAGAGGCCGGCAAGCGCCAGCGCCGTCGAAACCTGGGTGCCGTTGATCAGCGCCAGGCCTTCCTTGGCGGCGAGCGTCACCGGGGAAAGTCCGGCCGCCTTCAGGGCAGCATCGCCCTTCATGCGTTCGCCCGCGACGAAGGCTTCGCCATGGCCCATCATCACGGCGGCCATATGGGCGAGCGGTGCGAGGTCGCCGGAAGCACCGACCGAACCCTTTTCCGGGATCAGCGGGATGACGCCCTTTTCGAGCATTCCTTCGATCAGCCGAACAAGCTCGAGGCGCACGCCGGAGGCGCCGCGTCCAAGCGAGATCAACTTCAGGGCGAGGATCAGGCGCACGATGTTTTCCGGCAAAGGCTGACCGACGCCGCAGCAATGCGAGAGGATGAGATTGCGCTGCAAGGTCGCCACGTCGGCACTGTCGATCTTGATGGAGGCGAGTTTGCCGAAGCCGGTATTGATGCCGTAGACGGGGGCGCTGCCCGCGACGATCTCGGCAATGCGCCGAGCGGCGTTCTCGATGCCGCCATCGAAGGCGCGATCGAGGTGGGCCGGCTCGCCGGTCCAGTAGATCGTCTCCAGGTCCC
Source organism: Sinorhizobium fredii USDA 257 (assembly GCF_000265205.3). Lineage (NCBI taxonomy): Bacteria > Pseudomonadati > Pseudomonadota > Alphaproteobacteria > Hyphomicrobiales > Rhizobiaceae > Ensifer > Ensifer fredii. The sequence continues at coordinate 1,088,921 of NC_018000.1, forward strand.
TGAGCGTTACCGAGCCGGGTTTCAGAACAATGGTCATCGGGCAATCCTTTCACCCATGAATATCCGCTCCGAGAGGGGGTTGAAGCCGATGCGGTAGATCAGTTCCGCCGGCGCATCGATGTTCCAGAGGGCAAGGTCGGCGGATTTTCCTGCTTCGATCGTGCCGGTCTCGCCGAGTATACCGAGCGCACGTGCCGCCTCGCGCGTGACTCCGGCGAGGCATTCATCGAGGGTCAGGCGGAAGAGCGTCGCCGACATGTTCATCGTGAGCAACAGTGAGGTCAGCGGCGACGTGCCCGGGTTGCAATCGGTGGCAATGGCGATGCGCGTACCGGCGGCGCGCAGCGCTTCGACCGGCGGCACTTGTGTTTCGCGCAACGTGTAGAATGCCCCCGGCAATAGGACGGCGACCGTGCCGGACTTCGCCATCGCGGCTGAGCCGTCCTCATCGAGATATTCGAGGTGGTCGGCCGACAGCGCCCCATAGGCGGCGGCGAGCTTGGCGCCGCCGAGATTGGAAAGCTGTTCGGCATGCAGCTTCACCGGCAGGCCGAGGGCCTTGGCTTTGTCGAAGACGCACGCGATCTCGGCGGGCGAAAAGGCGATCCCCTCGCAGAAGCCATCGACGGCATCGACAAGCCCTTCGGCATGGGCCTGGACGAGGCCGGGAAGAACGACGTCGTCGATGTAGGCCGCATTCCGGCCCTTGTATTCCGGCGGCGTGGCGTGCGCGGCGAGATAGCTAGTGAGGACGCGGACCGGACGCATGCGCTCCAACCGGCGGGCGGCACGGAGCATCTTCAACTCGGCATCTATGTTGAGGCCATAGCCCGATTTGATCTCGACCGTGGAGACGCCTTCGCAGAGCAGCGCGTCGAGCCTCGGAAGAGCTGCAGCAACCAGATCGTCGACCGATAGCGCATTGGTCGCCTTTACCGTCGAGATGATGCCGCCGCCGGCACGGGCGATCTCTTCGTAAGACGCGCCTTCGAGCCGCAGCTGAAATTCGCGCGCTCGGTTCCCGCCATGGACGAGATGGGTGTGGCAGTCGATCAGCGCCGGGGTCATCCAGCGGTCTTCGCAATCAATCACCTGATCGGCCCGGGAAAGGTCGGAAGGCAAGTCCCGTTCAGCGCCGGCATAGACGATCCGGCCGCCGCGGACAGCGACAGCGCCATTCTCGATGGTGCCGAGCGGCCCCATCTCCTCGCGAAGCGTCGCGAGGCGCGCATTGCGCCAAAGGCTGGTCCGTTCCGGTGACATGTCGGCGTTTCCGTCCATCAGCTCTTCGCCCTTCCGTTGCGATAATGTATATACATAACAAAGCAGACGGCAAGCGGAAAAATGTTTGGTGTCGTGGCAAGAGGTAACGCGGCCGGCGTGAGGGGCCAGCGACCGCAACGAAAAAGCCCCGGACTCTTGGTCCGGGGCTTGGGGGGAATAGCCAGTTGTCGGTAATCAGGCGGGGAGATGGGCCTTGGTACAATGCTGTTCAACAAGCCCGATGAAATGCTGGCCGGCGATCTCAAGCCGCCCGCTGTTGTCGATCGCGGTCACGTCCGGCCCGGCGACGACGTCGGGCACTTGCCGCTTCAGTCGACGTAGCACGTCTTCCTCGTTTTCGCGTCCACGCTGGGCGAGGCGCTTCGCCAGCACCGACGCGTCGGCGGTGACGAGGGCGACGGCGACCTTGCCAAAGGCCGCCCGAATGGCGGGAAGGGCGGCGCGGCTGCCGTTGACGATCGCCGTCATGCCGCTCTCGATCTTGTCGGCGATGTCGCGCGGAATGCCGTAGCTCAAGCCATGCGCCTGCCAGGAAACGGCAAAGGCGCCGCTCTCCTCCATTTCCTCGAATTCCGCGGTGGAGACGCTTTCGTGCACTTCGCTGCCTGCATCCGAGGGGCGTGTGATGACACGTCGGACGAAGAGAATATCCGGCCGATGCGCGAAGTGGCGAGCGGCAAAGCCCATGACGCTGTCCTTGCCGGCCCCACTCGGGCCGACGACGACGATGAGCGTTCCGCCCTGGTTTTCCTCCGCCATCATGCGACACGCCGTCCTTCGCGCCATACGGAGCGAACAACCGGAATACCCTCTGGCCGATGGACCCGAACGATATCGGCGCGTAGCCCGACGGCGATCCGGCCGCGGTCGCTGAGGCCGACGGTGCGCGCCGGTGTTGCGGTCACCAGAGCGATTGCGTTCGGCAGGTCGATGCTCTCGACCTCGTCGGCGAGGATAAAGGGGGCGTGGATCAGGCTGAAGGGCACATAATCCGACGAAAGCACGTCGAGCACGCCGCGCTCGGCGAGGTCACGCGCGGCGATGTTTCCGGAATGCGATTTGCCGCGCACGACGTTGGGCGCGCCCATCAGGACGCTCAGACCCGCCCGGTGGGAGGCCTCCGCCGCTTCGAAACTCGTCGGAAACTCTGCAAGCCGGACGCCATAGCCGATCGACTCCTCGACATGCGCAAGCGTCGCGTCGTCGTGGCTGGCGATGGTGATGCCGCGCTTGACGCAGGCCTGGGCGAGTGCGGTGCGATGCGGTGCGGCATAGCGTTCCGACAGCGCCTGCTGACGCTCGACGAAAGCGGCGAAGGCCTCGTCCGTGAGGCCGCGCTTGGTTTTGTAGTAGAGCGTGTATTGGTCCATCGTCTGGAACTGGCGTTGGCCGGGTGCGTGATCCATTAGCGAGACGAGGCGAACCTGCGGGTCGTCGTGAAAATCCTCGAAGTGCTCGAGCACGTCATTCGTCGAGACCTCGCAGCGCAGGTGGATGAGGTGGTCGGCGCGCAACCGGCCCTCCGCCTTCGCCTGCGCCAAGGCATCGGCCATGCTGCGCATTTCGCCCTTCGGAAAGCCGCTCTCCTCGTCCGAGCCGAGACGCAGACAGTCGAAGACGGTGGTGATGCCGGAGGTGACGACCTGGGCGTCGTGCGCTTGGATTGCGGCGATCTTCAGCCAGCGCACACCGGGACGCGGCGAGTAGTGCGCCTCCAGGTGATCGGTGTGAAGCTCGATCAGGCCGGGGAGCAGATAGTCGCCTTCGACATCCTCGCCAACCCGGCTCGTGCGTTCCGAAATGTCGGCGATCCTGCCGTCGCGGATCAGCACTGAGCCTTCGACGATATCGTCTTCGAGGACGATGCGGGCATTGGTCAGAACCTGTTCGCTGCTCATATCATGCAATCTTTCGTGTGGATGCGCTGCCGAGCGGCAGCAGGGAATGAACGGTGAAGGGCGCGCCGCCCTGCGGCTCGACAAAAAGAGCGACCGTCGAGATGCCCAACGGCTGACCGATAAACGGGGCGAAGGCGGCCTCAAGCGTTTCGCGCATGATGCTGCGCATCTCGTCCGGCACGGGACCGGTGAGCGTCAGATGGAACTGGAACTCTTCGAAAACATACGGATAGCCCCATGCCGCAAGGTAATCCCTTTGACGCTGCGTCAGCGTCTCCGGATTCCGGCGGGCGACATCGATTTCGGACAACGGTGCCCGGAAGGGCTCGAAACGGCGAACCGCCTGTTCCGCCAAGTCTTGCAGAGGCGCGGACGGTGCCCTCGGTACGAGCGCGAAGAACGGGCCGATCTGGTGAAGCGCGATCTCCGGCACTTCGAAAGGCTCGATCTCCGCCGCAAACTCATCGAAGGCAGCAATCAGCTCGGCCTCGCTTCGCCCTGGCGCCAGCGTGAAGGGTGCCTTCAAGGTGCCATGAAAGCCGTAGCGGCGTGGCTCGGCCGTCAATGTCATCTGCTGTTCACCGTCGAGGGCCGAGCTTTCCGCCCAGGCCAACGCCCCGTCGCGGAAAGCATCGCGGCCGAGCCAACGGGACGCGGTCTGCGACAGCCGGTCATCGGACGGCGGCGCGAAGTAGATTGCATGACGCACGGATCTTCACTTTCTTGATGTCGCCTCGCCGCTAAGGCGAGTCGACTAGTCGTGGGTGCAAAGCGCAGCTATCCGATTTGCATGACAACATCATGATCGCATCGCTGTGAAGCGCAAAAAGGAATCAGTGTGCGCTGCGTCCGATCAGTCGCGACCGGCACGCGTTCGAGATGCTGTCGAAAACGAAGACAACCATCAAGATCAAAAGCACCATATAGGCGACATTTTCCCAATCCGAATTGGTGCGCATCGCTTCCCAGAGCTTGAGCCCGATGCCGCCGGCGCCAACGGCACCGATGATCGTCGCCGAGCGGGTGTTCGATTCCCAGAAATAGAGCGCCTGGCTCGCAAAGACGGGGAGCACTTGCGGCAGCACGCCGAAGCGCTGCACGGCGATCGACGGAGCGCCAACCGATTTCACTCCTTCGCGTTGCTTGTCGTCGATGTTTTCCAGCGCTTCCGAGTAGAGCTTGCCGAGCGTCCCGGTGTCGGTGAAGAAGATCGCCGAGATGCCGGCAAGCGGCCCAGGGCCGAAGGCACGCGTGAAGAACAGCGCCCAGATGAACATGTCGACCGACCGCAGGAAGTCGAAGAAGCGCTTTATCAACTGGTTGGTTACGCGGCTCGGCGTGATATTGCGGGCGGCAAGGAAGCAGAGCGGGAAGGCGATGAAGGATGCGAAGAGGGTACCCACGAAGGCCATGACGACCGTCTGCAGCATCTTGGTCCAGACGTCGAGATGCTGCCATTCGGCATTGTAGAGGATGTTGTTCCAGGCAAGCGCCAGGTTCGAGCGTGTCGGGTCGATCCGGTCTCCCGACAGGATCAGGGCTGCGACGTCACCATAGGACTTTCCGAAGAACGGCGAATTTGTATCGAAAAGGAAATTCGCCCAGCCGAAGAAGCGGTTGCGGATCGAGACCTCGTTCCCGGTAACCTCGGCCCAGCCGGTGGCACCGAAGGCGAGCGTGATCTTTTCGCCTGGGCGTTTCTGGGTGGCCCAGCGCGGCAGGGGTCCCTGCGGCGTGACGCTGTCGGCGCCATCGACCGTCATGGTGAGAGTTTCGCCGCCGTGGATGGCGGTGACCAGCTTGCCGGCGACTTCGATGCGCGTCGAGCGATCAAAGGTCACGACGGCGCGCGTGACGACCTGAACAGTGCGGGTGGTCGCGGCGCTTTGCCCGGTTGCGCTCCCTCCGTCGCCGAGCGCGGCCTTCGGCGCCATGAAGTTGAAGGAGGAATTCGTCTTCGGTCTCGGCGCTTGCACGGCGACCGCCGGCGTTTCAACCGCTCGCGTCACCTGTTGTTTGTCGAGCGTCACCCATTCCGGATTCGGATTTTTCCCAAGCGGTGAATTGCGCTGATAGGAAACCGTCATCATTCCGTCAGGCGCGATCGCGATTTCGGGTCGGACCTCGTAGGACACCCAGTCTGAGAGGTAGGTGCCGGCAATGCCCCAATTGGCGTTGGCAAGCACATGGCCGATCGAAAAGAACCACCAACTGAAGACCAGATAGAGCACCACGCCCGCACCGATCAGCATCGGTTTCAGCCCCTTCTTCGAAGAGGACTGCAAGAGATGGGCGTGTCGAGCCGCGATCGCTTCCATTTCGAGCGTGCTGGGCTTTGTCAAGGCAATCATGGCGCGCTCCTACTGGGCAAGCTGGAAGGCCTGATCGCCGACGAGGCGGCGGCGGAGCCAGGCGGAAAACTGATCGACGGCAAAGATCGTTGCGAAGAGCAGAAGCACGATCGCGAGTGTCTTGGCCTGATGCCCCTGCCCGATCGACAGGCGCAGGAGTTCGCCGATACCACCACCACCCACCGCGCCGATAATCGTTGAGGCACGCACGTTGATCTCGAGGCGCAGTAGAAAATAGCTGACGAAATTGGGCAGGACCTGGGGCACGACGCCAAACCAGACCCGCTCGATCCAGTTCGCGCCAACGGCGCGCAGACCTTCCTCCGGCTTCATGTCGGCATTCTCGACCACCTCGAAGAACAACTTGCCAAGCGCGCCGATCGTGTGGATCGATACCGCCGCGATCGCGGGGATTGGTCCGAGCGAGAGGATCGCCAGGAAGAAGCCGGCGATCACAACTTCCGGAAAGGCGCGCACCACTTCCATCAGCCGGCGGACAGGGGCGCGCACCCAGCGGTTTGGCATGAGGTTGCTCGCGGCGAGGAAGCACAGGATGAAGCCGAAAAACGCACCGATCATCGTCGACAAGATCGCGATGTTCACCGTCTCCAGCATCTTGTGGAAGTACTCGGGGATGTAGAAGCTGTCGGTCAGATAAAGGCGACCGTCCGGGTAATTGTATTTGAAACTGCCGTCGTCATAGGGTGAGGGCAGATCGAAGAGGGCGCGAACGATCTCCATCGTATCGCGCGGCATCAGGTCGCCGACGAAGTCGAAGAAGTGCGGCAGCCGGTCAAGGAATTTGCCGGCGTTTGAATCATTTGCGAACCAAAGCGAGCCAGAGAGTGTCAGCGCCAGGATGGCGAGCCCGAGCCAGGTGTAGAGACGCCGGCGGGCGTTGAGCTCTTGCCAATGACGATCGATGAGAGCGCCGTTCTCGCTTAGATGCTGTGAGAGCAGGGAAGTGGCCATAGGTATTCGGCGATGCCGGCCTCTCTAAGGCGCCCTCTGGCGCCCCGTAAAATGAGGCGCTGGCCGCTTGGCAGCCAGCGCCGGCAAGTGAGTTGGAACGATCAGCCGCCGATCGTTGCCTTGCGGGCGTCGATGATCGGCTTGTAGAAGTCGCTGTTGACCTCGGTATAGCCGGTGAACTCCCCGCCTTGGATAGCCGAGAAGCAGGCGGCGTCGGTCTTCGGCAGATCCGTCATGAACTGCTTGAACTTGGCCTTCAGGTCGTCATTCAGGGCGGTGCGCACGACGATCGGGCCGTTCGGGATCAGCGGCGAGCGCCACAGTTCGACGAGGTCGTTCATGTCGAGAATGCCCTTGTCGACCATCTTGCGCAGGTTGCCCGACGTGTAGCCGTCCTTGAACTCGCCGACGCCCGAGCCGAAGGTCGTGCCGGCATCGAAGGTACCCTTGACGACTTCGAGGACGAGGTTTTCATGGCCACCGCCGAAGCCGGTTTCGCCGAAATACTCCTTCACGGGAGCGCCGATCGTTTCCGGCAGCGTCACGAGCGGAATGAGGTAGCCGGAGGTGGAGTCCGGATCGGCGAAGCCGAGCTTCTTGCCCTTGAGATCCTCGAGCTTGGTGATGCCGGAATCCTTGCGGGCGACCATGATCGAATGATAGCCGGTCGAGCCATCGGTCTGGACCGTCGTCAGGATAGGCTCGACGGCGTCGGCCTTGGCGAGATAGATCTTGGCGTAGCCGGAGGCGCCGAGCTCGGCATAGTCGAGCGTGCCGCCGAGCAGGCCCTGGATAACACCGTCATAGTCCGCGGCCGGGAACAGCGAAACCTTCTCGACGCCGATGGCGGCCGGCAGCTTGTCCACCAGGCACTGGTAGTTGCGCAGGCGGTCGGCTTCGTTTTCGCCGCCGATGATGCCGACGCGGAATTCCTTGAGATCTTCGGCCTGGACGTGGCCGGCGAGGGCGATGAGCGCAACCGCGCCCAGAAGAGCTTTCTTCAGCATGAGGTTCGTCTCCCGTATTTCCGGCCGCGCCGGATCAGTGGCTGTTTCGATTAGGTACCCTTTACGCGGGCATTCGATCGCGCCGGCCTCAGAGGCCGGCCAGTGCCAGCGGCTTGTAGCCGGCCGATGCTGTTTCTTCCCGGGCGGCGGCCGCGGGAATGTTGATGCTTGTCGAGGTCATCGATTCCTCGATCGCCGTGTCGGCGCCGTAGATCGAGGCGACCGCTGCAGCGGTGAGGTCCTTCGGCTGGCCGTCGAAGACGACGCGGCCATGCGCCATACCGATGATCCGTTCACAATAGTTGCGAGCCGTATCGAGCGTATGCAGGTTGGTGACGACGGTAATGCCATCGCGCTCGTTGATGTCGCGCAGCGCGTCCATCACGATCTTGGCGTTCAGCGGATCGAGCGATGCGATCGGCTCGTCGGCGAGCAGCACCTTCGGCTGCTGCATCAGCGCCCGGGCGATCGCGACGCGCTGCTGCTGGCCGCCGGAAAGCGTCCCGGCTGGCTGCAGCGCCGTCTGCTCGATGCCGAGACGCTCGAGCGCACCGATTGCCATGATCCGCTCTTCTCGGCTGAACAGGTTGAGGATGCTCGAGGCGGTCGAGCGATGGTTGAGGCGGCCGAGCAGCACGTTGGTCAGCACGTCGAGCCGCGGCACGAGGTTGAACTGCTGGAAGATCATCGCGCAGTCACGCTGCCAGTGCCGCAGCGCAGAGCCCTTGAGCGACGAGACCTCGACGCCCCCGAATTCGATCGAGCCGGAGGAGGGATCGACGAGCCTGTTGATCATCCGCAGCAGTGTCGACTTGCCGGCCCCGGATCGGCCGATGATGCCGACCATCTGACCCTGCGGTATGTCGAAGGTAACGGCGTCGACGGCTCGCTTCTTGCCGAACTGGCGGGTCACTTTCCTCAACTGAAACATCGGCAGCAGGTCCTCTCTCTCGGAGACCGGTCATCTATTAGCGACCTCTGCCATAACGGCGCTTCATGAAGGCGCGATGTCAGTTTGTTGTCGGTTCTGTTACAGATCACAGGCGCGGCGCCTGGGCCTCTCATGATCTCCAACCCAAGCGCGTGAGACAGCTGCGGTTGCTACTTTCTGAGGCTACAGCTGGACTGGCGCAGGCGACATCAATTTCCTCGGCCTGCACGTGGACGGCTGGTTGCGACGACCTTCCGATCCAAGGAAATCATGTACCGAGTGCATGAGCCATTGTCTCAATTTCATTTGAACCCATTGACCTGCCTTGCGATAACTCCAGCAGACAAGGCGGGATGGGGAAGGTGCGTGCGGCTTTCCGCTTGAATCCCGCTTCTATTGTATCCGACGGGAGAGAATCATGGCCGGCAAAAGTCAATTTCAATGGGACGACCCATTCCTCATCGAGGATCAGCTGACCGAAGACGAGCGGATGATCCGCGATACGGCGCGTGCCTATGCCCAGGAAAGGCTGCAGCCGCGGGTGATCGAGGCCTATCGAGAGGAAAAGACCGACCCGGCGATCTTCCGCGAGATGGGCGAACTCGGCCTGCTTGGCGTCACCGTGCCCGACACCTATGGGGGCGTCGGCGCCTCCTATGTCGCCTATGGCCTCGTCGCTCGCGAGGTCGAGCGAGTCGATTCCGGCTACCGCTCGATGATGAGCGTGCAATCCTCGCTGGTGATCTACCCGATCTTCGCCTACGGCTCCGAAGAGCAGAAGCAGAAATACCTGCCGAAGCTGATCAGCGGCGAATGGATCGGCTGCTTCGGCCTGACCGAGCCGGATGCCGGCTCCGATCCGGCCGGCATGAAGACGCGGGCGATCAAGACCGAGAGCGGCTATCGGCTGATCGGCTCCAAAATGTGGATCTCCAATGCGCCGCTCGCCGATGTCTTCGTCGTCTGGGCGAAGTCGGAGGCGCACGGCAATGCCATTCGTGGCTTCGTGCTGGAGAAGGGAATGAAGGGGCTTTCCGCCCCGAAGATCGCCGGCAAGCTTTCGCTCAGGGCCTCGATTACCGGCGAGATCGTTCTCGGCAATATCGAAGTGGGGGAGGAGGCGTTGCTGCCGAATGTCGAAGGCCTCAAGGGGCCATTCGGTTGCCTCAACCGCGCCCGCTACGGCATTTCCTGGGGAGCGCTGGGTGCGGCCGAATTCTGCTGGCATGCGGCGCGCCAATACGGCCTCGACCGCAGGCAGTTCAATCGGCCGCTCGCCCAGACGCAGCTATTCCAGAAGAAGCTTGCAGACATGCAGACCGAGATCGCGCTTGGACTGCAGGGGTCGCTCCGCGTTGGGCGGCTGATGGACGAGGGGCGGATGGCTCCGGAGATGATCTCGCTCGTCAAGCGCAACAATTGCGGCAAGGCACTCGACATTGCCCGCATGGCCCGCGACATGCACGGCGGCAACGGCATTTCCGAGGAATACCAGGTCATGCGCCACATGCTGAATCTCGAGACTGTCAACACCTATGAGGGCACGCATGATGTGCATGCGCTGATCCTCGGCCGCGCCCAGACCGGGCTGCAGGCCTTCTTCTGAGCGGCGCCATCATGGAAGCGCCGCTCAAGGGCATACGGGTCCTCGAACTCGCCCGCATCCTCGCCGGTCCCTGGATCGGCCAGACGCTCGCCGATCTTGGCGCCGAGGTCATCAAGGTGGAAAGCCCGGCCGGAGACGACACCCGGACCTGGGGCCCGCCCTTCGTGGAGGGTGAGGGCGGCGAGACGCTCGATGCCGCCTATTTCCACGCCTGCAATCGCGGCAAGCGTTCGGTCGTCCTCGACTTCACGACGCAGGAGGGCCAAGAGGCCGTACGCCGGCTCGCGGCGCAATCGGACGTTCTTCTGGAGAATTTCAAGGTCGGCGGTTTGGCCAAATACGGGCTCGACTATGAGAGCCTTCGACAAACCAATCCGCGGTTGATCTATTGCTCCGTCACCGGGTTCGGCCAGGACGGCCCCTACGCCCACCGCGCGGGCTACGACTACATCATCCAGGGCATGAGCGGGATCATGGACCTGACCGGCGAGCCGGACCGCGAGCCGCAGAAGATCGGCGTTGCCTTCGCCGACATCTTCACCGGTCTCTACGGCGTCATCGCCGTGCAGGCGGCACTGGCGCAACGTGAACGCACCGGCGAGGGGCAGCAGATCGATATGGCTCTGCTCGACTGCATGACCGGCGTGCTCGCCAACCAGGCGCTGAACTTCCTCGTTTCCGGCAAGGCGCCGCGCCGCCTTGGCAACGCGCATCCGAACATTGCGCCCTACCAGGTGTTTGCGACAGCCGACGGCCATCTGATCGTCGCGGTTGGCAACGACCGGCAGTTCGTCAAGTTCTGCGACCTGCTCGGTCGTCCGGACCTCGCCGCCGACGAGCGCTACCGGACGAATGCCGGCCGCGTTCGGCACCGCGACATCCTGACGCCGGAACTCGCGGCGGAAACCGCGAAGTTCGAGCGCGACACGCTGCTCGCGAAGCTCGAGGCGGCCGGCGTGCCGGGCGGCCCGATCAATACGGTTGCCGACGTCTTCGCCGACCCGCAGATCGCCCATCGACAGCTGCGCATGGAGACGCCTCACAGGGGTGCGGCGACCGGAACCTCACCGGGCGTCAGGACACCAGTCCGCTTTTCCGGTGCGTCCTTGGCACTCGAACGCGGCGTGCCGCGGTTAGGCGAGCATACGGCGGAAGTGCTGGCGGAGATCGGGATGAGCGCAAGCGGCAAGGAGAAAGGGTGAGACCGGTCCAGATGCAACTCACCCAGCCTTGTTTGTGTGTGTCTTGATTTGCCCCTCAACCTAGCCTTCTCCCCCGCAAGCGGGGAGAAGGTGGCCGGCAGGCCGGATGAGGGCCAACAAGAACGAAACCGTGCCGGCTTTGCCTTACCCCTTCAAAGCCCGCTCGAAAACGCGCGACAGCCGTTCGGCGAACGCGCGCGGGTCCTCGGGCTTGTCGCCGTCGAGAATGCGTGCCTGGTCGAAGAGCAGCTTCACCGCATCCTCTCGAAACGCGCCGTCTTCCGCCGGGCAGCCGGCCAGCGCCGCGATCAATGCGTGGCCGGGATGGATCTCCAGGATCGGCTTTGCCGCGCCTTCGATTCGCCCGGCACCCTGCAGCATCTTCTGTAATTGGCGGTCCGGGCCGTGCTCCGGGGCGACTAGGCAGACGGCGCTTTCCGTCAGGCGATCGGAAGCCCTGACGTCCGAGACCGCCTCGCCGAGCGTCGCCTTGGCGAAGGTCACGAATTCGGCCACCGTCGGGCTCGTCTCGGAAGTGGCGGCTTCGGAGTCCTGCTTTGCGATGCCGGCGAGGTCCGCGGCACCCTGCGTGATCGACTTGAAGGGCTTGCCCTCGAAATCCGGCGCCGTCGTTACCCAAAAACTGTCGACCGGACACGTCAAGAGCAGCACCTCGATGCCGCGGGCGCGGAAACCCTCGAGCTGCGGCGACGCCTGCAACTGAGCGAGATTGTCGCCGGTGAGATAATAGACCGCCGCCTGGCCGTCTTTCATATCCTTGACGTAATCGCTAAGCGCGCGCGGCTTGTCCTCGGAAGCGGTGGTGCGGAAGCGGGAAAGGCCAAGGAGCTGCGTGCGCCGCTCGAAGTCCTCGTAGATGCCCTCCTTGATGACGCTGCCGAAGTTCTCCCAAAGCTTGGCGAAGGTCTCCGGCTCGTTCTCCGCAAGCTTTTCCATGCTCGTCAGCACACGGTTCGTCAGGCCCTTGCGGACGCTTGCAAGCAGCGGGCTTTCCTGGATCATTTCGCGCGACACGTTGAGCGGCAGATCGGCGGTGTCGACCAGGCCGCGCACGAAACGGAGATAGCGGGGCAGCAACTCCGCCTCGTCGGTGATGAAGACGCGCTTCACATAGAGCTTCATGCGGCCCTTGCGGTCGGGGTCGAACAGGTCGAACGGCTTTGAGCCAGGGACGAAGGCGAGCGCCGTATATTCGTGGCGGCCTTCGGCCCGGAAGTGCACCGTCAGCGCCGGCTCGTCATATTGGCCGGCAACGCCGCGGTAGAAGTCCGTGTAGTCTTCCTTGCTGATGTCGCTCTTCTGTTTGGTCCAGAGCGCGGTGCCGTCGGCAACCTGCGCGGCCTCGGCGCCGGGCTTCTCGACGATCGAGATCGGCACGGGCACGTGGCCCGACTGATCCTTGACGATGCGCTCGACGGTCCAGCGCGACGTGTAGGTTTTCGCGTCGTCCATCAGATGCAAGGTGACGCGCGTGCCGCGCGCCGGCGCATCGGCGGGTTCGACGGCGGAAACAGTGTAGCTGCCCTTGCCGTCCGATGCCCAGTGCCAGGCCTTGTCGGAGCCGGCGCGGCGGGAAACGACGTCGACATTGTCGGCTACCATGAAGGCCGAATAGAAGCCGACGCCGAACTGGCCGATCAGCTGCGCGCCATCCTTGCCCTGTGCCGCCTCGATCCGCCCCATGAAGGCGCGCGTGCCGGACCGGGCAATGGTGCCGAGCGATTCGACCAGTTCGTCGCGGCTCATGCCGATGCCATTGTCCTCGACGACGAGGCGAGCCTTTTCCTCGTCCAGCGTCAGCGTGATGCGTGGGGTGGGATCACTGCCGAGCAGTTCCGGCGCGACGATCGCCTCATAGCGCAGCTTCTCGCAGGCGTCGGCCGCGTTCGAAATCAGTTCGCGGAGAAAGACGTTCTTGTCGGAGTAGACCGAGTGCACCATCAGATGCAGCAGCTTCGCCACATCGGCTTCGAAGACATGTTTCTCTACGGACATTTCGACTTCACTCATCGTGTTGCAGACCTCCTTTAATTTCTGCCCCAATTGGCAAGGCCCGCGAGGAATTTCAAGAGTCGCCTTGCGAGGCGACCGTTTCGGTGCGATGCTAAACGCCGGAAGCGTCGCCAGAATGCTCGACGCTTTCTTTCGAAGCACTTGAAGGAGGCGGCGTCGAAGGACAGGATACGCGGCCAGGAACGTTCGCCCGCGTGCGGATGACAAATCGCCGTAACACACCGATGCTACGCTCTTCGAGCCGGTGAAGTCAGCTTCACGGCCATCAATGCCAAGCAATGTTGCGGCCGTGCCGCCCACCTTCTTTGACGCAGATCATCGCTCGAAAAAGTTACCCTATTTGCAGAGCAGAATGGGGCCGACCTCCGGTCAGGCCGAGGAGTGGACATCATGCCCAAGCAATCCACCATCCCGACATTTGCAGACGCATTCGCCTATTCGCTTGATGCCTGGCAGCGCTCCGTTCTGTTTCTCGACGTCATGCGTCGGCGTGGCGAGCAGTACGAGGAAAACACACGGCACAGACTGCTCCGCACGTGTTGAACTACGACGCGGAACTCGTCGTTGACGGCCGCAAGCTCGATCATCCGGTCAACTACGCGCTCGCCCGGATAATTCCGCCTCAAGGCATCGTGGTCGATCCGTTGAAACGACCCTTCGTCGTCGTCGACCCGCGCGCCGGCCACGGCCCCGGTATCGGTGGATTCAAGGCCGATAGCGAGATCGGCGTGGCCATGAAGGCCGGCCACCCCTGCTATTTCATCGGCTTCCTTCCGGAGCCTGTTGCCGGCCAGACCATCGAGGATATCGCCCGCGCGGAAGCGCTCTTCCTCGAGACGGTCATTGCTCGCCATCCAGACGCCGACGGCAAACCCTGCGTGATCGGCAATTGCCAAGCCGGCTGGGCGGTGATGATCCTCGCGTCGCTGCGGCCTGAACTTTTCGGCCCGATCATTATAGCGGGCACACCGCTTTCCTATTGGGCGGGCGTCAGAGGGCAATATCCGATGCGCTATTCGGGCGGGCTGCTCGGTGGCAGCTGGCTGACGGCGCTCACCAGCGATCTCGGCGCCGGAATTTTCGATGGCGCCTGGCTGGTCCAGAATTTCGAGAACCAGAATCCCGCCAATACCCTTTGGACCAAGCAGTACAATCTCTATTCGAAGATCGACACGGAGGCCGAGCGCTATCTCGGCTTCGAGCGGTGGTGGGGCGGTCACGTGACGCTGAACGCCGAAGAGATGCAGTTCATCGTCGATGAACTCTTCGTCGGCAACAAGCTCGCCGCGGGCGAGATACGCACATCCGACGGCACCGCCGTCGACCTGCGCAACATCCACTCGCCGATCGTCGTCTTCTGCTCGAGAGGCGACAACATCACGCCGCCGCCACAAGCGCTCGACTGGATCCTCGACCTTTACGACAGCATCGAGGAGATCCGCGCGCACGGTCAGACTATTGTCTACGCCGTGCACGAGAAGATTGGCCATCTCGGCATCTTCGTCTCCGCCGGCGTCGCGCGGAAGGAGCACGATGAATTCGCGTCAAACATCGATCTGATCGATGTGCTGCCGCCCGGTCTCTACGAGGCCGTGCTGGCGCCTGCCAGCGAGATTGTCGAGGGCAGGGATCTGATCGCAGGCGAGTGGGTGATGCGTTGCGAGGCCCGCACGCTGGACGATATCCGCGCGCTCGGTGGCAACGATCTGGAGGACAAACGTCGCTTCGCCGCAGCCGCGAAGGTTTCGGGGGTCAACCTGGCCCTCTACCGAACCTACTTGCAGCCCACGGTCAGGGCCATGGTTACCCCGCCTATGGCCGAGGCGATGCGCCACATGCATCCGCTGCGCCTGCAATACGAGTTCTTCGGACCGAGCAATCCCTTCATGGCCTGGATTCAGGCGGCCGCCGAGCATACCAGCGAAAACCGCAAACCCGCATCGGTGGAGAACCCATTCCTGGCGCTGCAGGAGAACATGTCGCGGCAGATCGTCGAAGGGCTAGAGTCCTGGCGTCAGGCGGTCGAACGCCTTTCGGAGGAAACGTTCCGTACCGTCTATGGCTCGCCGGTGCTGCAGGCCGCGCTCGGCATCGACAGCAAATCCGACCGCCTGCGCAAACCGGCCAAAAGCCTTCTGCACGAAGCGCTCGTGGAAACGCGGATCGCTTCACTCAGAGCCGAGATCGCCCAAGGCGGTCTGCGCGAGGCCCTTGCCAGGGCCTTGCTGTTCGTCGGAAAAGCGCGCGGCGGTGCCGACGAGCGCGGCTTCGAGGCGATCCGCCGGTTGCGCCGTGCCCATCCGACCGCAAGCCAATTGTCGCTTCCAGAGTTCAAGGCGCTGCTGCGCAAGCAGTATTTCATACTGCTGATCGACGAGGAGGCTGCTCTTTCAGCAATCCCGAAACTGCTGCCGGAAGACCTCGAGGAACGCCGCTCCGCCTTCAGCGTTCTGCGTGAGGTTCTGGAAGCTTCGGGAGCTGTGACCGACGCCGCCGCCGAGCGGCTGGAGCGCATCGAGAGGCTCTTTGCCCTCGGCAGCGAGACGGTGCCCTTCGTGGCGCGCAAGACCGCACGCGAGCGCAAGACGTCCTGATCCAACTGTTGGGAGGGTCCGTAAGTGTCCGAGGTGACTGCACTGACGGCCGAGCCGTCCAAGTACGACCGCCTGATCGCCGCCGCGCAAGCCGAAACGCCCGCGGTTACGATCGTTGCCCATCCCTGCGACGAGACCTCGTTGCGCGGCGCGCTCGAAGCGGCGGAAATGGGCTTATCAAGCCGGTGCTCGTGGGGCCGGAAGCGAAGATCCGCTATGTGGCGGCGGAGCAGCGGCTCGAAATCGGCGGCATCGAGATCGTCGATGTACCGCACAGTCACGCCGCCGCGGGCAAGGCGGTTGCGCTCATTCGTGAAGGCAAGGGCGAGCTTTTGATGAAGGGGAGCCTGCACACCGACGAACTGATGCGCGAGGTCGCCGCCTCCGCCACCGGTCTCAGGACCGATCGGCGGATCAGCCATGTCTTCGTCATGGATGTCCCCGGCCATGCCGACACGCTGTTCATCACGGACGCCGCCATCAACATTTTCCCGGATCTCGAAGCCAAGCGCGACATCGTGCAGAACGCGATCGACCTCTGGGTGACGATCGGACTCGGAGAGCCGCGGGTCGCGATCGTTTCGGCGGTGGAGACGGTCACGACGAAGATCCCTTCGACAATCGAAGCGGCGGCGCTCTGCAAGATGGCCGAGCGCGGCCAGATCACCGGCGGCCTGCTCGACGGGCCGCTCGCCTTCGACAACGCGATCGACCCGGAGGCTGCCCGCATCAAGGGCATCCGGTCGCCTGTTGCCGGCCGTGCACAGATCATCGTGGTGCCGGATCTGGAGGCCGGCAACATGCTCGCCAAGAACCTGACCTTCCTTTCCCATGCCGATGCGGCTGGCATCGTTCTCGGCGCGCGCGTGCCGATCGTGCTGACATCGCGGGCGGATTCGGTGCGAACCCGTCTCGCTTCCTGCGCGGTTGCCGCACTCTTTGCGGCCCGGCGGCGCGCGACACAAGTAGCGGCGGTCTAGTGCCATGGACGCGATCCTCGTCGTCAATGCCGGTTCATCGAGCTTGAAGTTCCAGGTCTTCGGCATCGCAGACGCGAACCTGACGCGCCAGGTGCGCGGCCAGTTCGGCGGCATCGGCACGCGGCCACGCCTGCAGGCGAAGAAGGCGGACGGAACGGTTCTAGTCGATCAGAGCTACGCCGCGGAAGCGGTGAGCGATCTCCCAGCCGCCACTGCTGCAGCACGCGAATGGCTGCTGACGCTCGACGGATTCGAGCTGCGCGCGATCGGTCATCGGGTCGTCCATGGCGGCCCCGACTACGCGCAACCTGTGCTGATCGACGCGACTGTGCTCGACCGTCTCGCCAGCTATCAGGACCTTGCGCCCCTTCATCAGCCCAACAATCTGGCGCCGATCCGGCTCGCCATGGAAATCAATCCCGACGTGCCGCAGGTCGCCTGTTTCGACACGGCCTTTCACCGAGGGCACCCGGAGCATACCGATTGCTACGCCCTGCCGCGGGCGTTTTATGACCAGGGCGTGCGGCGTTACGGCTTCCATGGCCTTTCCTACGAATACATCGCCGAGCGGCTCAGCGAGATTGCCCCCGAAGCGGCGCGCGGCAAGGTCGTCGTCGCGCATCTCGGGAGCGGCGCTTCGATGTGCGCACTGCGCGACGGCCGTAGCGTCGAGAGCACCATGGGCTTCACCGCGCTCGATGGCCTGCCGATGGGAACACGGCCGGGTCAGCTCGACCCGGGCGTCGTGCTCTATCTCATCTCGCAGAAGGGCATGAGTGCCGACGCCGTCTCGGACCTTCTCTACCACGAGGCCGGTCTCAAGGGTCTCTCCGGCATTTCGAACGACATGCGCGAACTCTTGGCGAGCGACGACCCGCGCGCTTCCTTCGCGATCGCCCATTTCGTGCACCGCTGCAGCCTCAATGCAGGCATGCTCGCGGCGGCGCTCGGCGGCATCAATGCCTTCGTGTTCACGGCCGGCGTCGGCGAGAACTCAGCGCCGATCCGCGCACGGATCGCCGAGGGTCTCGCCTGGCTTGGCGCGGAACTCGACCCGGCGGCGAACGACGCCGGCGCGGAGCTGATTTCGACCGCGACAAGCCGCGTCGCACTCCATGTTGTTCCAACCGACGAGGAATTGATGATTGCGCGCCAGACGCTGGCGCTGATCAAGACCCATCAAGCCTGATCCGCCGGAGGTACACGCTATGTCCATTCCTACCGTCAAGACCAAGCTTCTCGAAGGCCGCAAGGGCCTCATCGTCGGCATCGCCAACGACCGCTCGATCGCCTGGGGTTGCGCCCGCGCGTTCCGCGCCTTCGGAGCGGAACTGGCGGTGACCTATCTCAACGACAAGGCGAAGCCCTATGTTGAGCCACTGGCGCGCGAGCTCGAGGCGCCGATCTTCCTGCCGCTGGACGTTGCCGTGCCCGGCCAGATCGAGACGGTTTTCGAACGCATCGCGGAGACCTGGGGAGAGCTCGACTTCCTCGTCCACTCGATCGCCTTCTCGCCGAAGGAGGCGCTCGGCGGGCGGGTGACCGACGTGCCGCGCGAGGGGTTTCTCACGACAATGGAGATCTCCTGCTGGTCCTTCATCCGTATGGCGCACCTCGCCGAACCGCTGATGAAGCGCGGCGGGACGCTCTTTACCATGACCTATTACGGCTCGCAGGTGGTGGTGGAGAATTACAACATCATGGGCGTGGCCAAGGCCGCACTCGAGAGCGCCGTGCGCTACATCGCTGCGGAGCTCGGACCGAAAGGCATTCGGGTGCACGCGATCTCTCCAGGCGCTCTGGCGACCCGCGCCGCCTCCGGAATTCCTGAGTTCGATGCGCTCCTGGAGAAGACGAAAGTGAAGTCGCCGACCCGTGAACTGGTCGACATCGACGACGTTGGCGTCGCGACGGCCTTCCTCGCGCATGACGCCGCACGGCTGATAACCGGTCAGGTGCTCTACATCGATGGCGGCTATCACATCATCGATTGATGATGGCGGCGGCCGCCTGCGACCAGTCTCAGATGTTGCCCATGCAGAGATATTTCATCTCGAGATAGTCCTCGAGACCGTGGCGCGATCCCTCGCGGCCGATGCCGGACTGCTTGATGCCGCCGAAGGGGGCTGCCTCTGAGGACATGCGGCCGGTATTGATGCCGACCATGCCGTATTCCAACGCCTCGGCCACATGCCAGACCCGCTTCAGATTCTCGGCATAAAAATAAGCGGCGAGGCCGTAGATCGTGTCATTCGCCTCGGTCACTACCTGTTCGGCGGTCTCGAAGCGGATGATCGGGGCGATCGGCCCGAACGTCTCCTCCTGGGCGACGCGCATGTCGTGCGAAATGCCGGTGAGAACGGTCGGCTCGAAGAACGTACCGTTCGTGCCGATCCGCTCGCCGCCGCAGCGAAGTTCGGCGCCCTTGGCGAGCGCGTCGGCGACATGCGCTTCGATCTTCTCGATCGCGTGGCCGTCGATCATCGGGCCGATGGTGGCGCCGGCGGAAAATCCGTCCCCGACGCGAAGTTCGCGCACCCGCGCGACGAATTTCTCCGCGAAGACGTCGTGCACCGCCGATTGCACATAGATGCGGTTTGCCGAGACGCAGGTCTGGCCGGCGTTGCGGAACTTCGCCTGGATCGCGCCGTCCACCGCCTCGCCAATGTCCGCATCGTCAAAGACGATGAAGGGGGCATTGCCGCCGAGTTCGAGGCTAACCTTCTTGATCTGGTCGGAGCATTGCCGCATCAACAGCCGGCCGACTTCGGTCGAGCCGGTGAAGCTGATCTTGCGGACCTTGGGGTTGCTGCAGAGTTCGCGCCCGATCGGCGCGCCCTCGGACGCGTAGAGCAGATTAAGGACGCCCTCGGGGAAGCCGGCCTTTTCGGCAAGCACGAACATCGCACCGGCGACCAGCGGCGTCTGTTCCGCAGGCTTCAGGACAATGGCGCAGCCGGCGGCGAGCGCCGGCGAAATCTTGCGGGCGACCATCGAAGCAGGGAAATTCCAGGGCGTGATGGTACCAACCACGCCGACCGGCTGCTTGATGACGAGCATGCGGCGGTCATTGGCAGGAGCCGGGAACGTCTCGCCATAGACGCGTTTCGCCTCTTCGGCGTACCACTCGATATAGGAGGCTGCATGCAGGACCTCGCCCATCGCCTCGCCGAGCGGCTTGCCCATCTCCGCCGTCAGAATGGCGGCGAGATCGTCGACATGCTCGACGATCAGGTCGTGCCAGCGGCGCAGGATCGCGCTTCGATCCTTGGCGGGCTTTCCTGCCCAGATTGGCTGGGCCGTTGCGGCCGCATCGATCGCGACCTGCGCGTCTTCGACCCCCATGTCAGGAAGCGTCGCCAGCAATTCACCGGTCGAAGGATTGAAGACGTCGAAAGACGGGCCTTCCCACTTCCCGGAGGAACGAGTGACACGATCGAGGCGGGCGAACTGGTCCGCTGCGCGAAGGTGTTTCGTCAATGCGGATGTCAGGGCCATGGCGCGTCCTCCGGCGAGGACCCGCCACGGCTCAGCAAGCCTCGCTCTTTTGTTTTGTTGAGGGGCGCAGAATTTGCGCCCCCGAGCCGACAGTCGAACGAGCGCGATAGCCGTCGTTCGGCCTGCCGTCAACCGCGCGCTTCGAGGATCGATGCCTCGAGGATATCGAGAGCCTCGGCGAAGACCTCGTCCTGGATGGTGATCGGTGCAAGAAAGCGGATAACATTGCCGTGGACACCGCAGGTGAGCAGGATCAATCCTTTTTCGAGGGCAATGAGGCGGACCTTGTTGGCGAACTCGGCGCTCGGCAGGTTCGTTTTCGTGTCGTTGAACTCGACAGCGTTCATGAAGCCGGGGCCGCGAATGTCGACGATCTCCGGCGCCTTTTCGCGGATCGCTGCAAGACGCTGCTTCAGCCGGTTGCCGAGTTGGTTGGCGCGCTCGCAAAGCTGTTCCTCCTCGATCACGTCGAGGACGGCGTGCGCCGCGGCGATGCCGATCGGGTTGCCGCCATAGGTGCCGCCGAGGCCGCCCGGTCCCGGTGCGTCCATGATCTCGGCGCGGCCCGTTACTGCGGCGAGCGGGAAGCCGCCGGCAAGGCTCTTGGCCATCGTCGTCAGGTCCGGAGCGACATCGTGGTGTTCCATCGCGAAGAGCTTGCCGGTCCGGGCAAAGCCAGTCTGGACTTCGTCGGCAATCAACAGGATGCCATGCTGGTCGCAGATTTCGCGCAGCGCCTTCATGAAGGCGGTGGGGGCGGGATAGAAACCGCCTTCGCCCTGGACCGGCTCGAGGATGATCGCTGCGACACGGGCCGGATCGACATCGGCGGCAAAGAGCTTCTTCAGTGCGGCGAGCGACTGCTCGACACTGACGCCGTGGAGCGAGATCGGGAAGGGGGCATGAAACACATCGGCCGGCATCGAGCCGAAGCCAACCTTGTAGGGCACGACCTTGCCGGTCAGCGCCATGCCCATGAAGGTGCGGCCATGGAACCCGCCGCCGAAGGCGATGATGGCCTGCCGTCCCGTCGCTGCGCGGGCGATCTTCACGGCGTTTTCGACCGCCTCGGCGCCGGTGGTGACGAAGATCGTCTTCTTCGCGAACTTGCCGGGTGCCAGCGTATTCAGCCGCTCCGCCAGATGCACGTAGTTCTCATAGGGAACGACCTGGTGGCAGGTGTGTGTAAAGCGATCGAGCTGCGCCTTGACGGCGGCGATCACCTTCGGGTGACGGTGGCCGGTGTTGACGACGGCGATGCCGGCGGCAAAATCGATATAGCGATTGCCTTGCTTGTCCCAGATCTCGGCATTTTCGGCGCGGTCGGCATAGATCTGCGTGGTCATTCCCACTCCGCGGGAAATGGCGGCATTCTTGCGGTCGGTCAGGCTGGTCATCGTCGCTGTCCTGTCTGGAAGTGGTAGATATATTGCATTTTTTCTGCAAGATTTCTCCGGAAGAGGTACATCTTTTGGAATGGAAAGCAAATCAAATTTGGTGATCGAGACAACACCGCGAGTGATGACCGCTCCTTGTAAATTGACGAGCCTCACAGATAGATTGCCGAAAGCTGCAGAACGCAGGGAATCGCGTCGCTTTCGGCGCCGGAAGGACAGCGACGGATGAGCGGGGCGGGAAATATACGCTACAAGGTGGCCGAGGCGGCGAGGCTCGCCGGCGTCTCGGCTTCGACGCTGCGCCTATGGGAAACCCAGGGGCTCGTCGTGCCCGAGCGTTCGGCGACCGGTCACCGACAATATACCGAGACGGACCTGGCGCGGCTGCAGCGCATTTCCTGGTTTCGCGCCGAACGTGGCCTCAATCCGGCTGCGATACGCGAGGCCCTGGAAGCCGAAAGTGGCTTAAATGACGAACCCGGCAATGCAACCGCACCGGAAGGCAATATCGACCTGCAGGTCGGCCGAAAATTGCGGAGTCTCAGGCATGCGGCGGGCAAGACGCTGGAACAGGTGGCCGGCGACGTCGGCATAGCGCCGTCGGTGCTCTCGACGCTGGAGCGAACGTCCCAAGGCGTCTCGGTTGCCGTGCTGCACAATCTTGCGGAATATTTCGGAACCACGGTCTCGAGCCTCTCCGGCGAGGAGGAGCCGCAGGCGCGGGCACTGGTGCGCGCCGGCGAATGGCGCAATTGGCCGCGCACCACCCCCGGTGTCACAGTGCAACTGCTTGCCGAAGGCAAGAACCAGATGGACTGCCACCGCTTCGTGCTGGCGGCCGGCGCGTCGAGCGAGGGAGCCTACCGCCACGACGGCGAGGAATTCGTCTACGTGCTTTCCGGCCGCGTCGAGTTTGTGCTCGACGGGGATCAGTTCTATGACCTCTATCCGGGCGATTCCCTCTATTTCGAGAGCCGTCGCCGCCATGCCTGGTCGAACCGCCACGATGGCGAGACCATTCTACTGTGGATCAATACGCCGCCGACTTTTTAGGGCGGTTGGGCAATGACTTACAGCCAGACGTTAATGTAGTGCATCTGAATTGAAGTGCAGCTAATTTGATGTATTTCGAAAATTATCGCAACTAACGCGATGGTGTCGCGGCGTCATGCAAGGTCAAATCTGATTTCGCGCTTGCCGTTGCGCCCGCAACACACTTCGATTTTGTTGAGGTCCAGGGCGCAATTCTTGCAGTAGCCGCGTCAAAGTTTGGCCCTATTCGCCGATACATTCGCGCTCAACGCCTTAACCATCTTTCACCTAATTAACTCACCGCTTCTTCCAAAGAGCGTTTGACGAAACGGCGGCAACAATCATACCGGCCTAGGGAGTGATGCCACCAGGGGAGAATCCCGCAAAGGTTTTGCTCGGGGGATGTTCATGCAGATTGTGCGCGACCGGCAGTTGGATGGCCTGAGAGCCGTCGCCGTCTCATTGGTTCTCTACGCGCATTTCTTCGCGGCCGACGGAACCCATTGGGGTCATATCGGCGTACGACTGTTCTTCGTGCTGAGCGGTTTCCTGATCACCCGGTTGCTGCTGGAGGCGCGTGCGGATGCCCGTTTCGAAACGGCAACGGCGCTAAAATCCTTCTATGCGCGCCGGGCGCTGCGCATTTTTCCTCCCTATTTTGCCGTGCTCGGCTTCGTTTGGCTGATCGGCCTGGAAAGTTCCAAGGAAGTGCTGGCCTGGCACGCACTCTATCTTTCCAACTTCTGGTATGCACTGCAGAACGAGTGGAGCCCTTGGGTTCTCTGTCATACCTGGAGCCTGAGTATCGAGGAGCAATTCTACATCGTCTGGCCGCTGGTGGTCCTGGTCGCGCCGCGACGCTCGATCGGCGGAATTTGCGTCGGTGTCATCGCGTTCTCGCTGGTCTACCGCTTCTACTGGCCCCTGACCGGAACGCCGTCGCTGGTGCGCGACCTGCTGCCACCGGCATCGATGGATGCGCTGGCTGCGGGCGGTCTCCTGGCCGTCCACCGGTCTCAGCGGGGAGGGGTTTGGCCGCAATGGGCCCAGAAAAGCTGGATGCCGCTGCTCGCCGCCTCTTTGATCCTTTTGTGGCTCAGACCTGTTCCGAAGGCGCCAATGCTGGAGTGGCTGGCCTGGATTGGCCTGGAGGTCTTTCCGCTCTTGCCGCTCACGATGCTGGTGGGCAGTTGCACGCGCGGGATCGGCGGGTATCTCGGCCGCTTCATCGAATCTCCACCGATGACCGCGCTCGGCCGCGTCAGCTACGGCGTCTACCTTTTCCACGCAATCGTCCTGGCGCTTGTCGTCGAGGCGCAGCCTTGGATTCCCGTCAATGTATCCGAGCAGGGGTCTGGCCGCTTCCTCGTCGCCGGTGCCGGCACCCTCATCGTCGCTTCGATCTCCTGGCTTGCCTTCGAAAAGCCTCTGAATGCACTGAAGCACTACTTTCCTTATATGCGCTCCGGCGGAACCGCCGCTGCATTCGTGAAATCAGGCGGGCCAATCCGTAAGGAGAGGGGGAGCGCAGAGCATACCGTGTATCCGCAGGCATCCCTCGAACGCGGCAAAGCCTTCCAGACCTCTGATGTTCAATAAACACGCGAGCCGAACCATGCCGTCGCCCTTGGTGTCCGTCCTGCTGCCCGTCTACAATGGCGAACCTTATCTCGCGGCTGCCGTCGAGAGCATTCTGCGCCAGGACTATGAACGCCTGGAGATCATAGCGATCGACGACGGATCGACGGATCGTTCGCTCGAGATTCTCGAGCGCTTTCAAAACACGGACCGCCGCATCTCCATCCGGTCGCGGGAAAATCGGGGTCTCATCGCGACCTTGAACGAAGGGCTGGCGCTCGCGCGCGGCGAACTCGTCGCGCGGATGGATGCCGACGACGTCTCCTATCCGTCACGGTTTTCACGCCAGGTCGCGCTGTTCACCGAGCAGCCTCATCTCGCCATTTGCGGTTCAGGGGTCGATACCCTGATCGGCAATCGGATCGTCCGCGGCAAGCCCAGTCCCATCTACAGGCCCGGCAGCATGCGGATCCTGTCGATGTTCTTCACGCTCTTCATCCACTCGACCGTGATCTATAACCGACGCGTGATCCCGGACGATATGCTCGCCTATGATGCAGACTATCCGCATGCCGAAGATTTCGACCTGTTCCGGCGGATCGCCGAGCGCTTTCCGACGATGATGATCGACGAGCCTCTGGTGGCCTACCGGCTCCACACGGATAGCGTCACAAGCAGGCACCTGCGTCGGATGCGCCAGACGCACCTGAAGATTGTGGCCGAAAACCTTGAGCAGGATGGTCTTTTCGACGACGCAGGTGCGCTCCGCGAGATCGGCGCGGCCGTAACGAAGGAGACGATCCGAGTTGTTGCCGAATTCATCGTCTCCCTCGAACGGAAGATCAGCGCTTTTCCGCCCGAAATGCGCCGGGCTTACGAGGACGGCCTCTTGTGCTTCTTCTATTTTCTCTACCAGCTCATCGCCGATGAGAAGCGCCCGGAACTCACGCATGAGTTTCTGACGCGGACTGGTAAGTGGCAGCTCATCCGACGCCGTGAAAGGTACGGCCTGCTTGCCGGAGCTCGTGCACCCTGGTGCAGCCGTATTTCGTTGGCAGCCACCGAGCGGGTGGATGCGCTGGCGCGTTACCTGGAGTCCGTGCCGGCCGCCAGCGTCCTTCCGCAGCAGGGTGCTCTCTGAAATGGCGCGCGACGGTCATCAAGAAGGAAGGAATCTTGGAGCGGTCGAGCAACGCGTTGCTGCCGCTGCATGCGCAACCGGACAGCGGCCGTTTGCGACTTTCATCGTCTGCACACGCGATCGGCTACGGGCGCTCGCGGCCTGCATCCGGTCGATCGAGGCGGCGTGCAACGCCTGTGTCAGGATCACAAGTGAGCTCGTCGTGGTCGACAATGGCTCGACAGACGGCACGCCGGCCGAGTTGCGCCGCATCGCCGCAGCGTCGAAGATGAAAATCACCGTTGTCACCGAGCCACGCCCCGGCCTCGCTACTGCGCGCAACGCAGGGATGGAACGGGCACGCGGGCGGATCCTCGTCTTCGTCGACGACGATTGCGAAATCGAGCCGACCTATCTCATCGATCTGCAACGACACTACGCGAACGGCGAGCAGCGCGTCATCCGAGGCGGTCGCGTCGAGCTTGGCAAGTCCTGCGACCAGCCCTTCACAATCAAACGGTCGAAGATACCTGCGCGGCTGAGCCGCGATGTGCACCCCGGCGGCTTTGTACTCGGCTGCAACATGACGATGCACCGCGAGGTCGCCGACCTCGTCGGCCGCTTTGACGAGCGCTTCGGCGCCGGCGCACCGCTGCACTCCGCCGAGGACACCGACTATCTGGTTCGTGCCTTTCAGCTCGGAATCCCCGTGGAATATGTCCCGGACATGACGGTTTTTCATCACCACGGCCGAACGTCCCGTGCAGCAATCGAGCGGCTCCACCGCAACTACAGCCTGGGCAATGGAGCGCTTTGCGTAAAACACCTCTTCAAGGCGCCATGGCTCCTGCGACATTTTTGTTGGACAGTCAGGTCGGCCTGTGGCCAGGCCTTCGGCGGCGCCCGGTTCGATCCTGAGCTGCAACTGTCCCACTGGCCGATCGTGTCGATGAACCTATGGGGGGCTGCAAAGTTCGCGTACCTGGTCATGGCAAGACGGGGCGCGCCGACCGAGGTGCAGCCGATCAGCGAGGCGACGCCTGGCTGGGAGCGCAGCCGATGATTTTGCGGTTCCTCATGCCAAGCTTGCAGCTGCTCCGTGACGCCCTCGGGCGGCACGTGCGCCTGCTTCCATTTGTCGTCGTTCTGGGGCTCGCCAGTGCAGCGCTTGAAGGTGCCGGCATCGGCCTCATCATCCCGATGCTTGGGATCATCGCCGACAACGACGGATCGACCGGGCTGAGCGGCATCTCGGCGGTCTTCGAGGAGGTGGGCGCGGGCCTGGACAAAGGCGACAGACTGCTAGCACTCGCGGTCGCGATCCTGGCGCTGATCGTTCTCAAGAACGTGCTTGCCTTCGCAAACACCGTGCTCACCAACTTCATCTACGGAAAGGCGAGCCATTCCGTCCGCAGCGCGCTGGCCAATCAGCTCTTGAGGATAGGCTATCCGTTCTTCCTGCAGCAGAACCCCGGCCGGCTGCTCAATATCATTTCGAACGAATCCTGGCGGGCCTCCGACGCGATACAGACAGTGCTTGGGGCAATGGTGAATGCGTCTGCCGCGGTGATCCTCTTGGCTTTCCTGTTGCTTCTGTCGTGGCAGATGACGCTTTTCGTGGCGCTCGGTCTCGTCATTGTCCAGGTGGCGCATGCGGCGCTATCGGCCACTCTCAAGGGCCCCAGCCGCAACGTGACGTCCTTCAACAGCGATCTTGCGGCGCGGATGCTGCATCTCGTTCATGCGGGGCGACTGATCCGCGTATTCGGGCAGGAAAGCCGTGAAAAGGCGGCATTCGATTCCGCTTCTGATTCCGTGCGCCACGCGGGCTTCGTGCTGCAAACCCGACAGGGCGTCCTGCCGCCGCTCACGGAAGCGCTGCATTCCGCCTTGTTCCTGGCGGCGGTCGTCAGCGCCTGGTTCGTCGGCGTGAGCTTTCCAGTGATCGTCGCCTTCGTCGTGCTGCTCTATCGTCTGCAACCGCATGTGCGTGCCCTGCAAATGTCCTGGAGCCAGATCCAGGGCTGGAGCGGGTCGCTGGAAGAGGTACGGTGGCTGCTGGATTCGTCGGACAAGCCAAAACCGCCATCGGGGAGCGCGCCGATCGAGGGCCTCGACGAGGGGATCGTATTCAGTGACGTGACCTTCCGATATCCGGCCTCCGGCTCTCGTGCCGTCGTGCTGCGTTCGGCGAGCTTCGATATTCGCAGCGGTTGCTCGACGGCGATCATCGGGCGGTCGGGTGCGGGCAAGAGCACCATCGTCAACCTCCTGTGCCGGTTCGTGGAGCCGGATGAAGGTCGCATTCTCATCGATGGGGTGCCCCTCGAGCAGATCGATCCTGCTCAGTGGCGGCGCCAGATCGCTGTTGCGAGCCAGGACCTGGAGCTCGTGGATGGCACCATATTCGAGAACATCACCTACGGCCAAAGCGCCACGCTTGCCGAAGTCGAGCGCGCGGCGAGGCTCGCCGAGGCGCACAGCTTCATCGAAAAGCTACCCGAAGGCTACCAGACGGTGGTCGGCTACCGCGGGGCGAGCCTCTCTGCCGGGCAGCGCCAGCGCATCGCGCTCGCCAGAGCGCTGGTGCGCGATCCGGCGATCCTCATTCTAGACGAGGCCACGAACGCCGTGGACGGCCTCTCGGAAGCGGCGATTGTCGAGACGCTCAAGTTGCGGGTCGGGCGGCGCACGACGATCGTCATCAGCCACCACAGGAGCACAATCTCGTTCTGCGATGACGTCGTGGTGCTTGGCGGCGGGCGGGTCAAAAGCCGGGCCTCGCTCGCCGATGTGGCTTCGCTCAGCATGGACCAGCTCTACGAGTATGAAACGCAGATGGAGAGGCAGGGCTAGAAAAAAGAGGCCGCGCGCCCTTGTCCGGATGCGCGGCCTTGTCTCCCTGGCGTCGGAACGGCGCCGTCAGCCCACCTTGGCATAGCGCTTGGCCATTTCCGGCAGCCTCAGCACCCGGATCTTCGATGCCTGGCCGGCCGCATGGAAAGCCTCGAAGCGCTCCTTGCAGACCTCGGTCATACGGGCGATGGCCGGCTTCAGGTAGTTGCGCGGATCGAAATTGTCCGGATGTTCGATGTGGTGCTTGCGGATCTCGCCAGTAAAGGCGAGCCGTAGGTCCGTATCTATATTGACCTTGCGAACGCCGAGCGGGATGGCCTTCTGGATTTCCGAGACCGGCACGCCCCAGGTCTTCTTCATTTTGCCGCCATAGGCGTTGAAGAGTTCCTGGAGGTGCGCCGGCACGGACGACGATCCGTGCATGACGAGGTGCGTATTGGGCAGCCGCTTGTTGATCTTGGCGATCGTCTCGATCGACAGGATCTCGCCGTCCGGCTCGCGCGTGAACTTGTAGGCGCCGTGGCTCGTGCCGATCGCCACAGCCAGCGCATCGACGCCGGTCCTGGAGACGAAGTCGAGGGCCTGGTCGGGGTCGGTCAGCAATTCCTCTCGCGACAGCTTGCCCTCGAAGCCGTGACCGTCTTCCTTGTCGCCGGCGCCGGTTTCCAAGTTGCCGAGGCAACCAAGCTCGCCTTCGACCGAAACGCCGGCGGCGTGGGCGATCTTCACGACTTCAGCGGTGACCGCCACATTGTACTCGTAGCTCGCGACGGTCTTGCCGTCCTTTTCCAGCGAACCGTCCATCATCACCGAGGTGAATCCGTTGGTGATCGCCGAAATGCAGGTCGACGGCTGGTCGCCATGGTCGAGATGCAGACAGACCGGGATGTGGGGAAATTCTTCCGCCGCGCCGAGGATCAGGTGGCGCAGGAAGGCGTCGCCCGCATAGGCGCGCGCGCCGCGGCTTGCCTGCAGGATCACCGGCGAGTCGGTCGCGTCGGCGGCGCGCATGACCGCCTGGATGTATTCGAGATTGTTCACATTGAAGGCCGGCAGCGCATAGTCGTTCTCCGCCGCATGGTCGAGCAGTTGCCGCAATGTGATCAATGCCATTCGAATTCTCCCTGATGCTGGTGCGCCTCACTCCAGGCGCCACGAATTGAAGCGGACAAATTCGCCGCCGAAGCAACGGGCCGTCCGCCGGCGATGCGGAGGGCACATGAGCGCGCTCCGATACCTCCGGAACCGGCACCCCGGACCCAAGTCAAACGCACAATAATTGATGCAGACCTTTTGGCAACCTGGCCAAAGCGCGGCGCGGGCACTTGATTGACGTGCGTCAGGGGATTTTGCTGTGGATGAAAAAGTGCCCTGCCAAAAATCACTACATTCGCTTTCTGGTTGGTGGTCGCCGCCCTTGCGCGAGGCAGGAATGACGCGGGCCTTTGGTGTCTGTCGGGTGCTTGGCGTCTCGGGATGATTTTCCCGGTTCGCGCGCTCCTCGATAGCGAGCATATCAGCTGCTCGCAAAAACATTGCGAAAGAGGCGGAAAATTTTTCTGCATATTACGTAAAGTGCCGCTTCAACTCATGAAGTTTGCAAGACAGTCTTCTAGCGCCGATGGCGGCGATGTCGGGTCGGCCTTTTCGATGTCATCTAAAACGTTGCAGTTGGTTGTTCTCGGCGCATAATTCGATTTGGCTTACCGGATCGGGAGGCGAAGGAATTCGTGCCAGAGGCATTACAACTTACGCGATAAATGAGAATTTCATTTTATAAAGAAGGGTGCAATTTTCCGTGAGAGTCGCCTTGCCTTCGGGGAAAATTTGCACTTCTCTCGTGCGATTGGCACATCCAAAACGAGGGGAAGGAGAAGAAAAATGGCTTCACTGAAACTCAACCTCAGCGCCGCCGCGCTCATCGGCTCGCTACTTATCGGCGCAAGCCCGGCGCTCGCCGAAGCGGTGCTGCACCGCGGCAATGCCGGCGAGCCACAGACGCTCGACCAGGCGCACACTTCCATCAACATCGAGGAATTTATCCTCAAGGACCTCTATGAAGGCCTGACCATCTACGACGCCGCCGGCAAGATCATTCCGGGTGCCGCAGAAAGCTGGGAGCTTTCGGATGACGGGGTCGTCTATACGTTCAAGCTGCGCGCCGATGCCAAGTGGTCCGACGGCTCGGCGGTCACGGCCGAAGACTTCGCCTTCTCGTTCCGCCGCGTCGAGGATCCGAAGACGGCTGCCGAATACGCCAACATCCTCTTCCCGATCAAGAACGCCGAAAAGGTCAACAAGGGCGAGGTGCCGGTCGACCGGCTCGGCGTCAAGGCCGTCGACGAAAAGACGCTCGAAGTGACGCTGGAGCGGCCGACGCCGTTCTTCCTGGAACTTCTGGCGCACCAGACCGCTCTTCCGGTCAGCAAGGCGAGCGTCGAGAAGAACGGCGCCGATTTCGTCAAGCCGGGCGTGATGGTGTCGAACGGCGCCTTTCGCCTGACCGCGCACGTTCCGAACGACAGCCTGACGGTCGAGAAGAACTCGAACTATTGGGATGCCGCCAGCGTCAAGCTCGACAAGGTGATCTTCTACCCGATCGACGACCAGGCTGCCTCGGTGCGCCGCTTCGAAGCGAAGGAGATGGACCTCGTTTATAACTTCTCGGCGGACCAGATCGAGCGGCTGCGCACGTCCTATGGCGACCAGGTCCATGTCTCGCCGACGCTTGCGACCTACTACTACGCCTTCGACACGCGGCAGGAGCCCTATAGCGACGTCCGCGTTCGCCGGGCGCTCTCGATGGCGGTTGACCGCGACTTCCTCGCCAAGGAGATCTACAGCGGTTCGCAACTTCCGTCCTACTCGATGGTGCCGCCGGGCATCGAAGGCTACGGCGACCCCGCCAAGGCAGACTTCGCGGATATGTCGCAGCTTGACCGTGAAGACAAGGCGGTCGAACTGATGAAGGAGGCCGGTTATGGTGAAGGCGGCAAGCCGCTGAACATCGAAATCCGCTACAACACCAACCCGAACCATGAGCGTGTCGCCACGGCTGTTGCCGACATGTGGAAGAACACCTTCGGCGCCAAGGTCTCGCTCGTGAACCTCGACGTGTCTTCGCATTACGCCTACCTGCAGGAAGGCGGCAAGTTCAACGTCGCCCGGGCCGGCTGGGTCGCCGACTATGCCGACGCCGAGAACTTCCTGGCGTTGAGCGTCAGCAGCAACAAGACCTTCAACTATGGCCACTTCGAAAACGCCGAATTCGATGCATTGATGAAGAAGTCCTATGAAGAACAGGATCCGACGGCGCGCTCGAAGATCCTCCATGAGGCCGAGACCCTGCTGATGAAGGAGCAGCCAATTGCGCCGTTCCTGACCCAGGCGGACCTGTGGCTCGTCTCGAGCCGTGTCAAGGGCTGGCAGGACAATGCGCCGAACGCGCACTTGAGCAAGTTCCTGAGCATCGCCGAATAACGAACTGAGGCGACGCGCGGGCTGCTCCCGCGCGTCGCTTCCGGAGCAAGTCCATGATTTCCTTCGTCCTTCGCCGACTGGCGAGCGCGGTGCCGACGCTGTTCATCGTCGTAACCATCTCTTTCTTTCTGATGCGGTTTGCCCCTGGTGGGCCCTTCAATCTTGAGCGTCCTCTCCCTCCGCAGACGATGGAGAACCTGATGAGGACCTATCACCTCGATCAGCCGCTCTGGCGCCAATACGTTACGTATCTCAGCAATGCGGTGACGGGCGACTTCGGTCCGAGCTACATCTACCATGATAACAACGTCGCGCAGCTGATCGGCAAGGGCCTGCCCTATTCGATGGAGCTCGGCTTCTACGCCCTGCTGCTTGCGGTGATCGGCGGCGTCATCGCCGGCACGATCGCGGCGCTCCGGCAGAACAGCTTGCTCGACTTCGCCGTCATGTCTGTCTCGACGATCGGTGTAACCGTCCCGAACTTCGTCGTCGGCCCGGTACTGACCCTTATCTTCGCGATCATGCTCGCCTGGCTTCCGGCCGGCGGCTGGGGCGACGGATCGTTCCGCTTCCTGATCCTGCCGATGATCGCACTCGCGCTGCCGCAGCTTGCCGTCTTCGCCAGGCTGACGCGCGGCTCGATGATCGAGGCGCTGAACACCGACCACATCCGCACGGCAAAGGCCTATGGATTGCCGTCCCGCGCCGTCGTCGTCACCCATGCGATGCGCGGCGCCATGCTGCCGGTCGTTTCCTATCTGGCGCCTTGCGCGGCGGCTCTGCTCACCGGTTCGGCGGTCGTCGAGACGATTTTCACCATTCCAGGCGTCGGGCGCTATTTCGTTCTCGGGGCGATCAACCGCGACTACACGCTCGTCATGGGTACGGTGATCCTCATCGCCATCTTCGTCATCGTCTTCAATCTTCTGGTCGATATTCTCTACGGCCTGCTCGATCCGAGGGTTCGCCATGACTGATATCGTCCAGGTACCGGTGGCCTCGCCGGAAATGAAGGGCCGAAGCCTCTTCCAACTCGCGGCGCTACGCTTCCGCCGCAACCGTGCCGCCATGGCGGGCTGCATCATGCTGGCGCTGATCGCGCTCTTCTCCTTTGTCGGACCCTCCTTCTCTCCGCACACCTACGACGAGGTCTTCCCGTCCTATGTGTCGATCGGCCCGAGCCTCGAGCCGCGGCCCGACACCTCGACGCTTCAGGAGGTGATGGAGGGCGTCGCGACCCGTGCCCGCGTAACGCTGAAGGAATTTGCCGTCGAGGGTGAAACCTTCACCGCTACGGTGACCTCCGAGCAGCCGATCGATCCGCGCACCACGCGCTATTTCGACAGGGCGAACGAATTTGAAAACACCCAGGTCGTGGCGACCGAGGATGACGGCCGTACGCTGAGGGTCGAGGGCCAGGTGGATCGTGAGTATTTCCCCTTCGGCACCGATTCCAACGGTCGCGACCTGCTGGTCCGCGTCATGCTCGGCGGGCAGATCTCGATCGCCGTCGGCCTGCTCGCCAGCCTCGTGTCGCTCGGCCTCGGGGTCGTCTACGGGGCAACGTCCGGCTATATCGGCGGGCGCGTCGACAACGCCATGATGCGCTTCGTCGAGATCCTCTATTCGCTGCCCTTCGTCTTCCTCGTCGTTGTGCTGGTCGTCTTCTTCGGGCGGAGCTTCATCCTGATCTTCCTGGTGATCGGCGCGGTCGAGTGGC
The DNA here is from genome assembly GCF_000265205.3 of Sinorhizobium fredii USDA 257. Classification (NCBI taxonomy): domain Bacteria; kingdom Pseudomonadati; phylum Pseudomonadota; class Alphaproteobacteria; order Hyphomicrobiales; family Rhizobiaceae; genus Ensifer; species Ensifer fredii. The sequence continues at coordinate 1,122,461 of NC_018000.1, forward strand.
TGGACATGGCCCGCATCGTCCGGGGCCAGACGCTCGCTCTTAAACGTCGCGAATTCGTGGGTGCGGCGCAGGCCCTTGGCCTCACGGACTGGCAGATCATCCGCCGGCACATCATTCCGAACACCATCGGCCCGGTGATCGTCTTCGTGACCGTCGTGGTGCCGAAGGTGATCCTGCTCGAAAGCTTCCTGTCTTTCCTCGGCCTTGGCGTGCAGGCACCTCTGACGAGTTGGGGGGCGCTCATCTCGGAGGGCGCAAACAATATCCAGTCGGCGCCGTGGTTGCTCATCTTCCCGGCCATCTTCTTCGTCGTCACGCTGTTTTCGCTGAACTTTGTCGGTGACGGCCTGCGCGATGCGCTCGATCCCAAGGACCGCTGACATGGCAGACATCAAGGATTCCATTCTCACCGTCCGCGGCCTCAAGGTGGACTTTTCGACGCCCGACGGCACGGTCGAGGCCGTCAAGGGCATCAATCTCGATGTGCATGCCGGCGAAACGCTTGCGGTAGTCGGCGAATCCGGCTCGGGCAAGAGCCAGACGATGATGGGGATCATGGGACTGCTCGCGAAGAACGGCACGGTTGCCGGCGGGGCGCTGTACCGCGGCCAGGAACTCATTGGCCTTCCACCGAAGGCGCTCAACGATGTGCGCGGGTCGAAGATCACGATGATCTTCCAGGAGCCGATGACTTCGCTCGATCCGCTGTACACGATTGGCCGGCAGATCGCCGAACCGATCGTCCATCACCGCGGCGGCACGTTCAAGCAGGCGCGCAAGCGCGTGTTCGAACTCCTGGAATTGGTCGGCATTCCCGAACCGGCGCGCCGCATCGACAGCTATCCGCATGAGCTCTCGGGCGGCCAGCGCCAGCGAGTGATGATCGCCATGGCGCTTGCCAACGAGCCGGACATCCTGATCGCCGACGAGCCGACGACGGCGCTCGACGTGACCATCCAGGCGCAAATCCTCGATCTGCTCAAATCGCTGCAGCAGCGGTTCGGCATGGCGATCGTGCTGATCACGCACGATCTCGGTATCGTCAAGCACTTCGCCGACCGCGTCGCCGTGATGCGCCGAGGCGAGGTCGTGGAGCAGGGGAGAACGACGGAGATTTTCGAGCACCCTAAGGCCGACTACACGAAGATGCTGCTCGCCGCCGAGCCGAGCGGCCGCAAGGCTTCGCCGCCGGGCCATGCGCCGATCATTCTCGAGGGCCGCGACGTGGCGGTCGAGTACGCCATCGGCAGGGGCCTCTTCGGCGGCTCGTCCTCCGTCTTCCGGGCGGTTGACGGCGTCAACCTGCGCCTGCGGCAGGGCCAGACCATCGGCATCGTCGGCGAGTCCGGTTCGGGGAAATCGACGCTCGGGCGGGCACTGTTGAGATTGCTGCCGAGCAACGGCTACTACCGTTTCGGTACGATCGACATTTCCGGCTTCGACCGCGGCACCATGCGGCCCTTGCGCCGCGAGCTCCAGCTCGTCTTTCAGGATCCCTACGGCTCGCTTTCGCCGCGCCTGACGGTGGGCGAGATCATCACCGAGGGCCTCTATGTCCACGAGCCGGGGCTGAGCCGTGCGGAGCGCGACCGGCGCGCCATTGCGGCCCTGAAGGAAGTCGGCCTCGATCCAGCCTCACGCAACCGCTATCCGCACGAATTCTCGGGCGGCCAACGCCAGCGCATCGCAATTGCCCGGGCGATGATCCTGAAGCCGAAGGTGGTGATTCTCGACGAGCCCACCTCCGCTCTCGACCGGTCGGTACAGGGCCAGGTGATCGAACTGCTCCGCGACCTGCAGGAGAAGCACGGCCTTTCCTACATCTTCATCAGCCACGATCTTTCTGTGGTGAAGGCGATGTCGGACTATGTGATCGTCATGAAGAACGGCCGCATCGTCGAAGAGGGGGAGACGGACGCGATTTTCGAAGCGCCGAGGGAGCCTTACACGAAGACGCTGATCGGCGCCGCCTTCAATGTCTGACGATTCTACCGTCGGCGTTGTCCCCTAACTAACTTAAGGAAACATGCAGTAGCGGAGGGCCGCCCGCCGCTGTTGTCTGGCGCCTATACGGCTCTTAGCCGCAGATCGCCAATTTCGGAGTGCGCCTTGAACCAGGCATAGGTAAGTTCCAGGCCTGCGCGAAGCGTATGCTTGGGTCGCCATCCGGTTGCGAACAGCTTGCCGACGTCCATCAGCTTGCGCGGTGTCCCATCCGGCTTGGAGGGGTCCGCTTGAATCTCGCCCGTAAAGCCAACCACGTCGGCGATAAGCATTGCGAGGTCCAGGATGGAGACATCCTCGCCAGAGCCGACGTTGAGGTGGCTATCCGCCGAATATGTTTTGAGCATATGGACAATGGCGTCGGCGGCATCGTCCACATGGAGGAATTCGCGTCTCGGTCTGCCGGACCCCCAGATCGTCAGGCTGGGTTCTCCTGCGATCTTCGCGTCGTGGGTCCGGCGCATGAGTGCCGGGACCACGTGGCTTTTTTCCAGGTCGAAGTTGTCTCCCGGACCGTATAGATTGCACGGCATTGCCGAGACATAATCGGCACCATACTGGCGCCGGTAGGCTTGGCACAGCTTCAGACCAGCGATCTTGGCGATGGCGTACCACTCGTTGGTCGGTTCCAAGGGGCTTGTGAGAAGAGCGTCTTCCACGATCGGCTGTGGGGCCAGCTTCGGATAGATGCACGATGAGCCCAGGAACAGGAGTCTCTCGGCGCCACATCGGAAGGCGCCGTGGATGACATTCGTTTCGATCAGCAAGTTGTCCAGCAGGAAATCGGCCGGATTCCGATCATTGGCCAGAATCCCGCCGACCTTTGCGGCGGCGAGAACCACGGCGTCCGGCCTGGTTTCCTGCATCCAGCGATGCACGGCGTCCTGACTTCTAAGGTCGAGCACGTCGCGCCCGGCCGTTACCACCTCGCAGTTTTCCTGCTCCAATCGCCGCACCAGGGCCGAGCCGACCATGCCGCGGTGGCCGGCAACGAATACCCGTTTTGCTCCGAGCCGATAAACGTAGTCCATCGCTGATGGCCCTCTAGACGCTGGAGTCGATGTGCCAGCGCTCTCGCTCCAGACGTCTTAGATCGGCGATTACCATTTCCGCGACCAGATCGCTGAACGTTGTTCTGTGCGTCCAGCCGAGCTTTGAGCGGGCCTTCGCCGGATTTCCCATCAGCAGATCGACCTCCGTAGGACGAAAATGGCGTGGGTCGATTCTGACGAGAATCTCTCCTGTTTTGCGGTCCCGGCCGACCTCGTCCACCCCCTTGCCCTCCCATTCGATGACGCGACCGACTGCCCGAAAGGCTAGTGCCACGAACTCGCGCACCGAATGGGTTTCGCCCGTGGCGAGGACGAAATCATCAGGCTCAGCGTGCTGAAGAATCCGCCACATCCCATCTACATAGTCTCGAGCATGCCCCCAGTCGCGTTTGGCGTCCAAATTGCCAAGATAGAGCGTGCTTTGAAAACCGCGTTCGATACCCGCAACCGCACGTGTGATCTTGCGGGTCACAAATGTCTCGCCGCGCGTAGGGCCTTCATGATTAAACAGGATGCCATTGGAAGCGAAGATTCCGTACGCTTCCCTGTAGTTGATCGTAATCCAATAGGCATAGAGTTTGGCCGCCGCATAGGGAGAGCGCGGATAGAACGGCGTCTTCTCCGTCTGGGGCACCTCCTGGACCTTGCCGAACAGCTCGGAAGTCGACGCTTGATAAAAGCGCACCTGTTCTTCCATCTTCAGGATGCGTATGGCTTCAAGCAGTCTGAGTGTGCCGAGGGCATCGGCGTTGCCGGTATACTCCGGCGTCTCGAAACTCACCTGGACATGGCTCTGGGCCGCAAGATTGTAGATTTCTGTAGGCCGCGTCTCCTGAATGATTCGAATGAGATTGGTCGCGTCCGTCAGGTCGGCGTAGTGGAGAAAGAAGCGCGCACCCGGTTCGTGCGGATCGACGTAAATGTCGTCGATCCGTTCGGTATTGAAGGAGGAGGATCTGCGTTTCAGACCGTGGACAGTATAGCCTTTCTCCAACAGTAATCTGGCAAGATAGGCACCGTCCTGACCGGTTACACCAGTTATGAGCGCAATGCGATCTGTCATCGGATCCCAATCCAATCGTTGAGGGATGCGGTGGCGCCGTCACGACGGTCCAACCCGCACTCCTCAGATCAAAGGCGAAAGCGCCTTTTTCGACCAGAGCGTCATTGTGGCAGACACTCCAGCAAAAGGAGGTAACCCTCACCCCTCGATGCTCGTAACAGGTGCTGCGCGAGCGTCGTCTTTCCGCTTGGCTAGCTTCTTCGGCGATGCCCCTACCACATAGGAAGTAGCCGCGCCCGCTGCGAGCCCGTCAGCTCACGAGCCCACGCCACCTCGTGCGTGGGCGTCGTGCCGGCCAAGCGTAGCTGAGGAAATGGCAGTTCTTAATTCGTAAGCGCTATTTTCCCCGCGCGTTGACGCCTGCGCTTTCGACGGAGGGCCTTTCGAATTGGGAACGACATCTGGCCTGATCAGGCTGATGTGGGTTGGGGGTTGAAGGGCAGCAGGTCGTCGATATCAGTATCGACAGCGCGTTGAGGCAGTTCGGTGAGGACGTGGCGCAACCATGCGAGCGGCTCGACGCCACAGGCACGGCAGGTCAACATCAGGCTGTAGATGACGGCGCTGGCCCTGGCTCCGTCGACGGTGTCGCTGAACAGCCAGATCTTTCTGCCGGTGGCAAAGATTCTGATGTCACGTTCCAGGAGATTGTTGTCGATCGGCATTCTGCCGTCCTCGGTGTAACGAGTCAGATATCCCCATTGGTTCAGGGTGTAGGAGACGGCGTCGCCGAGCTTGCTGTCCGGCAAGACTTTCGGGGCGATGTCGTCGAGCCATGCCTTGAGAGCATGGAGAATGGGGACACTATGTTGCTGGCGGAAGCGGCGAATGCAGTGATCTCGCGTTTCGCCGTCATCGGGGATTTCGTTCCGCGCCTGTCTTTCAACCCGATAGAGCTGTTCGAAGAACCGGAGCGCCCGCTCCGGCGGCCCGCCACCTTTCTTTCTCGTCTTCAGGGCCTCGACAAAGCGCCGCCTCGAATGGGCCATGCATCCAAGATGCGTTGCCCCTTCCAGCGTGCGCCAAGCGGAATAGCCATCACTCATCACTATGCCGCGGTAATCGCCAAGGAAGGTCTGCGGGTGTATCTGGCCGCGACCCGGTTGATAATCGAGCAGCACGATCGGTTCGTCGCTGTCCTCGCCGCTTCGATAAGCCCACATGTACGATGTGCTGGTGGCTTCCCTGTCCTTTTCCTTCAGCACCTGAACCGTCGTCTCGTCGCCATGGATGAGGGTTTGCGATCTGAGCCGCAGTTTCAGCGCGTCATAGATGCGATGCAGATGTTTTTCGCTCGAACCGATCACCCAATGACCCAGAGCGCCTCGGCTGACAGGAACCCCGGCGCGCTCAAAGGCCTGCGCCAGACGGTAGAGCGGTGTGCCGTCGACGTATTTGTGAACGAGCGCGAAGGCCAGTGTCGAGGCCGTGGCGATGCTGCCCGGCAAGGGCTGTGCGGGCATCGGCGCGATGACAATCGGCGTGTTGATGCCGGTCCGGTCACAGTGACGGCATGCATACTTGAACCGCACATTCTGCAAAACCTTCGCCTTCACCTCGATATGAAGTTGCTCGGTAACGGCCTCGCCCATGCGATGCATCCGGCCACTACAGCAAGGACAGGCCTTCTGATCGTCGGGAAGGTCATACTCGACGCGCTCGCGCGGCAGGTTTTCCGGCAGCGGCCTGCGTCCGCGTTTCTTTCCCGTCGCGCTTTCGACTGGTGGCAACCCTGTGTCCGGCAGGTCGACGACATCGCTATCATCCTCATCAGCAACCTGTTCGGCTTCATTGAAGATGCGATCAACGTGCTTTTCGCTGCGCGGCGCAAAACGATGCAGCCGCGCAAGCGCCAGCTCTTCCTCAAGTTTGACGACTCGCTCTGTGAGCTGACGGTTCTCCGCCTGCAGCGCAGCAATACGCGCCATCAACTCTTCAACAGTCGGTTCGCCGGGTCGATTCATCAGATTCTTGAATCGAAAGCATGCCGCCGCGTCAACCGCTCAATTCGAGAGCCCTCAACCAGCAACCTGATATTGCCGCACCGGATGGCGGACCATCGCATCGATATCGATGCCGTCGAGGATCCAGTGCAATTGCTCGGTCGTAAGCGTGACCACCGCTGCCTCGCGGCGCGGCCACCGGAACTTGTCCTCGGTCAGCCGCTTCAGGACCAGCACAAAGCCCGACCGATCGAAGAACAGGAGCTTCATCCGGTCGCGACGGCGATTGCAGAACGCAAAAACCGCCGGAGCAAACGGATCGAGCGCCATCGTCTCTTGGACCAGAACCGCAAGGCTGTTGATGCCGGCCCGAAAGTCGATCGGCTCGCGGTGCAGGTAGACTTTCAGGTCAGCGCCCAGTCTGAACATGACCCAGTGCTCCGATGATCGCCGTCAATGCATCCACATCACCGCATTCCAGCGTCAACTTCACGCCGTTCGGCAGTGACGCGCTCACCTTGCCTGGAGAGGAAAAAGGCGCAGCCCTTTTCGATGCCGACCCACGCACTCCATCGCAAGTCCCCGGCAAATCCACCGCAGCCATGCTGCTCTGTCGCAGCAAGGCCCGATCGGAAGTGCTTTCAATCTGAACCGGGATAAACGCCGGTGATGAGGACGGCGGGGGAGGATGGGTCTCCTTGCGCTTCTTTATCCACTTCCACAGAAGGTTCGCGTTGACCCCATGTTCGAGCGCAAGTCTCGATACCGACGCGCCTGGCTCAAGGCAGGCCGAGACAAGACGGTCTTTCGATACCGGGTCGTATCGGCGTCGCCCGTTCCGACCAACAAGCCTTACCTGCAGTTTCTGATCATCTTCTTCCATCACAAGGTGTCCACCTCTTTCAGGTGGACACCTCATGCCTCAGCACACTCAACCGCAAAAGGTGCTGGGAAATTCGCGCTTACCTTAATTCAGCGTCCTAAAAGTCGGCAGGTGGCCAGCGGCGGCCCCCTCTTCTTAATAGCGAGGACACTTGTTCCAAGGGCGTAACTCCGGGTGCATGCAAGTGCTTTCGACGCTCCTGATTGCACACCAATTATGACATTGATCTCGTCTCACAACCGGAGCAAACCTGATGGTACAACAAGCCTGGGTTACAGCTATGGCCATCGACCTCAACCGACATGTTCCGCCCCGTAGCGCCGGCGATGGAGCGATTGGCGCGAAAGAGAAGCTGCAGCGTGAGCACACCGCAACTCCAAGCGCAGAGCTATTGGTGCCGTGGCAAGCGATTGTTCCGATCTTGCTCATGATCACGACCGCTCTTGCTTCTGTCAGTTTCGTGACTTTGGCGACGAGGTATCAGTTCGGTTATAACCCGCCGAACTGGCTTGTTCGACGGGTTAACGTGGACGAGGAAGCAAATATTCCAACATGGTTCGCGACGTGCCTGCTGTTTTCGGCGGCTGGCCTTTTATTTTTGATTGCCCGGGCAAAGCAGCTTCTGCGAGACCGGTTCAGCGTCTATTGGTTCGGACTGAGCCTGATGTTTCTTTACCTGTCAGTCGATGAGGCCGCCAGTCTCCATGAGATGGCGATGGCCCCAACACGGGCTTTGCTAGCGCTAAGCGGGCCGCTTTATGCCGGCTGGGTCATACCCGCAGGGGTGGCCTTGGTGATACTGGTGCTACTTTATTCGCGCTTCCTGCTGGCTCTGCCGCGGCGAACCTTGTGTTGGTTCGTGTTCGGGGGCGCCCTTTATACAGGCGGGGCGGTGGGAATGGAGCTTGTGGCGTGGGGGCATATCTATCCCGCCTACATCGCACATCCCGAAAACTGGTCGGGAGTCGTCGATATGCCTTTCCTGGTGATGACGCACTCGGAAGAAATAATGGAGATGGCGGGTGTTATCGCATTCATACAGGGACTTCTAGGTCATCTGCGCGAATGTTTGCACCAACTCGTCGAACGGTGATCAGACCCGACTCGCGGCCCTGGCTGGCTGTGCGCCAATGTCTACAGGAGCAGTCTTTTGGCAACTTCGCGTAAATCCTCGAAGGCTATTACGAGGTATGAGCCCAGAAAGCTGCACAGATAGAAGCTTGGTGCGGCGCCGCGCTCCCACCGGAGAATTAGAGCGCCGAGTTCAAGGCTGGGACGCGCTTGCGACAGCCATGCCAGGCTGGCGGCCAAGGCGAGGCTACCCAGAGCATTGGTCGGGTAATGCAGCCCCAAGTAGACTCGCGCAAGCTCTGCCGCCAAAGTATAGGCGACAGCGATGAGTCCGAGTTCGAAGCGAACAAGAAGAATGGCGATCGCTAGACCCACGAACAGAACCGCTCTCTCGCTAGGGAACCCGGGACTGCCGAAGAAAGGTGAGGAGCGCAGAACGGCAGCGTCGCCCAGAACATCTGGGATATGAAGCCCGAGTGCGGAGTCAAAAATCGGCTTTGGCGGCGTCGGCAGACTGCCTTGCAGGAAATGTGCGACGAACGCCGCGAGTACGGCGGCGCACACACCGCTCACTAGCCTTGCCCTCGATTCCGGCCCGACAAGGGAAAACCAGCAATACCAAAGCAGGGACAGGACTATAGCGCCTTCGGCTGTCGAATTGATTGCACCGGAAGCGAGCCGCGTGGCAAAGGGCTGATTGCTCGCTACGATGTTAATGGCCTTTGCGAGAGGCCTGTCGATCAAATCCGGGTTAAGCGCCAGGAAAATCGTACCGACAAAAATGAGGCAAAACGCGGTGGCATACGTCAGACAATGCGAGTCGGGTAACGTTCGCGCCATCGGTTCGGCCATCTCGAACTCCTGAGGTCAGTCAGCGGATCCTCTGATGTCCGGCTAATTTAAGCGGTCGCAGAAACCTTGCGCTGCGGGGAGGCTGCAGAGCGGCCGAAGAAGGCAAGATCCTGCTCCTGGCGCAGCGCGTCGCAGAGCCGCCCGTCTGGAAGCTCGACGTCGTCATAGCCGAGCACCTCGTCGCGCCTAACGTCGCGCAGCAGCCGGCAGCCCTCGGCGAGCCCGATCGGCAGAAGGCGTTCGGTGTGCACCGTCTGCGCGTTCTCACAGAGCCCGTAGGTCATGTAATGTCCAATGCCATCGATGATTTCTCCGGCACGAAGATCCCGCTTGGCGGCGGTCACCACGTCGACTGTCGGCGCGCCAAGCGGCGCAATCGCAGCATCATGGAAGATTGCGGCCCGCGCCACCGTGAACGGCACCTCGAAATGACACAGATGATAAGGCCAATAGAAACAATAGAGCGGCCCGGCGCCCATTTTGTAGAGTGAGAGATAGTGCTTCTCGACGGCATCTTCTGTGGTCCCGAGAACGAAGATACCGGGATTCGGCATGGCCCCGACGCAGTAATCAACTATCCCCGGGCCCTCGATGAGCTGATCGAGCTGATACCAGCCGACCGCCTCCTGGATCGGCGTACCGGCCTCGACGACAGGTCCGTACATGCCGCGCTTCGCCACCCGCATGCCTGTGGCGTTGGCTACAATGGCGTTCTCGAACGAGATCTTCGTGCCGTCCGCGAAGGAGGTGACCATTGGGGCCTTCATCCCCCACTTCTTGGCAAATCCCTCCTGGGTCGTCGGATTGCGGTAGGGGTCGTGCAGACCCTTGATGTTTCCGCAAAGCACAGGGCGTATGCCGAGGCCCTTGACCCAACGGTAGAGGTTCATGATGACGCCCGGCTGATCTCCCTCCACGTTGGTAAGAACCACTCCTGCTTCGTCGGCATACACTTTCAGGATCGGGCCGATCGTGCCGTCGAGTTCGGCGTTCATAAGGACGACATGCTTGCCGTACCGGATCGCACGCATTGTGACGTGAGCAGCGAACTCGATCGCGCCTGTCGCTTCGACGACGACGTCGATACCTCCGGCCTCGCAAATGTGCATCGGATCCGCTGTGATCGCGCGCCGGCCGCGAGCTACGATTTCCTCGAGCGCCATAGTGCTGGTCGCCTCCGTCACATCGTCTTCGCCTGCCGCGGCGTAGGCCTCGCGCGCCTTTTCCACGTGTCTGTTGGAAATGGCCACGAGCTCCATTCCCGGAACAAATCGTAGCATCTGCAGCGCGATGCCGCGGGCCATGAAACCGGCCCCCACCATACCCACGCGAATTGGACGCCCCTCAGCCTGGCGCCTCTCCAACTCCCTGTCGACGATGAACATTTGCGCCTCCTCTTACCGCTGCCCGCAAGGGCCGGGCGGTGCAGGGTTATCCGGCATAATCCGGCCAGTTTCGGTCCTTTTCTGAAACCACCGCCGGTGCATCTACCGGCCACTTCACTGCGAATGCCGGATCGTTCCAGCGAACACCGCGCTCGGCTGCCGGTGTGTAGAATTCGGAGACGAGGTACGTGGCCTCGGTGTGGTCCTCCAAGGTGAGAAAGGCGTTCGCGCAGCCCTTCGGGATCACCAGCATCCGTTGGTTCGCGGCCGAAAGCTGAACCGTGAAGTGTTGCTTATAGGTGGGGGATTCGGGCCGCAAATCGATCAGCACGTCGTACAAGCTGCCCCGGATACAGCGAAGCATCTTGTCCTCGCCATGGGGAGCCAGCTGATAGTGGAAGCCGCGAAGTGTGTGCTTCCATCGGTTGTATGAGATGTTCATTTGCACGACGTTGCCTGGAAGTCCGTGCTCGGCAAACTCTCGCGCGCACCAGCCACGCGCGAAAAAGCCCCGCTCATCCTCGAATTTCTGTAGTTCCACCAGGGTCGCGTTGGGAATATCGGTTTTCGTAAAAAGCATTTGTAAATCCATTAGGTAAGTAAAACTGTCAGGTCCCGCCGCAGATGCGGCTCAGACTTGCGCAGGATGCAAGAGGCGTGAACCGTGTACTTCATAGCCGATGGGAACATAGGTCAGGTGTGAGAGTGCCCGCCTTACACTTTCCTGGCGTTCTGGTTTGACCGCGAACATAAGGAAACCTCCGCCGCCGGCGCCGCACAATTTGCCGCCCTCCGCCCCTGCCTGCTTGGCGAGGTCGTAGTTGCGGTTGATCTCATCATTGCTTACGCGCGACGCCAAACTCCGCTTCATCTCCCAACCGCTGTGAAGAGCAGCGCCGAACCGCTCTATGTCGACGACCGGCTCAGAAAAAATCTCCTGAAGCATGAAGGCGTAGTCACGCATTTGTCTGAGCGTATCGAGGTTGCCGGACGTTTTCGCCTTCTGCTCGACCAGCACGGAACTGGCCGGGCGCTGATGCGACGTCCAGAACATCATCAGGTTTGCGAAGAGATGTTCGACGGCGCCGTTGCGCACCCGTTGCGGCTGGACCGTCACCGCGCCACCAGGCTGGAAGCGGAACAGGTTCATGCCTCCGAATGCGGCGGCATACTGGTCCTGCTTGCCGATCGGCTCCTTGAGGATGTCCATCTCGATGTGACATGCCTCTTCGGCCAATTGGCCGGGTGTGACGCGCTCTCCTCGGAACGCGTGCAAGGCGTTGAGCAGACCTACCGTGAACGAGCTCGACCCACCCATCCCGGTCGAAGCCGGCATGTCGCCGACCGTGGAAATGTAAATCGGCGGTTCGATCTCCAGCAAACGCAGGCATTCGCGAGCGATGTTGTTCTTGATCTCCCCTATGGTGTTTACCTGCTCCGTTTGCGAATAGTTCAGGCGGATCGGCTCATTGAAAATTTCGCTGTGACGCTTGACGGTGACATAGATGTACTTGTCCACTGCCGCGCTGAAGACTGCGCCGTAGTCGAGGTTGTAGAAATCCGGCAGGTCAGTGCCGCCTCCGGCAAAACTGACTCGCAACGGAGTGCGCGTCAGGACAAGAGACGGCAGTCGCTGCGCAGCGCGATCGATGATTGTCGGATGGGCAAGTCCTGAGAGGCGGTCGTGTATCGCTGGGGCATCGACTAGCTGTTCCATCTTTCGCTACCTCAAGGTCAACGGGAACGGTTTCATGCAACGCACGGCTGCGGCATACGCCAATGAAGTTGGTCATCGAGCTTCCCCGCTTCGCGCAGGTGATCGAGCCAGCGTAGCCGCGTGAAGCGCTTATCGATAAAGTCTTCATATCGGAGCGCGATTGCGCGGAATGCCTCGTAAAGCTCCTGCGCTCCTTTTCGTGCCGTCCACTGAAACTCGAAGTCCGGGAAAATCCGCGAGAACTTGCTAAAATCCGCCTTGTAGGTCCTTTGATCGGCGCCCGGCTGCGGTACCATGATCAGTTCCGCGCCCGGGACCGTCTCCGCGGCGACTTCCGCGATCTCGCGCACCTGAAGATTGAGGCTTTCAACACCCATGTTGAACGCCTCATTGTGGATGTCCTGGAGGGGCGCCTCCAGCATCAGTTTGAAATAGCGCGCAACATCCTGGACATGAACCACGGGCCGCCATGGCGTGCCATCGCTGTGGACTTCGACACGCCCCCTGGTGAAGGCGCTGCCCATGAAATTGTTCAGCACCGTGTCGAAGCGCATGCGCGGTGACAGGCCGTAGACGGTGCCGTTGCGGCAGTAGACGGGCGAAAACCCGTCGTCGGCCAGGGCACGCAGTCCTTCCTCGGCTACGACCTTCGATCTTGCATACTCCGTCTGCGGCGCCAGCGGGGCAGTCTCGTCAACGACTGCGGCTTCCGACATGCCGTACATGATGCAGGAGGAGGAGAACAGAAACCGCCGGATGCCGGCGGCCTTTGCCATCTCGGCCAGACGAAGCGTCCCTTCCGCATTGATCTGCCGCGTCCAGTCCGCGTTGAGATTCCCGATCGGGTCGTTCGAGAGGGCCGCCAGATGGATGACCGCGTCTAAGCCTTGGAGATCCGAGGGTTCGATTGCGCGCAAATCCTTCGTGATCTCCGCCACGCTGGTATTGTCGACCCCGAGGGTGCACGCACGAAAATATCCCGTGTCCAGCCCTATCACTTCATAGCCTGCCCATTGCAGCAAGGGCACCATGACGGAACCGAGATAGCCATTGTGTCCGGTGATGAGAATGCGTGATGTTTCAGCCATGTTTTCCCACGCCTGTTGTCGAAAGGAGTTGCCGGGTAAGGTCCAGAAGCGAGCACTGCTCGCTTACTTGCGCGTAGAGGCAGTCCGCCGCTTCGGCCGCCTGACGGTCACGATCGTCATCGCCGACAAAGAGCGTGCGCGTGAGATCGAGATCGAAGTCGCGTTGCGCCTCGTGCAACATGCCGGGTTTGGGCTTGCGGCAGTCGCAGCCATCGTCCCAACCGTGCGGGCAGTGATAGATCGCCGTGATCTTGCCGCCAACGGCTGCGGCCTCGGCGCACATGGACTGGTGAACGGCTTCGAGATCAGCGGCGCTCATCGCTCCGCGCGCTATCCCCGCCTGATTGGAGATGACAATTATGCGATAGCCGGCCTCGTTCAGGAGGGCCAACGCCTGCCTGGAGCCCGGGATCCATTCCCACTGGTCCCATGAACACACATACTGAGCCCGTGGGGGCTTCCGGTTCAGAACGCCGTCCCGATCCAGGAGGATGGTTTTCTCGCGCCTCATGAAGCGCTCCGTCGCGGGAAGTCGCTCAATCGAGCCCACGCTGTAGTAACGGTGCTCGCTCATGAAGCCGGCGAGGCGATGCTGAGCGGCTAGCGGCGTGTAGATCGCTTCCTCAAAGAGGGTGTCCTCCTCCGGCAGGAATTCGAGGGCGAGATCGGTCAGTATGGCATAGCTGATCTCGACTCCCTGCAATCCGGGCGTGGTCCGGAGCCGGTCGAAGACTGTCACATTATCATCCGCGTCAACGATCACGCTGCCGCGTGAATAGCCATCCTTGTTGCCGTAAACCGTGATCATTGCGGGCTTGCCTGCCGCGCAGAAGCGTTGCCAAAGCCGCTCCATCCGCATTGGCCAGTAGTTGTCGCAATACATCAGCAGGAAGCATGGATCTATGAGATGACGGGCATTGGATACCCGGCTGCTGGTCAGATCGTCGGGGTTGGTGACTGCATATTCGATGCTCAGGCCGAACCTGCTGCCATCGCCGAAATGGTTCATTACCACGTGCGGCAGGTAGCCCAGCAGCAGCAGGACCTTTTCGAATCCCTCCTGCCGCAGTTGCTCGATCTGGTACTCGAGAAACGGTCGGCCAAGCACCGGCACCATCGGTTTTGGGCGGTCTAGCGTAATGGGATGCATACGCGTGCCACGCCCGCCAGCCAGAATCACCGCCTGGCGCGGCCGGTTGTAGGTACGGCCTTCGATATATGCCTCTTGCCCGCGCGGAGACCTCGATAGGGCAATCGTCATTGACCGGGCTCCGGGCGGTCGTCGACAAGGTATCGCGTGATGGCATGACAGATCGCCGAGTGGACGTCTTCGACGAGTTCGTAGGCGCCCTTTTCAGACCGAACCCAAACCGGCTGATCCACGAGTTCCTTGAGCGTTCCGCCGTCAAAACCGACCATGGCGATGCTGGCCACCGACCTTTCGCGAGCGAGTTCGACTGCACGGACAAGGTTGCGCGAATTGCCGCTGGCTGAAATCACGATGAGCAGGTCGCCGGGCTTGGCGAAGTTCTCCATCTGGCCGGAAAAGATACGCTCATAGCCTTCGTCATTGCCGAGCGCCGTCATCCAGGAGATGTTGTCCGTCAGCCCCATGACCCGGATCGGCTGCCTTCCTGAGCGTTTCGTGGCCTTGCCGAGATCATTAACCCAGTGGGAGGCGGTCGCTGCGCTACCGCCGTTGCCGGCGATGAAGACAGTGCCGCCCGAATCTCGAGTGACGCGCAGCATCTCGATTGCTTCCTGGATGGCATCCGTATCGATCTGCATCAACGCATCGCCCAGCGACGTCAGGTATTCCCGAGTGGATTCCTTAGACGGCAAACAGAAAACATCACCCGCGAGCATTTGCGACATCCCCTTTCTTGTCCCTTGTTCTCAATATTCTTGGGCGCGCGCGGTCGGTTTGGTCTGCCAAAAACAACCGGGGCTCATGGAGAACAAGCGGTTCTACATGCCGCAAGAGTTTCACGCGGGATCAAGCAAGAATAGATGATCATTCGGGTAGGCGCTCGCGCGAGCAGACTAGCGAGGTCCAACCCCGCTAAGCTGTTTGGCGGAGAGTCGATCGGACTCACCCCTCAGCCCAACCCAAAGCGGTATGCCGAGCGGCGGGCCGAGGCTCGCTGTCAATGGCAACAGTCGGGGTCGCCTGTCCGCATGCCGCTGACGGGGTTTGCGATTGCCGGGTCGTGTTTAACGTGGATGATCGCCCCGCTCTGTGTATGCGCCGCCTACACCCCATTGATTCCGCGTGTTTGTGAACATTGAGGTTTCTGCCAGAAGGTTTTCGGCAAGAGCTGGAGATTTGGCATGGCGGATGGCGGTGATGGATTTGTCGGGCGATGCGAAGTTGTCGAGCCTCGTCGTGGAAACCGGCGATGGCCCAATGATCTGAAGGCGCGGATTGTAGCGGAAAGCCTTCAGCCCGGTGCGCGGGTTGTTGATGTTGCGCTCACTTATGATCTCGCTGCGCATCAGCTTTCGGACTGGCGACGGCAAGCGCGTCAGGGTCTTCTGGCGCTTCCTGCGGAACTGATACGGGCGGTGCCTTGCGACAATAGGAGCTCACTCGAGCCAGCCTTTGTGCCCCTGGCGATTACGACGGAGGCTGCCGATGTATCGCCGGTTCCGGAGCCGGTCGCGGCCGCTTCGCGGATCGTGACGGTAGAAATAGGCGCAGACCTCGTGATGAGGGTTCCCGGCGATGTGCCGGTTGATCGCGTTGCAGCTTTGGTGCGCGCGATGCGAGGGACGGCATGATCGTTGCGGGCCAACGCTTGCCGATCCTGATCGCGACGCGGCCGGTGGACTTCCGCTGTGGCCATCAGCGCTGGCCTTGATGGTGCAGACCGAGTTGAAGCTTGATCCGCATTCCGGGGTGACGGTGATCTTCCGGTCGAAGCGCGGGGATCGTTTGAAAATCCTGGTATGGGATGGCACCGGAATGGTGCTGATCTACAAGGTTTTGGAGCAGGGAAACTTTGCCTGGCCCAAGGTGCAGGATGGAACGATGCGTCTGTCACGTGCGCAGTTTGAAGCCTTGTTCGAAGGGCTTGATTGGCGACGGGTTATGGCGCAACGGGTGACGCCACCGACTGCGGCAGGATGACTCAGCCGCCCTATTTTGGCATTGTTTTGTTAGGCTTTTCTGCTTCGGTTTGTTATGAAGACACATGTCGCAGCCCATCGATCTCAGCCAGTTCCCGGACCTTCCTGTCGAGGTATTGAATGCCTTTGCGGCGGTGCAGTTCGAGCTGTCGGTCGAGCGTGCGGCCCGTCAGCATGAGCAGGCGGTGGTGGCCTCGGCGAAGCTATGGCTTACATGCTCAAACGTCAGGATGGCTTCCGGCTGTTCCTGGACGACGGCCGCGTCGACATCGACTCCAACCTCGTCGAAAACGCGATCAGAAGCCCGGCCATGAACCGCCGCAATGCGCTCTTTGCCGGCCACGATGAAGGCGGCCGTAACTGGGCCCGTTTCGCTAGCCTGATCGGAAGCTGCAAGATGAACGGCGTTGAACCCTACGCCTACCTGCGCGATCTCTTCACCAGCCTCGCCAACGGCCACCTCGCCAAAGACATCGACGCCTTCATGCCCTGGGCCTATGCGCAACGGATCAGCGCCTCACAATGAGCTCGTCCGGGACTCCCCGACGAGCTCACAAAACCTTCCGCGAGCGATCGACATCACCGTTGCAACCGCAAAATCAATGGGGCGGAGACGCCGCATACCGCTCTGTTGGAGCACTCCGAGCTCGAACGAGCAACGGGTGTTTGCAACGATCGCATTCAGCCGCTCGCCTGCCGCGACGACACAACGCGGGGTTGATTAGCCGCGCAGCGATCGTTCGCCGAAGCGTTTGAAACTGTGGCTGAGAGATCTACGCAGTCAGGGACATTCGACAGTACGGTTCTCGCGGGTCTAACTCGGCGTCTATCGTCGTGGGGCAGGCGAATCTCGTCACCGATTCATTTGCGGCATGGCGGGATTGTTGATCGCCCATACGGCAGCCTGCGTCCTGTTGCGGACGTGAATTTTTCGCAGAATCGCCTTAATATGAACCTTGACGGTCGCTTCGGCGATGTCGAGCCTGCGCGCTATCACCTTGTTCGATGCACCCTCGACAAGACATTGCAGGATATCATGTTCACGGCTCGACAGCTGGCGCTGGAGCCGTTCGCTATCCGCGTTGACGGAACCCTCGTCGTCCCAATCCTCGGTCTCAACCTCGGAGAACTCCCGGCGCACCAGCGGGAGCGCCACAGAAGGGAATATGACCTCTCCGAGCATCACCAGGTCGAAAGATTTGAACAGGCTCTCGGTGCTAACCCTCTTAGTCAGATAGCAGTTCACGCCGAGCCGAAGTAGAGTGGATAAGTCTTCGTCGTCGTAGCGGTCTGCAAGCACGGCAATTCGGGCCTGCGGGTGTTCGTTGCGGAACCGGACGAGATCTTGGGCCCGCAATTCCTCGCTTCTATAGTAGCATAGCACGAGGAGCCCGGGCTTTTCCCTACCGAGGGGGTGGTCCATCACGTCGGACAAGGTCGAAGCCGCCGCGGCGACGCGGAACGACGAATCCAGGAGGATGTGTTTGAGACCTTCGCGTGAAAGATCATGGGAATCGACGAGGAGCGTCGGCGTCATTCGTGCCATACTGTTCACCCGGATTCTTGTCATATTGGTTACTCGGCTTACCGCATCTGCGCCACGTTCTATAAATCAGGCTACCTTAGAAGAGCGCGGCACTTCCACCACGCAGAAGTGTAAGGAGCCTCAACTGTTTGCACTAGGACCTCGCCTGATCGGTCAAAAGTACTAACACTCTTTTGTACGTTGGAGCCACTCGGAGGATCGGGGCGGAGCGGCCAGAAAGACGGGTCCGCTCGTGGCGCCCGGAAATTAAAGGGATCGTGCCCACTGGAGTGGTGTAACTGACGGCTTTGGTCGCCGTGCTCTCCGGCGTAGGCCGGACTGATCAGCGTGCCACTGCCGGCAGGCTGATGAGCGGATCATCACTCATCTGGCTAATAGTTTCCAGTGTCATGTAGCGAGCCCGCTGCACGGCCCACTCGTCATTTTGTTCAAGCAGCAATGCGCCGACGAGGCGGACGATGGCATCGTCGTTGGGAAAGATGCCAACGACCTCGGTGCGCCGCTTGATCTCGCCATTGAGTCGCTCGATCGGATTGATCGAGTGTAGCTTGACGCGGTGCTCCTTGGGGAAGCTCATGTAGGCGAGGACGTCGTGCTCGGCCTCGTCCATGATGGCGGCGAGCTTCGGCACTTTCGGGCGGATCTGGTCGGCGACGGCGCGCCATTGCAGGCTTGCCGCCTCTGCCGTCTCCTGGGCGAAGGCGGTGGCAATGAAGGCCGACACGACACGACGGCCACTCTTTCCGGCATGCGCCAGCACGTTGCGAGCGAAATGAACCCTGCAGCGCTGCCAGGTGGCGCACAGAACTTTGGAAACCGCCGCCTTGATGCCTTCGTGGGCATCGGAAACGACGAGCCTGACGCCGCGCAGGCCACGCCGAGTTAGCTTGCGCAGGAACTCTGTCCAGATCGGCTCGGCTTCCGATGTGCCGACCTCCATGCCCAGCACCTCGCGCCGGCCGTCCGTGTTGACGCCGACGGCGATGATCACAGCGACGGAGACGATGCGGCCGCCGCGGCGCACCTTCAGGTAGGTGGCATCGACCCACAGATATGGCCAGTCGCCCTCGATCGGCCGGTCGAGAAAGGCCTTCACCTTGCCGTCGATCTCCTCGCAGAGCCGGCTGACCTGGCTCTTGGAGACGCCGCTCATGCCCATGGCCTTGACCAGGTCGTCGACCGAGCGGGTCGAGATGCCCTGAATGTAAGCCTCCTGGATCACCGCCGTCAGCGCCTTCTCAGCCATGCGCCGCGGCTCCAGGAACGAAGGGAAGTAGGTGCCTTTCCTGAGCTTGGGGATGCGCAGCTCGACGGTGCCGGCTCGCGTCTCCCAGTCCCGGTCGCGATATCCGTTGCGCTGGGCCGTGCGCAACGGGTTCTTCTCGCCATAGCCGGCGCCGGTGGAGGCACCCACCTCCATCTCCATCAGCCGTTCAGCGGCAAAGCCGATCATCTCGCGCAGAATATCGGCGTCGGGGGTCTTCTCCACGAGCATGCGCAGGTTCATCATGGCATCGGTCATCGGTGCTTCCTTCGAATCAGGTTGGTGTGAGCAACCCGACCCTACCGGGGAACATCGATGACCGCTGCTAGCCGCTCGCTCGCTACAGCGCTGTTGAGGGCGCGCTCCCGAGCGGCTTCGCTACCGCCGAGTTACACCACTCGACGGGACACAACCATTAAAGGCGCCGCGCGCTTTCCGTTCCATGCATCTTCGCCTTTGGAGAATGCCGCTATTCCTTTCTAGGTACCTCGGATGAGAGCTGCCTCCTCACTCCTATTCGGAATAGCAATTGAACCGTGCTCAGGCGCTGTGATGATGGTGCATCCATTTGCGGCAATCGAGGGCGAGATGGTGGAGTCTGCGATCAATCAGGTGCAAGTGCGGGAGCTTGTAGTTGGAGTGCCGGTACATGCACTGGGCTGGACGCAGGCAATCAACTGCGTTTTCGAGTGGGCCCTGAGGCGGGAGAGCCGAACGGTTTTCCTGTGCAATGTCCACAGCGTCGTCACCGCCCGCCGCAATCGCGCGCATGCCGAAGCGATGGAGAGTGCCGACCTCGTCGCGCCCGATGGAGCTCCGGTGGCCTGGGTCCTGAGGCGGCAGGGACATGGGGGGCAGCCGCGGGTCAGCGGTCCCGATCTGATGTGGCGTTGTTGCCGCAGGGCGTCGGAACTCGGCACGGAAATGTTCCTATACGGGGCAAGTCCCGGCACCCTTGGACGTCTCGAACAGCGCATCCGAACCGAGTTCCCCGGCATAAACATCGTCGGCACTTACTCGCCTCCGCGCCGTCCTCTGACCGACGACGAGGATGAAGCGGTGGTCAGGATGATCAATCAGTCCGGTGCGAGGATCGTGTGGGTGGGGCTCGGGTGTCCCAAGCAGGAAGCCTGGCTGCGGGCGCATCGTGGGCGGATCAATGCGGTGATGCTGGGGGTGGGAGCAGCATTCGACTTCCACGCGGGAGACATTAAGCGAGCGCCGCAATGGATGCAGAAGTGCGGACTGGAATGGCTGCACCGGCTCTCGCAGGATCCGCGCCGCCTGGCGAGCCGGTATCTCGTAACCAACAGCCTTTTCATTCTGGCTCTGTTACATACGTCGCTGCTTTCGATGCTCGGCTCTGTAACCGTCAAAGACAGGCACCGGACCGGGGGCTCCCCATGAAAATGCGCAAACAGGCCGTCAGCCTAGCAATCATGCATGCCGCCGACGTTCTGCAACCGCTGCTCCTATTGCCCTATGCCGGGCGTGTTCTAGGGCCCTCGAGTTTCGGGCAGTTTGCATATGCACTCGCCATTGGACAGCTTGCGGCCACGATAGTGGCCTACGGATTTCATTGGACCGCACAGCGCAGGGTCGCTTTCCTTCGGCACGAGCAGACGGCGATCGCGTCACTCGTTGCTCAGGTCATGGCCACCAAGGCAGTGCTTTTCGCTGCCGTATGCCTGGTTGGCCTTGTGCTGGCCGGTGACGTCCTGGCACTCAGCAAGCCGACATTTCTATGCGCAATGCTTTCGGCCGCCGGTGGCATCATTTATCCGTCCTGGCTCTTTATCGGCCTCGAAAGGGCCTGGCATGCGGCCGTCGCGGCGGTCGTTGCTCGCCTTTTGGCGCTCGTTTGTTTCGTCCTCATGGTCGGATCACCCGACCAGGTCGCGCTCGCCGTTGCTATCCAGAGCGCGGTTCCCGTTGTCAGCGGCCTGGTCTGCACGCCCTTCCTTCTTCCGATCGGCTTTGGGGGCTTCAGGTCGCTGACGCTCTCGGTCATCGGTATGCAACTGCGCAACGGCTGGCGGGGATTTCTCTTCACGGCCGTAGAGACTGCCCTCTTCACCCTCCCTGTTGCCCTTGTTGGTCACTTCGCAGGTTATGTTGCAGCCGGACAATACTCCGTCGCCGAAAAATTCCTGCAAGCCGCGCGAATATTTTTCAGATTGCTGATGGATACTTTTCTACCGAGGGTTTCATACTACGCGCATGTCGACCCCGCTGCTGGAATAGAGCTGTTAAGGAGATCGCTATTCACCATTGCGGGCGGGGTGGTAATTAGTATCGGTATGTTCTTCATCGCTCCGTATATAATATTGTTCTTCTTTGGAAATGAATTTTCTGGTGCAATACCTTTCGTGCGTGCAATGGCAATCATACCGCTTCTTATGAATATAAATACGTTCACATCCAATATATTCATGTTCAGTTATGGATATGAAAATGAATGGGCCGCCCTCAATGCGTTCGGGTTGCTGGTGTTCCTGATAGGCTCATACTTTTTGTCTTTCATAGTGGCGGAGCAAGCCATCGTCTATGCAATGGTAACGAAGGAAGTCGTCGTTCTGGTAGTTTCAACCGGCTTTTTCCTCGTTGGCGGAGCGGCCGTCCTTCGAACGGCATCGGCGCCCGACGCCGGCCGGACGCAAGGATATTTGCCGGCGTCCCGATCCGTGCCGCTTGAGCATGAGGCCGGTCGTTTCCAGTAGGAGTTTGTGTATGTTTGCCAATCGCTTTATCGTTGAGTCCTCCGGCCCGTCTCACCAATCGGTTCCCCCCGGGGATGGCGACGAGTTGACCGCGAAAGATATCATAGCATTTGTTCGCAGCAGTTGGCGCCTTTGTCTCCTCTGGGTGGTTGTGAGCGTCGGTATTGGCGGAGCCTATGCGGTCCTGTCGCCCGGATACTACACCGCTTACACGACGATCCTTCTTTCATCTCCGCCCGATCCGCAACCCGGCGAAGCTCAAGCAGATGACCGGGCCTATGTCGAAAGTCAGATCCAGGTCATTCAGTCGGACGAGGTCATCGGACGCGTCGTTGACCGCAATGGCTTATCGGAACGCGAAGAGTTTGTGGCGGATGACGGCTTGCGCGCGCGGATCTCCGGCTACGTGAAAAGCCAAATAGCTTCTCTTTTCGGCACCGAACTGCCGGCGGTTAAGCCAAACATCCGGCATGAGGCGATCGTCATCGTGCGGGATGCGCTCAGCGTTCGCCAGCTGGGTTTCTCGAGCGCCGTCGAGATCGGGTTCACCTCTACGGACCCACAGTTCTCGGCCATTCTCGCAAACGCGGTCGCAGACGGCTACATCGGAAATCAGAGCGATCGCCGGCGGGGGGCTCGCGCGGAGGAAACACTTGATCTGCAAAGGCGGTTGGCCGAACTCAGGCAGAAGGCCTTTGTGAGTGATCAACAGAAGGAACTCCCCCCAGATCCCGAATCCGCCGAGAGAGCAAGAGTGCTTTTTCGTGAGCAACAGAGCGCGGCTGAAGTTTATCGCTCCCTTTACAATGCCCTTCTGCAGCGCACGCACTCCGATTTCAGCGCCTCCTCACTAATCCCGAGCGCAAGAGTCATCACGGCAGCCGAGCCGCCTCGTCGACCCAGTTGGCCGTCAACGGTGCTGATCGCGGCGCTTTCCGTTGTGGCTGGCGGTGTTGCCGGGGTGGGTCATGCATTGGCCAGGCAGGTGATAAACCACCCCCTGACAACAGTCGAGGATGTGCGCCGGTCGACCGGCATTGATCGGGTAGTCGGGACCCCGAGAATTCCTCGCCACAGGTGGAAGATACTGCAGCGATGTGAGCAATTCTTGCAGCCCGTCTATTCGAAAGGTGCCCTCGAGCTTCTCAGTTCCCTAAGCAAAATTGCCGCCCGCATGCGCGGAGTTCACGGTCGCCAAACTGGCTTTGTCATCGGCGTCGCGTCGCCCCTTGCCGCATCCGGGACGTCTACGGTGGCAGCTCATCTCGCTCGGCTCATCGCGGCAACGGGGCAAAGGACACTGCTCGTTGATGCCAATTGGCAAAAACCGTCCATGGATCAGCCAATGCTGAGCGCGGAGCCAGGTCGGAAGCTCGCCAGGGCGTTTGCCACCATTGGCTCGGATCAGGAGGAACTGGAGGTTCTGGTTCTCAGGCCCACCGAGCCAATCTCCGACTTGAATGCCTCGCTCTCCATCTCCGCCGCACTCCAGCATCTGCAGCAAGAATACAGTTGTGTGATCGTTGACTTTCACAGCACTGACCGTACCGCCGATCTGGAGGCGGCCATGGGCATCCTGAGCGAGGTACTCGTGGTGTTGGCACGCCGCACTTCCGCCGATCACCTCGGTGAAATGCTGCGCATCATCCCCGCAGAGAAGCTCTCAGCAGTCGCTCTGACCCGGACAAACCGTCTGCCGTCCTTCTTGCGCCGCCCAGCTGGTGGCGGAAAGCCACGCGGACCGGTGGGGCTGGGGAAGGCTTCCGGTCGAATGCGGCAACACGGCCCATGACTTCGACGGCCACCTTGTCACGCAGGATGGACGTGAGGCCGGTCAACCTCGTCCGCAGCCATGCCCCTGACGTACTCGATTACACTCTTTTCCTCTCCGGCATTTGGCTAGCCTGCGGCCTCGCAATATCGCTGCGCCTGCTGGGCCCCTTCTTCGTGGTGATCCCGGTAGGTGCGTGCCTGGCCTACGCCGTGCTGAGCCAGACGATTCCGCCCCGACTGCTGTCGGTCTACACGGCCTTCTGCCTCTTAATCGCCCTGCTGTCCAGATACCGGCTGATGCCGGAATCCTGGCAAGTTCACTTCCTTCAGGAAGCAGTCATAAGGCAGATCGTCCCGATCGTCGGTTTCTTCGCCGTTGCATGGGCATCCAAGGCTTATTTCCGACGCAGGCTGATGAACGGCAACCCCTTTTGGGGTGCCGCGGTCTTCCTGTTCCTCTCTCTCGTCGTCGGACCGGCTGTCATGTATCAGCAGAGTGTGCAATATCAGGGCGCATCGCCGGCCGCCACGACATTGATACTTTATGGTTCGCTCATCAATAGCATTGCCATTGCCGTGTTCTTCATCACAGGCAGTATCTTCCTGACGAATGACTGGCGCCGCTATGGCGGCATTTTGCTCATATTGGGTTTTGCCCTCGTAAGCCCTTTGGTTCAGTTCAAGGTGCTTGCGGTCACCATTGCTATTATTTTAAGCGGCGTACCCGGCCGATTGACAGTTGCAGCGCTGGCAGCGGCAGTGACTGCAGCCTATGCCGTCGGGCTGAATTTCGTACCTCAAACCTTTGCTCTGGACCCGAACTCCGGAATCCGACTCGCGTTTATTTCGGACGCACTCGCATCCGTGGCGGATACATACGGGATTGGCATCGGATTTGGAAAAGAGTCGGTTCGGTGGCGATATGAGATCCCAGGCTTCGTGGATTTCACCTTTCTTCCTGACACCCGGAATATCACGCATGCCAGGATGCTTGAGATACTCTCAACGGGAATTCACAATTCGTTCTTTCAAGCCCTATTGCGGACCGGGGTCATCGGATTCATTTTGATAGTGTCCGCCATTTTGGCGGCCTTCCCGCCACGCCGGCTGCCTTGCGGTGTTCGCAATCATGCATCGGTAGTCTTCTTCACAATTTTCCTCGCCATGTTCGTCAACCCGGTCCTTGAGAGCCCCATACAGATCGTGGGAATTGCTTTCGCATACGGCTATCTCATTGCACTTCGCGCCAGCGCTCGGGCAGAGAATTAGCAGCGACCTTTGCGCGTCTAAAAGGACGCGCGGCGCTCCGATCGAACACTGATACGGCCGCGCGGGAGGCACGAGTATGAAAGCGGGCGCCGATGTGCCCGCGCCTCAACCCTGGCGTCGAATCCGGCCCATCAGGAGTGCCTCAAAAGAGCCAATCTGGCAGCCATTTGCCTCGGCCCCGGCGATGCCGCTTTTGGTAGCATAGACCATGCGAAGCACAGGTTCGTCCGCGCCGACGAAACCCACGACGGTCGCTGGAGCGATATCGGAAAAAACGTTTGGGTGATCCATGAAGTTATCGAAATCCTTGGGTTCGGCCTGCTCGTTGGCAATGGTGTCGAGCCGTCTCGTTTTGTTCGCTGGGACTGTCGCCCTGGTTCCGGCCGGGGCACTGGCCGAGTACAAATTGCAGCCCGGGGACACGCTTGAAGTCTCGATCCCTGGCATTAGCGAATTCAGGCAGAGATTGCTGATCGGCGTTGACGGCGAAGTGAATTTGGCGCTGGTCGGAGAGCTCCGGCTCAGCGGCCTTTCCATTCACCAAGCGCAGGAGCTACTGGCCGGCAATCTCGCTAACAAGCAGTATCGGCAGGCGACCTCGGACGGGCGTGAAATAACGCACCTGATCCAGGCCGACCAAGTCTTCGTTTCGGTTGCCGAATACCGGCCTATCTACGTTTATGGTGACGTGGCCAGGCCGGGAGAGTACCTGTTCCGGCCCGGCATGACCGTCCGACAGGCTGTGGCCGTTGCGGGTGGCTACAGCATTGCCCAGGTTCGCGTTACCAATCCCCTCGTGGAAGCGACCGATTTCCGTGCCGAGTATCGAGCCCTGTGGGCGCAATTCGCAACGGAACAAGTCCGCATTTGGCGCCTTCGCACTGAACTCGGCGAAAAAGTCGAACATGTCGAGAACGTGCCGGTGCCTGAGGCGCTCGCCGAAAGGTTGAAGCAAACAGCAGTAGGGCATCTCGAGGCTCGGCGCACAGACAGTGAAAAGGACAAGGCGCTCTTGGGCAAGGCGGTCGAGGAGGCGAGCCTGCAACTGGAACTCCTGGCTGAAAAGAAGAAGAAGGATGAAGAAGGCAACCAGGCCGACAGCGACGATTACGAGAGCGTCAGGAAGCTTTTTCAGAAGGGCTTGGCGCCGACTACACGCCTGTCCGAAGCCCGCAGAGCCATGCTTTTGTCATCAACTCAGCTGCTCGACACCGTCGTCCAGGCTTCGAATATCGAGCGCCAGCGCGGTGAATATATCAGACAGCTGAACAAGATTGACAGTGAACGCCAAATCGCGGCCTTGGGAGAGCTGCAGGAGGCCTATATGAACCTCGCCCAGGTCTCAGCGCGTCTTGAGGGTACGGCGCAGAAGCTGGCGCTTACTGGACAAGCGCAATCCACCTTGCTGGTAGCCGCCGACCGGCCCGACATTGCAGTCCATAGAATGCGAGAGCAGGGGGGCGAGACGCTCCCCGGCAGCGAAGATCTCGGGCTTCAGCCCGGCGACGTTGTCGAGATCGTTTTGCCGAAGCCCGACTTTGCCGGTGCTGTCGCGTCGTCGCCACCGGCGCCAGCGATGCCGAACTGAGATTCACCGGAGCGATCACCGATGCGCGTCTTGCTGGTTCACGCCTCACTACTTTGGAAGGATGCTCTTGACGGCTTTCTGTCGTGGAATGCGCCCCAGCCGGTGTATCTCTGCGCGCGCTCGGCCTATCGGCTCGGCCGGAAGGTGCTTGCGTGATGAGCGTCACCGTTCCTCTCCACTGCGATATTCTCTTCCTGGGACTCGCGCGCAATTGTGCGAGGACGCTTCCGAACTTCTTCCGCTTCATCGCCGAACTGCGAGGTGCCGGCCTGCGGGTCCGGGCAGCCATCGGCGAAAACGGGTCAACGGATGACACGCGCGCGCTGCTCCTCGAGCACTCCCGCGGCGATGCTTCGGTCGAGATCATTGCGACGGATTTTATGGCGACGATCCCCGAGCGGCTGCCGCGCATGGCGGCCGGTCGGGAATTCCTTCGTCAGCACGCGAGCAAAAACCATCCCGCCACGCACCATGTCTGTGTCGTCGACCTGGACTCCGTGTTCGCAGCCCCCCCTACGGTCGCCGCGTTCGTCTCATCACTCGATCGGCTCGCCGCCGACGGGAGCCTCTTCGCCGTGGCCGCGAACTCGAAGCCGCTCTACTACGATCTGCTGGCGCTGCGGTGCGAGGGCCTATTCATGGAGAATCTTCAGCATACTATCGATCGCGCAAAACGAAATCCGCTCACCTATCGCTCCACCCTGGCACGATGCGTCCACGATGCACAGGAACGGGTGTCGGCGAGTTCTCTGCGGCACTGCATCTCGGCTTTCAACGGCCTCTGCCTCTACCGGGCGGAACCCTACTATGCCCATTCCTACATGGATGCCCGTGATCGCGAGAGCTGCGAGCATGTCGTCCTCAATACGGCGATACATGCCTCGACTGGCAGTCACGTCCTTATTGACGACGGTCTGATTGTGACCGCTCCGCCCGAGCATCTTCGCGAGCAACCGCTTCGCTTCTACACGGTTCGCCTTTTGCGGCTGATGAGGAGCGTGTCGATATGGTCTGCTGGCTCAGGCCTACTCGGCTCGGGGGACCGGCCATGACTGCGATCACGTCATCGGTACGGCGGGAGCCGACCCCGACCCGCAGCCAAACGTGATGGCAGCGGCGCTGAAGACGGTGCTGGACGATGATGACCTGTGGTCGCGTCTGTCGGCGGGCACGCCAGAGGGTGAACCAGTTCGATGCCCACAGAGTCGCAATGCAATATCTTGAACTTGCCGGCCATACCGGATTGCCGCAGGAAGGCACAAAGACCGCAGAGCCGCGGCGGCCCTCGGCCTCTCAGATCGGCAGCGGTTTCATCGGACGCCTTGCGTCCTATTTCCTGAATGCTTGTTGTTGTTCGGCAATGTTATGATTATTGGCTACTGTCGTATTGGCAAGTTCGAACCCGTCGCAAGCCTGGAGGCGCAGAAGCTTCATCTTACGCGCTTGGGAGCCGAGCACTTCTTCTGCGAGAAGACCGGCATGTTCGGTTCGACGCCGGAACTGGAGAAGGCGATCGCTTGCGCCAGGAAAGGAGACGTGATTGCCGTCACGAGGCCTTACCGCATTGCGCGCACAACCCGGCAAGTTCTGGCGCTCATCGAAAGGCTTGGCAGCAAGGATGTCG
Source organism: Sinorhizobium fredii USDA 257 (assembly GCF_000265205.3). NCBI lineage: Bacteria > Pseudomonadati > Pseudomonadota > Alphaproteobacteria > Hyphomicrobiales > Rhizobiaceae > Ensifer > Ensifer fredii. Next base: position 1,150,432 of record NC_018000.1, read on the forward strand.
GTCTCCGTATCGTTGGCACACCGATCGATACCAGCACGACGACGGGACGGATGGTTCTCGCCTCAGCGCCTCTCTGGACGCTTGGGATGTCCCCGCTGCGGTCTATGCTGGCGGATCTGGTTCACTTTTGGCGTGGTCGGTAGCAGGTCGGGGTGACGATCACTGCCAGTTGAAGACGAGCCGCAATGGCGGCCTGGGCTCGAATGCCTTATGCTCAATGGACCATCCGGCCTGCACGGCGCCCATTTCCCAGATGATGTTGTTGGCATTGGCCAGCGCATAAACGCAGCAGTCCCGGATGCTGTGCCTTTCAGCCCCTTCTGATATCCGGGTCTGGAACGACAGACCGTTGGAGGTCGGGGCATCCCTGCCGTCCCGTGGCTCGTTGTAGGTGTCCCGGCTTCGGCAGCGATTGAATGAGCAACCTCCACTGCCGACGTCACCCTGCGGAACCGCCGAAAAAGCGCCGTTTCCCTGTTGAACGGCGTCAACTTCATCGACCCGGCAATTGAAGCTTCCCTCCAGCATGACGCCGACGCCAGTGGGGCTGTTGTTGTAGAAGACGAGCCCACGTCGAATTGTACAGCGATCCGAGTGGAAGGCGGAAATATTGTCCTCGGTCCAGGAACTGGGGCCATTCTCGGCCGAAAAATCTTCGAGGCGCGCGTTCGGAGAGCGGTTGAACTGCACATTCTGTCCACGCGGGAAGGGCCCGCGCGGATCGTGGAGTTCGAGGAAGCTCATCTGGATGCGAGGACTATCGACGACATAGACGTTGGACGAGCCGCGGGACGCCTTGACTCGGACGATGATCGAATCCGGGCAGTCCTCCAGTTCGATATTGCTGCTGTCCTGGCTTGGTCCTGCACCCGAAGGAGTAGCGCCGACATGATCGATCTCAAGATCCTGCAGGCGTATTTCGGCTGCTCCGCGGGCATGTACTCCGCTGCCCTTACCATGACGGATGCGGCAGTTGCGGACTATGACGCCGGGATGGAGTATCGTGACACCATTCCCTTCGGGGGCATAGATGTCAAGATTTTCAATGATCTGCCCATTCGCGCGCGAGAGAACGGGTCCGCTCGGGCGCAAAAAGGTGGCCGCGCCGCCGCTCAGCCGCCCCTTTGCCAGATGTACTGCTGCACCGACTACGGCCGACGCAGGTAGCGCAAGCAACCCGGCAAGGAGCCACCGACGACTGTGCCACGGGACTTCACCAACGTGATCCGGTGAGCGGCGTTCCCGCCGTTCAACCTCAAGACGCTTCTGGCCGCGCGACATGGAAACCATCCGTCGATCCCGTTTGCGTACAAGATCTCAACGCGACCTGTGCGGCCACACCAAGGCGATCGATAAGCCCCAAATGCGCAGTCCACAGCGAGGCGGCGTTCTCGGCCAATTTGTCCTCAGGCATGACCATCTCCCTCGTGCGCCAGCCGCTTTGCAAAGCTCTAGAGGAAAACCCTTCGCGCCAAGTAACAGGCCCCTCAACCTGTCTCCATCTAATCCACCATGCAAGACCTTCGTAAGGCTTAATTCCGATTGGGTAAGTGCCATCCTCCGTATTCCCTGCCATGCTCGGGAGTTGAAAGGGAACGGAGCGCGGAACGATGTCGCTTGACGTGGATGTCTTTGACTACGTGATCGTTGGAGCAGGGGCGGCCGGCTGCATCTTGGCGAATCGCTTGGCGGCTGATGGGACCAATACGGTCTGCCTGCTGGAAGCCGGGCCGCCCGATCGCAATATCCTTCTTCACATCCCGGCGGGACTCTACAAGACGTCCTCGAATCCGAAATATGCCTGGTCGTTCGAAACCGTGCCGAGTCCGGGGACGGCCAATCGTTCCATACCGATGCCGCAGGGCAGGACACTTGGTGGTTCGACTACAATTAACGGTATGATCTATAACCGTGGGGCCGCTGCGGACTTCGACGAGTGGGCCACACAGGGCAATCGAGGCTGGGCCTACGCCGACGTGCTGCCCTATTTCAAGAGATCCGAGCGCAGGCTTGGCGAATGCGATTCCTTTTACCGCGGCACGGAGGGGCTGCTTCCGATTACGGATTGCGATTGGCGACATCCGCTGTGCGATGCATTCATCGAGGCTGCACTGAGCGCCGGTATTGCGCGAAATCCCGACTACAATGCAGCAGGCCAGGCCGGCGTGGGCTATTATCAACGCTATATCACACGCGGATGGCGCGTGAGCGCAGCGCGGGCGTTTCTACGGCCGCTTGCCAAGAAGAAAAACCTGGACATCCGCACAAATGCACAGGCCACTGCCGTTCAGTTCGAAGGAACGCGGGCCATCGGTGTTCGGTATGCACGCGGGCCGGGCCATCCCACGAGCTTCGTCAAGGCGCGTCGCGAGGTAATCCTATCCGCCGGGGCAGCGAATTCACCTAAGCTCTTGCAATTGTCCGGGGTGGGAGCTGCGAGCATACTCTCCGGTCTTGGGATTCCGCTCGTGCACGAACTACCAGGTGTCGGTGAAAGCGTTCAGGACCATTACGTAGTCCACCTGATCGCCCGCGTGGAAGGCATTCAAACCGTCAGCGGGCACGGCCTCGCTCTCCTGCGCGAGGCGGCCAAATGGATGCTGGGCCGGCCGAACTTTCTCGCCGTCAGCCCATCGCTCGTATACGGATTCGTCAACTCGCGGGATATTCACTCCACCCCTGATATCCAACTGGATGTTGCCTTGGGCAACTATGCCCACCACCACGGACGGCGATTTCCGGTCGTCAAGCTTGGCTATAGCCAGTTGCGGCCGAAGAGCATCGGATATGTGCGCGCCCACTCGGCAGATCCGTTTCAAGCTCCACTCATCCAACCCAACTATCTTGCCGATGAGCGAGACCGGCAGGTTATCGTCGACGGAATGAAAATTGCGCGACAGTTGCTTCGCGCCCCGGCACTAAGGCGCTTCAATTGCACGGAAGAGTTTCCCGGTCCGAAAATAACGGACGACACAGACCTTCTGCAGTTTGCCCGCGAAGTTGGGATGACTGGCTATCATTTATGCGGATCGTGCCGGATGGGCCCATCTGTCAGTGCTGCATCTGTCGTGGACGACCAGTTGCGGGTCCACGGTATGCAGGCGTTGCGGGTCGTCGATGCTTCCATCATGCCCGCCGTTCCCTCGGCCAACACGTCGGCCGCTGCATTCATGATCGCGGAGAAGGCGGCAGACATGATTCTTGGCCGGTTGCCTCTTGCGGCGCTGGCGCACAATGGAGCGGCCCAGCCTGCAGCGGCCGAATAGTCGAGCGACAACTGGCGGGAGAATTCCTTGAAAAGACGTACACTTGTTGCCTCTGAATTCAATGCGAAGGACCGGGCTCACTTTGCCTTGGCTTATGAATTCTGCCGTATCGTTGCGGAATGCGAGGACGGCGACCTGATCGCGCCCGGCATCGACAACTACCTTACGAGACATTTTCACGCCGTCTTGCCAAAGCACGACCCTCACGACATGCAACGTGACTTCAACAGACTGACGAACGCGATTCGCAAAGGGATAGGGTTGAGGAACGCGCCAACCATTGAGCATGTTCGGCTCACCCAAGACTACGATCTTTTCTTCTTCGTCGCCTGGAGCCCACAAAGCCTTGTAGAATTGTCTCGCATCCAGGACTGGCGCGGTCGCAGCAAGGTCGCGGTCGCGTATCTGTTCGAACTCTGGTCGACGACCCTCGAGGAGGACCGCCAATATCTCAAGCTTCTGGACCAGTTCGATCACGTGTTCCTATTGCACAATGCGTGCATACCGCGACTTCCTCAATACACCAGCACGCCTTGTTCCTTCCTTGCCACGGGTGTCGACGGCCTTATTTCAACGCCATGTCTGTCGCCGGCCAAACGTGTGATCGACGTATACTCGATCGGCAACCGAGCCGCGAAGATACATGGGCAGCTTCTGAAGCTGGCGGAGGAGCGGGACTTCTTCTATCTGTACGACACGCTCGCAAGCACGAGTTCCCGGGTGAAGGACTGGCGAGAGCATCGGTTGCTGCTCGCCAATATCATCAAGCGGACGCGCTATTTCATGGCCTTCAATCCAGCGACGCTTGCAAACTCAAAGTTCGTGACGGTTGCCGGCGAGCAGGTGCTGCCTGCCCGTCTCTTCGAAGGCGCCGCAGGCGGCGCCGTCATGCTTGGAACGGCGCCGCAATGCGCAGAATTCAGAGAGCACTTTGACTGGCCAGACGCGGTGATCGAGGTCAGTCCGGAATCGGGCAGCATCGCGGACGTAATCGACCTGTTGGACGCCGATCCCCGACGCACTGAGCGGGTGCGCCGAACAAACGCAATTCGCTGTCTCGAGATGCACGACTGGGTTTACCGGTGGGAGCATATCCTGTCCACGATCGGCATGGAGCCGCTCCCGCGACTCCACCTCCGCAAGTCCCGGCTGCGCCAGATCGCCTCCGATACAATGGCGCTCGCCTAGGCTCTAGATGTGAGTCACCGAAGGGTGTCCATCTGGATCGTCCGGGAAGGCTGAAATTACCAGACTTCAACACACCGGATGAACATCCCCAAGGATGCAGTTTTAGGCCATTGCGTTGAGGGTAGATGGTCCCGTCGGTCATCGAAGGCTTTTCCAAGGCCAGGCGGCGCACGTCCGTCACATCTAGATATCAAGAAGCTTGGCCGCGTCGTGGTCAATTCAGAACGTGGCGAGAGAACTCTGTCGCGCGAAGTCAGCGCGCCAGCGGCGTTAGAACTCCGCTCGTGCCATCCCGTCTGCCTTCCACCGCGGCTGCCGAGTCTCGTCTTGATTGACACGCTGGACGTTCCGGGCCCGAAGCTTGCGTCAGAACGTCCGAACGTCCGCCGCTTCGGTTGGCTTTCCATTTCGAGGTACTCCATAGGGAAAACGACGCCGGAAGCGGGCAAGGATAACGTCCTGTCTCTCCCGGCTCTGCCCTTTGGGGGTAGAGCTTTTGCCGAATTGGATTCGCACGGTGTCGCTGCCATCCTGACGTAACCCCAAGAACCGAGTGCTACCGCCGGCAACGGCAAGCAAACTTCCTGTGGAGGGGCAATGACCGCAGGCGACGGGTAACACGCGTCGCTGAGCATTTGGCTTCTTCAACCGAGGAGGGCGGTCATCGCGTGGACTGATGCGGCTTTGAACGAGCGGACCGTCATGACACTTCTTCAAGAAGGGCGCCCCAGCGCGGGCGCCGCCTCAAACGCACCGCGGTGGAACGTGCCTCTGAAGGTCAGCGTTCTTCTGCAGTTGTTTCCGCTTCTCGAGGCAACGTCCGTCGTGCTGCTCAGCATGGTCTCCGGAATGATATTCGACCTAGTGAGCTCCGGGCATCTCGGCGAGTACGGCCGGAACTTCGGACTCGGCGTCGTTGTAGCCGCCCTTTTTTCGACTACCGCATATGCGCGCGATCTATATCCGAGTTCCGAGCTGCGGCGGCCAGCCTCTCAGTTCAAGGAAGTCGTACTGATCTGGACGGCGGTCTTTCTTTGCCTCTCCGTTGTGGCGCTTGCACTCAAAGTGGGAGACATATTCTCGCGAGAAGCCGTCATACTATTCTTCGTGACGGGACTCGGCGGCATCATCTTCGCGCGCCTTGGCGCGAGCCGGCTATTTGCCTCTTTGACCAGATCAAACGTGCTTGCCAAACTGCAAGTGGTAATCGTCGCGCAGTCAGACGTGCGCTCGTTAAGCAGCGTGGTCCAGGCAATCAAGGCTTCCGGATGCGACGTCTGTCAAACGATTACATTGCCGCCGGCATCCAGCGAGGGTGCGCTCTTGGAGTGTATGGATAAACTCGTTGAACATGTGCGCCGGCGTTCTGTCGACGAGATACTCCTTGCAGCCAACTGGGCTGACATATCCCTGATCGAGAAAATTGCCGGCCATCTTTCCATGGTTCCGGTACCCGTAAGACTCCTCCCGGACGACATCGTCAGCTCGCTCTTGCAACGGCCGTTCGTCAACGTGGGAGGAACAAGGGCGATAGAACTGCAGCGCGCGCCCCTGACGGCACCCCAACTGCTTAGGAAGCGGCTGTTTGATCTTGTGCTGACGTCTGCAGCCCTTCCATTTCTTTTACCCCTTTTGGCCATTGTAGCGGCGCTGGTTGCTCTTGAATCCAGGGGGCCGGTGCTCTTCTGTCAACGTCGCGTCGGATTCAACGGCCGGCCATTCAAGATCTACAAATTCAGGACGATGACAATCCTGGAGGACGGACCCGTTGTCGCGCAGGCCTGCAGGGGAGACCCCCGCGTCACCCGCGTCGGGAGCATATTGCGAAGGACCAGCCTCGATGAGATTCCCCAGTTGTGGAACGTGCTGAAGGGCGAGATGTCGTTGATAGGTCCGCGACCGCACGCGCTGGCACATGACAGCGAATACAGCCAGATCATCTCCTTCTACACAGCTCGCCACAAGGTGAAGCCAGGAATTACCGGTTGGGCGCAAATCAATGGCTGGCGCGGCGCGACACCGCAGGTCGATATGATGATTAAGCGTGTCGAACACGACATGTGGTACGTTAACAACTGGTCGGCATGGCTCGACATAAAGATCCTGCTCCTCACCATTCCCCGCGTCTGGACGGGTCGAAACGCCTTTTAGCCGAACTTCGCCGGCTCGGAACCGCTGGCGGCGGAAAGAGCGGCAGGCGTGTCATCTCCACCTTGAGCGCCACGGCCTTTACGCACGATACACCGGTGGCCGCCAGCCAGCAGCAGCGCAACGTGTTAGTAGAGCAGCGTGACGACGTCATGCGCCTTGAATTGCGGCTCGAACACAATGGCGAGTGGGCGCTCCAACGGTCTAGGTCCTGAACCTAGTTACATGACCCCGGAGGCCATCGCCCGCGCTGAGCGATCTTTTTCATAATCCGCCTGCTTCCATGGCACGCCGACACCCCAGCGCCGGAACCAAGGCGATTCTGCCGAATGCTACGCCATCATCTTGGCTGCCAAGCGAGACCTCGGGGCCAGAAAATGGGACCTGTTGGATACGACTTTCGGGTGTGACTCCACATCTGAGAGGTGTAGCCCCTCGGTTGAGCCATGCGAATGTCATCCCGCAGATGACGTCATGAGATCCACGGGTGTACGTCCAAAGCCGCTGTTACAGAACGCCTGAATGCAAGCGATGATCAGCGGTAAGCCGAACTATGGGGATGGTTGACGCGTATCCGCACTGCTTTGGGACTGTCAATAAGCAAGAGTGCCCGCACGGCAAAGGCGCAGGCAAGTTACCGCTATGGGGAGCGGAGGAGAAATGCTATGACGCGAACGATTGACAATGATCGTGCCTTTCTCGTCGTGACTTTCGGTCGAGTTGAACGATCTCCACGCCCGGATCAACGCGGATGACGGTTTCCGTGAGGCCGCAAGAAAACCGAAGCGCTGGGCCTCTCCTTGTCGAGTATGCTGCGGCGAGCTTCCTTCCCCAAGGTCGGCTTGCATGCATCAACGGGCAAAATATCCTGTTCGGTTCAACGCAGGGGGCGGTTTTTACACTCAATGACACTGCGGCGGATATCTGGCGCTCGCTTCAAGGCGGCGTGCCGGTCCAGGCTATCTCGGATGAAATGGTAGCCCGCGGCGTTGATAGGCAGGAAGCCTATGGTTATGTCGAGGCCGCCCTTCGAGACTGGGAACGGCTCGGCCTGATCCAGCCCGCTCCACCACCGAGCCCAATCGCAACTGAGCGACATCTTTGCCAGGTCGTTGCCGTTCCAGGCGTGTCGGTGCGAATACTCTATCCGTCAACCATCGCCTTTCCGGCCGCAACTGTATTCCGGCATCTCGAGGTTCGAAACAGGCCCGCCGACGTCCTATTCCATCTGGTTGAGCACCGGGAGCGGGTCCATCTATTCCGGGATGGCCAGTGGACTGACTCCTGCTGTCGACACGAGATTCCAATTATGATCAAAGGTCAGCTGCTGGCCGAAGTACTTGGCCACAGTGAGTATGAACTCGCCCTCCATGCGGCTGCCCTGTTCAAAAGCGACCGCACGCTCCTCGTTTGCGGTAACCCTGGCGCTGGCAAGACGACCCTGACCTTAGCGCTGATTCACGCAGGGTTCGGCTTCGCGGCCGACGATGTGACACTTCTCGACTCAGCCGGACACGCTATCGGCCTTGCTTTTGCGCCTGCGGTCAAATCGGGCTCATGGCCCGTTCTGGGCGAATATTTTCCAGAACTCGTAAGGTCTCCGATTTACCGGCGCCCAGATCGTAAGCGCGTGCGCTTTCTTGTGCCTGAGAATCATGTCGCTCCCGTTCCCCGGCCCGTCGGTTGGGTGGTCCTGCTCTGCCGGGCGCAGAATGCCGAACCTTCCCTGCGGCGGCTTGAGCCGACCGACGTCCTCGATGGCTTGCTGAACGGCGCCTTTGCGCGGAACAAGGCGCTAAGCAACTCCGCGTTCGATGCGCTTTGCCAGGTCCTCCGAACCGCAAATGGCTATTGCCTCACTTATTCCAAGTTGGATGACGCGGTAGAACTTTTGAAGGCGGCGTGCCGATGAAGCCCGCCAGAGGTGCGCTTGAGGCATTGATCGCAGGACTCCGCGGCCAGCTCGTCGTGACGGCCGATTGGCAAGCGCTGATTGCCCTCGCCAATCACACCCTGCTTACTCCCGCGTTGTTTGACTCTCTTACCCAATCGGATCAGTCTGACCGGCTCCCCAAAGAAGTGCACCAGTATCTTCGCTTCATTTACGAGTGCAATCGGGAGCGTAATTTACGCTTGCGCAAGCAGCTGCATGAAGCCGTTGTTGCGCTCAATCAGTGCGGCATTGTTCCAGTCTTGCTCAAAGGGGCCGTCCCCTTGTTTCTGTCATCTGGCGGTAGGGTTCCGAACAGGATCATGACCGATCTCGACTTGGCTGTGGAACCGGACACTTTAGAGGTTGCCCGCGCTTGCCTCATCAATCTTGGCTATGCCGCAGTGGGGTTCTCTGGCGACGGCATGGGACGCCCACTAGACGTCGGTCTCCTGGAGCTTCGGCCGATTCAGCGGATCGATCGAGAGCCTGCAAAGCTTGCCAGCCGTTGTGGCGTTCGGGCAAGAATCCCCGCCCCACAGTCTCGGGCTCTCCACTGGATCATGCATGATCTCGTAAAGGAGGCGGACTACTGGCGCGGAAGAACAGACTTCCGGCACCTCTATGATCTGGCACTACTGGCCGAAGAGCATGAGCCGGATTGGGCAGTGTTGCGCGCATCATTGCCGGATCGGCACACGAGGAACGCGTTTGATACTCAACTCCTCGCATTGAGCCACTTCTTTGGCGCCAAGGTACCGGAGGAATGTGTGCGGCGTCCGCTGGTCCGCTTTCAGCACTGGCGGCGCGTCTTCCCCCTGTACCATCCCTTCCTCGGCATTCCGTTGCGCCTGGTCGGCAATTCGCTCTGGGCCCTATGGCGTGTGCTGCATGGTGATGGTTTGGCACTACGGAATCCGTTCGCCATGGGGCGCCGCGCCGCCAGCATCCTCCTTGATGGCGACCTTGGATCAAAAGTGTAGTAATACTTAGTTTCCCGAATGGACTCTCGAAGAGCGTGTTGTTGTCGCGAAAAGTGCATGGTATTATTAAGGTTGTAAAAAAAGAACGCTTCCAGCTAATAGGTATTTTCCATGAAAAGAACAGTAAAATCTCAAGTAAAGAGTGCGAAGGAACACGAAGTAAAGTCTGATGCGCTGGATCAAGAAGAGCGGGCGCGCCGAGAGTTTCTGAAAAAGGCGGGGCAGTTTGCCGTTGTGACGCCTCCATCCATTGCCCTGTTACTTGGGACGAGCTTGACGTCTCAAGCTATTGCAGCGTCGCATAGAGGACATGGATCGGGCAAGCATGGATGGGGCAAGAAAGGTTTACGCTTGGCTCGCCTTGGCCGCAAGCACAGGTAACGGCTCATCTCGACACCTCAATCGTTCGAAGGCAACTGGTCATTGCGAAGGAGGCGGAGCCCATTGTCCTGGGCTTAAGGGCATCCTGTTCTTTTGAACTTGCGTGCCAGCGGCATCGATGCGGCTTAGTTGCAGCGCAGCTGCGATCTGTCCCGATCCCGAGAACCCCGGCGTGTGCACAAGGGATCAGTTCTCGCGCATGCCGTGCCGGAAGGCGTCCGTCAAGGGTTGTGTCAGGTAGGACAGCACGGTCCTCTCGCCGGTAGCGACGATCACCTCCGCAGGCATGCCGGGCCGCAGCTTTGCGCGGACTTCTTCGGGAAAGCGAGAGACCTGCACGGAAACCTTGAGCTCATAGTAGGGCTCCCGCGTCACTTCGTCATGAAGCGCGTCGGCCGCAACCGCGCGTACCTCACCGATCGCAATCGGAGTCGAGCGAGCCTTGAAGGAAGGAAGTCGGATCTCGGCAGGCAGACCCTCGACAACATTGTTGATGTCCACCGTCGACATCTTGGCCAAAACGATCAGAGTGTCGTCGTCGGGGACAATCTCCATCAAGGTCTCGCCGGGGCGAACGACGGCTCCAATCGTGTGGACTTTAAAGCCAACGACGCGCCCGGAGCGAGGCGCGCGTATTTCGGTGCGGCTGAGCACATCATCAGCCACATGAAGCTTTTCGCCGGCGTCGGCGAGTTTGGCGCTGCTCTCGGCAAGCTGTAGCGAGACCTCCTCGAAGGCCTTACGCCCCACTTGCTCGATCTGGAGCCGCGCCTCGCCGATCGTGTGGCGTTCGGCCGCTATGTCGGCAACGAAAGCCCCAAGCTGACCCTGGAGGTCGGCCCGCTGCCGTTTGAGCGTGGTCAGCCGCGTAACCGGAATGATACCCTTATTGGCCAGAGGCGTCAGCTGGTCGTGCTCTTCCGTAATGCTCTCGATTTGTGAACGGGCAGCCTCGCTTCGGGATTGCACGGCCTCAATCTGCCGTTCGGACTGGGCGATACGCTCTTCCAAAATGGAAACGTCGTTCGTGCGGGCCAAGCGGCGCTTTAGGAACAGTCGCAACTGATCTTGCATCGCGCGTTGGGCCAACGTCACGTTTGCAGCTCGCGTGAGCTCGCTCGGGAAAGTGACCATGTCGGCCCCATCCAATTCCGCCTGCAGCCGAGCCTCCTGGGCAAGCAGCGAGAAGAAGGCGGATCTCGCGATTTCGCCCTGGGCCCGCGCCTCGGTCGGGTCGAGCCGAACGAGCACCTGACCTTCGCCCACATGCGCGTCGGGCGAGACGAGAACCTCACGTACGATACCGCCCGCAAGGTGCTGCACTGCCTTCCGGTCGGTTTCGACTACAATGGTACCCGAAGCGACCACGGCGCTGTCGAGTCTGGCCAGAGCGGCCCACCCGCCGAGGATGCCGAAGGTCAGCACGACGATGCCAAAGCCGATCCTCGCAGGCCTGCGCCAGTCGCCGGAGAGGTTCACGTGTGACGGTTCGTACCCTGCGCCGGCAGGATCCGTTTGCGCGGAAATTGGCGGGAAGGTGGCTCGAGCCGCCTGTGCCCGACGCAAAAGCGATAAAATCTTCGGCCCTACCACACCTGTACGAGCGGAGGTCAGGGTCGTGCGGGCGGTCCGCACTAGCTCGCGACCACGCGCTATGGTTGGGACCCTTTTTGAGATTTCAGGCGTCATGGTTGATCTCGGCGGGCTACGCATCGACGCGTGGCCTGAGGAGAGGAGTCGAGGCTGATGCTGGCGGTCCGGCACGCCCCCCGTCCCAGACAGGCCGCCGCGGTGCCGACGCTACATTCGGCCCGACGATGGATGGCAGCAACTGGTCCCGGCTGCCCATCTGCGCGACCCGTCCTTCTTGCATAATGATAATTCGATCCACCACGGACAGGAGGTTCGGCCTGTGTGTCACGATCACAACGGTCTTTCGGTCGCTCCTGAGTCTTTCGATGACCCGGACCAGTGCTCGGTTGCCATCGCCATCCAAGTTAGCATCAGGCTCATCGAGGACGACGAAGCTCGGCTTGCCGAACAGGGCTCGCGCGAGACCAACCCTTTGCCGCTGGCCACCCGATAGTCCAATTCCATCCTCCCCGATATCGGTCATATATCCGTTGGGGAGACGCTGGATCATCTCGTGCGCAGAGGCGTGTGTTGCCGCCTCAATCACCTGGGTATCTGCTGCGTCTGCCCGGAAACGCGCAATATTGTCGCGCACTGAACCGGAGAATAGCTCGACGTCCTGGGGCAGGTAACCCAGAGCAGAGCCGAGTTGGTCTGGATCGTAATGGCGCAAATCGTTGCCATCGAGTCTCACGCATCCTTGTGCCGGGGACCACGCACCCACAAGCGCACGTGCGAGCGAGGATTTGCCAGAGCCAGATGGTCCGACGAGCGCGACGATCTCCCCGGCCTTCAGCGTAAACGTCGCGCCCATGACGAGCGGCGTGTTCGTGCCGGGGGCGAGGACGACAAGGTTCTCCGCGGAAACGATGCCCGAGGCGTCAGGCAGGCGCATGCGCCCGGTAAGGAGTGGGTTCTCGTCGAATGTCCGTTCCAGGCGCGCACGGGCGCTGCGCGCGGAGACGATACTTTTCCATTGCGCCACCATAATCTCGATCGGAGCAAGCGCCCGACCCATGATAAGCGATGCGGCGAACAAGACGCCTGCCGAGATGTCCTGGTGAATAGCTAGGTACGCGCCGACGCCCATCATGCCGACTTGAATGGCCATGCGCAGGAATTTGGACAACGCCAGAAAGGTGCCTCCGCGCTCGCCTGCACTGACGGAGCTAGCAAGCGCTTCGTCACGGATTCTGGCGCACCGTGATTGGATAGCAGGCCCCATGCCGAGCCCCCGAATTGCCTCTGCATTGCGCAGTGAGGAGCCCAGCCCATCGATGGCGCGAATGTTCGTGAGTGAGGCTCGTAAGAGCAAGCCCTTCGTGGCGCGCTCATTTACAATTGCAATCGTCACGATCGCCACTGCGCCGACCAGGGCCACAAGGCCGATCAGCGGATGAAGCAGGAAGCAGATCACGAGATAGATCGGCGCCCAAGGCGCGTCCATCAGCGCCATCATGACGCCGCCCGAAAGGATTTCGCGCATGAGATCGAGATCGCGCATGGTCTGCGCGTGATTTGATCCACGGGAACGCAGCGCCGAGGAGAGCGCCGCCTCGAAGGCGGGAGCGGACAAGAGCCGGTCGAACCGCACGCCGGCCTGCTGGAGAATACGGCTCCGGAAATGTTCAAGAGCCACATAGGTCATCAGAAGCACACCGACGATCACCGAGAGCATGACGAGCGTGACTTCATTACGACTCGTGAGGACGCGGTCATAAATCTGCATTGTGTACAGCGGAGACACGAACATGAGGAGATTGACGAAGAGCGAAAGCCCGCCGGCCGCAAGGAGTCCCGGACGGATTTCGCGCAAGGCTCCCGTGAGCGGCGATGGCGCCTGCAAGGGGGGATTGGTCATCTGTCTTAATCCAATGAAGCCGTCGCGGGCGTCCTGCCTTTGACCATCGTCAAGTCTCAGTTCGCAAGAACGGAAGCCAGGCGGGCAGGGCCTGAGCCCTGCCCGCCGGGCGGTGCCGAAGTGTGGCGCAACCGTCTATTGCAGCCAGTTGTGCTGCCGTTCAGACTGCGTAGTCCCAGGCGAACTGGTTATCGATATGTGCCATTGGGGTGGCGGTGGGGTCCTCATCCACATCGGCTACGACCGCCTTTGAGGCGTCCCACACGATGTTGTTGGGATTGCCGGGGTTGGTGTAGGTCGAGTTCAGGATACTGACACCGCCTGAACTGACATTCCAGATCAGTCCATTCGACGAGGGAAGGCCGCGGCCCTGGTCCTCGTTGATACCATCGAACGATCTCGTATCATCAAAGGTCACATCGCTCGCGTAGGACGAGAACGCGCCATTGCCCTGATGGATGGCGTCAACGTTTTGCACGCTGCCGCCGGTCGATCCGTTCTCGAACATGACGCCCACGCCGGTCTGAGAGTTGTTACCGTCGATCACCCCGTTAGAGATCGTCGTGTTTGGGCTGGCATAGACCGAGACGATGTCCTCAGGATGCGAGTTGGCGGCGTCGTTGACGGCATAAAAGTCGCTCAGCGAACTATTGCCCGAGTTGTTGAACTGGACGAACTGACCGCGCGGGAAGGGGCCATGGAAGTCGTAGCCATCCACGTGCGAAAGATCCGCGCCGGGCGAGTTCACGAGATAGATGCCGGTCGAGCCTTCCCGCACCGTGGTGTTCTGAACGGTCAGGTTCTCGGCATTTTCTGCCCTGATGTTGATGATGTCCGCGCTCGTCTCGGGGGCGATTCCCGCCGGCGGGTCGGCGTTAATGACCTCGGTGTTCTCGATCGTGACGCCGGTTGCGCCCGATACTGACACCCCGTCGCCCTCGACGTGATGAATACGGCAATTGCGCAGAATGACATTGTCATGCGTAATCGAGACTGCGTCCCCATTGGTGACGTAGATGTCAAGATTTTCAATCACCTGGCCGTCATATTCAGAGTGGATCGGCGTGGTGGTGTGCGTAAGACCCGGCGCTGGCTGCGTGGTTGCCGTCGACGGGGAAGCCGTCGAGGTGGAAGCGGGGGAAGTGGGAGCCTCGGTCGTCACGGTCGAGGTCGGGCTCGTGGAAACGGTGGAAGTGGGGACCTCGGTCGTCACGGTCGAGGTCGGGCTCGGCGTGGAAGTGGTGGAAGTGGGAGCCTCGGTCGTCACAGTCGAGCTCGGGCTCGACGCTGTCTCTATCGTTGAGCCGGAGCTGCTCAACCCTTCCGAGTGTTTCCAATGCATTTCCTTGCCGTAATTCTTCGACCTCATGTGTTTCTCCAGTTAGAACATTTTTCCTGCAAGTATCACTTCAGCGAAGGACACTCATCGACAATAAACGATACTTCATGGTTTCAATGAAAACTCGGATACTACAACCAGAAATTTCGTCTTCTTAAGATAATGCTAACCTTAATGACCAAAATACGGCACGGATGTGGCTATACTGGGAAGACTCTTCGATAAGCGGCGCTTCTTTCAAGCTCGTGCCAACGTCGGATTGTAGACCTCGTCGTGATGTATCGGATCACGCGTGGTCTCATCGCCCCGCTATTCGGATATGGGCGATGGCTTTGATGAGATAGTCGTCGTTCCAGGCGCACTTTTTGATGCGGTGGGCGATTGGAACCTTGCCGGTGTCGGCGAACTGAAGGATGTTCCTGGCGATGCGGGTCAGGAGCGCGACGTTGTCGGGGGGCATTGTCCTTGCGGGCTCGGCTGAGGTCCTCACGCAGATGAACGTCGAGCATCCAGTGTAGGCCGTTCTCGATCTGCCAATGGGCGCGGGTCAGAGCGCCTCTTGTGGCGAGGGCACGGTGGAGGCCATGAACAGCCGTGTTTTCGGCTTTGCTGCGCCGCGCCGCTGCTGACGCGGATGGAGGCCTTGTGGCCGGGCATCAGCGGCTTGGCCGGCGCCGCAACCTCGGCCAGCCGCCATTCGTCGCGGCCATTGTTGACCTTGCTGATCTCGGCGCGGTCCGGCGTGAAGCCTGTCAGCCGCTCCTGCGCGGCTTTCTGCCACAGGCGGTTTCCCTTCAGGGCCAACAGGTAATCGCCGCCGCGTTCGGTGATCGCCTGGGCCATGCGCCGATGGCAGTGAAGCGCATCGGCGGTGATCAATCGGTCCGTGAGATCAAGCAGATCGATCACCTGAAGGGCGGTCTCGACCTCGTTGTCGCCGGCCTTCGGCGTGGCCGCGGCCAAGCACAGCCGGGATGGTGGGTGCGAAGGCCGAGACCGTCAGCGGCGGACTGGCCACGAGCCCGCCTCGTAGGCCCGCCCGAAGGCGTCCGGGTCGATGAGGCGCAAAAGCCGCGGAGTTGATCCTCGGCAAAGCAGGCGGTATCAGGCCGCCGCGACCCTAGCCGCTTCGCATCGCCAATCTGGAAGAATTCCTGTTAGCGAGCGTCCTGGGGCGGCGGCGAATAGCCGAGAAAGCGCTCAACACCGTCATCCAGGACTTGGATGTGCGAGGCCACTCGACGCGCCCGACCGTTGGGGCTCCGAAAGCAAAGCGAGATACTGAATTCGCATTAGCCCTTATTGGCGATATTATGTTGAGTTCGATTCGATGTAATATCCACGGCAATGACATTGTGCGTCTCACGGACAGCGGACGCTGAAAACGTCGATACTCAGCATTGGGCTTGGCGACAGCGACAAGGCCCATCCCGAATCCCCGGGGGCGCTGTCCGTCGCATGTCGTGATTGCACGGCAGGCAGATGAGGAGGACCGCATCTTTGTCTCAAAAGGCAATAGGAGATCATGTCGAAATCCGCTGCCGAAAAGTGTTGTTTGTGATGTCTATTTCGAATGAATTTTAGCAAACGAATTCACGTTCTCTTGCGTCTGTATTTGGCACTTCTCGCAAGGATGTTCTTCTTGAAACAGTGACATAAGCCCGCTGTTCAGCCGCTCCTCGTGCCCGAGTAACTGGTGTGCCGGGGAGTTGTATAGGGGAGTTGTGATCATGCATTCAGTGGCCCGAACATACGAGCATAGCGCGCTCGAATTCCATACTCAGGATCGGTTACTTACCGGCGAGGCGACCAAGGAAACGTCCGAAAGAGCAGCACCCGACTCGGCTCTGCTCCTACTGGATCGTCGCACCCTTGATAGGCAATGTCTGGCCCAATGCCTCGTGACGCATGGCGTAGACATAGAGGTCTTGGCCTTCGGATCGATCGATGAATGGCGAAGGGATAGAGATCCTCATCCGCCCCTGTCAGCAATTCTGTTGAGTTTGGGCGCCCGAAAAGCGACCGATCCCAGCATTGCATCCGAGATAGCGGACTCGGTGAAGGAATTTCGTCCGATTCCCGTCGTGGTCCTATCCGATGCGGACGAACTGGCTCAGATCCTCATGGCACTGGATTGCGGGGCCAGGGGCTACATTCCATCCTCGGTCGGCGTTGACGTCTGCGTGGCGGCCGTCGATCTGGCGCGGGCAGGGGGGATATTCGTTCCCGCGGACAGTGTCCTCGGGTACGCCGCAACGAGCGCCGGCGAGGAATCGGCACGACCTGGTGCGGCCATGTTCACACGGCGGCAAGAAGACGTCATCCGGGCGCTCAGGCGCGGCAAGGCGAACAAGATCATTGCCCACGAGCTCAACCTGCACGAGAGCACCGTGAAGGTGCACGTCCGGAACATCATGAAAAAGCTGAAGGCCACAAACAGGACCGAGGTGGCTTACAAAGCCAGCCAGATGCTTCCAGCCGAAGCCGGAACCCTAGCCTAGCCATGGTTGCTGGAGCGAGGCTCTTTCCAATCGTTTCAACAGCCGGCGGTATGCGAGATGGCGCAGATGGATCTTGTTTCCTTTAAACCAGGCTCGCCGCATGAGCCGCTCTACGAATCCGATCGGTTTGCACTCGAAACGAGCGCGCTGATCAGACCGACAGGGTTTCGGGAGTATGACGCGCGGTGGTGGTTCGGTCGGCCGGACGACAGGAAGCCTCCAGAGCTAAATTTGATGGGGGTGCAGGCGCTGGGAATGGGGCTCGGCACCTTCATCCGACGCTCGGGCGCCGGTCCCGAGATTGTGACGGGGCATGACTTCCGCTCCTACTCGCTTGCCATCAAGCTCGCCTTGGTCAGTGGGCTGATGGCCGCCGGCGCGCGGGTCAAGGACATCGGCCTGGCTCTGTCGCCGATGGCCTATTTCGCGCAATTCGCGCTCGACGTGCCGTCGGTGGCGATGGTCACCGCTTCGCACAACGAGAACGGTTGGACGGGCGTCAAAATGGGCACGGCCCGGCCGCTGACTTTCGGACCCGACGAGATGGCCGAGTTGAAAAGGATAGTGCTGGAGGCCGACTTCGACCTCGCCGGCGGCGGCGCCTATGAGTTCGTCCCGGACTTCCGCCAGCGCTACATCGACGATCTGACCCGTGGCAAGCTGATCGCCCGGAAGTTGAAAGTCGTGGTGGCATGCGGAAATGGCACCGCCGGCGCCTTCGCGCCCCAGGTGCTGGAGCGGATCGGCTGTGAGGTGATCCCGCTCGACTGCGAGCTCGACCATTCCTTCCCGCGCTATAATCCCAATCCCGAGGACCTGGCGATGCTCCATGCCATCCGGGACAAGGTGCTGGAAAGCGGCGCCGATGTGGGGCTGGGCTTCGACGGCGACGGCGATCGCTGCGGGGTGATCGATAATGAAGGCGGCGAGATCTTCGCCGACAAGGTCGGAGTGATGCTGGCACGGGATTTATCCGCCTTGCATCCCCAATCGGTGTTCGTGGTCGATGTGAAGTCGACGGGGCTGTTCGCGGCCGATCCGGTGTTGAAGGCAAACGGCGCTCGCGCCGACTATTGGAAGACCGGCCATTCCTACATCAAGCGCAGGGTCGCCGAACTCGGCGCCATCGCGGGTTTCGAAAAATCGGGGCACTTCTTCTTCAACCCGCCTCTCGGGCGCGGCTATGACGACGGACTGATCACCGCGATCTCCGTCTGCGAGATGCTCGACCGCAATCCGGACAGGAGCATGGCCGAGCTCTATCGGGCTCTTCCCGTGACCTGGAGCTCGCCGACGATGTCGCCGCATTGCGGCGACGAGGTGAAATACGACGTCGTCGAGCGCGTGGTGGAGCGGTTCAGGACCATGCAGCGCGACGGCCTGCCGATTGCCGGTCAGAAGATCGCCGATCTGGTCACCGTGAACGGCGTACGTGTGGTGATTGAGGACGGCACTTGGGGTCTGGTGCGGGCCTCCTCCAACAAGCCGGAGCTTGTCGTCGTGGTGGAAAGCCCGGTCTCGGAAGCACAGCAGCGGGCCATGTTCGCGGCGGTAGACCGCGTTCTCAGGGAGCATGCGGAGGTAGGCCCCTACAACCAGACGTTCTGAGCGGCATGACGTGTGCGGTATTCCGCCGGGCGGCGAGCAAGGGAAGGGACGAGAGAATGGCGGAACGGATCTCCTGCTTCGTGATGAGCGGCGGCGTCGGCTCTCGGCTTTGGCCCCTTTCGCGCGAGGACAATCCCAAGCAATTCCATGACCTTTCCGGCCGTGGTTCGATGCTGCTCAGCACCATCCGGCGGCTCAAGGCCCGGCCGGCGGGCGATACGTCGATCCACCTGATCGCCTCCGAACGCCATGCCGAGCGAGTGCGCGCCGACATGGCCGGCATCGACCTTGCGGGCGGTCGCGCCATATTCGAGCCGGTCGCCCGAAATACCGCGGCTGCAGTGGCGGTGGCCGCGCTCGAGACGATTGCTGCCCACGGTGACGGGCTGGTGCTGGTGGTGCCGTCGGACCACGAGATTTCGACCGAGAGGCAATTCTGGGAAACGGTGGAAAGGGGAGTGCCGGCTGCCGGCGCGGGCAGGCTCGTCATCTTCGGCATTCCGCCAAGTCAGCCGGAGACCGGCTACGGTTATATCGAAGCGACGGGGGAGGGCGATGTCCGCGATGTCGCGCGCTTCGTCGAAAAGCCCGACCTGGAAACGGCGATGGCCTATGTCGCGGCCGGCATCTTCTTCTGGAACGCCGGCATCTTCCTGTTTCGCGCCAGCGCCATGCGCGCGGCGTTCTGCAGGCATCAGCCCGAAATTTGGGAGACGGCGGAGCGGGCCTTCGCGGCCGCGGCGAGCGAGGTGTCGGGTGCCTATCTGCCGCAGGGGCTTTACTCGACAATTCCTTCGGTCTCGATCGACTATGCGATCATGGAGCATGCCAGCGACATCGCCATGGTGCCGGCAAGCTTCCGCTGGAGCGACCTTGGCTCCTGGCAGTCTCTGCTTGATGTCAGCCCGACGGATGCGACCGGAAACGTTGCGATCGGCGACGTCGTGGCTATCGACTGCGAGCACTCCTACCTGCGCAGCCAAGGCCGCCTGCTCTCGGTTATCGGGCTCAAGGACGTCGCGATCGTGGCGACGGCCGACGCGATCTTCGTGGCGCCGGTGGCCAAGAGCCAGGAGGTCAAACGCATCGTCGAACAGTTGGAGAAGAGCGGGCGGCTGGAGACGAAGTTCACGCCGGCCCACGACCGCGTGATGCTGCCCGGGGCCTGGCGCCAGCGGGTCGCCCATTGGCTATTCGAGGAGACCCTGCCGCTGTGGTCGACGGCGGGCGTCGACGAGCGGAATGGCGGATTTCACGAGGCGCTGAGCTTCGATGGCGCGCCGCTGATGAAGCCGAAGCGCATGCGCACCATGGCCCGCCAGGTCTACGCCTTTTCCGTGGCAAAGCTGCGCGGCTGGGACGGCGATGCCGACCGGCTGATCGCGCACGGCATCAAATTTATGGAGAAAGGCCGCACGAAGCGGGGCGGCTGGGCAAGGGTGCTTCATGAAGACGGCGCCATCGCCGATGGCTGCGAGGACGCCTATGACCATGCTTGCGTGCTTCTTGCGCTCGCCCACGCTCACCAGGCCGGCAATCCGGACGCGCTACGCCTTGGTCAGGAGACCTTCGCCTTCCTCGACGCGCATCTGGAGGACGAACGGCTGACGGGATTCCTGGAAACCTCCGACGGCACCGAACTGCGCCGTACGAACCCGCACATGCACCTGCTCGAAGCTTTTCTCGCCTGGCACACGGCGACCGGCGAGCGCGGCTATCTTCGCCGCGCTGCCCGCATCATCGATCTGTTCCGCAGCCATTACTTCGACGTCGAAAGCTGGACGCTCGGGGAGTATTTCGACAATTCCTGGCGGCCGGCGGCCGGCGAGCAGGGCCAGTGGACCGAGCCTGGCCATCACTTCGAATGGGCATCGCTGCTGGTCGAGTTCGTTTCCAAGAGCAGGCAGACGGATTTGATCCCCTTTGGCCGGAAACTCTATGCCTCCGCAATCGCCAACGGCCTCAACCGCTCGACCGGCCTAGCCTATGGCGCTGTCTCGCGCTGCGGCCTGCCGCTCGATATCATCTCGCGCAGTTGGCCGCAGGCCGAGGCGATCAAGGCCGCGATCGCGCTTGAAGGGACCGGCGGACCGGACCTCAAGCCGGAGATCGAGGCGCGCGTCGGCCACCTGTTCCGCTGGCATATCGACCCGGCCCCGCTCGGAATGTGGATCGACCGCATCGACGAAAAGGGAAGGGTCGTCGCTACCGAAGTTCCTGCCTCGACCTTCTATCACCTCGTCACCGCCCTCATGCAGTATCTCGACAAGACGGAAGGGACAGCGATCATCTACCAATTGCCTGCCTCCCCGCAAAGCACCAGCGCCGTGGATCCTTCAACCGCGTTTGGCAAGGCAACTGCGTGAGATGAGATCGAAGCGGAGCACGCGCCCGAGCTTCGCGCCTACGACTCGTCCGTCAGCGCCCGCTTGTCGAGCCCGAGCTTCTGCATCTTCTCGTAGAGCGTCTTGCGCGAGATGCCGAGCGATTCATAGACGGGCTTCAGCGCGCCGCCATGCGCTGCGAGGGCGCTGGCGATGACGCTCTTTTCGAAGGCGGCGACCCGGTCGGCAAGGCGAGACCCGTTGGCGGGCGAGGCTGCTTCGTCGCGTTCGGTTTCGAGGCCCAGCACCAGACGCTCGGCAGCATTACGCAGTTCGCGAACATTGCCAGGCCAATCACGCGTCGCCATTTCGGAGGCGAGCGACGGCGAGATCTCGAGGTCATCGCGGCCGTAGCGGGCGGCGGATTCCCGCACGAGCTGCATGAAGAGCAGCGGGACATCGGAGCGGCGCTCTGCGAGCGGCGGAACGCGCAAGGTGGCGACGTTCAGCCGGTAGAGCAGGTCGGCGCGGAAGCGCCCGGCGGCGACCTCCGGCTCGAGCTCCAGCTTGCTGGTCGCGATGAAGCGCACGTCGAGAGGCACTGTCTCGTTGGAGCCGAGCCGGGTTATCACCCTTTCCTGCAGCACGCGCAGGAATTTCGCCTGCAGATCGAACGGCATGGAGCCGATTTCGTCGAGCAGGATCGTGCCGCCACGCCCGTGCTCGAACTTGCCGTAGCGCGGCCGAAGGGCACCCGGGAAGGCCCCGGGCTCATGGCCGAAGAGCTCGCTCTCGATCAGGTTTTGCGGCAGGGCCGCGCAATTGATGGCGATGAAGGGGCTGTTGGCCCGGCTGCTCAGATCATGCAGCGCCCGGGCCACCACCTCCTTGCCGACGCCGGTCTCGCCGATGATCAGCGTGTCGGCGTCCGACGCGCCGATGGCGCGCACCCGGTAGCGCAGGTCGACCATAACCTGGCTTCGCCCGGGCAGGCGCTGCTCGATGTCGTCGCGCTTTCCGGCGACCGCTCGCAAGCGTCGGTTCTCCAGCACCAGGCCACGCCAATCGAGGGCGCGGCGGATCGTGCCTGCGAGCGTCTGCGCCGTGTAGGGTTTTTCGACGAAATCATAGGCGCCCTCCCGCATCGCCCTGACCGCCAGTTGCACATCGCCATGGCCGGTAACGAGGATCACCGGCACTTCCGAATCGATCTCGCGGATGCGCTGTAGGAAGGTCATGCCGTCCATTCCCGGCATGCGGATATCGCTGATGACGACGCCGGGAAAACTGAAGCTGATGAATTCAAGTGCCCGCTCGGCGCTGGCGAAGGTATCTACACGGAAGCCCGCGAGTTCCAGCGCCTGCGCGCTCGAGCGGCGCAGTTCCTCCTCGTCGTCGACAAGCAGCACGCGGCTCTCGCTCATTCGGCCTTACCCTTTTTCATAGTGCCTACTGCGGTGAGAAGCTGCTTAGGCGCAGGTGATGCGGGTATGATTGTCATTCTGGCTGTCCTTGATGGCTCCGGCGGCTGAGCCGCCCGCTTCACCGACCTGGATCGACCGCTGATTGCTCGATGCCCGCGATGGCTATGTAAGGCGATGTCGGCGTGTCCGGGCCTGCGCGGTCGCCACGTCATGCGAGGAGCGTCATGGAGATTTACGTTGGAATAGATGTTGCCAAGGAAACCCAGTGGGCCTGCGCTCTCGATGCGCGCGCCCAGGTTCTGCTCGACCGCGCGGTCGAGAACGATCAGGCCGCGATCGAGGGCCTCGTCGCCGACCTGCGCGGCCTCGGTGGCGAGGTCGTGGTCGGGCTGGACATCACCGGATCGCTGGCGCGCTTCCTGGAGGCCATCCTCCTGGCCGAGGGGTTGCGTCTCGTCCATGTGCCCGGCATCGCCGTCAACCGGGCCGGACAGGGCTTTTCCGGCGGCGAGCGCAAGTCCGACCCGCGCGATGTGCACACCATCGCCGAGCTGGTCCGGACGCGTGATCTGCGCCCGATCCTGCCAGACGACGAGACCGCGATCGCACTGCGTCTCAAAGTCACGCGACGCCGCGAACTCAGCGACGACCAGACGCGCCGCATCTCCCGAATGCGCCAGCTCCTGGGCGCTATTCACCCCGGCCTCGAACGCCGGCTCGACCTGACGGCCAAGGGACCGCTCGTCCTTGTCACCCGCTACGTCACGCCGGCCGAAATCCGCCGGGCCGGCCTTAAGCGGCTCATGGCGCATCTCAAGCGAACACCTCACCTGCACGCCGTCGAGGCACTGGCCCAACGCTCCCTCGAAGCCGCCGAGGGCCAGAGCATCGCTGTTCCCGGCGAAGCCAGCTTCGCCGACATGATCCGCGACTCGCCGCTGAGGCCCTGCAGGCGCGCGAGGCGATCGCCCGCATCGACCGCGATTTGGAGGCCCTGCTCGAGCGCCACCCTGACGGCGCCCTCGTCCGCTCGCTGCCGGGGATGGGGGCGGTGCTGTCGGCAGAACTCATCGCCAACATTGGCACCATCGAGCGATTCCACTCGGCCGACGCCCTGGCCAGCGCCGCAGGCCTGACGCCCGTCATCCGCCAATCCGGAAAATCCAGGAACTGGCGCCGCGCATTTGGCGGCGACAAGGCCCTCAAGCGGGTATTCCTCCAGAGTGCCTTCTGCGCCGTCTCCACCAGAGACCCGCTCTCCAAAGCCTTCTACGACCGAAAACGGCGAGAGGGAAAACACCACACCCAGGCCATCATCGCCTTGGCCCGCCGACGCGTCACCGTCCTGTGGACAATGCTCCGAACCAGGCAAACCTTCGTTCCAACTCAAAAAGCCGCTTGACTTGCGCATTACTCTGCCGCCTCCCGCTCTGCTTCGGGAACGGCAGCAAGTTCGATGCGGAACACGGCTCCCCCTTCGGCATGGTTCGACACCTTTAGGCTGCCGCCGAAATCCTTGATGATGTTGTAGGAAATTGAAAGGCCGAGACCGAGACCCTTGCCCACCCCCTTGGTCGTATAGAAGGGATCGAAGATGCGTTCGGCGATAGCGGGTGCGACGCCAGCGCCGCGATCGCGGATGGTCAGCACCGCCGTGTCGCCTTCGCGCCAGGCGCGCACCGTAATCGTGCGGTCCTCGAGCCCTTCGACAGCGTCGGCCGCATTGGAGATGACGTTGACGAGCACCTGCTGCAGCCGCACCGAACCGGCGCGGACGACGAGCGGTTCGGTGCCGAGGTCGATATCGATTCCGGCGTTCGCCGTCTTCAACCGCGTTGCGACGATCTCCATCGTATCGTGCATCACATCTTCGAGCGGTACGGGGCCGAGCTTTTCGTTCGGCTTTCGCGCGAAATTGCGCAGATGTCGGCTGATCGCCGCCATGCGGTCGATAAGGCCGGAGATGCGCCTGACATTGTCGCTCGCTTCCGTCGTTCTCCCCCGCTCGATCAGCAGCGACGCGCTGTCGGCATAGGTCTTGGCGGCGGCAAGCGGTTGGTTGAACTCGTGCGAGAGCGCCGCTGACATCTGGCCGAGCCCCGCAAGCTTGCCTGCCTGGACGAGATCCGCCTGCGTCTGGCGCAACTGTTGCTCGGTAAGGCGTCGTTCGGCGATCTCCGCTTCGATCTGCACGTTGACGCGAGCGAGATCCGCCGTGCGCTCCTCGACCCGGCGCTCCAGTTCCTCCTGCGCCTGCTCCTGCATCAGCATCCGCTCCCGCAGCCGCGCGCGCCGCTGGATGAGGATTGCGATCGCCAAACCGGTAAGGCAGAGCAACAGGATGGCGGCCGCGACCGTGGTCAAGGCCTGGGTCCTGACCGAGGCCGTATCGGTCAAGACGTTCACTGTCCAGTCCGCGTCCGACATATAGTGCGAGAGGACAAGGTACTCCCGGGCGCTGTCGCCGCCCGTAACCGTCATCAAGGCATGGCCGTCAGTCTCGCTTCGAGCGACCGGCAAGGGGTGGAGGATGGCATTGGCATAGCGCCGCGAGCCTTCCGTCCGGGCAAGCCGATCCGGCGTTAGGGGCAGGATACCGGCGTAGAGCCACTCCGGATCCCCGCTCATGAAAATGATCCCTTCCGGATCGGAAACGAAAATCCTGTACTCGCCGCCCTGCCATGAGGTTTCGATTGTCTCGATATCGACCTTGAAGACGATGACGCCGCGGATCTCGTCGCCGATTTGTATCGGCGAACCGAAGTAATAGCCGCGCTTGAGCGAGGTGGTCCCGAGCGCATAGAAGCGGGACTGCTCTCCGCGCAGAGCATCCTGGAAATAGGGGCGGTAGCTGAAATTCTGGCCGACGAAGCTCGCCGGACCGTCATAATTGCTGGCGGCAATCGTGTCGCCGTCCGGGGTGATGACGTAGATGTCGGACGATTTCAGGAGGCCATTGATCTCCTTGAGGTAGCCATTGACGGAGTCCCGCAGCCGGCGGTCCCGGGGACGCGTCACGAGTTCCTTGATGTCGTCGTGATCGGCAATCAGCGCGGGTAGCGCCTGATAGCGATTGAGGTGGCCGCTGAGTGCGGCGACGGCCAGCCTAAGGGTTGTGTTCGCCTGTGCCGAGGCTTCCTGCATGTAACTGCGCGTCGCAAGGACATTCCCGTGGACGGCAAGTGTCACGGCGGCGACCGGCAGGAGCAAAAGCATTAGCAGGAAACGGTATTTCACGGAATGCCCGGGCTCCTCCTCCCGCGCGTGTAAGGCGATGCTTGGATCGTAGAAGCGCGCTCGACCCGTGGCAAGCGGCCGGTGAGTACCGTCCCGCATAAACGATTGGCTGTGAGTGTCAACGAAGCATTGACACTGCGTTTGTTGCACTGGGCTTTCGCCGTTGGCTGCGAGAGAGCATCTATTCGGCATCGACAAGCCCGGAGATAGACGGGCAGAAAGGCACCGGCATGCTCGACCAGATCAAAGGCCTGCATCACGTCACGTCCATGGCGGACGATGCCCGCACCAACAATCACTTTTTCACGAATACGCTTGGCCTCCGCCGCGTCAAGAAGACGGTGAATTTCGATTCGCCGGACGTGTACCATCTCTATTACGGCGACAGCACCGGCACGCCCGGTACGGTGATGACCTATTTTCCCTTTCCGCAGATGCCGCGCGGCCGCGCCGGCACCGGCGAGGTGGGAACGACCGTCTTTTCCGTGCCAAAAGGGTCGCTCGGTTTCTGGCAGGACCGGCTGGCGCGGCTCGACGTTGGCGGCCTCAAGGCCGAGGAGACCTTCGGCGAGAAGCGGTTGCACTTCGCCGGTCCCGACGGCGACGGCTTTGCACTTGTCGAGATGAAGGACGATCCGCGCGCGCCGTGGACGGAAGGCGGCATTTCGGAGGATCACGCGATCCGCGGCTTTCACTCGGTTTCGATGCGGCTGCACGATGAAGGCGCGACGGCGGAATTGCTGAAGTTCATGGGCTACGAGGAGCTTGACCGCAAGGATGGTGTCACAAGGCTGATCGTGCCCGGCGGCAATGGCGCGGGCCTAGTCGACCTGGAGACGCTGCCGAACATCAACCGCGCCGCACAGGGCGCCGGCTCTGTGCACCACGTTGCCTTCGCCGTCGATAATCGCGAGAAGCAACTCGAAGTTCGGAAAGCGCTGATGGATACCGGCTATCACGTCACGCCGGTTATCGATCGCAACTATTTCTGGGCCATCTATTTCCGCACGCCGGGCGGCGTCCTCTTCGAGATTGCCACCAACGAGCCGGGTTTCGACCGCGACGAGGAGGTCGCCCATCTCGGCGAGGCGCTGAAGCTGCCGCAGCAGCACAAGCATCTCCGGCCGATTCTCGAAAGCCATTTGCAGAAGCTCGAGGGATAAAGAGTCTCCGGCGCTCCGCTCCTCCTTCGCACGTGCGAGGGACGGCAGGCGCTCTTAAAGTCGAGTGACACAAACGCCCACTAGCCTATTGGCTATAAAGGAGAAATCAATGGTTTACCATGGCTATGTGCATAAGCTGAAAGCCGGCAAGCCCGGCAACCCGATCCTCTTTGTCCTCCACGGAACGGGCGGCGACGAAAATCAGTTCTTCGGTTTCGGCGCCGAGCTTCTGCCGGAGGCTACCATCGTGTCGCCGCGCGGTGACGTGTCGGAGCATGGAGCCGCGCGCTTCTTCAGGCGCACGGGCGAGGGGGTCTACGACATGGCGGACCTGGCCCGCGCCACGGAGAAGATGGTAAATTTCGTGAAGACGCTCGCAGCCGAGCACGAAGCCACGGAGATCATCGGCCTTGGCTATTCGAACGGCGCCAATATTCTCGCCAACGTGCTGATCGAAGAAGGCGTCTTCGACAGGGCCGTGCTCATGCATCCGCTGATCCCGTTCCGTCCGAAGGACAATTCCGTTCTCTCGGGCCGCAAGATCCTGGTCACCGCCGGCGAACGCGATCCGATCTGCCCGGCGCCGCTGACCCGGGCGCTCGCCGACTATTTCAAGGCGCAGCAGGCGACGGTCGAAGTCGAATGGCATTCCGGCGGTCACGACATCCGCCAGAACGAGATCGCGGCGATTGAGCGGTTTTTGAAGGGGTGAAACCCATCTATCCCGGCTTATCGAGAAAGCTGCACGGGGAGAGCCCTTTATTATTGCAAAGGCGGGAAAACCCATGGTCAAGGTTGTCCCGCTGGACCAGCCTTCAAGTACCGAAAACCGCCGAATTGGTTTCATGGCCGGTCAGTTTCAGGGTTCCGTACGATTTTGATCGCCTGGGCCGAGATGAATCGAACGTATCTTCGGCGTATGAAGTCACTCCAGCCGACGGCGGAAGAGCCAAGCGGCCGATGAAAGCGTCACGACGGCAATCAGGCACAGCGGCAGCGTCTGATGTACGACTTCGGCGAGCGGGATGTCCTTGAGGAAGACGCCCTTCACGATCACCAGAAAATAGCGCAGCGGGTTGATCAGCGTCACCGGCTGCAGCCAGCTTGGCATGTTCTCGATCGGCGTCGCGAAACCGGAAAGCAGCATGGCGGGCACCATGAACAGGAAGGCCCCGAGGATCGCCTGCTGCTGGGTCATCGATAGCGCCGAGATGAACAGGCCGAGCCCGACCACCGCGGCGAGATAGAAGATGGCGCTGCCGTAGAGCAGGAAGAGCGAACCGCGGAGCGGCACGCCGAAGATGAAGACGGCGGCAAGAATATAGATCGTGATGTGGAAGAGCCCGATCATCATCGGCGGGATGAGCTTGCCGATGAGGATTTCGTGCGTACGCAACGGCGAGACGATGAGCTGGTCGAAAGTGCCGAGCTCCCGCTCGCGCGCAACCGACAGCGCCGTGACAATCAGCCCGATCAACAGAGCGATGCTCGCCACCAGGTTCGGCACCATGAACCATTGATAGGTGAGATTGGGATTGAACCAGTTGCGGGCCTCGACCCTAATCGCCTCGGAGGCGGCGCGCTCGCCGGCCGGTGTTTCGGCTGCGAGCATACCGACGATTCGCCCCAGATAGCCGGAGACGATTTGCGAGGCGTTGGAGCGCCGTCCGTCCAAAATCATCTGCACCTCGGCGGGTCTTCCCGCCTCGATGTCGCGGGAGAAGGTAGGACCGATTTCGACGGCCGCCAGCACATGCTGGTTGTCGATGGCGACCCGGATTTCAGAGGGGCTGTTGGCGTGGCGGATCGAGCGAAAGGTCGGCGACCCACCGATTTGCTGCACAAGCTCCTGGCTCCAGTGCCCGTTGTCGCGATCCAACACCATCAGGTCGACGTTGTTCACCTCCAGCGTCGCCGCATAGGAGAAGACGAGCAACTGGACGATCGGCGGGCCGATCAGGACGGTGCGACCCTTCGGATCCCGCAGCACGGCAAGAAGTTCCTTGACGATCAGCGCCTTCAGTCGACCCCACCACATTTTACCCGATCCTCTTTCTGGTACTGCGCGCAGCCAGC
Organism: Sinorhizobium fredii USDA 257; assembly: GCF_000265205.3. NCBI lineage: Bacteria > Pseudomonadati > Pseudomonadota > Alphaproteobacteria > Hyphomicrobiales > Rhizobiaceae > Ensifer > Ensifer fredii. Next base: position 1,179,493 of record NC_018000.1, read on the forward strand.
GCGAAGAAAACGCAGCCAATCAGGAACATCACCGCAATTGCGCGGGCGAACACCGGCCAGATATCTCCGGCGAGAAACACCGTCTGCAGGCTGGGGATGAGATAGCGCGCCGGGACGATATAGGTGATCCACTGGATGACGGTCGGCATAGAGTTGATCTCGAAGAGGAAACCGGACAGCAGGAAGGCGGGCAGGAAGGCCGAAATCAACGCGAGCTGCGAGGCGAGAAACTGATTCTTGGTGGCAGCCGAAATCAGCAGGCCTTGCCCGAGTGCCGGCATCAGGAACGTTGCCGAGAGCGCATAAAGCGCGAGTACCGAGCCGCGGAACGGCACGCCGAACAGGAAGACGGCGAGAAGCACGCAGAGCGTCATCGAGGCGAGGCCGAGGATGAAATAGGGAAGGAGCTTGCCGGCGAGCAGTTCGGCGGCCGAGACGGGGGTGGCCATCATCGCCTCCATCGTGCCGCGCTCCCACTCGCGAGCGACGACGAGGGAGGTCAGCAGCGTGCCGACCAGCGTCATGACGATAGCGATCGAGCCCGGAACGAGGAAGTTCCGGCTGGTCAGTTCAGGATTGAACCAGAAGCGCTGTTCGGCCGCGATCGCCGGCGGCTGGCCCCGGCCCTCCAGGGTGCGCTGACGCTCCCAATTGGTGACCGTTCCCTGGGCGTAGTTCTGAACGAAATTCGCCGTGTTCGGTTCGGATCCGTCGACGATCACCTGGACCGCAGGATGGCGTCCCGCCGCGTGATCCGCGGCGAAGCGCGCCGGGATCACGACAATGCCGCGTACCCGGCCGAGGACGAGGTCGTCCTCGAATTCGCGGCGATCGCGACCATTGGCGACTGCGAAATAGCGCGACGCCTGAAAGCTCGCGGCGAGATCGCGCGTTAGCGGCGTCGCCTCCTCAACGACGAGGCCGATCCGCGTCCGCGTGGTATCGAGCGAAACGCCATAGCCGAACAAGAACAGCAGGATCAGCGGCAGCACAAAGGCGATCAGGATGCTGCTCGGGTCACGCACCACCTGATAGCTCTCCTTGCGCACGAGGGCTGCGAAGCGCCGTGCGCGGCCCGAGCGATCGGGCTCTGGCTTTTTCGGCGCGGCGTTCACGCCGCCCTACCTTTCAGATGCTGTGTGAACAGCGCCTTGCGGTTTGCTACTGCTGTGGCAGGATCTCCGCCGGGCGGCGCTGCCGGGATGGTTTTCATGCTGGCTGCCATGGATGGCTCAGGAGGCAGATCCCCCGGTAGCGCCACACCGCCTCGACCGCTGATTAGGCTCCGCGATTGATCGCTGTGTAGGGCGATGACGGCGTGGGCGGAACGCCTGATCGTGGTCAACGCGCGGAGGGGAGAATGCGCATCAGTGTCGGCATCGATATTGCCAAGGACATCCACTGGGTCACTGCCATCGATAGCGACGGTACCATCCATATAGACCGCAAGGTCGAGAATACCCCGACGGCGATCGCCGACCTGATCGACGAGCTGAGGGCGCTCGGCGGCACGGTCAGTATCGGCCTCGACGTCATCGGCGGCATCGCTGGGCTCATCGAGGCCATGTTGGCCGAGGCCGGTTTCTCCCTGGTTCATGTCCCCGGCCTGGCCGTCAATCGGGCGCGTCAGGGCACCGTCGGCGGCGAGAACAAGTCCGATCCGCGCGATGCCCAGACCATCGCCGATCAGGTCCGCATGCGCACCGATCTGCGTGCGATCGAACCGACCTCTGAGCTCGATCTCGAGATCAGGCTGCTGGTTGGCCGGCGGCGCGATTTGGTCGATGCCCAAACCCAGCGTCTGGGGCGCATGCACGACCTGCTCGCCGCCATTTTTCCCGGCCTCGAGCGCAGCCTCGACCTCACCACCAAGGGGCCATTGCACCTTTTGACGCGCTATGTCACGCCAGCCGAACTGCGCGCCGCCGGCGCCAAACGGATCCTCCGCCATCTCAAGACCGGCGGCGGTATCCCGCACCCTGAGACCCTTGCCGAGCGCGCGCTCGCCGCCGCGGCCGAACAAGTCATCAGCGTGCCCGCCGAGCGCACGAGTGCGCGCCTCATCCGAGAACTGGCCGTCGAAGCGCTCGCAACCAGGGCCCGTCTCTTGGAGATCGACCGCGAGCTGGAGGCGCTTCTTCAACGCCACCCTGACGCGGCCCTCATCCGCAGCCTGCCCGGCATGGGGGTCGTGCTCACCGCCGAGTTCATCGCTGAGGCAGGCAATCTCTCCCGCTTCCGCTCGGCCGACGCGCTCGCCGCCGCGGCCGGCATCGCCCCCGTGCTGCGCCAATCCGGCAAAACCCGCTTCCTGCGACGTCCTGCCGGCGGCAATAAGGGCCTCAAGCGGGTCTTCTACCAGTCCGCCTTCTGTTCGCTCGCCCAGCCAGACAGCCGCGCCTTCTACGCCCGTAAACGCCGCGAGGGCAAACGCCATCATCAGGCCGTCATCGCTCTGGCCAGACGTCGCATCAACGTTCTGTGGGCCATGCTGCAAACCCGCTCCACCTTCCAGGCCAGCTTCAAAATTGCCGCTTGACGAACGCATTAGGCTGCCTCCTTCGCCTCCGAGCCCTGCACGAGAGCGATGAAGGCATCTTCCATGGTTGGGTCCGGCAGGTCCTTGCCGGCGACACGGGCCTTCATCTCGTCCGGCGAACCGAGCGCGATCGACCGGCCGCGATAGATGAGCGAGATGCGGTCGCAGTATTCCGCCTCGTCCATGAAATGGGTGGTGACGAGAACCGTCACGCCCTTTTCGACGAGCCCGTTGATGTGCGTCCAGAATTCACGCCTGGTGATCGGATCGACACCGGAGGTCGGTTCGTCGAGGAACAGCACCTCCGGTTCGTGCAAGACGGCACAGGCGAGCGCCAGGCGTTGCTTGAGACCGAGCGGCAGGTCCTTCGCCGACATGTCGTGGATCGCGCGGAAATCGAAGATCTCCGTCATCAGATCGATCCGTTCGCGTTTCCTCGCGCCGGACAGTCCGTAGACGCCGGCGAAGAAATTCAGGTTCTGCAGCACGCTCAAATCGCCGTAGAGGGAGAATTTCTGCGCCATGTAGCCGAGGCGGTTGCGCGCCTCGGCCGCGTCGCGCCGAAGATCGAAGCCGGCGACGCGTCCGTCGCCGGCGGTCGGCTTCAAAAGCCCGCACAGCATCTTGAACGTGGTCGATTTGCCCGCGCCGTTCGGACCGAGCAGGCCGAAGATCTCGCCGCGGGGGATGTCGAAGGTGATGTTGTCGGCAGCGGTGAAATCGCCAAAGCGCTTCGTCAGCCCGCGCGCTTCGATCACCGGACGGCCGGCATCGGCGGCGAATGGCCGCTGAGTTTCGGCGAGACGCGACCGCCCGCCCGGACCGCCGCCGAGCATATCGACGAAGGCATCCTCGAACCGCGGCGGTGTGGCGGTGGCGCGACCGGGTGATGCCTCATCGAGCGAGGGAGGGATGAGACCCGGCTTCATCACCAGGCGTATCGCTTCGCCCTGTATGACGCCGTCGACGACGCCTTCTTGATCGAGCAGGCGCGCAAGTCTTTCGCGGCGACGCCCCGTCGTGCCGGAAAGACGGAAGACGCGGTCTTCGACCCGCCGGGTCATCTCCTGGGGCGAGCCGCCAAAAAGTAACCTGCCCTGGTTGAGCAGCAAGACCTGATCGCAGGCCTCCGCTTCGTCGAGATAGGCCGTGGACCACAGCACGCCGATGCCTTCCGCCGTCAGGTTCTCGACCATCTTCCAGAGATCGCGCCGCGAGATCGGATCGACTCCGACGCCGGGTTCGTCCAGGAGCAGCAGCCGCGGCTTGCGCAGCAGCGCGCAGGCAAGGCCGAGCTTCTGCTTCATGCCGCCGGAGAGCTTGCCGGCCAGCCGCGAGGTGAAGCGAGCCAGATCGGTGAATTCAAGCAGTTCGGCGAAGGTTCGGCCGCGTTCCGCCAGTGGCAACCCGCGCAGGTCGGCATAGAGATCGAGGTTTTCCTGAACCGACAGGTCCTCATAGAGCCCGAAGCGCTGAGGCATGTAGCCGATCGACCCCTGGATGCTGGCCGGGTCCCTGCGCGTATCGAAGCCGAGCACTTCGACGGTGCCTTCGTCCGGCAATATGAGACCGGTCATCAGCCGGATGAGTGTCGTCTTGCCGGCGCCGTCAGGACCGACGAGGCCAGTGATCCGTCCGCCTGCAATGACGCCATCGATCGAGTCGAGGGCAGGGGGCGCCGCGCCGAACCGCTTGGAAACGGCGGCCAGCCGCACGAAGGGCGCCGCAACTGCGGCATCAGGACCACCAGCTGTCATGTGCCGGCCTCCGGACTCGGCAGGTGCACGGTCACCGGCATGCCCTGACGCAGGTCCGTGCCGGGCGTTGCGATGACGATCCGCAGCCGGTAGACGAGATCGGTCCTAAGCTCCGGCGTTTCCACCGATTTCGGCGTGAATTCCGCGACCGGCGAGATGAAGCCGATCGTTCCTTCATAGCCATGTGCAGGGTTGGTGTCCGAGGTCACCTTGACCTTCATTCCCGGATGGACGCGGCCAAGGTCCGGCTCGGCGACATAGGCACGGACCCAGACGGGCTTCGTCAGCGAAAGCACATAGACCGTGTCTGCCGGCGAGACGACTGCTCCGACCTCGCGGACGCGAGAGAGAAGGACGCCGGCGCTCGGCGCGACGAGCTCGACATCCTTAAGCGCCGTGCGGGCGCTCGCGGCCTTCGCTGTCGCGGCATTCGCCTGCGCTTCGGCTGTCGCTATGTCTTCCACGCGGCTTCCTTCTTCGAGCAGAGCCAAGGCTTCGCGTGCCGACGCGGCGCGGGCGGCAGCCGCGGCGCGGCTGGCGATCGCCTGGTCGAGTTCGGCTTGCGAGATCGTGCCGGCCGGCCGCAGTCGCTGCGCCCGCTGATAGGCGAGCTCGGCATTCTTGAGTTCAGCAAGGCGTTCATCATGGACGGCGCGGGCCTGGGCGATCTCGGTCGGGCGGGCGCCCGCCTTGAGTTTTGCGAGCGTGGCGCGGAGCGCCTCGGCATCCGCCTCGGCAGCATCCAGGGCCTGCTGGAAGGGCTCGGCATCGAGCCTGGCGATCACGTCACCGGCCTTGACGGGGTCGCCCTCGTCGACGCGAAGTTCGGCGATGCGACCGCTGACGCGAAAACCGAGCGACACCTGGCGGATATCGACATTGCCGTACAGGACCATGTTCCTGTTGTCTTCCGCCCAGCCGAGCCGCCCAGACAAATCCAGCCACCAGGCACCGGCCGCGCCCGCTACGAGGAGCAGGGTGATGAGAGCGATTTTCTTCATGGCTGCCGGTCCTTCTCCGCACCGAGTATGGCCACGAGTTCGGCCGCGTGCCGGTGCAATGTGTCGATCTCCTTCGGTCCGGCGGTTTCCCATTCGAGCTGCGCATAGACGGCGGCATGCGCCATTCGGAACACCAGCACGCTCCCAACGAAGGAGAGGGTTCTGAGCCGGATGTGTTCGGAAGCCGGGTCGTCCTCGAGAATGGCGCCGATCAGTCGGCGCGCCATCTCGATCATCGGCCGCATGATACTGCCGTAAATGCGCGTGAATGCCTCGGTCGGCTCCATCTGCTCGCGAATGATGAAGCGTGCCCAGCTTTCCGACTGCTTGCTGACGAAGAGAACGATCATCCTCTGGACCATCTGGGTGAGGAAGGCGCGCGCCTCGGCGGAGGTCATCGACTTGGCTTCTCCGTCGAGTTCAGCCAGGCGGCCGAGGATCGTTGCGCGCAGATCTCGAACATGATCGCCGATAAGAGCCGCGAGGTGCTCGGCTGCGGCGATATAGAGCCCTTCCTTGCCGCCGAAATAATAGGGGATCGCCTGCAGGTTAACGCCCGCCGCATCGGCGAGCATTCGCGTCGTGGCGCCGTCGAAGCCATAGCGGCCGAATACGTCGATCGCCGCGGCGAGAAGTTTGTCTCGCGTCGCGTCGCCGCGCTCAGCCTTCAGCTGTGTCGTGGTGTCGTTGTTTTTGATCATCTGCTTAAATTACCCCATTCATCCGAATAAGTCAATCGATCGAATGAACGTGAGATCGAAGTTGAGAGGCCGCGAAGGGGGCAACCGAGGCTGCGCGCCCGACGATGGGCCTTTGAACCGACGTAAAAGCTCGATCAGCGGTATCGCGAGCTCAGGCGACTTGCTGTACGGCATCGAGCCGCCGCTGAAACAGCGCGGCGATGAGGTCCGACTGCGTGACGATGCCAACAACCCGGTTGTCCGCGTCGACGACCGGCATGTGATGCAGGCCCATATCCGCCATGGGCGGCACGAGCTTGGCGATCATCGTTTCCGGCAGGGCCGACTGAACGCGGGTCGTCATGATTTCACAGACCAGCCGAGGCGATTTTGCCGGCAGGCCGATGATGTTGCCGATCCGCTCGCGCAGACCGATCTGCAGTCGGCCATCCGCCGTTAGCGTCGCGTGCCTCATGAAGTCCGTCTGGGTGATGATGCCTACCATGCCGTCTTTCTCGGTTACGACCGGCAAGGCCTTGATGCGGTGTTCGACGAGCATCCGCCAGGCCTTGCGCAGCGTGGTCTCCGGCGCAACGGTCAGGACATCTCGCGACATGATCTCGCCGCAGGTGACTTCGCCAGACCGGCGGGTGAAGGCGCGTATCTGCGCCTGATGGACGAAGCTGTCGAGCTCCTCTGGACTGACGTCGACGACCTCGCCGTACTGCGCCAGCACGGCTTGCAAATCTTCCGGCACCACGCCGAGACGCTGGCTCGGCAAAGGATCTTGTGTCTTGTGGGGGTTGGCGGCGGGCGCAAGGTGAGGATAGCGCCGGCCCGTCAGATTATTGAAGACAAGCGCGACGGCGAGGATAAGCAGCGAATTGACAGCAACCGGCGACAGGACGAAGGCATAGCCGGCCTCCCGTATGGCCGGACCGCCGAGCACGGCCGTGAGCGCGACGGCGCCGCTCGGCGGATGCAGGCAGCCGAGCAGCAGCATCAGACCAATCGCGACGGCGACGGCTATGGAGGCGGCGATAACCGGATCCGCAATGAGCAGAGCGCAAGTCACGCCGACCGTCGAAGCAACCACGTTGCCGCCGAGGATAGACCAGGGCTGGGCGAGCGGGCTCGAGGGCGCCGCGAAGAGCAGCACCGCCGAGGCGCCCATCGGCGCTATGAGCAGCGGCAGGCTGGCGTCAGTGCCGATGGCAAGCGTGCTGATGAAGCCGGTCAGCAATATGCCGATGAGCGCGCCGCAGGAGGAGCGCAGGCGCTCCCAGCCGTTGACCGGCACCAGCGAAGGCATGAAGCGTCGGAGGAGGACTGGGGCCTTGGACATGAATGCTCGCGAGCGATGCGGAAGGGTGGAACAGGGAACGAAGTGCACAGCGCAATAGCATGTGACTGGAGATTGGGCACGCAATCTGCATCCAAGAAAGCGCGGAGGATTAAAAAATATGCATTGTGCCCAATAAACATCCGGGCCACCGGATGATATCCAACTTCAGACTGCTGCGGCAAAGTCGATCGTGATCCTGGTGCCGCGATTAGGTGCGGTGTCGATCGAAATTCGCGCCTTGTGAAGCTCTGCGATCCGATGAACGATTTTCAAGCCGAGACCGAGCCGGCCGGAGCGCTTGACATAACCCAAGTCCTCATTGTGTTCCGGTAGATCGACCAGTCCTTTGCCGTCATCCTCGACGGAGACCTGAGGGCCGGGTCCACAGGTCAAGACGATGCGAGTGCCGGGCCCATTGTGCTTTACCGCGTTTTCGATCAGATTCCTAAGCATGTTCTCGACGAGCGCCGGGATCACTGTCACGGGCGTTGTCGCGTGGTCGACGAATTCGATCGACTTGTCGTGGTCGAAGACGAACGGCGCCGTGGCCTGCGCCACCTCCGCTCCGATCTCGGAAAGGTTAGCCCGCTGGTAGGCGGAGGGGTCTACGGCGTCCGCGCGCGCCAAGGACGTCAGTTGCTCGAGAATATGCGTCAGCGCGTCGAGATCCCGCTCCGCATTGCGCGCCCGAGGATGGTCGATGCGGCTCAGCTCCAACTTGGCGATCGAAACCGGCGTGCGTATCTCATGCGCGATCGATGAAGAGAAGACCTTCTGCGATTGAACAAGATCGGCAACGCGGGCAAGCAGGCGATTCACGGCGCTGACGAGGCGTTCGATCTCCTGCGGCATGCGCGTTATCGGCAGGCGGGCGCCGCTGTCGCGCGGGTCGATCGCATCCGCAGCCTTGACCGCCGTCGCGACCGGCTTGAGCGCGCTGCGTATCGACCAGATTGTCGCGCAGATGACGAGGCAGAACAGCAGCGTCATCGGTACGACCATGGAATCGAATACCTCATGGAGGAGAGCACTGTACATGAAACCGTTCGGGTCCTTCAGGATCGCCAGCTCCACAAGCACCGATTCACCACCGCGTTCAAAGGATTGGCCGCCCGCCACACTGAAGGGCTTGCCCGGCGCGATCAGCCGCTTCCAGAAGTTCGGTGCATTGAAGCTCAACGGCAGAAAATGCTCGGCGCACTCGGTCGTGCAATTGGAAAAGAGCACCGAGCCGGAAGCGGTGCGCACCCGAACGTAGATCGCGCCCGAGCGTCCATCCAGTTCCAGGTAACGTTCCCGGAGCTCGGGATCGGCCTTGTATGTCAGCAGCCCGTCCTGTGTGGTGATCGCCCGCGACAGGGTCTCCGTCTCCTGCTGCAGCATGAGAACGCTGAGCTTGTCGTTATCGAACCAGTAATCGGCAAAAACCACGCCGATCTGCAGGAGCATGGCAAGTAGTGAGAAGGCGATGACGCGCCGCGCCACAATATCGATCAGCGACGGGTTACGTTTCCTCATGCAACAGTCCGCAGGAGATAGCCGATGCCGCGTACCGTTTCGATCTGCACGCCCGTGTCGAGCGGCTGCAATCGCTTCCGAACTCTGGAAACGGCGAGCTCAAGCGCATTGGAACTGAGCTCCTGGCCATATTCTGAAAGGGCTGTCTCCAACCGACGCTTTGGAACGACGCGCCCGACCTCGCGCAACAGTATCTCGATCAGGGAGCGTTCGCGCGGGGGAAGAGCGACGATGATCCCATCGCAGGTGAGCTCTGCGGTGGCTGGATCGAAGCGCAACGCGCCGGCCTCGAGCACCGGCTGTATCGCGTGTGGATTGCGCCTGAGCATGGCCCGGCATCGGGAAAGCAATTCGCGATGGTGGAAAGGCTTCACCAGATAGTCGTCCGCCCCGGCATCGAGCCCCTGGACTCGCTCGTCGACGGACCCGCGGGCGGTGATGACTAGCACCGGCAAGCCGGCGTGCTGCTGCCTTATCCATCTCAGGAGATCGAGACCGTCGCCATCCGGCAGACCTAGGTCGAGAAGCACGAGATCGTGCTCCCGCTCGGAAATCGCAGCCTCGGCCTCGCCCACAGTTGAGACCGCGTCGAGCCGCCAGCCTGCATCGCGCATGGTCTCACCCACCAGCTCGATGAGGCGGGGACTGTCTTCGACAAGCAGCAGGCGCATGCGTTTTCCTGATCTCAAGCCTTCCTACGATCGGCGGTCGTGGGACCATAGGAGGTTTTCCGCAAGGTGCCAATGTCGCGCTGGTGGTTGAGTGAACGTTGCTGTCCGCTTGGCGATGTCACGGACCCGGCGCAGTTCCCGGGGCGTCTTCAACCATTCTCCCGACAGCCCTTCGACAGCTTGCCCGCAGTACTGGCGGAAACGTCGAGACGCGGAGAACCGGTTGCCTCTCTCACAGAGGTCGATGCCGGCTCGTATGCCGCAACGGAACCCACCGGAGCGATGAGCTCCCATGCCGGAGAGAATTGTTTTGGCTGTCTTCAAAATCCGCCGGCCGGAGATCGGCAGCGTCGCGTTAAGCGCGATCACCACGCTTTACCTCTTGATGCTCACCAACAAATCCTTCTGGAGCCATGCGGTAGTCTATTTCGATCACGCATGGATTGCCATGCTATCGCTCGGCGCGGCACTCGGCCTCACCACCTTTTCGGTCCTGACATCGCTGTCGATGAAGTATGTGATGAAGCCGGTGCTGATCCTGCTGGTCGCCATATCGGCGGCCGCCGCCTATTTCACCGATACCTTCGGCGTCGTCATCGATAAGGGCATGATCGGCAACGCCGCCGTCACCACTGGCCCCGAGGCGGGTCATCTGCTCACGAGCAGCCTTGCACTTCATCTTGCGCTTTACGCGCTCATCCCCTCGCTTCTTGTCGCCTGGGTGAAGGTCAAGCATCGTCGGTTTTTCTCAAAGGCGGTTGTCAATTTCCTCTTCATTGCTCCGGCGCTTGTCTTGAGCGGCGCGCTCATCTACGCCAACTTCGCCGGCATCGCCTATGCGCTGCGGGAGCATCGCGATCTGATGGTACGGTTCAATCCGGCCGGGCCGATCTCGTCGGCGGTGCGCTACGGTCTCTCCACCTATCGCGAACGTAATCTGGTCGTGCAGCCGCTCGGCACTGATGCCAAAGAGGGGCCGCGCATCGCCGCGTCCGGCAAGCCTGTCGTCGTGGTGGTGGTCGCGGGCGAGACGGCGCGGGCGATGAATTTCTCCCTCAATGGGTATGACCGGGAGACCAATCCGGAATTGAAGGCGCTTGGCGTGGTCAACTACCGCGACACGACGAGCTGCGGCACGGCAACGGCCGTCTCATTGCCCTGCATGTTTTCCGTCTATCCGCGCAAGCAGTACAGCGACTGGAAGGCTCGCTCGACCGAAAATCTCGTCAACGTACTGACCCATGCGGGCGTTTCCGTTACCTGGTGGGACAACAATACGGGCAGCAAGGGGATCGCCGATCTCATCAGTTTCGCCAGCATGACGCACCGAAAGAACAGCCCGCTGTGCCACAATGGCGAATGTCTCGACGAAATCTTCCTCGACGAACTGGACAAAAAGCTCGGCGCAACGACCAAGGACAGCGTCATCGTGCTGCATCAACTCGGCAGCCACGGCCCCTCCTATTACCTGCGCTATCCCGAGGCGTTCCGCCGCTTCACGCCGGACTGCCGCACTCCGGAACTGATGAACTGCACGACGGAGGAAATCGTCAATGCCTATAACAACACGATCCTCTATACGGACCATGTCCTGGCGAGCGTCGCGAGGTTGCTCGAGAACCATCAGGACCGAATTGCCGGCGCGATGATCTACATGTCGGATCATGGGGAATCGCTCGGCGAAAACGGCATTTACCTGCACGGCGCGCCCTATGCGATTGCACCGAAGGAACAGACGCAGGTCCCCTTCATCGCCTGGTTTTCGAAACCATATCAGGCCGAGATGGGGGTCGACACCGCCTGTCTCTTGAAAGATGCAGCCAGCCCGAAGTCGCATGACAACCTCTTCCATACCGTCCTCGGCATGATGGACGTGCAAACGGGAGTCTATAACCGCTCACTCGACGCTTTCGCGGCCTGCACGCGGCCGGCGGGACGGAAGAACGAGGCACCGGGTTACCACGCGGCCGAGAGCAGCCTGCGAGCCGCACCAGACGGAGTTCTATAGCGGTTGCCGCCCATGTTCCACCAGCGGACAAAGCAGGAGCGGCGCCGCGCGCATCAAACTGTCGGCAGTCCGGGAAATCTGGTAGACTGCATGCTCGAAACCGTTCCGGTTTCTGTCACGGTAACCGTGGGCCCTCGATGGGAGGAGGAACCGATGCAGTTCGTTGGGATCCAAGTCTTCCCCGAGCGCGGCGGCAAGGCGGGCTTCACCGTCGAATTCGTCGGTGCGACGGGGGAGGTCGTTTCCGTGCTATGCCCGCAGAACGCGGAGGGCACCCTCAACCGGATGAATGCCGTTGTGCGGGCGAAAGAAATACTCGCTGCCGCCATCGAGACGGACGGTGAACTGCTCGGCATAACGGGGACGAGGCGATCCCCAGCGGTCCCCGAAGGCGCGCTCCCGAACGCCCGCCAGGCGCACGACCGAGACGCGTTGGAAGAGCAGCTGGAGGAAGGGCTCGAAGATACGTTCCCCGCCAGCGATCCCGTGTCGATCACCAGTTCGGCCATTCCTAAGGGCACGCCGCGCCGTTGAACCACTCCGCGGAGGCGCTCCTGCGTGCCTACGCGGGTGTTCTTGCTCCTCAGATTAACCAACATGTTGCGTTTCCGCATTTTTGCGCCGAAAGCGATTTCGGTTGGAATTAGAATGCGATAGTGATGTGAGATGAACCACGTGTTCGCTGCAGCGATTGATCGCGCGGCTTGAGACGAGTGAGGGATCGATTCTCGTCCACATCCATGGAGAAAGCCGTCTTGGACGCCTACGAGAGCACCGGCTCATGAATGGCCGACGTCTCACATTCGCTGTCGGTGACATTCACGGCTGTCTCGCACAGCTCGACGACCTATTGGAGGCAATCGAGTCCTCCGCACCGGGAGGCAGGGTCATCTTCCTCGGCGACCTTGTCGACCGCGGCCCGGAGAGCCGAGGCGTCGTCGAACGGATCATGGCAGGACCGACCAAGGCCGGTTGGCAATGGATCACGCTCAAGGGCAACCATGAGGATATGCTGCTGTCGGCCCGCAAGGGTCTGGCCGAGATGAGCTCGTGGCTGATGAACGGCGGCGACGAAACGCTAGAGTCCTATGGTGGCGCCATACCTTTGAGCCATCTGGTCTGGATGGCCGAGCTTCCGTCGATCATCATCGAGCCTTATCGGATTTTCGTGCATGCCGGAGTGGAGGAAACCATCCCGCTTGAGGAGCAGGACGACGACATTCTGCTGTGGATGCGTACCGAGCCGAACTATTCCGGCTATTACTGGGGCAGACATGTCTGCCACGGGCATACGCCGAGCAGCAGCAATCCCCGGACCGTCGGCAACAGGACCAATGTCGATTCGGGCGCAGTCTTCGGCGGCGTGCTTTCCTGCGCCGTCTTTGACGACGCCGTGCCGGGCGGGCCGATCGACTTTCTCATTGCCGGCGGCTGAGCGTCCGAGAAGAGGCGGCCAGGTAGCAAATGCCACAATCGCTCCGGCAGCACGAACCGGAGCGATTGTTTCGCGCGAATTCGGTTATGTAATGCGTCGCTCATCTCAAATTTGAGTGTTGACCGTCCACACCGAAGAACTGTAGGCACTTGACATGCGATCAAAATAGGTAGACCGGTCTACATATTGGATGGAGTGTAAGCAATGCCCGAGAAGGCGCCTGCAAGGGAACGCCTGCTGAACGCCGCAGCCGAATTGTTCTACCGCGATGGGGTTGGAGCGACAGGTATCGACACGATTACCGCGCATGCAGGCGTCGCGAAGATGAGCTTGTACAACAACTTCGCGTCCAAGACCGATCTGGTAAATGCCTACCTCCAGGCACGCCATGTCGAATGGCGGGAACTGTATCGAGAGCGCCTCAAGCATGCAAAGACACCTCGAGAGCGCGTTCTGGCGGTGTTCGATTCCTATGTTGACCACGCGGACTTGGCCTATCGGTGGGGGTTCCGCGGATGCGGGCTTCTCAACGCCGCCGCCGAACTCCCGGTCGGCGATCCCGGCCGAGCAACAGTCGCCATGCAGAAGGACGAGGCGGAGCGGCTCTTCAAGCAATATCTATCGGAAATGCACCCCACAGCGGGTGGGGTGATCGCCGAGACAGCGGAACATCTGTCGTTTTTGCTCGAGGGGGCAATGGCTCGGGCAGGCCTCGACGGACATGACGGCAGACTGAAGACAGCGCGCAAGATCGCCATCTCCGTCATGGATCAGCTATCGACCCTCCAGAACCCCGACGCCTGAACCGATGACAGACATTGCGACGTTACCCTTTCGGCGCGCCAGTCAAGTGTGGACGGTCTTCTTCGTTATCCTGCTCGAGGCGGCACTGGTGATTACCTGGAGCGCCGGTTTCGTCGGCATCCGGTTTGCGATCGACCATGCTCCGATCTTTCTGATCCTGTTTTGGCGAAGCCTGGTCTCAGGGCTGGTGTTGCTGCCCTTCGCCCTGACAGTGGGTCCGCCGATCAGGTGGAAGGATGCGCTTTCCCAGGTGCTGTTTGGTGCACTCGCCATGTCCGGGTATCTCGCGGGCTTCGCACTCGCGATCTCATTCGGCGTCCCAACCGGCCTCGTCGCCCTTATCACGGACATGCTGCCCTTGGCGGTGGCGTTCCTGTCATGGCCAATTCTCGGACAGGCCCTAACCGCACGTCAGTGGCTCGGCTCGTTGATCGGTCTGGCTGGAGTTCTGATCGCATCCGGTTGGTCCTTGGATATGGGCAATGTCCCACTCTGGGCCTACGGTCTTCCTGTGCTCGGCACGCTATCGCTTGCATTGGCAACGCTGCTGCAGAAGCGCAGCCCGACGAACACCATGCCGGTCTACCAGAGCCTCTGCATCCAATGCCTCTCGGCTGCCGCAATCTTCGCCCTGTTCGCCTGGCATGAAGGCAGAGTCTCGCCCGTCCTTGATGTTGGTTTTATCGGTGGCATTCTCTGGCTCGTGTTCGTCGCGACGTTTGGCGGTTGGAGCCTCTACTATCTTGCGCTCAGGAAATCCTCCCCTACTCGCGTCACGACGATCCTGTACTTGAGCCCGCCGGTGACGATGATCTGGGCCTGGGTGATGTTCGGGGAACCCCTTTCGTGGGCGATGGCCGGGGGATTGGGCGTTTCCCTCATCGGTATCATCATCGTGGCAAGGTCGCAGAAGGCAGTTCATGTGTAGAACGGTCCGGCAGCCGAAGAGGACCGCTTGCGCCATTGCCGACCCACCGCTGGCTGTTTTGTGGCATCTGCTACACAATTCGCCGAATACGGTTGTGCACCGGTCCGTCCGGCGATAGTTGTGCAATCCACGCGACGCGCGAGACCCTTTCTAAGGAGCCGGCTTGGATACCCTGACGACTGCGCTATTCCCGAAGAAATTCGCTGCCCTGCTGTTCGATATGGATGGCACCCTGCTCAATTCCATGGCCGTCGTCGAACGGGTCTGGGGCGCCTGGGCGGTCCGCAACGGGCTCGACCCCCTTGAGCTGATGAAATCGGTGCACGGCGTGCGTGCGTCGGACACGATCCGCAAGCTTGGCCTCGCTGTCGATCCGGACCTCGAGGCGCACGCGCTTGCGGCGGCGGAAATCGCCGACGTGGACGGCATCGTCGAAATACCCGGGGCGATCGCCTTCCTCAATTCGTTGCCGCCGGAGCGCTGGGCAATCGTCACGTCGGCGCCGCTCGAACTGGCCAAGCGCCGTCTCGCCGCAGCCGGCCTTCCCGTTCCGCACCACATGGTTACCGGTGAGGATGTCACGGCGGGCAAGCCGGATCCGCAGGGTTACCGTCTCGCCGCTCAGAGGCTCGGCGTCCGCGCCGAGGACTGCCTCGTCTTCGAAGACGCCCCGGCCGGGATACTCGCGGGTAGCTCCGCCGGCGCCGAAGTGGCCGTGATCACCGGCGCTCATGCGGCGGCAAACGGAACACCGCACCTGACATTGGAGCACTATGCGGACGTCGAGGCCCGCATCGGCGGCGACGGCTGGCTTTCGCTCCATCGACGCCGGGGCATTCGATTCTAACGAGCAGGCAAGGACACTTCCCTAACGCCACATGCCGCGCATGCGAGCCCGGACATCGACGCGCAATTGCTGCGCCTCACGATGGCCTGCCGCAGCCGAAGTGACAACAGGCCAGGCCGAGCACTCGAAGAATTGCAGAAGAGTTACGGGAATGAAGCGGCTGCGCGAGGCATAGACGTGCCGGTCGCCCTGGGCATTTTGGCCATGCGTGAAAAAGCGCTGCGGCGTGACGAGATGCAGGCTGTCCTTGGCGCGAGTCATGGCGACATAGAGCAGGCGCCGTTCCTCCTCAACCTCCGCGGTGCTGCCAACCCCGAGGTCGGAGGGTATGCAGCCGTCGACGCAATTGAGGACGAAAACGGATTTCCATTCCTGTCCCTTGGCTGAGTGGACGGTCGAGAGGATGAGATAGTCCTCATCGAGCAGTGGCACGCCCGCCTGATCGCTGGTGGCGTCCGGCGGGTCGAGCGTGAGTTCGGTCAGGAAGCGCTCGCGCGACGGATAGCCGGCGGCGATCTGCTCGAGCTGCAAGAGGTCGGCCCTGCGCATCTCGGCGTCCTCATGGATGCGCTCGAGATGCGGTTCGTACCACGCGCGGGCGATGCTGATTTCGGACGGCCAGCCGCTCCGGCCGGCCCGCAAGGTCTGCAGCATGTCGACGAAGGACGTCCAGCCATCACCCGAGCGAGGCGGGGCGGGGATTTCTGAGAGCGCCGCCAGCGGCTCCAAGTCGGCGGCGATCGCATCGAGCACACGCCCGGCCGACTGCGGACCGACGCCCGGCAGCAATTGCATCAGCCGGAATCCCGCCACCCGGTCGCGGGGATTTTGGGCGAAGCGCAAAGCCGCAAGCATGTCTTTCACATGCGCGCTGTCCAGGAATTTGAGGCCGCCGAACTTCACGAACGGAATATTGCGGCGGGTCAATTCCACTTCGAGCGAGCCGCTGTGGTGCGAGGTGCGGAAGAGCACGGCCTGTTGCTTCAGGAGCATTCCGCATTCGCGGTTCTGCAGCACCTGGTCGACGATATAGTTGGACTGATCGGCCTCGTCGCGCACGGTGACGAGCCGCGGCCGTTCGGCCGATTCCCGCTCGGTCCAGAGGTTCTTGGTGAAGCGCTCGCGGGCAAGTTCGATAACCCCATTGGCGGCAGCGAGGATCGGCCGTGTCGAGCGGTAATTCCGATCGAGCGTGATGACCTCCGCAGCGGGCGTGAACGTCGCCGGGAAATCCAGAATGTTGCGCACCGTCGCGGCGCGGAACGAATAGATCGACTGCGCGTCGTCGCCGACGACCGTAAGGCCCCGTCCTTTCGGCTTCAAAGCCATCAGGATCGAAGCCTGCAGCCGGTTGGTATCCTGATATTCGTCAACGAGCACGTGATCGAACCGCCCACCGACATCCTCGGCGAGAACGGCATCGCCCATCATCTGCGCCCAGTAGAGCAGCAGGTCGTCGTAATCGAGTACGTTCTGCGCCTGCTTCGCCTCGACATAGGCGCCGAAGAGCGCGCGCAGCTGCTTTTCCCAGGCGCTACACCAGGGAAAATTATCGCGCAGCACCTCATCGAGCGGCTGTTCCGCATTGACCGCCCGTGAATAGATGGCAAGGCAGGTTGCCTTGGTCGGGAAACGGTTTTCAGTCTTCGAGAAGCCGAGCTCGTGCCGGACGATGTTCATTAGATCGGCGCTGTCTTCCCGATCGTGAATGGTGAAATCCGGATCGACACCGATTTCCGCCGCATGTTCGCGCAGAAGCCGCGCGCCGATCCCATGAAACGTTCCCGCCCAGGCAAGCGCGTCGGAAACGGTGCCGGCTTTTCCGCCGAGCACCTGACTGCAGATGCGTTCGACCCTTCGGCCCATCTCGGCGGCCGCCCGGCGCGAGAAGGTCATCAGGAGGATACGGCGGGGATCGGCGCCATTGACGACCAGATGCGCGACCCGGTGGGCAAGCGTGTTCGTCTTGCCCGAGCCGGCACCAGCGATAATGAGAAGCGGACCAACGGTACTGACGTCCGGCCCGACACCGTATTCGACCGCACTGCGCTGGCGCTCGTTCAATTTTTCCAGATAAGCCGCGCTCATCAGCCCTCGTCCCGCCTCCAGTTGCGCTCGCGCGACGTGAACACCTGTTAAGGCTGCGGGATTGCCGCGAATCGAGCAAGAACGGATAAGGAACATAGCCGCAGTTCGACAGCCTGCAAAGCGGCGCCGCAACTGGCACGCATCATTTCGTTCGAGCGGCTTTCGCTAATGGGTGCTGGTGCGATGCGCGGCAGCACTCGCCGGCTGCTTCGCTTGCTGGCGTCGCGCGAAAGATCGGGCGTTTCTGCGCGCAACTCTCAACGCGGCCAATGTCGGCTGCCACCATCCCCTGGAAAGCGCCTCGGGCCCAGGCTCCCGGCGGGCAGGCCATGTCGCAATGAGTTCGGCAAGGGTCGGGGCGCGCCATCTTCCCCAGACATGATCGACGGTTCGGTCGGCATGAGGATAGTATTCCGCCAGCGCCGCCGCCTCGGCGACTTCGCCGGCGAGTTCGACAAAGACGATGATTCCATACTGCTTTGTTGCAACAGGACGACCTAGGGGCGGTAGATCGTCAGCGGGCAGGGGATAGCGTCGCCGGCGCCGTTCGGCGGCGCGCGCGCTCGCCGCTCTTTGGGCCTCGGAATCTTTTTGCGCCTCGCGGCGGCGTTTCCTTTCCTCGGGCTCGCTTCGTCGCGCCGCCTCCTCGATCTCGGGCCAGCGTCGCAGCAGTTCTTCGTAGGACCGGAAGGGCACGCGCCAGACCCGCAAGTCTTCGTCCCAGTGTGCCCAGGGAATTTCGCGCATCGCTTCGATCACCGATTTCGAATAGGGCGTTCGAACCCGCAGGTCATCGCCGACCTCGAGATACCGGCTGTCGATGGGCTCGAAATCATAAGCGTCGCGGCCTTTGACATCCCCATAGACGTCGTTGCGCTCGGCCTCCCGTGCCAGCCATCGTTCGATGCGACGGGCGGCCATCTTGCCCGGCACGAACCAGCTCTTGCGTTCGTCGTCCCATCGGGCGCGTGGAAACGCCTGGCGAAACCGCTCGACGGCGCTCCGGTCATAGGCGAAGGCCGCGAACTCGC
Organism: Sinorhizobium fredii USDA 257; assembly: GCF_000265205.3. Classification (NCBI taxonomy): domain Bacteria; kingdom Pseudomonadati; phylum Pseudomonadota; class Alphaproteobacteria; order Hyphomicrobiales; family Rhizobiaceae; genus Ensifer; species Ensifer fredii. Next base: position 1,198,145 of record NC_018000.1, read on the forward strand.
CTTGTTGAGCTTCCTTTCGGCGCCTCCACTGATTGTGCGGAACCATGGCCAGTCTCCACGCTCTCGACAGTAACGTTGCGCTTGGTTGCTTTGTTCGTTTCAAGCGAGATTCCGGCAGCCACGTGCATTTCGGAGCGGTCCAATGGAACCCGCCTCGTCCTCTGCGAGTTTCCCCCTGCACTAGGAGGAACGATGCCCAAGGTCACGGACACGATCAGCTACCCCCAGCCAACGGACCGCCGGTTAGAGTGCGAGCGTGCGCTGGAAGAGGATTTTCAAGTCTTCACGAGCCTGGCGGAGGGCGCCGGTTGGTCGTGGCAAGAGATCGCGCTCGCTCTCATGGAACTTACCGAAGACTATGCCATGGCAATGAGCATGAGCACGAAAAGTGCCGAGAGCAACACCGCCCCATTCCCCGGGAACAAGACCCTGCACTGACGGCCGGGTATATTGAAGAATTGTGCGAGCCGCTCCTAGTCGCGGAAGCAAACCGTCAACAGAACAAAGCAGTGTCCGCATGATTTGCGGACACTGCTTGCCAACGTTGGGGACATTGGTTGCCGCCCCAAGAGTGGGACTGACATCCTTAAATTCATGAAGTCTACAATGGTTCCATTGCGACGGGCAGGCGCCGCCACCCTGCCGTTCTGCTGGAAGTGCGGGAAGCCGGCGATCGAGCGAGCCTGTTCTCAACGGGGCGCCCACACAGGGAAATCAGTCTTTCGGACGTATGCACAGCTTCTTCAGCATTTCGACGTCGCGAACGCCGGATTGATAGACGGAGATCAATCTTGCGGCGATTTCGTTCGCCTTCTCGCCGCTGCTGTCTACGCCCCTTTCCTCCAAGATCTGTTCGAAGATGCTGTGCAGCAGGTCCACCTCCATGGGGCCGAAAGTGCTACACCGGTCGCGAGACGTCGACATGGTTCATCTCCTCTCGACGGGGGCGGATTCGCACATCCGTAACGCCCGAGCATGTGCGGGAAACCTTCAGTGTACCCCTGATTGAGACGAAGACGAGTCACTGCAGGTAGCGGCGTTGCGGCACTGCGCAAGTACTGGTTTGCCCTCGGGAGCAGTGAAGTCTGAGCGTAGCGGACGATCGATCTGGCAATGCTAGAAGACTCCCCGCGGCTCGTCTTCCCTGCTAAGGGATGTGCCGCTGCAACCGTTTTCTCGACAAGATCAGGTGCAGTGATAGCGGCAACCTTTGAACTCTCACCACCATCCTAATTTTTGCATTAACGAAGACGGTCTAAAATCGAAGGATATGGCGAAGGACATCACGCGACTCATAGAACTCTTCGAGACCTCTCCTGTTCTCGTCGCAGCCTACGACGAGTTCGATAGGCTGCGCTACGCCAACGCGGCATTCCGATCAGCCTATTTCATCGAAGCGGATGAGAAGCCCCTCTGGCCGGACTTGATGCGGCGGAATTTCCATGCCCAACGAGGAACCGTCATTCGCGCAGGAGACTTCGAAGAATGGCTGCGATCGACCCAGTCGCGCCGCGGCAAAGTAGGTTTCAGGGCGTTTGAAACCGATCTGTTCGACGGGCGCTGGGTTTGGATGACCGAAACCGTCGAGAAAGACGGGTGGATGCTTTGCGTCGCCACCGATGTGACTGGCCTCAAGGCCAAGACGCGCACGGTACGACAGGACCGGGACCTGGCGATCAAGGCTTCCTACACCGATGAATTGACCGGGGTCGCCAACCGCCGTTTCGTGACGGCGAGAATCGGGGACATGTTGCAGCGGCACGGCGGCAACCAGGCCTCGCCAGGCTGCCTTTGCGTGCTGGACATCGACCGCTTCAAGAGCATCAACGACCAGTTCGGCCATCAAACCGGCGATTCGGTCCTGAGAGACTTCGCCATGCGCATTCACCGTCTGGTGCGGCGGACCGACTGCTTCGGAAGGGTCGGCGGCGAGGAATTCGTGCTCACCCTTCCAGCCACTCCCATTGAGCAGGCCAAGCTGATCCTCGAAAGGATGCTCGCCTCCGTCCGCAAGTCCCGTCCGCTTCAGGAGCGACCCGACTTCGGATATACGTTTTCAGCAGGCATCGCGGGCGCTCAGTCCGGCGATACGGCGCTCAGCCTCTATGCCCGGGCGGACCGGGCTCTATACATGGCCAAGCTCGCCGGCCGCGATCGCATTCACCTGGATGAATCCGATCCCAACCGATCTGCAATTGCAGGATAGCCCAGCCGGCCGGTACCGCGACCGGGACCAATCAAGCGGCGGCCTTGCCTCTTGCCCAACACACATCCGCACCGACGGCTGCCGGCCCGTTCGGTAAGTGGTCCGAATGGATTTCTGCTGGATGCCCTTCCGCGGCCATGGAAGTCAGCGGTACAGTCCTGTACGTAGATAGAAACTTCTCCGTGTTCCGCGCGTTTGCAGAGAAGTTGTTGCCCCGCCCGAAAGGATTGTTCGGGGAGGCCAGCATCACGCGCGTCCGTCACTCCGGGGACTTTCTGACGTGGAGAACCCATGACCGCCTCCGTCGACCATGCACCGGCGCAAGCCAAAGGCCTGCGCCAGTTTCTCGCCCTCACGCTTGGGTCCGTCGGCGTGGTCTACGGCGACATTGGCACCAGCCCCCTCTACGCGTTTCGCGAGGCCCTACGCCCGTTTGCAGCGGGCGGTGTCGACCGAGGAGAGATCATCGGCCTCATCTCCCTCGTCATCTGGACGCTGACGATCATCGTCACGATCAAATACGTGATCTTGCTGCTTCGCGCCGATAACAATGGCGAGGGCGGTACTTTGGCCCTCCTTGCCCTGTTGATGAAGAAGGGCACCAAGTATCCCGTACTGATGTTCTTCACCGGCATTTTCGGTGCCTCGCTGTTCATCGGTGACGCGATGATCACACCGGCGCTCTCGGTGCTCTCGGCCGTCGAGGGGCTGAAGCTTGTGACGCCCGCCCTGCACGATTACGTGCTGCCGATTTCCGTCGCGATCATGGTGCTGTTGTTTGCCGTTCAGTCGCGTGGTACCGGCGCGGTTTCGATTTTCTTCGGGCCGATTACACTCATCTGGTTTCTGGTCTTGGGCGCTGTGGGTATCGTCCATATTGGCGACGATCTGGCGATCCTGGGAGCTTTCAACCCCGTGCACGCCGTTGTTTTCTTATGGAATGCCGGTCTCGTCGGGTTCATCGTTCTTGGAGCGGTGTTCCTGACGGTCACCGGGGCAGAAGCCCTCTATGCCGATCTCGGCCACTTTGGGCGCGCGCCGATTCAGGCGGCCTGGGCCGCGGTCGTATTTCCGGCGCTGACCTTGAACTATCTCGGACAAGGCGCTTTCGTGCTGTCGCATCCCGAGGCCATTTCCGATCCATTTTTCCTGATGTTTCCGAGCTGGGCCTTGTTGCCGGTGGTGATTCTTGCCACGCTTGCGACGATCATTGCCAGCCAGTCGGTGATAACCGGAGCGTTTTCGCTGGTGCGGCAAGCGATCCATCTCGGATTCCTGCCGCGGTTCGAGATCTGCTACACCTCGGAAACGCATACGGGCCAGATTTATCTGCCTCTGGTCAACACCGCGCTCCTGACCGGCGTGCTCGTCCTCATGTTTGTATTCGGCAGTTCCGAGTCTCTCGCCCCCGCCTATGGCGTATCGATCACCGGCGCCATGCTGATCGACACGGTTCTTGCGTTCGAGTTCGTTCGCCGGCAGTGGGGCTGGGCGGTGTTGACTGCGGTTGCGATCCTGCTTCCCTTGTTCTTGCTGGAAATGGTCTTTCTCGGCGCCAACCTTTTCAAGATTCACCACGGCGGGTACGTGCCGATCCTCTTCGCCGGAACGATGATCACGATTATGTGGACCTGGCGGAGGGGCGTGGCGCTTCTGCGCGAGAAGACGGCCCGTCTGGAAGTGCCTCTCGACCAATTCATTGCCGCGGTCGAACGAAAATCCGTGCACGCTCCGGTGGAGGTGCCGGGAACGGCGATCTTCCTGACCGCCACGCCGGAGACGACCCCATCCGTTCTCCTGCACAACATCAAGCACAATCATGTGCTTCACGAGCACAATGTCATCCTGACCATCAAGACCGCCAGGGTGCCCTATGTCGCGGAGAAGGACCGCTACACGCTGACGAAGCTCTCCGATCGGTTCAGCAAGCTGGAGCTGAGATTTGGCTTCATGGACGACCAGAATGTCTCGAGGGCGCTGGCGCGCTGCCGCAAGGAGGGTTTCAAGTTCGAGATCATGTCGACGTCCTTCTATCTCGGCCGGCGCAAGCTTGTCGCGGATCCCGCCTCCGGCATGCCGAGATGGCAGGACAGGCTGTTCATAGCGATGGCGGACTCGGCGATCGATCCGACCGACTACTTCCATCTGCCCGCCAATCGCGTCGTCGAGTTGGGGGAACAGGTGATCATCTAAACGCCGAGGTCAGGGGAGAGGGCTTTCGCTGGAGATCGCCCACTTATGATCTCCCGGGTGGCGAAAGCCTCTCTTGCGTGAGCGGGGAATAGACCTTGGCGCCGGGCGTTTTATCGCCCGCGACACCCAGCACCAGATAGGCGACAATGAGGCAAACCGACAGTAGCAAGACGCCAACGGCAAAAGCCGATGAAGCCTCAGTCTCTTGGGCTTGCCAATCCTTCCTGCTGAACATGGGAGCCTCCCATAAAATGGGGAAGGGTGACCCGTCGCCGAGGACGAGTCTGGGGGTAGGTGCATCGAACGTGAGTTTTGGCCCGCTCGCCTCGCGAGTTGTTTGATAGCTCCGTCTGAAGAGCTCGGCCCCTCCGCATCAAGGCTCGCACAGCGGGCTCCATAGTCAAGGATTAGGCATGACCCGAATGGGCAAGGAAGCATAGAAATAACGGGTCATTTCATCGCGGCCGCATCCTGTGCTAAGGGTCGGACATGTCCTTGGAGCACGTGGAATGTATCGTCGCGGGAGCGGGTGTTGTCGGGCTTGCCGTCGCACGCGCCCTGGCGCTGGCCGGGCGCGAGGTAATTATCCTCGAAGCTGCCGATCGCATCGGTAGCGAAACCTCGTCGCGCAACAGCGAAGTCATCCACGCCGGTATCTATTATCCGCCGGGCAGCGTGATGGCACGCCTGTGCGTGGAGGGCAGGGGATTGCTTTATGCCTATTGCCGGGAGCGCGGCATCCCGCACAGGCAGTGCGGGAAGCTGATCGTCGCGACCTCTGAACCGGAGCTGGAACAGCTACCGGCGATCGCCGCAAAGGCGGCAAGGAATGGCGTGTCGGATCTCAGGGAGATCTCGGCTGCGGAGGCGCACTCCCTCGAACCGGCGCTTGCCGCAAACGGCGCGCTCCTGTCGCCCTCGACCGGCATCGTCGACAGTCACGCCTATATGCTGTCGCTGCTTGGCGATGCCGAGAACGCTGGGGCGGTTCTCGTTTGCAACAGCCCTGTCGAGCAGGGTCGGGCGACCCAGCGCGGCATCGTCATCGACGTCGGCGGCGCCGAACCGGTGAGCATCAGCTGCCGCCTGTTGATCAACGCTGCCGGCCTCGCCGCACCGAAGCTGGCCCGCCGCATCGACGGAATGCCGCCTGCGCTCGTGCCGAAGGAATATTTCGCGAAGGGGGATTATTTCTCGCTTGTCGGAAGGGCGCCTTTCTCGCGTCTGATCTATCCCGTTCCGGTCAAGGGAGGCTTGGGGATCCACCTGACGCTCGACCTGGCCGGCCAAGCCCGATTCGGTCCGGATATTGAATGGGTCGACACGCTGCACTATGAAGTCGATCCGGCAAAGGCCCCGCTTTTCTATGCCGGGGTGCGCCGCTATTTCCCCGACCTGAAGGATGGCGCATTGCTGCCCGCTTATTCCGGTATCCGGCCGAAAATCGTACCTCCCGAAGTGGCCAGCCAGGACTTCGTTGTTCAGGGTCCTGCCGTGCACGGCGTCCCCGGGCTGATCAACCTGTTCGGCATAGAATCGCCCGGCCTCACCGCGTCTCTGGCTCTGGCAAATCTCGTGGCAGAAGGCTGAGACGAGTTCGAATTCAGCGCCGGCCCGGAAGCGATCCGATCATTGCTGAAAACCCTGCCGAAAGGGCCGAGAGCTCATCGCCGAGCATCACAAAACTTGGCGCCAGCGACAGTGCTGTCTCCCGCAGTCTCGGGTTTGCTGCCGGAACGGCCCAGCGCTTGCCGGCGCGGGTGGCGACGGCGGCGATGTGGCGAAGATTGTCGAGATCGTCGTCCTTGGCGGCGAAGCGGGCCTGATCGATGCCGAGGCGCGGGTCGAAAGCTTCCGGCAGACACGGAACAATCGCCGCACCGAGCTCGTCGAAGACTATGTCGAACTTATCGCCGACCTTCTCGAAGATGGCGGGGAGGCCCGTCAGGTGGATATTGCCCAGCGCCTCGGCGTGGCCCAGCCGACCGTCGCCAAGATGCTGAAACGGTTGATCTCCGAGGGCTACATCCAGCAGCGCCGCTATCGCGGCATCTTTCTCACCGAGCGGGCCGGAAGCTTGCCGAACTTTGCCGCGAGCGGCACCAGATCGTCGAATCCTTCCTGTGCTCGATCGGTGTTTCGCCCGAGACAGCTCGCATCGATGCAGAGGGGATGGAGCATCCAGCCCGGAGACGCTCCAGGCATTCAAGCGCTTCCTTGCCCGGACGACCTCGTCGCGGATCATCGCACAGGGTTGATCCATCTCAACCATGATCGTCAGCCGGGGCTCGGCGGGTTTTTGCCTGATTCCCGCATTAGAGCACTTAGACCCGAGTATAGGTCGTCTGCTCCTCGTTGGTATCCGATCCGTCCTCCCGATCAATAGGCAGGTCGGGCAGCGTGCTGCTATCGTCAGCGTACATCCTCCCACGGGGCCGTTCCCCAAGCGCCAAGAATGGACGGGCGGCACCTCAAGAGGCGGAGTCGCCATGAGCAAGCCAGCAGCTATTCTTCTCGCACTCGCCATCGCTAGTCCGGCAGCGGCGCATGATGCGACGCCAACGGCGGCACAGCCTAACGGATGGACATATCCGTTCTCCTGTTGCAGCGGAATGGACTGCCGCGAAATTCGAGATCAAGCGGTTCTCGAAGGCCCCCGAGGATATGTCATCAAGCTCACTGGGGAGCTCATCATGCCACGGGATACTCGCATCAAGAGCAGCCCGGACGGGCAGTTTCACCACTGCACGGTGGCCGGCGAGCCCACCGGCCGCACCCTTTGCCTCTTCGTTCCTCCGCGCTCCTTCTAGGGATTGTGACCATGACACAGGAACTCAATCGCATCGAAATCGATCTGGCCCCGCTGCAACTTGTCTCACGGCGCATGTCCGAAGGCCGGACCACTGTACCGAGCGATCCGCTCTACATGCCGTCAGACTATCCATCACCACCGAATGCTCACGCTGAAGCGCATTTGATGACCTTTTCCGTCACGCCCCGCGAACCCATCGCGCGCCTCGGAACCCAGGCTCTGCACCTCCAGACGGGCGCGTTTACCCTGTACGTGACCGGGACGCTGTTCGGTCTTTCGTTCTACTCAATCGAACTTGTCCGCCTTGTAGAGGGCTTTGAGGAGCTTTACCGTTCGGAGCGTTCCTCGACCATACATTAAAGGGGGATTGGCGTCTTTAAAAGGGTCTCTTCGTCCGCGCTTGCATCTCGAGCTTGACCCCGCTGCTCTGTCTTGGGGCGCGCGACGGCGTATTGCTCCCGATCGCCGCGACCCACCTTCTGTCGTGCGACTTAAAAAAACATCGATCCGCTCACTCGTTCTCGGCGGCCGTCCTGCAGCGCCGCGTCTTATCGGGCGCCCAAAAGGTCGCTGTAGCGAACACGCGCGGCCGGTCGCGCAGCTTGCTTGAAATAAATAAAAGACCCCTCCCGGGAACAGGGAGGGGCTTGAAAGGGGGCCAAAAGAGAAAATGGCCCCACGGGAAGCAGTCCCGCGACCATAACATCGCACTTCCGCCATCACCATTGGCTGAAAGGATGGATTGGACACCGAGGTGGAAGGGATAACCTATACGCGGGTCCATGTGTTCTTATACGAACTTAAGAGTCTTGCGGCTTTTCAGACGCCTGCCTCAGCTTGTCCGCCATGCGGGCGAGTTCGGGCAAGGACTTGGCACGCATCTTCTGCATGACCTGGCTACGGTGGACTTTCACCGTTATTTCGCTCACTCCCAGATCGGCGGCGATCTGCTTGTTCAGCCGTCCCGCCACCACCAAAACCATCACCTCGCGCTCCCGAGGGGTCAGACTTTCGTAACTTGCATACAACGTCGCCAAGGCCTTTTCATTCTCAAGCCAAACCCGGTCGCGGGCCAGGCCGACGTGCACGGCGTCGAGTAGATCCTGATCGCGGAACGGCTTGGTCAGGAACTCGATCGCTCCCCCTTTCATCGCTTGGACGGACATGGGAATGTCGCCATGCCCGGTGATGAACACGATCGGCAGCCGAATGTTTTCCCGCGATAGCTCTCGTTGAAATTCGAGGCCGCTTTGTCCCGGCAGCCGGACGTCCAGCACGAGGCAGGTCGGCCCGTCGGGTCGACCAGATTTGAGGAAGTCGTTCACTGAGGCCAGGAGTTTCACGTCAAAGCCGACGGATCGGAGCAGGCTGCCAAGCGCCTCGCGGATGGCCGGATCATCATCTATGACGATGACAGTTGCGGGCACCTCGGTCATGTCATCGCCCCCCACGGGGAACCGGCGCTTGCGGGAGCGAGCGGTCTGCACCCGCTGAAGCCCCGGGTGAAGCCCAACCGGCAGAGCGCCGGTGACGCGATGTGGACACTCCCCTCTCTCCCTCAGCCAGTCACGAAACGAAGCCGTCTCGCACATGAGAATGCGCTCTAATCATCTCAGCCACAAGGCCCACGAGGCGATCGAGCGCCCGCCATGGCGTGGCGCCTTATGCCGGCTGACTCGCCGGCTCGCCAAATGGCAACAGCGGCCAACAATCTCTGCAACCGCAGCAGTTCACGTGTCGCAGCGACCACCGGTTTTTAAGAAGCTATGGCTGAGGCTATACCATCGTATAGCTTCCACTGCCTTTGTCGCCCTTACAGGCTGATGTAAGTTACGACCTGAGCCGCAACGCTAGATTTTTTGCAGGACGCCTATCGTGAAGTTGGAGGCGGCAGTGCCAACCAAGAAGCCTCTGATTGCGATTGTCGATGACGACCAGTCGATGCGCGAAGCTACCAAGGGCCTCATGAGGTCGCTGGGATTTGACGCCGAGGCTTTTTCATCCGCCGATGATTTCTTGAAATTTCCGCATCTCCGCCGCACGGACTGTCTGGTAACGGACATCCATATGCCCGGAATGAGTGGGCTTGATCTGCACCGTCGACTGGTTGCGTTGGGCGAGAGCATTCCAACCGTCCTGATCACCGCCTATCCGGACGAAACCGTGCGGGCGCGTGGGTTGGGTCCCGATATTATCGGCTACTTGGAAAAGCCGTTTGACGAGCAGGATCTATTGAATTGCATCCGTTCAGCGCTGGCTCGCGGGAGCGAAGGCGAAGGCGATTGACGATGACCGCTATGCCAGGCATGTCGACGATGAGACAGGGGGTGTCGGCCGGACCGACCACCTCATGGCGGCGTTTGGCCGGCCCGCTCGCCCGGCGCTGTACAAGAGGGCATGGCGTTGGTTTCCCGCGAAACAACGCTAAGAGAGAACATATCCGGTCAGGTTGAGCGGTTTCCGAGCGGTCGCAGTCGCGGCGCGATCCCAGAGGAAATCGCCGGAGAAGGCGACGTGTTCCCATCCCACCGGCGAGGTGTGGGTCAAGAGGTCGTCTGGGGCAATTTCGCCTTCTGCGCGTAGGTGCGCCACGGCGTCGGCCATATAGATAGAGTTCCAATAGACGATCGCCGCAATGACGAGGTTCAAACCTGACGCCCGGTACTGCTGGGCTTCATGGCTGCGGTCGATGACGCGCCCCTGCCGGAATGTGTAGATGGCCTGCGCCAGGGCGTGGCGTTGTTCGCCTTTGTTGAGCCCGGCGTGGCATCGGCGGCGCAGTGCCGGATTCTTTAACCAGTCAAGCATGAACAGGGTCCGCTCGACCTTGCCGATTTCCTGGAGGGCGATATCCACCTGGTTCTGACGCTCATAGGCGGCAAGCTTCCGCAACATCACCGAGGGCGCGACATGGCCGGCCTTGAGCGAGGCGACGAGCCGCATGACGTCATCCCAATGTTCGCGGATGACGTCGGCACGGATGCGTTTTCCGAGAAGCGGCGCGATCGTCTGGTAGCTCGCAGGGTGGTCGATCGGGATCAGCCGCCGGTCCGGAAAGTCGCGCAGTCTCGGGCAAAAGCGGAAGCCGAGCATGGCGCAGAGCGCAAACACATGATCGGTGGCGCCGCCGGTGTCGGTGTAATGCTCCATGATTGAGAGATTGCTCCCGTGGTGAAGCAGGCCGTCGAGGACATAAGGTGCCTCGTGCGTCGTCGCCGAAATCACCTTGACGTGATAAGGGCCATGCTGGTCGGAGACGTGAGTGTAGAAGCTGAAACCGGGATCAACGCCGTAGCGGGCGTTGATGTCACCGCCTGAGGCGCCGCGCTTTGCGCCGCGGAAGAACTGCCCGTCCGAGCTTGAAGTCGTGCCATCGCCCCAGATCCGTGCGATCGGCAGGCGATGTTGAGCGTGATGATGGTGGCGAGCGCTGCGCGATAGGTATCCTCGCGGACATAGGCATCCTGCGTCCAGATGAGCTGGTCGCGGGTCACGCCCTGGCTGGCAGCCGCCATCCGGGAGAGCCCAAGATTGGTGGCATCGGCCAGAATAGCGGCGAGAAGGGCACTCTCGTTGGGACAGCGTTCGGAGGTGCGCAGTTTGTGAAGGCCGCCATGAAGCCGGTTTCGCGAGCGACTTCATGCAGGAGTTCGGTGATGCGAATACGCGGCATTAACGCGTCAAGCCGATCGGCAAGCGCTTCTGCTTCGCAGGGGACTGCGGTCTTGACCGACGAGATCTGCAGCCGATCCTCGACAAAGCGTACGCCTTCGAGCTGGTCCCGTTTGAGGCGCTGCGCAAATTTCTTCAGCCGCCAGTCGAGCTCGCGGCCACGTTGTTGGAGCCATTCATCGGCGGCCGTGGGCAGTCCGAGGTCGGCAACGATCGGCGCGGCGGCTCGCTCCGGCAGGAGATAGCTAGAATCTTCGCTTGGCGCAAGGCGTCGATCACCCCGGCGGCGATGACTACGCCCTTGTCCGTGCCCCAGGCCGCCCTGGCGGCCGCCTCGATCATGAAGGGGATATCTGTCCTGGCCGCCCCGCGAAGCCCATACGCGCCCGCGAGCTCACGGGCGTGATCCGTCATCGTCTGTTCCCGACCCGCATAATCGGCGAGAGCGGCCGCCGGTATGTCGAGCTGCTCGGCGATGGAGGACACCAGTTCTTCGGGAAGCCCGGCGGAGCTCTGAAGAATCTGAGCGAGAGTCATGCCAGGTGGCGAAACAGCGCAAGCTGAAGGGCAACGCCGAGGCGATTGCGGTCTTCCCGCCGCAGCCGGACCTGGTCGATGTCGTGCGGCTCAAGCGTGTAGAGCCGGGCCAGGTCATCACGGTCGATCGGGATCCCCAGCAATTGTTCCCGCTCGGCTTCGCTCAGCAGTTCGTGCTTGCGCATTGGCGGTTCTCCCGGCGTCCATAAAAGGCTTCACAAGTTCATGGACAGACTGGAATAGAGAGACATATTCTGTGGACGGAATCACGGTGTTCCGATACACGCAGCTTCGGTTGTCCACAGAACGGTCGTTTCGGAGACAGGAAAATGGGGGATATTCTGGGTTACGCGCGTGTGTCCACCGGCGATCAGGATGTCGCCAGTCAGACCATGCGCCTTGAACAGGCCGGCGCCATCAAGGTCTTCACCGACGTCAAATCCGGGAAAAGCATGGACCGGCCTGGCCTGGCCGAATTGCTTGCCTATGCCCGCATGGGCGACACTCTAGCGGTCGTGCGGCTCGATCGCCTCGGGCGATCGCTGGCAGAGTTACTCGAAACGGTAAAGATGCTACGCGAGCGGAAAATCGACCTTCTTAGCCTCGAAGAGAAGATCGACACGTCATCGGCAGCCGGCGAACTCGTATTCCACGTATTCGGCGCCATAGCACATTTTGAGCGGCGGCTGATCTCGGAGCGGACGAAGGATGGCATTGCCGCCGCAAGGGTGCAGGGGAAGCGGCCAGGCCGTCAGCCCCTGGACATGAAAAAAGTTGAGGCAGCCATGAAGCTCGTCAGCACCGGAATGCCACCAGTTGAAGCCGCCAAACAGCTCGGCCTTGGTCGTTCGACCGTGTATCGCGAAATGCGCCGACTGGGTGTCAGCCGAGCTGCTTAGCGCTTGAGCACATCCGCATCCTTTTCGATTTCCTCCCTCTCAACAATCGAGAGTCAGCTCCAGTTCGTCCGGTTGTCGACGATCCCGAGAGGATCGAGATGCGCCTGGACACGCTCGGAAAGCGAAGTTGCGTCTCGACGTCATTCTCGCATGCGCCGTCGGCGACGGAGGACTTTGGTCGTGTGCGTCCTTGCACCGCCGAGCTCTTCGGCAATCACAATCTCGTTGGTGACCGTCTTCACCACGTCCGGGCCGGTTACGAACATCTAGGAGCTGTCGCGAACCATAAAGATGAAGTCAGTCATAGCGGGCGAATATACCGCGCCCCCGGTGGATGCGGGCGCCGCGGGAGTCGTTCAATCCGATGACCGGAGCCCCGTTCTCCATAAACTTGCAGATCTTCTGAGCGTGGGTCTCAGACAATGATCCGCCCAACACGGTAAAGTCCTGCGAGACGATGAGGCCTGCCGAGCGTTGATGGTCCCCCATCCCGTTACACGTACATTCAAACTCTTCGAACGATCCCTCGTCCAAGACCGCGAGGACAGAACGTGGTAAACTTTTTTGCGACAGGAGCTTGCCGTAGGCGAGCTAGCTCTACGAACGCGACGTCATCATCCGGCAAAAAGCGCTGCTGAGAGGGGTGCTTTGTTGCCGAGCAATGACGGGACAATCGAAAGTGCCACACAGCCGGCGAGGCCTGACAGAAGGCGCTTGCCCGTTTCCTTGCCAGAAATACCTGACCTGACAATGGCGACCAATGCTGGCTTCCGCATTCAAAGCGCTCCAAAAGTGGGAGAATAGCGCCATGTCAAATCGTCTTGTTTTCTCTCTGTTACTCGTCGCGATGAGCATCGTGCTGGTTTGGGCGTTTCGCCCGCCGCCTGTGATTTTCAGCGGTTATGAAGTCGCCCCCGCAGCGCAGCAACGGCCCAGCCCGAAAATCCAACCGAATGCTAGGGGCATCATTCGAACCGATGTTGATGGATATCCAAGGAGGTGTGCCGGAGCAATCGTGTCGAGGACCACCACCCTCTCGCTACGATCTTAAGTCCTCCCTAGCCCGCAAACCGTGACCATCCCACACAGATGTCGGTGGCATGTTGAACCGAGTCTGGAACGTGGCGCATGGCTGTACACTGCCTGCATAGGTGTTCCGTGGAAGCACTGTTCTCCGCGGGCCAGTTCAAGGATTGCGGCCGGAAAACTCAATTGTTCCGCCACATCTTGAATAGACCGCAATTGCCGCGCATCCTTCCAAGGTCGACTTAGGCCAGCTTGGCTTCTCGCGGCGTCAGAGACCCGACCCGCCACTTTTTCCCCTGTTCGATTGTCGTGACGGTGTGTCCTGCCGCGTGAACGCGGCGGTTCTGACGCATCCACTTTCGACAGAAGCGAGTTCGCGTGCCAGCGACGCCGGCAGTGCCTGTGTCGAAAGGAGATGACATGTTCAACCGAACGAAACACCGCACAATCCACTTCGACCGGCCTTTTTCATTGCCGGGCGTCGATGAGACGATTGCCGCTGGTGACTACGAAATCGATGACGACGAGGTGCTGATCGAGGGGCTTTCCTGGGCCGCCTATCGCCGCGTCGCCACCTTCATCAACCTGCCCGCGACGGTCGAGAACCGCTACCGCATGCGGTTGATCCAGATCGAACCCGACGACCTGGCGCGTCTGGTCGCCCTTGGCGGCGCCGAGATTTCGAACACGCCAAAACAATGAGGGCAATGACCATGTCACAACATCGCTACCCCGTAGGACTCTCCGTTCGCCTTAGGGATCGCAGTCATCTCTCGCCGCGCGCGGCGGAGACTTACCGCATCACGGCAAGGATGCCCCTGCGGGACAACACGCCCCAATATCGAATTCGCAATGAAGAGCTCGGACAGGACCGCGTCAGCGCTGAGAGCAATCTTGAACCGATCGACTGGGGCATGACCCGTAGCCGCTGAGGAGATTGCCATGACCTATGTCTTGCGCCTCAGTGTGCCAGAACTGTCCTCGCGCTCTTGTTCACCGCTAGGGTTGGTTCCCGGCTTGCTTATTGTTGGCCCACAGAAAACTATGGTGAGGGGTGACCTTGAAGGATTGAACCGCTGTGGAGACGCCCTCTCGGTCGCCGCCTGTTTCCAGTGCCCCCAAAATGTTACTGGACCGGCCCTGCCTAGCGGAGGATGATCCTTATTTGAGCTGCCCCGTATTGCGAGATTGAGAATATTAGTTCGCCCAGTTAATCTTCGTGACAAAGTCCGCGGTTTTGGCGGGCTTTGTTTTATGCGAAATTTCGGAAATAGCTTCATATTATCTTTCGCTCCTGCACCTACCAGAAGACGTCGTACAACGTAAAATAGGCGACCGCCCCGAGCGCCAATACAAACGAAGAGCGAATCAGAACTCAACCGGTCTGAAACAGTATCCAAAACTCCCGACATGCGATTTCATTGACTTTCTCCCGTGTCGTTTTTTCATCGTTTGATTATTTCGATGTTTCTCCCGGCAGGCCGTGTAGATGTGGGTCGTCCTCCTAGTGTGACCTTACAAACCACTCGAATACGCGCCGAAGGGTGCGCACCTCGGTCTCGCTCAGGGCTGCGACAATATCGTCCGGGTAGCCGCGCATCGCTTATTCCGGAGCCGCTCGGGGGGCATTGAGAGCGCGCAGCGCCCGCGCAGCATTCTTGGGGCTGAGCCCCTCCATCGTCCAGCAGCCTACCCTTGCAACCTCTCCCGTAAAGACGTGGTAGATCGTATAGGTGCCGTCTCCCTCGAAACGGCGGCCATATTGATAAAGTCGTCCGGATCTGTCGGGCGCACCGCCTTCAGACTCCCATGCACTGATCGCGAGCGCGTGCTCTTCGTGTTTGCTTTTCATCTTGTGACCCTCCTCGGGGCGTGTCGCCACTGTTCTTTAGCGAAGGGGTGCCATGCCCCATTCAATCTCCAAATCATCTTCCCCGCTGACGCGCCTTGGCATCATCGCGGATGCATACCGGGGAAATATTTGCTCGAATTCTGAGGCGTACCGACAGGCCGATAAGCCGGATCAATGGTCGGTGAGTCCAGCGCCTCTGATGAAGCGAAAGGCCGAACTGGCCCCAGAACAAAGTCCAATCTATATAAGCTGATTGAGGCTTTACTACGTTTTCTAAAAACAAGGCCACCCATGCATGAAAAAAAGCCGCTCCGTACCGGCATTGCTACATTGATGTATAATAATCTTCCGAAGAAGAATGATGTGTACCCAAAGTTATTCGTGACTTTTAATTTTGGTATATTTTCTAACAAACATTGTTGATGTCTGTTTACATTAGCTAATTTAGAGAGCACTGTAGAAAATCTGGATTGCCATTGGCTCCTGGTCGGAGCGCGGGCCCGTAACGATCCCGATAATCACCTGATTAAAGGGAATGAAACCATGACACTCGATCAAATTCTTGAACGGACAAAGCCCTACGCGATTGGTTTAGTCGTTGGGCTTATCGCCGCGCCAACCATCGGCTTCAACGCTGGATGGATTACCACTACCACTGCCAGCACCCTGGCGGCAGAGACGGCCAGAGTGGATGCGCTTGCGGGGATATGTTCAACTGCCGCAGGGCGAATGGCTACTGCCAGCAGCACCGACCTCGCAACATTGAAGGGCTACGACAACCGTGCAAAGCGCGACGAACTCGTAGCAGGCATTATGGCCGATATCCAAGTTCCAGCGGACGTCCTCGGCAAGGTCAGCACGAGTTGCAGTCGCTCACTATCCTGAAGCGCAGCGGACGCCGCGCTTTGGGCCCAACCAGAACGAAAAAAGGAGGTCGCTATGAAAAACCTCATCCCCGCCCGCTTCTATACCTACGATTTCACGCGCTTGTTCGTATCGCTTGCCTTTACTCTGGCGATTGCCGTGATTGTCTATTCGGTCCTGTTCGGAGGCATCCTGTAGTCGTCTGATCATGCGTGCGTCCGCCCTACGAAGCTGGAAAGCATCCTGGACGGACGTTCGGGGTGCAGCGCGTTGAGCAGAAGCTGGTAAGTTATCCCGACATTAGCTCTTTCAGGCGCGTAAAATGGACCTGGCAATGGATGAGTTGGTTGGGACTTTATCCATGACACAAGCTCAGGCTTTCGCCTTCGCCATTCTGATCGGCCTGATGGTCGCTTTCATATGGGGACGGCTTCGCTACGACCTCATTGCAGTTCTCGCGCTGCTTGCCGCAGTTTTCACCGGCATCGTGCCGCACAAGGCAGCGTTCTCCGGCTTCGGGGACGACATTGTCATCATTGTAGCCAGCGCGCTTGTCGTAAGCGCCGCGATTGAGCGCAGTGGTGTCATAGGGGCATTCCTCCATCGCGTCGCGCCCAGCGTGACCTCCGTGCAGGCTCAGGTTGTTATTCTCGTGACGACCGTCTCGGTTCTCTCCGTGTTCATCAAGAACATCGGCGCGCTGGCGATGATGATCCCAGTCGCATTCCAGATGGCGCGCCGGTCGAAAGCTTCCCCTTCGTCCTTTCTCATGCCGATGGCGTTCGGTTCATTGCTTGGCGGGCTCATGACCCTCATTGGCACATCGCCGAATATTGTCGTTTCCCGGATGCGCGAGGAACTGACGGGCCGACCTTTCAACATGTTCGATTTCACTCCTGTCGGCTTAGGGCTTGCCGCAGCGGGGGTAGTCTTTCTGGCGTTTGGCTACCGACTGCTTCCCTGGGGACGCGAGGCGGTCCCGACAATGGAGAAGGCGCTTAACATCAAGGACTACATGACAGAGGCACGCATTACTGCGAAGTCGACGGTTCTCGGCAAGTCGATCGGTCATTTGTCGACCTTGTTGGACGAGGAGGTCCTTGTCACCGGCCTTGTTCGCAACCGGGTCGAGCGCCTGATGCCACGGCCGGACGCCGTCCTTCGTCAGGGCGATATCGTTCTGTTGGAGGGAGACCCTCAAGCGTTGGAGCGAGGCATCAGTCGCGCCCGTCTGGAACTGGAGGGGCACGACCGCCCCACGGAAGCAAAAGGAGTCGACGAGGAGATTGCCGGAATTGAGGTAGTGATCGGCCCGAGATCGGTTTTGATCGGGCAAACCGCCAAGCGCTTGGCGCTACATGACCGTTTCAATATCAATCTTCTCGCGGTGAGCCGGAGCAGCAAGCGCTTCACCGAGCGTTTGCGCGACATCGCGTTAAGACCAGGCGACGTTCTCGTTTTGAAGGGCGATCTGGTACTTCTCCCGACCAGGCTGATGGAACTCGGTCTTCTTCCGTTGGCCGGGCGTGAGATCCGCTTGGGCAATCCGCGAAAGGGCCTGATCCCGGTGCTGGTCCTGGCTGGTGCCATGCTGCTAACGGCATTAGGCCTGCTGCCCGTTGCCACAGCCTTCTTTGCTGCTGCTGTCCTGACGGTACTGCTCGGTTCACTTTCGCTTCGGGAAGCTTACGACGCTGTCGATTGGCCCATCCTGATCATGCTCGGCGCTCTCATTCCAGTCAGCGAGTCGATCCGTACGACCGGTGGTGCTGACCTGATCGCCGGCGGCCTCGCTCAGCTCTCCACCACCTTGCCCCCCTACGGCGCGCTTGCAATGATCATGGTGGCAGCAATGGCGGCGACGCCGTTTTTGAACAATGCAGCCACCGTTCTCGTAGTTGCCCCGATCGCGGTAACGCTTGCTCAGCGCCTTGGCTACAATCCGGACGCCTTTCTGATGGCAGTCGCGGTGGGGGCGGCCTGCGATTTTCTCACGCCTGTCGGACACCAATGCAATACTTTGGTGCTGGGTCCGGGCGGTTATCGCTTCGGCGACTATTGGAAGTTGGGACTGCCGCTGTCGTTCATTGTGGTCTTGCTGGGCGTGCCTCTGATCCTGTGGTTTTGGCCGCCCGTTTAGCGCGCAAGCGTCGTTTCAATTCTGATTTCAGGTTCACCATGGCGTCGGCCTAAAGTCTGCCCGTAAGGACCAGAATGAGCAGAACGATCGCCACGACGCCGAGGACACCAATGCCGCCGTGCCCGTAACCGTAGCCATAGCCTCCGAATCGTCCACTAAACCCGCCCAAGAGAAATATTATAAGAATAATTAGAAGTATCATTCCCAAGGACATGTCTTTTCTCCATCTAGTTCTATTCGTCGCGATCGAAAAATTCACGTCCTCACCAAAATTGAGCTCGATCGCGTCTCATCCCGTCGCACTTGAAAAGATTGACAAGCAAAAGCGCCGCAATGATGGTTCATGCACCAAATAATAATATACAATATATTATGAATATTGGAATTTATATAACGCCTAACAACTAGATGTATATTGGTTGGAAACAAGCAGGCTGCCAGTCGCCGTCGCTTCGAAGCAGTCGTCTGCTGTGCGATTGCGACGAAATCTGCCCCACTTGATGTCCGTGCATGACTATGAGCGAGGTAGTTGCGATTGTCGACGAGTGTCTGGAGTAGAATCGCAAGGAACCGGAGCAGTGGTCATGAATCCTCTAAGCAGACTGGTCGAGCAGCTTCTGGGCATCGGCGCACTTGTGCTGTTGGCGATTGGTTGCGCTCTCGTCCTTTGGCCCTTCCTCTCGGCAATAATGTGGGCCGCGGTGCTTTGTTTCTCGACATGGCCTATCTACCGCCGATGTGAACGTGCTGTCGGAGGCAACCGGGCGGCTGCCGCCGCAGCTATGACGATGCTGGCCGTCTTTGTTGTGGCCGCACCGCTTGCTTTCCTCGTCACGGCGCTCGCCGACGATATAAGGAACCTGGCCGAGGGAATAACGCGCGTCCTAGAGCAGGGCCCCTCAGCTCCACCAAACTGGGTGAAAGGCCTGCCGATTGTCGGTGAGGGTGTGGCCGCTTACTGGGAAAACTTTACTCATGACGCTCCCGCCTTTATCGTTGAGCTCAAAAAACTGACCGGCCCTGTCACCGATATTGCTCTCGCTGGCGGTGCAGCTTTCGGCATCGGCCTGCTGGAACTCGCGCTAAGTATATTCATCACCTTTTTCCTGTTTCTGCACGGCCGACGCATGATCAGTTTCATGCGTCAAATCGGTGAGCGGATTGCCGGCGCTCGCGCCAGAAGGTTGCTCACGATTATTGGCATGACCGTGAAAGGTGTCGTTTACGGCATGATCGGAACCGCACTCGCCCAAGGGCTGTTGGCCGGCATCGGCTTCTGGATCGCCGGCGTGCCGCAGTCGCTATTACTGAGTTGCCTGACGTTCTTGCTCTCGTTTGTGCCTGCGGGACCGCCGTTCGTGTGGGGGCCGGTTGCACTCTGGCTTCTCATGCAGGGTTCAGTTTGGTGGGGCCTCTTCATCGCTATATGGGGCCTGCTTCTCGTCAGCAGTATTGACAACTTCCTACGACCATATCTGCTCAGCCAGAACATCAATCTGCCCGTGCTGCTCGGTCTGTTCGGGCTCGTTGGCGGTGTCCTGGCCTTTGGATTAATCGGGCTTTTTCTCGGGCCGACCCTGCTGGCGGTGGCCTACAACCTCTTTCTCGAGTGGGTTGCAACGGAACTCGAAGAGCGAATGCTATCGGCGTCGCCTTCTGTTGCGCCTGACCACTTGGAAGCCGATCCAAGGGATTGAGTTGACGGATCTCCGTTTCAGAAAAGGGTCCGGCTCGGCTGATCCTCGCAAGCGGTTCCGGCGCCACGCTCCACGCCGCTTCCTCCCGGCGCCGCTTAACAACGGGCTGGCTGCCGCCGGCTTGATACAGTCTCTGCTTTTCTCCGGCCAGATTGGCTCCCAACTTAATCAATTGATCAAAATGCGAGCCGGTCGATGTCTAAACGCCATGCTGCCGCCTTCGTTCTCCCAACGCCTCTCATCCTCTTTTTGAAGCGGATCGGCGATCGAAATAGGCGAAGAAGGCGAGGAGAACACCTTGATCTGGCGCATGAGCGAGGCTGAAAGCGCCGCTTCCGAATGAACGCCATCCTGGAAAGCTGTGATGAGATATCTCGCCGCATCCTGCCTTTTTTCTAGATGCCAAGCATTATCGATGTCAAACAGTCCTGTTGTGTCAAGTACACGCTTCAACATCTTGATGTTGAGCGAGGTAAGGTATTGCTGGGTCAAGGTGGAAGACATGCTGTCCTCCTTCAATTGGGGCATCTCGGCGGAACTCCGCGGGACCGTGAGGCGTGCGCTAAAAATTTTGGCCTTGATCACAGCATGGACCTTTCCGAGAGAATTACAATGGAAACCGGCCCACACACGCAAATCCGACGTTTTCTGGCACCCGCGCATGCGGTCCCGGTTTCGTGCTAGGATGAAGGGTAGATTGCGGTCATCCGCAAGCATCGAGGACGTCGACTGAACGGAGAGATCTGGACGGAGCAACGCCAATGAGATTGCGCGAGATGCTACCCAGTGAATGCAGCATACTCATCTCCGAGCAGCGCGTGGCCCGGCTTGGATGTTGCCGTGATAATCAATCTTATGTTGTGCCGATATACTATGTCCGAGCAGAGGGCCAAATTTTCAGTTTTTCGATGCCGGGAAGAAAGATTGAATTCATGCGGAGCAATCCGCTTGTATGCGTTGAGATCGAGCATTCCACTGATCAGCACCGATGGAAATGCGTAGTCATTGAGGGCAGGTACCACGAATGACGCGGAGAAGAAGCACGCGTGGGGCATACTGAACGTTTACAATGATTGGTGGGAACCAGGTGCCCTTAACTGGGGCGCGGATGAAAAGCCACCTCCCATTTTTTTCGCCATCAGCATAGACAAAGTGACGGGCCGTGAAGCGCTTGTGGGTTAGTTCGTTGTCAAGCTGCTAGTCAGCGAATACCTTAAACCGGATCGCCCGGAGACTATCCGAGTGCCATGTGCCAACGAACCTATTTGTTTCGATCGATGAGAAGGCCTGCCACCAGGTCGATTTGTTGCTGCTGCTGCTTTTCAATAAGGGATTTTAGTTCAATGTCACGCATCTGATCCAGCTTGTCATGCAGCGCCATGATCTCAATTTCCGCCTTCAGATTGACCTCATAGTCGTGTGCCGCATCGACCCTGTCTTTGACCGAGTGCCTATTCTGGCTCATCATGATCACGGGTGCCTGAACGGCAGCCAGCATCGATAGAATGAGATTGAGAAAGATGAAGGGATAAGGATTGAAGGCGCGGGCTGTTGCAAGTACATTCGCTCCGACCCACAGCGCGAGTACAGCGCGAAGGTGATGATGAAGGTCCACGAGCCGCCGAACTCGGCCACTTTGTCCGCCAAACGTTGTCCGGACGTCAGCTTCTCGTCAAAAGAGCGATTCGAGTCCCGCGTTATCGCGCGCCGGGCGAGATGGCGTCGAAAAACCGCGCGTTCCCGATCGGTGAGCAACTCGACCGGCCTTCCCAAATAGCGGCTCGCACTATCGGCAATCTCTTGCCGTTCGTTGATGTTCTCTTCCGTTTCCCTGGACATATCTTCCTCCATCCCGTCGTCTTAGGCGCTCGCCAATTGCAGCCTTCACCCAGTCGCCGGTTCCGCAAGGAGCAACAGTCGCATGCAGAACGGTCACTCCAAAGCTTGAACCTTCACTCCGGCAAACCTTTTCCGTCAGGTTGACAATGATCCGCGCAAGCTCAGACCAGCACGGTAAAATCGGAATTTTACTCCGCTTTCAATCAGTAATCCGGACTCCGTCGGGTTTACCCGAATGAGCTGCGCCGATGCGCCCGCGATCGCGGTTTGAACATCGCCAAGACGGGCGGCCACTATGTCGCCGGCGTCTTTCGCGAGTTGAGGGCAGTCAATCGCCGATCCAGACTATAGAACGCGGATCGGCATCCTGCTGCGGCGTGCTGGTCCTGATCGTAGCGGCCGTGCTGCCGGTCGGAACGAAGATCGGCAAGGGGCCCGCTTTCGCTATGAACCCGCCGACGGAGGGAGCTGGACTACCGTCTGCCAGGGGACGTCAGCCAGGTCAACGCAACAAAGCCGAGGGCTGCCGAGATGACGGAAGCGCCGAGGACGCCGAGCTTGACGGAATTTAGAAGCTCGGGCTCGAAGGCAAGCTCGGCAATGAATAGAGCCATGGTGAAGCCGATCCCGGCAAGCAGGCTTCCGGCTGCCAGCAGGCTCCACGGGAGCTCGTCTGGACGAGTCCCGAGGCGGAGTTTCACGGCGAGGAAACTGAAGAGCACAATGCCAACGGGCTTGCCGACCACGAAGGCGGCGACAATTGCGATCGTGAGGGGAATGTCGAAGTTTGCGTCCGCTATCGGAACGCCGGCGTTGGAGAGGGCAAAAAACGGCATGATCACGAATGCGACCCAGGGATGGAGAGCAATCTCAAGACGCTCAATCGGCGACAGTGCCTCGCGGGTCGCGACGCCTGCGCGATGGAGGTCGCTACGTGCTGCCGTGCCGCGGCTCCAATGGTCGCCGGGCGGATAGGCGCTCACGCGGTCGAGGATCGCATGGAGGCGGGTGTCGCTTACCCAGCTGCGCGCCGGCGTCATTAATCCAAGAACAACTCCGGTAAGCGTCGCGTGGACGCCCGATGCATCGAATGCCAGCCAGATGCCGCCACCTATTGCGAAATAGACAGGAATGCTGCGGATGCCCAGACGCGCGATTGCGGCTACGACGGCAAGTCCGAGGCCGGCGACTCCGAGTGCGACCCAATTCAGGGCTTCGCCATAGCCGATCGCCACGACCAGGATGGCGCCGACATCGTCGAAGATCGCAAGAGAGAGCAGGAACAGCCTTAAGCTCCCTGGTATGCGCGAACCGAGCATCGCAAGGCACCCGATGACGAAGGCCGTGTCGGTGGACATCACGGTGGTCCAGCCGCTCGCACCCGGCCCGCCGCCGACAAGCAGCGAGAACAGACCGGCCGGCACCGCCATCCCCCCAAAAGCAGCGGCGACAGGTAGTGCGGCCATACGCGGGTTGCGTAACTCCCCCAGCACCAGCTCGCGCTTCAGCTCAAGGGCGATGACGAAGAAAAAGAGCGTCATCAGACCGTCGTTGATCCAGTGCTTCAGCGAACGGGAGAGCTCAACGTCGCCAACTTTGACGCCCGCAGGCATCTCCCACAAGGCGAGAAACGACGACGACCACGCGGTGTTTGCGAGGCCTAACGCCCAGAGCGTGCTGAGCAAAAGTATAATGCCCGCCGTAGCCTCGATGCGGAGAAACCGCATGAACGGCTTGGTGAGCCGATCTGCCGGTTCCCTGGGAAGCCGTGAGAGGCTGTCATTCATGCCGTGAACCGCTCCCTGCGTTTTGATCGCGACGGGTAAATGTTCCCAGCGGCTATTGCCAGGCCGGCACCTCATAAGTCCACACCCGGAACGACTTCAGGACGTGCGGCCCGAACGAGTTGATGAGGGGGACATCGGCCGCGTCACGGCCGCGCGCAACGACGATCCGGCCGACACGCGGCGTATTGTTGCGCGGATCGAACGTGTGCCATTCATCGTCCAGGAAGACCTCGATCCAGGCACTGAAATCCATCGGGTCGACGACCGGGACGCCGATGTCGCCGAGATGACCGTTTATATAGCGTGCGGGAATGTTGAGACAGCGGCAAAGCGTGACCGCAAGATGCGCGAAGTCGCGGCAGACACCAACGCGCTCATGAAAGACTTCGAAGGCCGTCCGCGTCGACCGGGCCTGCATGTAGTCGAAGCGGATATGCTCGTGGACGAAATCGCAGATCGCTTGCACACGACCCCAACCGGGTGTGACCGCGCCGAACATGTCCCAAGCGCTCTGGCTGAGACGGTCGGTCTCGCAATAGCGGCTGCCCATGAGGTAGGCGAGGCAATCGTCCGGCAACTCCGGCACTGGGAGTTCCTGGGCGGCTGGCAGCACTTTGTCCGGTTTGCCGTCGTCCTCGATTGTGGCATCGCCCCATATCGTCAGGTCACCCGCCGGTGCGACAAGCCGCCGGCATCGGTTGCCGAAGAGATCGCGATAGGTCGACGTCGGCACAGCAGGGGCGGTGAATGTCGTTTCAGGAACCCGGATATCGGCCGCGCGATCCTCGTGGACCGACAGCAGGCATACCAACGCGGCCGGCTGCTGGAAGTTCAGCGTGATCTCATAGCCGTAGCGGATCAGCATCTGGAGCACTCTAACGGAAATCGGCGGCGGTCAGTGTGTAGAAATCGCGGCGGCCACCGGAATAGGCCTTGCGTGCGACATCGTAGATGGACAGGCGCAACGCGTCGAAAGCAGAAAGGAGCTTCGATTCCGAGATTTCCGACGTGCCCAATTCGGCATCCGCTATCACCAGTGCCTCGGCCTCGACGAAGAACCGCACCTCGAACATACCGTCATGGCCGATGAAACGGACGGCGTTTCGCTTTTCATCGAGG
The DNA here is from genome assembly GCF_000265205.3 of Sinorhizobium fredii USDA 257. Classification (NCBI taxonomy): domain Bacteria; kingdom Pseudomonadati; phylum Pseudomonadota; class Alphaproteobacteria; order Hyphomicrobiales; family Rhizobiaceae; genus Ensifer; species Ensifer fredii. Next base: position 1,222,788 of record NC_018000.1, read on the forward strand.
CTGCGGCTCGCATTCGGAAATAACAGCGTCATCCTCAGCGAGCCTCTGTTTCGCGCGACGCGGGCCGCGCTGGTGCCGATAAGCTGATCCGCTTTATCCGCCGCTCTATATAGCGGAGGTCATCGTCGACATGCGCCGGTGCACCTATGGACACGTGGTAGATCCGCCAGGGGCGATCCATTTCAATGTGGCGGCCATGTTCCATTAGCTCGGGGGCTAACGTCCCACCTTCATTTTCCCAGATGCTGATCGCAAGCGCATGTCGTCCGGCTTCAATTTCATTGCAGAGGGCGTTCATGGTGGTGGCCTTTCATCAAGATTTTCGATGGTGTCGAGCCTGCGTGAATGGATCGTGCTCCCATCACCGTCGGTGATGGTCACGCCGTCCGGACGCTGCGGCATGTCGAGCGTCCTCAAAAGCTCCAGCGCAATCTCTATCGCCTCGTCGAGATCGGCAGCTTCCGCGGTTTCGCGGCCGACGATCGCATGCGCGTCGTCCGCATCCCGAATGCGGTAGAACGCAATCACGATCTTCATCGGTCATTGGGCAGAAGGTCGTAACCGTCAGTTCCTGCCCTTGTCGAGCGAGGCGCTGCCGTTCGCAGCCGGCTTGATCTGGTTGCCGAACGTCTTTTCGATGAGAGTGGCGCCTTCATCGGCGGACGACATGCGCACCGGTTCGAGCCCGTCCTGCGTCGTCACCCGCTCATGACGTGCGCCGTCGTTTCGAATGCGGTATTGCGGCGAACCGCCGCTCTTCGGGAGCGTGCCGGTGATGTGATAGATGTCCGCCTGCAAAGCCGATCCACAATACCCGCGCTTGAGCCGAACAGCTTGACCGACGGTAAAGAGATGTGTGGCGGCGTCGCGACGGACCGGACGGCCATTGCGTTGCAGAATGTTTGTAGTGGTCATATTGCTTGTAGTCCTTTTTGGAGTGCGGCTTCGAGATCAGCCGGATTGGTCGGCATCATGTATTGCGTGGATCTTGGATGCCCCGCGGGCATTGGATGAAGGCACGAGACGTTGCCCGGCACATGGGAGGCGTCTGCGTAGTGCGACTGGTCATGACGGCGCTCCGCGCAGAAGCACACGAGGCGGCCCTGCATCCTCTGTCTGCCCAACCGAAACGAGCCGTGATCAGCGCTCGAGTGTCTGTGCCAGGTTCGAACGAAGCGACACTGCGCGTCCGATCGGCGTAAGGCATTCGCATCAAAGTTCGTGGTGAAGGGCGGGGGTCCTCTGACGCCGCGCAATTGGGCTAGTCTTATATGTGGGCCTCAAATCGCTTTTAAACAAGATCATCCGTGCACCAACGCCGTTCAGGCACTGTTCTCAGTATCCCATGCCGCCCATGCCGCCGTTACCGGCCGGCCGTGCAGATTCTCTTGAGGGAATGTCGGCGATCATCGCTTCGGCAGTGATCAGAAGTGCCGCGATTGAGCCGGCATCCTGCAAAGCGGTCCGCACGACCTTCGCCGGGTCGACGATGCCGGCTTTGATCATATCGACATAGGTCTCCGTCTGCGCGTCAAAGCCCAGGTTGTAATCCCTGCTGTCGGTGAGTTTTCCCACGACGATCGAGCCTTCGACACCGGCGTTCTCGGCGATCTGCCGGATCGGGGATTCAAGTGCCCTGAGGACGATCGAGATGCCCGCCGTGACGTCCGCATTCGCTCCGGTCAGTCCGACCAGGACCGACCTGGCGCGCAACAGGGCAACGCCACCGCCAGGAACAATGCCTTCCTCAGCCGCGGCGCGCGTGGCGTTCAGCGCATCGTCGATGCGGTCCTTCTTTTCCTTGACCTCGATTTCGGTCGCGCCGCCGACGCGGATGACCGCGACTCCGCCGGCGAGTTTCGCCAAGCGTTCCTGCAGTTTTTCCTTGTCATAGTCGGCGGTCGTCTCCTCGATCTGTGCCTTGATCTGCTGGATGCGCGCCTGGATGGTCGCTTTATCGCCGGAGCCGTCGATGATCGTGGTGGTGTCCTTCTCGATCAGCACGCGCTTGGCGTGGCCGAGCATGTCGAGCGTGACGTTCTCGAGCTTGATGCCGAGATCCTCGGAGATCAGCTGGCCGGCCGTGAGGACGGCAATGTCTTCCAGTATGGCCCTGCGGCGGTCGCCGAAGCCCGGCGCCTTGACGACCGCGACCTTCAGGCCACCGCGCAACTTGTTTACGACCAGCGTCGCCAGAACCTCGCCCTCGACATCCTCGGAGAGGATCAGCAACGGTTTGCCGCTCTGCACGACCGCCTCGAGTATCGGCAGCATCGCTTGCAAATTGCCAAGCTTCTTTTCGTGGATGAGGATGTAGGGGTCCTCCAGCTCCACGCGCATCTTCTCGGCATTGGTGACGAAATAGGGCGAGAGATAGCCGCGGTCGAATTGCATGCCCTCGACAACGTCGAGCTCGGTCTCGGCAGTCTTGGCTTCCTCGACGGTGATGGCGCCTTCATTGCCGACCTTGTCCATCGCCTTGGCGATCATCTCGCCGACTGTCGCGTCGCCATTGGCGGCGATGGTGCCGACTTGGGCAATCTCGCCCGAGGACTTGACCGCCGTGGCGCGCGCCTCGATTTCCTTGACGACAGCAGCGACACCAAGGTCGATGCCACGCTTGAGATCCATCGGGTTCATGCCGGCGGCGACGAGCTTGGCGCCTTCGCGCAGGATGGCGGCAGCGAGCACCGTCGCCGTCGTGGTGCCGTCACCGGCGAGGTCGTTGGTCCTGGAGGCCACCTCGCGCACCATCTGCGCGCCCATGTTCTCGAACTTGTCGGCCAGCTCGATTTCCTTGGCAACGGCGACGCCGTCCTTGGTGATGCGCGGCGCGCCATAGGCCTTGTCGATGACGACATTGCGGCCCTTGGGACCCAGCGTCACCTTGACGGCGTTGTTGAGCAACTCGACACCGCGCAGCATGCGATCGCGCGCATCAGTGGAGAATTTGATTTCCTTGGCAGACATTATGTTCGTCCAGTTCGGTCTCGAGATTGCGGGGTCGGAAATCGACCGTCAGGCAGCTTTCTTGGCCGCGACGGTCTTTTGGAGGCATGAGTTCGGCCTTCTTCATGATCAGAGTTCCTCGCCGTCGACCTTGACATCGGTGCCGGACCATTTGCCGAACGGGATCGGATCACCGGCCTCAACGTCGAGCGGAATCAGCTTGCCGCCTTCATTACGTGCCCCGACCAACGGCGATCACGTCGCCTTCCTGCGGCTTTTCCCCGTCAATGTCGGAACTGATGATCCCGTCCTTGGATTTGCGATCGCCTTCCGCGCGCCGGATGACGACACGGTCATGGAGTGGACGGAATTTCATAGAGATTCTTTCTGCGGCCGGCGCATAGGGCGACTGCAATCCTTATATATCACGATTGGAACTCGATTGATAGGAGTGCCAAGAAATATTATTTTACACAAGGAATAATGTTGGAAAATATAAGTCAGTAATCTCTGAACAAGACCGCCGTGAGTTCCAATAAATATACAGAGATTATATTGCGATGTCTCCCAAGTTGAACCACTACTCGACCAGATTGGCGGTCCGATCGGACAGTTTACTGCCGACGCTGCCTATGACGGAAAGCCAACCTACGACACCGTCACCAATCACAGCGCTGCTGCCGCCATCGTCATTCCGCCACGCGCCAACGCGATCGAAGCAATCGACGGTCGACCTCCCGGCCAAAGGGACCAGCATATCGCCGCAATCAGCAGAGACGGCCGGATGAAATGGCAGGCCTCCAACGATTACGGCAAACGCTCGCTGGTCGAGACCGCCATCGGGGGATACAAGTCCATCATCGGGCGACGTTTGCGGGCCCGGTCGCCTCCCGTTCAGCAGACCGAAGTCGCCATCGGCTGCGCCGTCTTAACCGAATGCTTGCCGGCGCACGCCCGAAATCCGTCCGCCGGACGGCAGCCACGGCTTAGTATGCCTCTTCAAAGATACCCATCCGCTCAAGTCCGGATCCATGCACTAAAGCCATGTCGCGGTAACTTCCCTCGGTTCTCAGCGCGACAATTACGTCGGCATCGGTCCGGTTGCGATGAGGTCATAGGGGGAAGCGGACGGGTCCATCACTCGATGGGCTGTGCGAACTCCACACGGTACGGTAAACGGCGGCCGGGATGCTTATCTCGCGTCGATGGGACCGACGCGAGCGTTCTGTGTCGCGCCCACGCCGCCCTTCCCTTTATAGAACTCAGCCATATTTACACCTTCACTGCCGGAAGGCGGTTCAAAGGGTCCTGGGGCATGTCCATAATAATCAGCATCCTGATCACGGTCCTTGTCATCGCCTTGGTGCTGTACCTCGTGCAAAAACTTCCGATTGACTCGACGATGAAGCAGATGGCTCAGATCGTCGTTGTAGTCGTCGGCATAGTCTCGTTGCTCAGCTCGCTGAACGTATTCTGATTAGGGTTTGCCACTACTCGACTCAGCCGACGCCACCGGCCGGGAGTGCTCAGGCCGCTTTCCCGCCTTTGCGGTGCGGATTGGGCGAAGGCGTCAACATACCTGCGCGCCAGCCGGGCTTGAAATTCGCAAAAGGCTCGTTGTCGAACTGCTGAACCGGCTCGCTTGAGCCGTGCTGGAGCAGTTCATTCCGGTCCTTGGTCGCTTTTGCCCGCCGCCTCCTGCCATCCGCGTCATCGCCACTCCTGCCTTGAGTTTCCCTGCGCAGCGGTTTATCGACTGCGCCGCCTTGATTATCCCATTCTTCAAGCGAATCCCTCATCCGCGCCGCGGAAGCAGGATCCGGGGTGTCTACGTCGAAACCCGCCCCGGACGACCTGCCGGTCCATTCCTCGCCGGTCGGGTGGGAGCATATTGCCTTCTCTGACGACTTCCTTTGGGATCGAGCCGAAAGGTGACTGGCAGAAAGCCGCTGATCCTGTCGATGAAGCAGCGGGCAGCGTGACGGGGTTCTGGCTTCGTTCCCCATTAGCGTTGCTTAGCGTACTTTAAACGCGCTGCCCTCTACAAGCGCTCTCGTCCGGGTCTGAAGGCAGGGCGAACTGAAATACAGCGCCCCAAGGCTCGTTCGCCCCGGCCCATAGCCGCCCCCCGTGCGCCTCGATGATCGAACGGCAGATGGCCAAGCCCATGCCCAGACCCTCCGCTTTCGTCGTATAAAACGCCTCGAACACCTGCTCCAGGCTCTGCGGCTCCAACCCGACGCCGGTGTCCTGTACTTCGACCAGCACGGCGCCGGATGTGTCGGCTCGGGACCTGATCAGCAACTCGCGTGGCCGGTCCGCCACCTTCTTCATAGATTCGATACCGTTCATCACCAGGTTCAAAATGACCTGCTGCAACTGGACCCGGTCGCCTGCAACAGGCGGGAGCTCGTGCGCCAGTTCGGTTCGCAGCAAGACGCGCTGACGGCGCACCTCCTCATGAACGAGGACTACCGACTCTTCGATGAGGCCGTTCAGGTCCACCTGCGCCGTGACGCTGGCTGTCTTCTTGAGGAGCGCGCGCACCCGGCCGATCACCTCGCCGGCCCGATGGCCGTCCCGGACGATACGCCCCAGCGTCTCGCGGGCTTCGTCGAGGTTGGGGGGCTGGGTCGCGAGCCAGCGCAGGGCGGCGTTCGCATTGGTCACCACGGCGGCCAGCGGCTGGTTGACCTCGTGGGCAATGGAGGAGGTCAGCGCGCCCATCGTCGTCACGCGTGTGACATGCGCGAGCTCCGCCTGCGCCTTCTGCAGCGCCTCCTCGGCCCGCTTTCGGTCTTCAATGTCGACGAGAAATCCATACCATTTGAGAATGTCTCCGTGCTCGTCCCGGAGCGGTACGGCACTTTCGAACCACCAGCGATATTCGCCGTCGGACGCACGACAGATACGCACCTCGGCCTCGAAGGGGCGGCCCGTGGCCAAGGACATACGCCACTTCGACATGTACTGCTCAAGGTCGTCTGGGTGAAACCGGGATTCGGGCTTCCAGTTCTCCGCAAACGATCCCTCCAGGGACAAGCCTGTGAATTCCTGCCAACGCCGATTGATGAAGTCGACACGGCCGTCGGGCAGGGCGGTCCACACCATCGCCGGAACTGTCTCGATGACCTCGCGAAGCTCCTCTTCACTCCTTCGGGCAGCCTCTTCGGCGCGCTTGCGCTCGGTGATGTCCTCGCACACGATCAGGATGACGGGTCGCTTCTTGACCACCATCGCTCTTGCCGTCTCGCGAACCCAGAGCATCGAGCCGTCCTTGCGAAACTTGCGCAGCTCCCAGCTCATGGCGCGGCCGAGATGTTCGAGACAGGTGGCCGCATGCCTCTGGACGGCGTCGCGATCCGCCTCGTGAAAGATGTCCTGTACGGGACGGTCGATCAGTTCGTCGACCGTGTAGCCGAGCTGCTCCGCCCCAAAGGGATTGACCGACACGATGGTGCCAGTCGCGTCCACCATGAAGTACATCGTCGGATTGTTCTCGAATACGGCTCTCCACTGCTCCTCGCTGTCTCGCAGTGCCCCTTCCACCCGCTTGCGTTCGGTAATGTCCTGGATTGTGCCAAACATGCTGCGCGGCCGGCCCGACGCCTCTCTTGTCAGATCGCCCTGGCTGTGGACGATGCGCACCTCGCCGGTAGGCCTCACGATTCGGTACTCCAAGTCGTACCGAGATTCGCCACGCACTGCCTTGGCCGCGGCCTGGCTCCAGAACGACCGGTCTTCCGGATGTATCCGCTCAACCGCTTCGGCAAGACTGACGACCGCGGTCGCGCGCGGTGTCAGCCCGAAGATGCGGTATGTCTCGTCCGACCAAGTGAGACAGTCGGTGCTGAGATCACGCTCCCAATAGCCAACATGGGCAACGCGTTGAGCTTCTGCGAAATTGGCTTCGCTTCGCCGCAGGCCCTCCAATGTCTCCTTGAGACGGGACGTCATGAGAGTGAACGCCTGGGCAAGCAGGCCGACTTCATCGTTCCGGCGCAGTTCGGGCACGTCTCGCCAGTCCCCCTTTGCGATCGCGTGCGCTGCCTGGGTCAGGGCAGTCAGCGGCCGTAAGGTGCGTCCAACCAGCCCTAGTCCGAGGAGGACGAAGACGCCGACGATGACAGCGCCAACGCCAATCGAGAGATAGGCTGCACGATAGACAGGCCTCAGGAAATCCGCGGCTGGCACCGCCGAGATGATGGTCCAGTCAAGAGCGCCGGGCCCCTCAACGCGATCAACCGCCGCATAGATCCGGCCGCGCTCAGGGTCACTGAAAGAAAACACATGCAGTCCCGCTGACGAGGACCCGGCGACGCCGGCGTGCCGCCCAAGATAGCGCGCGGTTTCACGAACGATGGGATCGGTTGCTTTCGACGCCTGCAGGCGCAGATGTCCGCCGTCCGCTCCGATTGTGACGGGCGACACTCCTCCGGACGCGCCGATCAAATGTCCGCTGGCGTCGATGATGAAAGCCCGCCCATTCTCGCCGATCTCGAGCGTCTGCAAGAACCTGGAAAGTTGGGCCAGGATGAGATCGATCCCGCACACCCCGACGAAGTTGCCGTTCCTGTCCAACACTGGGGCGGAGAGCGAGATGCCCAGTATCGGCTCGACGAGACCGAGATAGGGCTCGGTCCAGTACCGTTCGCCCGTCTCTTTCGCCTTCGAGTACCAGATCCTCCGACGAGCATCGAACGCGCCTTCCGACTTTCGCAAACGGCCGATCCTGCCGCTTGGCAACGCTTCGAACTCGCGCACGGCGCCGGCGCGAAAGTTATCGGTCATCAGAAACACGGAGTTCGAGTCTGCCAGTCGCCCGACCGAAACAAGCCCGCCGGCCTCGTTGCCGAAAAACATCCAGTCGATATCGGGTTCCTCGGCCAGCAATGCATGGAGCTCTCGCGCAACAGCATGCGGGTCGCTGAGTGACAGGTCGTGACGAACAAGAGCGTTGGCCAACCGCGACACCGCCTTGTCGGCACCGCGCACCAAATGATCGACGTCGCGATGCACAGCTTGCGTCACGTCTCGGATCAGGCGCTCGGACATGAACGAGACAATGGCGTTTCCCGTCCAAAACCATAGACCGGCCAGGACCAGACTTAGAACGAGAACGACGCCGGCGACAGGGAAGATCAAACGGTGTCGCAACATGATTGCCGAGTTCCCCAGGCAGCCAGATGAATATTCTATGTTACTTATATTGCTCCCATGGCTGCCCGTCGGCAATCCGCGGCTCGCCACCCGGCGCGAAAGTCCGGTGATGGGTTCAGAGTTGGCGTCGATGGAGGTAGTGAGAGGTCGCTCGTCGTGGATGATGGCGATCTTGGCGTTAGTAGTATCGACGTTCGTTTGTACTCATCTTTGACGAGGTCAATCGGCGATGAGGAGGCTGATCTGGCTCAACACAAACGATCAGCGGCCAAGTTCCATAATTTAGCTTATGCGATCTTGGTGTGTAGCGGCATTTTAGAGATGCGACATATGAGCCAGTTAGAGATGCGACAGTCGTCGCCTCTTGGGAGGCTGGTCAAACGTCAACGTTTGGAAGGAAGACTGGCGACGTGAAGCGTGGTTGAGACCATGAGCGTTCGGAGTCGTCATGTCTTGTTTGATCACCATGTCGCAGAAGGAATTGCATCGTCTTGAACTCATCCAGCGGATTCGCGGCCGCAGCCTGAGCGTCGTCCAGGCGGCCGAACTGCTCGGCCTCAGCCGCAGTCAGGTCCACCGGCTGCTGCAAGCCTATGACCTGGCCGGCGCCGACGGTCTTGTCTCGAAGAAGCGCGGCCGGCCGAGCAACCGGCGTCACAGCGAGGATTTCCGCAACCTGGTGCTCGACCTGGTGCGTGAGCATTATGCGGATTTCGGACCAACCCTGGCGGCCGAGAAGCTGCTCGAACGCCACCGGATTGCCGTCAGCAAGGAGACGCTGCGTCAGTGGATGATGGAAGCCGGCCTCTGGGTGTCGCGACGCGAGCGCAAGAAGCGGGTCTTCCAGCCGCGCGGCCGGCGCGATTGTTTCGGCGAACTCGTTCAGATCGACGGCTCGCTTCATTGGTGGTTCGAGAACCGCGGCCCCAAATGCGCCCTGCTCGTCTATATCGACGATGCCACCGGCAAGCTCTTGCATCTGCGGTTCGCCGGATCGGAGAACACCTTCGACTATCTGCACGCAACGAAGGCCTACTTGCAGCAATGGGGCAAGCCGATTGCCTTCTACAGCGACAAGCATGGCATTTTCCGCACCACCCATGCTTCCAAGAAGGACCGGACCAGCGGCCTGACGCAGTTCGGGCGGGCCCTTTATGAGCTCAACATCGACATCATCTGCGCCAATACCCCGCAGGCCAAGGGGCGGGTCGAGCGCGCCAACCAGACGCTGCAGGATCGTCTCGTCAAGGAACTGCGGCTGCGCGGCATCGACACGATCGCGGCGGCCAATGCCTATGCGCCGGAGTTCATGGCCGACTTCAATCGTCGCTTTGGCAAGGCGCCGCGCAATCCGAAGGACATGCATCGGCCGTTTGCCGCGCATGAGAACCTCGATGGCGCGATGTGCCGCAAGGAGATCCGCAAGCTGTCGCAGTCGCTGACGCTGCGCTATGACAAGGTGATGTTCATTCTCGATCCGACAGATCGTGCAGCGGCGCTGGCCGGTAAGAAGGTCATCGTTTGCGACTATCCCGACGGACGCCTCGAGATCACAGACGGGGAAGCCACCCTGCCCTACAGGACGTTCGACACGCTGCGCTCGGTGCACCGCTGCGAGGTGGTTGAGAACAAGCGCCTTGACGACATGCTTTCGATCGTGGCCGAGATGCAGGCCGGACGACAGCAACAGCGCAGCAACGGCGGGCCGCGCCGCACCGGCCAGACGGACCATATGTTCGGCATTCGCGACGGCAGCCAGAGCAACGGCTACCAAAAGCGCGGCACGAAGCCTGGCCGCAAGACGGATTTTACCAAGGATCCGGTGGTCATCGCCCGACGCCAGCAAGCCCTTGCGCAGCTGAAAGCGGCGGAGTGATCGGGATGTCCAAGCTAAAGTTTATCTTGCAGCTGGAGCCATCCGCCGCCGACCGGGCTATGCAACCCTGACCAGCTCCACCCGGTCGGCGGCTTGCGCCTTCGTACTTGGTAAATATAGCAACTTGCAAACGCAGTACTAAGGAATAAGATGGTGTCGCATTTCTAAGTTGACTACTTTGTCTCATCTTTAAATAGCTGTGACATTGTGTGTAGCGGGGGTGCATTCTATTTCCAAGTGCGACATGCCAATAAAACAATGGCTTGTCCCTTGGAGTTTTTGTATGTCGCAGTGCTATTCGCAGCTCGCCCTTCCCGATCGCCGACGTTTGCATCAGCTCATGGAACGCAAGGTTCCTGTCGGTGAGATCGCCCGGCAACTCGGGCGCCATCGCTCGACGATCTACCGCGAGCTGAAGCGCAACACCTTTCATGATGCCGAGTTTCCCGAATACAGCGGCTATTACAGTGGCATCGCCAACGACCTCTCCAAGGAGCGTCGGCGACGTCTGCGCAAGCTCAGGCGCCACCCGCAGCTGCGTGAGCTGATTATCGATCGACTGAAGGCACTTTGGTCGCCGGAGCAGATCGCCGGCCGCCTGCTTGCCGACGGTGTGAGCGCGGTCCGTGTCTGCACCGAGACGATCTACCGCTTCATCTATTGCAAGGAAGATGATGCGCGGGAGCTTTATCAGCATCTGCCGGAAGGCCGCCGTAAGCGCCGCCCACGCCGCTCCCGCAAGCCCCGCGACGGCTCGATCCCGTTTGATTGCAGGATCAGCCAACGTCCTGATTTTATTGCCGATCGCTCGCAGTTCGGACATTGGGAAGGCGATCTCCTGATCTTCCGGCGCGACCTCGGTGAAGCCAATGTCACCTCGCTGGTCGAGCGCAAAAGCCGCTACACGGTGATGATCAAGAATGGCAGCCGCCACTCTCGGCCGCTCATCGACAAGATCGTCGATGCCTTCTCACCGCTACCCGCCTTTGCCCGGCAGGGCTTCACCTTCGACCGTGGTACCGAGTTTCGCGGTTTCAGGGCTTTGGAAGATGGGATCGGCGCCAAGAGCTGGTTCTGCGATCCAAATTCACCGTGGCAGAAAGGTGCGGTCGAGAACACCAATAAGCGCATCCGCCGCTTTGTGCCGAGCGATACGGACCTATCCGCTGTCAGCCAGCAGCACCTTGTCGCCCTTGCCCACCATCTAAATTCGCTGCCCAGGAAGTGCCTGGCTATCGGACACCAGCCGAGGTGTTCATGGCGCATTTGCGCGAATGCGCGTAGTGCCCTACCCTTCACACGTCAATGTTGCACTTGGATTAGATTCCCCACCGCAAAGTTAAAGTGTCCTGTTGCTGCAATGTAAGAATGTCACTCTTCCCGCGTTTTCAATGACGTGGGAGATTGCGGATGGGATTGATTGCAATGAGCGAGCGCGACCTGCAGCGGATCGAGGTTTTGTCGAAGGTCGTCGACGGCCGGACGACGATCGTTTCGGCGGCCAATGTCCTTGCGCTGAGGCCGGCCACCGAGGTGCTGCCGACATGGTGAATGTCATCGACTATGTCGGCGATTGATTCCAGTATCCGGAGCTTCTGGTCTTCGAAAAGACCGGGCCATGCCGGATCACAATCAAGGAGCTTTATTGCGTTCATGGGTCGCCGTTCGGATCTCGCGCCACGACCGTGCCAGATTCGCACGACCTCGGAAACAAAATGTCCATCGAGGCCCGCCTACCCTTCCCTTCCTCCGATGTCATGATCAGCTCTCAAACCTAAAGCCCAAAGGCGCCCTAACGATCAGGCTTTGCACGCCCATCAATCCGCCTGATCAGGGCTGGTCGTCGCTGCAAAAGGCCATCCACCGGCTTCGCTCGACGAGCGGCGGCGCTGCTTGTTTGTGCGGGCACGGAGATCCGCCTTGCTGCAACGCACAATACTTCATCAGTAAAAGCTAATGCCCATTTATTGAGCATGTTCAAAAAGACGGATTTTCTCATTTAATTTCAATTATATGCGGCGTAATTCCCGGAACTGGCACGGCACTTGCTTTTCTATACTTGCTTCGGTCAACGGCGATTTGAAGCGAGCTCAGGCGTCGATAGCGCCTGCCAAGGACACCGGCGTCGCAAGGGCTTTGCATCCAAAGGGATTCCTCCCAGTCCCAGGAGCGCAATGTTCGAGCGGCGTTTTTTTGTCGGTTTTCGACCGGCCAACAAATTGAGGGAACGTGCGCATGACCAAGACTTCGATCGGCAGTCTCACCCGCCGCAGCCTGCTCAAGACGACCGCGACGGCCGCCATGGTCGGTGCGGCAAGGACGCTCCTTCCCACCGGGGCCTTCGCTCAGGGCGCCGGTCCGGAGACTTCAAAGGCCGTGCTCGGCTTCATCGCTCTTACCGATTCCGCCCCGCTCATCATCGCCAAGGAAAAGGGTTTCTTCGACAAGTACGGTATGACCGAGGTCGAGGTGGTGAAGCAGGCCTCCTGGGGCACGACCCGCGACAACCTGGTGCTCGGCTCGGCCGGCGCCGGAATCGATGGCGCCCATATCCTGACGCCGATGCCCTATCTCATCTCGACCGGCAAGGTGACCCAGAACAACCAGCCGCTGCCGATGGCGATCCTTGCCCGCCTTAATCTCGACGCGCAGGCGATCTCGGTCGGCGCGGCCTATGCCGATCTGAAGGTCGGCCTCGACGCCTCGGTGCTGAAAGACGCCTTCGCCAAGAAGAAGGCCGGTGGCGAGGCCGCGAAGGTCGCCATGACCTTCCCGGGCGGCACGCACGACCTCTGGATCCGCTACTGGCTCGCCGCCGCCGGCATCGACCCGGACAAGGATGTCGAGACCATCGTCGTCCCGCCGCCGCAGATGGTCGCCAACATGAAGGTCGGCACCATGGACTGTTTCTGCGTCGGCGAACCCTGGAACGAGCAACTCGTCAACCAGAAGATCGGCTACACCGCCGTCAATACTGCCGAGATCTGGGCCAAGCATCCGGAGAAGTCCTTCGCCATGCGCGCCGACTGGGTCGAGAAGAACCCGCGCGCCGCCAAGGCGCTGGTCATGGCCGTCGAGGAAGCCGCGCAGTGGTGCGACGACATGGCGAACAAGGACGAGCTCGCCAAGATCGTCGGCAAGCGCAGCTGGTTCAACGTGCCGCCCAAGGATATCGTCGATCGGTTGAAAGGCGAATACGACTACGGCAACGGCAGGGTCGTCGAGAACAGCCCGCACCTCATGAAGTTCTGGCGCGACCACGCGTCCTACCCGTTCCAGAGCCATGACGCATGGTTCCTCACCGAGAACATCCGCTGGGGCAAGCTCGCGCCGGATACGGATATCAAGGGGCTGATCGCCAAGGTCAACCGCGAGGACATCTGGCGCGAAGCGGCAAAGGACCTCGGCGCCGCCGACATCCCGGCCTCCACCTCGCGCGGGCCGGAGACCTTCTTCGACGGCAAGGTCTTCGATCCCGCAAATCCCGAAGCGTACCTGAAGAGCCTGGCAATCAGCCGCATCGCCTGATCCCGCATCGGCAGCCGGATCCCCAACCCGGCTGCCTTCGATCAAACCCGTAGGAGAACGGCATGTCCGTCACCAATCTCAAGCTCAAACCGCAGGCGACGCCGCAGACTTCGGCTCAGGTCATCGCTCTCGGGCAGACGGCGAGCCGCGGCATCGAAGGCCGCCTGTCGCGCTTTGTCACCCAGACTGTCACCAACCTCTTGCCGCTGCTCGTCACACTGACGTTCTTCACCCTTGCCTGGCAGCTCATCTGCTCGTCGCCTGAATCGAGCCTGCCGGCCCCGTCGCGCGTCCTCGAGGAAAGCTGGGAGCTGATCGCACATCCCTTCTACATCGGTCAGGGTGTCGATCAGGGTCTGTTCTGGCACGTGTTCGCTAGCCTGCAGCGCGTCGCGCTCGGCTACGCCATGGCTGCGGCGGTCGGCGTCGCGCTTGGGACGCTCGTCGGCCAGAGCGCGCTCGCGATGCGCGGCCTCGATCCGATCTTCCAGGTGCTGCGCACCGTGCCGCCGCTCGCCTGGCTGCCGCTTTCGCTCGCCGCCTTCCAGGACGGCACCCCTTCGGCAATCTTCGTCATCTTCATTACGGCGATCTGGCCGATCATCATCAACACCGCGGTCGGCATCCGCAACATTCCGCAGGATTACCAAAACGTCGCCAAGGTGCTGCGACTGAACGGCCTCGAATATTTCGGCAAGATCATGCTGCCGGCCGCTGCCCCCTACATCTTCACCGGCCTTAGGATCGGCATCGGTCTCTCCTGGCTGGCGATCGTGGCGGCCGAGATGCTGATCGGCGGCGTCGGCATCGGCTTCTTCATCTGGGACGCCTGGAACTCGTCGCTGATCAGCGACATCATCGTGGCGCTGATCTATGTCGGCATCGTCGGCTTCCTGCTCGATCGCCTCATCGCGCTGATCGGTCGCGCCATTACTCGCGGCACAGCAAGCGCCTAAAGAAAAGGAGGCCTTCCATGGCCAAGAGCTATCTTTCGCTTGAACTCATCGACAAGACCTTCGAACGCGGCGGCACGCGCACCGAAGTTCTGAAGCAGGTCTCCCTTACTGTAGACAAGGGCGAGTTCATCTCGATCATCGGCCATTCCGGCTGCGGCAAGTCGACCCTGCTCAATATCGTCGCCGGGTTGACGCAGGCGACAACCGGCGTGGTGCTGCTCGACGACAAGGTCGTCGACGCGCCGGGACCGGATCGCGCTGTCGTCTTCCAGAACCACTCGCTGCTGCCGTGGCTGACGGTCTATGAAAACGTCCGGCTCGCCGTCGACAAGGTGTTCTCTGCGAAGCGCAACAAGCAGGAACGCCATGAATGGACCATGCGCAACCTCGAGCTGGTGCAGATGGCGCATGCCGGCGACAAGCGCCCCTCTGAGATCTCCGGCGGCATGAAGCAGCGTGTCGGTATCGCGCGGGCGCTTGCCATGGAGCCGAAGGTGCTGCTTCTCGACGAACCGTTCGGCGCGCTCGACGCTTTGACCCGGGCGCATCTGCAGGACCAGGTCATGCAGATCCACGCGACGCTTGCCAATACCGTCCTGATGATCACCCATGACGTCGACGAAGCGGTCCTGCTTTCCGACCGGATCGTGATGATGACCAATGGGCCGTCGGCACGTATCGGCGAAATCCTCGATGTGCCGCTCGCCCGCCCACGCCGGCGCATCGAACTCGCCTCCGACCGAACCTATCTGAAATGTCGCGAAGCGGTGCTCAAGTTCCTCTACGAGCGCCATCGATTCGTCGAAGCTGCGGAGTGACTGCCCCGTTTTGCATGTTCCTTAAAATCGGCTTCGATTTTAAGGAACATGCAGCAGATGTCGTGAGATCAAAGGCCGTGCCTTTTAGCCCACGTGGATACCCGAAGACACCGCAGTTTCAGTCGACGCTCAATTGGCGGCGAAGCAATAGAAGAGGCCGTCCCCGCCGGTGCTCTTGAAGGCCTCTATCGTGCAGCCACCGCGCGTCGGATGTGAAGAGTTCCACGATTTGGCCGCCTCCGAGTCGTCCAAACCGGTGCGGTCGCTGTGACCAACGATTGCAGCACCCTCCGCACCGCCCATGGTCCAGTTGCCGCAGGTTTCGGCGGCAGCGGTTCCATCCGGCCTGGTGCCGGTCAGGATGTCATGGCGGTTCGGGGTGTCGCCCCGCCCGTTGATGACCTCGCCCTTTTCATTGAGCGCGGTTTGTTTGGTCAGATTGTTGTTATCGCCGTGCAGCGAGGCGACATCGTCGGCGATCTTCTCGCCCTTGGCATTGTGCCAAGGTCCCGCACCGATGCGATCCTTGGCGTTCTCGCTATCGGTGGACAGATAGGCCCGCCAGGTCTTGCCCGTTGAGCCGCCGGCGGTCGCAAGCGCGCCACAATGTGCGTCGGCGCCAGCAAGTCCGCCGAGATCGCCGCCATTGCCCGGATTCGCGCTGGTGGCAAAGAAGCTCATCGACGTGTCCTGGGCATTGGCTGAGACGACCGAACAGGCCAATAGGGTCGCAATTAGTGCCATGCGTTTCATGGCGAACCTCCCTTGGATTTCCGAGGTATCAGCGTATTGCCTGCACGGGCGAGCGTAAAATCGAATTCTCGTGAGGAAGCCGGACGCAATGCGCCTGCCGCGAGTCCTTCTCCCGCCACGTGGGCGGGTGCTGGTCGGCGCTACGTGCACCACCTCAGCTCCGTTCGAGCCGCACGACCATTGCGTCAAACGGAGCCGGCTTCCCTCTTCTCTGCCACCCACCGAGGCTGTGTGAAAACTCCCGCTCATGATAGTCTACCTCCAGTTGAGCGGGGGATTCGGCATGGCGGGTTTCATCGAGGGTAAGGATCGGCGAGAGCAGCTGTTCTTGCCGGAATGCCTCGATGATTATGTCACCGAAGACAACCCGGCCCGCGTTGTCGATGTCTTCATCGATGAGCTGGATTTGCGTGCAATGGGCTTTGCCGCCGCGGCGGCGACTGGGCGGCCGGGATATAGCCCGGCAACCATGCTGAAGCTCTACCTCTATGGCTACCTCAACCAAGTGCAGTCGAGCCGGCGGCTGGAGCGGGAGGCGGGCCGCAACGTCGAACTGATGTGGCTGATGGGTAAGCTCGCGCCCGACTTCAAAACGATCGCCGATTTCCGGCGTGACAACGGCGAAGCGATCCGTGCGGTCTGCCGCCAATTCGTGCTTCTGTGCCGCAAGATCGGCCTCATCGCGGGTGGCACGGTTGCGGTCGACGGCAGCCGATTCAAGGCGGTGAACACACGCGACAAAAACTTCACGCCTGGCGCGATCCGCCGACGTATGGAGCAGGTGGATGCCAGCATTGAGCGGTATCTGGGCATGCTCGACACGGCCGACCGGCAGGAGGATGACGTCGCACAGATGCGGGTCAGCCGGCTGAAGGAACGGCTGGACTCGCTGCGGCGGCAGATGCGCGAGTTGCAGGCGATGGAGCAAGCGGTCCAAGACGCGCCGGACCGCCAGATCTCACTGACCGATTCCGATGCGCGGGCCATGGCAACGAGCGGCAAAGGCACCGGCATGGTCGGCTACAACGTGCAAGCGGCGGTCGACGCCGAGCACCATCTGATCGTCGCGCATGAGGTCACCAATGTCGGCCACGACCGGTCCCAACTTGCCAACATGGCTCAGCAGGCCAAGGAAGCGACCGGCGTCGAGGAACTGACAGTCCTGGCCGATCGCGGCTACTTCTCCGGTGAGGAAATCGTTGCCTGCGAGGCAGTTGGAGCGACGCCGATCGTGCCCCGACCGTTAACATCCGGGGCGAAGGCGGACGGTCGTTTCGACAAGCAGGACTTCATCTATCAGCCAGAGACCGACAGCTATCGCTGCCCGGCAGGCGAACAACTGATCTGGCGCTTCACCGCGGTGGAGAAGGGTCTGATCCTCAGCCGTTACTGGTCGAGCAACTGCGGCAGCTGCGCCATCAAGGCAAAATGCACGCCGAGCAAACAGCGGCGCATCACCCGCTGGGAGCATGAGGCAGTCCTGGAGAAGATGCAGCGCAGGCTGGACGAGATGCCGGACGCGATGCGGATCAGGCGCAGCACCGTCGAGCACGTATTTGGCAGCCTCAAAGACTGGATGGGAAGAGACCACTTCCGGATGCGAAGGCTACGAAATGTCGGAACGGAAATGAGCCTCCACGTCCTCGCCTACAACATCAAGCGAGCCATCGCCGTCCTCGGCGCTCCCGCGTTGATGGGTGCAATGAGAGGGTGAGACCGTCTCGACCTCGCACGCCGCAACCTTGAAGATTCATGTCCCGCCCAAAAACGCGTTTTCACACGGCCTCCACCGGTAGAGGACGTCGGGCTCCCTCTCTTCGTTCCGGCTGCCGTCCGTCTCCTCGACTGCGACGAAGCCATGGTTCTCGTAGAAGCGCCGCGCTCCCCAGTTGCGTTGAAAGGTCCAGAGCGACAGCTCACAGGCGCCCGTCCGAGCGACCCTCAGAAGCGATGCTCCAAGACCACGACCTTGATGCGCCGGCAAAACATAGAGCTGATCGATCCATCCCGGCCGGAACGCAACGATGCCGACCAATCCATCGCCACCGAATATTCCCCAGACGGAACAGTCCTGAAATACTCTGTTCCTGAAGAACCAGCTGTCCTCTTCCGGCGTGTGGAGCCCCGCAAGCGACGGAAGGCGTTCATCGAATGAAACTCGCAGCACGCGCGCCGCTTCATCGGCGAATTCACGCCCAAGCCGCACCGGTCGAGATATATCGGCATTCATTCCACCGGCTCCACGCAAAAAGCTCAAGTTACAGGCATCGAAGGAAAGGCTTCGCAATGCTCAATCATGAATGGGAATGCGCCTCCCAACAGGATTCTACCGCCGGTGCTCGCAAGTCTAGTCCGCGGCCTTTCCGAGCGTATCGGCGACGTAGGCACCGCGTTTACCCATCGGCAACGGTTCTCCTGTGGTGGAATCGACAGCAGTCTGATGTTCGAGCTCGGCGTTGAGGAGAGCGCCTGTGATCAGGATCACCATGGAAATCCAGACCCACATCATGAAACCGACCAGCGCGCCAAGCGCGCCGTAGGTCGCATTGTAGTTCGCGAAATTTTCCAGATAGTAGGAATACAACCATGAAGCTGCCAGCCACAACAACGTGCTGAATACGGCACCCCAGTTCAGCCACCGCAGTTTCGCCCGCTCGCGGCTCGGCCCGTAGCGATAGATCAGGACAGTGCCGAGGGTGCCGAGGAGCAGAATGGCTGGCCATCTCGCCACCCTGGTCAGGATCTCGATCCAGCGATCCAACCAAAGATAGGCAAGCAAAGCCGGAATGACGCCGATCGCCACGATGAGGACGATGGCAAAGAGCAGTGCCGCAAAGGTGAAGGCGAGGCACAAGAGCGTTCTTGATACGATGCCTCTCTTCTCTTTTTCTCCATAGGCGACGTTCATGGCGTCAAACAGCGCCGAAATGCCGTTGGCCGCACTCCACAGAGAGATCAACAGGCCGCCGATAAAGCCGAGGCTGAGGGTCGATGTCTTCTGCGTGGTAAGAGCCTTCAGCTGATCCGTGATCATAGCGTAGGAGCCGGGCGGCAAGAGCTCGTCCAATACCGCCGTATGGGTTCCGATGTCGGACGGGTTCGCGATGAACCCGTAAAGCGAGACCAGCGCACCTAAAGCCGGAAACAGCGCCAGCAGAAGGTAGAAGCTGACCCCTGCCGCGATGAGGAAGACGCGCTCCTCGGAGATCTCCGACATCACCCGCCAAAATACGTCGCGCAGCCCTTTCGCCGGTATTTGTTCCGGCACGGCTGCATTGCGCCCCCTGCCCGGCTCGGCGGCTTCCAAAGTCTTTGTAAGATCGGCCTCTCTTGGGCTCATAGAGGAGCGTCCGGTGCTTTTTTCTGAGCCTCATATACCCGCGATATGCCCAACGCTCGGGAAAACTGCTTGTTCCGGTGCTTGCTCGGATTAGGTCATCCAAGGAGGCCGCGCTGCGCACCCCGACAATCCGTTTGCGGGACGCGGCAACGCTCGTTGCGGCAACGCTCGTTCAAGGGGAATGCGGACCTCTCTTCTGGATCAGTCTTGCCTTATGATGCGGACAGTATTTTCCGACAGCCTTGGCGGCGCAAAAGAGATACGGGCCGCCGCTGTTGATCGGCCAGATGCACTCGCCAGGCGACAGCTCCTCGAGGCGTTTTGCAAAGGGCAAGCGCTGCACATCATAAGCGTTTGCCGAGATGAATTCTCTCTGGTACTCGTTCATCGGTGACTTACGCGCTACATTTTTCGTCGAGCCCGACCGACCTTCCGATCAGGTTCTCGGAGATCGATGCCGCGCCCGACCTGCTGCCATCTGTCAGCCCGGAAGCAGCGTGACGACCATGACCGCGGCGACCACGGCAAGCGCAGCGATGAGCGCGATCAGTTCGATCATCATGTAACGCTGCATGTCGCGACGCATGCTACTTCCTCCACGTCGTTGTGAGGTTGAAAGTAAACGCTTTAGAACCGCAATTGTTCACGCGCGTGGGCGCACCGTTGCGCCAGCTTTCCGACGCCCAGCTAAAAGGATGCCCCTCGCCTTAGGCGAGGCGCTCATGTGGAAGGTGTACAGAACGGTTAATCGGCTGCCTCTATTCCGGGAACGGTATTGCCCGTCAACATCCGCACCAGGGCGAGCTCGCTCCTTACACCCTGCTGATAAAGGTGAATAAGCATCCTGCCTATCTTCGCACCCTCCTCACTTTCCGGCTCCAGCTCCCTAGAGGAACATGCATAGACATGAACGCGCCGGAGCATCGAGATTTCATGATCGTCAATGGCGAGATCCGAAAAGCGCATGCGCATTTCCCTTTGATCCTCCAATCAAAGAACTTTGTTGATCATCCTATGATATTGGTGCGCCATGCTCCTGATTCCAGATCTCCGTTTCATCAGCGAACGCTGTGGGCTGCCGACGGGGAACGACACGCCTGACGGACGCGTTTCCGATTGATCCTGCCGCGCGTTATCGGAGCCATCATGTCCATGAACACCCCAAAAACCCTCGATTCCGATCCAGCTCTCAACGCGTCAAGCCGCTGAGGTGCGGGATAGATGGAACGTTACGACGTAACGCTTGGACTCCTCGGGCTGGTGATCCTGCTCACCGCCTGGATTCCCATGGTCTTTCGCCGCCTGCCGCTTTCACTGCCCATCTTCTGCATCGCAATCGGCGCTCTCGCCGGACACACCATTCTTACACCGCTCGTCGATCTCGCCTCATTCGACAGCCGATTTGTCATAGAGCATATGACGGAGTTCACCGTCATCGTTGCACTGATGGGTGCCGGACTGAAGATCGATCGCCCCATCGGCCTGCACAGTTGGGTTCTCACTTGGCGGCTTCTGGGGATTGCGATGCCGTTGGGCATCGCCGTGATGGCCGCCGGCGCCTCCTTGATTCTGGGTCTTGGTGCTGCGTCGGCCATTCTGCTGGCCGCCTGTCTGGCGCCGACCGATCCGGTCCTGGCGAGCGATGTCCAGGTGGGGCCGCCGCAGACCGGGACGGAGGACGAGGTTCGGTTCGCACTCACATCCGAAGCCGGCTTGAACGACGGTCTGAGCTTCCCATTCGTCTACTTGGCAATCGCGATCGCACTCGCCTCCGATCAGCCTGATTGGTTCGCCGATTGGCTGCTCTTCGACGTTTTGTGGCGGCTCCTTGCCGGGGTGGTGATGGGGTGGATCATTGGCAAGGTGTTAGGCTTTGCCACATTTCGCCTGCCGAAAGGGGCGGCGCTCGTACGCACAGGCGACGGCTTCGTCGCATTGGGAATTACCTGCCTAGCCTACAGTCTGACAGAACTCGTCCACGGCTACGGTTTCGTTGCTGTGTTCGTCGCCGCGCTCTCCTTCCGCACCGTCGAACGACACCACGAATTTCACAAGGAACTTCACGACTTCTCCGAGCAGATCGAAAGGCTGCTGATGATGGTGCTTCTCGTCTGTTTCGGAGCTGCCGTGAGCCTTGGGCAATTCATCGCCGACCTCGATTGGCGCGTCGTCGCCTTTGCCCTGTTTGTGCTGGCGATCGCCCGACCGGCCACCGGATGGGTGAGCCTCCCGTCGACCTTGCCCAAGGGAGAAAGGGCCGCCATCGCCGTGTTCGGGATCCGCGGCCTCGGCTCGATCTATTATCTCGCATTTGCAACCGGGATGGCCCGCTTCGAGGATCTTGGCGTAATGTGGTCCGCTGTCGCCTTGATCGTGCTGATCTCCATCGTCACGCACGGGCTGACCGTCACTCCGGCGATGCGCTGGCTCGACAGGCGGCGGAGAGTCGCTGGCAAGGCCTAGCGGGTGAAGCCACAGGCCCTGTCGAAGTCCCAGAACCCCGCCGGGGGCACGCATTTGGCAGCAATGAATGCATCCCCTCGGCAGACGGTGGCGAATGACGGCCCGGCCTGCTGCCTCGTGGAACGTCTCGACCTGACGATGTTCTCGTCACACCTGCAACCTTGAACATTCGTTGCGAAAGCTCTTACCTTGTCGGAGTGGAGGCCGCAGCTGCCTCTTGTTGTGGTCCGACCGACGCACGTTCAGGTCCGCGCCGCTAAGCTGTTTAAGGAGGGACGCTTGTCATTGCTCAATGCGCTTGAAGTCGTGACCCTGTTTGTCGATGAGATCGACGGGGCAAAAGCCTTTTACCAGAAGGTTTTTGACCCGGAAGTGGTGTACCAGGATGAAGTCTCCTGTGTCCTGAAGTTCGACGGCGCCATGATCAATCTGCTTCATGCCTCGCAGGCGCCAGAGCTCGTCGAACCCTTGCCGGTGGCGCCGGTGAATTCGGGCGCGCGTGTGCTGCTCACGATCAAGGTCGCCGATGTAGACGCTGTATGCGCCAGCCTTGAAGGTCGAGGCGTGAGGCTGCTGAACGGCCCTATCGATCGCCCTTGGGGACGCCGAACCGCAGCATTTGCGGATCCCTCCGGCCATGTCTGGGAAATCGCTCAGGAACTGCGCTGAGCGACGAGCCTATCCGTCTCCCGCTTCGGCTCGTTTCGGCACGAAGCGTTGTTCTGTACGAGGACCATATGACAGATACGACGCACCAGAGCGCCCGCATGCTTGCCGGACGGTGCCTGTGCGGCGCTGTTCACTATGCCGTCACCGACGCGTTCCGTTATGCGGCAAACTGCCATTGCACGGATTGCCGGCGGACGACCGGGTCCGCCTTCAAGCCGTTTGCAGGCATCGAGCGCGAGCAATTCGCTGTGACCGAAGGGGCCGATCAACTCCGGTTCTACGGCGACGACAACGCGCACGACGCCCGCTGCGGCCAGTGCGCATCTTTTCTCTATTCGGTCGTCCGCGATGGCGCTTATGTGCATGTCGCGCTCGGCTCGCTCGCCGACGAACCGACGATCCGGCCGAGCGAGCACATTTTCGTCGGCTCGAAAGCGCCCTGGTTCACGATCACCGACGACCTGCCGCAATATTGGGCTCACGTCGCAGATGGGCCGCCGATCAATCGCTGAACGCCAAGCTGAGATCTTCGGTGCGCCGCATCCCGGATCCTGAGGGCCGCCGACATAGACAAGTAGCAGCACCCCGGTATCGAGAGTATATTTCGACGAGGAGGCACCATGCGCCGACCTCACGTATTCGCTCTCGTCCTGGCCTATGCGCTCGGCTTTCCGGTTCAAGCGGAAGTTCTGATCGGCGTCGCCGGGCCGATGACGGGAAAGCTTGCCTGGACCGGCACGCAGTTGAAGCGCGGCGCCGAAATGGCCGTCGCTCAGATCAATGCCGCCGGCGGCGTGCTCGGCCAGCAGATCCGACTGATCGTGGCGGACGATTTCTGCGATCCACAGCAGGCCGTTGCCGCCGCCCAGAAGCTGGTCGCCGACAAAGCCGTCTTCGTTGTCGGACACTACTGCTCCGGAGCGTCGATCCCCGCATCCAAGATTTACGCCAAGGCCGGCGTGTTGCAGATTTCGCCGTCCTCGACCAATCCGACGCTGACCGAGCAAGGCCACGCCAACGTCTTCCGGGTGTGCAGCCGTGACGATGCACAGGGCCTGAAGGCGGGCAATTACCTGGCCGATCACTGGGGTGACAAGAAGATCGCTATCC
This sequence comes from Sinorhizobium fredii USDA 257, assembly GCF_000265205.3. Taxonomy (NCBI): domain Bacteria; kingdom Pseudomonadati; phylum Pseudomonadota; class Alphaproteobacteria; order Hyphomicrobiales; family Rhizobiaceae; genus Ensifer; species Ensifer fredii. Next base: position 1,246,410 of record NC_018000.1, read on the forward strand.
TTCACGACGGCACGACCTATGGCAAGGGTCTCGCCGAAGAGACGAAGAAGCAACTGAACAAGCGCGGTGTCAACGAAGCGATCTATCAAAGCTACGAGCCGGGGAAGGACGACTACTCGGCCGAGATCGCGGCCTTGCAGACGGCAGGGATCGCGGTGCTCTATCTCGGCGGCTATCATACGGAAGCAGCGCTTATGGTTCGTGCAGCGCGCGAGCGCGCCTATCCGGTGCAGGTCATCTCGGGTGACGATACGGCGACCGAGGCATTCGGCCTCATCGCCGGCCCGGCCGCCGAAGGAACCCTATTCACTTTCGTTGCCGACCCGCGTCGCAATGCCGAGGCGGCGGACGTCGTCGAGCGCTTCCGGGCCGAGAATTTCGAGCCGGACTCCTGGACATTGCACAGCTACGGCGCTGCCGAGGTGTGGGCGCAGGCGGTTCAGAAGGCGGGATCGCTCGAACCGCAGAAAGTCATCGCGGCGCTGCGCAAACATCAGTTCGATACGGTGCTCGGCCGCATCGATTTCGACGATAAGGGCGATCTCACCGTTCAGAACTGGGTGTGGTATGTTTGGAAGGGTGGCGAGTACGTGCCGCTGGAGTAACCAGCGCTGACCGCAGCAGCTCGCATTTGAGAAGAAATCCGTGCAGACGATGTTGACCGCCTCAGCCGGAGCGAGGGGTTGCCGCGATGCTTGATCGTCTCGGCATTCGCGGTCGTCTTCTGTTCGCCTTCTTCGGCATCAGTGCCTTTGCGGTGCTTTCGACCGCGGGCGCGCTGTACGCCTTCCTCCAACTGAGCCAGGTGCTCGAACGGGTAACGGAGCGCCGCGCCCCGTCCGCCCTTCTATCGCTCGAACTCTCCCGCCATGCCGAACGCGTCGCTGCCACCGCCCCGGCAGTCCTTGCTTCGACCAGCAGGGCCCGGCACAGCGAGGTGTCGGCCGCAATCGGCAGCGAGATGACGCGCCTGGAGGAACTGCTTGCTGCCCTCAAAGGAACGGCGCTCAGTTCGGCGGTCGTCACCGAAATCGAAGACGCGGCAGTGGGGCTGCGGCGCAATCTGAACGCCCTCGATGGTCTCGTCACCGCCCGCTTGGCCGCGGTCGCACGGAAGGAGGAGCTGCTGCGTCGCTTGTCGGCGACAACGAACGCCAGTCAGCGCCTCATCGCGCCAGGCATTCTCGTGATGAACTCCAAGGTCCCGCGGTGGCGGGCAGCCACGGTCGATCCAACGCTCTCACCCGAAGCGGAAGCTGCGGCGGCGAGAGATCTGGCGCGGGCGATCGCGGCCTATATTCCGCAACAGACGGCGCAGCGGGAGATCGCGGCCATCAACGACACGCTTCTGCAAGCCGCGGTCGTGCCGACATCGGGCGACCTGTCGTTGCTTTCGTTTCCCCTGCAGCGCTCGGTCGGTGCGCTGGAGGCAGTCACCCCTGAATTCGACGAGCAATTGCGCAAGCGCTTCCGCCAGCTTGTCGACGAATTCAAGGCGCTGATCGACGGCCCCGGAAGCATCCCGTATGCGCGCGGCGAAGAACTTGCAGTCCTGGCCGAGGGCGAAAAGCTGGTGGCGGAAAATGATCAGCTCTCGCGCAAGCTGACGCTTGCCGTGGACCGCCTCGTGACGGCGGCGCAAAGGGAGATCTCCGAGGCGGGCGCGGAAGCGGCGACAGTGCGGCGCTACGGCACCGGCATCGTGCTCGGCTCCGCCCTGCTCAGTCTGCTGAGTTCGATACTGATCGTCTGGCTCTATGTCGATCGCAACCTGCTTGCCCGTCTCGCAGGTCTGAGCCACAGCATGCTTTCCATTGCCGCCGGCAATCTACGGGTGGCGTTGCCGGAGACCGGCAGCGACGAGATCGGCCGGCTGGTCAAAGCGCTCCGTGTCTTCCGTGACACGGCGATCGAGTTCGAGGAGAAGAACCTCCGCGACGTCGCCGAAGCCCGCCAACGCCTGATCGATGCGATCGAAAGCATTTCCGAAGGATTCGCTCTTTACGACGGCGAGGACCGGCTTCTTCTCTGCAACAGCCGTTATCGCGAAATTCTCTATCCGGGCATGGATGATGCGGTCGTCTCCGGCACGAGTTTCGAGGCGATCATCCGCGCGGCGGCAGAACGCGGCCTGATCGAGGATGCCGTCGGGCGGGAGGACGAATGGATCGCCAAGCGGCTCGAGACGCATCGCAACCCGGCCGGGACGCTCCTCCAGAGACGCGAGCCGGATCGCTGGGTGCAGATCAGTGAACGCCGGATTTCGGGCGGCGGCACCGTGGCCGTCTATTCCGACGTAACGGAGCTGAAGCGTCGCGAGCAGGACCTTTCCGTGAAGTCGGCGGCCCTCGAAGCGCTCTCAAGCAAGCTTGCGAAATACCTCGCGCCGCAGGTCTATAGTTCGATTTTCAGCGGCCGGCAGGATGTCAGCATCGCAAGCCAGCGCAAGAAACTGACCATCTGCTTTTCCGATATCGCCGGCTTCACGGAAACGACCGACAAGATGGAATCCGAGGAACTCACCCAGCTCCTCAATCAGTACCTGACGGAAATGTCCAAAATCGCGCTCTCCTTCGGCGCTACGATCGACAAATATGTCGGTGATGCGATCCTGATGTTCTTCGGAGATCCGGAGACAAGCGGTGTAAAGGAGGACGCCATTGCCTGCGTTTCGATGGCGCTTGCAATGCAGAAGCGCATGGCCGAACTCGGTGAGGCCTGGCACAGCGCTGGAATTGAAACGCCGCTCCGCTGCCGGATCGGCATTCACACGGATTACTGCACCGTCGGCAATTTCGGCAGCGAAGACCGAATGGACTACACGATCATCGGCGGCGCCGTGAACCTCGCCGCGCGGCTGGAGCAGGAAGCGGAACCTGGATCGGTCCTCATATCCTACGAGACCTACGCGCAGGTGAAGGACGTGATCCATTGCGAGGAAGTGGGACGAGTCCGTGTCAAGGGCATAGCCTATCCGATCGCGACCTTCAGGGTCGTCGACTTCACGGTCAATGTCACCGCCGCTTGCGACGCGATCCACAAGGAGTTGCCGCATCTGAAGCTGGATGCGGAGCCCGATCTCATGTCGTCCGGCGAGCGTGAAGAAGCCGCGGCGACACTCCGCGAGGCGCTGAACAGGCTCTCTCGATAAACGGCTGTTCACCATCCAAGGAACATGTTCCATCCGACCCTTGTTGGAGCGGTACAGCTTAGGCACGCATTCTCGCCAACGACCGAAGGAGCAAGGATGAGAGTGCTTGTGGTAGGAGCTTCCGGCCTGATCGGCTCGGCCGTCTGCGCGAAGCTTCTCGAGCGCGGCATTGCAGTGGTGCGCGTGGTCCGACCGGGCTCTTCCCGGCCGTGGCCGGGCGAAACGGTGGAACTCGATCTTGCGCTCGCTATCCAGCCAGAAGACTGGCTGCCACATCTCGCAGGCATAACCGCCGTGGTGAACTGTGCAGGCACACTTCAGGATGGACCGGGCGAAGATACGGCCGGCGTCCACGTCCGCGGTCCCTCAGCCCTGTTTCATGCCTGTGAACGGGCCGGTGTCCGCCGCGTCATACACTTTTCCGCGATGGGCGTCGAAACGGCGCAACCCTCCTCATTTTCGCGCACCAAACTCGAAGGCGACGAGGCGCTGATGGCCCGCGATCTCGACTGGGTCATTCTGCGCCCCTCCGTCGTCCTCGGGCCCGGCGCCTTTGGCGCCAGTGCGCTCTTCCGGGGCCTTGCCGCCTTGCCCGTCTTGCCGCTCATGCCGAATACCGGGCTTCTTCAGGTGGTGCGCCTGGAGGATGTTGCGCGCACCGTCGAGATGTTCGTCCATCCTGGTGCCCCTAAGCGGCTGGTCCTGGAGGTCGCAGGGCCGGAGGCGCTGTCCTTCGAAGCTGTCGTGAGGGCCTATCGGCAATGGCTTGGCTGGCGCCCTGCCCGCGTCCTCAACATACCTCGTCCGCTCGCAGATCTCCTCTACAAGCTCAGCGATCTTGCCGGAGCGCTCGGCTGGCGTCCGCCGACGCGGAGCACGGCACAAAAGGAGATCACGCGCGGCGCCACGGGCGACAACCGGGCCTGGTCGGAGAACACGCAGATAGAACCGACAGCGCTCTCGGCGGCGCTGACGAGAACGCCCGTTTCGGTTCAGGAAAGATGGTTCGCCAAGCTCTACCTCCTGAAGCCGGTCATCTTTGTCGTTCTGTCGCTGTTTTGGATCAGCACCGGCGTCGTATCGCTAACGGTCGGTTACCAGATCGGCATCGACCTCATGGAGCGCACCGGCGCTGGTGTTCTCGCTGGTCCGAGCGTCATCGCCGGAGCGATCGCAGACATCGCCATCGGGCTTGCCATTGCGGTTCGTCGAACGAGCCGCGCCGGGCTCTACGGTGCCATTGGCATCTCCCTCTTCTATGCGGTGGCCGGGACGATCCTGCTTCCGGAATTGTGGCGCGAACCGCTCGGCCCGCTTATGAAGATCTGGCCGATCATTGTGCTGCACCTCGCCGCCTTAGGGATCCTGGAGGAGCGATGATGCTCTATTTCGTTCTCAAGTACCTGCACATGATCGGTGCCTCCGTGCTGTTGGGCACGGGCGCGGGAATTGCGTTCTTCATGCTTGTGGCGCATCGCACCGGTCGGGCCGAGACGATCGCTGCCGTCGCGCGTATCGTCGTTTTGGCGGATTTCCTGTTCACGGCCACCGCCGTCATCCTGCAGCCGATAACGGGGATCGCGCTTGCCTGGCATGTCGGCTATTCCCTGACGGAGGGATGGATCCTGCTGTCGGTCCTTCTGTACCTGGTCACCGGTGCATTTTGGCTGCCTGTGGTATGGATGCAGATGGAACTGCGCAGGCTCGCAGAGGTGGCCAGCAAGGCCGGCGCCCCATTGCCGAAACGATACCATCGGCTGTTTCATCTGTGGTTCGCCTTCGGCTTCCCGGCCTTCGGCGCGGTTATGGCGATTTTCTGGCTGATGATTGCCCGGCCGACTATAGGGTGGTGAGTAAAATGATGCCGCGGTTGCGCCGAGAGTGGCGGCTTCGCGGGGCAGAGCTGCATCTTGGCAGCGGTCACCGTTGACCGCGCTTTCGGGAGGAACGAATCTTATGATCGTCGTGCGCCCCGCCACGAGCGAAGAAGTGGATGCTCTTGCTCAAATTGGCCTTGCGGCCTGGTGCAAGGGGATAAAACCGCTGGTCCCGACGGAGGTTGCGATCGCGATCGCGCGGGACAATCCCTTCTTGCCATTTCTCCTGGAGATGGGATCTAACATCCTGGTGGCTGACATCGACGGCCAAGCTGCCGGGATAGGAGCCTGCGAGCAGGCGGACGATACGATCAGCGATATCTGGGTTGCTCCGGCATTCGAGGGCCGAGGTGCCGGATCGGCGCTCGTGAGGGCGCTCGAAGCACAGATTCGCGAGCGGGGACATACCGAAGCTCGCATCGAAGTGGCCGCTGCAAATGAACGAGCGCTCGAGCTCTATCAACGCCTTGGTTATCGGCAGCTTTGGAGGAAGGTCGTTCTTGATCCCGTGCTGCGAATGAAACTGGAGAAAATCGGCCTGGCGCGGCGGCTTTCATCCGTGTGAACGAGCGAGCCGGCAGCCACGGCCTGATGGCCCGCTCAAGGTTCGCCAAAGGCCTCCGCCAAATCATTGTGCGCGGTAACTGCGGCGATCTCCCCCTGTGCCATGGCGACGCCCATCTGGTTTAGACCAGTCACCACATCGCCGATCGCGTAGAAGCGCTGGATATTGGTGCGTTGATGTTGATCGGTCAGTATCCGCCCCTCCTCGTCGAGCTTGGCGCCAAGCGACCGCGCAAGCAGGGACCGAGGCCTGCAGCCAAGCGCCGAGTACACGGCCACCGCCTCCATCGCTACTCCATCCATGAATTCCAACGCAATGCGATCTTCGGGAGCGGGTCTGTGGTGGGCCAAGCGCGCTGTGCTCAGTCGAACAGGCGACTTGATATCTGCTGAACTCACGCCCTCCAGTTCGGCACCCAACGTCGCCACCGTCACGTCGTCGGTGAACGACAGCAGAAACGCGGCTTCCTTCATCGCCCGCCGGCTGTGGCCGATGACGACGACAGGAGCGCCATTGATCTCGTACCCGTCGCAGATCGGGCACAGCCTGAGATTTCCCTTTCGCACCAATTCCGTTGCATCGGGCCAGGGCGGAAGAACATCAACCAGACCTGTGGCGCAGATGATTGCACGGCCTTGGAAGGTGCGTCCGGCTGCTGTGCACCGAAAGCCGTCATCGATCGGCTCCAACCGGTCGCCACGGGCGACAACATGTTCCACGCCATATCTGCTGGCTTGATCATGCATGCGGTCAAGCAGCGCCTGGCCGGCTACGCCATCCGGAAAAGCCGGATGATTGTACGAGCGCGGGATGAGCGAAGCGCGACTCTTCCCCTCGTCGACGAGGACCACACGGCGATTGAGGCGCGCCAGATAGACGCTTGCGGCAAGACCGGCAGGACCTCCACCCAGAATGATGCAATCAAACATGAAGTTACGACGCTTTGCTCACCCAATCACTGATCTGGCGTTCCTGGCCAACTGGCGCTGTGAACGGCGCAAGTCGCCAGTTGTTCCTCGAGACCGCCCGTTCTCGCGAGATGTTGCGTAGCCCTACTCGCCGCGCCCTATTCTTGTGCGCCCGCGAGGGGCTTGAACGCGGGCGCGTTCAGAGGTTCGCCATCGACCGAGAAGTGGGAGCCATGGCATGGACAGTCCCAGCATCTTTCGAAGCCATTCCAGTGCACGACACAGCCGGCGTGGGTGCAAGTCGCGGAACGAAGATGGAGTTCGCCGCCGTCGTCGCGGAAGGCGGCAAGCTTTGTCGTGCCGCGGCGAATGAGCCCGCCATCGCCCGGCTTCAACTCATCGACCGAAGACAATTCCCCGCCGGTGAGATGTTCGGCGAGATTGGCCGGCATGGTGAGGTTTTCGGAAATGTATTCGCCAGCTGCGCCGATCGAAATACGGTTGGGCTGATAGACGCCGGCCCAGCTATTTTCGCGCCCGAGGATCAGGTCACGCAAAATAAGTGAACCAGCGACACCGTTCGACAGCCCCTCACCGGAATCGCCGGTCACCACGAAAATGTTCTCGTTTCCGGGATTGCGGCCGATATAGGCGAGGTGGTCCACCGGCTCCATGACTTGACCGGACCAGGCATGTTCCGGATCGCTCATCTGCGGGAAATGCGCCCTTGCCCACTCGGTAAGCCTCGCTATCCGCTCTGGCTGGTCGTCGGCCTTTCCCGTCTTGTGGTCCTCGCCACCGACAATCAGCCAGTCGTGCTCATCGCCCACCGGCTGCAGGCGCACATAGTGGTAGGGATCCAGCGTGTCCCAATAGAGCGCATCGACAACCGAGCCGCTTGGGACGCGGCCGGCAATGACATAGGTGCGGTATGGCGCCTGCTTCGTGTGGATCGCGATCCAGTCGTTGATCGGCGAGTTGGTCGCGATGAGCGTCGCTCGCGCGCGGATTTGATGATCGTTTTGCGTTCGCACGATCGTTTCGCCGTCCTTCTCTTCGACGCTCATGACCGGTGTGTCGGCGTAAATGCGCCCGCCCTCTCTTTGAATGCAGCGCATAAGCCCCTCGAGATACTTGAGCGGGTGGAAGCGCGCCTGATTCAGGAACCGGAGACAGCGGTACTCGCGACCGTCAGCCGCGGCCGGCATTGTATCCCAGGCGACGTCGGAGAAGCCCAGGCTGTGACAGGCGTCGATTTCCCGCTCCAAGAGAGAAACGTCGTCGTCCGAGGCAGCGAACAGATAGCCATCGATACGCCGGAAATCGCATTCTATCTCTTCGGTCTGCTGGATTTGTTCGACGCGATCGAGCGCAGCGATTTGGCTATGGAGGTAGTGCCGGGCCTCGTCACGTCCACGTATGCCGATGAGCTTGTGGTAAAAATCGTCGAGGACGGAGGCGAGGTGTGCGCTGGTTCGAGCGGTCATGCCTCGACCAATGGCGCCCCGGTCCGCGACAATCACGGATTGCCCTTGGCGGCACAGCTCATAGGCGGTCGAAAGGCCAGCGATGCCGGAACCGACCACCACCACGTCTGCCCGCTCATTGGCGGTCAGCGGTTGCGCCTGCCACTCGCGGACTGTTGCCATCCAAAGGGAAACGCTGCGTTCGGCATTCACGTTCATCAGGTCAAATCTCCTTCGAAACGAACCGCGTTCGCTGGGAAATGTTCCTCCGGTGACGAAGCGCCTGGCCTGTGTCTTGCACACCGACACCCTAAAGCACGGACCGCGTCGGACTGCCGCGCGTCGCCTGCCCCGGTTTATGCGGGTTTGAAAACAGCCTCAGTTGCACTATGCGTTCCATTAGGCGGCGGCCCGAGTGTCGATTCGTGGTCGCCGCGGAATGGATTGAGATGTGAGATGCGGGCGGAGCGAGCTCCGCATTTCTGCGTGTTTCGTGGAGTCGGGCCGTTTGAACGGAACAAGCAGAAATTCAATGTGCCGCAACGGCCTGTGTGCGTTTGAGAAGACGCGCTCCCCTGTGGGGGCAAGATTGGAGGTTGCCAGTTTGCGGTGCAGCGGCAAGGCCGTCGGATTGGTCGTTCTCGCGTTTCTGTCCCTTGCAGGCTGCACGACCCGTGAAGGAGTCCACGTTCCAACAGGCGCAACGATCGTGCCGACGGAAAACGCCCTCGTCCTGCCGCCACCAGGGGGGCCAGCGGTCTTGAACGTGGTCGAGCGGCGCTTTGGCAATGGCGTCGAGCAGGATGTCAATTTGCACACATCCGCTTCAACACCCGGACAGAATTACTTTCGCGCCACATTCTTCGAACCTACGGGTGCGGGCTTCAACCAGAAAACGGCCGCCTACTCGGCCGTTCGCGCACTGGAGATGATGCGCGAGGCGAGGCGCGCCATTCCGGGCGTTCCGCTGGCCCAATCGCCCTACTTCCTTCAGAACAACTACGGACCCTTTGGCTATGCCTTCGGGCGTGGGCGCGGCGGCGACGCTTGCCTTTATGCGTGGCAGCAAATACGTCCACCGGAAAGCCAGCGCTCTCCACTGCGGGATTACGGCACCATCCAGGTACGGCTCCGCTATTGCGCGGCCGGGGCCACGGAGAACGAACTGCTGAGTGTCGTCTACGGCTATACGATCAGCGGCACCGTCGGCGACCCGGCATGGAACCCCTACGGGGCACCACCGGCTGTCGACGCCGGGCTCGGACGAACGGGCAGTCCCATCTATCGCACGGAGATGCCGTCGGGCGACCAAGCGTCTGAACCCGAAGGGAGGAGACGAACGGAGGCGAAGGCCGTGGTTCGAACGACGACTGTGGTTGACAAACCGGACGTTATACCTCAGGCGGTCGTGACCCCGCTGCCCGCGCCGCAAGCCGAAGGAAGCCTGCCGACCCCAGCAGTTTCCACTGGCGCGGTAGGCACTGTCGTGGTTCCCCTGCCGACGTGCACACCGCTGGGAGGTACGGTCTGCCCTTAACAACCGCGCTAACTCGAGCCTGCTATGGCGCTCGACGGGTCGTCCGATCCGGCTTGTTTTTGTAAACGATCGCCAGCGGCATGAACGCCGCTGTTGGAAGGCAAATGTATGAGTAAGGTCGCTACTCTTGCCGCATGGGTCATCATATCCCTTTGCCTCGTCGCGCTCATCACGCTGCCCGTCAACCTGCAGACCCAGTTGATCGCAAGCGTGCTTGTCGTGACGTTCATGGCGCTTATCAAGCTCCTGGACGCGGGCGGCAAATGGCGGCTCATTGCGCTAGCCTTCGGTAGCGCCATGGTGCTGCGTTATGTCTATTGGCGTACGACGAGCACCTTGCCGCCGGTCAACCAGCCGGAGAATTTCATTCCGGGCTTCCTGCTTTACCTAGCGGAAATGTACAGCGTCATGATGCTCGCCCTCAGCCTCTTCGTGGTGGCCATGCCGCTTCCGCCGCGGCCATCGCGTTCCGCGACGCCGGGCAAATACCCGAAGGTCGACGTTTTCGTGCCGTCCTATAACGAGGATGCGGACCTGCTTGCCAACACGCTTGCGGCGGCCAAGGGCATGGACTATCCGGCCGATAAGCTGACGGTTTGGCTGCTCGATGACGGCGGCACCTCGCAGAAGCGCAATTCCACCAATCTCGTCGACGCCCAGCGTGCGGCCGCACGACACCGGGAACTGCAGAAACTCTGCGAGGAGCTCGGCGTGCGCTATCTCACCCGCGACCGCAACGAGCATGCGAAGGCCGGCAATCTCAACAACGGGATGCTGCATTCGAACGGCGAGTTGATCGCCGTCTTCGATGCCGACCACGCTCCGGCGCGCGACTTCCTGCTCGAAACGGTCGGCTATTTCGAGGACGATCCGCGCCTGTTCCTGGTGCAGACGCCGCATTTCTTCCTCAACCCGGATCCGCTCGAGCGCAACCTCAGGACCTTCGAGAAGATGCCGAGCGAGAACGAGATGTTCTACGGCATCATCCAGCGCGGTCTCGACAAATGGAATGCCGCCTTTTTCTGCGGCTCGGCAGCCGTACTGCGGCGCAAGGCGCTGGAGGATACGAGCGGCTTCAGCGGACTGAGCATCACCGAGGACTGCGAGACGGCACTGGCACTTCACGGGCGCGGCTGGAACAGCGTCTATGTCGACCGTCCCCTGATCGCCGGATTGCAGCCGGCGACGTTTGCAAGCTTCATCGGCCAGCGCAGCCGCTGGGCGCAGGGGATGATGCAGATCCTGATGTTCCGCTTCCCCTTGCTCAAGGGCGGCTTATCCATACCGCAGCGCCTCTGCTACATGTCGTCGACGCTGTTCTGGCTGTTTCCGTTCTCGCGGACGATCTTCCTCTTCGCGCCGCTTTTCTACCTGTTCTTCGATCTTCAGATCTTCACCGCCTCCGGCGGCGAGTTCCTCGCCTATACGCTCGTCTACATGCTCGTGAACCTGACGATGCAGAACTATCTCTACGGATCGTTCCGCTGGCCGTGGATATCCGAGCTCTACGAATATGCGCAGACCGTGCATCTGCTGCCGGCGGTCGTTTCGGTCCTGCTCAACCCGCGCAAACCGACATTCAAGGTGACGGCAAAGGACGAGTCCGTCTTTGAGAGCCGGCTTTCCGAGATCAGTCGGCCGTTCTTCGTGATCTTCGCCGTCCTCCTTGTTGCCTCGGCGCTGGCCATTTACCGGGTCTATACGGAGCCCTACAAGGCGGACATTACGCTCGTCGTCGGCGGCTGGAATCTTCTCAACCTCATCATGGCCGGCTGCGCACTCGGGGTCGTCTCCGAACGCGGCGAAAAGGCAGCCTCGCGGCGTGTGAAGGTCAGCCGGCGCTGCGAATTCTCGTTCGGCGAGCAGACATATCCCGCAACGATCGAGAACGTTTCGGCACACGGGGCGAGAGTCCAGGTCTATGGCCTTCCCACCGACGAGCTCCTCATCGATGTGAGAGGGCAGATCCGCTTCCAGCCCTATAGCGGCGACGGTACGTTCGAAACGCTGCCGGTCAAGATCAGGAATATCGAGACCGACGGCGATTTGACGATCGTCGGCTGCCGCTATCTGCCGGAAATCGCTCGCCACCATAGCCTGGTCGCCGACCTCATCTTCGCGAATTCCCAGCAGTGGAGCGAGTTTCAGCGCATGCGGCGCGGCAATCCAGGCCTGGTGCGAGGCACGCTCTGGTTCCTCTGGCTGGCCCTTTATCAGATGAGTCGCGGCCTCATCTATTTCTTCCGCAGCATAAAGTCCGAGGCGGGAGCGAACAAATGAAGCACGTGCTCGCACTCCTGATGATGTTCTTGGCCGGGTCGCAGGCGGCGGCACAGCCCTCCCCCTTCGACATGTCGGGCGAGCGCCCCGCCGAACAGCCTGCCGCGCCGCCGGTGGAAAAGGCGCCGCAAAGACGTGACGCCGAGCAAAGCTCCGGCAGCACCGAGGCGAGCGCGCCTCACCCGGCGGCCGAGCCGTTCCGGCGCTTCATCCTGCCGTTTCCGACCTTGTCGCTCGCCGGTGAAGCGGACGAGCGCGCCTGGTCCATCTATCTGACGCCGGCGCAGGCTGCAGCCGGCCGCAAACTCACCTTTGCCTATCAGAACGCGATCGTCGTTGCGCCCGAGACATCCGTCCTGTCCGTTCTGGTGAACGGCAAACTTATCGGCGAAGCACCGGTCCAGGCCGCCGACGAGCCGCACGACCGTAGCTACGACATACCGCCGGGCCTGCTGCGTACCGGGTCGAACGAGATCCGCTTCCGGGCTCGGCACCGACATCGAACCGACTGCACGATCCAGTCGACCTACGAACTCTGGACAGAGATAGCCTCCGACACCGCCTTCATCGCGTTCGAGGGGGAGCAGCCCAGAGCCTTGAGCGCGATCGAGGACATTCAGGCGATCGGTACAAACGAGAGCGGGCGAACCCAGTTTAATATCGTGGTGCCCGCTCTGGAGCAGCCGAGCCGCGTGCCGGTATTGATGCGGCTGGCTCAGGGCCTTGCCTTGCTCGGACGCATGCCGGCCCAATCGATCGTCTTTAGCCGCGACATGCCGGACCTCGACAAGCCTGGCGAACTGACGATTCTTGCCGGCACGGCAACGGAACTCCAGCCTCTCCTCCTCTCGCTGCCGGCCGAGGCGGCGACCAGCACGGTTGCCGTCTTCGCCGAATCCGAGACTGAACATGCGCCGGTTCTCGTCCTCAGCGGCCCCGACTGGGCGGCCGTAGCGGCAGCGATCGAAACGGTCACCGCGGCCACGGAGCGCCCCTCGGATATCTCGCGCGACGTCATCAAAACGGAACGCTGGCGGCTGCCGCAAACGCCGCTGATATTTTCCGGCAAGAGGCTGCGTTTTTCCGAACTGGGCGTCGCCACAAGCGAGTTTCCCGGCCGCCGGTTCCGGACGGCTCTCCAGGTGGCAATTCCTTCCGACTTTTATGCCGATGCTTATGGCGAGGCCACCATCCTCCTCGATGCGGCCTATACGGAGGTGGTGCGCCCCGGCAGCCGGATCGACGTCTACGTGAACGGCAACATAGCCACGACGGTTGCGCTCGGAGCGTCATCAGGCGGGATCCTTCGTCATCTGCCGATCAATGTGACGCTGCGGCATTTCCGTCCCGGAGCCAATCTCATTGAACTGGAAGCTGTCCTGCTGACCGAAGCCGACAAAGTATGCGCGCCCGGAACCGCCGCTTCTTCCGAGCCGCGCTTCGCCCTGTTCGACACGTCGGAATTTGCGATGCCGGATTTCGCCCGCGTCGCACGACGCCCCGATCTGGCCGCAACGTCCGGCTCGGCCTATCCCTACCGAGGCAGCGCCGATCCGGTGGCGCTCTATATCGACAGGGCCGATGCAGACACGCTTTCGGCGGCCGGCACCTTCATCGCGAGACTGGCAGTTGCCGGCGGACGGCCGATGCAGGTGGAGACGATCGCCGATCCGCTCGTCGCTGACGGCAGGCAGGCGCTGTTCATCGGCGCCATGCCGCAGCTCCCGAAGATGGTGCTGACGCAGGCCGGGATCGACACGGCCACTCAGGCGACCTGGGGGAGCGCGAAGGACGTTGCCCAGGGGCGCAACACACAGACCGCGCTCGATGAGTGGCAGACGCGCTTGAAGGGCGGTGGCTGGCGCAGCGCCATCGTCGATGTCGAGAGTTGGATCAAGGACAATTTCGACATTTCCTTGAATTCGCTGCGGCTGATACCGGAGGCCGAGGCGCCCTTCGCTCCGCCAGACACGGCGACCCTTCTGGTGGCGCAATCGGCCAATCCGGCTGAGAACGCCACCTGGACGGTGGTGGCAGCTCCCTCGCCGAAGTTGCTGCGCGAGGGCGTGGCCGCGATCGCCGACACATCCCGATGGAGTGAGATGTCCGGGCACATTGCGACCTACGAGCCAGTCGACGACAAGCTGACCACCACTCCGGCTCGTCGCTTCAGCCTGGTCGAGACGCAGCCGCGGTCCTTTTGGAACTATCGCCTGATCGCAGCGAACTGGCTGTCGACGAACATCCTCTTCTATGCGGTACTGCTCGTCAGCCTTGCAGTGATGCTCGGCCTGGCAACCGCCGTGCTGCTTGGCAAACTGGGGCGCCGACCATGAGATACCTGTTGATATTCGCGCTCCTTATGGTGGTGTTAGTCAGACCGGTCGAAGCGGATGAGAGGCAGGCAAGTGTGAAGGCCGACGCCTGGGTGGAGTACAAGTCAAAGTTCCTCGATTCGAGCGGGCGCATCCTCGACGATGCCAATGGCAATGTCAGCCACAGCGAGGGACAGGGATACGGCCTGCTCCTGTCGTTCCTGGCAAACGAACCTGCCGATTTCGAGCAGATCTGGTCCTTCACCCGTCGCGAGCTTCTGTTGCGCGACGACGGGCTGGCCGCCTGGAAATGGAGCCCGGATGTTGATCCCCATGTGACCGACGTCAACAACGCGACGGACGGCGACATCCTGATTGCATATGGTTTGGCGCTCGCTGCTGAGCGCTGGAGCCGAAGTGACTATTCGCAGGCGGCAGTCACGATCGCCAAGGCTATTCTCGACAAGACCGTCATCGATCACGGCGGGCGCACACTGCTGCTGCCCGGCGTCGCGGGGTTTTCCGCCTCTGATCGCGACGATGGCCCCGTCATCAATCCCTCCTACTGGGTCTTCGAAGCACTGCCCGTGCTCGACCGCGTGGTTCCTTCGCCGAAATGGCGGGCGCTCGGAGCGGACGGCAAGGCAATGATCCAGGCCATGAAATTCGGTCCGCAGGACATGCCGGCCGATTGGGTGAGCGCCAAAACGACACTCAAACCGGCCGCCGGATTTCCGCGCGAATTCGGTTTCAATGCCCTGCGCATACCGCTTTACGTTATGCGCGCGGAACAAGCGGACCGTGAGTTGCTGCTGAGGCTGCAACGTGGAATGTCAGGCCCGGATGGCGAGCTTGTGACCCGCGATCTCGAAACCGGGGCGGTGCGCGCGACGCTGACGGATCCCGGTTATCGGTTTATTAACCATATTCTGGCCTGTGTGCTTGAAGGCACCAAGGTGCCAGAGGACGCCAAGGCGTTCCACCCGACGCAATATTACCCTTCGACCCTGCACCTGCTGGGACTGTCTTTCGTGGAGGAAAAGCATCCGGAGTGTTTATGAAGTTTCCAGTCATAGCGTTCGCAGGAGTGACCGCGACGGTGATCGGCATCGCCGGCCTCGCCGACGGCGACCAGCTGCGCAAGGGCTTTGGAGACCTCATGGCCAGTGCCGCACCGGAGCTGGCCGCTACCTTCGGCAACGATAGCGGAAAAGCCGCCAGAGAGACCGGTTCGCGCGAGGTCGCGCAGGCGCAGACGCCGCCACAAGCAGATGCGCCTCCGGCCGATGAGCCGCCGGCGGTCGACGAATCGGCGCTGCGCTATTTCGCCAGCCAGGGCGACACTGCCCGTCTGCAGGCGGAAATTTCGCGTCTTAGAGCCCTCTATCCAAACTGGACCCCTCCGCAGGACCCCTTGGCCGTCCCTCGCAACAAGGACATACAGCTCGAATCCATGTGGCAGCTTTATTCGGAAAGCCGCTACGCGGAGGTACGCAGAGCGATTGCCGACCGGCAGACAAGAGAGGCCGGTTGGCAGCCGCCAGCCGATCTCCTCGAGCGCCTTGACGTCGCCGAGGCTCGCGCTAGGCTCATCAATGCCTCCGATCTCAAACAACATGAGACCGTCATTCAGGTCGGCGCCAACACGCCCATCCTGCTCACTTGCAGCGAGGTGGATGTGCTTTGGCGCGTTGCCGAGGCTTTTGCGGCAACGAAGCGCGACGGTCGGGCGCGCGATGCCTATCTCTACATTCTGAAGAATTGCGACAGCGAACCGGAGCGGCTCGCCACCCTGCAGAAAGCTGCTGCCGCCCTGCCCTATGCCATTGTCCAGGAACTGCTTTCCTACGAGAGACCGAACGCCTCCGGAGCGCTGGAATTCGAAAGCATCCGCGACGACCTCTCCCGTCGCTTTGTCGCCGAGGGCGAAGACGACGCAACACTCACCGTCGACCCGAAATATCTGCAGCGGCTCGAACGGCTCGTCGAGACGCAACGTATGGCGTCGGATGCGCTGCTGCTCGGCTGGTACCAACTGCGCCGCAAGAACATGAGCGCGGCGGAGCAATGGTTCCGGCGTGCGCGCGACAAGCAGGATTCCGCCTCCGCCTCGCAGGGGCTGGCGCTCACCTTGATCGACCGCAAGGCCCCGGAAGAAGCCGAGAAGGTGCTCTATCGCTGGCGCGAAGCTTCGGCCGACGCGCACGCGACCTATATGGCGGCGACCGCCAATCTGCTGGCGATCGAACCGCCGGTCGCTCTCGCCGGCGAAGTCCTCCAGCGCATAGCGCAAGAGACGATGAAGGCGCGCGACCCGGCAACGGCGCAGCAGTTCGGCTGGTATGCCCGAACGCTGGGTCAGCCGCAGACGGCCCTTCAATGGTTTTCGACGGCACTGCGCTGGAAGCCGGATGATGAGCCGTCGGCCTATGGTCTGGCGATCACCCGTCAACAGCTCGGCGACACAGCCGGCGCGGCCGAGATCCAGCGGCTTTGGGCGGGACGTTCGGAGCGGATCGCTCGCCTCGGCGAGCCGGAAAAGCCGGCGGAGGCAGGCCAGGTCCCAGGCCCCGCGGCGCAACGCGCACAGCCGATCGCACCGGAAAGTCGACGCCCGGCCGTCGATGTCGTTCGTCGTCAAACCGGTCTGCCTGCCCGCGTCGGCACTTCGCCGCGTCAACTCGTGCGAAGGCCGCTCGGGTGCCGCGAGACGCTGGACCCGAACCGGCTGCCGCCGCAGGCGGCGCTGGCGCGGGGATGGTGCCTGATGGACATGAACCGTCCCCTCGAAGCAGCCGGGGCCTTCGAGGTTGCGCTGCGCGCCTCCGCGTCTGCGGTCAGGGAAGATGCCGCCTACGGCCAGAGTCTGGCCTATCTCCGCGCCGGGCTGACCGGCAAGGCGGCCGTCGCCGCGACGAAGTCGCCGCAAAGCCGTGCGCGCGTGGCCGAACTGCAGACCGCCATACTGACCGACCGTGCGATCGCCGCCTTCGACGCCGGCCGATACCGGGAGACCCTGATATTTCTCGATCAGTTGAGGCGGATTTCCAGCGAGCGCACCGACCTGATGGTGCTGCGCGGCTATGCCCATCTAAGGCTCAACCGCTTTGCCGAGGCGAAACGCATATTCGAAGCAGCCGCCGCGACCGGCAACCGGGACGCCCGGCGAGGTCTTGCGGACGTCAATAGGGAGCAGGAGGTCTGGCCGAACAAGTAGTAGGCGGCGCCTCCGATTGCGATGCCCCTGGGCTTCCCCGCCAGCTGCCCTACTTGCTTAGCAAGGCTTCTCCCCAATGAAGGTTGCGCCATGCTCAAGTGGGCTCTTATTTTCCTCGTCATATCGCTGATTACGGGTTTTCTCGGCTTTTCCGGCGTCTCCGCCGCAACGGCAGGCATCGCCAAGATCCTCTTCTACTTGGCACTGGTCATATTCCTGATCTTCCTGATCCTTGCCCTCATGGCCGGCAGCGCCGTGGTGTAGCCTCATCTTGCCCTAGACCCCTTCGGAGAGGCACAAGGGCGGTCTGAAGGTGCGGGGCTTAGAGGATAAGATCTTGAGGTTTTCGCGGAGAGCTGGCCAGGACCAGGACCAAGCCGCCGGCCGATCGATGCAGATCGCACTCGCGCCGGGATCGGCAGCGATCGCGCAGCCTTCCCGGCTTCCGACGCTTGCCGCAACGGCCGCGACGGTTGCCGTTCTCTATTTCGCCAGCGAAGTGTTTCTTCCATTGGCGATCGCCCTTCTGCTCACCTTCGCACTGGCGCCCGTGGTTTCGCGGCTGCGGAGAGCCGGTTTGCCCCGCTCGGTCGCCGTTATCGGGACGGTCGCGACAGCCTTCCTGTTCCTCTCCGCATTCAGCGCCATCCTGGCCGTGCAGGTCAGCGAAGTTGCGCAGAACCTTCCTACCTATCAATACAACATCATCGAGAAGATCAGGGGACTGAAGGAGGCGGGATCGGAAAGCCAGATTCTCGAACGCCTAGGTCGCGTCGTGGAAAGGATCAGCACCGAAATCAGCCGTCCCAAGCCCGAAACGCGCGTATCGCCCGAGCCGCCCCCTGAGCAAAAACCGCTTCTCGTGGAGATATTTTCTCCTGAGCGCCCGATCGAAACGCTGAGGAATATCATCGATCCCCTGCTCGGGCCGCTGGCCACGGCTGGTCTGGTCATTGTCGTCGTCATCTTCATGCTTTTCGAAAGGGAGGAATTGCGCGACCGCTTCATCCGGCTGGTCGGCTATGGCGACCTGCACCGAACGACCGAAGCCCTGCAGGACGCCGGCGCGCGGGTCGGCCAGTATCTGCTCATGCAGATGGTGGTGAACATCACCTATGGGATACCGCTTGCCATCGGCCTCTGGTTGCTTGGCATACCGAATGCGGTCCTCTGGGGAATGCTCGCCATCGTGCTCCGCTTTGTCCCTTATATCGGCCCCGTCATCGCGGCAGTCCTTCCCCTCTTCCTCGCCTTCGCTGCGGCTCCCGGTTGGAGCCTGCTGGTGTGGACGGCCGCCCTGTTCATTGTCCTCGAACTCCTCAGCAACAATGTCGTCGAACCCTGGCTTTACGGTTCGCGGACCGGCCTTTCGCCGCTTGCGATCATCGTCTCCGCGATTTTCTGGGCCTGGCTCTGGGGTCCGGTTGGACTGGTGCTGTCGACGCCGCTGACAGTTTGCCTCGTGGTGCTCGGCCGCCATGTCCCGCAGTTCGAGTTCCTCGAAATCCTGTTGGGCAACGAGCCAGTGCTCGATCCCAAGGAGCGGCTCTATCAACGCTTGCTGGCCGGCGATCCGGATGAGGCGACCGACAACGCTGAAGAAATGCTCGAGGAGAAATACCTCGTCGAATTCTACGATACGGTGGCAATTCCCGCCCTGCTGCTCGCCGAACACGACCGCGCCCGCGGCGCACTCATCGATCTGCAGGCGGAGCAGATTGCCCAGAGCGCGCGAACGCTCGTCGCCAATCTCGAGGAAATCGCCAGCGAAGAGGAAGAAGAGGATGAGGAAGAAGACGCCGGCGAAGAGACCGGCGACGGAGACGATCAGACCGACGACTATGATTTGCCTCTCGGAGATGGGAAATCCGTCCTCTGCATCGGCGGACGCGGCGATCTCGACGATGTGACGGCGGCAATGCTCGCCCAGGTTATCCGCATCCAAGGAGCGGACGTGGCCTCCGCGAGCCATAAGGACCTGAAGCCGGGCACGATCCGAACCCTTCCCTTCCCGGGGCGCAACGCGATCCTCGTGAGCTTTCTCGATCAGGATTCGCTGCGTCATGCCAAGTTCATCGTGCGACGACTGAAACGCATTGCGCCGCTGGCGCGGATCGGCATCGTGCTCTGGCGGGAGGACGGTGCGTCAAGAGCCGACCTGGTCGAAGAGTTGCAGGCGGATTTTGTTGTGCCTGCAATCGCCGAGGCCGTGCGTGAGGCCCTTTCCGACGCGGTCGCCCGGCCATTGAAGGCGGTGCGGGCGAAGATTGCCCCGCGTCACCAGGCGCGCAGACGGCGGGGCTCGGCAGCAGCGAAAGCAGCTCCCGCCGACCAGGACGCGGTATAGACCGCCGCGTTTCAGATCAGGGTATCACGCAGCGCAGGCGGCCGCGTCGCGCGAGGTCGGCAGGCCGGCGGCGCGGGTTCGTTCCATCAGCGCCTCCAGTATCGCGCGGTCCTGGAATAGCTCCTGGCCAACGAGATACTCGGAGCGGTCCGCGAAGCGTCTAATCCGGCGAGGTAACCTGCTGCAGTTCGTCTGAAACCCGCCGGAAAGATGGCTCCAAAACTCAGCGAAAAGCTTAATTGAGCGCGGCCGTCTCCAGGCTTTCACACCGAAACTCGCATCCGCAGGGCAAAAAGCGTATAAAGTTCATAGCTATGTCCCGGGAGCGTCCAAACGCCCGGAACGTTCCGACAGCGCTGGAGTTCTGGGTACTCGGGGTAAGAACCTGGAGTGAAGTCATGGAACAGATGAACGCGCGCAAACTTGCAGACGAATATCTGCGTCTCGGCGGCCACCGTCGCGTGGTCATCGACGATAACGAGACGTCGATCAGGAACTGGGAGCCCGAGCCTGACGAGGCCGAGGCATTCTGGAAGACCAATGTGGAAACGCTCAGCCCTGAGCGACAGCGCGAAGTAGAGCTCCTTCTGCCGACGATCAATCGTGCCTGAGCAACGCTGTCTTCGAGGTCCTTCCTGGCAGTTGGAACCGAAAAACTTCGTTCGGAATTGTAGCTGAAGAACCGCGTGCATCGAATGCGACGGACGCGGCGGCCGGAACCATGAACATGAAAACAGCTCGGGAAGCCAATTTTGATCTGACGCTCCCTGCCGCCGGCGAATGGTGGACGCAGCACCGTGGCCTGTCGCCGGTCGTCGCGACCGCCATTCACAACGGCCACGCGATGCGCGACGCGGTGAAGCGCCTCTGTAGACTCAGCGAGGAAGAGCGCCTTCGCGAGGAGGATCCGTTTACCGAGTTCATCATCCGCGATGTGCCGAACCGGACCGTCGTTCACCGGTCGCGCTTCGAGGTCGATGTCAACCGGCCGCGCGACGGCGCGATCTATCTGCGGCCGGAACAGGCCTGGGGTCTCGACGTCTGGTCGGGCGAACTGCCCGGCGAGATCACCGATGCGTCGCTCGCCATGCACGACGAATACTATGCGATGCTGAAATCGTACCTCCGCAGCATCGAACGCTGCCACGGACGTTTCGTCGTCCTCGACGTGCACAGCTACAACCACCGCCGAACCGGTCCGAAAGCCGAGCCGGCGCTCATCGCCGAAGCGCCGGACGTCAATATCGGCACCTTTTCCATGGACCGGAGGAAATGGGCACCGGTGGTCGATAGTTTCGTGGAAGCGGTGCGGTCCTTCGACTTTCCCGGCGGACCACTCGATGTGCGGGAAAACATCGCCTTTCAGGGCCGTGGCTACCAGGCACGCTTTATCCACGAGCATTTTCCGGAAACGGGCTGCGCGATCGCTGTCGAATTCAAGAAGATCTTCATGGAGGAATGGACCGGAGAACCATTCGCCGAAACACTCGGCGCCCTCAGAAAGCTGCTCGCGTCGACGCTGCCAGTGCTCGCCGACACATTGGAGTCGGCACGATGAAACAGGCAAGCGCAGGTGTCTCTGCGGCACGGAGCAACCTGGATTGGCTGGCCGACGTGCTCGTGTCGATCGAAGAGGGCAAGGCGGTGCGGCAGGAGCTGCCGAGCGGCGGTCGCCTCCACATCGATCGGGCCCTGCCCTTTCTCTGCGTCCATGTTTCGGATGACGACCGTGCTCCCGTCGCACGCGAGATAACCCAGGCGAACGCTTCCTACCTGATCGCGCAGGACAGAGCTACCGCAGCGGCGATCGTGGAAGCCGTCGGAGCACTGCTCGAGCGCCGCTTCGGAGCGTTCATGGTGATCGAAATGGGGGAACTCGCCTCTGACGAGTTGCTCACCGACAAGGCGCCTTTCCTTCCGCCTTTCACAATCGAAGTTACGGCAGGAAAAGAGGCGCCCATCCGTGCAGCCGCACGAGCCTTCATCGCGGCCTTCGAGGCGATCCAGGTCAAGTTCCGCACGCCGCGGGTCGAAATCCGCTACTGGTCGGAAGAACGGAGAGCTGCGGGCGAAGCGCTCGATATTCCGTTCCCGTTGATGCGCGTGCGCTTTGCGCCGGTGTACCGCCAGCAGGAGTCGGACAAGATCTATCCTGAGCTTCGCGAGCGCTTGATCGCTGCCCTCTTCGATGCAGGCCTGCGCGCCTTTGCGGCATTCGCCAGCGCAACGGGGAGCCTGGCCACCTCCACGCATCGCGCCCTGGGGCGAAAGGCCTTCATCGACGCCGTCGTGCGCACCGACCGTTGCATCGACGAGGTTGCATCCACCTTCGATTTCCTGCTTGCCGTGACGCCGATAAACGCCCAGGCCGCATGGACAGAATTTACCGCAAGCGGTTGCGGCCGCGCGCCGCGATTTCTTTATCGGCCTCTGACCCTGGAGGTAGAGGCGGCGAAGCGAAAGCTTTTTTCCATTCCCTTCGAGCACCTCGAGGATCCGGTGCTTTATCAGCTTTACCGCGAGAAGCAGCAGGAGCTCGATCTCCAACTCTCGATGCTTTCTGCGCGGGAGACGGCAAAATTCACCGAATTCGGCCGTGCGCTTTACGGTCCCGTAGAGGCCGCACTGCTGCGGGCGGCAGGTGAAGTCCTCGCCCGCACCGACAAAAGCGGTACCGAGGCCGGCGGTTCCGCGTCGTCAGTCAGGGTGTGCGCCGATTGCTACTTCGTCGAACGCCGGGCGCGCGAAATGATCGCCGAATATGCGCGCCGCTGCAGTGACTTCGAGGCGCGCGTTGAAGTGCGGGACGATCTTCCTTCAGGCTTGCTCGTATCGGGCAGACGATTGCTGATCGCTCGAAGCACACTCATCCCGGTCGATCGTGTCGAGGCGATCCTCAGCCACGAGATCGGCGTTCACCTGCTCACCTATTTCAACGGCTCCGCACAGGGCCTGCGCCTCTTTCGCTCGGGTCTCGCCGGATATGAGGGCATGCAGGAAGGCCTGGCGGTCTTTGCAGAGTTTCTGTCCGGCGGAATGACGGGCGAACGACTTCGCCTGATCGCCGCGCGGGTGATTGCCTGCGCCGCCATGCTCGACGGTGCGGCTTTGCCGGAGGCCCACCGGCTTCTCATCCACGAGCACGGATTGCCGGAGACGGATGCCTTCAATGTGGTGCTGCGGGTCTACCGCGGCGGCGGCCTCGTCAAGGATGCAATCTATTTACGGGGGCTCCTGCAACTGCTGGACCATCTGGCAGATGGTGGGGTTCTCGAACCTTTCTGGATGGGAAAGATCGCGGCCTCGCACTTCGGGGTCATGCAGGAACTCAGTGCGCGCGGCCTGCTCGGCGGACCAGCGGTGCGTCCCATGTTCCTCGACCATCCGCAAGCACCGGCGCGGCTTGCGAGAGCGCGAACGGGAATGTCTCCCCTTGACCTGTTGGACAATTAGGAGCCGTCGATGCGCATCGCCTTTTTCGTCAACTCCATCGAGGGCGAGACGACCTATTATACGACGACGTCGCTGGCGCTGGCGGCACTCTCCCGCGGGCATGAGGTTTGCTACGTCACGCCCGGAGATTTCGTGCTTCGGCCGGACGATAGCCTGCTCATCCGCGCGACCACCTTGAGCGGCGCCAAACCGAAGAAGCCTGAAACGTTGCTCACGAGCCTCAAGAGCGCGCAGGAGAAGGTTACCACCATGGACATAGGCGAGATCCAGGTGCTGTTTCTTCGAAACGACCCATCCGAGGACGCTGACCGGCGCCCTTGGGCGGTCTATGTCGGCACCAATTTCGGACGGTTGGCCGCGGCTCGGGGTGTCATCGTGGTCAACGATCCGGACGGCTTGGCGCTGGCGCAGAACAAACTCTATTTTCAGGAGTTTCCGGAGACCGTTCGGCCAACGACGATGATCTCCAGGAGCATCGAGGAAATCCGCAGCTTCATCGAAGACCACCCGGACGGGGTCATCCTGAAACCGCTGCAGGGCTCCGGTGGCAAGAATGTCTTTAAGATCCAGTCCAAGGGCGAGGCCAATCTCAACCAGATCTTCGAAGCGGCGAGCGGGGCCGGATACCTGATCGCCCAGACCTATCTCCCCGACGCGGTCGGCGGCGACATCCGGCTTTTCCTGATGAACGGGCGACCGCTCGAGCGCAAGGGGGTCCATGCCGCTTTCCGCCGCGTGCCGGCGAAGGGAGACGTTCGCTCGAACATGCATGCCAGCGGCACGGCCAAACCGGCCACCGTCACGCCGCAGATACTCGCCATCGCTGAAAAACTCCGGCCCAAATTGATCAAGGACGGCATGTTTTTGGTCGGACTCGACATCGTCGGCGATCACGTCCTCGAAGCCAACGTCTTCACCCCTGGCGGGCTGCCCGAGATCGCAGCGATTCACGGCGTGGATTTCAGCGAGGACATCATCGGAGCACTGGAGGAAAAGGTACGGATCCAGCAGCTCTATCGGGGTGCCATATCCAACCGAACGCTGGCAACGCTTTGATACCCAGCGCCGTGACTACCCTCCGTAGAGTTTGAGGCGGAATTTTCCGTGGATGAACGCCGGCGCCAATAAATGTGAGTTTACAAAAGTAATATTATATGATTTTTTCTCGACAGCTGCATGGAAAGCAGCTTTCTTTGGGAGGAAATCATGAAATTCGTGAAGGCACTTGCTAGTGCAACGATCCTTGCTGCCTGCACCTTTGGCAGCGCCTCGGCCGCCGACCTCGTTGTCGGATTTTCCCAGATCGGATCGGAGTCGGGCTGGCGCGCCGCCGAGACGACGCTGACGAAGCAGCAGGCCGAACAGCGCGGCATCGACCTGAAATTCGCCGATGCGCAGCAGAAGCAGGAAAACCAGATCAAGGCGATCCGCTCCTTCATCGCCCAGGGCGTCAACGCAATCCTTCTCGCGCCGGTCGTTGCCACCGGCTGGGACGAGGTCCTGCAGGAAGCCAAGGACGCCGAAATTCCGGTGATCCTGCTCGACCGCACCGTCGACGCATCGAAGGACCTCTACCTGACGGCCGTGACCTCCGACCTCGTGCATGAAGGCAATGTCGCCGGCAAGTGGCTGGTCGATACGGTGGCCGGCAAGCCCTGCAACGTCGTCGAACTTCAGGGCACGACCGGCTCTTCGCCGGCGATCGACCGCAAGAAGGGCTTCGAAGCGGCGCTCGCTGGCAAGGACAACCTGAAGATCGTCCGCAGCCAGACCGGCGACTTCACCCGCACCAAGGGCAAGGAAGTCATGGAAAGCTTCCTGAAGGCGGAAGATGGCGGCAAGAACATCTGCGCGCTCTACGCCCATAACGACGACATGGCCGTCGGCGCCATCCAGGCGATCAAGGAAGCCGGCCTGAAGCCGGGCAAGGACATCCTCGTCGTCTCGATCGACGCCGTTCCGGATATCTTCCAGGCCATGGCCGCCGGTGAAGCCAATGCCACGGTTGAACTGACGCCGAACATGGCAGGCCCTGCCTTCGATGTGCTCGCCACCTACCTGAAGGACGGCAAGGAACCAGCCAAGTGGATCCAGACGGAATCGAAGCTGTATACCCAGGCTGACGATCCGATGAAGGTCTACGAGGAAAAGAAGGGGCTCGGTTACTGATCTCGTTTACGGCTCGCGCGGCACACCCGCGCGGGTCCCCTGTTTCGCGGCGCCGGTTTCGACCGGTCGCCGCGGAAAGAACGCCTGATCCTTGGCGAGGAATGGTGCGCATCCGTCCCAACGTGCGTTTGCGCCGCCTTCCAATGCAGAGACGGTTTCCATGCAGACCAGCAACGACAATATCCTTTCGGCCGTCCGGATCGAGAAGGGGTTTCCCGGAACGAAGGCTCTCGACAAGGTCGATTTTCACCTGCGGCGCGGCGAGGTGCATGCGCTGCTCGGGGAAAACGGCGCCGGCAAATCCACGCTCATCAAGTGCCTGACCGGCGCCTATCGGCGAGACGGTGGCAGCATCCTGCTCGACGGCGCAGAAGTCGATCCGCGCGACACCTTCGAGGCCCAGAGGCTGGGCATCGGGACCGTCTATCAGGAGGTCAACCTCCTGCCGAACCTTACGGTCGCCGAAAATCTCTTCCTCGGACGCCAGCCGCGCCGCTTCGGCATGGTCGATACGCGGACCATGAACCGCAAGGCCCGCGAACTGCTCGCCGAATACGAACTCGATCTCGATGTGACGCGGGATCTCGCGACCTATTCGGTGGCAATCCAGCAGGTCGTGGCGATCGCCCGCGCCGTCGATCTCTCCGGCAAGGTGCTGATCCTCGACGAGCCGACTGCAAGCCTTGACGCGCACGAAGTTGCAATGCTCTTCCGCATCGTCCGGCGTCTCAAGGCCCGCGGGCTCGGCATCATCTTCATCACCCACTTCCTCGAGCAGGTCTACGAGATTTCCGACCGCATCACCGTATTGCGCAACGGTCAGCTCGTCGGCACGCGCGACACGTCCGACCTCAACCGGCGCGACCTGATCGCCATGATGATCGGTCGCGAGCTCGCGGCCGAGATCCATTCCGCTCGCGCAACCACTGCCGAAGGCCGGCTGCGCTACCGCTTCAGGAATTACGGCCGCCGCGGCCGCATCAATCCATTCGATCTCGACGTTCGGGCCGGCGAGGTCGTCGGCATCGCCGGCCTGCTCGGCTCGGGACGCACGGAAACGGCCGAGGTGCTTTTCGGCGCCCACCGCGCCGACAGCGGCACTGCGGAGATCGACGGCCAAACGATCGATCTGTCGTCGCCGCGGGCGGCCATCCGCCGGAAATTCGGCTTTTGTCCGGAGGACCGCAAGACGGCCGGTATCGTCGGCGACCTGTCGGTCCGCGAAAACATTGTGCTCGCCTTGCAAGCGAGACGCGGCTGGACGCGGCCGCTCTCGCGCGCCGAGCAGAACCGGCTGGCAGACCACTATATTCGCGCGCTCGACATCCGAACTGCCGACCGCGAGAAGCCGATCAAGCTGCTCTCCGGCGGCAACCAGCAGAAGGCCATCCTCGCCCGCTGGCTTGCGACCGAACCCGAATTCCTGATCCTCGACGAGCCGACGCGCGGCATCGACGTCGGCGCGCATGCCGAGATCGTCAGGCTGATCGAGAACCTGCGCGAGAAGGGCCTGTCGCTGATCGTCATCTCATCCGAAATCGAGGAGCTGGTCTCCTACAGCACCCGGGTCGTCGTGTTGCGCGACCGCAGCCATGTCGCCGAACTCGGCGGAGACCGTATTACCGCGCATCAGATCGTCGAAGCGATTGCCGCGGCCAACGAGCGGGAGGCATCGTGACATCGACCGTCCGGACCTATCTTACCCGGCTGCTGCCGCAGCTGATTGCGCTGGCGATCATTCTCGCTGCGATTTCAATAATTTTCCCCGGTTTCCTCAACCTTCAAATTCAGAACGACCGACTGTACGGCAGCCTGATCGATATCCTCAACCGCGGCGCTCCCGTCGTATTGGTGGCGATCGGCATGACGGTCGTCATCGCCACCAAGGGCATCGACCTCTCGGTCGGGGCGGTCATGGCGATCTGCGGAGCGGTGTCCGCCTCGCTGATCACCTCCGGCCATTCACTTGCCGAGACGCTGCTCGTCACGCTTGCCGTCGGCATTCTTTGCGGCATCTGGAACGGCATACTGGTCGCCGTCCTCGATATCCAGCCGATCATCGCGACGCTGGTGCTGATGGTCGCCGGCCGCGGCATCGCCCAGCTCATCACCGAGGGCGCCATCCTCACCTTCAACGATCCCGGCCTCATCTACATCGGCAGCGGTTCCTTCGCTTGGCTGCCGATGCCGGTCATCATCTGGCTGGTCTTCGGGGTCCTGGTCGCGCTCGTCGTCCGGAAGACGGCACTCGGAATGCTGGTCGAGGCGGTGGGCGTCAACAGGCAGGCGAGCACGCTTTCGGGCGTCCTCACGCCGGTGCTGCTTGTCGCCGCCTATGTTCTTTCCGGCCTGTGCGCGGCAATCGCCGGGGTTATCGCCGCCGCCGACATCAAGGGTGCCGACGCCAACAATGCCGGGCTCTGGCTGGAGCTCGATGCAATCCTCGCGGTCGTGGTCGGTGGCACATCGCTGCTCGGCGGACGCTTCAGCATCGCCGCCTCGGTGCTCGGCGCCATCATCATCCAGTCGATCAACACCGGCATTCTGCTTTCGGGATTCCCGCCGGAATTCAACCTGATCATCAAGGCGGCAATCATCGTCTTCATCCTTGTGCTCCAGTCGCCGCGTTTCCGCGCCGCCTTCACATTCGTGAGCATTCCCCGCGCCGCCGGCAAACCGACCGAGCGAGAAGCAAAATGAAGCAGAAATATCTTCCGCTTACGGCAACGATCTTGATCTTCCTTCTGAGCTACGCCCTCTGCGTCGCGCAGTACCCGAACATGCTTTCGACGCGGGTGATCGGCAACCTCCTGACCGACAACGCCTTCCTGGGCATTGCCGCCGTCGGTATGACCTTCGTCATTCTTTCGGGCGGCATCGACCTCTCAATCGGTTCCGTCATCGCCTTCACCGGGGTCTTCTTGGCGGTGGTTCTGGAACACACCAGCATGCATCCGCTTGCGGCCTTCGTTTTGGTGCTCGCGATCACGACACTCTTCGGAGCATTGATGGGGGCGATCATCCATTATCTCGAAATGCCGGCCTTCATCGTCACGCTTGCCGGCATGTTCCTCGCCCGCGGCATGGCCTTCGTGCTGTCGATCGATTCCATCCCGATCAAGCATCCGTTCTATGCGACGCTGAAAGGCCTCTATTACAAGCTGCCGGGCGGAGGGCGGATCACCGTCATCGGCGGTTTGATGCTGCTCATCTTCGCCGCTGGCATTCTCATCGCCCACCGGACCCGTTTCGGCACGAATGTCTACGCGCTTGGCGGCGGCACTGCGACGGCGAAACTCATGGGCGTGCCGGTCGCCAGGACGACGGTCAGCATCTACGCGCTTTCGGGACTGCTTGCGGGTCTCTCCGGCATCGTCTTCTCGCTCTATACGTCGGCTGGCTATTCTCTTGCGGCCGTCGGCGTCGAACTCGATGCAATCACCGCGGTTGTCATCGGCGGAACGCTTTTGACCGGCGGGTCCGGCTTCGTCGCCGGGACATTGGTCGGCATCTTCATCCAGGGCCTCATCCAAACCTACATAACCTTTGACGGCACGCTTTCGAGTTGGTGGACCAAGATCCTGATCGGCCTGCTTCTCTTTGCCTTCATCCTTCTGCAGAAGGGGATCATCCGCCTGTCCCGCCCAGAACGGCAGCACGCATGACGAGGTGGAGGGCCGCCTAGATGCCGTCGTCGGGTTTCGGCAATCAGCCGGGCAAGAGGACCAGCCACCGGCTCGTCGTCGACGAGCTTGGCCAGGCGATGGTCTCCGGCCAGTTTGCCGTCGGCGAGACGCTTCCCGGCGACACCGACTTAGCCGCGCGCTTCAACGTCTCCCGCACGGTCCTGCGAGAGGCAATGAAGACGCTCGCCGCCAAGGGCCTTGTCGTGGCGCGGGCGCGGATCGGCACGCGCGTCATGCCGCGGGCCAACTGGAACCTGTTCGACGGCGATGTGCTCACCTGGCATTTCAATTCCGGCGTCGACGAGGAATTCCTGCGCCATGTCAGCGAAGTGCGCCTCGCGCTCGAGCCCTATGCCGCAAGCCTTGCCGCCCGCCGCGCGACAGATGCGGATATTGCCTGGATGATGCGGCTTGCCGTAGCCATGGCAGACGCCGGTCACAGCGGCCAGACTCTCGCGAAAGCCGACCTCGATTTTCACCTGCGCCTGCTGGAGGCCTCGCTCAATCCGTTCATGCGGTCTGTCGGCAGCTTGATCGAGGCCGCGCTTGTCGGCGTCTTCAGGCTCACCAGCCCGTCGGCGGATGACAGCGAAATCGACCGGGTCGCCATGGCACATATCCGCATCGTCGAGGAGATCGGCCGCCGCAACGAGCAAGGCGCGCGCAGCGCCATGGAACACGTTATCCGGGTCGGACAGGAACGGCTGATCTTGAATCTGAGGGCGCGAGAGTCGTCCTCATAAACTCTGCAGGCTTGGTCGCCGCGCCCGTGTCGGCAAGGCCGCGAAGACCGGCGCCCTTTCCGCCTCGATCCGATTCCCCGTCGCCGCATCGAACAAATGCAGTTGCTTCGGATCGATCGCAAGGCCGATGACGTCGCCGCTTTTCACCTCGCCGCGTCCGGTCTCGACCACGGTCAGTTCAGGCTGCGTCGCCGAGGTGACGTAAGTGGCAGAGCCGGTCGACTCGACGACGCCGACGGGGATATCGAAAGCCCCCTCGCCGGCGGCGACGATCCTCACATGCTCCGGGCGGATGCCGACCGTGACGGCGAGACCGGGCGGCAGACGAGTGGCAAGCGCCAGCCTGGCCCGCGTCCTGTCAAAATCGAGGATCACGTCTGCCCCTCCCTCACCGACGACAGCCGGGATGAAATTCATTGCCGGCGAACCGATGAAGCCTGCGACGAACCTGTTGGCAGGTTTGTCATAGAGGTCGAGCGGCCGTCCCTGTTGCTCGATGACGCCGTCGCGCATGACGACGACGTGGTCGGCCATGGTCATCGCCTCGATCTGGTCGTGCGTCACATAGACCGAAGTGGCGCGCAGCCGATCGTGTAGCGCCCGGATCTCCTTGCGCATGTGCACGCGAAGTGCGGCGTCGAGATTCGAAAGCGGCTCGTCGAACAGGAAGGCCTTCGGATGGCGGATAATGGCGCGGCTCATCGCCACCCGCTGGCGCTGGCCGCCGGACAGTTCGCGCGGATAGCGTTTCATCAGATGCGAGAGGCCTGTGGTCGCGGCCACTTCTTCGGCAGCCTTGCGCGCCTCCGCCTTCTTCACGCCGCGGATGCGCAGGCTGTAGGTGAGGTTCTCCTCGACGGTCATATGCGGGTAAAGCGCGTAGGACTGGAAGACCATCGCGACATCCCGCTTGCGCGGCGGGACATTGTTCATCAGGGCACCGGCAATCTTCATCTCGCCGGCGCTGATCTTCTCGAGGCCCGCGAGCGAGCGAAGCAGCGTGGACTTGCCGCAGCCGGAGGGACCGACGAGGGCGACGAAGGTCCCTTCTTCAATCGCGAGGTTGATGTCCTTCAGCGCGTGGAACGCACCATAGTATTTGTTGACGCCGTTGAGCTCGATCTGAAGGGTCATTTGAGGGCTCCCGATGTGAGGCCGGAAACGATGCGGCGCTGCAAGAGGACGAAGGCTGCGAGAACGGGCGTCACGTAGATCGTCGCGTAAGCCATGATGTTGTTCCATTCATTGGTGTTCGGCCCCATGAAGGAGTTGAGGCCGACGCTTGCGGGCTGCAACTCGACCGCCTGGATCATCGATTTCGAATAGACGAATTCGCCAAATGCCTGCATGAAGATCAGGATGGCGCTGACCAGGATGCCGTTTCTCGCAAGTGGCAGGACAATATTGAAGAAGGCGCCGATGCGCGAATTGCCGTCGACGAGGGCCGCCTCTTCGAGCTCCATCGGGACACTCATGAAGGTCGCCCTGACGAGCACGACGAAGAAGGGCATGCTCTTTGCGGCGATCGCCAGGATGACGGCGAACCGAGGCGTGTCGAGCAGGCCGAATTGCGAGAAGCCGACGAAGATCGGAGTCACCATCAGCGAGGCGGGCAGCACCTGAAGCATCAGGATCAGGAACAGCCCGACATCTACCCAGACATTGCGGTAGCGCGCCAGTGCATAGGCGCAGCCGACGCCGAGCACCGCGATGAGCGAGACGGCGCCGGAGGCGATGACCAGCGAGTTCCAGAGATAGCGTCCCATGTTGCGGCTTTGCCAGACGTATTCGTAGATTCCCCATTGCGGTTCGCTCGGCAAGAACTTCGGTGGTGTCGCGAACATCGCCGATCCGGTCTTCAGCGCGGTGATGTACATCCAGTAGAGCGGGAACAGGTAGATGGCCGCGAGCACGAGCGCGACGGCGAACATCAGCCGATTGCGGAAGGTGTCACTCATCCTCGGACCTCGTGGCGGGTGGAGCGCACATAGACGACGGAAGCGAGCATCACGAAGACGATCATGATCACCGAGATCGTTGCGCCCTTAGCGAAATCATATTGGCGGAAGGAGAGGTCCCAGGCCCAATATTGCGTAACGTTGGACGAGTTGTTCGGTCCGCCGGAGGTGATCGCGGCGAACAGGTCGAACTGCTGCAGGGTAAAGATCAGGCCGAGCGCGATGATCGCGCCGATCGTCGAGCGC
Source organism: Sinorhizobium fredii USDA 257 (assembly GCF_000265205.3). Taxonomy (NCBI): domain Bacteria; kingdom Pseudomonadati; phylum Pseudomonadota; class Alphaproteobacteria; order Hyphomicrobiales; family Rhizobiaceae; genus Ensifer; species Ensifer fredii. The sequence goes on from NC_018000.1 coordinate 1,278,328, forward strand.
ATCATCGGCAAGGTAATCGTCCAGAAACGTTGCAGCGCGTTGGCTCCATCGAGCTCCGCCGCCTCGAAGAGATCCTTCGGTATGCCCGAAAGCCCGACCGAAAGCAGGATCATGTTGAACGAGGTACCGAGCCAGATATTGGCGATAATTACCGCCCAGAGCGAATAGTTCGGATCGGAGCGCCAGAAGATATTGCCGTCGGTGACACCGATTTCCCGCAGGAAGAAGTTGAGGACCCCGAAATCGCCGGAGAGGATCCAGTTCCAGATCGCGCCAACAACGAGGCCCGGCATCACCCAGGAGACGAGAAAGAGGCCGCGCAGCCAGGAAGCGCCCGGAAAATTCATCCAGAAGAACAGGGCAAGGCCGAAGCCGATGACGAATTGGCCGGCAATCGAGGCGCCGACGAAAAGCGCCGTATTAAGGAGAATTGGGCGGGTTTCGGGCTGCGAGAAGAGGTCTACATAATTCTTCAAGCCGACGAACGGCCGCGAGAAGCTGCCGAGGCTGAACATGTCGACCTCCTGGAGGCTCATCACCACGTTGTAGACGAGCGGCAGCCCGGACATGATGAACAGGAAGGCGAGCGGCAACAGGACGAGACCGATGTCGAAACCTTTGCCGTCCGTCACGCTGGCTAGAATTCTCTTCATGGGCGATCCCTGCAGGCGATCCCGGCCGCGGCCGGAGATCGCCTCTCTCGGGAGGAAATTCAGGCGGATGTAAGAACCCGCCGGTGAATGGCGTCGCCGGCTTGCACCCGACGCCTTCTCAGCCTAGGACCGCCTTGATCTTCTCGGCCGCCTGATCCAGCGCTTCCTTGGAACTCATCTGGCCGGTCAGGGCCGCCTGAATAGCGTCCTGGATCGCTTTCGAAATCTTCGGCCATTCCGGATGCGGGCCGCGGGGCTTGGCATATTTCAGCTGCTCCACGAAGACCTTGAGAGCGGCATCCTTCAACGGCACGCCGGCCGGCGGGATGGAGATGTCGGAGCGGGCCGGCAACTGGCCGAAATCCTTGAACATCCGGTCGTCCTGCGAGACGAAATATTCCAGCACCTTGAAGGCCTCCTGCGGGTTCTCGGTGTTCGAGAAGATCGCCCAGTTGAAATCCCCCATCGCCGAGGAGCGTTCCGCGCCCGCTTGCGGCACGGGGAGCAAGGCGACACCCCAATCGAACTTCGCCTCCTTGAGCATGCGATCGAGTTCCCAGGGACCGGAGATCGCCATTGCGGCATTGCCGGAATTGAAGGTACCGGTCGAATCCCATTGGCCGCGCGTCAGCGAATCCGGCGAGGCGAGCTTCTCGTCGAGGATCGTCTTCCAGATGTCGAGCGCCTTGACCGCACCTTCGGAATTGATGTGGTCGTAGCTGCCACCCGCCATCTGCGCCCAGGGCAGGAACTGGAAGGTGCCCTCCTCGTTCGCCTTGGCCGAAAAAGCGAGACCGTAGACATTCGCGGCCGGGTCCGTCAGCTTGCGCGCCGCCTCGACGAGTTCGTCCCAGGTCTGCGGCGGCTTGTTGGGATCAAGACCCTTCGCCTTGAACAGGTCCTTGTTGTAGTACAGGGCGATGGTATTTGTCGCCTTCGGGATGCCGTAATATTTGCCGTCCCACGTCACGGAGGCGAGCGGTCCGGGAAAGTAGTTCTCCGGCTTCACCACCGAGGATTTCGAAATCATGTCGGTGAGGTCGAGAAAGGCGCCGCGCGAGGAAAACAGCGCGTGCTCCGGATTGTCTACGGCGATGATGTCCGGTGCTTGGCCGGTCGAATAGGCGCGCATCGCCTCGCTGACCACGTCGTCGAACTGTATCTGCCGATATTCGACTTTAATTCCTGTGTTGAGCTTGTTGAAATCGTTGATCAAGTTCGGCGCTGGCTGAATATCTCTGTCGAGCGACCAGACACTGATCGTCACGTCTTCCGCGCTTGCGGAAAAAGCCGGCAACGAAAGGCTGGCAAGGGCGAATGCGCCCAGCATTGCATATCTGCTGATACCCATGGACTCCTCCTCTCATGGTTCTCCCGCAGCCGGCATCCTCCATGCCGGCCGTCAGGCATGTCACGTCTCAAGCAGGGTCGACGACGAAGTCACCTCCCCGGCAGGTCTTCAGATAGTTGAGCGCATGCACCTGGCCGGTCATTTCGAGCGCGTCGCGATAGACCGGATCGTGCCAGCCTTCGATGTCGATCGAGCCGGACCAGCCGGCGAGCCTCAGCTCGGAAATGATGTCGGTCCAGTTGCTGTCGCCGAAACCCGGCGTGCGCATGAAGACGAATTTCTCCTTGCCGAAGATGCCGTGCTCGCGGATGACGTCCCAGCGGATCGTCGCGTCCTTGCCGTGCACGTGGAAAATCTTGTCTGCCCATTTGCGGATCTGCGGCAGCGGATCGATGAGATAGACCATCTGGTGGCACGGCTCCCACTCGAGCCCGATGTGATCGTCCGGCGTCTCGTTGAAGATCAGCTCCCAGGCGTCGGGATTGTGGGCGATGTTCCAGTCGCCAGTCGCCCAGTTGCCGTCCATGGCGCAGTTCTCGAAGGCGATCTTCACGCCCTTGTCGGCGGCACGCGCGGCGAGCTCTCGCCAGACCTTGCGGTAACGCGGCAGGCTGTCGGTAAGCGGCCGGTTGCGGATGCGGCCGGTAAAGCCCGCGACACAGGTCGCGCCGAAATGGTGGGCATTGTCGATGCAGTCCTTCCAGCCCTGAAGCGTCTGCAGGTCGATATCGGTCTCCTCGAGCGGATTGCCGAACATGCCGAGGGTTGAGATGGTGATGTCACGGCCGCCGATCGCCTCGCGGCAGCGCTTGCCGAGTTCGGCAAGGTTCTGCCCGTTGGTGGTCTGCCAGAAGAACGGCTCGAAGCTTTCGAAGCCCAGGTCGGCGATCTCGGCGATGCGTTTCGCCGCCTCGCCCTTGGTGGCGCTGACCATTGTGCCGATGCGGATGGACTTGGCGGGATTGCTCATCGGATGCCCCGTTCAGATTGTCACGCGTTGCCGGGTACGGGCGCTCTCGATCGCCGCGAACACCATGGCAAGGCTGTTGATATTGTCGTCGCTCGCCGTCTCCGGCTTCTGCCCGCTGCGGATAGCCGCGACAAAATCGGCAATGACGCTGGCGTGGCCGTGCGTTTGCCGCGGGTCGGCGGGCTCCGGAATTTCGAGCGGAACCGGTTCGCGCAGCAGGCCGTCGCCATCGGCGACCGTATTGGCACGAAAGCTTTCAGCGCCGTCCCAAAGCAGGGTGCCTCGCGTTCCGGTGATACGCCACGCGCTCTCCCAGCTCGTATTGGCGCCCTCGGCGCACCAGGAGCCGCGATAGGTGAACGTGACGCTATCCGAGAGCTCGAAGATAGCGGTCGCGGCTGCGCCGTGCCGATACCAGGAGCCGCGCGGGTTCTCCTCATGGCAATAGACGGCGAGCGGCTTCTTGTCGGCGATGAAGCGGGCGGCATCGAAGGTGTGGATCGCCATATCCAGAAGCAGCACATTGTCCATCTCTTCGCGGAAGCCGCCGAAATGCGCACCGACGAAGAAGTCGCAATGAATGCCGGTCAGTTCCCCGAGCCCACCCTCTTCCACGAAACGGCGGATGCGCCGGACGCCGGAAATGAAGCGGCGGTTCTGCACCACCGCGTGCAACCTGCCCGCCTCGTCGGCGAGGCGGATCAACTCCCGGCCGGCATCGAGCGAAGCGGCCATCGGCTTTTCGCTGAGCACGTGGCAGCCATGCCTGAACCCGGTGGCGACCACGTTACGACGGGCGGCCGGTACGACAATGTCGAAAAGAATGTCGGGCGTCGTTTCGGCAAGCACCGCGTCGAGATCGGATCCGATAACGACTTTCCCGAGGTCGAACTCGGCAGCTAGCGCGAGGGCGACCTCCGGCTTCACGTCGACAAGGCCAACGATCGCGATCGCCGCCTGAAGGTCGGGGTCCGCGGCGATCGCCTTCACCCACCCTCTGGCCATGGCTCCGCACCCGCACAGAACAGCGCGCAAGATCACGATTCTCCTCCCACAAACCTACGATTTCGCCTTGCTTCGGCGGCCGTAAACGTTTACGGAACTATGCGGAGTTTCCGAAACATGTCAATAGGGAATTCGGAACCGCGCGTGGGCAGAGGAGGAAACGCTCCGAAATGAAGGGCATTCGGCGGCTTGCGCAGCATCTCGACATCTCGATCGGAACGGTCTCCCGAGCACTGAACGGTCGTCCCGACGTCAACGAAGAGACGCGCAAGCGGGTGCTGGCGGCCGCCCAGGAACTCGGCTATGTGCCGAACCAGTCGGGGCGAAGCCTGCGCCAGGGTACGACCAACATCATCGGCTTCATGATGCAGACCGGCGCGGAGATCACCGGTCAGGGCGATACCTTCTTCATGAGTGTCTTCGATGGGGTCCAGGCCGTCTTCGCCAGGCACAAGCTCGATCTCGTCGCCCTGCTCTGCTCATCGCAGGAGGACCCGGCCGACTACCTGCGCCGCGTCGTGGCCCGCGGCTTTGCCGACGGGGTGATCCTTTCCGCCACGCAACGGCACGATCCCCGTGTCGAACTGCTTTCCGAGCGCAACATTCCCTTCGTCACCCTCGGCCGAACCCTGACCGATGCCGGCCAGCCCTGGCTCGACCTCGATTTCGAGGGCATGGCGCAGGCTTCGATCGATCGGCTCGTCGCGCGCGGGCATCGCCGCATCGCCATCACGCGGCCGCACGACGACGTCAACCTCGGCTATGTCTTCGTCGAACGTTGCCGCGAGGCACTGGCGGCGCACGGCCTCTCCCTCGATGAGGACCTGATCTTTCGTTCAACTCCCAACGAAGCCGGCGGATATGAGATCGGCCGCGACATTCTGGCACTCAACGAGCGTCCGACCGCAATCGTCCTGATCAACGAAACGATCGCGATCGGCTTTTACCGAGCCCTGTCGGAGGTCGGCGTCCGACCCGGGCGCGATATCGCGGTCATCGGGCGCTACAGCCCGCATGCCCAGTTCCTCTCGCCGTCACTCACCTGCTTCCGGCTGTCGCTGCGTGACCTCGGCGTTGCGCTCGCCGAAACGCTGCTGTCGACCATGCCCGCCTTCAGGCATCACTATCCGCACACGACGTCGAGCAGGCTCTGGCCAATGGAACTCGTCGAAGGCGCAAGCGATGCTCTCGACGCCAGCATTGAGTAGCCAAGCGGCCCGCCTGCAATTACAGATTGTTTTCTATCATGCGCAGCCGGCAAGACGTTAATTCGCCAGATTTGAAATGTAACGCCGGCTGATGCGGATCATTTTTGATGATCCAGCCGTTTGTAAGCATCAATGAACGTTGCCCGCCCCGAGCCCTGTCTCGCGTTGAGAGAATTGGCGGCCGTCCTTTGTCGATCACGATGTTCCGCGTTGGTTCGACCGAAATCGAGAAAGTAATTCGATTCCAAACCATTAGCGCGGATTTCGAATGTAGTGTCTTCTCTTTCGACTTCCGCTGTAGAAGGAGATCGCAATGCGCGGATTTTTCTTTTTGCTGGTCGGATTGTCGATAAACACCTTTGCTTATGCTCATGATGCGCCGAGCGGCTGGAAATATCCGAACTCCTGCTGCTCGAATTTCGACTGCCGTCACGTCAACCAGACGGCGGTAAGCGAACGCCCGCAGGGCTACATCATCAACGCGACCGGCGAGGTCCTTCCTTATTCCGACAGACGAGTGCGCATATCGCCGGACGGCGAATATCATTGGTGCTCGGCGGCGGGCGAAGACCACGGAAGAACGATCTGTCTGTTTGTCCCGGCGAGAGCCTACTGAGAGCTCCGAGCACCTATCCGACGAGTCAGAAATACATCGTCATGACGATGTCCTGATCGAAGTCGCCGAAACCCTTGCCGAAGATGTTCAGTCCGCCGGGGTTTTCGGCCTTTTCATCGATGCCGATGCGGAAGCGAATGGAATGGTGGTCGGCGATGCCGAGCGACGTGATCGTTTGGGTCGACACCAGGGCGCCGTCGATCCAGGTGCCCCGGTCGTCGATGCTCCAGGTCTTGAGCTTGCCATATTGAGAGCCGCTGAGTTTCCACCAGGCCGGTGAATAGAGGCCGCGGCGGTCGCCGTAATCGCCGGGCGAAGTCCAGTGACCGGCCTTGATGCCATTGATCCAGATCGAGATATCGGAAGGCCAGTTGGCGTTGGTGGCAGGTGTTTCGGAACTCAGTTCGGCGGAGAATTCTATTCTGCGGACCGGTCGCCCGGTTACCTTGGCGTTGTTCGGAAACTTGTATTCCACATAACCGCGCGTGAACCAGAGGAGGGCCGCCTGCATGCGCTGCGGATCGAGAAAGACCTCCTGGACATCGAGCATGCCGATGACATTGTTGACGGAGCAAAGGCCGCAAGGCGCTTCCGCTTCGAATTCCGTGAAAAGGCCGATCGGCATGCTGACAGTCACCACCTCGTCCGAACGGCTGGTCCGATCGTCGAACCGGATCAGGATCTCGCCATAGATGCTCGAGCAGAGCTTCTGGTTACCCTTGGACGCCTTCATCGTATGCGTCTGGATGAGGCCGGCGCTTTCCAGCGCCTTGAGGTTCGTCGCGGTCGTCGACTGCGGCAGACCCATATGGGCCGCGATATCGTTGACGTTCAGCGGCCCCTTCTGGCGCAACAGATTGAGAATTTCGATCCGCGTCGCGGAACCCAGCGCCTGGACAACCTCGACATCCTTGATCGGGTCCACTGTTAGAAGCTTCGTCTCCATTCTCTGCTATTGCTGCTCCGGTTCAGGCGCTGGCCGATCCCTGTAGATAACACGCCGATCCGCCAATTGTCGCATTGTTTTCATTTCGGAAACGACGCCGACGAGCCATGTCGCATGCGCCGAAAACCAGCTTCATCCCTTTATGCCCGACGACAGCATCAGCGCCTGCGTCACCCGTTTTTGAAACAGGAGATAGGCAAGCGCGACCGGCATTGCCGCGAGAATGGCGACTGCCATGTCGCGCGCATACTTCACGCCAAAGGCATCGTCGACCTGGGTGATGCCGACGGTGACGGTCATCATCTCTTCCGAATTCGTCACCAGGAAGGGCCAGAGAAAGGCGTTCCAGGCCATGATGTAGGTGATGATCGCAAGCGCCGTGGTGATGCCCCAGTTGAGCGGCAGGTAAAGCCGGAACAGGATCTGGAAATCGCCGCATCCGTCGAGCTTCGCCGCCTCGCGCAGCTCCTTCGGCACGGAGTCGAAGAACTGCTTGTAGACGATCACCACCACGGGAATGATCAGCTGCGGCAGGATGATGCCGCCCCAACTGTTGATCAGCCCGAAACGATACATCAGCACGAATTGCGAAACGACGAGCGCCTGCGAGGGAACCATGAAGCTCGCGAGAATGATGCCGTAGAGGAGCCCCCGCCCGGGAAAGACGATCTGCGACAGCGCATAGGCGCACATTACACTGATCAGGATGACGATGATCGTGACGCTCACCGAGGTGACGAGCGAGTTCACGTACCAGGCCGCAAGATTGGTCTCGAACAGGGCGAAATAATAGGCCGAGAAGTTGAAGACATCCGGAATGAAGGTCGTCTTGGAGACGACCTCGTGCTCAGCTTTGACGGAGGTCACGACCGCCCAATAGATCGGGAAAGCCCACATGCAGGCGACGGACAGCGTGAGTGCCAGAAGCAGGATATTGCCAATGCTCTTGCGTTGCATAACCTAGCGTCCCCTAACGCGCAGAAGCTGATACTGCAGCACCGAAACGGTGACGATGATCAGGAACAGGAAGACCGCCACCGCCGAACCGAGACCGCCATGGTTCAGGCGGAATGCCTCGCGATAGACGAGTTGCAGCAGTACATAGGTCGAGTTGAACGGACCGCCTTCCGTCATCAGGTAGACCTGATCGAAGATCTTGAGCTGCAGGATGAGCTGTAGCGTGAGCACGAGGGCGGTAACGGGCCAGATCAGCGGCCAGGTGATACGCTGGAAGCATTGCCAGCGCGTCGCGCCGTCGAGCGTTGCCGCCTCGTAGTAATCCGCCGGAATGTTGCGCAAACCGGCAATGAAGAGCAGCAGGTTGAAACCGTTGGTCCACCAGATTGTGACCAGCGCCACCATCGGCATCGCCCAGATGGGATCGCGGAAAACGCTGATGCGCCGGCCGGTGAAGAACTCGATCAGATATTGGGCGATGCCGAATTGCTGATCGAGCACCCACTCCCAGATCTGCGTGACTACCGACACCGGCAGGATATACGGTAGGAAGAACAGGACCAGCACGAGGCTTTGCAGCCAGCCCTTGAGGCGGATGACCATCAGCGCCAGGCCAAGACCGATCAGCGTGTTCGGCACGACGGTCAGCACGACGAAATAGCCGGTATTCCACACCGACGTGAAGAAGAGTTTCTGATTGAGCAGTTTGGCGTAGTTGTCGAAGCCGACCCACCGGCCTTCGCCGATCAGCGGCGCGTCGGTGAAGCTCAAGGCGAACATATTGTAAACCGGATAGGCAAAAACCGTCAGGTAGGTGATCACGAACGGCGCGATCATCAGAACGGCGGTCAGCCCCTTGCTCCGTCTCTCTTTCATCAACACCGCAACCGTCCTCCACTGCCGCCGGCAAGACCGACCGGGGCTCGCCCGATCGGTCTCGCGCACCATCGGCCCTACATCTGACTCTTCAGTTCCTCGCGCAGCTGCTCGATGGCATCCTGCGGGTCGAGCTGGCCGTTCAGGGCGGGCACGATGAAGTTCTGCGTTGCCTCGTAGATCGGCCCACCGACGCCGGCGAGCGGCGAAACGGGGTCGAAGACAGCGGTGTCGGCGAGCTTGGCATAGGTTGCATTCGGTTGCATCGCCTTGAACTCGGCGCTTTCGGTCACCGGCTTGTAGGCCGGGATATGTCCGGCGCCTGCCCAGGCGAGGCTATGCTCGTTCATCCAGGCGACGATCTCGAGCACGGCCTTGAGTTTTTCCGGCGCAATCGGCCTAGCTTCGCTGTTCGGCACGGCAAAGGCATGCGAGTCCGCCCAGGTCGCCTGTTGCCCCATCAGTACCGGAATTTGCACGGCGCCCCATTCGAAGCCGAGATTGCCGGTCTTGGCGAGGTCCACCATCGTCGGCACTTCCCAGACGCCGTTGATGTGCATCGCCGCCTTGCCCGAGGTGAAGAGCGCGATCGAGGCCTCGTAGGAAATCAGCTGCGGCGAATATCCCGACGACACCCAATTGGCCATCGTCGTCAAGGCCTTCACCCCGGCATCGCCCGGCAGGATCTCGTCGCCTTCGATGAATTTGCCGCCCTGCTGGGAAAGCAAGGTGTAGAACACCCGCCACATCGAACCGCCCTCGTCCGTGTGCAGCGAAAGCGGATATTGGACCTTGCCGGTCGCCTTGATGTTTTCGAGCGCGGCGTTGAAATTCTCCAGACCCTCGAGCCCCTTCGGCAGCCCGTCCTCGCCCAGCAGGCCGGCCTCTTTCAGGATTGTCTTGTTGTAGTAGAGAACGATGGAATGAACGTCGAAGGGAATGCCGTAGACCTTGCCGTCGGCCGTCGCCGACTCCCAGCTCGCCTCGACATAGTTCTCCTTCTTGATGCCCGCCGCGGTGAGCTCCTCCGGCGCGAGAGGCCGCAGGATTCCCGACGGGATCGCCAACGGAAAGCGCGACAGGTGATAGGTCATGACGTCCGGCTGCTGGCCGACGGCCGCCGAGGTCTGGATCTTGCTGTAGAACGGAACGCCCCATTCGAGCGTCGTCGCCTTGATCTTGATGTCGGGATGGGTGTCGTTGAACTCCTTGATCAGCGCCTTCATGCGAACACCGTCGCCGCCGCTCAAGAAATCCCACCAGGTGATATCGGTCTGCGCATAGGCGGCTGCGGAAGGCAGGATCGCCAGGGCACTCGCAACGGCAAGTCTCAGTAGCTTTTTCACGTCTCTCTCCTCCTTTTCATGCCCAGTCTGGCGGCTCACGCCGCATTGAAGTCTGGCGGCTCATGCCGCATTGCTCATCGCCCGGACTCCTCCTGTCCGAACGACACGCCGCACTATTGGTGCCGCGCGTGTTCGCTGTGTATCTGATTTTCGGATATCAACGCAGGCGTTCACCCCGCTGGCTGAAGGCGAACATCTCCTTGGGGGCGAGGCTCAGGCGGATCGCCTGCTTGGGATGCGGCCGCTCTTCGCCGCGGCATTCAACGGTCATCTCCGCGCCCGTCGCCGTCAGCGCATGCAGGTAGCCGATTCCACCCAGTTCCTCGATGAACTCCGCCGTCGCCTTGAGAGGGACGCCTCCCTCCCTGTCACCAAGCGCGATATGTTCCGGTCTTACGCCCAGGAATATTCCCTCGCCCAGGGGAACACCGGCTCGCGCCGGAACGTCGAAGGGAACGCCGGGAGCATCCTCAAGCTCGACCGTCAGCTGGCCGGCCGCTGCAGACGTGACCCGCGCCTTCAGGAAGTTCATGGCCGGGGAACCGATGAAGCCCGCGACGAACATGTTGTCGGGATTGCGATAGAGTTCGAGCGGCGCGCCGACCTGCTGGACAATGCCCGCCTTCAGGACGACGATCTTGTCTGCGAGCGTCATCGCCTCGACCTGGTCATGGGTGACGTAGATCATCGTTGCGCCGATCTGGCGATGCAGGCGGGCGATTTCCATGCGCATCTTCACCCGGAGCTCTGCATCGAGATTGGACAGCGGCTCGTCAAACAGGAAGACGCGCGGCTCGCGGACGATCGCCCGGCCGATCGCCACACGCTGGCGCTGTCCGCCGGAAAGCTGGTTCGGCTTGTGGCTCAGATAATCTTGAAGCCTGAGGATATCCGCCGCAGCCCTGACTTTCGCCTCGATCTCCGCCTTGGGACGCCGGGCAATCGAGAGACTGAAGGCCATGTTGTCGAAGACGGAGAGATGCGGGTAGAGCGCATAGGACTGGAAGACCATGGCGACGCCACGCTTCGACGCCTCCCTTCGGGTGACATCCTCGGCCTCGATCCTGATCTGTCCGCCAGTCGTCTCCTCTAGCCCGGCGATCATGCGCAAGAGCGTCGATTTCCCGCAGCCGGACGGGCCGACGAAAACGGCGAACTCGCCCTGCTCTATCTCGATGTCGACATCATGGATCACTTTCACGGCGCCGAACGACTTGCAGACGCCGGTCAATTTGATTCCGGACATTGAACCTCCCCGATGGTTACGTCAGGTCCAGGGCAGTTCCTCCAACCGACCCGGGCCAAAGCCGGCTCATGCCGAAGCGATGGACAACAGAACGAAATGATAGGATCTCGGCGGCAGCGATCCGACGAGGGAGCCGGCCTCGTCGACCGCAAGCTCCCTCCCCGGTTTGGGCACGATCCGGTTCTGATCGCCGACCGAATTGCTCGCCTTGAGGTCGTCTCCCTCAAGCATGTGATGCTCAAGAATCCTGGCCTGCTTGAAGCCTTGAAGATCGAGCGTGATGCCAAGCGGCTCGTCGAGGCTGCGATTGACGGCAAAGACCGCGATCGACTTCCCATCGTCCTGCAGCACTGCGGAAAGATCCAGGAACGGCACGTCCTGCGCCACATCGCAGTCGTAAGTGGGACCCGAGGTCGATACGTTGAGCGCCGTACCGCGGCCGTATTTCGAGGCATATTGCAGCGGATAGTAGATCGACTGCCGCCAGGCCGGCCCGCCGGCCTTTGTCATGATCGGTGCGATGACGTTGACGAGCTGCGCCATGCAGGCGATCTTGACGCGGTCGGAGCGGCGAATGAAGACGTTGAGCAATGAGCCCACGAAGATCGCATCCTCGAGATTGTAGAGCTCCTCGAGCAGCGGCGGCGCCTCTGGCCAATCCCAGCTGGCGATCCTTTCACCATCCTCCTTGCGATTGTGATACCAGACATTCCACTCGTCGAAGCAGATCTTCACATCGCGTTTCGAGCGCTTCTTGGCCTTGATGTAATCGATGACGCCGCCGATCGTGACGATGTAGCGGTCGAGGTCGATCGCCTTGGCGTAGTAGTTGAGGGTGTCCTGCTCCTCGTTGCCGAAGTATTTGTGCAAGGAGATGTAGTCGACGCTGTCGTAGCTGGCGTCGAGAACTGTCGCCTCCCATTCCGGGTAGGTCTTCATCTTGTCGTTCGATGAGCCGCAGACCACGGTCTCGAGGGTCTTGTCGAAATATTTGAAGGCCTTGCTCACCTCGTTGGCGAGATGGCCATATTCCGCGGCGCTCTTGTGCCCCACTTGCCAAGGACCGTCCATTTCGTTGCCGAGGCACCAGATGCGGACGTTGTGCGGGTCCTTGTAGCCGTGCTTGGCGCGCAGGTCGCTCCAGAAGGTGCCGCCCGGATGGTTGCAGTATTCGAGGAAGTTGCGCGCGTCATCCAGGCCCCGCGAACCGAGATTCATGGCGAGCATCATTTCAGTGCCCGCCAGCTTCGCCCAATCGGCAAACTCGTTGACGCCGACCTGGTTGGTCTCACGCGTCCGCCAGGCGAGGTCGAGGCGCACGGGACGTTCGGCTTTCGGACCGATGCCATCCTCCCAGCGATAGGCGGAGACGAAGTTACCGCCCGGATAGCGCACGATCGGCATGTCGAGATCGCGAACCAGCCCCAGAACATCCGACCGAAAGCCCTGCTCATCCGACTTCTCGTGTCCGGGTTCGTAGACACCGGTGTAGACGGCCCGGCCCATATGCTCGAGGAAGGAACCGTAGACGCGCTTGTCGATGGTCGAGATGGTGTATTCGCGGTTGACGGTCGCTTTCGCTCGCATGGGTTTCCTCGTTCATTGAATTCGATTTTCTGCGAAGCTATCCTGTATGATTTTTCATTTCAACTATTTTGTTTTATATCGTTATTTGTGATATAAAAACCGCGATAGGCGAGTTTCGCGAGCCGCTGCGGAACGATCCCGCTGGCAATTGATTGTCCAGATATCCTCGTGTGCGCTGGCCGCGTCGCACTTCGTCAATCGAGGCGATGTGAAAGCAGCCGCTGGCGGCGTACAGTCGATCTCGGCATAATTTGCCGACGGCGCTATGAAGCGCCGGAACTGGAGGGCAGGCACGGCAGGAGCGTTTCGCACATGGGTTGGTCCTTCAGGATTGGAACGATCGCCGGGACGGCACTTCGCGTGCACGTGACCTTCGCGCTGCTCCTCGTCTGGATATGGGTGATGCACTATAGAGCGGGCGGCACGGCCGCCGCGCTAGAAGGCATCGCATTCGTCCTGGCCGTCTTCGCCTGCGTCATTCTGCACGAATTCGGCCATATCGCCGCGGCGCGCCAATTCGGCATCAAGACGCCGGATATTACTTTGCTTCCGATCGGCGGCGTCGCCCGGCTTGAACGCATGCCGGAGGAGCCGGGGGCGGAGTTCGTGATTGCGATCGCCGGACCGCTGGTCAACGTGGCGATCGCCGGCGTCATCATTCTCTTCCTCAGGACCTCCGTCGGAATGGAGCAGCTTGCCGGCATCGAGGACCCGCATATGAGCTTTCTGTCGCGGCTCGCCGGAGTGAATATCTTTCTGGTGCTTTTCAACATGATCCCGGCCTTCCCCATGGATGGCGGCCGCGTCCTGCGTGCCGCGCTTGCCTCGCGCTTGAGCTGGTCGCGCGCCACGCAGATCGCTGCCATGATCGGCCAAGGTCTCGCCTTCGTCTTCGGTTTCGTCGGCCTGTTCTACAATCCGCTGCTGATCTTCATCGCAATCTTCGTCTATCTGGCAGCGACTGCTGAAGCGCAGAATGCCCAAATCCGCGAGGTCTCCGGCAGCGTTCTCGTGAGCGACGTGATGATTACCGAATTCGCGACGCTCGATCGGACTGCAAGTATCGACGAGGCCATCGAAGCCCTGCTCGCGACGACGCAGCGCGAGTTCCCCGTCGTCGATGCCTTCGGCCATTTCGAGGGCCTGCTCACGCGAAACGATATGATCCGGACCTTGAAGGAGAAGGGTGCGGCAACGCCGGTCGTCCAGGTGATGCGCCGTGACGTGCCAAGGATTCACTACCGCAAGCGCCTGGAGGAAAGCCTGCGGCTCATGCAGGAGGCGAGTTCGCCCGCAGTCGCGGTCGTAGACAGCATGGACCGTCTTGTCGGACTGATGACGCATGAAACCATTGGGGAAATGATGATGGTGCGCGCGGCCGCGGACGGCAGGTTCCGCTTCGGCCACTTGCGGCGACCCAAGCCCGAAAGCCGCACCTGAGCAATCCGCAACGCGCTACTGCATGTTTCCTCAAATCGTAGCCGATTTAAGGACAAAAATACGCAGCAATCCAAGAATGCCACGCTGTAGGCTAGTTGGTCCCCGCAGGTAGGCGAGGCGCCAGGAAGGCTACGCATATAAAGACAAAACCGATCAACTTCGCGGCGGCCACCGTCATGTGGCCGGCCTCCCAGCGGAGCCGTACGGCGGCGAAATCCGGCGGAATGGGACCGGGTTTCCAAGTCGCCAGTATCGCATTGGCCGGCGCGACGATCGTGAACCACGCGGCCAGGCCGGCGGCGAGCAGAACCGCGCCGCCCAGTGCGAACCAGAATGCCGGCCTCTCATTTGCGAGAAGATAGGTCAACAAGAAGGCGATCAGAATGGATCCGACGTCGAGCGGTGCGCCGACTTTCGCGAACAGGGCGAACTGGCCATTGAAGACCGTCGCCTCCCGCCAGAGTTCCGGTGACCATACGGTGAGCCGCGGCGGCGCTTCGAGGACGTGAGCGAAGGAAGGACCCAAACTCAAAGCGGAGAGAAGGAGCGACGCGAACGCTGTCAGGTAAAGGACCATGACTTCAATCCTCTAGTTCAAATCTCTGCTGCGAACCCGAAACCTCATCGCGCCATGGTTGTTCCGAGAAGAGGTCCCAGAACGCCCTGGATGACCCCTTCACGGAATGTTGTTGAAGGGAGCCTCGATCCGGGGGCGGCTTTGCGGGTACTCTTGGCCGGAAACGGAAACATGGTTTCGAGAAGTGAAGACGTTCGGCCCCCTGCCCTTCGCGCTCCTGCTCTTCCTCGCACCGGCCGAGGGCTTCGCTCTGGATATGCCTCGTTCCGGCCATGCGGTGTTTGATCGCGCCGTCGAGCTCGTCGTCGATAATTTCTATGACGCATCCGCGCTCGATCGTTTCAGCGCCGCGGTCCGCAAGCAAATGGAGGATGACCGCGGGTCGCTGACAGCCAAGAGCCCGGAGGATCGTGTCGACGCGGCGGTCGAGAGCGTGCTCGCCAGCCTCGGCGTGTCGCATACCGGCCGCTTCACCTCCGACACGATCGACTATTACGAACTGGCCGACATATTCCGCTTCGCCATCCGCAGCGATATCAAACGGCTGTTCCCGCCGGACGGCGAGGTTCGTTATGCCGGGATCGGCATGGTCACCCGGCACGAAGACGGGCTGCATTTCGCCAGCGATGTCTATGATGGGGCGCCTGCCGACCGGGCAGGTATCCGGGTGGGCGACGAGATCCTCTCGGTAGACGGCCTGCCTTACCGCGAGATCGCATCTTTCCGGGACAAGGTCGGGCGCACCGTCGACGTCCGGCTGCGCCGGCATCGGGAGGCACCGCCAATCACCGTCACGGTCGCCGTCGAGCGGCTGCAGCCGCTGCGCACCTTCGAGAAGGCGATCGAGAGCAGCATCGCAGTCACCGGACCGGAGGGGCGGCGCATCGGCTATCTCCGCCTCTGGACCCTCTCCACCCGCGACGGTCTGGACATCGTCGCCCGCGAGCTCGCCAGCGGCCGCCTCAAGGACGCCGATGGCGTCGTCGTCGACCTGCGCGGGCGCTGGGGCGGCGGCCCGCCGGACGCGGCAGACCTTTTCGTCGGCGGGGTGCCGACATTCCGGCTGATCTCGCGGGACGGCAAGGACATGCTTGGCACCGTGCGCTGGCGCCGGCCGGTGGTGGCGATCATCGATGAAGGATCGAGAAGCGGCCTCGAACTCTTCGCTCATGCCCTGAAGGTGAATGGCATACCGCTTGTCGGCTCACGTACGGCCGGCGCCCTGCTCGCCGGCCGGGCCTTTCTTCTTCCCGATGACAGCCTCCTGGAAGTGGCGGTCTCGGATGCGGTCATCGACGATGGTCTGCGCCTGGAAGGTCGCGGCGTCGAACCGGACATCACCGTGCCCTTCAGCCTGCCCTATGCGGACGGGCGCGATCCGCAGGTCGACGCCGCGATGGAGGAGATGCAGCGCATTCTCGCCAAGGGCTGATGTGGCTCCGCCATCCGTAGAGCCGCTATTCGCTCTGACGGAAACTGCGGATGCGATCGAACAGTACGGCGAGCACCGTCGCGCCGCCGATGAAGGTCCCCTGCCAGAAGGCGTTGATGCCGAGCAGGCCGAGACTGTTGCGGATCACCTCGATCAGCGCCGCGCCGATCAAGGCGCCGGAAGCGGTGCCGAGCCCACCCGCCAGGTTGGCGCCGCCGATGACCGCCGCGGCGATGACCTGAAGCTCCATACCGGCGCCGATATTGGTGGTGACGGCGCCGAGCCAGCCGGTCTGGATGATGCCGGCAACGCCCGCCGAAAGCGCCGAAATCATGTAGACGGTAACCTTGATCCGGCGGACCGGAACGCCGGTCAGCGTCGCGGCGTGCTCGTTGCCGCCGATCGCAAAGACGTAGCGGCCGAACTTCGTCCAGCGCAGAACGAAGCCGGTGAGAAGCGCAAGCACAATCATGTAGATCACCGGATTGGCGATCCCGAAGAACCAGGCACCGCCGCCGAGCGCCAGGAGCGTGTCGTGATCCGGGCCGAACTGGAAGACGACGGTGTTGTTGGAGGCGACCATTGCGAGGCTTCGGGCGATCGACAGCATGCCGAGCGTGATGACGAAGGGTGGAAAACCAAGATAGGCGATCATGACACCGTTGAAACCACCGATGAGGAGGGCCGTGCCGATCGAAGCGGCAATGCCGACCTCGATGCTGTAGCCGGCATTCATGACCACCGCGAGTACCATGCTACAGAGACACAGGACCGAGCCGACCGACAGGTCGATGCCGCCGGTGATGATCACCAGCGTCATCCCGAGGGCAATGATCGCCACGAAGGTGAAGTTGCGGGTGATGTTGTAGAGGTTCTTCGGCGTCGCGAAAGTGTCCGTCGCGACGGACAGGAAGAGGCAGGCCAGAATGACGGCGATCAGCACCCAGAACGTCTGACTGGACAGAACCGAGGTGACCCAGCTCTGCTGTCTCTGCCCGATCGCCCGATCCAAGGTAATTGCCATGACCGACCTTCGCTTTCCCCGCGCTGTCTTGATTATACCTGTTCGATCGCGCCGGTGATCAGACCGGTGACCTCTTCCGGTGAACTTGCCGCAATCGCCTTGTCGGCAACCTTTCGGCCGCGCCGCATCACGATGACACGATCGGCAACGTCGAAGACGTCCGGCATGCGGTGACTGATCAGCACCACCGCGATGCCACGGTCGCGCAAATGGCGGATCAGATTCAGCACTTCGGCCACCTGGCGGACGGAGATTGCCGCAGTGGGTTCGTCCATCAGCACGATCTTCGCTTCCGAGAGCATGGTGCGGGCGATCGCCACCGCCTGCCGCTGACCGCCGGACATCTGCTTGACCAGATCGCGTGGGCGGGTCTCCGACTTCAGCTCCATGAAGATCTCACCGGCGCGCCGGTACATCGACTTGTAGTCGAGAACGCGCAACGGACCGACTCCGCGGCGCAATTCACGTCCGAGAAATACGTTCGCCGCCGCAGTCAGATTGTTGCAGAGCGCCAGGTCCTGGTAGACAATCTCGATGCCATGCTGGCGCGCTTCGATGGGGCGATGCATGACAAGTTCGGCACCGTTCAGACGCATGGTCCCGTGGCTCGGTCGATAGTTGCCGGCGATCATCTTGACGAGAGTGGACTTGCCGGCGCCATTGTCGCCCATGAGGCCGACGACCTCGCCGGCCTGAAGCGCAAACGAAACGTCGTTGACCGCCTGGATGGCGCCAAAATGCTTGGAAATATTGGCGAGCTCGAGAACCGCCACGCTAGCCTCCCGATACCTGAATACCGCCGTGCCCGGGTCTCCTCCCCCAGGTTAATGCGATTCCATTTACGCAAATGCGCGGAACAGCGTCAATCGTCCTACAAATAAAGACGTATATGCGCGCGAACGCATATTGTATTACAAATATTCGTTGACGCGCGAAGCGCGCGGATATTACCTATCAGCAGGAGGAGAGCATGCTGATCCTTGTCACCGGGGCAACGGGCAAGGTCGGACAGCATCTCATCGCTGGGCTGCTTGACGATCCTCGTTTTCCCAAGGCGCGCATCCGTGCGCTTTGCCACAACCGCCTGCGTGCCGAAACAGACCGTGTCGAAGTGGTCCGCGGAACGATCGCCGAGCGCGACGTCGCCGCCCGGGCGCTCGCCGGGGTAACGCATGTCGTCCATCTCGCCACCTGCAAGGAAACTCCAGACAGCGTCATGGACGTAACGGTCAAGGGGTTGTTCTGGCTGCTCGAGGAATTCCGCGCCAGCGAGACCGCCCGCCAGTTCATCCTCATCGGCGGCGACGCCGGCGTCGGCCATTTCCACTATCGGCACGACGGGCCTGTCACCGAGGCGACGCCGCATCGGGCCTATCCGGGCTGCTACGCCCTGTCAAAGGTCCTCGAAGAGGTGATGCTGGAGCAGTATGGCATTCAGTACGGCCTCAACGGCTGCTGCCTGCGGGCGCCATGGATCATGGAGAAGGATGATCTCAGGTTTTCTCTGTCCTTCGGCGACGATGTGTTCGGCGGCCCGGTCTGGAAGGACCTCGTTCCGGAAGCCGACGCGAGACGCTATGCGATGGACGGCACGGTGCCGTTGCTGCTCGACGCCGACGGGCGACCGCTAAAGCGCAACTTCGTCCATGTCGACGATCTTGTCTCGGCGATACTGGCGGCGATCGATCATCCCCGGGCGGTTCGGCAACTCTTCAACATCTCGATGGATCGACCGGTCGATTATGGCGACGTCGCCGCCTACCTCGCCCGCACGCGCGGTCTTGGCTCCGTCAACATTCCGAGCCGCTTCCATTCCAACTGGATGGACAACAGCAAGGCCAAATATCTGCTGGGCTGGCAACCCGGCTACGATCTCGAGAAGCTTATAGATTCGGCCTGGCAATACGAGCGCTCGGAGGAGAATCCGCGCATCGTCTGGTATCCGGGCTGATTGGTGTCGCGGACACGGGGTGTCCGTGCGTTGCAAGGGAGGAAAGCATGAGGAAGGCATTATTGCTAGCCGCAGCCGTCCTGGCGTTCAGCGCCGGAACCGCTCTGGCCCAGAAGAAGCAGCTTGTCATTGTCGTGAAAGGCCTCGATAACCCGTTCTTCGAGGCGATCAACCAGGGCTGCCAGAAGTGGAACAAGGAAAACCCGGATTCGGAATACGAATGCTTCTACACCGGCCCTGCCTCTACATCCGACGAGGCCGGTGAGGCGCAGATCGTCCAGGACATGCTGGGCAAGGCGGATACGGCGGCGATCGCCATCTCGCCCTCAAACGCCAAGCTCATCGCCCAGACACTCAAGACCGCGAATCCGACAGTCCCGGTCATGACGCTCGATGCGGATCTCGCAGCCGAAGATTCGGCGCTGCGCAAGACCTATCTCGGTACGGACAATTACCTGATGGGGTACCGCATCGGCGAGTACATCAAGAAGGGCAAGCCGAATGGCGGCAAGATCTGCACCATCGAAGGCAATCCCGGCGCCGACAATATCCTGCGCCGCGCCCAGGGCATGCGCGACGCGCTGACGGGTCAAAAGGGGCTGACGGAGCTCAAGGGCGAAGGCGGCTGGACGGAAGTTGCCGGCTGCCCGGTCTTCACCAATGACGACGGCGCCAAGGGCGTGCAGGCAATGACCGACATTCTTGCCGCCAATCCCGACCTCGATGCCTTTGGCATCATGGGCGGGTGGCCGCTATTCGGCGCGCCACAGCCTTACCGCGACCTGTTCAAGCCGATGGCCGACCAGATCGCCAAGAATGAATTCGTGATCGGTGCTGCCGATACGATCGGCGACGAGGTGGCAATCGCCAAAGAGGGTCTGGTGACCGCCCTCGTCGGGCAGCGTCCCTTCGAGATGGGCTACAAGGCGCCATCGGTGATGATGGACCTGATCGCCGGGAAACCGGTCGAGGATCCGGTCTTTACCGGTCTCGACGAATGCACCAAGGACACGGTGGACACCTGCATCCAGAAATAGAGCTTAAGAGGGAGGCCGGCGGCGTGACGTCGGCCTCCCTAAGCCCGCTCAGATCTGCCAGTCGGCGTCCAGCTGATAGGCCTTGATATAGTCGATCTTCATCTGAGACCCGTCGACGAGCCCGTCACTCGGCGTGCCGGCGATACCCCCGACCGCCAGGTTGACGAGCATGTACATCGGGTCGTGCATGTCCGAGGGTGTGTCGGCACGGGCAATCGCCGCATCGTCGAAGTACCAGACAATCTCGTCCTCGGTCCAAAGCACGCCGTATTTGTGGAAGCCGCTGGTGTCAGGCACCTTCACTGCGCTCGCGATGCTGGTCTGCGAGCCGGTCTCGTTGGAATGCACGGTGGCGATGATGGTATTCGGATCCTGCCCGCGCATCTCGACGACGTCCAGTTCCGGTGGCCAGGAGCCATCGGCGGGCAGAAGCCAGAAGGCCGGCCATACGCCCTGGTCGTCCGGCATGTCGGCGCGGACTTCGAAATAGCCGTAGGTCTGGGCAAAGGACGAATGGGTCGTGAGCAATCCGGACGTGTAATCATAGCCATTAATTTGGGCTTGGATGGCTTCGGACGCCGGCGCGGCCTTGATCGTCAGAACGCCATTGCTGACGGAAAACGGGTTGGCGGAAGCGGTCGGCTGGTAGGTCGGATTGATATACCATTGCAGTTCGCCGTTTCCGGAAAGCGTGCTTCCCTTCTCCGGCGCCCACCAGAACTTTGGATCCCAGACGCCGCTATCGCCGCTACGCAGCTGAAGCGTGTTGAACTCGTCCGAGAAAGTCTGCGTCAGCGCGGAGCGATCGAGGCTCAGCCGAAACTGGTGCGCCTGCAACTGATCGGCAGTGGTGTTGGCGAACACCAGGCTCTCGCCGTCTGCCAAAGCGAGGCGCAAATTCGACCCCTCCTGGCTCGCATTGGCCAGAATCTGCTGGAAGGAGGTAAACCCATAGCCGTCCAGACGAACGGTGTCGTCGAAGTTGAAATCGGTAATAAGGTCCGTGCCATTGCCGCGCGCGAACACGAAGGTGTCGGCGCCACCTGCGCCGATCAGCACATCGTTGCCGCCGCCGCCATCGAGCGTCTGGGTTCCCGAGCCGCCCTTAATGATGTTGTCCGTGTCATTGCCGAAGGCAAACCGGCCGCTGCCGGTGACGGTCAGGTTCTCGAAATTCTGCGGAAGCGTGTAGCTCATCCACGTATTTATCGTATCGACACCCTCGCCTGCCGCCTCAGAGGCCCGATTGATCCCAGAATAGAGATAGTAGATGTCGTCACCCTTGCCGCCGATCATGGTGACATTGACGGAACTGTCGCCCCACATGGAATCATTGCCGGCGGTCCCATAGAGCGTAGGCCCCGATCCGGTTGCGGAAAACCAGGCCGTCGAGCTTCCGCTGTAATAGAGCGGCTTGCCCACGGCATTCAGCACAGTTCTGCTCATCGCATCTCTCCAGGTTTGATTGGACTCCTCCTCCGCAAGGCCCAAGGGCCATACCCTCCGCGGCGAACCTACCACCAGCGGTGGGGCTCCACACCCCTACGTCTTTTAGGGCGTTTTGGAACAATGCTCCGATCAGCGGCGTTGTCTGGCGTTATGCGGCGCGCGGAGGGAACTATGTGCAGTGCGGAGACGCTGCCCAAAATCGCTTTGGGCGATCTTAGTATCTTGCGGTCATCGGATTTTCGTGCAGCACTCGATGCACTGGCCGTGGCCGTCTACACGACGGATGCGGACGGCTTCGTCACCTATTGCAACCCAGCCGCAGTCAGTCTCGCGGGGCGCGAGCCGGAACTCGGCCAAGACCGCTGGTGCGTTAGCTGGAAGCTTCGCCGGCCCGATGGCACACCGCTGCCGCACGACGAATGCCCGATGGCAATGGCGCTGAAAGGGCGACAGCCCATCCGGGGAGAGGAACTGGTGGCGGTTCGCCCCGACGGGTCGACCGCGTTGCTCCTCCCGCATCCGACACCGATCTTCGACGAGTCTGGTGAACTTACCGGCGCGGTCAATCTCCTCGTCGACATCACCGACCACAAGAGCGCAGAAAAGGACTCCCGCTATCTGGCCGCAATTGTCGAATCCTCGGACGACGCCATCGTCGCCAAGGATTTGAACGGCATCATTACGAGTTGGAACAAGGGTGCCGAACGGCTGTTCGGATATACGGCCGACGAAGTCGTGGGCAAGTCGATCACCATTCTCATGCCGCCGGGTTATGAGAACGAGGAGCCCAACATCCTCAGGCGCATCCGCTGCGGCGAGCGCATCGATCACTACCAGACGACGCGCCGCCGCAAAGACGGCAGTCTCGTCGATATTTCGCTGACAGTCTCGCCGGTCCGAGACGCTCTGGGGCGGATTGTCGGCGCGTCCAAGATCGCCCGCGATATCACCGAACAACGGCAAGCCAGCGAGACGCTGGCGGCGCGTTTGCGCGAACAGGCGGCGCTCTACCGCCTCACCGAGAGGCTGCACCGGGCCCAGGACATCTCAGAGGTCTACGAGGCGGCGCTGGATGCCATTCAGGGCGCGCTCTGCTGCCACCGGGCCTCCATTCTGCTTTTCGAAAGCTCCGCAAAGATGCACTTCGTCGCCTGGCGCGGTCTTTCGGCTGAGTATCGGAACGCCGTTGACGGGCACTCTCCCTGGACGTGCGAGGAGCGGGACCCGGAGCCCATCTTCCTCCAAGACGTTGCACAAGCTGAGGCCCTGACCGCCCTTAGGCCGACCATCGAGGCGGAAGGTATCGCAGCACTCGGCTTCATCCCACTCGTCGCAGAAGGCAGGCTCATCGGCAAGTTCATGACCTATTATGATCTGCCGCATGCTTTCACCGACAACGAGATCGACCTGGCATTGACGATCGCCCGGCAGCTCGGCTTCAGCATTCAACGTATGCGAGCCGACGAGGCGCGTTGTCTTGCGGAGCAGCAGTTGCGGCGCAACGAGGCAAACGAACGGGCACGCGCCGCCGAATTGATGGCAATCATGGAGGCCGTGCCGGCCTCCATCTGGATCTCACGGACGCCCGATTGCCGTGTCATCAGCGGCAACCGAGCCGCCTATGAGCTCCTTCGGCAGCGACCCGACACGAACCTGTCGCTGTCGGCCGCGCCCGGCGAGCGCCCCGACAGCTTCCGTGTCTTCTCCATGGGAAAGATGCTATCGCCCGACGAGCTCCCGGTGCAGCGTGCGGCGCGCGGCGAGGTCGTGCCGAACTTCGAGGAAGAAGTCCGCTTCGAAGACGGGACGTCGCGTCACCTGTTCGGGAATGCGACGCCGCTGCGGGACGCCGCCGGCGACGTGATCGGCGCGGTGGCGGCATCGGTGGACATTACCGAGCGCAAGCAGGCCGAAGAAGCGCTGCAGGAGAGCGAACGCCGGCTGCAAATCGCCCTCGGCGCCGGCCGGATGGGGGCTTGGGAATGGAACATTGGCACCGGCAAGGTCGTATGGTCGCCGGGCCTCGAGGCGCTTCATCATCTCGAACCGGGAACTTTCGGTGGTACGCTTGACGATTTCAAACGGGACATACATCCCGATGACCTTTGCCTCGTCGAACTGGAGATCGCCAGGGCGATGGAGTCCCGCCAGGATTATCATGTCGTCTACCGGATCAGGCTCCCTGACAGAAAGATCCGCTGGATGGAGGCGTTCGGGCAGTTTTCGCCTCACGGTGCCGCGAAGCCAAGCAAGCTGGCCGGCGTCTGCATGGATATCACCGAGCGCAAGGAAGCCGAGTCGCAGCGCAACCTCCTGGTCGCCGAGCTCAGCCATCGCGTCAAGAACACACTTGCAATCGTAAGCTCGATCGCGCGCCAGTCCTTCTCCACCAATCCGGATGTGCATGACGCGCATCGGTCGTTCGATGCCCGCATCAGGGCCCTGGCGCAAACGCATACGCGTCTCGCCGAAGCAAGCTGGTCAGGCGTCTCGTTGGAAACCGTGCTTTTCGACGAGTTGGCTCCCTATCATGATGACGGCAAGAACAACGTGATGCTCTCGGGCCCGCAAACGATGCTGCCGCCGAAATACGCCCTGACCCTCGGCATGGCGGCCCACGAACTAGCCACCAACGCCGCGAAGCATGGTGCGCTTTCCGCGAAGGCTGGCAGCGTCCGCATAGAATGGTCGGCGGACCGGGAATCCGATCGGCTCAAAATCCGCTGGAGCGAATCGGGCGGCCCGGTCGTCGTCGCCCCGAAACGCAACGGTTTTGGCCGCCTGCTGCTGGAACGCGTGCTGGCCTCCGACCTTGGCGGCGAAGTCCAACTCGAATTCGCGCCGCAAGGCCTGGTCTGCATGATCGATGTCCCCTACCCTCGCGAACCCTTCCCATGACAGCCACGCAGCCATGTCGGGTCTTCGTCGTCGAAGACGAATTTCTGGTGGCACTGCAAATCGAGGACGATCTGATTGCCGCCGGATATTTGGTGGTCGGCCCGTTCACCAGCCTCAGCACATCGATCGCTGCCTCGCGCGCCGAGAGGTTTGACGTGGCGACACTGGACCTCAACCTGCGCGGCGAGTTGGTCTACCCGCTCGTCGACGAGCTGCTCGAACGCCGGGTACCAGTCCTGCTTTTGACCGGCTATGCCGTGTCGGATCTGCCGGAGCGCTTTCGCTCCCTGCCGCGCCTGACCAAGCCATTCGACGGCAGCGAGCTCATCAGCAGAGTCAGAAGCCTTGTTCCCGCTGCATGAGCCCCGGTAGGAAGCTTGCGTCGAACAGTTCGCGCGCATAGCTGTCATGGGCGACGCCGTGCTGCAGGTCGTTCTTCGTCAGTTCGTCAACGAATATCCCGTCCTTCATCACAAGCACCCGATCGCACATGTGGGCAACGACGGCGAGATCGTGACTGACCAGCACGAATGTCAGGCTCCGCTCCTCGCGCTGGTCCGCCAACAGGTTGAGGACTTCGGCCTGGATCGAAACGTCGAGCGCGGAGGTTGGCTCGTCGAGCAGCAGGATCGGCGGGGAGAGGATCAGGGCTCGGGCGATCGCCACGCGCTGCCGCTGGCCGCCGGAGAGCTCGTGCGGGAAACGATTGGCGAAGTCGGCCGGTAGACCCACCTGCCGCAAGGCCTGCAGCACCCTCTGCCGATCGTCGCGATATCCCATCGCCTTCAAGGGCTCGGCAAGCGCCATGCCGATGCGGTGGCGCGGATGGAGCGAACCGTAAGGGTCCTGAAACACCATCTGCGCCAGTTTGAGCTCTTCGCGTCCGCGGACCTTTTCGACTTCGCGCCCTTCGAACCAGATGCGCCCTGTCCAGCCGCGTTCAAGCCCGGCCAGGGAACGCAGGAGCGTGGACTTGCCGCAGCCGGACTCCCCGACGATGCCGAGGGTCTCGCCCCGCGCCACCGAAAGACTGACCTCCCTCACGACGTGATGGCGGTTCTCGCCGTGGCCGAAGGCGACATCGAGCTTCTCGACCCTGATCACGCTATCTTCTCCCCGATGCTGTCGAGCGCCTGGCGGTCCATAATGGCGAGCCGCCGCACGGGATGCCGCGCGTCCGGCATGGCCGCGATGAGGGCCTGGGTGTAAGGATGCTGCGCCTTGTCCAGGCTGGTCAGTTCCTCGACGATCCGGCCGCGATACATGACGATGATCCTGTCGCAGAAGCTCGCGACCATCCGGATGTCGTGGCTGATGAGGATAAGGCCGGAATTGTTCTCGCGCACCAGTTCGTCGAGCAGAAGGAGGACGTCCTTGCGCACGCTGACGTCCAGTGCGGAGGTCGGTTCGTCGGCGATAACGAGTTTCGGCCGCGCGATCAGCATCATCGCGATCATGACGCGTTGGCCCATGCCGCCCGAGATCTGGTGCGGATATTGCCGCATCACCCGGTCGGGATCGCCGATCCGCACCCGGATCAGCATGTCGCGCGCCGCCTTGAGCGCGGCCTTGCCCTTGAGACCGAGATGCAGCCGGGCCGACTCGGCGATCTGCTTGCCGATCGGCACCACAGGGTTCAGCGAATAGCGCGGATCCTGCATGATCAGCGCCATGTCCTGCCCGCGCAGCCGGTCCATCTGCCGCTCCGTCTTGCGGAGGATCTCCTCGCCGCAGAAGGCCATCTTCCCGGCGGTCACCCCGGCCTTGGGCGGCAGGAGCCGCATGATTGCCCGGCCGGTCGTCGACTTGCCGGAGCCGGATTCGCCGACGATGCCGACGCGCTCGCGACCAACGTCGAAGCTGACATCGGTGACGGCTGCAATCGCGTCTCGGCCGAAGCGAACGTTCAGGTCGCGGATGGAAAGGATCGGCGAAGCGTCACGATCGGGCATGGCGTGGGTCCATGATGTCGCGGAGCGTATCTCCAACGACGTTGAAGGCGAGGCTCGTCAGCAGGATGGCAATGCCCGGCATCACCGCCACCCACCAGAAATCGAGCATGAACTTGCGGCCGCTCGAGATCATGGCACCCCATTCCGGCGCCGGTGGCTGGGCTCCAAGGCCGAGGAAGCCGAGCGACGCCGCCGTCAGGATGATGCCGGCCATGTTGAGCGTGAGGCGCACGATGACGGAGGGCACGCACATCGGAGCGATGTAAACGAAGAGGATCCTGAGCGGGCTCGCTCCATAGAGACGCGCGGCCGCGACGTAATCGGCGTTGCGGACCACCAGCGCCTCGGCTCGGGCAAGACGGGCGATCGGCGGCCAGGCGGTGAGCGATATCGCGATGATCGCCGTCGAAAGGCTGGCACCGAGCGCCGCTGCGAAGGCAAGTGCCAGGATCAGCGACGGGAAGGACAGCACGATATCGGTGGCGCGCATCAGAATCGCGTCGGTCCGCCCGCCGAAGAAGCCGGAGACGATGCCGATGACCAGCCCGATCGGCCCGACAATGATCGAGACGAAGAAGATCGTCTGGATAGTGATGCGGGAGCCGTAGAGAAGACGGCTAAAGATGTCGCGCCCGAACTCGTCGGTTCCTGCGAGATGCGCGAGGCTCGGCGGCTGCAGCGCGTTCGACAGCGCTTGGGCGGTTGGATCATAGGGGGCGATCAGCGGCGCGAAGGCGGCCACCACCAGGAGCAAGCCGATAGTTGCGAAACCGACAAGACCGAGCGGCTCTTCGGCAAGCTTGCCGACGGCGCGACGGAGAGCGGAAAGCATGCGCGCCATAATGCCCGGCGAACGCAGCATCTCGGCATCGGTCTGGATCGCGTCACTCATCGCGCCACCTCCCGGGTCCGCGGATCAAGAACTGCATAGGAGATGTCCGCAATGAAGTTGAGCAGCATGAAGACGAATCCGACGATGATGGTTGCCGCCAGCACGGCGTTCATATCCCCGATCATCAGCGCGTTCGTCATGTATTGGCCGATCCCCGGCCAGGAGAAGACGATCTCCGTCACCACCGCTCCCTCGAGAAGATTGCCATAGGAAATAGCGAGCACGGTGATGAGCTGGACCGCTATGTTCGGCAGCACATGGTGCGCGACCGTGCGGGCCGGTCCCGCACCCTTGGCACGCGCGGCGATGACGTAGTCCTGGCTCAACTGCTCCAGCGTGAAGCTGCGGGTCATGCGGGTGATGTAGGCCATCGCCATGTAGGCGAGGATGGCGGCCGGCAGGATGATGTGCGAAAGGGCGTTCCAGAAAATCTCGGTTTCGCCGACCAGAAGACTGTCGACCAGGAGCATGCCGGTGACCGGTTCGACCATGCCTTCGTAGAAGACGTCGATCCGGCCCGGGCCGCCGACCCAGTTGAGCGTCGCATAGAAGATCACCAGTCCGACAATCCCGAACCAGAAGACAGGAATGGAATGGCCAACCAGAGCCACTACGCGGGCGAACTTGTCGATGAAGCTGTCCCGGAACAGCGCGGCCGCCAGTCCCAAGGGCACGCCGACGACAGCCGAGATGATGATCGCCAGCGTCGCCAGCTCGAAGGTTGCCGGAAAAGCCTGCAGCATGTCGCTGGCGACCGAGTTGCCAGTGAGAATGGCCTGACCGAAGTCGCCCTGGAACAGGCCCTTAAGATAGATGAAGAACTGCTGGTAGAGCGGCAGGTCGAGGCCGAGCCGCACGCGCATCGCCTCGTAGGCGGCCGGATCCGCCAGCTCGCCGACGATCGCGCCGACCGGATCGGCCGGCAGGACACGGCCGATGACGAAGGTGACGCAGAGCAGGATGAACAGGCTGACGATGAGGTGCAGGACGCGCCGTGCCAGCTCGATTGCGGTGAGTTCCTTCATGGCCGTGCCCCGACGCCGTTAGTCGGACGTCTTGGTGACGCCTTCGAGGCGCGTCAGCTGGTTCGGATGGCCGACGTAGTCCTTGACCCGCGCATTGACGACGATCGGCTCGAAGCGCTCGAAGAGCGGCAGCACCGCCGGCTTCAGCTCCACGAACTTTTGCTGCATCTCGACATAGAGTTCGCCGCGTTTTTTCGCGTCCGGCTCGAGCGACGCCTTGGCCGTCAGCGCTGTCAGCTCCGGAATGTCCCAGGCCGAGCGCCAGACGAAATTGCCGGCGTTGTTCGCTTCCTTCGAATTGTCCGGATTGCTGGAGAACTGTTCCATGGAGCCGAGCACGTTGGGCATGTAGGCGCCCGTCTGAGGAATGAGCAGGTCGAAATTGCGGGCCCGGTGATCGGCGATGATGTCCGAGCCGTTGCCCTGCTGGATGTCGATCTTGATCCCGACCTGGCCGAGCGAGCCCTGGATGGCGGTCGCAAGGTCGATGCGCGGCGTTTGCGCAATCGTCTTCAGCGTCAGCGAAAAGCCGTCCGGATAGCCCGCCTCCGCCAGCAGCGCCTTGGCCTTCGCTGCATCGAAGTGCCAGTCTGGATTGGGGACGGCATATTCGTAATCTTCCGGCACCGGCACGTTACGGACCCGGCCATAGGGCCCCATGATCGTCTGCTCTATGCCCTTGTAGTCGATGCTGTAGGCGATCGCCTCGCGCACCTTGGGATTGGCCAGATATTCGTTGCCGGCATTCATCGACAGAACGTAGAAACCGCCGGTCGGCACCCGCTGGACCTCGAAGCCCTGCTGGCTTTCGAAGGTCTTCAGGTCCGCCGCGCTGAGGGCGCTGGCGACATCGATGTCGCCGCGCTCGAGCATGAGGCGCTCCACCTGGCTCTCCGGCACGTGACGCACGATGACGCGACGCATATGCGGAGCGCCGCCCACATAATCCGCGTTCGCCTCGAGAATGACCATTTCATTGGGCGTCCAGCGCTTCAGCGTGAAGGGGCCGGAGCCTGCCGAATTGGTACGCAGCCAGGCGTTGCCGTAGTCGTTGTTTTCGACGTGGTTCTTGACCTCGATGCTGTCGACAACGCTCGCGACATTCATCGCCAGCCGGTAGAGCAGCAGTTCCGCGGTGGTTTCACCGGAAAGGTCGATGCGCACCGTCTTCGGGTCCACCGCTCTGACGAGCTTGTCAACATTGTCGGCCTTGTAGCCGATGCGCTTGAAATTGGCCGCCGCCGCCTGATCCATCTTGAGCAGTCGCGCCAGCGAATAGACCACATCGTCGGCCGTAACCGGGTTGCCGGAGGCGAAAGTCGCCTCGCGTAGATGGAAGGTGATGCCCTTGTCATCGATCTCCCAGCTCTCGGCGAGTTGCGGCAGGATCTTGCGGGACCTGTCCGTCTTCACCAGCCGGTCATAGAGATTGGACATGATCTCGATGGCCTTCGCTTCGGTCGCCTGCTGCGGATCGAGCGACAGAACCTGGGCAAGCGACGTGCCGATGACCAATTGGTCGTCGGGAGTTGCAGCGTTTACGCTCGGCGCAGCGAAGCCCAGGACGATTGCCGCGGCCCCTGCAATGAGGCCCTTCGAAAAATGCTTCATTGAATCTCCTCCCTGACTTAATATAGAAGACGTATTATGTCGCTCCTATGTCATATGATGACTTAGCGAAATTCGGCGGCATTGGCAAGCGCCTTACGACTGCGGGTGTGAAAAAGCAGGGTACATGACGAGGGGACGATGACGGGCGGAAGACAGCGACTGGCGCAGCAGGTGATCGACGAGTTGCGCCGGCAGATCGAAGCCGGCCGATTGAAGGAGGGCGACCAGCTGCCGACCGAGCCGCAATTGGAGGCGAACTTCGGCGTGAGCCGCACGGTGGTGCGCGAAGCGATCGCCGACCTGCGCGCCGCCGGCTATGTCCGCCCCATCCAGGGCAAGGGCGTCTTTGTCAGCGATCCCAAAGCGAACCAGCGCTTTACGCTGACCCCCGTGGAGATAAGAAGCATCCCGGAAACCCTTGAACTCCTCGAGTTCAGGCTGGCCACCGAGAGCGAGGCCGCGGCGATTGCCGCCTATCGCCGGACTGCCGAACAGGAAGCGGCCATCGCCGCCGCCAACAGAAAGATGGCTCAATTGATCGACGAGGGGAAGCCAACTGTCGAGGCCGATTTCGAATTCCACATGGCAATCGCCGCTGCCACCAACAACCGATTCTACCTGGATGTCATGCGGCAATTCGGGCCGCGCGCCATTCCCCGTAGCCAGGTCACGACGCTGCCCGAAGCCGCAGACAAGGCCTATCTGCTTAGTGTCCACGCGGAGCACGGCGAAATTCTCTCGGCCATTGAGGACCAGAATCCCGAACGTGCCAGGCAAGCGATGCGCAACCATATCATCGGCAGCCAGCGCCGCTATCGGCGTCTCGCCGAGCAATAATCCGCTCGACAGCTCTAGCAAATTCATATTATGTCATATGACATCTTGGAATTGGCATGGAAGGAGGTCTGTCCGTGTATGTAGGAACGCAGGTCGCTGCCCGCGACGACGAGGATTACCGGGTCTACGCCCAGCTTGGCGTCAAGAACATCTGCGCCGATCCGCCGGGTCCACCGGCAAGCTGGACCCTGGAAGACCTTGAAAGGCACCGCGACCATGTCGAGAGCTTCGGCCTGGTGCTCGACATGGTTCAGCTTCCCCTGCCCTCGAAACCCATCGAGAAAGCCTCCTATCCCGACATCCTGCTGGCAGGACCGGAGCGCGACCGCCAGATCGACGCCGTCTGCCGCATGATCGAGAACTGCGCCCGGGCCGGCATTCCGTCGGCAAAGTACAATCTGAACCTGATCGGCATTCCCCGCAGCGAAATGGAGCGCGGCCGCGGCGGCTCGATGAACGAAGCCTTTCGCTGGGAGCGAGTCGACCAGAGCGCCGCGCCGGGACTTGCCGGCGTGCTGTCGGAGGACGAGAACTGGGAGCGCATCGACTATTTCCTGGAACGGGTCGTGCCGGTTGCGACAAGCAACCGGGTGCGCATCGCCTGCCATCCGCACGATCCCTACACGCCGCCCGGCTATCGCGGCGTGACGCGCGTTCTAGGGACGGTCGAAGGTCTGAAGAAGTTCGTACAGATGCACGAGAGCCCCTATCATGGCCTGAATTTCTGCCAGGGCTCGATCGGCGAGATGCTGGACAATCCGCGTGAGGAGATCGACGAGATCATCCGCTGGTTCGGCACGCGCGGCAAGATCTTCAACGTGCACTTCCGCAACATCAGTGGCGGCAAGCTATCCTTCATGGAAACCTTCCCCGAGGAAGGCGACATGGATATGGTGCGCTCGCTGAAGATCTATCGCGAGGTCGGATACCAATATATGGTGATGCCCGACCACGTCCCGACGATCAGCGGCCGCGACCCGACCGGCGTCGCCTTCGCCTTTTGCTACGGTTATATCGCGGCGCTCATCCAATCGCTTTCCGCCTCATAAGTTGCAAGCCGTCCCAAGCTCATTCCCAAGCGGCATTCTCGGGAACGGCTCTTCCGACCGGCAGATAGCGTCCCCTATTTTGGAGATGCACGATGCGGCGTTCCCTGCTGACACAAGCGTTCCTTCGTGATAATATGGTATCCCATAATACGTCGCGAGCGGAAAGGGAACGTCCCATGAGCGTGTCTGATCAGCCGATGCGGGTTCTTCGTCCGGAGAAGACACTTCGCGAGCTTGCGCTGGAAAAGATGCGCGACGCTATCGTCAACATGCATTTCAGGGCGGGCGAACGGCTTGTCGAGCGCGACCTGTGCGATCAGCTCGGCGTAAGCCGGACGATCGTCCGCGAAGTGCTGCGCCATCTGGAATCGGAAGGCCTTGTCGCCATCCAACCGAATCGCGGCCCGATCGTCGCCGAGACCACCCCGGAAGAAGCCCGGCAGATCTACGAAATCCGCGGCGTGCTCGAAGGCATCGCTGCCAAGGCCTGTGCCACGCAAAAGGACCCGCGCGTGGTGGCCGAGCTCGAGCGCATCCTTGCGCGCATCCGGGCAGCCTATGCCGCAAATGAGCTGCCCGCGGTCCTCACCGCCACGACGGATTTCTACCGCACGCTGTTCGAAAATTCCGGACGCCATGTCGCCTGGGGTATCGTCAATTCGATCACGGCAAGGATCAATCATTTGCGGTCGATGACGATCAAGACACCCGACCGCAACAAGCAAGGGCCGGCCCAGATGCAGAAGATCATCGACGCGATCAAGGCCGGCGATGGCGCGGCGGCCTACGAGGCGGCCAACGTGCATGTCACAAATGCCGCGGCGATTGCCGAGGCGCTTCTGGCCGAGCAGCAAGGCGGGAACAGAGGATAGAGCGATAACTGAGCTGATTGGGTTGTTGCTGAGACCACCGGCTATTACGGCAGTAACATCTCGGCCCACCCGGGTTGCACCCCTCTGCCTGCCGGGCATCTCCCCCACAAGGGGGGAGATCAGCGAGCGGCGAGCTCCCCCATCCCTTTTTCTCGAAGGAGTTAACCTCATCGCAGCAATGGGCCCTGGCGCACAGCGGTCCCACCTCCGCAATCCCCCCTGTGAGCCCACAAGGGGAATGGCCGGCAAGGCAGAGGGAGGTGTTAACACCCGCTTTCCGGAATTTCCGCCTTTTTAGCAGAAGACGTGCGCCGTCGCCGGATCGAAGCCAAGCCAGACGCTATCACCGCGGTTGAGGCTGGAAATCGCCTCATGACCGAACGGAAGGCGGACCGCCAGAGCGTCACCCTTCGCAGTCTGAGTCGCGACATGAATGTTGTTGCCGAGAAAGGTGATGTCGCTCACCGTGACGGGAACCGCGGTCGAGCCGCCCGGCGCCGATCTCGTCAGGCTCAGGCGTTCCGGTCGCAGCATCAGCGCCGCCTTGCCTCCGGGGACCGGCCGGCCATGAACCGGTACGTTTGGAATGACCGTCGCTCCGGCCAGCGCGATATCCGCCTTGCCATTTGCGGCCGTCACCAGATCGCAGGGCAGGAAATCGCTATCGCCGATGAATTCGGCGACGAAGCGGGTCGTCGGATTAGCATAGAGTTCCGGCCCCGTGCCGATCTGGTCGATGATACCCTTCGAAAAGACGGCGATCCGATCGGAGAGCCGCAACGCCTCCTCCTGGTCATGCGTGACATAGAGGACCGTCACTTCCGTCTGCTGGTGGATGCGGCGGATCTCGTGCTGGATCTCCTCGCGCAGTTTCTTGTCGAGGGCGGAAAGCGGCTCGTCCATCAACAGCAGCGGCGGGTCGTAGGCAAGCGCGCGCGCCAGCGCGACGCGCTGCTGCTGTCCGCCGGACATCTGCGCCGGCTTGCGGTCCTCGAAGCCTTCGAGCCGCACGAGCTTCAGCATGTCGCGCACCTTGGCGTCGACCTCCGCCTTTGGAAGCCGCCTGACCTTCAGCGGGAAGGCAATGTTCTCGCCGACGGAGAGATGCGGAAAAAGCGTATAACGCTGGAAAACCATGCCGATATTGCGCTTGTGCGACGGCGTCGACAGCAGTGACTGGCCGTTCAGCACGATGTCGCCGCGGGTCGGATCCTCGAAACCGGCGAGAATATAGAGCGTCGTGCTCTTTCCCGATCCGGATGGCCCGAGAAAGGTCAGGAATTCACCCTGCGCCACGTCGAGATTGACGTCGTGGACGGCGGTAACGGGTCCGTATTCCTTGCGGATGCCGCGGATTTGCAGGAAGGGTTTGCTCATGATTTCAATCCTTTGCGAACGAGGGCGACAAGCACCATCAAGAGCACGGTGAGCAGGATGAGAAGGGTGGAGGCGGCGGCGACGACAGGCGTCAGGTCCTGCCGCAAGGTCGCCCAGACCTTGACGGGAAGCGTCTGCAGCGTCGGGCTCGCCATGAAGATTGCGACGACCACTTCGTCCCATGAGGTGAGAAACGAGAAGATCGCCGCCGAGAAGATGCCGTGGCTGATGGCCGGCAGCGTCACGCGGATTTTCGCCTCGAATGGGGACGCACCGCACAGCACGGCGGCGTCCTCGATCGATTTGTCGAATCCCTCGAGCGCATTGGTGATCGACAGGATCGAGAAGGGCAGTGCCAGCACCAGATGGGAAATGACGAAGCCCGACAGCGTGCCGTTGAGGCCGATTTGCAGGAAAAAGGCGTAGAGCGCCACGGCGAGAACGACGACGGGCAGGATCATCGGCGTCAGGAACAGGGCTTTCAGCGCCTCGCGAAACATGAAGCGCGCGCGCGTCAGCCCAAAGGAAGTGACGAGCCCGAGGAGGACCGAAAGAACCGTGACGATGATTGCGATCTGGAAGCTCGTCCAGGCGGACTCCAGCCAGCGCGGATCGGCGAGAAGCTCCCGGTACCATTGGAGCGTCCAGCCGGGCGGCGGAAAAATCAGCCATTGCGACGAGCCGAAGGACAGCGCCGCGATGAA
Organism: Sinorhizobium fredii USDA 257; assembly: GCF_000265205.3. Taxonomy (NCBI): domain Bacteria; kingdom Pseudomonadati; phylum Pseudomonadota; class Alphaproteobacteria; order Hyphomicrobiales; family Rhizobiaceae; genus Ensifer; species Ensifer fredii. The sequence continues at coordinate 1,313,216 of NC_018000.1, forward strand.
CAGGATGGGCAGGAGCAGGAAGGCGGCTGTCAGCACCGTGATGCCGATCAGAACCAGCTTCCACCAGCCGAGACGATCGAAATTCAGGAGCATGTCAGCGTCCTCCCATCCGGTCTGTGCCGAAGAAGCGGAGCTGCACCGCATAGAGCGCCAGGGTGACGACCAGCAGCACCAGGGCCGCAGCACCACCCATGCCCCAGTTGACGAGCGACTGGACGAATTGCGCGATGAGTTCGGCCAGCATCATGTTCGCCGTGCCGCCGAGCAGCGCCGGGGTGACAAAGTAGCCGAGCGACATGACGAAGACCATCAGCGCGCCGGCCGCCATTCCGGGCATCGCCAGCGGCAGGAGAACGCGCACGAGCGCCTGCCAGCGGTTGGCGCCGCAGAGCGCCGCCGCCTGCAGGATAGCCGGATCGATCTTCCTGATGACGCCATAGAGGGGCAGGATGACGAAGGGCAGCATGATGTAGGTCATGCCGATCGTCACGCCCGTCAGATTGTTGACGAGCGGAAGCGGTGTGTCGATGAGGCCCAGACCGACCAGCAGCTTGTTGACGACGCCGGTGCGCTGCAACAGCACCATCCAGGCATAGGTGCGCGCCAGCAGGTTGGTCCACATCGACAGAAGCAGGATGGCGAAGATCACCGAAGCGAAGCGGCTCGGCATCACCGCTAGCGCCCAAGCGACGGGAAAGCCGATGACCAGCGAGACGAAGGTGACCAGGCCGGAAACCAGGAACGTGTTCGCGAATATCTTGAGATAGGTGGAGGAGCCCAGCAGTTCGGCATAGTTTCCGAAGCCCGGCACGGGCTCCGAGACGCTGCGCGCCAACAGAATGGCGACCGGCACGACGAAAAAAAGGACCAGCAGGCCGAGCGCCGGCAAGGTCAGATCGAAGTCCGTGAGCGTCAGGCGTGCAGGGACGTTCGATCCTGCCGCCTTCGCGTCGGTGCGCGACAACATGGCTGTCTCTCCCATTAGCGGGCACGAGGGACGCTCCTCGCGCCCTCACGCCAGATCGGCGGCAAGGACGCCTGGCGCCCTCCCCGCCTTTTCTGTTTATTTCGCTTGCCAGGCGTACCAGCGCTCGCCGATCGCGTCGCGGTTCTCCGCCCAATAGTTCATGTCGGCATTGACCTGACTCGCCGTCTGCGCATCCGGCAGCGATTTCGCCAGTTCCGCGTCCATCAGCTTCGGGGATTCGAGATTGATGGGCGCGTAGCCGGTGGCCTTGGCGAGATCGGCTTGCGCCTGGGCAGACGTGGCGAGCGCGATGAACTGCATCGCTGCTTCCTTATTCTTCGCGCCCTTGGGCACGACGAGCGAGTCGGCGGCGGTGATGTTCTGCTCCCAGGAGGTCTCGACATTGATGCCGCTCTGCGCCAGCGCCGTCATGCGGCCGTTCCAGACACTGCCGAAGGGCGCCTCAGCGGAAGCGAGCAGCTGCTGCGACTGCGCTCCGCCAGACCACCAGATGATGTCCGGCTTGATCGTGTCGAGCTTTTTGAAAGCGCGGTCGAGATCGAGCGGATAGAGCTTGTCGGCAGGCACGCCGTCGGCAAGCAGGGCCGCCTCGATGACACCCGGCGCCGACCACTTGTAGAAGGCGCGCTTGCCAGGGAACTTCTCCGTGTCGAAGAGATCCGCCCAAGTCTTCGGGCAGGCGTCGACCGCATCCTTGTTGCAGCCGATCACGAAGGAATAATAGAAGCTGCCGACCGAATAGTCGGTGACGAAGCGCGGGTCGAGCTTAGACTTGTCGATCACCGAGAAATCCAGCTTCTCCAGCAGGCCGTTCTTGCCGGCCTGAGCGGCGTAGTCGCCCTCGACATCGACGACGTCCCAGGTGACGGCGGCCGCCTCGACCATGGCCTTGAGCTTGCCGTAGTCGGTCGGTCCGTCCTGAAGCACGTTGATGCCGGTCTTTTCGGTGAATTTCTCGGCCCAGGCGATCTTCTGCGCGTCCTGCGTCGTGCCGCCCCAGCTCGAAAAGACAAGATCCGCGGCCGTCGCCGGCATTGCTGTTGCAATTGTCGCGGCAGTGGCCGCCAAAACGAATATCTTCTTCATGTTCCCTTGCTCCGTGGTCCGGTTTTGCTTGGTTGTTCTATGACGCGCTGCCGCCTGTCGGCGAAAAGCGCGCCGCCTTCATGATCTTGTTCTCCGCGACTTCTATGAGGTCGCGTATCTTGGGGAGGAACGCCCGCCAATCCGGGTCTCCCATGAGTGCAGCGCGACGCCTCTCGCGATCGTCGAGGCTCACATAGGCCCAGATGTGGACGATCTCGTTGATCGGCCCGATCTCGGAGAAGAAGTAGGCGACGAGTTCGCCGAGATGCTTCGTCTGGATGGCGATGCCCTCTTCCTCGACCACCTTCAGGTAGGCGGGAATCGCGCCGTTCTTCAGCCGATAGGTGCGGATCTCGTAGAACATCGCCGTCACCGCATCACGAAGGGATCGGGGATGGGCTCGTCCGACGTCCTGAGCCAGACGGTCTTCGTCCTTGTGTAGTCGAGGGCGGCGGCCATGCCGCCCTCGCGGCCGTGACCGGAAAGCCCGAACCCGCCGAAGGGCGCGATCGGCGACACTGCCCGGTAAGTGTTGACCCAGACGATCCCGGCGCGGATCCCCTTCATCAGGCGGTGCGCCCTGGTGAGATTCTGCGTGAAGACCCCCGCCGCTAGGCCGTAGCTGCTATTGTTGGCGAGGGCGAGCGCCTCCGCTTCCGTTTCGAAGGACAGCACCGAAAGGACGGGTCCGAAAAATTCCTCCTCGAGCGAGGGCGAGGCGCTGCCGTCGCAATCGAGAATGCTCGGCCGATAATAGTAACCGGCACCTTCGGGTGCGTTGCCGCCCGTGATCAATTTGGCGCCGGCGGCGAGCGAGCGCGCGACCAGCGCCTCGATATGGTCGCGTTGACGCCGTGTCGCGAGTGGCCCGACTTCCGTCGCCATGTCGAGCGGGCTGCCGATGCGGACCGCTTCCGCCTTTGCTTTGAGGATTTCCAGGAAGTGATCCTTGACGCTTTTCTCGACGATCAGCCGCGAACCGGCGACGCAGCTCTGGCCGGTCGCGGCAAAGATGCCTGCGACCTGGGCATTGGCCGCACTCTCGAGATCGGCGTCCGCGAAGACGATGAAGGGGGACTTTCCGCCGAGCTCGAGCGAGGTCGAGGCGAGGTTCTCTGCCGAATTGCGCACCACATGACGCGCCGTTTCCGGCCCCCCGGTAAAGGCGATATGATCCACCTTGGGGTGACGGCTGAGCGCGGCGCCGCAGGAGGGGCCGAAACCGGTGATGATGTTGACGACGCCGGCCGGAAAGCCCGCCTGGTCGATGAGCCGGGCAAATTCGAGGAGCGGCGCCGGCCCGTCCTCCGAGGCCTTCACCACCATGGTGCAGCCGGCAGCCAGGGCCGGGCCGATCTTCACCGCCGACAGGAACAGCTGGCTGTTCCAGGGCACGACCATGGCGACGATGCCGATCGGTTCGCGGCGCAGCCAGACATCCATGTCCGGCTTGTCGATCGGCAGATAGGAACCCTCGATCTTGTCGGCGATCCCGGCATAATAGCGATAATACTCGGCGACATAAGCGATCTGCGCCGAAGTCTCGCGGATGATCTTGCCCGTGTCCCGCGTCTCCAGTTCAGCAAGTTTCTGGGCGTTCTCGGCGACGAGATCGCCGAGCTTGTAGAGAAGCTTGCCTCGCTGCGTGGCGGTCAGTTTGGACCACGGCCCTTCGTAAAGAGCGTTATGCGCGGCCTCGACGGCGCGATCGACATCGGCTTCCCGCGCCTCCGGCATCTCCGCCCAGGCGGCGCCGGTCGCCGGGTCGATGCTTTCGAACCGGGCTTCGCCATCTGAAAATTCGCCACCGATGTAAGACTGGAACCGCTGCATGTGCCCTACTCCGCAAATGCCGGCATGACCTCGGCGATGAAGCGCTCGAGCGAGGCCTTCTTGCGCTCGAAGCTCATGCCCGTATCGATCCAGAAGGAATATTCGTCGTAGCCCAACGCCTCGTAGGCCTTCAGCCGAGCGATCACCTGATCGGCAGTTCCGACGGCGAGGTTCTTGCGCATCACCTCCGGTGAGACGATGGCGTTTTCCGCCATCTCCTCTTCGGTGATGGTTTCGATGAGGCCCTGTCGGATCGGCCTTTCGTTTTTGAACCAGGCAAAGAAGTAGTTGTAATAGACGCTGAGCTCCTTGGCCGCCTGCTCGAGATCGGCTTCGTCGGTGCCTACATAGGCATGCTGCAGCAGCATGATCTTCGGGCGCTCGATCTCCGGCTTCTTGGCGCAGGCCGCCTCGAAGCGCTCCATCAGGCTGGCGATCTCGCCGTCGCCGTTCCAGAGCGGCGTGACCTGCACGTTGCAGCCGTTGGCGACCGCGAATTCATGGCTGTTGGGGTCGCGCGCCGCAACCCAGATCGGCGGATGCGGCTCCTGCACGGGCTTCGGCGCCGAGGTCGTCGACGGAAACGTCCAGAACTCGCTCTCATGCGCGTAGTCGCCTTCCCAAAGCCCCTTTATGGCAGGAATGAGCTCGCGCATCCGCTGGCCGGCGCCCCAGGCGTCGAGCCCGGGGGCGAGCCGATCGTACTCGAAACTGTAGGCGCCACGGGCGATGCCGATATCGAGCCTGCCCTCGGTGATAATGTCGGTCATCGCTGCTTCGCCGGCGAGCTTGATCGGATGCCAGAATGGCGCAATCACCGTGCCGGTACCGAGCCGGACATTCTTCGTGCGGCGGGCGAGATCGGCGAGGCTGAGGAACGGATTGGGCGCGATGGTGAAACTCATGCCGTGATGCTCGCCGGTCCAGATGGCCGAGAAGCCGCCACGGTCGGCGATCTCGCAGAGCTGGATGAACTCGCGGTAGAGGCTCTCGTCCGTCTGCCCGGGGTTGAGGCGCTCGAGATGCACAAAAAGCGAGAATTTCATGGGTCAGGCCTTTCTGGCGAAGGGGTGAACCTTGCCCTGTTTCTCATCGCCGACATAAACGCCGAAATTGCCCAGCGCGCTCTCGGCTGCAAAGCGCCTCAAGAGATCGGCGGTGGCCGGATTGTCCATGTTGTCGAGCGGCAATTCCGCAAGGGGAACAAAGCGTCCGGCCTGGGTTTCGCCGGGTTCGGCGCCGGCGCGATAGACGATGTGCTGGTGACCGGTCGTCTTGTTGTCGTAGACCGAATAGAGAAAGCCGACCTCGATCGCCAATCCCGTCGTGGCCGTCAGATAGTCCTGCAGCACCGCCAGTGCCTCACCGCCCTTGAGGGCCATTTGCGGCAGGCGCCAGCGGCCGTCGGCCTCCGGGATCAGCAGGACCGCGCCGTCGCGCTCGACGACGGCGGCAATCAGCGGGGCGCCCTCGGCGGCGGCCGAGACCGCCTTGCCGGACAGGCCCGGCGTGATGTAGCTGCCGCGCGCAAAGCCGAGCCCGGCCATGGCGCCGTTCTCGAAGGCCTCCACGCGGCCGATCAGGATGGCGTGGTCGCCTGCGTCGACAATCTCGTTCAGCGAACAATCGAACCAGGCGCTGACGCCGGCCAGGATCGGCGCACCATGCGGACCGCGCTTCCATTCGACCGCCGCGAACCGATCCTCCACCGGTTTGGCAAAGGTGTTGGACACGGCTATCTGCTTTTCCGAAAGAACGTTGACCGCAAAACCATTGGCTGATGTCATCGTCGCGAAATTGCGTGAGGTCTTGGCGATGCAGACGAGCAGAAGCGGCGGGTCGATCGACACCGATGCGAAGGAGTTCGCGGTAAAACCGATCGGATTTCCGGACGCGTCGTTCGCCGTGACGACCGTCACCCCGGTCATGAATGACCCGAAAGCGTCGCGCAGTGTGCGCGGGTCACAAGAAGCTGCTGTCATGACTTCTCCCCTTCCCTTGAGAGCCAGTCCGCGAGAATCGCATTGACCGTATCCGGCGCCGTCAGATTGACCATGTGGCGGTGCCCTTCGATGATATGCGCCCGGCCGCACGGCGCCGCGACGGCCATGGCAAGCGCCATTTCCGGCGTCGAGTTCGGGTCCTCCGAACCGGTCAGGAACAAGGCCGGACAACGCACCTGGGGCCAGCGCGCAGCGTAAACATTGTCGCCATGCGCAAAGGCATTATAGGCGGTCGCATAGCCTTCAGGGTCGACCGTCTGCAGCCAGCTTCGCGTCAACTCATAGAACGGCGCAGTTTCGCTGCCCTCGCCGAACCAGCGCTTCAGCGGCCCATCGACATCGGCCGCACGCTCGCCGATCGTCAGGGCCCGGGCGATGACGGCTGCCTTGGCATCAGCGTCGCGTAGGTAGACGCCATTGAGAAGCGCCACGCGGCGGATGCGTGCACCAAATGTGGCCGCCGCACCGCCAGCGATCAGCGCGCCCATCGAATGGCCGGCGAGATTGACGCGGTCCAGCTTCAGATCGTCAAGAAGGACGCCCAGCCAGGCGACGAAATCCTCGAGCTTCGCGTCAGCATCCAGCCTGTCGCTCTCACCATGTCCGGGCATGTCGACGGCAATGACGCGGTGCCGGGCGGACAGGGCGACAACCTGCGGCGTCCAGGCTTCGAGCCGCATGCCGACCCCGTGGATGAGGACAAGCGGTTCGCCATGACCGATCTCCACATAGGCGGTACCATGCGCCGTTCGAGCTCGCCTGGCACCGAGACCCGTGAATTCTGTTCGCTCAGATTGAAGCATCGTCGTGGTCCAGGACTACGGCGTCAAACGCCGGCCGGGTTGGCGACATCCTGCCCGAGATCCTTAAGATCCTGGTAGCGGTCGCCAATGCGGTGATGCGGACGTCCGCCCACCGAGGCGCCAAGCGCAACGACGATCTCGTTTGCCGCCGGCGCATCGGCGACGGAGGTCTGGATGGTCAGGTAGTGCGAGCGACGCCCTTCATCATTCTTGTCCATGAGCGGGATCATCAAGGCGGCGTTTGCCGGACCGCGTGTATTGCAGAAGGCGAGGTAGGATTTGGCGCCGACGGCTTGGCGGTAATGATTGCCGAAGCGCAGCGTGTGGATCAGCGCCGATGCATGCTCGACCTCGCCGTCGAGACCGACGATCGCCGATTTTCCATAAGCCTCGACCGCCTCGCCCGACCCGACCGCGTCGATGATCATCCTCGTCAGTAGTTCACCAAGAACCGGCGCAGCGGCATGAATTTCCGGCTTCAGGTTCTCGACATAGCCGGCGCCGGCCCAGGGGTTCTTCACCACGGCTATGGCCGAATAGAGCTTCAGCGGCACGGGCGCAGTCTTTCCGCCTTCGATCAGCGTCGTCTCCACCTGCAGCAGCGTCTTACGGATTTCGATGGGCATCGCCGTCTCCTCAATCTCTATTACATAGTATGGTATGCCATAATACTGCCAAGTCAAGGGGCGTTTTGAGGATGCAGAAGGCGAGGAAATTCAGCGTCATGAAATGAAAAACCCCGCTCGGGGGCCGAGCAGGGGCTGTCGATTGGTGGAATTTTTTTTTGAAGCTTCAGCCCATCCGTTCCGAAGCGTAGGATCCCGGGCTCGGCGGGAAGACCACGACGCGGTTGCCGTTGATGAAGCAGCGGTGGTGGATATGGGCATGGACGGCGCGGGCCAGCACCTGGCTTTCGACGTCGCGGCCGATCGACACGTAGTCCTCGGCCGACTGCGCATGGGTGATGCGGGCGATGTCCTGCTCGATGATCGGCCCCTCGTCGAGGTCGGCGGTGACGTAATGCGCCGTCGCGCCGATCAGCTTGACGCCGCGCTCATAGGCCTGCTTGTAGGGGTTGGCGCCCTTGAACGACGGCAGGAACGAGTGGTGGATGTTGATGATCCGCCCCGACATCTTCTTGCAGAGCGCATCCGACAGGACCTGCATGTAGCGGGCCAGCACGATCAGCTCGGCACCGGTCTGCTCGACGAGCTCCAGCAGCTGGGCTTCGGCCTTCGGCTTGTTCTCCTTCGTCACCTTGATGCAGTGGAAGGGGATGTCGTGGTTGACGACGACCTTCTGGTAGTCGAAGTGGTTGGAGACGACGCCGACGATGTCGATCGGCAGAGCGCCGATCTTCCAGCGGTAGAGCAGGTCGTTCAAGCAATGGCCGAAACGCGACACCATCAGCAGCACCTTGGTGCGCTCTGACTGGTCATGGAGCGCCGTTTCCATCGCGAATTTCGCGGCAATCGGCTTCAGCCCTTCCTCGATAGCGGCGCGACCGACGCCTTCCTCCGAGATGAAGCTGATGCGCATGAAGAACAGGCCGGTTTGGAGATCGTCGAACTGCGAGCTGTCGATGATGTTGCAGCTCTGTTCAGCGAGATAGCCGGAAAGCGCCGCAACGATGCCGCGGGTGGATTTGCAGGTGACCGTCAAAACGTAAGTGTGCATCATTCGTCCTTGCTGTCGCGTCTGTAGGCGCTCGGCCCATTGCATGTTCCCTAGATCGCAGCCAATCTAAGGATAAAACATGCAGCAATTCAAAGTCCAACAGCGACCTTTATGCGCCTGATAAGACGCGCGGCGCTGTAACTATCACCTTGCAGGAAGCGCCGTCTGCTCCTGTGCGTCGATCTCCTTGAGAAAATCCTCCAACTCGCCCGGCGCTATGCCGACCAGATGCGCCTTTTCCGGATAGGCGCGGGATCGTACATCCTCGGCATATTCGCGGAAAGCGACGATGCGCTCCTGCTGCAGCCGTTCGAATTCGGCGGCAAAGTCGCGGTAGACCTTGGCATGGCGCGGATAGTGGCCGCGATTCTGCCCGAGCACGTCTTCGGCAAATAGATATTGCGCATCACATCCGGTACCCGCGCCCATGGAGAGCATCAGCAGCGACGTGCGCTGCGAGATCGCGGTTGCGACTTCGGCGGGCACGACCTCGATCTCGGCCGCGAAGGCGCCTGCCTCTTCGAGCGCCTTGACCTGGCGCCAGATCTCGAGCGCGCTTTGCGCCGTCTTGCCGACGGCCCTGAAGCCGCCGGTCCAGGTCGCCTTGGACGGGATCAGCCCGACATGACCGCAGACCGGAATGCCTTCCTCGCGAAGCCGCCTGACCGTCGAAAGACCGGCGGCACAATAGACGGCATCGCCGCCGGCCCGCATCGCCTGGAACGCGCCGCGCAGATAGTCCTCGGCGGTGACGAAGTCGCCATATTCCAGGCCCGGAAAGGCGAAGACCGTAGGCGCCGCCTCGCGGAATTGCGGCCCGAGCAGCGCCGGCGGAACGGATACGAGGTCGATACCGGCCTTCTCGGCGGCTTCTGCCTCCTCCAGCGTCACGACGCGCAGCATGGTGAGTTGCCTCTTGCCCTTGATCGACAAGAGATCGGCAACGGTCGGTCGACGGTGTTTCATGGAAATCTCCGGATGAATGCTTGAAAAGCGCGAACTCGGGCGGGTTTCAGGCCGCCAGCAGCTTCTTGAGCTTGGTTTCAGGCGAGGACAGCGCCGCCGGGTCGGGCCTGCTGCCCGCGGCGATCAGCATTTCCGCAAGGCGAATGTCGCGGGCGACCGCATTGCCTGGCCCGATGCCGCTCGCGGCGATCAGCCGGCCCTCGCCGTCGAGGTGGAACAGAATGAAAGCGTCGTCGGTGAGCTGGCGCCGGACGGTCGTCGCGGCGCCATCGGCGAGGCCGGCGATCTGCAGGGTCAGTTCGTATTGATCCGACCAGAACCACGGTACGCTTGCGAGAGGCTCGGCCGCGCCCATCAGATTGGCCGCAGCGAGCGCTCCCTGCTCCTGTGCATTGCGCCAAGCTTCGAGCCGCACCCGCCGACCGTCATAGTGCGAGAGGGGAAAGGAACAGCAGTCGCCGGCTGCATAGATGTCGGGGTCCGATGTCCGGAGCGTCTCGTCGACAGCAATGCCGTTTTCGATCAAAATCCCGGCAGCCTCTGCAAGTTCCGTATTCGGGATCGCTCCGATGCCGACGACAATGAGATCGGCGGGCATACAGGCGCCCTCGGCGAAGACGACGCGCGCGCCATCATCATCCGCCTCGAGCGTCGCGATGCGGGCGCCGCAAACGATCTCGACGCCTTCCTGCCGGTGCCGCTCGGCAACGACGGCTGCGATCTCCTCCGGAACGCTGCGAGAAAGGACGCGCGGCAAGCCCTCGATGAGCACGACATCGGCGCCGAGCTTGCGGGCCGTCGCAGCAAGTTCGAGACCGACAAAGCCTCCGCCGATGATGGCGAGCTTTCGCCCGGGCCAAAGGGCGGCCCGGATCGCCAGAGCGTCGGCGTGGGTCCGGAGCATCCGGATGCGCTCGGCGTTCCCGCACACGCCTGGAAGGGCGCGTGGCCGGGCGCCGGTCGCAAGCAGCAGCCGATCGTAGTCAATCGTGCGACCCTCCGCGAGCCTGACAACCTTCTGCTCACGGTCGATCGCCTCAACCGGGACGCTCGTCAGTACGGCAATTCGAGCCTCCTCGTAGCGCGGGGCGTCGGCCACCAATTTCGGCGGCTCGGCGCCGACGAGCCCGTGCTTGGAAAGCGGCGGCCGCTCATAGGGGAGATGCGGCTCGGCGCCAATCAGCGTGATTTCGCCCTGGAAACCTTTCTCCCTGAGGGCAAAGGCCGCCCTCGCGCCGCATTCGCCGGCGCCGACGATAACGATATGGCTCATGTTCTCCTCCCCTCGCGGCTGAAGCGTCGGGCCGCGTGCTCAGGAAATCGCAATGAAGACGCTGCCGGCCTCGAGCTTGACCGGATAGGTCTTCAGATTGACGCAGACGGGAGCACCTTTGGCCTGGCCGGTCTTGTAATTGAAGCGGCCGTTGTGCTTCGGACATTCGATGATGTCGTCCATCACCAGGCCGTCGGCAAGGTGGATGTGCTCATGCGTGCAGAGACCGTCGGTGGCGAAATATTCGTCATCGGGACTGCGGTAGACGGCAAACGTACGGCCTTCGTGATCGAAGCGGATGACGTCTTCTTCATCGATATCGTCGGCGGCGCAGACCTCGACCCAGTTCGAGCTCATTGGTTTCCTCCATTCGATGCAGTGAATGCGATTTCCGGCTTTTCGTCGCGCCTACTCGGCGGCGACCGGCTCGCTGTGGAACTCTTCGCGATAGGGCTTCGCCGTCGGCGGAAGTTCGCGCTTCAGGAAATAGTCCTCGTTGCACAATTGCCGAAGAAAGGCCGGGATCATCTCGCGATAGCCGTCGAGGATCGACGGATTGGCCGCGGGCAGGTCGTGCTTGATCATCGCGTGCAGCTTCGGCAGCGCGTGATAGGGCACCATCGGGAACATGTGATGTTCGACGTGATAGTTCATGTTCCAGTAGATGAAGCGGCTCACCGGATTCATATGGACCGTGCGGCTGTTCAGCCGGTGGTCGGTGACGTTGTCGGCGAGGCCGCCATGCTGCAGAAGGCCCGTCAGCACGTGATGCCAGGCGCCGTAAAGCCGCGGCAGGCCGATCAGCATCAGGGGCACGATGGAGCCGAGATAGATCGACAGACCGATGGTCGCGACATGGATGGCGAGCCAGATGCGGGCGACGAGGATCGCCTTCGGCCGCTCCATCTCCGGAATGAAGGTCTTTTCCGCGGCGCTGATGACGCCTAAGGCGTTCCGCACCATGTCGATGACGGCATACCAGACATCGATGATACCGAAGAAATTGAGAACGAGACGGAGAAGATCCGGCGGCCGCATGACGGCGATTTCCGGATCGCGGCCGACGATGACAGTGTCCGTGTGGTGGCGGGTGTGACTCCAGCGCCAGGTCACCGGGTTGCGCATGATCATGAAGCAGGCGATCTGATAGACGGCGTCGTTCATCCACATCGTCTTGAAGGCCGTGCCGTGGCCGCATTCATGCCAGCGGCTATCGGAGGCCGAGCCGTAGAGGACGCCATAGGCGAGGAAAAACGGCACGGCGAACCAAGTGCCCCAGAAATAGATGCCGAGGCCGCCGAAGAGAACCATGCTGCCGAGCCAGATCGAAGTATCGCGGATGGCGGGACCATCCTCGCGCTTCATCAGTTCCTTCATCTGCTTGCGCGGAACCTCGGTATGGTACCACTCGGCCGCGGCAAGGCCGTTCGCCACTGCCGCCTGGGCATCGCGGCCCAGCAGGCTGTAATCCCGTTTCGTCGGAACCGTCGTCATCCCTGCCTCCCGAGGCGCGCTCCGTTTGCGCTTCCATCTGATGCGAAGAGAATAAGTTGACTTTTGACAGCTCTCAAGGCAGTCATGATATATTCTCTCAAAACACATCAGAAAGACGACCTCATCAATGAGGTAATGCTGTCAGGGAGGCGCCAAATGAGCAGCAGGCCAACGATCGCGGATCTGGCGCGCGCCGCGGGGGTTAGCGTTGCGACGGTGGACCGCGTCCTGAACGGGCGTCACCCGGTGCGCGAGGAAACGGCACGGCGCGTCTATGACGCGGCAAAGGCGATCGGCTATCACGCCGTCGGCCTGCTGCGGCAGCGCGTCTTCGAGGACCTGCCGCAATACCGGCTTGGCTTTCTCTTGCAGAAGCCGCAGCAAGCGTTCTATCAGGCGGTCGCGAAGGAAATGGAGAATGCGGCGTTGACGCTGACCAACGTCCGTGTCGTTCCGCAGGTCGACTTCGTTGCCAATTCCACCCCCGCAGGGATTACCGAGAAACTCAAGGCAATGGCAGCGCGCAATCAGGCGATCGCCTTCGTCGCCCCTGACTATCCGGCCGTGACGGCCGCGGTCGAGGATCTGAAGCAGCGCGGCGTTCCGACTTTCTCGTTACTCTCCGATTTCGCGTCCGGCGTACGCGAAGGCTATATCGGCCTGAACAATCAAAAGGTCGGGCGAACCGCCGCCTGGATGATCGCCAGGGCGGCGGGCCGGCCGGGCAAGGTTGCTGCCTTTATCGGCAGCCACCGCTTCCTCGGCCACGAACTGCGCGAGATCGCCTTTCGCTCCTATTTTCGCGAGAAGGCGCCCGAGTTCGAGGTGTTGGACACGATGGTGAACCTCGACACCGCCGAAATCACCCATGAGGCGACGCTCGACCTCCTGAAGCGTCACCCGGACCTTCTCGGCTTCTACGTCTGCGGCGGCGGCATGGAGGGAGCGATTTCGGCGATCCGCGAGGAGAAGCTCGTGGGCAAGCTGCTCGTCGTCGTCAACGAGCTGACGCCGGAGTCACGCGCAGCCCTTGCCGACGAGGCGGTGATCATGGCGGTGGCCACGCCGGTCCAGTCCCTGGCGCGAGAGACGATCAAACTGATGATCGGCGCCATCGACCGGGGCACCGCCGGCGTACCCGGACAGACCATCCTGCCCTTCGACATCTTCACGCCGGAGAATATCTAGCGCCCCATGGCATCCTGCTTTTCCTACCGAAATTTTCCGGTCAAATGATCTCAGGGTGACTGTTCTCTCCCTCGGCAAAAAGCTAAGACATCACAACCGATAGGCGAGTCAAACGCCAAGACTCGGAAACTATCATGCTGGGTCCACCGGAAGCATCACACGGCGGAGCGGCGCATAGGAGAGGGTAAGAATGGCAACCTTGAATTTCTTTTTTCCGGGAGGGAAGTATCCGCAGAGCTATACGCCGGCGATACCGGGGTTCGTGGGCTTCAATCCGCAATTTGGCGACCTGGCCGATCTCACGACCGCCACGCTCATAAGCAAATCCTCGACACAGATCCGTTTTCAGCTCGACAACGGCCTCAAACTGGCGATCACAGGCTCCGGCTTCACCTTCAACGCAGCCGGCCAGGCTACCGGCGGAACGATCACAAAGTTCGACCTGTTCCAGAACAATGGCACCACGCTCGTCCAATCGCTGACCGGGCTCAGCCTGTCTCTGGTTCTCTTCGAAGACGCGGCCGACGCTTACGACCCCTTGGGCTTGGAGCAATGGCTGCTGAGCCGCAACGACACCATCAACGGCTCCGCCGGCAATGAGGACATGTACGGCTTCGGCGGCAATGACGTACTCAAGGGAAACGGCGGCGATGATTATATGGAAGGTGGAGCGGGCAAGGACACCTATGACGGCGGCAGCGGATTTGACGAGGTGAGTTTTGACGATGCCTACTGGAATGCCAATGCGTTCAAAGGAATCGTGCTCGACGCAGCGGCCAAGACAGTCACTGATCCATATGGGAACAGCGAAACCTTCGCGAATATCGAAGCTTTCAGAGGAACGCAGTTTGCCGACAGCATGAAGGGTTCGTCCCTCGGCGAGGCGTTCATCGGTCTCGGCGGACGCGACACGATTGATGGAGGCGGTGGCTTCGATTTCGTGGGCTATCAGCGCGATGCGGACTTCGGCGGCACGGCCGGCGTAACCGTCAATCTCTCCACCGGCGTAGCCACCGACGGCTTTCGCAAGCAGGACAAGCTTATCAGTATCGAGGGTGTGCGCGGCACGAACTTTGCCGACAGCCTGACGGGCAGCTCGGTCGCCAACATCCTAAGAGGAGAAGGAGGCAACGATCTCCTCGCCGGCGCTCTTGGAAACGACACCTTGCTCGGCGGCGGCGGAAAGGACGCGTTCCTTTTCAACTCAACGCTGAGCGCCTCCAATGTCGACTTGATAGACGATTACAGCGTCGCCGATGATACGATCCGTCTAGAGAATGCGATCTTCACCGCAATCACCGGAACCGGAACACTGACCGCGGCGCAGTTCGTGAAGAACACCGGTGGAACGGCGGCGGACTCCAGCGACCGGATCATCTACGAGACGGATACCGGGATGCTGTACTACGACAGCAACGGCAGCGCGTCCGGGGGGCGGATACATTTCGCCACCATCGACCCGAATCTTGCGCTGACATTCGCGGATTTCTTCGTTGTTTGACCCCAATGGGCGGCGTTCCTACGGCCGCCCCATAGTTCGCCTCGATCAGCAGTTTTTCGGATCGCCCGCAGCCGAACAGCGAGGCCCGTCCTTCGGCTTGGGAACATCGCCCTGCCCCCTCACGTTGTAAGTCACGCCGCCAGCGGACAAATGCAGGCGAGGCTTCATGAGGAGGTTGCGTGGGCAGATCCGTGAACGAAAAACGAAATGGTGCCCCGCTCATCCATGGTGCCGACGATCTGCCGTCGGTCACGGTCGACGATTACAATATGGGACTTCGTTCCGGCGACGGCTTCCTAGGCGACAGGGCCAACAAATTCGCCTTTCAGGAAAAGCTCGGTGCCTGGCGCAAGCGCGTGCGCAAGGGCGGTGAAGACCCGCTCGGCAAGACGCCGACCGGCGACCTGTCGAAAAAGCAGATCGATGCATTCCTGCTCGGCGACGACAAGGAGGCGGCCGCCCTGGTCATGGGAGCTGTCGACGAATTTGCAGGCGAACTCGCCGTCGTTCTCGGGAAATTCCTGCAGCAGAAGAGCTGGAAGAATACCGAGCGGGTGGTGATCGGCGGCGGCTTCCGTGGGAGCGCCGTCGGTGAACTGGCAATCGCCCGGGCGATGGTGCTCTTGAAGGCCGACGGTCTCAAGATAGAGCTCGCTCCGATTGTCCATCATCCGGATGACGCGGGACTTATCGGCGCCGCCCACCTCATGCCGAGTTGGATGCTGAAGGGACACAAGGCCATGCTCGCCATCGATATCGGCGGCACCAATGTTCGAGTGGGCATCGTCGAACTGCGCTTGAAGGAAGAAACGGACCTCTCAAGGGCCAAGGTCTGGAAGTCGGCCATCTGGCGCCATGCGGATGACAAGCCTAATCGGAGCGCGACGATCGATCGTCTCATCACCATGATCGATAAGCTGGTTGCCAAGGCGGACAAGGCGGGGCTGGCGCCGGCACCGGTGATAGGCGTGGCCTGCCCCGGCGTCATCAATGCCGACGGATCGATCCTGCGCGGCGGACAGAACTTGCCGGGCGGCAACTGGGAAAGCGAGCACTTCAACCTGCCCGTCGTCCTCAAGAAGGCCATTCCTCAAATCGGCGAAGAGGAAACCTTCGTGATCATGCACAACGACGCCGTCGTTCAGGGGCTCTCGCAGATACCCTTCATGCAGGACGTCTCGGGCTGGGGAATTCTGACGATCGGCACGGGCCTCGGCAACGCTCACTTCAGCAACAAACCGGAAAATCGCAATGCCACCTGAGCCGCGCTGCCGTTGCCTTTCCGGCAGGGGCTCCTAGCTACCGAAATGACAACTTCTTGAAGGGATCGCACTGGATGAACCGGAATGGCCTCTATCTCATCATCGCTGTTCTTGCCGTGGTTGCGATTGGACTGGGCATCTATGTCTACCGCGAGGAAAACAAGCCAGGCGTGGAGATCAAGATCGGCGAGCAAGGTCTTTCGGTAGAGGAGAATTGAGGACACTCGTTGCCGTGTGAACTTTGGCAAGTCGTCGCTTGCCGCGCGGCCCTCCTTTCCCGCGAAGCTATTTTGAGGGGAAGAACTCCCAACGCCGTACCGTCTCTGGCACTCTCTGCCCGTGCTCTTACTGCGGATTAGCTTGTGGGCGATGCTTCGGCGTTCAGTTGAACGTATGCAGCTTTATTTTCAAACTGCCGTCGCTTTGCCGCTCGAAGACATGTGTGGCAACTCCGCCCCATGGTTGATCTTTGCCCTCGGCATCCTTGCCCTTGGCTGACCACTTTGCTGCCCCGTAGATCAATTTGTCGTCACCATCAGCCCTTATCACCTCGAGCTTGTGACCGGTCGCGCCGCTGCCGAAGATGCCGCTGAAGAACTTTTCAACCCCAGCAGGTCCTTCGATCACATCATGACTCGGGGGAAGGAGAAGTGCGTCCTCAGTATAGAAGGTGGCAACTGCCTTGGCGTCTCCCTTTCCGAATGCCTCGTCCCAAGCTGTGTAGGCGGCCCTGACATCGTCTTCGAGAGGACCGCCCTGAACCTCCATTGACGAAATCAGAATGGAGCATGCTGCAAGCGCAACTCGCCAACCAACGCGTGTCGTTGACATGGCCTTCCTCCTTTACTTGTTGTTATGCTCCTGCTGCCTAAGTATATCACGGCTAGTGTAGTACATATATCTTCTTGCTATTCGAACTCGGAGCGAGGCGATGAAGGCTGATAGTCGACAGGCGATCTTCAGCCATTGGACTATCCAATCCCGGCGCGGTTATCCCCGTAGGGGAAGTCGACTCGGGGCGAGCCGCTGAGTGTGCCCTCACCACCCATGCCAAATATCTGATTTACCGATACCGCCTTTCAGGTTGTTGGCGGTCATCACCGCTGGGACTTCGCCAGCGCCTGTTGTGGTAGTGTCGCGGTGTTCGATGCTGCGCGACTCGCGACGCTAGAGCCTCTTGCATTTTTATCTCATGCGCTGGAGCCGCCATGTTCGACCTGATCATTCGAAACGCCAATCTTCCGGACGGTCGCAACGGCATCGACATCGGCATCAGAGATGACAGGATCGCCGAGGTGACGACAAGGATCGGAGCGACGGCCAAGGAGGAAATCGACTCGACCGGCCGGCTCGTCACGCCGCCCTTTGTCGATCCGCACTTTCACATGGATGCGACGCTGTCGCTGGGGCTGCCGCGCATGAACCGCTCCGGCACGCTGCTCGAAGGCATCGCGCTTTGGGGCGAACTGCGTCCGACCTTGACGCGCGAGGCGCTGGTCGAGCGGGCGCTGCGCTATTGCGATCTCGCAGTCTCGCAGGGACTTCTCCACATTCGCAGCCATGTGGATGTCAGCGATCCGCGGCTGGTGACCGTCGAAGCGCTGCTCGAGGTCCGCGACAGCGTGGCGTCCTATATCGACCTGCAGCTCGTTGCGTTTCCGCAGGACGGCTATTACCGCTCGCCGGGTGCCGTCGAGGCCCTGAACCGGGCGCTCGACATGGGCGTCGACATCGTCGGCGGCATTCCGCATTTCGAGCGCACCATGAGCGACGGGGCGGCGTCGGTGGAAGCGCTCTGCCGGATCGCCGCCGAACGCGGATTGCCCGTCGACATGCACTGCGACGAGACGGACGATCCGATGTCGCGCCATATCGAGACGCTGGCCGCGCAGACGATCCGTTTCGGCCTTCAAGGGCGGGTTGCGGGATCGCATCTCACCTCGATGCATTCGATGGACAATTACTACGTCTCGAAGCTCATCCCGCTGATGGCCGAGGCTCGGATCAACGTCATTCCCAACCCGCTGATCAACATCATGCTGCAGGGCCGGCACGATACCTACCCGAAGCGTCGCGGCCTGACGCGTGTGCGCGAACTGATGGACGCCGGCCTCAACGTCTCCTTTGGCCATGACTGCGTGATGGATCCCTGGTACTCGATGGGCTCGGGCGACATGCTCGAAGTCGGGCACATGGCGATCCACGTCGCCCAGATGGCCGGCATCGAGGACAAGCGGAAGGTCTTCGATGCGTTGACCGTCAATTCGGCGAAGACGATGGGTCTGGCGGGCTATGGTCTCGAGAAGGGCTGCAATGCCGATCTCGTCATCCTTCAGGCGTGCGATCCGCAGGAAGCCCTGCGGCTGAAGCCGAACCGTCTTGCCGTGATCCGCCGCGGCAAGGTCATCGCCCGCACGCCGCCGCGCGTCAGCGAGTTGCGGATCGACGGCCGACCCTCAAGCGTGGACGGCTCCGAATACGCACCGAACTTCGGGGGCTGACCTTCTCTTCCATCGGTGTTGCCCATCGCGAGGCTGCGGGGGCGCGCTGTCTACTGCGCGGCCGCCCGTCTCGGCGAACCTGCCACCAGCCGCGCATAGGCGATCGCCGAAAGCATGTTGACGTGGTTTGCCTTGCCGGTTCCGGCGATATCGAAGGCCGTTCCATGATCCACGGATACGCGGTCGATCGGCAGTCCCAGCGACACGTTCACCGCCGTGTCGAAGGCGACGAGTTTGATCGGAATGTGGCCCTGATCGTGATACTGCGCCACGACGAGATCGAAAGCGCCGTTATAGGCACGCGCGAAGACCGTATCGGCGGAGATCGGGCCGGTGACGTCGATGCCCTTGGCCCTCGCCTGCTCGACGGCGGGCGCCAGGAAGCGCGTATCCTCGTCGCCGAAAAGGCCGTTTTCGCCGCAATGCGGATTGAGACCGGCAACGGCAATGCGCGGCTTGCGGCCGATCCGCATGAAATGGTTGTGGCCGGCCTCGATCGTCGCCAGCACCCGCTCGACCGTCGCCCGCTCGATGGCGCCGCGGAGCGACACATGGGTGGAGACGTGGATGGTGTTGAGCCGCTCGGACGCAAGCAGCATGAACGAGCTCTTCGAGCCGGTCAGGTGCGCAAGAAGGCCGGTGTGGCCATCGAAATGATGCCCGGCGAGGTTCATCGCCTCCTTGTTGATCGGCGCGGTGACGATGCAATCGGCCTCGCCCACCTGCGCCATCTCGACAGCGCGACGGATATAGCGCACCGAGGCCTCGCCGGCCGTGGCGCTCACCTTGCCGATCTCCGGCAAGGAAACGTCGATCGACACCTCCTCGACCAGAACGGCACCGTCCATCGGTCGCGTTGCGAAGTCTACAGCCGCCGATGTCGCACGCTTGGCCCGCTCCAGCGCCTCGATATTGCCTACGACGGTGAAGTTCGCGAGCTCCTTGCGCGGCAGTGACGCTAGCGCCTTGGCGATCACCTCCGGCCCGACGCCGGCCGGATCGCCGAGCGTGATTGCGACGCGGGTGTCCTTGCCCATGCTTTCCTCCCCGTTCGGCGTGCTAGTAGGCCGCCTCGTAGATTGCGAGAATATCGGCGCGCGACAGATCGCGCGGATTGTTGTCGAGCAGTCGCCGGATGGCGAAGGCATCGTCGGCCATCGTGCCAAGGTCGTTGGCGAGCACGCCGAGCTGGCGCAGCTTCATTTCTATGCCGAGCGAGGCGCAGAACCCATGCGCCGCATCGAACACCGAGTCGACGTCCTCAGAGGCCGGCAGGCCCAGCGCCTCGAGCACCGCCCTCGTCTTTTCAGGCACGGCGGGGGTGTTGAAGGCAAGCACATGCGGAAAGATCAGCGCATTGGCGGCACCATGGGCGACATGCCAGCGCGTGCCGAGCGGATAGGCGAGCGCATGGCCACCGGCCGTATTCACCGGCCCGAGGCAATAGCCGCCGTAGAGCGAGGCGAGCGACAGCCCGGCACGGGCCTCCGCATCGTTGCCATCACGGACGGTGCGCGCCAAATAGCGGCCGACGAGCCGCACGCCTTCAATCGCATAGATATCAATGGCTGGATGCGCCTTCCGGTTGGTGAAGGCTTCGACGCAATGCGCGAGCGCGTCCACGCCCGTCGCGGCCGTGACCTTCGGCGGCACGGTGAAAGTGAGCGCCGGGTCGATGACGGCGATGTCGGCGAGCATGTGGATGCTTTCGACGGCGAGCTTGGCCTTCGTTTCCGGGTCGGTGACGAGAGCCCGAATACCGGCTTCGCTGCCGGTTCCAGAGGTCGTCGGCACCTGGGCAAGCGCGACTTCCCGCTGCCCGACAACTTTGCCTGCGCCGACGACATCGGTGAGCCGCTGCGATGAGCCGGACAGGACGGCCGCGAGCTTGGCAAGATCCATGGCGCTACCGCCACCCAAGCCGACGATCAGATCGGCCTTGGCACCTTCCGCGGCCGAAAGCACGCGATCGAGGTCGGTCGTATCCGGCTCGGCCTTGACGTCGCCATAGACGGTCACCTCGCCGGTAAGCCCGAGAACTTCGCTGCGCGTCGCATTGAAAGCGTCGGAAATCACCAGAACGCGCCGGTATCCCTTGCTCTCGGCCCAGGCGCCGAGCCTCGGCGCAACGCCGGTGCCGAACTCGATCAGAGCCGGCCTCACCATGGAAATGGGCCTATCCAGATTGCTCATCCGATCGATCCTCCCTGAACTCGACGACGCGAAGCGCGCTAAGATGTAAAGTTGTTATACTTCATGTTATCAAATGGCAAGAGCAGCGACGGAGATTTTGTCCCATGATACGTCATATCCTGCACCTTCGAATTCAACGGAGACGCGAAGGCGATTGTGATTATATCGTTGTAAACAATGATCATATTGGCGACGGTATCGCTGCGGCCGGCGACGATTCAACGGTTAACTGAACCAAACTCCGGCGGACGCGGCTGACGCCGTTACACTTGTCAAGTCGCGCCGTCGGGCTGCGGCCAACCGGGGTCAGCTAGCTCTTTCGAGAAAGTCCGGATCCAATCGGACGTATTTGATCGCCCGTCGGAAATAGGTGTAAGCGACGTGCAGCCGGCCTTCCGCGTCTTCGACAATGGACGGATAGGAGAATTCGCGATTGAGCGAATCCTTCGAGTTGTTGCTGAGGCAATAGCCATCGCCGGTATCGAGGTCGATGCGGCGCGGGAATGTCCGGCCGCCGTCGGTCGAAAACGCAAGACTGAGCGGCGCACGGGGCACCCCCCAGACGGCCGGGCGGGCGGAGGCGACTGCTTCAGCGGAACCGCTGTCCCCCTCGCCCTCGATCTCGTCATAAAGCGAGTGACGGCGCGCATCCGACATCGACGCATTGCTGTGGTTGTAAACCATAGCAATGGCGCCATTTTTCATGCGGATCGCCTGGATCGACGAATTGTTGTTCGGCAGGTCCACCGGCTCCGGGGCTGTCCAGTGCGTCCCCGCATCGCTCGATTGACTTCTGAGCACATGGGTGGCGAAGCGGTTGCGGTAGAAAGCGACCAGCGCGCCGTTCTCGACCGGGACGATACTCATATGGACCGCGCCGGTGCTGTCCGGCACCTCCGCCATCGTCCAGGCCTTGCCCTGGTCGCGCGAGATCAGCACGGCGGCGCGATCAATGGCACCGGTCCAGCGTCGGCCCGCCTCGCCCATACAGCGAAAGATCGGCAGCAGCCAGTCGCCTGCACCATTCACGATGATCGGCTGGCGTACGAAAGTGCCTGGAATGTCGCAAAGCACTTCGGTCGGACCGAAGGACTTGCCGCCATCCTCGGAAATGCGGCGCTTGACCACCGCGCCGTCCTGGTGTCCCGAGGTCTGCGAGGTAAAGAGCAGCCAGACGCGGCCGTCCGGCGCCGTAAAGATCAACGGGTTTTGCTCGGACTTCTGCGGGTCGTCCGACATCTTCTCCGGGTTGGTCCAGCGGCGCGCGCCGGGTTCCAGCCGCGACATGTAAACCGAGATATCACCCATGCCTTCCATCGTTCCGCCGAACCAGACGCATGTCAGCGTGCCATCCGGTAGGAAAGAGAGGTTGGCGGCGTGGTTTTGCACGCAGGGTGATGGAAGGTAGGCGTCGTAACGGCCAGGCTCGGTCGGGCTCGGGACCATCTCGCCCGTCATCCGGGACGGAACCTCGTGCGGTTCCAGTGCGGTATAGGCCATCCGATCCTCCCTTAATCCAATGCCGCAAATTTCGCGGCAAGATCGGCGCGCTCGCTGTCGTTCAGCGGCATGAGCGGCGCGCGCGTCCGAAACCATGCGTCCTCGCCGCGCTTCAAGGCAACCATCGCCTTGACCGTCGGGATCTGCACATAGGAATTCGACAGCGTGCGATAGGCGTTGATACGCGCCTGCGCCGCTTCGACCTCGGCCGCCCTTGCCGCGTCCGAGACGTGATCGAAGATCAGCCGGAGGCAATCGGCGACGAGATTGGACGTTGCGGTGATGCAGCCCGCGCCTCCGGCCTTCAGCAGCGGCAGAAGCAGGGGATCGGCGCCGGCGAGTACGGAAAAATTCGGCAGTTCCGCAACAAGCGCCTGCATGTTGGCGAAGTCGCCGGAGGAATCCTTGATGCCGACGATCGTCTCGGGAAAGGCCGACGCAAGCCGCTTGATGAGGGGGAACGACAGCGGAATGCCGGAGACCTGCGGGATGTGATAGAGGATCACCTTCAACCGACTATCCGAGATCTTTTCAACGATTTGCGAATAGGCTGCATAGACGCCCTCGTCGCTGACCTCCTTGTAGTAGAAGGGCGGAAGCATCACGACTTTCGTCACCCCGAGCGATAGCGCATGTTTCGTCAGCGCCACCGTTTCCGGTATGGCGGCAACGCCGGTGCCGGGCATCAGCCGATCGGCGGCAATGCCGGCCGCAAGGGCGCTCTCCAATATCGCTCTGCGCTCGTCCTGCGAAAACGAATTGGCCTCCCCGGTCGTGCCGAGCAGGGCAATTCCGTGGCAGCCATCGTCAAGCAGCTTGCCGCAATGATCCGCAAAAAGCGCGAGATCCGGATCGCCGTTCTCCTTGAGCGGCGTCGCCGCCGCGCAGTAGACACCGGCCACCACATGTTTTCCGTGCATCTCTACCTCCTCCGCTGTCGCGGGATGCGCTGCCGGCCTCCCAAATTTGTCAGCCGCCGTCCTCGGGACCGCATTTGGCGGTCCCATGGCGCCCTATATCGCCGCCTTTTGTGTTTGACATTGGCCTTGTTGTCAATATTGAATTCCGAATACCAATTTTTACCTCGCAACAAATGTTTGATTTACTTGCACTATTTTTCAGGACCGATCTCGACGGCGAAAGCCGATGCAATTTTTGTTGACATATTTACAATACGGGTGAAGTCTAAGGCCAATCAGAGCGCTACATATCCGGGGAGAGCGGAGGCGCTCGGTTTCACGCACGGGAGGAAGAAATGAACAAACGGAACGATCTCGACTCCGCAATGACGGGCATCTCGCGGCGCGATGCCCTCAAGCTCGGCCTCGGTGCCACCGTGGCCCTGACGATCGCCGGCATGAATGCGCGCATTGTCCTGGCGCAGGAAGGCCAGGTGCTGAAGGTTGCCAACCCCGCCTTCAATCAGGACTGGTCGCCGCTGCGTGGCGGCGGTGTTCCCTATCGCTGGAATTCGATCTGGTGGGCCTCGCCGATGTTCTTCGACAGCGAGGGCAAGATCCACCCCTATGTCTTTACCAGCTGGGAAGGCTCCGAAGGCGACAAGGTCTGGACCTTCAAGATCGATCCGAAGGCAACTTTCTCCGATGGCAGCAAGATCACCGCCGAGGACGTCAAGGGTTCCTGGAACGTCTCGGCTATGCCGAACACCAAGAGCCAGCGCGCCGATCAGGTGTTGAGCAAGGTCGCGGGCTTTGCGGAAGTGAGCGGCGGCACCGCCAAAGAAATTTCCGGCATCGCGACGCCCGATGAAGGGACCGTCGTCGTGACGCTCAGCGAAGCGGACCCGATCTTCTTCATGCGTCTCGCCAACCACATCGCGCCGATCACCAAGGCCGAGCAGTCGCGTGGCGAAGATGGCGAGGAGATCGCCGACTGGTACACGCCGGACAGTGGCGCCGTCTATTCCGGGCCGTTCAAGCTGACCGCGATCGACATCGACGCCGGCACCCTGACCTTCGAACCCAACGAGAATTTCTTCGGCCCGAAGCCGAAGCTGGCCCGCATCGAGATCAGTTCGATCGAGGACAACGTCACGGCGACGTCGCTGTTGAAATCCGGGGAGTTCAACGCGCATACGGAGCTCGTCACCTCGACGATCATCCAGGACCTCGGGCCGGAATTCGCCTCCGGCCCGATCATCCCGACGAGCCAGCATTTCTGGTTTAACACGGCGCGCAAGCCGATGGACGATCCGAAGGTCCGCGAGGCGCTGATCCGCGCCGTCGATCGCGACGGCCTGATGAAGGCCTCCTTCCCCGATGGCCCGCACAAGAAGACCGACCAGATCCTGAACTCCGTGCCCGGCGCCGACAATTCCGGCTTCGAGCCATATCCCTACGATCCGGAAGGCGCCAAGAAGCTGCTTGCCGAGTCGAGCTATGGCGGACCGGAGAAACTGCCGAAGCTGCTCTTTGTCGGTGTCTCCGGCCCGGCGATCGAAGCGGCTGCACAGTTCATCGCCGAGCAATGGCGCCAGAACCTCGGCATTTCCGCCGTCGACATGAAGCCGCAACAGGACGCCTATGCCGGTCCCGACCAGAATGCGGTGCAGATTTTCCGCGACGACGTCGGCACCCGCGTGCCGGATGCCGCCTCCTACCTGCAGGGCTCGATCGCCTCGACGTCCTCGAACGCCCAGAACAAGCTCGGCGGCTACAAGAACGACAAGGTCGACAGCCTTCTGAAGGAAGCATCGACCAAGGCGGCCGATGATCCGCAACGTGTGGCACTCGCCCAGGAAGCCCAGAAGGCGTTCCGCGACGACTGGGCCTTCATCCCCTGGTATGCTCAGGCGATGTCGCGCTGGGCCACCGCCGAGGTCAAGGGCATCGACAAGAACCTCGACTGGCAAGTGGCAAAGCCGTGGGAGATTTCGGTCGGCTGAAATGGCCGGCTGCTGTCGAACTTAACCGGGAAACCTCGCGCGAAGGCCCTGGGGCCTTCGCGCTCGAGTAAGCGCATAGGCCGCGAGCTTCGTCTTCCGTAGCGATCCTCGCGTTAAACGGCCGGCACAATGACGCCCTTGGGGCCGGCTCAGGCAAAGCATGACGTCCGGCAGCCACCATGGCGGGGCTGACCGGCACCATGCGGGAGGAACAAGCGACATGCTGCGTTACGTCGCGACACGGTTTGCCATCTGGATACCATCCGTTCTGCTGGTGATGATGGCCGTCTATGCACTAGCCTTTTATGGCGCCGGCGACCCGATCAAGCTGATCTTCCTGCGTGCCCCGGGCGACGTCGCCTATAACCCGGAACGCATCGAGGCGATCCGCGAAAGCGCCGGCCTCAACAAACCTTTCATCGAGCAGTTCGGCTACTACGTCTGGAACCTGATCCAGGGTGATTTCGGGAATTCGCTCAGCTCCGGGCGCTCCGTCTGGGCGATGATCAAGGCCGCAGCGCCGGTCTCCTTCAAGCTGGCGCTCTGTGCCATCGTGCTCACCGCACTCGTTGCAATTCCGCTCGGCATGATCGCGGCGCTCAATCAGAACCGCCGCCTCGACTACATCATTCTCGGCTCGGCCCTCTTCCTCTGGGCCATCCCCGCCTATGTCGCAGGGCCGCTGCTGATGGTCGGCCTCATCGTTCTGCTCCCCGACGCCAAGATCCCCTATGGCTGGGGCGGCGCCTTCGACATCCGCATCATCCTGCCCTTGATCGTGCTTTCCTTCCAGCCGATCGCCCTCATCATCCGCCAGACGCGCGCCGCGGTCATCGAGGTACTTTCCGAAGATTTCGTCCGCACCGCGCGGGCAAAGGGCGTGCCGGAGATCGTCGTCGCGATCAAGCATATCCTCAGGCCGGTGCTGACGCCGGTCGTCACCCAGCTCGGTCTCATCATGATCACCATCGTCAACGGCGCGATCTTCGTGGAACTCGTCTTCGGCCTTCCGGGCCTCGGCCGCCTGACCGTCAAGGCGCTGACCAATTCCGATTATCCGGTGATCCTGGCGATCACCCTCATCGGCTCGTTCCTGGTGATGATCTCCAACCTGCTGGTCGACATCCTCTATCCGCTGCTCGACCCGCGCGCCGTCGATGCCCGGAGGAGCCGCTGACATGTCCGTCGTTCAAGCCCCGCCCGCCCCTCTCCTCGACGAAACGCCGGTCAGCCTGTGGCGCGATGCCTGGTACCGGCTGAAGCGAAACCGTCTGGCGATCTTCGGCCTCTGCGTCATCGTGCTGCTCGCCTTCGTCGCCCTGTTCGGCCCGTACCTGACGCCCTACGACTTCCTCGGGCAGGATCTCGAGGCGCGCAATCAGGCGCCGTCGCTCGCCCACCTCTTCGGTACCGACGATCTCGGCCGCGACGTCTTCAGCCGCGTCGTCTACGGTACGAGAACCGCCTTTCTCGTTGCTGTGGTGGTAACGACCATCGCGGTTGTGCTGGGGACGGTGCTCGGCGCGGTCGCCGGTTTCTTCGGCAATCCGTTCGACCGGGTGATTATGTGGCTGACCGACGTGACCATGTCGGTGCCGAACCTGCTCCTCGTGGTCGTGATCAACGCGTCGCTGAAGACGCCGATCGCCCAGTGGATGGAGGCGCGCTATCTCGAAACCCTCAATCCCTTCTATCGCGAGACGGTGTGGATCGATTTCCTTCTGGTCTTCGGCTCCATGGCGCTGATTTCCTGGCCGCCCTATGCGCGCCTGGTGCGCGCCCAGGTGCTGTCGATCCGCAGCCGCCCCTATATCACCGCCGCCCAGGCACTCGGCCTTTCCAACCGCATCATCCTGACGCGTTATGTGATCCCCAACGCGCTCGGGCCGCTGATCGTCGCCGTCAGCGCCGGCCTCGGTACTGCAATGGTGCTCGAAAGCGCCTTCTCGTTCCTCGGCGTCGGCGTCAATCCGCCGACCCCGAGTTGGGGCAACATGATTTCGGATGGCTTGCGCGTCTGGCAGCACTACCCGCATCTGCTTGCGGCACCCGCGGCCGTTCTCGGTCTCGCATCCGTCGCCTTCTCTTTCCTCGGCGACGGCCTCAACGATGCTCTGAACCCGCGAGGCAGCAAATGATGAGTGCGAAAACGGAAAATCGCCTGCTCGACATCAAAGGGCTGACGATCGAAATCGAGACGCGGAGCGGCCCCGCGGTCATCGTCGACGGTATCGACCTTCACGTCGACAAGGGCGAGACGCTCGGCGTCGTCGGCGAGTCCGGCTGCGGCAAGAGCCTCACCATGCTGAGCCTGATGCGGCTGTTGCCCAACAAGATCCGGGTCGCCAAGGGCGAAGCGCAGTTCGACGGTCGTGACTTGCAGACGATGTCGAATCGGGAGCTCAGGAAGGTGCGTGGCGGCGACATCGGCTTCGTCTTCCAGGACCCGATGACCTCGCTCAATCCGGTGATGCGGATCGGCGACCAGCTTGCCGAACCGCTGATTTATCATCGTGGCATGAGCAGACGAGACGCGCGCAAAAGAGCGATCGAACTGCTGCGCCTGGTCGGCATTCCCGGGCCCGAAGAGCGCATCCAGGCCTATCCGCACGAATTATCCGGCGGCATGCGCCAGCGGGTGATGATCGCCATCGGTCTTGCCTGCGAGCCGAAGCTCTTGATCGCCGACGAACCGACAACGGCGCTCGACGTGACCATCCAGGCGCAGATCGTCGATCTGGTGAAGGGCCTGCGCGAAAAGCTCGGCATGTCGGTGGTCTGGATCACCCACGACCTGGCGCTGATTGCCGGCCTCGTCGATCGCGTCGTCGTACTTTACGCTGGCACCGTCGTCGAGGATGCACCGGTCGACGAGCTCTATGCCAATCCGCGTCACCCCTATACGCGCGGGCTGCTCGCCTCTATCCCGAAGCTCTCCGATCAGCCGGCATCGCGTCTGAACTCGATCGGCGGGACACCGCCGGAACCTGGCCGCAGGCCCGAGGGCTGTCCCTTCGCGCCGCGCTGTCCGCTGGCCATGGATGTCTGTCGCACGCATGTGCCGAAGCTCGAGCCCATCTCAGCCGCGGGCAGCCACCGGGCCGCCTGCTTTGCCGTCGAAAAAGCCCGGGAGGCCGCCTGATGGGTGCTCAGCCACTTCTGAAGATCGAAAACCTGGTGAAGCACTTCCACGTCCGGCTCGGCGCCTTCGGTGAACGGTCGGCGACCGTGCACGCCCTCGACGACATCAGCCTCGATATTCTCGAGGGCGAGACCTTGAGCCTCGTCGGCGAATCCGGCTGTGGCAAGTCCACCACCGGCTTCACCATCCTCAACCTGCACCGGGCGACGTCCGGCAAGGTTCTCTACAAGGGCCAGGACCTGACCGCACTCGACGAGAAGCGGATGCGGCCATTCCGGCGCGATCTGCAGATCGTCTTCCAGGATCCCTATTCGACGCTCAATCCGCGCATGACGGTCGGCGAAGCGATCGGCGAGCCGATCCTCTTCCACAAACTCGCGACCAAGGCCGAACTCGAGAAAAAGGTCGCGGCACTGCTCACCGATGTCGGCCTGCCGCCGCGCTTTGCCTCGCGCTATCCGCACGAGCTTTCCGGCGGTCAGCGCCAGCGCGTGGTGATCGCCCGGGCGCTAGCCTGCCAGCCGAAATTCATCGTCTGCGACGAGGCGATCTCGGCCCTTGATGTGTCGATCCAGGCCCAGATCATCAACCTGCTCCTCGATCTGCAGGAGAAATACGGGCTCACCTACCTATTCATCGCCCACGACCTGGCTGTCGTGCGGCACATCTCGACACGCGTCGGCGTCATGTATCTCGGGCGCTTAGCAGAGCTTGCCAGCCGCGACGAGCTCTTCGAGACGCCTCTCCACCCCTATACGAAGGCGCTGCTTTCGGCCGTGCCGGAGACCGATCCGGAGCATGAGCGCAGCCGCAAGCGGCAGATCCTCGAAGGCGACGTGCCGAGCCCGCTCGCGCCGCCCTTGGGTTGTCGCTTCCATACGCGTTGCCCGATCGCCATGGAGGTCTGCAGCCGGGTGGTTCCGAAGTGGAAGGAGGCGCGTCCGGGGCATCTCGTCGCCTGCCACGCCGTGAACGGCGAATAGAGCCATGGCCATTCGCGTCGCCATCGTTGCCGATGACCTGACGGGCGCCCTCGATACCGGAACGCCCTTCGTCGAGGCGGGGCTGAGCGTGGCCGTAGCGCTCGACGTCGGTGCGATTGAGGCAACGATTGCGACGGGCGCGGAGGTGGTCGTCGTCAATACGGTGTCACGCGCGCTCGATCCCCTCCAGGCTGCAGACCGCGTCAGGCAGGCAACGGCCGCCCTTTGCCGCCCCTCGCCCGAATTCGTCCTGAAGAAGATCGACTCGCGGCTCAAGGGCAATGTCGCGGCCGAGAGCGCAGCGCTCGCCCTTGCTTTCGGCCGCCACCGCTTGGCTGTCGCTCCTGCCGTGCCCGACCAGCGACGCTACACCCGCGAAGCCCACGTCGTCGGCTTCGGCATCGCCGAACCGCTGCCGATAGCGCCGCTCTTCTCCGGTCCCGCATTGGACGTTGAGATCGCCGACGCGGCCTCTGACGAAGACCTTGATGGCATAGTCGAAAGCCTTGACTGGTCTTTGACGATCGCGGTCGGGGCACGCGGCCTCGGGCGCGCGCTTGCCCGGCGGCTCGCCCGGCACGCGTCGCCGACACCTTTCGAACCTTCGGAGCGGACGCTCTTTGCCTTTGGATCGCGCGACCCGATCACCGAAGCGCAGATGGCGGTGCTTCTCGAGAGCGACCTGATTGCCAGTCACTGCAATGCACCGGCAGGCGACGTGCCGGCCGACGGCGATCCGGCACGGCTGCCAATGCTTCTGAGATGTACGGGCGCGTTGACCGACCCATCGGAGATTGTGGCGAAACGCTTTGCCAAGGGCGTTTCGCGCATCGTCGCCGCCACCATGCCAGACATGCTGATGATGGGCGGCGGCGACACGGCCTATGCTATCCTGCGGTCGCTGGGTGCTGGCGTCCTTTTGCCGAAGAGCGAGATCGAGGCCGGCATCCCCTGGTTCGAGACAGTGCGCCCGAACGGCGGCCGGATGCGCTGCGCGGTAAAGTCGGGGGGCTTCGGCAATGCGCAATCTCTGCTAAAGGTTTTGCAGGATGCGCCGGATTTGCGGTACGTCGGGCGATGAACAGGATGGATAAGAGAATGGCGGAGAATGTCGGCGTTGGCCAGGAGGCGGCAGCCGAAGCGAAAACCGAACGCGGCAAGTCGGTGAAACTCGTCGACCGCGTCTTCGACCAGTTGCACGAGCGGATTCGCACCGGCAACTACGCGCCGGACTCGCGGCTTCCGGGCGAACACGAACTCGCATCGATGCTGGGCGTTTCCCGCCCCGTCGTGCGCGATGCGCTCGGCCGCCTGCGCGAACAGGGCATGATCTATTCGCGTCAGGGCGCCGGCACCTTCGTCAGCGCCCAGGTCTCGGCCGCCGCCCAGCTTGCCTATTCACCCGTCAAATCGATCGCCGATATCCAGCGTTGTTATGAATTCCGCCTGACGATCGAGCCCGCCGCCGCCTACTATGCCGCCCAGCGACGCGACGAGGCGGCGATCGCAAGAATCGCGGCGGCGCTTGCCGAACTGCGCGAGGCGACCAGCCATCAGTTGCACCGCACGGACGCCGATTTCCTCTTTCACAAAGCGGTCGCCGAAGCGGCGAACAACCACTACTACACAGCCTCGCTCGAAGCCTTGAGAGCCCACATCGCCGTGGGCATGCACCTTCATGGCCTGTCGCTGATGGGTCCGCGGCCCGGCCTTGAGCAGGTCTACGAGGAACACCGCCAGATCTACCGCGCCGTTCAAGAGGGCCGCGCCGAAGACGCTCGCGAGCTGATGCGCAAACACCTCGAAGGTTCGCGCGATCGGCTCTTCGAGGGCAGGGTCCTCGATCTTTCCTTTTAGGCAAGAAGAAACTCAGCGAACGAAAAAGCCCGGCACAGAAGTGCCGGGCAAGAAGCAGGGTTTTGGCAATCCCTGCGGGGAAGCTAGGTTTGGCGGAGTTCGCGGATGCCGGCGGCTGCGGTCGATCAGTCCTGATCCTCCAGCCGCCCCACCCTTCGGAGCCTATCGCCCATAGGCACCGGCCGGCGCACCCTCGACGGCGCGCCGCTTGAACTGGCGGATCGACGCGTTCATCCAAATCATCGAGATCGCGACGATCGCGAAGAGCAGCATGAAACAGCTCGACCAGAGGCCGGTCCAGTCCTTGAGGAAGCCGAAGGCGACCGGCAGGATGAAGCCGCCGAGGCCGCCCATCATGCCGACGACGCCGCCGACCGCGCCGACATGCTCCGGATAATAGGCGGGAATGTGCTTGTAGACGGCCGCCTTGCCGAGACTCATGACGAAGCCGAGCACGAAGGTGACGCCGACGAAGACGACCGGAGTGATCTGGAGCAAGGTGCCGCCCTCAGGCACGGAGAGAATGAGCGTTGCCACGGCGGACACGGCGAACATCGCATACATGATCTTGCGCGCGCCGATCCTGTCGGAAAGCGCGCCGCCATAAGCGCGGAAAATGCTGCCGGGAATGGAGTAGGCCGCGGCGATCATGCCCGCCGTCTCGATGTTGAAACCGTAAACGCCAACCAGGTAACGCGGCAGCCAGAGCGCCAGGGCAACGAAGCCGCCGAAAGCGAAGAAGTAGTAAAGCGAGAAGCGCCAGACCTGGACATTCCTGAGCGGGGCGAATTCGCTGAGGAAGCTCCTGCGCGGCTGGTTCACCTCGCGGCGGGCGCGGAACTTCGGGTCGTCCTCGGTCGTGAACCAGAAGACGATTGCGGTGAGCAAGAGCACGGCCGCCCAAACCTCTGCAACCATTTGCCAGCCGAATGCAACGAGAACGAACGGCGCCAGGAACTTGGTCACCGCCGCACCGACATTGCCGGCACCGAAGATGCCGAGTGCCGTACCCTGCTTTTCCGGCGGGAAGAACGGCGAGACATAGGCGACGCCGACGGCGAAGGAGCCGCCCGCAAGGCCGACGCCGAGGCCGGCGAGCAGCATCTCGGGAAAGGTCGTTGCATGGGCAAGGAGGAAGGTCGAGAGTGCGGCCGCCACCATGGTGACCGTATAGACTAGCCGACCGCCATAGCGGTTGGTCCAGATACCTAGCACGATGCGGATCAGCGAGCCGGTGAGGATTGGCATGCCGATCAGAAGACCGAACTGCGCTTCGCTGAGGCCAAGCTCCTGCTTGATGCGCACGCCGATGATCGAAAAAATCGTCCACACGGCAAAACAGATGGTGAAGGCGGTCGTCGAGACCCACAGGGCGCGCGCCTGTTGCTTTGCTGTAATCTTCTGTGTCTCGTGAACAGCGGACATAGCTTCTCCCGGCGCAACAGCGCCATTCGATCGTTGATCCTGGAAATGCCCCGAACAAAGCGCCTCGCTTGATCAGCGATTGGCGCTTCCACCGTGCTTAAGCAACTTTGCTTCTGGTGCGCGACATTGGGCACCGCCGGCGACCTGCTCGGGCTTGGTTTTACGAACGCAAGTGACGTGCCAACTGAAGACTTCCCGGAAAATAAACGAATTCAAATAATTGCACTGCGAGGCAGCCAAGGCCCGCGGTTGATGTGCTCAAATATTAGTCCGCCACACCAGCCGTGATGAATTAATGGGCATGAACTAGGAGCCCATCTGCATTTAGGTTCGGCGCAGCCAGTTTGCGCCTTGCAATGAGAGGCCGGACCGAAGTGCAGACCTTGTTCGGTCTGCCGGACGGGCAGGCGCTTATGGCGGTCTGCCCGGCAAAATCGGTACAAAATACGCGACGAATATCCAGGCTGCGCTGCAACACTCACCGTTCGAGCGCGGGAAAGTAATTTAGTAACCTTTATAATGGATTACGTGCATTTAAGTCATGTGCATGCTTTGGTTGCAAGACCTTGCAGGCATCGATGGCGAACGAACGCGACCACTGCCGCGCGAATGACTCGATCGGTACTTCTCACAGCTTTACCGGACAGGGGACATGACGACTTCCTGGATTTCGTTTGACAGGAGGATCGGATGAACCGAATTTCAATTTCTCTCAAAGCGTCGCTCGTCGGCGCCTTCGCCTTGCTGCTGCTGCTGCTTGTCGGGCAGGGCCTCTTTGCTCTGTCACTCGTCGGCGGGGTCTATCAGGACGTCGGGACTCTGGCGACCCGCTGGGTGCCCAGCGTCGACATCACCAACAAGATCAACACGGCCATTTCTGACCTTCGCGGCTCGCAAAACCGCCATATTGTGAACCGCACCGACGCCGGCATGAAGCGCGCCGACGAGGCAATCGCCGCCGACCTCAAGAAGCTCGTCGAGAGAATGAAGATCTATGACGGGCTGGTTTCCGGATCGGAAGAGCGCGCGCTCTACGGCAAGTTCAAGGACGTGCTCGCCACCTATCTGAAGCAGCATGACGAGCTGATCGCGATGTCCCGCGCCGGCAAGAAAGACGAGGCCGGGGAGTTCCTGACAAGCGCCATGCGTCAGAGCTATAATGAACTGGATAAGCTCGCCGACGGCTTCCGCGATATCAATCTTGCCGGCGCGAAACAGAGCTACTTAGATAGTACGGCCGATTTCGCCAGCGCCCGCCTCACGACATTCGTGCTGCTCGGCATCGCCTGCCTTTCCGGACTCGGCGCCATGGCCTTTGCAATCGTTGGCATCTCGCGGCCGATCAATCGCACGACCGAGGTGATGCGCACGCTTTCTGACGGCGATCTCTCGGTCGAGATCCCCTTCACCGACCGGACCAACGAAATCGGCGAGATGGCGCGGGCCGTCGAGGTGTTCAAGCAGAACGGCATCAAGGTTCGCGAGCTGAACGCCCAGGAAGCGGCGCTGCAGGCGAAAAGCGCCGACCTGCAGTCGAGCATCGGTCAGGTCGTCTCGGCGGCGGTTGCCGGCGACTTCACCAAGCGCATCAGCAAGGCCTATGAAAACGCCGATCTCGACCGCTTCGCTGCCCAGGTCAACGAGCTCATCACCTCCGTCGACCGCGGCGTTGCGGAGACCCGCCGCGTCATCGCGGCGCTGGCCAAGGGTGATCTGACCGAAACGATGCGCGGCGAGTTCCAAGGCGCCTTCGGCGAGCTCAAGGACAACGTCAATCAGACGATGACGAATCTGCGCTCGGTGCTCGGTGAGGTACGCACCGCGATCGACACGATCAATGGCGGCGCCGGCGAGATGCGCATTGCCTCGGGCGACCTCTCGAAGCGCACCGAGCAGCAGGCCGCCTCCCTGGAAGAAACCTCCTCGGCGCTGGAGGAGATCACCGCCGCGGTGAAGAGCTCGACCGAGCGGGCGCTCGAGGCAAGCCACATGGTCGACGAGGCGCGGAAAAGCACCGAGCAGTCGAGCGCCGTCGTCAAGGATGCGGTCTCGGCGATGGGCAAGATCGAGCAGGCTTCCGGCGAAATCGGCCAGATCATCAACGTCATCGACGAGATCGCCTTCCAGACCAATCTCCTGGCGCTCAATGCCGGCGTCGAGGCGGCGCGCGCCGGCGAGGCCGGCAAGGGCTTCGCCGTCGTTGCCCAGGAGGTGCGCGAGCTGGCACAGCGCTCGGCCAATGCCGCGAAGGACATCAAGGCGCTAATCTCGCGTTCGGGCGAGCAAGTCGGCGCTGGGGTGAAGCTGGTGACGGCGACCGGCGCGGCGCTGACCCTCATCGAGAGCCATGTGATTAAGGTCAACGAGCACGTGCATTCGATCGCGACTGCCGCGCGCGAGCAGTCGACTGGACTGTCGGAGGTCAGCACGGCGGTCAACCAGATGGACCAGGTGACGCAGCAGAATGCGGCGATGGTGGAGGAATCGACGGCGGCGACTAACCGACTGGCCGACGAGGCGGCGAACCTCGCCCGACTGATCGCCCGCTTCCAGCTCGAAATCGGCGCAGCACCGCGCGCTGCCGGCGCCGGCACGCGGCCAGTCGCCTCACCCGCTCGGGCCCTCACCCGTAAGCTCGCCGGCGCCTTCGGCGGCCGTGCGGCAACAGCCGCCGCCGCGGATTGGGAGGAGTTCTGACCGGGGGGCCGTCTCTTTCCGGAAGGCAGGGCAACCAGCAATTCTGCACGATAGTCGATCCACGGGTCCACGAAGGGGCAGCGGCAACGCCGTTGCCCCTTCGCCGAGAACCGGCTGTTGCCCTCGGGAATCGCAACGAAACCGCCAAGCGCCTGCAGCAGGCCGAAAACGATGCCGAAGGCGAGAAGTCTGCGTAGGAAAGACTCGCCGCGAGGGTATCGGCGCTCGCGCCAACGCTTCTAGATAAAAACGCCTTCTAGATAAAATGGAATTACCAGATGGACCGCTAAGGCGAAGGCGAGGCCGAGCGGAACCGCCGCCGCGAATACCGTGCTCGCAGCCGCCGAGGCGGCAGAGTGGCGGCCAGCGCCAAGGTGACGGGCCAGCAAGGTGGCGAGACCGAAACCCAGCCCCTGCCCCACGGCCGAGACCGTGAGGAAAAGCGGCATGACGAGGCTGACGCCTGCGAGCGCCTCCGGTCCGAGAGCGCCGACGAAGAGACCTTTGATCGTATGGTGCCCGGCACTCGCGGTAAGTGGCTTTCCGAGCGGAGGTGATGACGGTCGCACCCGACCTCGCGTGGAGGGGAGGACCAGGCATCGAACACTCAGCTGGCCCGGTCGGGAACCGCTCGCGCGCGATTTCGTTCTCCCTTGTGACAAACGGAGTGTTGTACGATGTTCACCCGAAATGATCGCCAAACGCCTGAAAAGCGGGCCTCAGTCAGCTTCCCCATCGGGGTCCTGCTGCTCGCCATTTGCGCCATCTTCGTCTACCTGACGATCGGCGGCGGCCTCTTGGAGGACGGAACCGACGCGGTTGTCTACACGCCGCAGGTCGCAGACACGACCGGTAGGTGAATAGCCTGGGTGCGAAGGTCCGACAAACGGTCGCGCGTCACCATCAGGCAAATCATTTCTGTAGGAACAATCGCAAGAACAGTGGGTTGTGCCGTCATATCAGGAGTTCCAGACGATGACACCCGACCCTCTTGGCCCCGGCCCCGGCCCCGGCCCCGGACCGGGAATAATCCCGCCCAATCCGGTCCCGCCGCTCGGCATTCCCGATCCGCCGACAAAAGAGCCGCAACCGGACAAGCTTCCCGACGAAGAGCCCGGTAAGCCTCCACGGGAAACGGAAGAACCTCCAAACGCGACCGAAAAAACCGGCGGTTTCCTGTAAGTCATCCGCTGTTGCAAGCGTGCGCGCTGACAAGACACCAGCCCGTTCCGGGGTCGCATCAATACAAGCGGCGATAGACGCTTGGGAACGAAGAGCATCGGCGGCAGTTAGGTGCGCCAAAAGCCAAGGGACGCCGACATGTTCAAGGCATGGAACGAATGCGTCATCGTGGATTTACCCGCTCTCGACGGTGTCCAGATCGTCTGGACACCGGCTGAAGCGGCAAGATTGCTCAGCGAGCATTGGCCGGTTACCCACGGGCGCGCCTACAACACTGCCCTTAACGCCTGTACCGATGCCATGCTGGGAACGGCCTCAGACGATCAGGCGCGGCGGACCTTTATCGCCGCGGTCGAGGAGGCGAAAATCAGGATGATGCGGTGAGCCCACCACGCGCGGGCCGCCGCCCGCGCCAGAACCATCAACGCTCGTCGTCCGTCACCTTCGGGGGAACGCGGCCGGTATGGTGGACAGGATTGTCCTTTCCGCCTGCTTCAGTCGGCTTCTCGCGCCGCTCCGCAGTTCCGCTTCTGGCCGGCGGCTCGTCAGCCTGCTTGGTGCCGGACTCCTGAGCCTGATCTGACAAGGGTTTCGGCTCCACGGGCATCTCCTTCAAATCCGGCTTCCACGTCGGAGACGGCATCGGTTGATTTGTGAGCTCGTCGCGCTTGGGATTGCTCATCGTCGTGATCCTCCTGCTCAGAGATTGAACCCCCGGCCCGCCCGAAGGTTCCTTGGCGCCGTCGGGCGTCTCGCAGATGGAACCTATCTTTTGACAAGTCCGTTCGGGTGGCGCCAAACTGCTCACAAAGGAGCGATTTCACGTGGCGAAGGACGTTTCGGCCGAGGTAAGAGAAGCTCCAGATCAATTGCTGACGGCGCGACGCTCGCGGGCATTCGTCATCCTTGTCGCGATCGCGGCCGGAATCGTCGTCTGCTACCTGTTGGCCCTGCCCTTCCTGCCTGCCCTGACCTGGGCCTTG
Source organism: Sinorhizobium fredii USDA 257 (assembly GCF_000265205.3). Classification (NCBI taxonomy): domain Bacteria; kingdom Pseudomonadati; phylum Pseudomonadota; class Alphaproteobacteria; order Hyphomicrobiales; family Rhizobiaceae; genus Ensifer; species Ensifer fredii. Next base: position 1,350,658 of record NC_018000.1, read on the forward strand.
GTCCTTGCGATCATGTTCCACCCGCTTCACCGGCGGATCTCGAAGGACCTGCGCTATCCGGAAATCGCCGCCGCCGCGACCGTGGCAATCGCCGCTTTCATTGTCGCCGTGCCACTCACCTTGATTGCCGAGCGGCTGGTCAATGAGGCTGCCAGAGGCGCGCAGATCGTCGCGGAAGCGCTGAGGACCGGGAGTTGGCGCGATACCATCGCGAGCTATCCGCGCCTCGGGCTGGTCCTGCTCTGGATCGAAACCCAGCTTGACCTTGCCGGCCTCGCAGGCAATGCCGCAACACTGCTTACCAATTTCAGTGCGTCCCTCGTCCGCCGCTCGGTGGCGCAGATCGTCGATGTCGTCCTGACGTTCTACTTCCTGTTCTATTTCCTGCGCGACGGGCGCGAAGCCTTGAACATGCTCAAGAACTACTCTCCTCTGGCCTCCGCAGAGATGAACAAGCTGTTCCTTCGCGTCAGCGAAACGGTCCATGCGATCGTTTTCGGAACCTTCGCCGTGGCGGTCGTGCAGGGGATGTTGGGCGGTCTGATGTTCTGGCTGCTTGGCCTGCCGTCGCCGCTGCTCTGGGGTCTGGCCATGGGCCTGCTGGCGATGGTGCCGGTTCTCGGCGCCTTCATCGTCTGGGTTCCGGCCGCGCTGTCGCTCGCCTTGACCGGTGAATGGGGCAAGGCGTTGATCCTGACAGTCTGGGGAGCCGGCGTGGTCGCGACGGTGGACAATCTGCTCTATCCGATGTTCGTCGGAGATCGGCTGAAGCTGCACACGGTGTTGGCATTCATGAGCATGATCGGCGGTATCATCGTTTTCGGGCCGGCGGGATTGGTGATCGGGCCGGTGATCTTCACGATGACACTGCTGTTGCTCGACATCTGGCGCGCGCACAACAAAGAAACCGACATATAGTCAATCGCCGCATCGTCCATGTCAGCTTCGCTACCGCAGAACTGCGGTTGCGTCGTTGCCATGGAGTTGCTCCGCCCTCCGCGCGCCTCCTTTGGCAGGCGGCTCGATTTCCAGCTCCACCAGGATCGGGAGATGATCGGATGCGACCCGCGCCAGCGCACTGCTGTGCACCTTGCACCCGCCCACGCCTATCCCTTTGCCGACGAAGACGTGATCGAGCCGCAGGAGCGGCAGTCGGGAGGGGAAGGTTGGGCGCGGCTTGGCATTCGACTGGAGTTGCACGTCCTTCATATGCGCGGCCAACAGCTTGTAGGCGGCCGAGCGTGCAATGGCGTTGAGGTCGCCCGCCAGGATCACCCGCGAGTCCGCCTGCGCAATTCCGCCGAGCCAGCCGGGGCCGAGCAAGGTCGTTGCCTGACGGACCCGTTCCGAACCGCGCAGCCCGAGATGCGTGACGATGACCTGAAGCGTGACGTCAGCGAGCTCGATCTCCACCCAGAGCGCACCGCGCGGCTCTCCGGACGACGGCAGCACGCCCGCCTTGACCAGGCGCATCGGCAAGGCCGTCAGTACCGCATCGCCGTACCGCTCGTCTTTCAGGTGAAGGGCGGGATGAAAATGCGCCTCCATGTTGAGGTGCGTGGCGATCATATGCGCCTGGTCCACGCCGCCGCTGCGAGCACGGCCGACGTCCACCTCCTGCAGGGCGATGATGTCGGGCCGGCATTCGCTGATGACCGCGGCGATGCGCGCCGGGTCGAGCTTTCGGTCGGTCCCGAAGCAGCTGTGGACGTTGTAAGTCAGGAAACGTAGCGGTCGAGGCATGATCCAGTTTCGGCCCTGTCTTGCCGTTCGGGAACACGCGAGACCTGCTTTTCGTTCCGATGGACGGGCACAGGAACGAGGCCGATGCCGAAGAAAATCATTGCCAGACTATTTATAGTCGCTGCCATTGGCGTCGCTGCCTGGCTGATCTACCGGACACTCCGCCAATATACGTTCGACGAAATCGTCCGCTCCGTCCTGCAGATCCCCCTTGCGCATCTGTTGGCGGGGATCGCCTTCGTGTTCCTCTCCTATTTCTGCCTGACGCTGTTCGACACGCTCGCGGTGCGCTATGTCCGTCAGAAGCTCCCCTATCGTCACGTGGCGCTCGCCTCCTTCACCAGCCTGTCGATCGGCCACAATGTCGGCGTCGCAGCCCTGAGCAGCGGGGCGGTGCGATACCGATTCTATTCACGCTGGGGATTGAGCGTCGAGCAGGTCGCGAAAATCATTCTCTTCTGCGGCGTCACCGTCGGCCTCGGGCTCATGACCCTTGCCGGTCTTTGTTGCCTGATCATGCCGGGGAGCGTCGCGCAAATCATCGGCTTATCGGAAAGCGGCGCTCTATTTCTCGGCATCACCTGCCTCGCCGGCGCGATCGGCTATGTGACGCTCTCCGGTTTCTTGCGCGGTTCGCTTCGCCTGTTCCGCTGGTCGTTCGAAATGCCGCCGCTCACGATTGCCGCCGGCCAGGTCATCGTCGGCACCGCCAACTTCCTTTGCGTCAGCGCCTGCCTGCACCAACTGGTGCTCGCGTTCGGAAACGCCGGCTTCTTCGAAACCGCGACGGCCTATGTCGGCGCCAATCTGACGGCGCTCGTCAGCCACGTCCCGGGCGGCATCGGTGTGCTAGAGGCAACGATTGCCTTTTTGCTCGGGCAGTCTGCGAGCATCGGCGCACTGATCGCTTTCAGGGCGATCTATTTTTTCCTGCCGCTGCCGCTCGGCTTAATTTCGCTGTCGATCGCGGAGTTGCGTCGCTGGGACAATGCAAGGAGCCTGGAAAGCAAGGCGAAAAGCTGAGCGACCCAGCGCCTGAGCAGGGCGCGGGTACGATGGAAGGGCCTGACCGGACTGTGCGGATCGACGATGTCGGTGGCCCAGACAAGAGCCGTCGCACCCTGGTTTTCGATCCCGTCGAAAGCCCGCAGACCGCGCTGACCCGTGCTCAGCCCGTCGACGACGGCGACGAGAGAACCGGTTTCCTGCAACATCCGTTCGACCTTGCTCGGCTCGACGTCGAGATGCTCCGCCAGGAGCGCGTTGCGCATGCCTGCGATCGCGGCACTTTGCTCCTCGTTCGCCGCCTCCACGGCGACGTCGCACTCCGTGTCGAACCCTTCCGAGCGATGGTTGAAGTTCGATGAGCCGACACGGAGGAACCGCTGGTCGATAACGACCACTTTGGAATGAATAATGACCTCCTGTTCCGAGCCGTCCGCTGCCGGGACGACAGGGTAGACGACCCGCAGCCTGCCATGGCGATCAGTCTGCTTCAGCCGCCGGATGAGGCGGTCGCGATTGCCGCCCATCACCACCCTTTCGAGAAAGCCATGCGAGCTGCGGGTGGTAACGACGATGATCTCCGGACCGTCGGGCTCCTGCAGTCGCTGGCCCAGCAGCTTACCGATCCGATGCGAGGCAAAATACTGGTTCTCGATGTAGATGTGGCGCCGGGCGCTGCGCAAAGCATCGAGACTGAGCCGCAGCGCCTCCTGTCGGCCCCGTCTTTTGCCGAATCCCGGCTCGGTGCGGGCGATGGCAATCCGGCAATCCGTCAGAACCGGCTCAATGCCGCGCGGCCATGCGACCGCCGTTGAACTTGGAGCGCTTATGGCTTCGCCGACCGAGGACTTCCAGCGGGAGCGGCAGAGATCTCCGATCGCTCGGCTCGCCTCCCCTTCCAGCAGCACCTGGATGTCATGCACCGGATCGTAGGCATTTCCGTCCGGATCGCGGCGCAGGTCATTCTCGGCCAGATGATCCGGCGTATCCCAGCGCCGCGCGGTCAGATCCATGCCGCCGGCGAAAGCGATGCGGTCGTCGATCGACACGAGCTTCTGGTGATGGGAGCCGCGCAGTGCACGGTGGCTGGCGAACCGAAGCTCGATCTGGGAATGCGAAGCCCATTCCTGCCTGCGAAACAACCGCAGCGACTTTCCCGAATAGATCGGCCCCATCGCCCAAATCAGGATTTGAATTCTAAGCTTCGGCTTTTGCGCCACCAACCGCTCCAGCTTCGTGCCGAGCGCCTCGGCGTCCGGATCGTCCGGACGCAGCTTGATGCGTGGATCGAAATCCCATCCGGTGATCCAGACCTGCTCTTCCGCCTGTTCGAGCACTCGATCGAGACAGGCATAATAGGCGGCCCCGTCGATGAGGAAGGACACCCGCTCGGCGGGCGCGCTGCGCCAGATATTCTTCGCTTCTCTGATGATCGGTCGGCGTGCCCGGCGCCATCGGTTGGGCGGGCTTCCGGTGAAAGCGGTCTTCCAGGCCAAGCTTTTTTTCCCATCGGTGGCGACTGCAAAAAGAATCCATTTCAACCGAGATTGTTCCCGTTGCACCTTCGCGGAACAAAGCTCGCGCGAATGGTGTTGTGCCGCAAGAGATGTCAAACCGACCCGCCATGCCTCTGCCCAACGCGACATACCGGCTGCAATTTCGAAACGGGATGGACTTCGAGAAGGCCGTTGCGTTGATCCCGCATCTCGCCGGGCTCGGCATCTCTCATCTTTATGCCTCGCCGATATTTTCCGCGGTTCGCGGCTCGACGCACGGCTACGACATCGTTGACTTCGACGAGATCGATCCCGTTTTGGGCGGCCTCGACGGATTTCGCCGGCTCGCCAGCGAGCTGAAAGCCCATGGGCTTGGGGTCATCCTGGACATCGTGCCGAACCACATGGCCGCGCATTTCGAGAACCGCTGGTGGCACAGCGTCGTCGAATGGGGCCGGTCGAGCGGCTTCGCCGGTCATTTCGACATCGACTGGCGGCAGCCGCTCACCCTGCCATTCCTGGGCGGGAGCTTCGAGGAGGAGCTCGCGGCTGGAAAGATACGGCCGGCATTCGACCGCGACCGGAACTGCCTGGCCTTCTCCTATCATGACGCGCTCTATCCTCTCAATCCGGGCTCCTATCCGGTCGTTCTTGAAAATTGCAGTCCCGCTCTCGACAGGCTTATCGCCGTCGCCAACAGAGCGGAACCGAGCGATGCGGCAGCCTTTCGCGCCGGGATAGCCTCGGCCGTGGAGATGCCCTCGGTCGCAGCCGCCCTGGACGAGCATCTCCAACGCGTCACCGCCGACAGGCCGTTCTTAGAGCGGCTGCACCAGATGCAATCCTGGCGGCTCACAAGCTGGATAACCGCACGGGACAATCTCAGCTACCGGAGGTTCTTCGAGATAGCCGGCCTAGTCGGGCTGCGCGTCGAAGATCCGGCCGTCTTCGAGGCCACCCATCGATGCGCCCTTGGTCTCGTCGAGGCCGGTATGGTCGATGGGCTCCGGGTGGATCACATCGACGGGCTTGCCGATCCCGAGGATTATCTTCATCGGCTGCGTGAGCGCGCCGGCGAGCACACATATCTCATCGTTGAGAAGATATTGGAAGCCAGCGAGCTACTGCCGGAGAACTGGCCGGTCGATGGTACCACCGGCTACGAGTTCATTTCGACTCTCGCCGAGCTCCTCACCGACGAGCCTTCCAAGCTTTGGAACGACGGCCACCGATCCGCGACGAAGATGGCCGTCACCGCATGCAAGCTCCAGGTGCTGCGCCACAATTTCAACACTGAAGTCAAAAGGCTCGCCGGACTTGCGGCTTGCCTGCCGGACGATGATGCTCCATCGACCGACGACAAACGGATGGCCGAGGCCATCCGTTTGTTGATCGCGGCGATGCCTGTCTACAGGACCTATCTCAGCGGTCGCGGCGCAAGCGAGCGCGACCGGCAGATACTCGGCGAGATCGCGTCCCAGGCGCGCGCTGCCGCACCGGAGGTCGGCGCTGAGATCGCTACGATCGTGGCTCGCCTGAAGTCGATTGACGGCTGCGCGGATCGACAACTGGCGGCCCAGTTCCGGACGCGCTTTCAACAGTTGAGCGGCGCCGTCATGGCCAAGGCGGTCGAGGATACGTTCTTCTATCGCCGAGGCGACTATCTCGCCGCGAACGAGGTGGGGGCTGCGGCCGACTGGACACCGCGTGGCGTCGACCGCTTTCATGAGAGGATGCGGGAGCGCGCCAGCAAAAGCCCCAGCGGCTTGTCGGCGACATCGACCCATGATACGAAGCGTGGCGAGGACGCACGTGCCCGGCTCCATGTGATCAGCGAGGCGCCAGAGCTCTGGGCCGCCGCAGTTGCCCGCTGGCGCGACATGAACCGCGCTCGCCATCAGCAGGGAGCCGACGCGCCGGAAGCATCGGTCGAGCAGTTCCTGTACCAGAGCCTGCTCGGCACCTGGCCCCTCGAGCCGCTGAGTGACCCTAAGGATCTCGCCTTCTTGCAAGAGCGCATGTCGAACTTTGCCGTAAAGGCGCTCCGCGAGGCCAAACTGAGGACGAGCTGGGACTCGCCCGACGAGCAATATGAAGCGGCGGTCACCGCATTTCTGCGCGACATGCTCGATTGGCGGCACCGAGAGTTTCTCGACGACTTCGAGAAAACGGCCAAACCGTTTGTCCATGCCGGGCTGATCAACAGCCTTTCGCAAACGCTGGTGAAACTGACTGCGCCGGGCATTCCGGACATTTATCAAGACAGCGAGCGCCTCGATCTCTCGCTGGTCGATCCCGACAACCGCCGCGCTTTCTCACCGCGGCCCTCGCTGTCCGAACTGCCGCAACGGCCGACGATCCGCGACTTCGAAGACTGCAAGCAGGCCCTGATCGGGCTTTGCCTGAACTATCGCCGCGGCAGGGGTGCGGAGCTCCTGGCGAAGGGCGGATATCTCCCCCTGGACGTCCAAGGCCCCGCCGGCCGACACGCGGCTGCCTTCATGCGCTGCGCGCAGGATGGTCTTTCCGTCACCGTGGTCCCGCGGCTTGTCTTCCGCCACCTTGATGGGGACAGCCTGTTCCTGCCCGCCGGCCTTTGGCAAGACACCCATCTCCTCTGGCCCGAAGACCGTGCGCCCACACGATTGCGGAACCTCGCAACCGGTGAAACCGTCGAGCCTCGGCACAGCATCCCAATGAGGGAACTTCTCGGCAGCTTCCCCGTCGCGTTCCTCTTTCCGGAATGATCCTGGCCGGACTCTCAGCGAACCCGGCGGAACCAGTCCTGCTTCTGCAGGGCCTTGATCCGGTCCAGATCGAAGTCGGCGAGTACGAGCTCCGGCTGCGGTCCGCTCGTGGCGAGGACCTTGCCCAACGGATCGACGGCAAATGACCGCCCGTCATCCTTGGGCGCCGGATAGTTCGCTACGGCCACGCCAAGGACGGACTGGAAAGCTAACGCCCGCACCCCTGCGACGCGCACGTCCCCGATCGCCGGATCGTCGACCAGCGGACAGCTGTTCGGAACGAGAATGAGCTCGGCGCCGTCTCGCACGAGGTCCGAAGCGACGTCCGGAAACTCCCGATCCATGCAGATCGTGATGCCGATAGCGACCTCTCCGGCAGCCGTACTAAGCCGGGCTACCCTCGAGCTCTCGCCGGCGGCGCAGGCCTCTTCCGGAATGTCGAAAAAGCAGATGTGCCGCTTCCTCTGGTGGAGGAGCACGTCGCCATTGCTGTCGATCAGGACGGCCGAGTTGAAAGGCTTAGGGTCGCCGCACTCGAGAAAGGTCGCCACGACCGCCAGGCCGTTGCTGCGCGCCGCCTGCCGGAAACGCTCCACATAGGAGCCGTCGATCGGCACCGCCGCTTCGATCCAAGCCCGCCGGGCGGCCTCGTCTTCCGGATCGAAGCGGCTGTACCCGTTGGAAAACATTTCCGGAAAGACGACGATGTCGGCGCCTCTTGCGGCTGCCGACGCGAAGAGTGCGTCGACATCCACATCATTCGTCACCTGCGCCATCGCGACACGAAGGGACTTGCCTGCCAACGGAATTCTCCCAGTGACCATTTAAACCAGCAGGCATCTAGGGGCTGTTCGGGCAGAATCAACGCTCAGACCCCTATGCTGCGCCTCGTGGCCAGAACAAAGAGCGCGCTGGCAAGCGTTGCGGCGGCACAATAGCTGATGGCGCCAAGCGGTCCGAGGCCGTCGACGAAGAGACCACCCAGAACGGCTCCGCCGGCAATCGCCACCTGAAAGGTCGCGACGATCAGACCGCCAGTGCTCTCCGCATGGTCCGGCGCGGCACGCACCATCCAGGTCTGGACGGCCACCGGCAAGGCCCCGAAGGCGAAACCCCAGAGGGTCACCGCGCCGGCCGAAACGAGGTCATTCGAACCGAAGACCACTAATGCCAGCGCCATGGCCGCGATGAGAAGGGTGCCGAGGCTGACGGCGGCCGTGATGCTGCGCTCGATGATCAGGCCGCCTGCAAGATTGCCGAAGAAGCCGCCAACGCCGTAGGCGAGCAGGATCAGCGAGATCGCCTCGATGCCAAGGGCAGGCACTCTTTCCAGGAAAGGGCGCACATAGGTGAAGCCGGCGAAGTGACCGGAGACGAAGAGCAGGACGGTCACGATACCGATGCTGATGCTCGGCCGGCGCAAGAGGTCGAACAGGAGCTTGAGGCTCGGCGCCGATTGCGGCGGCAGCCGCGGCACGCTTGCCATCTGCACGAGCAGGGTGACGGCGCCAAGTGCTGCCGCTACCAGGAAGGTGACGCGCCAGCCCCAGAGGTCGCCGATATAGGCGCCGAGGGGCGCGGCGCAGACCGTCGCGAGCGAGACGCCGGTGAAGATGATCGACATGGCGCGCGGCACGAGACGCATCGGTACGAGGCGCAGCGCAATCGCCGCCATCATCGACCAGAAGCCGCCAAGCCCGATCCCGAGGATGACCCGAGCGGCAAGCAGCATGGTGAGATTGGTGGCGAATGCCGCCAGCAGGCTGGAGAGGATCAGGGCAAGGGTGAAGCCCCACAGAACAAGCCGGCGATCGAAGCCGCGGGTGACGATCGCGATGGTTGGTGCTGCGATGGCGCCGACAACGGCGGTCGCCGTGACCGTCTGTCCCGCCGTGCCGTCGCTGATGCCGAGATCGGCCGCCATCGGGGTCAGGATGCTCGCAGGCAGGAACTCTGCGGTCACGAGTCCGAACACGCCGAGCGCCAGTGAAATGACGCCGGCCCAGGCCGGCTCGCTGCGTTCGTCGGTCGCATCCGCCACAAGGGACGCATCGATGCTTGTCGCTATGTCTGTCATGGGGAATCTCCAACAATCCGGGTCCTTCGTTAGATAAGCCGTGACGTCATGGACATTCCATGTTAGAAATTCCGGAATGCTTGATCATTCGTCCAAATTTCCGGCCGCAACCGCGGACGATTCCCTCACGGAGATGCTACGAGGCCTGCGCCTCGACGGCGTCGATTACGGCCGCTGCGAATTGGCGGCGCCCTGGGGAATCCGTTTCCCGCCACAGGAGGCGGCGCGGTTCCACTTCATCTGCGGCGCCTGCTGGCTGCGTGTTCCGGGTGGTGAGTGGATCGAATTGAAACGCGGCGACGCGGTGCTGCTGCCGCGCGGGATCGAACATGCGCTGGCGAGCGCGCCGGGTGAGCCTCTATCGCCGCTCGAAGCCTATTCCGTCCGCGAGGTCTGCCACTGCGTTTACGACGTCTGCGGAGGCGGGCGGGGCGAGACGACGATCCTGTTCTGCGGCAGCCTGACATTCAACGTCGATGCCATGCACCCCCTCTTGCGCATGATGCCCGACGTGATGCGCATCGATGCGCTGACCGCCAGCGAGCCGGCGATCCCGCACCTGCTCGACGCGATGGCGCGTGAAGTGGGTGCAAGCCGCGTCGGCTCGGGCGGCGTGCTGGCGCGCCTCGCCGATGTGCTCGCCGCCCTGATCATCCGCTCCTGGGTGGAGCACGGATGCGGCGACACGAGCGGCTGGATGGCCGCGGTCCGCCATCCGGCCATCGGCCGCGTCATCGCCGCCATTCATCTCGATCCCGAAAAGAATTGGACGGTGGATTTGCTCGCCAAGGTGATGGGCGCCTCGCGATCCGGCTTTGCCCAGCAGTTCCATTCCGTGGTCGGCGAAACGCCGGCGCGCTACCTGACGCAGGTGCGCATGCATCAGGCGCGGCAGTGGCTCAGCCGCGATCGGATGCGGATCTCGGTGGCGGCGCGGCGCTTGGGCTATGACTCGGAGGCGGCTTTCAGCCGCGCTTTCAAGCGCGTCATCGGCGTTCCGCCCAGCCACTATCGCGGCGCCGAGGAGCCCAAGATCGGTATCGGAAGCGACCGGTAAATCCGTAAACGCAAACACCCGGCATTGCTGCCGGGCGTCAACGCCGCACCGCACGAGGGAGGATCACGAGCGATGCGGAAACGGAGCTCTATTTACCGGCGTCGAGGCGATCGATTGCCTGGACATTGCCGGCCGAAGGGCCGTGCGGATCGAATTCGGAGGCGAGCCAGGTATCGACGATCGATTTCGCCAGCTCCGGGCCGATCACCCGCGCCCCCATGGTGATGATCTGCGCGTTGTTGGACTTCGCCGCGCGCTCGGCCGAATAGGTGTCGTGGGTAAGTGCCGCTCGAATGCCGGGCACCTTGTTGGCGGAGATGCAGACGCCGATGCCGGTGCCGCAGATCAGGATGCCGCGGTCGTTCTCGCCGGCCGTGATCGTCTTTGCGACTTGCTCCGACAGGTCCGCGTAGTAACCCGCCTGGCTCAGATCCTTGATCTCGACGTCACTCCGCGCGGCGAGATGCGCGGCGATGACGTCGAGCAACGGCTTGCCTGCACTATCGGCTCCGATCACGATTTTCATGGGGTTTCCTTTCCGCACTTGTTTTAATCCCTCAGCTGGTCAGATCGCGCCGGCGACACGCTTCAGAATGTCGAGATAGCCACCGACCTCCCAGGCGGAGCGGCCGATGAAGAGGCCGTCGATATAGGGCTGGGCCATCAGTTCCTCGCAGTTGCCGGGATTGACGCTGCCGCCGTAGAGCACCGGCACAGCGACGCCGAGCGCGGCCTCGGCCACCTCGGCAATCCGCCTGTGGCGGGCGTCGGCATAATCGGCGGTCGCCGGGATGCCGTTGACGCCGATCGCCCAGACGGGCTCGTAGGCCAGCAGGATCGACGCCCGCTTCGCGTCACCATCAAGGAAGGCGAACGCTCCTTCCACCTGACGCTTCAAGACCGCATCCGCCTCGCCCGCCTCCCGCTCAGTGAGCGTCTCGCCGATGCAGATCAGCGGAACGAGACCGTGCCTGACGGCCGCCGCCGTCTTGAGACCGACGGTGCGATCGGTCTCGCCGAAGTGTTCGCGGCGCTCGCTGTGACCGAGTTCGACGAGATCGAGGCCGCAATCCTTCAGCATTAAAGGAGAAATCTCGCCGGTCCAGGCGCCGGCATCCTCCCAATGCATGTTCTGCGCGCCGACCTTGACGCTCGTCGCCTTCAGTCGCTGCTTGACCTCGCGGACCGTGGTAAAGGGCGGAATAACGAAACGCTGGATGCGCAGGTCGCGCTCCGCGTCGGCCGCCGCCAGGCCATCGGCGAAGGTCAGCGCCTCCGCAAGCGTCTTGTTCATCTTCCAACTGGTGCCGACCCAGAGCCGCGATTTGCTCATGCCTCTTCCACCATTTTCCGATTGCTGACTGTGATGAGCTTGACACCGGCATCGCCGAGCGCTGCAGCGTCGCCTTCCGAGACCTCGCTGCCGGTCAGCACCACATCGAAGACGTCGAGCCCGGTCAGGAAATGCCGGGCCGAGCGCCCGAACTTGCCGTGATCGACGAGCAGGTATTTGCGCGTCGCCGATTTCACCATCTGCCGCTTGGTCTGCACGACCTCCTGGTCCTGGTGGAAGGCGGTCGCGCCTTCGATTGCGGAGCTCGACAGGAAGGCGACGTCGGCGCGCAGCGAGCGCAGCGCCTCCTCGGTGACGATTCCAAAGAAGCCGTTGAATTTCTTGCTGTACTGGCCACCGAGCGCGATCAGGCTGATGCCCGGGGCGCCCGATAGTTCGGCAATGACGCCGAGATTGTTGGTGATGACGGTGAGCGGGCGGATGTCCTTGAGACAAGCGGCAATCGCACCGGCGGTGGAACTATCGTCGATGATGACGCTCTGGCCGGGTTCGATCAGCGTCGCCGCATGCTCGGCAATACGCCGCTTCTCGGCCGTGGCGATCTTCTCGCGATAGCGGAAATCGCTTTCGAACTGCGAGCTCGACTGGATCGACGCACCGCCATGGACCTTGCGCAACAAGCCGCCCTGCTCGAGATCGTCGAGATCGCGATGCACCGTCATCTTGCTGACGCCAAAACGAATGGCGAGGTCTTCGACGGAGGCCGTTCCCGCCTCCATCAAAACGTCCATGATCGCCTGTCGCCTGGCTTCCAGTTTCACTGCCATCGTCCTCTTCGGTACGGACCTGCCTCCGTAACCTAAGCAGGAAATAACATACCGATGTGATTTTTCAACTCACGATTTGATATTTTGTTACATTTCAATGTGATTTTTATCGCCGGGTTACCCCCGTATCGATGTAAGGTTCCCAGAATTCCACCGACTCGCGGATCATCTCGACCACCCGGTGATCCGTCGGTTCGCGTTCGCGAAACGAAAGTTCGAGGCAGATCTCGTTGTCCGTCCCGCCCCCCCTTCTGACGGCATCAAGCAGCCGCTCGGGCGTGATGCGGCCATCCTTGTTGTAGGCGGCTGTAAAGGGCCAATGGCCGCCCTTGTTCATCGACGACTGCTTGATGTGGATGATCGGCGATTGCCGCGGAAAGGCTTCCGCCCAGGCATAGGGATCGATGTCGGCCGGGTTGTTCGACGTCACGTCGCCATGGTCGATATCGACCATCATCTTCATCGGGATCGGCAGCTCGGCCCGCGCGAGACGGCGGTCGAGCTCACGGCAGGCCTCGATCGTATGGCCGAATTCGCGGCCGACCGACATCGGTTCCCAGAAGACATAGGAGAGGCCAGCCGCCTTGGCGTGCTCTGCCACCTCGCGCCAGCAGTCGATGGCGATCGCCATCAGGTCCTCGCGCCGCACCGGATCGTCGTAGTCCCTCAGGGTGAAGATCGCGAACTGCGTACCGATGCCGGAAGCGCCGAGCTCGGCCGAGATGTCGGCGAAGGTCTTGAACCAGTCGACATAGTAGCGTCGCACATCCGGGTCGGGATGGCCAAAATGGTTGAGCCGGCCATAGGGGCCCGTCATCCCGGAGGTGATCTTAACGCCGGTGCGGGCGAGTGCGGCTCGGAATTGCCGGGTCACCTTGCTGACCGTCGCCGCCGGCCAGCCCGGATTGACGAATTCGTGAGTGAGTTGCACATAGCCGATTCGGATCTTCTCGGCGATGGTGTCGATCAGGTCGTCCGGCTCGGCGAAGCGGTTGACGAGGGGATTGGTGTTGAGCGACAGCGTGAAGGCCATGGCCGGTCTCCTGGCTACCAGAGAAATTGCGGGAGAATGAAATCGGGCATGGCAGCGTGCTCGGCGAAGAGCCGCCGGCGCTCATCCTCCGACTGGTGCTCGAGAATGCCGGTGGCGACCAGCACCGAACCGAACCCGGCGGCGGCCGCACCGGCGATGTCATGCTCGACGCTGTCGCCGATAGCGCAGACCCGCGCCGGATCGGGCCGACCGAGGAAATCGAGCGCGAAGTCGTAGATGTCGGGGAACGGCTTGCCGATCCAGCGGACCTTGCCGCCGAGCCCTTCATAGCGTTCGGCGATGCGCCCGGCGCCGAAGGCCAGACCGGTCCTCGTCAGCATCAGCTTGTCCGGGTTTGTGCAGAGGCAGGGGACACCGCGCCGCGCCGCGGGTCGAAGCAGGTCCTCGTAATGGACAAGCGGGTGGACGTCGCCCTCGCTTCCCGCAAGCAGCACGATATCGGCCTCCTCGCCGCTCTCGGTCCGGACGAGATCGAGGCCCTTCAGCGGCGACAAGTCGCCGTCGCGGCTGATCAGCAGGCATTTACGCGTCTTGCCCTCTGCGGCCGCCCCTTCCCACTTCAGGAGCTGCCAGGCGACCTCCCCCGACGTCAGGAACCAGTCCCAGCTGCCGGGCTCGAAGCCAAGTTCTGCCAGGCGGCGGTCGTTTTCCGCCGAGCGCTTGCCGGAATTCGATAGGATGATGACCCGCTTGCCAGCCTGCTTGAGGCGGACAAGCGTCTCGGCGGCACCCGGATAAGGTTCGCGTCCGTCTCTCAAGACGCCGAACTGGTCGACCAGGAAGGCATCATAGCTGTCGGCGATCGCCGACATGCCGGGGATTGTGCGGATGGCGCTCATAGCACGCCCGCCTCCCTTGCGCCGGAAAGCGCAAGCCGCGCCGTGCCGGTGGCCGCCTCCTCGGAGCGCGCCGGCGGGAACGGTACGCCGAGTTTGCGCGCGCGGATCGCCGTCCAGGCCGGGTTCCTGGCGCCGCCGCCGACGGTGCGGACTGAGCGAAGGCGGGGGCTGCCGAGCGATACGAGCCGCTCATAGGCGAGGCTCTCGACCCCGGCGATCCCCTCGAAGATCGCCTTCAAGAATTCCCCGTCGTCGGCCGGGCGCGGCGTCATGCGCGGCATAAGCTTGGGATCGGCGATCGGAAAGCGTTCACCGGGTTTCGTCAAGGGGTAGAAATCGAGCCCCGTCTCCGTATTGGGATCGATCGGCGCCGAAAGTTCGGCGATCCGCTCGGCGCTGAAATGCGCGGCAAGCACCGCGCCGCCCGTGTTGGAGGCACCGCCGGCAAGCCACATGTCGCCGATCCGGTGGCTGTAGAGCCCATAGTCCGGGGCAAACAGCGGCCTGTCCGACAGCATCTTCACCGTCAAGGTCGTGCCGAGCGCGCTGACGCCGTCGCCCGGCTTGTCGGCGCCGGTGGCCAGGAATGAGGCGCAGCCGTCCGTTGTCCCGGCAACGACAACCGTATCGCCCGGCAGTCCGAAGGCTTCCGCCGCCGCCGGCGAGATCGTCGCAACGGGCGCGCCGGCCGGCATGACGTCCGGCAGCAGTTCGGTCCTCGCACCGGTGTGGGCGAGCCAGTCAGGCCAGCATCGGCTGACCGGATCGTAGCCGCTCTTCAGCGCATTGTTCTCGTCGGTAACGTCGTAGAGGCCGGTAAAATGCCCGGCCAGCCAATCCGCCTGGTGGATCACACGGAAGATGCCGGGGAGCGGTTGAAACGCCAGCAGCTTCGCGAGGCCGGAGGTTGGGCCATGCGCGGCGCTTTCCTTTGGAGCATGCGCGGCAATGCTGTCGAGGATGGCAAGGTCGGCGATCGGATCGTTATACATCAGTGGCGTCGCGAGCGGCGCTCCGTCAACGCTGACCGGCAGCATCGTGCCGGAGGTGCCGTCAATGCTGATCGCACGCACGCGCGCCGGATCGATCGCCGCGAGCGTCTCCAGAAGGGCCGCCTGCAGAGCCTTCCACCAACCGAGCGGATCACGATGGTCGGAGGAGAAGGCGGCAAGTTTGGCGGTGCCCGACGCGACGATCTCGCTGACGCCGTCCATCGCAACGGCGCGGACGCCGGACGTGCCGACATCGATGCCGAGGACGAGTCTGCCTTCCCCGCTCATTGCAGCACCTGCCCGGCCCGGTTCAGCTGCTGGCGGTATTTCTCCGCATCCCAGCCGAGCAGCTCGGCATTCTCCGCGTCCGTCAGATAACGCAGTCGCGCGTTTGCCGGAATGCGCGAGGCTACATCCGAGAGGCAGCGCGCCATGGCGAGCGCGCCGGCGGAGGCGTCCTTGAGGACCAGTACGCCCTTGCCCGGAAAAAGAAGAACCGGCGGCAGGGTCTCTCCGGCGCCGCGAAAACGCTCCTCGAGCGAAAGCGCCGTATCCTCCGGAGCGGCGATCACCGACCCCTTGCCGAGAAAGATCACATGATCGGGATAGAGGCTACCGCCGGCAGCAATCCTGCAGCTCTCGAGATCGGTTGCGGCGTCGTGCAGTCTTGCGTCTTCGGGGAGGCGATAGGCGCTGTTGACGGCAAGGCGCGACAGCGTGGGCAGATCGGCAGCCGGAGCCGTGCGGACGAGCCCGGCAAAACGATCCGAGACGTCGACAAGAAGAAGCGCTGCATCCTCGATCGTATCGCCGGCAACCGCAAGCCCGTGATTGCCGAGCACCAGCACGGAGGTGTCCGCGTCGATCCGTTCGCCGATCGCCCTGGCGAGCGGCAGGCCAGGACGGGCATAGGGAACGAAGGCATGAGGAATGCCGGCAAGCCTTTCGGCCGCGATGGCCGCAGCATTGGTCTGCACCGCGGCTGCGATCGTCGCGACGCAATGAACGTGGAGCACCACCTTCTGCGGCATCAGCGCGTGCACCGTGGTCTCGATCGACGGCCTGAGTCCGGAAGGGTTGAGCGCCTCGATGACGAAATCCTGGGCCTTCTCCGCCGCCGGATCGTCCTGCTCCAGGGCGTCGAGCAACGGGTCGAGCGCGACCGGCACCATAATATCGCGCTTACTGGCCTCGGCTAGCCAGAGGCCCGAAGCCTTGATCCAGAGGGTGTCGCCCTCCTTGATCGAGGTGTTGCCGCCCGCGCCCTGGACGAGCTCCGGATCGGCGCCGATGCGAGCTGATAGATCCAGAAGCGCTTCGAATTCGGAGCTTCGCAACATCGCCTGCCCCTTTCTCATGCTGCTGCCTGCTGGCCCTCGAGCCAGCCGGCGAAGGCCCGCTTTTCGGCTTCGCTCATATGAAGGCCATGTTTCGTGCGGCGCTCGAGCAGATCTTCCGCCGTACGCGCCCATTCGGTGTCGATCAGGAAGCGGGCTTCGCGCTCGCGGAAAAGCCGGCTGAAGGCCGTGCCGAGCTCCTCGATCGAGGTGGCGCCGCCGATCAACGCGTGTGTCCGCGTGCCGTAGAGCCGGGCATAGTGCTTGGCGAGATCGGCAGGCAGCCAGCGATAGCGGGCGCGAAGCTCGCCGAGGAACTGGTCAAAATCCGCATCCGCCATGTCGCCGCCGGGCAAGTGGGCACCCGCCGTCCAGGCCGGCCCGATCTTTGAAAAGAATGGCTTCAGCCGCTCCAGCGCATGTTCGGAGAGTTTGCGGAAGGTGGTGATCTTGCCGCCGAAGACGGAAAGCAGCGGTGCCTCTCCATTTGCCGCATCCAGCTCGAAAATATAGTCGCGCGTCACCGCCGAAGGGTTCTGGGCATTGTCGTCATAGAGCGGCCTGACCCCGGAGAAGCTCTGGATGATGTCCGTATCGGTGAGCTGCTGCTTGAAATAGCGGTTCACCGACTTCAGCAGGTAGGCGATCTCGCCGGCATCGGCCGCGACGTCCTCCGGCCGTCCCTCGTAGGGAATGTCGGTAGTTCCGATCAGTGCCAGATCGTTCTGATAGGGATTGACGAAGATGACGCGCTTGTCGGGATTCTGGACGAGATAGGCCTGCCGCCCCTCCCAGAACTTCGGCACGACGATATGGCTGCCCTTGACGAGCCGAACGCTGCGGCGCGAGTTGAGCCCGGCGACCCGGCCGATCACGTCGTTGACCCAGGGGCCGGCGGTGTTGACAATGCAGCGCGCCTTGACCTCGGTCTTGGCGCCGGTCTTTGCATCGGTCAGCTCGACATGCCAGAGATCGCCGCGGCGGCGGATGCTGGTACAGGCGGTGCGCGTCAGGACCCGGGCACCCCTCTTCGCTGCATCGAGCGCGTTCGAGACGACAAGCCTGGCGTCGTCCACCCAACAGTCGGAATATTCGAATGCCTTGCCATAGGCCGGCTGGACCGGAGCGCCTTCCGGCGCGGTCCTGAGGTCGAGCGTCCGGGTGCCCGGCAAGCGCTTGCGGCCGCCGAGATGGTCGTAGAGGAACAGGCCGAGGCGGACGAGCCAGGCTGGGCGGTCGACCGGATTATGCGGCAGCACGAAGCGCATTGGCCAGATGATGTGCGGCGCCGATTCCAGGAGCACCTCGCGCTCGATCAGCGCCTCGCGTACCAGCCGGAACTCGTAATATTCGAGATAGCGCAAGCCGCCATGCACGAGCTTTCCGGATCGCGAGCTGGTACCCTGGGCAAGATCGTCCTTCTCGCAAAGCAGGACGGAGAGCCCCCGCCCCGCCGCGTCGCGGGCAATGCCCGCGCCGTTGATGCCGCCGCCGATGACGAAAAGATCGTATGTCCCGGTGTCGCTCATCGCCGCCCTCAACACGGATTGACCGGCGGCAGGCCGGCGATGTAGCGGCGCACCTCTTCCGCCGCCATTTCGGCTGCATAGGTGACGGTTCGGACCGAAGCACCTGCGATGTGCGGCGTCAGGGTGACGTTGGGGAGCTTCAGCAACGGCCAGTCTTCCGGCACCGGCTCGACCGCGAAGGTCTCCAGCATGGCGCTCGAAAGGTGGCCGCTGACAAGGTTTTCATGGAGCGCCTCATAGTCGCAAAGCGGCCCGCGTGCGGTGTTCACGAAGATCGCCCCCGGCTTCATCTTCGCGAAGGTCTCCGAGTTCATCATGTTCCGCGTTTCTGCGGTGACGCGCGGATGCAGAGTCACCACGTCCGATCGCGCCAGCAGGTCGTCGAGCGAAACGTGCTCGACACCGGCATTGCGGTCCTCGGCGCTGAGCTGCACATAGGGATCATGGACGAGCACCCTGGTGCCGAAGGCGCGCAGCAGTCTGACAACCTTGGTGCCGATGTTGCCGTAGCCGATGACGCCGACGGTCATCTCCGAAAGCTCCCGCCCGGTGCGGTCGGCGCGATAGAGATCGCCGCGCCATTCGCCTCGCCTCAGCGCCTCGTGGCCCACCCGGATCAGCCGCGTCTCGGCCAGGATGGCGCCGATCGTGAACTCCGCCACCGCACTCGCATTGCGGCCGGGCGTATTGACGACCCGTACGCCTGCATCGCGGGCGGCATTCATGTCGATATTGACCGGACCGCCGCGCGAGACGGCGACGAGCTTCAAGTTCGGCAGTTGCGAAAGCATCGCCCGCGACACGGGCGCAAGCTGCGTGACCAGGATTTCGGAGTCGCCGATGAAATCGACGATTTCGTTCGGCTTGCCGAGATATTCCTTCAGTCCATCCATGCCCTCGATCGCATAGCCATGTTCCATCGCCACGTCCGGCCAGGGCTGTTCGAGGGTGCGGATCTCATGCCCGTCGCCGCAGGCCGCGACGATCTTGTCGCGGAACACATCCGGCAGCATGAACCGGTCGCCGATGATGGCTATCTTCTTCATTTCGGTCTTTCCTGTTGATCTGCCGATCCGGCCGCGTGGGAGAGCGCGTGCCAGACTGGCCTGAGCGCGAGGCGCGACTGCTGGTAGGCGGGGAAAAGCGCGTCATAGCGACGGACGAGCGCCGCGTCGGCCGGTTCGGCCGGTCGCTGGTGCGGCCGCACCCACTCGCCGACGCAATCGGCCATCGAAGGATAGATGCCGAGCGAAACGGCGGCGATCATCGCCACGCCCGCGGCACCCGCCTCTTCGCGTTCGCTGGTCTGGATGCTGGCGCCCAACGCACCGCCGAGGATGCGGCGCAAAGAGGCGCTCCGCGCCGCCCCGCCGGTCAGGCGAATGCATTCGGGCAGCGGCCCCATTTCGGCGTAACAATCGCGGGCCGCAAGGGCGAGGCCGTCAAAGACGGCGCGCACCATGTCGCCGAAGCCGTGGGTGCTGGACAGCCCCACGAAGGAGGCGCGCGCCGAGGCGTCGACGAAGGGCCCCCGCTCGCCGGCTTCGGAAATATAGGGCTCGAAAAGAAGCGGCGTGCCCTTCGCTTCCTGCAGCCAGCCATCCACATGCGCCAACAACTCGCCCTTGGACTTCTCGACCCCCATTCCCTTGAGCACGCCGCCGGCGATCGAAAGGATCCAGTCGATATTGAGCGTCGCCGCCATGTTCGACTGCATCTGCGTATAGGTGTTCGGGATCGGCATGCACATCGTGTAGCCGGTCAGGTCCCGGTTGAGCCGAACGTCATCGGCGCTCGTCGCCAGGCGCATATGCATGCCGGTCGAGCCGATAATCGAACAGCCGGCGTCGGTCCCCGGGTCATAGAGCCCGGCGCCGAGCGCCGTGCACACCACGTCGACATAACCGAGCACCACGGGCGTCCCGGCCGGGAGGCCGGTCGCCGACGCGGCGGCCTGCGACAGCGGATGATGCGATGTTGCGCCATCGACAATTTCCGGCAGCAGGTGCTTGAGACTTTCTAGGCCGAGAAAGGAAATCACCGCATCGCAATATTGGCGCGTGCGGAAATCGCCGAAGGTGAAGTTCGCCTCCGATGGATCGGTGGCGCGCTTGCCCGTGAGGTTGAAATAGAGCCAGTCCTTGCAGTGGAAGGCCGTGGTCGCGCCGGCAAGCATCTCCGGCGCATTGTCCTTCATCCAGCGCAATTGCGGCCCCTGCTGGCAGGCGGCGAGTCCGGAGCCGGTGCGCGAGAACCGCTCGACATCGCCGCTGTCGCCACGCAGCCGCTCGACCGTCTCGCTCGCACGTGCGTCGAGCCAGAGCCAGCCCTTGCCGACCGGCTCGCCGACGCTGTCGATCATCCAGGTGCCGTCTCCCTGACCGGTCACCGCGATCGCAGCAACACGGCCAGGGAGGTTCTCGATCCTGGTCGAAAGCTCGACCAGGGTTTTCACGGTATCCGTCCAGGTGCGGCGCAGGTCCTGGACGCTGCCGGTGCGCCCCACCGCCTCATAGCTGTTCGGAACGGCTGCCATGGCGATCTGCCGACCGCCGAGGTCGAAAGCCACCGACTTGATGACCGACGTCCCCGCATCGATGCCGATCAGGATGTCGCGCATCAGGCGAGCTCCTCTCCATGCGAGATCGCCATACCGCTGTCGCCATCGAAGACGTGGAGGCTCGCCGGTTCGAGGCGGATTCCGATCGGCTGCCCGACCTCGAGATTTGTCCGATCGTGCTCGACCAGGACCAAGGTGCCGCCGGCGAAATCCGCGGCGATATGCGTCTGGTCGCCAAGCCACTGATTGACGGCGACGCGGCCGGTGACACCGTCGGGACTGCGCTTGACCGCATAGGGCCTGACGCCGAGAACCACCCGCTGGCGTTTTGTCAGCGCGTCGCGGACAGCATGCGAGAAATCGGAAGCCGCGTAGTCGAGCCGGATACCGTCCTTGAGCCCAAAGGCAAGGCGGCTTTCGGAGGCCGTGACGCTCGCCTCGAAGATGTTCATCGGCGGTTCGCCGACGAAGGTACCGGTGAAGAGATTGGCCGGCCGCTCCTTGATCCGCTGCGGCGTGTCGAACTGCTGCAGCACGCCGCCTTCCATGACGGCGATGCTGTCGGCAAGCGCATTTGCTTCGGTCTGGTCGTGCGTGACGAGAATGGCGGTCAGGCCGCGTTCCTTGATGTAGTGCTTGATGCGACCGCGCAGCACGGCGCGCAATTGCGGCTCGAGCTGCCCCATCGGTTCGTCCAGCAGGTGCAGGCTCGCGTCGCGGATCAATGCCCGCCCCAGCGAGGCGCGCTGCTGCTGGCCACCGGAGATCGAGCTCGGATAGCGGCCGAGTATATCCTCGATCTCGAGCAGCTTGGCGATGCTCGCCACCTTCTCATCGACAGTGCTGTGCGACAGCTTCGAAGCCTTGAGCGCGAAGGCGATGTTTTCCCGCACGGTCAGCGGCGGATAGAGCGAATAGCCTTCGAACGCCATTGCCACATTGCGGCGAACCGGCGGGAATGTCTGGATCTCGCGGCCGCCAAGCGAGATCTTGCCGCGCGACACCGCCTCGAAGCCGGCGATCATCCGCAAGGTCGAGGTCTTGCCGCAGCCGGACGAGCCAAGGAGCGCGATGATCTCGCCCTTTCTGACATTCATGCTGAGTTTCTTGACGGCGTGGACGCCGTAATCGATCGGGCCGTAGAACTTGTCGACGTCCTTCAACAAAAGCGCGATGTCGCTCATGCCGCTTCTCCATTGCGCTTGGAGGCAACCTCCGATGGCCGCATCAGCCGGCCGCTTTCCTTGTCGAACAGCAGGGTCGCCCGGCTGTTGACGGCAAGGTGCGCGGGTCCGGCCACCGGGCCCGGCGTTCCGGCCGGACGCGAGACAAGGATTTCCCGGCCGCGCGCGGTCAGCGTCAGGGTCACGGTCTTCTCGTTCAGCGGCGTTTCCGCCTCCACCCTGACGGGGATCGCACCCGGCGCCGAGGCTTCGGTGAAGGCGATGCTTTCCGGCCGGATGCCGAGGACGCACGATTTGCCGACGATTTCCGCCCCGAAGCCTGGCAGGCGGAGGCGGACGCCGGAGAGTTCCGCGAAGGCGCCGTCAGGGCCGCGCTGCGGCACGACGTCGAGCAGATTGATCGTCGGGTCGCCGAACAGCCGGGCGATCTCGATCTCCGCCGGCGTGTTGTATATGTCCGCCGGTGTGCCGACCTGGCGCAGGCGTCCCTCAAACAAGACGGCGATCCGGTCGCCGAGCGCCATCGCTTCCTTGTAGTCCTGGGTGACGTAGATGACCGTCGCGCCCTGCGCGGCGAGAAGCCGGGGCAGTTCCAGGCGCATCTCGAACCGCAGCTTGGCATCAACGTTGCGCAAAGGGTCATCGAGCAGCAGCAGCGGCGGCGAGCCGACCAGCGCGCGGGCAAGCGCCGTGCGCTGCTTCTGCCCGTTGGAAAGCGCCTTCGGATGGTGAGTGAGCACGTGGTCAATCTTCAGGAGCTTCGCCACCTTCTCGACCCCGGCAGCGATCGCCTCCTTCGACGACCTGCGAGCCGTCAGTGCGCTGGCGATATTGTCGAAGGCGCTCATATGCGGGAACAGCGCGAAGTTCTGGAAGGCCATGCCAACGCCGCGATGCTCCGCATCGACGTCCGTCATGTCCTCGCCGCCAATCAGCACCCGGCCCGCGTCCGGATCGATGACGCCGGCGACGAGCCTCAGAAGCACCGTCTTGCCGGCACCGGACGGGCCGAAGAGCACCAGCCGCTCGCCATCGCCGACATCGAGCGAGAGGTCGTCGAGGACCGTCTGGCTCTTGTAGCGCTTGACGATGTTCTTCAGTTGCAGGGTGGTCATATGCGATTATCCCTTCACCGCACCGAGCGACAGGCCCTCGACGAGGTAGCGCTGGGCGTAGAGTGCGAGAGCAAGCGTCGGCGTGATCGACAGCACGATGGCCGCGGCGATCTGGCCGTATTGGATGCCCGAGGCGGTGACGAAGGCAAGCGCGCCGACCGTCACCGGCTGTTTGTCAGCCGATGCCAGCACCAGTGCGAAGACGAAATTGTTCCAGGCGAAGATGAAGGCGAGCAGGCCGGCCGCCGCGATCCCCGGCCCCGCCAGCGGCAGGGCGATCTTGCGGAAGGTCGCGAACCAGGAATGGCCGGCGATGCGATAGGCATATTCGACATCGGCCGAGATGTCCTCGAAATAGCCGCGCACGATCCAGAGGATGAGCGGCAGGCAGATCAGCTGGTAGACCCAGATGAGGCCGAAATAGGTGTTCGAGAGACCGAGCCACTGGAAATATTGGGTCAGCGGCAGCAGCACGAGCAGAGGCGGTGCGAAGCGGAAGGAGAGCAGCGTGAAAGCGATGTCCTCCGAACCCCTGAACTTGTGCCGCGCGAAAGCGTAGGCGGCGGGTACGCCGAGGAGCAGCGCCACGGCAACTGAGACGACGGAGAGGAATACCGAGTTCCCGAGGTTGCGCATGAAGGCGATGTCGAGCGTTCCGGCGGCGGTCTGCAGCCTGCCGGTGATCAATGCCGCATAATTGTCGAGTGTCGGCGTGAAGACTACCGATGGCGGTATCCTGAGAATCGTCTCGTTTGTCTGGAAGGACATCAGCAGGATCCAGACGATCGGGAACATGAAGAAGACGACGACCAACGTCAGGGCGACGCCGCGCAGGGCCCGTTCGAGCGGAGACATGGTTTCCATCTTGACCTCCTACGCCTCGCCGCGGGCGCGTTCGCGCAGCCGTAGCCAGTTCTTGATAAAGACGTTCGACAGCGCGTAGGTAATCGCCCACAGGATGATCAGCAGCGCGGCGGAGCGGCCGACATTGGTCGACTGGAAGAAGTTGAGATAGGCCTCGACCTGGAAGACGGTCAGCGTATCACCCGGGCCACCCTGGGTCATCGCATAGATGATGTCGAACTGCTGGATCGAGTCGAGCAGCCGGAAGAGCGTCGCCGTCAGGATATAGGGCGTCAACATCGGCAGGGTGATGCGGAAGAAGACGAAGGTGCGCGGTACGCCGTCGAGCGCCGCCGCCTCGAAGGGCTGGGTCGGCAGCGAGCGCAGGCCGGCCAGCAACAGGATCATGATGAAGGGCGTGTAGACCCAGATATCGACGAGTACGACGGTCAGGAGCGCCGTGTCCGGTGAGGATGCCCAGCGGAAGTTCTCCAGTCCGATCAGACTGGCGAAATAGCTCAGGATCCCGAAGCCGGGATTGGTCATCAGCTTCCACATCAGCGCTGCCAGCGCCGGTGCCGTCATCAGCGGCAGCAGCAGCATGATCGAGATGAAGTTGTTCACGGTCGAGCGCCGCTGCAGGAGCAGCGCGATGCCGAGGCCGAGCAGAAGCTCCAGGATCACCGTGGTGCCGGCATAGAGCAGCGACACCCTGAGCGTGTTCCAGAAGCCCGGATCGGTGAAGAAATTCAGATAGTTCTCACCCCAGTTGAACTGGCGTGCCCAGGGCTGGCTCAGCCGGTAGCGCTGGAAGGAATAGACCACCGCCGAGAAAAACGGGATCAGGATGCCGATGCAGACGAGAAGCGCCGGCAGGGAAAGCACATAGGGCAGAACCCTCTTGCTGATCCTGAACCCGCGGGTCCTAGCCCCGGGTTGCGTCACTGAAGCCATGGCCAGCTCCGTTCAATTGCTTGTCGATGGCGATGAAGGGGCCGGCCGCGGCCGGCGCAGCCAGGCCCCCTCCTCGTATGCCCGGTTAACGTCAGTGGACCAGTCCGCCCAGGGACAGACCGGCATCGCCGCAATCAGCCGAGACCAGCTTCCGCAAGCTGCCGGTTGATGCTTTCGGCGAGCTTGTCGAGGCCCTCGTCGACCGGCACTTCCTTCGCCACCATCTTCTGGAGCGTCGCCGCCCATTCGGTGGTGAGGTCGAAGAACAAAGGCTGGGCGGTGAAGTGGATCTTGGCGCCCGGCGCGGAAATGTCGTGCATCTCGACATAGCCCGGATAGCTCTTCTTCAGCCGTTCGCGGAAGATCTCGTCCTTCCAGACGGAAGCCCGAACCGGATTGACGAAATCCATCTTGGTCGCGCCGAAGATCGCGTGCTCGAGGCCGCTCGCCCATTGCAGGAAGTACCAGGCCGCATCCTTGTCCTTGGAGAAGTTGGACATCGACAGCGACCAGATCCAGATGTTCGGCGTCGGTGCCGATGCGGCCGGATTGGCGGCGAAGGGCGCATAGGCGAGCTTGCCGGCCATCTTGTTATCGCCGCCGTTCATGAAATAGCCGAGAATGTCGGCGTCGTAGATCATGGCGGAGGCGCCGGCGCCGAGGTCGGTGCCGACCTGATACCAAGTATAGGTCGACCAGTCCTTCGGGCCGCTTTCCTGGATCATCTGCACCCACTTGGCGTGGAAGGCTTTCGACTCCGGCGTGTTCATCGCGGCCGATAGCTTGCCGTCGGCCGAAACGTTCAGGTCCTTCTGGCCGAAGTTCGCGTAGCCGGAGAGGAAGCCCGGATGGATGGTGGCCCAGGAACGCGAGCCGCGCACGCCGATGCCATAGACGCCACCACCGACGTCCTTGGTGAGCTTTGCGGCGGTCGTCAGCAGTTCATCGAGGTTCTTCGGAACACCGACCCCGACCTTGTCGAACATCTCCTTGTTGTAGGAGAGGTTGTTCTGCTCATAGCCCCACGGAATGCACCATTGCTTGGCGTCTTCCGAACCGAGCGCGCCGCCCGGCTGGCCGTTCCAGGCGCAGGATGCCTTGACGCCCGGCAGGAAATCGTCCCAGCCATATTGCGGGTTGGTCTTCGACGCATCCTTGATCCACTCGTTGAGGTCGGTGATCCAGCCGGCCGGACCGTAGGTCCAGGTCATGTAGGCACCGGTCATGAAGGCATCGTATTCCGTCGAGCTCGATGAGAGCGCCGCCGTCACCTTGTCGAAATAGACGTCCTCCGGGAAGACGTCGTAGGTGACCTCCATGCCTGTCAGGTCCTTGAAGGCCCGCAGGTTGGCGATCATAGCGTCGGCATAGGGATGCTTGTTCAAGAGCAGCTTCACCGACTTGCCGGAATGCGCCTTCCAGTCGAAGTCGGCGGCAAGCGCCTCGGTCGACATCATGTTGAACAAAGTCCCTGCGGTGCCGGCCGTCAGACCTGCCGCACCCAGGCCCTTCAGCAGGCCGCGGCGGTCCACCTCCCCGCGCAGGAATGCGCTTATGAGGTCTTTCTCCTTTTCATACATCTGTTCTCTCCTCCGTTGCGGGTAAGAATGCTCCGCTGAGCTGACCGGCTACCCGACCGGCATTGCCTCCCGGCCGCGGTGGTTTCCTCCCCTTACCGCGGCCTCAAATGTTGCCCGCTAGACGGCGAGCGCTTGCGCCGTTCGCTCGTCGGTGATGAGCCCGTTCAGGAGCCCGCTTTCGAGCACGGCACGGATCGCCCGTGCCTTGATCCTGCCGCCGGCGACCGCCACGGTGCGGCGGTACCGCAAGTCCTCCCGGCCGAGCGTGAAGGTGCGGTTGGAAAGCGCCGTCTCGATCGGCCTGCCCTTCGCGTCGAAGAAGTGACCGAGCAGTTCGCCCATGGCGCCGCTTTGCTGGATGTCCTCGATTTCGCTCATCTCGATCATGCCAGTCGCGACCAGCGATGCCTCGCGCTCGGCCGTGCCGATACCGACCATCAACAAATCGGCCGACTTCGCCAGTTCGAAGACCTCGCGAACGCCCCGCTGGCTGAAGAGCACGTCGCGGTCCTCCACCGTGTTGGCGAAGAACGGCACCGGCATCACATAGGCTTCCGCACCGGTGCGTTCCGCCAGACGGTGGATCACGTCGTGCGGATTGGCCGAGAATTTGCGCGTCAGGCCGCCGAGCAGGGAGACGAAGCGCGTGTTGTTGCTGGCGGTGCGCGGCAGGTATTCGACGCAGGCGGCAAGCGTTCGCCCGTGGCCGACACCGATCAGCGCCGTCTCGCCGCGCTCGATCTCCCGCCTCAAAAACTGTGCCCCCGATATGCCGAGCGCCTTCAACGGCAGGTCGTCGCTGTCGAAATCCGGCACCACCTCGCAGTAGTCGAGACCGTAGCGGCCGGAAAGCCTCTGCTCGAGCTCGACGCATTCGGAAACGTCGCCATCGATATAGACCTTCACCAGGCCTTCCTGATTAGCCCTCATGATCAAGCGGTGGGCTTTCAACGAGGTCAGGCCCAGGCGCTTGGCGACTTCCGCCTGCGTCAACCCGCCGGCGTAATGCAGCCAGGCAGCTCGCGTCGCCATGCTTGCCTCATCATCTCGAACCGCCAATCCCCCGATGATCGCCATTGCTCCACCCGATGCTGCGCCGCGTGATAATTTTTGCATTGCATGATATTTTTATCGCCTTCTGAAAGAAATTTCATGTTCTGCAAAAAATGTCAACAGCCGGAGAGTTGCAGGAGCCGGTTACGAACAATGGCCGGTCTATGCCTTAGCGAATGCCCGATGGAGGAGCATTCCAGTGGACACTGGAAAATCCGCCGCTTAGTCCCGCCGCGGATAATCGAACTCAGACGGTCGTGAGCAGGGTGACGTGCAGTACCTCGATGCTGAAGAGCTGGGTGTCGCAACGGACGACACAACGAAGCAGTGTCGCCCGTCGAAGTGGACCGGACCGCGGCGATCGTCGATCTGCTACGGGCCGCGCGGAAACGTCACTCCCGAAGCGCTTCGCGGACACGCTCCCGGGCGGCGTCGTGCGCTTCCAGTGCGGCAGCACCCGTCCTATCCATCGCTTCCTGTGCCGTCCCGATTGCGTCGCCGACCGCAGCATTCGTCTTCGCGGCTAGGCTGCTGCGCATTTCGTCCGCCGCCTCGCCCATGGCTTCGTCCTCGGTGTCCGTGTGGGGCAGCGCCGCCCCGATCGCCGCGCCGACGGCGAAGGCAAGCGCCCCGCCGACGAGCGGCTGATCGCGGAAATGCTGGAGGATCGCCGCATTCAAACGTGCGCCCTGATCTTCCAGCGATCGGCCGGCCGACTGTACGCTGCCAGCGAGAGACCTGCCGGTCTCCGCAATGGAGTCGGACATGCGGCTCGCCGAAGCACTCACCTGTTGCCATGTCCTGGACGCCCAACCGGAGGCCTCGTCGAACAGGGCACCGGTCTCGTCCCTTATGTCTTCGATCTGCTTGCCGGCTGCGTCGGCAAAGCCGCGATAGACCTTGCCGCTCTGGTCGACGAAATGACCGGCGCGGCGCCCGGCAGCATCCGTCATCGCCCTGAAGCGATTGCCGCTTTCATCGGCGAACTGGCTGTAGCGCTCGCCGAAGCTCTCCTCGACCGGACCGGTTCGTTTCACCGAACCCGCGACTGTCGCGAGCGGATACTCGTCAGCGGCATTGTCCGTGAATCGTGGCGCGCGTGAGCCCGGATTGGCGAGCAGCCAGGCGAGGCTTACCCCCATCAGCGCCACGGGTAGGGGATTTGCCTTCAGTGCCACGCCGAGATTGCTCAGATATTCAGCGCCGCCGCTCGTCTTGGCATAGTCGAGCACCTCGTCCATCAGTTGGCCCGGCGACATGCGCTCCTGGATGGCGTGGAGCTTTTCCTCGATCCGCTGGCGATCGGCCTCGATCTCTCGCTGCAGTTCGGCGGCCGAGTGCGTGTGGGAATAATCGTTCATTGCACTCTCTCCTTAACAACGTCGATGTCGCGCTGCAGCGAACTGGCCGTTCTCTCGAACTTGAGACTGCTGCCCCGCAACGTCGAGAGACTGCGCGAGATCATCGCCCAAGCGAGGAGTGCGATTGCGACGCCTATGACGACAGCCGACAAGGCATCCGCGTTTGGTTCGGTCACGCCCTGTGCGACGAGAAAGGCGGCCAATCCCTGGACGGCCGCGCTCAACAGCACGCCGATGGCACCGATCGCGAAGATCAAGCCGATGAGAAGCGTCTCCAGGCTGCCTATCGCCCGGTTCACATTCTCGGATGCCTCGGCCTTGGCCAGATCGATTTCCTTGCGGAAGAGTCCAGATATGTCCGCCACCAGCCCGGTCATGAGTTCCGACAGGGGGCGGTCGTCCCGATGATTAGCCATTGCGCCGATCCTCCTCAAAATTCCACCCGCCTTCACCGGGTTTGTTGCTTGCCGATGGCGATGGCGACGGCGACGATGGTTGGGAAACGCTCCGCCTGCTGCGGCGATGAGCCGAGGCCGTCAGAAAGCGACTGGCGGCCAATCCGGCGATCGCCGCCATGCCCAGAAAGGCGAGCGGCTGTTTTCGGCCGAAGTCTTCCGCCATTCCGGCAATGTCGCTGAGGTCGCGACCCTCGATGTCGCGCGCGAAACCTTGCAGCGAACTGCCCATCTGTTTGGCATATCGGCCGAGCGCCCTTTGGTCCGTCTGTTCGAGTTCGCCACCGACTTTCTCAAGGGCCATGGCGACGCCGCTCAGTTGGCGTGCCGTCAGGTTTTTCTCGTCCTCGGCGATTCGGCTGACAGCTTCCTTCGCTTCTTCTGTCCGCTCATCGGCAAATTGCCGGAGCTCATCCAGATCCTCGCGCACGGCTTGCTGCAGCGACCGGTCCGTGGCGCCCTCGGCTCCGCTTGATCCCGCGCCAGGCTGACTGCCGGCACGTTCCGGCGTCGTTGCAGGCCAACTGGGTTGGTCACCCAGACCGCGGCCGCTTGTCTCATTGTTCATTTTGGCTCCTCCCGTCGCGAAACGCGACTGTTTATGTCATTCAAACCAGCCACTTGCAGCCTTGTTCCATAGAGGCAAGGTGAGGTGCGCAGCCGGCGCCGTTCCACGCCTGGGTGGCGCCAGTGCAGTGGCCATCGGCTGGTCAAAAATGATCTGGCGCTCTCGTTATCCTGGGCGCTCACTTATTTCCCCGAGGGCCGGAACAAAATTCGGAGGCTGTTGTTAACGAACATTCGCGGGCGCCCGCGGGGCCCCGGCGCGCGTGCCAAGGGAAGCGCCATGTCTTCTGCGATCGTCGACCCTCCGGTCCCCGAGCCGCCCGAATATTCGGTTGCGGCATCCACTTCCCTGCAGGAGCGGCGCCCGAACACCTTGAAGCATGGTGATACCTTCGCCGTGTTCGACCACAACGGCGATGCCTATTGCGGATCTGGCAGCCCCGAAGGGGTGTTTCATCGCGATACCCGCCATCTCTCCCATCTTGCCGTGACGATCAATGGCACTCGACCATTGCTCCTCTCCTCGACGCTCAGAGACGACAACGCGACGTTGACCTGCGACCTCACCAATCCCGACTTTCTGGACGAGAGTGGCGCTGTCGCCCTTGCCCATGATTCGATCCATCTCAGGCGATCCCGCTTTCTCTGGAATGGCACCTGCTACGAACGGATTTTGGTGCGCAACTTTCACGAGAGGCCGCAGCAGATAGAAATCAGGCTGGCCTTTGCGGCCGATTTTGCGGATTTGTTCGAGGTCCGCGGCAAGCAGCGCAAGCTGCGCGGGCAGATGCATCCGCCGACAACCAAGCGGGGCGAGGTTCATCTCTCCTATACTGGTCTCGACGGTCAGAAGCGGACGACCCGCCTCGGCTTCGATCCGCCGCCCTCGCATCTGTCGGCAGCCGAAGCGGTTTACGAGATCGGTCTTACACCGGGTCAAAGCCGAACGCTGTTTTTGGAGATCAATTGCCAGCGTGAGCCGGCGATCACGATCGGTCACAGGTCGTTCTTCTTTGCGCTGAGGGATGCTAGGCGGGCCCTGCGCTCATCATCGGGACGGGCGGCGTCGATCGTGAGTTCGAACGAAGTCTTCAATGAGGTCGTCCGCCGCAGCATATCCGACCTCTATATGCTGATCACCGACACCAACGAGGGGCCCTATCCCTATGCGGGGATTCCCTGGTTCAGCACGGTGTTCGGCCGCGACGCGATCATCGCCGCAATCGAAACCCTGTGGCTCGATCCGGAGATTGCGCGAGGCGTTCTCGCGCATCTCGCCGCCAACCAGGCGACGGATTTCGACCCCCTGTCGGATGCCGAGCCAGGCAAGATCCTGCACGAGGTTCGCTTCGGCGAGATGGCCGAATTACGGGAAGTGCCGTTCCGCCGCTATTATGGCAGCGTCGATTCGACGCCGCTTTTCGTGATGCTGGCCGGACAGTACCTGCAGCGTACGGGCGACATCGCAACGATCCGGACGATTTGGCCGAATATCGAGGCTGCGTTGAAATGGATCGATGACCACGGCGATCGCGATGGCGACGGCTTCGTCGAATACGGCCGCCGGACCGAGGAGGGGCTCATCAACCAAGGCTGGAAGGACAGCCACGACTCCGTCTTCCACGCGGACGGGACGCTCGCCAGAGGGCCGATCGCCATTGTGGAGGTACAGGCCTATGTCTACGGCGCCTGGGAGGCAGCCTCGAGGATGCTCCGGGTTCTGGGTCAAGAGGATCGGGCCATAGAGTTCACCCGCCGGGCCGACGATCTGCGGCATCGTTTCGACTCGGTCTTCTTCGATGCCGAGCTCGGCACCTATGTGCTCGCCCTCGACGGCGACAAGCAGCCCTGCCGAGTCCGCTCCTCCAATGCCGGCCACGCCCTGCTCACCGGACTTGCCATTCCGGAGCGGGCCGAAGTGGTCGCAAAAACGCTGATGTCCGGCGCCTCGTTTTCGGGCTGGGGAATCCGCACCGTGCCGGTCACCGAAAGACGTTTCAATCCGATGAGCTACCACAATGGCTCGGTTTGGCCGCATGACAACGCGCTGATCGCACTCGGTCTGGCACGTTACGGCTACCGCCAGCAGGCCGGCCGGATCTTCGAGGGCCTGTTTGCCGCCTCGACTTATATCGAGCTGCGCCGCCTTCCGGAACTCTTCTGCGGTTTTCCGCGCCAGCGCGCCCAGGGCCCGACCTTCTACCCGGTCGCCTGCAGCCCACAGGCATGGGCCGCTGCAGCGCCCCTGTCGCTGATCCAGTCCTGCCTCGGAATTGAATTCTATACGAAGCAGATGCAGATCACTTTTGACACGCCCTACCTGCCCGATTTCATCGAGGAGCTCGAAATCGGGAACCTGCAGATCGGCTCTGGTTCCGTCGACGTTGCGGCAAACCGTTCCGGCACACGGGTCGTCATCGACGTCATCGAACGGCGCGGACATGTGCGCGTCGTAACGCTCATTTGACTGACCAAATCGTGGGTGCGGGCGGCGTAGTGATTTTTGATGTGGCGGGGCAGAATGCGGAGCCCGGAGGCTTTCCGCCCTTCGGACGAAGGGCGGAGCTCGCGCGGGCGAGGAAAAGCTTGAGCGCCTTTCACCCGCAGGCGCTTCACTTTTAGAAGCGATCAGCGCGTGCGCGCCACTTTCTTCGGCGAGGGCAGAAGGCCTTCCCGCTGCAGTTTCTTGCGCGCAAGCTTGCGCGTGCGGCGAACGGCCTCGGCCTTTTCGCGAGCACGTTTTTCGGAGGGCTTTTCGTAGGCGCTGCGCATCTTCATTTCGCGGAAGACGCCTTCGCGTTGCATCTTCTTCTTGAGAACGCGGAGAGCTTGGTCGACGTTATTGTCTCTGACGAGTACCTGCAAAATACATCCTTTCCGTGTCGATGAGGTTACTACATGATCCCGTCAATAGAACCGACGGGTGGCAATTCAAAATGCTACAGCGACCTTGGCGGGGTTACCGACCACGTTGGCGCTGAGGGCAGGCATTTCACTTGGCTGTCCTGACGCGCAACGGCTTGAGCCAGGGCTTGCCTGCGACCGCTGCCGCCGGACTGTGTGCCTTGGCCGGCAAGGCCGTTTCCGAAGCATCGATATCGTGTTCGAAGATGCGACGTTCAAAGGTCTCGGTACCAAACCGGACGCGATACTGCGCTTCTCCGTGTTCGGCTGCGGGCAGAATGCCGACGATGCGGCAGGTCCTGTTGGCGGCCAACGTGCGCACAAGGTCGGCCTTCAACACGACCGTATCGCCAACATTGTAGATGTTCCGGCTCATCGCATCTCCTTCGTCTGTGCCCTTCGGGGCACAAGCAAAAAAGGCCGGGCGTTACCCCGACCTCCTCTTGAGCGCCGCGCGTCCTTTTCGAACACGCAAGGCGCTCCGTCATTCAAACGCTCCCTGCCAGTACATCCGTGGTCAGCGGAGGCGAATGACGAATTATGCAGCTCGCAGATTGTCTGCCGAGCTCTTGCCGGACCTGTTGTCGCGGACGATGTCGTAGGTAACTTTCTGACCTTCGACGAGCGAGCGCAGTCCTGCTCGTTCAACGGCGGAGATGTGGACGAATACGTCCGTCGAGCCGTCGTCGGGCTGGATGAAACCGAAACCCTTGGTGCTGTTGAACCACTTTACGGTGCCTGAACTCATAACAATTTCCTTTCAATGATGAGATTACGGGCAAATAATCACCCGAGTGGATCGATATTTGAAAGGAAATCTGACGAAGCGCTTCGGCGCGTAGACAAAGGTCACAAGCAATGTTCGACGCGGTATATATAGACGCTGCCTTGAGATATGCAATGGCAAAACCAAATTTAATGGCCCAACTCGTCTGGGCATTACAGAAATGACAAACAAGCCGCTGTTTCTAAATCAGAAATTATGTCTCCCGGAAATAGCGGAAGTGGCGAATTGCGGCTCGCCGTCTCCCTTTGCACTCAGTCGACGACGGGGTGAAGCCGGTTCGCTTCGCCACGCAGAAGCAGTGCCTTTACTTCTAGGGCAACGAAAACCGCATGCTCCGTCACCTGAGGCAGACCCATCAATTCACCGAAGGTGCCACGCGCCAGCGGCCCGGCGATGAAAAGGTTCGGCTCCACACGCCGGTCGGCGCCAACGGCCCGAGCGTGAAGATCGCAGGCGATCCCAAGTCCGGTTTCGCAAACGGTGAGCACCCCTCCCTTCTCGAGGCCAGCCAGGAAAGGCTGGGACTTCAGGATCCCGCCATGGGCCGGGCCGGTGGTCACGACGATCGCGTCCACGATAATGCTGCGCAATGCGTCTAGACCCCGCTGCCTGAGGTCGACCCTGATCTCCCCGCCATCGATCGTAGCCGATGCTACCGAGGCGGAAAGAATTTCGAGCCGGCCATTCTCGATCGCCTGGTCAAGCACATCCTCGACCTGCGGTGCTATCCGAAACCGATGCACGTCCCAATAGACCCGCGCCAAACGGGCGATGCGGCGACGCTCGACGACTGGCAGGGCCTGCCAGATCTGCTGGCCCTGCGCCCGAACGGCATCGATGACCGGGTGCCAGCTCAACCCCCGTTGCCGGGCGACCCGCAGCGTCCGGCGAATGCGGCGGAGAAGCTCGGAGGCGCGGGTGACCGGCTCGGAGACGAAGTCGCCGAACGGGTCTTGCACGACGGCCGGATGACCGCGGGACCGCAAGCCGCGCCGCGATATGGAGATGACCGGACCGCGGTGGCCTCTTTCGGTGAGAGCGGCGACCACGTCTGCCGCCGTTAGACCGTTGCCGACGACCAGGACCCGATCTGCCGGCGCGATCCCATCCAGAGCATTGGTCCTGGTCGAATCGGCAACCAGTTTTGGAATAGACGAAATCGGCAGCAATGCCTTCGGCAGCGACGGCGGCGGATGGGAGACCGCAAGAACGACGATGTCGGCGACGAGCACCTCCGCATCCTCCGCAAGGATCGTCCATCGGACTTGAGATCGCTTGACGCCGAGCACCCGCTTGCGCCGATGCTCGATCAGCCCGCCCGCAAGACAAGGAGCGAGCTCGGCCGCGACATAGTCGCCGAACACCGATCGGCGCGGATAGGCTACGCCCTCGGCGCTGCAGGCGACCGGATCGGTGGCGAGCGTGTCAGCCCGGACCAGATAGTCTGCAAAGCTTTCCGGCTCGTCCGGATAGAGACTCATCTTGAAGGCCGGCACATTGATGCGATGCGCAGGCTCCGCCGTGTCATAGGCAAGACCAGCACCGAGCCTGGCGCGCGGTTCGAAGACGACGATACGCGCCCGACGCTCCGCGCCCAGATTGCGTGTGAGATGTAGTGCAACGGCGGCGCCGCTGAAGCCACCTCCGATGATCGCCACGATCGGTAAGGGCCTGAATTTTCGCATGCCGCACCCTCGCAGTTCTCCGGCGCTCGAAGCGCGGTCGGACGGGTGGAACGCTAGCGTGCCACGGGCGGCCAAAGGCGCAATGCCAGCCTCGCATGCGGTGCGGCCGAAGGAAAGATGTCGCACGCGTCTCTGCAGCGATCGCCGATCGCGCCTACGATCGGGCCTCGCCCCGCAAGATCGAGGCGATCGCTCCGGCGACGGCTTGCGCCTGCACCCGGATATCCGGCACCGCGGTGATCTCCCAGAACTGGCCGGCCGTCAATGCGCCAACGGCATACAGGCCGGGCTGCGGCTCCTCGTTTCGGCCAAGGACGCGCGAGGCCGCGTCGACGGAAAGACCGAGACCGAGCGCGTCTGGTGTGATCAGCCCCTGCCGCTGCATGTGCTGCAGCAGCGGCGAATGGGCGACGCCGGCGCGCTCCATGCCGGTGCAGTTGACGATCCAATCCGCATTGAAGGAAAGGTGCCGGCCGCTTTGCCTCTCCCTGTAGCTGACCGACGCCCCGCGCGCGTCCTCCTCGATCGCCTCGAGAAAGCCGGCGTGAACTGTGACGATGCCGTCTTTCCGCAAGGCATCGAAACGCGCGGCGACTTCCGGGGCGATGCGGTGGCGATGGGCGTTCCACCAGGCAAGGCCATGGCGCAGAAACCGGGCGCGCTGGTCTCTCGTCAACGACTGCCAGAGCCCTTGCGTGATCGGCCGCAGGCCATCCATCAGGCCACGCCAGTCTGCTGCGAACCTGCCGGCGAAAGCCGGAAAGCAGGGCGCTGATGCCGCGCGATGGCGCAAGCCCAGTTTGGAGAGCCGGCGAGCGCTCGCCGGCCGGCGCATGCGCACGCGGCAAGAGGCCCCGGCGCGACAGCACGCGAATGGGACCGCGATGGCCGTGAACCCTGAGTGCAAGCACCTGGTCGATCATCGTCAAACCTGAGCCGAGAATACAGATCCGGTCTCCACGGCCGACTTTCGAAAGCCAACTCAGCCGCCAGGGGTTGCGCACGATCCGCCTTTCCGCGCCAGCTTCGATTTTGCCGCGATCGAGCGGCAGGTCGGCATTGCCGACCCCGAGACAAAGCACAACGTTACGCGCCCTCAGCTCAGCGCCATTGTTGAGATGAAAGACCATCCCCGTGTCGTTGCATTGGACGCAATTCGTCACCTTTGCCTTTACGAAATCGAAGCGGGCGCGTCGATCGTCATCGCGCAACAGCGCGGCCAGCCGGTCGCGCAGATAGAGACCGTAATCTCCGCGCGATGCAAAACCGTCGGCTGTCGCCTGCCGCCCGTGCCGTTCAAGCCATTGGACGAAATCGTCCGGCTCCTCCGGAAAAACGCTCATGCGACCGGCGGGCACATTCAGACGGTGGACATAGAACTCCGTCCGATAGGCGGTTCCACGCCCGAAGCCGGGATCGTCGCCGACGACTGTTATCGAAGCGGAGGGCGGCAACAGCCGAAGAAGGTGGATCGTTACGGCGATCGCCGAAAATCCCGAACCGACGACAGCGACATCGTAGAGCAAGAGCGCCTCCTGATGGTTGTCACCATTTTTCCAGGCGCGCGAACGCCTCTGTGCGCGCCATAATACAATGACCGGTGCAGCAGAGTATATCTACAGAAAATATCAAATTGAAGCCGCACGGAGTCGAAAACTGTCCTACACGTTAGGCCAGCGTCTTCCGATGCGAACCGATCAGCGTTAACGCGCCAGCCACCCGCCGTCGAGGGCGAGCACCTGCCCGGTCACATAGCCGCTCGCAGGCGAAGCAAAGAACAGAACGGCAGTGCTGAGATCGCTCGGCTCGCCCCATCGGCCGCAGGGAATGCGCTCGAGGATCGCCCGGAAGCGCTCCGGATCGTTGCGCAGCGCTTCGGTGTTGTCGGTCGCCATATACCCCGGCGCGATCGCGTTGACGGTAATTCCCTTGGCAGCCAGTTCGTTGGCCATGAGCTTGGTCAGCCCGGCTACGCCATGTTTGGAGGCCGTGTAGGAGGCGACGCGGATCCCGCCCTGGAAGGAGAGCAGCGAGGCGATATTGACGATCCGCCCCTGGACGCCCCGGTCGAGCATATGCCGGACGACCGCTTGAGAGAGCACGAAGGTGCTCTTCAAATTGATGTTGAGGACGTCGTCCCAATCCTCTTCCGTGAAGTCGGTGAAGTCGGAGCGGCGGATCTGCCCGGCATTGTTGATCAGGATGTCGACCGTCGCGCCGACTTCAACGAGGCGGGCAAACATCTCCGGGATGTCGCGCGGATTGGTGAGATCGTAGACGACCTCTTCAAATCGCCGCCCGAGCGCCTCGACCGCGCGGCGCGTCTCGGGCATTGCCTGCGACCCCAGCCCGATGATATCGGCGCCGGCGGAAGCAAGCGCCAGGGCCAGCCCCTGCCCCAGGCCGGTGCGCGCGCCGGTAACCAGGGCACGCTTGCCGGAAAGGTCGAAAAGGCCGGCGCCCGCGGTCATCGGATATCTCCCATCGGCACGAAATCCATGTCCTTGAAGGACTTGTTGTCGCCCGCCATGCTCCAGATGAACGCATAGGACGAGGTGCCGGCGCCGCAATGGACCGACCAGGGCGGCGAGATGACCGCCTGTTCGTTCCTGACGATCAGATGGCCCGTCGCTTCCGGCCGGCCCATCAGGTGAACCACGAAAGCGTCCTGCGGCACTTCGAAATAGAGGTAGGCCTCCATCCGCCGATCATGCGTATGCGCCGGCATGGTGTTCCAGACGCTGCCCGGTTCGAGGCGCGTCATGCCCATCAGCAATTGGCAGCTCGGCATGACATCCGGGTGGAAATATTGGTAAAGCGTCCGCTTGTTCGAGGTCTGCCCGTCGCCGAGATTGAGCTCGATCGCTTCCGTCTTGCGGATATGCCGGGCCGGAAAGGCGGCGTGCGCAGGCGCGCTGTTGATGTAGAACTTGGCAGGCGCCGAAGCATCGGCGCTTTCGAAGTAGACATCCCTGGTCCCCATGCCGAGGTAGAGCGCGTCTTGGAAGCCGACTTCGAAAACCGCGTCGTCCGCTCGGACGATCCCCGGACCGCCGATGTTGATCAGCCCCAGTTCGCGTCGTTCCAGAAGGAATTCGCCACCGACGACGCAGGCCATGTCCTCGCCGAGGCTGATCGCCTCCCGGTCCGGCATAACGCCGATAAGGAGAAGGCGATCGTAATGGGTATAGACGGCGTTCGCGCTTCCCGGCGTAAACAGTTCCTCGATCAGGAAGTTCTGCCGCAACGCGCTCCCGCTCATTGCTTCCGACTGCGAATAATGAACCGCATGGCGAACAGTTATGGACGACTGCATGGCATTCCTCTTCTTCTTGCCTTGATCGCGGGGACGACGCGCCCGCCGATCGGGCGCGTCGTCCAGAGCCTGGGAGGGCTTAGTCAGAATGGCGCTTACTGCGATGCCCGGGCCTCGTTGATCTTGCGCACGTCATCCTCCAGGACCTTGTAGGTTTCCTCGAGAGACAATTCGCCGACGATCAGCTGGCTCATGCGCTGCACGATCTGCTGATACATCGCCGATCCGCCCTTCTGGCGCTCGAAGTCGCGCGCGGCCTGCGGCACGTTCTTCCTGTTGTCGAGGAATACCGCCATGGCGGACTTGGCGTTCTCGCTCGAAAGCTTGTACTGCGGGTCCTTGATCTCGGCGCCGGTCAGGATGACATAGTTTTCGGCGATCTCCCGCTGGATCTTCTCGGAGCCGAGAAACTCGATGAACTCGGCCACCGCCTCGGGATGCTTGGTCCGCTTGAAGCCGACGATCGCCGTGGCACCGGGCATGGCGTAGCATCCGACCTCGCCGCAGGGCGCATTGATCGCCGTCCAATCGAAGGCATCGCCGATCTTCGTCTGGAACGGATTGACCATCCAGTTGCCAGCCAGATAGGTCACGACGTTGCCGTTGACGAACTCGTCACCCATGTTCTTGTACTGCGATCCGCCGGCCGCGCCCCACATCTCCTTGGGGAAACTGCCGTCCTGGGTCCAGGCATAGACGTCAGCGATATATTTCTTGGCCGCCTCGTCCGGGAAGCCGAACTTGCCGTCCTTCACGTAGGTCGAACCGTAGGAGAAGGCCGCGCCCGAGAAGCGGTGGCCCGAGCGGTCCATGGTGAACGGTATCTGCACGCCCGTCGCCTTTGCGACCCGCCCCGAGGCTTCGACGATCTCCTTCAGCGTCGCCTTCGGCCCTGGCAGGGGCTCGCCGGCCTGCTCGAACAGCGTCTTGTTGACGAAGGGCAGATTGAGCGTCTGCGACGCCACATAACCATTGATCGAATTCGGCTCGTTGATCGCCGGCAGGCGCAGCTGCTCGAGGCTTGCGCCGTGGAGCGTGGCGTAAGCTTCCGGATCCTTCATGTAGGGACGCATGTCCAGGTAATAGGGCGCAAGCTGCCAATCGGTGATCTTGGCGAGATCAGGGCCCTCGCCGACCGCAAGCTGCACCGGCAGCTGCTTGGCGACGGCGTCATAGCCGGACGACACGAAATTCACCTTCACGTCCGGATGGGTGCTCTCGAATTCCTTGCTGAGCTCGGCCATGCGCTGGACATAGCCCTGGTCGTCATCCGTGAACAGGAATGTGATCGTCTTTGTTTCGGCCTGAGCCGAGGCCACGCCGACGAAGCTGGCGATTACTAGTGCACTGACGCCCGAAAGGAGCTTCGGCATGCTCATCCTCCCTTATGAAAACATTTTCATTAAATCGAACCGGAACTCCTCTCCCAAGTCGATTTTCATGTTTTTGCGACTTGACAGCGCAAACGTCAAGCTGTTTGTTCGCGGAAACTTCACGGCGAGGTGCTTTCCGCGCCGTTCTGGCAATAATGAAAACATTTTCATACGATCGACGGGAGGCGGTCTATGTTGGGCAATTCTCCGATCGAGACAGTGTCTCTTGATCCGACCTATGAGGTCGCAAAGGGCGAGACGGTCACCGCCTGGATTGTGTCCGACCTGATCAGCTCCGGCTTCCCCGGCACCGCGGCGCCGGCGGAGGATCGCGTCAACTACCGCTTCATCAACGGCTTCGTCGATGTGGGCGACCTGCCCTGCCGCAAGGCCTTCTGGGCCGAGATGGTCGGCCGCGCGATCGAACCGGAATGCGACTGGCCGGCGGCGCGTCTGAATCTGCCGGGGTCGAACCGCCGCGTCGAGTTCACCGGCTTCTGGCATGTGCCGACCCATATCCGCCGGTGGCTGAAAGGCACCTTCCGATCGGAAGCCCCGCGCCGGCTTCACCTCAGGCTCCGGACCTGCGGCGGCGTGCGCATCTGGGTGAACGGCGTGGAGCAGGTGCGCTTCGAGCCTTTCCGCCGCAATGTCGAAAGCACGTCCGACGTGACGCTCGAGCTTCAACCCGGCGACAACGAGATCCTGCTGCACACGGAGGATCTCGCCGAAAGGGACACGATCTGGTTCTTCGAGCTCGAGCTCCTGGACGAGGCGCCGCTGACGGTCACCCTGCCGGTTCCCCTCGACAGCGATGAGGTCGGCCGCCTTGCATCACTCGTGCGCGACGTCCGGCCGAGCCGCGACGTCTTCGTCGGGTCGGCGCTCGAACTGGTCTTCGACGCCCCGCCCGGACGCGATCTTCCGCTTGTCGTCGAAGTCTATAGCCATGGCCACGACCGGGCCGTTCTGGCGCGCGCCGCGGCGACCCTCGGTGCAGCCGAGACGCGGCTTGCCATCCCGGAAATGCTCGGCATTCCCGACGGCTATCACGGCGTACGGCTGACGATCGGATCCGGCGCAGGCACCGTCACCCGGGTCGTCGACTCGGCTTTCCTCGGCCGGCTTTCGCCGGACACCGCCGCCGTGAGCATCGCGGCGCGAAAGCGGGCGGCCCTCGATTTCGGTGCACGTTGCGGCGCAGAGCGCATCGGCCGGGCCCTCGCGATGGTCGCCGCCGGCAGCGACGACAGGACAACGATCGATCGGATCATCTCGGCGACGCTGATGTCGATCGACCGCCGCGAGGATTGCTCCGACTTCGT
The DNA here is from genome assembly GCF_000265205.3 of Sinorhizobium fredii USDA 257. Taxonomy (NCBI): domain Bacteria; kingdom Pseudomonadati; phylum Pseudomonadota; class Alphaproteobacteria; order Hyphomicrobiales; family Rhizobiaceae; genus Ensifer; species Ensifer fredii. Next base: position 1,391,717 of record NC_018000.1, read on the forward strand.
CCTGGTGCCGCTGCTCTGGCTCGTCCGCGCCTATGGCGAGCGTCTTGGTCCGGAGACGGTCGGGAAGATCCGGGCAGCGGTCCTCGGCTACCGCTACTGGGTGGACGAGCCCGGCAACGACGTCATGTGGTTCTGGAGCGAGAACCATGTGCTGTGCTTCCATGCAAGCCAGTTGCTCGCCGGCGATTTCCTGCCGGACGCCGTCTTCGAGACTTCGGGGCGGACCGGACGCGAGCAGGCGGCGCTCGCCAAGGCACGGCTTCGTCGATGGTTCGACAGCGTCAAAGCGCATGGCTTGGCGGAATGGAACTCGGCCGCCTATTACCCGATCGACTTTATCGGCCTTCTGGCACTCGAGCATTGGGCCGAGCCGGAGCTTGCGGGCCGTGCCCGGCACCAGCTCAATCTGATCTTCGAAATGATCGCGCTGCATACGCTCGCCGGCGTGCCGGCGGGCTCGCAGGGGCGTGCCTACGACAAGGAATTGCGCGCCGGACCGCTAACCGAGCTCGCGCCCTTCGCCGAGGTCGCCTACGGTGAAGGTTGGCTGAACGGCGGAGTCGCCTCGCTGCCGATGTTCTGCTGCTCGAACTACATCCCGCCGGCCCATCTTGCTCGGCTGGCGCGGCTGGAGGCCGGCCGTGCCATCGAGGCGCGATACGCCCAGGGGCTGGATGCCGGCAAGCTCGTTCTCTTCAAGAACGAGGCTGCACAGCTTTCCACCGTCGTCGACCACAAGACCGGCCAGAAGGGGCACCAGCAGCACGTCATGGACATCCGCCTCGCCGGCCATCCGATGGCGCGGCTCTGGGTCAACCATCCGGGTGAGGACGACCCCTGGGGTACCCAGCGGCCCTCCTATTGGGCAGGCAGCGGCATCCTTCCGCGTGTCGCCCAGCACCGCGATTTGGCGCTGATGATCTTCGACACGCAGGACCACCGCAACGGCTGGACGCACGCTTATCTCGGACGCGACGGTCTCGACGGCATTCTGATCGAAGGCAATTGGCTGATCGTTCGCTCGGGCGCCGGCTTCGCCGCCCTTCACGCCACCAACGGCATCGCGATGGTCACGAAGGGTGCCACGGCCGGACGGGAGCTCCGCTCCGAGGGACGTCTCTGCGGCTGGATCGGCACTGTCGGCTGCGGCAGCGACAACGATTTCGCACGTTTCCGCGAGAGGATCCGCTCGACCGTTGTAGTCTTCGACCGCGATCGACGCGCGCTCTCGGTCACCCCTCCGGATCGGCCGGCGTTGCGGCTCGCCTATGACGGCGCCTTCTCGCTCGGCGGGGAGCCGCTGGTCTTCGACCACGAGCAACCGAAGCCCGAAATCACGTTCGACAGCGCCCGTGTCGCAGACCCGGGCAGACCGCCTCTTTTATTCATGAGTGGACCATGCAGATGAACCAGATCAGCATCGAACGATCGACGCTCAAAACCCAAATCGACAAGGTCGCGGCCGCCTTCAGCCGTTTGAAGGGCATCAAGGAAGGCCTCGTCGGCGCGGATCATGCCGGCGGCATCCAGTTCGACGAATGGGACTGGGAAGTCGGCGTCGGTCTCTATGGCTTCCTGCGCCGTGCGATCGCCACCGGTGACCGCAAGGCCATCGACGATCTCGTCGCCTGGTATGCCTGGCAGATCGAACGCGGCCTGCCACCGCGCCAGATCAACAGCTCCGCGCCGATGCTGCCGCTTGTGATCCTGACCGAGCATGTCGACCGCCCGAATTTTCGCGCGCTCGTTGAGGACTGGGCCGACTGGCTCGTCAACAGCCTGCCCAAGACCGAGGACGGCGGCTTCCAGCACGTGGTCAAGGAGCGGCTGAACGATGGCGAGCTCTGGGACGACACGCTGTTCATGGCCTGCCTGTTCCTCGCCCGCGCCGGGGTCATCTGCGATCGCCGCGACTGGATCGACGAGGCGGTCTACCAGTTCATGATCCACACGCGCTATCTCTCCGACCCCGCCACCGGCCTCTGGTATCACGGCTGGACATTCAACGGCCGCCACAACTTCGCCAAGGCCTTCTGGGCGCGGGGCAATGCCTGGATCACCGTGGCGATTCCCGAGCTCTTCGAGCTCGTGCCCTCGCTCAACCCGAGCGACAGGCGTTTCCTCTCCAATGTGCTTGCCAGTCAGGTCCGCGCGCTCAAGCGCCATCAGCGTGACGACGGGATGTTCCACACGCTCGTCAACGATCCCACCTCGCCCGTCGAGACGTCCGCCACCGCGGGCATCGCCTACGGCATCCTGCGCGGCATCGAAGCCGGCATCCTGAGCAAGAACGATCGTGTTCATGCCGAAAGGGCGCTGATGGCGGTGCTCGGGCAGATCGATGCGGAAGGCGTCGTGCAGGGTGTCTCGGACGGAACGCCGATGGGCCACGACCTCGACTTTTACCGGCGCATCCCCAACCTGCCGACCCCCTATGGCCAGGCGTTGACCATGCTGCTGCTGATCGACGTCCTCCTCGAGGGGGATGCGAAGCCGTGACGACGCCGCAGGAAATCGGCATAGAGGCAACCGGCCGCGACGCGACCGCCGAGATCCAGTCGGCGATCGATCAGGCCTCCGTGCGCGGCGGGGGCCGCGTATCGCTTCTGGCGGGCGAGCATGTGGCAGGCGGACTTGTCCTCAAAAGCGGCGTCGAACTGCATCTCGCCTTGGACGCCGTGCTTCGCCCCATTCCCGACTACGAGGCCTATCGCGACACGACCGTCAGCGTCATCGCCGAAAAATCCAACAGGGGGATGATCGTCGCCCGCAGCGCCGAAAACCTGCGGATCACCGGCCCTGGCAAGATCGAGGCGGGCGGCGAGCATTTCATCAGGGGCGACGACCCGGACGTCGGCACCTTCATCCCGGCGGAGTTCCGGCCGCGGGTGATTGTCTTCGAAGGCTGCCGAAATGTCGATCTTGACGGGCTTGAGGTGACCGGCTCGCCGATGTGGACCCTGCATCTTGCCGATTGCGAGGACGTCGTCATCCGCAACGTCACGATCGCGAACGACCGACGGCTGCCGAACACCGATGGCATGGTTCTCGACGCCTGCCGCCTCGTGCTGATCGAGGATTGCGTGATTTGGACGGCCGACGACGGCATCTGCCTGAAGACGAGCGCCGGGCCGGACGGCAAGGCGATCGGGTCCTGCGAGGATGTGACGGTGCGCCGTTGCACGGTCTCGAGTCTCAGCTGCGCACTGAAACTGGGCACGGAATCCCACGGCGATTTCCGCAACGTCGTCTTCGAGGATTGCCAGGTCAGAGAGTCCAATCGAGGGCTTGGAGTGTTCTCGCGCGACGGCGGCCAAATGAAAAACATCCGTTTCTCGCGGATCGAGGTCGATTGCCACGAGACCCTCGACGGTTTCTGGGGCTCCGGCGAGGCGCTGACCGTAACGGTTGTCGACCGGCGTCCGGAGCGCCGGGCGGGTGCCGTCGAGAACCTGCTCGTGGAAGAGATCAGCGGCCGCATGGAAGGCGCGATCAACCTCGTCTCCACCTCCGAAGCCGGCATCCACAATGTCGCGCTTCGCGCAATCACGATCACTCAGGAGCCCGGGCCACTCGGCACCGGCCTTCGCTACGATCTGCGGCCGACCTTCGCGGACATCGCCCCAATCACCGAGGCGGCGGGGCGTGCCAATGCCTGGACGCGCGGCGCCGACGGCCGGATCGTCGGCCTTCTGGACTATCCGGGCGGTATGCCCGCGATCTACCTGAAAGGCGTCGAGGGGCTGATTGCGCAGGATGTGGCGGTCAAGCGTCCGGCGCCTCGGCCGTCAGGCTGGAATGCAACGGATATCGTCGAAGAGACAAACTAACTGAACGGGACGGGAGAAGTGCGGCGCGCTTATCGCCCGCATCCCGCTCCAACGTCTTAGACTCGATTACGTCCATGATTTTCGGTCGAACCGACCCAAACCATGGTGACCTACCGGGAGCAAGCGATGGGCGATCTCAAGCTTACGAATCTCAACAAGTCGTTCGGCGCGGTTGACGTCCTGCACGACGTAAACCTGCAGATCGACAATGGCGAATTCGTCGTCTTCGTCGGTCCCTCGGGCTGCGGCAAGTCGACCCTGTTGCGCATCATCGCCGGTCTCGAGGACGTCACTTCCGGGTCGATCGCCATCGCCGGACGGGATGTCAGCGTGTTTTCGCCGGCCGAGCGAAAGATCGCCATGGTTTTCCAATCCTATGCCCTCTACCCGCATATGAGCGTGCGCAAGAACCTCGCCTTCGGCCTCGAGAACCTCAAGTTCAAGCGGGCAGAGATCGACGCGAGGATCGCGGAAGCCGCCCGCATGCTGGCAATCGAGCCCTATCTCGACCGCAGGCCGAAGCAGCTTTCCGGCGGGCAGCGCCAGCGCGTGGCGATCGGCCGGGCGATCGTGCGTGACCCGGACATCTTCCTCTTCGACGAACCGCTCTCCAATCTCGACGCGGCGCTTCGCGTCCAGACCCGCGCCGAGATCACCAAGCTGCGTCGCGCGATGAAGACGACGATGATCTACGTCACCCACGACCAGGTCGAGGCAATGACCATGGCCGACAAGATCGTCGTGCTCAGGGCCGGCCGCATCGAGCAGGTGGGAACGCCGCTCGAGCTCTTCGATCATCCGCGTAATCTCTTCGTCGCGGGCTTCCTCGGCTCGCCGCGGATGAACATCCTCAAGGGCGGGATCGTGATCGGCGACGATCGCAGCGTGTTGGTCGATGTCGGCTACGGCACCCTGCTCAGGAGCGACGTCGATCCCGCCACCGTCAGCGCGGGACAGGAGGTCCTTGCCGGCGTCCGGCCCGCGCATTTCGCCCTTTCCGACGGCGAAGGCCTGCCGTTCGAGGTCCAGTATCACGAGAGCCTCGGGACGGAGACCTACATCTATGGCAACTTCCAGGGGCAGGCGGAGCAGATCATCGTCCATCGGGCCGGCCATTTTGCGCCCTCGCCCGGTGCCGTTCTGAAGATCATGCCGCTCGAGGACCGCCTGCATGTCTTCGATCCGGCTAGCGAGCTCGCGTTCGCCCGCACCGGGCGCGGGAGGGCCTGACCATGGCTCGGGCGACAGGACTAGCGGACCGCGCACTCGACCTCGCCATGGCGCTCTTCGAAGCGCCGATCAACGCCGTCGAGCGGCTGATCGGCAAGGGACGGATGCCCTATGTCTTCCTCGCGCCGAACCTGGTGCTCTTCGGCATCTTCACCTTCCTGCCGATCGCCATCGCCATCGGCTACGCATTCACCGGCGGTACCGAGCTCCTGATCTCGGACCGACCCTTCGTCGGCCTCGAGAATTTCCGCAAGCTCTTGACCTGCGACAGCTACCTCGTGCCAGGAAGCTGCGAGGAATCGCTCTTCTGGACGGCGATCTGGAACACGCTCTGGTTCGTCGGCTTCAATGTCGCCGCCACCCTTCTCGTCGCCCTCGTCACGGCTCTGATCCTCAATCGGGCGATCGCCGCGCGCGGCTTCTTCCGGGCGATGTTCTTCTATCCGGTTCTGCTGTCGCCCGTGGTCATCGGCCTGATCTGGAAATGGTTCCTGGACCGCAACGGGCTGCTCAATGTCTTTCTGCAGATGCTCGGCGTGCCGCCGGAAATTTTTCTCCTCGACGTCGGCTGGTCGCGCTTCTTCGTGGTCGTCGTCTCGGTCTGGTTCCACATGGGCTTCTACACGCTGATCCTGCTTGCCGGCCTGCAGGCGATCCCCAAGGACCTCTACGAGGCGGCGGCGATCGACGCGGCCACGCCGTCTCGCACGCTGTTCCGGATAACCCTGCCCTTGCTCGGCCCGAGCCTGCTCGTCGTGCTGCTCCTCTTGATGATCCGCTCGGTGCAGATCTTCGACGAGGCCTGGGTGCTGACCAATGGAGGCGGCCCCGGCACCGCGAATACGTTCCTCGTCCAATACATCTACCAGATGGCCTTTGCCGGCGACCTCAGGCTGTTCGGCCTCGCGTCGGCCGCCTCCGTCCTCATGGGGCTGGTGCTTCTGGTGCTCACCCTGGTGCAGCTGCGCCTGGGCAAGAAGGTGGAGTCCTGATCATGTCCGGCAATGTCAGCGCCATCGGCTTTTTCACCCGCACCCGGCGCGCCGGCCGGATCGACATCACCGACATCCTCTCCTGGCTGTGGCTGATCGGCGGAACGGTCGCCGTGCTCGTGCCGGTCCTCTGGGCCGGCATGTCCTCGCTCAAACCGGAGGCGGAGATCACCCGCTTTCCGCCGACGCTGCTGCCGCGCGCCGCCGTGCAGGTGGAGGTTCAGGGCTTCGACAAGCCCTTGAGCCTCTGGAACGTCACGGCCGATGACGAGACCCGGGAAATGGCCATGGTCCGCCGCATCGGGCTCAAGGCACAGATGGTCGATCCGCAAAATCCCGGCAAGCCGGTCAGCGTCGACACCAGGACAATTTCACCGGTCCAGCGGCTGACGGTCGCGACGGAGAACTACACGGATCCCCTGACCCGCTTCAGCTTCCTGACCTTCCTCAAGAACTCGGTCTTCGTCACCTTCGTCGCCACGCTGCTGACGCTGATCGTCAACGCGCTGGCGGCCTTCGCCCTGTCGAAATACCGCTTCCGCGGCGATAAGACCATTTTCGTGCTGATCATCTCGACGCTGATGATCCCGCTGACGGTGGTGATGGTGCCGGCCTATCTCGTCATCGTCGGCGTCGGCCTCGTCGACAATCTCTGGGGGGTGATCATCCCGACGGTCGCCTCGCCGACCGGCGTGTTCCTACTCAGGCAATACATGCTCACCATTCCGGACGAGCTGATCGAAGCGGCGCGGGTCGATGCGGCAAGCGAGTTCCGCATCTTCTGGCGCATCGTTCTGCCGCTGACCGCCCCGGCGCTCGCGGTTCTGGCGATCTTCTCGGTGCTTTGGCGGTGGAACGACTTCCTCTGGCCGTTGATCGTCTTGAGCAGCCGCGAGAACTTCACCCTCCAGGTTGGGCTCAATGCCTTCCAGGGCGAGTTCTCGGTGCAGTGGCACTATATTCTCGCCATGACCTTCCTGAGCCTTGTCCCGGTGACATTGGTGTTCCTGTTCCTGCAGCGCTACATCACGACCGGCATCGCCGGCACGGGCATGAAATAAGGATTACGCCCTGAGCCTCGGGGGCGCCGCGATGCTGCCCCTCAGGATCAGCCGGCAACCGAGCTCGAGCCGATGGGCCGGGCGCAGCGGATCGTTGGCGATCAGACGTTGCTCGAGCAGCGAGAGCGCCGCCGCACCCAGGCGGTCGGCCGGCATCTGGATGGTGCTGAGCGGCGGCGCGCTGAACTCTCCCGGCACGATGTCGTCGAAACCGAGCACCGAAACATCCTCCGGCACGCGGATGCCGGCTTCGGTGAGCGCCTCGAGGCAACCAAGCGCCAGATTGTCGGCGGCACAGAAGATCGCCGTGGCGCCCCTCAGCTTGTCGTCCGCCTTCAAGAGAGCGCGGATCACCTGCTCGCCATGCCGTGGCTCGTAGCTTTCCGCGACCACGACCATATTCTCCGGCGCCGGCAGGCCGGCAGCCAGATGGGCATCGACATAGCCGTCGTAACGCCGCCGGATCGTCGTGCGCCCCTGCCATGTCAGGTGCAGAATGCGGCGGTGACCGAGCGAGAGCAAATGCTCGGTGCCGAGCCTCGCCCCGAAACGGTTTTCCACCGTCACGGTATCGACCAGCATCGAGGGGTCTTCACCGTTGAGGATGACCATCGGCTTGACGAGCGTCGAAAGCGCCCGGATGAGTTCCGGTCTGTCGTCGTTCAGGACGAGGATGCCGTCGACATTCTCGTCCTCCGCTGCCGCGCGCACCTCGGATGGATCGAGGCGCGTGCTGGCGCTGACGAAAGGGACGATGCGGATCCCTCGCCTCTCGCATTCGCGCCGCACCCCATTGAGGATCGTCCAGCTCACCATGTTGAGGTCGCTCTGCGGCGCCGCGTCGCTCGTCAGGGCGAGCAGAACGATGCGCACGGTCGCGATCGTCGCCTTTTTCCGCCGGCTTTCGAGATAACCGAGCCGGCGTGCGGATTCGAGGACCCGCTCGCGCACCTCGACAGTCAGCGGCGCGGTGCCATTCAGGGCATGCGACGCCGTACTGAGCGAGACCCCCGCCTCACGCGCCACGTCCTTGAGATTGGTTTTTCGCTCCACGATCCGACCCGTCCACCGTCCTGCCCTGCTGCATGCACTTGCCTTGGATCTTTTAGGCCGGTGCCCCCACGGTTCCTTCCGAAACCGCACCCTGCAGATTGTGGAGGCGAGCGTAGAGACCGTCCGGCCGCCGTGCAAGTTCCTCGTGCGACCCCTCCTCGATGACGGTGCCGTCCTTCATGACGACGATCTTGTCGGCGTTGACGACGGTCGACAGCCGGTGGGCGATGACGATCACGGTGCGCCCGCTCATCGCCTGTTCGAGGGCCTTTTGCACGGCTGCCTCGGACTCGGTGTCAAGCGCCGAGGTCGCCTCGTCGAGCAGCAGGATCGGCGCGTTGCGGACCAGCGCACGGGCGATCGACAGCCGCTGGCGCTGGCCGCCGGAAAGGGTGATCCCATGTTCGCCGACCGGGGTGTCGTAGCCCTCAGGCTGCGCCAGGATGAAGTCATGCGCATAGGCGAGGCGGGCGGCCTCCTCGATCTCGGCGTCGGTGGCGTCCGGCCGGCCGTAGCGGATGTTGTCGCGGATCGAGCCTTCGAAGAGATACGGCTGCTGCGAGACATAGGCGAGGCCGTTGCGCAGCGACTGCTTGGTGACGCCGGCAATATCCTGGCCGTCGATGAGGATCTGCCCGGACAGCGGATCGTAGAAGCGCGGGATGAGGCTGATGATCGTCGACTTGCCGGCCCCCGACGGGCCGACCAGCGCCGTCGTCTTGCCGCCTTCGGCACGGAAGCTGACGCCTTTGAGGATCTCCTCGCCGTTGCCATAGGCGAAGCGCACGTCGCGCAGTTCGACCGTCGCCTCGCCGAGCTTCAGCTCGGTGGCGTCGGGGCGGTCGCGCTGATGCGGAACCGTGTCGAGGATTTCGTAAATCATCCGGGCGTTGACGGCGGCGCGCTCCAGCGACACCTGCAGCCGCGCCAGGCGGCGCGCCGGGTCATAGGCCATCAGCAGCGCGGTGACGAAGGCGAAGAACGCGCCCGGCGGCACGTTGCCGTAGATCGAGCGGAAGGCGGAATAGGCGAGCACGCTGGAGATCGCCAGGCCGGCGAAGGTCTCCGTCATCGGCGCGGTGCGCTCGCTCAGCCGTGCGATGCGGTTGGCACGGTTCTCGGCCCGCTCGATGATCGTCTCGACCTTGCGGCGCAGTTCGTTCTCCATCGTGAAGGCCTTGACGATGGTGATCCCCTGGATGGTCTCCTGCATCGCGCCGAGAACGCGGCTGTTGACCTCGACCGCCTCGCGGGTCGCCAGCCGCAAGCGCTTGGAAATATAGCGCAGGCCGAGCAGCAGCGGCGGCGCGACGAAGAACACGATCAGCGACAGCAGCCAGTCCTTGCTGAACATGACGCCGACCAGGCCGACCAGGGTCAGGAAGTCCCTGGCGATCGAGGTGACCGTCATATTGAGCACGTTGCGGATGCCGCTGACGTTCTGGCTGATCGTCGCGGCAAGCTGTGCCGAGCGATGCTCGTGGAAATAGCCGCCACTGAGCGCCATCAGATGCGCATAAAGCCGGCGCTGATAGCGCGCCACGATGTTGTTGCCGATCTTCGAGAGCGCCACCGCCTGGCCGTAGGTCGCCAGGCCGCGCAGCACGAAGGCGGCGAAGATGGCGCCGCAGATGGCCAGGACGATATCGGCCCGCCGGTTGCCGAAGGCCTCGTTGATCCAGGTTTCCATGATCCAGGCCGTGAAACCCGTCGTGGCCGCCACGACGACGAGACAGGCGATGGCAAAGGCGTAGCCGCGGATGTGGTCGCGGCCGTTTTCGGCGATGACGCGTCGCAGGATTCCGGTGATCGTCTCGGAGTCGACCGCGTCATGCTTTCGATTCTTGACGTTCAATACGCCCCTACCTGTATCGATCCGCGGCCCGCAGTGCGCGACGCCGCCCGTTAGGCTCTATAGGGCTCTGCCGTCTTTTTGGCGAGCCTGAACGGCAGCCGATTCGCCAGCTTTCTCAGCGGCGTCCCTCAGTTGCAACACCGTCTCGCGGCGCGAGGCAGGCCGTTTTTCCGCCAACGCTGGACAGGCCTGCCGTATCGGCGAGCGGCTCTACGGGCTGCCAACATTGATAAGCGGCGGTGATGTTTAGGTCTTCACGCCCGCCGTGAAAGGAGACCGGGTTGCGGCGAGAGAGCTCTCAATTGAGCTCGCCGGTCGGCCGGCCGCTGGTACGGTGCGAGCGCGGCGCGGACACTTTCCTCTCCACACACCGCGGCGGGATGCGCCAGAATTCCGGCAAGCTTCGTGAGCAATTTCGCGCGCATCCGCCCGAGCTTTGCATCGTTCGCGCGGCGGCTGAAGGCGAACACCCGCAGAAAGCTCTTTTCTCCGGTACCATCGACGCAGACGAGTTCCTCGAAACCTCGGCGATCGGTGACGACGAAATTGCCGGGATTTACATCCATCATCACGATGTGGAGTCGACAGAAGCTTTCGAAGAGCTCGTCGATCATCTTGAGATGTCTTGCGGTCAACTGGCCCGAAAACGCCAATTCCCTCAGGGTGGGAGCCAGCTCCCCGTTGCCCTTGGTGATCTTTTCCACAAGCAGACCGAGACCGTAATCGGTATGAGCGAAACCGAATATCCTCGGTATGGGAAGTTCGACGCCATCGGCAAGGGAGAACTTTCTCGCCTGCTCAAGGAACTCATCGACCTCCCGTTGAAACGTCCGATACGCCCCGAAGCGCTTGAACCTGTTGAGGAAACGGAGCCCCCGCTTCGATTGGCGCGCGCCACCCTCTCCCCTCGATTCCGGCTTCAGAACCTTGATCAGAACATTGGGATAGAGCTGGTGAGCGAAGATGCTGCGCTGATGTCCCGCGGCGCATTGGCGCCAACCCGCAAGTTCGATCCTGCCGTCGAACATCTTCCTCTCCCGGATTGTGACAGTTTTATTACAGAACAGTGTCGCGGGACAGAATTCAATAAAGCCGTGCTCTCCGGATTTATTTCTACCGTGCATAGTATGTTGTAGTTGCAGTTTTGCCACTACGTCGAGCCGCCTAAATCGATCGTGCAGAGCTGCAGACGATCGTCACCATACTGCCGGCGGCGGGCGGCCGGCACCGAAGGAGGTTGACACGCCCGTTTGCAGATGAGAACATATAGTGAACAAATCGGAGGCTCCTATGACCCCTACGCAAGAAGTTATCGAGCGTGCAATGGCGGCAGTCGCCGCTGTCCGTCGGCAACGGGAACGTGATCAGGAGCGGCGCCGGCAAACGTTCGGACGTATTCAGCTGGGACTTCCGCTGCCTACGCTCAAGCGCGGCGTGCAGCTGTCACTGCAACTGGAAAAGCGCCCGCAGCGCGGTGGCACTGGCCCAAGCTAGGCGGTGCGCGTTCGCCCGAAGGCGCGCAGCATCAGGTTTACGGAAACCGCCACCTTGTCGATATCCGGAACATCCTGGGAATAATTTCCGGTATAGAGCTTGATGATCATCTTGTCGCGCTCGAAACCGCGCAAATCGAAATAGAGATGCAGGTAGTAGCGCCGCTTGTCGCCGGAACGGCTGATGTCGCCGCGCCGCTGGGTCACCTGCTTGAGCTCTGTCTGAAGCGGCGCGAAGCCTTCGAGGTTCAAGGTGACGTGGGTGGACTTGAACCGCACTTCGCTTGGAACCGCCACCACCGCCTTGTCGAGCGAAAGGCTCATCAGGCGTCCCGTGCTGCCGTCGACCTCCGCGGCTTCATCGAGCTTGAAGGCCTGGAGGAGCCGGCGCGGCTTCTCGAAGCAGATCAACGAGGCGATGATGAGCACGACGATGTTGATGCCCGACCAAAGCGCAGCAATCGTCGAGAACGACCCCTCGATATGCGCGGTCTCCGGGACGATATTGACCAGCAGCCCAGCCGCCGTGACGACGATGAAGGCGGCGATCCAGATAAAGGTATAGACATCGAAGAGGTTTGCCTCGTTGCCGCTGCCCTTGGGGGTCACCTTGAAGGGTTTTCCGAACGGCCGCACCAGGCTCGAAAGTACCGTCGGCAGCATGCGAAAGGTCGCGAAAGTGCCGACGGCGGTGGAGACCAGCGGCAGGTAGCGGGTCGGTGCCAGCCAGAGCATCAGCAGGAAATAGGCGGTCAGCAGCGGCACCTGGTTCGAAACGTAGTCGGCGACACCGGTGAAATAGAGCGGCAGGGCGCCGGACCAGAGATAGACGATCGGCACCAAGAGCACGGCGAAGCGAACCAGATATTGCACCAGCCAGGACATCGGCAGGAACATGATGCGCTGGAAGAGGGAGAGGCCCGGCCCGCGCAAGGGACCGTTATGCAGGTAGAGCGTCTGGATTCCACCCTGGCACCAGCGTTCACGCTGGACGAAATAGCCGGTCAGGTTCTCGGCTGCCAGGCCCATCGACAGGCGTTCGTTGAGATAGCGGGTCTTGTAACCCTTGTTGAGCATCGAAAGCGTCGTCAGCAGGTCTTCGGTAATCGACTCGGTCGGGAAGCCGCCGATCGTATCGACTGCCCTGCGGCGCGCGATAGAGCAGGAACCACAGCAGAAACTCACGTCCCAACCGTCGCGGCTCGGCGCGATCTCATCGAAGAACAGCCGCTGTTCATCCGGCCATATATTCTCAAGACCAAGATTGGATTGCACCGGATCGACATTGAAGAAATGCTGCGGCGTCTGCACGATGCCAATGCGCTCGTCCAGGAAGAACGGCAAGGTGCGTCGCAGGAAGTGGCGATAGGGGACGAAGTCCGCGTCGAAGACGGCGATGAAGTCACCGGAGCTGACCCGCAAGCCATTGTTCATGTTGCCGGCCTTGGCATGGGCATTGTCTCTGCGCGTCACATGGATCGCGCCCCGCCCTTCACAAAAGGTCCTGAGCCAGTCGCGCCTTCCGTCGTCGAGCACATAGACCCTGAGCTTGTCTTTCGGATAGTCGAGCGCCAGCGCTCCGACGATCGTTCGTTCCAGCACGTCGAGCGGTTCGTTATAGGTTGGTATGAAGATGTCGACGCTTGGTAGTTCGCTCTCCGGCCGCGCGAAGAACGCCCGCGCAAGCTCGTCCGCCTCGACGCTGCGGTCGATATAGCGGCTCATCAAAATGAGGAACAGCACGACCTCGGAGAAGGCGAGGAGCTCGACGATGAAAACGAACCAGACCCAATAGAAATTGGCGCCATCATTCGGATAGGGGAGAACGGTTTCGGTGAAACGCCAAACCATGTAGCGCAGTGCCACGGCCGCGACGAAAGCACAGGTAATCGACCGCGCCCAGCTTTGATGACGCGACCAATTTGATGGTCCGAGCAGGAAGAAGGCGATGACCAGCAAGGTCGGCGCCAGTGCTAAAAGAGATTGAACCACAGGCCTTCAAACCACCGCGTCAGACGGAAATTGCGTTTGGAGAAGCGCACCTGCGCCGTTCGTCCCACCTGGCAGAAATTGGCGAAGTCGGTGTTGAGCACCGATGGTGTCAGCGCGACGCGGATTCGTGCACTGCGCTCGTCGGTTTCCGGCTCATTGGCGGCAAGCGAATCTTTCTCAACGACCGCGGAACTGCCCTTGACCGCTTGTACCCGGCCTTTGAAGACATCTCCGCGACCGAATAGCCGGACCTCCGCTTCGCGGCCGGGATAGATCTCATCATAGTCGACCTCAGGTACGAGAATATCGACGAACAGTTCGCGGCAGTCGAGGATGCGCACCATCTCGTTGTTCAAAATGACGTTGGAGCCGCTGACAACATTCCTGCTCCAAACGACGCCGCTGAACGGCGAAGGAACCGTTGCCGACTCGAGGTTGCGGACGCGCTTCTCCTCCACATTCATCTGCTGTGCGGTCTGAATTGCCCGCGTCTCGTTCTCGGCAATGCGGGTATTGAGATCGTTGATGCGAACGATCACATCGTCCTGGCGCTGCCGGGAATAGGGCACGTCATTCTGGCCGTCTCCCATGACGAAAATGCCCTGTCGGACAGCATCGAGGCGCTGCTGCAGCAAGTCGACAGTCAGGTTGCTGATCTCGACCTCGCCGCCCGCTGCGGCGCCGGCGGCCTCGGCCGCCTCCACCATCTTGCGCGTGAAGATCCCCTTCGCCTCCAGTTCCTGCCGACGGTCGAGGTCAACCTTTGCCACCACGTCCTGTGCGCGAGATACCTCAACACGCTTCTGGAGAATTTGCAGCTCCCGCTGGAGGCTGGCAATGGTGGCACCCTGGAAGACGCCCATCCGTTGGGCGAGTTCGTCGCGCATCCGGGTGAGTTCGTCGCGCTCCCGGCGCAGCGCCGAGACGCGCTCGACCGCCGTGCCATGCTCGGCGCGAAGCGACGCAAGGACGGAGCGGTTGACCCGCTCGTTGCGAATGGCCGCGATGGCTTCGCCTTCCGCCACAGGCGTGCCGATCCTCGGCGGCGGCTTGAAGATTTCGCCATCGATAGGCGCATTGATGATCGCAAAGCGGGCATTGACGGTTCCATCCAGGCTGGTATAGCCGGTCAAGTCGGGCAGCAGAACGGCAATGGCAAGCGCCAGGAGCAGAATGCCGACCGATATACGCGTAATACGATGGTTCAGGATCACCTTGGCCGTCCCTACTCACTGCCCTGACCCGATTTCCCGCACTGACGCGGGTGAACACTCCATCGGCCTGCCTGGGCGCAACTCGCCGGCACGATTCACCCCATGTTGCCACCCGCCAGAATTTATCGTCATTCAGCGTTGAACAACCCTCAAATTTGCAGGTTTTGGTAGTGCGAACATAAAAAAGCCAATGTAGGCCCCGCATGACCGAACGCTTTTTCGACCCATGTCGCCAACGCAAGCGCCTTCAGAAAACGGTTGCTCGTCAAGCGCGCGGCATTGACCAGGAAAATCGCCGCGATAACTTTCTGAACGAAGGGTTGAACTGGCCGACAAAACTAAGTGGGGATTGTGGCCGGTAGCAGCACCTTCAAGCGAGCGCAAATACAAAGGCAACGGAGGCCGGCATGCCTGACATGGATGCGACGAAGTCTGCCTCATCTTCGGCCGAGAGCGACTTTCTCGCCCATACAGAAGAGCTCGTCTCCTTTTACGACGAGAGCTTCCATCTCGTCGACTGCTCGGCGAAACACAGGAAAGCCTATGGGGTCGACACGCTCGTCGAGGCGACCCTGTGGCACGTCTACCCGGAACTACTGGGTCCCAAGACCAAGGCCGCGATCGATTTCGTCGCGGCAAACGGTATTCCGCGCAGCATCGAGATCACCGACGCAAGAGGGCGCGTCCAACGCACCCTGGTCGTCTTTCGCACCGAGCGCGGCATCGGCGTCGCGGAAGCTCAAAGCGACTCCACTTGCCGCGAGACGTCCACCCAAAGCGAGAGCGATCGCGCCCTCCTGCTTCACCAGGCGACCCATGACGTTTTGACCGGACTGCCGAACCGAAGGCAGTTCAGCGACCAGTTGCGGGCCGCGCTGCCGGTGCCGAACGGCGCCAAGCTGGCGCTCATGCAGATCGATCTCGACGACTTCAAGCCGATCAACGACACGCTCGGGCACGGCGCCGGCGACATGGTCCTCAAGATGGCGGCGGAACGGATCAAGGGCGTGCTCAGGGAGCGTGAGCTTGCCTATCGGCTGGCCGGCGACGAATTCGCCGTCATTCAGTGGAAGCTTGACCAGCCAAGGGAGGCGGAGCGCCTTGCCGAGGCAATCGTCAACGCTTTCAAGGAGCCGTTCACCATCGACGGCATCAACCTGTTCGTCGGAGCGAGCGTCGGCATCGGCATCGCCCCGGCGGACGGAAACGAAATCGAACAGTTGATGAAAGCCGCCGACATCGCGCTCTACGCGGCGAAGAAGGATGGCCGCGGTCGGGCAAGGACATTTACCCGTTCGATGCTGATCGTGCTCGAGCAGCGCGAAATGCTGCGTCGCAGTCTGCGCAGCGCCCTGCAGGAGGGGCAGTTCTTCATCGAATACCAACCCTTCGTGAAGCCGCGCGCGTCGGTTGTCGGCTTCGAGGCGCTGCTGCGGTGGCGCCATCCGCTGGTCGGCATCATCCCTCCAAGCGTCTTCATTCCGATGGCCGAAGCCGACGGGCTGATGAGCGAGATCGGCCAGTGGATGCTGGAACAGGCCTGCCGGGCCGCCATGACCTGGCCGCCTCATTTCACAATTGCGGTCAACCTCTCGCCGGCGGAATTCCTGCACGAAGGCCTCACCGATCGCGTCGCCCAGATCCTCGATCTGACCGGGATCCGCGCCGACCGGCTCGAACTGGAAATCACCGAGTCGGTGCTCCTCGAACGCACCATCAACAATCTCGATACGCTCAACACCTTGAGCCTGCTTGGCGTTCAGATTTCTCTCGATGACTTCGGCACCTACTACTCCTCGCTGAGCTACCTGAAGAACTTCCCGTTCGATACGATCAAGATCGACCAGTATTTCATCAAGGATCTTGAACATGACGAAAAGAGCCAGACGATCGTTCGGTCGATAATCGCGCTCGCCCACGGGCTGGGCATGGACGTTACGGCCGAGGGCGTGGAGACGGAAGGCCAGGCCGCCTGGCTTCAGAAGGAGGGCTGCGACCGTCTGCAGGGCTACTTCCTGGGCTTCCCGCTACCCGCGGCAGCGATCGGCGATTTCCTGCGCAAGTCGGGGGCCATCCCCCTGGCGGGTGCTCTCAGGACCTGACGGGCTCGAAATAGCCGGAGAGTCTGGCCATCGCAGCCGGTCGGATATAGTCATGGGAGTGAGCGAATCAGGATTCGCTCATACAGTCGGAGAAAGCAGCATGAACGCAGCCCAAAGGCAGTCAGCGGAAACGAAGTTCGAGCCCCTGCTCCAGTTCGAGATGGAGATGGGAACCTTCCTGTCCGATTGGCACCATTGCGATCAGTTGTCGACTTACATGGCGCGGATGATCAGTCACAACCGGACCGATCCGTTGCGACATTCGAACTTTTTCTCCTCCGCGCTCAACGAACTCCTGGAGGTATCGTTTCGCGGCGGCTTGCCGGAGGGCCGCATCGGCTGCGCCGTCTATCGGCATGGTCCAAAGGAGCGTGTGAAACTCTCCTTTCCCTGCCCGCCCGGCCAGCGACAGTTCTTCCGCGAGGCGGTCGCGAAAACCCATCGGAACGACGCATACGCGCGTTACCTGGACGCTCTTTCAACCGATCTTGGCCCAAGTCGGGAAGCCATCCTGTTGGATCTGGCGATCAATTTCGATGCCGAGATTCGTCTCGAAGAAGAAGGCCCCCCGACGATCACCATCATTGTGGATCTCCCCCTTGAAGTAATTGTGAGTTGAGTACGGCAATGCTTGCAGCGCCCTTTCAGGCAGAATTCGACGCCAACAGCCAGGAGTTCTCCTTTGCCGGCGTCATCCGTCCGCGCTCCGTCGACGAGATCGCTCACAGCATTTCGACGTTCAGGAACGCCATCGAAGAGGCCCGCGGCGTCCTCTACATCAATGTGAAGCGCCTCGCGCAGATGAACAATACGGCCTTCCACGCCTTTTCGCGCGTGGTCCTGGACGCCTGCCGCGCGCGTTCCGATATCCGCTTCGTCGTCGTCACGTCGAGCGTCGTCGGCTGGACCGAACGGATGTTCCGGCATCTCGGCAAGATCGAACCGCAGATCACCGTCGAGGTCTACGATTCGAAGTTCTATCCAGGTCAGAGCTTCGTCGAGGACACCAGCTTCATTCCGATCCTGCGCACGCAAACCAAAATGACCTGGCGCCACGAGCGCAAGATCCTGCCGCGCCACGGCATGCGCCCGGGAATCGTCATGGCCGACATCTGCTGCGGCATCGGCGACTTCGCGGTGCTGGTGCGCAAAGAATTCCAGCCGGCACGCATCGTCGCGCTCGACCACTCCAAGGCAAGCCTTGCCTATGCCCGCGACGTCGCGAAGAATTTCGGCATCTCGGATATCGAATATTCCTATGGCGACGCATCCGAGATGCTGCTCGAGGACAATCAGTTCGACCTGGTGACCTGCCGCCATTCGCTGCAGATCTTCAACCAGCCGGACCTGCTGTTGAAGGAGCTCTACCGGATTTGCAAGCCCGGTGGACGCGTGTACATCACCAACGAGAAGAATTCGCACTGCCTTGGCGAACCGCGAGCGCAGAGCATTCAATGGACCTATAATGAGGTTGCCAAGCTGTTCAGCCATTTCGAGATGGATGTGGAACTCGGGCCGAAGAGCCGCCGCTATCTCGCCGATGCCGGATTCGATGACATCCGCGTCGAATCCTTCATGGTCACCAATCTCGACGGGGACCCGCAGGACTTCGCCGACATCATAACCGCTTGGGAGAATGTCTATGCCGGCGAGATGGCCGTGAAGCGCGGCGACCCTCCGGAATTCATCGAGCGCTTCCGCCAGGGCTTCCGCGATCACATCTTCGCGGCCCTCCACCCCAAGGGCTACGCTGGCTGGCCGATCTGGGCAGCATCGGGGCGCAAGCCGCTATGAAGCCGTTCGACCAAGGGACCACCCGCCTCGGGTTGCGCTCGTTCCGCGCCAAGTTCATCCTTGTCGTCGGCGGGGCCGTGCTCTTCGATCTGCTCGTCACCGGCGGCCTTGCGCTCTGGAACGTGCAGAGGCTTTCGCGCGACGCGACCGCACAGGTCGGCCAAGGGCTGGAGCAGGCCAATCAGGACTACATCCGTTCCTATGCGGAAACGACGGCTGCTCGCGTCAACCTGCTTCTCAACCAGGTGCACTCCGACGTCGGCACGCTGGCGGGCGTGCTCCAGGCGCAGATCGACCGTCCCGTCAGGAAGTCCCAGATCGGCGAAGCGATGGCACGGGGCGCCCCCGGCACCGTGACCGTCACCTATGACGAAAAAGGCGGATGGGCCCAGAACCGGCCGGGCCCCCTTTCGGTCGTCAGCGTCTGGGGATATCTGCTCGATGCCAACCACGCCCCCTTGCCAGAGGTCCAGACGGACATTGAGAACAGCGCGGTCCTTGACCTGGTCGCTCCGAGCCTGCTGGCCAACGGTCAATCCAAGCTGCAGATGTACTATATCGGCCCGAAGGAGCGGCCGATCTTCCGAACGGCCCCCTATACGGATCAGGCCCAGACATTCGACCGCTTGTATCCCGGTCATAACCAGGCCGAGTTCTGGCCGTTTTTTTTCCCCGGTCTCTACGAATCGTGGGAGCAATGGGCCAAGAACCCCGCGTCTCGTCCGGTGAACAGCGACATCACGCAGACGGCGCCCTATACGGATGCGATCACCGGCAAGCTGATCGTCAGCTTCTTCCAGCCCTTGTGGTCGCGCGACCGTGACCGGGTAGCCGGTGCCGCAGGCGCCGATATCACCCTCGACCAACTGGCAGAGATCGTCGAGAACGTCCGGGTCGCCGACAATGGCTTCGGCTTCCTCACCATGTCAGACGGCAATGTCGTCGCCATCAACCCGGTCGGCGAAAAGGTGATCGGCCTCCAGTCGTCGAGCGACACCAGCAGCCAGGGGGTGACGGGTCTCGATCGCTCGCTGCGCAACAGCGCACAAGCCGCAATCGCCAAGTTGCCGCTGGATCAGGACGGCCTGTTGCAGCATGTCCTGCTCGATGAAAACGGCGAGAAGGTGCCCTATCTCGTCGTCCTGAAACAGCTGCAGCCGTCGAACTTGTGGGTCTCCGGCCCAGTTCGTCGTGAATCAATGTTGCTCGGCGTCGTCGTGCCGGAGCGTGAAATCTACGCTTCGCTCTTCGCCGCGCAGGCCGGCATTACGAAAGCGACGAACAGGATCCTGATCTACCAGGTCCTGGCGCTGCTCGTGTCGCTGCTCTTCGTCACCTCGGCCGTTTTCGCCATATCGAAGCGCATCACCGGCGGCATCAGCGCGCTCGCCGACGCGGCCCGGCGCATCCAGACCAAGGACTATTCCGTCCGGGTGGATATTCCGACGCGCGACGAAGTAGGGGAAGCGGGCGCCGCCTTCAACCGCATGGCCGAGCAGATCAGCTACCATACCGAGAATCTGGAGCAGCTTGTCGAGGACCGGACGAAGGAGATCGAAGAGGCAAACCTGCAGATCTCGGCGCTCAACGAGCAGTTGCGCAGCGAGAACGTGCGCCTCGGCGCCGAGCTGGACGTCGCCCGCCGAATCCAGATGATGGTCCTGCCGAAAGCGGCTGAACTCGAGGAAATTGCCAACCTCGATATTGCCGCCTACATGCGGCCCGCCGACGAAGTCGGTGGCGACTATTATGACGTGCTGAGGGACGGAGAGCGGCTGAAGATCGGCATCGGCGACGTGACCGGTCACGGCCTGGAAAGCGGCGTCCTGATGTTGATGGTTCAATCGGTGGCCCGCGCGTTGCAGGAGGCCGGCGACATGGATCCGTCGCAGTTCCTCAACCGGGTGAACCGCGCCCTTTACAAGAACATCGTCAGAACCAACGCGAACAAACATCTCTCCCTTGCCTTCCTGGACTATGACGGAACCCGTCTGATGCTTTCCGGCCAGCATGAGGAACTGATCGTGGTGCGGGGCGCCGGGAGCGTCGAGCGGATCGACACGCTCGACCTCGGCCTGCCGATTGGCTTGGAGCCTGATATCTCGCCCTTCGTAGCAACCCAGGAGGTCGCCTTTGCCCAAGGCGACATGGTCATTCTCCACACTGACGGCGTGACCGAGGCGGAGGGGCCGAACGGAGAGCTCTTCGGTATCGAGAGGCTTTGCGAAAGCGCTCGTCGTCGCCACGGCCAGAGCGCTGAGGACGTCAAAGCGGGAATTCTCGAGGATCTGATGGCGCATATCGGCACACAGAAGATCCACGATGATATAACAGTCGTAGTGATGAGACACAGGTAGGCGGATGACGACCTTATATGGAATGGCAGACTTGGCCGTCGGTACGGGCGAAAACGTGACGACGCTTCGGCTGTTCGAAGGACCGTTGGACCTGAGCTGGAAGCATTGCGCGATGACCTCGGATTTCGTCGCCGAGTTCGTCGCGCTGCGTTATCGGACATCCCGCAACCTTTATAAGGAGGTGCGGCACAATATCGGCTATCTGACGAACGAGCTCATCGAAAATGCGGTGAAGTTCCGAGCCTCGGGCGAAATCGTTGTCGAGGCCGCGGTCGCGTCCAATGCCTTTCGTGCTAAGGTCTCCAATTTCGTCGACAAGGAAACGGCGCAACGCTTCCAGCATCTGCTCTCCGAGATCACAACGGGGGATCCGGGCGAGCTTCTAATAAAACGGATTGAAGAGAATGCATCAGGCGCGAGCCCCAGCGGCTCGGGACTTGGCCTCCTGACACTCATGAGCGATTATGGCGCTCATTTTGCCTGGGTTTTCGGATCCGGCGAACAGGAGAGCCGGATCCCGCTGGAGACCTATGCATCGATCACAGTCCCCGAACCCTCGAATTGATGGCAGCGAAAACCATGGAAATCAAGGAAGAAGAGTACCGCGTTTGGTCGGAGGGCAAGGACATCTACTTCGATGGGACCATGCGGCTGCCGAGCACGGAGGCCTATGCTCCGATTTATTCCTTGGTGATGAGCATTCTCGAAGCCGAACCGGACCGCCTCACAGTCGACGTCACCGGCTTGCAGTTTCTCAATTCGTCCGGCATCAATCTGCTTGCCAAACTGACGATCGAGGCGCGCAAGAGGCCGAACATTCAGTTCACCGTGCGCGGAAGCTCGGAGTTCCCCTGGCAATCCAAGTCGCTGCCGAACCTCAAGAAGCTGCATCCGGGCATTGATCTTCGGCTCGGCTGAAATCGGGCCGCGCGATTGCGCCGCACATCATTCCCAATCAGACCAGCTTGGACTCACAGCCTCGACGCGCCGTCAGTTGCCGAGCGTCTTCAGCCAGTCGCCTATCGTCGATCCTCGGTGCCGCTCGACCGGAGCGGCCGGTGCGACAGGGCGCTCCGCTGCCGCGGCCTTTCGGATTTCCCGCGGGCTCACCCCGAATTCGTGGCTGAAGGCGCGGGTGAAATTGGCGGCGACGTCGAAACCGGCAGCCTCGGCGATCTCGGCGATCGGCCGGCTGTCGGCCGAATCGCTGAGCGCCGCATGCGCCTGCTGGAGCCGACGCCTGCGGATATAGTTGAGAACACCACCGCTCGCTTCGAACAGTTGGTAGAGCCGGGTGCGCGAGATGCCGATCGCTCGGGCAATAGCATCCGGCGTCAGATCGGCCGAATGCAGGTTGAGATGAATATATCGATGCGCCCGCTCCATCATTCCCTTGTTCGTCTGTTGCCCCGCGGCATCTGGCTTCGCCGACGAGGCGACGCAAGCGACGACCATGTCGTGCACAGTGCGGACGATCCGCGGTATCTCCTCCGCCGTCAGACGATCGAGGCGCGGCTCGACGCCGTCGATGTAGTTGATCAATAGGTCGGCCAGATTGCCCGACAATACCAGATTGTTGGTTTCGCCGAGCACGGCGGCGTCGTCGGCGAAAAGCTCGTAGGGCATGAACAGCAGAACGGCGTCCGCTGCTGTCGTCCGGCCGCGAAACGGATAGCCGAGCGAGCGGAACACCAGCCTGTCGGGCCCGTTCTCAGCAACTCGGCGATCGACTTCCGTCCAGGTCATGCCGCTGCGAAGCAGTTCCACATACCAGTGGTCGATCGGGCTGGCGCGCAGCATCGCCTGCGGGCGCAGGTAGCTGTGGCCCGGAACCCGCTGTTGAACGATGAGCAGATTGCCGCAATGCCATGCGGTCTGCTCAGCGACAAACCCGTCCTCCGGCGGAACGTTGTCCGGCAATCTGACCTCGACCAGGGACGCCATGTGGGCTCGCCAGGTCTGAAAC
Source organism: Sinorhizobium fredii USDA 257 (assembly GCF_000265205.3). NCBI lineage: Bacteria > Pseudomonadati > Pseudomonadota > Alphaproteobacteria > Hyphomicrobiales > Rhizobiaceae > Ensifer > Ensifer fredii. Next base: position 1,414,656 of record NC_018000.1, read on the forward strand.
TGCGCCGCCGGTGGCAGCTCACGCGTCGAGAAATGCAAGGGTGTCAGCGCCGCCAGCGCGTCCGATCGCGGGATAGGCTGAACCGAGGGCTCACGCGGCCAACGGCGGCGTTCCGACTGCGCCTGCGTCGCAGGCGCCCCGGCATGATCCTCTTCCGACTCGGCCCCCGTAGAACGATCACGCATACAGACTCTCCCGCCCTCGAATGCAGGCGATTACACGTTCTGGGCGTGGCTACCTACACAGCCGCATCGATGTATGGCGTCGTGCGGAGCCCACTCAGCACTTAGCAGAGCCTAGTTCTACGCCATTTTTAGTAGAAATGCACGGTCCGATAATTATCGGGATTGCAGGATAATGACAATCGCCCCGGTCAGTTGTAATCATACACTCATAGACAACGCCAAGTATTGAGTAAGGGCGCTGTTAATATCTTGGTTGTATATAATTTTTATTACCAAATCATACTGTCCCACTGGGTTGTTTACTGCAATGCATGTTTTAAGTTTTTGGGGCCACTTATGCATTATATGAAAAATGTACTCAGCGGTAATTTAGATAAATTTGTAGAAAAAGATAAAGTATTGCGTGTTCCGGGCATCCCGAAACGGATTCTGGTAACTGGCGGCGCAGGTTTCCTCGGGTCACATCTTTGCGAACTGCTTCTCGAGGCAGGACACGAGGTCATCTGCGCCGACAATTTCTCGACCGGGTTGCGCCGGAATATCGAGCCTCTGAAGCGCTTCGACCGCTTCAGTCTCGTTGCCCACGACATCGTGCAACCGATCGACCTTGAGGTCGACGAAATCTACAATCTCGCCTGCCCGGCATCGCCGCCGCATTACCAAGCCGATCCCATTCATACGACCAAGACGTGTGTGCTCGGCAGCCTCAATATGCTTGAGCTTGCGGCACGCTACGGCGCGCGAATCCTCCAGGCCTCGACGTCGGAAGTTTACGGCGATCCGCAGGTCCACCCGCAGGTGGAGAGCTACTGGGGCAACGTCAATCCCTTCGGCCCTCGCTCCTGCTACGACGAAGGAAAGCGTTGCGCGGAGACCCTGTTCTTCGATTTCCACAAAGCTCATCAGGTTGCGATCAAGGTGGTCCGCATCTTCAACACCTATGGCCCGCGGATGCGCCCGGATGACGGCCGCGTCGTCTCGAACTTCATCGTCCAGGCACTCAAGGGCGAAGACATCACGATCTACGGCGATGGTTCGCAGACCCGCTCCTTCTGTTTCGTCGATGATTTGATCGACGGCTTCATTCGCGTCATGGCCTCTCCGGCATCGCTCACCGGGCCGATCAATCTCGGCAATCCTGGCGAATTCACGATCGGCGAACTCGCCGAACAGGTGATCGAACTGACCGGCTCGCGATCGAAGATCGCATATCGGCCGCTACCGGTCGACGACCCACGCCAGCGCCGCCCTGATATTTCCCTTGCCGAACGGGAGCTGGGCTGGCGTCCCGAGGTCGAGCTTGCAGCGGGCCTTGTTCGGACGATCGACCATTTTGAAGTGCTTCTCACGCAATCGGACGAATTCATGGAGGTCGCGTAATGACCGCGCCACGCATTCTGGTGACCGGCGGCGCCGGCTATATCGGCAGCCATACCGCAAAGCTCCTTCGACTGGAGGGTTTCGAGCCCGTCACCTATGACAATCTGACGACCGGCAACCGCTCGTCGGTACGCTGGGGACCGTTCATCGAGGGGGATATCCTCGACTCCGCGCATCTCATCGAGGTCATCGAGCACTATGCGCCGGACGCGGTGATCCATTTCGCTGCATCGGCCTATGTCGGCGAATCCGTCGCCAATCCCGCGAAATACTACCACAACAATGTCTGCGGGACGTTGTCGCTGCTCGACGCCTGCAGGCGAACAGGGCTTGGAAGAGTGATTTTCTCTTCGAGCTGCGCCACCTATGGCGTGCCGGCCGTGCTGCCGATCGACGAGGCGATGCCGCAGCAACCGATCAACCCCTATGGCAGAACGAAGCTGATCGCCGAACACATGCTGTCCGACTACGCTGCGGCCTTCGGCCTCTCCTATGTGGCGCTGCGCTATTTCAACGCCTGCGGAGCCGATCCGGAGGGTGACCTCGGCGAGTGGCACGAGCCGGAGACGCATCTCATTCCGCGGGCGCTGATGGCCGCAGCCGGCCGGATCGGCAAGCTCGAAGTCTTCGGCGACGATTACGACACCACCGACGGCACCTGCGTGCGCGACTACATCCACGTCGCCGACCTCGCGCAGGCGCATGTGCTCGCCTACCGGCATCTTGCCGAGGGCGGCAGCAACCTTGCCCTCAACCTCGGGTCCGGCCGCGGATTTTCGGTCCGCGAGGTCCTGAGCACGATCGGCGAAGTCACCGGACGGGATGTCCCGGTGGCGATCCGCCCCCGTCGGGCCGGCGACCCGCCGATCCTCTACGCCGATGCGAAGCTTGCTCGCGAGGTGCTGGGCTTCTCACCGCAATATTCCGACCTCAAGACCATCGTGCGCACCGCTGCCCCATTCTTCGGTCTGGAGGCGCGCCCGTGACCCACCCGTTCACCAGGAACACCACAGGCTTCGGCGACACGGCCGACGAACCGCTGCTGGTGCCAGTCCTGACCGGATATCGCCGGGCCGAGTATCTTGTCGGGGCGGCCGCCTGGCTCGCCGCACTCGCCTATCTCTGGGTCTGGTGGCTGGAGCCACGCCATCACTGGGACCTCTTCGGAAGCCTCATGGTGACCGCCGTGCTCGCCTGGATAACCCTCCTGCCCGGCTATTTCATCGCCGTCTTCTATCGCGCCAGGAAGCCGAACGGTCCCTTGCGGCTGCCGGCTGCCAGCCGCGTCGCCATGGTCGTCACCAAGGTGGCCTCCGAACCCTTTGGTGTCGTGGCCGAGACGCTCAACGCAATGCTCGCCCAGGACGTGCCGCACGACACCTGGCTTGCCGACGAAGACCCTTCTCGCGAAACGCTCGACTGGTGCGGCAGGCACGGCGTCTTCGTTTCCACCCGCAATGGCCGCGCCGATTATCATCGCACCACCTGGCCGCGGCGCACCCGCTGCAAGGAAGGCAACCTCGCCTTCTTCTATGACCACTACGGTTACGACCGCTACGACTTCGTCGCCCAGCTCGACGCCGACCATGTTCCGGAGCCCGGCTACCTCTTCCAGATGCTGCGTCCCTTCGCCGACCCGAAGGTGGGCTATGTATCGGCGCCGAGCCTATGCGACAGGAACGCCGCCGAGAGCTGGTCGGCGCGCGGAAGGCTCTGTGCCGAGGCGAGCATGCACGGCGCGCTCCAGGCCGGCTACAATGGCGGTCTGGCCCCGCTCTGCATCGGCTCGCACTACGCCGTTCGCACGGCGGCCCTGAAGGAGATCGGCGGTCTCGGTCCCGAGCTTGCGGAAGACCATTCGACGACCCTGATGATGAACGCGGCCGGCTGGCGGGGCGTGCATGCCCTCGAGGCGATCGCCCATGGCGACGGGCCGCGCACCTTCGGCGACCTGGTCACGCAGGAATTCCAGTGGTCGCGCAGCCTGGTCATGCTGCTGCTGCAATACACCCCCGGCCTCGTCGGGAAGCTGCCGCTCCGCCTCAGGTTGCAGTTCCTGTTTTCTCAGCTCTGGTATCCGCTTTTTGCGCTATTCATGGCGCTGATGTTCGCGATGCCGGTCGTGGCCCTTGTCCGCGGCGAAAGCCTCGTCGACGTCACCTACCCGGACTTCCTGGCGCATTTCGCACCGCTTTCGATCGTCTTGATCCTGATGGCCTATCGCTGGCGGGCAACCGGGACTTTCCGGCCATGCGACGCGAAGATCCTGAGCTGGGAATGCATGCTCTTCCTCTTTGCCCGCTGGCCGTGGGCGCTGATCGGGACATTGGCTGCAGTCCGAGACTGGCTCACCGGATCCTTCGTGGATTTCCGCGTCACCCCGAAGGGCACTTCGGAAGTCGACCCGCTGCCCTTGCGCGTCCTCGTACCCTATGTCGGCCTCGCGCTCGCAGCGGTCCTTCCGGTCCTCTTTATCGGCGATGTCGGCGAGGCCAAGGGCTTTTATCTCTTTGCGATCATGAACTCCGGGACCTATTGCCTGCTCCTGATCGTCATCGTCCTCCGGCATGGACGGGAGAACAGGATCGCCGCGGCACCGCGCTTCTATCGTCCGGCGATGGCGGCAGGACTCCTGTCGCTCGTCATCCTGCCCGGCATCGCAACCGCCGAGCACGGCAGGGACAGCCTTGAAGCGCTCTCCTGGGGATCGGATCACATTCGGCTCTTCGAGGAGCGCTACTCGGTGGCGGGTGCAGGCGGAGCGACCTCGCGCAAGACCGTGTTCCGGCCGCAATGGATCTTTCTGCCGGAGGATCAGCCGCATGCGGAGGACAGGCCATGACAGGACGAATTCGACTGCGCCGGTTCGGCTCGGCCTCGCAAGGCTCGCCGAACCAAAACCAGGAAACACACAGCAGATGGAGGAATAAGATGGACAGGACATCAAGGACAATCGGCTTCGCCATTGCCGGGCTCATGCTTTCAGGCGCCGTTCTGGCGGCGAGCCTGCCCGGTGGCCCTGCCGAAAATACTGCTGAAACAAAGCAGAAGCGGCCGATCCTCACCCAGGACTCGATCACCTTCGGCGCCTATGATCCGCAGGGAGATTTCTCGGAGCGTTCAGCTTCCCGGATTGAGCATCTCTTCTTGCCCTGGGAAGACGTCGATCTCAGCACTTTGAACGCAGCCGATGAATATGCCCATGCGCGCGGACGTACGCTGATGATCACCATCGAACCCTGGTCGTGGTCGCCCAAATGGCGCCTGTCGTCGCGGGGGCTGCTCAAGAGCATCCTCGGCGGGGAACGGGACCGGAACATGGCCGCGGTCTGCTCGACCGCGGCTACCCTCAAGAGCCCGGTCATCATCCGCTGGGGGCAGGAAATGGACGAGACGGATAACCAGTTCTCCTGGGCGCACTGGCAAGGCAAGGATTTCGCCGCGGCCTTTCGGCGGATAGTGAAGGTCTGCCGCGCGCATCTAACGACCGCGAAGTTCATGTGGTCGCCGAAGGGCAATGAGGGGCTCGACGCATTTTATCCCGGTGACGACGTCGTTGATATCATCGGACTCTCGGTGTTCGGCTATCAGAGATACGACCGCGACAAGACCGGCCGCGACCAGGGCTTCGTCGAGCGGCTCGCGCCAGGCTATGAGCGCGTCAAGAATTACGGCAAGCCGATCATGGTCGCCGAACTCGGCTATGAAGGCGACGTCTCCTATGTGGGGAGCTGGGCCCAAAGCGTCGCGAAACGGCACGCTGAGTTCCCGGCGCTCACCGCCGTCGTCTACTTCAACGATCGAGAGATCTATGACTGGCCGGACGGCTACGGCCGGCCGGACTGGCGCGTCGCACTTCAAACAACCGATCGATAACCATAGTTTAGAAAGGACTAAGATATGTCGACATTCCGCCCATTGCTCCTGACAGTCGCCTTTGTCCGCAGCATCGGTGCCGCCGTAGTGGCACGTGTTCATGCGTGGGCGGACGCCGAACTCGCCACGCTGCGTCGCGGCAACCATGTGGGCGACCGACTGGAGGCGATCCGGATCAGGATCGGCGAGTGACCCGCACCACGCCCGCCGTGCATCTTTTCCGTACCAGGTCGCTGTCGCTCTTCGAAATACTGCATGTTATCCTTGGATCGCCTGCGATTTAAGGAAGCATGCAGTAGGAGTTGCGCATTCCCGAGGCCGACGCATAATCCGGCTCCGCAGATGAGCCCCGGCCCCGGCGCGCAACTCCGCCCTTATCTCAGGAAGCAGCTGGATGTCCGTCCGAACCCGCTCGGCGTGCAGATATAAGGGGCGCGACCGAGATAGGTGGTGCGCACCAGTTTGACCGCCCGCTGGGTGACGGCGACCTGCTTGTTCCTGACCGGCTTCTTGCCCGGCACCGCATAGCCGACCTGCTTGTTCAGCGAAGCGGTCTTGATGCTCTGGTCGGTCGTGGCGGAGCATCCCGTAAGCGTCGCTGCCACGAGCACGGCAAACGCGCACCGCACGACCTTACCGCGGTTCCCGTATGTCCCGGACGAAATCTTCCCTTGCGCTTGCACGGCTCGAACTCCCTTTAGACCTGATGGGGAGCACGGTATCCGCGAGGCTTTAAGTCGCCGTGCAGAAAATACTTACAACTCGAGCGATCCGGCCGAAAACCGGCCGCTCATATTCTCACGCTTCCACGGCCCGAGGGCTAGACGCGGCGGCCGTTCGCATCGACGACGACTTCGCCGTCCTCTTTTGCGAACGCGCCCTGCTGCCCTTGCGGCAGGATGTCCAACACCGTTTCCGACGGGCGGCACAGTCTTACCCCGAGCGGCGAGACGACGATCGGCCGATTGATCAGGATTGGATCCTCCAGCATCGCGTCGAGGAGTTGTTCTTCGGTCAGGGCCGGATCGGAGAGCCCGAGTTCCGCAAAGGGCGTTCCCTTCTCCCGCAGCAGGTCGCGAGCCGACAGGCCCATCCGCGCAATCAACTGCTGAAGCAGGGCGCGGCTCGGCGGCGTCTTCAGATATTCAATGACGTGCGGTTCGACCCCGGCGTTGCGGATCATCGCCAGCGTATTGCGAGACGTGCCGCAGGCAGGATTGTGATAGATGACGATATCGACAGGATTGTTCATGCGACGTCGGGCCTCTTCGAAGTTCCGCTTTCCTATCGCCCGATTGCCGCCGAGCTTGGCAGCGAGTCTCGATCGCTCAAGACCTCGACGGGAAATGCCGCGAAGGCAGCATGCGGAGGTTCATGTAGCGCAGCCTGCCGGCGAATGCGAGACGCTTCTTGATTCTGCGCAGGCGCCGGCGCAGGCGGGGCCACAATGGCACCCTTGTCGCAGGAAGTCAGGCCGCGACGCCAACCGTGTAGCTTGCCTGCAGCACCCCACCGTCGAGCTTTTCGAAATCGAAAATGAAACGCGCCGCATTGCTCGATGAGAACACCGTATCGCCGCCGTTCATAGTGGCGCGCACTGGTCGCGCCGCATAGTCCGGGTGGCCCTGATAGACGAGGTCGCTCAAGGCATCGTCGAAGAGAAGCTGGCTGACCAGCAGTTCGCGGTCGCCGAGAAGAACGCGCAGGTGGATATGGACGGCACGGCTCGGATACCAGCCGGGATAGACGGTGAGGAAGCTGACGACGCCATTGGCATCGCTGATCTGCCGGCCGCGCAGGAAGCTCGTGCCCCTCGCCACGGCGTCATCGGCATTGCACATTGCCGCCGCCTCGCCCGAATAGACGCCGCGGACGTCCGCATGCCATATCTCGACATCCGCTCCCTCGACCAGCTTGCAAGTCGAAGCCTCGACGAGGCGAAGGCTGATACGGGTCGGCAGTCCCGCCACGCCATCGGTCACGTCGCTGCGGATCGGCACATCGTTGGTGTGGCAGGGCCCGAGCGTCTGGGCGAGCGTCGCGATGCATTGGGGCTCGGCGCGGAAGATCGGCTCCGGCAATGCGCTGGAAATCCCCGCCGTGCCGCCTGCGCGAAAGTCGGACACCCTCCAGTCGAAGCTGTGGCGCGATATGGGCGCGCCGCCGCCACCGCTGCCGCGCGCCACGAAGACGGCACCCGCTCCGGCCAGCAGCGCGCCGCCGCCGAGAATGATGGTTCTTCGTTTCATAGGCATCGGAGCGCTCCGTTCATCGTGTCGAGGTGCGACCGACTGATAGCGTAATCCGGTCTCAGACCGAAGTTACGCTTTTGTAATGCCAAAACGAAGAGGCCACGCTCCGACGGACGTCACCGGCGGCCGCCGGAAGCCGAGGCTTGCGCCGCAAATCGCGGAGCGGACTGGTCCTCGAAAAGGTCTGGCATCAGATCGGCAAGCCGGATGAGCATGCCGCTCTGTGCGCTCTTGAGCGCGGCGATGCCACAGAGAACCGAAAGGGCGCCCGCCCGTGCACCGGCCCGCTGCCCGAGCGGATCGGTGATGCCGGGCTTGAAGATCATGTTGCGCATGCGGTCATCGCCGCCGTAGTGACCGCCCGAGGAATGCGGCACCTTGATGCGCTCGACGGCCGGCTGGCCCTTCGGGAAGTTGCGAACGAGCAGGATGACATCCTCCGGCGGCGTCTCCCAGGGCTGGTCCTCGTATTGACGCAGCTCGATCCTGCCCTTCGTGCCGTTGAAGGCGATGTGGTGACCCTCGATCGGCTGGAAGGTGTTCAGCGAATAGGAGACGTGGACGTCGTTGCGGTAGCGGATGTTCGCGACCATCGTGTCGGGAACGTCGATGTCCTCGCGGAAGACGCATCCGTCGCGGAAATAGCCGTCGATCTCGGCGGGCTGTTCGTAAAGCGCGTCGAGGAATGGATCGGCTCCGATGTCCAGATAGAAATCGCAGCTTTCCTTGTGGGGACAGAGCTTGCAGCGCGGGCCGCGGAAAAGGCCCTTGCGCCCGTACACCTGCAGCTCGGCAAAGGCGCTGACCGTGTCCGGCTCGCTGTCGAGATACCAGTTCAGAAGGTCGAAATGATGCGTCGCCTTGTGGACGAAGAGGCTGCCCGAGCGGTCCGTGTAGGCGTGCCAGCGGCGGAAATAGTCGGCCCCGTGGTGGGTATCGAGATACCAGTGGAAGTCGACCGAGGTGACGCGGCCGATTTCGCCGGCGTTGAGTACTTCCTTGATCCGTGCCGCCGTCGGCGCGAAACGGTAATTGAAGGACACATCCACCCGCCGCCCTGTGCGCTTCTCCGCATCGAGAATACGGCGGATCTTCTCGACCGTCGTCGCCATCGGCTTTTCGGTGATGACGTCGGCGCCGGATTCGAGCGCCCTGACGACGATATCGTCATGCGTGTCGTCCGGGGTGCAGACGATCACCAGATCCGGCCGCGTCTCGGCCAGCATCGTGTCGACATCACCATAGATCGGCGCATTGCTGGCGATCATCGTGCGGGCACGCTCAGCACGCAACGCGTTTGTATCGGCTATGGCGACGAGATCGACGAAGCCGCGCCACCCGGCGAGAAGATCCTTGCCCCACATGGTGGTGCCGCGGTTGCCGGTGCCGACCAGCGCAAAACGACGTTTGTCATCCATCATCTCTCACGCAATCCTGTCTGGAGTCGCGCCGCGCGACCGGCGGCAAAAAGAACAACATGTAAATTTAGAATACATGTTACCGATCGATACACGAGGAAGTCAACCCGGATGCGTACCAAAGCGATCCCTTGCTTGTAAGAAGTATATCCGAGTTGGTCATCTCAGCAGCAGTTTCGGAAGCGCTCGACGCAGGTGGCGATGACCTCCTCGGCCGGGCGTTTCCACCAGTTCTCGGCCGAGAAGATCTCGACTTCCTGAGCGCCAAAAAAGCCCGCCGCCTCGATCTGGCCGCGGATGCCGTTGAGATCGATGACGCCGTCCCCCATCATACCGCGGTCGGTCAGCATGTCCCTGGTCGGGACCAGCCAGTCGCAGATGTGATGGGCGAGGATCGCCTTCAAGCGGCCCGCCCGGGCGATCTGGTTGGCGAGATCGGGATCCCACCAGACATGGTAGACGTCGATCGCGACGCCGACGCCTGGACCCAGTCTTTCGCAGATATCGAGCGCCTGGCCGAGCGTGTTCACGCAGGCCCGGTCGGCCGCATACATCGGATGGAGCGGCTCGATCGCCAGCGGCACGCCCGCGGCGCGCGCGTGCGGCAGAACGGCAGCGATTCCCTCCTCGACCATCCGGCGCGCCCGGTCGATGTCCCTGGAGCCACCGGGCAGGCCGCCGACGACGAGGACCAGGCAGTCGGCGCCGAGCGCCGCCGCTTCGTCAATCGCACGCCTGTTGTCGTCGAGCGCCTTCTCGCGCCCGAGAGCCTCCTCCGCCGGAAAGAAGCCGCCGCGGCAGAGACCGGTCAGTTTCAGTCCGTTGGAACGGACGATGCGTGCGGCCTCGTCGAGACCGATCGCCGCCACTTGGTCGCGCCAGGGCGCAATCGCCGTGATGCCGTGCTTCAAACAGACATCCACGGCTTCGGCAAAGCCGCATTGCTCGCGGATCGTCGCCAGATTGATCGAAAGACCCTCGACCTGCATGATGTTCTCCTCCCGGTTTTGTCAGCCTGCCATCGACGCCCAGTCCGGCTCGACCGCGGAGCCAAGGCCAGTCGCCCGCAAGACGGATGCAAAGGTGATTTCGCCGTTCCGGACGGCGAGACGCGCACGTCCGGCGGCGTTCTCGTAAAGATCGCCATGGGCGGCAAGGTAGGCGGCCTGCTCCGCCCTCGGCGCCCGGGCCATGCCGTCGACATAGTGATGGCCGTTGCGCTCGATATGCCCGGCGCCGATGAGCGCTGCCAGCACGAGGTCCTGCTGAAGGCCGAGGCCGGCCTGGGTCGTCAGGTCCTCGGCGGACATGAAATAGCGGGCGTTTCCGGCCTCGCCGTTCCATTTATCGACGCGGGCGCGGTTGATCAGCGACCGGTAGAAGCCCTTGCAGGACTTCGACGAGATGCCGGCATAGCCGAGTTCGCGGGCCCGCAGGAAGGATCCGATGTCGCCGTCGGATTCGTCGATCTCGAGCGGCAGGCGCGCGGCGATCGCAGCGACCGATTTCGACAGCGCTTCCGCACGCGCGATCGGCTGTTCGAAGAACAGAGCGGAGGCCCGCAATCTTGTCAGGCGCGGCTCTTTCTCGATCCGGTCGAGAAGGTCGGCGACGACCTCGCCGTTTTCGAACTGCTCGTTGCCGTCGAGCGTCACCCTATACTCTTCGGGGATGCGATCGAGCACCGCGGCGATCGCAACCAGACGCTCGGCGTCTTCGGCGGGGCGGCCGGAAACCTTGATTTTGAAAGTGCGGTGGCCGTAGGCGGCGATCACCTGGTCCAGCGACTGCGGCAGCCCATCCTCGAGCCGCTGCCCGGGCCCCAGCTCGGATGCGCTCAAGGCGTCCGCAAGGCCGACCGTATGGCGGACGGCAAGCGTCGACGAGGAGCCCAAGCGCGAAAGGAAGCGGGTAAGATCGAAGCCGCCAAGATCGGGCGCTGTGGCATCGGTGATCCCGAGCAGATTGCCGGTTACCGCCTCCACAGCGCCAATGCCGTTCGTCCGGCAGAGGGCATCGATGATGGCGCGGTTGACAAGGGCCAGCCCGTAGGAGGCGACAAGGCCGGGCAGACCATGTCTTGCTGCAGCCCAATGATGATCCGCCTCGGCGGCGGCGTGCAGACCGAAAGCCGTGTTCGCTTTGAGCGATCGCAATCCCTCGATCGCCAGGCGAAGCGACCGACGGAGTTGCTCGACATTGTCGTCCGGCGACAGTGCCGGGTTCTTGTCGAACCATTTCGGCATCATCATCTCGCCCGACCAGCCGGCGGCAGAGCGGCCTCGCTCGTCCTCGATCCGGACCCGGACGAAAGCCTGCGGCGCGCGCTCGACGCGCGCCACGCCGAAGCGGAAGGCAAAGCGGAAATCGACCGGCCGCTCGAAAAACTCCGCTTCAACGAGCTTGACGCGAGGGGCTTCCGTCATGGCCGCGCCTCACGCCACGCCATGGACTGCGAGCACGCGATTCATGCGCGAGATCGCGACGTCCGGATCGGCGAGCGCCCCGGCCCTGTCCGCCAGCCGGAAGAGTTCGGCAAGATGGGCAAGCGAGCGCGCGCTCTGCTGGCCGCCGATCATCGCGAAGTGGTCCTGCAATCCGTTTAGATAGGCGAGGAAGACGACGCCCGTCTTGTAGAAGCGCGTCGGCGCCTTGAAGATATGCCGCGACAGCGGCACGGTCGGCTCGAGCAATTCGAAGAACGCGCCGTTCCGCCCTTCGCCCAGTGTCTCCAGCGCGGCCGAGGCCACGGGCGCAATCGCATCGAAGATGCCGAGCAGCGCATCCGAATGGCCTTCCTCGTCGCCGGCGATGAGTTCGGCATAGTTGAAGTCGTCGCCCGTATACATGCGCACGCCCTGCGGCAATTGCCGCCGCATGACGATCTCCTTCTCCTTCGAAAGCAGCGAGATCTTGATGCCGTCGACCTTTTCGGCATGCGCCGCGATGACTGCCAGACAGGTCTTCATCGCCTCCCTATGGTCGGCATTGCCCCAATAGCCTTCGAGGGCCCGATCGAACATCTCGCCGAGCCAGTGGATGATCACCGGCTCCTTTACCTGCGAGAGAATCCGGTCATAGACGCGGACATAGTCGTCCGGACTGCTGGCGGCGGCGGCGAGCGCCCGGCTCGCCATCAGGATGACCCGGCCGTTCTCCGCCTCGATCGCTTCGATCTGGCTCTCATAGGCCCTGACGATCTCGTCGATCGTGACCTCCGGGCCGGGTGCGAGATGGTCGGTGCCGGCGCCGCAGGCGATCAGCGCGCCGGGGCGGCTGCGTGCTTCAGCGAGCGCCCGGCGGATGAGCTCGCGCGCCTCAGGCCAGCCAAGCCCCATGCCGCGCTGGGCCGTGTCCATCGCTTCCGCCACCCCGAGGCCTAAATCCCAGAGGCGATGGCGGAAGGCGAGCGTCCGCTCCCAGTCGATCGCCGGCGTCAGCCACGGGTCGTTGTCGGCGAGCGGATCAGCGACCACGTGCGCGGCTGCGAAGGCGACCCGCGGGAAGGCAGCCGCCTCTCGCTTCCTGAGGGGAACCGGCCGGCCGGTGAGCTCGTAGCGGGCCAGCCTGCCTTCTAGGGGAAGATCGATGCTCGCCATGGCTTAGAACTCCAGTGCCGGTACGTCGAACCAGCGGCGCTCGGCCCAGGACTTCAGACCCAGCTCGGCGAGCTGGACGCCCTTGGCGCCGGCCTCCAGCCCGTAGGGCCAGGGCGCGTCCTCGGCGACGTGGCGCAAAAACATTTCCCATTGGGCCTTGAAGCCGTTGTCGAAAACCTGCGTGTCCGGCACCTCGTCCCAGGTATTGTAGAAATCGATCGTTTGCGGCTGGTCGGGATTCCAGACCGGCTTCGGCGTGTTGACGCGGTGCTGGGTCCAGCATTTCGTCAGCCCGGCGACGGCCGAGCCATGCGTCCCGTCGACCTGGAAGGTGACGAGATCGTCGCGGCGCACCCTGACCGTCCAGGAGGAATTGATCTGCGCGATCACGCCGCCTTCGAGCTCGAAGGTCGCATAGGCCGCATCGTCCGTGTCGCAATCATATGTCCGGCCCTCTTCGTCGACGCGGTTCGGGATATGGGTGGCGCCAAGGCAGGAGACGGCGCGGACTTCGCCGAAGAGATTGTCGAGCACGTAGCGCCAGTGGCAGAGCATATCGAGAATAATGCCGCCGCCGTCACCCTTGCGGTAGTTCCACGACGGACGCTGGGCCGGCACGCCCCAATCGCCTTCGAAGACCCAATAGCCGAACTCGCCGCGCACCGAGAGGATCTTTCCGAAAAAGCCGGAATCCTTGAGCAGCGCCAGCTTGCGCAGGCCGGGAAGGAACAATTTGTCCTGCACCACGCCGTGCTTCAGGCCGGAGGCGCGGGCCTTGCGCGCCAGCTTGACGGCGATCTTCAGATCATCGGAAATCGGCTTCTCGCAATAGACGTGCTTGCCGGCGTCGAGCGCCCTGCCGATCAGCTCGGCGCGCATCAGCGTCGTGCCGGCATCGAAGAAGATCTGATCGTTAGGATCGGCAAGAGCGGAGTCGAGGTCGGTCGACCAGCGGGCAATGTTATGGCGCTTCGCCAGTTGTTCCATCTTGTCGCGGTTGCGCCCGACGATGATCGGATCGATTTCCAGTCGTTCGCCGGACTTGAGCGTGATCCCGCCCTGGTCGCGAATGGCCAATATCGAGCGCACCAGGTGCTGGTTGTAGCCCATGCGGCCGGTGACGCCGTGCAAAATGATCCCCAAACGTGGCATGCGGTATCCTCCCTGACAGGCCTCGTGGGAGCGGACCAGCCCTCCCAAGCCAGTAACTAAACGGTTACTTTGTGACAGAGATAAATCCTACTTGTCAACATTAAAAACGACATGACAGCGATTCAGCGGCGAATGGAGGCCAGAGTGACCTGGACGATGTGCCGCTTCCAGGCGTCGAGATTGGCCTCATCCATGAGGTCGCGGCCGAAAATCGTCGTCAGCGTATGCTGATTGGAGAGGTAGAAATAGCCGAGCGCGGCGATCGTCAGGTAGACGTTCAACGGATCGGCATCGACCCGGAACAGGCCCTTCGCCTTGCCTCGATCAAGCAGGTCGGCGAGCTTGTCGATGAAGTGCGAATGCAGTTCCTTGAGCCGCGTCGACTGGCGCAGCCACCGGGCCCGATGCAGGTTCTCGGTACCGAGCAGACTCAGAAACTCCGGATGCTCGAGGAAGTACTTCCAGGTGAACATGGCCAGCTCCGCCACCCCCTGCTCAGGAGACAAATCGCTGAGGTTCAAGGATTTTTCGGCTGTTCGGATGCCGATATAGGCCTCCTCGAGAACAGCAAGGTAGAGTTGCTCCTTGTCGCCGAAATAGTGGTAGAGCATCCGCTTGTTGGTGCCGGCCCGCTCGGCGATCGCATCGACGCGCGCGCCGCCGATGCCGTTCTCCGCGAACTCGACCGTTGCAGCCGCAAGGATCGACGCGCGCGTGCGCTCGGGATCGCGCTGCGCGGCCCGCTCCGCCCGTCCGCCATTGCCCGCTTTTCTAGCCTTTCCTTCCGCCTGCAGCTTGTCCATATCCGCCACCTCCGGCACCACTTGCCATCCATGGCAATCGATGCGACATTGTAAAAAAATCTTACAAGATAATGATACCATCGCACACAACTGCTTGACAGGACCATTGCTTGTCCATAACTTGTAACCAATTAGTTATTTGTTGCAAGAGGACGACATCACGGAACGTTGTGGAGGCGTTCCGGAGGGAGGAGGAACAGATGACAATGCGCATGACGAGACGCAACGTGCTCGCCGGAGGGGCGGCACTTCTTTCATATTCCATGCTGGCATCGAGCGCGCTTTCCCAGGAAGCACGGCTGCGGATGCTCTGGTGGGGCTCGCAGGCCCGCGCCGACCGCACCAACAAGGTCAACCAGCTCTTTCAATCGGAAAATCCCGGAGTCGCAATCAACGGCGAGTTCCTCGGCTGGAGCGACTACTGGCCGCGGCTTGCGACCCAGGTCGCCGGCCGCAATGCGCCAGACATCATCCAGATGGACTATCGCTACATCGTCGAATATGCCCGGCGCGGCGCACTTGCACCGCTCAACGATTATCTCGGCTCCGTGCTGAAGGTCGAGGATTTCGACCAGGTGCAGATCGAGGGCGGCAGTGTCGACGGCAAGCTCTACGGCATCAGCCTGGGCGCGAACTCGGCAACGATGCTGGTCAATACGGTCGCCTTCGAGGAAGCCGGCGTCGAGCTGCCTACCCCCTCGACCACCTGGGACGAGATGGCCCGGATCGGCGCCGAGATCACCAAGGCCGGCAAGCGCAAGGGCTATTTCGGCCTGTCGGACGGCAGCGGCGTCGAGCCGCTACTTGAAAACTGGCTTCGTCAGCGCGGCAAGGCGCTTTTCACCGCCGAGGGCAAGATCGCCTATGACGCGAACGACGCGGCCGAATGGTTCTCCATGTGGGCGGCTATGCGCGAGGCGAAGGCCTGCGTGCCGCCGGATATCCAGGCGCTCGACCAATTCAATGTCGAGACGAGCCCGTTGTCACTCGGAAAGGCGGCAACATCCTATGCCCACTCCAACCAGCTGGTCGCCTATCAGGGCATCAACAAGGACAAGCTGGCGCTCCGGAGCCACCCGCTGATCGGCAAGGACGCGAAAGGCGGCCACTACCGCAAGCCGTCGATGTTCTTCTCGGTCTCGGCACAGACCAAGGATCCGGAGCTCGGCGCCAAATACGTCAACTTCTTCGTGACGAACCCCAACGCCGCCGAAGTCCTCGGCGTCGAGCGCGGCGTGCCGGAATCAAAGGCCGTGCGCGAGGCACTGGCACCGACGCTCGACGAGCTCGGCCGCGCCGCACTCGACTACGTCTCCGGTCTTGGCCCGCTCGCCGGTCTCCTGCCGCCGCCGCCGCCTTCCGGTGCCGGCGAGGCGGAGCTTGCGCTGCGCACCGTCGCCGAACAGGTAGGTTTCGGCCAGCTCGATGTGAAGCAGGGCGGCGAGACCCTGGTGAACGAGGTCACCCAGATCCTGTCGCGAGGATGAGGAGCATGGCTGCCGTGCAGGATTCCGCTGTAGCTATCGGTGCGGGCGCCAGGAGGCGCCCCGCCGCCCAGGGCCGCTTAGCCGCCCTCTGGACGAACCACGGCGCCGGCTACATGTTCCTGTTGCCGTGGCTCGTCGGCTTCTTCGGGCTGACGCTCGGACCTGCCGTCGCCTCGCTCTATCTGTCCTTCACCAGCTTCGACCTGATCCGCTCTCCGGAATGGGTCGGGGCCGCCAATTACGTCCGCATCGCCACGGCCGACCCGAAATTTGCCGCCTCGCTCAAGGTGACCTTTCTCTATGTGGTGTTGTCGGTCCCCTTCAAGCTCGCCTTCGCGCTGTTCGTCGCCATCCTTCTCGATCGCGGCGTCAAGGGCCTCACCGTCTATCGCGCCATATTCTACCTGCCGTCGCTGCTTGGCGGCAGCGTGGCGATCGCCGTGCTCTGGCGGCAGCTCTTTGCCGGCGACGGCCTGATCAACAGCCTGCTCGCTCAGTTCGGCATCGAGGGCCCGAGCTGGATCTCGCATCCGGACTATTCGATCTGGACCCTGGTCGTCCTCAGCGTCTGGCAGTTCGGTTCGCCGATGATCATCTTCCTCGCCGGCCTTCGCCAGATCCCGACCGACATGTACGAAGCGGCGAGCCTCGACGGGGCATCCAAGTTCCGGCAGTTCTACAAGATCACCCTGCCGCTACTCACCCCGGTCATCTTCTTCAATGCGGTAGTGCAGACGATCGAGGCCTTCAAGGCCTTCACGCCGGCTTTCATCATCTCCGGCGGCACCGGCGGACCTATCAATTCGACGCTGTTCTACACGCTCTATCTCTACCAGGAAGCCTTCGGGAACTTCCGCATGGGCTATGCCTCGGCGCTCGCCTGGATCCTCGTGCTGATAATCGGGCTGTTCACGGCCTTCTCGTTCCTGACCTCTCGTTACTGGGTGCATTACGATGACTGACGCGACCATGAGCTCGATCACCGCGCCGCCCCCACCGCCGGCCGGTCGCCGCAGCGCCCTCGGCTCCGTGCTCATCCATGCCGGACTGATTGCGGCGTCCTTTGCCATGCTCTATCCGCTCTTGTGGATGGTCTCGGCATCGGTCCGGCCGGAGGACGAGATCTTCGCCTCGACGACGCTCTGGCCTTCGTCGGTGGATTTTGCCTCCTATGTGCGTGGCTGGTTCGGCCTCGACGTCAGCTTCGGACGGTTCTCCTGGAACTCGCTGGTCATCGCGGGCCTGACGGTGATCGGCAATGTCGTCGCCTGCTCGCTCGCGGCTTACGCCTTTGCGCGGCTTCGCTTCGCCGGCCGCAATTTCTGGTTCGCGATGATGCTCGGAACGATGATGATCCCCTATCACGTCACGCTCATCCCGCAATACGTCCTCTTCCTCGATCTCGGCTGGGTCAACACTATCCTGCCGCTGGTCGTGCCGAAGTTCCTGGCAAGCGACGCCTTCTTCATCTTCCTGATGGTGCAGTTCTTCCGCGGCATTCCGCGCGAGCTCGATGAGGCGGCGATGATGGACGGCTGCGGCCCCTGGCGCATCTACTGGAAGATCATGCTGCCGCTTTCGCTGCCGGTTCTCGCGACGGCGGCGATCTTCTCCTTCATCTGGACCTGGGACGATTTTTTCGGGCCGCTGATCTACCTGAACGACATGAACACCTACACGATCCAGCTGGGCTTGAGGACCTTCGTCGATTCAAGCAGCACCTCCGACTGGGGCGGCCTCTTCGCCATGTCGACGCTGTCGCTCGTGCCGGTGTTCTTCTTCTTCCTGTTCTTCCAGCGCCTGCTGATCGAAGGCATCGCCACCACCGGCATGAAACGCTGACCGACGGAGTTCAAACATCATCATGACCGAATTGCGTTTCGCCGCCGTCGGCCTCAACCACAACCATATCTACGGCCAGGTGAATTGCCTCGTCCGGGCCGGCGCCCGCCTCGTCGGCTTCCACGAGCCGGACGATGTGCTGGCCGCGGAATTTGCCGGCATTTACAAAGATGTGCCACGCCTCGCCACGCTCCAGCAAATCCTCGAGGACGAGAGCATCAGCCTCATTACTTCAGCGGCGGTCTCGGCCGAGCGGGCGGAATTGGCGATCCGTGCCATGCAGCACGGCAAGGACATTCTCGTCGACAAGCCGGGAATGACGAGCCTCGACCAGCTGGCGAAAGTCCGCCGGGTCCAGGCCGAGACCGGGCGGATCTTTTCGATCCTCTATTCGGAGCATTTCGAGAGCCCGGCAACCGTCAAGGCCGGCGAACTCGTCGCTGCCGGCGCGATCGGCGAGGTCGTGCACCTTGTCGGCCTCGGGCCGCACCGGCTGCGGAAGGAGACCCGCCCCGACTGGTTCTTCCGCCGCTCCGATTACGGCGGCATCCTCGTCGACATCGCCTCGCATCAATGCGAGCAATTCCTGTTCTTCACTGGCGCCAGCGATGCGACCATCCTTTCGGCGAGCGTCGACAACCGCAGCATTCCCGACAAGCCGGAGCTACAGGATACCGGCAACATCCATCTTGCGACGGCGAGCGCCACCGGCACGATCCATGTGAACTGGCTCACCCCGCGCGGCATGCCGACCTGGGGCGACGGCCGGCTCTTTATCGTCGGCACGACCGGTACGATCGAGGTGCGCAAGACCGTCGATCTCGCCGGCCGCGGCGCGGGAAACCACCTCTTCCTCGCCGATCGGGGCGGCGTCGAGCACATCGACTGCGCGAGCGTCGAGCTGCCCTTCGGCCCCCAGCTCCTCGCTGACATCCGCGACAGAACCGAAACCGCCATGCCACAGGAGCGCTGCTTCAAGGCCATGGAGCTGGCGCTTCGCGCCCAGGCAATCGCCGAACAGAACCGGGAAAAGAACTGACATGAGCGTAAAGACAGTTGCCATCATCGGCTGCGGTATCGGACGGTTGCACATGATCGAGGGCTACCTGCCGCATCCGGACAAATTCCGCGTCAAGGCCATCTGCGATCTCAACGTCGAGCGGCTGAACGAATTCGGCGACGAGTTCGGCATCGAGCAGCGCACCACCTCCTTCACAGAAGTGCTTGCCGACGAGACGATCGACATCATCGATATCTGCACCCCGCCCGGCATTCACCTCGAGCAGGTGGTCGCGGCCCTTGCCGCAGGCAAGCACGTCATCTGCGAAAAGCCGCTGACCGGTTCGCTCGCCGGCGTCGACAAGATCATCGAAGCCGAGAGAAGCGCCCGAGGCGTGCTGATGCCGATCTTCCAGTATCGCTATGGCGACGGCATCGAAAAGGCGAAGCGGATCATCGAGGCCGGCATTGCCGGCAAGCCCTATGTCGGCTCGGTCGAGACCTTCTGGCTGCGCAAGCCGGAATATTACTCGGTCCCCTGGCGCGGAAAATGGGAAACGGAGCTTGGCGGCGTGCTGGTCACCCACGCGCTGCATCTCCACGACATGCTGCTGCACCTCCTCGGCCCCGTCTCGAAAGTGTTCGGCCGCGTCGCGACGCGCGTCAACGATATCGAGGTCGAGGATTGCGCGTCGGCAAGCCTGCTCATGCAGAATGGCGCCTTCGTGTCGCTCTCCTGCACGCTCGGCTCGCAGGAGCAGATCAGCCGGCTGCGGCTGCATTTCGAGAATGTCACCTTCGAGAGCAGTCACGAACCCTATACGCCAGGCAAGGATCCCTGGAAGATCATCGCGGCCAACGAGGCGGTCCAGGCGCAGATTGACGAGGTCATCGGCAATTGGCAGCCGGTCTCGCCCCGCTTCACCACCCAGATGGCCCATTTCCACGCCCACTTGAACGGCGCGGCTCCGCTCCCGGTGACGACCAAGGACGCCCGGCGGGCCCTGGAACTGGTCACGGCGATCTATCAGTCGGCGGATACGGGGCGGGAAATATCGCTGCCGATCGGGCCGGACAGTCCAAAATACGCCGATTGGCGCGCCAACACGCGATAAGCGAAGGCGAGGGAGGAATTCGAAATGGCAACCAGCGTCGTTCTTCAGAAAGTCGAGAAACGCTATGGCGCGCTCGACGTGATCCACGGCATCGATCTTACCATCGATCCCGGCGAGTTCGCCGTCTTCGTCGGTCCGTCCGGCTGCGGCAAATCCACCTTGCTCAGGATGATCGCCGGGCTCGAGGAGATCACCGGCGGCACGCTGATGCTCGACAACGACCGGATGAACGAGGTGGCGCCCGCCCGGCGCGGCATCGCCATGGTGTTCCAGTCCTACGCGCTTTATCCGCACATGTCGGTCTACAAGAATCTTGCCTTCGGCCTCGAGACGGCGGGATACAAGAGGACCGAGATCGAGCCGAAGGTGCGCCGCGCCGCCGAAATCCTGCAGATCGAAAAGCTCCTCGACCGCAAGCCGAAGGCGCTTTCTGGCGGGCAGCGCCAGCGTGTGGCGATCGGCCGGGCGATCGTCCGCGAGCCGCGCATCTTCCTCTTCGACGAGCCGCTCTCCAACCTCGACGCGGAACTGCGCGTGCAGATGCGCGTCGAGATCTCCAGGCTCCACCGCGATCTCGGCAATACGATGATCTACGTGACCCACGACCAGGTGGAAGCCATGACCATGGCTGACAAGATCGTCGTGCTGAACTCCGGCCGCATCGAGCAGGTCGGCGCTCCGCTCGATCTGTACAACAACCCGGTCAATCGCTTCGTCGCCGGCTTCATCGGCAGCCCGAAGATGAACTTCCTCAAGGCGCGGATCGGCGGCGTATCGGAAAACGAAACGGCAGTCGAAGTCTGCGGCGGCACGATCCGCCTGCCGCGGCACCTCAGCGGGGCAACGCCGGGACAAGAGGTCACCTTCGGCATTCGCCCCGAGCATCTCGCGGCCCGCGACAGCGGCATCGCGCTTGCTGCCGTCAATGTTGAGCTCGTGGAAAACCTCGGCGGCGAGACCATGCTCTACGGCATCACCCCCGATAGCCAGCAGCTGACCATAGCGCTCGAAGGCCAGCAGAAGGTCGAGCGCGGCGCTAATCTCTCCGTCTATTTCGAGCCCGCCCGCTGCCACGTCTTCGGCGCGGATGGCAGGGCGATGTAGGGTGGTAACGGCTCTGCGATCGGTGCGATAAAAATTGCCAATGTGAGGCGATCCGACGAGAGCGGCCGAGGGTGCAGGACCGATTTGCGAACAAGTCAGCGGACCAGTCTCGCTATGGTCGTGGAGATTGAAGAAGAAAAAGCCGCACTTCCGATCGGCGTAATTTGCAAGCTCGAGCTAGGCCGAGCTTTTTTGTTGCTCGCGGCGCTGCGGCTGTAGCTCGAGTGGAAGACCTTGAATTGCGTAGCGCGACAGCGATGAGGTGCACGGTTGTCTGTGCTTGCCGGCTTTGCCCAGTTGATACTCGAGCTTCGCCGCCAGTCCCGATCGTGAGTCGACACCCGCCAGGAACAGTTTCGTTACAAGCAAAGCGGCCGTGTTAAAGAATCGCGGATCATCGACAAGGACGCTGGCGTCGTAGCCAGCCTCGTCTAAGACTGACTGCATCATCTTCGTGATATGTAGCGTACGATGGAAGGCATGGCCTGCTCCTTTGTTGGGCCCGGGTGTCTAGCCCTCAGCAGTACGGCCGTGAAATCTGCTACTTGTGATTGCACCTTGCGCCTTTGTCATGGAAATAGCAACCGCCTCCGGGTTCATTTGTGAGGCGGGCCTAGCCACCGATTTGGCGAAACACGGCATGGTTCAAGAAACCGGAATCGCCCCTCTACAGTGCATACGTCTTTCAGACGCACAAAGCACGGCTCTCGGAGACGAGTACTGCTCCGTAAACAAGCATCGACCAGACGATTAGAGGATGCTGCTTCCGGACAGGGAGGAATAGGCAACCACAGCAATTGCGAGAATAAGCGCAAGCCAGACGAGCGGGCGCGTGTAATCATAAGTCTGGAAGCTGGCGGGAATGAAGTTTTTCACAAGAAACCTCCTAAGTGTTTGGGTACTTGAAGCGCAGCGACGCTGCGCGCCTTCCGGATAAGAGCGACTGCAGTTCGGGCTGAACTTGCCGAGAGACCCGCCGGAACTTGATCTATCAGGTGGATTATCGGGATCGTTGCAGGCCGGCGCTCAGACCGGAGGCCCTTGGCAATCAGGATATTTCACCCTGCGCCTTAAAATAATTAATGTAAACAGGGGAATACACTAAGAGCGAAATATATTTCTTAACTATCCAGCCGAATGTTCGCATCGCAAAGCTTTTCTCTCTGAGAGATATTTTATCTTTGTATATATTTACGGCCGCTATCCCATATTTTTTCAGGACGACCGCGGATTTAAATCGAAAAGAATCTCACCACAGCCACAATCATGATATACAAATAGAGCATCGTTCTAAGGCCAGCTTGGCTTTTTGCTTCGTAAGAAGCTGCAGACCCGCCAAACTCACCGATCCTCGATCCTGAATATCTGCAAGGGCAAAGGAGCCGGAGGTTCCGTCGTGCGAAGGAGCCAGGTCGGCTGCTCCCTGGACTGGAGCCAACCCAGCCAATTTTGGCTGAACCTCGCAAACTGCGTTCGCGACAGGAAGGAGGCAACATGTTTGCCCGGACCAAACACCGAAGAGTGCATTTCACGGGGCCCTTCTGGATTCCAGATCTCAGCGAGATGGTGCCTCCCGGCGACTACGACGTCGATGAGGACGAGGAGTTGATCGAAGGTATATCCTGGCTGGCTTATCGCCGGGTAGCGACCTTTATTAGGCTGCCGGCCACGGCCGAGAACAAATTTCGAATGCGTCTGTTGGCAATCGCTCCCGAGGAGCTTGAACGTCTCATCGCGGTCGATCGTCACAGAGCCGCAATCTCACCGTCACCCAAATCGTAAGGCGACAATCAATGCGCAACCATCGATTCCCAATCGGTCTGTCAGTTCGGCTTAAGGGTCGAGAATATATTTCGCCTCGCGCGGCGGAGACCTATCGTATCACCGCCAAACTCCCGTTGAGGGACGACTCGCCTCAATATCGCATCCGCAATGATGAACTCGGGCAAGAACGCGTGAGCACTGAAGACAATCTGGAGCCAATCGAATGGGGCGTGACGCCCCTTCACTAAAGGAACCCTTGCCGCACAGGCGAGCCGCCCGTAGGAGGCCATAAGATGAATAGCCAGCACGAAGAGCACGCGCTTGCCATCAGCGTCTGGGAATCGGAAGGTGGGGCCCCCAATAGATCTGGACGGCGTTATCAATATGGTCGCCGTTTCGAGGGAAACCGGACTTATACGATCTATCACGTCTTCACGGGAGAAGCTGCAGAGATAGGCCTTTGGAGGATGGTGGGACTGAGCCCCAGAAATGCAGCGCGAGCGCTGCGCATTCTCAATAACCCACAACAGGCTTCAGATTAGCAATGCGCGGGTATTCGAACGATATCGTTGCAGCTCTGAGCGAGGCCGAAGTGAACGCTCTGCGGACCGTATACGAAACCGTTTGTACCGAATTCGGAATTCGCCGAACGGGGCCACGGTTCAGGGGCTTGCAAATTTTCTGATGGCCGAGTTTCCGGTTCTATCCATTGGACGAAGACACGCTGCTCGCGGCCGCGCCGGCGTTCTGCCTCAGTCAGGAGCAGGCAACCGGGGCAAGGATACGTGAGCTCATCTGAGAGAGACAGCTCCAGATCCGCCCTCTGCTGCGAGAACGACAACAGCAGAAATGAGAGAACTCCATGAAATCGGATATTGGAAATTTCGGATGCGGTTTCAGGCCGGTTGAGTTCCTGATCCGCTTCTATCTCGTGATGGCCCGTGCGGCACCCAGCCACCTTCGAAAGACGGCGCTAATTTAAGATAGGCGATCTCACTGCGCTGCGTTAGAATCGACCCGGACCGCCGATCTGCCAGTCCGGAGATGGCGCATCCCTAGTGGCAACTCTATGAAACAGAGACTAGCTGCAGTCCTGGCGGCCGATATGGCAGGCTATAGCCGGCTGATGGAGACCGACGAAGCAGGCACGATCGCCCGCCTCAGAACGCACCGTATTGAATTGATCGATCCCGCCATCGCAAAGAACGAGGGCCGGATCATCAAGACGACGGGCGACGGCATGCTGGTTGAATTCCAGAGTGTGACCGACGCAGTGAAATGCGCCGTGGAGATTCAGCAGCGCATGAAGCGGCGCAATTCGGACGTGCCTCCGGATCGGCGGATCGAATTCAGGATCGGCATCAATCTCGGCGACATCATTTTCGACGACGACGATATTTTCGGCGACGGCGTGAATATCGCCGCCCGCATCGAGCAACTGGCCGATGTGGGCGGCATCTGCGTCACGGCTGCGGTGGCGACGCAGATTGCCGACCGACTCGAAGTTCCCATCGAGGATTTGGGCGAGAAGACGCTGAAGAATATCAGCCGTCCTGTGCATCTTTATCGTATCGGGATCGAGGGCTCCGCCCTGCCTGCTCCGCAAGAGAAGGACGCGAAGCGAGCCGTCTCCAAGCCCTCGATCGTCGTGCTACCGTTCGACAACATGAGCGGCGATCCCGAGCAGGAGTTTTTCGCGGATGGTTTGACCGAGGATATCATCACCGAGCTGTCCCGCCGTCATGAGCTCTTCGTCATCTCGCGCAACTCCAGCTTCGTCTACAAGAACCAGCCCGTGAACGTGCGCGAAGTGGCCGAGAAGCTTGGGGCGCAATATCTGGTGGAGGGCAGCGTCCGGAAGATCGGCGACCGGGTGCGCGTCACGGTCCAACTCATCGACGCGGCCACCGATGCCCATGTCTGGGCCGACAAATACGACCGAAGATTGGACGACATTTTCGCCATCCAGGATGAGGTGACGGCGGCGATAGCGGCCACGCTCCCAGGGCGTCTCGAGGCGGCCCAGCGAGACCAACTCGCCCGCACGAAGCCGGGGAACATGGCCGCCTACGAATGTGCCCTCACAGCCAAGGTGCTGCACCACCGGAACACCCTCGCAGACAATGAGCAGGCCCAGGCCCTGATAGCCAGAGCACTCGCACTCGATCCGGGCTATGCGCATGCGCATGCCTGGCGGGCCTGCATCCTTGGGCAGGCGTGGGTGCACGGCTGGTGCGAGGACAAGGACGCGGTTTGGGCCGAAATCGTTGCCGAGCTGGAACGGGCGCTGGCGCTCGACGATAACGACGCCGACGTGCATCGCATCCTCGCCGCCGTGAACGTCAACAACAACGAGCTGACGACTGCACGTTATCACCAGGAGCGCGCCCTTGCGCTCAACCCCAATTACGACCTGGTGGTCGTCCAGCAGGGCGAGCTGTTGACGTGGCTCGGCCGGCCGGAAGAAGGGGTCGAGTGGATTCGCAAGGCCATGCGGCTCAATCCTCATCATCCGGAACGTTTCTGGAGCCACCTCGGAAAGGCACATTTCTCCGCGCGGAGGTACGGCGAAGCGATCGAGGCATTCATGCACCTTTCGGTGATGGACCACGTCCAGCACGCTTTCGTTGCCGCCTGCTACGGCTGGCTCGGCGACGACATTGCCGCCGCTGCGCATATGAAAAAGGTCAGAGCGCTCGCCCCCGACTTCGACCTCGAATCCTTCCTCGCCACGTTGCACTACGTCCAGGAATCCGACACGCAGCACATCCGCGACGGGCTTGTCAAAGCCGGTGCGGACGCCGGCTTGTCAGCGACGGGCGACATCGCGGCGCGATAGAGCCTTCTCAGACGAAGTCGAAGACCCGGCATCACGCCGCTGTCACGAATTCGTTTCAGGCGGCGGGGCGATGTAGGGCGGCTGCGCAATTCAAGGGGCGGATGAGGACGCCATCAAAGGATCCTCGCGAACCGCCTCGACGAGGAAGTCGAGGGCGACCCTGACGCGCAGCGGCAAGTTCCGTCGCGATGGATAGACGACATTGATCGGCAGGCGGGTCGGCGGAAAATCCGGCATCACGTTCACCAGCCTGCCTGCCTCCATGTCGGGGCATGCTAGGATATGGGAAAGCACCGCAAGGCCGCTGCCCGCCAGCGTCGCGCGATGGACGGCCAGCGCATTGTTGGCGATCAGCCGAGGCGCAATCCGTACGGCAACCTCCTCCGCCCCGCTGGAAAACGACCAGGTACGACCGTCGCCGGCCCGGCTGTAGCAGATGCATTCATGGGCACTGAGATCGTTGGGCTCTTCCGGTGCAATTCGTCCCTTTAGGTAGGAAGGCGCTGCGACGAGAAAGGCAGTCGTCCAACCGATCCGGCGGCACATCAGGCTGCTGTCTGCAATCGGTCCAAGGCGCACCTCGAGATCAATTCCTTCCCCAACCAGATCCGACGGTTCTTCACGGAAGATCAATTCGACGGAAAGCCCCGGATGGCCGGCAAGCAGCCCCGCGAGGCGATCGCTCACATAGAGCCCGAGCGGCGCGGGAAGAGTGAGCCGTACTTTCCCTGATGCCATTGCTCCTTCGCTACAGCTGGTCTCTCCGAGGGAGTCGACTGCTTCGACGACCCTGAGCGCCATCGGGATGATTTGCTCGCCTTCGACCGTCAACGCCACTGCGCTGGTCGTGCGATGCAGAAGGCGTGTGTTCAGATGCGCTTCCAGCGCCGACACCTGCCGGGACACGGCCGGCTGCGTCAGATTGAGGTCGACCGCCGCTGCGGAAAACGAACCGGTCTCCGCTACCCGCAGAAAGGTTCGCAGCGCGGATACGATGTCCATCCTCAACCCCCATGCTTTTTCCGAATAAGGCTTATGTCGCGGGCCTAGGCAGGAACGGCTTTACTGTCCAGATAATACGGATATCTTTTATCCATAAGGATATCAAATATCCTTAATTAAGGAGAGAAAAATGAACCAGCGCCTGAACTACGCCCAGCAATCGCCGGAGCTTTTCAAGAAGCTCTCTGAACTCAGCATGGTCCTGAAAGACAGTGTCATCGAGCATACGATCCAGGATCTCGTTCATATCCGGGCATCGCAGCTAAACGGCTGCGGATTTTGCCTCGACATGCATGTGAAGGAAGCTAAAATCCACGGCGAAAGCGAGTTGCGTCTTTACCACGTTGCAATCTGGCGGGAGTCGAATCTCTTCGTCCCGCGTGAACGCGCTGCACTTGCCTGGACCGAAGCCGTAACGAGGCTGCCCGATGGCGGCATCCCCGACGAACTCTACGAGCGGGTGCGTGGTCAGCTTTCAGAGAAGGATATCTCGGACCTGACTTTCTCGGTCATGGTCATCAATGCCTGGAACCGCGCCAGCATCGCCTTCAGGACCATGCCCGGTTCCGCTGACAAGCTCTACGGCCTCGACAAGGCCGGCCTGAACTAGGTCCTCGCGCTTTCGCTCCACCAATGCGGCGCGAGAACGGCTGCCGTAAACGGAGAAGTCCTATGAAAATCGTCATCATTGGCGGAACCGGCCTCATGGTTCCAAGACAGTCGACCGCCTGGGCAAGCAGGGTCACGAGGTGATCGCCGCCTCGCCAAACACAGGCGTCAACACCATCACCGGCGAAGGCCTGGCCGAGGCGCTTGCCGGCACTGACGTGGTGATCGACCTCGCCAACTCGCCGTCCTTCGAGGACAAGGCGGTCATGGAATTCTTCGAGACCTCTGGCCGCAACCTGCTTGCGGCGGAAAAGGTTGCCGGGGTCAAGCACCACATCGCCCTTTCGGTCGTCGGCACGGAACGCCTGCAGGAGAGTGGCTACTTCCTCGCCAAACTTGCCCAGGAAAGACTGATCAAGGACTCCGACATTCCCTACACGATCGTTCACTCGACGCAGTTCATGGAGTTCCTTGCCGGTATTGCCCAGTCCGGCACGGTCGGCGACACGGTGCACCTGTCCCCGGCCTTCGTGCAGCCGATCGCCTCCGACGATGTGGCGGATGCCATGGCAGCCGTTGCCCTCGCTCAGCCCGTCAATGGCACGATCGAGATTGCCGGGCCCGAGCGGTCGCGGCTCAGCGACCTTGTCGGTCGCTATCTCAAAGCGATGGGCGACGCCCGCAAGGTCGAGCCTGATCCGGAGGCACGCTATTTCGGTGCCCGGCTGGAGGATGGCTCGCTCGTTTCCGACAACAATCCGCGCCTTGGCCGGATCACTTTCGAGCAGTGGTTCGCCACGTCCGCGCGGAAATAGAGCAATTCCAGGAAGAGTGTGCAGCGGTTTTCCGCCCGGAATTTCGGGATTTCGAAGACCTGGAGCAGGTCAGTGTTTCAGTGAAGCATGAACCGCTCCAGACCGCTGCCCCGATGCGCGAGAACCCACGAAAGGATTTTCGAAATGATCAAATCGATCGTAGCCACATTTGCCGTCACGGCAACGTTGTTCGGCACCGCCGCAGCCCAGCACGCCGGCCAGGAGGCTAAAGTCACGGTCGTCTATGAGCACGAGCTGCCGAACGTTCCGGGCAAGAGCATGAAGGTCGTTCTGGTCGAGTATGGTCCGGGTGGATCTTCCGAGGCCCATACCCATCCGGATTCCGCCTTCATCTATGCAAGGGTACTGGAAGGCGCCATCCGCAGCCAGGTCAATGACGGCCCGGTGACGGTCTATAAGGCCGGGGAAAGCTGGTCCGAGGTGCCGGGCGACCGCCACAGCGTCAGCGAAAACGACAGCACCACAAATCCTGCTAGACTGCTGGCCGTGTTTGTGGTCGACACCGGTGAGACGGAACTGGTCCTTCCCATGAAGTAGTGGACGCAGGCCGGGTGACATTCGCGTGCCCGGCCCTGCCCCCGTGAGGGACGAGTAGCCAACGGAACGAGAAACCATTGCCAGCGAGCCCTGCCATGTCCGATCAACTTTCGCTGCCCTTCCTCCTGATCAACCTTCTTGGGATTGCCGGCATCATCGTTTGGCATCTGCAGGGGCGCGGCCGCCCGACCGCCCGGTTGATCGTCCAGATCCTGTTCTTTGCCGCCATGACCGCCATACTCGGCTTCAGCGGAATCCTGCCGCACCGGGTGGACGAGACACATCTGAGCGGGTTGGCAGCATTTCTCGCTATGTCTGCAAGGGTCCTCTGGTGGACGCATCTCGCTTGGGCGACCATCGGATTTGTGCGCATCTACATCGTTCTGGACCGACGGCCGAGGGAAGCGCGTCTGTTTCAGGATCTGATCATTGGCGTCGTCTATCTCGGTGTGGCGCTGTCGATCATGGGCTTCGTCTTCGGTGCGCCCATCGGCACGCTGACCGCAACCTCTGGCGTGGTCGCCATTATCCTGGGCCTTGCGCTGCAGAACACGCTTGGCGACCTGTTCTCGGGCGTCGCGCTGACGCTTGGGCGGCCCTTCGCCATCGGCGACTGGATCCAGCTCGACGACGGCACCGAAGGACGTGTCGTCGAAAACAACTGGCGCTCCACGCATCTGCTCACGCTCGCAAACAACGTCGTGGTCCTGCCGAACAGCGTACTGGCAAAGGTTGGGCTGACCAACCTCAGTCGTCCCGACGAGACACATCAGGTCTTCGTGACCGTTCGTATCGCGGCAACGCATATGCCGCACTTTGTCGAGGAGGTCCTGCGAACCGCGCTAGAAGGCTGCGAGCGGATCGTCCAGGATCCACCGCCAAGCGTCGGTCTCAAGGCGATCGACGCGGTGGCGATCGAGGCGGAGCTCCTGTTTCGCGTGGTCGGCCCGGCCAACCGGACGCCGGCGAGAAATGAAGTGATCGATCGGGTGGATCGTCACTGCAAGGAGAGCGGTCTGTCGTTCGCAATGCCGCCCCAGAGTTATCTCTACGCGCTCACTGGCCCCGGCAAACAGCCGCAGGCGGCCATGCATTCACGCTCATCCGGCACGCTCTAACACCCATTCGAAGCTGCTTTTCCAAAGCTCCGCCGGAATCTCCTTCGCCAAGGTTTCGGCAAGATCGGACAGCCGGACGCTGCGGAGCTTTTCGCGCCATGCTTCGTCGGCCTCCCACATCACACGCGCCACCGCGCAAGGCGCGCTTTCGCAATAGTCTTGCGGGCGGCACGGGTTGTTTGCCCGGATATTGTTGCAGACGAAGGTGCGTGCCTTGCCCTCCACCGCCTCGACGATATCGAGGAATGTCAGCTCGGCCGGTGTCCTGGCCAGGCGATAGCCACCCGAGGGACCCAGCGTCGTATGGACAAGCCCCGCCTGCGACAGGCTCTGCAGAGCCTTGGACAGATATTCCTTCGGCACACCATGAAACTCGGCAAGCGCCTTGGTCGACAGATAGCGGCCCTCGGGCAGGCCGGCGAGGATAGCGCAGCAATGCAGTGCCCATTCCACTTGGCTTTTCAGTATCATAGATGCATTACCGGATCATGCGGAACAGCTATTACGGATAACAGATATCCCTATTTGTCGATTGTGTAAACACGCTCTACGCATATCATAGGTTGCATTCGGTCCACGCATGCTGAGCGGCAAATACGGCTCCAGGCAAAGCGGAGACGTTGATGAAGCGACACTCGGAAAATGACGGGGCGTTGAAGCCCAAGAGTTCGAGGCTCTACCCACCGCCCTTTCCACCCCGAACGTCCTTTCGAGCGACGGTTCGGCGTTTGCCGAATTTCGATCGGGTGACCGAGGAGCGCTTGATTGGACGAGGTCTGCGGACTTACCTTGAACGTTCCACGAGCCTGCCCCAGCGCGCAGCCGAGGTGGAAGGCTCGGCGAGACAGAGGGAGGTTCATCATGAGAATTGCATTTCTAGTTGCAGTCGGCTGGATCGGATCCTCCGGGATCGCCTCCTTTGCTTCGGCAGAGGATGCGCACACGCTGGTCACTCCCGATGACGCCAAGTGGGCCCCGGCCCCCAAAATGCTTCCTGCCGGAGCAGAAACAGCGGTCTTGTTCGGCGACCCCACCAAGGAAGGTTTGTTTGCGCTTCGGCTCAAAGTGCCTTCGGGCTATGTGGTCGCACCGCACACGCATCCTGCGGATGAAGTGGTCACCGTCATATCGGGGACCATCAAATTTGGAATGGGCGAAGCGGCCGATCGGAGCGCTGCCAAGGCACTGCCTGTAGGAAGTTTCTTCGCATTGCCGCCCGGCATGGCGCATTTCGCTTACTTCGACGAAGAGACTGTCGTCCAAATTACCACCAATGGCCCGTGGGGCATCAAATATGTCAGTCCGGCGGACGATCCTCAAAAGTCGCAATAACCAGTGGCGGCACGGTAGGCCAACTGCCCCGCCACCGCGCGGGCGCGGCATGACAGCGCCGTGCGTCATTTCGGACGCGGCCAAAGGAACTGACGGCAAAAACGATCTGTCACCGTTGCGAGGCTGCTGAGGGAGCAGTCAGCGGAGAAAAAATCGCCGTGCATGTCACATTGGCCGGATCCTGTCTCGTCATGGTGTCGTAACCAACAAAGGAAAGCCACCATGACCGCCAAACTTGATCCTTTGGCCGCTGCCCCTTCCCTCATGAAGAACTGGATGAGCACATCGATGGCCGTCGCTTCGAGCCTCGAGCCTACGCTTATCGAACTGGTCAAGATCCGCGCATCGCAGATCAACGCCTGCGCCAACTGCATCAACATGCACACGGCGGAGGCCCGTGCGAAGGGCGAGACCGAGCAGCGGATCTATCTGTTGTCGGCCTGGCGCGAGGCCCCGTGCTATACGGATCGCGAACGCGCCGCGCTCGGGTGGACAGAGGCCCTGACGCGGCTGTCGGAAGGACATACGCATCAAACAGCCTATCAGGCCCTGAAGGCGCATTTCACGGAGGAGGAGCAGGTGAAGCTCACGCTGATGATCAATGTCATCAACGGCTGGAACCGCATCGCGGTCGGCTTCGGTCTGTGGGTCGATCCGGCAGCGGCAGCGGCCGCCGCCAAGGCGGTCGCCTGATGGCGGGCGCCGGGCACGA
Source organism: Sinorhizobium fredii USDA 257 (assembly GCF_000265205.3). Taxonomy (NCBI): domain Bacteria; kingdom Pseudomonadati; phylum Pseudomonadota; class Alphaproteobacteria; order Hyphomicrobiales; family Rhizobiaceae; genus Ensifer; species Ensifer fredii. The sequence goes on from NC_018000.1 coordinate 1,446,617, forward strand.
AGATGCCGCACTGAGCTTCGATCCGCTGCGTCCGAAGCTCATGCGCGTCGCCTATCGTATGCTCGGCTCCGGCGCCGACGCCGAGGACATTGTGCAGGAGGCCTTCATCCGCTGGATGGGGGCCGACCGCGTTGCCGTGCGAGAGCCGGAGGCCTTCCTGCGTCGTACGGTGACTCGGCTCTGCCTCGATCAGCTGAAATCGGCACGGCGCCAGCGCGAGACTTATGTGGGGCCCTGGCTACCCGATCCCGTCGTCGAGGAAGAAGAAGACCAAGACGTCACGCTGCCGCTGATGCTGGCACTGGAGCGCCTCTCGCCGCTCGAGCGCGCGGCCTTCCTGCTGCATGACGTGTTCGGACTGGCATTCGAGGAGGTGGCGGCGACCATCCAGCGCGACCCGGCTGCCTGCCGGCAGCTCGCCACCCGCGCGCGCACCCATGTCCGCGAGGCGCGACCTCGCTTCCGTGTCGAGAAGGAGCGTGGCATCGAGCTCGCCAAGGCATTCTTCACCGCATCGCGCAGCGGAGACATGAAGGCGCTCGGTGCCATGCTGGCGGCCGATGTCAGCATCCATTCCGACGGCGGCGGCAAGCGCCCGGCGGCCATGCAGCCGGTCATCGGATTCGATGCGGTGATGAAGGTGCACGAATATCTGGCGGTTCTGTTTCAGAAGAACGGCTCGAATCTGGTACGTGCCGGCTTTGTCAACGGACTGCCCGGTTTCGTCACGCTGGAAGCCGATGGTGAACTCCAGACGACGGCACTCGAAATCGAGGACGGAAAAGTCGCCGCGATCTATGTGGTGCGCAACCCCGACAAGCTCAGGCACCTGCACTAGATCATTTCATTATTTGAATGAATGAAGTGATCCAACCCTTTGAAACTACGCAATTCCAGACGGAGAACCGTTACACACTTTTCCTGGAATTGCTTTAGGCTGTGGGGCGAGTTCAGAAGAACTGCGGGGAAACATGGACCCGGCCGACGCATATCATCGGCCGGTCACTCAAATCAAATTTCGGCAGGCAGGAAGTCCGAAACCGGCACCTGAAGGGCTATGGCGATTCGCTTCAGTTTTGCCGGATTGTTGTCCATGCCGCTTTCAATTTCGCTAATTTCAGCATTGGCGAGACCACAGGTGACGGCGAGATCCTCGATGCTGTAGCCAACGGCTTCACGAGCGGCCCGGACGCGAGCGGCGATATCGCCGCCGAGTATGGCAGAGGCGCTGTGGCCAATGCTGGAGGGTGAAATGGACATAAATGTCTCCTTCTCTTGGCATGAAATTCTAGCGAATTCGCGGTTGAGTGCGGGTGACACGCGCCTTGGGACAAGCGGTAACGTTTTATGTCAATGTTGTAACATGAACAAGCCGAAATGACCGGTGCTGCTACGATTGCGCTCCCAAGGCGATCACAGTAGCGATGCCGCGCACCCCCAATAGGCAGCAAAACCTGTTTCCATGGGGGCCGGTTGCCCGTAAACTGGCTGCATGGTTGTTACTGATTTGGCTGCATTTCAGCACCTACGGATATTCAGTCGTATTTTTGCCTTGAACGGGCTGCCGCCCGCCCCTGAATGCGGGCATTTGATCGGCAGTCTCCGACCGTCCCGACTTTTACAGGATGTGCAATTGCCGACGATCCTGGAGCGGGGCATTGACCTCGTTGATTCGGTATCGCTGCGAGCCTGCGTCCACTGCAGGACCGACCGAGATCGCAAAAACCCTGAACCGTCTGTTGGTGCGTCGTGCTTGCCGATCAGTCCGGCGTACCGACCGTCGGGTTAGGCCCGACAGGCTGTGCCCCTCGAAGGGAGGAACTGACGATGAAGAAACCGCCCGGCAAGAAGACCGCGCCCCGATCGCCGGCCGCACCGCCAGAGGGCAGCAGCATCTGGCAGCAGTTCGACATGATGCGGCGTGCCTTCGTCGCCTCGCCGCTTCTGAAGCCGATCCTGTGGCTGACGGCCGGCAGCTTCACCGTCATCGTCGTCACCGCGATCGGGCAGATCATCCTCAACCGCTGGTACAGGCCTTTCTTCGACGCGATCGAACGGCGCGACCTCAATGCCTTTTTCTATCAACTCATGCTGTTCCTCGTCATTGCCGGCGTTCTCCTGGTGTTCAACGTCACCCAACAGTGGCTCAACCAGATGGTGCGCCTGAAGCTGCGTGAAGGATTGACATTGGACCTGATCGGCCAATGGATGCGGCCGCGGCGCGCCTTTCGGCTCGCAAATGCGGGCACAATCGGCGTCAATCCCGATCAGCGAATGCAGGAGGACGCCGGCCACCTCGCCGATCTCACTACCAGCCTCGGCTTCGGCCTTCTGCAATCGTCGATCTTGCTCATCTCCTTCGTCGGCGTCCTGTGGTCGCTCTCAGCCGGCTTCGCCTTCCAGATCGGCGACAGATCCCTGGAGATCCCCGGCTACATGGTCTGGGCGGCGATCCTCTACGCCGGCTCGGCCTCCTGGCTGAGCTGGCTGGTCGGACGCCCCCTGATCCACTTGAACGGCGAGCGCTATGCGCGGGAGGCCGATCTGCGCTTCTCGATGATGCACGCCAACGAGCATATCGACGGCATTTCGCTTGCGGGCGGCGAGGCGGGAGAGCGCCGGCGGCTGGAACTCGATCTCGCCGCGGTGCTCAGCGCCATGCGCAACATATTCCGCGCCGAAATCAACCTTGGCTGGGTTCAGGACGGCTATGGCTGGGTCACGGTCGTGGCGCCCATCCTCGTCGCCGCGCCCGTCTATTTCGCCGGGAACATCAGCTTCGGCGGCCTGATGATGGCGGTCGGCGCCTTCAACCAGGTCCACACGTCGCTCAAATGGTTCGTCGCCAATGTCAGTGCCATCACCGACTGGCGGGCAACACTGCTGCGCGTCGCCGCCTTCCGCCGCGCGCTGATCGTGGCGGACACCCTGCACGACAAGGAAAAGCGGATAGAATTCGTCGAAAACGACAGAGGCAGCCTGACATTCGACAATCTCGAGGTGGTCTCGCCGTCGGGACGAACGAGGCTCGCCGAGCCCCATATCGAGATCGCCGTCGGGCAGCGCGTCATCATCAGCGGCGATCCACGCGCGGGCAAGACATTGCTCTTCCGGGCCCTTGCCGGTCTCTGGCCTTGGGGCAGCGGACGCGTCGGTCTGCCCGCCGACGATGACGTCGCCTTCATACCGCGCGACCCCTATTTCCCGCGCGGCCGGCTGCGCAATGCGCTGGCCTACCCTCGCCCCGAAGGCTTTGCCGACTCGGAGATTGTCGCCGCCCTCTCGAAAGTCGGTCTCGACCATCTTGCGACATCGCTCGACCGCGAGGCCAGGTGGGAGCGCGAACTCAGCGACGACGATCAGCGCCTCTTGGCTTTCGCTCGGCTGCTCCTGCAACGGCCGCGCTGGGTAATCATCGATGAAGCGCTCGAGACCATGGACAGCGATGCACTGAAGCTGGCGCTGTCGATCTTCGAGACCGACCTCAAGGAAACGGCAGTCGTCAAGATCGGCCGCACGCCACGCAATGGCGCGCTGTTCTCACGCGTCATCCATCTCGTCAAGGATGCCGAAGGCCCGGCGTTGAAACCGGTCCCCCTCGACGCAGGCGTGCCAGAGTTGGAAATGGCGGGGTCGAGCGCGCCTTGATTGCTCGCGGCTACACGCCGCGCCTGTTGCCCCAGATCAGCACGTGCAGTTGCGGCAGCACGCGCGCCTCGAACCATTTGTCCGCGATGACCTTCTCGACCAGCCAGCGCATCCGCTCCGTCACGCCCTCGATGTCGATCGGCGCATCATCGTCATCCGGCGGTGGCGGTGTGTGGTTGCCCGGCTGCAGATAAATCGGCAATTGCGGATGGCGGGCCGCCGCCGCCCGTGCATAGGCGTAATCGGCCTCGTCGAAGACGACGATCTTAATCACTGTCTGCGGCTTGCCCCCAACCATCCGAAGACAGGCGTCGAATGCCTCCCAATCCGTCTCCATGCCGCTCGAGGGCGGTTTCGGGCTCAACACCAGCATGTCGAGTTCGGCGAACCAGTCGCGGGCGACCGAGCCTTGTGTCTCCAGGGCGAAACGGTAGCCTTCCCGATGACCGCGGGCGATCAGCTCCCCGAACGGCTGGATCGCCGGATTGCCGCCGGAAAGCGACACCGTCAAAGGCATGCCTCCGGAAAGCCGGGTGACTTCGCTCCAGACTTCCTCTGTCGTCATCGACCCCCACTCATCGCGATACGCGCTGTCGACGGCGTGCAGGCTATCGCACCAGGAACAGCGGTAATCACAGCCGCCGGTGCGGACGAATACCGTCGGCAGGCCGATCAGCGCGCCCTCGCCCTGGATCGTCGGGCCGAAGATCTCGCTGACGCGGATCTCGGCGGGTCGCATGCCGGTCATGGCCGATATTCCGCCCAGGTCTTCGCCGTCTCGCTGACCCGCACCGCCGTCGTCTCCGGCAGCCGCGCCTTGCACCATTCATAGAAATGCTGCGCCAGGCATTCCGCCGTCACCCGGTCATGACCGAGCACGTCGTTCAGGTGGCGGTGGTCGAAGGCCTCGTCGATATAGTGCTTCAGCGGGGCAAGCTCGTGATAGTCGCGCACGAAGCCGTGCTCGTTGAGCGTTGCGGCCGAAAGCTCCACTTCGACGACATAGTTGTGCCCGTGCAGCCTTGCGCACTGATGCTCGGGCGGCAGGCTCTTCAACTGGTGCGAGGCGGAGAAGTGGAATTCCTTGGTGATGCGGAACATCAGCTCACCTCCTCGGCGGCGAAGGCGCGCGTGGCCGCGACCCAGAAATCCGGATCCTCATATTCTGTCGGGTCGGCGACGCCGGCGAGGTGAAAAGCTTCCCGCCGCTCGACGCAGGTGCCGCAGCGGCCGCAATGGCGCGTGCCGCCTTTATAGCAGGACCAGGTCTCGGCAAAGGGCGTGCCGTGTTTCGCGCCGTCAGCGACAATGTCGGCCTTCGATACGTTGACATAGGGCGTGTGGAGGGTGACGTCGGCATATCCTTCCAGCGCATGATTCTGCATTGTCTGGAAGGCATTGATGAAGCCCGGCCGACAGTCGGGATAGATGAAGTGGTCGCCGCCATGCACGGCGGCCGCGACCGCATCGGCCTTGCGGGCCGCCGCGACGCCGAAGGCGATCGCCAGCATGATCGCGTTGCGGTTCGGCACGACCGTCGCCTTCATCATCTCTTCCGCATAATGGCCGTCCGGCACATCGACGTCGTCGGTCAGTGCCGAACCGGTCAGATGGCGGCCGATCTCGCGAATGTCGATGATCTGGTGCGGCACGCCGAGGCGCTCGGCACAGGCGGCGGCGAAGTCCAGTTCCTTGCGGTGCCGCTGGCCGTAGTCGAACGACAGCAGGCCGAGAAGCTCATCTTCCGCCGCGATCCTGTGCGCAAGCGAAACGGAGTCCAATCCGCCGGAGCAGATTACGATGGTTTTCATGACAGGTGTCCTTGTTTTGACCGGGTAGGCTGCGACCGGAGTGTTACCTGCCGGCCTTTTAGAGCCTTTCATGCCCAAATGAAAGGGATGTTTGGAAAGACACAAAGGTTGTCACTGCTCCCCTGAAATTGGACAATCACCAATGAGTGCAGTGATACTGAGCGAGGCCCGAGACCTTTCCCCAGGCTGCTTCGTTCTTCTGCTACACAGGCGACAATCAGCGATTGCTTGGCTATAGTTGCCCTCGACTGATGGACACAGGCGCTGCCACGCCACGTCCGCGAGGCACGTTAAGGTCGTTGTCGCATATCGAGTTTTTGCGTCGTTCGGATGTATGGGAGGTATATGTCGGTTTTCGGTCTCAGGCCCAGCAATGGCGTGGTGCTTGCCGCGATCCTGGTGCTGGCGGCCCTGTTCCGTTTGCATGACGTGCAGCAGCCACTGGTCGATGCCTTCAGTTGGCGCGAGGCCAGCACGGCGATGATGGCCGACAACTTCTTCCAGCGGAGCTGGAACATCTTCTTTCCGGAGGTGAGCTGGACCGGGCCGGGGCCTGCCTATCAGGGTCGCGAGCTTCAGGTGATATCTTATATCACCGCCCTGCTCTATGCCGTATTCGGTTGGGACGAGGTGCTGGGGCGGCTCGTCGCCATCGCCTTCGGCGTCTGGGGCGTCTTCGCACTGCACCGGCTGATCGAGCGCATCTGGGGCACGGCCCACTCCCATGCCGGCGCCTTCCTGCTGGCGATCATGCCCGGCTCGGTGATGATCGACCGCTCGTTCCTGCCAGACCCGGCGATGCTGTCGCTGGTGATAACAGGCGCATGGCTCTATGTGGCCTATCTGCAGAACGACCGCTTACCGCTCCTCGTTGCCGCCGGGCTGATCACCACCATCGGCGTGCTCGCCAAGCTGCCGGGGATCGCGGTCGTCGTGCCGATGACCTATGCGACCTTTCTCATCCTGCACCGGAGAGGCAAGCTCAGCCTTCGCCGCATCCTGCAGATCCTGCCCGTCGCACTTATCGCCGGCGCGCTCATTCTCGGCTACTATCGCTGGGCCCACTATGTCGGCACCAACTATCCGCCCTATCACATCGCCGGCAGCGGCTACCTCTGGAGCGATGGGCTCGCCAAGTTTTTCAGCGAGGCCTTTTACATTCCGGCAACTTGGAAGATCGCCAGCAACTGGCTCTTCACCCTGCCCGTAGTGATGCTTGCGGGGATCGCGCTCTTGACCGCACCACCGACGGCGAATGACCCGACGCCCGTCCGCGCGCCTTGGTTCTTCCATGTCTGGCTCGCCGGCGCGGCGCTCGTCTATTTCTTCGCCGCGCGCGAGATCAAGACCAATCCCTGGAACTTCCATATCTTCAACGTGCCGATGGCCGCACTTGCCGGGCGCGGGCTGATCCTGTTGATCGGCATAGGCGGCGAGCAGGCGGGGGGTATCCGGTCGCGCGCGCTGCGCTTGGCGGCGATCGCAGCCGTCGTCATCATCGGCGGCAGCATCCCGGGGCTCACGCTGATGAAGACGCCCTATGCCGATTCCGGCTACAAGCTCGGCACACGGCTCAGCGAACTCAGCCAACCCGGCGATCTCGTCATCACCGCCACGCCCACGATCGGCGATCCGGTGGCGATCTATTACAGTCGCCGCCGCGGCTGGGTTTTCCCGCCGGGCGGCGGTGACAACGATTGGTCGATGCTGATCGAGGACGAGGACGCGATCCGGGCGCTGGAGGCGCTGCGCGCCCAGAAGGCGACCTGGTTCGGCATCACCAAAAATGCGCGCGACATGCAGCGGCGCAAGCTCATCGAATACAACAGGGGGCTGATTGCCCATCTCGACGGGACTGCCGAGCGCGTCGTCGATGATGACACGATGCTGATCTACCACCTGGCTCCTCGCGTCGATGCCGCGTCGAATTGAGGGAAGGCTCCGGTTTCGACTGAATTGCAGCCGCGAGCTTGCGACGTTCGACGCGCGGCTTAACTTGGCCCCTCACCCAAGATGCAATTCCAGGAGAAGTGGAAATGGTTCCCCCCGGAACCGCGTCGCTCTAAGCGGTCGGGGCATTTCATTTATGAATGGCCGGCCGCGCAAGAAAATTCCTCTTACCCGGCCGGCGGTGCGGTTGCGACGAGCCTCACTCAGCCGTCGCTGAGCACGAGCCCTTTGGTCAGTTCCAGTGCCTGCCTTTCGAAGAGGCTCCGGTAGATGCCGCCCTTGAGGCGGATGAGCGTGTCGTGATCGCCCTCCTCCGCGATGCGGCCCCGATCGAAGACCAGCAGGCGGTCGAGTGCCCGCACGGTCGACAGCCGATGCGCGATCACCAGCGTCGTGCGGCCGGTCATCAGCCGTTCCATAGCCCTCTGGATCAGTACCTCGGATTCCGAATCGAGGCTCGACGTCGCCTCGTCGAGGATCAGGATCGGCGCATCCGCCAGGAAAGCCCGGGCGATGGCGACGCGCTGACGCTCGCCGCCGGAAAGCTTGACGCCGCGTTCGCCCACCAGTGTCGCATAGCTCTTCGGCAGGGCCGTAATGAAATCGTGCGCGCTCGCAAGACGTGCGGCCTCCTCGACCTCGTGCTGCGTCGCGCCGGGGCGCCCATAGGCGATGTTCTCGGCGAGCGAGCGGTGAAACAGCACCGGCTCCTGCTGGACGATGGCGATCTGCTGGCGCAGCGAGGCCTGCGTGACGCCGGCAATATCCTGCCCGTCGATGCGGATCTCGCCCGACTTCACGTCGTGGAGCCGCTGGATCAGCTTGACGAACGTCGTCTTGCCCGAGCCGGAATGGCCGACAAGGCCGACCCGCTCGCCGGGGCGGATCATGACCGAAAACCCGTCATAGAGGGGCGACCGATGGGCTCCGTAGTGGAAGGTCACATTTCGGAACTCGATCTTGCCGTCGGTGATCTGGATCGGCCGGGCAGCGGCGCGGTCTTCGATCCCAAGCGGCTGGGCGTGGATGGCAACAAGCTCCTCCATGTCGTTCACCGAACGCTGCAGGTTGCGGATGTGCATGCCCACCTCGCGCAGATAGCCCTGCAGGATGAAGAAGGCGGTGAGCACGAAGGTGATGTCGCCGGCGCTGACCTTGCCCTCGGCCCAGAGCATCAGCGCAAGACCGAAGATCGCGGCGCGCAGGACGAGGAGCATCGCGCCTTGCGCCGTACCATTGAGTGTCGCGCGCGACCAGGTGCGGTCGGTCCGGTTTTCCCACTTGCGCAGCACCCGGGCGAGTCGGGCGTCCTCGCGTTTCTCCGCCCCGAAGCCCTTGACGACGACGTTGCAGCTCACCGCGTCGGCGAGCGCGCCGCCAAGACGCGTGTCCCAACTATTGGCAAGGCTTGCCATCGGCGCGACATAGCCGAGCGAGAGCGACAGCGTAACCGCGATGAAGAGGACGGAGCCAAGTCCGACGATCGCGCCCATGATTGGCCAGTGCCAGGTCATCAACGCCGTCGAGCCGATGAGCATGACGATCGAGGGGAACAGGGCGACGAGCAGCGTATCATTGAAGAGGTCCAGCGCCCACATGCCGCGCGTGACCTTGCGCACGGTCGAACCGGCGAAGCTGTTGGCATGCCAGTCGCTGGAAAGCCGCTGAATGTGATGGAAGGCGCCGGCGGCGATGTCGGACATCATCACGAGCGTGAGGCGCACGATGCTCATGAAGGCGACATGTCTCAGGACGATGGCGCCGAGCGACAGGACCAGCAGGATCAGGAAAGCCGAGACCGCGGCATTCCAGGCGATCGCGTCGGTGGCCGCACCGGATACCACCGCATCGACCAGCCGACCGGAATAGAGCGGCGTCAGCACATCGGCCAGCGTGGACAGCAGCACGACGCCGAGAATGCCTGCAAGCCGCACCGGCTGCTTCTTCCAGTGCGCCCAGGAAAAACGGAAAACATTGCGGAAGGCGCGATCACGCGCCGCAAAACGAGTAAACGCCATATGACTTGCCCGGTGGCAACGCACCGGCCTCAACATCTGATCAGCAAGGGATGCCGCCCGGGAAGAATGCGCGTGCGACATTGATGGAACGGCGCCGTCTCCGAAAAAGGAGGGGCCGGACGGTCTGGGATCCGTCATGCAATCAGGAAGCGCAGGCGCTTCCGTTCACGAGGTCAGGATCGTGGACCGCCCCGTAGGGAGAAGCAATAGCCTGTCATCGTAACCTCCCTGTTCTGATTGCTGGAGGACCGCTTATAGTTGAAGTCGTCTTCCGTGCCAAGCGTCAATATTGCATTCGTCGCGATGCCACGGCAAAGTGCTGCATGTCTGCCACAGTTGCGGCGCCTTCGCCGATGCGATCCCGAAGCGAACCACCGTTCGGCGTTGTCTGAAGCGCCATCTTTTGCAGAACTTTCACACTGTGTTGGAAAATCGCCGCTATTGGTTGCGAAGCCTAATGCCGTTCCATTCCATTTTCTGAAGTCATTCCCTGAGGTTGCCCAGTGCAGAACAACAACATCCTCGTCGTCGGCGGTGCCGGCTATATCGGCTCCCACACCTGCCTCCGACTGGCCGAGAAGGGCTATACCCCCGTCGTTTTCGACAACCTTTCCAACGGACACGAGGAATTCGTCCGGTGGGGCGTGCTGGAGAAAGGCGATATCCGTGATCGGCGGCGCCTCGACGATGTGCTGGCCCGCCATCAGCCACGCGCCGTCCTGCATTTTGCCGCCATGATCGAGGTCGGCGAATCGGTCAAGGATCCGGTCGCCTTCTACGACAACAACGTCATCGGAACGCTGACCCTGCTGTCGGCAACGCTTGCCGCCGGCATCGAAGCTTTCGTCTTCTCGTCCACCTGCGCCACCTATGGCCTGCCCGACAGCGTACCTATGGACGAAACGCACAAGCAGGCTCCGATCAATCCCTATGGTCGGACCAAGTGGGTCTGCGAGCAGGCGCTCAAGGACTACGGCCTCTACAAGGGCCTGCGGTCGGTGATCCTGCGCTATTTCAACGCTGCCGGCGCCGATTTCGAGGGCCGCATCGGCGAATGGCATGAGCCGGAGACCCACGCGATCCCGCTGGCGATCGACGCGGCGCTCGGGCGACGCGAAGGCTTCAAGGTCTTCGGAACGGACTATGAGACGCGCGACGGTACCTGCGTGCGCGACTATATCCACGTCCTCGACCTCGCCGATGCGCATGTGCGCGCCGTCGACTACCTGCTCGAGGGAGGCGACAGCGTCGAACTCAATCTCGGCACCGGCACGGGGACGACCGTGAAAGAATTGCTCGCGGCCATCGAAAAGGTCTCCAAGCGACCGTTCGAAGTTGACTATGTCGGACGCCGCGAGGGCGACTCGACGACGCTCGTCGCCAACAACGACAAGGCCCGACAAGTGCTCGGCTGGGAGCCGCAATACGACCTGGCGGCAATCACCGCGTCGGCCTGGAACTGGCATTCGCGCCGAAACGGTTGAGCTCCGACTCGCCGGGCCTAAAGCGGGATGAGGAAAAGTGTGTGCGGTTTTCCGCCCGCATCCCGCTCTAACTTCTTGGAATGGATCCGGATTTTGATCGACCCGACCAAAATCCGGATCTATTCGGCAGCAGGCCCGGCGACAGCGACTGCTGGAGGCGGCGTCCGCCCTCGCTGAAGCAGCGGGCGCTCGAGAAACAAATAGGCCGCGATACCGAGAAGCGTCCCCGCCACGATCCCGAGGGACATCGAAATTGCCGGGTGGATGCCGAGCATGTTCGCTGCCTTGGCGACGACCGAGATCGCGAAGCTGTGCCACAGATAGATCGAATAGGAAGCGTTGCCGAGCAGGCTCGGCAGGTTCAGCATCGGCACCCGGCCGGTTGCCTCGATCGACAGCGCTCCTAGAACCAGCAGGACCCCCAGCGGCCCGGTCGTCCGTTCATCGAAGGGAAGATGAAGGGATCCGATCAGTGCGAAGCCGCCAAGCGAGCAGGCGATCAAAAAAGAACCGATCGCGGGCCGCGGAACCCTCCGTCTCAGCCAGAACTCGCCGAGGATCATGCCGGCGACGAATTCGAGGATGATCGGCCGCGTGTACGTCAGCCACAGGGCATTCTCGACGGGCACAAGCAGTCCGATCGCCGCCAGCGCCACGAACAGACCGGCTATGGCCGGCAGGCGCCATTGGCGCGGCAGCAGCAGAGAGACGGCGAACACGCCATAGAAAAGCATCTCGAAATTCAGCGTCCAGCCCTGCACGAGCACGGGCCAGATCTCGCCGCTGCTCGGCGAACGGGTCGGGATGAAGAACAACGACGCCAGGACATGGTCGACGGTCAGCACCATGTTGGGAAAAAGCCCTGCCAGCGCGCCGGCAACCATGACGGCTGTCGCAAACCAGTAGACGGGGACGATGCGGCGGATGCGCTCCCACATGAATTTCGCCGGGGTCGCAGGCCGTCGATCGCTGATGACCCACATGATGAAGCCACTAATGACGAAGAAGACGTCAACGCCGGCCGCACCGATTGCAAAATGGTGGCCGGTCTTCTCTGCGGCATGAAAGATCACGACCGCGAGCGCTGCCGCCGCCCGAAGATACTGGATCGCCCGGATCGTTCCCATCGCCCCCTCTGACCGTGATATCACATGCTGAGCCGCGGCCGATAGGCCGCCGCATGCCCGTCGCCTGGCCAAAGCCAGGCCACCGCCTGTCGGCGGCGTGCGATCGTCAATTTCCCTGCAGTGAAATACAGCAGGAACGACCCGACATGGTACGGGTTCATCACGTCGATCTCGACAAAGGAGCGAATGAAAAGCAGCATCGCGATGCCGAACAGCACCATGGCTTCCGCATCACGATCTTCGGACAGCAGGCGGTTCAATTGCCCGAACACCGCCGTGAGCAGCAACATGGTGAGCAGAAGGAGCCCAACCAATCCCGTTTCGACGGCGGCCTCAATATAGGTGTTGTGGAAGTGGAAGCCGGAGCGCGCAGTGATGTAGAACTCTTCCCACAGGCGCTCCGCTTCGGAAAATCCCTGCACCCAATAGGCCTGATAGCCGATGCCGAAGATAGGGGAAGCCTGTGCCGCTTCGATACCTTGCTGCCACAGATAGGTGCGTCCGGTGAGCGTCGAATCCTTGCCGAATGCGCCAAGGACGAGATCGGTGGCACCGGCATAGATCAGTGCCACGGCGGCAATGCTGCCGAACGCCGCCAGGCCGACGAAGAGACCTTTTCGGCTCGCGGGCCTGAGCGCGGTGATCGCCCGCATGCCGACGCAGAGCCCAAGGATCACGACCGTCGTCAGCACCGACGTGGCCGATTGCGAGGCAAGCAGCGAATAGGCGGCGATTGCTCCCGCGCCCGCCGCGGCCGTCCGCCAAACGCCTCGTTCGCCCAGGACGAAGATAGCCATGAAGGCGAAATAGATGCCGAGCGAGGCATAGAAGCCCAACTGGTTCTTGGAAGCGAATGCGCCGACGAAGCTGAACGTGCCGTCGAGCGGGTCGTAGTGGTAGACGCCGAAAAGCAGCGAGTAGACGAGCACGATGGCGACGCCCGCAATGGCACCGCGGCAAAGCGTGCGGATGTCGATCACCCGCATGGCAATGAGCGCGCAGACAATTTGGCTCAAATACTGGATTCCGGTGCGCAGTGTCACGCCGGGCGCGGCCGACCAGAACATCGAAAGGCAGGCAAGGATCACAAAGGCGAATATCCAGAGACACTTGCCGTAATTGCCCAGCACTCTCCGGTAATCGACGAGAACGAGCGGCAGCCACAGTCCGTAATAGAGAAGGACGGAAACCGGCCCGAACCGGGTCGAGTAGGCGAAGACGAACAGCGAAAGGGCAACGGCCGCGGTGCCGTAAAGCCCGTTCGCGTCAGGATCTATGAGGCTCGCCTTCCGGATCCTCATGCACTCACCGCATCGCAACTGCGGCATTGACCTTGATCACGTCACCGGGAAGCACCGGCGTGGTCTCGGTCGCCGCGATCTCCGTCGACTTTCCGTCCTGTTCGCGGATGATCGAATAGGTGATGTTCTCAGCCTGCTCATCCAGCTGCGCCGCCTCGGCCGATTGCATAAGCGCCTCGGTCATCAGGTCCCGGCTGGTGCCGAGCTTCAGCGTGAGCGTGTCGAGCTCGGCCTCGGTGTTCTGCAGTTCCTGGGCGAGTTGCGCATCCCAGTCATTGCGCAGATTGGATTCGTCCTGTGTCGCCTTGCTGATGTCCTGCTTGGCCTTGAGCGAGGTCGTATCGATGTCGAGAAGCTGCGACTGCACGTCCGCAACCCGCTGTTCGAGGGAGAGCTTGCGCTGGCTCAGGGCCAGGCCCTTCTCGGCAAGGCTGTCGACCTTCTCCAGGTCCTCCGTCGCGAGCTCGAACTGGCGCTGTTGCGTTTCGGACTTCTTTGCCAGCGAATCGATCTCGCTCTGCAGCAGGGACTTGAGATCCGCCAGGGCGGCGAGCTGGCGTTCCTGCCGCTTGTCGCGCGATACCATCAGCGCCGTCTCGCTTTCGAGCAGCTTGTCCACCGCGGGAACGTTCTTGAGCTCCTCCGGCAGCGTGATCTTGTCTTGATTGGCGATTTCCGCCTGAAGGCGGGCTCGACGGATGAGCAGCCGGTTGCGCTCAGAGACCTGGACGGAGGAATCGCCATTCGCAGCAATATAGTCGCGGGCAAAGCGCTGGCCGCTCTCGGCCCGACGCAACCCGCCGCCAAGGCTGATCGCCTTGAGGACCGTCAGATTGGGAGCGTAAGGATACTCGCCCGGAGTTTCGACCTCTCCGTAAAGATAGACCGGGCGGTACTGTGCCATCTCGACCGAGGCGGTCGGCCGGTCGCGAAGCCCGAAGAGCTTCTGCATCTTGATGCCGATATCTTCCGCAACCTCCGTCGTCGTCCGGCCCGAAGCCTGCAGATCGCCGACGAAAGGCAGCGACACGTTGCCCGAGGCGCCGACCGTGTATTCACCACTGACAGCCGACCAATCCCGGACCGCCCCCTCGGCGGTCTGCCATTCGGCAACGCGGATCCGCAATTTGTCCATGACGCCTAGCCTATAGTCGTCCGCCCGGGCCATGGCCGCACCGGACAGGAAAAGCGCCGCGCAGAGTGCGAGGCGGGCGAAATGGAAAAGCTTGCGGGAGCCGGCAGGCGCCCCAGGAACTCTGATCAATTGCATATGGATTACCCGTTGCTTGACGTCGTGCTCAACCGCGAGCGGGCGTCAAGGTTTCAGTAGCTGCCGCGGGAGAGGCAGACGGCGGGGATAGTTTTGAAGACGATGACAAGGTCGGCGAGGAGCGACCAGTTCTGGACATAATGCGTATCGAAGGCCACCCGGGTGGCGTAGGACACATCGTTGCGGCCGCTGATCTGCCAAAGGCCGGTCAGGCCAGGACGCGAGCGCAGATAGAATTCCGCCGCCGAATCGTAGAGCTCCAGCTCATCTTCGACCACTGGACGCGGGCCGACGATGCTCATCTCACCACGAATGATGTTGAGGAGCTGGGGCAGTTCATCGAGGCTGAGCTTGCGCAGTACGCTTCCGACGACGGTGACACGCGGATCGTCTTGCAGCTTGCGGGTCGCGCGCCATTCTTCGTAGGCGGCAGGGTTCGACTTGAAGAACTCCTGCAGAACCCGATCGCCATTTTCCATCATCGTGCGGAACTTGAGGCACTTGAAGGTCTGGCCGTTATGGCCGATTCGGCGATGGCCGTAGAAAATGCTGCCGCCATCCGAGAGCTTCACCAGCGCCATGATAAGCAGGAAAAGCGGACTGAGGGCGATGAGTGCCAGAATGGCGGTAAGAATGTCGAAGCTTCGCTTGGATATCCCGCCGATCGGCCGGATCGCACCGGTCTCCTGGGGAATAAAAAAGCCGTACTGGCCGAGCGAGTCGCGGACTTCATAGAGGTGACTCCATTTACGTTGGCGATTGTCGGTCCCGAGGGACGGGGCGTCATCTAGCGCGAGTGTATGGTGAGAATTTGTTTTTTGAAGGCGGAATGATGGCAGCACCCATGCGCAGTGCCGCAAGGCGTCTTGGCGGCTGTGCCGCTGTGACACTATTACCAATTCTTAAGTATACGGATTGGAGAACACGCCTAAGATAGATTGGCGTGGCATCACCACATTCAAACATCGGCGCACGTCCATTATTTGCGATACCTAAAGTATTGTATTTGACGCATCAATTTTTCACTCACGACGACGGCGACTATCTATGGGTACGATTAGACAAGCCCCAAATTCCTCGCTTTTGTTGCATTGCATCAATTTATTGCACCGCACATATTCTCCACCATCCGCCCGGTCGCCTGTAACAAAAGTTGATCGGGAAAAATGGCACTGACAAAGACAAAAATCGCAACAATCAGAACGCGTTCGCATTTTCCCCTGTGAATTTAGGGGCCGCGGGAGCGAGTCATCTTGACCCTCGGATTTCGCGGAAAAATAATCCCCTAAATCTGTCGAACATATCGTTGATTGTATCGTTAACCCTCAGACCCATTCGAATTGCTCCGTCTACCTAAAGATGACGGAAAGCTTTTCCGGTTAGGAGCTGTAGCCACAAAGTTGCATTTTGCAGGTTGAAGAGACAAGCGACCGCTAATATAGTGAGAACAGGAGCGAGGGCGGGAGTGCGATGACGGTTCCATCAGAAAACCAGAAAGCGGGGTAGGCAATGTTTGCACCACGCTTCGTCTTGAGCATGTTCGGCGCGTTGGCGGCGTTTGCCATCGCAACCTATTTCCTTACCGGGTCGCTCGCCTCCACGGCCATCCAGACGCTGCTTTGTGCCGTTCTGATACAGGTCGGATATTTTCTCGCCGTGCTTTTCCTGGTGTGGAGAGAGGCGCGCGAGCGCCGAAAGTTACACCTCGGCAAACTACCGGCAGATTCAATGAATGACGAAAAGCAGGCGAGCAAGATTTCTCTGCGCCGGCTGAACCGACCGCCCCACTTCAATTCCTGACCCAGGATCTCTCGGCCCATTTCGCACCTGCGAAAAATTCTTGCCCTTTGACGCGTTTGCGACATGATCGCGATGCATGTTCCCACGTGCCCGCTCCGGCACAATGCGTTCTTCCAGGCGCACAAGGTCGCTGGGGCACATTGAATCGCTGCATGTTTTTTCCTCAGATCGGCTCCCATCGAAGGAAACCATGCGGCAGGACCCGCGCAACAAGACGCATCCGATGACTTGCTGGAGGCCCTTATATGACCGCAGCCGCGCCGACGAATGTCTGCATTATCATTGCCGCCAAGAACGCCGCCGACACGATCGCCAGGGCCATCGTCTCTGCGCTCGCCGAACCGGAGGTCGCCGAAGTCGTCGTTATCGACGACGGCTCGGCCGATGATACCGCAGCCGTCGCTCGCGCCTCAGCCGACGGCAGCGGACGTTTGAATGTCGTCCGCTTCGAAGAGAACCGCGGGCCGGCCGCAGCCCGCAACCACGCGATCGCTGTCTCGAAATCTCCGCTTCTCGGCGTCCTGGATGCGGACGACTTCTTCTTCCCGGGGCGGATGCGCCAATTGCTTGCGCAGGACGACTGGGATTTCGTAGCCGACAACATTGCTTTCATCGATGCTGGACAGGCGACCGGCGCAGAGCGGAAGATCGACCGCTTCGCGCCCAGCCCTCGCCTTCTCGACCTCGTCGGTTTTGTTGAAGGCAATATATCCCGGCGCGGCGTACGGCGTGGCGAAATCGGCTTCCTGAAGCCGCTGATGCGGCGTTCGTTCCTGGACGAATTCGACCTCCGCTATAATGAGACATTGCGCCTCGGCGAGGACTTCGACCTCTATGCCAGAGCGCTCGCGCGCGGCGCGCGATACAAAATCATCCATAGCTGCGGTTATGCGGCGGTGGTGCGGGGCGATTCCTTGAGCGGCAAGCACCGAACGATCGACTTGCGGCGTCTCTACGAAGCCGATCGCGCCATTCTCGCCGAGGCCCACTTGAGCGGCAATGCCGCCGCAGCGATGCGGCGGCATGAACGCCACATTCGCGGCCGCTACGAATTGCGGCACTTCCTGGATCTCAAGCGCAATCAGGGAATCGTCAGTGCATTCGCCTATGCCCTGGCACACCCGGGCGCCCTCCCCGCTATCGTCGGCGGAATCGTCGGCGACAAGACCGAGCACCTTCGACGTACCCGGTCGCCCGCTCCGGTGGCGCTCGGCGGAACGGGCGATGTCCGCTACCTCCTCGACGGCCTTGCCTTGGATCGAGCGGAATAACGCACAACTGTGGAAGCGGGAAAAGGCCGCGGGTCGGCAGCTCGCGACTCTCACCCCTCCGCGTCGCCGCGATCCGACCGATCCTGTTGCGCCGGCGGGCAGCAGGAACGCTTTTCTGCGCGCAGCGTTACCCCGGCATGGTCAACAACTACCGGGATATCGAAATGAAAGGCATTGTTCTCTGGCTGATGGGTGTTCCCCTGATTGTCATCGTCCTGCTCTACATGTTCGTCTTTTGATCTCAAACCCAGTGGGATGACTTGCCGAACGGAACTGAAGGGGCTGACGCCCCTTCAGCGGCTACTGCGAATATCCACTGGTCTCGAGCGCCTCCCCTAGTTTTTCAAGGATGCGAACCGCAATCCGCCTGAGCTAAGTTCATGCCCAGAACAGGGGCTGGATGGACGCATGGTCGGCAGTCGGATGACCGCAAAGACCCTCACCCGAGGACGCTCCCGCCCGCAAGCAGGAAGAGTATCGCCGTCGTTTCCGACGAGGCCGGTTACGATAGCCCTTGTTCTGCTGAGCACGATGGGCGATGCCGCAGGGGTGGGGTCGATCATCGGCAACGCCTTCGTCATTGATGGCGATACTATTGAAATTGCAGGCGAGCGCATCCAACTTTACGGGGTGGATGCACCGGAAGATTGGCAGTTCTGCCTCGACGAAACCGGAGCAGACTATCGGTGCGGCAAGGAATCGTCGCTGGCTCTGGACGCATTTCTGTCGGCATCGCGCCCCACCCGCTGCGAATTCGCCGGCCGCGACCGTCACGGTCGTTATCTCGGCACATGCTTCCGAGTGGACGGGAGAGACGTCAACCGCTGGCTGGTTGAATCCGGCCATGCAATAAATCGTGAAAACCACGACAGAGGGCTGTACGCCGCCGCACAGGAAATGGCACGATCGCTCCGAGCCGGAATGTGGCGAGGGCAATCCAGAATAGACGGATCCCGGAGCGTTGCGGAAGAGTAAACCGAGGGTTTTCCTCGCTAGGTGGCAAGTGAGAGTCAATGATCGTCGAGTTCTGGGTATTATGCGCCATCGCGACCGCGGTCGTCGCTGCGGTTAGGGGTGGACACAGTCTTCTGTGGCTGCTGATCGGTTGCGTTCTGGGCCCGGTAGGCCTGCTGGCAGCAATCCTGAAGCCTTCTCTTAAATCGAAAGAACCGATCGTCGCGGCAGAGCGTCAGGCTGAACTCGACGAACTGAAGAAGCCCCTCCGGGAGAGCAATCCCCACACGATCTCGGCCAGGCCCAAGGACGAATAAGCCGGTCGAAAATTCGTCTCCGGCGAGACGGTTTCACGTGTTCGCAAAAAACCCGCCGATCACGCGGCGGGCTTGCTTTGGTACTGAAAGCACTAAAGTATGCAGCCACTATTGCCGTAGGCGCGGAATATTTCCAGTAACATTTTAGGGGCTTTCTAACCTCGGAGCCGTGGCGCGCTCGGCAATCGTCGCCGCAGGAAGGCCTTCACGCGCCGGGCCTTCTGTTCGACAAGCAGTCGAGAATGCGAATCGATTTATCTCGTGTCGCAGCAGCCCCGACAGGAAAGCCTCGCCTCATCCTTGCCGCATTTCCCCTTGGCAGTTGCCGAAAGGCCGGTTCCACACCGGGAAAACCTTGTCCGTTTAGGAAAATTCACAGCCTCTGCGCACAACCCGTAATTGCCCCCAAATTTTGCGGGGCACACTTTTCGCAACATGCGAGGAAACAGGGATTTATCCTGGATGGCCGCCGCATGCAGATGCGGGCTCGTTGTCGAAAACTTCGCCGCTTGGGTGCGGTGCAGCATGGCTTCCCTCAATTTTCTGCTGCACCGCCATATTTTCTCTTTGCAAATGCCCTAGTTTATTCGCCGTGAGCTTAAGTTTGCTCCGTTGAAACGGCGCTGCGAAGCGCCGCCCGATAGGAGTGACCGATATCGTAAGTATGGGCGCTTATGTCTCGACGCAGATCGACCTCGTGCGCGTTGCGCTGCTCTGGGGCGCCGCATTCGCGCGCCGTCTCCACAATCCTCAGTCGAGCCTCGCTCGGGCCTTGATGATCCCCCCGGACCGAATTCGCAGCAAAGGCAGCAAGACAATGAAATCCGACCACTATGGGCGCCTGTGGTGCCTCGCCCTTGTCACGGCACTTCCCCTCACTTGCAGCGTGAGCAGCGCCACGGCGCAGGAGGGTGCCAACGGTGCCTCCTTCATGGATGACTTCGACAAGCTGGACAGCAAGATCTGGTACGTCTCGGATGGATGGGACAACGGCGCCCATCAGAACTGCACCTGGTCGAAGAAGCAGGTGAAGGTCGTCGACGGGATACTCGAACTGGGCTTCGAGGAGCGCAAGGAAGGCAAGCGCAATTTCGCCTGCGGCGAGATCCAGACGCGCAAGCGCTTCGGCTACGGCACTTACGAGGCGAGGGTCAAGGCGGCCGACGGTTCGGGCCTCAACTCGGCCTTCTTCACCTATATCGGCCCGACCGACAAGAAGCCGCATGACGAGATCGATTTCGAGGTGCTCGGCAAGAATACCGCGAAAGTGCAGATCAACCAGTATGTGTCGGCGAAGGGTGGCAACGAGTTTCTGGCCGATGTGCCGGGCGGCGCCAACCAGGGCTTCAACGACTATGCCTTCGTCTGGGAGAAGGACCGGCTACGCTACTACATCAACGGCGAGTTGGTCCACGAAGTCAACGATCCCGCCAAGATACCACCCAACGCGCAAAAAATCTTTTTCAGCCTGTGGGGAACGGACACGCTCAGCGATTGGATGGGCACCTTCTCCTACAAGGAGCCCACCAAGCTCCAGGTCGATCGGGTCGCCTTCACGGCCCCTGGCGACGAGTGCCAGTTCGCCGAGTCGGTCGCCTGCCGACTGGATTGACCGCAATCTGAGCAATTGACCATTTAGCGAGCAACTGCAACATCATGTTGCGCTGCACAAAAAACTGAATTAAGCTCGGCCCGGGCTGAGCAGGGAAACGGATGTTTTCATGCTGCAGATACTTTACCTGGCACAGGATCTTGCCGACCCCGCCGTGCGGCGCAGGACGCTGACGCTGGTCGCCGGCGGTGCCAATGTCACGCTGGCGGGCTTCCGCCGCAGCGGCAATCCGCTCGCGACGGTGAGCGGCCTCGAGCCGATCGAGCTCGGAACGACGGCGGACGGCCGCTTCGCGCAGCGGGTCGGCGCCGTCGCCTCAGCCTGCCTGTCGCTGAAGAGCAGGCTTGGACATCTTCGCAAGCCTGACCTGATCATCGCCCGCAACCTCGAAATGCTGGCTGTCGCGAAACGCGCCGTCACGCTCTTCGGCGGTGATGTTCCGATCGTCTACGAGTGCCTCGACATACACCGGCTGATGCTGCGCAGGGATATGGTCGGGCGGGCGCTGCGCGCTGCCGAAGCGCGCCTCGGGCGGGACGCCCGTTGGCTGATCACCAGTTCGCCGGCCTTCATCGAGCATTACTTCCGCCCTCTTTCGGGCATCGAGGCGGCGCCAATGCTGCTCGAGAACAAAGTCCTTGAACTCGACGGGAGCACGCTTCCGGCGGCTGTCCCCGCACAATATCCGCCGCCTGGCGCGCCTTGGAAGATCGGTTGGTTCGGCGCGCTGCGCTGCCGCAAGTCACTTGGTCTCCTCGCCGAATTTTCCCGCAAGATGGAAGGCCGCTACGAGGTCGTTCTGCGCGGTAGGCCGGCCTATTCGGAATTCAGGGATTTCGACGGCTTCGTGCAAAACGAGCCCTTCATGCGGCTTGGCGGCGCCTATCGCAATCCGGAGGACCTCGCCGAGATCTATGGCGACGTCCACTTCACCTGGGCGATCGATTTCTTCGAGGAAGGCCAGAATTCCTCCTGGCTGCTGCCCAACCGGCTCTACGAAGGATGTCGTCATACCCGCATCCCGATCGCCATGAAAGGCACCGAGACTGCGCGCTTTCTCGCCGTGCGCGGCATCGGTCTTGTGCTTGAGGAGGCCAAT
This sequence comes from Sinorhizobium fredii USDA 257, assembly GCF_000265205.3. NCBI lineage: Bacteria > Pseudomonadati > Pseudomonadota > Alphaproteobacteria > Hyphomicrobiales > Rhizobiaceae > Ensifer > Ensifer fredii. Next base: position 1,468,279 of record NC_018000.1, read on the forward strand.
GCCGACAACCTCGCTGCGCTTTTGGGCTCGATGACGCCTGACCACTTTGCCGAGGCCGCCGATCGCATCGCCAGGTGCCATCCGGCCACCTGGGTGTTCGATCGGTCGGATTGCGAGACACTGGTTCGACGGCTGGCGACGCTCACCGCCGATGCACCGCAAACGATCATTCCAGCCGCTGCCCTTGCGGAAGCCCGTCACAACGAAAGTGGATTGCTATGACCGCGGACAGTCCGGCATCGACATCAAGCCTCATCGTCATACCCTGCCTCAATGAAGCGCTGCATATCGAGGCGCTCATCGAGAAGCTGCGTCCCTCGCTTGGTGTCCTCGATGCGAACGTCGTCATCGCCGACGGCGGCAGTACCGACGGCACGCGCGAGATCGCTCGCCGCCTTTCAGAAGAGGATCCGCGCGTCCTGTTCCTCGACAATCCGAAGCGAATCCAGAGCGCTGCCGTCAATCGGGCCGTCGCCGAGTTGGGGTCCGGGTTCGACTACCTGATCCGCATCGATGCGCATGCGAGCTACCCGGACGATTATTGCGAGCGTCTCGTGGAGGACGCGCTCGCAACCGGAGCCGACTCGGTCGTCGTCGCCATGCAGACCGAAGGTTTCAGCACCTTCCAGAAAGCGACGGCCTACGCCCAGAATTCCAAGCTCGGCAATGGCGGCTCCAAACACCGCACGGGTGCTGCCGGTCACTGGGCCGAGCACGGCCATCATGCCCTGATGCGCATTGCCGCCTTTACGGCGGTCGGGGGGTATGACGAGTCCTTCAGCCACAATGAAGATGCCGAACTGGACTATCGCCTGGCAAAAGCCGGCTACCGCATCTGGATGACCGACAGGACCAGCATGGTCTACTATCCGCGCACCCGGATCGTGCCGCTGTTCAAGCAGTATTTCGGCTATGGCCGCGGCCGGGCGAAGAATATCCTCAAGCACCGCGCCATGCCCGGCCTCCGGCAGATGCTGCCGCTTGGCGTAGCGCCCGTCGCGTTCGGCGCGCTTCTTGCCATCGTCAACTGGGCGGCGATCGTCCCCTTCGGTGTCTGGGCAGCGGCATGCCTCGGCTACGGCGTCTGGATGGCGGTCGGCCAGCGCAACCCCTACGGGCCGCTCGCGGCGATCTCGGCCATGGTCATGCATCTGGCCTGGTCCGCCGGCTTCTGGCGGGAGATTCTCGATGTCCGGCGGCGGGTGGCGGGATGAGCGCGACCCTTCAGATCGACATCGGCATCTGCACGTTCCGGCGGCCCGAACTCGCCGCGACGCTGCGATCGCTCGCGGCAATGACCGTACCCGCAAGGGCCACACTCCGCGTCATTATTGCCGACAACGACGCCACGCCGAGCGCCCGGGCGCTCGTCGAGGAGCTGCGGCCGGAGATGCCGTTCGACATCACCTATTTCCATTGCCCGGCCTCGAACATCTCGATCGCCCGCAACGCCTGTCTCGACAACAGCACCGGCGACCTGCTCGCCTTCATCGACGACGATGAGACCGCCTCGAGCGACTGGCTGGTGCGCCTCCTCGAAGAGGCGCAGGCGACCGGCGCGGACGCAGTTCTCGGCCCGGTCCGGGCCCACTACGCGCCCTCGGCCCCCGCCTGGATGCGCCGTGGCGATTTCCACTCGACATCGCCGGTCTGGGTCAAGGGCGAAATCCGCACCGGCTATACCTGCAACGTCCTGCTCAGGCCCAAGGCTCCGTCGCTCCATGGCCGCCGCTTCAAGCTTTCGCTCGGCCGGAGCGGAGGCGAGGACACGGACTTCTTTACCGGCATGCATGAAGCCGGCGGAACGATCGCCTTTGCCGAAGATGCCTGGGTATATGAGCCGGTGCCGGAAAGCCGGGCCTCGCTTGCCTGGCTTGCCAAGCGCCGTTTCCGCTCCGGCCAGACCCACGGTCGGCTGCTGACGGAAAATGCGCGCGGCGGCCAGCCCCTCAACCTTGCGCTCGCCGCCTCGAAGGCTGCCTTTTGTACATTCGCAGCGGTTCTTTGCCTGCCCTCGCCTGTCCGGCGAAATCGCTATGCGCTGCGCGCCGTCCTGCATGCCGGCGTGATCAGCGGTCTCCTCGGGCATAAGGCGCTCGAGCAATATGGAGCGGCCGAGGTGACCTCCCAATGAGCGCGCCCATCAACGAATCTATGAACGAGCTTACCCCGGACGTCACATTCGTCGTTGCCGCCTACAATGCCGCCGACACGATCACTCGTGCCGTCGCCAGTGCCCTTGCCCAGGAGGGCGTCGCGGTCGAGGTGATCGTCGTCGACGATTGCTCCTCGGATGCGACCGCCGCTCTGGTCACGGCGATCGACGACCCTAGAGTCCGGCTCATTGCGCTCGAACGCAACCGCGGTCCGGGCGGGGCCCGCAATGCGGGCTTCGAGGCGGCACGCGGCCGATGGATCGCCGTTCTCGATTCCGATGACACGGTGCGCCCCGGACGGCTGGCGCGCATGATTGCGCGTGCCGAAGCGACCGGAGCGCAGATCGTCGTCGACAATCTCGACGTGCTGTCGCTCGACGGCAGCAATGTCCGGATGTTCGAGGACGCCGAGCTCGAGGCGCTGCCCGAACTGACGCTGCCGGCCTTTATCGAGTCGAATGTGATTTTCCGCTCCGAACACAATTTCGGCTACATGAAGCCGGTGTTCCAGCGCCGCTTCCTCGCCGAACATGGCCTTTCCTTCGACGAGTCGCTGAGGATCGGCGAAGACTACATCCTGCTTGCATCGGCGCTTGCCTGCGGCGGGCGCTGCGCCGTCGAGCCCTCGACCGGCTACACCTACCACATCCGCGAGGGCTCGATCTCGCGGGTGCTGAAGCTCGAGCACATCGACGCGATGATGGCGGCCGACGAGACGTTCCTGCACCGTTACGCGCTCGATCCGCTGTCGCAAAGGATGCAGCGCAAGCGTGCGCGCGGATTTCGCCAAGCGCGCTCGTTTCTTCTCCTCATCGAGCACCTGAAATTGAGATCGTTGGCTGGAGCGCTGAAGACCGCGCTCGCCGACCCGCTTGCGCTTCGGCATCTCAGGATGCCGATCGCCGCGCGATTGCGCCGCCTGGCGGCGCGGGCGCCGCAACCCGCCCCGATCACGGTGTCGGCTGAACGATCCCCGCTGGGCAATGATCCTCACACAAGCAAAGGATAACAAAATGGACCGCATCAGGACCGTCAGGAAAGCAGTGATCCCGGTCGCAGGAAACGGAACGAGGTTCCTTCCCGCGACAAAGGCCGTGCCGAAGGAAATGTTGACGATCGTCGATCGCCCCGTCGTCCAATACGCGGTCGACGAGGCGCGTCAGGCCGGCATCGAGCACATCGTCTTCGTCACCAGCCGCAACAAGCAGGTGATCGAGGACCATTTCGACGACTCGCCCGAACTTATCTCGTCGCTGTCGCGCTCGGGCAAGAACGCGCAAATCTCCGAGCTCGAAGCCATGTTGCCGGCGGCCGGCTCGGTCAGCTTCACGCGCCAGCAGGCGCCGCTCGGCCTTGGCCACGCCGTCTGGTGCGCGCGCGACCTGATCGGCGACGAGCCCTTCGCATTGCTGCTGCCGGATATGGTGTCCTTCGGGGCGCGCGGCTGCATGGCCGGACTCATGGACCTCTATCGCGAGGTCGGCGGCAACGTCGTCGCGGTCGAGCAGTGTGCACCCGAAGAGGCGTCGAAATATGGTATCGTCGGCAAGGGAGAAACCGTGCGCCACGGTTTCTCGGTGTCCGAGATGGTGGAAAAGCCGCCGGCGGGCCAGGCGCCGTCCAACTATTATCTCAACGGCCGCTATATCCTGCAGCCGGAGATCTTCTCCATTCTCGCGCACCAGACGCGCGGTGCCGGCAACGAAATCCAGCTGACCGACGGCATGCTGACGCTTTCGGCGTCCCAGTCCTTCCACGCCCATCCCTATGAAGGCCGCACCTTCGACTGCGGCTCGAAGCAGGGCTTCATCGAGGCCAATGTCGCCTTCGCGCTCGCCCGCGCCGATATCGGCGACATCGTGTTCGAATCCGTTCGTGAGATCGTCCTGTCTCACGAAAGCCGCATCCGGGCGGCATAAGCGCAAACCTTCGGCGGCCGAAAACGGCCGCCGAAGCTGCAGCGCCGCGCGTCTGATCAGGCGCGCAAAGGCCGCAGCACTTTGAAAGACTGCATATTTTTAAGAATATGCAGGAGGACCGGAGAAAAAGATGAACAGAACGGCCCCCATGAAACAGAGAAGTGTACCCTTGAGCGTTGTGCCTCGCGAAGAGCAGTCGGACGGCTTTATCGATCTCGACCGTCTGCTGGCTGTCGTCGTCCGCAGGGCAAGGCTCGTTGCGGCTTTTGTGGTGCTCTTCATTCTGCTGGGGGCCGCGTACCTCTCGTTCGCGACACCATTCTACACCTCGCTGACACAGATCCTCCTCGACGACAACCTGTCGAAATACGCCGAGGAAGAACCGGTGCCGACGAACAGCCAGATGCTCGACACACAGATTGCCAGCGCGGTCGAGATCCTGAAATCCGGGGAACTTGCGCTGCGCGTGGTCGACAAGCTCAACCTTTCGGAGAACGATACGCTCGTCAATCCGCCCCGATCCCCCGCCACCGTCGTCAAGGATTGGCTGAAGACGGCGACCGGTCTCTTTTCCGGCGGCCCGGGTGTCTCCGAGGAAGCGGCGCGAAACGGTCGCCGGCTGAAGGCCGCCGCCCTCCTGCAGCAATCGCTCTATGTGGAACGCGTCGGCCGCAGTTCGGTGATTGCGCTGTCCTATCGCTCGAGCGATCAGCAGCTTGCTCGAAATGTCGTCAGTACCTATGCCGCCGCCTATCTGACGGACCAGCTGAACGCCAACTTCGAAGCGACGGAACGGGCCTCGGTGTGGCTGCAGGAGCGGCTTGCCGATCTTCGGCAGCGCTCGCAGGCGGCCGCTCTCGAGGTCGAACAATTCCGCAGCGCGAACGGGCTGACCGCCGCGCGCGGCGAACTGATGTCCGAACAGCAACTCTCCGATCTAAACAGTCAGTTGATCGTCGCCCAGGCGGACACGGCCAGCGCCTCGGCGCGGTACGAGCAGTTCAAGTCGATCATCGATCAAGGGCAGGACGCCGGCGTCAACAATGCCACCATCTCTCCCAAGGAGGGTGACAATTCGGTGATCCGCGATCTCAGGACGCGTTATCTCGCCATCGGCAAGCGCGAGCAGGAGGTCGCCCAGAATTTCGGCGAGGACCACCCGCAGGCGGTGTCGCTCAGGGCCGAGAAGAGTGACATCGGACGGCAGATCTACCAGGAACTGCAGCAACTGACAGCAAGCTACAAGAACGAGTTCGAAGTCGCGCGCTCGCGCGAGGCCTCGCTGCGCAAGAGCATCGAGGGAATCACCGGCAAAAACTCCGACGCCAGCAAGTCGCTCGTGCAGTTGCGGGAGTTGGAGCAGAAGTCGGCGGCGCTGAAGACGCTCTATGAATCCTATCTCGGCCGCTATGAACAGGCGACCCAGCAGCAGTCCTTCCCGATCGCCAAGGCACGCGTTATTTCCGAGGCCGGCGTCCCGACCGCACCGTCGAGCCCAAAGAAGACCATGACGTTGGCACTTTCGGCCGTGCTCGGCCTGATGGTCGGCGGCGCCTATGCCGCGTTCCTCGAGTTCCGCGAAAGAACCTTCCGTCTCGAGGGTGAAGTGCGTTCCGTGCTCGGGCACCGCTCGCTCGGCTACGTTCCGCTCATCGGCACGCGGACGAAGAAAACGACAGAGCTGGTACGCGCCCGCTTCGGATCGGACCGGCAGCCGCACGATCCATCCCATGAGGCCACCCCATTCCAGCGTCTCTCTCGCGTCGTGCTCGACGCACCGCGATCCGCCTTCGCGGAAACGTTCCGGAATGCCAAGCTCGCCTGCGATCATATGCTGCCGGGCAACGAGAGCCGCGTCATCGCGATTGTCTCCGCCCTTCCGGACGAGGGCAAGTCGATCGTCGCCGCGAATTTCGCGGCACTCTTGGCCTCGAGCGGCAAGCGGACCCTGCTGATCGACGCCGACATCCGCAAGCCGGGGCTCACCCAGATGATCACGCCCGCCCCGCGCACGGGGTTGGTCGAGACGCTCACGGGAGAGGCGACCTGGCCTGCCGGCGTCAAGGTGGATCAGCGTACGAAGCTCGCGATTCTGCCGGCCGGCGGCGGAGCGGCGGATCGCAGGCACCAGAGCAATGAGTTGCTCGCCTCCCCGGCCATGGCGGGGCTCATCGAGAATGCCCGCAACTCCTTCGACTACGTCGTGGTCGATCTCGCCGCCCTTGCTCCCGTCGTCGACGCGAAGGCCTTCACGCCGCTCGCCGACGGCGTCCTCTTCGTCGTCGAATGGGGCCGTACGCCATCGAGGCTCGTTCGGGACCTGCTCAATTCCGAGCCGCAGATCGATGCGAAGGTCCTCGGCGTGATCCTCAACAAGACCGATATGGACGAACTCGAGAAATATAGCGATTTCGGCGGGGCGGAAAAATATCGGCACCGCTACGGCAAGTATTATATCGAGCAGGGTATCACCGACAACCGACACACTGCCGCTTGACCAACGGACAAGTGGCCGTCGGATGGCGGCCGCCATACCTGCGGTCGAGGCGAATGAGCCAGGTAGCGACCTTTACTGCCTCACCGAGGCCACCATTCATGAAAATGGTGGACCGGTCCCCGCCCCTCTCCCACCTTCAGCCTGTCGGCGGCGGAGATCGCCGCGTGCAGATAGGTCTTCGCGGCGCCTGCCGCCTCGGCGAGTGACTGCCCCATGGCAAGACCGGCGGCGATGGCGGCCGAGAGCGTACAGCCGGTGCCGTGATCGTTACGTGTCTCGACGCGCCTGGCGGGGAACCGGATGAGCCCAACGCCATCGAAGAACAGATCGGTGGCGTCGCTGCCCTTCCGATGCCCTCCCTTGATCAACACAGAGCTAGCGCCCGACCTCATCAGCGCTTCGGCCTGGCGGGCCATCTCGGCTTCGTCCTCAGCAATCGGGCGGCCGGTGAGAAGTGCCGCTTCCGGCAGATTGGGCGTGACGACGATGGCCAGTGGCAGAAGCTCCTGCGCGAGCGCGGCCATGGCATCCGGCTGCAGCAACGGGTCGCCGGAGGTTGCAACCATCACCGGGTCGACGACCGCTTTTCTGTCGAAGCGGCGCAATCCTTCGGCGATGGCGATGATGGTCTCCCGGCGCGAGACCATGCCGATCTTGACCGCCTTCACGTCGAGATCGGAAAAGACCGCGTCGATCTGTGCGGCCACGATATCTGGCGAGACGTCCTCGACGGCGATCACACCCTTGGTATTCTGAGCCGTGATCGCCGTAACGACGCTGGCGCCGTAGACGCCAAGGGCCGAAAAGGTCTTGAGATCGGCCTGGATACCGGCCCCGCCGCCAGAATCCGATCCGGCAATCGTGAGGGCGATCGACGGGAAGGTAGAATGAGGCAGCATTGTCGATCTCCCAATTGGAGACCCAGGTGAAGGCGAAGACGTCGTGAGGGAAGCCTCTTTCCGTTCCTACGCCGGCATGACCCGGATCAGGTTCAAGGGTCCGGCTTACCGCCGTCTCAGCGCCGCTCGGCGCTCCCCTCGGAATGGCGGCATTCTATGCGGCAGCGGTGCTGCGGTGTCAACGTGGATATCGACTACCGATGCTTGCGGCCGAGCCTGAAATCGCCAAGAGGAAGATTTTTCTCCGAATCCTCAAAATCACGCTGCGGCTATTTCCCTTAAGGCCCGCGATCGCGCGTTTCCTCCTCGAAAACTCCGTTGTTTGCGCTATCCTTGGGCATTCCCGCCGACCCGAAAGGAGCAAGCCATGAGCCTCCGCATCAACGAAACCGCCCCTGATTTCACCGCCGAGACGACGCAGGGCACGATCAATTTCCATGAATGGATCGGCGACGGCTGGGCCGTCCTCTTCTCGCATCCGAAGAATTTCACGCCCGTCTGCACCACCGAACTCGGCGCCATGGCCGGGATCGAAGGCGAATTCCGCAAGCGCGGCGTCAAGATCATCGGCATTTCGGTCGATCCGGTCGACAGCCACGCGAAATGGAAGAACGACATCAAGGTCGCAACCGGCTTCGATGTCGAATATCCGCTGATCGGCGACCGGGATCTGAAGATCGCCAAGCTCTACGACATGCTGCCGGCCGGCGCCGGCGACACGTCCGAGGGCCGCACCCCGGCCGACAATGCCACCGTGCGCTCGGTCTATGTCATTGGACCGGACAAGAAGATCAAACTGATCCTCACCTATCCGATGACCACCGGCCGCAACTTCAACGAAATCCTGCGCGCCATCGATTCCATCCAGCTCACCGCCAAGCACCAGGTCGCAACGCCGGCAAACTGGAAACAAGGCGAGGACGTCATCATCACGGCGGCCGTATCCAACGAGGACGCAATTCAGCGCTTCGGCTCGTTCGATACCGTACTGCCCTATCTTAGGAAGACCAAGCAGCCGACCGCCTGAGGCTGTTCCGCGCACGCCGGTCGAACCGACAATCGCGAAAGGCTCGTTCAGCCTTTCGCGACTTCCCGTGATCCAGCCACCCGACATCGGCTCGCCGCAGCCGTGGTATCAATCGGTTTTCACCGCGCTTACGATCTCCGCCAGAACGCCATGCAATGCGTCGCGATATCCGTTGCGCGCCGAGGGGCCGCTCTCCTCGGACGTCATGACGACGGTGAGCTTCAGCGCCGGGACGATGTAGAGCATCTGGCCACCGTAGCCCCAGGCGAAGTGAACGGTCTCGCCGCCGATCTGCCGGGCGAACCAGCCATAGCCGTAGGCGTCGCCGGAAAAGTAGGAGTTCGTGCGCGGTTGCCACGAAAGATCGATCCAGTCTGCCGGAACGACTTGCCGTCCATCGGCCGTCCGACCGCCTTTGCGGTATAGCTCACCGAAGGCGAGCAGTGATCTTGCGCTCATCGCCATCTGGTTGCCGCCGAGATAGATGCCCTGCGGATCGCGTTCCCAGGCGCCGATCCTGAAGCCCTGAACCGGGCCGAGCCAATCGCGCGCGAGCGCGAGCGTCGACTTGCCGCCAACCTTCGTCAGGATCGCCGAAAGCAGATGCGTGGACGCCGTCGAGTAGAGCATCCGGCCGCCCGGTTCGTCGGCGAAGGGCTGTGCGAGCGCGAAACGGACCCAGTTGCGGCTCGACACCCAACGGCCGTAATTCGGGCCCGACAGGCGGCCAAGTCCGGCCTGCATGGAAAGCAGGTTTCCGATCGTGATGTCGTTGACCCGCGGGTCCGCCGACGAGGGCAGATCTTCCTTCAGAAGCGGCGCGATCTTCTGCTCAGGGCCGTCGAGAAGACCCTTGTCGATCGCGATTCCGACGAGTGCCGAAATGATCGATTTCGATGCGGATTTGATATTGGTCGACTCGCCCGGCGCGTGGCCGCGATAGCCCTGTTCGGCGATTGTTTCACCGTCACGCGCGACGATGACTGTCTTCAGGGGTCTCAGCTCGTCTCGGTCGGCAAGCCCCTTCAGCAGTTCCGGAACCGCAGCGGGCTGTTCGGCCGCAGCGGACGAAAGCGAAAGCAAGAGCGATAGGACGACGGCCATCAACCTGATCATGCTTCCGCACCTAATGCGAACAGGCGGTGAAATCATCACACGCGCCCACAACTCACGACGAATTGAAAGGGTTTCTCTCCGCGACCCAGCCCCACCCGTCCTGCCATTTTCAGGCACGATGGGTGGCGAGCAAGCCAATGACCTCTTCATCGGTCAACTGCTCGAAATCACGATAGAAGTAGCCGATCGCGCCCAACATCCGCGGTTGAATCGGACACACGACTTCATCCGCCTCCTTCTCCAGCTCGGCGATGGCACTGGGCGGTGCGACCGACACCGCGACGACGATTTTCGCGGGCATCCGCGCCTTGAGCCCGGCCACGGCGGCCCGTATGGTCGCGCCGGTCGCAATCCCGTCATCGACGACGATGGCGACGCGCCCGGCGATCTCCAGCGGTGCGCGGCCGGCGAAGTATCGAGGCGGCGGCGTTCGATGTCGGCGAGCTCCCTCTGACAGATGGCGTCGAACTCGGCGTCCGAAATCCCGGCAAGGCGGATCGTCTCCTCGTTGCGGACGACCGCCGGCCTGCTGCCGTCGATGACCGCGCCCATGGCGAGTTCCGGCTGCCACGGGACGCCGATCTTGCGCACCAACAGGAGATCGAGCGGAGCGCCGAGTTGGCGCGCAACCTCCACCGCAGCGGGCACGCCTCCGCGGGGCAGGGCCAGTACGACGGCCTCCTGCCCGCGGTAGGCATCTAGGGCCTTCGCCAATTCCTTTCCCGCTTCCGAGCGATCCGAGAAACGCACGGGCCGTGTCTCCCTTCCTGTTCGAGTTTCGTGCCGCGCAGCCGCTGTCGAGGCACTGCTGAAGCAGAGATAACCGCGCCGTTCGCTTCGAAGTTCCGGATTTGGCGGCTGTGATCACCGCAAGTTGAGCCGTCCATCGGGGCGCTGCTCCAGGACTGTTCCGAACCGACCGCTCTCACGGGCAAGCGTTTCGCTGATCCATTCCAGGTCCGATCCGGAGGGATCGACAAGGCTGAAGCCGTGAGCCTGCAACGGCACGATCTCCAGGGCCAAGAGATCGCCAGCCTGATCGATGTCGGCGAAGTACATCAGGCGCAGATCGCTCCTGAATTCCGCATAGCCGGAGATCCCCTCGTAGTCGTTGATGAAATCGCCGCAGCCATAGAGGATAAGACGGTTGCGGTAGAGTTCGATCGCCTTGGCGTGATGCGAGGAGTGTCCGTGAACGATCGAGACATCCGCTTCGTCGATGAGCGCGTGCGCGAAGTCTCGCTGGGCGGCAGGCACGTCATGGCCCCAGTTTGGACCCCAGTGGATCGATACGACCACCACGTCGTGCGGCCTCTTGATGTGGCGGATATGTTCGGCGAAGCCACTTGTGTGGAGCGGGTCGAGAGAGGGCAGGAAATTCACACCTGCCCTGCCCTCACTAGCCGCCCAGCTTGGAGGCACGCCGCTTGTCGGGGTCGCGAGCGCGAATAGCAGGAGGCGCCCCTCGGTACCGATATCGAAGGCCGCCGGCTTACGGGCCTCGTCGAGGTCGCGTCCAGCGCCGGCTGTCACGATCCGCAAGCGCTCCAGCGTTACCAATGTGTCGAAAAGCCCGGCCGTGCCCCAATCCAGAATGTGGTTGTTGGCGAGCACGCAACAGTCGACGCCGAAGGCAGCAAGACAGGAGGCGTTTTCCGGACTCATGCGATAGTTGATGCCCTTTGGAACATGGTCCTCGCTGCGGGTGATGGCCGTTTCGAGATTGATGAGGCGGAGGTCCGGCTGGGCGCGAGCGCATTCGTCAAGCGCTACGCCCCACACCAGAGCCGGGTCCATCGGCGCAGGTATCGGACCGTTTGCCTTCTCCGCCAGGCGGACATAGTCGCGCGCCGAGCGAATATAGCTCTCGTACAGGATCGGATCGCATGGAGCGGGCAGGACCTGATCGATGCCCCGTCCGGTCATGACGTCGCCGCACAGGAAGACGCGGATCGTGCCCTCCCTTGTGCGTGAGTCGGAGAAAAGCTGGCTGGTCGTGCTCATGCTTGCCGACCTCTCTGCGCGCCATTCTACGAAGCTCGCCCCGGCAAGGAAAGGTCGCTCGACCGCGCGCGATTTCAATGCGCGGCCGATGGCCCGAGAGCCACGCCTAGTCGAACTTCCCGCGAGCATCTGCCTGACCCAGGACCCAATATCCCGATGCCTTGACCCAACTCAGCGGATAGCCTCGCTCGTCGACAATATGCCAGCGGATTGACCGGGTCACGGCCGCCTCGGCGGCGATCCAGACGAAGGTTCCCGGCTCGATGTCGATCGTCTTGACGGCGGCGAGAAGCGCCTCGGGATCCGCGGCCCGGGAGAGCGGTCGATGGACCCAGAGCGCAACATAGTCCGCCCGGGTTTCAAATCTCTGATGTTCCTCCGGCCCTGTCACCGCTGCGATGCTGGTGATGCGCCTACCGGCGGCTGCCTCTTCGATCCGCCGGCCGATCGCCGGCAGCGCCGTCTCGTCGCCGATCAGCAGCCATCGTTCCACGTCGGGCGAGACCACCGCCGATCCGCGTGGTCCGGCGACCTCGAGCCTGTCACCCAGCTGCGCCCAAAGCGCCCACAGCGTTGCCGGGCCGGCGTCATGAACGACAAAGTCAATCGCAAGTGTGCGTGAACGTGCATCATAGCGTCATGGCGTATAGTCGCGCCGCTCAGCCTCCCCGGAAGAGGACGGCACAAGGATCTTGACGTGGTCGTCAGGCGACAGGCTCCGGAAGTCCGCGAGATCATCACCGGTCAAGTTGACCCGCAGCATGCCTGGGGTGAGTTGAACGACGCTCGTGACCGTCAGAAGTCGCCGCTTCAGTTCATGACGGACACGCTCGATGCGAGGTGCGGCAGATACGGATGCTGAATCAACGGGAACACCCATAGCATCGCGCTGGACCGTGGCGGCGAAAACACGCCCGGGGTTAAATCGAGGCTCCTTTGCCTCTTCTAACGGCACCCTGCACAACATTTGCGCAGACATCAGAGGCGACAGGCATCTCATGAGGAAAAGTGACCGGCAGCCCCATCTTTCCGCTTGTAAAGCCCTGTGTCGTTGCATAATCGCGCGCCAACCAAACCATAAAGCGATGGCGACAGACGGTAGCCACTTCGACTGCGGCGCGATCGTGAGCTATCGGGCCATCGCGGCGGTGCCACGGGGAGGATGCGACGGGTTGCATATCTTCATTTCTCTTTGGGAAATTGGCGATGCAAGGGCAAAGGCAGGGAATGAAACTCTCATATCTGGGCAGCGACGCCGAGGAACTGTCGGATGTTCTGACGCGCTGCATTGGACCCGTCAGGGTGCAAAGGCCGCTGAACACGGATTTCTCCTATAGCTATGAGTTCGTCGCCGCCGGCCGCGTTGCCTTCAGCCGCGTGACGTCGCAGGGCAGTCTGAGTATAGGCCAGAAGGACGAGGTGCCTAAGCTCCTCATATTGCTCCCCCTGCACGGCTCCGCCTGCGTGAAGATAGGGCGAAATGAGAGCCTGATTTCCAAACCGGGCCAGGCAGCGATCCTCGACGGCAACAGACTGTCCGAACTGCAGATCGAGGGAGACCGCAGCCACCTATCGCTTGTCATCGACCAGGAAGACATTTTCCACCGCCTTCGTGGCGGACTGGAACGGCCGGTCTATGGTTCGCTCGACTTCGTGCCCGAACTCGACCTTGCAGATGGGGCGGGCCAGATCATCTTGAGGCTGTCACAGATCATGGCGGCTTCCCTCGGGGCGGAACCCGCGATGCGTGACATGCCCAACGCGCTTTCCTATCTCTCCGGAAGCATCGTTAACCTGCTGGTCGATACGGTGCCGCATCGGTTCTCGGCGGCCTTGAGCCAGGGCGAGTGGCTGCCGTCCCCAAAGCACGTCAAACGTGCTGTCGACTTCATGCACGCCAATCTCTGTGCGCCAATTTCGATGACCGACATCGCAGGGGCGGCCGGCATCGGCGTTCGGTCTCTGCAGGAGGGCTTCAAGCGGTTCAAGGGCACGTCGCCGATCAGCTATCTCGCCCAACTGCGAATGGAAGCGGCCCACCGCGACCTTCGACAAGCGGATCAAAGGGTCTCCGTGGCGGAGATTGCCCGCAAATGGGGTTTCAGGCATATGGGTCGTTTCGCGACCGAATACCGGAAATGCTATGGGTGCCCGCCTTCCGAAGCGCGAAAAGGACGACCGCACGCGTTGGAGCCGGGAGAATAAGACATAGGCGGCGCGGCTAAGCCGCACCGCCCAAAGACCGACTTTTCCCTGCGTGCACGGATCGGCATGATCAGTGATAGCCCGCATTGCCTGTAAAGAGATCATTCAGCTTGTAGGCCACCTCGGTCCGGTTCGTTGCCTTCAGCTTTTTCATGATGTTGCGAATATGGACCTTTACGGTGCTTTCGCGAAGATTGAGCTCATAGGCGATGATCTTGTTCGCCTTGCCCTTGCGAAGCGCTTGGACGACTTCCGCTTGCCGAAGCGTGAACATGCCGGCCATCGGCTGGGCTTCCGGCCTTTCCGTCTCGATCAGATGCCGTACGGCGAGAACGCTGCTGGCCGGCAGGAAGATTCCGCCTGCTACCGCCAATCCGATCGCTTCGATGCAAACCTCCACACCAACGGACGTAGGGATATATCCGCGCGCACCGCATTCGAGCACCCGCAAGATCTGGCCGAGATCATCGATGTCGGACAGGACGACGACCGGGAGCGGCCGGAACTCGGCGGCAAGCTTTGCGATCTCGGCCGCGACATCGGCGACTTTGCGGGCGCCGATATTGAGGAGAACGGCTCCGACTGACGGGCAGGTGCCCTTCTTCTCTCGCCATTCATCGACAGAACCGAAGGCGCCGACTTCCATACCAAGACCATGGGTGGTCAGGGTCCTCGCCAGGCATTCTCGGTCCAGCGCCCTGCTATCGAGGACAAGTAGACAGCGTTTGTCCACCCCCTCCGTCTGCTGCATTTCGCCGTCGCTGGCACGATGTGTGAGGCTGTTGGAGCCGCTCGGCTCCTGCGCAAATGCCGGCGTTTTCTCAAATCTTGAAATTGAAGAAGCCATTGCAAATCCCCTTAAACATATGGTCCCAATGGAGGCAAATTCCTCAGACCGAGCGTTCTTCTAGAAAATACTCTGAATACTACTTTATAATTAATACTTTTGGCGTCACCCTTTTGGAATAACCTTCTTTTAGACACTGAGTTATCAAAAATATACATGTAATACACGATAGTCTAGTAGAACACCCCCAAAAAAATGAAGGGATGCACACGAAGATCGCGCCGCCGCGTCAATGGCGCAACGATAGCCGACTGGCTCGTGGCGCGACCACGGGGTTCCCGGCCGACCAAAGTGATCCCCTAAAGGCGTGGGCGACCGGATAGAGACGGTTCCTGGCGGAGCAAAATGGGAAGGCAGTCTCTCCCCTCGAATGAGCAGTACCACGACATCCACCCCCCGACCTTCAGGCGGAGCTTCGGATTAAGAGACGCAGTGCGGCTTTTGACAATTGACGAAATGAGAGGATGCCTACCGCCTTCGAAGGCTGACCGGGTATCTGCCGATCCACCTTTCGTGGTACCCACAGCCGAGACTCGGACGCAGCAGGCGGCCGGTGCTCCGGCGTTGGCGCCGTCGGGCTCCGACAGGGACGTGCTCAGATCGTGGAGCGGAACTCCTTGAGCGCCGATGATTTCCGGTCCTGAAAGTTGCGGTACCTGGCCGCTGCCTCAGTTCGGTTATGAGCACCCAGCTTGGTGATGATGTTGTGCAAATGGATCTTCACGGTGTGTTCCGACAACCGAAATTCAGCCGCAATGAGCTTGTTCTGCAGCCCGCGTGAAACCATCTCGAGAATCTGCAGTTCGCGAGCCGTCAACTCGGCAACGCCATCGCCCTCAATCCGCGCGCCCGCGGAAACCCCGTTATGGGACGGCAACGGGGGGCCGCTTCTGCTTGCCTGAAGCATGAGCTCGGGCGGAAAATACGCGCCGCCGCAAAGCATCAGCCGGATCACCGACAGCCATACATCAAGCTTGACGTTCATAGGCAGCATGCCACGGACCAGGGGCGACCCCAGAATCTCGGCGAAGGACGAATTCTGGCCATGTCCATGCGGCTCGATGACGGCCGTAAGAGATTGCGGATGCAAGCGCAAAATTCGTGTCGAGGCTCCCTCAACGTCCTTCATCAGGCCGATGTCGACAAGAAGCAACGACACCGGATGCGAGAAGGTCCGGCATGCCGCATCGACATCGTCGACCTGTTCGACGAGCACCCATGGAAATTCGCGTTCCGTCGCCTCGATCAACCGCTCCGAAACACTTCCGGCGCTCGATACGATCAGAATGACGCGTCGGGGCTCGGCCCGCCGTTTTCCGTATGCAAACGCCCCGGCCCCAATCTCACCCCGCTCAGCCACGTTTCGCAAAGCCATACCCCTCACTCGCTCTATCGATCGGCAACTGCTGGTCGATTGAACCTGCGCAAATCACGTCGCTTCGGCGAACTCTAGCCCACGGCGCGCCCAGTCGCGACGACGCAAAAGGTGTGAGCTATCCGTTGAAAGGTTACCAGGCGGCGGAGCTTTGCCCTGCTCTGCTTCATCCAAATGAACGAGACAGTACCGCGGCGACATCCATCCTGTGAAGCCCTGGGACGTTCCGCAAGCCGCAGATAGGACGGAGAGCGGCGAGGTGCCGCGGATTTTAACAAGCCTGCTGATGTGGGATGAGAACGTGAAAGTCTAGTTGATCAGGACTTCAAATGCTTGGCTTCATCGGTTTCGCCACGCGGCGAGATTGGCGACGCTCGCGAATTACTATCCCGAAACGCCGGTAGACTTGACGCACTCGAGCCCAGTGACCGGATTTATTGACCATCGCCCGCAGGAGTGGAGCCCTGGAATTTACTTGACGACATACGGAGCGATCGACCTGCGATGGTAATTCGCCTTCACGCTTCGAAAGCCTTCTTTAAAAGAGCGTAGCTGCCCAAGGTACCATCTGCCACTCGTGCTGGCCGTGAACTGCGCCCCTGGAAAGCGGAGGGGCATCAAGGATGCGCAAAGCTGCACCGAAAGAGGTACGTACTTTCCCATTTAATTGCTTCAATAGTACGCATTTTTCTGCACTATTCACAGTGTTGCAAATGAATGATACTTGTTTTCGTGATTATTGCCATCTTATTTAGGAATTTTTCATCACGCTCCTTCTGCAGTAGTCAATGCTTTATTGTGATTTTATTTAAGACTTTTTTCGAGGCGAGTGTGGTTAACGAAACAGGCGCATTAAGCAAATCTGCAAGACGCAAGCCCCTCAACCGTAGCCGAGGTTTGACGAGTTGCCGAGGGCTACGGCCATGAACTCACCGAGCCCGGAAGATGGCGGCGGAGCCCCAACCAAGCCTGCTCACGAGGGCACTGGCGACGAACCCCGCGCTACGGAAACAGAAGCGCGGTCGCCGCAAGAGCGGCACCTTGTCATCATCGACGGGCGAGCTCTCTGGCGCGACAGCCTGGCGCGAAACATCGCCGCCGACAATCCCGGCTGGTCTATTCTGACGTTCGAGTCCTCCGAGGTATGGAGGCGGCAACGCGAGGAAGACACGCCGCCGGCGGCAATCCTGTTGAACATTGCGGACAAGAGGATCGATGATCCGGCTGTTGAACAAGAAATCACGATACTCGCATCCGAGTTCGCTCCGGCTCCGGTGATCGTCCTGTCGGACAGGGACGATCTGACACAGATCGTGAAAGCACTGGAATGCGGAGCAAAGGGGTATATTCCTTCTTCTGTGGGCGTGGATGTCTGTATCGAGGCCATCTCGCTTTCGCTCGCGGGCGGCATCTTCGTTCCGGCGAGAAGTGTGTTCGCGATGCGTCACCTGTTTGAACCCGGGGGCGCCGCCGAGCGGCCACTGGCTGGTTTGTTCACCGAGCGCCAGGCGGAGGTGGTGGAGGCGCTGCGGCGTGGAAAGGCGAACAAGGTCATCGCTTACGAGCTCAACCTTCGGGAAAGTACGGTAAAGGTTCACGTCCGCAATATCATGAAGAAGATCAAGGCGGCCAATAGGACCGAGGTCGCCTACAAGATCAACGATCTACTCCCCGATTATCCCTCGGTCGAGAAACCGTCGAGCACTGCCGGTGTTGATCCCGACAAGAGGCGCCGCGACTAGATTTTGCATGCGGGCGCTCAGCCTCGCCTTCGCGCGAACGAGCTGCTGTGCATATTGGTAGCGAATGCCGCATCGGTTTCCGCCATGGCCTCCCACAATGGCGCGCGCGGCGCCCCGTGCGTCCGTCAGGGCAGCACTCGCTTCTTGGACAAAACCACAAATGGTGACGGCCGCCGCATCCACTACTAGATAGTTACTTGCAAGTATTGCCTCCATCTAGAGATGTTCCGCGCCGACTGGCCAAGAAGCACGCGCCGTAAAGCAAGTTCGCTTGCAGGTAGATTGCCTCGTCGGCTTCCGGAAACTCAATATCCGCTGCGCGCAAATTCTGTCCGTATGACGCCGAGATGTCTTTGCCGTGCGATATTTTTGTGGAGCTTTAATTCTCCCGGAAGGACGAATAGCGCCGTGCGATTCTTCATTCGCAGAGAATAGCGTGGGCGGGATAGCTTCATGCACCGGGGAAGTGGAAGATACGGTAGCGCGGCAGCGGCGGCCGACGGCCCATTTCAGGTTTGCCCTGTGGTCAGCCCGCCCCCGCCGAGGGAGGGAAGCAGCGAAGTGGACAGGATTTCTATTGCAGCCACGTCGTTTCGCGGCTTCGATCCGGACGAACTCGCAGCCGTCCTGTCCACGCCCGCTTCCCCAATCAAGGTCGAGAGGCTGAGCGGTGAAGCTCTTTCGTTTGACTGCGAATTCTTTTCGACGGGGACGATATCATTCGGCAGCTGCGCCTATGAAGGCGAATTGGAGTGCAAACGGCAGGCGGCAAGCGACAAGCTGCTGATTTTTCTGCCGACACGAGGAGCCGCCCTGTTTGAACCCAGCGGCAGGGAAATCTGGTCGCGGCCCGGCCAGGGAACGATCGTCGATGGGGCGCGCAACGAAAGCGTCCGGCTATATGGTCCCCGTCGACACCTCACCTTGTTCATCGATCACCGCAAGATCGCCAACCATCTGATCAACATGCTGGAGCGGACGATCAGCGGCAATCTCGAATTCCACCCGCATATCGATCTCACCGCGGGACCAGGGCTGGCCCTGGCACAACTTGTCGAAACTACATGCAGCGGTCTGCGGGGTGACGCCCCCCTGCGGCAATCCCCCTTGGCTCTTGCGTCGCTCGGCGATGCGGTAACCCACCTCATACTGGAAGCCGCACCGCACCGCTACTCGGACCAGCTGTCCAGCCCCGTACCCCTGCCGGCGCCGCGACATGTGAAATGGGCGATCGATTTCATGCATGCGCACATCGCGGAGCCGATCACCATGGCTGATATTGCTGCGGCGGCGAAGGTGAGCGTCCGCACCCTGCAGCAGGGATTTCGACAGTTCCGCCTGACCACGCCCATGGCTTATCTGCATGAATTGCGATTGACCGCCGCCCACCAGGATCTCATGAACACACATGAGGCCCAAAGCGTCGCCGACATCGCGCTGAAATGGGGATTCACCCATCTTGGCCGGTTTGCAGCCGACTACAGGAAGCGCTTTGGCCTGTTGCCTTCGCAAACGATGCGAAGCGGCAAGCGCTGAAGGTCGAAAGGATGGCCGTCCGGACTCCTGAAGAAAGCGGTGACATCACTCGACCTGGACAGAAAGCTCGCCTGACACCAGCCTGTTACCAAAGGAACCCACACTACTTAGAGCGGTCGATAGACAGGAATGGCGCCAATTCGGTGCGCCAGCAATCGAACGAAGAACCTGCCGATGACGCCCGAACGTTTTGCCGAATGTCTCGCCAGTTTGAGATGGACGACGATCGATCTCACATCCGCGCTCCAGTGCCAGCTTTCGTGGGTCGAGGCCATGGAAAGCGGTCAGGCAGAAATTCCTGAGGACCTGGCGCGCTGGCTGGAAGGCCTTGCCAGGTGCCATGAGGCCGCGGGGATTCCGACCGGCTACCGCGACGTTGCGCATTTTTGACATGAGGCGCGCGCGTCGGCCATGCTTGATGAGCCTCCCACGCCGCCTCCCGTCCAGGTTTAACCGACCCGCGCGCCCGTGGCGTCGAAATACCGCCTACGCTCGGAGGGCACCGACAGCCATACCGTCGATCCTGACGGAATGTCGTCGCCTTCCCGCAATTCCACCACGACATTCTGCGCATCGCCGAGCCTGCAATAGACATAGCGCGTGCCCCCGAGATATTCGGTGAACTCCACGGTCGCCTGCACCGCATCAGGTCCGCCGGCGACGATCCGGGTATGTTCGGGCCGCATGCCGAAGACGATCCGTTCGCCGGCTCGAAGCGAGTCCAGGCGGGCCTCGATCTCACAGCCGGCAACCCGCACCTTTCCCGAGCCGCTCCATTCTGCATCCAAGAGGTTCATGCGTGGCGAGCCGATGAAGCCGGCGACGAAGGTGTTGACGGGGTTCTCGTAGACCTCGCGCGGCGTGCCGGTCTGCTCGATCCTCCCGTCACGCAGGATGACGATCTGGTCGGCGAGCGTCATCGCCTCCGTCTGGTCATGCGTCACATAGATCATCGTGTTGCCGAGTTCGCGATGCAGCCGGGCGATCTCGACACGCATCGAGACGCGCAGTTCGGCATCTAGGTTTGAGAGCGGCTCGTCGAACAGGAAGACGTCAGGCTTGCGGACGATCGCCCGGCCGATTGCCACGCGTTGGCGCTGGCCGCCCGACAATTGGCCCGGCCGCCGGTCGAGCAGGTGATCGATCTTGAGGATTTCGGCGGCTTGCCCGACGCGCCGCTCGATTTCCGCGCGGTCGGTCCGCGCCAACTTCAGTCCGAATGCGAGGTTGTCGCGCACGCTCATATGCGGATAAAGCGCATAGGACTGGAAGACCATGGCGATGCCGCGCTCGGAGGGGTCGAGATCCGTAACATCGCGCCCCCTGATGGCGATTTCCCCGTCGCTTACCTCCTCGAGCCCGGCGATCATGCGCAACAGCGTCGATTTTCCGCAGCCCGACGGACCGACGAACACGGTGAAATCGCCGTCCCTGATCGTCAGATCGATGCCGTGAACGACCTGCAGCGCGCCGAAGCTCTTGCGCACTCCGTTGAGTGCCACACCGATCCTATCCCGTTCCGTCATCTAGCCGCCACACTTCTCGGCTTGCAGCCAGACGAGCATTTCGCCCGGTGCGCGATTGTCCCAGAGGTGGTAGGGCACCAGGCGCAGCCGCGCGGGGCGCCTTGCCGCCGGCGTCGGGCGATAGAGCGCGGCCCCCCAGTCCGCCGTATCCTCGCGCTCGACCGGCAGTTCGACGGCGACCGCACCCTCGAGGTCCTCCAGGGTCGTCGACGTCGTTTCAGGCAGATCCTCCGGCACGACGATGGCGTTGAGATCGCCGCCATTATCGATCTCCTCGGCACAATAGACCAGAGGCCCGCGCAACAGTGCAATGCGGCCGGCATCCTGCCGGACCTTTGGATTGGCGAATTGCGGACGCAGTTTCAGCGGCAAGTCAATCGAAACCGCGTCGCCATCGGACCATTCGCGCTCGATGCGAGCATAGCCGTCCAGCGTGACGTGTTCGAGGTCGATACCGCTTCCATTTACCGAGATGCTGGCGCCGTCGGCCCATTCCGGAATGCGCAAGGACAGGGCGAATTGCCTCGGCTCTTCGAGTTCGAGCCGGATCGAAACCGCACCCTCCCACGGATAGTTGGTGACCTGCCGCAACGTGACGTTCGAGCCGTCCAGTTCCAGCCGCGCCGTGCTCTCCCCATAGAGATGCACCGCGATTTCGTCGGTCGCCACACCGTACATGTAGGCGCCTACCGAGGCGACAAGCCGGGCAATGTTCGGCGGGCAACAGGGGCAATTGTGCCATCTCCAACGATGATGCTTGCCGGTGCTCTCCAGTGGATTGTCATAGAAGAAGGTCTTGCCGTCGAGCGAAAGGCCGCTGAGCGCCCCGTTGTAGAGCGCCTGTTCCATGATGTCGGCAAAGCGCCGGTTCGGTCCGCGTCCGAGCATGCGGCTCGCCCAGAAGACCAGGGCGACCGAGGCGCAGGTCTCGGCATAGGCGGTGTCGTTCGGCAGGTCGTAATAGTCGGTGAAGCCTTCATTTCTGGCTGAAGGGCCGATGCCGCCCGTCACATACATCTGCTTGGTCGTCAGGTCGTCCCAGAGCGTTTCGAGCGCGTCGGTGAGCGTGTCGTCCTTATACTCGGTCGCCAGATCGGCCATGCCGGAATACATGTACATAGCGCGCACCGCGTGGCCGACGACCTTCTTCTGCTGGCGCACCGGCTCATGGGATTGGCTATACTCGTGGGTCTTATGCACGTAATCCTTCGGTGAACGCCCATCGCGGATCGCCTCTTCCGTGAAGAAGTGCGGCTCCTGGCCACGCTCGTCGATGAAGAACTTCGAAAGATCGAGATACTTCGTCTCGCCGGTCACGCGCGCCAGCTTGACGAGCGCAAGCTCGATCTCCTGGTGACCGCAATAACCGGGAATCTGCCCTTCGCCGTGGCCGAATATGTCGATCATGTAGTCGGCAAAACGGCACATCACGTCGAGCAGCTTGCTTTTTCCGGTCGCCTGGAAATAGGCGACTGCCGCCTCGATCAGGTGCCCGGCGCAATAGAGCTCGTGGTGATCGCGCAGGTTGGTCCAGCGCCGATCCGGCTGCACCCTCTGGAACCAGGTATTCAGATAGCCGTCCTTATCCTGCAGCCGTTCATACATGTCGATGATCTCATCGGCCCTGGCCTCCAGCCGCGGATTGGGCTTGCGATAGAGCGAGTAGGCAATGGTTTCGATCGACTTCGCCAGGTCGCTGTCCCAGAACATCTGTGTCGTTCCGCCCCAGGACTGAATGGGGATGACGATGCCGGGGTTGGGATGATTGACGTCGACGGCGCGCAGCATTCCCGCTTCGACGCAGCGGTCAAGCAGGATCTCGGCCGTGGCATTGCAGACGGCATCCTGCCACTTGCCCCAGAATCCCCCGACCCGGACATCCGGAACGGCCACGGGCCTGAACTGACGGTCCTTCTTACTCATGATGTGCCTTTCTCTCGTTATTTGACCGCGCCGGCCATCAGCCCGCGCATGTAATAGCGTTGCAGCAGTAG
Source organism: Sinorhizobium fredii USDA 257 (assembly GCF_000265205.3). NCBI lineage: Bacteria > Pseudomonadati > Pseudomonadota > Alphaproteobacteria > Hyphomicrobiales > Rhizobiaceae > Ensifer > Ensifer fredii. The sequence goes on from NC_018000.1 coordinate 1,491,122, forward strand.
GAAGACGATGAGGCAGGGTACCACCATGACGGCGACCCCCGCTTGTACGGCGCCCCAGTTGATGGTCCCTAGACGGCCGGCGCGCACGGCCATCATCAGGACCGGCAGCGTGTAGTTTTCGTTGCTCGAGAGCAGCACCAGGGCGGCGAGGAACTCGTTCCAGGCATTGAGGAACGCAAAGATCGACACCGTAGCGACGCCGGGCATCACCAAAGGCAACAGCACCCGCACCAGCAGCTTCAGGTCGCGCGCGCCGTCGATGCGAGCCGCCTCTTCGATCTCCTTCGGCACGGCGTCGAAGGCGTTGCGCATCATGAAGACCGAGAACGGCAGCTGCAGCGTGACATAGACGAGCATCAGGCCGAACAGCGAATTGTTGAGTCCCAGCCGCGCCAGGATGATGAAGAGCGGTGTCAGGATCGACTGGAACGGGATCATCAGCGTCGCGATGATCAGCACGAACAGCGCGTTCTTCAACGGAAAGCGGTAGCGCGAGAAGCCATAGCCGGCAAGCACGCTGACGACGACGGTCAAGACCACAGTCCCGAGCGACACCACCAGCGAATTCATCGTGTGCTGCAGGACGCCGGAGCCGAAGCCGTCGAGGATGCGATAGGCATCGAAGCTGATGCCCGAGACCGGCCATGGCGGCAGCGGCGGCAAGCCGGATTCGCTGCTCGGCCGAAACGATGCCAAGAAGCCGATGACGAACGGCGCCAGGAAGAAGAAGGCCGTGCCGATGCCGATCCCGTGATAGGCGATCCGATCGCGCAGCGCCTTGCGGGCGCGGAGTTCGCGGCGCGTCCTCATGGCCTCTCATCCCCCACTTTGAGCAGCCAGAGCTGGAAGATGCTGATGGCGACGAGGATGGCGAGCAACGCGATCGAAAGTGCCGCGCCGTAGCCCAGATTGAAGGACACGAAGGACTGGATGAAGATGTAATAGACGACGGAAATCATCCGGTTTTGCGGACCGCCGCTGGTCATGATGTAGAACTGGTCGAAGGCAAGGATGGAGCCGGTCACCGACAGGATCAGCGCCAGTGCCATGGTTCGTCGCATCAGCGGCAGGGTCAGATAGCGGAAGCGTTGCCACCGGCGGGCGCCGTCGATACGGGCGGCCTCCGTCAGTTCCGCCGGTATCGCCTGGAGCCCTGTCAGCAGGATGATCATGGTGAAGCCGGCAATCTTCCAGACAACCATGACAATGATGGTCAAGAAGGCCGTATCGAAACCGGCAAGCAGGTTGATGCGGCCATTGGTCAGCCCGAGCCATTGCATAAGCGGGGCAAAGAGGCCGCTGTCGACATTGGCGAGCCAAACCCAGAGCAGCGAGGCCGAGGCCAGCCCCACGACGACCGGCAGAAAGATGATCGTTCGATAGGCGGGAACCAGCGGCCGCTGTTTTTCGACGAAAATCGCCAGCGGAAAGGCCACGGCGAAGATCGCGAGGGTGACGATGATCGTATAATGTGCCGTAAAGCCGAGCGCCGTCATGAAGCGTGCGTCGCTTACCATGCGCACATAGTTGCCGAAGCCGATCCAGGCCGGCTTTCCGAGCAATGGCCATTTGTGCAGGCTCATCCAGACGGTGAAGAGCACCGGCAGGACAAAGAATACCGTGACCAGCGCCATCGCGGGCGCGATGTAGAGTAGGCCGCGCCAGCCGGAACGCTTCCTCTTCCTGCGACGCGGCGACGGGGATGCGATGCCCGAGATCGTCATAAGTGATTTCTTCGGTCCTGTTGCGGGTGCTGGAAGGGCAAGGCGCCCTTCCAGCGTTAAAGGCTACTGGCCCGCGTCGATAATCGACTGCATCTCGGATTGCGCATTCGAGAAGGCGCCGTCGACGTCCTCGCCGTAGATCGCCGCATTGATGAAGGTGGCCCAAGGGCCGTTCGAGCTGTTGATCAGGTCGTTGAACTGCAGCGTATAGGGCGTCTTTGCGACTGCGATGGCATCGATGCCGACCTTGAGGCGCGGATCCAACCCTTCGAGAACCTCACCGGCGATGTCGCCGCGAGTCGGCAGGCTGCCGTATTTCGCCATGATCTTCTGGCCCTCCATCGAATAGGTGAATTCGAGGAACTTCTTGACCGTCTCCAGCTTCGGCGTTCCCTTGGTGACGACGAAGTTGTCGCCGCCGGCAAACGACGAGGGCTTGCCGTCGACGCCCGGGATCAGCGTGACGCCGAAGTCGATCTCCGGATGCTGGGTGACGAGCGTGCCTATGGCGAACGCACCGATGCTCTGCTGGCCGATCTTGCCGTTTGTGAAGGTCAGGAAATTGACGCCGTTGTCGCTCGCAGAACCAGCGGGAACCGTGTCCTTGGCGACGAGATTGCGGTAGATGTCGATCGCCTTGCGCATCTGAGGCGTGTCGAGCGTCGCCTTCTTGCTGTCGGCAGAGAGGATGTCTACCCCCGCCCCCCAGACCAGCGGCGTGAAGGTGAAGATCATGCAGCCGCCGCAGCCGCCGCCGGAGAAGTAGAAGCCGTAGGTGTCGCCGCCGAGCGCGCGGATCTTCTCGGCGTTGGCCGTAATCTCCTCCCAGGTCTTCGGCGCTTTTTCCGGATCGAGGCCGGCCTTGCGGTAGAGCTCCTTGTTCCAGGCGAGGATCGAGGTCTCGACCGAAAGCGGCAGACCGTAGATCTTGTCCTCATAGGTCCCGAGCTTGACATGCGACGGCGAGAGCGCGTTGAAATAAGGGAGCGATTTCGCCCATTCGCTCAGGTCTTCCAGCTGCCCGGCGGCGGCGAAGGCCGGCGTGTAGATCAGGTCGAGCGATAGCGCATCCGGCGCCTGTCCGCCGGCGATAGCGGTGGCGTATTTCTGCACAAGCTCGGAAAAGGGAACTTCGGTCAGTTCCACCTTGTCCTCACCGGCAGCATTGTAGGCCGTGACGACTTCCTTGAAGGAGTCGCCGATGCCGGAGCGAACCCACATGCTGATCATTTCGGCAGAAGCAACGGAGAGCCCCAGCCCGTAGGCGAGCGTCGTTGCGGCAAGCAATCTCTTCAACACTGTCCATTCCTCCTCTTGACTGGAGCCGCATACACGCGAGCTCCCTCCTCCTCGTTCAGTCGCACTCGGTCAGCCGTGCTTAGGCAGGCGTACCGGCCCCACCACAAGATTGCCGGACCACAAGCTTGCAGGGCAGCTTGCGCAAGCCCGGCTGGGCCGTCCTACCCTCTGCAAGGGCAAGCACCATCAACCCGGCCTCCCTGCCGAGTTCCTTCAAATTCATGTCGATCGTCGTCAGGGGCGGGCGCGTCTGCTCGGCAAGGATTTCCCAATTGTCGAAGCCGATGACGGAGACGTCGTCCGGGACCTTGACGCCGCGCTCTCGAAGCGCGTCGATCACGCCGCGAGCAATCTGGTCGTTACCGCAGAAGATGCCGTCCGGCAGCCTTTCACCGGCGTTCCACAGTTCGGCGATGGCCTCGTGGCCCCAGCGCTCGGACCAGACGCCGTAAAGGACGGGCGCATCCCCGCCCGCCTCCTTCGCGAAGGCGCAGGCGCGCTCGCGCACGGAAACGAAATCCTCAGGCCCGGTGATATGCACCAGGCTGCGACGGCCGATCTTCTTGAGCCAGGCCGCGGCAAGAGCCGCGCCGTGGGCATCGTCGGCCGTGAATGTCACGCTTTCCGGCGCCCCGGCAGTAAAGGCATAGACGACTGGCACCGGCAGGCCAGCGAGATCGACCGGGAGAGACCTGTCGATCCGCTTGCCTGTCGCGATGATGCCGTCCACCTGCTTGTCCAGCATGGCATCGACATGGACCTTGCCGAGGGCGGGATCGTCTTCGATTGCACAGAGGAAGACCGAGACGCCGTGGTCGACCAACGCCTCCGAAACCCCCGCCATGACGGGCAGGGTGAAACGGCCATAGGTGTCATTGGTTAGGAGACCGATGGTGAACGACCGGCTGGAGAGCAGCCCCCGCGCCAGCGCGTTCGGCCGGAAGCCGATTTCGGCGGCCATCCGTTTGATCCGCGCCCGCGTCTCGGCGGCCATGCGGCCGTTGTCGTTCAACGCCTTCGACACTGTCGAGACGCTGACGCCCGCCACTCGCGCCAGATCGTGAATCGTCACGCGCCCGCTTCTGGATCGCTGTGTCGTCAAATCGGTCTCCCACCCAAAGCGTGTTTGAGAAAACCTTTTCGCAGGGACGATGTCAATATGAGAAAACGTTTTCTCGCATTACTGACATTGTTGAGTTTCCTCAGCGATCGTAGTGAATACCCGACAGTAAACTTCGTTGCGCCGCCTGCTTTCCGCTCCCGCCCACCACGCACCACATATCGGCGCAAGGCACTGTCGGCCCGGGATGGTTCGCGCTCCGACGCTTCATCGCCGCAAAGCGAAATCGTTGCGAACTGGTGGTTGGGCCTTTCCTTCCGCTTTCACTCCCATAGGTAAAGCTTCGTAAGCCAACGCAACGGAGCGGAAATACATGTCCTTACTGATCAGCGTGCTTGTGACATTTCTCGTCGTCATCCTGGTGCTTTACCTCGTCAACCGGCTTCCGCTGGACGGACGCACCAAGCAAATCGTCCAAGCCATCGTGATCATTATCGGCGTCTTGTCGTTGCTGAGATATCTCGCGGTATTCTAGCTTGGTCGCCCTTTGGCCCGAACAACCAGTCGGGGGCCCGCGAGTTCGGATCGGTGTCCGTCGCCCGTCCAATTTTGACTTCCGTATCGCGTGTCGCTCGGGCGAACGACACCGCAGAAAACACTGTCGCAGTTCGCCAACGCCACTCGCAATAAATGGAATCAAGCAATTGGGTTGCGAATCACCCTGTTCAAGGGTGATTATGGGCTGTGTTCACTGATCTCTGATTGCAAAGCAGACTGGCCGCTCCAATAATCGAGTCGAGACCGTCAATCAAAGATGGTCTCCAGTGTCGGAGGAACTATTCAATGAACAGAAACGTGATCATCGGTATCATAGTGGTCGCGATTGTCATCCTCGCGGTAATTTTCCTGATGCCGGGTGGCACCGAACAGACAGCCGAAACGCCCCCGGCGCCGGCCCCAACAGAACCCGCGCCTGCGCCTGCGGCACCAGAACCCGCACCCGCAACGCCCGCGCCCGCGACACCGGAACCCACTACTCCGGCGCCTACTACGCCCACGCCTACTACGCCCACGCCTACTACGCCCGCGCCTACTACGCCCGCGCAATAGACCGCCGGGCTACCGTTCTGGAAGCCTCGCGCCCGCTAGGGCGCGAGTGCTTGTTTCTTTGCTTGATCTGCCAGAGGACAAGAGAGTTGCGCTTGCGTCGCCGATGTCGTCGCGAGCGGTGCTACGCTGCGATCTGTCAGTCCGTCACGGCGTGGATGCCCAGCATATGGACGGTCTCCGCCGGCCGCTCTGTTTCGACGGGGTAATCCTCGATGCTGCCGCCCCTTCCCCACCGTGCGGCAAGGTTCATCAGTTCTTCCTGTTCCTTCCTGAGCCGATGCCAGGCAAGGATATCGTCGGCATGGGCGGCGTTCAGCCGCGGATCGTAGAAGCGGTCGATTCCTTCACCGGCATCCTTGCGGGCGGCCTCCATCCGCTGCTTCAACGCGTTCGCCTCGTCCTTCAACAGAAAATAGCGGCGCATCACGGCAATCAGCGCAAGATCGTTCGGACTGGCGTTCAAGAGCGTTCCTCCGCGTTGTTGCTGACAACCATTTCGCCGGGAGGCATTCCCGGCTCGCCGTGGCCTTCGCCCGAAACTGTGACGCTTTTCCGGCAAAAAATGCAGAAGCAACATCTCTCTCGCATGGACCCAGGATGACTTCGGCATCACGCCAGCGGATCCGGCGGGAGAAGGCGACGCCGGCACTTTCCGCCTTGACCTGTGCAGTGGCAAGCATAGGCGCGCGTGCGGGATCGCCATGCCTTGGGGTAAAACAAAGACGGCCCGGCATGGATTGCCGGGCCGTCCCATTCCTATAGTGGCGATCGAACCTACGCGCGCAGCCGCCCGCCCGCCAAAGTCTCCCCTTGCGCCTCGCGCCGGTTGTGGCGAATCGACGACCAGAGCGAAAGGCCGATGAGACCCGCGCCGCCAAGTCCGGTGATGACCTCGGGAATATGCATAAACGTCTGGAAATACATCACCACCGAGAGGATCAGGATCGCATAGAAGGCGCCATGCTCCAGGTAACGATATTGGCTGAGCGTTCCCTTTTCGACCAGCATCACGGTCATCGAGCGGACATACATCGCGCCGATGCCGAGGCCGATAGCGATGATGAACAGGTTCTGGGTCAGGGCGAAGGCGCCGATGACACCGTCAAAGGAGAAGCTGGCATCGAGCACTTCCAGATAGAGGAAGGCGCCGAAGCCGCCTCTAGCCGCAGCGCTCATGGTCTGCTCCGTGGCGTCCAGCAGGCCGCCGACGATCTCGACGATGAGGAACGTCAGCAGCCCGTAAACGGCCGCATGTACGAAGGCGACCGCCTCATCTCCCTCGAGCAAGGTCGAGAAGCCGAGAATAAGCGCCAGCACAAAGGCGATCTCGACGCCCCTGATGGTCGCAAAGCGCGCCACCTTGCGCTCGAGCCAGGCGATCCAGTGCACGTCTTTCTCATGGTCGAAGAAATAATTGAGACCGACCATCATCAGGAACGTTCCGCCGAAAGCGGCGATCGGCAGATGCGCATCGTGCATGATGCGGGCATATTCCTCTGGGCGGGCCGCAGCGAGGATGACCGCATCGATCGGGCCGATATTTGCCGCGATCACCACGATCAATAGCGGAAAGACGATGCGCATGCCGAAGACAGCGATGATGATACCCCAGGTGAGGAACCGCTGCTGCCAGACCGGCGTCATGTCCTTGAGCTTGTTGGCGTTGACGATGGCATTGTCAAAAGACAAGGAGATTTCGAGAACAGCGAGCACGGCACAGACGAAGAAGACCGTCATCATGCCGCTGAGGGTACCGGTCGATTGCCAACCGACCCAGGCGCCGAGAACGAGACCGGCAGCCGTAGTGAGAAAGGCCCACTTGAAGTAATCAAGTGTGCCTGTTTGCGAGCGCGACTGTGTCATTGGCGAACCTCCCCTGCCCGCGAGCTCGTCGCCTTTGCGAAAGGGAGATTGTTGGAAACAAAAGAACGCACGGCCGAACGGCTACATGCGTGGAGCATAAGTTGAATTGTCATGGTAGCGTTTTTCCGCCGGCTGATTTGCTGGCGGTACCGACATCACGAGAGCGCCGTAAAAACTCTCGCCAGAGGGGCCCGGCACCAATGTTCCTCCCGCGATCCGATGTCTGAGAGCGGGAGCGTTTCTTTACTTAGCGAGATCGGGCTTCGCGTCAAGAGTTCACCTTCGTCTCTCGCACGCGCACGGGGCGTGTTATCGCCATTTGCGCGGGAACCAAAAGCCGGCTCCAACAGTTTGATTTCCAGCGGTAAACCAGTGGCGAGGCAAGGCATCATGCACTGTTTCTGGTGGGAAAAGAGCGTCGAATTGGAGCTCGGTGAAACGGGCGGATATCGCGCCGTGAAGAGTACGCGGGAGGCCGTCGAATGCCTGCTGTTGCGTTGGCCGCAGCGCGATGGCCACGCGCTTGCCGCCGCCAAACGGACTTGCCTCCAGGCACTGGACGGCAAGATCAAGACCGAGAAAGCCCGCCGGGCCTTCATCAAGGCGGCGGAGGAGGCCCACATCTCGATTCGCAGTCAATAGAAGCGCATAGTCTCAGGCGCTACGTGTAAGAGCGTCGAAATAGGCAGTTCGTGACGCCGAGGAGCACCTGCAGCGCCGCGCGTCTAAACGCACAAAGGCTCTTCAAATGTTCCTTATCCTTGGATCGGCTCCGGTTTAAAAACATGCAGGAGGGGCGAAAGGACGCCATGCTTGAGATTCCATGGAACGAGCCCGTCAACCTCAACATGCTGGACGGCAAGTGCCGCACCGTCATTGGGCCGCTCGACGCGATGAAATGCCTGCAAAGCGAATGGCCGGTGCGGCATGGTGCCTATTACGGCTGCGCCGTGCGTGCATGCAACGCGGCGCTGAGGCACCGGAAGAGACCCGAGGACGCCCGCGCCGCTTTCCTTGCCGCTTCCCGCGAGGCCTTCCTGACGATCGTCACCGGGACGGGGCAGGACAGCGGTGGCAATGCACATCGGCGCGTGGAGTGAACGTGGCCGCGCGGTATGGGCCGCCTTCTCCTGCCCCCGATCTCCTTGCTGAGGACGCGATCGCCACATCGATCCGGGAACTCTTTTTTGGTTTCAGGCATTTACAGCGAGGCGACGTGAAGCGGTTTGCCGCTTCGGCACCGGAACAATTCGATGATCATCGCAATGCATGGGACGGGTCTCTCGCATGGTGAACAACTTCAGCAGATTCTCCACGGCGGTCGCAGAATATTCCGGCAGGCCGGTCACTTTTGTGATCGCGGTTGCAACGGTCGCTCTCTGGGGCATGACCGGACCGTTCTTCGATTTTTCCGAGACATGGCAGCTCATCATCAACACCGGCACGACGATCGTGACCTTTCTGATGGTCTTCGTTCTCCAGAATTCGCAGAATCGCGACGGCACCGCGCTCCAGGCGAAGCTGGATGAGCTTATCCTGACGAGTGAGGCCGAAAACCGTTTCATCGGCATTGAAAAACTCGATGATCGGGAGTTGAAGCGCCTCAGCGAAATCTTGAGGGAGCACGCGGCGAGCGAGGACGATCAGGCGCTGCACAGGAAGATATCCAAGGCAGCCGGGCGAAGGCCGCGACGGGCCGAAGCCCGGTAGCCGGCGGGCCTAGGGCCTGTTGAGATTCATCTGGAGTTTATGACGGCTGCTGCGAGATGGATGATGGCGTTGAAGCTCTGGTCGGTTTTGTCGGCGCGCATGGCGATGCGCTTGAATTCCTTGAGCTTGCAGAAGAAGTTCTCGATGACATGACGCCATCTGTACATCTCGGCGTCGAACTGCAGTGGCTTGGCGCGGCGCGGATGCTGGGAGATGACAACCTTGGCGCCGCGTTCGTCGAGGTCGGCGATGATGGTGTTGCTGTCGAAGGCCTTGTCGGCGATCAGCGCGCCGAAAGCGACGCCGTCAATGAGCGGCGGCACGCCGACGGTATCAAAGCGGTGGCCGGGCAGCAGGACGAAGCGGACAAGGTTGCCGAGCGCGTCGGTCAGCGCGAGGATTTTGGTAGTCATGCCGCCCTTGGAGCGGCCTATGGCCTGGCTCTGAGTCCCCCTTTTGCGCCTTGGCCGTGGCGGTGGACCTTGATGATGGTGGCGTCGACCATGGCGTATTCCATGTCGGGCTCGTCCGAGCAGGCCTCGAAAAGCCGCACGAAAACATCGGCCTTGACCCAACCACGGTATCGCTTGAAGACGGTGTTCCAGTTGCCGAAGAAGACGGGAAGATCACGCCACGGACTGCCGGTACGCACCACCCACAGTACCGCTTCGATGAACCGTCGGTTATCGCTGCCGCTTCGCCCGGGGTCCGTCGGCTTGCCCAGACAGTGCGGCTCCATCTTCGCCCATTGGGCGTCAGTCAATACGAATCGTTCATCCGAAGCTTGAATCATAAACAAGCCGCGGCGGGAATCCTGAATCTCAACAGGCCTTAGTCGGTGGAACTAAAGACAACACGTGGCCGTTTGCCTGAAAGGCAAAGCACCACAGGAAACGCAAACCGGCTTCCGCTCGGTCGATGATGTCAACATTCGACCCGCGCCTGGAAGCGCGACCAGGAGGATAAGCATATGCACGTTGTCGGCACGCAGGTTATTCCGGAACAGGGCGGCAGGGCCGGTTTTACGGTTGAATTCGTCGGTGAGGGAGGTGAGATCGTATCGGTATCCCTACGCAACGACGCCTGCCGCAGCCTCAACCGCATGAATGCGGTGGAGCGGGCGAAGGAGGTGATGATGGAACTCGCCACTACCGAGACCACCGCTCTCGAGAACGGCGAGGCTCCGGAAGGCCAACCGAATATGCGCCGCAGCGCTCGCTTCAACAAGGATACCGACGAGATGGAACGACAGCTCGACGAGGGGCTCGAGGACAGCTTCCCGGCCAGCGATCCCGTTTCGGTGACGGCTTCCACGATTCCGACCGACCGCGCGAAAAAGCACTAGCCATGGTCGGCCGCTCGTCTGTCGCGCTCGTCACCGGCGCGGGATCCGGCATCGGCAGGGCTACGGCACTCATGCTCGCCGCAAGAGGCACCAAAGTAGGCCTGCTGGGGCGTACGCGGCCCGAACTCGACCAGGTTGCCGCCCAAATCAGCGCCGAGGGCGGGCAGGCGCTCGTCCTTGAGGCAGACGTTTCCGAGGAGACGCCGATGCGCGAAGCGGTGGACGAACTCGTCTCCGCGTTCGGTGGTCTAGACATCGTCGTCGCAAATGCCGGCATCAACGGCGTTTGGGCGCCAATCGACGATCTGAAGCCGTTCGAATGGGACGAGACGATTGCCGTCAATCTGCGCGGCACCTTTCTCACCCTGCACACGACGGTCCCTCATCTGAAACAAAACGGCGGCGGCGCCATTGTGGTCGTCTCTTCGATCAACGGGACACGGACCTTCACGACGCCGGGCGCCACAGCCTACACGGCCACCAAGGCCGCCCAGGTCGCCATGGTCCAGCAACTGGCTCTGGAGCTGGCAAAGCACCAGATCCGGGTCAATGCCGTCTGCCCGGGGGAAATCGACACCAGCATCGCAGAGAATACGAGCCTGCGCCACGAGCAGGAAACCGCGATACCGGTCGAGTGGCCGGATGGACAGGTTCCGATTACCGGCGGCGAGCCCGGACGCAGCGAGGACGTCGCAGAAGTCATCCGCTTCCTCGTCTCGGACAATGCGCGGCACATAACCGGCAGCCCTGTCTGGGTCGACGGCGGCCAGGGGCTGCTGCGCTAGAGTCCCGCCACACTACTGCAGTTTCCTTAAAATTGTTGCCGATTTAAAACATGCAGCAATTCAAAGTGCTACAGTTGTCCAAAAAGAAGCCCCGCCGGGGTGGCGGGGCCATTATCCGCATCAGCACTATGGAACGCCCGGATCCGTAGGGGCTTGCGGAGAGGGAACTATTCCGCGCGTTCCGGTGGCCAAACCGGAAGCGCACCGAATTGTTCCCGGCAATGGGAAATAATTGTGGTCTCTGTTAGCGGACAAGTGGCAGCACAGGGACCGGACGAAGGAATCGTTAACCATCTTGCCGATAGAGCTTTCCCGGAAGGCGAGCGCGGGGTGATTCGATGGAAGTTGAAGTAAGCGAGCGGACGAGTGTGTTCAAAGCCGGCGGGATCGTCGCATTTCCGCTCGAGGCGCGCGCCGGCGAGATCGATCGCTGCGCGCGGGAGCTCGATCGGCTCCATGGAAACGCCGCTCTGCAATTCTGGAAAGCAGAGTGCCGGAAGCTTGCTGATGAGCTCGCGCAGTTTGGCCTGGGGGAAAACGAAATCCGGAGCCAGGTCCTCGCGTTCCAGGCGGAAGTCCAGGCCGCCATCGCGCGCCGTTACGAGCCGCCTGCCGCCGGGCGAAACCGTTCCGACAGCAGGACATGATGATCATCGACAGGATTGCCTGAAACGCCCGATCGCGCGCCTTCATTCACCTGTCCAGCTATGGACGGCGAACTGGGCCTCCTCGGCCGCCTTGATGAAGGCGGCGCGTGCGACATCCGGCTCGTCCTGCCCGTCGATGACGCGGTCACAGGCGGCAAGTGCCGCGCTTCTGGCGCCCCCGTCGCCATTCGGTAATGGCCAATGGTTCTTGAGGCAAAGAAACGCATCGCGTGTGCTTTGCACACGAAGCACGCGGTTGGGTGCCTCCAGGATCACCGCTTCACTCCACAGTCGGTCCTGCGTCAGGCCGGGCATGGCGACATTCCTTCAAGCTGCTCGTTTGCCGGTTCCTGGCGGGACATGCCGTCAAGCACGAGGCCGCCGAGTTCCGGGCTCACGCGAATGATGTCCGCCAGCGCGATGATACCGGCAGCGTGGCGCTTTTCGTCTACCACAACGAGCTGCCGTATCCTCAGATCGTGCATCTTCTGAGCGGCGAGCAGGATGCTGTCTCCTTCTTCGCAGGATTCAGCCGCCACCGTCATGAATTCGAACACCGCCGTCGATGTCGATCGTCCTTGGGAAACGACCGAGGTAAGGATGTCGCGATCGGTTACGATCCCGAGGATCGTCCCCACCCCCGGAACCTCCACCGGCAATGCGCCCACTCCGGTCTCCTTCATCAACCGCGCCACGGACTGTGCCGTGTCCGTCGGCGAGACTGTATAGATCTGGCGAGACATCACGTCGCGGACGCGAATCGCCTTTTCCTCATGGCCGGCCATCTATGAGGCTCCTACCGTTGACCGAGGCCGGCACCGCGATTTCTTCGTCTGGCGATTTCTTTAGCGTGAGATCGACCTGGCGTGGCACGGTGACCTGGGGTTGCCATGAGTTCCGTGGCGCCTTCTTAGTAGGATTTGGATTTTCAGGCGGCCGGGCAAACCTCGGACGCATTTTCTTCGCTCGTTGTCGCACGATTCAATCCCTTCTGTTGACGTGGACCTGCGCGGCTGAAACCGCGGGCTTGTTGTTAACGCGCGAACAGAGAGTGCGGTTCCCCACAAATTGCTCGGCTTTGCTGACTACGCCGTTCGAGGAGCGTCTGGATCCAGCGCAGCTCGCATCGCAGCGGCCCGCAGGATGGCGGTAATCTCCGCCGTCATCGCGTTTTGTCTCGCGAAGGCCTCAGAGGGAACGATCCCCGGATCTTCTTCATGATCCTGGACGATGCGGGTCTCGTCGAGGACGCGGTTGATCTCCGGCCACACATCCTCGTGGCGCGCGAGAGCCGAGAGGACGGCAATCAGAATTTCCCGGTGGGCTGCCAGCTGAAATTCCCCATTCTGCATCGTCGCCTCCCGCAATAACGTGAAAGGACAAGAAAAGCGGCATGGAGGCAGTTCCGCCATGCCGCGCTCTTCGAATTATTGGACAACCTCCACTACGGCGCGCGTCTTAGGATTGATGATCACGCGCTTCTCGTTCACGATCGCATAGGCAAAATCCGGCTGCTCGGGAATCGTATGGATCTCGACGGTTTCCGGCAGGGGCTGTCCAACGACGATCTCCCCCTCAAAAGTCACGGACGGCGTCTTCTGCTCCATTACATAGGTTCTGACCTCGCCCGGCAGCACAACGGTCGTTTGAGCGATCGCCGATACGGGGAGCATGAGGGCGGCACAAATCAAGGCAAACTTCTTCATGGTTTTCTCCTTCCTAAGGCCTACCCAACCGGGAGCGACGGCATTTGGTTCCCGCGGGCGTTTTGGCCGTTGACGCGCCAAACAGGGAGGTCCGTGACCTCGGCTGAGGCGGAGAGACGCAGAAGAAGCGGCAGAATGCGCTGGCGGACGGGCGATATCAACGCAGTGCCGGTGTCAACCGCCGTGAATTGTCCGCCTTCTAGGAACCAAAACCGCGGACAGGCATTTTCCTTCGCGTCACCAAAAATACTCACGGCCAGAAGGGCGATAGTCGATATGCCTGCCACCGCCGGTCACGCGTCGCAGCAATCACCACACATTGAAGAGCAGGTCGTCGACCTGATACCGGCATTGCGGGCCTTTGCCCGGACTTTCACGTCGGCGTCATTCGAGGCTGACGATCTGGTGCAGGAAACCCTGCTTCGCGCCCTGCGCAGCATCGATCAGTTCGCGCCGGGTACGAGCCTCAAGTCCTGGCTGTTCACGATCATGCGCAATGCTTTCCGCACGCAATACAAGATCCGCACGCGCGAAGGCCCGGGAAGCACCAACTGTGCGGAATTGCCGATCCCGACAGCTCCCTCCCAGGAGTGGTGTGTGCTCAACGGCGAGCTTCGGACGGCCTTGGGTTGTCTTTCTCCCGAGCACCGCGAAGTTCTGGTGCTCGTTGCCGGTTTCGGCATGAGCTACAAAGAGGCAGCCGACATTTGCGATTGCGCAATCGGAACGATCAAGAGCCGACTAAGCCGCGCTCGCGATGAATTGACCGTGCAAATGCACGGGAACCCCTTGAACTAGAGGATGGTTGCGCACCTACAGCCGCGCGTCCAGACGCGCAAAGGTCGCTGTAGCACTTTGAATTTCTGCATGTATCCTTGATCGGCGACGATATAAGGATATATGCAGTAGGCCCGGTCACTTCCTGCGCGCGTTGAGCGCTTCCTGCAACTGCTGCGCCAGTTCAAGCAGACGTTGCGGCACCGCCTCCTTCTCGATCTTGCCCAACAGGAATGCGATCCGCTCCTCGACGGCCATGTCTGCGTCCGCATCTGCACGGGCTTTGGGTTCGCTCATTCGTCCGTCCTTCTTACCGGGGTGCCAAACTTAAAATATGGTCCGCGGTTCCTGGTGTAAATCACCAAAACGAAGCCGACACGAAAACCCTATCCCCTTGAATTCGGAACGTCTTTGCCGCCAGCGGCGTAGACGGTCCTTCACCCTCCGAAGGTTCGCGGCGCTTGAATGGGAGCAGCAAATTGGGCTCCTTTGCGGCGCCTTCAAGACTTCGAAACGTGTTCCTTCTTGCCCTTGCGCTTGGTCGACGCCATTTCCTCGAGCTCCTTCTCGCTCATGGACTCGGCCATGCCCTTGGAGGCTCCCTTGAGTTCACTTTTCTTCATGTCGCCGCGCTTGGCCGCGAGTGCGGCGCCGGCTGCCTTTTGCTGTGCCTTCGATTTTGCAGGCATCTCTCTTCCTCCGCTCAAGCGACGGCACGGCCCGGAAGACCCGCCGATCTTGCGACATTCCGCTCCGGCTATCGATGATATCGAGGCCCTCGGAACCGGCGAGATCGAATTATGTTCCGCGACCGGTGACTGGCTTAGGAGATGTTTTATTCGCGCTCGGTGAGGCTCGTCGCCAGGATCTTGTCTATCCGTCTGCCGTCCATGTCGACGATCTCGAACCGCCAGCCATCGAACTCGAAACACTCGCCGGCATCAGGCAGATGCCCGAGGATGTGCAGCGCGAAACCTGCGATCGTGTGATAGCCGCCATCCTGCGGCCGCTCGTGCAGCTTCAGCCTGTCAAAAGCGTCATGGGCCGGCATCATGCCGTCGATCAGCAGAGACCCGTCCTCGCGTTCTACCACCGCCCGCTCTTCCGCCTCCAGATCCGGCAGCTCGCCGGCGATCGCCTCCAGGAGGTCCGTCTGCGTGACGATCCCTTCGAGGCTTCCATATTCGTCGACGATCGTTGCGAGGCGAACAGGCGCGGACTTGAACCGCTCGAGAACGCGGAAGACCGGCGTTGCCTCGTGCAGGATCAACGGTTCGCGAATGACGCCGAAGAGGTTCACCGACTTGCCGTCGAGCAATTGATCGAGCAGGTCCTTCTTCAGCACCATGCCGATCGGCTCGTCGATATTGCCCCTGCCGATCAGCAATTGCTCGTGCCGACAATCCCGGATCGTCCTGAGAACATCCGCCGGCGGATCGTCGGCATCGATCCAGTCGACGTCGACGCGCGGCGTCATGAAATCGGAAATACGGCGATCGCCAATGCTGAAGATGCGTTGCACAAGTTCCTGCTGGGCTTCATCGAGGAGCCCGGCTTGATGGCTTTCCGCAACGATGAGCTTCAGTTCCGCGGGCGAGTGCAGCGAGGCCTCACCCGCTCCCGGACTCAAGCCAGCGAGGCGCAGCACGAAATTGCCAAGGCCATTCAGCACGAGGATTGCCGGTCGGAGCAGAAACAGGAACAGACCAAGCGGCCGGACGACTGCAAGCGCCGTACCCTCACTGCGCTGCAGCGCCAGGCTCTTCGGCGCCAATTCACCGAGCACGATATGAAGCGCGGTGATGATCACGAAGGCGATCACCGAGGCGATGGCATGCGATCCGGCCACGGCCCAGAACTGCGGCAGCACCGCCAGCAAGGGTTCGATCAGATGGGCGAGCGCCGGCTCGCCGATCCATCCGAGGGCGAGCGACGAGATGGTGATGCCGAGCTGCGTCGCGGCGAGATTTGCGTCCAGATTGTCGACGGCGTGCCGAAGCGCGCTCGCATTCATGCGTTTCTGCGTCACCAGTTCCGCGACGCGGCTGCGCCGGACCGAGACCAGCGAGAATTCGGCCGCGACGAAGAACCCGTTCGCGGCCACGAGCAAGAACACCGCCATGATTCCGAAGAAATCGAACAGGCTACTGTCAGGGTTCGGCATGTTCTCCTCTCGGCCCGAGCGGCCAGCCGTTTTCACCGAACAGGGAGTTTAACACGCTGTTTAGGCGGGCATGCCGTCAAATCGCCAAGCACAACACCTCTCTCCGAAACCTCGCAAGGTGCGGCCAAGGCGAATGCCCATCGGAGCCGATGTCCTGACCCTAGTCGTTATTGATCTCGAGCGTCTTGCTGAAGATCAGCGCGGCGATCGTGCAGAGCGCGCCGGAAAGCAGATAGTAACCTGCAAAACTCAAACCGAAACGGCTGGTCAGACCCAGCGCCACCAGCGGCGCGAAGCCCGCACCGATCAGCCACGACAGGTCCGAGGTGAGCGCGGCACCGGTGTAACGATAGGCCCTGCCGAAGCGCGACGCGACAGCACCGGCCGCCTGGCCAAAAGAAAGGCCGAGGAGGCTGAAGCCGACGATCACGAAGGCATTCCTGCCGGTGGCACCGGCCTCGAGCAGCATCGGGGCGATAAAGCTGAAAATCGCGATCAACACGGCGCAGACGCCGAGGTGGTAACGGCGGCCGATGCGATCCGCGACGAGCCCCGAGGCGACGATGGCCAGGATCCCGCAGATCGCGCCCAGGAACTGCACGATCAGGAACGAGCTCGCGCCATGATCCGTGTAGATCTCCACCCAGCCGAGTGGAAACACGGTGACGAGATGGAAGAGCGCAAAGCTGGCAAGCGGCACGAAGGCCCCGATGAGCACGTTGCGCCCATGCAGTCGCAGCACTTCGGTGACCTGCCTTGCCTGCAACTCGTGCTCTTCCAGCAAGGTCCCGAATTCCTTCGTCATCACAAGGCGCAGCCGCGTAAAGAGCGCCACGACATTGATCGCGAAGGCGACGAAGAACGGGTAGCGCCATCCCCAGCTGAGGAAATCGGCCTCGGAAAGCGACATCAGGAAAAAGGCAAAGAGCGCACTTGCCAGCATGAAGCCGATCGGTGCACCGAGTTGCGGGATCATCGCGTACCAGCCGCGGTGGTGCTGCGGGGCGTTGAGCGCGAGCAGCGAAGCGAGACCGTCCCAGGCGCCGCCGAGTGCGAATCCCTGCCCCAGCCGAAAGATCGCCAGCAGGAGTATCGACCACGCCCCGAGCGTTTCATAGCCCGGAAGGAAAGCGATCGAAGCGGTCGAGCCGCCGAGAAGGAAGAGCGCGATCGTCAGTTTGACGCCGCGGCCGTAGGTCCGGTCGATCGCCATGAAAACAAGGGAGCCGACCGGCCGGGCGATGAAGGCCAGCGCGAAGATGGCGAAGGAATAAAGCGTCGCGGTCAGCCGGTCGGGTGCGAAGGGAAAGAAAAGCTGCGGGAAGACGACGACCGAGGCAATGCCATAGACGAAGAAGTCGAAGAATTCGGCGGCACGCCCGATAACGACGCCGATCGCGATGTTACCCGCCGATACCGGCCTATCGTCGTGAATGCGCCGCGCGTCACGCTCCATCGAAGAAGACGACGGGCCTAGGGACTGTTGCGTCACACTGCTCATGAAAGGCCTCCCACCACTCGGAGCCGCTTTGCCCGGCGCCCCTCAGAGGGGATGTTGATCAATCATCCGATCATATCAAGTGTTGAATTGCGAAATTGCGGCTTGCCGTAGTAAAAATTCCGCTCTTCCGGGACAGACTAACCGGCAGCCGACGTACCCCGACTTCACGCCGCAATGCACAAGATTGCTGCGGTGCGACTAAAAACCTCATACCGTTCGAACCACTCCTACTTTAGTCGCAGGGCGGTCGTCATCAGAAAGGGCTCAGAGTCGTGCCAGCATTTCTGAAGTTTATCCGCCGCATCACCCTTTTGCCGCCGCTCTTGCTGCTTGCGGGCTGTGACTTGGTGGTCATGGCTCCCTCCGGCGACGTCGCCGCGCAGCAGCGCGATCTCATCGTCATATCGACGGTCCTCATGCTGCTGATCATCGTGCCGGTGATCTTCCTCACGCTTTTCTTCGCGTGGCGCTATCGCGGCTCGAACACGACCGCAACTTACGATCCCGATTGGCATCATTCGACGGCGCTCGAAGTGGTGATCTGGTCGGCGCCGCTCACCATCATCATTGCGCTCGGCGCCGTCACCTGGATCAGCACGCACAAGCTCGACCCCTACCGCCCGCTCGATCGGCTGGATTCCGAGCGCGCCGTGCCGGCGGACGTCAAGCCGCTCACCGTCGAGGTCGTGGCGCTCGACTGGAAATGGCTGTTCTTCTATCCCGAGCAGGGGATCGCGACGGTCAACGAGCTCGCAGCACCTGTGGACGTACCGGTCAAGTTCAAGATCACCGCCTCCTCGATGATGAACTCGTTCTATATCCCGGCGCTTGCCGGCCAGATCTACGCAATGCCGGGCATGGAGACGAAGCTTCACGCGGTGATCAACAAGCCGGGCGACTATGAGGGCTTCTCTGCCAACTATAGCGGCGACGGTTTCTCGCACATGCGCTTCAAGTTTTACGGGGTCGACCGGCAGGGTTTCGACGACTGGGTGGCGCGCGTGAAGGCGCAAGGCACCGCGCTCAACCGTGACGCCTATTTGAAGCTCGAAAAGCCGAGCGAGCGGGAACCGGTCCGTTACTTCGCCACTGTCGAGGCGGGCCTGTACGAGGCGATCCTCAACCTGTGCGCTACGCCGGGCAAGATGTGCATGCATGAAATGATGCACATCGATGCGATGGGCGGCGGCGGCAAGGAGAGTGCCGGGAACCGAGAAAAACTCGAATACGACAACAGGCACGCCCTCGAAGAGGGAGCTGGTGCCGCGACTTTTCCGGCCACGGGAACGCCCGCGCGCAGCCAGGAGGAACCGCAGGGTACCAACGGCGCCAACGAACCGATGCAGCACGACATGCCCGGGATGGGAGGACACGAGGGACACTCGACCCCGGGCATGCACGAGGGCGGCGATCCGGCACCGGCGCAGCTCAGAAATTGAACGCTGGCGCGCTAGCGTCGCAAAGACACCAACGAACGGGTTTTTCCATGTTCTCCGATCCAGATCTCCTGAAGTTCGTCTTTGGCCGACTGACCCTCGAGGCGATCCCCTATCACGAGCCGATCCTCGTCGCGACATTCCTCGCCGTCGCCGTCGGCGGCATCGCGCTCGTCGGTCTGATCACCTATTACCGGTTCTGGGGAGCGCTCTGGCGCGACTGGCTGACCAGCGTCGACCACAAGAAGATCGGCATCATGTATGTCATCCTGGCGCTGGTGATGCTTTTGCGCGGCTTCGCCGACGCGATCATGATGCGCCTGCAGCAGGCAATGGCCTTCGGCGGCTCGGAGGGCTACCTGCCGCCGCATCACTACGACCAGATCTTCACCGCACATGGCGTCATCATGATCTTCTTCATGGCCATGCCGTTCGTCACCGGGCTGATGAACTTCGTCGTGCCGCTGCAGATCGGCGCCCGCGACGTGTCCTTCCCGTTCCTCAACAATTTCAGTTTCTGGATGACGACCGCCGGGGCGATCATCATCATGCTGTCGCTCTTCGTCGGCGAATTCGCCCGCACCGGCTGGCTCGCCTATCCGCCGCTCTCCGGCGCCGACTATAGTCCGGGCGTCGGCGTCGATTATTACATTTGGGGACTGCAGGTCGCCGGCATCGGCACGACGCTGTCCGGCATCAATCTCATCGCCACCATCGTGAAGATGCGCGCGCCGGGCATGACGATGATGAAGATGCCGGTCTTCACCTGGACGTCGCTATGCACCAACGTGCTGATCGTCGCGACCTTTCCGGTTCTGACGGCGACGCTCGCGCTGCTGTCGCTCGACCGCTATGTCGGCACGAACTTCTTCACCAACGACCTCGGCGGCAATCCGATGATGTATGTGAACCTCATCTGGATCTGGGGCCACCCGGAGGTCTACATCCTCGTTCTCCCAGCCTTCGGCATCTTCTCGGAAGTCGTCGCTACCTTCTGCGGCAAGCGGCTCTTCGGCTACGCCTCGATGGTCTATGCGACGGTCGTCATCACCATCCTCTCCTATATCGTCTGGCTGCATCACTTCTTCACCATGGGCTCGGGCGCCAGCGTCAACGCCTTCTTCGGCATCACGACGATGATCATCTCGATCCCGACCGGCGCGAAGATGTTCAACTGGCTCTTCACCATGTATCGCGGCCGCATCCGCTACGAGGTGCCGATGCTGTGGACGGTCGGCTTCATGGTGACCTTCGTCATCGGCGGCATGACCGGCGTCCTGCTCGCCGTGCCGCCGGCCGATTTCGTGCTGCACAACTCGCTGTTCCTCATCGCCCATTTCCACAACGTCATCATCGGCGGCGTGGTCTTCGGGCTGATGGCCGGCGTCGTCTACTGGTTCCCGAAGGCCTTCGGCTTCAGGCTCGATCCGTTCTGGGGCAAGATGTCCTTCTGGTTCTGGCTGATCGGCTTCTACTTCGCCTTCATGCCGCTCTACGTGCTCGGCCTGATGGGCGTCACCCGCCGCGTCAGCCAGTTCGAGGATCCGTCGCTGCAGATCTGGTTCCTAATCGCCGCCTTCGGCGCCTTCCTGATCGCGCTCGGCATCCTGTCCATGCTCATCCAGCTCGTCGTCAGTTTCGTCAAGCGCGAGGAATTGCGCGACACGACGGGCGATCCGTGGGATGCCCGCACGCTCGAATGGTCGACCTCTTCGCCGCCGCCGGACTACAATTTCGCCTTCACGCCTGTCGTCCACGACCAGGATTCCTGGTGGGACATGAAGAAGCGCGGCCACAGCCGTCCGCTCGCCGGCTT
The DNA here is from genome assembly GCF_000265205.3 of Sinorhizobium fredii USDA 257. NCBI lineage: Bacteria > Pseudomonadati > Pseudomonadota > Alphaproteobacteria > Hyphomicrobiales > Rhizobiaceae > Ensifer > Ensifer fredii. Next base: position 1,512,065 of record NC_018000.1, read on the forward strand.
CAAGCCGATCCACATGCCGAAGAACACCGGCACCGGCGTCATCCTCGGCGCGATCAGCGTCGCCTTCGCCTTCGGGATGATCTGGTATATGTGGTGGCTCGCCGGGCTCTCCTTCCTCGCCATGATCGCGATCGCGATCGGCCACACCTTCAACTACGACCGCGACTTCTATATCCCGGCCGAGGTTGTCGTCGAAACGGAGGGCAAGCGCACCGAAATGCTTGCCAGCGAGGTGGTAGGACCATGACCGAGCTTACCGACCACGCCCTACACGAAGGCCAGGCGCCGACCTTCTACCTGCAGGAAGAGCATCATCCTGAAGGGAGCACGATGCTCGGCTTCTGGCTCTACCTGATGAGCGACTGCCTGATCTTCGCAGTGCTCTTCGCCACACACGCCGTCCTCGGCCGCAACTATGCCGCCGGCCCGTCGCCGGCCGACCTCTTCGACCTGCCGCTCGTCGCCGTGAACACCTCGATGCTGCTCTTCTCGTCGATCACCTATGGCTTCGCCATGCTGGAAATGGAGAAGGCCAACAGGAAGGCGACGCTTGTCTGGATGGCCGTCACCGCCCTATTCGGGATCGCCTTCGTCGGGCTCGAACTCTACGAGTTTGCGCACATGATCCACGAAGGCGCCGGGCCGCAGCGCAGCGCCTTTTTGTCTTCCTTCTTCACGCTCGTCGGCACCCACGGCATTCACGTGACGTCGGGCATCGTCTGGATGTTCGTGCTGATGGCTCAGGTGACAAAACATGGCCTGATCCTGGAGAACAAGCGCCGGTTGATGTGCCTGTCGATGTTCTGGCACTTCCTCGACGTGGTGTGGATCGGCGTCTTTTCCTTCGTCTATCTGATGGGAGTTCTCGGATGAGCACGCACGCACCTTCGCATGAGGATGCATTTGAGGCCCATCATGGCCATAGCCACGGCCACGAGGCCGGTCACGGTACGCTCAAAAGCTATATGACCGGCTTCGTCCTCTCCGTCATCCTGACCGCCATTCCCTTCTGGCTGGTGATGGCCGACGTCCTTGACAGTCCGGTCCTGACCGCGGTCATCATCATGGCGCTCGGCGCCGTCCAGATCGTCGTGCACATGATCTTCTTCCTGCACATGAACACCCGATCGGAAGGTGGCTGGACGATGATGGCGCTGATCTTCACCATCGTCCTCGTCGCCATTGCGTTATCCGGCTCGATCTGGGTCATGCATCATCTCAACGTGAACATGATGTCCATGAGCCCGGAGATGATGAAGAACATGCCGTGACAAAGCGGCTTCAGCTTCGCCCCTCACCCCAGCCCTCTCCCCGCGAGCGGGGAGAGGGGACAAGAACGGCGCGGCATATCCCTTCTCCCCGCCTGCGGGGAGAAGGTGGCGGCAGCCAGTTGAGGGGCGGCACTGATCCAAGCCGCATGCATTTTGACCTCCCCTTTTCAGTCGGCGACACGCAATGAGCAATCCCGAAACCGCGCCTCCCTCGCGCTCCCGGCTGTCGCTCGCGATCCTCAGCGTTATCGGACTTCTTCTGATCGTCGGTCTGCTGGCACTCGGCACATGGCAGGTCAAACGTCACTACTGGAAACTCGATCTGATCGCCCGGGTCGAGGAACGCATCCATGCAGCGCCCGTCCCCCCACCGTCTCGAAACGACTGGGCGAATGTCGGCGCGGCGCGCGACGAATACCGACGAGTGCGGGCCCGTGGCCACTTCCTTCACGACAAGGAAACGCTGGTCTATGCCGCGACCGAACTCGGCGCCGGATACTGGGTGATGACGCCGCTGGCGCTCGACGATGGCCCGACCGTGCTCGTCAATCGCGGCTTCGTGCCGACGGAGAAGCGCGCCCCGGCGACTCGGTCACAGGGGCAAATATCGGGCGAGACGGAGATCATCGGCCTCATCCGGATGGACGAGCCGGAAGGCTCTCTGCTGCGTTCGAACAAGCCTCAGGAGGAGCGCTGGTACTCCCGCGACGTCGGCGCAATCGCCGCGGCGCGCGGCCTTTCCGACGTGGCGCCCTACTTCATCGATGCCGATGCCACGCGCAACCGTGGCGGCCTTCCGGTCGGCGGGCTGACGCGCGTCGTCTTTTCCAACAACCACCTCGTCTATGCGATTACCTGGTACTGCCTGGCTGCAATGGTCGGCGGTACGATGATCCTTGTCTGGCGGTCCGGGCGAAACGGCCATGCGGAAGGCTAAGCCGCCCGCATCAAGCCTCGAACGTCAATTGACGGAATTGAGGGTCATCGACGTGCCGGCGGCCGCAACGTTCAGTCCGAGCTGCCCGGTAACGCTGACCGTCTGGAGATGGATGGAACCGGAGGTGCCGCCGACGAGCACATTGGCGCCCACGCCGGCGCCGATGGTTGCCTCGGCGGTCGCGCCCTTGTAGAGCCCGCTGAGGGACCCGTGGTGGTAACCGGCCGTCGGCGCGAATACCGCCCAGAGCAGCCGGCTGCGCATGGTAAAGCCGATATCGACGCCGAGCTTGCGTATCTCGCCGGTATAGCGATCTTCGATCTCATCGCCGCCGAGCGAGCGGAAGACGCATTCGATCTCCTTCGACGAGCCTAAAACATAGCCGGCGCCACCGCCGATATCGCATTCGAGATAACCGATCTTGACGCCGTCCTGGTCGTCCAGCACGGGCGGCGGCGCGGGCTCCCGGTAGGGCGTAAGGTCGGCCGCATGGGCAGTCATGCCGGCGAGAGACAGCGACGCTGCGGAAAGAGCCGCGACAAGATTCGTTTTCATGCAAACTCCCTTCTCGGACCGGCGGCCAGGCTCGCCAATCCGACAATACATTCAGCAATTGGTGGCCCGCATCGCACAAGATGGACGACGCGCGCGTGTAAGACCGCGGCACAGTTCAACTCCATTGAGACAATTCGGGGGCGTGTTTGTGGCCGTCACCAGCTTTTTGCGTGTATCTATTGCGGCCCGAAGCGCGTACGTCTTCCCGGGAAAGCTTCTATCCCCCGTTCACAAGATCGAGGATGAGCTGGTGAATATTGCCGCCGTTGCTGAGTTCCACGCGGTCGAAATCTCGGCTCTGCTGGCGCTGCGCATTGGAGAGCGCCCCGAGTCGCTTCGTCATCTCCTTCTTGATCTTGCGGCATTGCGGGTCGCCGGGAACCGTGAGCCCCACGGTGGCGGCCTCGATCTTTCTCACCATCTCCTTGATGAACTCGCCATGCACCAGTTCGTGCTTGTGCACGCCGGCGATGAAGGCTTCCCAATGTTCCCCGGTGGCGCCCGGCAAGGGCTTGGCCGGTTTCGGTAGGGTGTAGGTGATGGCAAGCTTCGGCAGCGCCGAAACGAGAACGCAGGCATCGCCCTGAGCCTCGTATTTTCGCGACCAGGTGAGCTTGAAACTCGTATGCGCGATGGCGCGCGTCGGTCCGAGCTTCGGACCGCGCTCACCGATCGAGGCATAGAGTTCCGGACCGGATTGGCCGGCGATTGTGTAGCTCTGCACCTTCTCGACTGCCTGCCAGTCCGCATTGGCTGCCGACGGTTGAAATGCCAGACAGGCAAGTAGATGAAAAAATCGACGGCCTCTCGTCACGCGAATATCCCCGACCGACCTCAGTTGATTGCGGCCGGAAACTAATGGGCACGCGTCTGGCTTTCAATGACCGATTTCGCGCCAGCCGCTCAAACGCTGCTCAAGAGAAGGCTGGTTTCGCTGTTGGCCACGCCATCGATCATCCGCACCTCGCGCAGGATGCGGTCGAATTCGGAAAGGTTCGCGGCGCGTATATTTGCAACCAGATCCCAATTGCCGTTGGTCGTATGCAGCGAGTGGATTTCGGGGATGCCGCGCAGCTTGCGGATGACCTGGGTCGTCGATTTCCCGACGACCTCGATCATCATCACCGCCTGTACGGTGTTGAGGTCGTAGTCCTCGCGGATGCGCACGGTGAACCCCATCAGCGTTCCGGTTTCGGTCAGCCGGTCCAGCCGGTTCTGCACCGTGCCGCGCGCGACGCCGAGCGCGTCAGACAACTTCGACAGCGAAGCGCGGCCGTCGACGCGCAGGTGAGCGATGATCCGGCGGTCCAGATCATCCGGCGTATACTTCGCAATGCCCGTAGCTCTCGATGTCATAGTAAAATTGTTCAATCTAGCTGACAAAACTGATCAATCTCGTGACGAAAATAGCACAGCTTTGCGCTTTCGACCAGCAGCGCCTGTCAGTACCCTTCTAAGATGTTCAGCACATGCAGGAGGAACCTCATTGCTCTCACCGCTCCCGTCCGCCAAGGCCATGGTGCCCTTCGTCAGCGTCGAGAACATGATGCACCTCGTCCACCACCTCGGTATCGAGATCGTTTTGGCGGAGCTCACGGATGCGATCGAGACGGATTTCCGCCGATGGGAGAGTTTCGACAAGACCCCGCGCGTCGCCAGCCATTCGCGTGACGGCGTGATCGAGTTGATGCCGACCTCCGACGGCGCCGTGTACAGCTTCAAATATGTCAACGGCCATCCGAAGAACATCGTCAACGGGCTCCAGACCGTTACCGCCTTCGGCTTGCTTGCCGAGGTTTCAACCGGCTATCCGGTGCTGCTCACGGAAATGACGCTGTTGACGGCGCTCAGAACGGCCGCGACCTCGGCGATGGCGGCGCGCCACCTGGCGCCGAAGGGCGCACGCACCATGGCAATGATCGGAAACGGCGCCCAGGCCGAGTTCCAGGCGCTGGCGATGAAGGCCGTCTGCGGCATCGACACCATTCGCCTTTACGACATCGATCCTCGCGCGACCGAGAAGACGGCACTGAACCTCGCGGGCTCCGGCCTCGAGATCGTCTCCTGCCCCTCTGCGCAAATGGCGATCGAGGGTGCGGAGATCATCACCACCTGCACGGCCGACAAGCAGTTCGCGACCATCCTCACCGACAACATGGTCGGCGCCGGTGTCCATATCAACGCGATCGGCGGCGACTGCCCCGGCAAGACGGAGTTGCACCACGACATCCTGCTCCGCTCGGACGTCTTTGTCGAATATCCGCCGCAGACCCGCATCGAAGGCGAGATCCAACAGATGGCGCGGGATTTTCCCGTGACCGAGCTCTGGAAGGTCGTCACAGGCGCAGCGGAGGGCCGGCGCGATGCGAGGCAGATCACGCTCTTCGACAGCGTCGGCTTCGCCATCGAAGATTTTTCGGCGCTCCGTTACGTGCGCGAGCGGCTGTCCGGCACCGACTTCTATCAGAATCTCGACATGATCGCCGATCCGGATGATCCGCGCGATCTGTTCGGAATGCTGCAGCGCGCGAAATAAGCGGCAATTGCTCCACTATTCCATTCAGGCTGCCACCGCGGTTGTGATGGTGCGGCAGCAAGCCGGATCGCCGACAAGGCGGCGGGGGATCGTCGCCCCGCTGGAGCGCTCCGGCCGGCGGGTGACCGGCATTACTGCCTCTTGAGCCGCGCCAGGGCCTCTGCCGCCTCCTTGCTCAATGGATGGTCCGGATGGCGGCGGATGAAGCGCTCATAGGCTTCCACCGTATTCTCCGCCTTCACCCGCTCGAATTCCGCCCGGACGGCCGCCTCATGATCCGGAGGCTCCTGCATGTCCACTCCTCTTGCCTTTGTCGTTCCTGATGCAGTAGGAGCGGAGAATACTGCTGCCAGAATCATCGCGGCAAAATACGGCACCACTCTCAGGAACGGCACGATTCTCTCCAATCTTATTGAACTCGTTACAGTAATCGTAGGCATTCGGAGCCTAACGTCGCCGGCACGATCTGCGCTTTTTGGAGCCGAGGCAACGGCCCTGCGCTCTTATGATAGGAATTTGGCATGAGCGGCACCGGTAAGACCGTCAAGACTTTGAAAACCACCGGCAACACTCTGATCGACGGAGTGCTGTCGGGCTATGCCTGGACGGGAACCATCACCTATGCCTTTCCCACGTCGCGCAGCAGCTACAGCTACAGCGGAGAGAAGGACAACGGCTTTGCAGCAGTTTCCCAGGCACAGATAAACGCCGCGCTCTTCGCGATGGAGCAAAGCTTCGGTTCGGCCGCCAATGACGGTTTTTCCGTCGAGGGCTTCACCAATGCCAATTTCACCTCCGGAGGCGCATCCAGCGCGACGGTCCGGTTTGCGCAGTCGAACGAGCCGGACACTGCGTGGGCTTACCTGCCGGGCGGCTATGCTCAGGCTGGCGACATTTGGTTCGGCACCACCTATGCCGGCACGGTTGCCGATAATCGCAAACCGGTCGCCGGAAACTACGCGTGGCACACGCTGCTGCACGAACTCGGCCATGCACTTGGCCTGAAGCACGGGCACGAGGTAGAGGGAGCCTTCAAGGCTCTGCCTTCCCAATACGACTCGATCGAATATTCGATCATGACCTACCGGGGCTATGTCGGGGGCTCCGGCTACTACTATGAACAATACGGCGCGCCGCAGACCTTCATGATGGCTGACATCGCCGCCCTGCAGGAAATGTACGGCGCCGATTTCACTACCAATAGCGGCGACACGGTCTACAAATGGACGCCCGGCAGCGGCGCCACACTCGTGAACGGAGCAGTCGGCATAGCACCGGGCGCCAACCGCATCTTCGCCACGATTTGGGATGGCGGCGGCAACGATACCTACGATCTCTCTGCCTATGCAACGGGCCTCAAGATCGACTTGCGGCCCGGCAAGGCCTCGACTTTCAGCATCGACCAGCTCGCCTGGCTCGGCGGCGGCTCCAACAAGGGCTTCGCCGCGGGCAATATCTTCAATGCCCTGCTCTACCATGGCGATGCGCGCTCTCTAATCGAGAACGTCAAAGGGGGGTCGGCGGGTGACACGATCACCGGCAATCAGGCAGCGAACGCTCTATGGGGCTATAGCGGCAACGATGTGCTCAGCGGGGAGTCCGGCAATGACTCGCTCTACGGGGGGGCCGGGGCGGACAAGGTCTATGGCGGCAACGGCAACGACGCCCTCTATGCCGAGTCGAATAATGACGTGCTCTACGGCGGCAGCGGCGCGGACAAGTTGACCGGGGGTAGCGGCGCCGACACGTTCCAGTTCAAGGCATCGTCGGAAAGCACCGTTGCCGGCTCAGGCCGCGACACGATCTACGACTTCCTCGCCTCTGAATCCGACCGTATCGACCTTTCCGCCATCGACGCCGACACGACCACGACCGGCAATCAGGGTTTCACCTTTGTCGGAACCGCCGCCTTCAGCGGCAAAAAGGGCGAACTTCGTTACGACCGAGCGTCCTCCGACAGCTATATCTATGGCGACGTGAACGGCGACAAGAAGGCCGACTTCGCCATCCACCTCGATGACGCGGTTACCCTGCAGAAGGGCTATTTCATCCTCTAGCGGGAGGGATAGCTCGCATTCAACTACCGCGGCGTGGCGAAACCTCCTCGGCGTCGCGGCCGAGTGAAAGTATTTTAACGAGGCGCTCCGAAGTCGCTCTGTAGCGCTCTGCGCTGCTGATCCCGCGAGGGAGCGAGGTTGTTCCCTCGCGGGGAGCAGCATTCTTTTTCGCTGATCTTCAGATCTCGCGAACGCTAATCGAAACTTTGCTTTTCCATTCTCCGCCGACACGGGACTGGCCTTGTGCAGGAGCGCACGAGTTGGGCTGCGATTGACAACTGTCGCCCTCCGGATTATGAGTGACGAAATAGGAAATTCGTCAATCATAATCCGGAATGCGAGCCCATGACCGAACCGGCAGACAGCAGCATCGACGCGACCAGGCAGGAAAACATTGCGCGGATCCTTGAATCCGCCGAGCGGCTTTTCCGGCACTACGGCTACACCAAGACGAATGTGGCCGATATTGCCCGTGATCTCGACATGTCGCCCGCCAATATCTACCGCTTCTTCGCCTCGAAGACGGAGATCCACCAGGCACTTTGCGACCGCATGCTCGCGGCGAGCTATCAGCAGGCCTATGAGATATCCCGCCTCGCCTTAAGCCCCTCCGAGCGCCTGAGGCGCTATGTGCACGGGCAGCACCAGATGACGGTGGAGACCATGCTGGACGAGCAGAAGGTCCATGAGATGGTCGTCGTGGCGATCGAGCGGGACTGGCACGTCATCGAGAAACACATCGACCGCCTCGACAAGCTTCTTGCCGGCATTATTCGCGAGGGCATCGAGGCCGGCGAATTCGCCGAACAAGATCCGGAAGTTGCTGCCCGATGCTTCGGTGCGAGCATTGTCACCCTCTGTCACCCGCAGATCGTCGCCCAGTGTCTTGCCAAGGACAATCGCCCGACCCCGGACGAGCTGATCGAATTCGCCATCAAAGCGCTGAAGAAATAAGAGCGGCGCCGCCGCCAAATACCGGATCAGGAGTCCGAACGATGTTTTCACCGAGAGCTTACAACCGGCCGCTCTTTGCCCGTGTCCTGGCCCTGATCTCGCTTACCGCCGTCCTCTCCGGCTGCGCGGAGGAAAAGGCGGAAACGAAGGAGATCATTCGGCCCGTCAAGGTGATAGAGATCGCCGGCATGGGTGAGGCCCGCCAGCTCGACTATTCCGGTGTGGTGAGGGCACGCACCGAGATGACTCTCGGCTTCCGTGTGGCCGGCAAGATCACCGAGCGCCTCGTCAATGTCGGCGACCGGGTGAAGCCGGGCGATCTCCTCGCTCGCATCGATCCGACCGACTACCAACTGACCGTAAATAGCGCCGAGGCAACCCTCTTCGCCGCCGAAAAGCAGGTGCAGACGACTTCGCTGACCAAGGCTCGGGCCGAGCAACTCTTCACCAAATCATTCTCCTCAAAGGCCGAGCTCGACCAGGCGACTCTCCTCTATGATCAGGCGGTTTCCACGCGCGACGCGGCCGCCTCGAGCCTCAGCCAGGCGAAGAACCAGGTCGCCTATGGGAATCTCAAGTCGGACCAGATCGGCATCGTGACGGCGATCAATGCCGACATCGGCCAGGTCGTCGGCGCCGGTACGGCGGTCGTAACCGTCGCAGTCGACGGCGAGAAGGAAATCGAAGTTGCCGTTCCGGAAATGGATATTGCCGAATTCAAACCCGGCAAGACGGTAAAGGCGCGTTTCTGGTCCAACGACATGCTCACCCTCGACGGCCATGTTCGGGAAGTCTCCGGCAGTGCAGAACGGCAATCCCGGACTTTCTTGGTTCGCATCAGCCTGCCCAACGATCCGCGAGTCTTGCTCGGCATGACCGCAACCGTCGAGGCGGCTGCCGCCAGTTCCGAACCCCTCGTCGCCATTCCCCTGAGCGCGCTTGCGCAGAAGGACGGCAGGGACATCGTCTGGGTGGTCGATCGCAGCGCCTCGACCGTCCATGCCCGCCCCATCGGGCTCGCCGATTACGCCGGCGATCAGGTGCGCATCGCCGTCGGGTTGCGACCGGGCGATCTCGTCGTCGCAGCCGGCACGCAGTTCATGGCCGAAGACCTGAGGGTCAAGCTGCCCCTCGCCGAGCAGCAGTCCGCCCGCGCCGAAACGCGCGAAATCCTCCGCTAAGACCAATCAGCAGAACGGAAATACGCCGATGCAAGCCTCCACCGGGGAGAAGAAACCGTTCAATCTGTCGCGCTGGGCGATCGGTCATCCGAGCATCGCGCGTTTCCTGTTCGGGCTGATCATTATCACCGGCGCGCTCGGTCTCGTTCGCATGGGGCAGCGCGAAGATCCGGAATTCACCTTCCGCACCATGGTCGTGCAGGCCGTCTGGCCCGGCGCCTCGATCCAGGAGATGCAGGACCAGGTCGTCAACAAGATCGAGCGCAAGCTGCAGGAAACGCCGCATCTCGATTTCGTCCGCTCCTACACGCGCGCCGGCAGCGCCATCATCACCGTTCAGATCGAGGGCGATACGAACGCCGACGACGTTGCCGATGCCTTTTACCAGGTGCGCAAGAAAGTGGGGGACATTGCCAACGAACTGCCGGACGGCGTACTCGGTCCGTATTTCAACGACGAGTTCGGCGATACCTTCATCACGCTCCACGCGATCAGCGGCGATGGCTACAGCTATCCCGAACTGAAGCGTTTCGCGACCGAGGGCCGCGACATGCTCCTGACGACGACGGGTGTCGAGAAGGTCGTCATCCTCGGCGACCAGCCGCAGAAGATCTATATCGATGTTTCCTCCAAGCTGCTCGCCGCCCGCGGGCTGACGCTCAATGACCTGCGCAACGCCGTCGCCGGCCAGAACAATGTCGATCCGGCCGGTACCGTCGAGACGGGCCCCCGCTCGGTTCGCATCTCCGTCGACGGCGATGTCAGGCGTGCCGAGGATATCCGCGAACTGAGGCTGCGCGCCGGCAATGAGACGATCCGGCTTGCCGACATCGCGACCGTCACCGCCGGTCTTGAAGACCCCTATTCGCGCAAATTCCGCTTCAACGGCCACGACAGCGTTCAGATCGGCGTCGTGATGGCCAAGGGACACAAGGTTACCGACGTTGGCAAGGCGGTGGAGGCGACCTACGAGCGCTTCGAGTCCGCCCTTCCCTACGGCGTCTCGGTCGAACAGATCTCCAACCAGCCGGAGGTGGTGACCGAGGCGATCAGCGAATTCAGCCACGCGCTCGTCGAGGCATTGATCATCGTGCTCGTCGTCTCCTTCCTGTCGATCGGCTGGCGCTCTGGTCTGGTGATCGCCATCGCCATCCCGCTGGTGCTCGCCGCCACCTTCGCGATCATGTACGAGCTCGGCATCGACCTGCAGCGCATCTCGCTCGGGGCACTGATCATCGCGCTTGGCCTGCTCGTCGACGACGCGATGATCGTTGTGGAAATGATGGAGCGGAAGCTCGAGGAAGGGCTGGTGAAAATCGAGGCGGCGAGCTTTGCCTATTCCTCCACCGCCTTTCCGATGCTGACGGGCACGCTGATCACCACGGCCGGCTTCATTCCTGTCGGCTTCGCCGAATCGACCGCCGGCGAATATGTCCGTTCTCTCTTCTACGTCGTCGGCATCGCGCTCGTCGTGTCATGGTTCGTGGCCGTCTATTTCACTCCCTGGCTCGGCTACATGATCCTGAAGCAGCGCCACCACGCCGGCACCCACCACGATGCGTTCGACACCCGCTTCTACCGGCGCCTCAGGGCGACCGTCGGCTGGGCGGTGCGCCACCGCGTCATCGTGCTCGTGATGACGCTCGCAACCTTCATGGCGAGCCTCTGGGCGTTCCAGTTCATTCCGAAGAACTTCTTCCCGCAGTCCTCGCGGCCGGAGATTCTGGTCGATCTCTGGCTCCCGGAGGGCACGAGCATCGAGGAAGTCGAAAGGCAGGCCAAGGCGCTCGAGGCGCGCATGATGGGCGACGAGGACAAGCGCTTCATCGCCACCTATATCGGCGAAGGCATACCGCGCTTCTTCCTGCCGCTCGACCAGCAGCTCCGCAATCCCAACTTCGCGCAACTCCTCGTGATGGCGAAGGACGAGACGGCCCGCGAAAGGCTGATCGTCAAGTTGCGGACGATCCTTGCCGCAGATTTTCCGTCGATCCGCGCCAAGGTCGACCGCCTCTTCCTTGGCCCTCCGACCGGCTGGCCAGTGCAGATCCGGGTGATGGGGCCGGATCGCCAGGAGGTGCGCCGCATCGCCGATCAGGTGAAGACGAAGTTCCGCGAGAATCCGCTGCTCGGCGCGATCCATGACGACTGGCTGGAGCCCGTGCCGGCGATGAAGCTGGTGATCGACCAGGACCGCGCCCGCGCCCTCGGCGTCACCTCGCAGCGCATCCGCCAGATGCTGCAGGCGGCGATGTCCGGCGCTCCGCTCGACGATTTCCGCGATGGCGAAGAGACTGTCTCGATCGTAGCGCGAGAGCCGGACGGCAATCGCCAGCTGCTTTCGGCCGTCAACTCGGTCTATGTGCCGACGGATTTCGGCAGCTTCGTGCCTGTGTCGCAGGTTGCCAAGGTGGTTCCGGTCATGGAGCAGGGTATCGAATGGCGACGCGATCGCTTGCCGACCATCACCGTGCGCGCAACGCTGCCGGACGGCATCCAGCCGAACGACGTGACCCAGCAGATCTACAACGAATTGCAGGGTCTCAGGGACGGTCTTTCTCCCAGCTACATGGTCGAGATCCAGGGCGGGGCAGAAGACAGTGCCGAGAGCCAGGCGTCGATCGCAGCAAAGGCGCCGATCATGCTGCTCGTCATCGTCATCCTGCTGATGGCGCAGCTCCAGCACTTCGGCAAGTCGATGCTGGTGCTCGCAACCGGGCCGCTCGGCATCATCGGTGCGGCTGCGGCCTTGCTCATCAGCGGCGCCCCGTTCGGCTTCGTCGCCATCCTCGGCGTCATCGCGCTGCTCGGCATCATCATCCGCAACTCGATCATCCTCGTCGACCAGATCGACCAGGACATTGCGGCGGGGATGGAGCGCTCCGAGGCGATCATCGGCGCTGCGGTACGGCGCTTCCGGCCGATCGTGCTGACGGCGCTGACCGCCGTGCTCGCGCTGATCCCGATCTCGCGCGGCGTGTTCTGGGGACCGCTTGCCTATGCGATGATGGGCGGCATCCTCGTTGCGACCGTGCTGACGATCCTGGTGCTGCCGGCCGGCTACGCACTGTTCTTCGGCAAGGAGCCCAAGGCGCGCGAACCGGAGGGCGAGGCCGCCGAGCCGCGGCAGGAGGCGGCCGAGGATCGCGCCGCCTACCCCGCACCTATTGCCGCCGAATGACCTGTACTGTCATCGGCTCCGCGGCGCTTGGAGCGGGATGAGGAAACGTGTGCGCGGTTTTCCGCCCGCATTCCGCACCAACGTCTACTGCATGTCTTCTCAATCGGCGACGATTTAGAAGACATGCAGTAGGATCGAAAAGCCTGACTTGCGGCGCGCATCTTCGATCGCGCCTTGAAGCCGGACAAAGTGCAATCGGCCGCAGCCGGTGGCCCTTACTCTTCGAAGGCCATTGCCGGGGTCGGTGCGGCGTCCGTGGCGACCAAGGCCTTGACGAGCGCCACGATCTTGCGCCGGACCTGCGGGTCGCTGAGCCGGGCAAAGGCGCGATTGAGTGCCACGCCCTCCTCGGTGGCAAGGAACTGCAGCATCTCATCGCTGGAGGTCACCGCGGCATTCTGCTCCGAGCCATTCAAGCTTTCGGGACCGCCTTCGAAGAAATAGGACACCGAAACGCTCAGGACCTCGGCGGCACGCTGGAGACGGCTCGCACCGACGCGGTTCAGGCCCTTTTCGTATTTCTGCACCTGCTGGAAACTGACGTCGAGCGCCTCGCCGAGCTTTGTTTGACTCCAATCCAAAGCCAATCGGCGCAAGCGGATGCGATTGCCTACATGGATGTCGATCGCACGGGGTTCTTTCTTGTTCGGTCTGGCCTGCATTCGTTCTTGTTCCCACCTTTTTGCGGCGTTGCGTTCAATGACGCAAGTGCCGTGATTTCCCCGCACGACACCACGCTCAGTAGAAGCCAGCGCCGCCGGGAGTAGTTTTCAACTTAAATTCACGACTTCCTTGAATATGTCGGACGGCTTACAAAAGACATATGGAAACAAGCTCTCCAGTATCCGCATAGCGCATGGCCTATCCCGAAGACGACGCTTTCCGTCTGCGAGGATTAGTTCGCTGGTCGCCATCGATGCTCTCTGCACAGGCATGAACATTGCGGCTCGCCGATTGGCCAGCCAAAGTGAGTCGGCTCGGCTGCGCTATCAGTCGCCCGCCACGGTCCGCGACGCCGCTGCTTGGATCGCTACGATGCTACGGTTGATTTTGAACTTTACGAACTTGGCCGAAAACGGTCGATCGATGGTGCACGCTGGCGCGGCCGGCGGAATCTTGCACGCCCTTCACGTTCGAGTACCCGCAACCTGTGAGCGAAAAGTTCTCCTCCTGGGCGACGCGCTCAGCAATTCTTGCGAAATCCGGCTTCGTTTTTCGTTTTTTGGATATCCGGCTTCATATAACCGTTTACGGCAAAGCTAATATACGCTTATTTGTACGACAATTGCGGGCGCGGAGAGCACCCTTGAAAGGGAGGTGGCGTGAACCTGATACGTGAAAATGTAACCCAAGGCGCTACCCTGCAGGGCGCCGAGGCTTTTTCGGGACTTTGATGAGGTACGTCCCTCATCGCCCGGCATTCCGCATCGTCAAAGCAGATGCCGACGAAATGTCCGAGCATTATGCAAGAACATTGTCACCCGCCAAGGTTGAACCCTTGGACGGAGTCGGTCCTATCTCGGTCGAGGACCGGCACTATTCTGCCGGGCCTTTCAGCATCTGGGCGGGCATGTGCCATTCGGGCATGAAAGTCACGTTCTCGCAGCCCTCCGACGCCTTCGTGCTCTACTTGCCGCATTCGAGCACCATGGAGATCGACGTCGGCCGCAAACGGCTTCTGTCGACCCCGGGAACCGCCATGGTCGGCAACATGGCGCAGTTCGAAAAACTGACAATCCACGAGAACCGCGGCCATATCGGCATCGCCTTCGACAAATCGGCGATGGTCGGCCAGCTCAGTCAGCTCCTCGACGCCCCCGTCCTGGGAGATATCGACCTTTGTGCGACCTTGGAAACGGGTTCGGCCATCGGCTCGCGGCTTGCCGCTCTCGGAGGCCTGCTCTGGGATTGTTTCGACGTCGCGGGCGAAGACCGTGTTTCGACGACGGCGACCACGCATCTTTTTCAGGCAGCAATGGTCATGATCCTGGAATCGCTTCCCCACAACTACAGCGCCCGACTGCACAAGCCAATGTCCCCTGCCATGCCACGAAACCTGAAACGGGCGATCGAATACATGGTTGCCAATATCGCCGAACCCATGAGCGTTGCCGATATCGCCCGGGAGGCAGGCACGAGCGTGCGCGCCTTGCAGACCGCCTTCCAGCAGTTCAAGGACACGACACCCTTGAATTTTCTGCGCCATATGCGGCTGGAGGGTGTTCGCAAAACCCTTTCCGACGATGCCAATACGCTCTCGATCGCGCAGGTGGCACGCGCCTGGGGCTTCACCCATATGGGCCGGTTTTCCGCGGTCTACCATGATGCCTTCGGCCAGACGCCGTCCGAAACGGCCAAGCTTCACAGCCGGTGCGGCATCGGCGTTCCTCCGTCACGATCAAACCGCTGATACCTATTCCGTGCCCGAACGGCGAACCTGCGCTGTCGGACGAAGGCGCTTGCACCTCCTCAGTCGTTTTGTTGCGCGATCCGGATAGCCAAGCGCCAATCGGCTAGCCAAACACGACGCTAATTTACCCCCGAATAATATTTCCCCAGCACGATCGGCACGCGAAGTAACGGAGCTGGTCACTAAAACATGCATTTCGATTTCGGCGTTTTCCGTCGGTTGATCGCCAGCCGAATGTCAACCATAGCCAGCGACAGGAGCGGCAATGTCGCCCTGACGGTCGCAGTCTGCATCATTCCGATGATCCTCGCCGTCGGCGCCGGCCTCGACTATACGCGCGCCTACAACGTCCAGAGCAGGATGCAATCGGACCTCGACGCCGCGCTGGTGGCCGCCATCAAGGAGATCGACGAATACGATGAGGACGAAATCGCCGAAAAGATCAAGGAATGGTTCGACGCCCAGTCCGAGAAGCAAGGCGCCACCTATGATCTGACGGAGATCACCGTCGACAAGAGCGGCCACACGATCACCGCCAGCGCAAGCGGAACCGTGCCGACGACGCTGATGACCTTGGCCGATATCAAGACCGTTCCGGTCGGCGTCATCAGTGCCATCGAGGGGCCGGCAACGTCCTACCTCGAAGTCTACATCGTCATCGACAAATCACCGTCGATGCTGCTGGCCGCGACAAGCAAGGACCAGGCAATGCTGCGGGCCGACAAGAATATCACCTGCGAGTTCGCCTGCCATGACACGAAGGATCCAGTGAAGAAGAACGGCTCCGTCATCGCATCGACCTACTACAACTACATTAAGAGCCTCGGTGTAAAGCTCCGAACAGACGTGGCGCTCGACGCCGTCGAAGAGGTGCTCGACATGGTCGACGCGGCGGACGAGGACCATGCGAGGATCAAGGTCGGTCTCTACAGTCTCGGCGAAACCATCACCGAGGTCCTCGAGCCGACCTATTCGACCAGCACCGCGCGGAAGAAACTTTCCGACGATGATGCCGGCCTGACGAGCGCAACCTCCACCACCTCGACCGACTTCGAGACCTCGCTCGAGGCTCTGCAGGACAAGGTCGGGAAAGGTGACGACGGCAGTTCGGCCAGCAAGCCGCTAAAACTAGTGCTTTTGCTAACAGATGGCGTCCAGTCGCATCGCAACTGGGTTATCAACGACATCCCGAAGGGCACTAAATGTATTAAGAAGAACGCCGCCGGAACGTGTATCCGACACACCTCCAACGCTGGTAAGAACTGGGGGATTGTGACGCCTCTTAACCCCGACTGGTGTGGATACCTCAAGAATGACGACGCCACAGTGGCCGTCCTCTATACGGAGTACCTCTCCATCCCCGATGATTGGGGATACAACGATACCCTTGACGACACGATGGCGAAGAGCAGGTGGACCTCCACCTGGGGCGGTACGCTGCATAGCGGCGTCAGCAGCAGCATCAGCAGGCACGACTATATCCCGATCGCGCTGCAGGACTGCGCCTCCTCTGCCGATCTCTTCATCTCCGCCGCCTCCGAAGACGAGATCACCGCCGGCCTTTCCACCCTCTTCAACCAATATCTGACTTCGGTACGGCTCACCCAATGAAGAGCCGTTCGAAGATCACCCTTTTGCGCCGGCTGCTGGGCGACCGGTCGGGCGTGGCCGCCATCGAATTCGCGCTTCTCGCGCTGCCGCTGTTCACCATCATCTTCGGCATTCTCGAATGTGCGGCGATGTTCTTCATCGACTCGGCCCTCGATGCCGCGGTTCATAAGGCCGCGCGCCTCATACGAACCGGCCAGGCGGCTGAGGGCAATATGGCGCTCACAGGCTTCAAGACGGAGGTCTGCGGCAACCTGCTCTATGTGCTCGACTGCGAAGACAAGCTGCTGGTGGCCGTCGATACGCTCACCGACACCTCCTCCTCCGGCGCGATGAAGGCGATCAACAGCACCGGCGCCGTGTCGATCACCGAAGGCTTCGAAATCGGCAAGGGCAGCGATTACGTGATGGTCCAGGCTTTCCTTCCCTGGAAGCCCGTCGTCAGCCTCTATTCGCTTTCGAGCTCGACGCTCGCGGACGGCAGCTACCTGATGGGCGCCTCCGTCCTGCTGCGCAATGAACCGTTCTGAGGATGCCCGCATGACACCAATCGCCAAGAGAACAGTCGCCCTCCTGCGGAATCGCGACGGAGCTTCCGCGATCGAATTCGCGTTCCTCTTTCCGATCATGCTGCTGCTGCTCGCCGGACTGGTCGATCTCGGGCAAGGCCTGACGGTGCACAGAAAGATTAACCAGATCGCTTCGACGAGCAGCGAGATCATCGCCATGCAAAGCAGTTGGACCGAGGCGAGCGTCGAATCGATCCTCGACGGCGTCAGCACCATCGTGCAACCCTATGATACCGACGAACTCGCGATCCTCCTTTGCGTTCTCGACATCGGCAGCAACGGCAAGGCGACCGTGAACTGGTCTGCCGCCTATGGCACGACCGCCCTCTCCTCAGGACAGGACTCGCCCGTCGAGGTGCCAGAGGAACTAAGAACGGAGGACGTGCAACTGGTGGTGACGCGTGTCCAATACAAATTGGATACGATCTTCTCCGGCCTTTTCGAAAGTTTCACGGGCGGCGGCGATTACGAATATGACCAGCACTTCTTCATCCGGCCCCGAAACGGCAACACGATCACCTACAGCTAAGCATGAGGTCGTATCGAACGACGTCGCAGAAGATTTCGCTAATCGACCGAAATTCTAGGCGCCACAATACACACGTAGACTAGCCACGGTTGCGCCCTATCTTTACCTATCCCAGGCCGAATTACACGATTTAATACACACCAAGCAACATTGCACTCTATTGTTGCTGTTTTACTATGTGTTCCACACCGACCGCAGGCTCTCCGCGCAATAATGCGTTAACCGTACACCTTCTTCGCAATGCGGATATCGATTTAAACTTCCAACTGTAGCCTAACGCCGGCCAGTCCGCTTACACTCCTTCTCGTGGGTGCAGGGCAGCCTTGGGCATGATGCCCTGGGTATCGTGCCAGCGGCTTGGCTTGCCGCTGGCACGTGCCGCTTTCGGCGGCGGGCAAAGCTTTCCGCCTCTCGCGCTTCAGCTGCAGATTGCTCGGCCCGAGTGTCTCGATTCTTTGTGGCCCGCACCCTGGCGCATCAGGCAGCGCGGCGCGCCCGCCCGCCATTCCCGTTCACCTGAAACCGTTCGGCAATTCTGTCGAGATCGAGCACCTCCTCGCTGAGCGCGCGGCAGGCGGCATTCGTCTCCTCGACCATGGCAGCGTTCTGCTGCGTGACCTGGTCCATCTGCTGCAGAGCGGCATTAATGCCATCGAGCGCGGAGGATTGTTCGTCGGCGGCGGTGACGATGGCGCCGATCAGGCCGCTTACCTGCAGCATATGGCCTTCAATGCCCGTCAGCGCCGAACCTGTCTGATTGACGAGTTCGACGCCGTCCGCAACCTCGCGGACCGAGGTTTCGATCAACGTCTTGATTTCCCTCGCCGCATTGGCCGAGCGGCTGGCAAGTTCGCGAATCTCCTGCGCGACGACCGCAAAGCCCTTGCCGGCCTCGCCCGCCCGCGCCGCCTCGACCCCTGCATTCAACGCAAGCAGGTTGGTTTGGAACGCGATCTCGTCGATGACATTGAGGATTTGCCGGATACGCGTCGAAGAACCTGCGATCCGTTCCATCGCCGCAACGGCATCGCGGACGACGGCCGCAGAGCGTTCCGCTCCGTCCTTGGCAGTCCGCATCACCAGGCTTGCTTCCCGGGCGCGTTCCAGCGAGTTGCGCACCGTCGCGGTGATCTCATCGCAGGCGGCGGCCGTCTGCTCCAGCGACACGGCTTGGTGCTCGGTGCGCTTTGCCAGATCGTCGGTGGCGCTGGCGATCTCCGACGAACCGGAACGCAGCCGGCTGGTCGCCTGGAGCACGCCGGAAATGGCTTCGGCAAGCTGCCCGACGCTGCCGTTGAATTCGCTGCGGAGCCGTTCGAATTCCGGGGCGAAACGGGCGTCGATTTGCGCCGTGAGGTCGCCGGTCGAAAGCCGCCCCAGTCCCCCGCTCAGTCGATCGATGACGGTTCGCCGCTCCTCTTCCTCGGCTGCCCGCTGTTCGCGGAGAACCCTCTCCTGCTCCTCCTGGCGGCGGCGCTCCTCCTCCGCGCGCTCACGCATGCTGCGGCGTTCGATGGCCGCCTCGCGGAAGATGGCGACGGATTTCGCCACCGCGCCAATCTCATCCGTGCGATCCGAGAAGGGCACGGCCCGGCCGTAGTCGCCCCCGGCGAGCGTCTCCATATAGGACGACATCGCCGCCAGCGGCTGGACCGCACGGCGGCGAAAGTACCAGAGGCCGGCGGCGAGCAGCGCGACCGAGATCACCGAACTTGTCGTCGCCGCCATGGACAGCTGGTCCGTTTCCACGGCTGCGGCGGCTTCCTCGCCCGCCTGGAAGGCGACAGCCATCTGCACCAGTTCGTTCACCGCAACTTCGTGATGATGGAAGCTATCCTTCAAGGCGCCCAGCGCCTGACCAACGGCGGCACCGTCATTTGCCTGAAGCGCAGGAAGGAACTGCTTTTCCATCACCTGCCAGAAGAGGTCGGCCCTGCCGAGCACCTCGGCCTCCAGCTTCCCCATCAAAGCATCGGGCGCGGATGAAGTCTTCCAATAGGCCCGCCGCTCGTCATAGGCGCGCTTCAAGGCGGTGATCTTTTCCTGATTCTTGGCGGCGAGTTCCGGACCGGAGATCGCTTCCATGGCGAGCATGTAGGATTCGACTGTGTACAAGGGCGGCGGAAGGATATCAGCGACGAGATCCTTGCCGTAGACGATCTGCGTGTAGACCGGACCGTTCACCCTCAACTTGTCGAAAGCGTATGTCTTGATGCCGATCGAGACCAATAGGCCGACCGCAATGATTCCTCCGAAGACAATCATGCCGCGTGCAATATTGAGTTTCATATGTCTGCCCCGAATACGCCTTCCCCGCAGGGAACCCTCGCCAAAAATGCAGAAAACAATCGTCCGAATGCCGAAAAACGGCGTCGGCATCTCTTGAGAACAGGTGGTCATGCATCGCCGGTTCTCGCGATGCGAAATGCCCTTTACCGCAGCAGCAATCATGCTTGCGCCACACTATTTAGTTGCACTCCATCGTTGCGGAATGGTTAAGAGCCGCGGCAGGTCCGAACTAAATCGATATTAACTGCGTGAACCGGATACTGAGGACGTCGTTTGTGTCTCCCTCAGACGCACGACGATGGGTTGGGTGCGACTGCGCTTCAGGGCCTGTCGAGCACGGCGACCAGGAGATCGATTGCCGCAAAGACATCCATCGGCTTCCAGTCTGCCGGGTTGCGGTAGCTGGGATAGAGACCGAGCACCGCAGCGGTGAGTTGGTCGGCCGTCGGTCTCGCCACGGCGCGGCGTGCCAACGCGAATTCGGCCCTTGGGCCTGCCCTATCTTCCGTCAGCCCCCATCCGGCATAAAAGGGCACCGCGTAGCAGCGCACCGGTATTCCTCTCAGCAGCGCATCGAAGCCGACCTGGCTGGAAACGGTCCAGACCTCGCCGACGACGTCGAGGATCGAGGCGACTGACACCTTGTCGGCGAGCAGAATAACGCCAGGAGTGCTGGCGGCACGCTCCGTCAGGTAACCCTTGCGATGGCCCGCCATGACGTCCGGATGGGTACGGACGACGCATTGGGCGCCGCTCGCCAGCGCGTCGTCCAGCATTCGATCGAACGAGCGGCGGCTGCCGAGTGCGCGTGACACCGAAACATCGCCGAGGACCTGATCCACCAGGAGGATCCGCCGTCGGCTGCTCGGCTCGATCGCCGGTTGGCGATGCGGCAGGTTGTTGTATTTGGAAAGCCTGTGTTCGACCATCCGCTCCCCGATGCGCTGGCCGAATGCGTCATGTCCGCCGCCTGCGGCCGCGGCGATCAACAGCTCGAGCCGCGACGCCTTGCCGCCGTCGACGGGCAATGCCAGATCGTCAGCAATGATCGAAACCGGCGCAGCTCCGTCCTTGCCGAGGCCGACCGAACGCAGGAAACCGTCCTCGAGGTGCCAGTGCGGCAGCCGCCGTGCGCGGGCGATCGCCATTGCCGTCTTTGCGGGGACACGCCCGCCCCAGGAGACGATGCCCTCGATACCGGGCGACAGCGTCGAGGCGAGCGTTTGGCCGCCGAAATAGCGCCCGAGCCATGGAAAGGCCTGACGGACGAAGAAGGTCGCACCGAGGCGGCTGCCCGGCCCTGGCCACCAGGTCTTGCCGACGCTTTCGGGCAAGCTATCCATGCTTTGCGACACCCCATGCAGCTTTCGGCCGATGCGCGTCCTTCGACCGCCCTGCCGATCCGGCACCAAAAATCAGGTTAGGCCGGGAAATGCAATCGCTAACTCGGCGCGCCTCGCCGGGAGCGTCAGTGACCAACTCAGCTGTCGTCGAGTTCCACGAGGAAATAGGTCGTCGGCCCATAGGGCGTGTCGTTCGACAGACGGAAGGTGACGGCGCCTGTGCCGCTGCGCACCGGCGGATAGACGGTACCGTCCAGGCCGACCGGCGATATCCTCCACTTGGCGGCCCCTCTCTCAAGCGCCAGATCGACATGGCCCTCGCGGATCAGCACCGGAAGTGTGCCGAAATCCTCGATCACCTTTTCCTCGCTGTCGCGGAAGATCATCCCGCTGTTCCGGGCGTCCGTTGCGAAGATCAGCAGCATACGGCGGCTTTCAGCGAGCGAGGGCTGGCGATCGATGGCCGCCAGGGCAACGAGCCCGTCTCCATCCGCCTGCTCGATGCTGAGAACGCCGAGATCGATCGGCTCGCGAAGCGAGGAGAAAGCCGCCGCCTCGGTCGCCGGCGTCGAAATCCGCAACTGCCCGGCGCGGCGATCAAGGACGATCTGCCCGGTGTCGCTCTCGTAAATGCCGCTTTGCGTGCCGGTCTTATTGTTGCGAGGCAGCGAGCGGCTATCGCGAAGAGCTGCCAGCACGTCGTCTGCACCCTGTGTACGCGGCTGCGCGACGCCGATGGCGTAGTCGTCGACACGATCCGCAGGAACGAGGCCTATGCCGCCGATCAAGGCGAGTTCGGTGAGGCGCTCGGGCTCGCGCGCCTGCATGTCCTCGCCAAGATCCTCCCCGCCGCGCACGGCAAAGCGAATGGTAATCCCGGAGGTCGCCACATCGCCGCGCCGGTATAAAAGGGCCGCCAGCGTCTCGCCGGCCCGTGCCACCGGATCGAGCGCGATCGCATAGGGAAGCATCGCCTTCTTGTGCGGATAGGGTTCGCCATAGGCAAGGACGATCGGCCCATGGCCATGCCGGCACAGCACGTCCCAGCCCTGTAGCGATGCATAGGCTGGCAGCACCAGCCCCGCCTCGTAGCGGTAGCGGTTCCAGAACAGGTGGTCGTACTCGCTTACGATGAAGGGCTTTCCGAACCAGCGCGCCGCGGCGATCATTCGCATGTAATTGGCACCGTCGGCGATGGAACTCACCTGCCGGAGAGCGCTGCCCGGCGCATAGCCGCCGACCCAGTCATGATAGGTGTTCATGGTGACCACTTCGAGATCGCGCCTGCTGAGCGCGGTCTGAAGGGTAGGCCAGTTGTTGTAGGTGCTGATCAGGCCTCTATAGCCGAGATCGCGCAGTATCTTGCTCATCCGAGCGGTCGACGCTCGCTCCAAGTCGGTGAAGAATGCCTGCAGATCACGCATGCGGGCGCTGTCGGCATAGCGATCGGGCGGAAGCCGGACCGTACCCATTTCCAGCCGTTCGTCGGCGCCAAGCTCTCCCCAAGTCTGGGCGAGTTGTCCGGTCGAGGCGTAGTGCTTCGCAAGCCACTGGTTGAAAGGCGCGGCAAGCGCCGCGTCATAAGCGGATTCGCCCGGACGGTCATGCACGACGCCGTCGAACTCGATGCCGTTTTCGTTGGCGAGGATCACCAGCGCCAACGCATCGTCGCGGATGGGCGCGACACCGGTATAGGGATTGACCCTCCCCAGGAACTTCTCCTGCAGCGTCCTCCAATGGGCGAAGGCCTCTTCATCCAGGTGCAGGCGCAACTTGAGATCGCCATTTGCATCCCAGCGGTCGTCATAACCGCCGTAGGCGCCGCGTGGCGACGAGAGCCCGTCGACGATCCAGTAGATGCCGTTGCGCTTCAGCGCCGCGAGCAGGTAGTGGATGCGGTCGAGGGTTTCCGGATCGAAGTCGAAATCCTTCTGCCGGCCGAACATCAGGCTCGCATCGGTAAAATGCAGCCGCGCTATGTTATAGCCGTGAAGCGCCAGTTGGCGCGCGTAGCGCTCCGCACCGTCATGATCGGGAAAGCCGCCTGAGGCCGGGCTCCAGGCGAGCGAAGCGCAGAGCATCCGCAGCGGCTTTTCCGGCGACTTTGCATAGGCCAGGCGCCCGCCCCCGCCCGCGACCAGGCGGTGCTCCGCGTCAATCGCGCCATTGGGCAGGAAGCTGGAAAAATCGAGGGGACTTCCCGATTGGACCTCCAGCGAGACGTCGCGGACAGGCACCCATTCGTCTGAGGCATCGGCCCGCTGCATATGTGCGCCAAGGAAGATTACCGCCGCGGCAAGCAGTAAACGCATCGTCACGCCGGATTTCCAAGGATTCTGCTCTCGATCGGTTCGTTGGGTTGGCGACGGCTTCCAAGCATCCCGACGGGCAACGCTGCCGCGTGGAAAAACCAGGCGATGACCGTGTAGAGCCCCATGCCGAGGCTACGCTTCTTGATACTCGCCAGCGCAACGACACCTGCGATCATGGCGAGGACGGCTCCGATCGCTGCAACCTTGTTCGGGAGGAAGACAACCAGGCAAACACAGAACAGCCACCAGAGATGCACGAGCCCCCAGAGCCTGAGTTCGGGCAGCTCGCGCAGGAGCTGGAGGAAATAGGGCTTGCCGAGCGAAGCACGCAAGAGCTCGCCGATGCCGTAGAGATATTTGCTCTTCCAGCGACGCACGAGCAGCCGGTAGGAGTTGACGGTGTGGCCAAAGTGCTGGACGAACCGCCGATCAAGGCGGTGAAGCCACCAGCCGGCGCTCCTTAGGCGGATGCCGAGATCGAACTCCTCATAGCCGTGCAGGTTGCGATCCGAGAGGTAACCGACATCTTCGATGGCGCCGCGCCTGTAAAGCCCGCCGCCATTCATGCGGTCGATCGACCCCGTGCGATTTTCCGGGGCGTTGCGGTGGACGCGCCGGGCAAATTCCAGGTTGGCGACGTGCATCTCCTCGACGTGGCCGGTCACGCCCGCGACAGTCGGGTTGTCGTCGAGGAAGCGGACGGCCTCGTCGAGAAAGCCGGCATCCAGCAGCATGTCGCCGTCGATGAGGCAGACGTAGTCGTGGCGGGAATATTGAAAACCGAGTTGCGGCCCGATCCCGCAGCTCGGACGCGCCGGCGGGGTGATCTGCGCGATGACAATCGGATATTGCGAGGCGATTTCGACCGTGGCGTCCGACGATCCGCTGTCGGCAAGGATGACTTCGCCCTCTTGACCCTGAAGCGCCGCCAACGCGCTCTCGATCGTTGCGGCAATACGCTTCTCTTCATTCAAGGTCTTGATAATAACGGATATCGCCAAGAAGGCCCCCAGAAAGATTGCGCCGTGTTCCGCTCGCCGCGCCCATGCCGCCAAATGCACTAAGCCGAACGTTCTACCTGCGATGGTTTGAGTTTTGGTTTATTTTGCCAGCCTCGCAAATGCCTCCAGTGGCGAGCGGCAAACAAGGCTGCACCGACACCGCACGCTGCACCGGCCATCTTGACCGCAACGTCCTCCATCCGCGCGTGGCGGTCAGCCGACAGCATCTGCAGCAATTCGAAACCGACCGCCGCTCCAAGCACCATCCCCAGAACAATTGGGAGCCGTCGCGGATAGGCGGTCACGAAGAGGAAGCCTATCAGCCCGTAGGCGCCGAACCGCTCGACGTGAACCCACGTCCCAATACGCGGCCGCATGCCGATCGGCGACAGCGTCGAATAGGCGACCAGCGCCAGCAGGAGCCATGCGAGAACCGTGGCCGCGCGCCTGATATCCATGACCCGCTGCCTGTTACTAACGGCCATCTCGCCGCATTGCGCTCGGCTCATCTTGCAAGCGCTCGATAGATCGCAAGGGTCTTTTGCGCCACACTTGCCCAACTGTGGGTCGATTCCACGTGGGCCATCTGCGAACGGACCTCGTCGTCACTGGGGGGATTTGCAATCTTTCTGGCGATCGCAGCGGCAAGGGCATCTATGTCGCCGAGCGGGAAATAGTCGGCCGCCGGCAGGCTGAGTTCGCGATTGGCGACGATGTCGCTTGCCAGGACCGGCAGGCCATGAGCCATAGCCTCCAGCAGGGCGATCGGCATGCCTTCGTGACTGGAGGGCAGGACGAACAGTGCCGCATTGGCAAAGAGTTCCGCCAGCCTGTCGCCCGATTGGAAGCCGGTCATGACCACGTCGGGCACGCTATCGGCCATCGCCCTCACCTCATCCGCATAGGGCGTCTCGAACTCCGCACTACCCGCCAGGACGAGCTTGACGCCGTTACCGCCCAGAAGTGCGAATGCCTGGACGAGATCGGTCTGGCGCTTTTCCGGAACGAGCCGCGCCGCAAGCAGAATGTAACGGCGGCGCGTGAGGCCGAACTCATCGAGTATGCCGGTTCCGGCGCGCCCCGGCGAAACAGCGACGCCGTTCGGGACGAAGGCAACCGGCACCTTGTAGCGCTCGCCCATTGTCTTCACGATTTCCTTCGAAATGGCGATCCGCCCATGCGCAAGCCGCATGCCCATGCGCTCCCCAAGCTTCAGCATGCGCTTGGCGAAGGTGCCCCATTTCTGCCGGTCATAATCATAGCCGTGATGCGTGACCACGACCCTCATGCGCAAGAGCCTCGCCAGGGGAACCAGCAAGGCGGGGCCGATCGCATGGATATGCAGGACGTCCGGCCGGCGCAGCGCGGCGAAACAGACGCCGACGAAGGTGTGGACGATGGCCTCCAGCGCCGTCAGCCGCGGGGCCCAGAGCGGGAAGACGCGAATTCCGCCCCAGGCGTAGGGCGAGGTTGTCGAAAGATAGCGCTGTCGGCCGATGACGTCGACGCTCCAGCCAAGGGCCACGAGCCTGGCGGAAAGCATCTCGACATGTTTCTCCACGCCGCCCTGCACGTCCGGTATCCCGCGCAGGCCCAGCATCATCACGCGCGGACGCGCAGCCGTATTCGCAAGGGACGGGAGAAAGCCGTCGAGCTCCTCCGGCGATAATGCCGCGCCGCCTAGGCCGGGGGATGGCCCCTCGAGCAGCGCGGTCGTCGCAGCGGTCCCAGCATGGACGGAGAGGTGCTTTTCGGGAAACCGCTCGCCGCTGCCACGTGCCGCATGGATCGACGTCGCCGAACCCCTCGTCTGCTGCGGACCGTGATCTCGCGAGACTGCAGTCTGACTGCTCATGGTTGTACCTGTCCCGAAAGTTCCCTTTGGACAGCTTTTACGGGAAGAACACTTTCGCCCGGCGTAAGAACATCGCTAAACTTTTAGGAGAGTGGCCGAAAACCAGACGTCGGGGCTTCAGCGTCTTCTGCGCCGGCGTTCCGAAGCCTCGCAGCGGGAGAGCGGCCGCGTTGTATCCGCAGCGGCATTGCTGCCTAGGCACCCAGCGATGCGTAGAGATCGAGAGTCCTCGCCCGATAGGCCGCGGCGGAAAATTCGCTGGAGATCCAGGATCGACCCTCCGCTCCCATGCGGCCGCGCGCGCCAGGCGAAAGCGCCGCCATTTCGCGCAGCGCCCTTGCGAGTTCTTCCGGCTGCCCGGAGGCCGCCAGCAGCCCGGTTTCGCCTTCCCTCACCATCTCCGGAATGCCGCCGATCGCCGTGCCGATGACCGGGCGCTGCAGCGCATAGGTTTCGAGGACGCTGATCGGCGCATTCTCGTACCATTCCGACGGAAGCACGAGGGCGCGGGATTCACCGATTAGGCGGTGCAGCTTCTCGCCGGAGAGATAGCCGGCGAAGGTGACGTCGGCACCGAGTTCGGCCGCCATTCGGCGAAGGCTCGCCTCTTCCGGGCCGGTCCCGGCGACGACCAGCCGCTCTCCCGAAAGAGCGATCGCCCTGATCAGCGTCGCCAAGCCTTTTTCCGGCGCCAGGCGACCGGCGAAGACAAAATAGTCACCCTCCTGCCAATCGGTGCGAAAGATCGAAACATCGACGAAATTGGGTATGTGGACCATCTTATCGTGCGGCCAGCCCCATTCGGCGAGCTTTTCCAGATAGAAGCGGCTCGGCACGACGAGGCGATCCACCTTTTCGCGATAAAGTCCGAGCAGACGATGCACCATCGTTTCGGCCAGCACGACGGCGCTCAGGGGCACCGAATCCTTGACACAGCGATGGCGGAGCACGTTGTAGATTTTCCCACCCCGACAGTCTTCGCAGACCTTTCCGTCGCGAAGCATCTTGTAAGAGGGGCAGGCGAGCTTGAGGTCGTGAACCGTCATGACCACCGGAATGCCTGCGGACTTCAGGGTGGAGAAGATCGCTGGCGACAGATGGTGATAGACATTATGGGCATGCGCGATCGATGGGCGCCTGTGCTCGATCAGCCGACGGATATTGCGTTGGGCTTCGAGCGAATAGATGACGCTTGCCGCCTGAACCGCCTTGCGAAACAGACCAGTCCGCCGGCCATATTCGATCTCGGAGACGAAATAGTCCGACCAGGGCGAATGCTCGTTGCTGTCGTGCCGCATGGCGAAGGGCACGACGTCCCAGCCGACTTCGCCGAACATGCTCATATGATCGAAGAAGACCGCCTCCGCTCCGCCGCGGCGATAGAAGTAGTTGTTGATTGCCAGCAGGCGCTTCCCGGCCTTCTCGACTTCAGGCACCGCGGCCCCCTACCAATTGATCCGGTCGAGCACCTGGTCGACCGGTAGCACGCGGCATCCCTTCTCGACGGCATAGCGGACGAGACGGTCGAAGGTTTCCGGCGTACAGCCATAGGGGGTCGGCCGCGGCGCGATGTCATGCGTGAAAAAGATGAGCCAGCCGGGCGCATCCACCAGCTCGTCGATCCATCGGCTCAGCGCTTGGGCATGCTGCTCCGGCTGGCGGATTTCGACGGCCTTGAGCATCAGCGGATCCACGGATCCTCGATTAATGGCCTCGCCGCCGGCGCGGCAGGACCGATACCGCCGGCGCAGCTCGGGACGGGCCAAGGGCCAGCCGGCGTTATAGGGGAAGGCGAAATTGGACGCGGGCGGCGCGACGCCGACGCTTTTCAGGTACTTCGCATTGCGGTCGAGATCGGCGGCGAGGCCGCCCGCGGTGCGTACTCTGCGGTGCGCAAAAGTGTGGCAGCCGATCTCGTGCCCACGCGCCAGCAGTTCGCCGCATCCCTCCGGCGTGATCAGCGTCCGGTCCTTTTCCACCTGCCCCGCTAAGCCGCCGGCGATGTAGAAAGTTCCACGAACGTCGTATCGCTCGAGAATCCCCGCCCCTTCGTGAAGCGCGCTGTCCGGCACGTCGTCGAAGGTGAAGGACACGAGCGGTACGTCCGTTTCCAGCTTGCGCCGCGTCCGAACGAACTGCCAGATAGCCCGGTTGGCCAGCCTGTCGACGAGCCCGCCGATCTTTCCTTCCACGTCAAGCATGAGCGACACGTTTCCTTATTTCGGGGACGGCACCGTCCGCCAGCGCGGCGCTCGATTGCAGGTGCAGTCCGTAGAGAGCAAAGACGAAAGTGAACCAGAGAAAGCTTCCGCCTTCGAAGAAGAGGGTCTCGAGACCGGCGTGGAAGATCGTGTAGAGCCAGATGCGGACGTAAAGTCGTGTCAGAGGCGCTTTCTCGCGGTCAGGCGCGATGCGGGAAATGTCGCGAAGCGGCAGCAGGATAAGCCAGACCAACGTCAGCAAGAGCCCCGGGAAGCCGGTGGTCAGGGCAATGTCCAGATAGGAATTGTGGCCGTTCGCCGCCGCGACCGCCCAGGTCTCAACCGAGCCGCCGCTATAGACCAACTCCTCCGTCTGCCAAAACGCCCTGAAGCCGTACCCGGTCAGTGGCCGCTCGGCGAGCGCCGAGAAGGCGAAACGCCAGATGTCCGAGCGATTTGTGAATGTCGCATCGATTCCAAGACCGCTGATGAACTCGCCAAGCGGCCTGAAGACCGCCGAACCGACGGCAAAGAGATTGAACAGGCCGACGCCGCCGATGACGATCGGGGCACGTAGAGCCCGCATTTTTTCGAAGAGCCAGCCGAGGATCAGGATCGCCGGCAGCATCGCCGTCGAGGTTTTCCCGCCAGTGTTGACGAGAAAAAGGAACGACAGCGTAAAGATCGCAAGGCCCGCAATGCGCGACCAGCCGCGCGCGACGAAAAGCCCGAAGAAAGCGGCCAGCACCATGGCCGAGGCCGCGCTGTTCTTGTGCGGAAAATGGCCGCGCCACAGTCCGGCATTCATCGGCTCGCGCAATTCGGACGCCTGATGGATGGCGAGCGTCGGTTTGAAGAGAATTCCGTAATAGGCGAACCCCAGCATGATCAGGCTGCCGATCCCCAGCATCTTGGCGAAGTGGCGCTCGGACGCGGGAAGCAGCAGATAGATGCTGGCATTGACCGTCATCATCGTCGAGAGAACGATGCCTTTGATGCCGAGCATCGGATGGGCGGAGATCAGCGAGACGAGGAGGAACCAGAAGTAGAGGATGGCCAGAAGCATGCGGGGCTGCAGGATGATTTCCCGCATCGGATGCAGCAGGCCATAGCCGAGCATGCCGGCGGACAGCAGCAGCGCCAGGATCTGATTCAGGCGATTGGAGTTGCCGGCAGAAGGATCGAGGATCGCCTCGCCCGTCAGATCGACAAAGGGCGTGATCGACACCCACAGAAAGAGAAAGGTCGCCAGGAAGAGGAAGGCGCCGACACGCATCCTCAAGCCATCAGGCGCACTGGTCTCCGCATAGGCAGTGCTGGTCATTGCCGGCCTGGCTCCCTATCCGGCCGCCGGCCGCTGACCGCGGGCATAGTTCCACAGGCCAAGCGCCAGCGCGAGCCCGATACCTGCGGCGAGACCGAGCGCGGCGCCGACGACGAGCAGAATCGCGGTCCGCGGCGGCCAGCTGCGCGAATTCGGCGGCATGGCGCGCGAAATGACGCGGATATTGGTCGTATCGATCTGCTGGCGCTCGGTGATCTGCTGGGCACGCGCCAGGTGGGTTTCGTAGATCGCCGCCTTAGTGCGCGCGTCGCGCTCGAGGTCGCGAAGGTGGACCTGCGCCTCGTTGTCGGTGAAAACGTTCGACTGTTCGTCGTCGGCCTTCGCTCTCAAAGCGCCGAGCGACGAGCGTTCCCCCTCGAAATCCGCCTTGGCGCGCTCGGCTATGCGCCGCGCTTCCTGGTTTATGCCGGCCTCGAGCGTCGCGCGCTCGGAGCGCGCCGCGGCAAGGCGCGGATGCCTTTCGCCATAGGTCAGCTGCATCGCACCGATCTGCTGCTGCAGGGCGTTGTACTGCTGGCGGAGGTTCGTCATGTCGGCCGATTCGAACACCGAGGCGCTGGTCGTCTGTCCTTGCGCGATCGCCGCACTCATCTGCTTGTAGCGCGTCTCGGCCTGGATGAAGCGCTGTTGTGCACCGAGCACTTGGGTATTGAGTTCGCTCGAGAGCTGATTGCTGACGAGCTCGCCATTTGCGGACAACAATCCGTTCTCGCGCCGGAAATCCTCGACCTTCCTTTCCGCCTCGGTGACGTTCCGGCGCAATTCATCGAGCCGCGCATTGAGGTTCTGCGCCACGCGGCCGGCGCTCTCAGCCGCCGATTGGAAGAGTTCCGCTTCGAAGGCGTCGACGATCGCGCCGGAGAGGGCGACGGCCTTTTCCGGTTCCTCGCTCCAAACCTCGAGAACGACGACGAAGGAGCGCTCCTCGCGACGAGCTTCGACCCTTTCCGACAAGGCGCGAATGGCCGTCAATTCCTTGTCGGCCTTGCTGTCTCCCGCTGAGAACAACGCCATCAAAGCCGCCAGCGGTGACGGTTTGACGAATTCGGTATCGTTCGTCAGCGCAAGCTTGTCGATGACGCGCTTCAGGACGTTGCGCGACGTCAGGATCCTGAGCTTGCTTTCGACCTCCAGCAATTGTGCGTCGCGCTGCGGATTGCTGGTAAAGACGTCGTCGCTGACGACGTTGAGGTTGGAGGGATCCACGACGAGGTCGGTATAGACTGTGTAGCGCGGTATCGCCGTCACCGCATAGGCAAGCGTGGCGGCGACGCAAAGGACGAACGCAAGGACAATCCACCTGACCCCGTCGCGCAGCCAAAGGATGACGTCGTCGATGCCGACGCTGCCAAGCCTGTGAAGCTGCGGAAAATACGCGCCGACGATCGGGCGGCTGGGCTGGACCACTGATACTGCAGGGGCAACATCCGGCTCTTTCTGGTCAGGAATTTCCCGCGCCTCAGGCAAAGGCGCCGTTTCCTCGTCCATTGCCGGAACGAGGTCCAGCAGCGAGCCGCCGGCGGCGCGCCGCGACTGACGCGTCTCCACGCGCAATCCTTGCTCTAAGGGCTCGCTCCGCCGATACATCCGTTTTTCCCCACGCATGCCCTTGAAGCCACCGAAGAGCACTGCCCTGCATTGCATCTCCTGTTAAGAATTAGGAGCGCAGGGTGAATATTCCGTTAAGACCTCCATGCGGCCGGTAACCTTTGGCGGGTTCAAAAATCGGTCAATAGCCGGCTCCAGCTTTCCGACGCGAGGCCGCCGATATAGATGTCGTTGCCGAGCGCCGCCTCCTTGATGTCGGCGTGGCGGGTGACCATGCAGAAATAGCCGCGGTGGCGGAAGCACAGCCACCGCTGGCGCGAAATCGCGTTCATCAGGAACGGCTGTGCCATGCCCGTGGCGACCGCATAGCCTTCCGCGTCGAGACAGGCGAACATGGCCGCCGTGACATCGGCTTCGCGACCTTCTTCGCAAAGCACGTTGAGAACGCTCGCCATGCCCCCGGGCTTGCCGAAGAAAAGGAAAGCCCCGATCGTGCGGCCGTCGTTGCGTATGACCTTCCTCGACTGCAGCACCCCGAGGCTCTTGTTCATCGAGGCGATGTTGACGAGCCAATCGAACTCGGATTTCGACCAAGCGGGACGGATTGAAAAACGCTCAAGCATCGGCGCGGCGCAGCGGAGAAATTCATCCAGGCTTGCTGCCTGCACGTGGCAGCCCGGCGCGCCGAGCGGTCTTGTTGACGGGCTCCATCGGCGCAGCACGCGATCGATCGACCGCAGCGCGCCGAGGACGAGACGAGCTTTGAGCATCGGAATGCGCCGCCCTGCAAGGATGGCGACCGCAGCGAGTGGCCGGAGGAAGCGCTGCCATTCTAGGCTCTGGATCGGCAGGATGACGCCTCCGCCGGCAACGCAATGGTCGGCACTTACCGGAGAGGAACTGTCGGAGAAGCAGAGATCCTGGCGCGCCGCCCGGACGCCGCGAGCAAGACGCGCGGCGCCCGCCGCTGCGGCCTTGCCGTCGACCATGAAGGCGCAGAGGAGGCGCGCCACGATCCGGCGGCCATCGACATCGAATTCCATCGGCACGGAAAGAATGGCGCTATCGATGTCGCCGTTGCCGTTCTCATGCACGACGCCGCCCTTTTCAGGCGAATAGAACGGGCTTCCGAAGAAAACGGTCTCGATATACCGGCCCAGATCCTCCCCGGCCGCACTGTCGCGGCGGCGGAAGACCTTGTTGAACAGCCTTCCGATCGCCGGGATATCGCTGCGTGCCAAGGCGCGCGTGCCGGGGCATTGCGGTTCCACGACGGTCGCCGGATGAAGCACAATCTTCCGCAATTCAATTCCCATGCACGACTCCCGCCTGAAACTCGCGAGCTGCCCGCTCCCGGTCGCGCCGCACGAAGCGCAGAAAAACGCCCCATGTAGCTACCACCATGGCGATCTCGATGACGTAGAAGGAGATGAAGGTGCCGGCCGGCGGGGCGTACCAGCTCGCCCCTGCGGCAAGCCCGGCCCCGACGATGCTTCCGAGCCCCATGACGGTGGCGCGGGGGGCGTGGTAGCCCGAGGCACCCAGGGCTTCCACTGCCACCGACCAGATGGCGAGCGGCACCACAACCCATGCGAGGCCCCGTACGAAGCCGACGAGGGAGACATATTCGTGCCCGAACAGATGGGGCAGGACCGGCGCCAGCACGAAGACCGTCAGCGCCGCTGCAAGGCCGATGCCGGTCGCGGCGGCAAGCACGCGGAGCACCCGGTGCAAGGCGTGGTGCAGGCCGGCTGTGGTCATCCGCGCCGAGCCCGGATAGATGAGGCGATTGAGCGCCTCGACGGACAGGAAGCTGCTCTCGAGCATCCGCCTTGCCACGCTGTAGCTCGAAACGATCTCGGCTGTGGTGACGAGGCTCAGGACGAGCAGGTCGGCGTTCTGCCTCAAGGCGCGCAGGATGAACGGAATGCTGAAATAGAGGCCCTGCGGCAATTCCTCCCGCACGATACGGTAGCGCGGTCCGCCGAGGCCCTTGATCGCCCAGAGACAGGCCAAAGCGACCAGGACGTGGCAGATGAATTGCCAGACGGCCCAGGACGCCACGGTCGAGACGCCGAAAACCAGACATGCGAGCGCCGCCGCTACGGTGCGCGCGACGGCGAAGCCGACGACCGCCATGTTCGCGGATGCGAAATCGGAATGGGCGATGAAGATCTGTTCGACGAGAACGATGATGCGGACCAGGACGATGTTGGTGAGCAACATCAGCGCGATCACTGCAAAGTTGTCGATCGGCTCCGGTGAAAGTGCGAAGAAGAACGGCAGCGTGACGGCGCCGGCGAGCATGAGGACAATCCCGCTTGCCGCCGTGAGCAGGATATTGTGGCCGAGCATGTCGGGATAGATCGTGCGATCCCTCGCAACGCGCCGTACCAGGCATTCCATGGCCCCCAATCCGCAGAGATGTACCGCGATGCTGGCGACGGCGGTAATGGCGACGAAGACGCTGAATTCGTGGACGCCGAGAAAGCGGGCGAGGATCGCGAAGGTGAGAAGCTGCGCCGCGGAACCAAGGACCAGACTGCCGCCGGATGCGACATAGGACAGGATCATCGGCAGGAAAGGCTTGTAGCCGCGCGATTCCGTTAAGCCTTCCGAAGACATCCGCCCTGCCTTGTCGATTTGTGCCACGGGTTCGGCACCCGAAAGATCGTCCCTTGGCACGACCCTTCCGTCGATTCCCCGTGGTGCAGACTAAAGGGCAGAGATGATTGGGCGGTTAACATACGCCCATCAATTGTATTTCAGCTTCCGTTTACCCGAGTGCGCTAGTGTCCGCGGGACCCGAAAACCATCCGAAAACTAAGGAGTGTTCGTGCTGCAGGGCGACAATCTTCCTGACGTCAGCCTGGCGAACAGCCATTCGCCTCGCCTCGTCCGCTTCATGGACATCGAACTCGAACTCGCGCCCGACGTCCTCGTGCCGCGCGAAGAGACGGAACTACTCGGCCGGAACGCCGTTGCACGCCTTCACGAGCAGACCGGCCCGGTTACGATCATCGACATGTGCTGCGGCTCGGGCAATCTCGCCCTCGGGATCGCCGCAGCCATTCCACTTGCGCGGATCTGGGGCGCCGACCTGACCGACAGTACCGTTGCGCTCGCCCGCCGCAACGTCGAGCGCCTGTCGCTTCAAGAGCGCGTCCTGATCCGGCAGGGCGACCTTTTCGCGGCGCTCGAAGGAGACGACCTCGAAGGCCGGGCCGACATGATCGTGTGCAACCCGCCCTATATTTCGACGGCCCGTCTCGAAGGCGACAGCGCCCATCTCCTCGAGAGCGAGCCGCGCGAAGCCTTCGACGGTGGTCCCTACGGCATTTCCATCCACCAGCGGCTGATCCGCGATGCCGACGCCTTCCTCAAGCCGGGCGGCTGGCTTCTGTTCGAGTTCGGCGAGGGGCAGGATCGGCAGGCAGCAGCCCTTATCGCCCGAGCCAAGGCCTACGAGGCGGTGAGTTTCGCGCATGACGCACAGGACAAGCCGCGCGTCGCGATCATCCGGAAGCTGGGCAGGTCCATGGACGACGGACGGGTGAGATGAGCGACATCCGTCCGCTCACGACTGCCGATATACCGGCCGTTGCCGGACTGTTTCAAAAGATCTTCCGCAACGGCGACCGGGCTCCGCCGCCGGCGCTCGTCGATTATCTCCGCCACTTGTACCTGCAAGCGCCGGGCTATGACCCCGAGATCGCGCCGCTCGTCCACGTCAATGACAGCGGTCGCATTTCCGGCTTCGTCGGCGTCAACACGCTGCCGATGAGCTACAAGGGCCGACGCGTGCGCGCCGCGATTTGCGGCGCGCTGATGGTCGAAGGCCGCGAGAGCGACCCGATGGCAGGCGCCCGGCTTCTGAAGGCCTTCCTGGCCGGCCCGCAGGACCTCTCCTTCAGCGAAACGGCGAGCGAAGTCTCGACGCAAATGTGGACGCGGCTGCGTGGTATCGTCCTGCCGCAATACAGCCTCGACTGGGTGCGCGTCCTTCGCCCGGCCAGCTTCGCGCTCGACCTTGTGTCGCGCCGGATCGGCCCGGCGCGCGCGCTGCGCCCGCTGGCAAGCGCTTTCGACGAGCGCTTTCGCGGAAAGATGGGGCGCGGCGATCTGCGTTGGTCGGCCGTGCCCAAAGAGGCCAGCCTGCCCGCAACGCTCCAGGTCGCCGACATCGATGCTGGATCCTTTGCCGAGCTCTTCGCGCCCTTGATCAGGCAATTCGCCGTGCAGCCCGCCTGGGCGGAGGTTCAGTTCGACCACATTCTGGAGGACGCAATCGATAAGCCAGAGTTCGGCGAGCCCCACTTCGCCGCCGTCAAGACGCGCAACGGGGCACCGATCGGGGCGTTCTTTTACCATTTGAGGCAGGGTGGAACGGCGCGGGTTCTGCAACTGCTCGCCCTACCTGGGCAGGCAGGTCCCGTCCTCGACTGCCTGATCGATCATGCAGCGACCCGCGGCGCAGCAGCTTTGTGTGGCCGCACGCAGCCGGCCCTGCTCGAAGCGATGATGGGCCGCCGCATCGGCTTCGTCCATGCGGCCTCGACCGTCGTGCATTCTCGCGACGAGGAACTCGTCGACGCCTTCCGCCACGGGCAGGGCTTCGTAAATGGCCTTGCCGGAGAGCATTGGAGCCGCCTGATCGGCGGCTCCTTCGATAGTTAGCCAGGGAAGTCGGCCTTGTTAGGCCGCGCGCACGCTCGCATTGAGCGGAATCTCGATGTCGACTTCCAGGGTCGAGACGTTTTCGCCCCGATCCATCTTGACGGTCACCTTGTCACCATCGACCTGCACATGCTTGGCGATGACGGCGAGGATCTCCTCCCGGAGCACCGCCACAAGGTCCGAATGCCCGACGGAAGCCCGCTCGTGGGCGAGCAGCACCTGCAGGCGCTCGCGCGCCGTCGGCGCGGATGTCTGTTTGCTGAAGAACCGGAATATGCTCATGCTGCCCTCCGTCCGAACAGTTTGCCGAAAAGCCCGCGCTTTTCGCCCGGAATGGTCATCGGCACCGTTTCGCCGGCAATCCGCCGGGCGGCGTCGAGATAGGCAAGCGCCGGAGCGCTGCGGCTGTCGGCAAGGGTGACCGGCGCGCCGAGGTTGGAAGCGCGCAGCACGTCGGTGCTTTCGGGCACGATGCCGAGCAGCGGGATCGACAGGATCTCAAGAACATCGTCGACCTTCAGCATGTCCCCGCGCTCGGCGCGGGCCGCGTCATAGCGGGTAAGCAGCAGATGCTTTTCCACCCGCTCGCCGCGCTCGGCGCGTTCGGTCTTGGCGTCGAGAAGGCCGATGATGCGATCCGAATCGCGAACCGACGAGACTTCCGGATTGGTGACGATGACGGCGATGTCGGCGTGCCGCATGGCAAGCGTCGCGCCGCGCTCGATGCCGGCCGGGCTGTCGCAGATGATCCAGTCGAAGTGCTTCTTGAGCTCGGCCATCACCCGCTCGACACCCTCGGCGGTCAGGCTGTCCTTGTCCCGGGTCTGCGAGGCCGGCAGCAGAAAGAGCGTCTCCAGCCGCTTGTCGCGGATCAGCGCCTGCGGCAGCTTGGCATCGCCCTGGATGACGTTGACCAGATCGTAGACGACCCGCCGCTCGGCGCCCATGACGAGGTCGAGGTTGCGCAGGCCGACGTCGAAATCGACGACAACCGTCTTTTCGTTCCTCTGCGCCAGCGCCGCGCCAAGCGCGGCGGTCGATGTCGTCTTGCCGACGCCACCTTTACCTGATGTAACAACGATTACTTTCGCCATCTTCCCGCTCCTGTATGCTGGCCGGCCGCCGGCTCAGTTAAGTCTCTCTGCCATGATCGAATCGCCTTCCAGCCAGAGCTGGACGGCCTGTCCGCGAAGGTTGGGGGCCATGTCTTCCGCAGTCTTGTAGACGCCATCGATTGCCAGCAACTCCGCTTCGAGCCGACGGCAGAAGATGCGCGCCGAAGCGTTGCCGACCGAGCCTGCCAGCGCCCGCCCCCTGAGCGTTCCGTAAATATGCACCGACCCGCCGGCGATGATCTCCGCACCCGAGGCGACCGATCCGACGACGGTGACATCACCCTCGGGAAAGATCACCGACTGGCCGGAGCGCACGGGCTCGCGGATCACGATGGATGAGATCGCCCTTGCCGCTTGCGGCTCCATCTGCAGGCTCGACGCCGCAGCTTTGGCCGAAGCAGCGCCAACCGGTTCGACGGTCGGTTCGGCCGGAATTTCGATGTCCGGAGCCGGACGACCGCCCTTCATGGCCGGCGGCATGCCCGGCTCGAAAAGCGACGGACGGCCGCCTTCGATGCCCATGATCCGAACGTTGCGCTTGCCAAGCTCATCGATCAGGCGCTTCAGTCCAGCCCGGTCGATTTCGAGGTCTGCGACATCGAGAACGACCGGTCGCCCCAGGAAAAACCCCGCGGACCGCGAGGCCAAATCATCAAGCCGGGTGAGCCAAGCGTCGAGCGGCGGCTCCGGTGAAAGCACCAGCGCCAGGAACGAGCGGCCCTTGATGCGGATCGAGCGGGTGTCTGTTAGCACTTTGGTCATCTACGTTAATTTTTCGTTGCCCAAGATGTAGGCGAGTCACGGTTAACAAATGGTTAATTCCGCTACCCTGCCCGGGGCTGGAGGCGCGCAATGTGACGCCCGGAGAAGCCGATCAGACGGCCGATCAACGAAGATGACAGTGAAAGCACCCAACGGCGGTCGCGGGAGCTACCCCTCTGGCCGGCAGGCCAGAGGGGGTTTTACACCCGTGTGTTCGGCGAGACCTGGCGTTCTCAGATCACTCGCCGATTTCCGCGACAGGCTGCACAAGCTGCGGCCCGAGATGCAGGTAGCGAGTCGCCTTGCGTTTTGCGGCGATGTCCGCCCAGACGCGGTCGACCTGCGCTGCCGAGAGATCCGCGGCACGGCCGACATCTTCGGCGCTCAGGCCGGTGTTGAGACCGTAGAGGCAAATATCCATCCGGTCGTAGGGGAGCGAGAAATAGAACTCTTCCTGCGTCTGCTCGAGCGAATAGGTGTCGGTGGTCGGCGGCCGACGGCAGATTTCCTCCGGAACGCCGAGATAGGCGGCGAGCGCGTAGACCTGCGACTTGTAGAGATGGGCGATCGGCTTGACGTCGGCGGCACCGTCGCCGTTCTTGACGAAGAAGCCCTGGTCGTATTCGAGCCGGTTCGGCGTGCCGAGCACCGCGAAGTTCAGCCGGTCGGCGTGATAATATTCCAGCTGCTTGCGGGTGCGCTGCTTCATGCTGGTCGCGGCGACGATGCCGAGATAGACGGAGGGCGGCATGCGTAGCTTCGTCCGTTTGCCCCCCGGGTCCTGCACCACCAGCGAGGAGATGTTGTAGCCGTCGCCTTCGAGCGCATTGGCAATGACGATCTTCGACGCCCAACCCGGTCCATAGTCCGGCACCAATTCGCGAATGAAGGCGTCACGCCGCTCGTAACAACCCATGGCGGCAAGCGTCGGCCCTATATCTTCGACGATCGCCTCGACCCCGAAGGTCTCGGCCACCAGCCGGCCGAGCCGCAGGCTTTCCGGATCGGAATCATTTTCCGGCATAAACAGGCAGAAGACGTTCTTGGCGCCGACGGCGCGCACGGCGAGCGCCACCGAAACGCTTGAGTCGATGCCTCCCGATAGGCCAAGGACCAGCCCGCGCTTGCGCATGCCGCGCAATTGGGCGCGCAAGGCCGAAACGACTCGCTCGGTCTCCGCAGCTTCGTCGATCCTCAAGGTTTCGGCGGAGAAAGCGAACGTCTCCTGATCG
This sequence comes from Sinorhizobium fredii USDA 257, assembly GCF_000265205.3. Classification (NCBI taxonomy): domain Bacteria; kingdom Pseudomonadati; phylum Pseudomonadota; class Alphaproteobacteria; order Hyphomicrobiales; family Rhizobiaceae; genus Ensifer; species Ensifer fredii. Next base: position 1,551,533 of record NC_018000.1, read on the forward strand.
GGGCGAATGTTCATTCAGCGGCCTCCAATGTTTCGGCCGCCAGCCTGCGGCTCACCTTGCCCGTATCCGTCTTAGGGAGCTCGGCGCGGAATTCGACGATCTTCGGCACCATGAAGTCCTCGAGGTGACGCGCGCAGTGGCGGATGACGTCCTTTTCGCTGAGAGTCGGGTCGGAGAGGACGACAAGAGCGCCGATCGCAGCCCCAAGCACCGGATCGGGAACGCCGATGACCACCGCCTCGGCGATGCCCGGATGGGCGTGCAGGACGGTCTCGACCTCCTTCGGCGCCACCTTCTCGCCGCGCGTCTTGATGATGTCGTCCTTGCGGCCGACGAAGTAGAGGAAGCCCTCGTCGTCAGTGCGGAAGAGGTCGCCTGTATAGAGCACCTTTTCCCATGGATTCGGGCCGGGGCGCAGCATGCGCTCGGTGGCCGCTTCGTTGCGCCAGTAGCCCTGCATGACATGCGGCCCGCGGATCACCAACTCGCCGGGAACACCCGGCGGCACGCGTTTCCCCTCGTCGTCGACGACGAAGGCTTCGGTGTTGGGAATGGCGATACCGACCGAGCCGGGCCGGCGATCGAGTTCGTCCGGAGGCAGATAGGTGCAGCGCTTGCACTCCGTCAGGCCGTACATGGAATACAGCCGAGCTGACGGAAAAAGCTCCCGCAAGCGGGCGATATGCGCCGGCGGAAGCGCTGCGGCAGTGTTGGAGATATAGCGCAGGCTCGGCAGGAAGCCGGGTTCAAGGTCGCGCATCTGCAGGATCATCGCGGCCATCGTCGGGACCAGCGGGAAACCGGTCACGCCTTCGGCACGAATGCGTTCGAAGATCGTCTGCGGAAAGGCGAAGGATTTTTCCAGTACGAGTGTGGCGCCGAGTCGGATCGTCATCAGCAACTGATAAAGCCCGTAGTCGAAAGCCAGCGGCAGGACGTTGAGGATGATATCATCCGGCGTGTTGCGGAGATAAGCGGTGATCGACTCCGACGCCGCATCGATATTGCGATGCGTCATCATCACGCCCTTCGGGCGGCCGGTCGATCCGGACGTATAGATCAGCATGGCGAGATCGACGTCGATGCCGCCGTGAAGGACGCGCAACGGCTCGGCCTTCAGGCACTGCTCGAAGGATGCCGCACCTTCCGCCGTGCGACCGACCGGCGCCGCGGTCGAGGCGACGAAAAGCGGCCTTCCTGAAAGCGCGCGCGCCTCCGCGACTATCGGCATCAATTTTGCCTGCGTCAGGATCGCCGCCGCCTCGCAATCGGCAATGATATAGGCGAGCTTGTCGGCCTTCGTGGAGGCGTTGACCGGGCTAAAGGTCCCGCCAGCCTTGAGGATCGCGAAGATCGCTACCGCCGCTTCCCAGCAGTTATCCATGAACACCAGAACGCGGTCGTTGGCATTGACGCCGCTTGCGGCGAGAGCCGCGGCAAGCCGCGACGAAAGATCGTCCAGCTCCTTGTAGCTCAGCCGTTTCCGATCGGTGACCAGCGCCGTCTTTGCCCCTTGGGCCGCGGCGTTCCTGATAAGGAAATGCTCGAACCTCATGTTCGTGATGCCCCGCCCTAACCCCTCTTATGCCGTAACCGGCACGGCTTTCGCCGCGATGAAGGCCGAGATGCGCGCCAGCGAATCGAGATTCGCCGGGACGATATCGGCATCCGCCATTGCGATCCCGAACTGGTCCTCGATGAAGGCGACGAGTTCCAGAACGCCGGTCGAATCGATGATGTCGTTCTCGATCATCGAGGCCGTATCGGCCAGGTCGTAGGAAGTATCGCCAAAGAGGAAATTCTCGATGATGAAGGTCCTGACCTTCTCCTTGATCGCTTGCGTCATGTGTTCTCCTTTCGCTGTTTCCGTTTCAGGCCGCTTCGGCCTTGCCGATGCCGGCGCCGGTGAATGTCTGCAGCCACAGCTGCGTCGAGAGAATGCCGACGAAGGCGGCGTTGTCGCGGAAGCCCGAGGCCGGGCGCGCGCGGCATTTCTCGTAGAGCTTCGTCACCGCCCTGACATTGAAGAGGCCGCCCTCGGCGACCGCATCCTCGCTCAAGGCGCCGCGGACGTAATCGAGCTCGCCGGGGCCGCTGAACGAATGGCTGTCGGGTGCGCGATAGGGCTGCTTCACCCGTTTGCCGATCACAGCCGGCAAGAGGTCCTTCGTCGCTTCGCGCAGGATATGCTTCTCCGTGAGGCCCTTGAGCTTCATTTCCGGCGGCAGCTTCGCCGCAAACTCGACCAGCCGATGGTCGAGGAAGGGGAAGCGGCCCTCGATCCCGTGGGCCATCGCCATCCGGTCGCCTTGGCTGGAGAGGATGTAGCCGGGCAACAGGAAGCGGCTTTCGAGATATTGCGCCTGGTGCAGTGGGTGCCATCGACCGAAATCCTGTGGCAGCCGGCCGATCAGTTCGTCAGCCGCATCGTAGTCCTTCAGTTGCGCACGCAGGTCGCCGGAGAAAAACAGTTTCGTCGCGGCCGTGCCCTTGAGGCGCGGGCGATGCGAGAAGAGGAGGTCGTCGAGCGGCGCGTCGCCGGCGCCGAAAAAGGCGGCGAGATATTCCGGCGATTGCTGCTTGAGACCCGGCAGATAGGGATAGAGCTTGCGGAAGAGATGCGGCCGGATGTGCGAGCCCGGCTGCCGTCCGCAGAAGCGGCGCACCCGGGCTTCCTTGAAGATGTCGTAGCCGGCGAACACCTCGTCGGCGCCCTCGCCAGTCAGCACGACCTTGAGCCCCGCCTCCCGAACCAGCCCGGACAATTGATAGAGCGGGGCCGGCGCCGTGCGGATGATCGGCCTCTCGGTGAAGCGGATGACGTCCGGAAAGGACTTTGCGATATCGCCGGTGCGGCAAGCGATCGCGCTATGCTGCGTGCCGAGCGCCGCAGCCATTTCCAGCTGGAAGGCACTTTCGTCGTGTTCGGCGCTGTCGAAGGTAACCGAGAAGGTCCGAAGCCGCTGCGGCGTCATGCCGGCGGCCAGCGCCGAGACGATCGAGGAATCGAGCCCGCCGGACAGATAGGCGCCGACTGGTACGTCGGCCCGCATGCGGATACGGGTCGCGTCGGTCAAGAGGGCGCGCAACTCCTCTGCGGCACTTCCTTCGTCCACGTAGACCGGCGGCTGATCCCGGTCCGGATATTGCAGTTGCCAGTAAGGTCTCGTCGTGACGCCATGCTGATCGACGGTCATCAGGTGCGCCGGTTCAAGCTCGAGGATGTTGCGGAACGGCGTGCGGGGCGCGATCGGCGCCCAGAGGGTGAAGATCTGGTCGAGCGCGATCGGGTCGATCTCCGCCGAAACGCCAGGCACCTGAAGGAGCGCCTTGACCTCGGAAGCGAAGTAGAACGTGCCGCCATACGCGGTATAGAAAAGCGGGCGCACACCCATGCGGTCCCGCGCCAACATCATCCGGCGGCGACGGGCATCCCAGATGGCGAAGGCGAAATCGCCGTTGAGCAACGACACGCACTCCTCGCCCATCTCGTCATAAAGGTGGAGGATGACCTCGGTGTCGCTCGAGGTGCGGAAGCGGCGGCCCTTGGCGCGAAGCTCGTCCCTGAGCTCCACATAGTTGAAGATTTCGCCGTTGAAGGCGATCGTCAGCTCGCCGCTCGCATCAGACATCGGCTGCTGGCCGTCGCCGAGCCCGACTATGGAAAGCCGCACATGGCCCAGCCCTGCTTCGGGCGCAATGAAAATGCCCTGCTCATCCGGCCCCCGATGCGCAATCGCGGCCGTCATGCTTTCGAGAAGCGCCCTTCCGTCCCGTATCGAACCAAAATAGCCGCTGAAACCACACATATGAAAATCGCTCTCACGCCCGCAACCGCGTTGAATGTATAGATGGAATGCGCGGAGCAAGAGTTAACCCGCTCTAGATTTCTCTAATGATGGTAAATAAATCAACCGGGGGCACATCGAATATTGAAGATAGGGGAATTGTAACTCCGAGACTTCGCCGTGTATATAAATTTAAACTTTATGGGTTTTTTGCTAAATTTATACTTAAGCACCCCAGATGAACTGCGCACGATCAAGCCATTGGGCACCCGGCGGAGCGCCGACGAAGAACGTGGTTTCCTTTTTATTAAGAAATTCGGTCCAATTTTCGCAGTCGAAGCGCAATATCGTTCGGAGCGCATGATGAGCTACGATTGGACCGGCGAACGCACGCGCCGGATGAAGATGATGAAATACGGCATCGCCATTGTGCTGACGGTTGGCCTGATTCTTGCTGCCACATCCTGGACCTTGCAGTCCATCTGACGATGGTGCATCGCGCTCCCGCTGGCCTGATAGCAAGACACGGGCTTGGACATCTTTCTGTCTGTCCGATGTAACCTATAGCTCGAATTATGTAAGTTCTAAACCTTGACGAGTGCCCCCTCCGGGAGTGGAATCCTGTCTGAGGCACACTGCCTGAGGCCGTCGAATTCGCACTCGCTGCGCGGCGGCCTCCCCAGTTCGAGGGGGCGATAGGTGGACCCGCCGCATAACCGATCAGCAGCTGCGTGGTTCACCTATTTGTCCCGGAATTGCAGCGGCGCGGCGCCACTGGCGTTCGGTAGCAATTATCGGCCGCATCCGCAAATGGCACGGAACCAAGAATAGCGTTTGCGTGTTTCCTGACGCAGCGCGAGGAGGTCATATGCAGCCAAGATTCATGTCGACGGAGGTGTTCCTGCGCTTCGAAAAGGAATGGCAGCACCTCCGTCGCGCCGTGCACAAGTTGGAGATCGAGGCCAATCGGCCTGATGAGCAAAATATTGACGACACGGCCGGCTCCGAACTTGCCGACCCGCTCGCGGGCCGGATTAAATCTTCGTAATCTATTGAAATAACACTAGACGCGCGCCCCGCTTGTTCTAGATGCTTGTTGCGCCATCGGTAGCCTCGTAGGTCTCCGATGCGCGTAGGAACGAGATCACCACGATCCCGCTTCCGCGAGAGGAGCGCAGCCGATGTCTAGCCGGGTCCTCATCGCAACGGTTGCTGTGGGCTGCACGTTGGCCGGCATTGCCATGGCACCTGGCTGATCCTCGGCGCGATCCTGACGATTTATATCGTGCTTGGCATTCTCTACGAGAGCTGAATCCACCCGCTGACGATTCTTTCCGGCCTGCCGTTGGCAGCATGCGGGGCGCTCCTGGCGATCGGTCTTGGCGGCTTCGACCTGCCGATCATCGCGGTCATCGGGCTGTTGATGCTGATCGGCATCGTCAAGAAGAATGCGATTATGATGATCGACGTGGCGCTCTCGCTGCAGCGCGACGGCCTCACTCCCGGAGATGCGATCCAACGGGCTTGCCTGATGCGGTTCCGGCCGATCCTGATGACGTCCCTCGCCGCGCTGATGGGCACGCTACCTATCGCGCTCGGCAGCGGCGCCAGCGCAGAACTGCGCCAGCCGCTGGGCGTCGCCGTCGTCGGCGGCCTGCTCGTCTCGCAGCCGCTGACGCTGTTCGTGACGCCGGTGATCTACCTCTACATGGAAGCCCTCGCGCGCGGCATCAAACGGCTGTTCGAGCCGCGAAGGCCGCAGACGGCCGTTTCGTGATCAGGACAGTCCGTGGGTGGCATGCGACAGGGCCCGTTCGATGCCGCGCAGTTCCGCCAGCCCCTTCAGCCGGCCGATCGCCGGGTAGCCGGGCTGGGCGCCGCGGGTGAGATCGTCGAGAATCTCCTGACCATGATCCGGCCGCATCGGAATCTGGTGATCCGCCCGTCCGGCGGCGCGCCGGCGCTTCTCCTCGACGAGCAGTTCGGCGATCACCGCTACCATGTCGGCGTCCCCCTCCAGATGCTCGTCCTCATAGAACGAACACAGCGTCCGCTCCTCCTCGCGGCGAACATTTCGGAGATGAACGAAATGAATGCGGGGCGCGAACTGGCGGACCATCGCCGGCAGGTCGTTGGCGGCGCGGGCGCCGAGCGAGCCGGTGCAGAAGGTGACGCCATTGGCCGGGCTGTCGACCTCCCGCAGCATGAAGGCATAGTCCTCGGCGGTCGAGAGAATGCGCGGCAGGCCGAGCAGCGGCCATGGCGGATCATCGGGATGGGCGCAGATATTGATGCCGACCCGTTCGGCGACCGGCGTCACTTCGGCAAGGAAATCGACGAAGTGCCGTTGCAGCTTGTCACGGCCGACGCCGGCATAGGTCTCTAAGTGCTCCCGAAGCTGCGGCAGGCTGTAGCCATCGGCGGAGCCCGGAAGCCCGGCGCCGATATTGCGGGAGAGGCCAAGCCGCCGCTCCTCGGTCATCTCGCGGAAGCGCCGCTCCGCTTCTTCGCGCGTTGCCGCGTCATAGTCTTCGACCGCGCTCGGCCGCTGCAGCAGATAGAGGTCGAAGGCGACAAAATCGATCCGGTCGAAGCGCATGGTCTTGGCGCCGTGACGGGTGGTCCAGCGCAGGTCGGTGCGCGTCCAATCGAGCACCGGCATGAAATTGTAGCAGACGGTGCGAATACCGGCCGCCGCGAGGCGCCGCAGCGTCTCCTGCCAATTGGCGACGTGCTCGCGCCAGGGACCGGTCTGCGTCTTGATGCTTTCCGACACCGGGACGCTTTCGACCACCTCCCACTCCAGGCCGCACTCGCGCACCTCTCGCTGCCGCCTTTCGATCTCCTCGACCGGCCAGACGTCGCCGGTCGGGATGTGATGCAGGGCGCTGACGATGCCCTGCGCGCCGGCCTGCGCCGCGTCCCGGACACTCACCCGGTCCACCGGTCCGAACCACCGCCACGTATGTCGCATATGAACTCCTTCCGAGCGGGACGAGGTAAAGTGCGAGCGGTTTTCCGCCTGCATCCCGCTCTCTTAGAACCAGGACAGAAAAGTCAGTTGCACCTTGCAGGCTGCCGTGCGGTCGCCGGCCTGCTCGAACGCCTGGACCGCCTGATCGACCGGGAACGCATGAGAAATGATCGGCCGGACATCGATTGTGCGGTCGGAGATGAGCGCGACGGCCTGAGCGAATTCATCGTGGAACCGCTGCGATCCGATCCACCGCAACTCCTTGCCGACAAGTGCATTGAGCGGCACGGTGATGTCGCCCGTGACCCCTACCTGCACGATCAGGCCGCGCGGCCGGACGGCAGCGATCGCCCCGCGCAGCGCCGGCTCGGCGGCGGAGCACTCGAAGACGACGTCGAACTGGCCCTTGTCGATCTCATATTCGGCCAGACCCACCGGCTCGCGGCCGACGTTGACTACCCGCGTCGCGCCCATGGCGCTTGCCCGCCCGAGCGCCGCATCGGCAAGGTCGGTGACGACGATCGCCTTCGCTCCCGCGTGGCGGGCGGCCGCGACGACGAGCGCACCGATCGGCCCGGCCCCGGTGACGAGCACCTGTTTGCCGGTGAGGTCACCCGCCTGCGCAACCGCGTGAAGGCAGACGGCCAGCGGTTCCGCGCAGGCCGCCTCGCCGGCACTGACAAGAATCCCCGCCGCAAAACACTGGCGGGCCGGGACGATAACCCAGTCACGGAACATGCCCTGCGTATGCGGCAAGCGCATCGCGCTGCCCATAAACTGCATGTTCAGGCAATGGATTGTCAGTCCTTCCTGGCAATAGCGGCAGGTGCCGCAGGGCTGGCTCGGATTGACCGCTACCAGCTCGCCGATCGTGAGCCCGGAGACGCCAGCCCCGAGCGCTGCGACACGGCCCGCTGCTTCATGACCGGGGATGATCGGCTCGCGCACCCGGACGGGACCGAAGCCGCCGTCCTGATAATAGTGCAGATCGGAGCCGCAAATGCCGCCGGTCGCCATCTTCAAGAGGACCTCGCCTTCCCCGGGTTCGGCGACCTCCGTGACCTCCATTCGCAGGTCGCGCCGGCCGTAGAGCCGGGCGACACGCGCCTGCCTGATTGCTCCCGCCATCATCGGATCAGCCCGACTGCACCAGGTAGCCACAGCGTGACCGCCGGGACGAAGGTGATCAGGATGAGTGCGATGAACAGCGGCAGGAGCCAGGGCAGGATCGCCATGGTCGTCCGCTCGACCGAAAGCTTGGCCACCCGCGACAGCACGAAAAGCACCATGCCGAGCGGCGGGTGAAGCAGGCCAATCATCAGGTTGAGGGTCATGATCAGACCGAAATGCACCGGATCGATGCCGAATTGAGCCGTCAAGGGCAAGAGGATCGGCACGAGGATGGTGATCGCCGCGATCGTGTCCAGGAAGCAGCCGACGAACAGCATCAAGAGGTTCACCAGGATCAGGAACACCCACTTGTTGTCGGTGATGGTCAGGATCGCACCCGAGAGCAACTGGGCCGCCTGGCTGACGGTGAGCAGCCAGGCAAAGATCGAGGCGGCGGTGACGATGAACAGCACGGATGCGGTCGTCTCGATCGTGTCGAAGGTCGCCCGGGCAAGCGTCGACATCGTCATCGTCCGGTAGCGAACCAGACCGAGGAACAGCGACCAGAGAACGGCGGCCACGGCCGCTTCCGTCGGCGTGAACCAGCCCATCGTCATGCCGCCGATCAGGATGACCGGGGTCATCAGCGCCATGACCGCGGAGAAATCGAAGTACCAATCAAGCGCGAGGAGCGCGAGAAGGGCGAGGCCGACGGCGACGTTCAACGAGAGGCCGGCCGACATCAGGAGGTAGATGACGACAGGCACCGCAAGCACGACGACCACTTCGAGCGAAGCCGACAGCAGACGCTTGATCTCGAAAGGCGTGTCCGAACCCCATCCTCGTTTGTAGGCAAAGACCGCCACCGTCAGCATCATCAGCACGGTCATCACCACGCCGGGCACGATGCCGGCCATGAACAGCGCGCCGATCGAGACGTTCGCCATCATGCCGTAGATGACGAAGGGCAGCGACGGCGGAAAGATCGGGCCGAGCGTCGCCGACGCGGCGGTGACCCCGACGGCGGTTTCCACCGGATAGCCGTGATCTTTCATCGCCTTGATCTCGATCGTACCGATGCCGGCGGCATCGGCAAGCGCCGTGCCCGACATGCCGGAAAAGATCACCGAGCCGATGATGTTGACCTGCGCCAGCCCACCCTTCATCCAGCCGACGAGCGCAACGGCGAAGGAATAGATGCGGCCGGTGACGCCGGCTGAATTCATCAGGTTGCCGGCCAGGATGAAGAACGGCACCGCCAAGAGCGGAAAGCTCTCGACGCCGGCGATCATCCGCTGTGCCGCGATGATGTCGGGCGCGACATTGTAAAAGACCAGATAGAGCACCGACGCCACGGCCATGGAGATGGCGACGGGCACACCGACCACCATCAGCACGAGAAACGAACCAACGAGCAGGAGCATGGATCAGCCCTCGACCTTCTGGAATTCCTCGGGCTTTTCGAGAACCGAATAGCCGCGGCGTTGATTGGCGACGAAGACCTGGATCGAGCGGACCAGCATCATCACGAAGCCGGCCATCACGCTGTAGAAGACGATGTTGCGCGGCAGATCGACCGTCACCATGCGTTCATGGGCGACGATCGACACGTAGCGCCACATCAGCCAGCAGCCATAGGCAAAGAAGCCTATGCGCACGAGATCGACGAAGATCGCCATCGCCCGCGCCACCGGCCCCGGTAAATAGTGATAGAGCACGTCGACCTGGATGTGCCGCGAGACGCGCACGCACATGACGGAGCCCAGGAACACGACGCCGATCAGGCAATTGGTAGCGATCTCCTCCGTCCAGGCGTAGGAATCATTGAGCACGTAACGGGTGAAGAATTGCAGGAACACGCACCCCGTCATTATCCAGAAGATGGCGAGCGTCACCCAATCCTCGAAGGCATAGCTCGAAATATCCGCGGCGGGCGGGGCCTCGTCGAAGGAATGGGCAATTTCCTCCGGCGTCACTTGCAAGTGGACTTCCTGGGACATGGCGATCATCCGGCAAAGGGTTGGCGGATAGCCGGCCGCATGGCGTGCGGCCGGCATCTAGGATTCACTTGACGGCGCGGATGGCCTCCCAGTCTTCCTTCTTGTAGCCGAAGTCCTCCAGCGCCACCTTCTCCATCACTGTCGACTCGAAATCAGCCTTGTCGACTTCGCTCACGTCGATGCCGCGCTCCTTGAAGGTCTTGACGAGAGCGTTCTCACGCTCCTCGATGATCTTGGTGCCGCGCTCGGCAGCCTCCTGCATCACCTCTGTGAAAATCTGCTTGTCGGCATCGGAGAGCTGCGACCACAGCGACTTCGAGACGACCGTGTTCAGGTGATCGACAATGTGGCCGGTCAGGACGATATGCTTCTGCACTTCGAAGAACTTCTTCGCCTCGATCGTCGTCAGCGGATTTTCCTGGGCTTCGACCGTGCCATTCTGCAAGGCCAGATAGACCTCGGCGAACGCGATCGGCGTCGTATTGGCGCCGCAGGCCCGCGGCATGGCGAGATAGGCCGGGACATCGGGCACGCGCATCTTCAGGCCCTGCATGTCGGCGCATTTGGCGATCGGCCGGTTCGATGTGGTCTGGCGCGTGCCGTAATAGGTGACCGCGGTGATGTGGTTGCCGGAGGCCTCCTCGTATCCCGCCGCCAGGCGCTTGAAGACATCGCTCTTGGTATAGGCGATCAGATGGGCGGGGTCGCGGAACGTATAGGGGAAATAGGTGACGCCGATCGGCGCATATTCGCGCGCCGCGAAACTCGAACCGGAAATGATGATATCGACCGTGCCGAGCTTCAAACCCTGGTTCAGATCCGCTTCCTTGCCGAGCTGCGAGGCCGGATAGACATCGACCTTGTAACGTCCCTCGGTGCGCTTGCCGATCTCCTCGGCGGCCCAGACGGATTCGGTATGGAACGGCTCCGAGGTCTCGTAGACATGCGCCCACTTGAGCACGGTCTGGGCCTGTGCGGCGAGGGCCGAACCCAGGATGGCGGCGGTTGCGCCGAATAGCGTTAACAGTCTGGCCTTCATCTTCTTTCTCCTCCCAAAGTGAAATCAATGCATGCTTTACTAATTTTCGGCACGCCTCCATGCGGCCGGTATCGTGCTGTCGGACGACTCCTCCCCGAAGCTGGCCGACAGGCGAAGCTGAGATTGATCGAGATGCGCGCGCATCGCGGCCCGTGCGGCAGCCGGATCGCCCGCGGCAATCGCGTCGCGGATGGCGCGATGCTCTTCCATCGCGGCCCGCCAGGTCCCGGTGTTCTCGAAATAGCTGGCGAGCTTCTCGAAATAGGGCGTCATGCGCATGTCGTGGATGCTGCCGACGAAGCGGTTCAGCGTCTGATTGGCGATGATGCTCGAGACGATGACATGGAACTCGCGATCGATGGCGAGCGCCTGGCGCCGATCTTCGAGCGCGGCGGCCATCCGCGCGAGGTTGTCGTCGAGGACTTCGATATGTTCGGCGCGCGCCAGCCGGGCCGCCTCCTCGGCGATTGCGCATTCGACCACGGCCCGGGCCCTCAGCAATTCGAACGGACCCTCGAAATCCTCCGGCGGCACATCGGCCGAGAGGGCATGCCGCGCCGTGACATAGATGCCCGACCCCATGCGGATATCGATGAAGCCTTCGACCTCGAGCACGATCAGTGCTTCCCGAACGGTCGGGCGGGACACCCCCAGCTTCTGCGCAAGCTCCCGCTCAGCCGGAAGCCGGGAACCAGGCGCCAGTTCACCCCGTTCGATCAGGCCTCGCATCTGGTCCGCCACCTGCCGATACAGGCGGCGCGATTCCACGGCAGAGAACATCGCATCCTCGCTGCAGGCCACACGGCAGGTTCGCGGCTGGTGGCCAAGTGGTCATACCAATTGGCATAGAATACGCGCGGCGTTTCTAAAGTCAATTGTTGTTGTTGTTGTTCAAAACAACGGGGTTCGGCTCACTGCAGCGAAAAGGGCATCACCACGATTCCTGCCACTCCGGCGGGCATATGTGAGCTCGTTCCGCCAGATCGGCAAGCCGCGCGTGAGCCCGCGCCGCCGCTTGGCGGAGGATCCTTTGAACCGGAGGATGTGGAGGTGGACGGGTGCGATCGCCTCCAAGGTGAACGCTGACCCGGATTACGCAGCCTGCGCCGCGTCAGCTGGCTGCTGGCCTCCAATATAGGCGATCAGGTCCCTGATGGTGATCAAGGGAAGCCGGTGCGTTTCAGCGAACAGGACGAGCTCGGGAAGCCGAGCCATCGTTCCATCGTCGTTGGCAACTTCGCAAATGACGCCCGATGGGGACCTGCCGGCGAGGCGTGCTAGGTCCACTGCGGCCTCCGTATGCCCCGGCCGGCCGCGCACACCCCTGGGATGCGCCCGCAACGGGAAGATATGCCCAGGCCGGGCGAAATCCGCCGGACGCGCAGCGGGATTCATGAGGGCTTGAACCGTCGCGGCCCGATCGGCTGCGGAAATCCCGGTGGTGGTTCCGGGCAGATAATCAACGGAGACTGTGAATGCAGTTTTATGCAGCTCGGTGTTTTGCGGAACCATGAGGGGAATTTCGAGCGCTTCAAGACGCTCTCCTTCCATCGCAACGCAGATCAACCCACGGGCGTGCTTCATCATGAAAGCGATCGTTCCAGCCGTTACCGCGTCCGATGCCACGATGATGTCGCCTTCATTCTCCCGGTCCTCGTCATCGACGACGACGATTATGCCGCCGCGCGCCAGTGCCGCGATTGCGTCTTCAATTCTCGAGATTGCCATTCCATTTGCCTTTCAAGGGTAGCCAGCATTGGCGTTAAACCGCGGCGTTTCAGCCGCTATTCATCCCTTGGGCGAACAAGCCCGCGCCGCCCGGTAAGGAGCGGTTTTGCAGGCATTGTCCTCTTCCATCCGGACTGTAACCGTCGGCCCCGGCCTCTCACCGGGTCTGCTGACCCTCCACTATCTGTGGAAGCGCTCGCGGGCTCCCGGATCGCTCCGGATACCGCCGGTGGGGATTTTCACCCCGCCCTGAGAACAAACGTAGATAAGGAATTCCTGCGGTAAAAAGCAAGAGGCCGGCTCCGGCCGGCCTCGCGATATTTACCAGCAGCAGAAGCCACCATCGACCAGAAGGTCGACGCCGGTAACGAACGTCGCCGCATCCGAAAGAAGAAAAACGGCGGGCCCGACCATCTCGTCGACCGTCGCCATGCGCCGCATCGGCGTCTGCTCCTCGAAGAGCTTGGTCTGATGCACCATTTCCGGCCGCGTGTTCATCGGCGTGGCCGTGTAGCCGGGGCTGATCGTGTTCACGCGGATGCCGCGGCCCACCCATTCCATCGCCATCGATTTCGTCATATGGATGACGCCGGCCTTTGAGGCGTTGTAGTGGCATTGGTTCAGGCCACGGTTGACGATTACGCCGGACATCGAGGCGATGTTGACGATCGACCCGCGGCCGTTCTTCAGCATCGCCCTGGCTTCCGCCTGGCAGGACAGGAAAACGCCTTTCAAGTTGACGTCCATCATCGTCTGGAATTGGCTTTCCTCCATTTCCTCAGCCGGATTGGCATTGGCGATGCCGGCAGCGTTGACGGCGAGAGTGAGCGCGCCCAGTTCGACTTCCGTGCGGGCGACCGCCTCGTTGAGCGCCGCACCACTGGTCACGTCGGCGGCGATCTGGATGCTGCGGCGCCCCGTGCTGGCGATGAATTCCGCCGTCTTCGCGAGCCCATCGTCGGTGCGGCGATCGAGCAGAGCAACCTCCGCCCCTAACTGCGCCAGCCCCATAGCGATGCGTTGGCCGATGCCGCTGCCAGCGCCCGTCACGAGGGCGACGTTTCCGGAGAGATCGAATAGCTTGGGCGCGTTGAGCGTGATTTCGGACATGATGACCTATTCCTCGTTTAGATGGTTGCCAGTTCCATGACCGAGACGTCGTTTGCCTCCTTGCGGTCGAGGATACCGGTCTGTCTGCCCTGTGCCATGACCATGATTCGATTTGAGACCCCGAGAACCTCTTCGAGATCGGAACTGACGATGATCACCGCGACGCCCTGCTGGGCGAGATCCATGACGAGATCGTAGATCGACGATCGAGCGCCGACGTCGATGCCGCGCGTCGGTTCGTCGAGCACCACGACCTGCGGCTTGCGCGCCAGCCATTTGGCGAGCACCACTTTCTGCTGGTTGCCGCCGGAAAGCTCGCCCGCGTTCTGGTGACCGCGGCCTTTCACGCCGAACTTCCTGATGTACTCGTCGGCGAACTGGTGGAGACGGCGCGAGGAAATCCAGCCCTTGCGAGCGATTTCTCCGAAGTTGGCGTAGCCAATGTTCTCCGCGATCGAATGATCGAGCACCACGCCCTGAAGCTTGCGGTCCTCCGGCACGAGAACGATCCCATTGCGGATCGCGTCGATGGGCGAGCGGGGCGTGACGGCCTTGCCATGCAGGAGAACCTCGCCACCGGAAATCGGATCGGCGCCGGTCAAGGCGCGTACGAGTTCGGTGCGGCCGGCGCCCATGAGGCCGGCGATGCCGAACACTTCGCCCTTGCGGACTGAAAAGCTGATATTCCGGAATGCATTCGTCGGCGAGGTGAGGTTGCGCACGTCAAGCGTCACCTCTTCCTGAGGCGCCGGCAGGGCGGGGAACATGCGCTCGAGCGAACGCCCGACCATTGCCTCGACGATGGTGCGGATTGGCACATCGCCGCTGTCGAATTCCTTCACCTTGGCACCGTCACGCATCACCACGATGCGATCGGCGATCTGGCGGATTTCCTCCAGCCTGTGCGATATGTAGACGAGGCCCACACCTTCCGACTTCAGCCGTGCGATCTGCTGGAAGAGGAGTTGGGTTTCTTCGCCGCCCAGCGCGGCGGTCGGCTCGTCCAGGATCAAAAGGCGGGCATTGAGCGTCAACGCCTTGGCAATTTCGATGAGTTGCTGCTTGCCGGTCGAAAGGCCCTCGACGAGGCGGTCCGGCGAGATATCGAGACCGAGCCGCTTGAGTCCGCTGCGCGCCCGTTCCTCCATGGCCCTGCGGTCGACCCGACCCGCCTTCATCGGATAGCGGCCTACGAAAACGTTCTCCGCGATGGACAGCTTCGGGAGCAGTTTCAGCTCCTGATGGATCATCCCGACCCCCTCGTCCATCGCAGCACGGGGATTGGCGGGAGCATAGGCTGCCCCAAGCCAGGACATTTCACCGGCGGACGGCTGCACGGTGCCGGAAATAATGTTCGACAGGGTCGACTTTCCGGCACCGTTTTCACCGAGTAGCGCCACGACCTCTCCCGGATAAATGTCGAGGTCGACACCGTGCAGGACCTCGATCGGACCGTAGGACTTCTGGATTCCACGGAGCGACAGGATAGGAGAGCGGGTTGTCATGGCGCTTCAGCCTTTCGTATCGAGACAGGTTACGGGTGACTCTTCACGAATTCCGGAGCGTTCTCGCAGGTCGTCAGCACGGCATTTGGGGTCTGTCGCTCTTCCACCTTCTGGCCGGCGGCCACGGCAAGCGCGGATTCAACGGCAAGAACGCCCATCCTCTGCGTGCTCTGCGTGGCAGTGGCGATGAACGGACCCTTGCACTTGGCAAGATATTCGAGAGCAGAGACGTCGCCGTCATAGCCGCCGATGATGACCTTGTCGGAGAGATTGGCAACGTCCACGGCTTTGGCCGCACCCATCGCCAGGCCGTCCGCCTGGCCGAAGATGATCTTGATGTCGGGGTTTGCCTGCAGCATGTTCTGCGCGATCGAGAAGCCCTCGTCGGCCGACCACATGTTGCTCCACTGCTGGGAGACGAGTTCCACGCTCGGATTCTCATCGATGGCGCGCTTGCAGCCCGTAAAGCGGTCGACTTCCGGCGTCGTGCCCTTCTGGCCGTGAATGATCGCCATCTTGCCCGATCCGCCAGCCTTTTCGATGATGTGCTTGCAGACGGCATAGGCGGAATCAACGCTCTCGCCGGCGATGAAGGTATCGCCCGGCGCACCCTCCGGAACGCGGTCGACATTGATCACGGGGATGCCAGCTTCACGGGCAAGGCGGGTCGGCACGGCAGCAGCGGCCGCACCGGCCGGAATGTAGATGAACGCGTTGATGTCCTGCGTCATCAGGTCCTGCACCTGGCTGACTTGCGTGGCCGTGTCGTTCTTCGCATCGACCACGACGACGTCGATGCCCTTTTCCTTCGCGTATTTCTCGACGCCGAGCTTGATCTGGTTGAAGAAGTCCGCCTGAAGGTTCGGAACGGCGAGGCCGATCTTCTTGACCTCCGCGGCAGATGCACCGAGCGGGGACATCAGGACCGCAGCGGTGGTTACCGCCAGCAGCAGTTTGGTCAATGTCATGGTTTCTCCTCCTTTGGTGGATTTCCCGGCTTTGCAGGAGGCCACCTCCCTTTTGCCGGCCCGCACCATTGCGGACCGTTTTCACTGCCCCGCCTTCGCCTTCGCGAACGGGGCGAACAGACTATTTCCGCTTGCGATAGGTCTCGGCGGTGACCGCCAGGACGATGACGCCGCCGATGATCACCTGCTGCATGAACGGGGATACGCTCAGCAGGTTGAGTCCGTTGCGCAGAATGCCGATGATGAGCACGCCAATGATGGTGCCGCCGATTCCGCCCGTGCCGCCGGACAGCGACGTGCCGCCGATGACGACCGCGGCGATGGCGTCGAGCTCGTAAGAGACGCCGGATGAGGGCTGGACCGAGTCCAGGCGCGCCGCCAGAACCATGCCGGACAGCCCCGCCAGGAAGCTGCACACAACGTAGACAAGCACGGTCGCCCGCTGGACGTTGATGCCGGCAAGCCGCGCCACTTCGGCATTGCCGCCGATGGCGTAGAGGGTGCGCCCGCCGTGGCGATAGCGTTGGTAGAGCAAGCCGACAACGAAGACCACCAGCATCACCGCCACCGTCAGCGTCAGGAAGCCGCCGAAGCGCACGATGGCCATCGTGTTGAACCAGGCCGGAAAACCGATGATCTGCTGGCCGTCGGTGATCATGTTTGCAAGGCCGCGGGCAATCGACATTATGGCAAGCGTCGCGATGAAGGCGGGCACGTTGAAGCGCGTAATGAGAACGCCCGCGACCAGGCCGTTCAGCGAAGCGGCCAGCAGAGCGAGCGGAATGGCCAGCCACATCGGCACGCCGGCAACGACGTTCAGATAGCCGAGGACCATCATCGCAAGCGCCATGACCGAACCGACGGCAAGGTCAATGCCGCCGATCAGGATGACCAAGGTCATGCCAACGGCCATGATGCCCAATACGGTGATCTGATCGAGCACGTTGAGGAAGTTTCTGATCGAAAGGAACTTGTCGCTCGCGAAGGTGAGAAACAGACACAGGACGATGAGACCGATCAGCGGACCCGTGGCCCCTCTCATCGAGGCAAACATCCCGCCTGCGAACCCTTGTCTTTGCGTCGCTGTCGCAAGCATGGCGCCCTCCTCTCCTACTTCGGCCTCCTCAAATCAGCTTAAGCATAAATATTCATGGCCGTCTGTAAATGCGTACACGATTGAAACGTGTTGTGTCAATATTGTTTCGCTGTCGCAAATCGCGTTTTCCCGCTTGACACGCCGCCATAGCGTGTAAATATATATATCTCTGTATATTTATTCACTACGAGGAATTCATGCAGCCGAACGATCTCGACCGCATCGCTCGACAGATCCGACTTCGCGATCTGCAGGCGGTTTTCGAAGCCGGCGCTGGCCATATCGGCGGGGAAATGTCCGCCATCGACATTCTGACGGCGCTCTATTTCCGCGTGCTGCGAATCTGGCCCGATGAGCCGAAGCATCCGGACCGTGACCGTTTCGTGCTGTCGAAAGGCCATGTGGCGCTGGCGCTCTATGTGACGCTCGCCAAGCGCGGCTTTCTGCCCGAGGAAGAGATCAGCACGTTTCTGAAGCCGCATTCGCGACTGAATGGACATCCGAACTGCAACAAGGTTCCGGGCGTCGAGACCAATACCGGGCCGCTTGGCCACGGACTGCCAGTCGCGGTTGGCATGGCGAAGGCCGCCAAGCTAACCGACGCCAAGTACCGCACCTATGTCATGACCGGCGACGGCGAGATGCAGGAAGGATCGAACTGGGAGGCCATCGCCGCAGCGGCCCAGTTCGGCCTCGACAATCTGACGCTGATCATCGATCACAACCGCTT
Organism: Sinorhizobium fredii USDA 257; assembly: GCF_000265205.3. NCBI lineage: Bacteria > Pseudomonadati > Pseudomonadota > Alphaproteobacteria > Hyphomicrobiales > Rhizobiaceae > Ensifer > Ensifer fredii. The sequence goes on from NC_018000.1 coordinate 1,569,581, forward strand.
TCAGCAGGGCGCCACGCTGAAGGACACCAACGACCTCGCCCCCTTCCCCGCCAAGCTCAAAGCCTTCGGCTGGGATGTCACCGAGATCAACGGCAACGCCATGGATGAGATCGTTCCGGCGCTGGAATCGCGCAGCAACCGCCCGCACTGCATTGTCGCTCACACAAACAAGGGCCACGGCATTTCCTTCATGCAGGACAAGGTCGACTGGCACCACAAGGTGCCCAACGCCGAACAATACGAGATGGCCGTCGCTGAGCTTTCGGAGGTCCTGTGATGAAAGACGTGATGAGCTCTCCCAAGCTGCACGACTGCCGCGATGCCTTCGTTGCCGTGCTGGAACGCCTTGGCGCCGACGATTCCAGGATCGTGGCCGTCTGCAACGACTCCGTCGGCTCCTCCAAGCTCGGAGGGTTCAAGTCCAAGTGGCCGGAGCGACTGGTCAATGTCGGCATCGCCGAACAGAACATGGTGGGCGTCGGCGCCGGCCTTGCCAATGGCGGGCTCCTGCCCTTCGTCTGCGGCGCCTCCTGTTTCCTGACCGGCCGGTCGCTGGAGCAGATCAAGGCCGACATCGCCTATTCCAACGCCAATGTGAAGCTGATCGGTATTTCCTCCGGCATGGCATATGGCGAGCTTGGCCCCACGCACCATTCCATCGAGGATTTCGCCTGGACGCGCGTGCTGCCGAACCTGCCGGTGATCGCACCCTGCGACGCGATCGAAACGGCCGCGGCCGTCGAATGGGCTGCCCACTACGACGGGCCGGTGTTCCTCCGTCTGTCGCGGGTCGGGGTTCCGGACGTGCTGCCGGCCGGACACAGGTTCGAACTGGGCAAGGCCAACCGGCTGCGCGACGGCGACGCGATCACCCTCGTCGCCAACGGCACGCTGACCCACCGCATGCTGAAAGCGGCCAACCTCTTGGCGGAGCAAGGGATCGAGGCGCGTGTGCTGAACATGGCGACGGTCCGCCCGATCGACGTCGAGGCGGTGGTGGCCGCTGCCCGCGAAACCGGCGCCATCCTGACGGCGGAAGAACATTCCATCATCGGCGGCCTCGGTTCGGCCATTGCCGAATTCGTAGTGGCCGAAGCGCCCGTGCCGATGAAGATCCTCGGCGTTCCGGGCATCTTCGCCCCCACCGGCTCGGCCGAGTTCCTGCTCGACGAATTCGGCATGTCCCCCGCCGCCATTGCCGAAGCGGCCGTGGCGCTGATCGCACGGAAGTCTTCACGCGTCTGATATTGCGCGTTTAGAGTTCGTGCCGGGCGCGGCAAAGCCTCCCTGTCGCCGCGCCCCACCATTTCTTCCGGAGCCGCCATGACGACCGCCATTCTCGCCATCGACCAGGGCACAACGAATTCAAAGGCCGTGCTCGTTTCGACGAGCGGAGAAATCCTGTCGCGCGGTTCGTCTTCGGTCGGCATCGAGCACCCGCAGCCCGGCTGGGTGGAGCAGAGCCCGCTGCGCATATGGGAATCGGTGCAGGAGGCGATTGCCGCCTGTCTGCAGGCCGGGCCCGCCGTCGACGTCCTGGGCATCGCGATTTCCAACCAGCGCGAGTCGGTCACCGTTTGGGATGCCGCAACGGGCAAGCCGCTCGGCCCGGTGGTGAGCTGGCAATGCCGCCGCAGCGCGCCGGTCTGCGCCGAACTGATCGCGGCGGGCCACGCCGCCCGCGTCCAGGCGCTCACCGGCCTCCCCATCGACCCGATGTTCCCCGGCCCCAAGATGAAATGGCTGCTCGATCGCGTCCCCGCCGGACACGACGTCCGGTTGGGTACGATCGACGCCTGGCTGATCCATTGCTTCACGGATGGCGCGGTGCATGCCTGCGACGCCGCCAATGCCGCCCGCAGCCAGCTTTACGATCTCAACCGCCAGGCGTGGAGCGACGAGCTCTGCGACCTGTTCGGCGTGCCGAAATCCACCCTGCCGGAGGTGCGGGACAGTGCGTCCCGCTTCGGCGTGACCAGAAATGTGCCCGGGCTCCCGGACGGTATTCCGATCGCCTCGGCTATCGGCGACAGCCATGCAGCGCTCTTCGGGCACGGTGCCTTCAATCCCGGCGACGGCAAGGTGACCTTCGGAACCGGCTCGTCGATCATGACGACGCTGCCCCGCTTCGTCGCGCCGCACCAGGGCATCACTACGACAATCGCCTGGTCGATCGGCGGCCAGCCGACCTATGCCTTCGAAGGCAATATCCTCGTCTCGGCCGCAGCTCTGCCATGGATGGTCGAGATGCTCGGCCTGCCGGATGTGCAAGCCCTGACCGATCTTGCCGCAACGGCTGAGCCCGGCGGCCCCGGCTTCGTGCCGGCCTTCGTGGGCCTCGGCGCACCCTATTGGCAGGCGGATGCACGGGCGCTGTTCTCCGGCATCACCTTCAACACGACCCGCGCCCAGATGGCCCGCGCTGTGACGGATTCGATGGCCTTTCAGGTCCATGATGTCTTCAAGGTCATCTCGGCGCAGTCGCCGACGCCGCTCGGTCACCTCTATGCGGATGGCGGGCCGAGCAAGAACACCTTCCTGATGCAGTGCGTGGCCGATACTCTGAACCAGGTCATTACCCAGTGCGACGCGCCCGAGGCCTCCGCCCTCGGCGCGGCCTATCTGGCGGGTCTTTCATTGGACGTCTGGCCCGATCTTGCCGCCATTGCCGCGCTGCCGCGCGCCGGCAATGCCCTTGTTCCGCGTGCTTGCGACGCCACGGAAAGGCTTCTGGTCTGGCAGGACGCAATCTACCGCTCGACCCTTTCGGCGCCTTCAACTATGAGTGAATAAAAATTCACCCTGGAGGACCCAATGGGACGGCTCAACGAGCTGCGACTGATCGCCCGAGTTGCGCAGATGTATCATGTCGAAGGCAAACGGCAGGCAGACATTGCCGAGATCATGCACATGTCGCAGGCGACCGTTTCGCGCATGCTGAAGCGGGCCGAGCAGGAAGATATCGTCCGCACCACCGTCATTCCGCCGCCCGGCACTTTCGCCGAACTTGAAACCGCGCTGCGTGACCGATACGGCCTGACCGAGGCGATCGTCATCGACTGTTCCGAGGACCGCGACGGCGCAATCATGGCGCGAATCGGCGAGGCAGCCGCCCATTTCGTCGAAGTTACCCTGCAGCAGGACGAGATCATCGGCGTCTCGAGCTGGAGCCAGACAATCCTGCGCATGGTGGACAACATCCACCCGCTGAAGAACGCCAAAGCCAAATACATCGTGCAAATCCTGGGCGGCATGGGGGACGCGTCGGTCCAGACTCACGCCACGCAGCTGACGGCGCGTCTTGCGAGACTGACCGGCGGCGAGCCGCGGCTGCTGCTCGTTCAGGGCATCACCTCCTCGCGCGAGGCAAAACTCGTCATGCTGGCCGACCCGGTCGTGCGCGAGACGATGGACCTATTCGGCCGCCTCAGCCTTGCGATCGTCGGCATCGGTGCGGTGGAGCCGTCCGAACTCCTCGCCCGCTCCGGCAACGTCTTCTCCCGTCAGGAACTGGCCATGCTGAACGAGGCCGGCGCCGTCGGCGAAATTTCCTTCCGCTTTTACGACAAGGATGGAAAGCCGGTTGAAACGCCGCTCAACGAGCGGGTAATCGGCATTTCGCTCGAAGATCTCAGGAAAGCCGACCGCGTCATGGCATTGGCGGGCGGCGAATCGAAAACCAAGGCCATCGCAGGCGCCCTGAAACTGGGCGTGGTCGATGTGCTCGTCACCGACAAGTTCACCGCAGCAAGGCTGACGGCCTGATCTTACCCGAGATCAGCCATTGGCCTGCTCGCGCATTATGGAGAAAAGACCATGAGACGTTTTGCAGGCCAGACGATTTTCGTCACCGGCGGTAACAAGGGAATCGGCCGCGGCATCGCCAAGCGCTTTGCCGATGAAGGCGCCAAGGTCGCGATCGCCGCGATCGAGAACGACACGCCGGCGGCCGCCGAGGCGCTCGCGCAGGAAACCGGCGCAGACGTGATCGGCCTCGTGCTGGACGTGACCGACGCCAAGGCCGTGCAGGACGCCTACGGCGCGGCCGAGTCGAATCTCGGCCCCATCGCCGTTTCGGTGCAGAATGCCGGCGTCATCACCATCACCAAGGTCGAAGACCTCACCGAGCGCGAATGGGACCTGAACCTCGACGTCAACACCAAGGGCGTGTTCCTGTGCTGCCAGGAGGCGATCCGCCGCTTCCGCGCCAGCGGCACGAAGGGCCGCCTGATCAACACCGCCTCCGGCCAGGCCCGCCAGGGTTTCATCTACACCCCGCACTACGCCGCCTCGAAGTTTGGCGTCGTCGGTCTGACGCAAAGCCTTGCCAAAGAACTCGCCCGCGAAGGCATCACCGCCAACGCGATATGCCCCGGCATCATCCACACCGAGATGTGGGACTATAATGACCGGGTCTGGGGCGAAATGCTCGGCGAATACGGCCCGGGCGAACTTATGGCCGAATGGGTCCGCGGCATTCCGATGGGCAGGGCGGGAACGCCTGCCGAAGTCGGCGCCCTCGTCGCTTTCCTGGCGTCGGAAGATGCCGCTTACATTACCGGACAGACAATCAACGTCGATGGTGGATTGATCATGTCCTGAGCTTGGGTCAACAGGTCTCACGCCTCCGCCGGACCATAGAGGCCGAGTTGGTCGAGCAGCGCCCGCTGCCGGTCGGCACTTTCGACCAACAGGCCGGTGTAGCGATCGATGATCCGGCCGCGATGGTCCGGATCGGATACGGCGGAGAGCGCGCCGACGATCGCCGCGACCTTTTCCGAGGTTTGCCGCAGTTCCTTCAGGAGCTCCGCCTTGCCACCGACCTCGGTGACCGCCTGCTTCGTCACCCGGCCGATGCCGGCGGGCGTACGGCTGCCGGCCGACACGTAGCCCTCCGGCAGGTCACCCTTGAGATTGGTGACCGACTTGAAGCGGATGACGTCGAAGATCTGGTCGACCGCCTGCTTCGCACCGGTCACCCGCGAAGGATGGTCGGTGTCCGCGGCCGCATGCGGCAGCAGCTCCAGCTTGCCCTTGTGACGCTCTTCGAGCGGCAGGTAAGGCAGCATTGGTCCGCTGAGCCTGCCGGTCGCGGCGTCCTTGAAGAGGTCGGCGTCAATCGCCGCATGCACGATCTTGCCGGAGGTCAACGCCGCGTCGAGCGCGGGGGCATCGACGACCTCGCCCCGGTCGTAGTTGACCAGCACCGCGCCGTCGTTCATCGCGGCGAGCACCGTCCCATCGACGGTTCCGGCATTGGAATAGATACCGGTCGCCGCATCCAGGCGTCCAAGTCCGATATGGACGGAGAGCACGTCGGCGCCGCTCGCCGCTGCAACCGGATTGGCGGCATATTCGAAGCCTTCCGCCTCGATCCAGCGCTTGTGATGCTCGCGGGCGTAGACCGCCACCTTCATGCCGAAGGCCTTGGCAAGCTTGGCGACTTCCCGGCCGATATTGCCGTAGCCGAGAATGGCAATCTTTCGCCCCTCGAGCTTGGCGGTCGGAAAATCCTTGAGCTGACGGCCGGTGTCGAAGTCGCCGTCCACGACCATCCGGTGCAGCCTGTCGACCGGCAGGTCGGGAACGACCCTGAGGATCGCCTTCATCGCCATCTGGGCGGTCGCCCGGCTGTTGATGCCCGGCGTGTTCATCAGCGGCGCGTCGCCGCCCTCGCCATTGCCGCCACCCCAGGAGGCCGAGCCCATGTTGCCGGTGCCGGCGCCGATGCGCACGCCGCCGAGCGGGAATACGGCGGCCTTCGGGATGAAGGTCGCAGCCGCGATCAGCGCGTCGTACTGGCCCTTGTCGGTCTGCGGCAGGATCTCCGTTTCGGTGCTGAGATTCGGCTGGTAGAAGAAGTGGATGCGGCCCTTCTCGAGCGCCGACCGGTCGCCGAGCGGCGCGAGATGGAAGACGCCGCCCTTTTCCTCGATATAGGCCTTGATTTCGCTGTGATCCGGCTGGCCGTCGGTGCCGAAGCGCAGGCCGACCAGATCGGCGATCAGCACCGTATAGGCGCGCGCCGGATCGTCCTTGCGGACAGGCCCGTCCACCTTGGCCGGCGCCTCGAAAGTGACGCCGTTCTTCGCCAGTTCCTCTTCGAGAACGACGATCTTGGCGCGCAGATAGGCGTATTGCAGGTTCTCCAGCAGTGCGACGACATCTTCCGGCTCGCGAATGCCGCCGACCCAGGCGCGGTAGTCTCCGGGCGTTCCCGGGAAGGCATTGACGTAGCGGGCGGCATCTAGGCCGGGCTCATATTCCCCGTTCGGATGGGTAATGCCCTCATAGCCGAGCAACTGCTTCGAACGGGCGATGATGCGGGCGTGAATGTCGGGATCGGTGATGCCCTCGTCTTCGACCTTCAGCAGCGTCACCGCCGCGCCGCGCCGTTCGGCATCGGTGACGGTCAGCGACAGAAGCGGATGCGACCTGACCCACTCGTCGATCACCTTGCGATTGGCGGCAGAGCGGCGGTTGAGCTCGACGACAGAGCCGACCCGAGCCTCCGACTGCAAAAGGCCGAAGGTGGTCTCGGCAAAGGCGAGCGCGCTGTAGGTGTTGATGACGCCGCCGAGCATGCGGTCTTCGGCGGCATCATAGAATGGCCCGGCATCGACGGAGCGCCTGGCGGAAAGCGGCTGCCGGGGATCGATCGGCGGCGCAATCTTCAGCTGGCGCGGGATCGCCCAGGCAGGATCCTGCTGGTTCTTCTCGATCAGGGCCAGGGCATGCGGCGTGAAGGACGCGACAAAATACCCGGACACGCCGCCGATCGCCTTCTGGAACGGCATGAACAGGCAGCACTTCGCCATCACGGCTTCGACCAGTCCGGGCTCCCACGGCATCGCGCCGAGCATCGAGGTGGCATCGAACACCGCATGGCGGTTTGCCGGATCGCCGTCGAGCCAGTTCAAAAGCTCGCGGACCTCGGCGCTGGTATAGGCATTGGCCCCGGTCGTCTCGTGGCCGACACCGACGAAGATCGAAACGCCGAGGGCGGAGAGCTCGGCTGCCGTCGGGATCACGCCTTCGGAGCCGGCGAAATGGATGCGGCTCTCGCAGCCCTTTTCGGCAAAGCGCTGCATCTCGATCAGCTGGGTGGCCCAGGACTGGCGGAAGAAGCCGGCGGCTTTCGACGGATCGCTCTCTGGCTGCGGCGTATCGACATAGACGCGTTGGGAGGCGTCATTGGCGTTCATCAGGTGCTGGACGCAGACAGTGTAGCCGCTGTGGCCACCGCCGAGCCCCACTGCCATGCGGTTCGTCTTCGGAAAGCCGAAATAGCGATGGATCGCCCGCATCATGTCGGTGAGGATCTTATCTGCCGGATAGCCGCGGTGCATGCTGCGGGAGATCTCGGCGGTGGTGAAGCCGCCAATGTCGTTGCCCCTGTCGTCGAACTTGCGATAGGTCTTCTCGATCCAGGTGTCGAAGGCGATGCGCCGCAGGCGGCTGTCCACTTCGTCGGTGGTCGCATCGGTAATCGGGCCGACGCCAAAGAACGGGTTCGACGGCAGCCTCGGCGCGCCATCCCGGGTCAGTTGGAGTGCCGTCAGTCGCTGTTCCTGCATCTGCGCGATATTCGTCATGATCTGCCTTCTGTTTTCGAGGCGTGAGAATGCGCGGATAGTGGATCTAACACGTCAGAAAAAAGACCCCATATGCGTCGAACAGCACGCGGAATGCGTCATCGGCCCACGCCTGTGGTGAGGGATTGCTGCCGCGCCGGCGCTGGCAGCTCTCGAACGCGGGCACGATCCACGGCGGAGTGCAGCACGATGGCGCGGATTCCGCACGCAACCGGGCCGCCGGTCCATACAAAGGAACTCCAAAGGCCGGTCGCCGTTTTCCTCTCGGGGACCACCTCACGGGCCCAGAAATGGAGGATCAGCAAATGGCACAGGAAAAACCAATCGGCTCCGCTGTCCCGCGCGGCGTCGTCGATACCAAGACCGGCACGGTCGGCGCTCCCAATCAAAAGAGCATGGAAGAGGAAGTCCGGTGGCTTCGTGATCAGGTCGATGCGCTGAAAGACACGCTCGCCGATCTCGGCATTCCCTCCGGCAGGGCGGTCGCCAATACGGTCAGGGACACGGGCCGCAGGGCCGGAGAGATGGCAAGGGAGCATCCGGCCTGGACTGCCGTCGCCTTGGTTGGCCTCATCGGCTTGATCCTGGCAAGCACCAGCCGTCCGTCCTGGTACGCACGGCGCTCCTCGCGCATCGAGGACGTGATCTCCGACATCGAGGATCGTTTGAGCGAGTTGAAGGAGCGCTACTGGTCGAGTGGCTGGCGACCCTGGTAACAGGGCCGCTTCCGGGGATCGGGAAGGATCGACAATTCGCGAGCGCACGAGGCTAAAACAGCGACAGCCGCGGCTTGGCTTCCACGTGCTTTTTTTGAGCCAAGCTGTCGGTTTCCAGCAGGCCGGCACGTCTTCATGGCATTGGACATGTCAGAGGAGATTGTTCGATGCCCAGGATTGTTTCTCATCTCTGGTTCGCCAAGAACGCTCGCGAAGCGGTGGATTTCTATGTCTCGCTCATTCCGAATTCAGCCATTTCGGGCGAGACGAGCGTGCCCGCCGAGACGCCGAGTGGGCCTCCCGGCAGCGTCAAGGTGATCGAGTTCACCTTGGACGAGCAGAATTTCATCGCGCTGGAAGCCGGACCTCTCGATCCCTTCAACCACGCCTTCTCGATCCTGGTCGAGTGCGACAGTCAGGAGGAAATCGACCGCATCTGGAACGCCTTCCTCGCCCATGGCGGCGAGGCGGAGCAATGCGGCTGGCTGAAGGACCGCTGGGGTCTCTCCTGGCAGATCGCGCCGCGGGTTCTCGGCGAGATGATGTCCAGTCCCGATCGCGACCGAGCCAAACGCGCAACCGAAGCCATGCTCGGCATGGTGAAGCTCGACATTGCCGCGCTCGAGCACGCCTTTGGGGGAACGCATTGAGCTCCGTTTCTTGGGGTGCGTCGATTGGATCACGAATTCGTGGCTTCAGCGCCTCTGCAAGCAGGTTCATTATCCGCCCGATCACTCCCGCAAAGGCAATGAGGAGGGCGACCGATGGCGTTCACTCGGCGCGCGACCATTCAGGGGCTCGGTCTCGGCATATTGCTGCCGCTCGCGCCGCGGCTGGCCTTTGGCCAGTCGGCCGGCATCCTCACGAGGCCGATTCCGTCAACGAAGGAACCGATGCCGCTGGTCGGTCTCGGTACCTGGATCACCTTCAACGTCGGCGACGATCCGGTGCTTAAGGACGAATGCGCCGACGTGATCGCCGCCTTCTTCGAGGCCGGCGGTCGGATGATCGATTCCTCGCCTATGTACAGCTCTTCCCAGCCAACGATCGGCTACGGGCTTCGCAAGCTCGGCTATCCGAAGCACCTGTTTTCCGCAGAGAAGGTCTGGATATCGGATCCGGAACAGGGAGGCCCGCAGATCGAGGCGTCGCGCGCCTATTGGGGTGTCGACAAATTCGACCTCATGCAAGTCCACAACCTCGTGTCCTGGGAAGAACACCTGCCGGCTCTCATTGAAATGAGGGCCGCGGGAAAATTGCGCTATGTCGGCATTACGACATCGGAGGAGCGCAGACATCGCGAGATCGAAAGGATCATGGCAAGCCAGCCGATCGATTTCGTCCAGGCCACCTACAATATTCTCGACCGCAAGGTCGAGGACCGCATCCTGCCGCTGGCGCAGGAAAAAGGCATCGCCGTCATCGTCAACCGGCCGTTCCGGCAGGGCGAGCTGATCCGCCAACTCGAGGACGAGCCGTTGCCGGACTGGCTCGCCGAGACGGGCGCCCGCAACTGGGCGCAGTTCCTGCTTAAATTCATCATCTCCCATCCGGCGGTGACCTGCGCGATTCCGGCAACCACCCGCGTCGACCACGTACGCGAGAACCTCGAGGCCGCAAGCGGCAACCTGCCGGACGAGAAGATGCGCCGGCGCATGATCGACTATGTGGAAGCGCTGTGAGCAGCCTTCCGACTGACCGGGACGCTGGCTGATGTCGGAATGGGCGACCTACACGCTCTCCGACTTGCTGATGTTCTCGCCGCGCGTCTATTTCCGTCTTATCGAACGCTACAATCAGGACTTCTGGCCGCTGCAGCTTGTTTTCGTCGCCGGCGCATTTCTTGTCCTGGTATCGGCAGCGACGCGCGTGCCGCGCGCCCGTGTCGCGATCTTTCCGCTGCTCGCTGCAGCCTGGCTGTTCTGCGCCTGGCAGTTTCTCTGGCTGCGCTACGCGGCGATCCATTGGGGCATGTCCTACGCGGCAGCCGCATTCCTGTTACAGGCCGGATTGATGGCCCTGCAGCCCGGCGCGGCGGGACAGGCCGGCCCGCCCGTAAGCCGGCTGCGGCACCGCGGCGGCATCGGCGTCATGCTTTTTGGCTTGCTCGTCTATCCTTGCCTCGCCCTGTTGGCGGGGCGCTCCCTCGCCTCGGCCGAGACATTCGTGATGATGCCGGATCCGACGGCGACGACGACGCTCGGCACCGTGTTGGCGATCTCCAGTAAGCGGAGCTGGCTGCTTCTGCCGATCCCGCTTGTCTGGTGCGCCTTCAGCGGCCTGACCCTCCTTGCACTGGAGGATGCCGGTGCCTGGGCGCCATTCGCCGCCATCATCGCAACCCTCGTCCTCCTGCTGGCGGGACGGCGCTGACGATATTGGCGCGGTTGGTCACTCCTTGACCGCGCCCGTCATCGAGGAGACGTAGTAGTCAACGAAGAACGAATAGAGGATGACCACCGGCAGCGAGCCGAACAGCGCGCCGGCCATCAGCGCGCCCCATTCGAACACGTCGCCGCGCACCAGTTCCGTCAGCACACCGACAGGGACGGTTTTGTTCTCCGACGACTGGATGAATGTCAGCGCATAGATGAACTCATTCCAGGAAAGCGTGAAGGCGAAGATGCCGGCCGATATCAGTCCCGGCACGGCGAGCGGCAGGATGATCCGGACAAGAATCTGCCAGCGTGTCGCTCCGTCCACCAGCGCGCTTTCCTCCAGTTCGAACGGGATCGAGCGGAAATAGCCCATCAGCAGCCAGGTGCAGAACGGAATGAGGAAGGTCGGATAGGTAAAGATCAGCGCCAGCTTGGAATCGTAGATGCCGAACTTGAAGACGATGAAGGCGAGCGGGATGAACAGGATCGACGGCGGCACCAGATAGGCGAGGAAGATCATCAGCCCGACAGGCCGCGAGCCGGTGAAGCGCACCCGCTCGATCGCATAGGCCGCGAAGATCGACGCCCCCAGCGAAAGGATCGTCGAGCCGAGAGCGACGAGCATCGTGTTCCACAGCCAGCCCGGATAGGAGGTCTCGAAGAGCAGATATTTTATGTGATCGAGCGTCGGACCGACCACCCAGAAGGGGCTGTAATTGTTGTAGTCGGTGAGCTGCGAATTCGGCTTCACCGCCGTGATCGCCATCCAGTAGAACGGGAAGAGCAGCACGAAGACGAAGACCGCCATCGGCAGGTAGAGCGTGACGATCCGGCGCGGCAGGCGGTTGAGATAGCTCATGCCCTCGGCGGTATCGGTGAGGACCTCGTCTTGCATTTTCGTGGTCGTGTTCATCTTATCCTCCCGATCTCAATCCTGGCCGCCCTGCTGCCATTTGCGGCGCTGCAGGCCGAAGAAGCTGAACATGATGGCGGCGAGCAGGAAGGGCACCATGGCGACGGCGATCGCCGCCCCTTCGCCGAGCTGGCCGCCCGGAATGCCGCGCTGGAAGGAAAGCGTCGCCATCAAATGGGTGGCGTTGACCGGCCCGCCCTTGGTCAGCACGTAGATGAGCTGGAAATCGGTGAAGGTGAAGAGCACCGAGAAGGTCATCACGACGGCAATGATCGGCGTCAGCATCGGCAGGGTGACGTAGCGGAAGCGCTGCCAGCTGGTGGCGCCGTCGAGCGAGGCCGCCTCCTGCAGCGACGCCGGGATCGTCTGCAGCCCGGCAAGCAGCGAGATCGCCACGAAGGGAATGCCGCGCCAGACATTGGCGGCAATCACCGAGGCACGCGCGTTGGTCGGGTCACCGAGGAAATTGATCGGTCCGTCGATAAGGCCGAGTTGCATCAGCGACCAGGATATGATCGAGAATTGGGAGTCGTAGATCCACCAGAAGGCGAGCGCCGAAAGCACCGTCGGCACCACCCAGGGAAGAAGGACGATGGCGCGGAAGAAGGATTTGAACGGCAGGTTTTCGTTGAGCAGCAGCGCCAGCCACAGGCCGAGCGCGAACTTGAGGATCGACGCCACGAAAGTATAGAGCAGCGTATTGAAGACCGAGAGCCAGAAGACCGAATCCCGTGCCAGGAACGCGTAGTTCTCTAGGCCGATGAAGATGCCATCGCGGCCGATGCGGGTGTCGGTGAAGCCGAGCCAGACGCCGAGCCCCAGCGGATAGGTGAGGAAGCAGATGAGAAAGACGGCGGCCGGCAGCATGAACAGCAGGCCGAGCACATTGTTGTTCTGCATCAGCGAAGCCATGGCAGATGGCGGCTTTCCGGACGACGTGATGGACATCGAATTTCTCCGGCCAGGAAATGGGTTCAGAAGCAGAGCCGGCGGCCTCGCCGCCGGCGTCATCGGTGGTCGCGGCGGCCGACAGGCCGCCACGAGGGATCAGACGCGATAGTAGCGGTTCGCCCGTCGTTCGGCCTCGACAACGGCGTCCTCAGGCGTCATTTGGCCGGTCACTGCGGCTGCGAACATGTCGACCAGGACGTAATCCGCCATAACGCCTGCCGAGGCATAGCCGAGCGGACCGGCATAGCCATTCGGCCGAAGGGTCTCGGAGGCCTTGGCATAGGGCGCATGGATCGGGTCGGAGGTCCAGACCGGGTTGTTGGCGAACGCCTTCAGCGGCTGGCAGCAGTAGGCACTCGAACCCTGGATCCAGGCATTCATCTGGTCGGCCTCCATCATGAACTTGATGTAGGCCTTGGCCGCTTCCGGATATTGGCTGTGGCTGAAGAGCAGGATCGAGCTCGTCTGGTGCAGTTCGACGCTCTGGCCGACCGGGCCGATCGGGAAGTTGGTGGTGCGGATGTCCGCCGCCAGCTCGGCGAGCGCCGCGTCCTTCTTGGCAGCATAGTAGAGCGAGACGCCGTTCGCCGTCAGCGATACCTGGCCGGCGAGGAAGGCGCGGTTGTTGTTGATGTCGAGCCAGCTTTCCGTGCCCGGAATGAAGGTCTCGTAGAGCTGCTTGGCGTAGTTGATCGCCGCCAGCGTCTCGGGGCTGTTGATGGTGACCTTGCCGCCTTCGTCGACCATCTTGCCGCCGTGGCTCCAGAGCAGCCAGTGGGCGTAGTTGTTGCCGTCGCCGACCGCCTTGCCGTGCGGGAAGCCGGCCGGCGTGCCCTTAGCCTTCATCGCCTTGCAGAGCTCGAGGAAGCCTGCCGTGTCCTTGGGGAATTCACTGAAGCCCGCCGCTTTCATATGACTGTCGCGGTAGCAGACGGCGTTGCCGATCGCCGTCAGCGGCATGGCGATGAACTTATCGTCGCGAGTCGCATAGCCCTTCACGCCGTCGTACCAGCCGCCATATTTGTTGCCGAGGTAATTGGCGAGTTCGGTGACGTCGACGAGCTTGTCCGGATATTGATGCGCATCGTCGAACCAGCACATCACCATATCCGGGCCGGAGCCGACATTCGCGGCGACGGCCGCCTTCGGGCGAATGTCTTCCCAGCTTTCCTTGTCGATGCGGACCTCGACGCCGGTTGACTCGGTGAACTTCTTGGTGTTGGCAAGCCAGGCGTCCTCGTCGCCCTTGACGAAGGGCGTCCACCTCAGAAGCCTGAGGCTTGCGCCTTCTTCCGGCTTGTAGCTCGGCTCGGCGGCTTGCGCGAAGGATGGGCGGATCCCGAGCGGCGAAAGCCCCGTTATACCGGCAATCGCCGCGGAACCTGCGAGAAAGTCACGTCTCTTTATCGGCATTTGGTACTCCTCCTTGAAACAGCGGGAGCATTTCTTCCGCCATTCGCCGTCCCGCTTGGCGAATGCGGCGACCCCGATGCCTGGCATTGCCTGGCATCACCCGCGCGGCATCGAGGAAGGCTCCTCCCCTTCCCCGTCCGCTCGGGCATCAGTCGATTAGTCGCCGCCCGGTTTCGGCGTCGAACAGGTGAACATGGGCGCCATCGATCGCCAGGCGGATCGTTTCGCCGGGCTTGGCAGTCACCCGCTCACGAAACACACAGGTCACCTCGTGGCCGCCGAGCCTGGCGATCATCTGAGTTTCGTAGCCGGTCGGCTCGATCACCACGACCTCGGCCGGAAGACCGTTCGGGTCGAGCGACATGTATTCGGGCCTGAGGCCATAAACGAGATCGCGGCCGCGGGCGGCCGCAGCAGGCCGGGCGACGGGAAGCGCCGTGCCGTCGGCGGTCATGAAGGCCGTCGGGTCTTCGGAGTGAAGCCGGCCGCGAATCATGTTCATTGCCGGCGAACCGATGAAGCCGGCGACGAAGAGATTGGCCGGATGGTCGTAGAGCTCGAGCGGTGCGCCGATCTGCTCGACGATGCCGTCATGCATGACGACGATCTTGTCGGCCATGGTCATCGCCTCGATCTGGTCATGGGTGACATAGACCGTCGTCGTCTTCAGCCGCTGGTGCAATTCCTTGATCTCGGCGCGCATGGCGACGCGCAGCTTCGCGTCGAGGTTCGAGAGCGGTTCATCGAACAGGAACACCTGCGGATCGCGCACGATCGCCCGGCCCATGGCGACGCGCTGACGCTGGCCGCCGGAAAGCTGACGCGGAAAGCGGTCGAGCAACTTCGAGAGGCCTAGAATATCCGCCGCCACGCCGACCCGCTTGTCGATCTCGGCCTTCGGCCTGCTTGCCAGCATCAGCGAGAAGGCCATGTTGTCGGCGACCGTCATATGCGGATAGAGCGCGTAGTTCTGGAACACCATGGCGATGTCGCGATCTTTCGGCGGCAGCCGGTTGACGACGCGGTCGCCGATGCGGATTTCACCGGCAGTGATGTTCTCGAGACCCGCCAGCATTCGCAGCAAGGTCGATTTTCCGCAGCCGGACGGACCGACGAGAATGACGAACTCGCCGTCCTCGATTTCGATGTTCACGCCCTTGATGATGGGAATAGCCCCGAAGGATTTCCGGACATCGACAAAATCCACGCCTGCCATTCGCGTTCCTCCCAAAACTCAATCCTGCTCTGCCTCCATCCCTCAGTGGACGGGCAAAGGCTTTGATCCTATCCGCGACCGACCAGCGGCATCTTCGTTGCCATCACCGTCATCGTCAGCACGTTCGCCGTGAGTGGCAGGCTCGCCATGTAGACGACGGCGTCGGCGACATGCTCGACCGGAATGGTCGGCTCCGCCGCGATCTCACCATTGGCCTGCAGCACGCCGCTGCTCATCCTCTGCGTCATGTCGGTTGCGGCATTGCCGATATCGATTTGCCCGCAGGCAATGTCGAACGGCCGCCCGTCGAGCGCCGTCGACTTGGTAAGCCCGGTGATCGCGTGCTTGGTCGCGGTGTAGGGTGCCGAGTTGGGCCGGGGCGTCGTCGCCGAAATCGAGCCGTTGTTGATGATCCGGCCGCCGCGCGGGTCCTGCGTCTTCATCAAACGGAACGCCTGCTGGGTGCAGAGAAAGGCGCCGGTCAGGTTCGCCGCAACAATTCCGCTCCACTGCTCGAACGTCACCTCTTCGAGCGGCACCGGCGGCACGGTCGAACCGGCATTGTTGACAAGCAGGTCGAGCCGCCCGAACTCTGCCCGGACCGCATCGAAAAGCGCTGCAACCTGGCCGGGATCGCCAACATCGCAGGCGATCGCCCGGACAATGCCGCCGGTTTGCGCGGCGATTTCCGCCACCGCGCGCTGCAACACATCCGCACGACGCCCGGTGATGACGAGGAGGTAGCCCTCGGCGCTCAGTCCCGTGGCGATGCCGCGCCCGACGCCGGAACCTCCGCCTGTCACCAGCGCGATCTTTCCCTCGCCCGATCTCTTGCCCTGCGTCATGTCAGATCTTCCCTCCGAGTTCGTCCTCGATATGGATCCGGATGATCTCGTCGAAGCTGCTTTCGGCCGTAAAGCCCAGTTCGCGCGCACGGCGCGCATCGAAATTCGTCGGCCAGCCGGCGACGATCGCGCCGATGACCGGGTCCGGCTCACGGCGGATGAGGCTCGCGGCCTTTGGGCCGGCAATGCGCTTCAGCGCCTCGATCTCCTCCCCGACCAGCGCGGACAATCCCGGCATGGTCAGGTTGCGCCGCGGGCCGATCCGGCCTGTATCCATTCGCGCCGCGTGGACGAAGAAGCCGACGGCCGAGCGCGGGCTTGCGAACCAGTGGCGAACGTTTTCGTCGACCGGTAGAATAGCCTCCTGCCCGGCAAGCGGCTCGCGCAGGATGTTGGAGAAGAAGCCGGACGCCGCCTTGTTCGGCTTGCCCGGCCGGATGCAGATGGTCGGCAGGCGGATGCCAATGCCGTCGAAAAAGGCGCGCCGCGAATAATCGGCAAGCAGCAATTCGCAGATCGCCTTCTGGGTGCCATAGCTCGTCAGCGGCGTCGTGAAGAACTCGTCACCGATCTTTTCCGGAAACGGCTGTCCGAAGACGGCAATCGAGGAGGCGAAAACGAGACGCGGGCAATAGCGCTCGCGTTGACCCTCGCGGCGGATGGCCTCGAAGAGCGACCGCGTCCCGTCGAGATTGACGCGATAGCCCTTGTCGAAATCCGCCTCCGCCTCGCCCGAAACAATTGCCGCGAGGTGAAAGATGACGTCCGGCCGCGTCGCGACCAGCTGCTCGGCGCTGCGCTCCGATGAGAGATCGAGCGCCAGCGCCGTCGAGATTGCGGAAAACGCCGCAGGAACCGGCGGTTCGATCACATCCACCAGCGTCAGCCGCGCGATCTCGTAGCCGAGGGTGCCCGGCTCGGATGCCAGTTTGTCGACGAGTTTCCGGCCGATCATGCCGGCCGCACCTATGATCATGACATGCATTCGCGGCGAACCTCCTCCGTTCGGCCACACCCGGATCACTCCGGGTTGCGCGTGCTTTTGTGCTTCTGTTTCCTGCCGTTCGCGTCGACGAGCAATTCCTTCGTCGTCTGATAGATGCGCATCAGGTGTTGGTGAAAGGCTGCGACGACCGCCTCGCGGTCGTGCCGCCGCAGCGCCTCGACGATTTCGCTGTGATCCTTGTAACTGGCCTCGATCGCCCCGGGGCGCGACATGGCGCTGCGCCGGTAGTCCATCATGTAAGTATACAGGTCCGTGACGAAGTCCGAGAGCAGCGGATTGCCGCAGGCCCGGTAGATCGCCACGTGGAATTCGCGGTCGCAGATGAGGAAACGCATCGCGTCGTCGCCGCCGAGCCTCTGAGCGTCGAGTAGGCTTTCGAGCTTCTTCAGCGCTTCCTCGTCGATGTTTTCGGCAGCGTCACCGACCACCTTCAGCTCCAGGTGCAGCCGAGCGGCATGGACGTCCTCGAGATCATAGCTGTCGATGGCGTTCGGCGAAGCGATAGTCACCGTCACGTCGCTGAGATCGACATCGGCAACGCGGCTTCGGCTTCCTTGCGACACCTCGATGATGCCGCGCGCCGCAAGCGTCTGAATTGCACCGCGCACCGTCTCGCGGCTGACATGGAGGACGTTGGCGAGCTCCCGTTCGCCCGGCAGTTCATCGCCGGGTCTCAGCATGTTCGTCGCCACCAGCACCATCAGCTTGTCGGCAATCACCTCACGCGCCGTACGGCGGTCGAGGCTGCGCCCCACCTTCGGCATCTGCGTGAGTATCGGACTGCCAGTCATCGGCGCCACTCCTTCACTGATCCACTGGTTGGTCCAGCAGATCAGTAATACGAATAGAGGCCGTCATCGAGCCTCCGGTCAAGGCCAGTTCGTCGCCGCACTGCACCAAAAATGCACGCATTTCTCGTGCGGCGCACCAGGAGCTGCCCGCGGTGGCCGCGAAGGAACGGCGCCTCAACCGGCTGTTTCAGTGATTTAGAGGACTTGTCGGCCGCGGCTATCGGGCCTCAACCGTGGTCATGGCCATCATGGTCGTGATGGGAGGGCAGATCGAGACCGAAGGTGTTGACGAGATCGGCCACCTGATCCGGGCTGAGGTAACGCGGGTTGAGGTTGCGCAGAAGCAGATAGAGCTTCGCCGTTTCCTCCAGTTCCTCCGTGGCGAAGACCGCCGCTTCGAGGCTGTCTCCCGCCACCACCGGCCCATGATTGGCAAGGAGCACGGAAGAATATTTGCCGGCGAGCCCGCGGATCGCGTCGGCGACTGCCGGGTCGCCGGGGCGGTAGTAGGGTACCAGCGCCGTCTCGCCGGCGCGCATGAGATAATAGGGCGTCATCGGCGGCAGCGCTGCGCGCGGATCGATCTCCGGCAGCATGGTGAGCGCAACCGCGTGGGTCGAATGGAGATGGACGATGGCACGGGCGCTGCCGCGTGACTCATAAAGGGCCGTGTGCAGCGGTATCTCTTTCGTCGGTTTGTCGCCTGAGACGAGCCGCCCCTCGGCATCGAGCCGCGCGATGCGGGCCGGGTCGAGAAAGCCGAGCGATGCGTTGGTGGGGGTTACCAACCAGCCGCCGTCGTCGAGCCTGAGCGAGATGTTGCCGGAGGAGCCCGGCGTCAGCCCTCGCTCGAACAGCGATCGTCCGTAACGGCAGATTTCCTCGCGCAGTCGGCTCTCGGACATTGCAGATCCTTTCAATTCAGGCGGTTGCGCCTTCGACCAGTTCGAAGCCGAGATCGACCACCTGGGGCGGCGCGTTGGTGACGACGAGTTCCGCCGCCAATTGCCCCGTCGCAACGCGAGGGGTGCGAATGGTCGACAACGGCTGCGGCGTCACCCGGCCGATATCGAGGCCGTTGTAGCCGAAGATCGCCAGTTGCGAGGGAATCGAAATCCCGCGCGCCAGGCAGTGAAAGTAGCCGCCGATCGCCATATCGTCGTTGGAAAAGTAGACCGCATCGAGATCGACATATCTGGCGAGCAGCCGCTCCAGGCCCAGCCGTCCGCTTTCCACCGACGACGCGCCGGAGCAAATCTCGCGATCAACAAGCGGAGAACCGGCAGCGGCGAGCGTTTCGCAGAAGGCGGCAAAGCGCTTGCCGGCGCGGGTATCGCGATCGAGGTCGTGCCCGACATAGCCGATCCGGCGATAGCCGCGCTTCAGCAGGAACTCGGCACTGGCGCGCCCGGCCGCGCGATTGGAAAAGCCGACGGCCAGATCGACCGCCGTGCCATCGACATCGAGCACTTCGACGACCCGGGAGCCGCTGGCGCGCAGCATCTTCAGCGTGCCTTCGGTGTGTTCGAAGCCAGCGAGCATGACCGCCGTCGGCCGCCAGGCGAGCATCGCGGCGACAAGCGCCTCCTCGCGCTGTGGATCGTAATCGGTGACGGAAAAGACGGCCTGATGCCTGTTCTTCTCCAAAACGCCGCTAGCGCCGCGCAGCACGTCGGGGAAGACGATATTGGAGAGCGAAGGGATCACGAAGGCGACAAGGCGCGAACCGGCGGAAGCGAGCGTCCCCGCGATCCGGTTCGGCACATAGCCGAGCCGCTCGACGGCCTCCATCACCCGCTCCCTGGCCTTGCGCGAAAACGACCCCTCGTTTCTGAGCACGCGCGATACCGTGCTCTCGCCGACACCGGCGGCTTCGGCGACCTCCGCAAGCGTGACCGCGCTCTGCTGCTTGAAATCGAAATCCACGTTAGACCTGACTCTCTGACGGCGGTCGGCCCACCGCAACGTTCCCCGGCGCCAGCGCATCGCCGTCGAATCCAGATACTCCATTTTTTTTGGCAGCGCTACCAATTTTGGCTTGGCAGCGCTGCCGAAGATCGTTACAGGAGAGTGGCAGCGCTGCCATTTATGCCGCACCGTCGGAGCAATTTGCGAGGAGCCCCGGCGAAAATTTCTGGAGGAGGAAATCATGACCCTGGAAACCCCGGCGCCAATCGATGGCGTCTATTCGGACCGGTCGGCGGAGGATCGCGCCTATAGCAAGGTGTTTTGGAGAATTATCCCGTTCCTGATGCTGTGCTACGTGATCGCCTATCTTGATCGCGTCAATGTCGGTTTCGCCAAACTGCAGATGTCGAGCGAGCTTGGCCTTTCGGATGCGGCCTACGGCATCGGTGCCGGTATTTTCTTCATCGGCTATTTTCTGTTCGAGGTGCCAAGCAACGTCATCCTCAACAAGGTCGGGGCCCGGGTGTGGATCGCCCGCATCATGATCACCTGGGGCGTCATCTCCGCCGCTTTCATGTTCACCAGCTCGGAAACCGTCTTCTACATCCTGCGCTTCCTGCTGGGTGTCGCCGAGGCAGGGTTCTTCCCCGGAATCATCCTTTATCTGACGACCTGGTATCCGGCGCATCGGCGCGCCAAGATCATCACCACCTTCATGTCGGCGATCCCGATCTCGTCCATATTAGGCAATCCGCTTTCCGGCCTGCTGATGGACAGTTTCCACGGAACGCATGGCCTTTCCGGCTGGCAGTGGATGTTCCTGATCGAAGCGGTTCCTGCGATCCTTTTCGGTGTGGCCACCTTCTTCTACCTTGACGACACCATTGGGCACGCAAAGTGGCTGACAAGGGAGGAAAAGAAGCTGCTGGCCGCCAATATTGACGCCGAGAACCGGACCAAATCGTCGAGCCCGCACAGCATCACCGGAACCCTGACCGACCCGCGCGTCTGGCGCATGTGCCTCATCTATTTCTGCTTCGTACTCGGACAATACGGCCTGAATTTCTGGATGCCGACACTCGTGAAGGCGACCGGGGTGACCGGGAACCTGAATATCGGCCTGATTTCCGCAATCCCCTATATTTGCACCTTCGTCGCCATGCTGGCGCTCGGGCGCTCCTCGGACCGGTTCCGCGAACGGCGTTGGCACCTCGTCGTCCCGGCTGTCATCGCCGCCGGCGGCTTTATCGCGGCGACCATGGCAACGAGCACCACGCTGGCGATCGTCTGCCTGTCGCTTGCTGCCGCCGGCGCCATTAGTTGCGCACCGCTCTTCTGGTCGCTGCCGACGGCTTTTCTTGCCGGGACAGGTGCCGCGGCCGGCATCGCCTGGATCAACTCGGTCGGAAATCTCGCCGGTTTCCTCGGGCCATTCCTGGTCGGCTATCTCAAGGACTTCACCGGCAACACCAGCGCGGGCATGTATCTCCTCGCCGCGGCTCTCGTCATCGGTTCGCTGGCGGTGCTGGCGGTTCCCGCAAGGACCGTGAACCGGTAAGCTTCCAAATCGGCGCCGCCGGATCCGGCGGCGCTCCCTTTGCCCCATAAGAGCTGGAGAATCTCCGCATGTCATCGCACGCTGAAAGTCCGGGACGCGCCGTCGCAGCGGCTGTGATCGGTCTCGGTTCCATGGGCTTCGGAATGGCCCAGTCCATGAAACGCGCCGGCCTCGACGTCGTCGGCTACGACATCACTCCGGCAGCCGTCGATCGCTTCGCCGCAGAAGGCGGTCGTGGCGCGGAGACCCCCGCCGGAGCGGTTCAAGATGCCGACGTCGTCGTTTCCGTCGTGGTCAATGCCGCGCAGACCGAAACGATCCTGTTCGGGCCGGGCGGTGTCGCGGCGGCCATGAAGCCCGGCGCCGTCTTCGTCTCGTCGGCTACCATGGATCCGGCAATTGCACGCCGCCTCTGCGAGCAGGTCGAGACCCTCGGCCTCCACTATCTCGACGCGCCGATCTCCGGCGGAGCCGCGCGGGCCGCTAAGGGCGAACTGACGATCATGGCGTCGGGCTCGGCCAAGGCCTTCGCCGCCGCCCGTCCGGCGCTCGACGCGATGGCCGCCAAGGTCTACGAACTTGGCGACGCCGCCGGAACCGGTGCGGCCTTCAAGATGATCAACCAGCTTCTTGCTGGCGTCCACATCGCCGCCGCCTGCGAAGCGATCACCTTCGCTGCCAAGCAGGGGCTCGATCTCGACAAGGTCTACGAGGTGATCACCGCCTCGGCCGGCAATTCCTGGATGTTCGAGAATCGCGTCCCGCATGTGCTCGCCGGCGACTACACGCCGCTCAGCGCCATCGAGATCTTCGTCAAGGATCTCGGCATCGTCCAGGACATGGCGCGGGCCGAGCGCTATCCTGTGCCGCTGGTCGCGGCCGCCCTGCAGATGTATCTCGCCGCTTCGGGTTCCGGCATGGGGCGCGACGACGATTCTTCGCTCGCGCGGCTCTACGCCCAGCTTTCCGGCGCCGAGTTGCCCGGCACAAACAAGGCGTAAAGGACGCTTCCCATGCCAGTTTTCGCCGCCAATCTGACAATGATGTTCAACGAGTGGTCGTTCCTCGACCGCTTCGACGCCGCCGCGGAAGCGGGTTTCACGGCCGTCGAATATCTCTTCCCCTATGAGGCGCCGCCGGAGGCTATCGCCGAACGGCTCGCGCGCAACAAGCTGCAGCAGGCGCTTTTCAACCTGCCGCCGGGCGACTGGTCGGCGGGCGAGCGCGGCATTGCCGCCCTTCCCGGCCGCTTCGATGCATTGAAAGCCGATGTCGAGCGCGCACTCGATTATGCGGCCGCAACCGGTGTGAAGCGCCTGCATCTGATGGCGGGTCTGGCCGATTCCTCCGATCCCGAGGCGGCAAACTGCTACCGGCGCGCCGTCACCTACACCGCCGGGCGCCTCGCCGAGAAGGAGATCGACCTCCTGATCGAGCCGATCAACGGCCGCAACATGCCTGGCTATTTCCTCAATGACTTCGGCACCGCCGAGCGTCTGATCGCCGAACTGGGGCTTGCCAACCTGAAGCTCCAGTTCGACATCTACCATCGCCAGATCATCCATGGCGACGTCACGATGGCGCTCCGCCACCTCATGCCGATTACCGGCCATATCCAGTTCGCCAGCGTGCCTTCGCGGCAGGAGCCGGATGGCGAAGAGCTGAGCTTTTCCTATCTCTTCGCCGAGATCGACCGCCTCGGCTACGCCGGTTTCGTCGGCTGCGAATATTCGCCGCGCGGCCGCACGCTCGACGGTCTTGTCTGGTTCAAACCCTTTCTCCGGAGCTGACCCATGACAATCCTGCTCGGATCGATCGCCGACGACTACACAGGCGCCTCCGACCTTGCCAATACGCTGACGAAAAACGGCCTGCGGACCGTGCAGACGGTCGGCATTCCCGACCCGTCGCTCGCCTTGCCTGAGGTCGACGCGGTGGTCGTTTCGCTGAAGATCCGCTCGATAGCCGCCGATGAAGCCGTCGCTGCTGCAAGCAAGGCGGATCGATGGTTGCGCGATCGCGGTGCCGCCCACGTGCTCTACAAGATCTGCTCGACCTTCGATTCCACCGATCAAGGCAATATCGGCCCGGTGACAGAAGCGCTGAGCCGAGCCGCCGGCGGCGGCATCGTGCTCGTCACTCCGGCCTTTCCGGAAACCGGGCGGACGGTCTATCTCGGCCACCTTTTCGTCAACGGCCAGCCGCTCAACGAAAGCCCGCTCAAGGATCACCCGCTCAATCCGATGCACGACGCCAATCTGGTGCGGGTCATGGCCCGGCAGTCGCAGGGAAGCGTCGGCCTCATCGACCTGCCGACCGTCACAGCCGGACCCGCTGCGGTCAAGGCGCGGCTCGATGCCTTGCGCGGCGAGGGCATGACCGCGGCAATCGCCGATGCGACCTCAGAACGCGACCTTGAAACGCTCGGCGCGGTGGCGCTGCGGACGCCGGTGTCAACCGGCGCGTCCGGCCTCGGCCTCGGCCTCGCGCGCGCAATCGCGCGCTCCGGTCGCGCCTCTTCAGCAGGCGCCGCCACGTCGAACGCGGTTCGACCCGTCGGAGGGCTTGCTGCGATCGTCGCCGGCAGCTGCTCGGCGGCAACGCTCCGGCAGCTCGACGTGGCCGAAGCGGCTATGCCGGTGCTGAGGCTCGACACCGAGAAGTTGCTCAAGGGATCCAACGAGATTTCCGCGGCGATTGCCTGGGCCGGAGAGCGGGTCTTGAAGGGCCCGGTTGCCATTGCCGCTAGCGCCTCGCCCGATGTGGTGTCACGTCTGCAATCGCAATACGGGCGGGAGGCGTCCGGTCACGCCATCGAGACCGCGACCGCGACGATTGCCAGCGAACTGGTGGCGCGCGGCGTCAAGCGCCTCGTCGTCGCCGGCGGCGAGACCTCAGGTGCTACGGTCGACAGGCTCGCCATCCCCGCCTTCCTGATCGGCCCCGAGATCGCCCCCGGCGTGCCGGTCCTTCGTACTGTCGGCAACGCCCAGGGCGACATGCTGCTGGCGCTCAAATCCGGCAATTTCGGCGGCGAGGATTTTTTCGCCGCGGCGCTGGCAATGATGCACTGAGGTCCGAAATCTTCGCGCTCACTCTGTCGGCAGCTGGCGCGCGCTCCATTCGCTTTTCGGAATGGCCTTGCCGAGGGCAAAGCTGAAGGAGACGACCGACCTCGTCTCCGAATTGACCTCGCATTTGAAGTCGATCGCGTACCATTTCGACCGGCTGCGGAAGGCGCCACCGCTGGCGGTGAGGCCGGAAGCCGAAACCAACCCGCCGACGGGGCCGAACGGAACAAGCATGTCCGGAAAGGCATCGGGCCTCTGGCGGCGCACCTGTTCGAGCGCCTCGATGGTGCAAAGCTGCACGACGCGCCTCTTCGGCGGCAGCCTGCCGATCGCCTGCTTGACGCGCGGGTCGGACAGGGCATCTTGCGAATAGAGTTCCTTCGCTTCAACGAGGTCGTCCGACTGAAGCTCGGAGGCGGCCTCCGCCAATTTTTGCCCCACATCCGCCTTCGCTTCCTCCGTCACTGGCTTCTCCCGGGGGACGGGCAGGCTTTGCGGCGCCGGTCCGGCATCCTCCGCCTTGTTCACTGCGTCCTCGGCGTCGACGCGCAACTCCGCTAATGCCGTCTTCGTTTCCGACGGCTTGCCGGCGCTCTCCGTCCTGGCGGCGGGACTCGCTTGCGCAGGTTTTTGTTCCTGCTTCTCGGCCCTCGGCGCCGCGGGCGGCAATTGCGGCTGCGGGGGCTTCTCCTTGTCAACCTCAGCCGAAGCGGATTCGAAGACCTGCGGCTGTGAGCCGGACTGTTCCTTGCTCACCTCCTTCGGCTTTTGCAGAGGCTTTTCCTCCGGCTTTTCCTCGCGCTTCGGCGGTGGAACGAGCTCTACATTGATGCTCTCGTCCTTTGCCGGCGGGGAATGCTCGGGCAGCCTCACCAGCAGCAGGAAGGCCAGCGCGAGATGCAGGGCGACCGAGGTCGGTACACCCCACCCGGTTTCGCCCCACATTTTCCTGGCCGACTGCAGCATTGCTCAATAGATCACGGACTCGATGGCCCGAAACTAAGAGCTTGATGGTCTCGCAACAAGTGTGGAGGCGATCATGACGGTCAGGCATATTCGACCCGGTAGGGCGTATCGAAGAAGTGTTCCTCCAGATTGCAACCTTCACCGCCGCGATCGACGACAACGAAATCGGATACTCCGTGCAGCGGCGTCAGAATGCCGTGCCAGACGTTGCGGGCGATATTGACGCCCTGGCCAGGCGCGGTCTCGAAGGCGATCGGCTCGCCCGGCCTGCCGCCCTCATCCGGAGCGACGACCACAAGGAAAGAGTTTTCCGTCAACGGCACGAAGGCCTGGCTGCCGAGCGGATGGCGCTCCACCATCTTGAGCGGCAGCGGAATTTCATAGGGCTCGCCGCGCAGCAGGCTGATCAGGGCGCGCGCCTGCGGACCGGTCGTCTCGACCGTTGCGAGATCGTGGTAGCGGATGCATTTGCCGGCGTTGATGGCGAAGCTTTTTGCCTCGTCGGGTTCGATCACATCGCCGAACGGGGCGAATTCGACCCGCGACAGGGGCCGGATCGGCAGGGATTTCATCGCGTTTCCTTCCGTCTGTTGTCGTTTGTCCCGGTTGCGCTCATTGGATCAGCATCGCCCGGAAGTCGTTGACGTTGGTGCCGGTCGGCCCTGGCTTGAAGATGTCGCCGAGCGCATCGAAGGCCGACCAGCTGTCGTTGCGCTGGAGCAGCGCCGCCGCGTCGATCCGCTGCCTGAGGAGCCGGGTGATCGTCGTGTCGTCGGCGAACGCGCCGGCATTGTCTTCCGAGCCGTCGATTCCGTCGGTGTCGGCCGCCAGCGCCGAAATCCCGCCGACGCCGTCAATGCCGAGGGCGAGCGACAACAGGAACTCGCTATTGCGGCCGCCTCTGCCGGCACCGTTTACCGTCACAGTGGTTTCGCCGCCCGAAAGCACGACGACCGGCTTCCTGAATGGACGGCTGCGGGTTGCCACCTCGCGCGCGATGGCGGCATGGACCAGCCCGACATCGCGTGCCTCGCCCTCGATCGAATCCGAAAGAATGATCGCTTCGACCCCGCCCGCCCGTGCCTTGGCCGCGGCAGCCTCCAGCGAGACGCCGGCCGACGCGATCAGCCGAACTTGATTTCGGGCAATACGTGGATCGTCGGGCCTCGGCGCATCCGCCGCCTCGCTCGCTAGCCACGTCAGCACACCTTCTGGCAGTGCCAGGCGATAGCGCTCGACGACCTTCAAGGCGTCCGCGCGCGTACTGTCGTCGGCGAGCGTCGGACCGGAGGCCACCAGCGCCGGATCGTTGCCCGGAATGTCGGAAACGACGAGCGACACGACCCGCGCCGGATAGGCTGCGGCGGCCAGCCGCCCGCCCTTGATGGTCGAGACGTGCTTGCGCACGGCATTCATCGCCCGGATCGGCGCACCGGACGCAAGCAGCGCGCGGTTGACGGCGATCTCGTCGTCGAGCGACAGCCCCGCCGGCGGCAACGGGAGCAGCGCCGAACCGCCGCCGCAGATCAGCGCCACGACAAGGTCGTCCTCTGTCAGGCCACTGACCTCGGCGAGCAGACGCTTCGAGGCCTGTAGTCCACTTTCGTCCGGCAAGGGATGAGAGGCTTCGAGCACTTCGATATGCCGGCAGGGAACGCCGAAGCCGTAACGCGTCACCACGGCGCCGCTGAGCGGCCCCGGCCACAGCGCCTCGAAGGCCTGCGCCATCTGCGCTGCACCCTTGCCGGCGCCGATGACGACGGTGCGGCCTTTCGGCCGCTCCGGCAGATTGGCGGCAAGGACGCGCGCCGGATTGGCGGCAGCAACCGCACAGGTGAACAAAGACTGCAGGAATTGACGCGGATCGGCGATGGCGACCATTTTTCCTCCCGTTCGCAAAAGCCCGGGCGGCGGCTCCTCCTTCCGTCGCCCGGGTGCATGATTGCCGTAGTGGATGGGGACGCCCGCCCGGCGGATCATGCGCGTCTAGATCACGATGATCTTGGGTCGAAACGACCCAAGATCATAAACGGTGATCGATTCCAAAGATCAGAGCGGGATGCGGGCGGAAAGCCGCACACACTTTTCCTCGTCCCGCGCAGCTTCAGGCGACCTCGTGGTTCGCCATCCGCTCGAGCGCCCGGACCAGACCGGAATGGTCGAGCCCGCCGTCGCCATTGGCGGCGCAGTTGTTGAAGAGTTCCTGGGTCGCCGCGGTGTTCGGCAGCGAGATGCCTAGGCTTTTCGCTCCCTGCAGCGCCAGGTTCAGATCCTTCTGGTGCAGCGAGATGCGGAAGCCCGGCTCGAAGGTCCGCTTGATCATCCGCTCGCCATGCACCTCGAGTATTCGCGAGGAAGCAAAGCCGCCCATCAGCGCCTCGCGAACGCGCGCCGGGTCTGCTCCCGCCTTCGAGGCGAAGACCAGCGCTTCGGAAACCGCCTCGATCGTCAGCGCGACGATGATCTGGTTGGCAACTTTGGTGACCTGGCCGTCGCCGCAATCGCCGACGAGCGTGATGTTCTTGCCCATCAGCTTGAAGAGCGGCAGGGCGCGTTCGAAGGATTCCTCCGTGCCGCCCGCCATGATGCTGAGCGTGGCATTCTTGGCACCGACCTCGCCGCCCGAGACCGGCGCATCGATATATTCCGCCCCCGTTTCGCGGATCTTCCTGGCAAATTCCTTCGTCTCGATCGGCGAGATCGAGCTCATGTCGATGACGAGCTTGCCCTTGCCGAGACCGTGGGAGACGCCGTTCTCGCCGAAGAGAACGTCCTTCACTTCCGGCGTGTCCGGCAGCATCAGGATGATCGTGTCGACGGTCTCGGCGAGCGCTTTCGGCGTCTCGACGAACCTGAGACCATGTTCAAGGAGCTCCTGGCGCGGCGCGATGGCGAATTTCGAGGTGATGATGGTGTGGTCGGCATCCTGCAGGTGGCGCGCCATCGGCGTGCCCATGATACCCAGTCCGATGAAACCGATAGTTGCCATTGTCCTTAGCTCCTGATCTTGATGATGTCTGCGGATTGCCGGCGCTTATGTTCAGTGCCGAGCCAGCCGAGCCCTTCCGCGGTGGTCGTGCGCGGCTTGTATTCGCAGCCGATCCAGCCCTGGTAGCCGGCGGCCTCCAGCGCGTCGAAGACGAAGGGATAGTTGATCTCGCCGGTGCCCGGCTCGTTGCGGCCGGGATTGTCGGCAAGCTGGACGTGGGCGATCCGCTCCGCATGGCGCTTGTAGGTGCCGATGAGTTCGCCCTCGGTGCGCTGCTGGTGATAGAGATCGTATTGGATGAACAGGTTGTCGCTGCCCACCTCCTCGATGATCGCGGCCGCCTCACCGACGGTGTTGAGATAGAAGCCCGGAATGTCGAAGCGGTTGATCGGCTCGATCAACAGGCGGATGCCGTGCTTGCCGAGCTCAGCAGCCGCGAGCTTCAGATTGGCGACAAGCGTCGTGCGCAGTGCGCTCTCCGGCACGCCGTCGGGTGCGATGCCGACGAGGCAGTTGACCTGTTTGCAGTCAAGCGCCGTCGCATAGTCGATGGCGCTCGCGACACCCCGGCGGAATTCGTCGATCCGATCCGGCAGGATGGCGATGCCGCGTTCACCCTTCGCCCAGTCGCCGGCGGGAAGATTATGAAGAACCTGAGTGAGACCGTGGCGCTCGAGGGCGGCACGCAGGGCCATCTTCTCGAACTCGTAGGGAAAGAGATATTCCACCCCTTCGAAACCGGCCTTCGCGGCGAGCGAAAAGCGATAAAGGAACGGCGCCTCGTTGAACAGCATGGTCAGGTTTGCTGCAAATCTCGGCATGCGGTTACTCCTCCGTTGGAAAATCATTCAGTCGAGCAGGGCGGCGATTGCGGTCGGCGCGTCCTCGCCGCGCGCGGCAAGCTCCTCGAACTCGACGACGGCGTTGATGTCGGCGCCCATGGCGATGTTGGTGACCCGCTCGAGGATGAATTCGAGGACGACCGGCACCTGATGTTCCTCCATCAGAGCCTGCGCCCGTTCGAAGGCATCGGCGAACTCATTGGGGCTGCGGACCCGGATAGCCTTGCAGCCGAGGCCCTCCGCGACGGCGACGTGATCGACGCCGTAACTCTTTTCCGCGTCGCCGCTCGCATTGATGTTGTCGAAGGCGAGGCTCACCTCGAAATCCATGTCGAAGCCGCGCTGGGCCTGGCGGATCAGGCCGAGGTAGGAATTGTTGACGACGACATGCAGGTAAGGGAGCTTGTGCTGCGCCCCGACGGCGAGTTCCTCGATCAGGAACTGGAAGTCGTAATCGCCGGAAAGCGCGACAATCGGCCGGTTGGGATCGGCAGCGCGTACGCCGAGCGCTGCCGGCAGGGTCCAGCCGAGCGGACCGGCCTGGCCGCAATTGATCCAGTTGCGCGGCCTGTAGACGTGAAGGAACTGCGCGCCGGCGATCTGGCTGAGGCCGATGGTCGAAACGAAGCAGGTGTCGCGGCCGAAGGCCCTGTTCATCTCCTCGTAGACGCGCTGCGGTTTGAGCGGCGTCTGGTCGAAGTGGGTCTTGCGCAGCATGGTGCGCTTGCGCTCGCGGCATTCCTCCGCCCAGGCCGACCAATCGCGCAGCTTCCCGGCGGTCTTCCATTCGGTCGCGACGTCGAGGAAGAGCTTGAGTGCGGCCCCCGCATCCGAGACGATGCCGAAATCCGGCGCGAAGACGCGGCCGATCTGCGTCGGCTCGATATCGACATGGATGAACTTGCGCCCCTCCGTATAGGTCGGGACGTTACCGGTGTGGCGGTTGGCCCAACGGTTGCCGATGCCGAAGACGAAGTCGGAAGCAAGCAGCGTCGCATTGCCGTAGCGGTGCGAGGTCTGCAGGCCGCACATGCCAGCCATCAGCGGGTGGTCGTCGGGGATAGTTCCCCAGCCCATCAGGGTCGGGATGACCGGGACGCCGGTGATCTCGGCGAACTCGGTGAGCAGGTCCGACGCGTCCGCATTGATGATACCGCCGCCGGCAACGATCAGCGGCCGTTCCGCCGCGTTCAGCATGGCGATCGCCTTTTCGGCCTGGGCTCGGCTCGCGGCGGGCTTGTAGGGCGCGAGCGGCTCGTAGGTCTCCGGATCGAACTCGATCTCGGCCATTTGGACGTCGACCGGCAGATCGATGAGCACCGGCCCGGGCCGGCCCGAGCGCATCAGATGGAACGCCTTCTGGAAAACGAAAGGAACCAGCGCCGGCTCCATGACAGTGACCGCCCATTTCGTGACCGGCCCTGCGATCGCGGCGATGTCGATCGCCTGGAAATCCTCCTTGTCGAGGCGGGCGCGCGGCGCCTGGCCGGTGATGCAGAGGATCGGGATCGAGTCTGCCGAGGCCGAGTAGAGGCCGGTAATCATGTCGGTGCCGGCTGGCCCTGACGTGCCGATGCAGACGCCGATATTGCCGTGCTTCGCCCGGGTGTAACCCTCGGCCATGTGCGAGGCGCCTTCAACGTGGCGGGCAAGAATATGGCGGATCGAGCCGCGGGCTCTCACCGCCGAATAGAGCGGATTGATCGCCGCCCCCGGAACGCCGAAGGCGCAATCGATCCCCTCCTTTTCCAGAACATGAACCGCTGCATCGACAGCACGCATCTTGGCCATGACAACTCCTCCTGTTTAATGGAAACATAATCCATAAATTGGCCTCGTCAACATAAAAATGGAATTAATTGCCATTATATGGAAATTGCAGGAAGCGAGATCTATGCGCGGCACTGGTCAAAACCGCGCGTCGCCGCTATTGGCTAATGAGAGAGTCGTGACGGAGAATTCGCGGTGGCGGTGGTTTCGGAGCAAACAAAAGGCAAGCGGGGCCGGAAGGCGGGCGCCAATTCGACTCCGTCCTCCGTTCAAGTGCTCGACCGCAGCCTGGCGCTCTTCAGCCTCGTGGCAGATCGCGACGGTTCGACATTGACCGACCTGGCCGATGAGACGGGGCTCGCGCCATCGACGATCCACCGCCTGCTGACCTCGCTTTCGAGCCACGGCATGGTCGCGCATGATCCAGATACAGGCGAGTGGACGATTGGCGTGAGGGCCTTCGAGATCGGCAACGCCTTTCTGCGGTTCCGCAAGCTCGGCACGATCAGCCGGCCTTTCCTGAAGCGTTTGATGGACGAAACCGGCGAAACGGCCAATATCGGCATCGAGGACGATGGCGACGTCGTGTTTATCTCGCAGGTCGAAAGCCATGCGCCGATGCGTGCCTTCTTCCGCCCCGGACGGCGCGGACCGAGCCACGCCTCCGGTATCGGCAAGGCGATCCTTTCCACTTGGTCGGATACGGAAATCGCCAAGACGCTCGGCGGCAAGACGCTGACGCATTTCACCGACCGGACGATCGATACGTTGCCGGGGCTGATCAGGAACATCCAGGATATCCGCAATCGCGGCTGGTCGATCGACGACGAGGAACACACGCTCGGCATGCGCTGCATCGCCGCTCCGCTGTTCAACGAATATGGCGAGGCGATCGGCGGCATCTCGATCTCCGGGCCGTCGGTCCGCATCGACGACAACAGGCTCGAAGCACTCGGCTCGCTCGTGCGCCGGACGGCTGACGAGCTGACCCGCGCCATCGGCGGCCACCGGCCGGGAGAGAGCTGAGGCGCCGCTACCCGAACATTGACTCGGTCGCCTCCAGGAAGCTCGCGACCACCGGACCGCGGTTTGGCCGGCTGAGGACGTAGACATCGGCTTCCGGTGCGGGATCCGCAAGCGGACGATAGACGACACCGGGACGCGAGAGATTCCGGATGCATTCCGGAACGAGCGCCACACCGAGACCTGCGGAGACCAGACTGGTCAGCGAATAGGATTCGACGACCTCATTGGTGATGTTCGGCACAAAGCCTGCCGCGACGCAGCAGTCGTGCAGATAGCGGGCGAAACGGGAGTCCGCCAGGCGGAGAAAGACGAAGCTTTCCTGCCGCAGTGCCGCGAGTTCGACCGTTTCATGGCGGGCGAGCGGGTGATGTGCCGGCAGTGCGACGCCTACCTTTTCGTGCCAGGCCACCTTACCGACGAGTTCGGCATTGTAGCGCGGCTTGCGCACGAAGCTGAGGTCGGTGCGGTGCGAAAGCAGTGCCAACTCCTGCGCCTGCGGGTCCATTTCATGAATGCGGACGAAGACACCCGGCCAACGGTCGCGGAACCGCGCTATGAGGGTCGACAACTGACCGAGCAGGACCGAGCCGGTCGTGCCGATATTGAGCATGCCCACCTGGCCGGACCCGATGGCGCGCGCCTGATGCGTGGCATGTTCCACCTGCCCGAGGATCATCCGCGCTTGCTCGAGAAAACTGACGCCGGCCTCGGTGAGTTCGACATGCCGGCTCGTACGCTCGAAGAGGCGCGTGCCGACCTCTTCCTCCAGATCCTTGATCTGCTGGCTCAAGGGCGGCTGCGAGATGTTCAAGCTCCTTGCCGCCGCCGTAAAACTCGCCGCCTCGGCGACGGCGATGAAATAGCGCAAATGCCGTAGCTCCATCGCAACCTCCCACATTTTCGATATGATAAACATCTCGATCAAGTTAAACAATATATTGGACATATCGGTTTCATTTTGTTCCCATCGCTATTGATAGGCCGGGCGTCGCACGAGGAGGGTGCACGCCCTTGAAACGGTCCAAATCCATGAGCAGGCGGCGGCAGGCGCAACGGCTTCCGCGATTGCCAGTCGCAGCGCCCGGCTCACAGCGTTTCTGGGAGGAAACAAATGTCCAGGTTCAGCAGGTCCTTGTTCGGACAAGTCATCATCGCGCTCGTCCTCGGTATCCTTGTCGGGGTCTTCTGGCCGCAATTTGCGGCGCAGCTGAAACCGCTGGGAGACGGCTTTATCAAACTGATCAAGATGGTGATTGCGCCTCTGGTCTTCGGCGTGGTCGTGCACGGCATCGTCGGCGCCGGGGACCTTAGAAAGGTCGGGCGGGTCGGGCTCAAGTCGCTCATCTATTTCGAAGCCGTGACGACGCTGGCGCTCGCGCTGGGACTGATCGCGGCCTATGTCTTCGGCCCCGGCCACGGGATGAACGTCGATCCGACGACGCTCGATGCAAACGCCCTGGGTGCCTACACCGAAAAGGTTTCCCAGGTCACCGGCACCGTCGACTTCCTGATGCGGGTCATCCCGACGACGATTGTCGACGCCTTCGCCAAGGGCGATGTCCTGCAGGTGCTGCTGATTGCGGTGCTCTTCGGATCGGCCCTTGCGCTCGTTGGCGAGCGCGGCAGGCAGGTTGCCGATCTGATCGATCAAACGACTCAGGTACTCTTCAAGGTGATCGGCTTCATCGTCCGGCTGGCGCCGATCGGCGTCTTCGGCGCGATCGCCTACACGGTCGGGAAATACGGCATCGGCTCGCTGCAGCAGCTCGGCTATCTGGTCGTTCTGCTCTATGCGACGATCCTGCTGTTCGTCTTCGGCGTCCTCGGCCTGATCATGCGGATTGCCGGGTTCAGCATCTTCAAGTTCCTCGGATACTTGCGCGAGGAGTTGATGATCGTGATGGCTACCGCCTCCTCCGACAGCGTTCTGCCGCAGATCATGCGCAAGCTCGAACGGCTCGGAATCAAGGATTCGACTGTCGGCCTGGTCATTCCCACCGGCTATTCGTTCAACCTCGACGCATTCTCGATCTATCTGACGCTCGCGGCCGTGTTCATCGCCCAGGCCACCAATACGCCGCTGGCATCTGGCGACCTTTTGCTGATCCTCGGCGTGGCGTTGCTGACCTCGAAGGGCGCGCACGGCATACCGGGCTCCGCCATCGTCGTGCTGGCGGCAACGCTTTCGGCCATTCCGGTCATCCCGGCCATCGGCCTAGTGCTGGTCCTGTCGGTTGACTGGTTCGTCGGCATTGCCCGAGCCCTCGGAAATTTGATAGGCAATTGCGTCGCCGCCGTGGTCATTGCCGTCTGGGAGGGCGACATAGATCGCGAGCAGGCGCACCGAGTGCTCAACGGCGATCAGCCCGCAAACCCAGGGCCTGCACCTGTGCTCCACACCCCCGCAGCCGGCATAAGTGATGTCGCCGTCCCGGCTTCGGCCATCGCCCATTCCATCAACAGCCGTTAGTGCCAAAGCCGGTTCGAACAGACACTTCAACAGGTAACGAAAAAATGCAGAGCAACTATTATTTCCCCCAAGGCGGTCACCCGCCGCAATCCAACCTGCTGACGGATCGGGCGGTGTTCACCGAGGCCTATGCGATCATTCCGAAAGGCGTGATGCGCGACATCGTCACGAGCTATCTGCCGCACTGGACGAACACGCGTCTCTGGGTGCTTTCGCGGCCGCTGTCAGGCTTCGCCGAGACATTCTCGCAATACATCATGGAGGTCGGGCCCTCGGGAGGAAGCGATCGACCCGAGAGCGACCCCCGCGCGGAAGCCGTGCTGTTCGTGGTTGACGGGGACTTCCGCCTGACGATCGGCGGTGAAACCCATCGGATGCAGCCTGGCGGCTATGCCTTCATCCCGCCCGGCGCCGAATGGAGCCTCCGCAATGATGGTTCCACGCCGACCCGGTTTCATTGGTTCCGCAAAGCCTACGAAAAGGTGGAGGGAATCCCCCTCCCCGAACCTATCGTCACCAACGAAAGCGAAATCACTGCCACGCCGATGCCCGATACGGACGGTCGCTGGGCGACGACCCGCTTCGTCGATCCTTCGGACATGCGTCACGACATGCATGTGACGATCGTCACCTTCGAGCCGGGCGGCGTCATCCCCTTCATGGAAACCCATGTGATGGAGCACGGCCTCTACGTTCTCGAAGGCAAGGCCGTCTATCGCCTCAACGCCGACTGGGTCGAGGTCGAAGCCGGCGACTATATGTGGCTCAGGGCCTTCTGCCCGCAGGCCTGCTATGCCGGCGGACCGGGCAAGTTCCGTTACCTGCTCTACAAGGACGTCAACCGCCATATGGCGCTCGGCACGCCTGGCCGGTTCGCCTAAGGCTGGAGCCGCTCGAGCCGGGACGCTTCGTTTCCGGCTCGCATCAGCCGATATTGCGGGTTCGACGGATAGGCCATAGCTTGGTCGCATGGCGACGTCCAAGCTAGAAGCCTACCGCAAGAAGCGGGATTTTTCGAAGACGCCGGAGCCGGTCGGCAGCCCCGCCGGCGGCGGCAACCGTTTCGTCGTGCACAAGCATCATGCGACAGCGGACCATTATGACCTGAGACTTGAGGTCGGCGGCGTGTTGAAGAGCTGGGCCGTGCCCAAGGGCCCCTCGCTCAACCCCGCCGACAAGCGTCTGGCGGTCGAGACCGAAGATCATCCGATCGAATATATCGACTTCGAGGGCGTCATCCCGGAGGGCGAATATGGCGCCGGCCCGATGATCGTCTGGGACACCGGCGTATGGGCGCCGATGGAGGACGTCCAGAAAAGCCTCCAGACCGGCGCCTTCAAGTTTCGCCTGGCCGGTGAAAAGCTGAACGGCGGCTGGATGCTGACGCGGCTGAAGCCCAGGCCGGGGGAAGAGAACCAGACTCACTGGCTTCTCTTCAAGGAACGCGATCCTGCCGCCGATCCCTCCACCGACATTCTCGCCGCCCGGCCGGAAAGCGTCAAATCCGGCCGGCGGATCGAGGAGCTTCTCGAAAAGGCGAAGCCAGCGGCCAAGGCGGTGAAGCTGAGGCCGGGCGCCCTTGCCGGTGCGACAAAGGCAACGGCACCGACACGCATCGAGCCGCAGCTTGCCATACAGACGGCGATTCCGCCTGGTAGTGCCCCCGGGCGCGAGGTCTGGCTGCATGAGATCAAGTTCGACGGCTACCGCACGATGGCGCATCTATCCGGCGACGAGGTGCGCCTGATCACCCGCGGCGGCCTCGATTGGACAAGGCGCTATGGCGATGTGCCCGAAGCCATTCGGCGGCTGCCGTGCCGCGACGCTGTCATCGACGGCGAAATCGTCGCGCTCGACGAGGAAGGCATCAGCCGTTTCGCCCTTCTTCAGGAAGCGCTGTCCACCGGCGCCGACAACCGGCTGGTGTTCTATGCCTTCGACCTTGTCTATCTTGACGGCTGGAGCCTCGTGAATGTCCCGCTCGAGAAACGCAAGGCGCTGCTCAAACAACTGCTCGCCGCGCAACTGTCCAGCCGCTCGGCCATCCAGTTCAGCGATCACGTCGTCGGTGATGGACGCGCCTTTTACGAGCATGCGTCGGAACTGGGCCTCGAGGGGGTCATATCGAAACGTGCGACAGCTTTCTATCAGAGCGGGCGCTCCAAGACCTGGACCAAGACGAAGGCACTGAAGGCCGAAGACTTCGTGATCGCCGGCTATACCATGTCCGAGGCGGCCGAAGGGATCGCCGCGCTGGCGCTGGGCGAGTGGGTGGACGGCGAACTGCAGTATCGCGGCAAGGTCGGCACGGGTTTCGACGCGGCCATGCTCAAGCAGTTGCTGGCACGATTGGAACCGCTGCGCGCCGGGGCCGCCAAGATCGAGGGGGCGCCGAAGGAGATCAACTGGGTCCGTCCGGTGCTGACGGCGCGCATTCACTACGGCAATCGCACGACAGACAACGCGCTCCGTCATCCCGTGTTCAAGGGGCTTCGCGAGGTCGAACTCACGGCTCCCGTTTCGGGCCAGCGAAAACGGCTGATTTCCGACGCGGACCTCGCCAGCATCTCGATCACCAACCCGACCCGTCGGCTGTTCGGCAAATCCGGGCCGACCAAGCTGGATCTCGCCGTCTACTACGCCATGGTCGGCGATTTCATGCTGCCGCATATCCTCGGACGCCCGGTTTCGCTCGTCCGCTGCCCGACGGGCAAGTTCGCGGACTGCTTCTTCCAGCGGCACCCCTTCACCGGCATGCCGCCTTCGGTGGCGAGCTTCGAAGCCATGAGTTCGGAGGGCGAGACGAAACGCTACCTTTCGGTCGAAGACGCCAAAGGCTACCTGGCACTGGCGCAATTCGGCGTGGTCGAATTCCATTCCTGGGGCTCGACACGGGCGCGGCTCGAGAGACCCGACCGGGTCGTCTTCGACCTCGATCCTGGCGAGGGCATCGGCTGGCGCGAAGTGGTCGAGGCGGCCGTTCACATAAAGGGGGAGCTCGAGGCGCTCGGCCTCATTCCTCTCGTCAAGACCTCGGGCGGCAAGGGCGTCCATGTCGTCGTGCCGATCCGCCCGAAGCTCGACTGGAAGAAAGTGCACAAGGCGACCGGCGATATTGCCACCCACCTCGCCTCAACGGCGCCCGAAAGCTTCATCACCACGATGAGCAAGGGCA
Source organism: Sinorhizobium fredii USDA 257 (assembly GCF_000265205.3). Lineage (NCBI taxonomy): Bacteria > Pseudomonadati > Pseudomonadota > Alphaproteobacteria > Hyphomicrobiales > Rhizobiaceae > Ensifer > Ensifer fredii. The sequence continues at coordinate 1,607,180 of NC_018000.1, forward strand.
AGCGCGTGAAGCGCATCTTCATCGACTTCCACCGCAACGCCCGCGGGCACACGGCAGCAGCACCCTATTCGCTTCGCGCCCGCACGAATCTGCCGGCCTCTACGCCCTTAAGCTGGACCGATCTTGAGACTATCGACGCTCCCGAGGATTTAAATTATTCTTCGTTACCTGGCCTGTTGGCCATGTCCGGCGATCCCTGGGCCGATATCGACGACTGTGCACGGGATTTGCCTATGCTTGCCAATGCGGAAAAGTAACCCGGTAGAGCACCGCGCAGGAGACACTTATGGCACCCAGGGCAAGTTGGAAGGGTTATCTGAGGCTCAGCCTCGTGAGCTGTCCCGTACGGCTCTATCCCGCCACGACCACCAGCGAGCGCATCACCTTCAACCAGCTTCACAAGGAGACGCACAACCGAATCAACATGAAGCCGGTCGATCCGGAGCTGGGCCTCGTCGAACGATCCGACCTGGTGAAGGGCTATGAATACGAGGACAAGAAATACATCGTCATCGACGAGGCCGACCTCGAAAGCGTCAAGATCGAATCCAACCACACGATGAACATCGAGGCCTTCGTCGACGAAGGTTCCGTCGACGTGATCTATCAGGACGCGCCATATTATCTTGCGCCGGACGGTGCGATGGCCGAGGAGACCTTCATCGTTTTGCGGGAAGCCTTGAGGCGGGCCGGCAAGCTCGCGATCGCGCGCCTCGTGCTTTCGGGCCGCGAACGGGTGATCGCCATCGGCGCACGCGAGACCGGCATGTTCGTCTGCACGCTCAGAAATCCCAATGAAGTGCGCGGCACGGCCGAATATTTCGGCAACATCCCGGTCGGCAGTCCCGATCCGGAAATGCTGCAGCTCGCCGAGGCGCTCATTCAGCAGAAGACGACGACCTTCGATCCGAAGAACTATGAGGATCGTTACGAAGCTGCGCTGATGCAGATGATCCGCGAGAAGCTCAAGGGCCACAAGCCGATCATCGCGGCCCCGCCTGAACGCGGCAACGTCATCAACCTCATGGATGCGCTGAAGGCGAGCCTGTCGCAGGCGAAGCCGCCAGCGAAAAGCAAGAGCAAGACGGAGCCCGCTGCCCAAACGGGGGCGAAGAGCACCCCGGCCAAGCCCGCTGCAAAAAAGCCTAGCGCACAGAAGAAGGCCTGATGGCGGTCGCCGGCAAGACATTCGGCATCGTGGGCGCGCTTTCAGCCTATCCGCGGCGGCTGATCGCGCGAGAGGTTGAGCGCCAAGGGGGGCACTTGCGGCGCGGCGTCACGCGGCAGACCGCCTATGTGGTCTTCGGCCGCGGCTCGCTCACGAAGACGACCGATGCGGAGATCGAGGCTCGTTTCGAACGTGAGGCAGATTCCGGCCGGCGCCTGCTCAGCGAGAACGGCTTCCTTCGGCTGCTGGGCCTGGCAACAGCGTCCGAGACATCGGCGCTGCCGCGGCAATCGCTGATCGATCAAGCGAAGATCGCGCCTCGCTTCTTCGATCTCCTGTCGTTGTTCGACGCCTTCGAGCACGACAGCGAACCCTATTCGTTCCGCGACGTGATCCTCGCCCGCAAATATGCGGGACTGATCGCCAGTGGTGCCGGCTGGGGGGCGATCGCGCGCTCCGTCCATCGCTCCAGCCACGTCGCCTCGCTGACGGCGCTGTCGCTACATCATGAGGGGTCGAAGACGATATACGCGCGACGCGCCGAGGGCTTGAGCGAGCTCGACGGGCAATTGCTGCTCGATCTCGGCGCAGTCGAGGAGGCGGAACTCGAGGAGCTTTTCGCGCAGGCGGAAGAGGCCGAAGAGACCGGCAACTACGATGATGCAGCCGCGATCTACCAGCGCTATCTTGCCATCGATCGCAGCGACTCGGTCGCCGCTTTCAACCGGGCCAACTGCCTGAGGGCCGCCGGCCGCGAACTGGAGGCGGCGCATGATTACGCCCGGGCGATCAAACTCGATCCCTCCTTCGCCGAGGCCTGGTTCAACCTCGCCGGGCTGATGAGCGAGCGAAGCCGCATCGACACCGCCCGCCGGCATCTCGAAAAAGCGATCGGCCTCGACGACGACTATGCGGATGCGATCTTCAACCTGGCAAAACTGGAGTTCGACGCCGGCAATCTAGCCGAAGCGCGCCACTGGTGGATGCGCTATCTGGAACTCGACAAGGACTCCCAGTGGGCCCGCACCGCCGAACGCGGCGTGCAGTTCGTGAACCTTCATCACTTTCCCAAGGCGCCGCACGTCTGATCAGGCGCGCGCAGGTCGCTGTGGCTTTGGATCGCCGCATGATCTTATCGCCGGATCGCCCCGTTTACGGAATCATGCAGAGGACGGCTGACTGCCATGGTCGGAAAATTCCTGTTCGACGGACCGGAGCATGCGCCGGTCACCATTCTTCTCGCGCACGGCGCAGGCGCACCGATGGATTCACTGTCTATGTCCGCAACCGCCAAGGCGCTCGGCGAAGCAGGCTTTCGCGTCGCCCGGTTCGAATTCGGCTACATGGCGGCGCGGCGCACGGACGAGCGCAAGCCCCCGCCCCGCGCCGAAACCCTCAATCCGGAATACCGGGCGGCCGTCGCCGAGCTCGGCGCGAAGGGTCCGCTTATCATCGGCGGTAAGTCGATGGGCGGGCGCGTCGCCAGCATGGTCGCTGACGAGCTTCATGCGAGCGGGGAGATCGCCGGGCTGCTCTGCCTCGGCTATCCCTTTCACCCACCGGCCAAGCCCGAGCAGCTTCGCACCAGGCATCTCGCCGACCTCCGAACACCAACACTGATCTGCCAGGGAACTCGCGACGAGTTCGGCACGAGGGACGAGGTTCAGGGTTACACGCTATCCGAAAAGATCGAATTCCTCTGGCTCGAGGACGGCGACCATGACCTGAAGCCGCGCAAGAGTATCTCCGGCTTCTCGGCCGCCGACCATCTGAAGACTCTGGCTGATACCGTTAAACGATGGACCGATGGCTTGGTCCCCTGAATCAGCCATGAAGATCGCCACCTTCAACATCAACGGCGTGAACAAGCGGCTCGACAACCTCCTGGCCTGGTTAGCTGCAGCCGAGGCTGACGTCGTCTGCCTGCAGGAGCTCAAGGCGACGGACGGGCAATTTCCAAAAGCCGCGATCGAGGCCGCGGGCTACGGCGCCGTCTGGCGCGGGCAGGCGGCCTGGAACGGCGTCGCGATTCTGGCGCGCGAAAGCGAACCGGTCTTGACGCGCGCGGAGCTCCCCGGTGATCCTTCCGATACGCAGAGCCGCTACATCGAGGCGGCGGTGAACGGCATTCTCATCGCCTCGCTCTACGCCCCGAACGGCAATCCGCAGCCAGGGCCGAAATTCGACTACAAGCTCGCCTGGCACCAGCGCCTTGCCAGCCACGCCGCGGAGCTGTTCGAGACCGGCCTACCAGTGGTGCTTGCCGGCGACTACAACGTCGTTCCCGAACCCCGCGACATCTACCCGACCCGCTCCTATGACGAAAACGCCCTCGTGCAGCCGGAAAGCCGCGCCGCCTTCCGGCAGCTGCTCGACCAGGGCTGGCTCGACGCGCTGCGAAAACTTTATCCCCAGGAGCAGCTCTTCACCTTCTGGGATTATCGGCGCAACCGCTGGCAGCGCGACGCGGGCCTGCGCCTCGACCATTTTCTCCTCAGCCGCAAACTCACCCGCCGCCTGACCGGCGCCGGCATCGACCGGGATGTCCGCGGGCAGGAAAACGCCAGCGATCACGCGCCCGTGTGGATCACCTTGAGAGACTAGCCGAGACCGACAGCCAGAATTTTGGTCTAGCGGTTCCCCGTTTATCGTGCACCATAGCTTCAACCACAGGGAGGCGAGCATGACCAAAGCGAATGTGGGTTTCATCGGGCTCGGGCTGATGGGCCAGGGCATGGCGACAAACATACTGAAAAAGGGCTGGCCGCTCTCGGTCATCGCGCACCGCAACCGGGCACCGGTCGAGGCGCTGGTCGCGGCAGGCGCGAAAGAGGTGAAGTCACCACGCGAAATGGCGGAACGGTGCGAGATCATCGTGCTCTGCGTTACCGGCTCGCCCGAAGTGCTTGCCGTCGTCGAAGGTGCGGACGGCATCACCGCTGCCGGCAAGCCGCTGACCATTATCGATTGCTCGACTTCCGATCCTTCGGTGACGACGAAGCTTGCGCAGGATCTCGCCCAAAAGGGCATTACCATCATCGATGCGCCGCTCAGCCGCACCCCGGCGGACGCCGCCGCCGGCACGCTCGACGTCATGGTCGGCGGTGCTGAAGACGACGTGCGCCGCGTCTGGCCGGTGCTCGAGTGCTTTGCGGGCCGCATCGTCCATACCGGCCCGACCGGGACCGGGCACACGATGAAGCTGCTCAACAACTTCCTGTCGATGGGCTACGCGGCGCTCTATTCCGAGGCACTGATGCTCGGGCAGAAGGCCGGCCTCACGCCGGAGATCTTCGACAGCGTCGTGCGCGGCGGTCGCATGGACTGCCCTTTCTACCAGACCTTCTTCCGCTGGGTGCTGGAGCGAGATCCGAACGCCCACAAGTTCGCCATCCGCAACGGCTTCAAGGACATGACCTATCTCGCCGCCTTCGCCAACGCCGCCGGGGTCGCCAATCCGATCGGCGCGGCAGTAAGAAACTCCTTCGCGCAGGCCGTCGGGGCCGGACGCGGAGAGGACTATGTGCCGATGCTGTCGGACTTCATCGCGCAGGCGAACGGGATCAAGTGAGCCTTTGAAACCAAGTTAACTGGCTCGACCGGGCTGCTCACCTCGAGCAACCCATTCGTCGCATCGCAAGCTCAATGACAGAATCCAATCATTGGGGAATTATATTTCTTGCAGGAATGCAATGCCGCGGCGTGACTAGCGCTTTGACTGTTCCCTCCTTCACGGTGAATGTGGTCACGACCGGAAATGGAACAAACGTTCCGAACCGCCGTGGCAACTATTCCAAATGTTCCTGGAGGACCCATCCATGACAACCCTTCCCTTCGCCCTCAACCACATGGCCGCGCCGGGCCTTCCGCTTGATGCCTTCTTTGCGCTGGCGAAGTCGCTCGGAATCTCGGCGGTGGAGATCCGCAACGACCTCTCCGGTAATGCCATCCTCGACGGAACGAAGCCTGAGGAGGTGAAGGCGCTTGCCGAAAAACACGGGCTGACGATCATCTCGATCAACGCTCTGCAGCGCTTCAACGAATGGAACGAGGCACGCCAGGCGGAAGCGCGCGAGCTCATCTCCTATGCGCGCGATTGCGGCGCCAAGGCGCTGGTACTGGTGCCGGTCAATGACGGCAGCGGTCAGAAGGACGGCGAGCGCCAGGCGAATCTGCGCATCGCCTTAAAAGCACTCAAGCCGCTGCTCGAAGCGGCCGGCCTCATCGGTCTTGTTGAGCCGCTCGGCTTTGAAATCTGCTCGCTGCGCTCGAAGAGCGAAGCCGCCGAGGCAATTCGGGACATCGGCGGAGCGACCTTCCGTCTGGTGCACGACACCTTCCACCATCATCTCGCGGACGAGGACGCATTTTTCCCGGACCTGACCGGTCTCGTGCATATTTCCGGCGTCAGCGACGAGGGTGTTGCCGTCTCCGAGATGCGCGATCGGCACCGGGTTCTGGTCGATGTCGCGGACCGGCTGGACAATGCGGGCCAGATACGTCGCCTGCGCGCGGAAGGTTATCAAGGACCCTTCTCGTTCGAGCCTTTCGCGCCTTCCGTGCACGCCCTGAACGATCCGGCCAAGGCCCTTCTCGCGAGCATGGACTACCTGCAGTCCCGCACATGATCGCTTAGCGCGCGCGAAAGCGCGGAAATCCGCCCGGCACCGCAAGATGTACTTGACGGCGCTCGGATAAAATGGAATACATATTCCGTAATAACAAATCGATGGTTTATTTGTTCCGTTTTCGCGGAGGCGCAGCGGGAGTGCTGCGTCCGACCAGAATGAGCTCGATCAGAGAGTCGAGTTTCCGGCGAAAGAGAGGGTGTGGCCGGCACCAAAAGTGGAGGAGAAAGTACACATGAAGAAATTCATTTTGGGCACTGCGATGGCTGTCATGATGTCGACGGCCGCGCATGCGGAGACGATCGGCGTCTCGATGGCGCTCTTTGACGACAACTTCCTGACGGTTCTGCGCAACGGTATGCAGGACTACGCCAAGACGCTCAACGGCGTGGAGCTGCAGATCGAGGACGCACAGAACGACGTCGCCAAGCAGCAAAGCCAGATCCAGAACTTCATCGCCGCCGGCGTCGACGCCATCATCGTCAACCCGGTCGACACCGATGCGACCGCCGCCATGTCGAAGATCGCAGCGGACGCCGGCATTCCGCTCGTCTACGTCAACCGCGAACCGGTAAACATCGACACCTTGCCGGAAAAGCAGGCCTTCGTGGCTTCGAACGAAGTTGAATCCGGTACGCTCGAGACACAGGAAGTCTGCAAGCTGCTCGGTGGCAAGGGCAAGGCTGTCGTGATGATGGGCGAACTCTCCAACCAGGCCGCTCGCATGCGCACCAAGGACATCCACGACGTTCTCGCCACCGACGCGTGCAAGGGCATCGAGATCGTCGAGGAGCAGACCGCCAACTGGTCTCGCACCCAGGGCGCCGACCTCATGACCAACTGGCTGTCCGCCGGCCTTGAGTTCGACGCCGTGATTGCCAACAACGACGAAATGGCGATCGGCGCCATTCAGGCGCTGAAGGCTGCCGGCCGGTCGATGGACTCGGTCGTCATCGGCGGTGTCGACGCCACGCAGGACGCGCTTGCGGCCATGGCTGCCGGCGACCTTGACGTGACCGTGTTCCAGAACGCCGCCGGCCAGGGTCAGGGCTCGGTCGATGCCGCACTGAAGCTCGCCAAGGGCGAAGCCATCGAGAAGAAGGTCTACATCCCCTTCGAACTCGTCACGAAAGACAACCTGGACAAATATCAGGCCAAGAACTGATCGTTCCTTCCGGGAGCGCGGCCGGAGCCGCGCTCCCATTCGAAACAAGTCCCGCCCGAGGCCTGGACGGGCCGATCAAAAGGCCTATTCCGCCCGCCGCGTGGACGTTCCGGCCAATGCCGGAAAATGGGGAGGCAATGAGAATGACGCTCAGTCCCACAACGATGGCAGCCGTGCGCGCCAGCGGTGCCATACCCAATGCCGAATATCTCCTGTCCGCCGAGGGTGTGCGCAAGGAATTCCCCGGCGTCGTCGCGCTCGATGACGTCCAGTTCAAACTGAAGCGCGGCACCGTGCACGCGCTGATGGGCGAGAACGGCGCCGGCAAGTCTACCCTGATGAAGATCCTCGCCGGCATCTACCACCCGGACCAGGGCGAGGTGAAGCTCAGGGGCGTCGACATCCAGCTGAAGTCGCCGCTCGACGCGCTCGAAAATGGCATCGCGATGATCCATCAGGAACTGAACCTGATGCCCTTCATGACGGTCGCCGAAAACATCTGGATCCGCCGCGAGCCGAAGAACCGCTTCGGCTTCGTCGACCATGGCGAGATGCGCCGCATGACCGCCAAGCTCTTCGAGCGGCTGAAGATCGACCTCGACCCGGAGATCGAGGTACGCCACCTCTCGGTCGCCAGCCGGCAGATGGTGGAAATCGCCAAGGCGGTCTCCTACGAATCCGACGTCCTGATCATGGACGAGCCGACCTCGGCCTTGACCGAGCGCGAAGTCGCGCATCTCTTCGAGATCATCCGCGACCTGCGCTCGCAGGGCATCGGGATCGTCTACATCACTCACAAGATGAACGAGCTGTTCGAGATCGCCGACGAATTCTCGGTGTTCCGCGACGGGAAATATATCGGCACGCACGCGTCCAGCAATGTGACCCGCGACGACATCATCCGCATGATGGTCGGCCGTGAGATCACCCAGATGTTCCCCAAGGAAGACGTGCCGATCGGCGAGGTCGTTCTTTCGGTCAAGAACCTGACGCTGAACGGCGTCTTTCATGACGTCTCCTTCGATGTGCGCGCTGGCGAAATCCTCGGCGTTGCCGGCCTCGTCGGCTCGGGCCGCTCGAACGTTGCCGAGACGCTCTTCGGCGTCACCCGGGCAAGTTCGGGCACGATTTCGATCGACGGCAAGCAAGTGGTGATCGACAATCCCAATACGGCGATCCGCAACCGCATGGCGTTCCTGACGGAGGACCGCAAGGACACCGGCTGCCTGCTGATCCTCGACATCCTGGAGAACATGCAGGTTGCCGTCCTCCAGGACCGGTTCGTCAAGCGCGGCTTCGTCTCCGAAAAGGAGATTACCGCGGCCTGCGAGGAGATGAGCCGCAAGCTGCGGGTGAAGACGCCGAACCTGCAGGAGCGCATCGAGAATCTCTCGGGCGGCAACCAGCAGAAAGTCCTCATCGGCCGCTGGTTGCTCACCAATCCGCACATTCTCATCCTGGACGAGCCTACCCGCGGCATCGACGTCGGCGCCAAGGCCGAGATTCACCGGCTGGTGACCGAGCTCGCCCGCAACGGCGTCGCGGTCATCATGATCTCGTCGGAAATGCCGGAAGTGCTCGGCATGAGCGACCGGATCATGGTCATGCATGAAGGCCGCGTCACCGGCTTCCTCGACAGGGCAGAAGCCACCCAAATCAAGGTCATGGAACTTGCCGCACGCTAGAAGCGCGCGAACGCCGACCGCAGGGAGGAAAGACAATGGATACCAATATCGCTGCACATAGCGCGAGTTCGACCCCCGCCCGGTCGAGACGGCGCTTACCGCCCGAGCTCAACATCTTCCTGGTGCTGATCGGGATCGCGCTCGTCTATGAGGTTCTCGGCTGGCTCTTCGTCGGCCAGAGCTTCCTGATGAATCCTCAGCGCCTGACGATCATGATCCTGCAGGTGTCGGTGATCGGCATCATCGCCGTCGGCGTGACACAGGTGATCATCACCGGCGGTATCGATCTTTCCTCGGGCTCCGTGGTCGGAATGACGGCGATGATCTCGGCGAGCGTCGCGCAAGCATCCACCTGGCCCCGCGCGCTCTATCCCTCGCTGACCGACATGCCGGCGATAGTGCCGATCGGACTTGGCCTCGGCATCGGCCTCCTTGCCGGGTTCATCAACGGACAATTGATCGCCAAGACGAAGATCCCGCCTTTCATCGCCACGCTCGGCATGATGGTATCGGCGCGCGGTATCTCCAAGTGGTACACCAAGGGACAGCCGGTCTCGGGCCTGACCGACCAGTTCAACTTCATCGGAACGGGCATCTGGCCGGTCATAGTCTTCCTCGTCGTCGCGCTCATCTTCCATATTGCCTTGCGCTATACCCGCTACGGCAAGTTCACCTATGCGATCGGCGCCAACGTCCAGGCGGCGCGCGTCTCCGGGATCAATGTCGAGGCGCATCTGATCAAGGTCTATGCCATCGCCGGCATGCTCGCGGGCCTTGCAGGCGTCGTCACCGCAGCCCGTGCCCAGACCGCACAGGCTGGTATGGGTGTCATGTACGAACTCGATGCGATCGCCGCGACCGTCATCGGCGGCACCTCGCTCACCGGCGGCGTCGGCCGTATCACCGGCACCGTGATCGGGACGATCATCCTCGGCGTGATGACCTCTGGCTTCACCTTCCTGAGGGTCGACGCCTACTACCAGGAGATCGTCAAGGGCTTGATCATCGTTGCCGCCGTGGTCGTCGACGTCTATCGTCAGAAGGGTCGCAAAAAGACGTAAGGAACACTGCTCTCCCAGTGAAGTACCTGGCCGGGATGAAGAAATTCATCCCGGCATTTTTGTCTTCTCCTACCATATCCGGGCGATATTCTTGCCGCTCGACATATGCTTGCCTTGCAAGGCAGCTCCGTAGACTCCGCCGTGGCAATCGCATTGCCGATAGACTATATGAGCCGCATCCAAACCTATCGGAGAATTATCATGTCATCGCAGCGCAAGCTCGCGAACCAGATTCAATCGCGTTTCGCTCGTCAGCTCTGGAACGAGCTGCTGCGGGTTCAGACCCGCGACGCCGCATCTCTTCTCGAAGCCCGCGACCGCCAAGAGGGCGAGGATCGTTCGTAACGGCTTCGCGGCTGCCCGTCAGGCGGTCCACGTCTCGGCCGGCTGACCGTGACTCGCCCGCCGCTTCAGCCCGCCGGAAATCTCACGGCGACCTTCAGGCCGCCGCCCTCGCCGTCCTCAAGCCGCATCGTTCCGCCGTAGAGCGCGGCGATCTCGTCGACGATCGGCAGCCCGAGCCCCGTGCCGGGCGCCTCGTTGCCGCCGCGCCGGAAGCGCTTCAGCACGGCCTCGCGGAGCTCCGGCCTGATGCCCGGTCCATTGTCCTCGACCTCGAGCACGACCTCCTTGTCCAGGCCTGAGACGCGCACCGTCACCTCCGCCCCTCGCCCCGCATAGAGCAGCGCATTGCCGATGAGGTTCTTCAGGAGTTCTCCGACGAGCAGCGGCTCGGCCCGGATCCAATTCTCCCCCTCGCCGGCAAAACCAAGATCGATCCCGACCTCGCTGGCGGCCGGCACGTGCTCGGCGGTGACGCTGCGTGCCAGCTCGGCCAGTTCGATCCGCTCCGATCCGCGTGCCTCGTCCTTCGCCGCCGCATCGATCTTCGCCATCAGCAGCAATTGCGCGAGGATGCGCTCGGCATTGGCGACCGCCTCATCCGCCTTCGAAGCTGCAGCCAGCGCTTCCTCGACCGTCGCCGCCCGGCGGGCGAGCGCCAGCTGCGTCCGGATGATTGCCAGCGGCGTGCGCAACTGATGGCTGGCATTGCCGGTGAAATGGCGAAGCGCATCGAGCGCCGACTGCAGGCGCACCATGAAGGAATTGACCGTGTCGACCAGCTCCTGAACCTCGCTCGGCACCCGTTCACCGATCGGATGGAGGTCGTCGGGGCTGCGTTCGGCGATCGCGTCACCGAGCCGGTAGAGCGGCCTCAGCGAGAAGGTCACCGCCACCCAGACGATCAGGGCAGCACCGGCGATCATCAGTCCGAGGCGGAGCGCCGAGTGCAAGAGGATCGTCTGCGTGAGCTGGCGTCTGGCGATCGTCGTCTCGGCAACGGTGACGACGAAGGGAACGGAATTCACACCGGTGGAGGCGGAGCGGCGAAGCACTGCGAGACGGATGGGTTCGCCACGGAAGATCGCATCGGCAAAGCTCGTCGACTGGCCGGCGGCCTCGGGAAGCGACGGCAGGGTCTGATAGCCGGTGATGAACGCGCCCGGCGGGCCGTCGACCCGGTAGAAGACCCGATCCTGCGCGGCCGAGGTCAGCATTTCCAGCGCGACATAGGGTATATCGACCTGAAGCGTGCCGTCCTCGGCGACAACCACCCGTTCGGCAATCGCCAACGCCGAGCCCGCGAGCACTCGATCCGAGACGACGTTCGCCGTCTTGACCGCTTCCCGATAGGTATCCATCAGCGCGATGACGCCGATCACCGCGGTCGAGATCAACAGCCAGCCGAGCAGCCTGCGCCGGAGCGAATAGACGACGGTCCTCATTCGGAGTTTGCCGCCTTGTCGAGATAGTAACCGATGCCACGGGCGGTGCGGACCGTCAGGCCGTAGGGCGCCAGGCGCTTGCGCAGCCGGCTCACATATTGCTCGATCGCATTGGGGCTGAGGTCGTCATCGAGGCCGGTCAGCGATTGAACGATCGCGTCCTTGGCGACCACCTTGCCGGCGCGCATGAAGAGGAGCTCGAGGAGTCCGAGCTCGCGCGCCGGAATTTCGATCGGCACGCCGTCGGCGGAAAAACTGCGGGCATTGAGATCCAGCGAAACGTTGCCGTAGCTGACGATCGAACTGCGCAAACCGGCCTGGCGCCGGAGCAGCACCCGCACGCGGGCCTCGAACTCGCCGATGTCGAAAGGCTTGATCAGGTAGTCGTCGGCACCGAGATCGAGGCCCTTGATCCTTTCTTCGGGCGAGCCGCGCGCAGTCAGGATCAAGACGGCCGCGCGGTTCTGCCTAGCCCGCATGGAGCGCAGCACGTCGAGCCCGTCCATCTCCGGCAGGTTCAGGTCCAGGATCACCAGATCGAAGCTCTCGGCGGCGGCGACGGCATGCGCCGACGTCCCGTCGTTCACCACGTCGACGGCATAGCCGCTGCCGCGCAAAAGGGTCGAGAGACCCTCTGCCAGAGCCTGATTGTCTTCAACGAGCAAGATTCGCAATTGTCGCTTCTCCCCGCCTCACCTTATCGGTCGCGACCTTGCTTGTGAACGGCGTCCAGCTAAGGCATTGTGCAAATATGCGCTTGTTGATTTCTTTCGCTTTTTGGTTGTTTTTCGCCCGGCTCGCGTGTGCCGCGCCGGTGTTCTTCCCGGCCGTTTCCGGCGATGCGGCCGCCCCCGTTCTCGTCGTCTATTCCTCGCTCGACGAGCCCTTGGCGCGACCGATGATCGTCGGCTTCCAGAAGGCCAATCCGGAAGTCGCGGTGCGCTACGAAGATATGCTGACCGGCGAGATCTACGATCGGATCGTCCAGGAGACCGATGCCGGTCAGAAGACGGCCGATTTTGCCTTTTCTTCCGCCATGGACCTGCAGGTGAAGCTCAGCAACGACGGTTATGCCCAGCGCAGCGACCTGCCGATGAGCAGCCGCTGGCCGGCATGGGCGAACTGGCGCAACACGGCCTATGCCTTGACCTTCGAGCCGGCGGTGTTCGTTTATCACAAGCCGAGTTTCGCGACGGAACGGCCGCCGGCGACGCGCGCCGAATTTGTCGAGTACCTGAAGCGCGAGGGAAGCGATGTCTTCGGCCGCATCGGCACCTATGATATCGAGCGCTCGGGCGTCGGCTTCCTCTTCATGGCCCGCGACCAGGAACAATTCGGCGACATCTGGAGCGTCATCCAGGCAATGGGTGCCGCAGGCGTCAAGCTCTATTCGACCAGCCAGGCGATTCTCGAGCGGGTTGCGGACGGACGCTTCGTGCTCGGCTACAATATTCTGGGCTCCTACGCCGCCGACTGGGCCTCGCGGCATCCCGATGTCGGCATCGTGCTGCCGAAGGACTATACCGTGGTGATGTCGCGAATCGGCCTCGTGCCGCAGGCGGCCGCCTCTCCCGATCTTGGTCGCCGCTACCTCGAATTCTTCATGTCGAAGGAAGGCCAGACGATCATGGCGCGTGAACTGCAGATCCCGGCCGTCAGCCCGGAGGTCGCCGGCGAGAACACGGCCAATACCATGCAGGAGATGCTTGGCGGGCAATTGAAGCCGGTGCCGGTTAGTCCCGGACTGATGGTCTATCTCGACCAGGTGAAACGCGCCCGGCTGATCGCCCGCTGGAACGAGATGCTCAGACTCCAGTGAATATTCCCGGAGCCGAAACAAACCGTTTACGAGCTAGCGGGTTGATGTCAGGTTAATGTCAGCTTTCTATGTTGGTTTAGCGCCGCTGGCAACCCGTGGAGGCGGAATGCCAGCAGCGCATCGGGAGGAAATCACCAATCCGGTCGGAGGTTGCCGCTTCTAGGTCAGCCGCCCGTTTCTCCCGTTCGCGAAAACAATCACCGCGCGGACGAACCGCGCCTACGGAGGACCGACCTTGAAACACTTCTTCCTCGCATCCATTCTCGCCGGCGCGCTGGCGCTTCCGGCCTATGCCGCCGACTACACGATCATCGCGCCGGCCAATCCCGGCGGCGGCTGGGACCAGACCGCTCGTTCGCTGCAGACCGTCATGCAGCAGGAAGGCATTTCCGGCAATGTGCAGGTGCAGAACGTGCCCGGCGCCGGCGGCACGATCGGCCTGGCGCAGTTCGCCAGCCAGCAGAAGGGCAACCCGAATGCGCTGCTCGTCGGCGGCTATGTCATGGTCGGCGCCATCCTCACCAACAATTCGCCGGTCACCCTCAACGACGTCACGCCGATCGCGCGCCTGACGGGCGAATACGAGGCGATCGTCGTTCCGGCCGCTTCCGAGATCAAGACGATGGCCGATCTCGTCGAAGCCCTGAAGAAGGATCCGGGCGCCGTTTCCTGGGGTGGCGGCTCGGCAGGCGGCACTGACCACATCGCCGTCGGCCTCATTGCCAAGGCCGCTGGCGTCGATCCGACCAAGATCAACTACATCGCCTATTCCGGCGGCGGTGAGGCGCTTGCTGCGATCCTCGGCAGCCAGGTGACGGCCGGCATCTCCGGCTACGGCGAATTCGAGTCGCAGATCAAGGCCGGCACGCTCCGACTGATCGCGGTCTCGAGCGCCGAGCGCCTTCCGGGTATCGACGCTCCGACGCTGAAGGAATCCGGCCTCGACGTCGTCGTCGAGAACTGGCGCATGGTCGCCGCCGCTCCGGGCCTTACCGACGAGCAGAAGGCTGCCGTTTCGGCGGACGTCGAGAAGCTCGCCAAGTCTGCCGGCTGGCAGGAGGTGCTGAAGACCAAGGGCTGGCAGGACACCTACCTCGCCGGGGACGCCTTCAAGGAACAGCTCGCCAAGGACGTTTCGGCAACCGAAGCGGTCCTCAAGGACATCGGACTGGTCAAATGAACAAGGGAGACAACCCTTCCGTCGAAACGCGCCGCCCTGATCGGGCGGCGCTGATCATCGCCGTCGTGCTGGCTGCGATTGCCGGCGTGATCTTCTGGGATGTTTCTCGCCTTACGGGGCTCGCCGGCTACTCGCAGGTGGGCCCGACCACCGTGCCTTACGCGATCGCCTGCTGTCTTATCGTGCTTGCCATCTGGACGGCTGTCGAGGGGCTGAGGGGTGACTTCGTCGAGCGTGAGCCGCAGCAGCTCGGGCCGGTCGCCTGGGTCGTCGGCGGGCTTGCAGCGCAGATGCTGCTGCTCAATACGCTCGGTTTCTCGATTGCGACCGGCATCCTCTTCGCCCTGACGGCGCGCGGCTTCGGGAAGCGGCAACTCTGGCTGACAATTCCCTTCGGGATCGTCGCCAGTTTCCTTGTCTGGACGATATTCGCCAAGCTCCTGCAACTGTCGCTGCCGGCAGGACCGCTTGAACGCCTGCTCTTCTAGAAAGGCAGACACTTATGGGTACTCTTGACTTCCTTTTGCAGGGGCTGCTGGTTGCTGCCCAACCGATGAACCTGCTCTATGCGTTGATCGGCGTCACACTCGGCACGGCCGTCGGCGTCCTTCCTGGCATCGGTCCCGCCCTGACGGTCGCGCTCCTGTTGCCTGTGACGTACCAGCTCGATCCTGGCGGATCGCTGATCATGTTCGCCGGCATCTACTACGGCGGGATGTATGGCGGTTCGACGACATCGATCCTGCTCAACACGCCCGGTGAAAGCTCCTCGATCGTCACCGCCCTCGAAGGCAACAAGATGGCGCGCGCCGGCCGTGGCGGCCCCGCATTGGCAACGGCGGCGATCGGCTCGTTCGTCGCTGGTCTCATTGCAACCCTGGGGCTCGCCTTCATCGCTCCCTATATTGTCAAGCTGGCACTCGTCTTCGGCCCGCGCGAGTATTTCGCCTTGATGGTGCTCGCCTTCGTGACTGTCTCCTCGGCATTCGGCGACTCGACGCTGCGCGGCCTCACCTCGCTCTTTATCGGCCTGACGCTCGCCTGCATCGGCATCGACCAGCTGACCGGCCAGGCGCGGCTTTCCTTCGGGGTTCCGGATTTGCTCGACGGCATCGAGGTGACGACGCTCGCCGTTGCCATGTTCGCGATCGGCGAGACGCTCTACATCGCCGCGCAGGGGGACAAGGGCCCCGACAAGGTCGAGGCCGTTCGCGGCTCGGTCTGGATGAGCGCCACGGATTGGGCGCGTTCCTGGAAGGCATGGCTGCGCGGCACCTTCATCGGCTTCCCGATCGGCGCGATGCCGGCCGGCGGCGCCGAGATCGGCACCTTTCTCTCCTATGCGACCGAGAAGCGCCTGAGCAAACATCCGGAGGAGTTCGGGAATGGCGCGATCGAAGGCGTCGCCGGTCCGGAAGCCGCAAACAACGCGTCTGCGGCCGGCACGCTGGTGCCGCTCCTGACCCTCGGCCTGCCAACCTCGGCGACGGCGGCCATCATGCTTGCCGGTTTCCAGCAATATGGTCTTCAGCCCGGGCCGCTGCTCTTCGCGACCAATCCGCAGCTCGTCTGGGGCCTGATCGCCAGCCTGCTGATCGCCAACTTCATGCTGCTCGTCCTCAACCTGCCGCTGGTCGGCCTGTGGGTGAAGCTGCTGACGATCCCGAAGCCCTGGCTTTATGCCGGCATTCTCCTGTTCGCGACGCTCGGCACCATCGGCGCCAATCCCTCGGTCTTCGAACTTGGCATGCTGCTCGCCTTCGGCCTGCTCGGCTACATTATGCGGGTCTTCGGCTACCCGATCGCGCCGGTCGTCGTCGGCCTGATCCTCGGGCCGCTCGCCGAACAGCAGTTGCGCCGGGCGCTTTCGATCAGCCAGGGCGACATTACCGTGCTCTTCACCTCGCCGATCGCGGCGGTGCTGCTGGTGATCGCGACCTTGGCCTTTGTCGTGCCACTGATCTTGAGGGCCCGCGGCCGCGGCGAAGTTCTCGCTCAGCTTGCTGCCAGCGAAGACTGATCCCTTCCGCCTCCCAAGGCGCTTCGAGGAGCGGGACGAGGAGGGGCAGCCGCGCCCCGCTCAACACCAGGCCCGGTTGGCAGACCGCCAACCGGGCCTGCTTTCGTTGCATGGCTGGGGTGAGGTTTTGTGCATTGCAAAACAGCCCCGCCGGGCTCATCTTTTGCTCATCGAATTGAGAAAGAAAGTGAGCAAAGACAATGACTAGCAAGAACCGCATGGGCTTCATCGGCCGCGCCTTCGCCGTGCTCGGCGCAGCGAGCGCCGCAGCAGCGGCAGTCGAAGGTCACCGCCGCCCGAACGCCCGCGACCTCCACACCCTCGGCATCAATCCTGCCAACTTCCCGGATACCCGCCGCGGCTGATGCGGCGCCGCACAATTCGCTCTGGCGACTGAATATGTTGGTGGGCGTTAAAACCGCGCCCGCACGGTGGCGCGAATGGTCCGCCCAGGGGACGGGAGCCCCTCGGCCATGTCTATCTCGGTGTCGAATAGATTCAGCACTTGCGCTCCGAACTCCAGGTGACCGCTCGCCGATTTCCAACTGATTGCCGCGTCAGTTGTCTTGTAGGCTTCCAGTTCTGGTGCAACGGGATTGTCATCCTCGTCGTAGTACTGCGAGCCGACTCTTGGACCGACAAACGTCTCTGCGACAGTCACCGCTACGCGAGAGGGGTGCACGTAAGTCAGGCCGACCTGGGCCACGTAATCCGGTACGAGCGGCACCCTGTAGTCGGAATTCCAAAAGGGCGTGTTGTCTTTAGTCTCGTTCAGCGTTAGCGAGCCAAAGACCCCCAGGCCATCGCCGACCCAATAATTCGCGCTGAAATTCAACCGCTCGATCTCACCATCCGATGTAATAAAGGTCGTCATCAGATCCTCGGGTTCGAGAGTGAGGCCATTGAACCGCTGATGCTGGTATTCGACAGCCGTAAAAAAGCGCTCGCTCCACTCCGCATCCCAGCGAACGGCTGCCGTGCGCGTTTGTCCGCTCGAATAGAGAGACAGTTGAAGCGGGGCCAGGCCAACCGTCGTCACAGGTGATAGGGTGTGGTTGGTTAGGAACTGGGTGTCCTGCCGGTAGTAGCCCCGAAGCCAGTGCCCCTCGATGGGGGACCACGCGACGCCTGCGCGCGGGTCGACTGGTCCCCAAATCCCGGTTTCGCCGTCGAACCGGGTGACGTACGCCCCGCCTTGGAACTGAAGATCCTGGGATACTTCCAGCATGCCGTCGAGATAGACGCGGGTCGCGTTGCTTTCCCCGGAAAATTCACCAAGATCTTCAACGCCACCCGAGCTCAAATTGGTCGCTGTCTGAGAGATCCAGAACTGAGAGTGCGCAGCCTCTGCACCGTAGCGAACGGTGAGTGGACCGATACCGAATAGATGACTTGCACCGTACGCAATGTCGTCATCTTCGTTCCTTTCGTTGATCCGGTAGACTATCCGGGCGTCAAAATCTGTTACCCGGAACTGTCTCCGAGTATCGACATCGCTCGTTACAGCGAAGGCTTGGATGACATTCCGGTCAGAGATGGTGTGGCTCCATGCACCGCCAATTGTATTGTCACGAATTCCGACCTCGTTGAATGGAGCCGGGTTCCATATTTGACCAGGATAACCGATCTCTTGCCGGAGATTGTTTCCAAACAGGAAGACACTATCGGCGAGGGTGGGTCGAAGACCGAGCTGAAAGAGGGCACCGTCGAAGTCGTCGGCATCGTTTTCGCGCTCGAACTCCGGGCGCGATATTTGGCCCTGTATGTAATAGCTCAAGGGAATGGCACTGTAGCTCGTGCCTTGAAGAAGGACATCACTGCTCCAGCCAGGACCCGCACCACTGTCGAGGAGCGCGGACCCGATCGCGGCTTCAAAGAAGCTTCTCCGTTCGAGCGAATTGCGCTTACCCTCCGAAGCGACCGCCAGCGGATCAAAAAGAAGGCCTTGCATCTGCAAGGAAGTCGACGTTGCACCGAATGGGAACCGATCCAAGCCAGAAAGCGGTTCTCCGACGAAGGGGCTGAGCTGTCCGCTTGCCGCCTGGTCAATGTAGCTCGTTGATCTGAACGGATCGAAGGAGCGATCCGCGTAATACTGGCCCCATTCGCGCAGTCCGATATTTTCGAGGGTGACCCCAAGAAAGGATGCGGCCTGCCGGTTTGCGTCATAGCCGCTGTAGTACCCTCCGCGCGCCTGCCGGCGGCGAAGCGCCTCGCGGGCCTCGACGATCGCTTCGTCGGCGCGGTACTGGTCAATGGCTATGCCGGAGCGGATCAACGGGATTGACGGATTGTCCGGATCAAACCTGTCGGCATTATCGAGGGCCTGGGCCGCCTCCTCCTTCGCCCCCAGTTGATAGCTGCCGATCGCCAGACCGATCAGGCTATCGCCGTAAGTCGGGTTCACAGCAGAAGCTTCGAGCAGCGTCTTCTCCCCCTGCTCAGTCTTTCCGATCCGCAAGAGATATCGGCCCTTGGCCGCGAGGACCGCATAGGAATGAGGATCCAGCGCTTCCGCCTTGTCGATCTCCGCCTTTGCCGCCGCCAACTGGTCATTGTCCATCAGGAAGCGCGCATAGTTTGCGTGCAGGACGGCATTTTCCGGGTTCAACGCGATGGCCCGTCGATGCGCCGCGTCCGCTTCGACGAGCGCGTTGCGGTCACTCTGCGTGATTCCCAGTTCATTCCAGACGGCATCATTGCCCGGCGCCACCTCCGCGGCGCGTTCCAGGTCGACGAGCGCGCCATCAAGGTCGCTCGAGACCGACGCACGGAAGCGAGCACTGGTCAGGAGATAGGCGGGTTCATCCGGATCAATCGCTTTGGCGCGGGCAAGCGCCTCCCTTACTTCATCGCGGCGGTCGAGCTCAAAAGCGAGGTCTGCGCGCATCGCAGGCAACCGTGCATCATCAGGAAAACGGCGCTCGGCCGCTCTCAATATCTCAATCGCTTCGGCCGGACCAAGTGCGTGGGAAGCCGCCGCGGCCCGCATCAATGCCGCGGTGGGATCGTCGGCATAGGCGCCCTCTGCCGGCGGCGGGACTTCGCGATCGGGATTGGCCAAGGCCTCGGCGAACCAGCGGCCGTAGATTGCCGATGCCTTGCGATCTCGGGGTAGTGCGGGCAAGGCTGCGGCGAATAGCCGGCTCGCGTCGCCATAGCGCTGCTCCAGTCCGGCGATCATCGCTTCGACGAGCTTGGCCCGCGCTTCGAGATGAGTCGACAGGGGTCGCCGCAGTTCGCTCAGCGCCTCCTGGGCCGCTGCCCTGCCGTCATGCGCCAGCGCCGCTTCCGCGAGCGCGAGCCAGTCCTCATCGCTGCGTTGGACCGGCGGCTTGGCAAGGATGCGCTTGCGTTCGGCACGAGTGTCGGGGCCACCCAATCCGCTTGCCGGCAAGCCTGCGAAAACACCGCGCAGTTCCGAATAAAGCAGGACCTGCTCGCGCTCCTTGAGATTCACGAGTATATATTTGCGCGGCGCCTGGCCAATGGATGCAACCGCGCCCTCCCCCTGATTGACCGTCACGGAACCCTGGGCGTTCTTGAGTTCCACGCTGCCTTCCAGCACCGAGAGCGTGGTATCTCCATTGCCGCTTACGCTGAGCGTCCAGTCGGTCCCGCGGATTGCTGCGGCGGCCGAGGGCGTATCGACAGTGAGGCCGCTGCCGCCGCGCTTGGCCCGCGCCCAAACGACACCGGACGTGAGTTCAAGCTCGCTGCGGGAGTCCTCGCCAATCGTCTTGACGAGAAGCGTCGTATTGCGCCCCATGCGCATCTGGGTGTCGTCGGAAAAGAGCAGTGCAAGGCTGCCGGACGCATTCGTCCGCAGAATATCGCCTGCAAGCAGGTCCTGACTGACCTCCACGCTACGCCAGCCTTCGATGTCGATGAAGCGAATCTCCTCGCCGGACTTGCGGGAAATGACGGATCCCTCGGCGGACGTTGCGCGCGGAAATACCTCAGCCGCAGTTGGCAGCCCGCTTGCCAGCACCGCAAGTGCTGCAACCCACAGTCTCAGCTTGTGCATCGGTAAACTGCATGATGAATCCCCGCCTCTAAATGTTGGGGGAATGGGCTGATTGTCAACGGCCCGGTGAGTTGAGACTTCGAGAAACACAACCAATTTCGGGCACAAGTCTCCATCGGACCACCGGCGCTCAATACTTGGAGGCACCGGAACGCCGATGAAGCAAGCCGCAATTGCGGAGCTTGACCCGCAGCACACCCGTGCCATCCTGCTCTGATGATCAATGCTGTGCTTCTGGATCTTGCCGGCGTCATCTACGACGGCGAGAGGGCCGTGCCCGGCGCGTCAGACGCCGTCGCCCGCCTGCGGGCGGCCGGGCTCCCCATCCGCTTCGTCAGCAACACGACCCGTTCGAGCAAGCCAACGATTCTTGCCCGTCTCGCGAAACTGAGGCTTTCCGTGGAGGGGAACGAACTCTTCACGCCGGCCGAGGCCGCCTGCGACTGGCTTCGCGAGCACGGTCGAGCGGCGCATCTCCTCGTCCATCCCGATCTCGTTTCCGAGTTCCAGGATCTGCCGGCTGACGGCGGCATGGCGGTCGTCGTCGGCGACGCCGGCGATGCCTTCGATTATCCGGCGCTGAACGCGGCCTTCCGGAAGCTGGTCGACGGCGCCGAACTGCTGGCGCTTGCGCCGAACCGCAGCTTCAAGGATGCCGATGGGAAGTTGAGCCTCGATGCCGGAGCCTTCGTCGCGGCGTTGGAATTCGCCAGCCAGAGACAAGCAATCGTCCTCGGCAAGCCGGCGCCCGGCTTCTTTCACTCTGCTCTCGCAACCGTACCCTGCACGGCCGCGGAAGCCGTCATGGTCGGGGACGACGCGGAAACGGATGTTGCCGGTGCGCTAAGCGCCGGTCTGGGTCAGGCCCTGCTGGTGCGCACGGGAAAATACAGGGAGGGGGATGAAGCGCGATTTGCGCCGTCGCCGACCGCAACGGTTGGCGACATCGTGGCAGCCGTCGAGTGGATTCTCGCGAGGCGGAGCGGCGCCACATAAAAAAGCATGGCGCCGACCCTGGGTCGACGCCATGTGAGGCTTGGGAGTAATCAGGCTACCTTGGAAACCTGCGTCGGAACGCTGGAAATCGTCTTCAGCACCTGGGAAGCGATCTGGTAGGGGTCGCCCTGGGAGTTCGGGCGGCGATCTTCGAGGTAACCCTTGTAGCCGTTGTTGACGAAGCTGTGCGGAACGCGGATCGATGCGCCGCGATCGGCAACGCCATAGCTGAATTTGTTCCACGGCGCCGTCTCATGCTTGCCGGTCAGACGCATGTGGTTGTCCGGGCCGTAGACGTCGATGTGGTCCTGCAGGTTCTTCTCGAAGGCAGCCATCAGCGCTTCGAAATAGTCCTTGCCGCCGACTTCACGCATGTAAGCGGTCGAGAAGTTGCAGTGCATGCCGGAGCCGTTCCAGTCCGTGTCGCCGAGCGGCTTGCAGTGGAACTCAATGTCGATGCCGTATTTTTCCGTCAGGCGCTGCAAGAGGTAGCGTGCCATCCAGACTTCATCGGCAGCCTTCTTGGAGCCCTTGCCGAAAACCTGGAATTCCCATTGACCCTTGGCCACTTCGGCATTGATGCCTTCATGGTTGATGCCGGCAGCCAGGCAGATGTCGAGATGCTCCTCAACGATCTTGCGGGCGACATCACCGACGTTCGAATAGCCGACGCCAGTGTAGTACGGGCCCTGCGGCGCCGGGTAGCCCGTTTCCGGGAAGCCGAGCGGGCGGCCGTTCTTGTAGAAGAAGTATTCCTGCTCGAAGCCGAACCAGGCGCCTTCGTCATCGAGGATCGTGGCGCGCGTGTTCGACGGATGCGGCGTCTTGCCGTCCGGCATCATGACCTCGCACATGACCAGCACGCCGTTGGTGCGGACCGGATCCGGATAAACCGCCACCGGCTTCAGCACGCAATCGGAGCTGCGGCCTTCGGCCTGATTCGTCGAGCTGCCGTCGAAGCCCCAGAGCGGAAGCTGCTCGAGCGTCGGGAACGCGTCGAAGTCCTTGATCTGCGTCTTGCCGCGGAGATTTGGTACGGGCGTGTAGCCATCGAGCCAGATGTACTCGAGCTTATACTTGGTCATTAGCGAATCTCTCTAACGTGGTGCTGCGAGGTTTGAGCAATTCCTGGTGCGGACTCGCACGGCAAACGTGCTCGACCACCAGGGATCGTCTCCCCTCAAGCATTAAGCGTGCCAACTCGACGATCGGTAAGACTCTTTTTTCGGTCGGCAGAGATTCGGACGGGGTTGCGAGGGACCGGCGGCAGGGGTAGTGGCGGGCGGCAAATTTCCGCTTGAGGCGCCGGTGTCTTGCCACCCCGTTGATTTTGCTGGATATCCCGCCCCTTCCTTAGGACCGGCCCTCCGGCGTCCGCATCGGGCGGCACGGGAGCAAACGCCGCAAAATGCGTCAGTTGCGCGCAGCTGCCTAAAAAATCCCACCGAACACCCTCCCTCAAATGCAGCCAGGCAAGAGTGCTCGCTATTCCGGCACGCAATTGAACGAATTTTCGGCAATTCGCGTAAATGATGTGCAATTTGTGCCGCGGCGTACTATCTTTCTCGACAGAACTGACTGGAGACCAGAGCATGGCCACGAGTTTTCACGGCAAGACCGCGACGATCTTACAGTTCCCGACACGCATATCCCGGAAGGCCGAGGATCGCCATTTTGAGGCACAACGGAAGGCGGAGCTCGCTTCGTCGGACGTGTGCGCGGCTGCCATTGACGGCTGCTGGTACCACGAGGAAGCGGTTCGCGAGGAAACCAGCACCAAGCACTGAGCCGCGAGCTATTGTCATCGGCGCCCGCCGGCCGCGGTGTAGCCTAGTCACGCCGTAGGAAATGCAGGCTGCCGGCGAGGTCGGAAACGACGAGTTGCCTTTCGTCCCAGACGAGCACCGAAACCGGCCGTATCAGGCCATCGAGGATGGTGCTTCTGTTCTTCGTGGCCGCATTGATCCTCAGCAGTCGGCCACTGCCTTTTGCGAAGCCTTGCTTCTGATCGTAGGTCCCGTGCTCGAGCACGAGCATTGCTCCATCGCCCGCAAAGGCAATCGCCACCGGCGCATTGAGGCCGTCAGCCTCAAGCCGCGCTTCGGACGCGCCTCCGGTTGAGATCGAAACGACCTTCCCTGCCCCGGCAAGGAAGGGAAATCCGCCGAAGAGCGTGACATAGAGGCGTCCCTTATAGAGAGCGATGCCGGTTGGCACCGCATCGACCTCGTAGTCGCTGCCCGCCTCGAATTCCGTCGGCGAAAGGCGCTGCAGCGTATCTGCCGCCTGTGGCAATCGCCGGAAACTGATGAGCGTTTTCTTTCGTCCATTGGGCTCAACATGCTCAACGCTGTTGCGCGCCGCGTCGACGACATAGAAGCCCTGGTCGGCGGCGACGAAATCGAACGGGTTCCAGAAATCATTGCTGATGACCCGCGTCCTGCCCGCGGCATCGATCGCGACCAGGCTGTGGTCAAGCCGATCTTCATCGGCATCGGTCGGCTTCCACCCTTGGGCGACGATGAGCTCGCTATCGACACGCGCGGCACGGTACGGCCCAGTCGGGTCGCCGATCACGTCCGGCCCGTGGGGAAAGACGGGACCGAAAGCGACCAGTCCCCCGTTTTCGTCGCGGCGATATAGGCGACCACCCGCGAGATCGGTAACGAGCAGGCTCGCGCCATCACGCGCAAGGCCGGCAAATGCGGCACCGGGGACATGGACCGTCTTGAGCCGGTAGCCCGCCGTCGCCACGAGTTCGGCACCGGCACTCCCCGCCAGAAGCAGGACCGCGGCGGCGGCGATCAAGGCGAGGAGCGGACGCATCGGAAACCGCCATTCGCTGCGAAACGGAAGTCGGGATCATAGGCGAGCCGGTAGGTGGTCGACGTGTGGCGCGCGTCGCTGTTCCACGACCCGCCGCGTAGCACGCGATGGTGCCGCACGGCGGTGGCAGATGCTCCCGTGTAAGGCGCATAAACGTCGCTGGTCCATTCCCAGACATTGCCTATAAGGTTGAGCACGCCGTCCGGGCTGGCGCCGCTGGCGAAGGCATCTGCCGGTGCCGTCATCGGATAGCCATCTCGGTCGTCACCGGAGCAGCAGACTTCGGCGCCGATGTTGGCCCGCGCCTCGTCGCGGTTCGGAGTGCCCCAAGGTAAAGCATTGCCGTCGACGCCCCGCGCCGCCCTCTCATATTGCTGCTCCGACGGCAACGCGAGGCCGTAGTGGCGGCAGAAGGCATCCGCATCGCTCCAGCTGACGCCGACGACCGGGCGGTCGGCGAGCCCGAGGATCGGATGGTCGGCATAGAAAGCGCGCCGGTGACCGGTCGCCGCGACGAAGGCTCCGTATTGCCGATTGGTTATTTCGGTGCGGTTGATCGCGAAGGCTCTGCCCTCGACCACGCGGCGCGGGCGTTCGTTTTCCGGGCCGTCGTCGCTGCCGAAGACGAAGGGGCCGGCCGGAATTTCGACGAGGGGATTCCCGGCGATCGGTTCGTGACCAGTAGCGAGCGCGCCGGATGCCATGACGAAAGCGATTGCCGCTACCCCTGTTTGATAGCAGCGAAAACGACGTATCCGGCCACACCCCCCTCTGCCCTGCCGGGCATCTCTCCGACAAGGGGGGAGATTCGCAACAGGCACCACCGGTGCGTCACTTGCAACTCTCGCCGCATGACTGGCGCGGTGGGGGAGAGGAGCCCGGGGGGCCGCCTCAGGCCGATCTCCCCCCTTATCGGAGAGATGCCCGGCAGGGCAGAGGGGGTACGGGCGCCCGCCCTGTGCCCATCCACATCCAGCATCTCAACGATTAGACGGGAAATCGACACGTCGCTCCGTCTCCGCATCGAACAGGAACATGCGGTCTGTCTCGATCTTGACGCCGACGCGCTGATCGATCTGGCCGGCGAAGTTCTTGTCGGCACGCAAGGTCATGAGCCGGCCGCCGAGCTGCAGGCTGACAAGGGTGTTCTCGCCGGTGAGTTCCACCGAGTAGATCGGCGCGACAAGGTTGACGTCCGGATTCTCCGCTGGAGTCACATGGACGTCTTCGGGGCGTATTCCGAGCACGGCACGCGGAATGCTGACGCGCCCCGCCCCGCCGACCCGCAAGCCGTCGCTGGCAAAGACTCCGTCCTTCACCTCGCCGGGAATGAGATTCATCGCCGGCGAGCCTATGAAGCCGGCGACGAAAAGGGTGCGCGGATCGTTATAGATTTCCCGCGGCGTTCCAAGCTGCTCGATCACGCCCCTGTTCATCACCGCGACACGATGGGCGAGCGTCATCGCCTCGATCTGGTCATGGGTCACGTAGATCGTCGTCACCTGCAACTCGTGCTGCAGATGCTTCAGTTCGGCGCGCATCTGGGTTCTGAGCTTGGCGTCGAGATTGGAGAGCGGCTCGTCCATCAGAAAGACGCGCGGAGTGCGGACGATGGCGCGCGCCAGCGCCACGCGCTGGCGCTGGCCGCCCGACAGTTCCTTCGGCAGGCGCTTGAGCATCGTATCGAGCTCGACCCGTCGCGCCACCTCGGTGATGCGGCGCGCGTATTCCTCCGGCGGCACTTTGCGGATCTTCAGCGGGTAGCCGATATTGTCTTCGACACTCATGTGCGGATATAGCGCATAGGACTGAAAGACCATCGCGACGTCGCGATACTTCGGCAGCACGTCATTGATGCGATCGGCGTCGATGTAAATATCGCCGGATGTCGCCTCCTCGAGACCGGCGACCATCCGCATCGTCGTCGTCTTGCCGCAGCCCGATGGGCCGAGCAGGACCAGAAATTCCTTGTCGCGGATCTCGAGATTGAAATCGTGGACGGCGACGAACTCGCCGAACTTTTTTGTCACATTGTCGAACCGGACGGACGCCATGGCCCTCAACCCTTGACCGCGCCCAGGGAGAGCCCCCGGACGAGGTGCTTCTGGACGATGAAGGCAAAGATGACGATCGGCACGCAGGCCATGAATCCGGCGGCGCTGATCTCCCCCCAGTAGGTGCTGTATTGCGTCACCCGCCCGGCAATCCCGATCGGCAGCGTCTGCGATTGCTCGGTCAGCGTGATGACGAGCGATAGCAGGAATTCGTTCCACGAGATAATCAGGCAGAATATGGCAGTCGCCGCGAGCCCGGGGCGAGCGAGCGGCAGCGCTACGTGCAGGAAAGCGCCCCAGCGCGTGTCGCCGTCGACGATCGCCGCCTCTTCCAGCTCGACCGGGAGATCCTGGAAATAGCTCTTCATCATCCAGGTCGCAAACGGCAGGTTGAAGGCGGTATAGGCGATGATGAGCGCCGACTTCGTGTTGAGCATGTCGAAATAGTTGAAGAACAGGTAGAGCGGGATGATGCTGACGATCGGCGGCATCATCCGCGTCGAAAGAATCCAGAACGAGATCTGCTTGCGCCACTGCCAGGGGTAGCTGAAGCGCGCCAGCGCATAACCGGCCATGGTGCCGAAGGTCACGGAGATGGCGGTCGTGCCGACGGCGACGAGGAAGCTGTTCAGCGCATAGCGCAGGAAGGGGCGCTGGATGAAGGCTTCGTCGTAATGCTTCAGCGTCGGGTTGCGCGGTACCCATTCCGGCGGCACGGCGAAAATGTCGATGTCGAACTTGAAGGAGTTGGCCGCGATCCAGTAGACGGGAAAGAGGGTCGCGACCAGCGCGACGAGGATCGCCAGGTAGGCGGCAAGACGGAGTAGGGTCTCTCGGGTGCGGCTGCGTGTCCTGATCGTCGCCATCGTCTCACTCCGCCAGACGCATGCGTTTCATGAACCAGGTGCTGAGCAGGATCGTGACGAACAGCACGAAGAGCGATATCGCCGCCGCATAGCCGGGATCGGCGAAGCGATAGGCGACCTGGTAGATATAGAGGCTCAGGACCTTGGTCCGGTCTGCCGGGCCTCCGCCTGTCAGGATGAAGACGAGGTCGAAAAGGCGCAGCGCATCCATGACGCGCAGGAGCAGCGCAATGGCGATCACCGGCTTCAGGAAGGGCAGCGTCAGGTCCCAGAATTGCCGCCAGGACGAGGCGCCGTCGAGTGCTGCCGCCTCGTAGGGCTCGACCGGCAGGCTTGCCAGGCCCGCCAGCATCAGCAGGAAGATGAACGGCGTCCACTGCCAGACATCGGCGACGATGATCGAGAACATGGCAAGGTTCACGTCGCCGGCCCAGGCCTGGAGGGGAAGGCCGAGCTGGAACATGATCTCGTTCAGGACGCCGAATTGCGGCTCGTAGATGAGCTTCCAGGTGATTGCGACGGCGATCGGCGGCAGCATCATCGGGATCATCAGCACCGTCTTCAGGAAGCTGAGCCGCCGGATGAACCTGTCGAGGAGAAGCGCCAGGCCGAGGCCGAGAAGGAATTCGAGCGCCACCGCGACGATCGTGAACACCAAGGTGTTGCGGAGCGCCACGTGGAATTGCGGGTCGGAAAGCAGCCGGGCGAAATTGCCGATGCCGACGAATTCCCAGGGCAGGTCGGGATTGGGGCTGATCCGGTGCACCGCCGCATAGAACATGTAGACACTGGGAAAGATCGTAAGGGCCAGCAGGATGAGCACGGTCGGCGCGAGCATCAGATAGCGCAGATGACGCTCCCTCCAACGCTCCAGACCCCCTCCCGGTCGGAGCGACTTGGCGAACGTGCCCTTGTCAGCCCTCAACATCGGCCCTCCCCTGACACCTTCCGTACCTATTTCAGCTCCGGCCGCACCGCAGAAAATTTCACCGATCACATGAGCGGGGCGGAGCCCCGCTCATGTCGACAATTGCCTACTTTAGACCGGTTATCTGCTCGACTGCGGCCTGCGAACTCTTCAGCGCCTCCTCCGGCGAGATCGTCCCGGCGACCGCCTTCGAAAGCTCGATGCCGAAGGCATTCTCGATCTCCGGCCACTTCGGATGGCGCGGGCGCGGCGTCGACGCCTGGATCGCCTCCATGAGCACCGGATAGTGGCGGAACTGCTCCTGCTTGGTCAGTTCCGCATCGGTGAAGACCGAGGTCCGAACCGGCGGATTGCCGCGTTCGGCTGAGATCTTGATCTGCTCGGCCGTGGTCGCCCACATCATGAAGTCGAAGGCTTCCTGCTTGTTCTTGGACGCCGCCATGATCCCCATCGTCCAGTGACCGATCTCCGAGCTACCCGGCTTCGTGCCGGCGGGAATCGGGCTGTAGGAAATCTTGCCGACCATCTTCGACTGGCTCGGGTCTTCGAAGGTCGCTACCCAGTTCGGCCAGTTGATCGACGACGCTGCGGTGCCGGCGGCAAGGGCGGTGCCGACCTCGTTGGCATTATAGCTCTCGACGCCCTTCGGCGACACGTCGCGCAAGGCCATGAACGTCTTCATCGCGGCGGCGCCCTCGGGCGTGTCGATCGTCACCTTGGTGCGGTCCGCGTTGAACATGTCGGCACCGTAGGACCAGAAGATCGGCATGAAGTCGGCAACGACCGGGTTACCCTGGCCGCCGCGGAAGACATAGCCGAAATAGCGCCCGCCGCCCTGCTCGGTCAGAGCCTTGGCGGCCTTCAGCACGTCGTCCCAGGTCTTCGGGGACTCGACGCCGGCTTCCTTGAACTTGGCCGCGTCATAGAAGAACATCTGGGCGTTGCCCACATAAGGCAGGCACACATAAGGCCCCGAGTTATAGGGGTTGCGACAGATCGCCAGCGACTTCGACAGGAAGTCGTTGTCCGGCCCTTCCACCCCGGCGGCCTTGAAGTAGGGCGTCAGGTCCTCGAGGTGACCGTTTTCCGCAAAGAACGGTATCCACGGATCGTCCATCAGGATGATGTCGAATACGCCGGACTTGGTTGCCCCGGCATTCGCACCCTGTTCGAAAACGTTGGCATAGGGCGCCTGCACCGTCTCCACTTTCGTGTTTTTCAGCTTCGCGTAGTCGGCCGCCGCGGCCCTGAGACCGTCGCCTTCACTGCCGGAAGGCACGAGAATCGTGATATCGGCCCAGGCAGACGCACTGATCGCGAGCGCAGAGGCCGCGACAGCCAGGGCCAGACAGAATTTGCGCACCATTGAACACCTCCCAATCCGAGCTCTTCACGAGACCACCTCATGGGGTCCCGATCGATCCGGCTTGGCGGAGAGGCTGTTGCAACGTTCATGAAATCCGGCCCACAACGGGTCCGGCTGTCATCGGGCTTCTCCACAAGCCGACGTTGCTCCCGACGCAAATCTACCACATTGCGAGCAATTAAGAGAGGGTCGTATTAGCTACCGCTTTTGTTGCAGCTTGCCAGCCTTGCGTTCGGCGGAAGAGGCGGACTATCCCATCACATAGCGAATGGTTTTGGATATCCGGGCGAGAACGGGAGGCCTCGAAGAGGCGACAAGCTTCCACGACAGCACCGCCTGCGCCATGCGCTGCGGCAGGACCCCTACCGACAGGAACCAGGCCGCCAGCATGGCGCGGCGGCGCAACGAGACGTTCATTTCCATGCTGGCCGCGGCGCCGGCCGCAGCCAGCGAAAGCCTCGAATCCTCCGCCACCGGATGTCGCTCACGGTCCACGCAGAGCGAAGCCAGACGTTCCTCGATATGCGTCGGATCGCGCAGATTGGCGTCCGGGGGCACCTCCAGCCCAACCTCCTCGGCCTGGTGTGCAAGGGCTTGCAGCCGGTGAAAATCGTGTTCGACGCGCCATCTGGCCCTCTGGCCCAGCTTCTCGGCGAAAATCGAATGGTTGTTTCCGTGCATGCGGTAGGCACCGAGGCAAGTCTCGATCGACTTCACCTTCCCGTAAAGCGGTGCCAGGGTGACCAGATAGCCGTCTGCTCCCTGTCGGAATTCGTGCTCCGGCACCGGCATGACGCTCTCCAGCGCCGAACGGGCAAAAGCCAGCCCGCTGGTGACCGTGGTCTGGTAGCGCGCCCGGCGCAACAGGTGCGGGGTGACATCGCCAGAGTCGAACGGCACTTCGGGCGGCGGGAATACGTCATTGACGTGCTCACACTGGTCGACGATATGCAATCTGAATTGCATCTGGGCGGTATCGTCATCCCACTGAGCGACAATTTCGGACACAGCGTTCGGGTAGAGGTAATCGTCCGCGTCGAGGAACAGGACAATCGCGCCGCGACTTGCCGCAAAACCGGTGTTGAACGCTGCACCGTGACCGCCATTCGCCTTTTTCATGCACGGCTTAATCCGAGGTCCATAGGAAGCGAGAACTTCGGCGGAATGATCGGTCGAAGCGTCGTCGACGACGATCACCTCCACGTTGCCGTAGCTTTGGTCGAGTGCGCTATCGATCGCCCGGCTCACGAATTGCGCATAGTTATAGTTCGCAATGATGATGGAGACTGGAAGACGGTCTTGGATGGAATGCATCGCATTGAACCTCGCAGATCTGCTTTGGTCGCGGCGAACCTTCTCATTCAGGTCCTTGGGGAGATGCCCGTTCTGGAGTGCAGCCAATCTGGATGCGACAGAGCATTGGCCTGAAGCATTGGCCAACGGGCGGCGAAGATCGTCCTTGATCTAAGTTCGAGGGTCGTCAGTTTTGTGGCAATTGAATGACCTTCAAAGCCGGACGGCATGTCCGACTGCTGCTCGGACGCCTGAATCCGGGCGGCCCTTCGAAGAATCTTCAAGCGAAATGATCCGGATGGTGCTGCCGAAGAGCCTCGACATCGGGAATGACCGCGCCGAGGTGGCGCATCATCGCCGCTGAGGCACGGTCCACGTCATGTGCCGCTATCGCGTCGCGGATCGCCACGTGTTCGTCCACGACGGTTGTCATGCGACCGGGTACAGGCAGTGTCAGCCGGCGGGCGCGGTCAATCTGCAGCTTGACCGTTTTGACAAGGGTCCAGATGCCGGGATAGCCGGCGATCGCGGAAATGGCCCCGTGGAACGCCTCGTCCTCTTCGTAAAAACGTGAAGCCTCGCCCAGGGCTGCATGCGCGCGCTGGCGGGCGATGATCCTATCGAGACGGTCGAGATCCTCAGCCGTGGCGATTTGCGCCGCACGTTCGACGGTCGTGCGCTCCAGCGATTTGCGAATGACGACGGCCTCGGGAATGGCAGAGAGCGGAATTGGCGAGACGAAGGTGCCCGATTGCGGGAAGATCTCGACGAGGCCCATTTCCGCGAGCCGCAGAAGCGCCTCGCGCACCGGCGTCCGGCTGACGCCGAATTCCTCCGCAATGCGCTTTTCCTGCAGCGGCATTCCCGGCTTCAACTCAAAGGACACGATGGCCGCATGGAGCCGCTGATAAATGACGGCCGCCGTCGTCACCCGGCGCAGCTTAATTTCATTCGACCGATCGGAACCCTGATGCCGCAACCCGCACCCGCCGCATTTGACACGATTTAGCATACTAGTATATCAATTTGCCCGTGCTGCCAATCGGACGCGGGGAGGAAGAGCACCATGCGGCTTTCACGACGGACGCTCGACCGCCTGCCGCAAGGCGTAAAAAAGCCTGACTACGATCCGTCGCGTGTGACCATCGGCATTGTGCATCTCGGTATCGGCGCCTTTCACCGCGCCCACCAGGCGGCCTTCACCGAGGGGCTCCTTGCGGGGGATCCCTCCTGGGGCATCTCAGGCGTCTCGCTCCGCAGCCCCGATACGCGTGATGCTCTTCAGCCGCAGGACGGGCTCTACACCCTCAAGATTCAGGACGGCGAAAGCGAACAGCTGCAGGTGATCGGCAGCGTCGTTGAGCTGCTGTGCGCACCGGAGGGTCCTGAAGCCGTTCTAAGCCGGATGGCCGATCCCGCTACGCGCATCGTTTCGCTGACGATCACCGAGAAGGGCTATTGTCACAACCCAGCGACCGGCACGCTGGACGAAACGCATCCCGACATCGTCCATGATCTAGAGGACCCGCGGCAGCCGCGCTCGGCGATCGGCTTCATCGTCGAGGCGCTTGCCAGGAGGGCAACGGCCGGCGTCGCTCCGTTCACCCTGCTTTCCTGCGACAATCTCCCATCCAACGGCCAAGTGTTGAATCGTGTGGTGACGCGCTTCGCGGAACTGCGGGACCCGGCTCTGGGCAAGCTGGCGCGACGCGTCGCTTCGCCTTCCACCATGGTTGATCGGATCGTGCCGGCGACCACTGACAGCGACCGGGACACCATCGCGACGGCGCTTGGGCTCGAGGACGCCTGGCCCATTATGACCGAGCCATTCCGGCAATGGGTGATCGAGGACGATTTCACGCTCGGCCGCCCGCCTTGGGAAAAGGCGGGAGCCGTCTTCGTAGACGACGTCGCCCTGTTCGAGATGATGAAGCTTCGGCTGCTCAACGGCAGCCATTCGACGCTCGCCTATCTCGGCTATCTGGCCGGTGCGGAGACGGTGGCCGAAGCCATGGCGCTTCCCGGGATGGAGCCGCTCATCGAGGGGCTGATGCGTGAGGAAGCCACGCCGACCCTGCCGCCCCTTCAGGGTTTCGACCTCGCCGCCTACCGCAGCGACCTCCTCCGGCGGTTCCGCAATCCAAAGCTCAGGCACCGGACCTGGCAGATCGCCATGGACGGCTCGCAAAAGCTGCCGCAACGCCTTCTCGGCACGATCCGCGACCGCTCGATGGCAGGCGCCGGTTACGAGCGGCTGGCGCTCGGCGTCGCCGCCTGGATGCGGTACGCGCGAGGGCTGGACGAGGCGGGCAATCCGATCGACGTCCGCGATCCGCATGCGGCGCGCATCGCCGGACTCGTCCGGGACATCGCCGAACCGGAGCAGATCGTCGACGCCTATCTGACGATGCGGGACGTGTTCGATGCCGATCTGGCGACCAGCGCTCCACTCCGCCTCGCACTCGTCAAGGCTTTGACGCGGCTCTTCGAAGAAGGCTCGGCGGCGATACTCCGCGCGTACGCGCGGTAGCGAAGCAAGAGGGGCCTCACGACGGTCGCGCGGTCGGAAATCCAGTCTTCACCCCGGTCTGCACCGGCCGCAGGTGCTAAGTCCCTCCCCCTTGTGGCAAGGAGTTGGGGAGGGGCGAACTTTGGGGTCGGCGCCGGCTTGCTTCGTCGGCTGTAAGCGCCGTCTCGCGGGTGCCGGAGACGATGATCTCCAGCACCTCGTGCTCATCGGTGTTCCTGATATAACGGTCGCCGACATATTCGCCGCGCTTCAGCACCATGACCCGGTCGCCGACGGCGAAGATGTCGACGAGTCGGTGCGAGATGATGATCTGGGCAACGCTTTGCCTCTTCAACTCGAGCATGGTCTCGAGCAATCGTTCGGTCGCCATCACCGAAAGGTTGGCGGTTGGTTCGTCGAGGATAACGACGCGCGGCTCGAACGAGATGGCGCGGGCGATCGCCACGGACTGCTGGCGCCCGCCCGAGAGGCTTTCGACCTTCTGGTAGACCGAGTTCACGTCGACCTTGAGCCGCTTCAGCACCCGATCGGCCTCCGCATACATCGCCCGCCGGTCGACGAAGGGGCCTTTCAGCGGCCAACGGCCGAGGAAGATGTTCTGGCCGACATCCATGTTTCCGCAGAGCGCGAAGTCCTGGTAGATCATCTCGATGCCGGCGTCGCGGCTCTCATGCGGGCTCTTGAACTGCACCGGCCGTCCGGCAACGAGGATCTCGCCCGTATCGCGCTGATAGGCGCCCGTCAGGATTTTCATGAGCGTCGACTTGCCGGCCGAGTTGTCGCCGACGAGGCCGAGAATTTCGCCGGGATAGAGGACGAGATCGACCTTGCGCAGCGCCTGCACGGCGCCGAAGGCCTTTTCGATGCCGCGCATTTCGACGATCGGCGGCGGCGATTGCGTATCAACCATGGCTGCCCGCTCCTGTTGTCGCCCGCCTCGCCAAGCGCGCACGCAACGTTCCGAGGATGTTGGCCTGGCGCACCCATATGTCGATCAGCACGGCGACGATCAGGATGACGCCGATGAAGACGTTAATCCAATGCTGCGGCATGGTGAACCCCTGGACGTTGAGTTGCAGCAGCGCCCGGATCAGGGTGATCACGGCCGCTCCGGCGAGCGCGCCGATCATGGTCCCGTGGCCGCCGAAGATCGACCCGCCGCCGATGATCACCGAGGCGATGGCGTCGAGTTCCCGGAACTGGCCGGCAACCGGGTTGAAGCTGCGGAAATAGGCGACATTGATGAGCCCGGCCATGGTCGCGCAGAGCGCCGCCAGCATCAGCGAGAGGAAGCGTATGCGGCTGGTGTTGATGCCGGCATAGGCCGCCGCCCGGAGGTCGCCGCCGGTGGCGCAGACCTTGAGGCCGAACGGCGTATAGGCGAGCACGATGCCGGCGACCACGGCGACGAGGAACATCCACACCGTCTGGACGCTGACGACCTCAGTGACGGTGCGGACGATACCCGGCGGCAGCAAGACGCCGAAATAAAGGAGGACGTCGCTCAGCTTGCGGCCGATGAGATTGTAGGCTTCGGTCCAGCCGGTCAATTGCTGCCCGGCAACGAACCAGGCTGCCAAGCCGCGGGCGATGTAGAACATGCCGAGGGTGGCGATGAAGGAGGGCAATTTGAACCCGACGGTCACGGTGGCGTTGACGAGCCCCGCGACCATGCCGGCGACGAGGCCCATTGCGATCGCCGTCATCGGATCGGCGCCCATCACTTTCAAGAAATATGCCGCCGTGCTGCCGGCAAGCGCGAGTACCGCACCGACCGAGAGATCGATGTCTCCGGCCGCGATCACGTAGGTAAGCCCGATCGTGATCAGCGCCAGCTCCGTATAGTTCAGCAGGATGGCGAATGTATTGGAGAGGTTCCACCAATAGTCCGGCCGAAGCACAAGTCCCGTCAGCCACAGAACGGCGGCCAGAATGATGGCGAGCGCATCGCGCCGGGCCAGGAATTTGCCTAACCCCGTGGTCGACAGCGCCATGTCCGCCGCCATCGCTCCCTTGGTCTGGACGCCCTCGAGGGCAACGCCACCCATTTCCATGGCCGCAGGCGGCTGCCGCCTGCGCAGCCAGGCCCAGAAGCGGCCCAGCACCTGCCGGCGAATGAGATAGGGTTCGATGAGTACGGCGACGACGAGGAGAAGGCCGAGGAAGACCAGGACTGCGCCTGCCGGCAGCGTATAGCGGGCGCCGACCGCAATGCTCTCGCCGTCAATGACGACGGTGCGCGTGATCGGCCAGCCCTCGCGCAGCACCTTGTCGATGAGCACGACCAGTCCCGCGCCAAGGCAGGATCCGACGACCCGGCCGCGGCCGCCGAGGATCGAGGCGCCGCCGATGATGACCGAGGCGATCACGGTGAGTTCCCAGCTGACGCCGTAGAGCGGGGTCACCCCCTTGTCCTGGGCGGCCGCCAGGAGCGCGGCGACGGTCGCCGAGAGCGAAGAGATTAGATAGGCTCGGATACGCACCCAGTTCGCCGGGATTCCGGCATAGACAGCCGCCTGTTCGTTGCCGCCGGTAGCGAAGGTCTCATAGCCCCATCGCGTCTTGGCAAGCACGATCGCCCCGACCACAGCGGCGATCGCGAAAATGGCGATCTGGTTGTTGAAGCCGAGGACATTCGTCTCCCCGAGGTGAAAGAAAGACGGGTATTCCCTGGCCTTGCCCGAATAGTAGATCGCCTGGCCATGCGTCAACGCCAGCACGAATCCGCGGCCGATGAACAACATCGTCAGCGTGGCGATGAAGGCGGGGACTTTCAGGATCGTGACGAGCACGCCGTTGAGGAGGCCGATTGCAGCGCCGAGGAACAGGCAGAGGATGATGGTGGCGGCGATGCCTAAATCGACAAAGCTCGGCGCGAAAAGCCGCGCGAAAACGACCGCGATCAGCCCGTAGGTGGAGCCGACGGAGAGATCAAGATCCTTGTTGACAATGACGAAGGTCATACCGACAGCGATGATCCCGACGCGGGAAGTGTCGCGAAGCAGCGCGTGGAGGCCCTCGGTCGAACCGAAAAAGGTCGGGTTGACGACCGCTCCGGCCAGGTAGAGCAGCGCAATGAAGACGAGGAGCCCGCCCTCCCAGCTGCCGGCGAGTTGGGAGGGAGCCCGGCCGAGCGATGCCGCCATGGTCGGTGTCAACGTGGTCGGTGTCATGTGGACGTCTTCCGCTTGCTAATCGCACGATGCGTCCGATCGGTTCGTGGCGGAAGCGGACGCCCTACCCCCTCTGGCCTGCCGGCCATCTCCCCCACAAGGGGGGAGAATGCGTGTGGCGACGCCCAATGCCCGACACGCTCTGCGTCGCCAAACCTTTCTGTGGGGGCGATGAGCATGCCGCGAATCCTCTCCCCCCTTGTGGGGTAGAGTGCCGGCAGGCCAGAGGGGGCAGAGCTGGTCGCCATCATCGCTCTCGCTGCATTTCGGCCTTCAGTTCTCGAACCGTTTGCCGACCTTGGCGACGTTCTCCTTCGTCACAAGCTGGGCGCGCGTGTCGAGGTTGGCGGCCGAGATGCCGCGGTCGATCTGCAGGTAGAGCTGCATGACCGGCCAGAAGCCCTGCAGGAAAGGTTGTTGGCCGAGCGAGCCGGTCAGGTTGCCGGCGGCGATACCTTCCTGCTGTGCCGGGCCGAGGTCGAAGCCGAAGGCGCAGAACTTGCCCGTCCAGCCCATCTGCTCCACCGCCTTGACGAGCGGAGGCGTGAAGACGTTGTTGGCCGTGAACGCGCCGACCACGTCGCCGCGCGATTCGAAGAGCGTCACCAGCGCGTTGACCGGATCGTTCGGGTTGGTGTCGATGCCGACATTCTCAGGCCCGGCATCGACCTTGAAGGCCTCGAGCTTGCCGGCGTCCTTCAGCGTCTTGACGATCGCATTGAAGGCGGCGGTGACGCGGTTGTTCACCTCGATGTTGCCCATGGCGGTCGATGACGGCAGCAGGATCGAGCCGCTGGTCTTGCCGCTGTCGAGCAGGCATTTGGCGAGCGCCTCGCCGCCGATCGCCGCTGCCGAGGCATCCTGGCCGGTATGGCTGATGCCGCTGCGGTTGAGTATCGTCTCATCAAAGGAGTTCGTCGTGGCAACCGGTATGCCGGCCGCTTCGGCCGCCTTCACGATGTCGTTGTAGGCGCCGACCTGCGGCGTCGTCATGATGATGCCGTCGATTTTCGGATCGCGGACGATCTGGTTGAGGATCTCTATTTCGCGCGCCGGGTCGTCCACCGGCGATTCCGAGCCGAGCAGCAGGATCTCGGCGCCGATCATGTTGCCGGCAACCTTCGCCCCGACATAGACCGGATCGAAGAAACCGTTGCCGGCCGTGTGGGTCACGATCGCGAAGGTCAGATGACCATCGGCGGAATGAAAGTCTTTGGTTTCCGGAGCTTCCTTGGCGGCGTCTTCGAAATTGTAGCCGCCGACGGCTTTTTCGACGCTTCCCGATTGCGCAAATGCAGATGTGACGCCAACTGATAACGCCGCGGCGGAGACCGCGGAGAGCAAAATTCGCCTCATGGCTTTCCTCCCTCGGATCACGCCAGTGCTGGTTTTGACAACCGGAGCCTGCGTGATCGCTTCCCAATGGCTAGAGTGGGATACGGGTGAAAACCGCGTACACTTTGCCCCCTCCCGCTCTCAGTATCAGCGGGGCGAAAGCGGTTCGAGCGCAGTCGTCGAGAGGTGCGCCGAAGGCTTCCTCCCATTCGCCTATATTCTGCGCAGTTCGAGCACAAGTAAATGGCGACTTTTCGGGCGGCTAAACGGGCCGCCCTCCGCCGTTTTTTCCCGGACAGGCGAATCCCGCAGGCGATATCCGTTTCACGCAGCCTTTTTGAACTCCGCCATTCCGGACAGTTGATGGACAGGTTTATAAGCACAACTTCCCGTCCCCGCGAGCGCTATCTGCTCGCGATCATTCGAAAGGGATATGAATGGAACGGCGTGAATTCCTCCGGGGCCTGGCCTTGCTTGCCGCTTGCCCGCTGTGCGTCAAGACGGCTTACGCCGCCGAAGGCGTGCATTGGAGCTATGAAGGCGAAGAGGGCCCGGAGCATTGGGGCACCTTGAGCAAGGAGAACAGTGCCTGTTCGGCCGGCTCGCAGCAATCGCCGATCGACATCACGGGCGCGATCAAGGCCGACATCCCGGATCTCGCGACCGACTGGAAGAGCGGCGGCACGATCCTCAACAACGGTCATACGATCCAGGTGAAGGCCGCCGGCGGCACGTTCAAGCGCGGCGACAAGACCTACGATCTGGTGCAGTACCATTTCCACGCGCCGAGCGAGCATCTGGTCGACGGCAAGAGCTTCCCGATGGAAGTGCATTTCGTCCACAAGAATGCCGAAACCGGTGCGCTGGGCGTACTCGGTGTTTTCCTTGTCCCCGGTGTGGCGAATTCGACCTTCGCGAGCCTCGCGGCGAAGTTCCCGCAAAAGGCCGGCGAAGAGGTTGCACTCGACGCCGTCGACCCGAAGGGCCTCCTGCCTTCCTCGCTCAAATACTGGGCCTATGAGGGATCGCTCACCACACCGCCCTGCAGCGAGATCGTCGACTGGATGGTGGCGATGGAACCGATCGAGGTCGACCAGGCCGACATCAAGAAGTTTACAGCGCTCTATTCGATGAATGCACGGCCGGCTGTCGCCGGCAACCGCCGTTACGTTCTGAGCTCCAGCTGATCAGCGCTTTCAGCGGCCGTCGCTTCTCCTGACGGCCGCCGGCCCACCCCGGCAGGCTTGCCTTGCCGGGGTGGTTTCCTTTCCCGCCCTCAGCGATGCTTGCGAAACGCGCCCTTCGCTGCAAATGTCCTCCTGGACAAAAAGAGCCAGCAACGAGGGCATAATGTTCGATCTCAACGGCAAGACTGCGCTGGTCACAGGCGGCGGACGCGGGCTCGGCCTGGAAATGGCAAAGGCGCTCGCCAAGGCCGGCGCCTGGACGGTGATCAACGGCCGCAACCGGCAAAGCCTCGCAGAGGCGCGCGAGCGGCTTGCCAGCGACGGTGTTGCGGTCGGCATCGCGCCTGGCGATATCACCCGGGATGTCGGAGCGATCCTCGCCGAGGCGACCGCGAGGACCGGCCAGCTCGATATTCTCATTCATGCGGTTGGCGAGCGGGACAGGCGGGGCACCGATGCGATGGAGCCGGAGGATTTTGCGCAGCTCCTGAACACCGATCTGACCGCGGCCTATGCCGTCGCGAGGACCGCCCTTCCGCATCTGCAACGTTCCACGGCCGGCCGGCTGATCTTCGTCACGTCGATCGCCGCCGTCGCCGCCCGGGCCGGCGACCCGGCCTATACGGCGGCCAAAGGCGGATTGTCGGCGCTGACGCGCTCGCTTGCGGTCGAGCTCGGCGCCGACAATCTGACGGTCAACGCCATCGCGCCCGGCTGGTTCGCGACCGAGACCAACGCGCATCTCGCCGCCGACCCGGCACTCCAGGCCTTCGTCGAGGTGCGCATTCCGCTGAAACGCTGGGGACGCCCCGAGGAGATTGCGCCTGCCGCCGTCTTCCTCGCCTCACCTGCGGCAAGCTTCGTCAACGGCATTACACTTACCGTGGATGGGGGCATGACCGTGCAGATGTGAGGCCGTCCCCACCAACCCTGAGCTGATGCGTTGGTTTGCGGCGACCCCCGCTATCGCGGAACAACAACTGCGAGCTGCGTGGGGCAGCACCCCCCTCTGCCCTGCCGGACATCTCCCCACAAGAGGGAGATCGGCTGGAAGCACCGCCCCGCTTGACACTTAAATCGCAAATGCCACGTCATAAAGTCTAGCGGTTGGGTTGAAGGGCAATTGTTGAACGAGAGGTTGCTGCTTGCCAATCTCCCCCTTGTGGAAGAGATGCCCGGCAGGGAAGAGGGGTATCAACACGGCCTACGCGCTTTGGACGCGCAAGCGCACGCCTACCCGCCCTTGACCTCCTCATGGCCGCGCAGCATGCGGATCAGGCCGGAGAAATCCTCTCCGCCATGACCGAGCTTGTCGAAGAGGCTGTAGAGCTGCGCCGCCTGCGCGCCCATCGGCGTCGTCGCACCGCTGGCGCTTGCCGCTTGCTGCGCCAGCATCAGGTCCTTGAGCATCAGGCTCGCCATGAAGCCAGGCTTGTAGTCGTTGTTGGCCGGCGAGGCCGGCACGGGGCCTGGCACCGGGCAATAGGACGTCAGCGACCAGCACTGGCCGGACGAGGTGGACGCCACATCGAAGAGCGCCTGGTGCGACAGGCCGAGGCGTTCGGCGAGCACGAAGGCTTCGCAGACCGCCGCCATCGACACGCCGAGTATCATGTTGTTGCAGATCTTGGCGGCCTGCCCGGCACCGGCATCGCCGCAATGAACGATCTTCTTGCCCATCGCTTCGAGCAGGTGCTTGCCGCGGGAAAAGGCACCGTCGCTGCCGCCGACCATGAAGGTGAGCGTAGCAGCGGCCGCCCCGGCTGTACCGCCGGAAACCGGCGCATCGAGCGACGGGCAGCCGGCCTTGTCGGCGAAGCCGTGGACCTTGCGCGCACTTTCGACGTCGATCGTCGAACTGTCGATGATCAGCGTGCCCGGATCGACGAAGCCGAGCAATTCGTCCCAGACATAGATGACGTGCGATCCCGCCGGCAGCATGGTGATGACGCATTCGGTTTCGCGCACCGCCTGGGAGATCGATCCGGCGACGGAAACGCCCGACTTGGCGGCCGCGTTGCGCGAGGCTTCCGACAGGTCGAAGCCGCTGACTGCGTGGCCCGCCTTCACCAGATTGGCGGCCATCGGGCCGCCCATATTGCCAAGCCCGATAAAGGCGATCTTCGTCATCTTGCCTCTCCTCCTTCACTCACATCTTGCGTCCAGGGCGCCCTCCGAGGCGCCGTCGTGCTCAGCCGCCGGCAAAAAGCGGCGCGCCGTTATAGCGTTCGAAGCGCGCGAGCATTTGCGGCGTGACCTCATGAAGCCCGATCGACCATTTCGGATTGCGATCCTTGTCGATCACCGCGGCGCGCACGCCCTCGTAAAAGTCCGGGTTCGACAGCATGGCGACGCAGCCCGCATATTCGCGCTCGAGGCACGCGTTCAGCGTCGCGCTGTCGCGTCCGGCTCTCAGCAGCGACAGGGTGAGCTTCAGGCTGATGGCCGAGCGGGTCTTGAGGAGTTCGACCGTCTCACGCGCGAAGTCCGAGCCGTCTTCTTCGAGAGCCGCGAAGATTTCCTCGACCGTCTCGTAGGCGAAGCAGCGATCGATGAGCGCAACATGATCAAGCAGAGCCGAGGCCGGCGCCTTCCCAGATACGGCGCGGATCGCCGCGGAAACATCCTCCGCGGTCGCCGACGGCGGCAGATCGACAAGCGACGCTATGAGCGCGTTGACGTTCTCGGACAGGACGAAGCTGTCGGCGAGCCGCGCGTAGATAGCCGCCGCAGCACCGACATCGCGGCCGGTGAGACCGAGGTAGGTGCCGAACTCGCCCGGCCCGCGCGGCAGGAGCCAGGTCGCCCCCACGTCGGTGAAATAGCCGATCCCCGTTTCCGGCATGGCGAACCGCGTTCTCTCGGTGACGATGCGGTGGCTGCCGTGGGAGGAAATGCCGACGCCGCCGCCCATGACGATGCCGTCCATGATGGCGATATAGGGCTTGCGATAAGCAGCAATGCGGCTGTTGACGATGAACTCCTCGCGCCAGAATTGCGCCCCTTCCTCGGGCCGTTCGCGGCCGCTTTCGTAGATCATGCGGATATCGCCGCCGGCGCAAAGGCCACGCTCGCCCTCGCCCGTCACGAGGACGGCGGCAATTGACTGGTCGCGCTCGAATTCGGTGAGCGCCGCGTCGATCGCCCGGATCATCGCCTGGTTGAGGCTGTTCAGCGCGCGCGGCCGGTTGAGCCGGAGCCTGCCGATCGCGCCTTGGCGTTCGACGATGACGTCCGGTAGAGCGGTCTGCATCTCCATGGAGTGCCCTTCCTATTTCCGTCCCATGACGGCGCGCGACACGATCAGCCGCATGATCTCGTTGGTGCCTTCGAGTATCTGGTGCACCCTCAGGTCCCTGACAATCTTTTCGACGCCGTAATCGGCGAGATAGCCATAGCCGCCATGCAATTGCAGCGCGTCGTTGGCGACGGCGAAGCAGCGGTCGGTGACAAAGCGCTTTGCCATGGCGCAGAGCTTGGTCGCGTCCGGATCCGCGGCATCGAGCGCTGCGGCCGCCCGCCAGAGGAAGGTGCGGGCGATCTCGAGATCGGTCGCCATGTCGGCAAGCCGGAACTGCAGCGCCTGGAATTCGCCGATCGCTCTGCCGAAGGCGTGGCGCTCCTGGACATAGGCGAGCGCCTTGTCGAAGGCGGCCTGGGCACCGCCGAGCGAGGCGGCCGCGATGTTCAGCCGGCCGCCGTCGAGGCCGGCCATGGCGATCCTGAAGCCTTCGCCCTCGGCCCCCAGCCGGTTCTCCGCCGGCACGCGGACATTGTCGAGCATCACCGCCCGCGTCGGCTGGGCATGCCAGCCCATTTTCTTCTCGTTGGCTCCGAAGGTGAGGCCGGCCATGTCCTTGTCGACGACGAAGGCGGAAATGCCCTTCGGGCCCTCCTCGCCGGTGCGAGCCATGACGAGGTAGCGCCCGGATTCGCCGGCCCCGGAAATGAACTGCTTCTGGCCGGTGATGAGATAGGCGTCGCCGTCGCGCACGGCCTTGGTCTTCAGCGCCGCCGCGTCCGA
This sequence comes from Sinorhizobium fredii USDA 257, assembly GCF_000265205.3. Lineage (NCBI taxonomy): Bacteria > Pseudomonadati > Pseudomonadota > Alphaproteobacteria > Hyphomicrobiales > Rhizobiaceae > Ensifer > Ensifer fredii. The sequence goes on from NC_018000.1 coordinate 1,650,298, forward strand.
GCCGGAGCCGGGCTCCGTCAGGCAGTAGCTCGCCAGGATCTCCATGGTGAGGAGGGGCGGCAGCAACCGCTGGCGCTGCTCTTCCGTCCCGTAGCGGTCGATCATGCCGGCGCACATGTTGTGGATCGATACGAAGGAAGCGATTGCCGGGCAGCCGGTCGCCAGCGCCTCGATGATCATCGCAGCGTCGAGGCGGGCCAGCCCTGTCCCCCCGACGTCGTCGCGAACATAGATGCCCGCCATGCCGAGGGCGGCGGCGGAGCGCAGCGTCTCCACCGGAAAATGCTTCTGCTGGTCCCACTCGATGGCATGCGGCGCGAGCTCGTCGCGCGCAAAGTCGAGCGCCATCGCGCGGATGGCTTCCTGCTCCTCCGACAGGCGAAAATCCATATGCATGTCCTCCCTGACCCGCATAGTGACGATGTGGCGCTGTAGTTACACCAAATCTCGAACAGGCACAGACGCAAATTCTCACAGTATCTGTTCAAAAACGAACAGGCCGCGAGAACGAGGCAGCTTAGCTCTCACTCAGACGATACGGCAGAGAGCCGCGCATGTCATGGTCGACGATCAGCTTGCGTTTCAGCGGCGGCACGGCGCGGCTGGCGCAATTGCTGCGCTCGCAGATGCGGCAGGAAATGCCGATCGGATCGAAGGCGGCGCGGTTGCCGAGGTCCATATCGTCGGCATAGACGAAGGCGTCCGCGTAGGAGATTTCGCAGCCGAGCGCCAGCGCATAGCGCGGATGCGCAGCGCGGTAGCCGCCCCCGCCTTTGGTGATCTGGGTCGCGAGACAGAGATAGCGCACGCCGTCCGGCGTCTCGGCGAGCTGGCGGATGATGCGGCCCGGCGTCTCGAAGGCCTGGTGCACGTTCCAGAGCGGGCAGGCCGCGCCGAAGCGGGCGAATTGCAGCTTGGCGGCACTGTGTCGCTTGGTGATGTTGCCGGCCCGGTCGATGCGCGCGAAGAAGATCGGTATGCCCTTCTGCCCGGGCCGCTGCAGCGTCGACAGCCGATGGCAGACCTGCTCCAGCGAGGCTCCGAAACGGGCGGCGATGAGTTCCATGTCGTGACGGAGTTCCCGCGCCGCCTTGAGGAAGGGCTGGTAGGGCAGGACGAGCGCGCCGGCGAAATAGTTCTGCAGGCCGATGCGGCAGATCTCGTGGGCTTCCTCGGTGCGGAAGCCGGCGCTGCCGGCAATCCGGTCGATTTCCTCGCGGGCGTGTAGCTGGGCGATCTGCAGCGCCAACTGGAAGTCACGGGTCGGCGCCGGGGCGTAGGGGTTCAAGGTCAGGATCCGGGCGCGCGGATCGAAGCGGCGGATGGCCTCGTCGCCGACCGCACCGCGCACGACACGCACGCCGTGCCGCTGTTCGAGATAGCCAGTCAGTGCGGCGTGATTGTCGCCCTCCCCGAGGACGAGGTCGCCCGCCAGCCGCTCGGCCAGCGTATCGATTTCGTGGATGTAGTTGTCGACAAAATGGAAGAAGTCGCGCACCTCCTCGTAAGGCGTCGTCTCGACAAAGGAGGCGTCGCGGCCGATCGTATCGTCGATGCTGGCGAGCTGTTCGCTGTTGCGGCGATAGGCCTGGTGGCACTTGATCAGCGCATGCGCCAGCCCCGGAGCGTTCTGCGTGACGAGCTTCAGCTCCTGCAGGCTCGGGAGATAGGTCTCGAAGAGCGGATCGCTCAGCGCCTCCGAGAGGGCCGAGAGCAGCCGGTCGCCCTCGCCGGTGGAAAACTCGGCGATGTCGATCTGGAACTTTTCCGCAAGCGCGAGCAGCACCGCCGCCGAGACCGGGCGCTGGTTGTTTTCGATCTGGTTGAGGTAGCTGGTCGAGATGCCGATGCGCTCGGCGAACTGTCCCTGCGTCGCGCGGTTTGCTTCTCTGACTTCCCTGACCTTGCGGCCGATATAGAGCTTGCCGATCGCCATCTTCGCAACTTTGCAATTTACATATCGCAATATTCTATATTCCACATTTGCACATGATCGACCGTTTTGAAAGTCGGCCTTCAGCGCTATTGCGATCCTGCAGCGCGTGCGTCTGATCAAACGCGCAAAGGTCGCTGTAGCACTTTTGAATTGCTGCATGTTTTTATCCTTAAATCGGCTACGATCTAAGGAAACATGCAGTAGCGAAGCCTCTGCACAATCAGCAAAAAATGGGAGGAGAGCGATGCGCGCCATACTTGAACAGGTCGAGGCCCGACGGGCCGAGGCAAGAGCCGGCGGCGGCGAGCGCCGTGTTGCCGCGCAGCACGACAAGGGCAAGCTCACCGCCCGCGAGCGCATCGACGTGCTTCTCGACGAGGGATCCTTCGAAGAATACGACATGTATGTGACGCATCGCTGCGTCGACTTCGGCATGGAAAGCCAGAAGGTGCCGGGCGACGGCGTCGTCACCGGCTGGGGCACGATCAACGGCCGGCAGGTCTATGTGTTTTCCCAGGACTTCACCGTGCTCGGCGGCTCGCTTTCCGAGACACATGCGCAGAAGATCTGCAAGATCATGGACATGGCGGCGCGCAACGGCGCCCCGGTGATCGGCCTCAACGACTCCGGCGGCGCACGCATCCAGGAAGGAGTCTCCTCGCTTGCCGGCTATGCCGAGGTCTTCCGCCGCAACGCCGAGGTATCCGGCGTCATCCCGCAGATCTCGGTGATCATGGGTCCCTGCGCCGGCGGCGCGGTCTATTCGCCGGCGATGACCGACTTCATCTTCATGGTGCGTGACAGTTCCTACATGTTCGTAACCGGCCCGGACGTGGTGAAGACGGTGACTAACGAGATCGTCACGGCGGAAGAGCTTGGCGGCGCCCGCACCCATACGAGCAAGTCCTCGGTCGCCGATGGCGCCTATGAGAACGACATCGAGGCGCTCGAACAGGTGCGCCTGCTCTTCGATTTCCTGCCGCTCAACAACCGCGAAAAGCCGCCGGTCCGGTCCTTCCATGACGACCCCGCACGCCTCGAGATGCGTCTCGACAGCCTCATCCCGGAAAGCGCCGCCAAGCCCTACGACATGAAGGAACTGATCCTCGCCGTGGCCGACGAAGGCGACTTCTTCGAGCTGCAGGCGGATTTCGCCCGCAACATCATCATCGGCTTCATCCGCATCGAGGGCCAGACGGTCGGCGTCGTCGCCAACCAGCCGATGGTGCTCGCCGGCTGCCTGGACATCGACTCGTCGCGCAAGGCAGCCCGCTTCGTGCGCTTCTGCGACGCCTTCTCGATCCCGATCCTGACGCTTGTCGACGTGCCCGGCTTCCTGCCCGGCACCGCCCAGGAATATGGCGGCGTCATCAAGCATGGCGCCAAGCTGCTCTTCGCTTACAGCCAGGCGACCGTGCCGATGGTGACGCTGATCACCCGCAAGGCCTATGGCGGCGCCTATGACGTCATGGCCTCGAAGCACATCGGCGCCGACGTCAACTATGCCTGGCCGACGGCCGAGATCGCCGTAATGGGCGCCAAGGGCGCGACCGAGATCCTCTATCGCTCCGAGCTCGGCGACCCGGAGAAGATCGCCGCCCGCACCAAGGAATACGAGGAGCGCTTCGCCAATCCCTTCGTCGCCGCCGAGCGCGGCTTTATCGACGAGGTGATCATGCCGCACTCCTCCCGCCGTCGCATCGCCCGCGCCTTCGCCTCGCTTCGCAACAAGCAGCTCGAGACGCGCTGGCGCAAACACGACACAATTCCGCTGTGATGGAAATCATGGGACCGAAGCCGCCATTTCGGATCATGCCTGAAGCCGCCAGCCGCGATCACCGGCCGGTGCTGCGGCACCTGGTGATGACTGCCCTCTCCGGCGTGCTCGCCGGGGCGATTGCCGCCGGGGCGCTGATGATGCTCGACGTCGGCTCCGTCGGAACCCTGGTGGCGCGCTCGACCGACCCTTTGCGTGCCGCTGCGACGGTGGTTGTGCCCTTCGCCCTTATCGGCGCGGCTGCGGGCGCCGCGATTGGCTTGCTGCCCTATTTGCGAAAACTCCGGCGATGACGCGACAGAAAGAACTCAAAGAGAAGCGTATGTTCAAGAAAATCCTCATCGCCAATCGCGGCGAAATCGCCTGCCGCGTCATCCGCACCGCCAAAAAGCTCGCCATTGCGACCGTCGCCGTCTATTCGGATGCCGACCGCGACGCCATGCATGTGCGCCTGGCGGACGAGGCCGTGCATATCGGCCCGTCGCACTCCAGTCAGTCCTACATCGTCATCGACAAGCTCCTCGAGGCAATTCGCGAGACCGGTGCCGATGCCGTCCATCCGGGCTACGGCTTCTTGTCCGAAAACGCCGCCTTTGCCGAGGCGCTGGAGAAGGAAGGCATTACCTTCATCGGGCCGCCGGTCGGCGCGATAAGGGCGATGGGCGACAAGATCACCTCGAAGAAGATTGCCGCCGAAGCGGATGTCTCGACCGTTCCCGGCCACATGGGGCTGATCGACGATGCGGACGAGGCCGTGCGGATCGCCTCGGACATCGGCTATCCGGTGATGATAAAGGCGTCGGCCGGCGGCGGCGGCAAGGGCATGCGGATCGCCTGGAACGAGCGCGAGGCGCGCGAGGGCTTCCAGTCGTCGAAGAACGAGGCGAAAAGCTCCTTCGGCGACGACCGCATCTTCATCGAGAAATTCGTCACCGAGCCGCGCCATATCGAGATCCAGGTGCTCGGCGACAGGCACGGCAACACACTTTATCTCGGCGAGCGCGAATGCTCGATCCAGCGGCGGAACCAGAAGGTCATCGAGGAGGCGCCCTCGCCTTTCCTCGACGACAAGACGCGCCGCGCCATGGGCGAGCAGGCTGTCGCTCTCGCCAAGGCCGTCGGCTATCACTCGGCCGGCACCGTCGAATTCATCGTCGATGCCGCCCGCAACTTCTACTTCCTCGAGATGAACACCCGCCTGCAGGTCGAGCATCCGGTGACGGAGCTTGTCACCGGCCTCGATCTCGTCGAGCAGATGATCCGGATCGCCGCCGGCGAGAAACTCGCCTTCCGTCAAGACGACGTGAAGCTCGACGGCTGGGCGATCGAAAGCCGGCTCTATGCGGAGGACCCCTACCGCAACTTCCTGCCGTCCATCGGCCGGTTGACGCGCTACCGCCCGCCCGAGGAGGGCCGGCAGGGCGACGGCACGATCATCCGCAACGACACCGGCGTGTTCGAAGGCGGCGAGATATCGATGTATTACGACCCGATGATCGCCAAGCTCTGCAGTTGGGGACCGGATCGGGCGACGGCCGTCGAGGCGATGGCGGATGCGCTCGACGCATTCGAAGTCGAGGGCATCGGCCACAACCTGCCCTTCTTGTCGGCGGTGATGCAGCAAGAGCGATTCCGAGAGGGGCGGCTGACAACGGCCTATATCGCCGAGGAATTCGCTGAAGGCTTCCAGGGCGTCGCGCCGGACGAGACATCGGCGATAAAACTCGCCGCCGTAGCGGTCGTCATCAACCAGGCCCTGCAGGAACGCGCCAGCCAGATTTCCGGGACGATCGGCAACCATCGTCGGGTCGTCGGCCAGGAGTGGGTGGTGAACTTTGCCGAGCGCGAACTCCAGGTGACGGCCGGCGTCTCGGCCGACGGCGCCCATGTCCGCTTCGCCGATGAAAGGGCGATTTCCGTCGCCACCGACTGGGTACCCGGCCGCACCCTCGCCACCTTCAACATCAACAATCAGCCGATGGCGGTGAAGGTCGACCTCGCAGGAACCGGGATCCGCTTGCGCTGGCGCGGCATCGATGTGGTCGCTCGGGTGAGGAGCCCTCGGGTCGCCGAGCTTGCCCGGCTGATGCCCAAGAAGCTGCCGCCGGACACCTCGAAGATGCTGCTCTGCCCGATGCCCGGCGTCGTGACGTCGATCGCCGTCAAGGCCGGCGAGACGGTCGAGGCCGGCCAGTCGCTCGCCGTCGTCGAGGCAATGAAGATGGAAAACATCTTGCGCGCGGAGCGGCGCGCCAAGGTGAAACGCGTCGCGATTGACGCCGGCGCGAGTTTGGCGGTGGATGAGTTGATCATGGAGTTCGAGTGATGGCGGCTGTGCGGGCGGAAATTGCGTTTGCGGGGTCGACACCCCCCGCCCTGTCGGGAATCTCCCCCACGAGGGGGGAGATTGGCAGGAAGCAAGCTACCCCATTCCTCGATTTGACAACGTCGGCCGCATCGGAACAGTTTAAAGTGGCGCAATACCGCGCCTCCCCTATCTCCCACCTTGGCGGGGAGATGCCCGGCAGGGCAGAGGGGGGTGCCGCCGACTCCGACGAAATACGCGCATGGATGGAGTGGCGTCGATGACTGACAAGACCCGCAAGGACTGGGAAACCCTCGCCGAACGCGAGCTGAAAACCTCCCCCGAAAACCTCGTCTGGCACACGCCGGAAGGTATCGAGGTCAAGCCGCTCTACACGCGTGATGACCTTGAAGGCATCGGCCCGCTCGACTCGGTGCCGGGCTTCGAGCCCTTCCTGCGCGGTCCCCGCGCCACCATGTATGCCGGCCGTCCCTGGACGATACGGCAATATGCTGGCTTCTCGACGGCGGAAGCATCCAACGCCTTCTACCGCAGAAACCTTGCCGCCGGCCAGCAGGGCGTTTCGGTTGCCTTCGATCTCGCCACCCATCGCGGCTATGACAGCGATCACCCGCGCGTCGAGGGCGACGTCGGCAAGGCGGGTGTGGCGATCGACTCGGTCGAGGACATGAAGATCCTGTTCGACGGCATTCCGCTCGAGAAGATCTCGGTATCGATGACCATGAACGGCGCAGTGATCCCGATCCTCGCCTCCTTCATCGTCGCCGGCGAGGAACAGGGCGTCTCCCGCGACAAGCTCTCCGGGACCATCCAGAACGACATCCTCAAGGAGTTCATGGTTCGCAACACCTATATCTACCCGCCGGAACCGTCGATGCGGATCGTCGCCGACATCATCGAATATACGGCGAAGGAGATGCCGAAGTTCAATTCGATCTCCATCTCCGGCTATCACATGCAAGAGGCCGGCGCGACGCTGGTGCAGGAGCTTGCCTTCACGCTGGCGGACGGGCGCGAATATGTGCGCGCCGCGCTTGCCAAGGGGCTGAACGTCGACGACTTCGCCGGGCGGCTGTCCTTCTTCTTTGCGATCGGCATGAATTTCTTCATGGAAGCGGCAAAACTGCGCGCCGCGCGGCTGCTCTGGACGCGGATCATGAAGGAGTTCCAGCCGAAAAAGGCATCGTCGCTGATGCTCAGGACCCACTGCCAGACCTCCGGCGTGTCGCTCGCCGAGCAGGATCCCTACAACAACATCATCCGCACCGCCTTCGAGGCCATGTCGGCGGTGCTCGGCGGCACGCAATCGCTGCACACCAATTCCTTCGACGAGGCGATCGCGCTGCCGACCGAGTTTTCCGCCCGCATCGCCCGCAACACGCAGTTGATTCTCCAGCACGAGACGGGGGTGACGAAGGTCGTCGATCCGCTCGCCGGCTCCTATTATGTCGAGAGCCTGACGAACGAGCTTGCTGAAAAAGCCTGGGCGCTGATCGAGGAGGTGGAAGCGCTCGGCGGCATGACCAAGGCGGTCAATGCCGGCCTGCCGAAGCGACAGATCGAGGAGGCCGCGACCCGCCGACAGGCCGCGGTCGACCGGGGCGACGAGGTCATCGTCGGTGTCAACAAGTATAGGCTCGATAACGAAGAGCCAATCGATATCCTCGAGATCGACAATTCGGCCGTCCGCACGGCGCAGATCAAGCGGATCGAGGAGACCAAACGCCGCCGGGATTCGCGCGAAGTGACGGAAGCGCTCGGCGCGCTCACCGAGACGGCGCGGAGCGGCAAGGTCAATCTGCTCGCCGCCGCGGTCGAAGCCGCCCGGGCGCGCGCCACCGTCGGCGAAATCTCCGATGCGATGCGGCAGGCCTTCGGCGATTACACCGCTATTCCCGAAGTCGTCACCGACATCTACGGCAAAGCCTATGAGGGCGACCCGGAGCTTGGCGTCCTTTCCGGGCGGCTCGGCGAGGTCACCAAGCGGCTCGGCCACAAGCCGAAGATCATGGTCGCCAAGCTCGGCCAGGACGGGCACGACCGCGGCGCCAAGGTGATCGCCTCGGCCTTCGGCGATATCGGCTTCGACGTCGTCGCCGGCCCCCTGTTCCAGACGCCGGACGAGGCGGCCGAGCTGGCGCTCGCCGAGGAGGTCACCGTCGTCGGCGTCTCCTCGCTCGCCGCCGGCCACAAGACGCTGATGCCGCAATTGGCCGCAGCGCTAAACAGACGCGGTGGCGAAGACATCATCGTCGTCTGCGGCGGCGTCATTCCGCGGCAGGACTATCAGTATCTGATGGACAACGGCGTCTCCGCCGTCTTCGGCCCCGGAACCCACGTGCTCGATGCGGCGCGCGCGGTGCTCGATCTGATCGAAGGCAAGCGCCGCAACGTTTGAAGACGACAGATGCAGGGCAATCCCAGCAGCGCTCGCCGCGAGGCGAGGACCGTGATCTGCACGCGCCGGTCGGGATCCCGCCGACTTGGCCCGCTTTACCTCGGCCCGTTTTGAACTACTATCATCGCTGTAGCGGATAACTGCGTCCGCAAAGGCTACCGCCAGAGGGAACGCATGCATATCGGCAAACCCCAAGTGGCGATCACCCGCATTTGCCATGCAACTGCGGACAGCGTCGAGGTGCGCGGCCAAGATCTCTGCCGCGACCTGATGGGACGGCTGAGCTTTACCGAGTATTTCTACCTGCTGCTGACCGGCCGGGAACCTACGGACAATCAGCGCTACTTTCTCGATCTGCTGCTCATCGCCATCGCTGAACACGGCATGATGCCGACGGTTCAAGCGGCGCGGATGACGCTCGCCGCCGAACCGGACTCGCTGCAGGGCGCCTTGGCGGCAGGACTGCTCGGCTGCGGCCCTGTGCTGGTCGGAACGTCGGAGCGATGCGGCAAGCTGCTGGCGCAGGCGCAGGCTCGCGTCTCGTCCGGCAACGACCCCAAGGCGGTCGCCGTCGAAATGCTGCAGGACATCCGCAAGGCCGGCGGCAAGCTGCCGGGCTTCGGCCATCCGGTGCATCGCCCGACCGATCCGCGCGCCGAACGTATTCTCGAGCTCGCCGACGCGCGCGGCATCAGCGGACCGCATGTGCGCATGGCGCGGGACCTCCGCGCCGCGGCTGCCGAGGTTTGGGGAAAGCCCCTGGTGATGAACGTTTCGATGCCGATCGCCGCCGTGCTTCTGGATCTCGAGTTTCCCGTTGCGATGATCAAGGCGGTGCCGTTGCTGGCCCGTGCGGGCGGTCTTCTCGCCCACCTCGCCGAGGAACAGCAAAACCCCATCGGTTTCACCTTGGCGGCGCATGCGGAAGCGGCAGTCAGCTATCAGAACGACGAGGGCGGCGGCTGATCATGCTCGAGCCCGATGTCGAGACGCTCCCCTGGCGCGACCAGATCCGGTCGGATGACGCGCTCTACCGAAACCAAGTCGCATACCTCATGGCGCACTCGCGCTTCTATCAACTGAAGCTCCGGGACGCAGGCTTCGACACGGCCGAAAAGATCGGCGGACTTGACGCGATCGCCGATCTTCCCCTGACCGCGAAAAGCGAGATCCGGGCGAGTTGCAGTGAAGCCGAGCCGATGGGGACCCATGTAGCAACCTCGATGGACCGGATTGTCCGCATCTTCTCGACAAGTGGAACGACAGGGACGCCGAGCTATATTCCCTTGACGGCGCAGGATCTCGACAATTGGGTGACGACATCCACCCGCAGCTATTCGGCCTCGGGGATCGCCCAAGGAGAGGCGATCGTTTCGACCTACAACGCCGGGCCCTTCGTTGCCGGCGCAGCGCTCGGCGCCTTCGACCGGCTGGGCATGTGCCATATCCCGGTCGGCACCGGCAACACCGAGCGGCTGATGGCCGCCATTCGGCTGTTAAAACCCTCGGCAGCGGTGATGACGCCATCCTACGCGGCCTATCTCGCCGAATGGGCCGCCGATCGCGGCTTCGATCTCAAAGGCTCAAGCGTCCGTCGGCTGCTTGTCGCCGGCGAACCCGGCGGCGGCGAGCCGAAACTGCGGGCGCGCCTTGAAGAAACATGGGGCGCAAAGGTCACGGAGGCCATGGGCATCGGCGACATCGGTGTGTCGCTGTGGGGCGAATGCGAGGAACAATGCGGCATGCATCTTGCCGCCCGCGGCTTCGTTCATGCGGAACTGATAGATCCCGAAACCGAAGCGCCTATCGCCCTTGAAGATGGCGCAAAAGGCGAGCTGGTCCTCACTCATCTTCGCCATCAGGCCGCGCCGATGCTGAGGTTTCGCACGCGTGACCATGTCAAGATCTGGACATCGACCTGCCGGTGCGGGCGTACCGCGCCGCGCGTGCGCTGCATCGGCCGGACGGACGACTTGCTGATCGTCCGTGGCGTGAATGTCTTTCCTTCAGCTATCCGGGACGTGGTGAACGAGTTTGCGCCGACCGTCAGCGGCGTCATCCTGATAACGCCCGCCGCCGCCGGCGCCAGACAGGAGCCGCCCTTGCCTGTTTCGGTGGAACTCGCCAGCGATTGCCAAGACGCCCCGGAGCTTGCCGCCAGGATCCAGAAGCGCATCCGCGACGTGCTCCTCGTTTCCACGCGGATAGACATCGTGCCCTGGGGAACGCTCAAGCGCAGCGAATACAAGTCGAAACTCGTTCAGCATCAATCGGGATAAGGAACAGCGGAGCGGCTTTCCGCCCGCTGGAAAGAAGAATGGGAGGCTGGCAAATGCGAAAGCTTCAATCGCAGGGGGTCCATCACATCACGCTTGTCGGCGCGGACCGGCAGACATCGATCGACTTCTGGGAGGGCATTCTCGGCATGCCCTTCATATTCGAGCAGCCGAACCTCGACAGGGCGTCGGAAAGCCATCTCTACTTCGACCCGGGCGACGGGCGGCTCATCACCGTCTTCACCGACGAGAACCGCAGGCCCGATCCGAAACGCACATCGACGGATATCGGCTGCGTCCACCACATCGCGTTTGCCGTCTCGCGTGCGACATTCCACCAGGCCGTCGAGCGCCTCGACGAGCGGACCATCAAGCACAGCGGCGTGAAAGATCGCGGTTTCATGGACTCGATCTATTTCGAGGACCCGCTCGGCCTCCTGGTCGAACTCGCCTCCTATCGCTTCGAGCCGCCGGCCGGCCACACCCATGCCGATGTGCTGATGGAGGCGCACAACATCAGGCTGGCGCGCGGCGACTACGCCATCGCCGAAGTGCACCTCGCCGATGCGATCGAGGCGCTGGTCGAGAGCGCGCGGCCGACGTTGTCGGCTGACCGCGCACCGAAGGACCCATACGGATCATCATGATCGCGGCAGTGTTCAATACAACCTACGGAAACAGAGGGAGGAACGCAGATGGCAACGACAAAGCTCAACGTGATCAAGCCCAGCGTCAACAACATGACGGTGCGGGTGTTTCTGAGAGCGGCAAAGCTCGACTTTACCGAACATGATGTCTACGGGCAGACGCGCTCCGCCGAATATCTGGCGCGGGCGCCTTCGCACCTGACGCCGATGATCGAAACGGCGGACCTGCCCAAGGGCGCGCTCTGGGAAAGCTGCGCGATCATGCAGTATCTCTGCAACAAGCACGGGCTCGACCAGTTCTATCCGAAAGACCCCGAATCGCGCGCGATGATCGACAGCGCCATGTTCTACCTGATCGGCACCTTCTATCCCTATCTCGCCCGGGCGACCTACCCGGCTCTGAATTTCCCCCAATATCCGGGCGAAGTCGGCTTCAGCGACGCGGATGCCGAAACCAAGGAACGGGCACGCACGGCCGCCGCGGAGGCGCTCGCCGAACCGCTCGAGGTTTTCCGCGTCTTCTATATGGGCGACAAGCCGTTCATCGGCGGCGACAGGCCGTCGATCGCGGATATAAGGCTTGCCTCGACGCTCGAGTTCCTGGCGGCGATCGATTACGCTCTGCCGGACTGGGCGAAGACTTATGTATCGGCGATGGAAAAGTCGCTTGGCGAAGCTTACAGCGAGCCGGCCGCCGACGTCCGCGGCTATATCGACTATGTGAAGTCGTTGTAGGTATGCGCTTCACCAGACGAGGAGGATTATGCCGGTTGCGCCGAGCCCCAGTGTCCAGAGGCGATCGAAATTGATCCATGCGGAGCGCAAGCCCGCGAGGCCGACCCAGCTAAAGACGACCAAGGCAATTGCCGCGATCACGGTAAGCATGGCGCCGGTATGGACCGCCACGGCCGCAAGCGAAACGGAAAGCGAGCCGGCCATGCCGACCCGATCCGCAAGGCACAGGCTCAGGACCGAGGGCACCAGCATCAATCCGGCGCCATGGCTTGTCGCCATCAGGAAGGACCAGGCCGCAAGCCCGGCCATGCCGGCGCGCATGCCGACCCTGACGCGGTGGCGGTGTCCGTAGATTGCCAGATAGCCGGTGAAAGCCAGGATGAAGGCGGCGGCGACAAGCTGCAGGCTGCGCAGATCCATGACTGCCCCGAATGCGACCATCACCGCGAGCACCGTCGCGATGGACGCGGCATGGCCGACGGCGATCGGCAGAAGAGACAGCCAAACGGTCCGCGCACTTTGCCGATGCAGCCCGAGCGCCACGGCGAAAAGCCAGCCCATCGCCGGGTTGGCGCCGTGAAACGCCCCGAGACCGGCCAAGGATAGCCAGGGCCAGAAATCCATTATCCACTCCGGCGGGACATAGTTCTGCTCCTCAGGGATAGCAGTAGGAATCGGAGGAGCAGTCGCCACCTTCGAGCCGAACCTGATGCGGGCGGTGGCCCTTTGGCCAATCCACGAAGAAGGCGTCGTCGAAGGAAATGCCGCCATTGTCGCCGACATCCAGTTTCACCATCCAGCCGTCGATACCCTCCGGATAGAATTGCGGATCGATGGCGCCGTAGAGCGAATTGGTGAAATAGACCCGCTTGCCGTCGCGGCTGATTTCCACCATCTGCGGTCCACCATTCAGGGCGCCGTTCGATGCCTTCGGGTGGGTTGAGCGCGAGACGATCCCGCCGATCCGCACCCGGCCGGTCTCTTTCGGCGCAAGAGGATCGGAAACATCGTACTGGATCATGTCGCCGGTGCCCCAGCATGACACGTAGAGGAAACGGTCATCCATCGAGAGATCGATATCGGTCACCAGCGGCGCGACCGCATTGAAGCCCTTGAGCACGGGTGGCAGAAGATCCGGATCGGCGGGCTCCGCCGGGATTTCGATCACTTTCTTGACGGCCCACTGGTTGCCCTCGCGATACCAGGTCCAGATCGACGCGGAGAGGTCCTTGAGGCTGATGACGCAGCCGACGAAGCCGTAGGCCTTGGTCGGATCATGGGCCGGGCGCAATTCGAAGACGAGCTGATGCTCCTCGCCGAAATCGATCTCCTGCAGGTGCTTGCGCGTATGCAAATCCCAGAAATGCAGCCTGCGGCCGTACTGCGAGCCGAGAAGCACTTCCGGAACGAGACCATTCTCGAAGGTATCGGGCGTCCCCCATTCGCTGGTGATCAGCGTGTCGTGACCGAGATGCCACCAGAAGTCATAGGCGAGCTTCTGCGGACCGCGGTCCATTTCCCATTGCCCAAGCACGTCGAAACTGTCGTGGTCGAGCAGGAAGATGCCGCCGGGCGCCTTGCCGTCTCGATCCGCGAGCGCATTGACGTAGATGCCCTCGGGCCCACAATGGGTCGTATGCAGCCGCGAATAATTAGCCCGTTCGGCGATCTCCGCCGGCTCGATGACTCGGACGATCTGCGGGTTCCGAGGATCGGGCTTTGTATCGATGATGTGCAGCCGCGACGATCTCAAGCCCGGCACGACGAGATAGCGGCGCTCGACATGCGGATGCGGCGCGTTCGGACACAGGCAGGACGAGCAGGCATTCCAGCCGAAATGGTGAAGCTCGTCGCCGACATTCGGCATGTCCACCTGCCCGACGATCTGAGAATAGCTCGACGATGCCGGGTCGACGTCGACGACGGCGATCGCGTCCGGTCGTTGCCGCTCGGGATCGAAGGCGGCGACATAGGCAAGCGTCTCTTTCGGCGCCTTGGCAGCCATGCGCGGAGATGGATAGAAGGAGGGATCGGGTCGCCACGTCGTCATTTCGTTTCTCCCCAGGGAGACAATGCGTGGATCCTGATGCAAGCTTAGTAGATGCGGCAGAAAGTCGTCGGAAATGCGGCGCCTTTGCCTTATTTGGGATCGCGGTGAGCGGAGGCAAAGCAAGACAGATGGAAGAATTCGAATTCGACGCGGAGCTCTGGCTCTATCCGGGCAAGGGCGGCTGGCATTTCGTCACGCTGCCGGCAGACATTGCCGGGCAGATCAAGTTCTTGGCCGAACCGAAAAAGCGCGGATGGCGGAGCGAAGCTGTGAACGTTAGTACGGGCAGGACCGAATGGACGACGTCGATCTTCCCGGACAAGGCCTCGGGTTCCTTTCTCCTGCCGGTGAAGGCGGAGGTTCGGCAGAAAGAGAAACTGGCCGCCGGCCAATCCATTCGGATCAAGCTGTCGTTGGACGACGCTTAAGTCTCGATCCGGAGCTTCATCCGGTCGGCGGCAAAGCGGCTACGGGCGTATTCGACCGGCCGACCGTCGAGGTCGGCATTGACCGAACGGGCTTCCAGGACGATCGCTCCCGGTGAAAGCTGGAGCAGCGCAAGTTCGTCTGCATCGGCGTGCCGCGCGACGATCTCCGTCGAGGCGCGGACATAGTCGCTGAGCCCCTGGGCGGCGAAGGCCCTGGTGACGGAGCCGAGGCGGGCATATTCCTCGGCCATCCGGGGGAAACGATCTGCGGGAAAATAACTGATCGACACCGAGAGCGGGCGGCCGTCGCCGCTGCTGACGGTACGCAATTCGACGAGCGGCGTGCCGGGTGAAAGGCCAAGCGCCGCAGCAATCTCGCCACTCGCCGGCACCTGGCCGTGCGCCAAGAGGCGGGTGCCGATTTCCTTTACCTGCCGACCAAGCCCCTGCGAGAAGCGGGTGCGGCGGGAGATCGGATAGGTGACCCTCTCCTTGCGCTCGATCAGCGTGCCGCGGCCCTGCACGGCACGCACCAAGCCCTCGTCGGCAAGCGCCGCCAGCGCGGTGCGCACCGTGTGGCGGTTGACGCCGAACTCCTGCGCCAGTGCCGTCTCGGGCGGCACCATGCCTATCGCGTCGTAGTCGCCATTGCTGATTGCCAGCCGTATGCGGTCGGCGATCTGCCTCCAGAGCGCTACGCCCGTCTGCCGCTCGACCGTCTTTCTGACTGCCACTTTTGCCACCGATGTCACAAGCCTGTCATTTCCGAACGCTAGGGAATGGTATAAGATGTATAGTTGTCTAGATCAATAGACATTTTAGGTGAAGCGAATGGACGCGAAGCAGAAACATGATACCCCGCCGGAAGCCGCGGATCGCAAGGAAGGGATGCGGCTTCTGGCCCGCGCCACTCTTGCGGAATTGTCCGCCGCCTGGGAGGCGATCTCCGACAAGCCGGAGGTGGCGCCGGTGCGCGGCCCGGAGACGGGGCTCGTCATGGTGCGCGGCCGCATTGGCGGCGGCGGCGATCCCTTCAATCTCGGCGAGGCGACGGTGTCGCGCGCCACGATTCGGCTTTCGACCGGCGAGGTCGGCCACGGCCAACTGCTCGGCACCGACAAGGAGCACGCCCGCTATGCGGCAATCTTCGACGCACTCCTTCAGAACGAGGCTCGCCGCCCGGCGGTCGAAGCGCTGCACCGGCTGATCGCCGCCCGTCTCGAGGTCGAAGACCGACAGAAAGCCGAGGAAACGGCGGCGACCCGTGTGGACTTTTTCACCATGGTGCGGGGAGAGGATTGATGACCCCACATTCGCAAATCTACGCCGGCGCCTTCGCCGACCCGGTATTCGCGGCGCAATCCGTCTTCCGCTCGCTGATGGACAGTTTTGCCCGACCGGGCAGCCTCGGCCGCCTGCCGGCTTCGGCCTTACCGCCCTCGCCTCTTGGTAACGCGAGCGGCGCGGTGGCACTGACGCTCTGCGACCACGACACCCCTGTCTGGCTCTCGCCGGCGCTCACCAAATCCGCCGTCCCGCAGTGGATCGCCTTCCATACCGGCGCAGGCATAGCCGAGGCCAAGGACGAGGCGCGCTTCGCCTTCGTCGAGAAGGGGGCAGCGGTCCCTGGCTTCGACCAGTTCGCCCTCGGCACGCAGGAATATCCCGACCGCTCGACGACGCTGGTCGTCGAGGTCGAGGCACTGACTGGCGGTGCGCCGCTGGTCGCCCGTGGACCGGGTATCAAGACGGAGACAGTCGTCGCGCCAATTGGGCTGCCGGACGTCTTTCTCGATTTCTGGGCTGCCAACCGGGCGATCTTCCCGCACGGCATCGACTTGATCCTGACGGCGGAGGACGCGGTGCTCTGCCTGCCGCGCACGGCCAAACTCGAGCGGGAGTAAGAGCATGTACGTAGCCGTCAAAGGCGGGGAAGCCGCCATTGCCAACGCCCACCGCCTGCTTGCCGACCGCCGCCGCGGCGACCGGTCGCTGCCGTCGATCACCATCGAGCAGGTGGTCGAGCAACTCGGCCTTGCCGTCGACCGCGTCATGGCCGAAGCCTCGCTCTACGACCGCGCCCTTGCGGCTCTTGCCGTGCGCCAGGCCCGCGGCGATATGATCGAGGCGATCTTCATCCTGCGCGCCTACCGCACGACGCTGCCCCGCTTCGGCTATTCCGAGCCGGTCGACACCGCGAACATGAAGGTCGAACGGCGCGTCTCGGCGACCTACAAGGATCTGCCCGGCGGCCAGCTTCTTGGCCCCACCTTCGACTATACCCACCGCCTGCTCGATCCATCGCTGATCGGTGAAGAGCCGGTCGCGGCACCGGCCGTGAAGGAGCCCGGCGAACACGTCATGCGCGTCTCGGACATTCTCGATGGCGAGGGTCTGATCGAAGGCGACGGAGAGATGCCGTACGGTCACATGGCCGGCGACCTGACACGCGAGCCGATGGAGTTCCCGATGCCGCGCGACCTGCGCCTGCAGGCGCTTGCCCGCGGCGACGAAGGTTTCCTGCTGGCGCTTGCCTATTCCACCCAGCGCGGTTACGGCCGCACACATCCCTTCGTCGGCGAGGTGCGGATCGGCGAGGTCGAGGTGGAACTCGATCTGCCGGAATTGGGTTTTGCCGTTTCGCTTGGGGTCATCCGTGTCACCGAATGTCAGATGGTCAACCAGTTCAAGGGTTCGGCCAAGCAGCCGCCGCAGTTCACCCGCGGCTACGGCCTCGTCTTCGGCCAGAGCGAGCGGAAAGCCATGTCGATGTCGCTCGTCGACCGGGCGCTCAGGACGGACGAGTTCAGCGAGGACATCGTCGCCCCGGCACAGGACCAGGAATTCGTCATCTCGCACGCCGACAACGTCCAGGCGACCGGCTTCGTCGAGCACCTGAAGCTGCCGCATTATGTCGACTTCCAAGCCGAGCTCGACCTGGTCAGGCGCATGCGCCGCGAATATGAAGCCGCCCGCGTCGGCGGCGGGGACGGCATGAAGGAGGCCGAATGAACGACCTCGCCACTTACAATTTCGCTTATCTCGACGAACAGACGAAGCGGATGATCCGCCGGGCAATCCTGAAAGCCATCGCCATTCCGGGCTACCAAGTGCCGTTCGCCTCGCGCGAAATGCCGATGCCCTATGGCTGGGGCACCGGCGGCGTTCAGGTCACCGCCTCGATCCTCGGACCGAACGACGTGCTGAAGGTCATCGACCAGGGGGCGGACGACACGACCAATGCGGTGTCGATCCGCGCCTTCTTCCAGAAGGTCGCCAATGTCGCCGTCACCACCAAGACGATGGAGGCGACGATCATCCAGACGCGCCACCGCATTCCCGAGGAACCGCTTCGAGAGGGCCAGACACTCGTCTACCAGGTACCGATCCCGGAGCCACTGCGCTTCCTGGAGCCGCGCGAGACCGAGACGCGCAAGATGCATGCGCTCGAGGAATACGGTCTCATGCATGTGAAGCTCTACGAGGACATCGCCCGCAACGGCCATATCGCCACCACCTACGCCTATCCGGTCAAGGTCGAGGGCCGCTATGTCATGGATCCCTCGCCGACGCCGAAATTCGACAATCCGAAAATGCACATGTCGGAGGCGTTGCAGCTCTTCGGCGCCGGCCGCGAAAAGCGCATCTATGCAGTGCCGCCCTATACGGAGGTCGTCAGTCTCGATTTCGAGGACCACCCCTTCGAGATCCAGAAATTCGACAAGCCCTGTGCGCTGTGCGGCGCCGAGAACGTCTATCTCGACGAGGTGGTGCTCGACGACAAGGGCGCGCGCATGTTCGTCTGCTCCGACACCGACCACTGCGAAGACCGGCAGGCGCATGGCCATGCCGGGCCAATGCTCGCCCGCCCTCAGCACGAACGCAAGGAACCTGCAGAATGAGCGCCGTCCCGCTTCTCAAAGTCAAGGACGTTTCGAAGTTCTATGGAAGCCGCATCGGCTGCCGCAATGTCTCCTTCGAGCTCTATCCCGGTGAGGTGCTCGCCGTCGTCGGCGAGTCCGGCTCCGGCAAGACCACCCTGCTTTCCTGCCTTTCGACCCGGCTGATGCCGAGCTCCGGCATTATCGAATACCACATGCGCGACGGGCAATACCGCGATCTGACCCATATGGGCGAAGCCGAACGGCGCTTCCTGATGCGAACCGACTGGGGTTTCGTCCACCAGAACCCCGCCGACGGGCTGCGCATGACCGTTTCGGCCGGCGCCAATGTCGGCGAGCGGCTGATGGCGGTCGGCGACCGGCACTACGGCAACATCCGGGCGAGCGCCAGCGACTGGCTGAGGCGCGTCGAGATCGGCGAGGACCGGATCGACGATCAGCCGCGTGCCTTCTCCGGCGGCATGCGCCAACGCCTGCAGATCGCCCGCAATCTCGTCACCTCGCCGCGCCTCGTCTTCATGGACGAGCCGACCGGCGGGCTCGACGTCTCGGTGCAGGCGCGTCTCCTCGATCTGGTGCGCGGTCTCGTCCATGACCTCGGCCTTGCGGCGATCATCGTCACCCACGACCTCGCCGTGGCGCGGCTCCTCTCCCACCGGATGATGGTGATGAAGGACGGCGCCGTCATCGAACAGGGCCTTACCGACCGGGTGCTCGACGACCCGCGCGAGCCCTACACGCAGCTCCTCGTCTCCTCCATTCTGCAGGTCTGACGCATGATCCCGAAAAGTGAAATCCGGTTTTCGGACAAGATCATGCGCAAAGGAAAATAAGTCATGGCTACCCCCCTTGTCGTTTCAGAAGTCGCCAAGAGCTTCACCATGCACCTGCGCGACGGTGTGCGCCTGCCGGTCGTCGCCAATGTCTCATTCTCGGTGAGGTCCGGCGAATGCGTCGTGCTCGGCGGCCCCTCGGGCGTCGGCAAGAGCTCGATCCTCAAGATGCTCTACGGCAATTACGGCGTCGACGAAGGCCAGATCCTCATTGCGCATGACGGCCGGCTCGTGAACCTGGCGGACGCCGAACCGCGCACCGTGCTCGACGTGCGCCGCACCACGCTCGGCTATGTCAGCCAGTTCCTGCGCGTCGTGCCGCGCGTCTCCGCCCTCGACATCGTCGCCGAACCCTTGCAGGCGCGCGGTGTCGTTGCTCAAGAGGCGCGCGAGCGCGCCGCTGAGTTGCTGGCGAAGCTCAACCTGCCGAAGGAGCTCTGGGCTTTGCCGCCCGCTACCTTCTCCGGCGGCGAGCAGCAGCGCGTCAACATCGCCCGCGGCTTCATCACCGATCACCGGATCCTACTACTCGACGAGCCGACCGCCTCGCTCGATGCGAAAAACCGCGCCGTGGTGGTCGGGATGATCGCCGAGAAGAAGGCGCAAGGCACGGCGCTGGTCGGCATCTTCCACGACGAGGAAGTCCGCGACGCCGTCGCCGACCGCATCATCGACGTTTCCGAGTTTTCGCCGAGAAAGCACGCCGCATGAGCCGGAAGCTTGGTCTCGAACCCTTCATTCATCCGACCGCCAGCGTCACTAAGTCGACGCTGGGGCGCTACACGGAAATCCAGGAGCGCTCGCGCCTCGACGAGGTGGAGTTCGGCGACTATTCCTACATCATGCAGGACGGCTCGATCTGGTGCGCGACGATCGGCAAGTTCGTCAACATCGCCGCCGCCGTGCGCATCAATGCCACGAACCACCCGACCTGGCGAGCGACGCTGCATCATTTCACCTATCGCGCGCCGATGTACTGGGACGACGCCGAACCGGACCACGATCTCTTCGCCTGGCGACGGCAGAAACGCGTGACGATCGGCCACGACGTCTGGATCGGCCACGGCGCGACGATCCTACCCGGCGTCACCGTCGGCAATGGCGCGGTGATCGGCGCCGGCGCTGTCGTCTCGAAGGACGTCGCACCCTATGCGATCGTCGGCGGCGTGCCTGCCAAGCTCATCCGCGAGAGATTCACGGCCGAGGTGGGCGAGGCCATGGACCGGCTCGCCTGGTGGGACTGGGAGCATGGGAAACTGCGCCGGGCGCTGGACGACTTCCGCGAGCTGACGGCGGAAGAGTTTTTGGTCCGATACGGGTAGCGACAGCACCACGCCTCAGCCGCCCGCACGGGCCCCTCCCCACAGGTGGAGGGGCTCGGCGCCTGCCGCAGCCGTCTGCCATTTTCAAGCTTCCCGTTGAGCACAAGGTCGACATTGAGCCGGAAACGCGCGGCCAGAAAGCCCCTCCCCCTTGTGGGGAGGGGTTGGGGAGGGGTCTTTTCAAACCTCCTCCGCCACCTTCAAGAAATCGCCCGCAACCCTTGCCACCAGCGCCAGCGAAATCGCCCCGGCGTCCGGATGGCCGATGCTCTTTTCGGCGAGCGGCCGCGCCCGGCCGAGCTTCGGGGTCAGGCTCGACGTCGCCTCGGCGGCGTCCTGCGCGGCTTTCGCCGCCGCCTTCCAGGCATCGATGAGCGGCTTGCCCGCGGCGACCACTCTTTCCAGCGTCTCTACGAACGGCACCAGAGCATCGACGAGCGTCTTGTCGCCGACCTGGGCCCGGCCAAGCCGGGTGATGCCGTCGAGGGCCAGACGGGCGCCTTCGACGACTGCCGTGTCGCTCACCTTCTCGTCGTCGGAGAATGCATTGCTCCAAGATCGCAGTGCAAGCCCCCAGATCGCACCGGAGGTGCCGCCGGCGCGGTCCGCCCAGGCATCGCCTGCGGCGGCAAGCACGCTCGCCGCGCCTGCGCCTGCGGCGACCGCCGCATTCGCGGCCTCGAGGGCGGCGGCCGAGCCGCGCCGCATACCCTGCCCGTGGTCGCCGTCGCCGGCAATGGCATCGATGCGGCCAAGCTCCTCTTCGGCCGCCCGCAACGCGTCGGCGATCGTGCCGATCAACCCCGCAATACACTTGCCGCTTGCCCGGGATCCTTCCGAGGCGATACCGAAGCTTTGCGGCCCTTCGGCATCGACGATCTCGTCCGTCGCAGGCTCGGCGGCGATGATCGTGCCTTTGCGCAGCACCGGCGCATCTGCGGGCGCGCGCCACAGCGCTTCCAGTTCCTCGTCGAGCCAGAGAAGCGTCAGCGAGCAGCCCTGCATGTCGAGGCTGGTGACGAATTCGCCGCATTCCGGATCGACGACCTCGAGGCCCGCGTCTGCCAATTCCTTGGCGACCGCTGTCCAAAGCACGAAGAGCTCTTCGTACTTGGTCGAGCCGAGGCCGTTCAGGACTACCGCGACCTTCCTGGTGCCGGCCGGCCGCTCGGCAAGCAGCTTGCCGGTCAGGAGTTTTGCGAGATCGCTCGCGGTCGCGGTCTTCTCCTCGCTGATGCCGGGCTCGCCATGAATCCCGAGACCAAGCGCCATCTGCCCCTTGGGAACGGCGAAGAGCGGACCAGGCACGCCCGGCAGGGTGCAGCCGCCAAAGGCAACGCCGAACGACACCGTCCGGTCGTTGGCAAGACGCGCCAGCCGTTCGACCTCGTCGAGTGATTTGCCCGCCTCGGCGGCGGCACCGGCGATCTTGAAGACGACGAGGTCGCCGGCGATGCCGCGGCGCTTGGCCGGCGTTTCGACCGACGCGCTCGCCACATCGTCGGTCACCGGCACGACACGCACGTCGATGCCTTCCGAGCGCAGGCGCTCGGCCGCGACCCCGAAGTTCAATACGTCGCCCGCGTAGTTGCCGAAGCCGAGCAGCACGCCGCCGCCCTGGTCCGCGTGGCGGCAGACGCGCGCGACGGCAGCCGTCGACGGCGAGGCGAAGACGTCGCCGGCGACTGCCGCATCCGCGAGCCCCGGGCCGACATAACCGGCAAAGGCCGGATAGTGGCCGGAGCCGCCGCCGATGACCACGGCCACCTTGCCTCTCGGCACCTTGGTGGAGCGCACCACGCCGCCCTTCACCAAGCGGACGTTGCGGGCATAGATCGCTGCGAAACCGGCGAGCGCGGTGGTGGCAAAATCTTCCGGAGCGTCAAAGATCGTCGTCATCGCTTCAAAATCCCTGTTCGCGAGGCAGGATGCGCCTCAGATAATCGCGGTTGGCGGCACTGACCGAAAGGCCGTCACCACCGTAGTGCTCGCACAGGAACGGGCTCTGAAATCCATGCGCCAGCGCCATGCGGATCGCCGCACGGTAGTTGATGACGCCGAATTCGAGCGGGGCCGGGTGTGTGACGATGAGCCCCGATGCCGCATCCTCCGTGCGGTTGTAGTTCTTGACGTGCCAGTATTTAGCAAAGGGAGCAACCTTTGCCATCATCTCCTGCCAATGTTCGACCGGGCGGTGCAGACGGATGAGGTTACCAAGATCGGCGTTGATACCGACATTTGGCAGCCCGACCTCCTCGACGAAGCGGACCGAACTGTCGGCCGTTCCGAGATAGGTGTCCTCGTACATTTCCAGCGACACTTCGACGCCAACCTCTTCCGCATGGTGGCCGAGCTCGCGGACCCGCGAAACCGCCGTCTGCCAGGTCGCGGCGTCGTCCGGGTTCTTCAGCCCATCGACGGTCCAGAACCAGAGCACCTTCATCTGCGCCTCCGTCAGCGGACCGAAAAAGCCAAAGGAGACCGAGCCTGCGCCGACAGCCGCGGCGGTCTCGATGACCCGGTGTCCATAGGCGAGATATTCCTCGCCATACTTGGGGTCGATGAGGCTGCGACGCGACGTGGAGATCGCCGGAATGGTGAGGCCGAGTGATCGGGTCAGACCGATGAACTCTTCGAGCCGATCACGCGAAAGATCGGCGAGCCGGATCCAGCTGTCGGTCGGATCGAGTTCGGTAAAGCCGGCGTCCACCACGTCGTGGAGCGTTGCCGCCCATTCGTCCACCGACTGGTCCTGCACGGACCGGCCGTCCGGCAGCATGTTCGGATACTGGATCATCGCGGCCGCGATCGGCCAGCTGTCACGGTTCCATTTGCGTGGCGCCATGGCGAACTCCTTCAAAGATTTGGATCGTATTGGCGGCGGCCGGATCAGGCGGCCGCGTTGCCGTCGCCATGCGAAGCGACGTCGTGCCGGCGCTTGCGCAAGGTGCCGACCAGCCAGAAGGCAAGTGGGGAGAGAAGCAGCACCAGGCCGAGCGTCATCAAGCCGGCAACCAGTGCGTTCGACCAGAAGATGCTGAGGCTGCCGCTGGACATCAACATCGACTGGCGGAAGGCATCCTCCGCCTTGTCGCCGAGCACCATGGCGAGAACCAGCGGCGCCAGCGGATAGTCAAGCTTCTTGAAGACGTAGCCGAGCAGGCCGAAACCGATCACCAGGAAAATGTCCGAGATGGAATTCGCGACCTGATAGGCGCCCGAGAAGATCACCGCAACGATGATCGGCCCGATGATCGAAAAGGGCACGCGCAGGATCGAGGCGTAGAGCGGCACGGTCGCAATGACCAGGAAGACGGCGACGACGTTGCCGAGATACATCGAGGCGATCAGCCCCCAGACGAAATCCGGCCGATCGGTGAAGAGCATCGGGCCGGGCGTCAAGCCCCAGATCATCAGCCCGCCCATCATCACCGCCGCGGTTGCCGAACCCGGCACGCCGAGTGCCAGCATCGGCAGCAGCGCCGAGGTGCCGGCCGAATGGTCGGCCGTCTCCGGCGCCACGATACCGCGCGGATCGCCCTTGCCGAACATCGACTTGTCGCGCGCCGAACGGCGAGCAACGCCATAGCTCATGAAGGAGGCGGCAGTCGGGCCGGCCGGCGTGATCCCCATCCAGATGCCGATGACCGTCGAGCGGGCGATCGTCAGCCAGTAGCGCGGGATCTCGATAAGCGTGCGGCCGATCTCGGCAAGCTTGACGCGCGCCTTGATGCCTTCGAAGCGCAGGCCCTCTTCGGTGGTCAACAACAGTTCACCGATACCGAAGAGGCCCATGACGGCAATCAGGAAGCTTACACCCTTGATGAGTTCCGGAATCTCGAAGGTAAGCCTGAGATTACCGGAGATCGTGTCCATGCCGATCGAAGCCAGAGCGAAGCCGAGCATCATCGAAACGAGCGTCTTGAAGGGCGATTGCGCGCCCATCGAGATGAAGCTCGCAAAGGCGAGGAAATAGACGGCGAAATATTCGGGCGAGGAGAACTTGAGCGCGAAATTCGCAACCCAGCCCGACAGCAGCGTGATCATCACGACGCCGGCGAGGGCCCCGAGGCCGGCCGACACGAACGCAAGCGTCAGCGCGCGGCTCGCCTGGCCGGCCTTGGCCATCGGATACCCGTCGAAGGTGGTGGCGACGGACGACGGTTCGCCCGGGATGTTGAAGAGAATCGACGTCGTCGAGCCGCCGAAGAGTGCCCCCCAATACATGCAGGAGAGCAGAATGATCGCCGAGATCGGATCCATCGAGAAGGTGAGCGGCAGGAGCAGCGATACGCCGTTCGGCGCCCCGAGCCCGGGCAACACGCCGACGAGGATTCCGAGCGTCACGCCCACCATCATCAAGAGGAGGTGGTTCCAGCTAAGGATGTGGCCGAAGCCGTCGATCAGAAGACCGATATTTTCCATGCATTCCTCCCGCAGGCAGTGCACTCGGCCGGGTCAGTAGATCCCGAACCAGGCCTCGACCGGTCCCTTCAGCAGCGGGACCTGGAAGCCGATCTCGAAAACGACGAAGAAGACGAGCGAGACGCCAAGCCCGGCCGGCAGGGCGATCCACCATTTGTAGCGGCCCTGGAAAAGCATCGTCGCGGCGATGTAGAGCGCCGTCCCGACATAGAGGCCGAGCCAGGCGGCGACCGCGCCGAAGGCAACGAGCGGCAGCAGGAAAGAGGCGACCACCTTGGCGCGCCCGGCATCGATGAAGACCTCTCCGGTGCGCCGGTGCTTGAGGAATGCCTGGGCGATATTGACAAGGCTGCCCAAGACGATGAGGAGGCCGATATAGAAGGGGAAATAGCCCGCATCCGGCCCCATCTCGGTCCAGCCGGCGCCGATATCGAGCGAGCCGTAGCAGACGGCGACGCCGAAGGCGCCGGTCAGGGCCGCGACACCAAGCTCGACCGCGAAGCGGGAGACCCCATTCGCACTGTTCTCACTCATGATCGTAACCTTTCGAAACGCTGGCGGGCGCCTGAAGTGGGATAGCGAGCATGTCCGCCCCGCTTTCCGCTCAATATCGGGCGCCCGCCAGAGAATTGCCTCAGTTGGCGAGCCAGCCTTCGCGCTTCAGCACTTCGCTGACCGCGGCGCCGTCCACCTCGACGGCGGACTTGAGCTCGTCACCGCTCAGATAGACCGGCGACTGCGACGTGTCGGTGAGATATTTCGCCCATTCCGGGGTCTCGGAAACCTTGCGCAGCACATCCGCATAGAACTGGACGACATCCTGTTCGACACCGGCCGGCAGCCAGACGGTGCGCGGCATGGAGTAGTTGTCGATCGGAATGCCGGCTTCCTTGCACGTCGGGATATCGCTCCAGCCCTTGTCGCCGGCGACCTTGGTCTCGCTCGAGAGCTTCACACTCTTGAAGACACAGAGCGGCTTCACCATACCGGCCTGCCATTGGCCGAGGTTCTCGCTCGGATTGTTGACATTGGCGTCGATATGCTCGCCGGCAAGCTGAACGGCCGCCTCGCCGCCGCTCTTGAAGGGGATGTAATTGATCTTGGCTCCCGTGGCGTCGTTGACCATAGAAGTGAGGATCTGGTCGACATCCTTCGACTGGCTGCCGCCGATCTTCAGCCCGCCTTCCTTCGCCTTGGCGACAAAGTCCGCGGCGGTCGCGTAGTCGGCCTTGCCGTTGACCCAGAGGACGAATTCATCGGATGCGAGGGCGGCGACCGGCGTCAGGTCTTTCGCCTCGTAGGGCACCTTGGCGCGAACCGGCAGCAGATAGGCGTTGTTGGTGCCGAAGGCGAGCTTGTGGGCGTCGCCCTTGTAGCCGGCCGTGTAGACGAAACCTTCCGCGCCCCCGGCGCTGCCTTTGTTGGTGACGACCACCGGCGACTTCATCAGTTCGTATTTAGCGATGATCGCCTGGATGGTGCGCGCGAAAATGTCCGTGCCGCCGCCGGGACCGGCGGTCACGACGAACTCCACCGGACGGTTCGGCTCGAAGGCCGAGGCCGGCGCGGCAACGCCGAAAGCGGCGGCCATGATGCATGCTATAGAGACGGATTTCTTCATATGTGGTCCTCCCGTTGAGTTGGATCCGGCGCAAGACCTCCCCTGACGCCGGTATGGTATGAAAGCGCGCGAAATTCAGGCGGCCGCCGAGAGGCCGCTGTTTTTCCTCGCCATGCGGGCCGCAAGCAGGATCGCTTCGCGGCTGGCGCCGACATCGGCAACGCCCTTGCCGGCAATGTCATAGGCCGTGCCGTGCGCTGGCGTGCAGAGCGGAAAAGGCAGGCCGCCCATCATCGTCACGCCCTTGTCGAAGCCCATCAGCTTCATCGCGATCTGGCCCTGGTCGTGGTACATGGTCAGCACCGCCTGGAAGCCTTCCTTCAGCGCCCGGACGAACACCGTGTCGGCTGGAAACGGCCCATCGACGTTGAAGCCGAGCGCCTTCGCCTTTGCGACGGCGGGCTCGATGATGTCGATCTCTTCCATGCCGAAGCTGCCGCCGTCGCCGGCGTGCGGATTGAGCCCGGCGACAGCGATCCTCGCGTCATCATGGCCAGCGTTCCTGAGGCAGGCCCGGGTGAGCTCGAGTTCGGCAACAATGCCTTCCACTGAAAGGCTCCGCGCCACTTCCGACAGCGGAATGTGCGAGGTGACGCGGGCGTTCCATACTTTTTCGAGAACGTTGAACTCGCGGACCTTCCCGGTGAAGGAAAGCACGTCGGCGACGAAGCGTATCTCGTCGTCATAGCCCGGATAGGCAAAGCGCATCGCCTTTTTGTTGAACGGCGTAAAGCAGACGGCATCGGCCCGGCCGGCATGCGCCAGTTCCAGCGCCACGCGGAAATTCCGGGTCGCAAACGCACCACCGGCAAGCGTCGCCTCGCCGCGCACCACGTCGGCCGGATCAAGATGCTTGAGATCGACGAAGACATGGCGAGACGTCCCCACCTCGTCGAGCGCATCGAGCGATGCCGCCTCGAGATCGAGCTCGACGCCGGCGACCTTCGCACCCTCGTCGAGAACGCGCCGGTCGCCGATGGCGATGATGTGCGCCGCCTCGCGAACATCGCCGAGCGCAAGCAGCCGCGCCGTCAGTTCCGGACTGATCCCTGCCGGATCGCCCATGGCAAGGGCGATAACGGGACGCCGTCCCTTCGCTTCAGCCGCACCATTGCTCGTCATGTGAGATGTCCTCCGTCGTCATACCTCGGGCACTGTCATACGTTATTCAAAATTCTGCATCAAGTCTTTTGTATTCTGTATGCAGCATTTTCTGTTGACGGTAACGAGGGCTGTCTCCATGCTTGAATGAGACACCGCTGATTCAATCGAGTGGTCGAGGGAACAGAGACCGGCTCACGGTCGCAGCGCAGAACGGGAAAAATGAACGAAATCACACCATTGGAGCGGCGACCCGACGGCGGGCATGGGCCGATCCGGCGCACCGCCCTGCACGACACGCTGGTCAGCCACTTGCGCGACATGATCATCGAGGGCGATCTTCCGCCCGGCACCCGCCTGCACGAGGGTCAACTCGGCGAACAGCTCGGCGTGTCGCGCACGCCGCTCCGCGAGGCGATCAAATATCTGGCGAGCGAGGGCCTTGTCGAGCTCGTGCCGAGCCGCGGCGCCGTCGTCAAGCGCTTCAGCGCCAAGGACGTCAAGGACATGCTGACGGTGCTGCAGACGCTCGAGGAACTCGCCGGGCGGCTCGCCTGCGAAACGGCAAGTGATGCGGGGATCGCCGAGGTGCGGGCGCTGCACGACGAGATGGTCCGCCGCTACAAGGCGGCTGACCGGCTGCAATATTACAAGCTCAACCAGCAGATCCACACGGCGATCGTCCAGCTTTCCGGCAATGCAGCGCTGGCCGACATGCACGCCGTGCTGCAGACGCGGCTGAAGCGCATCCGCTTCATTGGTCACGAGGGCCCGGAGAAATGGGCCGCCGCCGTCGCCGAGCACGAGGAGATGATCGCCGCCCTCGAGACCCGCGATAAGGTAAAGCTATCGGAGGTGTTGGGGCGGCATCTGACGAATGCCTGGGAGCGCGTGCGCGATTCGGTGTAGGCAACGTTGTTGGCCATTGCATCCGCATAAACGAGCTCCGCGCGATTGCGGAGCTTGTTTCGATTACGCATGCGTCAGAACTGCGAGTAGGCGTTCGCAACGGCTTTGGCGTTTCCTGCTCCGGCTTGCTTCTGCAACGCGAGAATCGCGTCACGCAGGACGGGGTTGGCTGCGATGGCTTTATCCGACGGATCCAGGAGTGCTGTGCCCAGGAGCTTCGTCAGCGCGCCCCCCTCGTGACTGGCTGCTCTTGCCACTGGATACACCGTGGCAGCTACAACCATTAGGCGACAAAGTGTTTTGAATTTCTCTCTTCGAGAGCTCTCATTTTAGAGAAGTTTGCCGGAATTCCGCAAAGCTCCGCTACAAGAAGCAGTCAGGTCACCGCCAGGAGACCGACAAAGGCGAGCACCGTTACAAGCAATCCGCGGAAGGCGAGATTGACGAAATGATACTTGCTGCATGCGATTGCCGAAAGGGCATCCGCATTCTTGAAATATTGCCGGAACAAATAGGACATATCCCCATGGTCCGCAGCTTTCGAGAAGGAATCACGATGGGCGGTCCAAGCTCCCCAGAATAGCGTTGTTGCGGTCGCACTCTTGCGCGGCAGAACCACGAGGATTGCACACACAAGGGAAAACATCGAGGCGAGCGCCAACGCGGCCGATAGTATCACCGGAAGGATTTCACCCTGCGCATACCGGCTCCAGGTAAAGACGCTCCGGCCTTCCTCCGAGCTGACGAGGAACGCGAACATGAAGGTAAAGATATACGCGGCCTTCTGGTCAGACATCTTGATCTGGTCATAGAAGACGTCGTTGATCTTGCGGATGTGCTCGTAATAGGCGGTCGACGGAGCGCTCTGCTCCTTCCCTCCACTTGGCGGATCAAGCTTGTAAATGTCGGCCCCTGCGTCCATGCGTGTCCCCTCGCCCTCTCGCCGACTCTTTACTACACGCGCATGTCGATAACATATGCCCAAAACTGGGTACTTGACTTTTCTCCCCTGCAAATCCACTGGATTCACTATAACGAGGGGCATATCGCGAGATGCGGAGAAGAGTAACGGGGGCATTGCTCGGCGTGATGGCGTGCTTTGCGCCATTTTCGGCGTTCGGCGAGCCGGTTCCGCGCCCCGACCCCGTTGCCGGTTCGGTCATTGCGCGAAAATCCGGCGAAGAAGTGCGCTTCGTCGATGTCTCC
This sequence comes from Sinorhizobium fredii USDA 257, assembly GCF_000265205.3. Lineage (NCBI taxonomy): Bacteria > Pseudomonadati > Pseudomonadota > Alphaproteobacteria > Hyphomicrobiales > Rhizobiaceae > Ensifer > Ensifer fredii. The sequence continues at coordinate 1,680,190 of NC_018000.1, forward strand.
AATTGGCGCTCCGTCGACATTGCGCAGGATCTCCTCCCCGGCGACCTGCTGCGCACCAACGCCACCGGCTCGCTCGCCGTGCTTTTTCGCGATCGCACACAGATTCGCCTCGGGCGCAATACGGCGCTTCGCGTCAAGCAGATCGGCACGGGCGAGACCAATCTCGAACTGGAATCAGGCACGATCTGGGCCCGGGCCGAGCGCGGAGGGCAGGGCTTGGTGATCGATACGCCGGCGGCCGCCGCCGCCATCCGCGGCACGGACTGGACGCTGACCGTCGGCGCCGACGGGAAGACCTCGCTGACGGTACTCGAAGGCGTCATAGAGCTTAGCAATGCCCATGGCAGCGTGACGGTAATGCAGGGGGAAGGCGCCGTCGCCGCGATAGGCAGCGCGCCGACCAAGATCGTCATCGTGACGCCCAAGGACCGCGAACAGATGCTGTTCCATCTTGCGCTCCGCGACGCCTTCGTTCTGATGCCCGCCACAACTCTCCGCGCTCCAGACATGCGGCGCCAAAGGGAGCGGATCGAGGCGCAACCAGAAGTCTCACGCTCGGCCGAAGACTGGCTGACGCTTGCCGAGATTTACCTGTCGCTCAACGGCCGGCAAAAAGCACAAGCCGCACTTGACGCGGCGAGGCGGCGAGGCCTCGATCGCTCCCAGAGCGCTCGAGCCGGGCTTGTCGATGCGCTCACCGCAGGCTCCCAGGGCCGCTACGCCGATGCGGCGAAACTCTTTGATCAAAGCGCGCGCGGGTTGGACGCAAAGCGCCGGTCAATCGCCGCTTACGGCGGATATTTTGCCCGAGCACTCGCCAATCCCGATCGGGTGGAAAACCCGCCACGCCAAGCGGTCGGAGCCTATGGCGCATTCGCAAAGGCGTTTACTGAAGGCTTTCGCACCGATGTTCGCGCCGCGGTTGAGACGCTTAGGAAGGCGGAACTGCAATATCCCGACGACCCGACCCTCCCAGCCGTGCGAGCACAATTCGCCATGTTGATCGACGATCGCGACGAAGTGCGCGATGGTATCGAAAAGGCGCTGAAGATCGATGCGGATGATCCCTACGCGCTTGAGGCCCGCGCGAAGTATCGCTTCAACATCGAGAATGATCGAGACGGTGCCCTCGCCGACCTAGAGCGTGGCCTGAAAGCGGCGCCAGGGGACCCATCAATCTGGAACTGGCTTGGTGCCGTACAGGACGAACGCGGTGACACGCGTGCTGCTGAATACGCCGTCAAGAAGGCAATTGAGCTGGACCCCCAAGATCCCAGCTATCACGCCAACCTTGCCCTGATGTACCTGGGCGAGTTGAGGCTTGCCGAGGCAAAGCGCGAGATAGATGCGGCGCTCGCCATCGACCCTTCTTTCGATCTCGTGCTCATCGCACGCGGCCGCTATCACCTGCAGAATGGAGACGTCGAGAAGGCAATTCAAGACCTGCTTGCCGGCTCGACGGCCAACCCTGCCTATTCCAATGCTCAGCTGCTGCTTGCCGCAGCGCACTACGAGAAAGGCGACCGGATACCTGCGGACCAAGCGCTCGACAATGCCGACAGACTCGACCCAAACGATCCTATCGTCTCCCAGGTACGCACGATCGTTTCGATCGATGACTATGATGCCGATGCCGCCATCCGCTACGCCCAAGAAACGATGCGGCGAACCCGCGCAAAGGGTGGCGACACAGCAGCGATTGGTGCAAACCAGCAAGCGGGCTCGGCCCTTAACAACGCCTTCCGTTTGCAAGGCCTGGATGCTTGGGGGCAATATTACGGCGACGCAGTATTCGACCCCTTCTCGAGCGCCAGCTATCTGGACCAGGCAATCCGCGGCAGCGTCAATCCCTTGTTCAACGGATATAGCTTCAGCGTTAGCCCAATTACCAATGCGCAAAACCCATCGACCTTCGCGGCGCTCTTCCAAGGGCTTCTTCTCGACCCGCATTTGCTGGCTTACCGGGCACGTGCGACCGATCTTTATCGAACGCCCTTCTTCGAGATCGATCTCGGGGGCGGCCCCACCTTAGAGGACGGTAACACGGGCTGGATTGGCGAAGCCGAGATCCGGGGGTTCGCGTACTCCCCCTTCCCGGTCAGCGTCTTCGGCAATTTCCAATGGGAAGAGCCGCGCGATACGATAGACCTCGGAGGCGGGCTCGAGATGGATCGCGAAACACGGTTGATCGGCGGCACCGGCTATGTGACGGCTACTCCGACCCCCGACGACAGAGTGGTCGCCTTCTTGAACATGGCAGAGGTGGACGACAGCCGCAATATCTTCGACATTCCCCATCCGATGCTCGTCCCGTTCAACGGCGACAGCCTAAATGGCAATAATGGATCAAATCTCAACTCTGGCGTCGCTTGGAGCCACACATTCGGCTACCAGAACATTGCCAATGCCGCCTTCTTCTTCAACGACACGGAAACCGTCGAGACTTCGCGGTTGCTTTTCTCCGACATCCCCTTTCCGGATATTGAATATCTCCGGAGGGAGCAGAGACAGACGACTTACATCGGAGCTCTGAACCACCTTTACGGAGACGGTGATCTGACCTGGCGCTACGGCTTGGAGGCCGGCGCCGTAACTCAAAAGGAGAAAACCGAGTATTGCAACCTTCTCCCTCCGGCGATACCATTGAGCTCCGCGACTTCATCCGCCACGGCGGGAGTGATGAAGGCCTATGTCGATGGGCTCTATGAGGTCACCCCGGACCTCAAAGTCGAGGGCGCCCTCTTTGCCCGCTACATAGAGCACGTCAATGACAACAACGTCCGGCTGGAACCGAAGCTCGGCATCGCCTGGGCACCCGCCGAGGGTCACTGGCTGAGGGCGGCCGTACAGCGCGAGGGCTATAACCTCGATGTCGCCACGCTCGCGCCAGTCGGCATAGTAGGCCTTCAACCGAACCAGTTTCTCATCGGCGCTGGGGGTTATGCCGATACGTTCGCGTTCCGGTGGGATGCCGAATGGAATGACCGGCTCTTTACCGCTCTCGACTATCAGCACCAGGAAATCCGCGACGGTTCCATCGACTTCCCCCTCTCGACGAACGATTACGACTTCCGTAAGGCAAGGGTCGATCGCGTTGCTCTGACTGCCAACCTGGCGCTCAGCCATGGGTTCGGACTCTCTGCTACTGCCGCCCACACGCGGAGCAAGGACTTTTCGCCGGCTAATCCCGCTGGTGAACTGCCATTACTCCCGGAAAACGCCGGTCAGGTAGCACTGACCTGGGTCAACGAGGCAAACATTCGGACGATGATTGCCGCCAATTACGTGGGGACCAGGTCGCAAGGTTCGACGAGGTTGGACGACTTCTGGACCCTCGACGCATCACTCTTATGGGAGCCTTTCGACAAGCGGTTCGAGGTCGAACTCGCCGGGTTCAACCTGCTTGACGAGGAATTCGAGCTGCGCGACGGTCTTCCCGGCTGGGGCCCCACCGTCAAGGGCACCGTCAAAGTGCGGTTCTGATGCACGCACCTCGCCCAGCGCTCACCCGTAAGCGGCTTTCCGCGATCGTCGATCGAATTCGTCACGGGCCACGCCGAGCAAAGCTTGTCGCCCTGACGGTCTTCGTCGCCGCCCTCGTCTCGCTCGCCTCGCTGACCGGCAGCTGGTCGCTCGCCGACCTGCGCGCCTACGACTACCTCTCGATCATCGGCCGCCCGCCGCTCCCCGAAAAGGGCCCCATCATCGTCGCGATCGACGAGCCGTCGATGGCGGAGATCGGCAGCCAGTGGCCCTGGCCGCGCGCCCTGCACGCCCGGCTGATCAGATCGTTGAGAAAGGCCGGCGCACGGGCGATTGCGCTCGACGTCATCTTTGCCGAGCCGGCTGTGGACCCGGAAAACGATAGGGCACTGGCCGAGGCACTTGGGCCGGACGTGGTGCTTGCCGGCGACCAGACGCTCATCCAGACGCCGCAAGCCGAACAGTTCGTTCGCACCGAACCGCTCGCGCTCTTCACCGAGAAAGGCGCAAAAGTGGGCATCGCCTCGGTCAATCTCAGCGGCGACGGCACGCTCAGGCAAATCCCCGCCTATCCGGACGGCTTCGCCGTGACGCTCGCGACCATTGCAGGGGCAGATCCCCAGACGCCGCAGAGGCGGACCTTGATCCAGACCTTCGGCGCGGCCCGCACCTATCCGACCGTTTCCTACTATCAAGCGCTCGATCCCGAGAACTTTCTGCCGGAGGGCACGTTCCGCGATCGCGTCGTGATCGTCGGCTTGAGCCTGCAGAATGCTCCGTCGATTGCCGATGGCGGCGCCGACGCCTTCGCAACCTCCGACACGGTCTTTTCGCGCGGCCTCGTCGCCGGAGCAGAGATCCAGGCGACCATCTACGACAATCTCATCCACGGCCTCGCGATAGAGCGAGCGGGGGCGCCGATTGCCGTATCGGCGGTGCTCCTCGCCGCGCTGGCAGCCGCGCTCGCCGTCTTCAAATCGACCAGCTGGAGGACGCTCGGCTACGGCGCCGGCGCGCTTGCGCTGATCTTCCTCGTCAGCTACGGCCTGATGCGCTTCGGTCATCTGTTCATTTCGCCACTCGGCCCCGGCCTTGCCTTTCTAAGCGTTGCGGTCGGCCAGGCGGGCATCGACTATGCCGAGGAGCGCCGGCGCCGCCGCGAGATCACCCGTGCTTTCTCGCAATATCTCTCGCCGGCGCTCGTCGAACGGCTGGCGCAGGATCCGTCGCAACTGAAGCTTGGCGGCGAAAGACGCACGCTGACGATCCTCTTCTGCGACGTTCGCGGCTTTACGACAATTTCGGAAAATATGAAGGACGACCCGGAGGGGCTGACGACCCTCATCAACCGGCTCTTGACGCCGCTGTCGGAGGCGGTGCTCAACCGAAGCGGCACGATCGACAAATATATCGGCGACTGCCTGATGGCCTTCTGGAACGCACCGCTCGACGATCCGGATCATGCCGTCCACGCCGTGCAGGCGGCGCGCGACATGCTCGCCGCGCTCGAGCAGCTGAACGTAGAACTCGAAGCCGAAGCCAAGGCGGCCGGGCGACAGCCGAAGGTGCTTCGCATCGGCATCGGCATCAATACGGGCGAATGCGTCGTCGGCAACATGGGCTCCGCCCGCCGCTTCGACTATTCGGCGCTGGGGGACGCGGTCAATCTCGCCTCCCGCCTCGAGGGCGCGTCGAAGGACTACGGCATCCCCCTGCTCCTTGGCGAACGCACGGCCGGGCTCGCCACAGCCAAGTTCCCGATCGTCGAGATCGACCGCATCACCGTCAAGGGGCGGAGCACGGTCTCGCCGGTCTTCACGCTGACCGAGGGTGCCTCCGAAGCCGCGCTAGCCCAGCACCGCGGCTATCTAGACGCGAAATACCGCGACGCCACCGGGATCGACGAGGCCCTGCTCCATGCGCTCAAGTCGGCCCTGCCCTCGCTCGAGCACTATTACGAACGTGAGGGCGAGCGGTTGACGGCGAGGAAACGACATAGCGCGACAAACGATCCTATTTAGGCAAGGCCGCCCCCATGAGCCCACAGGATCGTAGCGTCTCCGGAACGTGATTTACAGCCATTGGTGCTGAAATATTACAAGTTGTTCATGGAGACGATTTGCCTTCCCGACCACTTTCGGAGGAAGAACCCCCAAAGTCGAGAATTTCTAATATTTCTTGAAGGAGTTACACCGCGGACGTCGAAAATTTGACGGAACTTTGTCAAAGAAGGCCGTGGAAACTTTATTTATTGTTAATGTGACTTGCAGCGCCTGCAGGTCCACTCTTTACATCGAGGCTGAATACTGCCGGCGACCGAAAGGATCGCGACGCGACGGTATGAGACAGCCCCGATCGGAAGCTTCTTGCTTCCCCCGTTTCAAGGAGACGCAAAATGCGCTCGCTCATCACAACATCCGCAATCGCCGCCCTCGCTCTGTCGCTCGCCACAGGCGGCGCCTTCGCCGCCGGACGGCACGAGGGTACCACGTCGACGGGTCCCGAGAACGGCGACTACTACCAGGGAATATTCGCCAACGACGATGTTGCTCCTCCCGCCCCGGCCGCCCGGCCGATGACTTCCGTTGTCGTCGTTGAACAGCCGCGGCTCGCCAGCATCCTCCACGAACTGCGCGCCGCCAATCACCGGATGGATGCGGAGCGCACCTCGGGCAAGCTCAGCTCCGTCGCCTTCGGCAGGTTGCGCCGCGAGGAACAGAACATTCGCGCCGACGCCACCGAGGTCGCGGCGAAGCATGACGGCAGAATACCGACGTCATCCTATGCGCAGTTGCAGCGGGACGTGCACCGACTCGACTGGAATATTGCCCGCTCGGCTTGATGCCTGACGCCGCTGCATGATCGACGAGAATAGCAACTGCCGGACCGTTTCTCAGGAAGCGGTCCGGCACTTTTCCACCGCCCTCAAGCGGCGCCCAGACGCCGGATATTGCCGGCGAGTTCCGTGGCAAGCCTCAGTGCCGCCGCGGTTGCGCCGACGATCTGCGGCAGGAGTAGCCATTCGAGCGTCCAGGCGGAACCGGAACGCTCCTGCTCGTGCACCACGGCCTGGTGGATGCCGGAAATTTGCGTGGCATTGAAGCGCGCCAGCGTCACCAGCACCTCGGCGGCGACCGGGTTCTGCTTGTGGGCCATGGCGGAGGACGAACCGCCGCCGGCCAGCACGATCTCGTCGCCCGCCTGCGCCATCAGGGCGATGTCCTGGCCGAACTTGCCGAGACTGCCGGTGATCAGCGAAAGCAGGTGGGCGAAATCGGCGATCGCGGCGCGCTGGCTGTGCCATTGCGGACAGTCGATCAGCGCCAGCTCCTCCGCCAGCGTCGCACGGACCGCGTCCGCCTTGTCCTTGAGCTTGTCGAGCGTGCCGGCCGCACCGCCGAATTGCACGGCGAACAGGTCGATATCCATCGCGTCGAGCCGGTCCTGATGGTCGAGCAGCGGCTCGATCCAGCTGCGCATTCGGTCCGCCACGGTGATCGGAATGGCCGCCTGCATGCGCGTGCGGCCCATCAGCGGACGTTCGCCCCATTGCTGGGCACCTTCCTCCAACACCGCGACGATTTCGCCGAGGCGGCCGGAAAAAAGCTCGCCGATCGCCTTCAGGCGCAGCACCAGGCTGGTATCGACGACATCCTGGCTGGTGGCGCCGAAATGCACGTGCTCCGCCGCCGCTTCGCCGACGGCGCGCCGCAACTGCCGGACGAGTTCCGGCACCGCGACACCGTCAGTCGCCATTCCGCGCCGCAAGGCCGCGACATCCGGGGAAAAGGCGCGGCAAGCCTCGGCGATCCGGTCGGCGGCCGCGTGCGGGATCACGCCATGTTGCGCTTCGGCCCGCGCCAGCGCCGCCTCGAAAGCCAGCATGGCGCGGATATCCGCGGCCGCGGAAAACTCCGCCGCGACCGCTTCGTCGCCAAGAAGACCGGAAAGATAGGGATGATCAAAGGCCGAATAGGTCATTCCACGTCTCCAGGATCTGGCCCTTCGGGGCGCCGACAAGCACGCGACAACGGCGATGGGTCGCCGATGATCATATGTCCAGGAAAACCGTTTCCTTCTCCCCCTGGAGATGAATGTCGAAGACATAATTAGGCGCCTGACCGCCGGCGACAAGCGTCTCGGCCCGATGGCGATGCTCGATTCGGGCAAGCAGCGGATCCTCGGCATTCGCCGCCGCCTCGTCCGGGAAGTACAGGCGCGTGTGGAGCCCGATATTGATTCCGCGCGCCACGATCCAGAAGGTGATATGCGGCGCCATCAGGCGGCCATCCTTGAACGGAACACGGCCGGGCTTGACGGTTTCGAACACGAAGGTGCCGTCCTCGGCGCTCGTCGGGCAGCGGCCCCAGCCGGTGAAATTCGGGTCGGCGGCTCCGCGCATTTCCGAAGGCGAATTGTAAAGACCGGCGGCATCCGCCTGCCAGATTTCGATCAGCGCGTCCTTGAGCGGGGCGCCCGCGCCGTCGATCACCCGGCCGGTCACGGTGATGCGCTCTCCAAGCGTCTTGTCATTGACCATCGCCGACCCGAGGTCGCGTTGGTAGACGCCGGACAGTCCGCCGAAATTCGGCGTCAGGCCGATGTGGACGTAGGGTCCAGCCGTCTGCGAGGGGGTTTCCTTGAGGTAGCCCAGATCCTGTACCATCGGTTCCCTCCCTCAATTGCCTTCCGGCCGGTTCTCGAACAACGTCGAGCGGCGGCCGCGCAGCACGATGTCGAACTTATAGGCGCGCGCATCCATCGGCATGGTGTTGGCCCAATCGAGCGGCGCGATCAATTGCTCGATCGCCCCGCGGTCGGGGATCGTGCCGACGATCGGGCACTTCCAGATCATCGGGTCCCCTTCGAAATACATCTGGGTAATCAACCGCTGGGCGAAGCCGTGACCGAAGATCGAGAAATGGATATGGGCCGGCCGCCAGTCGTTGACGCCGTTCGGCCAGGGATAGGCGCCCGGCCTGATGGTTCGGAAACAGTAGTAGCCGTTCTCGTCGGTGATCGTCCGGCCACAGCCGCCGAAATTCGGATCGAGCGGCGCCAGATAGCTTTCCTTCTTGTGACGGTAGCGCCCACCGGCATTCGCCTGCCAGAATTCGAGCAACGCGCCGGCAACCGGCCGGCCGCGCTCGTCGAGCACCCGGCCGTGCACGATGATGCGTTCGCCGATCGCGCTTTCGCCGGCCTTGGCGAAATTGTGGATCAAGTCGTTGTCGAGTTCGCCAAGCACCGAATGGCCGAAGACCGGGCCGGTGATTTCAGAAATCGTGCTGTCGAGCGAAAGCAGCGCCTTCTGCGGCGAACGCAGCACCGACGTCTTGTAGCCGGGCGCGAAGGCCGGCGGATGCCAGTTCCGGTCCCGCTGGAAAAAGGCGCCCATCTCGGGCCGGCGATTTTCTGTGTCGGACATCGTCACTCCCCCTTCGCCCTTGCGGCATCCATTTCGCCGAGGACCTGCTTGGCGATCTTGATGGCGTGATTGGCGGCCGGTACGCCGGCATAGATCGCCACATGCAGCAGCGCCTCGCAAATATCCTCGCGCGTCGCCCCGGTGTTGGCCGTGGCTCGGACATGCATCGCCACCTCCTCGTCCTGGCCGAGGGCGGCCAGCAGCGCGATGGTGACGATCGACCGCTCGCGCTTCGTCAAGGCCGGGCGCGACCAGACATGACCCCAGGCCGCCTCGGTGATCAGTTCCTGGAACGGCTGGTCGAATTCCGTCGTGGCGGATTGGGCGCGGTCGACGTGAGCGTCGCCGAGAACGGCACGGCGCGTCGCCATGCCCTGGCGGTAGCGGTCGGAGGATCTGTCAGTCATGGGCGGCATCACGCATCGGGTTTGTCTCCAGGCAATAGGGACTTGAAAAAACGCAGGAGCGTTTCGGTCAGCGCCTCCGGCTGCTCGACGCAGGGGATATGCCCGGCATCGCGAATCACCTCGAAGCGCGCGCCGGGGATGAGCCGAGCCGTCGAGCGCACCAGATCGGGCGGCGTCGAACCGTCCTGGTCGCCGACGACGCAGAGCACCGGCACGGCGATCTTCTTGGCGGCTTCGGTGTAATCGGCGTTGCGGATTGCCACGCAGGTGCCGACGTAACCCGGCACCGGCTGGCGGATCAGCATATTGCGGTAACAGGCGAAGGCGACGTTCTCAGGCCGTCGAAAGGCCGGCGTGAACCAGCGCTCGAGCACCGCGTCGGCAACTGCGTCGATGCCGTGCGCCTCGATCGCCGCGATGCGGGCGTCCCACATCTCGGTCGTGCCGATCTTGTGCGCCGTATCGGCAAGCACGAGCGCCTGCACCAGATCGGGGCGGCGCTGGTAGAGCGATTGCGCGATGAGGCCGCCGACCGAAAGTCCGCAGATGATGGCGCGCTTGACGGCGAGCCGGTCGAGAAGCCCGGCGAGATCGGTCGCATGATCCTCGATCGAATAAGGTACCTGGCCAATATCCGAAAGGCCGTGACCGCGCTTGTCGTAAAGAACGATGGCATAATCATCGGAAAGGCGGGCGACGACGTCGCTCCAGATGCGGAAATCCGTGCCGAGCGAGTTGATGAAGACAAGCACCGGTTTCTCGGCAACGGCGCCGATCAACCGATAGTGGATGGCGATGTCGTTGATGCGGGTGAATTGCACGGTAGGTCTCCTCACCACCAAATTGGCCATTTCATATGGTTAGGTAAAATGATATTTTGCGCCGATCCATTAACTCCTGAGTTATGTTTCGATGATCGACACGCGCATCAAGTTTCGTCATCTGCAGACATTTGTCGAGGTCGCACGGCAGAAGAGCGTCGTGAAGGCCGCCGATCTTCTGAATGTCACCCAGCCGGCGGTCACAAAGACGATCCGCGAGCTGGAGGAGGTCCTGGGCGTCTCGGTCTTCGAGCGCGAGGGGCGCGGCATCAAGATCACCCGCTACGGCGAGGTGTTCCTGCGCCACGCCGGCGCGGCGCTGACGGCGCTTCGGCAAGGCCTCGATTCCGTCTCCCAGGAACGCTCGGGCGATGGGCCGCCGATCCGCGTCGGCGCGTTGCCGACGGTCTCGACCCGCATCATGCCCCGCGCCATGGGGCTCTTTCTCGAGGAGAAAACCGGCGCCCGGATCAAGATCGTCACCGGCGAAAATGCAGTCCTTCTGGAGCAGCTGCGGGTCGGCGATCTCGACCTCGTCGTCGGCAGGCTCGCCGCGCCCGATCGAATGACCGGCTTTTCCTTCGAGCACCTTTATTCCGAGCAAGTGGTGTTCGCCGTGCGCGCCGGCCATCCGCTTCTTTCCGGCAAGCAGTCGATCTTCGCGCACTTAGGCGACTATCCGGTGCTGATGCCGACGCGGGCCTCGATCATCCGCCCCTTCGTCGAGCGCTTCCTGATCGCCAACGGCATTGCCGCCCTGCCGAACCAGATCGAAACCGTCTCCGATTCCTTCGGCCGTGCTTTCGTGCGCTCGAGCGACGCGATCTGGATCATCTCCAACGGCGTCGTCGCCACCGACATCGACGACGGCCTGCTCGTGGCTCTGCCGATCGACACCAGCGAGACGAAGGGACCGGTCGGCCTCACCATGCGGACCGACGCGATCCCGTCGCTGCCGCTTTCGATCCTGATGCAGACGATCCGTGAAGCGGCCGAGACGGTGACGGCCAAGGGCTAGCTGCAACCGCGTCGCGCAGGGATGTCGTGACTCAGCCGTGCGAGGGGACACCCGAGGCAAGAAGGGTGCGGCCTCGTATCAGCAAGTAGATGGCCGGCGCTGCGGCAATGCAGATTGCTGCCACCGCCGACCATGCTAACGAGGCGATCCATGCACTGGAAGAGGGTGAAGTCGACGCCCGCCTGTCTCGGATCCGACCAGCCCATGAATTGCGAATAGAGGGCGACGAAGCCGAGTGCCATAACGCCCGACGAGGAGAGAATTGCGACGCCGATGACGATCGATTTCGGCGCGCTGCCCGTGAAATCGAAGGAGGCGAGGGCAAGAAGCATGGCGGTCTGCAGCAGAATGGCCAGTGTCAGCACAAAATTCGCGCCGAGAAGACGGACCGCCGCACCGCCGATCAGCGCCCCGGCAAGACCTACCACCATGCTGCCGAAGCCGTTCAGAACGCCGACAGTCGCGAGATCGAAGCCATTAGTCGATGAGGAAGGGGCCGAGCATCGAGAGCCCCCATTTCTGCGCGGCGACGTAGACTGCCGCCACCACGAGGCCCTTGCAAACCGCCGGGCGCTTCAGCGCGGCGACCAGCGATGGCGCATGATTGCGCACCTCAAGAGCGCCTCGTGTCGCAGGCCCGAAGGCGAAAGGCAGACCGAGGAGGAAAACGACGCCTGCCATGAAAAAGACTGCGGCGACCAGCCGTAGCGGTCGACGAGGACGAGAAAAAGCCCCGCGCCGATCGCCGAGCCGAGATAGGCGCCTCCCACCTGGGTGGTATTGCCCCAGCCGTGGTGTTCCTTGGCGAGCGTCTCCACCGCATAGCCGTCGCAGGCGATGTCGACCGTCGATGTTACGAAGGCGACGAGGATGAGTGAGACCAGCACCGGCATCAGCGGCGAAAGACCGGTAAGCCCGATGACAACAAGGCCGGCGGCGCAAAGCCAACCGCCGACGGCGACGATGACGCGCAACCGGTTGCGGCCGACACGCGGCAATCGAAACCGTTCCACATAGGGCGCCCAAAGGAACTTCAGCGCCCACGGCAGCACGGTGAGATAGACGAGGCCTATCTGATCGAGGGCAGCCCCTGGTTGCGCAGCACGGTCGGCAGGCCGAGCATGGTCAGCCCGCCAATGACGCTCTGGGCGACATAGAGGCCGCCGACCGTGAGAAAGACCACGGCCGGCGAATCGCGTGCGGAAGTAGCGTCGAGCGCCAGCATCAGAAGCGGTAGCGCACGCTGCCGACGACCTTGCGGCCCTCGTCGAAATAGCAGAAGCCGGTGGTGCATATCTGCTTCACCTCGTCCAGGAGGTTGGTGGCGTTGACCTGCAGGCGGACGCCGTCCATAGACGGATTGAGCTTTCCGAGATCGTAGCGCAGCGATGCATCGACGAAGGTGCGCGCCTCGTTGTCGAGCACCGGCGTGTTCTGGTTGTCGCCGAAGCTGGAGCCGAGATACCGGACGCCGGCGCCCATCCCCAGACCTTCCAGCGCGCCGCTCTGGAATTCGTAATCCGCCCAGAGCGAGAATGTGTGGTAGGGCGTGGAGTTCAGCTGGTTGCCCTCTGTCTCGGCAGTGAGCTTGGTGATTTTGACGTCGTTGTAGGAATAGGCGGCAATCAGGCTTAGGCCGTTGTCGAGCGAAGCGGTCGCTTCCAGTTCAAACCCGCGGGACCTCAAATCGAGCTGGCGCAGCAGGTTCACGCCGGAAGAGGTCTCGTAAACAGAGGCGTTCTCCTGGTCGATGTTGAAGAGCGACGCGGTGATCAGTGCGTTGTGATCCGGCAGCGCGTATTTGACACCGACCTCGACCTGCTCGCCGATCGTTGGCTTGGCCTGCTGCGAAGCGCCGCCGGTCGCCAGGATCACGCCCGGATTGGCGACGAAGGACGTGCCGTAACTGACATAGGGCATGACGTTCCACGGCGTCACGTAGCCAAGCCCAATGCGCCCGGTCGTCTCGCTGTCGTCGCGCGAATAGTGCGCGAAACCGGCGAAACTATCGGTGGTGAACTCGCTGTTTAGCCAGTCGTGGCGCAGGCCCGCCATCAGCCGCCAAGCGCCATATTCGATCTGGTCTTGAGCGTAGATGCCAACCGAGTTCTGCCGCTGGGTCTCCTTGTAGGTGGTCTCCGGCACGTAGGTAAAATCGTCCGTGAAGAGATCCGGTCCGGATCCCTGCAGCGACTTGTACTTCATGTAACTGTGGTCGACGCCGGTAATGAGCTGGTGGTCGAGCGCGCCGGTTTCGAAGTCGGTCTTGAGATAGGTGTCCGACGCAACGCCGCTGTTGTCTTCGTTCACGATGCCCGGAAAATCCGCGTAGACCCATTCCTGCTGCGTCGACAGATCCGAGAATCGCAGTTTGTGATAGAGCGTCACGTTGTCGGAAAGCGCATGCTCCAGCTCGTAGCCGATGCGCGCTTGCTCCTGGTCGAAATCGTTGAAACGCTCATCGCCGCCATAGACGGGTGTGGCGCCGATCGACGTGCCGGCCGGGCCGTACCGGTTGATGTAGCCCCAGGTGCCGCCCGTCGTCGAATCCATGTACTCGCCGAGCACGGTCAGCTTCGTGCCCTCGTCCGGCTGCCAGGTCATGGCAGGGGCAATGAAGAGACGGTCGTCCTTGATGGCGCTGATCTCGCTGCGTGCATCGCGGGCAAGACCGGTCAGGCGGTAGAGCACCGTGTTCTCCGCATCGACCGGACCCGAGAAATCGAACGCGCCCTGCACGCGGCCGTAGGAGCCATACTGCATCTCGACCTCGCGGAACTGTTCCTCCGTCGGCCGCTTCGAGATGATGTCGACGATACCGGCGGAGCTGCTCGCGCCATAGATCGATGTTGCCGGGCCGCGCAGGATGCTGATCGCCTCGACGCCATAGGGTTCCAGGCGAAAGAGGCCGTTCGGGCTGCTGATCTGCCGCAGACCGTCACGGAAGATACCGGTATAGGTGAGGTCGATGCCGCGCACCTTGAAGGCGTCGAAGCGGGGTTCGGCGCCGTACTGGCCGATTCGCACGCCGGGCGTGTAGCTCACCGCCTCGCTGAGGTTCTGCGGCTTACGGTCGTCGAGCTGCTTGCGGCTGACTGTGGACATCGATTGGGGAGTCTCGGCTACCGGCGTATCGGTCTTGGTGGCCGTGCGGCCGGACTTGGCGACATAGCCCTCCGTCTCGACGACACCCTCCACGCCCTCGGTGCCTTCGCCACCTTGGACGACCAGCGTCTGCAGCGCCGTCGCGCCATCGCTCGCGGCCGCAGGCGAGGCGGTCTGCGCCTGCGCGAAAGCGATGCCGAAGAGCGTTGATGCGCCTGCAAGCGCAGTGGTTGCGGCGAGCCTCCGTACGCCGCTGAGTGATGTCGATGTCATGGTGGCCCTTTTCCGAATTCCAGGCACGCGCCTGCCCATCGTCCGCCTGGATGTCCCCCGAGACGGCCGCGCAAGCATTGTTGAGTAAATAATTCATGTTTCCGATAAGAGAAAACTGCCCGCCATGCAATGCCGGATTTCGAAAAACCTCAATGGAAATTGGGGGGAGAATCGCTGCGTCGCGACTGTCACGCACACCGGTGCCACGCCACAGCTTGGAGGTCGTCGGAAGGCAGAGGCTTCGCGCCTCAATCCGCCCGAGGTGGTGAATCGGAGCGGCAGGGCTGCCGGCTACGGATTTCGCGCCCGGACCGACGCGTGCCTGCCCGGGCCACGCTTGAAGGCAGCCGGCTAATACCCCCTCGCCGCGCCAGCGCCGATGCGGCTGTCGGCGGCGCCGTTGTAGCGGGCGCCACCGCCGGCCCCGATCTCGCCCATACTCTCGCCGCCGACGAGGATACCGGTCGCCTGTCCCCAGATCGTCCAGTTCTCGTCGATCTTGACGTCGTGGCCCATAGCCGAGAGCAGCTTCAGTGTGTCGGGCGAAAGCGCATAGGGCTCCATGAATACCTTGTCCGGCAGCCATTGGTGGTGGAGGCGCGGCGCGTCGACCGCTTCCTGGATATTCATGCCGTGATCGATGACGTTGAGGATCGCCTCCAGCGTGATGGTGATGATGCGTGCGCCGCCGGGACTGCCGATCACCATGAAGGGCTTGCCGTCCTTGGAAATGATCGTCGGGCTCATCGAGGAAAGCGGCGTCTTGCCGGGCGCGATCGCATTCGCCTCGCCCTGCACGAGGCCGTAGAGATTGGGCGCGCCGGGCTTGGCGGTGAAGTCGTCCATCTCGTTGTTGAGAAGGATTCCGGTTCCAGGCGCCACTACGCCGGCGCCGAACGAGCCGTTCAGCGTATAGGTGACGGCGACCGCATTTCCCTCGTCATCGATGATGGAATAGTGCGTCGTTTCCTTGCTTTCGCCGAAACCCGCCGGCATCAGCACCTCAGAGACGCCGGCCTTGAACGGGTCGATCTTGTCGCGGATCTCCTTGGCATAGGCCTTGTCGACCAGCTTGGCGACGGGGTTCTCGACGAAGTCGGGGTCGCCGAGCGCCGTGTTGCGATCGACATAGGCATGCCGCATCGCCTCGATCATCGCATGCACCGTCTCGGCCGAGCCGTAGCCGAGATAGGAGAGCGGATAGCCTTCGAGGATGTTGAGGATCTCGCAGATGATCACGCCGCCCGAGGAAGGCGGCGGCGAGGAGACGATGTCGTAGCCGCGGTAATTGCACTTCACCGGCTCCAACTCGCGCACTTGATATTGCTCGAAATCCTTCTTGGCGAGGATGCCGCCCTTCTCCGCGCTCGCCTTGACGATCTGATCGGCGATCGCGCCCTTGTAGAAGGCGTCCGGCCCCTTCTCGGCGATGCTCGCAAGCGAGGCGGCGAGATCGGCTTGGACCAGCCTGTCGCCGACCGCAAAGGACTTGCCGTCAGCCTTGAGGAAGATTGCCGCCGCGGCCGGGTCCTTGGCCAGCCGCTCGGTTTTGCCGATGAAGGAATCGACATCGCCCTGCTCCAGCTCGAAACCTTCGCGCGCCAGCGTTATCGCCGGCTCGATGAGCTCCTTCAGCGGCCGCGTGCCGTAGCGGCTGCGGGCGAACTCGAAGCCCGCCACCGGACCCGGCACGCCGACGGCGAGATAGCCGTCGGTGCTCCGGCCCTTGACGAGGCTACCCTTGTCGTCAAGGTACATCGTCTTCGTCGCGGCAAGCGGAGCGCGCTCGCGGAAATCGAGAAAGGTCGTCTTTCCGTCCTTGAAACGGATGGTCATGAAGCCGCCGCCGCCGATATTGCCGGCGGTCGGATAGACGACGGCCAGCGCATAGCCGACGGCGACTGCCGCATCGACCGCATTGCCGCCCTTCTTGAGGACTTCGACACCGATGTCGGAGGCGAGATGCTGGGCGGTGACCACCATGCCATGCTCGGCCTTGACGGGCTCTGGGGAAGCGGCGCGGCCCATCTGCGGCGAGACCGTACCGCATGCGAGAAACAGGGCAAAGGACAGGCTCTTCAAGGCGGAACTGCGCATGCTTTCCTCCTGGACTGGCGTGGGACTACGGAAAAAGCGCGGAGTTGTCCGCCTGCGTCCCGCTTGTCCAACTATTGGGCTATTCGATGATGAAGTGTAGCATCAGGCGTTGCAGTCAAGTCCCCTCAATCGCCGGAATACCGTTCCTCGAGCCAGGGATCGCCGCGCATGTGATAGCCGTTCCGCTCCCAGAATCCGGCCGTGTCGCGGCTGCGAAAATCGATACGGGTCAGCCATTTGGCGCTTTTCCAGAGATAAAGATGCGGCACGACGAGGCGCATCGGCCCGCCATGCGACCGGGTGATCGGCGCGCCTTCCCAGGTCGTCGCAAGGATTGCGTCTTCGGCGGCGAAATCGGCAAGCGGCAGGTTGGTCGAATAGCCGTCGAAGCTCGTCAGCATGACGTATTCCGCCTCCGTCTTCGGCATTACCCGGTCGAGAAGGTCGCGCGTCGAGACCCCCTGCCAGCGATTGTCGTAGCGCGACCAGGTCGTCACGCAATGAATGTCGGAGAGGGTTTCGCTCTGCGGCAGCGATTGGAAGGCCGCCCAGTCGAGCGAAAGCGGGTGTTCGACCGCCCCGGTCACGTCGAGCCGCCACCTCTCGATCGCGATATGCGGCTGCTGCCCGAGATCGAGAACCGGCCAGTCCTTGACGAGGTGCTGGCCGGGCGGCAGGCGCTCGGTTTGGGGGCGCGCCACCCGTCCGGTCAGGAACTTGCCGTCCGCCGCCCAGCGTCGTTTTGTAGAGGTGAGTTTCGTCTCCGGTACCGGTTCGTCATTGTCCATGATGCACCCGCCGTCGCTTCCTCAAGTTGTGGCCGATTTGAGGCCCGGAATGCCGCCGCGTCAAGCAAGCCTTTCAGGCCAAATCGGCATCTACGCCTTTCGAGCTAAACCAAATGGGCGAGGCTTGGTTGACTATCGGCTTCCCCCATGACAGTCTTTGTTGCAGTGCAGCAAACTCGCTTTGTCGCATGGTTACCCTGCTTGGTGGAGGTTCACTCTCTTGCGGCCGGATGAACAGCCTTCCAAATCCCTGGCTACGCCCGCGTCGGCCCTGCGGCCATCGCTCAGGCACGCCCCGAAATCGCAGGTTGCGCCGACCCGGCGCCGAGCGACCCAACAATTGCCGTCATTCTGGAGTTGATGCCTTTCGCCTCGCCCGTTCGGGTGGAGCGCCAGCGGTCACGACGAAACGTCTCTATGAAGGAGAACAGCGTATGAAGGTTCTGTTTGCCGGCGGAAACGGATATTATCCCGAATTCAGCGGCGGCGTTCAGTCGAGCACGCACCACCTCGTCCAGCAATTGCGCGAGCGTGGCCACGAGGCGGGGGTCCTGGCGGCTCTGTTCGGCGACGGCGTGTTCGGCTTCAAGCAGCGCGTCAAGCTTAAGTTGTCCGGAGAGCGCGGCGTGATGGACAGCTTTCCCGGCTATCCCGTCGTTCGCGCCTGGCACCCGTGGGAAGCGGCGGCCTTCGCCGTGAAGAAGCTGCAGCCCGATATCGCCGTTGTGCAGTGCCACAAATCCGTGCCGATCGGCAAGGCATTGCAGGTCCACAATGTGCCGCTGGTGATCTACCTGCGAAACGTCGAGTTTCACGAGCTCGCCGGCGATTTGCGCGAACTGACCTCTGCCTCCTACATCGCCAATTCGGAATTCACCGCCCGGGCCTACAAGGAGAAATTCGGCATTGATTCGGTCGTGATCCCGCCGACGATCAACCCCGAAACCTACACGACCCGGACGACACGCGACTATGTGACCTTCATCAACCCATACAAGGAGAAGGGATTCGAGCTGGCGGTGCGGATCGCCGGACAATGCCCGGACATTCCCTTCCTCTTCGTCGAAAGCTGGAAGCTTTCCGACGACCACCGGGCGGAAATCGAGAAGATCATTGCGCCCTTGAAGAATGTGCGGCTGGAAAGCCGCACCAGCGACATGAAGACCGTCTACGGCCGAACGAAGATCCTGCTTGCGCCGAGCAAATGGGAAGAGGCCTGGGGACGGGTGGCGTCCGAGGCCCATTGCAGCGGCATTCCGGTCGTCGGCTCGCGACGCGGAGGATTGCCGGAGGCAATCGGCGAAGGCGGTATCGTTCTCGACTATGATGCGCCGCTCGAAGATTGGACTGGCGCCATCGGGCGCCTGTGGAGCGACGATGGCGAATATCAGCGGCTGTCGCAGGCCGCCTCGGTTTTCGCCACGCGGCCGCTCATGCAGCCCACCCGGCAATTTGCGGCCTTCCTCGAGGTGCTCGAACGCGCCGCCGCGAGCCGCCCCGCTCAACTCAAGGCCTCTTGAGACGGCATGCGGGTCGGATTCGTCGTCGGTCAGTTTCCGATGCTTTCGGAAACCTTCGTCATCGGCCAGATGGCCGGCCTGTTGCGGCGCGGCTTCGAGGTCGACGTCGTCTGCAACGGCATCTCGGATTACAATTTTGCGGATCGCCAGGAGGAACCGCTTGCGACGCTTCTGGCACGAACGCGTGACTGGTGGGGCCCGGCCGCGCGCCTTCGTCCGGCCATAGGCCGGCTGCCGCCGAAGCTCTACGACAAGGCCTCCACCGCGCTCGACATCTCATCGGTCGCCAGACTGAATCAATGCGACGTCATCGTCGCCCATTTCGGCCACAATGGAGCCCGCGCCGCGCGCCTCAAGAAATGGAAACGGCTCGCCCCGCCGATCGTGACGATCTTCCACGGCTATGACGTCGGCGTGCCGCTCAAGGAGCGAGATCTCGACCGCTATAACGACCTGTTCGAGCAGGGCGCACTCAACCTGACGGTAAACGACTATTTTCGCCGCGTGCTCATCCAGGCGGGGGCGCCGGAGGCGAAGGTCGCCGTCCACCATATGGGGATCGACCTCAAGAAGATCCCCTATGAATGGAAATCCTGGCGCGGCGCGACACTGCAATTGGTTTCCGTTTGCCGGCTGGCGGAGAAGAAGGGCGTGGAATACGCGCTTCGGGCGCTGGCCCGGCTACACGCGGACGCGCCGGCACTCGACTGGCACTACAGGATCATCGGCGACGGCCCGCTCCGGCCGCAGCTCGAAGCGCTTGCCTCCGAACTCGGTATCGCCGGGCAGGTCTCCTTCCTCGGCAGCCTCCCTCACCAGGAGGTCAAGGAATGGCTGCGGCGCTCGCACGCCTTCGTCCTGCCGAGCGTCACCGCCCCGAACGGCGACGTCGAGGGCATACCGGTGGCGCTGATGGAGGCGATGGCCGCCGGGCTGACGGTGGTGAGTTCCACCCATTCGGGAATTCCCGAACTGATCGAGGACCGGAAGACGGGCTTTCTCGCCGCCGAAAGGGACGTCGAGACGCTGGCGAACCGGCTGCGCTTCATCGCCGAGCACCCGGACGACTGCGAGCGCATCGCTGCGGAGGCCAGACGAAAAGTCGGGGCCGAGTTCGACATGGAGGCCCTCGACGATGATTTCGCCGCAATCCTTAGTCGATTCTCCAGATCGAGGCTTGCTGCTTGAATAAAGAAAACATTCAGTTCGGCCGCGTCGCCCTTCGCGGCGGGCTGGTGACCGGCGGCGCACAGGTCGTGCGCATGGTCATCCAGTTCGTCTCGGTCGTCGTGCTCGCCCGCTTGCTGGCGCCGGAGGATTTCGGCCTCGTCGCCTCGGTGAGCCCCATCGTCGCCTTCGTCGGGCTCTTCCAGAATCTCGGCCTGCAGCAGGCGGTCATCCAGCGCAAGGAGATCGGCGAAAGAGAGCTCAACCAGGTCTTCTGGATCAGCACCCTCGTCGGCCTCGTCTGCACCCTCGTGGTCGTCGCCCTTTCGCCCGCCGTGGCCGCCTTCTACAGCGACCAGCGGATGACGGCGATCGCCATTGCCGCGGCGCTGCCGCTGCTGCTCGGCAGCCTCGCAGCCCTGCCGCTCGCGCTCATGAACCGGCATCTCAAGTTCGGGCAATTGGCGCTCAACGACGTCTATGCGGCGGTCGTGGGGCTGCTGGTCACCGCCACGGCCGCCTATTTCGGCATGGGCTACTGGTCGCTGGTGATCGGCCCGGCGGCGTCGGCCGCCGTAGCGCTTCTTGCGGCCTGGTGGGCGACGCGATGGATGCCCGGCCGGCCGGCGTTCAGGATCGACCGCGACATCATCTCCTTCGGCGCCAATCTCACTGGCTTCAATCTTGTCAATTTCTTCTCGCGCAATCTCGACAACATCCTGATCGGCAAGTTCTCCGGACCGGTCGAGCTCGGTTACTACGACCGCGCCTACAAGCTCCTGCTCTTCCCGCTGCAGAACATCACCCAGCCTTTGTCGCGCGTGATGATCCCGCTGATGAGCCACATCCAGGAGGACAAGGCGCGCTTTCGCGATATCTATCTGCGCACCAACTGGCTGCTGGCCGCGGTCACCATGCCCGGTATTGCGGCACTGACCTTGGCCGCAAAGCCGACCGTCAGCATCCTTTTCGGTGAGCAATGGCTACCGGTCGCGCCGATCTTCGCTTGGCTGGGGGTCGCCAGCCTCATGCAGCCGGTTTCGAGCACCACCGGCTGGATCTTCATCTGCCAGGGCGAGACGAAGACGATGTTCCGCTGGGGGATCTATTCGTCGCTGACGACGGTGCTTTCCTTCGTCGTCGGCCTGCAATGGGGCGCGATCGGTGTCGCAGCCGCCTATGCGATCAGCGGCTACGTCCTGCGCGTCCCGGTGCTTGCCTGGCTCCTGCAGCGGGTCGGGCCGGTCTCGGCCAAGGACTTCCTTCTCGTCCAGGGTCTCTTTCTCATCTCGGCGCTCGCCGCCTGGATCTGCTACCGGCTGCTGCCGGACGTCCTGACCGGCAGCTCCGACTTCCTCGCCCTCGCCTCGGCGGTCTGCCTCAACTACGGGCTGGCGCTCCTGTTCGCGCTGGCCTTACGCCCGCCGCGCCAGGTCCTGTTCGACATCCTCTCGAAGGGGCTTGGCGCCCTTCGCCGATGAGTTGGCGATCAGCGGGCGGATAAGATCCGCCGCCGACATCGCCGAGGCATGTTCCTCGAGCACGGCCTTGAGGCTGACCTCACGATAGCGGTCGAGATTGCCAGCGAAGCGATCGAGCTTGCCGAGCGCCTCCTCCGGCGTCACCGTATCGATATCGAGCAGCACGTCCTCGACGCCGATGCGCTTGGCAACTTCCTTCGTCTTGAACTCGTAGGCGATCGGCAGCACCGGCGTGCCGACGCAAAGCGACATGATCATCATGTGCATGCGGGTCGCCACCACGAAATCGAGCTCCTTGGCGATCGCCATCAGCTGTTCCGGCGTGTGGAACGACGCGTCGACAGTGACATGCTTGGCGATTTCGGGTGCCAGGCCCGAGACGATCAGGTTGGCCGTCTTCGAATCGTCATGCGCATATTCCGCCACGCCCTGGCAGGTCGAAATGAAGGTGACCTGCTTGCCATGGTCGCGCACCAGCTTCGTGGCGATGTCGCGCACCGATTCGATGTAGCGGCCCATGCCGCCGTCGCCACCCTGGACGTAGTGCCAATGCCGCACGGAAATGCCGACGCGGCCCGTGGGCGCCGGCCGGCCGATCGTCAACAACGCCTTGATCCGCTCCACATCGGCGAGCGCAAAGACGGAATCGGCCACCACATGGCACTTCGAGGGATCGTCGACGAGATCGAGGATGTGGTCGCGCGAACGGACGTCGCGCAACAGGATCAGCGGGCTGCGGGCGAAAATCGGCGGCAGGTTCCGGCGGTTGTAGGGCTTGGCGAAAGGTCCGAGCGACTGCGTGAAGAAGATCGTCCTCTTGCCGAGCATCTCCGCAAGCTTGAACTGGTTGATGCGCCGCTCGAGCGAATAGTTTTCGACGAGATAGGTGCCGCCGGTGGTGATCACCATATCGGCGTCCCTGTACAGCGCCAGGCTCTCTCGATCGGTGTCGCTGAAGAAACGCCTGTCGAGATAGTTGCCGCTGCCGAGATGACGCAACGCCTGGAAGACGGCCTGGTTATAGACCTGCTTCAAGGCATTCTTGACAGTATTGTCGTCATATTTGTACTTGAAGATCGATTCGGACGGCAGTTTCCGAAGCTCGATGTCCGGATACTGTTCCTTCGGATACAGTCGCGCGGCGACTTCCGGCTGGCTGTCGAACACCAGGAACTCTAGCTCCTCGTTCGCTATCGATTTCAGGATGTGCCTGATTGCCAATAAAATGGCCGCGTCGCCGGTGTTCAAGCAGACGGTATTTTCGACTACAACTTTCATGTTCAGTCATCCCCGTGTGTAAAGCCTTGCAGACATGGGAGGAATGTCGCCGGCTTGCAGCTTGCGAGAGGTATCGTCCGCATCCCACGGACAACCCGCAATAGCGTTCTGTCGCGAAGTTTTGGTGAATTCATGGCCGTTCGACGAGACGTCGTTCAATTGCCGGGACGCCGGCGGTGGGATGGCGCCAATAGCGACCCTCCGTGCGGTCGATACGCGGCTTTCCGTATCGACCCAAATCCGCCCGAAGGACGCATTGGAGTATCCGCTCTTACGCGACCGCTCCTTGCTCTTGAGCAGCCCGCGCAGCCCGCATTTTCGCATACCGGGACAGCGCGATCTTGATTGCGACGAGGATGGGCGCGGCTATGACAAACAGCAGCGCGACAGCGTTGAACGCCGTGTCGAAGGCAATCACGGTGGACTGACCTGTCACGACCCGGCCGAGAAGGCTGGTCGCTGCCCGGCCAGCGGCCGCGGCGTCCATGCCTTTGGCCGTCAGCATCGCGGTCGTCGTCGCCAGCCGCTCGATGACCGCGGGGCCCCCTGCGGTGACATTGGCACCGAGGACCGCGACATTGGCGACGACATTATGGTCGATCAGCGTCTGGAGTGCGGCCACTCCGATAAGCCCACCCAGCTGACGGCCGGTATTGAAGAGGCCGATGCCGGAGGCGAGATTTCGGTTGTTGAGGTTGCCGAAAGCGATCAGCGTGATCGACAGAAACAGGAAGCCAAGGCCAAGGCCGCGCAGCAGGATTGCTGCCATCATGTCGTCCGCGCCGCTTTCGCTGGTCGATCCGGACAGCATCCACATCGCGACCATGATCATCAGGATGCCGAACGGCACCGTGGCGAACGGCGGAACGCGGCGCACCTGCATGAGAAAGGCGGCCAAGAGAAGTGCGCCGACGAACAGCGCGCCACTCGGCAACAGCAGCTGGCCGGCATCGGTCGGCGTGAACGCCAGGACGGACACGGCAAAGGACGGGATCAGGAAGGCGCTCCCGAACAATGCGGCGCCGGCGACGAAACTGACGATCAGGGCGAAGCAGAAATCGTCCGATTGGAACAGGGTGAAGTCGAGCAGGCCCTCGCCCTTGGCCAGCACTTGTTGGCCGAGAAAGGCCAGCAGGGTGGCGGCGCCGATCACCGTCAGCCACAGGATGCGCGGTTCCTCGAACCAGTCCCATCGGCTGCCCTGGCTGAGAACGTAGGTGAAGCAGAACAGCGTGACGCAGATCAGCGAGAAGCCGATCCAATCAAACGGACGCTGCGCGGGCTTGGTGGGCATCGGGCCGTCGGCGATCAGCAGAAGTCCGGCAGCCGCGAGCGCCAGCGGAACGACACTGAAGAAGATCCATGTCCAGGATTGGCTGTCGATCAACCACCCCTGAAGGGCAGGCGCAATGGTCGCGGGGGCGACAACCGACCCCATCGCGAACAGGGCTTGGAGGATCGGTTGGCGGGACCGCGGATAGGCGAGGAAAATGATCGCCTGGCCACCGACAAGCAGGACGCCGCCGGCGAAGCCCTGGATAATTCGAAGTGCGACCAGCAGGTCCAGCCGGGCGGTGACGGCGGCAATGCCGCACGCCATGCCCATGGCGAGCGTTGCGCCGATGATCAGGCTCAGCGGACGGACTCGGTTCATCAGCCCGGGGGCGGCGATGAAGCCGATGAGCTTGAGAGCGGTGTAGCCGATATCCAGCCAGGCGAACTCGTCAGGCGTTGCATAGGTGTCGCCGATGATGTCGGCGCGCCCGAGCGACAGGACGGTGCTGGCGATCGCCTCGGTCAGCGTGGCCAGCACTATGCCCGCCACAAGCAGGGCGCCGGCCGTCGATCCGTCGCGGCTCGGCGGGGCAGTGAGGACCCTGGTCATGAGCCGCCTCCCGGCGCGATCTCGACACGCGCGGACAAGCCGGGCACGAGGCGGCCGGGCAACGGATTGCTGGCAAACCTGATCTTCACCGGAACGCGCTGGACGACGCGAACGAAGTTGCCGGTGGCATTGTCCGTCGGCAGCAAGCTGAAGGCGGAGCCGCTGCCGGGCGCAAAGCTGTCGACCACGCCTTCAAGCGCCCCGTTCGGATAGCCGTCGATGGTGATACGGACGCGCTGGCCGGGCCGGATATGTTCGAGCTGGGTTTCCTTGAAATTCGCCACGACCCAGACATCGTTGACCGGAACGATGTCGAGCAAGGCGGCGCCCGGCGCAACGAGCCGGCCGATGCGGACCTGACGGTTGCCGATAACGCCGCCGACAGGCGCGCGCACCACGGTGCTGTCGAGATCGATCTGGGCAAGATCGCGCGCCGCCTCTGCCTGCGCCACGGCGGCAACGGCCGCTTCGCGCTGGGCGGCAAGGACGGCCATACGCTGCTGCTGCGCCTCTACCGTCGCGGAGGCGGCCGACACGTTCGCCTCGGCTCTCGATCGCGCCGCGTCGCTTTCATCGACATGGGCCTGGCTGATGGTGTTGCTGCGGATCAGTTCGCGGCGGCGCTCGTAGGCCTTGGTCGCCAGATTCATCTCGGCCACGGCCGACCGTCTCTGGGCCTCCGCCTGCCGGATGAGCGCATGCTGAAGCTTTGTCTCCGCATCGACATTGACGAGCCGAGCCGCCGCCGCTTCGACGTTGGCGACCGCTTGGGCAAGCCGTGCGCGGTAGTCGCGATCGTCGATCCGGAACAGGATGTCGCCCGCCTGGACGGCTTGGTTGTCCTTGATATCTACCGCCGTGACGTAACCCGCAACCTTCGGAGCGAGCGAGGTCACATCGCCGCGGACGTAAGCGTTGTCGGTCGACGCCTCGCCGCTCGAGCGAGCCTTGGCCCATCCGCCAGCCACAACCACCACGGCGCCGAGGCACAGCAGCAGGCCGATCATCTTTCTCTTGTTCTGCCGCGTCCCGACAGTTCCGGTCCCGGAACCTCCGCCGGTGACGTAGGCAACCTTGTTCTCAAGCGAATCCATTTTCTCATGTCCTGTTGAAGGCGCAGCCCGGAACCGGGCCGCCGCCTGACGGGTCCGTGGGGAGCTTCAGTTCGCGGCTTGCTGCGCGAGCCAGTCCTCGAAACGGATCGCGCCGATGCGCGGGTTCTTGCCGGGGGTCAGCGATTTATCGTCCAGAACGGCGCCGAAGTAGCGCGCGTGGACGTCTGGCACGACCTTGCGCGTGTCCTGCGTTGCGCTGAGGAAACGCCGGACCACTTCGTCGAGCGGGATCGCCTCCGGACCGGCGACTTCGACCGTGCCGTTGACCGGCGGTGCGACGGCGACTTCGGCGAGCGCCGCCGCCACGTCTTCAGATGCGATCGGTTGGAACAGCGCCGGCGATAGGCGGATCTCCTCGCCGACGGCGGCCGACTCGGCAATGCCGCCGACAAATTCGAAGAACTGCGTGGCACGCAGGATGGTGTAGGGAATGCCGGACGCCTTGATGAGGTTTTCCTGCGCGACCTTCGCCCGGAAATAGCCGTTCTCGGGAAGCCTTTCGCTGCCAACAATGGATAGGGCAACGTGGTGGCGCACGCCGGCGGCAGCTTCGGCAGCCAGCAGGTTGCGGCCCGAGGTCTCGAAGAATTCGAGGACGGCCTTGTCTTCCCACACCGGCGCGTTCGCCACGTCGACGACAATCTCGGTGCCATCCATCGCTTCGGCCAACCCCTCGCGGGTGATGGTGTTCACACCCGTGTTGGGGGCGGCGGCCAGGACGTCATGGCCGCGCTCTCTGAGGTTCTTGACAAGTTTCGATCCGATGAGGCCGGTGCCTCCGATGACGACGATCTTCATGGCTTCTCTCCGCTTCTGTCGACCGCACCCATTGCCGTCGACTTGATGGAGAGTGCCTGCAAGCTTGCGGGAAGTCCTTGCGGCGTGCTTGAATTGACCTTGAGGGAAGCTTGGTTATTCGTCCAAGACGGATTGCCCGACGGGGATGGATTCTCTAACCAGGCGTTGCCGTGCTATCGAATGGACGGGAACATTCGCCGTTGCCCCGGCCATGAAGCCGACGGCACCCGGCCGAGGGACACGCGACGTGCAATTCGCATTTGGAGACTACGTGCTCGACCCCGAGCGCCGGGAACTCACCCTGCGCTCGCAAGTCGTGACCGTCGGACCGCAGGTTTTCGACCTATTGCTGCATCTGATCATGAACCGTGACCGCGTCGTCAGCAAGGACGATCTGCTGCAGGCGGTATGGAGCGGCCGGATCGTCTCGGAATCGACGATCACCAGTCACATCAACGCGGTTCGCAAGGCCATCGGCGACAGTGGCGAAGAGCAGCGCCTGGTCCGAACAGTCGCCCGCAAGGGCTTCCGTTTCATTGGCGAGATCGGGGAAGCGCTACAGACCGGCGGCGCAGGTACTGTCGGACACGCCTCCAGCGAATCGAGCGAGCCTCCCTCCGCGCTTGTCCTTCCGGACAAGCCCTCGATTACCGTCTTGCCCTTCCAGAACCTGAGCGGCGATCCGGAGCAGGAATATTTCGCCGATGGCGTGGTGGAGGATATCATTGCCGCCCTGTCGCGTATCCGCTGGCTGTTCGTCATCGCGCGCAATTCGAGTTTTACCTACAAGGGCAGGGCGGTCGACGTGAAGGACGTCGGCCAGGAGCTTGGCGTGCGCTACGTGCTGGAGGGTAGCGTGCGCAAGGCGGCAAACAGGGTGCGCATCACCGGCCAGCTCATCGACGCCACGACCGGAACGCATCTCTGGGCGGAGCGCTTCGAAGGCACGCTTGACGACATTTTCGAACTGCAGGACCGGATGGCCGAAAGCGTCGTCGGCGCGATATCACCACAGCTCGAACGGGCGGAGATCGAGCGCGCCAAGCGCAAGCCGACGGAAAGCCTGGACGCCTACGACTATTATCTGCGCGGCATGGCGAAGCTGCACAGCGGAACAAGAGAAGCCATCGAGGCGGCGCTGCCCTTGTTTTACAAGGCCACCGAGCTCGACCCGGAATTCGCATCGGCCTTCGGCATGGCGGCCTGGTGCCATTTCTGGCGCAAGGTGAACGGCTGGATGGCCGACCGCCCGAGCGAGATCGCCGAGGGTGCGCGGCTGGCGCGGCTGGCGGTGGAGCTCGGCCGGGAGGATGCGGTGGCACTGACGAGAGGCGGGCATGCGCTCGCCCATCTGGTCGGCGACCTCGACAGCGGCATTGCGCTCATCGACAGGGCCGTGCTGCTCAACCCGAACCTCGCCCCCGCCTGGTTCCTCGGGGGCGCCCTGCGCGCGCTTCGCGGTGAAACAGACGCCGCGATCGAACACTTGGCTAATGCCGTTCGCCTGAGCCCGCTGGATCCGGAAATGTTCAGGATGCAGGTGGGGATGGCGCTGGCACATTTTTTTGCCGGGCGCTTCGATTTCGCTACGGCCTGGGCGGAAAAGGCGCTGGGAAACCTGCCCAGCTTGCTCCCGGCGGCCGCCCTGGCGGCGGCGAGCCACGCGCTTGCCGGACGGACGGACAAGGCGAAGCAAGCGATGCAGCACCTGCGCAGCCTCGATCCGTCGCTCCGCGTCTCCAATCTCAGGGACTGGCTCCCGATTCATCGCCCGGAAGATCTGGCGCGGTTCGCGGATGGATTGCGGCTGGCCGGGTTGCCCGAGTGACCGCGGCACGATGCCGTCCCCCAAAGTGTCCACTTTTCTCGATTGGGTCGCAACGCCGCAACTACTGCACCAGCGGCCGCAGCGCGGCCTGCATCTCCCGGAGCATGGGCAGGTAGCATTCCCCCAGATCGGAAGCGGCAACATGGGCGGCAGGCGCCCCGATATTGAGCGCCGCTACCACCTGTCCGCGCGCATTCATCAATGGAACGGCAATTGAACAAAGCCCGAGTTCGAGCTCCTGGTCGATGACCGCATAGCCCTGCTCGCGCACCCGTCGCAGTTCCGCGATCAATTCGTCCGGATCTGTCTTCGTCCGCGGCGTGTTGGCCTTGAGTTCGGTGCGGCTGAGGATCTCCCGCGCCTCAACTTCAGGAAGTGCGGCAAGGAGCACTCTTCCCATCGAAGCGCAATAGGCGGGAAGCCGCGAGCCGGGCATCAGGTTGATCGACATCACCCGGCGCTGCGAGGCGCGGGCCACATAGACGACCTCCGTGCCATCGAGCACCGAGGCCGAGGCGCTTTGCCCGGCCCTTTCCGAGAGCTGGTCGAGATAGGGCTGGACGATCGCCGGCAGCGGCGTCGCCGAGAGATAGGCGTGGCCGAGCCGCAGGATCTTCGGCGTCAGGGTGAAGAACTTGCCGTCATAATCGGCATAGCCGAGTTCCGCGAGCGTCAGCAGCGAGCGCCGCACGGTCGCACGGTCGAGGCTGGTGCGTTTCGATGCCTCGGCAATCGACAGTCGCGGCTGCGCCTCGCCGAAGGCTTCTATGACTTTCAAACCGCGTGCGAAGCCGCTGACGAAATCCGTTTCCCGCATGATTCTCCCCCTCATCAACTCGCTTTTATTTTGTGCGATATACGAACAAATGTCAAATATCGCACAAAATATTTGACGATCGACGGAAATGAGCGTTTATTCCCGGCAATCGCCGCTGCCGGACGCCTATCCGTTCGAGGCAAGACGCACCGCCAGGCGGCAAATAGAGGAGGAATTGGATGGCTCGCATAATGTCGCTCGCCGACGCGGTGGCGGAAAACGTCCGGGACGGCGACACCGTCGCCATGGAGGGCTTCACGCACCTCATTCCCTATGCTGCCGGTCACGAGGTGATCCGCCAGGGCAGGAAGGATCTGTTTTTAGTCCGCATGACCCCGGACATCCTCTACGACCAGCTGATCGGCGTCGGCGCCGCCCGCGGCATGAAATTCTCCTGGGGCGGCAATCCCGGCGTCGGCTCGCTGCACCGCTTCCGCGATGCGGTCGAGAACCAATGGCCGCGGCCGCTCCAGATCGAGGAGCACTCACATGCGGCGATGGCCAACGCCTATGAGGCGGGCGCGGCGAACCTGCCTTTCGCCATGCTGCGCGGCTATATCGGCGCCGACCTGCCGAAGGTGAACTCCAACATCAAGAGCGTCACCTGCCCCTTCACAAACGAAGTACTCGCCGCCGTCCCGGCGATCCGTCCCGACGTGACGATCATTCACGCTCAGCGCGCCGACCGCAAAGGCAATGTGCTGCTCGAAGGCATCGTCGGCGTCCAGAAGGAGGCGGTGCTTGCGGCGAAGCACTCGATCGTCACTGTGGAAGAGATTGTCGAGGAGCTCTCGCCGCCCTCCCCCAATTCCGTGGTGCTGCCGACCTGGGCGGTAACCGCCGTCGCCCATGTACCCGGCGGCGCCTTCCCATCCTACGCGCATGGCTACTATCCGCGCTCCAACTCCTTCTACATCCGCTGGGACGAGATCGCCCGCGACCGGGAGAGCTTCACCGCCTGGATCAAGGAGAACGTGCTCGACGCGAAGCCCGAGGATTTCGCCGAGCATGCCGCAAAGTCGGCCAAGGCCGCGTGAGGAGGAGACGATGACGGATTTCACGCCCACCGAAATGATGACCATCGCCGCGTCCCGCGAGCTTTCCAATAACGACGTCTGCTTCGTCGGCATCGGCGCGCCTTCGGCCGCCTGCAACGTCGCCCGGCTCACGCACGCGCCCGACATTACGCTCATCTATGAGAGCGGCACCGTCGGCACCAAGCCGGACGTGCTGCCGCTGTCGATCGGCGACGGCGAGCTTTGCGATACGGCGCTGTTCACCGTCTCGGTCCCGGAAATGTTCCGCTATTGGCTGCAGGGCGGCCGCATCACCACCGGTTTCCTCGGCGGTGCGCAGATCGACAAATTTGCCAACCTCAACACCACCGTCGTCGGCCCCTATGATCGTCCGAAGGTCCGCCTGCCGGGTGGCGGCGGCGCGCCGGAGATCGCCTCCAATTGCGGCCGCATCTTCATCACCATGGCACTTTCGAAGCGGGGTTTCGTCGAGAAACTGCCCTTCGTCACCTCCATGGGTCATGGCGAGGGCGGCGATCATCGCGAGAGGCTCGGCATGAAGACCAAGGGACCGACGCGCGTCATCACCGATCTGTGCATCCTCGAGCCCGACCCGGTGACGAAGGAACTGACCGTCGTCTCGATCCATCCCGGCGTCGGCCGCGAACAAATCATCGAGAATTGCGGCTGGGCGATCAAATTCGCCGCGTCCGTCATTGAGACGCCTGCGCCGACCGAGACGGAGCTTTCGGTGCTGCGCGACATCAACGCCCGCACCAAGAAGGCCCATGAGGGTACCGGCACCGGCAAGGAGGCAGCCTGATGCGCGACGCTTACATCTGCGACTATATCCGCACGCCGATCGGCCGATTCGGCGGCGCGCTCGCCGCGGTGCGGGCCGACGACCTCGGCGCCGTGCCCTTGAAGGCGCTCGCCGAGCGCAATGGGTCGGTCGACTGGGAGGCAGTCGACGACGTGATCTTCGGCTGCGCCAATCAGGCGGGCGAGGACAACCGCAACGTTGCGCGCATGTCGGTGCTGCTTGCCGGGCTGCCGGTCACTGTTCCCGGCACGACGATCAACCGGCTTTGCGGTTCCGGCATGGATGCGGTGATCGCCGCTGCCCGCGCCGTCAAGGCCGGCGAAGCTGAGCTGATGATCGCCGGCGGCGTCGAATCAATGTCGCGGGCACCCTTCGTCCTGCCCAAGGCCGACAGCGCCTTCTCGCGGCACGCCGAAATCCACGACACGACGATCGGCTGGCGCTTCGTCAATCCGCTGATGAAGGCGCAATACGGCGTCGACTCGATGCCGGAGACCGGCGAGAACGTCGCCGAAGACTTCAAAGTTTCGCGCGAGGATCAGGACGCCTTTGCGGTACGCAGCCAGGCGAAGGCCGCGTCCGCGCAGGCAAGCGGCCGTCTGGGTAAGGAGATCGTCGCCGTCACCATCCCGCAGAAGAAGGGCGAACCTATCGTCGTCGACCGCGACGAGCACCCGCGCGCCACGACGATCGAGGCGCTTGCCAAGCTGAGGGCACCATTCCGCGCAGGCGGCAGCGTCACCGCCGGCAACGCCTCCGGCGTCAACGACGGGTCGGCGGCGCTAATCATCGCGTCGGAGGCGGCAGCAAGGAAACATGGACTGAAGCCGATCGCCCGCATCCTCGGCGGCGCCACCGCCGGCGTGCCGCCGCGCATTATGGGGATCGGCCCCCTGCCCGCCTCCAAAAAACTGATGGCGCGGCTCGGCATGACGCAGGACCAGTTCGATGTCATCGAACTCAACGAGGCCTTCGCCAGCCAGGGTCTGGCAGTGCTGCGCGAGCTCGGAATTGCCGACGACGATCCCCGCGTCAACCGCAATGGCGGCGCGATCGCGCTCGGCCATCCGCTTGGCATGTCCGGCGCCCGCATCACCGGCACCGCGGCGTTGGAGCTTGCCGAGACGGGCGGGCGCTATTCGCTCTCGACCATGTGCATCGGCGTCGGCCAGGGCATCGCCGTGGCACTGGAGCGGGTCTGACGCGGCCCGCTCGTTTTTGGCGACGGGCTGACTCGAGGGGCGGCTCCAATCGCCCCTCACCCTAGCCCTCTCCCCGCAAGCGGGGCGAGGAGACATTTGCGATCGCTTCGTCTTTCTTCAGCCGCACCGACTGGGGCGAGCGGGTACCGCGAGTCTGCTTCGCCCCCTTGCAGGGAGATGGGGGCCGGCAGGCCGGATGAGGGGGACCATTCAACTGCACATCGCGAGAACGCCTGCTAATGGGTGATCTGAAATCCGACAGGTGGGCGAACGGAGGAAGCGTCCTCACTCGCGACGCTGGCCACCGAAGCGCCCGGCGGCCCTTTCCAGAACTGGGCAAGCATCGTGTCGATGGCCGCATCCGGCCCGGAGATCAAAGCCGTCACCGAACCGTCGCTTTCGTTACGCACCCAGCCTGTTAATCCAAGCCGCTCCGCCTCGTCGCGCGTCCAGACGCGGAAGCACACGCCCTGCACCCTGCCGGTGATGCGGACCAAAGCCACCTTGCGCTCCTCCGTCATGGCCGCCTCCTCGTTCTTTCTTTGCGAATCTGGCGCAGAATGCCGCGAAGGCAAGCGCTGCGAGCTCGTCACCCGCCTACGCCTCGCCCTATCGTTGTCGCAATTTTCCGCCATGTTTTTACCGGCCAGATAAATTTTTGTGTTTTTGCTCTTGCAATTGCTGCATTGCAACATTATTGTATGACTTATCGGTAGAGCACTCCTCCTCCCGGCTCTATCGAGGGATCGGCAACCCTCCTCCTCCCAGTTGCTGATCAGGATCGAAGGCCCGGCGCACCTCCTCCCGCGCCGGGCCTTCTCTTTTTCCAGCCGAAATACAGTCCCGTATTCGCCCGAGAGACACGGATCGCCTATTGGCGGCTGCAGACGCTCGGTGGATCGCTCTGGTTTCGGAGGAAAGCCGGCGGTAATTTGGGAACGTTTCAGGAGTTAGGGCATCCAATCCGCGACAAGGAGCCGATCATGCCCGTTGCCGAAAATCACCGTTCGCTCAATCACCCGCGATCCGCGCCGGATATCGAAGGATTCCGCGCGATCATGCAGGCGCACAACCGCAAGCTCTACCGGATCGCTCGCAGCATCCTGCGCAACGACAGCGACGCGGAAGACGTGCTGCAGGAGGCCTATGTCCGCGCCTTCACGCGGTTTCAAGATTTTCGCGGCGACTCCACCGTCACGACCTGGCTCGCGCGCATCGTCATCAACGAGGCGCTCGGCCGCCTGCGAAAGCGGCGACGCCAGATGAGGCTCGTCGAGGATATGCGGCAGTCGCATCAGGCCGAGGTCATTGCCTTTCCCCTCAATTCGAACAGCAACGATCCGGAAAGAACGATGGCGCAACGGCAGATTCTCGATCTGGTCGAAAAGCTGACGGATCATCTTCCGGACACCTACCGGACGGTGTTTGTGCTGAGGGTGATCGAGGGGATCGGCAACGAGGAGACCGCCGCGTTGCTCGGTCTACGGCCGGAAACCGCCCGCACCAGACTGCATCGGGCCCGCCACCTCCTGAAAGAACAACTGGAACGGCAGATCGGCCCCGTCCTGCTCGACGCCTTCCCCTTTGCCGGTAAACGCTGCGAGCGTTTGACCGCAGCCGTCCTCGCCCGCATCTCGCATCAATTGGCCGAACCAAGCCGCAGATAAAACGGGAACGTTCCAAGCCGCGAAGCATCCAAAGCACGTCAACATAACGCTTTGATCTTCGAGGAAGGAACATCCCATGACCATCCGACTGACGACCGCGGCAACCGTCATTGCCCTGCTCTTTGGTGCCAATGGAGCGATCGGCGCCGACAAGCCGACGGATCCGCAGATTGCCCATATCGCCTACACGGCCGGCGTGCTCGACATCGAGGCGGCGAAACAGGCGATCGCCATGTCGAAGAACAAGGCCGTCGTCGAGTTCGCAGAGACCATGGTGCGCGACCACGACGCGGTGAACAAACAGGCCCTCGATCTCGTCAAGAAGCTCAACGTTACGCCCGAAGACAACGACACAAGCAAGGCTCTCTCTCAAGCCGCCGAAACGAAGCGCCAGGAACTGGCGAAGCTTTCCGCCGCGGAGTTCGACAAGGCCTATGTCGAGCACGAGGTCGCTTATCACAAGCAGGTCAATGGCGCGCTAGAAACCCTGCTGATCCCGGCCGCCCAGAACGGAGAACTAAAGGGTCTGCTCGAGACCGGGCTGAAGCTCTTCCAGGGCCATCAGCAACATGCGGAGCATGTCGCGACCGAATTGAAGTGAGCGCGGAAATGTTGCCAACGCGAGCAGCCATTCTCGCTCTCATGTTGGGAGCGGCCGCCGTCGCCGCTCCTTCGCAGGCCGAAACCATTGAGGTGACGATCGATCGCCTGGTTTACGCGCCCGCAGAAATCGAAGCCAAAGTGGGCGATGAGATCGAGTGGGTGAACAAGGATGCCCTCGTCCACACCGCCACCCTGAAAGGCGGTGCAGAAGTGCTGCTCCCGGCCAAGAAATCAGGCAGCCTTCTGCTGCAAGAGCCCGGCAGCTTCGATTATATCTGCCGCTATCATCCCAATATGAAAGGCCGCATCACCGTGCGGCCCTGACCTGCAACGGCCGGCGTTTCTGCCGGCCGTCCGCGATCCGGTTTTCAATGCACGCCGAGGAACTGCTTCAGTTCCGGCGTCTGCGGATTGGCAAAAACCCCATCTGGCGGACCGATTTCGTGGACGCGTCCCTGGTGCATGAAGACGACGCGCGAGCAGACGTCACGGGCGAACTTCATTTCATGCGTCACCATCAGGAGCGTCATGCCCTCGGCGGCAAGCTCGCGCACGACGGCCAGCACCTCCGCCACCAGCTCCGGATCGAGCGCCGAGGTGATCTCGTCGCAGAGCAGCGCGATCGGCTGCATGGCAAGCGCGCGGGCGATCGCCACGCGCTGCTGCTGGCCGCCGGAGAGTTCGTCCGGATAAGCGTCGAATTTTTGGCTGAGGCCGACGCGCTCCAGCATCTTGCGGGCCATCGCCTCCGCTTCCGGCTTCGGCGTCTTGCGAACGACCATCTGCGACAGCATGACATTGCCGCCGACCGTCAGATGCGGGAAGAGGTTGAACTGCTGGAAGATCATGCCGACCTTCAGCCTCAGCGCCTTCAAGTGCGCTTCATCGTCGAGAAGCTGTGCTCCGGCGACCGAAATCGCGCCATCGCTGATCGTTTCGAGCCCGTTGATGCAGCGCAACAGCGTCGACTTGCCCGAGCCGCTTTTGCCGATGATGGCGATCACCTCTCCGGGCTCGACATCGAGATTGATGCCCTTCAATACCTCGTTCGACCCAAAGCTCTTGCGGATGTCAGTGATTTCGATGAGCGACATTGAGCTTCCTTTCGAGAATCTGGCTACTCTTCGACAAGGGCCAGCAGAGCGCGAAATAGATAAGGGCCACGAGGCCGTAGACGGTAAAGGGCTGGAAGGTGGCGTTGGTGACGACGGTGCCGGCCTTTGACAGTTCGACGAAGCCGATGATCGAGGTGAGCGCCGTGCCCTTGATTACCTGCACGGAAAACCCGACGGTTGGCGGCACGGCAATCCGCATCGCCTGCGGCAGGATGACGTAACGCATCTGCTGCAGCCGCCCCATGCCGAGACTGGCCGACGCCTCCCACTGCCCCTTGGCGATCGCCTCGACGCAGCCGCGCCAGATCTCGCCCAGGAAGGCGGCACTCCACAGGATCAGCGCCAGGACCGCCGCAAGCCAGGCCGGCACGTCGATGCCGAAGAGGCCGAACCCGAAGAAGGCGATGAAAAGCTGCATCAGCAACGGCGTGCCCTGGAACAGCTCGATGTAGTATTTCGCTAGCGCCCGCAGCCATTTACGCCGGCTGATGCGTGAGAAAAGCAGGACGAGCCCGACGAGGCCGCCGCCAATGAAGGAGACCAGCGACAGCGCGATCGTCCAGCGGGTGGCGAGCAAGAGGTTGCGCAGGATGTCCCAGATGGTGAACTCGATCATCGCGCCGACCTCCTCGGAAAGATCAGCCAACCGACCATCCCCAGCATTTGACGGAGCAGGATGGCAAGCAGAAGGTAGACGGCGGTCGAGATCATATAGGCCTCGAAGGCGCGGAAGGTCCGCGACTGGATGAAATTGGCGGCAAAGGTCAGGTCCTCGGCGGCGATCTGCGAGACGACGGCGGAACCAAGCATGACGATGACGACCTGCGAGGAGAGCGCCGGCCAGATTCGCTCAAGCGACGGGATGAGAACCACATGTCGGAAGGTTTCGAAGGGCGTCATGGCGAGGCTGGCGCCCGCCTCGAACTGGCCCCTCGGCGTCGCCTGGATGCCGGCGCGGATGATCTCCGAGCTATAGGCGCCGAGATTAACGATCATGGCGAGATTGGCCGCCTGGAGTTCGCTGAGCTGCACGCCGAGCGACGGCAGACCGAAGAAGATGAAGAAGAGCTGGATCAGGAACGGCGTGTTGCGGATCAGTTCCACATAGGTGGCGACCACCGGCCTCAGCCAGGCGGGGCCGAGCGCCCTCACCCAGGCGCAGACGATGCCGAGCGAGATGCCGGCCACCGCGCCGACGGCGATCAGTTGGATCGTAATGCCGATCCCCTTGACGATCTGCGGGTAGTATTCGAAGAGCCAGCCGAATTCGAATTGGTAATTCAAAGGCGCACCCCTGTTTGCAAAGCGAGATGGCGCCAGCCCTTGGGCGGAGTTGGCGCCTGCCTCGTGATCAGAGCTCGGCCGGCAGATCCGCGCCGAGCCATTTCTGCGCAATGGCGTTCAGGCTGCCGTCGGCCTTGGCGGCGGCGATGATGCCGTTGACCTTCTCGAGCAGCGCCGGCTGCTCCTTGGAAAGGCCGATATAGCAGGGCGAATTCTTGATCAGGAACTTGAGCTCCGGGCGCTTCGGCGGGTTCTTGGCGAGGATCGCCGCTGCGACGACGTTGCCGGTGGCGACCGCTTCGACCTGACCCGAAAGGAAGGCCGAGATCGTGCCGTTATTGTCCTCATAGCGCTTGATGACCGTATCGGCCGGTGCGACCTTGGTCAGTTCCAGATCCTCGACGGCGCCGCGGGTAACGCCGACGGTCTTTCCGGCAAGCTCTTCCGGCTTCGTGGCCACGAAATCGGCCGGCGCGAAGACGCCGTTGTAGAAGGGCGCGTAGGCAGCGGTGAAGTCGATGACCTTTTCGCGATCCGGGTTCTTGCCGAGACTCGAAATGACGAGATCGACCTTGTTCGTCTGCAGATAGGGAATGCGGTTGGCGCTGGTGACCGGCACCAGCTCGACCTTCACCCCGAGCTTCTCGGCGATCAGATTGGCCATGTCGATATCATAGCCGGCCGGCGTCATGTCGGGACCAACGCTGCCGAAGGGCGGGAAGTCCTGCGGTACGGCGACGCGGATCGTGCCGCGGGCGGTGATGTCGCCGAGTGCATCGGCTTGCGCCACGGAGCCAAAGCCGACCGCAGCGGCCATTGCCGTCATCGCGATGAACAATCTTCTTGAAAGCATTGGGTCATTCTCCTCTGTTGATTTCATGGTTTGGATTTGCGGGGTGCATTCGAAGGCGCAATCGGCGTCTGCGGCGGAAGCGAGAGGGAGTGTCTGAGATCAGCAAGCGGATCGGGACGGCGGGTGAGATCCAGCCCCGTCTCCACCTCGTCCAGATGCTCGACGGAAAGTGCTGCTGCCTTGAGGAAATCCCCCTCCTCCATCGCCGCGACGATGCGGCAATGACCGAGATGCGACTGCATGGCATGGAAATCGGACTGATAGAGCAGAGAGATAAGAATGGTGCGCGCCGTCAGGTCGCGCAGGATCTCGACGAGGGTGGCGTTACCGGAGAGTTCGGCGATGCGGATATGGAAGTCGCCCATCAGGCACGTGAGGCGCTGCCGGTCGCCGGCGGCAATCGCCAGCTTTTCCTCGGCAAGATGTGCATGGAGCGTGTCGCGGCCGCTTTCGGTCAGTCGGTCCATGCTGCGCAACAGCCCCGCCTCGATGACACGGCGGGCCGCGTAGACCATCATCGCCTCTTCGGCCGAAGGCTCGACGACGAACCAGCCGCGCCGTGGGCTGACCTTGACGATGCCGCGCTGTTCGAGCCGCATCATCGCCTCCCGCACCCTAGTGCGTGACACGCTGAAGAGGCTGGCAACCTCGCTTTCGCCCAGCCGCGTCCCGGGCCGAATACGGGCGGACAGGATGCCGGAGACGATGGCTTCGTCGATGCCGGTCTGACCGTTCTGTTGTGGCGACAAATCTTGCATACAAGGTTGAAGAGCAAGTGGCGTGCCAAGATCATGCAGTGTGTTTTTTCGGCGGCACGATCCGCCCAATGCCACCTGTTTAGGCGAACAGCGGTCCGCCCATCAGCATCTGCTTATCTTTTCATCAAATGGACCAGCCCATAAAGCAGCAGGTTGCGCTATGCCGGAGGGGCTAGTCACCCTCCCACTGGCGCAGCACAACGACCTCCTCGGCCTTGCCGGGCCAGACATGCACCGCATAGTGATCATCCCCCTCAAGGCCGTTTTTGCTCAGCCTGCCAAGTCCGCTCGATACCACCATGGCACACAAGGGACCGGCGGGAACCGCAACAGGGCGGGCGTCCGGCAAATAGTCGTTCAGGCCCGCGATGACGATTTCGCCCGATGTGTAAAATCCGCCAATGACGACATGGTCCGCATCTTCGAGACCTATTTTCGGCTGGTGCTGGTGCAGTTCGACGATAAGTCGGACGCCGTGTTGCGTGCAGTCATAGCGATGAGGCTCTGTTCCCCCACGAGCAGTCGGGCGCCGAGGTCCCCCGCTGTCCAGTTCACAGCGAGATCCGAGCCGCTCAATGCATCCGCGACAAGGAACTGATGATAGTCAGCCAGCACGC
Organism: Sinorhizobium fredii USDA 257; assembly: GCF_000265205.3. NCBI lineage: Bacteria > Pseudomonadati > Pseudomonadota > Alphaproteobacteria > Hyphomicrobiales > Rhizobiaceae > Ensifer > Ensifer fredii. The sequence goes on from NC_018000.1 coordinate 1,719,437, forward strand.
TGTCATCGAAAAGGATCGTCATTGGGAAACCCCTTTGCTCAATCCATATCGCCTTCGTCGCTCTTCACTGCCTGGTCGCGGTTGCCATAGATGATCTCGCGCTTGCCGACATGGTTGGCCGGGCCGACGAGGCCGTCCTTCTCCATGCGTTCGACGAGCGAGGCGGCGCGGTTGTAGCCGATGCCGAGGCGGCGCTGGATGTAGGAGGTCGAGCATTTCTTGTCGCGCAGCACGACCTTGACCGCCTGCTCGTAGAGTTCGTTGCCGTCTTCGGCGGCAATCGCACTCTTGTCGAAGACGGCGCCTTGATCCTCTTCCGCCTCTTCTTCCTCTTCGTCCGCCGTCACGGTCTCCAGGTATTCGGGCCGGCCCTGTGTCTTCAGATGCGCCACCACATGCTCGACCTCGAGGTCAGAGACAAAGGGGCCGTGGACACGGGCGATGCGGCCGCCGCCGGCCATGTGCAGCATGTCGCCTTGGCCCAAGAGCTGTTCGGCGCCCTGCTCGCCGAGGATGGTGCGGCTGTCGATCTTCGAGGTCACCTGGAAGGAGATGCGGGTCGGGAAGTTCGCCTTGATCGTGCCGGTGATGACGTCGACCGACGGTCGCTGCGTCGCCATGATCAGGTGGATGCCGGCGGCGCGTGCCATCTGGGCGAGCCGCTGGATCGCCCCTTCGATCTCCTTGCCAGCGACCATCATCAGGTCGGCCATCTCGTCGACGATGACGACGATATAGGGCATCGGCGCCAGATCCATCTCCTGCTGCTCGAAGAGCGGTTCGCCGGTGCCCTTCTCGAAGCCGGTCTGCACCGTCGCCAGGATCGGCTCACCCTTTTCGCGGGCGGCGGCGGCGCGCTGGTTGTAACCGTCGATGTTGCGCACACCGAGCCGCGACATCTTGCGATAGCGGTCCTCCATCTCGCGCACCGCCCATTTGAGCGCCATCACCGCCTTCTTCGGATCGGTGACGACGGGCGTCAGAAGATGCGGAATGCCGTCATAGACGGAGAGCTCGAGCATTTTCGGGTCGACCATGATCAGCCGGCATTCCTCCGGCTTCAGCCGGTACAGCAGCGACAGGATCATCGTGTTGATCGCCACCGACTTGCCCGAGCCGGTGGTGCCGGCGACGAGCAGATGCGGCATCTTGGCAAGCTCGGCGATGACCGGCTCGCCGCCGATCGTCTTGCCGAGGCAGAGCGCCAGCTTGCAGCCGGTCCTCAGAAAGTCGTCGGATTCGATCAGTTCGCGGAAATAGACCGTCTCGCGCGTCGCATTCGGCAATTCGATGCCGATGACGTTGCGGCCGGGCACCACCGCGACGCGGGCCGAGAGCGCCGACATCGACCGGGCGATATCGTCGGCAAGGCCAATGACGCGCGAGGATTTGACGCCGGGTGCCGGCTCGAATTCGTAGAGCGTGACGACGGGCCCGGGGCGCACATGGATGATCTCGCCCTTGACGCCGAAATCCTCGAGCACGCTTTCGAGAAGGCCGGCATTCTGCTCGAGCTGCTCCTGCGTCATGAAGAAGCCTTGGCCCTGCGGCGGCTCCTGCAGCAGCTCCTTAGACGGAAACTCGTAACCGTCGCCGACTTGATGGCGTTCGCTGGTGCCGATCGGCGGAAACGGCGAAGAGGAGCGCTGCACGACGGCCGGCATGGTGATCGCAGCCTTGGTGACCGGGACATCGGGGCCCGGCACCTTCTCCTCGGCTTTGACAGCCTCGACCTGCGCCGGCGCAGGCGCTGGCAAGGGTGCGGCCGCCACGGCATCTATTTTCGGCGCGTTATCGACGCTCGCGGACGGAACAGGTGCGACCACGGCCGTTGCAGGCCGGCATTCGACCACGCGGAACATCGAGGTGATTGCCGTTGGCGGCAGCGGACGGATTTCCACCGACGGAGCGGCGGGCTTCGGCGCCGGCGCCAACTGCACCGGCACTTTCGCCGGTTGCTTCGCCGACTCGGCGGCGATCCGAGGGACGGCCACCATTTCGAGCGGCATGAATTCGAAGAAAGCGTGATCGGAGAGGCAGGAAAGACGGGCATTTGCCCCGTTACCCACGACGATGTCGGAAGTGTCGGGTGCTGCCCCGACGTTGGCAGGGGTTATCTGGGCCACCTCCACGTCACTGACCGCAGGCGCCAACGCCTCTTGCGTTGCGGCGGCCGCGGATTCCTCGTCCGTCGCCGCCTGCGCGGCGGTGCCCGTATCGCGCGCCTGCGCGGCACGCCAAGAGGGAAGCTGCTGCAACAGCACCCGCAGAAGTTCCGAGGGACTGTGTGCCGGCGCCTCGGATTCGGGCCCAGCGGGTGCCCCGTCGACGGCCGCCGTTTCAGCGACGACCTCTTCCTCCGCAACCTCGATCGCCACCGCCTCGGCCTCGCTTTCATCGGCCAACGGCGCCCGGCGCTTCATGAATTCGCGCTCGGGCGTGCGGGTAAAGCGGACATTCGGCGACAGGAAGAAATGGCTCTCCCAGCCGTCCCCGTCCGATTGGCCGGTGATCTCGGCAAGGGTTGGCAGCGGATCGTGGGTCGAGGCGGTGACCTGGGCTGGCGCGTAAGGCGATCCGTGGCCGTAAAGGCGCGCGGCGCGCCCCGCATATCCGCCATCGTCGCCCTGATGGCCGGCCGGCCGGCGTGGCGCTACCGGCGCCTCGAACAGGTGATCGTGCGCGGCCGCCTGCGTCGCCTGGGCGTGCGTGCCGCCAGGCGCTCCCGGATGCGGATGCTCAAAATCATCCGCCTCATCTGCATCATGCAAAGCTGCCGTCGAGAAATTTGTCCGGGGAATACGCATGGCCTGAAACTCGAAATTCATCATCGAAAGGGCTGTCCCTAGCGAATAGGAAATGAAGGTTAACAACTCCCTTCCAGAGACTTCGCCGAATGGCCCCCACTGCCCGCCGCAGAGGATCACAGGCGTCGCTTCCCGGCCGCTCGCTCGAGGATTTCCGGGGTTTCGACACGAAACTCCGCCGCAGAGGATCGCCGATCAATTTCTATTTCAGGTCAGGAAATTCTGCCGTCGGCGGTAAGGCCGCCTGGGACCGGCCCAGGCTCGAACCTCGCCTGGTCAGGCCATCGCGAACCGCTCAGGTGCTATTGAGTTTTCCATTCATCCCGTTCGGATAAAAGCCACCCTTGGTCGCACCCTCCTGATCGGTGAGATAGACGATGCGCAACACCTCTTGCGGCGTGCGGGTGAAGGCTATCGCATCCGGCGTCGAAGGGACGATGTTCGCCTTGCCCTCCACCTGGATGCCTTGGTCCTTGTCTTCCGATCCATCGATCTTGTCGCGCGCATCGGAGACCGCGTTCGCCGCCTTCCAGGCTTGCTCGCCCATTCTATAAAGCGTCGAACGGGCCATTCCCATGTGGTAGGCCTCAACCGCCAGAATTCCGGCGGCGGCGGCGAGATAGTCCTCGTTCTTCAGAACTGTCGCAGCGCCGGCATAGGCGGTGACGCCGACATCCTCGAACAGCATGCCGCCGAGCACGAAGTTCATCTCGTTGCCGAAGGGATCGAAGGTCTCGCCCAGCCCTGCCGCCTTTGCAACGGCCGCAAAGCCGGCATCAAAGTCGATGGTCGGCCGAGGCACGGCATCGGCGCCAAGCGTTTTGCGGTAGAACTTCACATGAGCAAGTTCGTTTTCCGCCACTTCGCTCATGAACTCGCCAATTGCCGGAGTTTCGAACGATATCTGCTTGCCGCCGGTTACGGCGCCGGCCTCCGCACCCGCATCGGCATCGTCGATCCCTTTACCGGTCGTGCCGCGCAGGTAATACTCGGCTTCCATATATTCGAGGTTGAGCGCGAACTGCAGTATGTCCTCGTCCATCAGGTCAGTTGGTTCATCCGCGCGCGAGACACGTACGAGGCCCGCGGTCGAGGCGAGCGTCGCTCCGAGGCCCAACTGCAGCAGGCGACGGCGCGGAAGTAAAAGAGAAGGCATCACACGGATCATGGCTTCCTCCGAAGCCCGCCCGGCGTCAGTTTTGGCACCCTGGATCAGGCGGGCCAATCGGTGTCCAACATCATCAACGATGAAAAGTTCCGGCCCTCGTTGCACATAGCTGAATTGATCGCTTGACGGGCAACGAATACCGGACGGCCGCCGGCGTCGTGACGTCCGCCCGATTACTTAGTATCGCCTTAGTCGGCCCCTAGGTGTTCCCTTGTGCGTCGCAACATAGCGCGCGGCAGTAACCTTTAGTTGCTCACAAGGACGAAGTGTACTGATGGCTGACTATGATCCCCGCAAAACTCGAATCGATTGTCTGGATGGGCTCCGCGGCCTGGCGTCCCTCTGGGTGATGATCGGCCATGCGCTGTTGCTGACGGGCTGGCGTCTGCCGGTTCTCTCGGAGCCTGATCTCGGCGTCGACCTCTTCATCATGCTGTCCGGCTTCCTGATGGTATTTCACTATCAGCTACGTGCCGGTAAGGAGCCGTGGGAACTGACCTCGACTTGGGTCACCTTCTGGGTTCGGCGTTTCCTGAGGATTGCGCCGCTTTATTATCTCCTCCTGGCAGTTGCCTTCATGCTCGGCGCCTGGCTGTTCGAATCGCGAATGGTCATCGACGCCTTCCTCGATCGGACGCCGCAATCACCGCAGCGTTATCTGGATAACGGACTGACGAACGGGCTGATGCATGTCAGCTTTCTTTTCGGTCTCTCTCCAGACTACGCATATAGGACTCCCCTGCCGGACTGGAGTATCGGGCTCGAAATGCAGTTCTATGCGGCCTTCCCCTTCATCATGCTTCTGCTCAAGAAGTTCGGCTGGCTGAAGGGCGCGCTGTTCACTGCCGTCCTTGCCGCCGTGATCGTGTCGGCGGCGAGCCTCTTGGGCGTTCACTTTCCAATGCCGGCGTTCCTGCCCCTGAAGATGCACATCTTCCTTTGCGGAATGCTTTTGGCGCTTGGTCTTCAGGCGGATGGATCGAAGGCTGTTCTCCACGGCGGGGCCGCCATGGCGCTCGCCCTTCTGCCGATCGGCGGTGACATGACGGCGACGAAGATGATGATGCGGGTCATGCTTGTCGGCGTTTTCTTCGCCCTGCTCTATCATCGCCTGGTCGGCGACGCGCTGGGTGTCGCCCTTCGTGCCGTCTCCTCATCTCTAGGCAACAGGTTCTTCCACTGGCTCGGGGAACTGTCATTCGGGGCCTATCTCTGGCACCTCATCTTTCTGCAGCCGATTGCCGCCTATTTCATCGGCACGTTCGGCGACACGATCTCACCGCCGGCGCGCTTCGCCGCGGTGACTGTCCTTCTGGTGCCTTTGGTTTACACGGCTGCCTGGATGACATTCGTCGCGGTCGAGAAACCGGGTCAAAAGCTCGCCAAGCGCTTGGTCAACAGACGGAAACCTCAGCCGGTCAGGGCATGAGCGTCTGAACCTAGCCGTCCGACGATCTCGGGGGTGAAGTCGACGGGATTGGCCGTTTTCACTTGAGGTCGAGAGACCAGGTCTGTCCCACAAGGTCATGACCGAAGGAGTGGTGCGGCGTTTCGTCGATCAATTTGAAACCGGCCCGCTCGTAAAGGCGGCGGGCCGCGACAAGAACGCTGTTCGTCCACAGCACGAGCCGCTCGTACCCGACTGCGCGAGCACGCTCGATGCAGGCGTTGACGAGCATCGCTCCGACGCCCGCCCCACGCGTATCCGGCTCGACGTAAAGCAGGCGGAGCTTGCCCATTCCCGGCTTGTCCCCGCGCACCAGGAAAATCGAACCGACGATACGGCCGTCGATCTCGGCAATCCAAGCCGCCTCATGGGTCTTGTCGAATGACTGGACGAAATCGGCGAGGATGCGCGCGACCAGAGCTTCATAGTCACGAGTCCAGCCATACTCCTCGGCATAGAGTATCGCTTGGCGATGGATGATCCAGCCAAGGTCGCCGGGCTTCAGATCGCGCAACACGATCCCCGAGATTGGACTGTCTTCGAACACCTGCCCGATAGTCCTGGTGGCCGAAAGCAGGCTCGAACGCTTACTCGGCGGCAGCGTGTCGAGCAGCGTGCCGATTGCGTCACGCGTGTTCGCTTCGAGCGCGGCGAACGCATTACGTCCGGCGCTTGTCAGCGAAAGCGGCCGACCACGACCGCCTAGCGGGTGCTCACAGGTCTCGATCAATCCTTTCTCGGCGAACCGCTTCAGCGTCCGGCTGAGCTGCGCCCGGTCGAGGTCGAGCGCCCGCGTGATCTCGGCGGCCGTGGGGTCTGTTCGGTGAGCGAGTTCATAGAGAATGCGCGCTTCGGTCAGCGTGAAGGGGCTTTTGTCGAGGTGAGCGTTCAGCAGGCCGAGGCGGCGCGTGTAGAGCCGATTAAAGGCGCGCAGCGCCGCAACGTCCTGATCATGATTGGGAACTGACATGGGGCTACATCTCATGTTGACTGAGTCAACAATACATCACGTTGACGGAGTCAACAATACGTGGTCCGATCGCCGTAAACTGCTTCCGACCACCGCCAAGAAAGGCACCCGACATGAGCGACAACCCTGCACTTCAGAGCGGCCTAGCCCTCATCGGCCGCCTGCTTCTCGCCGCCATTTTCCTCTCGTCCGGCTTCGAAAAACTAGCCGATCCCTCCGGAACGATCGGCTATATCGCGGCGGCCAACCTGCCCCTGCCTTCGGTAGCCTATGTTGTCGCCCTTGTGGTGGAACTCGGCGGAGGCATCCTTCTCGTCCTCGGCTATCAGGCGCGGTTGGCGGCACTCGTCCTTGCGGTCTTCACCCTAGCGTCGGCTCTCGGCTTCCATACCAATTTCGCCGACCAGAACCAGATGATCCATTTCATGAAGAACCTCGCGATGACCGGCGGATTCCTGCAGATCGTCGCCTTCGGCGCGGGCGCCTTCAGCCTGGACGGACGCGCCGGTCGCGCCTGAGCCAGAAATCACGTCAGAAATCAAAAATTCTCCGGCGTGATCGTTAGAAACCGCACCGGCTCGGGGCTCACCTCGACGTCGATCAGCCCAAGCGACCGCAATGTCAGGTCGATTGAGCGCCGCGCCTGGATCTCCGGCGCCTGGTCGAGGACGATCGACATGACGCCGTCGCGGAGAGCGCCACGCGACTGTTCGGAAAGTTCGTGACCGACCCATAAGATCCTGCGCGAGGCATGCTCCTTCAGCACCGCGGCGACAGAGCGGTTGTCACCGCCGGCGGTGTAGAGCCCGACGATCTCCGGGTCGTCGCGGAGCGCCCCACGCAGCAGTTCCATCGAATTCAGGTCGTCGTCATAGTCGAACATCACCTGCTGGAAGCAGTGATCGCCGTCACGGTCGGCGAGATAGGAGGAGAAGCCGCGGATGCGTTCCTTGTGGTTCTCGTAGGCGCCGCTGTGGCAGAGCGCCACGAAGGAACCTGACCGGCCGACGAGCATCCTCGACGTGTAATAAGCGGCCGTCCGCCCCGCAGCATAATTGTCGATCCCGACATAGGGGAGTTCCGGCGCCGGTCGTGTCATGATTTGCACCACCGGCGTGCCGTGGCTCGCGGCCGTCCTCAGGCTTTTCACGACGTCCGGATGGTCGGGAGCCACGACGATCAGCGCAGAACGGCGAACCGCCGGATTGACGATGTAGTGGGCGAAGTCGACCGGATCGTTCTCGCGGGCGAAGGTGCGGTGAACGGTGATGCTTTTGTCGAGCAGGGCTGCGATCCGCTCGAAGGCCTGGTTCATGCGCGAGTAGAAGCTCGTCTCGGGCCGGACCAGGATGACCTCGATCCTGATTAGCCCGCGATGCGTTTCCGGCATACTATGCCGGTAGTCCAGCTTCCGGACTGCTAGGAACACCCTTTCGACCGTTTCCGGACGAACCCCGCCGCGACCGTTGACGACGCGCTCGACCGTCGCGGTGCCGACGCCGGCCTCCAGTGCCACATCCTTCAAGGTCACCTTGGTCACCGCGGTCCTTCGTGAGATCGCCTCGTCGACTCGGCCTTTGGACGACGCCAAATGATCAAATTTGATCAAGGAAGCTTTAGGGCAAACTGGCGCCCGGCGCTAGTCTCGTGACTGTTCGGGAGGAACAAAGGATCGAGACCGATCTGGAACCGAGAAGGACGATCCGGATGCTCTGGCGCGCCGGATTTGGAGGAGCACCGATGAAGATCGCACTCGACCCCTATATGCATCGTCACCTCGGCTTGCATGATCTGTGCCGCAAGGCGGCGGAGCTCGGCTATGACCATATCGAACTGTCGCCGCGCGACGACTTCCTGCCCTGGTGGGTGCGGCCGCGCGCCCACAAGGAGCGGATCGCCGAATTCAAGTCGGCGCTGAAGGACCACGGTGTCAAGCTCGCATCTATCCTGCCTATGTATCGCTGGGCGAGCCCGCATGAGGACGAGCGCCAGGCGGCTGTGCGCTACTGGAAGGAAGCGATTGAGGTCGCCGTCGAGATGGGCTGCGACACGATGAATTCCGAATTCGGCCGCGGCCCGTCGCCCGACCGTAGCCATCGCTCCAACTGCTGCGGCGGCATGCACACGCACGAGCACAGCGAGGCCGCCTGGTGGCGCTCGATGGAGGAGCTCGTGCCGGTGTTCGAGAAAGAGGGCGTGACGCTCAACATGGAGCCGCACCCGGAAGACTGGTGCGAGACGCTGCATCCGGCGATCGACATGCTGAAGACGATCGGCTCGAAAAACGTCAAGTTCCTCTATTGCGCCCCGCATACCTTCTATTTCGGCGACGACATGTCAAAGATGATCCGCGATGCCGGTCCGCTGATCGCCCATGTGCATGTGGCCGACACCTACAACCACAAGGCCTCTTCCGGCCTGCGCTACATCGTCAATCCGCCCGGCGCCAAGGTGACGATCCACCAGCACATGGACATGTACCAGGGCGAGATCAACTGGGATGTCTTCTTCTCCTCACTCGCCGAGGTCGGCTTCGACGGCATCGTCACGGCCTGCGTCTTCGGCTGGGAGGAGCGTGCCGATGCTTCCGGCCGCTTCATGCGGGCCGAGATCCAGAAATACGTGGACAAATACTGGCCAGCCAAGCGCGGCTAGCCACTGCAGACCATCATCATCGAGGAACAAAGCCGTGAGCATCACGATCACGACCGCCCCCTGCTGCTGGGGCGTCGACGACGTCAAGAATCCAAACCTGCCCGCCTGGGAGCGGGTCTTCGACGAGGCGGCGGCGGCCGGCTATGGCGGTCTGGAACTGGGCCCCTACGGCTATATGCCGCTCGACTCCGAGCGGGTCGCCAAGGCGCTCACCGACCGCAACCTCTTCATCGTCGCCGGGACGATCTTCGACGATCTCGTCTCGCCGGAGAACCGCGCCAATCTGCTGCGCCAGACGGACGAGATCTGCGCCGTCATCACCCGGCTGCCGCAGCCGGAGCAAGTGCCCGGTGAGCGCTTCAAGACACCCTATCTTACGGTTATGGACTGGGGCCATGACGAGCGGGATTACGCTGCCGGCCATTCCGAGCGCGCGCAGCGGCTCTCGGATGAGGAGTGGCGCGGCATGGTCGCCAACATCAAGGCGATCGCCGAACTCGCAAGCAGCAAATATGACGTGCGCGCCGTCATCCACCCGCATGCCGGCGGCTATATCGAGTTCGCCGACGAGATCGAGCGGATCGCCAGCGACGTGCCGGCGGAACTCGCCGGCTTCTGCATCGATACCGGTCACACCTATTACGCCGGCATGGATCCGGTCGAGACGCTGAAGGAATATGCCGACCGCCTCGACTATGTGCATTTCAAGGATATCGACGAGACGGTCTTCCGCCGTGTGCTCGGCGAGAAGATCCGCTTCTTCGAGGCCTGTGCCCAGGGCGTGATGTGCCCAATCGGCCGCGGCGTTATCGATTATCCGGCGGTAAAGCGCGCGCTCGAGGAGATCGGCTACCACGGCTTCATCACCGTCGAGCAGGAGCGCGATCCTTTAAGCGTCGCCGGCAGCCTCGCGGATGTGAAGGAAAGCCGCGATTATCTGCGGTCGGTCGGATTTTAGTGGCGACGTTTTACCCCCCCTCTGCCCTGCCGGGCATCTCCCACAAGAGGGGAGATTGGCCAGCATCGATCTCTTCGCCGGCTGGAACGGCCAAGCTCCAGTGCCGTCACTCTCCTGCACCGAACTTAACGCTGTGGGAAAGATGGAAGAGGGAGCCCGCACCTTGCCGATCTCCCCCTTGTGGGGGAGATGCCCGGCAGGGCAGAGGGGGGTGAAACGCGGCACCGGCAGAAAAGCAACGGTGGGAATTCAAAACAAACAGGAACGGGACAATGTCGGTGAAGAAAACAAGGCCGATCCGCTGGGGCATGGTCGGCGGCGGACGCGGCAGCCAGATCGGCTATATCCATCGCTCGGCAGCGCTCCGGGACGACACCTTCGCGCTCGTCGCCGGCGCCTTCGATATCGACGCGGAGCGCGGCCGCACCTTCGGCGTCGAGCTGGGGCTCGATGAAGCGCGCAGTTATCCGGATTACCAGACGATGTTCGCCGAGGAGACCAAGCACGCCGACGGCATTGAGGCGGTCTCGATCGCCACACCGAACAATACCCATTTCGCCATCTGCAAGGCCGCGCTCGAGCATGGCCTCAACGTTGTCTGCGAAAAGCCGCTCTGCTTCACCGTCGCGGAAGCCGAAGAACTGAAGGCGCTTTCGAAAGCGCGTGGCCTAATCGTCGGCGTCACCTACGGCTATGCCGGCCACCAGATGATCGAGCAAGCGCGCGCCATGGTGAAGAACGGCGATCTCGGAGAGGTCCGCATCGTCAACCTGCAATTTGCCCACGGGTTCCACAGCGCGGCGGTCGAAGAACAGAACCCGTCGACGCGCTGGCGGGTCGATCCGAAATTCTCCGGTCCGAGCTATGTGCTCGGCGATGTCGGCACGCACCCGCTCTATATTTCCGAGGTCATCCTGCCGCATCTGAAGATCAAGCGGCTGATGTGCGTCCGCCAGAGCTTCGTCAAGAGCCGCGCTCCGCTTGAGGACAATGCGGTCACCCTGATGGAATACGATAACGGCGCCATCGCCAATGTCTGGTCGAGCGCCGTCAATGCCGGCTCCATGCACGGCCAGAAGGTGCGCATCGTCGGCTCGAAGGCGAGCATCGAATGGTGGGACGAGCGGCCGAACCAGCTGTCATACGAGATCCAGGGCGAGCCCATCCGCATCCTCGAACGCGGCATGGATTACCTCTATCCGGAAGCCCGGCTCGACGACCGTATCGGCGGCGGTCACCCGGAAGGCTTGTTCGAAGCCTGGGCCAACCTCTATCGCCGTTTCGGCCTGGCGATCAGCGGCAACCGCAGGCTTGCGCCAGAGGGCATTGAGGACCTGGTCTTTCCGGGTGTCGATGCCGGATTGGAGGGTGTGCGCTGGGTGGAGAACTGCGTCCGCTCGGCCGATGCCGGTGGCGTGTGGGTGGAGTACGAGTAGGAGGGACGGCGGAGGATTTCCGCCCATCCTGTGACCGGTTTATGTGGCTTGGAATAGCCCCTCCCTGCCCCTCCCACAAGGGAGAGGGGCTCGTAGGCGTCACCGCTTCCCCAACTCAGCGTCTCCGCAATCGGCGGCGGTGCTGTCATGTGTGTAGGACGCCGCACGGAAGCTTTCCGTGGGGAGGGGTTGGGTGGGGTTCCGGACGCGCCGTATTGTGAGGGCAACTCAAAAACGCGCGTCGGCAACAATCTAAGACTTCTGATTTTTCACAAAGCTTGCGTGCCATTTCGCCAGCATCGACACCGCCTCCTTGATGAAGGACGGATGAGTGCCGGGCAGGAACTCGATTCTCGGGGCCTTGCCCTCAAGCTTCAACCGCGCAAAGACCCGCCCCGCCTCATCCTTCAGTTCCTCCGGCTTTTCCGGCGCGGGCCTGTCGCTCTGAGACAGGCAATTGAAGACGAGTTGGAAGCGCTGGTCGGTATCGGCGGCGCGGAAGCGTGGCGAGGCGATCTCCGCTTCCGCCGTGTCGCGCCTCTCTGCCCCTTCCAGCAAGGTGCCGATCGCCATCCAGCGCTCGCGGCCGGCTTTCGGCGCCGGGCCGATGGCGCGGGCAAGTTCATGCGGCACGCTGTCGGCGACCTGAAGGAGGCGCGACAGCTCGCTCTTCTGCACGGCGAGCGCGTCGCCGATCACCTTGCGGTCGAAGCCGCGGGTGGCAAGGGCGGCGGCGAAAAGCGCCCGCTCGATGAAGGAGAGGTTGCGCCGCTCGGCGTTTTCCTTGCCTTGGGCCAGCACCAATTCGTCGTCGGACAGCGGCCGGACGATCGCCTTCACCTGAAGCTCGAGCCGGCGCACGGCCTTCAAGCGGCGATGACCATAGGCGGTCTGGTAGTGCCCCGGCTTTTCCGGATGCGGGCGGACGAGGATCGGCGATTGCTGGCCGTTGTCGCGGATGCTCTCGATGAGCGCCAGGAAATCCGGATCGTCGACTTCGCCGTCGGTCAGCCGGTCCTCGACGAAGGAAGCTTCGACGAGCGCCGGATCGAGCGCCACGACGCGCTCGCCCTGGGTCAGCGCTTCGCGGAGCGAGCGCGCCTCTTCGGCCTCGCGGGTGATGCTGCCGAGCGAAAGGCCCATCGCCTTGACCGCCCCTGACGCCGCGCGCGGTGCGCCGGCCGGCTGGCCGTTGACAGGTGTCAACTCCGCTGGCCCCGCTTCCTGGGCTTGTGGCGTGGCACCAGGAGCACCGCCCATGAACAGTGCCCGCAATTCGTTCTTCCGGTTGTTGCCAGCCATGTCTTAGCGCCCCCAGGCCGCGTGGATGAGAGCCTCGATCTCGCCATTGACGGCGTTGAGCGACTCGATCGCCCGGTCATAGGTGGCGCGGGTGAAGTTCTCGCGGCCGACCTCATAGAGCGTCTGCTTGGTGAGGCCCGCGTCCGAGATCGCCGTCGACTTGACCATGGCCGAGGTCAATACTCGGTCGCCGAAGAGCGAGCGCATGAAGCCGACGATCTGGGCCTGCGGCCCGTCATTCGGTTCGAAGCGGGTGACGAGGTAACGCAGGAAGTCGAAATTGAGCTCGCCGCCCGCCTCGCGCACGACGCTCAGGAGGTCCGAGGTCATGTAGAGGAACTGGTTCATGGAGGCGACATCGAGCATCTGCGGATGCACGGTGACGATGACCGAAGTCGAGGCGCAGAGTGCCGACAGCGTCAGGTAGCCAAGCTGCGGGGGGCAGTCGATCACGACGATGTCGTAGTCGTCGGCGACGCTTGCGAGGGCCGCCTGAACGCGGGCGAAGAACAGCGGTCCCGCATCGGTGCCGTTCTGCCGCGCGCTCAAGGCCTGCGGCGTCGTGTGCTCGAACTCCTGCAGTTCCAGATTGCCGGGCACGAGATCGAGGCCGTCGAAATAGGTCTTGCGGATGATGTCCCTGAGCGGCCGTGCCTCGGCGTCGTAGCGGATCGCGCCGTAGAGCGTGTCGTTGCCGGTCAGGTCCAGTTCCGGCTGATAGCCGAACAGCGCCGATAGCGAGGCCTGCGGATCGAGATCAACCGCCAGCACCCGATGGCCGGTCAAAGCGAGATATTGCGCCAGATGGACGGAAGAGGTCGTCTTGCCGGAGCCGCCCTTGAAATTGGTGACGGAGATGACCTGAAGATGCTCGCCCCGGGCGCCGTCGCGCCAATTCACGTAGCCGCGCGCCTTGGCGGCATTGCCCTTGGCGAGCGCCTGTTCGGCGAGATGCCGGCGCAGCGCATTGATGTCGGAAAGCGAATAGGAACGCCGCCCGCCAATGCCGGTGTCGGGCTGCGGCCCCTCGCCCGCCAGCGACAATTGCCTGAGATAGCCGTCGGAAACGCCGATCAGCTTGGCCGCCTCGCCGGAAGTGAAGCTCCGGAGCGTCTTCATCGCCGTCGGCGCGAACAGGCGGTCGCGCATCGCCTTCAACTGCTCGGAGAGCGCCCGCGCATCCGCCGCAATCGCCTCGTCGGCGGACCTTCGAGACGCAGCGCCGGCGGTCGCCGCCTTGTCGATTGCGCTTGCGGCGTCCACGGCCGATCCTGTCATGTCCATGGTCAAATCCCCTCGTGCTTGGCGCAAATCGCGCCTCGAGCCGCAGGCGAATGGCAACAGCCATCCCCCCCGCCGGCCGCACAGATGCGCCCGCCGCATTCCCTAACAGAGCAATCGCTGAACTACGCTGAAATATGGAATATGCGATCTGTTCCGTTACAGGAATGATTCATCCGCTGATTCGCGTCAAGCCATTTCTCCCATCGCGGCCCTGCCGCTAGGCGCGATAGGTGTAAGTCTCGATCGATTGAGGCTTCATTTCGATCGAAAAGCCCGGCCGCTCAGGCGGCATATAGGCGGCATTCCTGATGACGCACGGGGCGACGAAGTGCTCGTGCAGGTGGTCGACATATTCAATCACGCGGCCGTCCTTGGTGCCGGAAACGGCGACGTAATCGATCATCGACAGGTGCTGCACGTATTCGCAGAGACCCACTCCGCCGGCATGCGGCCAAACAGGCAGCCCGTATTTTGCCGCCATCAGCAGCACGGAAAGAACCTCGTTAAGACCACCCAGGCGGCAGGCGTCAACCTGCACGATGTCGATGGCGCCCTCGGCTATGAACTGCTTGAAGAGAATGCGGTTCTGGCACATCTCGCCGGTTGCGACCTTGACCGGGGCGATCGCCTCGCGGATCTTTCGGTGGCCGGCAACATCGTCCGGGCTCGTCGGTTCCTCGATGAAGAAAGGCTTGGCGACAGCCAGCGCCTTCACCCACTCGATCGCCTCCCCCACCTCCCAGACCTGGTTGGCGTCGATCATCAGATAGCGGTCGGGACCAAGCACCTCGCGGGCGATCGTCAGGCGGCGTAAGTCATCGGCGCGGTCGCGCCCGACCTTCATCTTGATATGGTTGAAGCCCTGGTCGACCGCCTCCTGCGCAAGCCGCCTGAGCTTCGCGTCGTCGTAGCCGAGCCAGCCGGCGGACGTCGTGTAGCAGGGATAGCCCTCCTTCTCGAGCGTCGCAATGCGCTCCGCCTTGCCCGGCTCGGCGCGCTTGAGGATGTCGACCGCTTCCGCGCGCGTCAGCACGTCGGTCAGGTAGCGGTAGTCGACGATGTCGGCGATCTCCTCCGCCGGCATGTCGGCAATGAGACGCCAGACCGGCTTGCCGGCCTCCTTGGCGATCAGATCCCACACCGCATTGACGATCGCTCCCGTGGCGAGATGGATCGCGCCCTTCTCCGGGCCGATCCAGCGCAGCTGGCTGTCGCCGGTCAGGTGCCGCCAGAAACGGCCGGGCTGCGCGCGAATAGTCTCGATCTCCTGGCCGACGACAAGGTGGCGCATGGCCTTGATCGCCATGCAGCAGATGTCGTTGCCGCGACCGATGGTGAAGGTGAGGCCGTGGCCGGCAAGCCCCGGCCGGTCGGTGTCGAGGATGACGTAGGCAGCGGAATAGTCGGGATCAGGATTCATCGCGTCCGAACCGTCGAGGCTTTGCGAGGTCGGAAAGCGCAGATCAAAGACGCGGAGATCGACGATGCGGGTCATGGCATGCTCCTGATGCGTTCGGCCGCCAACTGGGCGGCAAGCCCGGATGGTATCACTTGGCGGCAACGACATGCATCCTCGACCCCTCCGGAGAGATCGAGCGACCGTGACGTCAGCGGCTCGGCGGCGCGCGGCCGTAAAGCAGCAGCATCACGACGATGACGACGCCGTAGACGATCTGCCGGCCCGCCTCCGGCATCTGCATGACCGAGAGAATCGACTGTAGCAGCGTGATCAGGATGACCCCGGCGACCGTGCCGAGATAGGAGCCGCGGCCGCCGAGGATGGACGTGCCGCCGAGCACGACGGCTGCGATCGAGGGTAACAGATAGGCGTCGCCCATCGCCTGCGCCGCCTTCGAGGCATAGCCGGCAAGCAGCACGCCGCCGAAAGCGTTCAAGCCGCCCGAGACGACGAAGGCGATCATAACCACGCGTCTTGTGCCGACACCGGAGAGGAACGCCGCGCGCTCGCTGTTGCCGATGCCGTAGACCGCCCGGCCGAAGGCTGTACGCGTCAGCAGGAAGATCATCGCCGCGCTGACCGCAAACCAAACGAGAATGGCGTTCGGAACGCCCGGCACAAGTGCGCCGGTCGCCAGCCACCGTACGGCATGCGGGGCTGAATCCTGCGGCGAGAAGCCGCCGGTGTAGACGACCATCAGTCCCTGCGCCACGACATTGGACGCCAGCGTCACGATCATCGAAGGAATGCGCAGATAGGCCACGCCCAGGCCGTTCAAGAGGCCGAAGGCCATGCCGCAAAGCACGCCGGCCGGAATGGCGACGGCGACTCCCATGTCGCCGAAACCGGCAACGGCGCAGGCCATCATAGCCCCCATCGTCATGACCCAGGGCACCGAAAGATCGATGTGCCCGAGGAGGATGACGATCATCATGCCGGCGGCCACGACGCCGAGGAAGGACGCGACCTTGAGCTGCTGCAGCAGGTAGTCGGGCGAAAGGAAATTGCTCGAATAGAGGCTGCCGAGAAGAAGCAGGAGCAAAATGCAGCCGAAAGCGGTGAGCACGGCCGGATCGGCGCGGCGGAGAAAGCGCGGCAGGCGCGCCTTGACGGACAAGCGGCTTTCGGATGTCTGGCTCATTGAAACCAGTCCAGACGGTTTCGGACGCGCAGCAGCGCCAGCGAGCCGATGCTGACGGCGATCATCAGCACGATACCCTGGAGCAGGGGCTGCCACAGCGGATCGACGTCGAAGGCAAACAGCATGTCGCCGGTGGTTCGGGCCGCGAAGGCGCCGAAGATCGCCCAGATGGCGCTGCCGCGGCCGCCATAGAGCGAGACGCCGCCGAGGACGACAGCGGCGATCGACCAGAGCGTATAGGCGCTGCCGCTCGCATAGGCCGCCTCGCCGGTGTAGGTGAAGAAGGTGAGGAACAGGCCGCCCATGCCGGCAAGCAATCCGCCCAGGAGATAGGCCGCGAACTTGCCGCGCCGGATCGGCACGCCGGACATGAAGGCGGCCGGCTCGGAAGAGCCCGCCGCATAGGCAGCCCTCCCGGCCACAGACCGCTTGAAGGGCAGCCAGACAACCAGGACGACCGCTGCCAAGGCGATAAGGCTCGAGGGAATGACGCCGAAGAGCCGGCCGGTCAGGGCGTCGGCGAGATCCTCGTTGACGGAGCCGCCGGGGAAGGGCCGGAGCAACAGCGCCAGGCCGAAATAGACGGCGCCGGTTGCGATGGTCGCGACGATCGGCTGCAAGCGTCCGTAGATCACCAGCATGCCGTTGATTGCGCCGCAGAACGTTCCGGTTGCCAGCACAGCTGCTACACCAAGGCTCGTCGGTACCGCTCCGCCGATGACGATCCAGGAGGCGAGGCAATTGGTGAGCACCAGGATCATGCCGACCGACAGGTCGATCCCGGCGGTGATCACCACCAGCGCCTGCGCCATGGCGACGAAGGCGAGCAGCACGCCCTTGTTGGCGGCGGTGTGGACGACGTTGGCCGTGAACCCGGCCGGATGATTGGCGACATAGACGGCAAACATCACGAGGAAGATCGCAAGGCCCGTCAGCGTGCCGCGCTGCTCATTCAGCCAATAGCGCCATTCGCTCATGTCGCCGTTCCCTCCTGTCGTTCCTCGACATTGAGCGCGCTGGCGATCAGTGCCCGTTCGTTGATCTCTTCGCCTGCGAGTTCGCGCACGACCCGGCCATCATAGAGAACCAGGACCCGGTCGCAGCAGCCGATCAGTTCGTCATAGTCGGTCGAATAGAATACGATCGCCGCACCCGCCTCCGCCAGCCGCCGAAACAACCGATAGAGCTCCTGTTTGGTGCCGACGTCGATGCCCCGCGTCGGATCGTTGAGCAGAATGATCCGCGGCTTGCGCATCAGCCATTTGGCGATGACGACCTTCTGCTGGTTGCCGCCCGAAAGGGCGCCGACGGCTGCATCGAGCCCGGCGGTCTTGATCTCTAGTAGCCGCATCATGTCATCGATCAGTTGCTCCTCCCTGCCCCTGTCGATCACTCCGCCACGGGCTATGTGGTCGAGGGCGGCAAAGGACAGGTTCTCGCGCACCGTCATCGGCAGCATCAAGCCCTCGGTCTTGCGGTCCTCGGGAATGAGGGCCATGGAGAACGGCGGTTTACGCGCCGCCGACGGGCCGCCGATCGTCACCGGCGCACCGTCGACGAGTACCGAGCCGCTCATGCCCCTGAGCACGCCGAAGAGCGCGAGGAGCAGGAGCCGCTGGCCCTGGCCCTCGAGCCCGCCCAGCCCGACGACCTCTCCCTCACCGACGGAGAACGAAACATCGCGCAGCCGATCGCCCCAGCCGAGATTGCGGCACTCGAGCACGGGCGTCTTTCCCGGCTCCCCCGCGCGCTTCTGCCGCGGCGGGAAGACGTTGCTGTATTCGCGCCCGATCATCATTTCGACGACTTCGCCGTTGGTCCGGGTGCCCGCGCGGAAGCTCTCGACGTTGCGGCCGTTGCGGAACACCGTGCATGTGTCGGCAAGTTCGGCGATCTCATGCATGCGATGCGAGATGTAAAGCAGCGCCAGACCTTCGGAACGCAAGCCTTTCAGCACGGCAAATACCTTGGCGACATCGCCGGCCGTCAGCGCCGAAGTCGCTTCGTCGAGGATCAGGATGCGCGGCCCGGAGGCCAGCGCCTTAGCGATCTCGACCATCTGCCGGCGCGACAGGGGCAGGTCCTTCACCATGGCGCGCGGGTGTATGTCCCCGGCGCCGGCCCGGGCGAGCGCCTCCTCCGCGATCGCACGCTGGGCCCGGCGATCGATCAAGCCGAAGCGGCGCGGCGGATTGGAAAGGGCGATATTGTCGGCGACGCTGAGATCCGGGATCAGCGACAGTTCCTGAAAGACGCAGGCAATGCCCGCGGCAGAGGCTTCGGCCGGCGAGCCGAACACGGCCTCCCGGCCGTCGAGCAGCATGCGGCCCCCGTCCGGCGCCACCACCCCGGCCATGATCTTGATCAGCGTCGACTTGCCAGCACCGTTCTCGCCAAGGATCGCGTGGATGCGGCCAGCTTCCACGTCGAGATGAGCATTTTCGAGGGCGCGAACCCCGCCGTAACGCTTCGATACGCCCTCGACCCGGAAGAGCGGGGGCGTCGCCTGTATCTCAGCCATTGCCATCCGTCGCCTCGGCTCCCGACCGGTTGCGCAGGCCGCGTGCTGACGCGCGCGGCCCGGTGTTCAGGCAAATCCCGCGGGGACTACTCGTTTTCCTTCGTCTGACCCATGATCTCCTGCGCCGTGAAGTTGATGCCGCAGGTCGGGAAGGCGTTGCCGACGAAGAAGTTGTCCGACTGGTCGGGATAGAAATCCTGGCCCTCCTTGAAGTTCGGATCCTCGACGATCGCCAGCGGCAGCTTGATCGACTGCGGCACCACCTGCCCTTCGAGCGCCGCGATCGCCGTCTTGATGGCAACTGCGACCTGAGCAGGACCTGTGCCGGCCGACGAGCACTTCAGACCCTCGGCGGCGTGCTTGGCGCAGAATTTCCGGAAGCCGTTTTCCGTCTCGCCACCGAACGGCACGAAGGGGTGACCGGCGTCGATCATCGCCTGCACGACGCCGGTATCGCCGCCCTGCGCGGTGATGCCGTCAAACTTCTTGTGAACGGCAATCGCGTCTGCCGTCGCCTTTTGCGCCGTCGGATCGTCCCATTTGCCGATAACCTCGACGACCTCCCACTTCTTGCCCGTCGCGGCGAATGTCTCCTGGATGCCGTTGTGCCGATCGGTATCGACGGACGTACCGGGGACGCCGCGAACCTCGAGGATCTTGCCGCCTTCCGGCAGATGCTTAGCGAGCCAATTGGCCCAAAGCACGCCGAGGCCTTTCTGGTCGACATTGACGTTGATGGCGTCCTCAGTGTCCAAGATATTGTCGAAAGCGACGAGAACGACGCCGGCTTCCTTCGCCCGCTTGATGACCGGCCCGAAGGCGGTCGGGTTCTGGGCATTGACGATGATCGCGTCATAGCCGGAATCGATGAAGTTGTTGATCGCCGATATCTGCGCCGGCACGTCCTCGCCGGTGGAAACGACCTTGAACTCCTTGAGCTTAGCGGCAACGTCCGGCTGCGCGGCATAGGCCTTGGCCGTCTGGATCATCTGGATGCGCCAGGTGTTGGCGATGAAGCCGTTGGCGAGCGCGATCCGGTAGGGACCATCCTTTTTCGGGAACTTGAAGAATTTGGTTTCGGCCGACCATGGCGCGAAACAATCCGGTTCGGCCGCGGGGCCGCTGACGATTTCAGGTTCTGATGAGGCGGTGGTGGATAGAAGTGCGAATGCAGCGACCGCGAGAATGCCGCTGACGAATGTTCTGGTCATCGATTTCCCTCCCGTTATCATGCGGGGACAGGGCATCGAACGGGTGTCGATATTGCCCGCAGACATGTCTGCGGGCTGAAGCAAAAGAACGTCGAACGAACGCAGTCGAATTGCTCCAGGACACTGCAAAGCACCCTTTACACCTGGGCAAGTGCTTCAGTGGCCGATCCGGCACGATTTATCGATACGCGAGTCCAGTGACGCCAGACAGGCTCCTCCCGAGGGCGTCCGGTGGAAATGGTAGCGCTACCAATAATTTATGTAAAGCGCGCTGCGGACAAGGTCGAAGGAGCAGCATGTCCTCACACGTGGAAACAGCGCAGCTTTTCGGGCCACGCTGCTTCGCAACTCTCGGTTCAGCCTGGCTGTCCAGATCGTATCGGCTGATTGAAGCGCTCGGCGAAGGCCTCGATCGACCCGCGGCCGAACCGCCTCAGGCGCCGTCGCACCAGCACGGACATGACGCGTGCAGCGGTGGAAACGGTCATCTCGTCGAGCGGTCCCGTGCCGCTCCAGGGCTTCGTCAGCCGGTCCGTGACGATGCCGAGCAAGTTGGCGGGCATGATGTCGGTGCAGGGTCTCATCCATTCGAAGACGGCGCTGATCGGCACCACCTTGCCTTCGAAGGAAACGATCGGTTCGGGCATGTCTTCGTCCCAATCGTCATAGGCTTCGAGCGCATCTCTGAAGAGAGTCTGCAGGGTGATCGGGGCATGCCCTTCATAAAGGGCGGGCAGGAAATTCGTCATTAGGGTCTCCTCCGCGTGGTTAGGCCGGAAACGCGAAATGGCCAATTCTGTCAGCGATAACGGATTGTGATGTTCCTTCATAAAACGTGCATCGTGAGTATGGTTCAAAGCAAAGCGCCGTGCAAACGCAATCGATCAAAGAAGTGGATTTTCCGTCGCAAGCCGGCGACACGGCATCGCGACACCGACGCAAGTCCCTGAACTGACTGAAAGAATCTCGGACCTGTGGAAAACAGCTAGACCGTCAGATGCCGGCGCGCTTCCGGCATATTCAGCGACTCCGCCGGCCCCTCGTGCACGAAGGCGCCGCGGTCCATGATATAGACCTGGTCGGCGAGCTCCCGGCAGAAATCGAGATATTGCTCGACCAGCAGGATCGCCATGCCGGTGGAATCCCTGACATATTTGATCGCCCGGGCGATGTCCTTGATGATCGACGGCTGGATACCCTCAGTCGGCTCGTCGAGCACCAGGATCTTCGGGCGGGTGACCAACGCACGGGCGATCGCCAACTGCTGCTGCTGGCCGCCGGAAAGGTCACCGCCACGCCGGCCAAGCATCGTCTTCAGAACCGGGAACAGGCTGTAGATATCGTCGGGGATCAAGCGGTCGGCCCGGTTCAAAGGCGCATAGCCGGTCTCGAGATTCTCCTTCACCGTCAGCAGAGGAAAGATCTCGCGGCCTTGCGGCACGTAGCCCACGCCGTGCTTCGCCCGCCGGAAGGGCGGCAAGCCATCGAGCGGCGCGCCGTTGAAGGAGATCACACCACTTGTCACCGGATGCTGACCGGTGATCGCCCGGAGCAGGCTCGATTTGCCGACGCCGTTGCGCCCTAGCACGCAGGTGATCTTGCCCATCTCGGCCTTGAACGAGACATTGCGAAGCGCCTGGGCGGCGCCGTAATGCAGGCTGACGTTTTCGACGCTCAACATGGGTACAGTTCCTTCCACTCGCGCTCGGCTTATCGGCCGAGATAGTTCTCGATCACCTTCGGATCGTTGCTGACGAAATCGATCGAGCCTTCCGCCAGCACCGAGCCTTCGGCAAGGCAGGTGACCTTGACGCCCAAATCGCGGATGAAGCCCATGTCGTGTTCGATGACGACGACGGAGCGTGTCTTGGCGATTTCCTTCAGGAGGAGCGCGGTTTCCGCCGTCTCCGCATCGGTCATGCCGGCGACCGGCTCGTCGACAAGCAGCAGTTCCGGCTCCTGGGCGAGCAGCATGCCGATCTCCAGCCATTGCTTCTGGCCGTGCGACAGATTGGCGGCGAGATCGTCGCGTCGCGCCGTCAGCCGCACGGTCGAAAGGATCTCCTCGATGCGGGACTTGTCCTCGCCCGTCAGCCGGTAGAACAGCGTCGCGATGACGCCGCGGCGACGGTTCAGCGCCAACTCGAGATTGTCCCAGACCGTGTGGCTCTCGAACACGGTCGGTTTCTGGAACTTGCGGCCGATGCCGAGCTGGGCGATCTCCGCCTCGTCCTTCCTGGTCAAGTCGATGTCGCCATTGAAGAAGACCTCGCCCTCGTCCGGCCGCGTCTTGCCGGTGATGATGTCCATCATCGTTGTCTTGCCGGCGCCGTTCGGGCCAATGATGGCGCGCAATTCTCCCGGCTCGACGATGAAGGAGAGCGAATTCAGCGCCTTGAATCCGTCGAAGGAGACGGAGACGCCATCGAGATAGAGCAGGCTTTTCGGTTTCTTCTCGATCATGGCGATCACTCCGCAGCCATCGGTTCGGCAGCCGGCAGGCCCGCCTCTTTGTCGTTCTCGCCCTCCTTGCGGGCGGCATCGCGATGGGCCTGGCGCCGGCCGACATAGTGCTGCGCCGTGCCGACGACGCCCTTCGGCAGGAACAGCGTCACAAGCACGAAGAGCCCGCCGAGCGCGAAGAGCCAGAATTCCGGGAGGGCGGCGGTGAAGATGCTTTTGCCCCCGTTGACGAGGATCGCGCCGATGATCGGGCCGATCAGCGTGCCGCGGCCGCCGACCGCCGTCCAGATGACCACCTCGATCGAATTGCCGGGCTCGAACTCTCCCGGATTGATGATGCCGACCTGCGGCACGTAGAGCGCGCCGGCCACACCCGCCATCATCGCCGAGACGATGAAGGCGAAGAGCTTCATGTGCTCGACGCGGTAGCCGAGGAAGCGGGTGCGGCTTTCCGCGTCACGCAGGGCCACCAGCACCTTGCCGAATTTGGAACGCACGATGCCGGAGGTGATGACGAGCGAGAGGGCAAGTGCCAGCGCCGAGGCCGCGAAGAGCGCGGCGCGAGTGCCCGCCGACTGGATGTTGAAGCCGAGGATGTCCTTGAAATCGGTTAAGCCGTTATTGCCGCCGAAGCCCATGTCGTTCCTGAAGAAGGCGAGCAGCAGCGCGTAGGTCATCGCCTGGGTGATGATCGACAGATAGACGCCGTTGACCCGCGAGCGGAAGGCGAACCAGCCGAAGACGAAGGCGATGAGGCCGGGCACCAGCACAACCATCAGCGCCGCGAACCAAAACATGTCGAAGCCGTACCAGAACCAGGGCAGTTCCTTCCAGTTGAGGAACACCATGAAGTCAGGCAGCAGCGGATTGCCATAGGAACCGCGCGCGCCGATCTGACGCATTAGATACATGCCCATCGCATAGCCGCCGAGCGCGAAGAAGGCGGCGTGGCCGAGCGAAAGGATGCCGCAGAAACCCCACACGAGGTCGAGCGCCAGCGCCAGGAGCGCATAGGTCAGATATTTGCCGAAGAGCGACACGAGATAGGTCGGCACGTGCAGCGGATGGTCCGGAGCCGTAAGCAGATTGAGCGCCGGTACGAGCACGGCAAGCGCCAGAAGAATTGAAACCGCGATGACGATCGTGCGATCCAGCGATTTGATGAGAAAAGAGGTGATCATGCTTCCACCGCCCGGCCCTTGAGTGCGAACAGCCCGCGCGGCCGCTTCTGGATGAACAGGATGATCAGCACGAGCACGAGGATCTTGCCGAGCACGGCGCCGGCATACGGCTCCAGGAACTTGTTGAGGATGCCGAGCGAGAAGGCGCCGACGAGCGTCCCCCAGAGATTGCCGACGCCGCCGAAGACCACGACCATGAAGCTGTCGATGATGTAGCCTTGGCCGAGGTTCGGCGAGACGTTGTCGATCTGCGAGAGGGCCACGCCCGCCATGCCGGCAATGCCGGAGCCGAGCGCGAAGGTGAGCGCATCGACCCAGGGCGTACGGATGCCCATCGAGGAGGCCATGCGCCGATTCTGCGTCACCGCCCGCATCTGCAGGCCCATCGGCGTCTTCTTCAACAGGAACAGAAGCGCGGCAAAGACAGCGAGCGCGAAAACGATGATCCACAGGCGGTTCCATGTGATCGTCAAGCCGCCGAGCTCAAAGGCGCCGGACATCCAGGACGGGTTACCGACCTCGCGATTGGTCGGCCCGAAGATCGACCGCACCGACTGCTGCAGGATCAGCGAGATGCCCCAGGTAGCGAGCAGCGTCTCAAGCGGCCGGCCGTAGAGGAAGCGGATGACGCCGCGTTCGATCGCCAGGCCGACCGCCCCGGTCGCCAGGAAGGCAAGCGGCAGCGCGATCGCCAGCGACCAGTCGAAGAGACCCGGGAACGAGGTGCGCAGAACCTCTTGCACCATGAATGTCGTGTAGGCACCGAGCATCACCATCTCGCCATGCGCCATGTTGATGATGCCCATGACGCCGAAGGTAATCGCAAGCCCAATCGCCGCAAGCAGCAATACAGAGCCGAGCGACAGGCCGTACCAGACATTCTGGCCGGCAGCCCATAACGCCTGCGTCTGTTCGATGCTGGCGAGCGCCGCCTCGATATCCGGCTTGAGGGTCCCGTCGGCGGAGCCGAGCGCGGCGGAAAGGATGGAGAGCGTCTCGCGCCCGCCGTGTTCCGTGAGAAGCCGCACCGCCTCCTTCTTCTCCCCGGCCGGCCGGTCCGAAATGATGAGGGTCGTGGCGCGTGCCTGTTCCAGGAGGGTGCGAACCTCTCCGTCCTTTTCGGCCGCAAGCGCGTTCTCGATGGCCCCGAGCGCCTCGGCATTGGGCGACTGAAGGACCGATTGCACGGCCTTGAGGCGGGCATTCCGGTCGGGGCTGAGAAGCGTCAGACTGCCGAGTGCCGTGCGCACCGCGCGCCGCACGCTGTTGTTGACCTTGACCTTCGAGAGCGCCGCCTTTGGCGCCTCGCCGGCGCCTTCGCCGGTGACCGGGTCGGTGAGCGCCAGGCTCGAACCGCTCTCCTTCGTCAGGAACACCCGGTCGTCCGACTTGCGGGCATAGAGATTGCCTTCGCCGAGCGCTTCGAGGATGGGCACGACCTTGGGATCGCCGGTCTTCGCCAGGGCGGCGATGTGCTCATCCATGTCGGACAGCTTCGCCTCAGCCAGCGCGTTCACCAGATCACTCAATGCCTCTTCCGCCCGAAGCCCGGTCGGGACTGCGCTGAAGAGGAAGAAGGCAACAAGCACGGTTTGGATGATGCGGGACATTGGCCATCTCGCTTGGTTCGCGTCGCCTGCCGTTGAACAAATCATGGCAACCGCCGCTGTCGGGCCGGAATTGCAAAGTCCCTCCGTCCGAATGGAGGCCGTCGGACGGAGGGTATTTCATGCTATCGGTTCGTCATGAAATCACGAGCCCTTGCCGCCGCACTTGCCCGTTGCGACATTGAAGTTGCCGCAGGACATCGGAGCGCGCCAATCCGAAATCAGGTCCTTGGAGTCCGGCAGGTAATCGGACCATTCGTCGCCGACGACCAGGCCGGGCGTTTCCCAGACGGTCTCGAACTGGCCATCCGACTGGATTTCGCCGATCAGCACCGGCTTGGTGATGTGGTGGTTCGGCATCATCGTCGAATAGCCGCCTGACAGGTTCGGCACCGAGACGCCGATCATCGCGTCGAGCACGGCGTCGGTGTCGGTGGTACCGGCCTTTTCGACCGCCTTCAGCCACATGTTGAAGCCGATATAGTGGGCTTCCATCGGGTCGTTGGTGACCCGCTTGTCGTTCTTCGTGTAGGCCTTCCAGGTCTTGATGAATTCGGCATTGGCCGGATTGTCGACCGACTGGAAGTAGTTCCAGGCGGCGAGATGGCCGACGAGCGGGCCGGTGTCGAGACCGGCAAGCTCTTCCTCGCCCACCGAGAAGGCGACGACGGGAATGTCCTCGGCCTTGATGCCCTGGTTGCCGAGTTCCTTGTAGAAGGGAACGTTGGCGTCGCCGTTGATCGTCGAGACGACAGCGGTCTTCTTGCCGGCCGAGCCGAACTTCTTGATGTCGGAGACGATCGTCTGCCAGTCGGAGTGACCGAAGGGCGTGTAGTTAATCATGATGTCCTCGGGCTTGACGCCCTTGGCGATCAGATAAGCTTCGAGGATCTTGTTGGTGGTGCGCGGATAGACGTAATCGGTGCCGGCGAGCACCCAGCGCTCGACTTCTTCGTTCTCCATCAGATAGTCGACGGCGGGGATCGCCTGCTGGTTCGGCGCGGCACCCGTATAGAAGACGTTGCGCTGGCTTTCCTCACCCTCGTACTGGACGGGATAGAAGAGGATCGAGTTCAGCTCCTCGAAAACCGGCAGCACGGATTTGCGCGACACCGACGTCCAGCAGCCGAAGACCGCCGAGACCTTGTCGACCGAGACCAACTCACGCGCCTTTTCGGCAAACAGCGGCCAGTCGGAGGCCGGGTCGACGACGACCGCTTCGAGCTTCTTGCCGAGCAGTCCGCCCTTCTTGTTCTGCTCGTCGATCAGCATCAGCATAGCGTCTTTCAGCGTCGTCTCGGAGATCGCCATGGTTCCGGAAAGCGAATGTAGAATGCCGATCTTGATCGTGTCCTCGGCGGCAAAGGCGCCGTTGAACGCGGTCGTCGAAAGGACGGCAGCGAGGAATGCGCCGGTGACGCGTGCCCTGTAATGCATCTGATTGAACCCCTCTAGCTCTGGTCGCCGCAACGGAGTGTTCGTTCTCCTTGGCCGTTGCTTGCGGGATCATCGGGCAGGCGCGCTGCACTGCACATACGTCATTCTACGTAGGTGCCGGGGGGAAGAAGGAAGCTGCTATCGGCAATCCGGCTCAGACCACCGGCTTGCCCTTTGGGGCATTGCTCGGCTGCAGCAGCCAGGTCATCAGGAAAAGCGCGCAAACGGCGCCGATCAGCTCGGCGGCGATGAAGCCGGGAAGATCGAGGGGGCGGATGCCGGAGAACGTGTCGGTCAGCGATCGGGCGAGCGCCACGGCCGGGTTGGCAAAGGAGGTCGACGCCGTGAACCAGTAGGCAGCGGTGATATAGAGACCGACCAGCCAGGGCACGGATTTCTGCTCGAAGCGGATGCCGGCGAGAATGGTCGCGACGAGCCCGAAGGTCGCCACCCATTCGGCGAGCCACTGTCCTCCCCCGGTGCGCACCTTCGTCGACCATTCCAGGACCGTGTGATCGAACATCAGATGCGCTGTGATCGTGCCGATGATGCCGCCGGCGATTTGCGCCGCCACGTAGCCGACGAGATCGCGCTGTCGCAGGGAACGCGACAGCGCGAAGATCAACGATACGGCCGGATTGAAATGGGCTCCGGATATCGGCCCGAGAATGGTGATCAGCACTACCAGCATCGCACCCGTTGCAAGCGTGTTTCCAAGCAGAGCGAGAGCTGTATCCTGCGTCAGCGACGCGGCCATGATGCCAGAGCCGACAACGGTGCCAACGAGCATCGCCGTGCCAAGGCCCTCCGCGACGAGGCGGCGGGAGAGATCGAAAGATGACATCAGGGCGCCTCGGACGGGCGGGGCGTGGAGCCTTCGAGCCGGCCGATCTCGTGGAGCTTCGTCTCGAGCGCGAGCTTATCAAGCGAGGCGATCGGCAGGGCCGCGAACACCGATATGCGGTTCTTCAGGTATTTCGCGGCAAGCGCGAAAGCGCTTCCCTTCTCGACATCGGATCCCTCGACGGCGGCGGGGTCCTCGATCCCCCAGTGCGCCGTTGCCGGATGTCCGATCCAGACCGGGCAGGCCTCGCCGGCGGCGTCGTCGCAGACAGTGAAGATGAAGTCCATTTGCGGTGCGCCCGGCTCGGCGAATACGTCCCAGCTCTTCGACGAGAATCCCGTGGTGCGATAGCCGAGCGCTTCAAGCGTCTTCAGGGCCCAGGGATTGACTTCCCCTTTGGGCTGGCTTCCGGCCGAAAAGGCCCGGAAACGCCCCTTCCCCTCCACCTCGAGAATGGCTTCCGCCATGATCGAGCGCGCGGAATTGCCGGTACAAAGAAAGAGGACATTGTAGATTCGCTCATCACTCATTGGCATTTCGCCTCCACGGTTGGCGCACAGCAGGCCGCGACGGCGGCTGCAGGTGCACAAATTTCAGGATGGCCGCCACAGCAGTCTTCCATCAGGAAACGGATCAGGCCGCCCAGTGCCTCGAAATTGGCGGAGTAGATGATCGATCTCGACTCACGCTGCTGGCTGATCAAGCCCGACCGTTCCAGTTCCTTCAAATGAAACGAAACGTTGGACGGAGAAACATGCGCAGTCTCGGCGATCGCACCGGCCGGCATGCCGCCCGGGCCCGCGATGACGAGCATGCGGACAATCTGCAGGCGGGTCTCCTGCGAGAGCGCGCCGAAGGAAACGAGCGCTTGACGTTCATCCATACTTCAACAATCCTTGAATTATTGAAACGAGGAATAACGCAGATGAGCGCGCCCGACAATACCAAAATTCGCAACGACGACATCTCGCTCGGGCTTCTGCTTGAGACTCTGGCTGGGGCGAGCGAACTTCCCCTCGTCTTTCACTATGACGACCGGCCAGTCAAAGCCGGCTACCACGTGACGGAAGTCAAGGCGGCGCAGTTCGCGGCGCTCGATTGCGGTGCCAATCCGGAAGCCTGGACCGAGATCTTCGTGCAGCTCTGGGATGTGGACGGAGAGGATCGCGCACATATGCCGGCCGGCAAATTCGCCGCGATCATCCGGAAGGTTTCGGAGCACGTGCAGCTCGAAGAATCGGCGAAGCTCACATTTGAAGTCAGCGATGGCGTGCGCCCGATGCAGCTCTACTGCGCCTCTCTGCCAAAACTGCGCGACAACGCCGTGCATGTGGAGCTCGCGCCGAGGCCCGCGAGCTGCAAGCCGCGCGATCGTTGGCTTGCCGAGGAGAGAAGCAAAGCGATAGCCTGCTGCGGCCCTGCCTCATCGAAGAGTGCCTGCTGCCCGTGATTGATGGGCGTGCGTCTATTGCTGACAGATTTTACGTTGCCATTTTCGTGACACTCATCTCGCAGGCTCTCAAGAGCTCGATCCGTAATGCGGCAGCGACGAGCGAGATAAGGAGTGCGCCAACGAGCGATATCCGGTGCTCACAAATATCCGGTCAGGGATGGCGCCCGATCCCAGGCAGCGTGCCGGCCATCCTCGTAGACGATCGGCGCATTCGCCAGCTCCTCGTCGCTCGCGTCGTCGAGGCAGGCGATGTTCACCGCCCCAGCCCTCACCTGAAATAAACGGCGCTCTGCTTACCACTAGCCCCGATTTGACGATCGTGGCGACCCGTACAGGTTGGCGCAGGTTCGGCGCGAGGGCGAACGGTATCGCAGTATGATGCCGTAGGGCACCTTCTAGAGATCACGCTCGCCCATGACGGCCAAGGCGATCGTCATGCTTCAATTGCTCGACCACCTCTACTTCTCATGTTCTAGCGACGCCGTTGGATGTGAAATATAAATCCCGCCTTTAAAATTCGTTTAAAAGTAATACTTGAAAAATAGACTGGACCGGAAAGTCGTTCTCTGGTTCTATCTTGGCGTACTGTTTCCCAATAGCAAGGGCGTAGAAATGGCTTACGACTGGGATGGAAAGCGCACACGTCGGCTCCAAATGCTCAGGTTCATGGGTGCTCTGGCCATACCTGCTCTGCTATTCGGCTCCGCCATTGCGGCACAGCAGTGGATCGATACGGATGGTCCGGCCGTAAGGACGGTTCACTTTCGATAGATCTCCAGCGAAGCTGCACCCTTTCAAATCAGACTGAAAGCCAAGGGCACAAAGGGTCTCCGTCGCATCGGGTGGCGGAGGGAGGGGGAATGATGAATTCAGCTCAAACCTTGAGTTTCGATCCAATTGGGCCTGACGAGTTGGCTATGATCGGAAAGGCCTTCCAAGACGAGCTGCAAAGGCGAGCCTTGCCCCGCAAGTCTGAAGAAGCTGAAGCGCTCGCCGCAAAGCTGATCAACGCTTATCAATCCGGGATTCGCGACGACCTTGGCTTGAGTATTGTCGCCGGGCTGTCCTGAGGCGCAGCGCGCCGATGGAGCTTTTGAGCGAGTTGGATCCTCAGCATTTTGATTTCTTCGTCGAGTGTTGCCGCTTCATGGAAGAACAAGTCGCGTGAAGACAAGGTTTGCGAGCTTTGATTGTACTTTGGGGCGACAGCGCTCTGCGCAGCCACGCGGGCGTTGGCTCTCTTCCCACGTTCTCGACGCTTGATCCGCGGTTTGATAACTCCGGCCGCCGATAGCCAATTCACAGGGGATCGCGTCCATTCGATCCTGAGAAAAGCGAAGCGTTCGCTGCGAGCAGGGCCGAAAGGCGGTTCGCGACCGTGCGCACTGCCTCGCGTTCCCGTTCGTCATCATGCAGTACGATCCATATATGATGGCCGAGTTCTTCGATCACCTTCCCCGCCCGAACAAAGGCTGAATCGCCATCGCCGATGAAACACGGCATGACACCGATGCCTGCTCCCGCCTTCACCAAATCGAACATCATTCGCGCAGAGTTTACCCAGTTCGTAATGTATCGGCCCGGCTGTTCAAATGCCCACCGCATCCATGGCTGGTTGGCGACGTCCGTGCCGAGCGAAACCCAGTTGCAATGGTGCCGGTAGTCGAATCCTTGGGCGCAGTAAGGCGCGTATGCGACGGCGACGGAACGCCGGATCGCGACATTGCCCATCTGCGGCCGCTCCGCGGAAAGTCCGATGTCGGCGTCGCGGTGTGTGAGGTCGACGGCGGCCTCGGATGTCTTGAAGCAAACGCGAAAAGCATCCTGCGGCGTCCAAAGATGTCGCAAGCTTACCGCCGTGAAGCAAGACAGCGTGCTGTCCGAGAGAAGCCGGACGATTGGCATCGAATGCACCATCTCTCGCCAGTCGACGATGTCCCGCGCTGCCTCATGCATCGCCCTCACGCGGTTCACCAATATTTGCCCGTCCGGTGCGAGCTCGTAGCCTGTCCGCGCTCGCACGAATAACGCCCGGCCCGTGGCGCGTTCCAGCGCCAGCATCCGCCGCCCAATAGTCGGCGCACTGATGCCGGTCTTCTCGGCAGCACCCGCGAGCCCGCCTTGCTCGGCGACGTGCAAGAACAGACGAAGATCTTCCCAGTTTTCGACTTTCATCCGTGAAAGATGCCTTTCGTTTATAGGTCTACAGGTGCATGCCTTCGCGAACCACCTTTTCGGGCAACGTTACAAGCCCGGAGAAACGAGATGCTCATTCAATGGACGATTCTATATAGGGAGCGGGTAAGCCAACAGCGCAAAAAGAAAGTAGACGCCTTTGCCGATCCGCTCGACGGTGCGGAATGGGAAGGTTTCGGCTGGTTCGTAAAGCGGATCGAGAAGTCTGCGGAGCGTCGTTCGGCGGCTGACTGCAAATGGAGAGGCGCGCCAGATGCGGCGAGCCGTACGGAACGCCCTTCTCGGCGGCCCTCTTTATCGCAATCTTTTCGATGCACTGAACGAGCGAGATAACGGTCCGACATGGAGCTCATGGGTGGGGATGCGGACATCATCGCCGCCGCCGTGCAGCACCAGTTCCTTGAGCTGAACGAGTTCGCCGTCGAACCACAGCGAGGCGCAGGTGTCAGCGAAATGCATCCGGCCAAGCTGTCGCTTGGCAGATGGGGCGCTCGAGGCTATCCCGCGACGTCCCGGCGGATGGTGACGGAGTATCTCGCCAAGAGCGTATTTTAACGATCGGGCAGTGCCAGCCGGATTGCCGGCTGCCGAAAAACGAGGAGAACTTTCCATGACTGCCGCTCGGATAAGGACGGCGATAGAGAACCGTGACGTGTGGAATTGTTCCGCCGTGATGAAGGACGCCGGGGAATAGCAACGTCCGCGCTTGGCGCAACCAAGCGCGCTATCAGCCAACGATTTCGGAAATATTCAGCTGGCGCAGCAGACCGTAGCACCGTCGTCGCTGCCGTTATTGATCCCGTCGTGCGTACTTTTGTCCCCAGGCGTGAGGATCTCGTCGGGGCAACCACCTACCGGATCACCAGGAAGAGTTTCGCCCCGCCGCGAAACAGATCGAGTGCGATCGTGCCGCCGGCATGCTTTAAGGCCGCCGCGAGTTCCGCCACGGTCGCGATAGGCCGGCGATTGACGGCAACGATCACGTCGCCCGTGCGCAGACCCGATCGGGCCGCAGCACTGCCATCTTTAATGCTGGAAACAACAACGTTGCCGGCCGCATCCTGGAACTCAGCGCCCTCGAGGCGAGCGGGCATGGCGTCGGATTTGGCAATTGCCTCCTCCGGCTCGATTCGCATAGTCACCGTTTTGCGATCTCGATCGCGCCGATATTCGATTTCGATTTCCGATCCGATCGGAGCCAGACCAACACGATTGCGGAGATCTGCCGAGCCTGTGATTTTGCGATTGTTGACGGCGGTGATGACATCGCCGGCTTGAAGGCCTCCCTGTGCCGCCGGCGAATTCTGCTCAACGCTGCCGACGACCGCGCCGGAGATCTCCTCGATGCTGAGCGCTTCGGCCAGGTCGGGCGTCAGGTCCTGAGCGGAGATGCCGATCCGGCCACGCCGCACCTCGCCGTGCTCGACCAGTTGCCCCATCACTGCGGAGGCCATTGCGATCGGAACCGCAAAGCCGATGCCGACATTGCCGCCGGTCGGCGCGATGATCGCGGTGTTGATGCCGACCAGCAGGCCGTCCGCGGTCACCAGAGCGCCTCCAGAGTTGCCGGGATTGATCGAGGCATCCGTCTGGATGAAGTCCTCATAGCCCTCGACATTGATGCCGCCACGGCCAAGGGCGCTGACTATGCCGGAGGTTACGGTCTGACCAAGCCCGAACGGATTGCCGATCGCGACAACCGAGTCGCCGACACGCAGCGCGCCGGAATCTCCGAACGAAAGCGCCGTCAGCTTGTCCGCGTCTATCTTCAGCAACGCTATGTCGGTTGCCTCGTCGCTGCCGACCAGTTCGGCCGTGAAGCGGCGGCGGTCCTTCAGGGTGACGGCAATCTCGCCGGCGTCCGCGACGACGTGGTGATTGGTGAGAATATAGCCTTTGTCGGCGTCAACGATAACGCCGGAACCGGCGCTAAGCCGCTGCTGCGGCTGCTCAGGCAGGTTGAAATAGCGGCGGAAAAACGGGTCGTTGTAGAGCGGGTTGGTTTCCGTGGGTGTGCGAGACCGCACTGCAATATTGACGACCGCCGGCGTGACCTCCTCCAAGACATCGGCGAGCGATCGTGGAGTGCTTGCCGAAATGGCGGCCTGCGGCTGCGCCGCCGGCAACGGCGCAGGAACGAGGATGAGGACGAGTGCGGCGAATACGCCAACGGATTTCGACGAACGCGTGGTCATTTTGGGCCCCGACTTCTTCAGATCCTCTTTCGGGCGGGTAGCGGCCCTCGGGTCCGGCCTCATCGGAGCCACGTGTTTGGCTCCTGCCACCTGCACAGTCCAACCTCCAAGACGCCGCACCCACTCCGGCGCAGCGCCTGCTTTGTTTCACCATCTACCGAGCGTCCGCGCCCCGTCAGGGCGCGGACTTTCCGGCGCCGTCAGAAGTCCATCCCGCCACCCGGCATTGGCGGAAGCGGTGCTTCCTTCTTCGGCTTCTCGGCGACCATCGCCTCGGTGGTAATCAGCAGGCCGGCGACCGAGGCCGAGTCCTGCAACGCGGTACGAACAACCTTAACCGGATCGATTACCCCTTGATCGTAAAGATCGCCGAACTCGTTGGTCTGAGCGTTCCAACCAAAACCAAATTCGGTCTTCTCGCGCAGCTTGCCGACGATGATCGAGCCCTCGGCGCCGGCATTCTCGGCGATCTGGCGCACCGGCGCCTCGACTGCACGGCGGACGATCTCAATGCCGTGTTTCTGGTCGGCATTCTCGGTCTCAACGCTGTCCAGTGCCTTGACGGCTCTCAGCAAAGCGACACCGCCGCCGGGCAGCACGCCCTCCTCGACCGCCGCCCGCGTGGCATGCATGGCGTCGTCGACGCGGTCCTTGCGTTCCTTCACCTCGACCTCGGTCGAGCCGCCGACGCGGATGACGGCAACGCCGCCAGCAAGCTTGGCCAGCCGTTCCTGCAGCTTCTCGCGATCATAGTCTGACGTGGTTTCCTCGATCTGCGCCTTGATCTGAGCGACGCGGCCCTGAATCTCGCTCTTTGAGCCCGCACCGTCGACGACGGTGGTGTTTTCCTTCTCGACGACGACCTTCTTGGCGCGGCCCAGCATATTGAGCGTCACGTTCTCGAGCTTGATGCCGAGATCTTCAGAGATTGCGGTTCCGCCGGTGAGGATTGCTATATCCTCCAGCATCGCCTTACGGCGGTCACCGAAACCCGGAGCCTTGACAGCTGCAACCTTCAGGCCGCCGCGCAATTTGTTGACGACGAGCGTCGCCAGCGCCTCGCCTTCGACATCCTCGGCGATGATCAGAAGCGGCTTGCCCGATTGGACCACGGCTTCGAGAACCGGAAGCAGCGCCTGCAGGTTGGAGAGCTTCTTTTCATGGATCAGGATATAGGGTTCCTCGAGTTCAACCCGCATCTTGTCCTGGTTGGTGACGAAGTACGGCGAGAGATAGCCGCGGTCGAACTGCATGCCCTCGACGACTTCCAGCTCTGTCACCGCGGTCTTGGCTTCCTCCACGGTGATGACGCCTTCATTGCCGACCTTCTCGACCGCCTCGGCGAGGAAACGACCAATCTCGGTGTCGCCATTCGCCGAGATCGTTCCTACCTGGGCAATCTCGTCGTTTTTGGTGACTTTACGCGCGTTTGTCTTCAATTCCTCGACGATGGCCTCGACGGCCTTGTCGATGCCGCGCTTCAGGTCCATCGGATTCATGCCCGACGCCACGGCCTTCGCACCTTCCTTGACGATCGCCTGGGCGAGAACTGTCGCGGTGGTGGTGCCGTCCCCAGCGATGTCACTGGTCTTCGAGGCAACCTCCCGCACCATCTGGGCGCCCATGTTCTCGAACTTGTCCTCCAGCTCGACTTCCTTGGCGACGGTTACGCCGTCCTTGGTGATGCGAGGTGCGCCGAACGACTTGTCGATAACGACATTTCGCCCCTTGGGGCCGAGCGTCACCTTGACGGCATTGGCGAGGATATCGACGCCGCGCAGCATCTTCTCTCGAGCTTCGGAATGGAATTTCAGTTCCTTGGCAGCCATTTTCCTACTCCTTCCTGAGGCAGAATTGCTTGTCTGGCATGGGTTCTGATCGGCACTAGGCTGCGTTTCTCGCTGCGGTCTCGACCTCGATCACGCCCATCACGTCCGTTTCCTTCATGATCAGCAGATCCTCGCCATTGAGCTTGATCTCGGTACCCGACCATTTTCCGAACAGGATGCGATCACCCACTTTCACATCGAGCGGCCGCAGCTGCCCGCTGTCGTCGCGCGACCCCGGGCCGGCGGCGACGACCTCACCTTCTTGCGGCTTTTCCTTCGCCGTGTCTGGGATGATGATGCCGCCGGCCGTTTTTTCCTCGGCCTCGATGCGGCGAACCAGGATTCGATCATGCAGGGGACGGAACGTCATGTCTCTCTCCTCATGGACAAACAGATTTTCAAGAGATCCTCCGCGCCGCATTCGGAGTGAAGCCGACGCGGGGCGCCAAGCCTTTCGGCCTCGCGCGCAAATCGATCTGGTTTCTGATTTTTCGAGATTCAAGAGGCCGCTGAAAATTTTTAGCACTCGAGGCCACCGAGTGCTACCGGCATGAGTTGTTGGGGCTATTTCCATCCAGGGCCGTTAAAAAAGGCGGCCTTCTCCCTTATGGGAGAAGGGAAGGCGGCGCCCGGGGAGGGACCATAGTTTGGATACCGATGTCATCATTGTGGGCGCCGGGCCGGCCGGCCTCGCCGTCGGTGCCTGCTGAGACGGGCGGGGCTCAATTTCATCATCCTTGAAAAGGCGCATGAGATCGCGCCAGCCTGGCGGCGCCACTCGCCAGCCCCCCGATCTCGGCCTCTATCTGGTCGGTTTCCACAATCCGGTCACCGGCCTGCTCAGGGAGATCGGCGGGGAGGCGGTTGCGGTGACCGCTGATATCGAGCGGCGGAGCAGCACAAGATGAATGCGGCGGCATTTTCGTCGAAAGATGGTTGGTTCCTAGAATCGCGCAGAGGCGCTCCTGCGAAATGCGTCGGCTCGAATCACAGACTTGCCTCACTCGCATGCCGGAGAATGGCCGGCGCGCTCGGCCCTGCCGGGGTCGTCCTGACCGCCGCAATCCAAGACGTCGTTTACAAGTAAGTGAGCGTATATGGGCCCGAAAGGCAGAGGAACAAACGCGAGTTCGACGCCGTTTCGGATACTTGAACGGTAGAAGCTTCGAGGCCAACTGAAATGGCACCCCGCTCGTTCTGGAAAGGTTATCTGAAACTATCGCTCGTCACCTGTCCGGTGGCGATGACGCCTGCCACCACGGAAAACGAAAAGGTCCGCTTCCACACGCTCAACCGGAAAACCGGCAATCGCGTCGTCAGCCAATATGTCGATGCGGTGAGCGGAAAATCTGTCGACGAAGATGACGAAGTCAAAGGCTATCAACGGGGCGAGGATGACTTCGTGCTGCTTGAGGACGAAGAGCTCGAAGCCGTTGGACTGGAAAGCACCCGCACCATCGACATCGACATGTTCGTGGAGGCCGATAGCATTCGCTGGATCTGGTACGACAAGCCCCACTACCTCGTTCCAGACGACCCCGTCGGTGAAGAAGCTTTCTCGGTGATCCGCGACGCGATGGCCTCCACTGGCACGGTCGGGATCTCGCGGCTCGTCATGTATCGTCGCGAGCGCGCCGTGATGCTCGAGCCACGAGGCAAAGGGATCGTCCTATGGACACTTCGCTATGGTGACGAGGTCAGGAAGCCCGAAGAGTTCTTCCGCAATATTGATGACGGCGATACCGATCCCGAACTGATGCGGCTTGTCACGACCCTGATCGAAGAGCGCAGCAAGCCGTGGGATCCGGATATGGTAGGCGACCCCGTCCAGGCGCGCCTCTTGGACATTATTTCCGCTAAGAAGAAAGGCAGGAAACGGCCTGCCAAGGCTAAGGCTGAGGAAGCGGAGCGCCCGAGCAACGTCGTCAACATCATGGATGCGCTGCGCAAAAGCATCAGCTCAGAAAAGAAGAAAAAACCGAAGGCTTAGCCACCCACTCGATCAATCCGGCTCGGCGACGCGATACTTGAATCGATCGCGAATATAGGAGTTGAAGAAGCGGCCCTTCGAGAAAGCCCTTCTAAAGGCAGCGTATGTCTCGGGAGGCACGTTTTCGTAGTCATAACGCTTTTCGTTCGTCAGGAGCCAAACCGACAGCGTCCGCGTCTCAGCGTCGTAATCTGCTCTTTTTATCAGATGCGACGGCATTGCTCACCGCTTCAAATCAAAAGACCTGTCTTGCCCGGTTGGAGGCGATCAGGCGGCCTTTCGGCGCCCGGCCTTCGGCTCCTTGAGCGGAATGGCGGCTGCGCGAAAATCTGCCCATGGATCGGCGCTCAAGGATTGAAGGCGCGTCGGCGTGTTCTCCACCGTGAAGTACGCCGGACCGATGCCAGGGGCCAATTCGTCCCAGGAGAGCGGCATCGACACGGCCGCACCCGGTCGCGCCCGCGTCGAATATGCTGCGACCGCTGTCGCTCCACGCTGATTGCGAAGATAGTCGACGAGGATTTTTCCGCGGCGCTTCGATTTGGTGATCGTCGAGACGAAGCGGTCGGAACTGTCGGACGCCATCGCGTCCGCAATCGACTTCGTGAAGGCCTTTACGGCCGGCCATTCAGCCTTTGGGATCAATGGTGCCACCACGTGAAGTCCCTTGCCGCCGGACGTCTTGACGAAGGGTACAAGGCCGGCCGCTTTCAGACGGTCTGCCGTCTCGAAGGCGGCGTCGATCACCGCTTCGAAAGGCACGTCCTCGCCCGGGTCAAGGTCCATGATGATCGTGTCGGGCTTTTCCCAATCCGCCACGGTCGATCCCCACGGATGGATTTCGAGAACGGCAGACTGAACGAGCGCGATCAGGCCATCGAGGTCTCTGATGCTCAACAGCTGTTCGTCGGGTGGTTCTTTCGGGTCGTTCACCAGAACGATGTTGGGATTCAGGCCTTTCCAGGCGTGCTTCTGGAAGAACTGCTCTCCGGTAATTCCGTTGGGGCATCTGACCAATGCCAGCGGGCGACCGACGATATGCGGTCCGATAAAGCGCCAGACCTCGGCGTAATAATCGGCAAGCCCCTCTTTCGTCACCCCCTCATCCGGCCAATAGAGCCGGTCAGGGTGGGTGAGCTTCACGGTCCGACGCGGAGGCTTGGGCTGCGTGCCAGTGGACTTGGGCGTTTCGCGGACGATTTCGCCGGCGAGCCTGTCCTCACGCAAGCCCCTGAAAGAGGCGTGGCGAAGATGGCCGTCAGCAGTCCAGGCTCTGAACTCGACCTCTGCCACAAGCTCAGGCTTGACGTATCGGACCTGGCGCGCATCCTCCGCGCTTAGGCGTGCCGCAAACGGACTTTCCGACGTCCTCAAGCGGTCAAGTCTCTTGAGGAGATCCTCCGCAAGCGCCGCGGTGAACCCCGTTCCCACACGGCCTACATGATCGAGCTTGTCGCCGTCATAGACGCCGAGCACCAGTGAGCCGATCGCCTTTCGCGACGTGGTCGACGGCACGTAGCCGGCAACAACGAATTCCTGACGCGCCGAGCACTTGGATTTTACCCAGCTCTTGTTCCGACCGGTCCGATAGGGGGCATCGCGCAGCTTTGAGACGATACCTTCGAGGCTCAATCTGCAGGCGTGACTGAGGACCAGGCGGCCTTCCTCCTCAAAATGACTGCTGAAGCGGACGATCCCGTCGTCTTCGCCGATCAGTTGGTCGAGCAACTCCTTCCGTTTGATCAGTGGCAGGGCGCGCAGGTCGTAGCCATCGAGATAAAGAAGGTCGAACACATAGAAGCGGAAGCGATCGCTGCGACCCTCGCTCAAGTCAGCTTGCAATCCCGAGAAGTCCGACGCGCCGGATCCGGTTTCGACGACGATCTCACCATCGATCAGCGCCGTTCCGACGGGCAGCGCCTGCAACGCCGACACCAGAGCCTTGCCGAACCTCTTGGTCCAGTCGAGCCCGCTGCGCGTGAGAAGCCTGACACGGCCGGCTTCGATCCGCGCCTGCAACCTATAGCCGTCGAACTTGATTTCGTGAAGCCAGCGCTCGCCGGCCGGTGCGGAAGAAACAAGCGTCGCCAATGAAGGCTCGACGAAATCCGGCAAGGCGGCCGCTTTGGCGCCCTTGATCTTTGAAGGATCAGGGACATTCATGACGGCTTCGGGCTCCTGCTCTTGAGGAGCGGTCGTTTTCTTGCTGCGAGCCCTCTTGCGGATCCTGCCGGTCTTCGACGACCAGCCGGGCTCTTCACCCGCAACGTCCTTGATTTCGCGGCCGGTCAGTACCGACTCGGGCCGTTCCTCCAGAATATCGGGGTCTTCCTCCGATCGCGCCGCCTGGTCGTCACCCTTGATCAGCAGCCAGTTCTCCCGTTTTTCGCGCGGCTTGCCGGCCATGCGAACCAGATGCCAGCGCCCGCCGAGCTTTTCACCACTGAGTTCGAAGTCGAGGTGCCCCTTCGCGTAGCCCCGTCGGGCATCGCCGATCGGCGACCAGGTGCCGCGATCCCACAGGATGACGGTTCCGCCGCCATATTCTCCCTTTGGAATCGTCCCCTCGAAATCTCCGTACTCGAGAGGATGATCCTCGACGTGAACGGCCAGCCGTTTCTCGCCAGGAATGAGGCTCGGCCCCTTGGTGACGGCCCAGCTCTTCAGAACTCCGTCCATTTCCAGGCGGAAGTCGTAGTGGAGGCGTGTCGCGTCGTGCTTCTGGACAACGAAACTGTTGCCGGCCCGGCGCGCCTTGCGGCCCTTCGGCTCGGGCGTCGAGTCGAAATCGCGCTTCTCTCGGTAGAGATCGAGACCCATGGCTCAGCTCGCCTTGCGACGCGGGGACGCTTCCTTTGTCTTCGCCCCGCGGGTGGGTTTCTTTTTGGCCTGGGTCGTCGCCTTGGCCTTTTTGGCGTGAACGCCGGCGCTCTGGCGCAACGCCTCCATCAGGTCGACGACTTTTTCACGCTTCGGCTCCTTGCGCGGCTCGATCTTGTTGCCTTCGAGTTTGGCTTTGACCAGTTCGGCAAGTGCGGTCTCATAGCGATCGTCGAATTTTGCTGGATCGAACTTTCCTCGCTTCGTCTTGACGATGTGCTCAGCAAGCTCCAGCATCTCGCCCTCGATCTTCAGATCCGGCACCCCGTCGAATGCTTCTTCGGCCGAGCGAACCTCGTAGTCGAAATTCAAGGTCGTCGCGATCAGACCGTCCTCGTAGGCGCGGATCAGAAGTGTGCGGACGCGCCGAAACAACACTGTTCGCGCGATGGCAGCGACTTTCTTCTTTCGCATGCCCTCGCGGATCAGAGCGAATGCGTCTTCGGCGTGGCTCTTCGTCGGAGCAAGATAGTAGGGCTTGTCGAAATAGACGTCGTCGATATCGCCGCAGGCGATGAAGGCCGAGATCGACAGCGTCTTGTCGCTTTCGGGAACCGCCGCCGCAACCTCCTCGGGCTCCAGCACGACGTAATCCTCGGATCCGACCTCGTATCCCTTGACCTGATCCTCCTTTTCGACCGGCTTTCCCGTCTCGCTATCGACGAATTGCCGGTGAACACGATGCCCGGTGGCACGGTTGATGGTGTGAAAGGCAATCCGTTCCGAGGTCGACGCTGCCGTGTAAAGCGCTACAGGGCAGCTCACCTCAGCGACTTTCAGGTACCCCTTCCAATTTGCTCTCGGCGCCACAACGCGG
Source organism: Sinorhizobium fredii USDA 257 (assembly GCF_000265205.3). Lineage (NCBI taxonomy): Bacteria > Pseudomonadati > Pseudomonadota > Alphaproteobacteria > Hyphomicrobiales > Rhizobiaceae > Ensifer > Ensifer fredii. The sequence continues at coordinate 1,760,688 of NC_018000.1, forward strand.
CCTCATCTTGGAAAAGGCGCGGCAGACAGTCCGCGCAACAGACTCGACGTTTCGGAACGTGGAGGCGAGAGGTTTGTTCCGTTTGGAAGAACGGCAGAGCGCGGATGGCGAAGTGGCCGCATCGATGTGCGGCGAGACGCAGGTCCTCCGGCCGCCGCTAGAGTGGGTAGCGGTGTCGTTGACGATCAAGCGCTCGCCATGCTCGGCGCGAAACATCTCGCCCATTGCGGTCTTTTCGGCGGCTTGTCCACGTAGGGGGTAGCGCGAGCGCCTTCGGCACGTCCTTCTGATTATGGCCGTAGATCACATCATAGGACGCGCGGTCGCTCTCGCCGACTTCCTTCTGCGAATGAATTCAAGAGGATCGCCGCGCCGGAGCACGGTTCTATCCTCTATTTCGCCTTGTTAGTGGAGAGGAAGTTGTCTGCCCTACGGGCAATAAGGAACCCGCCGAAGCGGGTTTCTTGTCGATATTCCAGATTAGGATAACCAGTCCCATCTCTGGCGGCCGTACCAATCATCGAGGTCACGCCGAGCGCGATCCTTTTCGATCCCGTAGCGTTCTTGGATCTTGCCTTCGAGCTGGTCGCGGTTACCCGCGATCTGGTCAAGATCATCGTCAGTGAGCTTGCCCCACTGCTCTTTGATTTTGCCCTTTACCTGTTTCCAGTTTCCTTCGACGCGGTTCCAATCCATTGCGAATATCTCCTAGTCTTGAGATTTGCCATGAGGACAAAACTCGCAACATGGGCGTTGGTTTCAAGCCGTTTGCGACTACGCCAACACCGCTGCCGGGAACGACTTTTGGAGAGACGCCACTCGGTGGAAGCTCATAGCCGCCAGGTTGGGAACTGACGTTTGACCTTGCTATCGTATATCCGTGCCCCATGTTGAGAGGGTCTATTTGGCGGCCAACTGGCTGAGGAGAGCCCGCCCTCATGAAGCCAATGAACGAAGAGCACCTTGCGGTTCTGCGCAGGCACATGGTCGAGGTGATCGCAATCTATGCTGACCTTGCAAGCGAAGAACTCGGCAAGGCGGCGCTCGATGAACGGGTGATGGCAGCGATGCTGCGGGTGCCCCGACATCTCTTCGTGCCCGCTTCGGCAGCGCCCCTTGCCTATCAGGACATGCCACTGCCGATCGGCTTCGATAAAACCGTGTCGCAGCCATTCATGGTCGCCCTGATGACCGATCTCCTTGCTCCCCAACCGCATGAGGCAGTGCTCGAGATCGGCACCGGCCTGGGCTACCAAACCGCAATCCTGGCGCAACTCGCCGGGCAGATCTGGAGCGTCGAAATCATCGAGGAATTCGCAAGCCACGCCGAGGCTCTCCTACAGCGCCTCGGCGTGTCAAATGTCGGCATCCGTGTCGGAGACGGGTCTCGCGGCTGGCCCGAGCGCGCCCCATTCGACAAGATCCTCGTCACGGCGGCGGCCGAGGAGGCGCCGCCGGCTTTGCTTGGGCAGCTCAAACCAATGGGCCGTCTGGTTCTTCCTTTGGGCTCTGAAGAACAGTTTCTGACTGTCATCGACAAGAATTCGGCAGGACAACTCGAGGCGCGACAACTCATCCCGGTTCGGTTCAGCCGGCTCGAGGCGGTCTAATGCGAGGACATCTGGCGTGACGGAGCCGTTTCGATTGCCAGGCCACATGCAAGGCGGCGCCCGTTCTTGATGAGCTCATGCGTCCCGATCAAAAAATCTGTGACTGAGGACTTCATGATCTGCCTGGAGGACGGCAGGAAATTAAAGTCGATCGCGGCACCTGGTGGAAGCACGCTCTCTCGCGCAGCAACGCGCCGCTGTCAGCGCATCAGTCCGGCCGAACGGAGTGCCCTTTCGATCACCGACTGAATGTCTCCCTGCCAATCCGACTGTGATCGGTTGGCTGCATGAGCTGGTCGGGCGGGCTTGACGTAGGCAGCTCTTTCCCGCCGGCGCTGGAACGACGGCGTCAGGCCCCATAAGCGCGCTATGTGGAGGGTAGAGGAAATTCCTGCGTCGAGCATGTACGGCGCGGTGTGTCCGTAGCCGGATGCGACGTCGATTGGTGTCCCATGGCCCATGGCGTCTATGAGGTAAAGCTCAATCGCGTCCCTCCCGGATTGATCTCGCCAGGCCATCCTTTTGTGCCCGTCGACCGTTTCCACCGACGAGGGGCTGGTTGGGACGCGATGGACGCCGCTCCACTGAGCGATGATGGCATTGGCGTTCGCCTCCGCGACGGTCCTGTCATTGGTGCCATGCCACACCGATATCGTCGGCCAGGGACCGCGATGAGGCGAGGCCCCGGACAGCCGCTTTTGCAAGCGTTCCGGATTGGGGATGCCGTGTCCGCGCATGCGGTCGAAGGCTTCCGGGACTGATGTAGCAGCGGCATAGGGAAGGCCGGCGATGATTGCGCCCCCGGCGAAAATCTCGGGATAGGCGCAAAGCGCGGCGTTCGCCATCGCGCCTCCCGCCGACAGCCCGGTGATGTAAACCCGGCGACGGTCGATGCCATGGTCGGCGATCATGGTCTCCACCATCTGCCGTATCGAGTGGACCTCTCCCTCGCCTCGGCGAATATCGCTCAGGTTGAACCAGTTGAAGCACAGGTTGGGGTTGTTGGCGTGGACCTGCTCCGGATAAAGGACCGCGAAACCGAAATCCTCAGCGAGTTTGGACCACCCGGATGCGTGATCATAACCGGCCGCGTTCTGCGTACATCCATGCAGGACCACGACCAACGCCGGCGCTTCGGCCAGCCCCTCAGGAACATGGTACCATGCTTCCAAAGCTCCGGGATTTGAACCGAAGCGTTGCAGCCGAGACAGGTTCGAGGTTGCCGCAGTTGCGTGGCCGCTCTTAGCTGTACGAAATCTGGCAAGTCGCTCCAGTGTGTCGGAAAGGGATCGCATGTCGCCTCCTCGCTGTCGCCATCTGGAGATCACCGGTGCTACGCGGCAGATATCTTTTTGTTGCGCTGCACAATATTCCAGTTCGGCTGCCTTGTCCTTTAAAAATGACATGCATTGCACATTCCGCCGAAACTCAGCGGAATGGACGCTGATTTCGCTAAGACGGTTTGTGAATAGATTTTCACCTCAGCGCCTGGTGCTCAACAATCTATGCCGAGGATAAGAAGTTCGTTGCTGCTGGTACGGCAGACAGAGTACCCTCCTGATGCAGGGCACCTTGGAGGAAGCCATGCAACAGGAGCAAATCCGCCTCACCGGCGCAAGGGAAACCTTGCTGATCACACTCCAAGCCAAGGCAGCCGAAAGCGCCATGCCGGATTCGCTGCTGCGCGACCGCTTCGCCGCGGATGCGTTGCACCGTATCGATCAGGGCAGCCGGCATCTTAAAGTTGGTCACGACATGACCATCGGCATCGCGCTGCGCGCCTATATGCTCGATCGCTGGACGGAGGCATTCCTTCAGCGCTGCCCGGAGGCGACTGTTGTCCATCTCGGCTGTGGTCTCGACAGTCGCATCTTCCGCATAGATCCTGGGCCGGGAGTTCGCTGGTTCGAGCTGGATTTCCCCGATGTCATCTCCTTGCGCCGGCAGATCTACCCCGACCGTGCGGACTGCGCGATGATTGCCTGCTCGATCGTCGAGCACGGCTGGATTGCGAAACTTCCCGCCGACAAGCCGGCCATGATCGTCGCCGAGGGCGTTCTGCCTTATCTGGAGGAACACCAGGTTGCGCAGGTTCTGCGGCGGATCGCCGGCCACTTCCCCTCGGGGGAGATAGCCTTCGATGCCTATAGCAGCTTCGCAATCCGACTGCTGCGCTTCAATCCGGCGATCCGCGCCACCGGCGCCTGTCTCAATTGGGCGCTCGACGACCCGGCAGAGGTAGAGCGCCAGGTACCGGGACTAAAGCTCATCGAGGATCGTTCGGATTGGGACACCGGACAGGTGGCGCGGATGTCACCGCCCGCCCAGATCGGGCTGCAGCTCTTCAGCACCATCCTGACGCCCTATCGTATGGGGCGCCTGGTTCGATATCGCTTCTGAGATTCGCGCCATGGCCAGACAGGGCCACGCGCCTCCCGAACACTGACGAGTTGAGCTTCTTCTACGCAAATTGATGTGCCGTCCTACAGCGCAACTGCCCTGGAGGCCCATTTAAGAGAGTCCCGAAAGGCTGACTTGCACAGACCTGAGAAGCAGCGCACCATCATAAATAGTAATACTTCCATCGTCTGCTCCGATCGACGACACCTCGCTAATCCCCGTCGGCGATCGGGATTGATCGGCATCAACGACTGCGGCGGCAAGGCTGAATGGAGTTTCGCGATGAAGACGTGTGACGGACCAGTTTTGGCCGCAGACCGCGCGACGAAAGCAGGGTTGGCTAGCTCGATAGCGGCACAATCGGCGCTGCCATGCGAAGACGAGGGCTCGGGCAGCGAAGCATTCCGTGCAATTGATCGGATGCGTGAGGCTCTGAGTGCAATGGCGACAGGAGGTCTTTCACCAGCCGCGTTGACACTCGCCTTTTTTGACTGGTCGATCCACCTCGCATCGGCTCCGGGAAAGCGCATGGAACTTGCCGATAAGGCAGGGCAGAATTGGGGCCTTCTGCTGACTTACATGGCTGCAGCCGCCACGCGTCCGGACGCGCCGCCCTGCAGTCAGGCGCTGCCGGGAGACAACCGGTTTCGCGCGGAGGGCTGGCAAAAGCAACCCTACACAGTCTGGGCGCAGGCTTTCTTGCTGTGCCAGCAGTGGTGGCAAAATGCTACGCGCCACGTCCCCGGCATGACACCGCACCACGAGGACGTCGTCTCCTTTACCGCGCGCCAGTGGCTGGACGTGTTCTCGCCGTCCAACATTCCCTTCGCCAACCCGGAAGTGATCCACAGGGCAATGGAAACGGGCGGGGCGAATTTCACGCATGGATTCCGCAACTGGTTCGAAGACGTCGGCCGGCTGGCCATGAGGCAACCTCCGGTCGGGACGGAAGCGTTTCGCGTAGGATGCGATGTCGCGGCCACGCCTGGAAAGGTTGTCTATCGAAACCACCTGATTGAGCTGATCCAGTATGCGCCCGCGACGGAGGACGTCATCGCCGAGCCGATCCTGATCGTGCCGGCCTGGATCATGAAATACTACATCCTCGACCTTTCACCGCATAATTCCCTGATCCGCTATCTCGTGGCGCGGGGCCACACCGTGTTCTGCATTTCCTGGCGCAATCCGACCGCGAAGGACCGCGACCTCACACTCGACGATTACAGGCGATTGGGAATCCTGGCCGCGCTTGATGCCGTCAGCGCCATCGTTCCAGAGCGCAAGATTCACGCAACGGGCTACTGTCTGGGGGGTACGCTTCTAGCGATCGCGGCGGCCGCGATGGCGCGCACCGAGGACCAGCGTTTCGCATCGATCACGCTGTTTGCCGCCCAGACGGACTTCTGCGAACCCGGCGAACTGGCGCTGTTCATCGATCACAGCCAGCTGCATTTTCTCGACAGCATGATGTGGCATAGTGGCTGTCTTTCCGCCGATCAGATGGCGGGGGCATTTCAAATGCTGCGCACCAACGATCTCGTTTGGTCGCGCCTCGTCCACGACTACCTGATCGGTAAACGCATGCCAATGACCGATCTCATGGCGTGGAACGCGGACCCAACCCACATGCCCTACAGGATGCATGCGGAATATCTGCAGCGCCTCTATCTCGACAACGAACTTGCCGCCGGCCGTTTCATCGTTGACGGACGCCCGGCTCACCTCCAGAACATCTGCGTTCCCATGTTCGTCGTCGGGACGGAGCGAGACCATGTCGCACCGTGGCAGTCCGTCTACAAGATACATTATCTCACCGACACCGACGTCACTTTTGTGCTGACAAGCGGGGGTCACAATGCCGGCATCGTCTCCGAGCCAGACCATCCCGGCAGAGGTTTTCGCATCGCATTGACACGTGAGAGCGATTCCAGCGTCAGCGCGGACGAATGGGCCGCGGCAGCCATATCGAAGGACGGCTCATGGTGGCCGGACTGGGTCGCGTGGCTCGCCGGCCATTCAGCGCCGGAACGGGTGGCACCGCCGGACATCGGCGCTCCCAGGAAAGGCTATCCCCCGATGGATGATGCCCCCGGCACTTATGTGCTTCAGCGGTAAAGCCAATTTTAAGGCAGTGGTTTACCGGCCCCGCCTAGTCGGCCAGTTGAGCGGCACAGGAAAACTTTGCCTCGGCGGAGGGGATTTACAAAGCCGCGGCTCGCTCGGGCGGCGAGACAGCACGCCAAAGGTTGATCTGACAACCTTGCGCCAGTAGGCCGGCACGCCCACGCTGCAGCGCAATTGGGTACCGACGGAGTGGGTCAGGGATCCGACTTGCGATAATTATGCCGGTCGCTTACCGGGCGACACTACCTCGATTAATGGGCGTTACCGCTTTATCAAACCAGCGCCCAGTCGACGTGAGGCTGATGTAAGATCCGGCCGGGGCGGCTTGGCGCGTCCCAAGACGTCGCTGCATGCGAATGACGCTTCAATGCATGCGGCTATGAAGGAATTTTTTGCCCAATCAGAATACTGTGGGTGATGCAAAGCGGCGCGACAGGCTCGCACGGCTCGGGCCTGCTGCCCGCCATGCATCGGCCATTCGTTCTCGAGGAAATCAAGCGCGTCGTAAGGGCCGCAGAACTGTCGCTTCATGCCGTTTTGCAGCGTCACCGACAGCGCAATGCCCCATGGCACTTCTTTCATTTTCGGACCTCCTGAAAGGCCGTATGCAGAACCGCCAACCCATCCACTTCGTTCCTGAGGATAAGTGATTCTTCACTCCTGGTCACGTGGGCGAAGCTTTCACGGGGAAGGGCATTTCCGCGTCTGAGAAGCAATTGCCGGGAATTCGTTGCTGGCGCAGGGTGGCGCCTGGCCCATGATCATGTGCCGTTCAGGTCACCTGCCTGCAGGAAAAGATGGCGACATTATCCGAACACGGGAAGTCCAAGTGCCACCGTGCCTTCACAGGCTACTCCCCGCGAAACAGCTTCCACTTCGTGGGTCGGAACGCGATGCGGGTGCGGTCGGCCGAGGACGTGCGCTCGGGCGGCAACTCAATCTCGATCGACGGCTGTATCCTTCCAAGGTCCAATTCGAGGTGGCGGGTGCCAGCGACGCGACGGCTCGCCGTGATGCGACCGGCGAGACAACCAGCGCACCCCTCCATGAGCTCGACGTCGTGCGGGCGGAAATAGAGGGTTGCCGGACCATCCGACTCGTTTGAGCGCAGGCCGATAGCCAGGTTTTTAAACCAGATGGCCGATAAAACCATAGACGAAGGGCGAGACCGGGTGATCGTAGTTCTCGTCGGGCGTGCCGACCTGCTCGATCGCGCCCTTGCTCATGACGACGACGCGGTCCGCAAGCTCCAGCGCTTCTTCCTGGTCGTGGGTGACGCCGTCGGTCGGGCTTTCGAGACCGGCGATGAGCCGGAGCAGCGTCGTCTTGGCCGAGGCGGACGGGGCGAGCAGCGCGATCAACTCGCCGGAGCGGATATCGAGCGAGACATCGACGAGCGCTGGGAAACGGCCGAACTCCTTGCGTAGGTTCTGGATGCTGACTTCCATGGATGCCTGCACCTTTCAAAGGCGGCGGCTGGCAGCAAACTTGTCGCTGGAGCGAAGCTTGCTCGGCTGCCAAGCACATCAAGGCTATCGGCCCGGCGTATAGATCCGGTCGAAACTCCCGCCAGCGCCGAAGAATTTCGGCTGAGCTTCCTTCCAACCGCCGAATTCGTCAATGGTGACAAGTTTGAGATCGGCGAAGCGGGCCGTGTCCTTGGGATCCGCCAGTTCCGGCTTGAACGGCCGGTAATAGTGCTTGGCGACGATCTTCTGGCCGACGTCGCTGTACAAATAGTCGAGATAGGCTTCGGCCACCTTCCGCGTTCCTTTGCTGTCGACATTACCGTCGATGAGGGCCACGGACGGTTCGGCTTTGATCGAAATTGACGGCGTGACGATCTCAAACTCATCGGGGCCGAGTTCCTCGAGGGCGAGATGGGCCTCATTCTCCCAGGCGAGCAGCACGTCGCCAAGGCCGCGCTGGACGAAGGTGGTCATCGCCCCCCACGCGCCGGTGTCGAGAACCAGAACATGCTCGAAGAGTCGCGCCACATATTCCTGCGCCTTGGCCTCGTCGCCATTGTTAGCACCCCGTGCCCAGGCCCAGGCGGCGAGGAAGTTCCAGCGGGCGCCGCCCGAGGTCTTCGGGTTCGGGGTGATCACCTGAATGCCTTCCTTGGTCAGGTCACCCCAGTCCTTGATGCCCTTTGGATTGCCCTTGCGCACCAGGAAGATGATCGTCGACGTGTAGGGGGCGCTGTCGTTTTCCAGTCGTCTTCTCCAATCGACCGGGATCTTGCCGGTCGCCTGCGCAATCGCGTCGATGTCGGCTTCGAGCGCCAGCGTCACCACATCGGCTTCGAGCCCATCGATCACCAATCGCGCTTGTTTGCCCGAGCCGCCGTGTGACATATCGATCGTCACCGTCTCGCCGCTATCCGCCTCCCATTTTTCAGCGAAAGCGGCATTGAATTCCTTGTAGAGTTTCCGAGTCGAGTCATAGGAGACGTTGAGGATCGTCGTCTCGGCGAGAGCGAAGCCAATAGAGCCAAGCTGCAAGATTCCGACCACAAGCGCTCGTTTCACAACTCCGGCAAATTTATTCGCTCCCATGTCGGCCTCCATACTTTACCAGGCGAAACTAGCCTCCGAACGCCAGGCGGGAAAGCCGAGATAAATGCTCGCGCCGCAGGCAGCCGAGGTAACCGCTTTCGCATGTTTAAGGTGCCAGCGACGACGCACCTCAAGTCGACATCCCGTGCAAAACCACGAGCGTTCGCAATTAACTTCCGTCTGCCGACGCCACATAGGCAGAGCGAGCCCGTTCGAGCACCTTATCGTCAGCAATTGACGAACTCGAAGGATGTTCCCCATGAACTATTTTGCTGTAGACCGATCGGCCGAAGACGAGGACGAAGCTAGGTGGAAGCGGTTCGTCCGGCCTAGCTTGCCTTCTCGTGCCGCTTTGATCACCCTGTTGATGAACTCCAGCTTCTCTACCACGGGCGGCGGCAGGACGAATGGATAGATGTCGCCCTGTCCCATTGAGCGCTGGAACGTGTTCAGCGCCAAACTAATCGGCACCCACGCGCCGACTAACTGCTGGGCACTTTCGGCGCGGTACGGATCGAACTTTACCTCTGCGTCGAGATCATGATGCCGGAACGGTTCGATCGAAAGGCCGAACGCGCGGGCCGATTCCAGCGTATCGACGATGTGGAAGAAATGCGCCCAGCACTCCGCGAAATCTTCGGCCGGATGGCAGCTCGCATAGCTCGAGATGAAGCGCTGTTGCCAATCAACAGGGGGTCCTTCGCTATAATTCTTCTGAAGCGCCGCGTCGTAGTCCTGACGTTCGTCGCCAAACAGCTGGCGCGCCCCGGAGAGCATGTCGCTGCCTTCGACGAGTTGCTGAAAGAAGAAGTGACCTATTTCATGCCTGAAGTGGCCGAGCAGAGTGCGGTAAGGCTCTCCCATCGAGACGCGGACGGTCTCGCGCACCACATCGTCCGCCTCAGCGGCGCGAAGGCTTATGAGGCCATCCTCGTGTCCGGTCACCGCGGGGACCCGATGGCCAAAATCGTCAACGGCATCTTCCAGGAAGTCGAAAACGAGCCCACCGTCGGGATCGGTAGCCCGATCAGGACAGGGAATGGCAAAGCGCAGGATCGAGTAAAAGAGATGACGTTGAGCGGCGCCGATTTTCTGGAATCGCGCGAGACCCTGCGGCGTGTCGGTGTTCGGGATGAGGCGGTTATAGCGGGCGGGAATGGCGAGCGGGTTTGGATCGTCAGCATCGACAAGCCAGTTGCTACCATCGATCGGTGCGTTGGCGCAGAACTTCCAAAGCTTGTCAGGCCGCGATGTGATCCGCCAGAGGCCTTCGCCCGCGTTGGTCAGAGTGTGTAGCGTCAGCGTGTCGGCGACGAATCCGACAGGTGCGTTGTTCGCGCCTACGCTAAAATGGTTGTCGAAATAGAGCGGCAATCCGCTCACATCGCATTGATAAAGCCGCATGCAGAACCCCGGGTGTTCAGCTGGTGCTGGTAAACGCGCGAGGCAGCGAAAAGATACTTCGGCTGATTTGCCTGGAAGCTGCGGCTCCTTTGGATGCGAGGATGGATCGGCATAATATAGCGGCGCAATCGGCGGCCGCGGAGGCCGTTCGCGAATGGCATCGGCGTAAAGCTGCCGGCGGCGTGACAGCCTGGTCTACTCAAAGGCACTGCTCGATGTGACGAGAGAAAAGGAAGAGGCCCGACTGAGGATCGTGCAGTTCGTGCCTGGTGACAACCGCGAAGCAAGGCAGAAGTTGACCTACCTAGCTGCGTATCTTCTCGCGACGCGTGGCTCGTTGAAGGTGCCCGAGATGGAGGCTGTGATGCGCAGGACCAAACCGATCTCATAGGCACGAGCAAATGAAGAAGATCCACCCCCGGCACTTTCAAGGCCTAGAGCCCAGATTCTTCCGTTCAAGCTGCGTTCATGCAAAACGCGCTATAAATCATTGAAAGATAAGACGATGGTGGCTGCCCAACAAAGGCTGGCAGGCGCTTCAACTATGCCCGGGAACCGGAAAAAGCCGGAGTAAAATCAAACACCGGACGTGGCATGACGCCTTCCTCCCAGGGAGTTGAAAACGTGAAACGCACCCTTTTGAAAATTGCCGCGACCGGTATGCTCTTGCTTGCTCCGGCGATCGCTCAGGCGGCAGAAGGCTTCGCGACGGCAAACGTCAATATGCGCGCCGGCCCAAGCACAGCATATCCGGCGATCACCGTGATTCCGGCCGGCGAATCCGTTGAGATCTACGGTTGTCTTGCCGACGTGCCGTGGTGCGACGTGGAGTTCTATGACGGCCGTGGCTGGGTGCACGGCCGATATATCCAGGCGCTTTATCAACAGCGCCGCGTTTATGTCGGTCCTCAATATTATCGCCCGCTCGGTATTCCCGTCGTTGTCTTCAGCTTCAGCAGCTATTGGGATCGTCACTACCGCGACCGTGACTTTTATCACGACCGCGATCGCTGGCGCCGCGGACCGGACTTCTATCGCGGCCCGGATCGCCGTGCGGAACCTCCACCCAGCCGCAGACCTGAATTCGAGCCAAGGCCAGCTCCGCGCCGGGAATTCGAGCCTAGATTGGAGCGGAGGCCCGATATTGGGCGTCCCGCTGAAAGACGCCGGGAGCTTGGCGATCGCCCGGATCGCCTTCCGGATTTCGATCGCGCGCCCAACCGCAGGCCTAATGTCGACAGACCGCCGGACTTTGACCGTGATCTGCGCCGCGGCGGCGATCGCAACCGGCGGAACTTCGAGCGTGGGGGCGATGATGGCGATCGCATCATCCGTCGCGGCGACGACAATCGTGACCGCAGGGGTGGTGACAATGACCGCCGCAGGCCGCAGCGACGTGTCTGCGAACCCGGCGAACCGGGTTGCCGGAACTAGTGTGGCCCGGGTGCGGACAATCATCACATCGGGCCGTTGCTTGAATTCGCGCACAGCTAAGTCCAGAGACCTCCCTCTAGTTTATTTCGCTGCGGCACGTACGTCCGAACCGAAACTGAACCCGGCGTTGTAGGAGGCGGTCGGTATTAGCATGCTCATGCATGAGCATCAGTTCCGAAGTTCGGTTGCCGGTGTTTAGGGCGCGAGAAGCACTGCGACCATTCAGAAAATGACTAGCTGGTGCCTTCTCCATCCTGAGTTCCGGCGTTTGGACCAAGCGGGTTTTTTGATCCCTCCGCCATGAAAGGAAACGGACCGCTCCGAAGCAGCACCTGAGTGAAGCGAAAGCTGGCGCTGAAGGTATTTTGAGCGTGAGTGCGGCCGTCTGGAGGATTAATATGGGCAAGGAGCGACTGCCTTTTTTCTTGAAGGATACGGGACCGGAGGTTGTCCATGTCCACGCACGCATTAGACCATCCGCTGCAGCCGGGCGACCTGGCTCCGAACATTGTGCTCGATGCGATCTCACGCGAGGGCAAGATCGCACTTGATGATTTTCGCGGTCAGAGCCCATTGTTGATCGGTCTGTTTCGAGGCCTGCATTGCGCGTTCTGCCGGCGCCATGTCGCGGCAATGGCACAGCTCAATCCGGCCCTGCGCGAGAAAGGCGTCCAAACTCTGGCGGTGGTAAACACCCCGGTCGAACGCGCCCGACTCTATTTCCGCTATCACCCAATCCCCGGACTTCTGGCTGCATCCGACCCGGTACGGGCCTCGCACCGGGCCTTCGGCTTGCCCGGCGTCGGGGCGGATGCGGTCATGTCGATCTTGATCGATCTTCCGGGCGAGCTGCCCCAGCCAATGGGTGTGATCGAAATGGATGAGTTTCTCAACAGGAAGGAAGGGTATGAAATCACGGAAGCCGACCAGCAGATGATGACTTTCGACCAGGAGCAGCTTGTCGGTCAGTTCCTGATCGACCGCGAGGGCATCGTGCGCTGGAGTTTCACCGAAGTCCTGGAGAGCGGGCTCCAAACATTCAAGGCACCCAATCCTGGGGAATTGATGTCAGCAGCTTCCGAGGTTGCAACTTAATAGTTGCTGAAGAACTCGCTCGAAAACGGCTGGCGCCACACATTGGCGGCGCTTTCAGGTTTCGACCTCCCCAATCCGCCACGAATTCCCAGACCTGCTTGGCAAACACCAACCCCGCACCACGCCAACATCCGCGGTCCCCGCTATTACCACTGAGGGACAACAATCATTGCCAGCAGGACCCCAGCCTCAAGGGGGCGCGATCATCCCGGAATCCCGGGCGCAATCATCTCGGAACAAAGGGGCGGCTTCATCGGAATCGGCAGGCTCCCGCCGGCTAGAACTCTCTCGCCCCCATCAAATTCACGTTCAGGCGGTTCTTGTGGCTGCTGCAGGCCCAGATAATTCGCCGTCTAAGTCCGCCTATTGTTCACGGTCGACTGAGAAGACGCGTAGCGCTGCCGCCGCTCGGCGCCACAACATTCATGCCGACACTTCGGTCAGTGCGTCAGCGCCACGGGGTGCGGAGCGAGGCGATATCGGCGTCGCTCCGAAGTAGCGCGACGCCGCCTCCGTCCGGTTGCGCACGTTCATCTTCTTGTAGATGTTGCGGACATGCACCTTGACGGTGTTTTCGGAAAGCCCGAGACGATCGGCGATGATCTTGTTCTGCGTGCCCATGGATATGAGATCGAGAATCTGGATCTCGCGCGTCCTGAGGAGGCCTTGGGCAAAGTCGGTCTTGCGTTCCATATCGATGTCTTCCGAAGGCGCCTGTTGCGCGACAACGCCGTCCCCTGCGAGCTCTCTCGGCGCCAGGCGCCGAAGCAACGCGGCGGGAAAATGCTCGCCGCCCTTCATCATGAGATCAATGGCGGTGAGGCATACGTCGAGATTGAGGTTCAGCGGCAGCACGCCGTGAAGCAATCCTTCGTCGACAAGTCCAGCAATCGATGAGTCGAACTCGTCCGCATTCTGCACCATCAGGCCGATCGCGGCCTTCGGATAGAACTCGTGGATCGTCCTCATGATCGATGGAAGTACTGCCACCGGCAGGCGGTAGAGCATCACCAGGCTTACGTCGATAAGATTGCCGTCCATAAGACCGTCGGAATCGGAAAGGCTTACGATGTCTTGATCTTGAAAACGCGCGCTGATCGCCTGTGTCAGACATTCGGCGAACAGGTCGGTTTTTGCGAGCATTACAATCTTGCTTTTCTTCGGCAGTACATTGTTGCCATCTTCAATATTGCTCAAGGTCGAGCTTGTTCGGTCCATTTATCCCTCCTTGGCACTCACTATGTTTTTCGGGTTCTGTGGCGCCGTCCAAGAATCCTTTATTTACGTATCGTTCCTGTGCCTTCAAATTAATGATTACTGAAACCAAGTACATCATCTTAGCTATTCGAATCAATACTTTGCTCTAATTGTTTTTTATCGATACAACCTTCGAGCGCCATTGTCATTATCTCCCAGTTCTGATAATTATCGCGCCGTTCATTTCTACTCAAAATGGACTAGCTCAGATCGCCCTCAACCAGTGTACAGTGCCTGAGGAGCGATGCTTCTTTTGTGGCAAGTCAAAGCGGTTCGGACAGAATGTTGCGCCCACACTCGCCCCAAGACAGTAAAACACTTTCCTTGACCGGATATCTGGAGCGCTGGACGGCCCACTCGTCTAGTCTCAGATCAGGCTGAGGGCGCGGAGGTGCCAGTTCCAGCCCCGCGTCCGCATGCGAGGATGCAGGCAAACCGAGGCGCCTCGTCCGGCCTGCCGGCCACCTCGCCCCGCCTGCGACCGCCTGAAGCTGCTGAGTAGAGAGCATCCCGCCCGGTGCACGCCAAGCCGGCTTGTCAGTGAACAGTAGTTTAACACGCCTGGAGCCGGGCGCCCTTAGCGTAGGATCTCGGCTTTCCCCCCAAGCGATCCCATGTCCGCGAGTTCAGCGGCGCCTACATCTCACCGGGCGTCATCATCGCACACGAGGCGGCAGTGCCGGACAAGCGCCCGCGCTGGCGGGCAGAAATGTCCTGGAGTACTTCCACCCTGAGTTTGATCGATAGCCGATCGGTGTTCGTCACCCATTCGTCGTCCTCCAAAAACCGCTTGCATTGTCGAAGCGATCTATCTATTTTGCGACCAGTTGCAGTTTGCAATCAGTCTCAAGGAGTCGGATCGATGAAGCTCTACTCAGCGCCCGGTTTCACCAGCTTGGCCGACCATATCGCGATGCTGCAGGCTGGAATTCAGTTCGACTTGGTCAAGGTCGACCTCGAGACCAAACAGATTGAAGGGGGCGGCCGTTACACGGAGATCAACCCGACGGGATATGTGCCTGCCCTTATGTTCGACGATGGTGAGGTGCTGACCGAGAATGTCGCGATCGTGGCATGGATCGCCGATCGCGCACCGGAGCTCGCGTCGCATGGTCACCTGGGCCGGTACCGCCTGCTCGAGATGCTGAGCCTTATCGCGACCGAGATTCACAAGCGCTTTCCCACCTACTTGTCGCTTCCGGAGGATGTGAGGGAGCCGACCGGCCAGCAAATATTGCACTGGTTTGGCTTCGTCGCGGGCCGATTGGATCGGGGCTACCTTTTCGGAGAGACCTTTACGGTTGCGGATGCCTACCTCTTCCAATTGGCACGGGGTGCGGCTCAACTCGGGTTCCCTCTGCCCCAACCGTTTGGCGATTACATCGCACGGATCGAACAGCGGCCTGCGGTGCAGGCGGCGCTACGCCGCGAGGGCCTCGCATGAGTGCGCTAGTGATCCGCACTGATGGGGTCGAGCTCGCGACGCAGAGCTTCGGCAATCCAACCCATCCACCGCTACTTCTCATCATGGGCGGGATGGCGTCCATGCTGTGGTGGCCAGACGAATTCTGTCATCAGCTTGCCGAGCGGGACCGTTTCGTCATCCGCTATGACCAGCGCGATTCCGGTCTTTCGACGAAGTATCCCCCCGGTCAGCCGGGCTACACCTTCGACGACGCCGTCGATGACATTTTCCGCGTGCTCGATGGCTACGGGATTTCGAAAGCCCAAATCGTCGGCTTTTCCCTCGGCGGCATGGTGGGCCAGGTCGCTGCGCTAAAGAGTCCGCAGCGCATCTTTTCCCTGACGGCGATCAGCACCTCGCCGGTCGGAGTGGACACGTCCGACCTTCCGGCCAGCGGCGAGGCTTGGATGGAACATATGTCCGTGGAGGCGGACTGGTCGGACCGGGCAGACGCGGTCACGTACCTGGTCGAGGACGCGCGCCTGACTGCGGGGACGGCGCATCGGTTCGACGAAGCCGGGACCCGCGCCTTCATCGAACGGGATTTTGACCGGCCCGGAGGCTATCTCAGCACCACCAACCACAGCATCCTCTTTGAGGTCGGCGAGAGGTGGCAGGGCCGCCTGAACCAAATAAAAGTGCCTCTTCTCGTCGTTCATGGCACAGCCGATCCGATTTTTCCAGTTGAGCACGGCGAGGCACTCGCGCGAGCGGTAGCCGCCGACCAGGCATTGGAGCGGCTGCGCGATTTGCTGGAGGCGCATATGACCACGGAGGGCGTACTCTTTGACTCGCGTTCGTGGATCATTACTGCGCGCAGGGCGTGAATCGGAGCCTAAGACGGGTGGCTGTACGCGCTTTTTCCCTGTAGCGCCGACCTTCTCGCGGCAGATCCTCATGCTGGGCCCGCGGCGCTTGTCGCCGCACGACATATCCAGGAACAGCCAGCCGCAGCCGGGCAGGAACCTAGCCCTTCGTGCGGCAGGACGAAGAAGCCTTCAATTGAAGGCATACCCAGGACCAAGGTGACGGCGTTCGGGTCCCGCCACCGGACAAGCGAGGTCGAGCTTGTCGTACGGCCGATCAATCACCTCAACCTTCGGGCGGCAGATCGGCCGGGTTCCACACGACCTCCCACAGATGCCCGTCCGGATCGGTGAAATATCCGGCATATCCACCATAGAATGTCTTTTCGGCAGGTTTTACGATCCGCGCTCCGGCACCGGCTGCCTCTTCCATGACCTCGTCCACTTCGCTTCGGCGGGAGACATTATGGCCGATCGAGAACGACGTCGCGCTGGCTGGGGCCTTCGGCAAGCCGCTGTCATGCGCCAGGTCGTCCAGAGCGAACGGCCGTCGCCGGCGAACCCTTCTTGTGAAAGGACGAGTGTCTCCAGGCCGGACACAATGCTCATGTCCGCCTTGAGGATAATCGAACAGGCGACCCTGCAATCGAGCGCAATCGACGGGGCTGTCAGTCGGTCTTGCGATTGGTTTGAGCTTTCGCTGACCCCAACACCGCCACGGAATTGCCGACCAGCTGTACTCGAGACCGACGGGACTCGAACCCAAGCAGGAGCGATGCCGTCAGCTTTGCCAGGGATCGACTAAAACAACGCCGGTACCTTCGAAATCCCTGGTGTAGCGTGTGACCACGGTCATGTCGTGGACCAGCGCCGTCGCGGCAATCAATGCATCCGCCTCCTTGCGGCGATCCGGAATGTGCAGGTGCGCGCAACGTGTCGCAACCGCGTCGTCAATCGGCAGGATGCGGCCAGCGAATTCCGGACGCACACGACTGTCAAGCCAGGCGCGCAGCCGAGCGCCCTGTGCTGCGTCCCGGCGCCGCACGCCGAGCATGCCCGGCTCCAATTCAAGAATCGTGATGGCCGAAATGAAGAAGCGCACCGCATCTTCCGCTCCGACCCACGCTACCACATTGGAATCGGCTTTGCCGTCACCGATCTTGCGCAGTTCGGACACGACATTGGTATCCAGCAGGTACCTCAAGAGAAGTCCATACCCCGGGGTCTAATTTCGATGCGGTGCGGCTCGAACTCGATCGCCGAGAGGCCCGGCATGGCGAGAGCGTCAACGAGGCTGCGGTGCTTGCCGCTCAAGCGCTCGAATTCGTCGTAGGTCATTAAGACATGAGAAGGCTTGCCGCGATCGGTGATGATAACGGGACCGTTTCTGGCTGCCTTCTTAGCGCTACTGACGTCGTGATTCAGCTCTCGGCTGGAAAGGGTCGTGATGCTCATGGCGCACCTATATGTAGGTATTTACCTACATATAGCATGAGAGGCACAAATAATAAGCGGCCGATCTATGCCGGCCCCGGCCCACGGTGTTGAATGGCACACCTATCACGGGCAGCTGTCCTATGCGGTACTCGGGTACTGCATACGTCCAGGTTCCAGGGGATGCATTATGCGATCTTCGAAGCACAAGACGAGAGCTTCCCGAGATCAAATCCGCACAGTGGCTACAACACCGCAAGTAATAAGCTCTGGAAAGTGCCAACGCTGACAAATTTGGGAGCTAAGGTGCAGGCCCTTTCGCAGAAAGCAGTTTAGTCGCTTCGCGTCGAGACAGACGATCGGCAATCCTTCTGCTTTGAGCGCATGACAATGCTAGGTCGATTACGATCCGCTCTCCAGTCCTATGCGGATCGCATTCGGCGCCTTGGCTTTGGCACCCAAAATGCCCTCCGGGGTCGAAAGGCAGGTTCCCTGTCAAACGATCTTGCCATCGCTGCCAATGACGCACACGTGTGTGATGTCCTGCGACACGTCCAGTCCGACATCCCCTCACCTTCCTGAGTTCGAAAATTTCGATTGGCAGAGCCAGCGTCCATTCCGGCGCAAAGCCAATGCCAAGACCAGCGGAAGCCAACGACACCAGCGAAAGAGTTTGGTCTCAGGTCTGCTTTATCCGGTTCAGATAGCGAGAAATCCTTTGAGGGACTTCACGCTTTGAAATGAACGGTCACTTAAAATGACTTCCTATTACGGGTTATTACGGTCATGTGGATTATCCAAGCTCGTGTGAGCCATCGATCGACGACTAACGGACCAAAGAGTGATTGCATGGAAAATCCGGTCGCATTGAACCGCATCGCCGAAAACAAGGTCTTTCGTAAAGGTGATGTTTTCGTCCTCTTCGGCGAACTATTCGGTCGCGGATATGCGACTGGCTTGCTCGAAGAAGCCCGGCGGGCTGGAATGGAGATCGTGGGAATCACGGTCGGGCGGCGCGCCGAGAACAACGCACTGCGGCCTCTGGACGCCGAGGAACTCTCTGCCGCCGAGGCCCGATTGGGCGGCAGAATTATCAACATACCTCTTATGGCTGGCTTCGATCTCGACGCTCCGGCAGGAGGCCCCACTCCGACGGATCTCCTCGCAGCCATGACGCTGGAGAGCTGGGAACATGACACGCTCGACTGGGACTACATCAAACAGTGCCGGGACATCGCCACCGCACGGTTCACGAATTCGCTTTCGCAGGTCATGGCCGTTCTCGACGGAATGATTGCCGACGGCCGCAATGTCTTCTTCGCCCATACAATGGCCGGCGGCATCCCGAAGGCTAAGGTTTTCCTGGTCGTCGCCAACCGGATCTACAAGGGACGCGGTCCCCGCCACATGTCGTCGCAAGCGCTGCTCGACAGCGACATGGGCAAGCTCATCCTGCAGAACTTCGACGAAGTCTCCGCAATCACCTTTCAACATCTTATCGACTTCAGCGCGGGGATCCGTGAGCGCGTGGAGGCATCGGGTGGTCAGGTGCGGTATACGGCCTACGGTTATCATGGAACCGCAGTCCTGATTGACGGGAGTTATCGCTGGCAGACCTACACCAACTACACCCAAGGTTACGCCAAGATGCGGCTCGAATGCATCGCGCAAGAAGCCTGGGCAGCGGGCGTCAAGGCAACCGTCTATAACTGTCCCGAGATCCGGACCAATTCGTCCGACGTATTCACGGGTATCGAGCTTCCCCTGATACCGCTGCTGCTCGCCTTGAAGAAAGAGAATGGTGGCCAATGGGCCGAGGACCAGTGGCAGGCATGCCAACAGCTTCTGGCAGACGGCTTCACAATGAAGGATGTGTTCCAAAAAATTACCGATATGCAGGCCAACGAGGTCATGCGTCCATTTTACGACTTCTCGGCGTGGCCCATGGCAAACAGCCAAGCACAGTCCGATCTGACCATCGGCACGTCCAACGAGATCACGCAGATGCACCGGGACAGCAAGGCGATGATCAGCGACCTGCTGAGTGCTCTCGTGGTGGAAGCGACCGGGCAGCTAATTTTTGGCGAGTCCTCAGATCCCTCCGGCCCCGTCCAGTGGCTCAACCACGATATCGTGGCGCGCCGACTTAACGCTTCCCACCTGCAATGGAAGTCTCCCGTGCCGTTGATCGCGCAAGGGTCGAAAGATTCTCATCTTGAGTTGGCATGACAGCTTCCCGGTGCAGCTTGGAAGTTGGTTTCTCTCAGGGCCAAGGGGATTCGAGAGTCCGGCAAGAGAGCGCCAATTGCTGTTGTTTTCCGACAGTCTCAGCCTGCAGAAATTTCCAGCTTCTATTCAGTACCCAATACCTCTTGTAGCAGGCGGTAGAGACGAACGGTGTAGTTCCAGCACCCTTCGCCCCTCTCGGGGCAAAGCCGATGCGGTTGCCGGCCGAGACAAGCGTTACCAGCGAGACGGCGTCGTCACAGCTATAGGCGATGTTGCCTGTCAGACTATGTTTCTCGAACACCTAGGTGGCCCCACCCCAAGGACATGTTCCCGGCGATAAATTATGCGATCTTCTGAGCACAGAATGAGAAACATCCTCGCAACGTGCCGTGCACGGCGCTCGTGAAGAACGGCTCCCTTCCACCCAATTGCGGACAATCGAGAACCGAATTGCGACCTGCTTGGACTTAAGAGCCAGTTTTTCAAGCTCGCGCCTTTAACAAGGCGAACTGCAGACCCCGCGTTCAGGCTAGGCAATTCATACGGCGCCAACGCTGTCACCAGCCGCGGAGGAACACAAGGACTACACTCCGATCAGATTTGACGTAATCTCTTGATTGCCGCTCCAACTTCGTACATGCTGCGTTGCACAACAATAGCGGCAACAACTTCGGGGCGCAGGCGCTGCAACCTGAAAAATGGATCGAGCATCTGTTGCCCACTCGACTGGAGCCATATAACGAGGGTGTACGCGAGATGCTTCGAGACATGGCGTTCTATAAAAAGATTATCGCCGCAGGTGTAGTGGGACTGGCATTTGTCGGCGTGTTCGATGCTCTGAAGAACCTGCCGGTGGTTTCGGGCTGCACGTTCTATGGGCGTTGCAGCCAAGGCGACATTGCCGAACCGCCAACCGATCTCGGCTTTGATCCCGTGGCCCAATGAAAATGCGCGAAAACCCCATGATCGTCTACGACGGCGATTGCATCTTCTGCCAAAACTACGTGCGGTTCATGCGATTGCGCGAGACCGTGGGTCCTGTCGAGTTGATCGATGCACGCTCCGGCGATCCCAGGGTCGCCGGCTTCCAGAGGCAGGGCTTCGACCTCAACGAAGGGATGCTCTTCGTCTTCGAGAACCGCGTGTATCATGGCGACGAAGCTGTCAACCTGCTGGCGATCCTCAGCTCGCCTTCGTCGCTTTTCGGCCGGCTTAACCGTGCGATCCTGTCAAACCGCACAGCGGCGCGGGTGGTCTACCCGCTGCTCAAGTTTGGGCGCCGACTGACCTTGCGGCTTCGTGGTCGATCGCTTATCCCCACTGACCTCGACCAGTCGACCAAGGTGGGCAACGGCTGGTAACCCGATAAGAGCGGCGGGCGGCGGGCTCCCCAGCATGCCAGCGCACCCGATCACCGAAGTCGACCACAGACTGATTTCAATGCGTGCAGACCTTCGGTCGCGAGAAATCGACCAGCTTGAAGATCAGCAGCTTTCGCTCGAGCAAGCCTGGCATCTGACCAGCCAAGGTCACTGCAGTCGCGCGCGTCACAGTTTCCCCATCTTTCACGTAGGTGACCCACGCCTCCGGCTTCCAGCGGAGCTGTTTCTTGATCTCGTGCAGGATGTGATAATTGCCGGCGCGAGATTGCTGTACGAGGTAGAGCTCTGAAGAGTCGATGATCTTCACGACCTCGTTCTGGTAGTTGAAGAGATATGGCGGGCTGGAAAAGAGCAGGTGGTTGGTCTCGCCACCTTCCGTGTGCAGATTGCTGAACATGTTGATCGAACTTTCGGTCTTGAGACCGACATAGGGAGAGAGGCAGGAAAGAAAGAACAGGCCCGGCACCACGTAGACCCAGGCCGGCGGGCGTGGCGCCGAAACATTCTCGCAAGGCAGGTTCTGCAGCGCCACATAAGTCAGCCCAATCATCCCAACTCCGCCGACGACGGACCAGACGAGGATCCATACGGAGTGGACGACCATGTCGAAAGTAGGCTCGGGATACACCAAGGCAAGGAGCATCACGACGGCGACTGCAAGAACCATCAGCGCCGCACCGGGGATCAGGGTACCAACCCGTCCAAACTGTTCGCGTAGTGTATTCGCAGCCGCGACCGAAATGCCGTAGAGCTGTTTGCTGGCCGGCATTGGGATGCTCAGCACGTAAAGTGCAAAGACCAAGCTCGAAAAATCCATGTACCAGGAATAGGCGGAGATCGGGATGACGTAGTGGAAGACGAGCGCGAGGATGAAGCCGATCGCGAAATAACGCTTCCAGTAGAGCGCCACGATTGCGATCGCCTCGATGATAAAGGTTGCATATATCGCCAGATATCGGCCGAACAAATTGTCTTCGAGACCGAACGGCCGGGCGAGTGGAACGTACAGCCCAACTGCGCAACTGACGGATGGATCGAGGAAGTCGGTGTTGATCTTGTGGAAGATACCGTAGAAATACATGATCGCGAGCAGGGCTCGAGCGACGACACGAACCTGGCTGTACAGCGCCATACGATCGATGGCCGCCCTGCCGCCGGCCTTGAGGTAGAGCACCGCGGCGCTGAGCAAGATCGCCCCGTTCATCACCGCCGTGATGGTTTTGTTGTTTGAAGCCACCGGCAGGCGAAGCCCATACAACAGAAGCGAAACGGCGACGAGAGCCAGCAGAAATCCAGTGCGCCGCGGATAAAGCAGCAGCAGGAGGCTGAGAAGGACGACGGACCAGCTCAGTAGCGTATACGCTGGCCCCTTGTATCCAATCAGTGAATAAACATCGCCGACAATGCTGAAGATCGCTGCCATCGCCCAGAACGGCGTGAATGCAGTCAGACCGTCATAGGTGTAGGCCAGGCTTCTGACACTGGAGCGTTTGCGTGGGCCAAAACTCAGGAACGGTATTGCGCTCGCCATCATCGATGAATCCACTTGAACGGCATTTTTTTGCTGGGGAAGCAGAGGACTGATTGTACCGCGCCCATTCTTCCCACGATTTCAGTTGCACACTTGAAGGCGCGTTCGTCGCCGAAAGGTTCCCCGCCGACGAGCCAGCTCCTGTCGTTTGCGGCAGAGGTTTTAAATTAGACAACTGGCAATTGTAAATGGTTCTTCAGCTGTGAATTGAGGCAGGCTTCGGCCGCGCACGATGGTTGCAGCCCGTCCGTACGAACGACGCAGCCGTCTTACGACCTCTGGTAGACGCTACTACGCAAAATGCTGCACAGCAACATTCTCTTGTGCAGAGCGGCATAACTTTTACGTCCCGGTTGCACCGCAGCACACATCCCGGTAGTTTCAACACATTATCACCTGCAGTCGGCGGAGGGTTTGGATTTGAAAGCCAGCGCATTCGATCCGCCCGAAGGATCGCTCCGCCAGTCCGTCGGTCGAGGCGCTGTCGTCACCGGTTTGGCTCAAGCGGTCAAGATTGCAACGCAGATCCTTTCGGTCATCCTCCTTTCACGCCTGCTGTCGCCGCAGGATTTCGGCGTCGTGGCGATGAGCGCGCCCGTTCTGGCGTTTGTCGCGCTTTTTCAGGATTTTGGCCTGACCCAGGCAACCGTGCAGAAGAATTCCATAACGCACGAGGAGGTGAACTACCTCTTCTGGGTTAACGTCGCCGTTAGCGTGGCGCTCGCCTGTCTCATGGTGGGTATGGCCCCTCTGATTGGTCGCTTTTACGGCGAGCCTCGAGTGGGGCCTCTCATCGCTGCAATGGCTTTGCAGATCATTGCCTACGGCCTCGGGGCACAACATCTGGCCCTCCTCAATCGGCGCATGGTCTTCGGTCGCCTTGCGATGGTGGAGATCGCGAGCGCAATTGCGGGCCTTTGCGCCGCCGTCGGCTGGACCTTCGTCGACCGCTCCTATTGGGCACTTTACGCAGGCACGCTGACGAGCGCCGTGTTGCCGACGCTCTGTTACTGGGCCAACTCCCATTGGCGCCCCGGCCTCAGCCTGAAAGCCGACGGCGTCGGCGTCTTGCTGAATTTCGGTGCCGGGATCACTGGCTTCAACTTCGCAAATTTCTTCGCCCGCAATCTCGATAATATCCTGATCGGCAGATACTGGGGCGAGGCTCAACTCGGGCTCTACGACCGCGCCTACAAGCTTCTTCTGTTTCCCTTGAGCCAGCTTGCCAATCCGCTCTCGAAGGTCATGGTGCCGGCGCTTTCGCGGATGACGAACGAGCCCGACCGCTACCGCAGCGCCTACCTTCGCGTCATGCCCCTTATGCTGGTCGTGGCGCTTCCGGGCGTGGCAGCGGCGATCGCGACTGCCGATCTGCTCATTCCGTTCGTGCTGGGAGAGCAGTGGCGGGAAAGCGCAGGCATTTTTCAGGCGCTCGGCTTCGCCGGCCTGTTACAGCCGCTCAATAATCCGGCCGGCTGGCTGTTCATCAGCCAGGGGCGATCCGGCGACTTCATGCGCTGGGGCGTCATCACGGCAGTGACCTCGGTCCTGGCCTTCCTGATTGGCCTGCCCTACGGCGCGCTCGGAGTCGCCGTTGTTTACGCGCTGAGCGAATACCTGCGGACGCCCTTTCTTTGGATCTATGTCGGCAAGAAGGGGCCGCTGAAGTTCGCCGATATGTTTCGCGCTGCAAGCCCCTTCATCCTTGGCTCGCATCTCGCCCTGGTGGCCGCCTGGCTTTCGAGGCCGCTTCTGCCGGATCATGCCATTCTCGCCGTTGCCTGCGCCGCTGTCCTCTCCTATGCAGTGACAATCGCGGTCGCGCTGCTGTTTCCCTCTGGCCGCCAATCGCTCGGCGAAGCCCTGAAGCTTCTGCCCGAACGACTGATCAAACCGACCGACCGGGGATCGAGGTGAGCGCTGCCGGCGCGACCGACCGGCATACGCCAGTTAAGCCGGCTTCCTCATCCTGCTCTTGAGTGTCTGGTAGCCGGTTTCGCCCAGGACGGTTCGCGCCATGGTCTTAAGCATGGCTTTCCGGCCTTCGGAGGTCGTTGCCTGCTTCAGTTGCTCCGACAGCCACAGCATGTCCGGTGAGATCATCAGCTGAGACTCGATGCACAGCACCGGCTTTCCTGAGAGCTTTGCAATGTTTACCGCCTGATCGTGCTCGCTTTCGATGAACAGCACGGCATCCGAGCGCTTGTAGAAATCGGCTTTGAACCGGCCATGGGCGGCAAGCCTTTGGCGTTCTGCCTTACTCGGAAGATCAAGCATGACGAGCTCGCCATAATCAACACCCTGCGATGCCAGCCAGGCCTCCGTCTGCGGCCGATATTTTTCCAGACGGCTGGTCACCAGATAAGCGATCTTGCGCGTCGGCACATGTAGCGGCCGCGCCTGTGCAAGGAAGCTTAGATAGGCCGGGCCATCGTCATTTTCCTGATGCGTCGGATCGAAACACAGGACGCCGTCGATATCGACGCAGCTCTGCCCGAGAAACTTGTGATGCATGACGTTCCATTGGAACAGCCGCGGCTGCGGCACCAGCTCGAATACGAGATCGGCTTCGTCGTAACGCTCATAGGTACCGTAGACGGCAGCGAAGATCAGCTGATCACGGGAAACGCCCGCTGCCGCCGCCCTTACCCTCGCCTCCCGCATGGCGCTACCGCCATTGATGCTGTCATCGAGGATCAGTATCCTTCGCATCTCTGCCATTGTGCGTCCAAGAGCGGCCGATCTCTTGGTGATTCCGCTGGAAAAGACCTTTCCGGCGACAAAGCTATCCAGATCGGTCATCTGAATGTTCGTCGTCAGGCTGAAGAGATTGGCGGCCAGCATTCCGCTGCGCGGTATACCGACGACCAGGTCGATGCCAGCGGGTAAGCGGTGGAGATTCCTGGCGATCGTGGCATTCATGTCGACAATCGATCGATAATGCATCTTGCTGCACCCCTGGGTAGCATCGGTTGACACGCTAAGCCGTTTCAAAATTCGCAAATGGATTCACGCAATGCTGGCTTCCCGAAAACGTGACGGGTTCATTCGGCCCACCCCGCCAGGCGT
The DNA here is from genome assembly GCF_000265205.3 of Sinorhizobium fredii USDA 257. Taxonomy (NCBI): domain Bacteria; kingdom Pseudomonadati; phylum Pseudomonadota; class Alphaproteobacteria; order Hyphomicrobiales; family Rhizobiaceae; genus Ensifer; species Ensifer fredii. Next base: position 1,786,486 of record NC_018000.1, read on the forward strand.
AATCCGTGAGGAGATGGAACTCGGTCAGCAACCACCGCTCGAACCGCTCCAGACGCATTGCGTCGTCAGCGGGCAGCAGCGGGCGAGCCATGCCTCCCAATCGCAACCCTTCAAACAGCGTGGTCGCGTCGGCCAACTTCTCCGTCGGGAAATCCCAAGGGTTGCGCTTCTTGAATTCCAGCGTGAAGGCTCGCAGATGGTCATCCGAAATGGTGACGTCATCGAGATATTTCCTCAGGGTAGCCCTCACCAAATCTTCCTCGGAGAACGATCGGACCGCCGCATAGGCAAGCGCCGTCGACGCGAGACCTCCTCCTGCCAAGCCAAGCACCGCGCGCCTTGAAAGCCCTCTCATTGCCGATTTCCTTCACATGATGAGACTTGCTGCCCGCAGCGAAAGGGCGGCCGCGGTCAGGCTAGGATTGGCGCAGGAACAACTCGGAAAGGTGCTCGTGCCCACGATCAGGAGGTTGCGAAACGAGTGATGGACCAGGTTGCGATCGACGACGGAATCGGTTGGATCCCTTCCCATGCGCAGCGTGCCTTGGACATGCGATTCCGTTCGCCGCAGACCGCGGTCGATAATCTTCTCGACCGGCAACGGACGAAGAAGGTCCGGCAGCTTTTCTCGGGCGCGCGCCATACCCTCGACCGCATAGCTGGCCGGACCCTTATAGTGGATGAAGGCGTTGTCATTTTCGTCGAGGCGGACGGAATTCTCCGCCTCGAGCAGGTCCTCGGTGACGATCACCAGAGGTAGCGTCTGTCTGAGTCGCCCCTTGTCCGGACGCAGCCCATGCTGCCAGCGATTTTCGAAATAGACGAGAGCTGCGGCATGCCTGGATCTGTGATCCCCGTCATAGAGGCCGAAATTCAACCCCGTGGTGATCGTGCTGCCGTCGAAGTTGTCGACTCCATCGAGATAGACTTCCATGTTCCAGCCGTAGGACTCGTGTAACCCGTGTCCAACGAACTCACCATCGAGATCCGATCGCAGCATGATCGCGGCGCTTTGGATTCCATTAGCGCCGAGGATGAAGAGGTCGCCGGTAACCACGTACTCCTTGCCGCCATGCCGAAATCTGACGGCGCGAACCGAGCCTGCGGCATGGTCCAGCCGACGAACTTCCGATCCCAGGCAGACCGCCACGTCCGGATGCTCGAAGACATGCATCAGGCCGTTGTTCGCCGTGAACTTCGCGTCCGCCGGGCAGAGCCAGCAGCGAAGCGATGCACAGCAGGACGGACGCTGTTGCGTCGCCAATCGCGCGCGTGCGGTCGGCATGACAAAATGCTGATCGGGCTGATCCGCTTTCATCATCCGGTCTGGCGTTGACATGCGATGGGGCGGCTGGGGAAAGGCCATCGAACGCGGCATGATCGTAGCCATGTCCGGATCTCCCGAGATCGACATGATCGTCTCCGCCTGACAATAGAAAGGCTCCAGATCGTCATACGTCATCGGCCAATCCTGCCCGACCCCGTAAAGGCTCTTCAGCCGGAAATCGTTCGGATGCAGCCGCGGCGTCTGGGCGAACCAACAGTTTGTCCCCCCGCCAAGGCCGATGGTGTAGTTCCACGGCTTGGGGGAATTGCTCCGGTAGGTCTCCTCGTCCTTCAGATCCGTATTGGCTCCATGCTCGAGTTGCCAGGCGTGGGAATTGTGTCGCCCCCATTCCAGCAGGAGAACACGGGCTCGGCGACGCTTCTGAAAAGCGTGCAGGAAAAAAGCCGAGCCGAAGCCGGAACCGATGACGACGACATCGAAATGCTCTCCGGCGACCTGCTCGGATCGAACATCGAGGACCAATTGACTAGCCTTTCTTCGAAAGCGGGAGGCAACAGGGCGGCCGTTCCCGGCACACCGTCCGGGAGTTCAAAGCCCACGCGATGCAGCCGGTTTTCTGGCGTCTACACCCTAGCCTCCACGCGAGAAGCAGATGGCAGAGACAGTTTTGACGATGATGCGCAGGTCCGCCACCAGCGACCAGTTCTCGACATCGCGGCGTTCAAGTGCGGTCCAGCCAGCGTCGGAGCCATTCTCACTCCTGCTCGCACACGGACCGACCAAGCCTGGGCGCAATCTCCCATAGAAATCCGCGGCATCCCGGCACATCTGCGGTTCACCTGGCGCGAGTGGGCGAGTCCCGACAATGCTCATATCGCCGCGGAGAATGTTGATGATCCGCGGCAGCTCGTTGAGACCAAGCTTCACAAGAACCGCCCCGACGGGCGTAAGGTACGACTCGTATACGAGCGGCAGATGGCTCGTCCTTGCGGCAGTAGCCTGCGCGCTGTTCATGGTCTCGCTGGTGGTGCGGAACTCCAAGCAACTGAACACACGCCCGCCTCGCCCGACGCGTGGATGGGTTTGAAAGGGGGAACCCCGATCAGCAACCATGACAAGAATGCAGATCAACAGGAACAACGGGCTGAGAAGGACGAGAACCAATGAGGCGCCCGCTAAATCAAACCCGCGCTTTACTACGCGACCGACGGGATATCGGGGCGCTCGTTGGAAACCCCGAATTAAAACAATACCCCTCATTGCACAACCCCAAGCGGTATTGACTATCACAATGCACCTTAGCAAAAAAATTCCGCATTGCAACATAAAGTTTGGTTTTTCGCGTGCGCAAGGACGCGGGTAGTATTCCGAACTGCAAACGGCAGCTTGGCCGCCGTCAGCGCACGCTGATCTCGTTTGCGACCGATCGCCGAGCAGAGCGTTCTGGCGTGAAGTTCGAACGAACTTTCCGAGATCGCGGTCGGAGCACGGAACGGCCGAAGCCGCCGAAGCGTTCTGACAAGCGGCGGGAAACCGCCAACGAGCGTCTTGCCGCCCACTTCGCAAAGCCTCTGCGACCAAATACGGGGGGCGCTGAGCGGAGCGGCTCCAGAACGGAGGAATTTATGACCGAGAATATCGCTGAAAAGTCCTGCACGCCCTGCCGCGGCGGCATACCGCCGCTGACCAGGGACGAAGCCGCCGGATACGTTTCGCAGACACCAGGCTGGGATCTCCTTGACGACGGGCATCTGATCCGCCGCAAGTTCAAGTTCGACGATTTCAAACAGGCGCTGGCCTTCGTCGACAAAGTTGGGCAGCTGGCGGAAGAGGAGAGGCATCACCCCGACGTCTGTTTCGGCTGGGGCTATGCGGAGATCTCGCTGCAAACCCATAAGATCAAGGGCCTGCACGAAAATGATTTCATTTTGGCGGCGAAGGTCAACCAGCTACCGAGATCATCCTGAATTTCAAGTGAGGCCGGCTTGCAAAATCGGCCTTGCCGCGACTGCGCCTTTTCGGGAATAGGATTGCCGGGCGTCGGCACCTCTGGGGCGGGGTTTACCACCACCTGTTTTCCGGTATGCGCTCTATCGCACATGTATCGCGAAACGCGCGTGGCATGTGCATCGGACCTTTGGCCCATATTAGCCCGGACTAAAGTCCCGCGAACCGCCCGAGGGGGAACTTCAGAACGCAATCTTCGTTCTCTCCCCTGCTGAAGGGAGCGAAAGGATGTCTCTCCGCGATGGCCACGAAACGCATTCAACCGCATTCCCGATCAGCCTGCTTCTGCTCGCAGTAGGCGCCATCCTGGCCTACTTGGCGATTGCTGGGGCTTGGTCTGAGACCAGGACCGAAACAGCCGTCTACACGCCGCAAATTACAGATAAATCGAAGCCGCACTGAGATCGGGCCGCGACTTGGAAACTGGACACGGGACGACGCGAAAGGCCCCTTCTTTCAGGAAGCCATCACAGTGGAAAGTTTCGCTGCGTCGGGTTGGGAGGAAACCGCAATGGCCAAGCGTTTAGCAAAGACGATTTCGCCAACGAAAGACAAGGAGGCCGAGCTTGTCGAGCAGGTCGTTTCAGATTGGTGCAAAATGCATCAAGTGGATCCGATAAGCCATACGGCTGTGATGGAGGGACTGAGAGTTCTCTACATGATCCGAGAGTTTGATATGACCGACAGAGAGGAGCTTCTGAAGGAATTAGCAGCGAGCGACGAGGACGGCCCTTGAGCCACGTCAAGTCACCGCGGACGGGTAGAGCACCTAAAGCGCACAGCGTGCGATTCGCCTTCAGCATACTGCGCACAGCTCGTATTCACCCCCTGATCGCATCGGCTGCCAGGCTCCAAACGGAAGATGAAGATGGCCAGCCGCCGCTCCAGCACGACATTTGCTATTCAAGTGGTTCGCATGCCGTCCTAGACCAGCCACTCCGCTGCAGCGATGGCTAGCGCCAAAAACAGAGCTGGCGCGCCGAGCCGAAATAACAAGTGCAACATTTGAACGCGCCTTCGATTTACGCCGGCGGAGTGCATTCGACCGATCCTTCAGTTCATGCTCCACGATGAAAAGGCGCCCGCTGGTAGGCGGGCGCAATCGCATGATGCCTTTTGCTCCGCTTTGGGGCACGCTTTGCATGCGGGGCAATCGAACATAACGACTCTGGCTCATGACGGTTCCACATCAGGCCATCCTCTTTCGATTGCGCCGACCCCCGTCATCTCGGTTGAAGATCATCACCGCCGCCTACACCGGAAGTGGTAAGCTCATCGTCAGCCGTTAATCGGAACAATCGAAGAGTGAAATTCCCGCAGGGATTACAAGGGCAGATAATGTCAAGCTCAAACAGAAAACTTGGGAGAAAATGACGATGACCACCAAGGACCGAGGCGCGCAGATCAATGAGGCGAGGCGTCATGTGCTCGGTTTAGCTGTGGCGATAGGAGCCCGGATTGTCACGCTGGGCGCACCCGCTGCAACAATACTTTCGGCGTCCTCGGCCGAGGCCGGCGGCAAGGCCTGGTGGAAGATCGGAGGACGGGGCAAGGGCCATGAAGCGGCGCCCGGTAAGGGTAATGGTAATGGTAATGGTAATGGACCAATGTGTCTGCTGAGCGGCACTTCCATCAAGACACCAGCGGGCGAGACATGCATCGAGGACCTTCGCATCGGTGACCTTGTCGAAACAGTGCGTGGTCAAGCGCTGCCGATCAAGTGGATCGGTCGCCACGTCTACCGCCGAAGCGGTGCGAAATGGAAAGGGGCCGTGGTTCCGGTCCGCATCGCGCGCTTCGCCTTGGACGAGCACACGCCTCGCAGGGACCTTTATGTCACGCGCGGCCACGCCCTGTTCGTGGACGGCGTTCTCATCACAGCTCAGGATCTCGTCAACGGTACCTCGATCAAGCAGGCCCTCCCCGATGCGCGAGACACGATCGAGTATTTCCACATCGTGCTCGACAGCCATGAAGCGGTGCTGGCTGAAGGAGCTCCGGTTGAGACCTTCCTGTTGGAGGACCGCAACTACGAGCGTTTCACGAACTTCGTAGAATTCGCACGGCTCTATCCCGACGACGTCGCAGCCACAATGACACCGTTCGCACCAATCGTCGGCTATGGCTCCAGGGAGCACCTCAAGGCGCTGTTGCGTTTAGCTTCGCCTCGGCTCATTCGGCCGTCGCCGCTCCAGCAAACTTACGAGCGAATTGCGGCACGTGGAGTTGAACTCGCCGGCTGATCCGGCTGACAAGGATGAGGAGTGTCCACGCCGGCTAGCCCCCGCATCCGGCGTGGCACGGGCCCCAGAGCATGGCCCACAAATCCCTCCGGTCAGCTCTGGGGCCCGGTCCGCTCGGAAGCCGCGTCCGGCGTCTCTACTCCAGCCCCCAATTAGAGTCGAGCGGGAGAGACCTGCCTTGAATCATCTTTCTGATATCAATGACATGACTGATGACGAGCTGCGGGAGATCTGCATGCTGGCGGTCGGCGTCTGCGCAACCGACGAAGCGATGGACGAGTCCCTGCCGCCTTTTTGGGGCGAGGTCTTGAAGGAGGTTCTTGCACGCGGCTGGGGCGGTAGCCGCGAGGCGATCATCAGAGACACGATGCTGGAAATCGAGTGCTTCCGAGGAGGATCGTCCGGAGCCGCATAGGAGCGCAGCTATTCTCCAGCATCCTGCTTTCGATTGCCTTCTCGCTCGGCAATCCGCGTGACTAGACCGAGATAAGCACGTCTCACCTCACTATCGTTGATCCGGGCGAAACCCCGATTGAGAGCACGCCCCATCGGACTCGAGACAAAGTCCGCCAACGATCGGCCGGCGCTCAGTCTGGCGTTACCACTGTCGTCTCTCGCGGACGGGATCTCGAAGAAATACGAAAGCGGGACTTCGAGCACGTTTGCAATCGACTGGAGCCGGCCTGCGCCAACCTTGCTGCGACCGGCCTCGTATTTTTGCACCTGCTGGTATGTCACGCCAAGTGCCTGCCCGAGATCGGTCTGTGACATTTCCATCGATACTCGCCGTGCACGAATTCTGCGGCCAACTTCGGCATCAATTGGATCTGGCTTTCTTTTCACCCGGGGGCTGCTGGACAAAGGAATCTTTCCTGGAGATTGAGCCCCAGAGCGGCGCCGAGAAGGGACTATTGGGGCTCTGCTCTGGGACCGTTGCGGGTCCATGCGACCAGCGGCTGCCAGGCGCCCGGGACTCGCAATCTCTTGCAGAAGGCGTGGAGACCTTGGGCAGGTGATGATGCGGAAGAACCCCAGAGCTCCCCAGAAGGGGTGACGAGGGCGACGCTCTGGGGGTCCCACGTCCGACGCCTTCTACGATATTTTCAGAGAGCACCGTCAGCAAGCGGCCTCAGACCTTTGGCCGTCGGCATTGGACCTCTGGCCATACTCGTCGGGCCAAAGTCCTATGGAAAGGAGATGGCTGGGCTAGAAAACAGGCCATGTGCACAAGGCGGGATGTCGCTACGGTGTTCATCGTAGTCGCAGCGGCACTCGCCGGACTGGGCTCGATCGCGACCATCACGACGACGGCAGATGAAATTGATGATCAAAGAGCCCTGCAACGTCGGGAGCCGTGCAGCGCGGCAGCCGCCAGAGGAAATCACCACCAGGATGAAGGTTACCGCCGCGCCCAGGAAGCTACCGAACTTTGTCTCCGGGACGAAAGCGTCAACTCGATGTAGAGTTGACCAGCCACATCGCGGGACGCCGGCGCTGCTCCCGCGATGCGACGCGAAACAAGAAACACCGGCAACACACCGATGGTGGCGGTCGACGTATTGCAGGCGCATATCCGCGAGAACGGGTTCCTACTTCGAACCAGATCTACATTGGCGCGTTAATCAGATCACCTACATGCGGAGAACTGATAGTGAATCAACTGCTTTTTCGAATGGCTGATTTTCTTTCTCGCCCTCCCGGCTTCTATTTCGTGATCCTCGCGATGGCTGGCAGCACCGCCTTCATACCTTTCGGCTTCACAAACGTCATCACCTATGCTCTGTCGGTCGCAGCAATCGTGGTCACCAGCATCGTCTTGATACAAGGCTACCGCGACACGGCGGCGATCCACGCAAAGCTCGACGAAATCATCGTGTCAATGCGCGAGACCCGGAACGAGGTGGTCGGCCTTGAGCACGAACAGCCGGAGCAGATTTCGGCGGCAGTCAAGCGGCTCGAAGAGGAAGCTGACGGACAAGACCAAGCCAGGACCACTATCTAGCGGACTTCATATATGCTCCTCAGTCCTCGCCGCCTTGCGAGAAACTTTCATTCGGCCTGACGAGCCGCCGGCTCCGCGCAGCGGCAGCCGACGCAGATCGCGACCGTCGATGACTTCCGCCAACGTCGCCGCCGCATGCAGGCGGTCATTTCGGCCAGCCCATGGCGATGTCGTGGGGCCCGATCCACGCGCCAGGATCTTTGAAGTCGATATTGCCGCGCGCGGTCCCCTCCGACGCGTTCATGAAGAACCTGTAGGCCAGGACTCCCGAATGACCTTCGGCTTCGATCCGCTTTGCCAGCGCGCCTACCGCACTCTCGAAGTCTTCCGGCGGCATCAAGCTCCGGGTCGTCGAGGGTCAGTCGTGACTGGGTGAGGCTGTCACGTGCAAGACGCGCTGGGAAACGCCCCCTTCGATACGCCGGTCTCGGAGCGGTCGCTTCGACAGATGAGCCATTTGACAATGGAAGCGAGAATGACGACGGCGAGGTCGTGTTGGGCGGACCAGCGAGGTTCAGAGGACCTATTAGCTCGCCGGCGCCTTTCCCGTCGATGCTCGCTCGACCAAATGACAGGCGAGCTCCACGCGGCGCGGCGGCATGGGCAGGCCGGAAAGATTGTCGCGCAGCAGGTCGAGCGCGATCGAACCGATCTCGCGCATCGGAATGTGCATCGTCGTCAGCGGAGGGTTGAGAAAAGCCGCCTGCGGCAGGTCGTCCATACCCATCACCGAGACATCGCCGGGTACCGAGAAGCCCAATTGCCGAATGCCGATCATCGCGCCCACGGCGAGGCTGTCGCCAGCAGCCAGCACCGCCGTGAAATCCAGCCCCCGGGCCGAAATCCGTTGGGAAATCGCCTGCGTCGCCAGTTCCGGTAGCCAGTCGTCGACGGGGACGATCAGATCATCCGTTGCCAGCAGTCCTTTCGCCAGCAGTCCATCGCGCCAGCCTTCGAAGCGCCGCTCGATGGTTCTGCGGCCGGGCCGCATGAGAAAGAGGATGCGGCTATGGCCGAGACCGATGAGGTGATCGGTTGCCAGCCGTGCGCTCGAGCGGTTGCAGGGGGTGACGCTCGATAGCCTCATGAACGGGTCGTCACCGTTGAGCAGGACCACTGGCTTGTCGAAGTCGCGCGTCGCGGCAAGCATGCCCTCGTCATCAACGGTGAGGAACAGCAGGCCGGCGACCTGGTCGTCTTGTTGGGCCTCCTTCAGCACGGCCAATTCCTCGTCCCGATCCGCGATCGGCCGGGTGACGATCTCAAGGCCGAGTGTCTGCGCACGATCCTTCAGGCCCTCGAGCACGTAGAGGGTGAACTGGTTGCGCACATAGTCAATCATTGCCGCGCTCGATGCGGCGAGTATGACCTTCTGACCGGCAACCGCCGTCGGGATGACATAGTTCGCGTTCTTTGCCGCTTCGAGGACCTGATGGCGGATCTCCGGGCGAACACCTTTTTCGCCGGCCAGAGCGCGTGATGCCGTGCTGAGAGAAACACCGCATGCCGCTGCGATGTCCTCAAGACGGACACGCTTGCTCTTCTTGCCACGCTTGCCGGATGGCGGTTTCGCGATCACTTCACTGCTCCTTTTCGCAATCATGGGAAAAATTTTCAGATTGCGCAAGAAAAAACCTCGTGGCTTTATTTTCTCCGAGGAGCCGCGCAAGCGGTGTACATGGGAGGAACGTCATGGGTCCGAATGCCCGCGATATTCGCGTTGGTCTCGATCGTCTTGTCGCCGGCATGACCGGCCTCAAGCATGAGGGTCGTTTTCACGAGCCGAACCTCGACGGGACCGCTGGTGACTACATCAGCTTCGACAGTTGGGAATGGCCACAGGGCGTCGGTCTCTACGGCCTGATCAGACTCTGGCTGTTCACCGGCCGCGACGATCTACGCCAGCTCGTCGAAAACTGGTATGAAGCAAGGCTTGCAGCGGGCCTGCCCGAGCTCAACGTCAACACCACGGCGCCGATGCTCGGCCTCTCCGTGCTTTGGGCAAAGACCGGAAATCCGCGGTGGAAACCGGTGCTCGACGGTTGGGCGGACCGCGTGATCGCGGAAATGGGGCGCACGCCGGAAGGCGGCTTCGAGCATCATGTCTCCGATAAAGTCAACGACAACGAACTGTGGGACGACACGCTCTATATGGTGGCGCTTTTCCTCGCCTCCTACGGCCACGCGAGCGGCCGGCGTGAGCTCGTCGACGAGGCTTCGCGACAATTCCTCGTCCATGCCCGCTATCTATCCGACCCTCAAACCGGCCTCTGGTTCCATGGCTGGACGTTCGACGGGCGGCACAATTTTGCGCGGGCACGCTGGGCACGCGGCAATGCCTGGATCACCGCCGGCATTCTCGATTTCTTCGACCTCGCCGAGATCGCCAATCCGGTCAGGACCTTCCTTGAAGGAGTCCTTATCAGCCAGGTCGACGCGCTTCTGCCACTGCAGACCGCATCTGGCGCCTGGCGCACCCTTCTCGACGACGCGAGTTCCTACGAGGAGATCTCGGCCACCGCGGGGATCGGCTACGGGCTGCTCAAGGGCCACCGCCTCGGCCTCGGCACACCCGCCTGGCAGACTGCCGGCTTGAAGGCGCTCGAGGCAGTCATGAACAATATCGACGAGAACGGCACCGTGCTCAACGTCTCCTACGGGACGCGCATGGGCCATGATCTCCAGTTCTATAAGGACATCCCGATCCAGCCGACAGGCTATGGGCAGGCGCTGGCGATCCTGTGCCTTTCCGAAGCCCTCCAGCATGTCGGTGCAGAAGGACAGGCGGTATGATGATGAAGATTTTGTACGGGGCCGGCCCTGAGGACATCAAGGGCTACGATACGGAGCGTCTGCGTCGCGAGTTCCTGATCACGGACCTCTTTGCCCCGGATGCGGTAAACTTCACCTACACCCATGTTGATCGTCTGCTGATCGGCGGTGCCGTGCCGGTCGCGAAAAGCCTGACCTTCGGATCCGGCGCCGAAATCGGCACGCCCCATTTGCTGTCGGCACGAGAGATGGGCGTCGCCAACCTCGGCGGCAGCGGCACGGTCATCGTCGACGGGCAGGAATTTACGCTTCAAAACCGCGACGTTCTCTATGTAGGACGGGGTGCAAAGGAAATCACCGTAGCGAGCCAGTCCGCCGATGCGCCGGCGCGCTACTACATGAACTCCGTTCCGGCTGGCGCCGATTTCCCCCACCGGCTGATCCCGAGGCAGGAAGCCAAGCCGCTCGACCTCGGCGACGCCAGGCGGTCGAACAGACGCCGCCTCGCGATGTACATCCATCCGGAAGTGGCTCCCTCCTGCCTGCTGCTGATGGGCATCACGGATCTGGCCGAAGGCAGCATCTGGAACACAATGCCACCGCATCTGCACGAGCGCCGCATGGAGGCCTACTGCTATTTCGACATGGCAAGCGAAGACCGGATCATCCATCTGATGGGCCGTCCCGAGGAAACGCGCCACCTCATCGTCGCGGACGGCAACGCGGTGCTGTCACCGGCGTGGTCGATCCATATGGGTGCCGGCACCGGACCCTATGCCTTCGTCTGGGGCATGACCGGAGAAAATCAGGAATACAACGACGTGAACCCCGTTGCCGTGGCTGAGCTCAAATGACCGATACGACGTTCCACCTGAAGAAGAATCTCGCCGCGGGCGAAGCCATCCGCTACTGGCAGCTTGGCGCGATCGCCGAGGAGCGTTTCGACGTGCCGGACCAGCCTATGAATGGCGAGATGGATCCCTTCTTCTTCCTGACCAAGCACAAGAACTTCATTCCCCACGAATATCCGTGCCGCACGATCTTTGCCGAGCGCTATCGCGGCAAGCGGCCGGACGTACGCGGCGCTTTCGAAGCCACGCGCTGGTGGTTGCCGTTCGGCTCGCCGCGGCTCGATCTCTCCGGCTTCTGGTTCCGCCCGACGCGGCTGTCGACCTGGGCGCGGACCTATATCGAGGCGGAAAACGCCGGGACGGCGAAGGTCCGTCTCGGCACCTGCGGCGGGGCGGTCCTCTGGATCAACGATGCCGAAGCGGGCTGGATGGCCCCCTATAGCCGCAATCTCGAGGCTCGGGCCGAGTACGACCTGCCCTTGAAGGCCGGGCTCAACAAGGTCGAGATCTTCTTCGACGACCTTGCCGAGCGCGACGCCCGCTACTTCTTCCAGCTCGACTACCTCTCGGGTCCCGTGGCCAGCGTAGCGCTCCCCGTTCCTTGCGAGAGCGAGGCAGCAAGCAGGATCGAGGACGTGCTCGACGGCATGCACTTCGACCGCCCCGCCTATTTCGAGGGCGACATCACGCTGCTTTTCGCCACACCGCTCCCGCTTGACGTCGGGGTCAATGTTGCCGTCGAAGGCGATTTCATGTCGACCGAGCGTTTCGACCACGACTTCGTGCTGAAGGCCGGCGAACGGCGCCTCGTCATCGGTCCTACCGAGAAGGCGCCAGCCGATTTCCGCCATTTTCGCATCACGCTCGATGCCGGCGGCTTCGTCGCATCGCGCTCGCTGGGCGTGGAGATCTGCCACGCCGGCCGACAGGGTGAAGCACCGTCGTCGCTTGCGGCTCGCATCACTGAAACGCTCGACGAGGTTTCCGAATTCTCCGAGCGCGACACAGTGCGCGCCTTCGCGCGGCTGGCGAGCGGGCGCCCGGGCGCGGACACCGACGCGATGATCGAAGAGATCCTGCCGTCGATAGAGGATTGCCACGACTGCGCCGATTTCTCGCTCGTGCCGCTGATCTGGTCCCGCACAGTCTGGGGCAAGGATATCGGCGAGCGGACGCGCGCCCGCATCGATCATGCCATTCTCAACTTTCGCTACTGGATGGACGAGCCAGGCAACGATGTGCAGTGGTACTTCTCCGAAAACCATGCATTGCTGTTCCATACCTCGGCCTATCTTGCCGGCCACCTTCTTCCGGGCGCCACGTTCCGCCGCTCCCGCCGCAAGGGCGAGGAGCAAAGGGCGGTCGGCGCAGCCCGGGTGAGGGCTTGGCTCGACCATTTCGAAGCCTGGGAAATGGCGGAATTCAACTCCGCGCCCTATTTCCCCATCGACCTCAAGGGACTGACGGCGCTTGCAGCGCTTTCGCCCGATGCCGACATCGCCGAGCGTGCCAGGAAAGGTATCGTGCGACTGTGCGAGATAATTGCCCGCTCCGCCCACCACGGCATGATCACCGCCGCCCAGGGGCGCTCCTACGAACACACGCTCTGCGCCGGCCGCTCGCTCGAGCTTTCGGCCGTCGCGCGCCTGCTCTGGGGCAAGGGCTGGTACGGCCGCCGCGTGCACGCGCTGCCGCAGCTTGCCGTCTGCCTGCGAGATCACGGCCTCGTCGTGCCGGAAAGCCTGGCAGCGGTTGCCTGCCACCAGGGCGACGAGCACCAGGAATGGCGCTTCGCCCAGGGCGAAAACCGGTTCGCCGCACTCTATCACTACAAGGGACGGAATTTCGCGATGGGCTCTGCCAGCCACTACCGCTGGCGCGAGTGGGGCTATCAGGAGACCGTTCTGCATCTCAGGATCGGCGAGCGTCCGGAAGCAGCGGTCTGGATCAATCATCCGGGCGAGACGATCCAGTTCGGGTACGGCCGACCTTCCTTTTGGGGTGGTTGCGGCGCCCTCCCTCGCGCGCACCAGTACAGAGGGTTGGCCGTACTCGACTTTTCGACCTTCGAGGAGCAGCCTGATTTCACCCACGCCTGGTTCCCGATCGCCGAGTTCGACGAGAGCGCAATAAGAGGCAAGCGCGCCTTCGCGCGTAGTGGACGCGGCGCCGTCGCCCTCATCGGCAGCGGTGACCTGGAACTGGTGCAAGTCGGCCCCTCGGCCAAGATGGAACTGCGCCAGTACGGCCGCAAGACACGCTGGATCGTCCGGGTCTGCGACGCCACCAGGATCGAATCCGTCGAAACGAGATTTGCCGGCCTTTCGGTGGAGGAGACCGAGGAGGGCACGCTTGTCATCGATGATCCCGATTACGGCCGTGTGGTGTTCCGCAAGGACGGATCGACGTTGGCCGAGGGCCGCACAATCGCACCGCTGGATTTCCCGGTCGCCGGCGAGGTCGCCATGCTGACCGCGGGATGACGATCCGGGCGCCGGTCGGGAGAAACCGGTGCCTGTCCAAAAGGCGAGCGGGAGAAGGCTCGCGCATCAAGAGGAGGAGGAGAAGATAATGACCAAGACAGGGACAATGCTCGCGGCTTTCGCCGTCGGACTTCTGACGTCCACGGCCGCAATGGCCGGCGACGTGCGCATCATGTGGTATTCGGACGGAGTCGAAGGCGAGGTCCTCAAGGATCTGCTCGACCGCTTCATGAAGGAGAACCCGGGGATCAACGTCATCCTCGACAACGTCTCCTACAGCGTCGTTCGCGAACAGCTGCCTGTGCAACTCGAGGCCGGAAACGGCCCGGATATTGCGCGCGTCACCAACCTGAAGGCCCAGAGCCAGCACTGGCTTGATCTTCGCCCGCTTGTTGCCGATGCCGCCTACTGGGACGCGAACTTCGGCGACCAGGCCGACTGGATGCGCCCGGACGGCTCCACCCAGATTTCCGGCTTCATGACGCAGATCACCATCGCCGGCGGCTTCGCCAACAAGACGCTGTTCGACCAGGCCGGTGTCGCGATCCCGGGCAAGGATGCGACCTGGGACGACTGGGCGAAGGCGGCGAAGCAGGTCGCGGAGAGCCAGCAGGTGCCCTTCCCGATGGCGCTCGACCGCTCGGGCCATCGGCTTAGCGGACCGAACCTCTCCTTTGGTGCCAACTACATCGGTGCCGACGGCAAGCCGGCGCCGCTTGACAAAGGCTCGAAAGCCTTCCTCGAAAAGTTCGTCGGCTGGATCGCCGATGGCACCATGAGCAAGGACGTCTGGGTGTCGGCCGCCGGCTCCACCTATCGCGCCGCCGCCGACGACTTCATCAACGGTCAGCTCGTCTACTATTATTCCGGCTCATGGCAGATTCCGAACTTCTCCACCAAGATCGGCTCGAACTTCGACTGGGTGGCGACGGGCAGCCCCTGCGGACCGGCGAACTGTACCGGCATGACCGGCGGCGCCGGGCTCGTGGCGGTCAAGTACACGAAGAACCCCAAGGAAGTCGCCAAGGTGATGGACTACCTCGCCCGCGAGGACATCGTGAAGGAATTCTCGGAGCGCACGTTGTTCCTGCCCGCGCATAAGGGCGTCCTTGCGAAGGGGCTCGACTTCAAAACCGACGACCCCCAGGCGAAAGCTGCGCTCGCCGAATTCATCGACGCAAGCAAGACGCTGTCCGATCTCGCCCGCAAGCTGCCCGGCTGGCACTGGTCCGATACGGTCTATGGGGCCCTCGTCACCCGTGTGAGCCAGGCTGCCGCCGGCGAGATGCCGCTCCAGGAGGCGGTCACCCGCATCGATGCCGACATTGCCGCCAAGGTGAAGGATTCGGGTCTCTAGACACGGTCACCAAAACGCGGCCGACGGCACCAAGCCTCCAGGACGGAGTGCGCCGTCGGCCACGCGCCATCCGCGCGCCACAGCACGTTGAAGCGCCAGATACCGGGCTGTGACGCAACTTATGGTCACTCGCTATCTGCGTCGTCAGGGAGGCAAACGATGAAGGCAGAAACTCCTAGACCGACCGGCTCGGGTTTCGGCGAAGCGATCATGATCCCGGTCCGTCTCGCGATGGGCCTGATCGACGCACCCCTGCGCTGGGTGCAACGCAAGCTTGGCCTTGGCGGCATGGCGGCCTTTTTCCTGCTGCCCAACATGCTGATCTTCGGCATCTTCGTGCTGCTGCCTTTCTTCATCAACTTCGCCTATTCGATGACCGGCGGAACGGCGCTCTTCCTCGACGACCGAACCTTCGTCGGCACGGATCAATACGTCCGGCTTTTCGATTGCTCAAACTATCTCGACCCGAATAGCTGCACCGAGGACACCTTCTGGACCGCCGTCGGCAACACTGCCTGGTTCGTCGTTCTGCAGGTGACGCTGATGATCCTCTTCTCGCTCGTCACCGCGCTGATCCTCAACCGCGAGCTGATGGCGCGCAGCTTCTGGCGAGCCGTCTTCTTCTTTCCCGTCCTTTTGTCCCCCGTCGTCGTCGGCCTGATCTGGAAATGGATCCTGCAGCGGCAGGGCCTGTTGAACTTCGCGCTCTACGGCTTCGGGTTCCAGCCTTATACCTGGCTCAACGACCGCAACTGGGCCTTTGCCGCAGCGGTCGGCGTCTCGATCTGGGCGCATATGGGTTTCTACACGCTGATCCTGCTTGCCGGCCTGCAGGCCATCCCGAAGGATCTCTACGAAGCAGCCGAGATGGACGGCACCCGGCCGGCGCGCGCCTTTTGGCGCATCACCTTGCCGCTGCTCATGCCCAACCTGCTCGTCGTCATCGTGCTCGTCCTCATCCGAGCCGTGCAGATCTTCGACGAGGTCTACGTCCTCACCGGCGGCGGTCCGGGCACCAGTACGCTCTATCTCACGCAATACATTTACGAGACCGGTTTTGCGACGCAGTTGCGAAACCCCGGCCTTGCCGCAGCCGCGTCGATCCTCATGGGCGTCGTGCTCATCGTCCTGACACTGATCCAGCTTGGACTCGGCCGCTCCAGTGAGAAAAATGGGAGCCGCAAATGAGCAGGATTGCCGCATTCATCTTCCGACGCAAAGGCCGCAACGGCTGGCACTGGACGGATATCGTAACCTGGATCTGGTTGGTCGGCGGCCTTTTCATCATGTTCGGCCCTGCCGTCTGGCTCGTCGGCTCGTCCTTCAAGTCGCCGGCGGCGCTCGCCGAATTCCCGCCGACGATCCTGCCCTATGTCACCCAGAAGGCGACCGTCGACGGCTATGACAAGCCACTTGATCTCTACGACGTGACGCTGCCGGACGGCAACAAGGCGGTTTTGGCCGAGGTCCGCCGCATCGGCGTCATCAGCCAGATGGTCGATCCGGAAAAACCGGGAGAGATCATCAAGGTCAACATAGCGCAGCGCAAGCCGGTCAGGACCATGGCTTTCGCGACGACCAACTATACCGAGCCGTTCATCCATTTCGACTTCGTGCGTTACCTCTGGAATTCTGTCTTCGTGACTGTGACGGCAACGCTGATCACCCTCGTCGTCAACTCGATGGCAGCCTTCGCGCTCAGCAAATACGAATTCCGCGGGCGAAGCTTCGCAATGCTCCTGATCCTCGCGACGCTGATGGTGCCGCTTTCGGTCATCATGGTGCCGCTTTATTCGATCGTCTCGGCACTCGGCCTCTTCAACAACCTCTGGGGCGTGATCCTGCCGACGGTGGCAACGCCGACCGGCGTATTCATCCTCCGCCAGTACATGCTTACAATTCCCGACGAATTGATCGACGCCGCACGCATGGACAAGGCCTCGGAGTGGCAGATCTACTGGCGCATCGTCCTGCCGCTGACGGCGCCGGCTCTTGCCGTTCTTGCGATCTTCTCCGTCGTCTGGCGCTGGAACGATTTCCTCTGGCCGCTGATCGTGCTGTCGCGCAAGGAGCTCTATACGTTGCAGGTCGGCTTGAGCATCTATTCCGGCGAACTCAACGTGCAGTGGCACTTCATTCTCGCCATGACCGTCGTGACCATGATCCCGGTCGTTCTGGTCTTCATCTTCCTGCAGCGCTTTATCACCACCGGCATTGCCGGAACCGGACTGAAATAAGGGGGGCACCATGGGCCACATCAAGCTCAGCAACGTGACCAAGTCATTCGGCGCCGTCGACGTGCTTCATGACATCAACCTGGAGATCAAGGACGGCGAGTTCGTCGTCTTCGTCGGACCGTCCGGCTGCGGCAAGTCCACGCTCCTGCGCACGATCGCGGGCCTGGAAAAGCCGACGGGCGGCGAGCTTGCCATCGACGGCAAGGTGGTCAACACGGTGCCCGCCGCTGATCGCGGGCTCGCCATGGTCTTCCAGTCCTACGCGCTCTATCCCCATATGAGCGTGCGCCAGAACCTCGCCTTCGGCCTCGAAAACACCAAGATGCCCAAGGACGAGATCGCCGAGCGTATCGCCGAGGCGGCGCGCATGCTCGAGATCGAGCCCTATCTCGATCGCCGGCCCGGCCAGCTTTCCGGCGGGCAGCGCCAGCGCGTCGCAATCGGCCGCGCAATCGTGCGCCGGCCGGTCGGCTTCCTGCTCGACGAGCCGCTGTCGAACCTCGACGCCGAACTCCGCGGCTCGACGCGCGCCGAACTTGCGGCGCTGCACGCTCGCCTTTCAGCCACGATGATCTATGTGACCCACGACCAGATCGAGGCGATGACGCTCGCCGACCGGATCGTCGTGCTCCGCGCCGGGCGGATCGAACAGGTCGGCACACCTCTGGAGCTCTATAACCGGCCGGCAAACCGCTTCGTGGCCGGCTTCATCGGCTCGCCGCACATGAATTTCCTCGAAGGCATGGTCGAAGCGGTTCCTTCGCAGAAGGCGATCGCGACACTCGCCGGGGGGCATCGGCTGGAGCTTCCGGTCGGCGCCGACATCGAAACGGGATCGCGCATCACCCTCGGCGTCAGGCCGCAGCACATCGCCCTCGGCGCCGGCGACAACAGCATTCCGGCAAAGGTCAGGCTCGTCGAGGCGCTCGGCTCGGAAACGGTGCTGCATGCCGACGTCGCCGGACAGAAGGTTCTGGTCGTCGCTCCCGGCCAGCACGACCTTTCGCCGGGTGCCGACATCGACCTGTCGCTATCGGCCGCCCCTATCCATCTCTTCAACGAAAGAGGGCTTCGCCTTGAACGCGCTGTTTGATCTTACCGGCAAGACGGCACTCGTGACCGGCGCCCGGACGGGCCTCGGCCAGGGAATGGCATTGGCGCTCGCACGGGCGGGCGCCAATGTCGCGGCGCTCGGCTCCTCGCCGATGGCACAAACAGCAGAGCTGGTTCAGCAAGCGGGCGTACGCTTCCGCGCCCTGCAGGTTGACCTGTCGAAGCCATTCGACGCGGCCGCGCTTGTCGACGAGGTCGTAACCGCCTTCGGCGGCATCGACATCCTCGTGAACAATGCCGGCATCATTCGCCGTGCCGACCTCCTCGACTATACCGAGGAAGATTGGGACAGCGTCATCGACGTCAATCTGAAGGCTGTATTCTTCCTGTCGCAAGCGGTCGCCCGGCACATGGTAGGGACCGGACGCGCCGGGCGGCTCATCAACATCGCCTCCATGCTGACATTCCAGGGCGGGATCCGCGTCCCGGCCTATTCCGCTTCGAAGCACGGCGTCGCGGGCCTCACCAAGGCCATGGCGAACGAACTGGCCCCGCATGGAATAACCGTTAACGCCATCGCCCCGGGCTATATGGCAACCGACAACACCGAGGCGCTGCGCAATGATGCCGAGCGCAACGCCCAGATTTCGGCACGCATCCCGATGGGGCGCTGGGGCACCCCGGGCGACCTGAGCACCGCGGTCCTCTTCTTTGCCTCCCCAGCCTCCGCCTATGTGACCGGTACTGTGCTCCCTGTCGACGGCGGCTGGCTGGTTCGCTAGTGCTGCGTTCTTCCGAGGGCTACCGTCCAGCGAAGCTCTGCCATCAATGCGAAGCCGCCGTACCCGATCCAGGCCCTAGAAGAATCTCGGCGCGCGAAGCAAATTGAATCTAAGTTGAATCTATAGTTATTTGATACCGCCGGATGCCTGACAGCGTTTGGAATTGGCACGCGCAGCCGGGCTGGGAAAGACGCGGCCATCAACGCCCGCTGAACCACCGCCTCCAGTTCGCAAGAAGATTGGTCTCGAGTTTAGACTGAGGCTGTGGGTCTGGAATAAATGTCGCAAGCGAGCATGTCACGAAGGCGGAGCCCGCCGGACTGAGAAACCAATCCATGCAGGCGGATGGAGTCCGTCCGCGGCTTTCAACCACGAGGAGGAGAAGACTATGCCAGGCAAGAAGATTCTCATGCTTACCGGTGATTTCACCGAAGAATACGAAATCTTCGTCTTCCAGCAGGCCATGGAGGCCGTCGGTCATACGGTCCATGTCGTCTGCCCGGACAAGAAGGCCGGCGACATACTGCGGACCTCCCTGCACGACTTCGAAGGCGACCAGACCTACACCGAGAAACTCGGCCACAATGTCGTCATCAACAAGACGTTCGCGGAAGCAGAAACTCAACTCGACGAGTATCACGCCGTTTACTGCGCCGGTGGCCGCGGACCGGAATACATCCGCACCGACAAGCGCGTGCAGGCCATCGTGCGGCATTTCCACGAAAAGCAGAAGCCGATTTTCACGATCTGCCACGGCGTACAAATTCTGGTCGCCGTCGACGGTGTCGTGCGCGGCAAGAAGGTCGGCGCTCTGGGCGCCTGCGAGCCGGAAGTCACGCTGGCCGGCGGCACCTATATCGACCTCTCCCCCACCGAGGCCTATGTCGACGGCACGATGGTATCGGCAAAGGGCTGGACGGCCCTTGCCGCCTTCATGCGGGAGTGCCTTAAGGTTCTCGGCACCGAGATCTACCACAATTGATGGACTGCGAGCCCGGCTCACGATCGTGCGCCAGGCTCCGTCTTCCCGCAGGAGTTTCGCCCGCCGCTATAGCGCGCCGCGGTTCCAGCCGCGCCCTCTGTTGCCGAACATCTCGTATCCGTCCTTCGTGACGGCGAGCGTGTCCTCGAGCTTGATGAAACCGCGCTTCGGGTGAAGCATCGTCGTTTCGACGGAAATGACCATGCCTGCCTCCAGAGGTCGATCCGCGTCGACGCCTTCATAGGCGACCGGGTGGTTGGTCATCAGGAAAGGTGCTTCGTGGCTGATGAGACCCATGCCGTGGCAGAAGAAGTCGGTAAAGGCGGCCGAAGGCGAGCTTTTCAAAACCTCTTCCGCCGCCGCAATCATTTCGCGGCCCGAAGCCCCGGCCGTGATCCTGGCGAAGGCCGCCTGCTGGATCGACTCGACTTCAGCTAACAGATCCTCGAGCTCAGAATCGGGCTCGCCGAGCACGCCCATGCGGCAAAGGTCACCGATATAGCCGTGATAGTTGCCGCCGGAATCGATCGAAAGCACCTCGCCCTTCGCCCACGCCTGCGGCGAGGCCGCACGGTTGTGACTGGCGCCGAGGGTCAGCAGGCAATACTCGAAATGCAGGCCGCGATTGGTCTCCTCCCGCCTGAGGCGTTCAATGATCTCCGCCTTGGTGGATCCCTCCCGTGCCGCCGCGATGGTGGCGAGCATGGAATCGGTGATCAGCTCGGAGGCAAGCTTGAGTTTTTCCAACTCCTGCGGCGTCTTGATAGCGCGCAGTCGCTCGAGCGTGTGCGTCGCGTCCACAAAACGCGAACCCTCAAGACGAGAAGTAAGCAGGTCCCGCGCATCGGAGGGCAGGAAGGGCGGCTCGATGCCGATGCGAGCACCCGCCTTGCCGATCTTCTTCAGGTGCTCGACCGCGAGCGCTGCCGCATCGAGCGTACCCCAGGTCGCAGTATGGACGGCGGGCGTCCAGAAGGGGTTGTTCTGATGTTCTCCCCCTTCCATGCGGTTGCCAACATAGGCTGAGTGCTCGGGTGAGCCCTTCTCATAAACGACGATCGGCAGATAACGGCTGTGGCCGATCGCATCCATTGCGGCGAAGAAGATGAACTTGTAGCCACCCAGCAGGTACTGCGTATTGTGCTTGGAGGTGGCGAGCAGCACGTCGATACCCGCCTCCTCCATCAGCCTGTCGAGTTTCGCCGCATCGAAGGGCGGTTCCGCCGCCTGCGCTTCGCTTGGACTGATGTTCACGGGTTTTCTCCTGTGCGCCTTCAGGTAACAGGCGGGATTAATCGGAAATCCGGCAGGTCGCGAAGCGCGCGCTCGGGGCCGGCAGGCGAATAGACGACAAACAGTTGCATAGGACCGGATCCCGTGTTCTTCGTCGAGTGGAACCGGCTTTCCGGTACATAGACCGTGCAACCGGGCCCGACCTTCTGCGTCACCGGATTACCGTTCTCGTCCTCCACCATTTGTTCGCCCTCGCCCGAAATGACGAAGATGATCTCCTCAGAGCCGGGATGATTGTGACGCGCATGCCCCTCGCCGCTCGGCAAGTCCACCACACCACCCGAGAAGCGCTCGGCCCCGTTGACCTCCGGCGCGACGGTAAGCGCAAGCCGACCCCAGTCGAAGCCGAAGCTCGCTACATCCATCGGGTAGAGAAAATATCTGTCCTTCGCCATGCCGCGGCCTCCTCCGCATCTTTGCCTCGCTTCAGACCACCGTACCGATGGCAAGCGCCTTGAAGTCTTCCGTCTGCTTGCGGATCGCCACCTCGGCAGGCAGGCGCTCCATGGAGCTTGCGCCATAAAAACCATTGCAGCTTGGGCAATGATCCAGGATGTAGCGTGCATCTTCCGGCATCGAAATCGGGCCCCCGTGGCAAAGCACGATGACGTCCTTCCGTACTGAGCGTGCGGCCGCCGCTATCGCGTCGATCTCCCTCACGCAGTCGTCAAGCGACATCGCGGAAGTGGCGCCGATCGCGCCGCCCGTGGTAACGCCCATATGCGCGACGACGATGTCTGCACCCGCCTTCGTCATCGCGATCGCCTCTTCCTCATTGAAGACATAGGGTGTCGTCAGCAGGTCCAGCCGGTGGGCCTCGGCGATCATGTCCACCTCAAGACCGTAGCCCATGCCGGTCTCCTCGAAGCTCCGCCGCATCCGTCCGTCGAAGAGTCCAATGGTCGGGAAATTCTGTACGCCGGAAAAGCCCATGGCCTTCAGTTCCGCGAGAAACTGCGGCATGAAAACGAATGGGTCAGTGCCGTTGACGCCTGCGAGTACCGGTGTCGCCTTCACGACCGGAAGCACCTCCAGGGCCATTTCCTTCACGATCTCATTGGCATTTCCATAGGCGAGCAGCCCGGCCGCCGAACCACGGCCCGCCATTCGGTAGCGGCCGGAGTTATAGATGATGATGAGGTCGATGCCGCCCGCCTCCTCGGCCTTGGCCGAAATCCCCGTGCCGGCCCCACCTCCGACGATCGGCTTGCCGGCGGCGATCATGCCGTGGAACTGTTCAAGAATGGTCTTGCGGGGGATTATTGGCATCGGTGTCTCTTTCAGGAGTTGGCGATATCTCGGTAGGCGGCGACTGCGGCCTCGGCGAACTGCGGATCGTTGATGTGGAGCGGAAGCCGTTCGATGCGGCGCGCGTCGATTCTTTCGACGGTGGTTTCCAGTGCCTCGAAGAGCGCCGCATCCGCGGCAGGATCGAAGAAGGCGCCGCCCTCGATATCGAGCGCCGACACGCCTCTCTCCGGAATCAGGAACCGGAGCGGGCCTTTGCAGAGGTTCAGCTTTGCGCCAATCCACCTTCCGATCGCGGCGCACTCCTCCGCCGACGTGCGCAGGAGCGTGACGTTCGGATTGTGGCGGTATAAGAGCCGGCCGGCATAACGCTCCGGCACCGTCTCGGGCGCCCAGAAGTTCACCATATCCAACGCCCCGACGGAGCCGACATAGGGCAATTCGGTGCGCACAATTGCGCCGAAACGATCCTCCGTCGCCGGGAGAACGCCGCCGAAGAGGAAATCGCAGACCTCCGTCGTCGTGATGTCGAGCACGCCGGAAAGAAGTCCGCTGTCTGCAAGCTTCTCCATCGTGCGTCCGCCGGTGCCCGTGGCGTGGAAGACCATGCAGTCATGGTCGGCCTTCAGTCGTTCGACGATGGCAGTCACACAGGGCGTCGTCACGCCGAACATGGTAAGGCCGAGAGCGGGCTTCGAGGCCGTTTCCTTCACCGGCCCCTTCGCCATAGCGGTGATCGCCTCGGCGGCGTTTTTCAGGATCATGCGGCTTAGGCGGTTGAGCCCAACCATGTCGGTGACCGACGGCATCATGATGATGTCGGAGACGTCGACATAAGGCGCCGTGTCGCCGGAGGCGAGCGTCGACACCATGACCTTCGGTAGCCCGAGCGGCAGCCTACGCATGCCGGCGGTGATGATCGACGTCCCGCCGCCACCA
Source organism: Sinorhizobium fredii USDA 257 (assembly GCF_000265205.3). Classification (NCBI taxonomy): domain Bacteria; kingdom Pseudomonadati; phylum Pseudomonadota; class Alphaproteobacteria; order Hyphomicrobiales; family Rhizobiaceae; genus Ensifer; species Ensifer fredii. Next base: position 1,810,023 of record NC_018000.1, read on the forward strand.
CCGATGCCCACCACGCCGGCGACGTCTTCGCGTTCGGGAAGGAACCGCGCGAAGGCCTCGCCCATCGCGGCGACCGCTGTTCCCCGGTCGTCGCCGGAAAGCACCGCGGCGGCACCGTCCGGATGCGCGGCGGCCACGGTCTCGGCGGAGATGTCGACCGTAATCGTGGGACGACGCGTACCGACATCGACGCGGAAGGGTCGGCCGCCTGCCGCCTCGATCTGGGCCGCAAGATAAGCGAGTTCCTCCCCTTTCGTGTCGGCCGTGCCGACGACGTAGATGCGTTTCATCTCTCCTCCCTGGCGGCTCTGGCCCTCCTCTGCCTTGAAAAGCCGCCTCATGCCCGCCGGTTTGCCGGCTCTTGCAAAATTATGAGATGTGCGTATCGTAAAGACATGGATGTCTCACGTCAACCGAGCGAATCCTCCGCACGCGCCGAACGCGGTCCCCGAGCCCGCACGCGCAAACTCATGTTGGAAACCGCCACACGGCTGATGCAGTCCGGTATCACCCCCTCGGTGAGCGAGGTCGCGGAAGCCGCCGAAGTCTCGCGCGCCACGGCCTACCGCTACTTTCCGAGCCAGGCGGCGTTGGTTCATGCGGTGGTGGACGAGGCGCTCGGCCCGATCCTCGATTGGCGCTCCGAAGCACCCAATGCGCTCACCCGCGTTGCCGATCTGCTGGCCACGGCCATGCCGCGCATCGACGAATTCGAGGCGACCTTCAAGGCTGCTCTCAAGCTTTCGCTTGACCAGTGGGCACAGCGCCAGGCCGGCACACTTGGCAACGAACCCCAACTCACGCGCGGCCACCGCGTCGAACTTCTGCGACAGGTCACCGTGCCACTCGAGGGCAGGGTGTCCGCCGAGGCCCGCGAGCAGCTCGCTCAGGCGCTCTCGCTGGTTTTCGGTGTCGAGGTGCTGGTTGTGCTCAAGGATATTTGGGGCCTCTCGGCCGAACGCGCGCAATCCGTTGCAGAATGGGCGGCGGCGGCCTTGGTCGAGGCGGCGATTCGGGAGGCGCAAACCACGAGATGATATCCCGCACGTCGGCCCAACGGAAACTGGTATAGCCAATTTGATTAAAATGCGTGTATGGCGCTCGCGGACAGGTCTTCCGGAAGTGAACTGCCGGTAAGCATGTTAAGTTAACTTCCGTAGGATCGCGGCCTTGCGAGCGGTGATCTCAGGCAAAAGACAACGAGACTGGGACCTTGACGCTCGCTGACTTTGGTAATACCAGATTGGTACTGCGGCCCGTCGGCGCTTGAGATCTGACACAAGGCACAAGGGTCGAGGAGGACCCGCCCGCAGAAGCGCCAATCAGGAGGATTTGACAAACGGACCGCCGCGGTAAGGCGGGTGGCGTGTACAAAAAGGGGAGGAAATATTATGCGCAAGACAGTGGCCGGTCTGATGGCCGGTATCGGTTTCATGTTTGCCTGCGGAACACCCGCGCAGTCGCAAGAACTGACGATTTTCTGGGCCGAATGGGACCCGGCAAACTATCTCCAGGAGCTTGTAAACGAATACGAGGCCGAGACCGGCGTGAAGGTCACGGTCGAAACGACCCCTTGGGCGGACTTTCAGACGAAGGCCTTTACCGAATTCAACGCCAAGGGCTCGGCCTACGACATGGTCGTCGGCGACTCACAGTGGATCGGCGCCGCATCGGAGGCCGGCCACTACGTCGACCTCACCGAGTTCTTCAACAAGCACAAGCTAAGCGAGGTGATGGCTCCTGCCACGGTGAAATACTACTCGGAGTATCCTGCGAACTCCGGCAAGTACTGGTCGATCCCGGCCGAGGGCGACGCGGTCGGCTGGTCCTACCGCAAGGACTGGTTCGAGGACCCGAAGGAGATGGAAGCCTTCAAGGCAAAGTATGGCTATGACCTCGCTCCGCCGAAGGATTGGAAGCAGTTGCGCGACATCGCCGAGTTCTTCCATCGTCCGGACCAGAAGCGCTACGGCATCGCGATCTACACCGACAACTCCTATGACGGTCTGGTAATGGGTGTAGAGAACGCCATCTTCTCTTTCGGCGGAGAACTCGGCGACTACAGCACCTACAAGGTCGACGGGATCATCAACTCGGAGAAGAACGTCAAGGCCCTGGAAACCTACCGCGAGCTTTACGGTTTCACCCCTCCTGGCTGGGCCAAGTCCTTCTTCGTCGAGAACAACCAGGCGATTACCGAAAACCTGGCCGCGATGAGCATGAACTACTTCGCCTTCTTCCCGGCGCTGGTCAATGAAGCATCGAACCCGAACGCGAAGGTCACCGGCTTCTTTGCCAACCCGGCCGGCCCGGATGGCGACCAGTATGCCGCTCTCGGCGGCCAGGGCATTTCCATCGTCTCCTATTCCGAGAACAAGGAAGAGGCGATGAAATTCCTCGAGTGGTTCATCAAGGACGAGACGCAGAAGCGCTGGGCCGAACTCGGCGGTTACACGGCGAGCGCCAAGGTCCTGGAGTCGGAAGAGTTCCAGAACGCGACGCCCTACAACAAGGCCTTCTACGAGACCATGTTCAAGGTGAAGGACTTCTGGGCAACGCCCGAATATGCCGAGCTGCTGATCCAGATGAACCAACGCATCTACCCTTATGTCACGGCCGGCCAGGGCACGGCAAAGGAAGCGCTCGACGCTCTCGCCAAGGACTGGAACGCGACCTTCAAGAAGTACGGCCGCCACTAACGGGTAAGACATCGCGGGAGGGGGCCGGCTCCCTCCCCATTTCTTCATCTCTGCACGGAATGGTGCTGGCGCCGGACGCGGGGTCGCGGTCAGGAAATGCGCAACAGGATGGCGCAAGTGCGCCCGACGTTGGGCTCTCGGAGGAGGAGCACATTGGCCACCGTGGTTATGACATCGTTGGATTCGAAGTCGCGCGCTGCTTCGCGGGGGTTGAGCGACATCAAAATTCGCAATCTTTTCATTATTCCGACGATCCTGTTCCTGATCGTCTTCAATATCTTCCCGTTGATCTACTCGCTCGGCTATTCTTTCACCGACTTTCGTGCTTCGACGAACGCGCCGGCCACCTTCGTCGGCCTGCAGAACTACCGGGAACTGCTGAACGACCCCTTCATCTGGGCGAACTTTGCCATTACGGCGAAATACGTGATCGTGTCGGTTACCGGTCAGGTTGTCGTCGGTTTCGGCACGGCGATGCTGCTCAACCGTGAGATTCCGTACAAGGGTCTGATCACGACACTGCTTCTGCTGCCGATGATGCTGTCGATGGCGGTGGTCGGGCTCTTCTGGAAGCTGCTCTACGATCCATCCTTCGGCATCATCAACTACGCTCTCGGCCTCGGCTCTTTCGAGTGGCTGGCGAATCCCGACATGGCACTCTACGCTGTCGCCATCACCGATATCTGGATGTGGTCACCCTTCGTGATGCTGCTCTCGCTCGCCGGTCTCTCGGCCGTACCGAGGCACCTTTACGAGGCGGCGGCCATCGATCGCGCGGGACCGTTCTATACCTTCTTTCGCATCACCCTGCCGCTCGTGGCACCGATACTCATGATCGCCATCATCTTCCGCACGATGGAGGCTTTCAAGACTTTCGACCTCGCCTACATCCTGACGAGCCAGCCGACCACGGAAGTGATCTCGATCCGCCTCTATAAGATGGCGTTTCAGGAATGGCAGACCGGGCGGTCCTGCGCACTCGCCTACATCGTGCTGATCATGGTGCTCGCGATCACCAACATCTACGTCAAATATCTCAACAGGGTGAAGGAGCGCTGAGATGGCGGCCGTCCAAACTCGCTCCGAGCGCGCGCTGAACCGGGTGGCGATCGCCGCCGTACTCGTAATCACGCTGCTCTTCCTCGCACCGATCTACTGGATCACGTCCACGGCCTTCAAACCGCGCAACCTCGCGACGACCATCCCACCGACGGTCATATTCGAGCCGGAGATCTCGCCCTTCGTGAAACTCTTCACCAAGCGCTCTCAGTTGCGGACAGCACCGGAGCCGGAAGACTATGCCGCCGCTCCCTGGTGGGAACGGCTGGTCTTCGACGGGGGTGAAAAGGTCGTGCGCTCGGGACGCGGCGAGGTACAGTTATCCGGCTATCCCAACCGCTTCATGAATTCGCTGATTGTCGCGATCACCTCTACGGTGCTCGCCGTTGGCATGGGTACCTTCACGGCCTACGGTTTCTCGCGCTTCAAAATGAAGGGCGAAGCGGACCTGTTGTTCTTCATTTTATCGACACGCATGCTGCCGCCCGTGGTCGTAGCAATCCCCATGTTCCTAATGTACCGGGCGGTCGGATTAAACGACACCCACTGGGGTCTTATCATCCTCTACACCGCCTTCAATCTCTCCTTCTCGGTCTGGCTGATGAAAGGCTTCATCGACGAGATTCCGAAGGAATACGAGGAAGCGGCACTCGTCGACGGCTACACGCGCCTGGAAGCCTTCTTCAAGATCGTGCTGCCAGAGGCGGCCACGGGCATCGCCGCGACCGCCGTCTTTTGCTTCATCACGGCGTGGAACGAGTATGCTTTCGCGCTGATCATGACGAACCGGCGCGCGCAAACGGCGCCACCCTTTATCCCAAGTCAGGTCGGCTCTGGCCTTCCGGATTGGACCGTCATTGCCGCAGGTACCTTCCTGTTCCTGCTACCGGTCGCCATCTTCACCTTCCTGCTCAGGAACCATCTCCTGCGCGGCATGAGTTTCGGAGCGATCCGCAAATGACGTTTCGTGCCATAAACCAGAAGTTTCTCGAGCCGGGCTCACAGCTCCTGATGATATTCGGCATCATCGCGCTGTGCCAGCCATGGAACCTGTTCCTTCATCGCTACGGACTGACGATGACTTTAGTCGGGCTGATTGCCTTCATGATCACGTCGAAGGTCCCGCCGGAACAGAAAACTGACGAGAGCAGGAACCCATGACGCAGATTGAACTACGCGGCATTGAGAAGCACTTTGGTGCCGTTCAGGTCATCAAGAACCTCAATCTCGCCATCGCCGACAACGAGTTCATTGTTCTGCTCGGCCAGTCCGGCTGCGGCAAAACGACGACCCTGCGCGCGATCGCCGGGCTCGAAACGATCGACGAAGGCGACATCCTCATCGACGGTCAGCCGGTACAGAACATCAAGGCGTCGCACCGGGACATCGCCTTTGTGTTCCAGTCCTTCTCGCTCTACCCGCACATGACGGTCTTCGAGAATATCGCCTTCCCGCTTCGCGCCACGCGCGGCAACCGTGCGGATATCGAGCGCGAGGTTCAGGCGGTTGCAAAAACGCTGCAGATCACGCACCTGCTCGCAAAAAGGCCCTCCGCTCTTTCGGGCGGCGACATGCAGCGCGTGGCGATCGGCCGGGCACTCGTCCGGCGTCCCAAGGCGATGCTCATGGATGAGCCGATCGGCGCGCTCGACGCGAAGCTCCGGGAAGAGATGCGCGCCGAGATCAAGCGGCTTCACATCAAACAGGGCTCGACTACGATCTACGTGACCCATGACCAGGTCGAAGCCATGTCCCTCGCCGACCGCATTGTCGTCATGCATGAAGGTGTGCTGCAGCAAGTCGGGAGCCCCCATGAGGTCTATGCTCGTCCTGCCAACATGTTCGTCGCGCAATTCGTCGGGAGCCCGGTCATGAACATGGCTGAGGTGACGGTTTCCGAGGACGCCGGGCATGCGCGCGTACTGATCCGAGGTGCTCCAGCCGCCTTCGATTTTCCGTCCAGTCTAACGGCCCAGCTCGCGGCCGCCGGGGCCGAAAACGGCAACCTCACCCTCGGCGTGCGACCTGAAGGGGTTCTCGTCTCGCGAGAAGCACGTGAGGGCTTCGTGCCCGTCGAGGCCCATATCATCGAACCGCTCGGCTCGCATGACATCATAGACCTGCAGGTTGGCGAGAAGATGCTGCGCGCAAGGACGAAAAGTGGCTTCGTACCTAGACCCGGCGAGGCCGTCTGGGTTCGGATAAATCCGGCTCAGGCGCATTTCTTCGACAGCTCGACCGGCACATCTTTCGGGATCAGGCTCTGATGGCGCATATCGAACTCAAAGGCATCACCAAGACCTTCGGAAGCCACACTGCCCTGAAGGATCTCAGTTTCGAAATTGCCGACGGAGAGTTTTTCGTGCTGCTCGGCGAGACGGGCGCCGGCAAGACGACGACTCTCAGGCTGATTGCCGGGCTAGAGAAGCCGACCGGCGGACAGATCTTCATCGATGGTGAGGACGTCGCCGACTGGGGCGCCGCCGAACGCGACGTGGCGCTTGTGCTGCAGCAATATTCGCTCTACCCCCGCTATACGGTGCGTGAGAACCTCGAATTCCCACTCAAACCTCGCATCCGGCGGGTCGAACCGGCCGAGATCAAGGAGCGTGTCGCCCGCGCCGCGAGGACGCTCCGCATCGAGCATTTGCTCGACCGCAAGACGGACCGCCTATCCGGTGGCGAGATGCAGCGCGTTTCCATCGGTCGGGCCATCGTGCGCAAGCCGCGCGTCTTTCTGATGGACGAGCCTCTTTCCGCCCTCGACGCCAAACTGCGGGAGGCGCTGCGCACCGAGCTCAAGAACCTCCAGATGAATCTCGGGGCAACCTTCCTCTTCGTCACCCACGATCAGATCGAGGCCATGTCGATGGGCGACAAGATCGGCGTACTCAACAACGGCCAGCTCGTTCAGACCGGCACGCCGCAGGAGATCTACCGCAATCCAGTCAACACTTTCGTTGCACGCGCCGTCGGCTCGCCGCCGATGAACCTGATCTCGGGGAGGCTTGCGGGCAGCGAGGCTGTCGCGGACGAAGGCTATCGCTTGCCTTATGGCGCGGCGCTCGGCATTGCGGTTGACGGGCGGCCCCTCACCTTCGGCATCCGCCCTGAGGATCTCTTCCTCGAAAGCGGCGCACCCGGCGAAGCCCGCGTCCACGATGTCGAGAATCATGGCGTCGAGAAGATCGTCACGCTTCGCACAGGCAACCACTTCTTGCAGGCGACGGTGCCGGCTCAGACCGACCTCGAGATCGAGCAGTCTGTTCGCTTCTCCTGGAACCCGGAAAAGGTCGTGCTGTTCGACGGCGGAAGCGGAGTGAGCCTGCGCCACTCTGGCTGAGTCCCGATCGACAACGGCCAGCTGGCCACAAATGAGCGATTGCGGCAGAAGAGCCCCGCCATCCAGAGGGGGCGAAGTCGCCATGCCTTACGCCGGGAACCGTCGCCTATAGTGTTCGACAACCTCAGGGTTGCGGAGATTGGTGGGCAGCCTGCCTTTCAGGACGCGGATTGCTTCGGCCGCAGCTCCCGTTCCCATGCGCATCATGCTTTCCTCGGTGATGCCGGCGAGATGAGGCGTCACGATCACATTGTCGAGCCGGAAGTAAGGATGCTCAAGCGGCAGGGGCTGTGTAGAGAACACGTCGAGGGCCGCGCCGCCGATACGGCCCGCTTCCAGCGCCTCGATCAACGCTGCATCGTCCACGACGAGGCCGCGCGACACGTTTACCAGGAGCGCGTCCGGCTTCGTGCGCGCTATTCGCTCGCGGCTCATAAGGCCGGTCGTCTCGGGTGTAAGCGGACAGCAGAGAACGACGATGTCCGCGATGGAAACCAGGTCGTCGACCGAGAGAAAGCGCACACCGTCCGGCAGGCTTTCCGGCGAGCGGCTGTTGGCAACGATCTCCAGCCCAAACCCGTACTTCGCGATCCGGAAGACCGCCTTTCCCACATTGCCCATGCCGATGATGCCCATGGTGCGTCCGGCGAGGTCGAGTGCTCGGTCCGAGTGAGTTCGCCCAGCACTCCAACCCCTGCTTCTGAGATCGCGGTCCATAGGACGGAACTGGCGCAGCAACGCAAGCGTCACCATGAACACGTGCTCCGCAACAGTCGGCGCATTGACGGCCGGCACGTTGGCGATAAGCACGCCGGCCGCCGTGGCCGCGTCATAGGGAATCATGTCGAGCCCCGCGCCATGCCGGACTGCCGCACGCAGGGCCGGTACGTTTCCGAAGAAGGCGGGCGGAATCGGCGCGCGCACGATGACAATCTCCGCACCCTCGCCTTCACGAAGCAACGTCTCGGGATCGGCGGCGGACGCGACGCGGAGATCACCCGCCGCTTTCAGCATGGCCTCGGCGTCGCGGTGCAGGGGATGGGTCGAGAAAATGAAACTCATCGGCCTCCTCATTGCCGACCGGGGACTACTCCGCGGCTGTCGCAGGCCCGCCGATGAGGCCCTTCCAGTAGCTTTCCGCGCCCTGCAGATGCGCATTCATCAATGCTTGGGCGAGATTGCCGTCGCGTGCGAGCAGCGCCTCGTAGATACGGATGTGCTCCTCGTGCGAGCGGCGGCTGCGGGCGATATCCGCGAAGTAGATGGGTAGCCGCTGCTCGCCCATCGTGTAGTAAACGCTGCAGACGCGGTAGAACACGCTATTCTTCGTCGCCCGCACTATCTCCAGATGAAAATCCCTGTCCTCGCGCGCGAGGCCCTCGCCTGCAGCGATCCTCGCCTCGGAAGCGGCGAGAATCTCGCGCAGGCGTTCGTAGTTCTCCTCCGTCGCCCGCGCGCAGGCGAGTTCCGCCGCCTTGATCTCGTGGATCTTGCGGAGCTCCACCGTTTCGTAGATCACGATCGGGTCCAGTGGCACGCCGGCACGCGCAAAGAGTGCTATCGCCTCGACGCTCGCCTCCGTCGTCGTCAGATAAATGCCCGACTTCGCCCGGCGCTCGACAATGCGCATGGCTTCCAGGATTGCCAGAGCCTCCCGGAGCTGCCCCCGGCTAACGGCGAAGTGCTCGGCGAGCTCTCGCTCCGATGGCGTTCGCCCATTGCTGCTCGAAGTCGTAAATAGATGGGCCGCCAGATCGGAAAGCAGATTGTTTTCTTTCATGGTTACAGTCTTTGCGCATGAGTCTCCAGGACGCGTTCGTTTATCGTAAATCCCAGGCCGGGTTTATCAGGAATTTCTATCATCCCGTCTCTCACAGCCAGGGTCTCCTCGACGAGGTCGTGGATCATCGGGTTCGCGCCAACCGAGTATTCGATGACAAAGCTTGCCGGGGAAGCCGCGCAGATGTGCAGGCCCGAGAAGAAACATGGGGCGCCGGCCCACAAATGCGGGGCGAAACGGAGGTTGAAGGCACTGGCGATCGCACCAATGCGCATGGCTTCCGTAATGCCGCCGCAGAAGGCCGGATCGGGCTGGAAAATATCGGCCGAGCGCAGCACCGCAAGGTCGCGGAAGGCGAAACGCGTGGCCTCGCTCTCGCCGGCTGCGATCGGCACCTTTCCAGCGGCGCGCACTTCCGCCATGCCGGCCTTGTCGTCTGCGATCACCGGCTCCTCGAACCAGGCGAGATCGCAATCCTGGACGAGCTGGATGAAACGTTTCGCGTCGGCAACCGTATAGGTGCCATGCGCATCGACCATGAGATCCACCGAGGGGCCTAGCGCCTTGCGGGCAGCACGCACGCGGGCGGCCGAGACATGCGGCGCGCGGTCCATTGCGCCGACCCTCATCTTGACCGCCTTGAAACCGCCAGCGGCAATGTAGGACTGCAGCTGGCTGCCGATCTTTTCGGCACTCTCCCACCCGCCGGAAGCATAAGCAGGCAATCGGTCCGCCTTGCGCCCGCCGAGAAGCTTCCATACCGGCACGCCCAGCGATTTGCCAAGAATGTCCCACAATGCGATGTCGACCGCACTGATCGCGGCAATGGAGAGGCCCCGGCGCGAGAGTTCCGGCATCGCATGACCCGACATCGCCGCCGTTTCGTGGCGCACGCCGTTGTAGAGCATCTCCCAGATTGCGGAGATATCGCCGGCGTCGCGGCCGACGAGCCTCGGCCGCACCTCATGGTTGAGCATGTGCACGAGCGCGCCGTAAGTACCCGCGCTGCCCGCAGCATTCTTGCCCTCACCCCACCCCACGATCCCGTCATCTGTTTCTATGCGCAGGATCGCCGCGTCGAAGGTTGTCACGCGACCGAAATCGCTGCGATGCTGCCGACTCGCTTCGATGGGTATGCGAACCCACCAGGCTTGGACGGTCTTGATACGCATTTCGCCTCCCCAACCTCGCGGCGCGCCGGCCGCAGGGCATGCGCGGGACCGGCCCTCACTTGATCAGCGGCAGGATGGTCTCGGCGGTGATCCGCATCTGATCGTCGTAGAACTTCTCGGTCAGCAGGCTCGATCCGTGGTCCTGGATGAACTTGAGCTGCTCCGGCGGTATATCGACCGGGCTGCGCTCGACCATGTCGGGATATTTCGCCGCCGGCGTGCGGTCGACCGGAGCGACGAACTCATTGGTGAGAGCGCCGCCGTAGCCGATCTCTTTCAGAGTGGCGACGATCTTCGGCCAGTCGAGATGACCGAGGCCTGCCGCAAAGCGGTTATTGTCCGCCACGTGGAAATCGAAAAGCCGCTTTCCGGTGAGCCTGATCGCCTCGTACATGTCCTCCTCCTCGATGTTGAGGTGAAAGGCATCGAGGCAGACACCACAATCCGGATGCACCGCATCGGCGAGCGCGAGCGCCTGGGCGGCGCGGTTGAAGAAATATGTCTCGAAACGGTTGAGTGGCTCGATCGCCAGCCGGACGCCCTTTTTCTGGGCGTGGGCGAAGCATTCCTTGGTCGCATCGACGACCCACTTCCACTCCTCTTCCTCGGTACCGTCCGGAACGACCTTGCCGACGGTCGCCGGTACAAGGGTGAGGATCTCGCCTTCGAGTTCACTCACCATGGTGATGACGCTCTTCACGTAGTCCACGGATTTTGCGCGCTGGCCCTCATCCTTGGCCGCGAGGTTGCGCTCGCCGAGTGTCAACGTCACCGCGCCCCAGCAGCGAATGCCGTGTTCCTTGAGGAGTGCGCGAGTGCCATTGATGTCGTACTGGGCCGGCTCGCCCGAAATCTCGATGCTCTCGTAGCCGTACTTCTTGATGCGGTTCAGCGTAACGGCGAGAGGCTCCGCCCGCATCCAATTGTGCGTCGAAAGGTGCATTCATGTCCTCCCAAATCGTCGCTGCCCCCGCACCGACGGGAAATGCGGGACCTTTTTTCTTTACGGCCCCATCTGGTTTGGCCAATTTCTCCCCTTAAGAAGGTCTATCGCAAATTAACGTCACCCGCAAGCCATCCACAAAGCCCGACCTAACGCCACGTTTTCCTCGTTTCTCCGGATTCTTGGCGCATTTCGGTCGATCGCCACCTCTTGGAAATTACCTGTCGGCTTGACCAAGTCTGCACATTTGGTATGACCAGACTGGCTGCACTCGAAAAACTGGAGGGGATGATGAAGGTCGGCATGTGCATGTTTCTCTGGACCACGAGCGTCGGGCGGAAACATGAGGCGCTACTCCGGGACATCAAGGCGACGGGATTCGACGGCGTCGAGATTCCGATCTTCGAAGGCGCACCGGACGATTACCGGCGGCTCGGCGCGCTGCTCGACGTCATTGGACTGGAGCGCACTGCCGTCTCCGCGATGAGCGACCCTTCCATGAACCTGATCTCGTCTGATCCAGCGGCACGCAAGCGCGGCATCGCTTATATGCAATGGGCTATCGACTGCGCATCCGCGCTCGGTGCGGACACATTGAGCGGACCGCTACACTCTACGCTCGGCCATTTCTCCGGCACCGGGCCGACCGCTGCGGAACTGAAGCGGTCCATCTCCTCGCAGCGCACGATCGGCGATCATGCCGTTGAGCGCGGCGTCACCGTTGCGCTCGAGGCGCTGAACCGCTTCGAATGTTATCTCTTTAACACGATGGACGACCTTGCCGGCCATATTGATGCAATTGGGCATCCGAATATTCGGGCCATGTACGATACGTTCCACGCCAATATCGAAGAAGCCGACCCCATCGGAGCCTTCACCCGTAACAAGGACCGCATCGTACATGTCCACATCTCGGAGAACGACCGCGGCGTGCCGGGCCGGGGGAACATCCCCTGGACCGAGACCTTCAAGGCGATCCGCGCAAGCGGCTATGACCAATGGCTGACGATCGAAGCCTTCGGCCGTGCACTAAAGGAGCTTGCGGCTGCAACGAAGGTCTGGCGCGACTTTTCCGAGACGCCCGAGGCCGTCTATCGCGATGGATACCGTCACATCCGCGAGGGATGGCAAGGAGTTGCGTAGTGCGAAAAGTAAAGTCGCGTCTGCGGCGCTCGAACATCGGCCATGCCTCCGCCTCGCTCGTCGAGCCCTTCGCCTCCAGCGCCAGCAGATCGCGGCAATCCGCAACTTCAGTCGCTCGTCCGCGACGCCAGTCTCCCGCCAAACTATCGCCGGCATCCCCGACCGCGAGAAAACTGTCATCTGTCTATCCGCTTTCGGGCAACCTGCGCCCCGGCAGCTTCTCCTTCACCCGGGTGCATTGAAAAGAGGTAAGGCGCATGACGGGGCCGGCCTCTGCTCGAAATCACAGAGGCTAACTGTGAAGCGCCTCCCTGACAGCTTCGTACAGTCTCCGCGCCTGATCGCAGCCCGACCGAGGAAGGGTCTCCATTCCACCCTCTCGCGACCTGTAAGGAACGTGGAAGATCGACCCAAGGCGACGTCCACGCTTACGTCTGTGAACAGCAGCACTGCGCCAACAGCGGACATTCCTGCACACAGATCGCCCGCATGACGGCAACGACGACTCGGGGCCGCTTAGAGCCGCCGTTGCCGCCCCTTCCTTATGAGGTCATCAAATCGATGACCCGCATGATCGCGACCGCACTGCTCGCGTTCTGGGTGCCTTCTGTTGTATCGGCGTTAGCGCAGGTCCAAACGTCACCCTTCTTGACTGTGAATTTCTTTCCGTTCTGAATGACTGAAAGTTCTCCCTCAGTCATGTGGCAGAGCATGTCGTTCTTCATCACGTTGTCCGGCGTCTTCGCGCCGGGTTGGATAACAACATCGCGCAGCTTGACCATTTTATAAGCCGGTATGACGGAAGCCCGCTCACCAAGCGCAACAACTCTGACACCGGGACCGACCTCCTCACCCTCATCCGGGCCGTAGGTCTGGGCGGCTGCTGGTGTCACCCAAGCGATCAGAGGTGTGGCGGCCATTGTAAGACCGAGCGCGAGTGTGGATCTACGATTGACGGCTTCCATTGCTTCCTCCCTAGCCAATTTGTTCCGGAAAAAAGTATGCAACCAATCAGTGTTGAGCCGCTTCCACTAAGAGTCAACGGGAACATCCGATTTGGACTGTCTCGCCCACGCTCGTGGGCGAGAGGCTCCGAGAGATCGACAAACCGCTGGGGTCCTCGTGCGAGGCGCGTTCGCACCGGCCGGGCGTCGACTTCGATTGATGTCCGGTCTTGGCCCCGAACGCGACGTTAGAGTAGTCGATTAGCAATAACTGCTCCTGGCGCTCTTTGCTCGTTTCGATGGGCGAGTTGAACGGAAAAGTTCCACCCGACCGAGACGATCGGAAGCCGGCAACATGCCGCCAGTCCGGGATGTCGATTCCGATCCTCGCCTTGAAAGGATTCGAACCGAAGACCAGTCGTCAGTCTCGTGTGTGTGGGCAGATGGTTGGTCATGTCGGCATCTCCGCAGTCCCTCGCAATGCCATTCTCCATGCACGTTCTGCGATAGCCGCCCCTCCCCTGGCTATCGCCGTTCCAGTTGTGTTTTAGGAGCGTCACGGTGGCATTGCTGCGCGCTTTTGGACGCACGCGCACTGCATAGTCGCCGTTCTCGAGCGAACTACTCGGCCAGCCGCGCAACTGTTCCGCACCGATGCAGCCGCTCTCTGCCTCGCGGCGCCCGCCGCAAAGAAGCAGTACCGCATTGAAGCGCCGCCGGGGGCAGTGAGAATGCTGGGGCCCCGAAATTCCCACTTGTATGGCGTGGATTGGGCACACGAGGAACTAGCTGCGGCCGTCGGCTCGGGCGGGCGGGCGACGCAGAAACTGCACACAGGCGACAAGGATGACTGCGAGGATGTGTATTGACGCTGCTTTCAAGCCGTTCAATCCGAAGTTCAGGAAACAAAGCACGCGATTTTGAGAACGTCGGTGTCGTTCTCCCAGGCCACATCGGCGCCGACGGGAACGAAGACGCCATAACCCGGGCCACAGCTAAAGGTCCTGCCATGGGCCTGACGCAGCCTTGCTGCTCCGGAAATAAAGCGCATCAATTCATGCTTTGCATGTGAGGCAGACCGACGCCGATAGGGCGTGGACGACCATAGCATGAGGGTTAGCCGGCCGTCGGTGCGTTGATAAAGGATCTTACTCTTGCACTCTGGAGTGTCGGTGAGCAGCACATCGTTGCCCGGAGATCGGCTAGGAGATAGCTCGAGCTCAGGATCAATTTTGATTGCTGTCGGAACACCAGATTCGCTTTCAAGCAACCACAGAAACTCCTTCGCGAAGGATTCATGATAGATCCAACGATGAGCTGTGCCCGCAGAGATGAAAGCCGTGTCGCCGGCCTGGACCGAAATCGTACCTCCGTCTGCGAGCTCAATCGTCGCCCGCCCCTGCTGTACTGTCAGAAGCTCGTCTTTCCACTCACTCTTCATCTGCGTCGACGCTGGGCAAAACAGGGACGAGCCCACGACTATGCCAGCGTCAAGATCTTCGTACAGGATTTCGCGTTGCTCAATTGGTGGGCTTGGCTCTCGCAATCCTCTCGTTGCGCGGTGCGCCACGCTAATGCCGTGGCCGGTCCAGTCCAGTTCGACGACCTCGCTTGAGTGGTTCATGTTGCCTCCACTAGTGTTGTGATTGTAGAGCTCGGACAATCCTCTGACATCAAGCCTTGCGATCTTGGTACCAGTCGGTGAACCGATACCAGGTATATGCAGCTGCAAGAGCAGCCGGGCGGGCGGTCGGGATCAGGAACCGTGCTGGTAGCCCCGCCATCGGCAGCGGTGCGCTCACGCGCTGGCGTTCGCCGATTGCTTTTGCGACAAGCTTGCCGGCGTAAGGTGCGGTCGCAACACCATTCGCCTGGTAGCCGAGCGCATAATAAACGCTGGGTTCTTCTTCGAACTGGCCGAGTGAAGGCGTGAGTTTTTGCGACAACGCGACCACCCCCCTCCAGAAATAGTCGAACGAAACGCTTCTCAGAGTCGGAAAAATGCGTGCAAACTCCGAAGACATCCGCTGACGGATCTTCTCCATCGACTGAACGTTACCTGATACATCCCCGCGAGCGCCGAAGAGGATTCGGCGGTCAGGGAGCAATCTGTAATAGTACACCAACGTTCGCGTGTTGATGATTGGCGACTCTGAAAGCCAATTCTGCCCTGCAAGCTCCTCTCTAGAGAGCGGACGCGTGACAAGGATGTTCGATATCGCCGGAAGTATCCGCCCTGCGATGGAGGGATGAAGGCGATCGCTGGTATATCCGTTCGTTGCGACGATCACTCGATCAGCCAGAACGGTTCCGCCAGCGGTGACCAAACGATGCCGCGACCCTTCGCGCTCCCATTTCACGACGGGGCTTGAGGAGTAGAGTTCCGCGCCGCGCCGCTCGGCCGCGCCAGCAATGCCTAGGCAGTAAGATAACGGATGAAGGGCGTGCCCGACATCCATGTGAAGTCCACCGAATGCTTCAGTTCCGTTATGAACCGTGGAGCGAAACTCGTCTGCTTCGAGAATCCGGCACGGGACCTGGAAGTGGTTCTGTAGCCTGTCGGCGTAGTCCCGCAGTTTAGGCATGCGATTTGGGTGATGCGCGACTGTGTACCAGCCTCGACCTTGGGGCTTAATGTCAAAGCCCTCCTCCTCAGCCAAGGCCTTCGGCAACTTGGACGCCTCGACGGAGGCTGCGAAGAAGCGCTTTGTCTCCTCTAGTCCAAACCGCCGCACCAGTTGCGCTACACTGAGCTTGCTCGCGGGAATATTGACAAACCCGCCGTTTCTTCCGGATGCGCCCCACCCTATCGAACCGGCGTCCAGTACAACGGCCCCGATACCATAGTCTCTCGCTAGATGTAGCGCTGCGGACGAGCCGGTGAAGCCTCCTCCAATGATCGCCACCTCGGTGCTGACCGTCGATTGCAAGATGCGCTCCGCGGGCCGAGTGACGGTGGCCTCCCAATAAGACGGTTCTCGCTCGTCGAAGCGGTAGAGCGACTTGTCCAGTATCGTTTCAGTCATGGCTATGTCCTAAGCGTGGCGCGAGTGCCAAACAATTAATCCAAACCTTACAGAAAACATATAAGCTTTGCGAGTTGAGTCAACACGACTGCCCTTAAATTGTGCAATCCGCAGGAAAACTCCGTGATGAGTTGAGGCTCTGCTGTGAGAGCCGCATGGACCACGGAACCAAAGCAGAATTTGCATTCGGTCAGGCGTTCGAAAAAACGAGTTGAATGTTCGAAAAATTTAACATAGCGTCGCGAAGCTGGCTCGCTGCACAACAAAAACACAAGGGAAACGGCTGCCAGCAAAGTTACACCAGTGATGGGATTGCCGTGTGCACGCGAATTCCGCGATGCGACCGGGGCGCGAAGCTATGAGCTTTCAGTCAGCGCTCTCAGGAGAAATTAGAGGAGAAACGCAATGAGCTTCGTCAAAACGGCCGAGCAGGTTAAAGAAATCGAAGACCTGATGGCACGAGGTCAATTTACAACCGAATCCGTAACTGTGGAATTCACCACCACGAAGGAATTCGTCCGCTCGGTGCTGGCGCCCTGCTTCGAGCCGGCGGACGAACCGATCGCCTATGCCAACGTTTCCCGCTGGCAGAGCGCCCTTTGCGGGGAATTTGACTGCGGCATCATTTACCTGAAGTGCAAGTACGGAGAGCATGAAGGCACGACGATGCTGACGCTCTTCGTCAGCGGTGACTCACCGGTGACGATCGGCCGGGAGCTCTGGGGAGAGGGGAAAAAGCTGGGGACCGCTCAGCTTTATTTCGATGGTCAGCAGGCATACGGCTACTCGGAGCGCAACGGTGTTCGTCTTATCGAGATCAACGCCGAATTTGGTCCGGATCTGGGACCAACGAAATCCAATAACTCACTCGACTTCGAACTGAAAGCGCAGCCACATCCGTCTGGACGAGGCTTCCAGAACGGCGTGAATCTCGTGTGCCTGCAGATTGAGGAAGACTACAGGGTCACGCGCGAAGGCACCGCCACTCTGAAACTTGCAGGCAGCCCGTTTGACCCGCTCGATACGATTCCGGTCGTTTCGGTTGGCAAGGCATACTATGCGGAAGGCGCTTCCTGCTGGACCGTGCCATTTGTGCACGAGCTGGAAAATCCAGACGCCTACAAGCCGTTTATCTTCGGCCAGAAATACGACGATTTCCGTCTTTTCCCGAAGGCTGCGCGCTTCAAGTAAAGCGAGCCTTGGCAGCTATCTGAATTTTGATCAGCGAGCGGCTTTCCCTTGGGGATCGCCGCGAGCGCCTTGGCGTGCCGACCGCGGCATGATCGCGTCCAGGCACTGCTGAACGATCGCGCTGAGGAGGACGCGAAAATGAAAAATGTCAAACTTGACACCGGAGCAGATCAGTGGCGCGCGCTTGCCCTGTGCTTCTCAGTAACGCTGGCGATCTTTATCCCTTACGTCGGCTACGCCACTCAGATCCCCGCGATGATGCAGGATCTCGGCATGACTTACACTATGGTTGGAACTCTGGCGTCAGCCTCAGCCTTGGCGGGGGGGATAGTGGTGGCCTTTGCCGGTGTGTTGGTTGACCGGTGGGGGGCAAAGAACGTCACCGTTCTCGGTCTCGCAATCAACGTACTTGGCCAGATCGCGTTTGCCTACGCGCCGACATACGAGACGATGCTTCTTGCCCGCCTTCTTCAGGGGGCCGGCATCCCTCTGTTGTTCCTTGGCCCCTACACGCTTGCCATGCGCTGGGCGGAGAGTTCCGACCGGCTCGGCATCTTCATGGGCACCATGTTGGCCACGGACGGCATTGGGACGGTCGCAGCGCTTTACGGTTATGCGATCATTCTCCAAGACTACGGCTGGCGTAGCGGATCATTGATTGGCGCGGCGATTCTCGTGTTCGCAACCGTCGTCGCTTTTGCAATGCTGAAAGAGCCTCCCGATTATCGGCAGTCTAACGTGACGCGAGCTGCGTCGTTTGCCGAGACAATGGCCAACTATGTTGGCGTAGTCAGCCATCGAAACGTTATCATTGCTGCGCTGTTTTTGACCGGCGTATGGGGCACCTACTCCATCGCCATTTACTGGGTGCCCACGATCCTCATGGAAGAAAACGGCTGGACAGAGCAGGCATCCGGTATCGTCGGTTCGCTTTACCCGTTGGTCGGTATGATCTGCGCAGTCGGTTTTGGCCTGATCTCCGATCGTGTCGGTCGTCGAAAGCCGCTGATCTTGATCTCGGGCATAGGAATGACCGCCTCTTTTGTGGGCGCAGCTTTCGCACTTTGGTCGCAGCAGTACTGGCTGCTCGCAACGATGCTTCCGATTTCGGGCCTGTTCGCATACGGCGGCCTCCCATTGGCATACTGCCTCGCGGCTGACTCCGTCGGCGTCGCGCTCGCGGCAACTGCCAATGGTTTCATCATGGGTGTCGGCTTCATCGTCGGCGGGGTCCTCTACCCTCTCGTTCTCGGTTACGTGAAGGACGCCACATCGCTGTACACGGTTGGCTTCATCGCCGCGGCCGCATCACTGATCCTTCTGAACGTTGCCGCTGTTCTGGCTGCCAGGGACGCGAAGACCTCAAGCGCCGAGACGGCCAACGCGATCGCATAATCATCAACCTTCCCAAGCGGAAATGGCGCAGGCCAAAAGAAGAAATCCAGGGAGCTGGATTTCGAAAGGAGCATACATGTCACTTCACCAAGAGTTTGACCGACTTTCTGGGACGCTTTACGTCGACGGCACATATCTCAAGAGCCAGTCCTCTGAACGAATTTCGGTCATCGATCCCGCAACCGAAGACCGACTTGCTGAAATCGCGAACGCGGCGGAAACCGAAGTTGAGAACGTTCTCGATATAGCAAATATTGCCCGCAAGCGGTGGCTCTCGATCGATCCCCGCACTCGCGCCACGATGCTCCACGAGGTAGCTGCTCGAATTCGACGCGACAAGGCGATCTATGGCTACTTCATGACGCGGGAGGTAGGTAAGCCGTTCAAGGAGTCCGTGGACGAAACATCGTGGTGCGCAACGGCAATTGACTATTATGCGGAACTCGGCCGAAACGAGGTGGGTCGGATTGCAGGAGCTACCGTTCCCGGCCAGTTTCACTTCTCGATTAAGGAACCGCTCGGCACGGTCGTTATCATCCTTCCCTTCAATTTTCCGCTGGTTCTCCTGTGCTGGGAACTTGCGGCTGCTCTTGCCGCTGGGAACTCGGTAATAATCAAGCCGCATGAGCAGACCAGCATCACAACGCTCAAGTTCATGGAGGTCTTCGCGGACCTACCGAAGGGCTTGGTCCAGGTTGTTACTGGCGGTCCACGCGTTGCCCAACATCTCGTGAAAAGCAAGAAGACGCACTGCATCGCCTATACCGGTTCGGTACCGATTGCGCAGGAAATCATGAAGGTGTGTGCGGAAACCTTCAAGCCCGCACTGATCGAAGCCTCGGGCAACGACCCCTTCATTGTCATGCCGTCGGCTCCGATGGATGTTGCCGTTCGAGCCGCTGCCTTTGCCGCCTATCTCAACTGCGGTCAGGTTTGCACTTCCGCCGAACGTTTCTACGTGCATGACAGCATTCACGACGAGTTCGTTGAACAACTGGTTGCCGAAACAAAGAAGTTGCGCATCGGCAACGGGCTTGAGAACGTCGACATCGGCCCTATGGCAACCGTCCGTCAAAGGGATCGCTTCGAGGCGCTTCTTTCGCGTGCGCGACAAGAAGGCGCAAAGTTCGCGACTGGAGGCGGTCGCCCTTCAGGTCTTAATCATGGCTGGTTCATCGAACCGGCTGTTTTGACGGATGTTTCACCTGACGCCGAGATCATGAACGGCGAATCCTTCGGTCCTGCCGCCCCGATCTGCAGGGTTAAAAGCTTTGATGAAGCTCTTGAACTGGCAAACCGCTCGGAATTTGGCCTCGGCGCAAACCTCTATTCCCGCGATATGGGCGAGATGATGCGAGCGGTCAACGAGGTGGATTCGGGGATTCTTTGGATCAACGCTCCTGTTCTCGACAACGACGCATTGCCGTTTGGCGGACGTAAGCTCTCCGGTATTGGTCGCCAGCTGGGCCCTGAGGGCCTCGCCCAGTTCCAGTCATCAAAGTTCGTGATGATCGACCCGGCTGCCGCGCCCCAGGATTTCTGGTGGTTTCCCTACAGTGAGGAAGAGTCATACGAGCACGCCAAAGCGAAGTAATCCGCAGCGCACGGCCAGCCGTTACCGGCTGGCCGTGTCCAAGCAAGAGGGGATAAGAAAATGAATGGTACTTCTTCCGAACTGGCTGAGGAGCTCCGTCAGGAGACGGTTATGCCAGCCACCGCGAATAAGGTCGGCGTCGCTAGCGTGGTCGTACTCGGCTTGTCGGGTCAACAAATCATTCCGTCAGCACTCATCGGCGCTGCGTACTTACCGTTGGAAAGCGGAAACGGAGCTTGGTTGTCGATGCTCTTGGCTATGTGCGCGACTCTCTGCGTCATGGCTGCCGTCAATATTTTTGCACGCCGGTACGTCGTAACCGGTTCGATGATGTCATATGTCGGCCTGGCTTTTGGTCGCCGGTTGGAAAGGCTCGTCGCCGCGTCATATCTCCTGGGATTCCTGATCGCGTGCGGTGCCGTGACCGCAAGCACAGTCATGTTCACGAGCAGTTTCCTGCAGAGCATTGGCTTCGAACCCGCGAACGCCGGTTGGTTTCAGTCGCTTTCAGCCATCGCAATAGCCGGCTTGGCAGGTGCCTGCGCCTGGCGCGGGCTTGACGCATCGATTTCGCTGACTGCCTGGCTTGCTTTCCTGTCGCTCCCGCTGGTTCTTGCAGCGACTATAGGAGCGGCGGCGAACACCGGGCTTGACCTTCATTCCCAGTTCGTACTTGCCGATACGGATTGGCACAGCGTTATCCGCGGTGCAATCGTCGGGCTCGCCTATTTTGTCGGCATCGACGCGCTTGCATCGCTCGCTGCGGAAACGAGAAATCCGAAGAAAAATGTGCCCATCATCTTGAACAGCGTACTGCTTATAACTGGCGTCGCATATGTGGGCATGCTCTTCGTCTGCACGCCGATCATAAACGCACACGTTGCTGAGTTAAACGAGGGCATTTCTCCCACTGCGATCATCACTCAGGTTGCCGGAATGCCCTACCTCCAGAAACCAATCGATCTTCTGCTGATTGGCGCAACCTTCGCAAGCCTCGTCGCCTTCATCAACTACGGCAGCCGCGTTTTCGCGACAGCAGCGCAAAACAAGTTCCTGCCGGAAATATTCTCGAGAATCCATCCGCGGTTCGGCTCCCCAACGGGCGCGACAGTGTTGATGGCGGCGCCTGCCGCAGGCATTCCGGTCGCCCTCCAATACCTGGCCTCGTCTCCCCCGCTCCAATCCACTGCCTACCTATCGACACTCTACTCTTTGTTCTGGGTCGGGCCGTACATCATTCTTTGCGTCGGTGCGGTCAAGGAGGTGTTCAAGGAAACCAACCGCTCGCCACTTCAGATTGCTGTCGTGTTGGTCGGAATGATCGTTTTCTTTTGCTTGTTCGTCGATAGCTTCATGACCGGAGCCGAGGGCGTAATGCAATGGCTCCCCTACATCATGATCGGCCTCGTGTTTGCTGGTTACATCGTTTTCAACATCAACGAAGCTTTCGCCTCACCGCAAAAGCCCAAGAAGTAAAGGAAGTGTACCATGGGTTATGTTTGGACATCTGAGCAGATCGCCCAGTACCGCAGGTACTATGATGACATCAGAACACATCACACCTACACATATGTCAGGTTTCGGACAACAGAGAGGTTTGTCCGAAGCGTTCTGCCGCCATGCTTGGCGCCTGCTGATGAGCCCATCGTCACAATCGGCTTCATGTCTTTCATGGAATGGATCGAAGGTGTCTCGAACCGTGCGGGACGTGATCGCGCGATGATCATTGGCGTCAACGCCAGACACGGCGTGATTGAAGGAAGCTACTATCTCACGGTTCTCGAGACGGAAGAGGTCAACATCGTCACCGGACGCGAGTTCTGGGGAATGCCGAAAAAGCTCGGCACCGTCGATTTTTTTGATGACGGTGAGGAGTTTCACGGCTTTGCTTCCAGAAAGGACTTCCGTCTCGTCGAGTTAACGGCAAGCCTGGGTGATCAACTTCCGACCACGGCGGAAGATGAGAAGGAATTTTACTTCGACCTACGGGGATATTTCGGCGTCAATGCATCAGACGTAACCCGACCCCAGCTCGTTGTTTTTGAGAATTCGACTGCAACCAAGCGGCTGCGAACGATCACCGATGCGAAATTGAAGCTGACTGGATCCCCTTGGGATCCCGGCGTATCGACCATACCGCTCGAGGGTTTCATCGACGGCGGGCATCTGGGCGGCGAAACATCCTACATTATCAAAGATGTGGTTGAACTCGAAAACGATGGCAATGACTACACACCTTACCTGATGGGTCGCTTGTACGACGACTGGCCGGACGTCCGTTCACGGAGATAGTCCGGTTGACGCGGACGTCGACGATGGCTAGTCGACGTCCGCAGATTGACGGCCGCGAGATGCGCCGCGGCGGTGACGCCGGATCGGACCCGCCAGCAGCGGCCGAGCCACGGCGCGTGCACCCACAACATTCCAGGCAGCGACGGCGACGATCGCCAGCAGCACCGGGGGCAGATCGTCGACCCGCCTCAAATGCTGTGCCATTCCTTGAGCCTTTCGTCTTCGTCCCAGTCGAGATCGTAGACCAGCGGATCCTTGTCCCGCCGGGTCGAACAGTAAGGCGCTCTCACCTCAGCCATTGCAGCTTCGGAGCGTGCGAGCACAGGGTCAGCGAACTCGGCGGGCCGGGATCCGAGACATTTGCCCCTCCCCGTCCCCCGCCGCTTCGCCCGTCTCGACAGCCGGCTCGGAAGCAACGCCCTCAGCAGTGGGGCTCGCGTCAGTCTCCCCCGTGACCCTGCTCTTAAACCGCGCACACTGCGCAGACCCTCGGGACTGATCGGGACATTAATGAACTATCGACAACCGTCTCCCGTAAGGTATCCCTCCGGCGGGGACCGCCTTGCGAAGTTGCGCGTCTCCCGTGAGTCTGCGCTCTTAAGAGTGGACTTAAGAGCGCAC
This sequence comes from Sinorhizobium fredii USDA 257, assembly GCF_000265205.3. NCBI lineage: Bacteria > Pseudomonadati > Pseudomonadota > Alphaproteobacteria > Hyphomicrobiales > Rhizobiaceae > Ensifer > Ensifer fredii. The sequence continues at coordinate 1,833,225 of NC_018000.1, forward strand.
TGAGCAATTCATGGGACATGCAGTTTTGCTGACGGGACCAGAGCGGCGTCGGCGATGGTCGTTGGAAGATCGCGCGCAGATACTGGCGGAGGCTTTCGCGCCAGGCGCGGTGGTTTCTGAAGTTGCACGCCGCTTCGAGGTTTCGACTGGCCTGATCTACACATGGCGCCGGCAAGCTTTGGTCCAAGAGGCCGAGCCCGCCTTTGCGCCAGCCAAGCTGGTTGGCTCTGCCAGCAGTGATGCGGTCGAACTGGCCATGGCAGTGGACTTCCCGAACGGCGTGAAGGTGAGAATTGGCTCAGCGGCGCCATGCGACCTGGCAGCCGCGATCATGCGAGCGCTCAAATGATCCCGATCAGTTCCGGGGTGCGGGTGTGGATCGCGAGCGGTCACTGCGACATGCGCAAGGGCATGCAGGGTCTGGCGCTGCTGGTGCAGGAGGGCCTCGGTCGCGATCCGTTTAAGGGCGACGTCTTCGTCTTTCGCGGTCGTAGCGGCCGACTGATAAAAGCCCTTTGGCATGATGGGATCGGCCTATCATTGTATGCGAAACGGCTCGAGCGCGGCCGCTTCATCTGGCCGGCGACGGAGAGTGGCGCGATCGCGCTGACCGCCGGTCAGATGTCCTATTTGCTGGAGGGGATTGATTGGCGAAATCCGCAGCAGACCTGGCGGCCGACCAGCGCCGGGTGAGCCGTCCGGAGCCGAATATTCCGGGACAAGTTCTTTGAAACGCTAGGCAAATCAGGGCTTCTGTGATTCACTTCGGACATGGAAAACGGCCCTGATTTGCTTCCCGACGATGTTGCTGCCCTGCGGGCAGAGCTCATCGCGGCACGCGCCAAGGGCGCCCAGATCGAGGCTGAACTTGCCGTTGCCAAGGCCAAGGCGTCGGAGGATCTTGCCGTCATTGCCCGGCAGAAGTTGCGCATCGAAAAGCTCGAGCGGCAGCTCTATGGCCCGAAGGGGGAGCGTCGCGCCCGGCTGATCGATCAGATGGAGTTCCAACTGGCAGAGTTGGAGATGGCGGCGACCGAGGACGAACTCGCTGCCGACATGGCGGTGGCGGCCACCGTCAATGTCGGCGGCTTTACCCGCAGCCGGCCGGTGAAGAAGCCTTTCCCCGATCATCTTCCGCGCGAACGCGTCGTCGTGCCCGGTCGCGGTGACCGACTGCGCAAGTTGGGTGAGGACATCACCGAGACCCTCGAGGTCGTTCCGCGCCAATGGAAAGTGATCCAGACGGTGCGCGAGAAGTTCACCTGCCGCGATTGCGAGAAGATCAGCCAGACTCCGGCCCCTTTCCATGCCATCCCGCGCGGATGGGCCGGCCCCAATCTTCTGGCGATGATCCTGTTCGACAAGTTCGGCCAGCATCTGCCGCTCAATCGTCAGGTCGAGCGCTTCGAACGCGAAGGCGTTTCCCTCAGCCTGTCGACGGTGGCCGATAGCATCGGCGCTTGCTGTGCCGTACTCGATCCGATCATCAAACGGATCGAAGCCCACACGTTTGCGGCAGAGCGGTTGCACGGCGACGACACGACGGTCCCGGTCCTTGCCGCAGGGAAGACCGATACCGCCCGAAGTTGGGTCTATGTCCGCGACGATCGACCGTTCGGCGGCACGGCCGCACCGTCGGCGATGTTCTACTATTCCCGTGATCGCGCGGGCGAGCACCCGCAGGCGCATCTCGCCGGCTATGGCGGCATTCTGCAGGCGGACGCCTATGGCGGCTATACCAAGCTCTATCTTCCGGATCGAAGGCCCGGCCCGATAACGGAAGCAGCCTGCTGGGTCCATGCGAGGCGGCCCTTTTTTGCGATGGCCGACGCCGAGGCGAATGCGCGCCGAAGAGCGCAGGGCAAGAAGGCGCTCGTCATATCGCCGATCGCGCTGGAAATGGTGCAACGGATCGATGCCCTGTTCGACATCGAGCGCGAGATCAACGGTCAGAGCGCGGAAGTCCGAAAGGCCGCTCGTCAGGATTGGAGCCTGCCTCTGGTTCTCGTCCTGGAAGCGTGGATGAAGGGTCAGCGTGCCAAGCTGTCTCGCAACGATGATCTCGCCAAGGCCTTCGATTACCTGCTGAAACGCTGGCCTGCCTTCACCCTCTTCCTCGACGACGGGCGTGTCTGTCTCTCGAACAATGCCGCCGAACGCGCCCTGCGCGGCATAGCGCTGGGCAGGAAATCCTGGTTATTCGCTGGATCGGATCGCGGCGGCCAACGCGCCGCCGCCATGTACAGCTTGATTGTCACGGCCAAAATGAATGACGTCGATCCGCAAGCCTGGCTCGCCGACGTGCTTCACCGCATTGCCGGTTATCCCGCGCATCGGATCGATGAGCTCTTGCCCTGGAATTGGCAGAGCGCGTCGCCGGCGGCGCACAAGCTGGCGGCCTGAAGATGCCGGCTTCTCTGGTCCGCCTGAAGGTCACCCTCGACCACGTCGAACCGACGGTGATGCGGCGCGTTGTGGTGCCGTTCCGCATCAAGCTCCATCGCCTTCACGAGGTGCTGCAGGCGGCGATGGGCTGGACCAACAGCCACCTTTACGAATTCCGCATCCGTGACGTCGGCTTTGGTCTGGCTGATCAGGACTGGGGAGATGGCCCGCTCGATGCGCGCAAGATCTCGCTGCTGGCGGCAATCGAAGATATCGGCGCGAAATCGTTCAAGTACCTTTACGACTTCGGCGACGGCTGGACGCACAGCATCAAAACCGAGCGCACGTTCCCCGTCATCGGATTTGCGGAGCCAATGCTCCTCGAAGCAACCGGACGCTGCCCTCCCGAGGACATCGGCGGGCCATGGGGCTATCAGGAGTTCCGCGAGGCTCTCGCCGATCCGACTCACGCGCGGCACGCCGAGCTCGTCGAATGGTGGGGCAGCGAGGATTACGATCCGGGCAAGGCCAACTTCGCCGAGCTCAACAAAGCCGTCGATGATCTGGCCGCAAAGTGGGCCCGCAAATCACGCCGAAAAATCTGAAAGTCCTTCAGGCTGCGGTCTTTGCCGGATGCTTACCCCGTAAGAGCCAAGAGAATGCGATCTGCGATCGCACTCTTAGTTATTCGGAAAAGCAAGCCCGGCGATGAGCGCGCTATCAGTGGATTTCGAGAAAGAGATCTGGAAGTCGTCCGTTTTAGGCGCTGACACGGCGAGTTGCCGCCCCCAACCCTTTCGGAGCCTGGTGAGGCTTCCAACGCTCTAGAGCGCGTGACAGACACTCACGCATATAGTGGTCGATCGGAGCAGCACGTCTTCGGGCGGTATCTACGTGCAGCATCAAATGCTCGCCGGTGGCAAGGACCACATCTTTCGCTGCATCCACGACGTACTGATAAATGTGCAGTCTAACGTCGTCATACCCGATCATTTCCGTAAAGACACGCAGAGGGGTTCCCGTCCGGCATTCTCTCAGGTTTCGTAAGTGTCCTTCAACGGAGAAGAAGCTGAACCCCTTCAGCCGGTAGTCCTCTGTAAAGCCCATCGCGCGCAGAAAGTTTTCACCTGCATCAGCGAGCACCTTATAGTACTGCCACTCAGTCATGTGGCCGTTGTAGTCAATCCACTGGTGGTCGACGGTCGCCTCGAGCGTCAGAAGTGCGTTCTCTTGAGGTCTTTCATCTACGGCTGTTGTTGTGAAGGTCGGGCTCGGCATGTCAATCGAGCCCTATCAGGTCGGCGTCCATGTCGATAAAAGCTCCCTTCACAACATTGATCTTGGCTACGACACCGCTTTCCTCAGCGATAATGGATTGCTCCATTTTCATGGATTCCATGATTGCAACGACGTCCCCGCGATTGATGCGATCTCCCTCGTTGACGCAAACCTCCAGTACTAGGCCTGAAAGAGGGGCTTTGACACCAATACGGTAGCCCGGGAAGTCGGCACTGTCCTCAGCAAAGTCCTCCACACGTTCGATCAACGACGCCTGCTGAGTGGAGGGCTGATCCTCTAGCTTAAGCGCTTCCTCCGACAGCCTACCTATTTCCGCGTCAATCCATCGTGTGTGGACGACGAACTCTTGCGGATAAGTCGCAACGAATTCATCCCGGTTCAGGATCGTACGATGAAGCGGGATGATGGTCTTAACTCCTTCGAGTTTAAGCTCAGTCAGTGCTCGGGACGCCCGTGCCAGCGCCTGACCGCGATCACGGCCCGTAACGATGAGCTTGCCAACAAGGGAATCGTAGTAGGGCGGGATCGTGTCGCCTTCAGCATAACCGAAATCCACACGTACACCCGGGCCTCCAGGGAGTTGGAGTCTCTTGATCTTGCCGGGGACGGGACGGAAATCGGCCCACGGATCCTCCGCGTTGATGCGGAACTCAATTGAATGGCCACGCACCGCGACATCCGTGAACAGCAAGGGTTTTCCTTCGGCAATGTTGAACATCTCACGAATGATGTCGACACCGGTTATCTCTTCGGTGACAGGGTGTTCGACCTGCACCCGAGTGTTGACTTCGAGGAAGTAGATCTCGCCCTTCGCTGTTACCAGGAATTCGCAGGTAGCCGCGCCACGGTAATCAACTTCTTTTAGGATACCAATCGAAGACTCCTTCAATTGCTTCAGCTGGACATCGGAGAGGAAGGGCGCCGGCGCCTCCTCGATAAGTTTTTGTTGCCTGCGCTGTAGCGTGCAGTCGCGTGTCGCAAGAACAGCGACAGTGCCGTCGGCATCCGCAAGACACTGGGTTTCCACGTGCCTGGCGTGCTCTGCGTAAACTTCGACGAAGCACTCGGGACGCCCAAATGCAAGCCCCGCTTCCCGCTCGGCTGCCGCGATCTGCGCCTCTAGCTCATCGACGGCACGCACGATACGCATGCCGCGGCCGCCTCCACCGTTTTGAGCCTTAATAATAATGGGCAAGCCGTTGGCTTCGATGAACTCATGAGCTCGTTCGACTGTCAGGTTTCCACCTTCCAGAGAGGGCAGAAGGGGCGCTCCCACCTTACGGGCGATCGCGCGCGCTCTCACTTTATCGCCGAGTTGACTGATTGCTTCAGCTGGCGGACCAATCCAGACAAGACCCGCAGCCTCAACGGCCGCCGCAAAGATTTCGTTCTCAGAAAGCAGTCCATATCCGGGATGAACCGCATCCGCACCGCTCCTCGTCGCGATGTCGAGAATTGCGTCCTGGTTAAGGTAGGTTTCAAGGGGCGAGTTTCCCTTCAGAGGGTATACCTCATCCGCCGCGCGAGCATATAGCGCCTGTATATCGGCCTCGGAGGCAATGGCAACCGAGCCGTATCCGGCGTCCCGGCAGGCGCGCACGATCCGCAGAGCGATTTCACCACGATTTGCAATCAGAATCTTTTTCATATCGTCCCCGCGACATTAACGATCAATCAGCACGGCTGCATCGCGTTTCCACGTCAGCCAGACCTTTGATCCGAAGGGCGGTATATGCGACTTGGCGCACTCTACCAGCAGAGTCTCACCTCCTTGTTTGGAAACGGTAACGAGGCAGCGGCTTCCGAGGAAGAGCTCTTTCTCGATCTTGACCGGGATGGGCGGCGCCATCTCAGGTCCCGCGCTTTCCGCATCTAGGAGGATGAGGTCTTCGGGACGCAGAACAAGCGAAAGAGCGCCACCATTTGATGATCTGACGCTCGCGGCCGGAATCGGTATTTCGCCGAACGAGGTGTTTGCCGTTGGCACATTTCCCGCCATTCCCGACAAGTCGGCGATCTGAATGATGTTCGCCTCTCCTAAAAAACGCGCAACGAAGCGCGACTTCGGTCGGAAATAGAGCTCGGCCGGAGTGTCGTATTGCAGGATTGCGCCGCCGTCCATGATGGCGATTTTGTCGGATAAAATGAAAGCTTCTTCCTGATCATGCGTGACATATACCGTTGTGATTCCGGTGCGCTGCTGGATCTCGCGCAGGTCTGTTCCGAGCTGTTGGCGCAGGCGGCGGTCGAGAGCGCCCATCGGCTCGTCCAGCAGCAAAAGAGACGGCCGATACGCCAACGCGCGCCCAATTGCGACACGTTGCTGTTGACCTCCGCTTAGTTCGCCGACGGCTCGTTCGGCTACGTGCGGAAGCTCGATTAGCTCGAGGATTTCCGTGACACGCGCTCGTCTTTCATTCTGCGACCATTTATGCAGCTTCAAAGGATATTCGATGTTCTGCGCAACGGTCATATGTGGAAATAGCGCATAGTTTTGAAAGACAAATCCGATATTGCGAGATTGAACGGGAAGCGAGGTTACTTCTTTATTGCCGATGGAAATCTTGCCGGAATTTGGCGTAAGCAGACCGGCTATCACCCTCAGAAGCGTGGTCTTGCCGGATCCAGAGGGCCCGAGCAGCGTACAAAAAGCACCGGGCGGAATGGTGAGACTGGTTCTCTTCAGTCCAAAGTAGCCGTTCGGAAAACGAACTTCGACGGCATTCACATCGATGCCGTTCGCACCATCGTCCGGTGCGCTAGCGGGGCCGGCCGCCTCCCCTTGCGTGCGCTTCACCATCATCCCCTGTTCCCTGTCATTTACTCCCGAGAAGCCGACGCAAGATGTCGTCGCACTACCTGCTCGAGCCATATCTTAGGCGAGGACCATGTTTTGGCAATACAGACGTTATAAAAAAATCCGGGGCCACCTTGCCAATGGCGACGTTTTTGTTACAGTTGTCTTGCAACGGCCAACGGAGAGGAGGACCGTATCTATGGGGAATTTAATGAGAACCACCGCCGCAATGGCGATCGCAACGGCCATTTATCTGCCCTTCGCGGGCCCGGGTGCGGCCGCAGAGGTACTTCCGGCTGAAGTCAAGTCGAAGGTGTCGGGGGAGTTGGTTTGGCACGATGCTTCGGGAGGTGCGACGACACGGGCTCGCGAAGAAACGGTCATCAAGGATTTTGCGGCAGAGACCGGCATCACGGTGAAGGGTGACTTCAATTCGGACATGACCAAGTTCTTCGCGGCCATGGATAGTGGCGCGAGCATCCCGTGGAGCTTTGTCGAGTTTCCTACCAAAGGCGACTTCATCAAGGCTCGAGAGGCCGGGTACCTGCAGAAGCTTGATCCAACCATTGTCGATTTCACGAAGATCGGTGAAGCTTCACACGACGAATATGGCGTCGAGGTACTCCGTTACGGTATCGTATTCACCTACAATACGGAGAAGTTCAAGGGCGACAACGTCCCGACCAGTATTGCCGACATCTATGACCTGAAACGCTTTCCGGGAAAGCGTTGCCTGTTCAAGTATCCGCAGTTTGGGGGAGTGTTGGAATCTGCCCTCCTCGCCGATGGCGTTTCGAGAGATCAGCTTTACCCTCTGAATCTCGACAAGGCTTTTGCCAAGCTTGATACGATCAAGTCCGAAATCCTGTGGTGGTCGAACGGTGATGACGCAATCCGCCTTTTGTCGAGTGGCGAGTGCTCGATGGGGATAGCGTGGAGCGGTCGTGTCTATGGTGCCGTCAGGAACGACAAGGCGCCGCTTGCTATCAAGTGGGACAACTCTCTGTATTCGCAGGCCGTTTATGCTGTACCTGTCGGCGCACCAAATGCTGAGGCCGGGCAAGCCATGATTGCTCATTTTATCGCCGACCTCGAGGGCCAGAAGGCGCTGGTCGAGCAGATCACCTACACGACTGATGTGGCCGGCCTCGACAGTTCTTCCTATGGTAGTGATCTGGCGCCGTGGATCGTCGCCGGAGACAATGCTAAAAAAGCTATTGAAGAGAACGCTTCGTATTATGCTCAGCACATCACGGAAGTGGTCGATCGCTTCAACCGATGGGTTGCGCTAAACTAAAAGAAGGACCGGTATGCCTCGCTTGGTAGATCATAACGAACGACGTAAGCAGATTTGCGATGTTCTGTTGGATATTGTGTCTGAGGCAGGAATCGGCGCAGCCACGATAAGAGAAGTTGCAGAACGGTCGGGGTGGTCTACCGGCGTGATCGGCCATTACTTCAACAATCGTCAAGATCTGCTCCTCGGGGGCTTGCGCCGAGCTGCTGAGATCCTCGCTGAACATAATACACGTGTATTAAAAACGTTGGCGGGGATTGCCGCGCTGGAGCAGATTCTTGAAGGCAGCATCCCGCTGGACAAACGCCGGCTGGCGCTATGCCGCATCTTCTTCTTCTTCTACGTCGAAGGCATGACGGAGGAGGATCTGCGGCAGGAGCTGGAAAGCTATCTTGTTGGTTGGCGGAAATCAGTAACACGGGCGATACGCGACGCCCAGGCTCAGGGAGATCTCCCGGCTGAACTCGAACCAAAGCGTATCGCAGCGGACTTGGTCGGACTGGCTGATGGTTTGAGCATTCATTCACTCTTGGATCCGCGAGTGATGGCCCAGCTGCAAGAGCACTCGCCAGTACGATACTGGATACGACGCTTGGCAGCGGGACTGCCAGCCGACCAAGAGGGTAACCCCGCCCACGTGACGAAAATCGCAGTCGCGTAGCAAGCACGACTGCTAATCAGTTGGAACGAAAATGCTGGATAACACCGCATCTACCCTTGGGTGGACTGTATCTTCTATTCTCGGCGATGCTGGCCCACAGGCACTCCATAATCCAAACAAGCTCGCCCTGGTTTGGGAGAATGGAGCGCTTACCTACGAGCAGCTGCGCAAGAGGTCGCTTGGCCTGGCTGGGGCCCTGCGCGCCATGGGTCTCGAGACGGGCGATCGGGTTGCGTCTCTTCTCTTCAATCGTGGCGAAATCTTTGAGCTCTATTTTGCTTGTGCCTTTGCCGGCCTGACCTTGGTCCCCATTAGCTTCCGCCTGACAGCCAGTGAAATTGCCTTGATTGTCGACGATAGCGGCTCGAAGGTCGTCTTTGTCGAAACCGAACTCTCGGTCGTTCTTGACGAAGCCGTGAGGAAGACTTCCAAACCACCTAAGATCATCACGCTCGATGCGACGGCGGGCGGAGACGAATACGAGGCGATAGCAGAAGACCATGCACCGCTGCCGGCGGCCATCCCGCACGACGACCAAATGATCCTCTACACCTCGGGGACGACCGGAAAGCCGAAGGGAGTGGTGATGCGTTCCCTGGCGATCATGTGGTGCGCCATGCAGCAGGTAGCACAGTTCAGGATTACCCGCGACACGGTAATGCTCTTGAACGCGCCCATGTATAACACTGCAGCGATGAATGAGAGCTCGATCCCCACATTCCTGACGGGTGGAACTGTAGGAATCATGCCAAGCCGCGGCTGGAGCGCAGAGCGCTTGGGCGAGTTCGTCGCAAGATGGGCCGTCACGCACGCCCTTGTTTTCCCGTCCATGTTCAGAAGCATGATCGAGGCTGACGATCGCAATCCGCTGCCGCTGCAGTCGATGAAGTGGTGGTACACGGGGGGCGAAAACTGCCCTCCGGCTTTGATTGCGGAAGTCCGTCGCCGCTGGTCGACCATCCACCTCGCTATCTCGTACGGCTCCACCGAATCTGGCCTGCCTACGCTAATCGAAGGCGATGATATCGAGCGGCATCCGGGCTCAGTAGGACGCTGCGTGCCGGGTCAATCGATCCGACTCCTCGATGCCGACGGCAAGGATGTCCCGATCGGAAGCGTTGGCGACGTGTGGACGGCAGGCCCATCGGTTATGCGCCACTATTGGAATGCGCCTCAGTTGGATGCCGAAACCGTTCGTGATGGTTGGCTTAAGATCGGCGACCTTGCGACGATGGACGAAGAGGGCTGGATCTATATCGTCGGCCGCAGCAAAGACCTTATCATCTCCAAGGGACAGAACATCTATCCAGCCGAAATCGAGAACGTCATTCGCCAGCATCCCTCTGTCATCGACGTAGCCGTCGTGGGCTTGCCGGACGAAGAGTTCACCGAAGTTGTCTGCGCCGCGATCGTGCCTCGAAAGGACATCGCCGTCTCCAAGGAGGAAATCCTGGCGTTCCTCCTGACGAAGTTGGCGTCGTACAAGAAGCCGCGTCACATCCTCTTCATTGATACTTTCCCGATACGCAACGCGACCAAGGTGGACAAGAAGGAACTGGCGAAGGTCTGCGCCGACCTGTTGGCCAGTTGAGGAGGAATCAATGACACGAGAAATTAGCCCTGAATGGAAAGCGTTGCTGTCAGAACTTGAGCGTCGGCGCGAGATTGCTCTCGCCTCGGGCGGCCCTGAGCGAATCGCCCGAGAGCACAAATACGATCGTTCGACGGCGCGCGAGCGGATAGCCAAGATCTCCGATCCAGGCACTTTCCTGGAAATCGGTACGTTTGTTACGACACCGACCGAGGACGGCTCACTACTCGCTTCGACCTTCGTCTGCGGTCTTACCGAGATCGACGGCCGTCCGGTCGCAATCGGCGCGGAAGATTACAGCGTAGAAGGCGGAGGAACGGGTGTTCATCTTGCCCGCTACAAGGGCGGATGGGGCGGTTTCATCGAAGAATTCGCGATCGGCTATAAAGTCCCGCTGGTGATGCTCATCAACGGTGTAGGTGGGTCAGTCATCCTGCAGGATCAGATCGGCTATCCCGAGCTGCAATCGGCAAATCCGACCTATCCTATGTTTGACCTGCTGGAGCAGGTGCCAGTGCTCGCCGCGGTCCTCGGCCCGACCGCCGGAAGCTCCGCAGCGCGCGCCCATATTTCCCATTTCTCCGTCATGACCTCCGATAACGGCTGCCTGTTCGCCGGTGGGCCGCCGGTGGTCAAGCAGGCCCTGGGCCTCGACATCGACAAATTCGCGCTCGGAGGCGTTGCCGTACACACGCGCGCCTCTGGTCTTATCGACAACCATGCCGACAATGAAGATGCGGCACTCGCACAGATCAAACAGGTACTCGCCTACCTGCCGGATAACGTCAGCACACGCCCGGCCGTTCAGCATGAATGGCGGGCAAACGACCAAGAAGACCTGCTGACAATCGTATCACCAACCCTTAGGCGCGCCTACGACGTCCATGCGCTGGTTCGCTGTTTGGTGGACCAAGACACGTTCTTCGAAATCGCACCCGACTATGGCCGCTCGCTGCGCACCGGCTTCGCCCGAATCGAAGGTCACACGATTGGCATTCTCGCCTCGGATGCTCGCTTCGTGGCAGGTTCACTTGATGTGCAGTCCTCGCTGAAGCAGGCGAAGTTTGTCGAACTTTGCGATCGTTTTCATATTCCGATTGCCTATCTAGTCGATGTTCCCGGCTTCCTCGTCGGCCCGAAGGCCGAGGAAGCAGGCGTCCTCAAATTCGGCGCGATGGCACTTCGCGCGATCCAACAGGCAAAGGTGCCAGTCATTACCGTCCAGGTCCGCCGGTCCTATGGTCTCGGCGGCGTCGCTACGGGGAGCCGTAACCCCATGAGCATCCGCCTGGTATGGCCGAGTGCTGCTTGGGGCGACATGCCGCTCGAAGGTGGTGTCGAGGCAGCCTTCCGCGCTCAGCTTGATGCCGCCCCGCCCGAACGGCGTGCCGAACTAAAGGCTCAGCTGACGCAGCGGTTCGAGGAGCAGACCTCGATCTGGCGCGCCGTTGAAAATTTTGGCGCCGAAGAAATGATCGACCCACGCGACACGAGGAAGTACCTCGCGCGGCTGATCAAGCTCGCCTATCGCAAAACGCTGGAGACGTAGCTTCATGAGTTACGTCTCCGTTACCTCACCAGCAGGAAAGTCGCACCGAGCATTTTGGGCACGCTTCGCTCTCCTCTTGCCGGCGGTAGTCATTCTCGGTCTCTCCCTTGTCTGGCCCCTGGTGACGATCCTTCTGCGAAGCTTGCATGAAAAGGGGCGCGCGAACTTCTCGGATGCCTTTTACTTCGGTCACTATGCGGCGATCGTTCAGGATGACCTGCTCCGCCAAGTCGCCCTTCACAGCGTAATGCTCGCATTTGTGTCGATGATAGTAACGGTCGCCCTCGCCTTCCCCGCCGCGTACATCATCTCGCGTCTGTCGCGGCGGATATCGTCACTGATGATGATCCTCATTCTGATGCCTTTCTGGGTCTCGATCATCGTCCGGCTATTCGCCTTCACAACCATTCTCGGGCAACAGGGTATCATCAACTCCGCGGCCAGTTTCCTCGGTGTCGGTCCGCTCCCATTGCTCTACAACACCTTCGCTACGGTCCTCGGGATGGTGGCCTATCTGCTTCCGTACCTGATCCTGATCCTGGTATCGGCGATGATGTCGATCGACACATCGTTGCTGACGGCTGCACGAACAATGGGGGCAAGCGAACGCCGGGTGTTCACCGACATCTACTTCCCGCAGATTCGCCCTGCGTTGCTCGGCGGTAGCGTTCTGGTTTTCGTGCTCGGCCTCGGTTTCTTCCTGACACCGGCGATCCTGGGAGGACCCCACAATCTAACGATTCCGATCTTCATTCAGCAGCAGGTTCAGAATTACCAATGGGGCAAGGCTGCAGCGATGGGAATCGTTCTCCTCGCCGTTTCCGTGATCGGCTACATGATCGCGTTGAAGATTGGTGGCAGAGGAATGCTATCGCCTGTTCAGCAGGGCTCCCGAGGCGCGGCTGCCCGAGATCCTCTCGGGCCAACGCTCGTCACCGCCCTATGTGCAGTGATCCTGGTTTTCGATCTCATGTTGCTGATCCTGCCGTTGCTCGTCGTCATTCCTACTTCGGTGACGGAAACGACCCAGATTCAGTTTCCTCCTGTGGGTTTCACAGGCAAATGGTTCATCGAAGCTGTCACGTCGTCGACATGGATCGATGCGTTTCTCAAGAGCATGCGCGTAGGCGTCCTCACAGCAATCACTGCAACCCTGTGCGGACTGGCCCTAGCGCGCGTCGGCACTCGATCTAGGTCGTTGATGCTGAAGATGTCGATCCAGACGGTTGCCATCATCCCCCTGATTGTTCCCGTGATCCTGCTCGGGATCGGCATCTATGACGTACAGGGCAAGCTCAGATTGCTTGGCACGGACCTCGGCTTGATCATCGCCCATTCGGTGCTGTGCTTACCATTGGCCTTCCTGGTCCTGGCGAACTCGCTCGCTGCGGTGGACATCTCGATCGAGCAGGCAGCTTGGACAATGGGCGCGAGCAACGCACGGGCCTTCCTAGGTGTGGTCGTTCCGATTGCTATGCCTGCCGTGACAGGTGCCTTCGTCATCTCATTCGTGACGTCGTGGGATGAGGCGGTGCTCGCCATGTTCCAGACCGAACTCGACAAAACTCTTCCGGTCACAATCTATTCTTTCCTGCGAAGCGGCATCACACCCGTCGTCTCCGCCGTCGCAACGATTGTTATTGTGCCGGTTCTCATCGGATCAATCGTCATCGCATTTCGATCGCTCACAGCCGGTCGCCGTGCACCGAAAGAGAGTACCTGAACCCATGCCCAAGGAACGTTTTCCCAGCGGTGCCGCCGCAATCGTCGGCGCCTTTGAATCTCCACGTCGAAAGGCGCCTGGGATCCACCCGTACCAGATTCATGCAGAGGTTGTCGCCGAGGCTCTGGCGGATGCCGGTTTGACGCTTTCCGATGTCGATGGCTTTGCCACCGCCGCTTCGTTTCCATCCGAGGCCGGGTGGCAGCTCAACGTCGTTGAAGTTGCAGAGTATGTGGGCATCAACCCGTCTTGGGTCTGCAGCACCGATATCGGGGGAGCTGCTCCGCTGAGCCACGTCGGCAACGCGGTCGCGGCGATTGAGGCGGGCCTCTGCCAAACTGTCGTCATCAGTTATGCATCGTCGGGTCGGTCTTGGCCGCTCCCTGCGACTGACTTCAACACCGGTCAGACAGGTCCCGGCGAATTGGAAGTTCCCTATGGTGTCTCGACCATCTCGGCCTATGCGCTGGCCGCGACGCGCTACATGCACCAGTACGGACTTCGATCGGAAGAACTAGCTCAGATCGCTGTCCAGGCACGTCGCTACGCGAACCTTAACCCGCAGGCTATGTACCGCGACCTTATCACAGTCGATGACGTACTCTCGTCACCAATGATATCCACGCCCCTTCGAAAGCTCGATTGCTGCGTGGTTAGCGACTCCGGCGGAGCGATCGTCGTCACGTCGAAAGAACAATCTCGCGACACCCGCCGAGGCGGGCCTTTGGTTCTCGGCTTCGGCGAAGCGGTCAGCCATAGCCAGATGAACCAGATGCGTGACCTGACGACGACAAGCGCGGAATTCTCCGGTCGTCGCGCGTTCGAGTCGGCTGGCTTGAGTCCGAACGATATCAAGGTCGCCCAGATCTATGACTCCTTCACCATCACCGTGGCGCTGTCGCTCGAGGCGCTTGGCTTCGTGCCAAAGGGTGAGGTCGGCCGCTTCATCGCTGACGGCGGAATTGCCCCGGGCGGTAGGCTTCCGATCAACACCGATGGCGGCGGTCTCTCATCCAACCATGCCGGTCGACGGGGAATGTTTGCAATCATCGAAGCGGTCCGCCAGCTCCGCGGAGAAAGCCCGGGACTGCAACTAGAGAATTCGGAGCTTTGCCTCGTCAACGGAACCGGTGGCTGGTTGTCGGCAACTTCGACCCTCATCCTTGGAGGAAATAATGTTTGAGATGACCTCTGTGCTCCCCGTGCACAATGCAATTTCGGAGCCTTGGTTCGACGCAATCAATCGCGACGTCCTTCTTCTCCAGAGGGATCCGCTCACGGGCAGCGTTCAGATGTATCCGCGCGCCAGAGTCGTGGGCTTTCCGGAACGCGAGCCGGAGTGGATCGAAGCGTCTGGCCGGGCCACGCTCCATTCCTTCACAGTGGTTCACAGGTCGGTACATCGCGAGTTCTCATCCCTGACGCCATTCGTCATCGCGCTCGTCGATCTTGAAGAAGGTGCACGCATGACGAGCTGGATCGTGGATACGCCTATCGAGAACATCCGCTGCGACATGGCGCTGAAGCTCGTTTTTCGCGAGATCCACTCGGGTCTCAAAATGCCCTGCTTTGTTGAGGCTTGAAGATGGAAGTTGTTTTTAGGGATATTGAAGAAGGTGCTGCCTTCGTATCGGCGGGGCGGACTGTCACTGAAGCTGATATCGTGAATTTCGCTGGTCTGAGTGGAGACTTTAACCCCCTTCACATGGACGAGGAGTGGGTGCGTGCGAACACAAAGTTTCCTACGAGGATCGCTCATGGGTTGCTGGTTCATTCGATCGGCGAAGGCCTGACCTGCGCCGAACTTTCAGGATGGAAAATCCTCGCATTCCTTGAAACTCAGCGGAAGATGCTTCTGCCGGTGCTACCTGGTGACCGGATTTCACAGCGTTACACCGTTAAATCGAAAAAGCCGAGCTCGAAGGACCCCTCCCGCGGAGTTGTGGAGGTCGAGGTCGCCATTACCAACCACCGCGGCGAGGTCGTTCAAGAGGGCTACAACAAATATCTGATCGGAGGAGAGGGCTGATGCGTGGTTTGGAAGGTAAGATCATCATTCTGACGGGTGGGGCGCAAGGTATCGGCAAGTCCACGGCTCTCCGCCTCGCGGAAGAACGCGCAGTGGTTATCGTCGCAGATCGTAACCTCGAAGGCGCCGAAGCGGTCGCGGCGGAAATCCGTTCGAGCGGAGGAAAGGCGAGATCGATTCAACTGGATGTATCGAGCAAGCAGAGCTGGCAGGATGCAGTGGCGACATTAAAGGACGAGCACGGCGGTGTTGACGGTCTCGTCAACAATGCTGGTGTGACCCGCGACAAATCGCTCCTGAAGATGGCTGAGGAAGACTGGGATCTTGTCATCGACGTCAATCTGAAGGGGGCATGGCTGGGCTGCCAGGCGGTAGTGCCCCTGATGGTCGGCCGCAATGGCGGTTCCATTGTCAATCTGTCGTCTGAGTCCCGCTGGGGCGCGTTCGGACAGTCGAACTATGCTTCCGCAAAGGCCGGGCTCGTCGGGTTGACACGCACGGTCGCACTTGAACAGGCCCGAAACGGAATTCGGGTAAACGCCATCGCACCGGGTACCACTATGACACCGATGGTCGAAGCTGTTCCGGAAGATATCCGCAAGGGTTGGCTAGACAACATCCCTCTGCGGCGTGAAGCACAGCCATCTGAGATAGCGGCAGCGATCGTGTTCCTGCTCTCGGATGACGCAAGTTATGTTACTGGCCAAATCCTTGGTGTGAATGGTGGATCTGCACTTTAGCATTCCGGTACAGCTGCTGCTTGCTCCGCGATTGGAGCATGTTCCCGTACGCTGTCCCAGAGACAGCACGGAGGAACGGATTGCGGATGCAGCACCCACTGGGTGAATCTGCGGGGTTCGAGCAGATAGCTCCAGGTACAAACCGGGCACTGCAGACGCAGTTTGTGCGAGTCGGGCAGCTCGTCAAGGCCTTCCTGTAAGGTGACTGCCGGTGGTGGTGTTGCCAATGCGGCACGCAAGCTCTCGCCTTCCGCCGCGCTATTCGCAGATTGGCTCAAGCAATCGGTTCGTTACGGCCGAGCGCAGCTCGTCATTAGCCCGCTCAAACTGGAGCAAATGCCGGGAGGCGAACGCTTCGTCTCCCGGCTTCGTACGCTTCAGCCGCGAACTCGTTCCCCTTTGGCGTCATACCATGGTCCGAACTGGACCTCGACCGGGTACCGTCTCATGGCGACCTCGACTTCCCAGGTCCCGCCTGCGAGCCAGTCTTTCGTGACGCCCTCGTCATTCGAGACATAGCCGAGGCCGAGCGAAGCCTTGATCCGGTGACCGTACGCTCCGGACATAATCGATCCGATGATCTTGCCGTCCCGCAGCAGAGGTTCGTGGTGGAAGAGCATGGGGGCGTCGCCGTCGGACACGACGTTCACCTGCACCAGCCGTTTCTTGACGGTGCCCTGCTCCTTCTGGCGAAGAAGCGCTTCGCGGCCGATGAAGCCGCCCGGCTTGTCCATAGCGACGGCAAAGCCAAGGCCACCTTCGAAGGGCGTATCCTCTTCGCCAATGTCATGACCCCAGTGACGATAGCCTTTCTCTATTCGCAGCGAGTTCAACGCGAAGAAGCCGGCATTCCTGAGACTGAGGTCCTTGCCCGCTTCGGCAAGGACGTCGTAGACATGCGCGGCTTGCTCGGCCGGGACATATAGCTCGTATCCAAGCTCTCCGACGAAGGTCAGTCGGCTAGCGCGAACACGGGCGTAGCCGAGATCGATCTCGCGGCTGTAACCGAACGGAAAGGCCTCGCTCGAGAAATCATCAGGGGAAACACGCGACATAAGTTCGCGCGACTTCGGTCCCCAGATTGCAAGCATCGCCAAGCCCGAGGTCACATCGGTAATGTACACACGGGCGTGGTCGGGAACGTGGCGCTTGAACCAGGCGAGGTCGCGTCGTTGCGAGACGGCCACCGTCACCACCATGAAGGATTGGTCGCCAAGACGCGTAACCGTAACGTCTGCCTCGATACCACCCGCTTCATTGAGCCACTGAGTGTAGACGACGCGACCAATCTCGACGTTGCAGTCGTTCGCGCTGATCCAGTTCAGGGCCTTCAATGCATCCGGGCCTTCGACGAGATATTTTACGAAGCAACTGTGATCGAAGAGGGAAACATTCTCCGCCGTATTGCGGCATTCGACAGCAACATTCTCAAACCAGCTTGGCTTTGCATACGAATATTGAATATTGGCCAGCTCGTCCGGCGTACCGTAGAAGCCAGGCCGTTCCCACCCAGCAAGCTCGGTCATGAAGGCGCCGGATGCAAGCAGACGATCGTGAAACGGAGAGCGGCGAACGCCGCGGGCGGTTGTGAACTGACGGCTCGGCCAATGCATGTCAAAGTTAAGGCCAAGCGACTCGACTGTCCGTTCTTCGAGGTAACGACGATTGCGCTGGAAGCTTTGAGTGCGTCGGATGTCAACGTCAATAAGATCAACCGGAGGGCGGCCGTCTCGAATCCAAGCTGCCAAGGCCTTGCCTACGCCGCCCGAAGACAGAATGCCGATAGAGTTGAAGCCCGTTGCGCAGAAAAGGCCGGCAACTTCAGGGGTTTCACCGAGAAGGTATCTGTTGTCTGGCGTGAAGCTTTCCGGGCCGTTGAAGAAGAGCTGCATCCCCGTACGCTCAAGCAGCGGAACACGGACTGTCGCAGCCTCGAGATGCGGAGCGATATGATCAATGTCCTCGGGAAGCGTATCGAAGCAGAAGCTTTCGGATATCCCCTTTTGACCCCATGGCTTTGCAACCGGTTCGAAGAATCCAACCAGAAGCTTACCTGCATCTTCCTTGTAATAGGTCCACTCGTCCGAGAGGAACAACACAGGCAGGTTCCTGGGAAGGCCGGGGATCGCTTCGGTGACGACATAGAAATGCTCAGCCGCGTGAAGCGGGATGTTTACGCCGATTTTTGCGGCAAGGTCGCGAGACCACATACCACCGCAGATGACCACCGTGCGGGCTTCGATTTTACCGTTGTCGGTCATGACGCCGACGGCCTTGCCATTCTCGACCAGGACTTGGTTGACGAGCAGATTCTCGATAATACGAGCCCCACCCATACGGGCGCCCTTGGCGTAGGCCATCGTGACATCCGCGGGGTTCACTTGTCCGTCATTGGGGAACCAGAACCCACCGACCAAGCCGTCGGTATTGATGGGGGTCCAACGTTCTTTGATTTGGCCGGGAGTGACAGCCTCAACGGGAAGACCGAAGTTTCTTCCCATGGATGCTCCACGAGCGAGCTCTTCATAGCGAGCTTGATTGGTAGCAACGCGAAGAGAGCCGGACCGGCGGAAGCCGGTAGCCTGACCCGTTTCCGCCTCGAGCTGACCGAACAACTCTCCCGTATATTGGGCAAGCTCTGTCATCTGACGTGTCGCACGAAGCTGTGTGACCAGACCCGCAGCATGCCAAGTGGTGCCGCTCGTCAGTTGGCGCCGCTCGCACAAAATGACATTTGTTATACCGAGTTTCGTGAGGTGGTAAGCTATGGAGCAGCCTGCAATACCGCCGCCAACAATGACGACGTCGGCCCTCGATGGAATGTCCATTACTCGATTCCTTCTTTAGGGTATTAGTGCATCCACCCGTCTCCAACCGCGAGCGCCTTGGCCCTGGCCGCCCCCTCTTGCGATCGTTGCTTTTTCCATAGGAGACAGGTTCTCATCAAAGGTCACTCAGCCTTCCACGCTTTGCCAAAGAGCGTTTCACCAGGCCTCGTTAACAGCGATCATAGCAACACAGATGTTGAAACTCTACAGAAAATATGCTGAGTTTGCATTCGAAAATGGCTTCGCGCTTCATCCGTCAGAGGAACGAGAATTGCTGAATAACGAAATCTCGCCGCCCAGGACCGACGCCGTATCGCGTGGTGTCGGCGTCACCACACAGGTTTACGCGGGGAATCTGGAGATTTGGGATGTCGAGACGCCGAATGCGACTTTACCAACAAGGTACGGGTCAAGGCGCTGGACAAGGGACTGATCCTGCTCACCTGCGGCGTTCATGGCAATGTCATCCGCTTTCTGGCACCGACCACTGTCGAGGACAACGTATTCGCCGATGCGCTCGACATGCTCGAAGAAACATTGCGCGAATGCGCGAAGGAGGCCTAATCCATGGCTATTTCGGAAAAACTCCTCTCCAAGCTCAAAGACCCATCGCTGGTCAGCGACAAGGCCCTTATCGCCGGCGAATGGGTGGCCACGAGCGACAGCGGCAAGACCTTCGAGGTCACCAACCCGGCAGATGGCGATGTGATCGCCACGCTTCCCGACATGAACCGCGCCGAAACGGCGCGCGCGATCGAAGTCGCCTACAAGGCGCAGAAGGCCTGGGCCAAGAAGACCGGCAAGGAGCGTGCGGCCGTGCTCCGCAAGCTCTATGACCTGATGGTGGCGAATGCCGACGATCTCGCCGCAATCCTGACTATGGAAATGGGCAAGCCGCTTGCGGAGGCCAAGGGTGAAATCCTCTATGGCGCCGCCTATCTCGAATGGTTCGGCGAAGAGGCCAAGCGCGTCTATGGCGACACGATTCCCGGCCACCAGCCGGACAAGCGGATCATCGTCATCAAGCAGCCGGTCGGCGTCGTTGCTGCCATCACGCCGTGGAACTTTCCGAACGCGATGCTCGCGCGCAAATTCGCGCCGGCCGTCGCCGCGGGCTGCGCCATGGTGTCGAAGCCGGCCGCTGAGACGCCGCTTTCGGCCCTGTCGCTGGGTTTGCTCGCTGAGCGCGCCGGCCTTCCGGCCGGGATTTTTAATGTCATCACCTCGGAGGATTCACCGTCGGTCGGCAAGGAATTCACCGAGAACGACAAGGTCCGCAAGTTGACTTTCACCGGCTCGACCGGTGTCGGCAAGATCCTGATGCGCCAAGGTGCCGAGCAGATCATGAAGCTCGGCCTCGAACTCGGCGGCAATGCGCCCTTCATCGTGTTCGACGATGCGGATCTCGATGCTGCGGTCGAAGGCGCCATGGTCTCGAAATATCGGAACAACGGGCAGACCTGCGTCTGCGCCAACCGCCTCTACGTCCAGACCGGCGTCTATTATACCTTCGCCAAAAAGCTGGTCGAGAGAGTCGCGGCGATGAAGGTGGGCGACGGTTTCGAACCTGGCGTGAATGCCGGCCCGCTGATCACCGAGAAAGCTGTCGAAAAGGTCGAGGAACATATCGCCGACGCGCTCGAAAAGGGCGCCAAGGTGGCTGTCGGCGGCAAACCGGACGCCCGTGGCGGCCTCTTCTTCCAGCCGACCATACTCACCGGGGTGACCACGCAGATGAAGATTGCGCGCGAGGAGACCTTTGGTCCGGTCGCGCCGCTCTTCAAGTTCGAGACCGAGGAGCAGGTGATCGAAATGGCCAACAACACCGACTTCGGCCTCGCCTCCTATTTCTACTCGAGGGATGTGTCGAAGATCTTCCGCGTAGCGGAAGAACTCGAATATGGCATGGTCGGTATCAATACCGGCCTGATCTCCACGGAAGTGGCGCCGTTCGGCGGCATCAAGCAGTCCGGCCAGGGCCGCGAAGGCTCGAAATACGGCATAGAGGATTATATCGAGATCAAGTATCTCTGCTTGAGTGTTTGATCTTTTTGCCGTCGTCGGCTTCGGACTCGTCGCCTGCGGCTGCCAGTCTAGAAGGTCGGAGGTGTATTGACCCATACCAACCGACAAGGCTTGGTTCCGACAGATCGCCAAGAATGGGCGCGATGACTCTCAAAATAAATAGCATCCCCCTCGTTGAGGGTTGCAAGACCGAGGCCTTCAACCTCAATTTCGAAACTGCCTTCAAGAACGCGAATAAACTCCTCGCCCTCGTGTCGATAAAAGCCTTCACTTCCGGCGCCAGGAGCCAGGGTCCACTCTTGGCAATCCATCATCCGCGGCCCTGAAGCCAGTTCCCTAATTTGAATACCCTTTCCGAGTGAGGGCAGTTGCCGCCCTTCCCCGCTTCGAACGACGGCTTTACCGGTTTCAACAGGACTTGCTGTCAGCTGCGTTACGGTAACGCCGAGGGCTTCCGCGATCGCCCGCAGGAGAGGCACGCTCGCCCCGCGGGAAGTTCGTTCAAGTGTACTAAGCGTTGATGGAGAAACATCGACCCGCTCCGCGAGGGCGGTGATCGTGAGCTTTTTCTCCCTGCGCAAGCGCCTGATTTCGTGACCTAGCCTAGGCGGAGGAAGTTGTTCGTTCGCTGCGTCCAACGCCACAGGAGTTGTGTCATCCAACGAGGATTTGATTGCTGCGAGGTTCAGTCCTTGAACCGATCGAAGTCGAACGATCTGATGGATGCGAGCGAAGTCATTCTCACCGTAGAGACGGTAACCGCTCGGCGTTCGGGATGGAGCAATCAGACCGTGCTGCTCCCAGAGCCTCAGCGTCGCCGGTGGAACCCCTGTCGCGGCTGAAACTTCCGATACTTTGTATTGTTTGCTCATTGCATCCTTGCTCGACATGTCCCGCTCAAGTTTGCTACGCAACAACTTTGCTAATATCAACTCCCTAGCTCAATATGGCTAGGGGCCAGGCGATAAGCCTCTCGCGGGGGTCCGTGTGGTCCGCCTTCCGAAAATTACATATTGGGATAGACCGGCCCCTCGCCGCCCTGCGGCGGCACCCAATTGATGTTCTGGTTCGGGTCCTTGATGTCGCAGGTCTTGCAGTGCACGCAGTTCTGGGCGTTGATGACGAAGGTCGGCTGGCCGTCCTTCTCCACCCATTCATAAACGCCGGCCGGACAGTAGCGCGACGAGGGACCGGCATAGACGTCGTATTCGGAGCGCTTCTGCAGCTCCCAGTCCCTGACCTGCAGGTGGATCGGCTGGTCTTCCTCGTGATTGGTGTTCGACAGGAACACCGAGGAGAGCCGGTCGAAGGTCAGCACGCCGTCCGGCTTCGGGTAGTCGATCTTCTGGTGCTTGGCCGCCGGCTCCAGCGCTTGGGCGTCGCTCTTGCCGTGCTTCAGCGTGCCGAAGAAGGAGAAGCCGAAGAGCTGGTTCGTCCACATGTCGAGGCCGCCGAGCGCGACCCCGACTGCCGTGCCGAAGCGCGACCAGAGCGGCTTGACGTTTCTGACCTTCTTCAGGTCCTGGCCGATGGCGCTCTCGCGCCAGCCGCGCTCGATCTCGATCGGCTCGTCATTGGCGCGACCGCTAGCGATCGCCGCCGCCAGTTTCTCCGCCGCGAGAATGCCCGACAGCACCGCATTGTGGCTGCCCTTGATGCGCGGCACGTTGACGAAGCCGGCCGAACAGCCGATTAGCGCGCCGCCGGGGAAGGAGAGCTTCGGCACCGACTGGTAGCCGCCCTCGGTGATGGCGCGGGCCCCGTAGGAGAGCCTTTTTCCCCCCTCGAAGGTGCCACGGATCGCCGGGTGCGTCTTGAAGCGCTGGAACTCCTCGAAGGGATGGAGATAGGGGTTCTTGTAATTCAAATGGACGACGAAACCGACGGCGACGAGATTGTCTTCGAGGTGATAGAGGAAGGAGCCGCCGCCGGTCTTCATGTCGAGCGGCCAGCCGAAGGAATGCTGCACGAGACCCGGCTTATGGTTCTCCGGCTTCACCTCCCAGAGCTCCTTGAGGCCGATGCCGAATTTCGGCACGTCGCGGCCTTCGTCGAGCTTGAATCTGGCGATCAATTGTTTGGCGAGCGAGCCGCGCACGCCCTCGCCGATCAGCGTGTACTTGCCGAGAAGCGCCATGCCGCGGGCGAAGTTCGGCCCCGGCTCTCCGTTGCGCTCGATGCCCATGTCGCCGGTGGCGACGCCGATCACCGCGCCCTCGTCGTTATAGAGCACTTCGGTTGCGGCGAAGCCCGGATAGATCTCGACGCCGAGCGCCTCCGCCTGGGTGGCGAGCCAGCGACAGACATTGCCGAGCGAGACGACATAATTGCCGTGATTGTTCATCAAGGGCGGCATCAGGAAGTTCGGCAGGCGGATCGAACCGGCCGGACCCAGGAAAAGGAAATGGTCGTCGGTGATTTCCGTCTTGAACGGATGGTCCGGCTCGTCGCGCCAGCCGGGCAGCAGCCGGTCGATGCCGATCGGATCGACGACGGCGCCCGAAAGGATATGCGCGCCGACTTCGGCGCCCTTCTCCAGCACCACGACCGAGAGCTCGGGATTGACCTGCTTCAGCCGGATCGCCGCGGCAAGCCCGGCCGGACCCGCGCCCACGATCACCACGTCGAATTCCATGCTCTCGCGTTCGGGCAGTTCTTGTTGTTCGGTCATGAGGCATTCCCTAAAACTTAGTTGTTGTTAAATGAGGGAGGTGCCACGCCTGCTGAGAAGGCCGCTGCTCGAACCGCGTTTGCCATTAGCATTGCAATTGTCATTGGACCGACGCCGCCAGGGACAGGTGTGATGGCTCCAGCGATCTTTTCGACTGCATCGAAATCCACATCGCCAACCAGACGTGTCTTCCCCTCCCCATCCTCAGCCGCCGCGATGCGATTAATACCCACATCGATTACGGTCGCATCTGGCTTGACCCAGTCCGCCTTTACCATCGCGGGCCTTCCGACCGCAGCCACCAAGATATCTGCTGTTCTGCAAATCGCAGGCAGGTTCTTTGTGTGCGAATGCGCCATCGGCTTGCCAAAGAGATTGGACCTTCCAATGACAACGGCGTTGAGACCGGCTAAGTCTCGGCCATGGATGCAACCCACCAGCGCCATTACGCCCGCAGGCGTGCAAGAAACCAGACCCGTCTTCAGGTCACCTGTTGCAACCTTGCCAGCGTTAACGACATTCAGACCATCGACGTCCTTTTCCGGACGGATGGATTGGACAATCGCTTCACTATCAAGGTGTTTTGGCAGCGGAAGCTGCACCAGAATGCCGTGAACAGCCGGATCCGCGTTTAGGCGCTGAACCAGCAGCGCTAGTTCCTTCTGAGTCGTTTCAGCAGGCAAAGTGTGCTGAACAGACGTGAAGCCGCAGTCCTTGGCGACGCGGCTTTTGGCGCCCACATAGGCGTGACTTGCGAGGTCATCACCAACGATGACGACAGCAAGTCCTACCGTCACGCCAGCATCGTCCTGCAGCGCCTTTGCCCTATCTTTCACAGTCTCGATGACGGAAAGCGCGACTTCCTTACCATTGATCAGCCGTGCCATAGCTTACCCCATCCGCTCGGACGCGTAACTTCCCGGGCTTGCCGGAAAGACGACTGTGCGGTTGCCGTTTATGAACGTGCGGTGATGGATATGAGCGTGGATGGCGCGGGCCAGCACCTGGCTTTCGACATCCCGGCCAATCGATATGTAGTCTTCCGAAGATTGAGCATGTGTGACGCGGACAACGTCTTGCTCGACAATAGGACCTTCGTCGAGGTCGGCGGTTACGTAGTGCGCGGTGGCCCCGATCAACTTAACGCCGCGCTCGTAAGCCTGCTTGTACGGGTTGCCACCTTTGAAGGACGGTAGGAAGGAGTGATGTATGTTGATGATCTTACCGGACATCTTTTCGCAGAGCTGGTCGGACAGAATCTGCATGTAGCGCGCCAGCACGACGAGTTCGGTGCCTGTCTGCTCGACAATCTCCATCAGCTGCGCTTCAGCATGTGGTTTATTCTGTTTCGTCACCTTGATGTGGTGGAAAGGAATGTCGTGATTAACGACAACCTTCTGGTAATCAAAATGGTTGGAAATTACGCCGACAATGTCGATCGGTAGTGCGCCTATCTTCCACCGATAGAGCAGATCATTGAGGCAGTGTCCGAACCGAGAGACCATCACGAGGACCTTCGTCCGCTTGTCACCCCGGTGGAACTGGTAGTCCATCTCGAACGTCTTTGCGACAGTACCAAACTGCTCGATGATGTCGGTCTCTGTGGCGCCGACTTCCGCTATGAAGCTGATACGCATAAAGAATTTGCCAGTTTCCAGATCATCGAATTGCGAGCTGTCGACGATATTGCAGCCTTTTTCTGCCAGGTACCGGGAGATCGCAGCGACGATTCCTCGCGCGGAATTGCATGACACGGTGAGTACGATATTGTTTCTTACCACTTGCTGCTCCATAGGGTGGGAAAACCAACAGGCCGGCCTTTGGACCCGCAACTGCGTTTTCGATTGCGTTTGGCCCTTAAGGCGCGTCCTGGAGTTCAGGGAGAATTTCGAAGAGGTCGCGGACGAGGCCGTAATCTGCGACTTGGAAGATCGGTGCGTCCTCGTTGTTGATGGCAAACGATGACTTTTGAGTCTTTCATGCCGGCGAGGTGCTGGATGGCCCCGGGTGCCGACTGCGACATATAGGTCCGGAGCGACGACGTTGACCGTCGGACCTGACCTGCCAATCATTTGGCGTGTATCCGGCATCCACTGCCGCTCGCGAGGCGCCGATAGCGGCACCCAGCTTGGAGGCGACAGGTAGGATCACCTCGCGGAACTTCTCCGCTGAACCTAGTACTCGGCCGCCTGAGATGATGATCTTGGCCGAGGTGAGTTCGGGCCGCTCGCAGAACGAAAGAGCATTGGGGACATAGTTGGAGAGCTTGGAAGAAAGAGCTGCCGTTGAGATATCCTCAACGGCAGCAAGTTGGCCTCGGGAGGCCGGGGAAAAGGAAGCCGTGCGTGCGGTGATGAGCTTCTTTGTATCGGTTGCCCGCATCGTCCAGATAGCATTGCCGGCATATATCGGCCGCTTGAAGGTGTCGGGCGAGATCACTTCGATGATGTCGGAGACCTGAGCGACATCCAGGAGTGCCGCCACGCGCGGCATGACGTTCTTGCCGCTCGAAGTGGCGGCGATGATCGTGTCGTACTTTCCGGCTGGCGACACAATCAGATTGGTGACCGGCTCAGCCAGCACCCTCACGTTTGCGTCTATCACTCGTTTTACCGAAACCAGTATTTTCATCGAAAGACCTTGTTAACAGCGCATGCTGGAACTGATCCTTACAGACTTTCTGTAATGTTAGACGCCGAGTCAAGCCCCTTCAGAGGGCCGGTTGCGACATCGTCGGGATAATCGAATGGAGCCTGTCACGTGCGACGGCAACACAGTGCGCGGTTGGTTACACAGAAGGGAACGCTGAAGGACAGTTAAGCAAATGAAATCGCTGGACCAGGGCCCAAGCCTCTTGGGAATCTGATTGGCTAGATGTCCGATTTTTCGAACACTTAGCTTTTCGTTTGGGTCCAACAGTCTATATAGGTTTATGCAGTATGATATTAAGTGGAGATTTGACGTGAAGGCACGTGGGGCGGCGAGCGAACTTTCTGATGGCAATGAGGTGGCGTCGGCAAAGACCCGTACGAAAGCTGAGGCAACCGATCTGGCGGTGGGCGCACGCCTGAAGGCGGTTCGTGAGCAGGCGGGTCTCTCGCAGCGGGAACTGGCCAAGCGCGCTAACGTCACAAACTCAACCGTTTCTTTGATTGAGCAGGAATCTCACGCACCCTCTCTCGCGTCTTTGCACCGGATTTTGAAGGCAATTCCCATTTCAATGGCAGACTTCTTTGCTCTGCCCGTCTCCAAGCAGAACGTGTTGTTCTATGATGCGGATGACCTCGCCGTCGTGACGAGAGGCAAGGTCGACATGCGGGTCATGGGTAGTGAACGTCGCGATAAGAAACTTCAGATGTTCATCGAGCACTACTCGCCAGGCACAGATACCGGCAAACCAGCTATCGCTCATGAGGGCGAAACTGCGGCGCTTATTCTAGAGGGTACAGTTGAGCTCGAAACGAGTGAGGGCGTAAGGCGAATTGAAGCCGGCGGCGGCTTTCACATCCTAGGGGCAGAGCCTTACAGATTGAAGAATGTCGGAAAAACGGTAGCGGTTGTGGCCTGCGCCGTCACACCTCCAATGATCTAATCAGAATGTGATAATCGCCCTCTCAAGTGGTAGTTCGTTCGGTCTTCCGGTCTTCCGTCTCTTCCGGGGAGCGGCCCGGCGCCGCTCATACGCCTCACGCCAATGCGGCACCGCCCGAAATAGCCAGCGGCTGTGTTGGCTATCCGATTGCCATGCCAGAAGTCAGTTAAGTTGAGGAGTACCAGGCTCAATCCACCTTGGCGTTGAGATAACCTGCTGTCATGCCACCATCGAGCACCTGAACCGCTCCGCTTGTGAACGTTGCTTCCTGCGATGTAAGATGCGCGATCAAATTCGCAACATCCATGGCCGTCCCAGCTCTTCCAAGAGGCGTGCGCGACAGCTGAAACGTATTCTGGTGGGTGCCGTCGTGAGGATTCTCCGTCATGGGATCGACGACCCCACAACTAACGATGTTGCATCTGATTCCCTGGCGGGCGTAGTCGAGCGCCATTGTCTTGATCAATCCTACCAAGCCATGCATCGCCGCCGACGCAGCTGGAGAGCCCTGCAGCCCTGCTACGCTCCCCCTAGCGCTCACCGCGACAAAGGATCCCCCGCCCTGCAATAGATGCGGAATAGCATTTTTAGCAACCAAGTAAGCGCTTGTCAGATTCGCCTCAATGCAGCGCGTCCATTCACTCTCCTCAAGGCGGTGAACCTCGCCGGGTGTTCGCAGGGTGGATGAGATAACGACCGTTGTTATCCGGCCGAACTGGGAAACGGTCTCCTTGACAGCCGTCGCGACGTCAGCCGCAATGTGGGCATGCCCCACCAGTCCTATTGCTCGCGCCCCGCGCGCTTGAAGCTGCCCGATCACGTCACTCACCGCTTGCGGATCATGATCAAAGATAGCTACGCGAGCGCCCCTTTCCGTCAAAGCCACTGCTGCATGTACACCGATCTCGGACGCGCCGCCGGCGATCAAAGCAACTTCATCAATATTGTTTACTTTTCGTAAGTTGGTCATGTCTTCCTCTGTATCTTAGCGTGGTTGACGCCCTCAGTTAGGTCCCACGGCAGCTAGTCAGCTGAGAAAAGGCCAGCAGAGCCAGCCCCGTCTACTACGAAGACACTTCCATTCATGAATGATGCGGCAGGCGAGCTCACGAAGTCCACTGCCCCCGCAATCTCGTCTGGATCAGCAAAACGGCCCATCGGCACGACGCTGAACCAGTATTCTGCCTCTTCAGGAGAGGCACGAAGGTATTCGTCCATCATTGGCGTGCGCACATTGCCAGGACAAACAGCGTTTGCCCTGATCCCAAGATGGCCGAAATCCAACGCGAGGCATTTCACGAGGCCGACAACCGCGTGTTTTGATGCAGTGTAGACTCCAAATCCGCTCGTGCCGAGTATTCCAGCATCTGATGAAATGACGACGAAGCTGCCTTGTTTCCTTTTGACGAAGCGGGCGTAAGCTGAGCGTGCCGACAGGTAAACGCCCTTAGCATTCACACCCATGACGAAGTCCCAATTTTCCTCAGGTTCGTCGATTACCGTTCCTAATCGCTCAACCCCAGCGCAGGCTACGACGATATCCGCGGTGAACCCCTGCGACTCAAACTTGTTGAAGGCTTGCTCCAACGAACCGCTGTCCGTGACGTCCGCTACAAGCGGGACTGCCTGACCACCCGCTTCTTCGATCAATCTTACTGTGGTCGCGATGCCCTCAGCATTACGATCAAGAACACCTACGGTGCTGGTTCTGGAAAGCCGAGTGCATATCGCTCTGCCGATTCCGGATCCACCTCCTGTCACGATGCTGCCAGTTCGAAACCCGTTGGTCATTCATAGCTCCCTGTGTCTGTCTAAGTGAAACCACCGCGCCTTGCGGAACGCTCCCGGTAGATTGGCCACGCCGCCAGATGGCAGCGCGATGGTGCCGAGCGACCGCGGCCTGCGACAGCCGATCGCCGTGAAATATGGGCGGATTAGGCAATTGGCTTTGCCACCGCGTCCAAGCCCAAGTCGGCTGTTTGAATGATCGAGAACTCCCGGCTCAAATCTTGGTTTAAGCAGAACAGCCAGTAGAGCAATGCACCGACGGGGATGCCAACGAAGAATGCGACGTCAACGCCGCCAAAATATTCAGCGACAGGTCCTTGGTAGAACGACAGATACATGAAAGGGATCATGGCAACGAACGCAAGCGAGTATGCTGTTATTCCGCGCCAGTTCCACCTGCCGTATATTCCCACAGGATTGAAAATCTCCGCGATCGAGTATCTTCCTTTCCGGACAACGAAGTAGTCGACTAGGTTCACTGCCGTCCACGGCGCCATCAGATAAGCCAGAACGGCGAGGATCGTGTAGAACGTGGTATTGATGAAATCGGTAGGAAGCAGGACTCCAACGATCGTTGCAGAAATGCCGATGATTGCGTTCATTCTGATGCGGAGGCTCCGCGTCGGCGAAGTCGAAACCACACTGTCCATCGCCGTGATCAGCGTAAGTGCGCCGCCATAGACACACATGCCGTTGAAGATCAGTAGCGCGACCCCTCCCACGAGCAGCAGGACCGCACCGAACCCCGGCACGATAAGGTCCCCCGATTGCTGAAGAGCCAATGTTAGGCTGTCCTTTGGAAATAGTGCAGCGCCCACTGCGCCGACAGCTTCCATGGAGAAAACGCCGGCGCCGGCGCCGAACGCGGTGTAGAGGATGATCGATCGGTGGCTCGTCGTTGGGGGCATGTATCTGGAGTAATCCGACACGAAGAATGCCCAGGACAGCTGATATGCCAACGAAGCGGACACAACCATCAGGAACGGCGTAAATTGGAAGGTTCCAATTATGGTGACTTGTTCGGCTGGAAAGCCCACACCAAAGACAATCCCGAACGTAAAGATCGCAAGAACGACCAGAAGTACAATTGTTGTATAGCGTTGACCAACGTGGAGCCAATGGTATCCGAAAATCGCGAAGATGATAGATGCGAAGCCCAGGACGACTCCTGACGAAGGAGCAGATCCTAATCCCAGTTGCTCGGCCGTAGCGCCCATAAGGTTGACGTTGAGAACGACGTAGCCCCAATATACGAGAACGGCGACAAGCCAAATGAAGATCGCGCCGTAGCGGCCGAATTGGGGCCGCGTCTGGACCATCTGCGGCAGTCCGAGGTGCGGACCTTGGCTTGCATGGGCGGCGACCGGAAGTGTCCCGAGCACGGTCCCCAGAAGGAGGCCGATCAATGTCCATGTGAGATTGAGCCCCAGCGAAATTCCGATTGCTCCTGTCGCGAGGCTGAGGAGCTGTGCGCTCCCAGCGAACCATATCGTAGCTTGATCAGACAAACGCCCATGTCTCTCTGAAATCGGGACAAAGTCGATCGACCTTGTTTCGATCGCCAGGGCGCTTCTCTCGGAGCTCGATTGTATGTTCATTTTTGGCTGTGCATTCATGTGGTGCCTCCCTCATCGCACGGCACGCGCTCATCCGAGGTCGGAAGATCAAATCTTCCACCGGCTACTCGTATCGGATCTGCGCTGTCTGTCTGCCCTGCTTTCCCCTCTGACGTTGCAGGACAGCAGTATGCTACGTTTGTTTTTTCACACAGGCAATATGATTTTTCGCACACTCAACGACGATGAGAATCTGCGCTTCAGAAGGTATGTAGAACACCGCTCTCCCCTCGCCCTACCACCTTATGCACCTTGAACGGACGCCTGCTTCCAAGGGCATCACAGTGGTAGTTCTGCATAGCCTCTCCCATGGTAAGCGAATGCTCGTTCGCTGGTAGCTCTCTATTCAAGGCCATGGATGCACTCGGAATTGAAAAGAAACTGATCCCGATGCGCGGCGGCACCGATGGCGCGGTCTTTCGACCAGAGGAATATCGGTACCGAACTTCTTCACCGGCGCTTACGACTTCCATTCGCGCAACGAGTTTCTACCGATACCATGCATGAGCGGCTTGATCTCTTTATTCGACTGTACGCGGCGGTCGCTGAAGAGCTCGGGTTCCCCAATTCCATGGAAAAAGCGCGAGCTGTCATGTCTCTGATGGATTGCGCCGCGAGTGACCAACCGGGAGCTCGCCAGCCGTGTCGGTCTGTCGCCAAGCGCCTGCCCATCGTGGCCATCGATCTCGATCGCATCACGCACAATGTCCAAGCATACTTCATGGTTTGCATGGACAACATCCGGCCCGAGAAGGGTCCGCAAGAGCTAACCTTCCTCCCAAAAGCCAGCCTCCAGTACCACAACGCTCCAACAACTGACGGCTGTGTACCGCGGTTCTCGCCGACATCGCCCGACGGCAAGACGGAAAGGATGCCGTGTTTGCGCCATGATCGCCCTGCATCGTCCATCCCGCCCGCTCGGGTGACCAGAATGCCAAGCTCGCCGCCGCACCTTGGACCGCTAAGTGATAAGAGTCGTGCATGGTACCTGGTCGAACTCTTCGTGCCAGATCCTTACAGCTGGAGCCCCTTATGACCGCAGCCGCGCCGACGAACGTCTGCATTATCATTGCGGCAAAGAATGCCTCCGGGACGATCACGAGAGCGATCTCCTCTGCCCTCGCTGAGCCCGAAGCATCAGAAGTGGTCGTCGTTGATGACGGTTCGACGGATGGTACCGCGGCGGTTGCAAGTGCTGCCGATGATGGGACCGGGCGGCTGAATGTCGTCCGCTTCGACGCGAATCGCGGGCCGTCTGCAGCTCGCAACCATGCAATTTCGATTTCGCAGTCCCCCCTTCTCGCGGTGCTAGACGCGGACGATTTCTTTTTTCCCGGCCGACTGACGCAACTGCTTTCTGTGGACGGTTGGGACTTGATCGCTGACAACATCGCCTTCATCGATGCTGCGCAAGCGGCGAGCGCGAGTGCTAAAGTTGGGCAGTTCGCGCCCAGTCCGCGCCTCATTGATCTTGTCGGATTCCTGGAAGGAAATATCTCGCGGCGCGGCGCCCGCCGTGGTGAAATCGGCTTCTTGAAACCGATTATGCGACGCGCTTTCCTCGAAGAACACGGGCTTCGTTACGATGAAACATTGCGCCTCGGCGAAGACTACAACCTCTATGCACGGGCGCTCGCAAGGGGCGCACGCTACAAGATCATCAAAAGCTGCGGCTACGCCGCCGTCGTGCGCGGCAACTCCCTCAGCGGCAGCCATCGCACGATCGACTTGAAGCGTCTGTATGAGGCCGATCGGGCAATGCTTGCTGAGGCCTGGTTAGGCAGCGAGGCCGAGGCTGCGTTGCGCCGGCACGCACGCCATGTCCGGGACCGCTACGAATTGCGGCATTTTCTCGACCTTAAAGAACGAGAAGGTTTCACGAGCGCCATCGGCTATGCGTTGAAGCATCCCGACGCCCTACCGGCGATCGTCGGCGGCATCGTCGCAGACAAAGCGGAGCGCTATCGGCGGCCACGATCGCCGGCGCCGGTTGCCCTCGGCGGCACTGGAGAGATCCGCTACCTGCTTCAAGATTAGGTACAAGCGTCTCAAGTCTCGTGCAGACGATGACCCAGTGGGATCCATCAGCCGGGACGACAACTATCCAGCCGCCAATTTCTTCTCGCGCGCCGCCCTGAGCCTCGCAAAGTCGTCGCCAGCATGGTGCGACGAGCGGGTGAGCGGACTCGAGGCGACCATCAGGAAGCCCTTGGTGTAGGCGACCGTTTCGTAGGACTTGAACTCCTCGGGGGTCACGAATTTCTCGACCTTGTGGTGCTTGCGGGTCGGCTGCAGGTATTGGCCGATCGTCAGGAAGTCGACGTCGGCGGTGCGCAGGTCGTCCATCAGTTGCAGCACCTCGTTCCGCTCCTCGCCGAGGCCGACCATGATGCCGGACTTGGTGAACATCGACGGGTCGAGTTCCTTGACGCGCTGCAGGAGCCGGATCGAATGGAAATAGCGCGCGCCCGGGCGCACGGTCAGATAGTTGGACGGCACGGTTTCGAGATTGTGGTTGAAGACGTCGGGCTTGGCGGCAACGACCCGCTCGAGCGCGCCGGGCTTGCGCAGGAAGTCGGGCGTCAGGATCTCGATGGTCGTCGCGGGAGACGCCTCGCGGATCGCGAAGATCACCTTCTCGAAATGTTCGGCGCCGCCATCCTCGAGGTCGTCGCGGTCGACCGAGGTGATGACGACGTGGCTCAAGCCCATCTGCTTGACGGCGTTGGCGACATTGGCGGGCTCTTCGGGATCGAGCGCGTTAGGCTTGCCGGTGGCGACGTTGCAGAAGGCACAGGCGCGCGTGCAGATCTCGCCCATGATCATGAAGGTGGCGTGCTTCTTGTCCCAGCATTCACCGATATTCGGGCAGCCGGCCTCCTCGCAGACGGTGACGAGGTTGTTGCCCTTCACGATCGAACGGGTCTCCATGTAACCCTTCGAGGTCGGCGCCTTCACGCGGATCCAGTCCGGCTTGCGCAAGACTTCCGTGTCCGGCCTGTGCGCCTTTTCCGGGTGGCGAACGCGCTGAGCCCGGTCCGAGACCGCGTCGAAAACCGTTACCATCTGCCTTCCTTCATTGCATCGAGCAAGCGGCCGAGAGCCCCGACACTTTAACGACACGAGGCCCCTCCTACTTGCCCCCTACCGAACAACTCTGGCTGCCTTCTTAAGGCGACACGATGGCGTGCGAGCTAAAAATCCACCTCGATCGCGGTTCCTCTAGAGACTGCGTGCGCGACAGCGGCCGAAGCCACCGCGAGATCCTGGAGGGCAACTCCCGTGCCATCGAACATTGTGATCTCTTCCGGCGACGAACGACCCTTGTGGCGACCTGTGATGACCGCACCAATCTCGACAATGTCGTCCTTGCTGATCAGCCCCTTTTCAATCGCGTGCTGGCATTCACCGATCGTGACGGCCTGAGCGACTTCATCGGTGAACACCGTTGCTGCAGCGATAAGTTCGGCATCCATCTCCTGTTTGCCCTTTGTGTCCGTCCCCATACAGGCGAGATGTGTACCGGGGCGAACCTGAGAGGCCTTGAGGATCGGGGCAAACGACGAGGTAATCGAAATGATGACGTCCGCTTCATCACCCAGACGGTCGAGATCGACAGTCTCGAAAGGAAGCTCCAGTTCCCTGGCGACTCCTTCGAGACGGCTCAGCATCTCGGGGTG
Source organism: Sinorhizobium fredii USDA 257 (assembly GCF_000265205.3). NCBI lineage: Bacteria > Pseudomonadati > Pseudomonadota > Alphaproteobacteria > Hyphomicrobiales > Rhizobiaceae > Ensifer > Ensifer fredii. The sequence goes on from NC_018000.1 coordinate 1,867,496, forward strand.
CAGATTCCACGCGAGGACTTTCTCAAAAGGCCTCTGCTCCACCGCAGCGCGCAACTGGTACGTCGATTGATGCCCTGCGCCGATCATGCCAAGCACCTTGGCGTTCTTACGGGCAAGATACTTGATCGAGACAGCCGAGGCTGCCGCCGTCCGAAGCGCAGTGACCAGATTGCCGCCAACCACCGCACGGCACCTGCCGGTATCAGCGTCAAACAGGAAGACGGTCGATTGGTGGTTCGCCAGCCCATTTTGAACATTGTTCGGCCAGAAACCACCGGATTTAAGACCAAGAGCCAGACTGTCGCGGTCGAACCCCGATTTGAAACCATAGAGCGCGTCCGCATGGCCGATTGCCTCGCGAATGACAGGGAAGTTGTAGGCTGACCTTTTGGCCATGGAGGCGAAGACCCCTTCGACCGCCACAAGGCAATCAGCGGGGGTAATCAGTCCGGCGATCTGATTTTCCGGTACGATAATCATGTAACTTCCGATTGCTGCAAAGTGGGGCAATACCCCTTTGATGGTCAGTAGGCCTTACCGCGCGCCGAGACCGGCCACAGCGTTTCAACCCGGCCGTTGCGCACGCCGACATACCAATCGTGAACATTGCAGGTCGGGTCGCAGTGGCCAGGAACCAAACGGAGCTTTTCATTGATCTTGAGCACACCGTTCGGATCCTCGATGACGCCATGCTCATCCGAGCATTTCACGTATTTGACGTCAGTGCGGCCATAGACGAACGGGAGTCCGGAATCGACCGACTGCGCCTTCAATCCGGCGTCGCAAATCGCCTTGTCCGACTTCGCATGGCTCATCACGCTGGTGAGAATGAACAGGGCGTTTTCCCATTCGCCTTGATCGATCCGGTTGCCACCCTCATCGCGGATGCGGCCATAATCAGCATCCATGAACGCGTAGCTGCCGCACTGCAGTTCGTTGTACACGCCGGAATTGCTCTCGAAATAATAGCTTCCGGTGCCGCCTCCGCTTACCAGTTCGGGCTCAAGGCCCTCAGCCTTCAAGGCCGCGACCGCATCCTTCACCTGGGCAATCGCGACGTCGAGCTTGGCTCTGCGGTCTTCGTAGTTGTCGATGTGCTGCATGGCGCCTTGATAGGCCTGAATGCCAGTGAACTTGAGACCCGGAGCGCCGTCGATGGCTTTGGCAAGCGCCACAACCGCGGCGGTGGTGGTCACGCCGCACCGGCCAGCACCGCAATCGATCTCGACAAAGCACTCGAGCGTTGTCCCGTGCTTCTGTGCCGCTGCCGACAGTTCTGCGACATTGGCCAGATCGTCGACGCAAACGATAATGCGTGCATCCTGCTTGGCGAGGCGGGCCAGACGATCGATCTTCAGCGGATCGCGGACTTGGTTCGACACCAGCACATCCTTGATTCCGCCGCGCACGAACACCTCTGCCTCCGACACCTTCTGGCAGCACACACCAATCGCGCCACCGAGTTCCTGCTGGAGACGCAGAACATCGACCGACTTGTGCATCTTGCCGTGTGCCCTGTGGCGCATTTTGTGCGCCTTGGCATAGTCACCCATCTTGCGGATGTTGCGTTCGAGGGCATCGAGATCGAGGATCAGGCACGGCGTCTGGATTTCATCGACGCTCATTCCGGGAAGAGCCGGTACATCGTAGCCGACTTCCATGCCTGCGAACTTCGCTTCCATGTTCATCTCTCTTTCTCTCCCTTATTGCCAAGGCAACTTGTCAAGGTCGACGTTGCCGCCGGTGATGATGACGCCGATACGCTTGCCGGCGAACAGATCCTTGTTCTTCAAGATGGTCGCGAGCGGCACGGCACTGGAGGGCTCCATGACGATCTTCATCCGCTTCCAGATGAGCTTCATCGCGTCGACGATCTCTTCCTCCGAGGCCGTCAGGACGTCGGTGACGTGGTTCCGGACGAAGTGCCACGTCAAATCCTTGAGAGGCACCTTCAGGCCGTCAGCCACAGTAACTGGTGCGTCGTCGGCGATGATGTGCCCGGCTTTGAAGCTCCGGTATGCATCATCCGCCTGCTCCGGCTCGGCTGCGTAGATTTTTATGTGCGGCGCCAAGTTCGACAGCGTGAGGCAGGTCCCCGAAACCATGCCGCCGCCGCCAATGGGAGCAATCACCGCTTGGAGTCTGGTGACCTGTTCGATCAGTTCTTTCGAACAGGTTGCCTGACCGGCGATGACGCGCGCGTCGTTATAGGGATGCACGAATTCCGCACCGGTCGCGGCGAGGACTTCGGCAAAGACCGCTTCGCGGGAAGTCGTTGACGGCTCACACTCGACAACCTTGGCACCGTAGCCGCGAACAGCATCTTTCTTCGCTTGCGGCGCGGTACGGGGCATGACGACGGTGCAAGGTATTCCGCGCCGTCCCGCCGCAAAGGCGAGGCAGGTCCCATGATTGCCCGAGGAATGGGTGGCAACCCCCTTTGCCGCCTGCTCGTCGCTCAACCCGAAAACGGCGTTCGACGCGCCGCGGACCTTGAAGGCTCCGGCCTTCTGCAGATTCTCGCACTTGAAGAAGAGCTCCGCCCCAGCAAGGGAGTTGATGAAACGCGAGGTCAGAACCGGCGTGCGATGAATGTGCGGCTTGATCCGCGCATGTGCTTCATTCATGTCGGAAAGCGTCGGGATATACATCTTCATAGCCTCTCAGGCGGCTCCGTTGCCCGCTGAAACTTGGTTGTTGCGGTAATAATCCTGGGCGGCGGCAACCCCCGAACCGAGCTTGATGGCGAGGCCGAGATCCGCCATGACCATCTCCGCCGTCGCAATGCCAGAAAGGGCCATCACGTCCGTCAGGCTGCCGAGATGCCCGATGCGGAACACCTTGCCGGCGACCTCTCCCAGCCCAACACCGAAGGCGACGTCATATTTCTTCGCCGCGTGGGTAACGACGGACGTAGCGTCGAAGCCGTCAGGGGTTCGAATTGCGCTGACCGTGTCCGAGTAAAGGTCCTCGCTCATCGCGCAGAGCTCAAGACCCCAGGCACGCACGGCCGCACGGATTCCCGTTGCAATGCGGTTGTGGCGCGCGAATACGTTCTCAAGGCCTTCCGCCAGCAGCATCTCCGTCGAGACCTTCAGGCCGTTCAGGAGGCCGACGACGGGGGTATAGGGGTAGGCGTTGTTCTCATAGCTCTTCGACATATCGCGAACGTCGAAGAAAGTGCGGGGCAGCTTCGCCGTTTCGATCGCCGCCAAGGCTTTGGGAGAGAATGCGGTGATCGCCAGCCCGGCAGGCAGCATGAAGCCTTTCTGCGAGCCGGTCACAGCAACGTCGACGCCCCAATCGTCCATGCGAAACTCCATTGAAGCAATGGAGCTGACCCCATCGACGAACAACATGGCCGGATGGCGAGCTGCATCGAGGGCGCGCCGAAGCGCGGCGATATCCGACTTGACGCCCGTTGCGGTCTCGTTGTGCGTGACCAGGACAGCCTTGATCTGGTGCGCCTTGTCTGCGGTCAGCATTTCCTCATAACGATCGACCGGGGCGCCGCTGCCCCACGGCGTCTCAATGACACTAACGTCGAGGCCATGCCTCTGGCACATGTCGATCCAGCGATGGCTGAACATTCCATAGCGAGCCACGAGAACGCGGTCGCCGGGACTGAGAGTGTTTGTGATCGCCGTCTCCCATCCACCGGTGCCCGTTGCAGGGAAAACGAAAATCGAGGCTGATTGGGATCTCACGACCTTTTTTACGCCTGCGAGAGCGGGCCGCAAAATCTCTCCGAACAAGGGCGAGCGATGGTCGATGGTCGGCATATCCGACGCCTTACGGAGCACCTCCGGCATATTGGTCGGACCTGGAATGAAGACCGGGTTTTGCAGGTACATTGGGGCGTCCCTCCTAGAGCTGGAAAGAGTGGTAACACGCCGGCGGTTTGGGGTAAATTTTTTTGAAACTGTTTTTCAAAATGATGAGTAATCAAACTTGTTTAAACAATATCATAGGCTTATAATTTTTCATTGTGAGAATTGATTTTTCACGAGTGCCATTGAATGATGGTGATGACATTGGTGAGGTGCAATGATGCAGGTGGTAAAGCGGCGAAGAGGTCGTCCGAAAGCATTTAATGCTCCGGAGTCCCCGAGCGTCATTCAGTCCCTCGATCGGGCTTTGGACGTGCTAGAGGCTTTGGCCTCGCCCGAGGGACTGACGCTATCGGAACTTGCCGCCCATCTCGGTCAGTCGGCCGCCACAATGCATCGGGTACTCTCGACGCTGGAACGTCGTGAATTCGTCGAGATCAGCCCCGATCGGCAGGTCTGGCACATCGGCCCCGAGGCCTATCGGCTCGGCTCCGCGTTTCTTCGTCGTACGAACGTCGTCGAACGCAGCCGCCCGATCATGCGGGAGTTGATGCTGGAGACAGGAGAAACCTCGAACCTCGGGATCGAGAAGGACGGCCATGTCCTGTTCATCAGCCAAGTCGAAACGCACGAATCGATCAGGGCATTCTTCCCGCCAGGGACACTGTCTCCCCTGCATGCCTCGGGAATTGGAAAGGCGTTGCTCAGCACATATGACGACAGCCGCCGAACATCACTTTTTAAGAAGAGCACTTTGGAGCGCTTCACCGAAAATACGGTTCGATCGATCGCTCAATTGGAGGAAGAACTGCGCGTCACGAGAGACCGAGGCTATGCGTTCGACGATGAGGAGCGAACCAAGGGAATGCGTTGTGTTGCAGCCCCTATTTTGAATGTGCACGGCGAAGCGGTGGCGGGCATTTCCGTTTCTGGCCCAACCCATAGAATGCCCGACAGACAAGTGCAGAAAATCGGAGAACGAGTACGTAATGCTGCGACAAAGGTTTCGCGGCGTTTGGGAGCGCCATAGCCGGAAGTCCTCAATACCAAAACACTTGTGTCTCCTCGCATTTCCTTCGTGGAGAGGTGGCGATGCTACGAGGTTTCGGCCCACCTGTGGCCCAGTCGAGCAATTCGACGGTGTGAACAAGAGGTATCGTGGTCCCGGAGCCGATCTGCATCATGCAGCCAATGTTGCCGGCACTGATTACCTCAGGGTGGGTAGCTTCGATCGTCGCTAATTTTCGAGCCTTGAGTTCAGAAGATATCGCCGGCTGCATGAGATTGTAGGTCCCAGCGGATCCACAGCAGATATGACTGTCACGAGGCTCCACGACTTCGAAGCCTGCCGCCCGAAGCAGGTCTTTCGGGGCGGAACGAATCTGCTGCCCGTGCTGCAGCGAACAAGCAGCATGATAAGCCACGCGCAGCGGATCAGCGTGTACCGGGTCGTCCAACCCGAGTTCGGACATGATTTCGGTTACATCTTTAGCGAGAGCCGCCACACGAGCTGCGTCGTCGGCGACTGGATCGTGTCGCAACAGATGGGCATAATCCTTCACCGTCGTTCCGCAACCCGACGTGTTGATGACCACCGCGTCCAGGCCTTCACCATCGAGTTCGCGGATAATCGCACGAATGTTCACCGCGGCCATTGCATGACTTTCTTCGACCTTGCCCATGTGGTGCGTCAGGGCACCACAGCAGCCGATGCCCTTCGGGACCACGACCTCGCAGCCATGGCGGCGTAGCAGCCTGATCGTGGCATCGTTTATATCCGTATTGAGGGCACGCTGCGCACAGCCAATAAGCAGGGCAACGCGCTTGCGTCGTGAACCGATCGCCGGAAAGCTTTGAGGTCTGTCATTCTTGCTGGCCGGCGGAATACGATCGGGGGCCATCTCCAACATGGCCCTCAGGCGAGGGTCTGGGAGTAATTTCCTGAAAGGGCGGGCCAGTCTGGCACCAATCAGCGCCAGCCGAAACCGACCGGGATACGGCAGAATCTTTGCCAAAAGCCAACGCAGAGCTCTCTCGTCCCACCGGCGTTTGTAGGTCTTCTCGATGTACTCGCGCGCATGATCGATCAGATGCATGTAATGAACACCCGAGGGGCAGGTGGTCATGCAGCTCAGACAACTGAGGCAGCGGTCGATATGCGTTACTGTTCGCTCGTCAGGGGCCTTGTTGTTTTCCAACATGTCCTTGATCAGATAGATGCGGCCCCGCGGACTATCGAGCTCGTCACCAAGCACCTTGTATGTCGGGCAGGTCGCTGTGCAGAAGCCGCAATGGACGCAAGACCGAAGAATCTCGTTCGAATGTCTCGTGGCGGGATCGGCGAGTTGCGTATCGGTGAAGTTTGTCTGCATCTCATCTATCCATCAATCCCGGATTGAGAATTCCGGCAGGATCAAAAGTCCGGCGCAATGCAACTGAAAGCCGAGCTATGCAGGCTCCTTCGGGCGGAAAACTGTCACTGTTCGGCAGCGTCCCGCTTCGCAGCAGCATAGCTTTCCCCATGCCGGCTGCGTGGCGGACCGCAGAGCCATCGGCACCACTCTCAAACCAAATCAATCCGCCACCCCAATCCAGCGACATGTCCCCGCCGAGTGCATGCAAACGGGCCACAACTGCCGGAGCTTCACTCGGCTTAACCAGAATCCGCCAAAGCGGCACATTCGAGCCAGCAAAGTGGTGCAGATCGCGCAATCCACGCCAGAGCATCCGGCTGTCAGCCTCGCTCACTATGTCAATCTCTCGATCGCGGAAGAGGGCGGATAGCCGCTCGCGACGATAGTCGACCTGCGGGGAAAGCCCCTCTATCCTGAGCCAGGCAGTGCCGGACCGAAAGGCGGCGCCAGACACTTCGAAGGGCGTGGCGAGCGCCGTAGCAAAGATTTCGATTGCCCCTTTCACGGAAGTGCCATGAAAGGCCAGCGTCTGTTGACTTTCCGCGACGGGCAACGTTTTCAGCACCACCTCGGTCAACACGCCAAGGGTTCCGTGAGAGCCGCAGAGCAGTTTGCCAAGGTCCAGCCCAGTGACGTTCTTCATCACCCTGCCACCATTCTTGATGACCCGCCCTCTGCCATCGACGAACCGCACGCCAAGGAGATGGTCTCTACAAGCGCCCGCATGTATTCGGCGGGGGCCGGAGATGTTGGCGGAAACCATGCCACCAACTGTTGGAACTCCCTTCGTCTCGAGTACCTTTCTATGGTCCATTGGTTCGAATGCGAGCCCCTGGCCCTCGGCCGCAAGTGCTGCCTCGATTTCCTCGATAGGCGTTCCTGCGCGCGCAATCAGCGTCAGAGCGCCGGGCTCATAGGTCACGATGCCGCTGAGACGTCGTGAGGTGAGGGTCTGATCAGCCGCGATGGCCTCCGATTGGAAACGGGTGCTTCCGCCGACGACACGCATGGGGGCGGCCCGCGCATAGCTTTCGGCAATGAATCCAGCCAGTTCCGCTTCGCTGGTCGGGGAAACGGCTGCCGCCGCATTGTTGGTTTGGGTGTCAGTGAATGTCATGGGCATCTCGACGCTGCGTCACGATGCGGCTGACTGACTTCGAGTGGGAAGACCTTGGCTGGATTGAGCAGCCAGGCGGGATCGAAGACGCTCTTGATTTCCATCTGAATGGCCAGGTCATCGGCCGTATATTGTTTCGTCATGAGATCGCGCTTCTCGATTCCGACCCCATGCTCGCCGGTCAGGCAGCCTCCTACGTCCACGCAAAGCCGAAGAATGTCGGCACCGAATTCTTCGGCTCGCTCGAGCTCACCGGGTGCGTTCGCGTTGAACAAGATCAACGGGTGCATGTTGCCATCGCCTGCGTGGAATACATTGGCGACCTCCAAGCCATAAGCTTTAGACAGCTCGCCAATACGCTTAAGTGTGTGGGGGAGTTTCGAGACGGGTACGGTTCCGTCGAGACACAGGTAATCACCGAGCCGGCCCATCGCCCCAAATGCCGATTTGCGCCCCTTCCAGATCGCCAGGCTTTCCTCGGCAGTTCGGCTGGCACGGAACTCCACCGGGTTCAACTCCTCGGCGATCAAACGGATGCGTTCGATTTGATGGTCGATTTCGGCCTCGGATCCCTCGACCTCGACAATCAGCAAGGCGGTGCAATTTGGATAGCCGGCTTTGACGAAGGCCTCGACCGCGCGTAGGCAAACGTCGTCCATATATTCGATCGCCACGGGCAGCAGACCCGATCGGATAATCCGTCCCACGCACTCACCAGCCGTTTCGGCGCTGTCGAAGCCGATCAGCACGGGCCGTGCGCCTTCGGGCTTTGGCACAATCCGGAGCGTTGCTTCGGTCACAATGGCGAGCTGGCCCTCCGACCCGCAGATCAAACCGAGGAGGTCGAGTCCTGATGTACCCAGGAGTGGGCCGCCAAGCTCAATGATCTCGCCCGTTGACATGACGATCCGGACACCCATCAGATTGTTCGTCGTAACGCCGTATTTTAGGCAGTGGGCGCCGCCGGAATTCATCGCGATGTTACCAGCGATCGTGCAAGCAAGCTGCGACGAGGGATCCGGCGCGTAGAAGAAGCCGTCAGCTTCCAGTTCGGCGCTCACGGCGAGGTTCGTGACGCCCGTCTGCACACGAATGAAGCGGTTGGCGGTGTCGACCTCGAGGATCTCGCGCAGGCGCATTGTGCCGATGACGACGCTGTCGGCGGTCGGCAAAGCGCCGCCGGCAAGTGAAGTGCCTGCCCCACGGGGAACGACGGGTACGCGCAACTGATGGCAGACGCGCATGGCAGTCGCCACTTCCTCGGTTGTGCGCGGTAGTACAACAGCAAGAGGCGGACAGCGGTACGCGGTTAGCGCGTCGCATTCGTAGGCCCGTGTTTCCTCCGCGTTTGAGATGACAATACTTGCCGGTAGGGCAGCCTCCAGCGCTGCTACGATTTGCGGCGCTCTCGCAAGGACGCCGGCATCCGGTTCGGGCATGGCTATGGTTGACATGATGGTTTCTGTCCCGTGATCTTTAAGAAAGAGATGGGATGCCGCCATTGCCGTGAATGCGGCGCATACAAGTTTTATGTTGCCGAGGAGTCATGATTGCGCAGTCCGTGTGGAAGAATGACCGATAGAGCCAATGCAAGCTCTTTCGCTCTTCTTGCCGCTCTTCCTGCGCTGCAAGGCTGCGAGAACTGCTCTTTCCGACTTGAGAAGGTACGCCTCCAGTTGACGCACCGCTTCCGTTATGTGTTCCGCTTGGAGCAACGCGATGAGGGAGGCGTTCCTCTCGATGGAGAGTTGATGCAGATGGGCCGTGTCTTCCAATTGATGAAATACCAATCGGAGTTCAGCCAAAACCAGATCGAAATACACGCTCAGTTTCGGGCTATCGCATAGCTCCACCATCGCCCGGTGGAATTGAAAATTGATCGCCCCCACGCGCTCCCAGTCGCCGCTCTTTCTGGCGGCGTCAGCCTCGTCCGCGAGCGCACCCATGCACGCCAGCGCTGGATGGCCCGGAGTTGAAGCCTGGACTGCAGCCCTTTGTATAGCGCCGCGCACGCGATAGATGTCCATCACCATAGATTCGTCCGGAGCGGCAACGAAGACGCCGCGATTGGGAATATGCGTGAGTAGGCCTTGGCTGGTCAGCAGCCGGAACACCTCCCTAAGCGTATTGCGCGAAATCTCGAGCTCGGTGGCAATCTGCTGCTCGGAGAGCTTCTCGCCTGCGGCAAATCGGCCCTCGATCAGCATTGTCCTCATCCGTGCCGCTACCTTTGCAGTAAGCGGCTGAACGTTTTCTTCCACTGCTGTCATAGGCTCCCCACACGAGTTCGCCATCAGGTGGCTGCTGGACTTGCTCTACTGGAGCATCAGCCGATGGTCGCCAGTTCCGCACCGAGGCTGACGACCGAGCCGGCTTCGGCCTTGACGCGAATGCGGCCCGTCTTCGGTGCAAGAATGCGGGTTTCCATCTTCATCGCTTCGATAACGGCGACAGCGTCGCCTTCCGCCACTTCCGCCCCGTCACCGACCAACCATTGCTGCAACGTGCCAGGGATCGGGGCGGTGACGCCGCCGTCGCTTACAGACGGTGCCGCCTGCTGCACGAGCTGTGGGGCGCCCAGACCGGAAAAAAGTGCAGCCGGAAGGCCGATGGTGTGCCGCTTTCCATCGATCTCGATGAAACTGCGTATGAGCCCACTTTCTGCTGGATCGACGCGGGGAGAAGGGGCCAAACCGTGAAACTCCGTCTCGATCCAGTTGGTGAAGACGCGGAAGCCATCCTCGCCGGTGAAATCGCGCTCATCCAGCACCGCCCTGTGGAAGGGCAGCACGGAGGCGACCCCCTCGACACGGAATTCGGCCAGCGCCCTTCGAGCCCGGATAAGCGCTTCCTCGCGGTTGGCGCCCGTGACGATCAGCTTTGCCATCATGGAATCGTAGAGGCCGGGGATTTCAGATCCGGTCTCGACGCCAGCATCAATGCGCACGCCAGGCCCTGCAGGGGCGCGGAAGCGGGTGATGAAGCCCGGAGTCGGCAGGAACCCTCGCCCGGGATCCTCGGCATTAATGCGGAACTCGAAGGCATGGCCGCGCGGCTCGGGTGTGTCCGTGAGCGTAAGCGGAAGGCCGTCGGCGATGCGCAACTGCTCGATCACGATGTCTACACCGGTTGTCTCCTCGGTCACCGGATGCTCGACCTGGAGACGGGTGTTTACCTCGAGAAACGAGATCACGCCGTCTTGGGACAGCAGGAATTCCACCGTCCCTGCCCCCGTATAGCCGGCTTCCACGCAGATGCCGCGGGCGGCGTCGTGGATGCGCGCTCGCTGTTCCGCGGTGATGAAGGGGGCCGGAGCCTCTTCCACGAGCTTCTGGTTGCGGCGCTGCAGCGAGCAGTCGCGCGTACCGAGGACGACCGTATTGCCGTGGCTGTCGGCGATGACCTGCGCCTCGATGTGACGAGGGCGGTCGAGGAATTGCTCCGCATAGCATTCACCGCGTCCAAAGGCCTCCTTCGCCTCGCGCACGGCTGAATCGAACAGTTCGCCGACCTCTTCCAGCCGCCAGGCCACCTTCATGCCGCGGCCGCCGCCGCCAAAAGCCGCCTTGATGGCGAGCGGCAGACCGGCTTGCTTGGCGAAGTCGACCGCCTCGGCAGCCGAAGCGAGCGGACCGTCCGAACCTTTGACGAGCGGCGCCCCGACCTTGGCAGCGATCCGGCGAGCTTCGACCTTGTCGCCGAGCGCTGTTATGACTTCGGGTGCAGGCCCTACCCAGGTGAGGCCCGCGTCGATGACTGCTCGCGCGAATTCCGCGCGCTCCGACAGGAAGCCGTAACCGGGATGAACCGCGTCGGCGCCGGCGCGGCGGGCAATTTCGAGGATCTTTTCGATGTTGAGATAAGTCTCCGCCGGGCGGCCGGGACCGAGGCCGTAGGCCTCGTCGGCGACCTCGGCATGGAGCGATGCCGCATCGGCATCTGAATAAATGGCGACCGAGGCGACGCCGTAATCGCGCGCGGCCCGGGCGATGCGGATGGCGATTTCACCGCGATTGGCGATGAGCAACTTTTTCATCGGTCGGTATCCTTCACATGCGGGTCGAAGGCGGCGATCGGATTGAAACGGATGCGCGCGCCGATTGGGATCTGGCCAGCCAGGTCAAGGTGATGGGTTGCCACCACGCCGATCACCGGATAGCCGCCGGTCAGGGGGTGGTCGGCAAGGAAGAGCACTGGCTGGCCGCTGTGTGGCACCTGTATCGAGCCGAGCGCCGTGCCTTCGGATGGAAGCTCCGCCGCGTCGCGTCGTTCAAGCGCTGCGCACCCCGAGAGGCGCACGCCGACGCGGCTCGATTCGGCAGTGACCTCCCAATCCTGCGAGAGAAATGTCTGCACGCCTTTGTCCGTAAACCAGTCGGTTCGCGGGCCGAGCACTACGTCAAGAGACACGCTCTCCTCCGCGCGCGGCAGGTGTTTCGGTTCGGGCCGGTGCGGGTCGACGGCGCATGCCGGACCGTTCGCTGGAACGAGCACATCGTCCATCGCAATCGCCGGTGGCCCGATCTTCGCTAGCGTGTCGGTCGAGGCTGAACCGAGAACAGGCTCGACAAGGAAGCCACCGCGCAGTGCCAGATAGCTGCGCATCCCTTCGCTTGGCACGCCGAGCGTTAGCTCGTCGCCGGCATCGAGCGCGAACGGGCGAGCGAAGGGGGCGGAGACCGCGCGGCCGCCGGCCGTGCGTATCTCAAGCGGGCACGGCGCGCCCGTTAACGCGAGCGTGACTGGTCGGTCGGCCCTGAGCGCGAAGCCGCCGAAAGTTACCTCGATCGCCGCGGCGTCACGCGGGTTGCCGACGCAAAGGTTAGCTTCGCGTAGCGCGGCGCGGTCGAGTGCGCCGGATTCCGAAACTCCCTGATCTGCCCTCCCCGGACGCCCGAGGTCCTGATAAAGAGCCGGTCGGTCCGCGCGGATGACGCGCAACCCCTCTGCCGGCGGCGCGGCGTCCGCCTGCGGTTCTGGCACGGAGGCCGGCACGAGGGCGCCCTTGGCCATGTCGCGAAAACGCACGCGATCGCCGGGGGCAAGCAGCGCCGCCCGGGGGCGGGCTGTATCCCACATGCGCACGGGTGTTTTGCCGAGCAGCTGCCAACCGCCGGGGCTGTCAGTGGGGTAGATGCCACCGAACTTGCCGGCGATCGCCACGGAGCCGGCCGGAATGCGCACCCGCGGGGCCTTGCGGCGCGGCACGTCGAACGCGGGATCATCACAGGTCATGTAGGCGAAGCCGGGCGCGAAGCCGGTGAAGGCTACGGTATAGGTCGCCTCTGTGTGGCGGCGGATGAGCTCTTCCACCGACCAGCCGAGGAGTTCGGCAACGTCGCCGAGGTCCTCGCCGTCGTAAGTCACAGGGATGTCGAACGTCTCGCCCTGCCGCGCGCTCCGCATCGATAGATCGATTCGCGCAACGAATTCCTCGATCGCGGGACGATTCGTGGCGAGCGGATCGAAGCGGATCATCACGGTGCGTGCGGCCGGAACGAGCTCCTTCACCTCCTCCGGTCCGGCGGCCAACAAACGGTCGAGCAACGTCAACGTCGTTTCCAGGTCGTCCAATTCGACCAGGAGAGCATCAGCGCCGGCGGGCAGAAATCGTAGGCGGTCAGCCATTGGCGGCAACCTGGATCAACCCGGCGAAGGGCTTCAGCTCGACACCATTTTCGATGAGCCTGTCGCGCAAGCTGCGGGCGAGTGCAACTGCGGAGGGCGTGTCGCCGTGGATGCAGATGGATTGGGCTTCGATGACGATCTCCGTGCCATCGATGGCGGAAATCCGACGCTCGCTCACCATGCCCAGCATCCGGTCTGCGACGAGCTCCGCATCGTGAATGACCGCACCGGGCAGCCGGCGGCTGACAAGGGTGCCGTCGGCATTGTAGGAACGATCGGCGAAGGCTTCGCACACGACCGTCAACCCGGCCGCGCGGGCACGCTCGACGATCGGGGCCCCAGCGAGCGCCATCAGAATCAGCGACGGATCGACAGCCTTGATTCCGGCGATCACGTCATCGGCTTGGCGAATATCGTTGGAGATAGTGTTGTAGAGCGCTCCGTGCGGCTTGACGTAGCGGACTGCGGTGCCGGCAGCCTTCGCGAGTCCCTGCAGGGCGCCGATCTGGTAGATCGTGTCGCCCACGAGTTCGGCGCTCGACGGGTCCATGTTGCGCCGGCCGAACCCGACCAAGTCTCGATAGCCGATATGGGCGCCGACCGAGACGCCGCGCCGCGCGGCCTCGCGTAGAACGGCAAGGATGCCCGCCGGATCGCCTGCATGAAAGCCGCAGGCGATATTAGCACTGGTGACGATGCCAAGCATCGAGGTGTCGTCACCCATCGGCCAGGGGCCGAAGCTTTCGCCGAGATCGCTATTAAGATCGATGACTGCCATTGTCTTAGCCTGTTCGAGTGGTTGCTTGGCGCGATCCTACGGCGGCTCACGAGTTCATGACGTTTCGTGGCCGTCCGTTAGGATCCGACCTTTGGTTTGCACGAGTGCCGATTACCCATCGCTGCGCATCACCCGCTTTGGCCTTCTTTGCCGCTAACGCGCCTGGATGCGTCGTCATCATTGTGCTGCAAGCTCCATGATCTTGACCTGATCGGCTTCAGCGCGATCCAAGATGCCGGACAAACGACCCTGCCGTATCGTCATGACACGGTCACTCATGCCGAGGATCTCGGGCATCTCCGAAGAAATCATGATCACCGCTAGACCTTCACTGGCAAGATTTGAGATCATGCGATGGATCTCCGCCTTAGCGCCCACGTCGATACCGCGGGTAGGCTCGTCGAGAATAAGGATGCGCGGCTTCGTCAACAGCCAGCGGGCAATAAGTACCTTCTGCTGGTTGCCGCCGGAAAGATTCAGGATCAACTCTTCCATGTTTGGGGTCTTGACGCGCAGCGCGCTTGTCATTGCCGCGCAGTCGCGGAATAGGCATTTCTGATCGACGAAGCCACGCCGGACATAGCCGCTGCGCAGAGCCGCCATCTGCATGTTCTCCTGGATGTTGAGGAGCAGAAAACAGCCGGACTCCTTGCGTTCCTCAGTGAGGAAGGCCATGCCGTGTTCCATGGCGACAGCAGGCGAGTTCACAACCACCTTCTTGCCACCAATCTCGATGGTACCCGAGGTCGCCGGAGTGACGCCAAAGATCGTCTCGGCAATATTGGAGCGACCCGATCCAACCAGACCCGCGATGCCCAGGATCTCGCCGGCCCGCAAGTCGAAAGAGATGCCCTCGAAGACCCCGGCCAGTCCGAGATTGCGGGCTCTCAGCACGACCTCGCCGATCGGCGCGGGTGTCTTCGGAAACATCTGCGAAAGCTCGCGACCAACCATCATTCGAATTACGTCGTCGCGGGTGACCTCGTTGGCGGCTTTAGTCGCGATGTACTTGCCGTCACGAAAGATCGAGACCTCATCAGCGATTTCGAAAAGCTCGTTCATCTTGTGAGTTATGTAGATGATCCCCTTTCCCGATTCCCTCAGTGTTCGGATGATCCGAAAAAGGTGCTCGACCTCACGCTCGGTCAGAGTCGAGGTAGGCTCGTCCATGATCAGGACGTCTGATTCATAGGAAACCGCCTTTGCGATCTCGACCATTTGTCGACTGGCGACCGAGAGCTTACCCACCTGCTCGTCCGGGTCGATATCGATCCCGAGCCGGTCGAAGAGCTCCAGCGTGCGGCGGCGCAACTCGTCGTGGTCGATAAATCCGAATCGGTTCTTCGGCTCGCGGCGAATCCATATATTCTCCGAGACGGTCATCGGCGCCATGAGGTTGAGCTCTTGGTGGATCATTGCGATTCCGTTGTCGAGCGCGTCGAGCGGGCTGCTCAGCCGGATCGGCTGGCCGCGCCACTTAAACGTTCCGGAATCCGGCGTGTAGATACCGGCAATGATCTTCATCAATGTCGACTTGCCGGCGCCGTTCTCGCCCATGAGCGCATGCACGCTGCCGCGGCGGACCCGGAAAGAGACGTTGTCGAGCGCAACGACCCCGCGAATTCCTTGCGGACGTTTTCGACCTCCAAGAGATACTCGGAGTTTGGCAGCGCACCGGTTTCGCGAACGACCTTTATGGTAGATGGTGACAGCATGCTGGTTAGCCTTTCACGCTCCGCCCTTCGGCATTGGACTTGACAGAAGTGATGCGCCGCAACGTCGATACCCGCCTGAGACCGATCGGCTGGTTTATGATGTACTCATTGGCGATCTGATTCATTCTTTTCCCCTCTGCACTTGGGTGTCCGGCCGCGTGCTGTTGATACGGACCACCCCCTCCTTGCTGTTCCTCTAAGCAGACTGCCGGATCGTCAGCGAAAACGGCAGAATGACGTTGCGGTTGTGATCGTTCGCTGCGTGCGGCTCGTTGATCAGCTCCGCAATGGCAGGGCCGAAGTCGAATGCCGGAACCTTGACGGTCGTGAGCCAAGGAGCGAGCCACTCGTTCACACGATTGTCGTCGAAGCCAAAAATGATCAGGTCATCGGGAATCCGCATGTTCTTCTCCATGGCAGCCCGATAAACACCGTAGGCGATCATGTCGTTGGCGCAGAAAACTGCGTACCGACGGCTGCGGTCAGCCAGAAGAAGCGAGCCCCGTTGGTAGCCGGCCTCCATCGTGAAAGCGCACTCGAACTGGAGGACTTGGCGCATTTCGCCGGCACCTGCGAGAAAGCCCTCAAGGCGTCGACTGCTTCCCGGATAGTGTCGCGGCCCGTGGATTGCTACACAGTTCTCGTAGCCTTGCTCGATGAAATAGCGACCTACCGCGAAACCAGCGGCGAAGTTGTCAATTCCGACATAGGGAGCGACAATGCCGGGCGCGGGCCGGCGATTCACGAATATCAAGTTGTTTTGCCGCTCGGCCATCTCACGCAGCCGCGGCGTATCCATCGCACCTTGCAGAACGATGGCTCGCGCCCGCAAGCCCTGCGCATCGGCGAGCAGGCGGTCCTGCTTTTCAGGGTTTTCAGCCGTGTTCGCGAGCACCAATGAAAGGCCGATACCCTTGAGCGCATTCTCGACCGACGCTGCAACATCGGCGGTAAACAGGTTGGTTGCATCGGGCACCAGCATCACCACCACCCGGCTGTTCGCCAAGCGAAGCGAGCGCCCGATCTCCGAAGGGGTGTAACCGAGCTCCTCTGCAGCACTGCGCACACTCTCAAGGGTTTCAGGAGCAATCGCGCTCGTCTTCCCCGTGAAGAACCGCGAAACCGTGGCGGTCGAAACCCCCGAAAGGCGTGCTACATCGCGGATAGTCGGCGGCTTGGCCATTTCATTTTGTCCAGATGTCCGAGGATGTGCGCGATCATCCTACCTTACGTGCCTAGTTTCCATCGCGGGCAGGGTTTTTCGTTCGGCGAATTTTCACCTTTCAACCTTGCTCTGCCCTTCGACCGGCTAATGTGCCACATTGAAGTTGATGAATCCCGTGATGTAAACGTGTACACTAGGCAAATCGGCAATGTCAACGATTACATCGAGCGCCCTTTCGAGAAGCAAAGCAAATTAGACGGCGATTCAGGACGGAGGACACCGGCTTTGGCCAGGGCAGTCCGGCAGCGTGGCGCAATTGAGGATCACAAGCGCACGCCCATCAGGTGCGACTAGGTAAATTTTTGCGAGTCCCTGCTCTCTTCTAAGCAGACTTTCTGATCGTCAGCGCAAATGGAAGAATAACGTTCCTATTTGGATCGTTCGGGGCGATCGGCTCATGAATGAGCTTCGCGATGGCAGGGCCGAAATCGAACGCTGGGACCCTCACAGTGGAGAGCCAAGGTGCCAGCCACTCGTTCAATCGATTGTCGTCGAAGCCGAAGATCACAAGATCGTCAGGTACCCGCATGTTCTTCTCCATCGCGGCGCGATGGACGCCATAGGCAATCATGTCGTTGCCGCAGAATATCGCATATCGGCGGCTGGGATCAGCGAGTAGCAGCTGACCTTGCCGGTAACCCGCCTCCATTGTGTACGCACTCTCAAATTGGAAGACCGGACGCACCTGCCCGAGTCCTGCGAGAAATCCATCAAGGCGCTCAGTACTGCCGGAGTAATGGCGTGGTCCGTGGATCGCAACGCAATTCTCATAGCCGCGCTCAACGAAGTAGCGCCCGACCGCAAAACCCGCGGCGAAGTTGTCGACGCCCACGTAAGGAGCGACGATCCCTGGAGCAGGCCGACGATTAACAAAGATAAGGTTGCCCTGCCGCGACGCCGTGTCACGCAGTCGCGGCGTATCTATAGCACCTTGGAGCACAATTGCCCGCGCCCGCAGACCTTGCGCATCGGAGAGTAGCCGGTCCTGCTGTTCCGCGTTTTCGGAAGCGTTTGCCAGCACCATCGACAGCCCGAATTCTTTAAGCGCCTGTTCGACTGACACGGCAACGTCCGCGGTAAATGGATTTGTTGCATCGGGGACCAACATCACGACCACACGGCTGCGGGCTAGACGAAGCGAGCGCCCAATCTCTGATGGCGTATATCCGAGAGCCTCAGCGGCATTGCGTACACTCTCGATGGTCTCGGGCGCAATCGCATCCGTTTTCCCGGTAAAATATCGGGAAACTGTGGCGGTCGATACGCCCGAGAGGCGTGCCACGTCGTGGACAGTCGGCGGCTTGCTCATCTAACTCGCTCAATTCAAGAGAAAATTTCTCGCTGTGCCACGTTTGAGGCCAATCGGGGCCGTATCGCGGCGTGGCATTTGATCAAGTAGATTGACTAGCGTCAACGATTACATTCGCAGCGCGTATCTCGAGAATGAATCCGAAAGGCGGCTGCCTCGGTTACCGAACCCGTTGGGTGAGACAGACGAGGTGTTTCGTCGCTCTCGTCTGGTTGCACCCAGCGCTATGACGCACGGCAGGTTTCTGGTTTTGACCGATCGCGGCCAGAAAGCGAGCGAAGCAAGGCTCCGACAACGACTATCAAAGTTGAGCACGTGAGCCGATTGGTCTTGTCATCGAGGCTATTCACGTTAGCCGTAGAATGCGGGACGCAATTCAACCGTGAGATGCGCTGTGGTGTCAGTGTCGAGCGCCGCCACGATCTGTTCCGCAAGCGAGGTCGTGACGTAACCGTCCCATGCGCTAGCACCGTCGTTGGGCTCACCGCTCCTTACCGACCTTACCCAAGCGTTCATCTGAGTCGCATAGGCATTGCGGAAGCGCGGTATCCAATTGTCCGGGTAGGCCGAGCTGTGCTGACCCGAAACATTCCTGACAGTGGCAGTTGGGAGGGCAGTTTCTATGGTTCCATTGCGCCCGACGAGTTGCGAATGCACATGATAACCGTAGCCGCAGTTCATGAAGATCTCGGTTGAAACGATTTCCTCCTGGTCGGTCTGCATTGTGATCATCAGCGGGTCACCAACCGGCCCCGAATGGACCCGTGCCGACACCATCTCCGAGCCGAGCAGCCATCTACTCATGTCGATCTCGTGGACAAAGGCATTCGTTACCGACATAGGTCCGCTGAACCATGCAGGCACGACCGGATTGCGATGGACATTGTGTAGGATGACCGGTTTTCCAATTTCCCCTTCTTCACACAGACGCTTCATCTCTACATAAGGCGCATCGAAGCGCCGCATGTAACCAACTTGAACCAGTCTCCGCCCTTTGGCGACCTCTGCCTCGACGACTTGGAGCGCCTCGGCCGCGGTGAGTGCGAGCGGCTTTTCACACAGCACCGGCTTACCTTGTTCGATGCAAGCGAGCACAAGGCTTCCATGCATCGCATCCGGTGCGGCGATCACGATGGCTTGGACATCATCGGAATTGATCAGGGCGAATGGCTCCGTGAACACCTTACTTCCGCCGCCTGCGGCACGGGCTCGGCCTTCATCAGCATCGCAAACGGCGGCAAGATGCGCCCCGCTGGTCTCCTCGCGCACAATGCGGGTATGTTCGGAGCCCATCACTCCGGTTCCAATTACACCGATCGCGACGCTCATTTCGTGCTTATCCGAGCGGAATTGCGGGTTAACGCCAAGGAGTTTTCGATGTTTGTTGTCATTTCCTTGTCTCTCACTCCCCTACTGAGTCGTTGTTCCTGCGCGTGGCGGCTGCGGGTGACGTGCTAGCGCGAAGGTTCCTTTTCACCGGCAGCGCGTTAGCCCGCAGTTTCTGACACCACGTCTGAAACTCATAGTGTTCGCACGATGATGTTAACGTATACAAAATTCAATTTGCGTGTATGTCAACGATAACAATCAGTTTACACTGAAGAGAGCAATCCTTGTGGTAACTTCTACCGACCGGCTCCTGAGTAGTCAGTTTAGAAGTCCGGCACGTGCCCCGCGCTCGCGGCGCGGTGGAAATCATGTCGAGGTAGGATGCTCAGTCTTAGAAGCCTGGAAGTCTTTTATTGGGCAGGATGCCTGCGCAGCTTCTCCAAGGCAGCAGAGAAGCTCAACACCACTCAGCCGACAATCTCACAACGGGTCGGGGCGATGGAGGAAGCCATCGGCGAACCCTTGTTCGATCGAATGGCAAAACCCATAGCCCTGACAAGGGTCGGACGCACTCTCTTCGGCCATGCAGAATTGCTTCTGCGGCAGGTCGCCGTCATGGAGCGCGATCTTGAACTCAACCGACACCTTCACTGTAGGATACGCCTTGGCGTTTCGGAGACTATTGTTCAAACATGGCTTTCGCGATTTCTCGAACAGGCCTCGCGGCGGTTTCCAAACATGGACTTCGACATGACGGTGGACGTCACGCCGTCGATGCGCGTTGCCTTGCAAAAGGGTGAAATCGACATCGCCCTGATGCTTGGCCCCGCTGTCCTCGAGGGTTTCACCTGTGTAAAACTGAAGGACTACCCTCTGCGGTTCTATGCGATCCCTGGACTTGTCCCAGACGAACTGCTCACATATCAGAAAGCCTCCGCCGTCCCTATCTTGACCTATCCTCGCAATACCTACCCGTTTGACTATCTCCGGGAGCTGGTATTCCAAAAAACCGGTCGACCCCCTCGGATCTTCGCGAACTCATCAATCTCGACAATCGAGAAACTGGCGCTCGACGGCATAGGCGTCGCACTTGTTGCAGAGGGAACGCTCGGCGCGGCAAGGGACGACAAGATTCTTCAGCCTGTTCCAAGCGAAATAGAGCTCCCGCCTTTAAAATTTTACGCGTTCTACCCGTTGGGCTTCGGTAGTGAAATGCTTGAGGAACTCGCGGCGATCGCGCAGCGGGTTGCTAGTGACGACCCCCACGCTGAGTGAAAGGACGCATTCGATTTCCTTATGCCGCTCGATCACGGATTATAATTTTACTTTAAGTCATTGCTGAGCTTGTCTTCGAGCGTACACAGACTGTGGAGCTTCGGGTGACAGTTCAGCCTCCCAACCATTTCGAACCGACTGCAGAGTCAATCCAAGCGGCTCGGGATCGTATTGCGGAATACGCGGTGCGTACGCCGATCCTGGAGAGCCAAGAGCTGAACCGCCTGGTTGGAACACGTGTGCTTATCAAGCCGGAGAACCTGCAACGTTCCGGCTCCTTCAAGCTTCGCGGTGCCCTGAATAGGGCGTTGCAGCTTAACGCGGCGCAGCGTGATTGCGGCATTGTTACGTGGTCCTCAGGCAACCACGGATTGGCAATCTCCTTTGTAGCCAAAGAGCTTGGAATCAGAGCGACTGTTCTGATGCCTTACGACGCTCCCAAGACGAGGGTCGAGGGTGTCCGACAAAACGGTGCGACCGTCCGGCTCTACGACAAGACAAAGGAAGATCGCGAAGAAATCGACGCGCAAATCTCGGCCGGGAGCGGTGCTGTCATCGTGCCGCCCTATGACGATCCGCACGTCATCACGGGCCAGGCGACCCTGGGTGCGGAAATCGCCCATCAAGCTGGTGAATTGGGTATGTCAATTGATGTTGCGCTATTTTCGTGTTCCGGCGGCGGGCTGGTTTCGGGTGCTGCTTGCGGCGTCCACACTCTCATGCCACGGGCGACAATCTATAGCGTTGAAGCCGCAGGTTTTGACGGGATGGCTCTTTCGCTTGCTACCGGTGAATCACGAAAAGCGCCCGCACTTGGCACGTCGATCTGTGACGCGCTCCTGGTTCCTGCTCCAGGGAAACTGACATTTCCGATATGCCGAAAGCATCTCGCTGGAGGGCTGTCCGTTGTCGACGACGAGGTGAAGGAGGCTATCCGCTTCGCGTATCGTGAATTGAAGCTCGTGGTCGAACCGGGGGGCGCGGTGGCTCTGGCCGCTCTGTTGGCCGGCAAGATCGATATCACAGGAAAAACCGCGGCGATCCTACTCAGCGGCGGCAATGTCGATGCTGAGAAGTTCGCTGCATATATCACCACCTCGTCCGAAGCCGGGATATGACATGCTTGACCTACACAGCCCTAAGGGCGAAAAAATCGCGCAAACCATCGAAAATTTCATGACGCTTGATCTCACGGGCGTCGGGCTGATCGGCAGGATTTATGACGCGCTTCAAAAGCGCCAACCGGGCCCGGCTTGCATGATGGCTGCCAAACTGATTTGCGACCGGGTGCGAGACTATGGCGGCCCGATTGTCATTGCCACAGGCTTTCCCGAGGGGGCCGGTGTTCCTGAGACCGATGGCCCCGTGGGCGCCGCGCTCCTCGCCCGTGCATTCTTTCTGGGGTTGGGTGTTGAAACGGTCATCCTGACAGATGACGACTGGGTCGAAATGATGATCGGGACTTGCCGGGGGGCCGGCCTTTCTCCCCTTCCCTTCCCCGAAGACGGTGTGATCCAGTCGGTAGACTTCATTCGACCGGTCTACATTCGCAGCGTGCCGAAAGACGATGCGGGCTGCCAGGAGATTACGAACTCTCTGCTCGATGCAACCAAACCATCCCTCGTCCTCTCGATTGAGCGCCCAGGAAAAAATGATCGTGGCCTTTATCACGGCCTCGGCGGACGGCCGCTCGACGGGCTTGTGGCCGATCTTGATCAATTTTTCCTTCGTGCGAAGTCCAAGGGCGTTCCGTTTGTTGCTATCGGCGATGGGGGAAACGAATTGGGTATGGGCGTGATCGCAGAAGAGCTCAAGTCCTTCTCACCGAAGGCTAACGACAGCGGCCACCCGGGACGGGGCGGTGTCGCAGCGGCAACAGCTGCCGACCAACTGATCGTTTCAAACGTCTCCAATTGGGGTGCCACCGGGCTTATAGCTGCTCTTTCGGCGCTGCTTGAAAAGCCTTCGATCTTCCATGACGGCGAACTGGAGCGCAGGTGCATAGAACAATGTGTTTCGTTCGGCGGTGTCGACGGCATGTTCATGGGGCCGGAACCGGCAGTGGACGGCATTTCCGCTACCGAGTGGGCAGGTCTTGTGACCACATTGCGCAACACGCTTGAGCGCCTCGCCGGCAGGGTCGTGGGCTGGAAAGGCGATAGCGGCGATTGGCGTCAACTGAAGTGAAAACGGGGGTAGGTATGGGATCGTTGATGCGCGCTTGGCCCGTCTCGGTCTGGAGCTTCCCGAAGCAAACCCTCCTCAAGGGAACTATCTTCCCTTCGTCCAATCGGGTCGCCGGCCAGGGCCCGCGCAAGGGTGGTCAGCTAATCTATAGGGGCGTCATCGGCGGTTATTTGACCCTACGGATGGCCCGTTGAATACACTGGCACAGTTGTGCTCCGCCTGCAGCGGTGACGTTGATCGGGTCGTTCGGCTCGTCCGACTCGCGGGCCTAGTCCTTGCACTGATGATTTCGAAGACCAGGCAAAGGTGCTCAACGCAGCCTCAGATCTGACGTGCAATGTTCTGGGGGAGGCAGGCCGTCACGTCCGGGTTGCCTCGGGGACGCGCGCGCTTCCCTCGGGCATGGCCGTGGAAATCGAAGCTGTTGCCGAGATTCGCTAGTGAAGAGAGAGCGCTGCCAAAGGTCCGACCTAACGGGGTTGGACTAGACTTAGACTAGAAGTGCATCGGATCAACGCCGCGTCCACGGCTGAAACAGTGCCCAAACCAATAACTGAGGCCCGAGCCGACGCCCGAGGCCTCGATTACGAGCTCCGCCCCTTGCCGAAGGTGGCGAATGCGAGCGAGGCCGTCCGACTGCAGTGTCCTCGCAGGCGATATCCGCTTCTCGCCTCAGGATCGGGAGAGATCAAGCGGGGTTTAGTCTTCATCGTTCCCATAAATGCCTGGATGGTGTTGAAACTCCTGCCGCAACGGCATTGGTTTTGCTTTTGCGGAACCAATGCTGTAGGCGGCAAGGACAGCCTTCAGGGCTATTGGACGATAGCGCGCCGAGAGATCGGGAGCTTTCTCACAGCCTTTATCCATGTTGGAAGTCATCCGACGGTCCTTTAAGCTCACTCATCCGGTAAACGATTGCTGTGGCCCGCCCGAAATTTTGACTTTCGGCCGGGCCAGGCTGTATATGAGCATCGCAATTCGTGATCCAAGCCGTACCCAGGCTCAAGAGATGCGCTTGTATTTATTGAGTGTGACCGATTGGATCCATTGGCCCGCCTTCGCACCGAATGCCTTCATTGAATCCGTGTTGTTGTGCAGGTCAAGCGACTGCTCATCCTCCCAGATCTCATAAAATACGAACTCTCCGGATCGCTCGAGCGACACGTGCAGATCGTACTGGACGAACCCCGGTTCCGTCTTTGCAAAGGAAACGAGCTCTAGCAGGGCTTCGCGGAGTTGATCCTCCTTTCCTTGATGCGCGATAACCGTTGCAACGACGACAAGTTTTTCTTTCATGTTTCACCTGTTTTTCAGAGGTTTTTAGCCGGTTAATTTCGGGGTCAAGCATCAGCTAACTGCGGTTGGGGCTCGATGGATACTTTTGACCGAATTGAATTTGCGATGAAGCATCCCTTGTGCGCGCGGTGATGCAATCGAGCCAAAGTCTCTCGATCTGGCTGCTTCTCCGCGCTGAAGGATACTCTGGGTCGAAGGGTGATCGACGATACCCAGTGGAAGCCCACAGGACTTTTCGCGACGGTGCCGATTGCTTCGTCCGCATAGGTGCTGACTTTATAACCGCTAGCTTCGCAGATCGCGAGGAAGTACAGCATGTGGCAACTTGCGAGCGCAGAAACGAGCAACTGTTCTGGATCGGCCAGCTCGCTGTTGCCCAGATAATCCGGGGCTGCCGAAACAGGTATGCTTACTTTTGGGCTGATGATGGACTGATGGTCGCGGCTGTACGTGCCAGGTTGTTTGCTATGCTCAGTCGCGGTCCATTCAATGCGAGCGGTGTGTTCAGACATGCTGTGCTCCCGATATGATTGATTTCAAGGATGGCAGGCAATTTGCCTGGAGCTTCTTCACCTGACGGACTGTGAGTCCGCTGACAGATCGGTGACCAGCATGAAGCCCGGCTCATGTGTGATCGCCAGATCGAGTTTCGCCTGCTGAAGCGCCAGCTGCGGCGTCACGCCACAGGCCCAGAAACCGAGCATGTCACCCGGTTCGATGACCGGCGGATCTCCGTAATCCGGTCTGTTGATGTCTTTGATGCCAATCTCGGCGGGGTTTCCTATGTGAACCGGGGCGCCGTGGGCGAGTGGGTAACGTTCGGACAAGATGATCGCCTGGATGGTGTCGGCCGGCCGGAATGCTCGCATCGACACCACCATCGAACCGGCAAATGGCCCTGCAGGGCTGGTCGGCAGGTTCGTTGCGTACATCGGAACGTTGCGATTGGCACTGATGTGACGGATATCGATCCCGGCGCGAAGGATGGCGCTCTCGAACGAGAACGAGCAACCAAGCGCAAAGGTCACCAGATCGTCTCGCCAAATGTCAGAGAGGTTTTCTACTGTCTCCGTGTGCACGCCAGATCGGTAGACGCGATATCGTGCCACATCTGTGCGAATGTCGATCGAACCCAATTCAGGCAAGCCCGGATTCCCCGGCTTGCCAATGCCAAGCAACGGGCAACTCTTAGGATTGCGCTCGCAAAACATATGAAAGTCGGATGCATGCCGTTCAGGCAAGATCACAAGATTGGCTTGCATGAACCCCTCGGCAAACCCGGTGGTCGGGACGCGAAGGCTCCCTTGGCGGATCAATTGTCGAACTTCGGAAGCCGACATTGATGCTTTTGCTGCAACTGACTCCATTGACATGCGAACCTCGTATGCAGGGAAGGACGTATCGGACTTAGTGTTGCTGTAATGCTGACACCATCACCTCAGCGATCGCTATGTCGGCATCCACCGGTCCCCCCGACGCGCCAACTCCCCCAATGACGGTCTTGCCGTCGTGGACCGGCAATCCGCCGCCGAAGACGACAAATGGCCTGCGTCCGCCGAGCGCATCAAGCCCATAGAGCGCTGCGCCTGGCTGCACTATTTCGAGCCAGTTTCCGGAAGGCGAGCGCAGGGCCAGAGCGGTATATGCCTTGCCTTGCGCAATCTCGACTGTCGAAAGTGCGGCGTCGTCCACACGCAAGAATGCCATCAGGTTGCCGCCGGCATCAACAATCGCAAGAGAAGAAGGCTCTCCAAGCTCCCGTGCTTTCGCCGCGCCGACCTCAATGGCTTTGAGCGCTGATTCATGCGTAATCATCTTGGCCATTTTCGTACCCTCGCCGTTGACCTTAGTTGTAGATGCCGCCATCGACATTGATCGACTGAGCAGTGACATACGAAGCCTCATCCGAGGCGAGATAGACGAACAACGGAGCCACCTCTTGCGGCGTAGCTTGCCGCCCAAGCGGAATGACTGTCGGAACCAGGGCTTCCTGCTTGTCCCTGCCGCCAATATAGTCGATGGCCGGCTGGTTGAACGGCGTGTCGATCCATCCGGGGCAAACAGCGTTTACGCGTATTCCGTCGCGAGCCAATTCGAGGGCAAGCGTTGTGGTCAACCCGATTATGGCCGCCTTCGATGCGGAATAGGCTAGCAATCCCGGGGCGCCGCGCTTGCCGGCCAGCGACGACATCATGACAATCGAGGATTTGCCAGCCTCGCGGAGATGTTTGACGGACTCGCGCGCAAAGATGAAATTTGCACGCACGTTGATCGTGAAAACCTTGTCCCAATTGCTTGTACTAAAGTCTTCGACTTTGCCGGAGAGTTGGACGCCCGCATTCAGGCACAGTGTGTCCATCCCCTTCATCCACGCGACTGATTGAGCGATCGCGGATTTGATTTCCTCTTCCTGCGAGATATCCGCTTTGAAGAAGCGAACCCGCCCGCCAAATCGCTTTTCGACTTCGGAGCCCTTGTCCGCGTCGATGTCGACTACGGAAACAATCGCGCCTTCCGCAACGAAGGCCTCAAGTATGGCAAGACCGATATTCGCTACGCCTCCCGTCAAGAGAACGCGCTTTCCTGACAAACGTCCGGACATGGATTTGCTCCCAATTAGATCACTACCGACCAGTTCACTTCACACTTCGGGCACCGGTACTACGCGTGCTCACCCGTGCTGGATGTTCTCCATAATGGCTTCGTTGACGGCGGAGGATGCCTCCATCTGCGGCATGTGGCCGGCGCCCGGGATGATGCGCAGCTGGACATTGCCGGGCACTTCGGCTTGCTGCGGCACCGGGACGATCCCATCGCGCTCGCCCCAGATGAGCGTCACCGGGCACGTCAACGCCTGAAGCTGGTCGCCGATCGACTGCAGCTGGCCATTGTCGTCGGCAATCGTGTCGGCGATCGCCGACAGCGCCTCCGGCACACCCTCGAGCCGCTTGAAGCGAAGCGTTCCCTCGACCATGTCGCTGGTGATCTTCGACGGATCGGCGAACAGCCGCTCCAATACGCCGAGCAGCGGGCGGCGGCGCTCCGCCGCAACGAAGTCGACGAGGAAATCCCGGCTGATCTGGCGGCTCAGCCCGATCGGGGCGATCAGCGTCAGCGAACCGACGCGCGAGGGCCGATTGGCGGCGATCGCCGCGGCGACAGCACCGCCGAAGGAGTGGGCGATGAGGTGAAGCTTGCCGGGCGCGACCGCTTCGACCGCCGCTTCCACGGCAGAGACGATCTTCGGGAAGACATCGCCGCCCGCGATCGGCGACGACGCGCCGTGTCCGGGCAGGTCGATGGCAACCACCCGCATGTTTTCGGCGAGTGCCGACTGGTTGAACAGCCATGTCGAAAGATCGCCGCCAAACCCGTGCAGCAGCACCACCGTCTCGTCGCCCTGCGGTCCAGCTTCGAGAACGTTGACGGCACCCCCATCAACAGCGATCGTTCGCGGCACGGGGACGCCGCCGTCGCCTTCGTCGCCTGCACCAAGCCGGTCGGCATAGCTTGCGATGAAGGCGTCGATCTCTTCCGACGTCGCCGCCGCCTCGGCGATCACCCCGGCCAGGGCACCGACCGGCGCCGTCGTTCCCTCTTTGAGGACGATGCGTCTCAGCGTTCCGGTGGCGGCGGCTTCGACGACATTGGTGACCTTGGTGGTTTCGATCTCCAGGATTTCCTGACCGCGCGTGACATGCTCGCCCTCGCCGACCATCCACTGGGTGATCTTGCCCTCGGTCATCGTCATTCCCCATTTGGGAACGGTGACTGCCTCGATTGACGACATCGTGGTCTACCTCTTGATAATGGAGGTCGCGGCCTTCACCACGGCATCGGCCGACGGGATATAGGCGTCCTCGAGATTGGGGGCGTAGGGAACCGGCGCATGCGGCGCCGTCACCAGCTTGATCGGCGCCTTCAGCGCATCGAAGCATTTGTCGGCAAGCAGCGCCGAGATATCGGTGGCGACACTGCAGCGCGGATTGGCTTCGTCGACGATGACGACACGCCCGATCGTCTCGGTGAACTCCAGCAGCGTGTCTTCGTCGAGCGGCGAGGTGGTGCGCGGGTCGATGATGCAGGCGGAGATGCCCTCGGCCGCCAGCTTGCGGGCGGCCTCTTCGGCGACCTGGACCATGCGGCCGATGGCGATGATCAGCACGTCCTTGCCGTCACGCGCCACCCGCGCCTCGCCGAAGGGGATCGTGTAGGCGCCGTCAGGCACTTCCCCCACCGTGTCATAGAGCATCTTGTGCTCGAGGAAGATCACCGGATCGTCGTCGCGGATCGCCTGCAGCAACAGGCCTTTGGCGTCATAGGGGGTCGACGGTATGACCACCTTGAGACCGGGAATGTGGGTGAAGATCGGATAGAGCGCCTGGGTGTGCTGCGACCCGGAGCGGCTGCCGGCGCCATAGGTGGCGCGGATGACGAGCGGCGTCTTGGCGCGGCCGCCGAACATGAAGCGGAACTTCGCCGCCTGGTTCATGATCTGATCGAGGCAGACGCCGGCGAAATCGACGAACATGATTTCCGCGATCGGGCGCAGGCCGGTCAGCGCTGCCCCCGCCGCCGCGCCGATGAACGCCGCCTCGCTGATCGGCGTGTCGCGAATGCGCTCCGGCCCGAAGGCGTCGAGCAGCCCGCGGGTGACGCCAAACGGACCACCCCAGGCATCCTTCACCCCATTGGCGCCGGCGCCGCCGGTCAGATCCTCGCCCATCATGATGACGCGCGGGTCGCGGCCCATCTCGAAGTGAAGGGCTTCGTTCAGGGCCTGCCGAAATGATTTCTGTGCCATCGTCGCGGCTCCTTACAAATACTTCACGTAAACATCGGTGGTGAGCGCGGCGAGCGGTGGGAACGGCGCCGCTCTGGCCGCACTGACGGCACGGTCGATCTCGGCTTCGACCGCCGCGTCGACGGCATCGAGCTCTGCCATCTCGACCAGCGACACCTCCTTGACGCGTTTGCGGAAATTGCTGAGGCAATCGCGCTCGCGACGCATCGCCGCCTTCTCTTCGGGGGTGCGGTAGGTGTCCGGGTCACCGCTGTAGTGGCCGTAATAGCGCGGCACATGCACGTGCAGCATCGTCGGGCCGCCGCCCGCCCGGGCGCGCTCCACCGCCTCGCCGGCCGCGGCATAGACGCTGAAGACATCGGTGCCGTCGACCTCGATGGCGGGGATGTCGTAGCTTTCGGCGCGGCGGGTGAAGCTGCCGGCCGATACATACGCGTTCGCCGTCGCCTCGCCGAAGCCGTTGTCCTCGATGACGAAGATGATCGGCAGCATCCAGATCTTGGCGAGGTTGAAACTTTCCGACATCACCCCTTCGTTCATGGCGCCGTCGCCGGCAAAGGCGACCGCCACCTGCCCGGTCCCGAGCAGCTTGGCGCTCAACGCCGCGCCGCAGGTGATCGGCGCTCCGGCCGCGACGATGCCGTTGGCACCCAGCATCCCCTTGCGAAGATCGGCAATGTGTTGCGATCCGCCCTTGCCGCCGCAGGTGCCGCTGGCACGGCCGAACAGCTCGGCCATCATGCCGTCGATGTCGACACCCTTGGCGATCGAGTGGCCGTGACCGCGGTGCGTCGAGGAAATGTAGTCGTCGTCGCGAAGCTGCAGGCAGACGCCGACCGCACTTGCCTCCTGCCCGGCATAGAGGTGGGTGTTGCCGGGGAATGTCGCCCGTCCCCATTTCCTGCATCACCCGCTCCTCGAACCGGCGGATCGTCCGCATGGTCCGATAGACGTTGATGAGCTGCTCATGTGATAGCTGCAAAGCAGACATTTGTCCCTCACTGACATTTCGCGGTTCGGCGACTCGTTTTACGAAGCGAATTTCCGCTACCGGCATGCATGTGGCTGCGGTTGCCTTCGTTGCCGTCAGGCCCTTGTTTTGCGCGAACGCCTGTACTGATCGATGACGACGGCGGCGACGATGATCATTCCCTTGATGATCTCCTGGTAATAGGAGCCGATCTTGAGGAAGGTGAAGCCTGAGGTGATGACGCCGAGAATGATTGTGCCTATCACCGTGCCAGTGATGCGACCGACGCCGCCGGCAAGCGAGGTGCCGCCAATCACCGCGGCCGCGATGGCATCGAGCTCATAGGCAACACCCATAGTGGGCTGGGCGGAGGCCGCACGCGCCGCGGTCACTACTCCGGCAAGGCCGGAAAGCAGGCCTGCGATTGCATAGACCTTGATGAGATGCGAGCCGATATCAATGCCCGAGACTCGCGCGGCCTGCGGATTGGCGCCGACCGCATAGGTGAACTTGCCGTAACGCGTATAGCGCAGAGCGATATGCGAGATGATCGCAACGGCAATGAAGATAAGTACTGGCAGCGGCAAGGGGAAGCCCAAGATGAAAAAGCTCTTGCCGAGCCACGTAAAGTCGGGATTCAGCAGCCCGATAGGCTGACCAAGTGTGTACCACTTGGCAACGCCGCGGGCGCATACCATCATTCCTAAAGTGGCGATGAAAGGCGGAATGTTTGTCTTGGCGATTATCAAGCCATTGATCAGACCGGCAAGCAAGCCAACCAAGAGCCCTGCTAGAATTGGCCAGATCGGAAACAGGTCCGTCAGGGCAGGATAAAAGGGCGCGCACGTCTATCGAGCTTTGAGCAAGAGAAGCCGCCACCATGGCAGCGAGACCAACCACGGAGCCCGACGAGAGATCGATACCACTCGTGATAATCACCTGCGTTACGCCAACGGCAAGAATACCGATGACGGAGACCTGAAGAATAATGATCGACAGCCGCTGCTGGTTGCCGAGGAATGAACTTCCAACAAAAATCCAGCCAAGGAGCTCGAACATGAGCGCGATACCGACGAGCACCACGGCCGTCGACATTTCGTTCCCAAGCTTTCTTTTCGCTGCCGGCTTTTGTGCCACGGCCGTGGCTCCAGAGGGCGTAGTCATTGCGAAGGAACCTCCGCCTTAAGAGTTGTTGGAGTTAGCTTTTGCATTTTGGTTAGCCGTCCACCTTGCATTTGGCCAAACTCGTCTGGCCGGATGTGCCGCCGTTTGCGGCACATCCGTGGTCAGCGATCAGTTCTTGCTGAGGTAGGTGTCGACGTTAGCCGCGTTCACCAGTTCAAACGGAATCCAAACCGGAGATTCGACTTTCTCGCCCTTGGCAAGTTTAATGGCGGCATCGACCGAACCGGCGCCCTGCCCCACCGCGTCCTGGAAGACGGTGGCGTCGAGATCGCCGCTCTTCACATAATGCATCGCCTCCTTGGTGGCGTCGATGCCGGCCACGATGACATCTTTCATCTCCCAACCGGCCGCCTTGAGCGAGTTCATGGCGCCCAGTGCCATGTCGTCGTTGTTGGCGACGACCGCGACCGGCTTGTAGCCCGCCGTGATCCAGTTGGTCATCAGGTCCTGCGCCTTCACCGGATCCCAGTTTGCCGTCTGCTCGTCAATGATCTTCATGAAGTTGCATTCCGGCGTCGCAACGACGTCGTGGACCGCCCGGCTACGCTCTTCGGCGGCGTGTTGGGCGAGAACACCCTGAATGATCAGAATGCCGGCATCCTCGGTCTTGCCCTCTTCCTTCAAAACCCGGCAAACTTCTTTGGCTTGCAGCGTGCCGGCGTCGATCTCCTTCGAGCCGATGAAAGCCGCCTCCGAGCCGAGCTTGTCAAGGTCGCTCGGCGTGTTGTTGACATAGACCAGCGGAATGCCGGCGTCGGCCGCCATTTTCGTGATCGTCGGCGTCGCGGTGCTCTCCACGACGTTCACAATGATGGCGTCGACCTTGGCGGCAATGAAGTTCTGGATCTGCGACAGCTGTTTGTTGACATCGGCGTCAGCAAACTCGATCTGCAGAGGCTGGTTGGTCTTGGCGGCCTCGTCCTTCATCGCCTGAACCATCACCGCCAGGAACGTGTCGTTGGACGCAATGGTCACCCCGATATCGCCTGCATAAGCCGACGACGCCGCGAGAAACATCGCAGTTGTTCCAATAATCATTCGCTTCATTTCTATTCCCCTTTTCTTGTTCGGGTGTCCGGCAGCACCCAAGATCATCCGGACCGTCCTCCTCCACTGAGGAACGGCTTATGTTAACGATTACATGGCTAGGTCGATTTTGGCGCGTTTGCTGCGTCGACCAACGGCTTGAGATATTCCATCGAGACCCGCGCTACCCAGTCCGGCTCGATGCCCCGCTGGTGGAAACCGCATTCCATCGACAGATAGCCGTCGAAGCCGGTTTCCTTCAGCGCGTCGATGAGCGCTGGGAAGTCGCCCCTGCCCATGCCCGGAGGCAGTCGGTTGTTGTCCGAAGCGTGGATATGGACCAGGTCCTTCCCCATCGCATATACATAATCGCTCATCACCTCCTTCTCGGTGATGACGTGATGGCTATCGAACATCAGCCGGACGTTCGGCTCACCGACGTCCTTCATCATGTCGATGGTGTTGTCACAGGTGTTGACGATGTTGCTGTCTTCCGGCGTTGGGCTCAATGACGATCTCGACGCCGAAGTCCTGCGCGAAGCGGGCGATTTCCCGGATCGCCTCGGCTGCCCAATCCCACGCCTGCCGGTACGTCGTGCCGAAGATAAACCACCCGGGCAGGCAGATCAGCCGCTTGCCGCCCCAATCGGCGGTGAGCTGTACCATTTCCTTGTAATGATCGATCGCCCACCGACGCTCTTCCGGAATCGGAGACGCGACATTGTTGCCAGGCCCGCCGCCGTGCGCTGGCAGCATGGCCGCCAGCTCCAATTCATAATCCTTGAGCATCTTGCCAAGGTCCTTGCGCCTTTGCGCGCTCAGAGTCGGCGGAAAGACATGCGGGCTGGCCGCGCCGATTTCGATCGCGTCATACCCGATCTTCTTGATCCGCTTGATGGTCTCCTCAAGCGTGTAGGCCGGCAACCAGGTCGGGTTACTCGCATAGGGCCAGGTGTGCATCGCAAGCTTGATCGTCATGGGACCACTCCTCAGGCAGCAGACTGCTTGATATCTTCCCAGGCGCCCTTCTCTCCCGAGACGAGAATGGCTTCGGCAATGCGCTCGATCTGCACGCCGTCCTTGAAGTCCGGCGAGGCCGGCTTATTCTCGGCAATCGCCTTGAGAAAGTTGTACCATTCGATTGATTTGATATCGATATAGCCCTGCCCCATGCCCGCAACCGGCCACAGCTTGTCGCCGAACGGCTGGTTCGGTCCGGAATAGATGGTGCGAAAGCCGAAAGCATCGGCCGGATCATCGGCAAAGGCTACGCGAAGCTCATTGAGGCGCTGGTAATCGAATGCAATCGAGCCTTTGGTGCCGTGGATCTCGAAGCCAAGCTGATTATGATGGCCCCAAGAATTGCGCGTCACTTCGATACTGCCGTGAGCCCCGCTGGCAAACTTGATCAGAGTGAGCGCAGTATCGTCGACGTCGACCTTGCCCTTTTCCGAGGAGGCAGCACCACTTTGGCCAAAGAACCGCCCGAGAGGCAATGGCCGTTCCGGAATGAAGGTCTTGACGATAGCGTTGACCGAGGCGAACTCGCCGACCAGAAGGCGCGCCGCATCGATCACATGCGTCCCGATATCCCCGATCGTACCTGAGCCGGCCTTGGCCTTGTTGAAGCGCCAAGACAGAGGTGCATTCGGGTCAGCGCCCCAATCCTGGAGGTAGTAGCCTCGGAAAGTGAGGATATCTCCAATGCGCCCCTCATCAATCAGCCGCTTTGCCATCTGCAGAGCCGGCGTGTGACGATAGTTGTAGGAGACCATCGTCACTACGCCAGTCTCGCTTGCCGCAGCAAGCATCGCTTCCGCTTCCGCGACCGTCATCGACATCGGCTTTTCGCACATAACGTGCTTGCCGGCCTTTGCGGCTGCGATCGCGATCTCGGCGTGCGTGTCATTCGGAGTGCAGATATCGACGATATCGATATCGGGGCGCGAGACCACCTCGCGCCAATCGGTCGCATACTCAGCGAACCCATACTGTTTGGATGCCTTCTGCGCCATCTCCTCGTCGATATCGACGATGACCTTGCGTTCGATCTCGATCGGCGCACCGAAGAGAATTGGCACCACCGCTGTGGCAATCGAATGGGCCTTGCCCATGAAGCCTGTACCGATCAATGCAACGTTCAGCTTTTTCACCTTCGTCTCCCCATTCGAGCCTGCAGCGCGCCCCGGCTGCGGTAAATATTATCGACCAGGCCGCCGATTTTCCTTATGTAAACGTGTACACCACAAAAAAACTTGCCGTGTCAACGATTACATGATAGAAGGTTGGTACAAAGTTTCGGCGAGATCCCAATCCGGAGGGAACCGAAACGGAGGAGGAAAGTAACCAAAGGGTCGCCCTTGAGATCTTCGTCTGAGACGATTCCTCAGTCGGTCCTACTGCTTGAGGGAAGGCAGCGCACAGCGCTTTTGTGCGGAATGGGGAGGAAGTGAATGCTTCAACAACATCGCATTGGCCTTGGCGGCCGCGTCGCAGTCTTCGTTGTAGTGTCCCTTTTGTTGCTGGGCGGGTTCGTAAACCTTCAAGGGACGATAGGGATTGTGACCCACGAGCTCGTTAGAATGAGCGAGATGAGGACACAACTAGCCGAAGCAAAGCTGTCAGCTTTCAAACATTACCTGAACTTTTCGCGTTGACATCCAGCGTCGCGACAGCTGCGATGATTGAGCGATGTAATCGTTTGTCAAGGCCAGGAAACGATTAATGTGTACGTTAACAGCAAGCGCCGGCTGTGAAGCCTGGTACTTCGCTCGAATATGTTATCGATGAGCGCGGAACCTGTTGTCCACCCGATTTGAAAGATCTCGTTTGACGAGGAGAACCGAGGGCTTGGAAAGATGTTGGCCGATCGGTTGAGTGCCGAGAACGTCGAACTGCAAGAGACTGGGACTGGTCTGAGATCACACGAAAACGGTCTCAGGCGGGGCTTTAGCTTAGATTCAAACGATGAGTTTTTGAAAGACAAGAGTCGCTGTCACGTTGCAAGGTCATGAGCAAGGATCCCACAAAGTTGGGCGGATGCTCAGCATTTAAGCTGCCCGAGGCTTTTGAGGCTGTGTCGACTTGCGGCTAGCTCATCAACACACCCACTCATCCCGCAGTGGCTGCCACCATCAATGCTTAGCATGCTGCCCGTGGCAAAATCTGCCTCCGTGGTGACAAAGAGGACGAACTTGGCAATCTCGTCCGCACTGGCGAACCGCTTCAGGGGAACCTGTGCGACCGTGTTCTCCCGAATCTCGGCGGTACCGCCAAACCACTCCAGTTCGGCCTTCATCATGGGCGTCTCCACCGGGCCAGGGCAAACGCAATTCAGCCTGACTTCGGGCGCGAGTTCAAGGGCGAGCGCCTTCATCAGGCCTACCAGCCCGGCCTTGGACGCGCAGTAGTGGGCAAAGTTCGGCATGCCTTTGACGGAAAGGTTGGAGGCGATGGCCACAATGCTGCCCTGCCCTCGCTCTCGCATTCTGAGTGCACAATCACGTATCACGTAAAAGGCCCCTGACAGATTGACGTCAATGTGCTGCCGCCATAGTTCAGGCGTCAGATCCTCGATTGCCGCTGGGGTTACAATGCCCGCGGCGTGGATCAGGTAATCGATACCGTCAAGTCTTTCCCAAGCTGCACCGACTGCCGTTGTTGCACTCCCTTCGTCGGAAACGTCAGTGGCGATCGGGATGGTGCCGCAACCCAGATCGCGCGCAATTTCCTCGAGGAGACCCACCCGACGGCCGGCTATCGCTACCTTGACACCGCAACTCGCCAGTTGACGAGCACAGGCCAAACCAATGCCCGACGTCGCGCCAGTTACGAGCGCCGTTTTCCCCTCCAGGTGTTTTTCATTGGTCACCTCCCTCATTTCAAAGCTGGCCTATCCCTCGACCGCTTTGACTTGAATGACGGCCAGCGGAGGGAACCCACAATCAGATTCCTGACGATCGCTGGATGTTCTCCATAATGGCTTCGTTGACGGCGGAGGATGCCTCCATCTGCGGCATGTGGCCGGCGCCCGGGATGATGCGCAGCTGGACATTGCCGGGCACTTCGGCTTGCTGCGGCACCGGGACGATCCCATCGCGCTCGCCCCAGATGAGCGTCACCGGGCACGTCAACGCCTGAAGCTGGTCGCCGATCGACTGCAGCTGGCCATTGTCGTCGGCAATCGTGTCGGCGATCGCCGACAGCGCCTCCGGCACACCCTCGAGCCGCTTGAAGCGAAGCGTTCCCTCGACCATGTCGCTGGTGATCTTCGACGGATCGGCGAACAGCCGCTCCAATACGCCGAGCAGCGGGCGGCGGCGCTCCGCCGCAACGAAGTCGACGAGGAAATCCCGGCTGATCTGGCGGCTCAGCCCGATCGGGGCGATCAGCGTCAGCGAACCGACGCGCGAGGGCCGATTGGCGGCGATCGCCGCGGCGACAGCACCGCCGAAGGAGTGGGCGATGAGGTGAAGCTTGCCGGGCGCGACCGCTTCGACCGCCGCTTCCACGGCAGAGACGATCTTCGGGAAGACATCGCCGCCCGCGATCGGCGACGACGCGCCGTGTCCGGGCAGGTCGATGGCAACCACCCGCATGTTTTCGGCGAGTGCCGACTGGTTGAACAGCCATGTCGAAAGATCGCCGCCAAACCCGTGCAGCAGCACCACCGTCTCGTCGCCCTGCGGTCCAGCTTCGAGAACGTTGACGGCACCCCCATCAACAGCGATCGTTCGCGGCACGGGGACGCCGCCGTCGCCTTCGTCGCCTGCACCAAGCCGGTCGGCATAGCTTGCGATGAAGGCGTCGATCTCTTCCGACGTCGCCGCCGCCTCGGCGATCACCCCGGCCAGGGCACCGACCGGCGCCGTCGTTCCCTCTTTGAGGACGATGCGTCTCAGCGTTCCGGTGGCGGCGGCTTCGACGACATTGGTGACCTTGGTGGTTTCGATCTCCAGGATTTCCTGACCGCGCGTGACATGCTCGCCCTCGCCGACCATCCACTGGGTGATCTTGCCCTCGGTCATCGTCATTCCCCATTTGGGAACGGTGACTGCCTCGATTGACGACATCGTGGTCTACCTCTTGATAATGGAGGTCGCGGCCTTCACCACGGCATCGGCCGACGGGATATAGGCGTCCTCGAGATTGGGGGCGTAGGGAACCGGCGCATGCGGCGCCGTCACCAGCTTGATCGGCGCCTTCAGCGCATCGAAGCATTTGTCGGCAAGCAGCGCCGAGATATCGGTGGCGACACTGCAGCGCGGATTGGCTTCGTCGACGATGACGACACGCCCGATCGTCTCGGTGAACTCCAGCAGCGTGTCTTCGTCGAGCGGCGAGGTGGTGCGCGGGTCGATGATGCAGGCGGAGATGCCCTCGGCCGCCAGCTTGCGGGCGGCCTCTTCGGCGACCTGGACCATGCGGCCGATGGCGATGATCAGCACGTCCTTGCCGTCACGCGCCACCCGCGCCTCGCCGAAGGGGATCGTGTAGGCGCCGTCAGGCACTTCCCCCACCGTGTCATAGAGCATCTTGTGCTCGAGGAAGATCACCGGATCGTCGTCGCGGATCGCCTGCAGCAACAGGCCTTTGGCGTCATAGGGGGTCGACGGTATGACCACCTTGAGACCGGGAATGTGGGTGAAGATCGGATAGAGCGCCTGGGTGTGCTGCGACCCGGAGCGGCTGCCGGCGCCATAGGTGGCGCGGATGACGAGCGGCGTCTTGGCGCGGCCGCCGAACATGAAGCGGAACTTCGCCGCCTGGTTCATGATCTGATCGAGGCAGACGCCGGCGAAATCGACGAACATGATTTCCGCGATCGGGCGCAGGCCGGTCAGCGCTGCCCCCGCCGCCGCGCCGATGAACGCCGCCTCGCTGATCGGCGTGTCGCGAATGCGCTCCGGCCCGAAGGCGTCGAGCAGCCCGCGGGTGACGCCAAACGGACCACCCCAGGCATCCTTCACCCCATTGGCGCCGGCGCCGCCGGTCAGATCCTCGCCCATCATGATGACGCGCGGGTCGCGGCCCATCTCGAAGTGAAGGGCTTCGTTCAGGGCCTGCCGAAATGATTTCTGTGCCATCGTCGCGGCTCCTTACAAATACTTCACGTAAACATCGGTGGTGAGCGCGGCGAGCGGTGGGAACGGCGCCGCTCTGGCCGCACTGACGGCACGGTCGATCTCGGCTTCGACCGCCGCGTCGACGGCATCGAGCTCTGCCATCTCGACCAGCGACACCTCCTTGACGCGTTTGCGGAAATTGCTGAGGCAATCGCGCTCGCGACGCATCGCCGCCTTCTCTTCGGGGGTGCGGTAGGTGTCCGGGTCACCGCTGTAGTGGCCGTAATAGCGCGGCACATGCACGTGCAGCATCGTCGGGCCGCCGCCCGCCCGGGCGCGCTCCACCGCCTCGCCGGCCGCGGCATAGACGCTGAAGACATCGGTGCCGTCGACCTCGATGGCGGGGATGTCGTAGCTTTCGGCGCGGCGGGTGAAGCTGCCGGCCGATACATACGCGTTCGCCGTCGCCTCGCCGAAGCCGTTGTCCTCGATGACGAAGATGATCGGCAGCATCCAGATCTTGGCGAGGTTGAAACTTTCCGACATCACCCCTTCGTTCATGGCGCCGTCGCCGGCAAAGGCGACCGCCACCTCGCCCGGTCCCGAGCAGCTTGGCGCTCAACGCCGCGCCGCAGGTGATCGGCGCTCCGGCCGCGACGATGCCGTTGGCACCCAGCATCCCCTTGCGAAGATCGGCAATGTGTTGCGATCCGCCCTTGCCGCCGCAGGTGCCGCTGGCACGGCCGAACAGCTCGGCCATCATGCCGTCGATGTCGACACCCTTGGCGATCGAGTGGCCGTGACCGCGGTGCGTCGAGGAAATGTAGTCGTCGTCGCGAAGCTGCAGGCAGACGCCGACCGCACTTGCCTCCTGCCCGGCATAGAGGTGGGTGTTGCCGGGAATGTCGCCCGTCCCCATTTCCTGCATCACCCGCTCCTCGAACCGGCGGATCGTCCGCATGGTCCGATAGACGTTGATGAGCTGCTCATGTGATAGCTGCAAAGCAGACATTTGTCCCTCACTGACATTTCGCGGTTCGGCGACTCGTTTTACGAAGCGAATTTCCGCTACCGGCATGCATGTGGCTGCGGTTGCCTTCGTTGCCGTCAGGCCCTTGTTTTGCGCGAACGCCTGTACTGATCGATGACGACGGCGGCGACGATGATCATTCCCTTGATGATCTCCTGGTAATAGGAGCCGATCTTGAGGAAGGTGAAGCCTGAGGTGATGACGCCGAGAATGATTGTGCCTATCACCGTGCCAGTGATGCGACCGACGCCGCCGGCAAGCGAGGTGCCGCCAATCACCGCGGCCGCGATGGCATCGAGCTCATAGGCAACACCCATAGTGGGCTGGGCGGAGGCCGCACGCGCCGCGGTCACTACTCCGGCAAGGCCGGAAAGCAGGCCTGCGATTGCATAGACCTTGATGAGATGCGAGCCGATATCAATGCCCGAGACTCGCGCGGCCTGCGGATTGGCGCCGACCGCATAGGTGAACTTGCCGTAACGCGTATAGCGCAGAGCGATATGCGAGATGATCGCAACGGCAATGAAGATAAGTACTGGCAGCGGCAAGGGGAAGCCCAAGATGAAAAAGCTCTTGCCGAGCCACGTAAAGTCGGGATTCAGCAGCCCGATAGGCTGACCAAGTGTGTACCACTTGGCAACGCCGCGGGCGCATACCATCATTCCTAAAGTGGCGATGAAAGGCGGAATGTTTGTCTTGGCGATTATCAAGCCATTGATCAGACCGGCAAGCAAGCCAACCAAGAGCCCTGCTAGAATTGGCCAGATCGGAAACAGGTCCGTCAGGGCAGGATAAAGGGCGCGCACGTCTATCGAGCTTTGAGCAAGAGAAGCCGCCACCATGGCAGCGAGACCAACCACGGAGCCCGACGAGAGATCGATACCACTCGTGATAATCACCTGCGTTACGCCAACGGCAAGAATACCGATGACGGAGACCTGAAGAATAATGATCGACAGCCGCTGCTGGTTGCCGAGGAATGAACTTCCAACAAAAATCCAGCCAAGGAGCTCGAACATGAGCGCGATACCGACGAGCACCACGGCCGTCGACATTTCGTTCCCAAGCTTTCTTTTCGCTGCCGGCTTTTGTGCCACGGCCGTGGCTCCAGAGGGCGTAGTCATTGCGAAGGAACCTCCGCCTTAAGAGTTGTTGGAGTTAGCTTTTGCATTTTGGTTAGCCGTCCACCTTGCATTTGGCCAAACTCGTCTGGCCGGATGTGCCGCCGTTTGCGGCACATCCGTGGTCAGCGATCAGTTCTTGCTGAGGTAGGTGTCGACGTTAGCCGCGTTCACCAGTTCAAACGGAATCCAAACCGGAGATTCGACTTTCTCGCCCTTGGCAAGTTTAATGGCGGCATCGACCGAACCGGCGCCCTGCCCCACCGCGTCCTGGAAGACGGTGGCGTCGAGATCGCCGCTCTTCACATAATGCATCGCCTCCTTGGTGGCGTCGATGCCGGCCACGATGACATCTTTCATCTCCCAACCGGCCGCCTTGAGCGAGTTCATGGCGCCCAGTGCCATGTCGTCGTTGTTGGCGACGACCGCGACCGGCTTGTAGCCCGCCGTGATCCAGTTGGTCATCAGGTCCTGCGCCTTCACCGGATCCCAGTTTGCCGTCTGCTCGTCAATGATCTTCATGAAGTTGCATTCCGGCGTCGCAACGACGTCGTGGACCGCCCGGCTACGCTCTTCGGCGGCGTGTTGGGCGAGAACACCCTGAATGATCAGAATGCCGGCATCCTCGGTCTTGCCCTCTTCCTTCAAAACCCGGCAAACTTCTTTGGCTTGCAGCGTGCCGGCGTCGATCTCCTTCGAGCCGATGAAAGCCGCCTCCGAGCCGAGCTTGTCAAGGTCGCTCGGCGTGTTGTTGACATAGACCAGCGGAATGCCGGCGTCGGCCGCCATTTTCGTGATCGTCGGCGTCGCGGTGCTCTCCACGACGTTCACAATGATGGCGTCGACCTTGGCGGCAATGAAGTTCTGGATCTGCGACAGCTGTTTGTTGACATCGGCGTCAGCAAACTCGATCTGCAGAGGCTGGTTGGTCTTGGCGGCCTCGTCCTTCATCGCCTGAACCATCACCGCCAGGAACGTGTCGTTGGACGCAATGGTCACCCCGATATCGCCTGCATAAGCCGACGACGCCGCGAGAAACATCGCAGTTGTTCCAATAATCATTCGCTTCATTTCTATTCCCCTTTTCTTGTTCGGGTGTCCGGCAGCACCCAAGATCATCCGGACCGTCCTCCTCCACTGAGGAACGGCTTATGTTAACGATTACATGGCTAGGTCGATTTTGGCGCGTTTGCTGCGTCGACCAACGGCTTGAGATATTCCATCGAGACCCGCGCTACCCAGTCCGGCTCGATGCCCCGCTGGTGGAAACCGCATTCCATCGACAGATAGCCGTCGAAGCCGGTTTCCTTCAGCGCGTCGATGAGCGCTGGGAAGTCGCCCCTGCCCATGCCCGGAGGCAGTCGGTTGTTGTCCGAAGCGTGGATATGGACCAGGTCCTTCCCCATCGCATATACATAATCGCTCATCACCTCCTTCTCGGTGATGACGTGATGGCTATCGAACATCAGCCGGACGTTCGGCTCACCGACGTCCTTCATCATGTCGATGGTGTTGTCACAGGTGTTGACGATGTTGCTGTCTTCCGGCGTGGGCTCAATGACGATCTCGACGCCGAAGTCCTGCGCGAAGCGGGCGATTTCCCGGATCGCCTCGGCTGCCCAATCCCACGCCTGCCGGTACGTCGTGCCGAAGATAAACCACCCGGGCAGGCAGATCAGCCGCTTGCCGCCCCAATCGGCGGTGAGCTGTACCATTTCCTTGTAATGATCGATCGCCCACCGACGCTCTTCCGGAATCGGAGACGCGACATTGTTGCCAGGCCCGCCGCCGTGCGCTGGCAGCATGGCCGCCAGCTCCAATTCATAATCCTTGAGCATCTTGCCAAGGTCCTTGCGCCTTTGCGCGCTCAGAGTCGGCGGAAAGACATGCGGGCTGGCCGCGCCGATTTCGATCGCGTCATACCCGATCTTCTTGATCCGCTTGATGGTCTCCTCAAGCGTGTAGGCCGGCAACCAGGTCGGGTTACTCGCATAGGGCCAGGTGTGCATCGCAAGCTTGATCGTCATGGGACCACTCCTCAGGCAGCAGACTGCTTGATATCTTCCCAGGCGCCCTTCTCTCCCGAGACGAGAATGGCTTCGGCAATGCGCTCGATCTGCACGCCGTCCTTGAAGTCCGGCGAGGCCGGCTTATTCTCGGCAATCGCCTTGAGAAAGTTGTACCATTCGATTGATTTGATATCGATATAGCCCTGCCCCATGCCCGCAACCGGCCACAGCTTGTCGCCGAACGGCTGGTTCGGTCCGGAATAGATGGTGCGAAAGCCGAAAGCATCGGCCGGATCATCGGCAAAGGCTACGCGAAGCTCATTGAGGCGCTGGTAATCGAATGCAATCGAGCCTTTGGTGCCGTGGATCTCGAAGCCAAGCTGATTATGATGGCCCCAAGAAT
The DNA here is from genome assembly GCF_000265205.3 of Sinorhizobium fredii USDA 257. NCBI lineage: Bacteria > Pseudomonadati > Pseudomonadota > Alphaproteobacteria > Hyphomicrobiales > Rhizobiaceae > Ensifer > Ensifer fredii. The sequence goes on from NC_018000.1 coordinate 1,910,212, forward strand.
TGCGCGTCACTTCGATACTGCCGTGAGCCCCGCTGGCAAACTTGATCAGAGTGAGCGCAGTATCGTCGACGTCGACCTTGCCCTTTTCCGAGGAGGCAGCACCACTTTGGCCAAAGAACCGCCCGAGAGGCAATGGCCGTTCCGGAATGAAGGTCTTGACGATAGCGTTGACCGAGGCGAACTCGCCGACCAGAAGGCGCGCCGCATCGATCACATGCGTCCCGATATCCCCGATCGTACCTGAGCCGGCCTTGGCCTTGTTGAAGCGCCAAGACAGAGGTGCATTCGGGTCAGCGCCCCAATCCTGGAGGTAGTAGCCTCGGAAAGTGAGGATATCTCCAATGCGCCCCTCATCAATCAGCCGCTTTGCCATCTGCAGAGCCGGCGTGTGACGATAGTTGTAGGAGACCATCGTCACTACGCCAGTCTCGCTTGCCGCAGCAAGCATCGCTTCCGCTTCCGCGACCGTCATCGACATCGGCTTTTCGCACATAACGTGCTTGCCGGCCTTTGCGGCTGCGATCGCGATCTCGGCGTGCGTGTCATTCGGAGTGCAGATATCGACGATATCGATATCGGGGCGCGAGACCACCTCGCGCCAATCGGTCGCATACTCAGCGAACCCATACTGTTTGGATGCCTTCTGCGCCATCTCCTCGTCGATATCGACGATGACCTTGCGTTCGATCTCGATCGGCGCACCGAAGAGAATTGGCACCACCGCTGTGGCAATCGAATGGGCCTTGCCCATGAAGCCTGTACCGATCAATGCAACGTTCAGCTTTTTCACCTTCGTCTCCCCATTCGAGCCTGCAGCGCGCCCCGGCTGCGGTAAATATTATCGACCAGGCCGCCGATTTTCCTTATGTAAACGTGTACACCACAAAAAAATTGCCGTGTCAACGATTACATGATAGAAGGTTGGTACAAAGTTTCGGCGAGATCCCAATCCGGAGGGAACCGAAACGGAGGAGGAAAGTAACCAAAGGGTCGCCCTTGAGATCTTCGTCTGAGACGATTCCTCAGTCGGTCCTACTGCTTGAGGGAAGGCAGCGCACAGCGCTTTTGTGCGGAATGGGGAGGAAGTGAATGCTTCAACAACATCGCATTGGCCTTGGCGGCCGCGTCGCAGTCTTCGTTGTAGTGTCCCTTTTGTTGCTGGGCGGGTTCGTAAACCTTCAAGGGACGATAGGGATTGTGACCCACGAGCTCGTTAGAATGAGCGAGATGAGGACACAACTAGCCGAAGCAAAGCTGTCAGCTTTCAAACATTACCTGAACTTTTCGCGTTGACATCCAGCGTCGCGACAGCTGCGATGATTGAGCGATGTAATCGTTTGTCAAGGCCAGGAAACGATTAATGTGTACGTTAACAGCAAGCGCCGGCTGTGAAGCCTGGTACTTCGCTCGAATATGTTATCGATGAGCGCGGAACCTGTTGTCCACCCGATTTGAAAGATCTCGTTTGACGAGGAGAACCGAGGGCTTGGAAAGATGTTGGCCGATCGGTTGAGTGCCGAGAACGTCGAACTGCAAGAGACTGGGACTGGTCTGAGATCACACGAAAACGGTCTCAGGCGGGGCTTTAGCTTAGATTCAAACGATGAGTTTTTGAAAGCAAGAGTCGCTGTCACGTTGCAAGGTCATGAGCAAGGATCCCACAAAGTTGGGCGGATGCTCAGCATTTAAGCTGCCCGAGGCTTTTGAGGCTGTGTCGACTTGCGGCTAGCTCATCAACACACCCACTCATCCCGCAGTGGTGCCACCATCAATGCTTAGCATGCTGCCCGTGGCAAAATCTGCCTCCGTGGTGACAAAGAGGACGAACTTGGCAATCTCGTCCGCACTGGCGAACCGCTTCAGGGGAACCTGTGCGACCGTGTTCTCCCGAATCTCGGCGGTACCGCCAAACCACTCCAGTTCGGCCTTCATCATGGGCGTCTCCACCGGGCCAGGGCAAACGCAATTCAGCCTGACTTCGGGCGCGAGTTCAAGGGCGAGCGCCTTCATCAGGCCTACCAGCCCGGCCTTGGACGCGCAGTAGTGGGCAAAGTTCGGCATGCCTTTGACGGAAAGGTTGGAGGCGATGGCCACAATGCTGCCCTGCCCTCGCTCTCGCATTCTGAGTGCACAATCACGTATCACGTAAAAGGCCCCTGACAGATTGACGTCAATGTGCTGCCGCCATAGTTCAGGCGTCAGATCCTCGATTGCCGCTGGGGTTACAATGCCCGCGGCGTGGATCAGGTAATCGATACCGTCAAGTCTTTCCCAAGCTGCACCGACTGCCGTTGTTGCACTCCCTTCGTCGGAAACGTCAGTGGCGATCGGGATGGTGCCGCAACCCAGATCGCGCGCAATTTCCTCGAGGAGACCCACCCGACGGCCGGCTATCGCTACCTTGACACCGCAACTCGCCAGTTGACGAGCACAGGCCAAACCAATGCCCGACGTCGCGCCAGTTACGAGCGCCGTTTTCCCCTCCAGGTGTTTTTTCATTGGTCACCTCCCTCATTTCAAAGCTGGCCTATCCCTCGACCGCTTTGACTTGAATGACGGCCAGCGGAGGGAACCCACAATCAGATTCCTGACGATCGCTGGATGTTCTCCATAATGGCTTCGTTGACGGCGGAGGATGCCTCCATCTGCGGCATGTGGCCGGCGCCCGGGATGATGCGCAGCTGGACATTGCCGGGCACTTCGGCTTGCTGCGGCACCGGGACGATCCCATCGCGCTCGCCCCAGATGAGCGTCACCGGGCACGTCAACGCCTGAAGCTGGTCGCCGATCGACTGCAGCTGGCCATTGTCGTCGGCAATCGTGTCGGCGATCGCCGACAGCGCCTCCGGCACACCCTCGAGCCGCTTGAAGCGAAGCGTTCCCTCGACCATGTCGCTGGTGATCTTCGACGGATCGGCGAACAGCCGCTCCAATACGCCGAGCAGCGGGCGGCGGCGCTCCGCCGCAACGAAGTCGACGAGGAAATCCCGGCTGATCTGGCGGCTCAGCCCGATCGGGGCGATCAGCGTCAGCGAACCGACGCGCGAGGGCCGATTGGCGGCGATCGCCGCGGCGACAGCACCGCCGAAGGAGTGGGCGATGAGGTGAAGCTTGCCGGGCGCGACCGCTTCGACCGCCGCTTCCACGGCAGAGACGATCTTCGGGAAGACATCGCCGCCCGCGATCGGCGACGACGCGCCGTGTCCGGGCAGGTCGATGGCAACCACCCGCATGTTTTCGGCGAGTGCCGACTGGTTGAACAGCCATGTCGAAAGATCGCCGCCAAACCCGTGCAGCAGCACCACCGTCTCGTCGCCCTGCGGTCCAGCTTCGAGAACGTTGACGGCACCCCCATCAACAGCGATCGTTCGCGGCACGGGGACGCCGCCGTCGCCTTCGTCGCCTGCACCAAGCCGGTCGGCATAGCTTGCGATGAAGGCGTCGATCTCTTCCGACGTCGCCGCCGCCTCGGCGATCACCCCGGCCAGGGCACCGACCGGCGCCGTCGTTCCCTCTTTGAGGACGATGCGTCTCAGCGTTCCGGTGGCGGCGGCTTCGACGACATTGGTGACCTTGGTGGTTTCGATCTCCAGGATTTCCTGACCGCGCGTGACATGCTCGCCCTCGCCGACCATCCACTGGGTGATCTTGCCCTCGGTCATCGTCATTCCCCATTTGGGAACGGTGACTGCCTCGATTGACGACATCGTGGTCTACCTCTTGATAATGGAGGTCGCGGCCTTCACCACGGCATCGGCCGACGGGATATAGGCGTCCTCGAGATTGGGGGCGTAGGGAACCGGCGCATGCGGCGCCGTCACCAGCTTGATCGGCGCCTTCAGCGCATCGAAGCATTTGTCGGCAAGCAGCGCCGAGATATCGGTGGCGACACTGCAGCGCGGATTGGCTTCGTCGACGATGACGACACGCCCGATCGTCTCGGTGAACTCCAGCAGCGTGTCTTCGTCGAGCGGCGAGGTGGTGCGCGGGTCGATGATGCAGGCGGAGATGCCCTCGGCCGCCAGCTTGCGGGCGGCCTCTTCGGCGACCTGGACCATGCGGCCGATGGCGATGATCAGCACGTCCTTGCCGTCACGCGCCACCCGCGCCTCGCCGAAGGGGATCGTGTAGGCGCCGTCAGGCACTTCCCCCACCGTGTCATAGAGCATCTTGTGCTCGAGGAAGATCACCGGATCGTCGTCGCGGATCGCCTGCAGCAACAGGCCTTTGGCGTCATAGGGGGTCGACGGTATGACCACCTTGAGACCGGGAATGTGGGTGAAGATCGGATAGAGCGCCTGGGTGTGCTGCGACCCGGAGCGGCTGCCGGCGCCATAGGTGGCGCGGATGACGAGCGGCGTCTTGGCGCGGCCGCCGAACATGAAGCGGAACTTCGCCGCCTGGTTCATGATCTGATCGAGGCAGACGCCGGCGAAATCGACGAACATGATTTCCGCGATCGGGCGCAGGCCGGTCAGCGCTGCCCCCGCCGCCGCGCCGATGAACGCCGCCTCGCTGATCGGCGTGTCGCGAATGCGCTCCGGCCCGAAGGCGTCGAGCAGCCCGCGGGTGACGCCAAACGGACCACCCCAGGCATCCTTCACCCCATTGGCGCCGGCGCCGCCGGTCAGATCCTCGCCCATCATGATGACGCGCGGGTCGCGGCCCATCTCGAAGTGAAGGGCTTCGTTCAGGGCCTGCCGAAATGATTTCTGTGCCATCGTCGCGGCTCCTTACAAATACTTCACGTAAACATCGGTGGTGAGCGCGGCGAGCGGTGGGAACGGCGCCGCTCTGGCCGCACTGACGGCACGGTCGATCTCGGCTTCGACCGCCGCGTCGACGGCATCGAGCTCTGCCATCTCGACCAGCGACACCTCCTTGACGCGTTTGCGGAAATTGCTGAGGCAATCGCGCTCGCGACGCATCGCCGCCTTCTCTTCGGGGGTGCGGTAGGTGTCCGGGTCACCGCTGTAGTGGCCGTAATAGCGCGGCACATGCACGTGCAGCATCGTCGGGCCGCCGCCCGCCCGGGCGCGCTCCACCGCCTCGCCGGCCGCGGCATAGACGCTGAAGACATCGGTGCCGTCGACCTCGATGGCGGGGATGTCGTAGCTTTCGGCGCGGCGGGTGAAGCTGCCGGCCGATACATACGCGTTCGCCGTCGCCTCGCCGAAGCCGTTGTCCTCGATGACGAAGATGATCGGCAGCATCCAGATCTTGGCGAGGTTGAAACTTTCCGACATCACCCCTTCGTTCATGGCGCCGTCGCCGGCAAAGGCGACCGCCACCTGCCCGGTCCCGAGCAGCTTGGCGCTCAACGCCGCGCCGCAGGTGATCGGCGCTCCGGCCGCGACGATGCCGTTGGCACCCAGCATCCCCTTGCGAAGATCGGCAATATGCATCGATCCGCCCTTGCCGCCGCAGGTGCCGCTGGCACGGCCGAACAGCTCGGCCATCATGCCGTCGATGTCGACACCCTTGGCGATCGAGTGGCCGTGACCGCGGTGCGTCGAGGAAATGTAGTCGTCGTCGCGAAGCTGCAGGCAGACGCCGACCGCACTTGCCTCCTGCCCGGCATAGAGGTGGGTGTTGCCGGGGATATCACCGGTCCCCATTTCCTGCATCACCCGCTCCTCGAACCGGCGGATCGTCCGCATGGTCCGATAGACGTTGACGAGTTCCTCGCGAGAGAACTGTAAAGCCGACATTCCAAACTCCCTTGTTTATAGCTTGGCGCGTAGAGCTGCCTTTCGCCTGTTCGCCGGTCACCATTGAGCGTTGATGCCGTGTGCCGGTTCTGATCTCGGCTGCGGTTGACCAGAACGCGATCAACCGCAGCCACTGGAATCCACCCGACTTGGGAAGGTGGACCACCGCACCCGCATGCTGACGTCAGAAGTCAGCCGAAGAAGCCCTGCAGCTCACGCGCGAGCGCGTCGGGTTGCTCTTCCGCCAGATAGTGACCGCAGGACTCTATTGCGGTCCCCCGGACACTGGTTGCTATCGTCTGCAATTGTGCAACCAGGTCCGGCATCGACCCTTGATCGGCCCTCACCGCGAGAACGGGCATCTCCAGCTTTCCCTTGGCGCTGAGTTCCCGATTTTGCTGCGCCGACAACGTTACGGCGCGGTAGTAGGCGAGCCCGCCCTTGAGCCCGCTGTACTGAAAGACGCGGAGATACTCTTCGAAGTCGGCATCGGAGAACACCTGCGGATTGGCCGCTTTGCGCTGCAGGAACCAGTTAAGATAGATGTGCTCCCGGCCTTGGATGAGTGCCTCCGGCAAGTCGGCAACGTTGTGGAAGGCGACGTGCCACGTCCGCCATGCCACGTCCGAGGACCAAGGCAGCGCGTCGGGAAGACTGATGCCAGGTATTCCCGTATCGAGGATGGCCAGCCCTTTAACGCTGCTTCCGTAGAGCGCTGCGTAGGGATATGCGACCCAGGCGCCGATATCGTGGGCCACCAAGAAGTGGCGATCGATACCCAGTTTCTGAACAAGGCCACGGGCGATCTTCGCGATGCTCATCGTATCACAGCCGCCCATCGGGCGATCGGAGTCGCCCTGTGCAGGCAGATCGGGCGCGATGATCCTGTAGCGCGCGCCGAGGATCGGCATAATCTTACGCCAAGCGTACCAGCTTTGGGGAAACCCGGCGAACAGAAGCACGACTTCGCCATCCTCCCGCCCGCCACTGACATAGTGCAACCTGACACCGTCCACAGTTGCAAAGCCGCGTTCGAAACCCTCGATCCCGGTTTCTGGCCACTCTTGTCTTTCAACCATCGCGCTCTCCCACTCATAACTATTGTCTCAATGGCGTCTTCGCCCAACTCACAGACCGCTTCCGCAATTCATCGCGGCGCCGAGGTCTTGCCGATGCCCATCGGCAAGACCCAAGCCACCAAACCTTCAGAACGGGTCGCGTGCGGCGGTCAGCCAGCCGCCGTCCATCACGTAGGCGCTGCCGTGGACGTAGTCCGCATCATCGCTTCCGAGGAAGGCTGCAAGTTTTGCGATCTCCTCAGGCTGGCACCACCGGCGAGCCGGCACCTTGCTGATTGCAAGGTCCATGTCTGGAGAGGCAGCATTGTGCTCAGGCAGGGCAAGAGGAGTGGCGGTTGCTCCCGGGCAGATGGAATTTACCCTTATGCCGCGCGCGCCGTACTCAAAAGTGAGCTGCCGTGTCAAACCTATGACACCGTGCTTTGAAGCGGTATAGGCTGAACCTCCGCCGGCAGCACTAAAGCCGGATGTCGAAGCCGTATTAATAATGGCGCCTTTTCCCTGCGCCAGCATTTGCGGGATGACCGCTCGCGACATCAGGAATGGTCCGGTGAGGTTCACCGCAAGGACCCTGTTCCATTCGTCGAGGCTAACTTCATGAGCCGGAGCATGCCCGTCGAGAACGCCCGCATTGTTGCAGAGAAGATCAATCCGACCCCAGCGCGAAATGACGGCTTCCACTCCGTTCTGCACGCTCTGCGGATCGCTGACGTCGACCTGCAGCGGATATGCCATTTCTGGCTTTTCCAGATTTTCGACCGTTTCCGCCGCTCCGCCCATATTGATGTCAAAAGCGGCGACATAAGCCCCCCTGGACACAAACTCGCCTACCATCGCCCGTCCCATGCCGGATCCGGCGCCGGTCACGACAACTACTCGACCACTATAGCTATTCACCGCTAAACCTTTCCTCTTCTTGATTACTGTTCTCGCAGCCACAGCGTGCAATCGTTTGGCAGATGCTCTCGGCGCGAACCTGCCGTGGCTGCGTGCTACTAACTAATCCTCAATTCGGCACCCGAGCTCGCTTGAGAGCGTTTCGCCAGCTCGCCACCGTCACCGTTAGCAAGCATGCAAACAAAAGCAGCGAGAAGACTGCGTTGACCGAAGGCGTGAACCCAAATCGCATCTGGTTGAACACCCAGATCGGCAACGTCGGTGAACCACCCGAAAGGAACAGGGTGACCATGACGTCATCGGCTGAAAGGGTGAGACCGAGAAAAGCGCTGGCCACGATCGTTCCCCTGATCATGGGGAACAGAACGTAGGCAAAGCTTTGCCACCGGTTGGCCCCAAGGTCCAACGAAGCTTCCATGAGGCTTGGATCGATGCGCCGCAGCCGCACCAACAATAGAAGCAGAGTCACCGGCATGACGAAGCTCATCTGCCCAACAACAATGCGCGTGATACCGGACGGGATACCGAACAGTTCTGTCCCCAGCACCATCTCGATGCCCAGGACGACGCCCGGGGTGGCGATGGGAAGGGCGAACGCCATTTCATAGAAACGCGCTCCCTTCAGTCTGGCGTAGTGCACGATCAGAGCAAATGCCGTGCCGACTACGACCGATACTGATACGACACACGCTGCAACCACAAGAGAGCGCCGCGCAGCCTCGATCAGGGATTGGTCCTGAAGAAGTTCGTGGTACCAATGCAGTGTCAGCCCCTGAACCGGAAAAACCTGCAAGTTTGCCGAGTTGAACGAGAACAGCACGATGATGGCCAGCGGCGCGTACAGGTAGGCGATAGCCGCGACAAGACCGAAGGCGCCAAAACGGCGACCCAAGCGGGTCGCAGGGTTCGCCGCAGGCGCAACCGCTTGATCAGACTCTCCGCCGACCATGACCCCCTTGGAAGGACACAGAGCGATGATGACGCCAAGAAGCAAGCCAGCGCTCAGCATCAGAGCAACGGCGACAGCCGAGCCGTAAGGCCAGTTGTTTGCAAAGCCAAATTGTGTGGAGACGACCACCCCGAGGGTCGTGCCATCAATCCCACCGATCATCGCCGGAGTGACGAAATCGCCAACAGTCACCAGAAACGCCAGTGAAAAGCCTATCGCCAGGTTTCTGCGCGTAAGCGGCCAGACAAGATGGACGAAGGTCTGAAAGGCGGTAGCGCCGGAGTCTTCGGATGCTTCGAAGAGGTCCCGCGGGATCTTCTCGAACGCCCCCATAGTCGAGATGAAGATGAACGGAACCGAGATGTAGGCGAAGACGATAACAACTGCAGTCGGGCTGTAGAGAAACGCTTCCGATGGCGCGTCCAGAACTCCGCTGGACACCAGCGCCGCATTGAGCACCCCCGACTGGCCTAGGATTACCCGCCATGCAAAAATTCGCATGAGGAGGCTGATCCACAGCGGGATTACTATAAGCATTGTCAGTAGGGTTTTGTTCCGCCCTACGACCCGGCCAACATAAAAGGCGAGCGGATACGCAATCATGGTTGCGAACACGCAGGCTATGAAACTGTACGACAGCGTGCGCCACAGCAAGGCCCAGAAGCCTGCCGAATTCCAGATCCGCGCGTAATTCGTCAGTGAGGGTTCAAAGAGGATGACACCCGCCGAGGACTTGAGAAAGCTCGTTCCTATGAGAAGGAGGTTCGGCAGGATAACGATGAGGAACAGCCAGGCCACCACGGGAACGCTTGCGAAACTGAAATTCAGCGGCAAGCGTCGCCGGAACATGCGCTCTAGAGACATTGTCGCGACGCTATCAGTCATAAAACACCTGCGTGTTTACGAGATCGAAGGCGACCTGCACCGGTTGACCGGGCGAGAAAGTTGAGTCTCGTGCGGCTGGCACGGTTCCGATCAAGCTGAGACCACCGCAACGGACATTGACCTCACAATTCGTCCCCAGGAAAAGGACGTCTTCGACTATTCCCGGGATCGCGTCGGGCGAACGCCCTGCTCCGTTCAGAGCCTTAACGTGCACTGCCTCGTACCTTATGGCCATCCGCGCCGTTCCGCCTCTATCGGAGGTGAGGCCGGCAATTCTGGTCCCCTCAATCGTGCCAGCGTAGCCATCGCCCGTCGGTTCGAAACGAACATGAATAAGGTTCGACCGCCCGACGAACCTGGAGACGAACTCGTTTTGCGGCGCAAAATAGATTTCGCGCGGCGTACCCAGTTGGGCGATCTTTCCGTCATGCAGGACGACGACGCGGTCAGACATAGACAGCGCCTCGCCCTGATCGTGCGTGACATACATGAACGCGATTCCAAGTTCCTTCTGCAGGGCAACCAATGTGTGCTGCATCTGCTGGCGCAGACGTAGGTCAAGAGCGGCAAGGGGCTCGTCCAGAAGAAGAAGTTTTGGCCGTGAGACGATGGAGCGCGCCAGAGCCGCTCGTTGACGTTGCCCCCCTGAAAGTTGATGCGGCAGCCGGTCCGCAAAGGTCGACAGTTCGACAAGGGAGAGCGCTTCCTCTGCCTTCTTCCGGCGGTTTGCCTTGTGCTCGCGCTGCATCCGCAGGGGATACTCGACATTTTCCCGCACCGTGAGGTGCGGGAACAATGCATAGCTCTGGAATACAGTGCGAACGTCCCGCTTAAAGGGCGGAACAGCGTTCATCGCCTCTCCTTCCATCAGAATCTGCCCGTTGTCAGGCCTTTCGAAGCCGGCGACGGTTCTGAGGATGGTGGTTTTACCGGATCCGCTTGGCCCAAGTATCGAAAAAAACTCTCCGGGCTTCACCGAGAATGATACCTTGTCGAGCGCCGGCTTTTGTGCGCCCTCATAGGTTTTCGATACTCCGGCAAGCGAAAGTACCGGGCCGGTTTCACGTGTTCCCATGGCCAGTCTCCAGAGCTAACTTGAGCCGATATCAAAGGGTGCCGGCGAGGAAATCATTCCAGATCTGGATTCGACGCTCGACATCTTCGGGCTCTCGGAAGAACACGAGGTTATCCTTGAAATTCGGGTCTTCGGAGTCCGGGATGTTCGTGTTCTTCAGCTCTTCTTCAGTAAGCCCTGCCTTGAGGGCGTCCGCGCCAGTGAGAATGCCGTTGCTTCCGGAGAATTTCATGAACCTCGCCTGCCAAGGCAGCGACATGGTGTCATCAAGGAACTTATAAACGATATCCCGCTGCCCCTTGGGCGTCACGAACGTGCCTTCGATCCAGGAAGGCGTGCCTTCCTTAGGCAGCGAGTACTTTGAATTGACCCCCTTTTTCTTAAGCGAGTTCACAACAGCGACATTGTGGCAGTAGCCGATCACCGCCTCGCCGGAGGCGTAAATGGTAGCCGCATCGTCAAAGCCGCGCGTCACCACCCGCACCTGCTGCCTCAGTGCACGGAGCGCGTCGGTGACCCTTGTAAACTCTTCTTCGGTCAGGCTGAACGGGTCCTTGGCTCCGACATAGAGTGCGACCATCGGAATATTAACGGTAGCGTCATCGAACGTCGTCACCTTGCCTTTGTAGCTTTCGTCCCACAGGTCACCCCAAGTCGTGGGTGGCTCTTTGATCACATCGGCATTGTACTGAAGTGGCTGCGTGCCCCAGTGGAGCGGGATGCCCATAACGGTACCGTCGACGGAGAGAGGCTCCTTCCAGTTCAGACCAGGAAGGACATTTGCAACATTGGGAACTTTGGAGATATCGAACGGGCCGATTTGTCCTGCCGTCTTGAGACGCCCGGCTGTGGAAGCCTCGGAATAGACCACGTCGGGCTTCACAGCGCCGGATTGGAGTTGCGCGAAGACTTCGTCAAGCGAAGAGATGACGACGGGTTTTATCTTAACGCCGCCATTGGCCGCTTCCCATTCGGCTATCCAATCAGGCTCATGATAGGTCTCCCATGTAAGGAGGGTGATCGGTTCCTCGTCCGCCCAAGCGTTTCGAATGATTGCCGGCGCGAGAAGCGAGGTGGCTGCGATGGCACCACCTGCTTTCAGGATCGTGCGGCGAGTAGCCGACTGCTGCATTTTATCGGACATTTTTTTGATCCCCTTTATATCTAACTAACGGCAGTTAGATTGCCTCCAAATCGCGGCCAGAGTCAATCTCTTTTGAAATGATGTCTTCCAAGACCGGACTGGGGAGAAGCTGGCCGTCTCCTAAGAATTGCCAGAGCGGAGACATACATATAGATGAAGCCGTAAGCAGCATTGTTAGCGAACGCTCAAAGCCGCCATTTTGTAAGGACCCTGTAGATGACTCTGCCGCCTCGAGTTCAGCAAGCGTGTGATGAGATGCGCCGCCACCTCGATCAATTTAACTGGACCAAATTGACCAACGGGCGTCGCCAAGTTCTTGAAGCTTTTCTCGAACTTGCAACAACGCAAGGTTTCTCTGGCGTAACGATGAGAGGACTTGCCAAGGCTCTCGATGTGAAGGCGTCCAGTATCTATTTTCATTTTCCGGACGGGCGAGATGAAATCGTCGCCCAGACGCTGCGATGGCATTATCACTGCTGGGGTTCCGCGATCCTCAGCGCTGTCGAGAACAGCGCTGGCGTGGGCGAATTTTGGGACAGCATGGTCCGGACACATGTGAAGCGGCAGCTCGAACTTCCAGAAAGCGATCTATGGGACATACTCGTTGCTACAGATCGTATTTGCGGTTTCCTACAGCCAGGAATTCGGCAGGAAATTGAGCACTGGCTGCAATTGTGTGTGCGAATGTACGAGGCAGCGGCCTGCGAAATGGGCTACAAGAATTGTGAGGTTTCGGCGCGGGCCATCATGAAGCTGCTCGATGGTGTTAGGTCATGGTGCGACTGGTCAGGACCAGGCAGCGATCTCGAAGCGTGCACCGCGCGGGCCATCGCGATGTCGCGCGCTATATTGGCGTCGCAGTCTGATCAGGCAAACGCCTCCATAGATCGCGTGGGGAGTGCGAGCACGGCGCCAGCCCGATCAAGCCGGCGATGATCTATGCCACTGATCTATAAATCAGAAGGAATCAACTCGCGGTTCGCTTCCTGTCGGGTTGTGTGTGAGCAATCAGGTCCTTGATTGTGCAGAAAACTCGAGCGGGTGCCGCGTGGCCTCGGCGTCGGGTTGCTGCCTGGGCAGCAAACATAAATGGCGGCAACTAAGCTATGCCAATCCAAGTAGTGCCCTGGCTTCCTTAGGTGTCGCCAGTTCGCCCCCTAACAGGCGAATTATCTTGGCGGCTTTCTCGACGAGTTGCGCGTTCGATGACGCCACAAGACCTTTTTCCAGATAAAAATTATCCTCCAGACCGACGCGCGTATGCCCACCCATGAGGTGCGCCTGCGCGACAATCGAAAATTCTGCACGGCCAACCCCGAAAGCCGACCAAAGCGCACCATGCGGCATCGCGCCCAAGAAATAGGAGAGCATCTGCGCCGTCGCTGGAGCACCCCACGGAACGCCGAGAGCGAACTGCAGGAAGCTGTCTTGAGGGATCGTTCCGGCCGCCATCATCTTTTGAGCCAAGGCAAGGTGACCGGGCTCAAATATCTCCAGCTCGGGCTTCACACCTGCGAGCATAATACCTGCCGCGATTTGTTCGATCTGTGCCGGCGTGTTGACGAGTGCACCTCGGCCGAAATTCAGTGAACCCATGTCCAGACTGCAGATTTCGGGCTTCAGTTCCACTATGTGACGAACCCGTTCAGCCGGCGGCCTTACATTCGATCCGGCGTCAAAACCGTTAGTCGTTTCGAGACTCGGAACAAACCGGCCTCCCGGGCCGGTGGTGAGATTGATAACGACGTCAACGCTGGCGCCACGGATCCGATCGACCACTTCCTTGTAGTGATCGAGTTCCATACTCGCCTTGCCGGTGTCAGGATCACGTACATGAATATGTACAATCGCAGCACCCGCCTTTGCCGCATCAACCGCCGCAGTTGCTATCTGTCGCGGCGTTACCGGCACTTGCGGATGCCGTTGTACGGAATCGTCACCACCTGTGACAGCGCAGGTGAGTATCGTAGGTGTTGTCAAGCTCCCCTCCTACTTTCTGATGAACCCACTGGAATCGACGTGACAGCTCATGCTCGAAGTCGCTTGGGAAAGGTCAGCACGGAAACGAGCCTTGACAAATTGCTGACGTTTTCCAGCTCAAGCATCTGCCCCTCGATTTCCTTGATCTCGTCGCTCGAATACAGGCCCGCAAAATCCATGCATTTCTGAAACTTGCCGACTACTTCCGAAGATCCGAAGCGGCTGTTTGCGGGTTCGCCCGGCGAGTCATGGCAAAGCTTCTCAAACACACGGCCATTCTTCATTTTGATGGTGATGGGGCTATCGAAAGCTTCCACGCCCCCTTTTGGCCAGTCCTTGTGAACCGTGACGGTAACCCTGCTCCTAGCCTCTTGCCATTTGGGATCCACGGCCTTTTCATCCGAAAAACTGTCAAGGAAGACCGTGCCTTCGAGGAAACAAGCGACGGTAGCATGAGGCAAGCTGAATCGCGCCTGTTCTGCGCTAACGGGCTGGTCGTACTTTAGTATCTGCGAGTGCGTTACGTTTATCCCATGATCCACACTTTCGACATCCTCCCAGCGAAGCCCGTGCTCGCGTATCAGTTCCAAGAGGCCGTCCATGTTTCGGTGCTTGAAGAAGCAGCATGGGTATTTCTTGATGCCGACATGATAGATTCGGTACCCGTCGCCGAGTTCAAGGTCGAACGTCGGCGTATCAGCCCATAGCTCCCCGAAGCCGTGCGTGCCTTCAAGGATGTCTGGTTGCCCGACATAGCCGAGTGAGGCGAGCTCCGCCGAGCAGACGCCGTCGCGGCCGGCAAAACCGGCCTCGATGATGTGCGCGCCGCTCCCAGTCTGCTTCAGGAGACCGGCCGCTTGGGAAACGGCCAAACTGATCGCAGCAGTCGTCTGCTCAGGATCGAGATTCATCAGCTTGGCCGCCGCGACTGCATTCCCGATGGTGCCGAGAGCGGCCCAGCTTGCCCATCCCTTCTTCATTCCTCGGTCGAAGGCGAGCCCAAGCCGGGCAGCCACCTCATACCCAAGAATGAGTGCTTCGAGCAGCCGCTCCCCCGAAAGCTCGTACTTTTCACTCAACGCGAAGACAGCCGGCCAATGTCCGCAGGAGTACATGGTCTCCGGGAAGCTGTCGTCCTCCAGTTCGGTTGCGTGGGCAGAATTGGCGTTGGCAATCGTTGCGTATTCCACCGGAGCGCGGAAACCAGCGCCGTATACGCCAGCTTCGGCATGACCACCTTTGCTCTGAACGTATTTGATGATCGTCTGGCCGACTTTCATCTTCGTGCCGGCGAGGTTCATGCCGACATGGCTCAGCCCCAGAAGCTTCGTGTATTGGACGACGTCCGAAGGCACATCTGAAAGGGACGTTGCGCGAACGAATTCGGCGATATCGCGTGTAGTAGTGGCTCCCATCGTCTTCTCCTCCCACGTTCCGATTTTCGGCACAAAATACAGCTTATTGCAATTATGTCGGTATTTGCCCTAGTGTCAACTCGATCAGTGATGACAAAATCTAAGCTGGATTTGACAAGCTCGAGCCAGCATGCAATATACCATAAACCTAGACGCTGTATCGTTTTTCGGGACAAGGCAACGTTTTACCTCCATCTCGCGACAAAGCGCGCCGTCCCGGCTGGCTCATCGCACCGAAGATTCAGGGGGGCATAATATGCTCGAAGTGAAGCAGTTGTTTGCGGGATATGGCCGTCTGACGGCCCTCAAAGGCATCAACCTTACTGTCAAACAGGGTGAAATCGTGTTCGTCGTCGGCCCCAACGGCGCAGGAAAGTCGACATTACTTAAGACCATTGCAGGCCTTATGTCTCCAAGTTCGGGCGAGATTTTCTTTCAGGGTAGCCGCATCGACAGGAAGGTTCCGGAGCAACTATGCCGTAGCGGACTCGCGCTCATTCCTGAGGGGCGTCACATTTTCAAAACACTGACGGTTCAGGAGAACTTGAAGGTCGGTTCGATGATCCGAAGAAACTCCGCTGAGGTGCGGGCGGACCTGGAGACCATCCTCGACACGTTTCCCATTTTGCGTGAGCGCTTCAATGGCATAGCGGGACACCTTTCTGGCGGTGAACAGCAGCAGCTGGCTATCGCCCGCTCAATTCTGCAGCGCCCTTCTCTACTTATGATTGATGAACCGTCGCTGGGATTGGCACCGTTGGTCATCGATCAAGTATATGAAAGTTTGCGGACCCTTAATCAGTCGGGCCTGACGCTACTTATTGTCGAACAGTCAACCGCTAGGATCATGGAGCTCGCCTCTCGCATCTACGTTGTTCGAAACGGCGATGTGGTGCTAGAGGGAACGCCTGATCAATTGGCAGACGGCCGCGCCCTGGATGCCGCGTATTTCGGTTTTGCTTCGGCGACGGCTTAGATATCGAATGTGCCTCTCACGCCGCAGGCTCTGCATAGCTGGCATGCAAGGCCCAGTCGGCGGCACTGAGCCGACCTGCGGCAAGTTTACGTTGATGCCAGTAGGGGTAGAGGTAAGGGGGAAGGCTGATGTCATTCAATCGAGCGAGCTCGCCCGGGCTTAACGTTACATCGACGGACGCGATATTTTCCAAGAAATGCTGCTCGGTGAGGCCGCCCACCACTACTGAAGTGACCCCTGGCCTGCCAAGCACCCAGGCCAACGCAACATGCGACATCGGAATACCGCGCGCGTCGGCTATGTCCCTTATGACATCGGTAATGCGCCAGAGACGCTCCTCGTCGCGGATCGGCGGCCCGTTCCAGCTGACATCGTCGCCGCACCATTTCGGCGGGTTTTCTTTACTGAAGAGGCCCGAAAGGAGCCCGGACGTTAGAGGGCTCCAAACCATGATCCCGACACCTTGATCGACAGCAATCGGAAGCAACTCGTACTCTGCCTCACGCGCTTCCAATGTGTAGTGAATTTGTTGGGCGATGAAGCGTGGGTAGCAGCGCATTTCGGCAACATGCAGCGACTTCATGACGTGCCACCCTGAGTAGTTGGAACACCCAGCGTACCGAATTTTGCCTTGCCGCATGAGCGTGTCCAGTGCCTCGAGTGTCTCCTCTATGGGTGTAAGCCCATCCCATTCATGCATCAGATAGAGGTCGATGTAATCGGTACGTAGCCTTTCGAGGCTCCGTTCACATTCGCGAATTATGTGATAGCGCGATGCACCCTCGTCGTTAGGTCCGTCCCCGACGCGCATACGCGCCTTCGTCGTGATGAGTACCTGATCGCGCCAACCCAGGAGGACCTCGCCCA
The DNA here is from genome assembly GCF_000265205.3 of Sinorhizobium fredii USDA 257. Taxonomy (NCBI): domain Bacteria; kingdom Pseudomonadati; phylum Pseudomonadota; class Alphaproteobacteria; order Hyphomicrobiales; family Rhizobiaceae; genus Ensifer; species Ensifer fredii. The sequence continues at coordinate 1,927,190 of NC_018000.1, forward strand.
GAATCGCCTCTGACCGTCCGCCCGTATACATGTTGGCTGTGTCGAAAAGGTTGATACCGCCGTCAACGCAGACATTCACCAAACGCCGCGCCTCTGCTAAGCTATGCGCCTCTCCGAAAGACAGCGTCCCCATGCTTAGAGCGGACACTTTCAGCCCGCTGCTTCCCAGATTTCTGTACTGCATGCTCCTTCTCCATGTTCGCCAAGCCAAATCCAGAGCCAACACGAGCTCGTCCGCGAATTAGCTGGAGAGCGCTATATTCTCACTGCTGCCGGCATGCAGACAGCCGGCACTGCCAGCCAGCAGGAACGGAAGATCGAGGACTAGATCCGCAGTTCTCACCCGCTGTCATCAGCAGGCTCGGTCCAAATCCGCCCTCTCCGTGGAGGAGCTCGGTCGTTGTTTACCACGCAACCCGCATGCATGACGGCACCATGCGAGTGCCAATGGTGTTGCTCGGAAGATTTATGGTTCCGTTTTTCGGCACTTTGTCCTGAAGAACTAAACATGGTACGGTAGTCGAGTCAACAGTTTCCAAGCCTCAGCGGTTGCACGGCAAGACTACGAGGGGCTGTAGCGCCGACATTCAAACGTGTTCCAAGGATCGCTTCATGCCATCGAGTTGCTCGTGGAGAGATCCTTGCGTATTCCTGGAAGGGTCGCTTGAACAGCCGTTGTTCTGTCGGACTTGGTGACTGTAGGCCAATGGCCTATTTCGGCGAGCGGCTGGATGTCGACAAAACCCCCGGACTTCAGTCGCCGTTGATCATGGCTGGGAACGGCCAGTAATTGGAGCTTGGCAACGCTCGCGAAAGCACTTGCGACGCTTGAATTGAGGTGGCGGCAGAGGCGAGGTGTAGCTTTTTTGCCAGGCCAGTAATTGGAGCTTGGATGAGCGTTTCGTCGCGTGCTCTGGTGGAACAAAGAGTCCGTATGTACCGCATTTCGAGGCATCGCATCGAATTATGATACATATGGCGGTTTGAGTTTTCGTCAGATTGGGTGTGGAGGCGAGCGGCCAATGGACGTCGCTGGCCTGCTACCGGTCTAGTTCCGGAGGAGTTTGGCGAAATTCCTGCTGCGTCACCCGCGCAACATCCCTTGACAAGTCCCGCACCTAAGCTTCTAATGTCATTATTTAGCACAAAGTACCGTTTTTCGGGACGAACTGGACAAAGGTGAACTATGAGCATCAGCGTCGGCGTGGATGTAGGCGGAACTTTTACCGATCTTTTTATGATGGATACGGAGAGCTTGGAGTTCCGCACCACCAAGATTCCCACAACGGTCGATGATCGGTCCCGGGGATTTTTGAACGGCCTGGAGACTATTGGCGCGCGACCTGCCACGATCGACTGGCTCATCCACGGCACCACGGCCGGCACGAATGCCGTTCTGGAGCGTAAGGGTGCGCGATGCGGTCTGATCACGACTCGCGGCTTTCGGGACGTCCTTGAGATAGGTCGCAGAACGCGCCCGAACGCCTACGGTCTATCGGGCAGCTTCGATCCCTTGATCGAACGCGATTTCCGTCTCGAAGTCTCCGAGCGGATCGATTCCCGCGGCAACGTTGTCGTTCCGCTCAACGAGGATGAGGTACGGGCAACCGCTCGTCGGTTGCTGGAGATGGGCGCCGAAGCGCTGGTCGTGGTCTTCCTGCATTCCTACATTAGTGATGATCACGAGGCGCGGGCGGCAGAGATCGTTCGGGAGATCTGGCCCAATGACCACGTCGTAGCGAGCCACGAAGTCATACGCGAAATGCGGGAGTTTGAGCGCTCCAGCACCGCTGCTATTCACGCGTCGATTGGGCCTGTGGTCAGCCGTTACATCTCTGATGTCGCAAGTCAGCTGAAGCAGAACGGTTTCAGGAACGAATTGCTCGTAATGCAAGCAAACGGCGGAATGATGGCTTCCTCGCTCGTAAGCCGCCATGCCGTCCAGACAGTTATGTCGGGCCCGGCTGCTGGTGTTCTAGCGGCAGCAGCCATCGCCAAACGCGCGGGGATCGACAATCTGGTTACCGGGGATATGGGTGGCACGAGCTTCGATGTCGCAATCGTATCAAACGGCGAGCCAATTGTATCGTCTGAAAAGGATCTGGCCTACGCCGTTCCGATCCGCATCCCAATGATCGACATTCATACGATCGGCGCTGGTGGTGGCAGCATTGCCCGCTTGGACAAAGCAGGCATGATACGCGTCGGTCCAGAAAGCGCCGCCTCGTTTCCCGGGCCGATCGGCTTTGGGAGGGGAGGCAGCGAACCCACTATTACGGACGCCAACTTCCTGCTCGGGCGACTGAATCCGAGCGTGGTCACCGGTTCGGCTGTGGCGGCCCCCCTGGACAAGATTGCCTCTACGCTCGAAGACCGAATCGGGCGCCAGCTTGGCTTCGATGCTTACCAGACAGCGGCGGCAATCCTGGACGTCGCAAATGCTGAACTCGCGGGAGCCATTCGGCTGGTGTTGATCGAAAAAGGCCACGACCCTCGTGATTTCGCTCTAATGCCATTCGGCGGCGCTGGGCCGCTGCATGCGGTATCGATCGCGCGCGATCTTAGCATTCCCCGCGTTCTCGTCCCGCGCTACCCAGGTCTTAATTCGGCACTTGGCTGCGTCCTCGCCGATGTTAGGCATGACTTCGTTCAGACAGTCAATGAACCGCTGGGCGGGCTCAACCGCAACTCCATTCAGAACTTACTTGCCGAGCAAGAGCGCGCCGGCCGTGATCTGCTCGAGCAGGAAAAAGTGAGTGTTGCCCATGTCGAGGTGTCGCACGAGTTCGATCTTCTTTTCCGTGGTCAGTCACACACGCTACGTGTGCCGATGCGGGGGTCGCACTTCGATCCCGAGGCTTTGGAGGCGAACTTCCTTGCCACATATCTGGCACGGTACAATCTATCCTTACCCGAGATGCACCCGACACTCGTGAATGTGCGTACAACCGTTATCGGCGTGCGGGAACGGATAGACCTCGGCATCTTCAGGCCGAAGCCGGGCAGACTGGAAGATGCCATTACCGGATCGCGCGACGTCTACTTCGGTGATCGGTGGATTAAGTCGCTGACATACAATCGCGACAAGCTGCCCGAGGGCTCCGAAATTAGCGGTCCTGCAATCATCGAACAGCCCGACAGCACATTTGTTCTCCACCCGGACGCAACCGCCAAAGTCGACGATATTGGCAACCTTCTCGTGCATGTTCACGGCTGAACCCCGCCCTGTCACTGAGGAAAACTGAAGATGTCCAAAGCCCTACAGCGCGACGGCGCAGTCTCCATGCTCGCAGATGTCGACCCCGTCACCCTGACGGTCATCGAGAAAGGTCTTCAACAGGTTTGTACCGAGATGGATCTTGTGCACGAGAAAACTTCGTTCTCGCCGATTATCTCGGAAGCGTACGATCGCGCAAACGGCATCTACCATCGCGAGGATGGCCGAATGATCGCTCAAGGCGAATTAGGTTTGCCCATCTTCTTGGGGCAACTCGCAGTCACCACCAATACGGTTATAAGGACCAGGGACGATCTAGTCGACGGTGACATTGTCATCATGAATGACCCCTATTTGGGCGGCTCCCACCTAATGGACGTCAGGATGATCCGTCCGTTCTACTATAATGGCCGTCTGTGGGCCTATCTCTCCAACGTCGGCCACTGGCGGGACACCGGTGGAGTCGTTCCGGGAGGGTTTACGACTCGGTCGACGGAGATCCATCAGGAGGGCTTACGCATCCCCCCCATCAAGCTTGTGAAGGCGGGCGAGATGCAGGATGACGTGCTCCAGCTCATCCTTAACAACATCAGGGTGCCTAACGATTCTCTTGGCGACGTAAAGGCGCAGATTGCAGCGCTCAGCGCCGGCGCGAAACGCTTGACCGCTCTGCTTGACCGTTACGGCGAGAACCTTGTGGACCAAGCCATTGCCGAATTGGAAGTGCGCTCCGAACGCCTGATGCGATCCCACATCGAGACGATTCCCGACGGCGTCTGGAGCGCGGTCGCTCATGTTGATAGCGATGGGATCGTGAACGAGCCGCTGACAATTCGTGTGAACCTCCAAGTTTCTGGATCTGACATGCAGGTGGACTTCGCGGGCTCGAGTGCGCCGTGCGCCGGACCCTTGAACACCGTGTGGGCGACTACGCTCAGCGCCGTTTACATCGCGCTGAAGCATATTTTCCCAGATGTTCCGATGAACGCAGGTTGTTTCCGCCCTATCCAGGTGGAGGAGCCGCGCGGCACCTTCCTCTATGCCGAATACCCTAGTCCTACAGCGGGTTCGGCGGCCGAGGTATCACAGCGCATTATTGAAGCCATCTTGTTGGCGCTCGCACCGGCCATACCCGATAGGATCTTCGCTCCGCCGGCGGGAACAAGCGGCAATCTCAGCCTCGGCGGCGTCGACCCATTAACTGGTGAGAACTACGTCATGTATTATTTTTCCGGCGGAGGCTACGGGGGTTGGTATGACGGTGACGGTATTAGTAACGGCTGTGCCACTATTGGCATTTCCAAGACGCAACCGGTCGAGGTTCTGGAGCTTCGCTATCCCGTGATCTTTGAGCATTATTCGCTTCGAGAGGATTCGGGTGGGGCCGGAAAATATCGAGGGGGATTGGGCGTCGATTATCGAATGAAGCTCCTGAGGGGAACGGCAACGGCCTCATTCATGATGGACCATGGACGGCAGGGCCCACCCGGCACGCTTGGTGGGCTCCCCGGGGCTGCGAACGAAATTGTCGTCTCTCGCGATGGTCAAGCCGAGATACCCGAACACATTTCAAAGGGAGAAGGATATGTCATGCGACCAGGAGATTGGATTGATGTGAAAACCCCGGGTGGAGGAGGATATGGAGATCCTTGCGAAAGAGACTGCGGTCGCATAGCGAAGGATGAGAAGAGTGGTTACCTGGCTCGAACGAGCAGCTTTATGCCCTCGCCGGGTGAATAAAAGTGGGCGGCTTTGACACGATCAAAGTCGCAGAAAGTTCGAGTTCCAGGGGGAAATATTCCTATGCGATTGAATGGCAATGTCGTAGACGAGCTGAATCGCTCGATAGATCAATTGAGGCGCGAATTCGCGCAAAGAAATCCGCTGAGCGAACGCGCTGCTCTCGATGCGAGGCGGGTTCTCCCAGGAGGCAATACCCGATCTGTGCTGTTTTACGAACCGTTTCCGCTGACGATCCTATCCGGAAAGGGGGCCGACATAACCGATCTGGACGGCCATAGCTATGCCGATTTCGTCGGCGAGTTTTCCGCCGGATTGTACGGCCATTCGGATGCAGTCATTCGGAAGGCCATCATCGACGCGCTCGATGATGGCACCGTTCTCGCCGGCCCCAATCGATACGAGGCAAAGTTCGCGGAATCCTTGCAATCTCGTTTTCCCAGCATGGAACTCCTGCGCTTCTGCAATTCCGGTACTGAGGCGAACATCCTTGCCCTCGTTACCGCGCAGTATTTCACGCGCCGGCGCAAGATCATGGTTTTCGAAGGTGCATATCACGGCGGCGTGCTAGTTTTCCCAATTGGTGGAAGCCCGATTAACGTGCCGTTCGATTTCATCGTCGCTCCCTATAATGATGGCGACGCGGCTGCGAAGCTTATTAAAGAAAATCAAAACGACCTTGCGGCCGTCATCGTCGAACCAATCTTGGGCGCGGGCGGAAATCTTCCGGGCACGACCGATTTCTTTTCCGCTCTCAGGCGCGAAACTGAAGCTGTCGGAACGCTCCTGATCTTCGACGAAGTCAAGACCTCGCGTTGTGGCGCTGCCGGAATGCAGGGCCGGATTGGCATCAGGCCAGATTTGACGACCCTCGGCAAATATCTTGGCGGAGGGTTGCCGATTGGTGCGTTCGGTGGGCGTACCGACATCATGGATCACTATAATCCCTACAAGCCTGACTCACTACGCCATGCGGGGACCTTCAACAATAATGTTTGCACGATGGCCGCTGGACTCGCTGGTTTGACGAAGGTGTTTACGCCTGAGCGTGCTGACGTCTTTCATGAGGAAAGCGAGCGGCTGCGACTGGAGTTCCAGCGGATCGTCGATCTCAGTTCCGTGCCGTTGTGTTTCACAGGTCTCGGATCGCTCTGTACACTTCATCTTGCTGGAACGCCGCTTCAGGAAGCGGCAGATGTGACACCGCTTAGCCGTCGGGTCGGCCTTCTTTTCCACATGTACGGCTTGCTGAACGGCGTCGCCGTCGCCGGGCGCGGAGACTTCTACCAATCTCTTCCGATGACTGCGGCACATCGCCAAGCAGCAAGCGCGGTCCTTGCCGCGTTCGTTGGCGAATATGGAGAACTAATCTCCAGTCTCGCGGAAGAGAATGCGCGGGCACTCCCGCGAAGCGCTTGCCTACAGCGCATATCTACCAATCGTCAAAGCAACGCGTGATTACGGGAGAAATGTGGTGGACGAGACTTCGGCCAAGAGCGCATTTGATCAAGCCATGAAGAATTACAAACCTGAGTTTGGCAAGTTCTTTCTGGCGCAGTTGCTGGCGCTCGATATTTCGTACCCCGATGATAGATGTGTCATCCGCTTTCCTGTGCACGACTTCCTCTTCAATCCGCAGGGATCGCTGCACGGCGGGGTCGTTGCCACGGTGATGGATATTTCGATGGGGCATCTCCTCCATCGCAGCTATGACCGCGCCGGTACGACAATAGAAATGAAGGTTCAGTACATGCGCCCGATAAATGCTGGAACCGCTGTCTGCACCGGACAGTTCTTGAAGCGCGGGAGGAGTATTGCGTTCCTGGAGTCTCGCCTTGAGGACTCGTCAGGAGCACTGGCGGCTATCGCCACATCAACGTGGAAGTGCAGCAAACCGGGTCAGAACGAGAAAGAGATCGCTGAGCGCATCTGAAATCGATCAGGCAACCGTCGAGCGCTGGGCGATGCCGCGTCCTCCGGGTTGATTCGTATTCCAACTTGATCTTGTCCGAAGGTGCGAGGTTGCAATGCGGCCAGCTTTTTGGAACTATGTCCTAGATTTCTGGGTTTGCAACGGGGCTGACTGAGCGGTTATTGCATTCGTCAGAAGCGTGGCGTGACAATGCGTAAGGAGGCAAATGCGATGACCGAAGAGTCCGATTCGGCGGCGGGACCACTTGAACGGTATATTTCCTTCCTGGAACTCATCGCAGCATTCCCTGGCGAGCTTACAACCGCAGATGTCGCGCACGCGCTGCAACTACCGAAATCGACAGCCCACCGGCTGCTGCGTGTCCTGAGCCGCTCGGGCCTTGTCGAGGGTGGAGATCACAAGGAGCGCACCCTTTCACTTGGAAATCGACTGACGCGGCTCGTGTATGCTGCTGGCCATGCAGATTGGATCGAAGCTGCAGTTCTGCCAACGCTCGTTCAAGCAACGGCGAAGTTTCCAAATGCCTCTATTTTTGTGTCTCGACTGGCCGGCCATCGCGTCTTTGTCGTTGCCTCGGCCGCAGGTGATCCACGCTGGAAAAGCTATGTCATACCGGGCCAAGAGTTGCCTCCCCATGCCGCAGCGAGCGCCAAAATCATTCTCGCCCATCAGGACCCATCGATATTAGACAAGGCACTGGAGAGGCCTTTGCAGGCTTTCACCCGGAACACGGTTACCGATCCTGGCATCGTCAGGAAGGAGATAGAGGAAGCTCGCAATGAGGGCTTTGCAGCTTGCGTGGAGTGCATTCACGAGGGGATGTCAGCATTATCGGTCCCGATCCACATACCGACAGACGGGGTCATTTACTCGGTTGGCATCACTGGCCCTATAACGCGCGCGATCACGGAAGATCGTGCGTCTATCGTAGCCCTGCTGCGGGAAATCGCTAAGGCCCTGACACCCATCCTTTCGCTGCGCGGGCGTACTGGAGGAAAGGCGGCGTGATGTTCACGCTGCGAAGGAATGATGGTCAGTCCTTCACGCCGGTCGCGAATGCTGCGGCCCATGTCTCGCCATAAGCCTGTTATAAATCCGATCCGCGGACAGGCGGAACGTGTACTAGCTTGCCTGGATTGAAGGTCGTCGAAGGGTCCAGTGCTCTCCGAACGCGCTGCATCAGGGATAAGGAGGTGCGATCCTTGTAATGCGCCAGAAGCTCGATCTTTGATTGGCCGATGCCGTGTTCCGCGCTGATCGATCCTCCCAGTGTCGTAACGAGGTCGTAAACTGCCCGGTTGATGCAATCCGCGTCTTCAGCGGGGGCCAAAACATTGAAGTGTATATTGCCGTCTCCGACATGCCCGAATGCAATCGGCCGTGCATGGGGGACGTGAGTTCTTACAGTTGCTGGAGCTCGCGCCAGGAAATCGGAGATACGCGAGACTGGGATCGAGATGTCGTGCTTGGCGCTTGGGCCATGGCGGCGCTCGGCTTCTGTGATCTCGTCGCGCAGACGCCAAAGCTCCACGCGCTGCTTCTCGCTTTGCGCCAGCACTGCATCCATTGCAATGCCGATTTCAAAAGCGCTCGCCAGGCTTCTTTCGACGATATCATCGAGGACCACTTCCTTCACCGTCGCGGAAACCTCCGCCAACACGTACCAGGGGTAGGACTGTTCAAATGGATCACGTGCTTCCTCCACCACTCCGAACACGAGATCGAGGCAGACGCGCTCGATCAGTTCAAAGGCGGTCAGTGAGTCTCCAAGTTCCGATTGGAGATACCTTAACAAGCGAACAGCTGCCGCTGGCGACGGAACGGCGATAAACGTCGTAACGCATGAGTGCGGCAACGGGAAAAGCTTGATCGCGGCCGCCGTGACAATACCGAGAGTGCCTTCCGAACCAATGAATAGCTGCTTGAGATCGTAGCCGGCATTGTTCTTACGGAGTCGCTGAAGCCCGTTCCAAATCGACCCGTCGGCCAATATCACCTCAAGGCCCAAGACCAGCTCACGCGTCGAGCCGAAACGCAGAACGTTGGTTCCCCCGGCATTTGTAGAGACTATGCCGCCAATTTGCGCGCTTCCTTCCGCCGCAAGACTGATCGGTAACAGCCGACCAGCAGTCCTAGCAGCCGCCTGCGCGTTCTGAAGAATAACGCCGGCCTCCACGACGATCACGTTGTCGAGGAGATCGAGGTCGCGAATTCGATTGAGGCGCCTCAACGACACCACGATCTGCTGCGACCCCTCATGCTTGGTGAGTGGCACGCCGCCGCCGACCAATCCAGTGTTGCCGCCCTGCGGGACGACCTTCACGCCATGGGCTGATGCGATCCGCACCGCGACGGCCACCTCGTCCGCTGTGGACGGCTCCACAACCCCAAGCGCCGTTCCGCGGTACCGGCTCCTCCAGTCCACGAGATAAGGAGCCATGTCGTTTGCGTCGGTCTTGATGGCCGAATGCCCGAGCGCCGATCTCAGCTCTCTCAGAAAGGGTTTCTCGTGCAGTTTAAAAACCTCCTGCTTCGGCAGCTACCGGGAGGCTCCCGGCCCCGCCGCCGCTAGATTTCCGATTAGTAGCTATGTTCGTCGTATGCCACAGGCGCCGCCACATTGCCGCGCACATGATCAATGGCCTTGCGAACCTCCGCCAGATACTCGGTGACGGTTGCAAGGTGAGCGGGATTGACGCCTTGCTGAATGGCTTTTGGTTCGCGCATGCGCCCTCGTAGCCAGCCGCATTCTTCGAGGCGATCCGCAACGGCATAAATGTCGAGCTTGGGGTCGCTGGTTGCAAACGAGATCAGATTGCTCTCGCCATTCGGCGTCAGGCAATAAATGTCGGGAATTGCATTCAAGCCTTCTATCAACTGCATGGTGGCATCCATCGTGAGCTTCGCCGCCCGAAGGTAGCCCTCCACGCCGAGAAAGTGCATCACGGCCCAAGCGGACGCGATCGCTCCGCCGGCCTTTGTTCCAAGGAAGGTAGGGGTGGAATAAGTACCACGCGGCCAGCCGCTGAAAGAGAAGCGTTCGTGTTCTTGATCCTCGACATCTCGATAGAGCACGACGCTTGCACCTTTAGCCGCATATCCGAACTTATGAATATCCGCCGACAGGCTGGATACGCCAGGCACGCGGAAGTCCCACTCGGGAATTGGATACCCGAGCCGCTCGGCGAACGGCGAAAGAAATCCTCCCCAGCAGCCATCCACATGAAGACGCAGGTCTCTTTCTTGCGCCAGCCTTCCGATCTTGCTGATCGGATCGAAGGTTCCAAATGGATAATTCGGCGCAGACGCAAAGAGCATCATCGTCTTTTGGTCGATCGAAGTGCGCAGGAGTGCAGGGTCTGCCCGGAATTCAGCGGTGTGCGGTGTCCGCCTGATATCGACGCCCAGGAGTTGACCAGCCTTGTCGAGGCAAGGGTGAGCGGTCTCGCAAGCCACGATGTTGTAGCGTCCATCTGGCTCGCCGCGCCTGTGCCGCGTCAGGTCGCGCGCGGTCTTGACCGCCATGAAAATGCTTTCGGTTCCACCCGACGTGAAGGAGGCTCCGGCGGCCGCGGGTGCGTTGAAGAGCGATATCGCCATCGACTTGATGTCGTCGGTCATCAACTCGAGGCTCTTGAAGGCGCGGCCGGCGCCCAAGCCGTTTTCGGCTATGTATTCGCCATAGGCCTCGCGCTGCACATCAAGGGTCTCGTCGTCGACGAAGTAGGTATAAGAGGGCACCCGTCCAGCGCGCCAGTCGAAGTCGAGCGACTTCATCTGCCTGAGCTCCTGCATTATGACGTCTCTTTCCAAACCCTTTGCCGGTATCTGCTTCATCTCGCGTTATCCTGAATCTGCCCGCTTTAGCTGCGGGACAACCTCGAAGTGAAAGTAAGGGGCACTCTGCGCTGGCGCGATAGTTCCGAAGCCGGCTAGGCTCTTACGGAACTTGTGTCTTCAACATCGTTCACAAAGGCTGCACCGTCTTCCTCAGCCGTTTTTAGGCTAGGTGCCTCCGGTGCTTCGGCTGCGTGGTTTGCCATTGACCAAGGCAAGCTAAGTTCTCGCCCGCCCATAATCCCGCCCTTCCGAAAGACCAGGATCAGTAGCATGATGACGGCGAGGATCAGCTCCTGCGACCCCGGTGGGAAAGCGATGTCCATGGCCCCAAGCTGAAAGCCTGCTTCCGCGCGGCGGAAGACATCGATCACAACACTGATAACAGCCACGCCTAATACTGTCCCTGCGAGGCTTTGCATGCCGCCAATCACGAGCATCGCCACGATCAAGAATGTCTGGTTCAGGAAAAAGGTCCCGATTGAGACGGTGCCCGTGAAATGCGCAAAAAGGACGCCGCCAAGTCCTGCCACGAAGCCGGACAAGGTAAAGGCAAACAGACGCGTCCAATAGAGGGATATGCCCGAAGCGGCGGCGGCTATTTCATCCTCACGCGTAGCCCTTAGCATGAGCCCCCAACGTGATGTCTGGTAAAGATAGGCGATGACAATAGCGACGAGGGCACACGCTAAAGCGACCCAGATCGTCACGTAGACGGGCAGGCCCACGATGGTTGATGTCCCCATCGTGACGCTATCCCAATTGGAGTAAACGACATTTAGGATGAAGAGGAGCGCGAGCGTCGAGATCGAGGCGCCTAGGCCAGTAAGCCGCATCAGGACTAGCCCCGACAGAAAGGCGACGCCTCCTGCCAATCCAATCGACGTCAGTGCCGCCGGCAGAAGGGGGAACGTATTGTCACGCAGAAAGGCAGGCAGACCAGACATAGTTATGGGCTTTAGCATCTGGCAGCACGTCTGCCATGCTGTCGCATAGGCGGCGATCGCACAAAAAGCCATATGCCCGAATGAGACGATCCCGGAATTGCCCACGAATATGTATAGGCCGACGGCGAAGACGAGGCGTATCAACGCTTCTGTGGCGACGCGGTGCACGCTCGGCGAGGTGAACTGTGCAAGGAGGAGCACTGCGATCAACAACGGGACGACCAAGCCAATAACTGGGAACATGAGACGGACCAGGCGCATCACACTCTCTCCTTGGCAGCGCTCGTCACGATCAGACCCTGCGGACGCACGAGCAAAATGAGAATGACCAGCGCGAAAACACCGGCATCGCGAAAGGCACGCATGTCCTCCGGGAGATAGGATTGCAGTAGGACGCTGACGATCCCGACGATGAACCCGCCTAGAACGGCGCCGGGCAAGGACCCCATTCCCCCGATAACTGTGGCGAAGAACGCGTAGACGACGAGCATCATGCCCAGTCTGATGTCGAGCATCCCCGTCTGTATCACGAAAAGCAACGATATGGTGCCGCCCAGGATACCGCTGATCGCGAACGCGATGGCAATGACGCGGTTGGCCGGCACACCAAGCAGTCGAGCCATCTGGAAGTCTTCAGCCGCTGCTCGCAGCTGGACGCCAAGTGACGTCTTCTTGAGGAACAAGACCAAGGCTATCAGCAGCGTAACCGCGACCGCCATCGTCAGGAGTTGCACACCAGGAACCCGGATTCCGAACAGCTCCACGGCCCGAGTGAGCGATTCGCCTATGCTGACTGCTTTCGGGCGCCCGCCATGCAGCAGAGTGAGGAGACTTTGCAGGAAGTAACTCACGGCGAAGGACGAAATTAGAAGGGTCGTCGGATTGGAACTGCGCAGTGGACGAAAGGCGATGCGTTCGGTCAATAGCGCCAGGACAGTGACGGTCAAGACAACGCAGCCGATCATCAGTGCCGGCGGCAGGGCGCCAAACAGCAGCGGAGGTGTGATCGACGCAGTTGGCACGACGAGCGAATAGGCACCTATGGTAACGTAATCGGCCTGGGCGAAGTTGATGAGCCTCATCACACCGAAAACCAAGCCAATGGCGAGCGCGACGAGAGCATAGAGACTGCCAAGGGCGATCGCGTCGATGAGGACTTGCACAACGTTGGTCATGAGACATCCTATATTACTGCATCTGCGCGAGAGGTTTTGTGTCCGAGATATGCGCGCAGCACATTCGGATCCATCTTGATCTGTTCTGGAGTGCCTTCTGCCAGGCTCTTGCCGCCGTCCAGAACGTGGATCCGCTGACAGACACCCATGATGACTTGCATGTTGTGCTCAATCAGCAGCACGCCACATCCGAAGCGTTTCGGAATTCCAGTAATGGTCGCCATTAGCTGCTCGCACTCTCGATCGTTCATGCCGGAAGCGGGCTCATCGAGCAGTGCAAATGACGGCTGTACGGCTAGTGCGCGTGCGATGCTGATACGTCTTTCGTCGCTGTAAGGCAGTGAATGGCAGAGGCGATCATGTCCTCGGTTATAACCGATCCATTCGAGTATATCTCGGGCTTGGTCCGTGGCAGACGTGTTCGACAGACCAATGCCGAGACCAGCGACGGTAAGATTTTGCAGCACCGTCAACTCGCGGAAAAGCCTCGCGGCTTGAAAACTGCGTGCAATACCTGCTTGCGCCATCTTTCTTGCCGACAGTGCCGAAACATCTTCGCCATCGAGACTAACGACGCCGGGACTTGGGCGTTGGAACCCACTGAGAACATTGACCATAGTGGTCTTGCCGGCCCCGTTCGGCCCAATAAGTCCCAGTATATCCCCGGCCTGTAGAGTGAGATCGACACCGCGCAGCGCTTTGATGCCACCGAAAGCAACATGTATGTTCTTGGCCTCAAGGACCTGTTTCCTACGTTGACCCATAGCTCCACCTTACGAGGTGCCGTCATAAAATCTTGTGTCCGCCCGCGTGGGCGGACACAGTCGGACATTCGCCCCTCTATTGACCTACGCGGAAAAGGAGCTTCATGTCGGGAAGGAAGGTGTTCCTGAACATTTCCACCGCCCGAAACGAACCGTTTTCAACCTTCATGATAAGCTGAGGCCGGTTGATTTGGATATGGAGCTGGTCGGTATAAGTCGTCAGACCAGCGGTGAAAGGTTCGTCCTTGTACTGGTTCATCACGGCAAGAACCGCTTGCGATTCCGTCGTTCCGGCCTTTTCGACCGCACGCGCCCATTGTTCGATCGAACTGTAGCCAAGCACGGCGAATGACGAGGTTGGATCTTCGTTCCAACGCTGCTTGAAGGCAGTCAAAAACTCTCCGATCTCCTTGCGCGGGTCGTCTCCATAAAGCGACATGATTGCGGGAATGTAGAACTCTTTGAGATCGGGCAGTGCGCCGAGCCAGTAATTGTCGGTCATGCCGGTCAACGAGACGATCGGGGTGTCTATACCAGCGGCGCGGATCTGGCGGATCGCGGATGCTCCACCCGGGGTGTAGGTGCAGAGAAAGATGACATCAGGAGCCGTCCCGAGACCCTTGAGGCGGGTGATTTGTGAAGCGATCGAAGGATCGTCATTCTTGAACGTGTCGGAACCGAGGAGTTTCCCACCCAGATCATTCCATCCAGCGCGATAACCCGCGCATCCCGATTTGCTATATTCGATTGATACGTCTTCGAGAGCATAAGCATTTCGGTGACCCATGACTTTGTAGGCATATTCAGCCATGACGATGCCTTGGGTCTGTGCGGCGGTATGCGCCGTAAAGACCAGCGGGCCCACTCCCTGCACACCCATTTTCGGGTCGCCTGCACCGGGTGAAATGGCAATAATGCCGGCGTTTTGGGCCGCCAGCGCCGCCGGAGCGCCGTAATCATAGTCTGTCGGCACAATCATCATTTCCGCGCCCCAGTCGAGGAGCGATGCGCCCGCCGTTCCCGCGAGCGTCTGGTCGGTCTTGGTGTCGACAACCCGGTATTCGATTTGGCGGCCAAGTAGACCACCAGCCTTATTGATCTCCTCAATCTTAAGCACAGCCGCCTTGAACGGCCCTACGTCGTAGTTTGCCATCCATCCAGACTGAGCAATCGCGAAGCCGATTTTGATCGGCTCCTTATCCTGCGCGAAGGCGCTTGCCGCGAACGCTGCCCCAAGAAGCGCGCCAAGCCCCCAACCACGTGCCGTGAAATACATCGACTACCTCCCTTAGTCCTGAAAAACGGAACTTCGTCCCGTTCTTCAGTATGTCACCACAGGTTCACGTTCTTGTCAAATGCGCAATGAGGACATCAGCTGGTTCTCATCTGAGGTGAAACCGCGACGCAGCGGGAGCTCTCTTGCTTGGATTGACCGCGCGGCCAACCTGCTCTTCCGCATCGTTTGTGGAAGCGGCTGGACGATCGCGATCCAGGGGGAAGAAAACGAGTTCGGCGAGGTTGCTGTCGCGGGGTAGGAATTGACAAGAGTTGGGAGCGCCTGTTCCACGCAGAGATCGGCTTGCCGATCGAAGAAGGCGAGACGATCATGGCGGCGCTGCACTGCGCGGTGGTAAACCGCTGGCCCGACCTCGTCCCCCTCTTTCGTCAGGTCTGCCCGGATCGTCACACGTTTCGCCGCGCCAGACCCAAACCCTCGGCACGGTCGAGGCGCGCAATCCCCGCCGAGTGCGGTGCGGGATTGCCACTCGGGGATGGCCCGCGCCTTCGAAGCGCTGAAAGAAATCTGTCCCGATAAGACGACGCTCGAATCGATGGAAATGACAGCACGACTGGGAGGCATGAAGCCGTGCCGGCAGGCGGCGAAAGTGCTGGCCGGAATTCCTACCTCTCGATCCAACCAAAACGCATGCCACCGTGCGCAAGCGCGCCCAGGATTGGCGAGCGCCGGACGCTCGAATTGCACAGG
Organism: Sinorhizobium fredii USDA 257; assembly: GCF_000265205.3. Classification (NCBI taxonomy): domain Bacteria; kingdom Pseudomonadati; phylum Pseudomonadota; class Alphaproteobacteria; order Hyphomicrobiales; family Rhizobiaceae; genus Ensifer; species Ensifer fredii. The sequence goes on from NC_018000.1 coordinate 1,942,790, forward strand.
AAGAACGACGCGCAAGGTCTCACCAAACGGAATAACGGAGCCAGCTCGATACGCATCTTCCCTGTAACCGCCGCAGAGAGCTCGTCATCAGCATTGAACGGTTCATTTCCGCGGCGCCCATTCCAATTCAGCACAAACTTCAAGCTCGCTGTGGCAGATGGACCGCGGCGGTCGGGGCAAGCGCGCGGCCGGCTATTGCCACTAACGCCGGCCGACGCTGATGGGATCCGCCAAGCTCAAATGAAGATCGACGCAGGCTTGGCTTGCCGTCGTTTTCGGTCGTATCGCCTACACGCCGACTACGAGGCTCGAGCAATTGCTCCCGTGAACCTGGCAGCCACCGAAGTCTTGACAAACATCAGGCTGCCTAGCCTGCGGCTTTAGCCGGATTATTGTCTAGATTGCCAACTCCCCACCGTCGATCCGGAACGTGGTGCCAGTAACAAACGAGGCCTCGTCAGATGCAAGATATGTGAAGAGACCTGCTACCTCTGCCGGGACGCCCATTCGGCGCATCGGAACCGTGGATTGAAGAAATTCGTCGCGGAAGTCGTGTGCATCGCGACCGAAACGTGCGCTCATGACTTCGAGATCGGAGAAATTAAGCGCCGTGTCGATTTGACCGGGCGCCACGGCATTGGCGGTAATGCCATATCGCGCCAGTTCCATACTAATAGCCCTCATAAGAGCCATGACGGCGCCCTTGCTAGCCGCATACGCTGTCGACGGCGCGTGTCCCTCACCTCGTAGACCGGCAATCGATGACGTTGCGAGCAGTCGCCCTCCCTTGCCTGCCTCCACCATTACACTAGCGGCTGCACGGAGCGTCATCATCACGCCAATAAGATTGACGTCGATAACCTGCATCCAGGACTCGCGAGACCCGTGAATGAAATCCTCGATTTTACCAATCCCGGCATTGGCGACGCAAATATCGAGCCCGTTGAACGCGCGTGCGGCCTCAATTGCGCGATCGATATCTGCCGCAACGGTTACGTCACCTTGCACCCACGTGAGCCGAGGATCGGGCGAGCTGGCTTCCACTGCGCGATCAAATGCAACAACCTTCGCACCCTCGCGCAGAAATCTCTCAACGGTGGCCCTGCCGATGCCATTTCCAGCACCGGTCACGATGGCAACTTTGTCTTGAAGAACGCCCACTTGGAAATTTCCTTTCTACATTAACTGATGCTGGTGTTCAGCTCGCTTGCGGCGGTTCGTAAGGCGAACTATTTTGTTGGGGATCATCGGTGTCCTCGACGAACAGGACGTCATCCGGGCTCCAGCTCAGCACGACAGCTCGACCTTTATCCGCAACACCAAACACCTCGGCGGCTGCAGATACATTGAGAAGCGCACCACTCTCCGACCGAACAAGCAGCTCGTAGTTCAGCCCGGTGAACACCGCGCGTTCCACCGTTCCCTTGATCTCGTTTGTGGCCCCTGTGGGAGCACCCGATGAAAGTCGCGCTCGACCGCGCGGCAACACTGCTGCCAAGCGCGAATGCTGCGGGATGGCCGGCTGCACTCGTCCTTCCAAGACAATCCCCAAAGCCTCCAGGCGCGCATGAACTCCATCACGGCGGGTGGATCCCTTTACGATCGTACCCAGATTGATGAACCGAGCCACGTGGGTCGAGCGGGGGTTGCGGTAGAGCATTTGCGGAGTGTCAATCTGTGCGATCTGCCCGCGATCCATAATTGCGATCCGATCGGCCATTGCGCAGGCTTCTTCCTGATCGTGCGTGACATGGATGAATGTCGTGTTCGTCTCCCTTTTCAAGGTGACGAGTTCCTCCTGCATTTGGCGACGAAGGGTTAGATCCAGGGCGCCGAGCGGTTCATCCAAGAGCAACACCGACGGCCCATTGGCGAGCGCGCGGGCCAGCGCCGCCCGTTGCTGCTGTCCGCCCGACAGTTCGGAGATTTTCCGATTTTCAAGCCCCCCGAGGCCCACCATCCTAAGCGCCTGAGACGACCGGTGATCTTGTTCAGAGCGCCGAGCGCCAGTCATTTTCAATCCAAAGGCGACATTGGCACCCAACCTCAGGTGGGGAAATAGTGCATAGCTTTGGAAGACGGTGTTCGTCGGACGCCTATATGGCGGCGCAAAAGTCACATCTTTTCCGTCGATGAACACAGTTCCGGCATCAGGCTCGACAAATCCGCCGATAATGCGAAGAGTGGTGGTCTTGCCGCACCCGCTTGGGCCAAGCAAAGCAAAGAGTTCCCCCCTCTCCACCTCGAAGGAGATGCCGTTGCTCCCTTCCCCGAGAGCTGGACCTTGCTGTCCGGCGTAGCGTTTTGACAGGTTCGAGCATCGCAATGCAACGGACATTGTCTCAATCCTTGTGTTTTTGGAAATCACTGGGAAACGTTTTGGATGGCATTAGGCGCAGGCACCGACGGACCACCTTTACCCCGTGTCGCAAGCAGCGCGCCCATTATCAAAAGAGCGAACGACACAAGGACAAGCGTCACTGATAACGCCACCACCGCAGGCGTTACATTGAAACGCAACTGACCGAATATATAAAGCGGGAGGGTGCTGTCAGCGCCAGTCACAAGCGCTGTCAGGATGAACTCATCCATGGATAAGGCGAAGGAAATCAATGCGGCGGCCACTATACCTGGCAAGGCTTGCGGCACCGAAACCCGCACCAGAGCCGTCACCGGGGGCGCTCCGAGGTCCATGGCCGCCAGTTCGAGGTTTGGATCGAGACCTTCGAGACGGATCAGCACAAGTAAGGTGACGACGGGCAGCCAGAGAATGGTGTGGCCGGTGATAATCGTCCAGAGCCCACGTTCGATGCCGAGAGCATTGAGGCCGATGATGATCGCAAGTCCAAGCAGCATGGGCGGGAGAAAAAGCGGAACGGAGATAATCGCCAAACTTGCCTGACGCCATCGGCCGTAACTTCTCGCGAGTTGTACCGCCGCAACCGTGCCGAGAACGACGCTGATACTGACAGACGCGAACGCTACGATCAAACTGTTGCGCAGGCTTTCCAGGAGAAGTGGATCATCCAGGATCGCCGCAAACCAGCGGAGTGTGACGCCGTTAAAAGGGAAGCCGATTGACGTGTTGTCGTTGAGGGCCAGCACGAGGAGAAGCCCGATCGGTGTGTAGAGAAATGCGAGGAATGCGATTGCGTACGCCTTGAGCACGGGCGATCTGGATGGATTGAATTGGCGTGAGAACGTTCCGATCTGGGCTGCTCCGCCTGTCACCTGACGGAGCACGAGCAGGAGCACAAAAACGATGACGAGGAGAATTAACGCCAACGCTGATCCAAAACCCCATTGAACCGAGGAACCAAACTGACGCTGGATGATATTTGAATAGAGGTATCCATCGGTCCCGCCAATCAATTGGGGCGTCACATAGTCGCCCAAGATTGTGATAGTGCTGAAAACGAAACCACCGATAATACCCGTTCGAGCCACAGGCAGAGTCACATAAAAGAGTCCCTGCCAAGGGCGTGCGCCCAGATCCGCTGCCGCCTCCAGAATGGTTGGATTCGTGCGCTCCAGCGCAATAAAAGCCGAAATAACCATTTATAGGTCATTCGAATGTTAACGTATACAAAGGGGCATAGCGCGGGAATGTCAACGATTACATAAGGGAATTTTCAACGCCGTATATAAGGACGTAAGAAATGGAATGCTGCCGTCGCGTTCGAGCGGCAACAGAAAACATAACCCGAAGGTGTCTGCGCGAAGCTCGGGGCTATTTAAGCAAACGTTTCGCTGGATCTCGAGGCGCGACAATGGGAACCGAGCGTCCCCCCCCGATCACGATTCCTCAATCTTTCGGGGAAAAGGGCCTCAGGGGCCTATGGGACCCCTTCCGTTTCGGCTCGTGTGAAGCAGTCTCCCGCCAACTGCAACGGCTACCCGACGCTTTGCATCAAAGAAGGCTATTGCTTCATCTAAATTTGGAACCGTAAGGCCGAAATGAACGGTAAGGAGAAAACCTGGAAGTCCTCTGGACATATCTACTCTCCTCTCCATGTCCTCGGCTCCGAAACCGGTCTCGCGCAGGGACCAGCTAGGAAACAGGGGCTTTCCAATCTGCCTACGAGGTCCCCGACTAGATTCTGAGACGCTTGCGATTGTAGTATTTCCTGCCGGCATAAGTACCGACCGAGGACGTCGAACTACGCCTAGCACTAGTCGTCGCCACAACGTCAGTCGTCTGCCGGAAACTGTCCGACCGTCTCACATTGGAGAACTGCCGATTTCATCCTTTCCCCAAATTGGCGTCTGGGGCACCCAACTCCGAATGGATTACTCTGGCCAGCCGTCGAACCCAACAGCGAATAGCCACCAACATCAACGATTACACCATGGGTTTTTGCTTAGGCGGCGCGGAGGCCGCCCTTGCTTGCGTTTGAAAGCAACCCGCATACCATTATGGGACGCGACGAACGGCCTGGATATCGGCTATCGCATCGATCGCATAGAGGTAGCTGCGAAACCCTAGGCCTGCAATAACGCCGTTGGCCACCCTGGAGACGTGGGAACTATGCCTAAAGGGCTCTCTGCTATGAATATTTGAAATGTGAACCTCTATGACAGGCTCCTCCACTATTTTGAGGGCGTCAGCTATCGCAACCGATGTAGTCGCCCAAGCACCGGGGTTGACCACCACCGAAGCACCTCTGTCTCTCGCCTCCTGAATCCAGTCTATGAGGAAACCTTCATGATTAGTTTGGCGGAAGAAAAGCATTTCGAGGCCATGTCGCGCTGCCCGCTCTCGGCACATAGCCTCAATGTCCTGCAGCGTTGTCGTTCCATAAACCTCAGGCTCTCGGCTGCCTAACAGGTTCAAGGAAGGTCCGTTCAGTACGACAATAGACGATGCCATCGCATACCCCCTCACAAGATTGCTTGCGCCAGGACAGGCTGCAGAATCTGATTAGAAGCATACCTGACAAGTGGCCCGTCCTTGTCGGTTTCTGCCCAGACCTTTTGCCATTCTTCGTCCTTGAGAAAGGCCGCCCATTTCTGGTCGCGCTCGGCCAGGTTCTCCCATTCGATCATGTAGATCAATTGGTCATTGGCTTCACCAATTGCCACAGTCCAAAAACCAACAGGCTTGATCCCCAGACGTTTGAAAATCTCAATCGTATGCTTCTCGAATCGTTGAACAACTTGCCCCAATTTCTTCGGCGCAGTGTGATAAACTCGGAGTTCGTGGATCATGGTTTTGCTCCTTCTATTTTAGGTTAGCCTGGCTTATGGCCGCGGAGGTAAGGCGGACAGTCTTTGCGCCGGGTCTTTTGTCGGCGTGACGAGCGGCGCACGGACGTGGCCTTCCTTCGAACGTCCTGGCCACGTGAACTCACGGCCTGCCATGATGCCATCCTTTCGAAATATCAGGATCAAGAGCATCAGAGTTGCGAGTATCAACTCCTGTGATCCGGGAGGGATTGCGACATCGATAGACCCGATGGAGAAACCGGCCTCGGCGCGTCGAAACACATCAGTCACCGCGCTTATGACCGTAACACCAACCACCGCGCCGGCGAGGCTTCGCATTCCGCCCACCACCAGCATCGCCACGATTAGAAACGTGTGGCTCAGGAAGAATGTGCCGATTGAGACTGTCCCGGTGAAGTGCGCAAACAGAACACCAGCCAGTCCGGCGACAGAGCCGGACAACGTGAAAGCGGCAAGGCGCGTCCAGTAGAGCGACAAGCCTGAGGCTGCCGCGGCCACCTCATCCTCACGCGTCGCTCTCAGCATCAGGCCCCAGCGCGACCTCTGAAATAGGTACGCAATCACAATGACGAGGACGGCAGCCGAAAGAGCTCCCCACGCCGTCACGTAAACTGGCAACCCCACAATTGTGGAATTACCCATGGTGACGCTGACCCAATTGGAATAGATAACGTTGAGAATGAACAGGAGGGCAAGCGTCGAGATCGATGCGCTAAGGCTGGAGAGCCTCATCAGTATTAAACCTGACAAGAATGCGACTCCAGCCGCGAGGCCAATCGACGTCATTGCTGCTGGAAAAAGCGGGAACGTATTGTCCCGAACAAACGCTGGCAAGCCCGTCATCGTGATCGGCTTCATCAATGCGCAACAGGTCTGCCATGCCGTTGCATAGGCAGCAATCGCACAGAATGCCATATGTCCAAAGGACACGATGCCAGAGTTACCTGCAAAGATGTAAAGTCCGACCGCAAATACGAGGCGTATCAGAGCCTCTGTCGTCACTCGCTGGGTGCCTGGCGAGCCAAACACTTCGATGACGAGTACCACGATCAGCAACGGGATTATCAACGCCAGAACTGGGTAGAAGCGTTGGATTAGTTGGACACGACGCATCAGACTCTTTCCTTAGCAGCACTTGTCACGATCAGGCCGTGGGGCCGAATGAGAAGTATCAGGATGACCAACGTAAACACTCCGGCATCCCGAAAGGCGCGAACCTCCTCCGGCAGGTATGCCTGCAAAAGAACGCTTACGATTCCGACGATGTAGCCACCAAGCACGGCGCCTGGCAAAGACCCTATGCCGCCGATCACGGTTGCAAAAAACGCATAGACGGTCGGCATTAGGCCCATTCGGATATCCAGTGTGCCAGTCTGGATCACGAACAACAGTGAGATGGTGCCACCCAGGATGCCACTGATAGCAAAGGCGATCGCGATCACACGATTGGCTGGTACGCCGAGCAGACGTGCCATCTGAAAATTCTCGGCGGCAGCCCGGAGTTGGACGCCAAGCGGAGTTTTCTTGAGAAACAGAACCAAGGCGATCAGGAGTGTTAGCGCGACCCCCATAGTTACCAGTTGTACGCCCGGAATGCGGATACCGAAGATTTCGACCGCGCTGGTAAGCCCTTCTCCGATACTAATGGTTTTGGGGCGCCCGCCATGGAACATCAGGATCAAGCTTTGCAGAAAATAGCTTACCGCGAACGAGGAGATGAGCAGCGTGGTTGTGTCGGTATTTCGCAAGGGACGGAACGCGAGCCGTTCGGTCAACAATGCGAGTAATGTCACTGTGAGAGTGACGCAGAATATCATCGCCACTGACGGCAAAGCACCGAACAGCAAAGCCGGCACAGCGGAGGTCGACGGAATGACAAGCGAATAGGCGCCCACCACGATGTAGTCGGCTTGAGCGAAATTGATAAGCCGCATCACGCCAAACACTAGGCCGATTGCAAGCGCTACAAGGGCGTATAGGCTCCCGAGAGCGATGGCATCAATCAGTACTTGCACAAAGTTGGTCACGGTAAGCCCCTAAATGATTGCATCTTTGTGTGAGCCCTTGTTTCCAAGGTAAGCGCGTAAGACGTTTGGATCTTTCCTGATCTCGTCCGGGGTGCCTTCAGCAAGGCTCTTCCCGCCGTCGAGCACATGTATCCGATGACAGACGCCCATAATGACTTGCATATTGTGTTCGATCAGCATGACGCCACACCCAAAGCGACGAGGGATGTTGACGATTGTCTCCATAAGTTGCTCGCACTCCTGATCATTCATGCCGGAAGCGGGTTCATCGAGAAGGACAAAAGAGGGCTGTAGTGCGAGCGCCCGAGCGATGCTTATCCGACGTTCGTCACTATACGGCAGTGAATCGCACCTGTGGTCGGGGCCGTGTCGATAACCGACCCAGTTCAATATATCTTCTGCCTGCGCGACAGCGCTCCTGCGGGACAAGCCAATGCCAAGCCCAGCTACAACCAGGTTTTCCGTTACCGTAAGTCCACGGAACAGCCGTGCCGATTGAAAGCTCCGTCCGATGCCGAACTGTGCCATCTTGCGCGCTGACAATGCCGAAATGTCTTCTCCGTCGACAACGACGGCGCCGGGCGCGGGCTTTTGAAAGCCTGTTAAGACGTTGACCATAGTGGTCTTGCCTGCGCCATTTGGGCCGATCAGCCCCAAAATGTCACCCGCACGCAGGGCGAGATTAACACCACTGAGCGCCCGAACCCCGCCGAAAACGACGTGTATGTCCTTCGCCTCAAGCTTTTCCTTACGAGCCTTCGTCATCGTTGTACTACAATCTCCGCTATCTAAATGAGCGCCGCTCTCTAGGTCATAACCGGGGATGGCACACCAAATCTGGAGTGACCGCGCTTCGGGCTCCATGCGAGAAAGACACCCAAACACGGCGCCGTGTGCATGCGGACTTTCTCCAGGCGAGAAACTGCGTCACCGCCGAGCTGCCGCGCGCAATAGGTCGCTGCGCGCGGCGCTTATTCCAACTCGGGTTCACTGACCGCTTCTCAGAAGCAGTTTCAGATCCGGTACGAACTCGTTGCGGTACAATTCTTGTGGACGGAAGGCCCCGTTCTCGACCTTCATGATGAGTTGCGGACGGCTGACCTGGATGTGGATCTGATCGGTGTAGGAGGTGGGTCCACACGTGATGGGCTCATCGCGAAACTGGTTCATCACCGCCAGGACCGCGTCCGATTCAACGGATTGCGCCTTTTCCACTGCCCGCGCCCACTGCTCGATTGCGCAATAGCCCAGAACCGAGAACTCCGTGATGGGCAGGGCGCCCCAGCGAGCCTTATATTTTTCAAGGAAGGCATTGATCTCCGGACGCGGGTCACCGCCGTTGATCGACATCAGCGTGGGTACGTAAAAGTCCTTCAGTCCGGGAACCCCGTTGAGCCAGAAATTGCCGCTCATGCCAGTATCCGACAAAATCGGCAAATCAATTCCCGCAGCTCTGATCTGGCGAACCGCAGAGGGACCTTCAGGTAGTGAACTGCACATGAAGATGAAGTCAGGCTCCTCCTGCAGTCCCTTAATTCGCGTTATCTGAGCGGCGATGGATGGGTCTTCCTTTTGGAAAGTGTCTCTTCCCGAAAGTGAGCCTCCAGCGGCTTTCCAGGCCGCGACGAAGCCCGCACATGACGACTTCGTGGCCTCCATGGAAACATCCTCAAGCATGTAGGCGGTCTTCATGTTCAGCTTCTTGAAGGCGTATTCGGCCATGACGATGCCCGCGGCCTGGCCGGCAGTGTGCGCCGTGAACACATACGGACCAACGCCCTGTGCGCCCATCTTGGGGTCGCTCGCACCGGTCGAGATGGCGATGGTGCCCGCGTTCTGTGCGACCAGAGCGGCCGGAGAGCCCATGTCGTAGTCGGGAGGCACGATAAGTACATTGGCGCCCCAATCGACAAGGGAGGCCGCAGCACTGGTGGCGACGGTTGGATCGGTTTTCGTATCGATCACGTTGTATTCAATCTGACGCCCCAACAGTCCGCCGGCCTTGTTGATTTCCTCAATTTTAAGGACCGCCGCTTTGTGCGGCTCTTCATCGTAGGCCGCGAGCCAACCCGAAAGAGCAGTCGCAAACCCCACCTTGATTGGCTCCTCCGCCTGAGCAACAGAGGCCCAGCCTGCAAGTGCAATCGCCAGACCACTTACGCTTAGACGCACAATAGGTCGCATGTTCAATTTCATCGTCGTATCCCCCTTTTCGTTTGTTAAGATTTGAGTTGCCGCGTGTCGTGCAAGCTGCGCACGACACCTAACCTCTTCAGCGACGCCACTATCGCCATCACAAAATGACTGCGATGCGATCATCGACAAGCTTCAAACGATCGTCACCGAGAACGGCCGCAAGAACGGCACTTCCAGCGCACACATGCCTCATTGGCCGATTTTTTGAAACGCTACTTGAGGGTGGAATTTTAACAACCGCCGTGCGGCTTGAAGCCTGAGAAACAAGTCGGTTCAAGTCTCACCATTGGTAGTTCACCCTCTTTTGCCCTGGTTCGTTTTTATAAGAAACTCAGGTTGTTTAGGGGAGGATATAGCGATATCTGGCAGACGAAAGGTCCAAAATTCACGAAAATGAAAGGACCAGTTAACCCGCGACGGTCAGACTGGTTTTGCCCAGACAATTGTCCTGGGGCTCAAAAGCCTCCGTGGCCCTGGCTGCTGTCGATGCTCGGTCGAATGGATCGTGAAGCTGTTCAGTCCGCGACTGCTCCGAGAAAGCAAAGCAAGCGAGGCCATCATATCGCTAGCGAAGGCGGTAAAACTGCCGATGCTCCAGCGCCAAACCAAGGAGCCCGCCTGCCATTGAACGCTTTCCCCAATGCGCGCGAGCACAGGCGTTCCTGTTGTCGCGTGAGCGTACCAGCGCATCCCTCGATGACGTCCTGGGAAGTGGTGCGGTAGGAGCGGTAGCGATCAGTGTTTTTCCGGTCGGGCCGGATAAACCTGATGAAGAGACCACCGATGGCCGACGATTTGATGAACCTGCGCTTGCTTGTTGAGACTACCGGGGACGCGGTTGCTGCCGGAGATGATCGCCTTTGCAGCCGAGAAATGGTGGCGTTGGACGTGGGCGTGAAGACGGGCGCGACCTATTGCGACGGAACATCTTTCGGCTTATCCACCGCACCGGCTACCGCGAGCGCGACTAGGAGACGCGTGTCTGGACCGTGGGACTGCATATCACGACGCTTCGCCCCGGCAGCTAGTTCCCGCGCTTTTTCGAACGTTGCCGCATGGCCGGCATGGCGGGCGCATCATCTCGGACGCCCATGAAGTGGATCAAGGCCGCCGTCATCGAGATTCTATCCCGCCACATGGCAGAGGTGCCGGGTCCAATTTATGGAACGCGCTGGCCTACGCCGGAAAGAACGGCCGAAGCGTCTCCGCCTTCATCGCCACGGGTTTACCCAGGCATCAAGCGGTCTATGCCGCGTCAGATACGAAACCAAAATATGCCGCATCCAAGTCACGTCCGTCCGTCAGTTTGTCCGGTGTGCCTTCCAGCACCACGTTACCGTTCCGAAGGACGTATATACGGCTAGCGAGTTCCATTATTCTTTGCGTGGACTGCTCTACGATCAGTAGCGTCAATCCGTTTTGATTCAACTGGCGCAAGCTCTCATAGACCTGGTCTATTACCAGCGGAGCCAGGCCAAGGGAAGGCTCGTCAATCATCAACAGGGAAGGACGCTGCAGGATGGCCCGGGCGATCGCAAGCTGTTGCTGCTCTCCCCCTGAAAGGTGACCGGCAACGCCGTTGAAACGTTCTCGCAAGATGGGAAAGGTATCGAGCACCATCTCCATATCCGCCCTCACTTCGGCGGAATTTTTCCGCACCAGCGTACCGACGAGCAGGTTTTCCTGTACGGTTAGCGTCTTGAATATGTGCCTGCCCTCGGGGATAAGCGCCAGACCGCTCCGGCAGATGCGCTCGGGTGCATTCCCGGCGGTGCTCTTGCCATGAAAGGAGACATTACCTGACACAGGGGAAATTAGACCGGAAACCGCCTTCAGGAGTGTGGATTTACCCGCTCCATTCGGGCCCACCACGAAGACGATTTCACCTTTGCGGACAGTTATGTCTATTCCCTTAAGTGCAGTGAGACGACCGTACCCCGCAACGATCTGCTGGACTTCGAGCATGCGACTCTCCAATTTAGACGAGGATACGATCGGGATCTGCATCTGAATTCCCGATCGTATCGCGGTTCACCTTCCTGCATAGGGAGGCGGTGGACTCAAGCGGTCTTCTGACCAGCCATTGGTTTACATCCCGCACTGAAGCAACGCGGGCGCTACAGGTAGTCTACGATCCCACCTTCCACCCGCAGCGAAGCGCCGGTCGTGGCCGAGGCCTGCATGGAGCAGGCATACACCACCATGTTGGCCACCTCCTCGCCCGTTGCCGCGCGGCGGATAATTGAAGACGGCCGACTTTTCAGGACAAACTCGGTTGTTAGTGCCTCGACGGACCTTTCAGAATTCTCGTCCGCTCCGAGCATGGCGGCCACTCCCTCCGACACCGTCGGGCCGGGTAGAACCGAATTCACGGTAACGCCGGTGCCCGCCATGCGTTTGGCAAGCCCACGCGCCATGGACAAGATTCCCGTCTTCGTAAAGGCATAATGGATGGAATCCGCTGGAACGTTGAGAGCCGATTCAGACGAAATGAATATGACCCTGCCCCAACCCTTCTTCTGCATGCCAGGCAGGTAGGCCCTTGAAAGCCGAACACCGGAAAGGACATTGACTTCGAAGAGCCGCTCCCACAACGCATCGGAAGCCTCGAAGAAATCTTGGGGCCCATAGATGCCCACGTTGTTGATCAGCATGTCGCAGGCTGGATAAGCGCTGACTAGTCCGGCACATCCCTCTGCCGATCCGAGATCACCAGCAAAACCCGCAACCAAGCCGTTTTGCTGTATGTCCCCTATAGCAGCCACCGCCCGGTCAACGGCCTGTTGGCTGCGTCCGTTGATGACGACATTTGCCCCGCTTGCGGCGAGGCCCTTTGCTATTGCAAGGCCAATGCCCGCGGTCGACCCTGTTATGATGGCTGTCTTGCCGGAAAGATCTATTTTCAAGTTCCGCCTCCCTAACCACGTTTACACTTGGCCCGTGCTTACCCTTCGCGCCAGCGGGCCCTGGGCCGCATCTGTGTCGCGTTAGCTGATGAAGTCTTTCCTTACCTTGCACACATATGTGGATTTCGGGTTCATGATCTGAGTCGCGCGACCTTCCGCGATCGACGACAGCAGCATGTAGGCATCCGGCTCGGAGAAACCGTACTCATCGGCCAGCCAGTAAATCATCTCACGATAAGCGACACGCATCGCGTCTTCGAGAGGTCGACCCAATCCGACCGTACCAATATGCGTCGCGTCTTCAAACCGGGGCCATGTCATGCGTGTCGGCCGATCTTTGATATCGATTGCCAGCGTAATACGTGCGCCGACATCGATCGCGCCTACGCCGCAGACTTCGCCATCTCCTTGGCGGGCATGGCAGTCCCCGATGTAAAAATAGGCGCCATCCGCATTGACCGGCAGATATACGGTGCACCCCGGCCCCATCTCCTGCACGTCAATATTCCCACCATGCTCCCCATTATCGAGGCTCAAGATGCTACCGTAGGCAGGAGCCACGCCAATAACACCGGCCATAGGCGCCACAGGAAGAGTTCTCTTCTCGTCCCAATGGACGAGGCCGTCTGCGATCCGAACCGGCTTAAACCTCGAGAACTTTTTATCGCGGTTGAAAATCCACTCTTGGAACAATCCACTATGCGGCATCAATCCCGTCAGCCCAATCTCGTCCAGCTCCATGGACTTGATTCGCACACAGATCATCTGACCGGCTTTGGCCCCCTTGACTTCGATCGGCCCGGTTAGCGGATTGAAAAAGGGGTAGCGGAAGTCATCAAGGCTCAACTCCGCTTCAAGCGACGTGACAAGCCCGCCATTATAAGCAATTTCGCATTCGACCGTGACGTCTTCACCAGGAGATATTTGAGCGACAAACTCGTCCGCCGTGGTCATTTGATATTTTAAGTTTTCTTTCTTAATCACCTTCGTTGTCATCAGCGTTCTCCATCTAAGGCTGCGGGGCGGCTTCGAGAGCTAAAGTCGATCGCCGGAGAGGCAGCGCACAAAATCCAGTGTCCGAATGAAGACGTTCGCGCGGCTGGTTTGGCTCTCATTCGAATGTACAAGCTGATTCCGCGTGTTCGCGCACCGCCGTCCATTGCAACGCGCAGCCCGCACCAGGCTGGTCTGATACCTGGAACTTTCCACGTTTTATGGTCGGAAACTCTGTCAGAAGCTTTCGGATGGGGTCAGTCCCCGTGTGTTCAGGGATGTATTCCACGGCCATGACTGTTTTTTGCGCGCACGCAATGTGGAGATGCAGATAGGGGAACACGTGAGGAAGAACCCGTCTTCCGTGAGCGGCCGCAAGTGCTATCGCATTCATCGCTGCCATAACACCTCCGCTTCCTGTTGCATCCACGCGCAGGACATCGACATTTTGCACAAGATCAAGGAAACCATAAGGATCAAGGACATCCTCGCCAACGGCAACCGGTGTCTTCAGCTTCGCCCGAAGTTCACCGGCGAGACGCCATTGCTGCGGAAGAAAGGGATCCTCGATAAAAGCGAGATTGCAGTCATCAATCCGCCTGCACGTTTCCAGCGCTTCAGAGATTGACCGCCACGACCAGTGAGTATCCACGGCCAAATTGGCCTTGCCGGCGAACCTGGAGGCAAGGGCGTGAATATATCTAGTATTCGCTGCGACATCCGGCCCTTTTATCATCACCTTCAGTAAGGTCTCATCGTCCCCGCAATGGCGTTCAATCTCGTCTTCGATTTCCGCTATCGCACGTTCTGCATAGGAAAAGCCGACGACAGGCATTGCCGGCACCTCGGTGCGCAAGCCACCCAACAAGATGTACAAGGGAATTCCGGCGGCTTTTGCCGCAATGTCCCAAAGGGCGACATCGATCAGGCTGAGGGCTCTGACGTAGCCTGCTCTTGCAGGTATGTGAGCTGTCTCGAACTCCAAATTGAAGGCTTGTCGCATCAGGGCATCTCGCCCGATCAGGCGCGGCGCAATTATCTGCAACGCCTCGAACAAGTTGCTGCCGCTCCTGTATCCTATCGAGAAACCTTCCACCCCCGCGTTAGTCACGACGCGCAAGCAGACGTAGTCGCGGCTTTCAACCCGAACCGAGCCGAGAAGGACGGGTTTTTCGAGCGGGAGCCTGCAAACAGCGAGCTCCACTCGGTTGATCCTGATACCGCCCCTCGTCATCGGTACTGCCCTCCTCAATCTGGCATCTGGCCACAGGTGAATCGGCGAAATTCACTGGAGACCTGCGGCTTTACTCAGTTTTGCGTCACAGGCGCCTCAGCGTTGGTCGTACCGCACAGGCTCGCCATGCCAGCCGCTTTTGCGCTTGTTCCAGTAAGTCTCGCGAATCTTCTCGCTAATCGGTCCCGGCCGGTCATTGTTCATGATCCGGCCGTCTATCCGGCTTACGCCGATCACGCCGCCTGCGGTCGATGTTACAAAAATCTCGTCGGCATCGCGGAACTCTTGGGCTGAGATCTTGCGGGCCTCAACCTTGATGCCAAGCTCCTCGCAAAGTTCCAGAACGGATCGGCGACTGATGCCCTCGAGCATATTGTGGTCCGGCGTCGCGACGACTCCGTCGACAACGATAAACACGTTGAAACCGGGGCCCTCTGTGACATTACCGTTCAGGTCGAGCAGAACCGGAAAATCCGCGCCCTTCTCTTCTGCCTCGAACATCGAGATGTTCATGTCACCCCAATGAAAGTTCTTGGCAGTGGCATCGACGCACTCGTGCGGGATGCGAGGCGTGGACGAGATCATCATATGTATGCCCCGCTCGATCTTTTCGGCGGGAACGAGCGTCGAGAAAGGCGCCGCGTAGCACGCAAGATAGTTTCTGGCCTTGGCCGGATGCCGGATGCCATGCCCCGCTTGGCCACGCAGGCAGTCCATTGCGACATACGCACTACGCAAGCCCGACAATGCCATCAGCTTGTGCAGGATCTCGCGGATCTCCTCGTCGGTTTCCTTTGGCGTAAACCGGTAACGCTCAATCGAGCGACGAAACCGTGCGATGTGATCGTCAAGCCGGAAAAAGACTCCATCCCATACACTGACGACGTCATAAACTACGTCCGACCGACGGTAAGCCCAGTCTGTCACCGGGACTCGCGCCTCCGCAATTGGCATGAATTTGCCATCGAGATAAGCCGCGCCTGTAGACCATTGATTAACTTGGCCCTCTTCGGGCTTATCGCGGTAGTCGACACTGACCATAATTGGCATCCTCTCCTATTCTACACTCGCCGCAAGCTATAATATTCTCCAGACAACAATGGTGCAATTTTACAAACCCGCGACCACCGATCTGCATATATTACAACATAATTCGCTATTCTTTACGTAAATCCGATGTTAAAACCCACACCCGCATGAACGTATACAAGATGATCGTCGCTAATGTTCATTTTGAAGCGCATGCGCGGCCACGCCATAGCGGTATTTGACAGTATTATGCTCCATATGTCATAAAGACACGGGCAAAGCGTCCGTATCCAGTTTTAGCTTTCCCAAGGAAGCTAGTTCCGAGATTGGATGCGCGAAAGGTCCAGTTTTTTGCGAAACAGACGGTCCACTTCTCACGCAGTCCGGCTGCCGGTCGATGCATTTTCGATAGATCGGGAAAGCCGAGAGCCAATTCAGCAACAGATTTATACGGCCCTGCGCGACCTTATTCTGCGGGGGGTGCTGACACCGGGCCTCAAACTCCCATCGTCAAGGGAGCTTTCAAGAAACATTTTGGTATCGCGGAACACGGTGGTGCGCGCCTATGAGCAGCTGAACAGTGAGGGATATGTCGAAACGCGACACGGAGCAAAGACCTATGTTGCGAACATTCCCCCTCCCAGCTCTTCGGTGACGCGGCAAGACATGCCCGAGAAAACCGGTCACGTATCCCGCTTCGCCCATGCATTCGACACAGAAACCAGAATCAATTTCGATGCTGACCGTTCGGCATTGCGCCCTAGCACGCCGGACATCGCGGTGTTCCCGTTCAAGACGTGGAACAGGCTTTTAGGCAGACATTTGCTGCATCCGAATGTGGATCTCTTCAACTACAACTACGATCTCGGTTACCCGCCCCTGCAAGAAGCGATTGCAAGATATGTCCAGGCTTATCGAGGGGTCGTGTGTGAACCTCGGCAAGTTGTCGTCACGAACGGCGCGCAGGCGGCGCTCGATCTGTTGTCACGCATTCTGTTGGAGGATGGAGATGTCGTTTGGATGGAGGAGCCGGGTTACGTCAACGCCAGGCTGGTATTCAGCGCAGCAGGCGCCGAGATTGAACCGCTGCATGTCTCCGAAGAGGGCTGGGAGCTTCAAAGCGTACCTCACGGCAACGTTCGGCTGATCTATACGACGCCCTCCTGTCAGCACCCCCTCGGATTGAGTATGCGTGTCGAACAGCGATTGCGCTTGCTTGAAATTGCCAATCGAAATGCTGCATGGATCATCGAAGATGACTTCGACAGCGAGTATCGGTTGTTCGGCAGATCGATTCCAGCAATGCAGGGGAATGATAATTTTGGACTCACGATATACGTGGGTACTTTTGCAAAAACGTTGTTTCCCGCAATCCGAGTCGGGTTCATGGTCGTGCCGCAGTCAATTTGCGAACAAGTCAAGCGAGCTGCCCTCTATTGCGGCCAGCAGGTCAGTTTGCCACTGCAAGCCACGCTCAGCGATTTCATCATGAACGGACATTTCGCTAGTCACTTGCGTCGCACAAGGCGCCTGTACGCTGAACGACGCGAGGCATTTCTGAACTTTGGCCAAAAATATCTAAGCGAGTGGATGGAACCTTTTGAGGCCGACGTTGGGATACAGATCGCATTCCGTTTCAAGCGCCCTCTCGACGATGTCGCAATCGCCAGCAAGGCGAATGATGTGAAGCTGAATGTGATTCCACTTTCAAGATATTACTATCGCGAACCCGTTCGCGGCCTGTTACTGGGTTACGCTGCAATCGACGAACGCGCAATGCAATCCCACTTGGCGCTGCTTGCGGAAGTAATTGAAAAACAAGCTTCCTAATGGCGTACAGATTGCCGCGCGATATGCGAATCCAGTGTCGCGCTGGGCCAAGCCAACGTTAACATTTGTTCCGCCGGCGCGTTTTTGGTTTCGTCGCAAGCACGTTGCGTATCGCAAAGCTAGAATGGATCCTTGAAACTCCTGGCAGGGTCGACAGTATCTCCTTGTGGATACGCTCGAACTCGTCCGCATTAGCGACCTCGACGCGCAGGAGATAGTCCGAACCTCCGGTCATCAAAAAACACTCACGGATTTCCGGATGCTTGCGCACCGCAGCCTCGAAGCGATCGAGGTGATCTTCTGTCTGCCGTTCCAGCGTGATGTTGATGATGACGGCAATAGTTGTCTCGACATTCGCCGACTCCACCAGTGCCGTATAACCGCGGATGACACCGGACTGCTCCATCAGCCTGATGCGCCGTAAGCAAGCGGACGGAGAAAGCCCGACGTCAGCCGCCAGGCTTGCATTGCTCCTGCGCGCATCGAGCCGCAGCAGTCGAAGAATATTGCGGTCAATCGCGTCAAGCGCAGCCATTGCAGATCATTCCTTTTGTTCGCTGTTTCTTTCATAGTTCATGGATCTACGCAATAATCGATCAACCTTTCTCCGGAAATTTGACGATCATTTCACTAGGTTCCCCCAATAATTGGAGACCGGGAATGGACAGCGCGAGTCAGGATTACAAGCAAACCAGAACGACCGGCTTGGGCGGCGCGTCGGGCTACCTGACGATCGACCTCAGAGCCCTCGCCCGCAACTATGAGAAACTGGCTGCCGAGGTTGCACCCGCGCGCGCAGCGGCTGTCGTCAAGGCCAACGCCTATGGGCTCGGCGCTGATCGGGTCGCCACGAAGCTCTATGAGCACGGCTGCCGCCATTTCTTCGTCGCTCAGTTCCTGGAAGCCCTGCACCTGCGCCCATTTCTCGCTGCCGACGCCACGATCTTTGTCCTGAATGGCCTTCAACCTGGCAATGAGGTCGCCTGGGCCTGGGACGGCATCGTTCCGGTCATCAACTCGCTGGAACAATGGCAGCAGTGGGCCCGAGCCGCCCAAGCACTCGGGCGCGGGCTGCCTGCGGTGCTGCAATTCGACACCGGGATGTCGCGCCTTGGCGTGCCGCCGGAAGAACGGGCGGCCCTTGCCGGCCTGCTGAGAGCAAGTGACGGGATCGATGTCCTGTCCATCATGAGCCATCTCGCCTCCGCCGATGATAGCGCGAGCGAGCAGAACGGCGACCAGCTTGCCGAGTTGAACCGCATCGCGGCGGATTTCCCCGAATTCGATTTATGCTTCGCCAATTCGGGCGGTGTCTTCCTCGGCGAGGCCTATCATGGCGTGCTCGCTCGCCCCGGCATCGCGCTCTATGGTGGCGCGCCGACAGTTGGCATGCCGAACCCCATGGAACCGGTTGTGCAACTTGATGTCGCCGTGGTGCAGACGCGCACGGTGCCAGCCGGCACGCGTGTCGGCTATGGCGGCGCGCATATCACGACGGGAGAAACCCGCCTCGCAACCATCGCCGCCGGTTATGCGGATGGCCTTCCGCGCAGCCTGAGCGACCGGGGCGCGGTTTATTGCAACGGCATCCGCCTGCCGATCCTCGGCCGAGTGTCTATGGACAGTATCACCGTCAACATCTCGGCCCTGCCGGAAGACCGCCTGCGCCTCGGTAGCCTCGTGGAAGTCATAGGGCCCAACCAAACGCTCGAGGACGTCGCTCGCGACGCCGGCACCATTTCCTATGAAATCCTGACCGGTCTCGGCCATCGCTATGAACGGCGATACCGCTGAACCCATCTTTCTTCCAGTGAGGACATCATGAAAGTTATCGTTCTCGGCGCCGGCATCGTCGGTGTCACGTCGGCCTATCAACTTGCCAAAACCGGGCACGAGGTGACCGTCATCGACCGCCAGCAGGGGGCGGCGCTGGAGACGAGCTTTGCCAATGCAGGCGAAGTCTCCTTCGGCTACTGCTCACCCTGGGCCGCGCCCGGTATACCGATGAAGGCAATGAAATGGCTGTTTATGGAGCACGCACCACTGATCCTGCGCCCCAAAGTCGATGTCGCAATGTTGTGCTGGCTGGTGAAGATGTTTTCGAACTGCACATCCAACCGCTATTCCATCAACAAGAGCCGCATGCTGCGCCTTGCCGCCTACAGCCGCGTCTCGCTCGCCGAGTTGCGCGCCGAGACCGGCATAACATATGACGAGCGCATGCAGGGCACGCTGCAACTGTTCCGCACGCAGCGGCAGCTCGACGCTTCCGGCAAGGACGTCAAGGCGCTCGCCGCCGACGGCATTCCCTATGAAGTTCTCGATCGAGACGGCTGCGTCCGCGTCGAGCCGGCACTGAAACATGTGCGGGACAAGATCGCAGGCGGCCTACTGACGCCGAAGGACGAGACCGGCGACTGCTTCAAATTTACGAATGCACTCGCAAAGAAGGCGGAAGAACTCGGCGTGCATTTTGCCTATGGCACCGAGATCAAGGGACTGGACGTCGAGGCCGGTCGGGTGTGCGGCGTCGTTTCCAACAAGGGAAAGCTCGTCGCTGATGCAGTGGTCGTCGCCCTCGGCAGCTATTCGCCGCTGCTGGTACGACGGTTCGGCATCCGCCTGCCAGTCTATCCGGTCAAGGGCTATTCGCTGACTATCCCGATTACCGATGCCTCGCGCGCTCCGGAATCGACGGTGATGGACGAGACCTACAAGATCGCCATCACGCGCCTCGGCGACCGTATCCGTGTAGGCGGCATGGCGGAAATCTCCGGTTACACCAATGATCTCGGCCAAGCCCGCCGCCGCACACTCGAACATTCCGTAACCGACCTATTTCCCGGCGGCGATGCTGCCAAGGCCTCGTTCTGGTCGGGTCTGCGCCCCATGACGCCGGACGGCACGCCGGTCATCGGTCCGACGAAGATTGCCGGCCTCTTCCTCAACACCGGCCACGGCACGCTCGGCTGGACGATGAGCTCAGGTTCGGCCCGCGTAATCGCCGACCTCGTCTCCAGCCGCAAGCCCGAGATCGACGCAACGGATCTCGCAGTCGCCCGCTACACCTGACACATCTTCACTCCACCACACGGGAGTCAACTGGTCGTGTCCGGCCAGCTTCCGATCCGCCAATCGCACCTGCCCAACGATGCGTTCACCTTGCAGCCATCGCCCAAAAACCGGCTCGGTGGTAAGCAGTTCGTCCGCTACGGAACCACCGCAACCCCCACCCGAAGCAACAAAAAACCCGCCGAAAAACTGACGGGTTTGTCGGTGATCTGGAGAGGCATCGCCCTCTCTCTCTCTCTCTCTCTCTCTCTCTCGTTTCCTCGACTCAGGCAGCATCTGCAGCGTCGGCCGACTGCTCTTCGACGAACTTGATCAAATCCTTAATGGTGATCAACGGCATCCCGTGCGTCTCGGCGAAGACAATAAGCTCCGGAAGCCTTGCCATCGTTCCATCGTCATTGGCGACTTCGCAGATCACTCCCGAAGGGGCTTTCCCGGCAAGACGCGCAAGCTCGATTGCAGCCTCCGTGTGTCCCGGACGGCCGAGCACACCGTTTGGGTGGGCCCTGAGGGGAAATATGTGGCCCGGTCGTGCGAATTCCGCCGGTTGGGCGGCGGGATCCACCAGCGCCTTGACCGTCGCTGCGCGGTCGGCGGCGGAAATGCCAGTGGTGGTTCCGGGCAGGTAGTCTACGGAAACCGTGAAGGCCGTCTTGTGCAGTTCGGTGTTCTGCGGAACCATCAGCGGGATCTCAAGCGCATCGAGTCGCCTGCCCTCCATCGCCACGCAGATAAGTCCGCGGGCATGTTTCATCATGAACGCGATCGTCTCTGGCGTCACTGCCTCAGAGGCGACGATAATATCGCCCTCGTTCTCACGATCCTCGTCGTCCACCGCAACTATCATGCCGCCGCGCGCCAGGACCGCTATTGCGTCTTCAATTTTTGAGATTGCCATTTCATGCCTTTCAAGGGTTGCCGTTATCGGCGTCTCAATCCCTTGGGCGAACAGGCCCACAGCCGCCATGTCAGGGGCGGTTTTGCAGACATGTTCTCTTCCATCCGGACTATACCGTCGGCCCCGGCATCGCACCGGGTCTGCTGACCTTCCACCTTGGAGTGGAAGCGCTCGCGGGCTCCAGGAAATTCCTGATACCGCCGGTGGGGAATCTCACCCCGCCCCGAGAACGTTATTCAGATAATCAGGGGCCCGTTCCAATTTCAAGAAGAAATCCGTCATGAATCTGTCCGAATGCGCAAAGGCATTCTAAAAGTTGCTTGAACGCCATTGCATTATTGGTCGGCCGGCAATTGTGAACCCTGCGTGCTCCACCGGTCCGAAGCTTTTGCCGCCCTGCCGCAGTCATCGTTGACGCTGCTGGCATTGTCACATTGCCGACGAGACACAGCCTGGCCTTCCTCCGCTTGAATGCCTCCGACGATAAAGCTCGTGCGATCGCTTGCGGAATGCGCAGACGCACCAACTGCCGGTGCCACCTGTGATCGCAACTATTCTATCGAGCGAGACCGTGAGCGAAGCTGTTAAAGCCTCGCTCCGGCCATGTTGGTGCCGTCCAGTGGCTTACACAATCGACTGACCGGTGGCGGCCCAGTCCTTTGTGAACTGCTCAAGCCCCTTGTCTGTCAGCACATGGTTGGCAAGACCCTTGATGACATTCGCAGGGATCGTCGCGACATCTGCGCCCGCCAAGGCGGCGTCCTTGACGTGGTTGGCAGATCGGATCGACGCAGCAAGGATCTGGGTCTCAAAATTATAGTTGTCGTAAATCTGACGGATGTCGCGGATCAGCTCCATGCCGTCAGTGTTGATGTCATCAAGGCGACCAACGAACGGGGAGATGTAGGTAGCTCCGGCCTTGGCGGCGAGAAGCGCCTGGTTTGCCGAGAAGCAGAGGGTTACGTTGGTACGAATGCCCTTCTGGGAGAAGTGCCTGCACGCCTTTAGACCATCAAGGGTCAGCGGAAGCTTGATCACGACGTTTGTGGCGATTTTGGCAAGCAGCTCGCCTTCGTTGACCATGCCCTCAAAATGCGTCGAAGCAACCTCCGCAGAAACAGGTCCGTCGACGATCGAGCAAATTTCCGCAATGACTTCCTTGAAGTCCCGGCCAGACTTGGCGATCAGGGATGGATTGGTCGTCACCCCATCCAGGAGACCGTAGTCGTTCAGTTCCTTGATCTCGGCAACAACGGCGGTGTCTACGAAAAACTGCATTAGATATTCTCCTTGCTGGCCATAACGGCCTTTGCCCTCGCCACGATGGCATCTTTGGTAATTCCGAACTCGGCGTAGAGCCGTTCCGCGGGAGCGGAGGCTCCAAATCCAGACATGCCGATGACGTCATCTTCGGAGGCGACGTAGCGCGTCCATCCGAACTTCCCTGCCGCCTCGACGCCCAGGCGCGGCGCGCTACCGAGAACCTCGGCCTGGTATGCTCGCGGCATCTGGTCGAAGAGTTGCCAGGATGGCATCGACACGACAGCGACCGAATAGCCTTGGCGATGCAGCTCCTCGGAAGCCTCAACCGCAAGCGCGACCTCAGTGCCGGTAGCGATGATTGTGACGTCGCGACCTTTCCCAAAGTGCCGAATGACGTAAGCGCCCTTTGCGCTGAGGTTTTCGTTGGAAGAGTCCAGTCTGAGCTGCGGCACGTCCTGGCGCGAGAGAGCGAGCAACGTAGGGACGTGGCGAATGCGGATCGCAATCTCCCAGGCCTCCAGCGTTTCCACCGTATCGGCCGGGCGCATAACATTGAGGCCGGGGATAGCTCGCAAGGATGCCAGGTGTTCGACCGGCTGGTGAGTTGGACCATCTTCGCCAAGACCGATGGAATCGTGGGTCATGACGTAGATGACGCCGAGCTTCATCAGCGCAGAGAGACGGATGGCATTGCGGGCGTAATCGGAGAACATCAAAAATGTGCCGCCGTACGGAATAAGTCCGCCATGAACGCAAAGGCCGTTCATTGCCGCCGCCATCGCGAACTCGCGGACACCGTAGCCAATGTACCGACCAGCCGCCTCGCGAGTGTATTGTGTATCAACTGCCTTCACGCGGGTGAGGTTCGAACCGGTCAAGTCGGCCGAGCCGCCGATCATTTCAGGGACGCTTCCGGCTAGCGCCTCCAAGGCCATCTGGCTGGCCTTGCGGGTGGCAGCCTTCTTGGGTTCGGCGAAGAGATCGGCTCGCGCCTTTTCGATCGCGCTGTCAAAACCCTGCGGCAGCTTTCCTTCCACTCTCCGGGTGAACTCCGATTTGAGGTCGTGCGGTTTTGAGTGAAGCAGTTCTTCCCATGCCTGGCGCTCTTCGCGTCCGCGTTGGCCGACAGCTCTCCACTGGTTAGCGAGGTTCTCCGGAATTTCGAACGGAGCCTCGCGCCAACCAATCACTTCCTTCGTCGTCGCAGCTTCGGCGCTTCCAAGTGGGGAACCGTGGACAGCGTAAGTTCCTGCCTTGTTGGGTGATCCGAACCCGATCACAGTCTTTGCCGCAATCAGAGACGGCTTGCTCGTCTCCGCCTTTGCCTTCTGCAGCGCGGCATCAAGAGCGTGTGAGTCATGACCGTCACAGGACTGTACATGCCAACCACATGCCGCGAACCGAGCAGGAATATCTTCGGAGAAGCTAACCGAGGTAGGTCCATCAATCGTTATCTGATTATCGTCGTAGATGACAATCAGCTTGCCGAGACCAAGGTGCCCGGCGAGCGAGATCGCCTCCTGACCAATCCCCTCTTGAAGGCAGCCGTCGCCTACGAAGACATAGGTGCGGTGGTTGACCAGATCGTCGCCAAACTCGGCCGCCAAGCGCTTTTCGGCAAGCGCCATGCCGACGGCCGTCGCGATCCCCTGCCCCAGTGGCCCGGTTGTCGTTTCGACGCCCTTGGCATGACCATATTCTGGATGCCCCGCCGTGATTGATCCCCATTGACGGAAGTTGCGAATTTCCTCGATGGTCATGTCCTCATAGCCGGTGAGATGTAGCAGGCCGTAGAGCAACATCGATGCGTGGCCATTAGACAGGACGAAACGGTCTCTGTTCGGCCAATCCGGAGCGCTGGCGTCAAATCGCAGATGTTTCCTGAACAGTACCGTTGCGGCATCGGCCATTCCCATGGGAGCACCCGGGTGACCTGACTTTGCCGCTTCGACAGCATCGATAGCCAAAGCGCGTATGCAGTTGGCCAGCGCGAAATTCTCGGGATCGATTTTCGCCTTCTCGGCGACCAATGAGACAGACATAGATTCTCCGTTTGCTAACCAGACGGCTGCATCGATTTGCGGCTAGTAAGGATTTTTGCCCGGATTGAACGGGCATCCGGTTGAATCGTTAAGCGTTCAGCGCTTCCGCAATTGCGGAGAAATCAGAGGCTTTGAGCGAAGCCCCGCCGACGAGTGCGCCATCAACGTACTCAATCGCAAAGATTGACTCGGCATTTGATGGCTTTACCGAGCCGCCGTACAGCACCGAAACGGAACCACCATCGTCCCCAAACCGCTTCTTAAGGGCGGCATGGATCGCAAGATGGACTTCAGCAATCTGGGCTACAGTAGGCACGCGTCCCGTACCAATCGCCCACACGGGCTCATAGGCAACGACAGTGTTGGCCGATGTTGCCGTCTCTGGAGCGGAACCGGCCAGCTGCCGCTCGATGACGGCAAGCGTTTGGTTCGCATCCCTTTCGCCTTGAGTTTCGCCAACGCAAATGATCGCCACCAAGCCGCTCTGGATTGCCGTCGCGGCTTTTGCGGATACCAGTGCGTCGGTCTCTCCGTGTTCGGTCCTGCGTTCCGAGTGCCCCAGGATCACGAATTTCGCACCAGCATCCAGAAGCATATCTGCTGAGACGTCTCCGGTAAAAGCTCCGGATTTTTGTGCGTGGCAATCTTGCGCGCCAATCAGGAGCTTCGATCCTTTGGATGCGGCGCATGCTCGCTCTATGAGCGTGAATGGGGGGATGACGACCAGGTCGCAATCGAGTCGGTCCGCCGTGGTCGTCATCGCCATGACCTCTTCTAGGGAGGAAGAGAGGCCATTCATTTTCCAGTTTCCTGCGACTAGCTTCCTGCGCATAACGATCACCAGCAGCAGAACCCGCCGTCGACGAGAAGGTCGACACCGGTCACGAAACTTGCAGCATCCGACAGGAGGAAGACGGCCGGGCCGACCATTTCATCGACCGTCGCCATGCGCTGCATCGGCGTCTGCTCCTCGAACAGCTTGGTCTGGTGCACCATCTCGGGTCGAGTGTTCATCGGGGTGGCCGTATAGCCAGGACTGATCGTATTGACACGGATGCCGCGCCCTACCCATTCCATCGCCATCGACTTCGTCATGTGGATCACGCCGGCCTTTGAGGCGTTATAATGGCACTGGCTGAGGCCGCGGTTGACGATCACGCCGGACATCGAGGCGATGTTGACGATCGAGCCGCGACCGTTCTTCAGCATGGCGCGCGCCTCCGCCTGGCAGGAGAGGAAAACGCCTTTCAGGTTGATGTCCATCATCGTCTGGAATTGGCTTTCCTCCATCTCCTCCGCCGGGTTCGCATTGGCGATGCCGGCCGCATTGACGGCGAGGGTCAGCGGGCCAAGTTCCGCCTCGGTGCGGACGACTGCTTCGTTGAGCGCCGCGCTGCTGGTCACGTCCGCGGCGATCTGGATGCTGCGGCGCCCTACCTTCGCGATAAAATCTGCGGTGGTTGCGAGGCCATCGTCGGTCCGGCGGTCGAGCAGCGTGACATTTGCGCCGCATTGCGCCAGCCCCATGGCGATGCGCTGGCCAATGCCGCTGCCCGCACCGGTCACCAAGGCAACATTTCCGGAAAGATCGAACAATTTCGGCGCGTTGAGAGTGATTTCAGACATAAACATTCTTCCCTGTTCAGATCGTCGCCAGTTCCATGACCGAGACGTCGTTTGCGTCCTCGCGGCTCAGGATACCCGACTGCTTACCCTTGGCCATGACCATGATGCGGCTGGATACACCGAGTACCTCCTCGAGGTCCGAACTGACCACGATCACGGCTACACCCTGCCGGGCGAGGTCCATTATGAGATCATAGATCGATGAGCGGGCACCCACATCGATGCCGCGTGTCGGTTCGTCCAGCACCACGACCTGCGGCTTGCGCGCCAGCCACTTGGCGAGCACGACCTTCTGCTGGTTACCGCCGGAAAGCTCGCTCGCATTCTGGCCGCCGCGGCCCTTGACGCCGAATTTCCTGATATAGTCCTCGGCGAACTGTTGGATACGGCGCGAGGAGAGCCAGCCGCTAGAGGCGATCTCGCCGAGATTGGCGTAGCCGATATTCTCCGCAATCGAATGATCGAGCACGACTCCCTGAAGCTTGCGGTCCTCCGGCACGAGAACGATGCCATTGCGGATCGCGTCGATGGGGGAGCGAGGCGTAATGGCCTTGCCGCGCAGGAGCACTTCCCCGCCGGAAATAGGGTCGGCGCCGGTGATGGCGCGCACCAGTTCGGTGCGACCGGCGCCCATGAGGCCGGCGATGCCGAAGACTTCGCCCTTGCGTACGAAAAAGTTGATGTCGCGGAAAGCGTTGGAGGGTGAGGAAAGGCTCCGGACCTCCAGCGTCACCTCATCCGTGGGCGTCGGAAGCGCCGGGAACATGCGCTCCAGGGAGCGGCCGACCATCGCCTCGACAATAGTGCGGATCGGCACGTCGCCGCTGTCGAACTCCTGCACCTTGGCGCCGTCACGCATGACGACGATGCGGTCGGCGATCTGGCGGATTTCCTCGAGGCGGTGTGAAATGTAGATGATGCCGACCCCTTCCGCCCTCAGCCGTTCGATCTGCTGGAAGAGAAGCTGAGTCTCCTCGCCACCCAGCGCGGCGGTCGGTTCGTCGAGGATGAGGAGGCGCGCATTGAGCGTCAGCGCCTTGGCGATTTCGATGAGCTGCTGCTTGCCGGTCGAAAGCCCTTCGACAAGGCGGTCGGGCGAGATGTCGAGGCCGAGCCGGTGAAGGCCGCTGCGTGCCCGATCTTCCATCGCCTTGCGATCGATCCGGCCCGCCTTCATCGGGTAGCGGCCGACGAACACGTTCTCCGCAATGGAGAGCTTCGGAAGCAGCTTCAGCTCCTGATGGATCATGCCTACCCCCTCGTCCATCGCGGCGCGGGGATCGGCGGGAGTGTAACTTTTGCCGAGCCAGGTCATTTCTCCGGCCGAGGGCTGGACGGTGCCGGAAATGATGTTCGACAGGGTCGATTTTCCGGCACCGTTTTCACCGAGCAGCGCCACGACTTCTCCCGGATAGATGTCGAGATCAACACCGTGGAGAACCTTGATCGGGCCGTAGGACTTCTGAATTCCACGGAGCGACAGGATGGGAGAGCGGGTCGTCATGGCGCTGCTGCCTTTCGGGTCTGAATCCGGGTTACGGGTGGCTCTTCACGAATTCCGGCGCGTTCTCGCAGGTTGTCAGAACGGCGTTCGGCGTCTGACGTTCCTCGACCTTCTGGCCGGCGGCGACGGCAAGCGCGGATTCGACGGCGAGGACGCCCATCTTCTGCGTGCTCTGGGTCGCGGTGGCGATGAACGGACCCTTGCACTTGGCAAGGTATTCGAGGGCCGAGACGTCGCCGTCATAGCCGCCGATGATCACCTTGTCCGAGAGATTGGCGACATCGACCGCCTTCGCAGCGCCCATGGCGAGGCCGTCGGCCTGGCCGAAGATAATGGTGATGTCCGGATTGGCCTGCAACATGTTCTGCGCGATCGAGAAGCCCTCGTCCGCCGACCACATGTTGCTCCACTGCTGGTCGACCAGCTCGACGCCCTTGCTCTCGTCGATGGCGCGCTTGCATCCAGTGAAACGGTCGACTTCCGGCGTCGTGCCCTTCTGTCCGTGGATGATCGCCATCTTGCCCGCGCCACCGGCCTTCTCGATGATGTGCTTGCAGACGGCGTAAGCGGATTCGACGCTCTCGCCAGCGATGAAGGTATCACCCGGCGCGCCTTCCGGAACGCGGTCGACGTTGATCACCGGAATGCCAGCTTCGCGGGCAAGGCGGGTCGGCACAGCAGCGGCGGCGGCCCCGGCCGGGATATAGATGAACGCATCGATGTCCTGGGTCATCAGGTCCTGCACCTGACTGACCTGGGTGTTCGTGTCGTTCTTCGCGTCGACGACGACCACGTCAATGCCCTTCTCCTTGGCGTGTTTTTCGACGCCGAGCTTGATCTGGTTGAAGAAGTCAGCCTGGAGGTTCGGAACGGCAAGGCCGATCTTTTTTACCTCCGCAGCGGCCGCGGGAGACGCAAGCACCGCAGCCGCGGTTGCTGTCATCAGGAGTTTGGACAACTTCATAGTTTTCTCCTCCGAGTTGTTTGGTGGCTTCCTGTCCTGGCAGAAGGGGACCACCCACCCTTTTTGTCGGCCCGCACCATTGCTGACCGTTTTCGATGCCCAGCCGCGTCCGCGCAGGCGGGGCGAATAATCGTTACTTGCGTTTGCGGTAAGTCTCGGCGGTCACGGCGAGCACGATGACGCCGCCGATAATGACCTGCTGCATAAACGGGGAGACGCTGAGCAGGTTGAGGCCATTGCGCAGCACGCCGATGATCAGCACGCCGATGATGGTACCGCCGATGCCGCCAGTGCCGCCGGAGAGAGAGGTGCCACCGATGACAACCGCCGCGATGGCGTCGAGTTCATAGGACACGCCCGAGGACGGCTGCACAGAGTCGAGGCGCGCCGCGAGCACCATGCCAGAAAGACCGGCGAGCAAGCTCGACACGACATAGACGAGCACGGTTGCACGGTTCACGTTGATGCCTGCGAGTCGAGCAACTTCAGCGTTGCCGCCGATCGCATAGAGCGAGCGCCCGCCATGACGGTAGCGGAGATAGAGCAATCCGACGATAAAGACCACCAGCATCACGGCTACGGTTAGCGTCAGGACGCCGCCAAAACGAACGATCGCCATTGTATTAAACCAGGCGGGAAAGCCGATGAGCTGCTGTCCGTCGGTGATCATGTTTGCAAGGCCGCGCGCAATCGACATCATGGCGAGCGTCGCGATAAAGGCCGGCACGTTGAAGCGCGTTATGAGCAGCCCCGCGACAAGGCCATTGAGCGAGGCAACCAGCAGCGCGAGTGGGATGGCCAACCACATCGGCACGCCCGCCATTATGTTCAGATAACCGAGCACCATCATCGCCAGCGCCATGACGGAGCCGACCGCAAGATCGATCCCGCCGATCAGGATGACCAATGTCATGCCTACGGCCATAACGCCAAGCACCGTGATCTGATCGAGCACATTGAGAAAGTTCCGGACCGATAGGAATTTGTCACTTGCGAAGGTCAGGAAGAGGCACAGGACGATGAGACCAATTAAGGGCCCGGTTGCACCCCGCAGCGAGGGCAGCACTCTTCGGCCGACCACATCGTGTGTTTTCGCTAGCGCCACCATAAATCCTCCTTCTCCAGCTATCTGCAGGCTCCCCACCGAAGCTAGCATAAATATTCACTAGTGTCTGCAAATTCATACATTAGCATTGATCGACGTGTCAACGAATATTCTTGCGCCCAGGGAAATTGGTTACAGAATGGGTTTGGCGCTTGACAACGCCGCTCAATCTGCAAACATATTGCGTAGTGTATAAATATTCCGTATGAGAGGTAACATGCAGCCGAACGATCTCGACCGCATCGCTCGACAGATACGCCTTCGCGATCTGCAAGCGGTTTTCGAAGCCGGCGCCGGCCACATCGGCGGGGAGATGTCCGCAATAGACATTCTGACGGCGCTCTATTTTCGCGTGCTGCGCATCTGGCCCGAACAGCCGAAGCATCCGGAGCGCGACCGTTTCGTACTGTCGAAAGGCCATGTGGCGCTAGCGCTCTATGTGACGCTCGCCAAGCGTGGCTTCATAGCGGAAGAAGAAATCAGCACATTCCTGAAGCCACATTCCCGCCTGAACGGGCATCCGAACTGCAACAAGGTTCCGGGCGTCGAGACCAACACAGGCCCGCTTGGGCACGGCCTGCCGGTTGCAGTCGGCATGGCGAAGGCCGCCAAGCTGACCGGCGCGAATTACCGCACCTATGTCATGACCGGTGACGGCGAGATGCAGGAGGGATCGAACTGGGAGGCGATCGCATCGGCCGCGCAGTTCGGCCTCGACAACCTGACCCTGATCATCGACCACAACCGCTTCCAGCAGGGCGCGGCGCTGAAGGACACCAACAACCTTGCTCCCTTTCCCGCCAAGCTCGAAGCCTTCGGCTGGGACGTCACCGAGATCAACGGCAACGCCATGGACGAGATCGTGCCCGCGCTGGAGCGCCGCGGCGAACGCCCGCACTGCATCGTCGCCCATACCAACAAGGGCCACGGCATTTCCTTCATGCAGGACAAGGTCGACTGGCACCACAAGGTGCCGAATGCAGAACAATACAAAATAGCCGTGGCTGAGCTTTCGGAGGCCCTGTAATGAAGGATGTGATCCCCTCTCCCAAGCTGCACGATTGCCGAGACGCCTTCGTTGCCGTGCTGGAGCGCCTGGGCGCAGATAACCCCAAGGTCGTGGCGGTCTGCAACGACTCCGTCGGCTCGTCCAAGCTCGGCGGCTTCAAGTCCAAATGGCCGGAACGGCTGGTTAATGTCGGCATCGCCGAACAGAACATGGTGGGCGTGGGCGCGGGCCTTGCAAATGGCGGGCTGCTACCCTTCGTCTGCGGCGCCGCCTGCTTCCTGACCGGCCGGTCGCTGGAACAGATAAAGGCCGACATCGCCTATTCGAACGCGAACGTGAAGCTGGTCGGAATATCTTCCGGCATGGCCTATGGCGAACTTGGTCCGACGCACCATTCCATCGAGGATTTCGCCTGGACCCGCGTGCTGCCGAATCTGCCCGTGATTGCGCCCTGTGATTCGATCGAAACGGCCGCGGCCGTGGAATGGGCGGCTCATTACGAGGGTCCGGTCTTCCTGCGCCTGTCGCGCGTCGGCGTCCCGGATCTCCTTCCGCCGGGTCACAAGTTCGAGGTGGGCAAGGCCAACCTGCTGCGCGACGGCGACGACATCACCCTTGTCGCCAACGGCACGCTGACCCATCGCATGCTCAAGGCGGCCGATATCTTGGCTGAACAGGGATTCGAGGCTCGCGTCCTCAACATGGCGACGGTCCGGCCGATTGATGTCGAGGCCGTGGTGGCTGCCGCCCGCGAAACCGGCGCCATCCTGACAGCCGAAGAACATTCCACCTTTGGCGGCCTTGGTTCGGCAATTGCAGAATTCGTGGTGGCCGAAGCCCCAGTGCCGATGAAGATCCTCGGCGTTCCGGGCATCTTTGCCCCTACCGGTTCGGCCGAATTCCTGCTCGACGAATTCGGCATGTCGCCTGCCGCCATCGCCGAGGCGGCCGTAGCATTGATTGCACGCAAGTCTTCCCGCGCATGATTGTGCGGGTTTAGATTTCGTGCCGGGCGCGGCCAACCCTCCCTGTCGCCGCGCCCCAATTTCTACCTGCCGGAGCCACCATGACAACCGCCATTCTCGCCATCGACCAGGGCACCACGAATTCCAAGGCCGTGCTCGTTTCCACCAGCGGGGAAATCCTGTCACGCGGCTCTTCTCCTGTTGGCATCGAACATCCCCAGCCTGGCTGGGTCGAACAGAGTCCGCTGCGTATTTGGGAATCGGTGCAGGAAGCGATCGCCGCCTGCCTGCAGGCCGCCCCTGTTGTGGATGTCCTCGGCATTGCAATATCCAATCAGCGCGAGTCCGTTACGGTGTGGGATGCCAGCACGGGAGAACCGCTCGGCCCGGTGGTGAGCTGGCAGTGCCGCCGCAGCGCGCCGACCTGCGCCGAACTGATCGCGGCGGGTCATGGCGCGCGCGTCCAGGCGCTTACGGGACTTCCCATCGATCCGATGTTCCCAGGCCCGAAGATGAAGTGGTTGCTCGACCGCATGCCCGCCGGTCACAGGGTCCGGCTCGGAACGATCGACGCTTGGCTGATCCATTGCTTCACGGACGGCGCGGTCCACGCATGCGATGCCGCCAACGCCGCCCGCAGCCAGCTCTACGACCTCAACGGACAGGTCTGGAGTGACGAACTGTGCGGCCTTTTCGGTGTGCCGAAATCCGCCCTGCCGGAGGTACGCGACAGCGCCGCGAGTTTCGGAACGACGAAGAATGTGCCAGGCCTCCGCGACGGTATTCCAATCGCCTCGGCCATCGGCGACAGCCATGCCGCCCTCTTCGGCCACGGTGCCTTCAATCCCGGCGACGGCAAGGTGACCTTTGGCACCGGCTCGTCGATCATGACGACCCTGCCCCGCTTCATTGCCCCAGAGCGGGGTATTACCACGACGATCGCCTGGTCGATCGCCGGAAAACCAACCTATGCGTTCGAGGGCAACATCCTCGTCTCGGCCGCCGCCCTGCCCTGGATGGCCGAGATGCTGGGCCTTCCGGATATACAAGCCCTCACCGATCTCGCCGCAACCGCTGAGCCCGGCGGGCCGGGCTTCGTGCCGGCTTTCGTCGGCCTCGGTGCGCCCTACTGGCATGCTGATGCACGAGCACTGTTTTCAGGCATCACCTTCAACACGACCCGCGCCCAAATGGCCCGAGCCGTAACCGATTCCATGGCCTTTCAAGTCCATGACGTCTTCAAGGCGATGTCCGATCAATCGCCGACGCCACTCGGTTGTCTCTACGTCGATGGCGGGCCAAGCCAGAACACTTTCCTCATGCAATGCGTGGCCGACACGCTGAACCACGTCATCATCCAATGCGACGCGCCCGAGGCCTCCGCCCTTGGTGCGGCGTACCTCGCTGGCCTTTCGCTGGGTGTCTGGTCCGATCTTGCCGCGATCGCGGCCCTGCCCCGCGCCGGCAATCCCATCGTGCCGCGTGCCTGCGATGCTTCAGATCGCCTACTGGTTTGGCAGGACGCGATCTACCGCTCGACCGCTCCGGGTTCTTCAACTATGAGTGAATAAAAATTCACTCCCGGAGGCCCCCATGGGACGGCTCAACGAGCTGCGACTAATAGCCCGCGTTGCCCAGATGTACCATATCGAAGGCAAGCTCCAGGCGGAGATCGCCGAGGTTATGCATATGTCACAGGCCACCGTTTCGCGCATGCTGAAGCGGGCCGAGCAGGAAGACATCGTGCGCACGACAGTCATCCCGCCGGCGGGGACATTTACCGAGCTCGAATCCGCGCTGCGCGAACGCTATGCGCTAACGGAGGCCATTGTCATCGACTGTTCCGAGGACCGCGACGGGGCGATCATGGCCCGCATCGGCGAGGCCGCAGCCCACTTCCTCGAAGTCACCCTGCAGCAGGACGAGATTGTCGGCGTCTCGAGCTGGAGCCAGACCATTCTGCGCATGGTGGACAACATCCATCCGCTCAAGAACGCCAAGGCCAAGTACATCGTCCAGATCCTCGGTGGCATGGGCGACGCCTCGGTGCAGACCCATGCCACGCAGCTCATGGCGCGACTGGGACGGCTTACTGGCGGCGAGCCGCGGCTCCTCCTCGTCCAGGGTATCACCTCCTCGCGCGAGGCAAAGCTCGTCATGCTGGCCGACCCTGTCGTGCGTGAGACGATGGACCTCTTCGGCCGTCTCAGCCTTGCCATCGTCGGCATCGGCGCGGTCGAGCCGTCCGAACTCCTCGCCCGCTCCGGCAACGTCTTCTCCCGTCAGGAAATGGCGATGCTGCACGAGGCGGGCGCGGTTGGCGAGATCTCCTACCGGTTCTATGACAAGGACGGAAAACCGGTCGAAACGCCCCTCAACGAGCGCGTCATCGGCATTTCGCTGGAGGACCTGCGCAAGACTGACCGGGTTATCGCACTGGCGGGCGGGGAATCGAAAACCCAGGCCATCGCCGGTGCCCTGAAACTCGGCATCATCGATGTGCTTGTCACCGACAAGTTCACCGCAGCACGCCTCACGGCCTGATCCATTCGGATCAGTCCTCGGCCTGCTGCGCTTTATGGAGGAAAGACCATGAGACGTTTCGCAGGCCAGACGGTATTCGTCACCGGGGGCAACAAGGGCATCGGGCGTGGTATCGCCAAGCGATTCGCCGACGAGGGCGCAAAGGTGGCCATCGCGGCGATCGAAAAGGACACGCCTGCGGCCGCCGAAGCGATTGCCAAGGAGACCGGCGCCGAGGTGATCGGCCTTGTGCTGGACGTTACCGATGCAAAGGCCGTGCAGGAGGCATATG
The DNA here is from genome assembly GCF_000265205.3 of Sinorhizobium fredii USDA 257. Lineage (NCBI taxonomy): Bacteria > Pseudomonadati > Pseudomonadota > Alphaproteobacteria > Hyphomicrobiales > Rhizobiaceae > Ensifer > Ensifer fredii. The sequence goes on from NC_018000.1 coordinate 1,977,494, forward strand.
GCGAGGCTGAGACGAAGCTCGGCGCCATTTCCGTTTCCGTACAGAATGCCGGGGTCATCACCATCGCCAAGGTCGAGAACCTCACAGAGCGCGAATGGGACCTCAACCTCGATGTTAACACCAAGGGAGTCTTTCTCTGCTGCCAGGAGGCAATCCGCCGCTTCCGCGTCAGCGGCACCAAGGGCCGTCTCATCAATACCGCCTCCGGCCAGGCTCGCCAGGGCTTCATCTACACCCCGCACTACGCCGCCTCGAAATTCGGCGTGGTCGGCCTGACGCAGAGCCTTGCAAAGGAACTCGCCCGCGAAGGCATTACCGTGAACGCCATTTGCCCCGGCATCATCCACACCGAGATGTGGGACTATAACGACCGTGTCTGGGGAAAAATGCTTGGCGAGTACGGTCCCGGCGAACTGATGGCTGAATGGGTCGAAGGCATCCCTCTGGGCCGAGCCGGTACGCCCGCCGAAGTCGGCGCGCTCGTCGCCTTTCTCGCCTCGGAAGATGCTGCCTACATTACCGGCCAGACCATCAATGTCGATGGCGGCTTGATCATGTCTTGATGCGCGATTCACACTGGCCACACGCGGCTCCAGCTTGTGCCCGAGCAAGCGCGCGTCGATCATTACCGGCGAACAGAACGTCGATTTGATTTCGGATCTGATCGGCAAGATGGATGAGCAAGGGCTGGATCGCGTTGAGGCCGCTTCAGAGGCGCAAGCGAAGTGGATGGTTCATGTCGCCGAAGTGGCGGCAGGCACGCTCTATCGCGAGGCCAATGCCTGGTATACGGGTCGAAACGTTCCAGGCAAGAAGGTAGTGTTCATGCCTTATGCAGGCGGCGTGGGAACCTACGAACGAATCTGCGAAAGTGTGGCGGCCGACGGCTATCGGGGTTTCCTGATTGATCCAGCGCAGACGCGCGCTTCAGCGCCCAGGACAACTGCCCAAAGCGCCGCATACTGAAACCTGCCAAGAAGTCAGGGGCAATGCCACCGCCCTGACTTCCGTCACGGATTTCCGAAGCGTGGCAGTCTCGCGTCGAACTGATAGCGATTGCGATAACCTTTGCTGGGGCGCGACCGACTTCAGAGAAGAAGAAGAAGAACTCGATCCCGACAAAGAGACCACATCAACCGGTCTGCGGAACAGGTGATACCAGACCATCACCGGTGTTCTACAATTGCATTCCCAGGCACGGAAAGTCCAAGCCGCGCCAACCCGGAAAGAGCTCCGATTTAACCGCCAAGCGAGACCAATTTCGCCGCGGCGAGGTTCGCCGCCTGCAGCGCCTCTTCGATCACCGCGCCTTTGGCAAGCTCCGCGGCGAGAACGCCGGTGAACTCGTCTCCGGCCCCGTGGGTGCTCACGAGCTCGACCTTGATCGGTTCAATCGAGAACTCCTCGCCTTGGTTCGTGGCACAGGCGACCCCATCTCCGCCAGCCGTCACCACTGCCACCGGAAACTTCTCGGCCAACAGCTTCGCGGCATTCAACGCTCCCCGCAGCGTGTCAACCACCGCAACATCGGCAAATTGCTCCGCTTCGATGGCGTTGACGACGATGATGTCGACCAACTTCGCCAGCTCCGCCGAGAGAGGACGGGCCGGCGCGGCATTGAGGATGACCCTGCCCCCGGCGGACTTCATGGCGCGGGCGGCCGAAACGTTGGCGTGTTCCAGAACTTCGTTCTGCAGCACAAGCACTCCGTTGCCGGTGAAGAGTTCCGCGGCCCCGCTCACGTCTGATTGTCCGAGGGTCAGGTTGCTGCCTGAGACGATAACCGCGCCGTAATCGCCCTCGCTGTCGAAGATCGCGACGCTCATGCCGCTTCCGACTCCGTCCACGATTTTCACGAACCGGTGGTCAACGCTGTTTCGACACAGGTTCTCTGCCAGGGCACGGCCGAATTCATCGTCGGCGACCGCGCCGATCATAGAGGTCCGGATGCCTGTCTTGGCCGCCGACACAGCCTGGTTGCCCCCCTTGCCACCGCACTTCGGATGCCACCGGTCCCCGGTGACTGTCTCACCTTTTCGAGGGCGCGCGGGGCCATGCACCATGATGTCGTAATGCAGGCTTCCGAAGACGACGACGGAGGGGGATGCGGTGGTCATGCGAGCTTGTCCCTGCGTTTCGAAGCGACGGCGGCCATTGTCTTTTCGAGATTCCTCTCAGCGGCCTGGTAGTTTCGCTGGGCCACCGCCACAAAGAGCGCATCGAGTATGTTGAGCTGCGCGATCCGCGCCGCCGCGTTCTCGCCCATCAGCGGCGAGCCCTGTGCCGTGGAACACAGAACGATGTCCGCGATCTGGGCGAGCGGCGAGCCGCCGTAGTTGGTAACGGCGATGGTTCGGGCCCCGGATTTCCGCGCAAGCTGGATCGCGTCTATGACAGCCGTGGTTCTGCCGGAGTGAGAAAACCCGATCGCCACGTCATCCGAGCTAAGCAGCGAGGCTGACATCAACATCATGTGTGAGTCGTCCTGGACGTTGGCACGGACACCGATCCGCAGGAACTTGTGCGCAACGTCCCGCGCGATCTGGGCGGAACCGCCGACACCGTAAAAATCACGCTGTCGCGCCTTCGCCACGAGATCGGCGGCATGGTCGAACGCCTCGACATCCAGGATCGCCAGGGTTTCCTCCAGCGCGTGGATGGACGTGCGGAAAACCTTCTGGATGATTTCCTTCGTGCTGTCCTCGGGCGAGAGTTCTTGATGCATTTCGGCGGTCGGCAGTCTGTTGTAGCTCGAGACTGCAGAGCGGAAATCCCGATACCCGTTGAAGCCCAGCTTCTTCGTGATCTTGACGACCATGGCTTCGGATACACCGGCTTCCGCAGCGAGGTCCTTAAGGGCCGTTTCCTCGGAAAAATCGCGCAGCCCGAACACCGTTTCCACGACACGCGCCTCCAAAGGGGTGAGCTGCGGCATCATCATCCGGATGCGCGGGCCCACCGCCTTGAGATCATTTGCAGAATTCATCCTCTTCCCCTTGTGACGCGATCGATCATCATCGCGACGAGGATAATAAGACCGGTGGCGAGAAGTTGATAGAATGCCTGGACGTTCATCAACGTCAGTCCGTTGCGCATGGCTCCCAAGATGATCGCACCGAGGATCGTGCCGATAACGCTGCCCTTGCCGCCCATCAGGGAGGCGCCGCCGATCGCAGCCGCGGCGATCGCGTCGAGTTCCCAGAGATTCCCGAGGATCGGTTCGGCGGCGCCAAGCCGGCCGATGAGAATCATCGAGGCGAGCGCGGCCAGAACGCCCGAAATCACGTAAGCCGTAATCTTGGTGACGGCGATGGGGACACCAGCGATGTACGCAGCCTCCTCGTTGCCGCCCACCGCCAGAAGGTATTCGCCAAGCGGCGTCTTCTTGAGCAGGACCCAGGCGAGCACGGCGACAATGGCGACCATGATGACCGAGTTCGGAATGCCCATTAGAGTGCCGTTGAACAACGCGCGGAAGGCGGGCGGGACGCCGAGCACGGGATTGCCGCCCGTGTAGATGAGCGCGATCGCACGGTAGGTGCTGAGTGTTCCGAGTGTCACGATGAACGGCTGCAATCCGGCGTAGGCCACCAGGACGCCGTTGACGAGTCCGCACAGGGTGCCGATCCCCATGCCTGCGAGGATCGCAAGCGGAACCGGCACGCCGGCCACGAGGAGCTTGGCAGTAATCACGGCAGCGATGGCCGCCGTAGGGCCGACCGAAAGATCGATGCCGCCGGAGATGATGACCAGGGTCATGCCGAGCGCGAGGCACGCGTTGATGCTGGATTGCTGCAGGATGTTCAGCAGGTTCCGATGTGAAAAGAAATCGGGGGCCAACAGGCCAAAGATAACCATGATGGCGATCAGCCCTATCAATGTGCCAGCGTCCCGCACCGAGAACGATCCAAAAATCTTAGACGAAGGCACCGAGGTATTCTGGATTGCGTCAGACATGGAGGAGTTCCTGTTGGTCATGCCGCGCCAATGCGGCTGTCGGCCTTGCCGACCGCATAGGAGACGATCGCTTCCTCGGAGAGCTGATCGCGGCCCAGCTCTGCGACGATCCTACCGTCGCGCATGACGAGCACGCGGTCCGACACTCTCATCACTTCCGGAAGCTCGGAGGAGACGACGATTACCGAGTGGCCTTCGGCCGCCAGCTCTTCGATAAGGTGGTAGATTTCCGCTTTTGCGCCCACGTCGATGCCACGCGTCGGCTCATCGAACAGCAGGATGCGGGAGCGCGCCGCGAGCCACCGGGCGATGATCGCCTTCTGCTGGTTGCCTCCGCTGAAGAGCTTGATCGGTCGATCAAGCTGGAACGGCCGAAGGTTCACGCGCTTCATCAGGTCTTCCGCCGTCCGCTTCAGCTTGCGGTGTTTTATGATGCCGGTGCTCGAGAACCTGGCCATCGATGGCAACGCCATGTTGCTCGTGACCGACCGCCCGGGGATGATCCCCTCGCGCTTGCGCTCTTCCGGAAGCAGGCCGATGCCGGCGGCGATGGCGGCGCGGGGGTTCGAAAGTGTTAACGCCGTTCCGTCGATCGTCACCGTGCCGGACGTCACCCGGTCGGCGCCCGAAAGCGCCCGCAGAAGTTCGGTCCGGCCGGAGCCCACGAGGCCGGCTACGCCAAGGACCTCTCCCTTGTGAAGGTCGAAAGAGACGTCACGAATGCGATGGGACGAGAGATCGCGGACTTCGACGCTCACCGTCGCCGTGGCATGCGAACGATGTGACTCCGCCAACAGCTCGCGGCCAACCATCATCACGATGACATCGTCTGGGGCCGTTTTCCTGAGGTCGACCCCGGTGCTGACGACCTTCCCGTCGCGCATGACGGTTGCACGCTGGCAGACGCGAAAGACCTCGTCCATCTTGTGGGAGACGTAGATGATCGAAATCCCGCTCGTGGCGAGCCGCTCGATGATTTCCGCCAAGCGGTCGAATTCGCTCGGAGTGAGACTCGAGGTCGGCTCGTCCATGGCGATGATGCTGGCTTTGTCGAGAAGCGCACGTGCGATTTCGACGACCTGGCGCTGCGCGACCTTCAACGAGGAAATCGGCGCGGAAGGATCAATCGACGGATCGATCATCGCCAAGGCTTCAGCCGCGCGACGCTCCTGTTCGCGGCGGTCAACGATGATGCCGCCGAGCCAGGTAAGGGAATGACCGAGGAACATGTTCTGGGCGACGGTGAGGTGCGGAACCTGCTGGAGTTCCTGGTGGATCATTGCGATGCCGGCCTGGCGGGCACTTTCCGGCTTCCTGAAGTGGCAGGCCGTGCCATCGACTTTCACCTCGCCCTCTGTGGGACGGAAAACGCCCGAGAGGATTCGAAGAAGCGTTGACTTGCCGGCGCCGTTCTCGCCAAGCAGGGCATGGATTTCTCCCGGTGCAACGTCGAACGACACGTCCGACAGCGCTTTGACGCCGGGGAAGACCTTGGAAATGTTCTCGAATGCAAGTCTCGGAATAGCCATGGAAACGAACCTTTGAATTCGGACGGTCGGCAGCGCCGACCGTCCGGCTTAGGAGGCGTTTACTGCCCGGCGGCCTTCATGAGCACGGCGCGCACGTCTTCGCCCTGGAAGTCCGTGATGTTGTCCTTCGTGATCAGCGCCTGGGGTGTGGCGACGACGCGCGGCAGCTTCTGGCCGGAAACAAGCCGCAGCGCGACTTCCATCGCAACTTCACCCGTCAGCACCGGGAAGCTGTCGACAGTACCTGTGAGTTCGCCTGCTTCGATCGACTTGTAGGCGTCGGAAATACCGTCGGTGCCAAAGACGACGACCTTGTCCTGAAGGCCGACGGCCTTCACCGCCTCAACGACGCCAAGCGCCATGCCGTCATTGTTGCAGTAAAAGCCGACGAGATCGGGATGCTGCTGCAGGATATTGGTCGCCGCGTCGTAGGACATCTGCCGATCCCAGTTGCCGGGCACGCTGGCGACCACGCTGAACTTGCCGCCTTCCTCGATCGTGCTCTTGAAGCCATCGGTGCGCTGCACAGCGGCGTAGACGCCTGCCTGACCTTCGATGATTGCGACCTTGCCGCCGTTGGGTCGGTTCTCGATGAACCACTTGGCGACGCGGACGCCGTTGTCACGCTGGACGTTGCCGACATAATGTTCGGCCTGCGGGATCACTGCATCATTGACGTTGACAACCGGCACGTTGGCGGCCTTCGCCTGTTCCATGACGGGCTGGAGGTTCGCGTCGGTTTGCGGCGAAACGAGGAGCACGTTGTAGCCCTGGGTGACCATGCCTTCAGCGATGGTGAGCTGGCCGAGCTGGTCGCCTTCGCTCTGGGCTGCCTGGTAGGCGACGCTGACGCCGACCTTGTCCGCAAACTTCTTGTAACCCTCGCCGAGCGAGCGCCAGTATTCGTTGGTCAGCGTCTTCGAGACGCCCCCGACCTTGAGGCCTTCCGGCAGCTTGGGAAGCGCGCCGAGCTTGGCCTCGAGCTCGGACCAGTCCATGCGATCAGGCTCCGAGTCCGAGTTGAGCGGTTTCAGGTCCTGCGCCGTCGCGATGCCAGCACAAAGGGTGGCGGCGAGAGCCGCAGCTAGAATTCTTTTCATGTCTTCCTCCCGGTGGGTTGATGTGGTCAGTAATCCGCGCCGAACATCAGTTCCTGCACAATGGCCTGCGTGGAAACGGAGTCCTGTCGGTCAATCGCGCTTGCCAGGCGATTGTCCTGCTCGAGGCGGTCGACGACCTTCAACATCCTTTGGACAGTCCTGATGTTGACCTCGCATTCATGGACCGGATCGAGACCGGTCAGATCGGGAAAAGTGTCGAAGTAGATCGCCCCCTCATAGCCGTCGCGGCGTATCTGGCGAAGCAGTTCGACCGTCTGGAGCGTATGCACCGCGCCGACCATAAGACCGTCGTCGCGCTTGGCGTAGCCGTCGTTGAGATGGACCCCGAGAACCCGGCTGTGACGGGCGATAAGTGCCGCGGCGAAGGCAGGCTGCTCGTCGGCATAGAGGACATGGGCGAAGTCGAGCGTGACTCCGAGGTTCCTCGCACCGACTTCCTTGATGGCCAGAAGCGTCGTCGCGGCATCCGGCATGAGACTGTAGGAGCGCGGCTCGTTCGGCTTGTACTCGATGGAGATCAGGCAATCCGTATCGTGCTCACAGACTTCACGGATTCCGTCAATTTCGTGTTGCCACATCTTGGCATAGTCTGCCTGAAACGCGTAATCGAAGCCGTCCTGGCCGAGCCAGATCGTCATCAGGTTCGAACCCGCTTCACGCGCGGCATCGATCCCTTTCTTGGTGAGATCGATCGCGTCGCGGCGGACGTCTTCAGCTGGATGGGTGAACGCACCCAACTTGAACGCAGGGTTCGTATAGTACCGCATGGCGAAGCCATTGATCGAAAGACCAAGATCGCCCAGCTTCCGCGAGAGTTCCGCCGGGTCTTCGCTCACATGGTCGGGATAGTTTAGGTCGAGGTCAGTCAGACCCTCCACGCTTGCGGCCCGTTCTGCCATCTGCATGACGGAAGGCTTTCCGGACTGCCCCGGCCACGCAATGTGCGCGCCGGATGCGAACGAGTTGAGGCGTGTTGCGAAACGTGTCGGGTTCAAGGCATTCGTCCAATTTGTGAAGTTATGCACTACTTCACATCTTTTCGAACATTTGTAAAGCGGAAATAGCGATACGATGCACAGAATTCGTTCCGCGTAGCGAGAGCTTTTGTCGTCGCGTTGATGCGCGCCAGCCGATGGCTTTGTTGTCGATCATGCCGCGCAGCCACCGTAGACGGGCCGCCTTGCGGTAGGCGTCGCGGTTCTGCTCCGAGAATAATCAGGTGACAAACTCCGGGCGCTCGTCCTCGGGGCCGAAAAGGCTTCGACCGAACAGGTATCTTCGGGCGATTGCTGCGACCGGTCACGGCAATCCACAAGACCGGTCAAGAGCGGCTGTTCATCCGCTCGAACAGGGCCTCACCCATCCGGCGCGTGTGGGCGAAGATACCAACGAGGATCTCGTCCTTATGCTGCGCCAACGCTTTAGGCGAACTCTTCCGGAGAGACAATCATGTGGCTCGCCTTCCTTCGCTGCGCGTACCGCCGCCCAGGCTCGTATCGACAACCGGTGGGGCGATCTCCACCACCCTGATGCCTGTCGATTTCAAGTGGTGACGCAGGCTGAGCGTGAAGGAGTGGATCGCGACCTGGTGGCGCAATAGACCGGCACTTCCGCCATCGGCGAGAAGGCGAGGCCTGAGTTTATGCTGATGATGAACGCCTGCCCCTGCTGCCTCAGGGTGGCCGGCAGCTCGGCGGTCAGATGGATCGGCGCCGTGAAGTTGATCGCCACTTGATCGAGAATGTCGATCACCGGATGACGACATCGAGGGTCGGATGGTCCGCCTTCAGCCACTCGACCATCGGCCGGCGGCTCTCCCTATCGGCAAACGTCGCAAATGCGAGTGACGAGTCCAGGCACTTCCTCTTGTGCCTTCCGAAGAGCGCGGTTTCGCTTCTGCCGCATATGATGACTTGATTGCCTAGTTGAGCAAGGAGCCGTGCGAGCGAAAACCCAATGCCGGTCGCGCCGCCAATGACGAGAATTGTGTTTCCTGTGAGCTTCATAGGACCGAACGAGGAGATGCTCGCGAAGAAAGCCGTTGTTCCAAAGCCCAGGCTGGGCGGAGTAACGGCTAAGGAATACACCAATCAGCAGACTCGTCATGGCCGAGGACAACCTGTTTAGGCTCCACATCTAGCGGCACCTGTGCAGCCGCTAGTCCCGCAGCATCGGGTTCCCTGCTTCGACACTGACGGTGGCGGTCTTCCGCGTTCGCCGACGCCCGATTACCTTTGCGCTGGACCGGCATGCTTTTTGCTGAACATCATAGCAAGTGGCTCTCGGCGAGCATCGATGTCGGCTACGTCCGGCGGTTTTCGCGCCGCGGGCCAACAAGCGCATATGGCGAAGAGCGGTCACGGCCACCATCGACTCCATTTTGGTCTGTAGCAGGGCAGAAGAGTTTGATAGGTTCGGCTCTGTTGCCGCAGCCAGGATTTAAGGCGGGGCAACGCGACCGGCTACCTGGGTGTTAGCGCCTTCAGCCAGGTCGCTACAGCGACTGCCCCGCCGTCCGGGTGTCCGACCGCGCGCTCGCCGAGATAGCTCGCACGACCGAGGCGAGGCCGCATCGTTTTCGTCGCGTTTGCTCCGGCGATCGCCGCATCGATCGCCGCGCGCCACGCTTCTTCGGGCGACTTGCCGCTAGCCAAACCAGCCTTCAGTGCATCCGCTGCTGGCCTTAGGGCGTCCACCATGGTCCTATCTCCGGGCTGGGCGCCGCCAAGCTCTGAAATCGCGTCGACTGCGAGCGAAAACGCGTCGGACCAATCCTTGGCCGACGGCAAGGCAAGGTCGGCAAGGCGGCGGGATGCCCGAAGCAGGCCCGCGGCATAGAAAGGCCCGGAGCTCCCTGCAATCGACCGACGAAGCGCATTGCCGATCGACGCCAGCCCGGTTGATGGATCGACGAAATCGGCGGCCGAAAGCGCGAGGATGGCTTCGCCGCCTCTCTTCATGCTCGCCCCCAGATCGCCGTCACCTGCAATGCTGTCCAGCTTGGTGAGCTCGTCCTCGGCGGAGATCGCAGCATTCGCCGCACGCGCCGCCAATTCGCGCACTTGCAATCCTTCCGCCGTCGGCGACGTGGCGTGCGCACTTTCAGTGACCACAGGCTTCAAAGGCTCGGCCATCGCTCGGTGTGCGTTCACTCTTCCCTTACCCGGCCAGGAGGATGCCTCCGTGGGCGCGTCAAGTAGATCAAGCAGCATGTCATCGAGGTACATTACCGACAGGGAAAATCCCGGCATGTCCAGTGCAGACAGGAACGTGCCTGCCCAGGCCCGTTCAGCGGCAACGCCGTGCGCCTGAAGCCCCGATATCGCGGCTCGGGCGACGATGGACAACTCCATGGGCGGGGTCGATCCGAGGCCGTTCACGAGAAGCGCGACGCGATCCCCCCGGATGAAAGGACGATCAGCATCCATCGTCTCAAGTATCAGTGAACAAAGATGATCGGCCGAAACGATCGGCATTCGGCGGATGCCCTGTTCGCCGTGAATGCCGAGCCCCACTTCAATCTCATCTTCGCCAAGCTCGAAACCGGGTTTGCCGACGGCAGGAAGCGTGCAGGCGCCGAGAGAGACGCCCATGGAAGCGATGTTGTCGGCAGCGTAACGCGCCAATCGGGCGACCTCCGCCAGTGGAAGGCCCTTTTCAGCGGCAGCCCCCGCCACTTTATGGACCAGAACAGTCCCAGCGATGCCGCGACGACGTTCTTTCGGGACGCTGTTCCTCAAAGCAACGTCGTCAGACACGACCACGATATCGACAGGAATCCCCTCGGCACGCGCGAGTTCGGCGGCCAACCCGAAATTCAGGCGGTCCCCAGTATAGTTCTTCACGATCAGCAGGGCCCCGGCCGGCCCGCTGGCTGCTCTAATGGCCGAAAGGACCGCGTCCGTGCTCGGAGACGTGAAAACATCGCCGGCGACCGCGGCGGTAAGCATGCCGCGACCGACGTAGCCCGCATGCGCCGGCTCGTGTCCGCTCCCCCCACCCGATAGGATCGCAACCTTCCTCGCATTCGCCTCGGCGAGATCGGATTGAACGACGACGTTCTCGTCTGGCAGAATGGCTATATGCGAGTTGAGGGCGACAGCTCCTTCGAGCATTTCCCGAACGACGCTGGTGGGATCGTTGATCAGCTTCTTCATTCTTCTCTCCACTCCTCTCATTCCGCGTGGGCGAGCACCGACCGCTCGCTCTTGGGATCGAAGGCATGGACCGTGTTTGGCCGGTGGACCAGCGTGATGTCGCGTCCGACTTCGACATCCGGACCGCGTTCGAACTGCGCCGAGACGAGTGATGAGCCAACCGCGATCTGGATCATGACCTGGGAGCCAAGCGGCTCAGTCAGTTCGATCCGCCCCTGGATAGTTCCCTCGCGGCCGGCGACACTTTCTGAGGCGGGCGAAAGATGCTCGGGCCGGATTCCCGCGAGGATCGGGCCGCTTCTCGAGCCAAGTGCGCCTTTGACCGCGCCGTCCGGTCGCAGGCCGAAGCCTGGTCCGGTCAGCAGGCCTGACCTATCGATCACGGCGTCGAGGAAGTTCATAGGAGGACTTCCGATGAACCCGGCGACAAAGCGGTTAATTGGTGTGTCATAGATGTTTTGCGGCGTGTCTATCTGCTGGGCGACGCCGCCGCGCATGACAACGATACGATGTCCCATGGTGAGGGCCTCGAGCTGGTCGTGAGTGACGTAAAAAGTAGTGATCTTGAGCCGCCGGCAGAGCTTCACGATCTCAGCACGCATCTCGATGCGCAGCTTCGCGTCGAGGTTCGAAAGTGGCTCGTCCATGAGGAAGACCCTCGGCTCCCGGACGATCGCCCGCCCGAGGGCGACACGCTGGCGCTGCCCCCCGGACAGCGCGGCGGGTTTGCGATCGAGAAGGGCGTCGATGTCGAGCGCCTTCGCCGTACGACGAACCTGTTCATCGATCTTGTCCTTCGACCATTTCCGCACCTTGAGGCAGAAGGCCATGTTCTCGTAGACGGTCAGATGCGGGTAGAGCGCGTAATTCTGGAAGACCATCGCCACATCGCGTTCAGATGGTGTCTGGTCGGTGACGTCTTCGCCGTCGATGCGGATCGCTCCCTGTGTGGACCCCTCCAGACCGGCGATCATTCGCATCGTCGTCGTTTTCCCGCATCCCGAGGGGCCAACCAGGACCACGAACTCGCCGTCCTCGGTCACGAGGTTGAGGTCCTTGACGGCGGAAAAAGCGCCGAACGATTTGTTCAGGTCCTGAATTTCGATTACGGACACGTGTCGTCTCCCATTGGATAATGCTTCGGACGCTCCCGACCGTCCTAAGCGCGGCTCGGGAAATCCTTCGGTTCGAAATGTGCGTGGTAGTGGTCGTCGTAGAAGGCCGTCCAATCTGGGTCCGGCTCGACCGTTTCAAGCCGTATGCTGCCGGCAATATCGACCCTTCTGCCCGTGCCTTCAGCCGCCAGCAGAGCCGCCCCGACGACGGCCGGCTCCTGCTCGCTCAGCACCCGTATCGGCATCCCGTATATGCTCGCTCTGAGCTCGAGCAGGCTTCGCGACCGGCTCCACCCGCCGGTCGCGTAGATCGGGCCATCCTTCACCCCGGCTGCTCTCATGTGGTCTAACATCTGTCTTGCGGTCAGGCTGGCTGATTCCAGAACCGACCGTAGGCTGCGGCGCGGTTCTGGAGTGGACAGCAACGGTTGGGGGGCGCCTGGTTTTCCAGGCATCCTCGGCAAGTCGAGAAACGCCCTTATGTCCACGCCGTCCGCTTGCAACGCCTGGACCGCCGCGGAAAATTCGAACACTCCGAGACACGCGACTCCGACTTGCGCATGGAGCGGCACCATGAACGCAATGAACGGGTCGAAATGGTCGAGCGGGAACGATAGCGTCTCCCCGTAGACAACATTCGCAGTGCCGATGGAATCGACCCGAGCGGCCGGGTCGACCCTCTGGATCACGGAGGCTGCGACCGGATGGTCGTGGCCACCGGCAACAACCAGCGTCTCCTTTGAAGCTGCGCCGCTGTCGAGAAGAGGTCCGGACACTACCGGGCCGACGATCTCCCCCGCCCGCAACACGGGCGGCAATTCCGGAGCGCCACAGAAGTCGAGAAGTGCACGAAGCCATTCCCGCTTGCCGACGTCATAGCATCCAGTGCGAGAAGCCAGCGTTTCACTGATGAATGGGCGACCCGTCCAGACCGAGGAAGGGTAGTCGGTCAAGGCGAGCCAGCAGCGAGCCCGCGACATCATCTCGGGTTCGTTCTGCCGTAGCCAGAGCCACTTCGCGCCCGTCCTTGTGTGGTCCATGCTTACTCCAGCACGTGGCGTCGCCGCCGGGCTTGAACGAATGCCCTCCGCCTGCCGGATCGCGCGGCGGTCGAACCATGGAATGGCGAGGCCCAGCGGCAGCAGGCGGTCGTCCACGCAGAGGCCGTCTTCGCCGATTCCGGTCGCGGATATGGCTGCGAGAGGAATGTTCCTGCCAACCGCCGACCACCCTTCGATGATCAGCTTCTCAATCGAATCGACCAGGACAGCGGGATCGGTCGCGCCGGCGGCCGATCCCCCTTGCGTCGGAATGGCGCGTGTCCACACCGGGCGACCTGTCAAATCGGCTATCGAAGCCTTGAGGTTCGTCGTCCCTATGTCGATGCCGCAGACCAGCATTTGCGCCTCCCAACGATCAAGCCTTACCAACGGCGCGTGTACTTCTCGCGGGTGATGCGGGCCATCTCAGCGATGACTTCCCTCGCGTCGGCCGGTGGACGCTGCCACACCTTGCGGCCGACAACGACGCCCTGCGCACCCGCGGCGATCGCGTCTTCGACATCGCGCAGTGTCGAAGCCGCATCGCCACTGAGCGGTCCGCCCGCGACAACGACCGGGATATCAAGTTCCGCGCAGAGCTTGGCGGTCGCATCCGGGCCTGGGAAAGTGATCTTGATGATGTCCGCTCCGAGATCGTACCCGATTCGAGCTACCTCCAACTCCTTTTCAACGATTTCCGGAGAACGCGGCGTGTTGAGGAAGACCGGTTCGACCATCACCGGCATGTGCCACTTCGAGGCCTCGGAAACGACCTCGCCGATGCGCTTGCAGTATTGCACCTTTTCGACGTCGTTCACGTTCCAGGGGAGCAGGAGCTTGACGCAATCGACGCCCATGCGGACGGCGTCCTCCACGCTGGTGACGATCGCGCCGGTTCCGGTTTCGGACGCGCTCGTCGGCCAGAACGCATCGATCGCGAGGACTCGCGACATCGCCGGCGCACGGGCCAGGTCGACTTCCGAGGCTTTGACAATGCCCGTGCTGACCATGAAGCCTGTGATATCCTCGTTGAGGAAGCGACGCATGACCTCGACAGGGGCCTCGAGCGACGGCACCCGGCCCCAGACCAGGCCATGGTCGATCGGGACGATCAGCGCCGCGCGGTCTTCGCGGAAGACTCGGTTCATGCGGTAGCTGGTGGAATAACGATTGGTCACGGGTTCGCTCCTTGTAGAGTGGTGGCAATCTGCCGTTAGGAAAACAGAAGTTGGGTTTTGACCGATTTTCCGGCCTGCATGCTTTGAACGGCTTCTTCGAAGCTCCAGACAGGAAAGCTCTCGCCAATCAGCAGTGCAGCCCGGACCTTGATATCCGTCATCAGATCGACAGCCGCGCCGAACTTGTCGGCGCAGGAGTTCGAGCCGATGAACCGGAATTCCCGTTCGTAGAGTTTGAACGGGTTAAAGCGCGCTTCGGCGTGCTCGTCGTGCACTCCGACCTGGACCAGGGCGCCCGTCTTCTCGATGAGCTGCAACGCCTGCTTGAGCGCTGCAGGCACTCCGGCGGCTTCGAAGACGACGTCGAAAAGCTCGCCCTGAAGGGCATCCGGCTGTCGTGCATCCTCGATGCCAACCTGGCGCGCGATCTCGAGCTTTCCGGCAGCCGGGTCCGCCAGCGTGACGCTGCCGGCGCCAGAGACTTGTGAGGCTATCGCGATCAGCAGACCCATGGTGCCGCCTCCGAGGACCAGCACGCGGCGGTTGTCTATCCCCTGAGCGGATTCGACCGCGTGCAGGGCACAGGCCAGCGGTTCTATGAGCGCCGCCACGCCGGGACCGATCGATTCAGGGACATTGAACGCGTTACGGCTCGGAACCACGACGTATTCGGCCGCCGCGCCCGGACGCCCGACGCCGATTGGCGTCAGGTGGATACAGAGGTTTGGCCGCCCGGCTTTGCACCACCGGCAGGCTCCGCAAACGACGTTTGGATCGACGGCGACAAAATCGCCCTCCTTGACGTTGCGGACATCGCTCCCGACCGCGACGACATGGCCCGCAAATTCATGGCCGGGGGTGACCGGATAATTCGTGCCGACAAACCCGTGCTTCAGCATGTGAAGATCGGTGCCGCAGATCCCGCAGCAGACGGGTTTGACAAGAACTTCCCCCGCGCCGATCTTCGGTACTGTCGTCTCTATAACACTGATCTGGTGGTCCTTGGTTATCCGAACGGCGTTCATCTTGCCCTCAGGCGGGCCGCCGAACAGCTGGTCAAAACTCATCTTACTGCTCCGAATGTAAGGCCACGGGTCAGGCTCTTCTGTGCGAACCATCCTGCTGCAACAACCGGGACGTTGATCAGGGTTGCAACGGCTGCGACCTGCGCAGTGTAGAGCTGACCGAAGCTGAGGAATTTCTGAAGAAAGACCGGCAGAGTGCTAACGGTCGTCGTCAGGTTGAGCGCGAGAAAGAACTCGTTCCAGGCAAAGATGCCGCACAGGAGCGCCGTGGACGCGAGGCCAGGCTTGATCAGGGGGATGATGATCTGCGTCATCTCCCGGAAGCGCCCCGCTCCGTCGACCTCGACGGCGTCGAACACGTCACGCGGGATTTCCACCATGAATGAGCGGATCATCCATATCGCCAGCGGCAGGTTCATCGAGACGTACACAATGATCAGCACGGTGGACGTGTTCAAAAGGTCGAAGGTTCGGGCGACGAGGTAGATCGGCACGATACCGGCAGCGATCGGCATCATCTTCGTCGAGATGAAGAAGAAGAGGACGTCGCGCCATTTGGGGACCGGCCGCACCGTCAGAGCGAAGGCTGCCGGGATGGCAAGCACGATGACGATTGCCGTCGAGGTCAGGGTGACCAGCACGGAGACGGTCAGGAAGGCAGCAAAGTCGTTCTCGAAGATGCGTTGGTAGTGCTCGAGTGTCGGGGTGAAGAACAGCTTCGGCGGATAGCTGACGGCGTCCTGCTCGGTCTTGAAACTCGTAAGGATCATCCAGCCGATCGGCGCGAACATCACGAAGGTACCAAGCCAAGTGAGAGCGGTCAGCAGGGCATCGACGCGGCTGGCTCGACGAAGACTCATGCCCGACCTCCTTCCTTGAAGATTCCGGAGACGACGCGCAGCATCGGCACCGTCAGGGCGATCGCAAATGCCAGGGCGATCATGCCGAAGGCCGAAGCGCGCCCGAGATCGAAGGCGCTGAAGGCCTCCAGGTAGACGTAGTAGGACAGGTTCGTGGTCGCATAGGCCGGGCCGCCGTTGGTGAGGATGGCGATCGCGGCAAAGTTCTCGAGCACATACATCGCTGTCAGCAGCGCCGTGAGTTCGATGAACGGGCGCAGATGCGGCAGCATCAGGCGGCGGAAAGTGTAGAACCGCCCGGCGCCATCCACTGCGGCTGCCTCCGCGACTTCGGTCGGAAACGACTGCATTCCGGCAAGCAGGATCAGCAATGCGAAAGCGGACCACTGCCATGTCGTCAGCAGGATGATCGTCAGCCGCGGGTATTGGCTGATCCAGTTGACCCGGCCGAGACCGACCGCGTCCGTCATCCAGCCGAGGATACCGAAAGTCGGATCATAGATTCCGGTCTTCCAGAACAGCGCAGCAGCCACCGGCATGATGAAAAAGGGCGTAATGGCGAGCGTGCGCGCAATCGTGCGCCCGCCGAACTCCCGATTGAGGCCGGCGGCGAGCAGCCCGCCGACGATCACGGATGCGATCACGATCGACCCCGTCATAACAACAGTGTTGAACACGGCTTTCAGGAAGACGGCATCATTGAATGCATTCAAGAAGTTGCGGAACCAGACGAAGCGCGGGGCACTTGTGGACACCAGGTTCCAGCGCTGCAGGCTGTAGTAAAGGGTGATGATGAATGGCAGCTGGGTGACGCTGAGCACCACGACAAGAGCAGGAAGCAGCGGAAGGCGATCCCACCAGCCCTTGACGAAGGCGCTGCGCACGCGTGACGCGCGCTTTCCGCTCTGCAGTGACAACGACAAAGCCATTAAAAGATTCCGCATGTTTGATCGAGCAGGGATGTTCGGCGAGCCGCAGGGAGGACTGCGGCCCGCCAGGGCTGCACTACTTTATGTAGCCCGCGTCGGTCATGATCTCCCGGATCTTCTCCTCGCTCGCGGCGATGGCCTCGTCGGCGCTCATCTGACCACTGATTGCGCCAGCGAGCTGCTGGGAGGTGAAATCGCCGATCTGCTCGAATTCGGGGATCGTCACGTACTGGACGCCGGTATAGGGAACCGGATCGACGGTCGGCTTCAGCGGGTCTGCAGCACTAATCGAAGCCAACGTCAGATCGGCGTAGTCGCTGGTCGCCTTCTGATACTCCGGAAGCATGTAGGTGGATTTGCGCGAACCCGGAGGCACGGTGCCCCAGCCGGCTTTCTCACCAGCAAGCTTGATGTACTCCTCGCTGGTAAGCCAGGAAATCAGCTCCCAGGCGGCGTCTTGATGCTTACTGGTCTTCGGAATGGCGAGACCCCAGGCCCAGAGCCAGCCAGAACCATTCTTCTCCTTGATGGGCGCCAGGGCGAAACCCACGTTGCCCTTCACCTCGGGCGAGGCCTGATCCAGCACGGGACCTGCGAAAACCGTGTCGTCGTACCACATCGCCGCCTTGCCTTGGGTGAACAGCTGCAGGCATTCCTGCCAGCCGTCCTTCGCCGCGTCGGGCTGGCCGTGCTCCTTGAGCAGATTGACGTAGAAGTTGATCGCGTCCTTGGTCTTCGGGGCGCTGAGCTGGGGTTCCCAGTTTTCGTCGAACCAGCGGCCGCCGAAGGTGTTGATCACCGTGGTGAGCGGCGCAAGGCTTTGGCCCCAGCCCGGAATGCCGCGCAGGCAGATGCCCGCGGTGTTCGTCGAGTCATCATCGAGTTTCGCGGCAAACTCCGCGATCTGGTCCCAGGTCGGCTGCTCCGGCATTGTCAAGCCGGCCTTTTCGAAGAGATCCTTGCGATAGAACATGAAGGATGACGAGCCGTAGAAGGGCGTCGCATACATGTCGCCCTTGAAGGAGACGAGGTCCCGGATCGGCTTGATCAGGTCGTCGGCATTCCATTCCTTGTCGTTGGCGACGTATTCCTGGCTGAGATTGGTGATCCAGCCCTTTTCTGCCCAGAGAGGTACTTCATACGCGCCGATCATAACGATGTCGAACTGACCGGAGTTCGTCGCCACGTCCTTGAGGACGGTTGGTCGAAGCTGGTTTTCAGGCAAGGTCTGGAACTTGACCTTGATGTCAGGATGCTTGGCGTAGAAGTTGTCGATCAGCTTGGCAGCGGTCTGCATCTGCGGATTTGCGGCGAGCGCGACGGTGAGCGTGACCTCCTCCGAGTGTGCCGCAGGCGCAGCAAACACTCCGAGAGCCACCGAAAGCGCAAGCGTGCTCACGCGCGAACCGGCACAGGCGGTTCGCCCCTTAATCGTAGACATTGAGACTACCTCTCTCCCACTAAGATCCGACCTGATTGTCGGAACCTCCCATCGGCGACACTTCGCGCTGTCGCCTTACAGTAGGATCGTCTCCATTCTCACGTTCCTACTGTAGGTCTTGTACGTACATAAATCGAAGAAAAGCGTCAATGCGTTTGTTGGTTGCGGCCAAAAAAATATCGAAAGGATGAAAATGGACGAGCGCGAGAAACCGCTGTACGGTATGTGCGTACATAACGGCCCCATATGATGAATCAATGGAAACAATCAATCGCACTTCCGCCGAGCCATATTATCTCCAGCTCGCGCGCATTCTCGAGAACCAGATCAAGAGCGGAAAATTCAAGGCGGGCGATCGCGTCCCCGGCGAGACGGAACTTTGTCGGTCCTTCGACCTCGCCCGCTCCACAGTGCGCGAAACTCTTCGCGCGCTTGAGCAGCAACGACTAATTCGCATGGTGCCCCGCCGTGGCGCCTACGTGAACGATCCGAACGATAATCAGTGGAAGCTCCAGGTAACCCAAGGCTTTCTCGAGACGGAGGCGCACTCCCCTGACAGATCCATTGACACCGCCGTCATACAATCCGGATTCGAGCCGCTCCCCTCCTTTGCGTCGAAGGCTCTCGGACTGAACGATGGCGAGCGCGGATTTGTGCTGGAGCGCGTGCGCCATATCGACGGCAAGGCGGCTATGCACTCGACGAATTATCTCCCCGCGGATGTGGGAGCGGTCCTAATCGGCAAGCCAGTCCTGGAGGGCAAGGCATCCCTCAACCAGACACTCCGCCAAGCCGGCTTCTCGATCTTTGCGGCGCGGCGGGAGGTGGCTGCCATAGCAGCTCCGGCCGACACTGCGAAAGAGCTTGGCCTGGCTCGCGGTGCTCCAGTGCTGCTGATCCAGTCGACATCGCGCGGCGAGGACGGACGCCCCTTCGACTTCTACCGCTCCTTTGTCCGGAGCGACGTCGTCACCATTTCGGTCGACGCCGAAGCGCACGGCGAGCCAGCCAGGGGCGATGCCTAACACCGGAAATGACCAGTGCTCGCTAGTGAAGGCGTATACGAGGCTTCGGCAATTCCGGCAAGCGCTACGGCCCTGGCGCATTCGAATGAGCGTCGCCGAATCGCCCACATCGACACCAAACCGGAAACGAAAGTTCACCGGGTTCGTCAGCCGGGCTCCCGTTGCACGAAAGACGCGTCTGGAGGCCTGGTCCGCTCACGCGTTCAGCACCTTTCCGTAGGCGTCGAGCACGCTCTCCTTCATCATTTCCGAGAGCGTCGGATGCGGGAAGATCGTGTGCATCAACTCCTCTTCCGTCGTCTCCAGGTTCATGGCGACGACGAAGCCCTGGATCAGTTCGGTCACCTCTGCGCCGACCATGTGCGCGCCGAGGAGTTCGCCGGTCTTCTTGTCGAAGATCGTCTTGATCAGGCCCTGGTCTTCGCCCAGCGCGATCGCCTTGCCGTTGGCGCCGAAGCTGTAGCGGCCGACACGAATGTCGCGACCGAGTTCCTTGGCCCTGGCTTCAGTCAGGCCGACGGAGGCGACCTGCGGGTCGCAATAGGTGCAGCCCGGGATCTTGCCCTTGTCGAGTGCATGGACGCCCGGAACACCGGCGATCTTTTCGACGCAGATCACACCTTCATGCTCGGCCTTGTGTGCGAGCATCGGCGGGCCGGCCACGTCACCGATCGCGTAGATGCCGGCAACATTGGTCTTGCCGTAGCCGTCGGTGACGATGCAGCCGCGGCTGGTCTCGACGCGCAGCGCCTCGAGTCCAAGATTCTCGATATTTCCCTGGACGCCGATGGCGGAGATCAGCCGGTCCGCCTTGATCTGCGTGACTTTGCCGTCCTTCGTCTCGACATGGGCGGTCACGTCGTTGGCGCCCTTCTCGACCTTCGTCACCTTGGCGTCGGTGAAAATCTTGAGGCCGCGCTTCTCGAGTTGCTTGCGGGCGACGGCGGAGATCTCCGAATCCTCGACCGGCATGATTTGGGGCAGCAGCTCGACGACCGTCACATCGACGCCCATGGACCGGTAGAAGCTCGCGAATTCGATGCCGATCGCGCCGGAGCCCATGACGAGCATGGTCTTCGGCAACTCCTCGGGCTTCATCGCTTCGAAATAGGTCCAGATCAGCTTGCCGTCCGGCTCGATGCCGGGCAGTGCCCGCGGCCGGGCGCCGGTGGCGATGATGATGTGCTTGGCCGTGTAGGTGCCCTCGCCCTTTACCCCCTTCGGAACGGGGTTCTGCGGCTGGACGGCTGGCTTCGACGGCGCGCCGACGGCGATCTCGCCGGGCTTGGTGAGCTTCGCCTCGCCCCAGATCACGTCAACCTTGTTCTTCTTCATGAGGAAGGCGACGCCGCCGTTCAGCCGCGCCGACACGGCGCGCGAGCGGGCGACGACATCCTTGACGTTGGCTGTCATCTTGCCTTCGAGCGTCAGGCCGTAGTTCTTGGCGTGGTTCGCATGGTCGAGGATTTCGGCGGAACGCAGCAGCGCCTTGGTCGGGATGCAGCCCCAGTTGAGGCAGATGCCGCCCAGGTGCTCGCGTTCGACGATCGCCGTCTTCAAGCCCAGTTGCGCCGAGCGGATGGCGGTGACATAGCCGCCCGGGCCCGAACCGATAACGATGACGTCGTAGGACATGAGCATTCCTTGAAAAAAAATGGGGGACGCGCCTCGGCTCGACTGCGCCGCGGTAGCGATCCCCCAGAGTTGCGGGAGGAAACTAGACCAGCATGCCCAATGGATTCTCGATGAGCGCGCGGAACTTTGCGAGAAGCTCTGCGCCCAGCGCACCATCCACGGCACGATGGTCCGTGGACAGCGTCACGCTCATAACCGTAGCAACGCCCAACTCCCCTTCTGCGGTTACCACCGGCCGCTTCTCTCCGGCGCCGACCGCCAGGATCGTGGAGTGGGGGGGATTGATGATCGCAGCGAATTCCTTCACGCCGTACATTCCGAGGTTTGACACCGCTCCCGTGCCGCCCTGGTATTCGTTGGGCTTCAGCTTTCCTGCCTTGGCACGCACGGCCAAGTCCTTCATTTCGTTCGAGATGGTCGAAAGGCTCTTTTGCTCCGCCTGGCGGATGATAGGGGTGATCAGTCCACCGGGGACGGAAACCGCCACGCCGACATCCGAATGGCTGTGGCGCACCAGATGCTCATCCGTCCACGACACGTTAGCGTCCGGAACACCCGCCAGGGCTAGTGCATAGGCCTTGATGACGAGGTCGTTCACCGAGAGCTTGTAGGCCGGCACGCTCTCGCCCAGCGGCGCCGCAGCATTAAGCTCCGCGCGCAATTTCAGGAGCGCATCGAGCCGGCAGTCCGCCGAAAGGTAGAAGTGCGGAACAGTGCTCTTGGCCTCCACGAGCCGTCGGGCGATTGTCCGACGCATGGAGGTGTGCGCCTGAAGCTCGTAGGACCCATCGGGAAAATGCCGAAGCGCGTTCTCACCTACGATGTTATCGCCGGCCTCCGATCTGCCCGATGTCCGCGTGGGCTCCGCCTGTACCCAGGCATCAGCAACGCTGTTGGAAATCGCCAGCACATCGGCACTGACGACGCGGCCATGAGGGCCGCTCCCGGCCAGTGTGGCAAGATCCAGTCCGCGTTCCCGCGCGAGGCGCCGTGCGAGCGGCGTGGCGCGGACTGCGCTTCCAGCTTTCCGTTCGGCTGCTTCCTCTGCGGCCGGCGTCTTCGCCTCGGATACGGGCAGCGGACTTTCGGCGGTGGCCGACGGCGAAAGGGGGACGGCCGTCTCGTTGACGGCCTCTCCCTCGGCATAGATCCACGCGACGGCCGAGCCGACTGCGATATCCACGCCTTCCTTGCCGGTCACGTTGCGTAGGACTCCGCTTGCCGGCGCGTCGATTTCCATAGCCGCTTTGTCGGTCTCGATCTCGAAAAGGACGTCGCCCTCCTTCACGGCGTCGCCCTCACCGAAGAACCACTTCGAGATCCTGCCCGTGGCCATGTCCATGTCGACCTTCGGCAAAATGACTTCGGTGGCCATACTATCGCACTCCCCTAACAAGGCCGCGGGCCGCATCGATTATGTCCGGCACCTGCGGGACGGCAGCCTTTTCCAGCTCGGGATTGTAGGGGATCGGCGTCTCGGACCCGCCGAGGCGCAATATCGGAGCATCGAGGTAGTCGAACGCCTCACTTTCGGCGATCATCGCACTGATCTCCGCGCCGACACCAAGCGTTTTCACGCCCTCGTAGACGCAGATCAGCCGAGAGGTCTTCTTCACGCTGGCGATCACCGTTTCCCGGTCGATGGGGCGGATTGAGCGAAGATCGATCACTTCCGCGCTCACGCCCTCGCCGGCAAGCACTTCCGCAGCCTCCAGGGCCTTGTGAACCATGATCGAAGTTGCGACGATCGAAACGTCGCGCCCTTCCCTGCGGACCTCCGCCTTGTTCAGCGGCACCGTGTAGTGTCCCTCCGGAACCGGCCCCTTCATCTTGTAGAGCAGCTTGTGCTCGAAGATCATGACAGGATCCGGATCCGCCACGGCAGCAAGGAGCATTCCTTTCACGTCATGCGGCGTCGCCGGCTGAATGACCTTCAGCCCCGGCACGTGGCCGAGCCATGCTTCCAGGCTCTGGCTGTGCTGTGCGGCAGCCCCGGTTCCGGAGCCGGCGGGGAAACGCATGACGAGTGGAACGGACACCGCACCGCCAAGCATGTAGCGCATCTTGGCCGCCTGGTTGACGATCTGCTCCATTGCGAGCGCGGCGAAATCGGAAAACTGGAATTCGAAGATCGGTCGCAAGCCGGTGACCGCTGCACCGACGGCGACACCTGCGCCGCCAAGCTCGGAAATCGGGGTATCCATGACGCGGTCGGGGCCGAAGCGGTCAATCAGATCGCCCGTCACCTGAAAGGCGCCGCCATAGACGCCGATGTCCTCGCCCATGAGGATTACGCGCTCATCCGATTCCATGGCGATCGCCATGGCTTCCTGGATGGCTTGGGAGTAGCTGATTTCTCTGACTGACGCGTTCATGTCATGCCTCGAGCGTGTAGACGTTGTCAGCGAGGCCATCGATAGACGGCATCGGGCTCGCCTTCGCGAACTCGATGCCAGCGTCGATTTCCTGCTGCACACTGCCGCGGATCGCCTCTAGCTCGTCCGACGTCGCGATCCCGAACTCGATCAACTGGGCCTCGTAGCGCTTGATCGGATCCCGATTAGTCATCCAGTCGTCGATCTCATCCTTGGTGCGATAGCGATTGCGGTCACTTTTGGAATGTCCGCGATACCGATAGGTCTTGCATTCGATGAGCGTCGGTCCGTCGCCGCGGCGGGCCCGTTCAACCGCCTCATGCGAAGCCTCGGCGACGTCCGACAATACGTTGCCGTCGACGATCACACCCGGCATGGAGTAGGCGGCCGCGCGATCAGCGACGTTCGCGGCCGCAGTCGAGCGGGCGGTCGACGTCGACATGCCGTAGCCGTTGTTTTCGCACACGAAAATGACCGGAAGCTTCCAAATGGCCGCCATGTTCAGCGCCTCATGGAAGGCACCCTCGTTGTTCGCGCCGTCACCGAAGAAGCAGACGACAACCTTGCCGGTGCGGAGCCGCTTTGCGGTGAGAGCCGCGCCGACAGCGATCGGAAGCCCGCCCCCGACGATCCCATTCGCGCCAAGGTTCCCGGTCGACACATCGGCAATGTGCATCGACCCGCCGCGGCCCGCACAGTAACCGGTAGTCTTGCCAAAGAACTCTGCGAACATCCGCTTCACTTCGGCGCCCTTGGCGATGCAGTGGCCGTGCCCGCGATGGGTAGAGGTCATCTGGTCCTCGTTGACAAGAGGCATGCAGATCCCCATCGCGCTCGCTTCCTGGCCGATGGAAAGATGCATCGTCCCGTGAATAAGTCCGCGCATATAGCACTCTTCGGCTCCTTCCTCGAACCGGCGAATGAGGTGCATCTTTCGAAGCGCATCGAGAAGCTGCTCGCGTTGGTATTGGCGGTAGATGAAGGGCAGATTTTTGGTCTCGGCTTCCACTTGCATCGCCCGGGCGCGTCCCGACATGATCAAGCCTCCCTTCCATAAACGAGCGTATCCTGCCGCGCGCGGAGTTCCGCAATACGCGAGCCGGGCGCAACCGACGCGTTCTGATAGGTAATAAGCTCTCCTTTACGGATCGGCTGCATGACGGTACCGCCCTGAAGCAGGCCGCACGGGATTGCCGAGGAGGACCGAGCCTCCGGCGCCGTCATGATCCAGGCCCGATAGGAGTACTCACCGATGGCATCGAGCGTTTCGCCGGGCGAAAGGTCCTTCTTGGCGACCGCGCAGACCTCCGCGACCGGGGTCGAGAGCGGCACCATGTCCGGCTTACCGTAAAGCACGACACGCGCACAGGTGAGCGGGACCTCGAGCGAGGTGAGGTGATAGGGGCGATGGAAGGTGAAGTAGGGCCCCTTGCCCATCTTGAGGTCTTCCATGCGCTCGGAAATGCGCGGATGCGACATGTCGGCGACAACGAAAACGCCCGGCGCCACACCCTTGCCGATGGAGTAGTCGACCACACCCGCCTTCGAGAGGACGCCCCCGTCCCTCTCCGGGATCAGGACTGAGGAAAGCTTGTCCAGCGTGGCCGCTGGGCCATGCATGCCGGGCTTGTCAGGGACTAGTCCCGTGGCATTCGCGATCGCAGCCATTTCAACCATTGTCTTGGAACCGTCGACGAACTCCACGAGCATGCGGACATTCATGTTCCGGCGCGCGGCCTCCTCGGCATAGTCGTCTGGAACAGCATCGACGTTCAGCGGATTGTTCTTGCCCTTGCCGGCCGCAACGATCGGATGCCCCATGGCCGACACGAACTCGATCAGCTCAATGCATGAAGATGGCTCGTCACCCGCCCCGAGCGAGTAGGTCACGCCAAGACGCTCGGCTTCGCTCTTGAGATAGGCGCCGATCGTCACATCGGCCTCAACATTCATCATCACCAGGTGCTTGCCGTGCTCCATGGCGGCGAGACCGATCTCGGCGCCGACTGCGGGCACGCCGGTAGCATCAATCACCACGTCGATAAGGCCACTGTTGAGAATGTTAGCCGAATCTGCGGTGATCGCGACCTTTCCGCTCTCGATGACTGCGTTCAGATCCATCGAACTGGCCGCGTCGCGATGATGCCCCCCGGATTGGTAGGCGATGTCCACTGCCTCGCGCGCCCGGGCAACGTTCAGATCGCAAATCGCGCCAATTTCGATGCCTGGCATGTGGGCCACACGGGTGACGATGTCGGTGCCCATTTCTCCACTGCCGATGAGGCCTACGCGGATAGGCTTTCCTGCTTCCTCGCGACGCACGAGGTCACGCGCAAGCCCTGTTGGTGCAACATTGATGGGCATTTCAATCCTCCCAAATCACTATCGGCGTCCTTCGTATTGTACATTTGTGATTTCGTCAATATATTTGTTCTAGCAATGTGACCTCACAAGCGCGCCTGTGAGAAGTTTGCTCAACGCGAGAAGCCGTGATTGCGATTATATTTCAATTGGTTGTATGAATTGTCCTAAGAAAATTGTAGGGAGGGCTTCTGACTACGCCGCGAAGTCGGCTGGCGACCGATGTTCAATCAGGCCATCGCGTGCGCGATGCTGGTCAGCCGGCCTGTCTTCCCGGCTCAAAATTGGTTGGAAATCCCATTATCCCATTGGTATATCTGGGACATCTTCGGTTCTATCTTGAACCGGTATTGACGGCCATCGCCTCACCACACACATGCGATCCCGCACGGTGGGCACGGCATCATTGACAGGCGCGCCTTGTGGGCCACCCGGATCACGGGCAACCCGATGGAACAAATATCAGTAAAACAACAACAATGTTCCGTCGTGCCGGCACGGCGTTGCTGATCGACGCCTCACCCCCTCCGCCGGAACGATATGCCGGGACTATATATCGGCCTCTTCCGACGCCGACAGCAACGCCTTGGCCGTTTGTTCATCGGTTACCAGAGTGGTGGGTTTTATGGTGGTGAGAGAGGCCAGGAGCGCCTGCAGTTTTTCCGGGCCGCCAGAGATCAGCACACGCTCCGGCGTGCGACGCAAGCGATCAAGGTTCACCGAGATCACGCGGGAATTCACCTCGTGATCGATCACGTTGCCCTGCTTGTCGATGAAGTTGTAAAGAACATCGCCGACCGCGCCCGCGTCGATGAGAGAGCGCCGGTCAGCCTCGCTAAGATAGCCCGTGCGATAGCTTGTCGTAAGGGCTGAAATCCCGCCGACGGACAAAAGGGCTACGTCGAGCTTGTCCGCCATCTCGAAAATGGCCGCAAGCCCGCACCTCTCGAGCAAAGCATGCTTCGTTTCCGGACTGTCGACTACCGCCGGCGCAGGAACCAGGAAACCCTCGCCCATGAATAGTTCAGCGAACTGCCAGGCAAATTCGGCTGGATTGAAGCGCCGCGCCGCAGAGATACCACCCAACAAGGAGACGACGCGGAAGTCTTCGAGAGTCGCCCCAGCAATGAAGGGCAGCGTATTGTAAAGGGTTCGTCCCCAGCCCACGCCGACCACCATCCCCGATTTCATCATCCCGGATATGAGCGTGCCGGCGGCGGCGGCGATGACTTTCGTGGGGTCCCCTTCGGGATCACTGAATGGCGCGACAATTGCCCGCCTGACTCCGAAGACGGTCTCAAGCTCCCTTTCGAGCGCCACCATGTCAGAGAGCGGCGACGAAATGGAAACGCGGACCTCGTTGCGACGCCGCGCCTCAGCCAGTAGCCGGACGACCATCACGCGATTGATGCCAAGCTGACTAGCAATGTCGTTCTGCGTGTAGTTCTCCACGTGATACAGCCACACGACGCGAGCTCGCAGTCTCTCAGACTCACTCTGAGCCATTACAACTGGAGACGTGATCTGCATTTGCATTCCTCATGGGTTCTACAGGCGTAGCGGTCGATAGCACACTGTTGCCGCGATTTCACTCCTCCTCCTGGGGGACGCGAACGGCAAGGGCTCAAGAACAGGGGCGGTTTCCGCCAAAACAGCGACGCGCTCCCCCGTCAGCCAGCCGCCCCGCATTCCCCTGCCATCGTTCCAGCAACAAACTGATTTTCGCACATATTACCGTCCGACACCATTGATGTTCGCGTTCTGGCCGCCAAAACGGCGGAGAAAGTGGTTGACATCGGGCAGATGATGAACACATTGTATTTTTTGTTGGCAATTGTTCCGTCGCTTGTGAGCGAATGTCGACACTGCAATGGCACGGAATGGAGGCCGCGCCAAAACAGTCTTGCCTCCATGGGCATTCAACTGGTTAGTTTACATTGGGGAGGAACAGTTAATGACTATCTTGAATACGGGTGTGTCGCGCCGCAACTTTCTGCGGCAGACCGCAGTGTTGGGCTTGGCCGCAGGTGCGGCTTCCAGCCTGAGGCTGCCGGCCTTCGCCCAGTCCGATCTTCCGGATATCCAGTCCATTCTCGACAAGATCTCGGTTATCGACTACGTGCGGGAGGACTACCGCAAGCTCTACTCGATGTCAGACGAGCCGTTGTGGGATCCGGCAAAAGACTGGATCAGAACGGTCGATTGGGAACAGGTACGTTCGGAGCAAGTAGGTAAAACCGTCCGCTTCGCCGTCGGAGCAGCAGACCAGGAGTCGGCGGCTGAGGGTCTGAAGCCGTTCGAACAGTTGTCCGGTATCAAGGTGGAGCTTGTTCCGATCCCGGACGACAGCTTCTACGACAAAGCCGTTTCTGAGTTCATTTCAGGCAACGCTACCTTCGACGCGCTGCAATTCTTCTCTCCGTGGCTGGGTGATTTCGCCGGTCCGGGCTTCCTGTACGAGCTTACCGAGTTCGCCGAAAAGTGGAAGCTCCCGCTGGACGACTTCTACGACACATACCGCCTCAACTATGGCTATTTCGGTGGAAAGCTCGTCGGCATTCCGTTCGATTGTGACATTCAGATGGTGCACCTTCGCAAATCGATCATGGAGAAAATCCTTGGCGGACCGATCGATCGTGCGAACTCCGTTCCGAATTATGATGAGCTGATCCGCATTACCGCCGAAGCGAACAAACTCGGCGGTGGCGTGTCGGGCGTCGGCCTGATGGCGGCGCGTGGCTTCTGGGCTACCTACACTTGGGAGCACATCGCCGCACAGGCCGGGTTGAAGCTCTTCGACGATCAGTGGACTCCGCAGTTGACGAGCGATGCCGGGATGAAGGCCATGGACATCATCATGGCGCTTCAGAAGAATGCCATCGAGGGCGTTTCGGGCGCCGGCTGGGGCGAAAACCGCGCCGCCTGGCTCGGCGGTCAGGTTGCGGCCAATATCAGCTGGCAGGACAGCGGCACCCAGGCCATGCGCCCGGACCAGTCGAAAATCGTTGATGATTTTGTGACCATCTATGAGCCGCGGATTTCGGGCGGTGTGTTCGCTCCGCCGAACATTGCAGGCTCGACATCTTGCGTCGCTGCTACCTCGCAGAACCCTGAAGGCGCGTTCCTAATGCTCGCCTTCCTTACAACCTCCTCCATCATGGCCATGAATGAGGCCAACGCCAACGGCGTGGCCCCCGGCTATCGCTCCGTGTTGGCGAATGAGCGGTTAAGAGCGGTCAGCCAACCTGCTAAAGTCTGGGCGGATAGCCTTGAACATGCATGGTGCGCGCCCCGTCTTCCGGGCATGTTTGAGATGGAACAGGCTCTCGGCAACGAAATTAACCGCGCAGTTACCGGCCAGATCTCCGCCAAGGAAGCTCTTGAGAACGGTCAAGCGGCTTGGAAGAGTATCATGGAGAAGAACGGCGTCTCAGGCGGCAACGGCTCCGTCGCGTATGCAGACGTGGCACCAGGCATGTATGTTGGTGGCGGCAAGGCATTGCCGTTCTAAATCCATGGCACATTCAACGCAAACACTTGAAAAGGGGGCGGCCAAGGCCGCTCCCGCTGCAGCGGTGTACTCGGTCCGCCGCCCTCGCTCGGCGACCGCTAAGAAGATGTTTCCCTATCTTCTTGTCGGACCCGCGGTCCTGTACCTGCTTGCGATCACGCTCTACCCTGGCCTGTTCGCTATGTATCAGAGCCTTTTCGTCGTCAAGTTCGTGAACTGGTCGTGGGCCGGCCTCGGGAACTACACGCGCATCATCCAGGATCGGGAATTCTGGGCTGCACTCGGCAACACTGCGATTATAGGCGGCCTGTCGTTGTCCCTCCAGACAATCATAGCAATGACAGTTGCGTTCTTTTGCTACCGCGATCCATTTGTACGTGGCTGGCGGATCGTCTTCCTGATGCCCATGCTGTTCATGCCGTCTGCGGTAGCATTCATCTGGAAGCTCGCCTTCAACGACGGCCGCGTGATTTCCGATCTGCTAATGTCGGTCGGATTGGCGTCGAACAATGTCGATTGGCTGTCGTCCGTATGGCTGGCGCGGCTGACCCTCATTGTTGCCGATGTCTGGCAGTGGACTCCCTTCCTCTTCATCATCTTTGTCGGTGCCCTCCAGGGGCAGGACGAGGAAATTGAAGAAGCCGCTCGGCTCGATGGGGCAAGCTGGTCGAGCATCTTCTGGAACATCTCGCTTCCGATGATGCGGCCGATCATCGTCGTCGCGGTAACGCTGCGAGGCATCGATATCACGACAATGTTCACCAATGTCTACATTATGACCCAGGGCACACCTGGCGGCGCGACAGAGACAATGAGCTACTTCATCTATCGCCAGGGCTTCCGGATGTTCAACTTCGGTTATGCATCCGCCGCCTCTGTCCTGATGCTCCTCATCACGATTGTCATCGCCCAAACGATCGTCAAGCGTGCATTCAAGTCAGGAAAGTCGTGACATGGCCAGCATTCGCAAATCCGGTGGTGACAACCTTCTTGTCCGCTACATCATCCTCGTCAGTTGGGCGTTGGTCTGCGTGGTGCCAATCCTGTGGTTCCTGACGATCGGCTTCCGCCCGCGCACCGAGATCATTGTTCCAGAACCCATCTATTGGCCGACCTGGAGCCTGGATGCATGGCGCCTGCTTGTAAGCGATTGGCCCATCGCGCTCTACCTACGAAACTCGATTCTGGCTGTAGCCGGGTCCGTCGTCATCGACCTTGTTCTTGCGATCCCCGCAGCCTTTGCGCTTGCTCGATACGAGTTCAAGGGCCGCGAAGACATCGGCTTCTATATCCTTTCCACGCGGATGATGGCCCCGGCGATCGTCGCTGTGCCGATCTTCTTCCTGTTCAAGAACATCGGCCTGCTCGACTCCGTCTGGGCGCTCATGCTCATCTACGCGGCCATCAATCTCAGCCTCGTGACCTGGATCATCCGTAGCTACATGCTGGATATCCCGAAGGAGCTCGAGGACGCGGCGCGGACCGACGGCGCAGGCGACCTGACCATTCTGTGGGAAATCATGATCCCGGCCTGTCTGCCCGGCATCATTACAGCGGCGGTCATCGCGGCCATTTTCGCCATCAATGAGTTTCTCTTCACACTCCTCATCGCCTCGACGTCGAAAGCCTACACGATGTCGGTTGCGCTCGCCAACTTCACCGGCGGCTCCGATGGGGTGATCTACAACGCAATCGCACTTGTCTCGTTCATCGCCTTCGCGCCGATCCTGATCCTCGTGATCCTGATCCAGAAGCATCTTTCGCGCGGGCTGACGATGGGTGCCGTGAAAGGATAAACCATGGCTTCCATTCTACTCAAGAACGTCGTCAAGAGCTTCGGCTCGTTCGTCGGCGTACAGGACATGAACCTCGACGTTGTCGACGAAGAGTTCCTGGTACTTCTGGGCCCATCTGGTTGCGGAAAAACGACGACCATGCGGATGATTGCTGGCCTTGAACACCCGACGGAAGGCGAGATCCACATCGGCGGCGAGTTGATGAACGAAATCGACGCCCGTGACAGGGACGTGGCCATGGTTTTTCAGGGATATGCCCTTTATCCGAACATGTCGATCTACGAGAACATCCGCTTCCCGCTGAGGATGCGTCAGGTGCCGAAGGCAAAGCATGATGACCTCATCCGGCGCGCGGCGGAGATGGTCGAATTGGGTCCTTTCCTGGATCGCAAACCTGGCGCCCTCTCAGGGGGACAGCGCCAGCGTGCGGCACTCGCGCGTGCAATCGTGCGTCACCCGCAGGTATTCCTCATGGACGAGCCTTTGTCCAATCTGGACGCGAAGCTTCGTGCCAGCATGCGCGTACAGATCAAGCATATGCAACGCGAACTGAGGGTGACCACTGTGTACGTGACCCACGACCAGATCGAGGCGATGACGCTGGCAGATCGCATCGTGATCATGAACAAGGGCGTCATCCAGCAAATCGGGGCGCCGGACGACATCTATTCGAACCCGGCCAACACCTTCGTGGCCGGCTTTATCGGCTCGCCGCCGATGAACCTCATCCCCGGCACGGCACAAAACGGCACCTTCTCAGCCGCGGGCGTTAGGGTTCCTTGCCCTGCAAGTCTCTCCGGAAACATCACGCTTGGCGTCCGTCCGGAGGACTGTCAGGTTGGCGGAGACAACCTTCAGGGGCAGGTCTACGGGGTGGAGCCCACGGGCGACATCACCTACCTCACAGTACGCACGGGAAACAAGAACATCGAGATCAAGACGGGGCGTGAATTCCGCGCCCCAATCGACAGCGCCATTGCCGTGGGTTTTGACACAAGTCGCCTCTACTTCTTCGGCGAAGACGGCAATCGAGTTGGGGTGAATTGATGTCGACGACATTCGATCTCAGCTGCGTAGGCTTCTACACCTTCGACGCCCTCTGCCGGCCGGTAGCCAACATACCGCGGGGTGGCCAGACATATTTCGTGGAGGACTATACACTTGCGGTCTCGGGCGCGGCGGGATCTGCCGCCATCGTCGCCGCCAAATACGGCCTGCGCGTACAGGCGGTCGGAGGTGTCGGGTACGACGACATGGGAGATTGGGTCCGCATGAAGCTCAGCTCATACGGGGTGGACATACGTATGATGCAGCGCTGCGAGGGCTTCTCGACCTCTTCCTCGATCGTGACCACGCGTCCGGACGGCACGCGGCCGGCCCTGCACAAACGGGGCGCCACGGACGCATTCTACGTATCAGATTCAGACATCGATGGATTGCTCGACACGAAAATCCTGCATATCGGCGGCGTTGGCCTCATGAATCGCATGGATGACACCGGCAGGACGGCGGAACTGATGTCAGAGGCGCGCCGTCGGGGCGTGATCACCACTCTTGACGTTTTCGCTTCGACGCCGGAAGACCTTCCGAAGGTCGAGGCTCTTCTTCCCCACACCGACTATTTCCTTCCATCCGAAGAGGAGGCCAAGGCGCTATCCGGATTGAGGGAGAACCGCGACCTTGCCCGCTTCCTGCTGAGCAGGGGCGCCGGGTGCGTCATCCTGACACTTGGTGCCGATGGCGCCTATTATGTCGACCAGACGGGCCTGGAGTTCCATTCTCCAGCCTTCCAGGTTGAGGTAAAATGTACCTGCGGATGTGGAGATTGCTTCAATGGTGGATTTGCCACTGGCCTCGTCAAGGGCCTTTCTCCCTATTTCGCGGTCGAGCTCGGCCAAGCGTCTTCGGCGCTTAACGCGACTGGTCTCGGAAGCCAGGCGGGCGTTGCAAGTTACGAGGCGACCCGACGATTTATAGAGTCCACTCCGAGACGCGGAGGAGCTATGTTGGCGGAAGCCGGCGTAGCGAAAGCGATGCAGTAGTGTCATGGGGGTAGGTCATGGGCGTGCGGCCACAATTCGCTCCAGACGCAGCGCAACTGAAGGACGTGCTGCGTGGATTGCGATATGCTTTGAGGAGAGGATGTGACGCCGTGCAGGAGACGGCGCCGACCAAGCTTCCTCCCCCTGCTTCCAGGATCGCGTTGACAGCACTCCGGGAAATGGGCCTGCTTGCTCGCAGCGTCGACCAGATGGTAAGCAGCGTCGTACATACGGTTTTCGGCGAGGTGACGCTTGGATCTCACAAGCTCCAGGACATGATGGCGCCTGGTGGGCAATCGGAGGAATTCTCCGCTGTATTCTACGAGACGATGAAAATCGTCCTCAGCCAGCTGGGCGCCAGCAGGGCGTTGGTCAGCCAGAGCGCCGGGCGAAAGGCCTTTGGCCAGGTCACGTCTCGCGATGCACCCGAGACTTTCGCCGCGCAACTAGCCCTCCAGCTTCTAAGGGAAGAGCCTATCAGGATCGACTATCTGGACGCCCATTCCCCCGTCTCGAAGGAAGCCGTCGCGCAGGTGGCCGTCTTCTCCGTCTTGCTGTACCTGCTGTCGGACCGCGACAACGGAGATTACGCGAAGATGATTCAGGCCGCGACCAATCTAGCGACTGCGCTTCAGGACGAGATTTCACAAGCCTTCCGGACGCAGAACGTCGCCGTGCTGTCTTCACTTTTTGGGAGGTACGCGGCCCATGTTTGATCTTTCCCAGTTGATCTCGCATCTGCCGCCGACGAACAAGCCCCTGCGGATCGCTGCGAGACAGCTCCACTGGTTCAGAACGGCGTTCGAAGCGCATGCGAAATTGTGCGGTGAGCTCATGGGATGTCGCTTTCAGATCGACGAGCTGAAACTTGCGCGTGCCTTTGTCCGTTGCCTGAAAAACATAGAGCAACAAAGGCCGGCTAAGAAAACCGAACGCCGCGAGTTCTTCGAATTTGCTCCGTCGCTGATGTTGAGCGAACTCATAGCCGAGATGCCCCTCGTTGCGACCACGCCTCGACAGCAGGCCGCTCACGGATCTGCCGCCGAGTTTTGGCCCGAAGGCTATGTCGCCACGACGTTCTGCCTCACGGTATACGCAGCGACAATCGATCAG
Source organism: Sinorhizobium fredii USDA 257 (assembly GCF_000265205.3). NCBI lineage: Bacteria > Pseudomonadati > Pseudomonadota > Alphaproteobacteria > Hyphomicrobiales > Rhizobiaceae > Ensifer > Ensifer fredii. The sequence continues at coordinate 2,011,704 of NC_018000.1, forward strand.
GAATTCCACGCGGAGATCGAGATAGACCAGGTAATCGATGACCTGCGAAGTTGGTGGTCTTTCCGAGAGAACGCCAACGAGGATACAAGCTATGCGGCTGGTTTCCTCCAGAAGGTGCTTGGCAACAAGCCAAACTGGGCGATGCCGGCAAACTTCGCGGCCCGCCGCCGAAGTCCGCTGTGAAGATTTGACGGCTGTTGCAGAGCAGATCGTTCTGTTCGCGTACTGTCCACTGGCCGGCGAAGTCAAATCCGATCTTCAACCAGGGCATTCGGAGCCTGCGATGGTCGCCCGACTGTATTGAATAATGATCGGAAGCTCCCGACGGAGATTCTTCCTGCAGCCGGCCAGCGCTCGTGGTAGCGATTGGCGCACAGCTGCCGCCGACGCTCCGTTTCAACGCCGACCCAACGAAGACGCATACATGCGACCGTCCTTCGTGCCTTCTAGCTATACCGTGGACATGCTGCGAGCGTGACACGTTTGCAGAGTGGCGTCGATTTCATACTGCTGGCGGGTGACATCCCACCCAAGGATTTCGGCGGCGATCTCCGCCGCCTCCGTGATTACCGCAACGGAAAGGCGGCCGGAGAGGGCGATGTCGGTGCGGCGGAACAGGAGGTCGGTGAGTCGGCCCACGCATTCGTTCCGGCAGATCCAGGCGAGCTCAACCCGGCCGTAGGCGGGCAGCGACCGCAGTGGACGGTCTCCGTTCGCTCCCACCGCCTCCGCCACCAGCCGGGCGCGGGTGCCGTAACGGCGCAGCAGGTCGGCCGCGGCCTCGCGCGAGCGTGTGCTTTGCGAGAGCGCGTCGACGAAGCCCCGGGCAGCATCCGCGTCGCCGGGATAGTCGCGTCCGCCGCCTATCGGCATTTCCCGTGTCGACGCACGACGTCTGCGGCCGAGAAGGCCGAGCACGAGGTCGGCGGCCTCCTCCGAAAAGCCGCGATAGGTGGTCCACTTGCCGCCGATCAATGAAATGAGCGGGGTGCGGCCGTCCGGCATCACGTCGCGCACGATCGTATGGTCGCGGCTGACGGCACCCGGGTCGAGGCCCTCGCTCCGCGGCAGCGGGCGGACGCCACAATAGGCCATGATGATCTCCTCCGGCCGAATCTCGATGTTGGGGAAGACCGCGCGCGTCACCGACGAGAGATAGCGACGCTCCTCCGCGTCGCAGACGGAGCTGTCCGGATCGTCGACGGGAATGTCGGTAGAGCCGATGAGTACATTTCCCATGAAGGGATAAAGCAAGTTGACGCGGCCGTCGGCCGTGCCGAAATAGACCATCCGGCCGCTGAGCGCCCTGTGGAGCCTCTCATTGCGGACGATCAGGTGCGAGCCCTTGTTGCCGCCCATGTGCCGCGTCTCGATGCCGAGCGCCCGATTGACCGCGTCAATCCACGCGCCGCCGGCATTAACGACGACGTCGGCTGTAACCGTCGCCCTTTCGCCTGTGAGCGCGTCGGCGAGCACGACGCCGCCCCGGCCGTCACCCGAAGCGGCGACGTGGTTGAGCGCGACTGCCTGCGGGCTATCGCCCATGCCGTCGATGAGGAGTTCCAGGCCGAGCCGCTCGGCATGGGTGATGCGGCCCTCGTAATAGATGCCGGCGGCAACGATATCTTTGGTGAGTTCCGGCATCGCCACACGTATCGCGCGCTTCAGCCGCATTCGGTGGTTGGGCATGGTGCGGAAGTGCCGGCCGAACAGATCGTAGAGGAGCAGTCCGATTTCGGTGATAACCGCACCCCGGTCGTTGAGCTTCGCCTTCAAGCCGAAGAAGCGCTTGACCGAAGGCACGATGCCGCCGAACCAGGACCGGACGGGCAGCACCGTCTCGAGCGGCTTAACGTAATGCGGCGCGTTCTTCAGGAGCAGGTTGCGCTCCATCGCCGACTGGCGTACCAGGCGGACCTCCCCCGTCTCCAGATATTTTATCCCGCCGTGGATGAGTCGTGAGGGCGCCGCGCTCGCGCCGGAACAGAAGTCGCCCTTGTCGACCAGCAGGCAATCAACGCCTTGCGCCGAAAGGTCGCGGAACAGGCCGCAGCCGTTGATGCCGCCACCTATGATGACGATGGGATAATGCGCCTTCAGCGCGCCGAGGCGCCCTGCCATTGTCGCTCCGAACGTCATGCGTTGATGACAGCGACCTTCACGGCGCTGCCCCCCTCGGCTGTCTGAAGCGCAATGCCGATGTCCTTGAGCTCGAAGCGGTGGGTCAGCATCGAATCGACCTCGACGCGGCCGGAGGCAATCATGTCGAGCGACTTCTCAAACTGCAGGCGGTTCAGCCCGAAGGAGCCGGTGACGAGCAGCTCGTTGTAGTGGATGAGATTTACGTCCATCGTCGCCATTTCGGCGGAGGAGAAGCCGGCAAAGAGGCTCACACTGCCCCGGTGGCGCACGAGCGAGAGGGCGTCGTTAACCAGTTTCGCAACTCCGATCGCGACGATCAGCTTGTCGGCGCCGAGCCCGTTCGTGCTTGCGTGCACGATCGCCCGCAGATCCTCGTTGACAGGATCGATCGCGATGTCGGCGCCGGCGGAGATCGCCGCCTCACGGCGCGATGCGCTCGGCTCGCTGACGATGATCCGATGGGCGCCGGACAGGCGCGCGAGCTTGATGTGAAGCAGGCCGATCGGGCCGGAGCCGAGGACGACCACAGTGTCGCCCACGTCGATGCCGATCTTCTCTTGGCCGTTCAAAACGCAGGAGAGCGGCTCGACGAGGGCCGCCGTCTCCCAGCTCACGTTCTCGGGGATGTGGAAGACGTTGCGCGCCTGGATAGCGCGAGCTGGAATGCGGATGTACTCGGCAAACGCACCGTCGAGCTCGTAGCCGATCGCCGTCAGGTTCTGGCAGATGTTCTCGTAGCCGCGCTTGCAATAGTCGCAGTAGCCGCAGGGTATGGCCGGACAGACGGCGACCGCCGCGCCGCAGGAAAAGCCGCCGTTGCCGCCGGTGTCGACGATCTCGCCGGCGAATTCGTGGCCGATTATCGAGGGATACCGAATGCCGGCGGTTTTGCGGCCGCGGAAGATGCGGATGTCGGTGCCGCAGACTGTGGCCGCGCGCACGCGGATGAGAAGGTCGCCCGCCGCCAGCACAGGGTCGGGCACGATTTCGAACGATAGGTCATTCGGTGCTCTGAGCAAGCCAGCCTTCATCGGCATCTCCTTAACTGATGCACACATGTACGTTGCTGTGAACAAATATGCAAGCCCACAATCGCTTAACCCGCTCTAAGCCGAAGCTTGCCCGACTTTCATCCACCCCACCGACGTGCTTTTTCAGTTCGATAACAGCCGCATATGCGCGATCGTCGCGCGATCTCCAAAAGTGGTTGACATCAACATAAAATATCGCACATTGTATTTTGTGCATTTATAAATGTTCGACATTGACGAGAGGGCGGGCGAGGCGAAGGGCTTGCGGCCGCGCCCGCGGCGAAATCTCGGAGACCGCCGCCGGCGCGAGGCTGCCGCCCGACATAGTTTTCAACTGGGAGGTAAAAATGAAACTGTCCAAACTTCTGACGACCGCAGGCATCATATCGATGGTGGCCGCTCTCAGCGCGACCGCCCAGAGTCAGCAGGACCTGATTAAGCCGATCGGCAAGGAGCTGACGGTCGTCTTCATACCCAAGGTCATCCATCCCTGGTACGAGGTCGTAGCAGAAGGCAGCAAGTTTGCCGCCGAGGAACTGGCAAAATCGGGCATTAAGGTCAACGTCATCTGGGACCAGCCGCCCCAGGCCGACGTCGCCGACCAGAACCAGCGCATCGAGACTAATATCGGTCGCAAGCCGGACGGGCTCGCCGTCGCCTGCCTCGACCGCGCCACCAACGTGCAGCTTCTCACTGAGGCGCGCGAGGCTGGCATCAACGTCATCACGTTCAACTCGTTCTGCGACGAGAAATTCCCCTTCGTCGGCCCGAAAAGCAGCTATCAGGACGGCCACGACCTCGGCGAGTTCCTGGCCACGCACCTGAACGGCAAAGGCAAGGTTGGCATCCTCTCTGGCAGCCTCACGGCCTCCGACCACGTCGAGCGCATCCAGGGTTTCAAGAAGGCGCTGGAAAGCTATCCGGACATTACCATCGCGTTCGAGCAGCCAGACAACGACGTCCTGGAGGAAGCCGTCACGCTCACGGAGAACGCGCTGCAGGCGAATCCCGACATCGCCGGTATCTTCGGCTCCAATGCCTCCAACCCGATTGGCGCTGCGCGGGCGGTCAAGAACGCGGGACTCGTCGGCAAGGTGGCGATCGTCGGCATGGACGATCTGCCTGAGGCGGTCGATTCGGTCTGCGACGGCACGATTACGGCGCTAAAGGCGCAGCGCCAATGGGACATGGGCTACTGGGCGGTGAAGTACCTCGTCGCCATGAATGAGAACCATACGACACCCTTTTTCCACGACACCGGTTCGCGTTTCATCACCAAGGAAGACTGCAAATAACCCTTAACAGGGCGGGGCGCGTAACGACGTGCCCCGTTCCGGAGACGCCGGCCATGACGCAATACATCTTCGAAGCCCGTGATATCGCCAAGTCCTACGGCGTTGTTCATGCCCTCAAGGGTGTCTCGATTGGCATTCACGCAGGCGAGGTCCACGCGATCATCGGCGAGAACGGAGCGGGCAAGAGCACCCTCATGAGCATCTTCTGCGGCAGGATAAGGCCAACCTCCGGGACGCTCTACCGCACCGGCGAACAAGTCTCCTTCGCCCGCCCGCTCGACGCCCAGAAGGCCGGTATCGGCATAGCCCCGCAGGAAATCAACCTCGTGCAGGAGCTCACTGTCGCGGAGAACATCATGCTCGGCGCCTACGAGACTGCGGGGATCGCGATCGACTGGCGGAAGACGCGGCAGAAGGCGCTTCGCCACCTCCTCGAGATTGATGACTCAATCGACCCGCGCAGCAAGGCCTGCCGGCTGAGCAAGGCGCAGCAGCAGCTCGTGCAGCTCGCCCGCGCCGCCGCGAGACGGGCGCGCATTCTCATCCTCGACGAGCCGACGGCGGCCCTCACCTCGCACGAGACGGAAAAGCTCTTCAGCTACGTACGGCGCTTCCGCGCTGAGGGCGGCGCGGTCTTCTACATTTCCCACCGCCTCGGAGAGATCCTCGAACTTGCCGACCGCATCACGGTGCTGCGCGACGGCGCCTATGTCATCGAGCTCGATCCGAAGACCACCACCAAGGACGAAATGGTGCGCCAAATGGCGGGACGCGTCGTCGGGCGCGGCAATCCCGCCCCGCATATTGGCCTCGAGAAGCGCGACGTTGTGCTAAAGGTCGACAATCTCACCCGCCATGGCGAGTTCGAGAACGTCAGCTTCGAACTCCACCGCGGCGAGATCCTCGGCGTTTCCGGCCTCATCGGCGCGGGGCGCACGGAGGTCGCCAAGTGCATCTTCGGCCTCACCCAGGCCGACATCGGCACCGTCGAGCTGTTCGGCGAGCGCCTCGACGCGCGCAGGAGCCCGCTCGACTGCATCGCCAGGGGCCTCGTCTACCTGCCGGAGGAGCGCAAGCAGGAAGGCATTTTCCCGCTGCTCAGCATCGCGGAAAACATGACCCTGCCCTCACTTGACCGCTTCAGCGGTCTGCTGCGCATGCGTAACGCTGACATGTTGCGCGAGGTCGACGGCTTCGTCGAGCGCCTACGCATCAAGCTCGGCGCGCCCGCCGACCCGATCACCAGCCTAAGCGGCGGCAACCAGCAGAAGGTGATCATCGGCCGCTGGCTGATGCGCAACGCCGGCGTCCTCATCATGGACGAACCCACACGCGGCATCGACGTCGCCGCGAAATTCGAGATCCAGAACGAGCTGCGTCGCTTCACCGACCGGGAAGGGCTGTCGATCGTCTTCATCTCCTCGGAACTGGACGAAGTACTCGACGTTTCGGATCGCATCGTCGTGATGCACGAAGGCAAGGTGAAGGGAATCCCCACCGCCTCCGCGGCCACGCAGGAATCGCTTCTACAGCTTGCCATGAGCTAGGCATCGGAAGGGCCAAGATATGACACACGACATCACCGTTTCCTCTGCCCAGGTTCAGCCCAAGCGCGCCGGCCTCCTCACGCGGTTCTGGCAATGGGAGGCGAGCGGCATCCTAGTCGCACTGATCGCCTTGATGGTCGTCCTCTCGCTGGCGACCGACAACTTTCTTTCGACCTATAACATGTCGGTCGTCGCACGGCAGGCGGCCTTCGTCGGTCTGGTCGCGCTCGGCCAGACGCTCGTGCTGCTCGTCGGCGGCATCGACCTTTCGGTGGGCGCGACGGCGGGCCTTTCGGCAATCGTGGGCTCGCTGCTGCTGACCGTGTTCGGCGTGCATGCCTACATGGTCATTCCGCTGACCATGACCTTCGGCCTCTGCCTCGGCTTCATCAACGGATTCTTCGTGGCGGGGCTGCGCCTCAACCCCTTCATCGTCACGCTCGCCACCTGGGAAATCTTCGCGGGCCTCACCATGGTCATCACTAAGGGCTATCCGATCCGGCCGCTCGGAGAGAACTTTGGCGTCTTCGGCAAGGGCGAGATCCTGTCCGTGCCGATCCCGGTCCTCATCTTCCTCCTTTCCGGCGGCGGTTTGATCTGGCTTTTGACGCAGACGCGCTTCGGCCGCAACATCTTCGCCGCAGGCGGCAATCGCGATGCGGCCGTCCTCGTCGGGATCCGCGTCAAGTTCGTGGAATTCGTCGTCTTCGGCCTTGCCGGCATGTTCGCCGCGCTCGCCGGCATCCTGTTCGCGAGCCGCATGGACGCGGGCCAGCCCTCGGTCGGTGAGGGGTGGCTGATGGGCGCGATCACCGCGGCGATCCTCGGTGGAACCAGCCTGCGCGGCGGCCAGGGCTCGATCGTCGGCACGATGCTCGGCGCAATGCTGCTCACCGTACTCGCCAACGGCACCGTTCTGCTCAACGTATCCGGCTTCTGGCAGCGCGTGATTGTCGGCGGCGTCGTGCTAATCGCCGTACTGGTCGATCTCTTCCGCCGCCGCAACTGAGCGCGATCACACTTGCAGCAATCGCCGGTTCCGTCCTTTATACGCAGCCTAGATCAAACTGACGAGAGAGTGCGAGAGTGTCTGACTTGAACGAGGATCTGCGGACCCGAGCCGCCTGGCTATACTACAAGGAGGGCCTGACACAGGATCAGGTCGCCCAGGAGCTCGGCATGACGCGCACGCGCGTGCTGCGCATGCTGTCCGCCGCGCGTCTTGACGGCACGGTGCAGATCCGCGTCCTCTCCAAGCACAGCCATTGCGTCAAGCTGGAGCGGGAGCTGGAGCGCAAGTTCAAGGTCGAGCGCGCCATCATCGTGCCGATGCCGCAGAAGCCAGACATGGTGCCGGAGATCATCGGCACCGTGCTCGGTGAGTACCTGACCGACCTGCTCAGCGAGAACATGACGGTCGGCCTCGGCTGGGGAAAGACGCTGAGCTCCTGCTTGCCGTCGATCCCGCAGCAGCAGCATGCCGGCGTTTCGGTGGTGTCGCTGCTCGGCGGCCTCACCAAGGTGAGCTCCTTCAACCCCTCGGAATTCGCCTGGCGGCTCGGCGACCGGCTTTCAGCCGAAAGCTTCCTGATCGCCGCCCCCGTTTTCGCGCCGGACGAGCGGACGCGCGACGCGCTTCTCAACCATCCGGGTATCCGCGAGGTCTTCCGCCGTTCGGAGAACCTGGACATCGCCATTGTCAGCGTGGGCGACCTCTCGCCTTCCTCCACCTTCGCAAGCTACGGCCTCCTCGAAAAGGAGGAGATGGTCTCGTTGCAACGGGCCGGTGCCATCGGTGACATTCTGTGCCGCTTCATCGATGTGGAGGGCCGTGTCATTGACCATGATGTCAACCGGCGCGTGGTCGCGGTCGACCCGCATTCCTTGCGCTCTGCGCGCAAGATCGTGTTGGCATCGGGCGGCTGGCACAAACTTGCGGTCTTCCGCGCTGCCATGAAACTTCTGTCCCCTCATGTGATCTTAACGGACGAGCAGGTCGGGGAGAGCTTGCTGGACAGCTGAGGCGATTCCGGGAGGAACGCGAGACATTGCATGTGACGGTGCGGCGGTCGAGTTGGGCCGGCGTGGCGGAGCCTTGTTGACATCTATCGGCGTCGTTCGCGCGAATGCGCCAGGTCGGGAGGACCACGGAATGCAGTACGACTATACCTCAATCGGCTTCTACACATTCGATTGCCTCGGCCGGCCGGTCACGGCAATCGCGCCGGGAGGCAACACCTATTTCATCGATGAAGTGACGATGGCCGTGTCCGGGGCGGCGGGGGCGGCGGCCATCGTCGCGGCGAAATACGGCATGAGGGTTTGCGCTGTCGGCGGAATCGGCGACGACCTGATGGGTGAATGGGTCATCCGCCGGCTGGGCGAGTTCGGCATCGACACGTCGATGATGCAGCTCTGCCCCGGTGTCGGCACCTCCTCCTCCATCGTCACGACCCGGCCGGACGGCCAGCGGCCAGCGCTGCACATGCGGGGTGCCACCGGCGCCTTCGTGATCGATGAGAAGGACTATGACAGGATCCTCGATGCGAAGATCATCCACATTGGCGGCACCGGACTCATGGATAGGATGGACGGCGAGCGCAGCTTCCGCCTCATGGCCGAGGCCAAGCGCCGGAACCTTATCACCACGCTCGACGTCTTCGCTGCTGACCGCAAGGACATGGAAAACGTCGCCGGCCTGCTGCCCTATACCGACTATTTCATCCCCTCCATCGAGGAAGCGCGAGCGCTGTCGGGTCTTCAAATGAAGGAGGACATCGGCATCTATTTCAACGACCTCGGCGTGCAGTGCACGATCATGACCATGGGCGAGGCCGGCGCCTACTACCATCATGCCGACGGAACCCGTTTCCACATGCCGGCCTTCGAAATCGACGTCGTCTGCACCTGTGGCTGCGGGGACGCGTTCAACGCCGGCTTCGCCGCCGGCTTGCTCGAGGGTTACGGCCCGGAGGAGGCGACGCGGCTGGCGCAAGCCTCCTCCGCCCTCAACGCGACCGGCCTCGGCAGCCAGGCCGGCATCGTCGACCTCGAAACCACGCTCGCCTTCATCGAGGGCGCGCGCACCAAGGCGGTCGTCCAGCAGGCCTGATCCTCCTCTCACTTGGGCCGGCGATCAGCATCGGCACGAGCGTTGCAAGCACAAAACCAGCCGGAAGCACCATGGTACTCTCCTTCATCACCGGCGCGCAGAGAAGTTGCACGCGCCGTGTCCGAAAGCAACGCCGAGGCCGCTGGCGAGGATACGAGCGATCCCAGCCACACCGGCTTGTGCATTCCTTTGCCCATGTTGGCCGCTCGTATTTCCTACAATTTCGCTGCCGGAACGCTGCCGATAGGATCCGGTTCTCCGATTTGAAGAGTCAAGCTCGAACCACAGAGCAAAATGGCAGCAAACCGAAGCATTCTCCCCATAGTCGATCACCGTCGACTGTCACTGTCGCTGAGAACGCTGCAGACAGCGAAGCATCGCGAGGAGCTTCACCCTGCACTGGACGAACTTTGTGTGCGATACGGCGTGTCACACATGACATTCCTTGTGGTTTGCAGCGGCGGCAGATCGGCCTTGTACCCATTCTACTGTACGACCTATCCAGATGCGTGGACCGAGATTTACGTCGACAAGCACTACTTCGACACAGACCCGGTGATTGACGTCGTTAGGTGGGGTTTCATGCCGGTGGACTGGTCCTCGCTCGATCGGCGGCCAGCACAGGTCTACCGTTTGTTTAAGGAAGCGCGTTCGTACGACATCGGCCCCCATGGGTTGTGTCCCGTCGAGTGGTGTAACTCGGCGGTAGCGAAGCCGCTCGGGAGCGCGCCCTCAACAGCGCTGTAGCGAGCGAGCGGCTAGCAGCGGTCATCGATGTTCCCCGGTAGGGTCGGGTTGCTCACACCAACCTGATTCGAAGGAAGCACCGATGACCGATGCCATGATGAACCTGCGCATGCTCGTGGAGAAGACCCCCGACGCCGATATTCTGCGCGAGATGATCGGCTTTGCCGCTGAACGGCTGATGGAGATGGAGGTGGGTGCCTCCACCGGCGCCGGCTATGGCGAGAAGAACCCGTTGCGCACGGCCCAGCGCAACGGATATCGCGACCGGGACTGGGAGACGCGAGCCGGCACCGTCGAGCTGCGCATCCCCAAGCTCAGGAAAGGCACCTACTTCCCTTCGTTCCTGGAGCCGCGGCGCATGGCTGAGAAGGCGCTGACGGCGGTGATCCAGGAGGCTTACATTCAGGGCATCTCGACCCGCTCGGTCGACGACCTGGTCAAGGCCATGGGCATGAGCGGCGTCTCCAAGAGCCAGGTCAGCCGGCTCTGCGAGGAGATCGACGGCAAGGTGAAGGCCTTTCTCGACCGGCCGATCGAGGGCGACTGGCCATATCTGTGGGTCGATGCCACCTACCTGAAGGTGCGCCGCGGCGGCCGCATCGTCTCCGTCGCTGTGATCATCGCCGTCGGCGTCAACACGGACGGCCGGCGCGAGGTGCTGGGCATGGAGGTCGGCACATCGGAAGCCGAGCCGATCTGGACAGAGTTCCTGCGCAAGCTAACTCGGCGTGGCCTGCGCGGCGTCAGGCTCGTCGTTTCCGATGCCCACGAAGGCATCAAGGCGGCGGTTTCCAAAGTTCTGTGCGCCACCTGGCAGCGCTGCAGGGTTCATTTCGCTCGCAACGTGCTGGCGCATGCCGGAAAGAGTGGCCGTCGTGTCGTGTCGGCCTTCATTGCCACCGCCTTCGCCCAGGAGACGGCAGAGGCGGCAAGCCTGCAATGGCGCGCCGTCGCCGACCAGATCCGCCCGAAAGTGCCGAAGCTCGCCGCCATCATGGACGAGGCCGAGCACGACGTCCTCGCCTACATGAGCTTCCCCAAGGAGCACCGCGTCAAGCTACACTCGATCAATCCGATCGAGCGACTCAATGGCGAGATCAAGCGGCGCACCGAGGTCGTTGGCATCTTTCCCAACGACGATGCCATCGTCCGCCTCGTCGGCGCATTGCTGCTTGAACAAAATGACGAGTGGGCCGTGCAGCGGGCTCGCTACATGACACTGGAAACTATTAGCCAGATGAGTGATGATCCGCTCATCAGCCTGCCGGCAGTGGCACGCTGATCAGTCCGGCCTACGCCGGAGAGCACGGCGACCAAAGCCGTCAGTTACACCACTCCAGTGGGCACGATCTTGACGAGCTATTGGCGGGCGAGCAAGGAGTAGCAGCGAATCGCTAAAGGTCGAACGACGTCTCTGATTTTGCGGCCGCGCCGCGTCGCAGCCGTGGTTGAGCAGACTGCAACACAGGACCGCTCAGCACCACGGCGGCTGAATTGTGGGCAGCGAAGCAAGGGCTCACAATCGGCCTGAAGAGCCTGCACCCCTCGGTCCTGAGGCTGATCAGCCCGTTCATCGTCTCATCGCACCAACAAAAGAGGCTCGGGGCGAACGTGCCACCACGAAAGCACTCCGGCGCGAAGATTCGAGAGTTCGCCTGCGCGACCTGAAGAGGGCGCGCGATCGGGAATGGCTGCAACCTATGGCCATCACAACGGATTCCGTCCTTGGCGCAGCGTCGGCGCGTTCCAAGCGCTCCCCAGCCCTCACGTGAAGCGTCTTATGATCCTAAGCAGGCGGTCGCAGGATCTCGCGAGTTGCCTTTGCGGCGCTGTTGCGAGCCCTAAAAGCAAGCCGGACTTTGCGGAATTCGGCGACGCATACCAGACGGAGAGCGGTGCCGGGGCCATCCCGAATGCCAGCGTCTCCCGTGCGATGGCAATGTCCGGCCTGCCGTCTGGCAGGCGCAGCAGCACGGCCAGACCGGCGATAGCCGCCTCCCCGGCACTCGGCGGAAGGCATTTCAGCAAGGCGTCGCGTTGGGCGGAGTAGACGCGCTTCGTGCGCCTCAAATGCCGCATGTAGTGGCCATCGCGCATGAATTCGGCGGTTGCGAGCTGCACCGCCGGCCCCGGAGGCGGCGCAAGACAGGCCGCGACCTCCGCAAAACGCGATGCCAGCGCAGGCGGCGCGACGAGAAAGCCGAGCCGCAGCGCCGGGCTGATGGTCTTGCTGAAGGAGCCGATGTGGACAACGCGCCCGGCGCGATCAAGCGAGGCAAGCGCCGGTGCCGCGCGGCCATTGAGCTGCAATTCACTAAGATAGTCGTCCTCGATGACCCAGGCTTGCGTCTGGGCCGCCCAGTCGAGCAGGCGCAGTCTGCGTGCCAACGACAGGGTGGGCCCCAGCGGCGCCTGCTGCCCCGCTGTCACGACGACCAGCGCTGCATCCGGGGCATGGTGGAAGCCATGGCCGACATCGATTCCATCGGCGTCGATGGGAATCGGCGCGAGCGACAATCGCGCGAGCTCCAGGCCGCGGCGGGTGAACGGGAAGCCGGGATCCTCCATCCAGGCTTTCCGCCCTTCGAGGGCGAGCACGCGCAGTGCCAGTCCGAGTCCGCTGGCGAATCCGCCGGTGATGATGACCTCGGATGGGGAACACTCGATGCCCCGCGCGACGGCAAGATAGCCGGCGATCTCCCGCCGCAGCTCCAATTCGCCGCGCGGGTCGGGATAGATCGCCGGAGCACTCGATTCCGCGCGGACGGCCTGTGAGCGGATCCTGGCAAAGAGTGTCGCAGGAAAGGTTTCCAGCGCCGGCACACCCATCTGAAAGATTGCCGGCCCCGCCGTCATCTCCAGATACCGCTCTAGGAACGAGCCGGGATCGGGTGGCTGCTCGACCCGGGCGATGGCGGCGGGCCGATCCGCAACGCGGGTTCCGCCCGCGCGCGATGCGACGATGAGCTGGGCGGCGGAGAGTTTCTCGTAGGCCGTGCGCACTGTGCCGCGGGCAACGCCGAGCTGGGCCGCGAGATCCAGCCAGGAGGGTAGCCGCGCGCCCGGCGCGAGCACCCCGCTTTCGATCGCGGTGCTGATGCCCTTGCGGATCTGCTCGGTCAGCGGCGTCTTCGCGGACCGGTCGAGTTCCAGTTTCAGCGGCTGGTCCATGCTCTCTTGGTACACGATTTTTGCTGGTTCTTGGTGCTTTTTTTAGAACCAGAAAGCCGTCATTTCTTGGGGGCAAGGAAGAAACGTCATCATGACGATACGCAAAGGAGAACCGTCACATGACCATACGATCTTTGATTAGCGCGACCTGCGCCGCCCTCGCAATCGCCACCGCGATGCCTGCCGCGGCGCATGACCCCGGCGACGTTGTCACGCCCCATTTCGAGCGGGCGATACCCAACATTCCGGGCAAAACGCTGACCGCGCTCATCGTCGACTACCCGCCGGGCGGAACCTCGGCCCCGCACAGGCACGCGGGCTCGTCCTTCATCTTCGCCTACGTCCTCTCCGGAGAAATCGAGTCGAAGGTGAATGACGGCCCGACGCAGATCTACCGCGCCGGCGAGAGCTGGTACGAGCCGCCGGCGGCCAACCACCTCATCAGCCGCAATGCGAGCAAGACCAAGCCCGCAAAGCTGCTCGCGGTCTTCGTCGCCGACAGCGAAGAAAAGGAACTGACCACCAACATCGAGTGAACCGACGTTCGTCGACAAAAACAACTTTAAGGAATCAACCAAGTGAGCAAACGTCTCGACTACAACCAGATCGCGCCACCCGGCATCAAAGCGCTTGGCGGAGTCTACGGCTACATCATGCAGAGCAGCCTCCCCTCGGAGCTGGTCGATCTGGTCTATCTTCGGATCTCGCAGATCAACAACTGCGCCTACTGCCTCGACATGCACACCCGCGACCTTTTGAAAAAAGGGCAGAAGGTCGAGAAAATCGCGCTGGTGCAGGCATGGGCGGAAGCCGGAAATCTCTTCGACGAGCGTGAGCGGGCAGCCCTCGCCTGGGCCGAAACGGTGACACGCGTGGCCGAGACCAACGTGCCGGACGAAGCTTACAAGGCCGCGCATGCCGTGTTCGAGGAGCGCGAACTGGTCGATCTGACGATCGCGATCGGCCTGATGAACACCTACAATCGCCTGGCGATCAGTTTCCGCAAGACGCCACAGGCTGCGCTCGAAAACTAGGACGGGCAAAGCGCCCCAACCAAGGAGTTGGCTATGAAGATCTTTATCGCAGGTGCCACTGGCGCCGTCGGCCTGCCGCTTGTGCGGGCGCTCGCGACGCTTGGCCATCAGGTGACCGGCATGACGCGCCCCGGTCAGGGGCCGGATCGTCTGCGCGAGCTCGGGGCCGAGGTGTCTTTCGCCGATGCCTTCGACCGCGAGGCGGTCCACAGAGCGATCGAGGCGGCAGCGCCGGACGTGGTGATCGATCAGCTCACCTGGCTTCCGGCCAACCCCACCGACATCATCAAGGCGATGCCTGACGATACCCGCCTCCACCGCGAGGGAGGCGCCAATCTCATCGCCGCGGCCGAAAAGCTGGGAGTCCGCCGCTACATCATGCAGTCTCGCGGCTTCTACCTGGACGGGCCGTCAGGAGGGCTTGCGGACGAGACCGCGAGGCTGAGATACGACGCTCCCGGCGAGATCGGCGAGAGCACGCGCACGATCGGCGCCTATGAGGACCGGGTGCTCGCCTCGCCGCTCGATGGCGTCGTGCTCCGTTACGGCTTCTTCTACGGTCCCGGCACCTGGTACCGGCCGGACGGCGCCATTGCGGATCACGCACGCAGGGGCGAGTCGGCAATCATCGGCGACGGCAATGGCGTCTGGTCCTTCGTGCACATTGACGACGCTATCGCCGCGACGGTCGCCTCGGTGACGGCCGAGCCGGGTACCTACAATGTCGTCGACGACGATCCCCTCCCCGTCGCCGAATGGCTGCCGGCCTTCGCCCGGTGGGTCGATGCGCCGGAGCCTCAGCGCGTGAGCGCGGAGGACGCGCTGAAGACGGCGGGCGAGGAAGCGGTCTACTACCACACCCGCCTGACCGGTGCCTCCAATGGCCGGGCGAAGGCTGAACTCGGGTTCGCGCCGCGACCGCTTCTGTGGAAGGGTGCTTGATCGCTGACAGGGGCAACCGGATGAAGTCGGCCCACGCTTTTCGGCTGTTTCGTCGAAAGCGCGGGCTGCTGCCGCTTCCAAAAAAAATGAACTATCATTGGAGGCAGCCAGGCACGGACGTTCGGAGAGAACCATGGCACCGAAATTCGGCAAGGATGAAGACTTGCATGCTTATCGCGAGATGCTGCTGATCCGTCGTTTCGAGGAGAAGGCCGGCCAACTCTATGGCATGAGCCTCATCCGCGGCTTCTGCCACCTCTACATCGGCCAGGAAGCCGTCGTCGTCGGCATGCAGATGGCGACGAAGGAAGGCGACGAGGTGATCACAGGCTACCGCGACCACGGCCACATGCTGGCCTGCGGCATGCACCCGAACGGCGTCATGGCCGAGCTCACCGGACGCCGCGGCGGTCTGTCGAAGGGCAAGGGCGGCTCCATGCACATGTTCTCCAAGGAGAAGCACTTCTACGGAGGCCACGGCATCGTTGGCGCCCAGGTGTCGCTCGGCACCGGCATCGCCTTTGCCAACCGCTACCGAGGAAACGGCAATGTCTGCCTGACCTATTTCGGCGAGGGTGCCGCCAACCAGGGCCAGGTTTACGAGAGCTTCAACATGGCCGCGCTCTGGAAGCTGCCCATCGTCTATGTGATCGAGAACAACCGTTACGCCATGGGTACGGAGATGAGCCGCGCCTCGGCGCAGACCGATTTCTCGAAACGCGGCGTGTCCTTCGCCATTCCCGGCGAGCCGGTCGACGGCATGGATGTCCGCGCCGTCCACGCGGCGGGGCAGAGCGCCATCGAGCATGCCCGCACCGGCAAGGGGCCTTACATCCTCGAGATGCACACCTATCGCTACCGCGGCCACTCCATGTCCGATCCGGCGAAGTACCGCTCGAAGGACGAGGTGACCCGGGTCCGCGAGGAGCAGGATCCCATCGACATCGTACGCCGGCGCCTTCTGGAGGATTGGAAGCTGACGGAGGACGAGCTGAAGGCCATGGACAGCAAGGTGCGCGAGACGTCAACGAGGCGTCCGATTTTGCCACGAATGATCCCGAGCCCGACCCGTCGGAACTCTATACGGAAATTCTGCTCTAAGTTCTTCCGAAAGTAATACGGGCCGGGACCAGACCAACCGAGCCGGCCGCGCTGGCCCTCAAGGATTCCAGGCCGACAGGAAAATCAGGTCAGGATACGCTGGAGCAGTACGCGAGGCCGTTTGCTGAATGAGCGAGTTTCTCACGAGCATATCAGGCATTGTCCCCGTCGCCGCCGGCTTGGAGATCTGGGCGAGTATGGCTTTGATCGCGGCGCTGGGATTTGTTCTCGGTTTCGCGATGAACCGCGGCTCGATCTGCACCGTCATCGCCGTGAGGGAGTTGGTATTGGAGAGGAGGCCAGCGCGTTTCATCGCTCTGGTCGAATGTGCCGCCTGGGCCGCCCTCGTCTACGCAACCCTCGAAACGGCACCGATTATGCCAGAGGGCTGGTCGTCACTCGGCTACTTGGTGCCCGCAGCCATTTTGCTTGGAATCGGCTCTTATGTGAACGGCGCTTGCGTGTTCGGGTCTGTTGGGCATCTCGGCAACGGCGAAATCGAATTCGCGTTCACGTTTCTCGGCATCTATGCGGTCGTTTACATTGAATCTCTGCTCGATCTGCTTGCAGATCGGCCGGCGATAGATGCTGCCCCATCGCTTGGGGCGGCCCTTTCGGCGCTTCTACTGCTGGCCATCGTTACTCTCAGGCTTGGAGTGTCACACAAATCCACGTCTCGTTTCCGACGCCTGACGCTGTCGATGGGTGCGGTCGGCATCACTTCTTCGATCCTGGCGGTTCTTGCGCCCGGGTTCTCGCTCACCGCATCGTTTGGACCGATCGCTTCGATACCCGTCGCGGGCGCCTTGGTTTCGTTGAGCATGTTCGGCGGCAGCTTCGTCTCCGCGAGACTCAGGAAGCATGGATTCATGCTGAAATGGCCGACAGTGAAGACCATGCTCAAGAGAACGCTCGCGGGCATGCTCATGGGATTGGGTGCGCTGCTCATTCCCGGTGGGAACGACACGCTGCTGCTGATTGGTCTTCCCGCGGGAGCCTGGCAGGCAGCGCTCGCCTACGGGCTGTTCGTTGCGACCCTCGCCGCACTTATTGTCAAACTCGGTTCGATCGCAAAAGCTTGGTCATGACGCTCGACAGAAGACCGCCGCCGCCGTTGGATGGTATTATGACATAGGGCTAAAGTTAGGGAGAGGATCGATGAGTGGCACGTTGCACCCGCTTCTGCAAGAAGCTCTGGAAGCGCATGGCGGGCACGACCGCTGGCGCAAGTTCAGGGGTATTGCCTCGACCATACGGACTGGTGGAAAGTTATGGGAGCTGAAAGGCGCTCCTTTGATCCCTGTGCCGCGGCGCGCAACAAGCGAGTTTCTCCGCCAGTGGACCCGAGTCACTCCGTTTGGAGAACCCGACTGGGCGATGACCTGGACTCCCGAGCATGTGGAGATCACTGCTGGAGATGGCTCGATTGTCGCCGAGCGAAACAACGGGCGTGAAGCGTTCGATCGCAGTTTCAATGGACAATGGGACCCGCTGAACCTCGCCTACTTCAACGGCTATGCCATGTGGACATATCATACGACGCCGTTTGTTTTCGGCGAGCCCGGCTATGAAACACGCGACGTTGCCCCGATCGAGACCGAAGGTGAGAGGCTTCGTGGCATAGCTGTACGTTTCCCCGAGTCCGTGCATAGCCATACGCGGGAACAGCGGTTCTACTTCGGCGTGGATGGATTGCTGCGCCGTCACGACTATACGGTTGATGTGTGGGCGGACACGCCCGCCGCGCACTTCATTTCTGGTTACGTCGACGTAGACGGGCTGAAATACCCGACTCGCCGTAGCGTGTACGCTCTCAAGCCGGATGGCACTCTCGACCGCGATTTCAACGCCGTCACAATCGAGCTGTCGGACTATGCGCTGTTCTGAGTCGACGCTGCCGCAACAACTGTGTTGTTCGCTACGGCTATATTCGAGATCAGTGACAGTGGGAAATCGCTCTTAGAGGGCGTGAGGCCGGTGAACCCGCGGAAGACCGGAGGTACGATGCGAGCCCGGGCCGAACCAGTCACCCAGGAAGAGACCCGCCTGAGCCGCGCACCATCGGCGACGCCGCGGCGGGCGTTCGGAGATCAAGTTTCACCGTGCATTCGATTACCGCCATCCCCTCCCCGGGTCGGCGGCGTCAACCGTTCTGCCGCCGCGAGCAATTGCTGCGCCATACGTTTGGCTTGCCGGGTGGGCTCGGAGACGCGAGTGATTTGCGCAACGGCGACCGCCCCCTGGTGCAGGAGGTTGATCTCGGCCGCGATCCGCTTCGGCTCGGCAAACCGCGCCGCATGGGCGAGTTCCTCCAAATAGGCGAGCGCCAAGCGCTTGTGCATCAAGGAAGCGCGAAACACGGGATCGATCGTGTCCTTGTGCTCTCCCGCCGCGCTCATGAACATGCAGCCGCGAAACTGCTTGTCGCGGACCGTGGTTTCGAGGAAATCGAACGTCGCCAGAAGGCGTTCGACGGGGTCGCTCGTACGCTGCTCGACAAAGGCACGCATAGCAAGGCGATCGTCCTCGTCGCGCCTCTCGAGCGCGGCCAGGATCAGGTCTTCCTTGGTCTCAAAGTGCCGGTACAGCGTCGTTTTGGCCACGCCCGCTTCGGCGATGATCAGATCGATGCCCGTCGCGTTAAAGCCGTGCTGGTTGAAAAGCCGGAGGGCTGTGTCGAGCAAATGGCCACGGATTTCTGAACGACGCATCGCATCCTCAATCGTTTTGAAACAGATCAGTACCGATACATAGCGACACCGAAGACCTGATGCAAGACTCGGGATGCTGTCTTGGGATCTCTGCGCACGAGATTGTGAAGAACTCCGGTCATCCGCCTTCAGGAATATTACGCGGGCAGAAACAAATGGTTATGAGAACTAGCGAGTCCCCGAAACTTCTCAAATCAGAGACGGCGGCGGAGATTTTCCCGAACGCCATTGAAAAACGATACAGATCTGTATACTTTGTTAAAGGAACAATACCGGTCTGTATTGATTTCGGAACAGCCCATGAAAAGCGCAACATGAGGAACGCACCATGTATTTGACCCATATCCTTTCGAAAATTCGCGCCCACCAACGCTATCGCCGGACCCTCCGCACCTTCACGCAATTGAACGATCACCTGCTCGAGGATGTCGGCATTTCCCGCAACGAGATCGACGTCATCGCGCGCCGGCAGTACGACCAATGAACCAAGAGTCTGCGCGACGTCCGACCCACGGACCGTGACGCAGAAGGAGATCGCCTTATGAACACGCATCGCACTAGGGTCCTTATCATTGGGGCCGGACCGGCTGGCTACACGGCCGCCATCTACGCTGCCCGTGCAAACCTGAAGCCGCTCCTCGTAACCGGCCTGCAGGCAGGCGGCCAGCTCACCATCACCACGGATGTCGAGAACTATCCGGGCTTCGCCGAACCCGTTCAGGGACCCTGGCTCATGGAGCAGATGCGACAGCAGGCGGAGAATGTCGGCACCGAGGTGGTGTACGATATCATCACCTCCGTCGACCTCTCCGACCGCCCGTTCCGACTCGAGGGTGACTCCGGCGACACGTACATCGCCGATGCGCTCATCATCGCAACGGGAGCCCAGGCCCGTTGGCTTGGCCTTCCCTCGGAACGGACATTCAATGGATTCGGTGTCTCGGCCTGCGCGACCTGTGACGGATTTTTCTATCGCAACAAGGAGGTGGTCGTGGTCGGCGGTGGCAACACTGCGGTGCAGGAAGCGCTTTACCTGTCGAATCTTGCCTCCAAGGTCACAGTCGTCCATCGCCGTGGTCGTTTCCGTGCGGAGCCAATCCTGCAGGACCGCCTACTCGCTAAACCGAACGTCGAGGTTATCTGGAACCACGTCATCGACGAGGTTGTCGGCGAGCAGGAGCCGAGGAAGTCGGTGACCGGCGTTCGGATCCGTGACGTGAACACGGACGACGTGAAGGAGCTAACCACGCACGGCCTTTTCGTCGCGATCGGACATGATCCAGCGACCGCTTTGTTTCGCGGCCAGCTCGACATGGATGAGGCCGGCTACATCAAGGTCGGCTCCTGGTCGACGAAAACGACCGTCCCCGGGGTGCTGGCTGCCGGCGATGTCATCGACCCGGTATTCCGTCAGGCGATCACCGCTGCAGGCATGGGAAGCATGGCGGCCCTGGAAGCCGAGAAAATCTTGGCCGAGCATTCACCCGATCCGGCCGTCCGGCCGATCGTGCCGCGTGAAGCGGAGATGGTTGGAGCGTAAGTGTAGGGAATCACCCGACCACGCGCCGGCCGCCTGAGGAAGCGCCGACCCGCCCACCCGCAGTTCATCTGCGGAGGACCGCGCTTTCCCAACGCCTTCCGGCTGCCCTTGCATTCGGACGGTGCCAGAGTGACAACCGGTGTCCGGCCGCTGCCAGTGTCTCGCTTGCCGAGATCATGGCCGTTCAACCCAAGCCAAGCGAGACCGATCCATGGACATCAATCAGGTCAGGTACTTTCTCAATCTGGCTGAAACATTGAACTTCACCGAAGCCGCGCGTCGAAGCGGAGTCTCGCAGCCCAGTCTCACGCGGGCAATCCAGCGCCTCGAGGAAGACTTGGGCAGTCCGCTGATCTATCGCGACGGCAAGGACAGCCGCCTAACCGGGCTCGGCCGCGACGTCCAGGCCGAGTTCATGCGGATTGAGCTCGCGCTTAGAAACGTGCGCGAGCATTCCGAAAGCACGGTGCTCGGCCGGCGCCGTATTCTCGATATCGCTGTCGCTCCGACCATCGGCCCTGCCGCATTTGCCGCATTCTTTGACGACGCGCTTGGCGCGCTTCCTTCGGTGAAGATCAACATGCATCAGCTATTGGCCGGCGAAGGCGCGAACGAAGTGCTTTCGGGCAAGTATCACGCCTGTATCCTGCCGCGGGCTCCCCGTCCCAACCCCAAGCTCAACGTCGTGCCGCTCTTTCGCGAGCCGTTCCTCCTCGCCTGCGCGGAGAGCCATCCGCTGGCGGGCAAGGATGTCGTCAGCACCGACGCGATCGCCGCCTATCCCTATGTCGACCGGCTGGCCTGCGAGTTTCACACCGAGATCATCGAGCACCTGATGGACCATGACGCGGTCATGCAGCCGCGCTTCAGTGCCGACCGCGAGGACTGGGTCCAGCAGGTCGTCGCCGAGGGCCGTGCGATCTGCATCATGCCCGAGCGGTCCATCGTCGTGCAGGGCATCGTTACCCGTCCGGTGGAAGGGATTTCCCTGGCGCGCGAACTGGTATTCGTGACGGTCTCCGGCTCCGGCACACCACTCGAGATCCGCAAGATCGCGCAGCTGGCGGCTCGGCGCGACTGGTCGTGAGCGGGTGCTACCGTAGCGCGGCTATGGAATCTATGCACATCCGATATTGGGAATCCTCATGACCGCTCGCCATATTCAGGCAACAAATCCAGCAACGGAGACAAGGGCAATGACCTATAGAAAGACCGACGAAGCGGTCAGCAAGCTTACGCCCGAACAGTATCGGGTGACCCAGCAGAATGGCACCGAACGCCCCTTCACCGGGGAGTATACCGACAACAAGAGGCCGGGAATCTATGTAGACATCGTTTCAGGCGAACCGCTGTTCGCCTCGGCCGACAAGTTCGATTCCGGTTGCGGCTGGCCGAGCTTCACCAAGCCGATCGTACCGGCAAACGTCAACGAACTCAGGGACAACTCGCATGGCATGATCCGCACCGAGGTCCGCTCTGTTCATGGCAACAGCCATCTCGGCCATGTGTTTCCCGACGGCCCTCAGGATCGGGGCGGCCTACGTTACTGCATCAATTCCGCCGCACTGCGGTTCATTCCGCGCGAGGAAATGAAGGCCGAGGGCTACGGCGGCTATATCAACCAGGTGGAGGATATCTGAATGACCAAGAGAGCTGTTTTGGCTGGTGGCTGCTTCTGGGGGATGCAGGACTTGATCCGCAGGCTGCCCGGAGTAATCAAGACCCGCGTGGGCTACACCGGCGGCGACGTGCCGAACGCGACCTACCGCAATCACGGCACCCACGCGGAGGGGATCGAGATCATCTTCAATCCCGAGACGATCAGCTACCGGCGGATTCTGGAGCTGTTCTTCCAGATCCACGATCCGACCACGAGAAACCGCCAGGGCAACGACATCGGTCTCTCCTATCGATCGGCGATCTACTACGTCGACGAAGAGCAGAAGCGAATAGCCGAGGAGACGATCGCGGACGTCGACGCATCGGGCCTTTGGCCGGGCAAGGTCGTGACCGAAGTCGAGCCGGTGGGAGACTTTTGGGAGGCGGAGCCGGAGCACCAGGATTATCTGGAGCGCTATCCCAACGGCTACACCTGCCATTTCCCGCGCCCCAACTGGGTCCTACCCCGGCGGCCGGCCGAGTAAACGGCCCGGAGATTTTCGTGATCTTCGAGCGACTCCGAGGGGCCTTGCGGATACGCCGGGCTCCTCGGAAAAGCACTCGGGCAGTTTCGACACCCCTACCAGGGCTGCGCTGCGCGAGCTACGCTGACCAGCAACTCGAGCGTTGACGACTTCCGCCTAGTCGGCAGCCGTTGCAGATGTAGGATGATTATCCTGCAGCGGAGGGTCGTCACTATGGCATTCAATACGCAACGGCTCCAATTTTCCGGTCATTCCGGCGCGACGCTTAGCGCCCGCCTTGATCTGCCAAATGGGCAATCGCGCGCCTACGCGCTTTTTGCCCATTGCTTCACCTGTTCCAAGGACCTGGCGGCAGCGCGCCGGATTGCAGCGGAGCTTGCGCGTGAAGGCATCGCTGTCCTGCGTCTTGATTTCACGGGGCTGGGATCCAGCGAAGGCGAATTCGCTTCGACGAATTTCTCGTCCAACATTGCCGACCTTCTTTCAGCCGCCGACTATTTACGCCACCATTATCAGGCACCAGCGTTGCTGATCGGCCACTCGCTCGGCGGCGCAGCGGTCCTCGCCGTCGCCGGGGACATTCCGGAAGTGCGCGCCGTAGCCACCATCGGCGCGCCGGCTGATGTCGGCCACGTGTTGAAGAACTTCGGAGCGAGCCTCGAGGAGATTGAGAAGAACGGAGAGGCCGACGTCGATCTCGCCGGGCGCACGTTCCTTATCAGAAAGCAATTTGTCGAGGACACGCGTGCGCACCGCATCAAGGATGCTGTTGGGAGGCTGAGAAAGCCGCTCCTCGTCCTTCACGCGCCGCTGGACCATACGGTCGGGATCGAGAACGCCACGGAAATCTTCGTCGCGGCCAGGCATCCGAAAAGCTTCATCTCGCTGGATAAGGCCGACCACCTGCTCACCGACCCTGAGGACGCGGCCTTTGCCGGACGGATCATTTCGGAATGGCTGACACGCTATCTTGACGCCGACACGCCGCAAGGCGCGGGGCCGATCGAACATGTCCGCGTGAGGGAAACGGGCGAAGGCAAGTTTCAAAACGCGGTTCAGGCCGGCGGGCATCGGCTGTTCGCCGATGAACCCGAAAGCGTAGGCGGGCTCGATTCCGGACCATCGCCCTACGACTTCCTGGCGATTGCACTTGGCGCCTGCACCTCGATGACGCTGCGCCTCTATGCCGGCCACAAGCAGCTGAAGCTCGGACGCATCGGCGTCGACGTCTCGCATACCAAGATCCATGCCAAGGATTGCGAGGAGTGCACCGAGACGGAACGTGGCGACAGCGGCAAAATCGACCGTTTCGAACGCGTCATTTCCATCGAAGGCGAGGTCTCGGAGGAGCTTCGCGAGAAGATCGTCGAAATCGCCGGCAAGTGCCCGGTCCATCGCACGCTTGAAACAGTGGCAAAGATAAAAACGGTCGTGAAGTAAGGCGCCTAAGTGACAGGACGATAGCACCAACTTCGATGATCTCTTGGGCCGAGCATGTCGCGCGCGTCTCGACGACGATGCAAAAGCCAAAAAACGGCTCCTGTTTGGAATTTCTGGCGTTCCGCTCTTTTCGAAGAGTCGGCTTCTGGCGCGCATTGCTGTCAGCCAGCAAGTTGCCCACCGCTTTCGCTCACGGCCCGACTGAGACGATCGGAAGCCGGCAAGATGCTGCCCCGCCCGGGATGTCGACTCCTATCCCTCGCCTTGAATGGGTCGACCTGTCGACGGTGCATTTGTCGCTCCTACCGCAGCTTCGCGGCAATGCGGGCGCTGCGTTGGATGTGATTTCATCTCCGATGCCAGTTCTTGTCATTGATCCTGCGCGCAGCAGGTCACTCGTGCGCAAGCAATGTCTTTCCCGATGCAAATTGGCGATCGTAGAAAATCCGCACTGACAGAACAACGCCGGCGATCAGCACAACCACCCCAGCCACTTCGATCGTGGTTGGCCAGCGGGCATGTACGACAAGTCCTCCGATGACACCGAAGGCAGTTTCCGAGACGATCAATTGCGCGGCCAAGGCAACCGGCAGGCTCCGTGATGCAATGTTCCAGGCCCAGACGCCGCCTACGGTTGCCAGCAGCGCGAGGGACACACCCCAAGCATATAGGCTGCCAGCGGCACTCCAGCCGAATCCCAATGTTGGAAGCTGGAAGAGGTCCATCGCGGCACCGACAGGATAAAACGCCAGCATCAAGACGCCGCCTCCGACCAGTATCAGCGCTGACCACACACCGGAGGGCATTTCTGGCCGGGCGGCGAGTGCAGCCTGATTGGCAAGGGCGAACCAGACCCAAAGTCCCACGGCAGCGAGAGATAACGGCACGCCAATCCACACTGATTGGACAGAGTTCAATCCTCCGGCCGTGAATGCCGTGCCATTGACAAGAACCAGGCCGACCAGCACCAGCGCCAAAGGCATCATAAGTAATCGCCATGGCATTGATCCCTGGCGCTGATTACCGATGACCATCAATACGATCGGGACCAGACCGAGAAAGGCGGGAGCGATGACTGGGCCGGCAAAGATGGCCGCTCCCGTCACTGCCAGGAAGTAGCCGACATATCCGACGAAGGCGAGCCAGATGGCTTGCAGGCAGTTTTCAAGCGTGAGGTGGCGCATGACGCCCTTCTCGGAAACCATGATGTAAAGCCCGACGAGCGAAGAAACGACGTGCCGGACTAGCGCAAAATCAAAGGTGGAATAGTTACCGATGATGAACGGCACAACGAAGTTGAGCGAAAAGGCAAAGGCCGCAAAGAGAGCGGCTGACACGCCAACATAAAAGACCCTGTTCATAGGGGCATCCCTTTGAAGTTGCGTCACTGGAAATTTGCTTGCGGTGACCCTGGCGGCTTTGGTTAGCAATCAAGCGAGACCCTTGATGAGGAAAATTACCGGCCGCGAGCCTGTGGCGGTACTCAGCGAAAATGAGAACCATCCTCTCGATGCGCACCGATCGGACCATGATCCGGATACGATTCACCAGACGGCTGCGCCTATTCAGCAGAACTGATTTCTCATATCCTCAACATCGAGGCTTCCAATCGTAGGGACGTTATGGATCGGCTTGATGCAATGCGGGTTCTGCTTGCGGTGGTTGACGCCGGGAGCTTGTCGGCGGGCAGCCGGAAGCTGAATGCGCCGCTGCCGAGCGTCAGCCGCAAGGTCGCCGATCTGGAGCGATATCTCGGCGCAAACCTCATCATCCGAACAAGCCGCAACCTGCAGCTTACCGACGCCGGTCGCGACTATGTCGATGCGGCACGCAAGATCATCGCCGATCTGGAGGAGGTCGAACGCAGGGCCTCAGGCGAATATCAAACGCCACGGGGACTGCTCACCATCACGATGCCTATCGAGTTTGGCCACCGGTACGTTCTGCCGATCGCACTCGACTTCATGAACGAGCATCCGGAGGTGACTTTGAACCTCCTGTCCCTCGACCGTTCTGTTCATCTCGCCAACGAGCAGGTCGACGTCGCCATCCGACTTGGCGAGTTGGCCGACAGTTCGCTCTACGCCGTCAAGGCCGGCGAGTTCCGCCTGTTGACCTGCGCAA
Organism: Sinorhizobium fredii USDA 257; assembly: GCF_000265205.3. NCBI lineage: Bacteria > Pseudomonadati > Pseudomonadota > Alphaproteobacteria > Hyphomicrobiales > Rhizobiaceae > Ensifer > Ensifer fredii. The sequence goes on from NC_018000.1 coordinate 2,037,785, forward strand.
GCCCGGCCTATCTGGAACGGCATGGCGTTCCCCAACATCCCACCGAGCTCACCAATCATGACGGAATCATGTTCCACAACCGGTCGTTCTTCTGGAGTTTCGAGGTCGACGGGAAGTCTGTCGAGGCGATGCCACGCAGCCGGATCGAGGTCAACACGGCGGCCAGTTGCGTCGCAGCCGCGCGAAATGGAGCCGGGATCGCCCGCCTCTTCGACTACCAGGTTCCGGAGGAAGTGTCCTCGGGCGCGCTCGTGCAGATCTTGAGGGATTACGGCGGTAGGCCCAAGCCGATCCACATTGTCTACTCGCGTCAGGGGCTACTCGCTCTCAAAGTGCGTGCCTTCATCGATTGGACGCTCCCCCGGCTTCGCGCGGCTTGCAGCAATTATTGCGATGTGCGGTCATCGGAATGAAGCGCGCATCTCCTCGACCGTCCTCTCCAACTTCTGGAGATGCGGGTAATGGCCGGTGTCAGGGAGAATTGAAACTTCGGCCCCGAGCCGTTCGGCGAGTTCTACCCCCATTTCCTTCCTGATGTAGAGATCCTTCTCGCCCCATACCACCTTTACAGGGGTCCTTAGCTTGTCCAGATTGGCTTCGAAATACTGCTGGTCCCTGGTGAAATGCGTGTAATAGCTCGCAAAGGCGTCAGCTGTCGTCAGCGCGCCATAGGACCAGCCACGCGCCATGTCGCTCCGAACCCGGCGGAGAGCTCGAACTGCACCTCCTTCGCCAGCCCTCTCCTGAAGGCGTTCTCGAGAATGTCCGCGCGGTTCTTGTTGAGCTGCTCCCGTGCCTGAGCCGCTGACCGCCTATCCTTCAGCTTCTGCAGGCTCTCATACATGTAATGCGGCCGATCGAAGGGCGCGAAGTCGCCGACGATAATGGTTCGTGCAATGTCGGGCTTCTCCAAGCTCAGCAGCAGCGCCGGCAGGGCTCCGATGTCCGTGGCATAGATCGTAAGCTTGGACCGGTCGATGTGAGCCTTCTCGATGTAGCCGTCAAGGACACGTGCATAATCCATCGGCGCATAAGAAAAGCGGTCCGTCGTCGGCCGCGACGAGAACCCGAAGCCGGGCCAATCGAAAGCGTGGACCTCGTAATCATCGGCGAGAGCCAGGGAAACTTCCTTCCAGGCATAGATCGTTTCCGGGAAGCCATGCAGGAAGAGGACGGTCCCCTTCGGGTCGAGACTATGAACGACCGACCTTCTCAGTGTGATGTCGTTGTCGATCTGAATGAAGCTGATATCCGCTTTCGGTTGATGCGAGCGGTCCTCGGCATATGTCACGGTCGCGATAGAGGAAATGATCGCTGCGGCGGCAAACAGCCGTCGAAGGGTGGCCATTGTCATGTCAGTAGCTCCAGCTTCGTCGCGTCAACGGACAACGCGGTCGACCTGCGCCTGAAGGCGCGGGCCGACCAGCAGGATGACGGGGACGACGATGAGGTAGGCGATGCTCCACGAGCGGAGCCATGTCAGGACGAACCCCCTCGAGAAGCCCAGGTTGAGCGCGAGCAATGTGAAAGAGATCAACCCTGTCGTTACGATACCCATCGACAAGGCGAAGGCGATCTTGCGTTTGAAATGCGTGTCCATGTCGGTCTCCCCGGTTCGAGGTGAAATGGGGATCGCCTCAGGGGTTACGATCCCGGATTCTGGCTTCGAAGATCGCGCAACGTCGGCACCGGCGGTAGCGGGGGAACCTGAGAGGCAGCTTCTTGAATCCGGCAAGTTCTCAATTGCGAGGAAACCGTTAGACCGATCGCGAAGGGGCACCCGTCAATGTCGGCGCGGCACGATCACGGGAGGATCTGCGCCACGCGCTTGAAGCCCTTCGGGAAATCCTGACAAGCGGCCGCCGGCTGTTCGACACGATGATCTGATCACGCAGCAGCGCGACCGACACGATATCATCATCATTGGCGCTGGCGTCATTGGCCTGGCCACCGCCTTGCGGCTGGCCGCCCACGGGCGCGACGTAACGGTTCTCGACCCGAACGAGCCCGGGTCCGGCGCGTCTTACGGCAATGCCGGCACGATAGCCAATTACGCGCTTATTCCGGTCGGGTCGCCCACGGTACTGAAAAGTCTGCCGCAGTTGCTGTTCGGCCGCGACAGTCCTCTCTCGATAACGCGCTCGGCGTTGATCCCCCTCATGCCCTGGCTGTTGCGTTTCGCCTATCAGTCGCTGCCCGGCAACGCGGCTCGCAATGCCGGCGTCATCGCCGCGCTGCTCGAGCAGTCGCTCTCAGGCTGGATCGAACTCGCCTCGGAGGCCAAAGCCGATGACCTTCTGAGCCAGAACGGCTGTCTCTATGTCTACGACACGGCAAAAGCCGCTTCCGGAGCCGCCGCTGACATCGCCTTGCGCAAGAAAGTCGGTATCGCGCAGGAGATCGTTTCGCCCGACGACGTGGCAAGGTTGGAACCGGCACTGCCTGCCTGCGACGGTGGCGGGTTTTCCCAGACGCCGTAAACCTCACGGATCCAGGCGCCATGATGCGCCGGCTAACAATAGCGGCCGATGTCGCTGGCGTGACTTTCGTTCGAGCGAACGCAACCGGGATCGATCGCGGCGTCGAGGGCATTCGGGTCTCTTGTGCTGCCAAGAGTTTCCTCGCCCGCCACGTCGTGATTGCCGCCGGCGCATACTCCAAACGCTTTGCAGCGCAAGCGGGCGACCACATCCCGCTCGACACGGAGCGGGGATATCACGTCGAATACGACATGCAGACCCCACCTGTTTCGCGGCCGGTCTGTCCGGTTTCGCGCGGGTTTTATCTTGTGCCTATGACCGGCAGGCTCCGCGTCGGAGGCACGGTCGAACTCGGCGGCCTCGAAGCACCCATCAATCCGAGACGCATTGCGCTGCTCGACCGCGGTGCGAAGGCGCTGTTTCCGCATCTCGGCCCGGCTGACCGCCAATGGCTCGGTTTCCGATCATCCCTGCCGGATTCGATACCGGTGATCGGGCCATCCCGTCACGGCAACGAATCGTCTATGCTTTCGGCCACGGACATAGGCCTAACCATGGCACCGGTAACGGCGCGCCTTGTGCAGCGGACGCTGGCCGGACGAGAGTCCCCTGAACCGGTCGCTGGCGCGTCACCCAGGTCGCGGGCAGATGTATCGCAAACCAGAGCCTCCCGGCAGCGCCCGCGCGAGAGCAAGCCGCCCAGTTCTGCCTTTCGCCTGATTGGCCAGGAGAGACGCGAATATCCCGTCGATACATCTATGCGATCTTCTGAGCAATCGACCGGCACCCATGGACCGCTGTGGACATAGTCTGTGCTGCTGCGGGTGACGCGAAAGCGCCGCGCATCCGAAAGGACACACGGCGCCCCTGTTGCAAGCGAGACGTCAGATCTGTCTCACTGCGGAGTGAGGTCGAAGCCGAACCACTTTTCCGAAAGGCGCTTGATCGTGCCGTCCGCCTTGGCTGCGGTGATGGCATCGTCGAACATCGCCTTGAGCTCCGTGTCGCTCTTGCGCAGCCCGACCGAGCTGCCGGCGCCGAGGAAGCCGCCCTGGAAGCGCGGACCGACGATGGTCATGTCGGCATTCGCCGGCTTTTCGGCCGCGGTCTTCAGGTAGCCCATCGAGGCCATGACGAAATCGACGCGACCGGCGACGAGATCGAGGTCGTGCTGTTCGGTCGTCTTATATTCGCGCACCTCGACGACATCCTTCAGATATTCGTCGATGAAGCGCGCCGCGATAGAAGCGCTCTGGACCCCGATCGTCTTTCCTTCGATGAGCGGTTTCAGTTCCTCAGCCGCCTTGCGTGCGCCCGCCTCGTTGGAGGCCAGCGAGAAGAGTTCGCCCTTCATCGGCAGCGTTTCGAGGTCGCTGCCCTTGAGGGTCGCGAAAGCCTGGCCGGTGCTGCCGTAGGACATCGAGAAGTCGATGACTTCCTTGCGCTTTTCCGTCGCCGACATGCCCGCCATGATGGCGTCGAACTTGCCGGCGTTGAGCGCCGGAATCATGCCATCGAAGGCCTGCGGGATGATGGTGCATTCCACCTTCATGTGATCGCAGAGATATTTGCTGAGCTCGATCTCGTAGCCGTCCAGCGTGCCGTCCGCCTTGGTGAGGTTATAGGGCGGGAAGGCGCCTTCGGTGGCAATGGTGATCTTCGTCCACTTCTTTTCCTCGGCCTGCGCCGTCGTGGCGAGAAGCCCCGTGGCAACGGCGAGCGCCGCCATCATCGCGGTCGTTTTCTGCATTTCAGTATTCCCCTTTTTTGCTGTGGTGGTTGGTTGGCTTTTTCGGCAGATCAGGCCCCTAATTGCTGATGAACTGCCGGAAACGTTCGGATTTCGAGCTGGTGAAGACGTGCTCGGGCGCGCCCTCCTCCTCGATCGCGCCCTTGTGCAGGAAGACGACGCGGCTCGAGACGTCGCGGGCGAAAGCCATCTCGTGGGTGACGACGAGCATCGTCCTGCCCTCCTCGGCAAGCCCGCGCATGACGCGCAGCACCTCGCCGACGAGTTCCGGATCGAGCGCCGAGGTCGGCTCGTCGAAGAGCATCGCCTTCGGCCGCATCGCAAGTGCGCGAGCGATCGCCGCGCGCTGCTGCTGGCCGCCGGAAAGATGGGCGGGATAGTGGTTGCGCTTGTCGGCGATGCCGACCTTGGCAAGCAGCGCCTCGCCTTCCTCGATCGCTTCCTTGCGCGGCCGCTTCAGCACGTGGACGGGCGCCTCGATGACGTTCTCCAGTACCGTCTTGTGGGACCAGAGGTTGAAGCTCTGGAACACCATGCCGAGTTCGGAGCGGATGCGGTCGACCTGTTTCTGGTCGGCCGGCCGGCTCCTGCCGTCGCGGGTGGACTTCAGCCGGATTGTCTCGCCGGCCACCGCGATGGAGCCGGAATCCGGGACCTCCAGCAAGTTGATGCAGCGCAGCAGCGTCGATTTTCCGGAGCCGGACGAGCCGAGGATCGAGATCACCTCGCCCTCATGCGCGTCGATCGATATTCCCTTCAGCACCTCGATGGGGCCAAAGCTCTTGTGCAGGTCCCGGACGCTGATGGCGACCGGCGGCGCGGCTTTTGCGGTCATGTTCAATGGGTTTCTCCCTTCAGCCGGCCGGAGACGGGCAGCGGCTGGCGCTGATGCGGGCTCAACTGGTATTCAACGAAGGCGATGAGCCGGGTGAGCAGGAAATTGATGGCGAGAAAGATCGCGCCGGCGACGACGAAGACCTCGATCACCCGATAGGTTTCGGAAATGATCTTGGCGGCGACGCCGGTAATCTCCATGAGCGTGATGATCGAGGCGAGCGAGGTCGCCTTCACCATCGAAATCATCTCGTTGCCGTAGCCGGGCAGCGCCTGGCGGATGGCGAGCGGCATGACGATGCGGCGGAAGATCATCAAGCGCGGCATGCCGCAGGCGCGCGCCGCCTCGACCTGCCCGTGCGGCACCGAAAGCAGCCCGCCGCGAATGATCTCGCTCGCATAGGCTGCCGTGTTCAGCATCAGCGCGAGCACCGCGCACCAATAGGGCTCGCGCAGCACCGGCCAAAAGATGCTGTGACGCACGGCGGCGAATTGGCTGAGGCCGTAATAGATCAGGAAGATTTGGACGAGCAGCGGTGTTCCGCGAAAGACGAACACATAGGCGCGTGCGAACCAGTCCAGCACCAGGATGCCCGACACGCGCGCAAGCGCAAGAGCGAGAGCCAGAACCGAGCCGAGAGCGATTGCCGTCGCGGCGAGCTCGAGCGTCAGCGGCAGCGCCGCGAGCAGGCTAATGAGGGTTTCGGAGGCAAAGGCGAAATCCATCAACCCCTCCTGACGCCGCGCGAGAGCCAGCGTTCCGAGGCGTTGAGAAAGGTGCCCGAAACGGTGGAGATTGCGAGATAGATCATCGCGGCGATGAAATAGAAATCGAACGGCAGACTGGTCGACCCGGCGCCGATCTGCGCCTGGCGCAACAGCTCGACCACACCGGTGACCGAAACGAGTGCGGATTCCTTCAGCACCACCTGCCAGACATTGCCGAGCCCCGGCAGGGCGTGGCGCAGCGTCAGCGGCGCGGTGATGCGGCGGAATTTGAGCACCCGCCCCATGCCGCAGGCGGTCGCCGCCTCAAGTTCGCCCGGATGGACGGCGCGGAAGGCACCGCGGAAGACTTCGGTCTGCTGAGCGCCCGAGGTCACGCCGACGGCAAGCGCGCCGGCAGCGAAGCCCGGGAAGCTCACAAAGCCCTCCGCCCCGAAGAACTGCCCGACGGCCGTAACGACCGCGCTGCCGCCGAAATAGAAGAGGTAGATGACGAGCAGGTCGGGTATGCCGCGCAGGATGGTCGTATAGGCTTCGGCAATTAAACGGGGGACCGGGCCTCCGGATATCTTCGCCCAGGCGCCGAAAGTGCCGATGACGCTGCCGATCGCAAGACCTGCAAGCGCAATGAGGATCGTCATCCATGCGCCGGCGGCGAGCGCTTGGCCCCAGCCGTCTGGCCCGAAGCTGACGATGTCGAAGAGACCGGGGCTGTTCATGGGGAGGATGTTCCTCTTCCGGAGATCCCGGGGATTAGGCTGTTCATGACTGGCTATCCGCTGTGCGGGACCGGCGGGCTCTTAGGAGCGCTCGCCCGCCTCGTCTCTGTTAGAAGGAGGGGGTCAGGTCCAGCTTGCTCCATTTCTCGGAAAGCGATCGAATGACCCCGTCGGCTGCCGCCGACTTGATGGCGGCGTCAAACTTCTCCTTCAGCTCCGTCTCGCCCTTGCGCATGCCCATGGCGACCTCGGTCGCCAGCATCGCTCCCTTGATGAGCGGGCCGGTCATGGCGAGATCCTCATTGCCGGGCTTCGCGAGAATCGACGTTCCATAGACACCGCTGTCGAAACCCGCGTCGATCCGACCGGCCTTCAGATCGAGGTCGCGCTCGCCGGATGTCTTGTAGGTGCGCACTGTTACGGTGTCTCCGAAATAAGCCCGGATCAGCTGCTCCTGGCTCGTTGCCTGCACCACGCCGATCGCCTTGCCGTCCAGAGCCTCGCCGATCGTCTTCATGACCGGATCGGCCTTTTCCTTGTCGTTGAGATTGAGCCGTTCACCGGTCATCGGCAGTTCCGGCACGGGGCCGCCCTTGGTGATCAGGAACGTCGCAAAGCCGCTCGCATAGGGGACAGTGAAATCAACGACCTGCTTGCGCTTTTCATTGATCCCGAGCGTCATGACCAGATCGAACTTGCCCGCATTCAGGCTGGGAATGAGGCTCGTCCACTCGCCGGTAATGAGCTCGCATTCCACCTTGGCGCGTGTGCAGAGATCCATGATGAGATCGACGTCGAAACCCGTGAGCTCACCCTTGGAATCAAGCGCGTTCCACGGCGGGAAGGCACCTTCGATACCGACTCTGACGTGGGTCCAGTCCTTTGCCATAATGGCCGACGCACTGAGCGAAAGTCCGGCCACGAGAACGGCCGCAATAAATCTGCTTCGTTTCATCTTCTGTTCCCTTCGTTTTTTGCCGGCCTTCATTTTCTTGGCCGGTTTCTGATGATCGGGCGTGGCCTCAATGCGTCTCCGCGACGGCTGCCAGCGCAGCATGGGCTTCGCGCAGGGCATGGCTGATAAGGTTCCGGCTCTGCCTTGCGTGCACCCCGTAGAACGGCAGATCGGGTGAGCCGTGCGGCAGCCTCGCGAACTCGCGCAGCCCTTCGAGCGACGGCCAGGCCGGATGCGGCAGCGCGCTGTCGTGGCTGAAGCGATTTCCGCTCGTGTAGTTGAGCGGCACGAGCAGGCGCGAGGCGCGCATCAGGGCGCGGTTGATAGCTCGCGCGACCTCGCCCTGCGCCCCGCGCGCCATCCGGTTCACCGCCTGCGCTGCCCGCTCAAGCGCATCGAGATGCGCAAGCAGGCTGGCGATGTCCATCCGGGCACCGAGCCGCTTCTGAAGGTCGAGGAGTTCCTCCCTCATCGAGGTCGCATAGACGGCGTAGTCGAGCGGCAGCACGGGGGTCGTCAGCAGGCGCCACAGCACGCGAAGCACGATCGATGTGTCGCGCCGCAGATTGTCGAGGTCGATGTGGTCCGCCGTGTCGTGCGGCGTATGCCACCACCAGCCGAGCGAGGTCAGCATCTTGACCGGACCCGGCGGCTGGTGGCTGAGACTGCCGAACATCGACGGTATGCCGATCCCCCAGAACGACTGGTCCGCGGCGCGGCCGTGACGGCGGCCGGCATGCCGTTGACCGCTGACGGCTTCGACCGCTTCCGCAGCAACGGATTTTAGCTCGTCAATGACCGCCGAATTGGTGAGCACGCTCGCCCCCTCGCCGCCAGTGGAATCGACGTTCACATGCGCAACGCAGCGCCGCTCGAGCTCGTCCCAGTATTCGTCCGCATACCAGGCCGACCCGGAATAACGGCCATGCGAGTGGCCCGACCAGAAGCAAAGCCTCAAGCCGCGCTTCCACATGCTGCGCCGCTCGGCGAGCAGCCGTGCCGCCTCGAGCATGGTGGCATTGGCGCCGCCATTGTCCATCACACCGTAGTGCCAGGCATCGTGATGACCCGAAAACAACACGAAGGGCGTATCATCCCCTGCTTCTTCTTCCGCTGACAATTCGGCGACGAGGATAGGCGTCTTGCGCCAGCCAGTGTTCACCTCGGCTGAGAGCCAGACCCGCGCATTCTCTCCCGCCAGGCATTGCGCCCGCAGCCTTGCGCCGTCCTCACGCGCGATCGTGCAGACGACAGTGGTCGGAAGCATCGATCGCGTGTGCTGCGAGGGACTGCCCCACACCGGCGAAATGCACATTTCGTAGAGATGTTCGTTCGGGCTGACATGAAGCTGGCCGGCAGCGCCACGTGCGCTGGCAAGCGCCGCTACTTCCTCCGTGGCGATCCCGTCAACAAGGACGATCCGTCCCCTAACGTCGGCTTTTGCGAACGCCGCCTCGTCACCCAGGCCGACATAGACGAGCGGCGCGCTGACCCCGTCGGCGGACGTCGAAGCCGACATCGAATGCGTGATGCAGCGCAGGTTCTCGCCATTTGCCTCGACGCGCGCACTTCCCGGAAGGCTGATATAGGCGTCGTGCGTGAGAAGCTGCGTGCGATAACCGTAGGACGCCATCTCGCGCTCGAGATAACGGAAGCTCTCCAGTTCCTCCGGTGATCCCGAAAGCTTGATGCGCCGGCCGAACTCCTCGATATGGGCGGCCAAACAATCGGGGTTCGGCTGAAGGGTGAAGCTATCCATTGCGCTTCTCCGGCAGCGGCGGATCGACATCGTCCGGGATAGGGTTGATGAAGGGCGTGCCATCGAGCCGAGCGGCGTGGTCGGTCTTCGCGGCGGCGATGAGCTCCGGTTTGAGAATTAGATCCAGCGCGGTGCTGGCCATCACCTTTGCCGCATGTTCCATGCCCTTGTGGGCGGCCGGCAGCTTGCCCTGAGCCACCAGCTGCCAGGAGTGCCCTGGGGTTCCGATCGCGTAGGTGGCGCCGCGCATCTGGACGGTGGGCACGACCCAGCTCACCGTGCCGACATCGGTCGAGCCGACAAGCGTGCCATTGCCGCTCTCGGGCGGGAAGATCGTGTCGCAGAGCGCCACACCCTTGCGCAGCTTGAGTCCGAATCGTTCGAAGGAGGCGGCGATGTCGTCGGCGCTGAACGTCTCCTGGAATTTCGCCGCGGTTTCCCGATCGGCGTCGTCGAAGACGGGCGGGCCTAGCCGCTCGATCTGCGAGTGCATCAGTGCTTCGAGCGGCGCGTTGCCGATGAGATTGGCGTCGCCACTGACGATCTGGCTGCGCACGGTCGTTCCCGTCATCAGCGCCGCACCCTCGGCCACATTCTTGACACGCGCCAGGAGGTCCGCCAGTTCCGGCAGGCTGCGCGCCCTGATGAGATAACGCACTGTCGCGCGCGCCTGCACCACGTTCGGCGCATGGCCGCCCGTGTCAGTGACGGCATAGTGGATCCGCGCCGTCGAAGGAATGTGCTCGCGCAGGTAGTTTATGCCGACACTCATCAGCTCCACCGCATCGAGCGCGCTGCGGCCGAGATGCGGTGATGCGGAGGCATGCGAAGCCCGGCCGCTGAAGTGGAAGTTGATCTCGTTGCAGGCGAGCGAGATCGGATTGTTGACCCCCGCAAAGGGAGCCGGATGCCAGGAAATGGCAATATCCACATCGTCAAAGACACCGGCGCGTACCATGAAGCCCTTGGACGAACCGCCCTCTTCCGCCGGACAGCCGTAATAGCGTATTCGCCCCCTAATGCCGTTGGCTTCGAGATAATCCTTGACGGCGGTTGCCGCCATCATCGAACCTGCACCGAGCAGATTGTGCCCGCAGCCATGGCCGTTGCCACCGGCAACCAGCGGTCGCTCTTCGGCCACACCCGCATGCTGGCTGAGGCCGGGCAACGCATCGAACTCGCCGAGGATCGCGATCACCGGGCCACCTTCGCCCGCCTCCCCCATCACCGCCGTCGGCATACCGGCGATGCCGCGGGCGACCCGAAAGCCCTCCGCCTCCAGTACCAGCGCGTGTTCGGCCGAGGAGCGGTACTCCTCATAATTGGTCTCCGGCGTGTCCCACACGCGGTCGCTTAAGGAAAAGAAGGCCTCTCGCTTCCGTTCGACGAGCTCCCACACGGCATCCGAATTTTTCATCGTTTACTGGCTTTCACATCAATGATATCCAAAATTGGCGCCAATTTATGTGAATATTTTAGTGCACGCAAGAGCGCTATAGGTGTAAAATTCGGGTATCCGGACCAGATTTTTACACGGCCTTGCAGTGGCTGCATCTTGGATAGCGGTCAGGCGCAATGGCAGACTAAGGTACTTCTGAGGGGAGGCTGTATGAACAAAGTGAGACAGCGGGAAGCGAACAATGCGACGCCGGTCGATGTCACGGACCTGATTCTCAACGACATCCAGACCGGTGTGCTCGCGCCCGGTTCGTGGCTAAAGCAAATCGATCTGGAACAGCGCTACCAGTGCACCCGCCCCGAGGTGCGCCGCGCGCTCGACCGGCTTGCGCAACGCCGCCTCGTCGAGCATGTGCCGAACCGGGGCTATCACGTGTTCGAGCCCGATGGCCGGCAGGCGACCGAAGTCAGCGAAATTCGCATCCTGCTCGAAACGGGCGTGGCGGACAAAATCGCCGCGAACGCTTCGACGGCGGACGTCGATGCCCTGCGCGAACTAGCGGGTCGCTTCGACAAGCTCATCCTCGAAGGCACGCCGATCGAGCTCTATGAGGCCAACCTCGCTTTTCACTATCGGCTGCTTTCACTTTGCGGCAATAGCGAGCTTGTGAAGCTCGTGACCGAGATCCGCCAGCGCACCTCCTCTGCACCGGTGTCGCAATGGAAGACGCGGGCCCGCATCGAGCAGTCCTCCCGCGAGCATCATGAAATGGTCGATGCGATTGCCGCCGGCAATACCGCTGCTCTCAAGGACGCGATTTCACGCCATATCCGCCAAGGTTGATCGTAAACGATTCACCGCCTCGGCCGCTCACCGAAAGTTCTTCGGATCGTAACCGTCGCACGCTCAGAAAAGGCCCGCCGTAACCAAGTTCCAAGCGATACATTATGCGATCTTCTTAGCCCAGAACGTGAACATCCTCGCAACAAGTGTCATTTGCCATTTAATTAGGGTCTTCCTCAATTTGTGTGGTTCACTCGCTGTTAGACATGATGCCGCTATGAGCGGGCATGCGAACGAAAACGAAATGGTCGCCCGGCCCAGGGGTCAAAGTTCTGGGTGTCGCGCTCACTGTTGATGACAGCTGGGTTGTTTCCGCTGCCGGACCAGCGTTCGGCATTTGCCCCGATTGTGGAGGGCGGACCCAAAATCGGCGCGGCTGGACCAACAGAAGCCTTCAAGATCTGCCGGTCCAGGGCAAGACCGTAAGGGTGAAGCTTCGGTTGAGCCGCTTGCGGTGCGCGCATCAGAAATGTGAACGACAAACGTTCACCGAGCGACTGCCGATGATTGCTTCCCCTTATGCGCGCCGGACAAGGAGGGTCTCGGAGATTGTCGGTCTGCTCGGCCATAGCGCAGGCGGCCGTCCCGGCGAGCGCTTGATGCGACGGCTCGGCATGCCGGTCAGCGACGACACGATCCTGCGGCAGCTGAAGCGGGATGCCGCGCTCGTTTCCTGCGATGCCACGATCCGGGTCGTTGGCATAGATGATTGGAGCTGGCGGCGATCGTGGCGCTACGGCACGATGATCGTCGACCTGGAGCGCCGAGCGTGGCGAGTGCGGCGCGATGGCTGGAGCGGCACCCTTCTGTCGAGATCGTCAGCCGAGACCGATGCGGGCTGTACGCGCAAGCTGCTCGCGAGGGTGCGCCGCAAGCGCGTCAAGTCGCTGATCGGTTCCATCTCATGCAGAATCTGCGGGTCGCAATCGAGGAGCAGATGAGCCTTTCCGGCCGCGCCACGGGACGAGCATTGCTGCCGGATAAAAGTGTCGGAAGCGCGCAAATCGATCCGATTCAGGATGATCCGCACGTTGACGCAACGCACCGCCGCCGGGTGCGTCAGGCTCATCAACAATCACGGCAGGCGGTGTTCGATACTGTGCACGCTTTGAACAAGGAAGGTCTGTCTTATGCGGAGATCGCACGGCGCACCGGCTACGGCCGGCGCAGCATCGCGAAATGGCTGACTTTCGAGACGCCACCCGACCGACAGAAGGCGGCGTTGAAGCCGACATCGCCCCTATACTTCGAGGCGCATCTCGCCGCGTGCTGGAAAGATGGCAATCGCTGCGGACGGCATCTGCTCCACGATATCACATCGCGGCTACACGGGCAGTTTCTCGAATCTCGAGCGGCTTCTCGCAAGCTGGCGCCGCCCGGAGAGGTCGGCCAAGGACAGCGCGTCGCCCGCTACGATCAGATCGCATCAACCGGGCCGCGATGCTGTCCCGATACGCGATCCCGAGACCGGCCATGTGATCTCGCCGGTGGTCGCGGCTGCCCTTTGCATCAAGCCGCGAAGCATGCTGACGATCAGTCAGGCGAGAAAGGTCGATGCCTTGAAACAGGGCTCGCCTGAGTTCGCTTTGATGCGCAGCCTTGGCATGCGCTTCCGCGGAATCTTTCGCAGCCGCGATCCGGGCAAGCTCGACAGCTGGATTGACGATGCCGTTAACTCGGGTTTGGTCGCAATTGAGCGGTTCGCACGCGTCCTGCACCGCGATCTTGACGCCGTCTACAACGCCATCGAACTGCCCTGGGGCAACGGCCAGGCAGAAGGCCAGATCAACCGCCTGAAGACAATCAAACGCGCGATGTACGGCAGAGCTGGCCCGCAGCTCCTCAGAGCACGCATACTGCCGCTCAACAACACTCATCACCACACAAAGTGAGGAAGACCCCATTTACGTGCCAAGCGACACACGAGATTGATGGCAAAACGCCGGAAAATCTCGGTTTCGCCCTCCAGCGCGGCGCGAGCCGGCGGGAGCGTCGAGGGGTGAACCCCTCGCAGCCGGGCGGCCGGTCGATCCGGCCAGCAGGCTTATGGAACGTGGTGACAGGCCTCCGTCAGAACGGAGGCTCGGCGCTTACACGGCCGTCTTGCTCGGCCAAGATCACCTCGCGTTCGGCCTGGGCGAGTTCGAGTTCGGCCTCGATCTGGCGACGCTCGTCAGCGTCGACGGCGTTCCGCAGCTCGGCGCGCAGTTCTTCGATGTGCTGTTCGATGGTCATCGTCGTCATCTCCTGATGTTTGAGAAGGATGACGACCGCGGGAGTGGCGACAGGGCAGGGTCAAGGAGCGCGAAGCGACCGCACCGCGGCGGGTGGGGGAGCCGAAATGCGCCAGCATTTTGGGGGAACCGCTCGTCCTTGAGGCTGCCCTTTCACCACGGCAAAATGGCACCGTCTGAGCAGACCCTACCTCTCGTTTGGACCGAAAAGCCGGAAACCGGCTCGTTGCCAGTTTCCGGCTTCTGCGATGAGGGTTGGCCCGCTTGGCGAGCGGGGCCGGTAGCTCCTCGGTCCCGGTTCGGGCCGCGCCCTTAGCGGCCCCAATGGCTGTCGCAAAGACCGGGACAACCGGGCCCCATCTCACAAGGCCGGAACAGCCTTGGGGGCTGGGAGGAACTTTGTTGTTCCGCGAGGATGGCGGCCGGGCCGCCAGGGAAGAAAGTTCTGGAGGGCCGTTGCGGGAGGACGATCGAGGCGAAGCCGTTCTCCGATCAGACATGCCTCATGGAGCCCGCGGAGGGCGCGTCAGTGACAGCGGTGGGTCGCCCCGGCACGGGGGCAACTCGCTATCCTCCGGCCACCGTCATGGCCGTTCCAAGGCGCACCAGGCCGAGCCGAATAGCACTGGCACATATGCCTCAGCGCCTGCAATCGATGACAGTCGGCCCGACAGAACCGAGCAGCCGGCGATTCAAAACCAACCCGCAACGAACGCCACAAGCTCATCGAAGACATCGGAATGGCGCGCCACCACTTCTTATGGGTTCCTCCCGGCCGGAGGGGACGTCCGGCCCCACTCGTCCGGGTACGAATCTCCGAGTGCGCTATCTGATCCGGCTGATCTCGGTGAGCGATTTGCGGCGCGCGATGAACTCGCGGAGGAGGGGAAGGAAGAACGCTTTGCTGAACCTCCCGATCGGAGGCTCGGGCTCGATGTAAAAGGAGCGGCCAACGATGTCGGTGTTGAATGCATCGAGGATGATCCAGAGGCGCAGGTCTGCATCGAGGCCGGCCCGCCGCTTCTCCATGGCCGGAATTTCAGCCGCGAAGCGAGCCTGCTCGGGCTGCTTGGTGGTGATCGGGAAAAACAGAACCAGGTCGCCGTCAGGTCGGGCAAGCCTCACGCCGACGGCGACTGGCCGATCCTTCCGCCCCTCTGTCTCCCCTTTTCGGGCTTGCCGCGCAAATAGGGATAACGGATGACCGTCGCGGTCTGGATGCCATCATAGCTGCTCATCGGTTGGTCTCGTCGGTTTCCGCATAGGCGTCCACCGCCGCCTCGAATTCGTTGAGCAACTCGCCCGGCATGGTTTCGAGTGTGCCGACTGAACGGGCATCGGATTGCCGCATCAGCCGTTCGTAGTCATCGATGTTAAGAAGGACGAGGCGCGGCTTGTTGCGTTGGGTGATCGTGACCGGATGGCGCAACGCCTCGGCGATGATATCGCCGGACTTCCGGGAAAGATCGCTTGTCGAATAGGAACCACCGGTGCGGTGCATGTTGATCTCCAGATGTGTTTGCCGACTGCACCATAACATCGGAACTGGCGCAAATCCAGCATTTACAGCATTGTTGTAAATGCTGTGCATTTCATCGGTTAAAGCCCCGCCTGGGCGGCGGGGCTTTAACCGAGAATATCAGTCCCGGTTCGGGCGCGACCAGATGAGCTGGAAGCCATCTTCGCCCTCGACTTCGTCAGCGTCGCGTAGATCGGAGCCGGAAAGCTCGGGTCGTCGAGCTTGACCGAGAGGTAGTCACGGTCCTGCTCGGAGCGCTTCTGCCAGGCGGCGCCCAGTTCGACGGCACCCGCGTAAATGCGGAAGTGCGGGCCCTTGTCCGAGGGATTTTCGATGCGGGCGATGCGAGCCTTCACGTTCAGGGCGAGGGTGCGGATCGAGCCGTTGAAGCCGTTTTCGGTAGAGCTGAAGGTGCCGATGGTAGCCATTGTCATGTTCCTTTCGTTGTTTCGGGCCGCGCCCTTCGCGGCCTCGATGGCTGTCGCAAAGACCGGGGACGATCGGTCCGCACCTGAAAGGCCGGAACATTGTGGAGGGCGGGCAGGAAGAACTTTGTTGTTTCGCGAGGAATGACGGCGGAGCCGTCAGGGGAAGAAAGTTCTGGAGGGCCGTTGCGGGAAGACGATCGAGGCGAAGCCGTTCTCCGGTCAGACATGCCTCATCGAGCCCCCGGAAGGGAGCGCCGGCAACAATGAGGAGAAGGAGCAAGACACTGGCTGCCCTCGCGCCTTCGATCGAATCTGTCCAAACGGCTCATAGGTGAAACCGCTCCGGATGCCAGGGCGTTTGCCGCGAACACCTCCGTATCGAGCTCCGCAAAGGCGCCAGTTGCGTAGATCCATACGCGGGATATCGTTGCAGCACGATTGGGTCGCCCAAGAGGATCCTTGCGCAAGCAGACAAAACCGTTCACCGCTGAAATCAAGCCGTCGCGCAAGCCGAAATCCGGCACACAGAAGATGTCGATCTGGGGCAAGTTGGACTTGCGAACGCGTGACGATCTCCAGGTGACGACCGAGCCGGTGGGAGAGCCGGCCACCGCCGTTGGCGGCGGCCAGTCCTGATTACGCAGAACCGAGAGCTACTTTGAGCGCCTCAAGCCGCCCGCCGATTCTGCTCTTCAGCCGGCTGAAGATCGTGAAGATAGGCAACGGCACGCTGGGCATGCGCCGCGGCGTGGAAGATCGCCCGCTTGTCGCCCGATAGAACGGTCAGCCAGGACTGAAGGTAGGACGCGTGATCCGGCCGCGGCTCGAGTTCGGGCGCGATACCGAGATCGGCGCACAGGAAGCAACTGCCAAGCTCGGCAATGAGCTCCTCGCAGGCTCGCTCGCTCTTATCCTTGGCATAGCGGGAGAGATCACGGCCGACGCGGCTGGCTGGCGCCGTCCAGTGGGTGGCCTCATGGCTCAAGGTCGCATAATAGCTCGCCGCATCCCTGAAGCTCTCGAACGGCGGCATCTGGATGAGATCGGCGGCAGGCGCGAAAAAGGCCTGGTTTCCGCCATGGCGGATTACCGCGCCGGTGTTTCGGAAGAAGCGGTCCACATGCGCAATGCGCTCGACGGGATCCAGCACAGGATCTGGGCGATGATAGTACAGGTCGGGCAACCCGTCGATCTGCTCGACGTTGAAGACGGTGTACGCCTTGAGGAACGGGATTTCCCGCTCGATCTCGCCGCCGTTGCAGTCTGTTTCTGACTTGGTGAAGCGGCTCGCGAAGACGATCGTGGCGCCGCTCTCGCCCTTGCGGACGGCCGATCCCAGTTCGAGCGCCTGCTTGAATGTCATCCACACCGGCGAGGAATAGCCACGCGCCACGCCCTCCGACCAAAGCAACAGCACATTCATGCCCGAATAGGGCTGGCCGTTATGGCGCAGCGGCCGCGTGATACGGCCGTTCGTATTTGAGGGCATCGCGTTGAAAGTACGCCAAGCAACACTAAGGGCGAACAAAGCAGGATTATGCGTATATTCCGGCCGCTCGGCGGAAGGCCCTCGTTGACGCACATGCGGATTTGATCAGGCGCGCTCGCGCATTTCGGGTTGCCTGGGCCTATCCATCAGATCCTTCACGTATCAACTTCATGGAATTATGGGAGTCCGAAGCCGACCTGGACCGCGGCCTAGTGGTTTATGCCGCCGACCCTCATAATTACACGCCCCTGACCGGCAATATCCTCGGCAATTCGGTGGATAGGCTCGGCGTCGCTACGCTTAACCACATTGCCTTCGATTACAATGCTGCCGCCCAAAACACGGTACGATAAACTCGTCACGGCGAATGGCACTCCCGATGCGATCGCGCAACGGACAGATGCAATGAGGGACGCCGAGCCGGAGCCTTGGCAATTCTGCCGGCGTAGATCATGTGTGACCAGGACGATGGCAACCTCCCTAACCCTCAAATGCGCAAACGCTAAGTAACCAACGTTGTTCCAGGTGCCGACAATTCACACAAAGATCCGCGTACAGAGATCCGCTGCCTTAACTGACGTATTGGGGTGGTCAGTCATCGAGGCGCGGAAGGCACAATAGGAATATGCGAATGCCACTTTCCGTGAGGATTGCGCTCATCTGCCCGTTTGCGGCGGTATGCCCGCGCTCTGTTAAGAGCGGTCGCACGCACGTAGGATGAGGGCGTCGACCTCTATGGCAAGACATCGCCCAAAATGATTCTGGCGGACATCTTGCCGATGGCAGTTCCGGGATCGATGCGGTCAAGAACATTCTTGCTCAATCTCCAGTGCCGGTGAACTTCATAAACGGCGTTTCCCGAGCGCCTGCTGACTGGTGCGAGACCGGAGCCGGCGTTCCTGGTGACGAAGCCGTTCAATGCGGGTGAAGATTCCGTTTATCGGCGTGAGTTGGAGTCCGCCAAGCCGCCGTTCTGACATATCACTGCGACGGCTCGAACTAATTCAACCGTTGTGAGTTTGTTGTATAGGCGCAAACTCCGGAGAAAACGCATATGGATTGGAATCGGGTCGAAGGCAATTGGAAGCAATTCAAAGGTAAGATTAAGGAGCAGTGGGGTAAGCTCACTGACGACGATCTCGACCAAATCGCCGGTAAACGCGACCAGCTCGAAGGCAAAATCCAAGAACGCTATGGTCTTGAGAAGGACCGCGCGAAGAGGGAGATTGACGACTGGTACAGCAAACAGGACGACTGGTAAGGGTCCCGCTCTGGCATAATCAAGACCCCGCTGTCGGCGGGGTTTCTTATTCGCTCGGTTTGGGCTCTTCCACTGTTCCGTTTGTGCCTGATCGGCGCACACTGATGTTGCTCGCCATTAGTGGGTCTTGCCGAACTACTTGGTGTACAGAAACCTGCCTAGATGTGGAGCCTCAACAGGTTGTCGTCGGTGAGGCCTAGTCTGCTGATCGGCTTGGATTTTAAGCTGCCGTGGGGGCGATGCCAATTGTATCGGTAGAGCCAGATCGGTAGGTCGGCGGCCCGCTGCTCCGATGTTTTGTGGGCCTTGGCATAGGCCCATTCGCGCAGAGCGGTCTGGACGACACGTTCGGCCTCGCCATTGGTCTTGGATGTGCTTGACGGCGAGCCGCCGCAGCGCCTTGGCGCAGCGATGGGAGCGCAAGCTTGTGCCATTGTCGTCATTACGCGATGGACCTTGACGCCATGGGCCGTGTGAAGCGCAAGGCATTGAAGAGAAACCGGAGGCAGGAGCGCCGCGTTTCGTCGGGAAAGATTTCCGAAAGGATTGGGCGGCGGCGCTGGAGGTGTTTCGAGCCTCATTGCAGCGCCGGCGACAAGGACAACCGGCAGGCGGCACGAAACGCGGCATCATCCCGGTCCTTCCGCACAAGGCCAATGAGAAACAAAAGCCGGGCTTCTTCGCCAAGGCCCTTTACATAGGACGCGCCCGCATCGAACAAGCCGTCGGCGAGCTCAAACGCTTCAAACGCGTCGCCCTACGATGCGAGAAGACGAAGCGAAATTTCGCTTCCATTTTCGCACTCACAGCAGGCTTCATCTTGGTCAAATCCGTCCACACCGCCCAATTCACTGAGGTCGTTGGAACTTTCGATCGTTTCATGGCGTTTCCGGGTTCCTGAACATCCTCCAAGGGGTGGGACCATGCGACGTATTCTGATTGCTCTTGCAGCTACTACGATGATTGTTGGAGCGGCTGCCGCGCAGACGGCGGAAACCACGACCACCGAAACCTTCATCGCCGCCAAGCCGACCGACGTGCTGAGCTACAATCTCGTCAATCTCAACGTCACCAACAATGCCAACGAGTCGATCGGGGAGATCAAGGATCTGGTCCTCTCGGAAGGTCAGCTGGCCGGATATATCGTGTCGGTCGGAGGTGTCCTCGGGATGGGCGAGCGCTACGTTGTTGTCAGCCCGAAGGCTGTCAAAATCACCTACGTCGAAAACGACAAGAAATGGACGGCTGTGATGGACGCGACCAAGGATCAGCTCAAGGCGGCCCCCGAGTTCAAATACGAAGGCCGCTGGAAACGCTAACTCCCGAAAGACGGCTACGCTGCTTTAGCATCGTTCCGTCATTCTCCTATAAGGACACGTTGAATGGCCCAGACTCTTAACCCCGCCGCACCTGGTGTCGGTGATACACAGGAGGCACTAGAAAAACAGATCGCGACGCTTCGCAATGAAGTGACAAAGATCAACAAGATCCTTGCGGAACGAACTGTCGGCGTTTTTGATCAAGCGCGCGAGCGGGCATCCGATCTTTACAATGACGCGTCGAACACGGCCGCGCGCGCAGCGAAGCAACTAGGCACGCAGGTCCAAGCGGTATCAGAGGTCGCTCGAAAGAACCCGGGCGCCACAGCGACTGTGCTTGGCGGGGTCGGCATTGTCAGTTTTCTGCTGGGCGTGGCTGTCGGGCTGACTTTGGCGGATACGCGCCGCCGTTGGTATTGATTCACACTGTTCAAAACTAGGACCGGATAGTCCCAGTTTCTTCCACTTACAAGAAGGCAAGATTGCTCTCCTCATGCAGCAAAACAATACCTTGTACCTGATCATTGGCGGCTTCGTTGTCGCCGTCATAGTCCTGGGCGTCTACCTCTATCGCGAGGAAACGAAGCCGGCCGGCGTTGAACTCCGGCTCGACCAGAATGGCGTTTCGGTCCAGGAAAACTGAGTGCTGAGCGGATCTGTCAAGCTCCGGGATCGACCGGGAGCGGAGGCCGTCAACCCCATCAGGTCAGCTTCAGGGACATCTGTTGAGCGCCCCGATTTCTGCCGATGCGATCGAAGATTTCGTTCGTCAATCATCAATGGAAACTCAATAGACGACGCTCCGCCGCTTTACGCAGAGCGTCGGCTAAACGACCGTTGAGGAGTTGGAGATCGCGGTAATCAACTGCGCTATGGCGAACGGCTTCTCAAGCACGATACTGTTTGGAACGCCCTTCGACGGCCAGTCAACCGCGCCGTGTCCACTGATGTAGACGACAGCTACCTCCGGGTCGATCTCCCGGGCAGTGCGCGCTACCTCCCAACCGTCGACGGCCCTATCCGAGAGCATGATGTCAGTGACCACACCCTTGGCTGCGCCTTCTGCGCTCCTGAGGTACTCCATGGCCTCGTTCCGCTGGAGAAGGCGATGACATTGAAGCCTGCCTCGGTCAGCGCTTCTTCAAAGTCGAAGAGTAACAGCCCTTCGTCTTCCACAAGCATAATCGTAACCGGTTCCATGGCCTTCGACCGTTGCAAGCCCATCCCAATGGCGGGAAACGCAGGCGAAGAGCAACCGTTCCAATGCAACTGAGTCTCCTTTGGACGTTCAATAGGTGACCGTCAACCGCGTCGCTGTAAGTGCCGGCCGGCGAAGTCGCCACCTCGTTTCGTGTCCATGTCCATCCGACCCCTTTGGTGTCTCTTATGTCGGCGTCGTCACCGGGACAAGTAGACGATCGATCACCACGTCGCTGCGTTCGTGAGCTTGATTGTGTCAAGGAGAACGAACTCACGTCAGCGGTATCATGCGTAGCTCAAAATGGAACAAAACCGGGTGCCAAACGTTGTCCAAGGTTGGAGTACAATCACGAGAAAAGCACCGTTCTAGGTACTCCTAGGAGACGTCTATGGATATTACCACGCTTCTCATCATAGTTCTGATAGTTATTCTGCTAGGCGGCGGCTTCTACGGACGAGGACGCTGGTATTAAAACCACGCCAGGATACTTTACTTGTCCACGGAGAAATTTTGGGATTCCGTCAAGCTGCGGTACCACACTGTAGTACAAAACAGCGCTGCAACGGGTCGCCCCATTAATTGAGGTCCACTTTATCCTGCGTCTTGGACGCGAGAGAAGAGTTCAAGAGATATCAGATTTGCTCAGTGGGGTGCCTGCGTTCCTCGACTTCAGCGGTGGTCCACTCAAGGAACAGGCTGTAGGCGACCGCCAACAGCGTTGGCCCAAGGAATACCCCGATGAAGCCAAAGGCGACGACGCCACCAAGGAACCCGAAAAGGCCGAGCAACACGGGCAGGCTGTTGGTCTTGCCGAGGACGTAGGGTCTGAGGACGTTGTCGATGCTGCTGACGAGAAGCAGACCCCATGCTGCGACGAACAGGCCCCACCAAACGGCTCCCTGGACAAAAAACCATAGCGCCACCGCGCCCCACACAAGCGGGGGGCCTATCGCCACGAACGACAGGACAAACGTAAGGAAACCAAGCAATAGCGCCTGAGGCACACCGGCGATCCAGAAACCAATGCCGGCCAGGACGGCCTGGGCGAGGGCCGTGCCGATCAAACCGTAAATGACGCCTTTGACGGTCCCGCCGACGACCGTGAGCAGTTTTCGAGACCGGAGGCCGGCGAACCTTTCGCCAACTTCGCGCACGTAGGCTGCAATCCGCCGACCGTGAAGGAAGAAGAAAAAGGCGATGAATACGCTCATCCCGAGTTCTAAGAGCCCGGCGCCGAGTACCGCTCCGCTGGCTACTGCCAAGTTTGTGGCGGGGCCGATCAGCTTCTTGAGCTCAATGATGAACGCGGGCGCATTGTGGGCCAAGCTCTCCCAATAGGCAGCCACGTTTTCGCCAATGACCGGCAGTCCTGCGACCCAAAGCGGTGGCGCCGGGGGCCCCTGCTCGAGAATCTGGTTCACCGCCGTGAGCAGGTTGCTTACGCTGTCGGTCAATGACGGCACCATCACGGCGAACGGTGCGACGAGAACGAGGGCAACCAGCAACGTCATCACGGCGGCCGCCAGGCTTTTATTGCCACCGACTGCCCGCTCGCACCTCTGGTAGACCGGCCATGTTGAGAAACATATGACCGCCGCCCACAGGATGGCTGAGAGGAAAGGCTGGAGGACGAGAGCGCAACCGAGCGCAAGTAGAAGAAGGGCGCCGACCCCGAGAATTTGTTCGATTGGCTTACCAAGGAATATCATGACCAATCAGTCTTGCTGCGGCCTAGCCTCTGCCCGCGCATAGTCCATACTCGGGATGGCCGTCTCCAGTTCACTCAGTCGGTAGCTTAAAACTAAGCAACAACGAAGCCGCCGACAAGGTGTTCAAACGAATGAGGCTCCGCATTGCGGCACCTCGGGCCTACGCGCGGGAGTTGGCGGTGCATTGCGACAAATTTGCTGCCACGCACCGGTTGTTTCTGCCCGACGTTCAATTGGATCCCGAATGCTGCAGGGGCGACGCACCGTCATCGGAAGCACAGCGACGCCAGCCGATCAGCTAGTACTCCAGCCATTCATGACTGATACAGACAAGCGACATGTCCACGTTGCTAGAGAAGCGGGTCTTCTCCTGCAGAAATAGAAGCTCTGCTTGTGCTAGTCCCTGGCGGACAGCACTCTCAGCCAGCCGCAAAGCTTTCGCCCTATCCTCCTAGAGCTGGACGTGACTTGCGCGCGGCTGCGTCACGTCGGAGACTTTGCCTGTCTGCCCATGTCCCGTTGCTGGAAAGAAGAAATCTCATGCCTGTAGTCGCCTCGTTCATATACCGAGACGGAAAGCGCGCCGAAGAACTGCCGCTCTCCCCCATGCCGATTTCCTTCAAAGAGGGTGAATTCGCATGGATCGGCTTGCATGCGCCGACGGCCGAGGAGATGGCGGCCCTTCAAGAGGCCTTCGGGCTTCATCAGCTTGCCGTCGAGGATGCGCTCAATTCGCAGCAGATAGCAAAGGTGGACATTTACGGCGAACAGTTGTTCGTGGTCGCCAAAACCGCGCACCTCGAAGGCGACAAGATCCTCTACGGCGAGACGTCGCTGTTTGTCGGGCGGCACCATATCATCTCTGTCCGGCAGGGCTCTGCACGTGCGCATACGGAGCTTCGCTCGCAACTGGAGGCCTCTCCCCAATTGTTGCAGAGGGGGCCGGACTACGTGCTGCATGCGATCATCGATTTCATCGTCGATGGCTATCTCCCGGTCGTTCAGACGATCGAGGACAAAGTGCTGGCGATGGAAAAGCACATGCTGGTGGCGTTTCTCGGGCGCGAGGAGATCCGCCGAATTTTCCGTCTGCGCCGACAGGTCATCCTGTTCCAACGGATTCTTGGTCCGATGTCGGAGGTCGTCGGCAAACTGGTGCACCTAGATTTGCCGTGCATTGATGAGCACGCAAGACCTTATTTCCGCGATGTGCACGACCACGTCAGGCGCGTTGACGCTATGGTCAGCGGTCTGCGTGAGGTCATCACCTCGGTTTTTGAGGCCAGCAACCTGCTGGAGCAGCAGCGGCAGGGGACAATCACCAGACAATTGGCAGCCTGGGCTGCCATCCTCGCCGTTCCGACGGCAATCGCAGGAATCTACGGGATGAACTTCCGAAACATGCCGGAATTGGACACGCGGTACGGTTATTTCGCGGTGCTTGCAACGATCGCTGCGCTTTGCTCTTTCCTCTTCTACCGGTTCAAAAAAGCTGGCTGGATCTGACCCTCACTTTTTGCATGCGCACCTTGAGGACGTTGAAAGTACACCACACAATGTTAAGGGCGAACAATGCAGGATTATGCATATATTCCGGCCGCTCGGCTGAAGGCCCTCGTTGAAGCCATGCGGATTTGATCAGGCGCGCTCGCGCATTTGGCTGCCTGTGCCATCAGAGCCTTCACAGATCAATGTAACTATGGGAGTCCGAAGCCTGGACCGCGCCTAGTGGTTTATGCCGCCGACCCTCATAATTACGCGCCCCGGACCGGCAATGTCCTGGGCAATTCGGTGGATCAGCGCGGCGTAGCTACGCTTAACCACATTGCCTTCAATTACAATGCTGTCGCCCAAAACACGGTACGATAAATTCGTCACGGCGAATGGCAGTTCCGATGCGATCGCGCAACGGACAGATGCAATGAGAGACGCCGAATCGGAACCTTGGCAATTCTGCCGGCTTGGATCATGTGTGACCAGGACCATTGGCAACCTCCCTAATCTTCAAATTAGCAAACGCTAAGTAACCAACGTTGTTCCAGGTGCCGACAATTCAAAGATCCTCGTACAGAGATCCGCTGCCTTGTGTCGTTGTAAAAGAGTAAATGCCACGCGCTGGTGATCTTCATAAACGACTTTTCCCGAGCGCCTGCTGACCCCGACGGTCTTGACCCACACTTCACCGGTCGGATGGGAGCACATCGCTTTCTCCGGCGATTTCCTTTGGGATCGTGCCGCGAGTGCGACCGGTCGGAAACCGCTCAACCTGACCGGAAATCAGCGAGCAGCGTGACGGCGTTCAGGCTTCGTTCTACCTTAGCGTTGCTTAGCGGGAAACCAACGCTGCCCTCCCTTTGTGCGATTCCGGGCCGACGGCATCAGCAAGGAACGCCGTCGGCGGCTGCGCAAGGCGCAATCGCTGTCATTCGTTCAGCGAGACAGTAGACGTGTAAGGACCTCGACCAGTTCCTTTTCCGTGAAGGGCTTCTTCAGAACGGGATGATCGCGGTAACCATCTCTCATATCGTGACCGCTATATCCCGTTGAGAAAACGAACGGAACGCCGTGAGTGCCGAGCGCTTCAGCGACGGCATAGCTGTTACTGCCATTCAGATTCATATCCAGCATAGCAACATCAAAGATTTGCGCATCAATCGCCGCGAGGGCCTGATTGACCGTAGCTGCAGCAGTCACGGACTCGCATCCGAGGTCGGCCAGCATGTCTTCTATCATTATGAGGACCAGCATTTCATCCTCGACAACGAGGACGTGAAGACCGGTAAGCAATTTATCCATCACGAGCCTTGCGGTGCAGGGAAATTGATTGTGCAAATCAGGCCGTCCGCCCGATAGTCGAGGTTCACCGTGCCTTCCAGTTCGTGAGGCAGACCGCGCTCGAGCACCCGCGACCCGAACCCTTTCCGGGACGGTGGCGTCACAGGCGGGCCATTTTTCTCCTGCCAGCGCAGGAGAAGCCTGTTGCCCTCGGACGACGGCTCAATCATCCATGAGATCAGGACTGACCCGGCCGTGTTGGAAAACGCGCCGTACTTCACGGCATTGGTCGCGAGTTCGTGGAACGCGATGCCGAGCGCAAGGGTGACTTTCGGGGAGACGCGGATGTTGCTGCCCGTGATAACAAAGTGCTCTGACCTTCCATTTGCAACACCGAACGGCTCCAAAGCCGCCTTGATCAGATCGAACAGTCCCGCACCTTCCCAATTCTCGCGGGTCAACAGGTCGTGCGACCTGGAAAGGGCAAAGAGGCGCGACTCGATGGATTCCCGGATCACGTTGGGATCAGAAGTATTCCGCAAAGCCTGCCAGACAATCGACTGCACCGTGGCAAGGGTGTTTTTCACGCGATGGTTCAACTCGTCGATGAGCATCCTGGACTGGGCTTCCTCCTGCTTGTGATCGGTGAGATCCACGAAGGAGGCGAAATGCTGGACTATCTCGCCGCTCTTGTCCCGAACCGGACTGATGAGGATCGCTGACCAGAACTCGCTGCCATCCTTGCGACGGTAGCAAATCTCCGAACCGCCTTTGGTGGTGCCCGCAAACGCGGCATTAATGCGCGCCTGCGCCTCGGGATCGGTGCCCCGCGCCATCAGGAAGTCCAGCCTCTGGCCAAGCACCTCTTCCCGGTCATATCCGGATAGATCGAGAAAAGCGTCATTGACAAAAATTATCGGATCGCCGCGCTCCTTTGCGTCCGTAAACAGCATCGGCATTCGTGTCGATTCAGCAGCGACGACGAATGGCCCAAGGTCCCTCCGAAAGCTCTCGACTTCGGCCTCAGCAACTTTCTGGCCCTCGGACTTGATTATTATTTCAGGCATGCCTTGGCTTTGTCTGGTTGTTGAGCGGACCGCAGCCAGTCAGCGACTTCATAAACCGCGATAAACCGCGCAGTATTTTAGAGAAATCTGCCGCCACTGGGAAAGAAGCTATGCCTTTCCTCTTAGCGGCCATCTGCCCGAATGAACACCAAAACAGAAATACGGCTTGAGGGGTCAGTACCAGCGACCGCGGCCGAACCAGCCGCCCCCCAACAGAACAAGGATCAACAATATTATGAGAAGCGTGGTGACATCCATGCGAGTCTCCTTGAGTGCTCCAGAAACCCCTCGCAGCCATCATCGCTGAAGGGGGTGCCGGGTCGACGCACTCCGATCTTGAACAACGTTCTTCACGCTTTCTTGTTCCAGTGGAACGAATAGACATGCACAGTAAGATCAGTGGCGAAGATTTTCGCCTGCCGGGCCTCTGGACGCCTGCCTGGGAGTGGCCGAGAGCGATCTCTCCTGACATTTAACCTAAGGGAACCGAAAACAATGCGTGCTGCCGTCATGCAGGATCCGGCCGACATGATCGTCAGCCCTACCGCCGGAGGCCGATTCGCCGCAAGCCGGTTACCTCTGCCCCGGCCCCCCCTTGCGTCTGCCATTCCGACCCACTGGCGGCCGTGATACTCACCGTCTCGAAGTGGAAATCGCTCTATCAAGTCGGCGACGGGCAAGAGATCGGGCGCTTCCGCTAGAGCGCGCGCCATGGCTTCATTCTGGGGATCGCGGCATCCAAAATTAAAACTAAGGCGATCGACACGTTTTCCGGGCTCCCAGGTCACCGCCACGGACGCATGATCCGTAGCTCGTAATTCATTGACGTCGTTAACTTCCGATCAAATCCTGGCGTTAGGGGTTCCTGAACTTCCTCAAGGAGCGGGTCCATGCAACGTATTCTGATTGCCCTTGCAGCTACGACGATGATTGTTGGAACGGCTGCGGCGCAGACGGCTGAAACCACCACCACCGAAACCTTCGTCACCGCCAAGCCGACCGACGTGCTGAGCTACAATCTCGTCAATCTCAACGTGACCAATACTGCCAATGAATCGATCGGGGAGATCAAAGATCTGGTCCTCTCGGAAGGTCAGCTGGCTGGCTATATCGTGTCCGTCGGAGGGGTCCTCGGGATGGGCGAGCGCTACGTTGTCGTCAGCCCGAAGGCGGTCAAAATCACCTACGTCGAAACCGACAAAAAGTGGACGGCTGTGATGGATGCGACCAAGGATCAGCTCAAGGCGGCCCCGGAGTTCAAATACGAGGGCCGCTGGAAACGCTAGTTCGCAACGACGCCGGAGGTTCCGTTCCGGAACCTCAACCTTCTAAGTACGCCGCTACCGAATCCAGATCGCTTCGTGCCACCGAGATCTCGACTGAGCAGAGCGGAGCTTAATCGCTTTTCTCGAGAAAGGGTTCCTCGACGTTGTCCCCTCGGCGTCACGACCTCATCGCCAAATATCATGCCGATGAAATTGCGCGTGACACCCTCCTGCCTCTCGATTTGAACGCCGGCAGCAACCGCAAGCGTCGTTGCGAAGGCAAATACGGCATCTCTGCGAACGCGATCGCCGCCTTTCATGCCTATCCCGAGCTGTGCAGGAATTTTTGTGAAGCCATACCTGCCGTCGCGCGGTACACCGATGAAGTCGGTAGTTAAGCCGAAAGGTTCGGCTTCCGCACTCTCGCGTGCCAAGGAACCCGCAAGCACAACAACAGCGACGCGCATGAGAAGACGTTTAAGAAGTGAATTCATGGATTACCTTTTCTTCCAGCAGGCCGCGTTTTGCGGCAGCCGGAAAGCGAACACGCCCGCCATTAGAAAAAGCCCCGCACGGTGGCGGGGCAAGTCCGCATAAAGCGCGATCTTCAACGTTCTGATCACATCGGCGGCATCGACGAGACCATCGCTGGCGACCGTCTGCCGCAAGGCGTCAGGTATTTAGACCCCCTCAGCCACTCCGCGCTGCGACAGAACTTGTACCAGACTGTCGCAATCGGCGTTTTGGCCCGCAAGCAAGGTTACCGGATCAACAACTCCTACACCGACGCCCACAGCATTTGCAGCCGCCCAAGCCCAATCTTCCTGGGCTCGTTGGAGAAGTCTCGGAGCCTCCGCAGCAATGCACGCCCGTCCTGAATGGACAATCTCAGCTGATGGCACGCCCTGAAGGCGCTCGGATACTTCCGCCTGCAGCGGTCCTATGACAAGGATGGCGAAGAGATAGCTTATGAATTCGGACACTACATTCTCCCGGTTGTTCCGGGAGAGATATAAGGGTGGGTGCAGACCGGCACCAGAGGGACGAGCGTGACCTTGCGAAAGTAAACCTCTCTGAATCCGATTGAGATGATCGCAAGTTAGCGAGCGGTCAGCTCTCCTGAGCTCGCTATACTCTTCATTGCCTCGTGAACGGCCGAACAATGCCTTTCTT
Source organism: Sinorhizobium fredii USDA 257 (assembly GCF_000265205.3). Classification (NCBI taxonomy): domain Bacteria; kingdom Pseudomonadati; phylum Pseudomonadota; class Alphaproteobacteria; order Hyphomicrobiales; family Rhizobiaceae; genus Ensifer; species Ensifer fredii. Next base: position 2,066,690 of record NC_018000.1, read on the forward strand.
AAATGGCATCCATTAGCTGCGAGAACTCATTATTTATTGCTCCTCGGGGACCGGACCGATCTCTGAATTTCCACTAGTCTCGTTGGCAACTCGCCTCATTGCGCGCGCCAGGCGCCGGATTCGGAGCGCCCGATTCATTTCACCACCAAATATGAGAACCAATGCCGCCAAATAGATGAAGTACAACGCTGCTATTACACCGGCGATTCCGGCGTAGTAGCTTGCATAATCGGCAAAGCGGGCAAGATACCACGAGAAAATTATCGCCAACGATAACCAGACCAGAACTGTGAAGAACACACCAGGCCATATATTGGAAAAGTGTGTCCGGCGTGCAGGCAGAACGATATGTGCTGCGAACAGCGCCACCGTCAGAATAGCGGCAGCGGATGGATATCGCATCATTTCGAATGCCGAAAACGTAGGCTGGAACCCGGGAAGAAGCCGATTAGCCAGCGAACCCAATAAGGGGGCCAGCACCAACAGGTAAGCGACGATGACGAATACGAGCCCACCTCCGACCACCACCAGGACCTGAAGGATATAGATCCACAGAACAGATCGATGTTCCTTAATGTCGTACGCGCGGTTGAGTCCCACACGGACGCTGTCGACCCCACCTACCGCAAACCATATTGTGAGAAAGATGCCGATCCCGGCTATGCCGCCGCGCCGTTCTGTGACCACAGCGCGAACCTCCGAAACCAGTGTGTCCACCAATGGGGCCGGAACGATCGCAATTAAAAATTCGATAAGCCGACTCGCCATTCCGGGATCGCCTATGAAAGCAGTAAGCGAGCTGATAAAAATCAGAAAGGGAAACATCGCCAACACGGGTCGAAAGGCGATATTTCCCGCCAGAGACATTGCCTCGTCGTCCCAGAGCCGAAGCACCGCTTCACGCAGGACCGCTTGTGCCGAGCGCCAGCCGCGACCTCGTAACAATTCAGTCGCATCTTCGCTGAGAATGCCAGAATGGCTGTTGCCTTCATACAGTCGGCCGCCAGGATCATCACTCAAAAGGTTCACTCGAGCCTGTCGATAGACTACCCTTCGGGCGCGGACGATTTATGGGGTTGATACGCTGACAAAGTGCGGGCGTCTTCACAGCTAGGCGATCGGGGCTACAAAAGGGATGCCCATCGATGGGTGAGACACGAGCGCAACCGATAAGCACCATCGTCATCATTATCTCCCAAAAATGCAGAAATACGGCTCGGAAATGCCATTTCAAGCCGATCACCACGGCCTTCTGATCTTTTTTCTTTTCTCATTTTGGCTTGGGAAACGGACGAGCCGAAGGTGGCAATTTCGGTCATGAGAGCTGATGGGCTGCTATGCAGCTGCGCCGAAATTTCCAGCACTGAGCGGCCGGACCTGCTTTTTCACCAAGTTCCTATGAAGGCCGCACCTGCCAGCAGCGCACCGGTTTGAATGTTCGCCGAAACGGTCAGGGAGCGCTGTGCCTGAAACTAATCGTTGCGCGTGTGCCCTGACCCGGAGTGGAGATCACTTGGAGATCAGCTTTAGAGTTTTCGCGCAGCGATTGCGCGATCAACTCGCCAAGCTTGCCGTGTTTGGGCCAAGTCTCCCCCTCAGGGAGACCTATTCCGTCGTCCGCAACGATCACACGATAAGCACCATCCTCAAAGGTGCTTCGCAGTGTGATTACCCCTCCTTCTCGCCCGGTGAAAGCATGCTTGAGCGCATTGGTGAGCAGTTCGTTGACGACCAGCCCAGTTGGCATGGCGACGTTAATCGAAACAGGATAGGGGTCAATTTTCATTGTCAAGGCTGACCCCATCGCAAGCGTTCGACGCCATGACGGCCGATGCGATCTGACTGATATAGATGCCAAGATCGACATTCTGGCCGCTCTCTCCCCTTGCCAGGGCCTGATACAGGGTCGTCAGTGCTTCAACCCGGCCGGCCAACCTTTCGAAGGACCGTGTGTCTGGGGCCGGGTTGCTGCGTGCTTCGAGGCGGATTAGTGTCGTTATCATCTGAAGGTTGTTCTTCACACGATGTTGCAGCTCCCGAAGTAGGAGATCCTGCTCTTTGATACGATTTTCGAGCTCCTCGCGTTCGGCCTGCTTGTGCTCGGTCACATCCACAAGTGCGACGAGGCGGAAACACGGCGTTCCCTCATCGTCTTCAACCACGCTTGAATAAACGTCGATTATGATCGTCGTGTCCCCCGCACTTCTTTTGAAGGTTCCAACGCGATCGGTCTGAATGACGACGGCTTGACCGAGCGATGACACCTCCTGCGCGACGGCAGCCTCTGCTTCAAGCACGCCCCACTCTCTGTTCTCAACCTCCGCCGCGGTCAACCCTGAGAGGCTCTCGAACTCAGGGTTGGCGTAGATGATCCGCTCGCCCCGACTACCAATTTTAGAGATGACGAGAGCGATCGGCACTTGATCGAGAAATCGTTTGAATTGTTTGTTTTCGAGAGCTTCCGCCATATCGGCATTGCCGAGAAGTCGGTCGACTTGTTCAGGCAAATGGTCGGAGGTCATTTCGAGTCCCCAGTTAGGAATAGAAGTGTAACAGAAACATCGAAGTGCCAAAATGCGTCAGGAGCAATATCGGCGTGCGCTGGTATCATGACGCCGTCGTTTGATACTCGACACAAGAAGCCCCCAATTATCCCTAACAAAGTATGGTTTTTGGAGTTATGGCGGCTCTGCGACATGTACAAGGTCCGCTCCGGGGCCTCGGCGTGAATTTGCGCGCCGAACGAACTTCAGCTCGGGGTCGCACGAGACCTTCGGTCATCCAGATTTGCGGTCGTGGATCGAGCGGCCGCCTCCCCTCGCCCTCTTCGCGCCGTGAATACACGCCGCGACCGAATCCAGATCGGTTCTGCCACCGAAGGGGATCGATCTCGACCGGACAGAGCGGAGCTCAATCGCTTTTTTCGCCGAGCGTATCGGCCACATAGGCGTCGCGCTCGCCCATTTTCTGGGGCTGGCCAGTCGTGGAATCGCGCGCCGTCTGGTGTTCCAATTCGGCGTTGAGCTCCGCCCCGATGATGATGATCATCGTCGATACCCAAATCCACAGCATGAAGCCGATCAATGCGCCCATTGCGCCGTAGGTCGCGTTATAGTCCGCGAAGTTATCGATGTAGAATGAAAACAGAAGCGACGCTGGGAACCAGCAGAGCGTGCTGAACGCCGCGCCCCAAGTGAGCCACCTCAGCTTCGGTGGATCTCGATCGGGCCCGTATCGGTAAACCAGGGCTATGGCGGCGCCAATCAGCAGCAAGAGCACGGGCCAGCGCGCAATCCTTGCGAGCCTTTCGAGCCATTGGTCGAGCGGCAGAAAGGCAAGGGCTGCCGGCAAAACCGCGATGGCAGCGATCAGCACGGCCGTGATCAGGAGACCACCCGCCGTAAAGCCAAGGGTAAGCAGCGTCAGTCGGATGAAACCGCGCTCTTCGACTTCGTCATAGGCGATGTTCATCGCCTCGAAGAGTGCTGCCACCCCGTTACGTGCACTCCAGAGTGCGATGAGCAGCCCGGCAATGAAGCCGATGCTCAGACTGGAGGTCTTCTGTGACGTGATGGCCTGCAACTGATCCGTCACAAGCTGAAGTGATTGCGCCGGCAGGATGCCCGCCAAAAAAGTGATCTGCTCGCCAATGGCGGCCGGGTCGGAAATGAGGCCGTAGATAGATACCAGCGAGGTCAGTGCCGGAAACAGGGCGAGAAGAATGTAGAATGTAACGCCGGCCGCGACGAGCGCCACCCGGTCTTCGCTGACCTGCGAGACCACGCGCCAGAAAATGTCACGCAGGCCGCGCGCCGGGATGTCGCCGGGGGTAGCAGCGGTCCGTCCCCTCCCCGGATCCTCCCGTTCCGCAGCCTCTTCTTGGTTTTCGTGGGGATTCATTTTACGACCTCATAGCCGAGCGTTCCAAAGAAGTGGCCACTCGGCTCGCGCGGTGGGCTCGATGCTTTCTGGCTAGTGAGTTTCCATACAAACGGGCCACTGTATGCCTTGTTCCGTGGGTACGCGGGGTGAGGACAGGTGAAAGATTTCTGGCCTCAGATCGAATGCACGAAGGAAATTGTCTACCGAGGTCGTAATGCCGTGCCTCCCGTGCTCTGCGGGTGCGGGAACATTTTCCTGCCGGCACCGTTCAACGCGGCAAATGTCGCGGCGAGCTCCCGTGAGGCGGCCATGGATATGAGGAAAGCAGGCAAAGCGCGGCTGTTTTTGGCGGTTCCTGAACTGCGTGAAAGCGCCTGGATGAGTGGCGATCTGGTCTTCATGAAGCTCTGCGAGGAATACAAGCGTGCATGTCTACGTCGCGACGCTCTTCGATGTTCCGTGCGTAGCGACGACTCGGCGCTGATTGTGACCGAGCAGCAGTGTCATGATTTGGAAGCTGCTACCATCGACTACGTCAGAGCACACGTCAGTTTCCCAGGTCTCGTTTAATCGACGGCGGGACGACGGGTTATCTTTGGCGTCTCTCAGAGCGACGGCGGTTCGCTCTACGGGCGATAATGAAGACGGCCTGCCAACTCTGACGCGTGAACTCGCTGCTGATTTGTCGCACTTTTCGAATTTACCCTTCAAATTCAAGGATTTCGGTAGTGAAACCTTATGCTACCCGTAAGTTTGGGTAAGGGGCGACTAATTGGACAGGATGCGGATTCACACGTCATCAAGCCAGGCCAGGTGAAGGTGTGCTCTTCCAGTCGCTTATAGGCCATCACCATGCCGCTGCCGTCCCAGTAGATCAGCCTTAACCGGTCCGCCTTGCGTGATCGGAACACGAATACTGTTCCGGTGAACGGGTCCTTGCGCAGCTCGTTCTTCACCAGCGCCGCCAACCCGTCATGGCCTTTGCGGAAGTCCACCGGCTTCGTCGCCACCATGATCCGAACGCGGTTCGACGGAAAGATCATGCCGAGACCGCTAACGCACGCGCGATGGCTTCGGCGGCGCTTCGCTCGTCCGCCGTTGGGGCCGCATCGGCACTCGCGGCAAGGAGCGCGTTGATCTGTTCGAGGACGAGCGGCAAGCTATCGGACACTTCCTTCTCTTGGCTCGCCAGAAGCGAGCGCGCGGTTACAGGCCTCAACCACGCCTTTGAGCTTCCAAGTGTCGAAGCTTCTCCGTCATGCAATGGAAGCGAAAGCCCAGAGTATCGTTTCTGGTTCGGGCTTTTCCTGAAGCTGATGAAGCGCGAGCACATAGGCTGGGCTTGAGGCTCACGTGTCGGCTAACTGAGGAATGCTTCAGCGGGGGTTCGCGGCAGGCCAGGCATATTCCCGATAGAAGGTGCGCAGCCACGTGCAGGATCGACTCGATGAGTCTGCCGACCGATTTCATTGTAGAGCTGATCAGGGCGGCAAACGAGGTCGATCGCCTGACGGACTAGAGATAAGCAGACTCTTTGATCGCTTCATAGACGCTGTCCGCGACATGCGCGAGCAGACTGGCAGCGTAGGAACCGCCATAGTGCACGGGCCTTCTAATCGATCTGCGGACACGCTGGGCCGATCGTTGGGTTGTTCGCTAGCGCGGCCACAGCGATCGGCCGTCGAAGAACCAAGCTGCGCGTTCCTGCCCGTTTAGCAGCAGGCGCTCGATCATCGACCTGGAGCGGTCCAGCTTTGAGGGATAGTCTAGGTCACCCTCGAGTTCGACGACTCGGATGTTGATAGTTTTGTAGCGTGCGCCGAGCGATGGATACTCGGCGAGCAGCTCATTGATTTTCGTAATGAAATACAATTCCTGACTGAGCGCCAGGTTGCCAGACAGCTCATTGCGGCGATCGATGATCTCTGGCATCGCCCGTGGCTCGTGTTTCCGCTGCTGTGGGTTGATCTGCACTACCCAGATTTCGTCGGGTCGCTCCGGCAATTCGGTGAATTCGCGCACAGGCGGATTGCGGCTGAATAGCCCATCCCAGAAGAGAGTGCCGTGAGCCTGCACGGCACGGAAGAGCGGAGGAACCGCGGCCGAAGCGAGCAGCTCATCATAGGTCAAGCTCTCGCCTTCAAATGCCACGCCCAAGCCGCGAATGATGTCCGTAGCCCCAATCAGGAGCTTCGGCGTCGCGCGACTATGCGGCTCGCTTGGCAACGACGCAAGGTCGAGGTGACGACTGAGAAGCTCGCGCAGCCGCGGCTCGGCCACAGGACTATAGAAGTAAGGGCTGATCTCGGCGCTGACCGGGAGACGCGCCGACGACACCGCCCAGAAATTGGCCACCGCATCAAGGATGTCATGCACCTCGAGGTCACGCCAAAAATCCATCAGCCGGCGCCCAGCCTCGTCCGCCCCACTGCGGATCAAGCCGGACCACACCAACGCGGCGCACATCGCGCCGCCGGACGTCCCACTCAAGGCAATGAGCTGATAACGATCACGAAACTCAGGCGCCAGTAGGCCACTCAGCACGCCGGCCGCAAAGGCAGCATGGCTACCTCCTCCTTGGCAGGCTATTGCGATTTTAGGAGCCAGCGACATGAGAATCACAACTCTCGTTACGTTCGTTAACTTACGTGCCCGCGATAGTAGCGGCGGTGCTTGTCGAAGACTAGATCACAGCCTATTCAATTCGCTCGTTCGGCGATTCTGTCTGCGCCTAAACCAAAGGTAGGGCCCCCGCCGAACTCATCGATGTCAAAGATTCCGCCGGCTGGTCTCGGTGGCACTGGCCAACAAGACAGCGCGTATTGCCTGGGCATTGCTGGCGCGCAACCAAGCCTATGTCGCTTGCGCTGGCGCCACATAACAGGATCTTCCGTTCGGCAATACGGAGTAGCAAGCTGGACGGTAGGTAGCGAGGGGTGATGAGATGTGATGGCAAAACCGGTCGAACCGGGGATTGGATTAATCCGAGATTCTCAAGGCGCATCGAGCGCGCTAATTTGATTGGAACCCGATCCGCGGACTTCATCAGGGCCTGCGGCCATATGCGCCGCCTTGCGAAGGCCAGACACATGGCTTGCACCCGACCAGCGGCATCACAGATTTTCTCTCTTGCAACAAACGGCCGCTCCACACATGAGAACCGAGGGCTCAGATTCTCCAATTAAATGCCACTGCCTGCATGAACTGCAGCATTCTCACATTTACGTGCCAAGCGACACTTCTCTCCTTGGGTACGGGGATTAGGAGCATGGCTTCCTCCTGGTCACATGTATGAGCAACCGCTAAGGAGCAACCTTGTTCCAGCCGTCGACGCCCACGCTGAGGGGTGCTTGGCTCGCCAAGATCGGCGAGCGCATATCTAAATTGCGGCCAAGCTCCTCCAAAGAAAAAACACGGAACATTTTTCGGTGCTGAGCATTATGGGACCACCAGGGCTAGCCTTTCGATCGGCGCGTCCGCTTTTTTGGGCGGGCGCTTTTTCATCGCGAGCGCTCAGCTCAATGCAGAGAACAATCCATGTCCAATCTTGCAAAGACGCCTCGCCAGTCGAGATACCAGTCAGGCGTGCATTACGACTTGGCGGAGTTCATGGCTGCTTACAATTTGACCCCGCCGGAGGCCCGCGACCTGTTCGCGCGTTTTGGTCCGTCAAAGTGCGAACTAGACTTATTGATGAAGGCGAAGCGAGCATGGGAGGACGGGAAAAAAATCCGTCAATGAAGTAAGCGGAGTCGATGTGTGTTCGGCTGTCGCAGGAACAACCGAATGGGAGAATGAAGATGGCAAAGTCCCCGAAAGACCTCAATGATCTTTTTCACGAGACGCTAAAGGACATCTACTACGCCGAGCGGCAACTGCTGAAGGCCTTGCCGAAGATGGCGCGAAGCGCCCAGTCCGCGGAACTCAAGACCGCCTTCGAGAAGCATCGCGACGAGACCGAGACACACGTCGAGCGACTGAACCAGGTGTTCGAAATCATCGGCAAACCCGCGAAGGGCAAGACCTGCGACGCAATCATCGGCATCGTCGACGAGGGCAAGGAGACGATAGAGGAATTCAAGGACACGGTCGCCCTTGACGCGGGGCTAATCTCGGCTGCCCAGGCGGCGGAACACTACGAGATCAGCCGCTACGGAACGCTGGTGACCTGGGCAAAGACACTTGGCCTCAACGATGCGGCCACTCTGCTGGCTCAGACCCTGGCCGAAGAAGAGAACACCGACAAGCTGCTCACCAAGCTAGCCGTCGCCAGTGCCAACGTAAAGGCCGCCTGACGACTTCGAAAGGCTGGACCTGCCGAATAGGCAGGTCCCAAATGCTGCTCTGCGAATTCCTTCTTAAATCTACTGAGCTCCAGCTTCATCCGTAAGCGTAGCGCAATCGCCGCGTGCCGACGGCATGCCGTCCCGAACAGACTGGCGGGACGATCTGGCAACCTCTTCGAGGCAGCGACTGTCTGATCCCTTTCGGCAGCAAGCCGGGCGGCGCGCGGCCACGGTCCACGCATCATCTACCATAGACTCGCCAAAATCAGTTTGCCGTGCGCCGAGCGCTACACCGTGCGAGATCGAAAAAACCGGCGAAAGTTCAGGAAAAATGTCAGGGAAGTCCATGCGGCCCCGAAGAGCCAACCAAGGGCCAGTGCGATTGCGGCGACAATCTCCAACAGCAGGTCCCCGAGCCGGATCGCTCCTTTGCCAAACAGCCGTATGACGCCGGCCGTCTGATCTCCCATCCCTTTTGCCAGAGACTCGAAACGGCGAAGCTCGGCAGGACTGTCGGCCCGTTCGATGACTTTGAATACCGAGCGGATACCCGCCCTCTTTTGGATGCCGCTTATGCTCGAGGAAGCGATCCGAAGCTCGTCGATTGCGGCCGGCATTAACACGCCGTGGAACTGCCTGCGGATCGCAGAGGTGTCAATCGGCCAGGCTTCCTTCACAGCCCCGTCAAGCTTCGAGAAATCGAGTTTCCTAACGTCGTCGATTGTAAGACCCGATACCGCGCTCGTCAGACGCGGCAGGCCGGAGAAAGAGACCTTCGGCGCCGGCATCGTCGTCAGGCCCTTCTTCAAGGCACCAACGTCAATGGCGTCGCCGGCCGACCGCACGAGGCGGTCCGCCAGCTTGCTACTCAGCTTGCGCGCCTTATTGGCGTTCTTCAGGACTGACGCTCCGGCATCGAACGCGCCTGTGCCTGGAGCGAGCATTGCAATTCCAAACAGGGAGGCGCCGAGAGTGAAACGGTCGTAATCGTCGCCGACGAGAAGCTTGCTGCCCTCCGTATAGGTGTCACGGACGTCGCCGAAAACGAAATAGTCGGCTGCGACTGCACCGAAGATGCTGGGTATCGAATCGACTTCACCGGAGATGAAGCCTTGGGCGAACCCCGTCGAATTCCGCCATACTGCGTCGGTCATCGGTTCAACGGTCGAGGCAATGACCTCGGGCGGAATGCGATGGCCGAGTTCCTGTCCGATCCTAACCAGATCCGCGGCATCGGAAAATTCGTCCGCTGCAATGGCGGCCCGGATTTCATTCACGAGCACTCCTGTTGAAAGGCGCTGCAGCCGGTAACGCGTGATGCTTTCTGGTTCGTGGTAGACTATCAGTGGCAATGCGCCCGCGAAGGGCGACGCGTAAAAGGCGATCATCGACCCAGTGAGAACTGTCGCCGACACCGCCAGACGTACTGCAGAATGGAGTCGACGGAGCATCTGAAGCACCGTTCGCCCGCTGTTCGCGAACGAGTTTGAGTCGAGCCATCACCATACCCTCAGCACCCCGCACTGTGATAGCTGATCGCAGTTCAAGTGTTGTTACACGATGGCAACCGAGCAGAAACGACGGCTAAATCGGCGGCCACCGGTCGCAGTTCGCAGCCCGGCTCGTGCAAGATTTGATTGCCCGCCTCGAGGGAAGCTCGAAGGCGTCGCGCCGTATGCGCTCGCCAACGCGGACCGGCTTTGGAAAAGGCCTCGGTATCATCGGAGAGCCGAAGTGTAGAGCGACAATCTGGCTGAGATCACGTATTGCCGCACGTAACGATGCTCCCCGATATTCGTACGTTGCCTCATTCATTTTGCTCCCGGGTTGGGGCGAAGGAGGCCGGGCGCGGAGATGGCAGGGGTTTCGCAGCGCCTGGCCTCCTTCGCGAGCGCCACGGCACCTCAGTGCGGCCTTGCGATTTGGTGGATCGGCGGCTCCTTGTTCAAGGTGCCAAACAGCAACGCGTCCGCCTGTTCGCTACGCCAGACCTTCAGCCGGCGCTGAAGTGTTCGAAGCAGCTTGTCGGGGTAATCGCCGGGATACTCGGCCTGCAGACGTGACAGAAGTTCACTGCCGGTTCGCCATGGTTCGGCTTCGAACCAACTTCGCAAGTCGGCGGTCGCCTTGACGAGAGGGTCAGGACGCCGCCGTCCTCTTTTGGCCTTTACAATCGGACGATCCGTCGGCCGGGTAGCTCCGTCCTTCCAGGCCGTCCGCAAACTCGCGAGGAAAAGGTCGATCGGCTGAGCTACCCCGTCAGTGCGCATGGCCGGCGGCGTGTCGGCAAGCGCAGCGAGTCGCTCCTGTAGGGCGCGAATATCGCGCAATAGCAGGACAGGATCGAGCCCTGCGTAGATTTCCTGCAGACGGGAGCGGACTGCATCTGACGTGCGAGCGTCGGCAATCAGACGCTGATGCGGCGTGGCTGGCGGACTATACGTCTTGCGCACACGAGCGCCGTCGCGCTGCTTCGCGATCAATTTGAATGATGGCTGAAAGAAGTTTACGAACAGCCGTGCTGATCGGTAGAGCTTCGCTAGCAGCGTGGCGGCCTCCAGTCCCTCGAACCGACGATATCCAACCATCCTGCGCACGACGGCGCCATTCTTCTGCTCGACAAAGGCCTGGTCGTTCTTGCGGTAGGGGCGGCAGCGCGTGAAGACAATGTTGGCGGCGTCACAATAGGCCTTCAACGTCTCGTTCATGAAGACGGTGTCGTTGTCCGTATCCAGGCCGAGAAGCGCGAAGGGCAGTTGCTTGCGCAATTCTGTGAGCACACTGCTCAACAGTGTCTGTTCGCGAACCAGCAGCGGCGCACATTCCGTCCAGCCAGTCGCGATGTCGGTGAGAACAAGGGTTTGGATGAAGCTGCCGCGAGCCGAAGGGCCGCAATGGGCGACGAGATCCGCCTCAACGAAGCCTGGCGCCGGATTGTCCCAATCCGCCGACGTTCTAATGGGAATGCTCCGTCGCAGGGCGTGCGCCGCGGGCCGCCGTCGAGGGCGTCCCAAACCCTCTCGGATCGGTCCCAGCGTCCTGTCGATCGTGGCCGCGCTCATCGCCAGCAATTTGCCGCGGATCTCAGGCGCGAGGTTAAAATGACCGTGCCGTTCCATCGCCTCGACAAGGACGGGTAGCAACGCCTTCAGCCGCTTCCCACAAACCCGATCAGACGCCTCCCACAGCAATATGAGCGCATTGCGTTCCGCTTCATCATAAACCCGCGGCCGCGCTCGCCGACCTGTAGGCTCTCTCCCGTGGCGCCGCAGCAGGCGCATCGCGTGCTTGCGGTGAAAGCCCGTGATGACGACGAACTCATCCAGAATTCTCGCCTTCTCCGTTCGCGTCGAAGCACGATAACGCTCCGAAACCGCCGCCGTCAGTTCTTTCCTCGTCGCCATGCTCAGCTGTCCCATAGTCGCCCCTGTTCATACCCCTCGGTAGGGAGCAAATTATGTGAGGCAACGGTTGAGTATTCGGGAACAGTTTCGACGAGGCAATGCGCGTCTCATCTTGGTTGTCGCGCTGCACCGAAGTGAGCGAGGTCATCCGTGCGCCCGCAACAGCCCAAAAAACGACCCCACTTACCGGTATCGCGAACGCCATGTAGCTTGAGGCCGCGGTCGGCATCTCTGCGGGCCGTCCAGCGCCTGATCGCGCGCGTGATGAGCACGACTTCCATGCCGCTCGGCGCATGTCGAAGGCAGAGCGCGCCCACCTGCCGCTCTCTTGGGTATCGCTTGAATGTTTTGTAGCTCAATACGTCGATGTCCTAGAATACCGAGGCAGGCCGCTCCAGACCCCACAGACGCATGAGCTCGTTGGGGCCTGAAATGCCCGCGTCTAGAACGTAGGGATCAGACGCTCGGCCAGTCTTTCGCTTCGAGCTTCGTACGGGCAACCCATGTCCGAAGCCCTGTAGCGAATAGAATGACACTTGGCGTTCGCTCTTTCTGTCCCATCGCACGAGCGTGCCCCACGGCTTTTTCACCGAGCGACCCATCGCGGCTTTCATGCCGATGACATCGAGCCACTGGGAGGCAGAGGCCTCGGCGTTGCCGGGATGTACGACCCTGTCGCGGGTTCCTTGCCAAATGGAAACATGCGGCCACGTCTTCTGCACGGGGGAAACAGCCCTTACAAAATTGCCCCAGTCAGCGGGCGACCGGGCGATGCCGGACTTCATCGCGCGCATGGCCGAGATCGCATCCCTGGCAGCCCCGTAAGGCATCCCAGCAAATATCGCGACACCCGAAAAGAGATTGGGGTAGATCGCGAGCAAAGCTGCTGTCAGTCCGCCGCCCGCAGAAAGTCCAGCCACATAGACACGCGATCGATCGACACGGTGACGCCTGCATGCGTGGTCAATCATTTGCCGGATCGACATGACCTCGCCGCGGTCGCGGGCGACCGCGCTTGGACGAAACCAGTTGAAGCACCGTTGCGCGTTGTTCGCCTCCCGCTGCTGCGGATAGAGGAGGAGAAAACCCGTTGAGCGGCGAGCTTGGAGAACCCGCTAGCGATATCTAAGCTCTCAGGGGTCTGCCCACATCCGTGAAGGATCACGACGAGTGCCGGCTTCGCAGGGAGCCGCCTGGGTACGAAGAGCTTCATTCCGAGGCGTCCGGGATTACTGCCAAATCCTGTTACATCCGTGAGAATAGGTTTTGGGGCTGAGGGGCGTCGTTTTTGCTGCGGTCCGACCTTCTCCGGAAGGCGCAGCAGCGACGACTCGACGAGTCGTCGAAACTTCTTCTGGGTCTTAAGTATCCGCGAAAAGGATTTTGGGAGTCTAAATGTCACTTGCACATCCTTGTGTTGACGTCCTCGACGCTCTCCCGCGGCAAGCGCCGCCATCAAAGACAATATCCTACTTAAAGGCCTCGGAGCGGAGGCGCTCGCCCGCGAGGCTGCCAGTACAAGAGGTGCCCGCTGGCTGGGGCCAAAAAACTCTTCCCCGATGTCGCATTCTAATAGCTGTTGGCGTGCATCCACCGCGGCTGTGACGATAAAAAGCGCCCGCTGATTAAGCGGGCGCAGTCGCATGGGGCCTGTTCACTCCGCTTGGTAACGATTCTGAATCGGGTCGGTTCCATCCACTTAAGCTGGTCGTCTTTTGATGGCGCTAGCCTAGGGTGCAATTGCAGTCCCTCGAGATCGACGGAGGTCGGGCAGCATCGGGCCAACAGGGGCCTGCCTTCATGCAGCAAAACACCGAAGGTGAATTGGGCGAGCGCGTGAGGAGAACATCCGAGTGGACATGCATTTCAGGATCGGACCACTTGCTCAAGTACTGCGAGCAGGCGCCGCTCCTCAGTTGGCTTGGCGACATTGGGCGCGCTTGCCATGATCTCTCCGCCGATAAGTTCCGGTTTGCTGTAAGCGCTTGCCACGACGAAGGGTACGTTCTGCGCGCGCAGCGCCTCCGCCAGCAGTGTGACGCTCCCGTCCCGTAAGGTCACATCAAGGAGTGCCACGCTAGGTAGCTCGTCGCCCAACAGACTAAGCGCCTCCTGCACCGTTGTTACCGACCCGAGCACCTGCCAGCCGCGCCGCTCAAGCAGCAGCTTGAGATCGATCGCGATCAGGAACTCGTCCTCCACGATAAGCACGGTCTTGCGCATGAGACAGTCTCGATGTCATGAGACCGATCCTAACGGGGCGACGATCTCGACTCTCAAACCCGCCGGTGCATAGTTCAGTTCCACCCGTCCGCCCAATTCGCGGCTGACAGCGAACTCGATGAGCTGCGTGCCGAACCCGGAAGAGGCCGGCGGCGTAACCGAGGGGCCGCCGCTCTCCTGCCAGACCAGCCGTAGATGTGGCGCGCTCGCTTCCGCGACCTCCCAGCGGACGCAAACTTGTCCGGTGGGGATCGAAAGCGCTCCATATTTAATCGCATTGGTCGCGAGTTCGTGCAGGATCAGGCTCAGCGACATGATTTGCTTCGACGCGAGCGGTACGGGCGGGCCGGATTCGACATGAACCCCTGTCGGACCTTCTGAATAGGGCGCAAGCGTTCGTTCGAGCACCTCCTGAAGGTCAGCGTCGCCCTCTTGCGAGTAAGCCGCTTCGTGGGCCTGCACGAGCGCATTGAACCGGTCGAGGAAAGCGTCGCGGTATTCCTCGCCGGAGCGGCCCGCCGCTGTCGTCTGGCGGGCTATTGCCTGGACCAAGCCGAGCAGGTTCTTCATGCGATGCCGCAGTTCGCCTAGGATCACATCCTTTTCGGCCTCATGCTGGCGTCGCTCCGTCGCGTCCACGATCGAGAGCAGCAAGGTGCGGCTGTTGTTGTCGGGATGGAACAGCCGGTGCGCACTTACGAGCATCGTCCGCCGACCGATGTCCGGAAATTCGTGCTCTACCTCATAATCCACCACCGCCGTGCTCTTCGGGATCACCTCATCCAGAAGGCGGCGCAGCTCAGGGACGTCCCATTGCCGGTCGCCGAGATCATAGATGTGCTGCCCGATTGTCTCGTCTCGGTCGACTCTGAAAGTAGTAAGGAAGGACCGACTGGCGGACCGGACGCACAGGTTCTGGTCAAGGACAAGCAGCGGGTCCGGGAGTGTGTCGATTATGCCTTGCGCCTCGACATGGCCGTTCCGCAACAGGCGATAGAGATCTTCCAGATTCATCGCTATTCCCGTACGTTCACTTTCTCAGGATATTACTACATGCCGGGATGGGCATGCAAAGGGCCTTCCGGATGAAGGGCGCCCGGCTGATACTCCTGGGCGACGGCTATCGCCTTTTGCAGACGGCAGACCTGCAGTAGCCGCCGTGTCCGACACCTCGCCCTTGAAGGGATCTGACCCCTTGGGCCCGGGGACCAGCTCGTCTCTCGGTAAATGCGGTTCAGTCCCGACGTCCGAAGGAGACTTAAACTCCAGCGATACGCTCAGGGGGTGATTTCAGTTCCTTTACGGTCGGCATGATCTTCACCGGAGATGGTCGCCTACAGATTGCCCCGGTCCAAATAGACGACCTGGCGCTCACCTGCGTGTCATTGCGCACAGGCGGAATTTGTCGCGGACCCGAGATGCGTCCATACCTTACCCGACGGCACTCTCACCTTTGTCAAATGCCGGTGGAACTAATCGCCGGCCGAGGGGTTTCTAGCGCGGGGATAAAACCCGGTCTTCGGAAGAGGTAAATACATGAAAAATATGATTCTTGTTGCGGCAGCGCTGATGAGCGCTGTGGCCACGGCGTCGCTTGCGCAGACGACACCTTCCGCAGAAGGAAACACGCCTGCCGTCGCAACGCCGGACTCGCAAAACCCAACGGCCCCGGTTGAAGGCGCGAACAGCTTCACTGAAGCGCAAGCGAAGGAACGGATCGAAAAAGCCGGATACACCGGCGTCGCCGGACTGAAGCTCGATGACAAAGGTGTGTGGCAGGCAACTGCAATGAAGGACGGAAAAACAGTTTCCGTCGCTCTCGACTACCAGGGCAACGTAACTGCGCAATAGACGGCCAAACGTCCGCAAGCAAAAGGGAGAATGAATATGAGAACCGTGACAGGTCTCTTCGACGATTATGGAGATGCACTCGACGCAGTAAGCGATTTGGAAGCGGCAGGTGTGCCTTCCGATGACATCAGCATAGTCGCAAACAACACAGGCGACCGGTACTCGACCGACAGCTCAGACGCGGGCGAAGGTGCCGCCACCGGAGCTGGCCTCGGAGCTGCCGGCGGCGGCGTGGTCGGCCTTCTGACGGGGCTCGGCCTAATGGCAATCCCCGGAGTCGGACCTGTCGTGGCCGCCGGATGGCTTGCGGCCACTGCCGCCGGTGCGGCAGCAGGTGCGGTGGCCGGCGGCGCGGCCGGAGGTTTGATCGGCGCTCTGACGGACTCCGGGGTCGATGAAGAGGATGCCCATGTTTACGCCGAGGGCGTTCGCCGCGGAGGCACTTTGGTGACGGCAAGGGTTGATGACAGCCTGGCACTCAAAGCCGAAGGAATCCTGCAGCAACGCGACCGCGTCGATCCTGCCGCCCGCAGAAGCATTTATGCTCAAGAAGGGTGGTCGCGGTTTGACGAAAGTGCGGACCCATACACGCTCGATCAGATTGAACGCGAGCGCGAGCGTTACCGCGCTATGATGCCATAGTGGCATCGACTAATCGGTGACGGCGCCGATGGGCGCCTTCACCAATGTCTCACCGGAAACTCCATGCAACCAAACGCCCTGCGGAACGTTGCCGTTAGTCCGAGTACAGTCAAGAACCACCGTGCAGAGCGATGGAGACGACGGGTACTGCAGGGGCCCAGAGGGATATCATCACGCTTTTGATTATTGTTCTTATCATTCTCCTCCTAGGTGGCGGTTGGTACGGCCAAGGACGCTGGTACTAGGCAGCCCCAGAGACCGAAAATCTCGTCGTCCCCGGGGTACTCGGCTTCCTCGAGGAAATCGCTTACTCGAAAAGAGAACGGCCGATGGTTGCCCGCCTCAGCGCCAGAAACCGCCTCGTGTCGACAAAGATATCGTGTGCTTCCGCCGCATCGTCCAGAAGCTTTTCCTTGTCGGCCGCACTGAAGAGGTCCTCCGCACCCGTCATATTCGTAAGATCGAGCTTCGACAGCAAATCGGGAGCGGTCGCAAGATCGTTCAAGCTACCGAGTTGATCCTGGAGTCCCTCCATCGCCGTGATGAACTTTTTGTGGCGTTGGGTTTCCGCCTTGCTGTGATAAAGAGAGCCGAAAAACTCCGCCGCATAGCGCAGTTTCTTTGCGGAAATGCGCAGTTCATGACGGCTCTCGTCATCGAGATCGATCAGATTGTTGCCTCCCTTCGCCACTTTCTTCCAGAGCCTGTCCAGTACGTTGGAGGCGAAATTCCTTGCTGGCTCAACGAGCAACGCCTCGCCCATCTCGTTGCTCCGCCAGTTCTTGATGGAAATCCATTTGGCGAGGTCGATCATCAACGAGCGGGCGCGCACGGAAGAAAAGGCGGCATCAACCGCCCCATAGGGATCGTTGCGCGCCGCTTGAAGGCGGCTTGAAAAGCCTTCATCCGATGCGCGTTTGATGATAACGTCAATGTTGCGCGCATCGCCGAGTTCCGAGGCGAGCCAGCGCAACTCGTCGCGCATGTGGTCGAAGCGGCTGTCGGCAAACAGCGACTTGCAGATCGAGAAAAGCGAGCGCAGTCGCCGCAGCGATACACGGGCCTGATGCAAGGCGTCGGCATTGCGAGACCAGGACAAGGCCATTTCGTTGAGACGAAACTGCTTGAGACATGCTGCGGCTAAGTGAGCGAAAGCCGTGGCTGCATTCATGTCGGCTGTCAAGGGAATGGCGCTCGCTTTGATGGCACCGGGTGCGGGGCCAAGCAGACGATAGCCGCGCTCCGCTTTGCTCAGCACGCCGATATGCGCGGGGGTGATCAGATTGACCTTTTGGGCCAACACAAACAGCGCCGTCGGCGAGCCGTTCTTGCTTTCCAGTTCGATTTCGCACAGGGGTGCCTGGCGATCCGCTGCAACGACTTTTCCAAGATTCAAAGCAACTTCGACCGTGGCGTCGCCTTCCGTCACGCTCCAACGATGCCTCTTGACATGAACCTCAAAGATGGGCGCGAGGTTATCGCCAGTCCCTGCAAGCAGAGGCTTGATCTCGGGATCATCGAGGATTGGGACGGTTCTAATTCTACTCGGCGGCGGGCGCCTTTATGTGGACAACGGGTTTGACATTGGCCGGCTGTCGGCCAGGCCTATGAGCCGGCTTCGAACTATGTCGATCCCTCGCCACGAGCGTGCTGGCGATCATTGTCGTAATTTACATCTATCGGGTGGCCACATTTTTAAAGGAGCCAGGTCCAAAGCTCCCGAAGGCGAGACGCTGGCCGCTGTTGGCTCTACTATGATGCTGGTCCGCGCGCGTTGCGCGCCGCTCCGGGAAAAAGCCAGTCGATTTCCGCAGTTACGCATGAGCGATCGTCGAAATGGATGGGATGTCTGAAAAGGTCGCACTCATAAAAGCGTCGGCCCCTCTCTGCTAAAAGGGCGCCAAGAGAAAACCTGTTCCGGCAGGCGCAGGAACAGGTTGCACCAACCGCAGCTTCAATGCTTTAAGTCTTGTCGACAGCGTCTTTAACTGCGCCCTTTAGCTTTCCCTTGGCTTGCTGGGCACCGCCCTTTGCCTCTTGCGCCGCGCCCTTGGCGCGGAGCGAGTTGTTGTCGGTTGCATCGCCTGCGGCCTGCTTGGCCTTGCCAACGAGCTCATTGGCCTTGCCGGCCACTTTGTCCTTTGCACTGCCCATGCGGGGTCTCCCGATTTGGAGGACGCGACTTGCGCCCCCACAGGCGCTCGAACGAGCGGCTCGGCGCTTTGTTCCCATTTGATCTGGATCAGGCGGCACGCATCAGCACCAGGCTCCTCCAGCCGTAAGCTTTGGCTTTACCGATATCCTCGCCCTTTACCTGGAATCCGAAGTGGTCAGCTCCACAATCCAACTTGGGCCTGCGGGTTCGGGAAGCTTAAACCCAACCGGCCCATCATCGGATTGAAGGGATCAGGACTTCGTTCCGCGTGGTGGACAAAGGACCGAGGGCGCTG
Organism: Sinorhizobium fredii USDA 257; assembly: GCF_000265205.3. Lineage (NCBI taxonomy): Bacteria > Pseudomonadati > Pseudomonadota > Alphaproteobacteria > Hyphomicrobiales > Rhizobiaceae > Ensifer > Ensifer fredii. Next base: position 2,085,428 of record NC_018000.1, read on the forward strand.
GCCGTTGCCGCGGCCATTGTGAGGCTTGCTATTACCGCATGCGACTCGCTCACGATGCCGTTCCACTCGATACATTATGCGATGTTAGAAGCAGATAACGAGAGCATCGCCCACAACTAAGTCGGCTTCCGGGTCAACGCGATGGGCGCCCTCTTGCCGCGGCCCCACAGGATGAAGGCCACGAGAGGAAGCAGGATGAAGTTGAGCGGAAGGGCCGCAAATTCACCACGCGTGGCATGGAAGATGATGGCGCAGATTTGCAGCAGGATGCAGCCAAGTGCTGCAAACACAGTCAGACGCGGCTGGATCCGGGTAAGAGCGGGCAAGAGGATGCCGATCCCACCCGCCACATCGATGAAGCCGGTGAAGCGCAACAGCCTTGGATATTCGACGGGCCATTGAGTCTGCCACATAGTGGCCAGAGCCTCGGCGGGCATGAAGAGCTTCTGGAAACCGAACAGAATGAAGGCGGCGAACATCAGCGTCTGAACGCTCCAGAGGCTGATCTGCAGTATTTTGCCTGCAGGCGCGATGGAGGTGGATAGAGTGCTTCCTTGCATGTGGGAATCCTGTTTCGATAAGACGGTGGCGATCCGGGCGATCTGCGCCCGCGCGGCGGTAACGGCATTCGCGGCGCCGTTGGGACCGCGGTTCACGCCTTCGACACGGATCACCTCGACATCGGTGATCCCTATGAAGGCAAGAACGGACTTCAGGTAAGGCGTGGCATGATCAAGTGCCGCCGCCGGGCCTTCGGAGTAGATCCCGCCCGAGGCCAGCACGATGTAAGCCTTCTTGCCTTTGACCAGCCCCTCAGGGCCGCTAGCGGTGTATTTGAAGGTCTTGCCTGCCGGCCGATATAGTCGATCCAGGATTTCAGGTTCGAGGTGATGTTGAAGTTGATAACGGCGGTGCCAATTGCCAGCGTATCTGCCGCCAGGATCTCTGCCACCAGTTCATCCGACAGGCGGATTGCAACGGCTTCCGCAGCGCTCAGGGCCTCGGCCGGTTTGTGGATCCCCGGCGGTGAAGCCGCTGTCTATATGTGGCAACGGGTTGGTGGCGAGGTCACGGTGAAGAAGCGCGCCGGCAGGATTCGCCGCCCGCAACCGCTCGGCAAGCTCGACGGCGATCTGGGTCGAGAATGAGCCAGGGCGCGGGCTGGCGGTGAGAAGCAGGATGGATGGCATGTATTTCCCTTCCGAAAGAAAGCAGCAAGTAAGTTGCCGAAAATATAAAGCTGGATTCCCATCGCGAAAACTGTGATAAATTCGGACAAACCTATCGATAGGATCGATGAGATATGCAGCCCCATCCGACCTTGGATCAGTTTCAGGTATTCCTTACCGTGGTGGAAAAAGGCAGTTTCTCGGCCGCATCCCGCGCCCTCAATCGAACGCAGTCGGTCATCAGCTATACGATCGCCAATCTCGAGGCTCAGCTGGGAGTGGCGCTCTTTTGCCGTTCCGGCACCAAACGGCCGCAGCTTACGGAAGCTGGCAGATCCATCCTCGAGGACGCTCGCCGGTTGCTTGGCGATCTCGACCTGATGCGGGCTCGTGTAAGGGCCTTGAATGACGGCCTCGAGGGAAAGCTGAGCATTGCCATCAGCAGCGCTGTGCCATCGGGCATCGTTGTCGATGTGCTGCATGCCTTCCGAAACTGTTATCCGACCGTGTCCTTGAATGTGACGGTCGGCACGCTTGGGATCGTGATGGATGCGGTCATCAATGGCAGGGCGGCCGTCGGCTTCGGCGGTTCCATGGCGACGGGAAACATTCAGATCGTTTCCGAACGGATCGGCCAGTCGGCGATGATTCCCGTTGCGGCCCCGGACCATCCCCTTGGATTGCTGGGTCGGCCAATAACTCTTGCCGACGTCAGGGACGAGACGCAGCTCGTCGTATACGATGCCTCAGGGCTGACGAAGGGGCGGGATTTCAACGTGTTCTCCCTCCAGACATGGCGCATCAGCGATAACGCAACGAAGCACTTGTTTATCCGCGGCGGCTTGGGCTGGGGTGGGCTTCCAGCATCCCTGGTCAAGGATGACCTCGCCAATGGCCGCCTTGTCCATCTCCAGTTTCCCGCTTTCGACCAGGGCCAGTACCCGATCTACGCGATCCACAATGATTCAAACCCGCCAGGGCCCGGCGCGAGGTGGCTTACCTCCGAGTTTCGGGCAAGGCTCTCACGCGAGGCAGAGGGGGCTTTACGATGTCCGCTCCTGCATGACGGGCCTGTTCCATGACCTCATCCACCTCGCTGCGGTGGGAGACGTTGTGGCCAATCGAGAAGGCGGTGCTGCTCGTGGGGGCTTTCGTCAGACCACTATCGTGAGCCAGGTCGTCCCGAGCCCAAATTGCAAGTTTTACGCCGCTCGAGATCGAAAAACGCCACGGCGCCATGCTCGAATTCGCGGCCCACGATCCCTTGGGTCGGCAATCCCAGTCCGTCACGATAGAAAGCGAGAGACCGCTCAAGATCTGCCACGCCAAGCGTCAGTACAGAAATTCGGGCCTTCATGGGCAATCCTCCCGTTCGCTCGTGGCTTGGCACATCTGGAGTCGCGCCGTGCTTGCACCCAAACAATTGTCGAAGGAGTGCAAACCGTGAGCGACCCAAATATCACCAGGAAGGCCTTGATGGGACCACCTCCCCACAGCCATCCAGCCGGCTTTTAGAATGCGGTGCGGCCGTCGCTCCTGGATCGCTGCTCCCGATCATCAAGCGCAAAGTGGAAAACTTGGCAACGATGCCTGAGGAGGCGCTCGAGGAGGCGGGCAACATGCTGGTCAGCGGTCTAAGAGCGCTGGCGCCAGGATGTGATGTCTACAGACAAAAGATCGTCGTCGGCTAACGCGCCAACGAACAATCCCGACAGAAAAGTCAGTTGAGGTGCCGCGACGTCTCGACATCGCCATCGGACTTCTGGAGAATGAGCTTGCTGTTCACCTCCCCGAACAGGCGGCTCACTCAACCGTGCTTTACTTTGCTTCAGCAAGATCCTGCCCAAGACGGGAGAGGCAGTCGGCAACCTTGCGTTTGGCCGGCTTCGGAAGGGGCAAAATCGGACGGGGCGGCTCGGCTTGGCAGACGCCGAGCAAGCCGGCGATGGCATAGACCGACCGAAGGCTGGAGAACTGCTTGAAGAGATCCCAGATCGGGCTCAGCGCGGCATCGACCCGGCGCGCCTCTGCAACATCGCCAGCTTGAGCCGTCCTGACGATCCGAAGGCAGACGTCGGGCATGATTCCGCCTAGTACGCTGTACCAGGTATCGGCGCCGCAGATCATCGCCTCCGTGGCGTTCCAGTCGCCACTGTATCCGATTGAAAAGTCCCCTGGCGTGATCCCTCTCTGATCCGCGAGATGGCCCCCGATTTCGTCGCTTTTGTCCGTTGGGTTTTTGATAGCGACGATGCCCGGTACCTGGGCCAAGCGCCCCACGAGTGTCGGCGTGAAGCGGAAATGGGTGGTTCCCGGGTTGTCATAAATGACGATTGGCAGGCGGCTTTCACGTGCCACCGTGGAGAAGTGTTCGAGGACCTCATCCTCTGTCAGGGGGGCGTAGGAAACGGCGGCAAGCAGGCCGGCCGCGGCGCCCAAGGCTTTCGCATCCTGAGCCAACTTGACTGCTTCATCGGTCCGCAAGGCGCCGACGCCCGCCACGACAGGGACAGTCCCCGAAGTTTCCTCGAGAGCTGTATCAAGGGCGCGGCGGCGCTCCGCGCGGGACAGGTACATGTAGGTTCCGGTGCTACCGAGGAGACCGATCGAATCGACCTTAGCAGTGCAGAGTCGGGCAATAAGTTTGCGCAGTGCTTCCGCATCGATCTGGCCGTCGTGATCCATGGGCGTGATGGGAAACGCGGATAGCCCGCTCAGAATTTTCATTTCATACTCCGGGATTTGTCTCAAAGCCCTGCCACGTCATAAATCTTGCAGAGCCTGACGCAGATCAGCGATGAGATCGCTGACATCTTCAAGGCCGACCGAGAGACGGACGAGGTCCTCCCCGACCCCTTCGATCAGATGAGCATCTTTCCGGATCGACTGGCGCGCTCGAGTGATGCTGGCTGGATGATAGATGAGGCTGTCCGTGTCGCCCAGACTCACGGCGCGTGTCAGCAACTTCAAGCGGTCCAGCATTGTTCGTGCACCATCGAAGCCCGCATGAAGGCCGAAGGCCAGCATGCCGGACCCTTGCGCCATCTGCTTGCGGGCTATTGCATGATCGGCATGCGATTCCAGGAAAGGATAGCTCACCCAGGCGACGGCTGGATGCACCTCAAGCATCTGCGCGATCGTCAGAGCCGAGGCGCTGTGCCGGTCCATCCGAAGCGACAGCGTTTTCAGGCCGCGCAGGATCAGGAAGGCCGAGTGCGGTGAAAGTGTCGCCCCGGTGATGTAGCGCAGGCCGGTTTCGTGCAACGTATGAAGCGTTTCAGCGTCTCCAAGGAGCGCACCGCCCAAAGTATCGCCGTGCCCATTGATGTATTTCGTCAGCGAGTGCAGCACGATGTCGGCGCCGTGCTCGAGAGGGCGCTGCAGCGCCGGCGAAGCAAAAGTGCTATCGACGGCAACCTTTACATTCCGCGCATGGGCGCGCTCTGCGATGGCGGAGATGTCGAGAATGGCGCTCAGGGGGTTTACGGGCGTTTCGAAGTAGACCAGCTTGGTCCTATCCGTGATTGCCGCGTCAAGGTCCGACGGTTCGGACAAATCTACGGGAACGACCTTGATCCCGAAGCGAGGCAGGCCATGCTCCACCATGGCAACGGTATTCGAATAGAGCGTCTTATGCACGACGAGCTCGTCGCCCTGCGACAGCAGTGAGAGGATCAGGGTGCCGAAGGCAGCCATGCCAGTCGACACCACAAGCCCTGCCTCAGCCCCCTCGAGGTTGGCGAGCCTCTTCTCAAGGATCTCTGTGGTCGGGTTATATTCGCGGGCATACAGCCTGCCTCCGAGCGCTGCGGCAGCATCATTTGCCTCGACGCTCTCAAAGCCATAGGTCGATGTCAGGAAGACCGGTGGCTGGACTGCTCTTGAAAAGGCAGCAGGATCGAACGCGTGATGGATTGCGCGGGTGTCAAATCCAAGACCCGCGCCATGCGACAGATCGGAGTGGTCCTGGACATTGTCTTGTTCGCTGCTGCCAGTCATTGGTTCGCGGTATCCTCTTTGCTTCCGACCACACTGGCAGCATACTGGTCCGCAAGAAATATCCAGTTCCGCGGAAAGAAAATGGTCCAGTTGGAAAGTCAGGCGACACCCGAACGCGCAAGGAAGATGGGAGCACGCCAGATTTACGAGGCGCTCAGGGATCAGATCTTGGGCCGCGTCTATGAAGCTGGTGGCCAACTACCGTCATCTCGAAATCTGTCGAACGAGCTTGGCGTATCGCGAACGACGGTGACAGTCGCCTATGAGCAGCTTGCGGCAGAGGGCTTCGTGGAGCTGCGCCAAGGCGCCCGACCGCGGGTTGCAGCGTTGCCATTCGGGCAGCTTCCGACGGGTGCCGCGCCGAAGCAGCAGGGTGCTCAGCCCCTGTCGGCCTATGGCGAAAGACTTCGGGCGACGCCACCATGGCTCGATTATTTGCCCAACTCACTCATGGTTGATTTCCGTTACGGAGACCTCGCTCCATCCGATTTTCCGGCGCTTGCCTGGAAGAAAGCTGTCAATGCGGTCATCGCTCAGCGACCGAGCCGACTTGCCTATGATGACCCGCGAGGATCGCGGCGTTTGCGGCAAGCCCTGCAAGGGTATCTTTGGCGCGCCAGAACATTGCAGTGCGATCTGGAGCAAATCATCATCGTGAACGGATCCCAGCAAGGCTTAGACCTTTGCGCGCGGCTTCTGCTCGACTATGGCAGCGAGTTTGTCATCGAAAACCCCGGCTATCGAATGGCTCGTCAAATCTTCGCCAGCACCGGCGCCTCTCCGGTCCCCATTGCCGTCGACGGCGAGGGTCTGAAGACCGAGCTCTTGGAGGGCGTGCGGGCCCGTCTGGCCTATGTCACACCTTCGCATCAGTTTCCGCTTGGCGGCGTGATGCCGATTTCTCGCCGTCATCAGCTTCTCGAATGGGCGCGGGAAAACGACACTTACGTGATCGAGGACGATTACGACAGCGAATACCGCTACGATATCAGCCCGGTGCCTCCGCTCCAAAGTCTGGAGGCTGGAAGCAACGTCATTTATCTCGGTACGATCTCCAAAACGCTCTCCCCGATGATGCGCATCGGCTATCTCGTTGTGCCACCAGAACTGCAGGACGTTTTTGCGACTGCCAAGCAACTGTCGGACAGACACTCGCCGGCGACGGAGCAGGAAGCCTTGGCGTCTCTGATCGAAAGCGGCGGTTATGAAAGCCATGTGCGCCGCGTACGGCGACTGAACAGAGACCGGCGTGAGACATTGTTGAACGCGCTGCAGCGCGCATTCGGCGAAGGGATCACGGTGGAAGGCGCCGACGCCGGACTGCATGTTGTGGTCTGGTTCAACGGGCTGCTGAAGTCGTCCGAGACGGCTTTGCTGGAAACCGCGCGACGCGCCGGACTCGGAGTTCATGGCATCTCACCTCTTTATGAGCCGCAACCAGACGAGGCGACGGCGGATAGGCTCGGGCTTGTTATGGGGTATTCAGCCTTGACCCCGCGGCAGATCGAAAAGGGTGTTCAACTCCTGCTCGTAGCGGTTGAAACAGTGAAAGCCAATTCTGAAGTAAAGTTCGGCTTAGCCGAAACCGAGGCAAACGCGCGAGGCGTTGCCAGCATGACAGCCACTCGTATCCGAAGTGGAAACTGGACCAGCAACATGTGATCAAACTGGCACTGTCTGGAAGACCAGTTCCCCGCCAAAGTTCAGGGAGGCCCGCGACTGGTACCGTGATCGTTTTTGCCTTTCTAGACACGAGCACCAGCACGCCGGTGGAGGAAGCTGAGATGGTCTTCAATTGAAGGTCCGGATCGAGGCTTGATGAGGCTGATCCATGACTTGGCACGGTAGACTGCTCCACATCCATATTGCACCTGCGGCTTCCTACGAAATGGAAGAACTAGCGGAAGCGCAACTCATTGCGGGACGTGGGATTGTTGGCGACCGATACTATCTCGGCACTGGCACCTATTCCCCGAAACCCGACGTTCGCGAAGTCACGCTGATCGAGGTTGAGGCTCTGGAGGCAATAGTCAACGGCGAGCCAAAGATCCCGGGCTTCAGAGCCGAGCTCGCACCCGAGGATCATAGACGCAATCTGACGACCCGCGGCGTCCCGCTCGGCCATCTCGTCGGCAAACGCTTCCGGGTCGGCGAAACCATTCTTCGCGCAGCGCGGATGAACTTCCCCTGCAAATATATCGAGGAATTACTCGGCATTCCCGGCCTCTACGAAGGCCTGCTGAACCGCTCCGGTCTGAACTGCGCGATCGAGGTGGGCGGCATCATCCGCCCAGGTGACCCGATTCTTCCGATGGACGAATAAAGCAACATGGCATCTCCGCGTATCATCATGAAGCTGAAGGTTGTCGTCACCCGAAAGGAACCGGGCGATGTCCTCGTCGTGGAGCTCCAGCATCCGCGCAAGCCTTCGCTGCCGCCCTTCGAACCGGGCTCGCACGTCGACGTCCATCTGCCCGACGGACGGGTCCGTCAATATTCGTTGTGCGGCGACCCGGCCGACCTCAGCCGGTACACGATTGCGGTGAAGCGCGAGCCAGAAGGCCGTGGAGGCTCGGCCTGGCTTCATGATGACATTGGCGTTGGCACCGAATTGCCGGTCTCTGCGCCGCGCAATCATTTTCCGCTGAAGCAAGGAAATGGGCCGGTCCTGCTGTTGGCCGGTGGGATCGGCATCACGCCTCTCCTGGCGATGGCGGGCGTTTTGAACGGGCAGGGCAAGCCATTCGAGTTGCATTACTTCACCCGCAGTCGGGCGGTCGCACCCCTTTTGGCGGAGATTGAGCAGGTTATCGACAGAAACAAGCTCAGGCTTCACTTCGACGACGAGCCTGAGACAAGACAGGATATCGAAGCCTTGCTATCGACCCCTCCCAGCGACGCGCAGGTTTATTACTGCGGTCCACCGGGGTTTATGGCGGCCATCGCTCGAGCCACCGAACACTGGCCTGAGGGTTCCGTCCATTTCGAGGCGTTCCAGCCGGCGATACTCGACGATGCTCCACAGGAGCCATTCACAATCATCCTGCGCAATGGGACAGAGATTCCGGTTCCGGCCGACACTTCGGCGCTGTCGGCAATTCGCGCGGCTGGGGTGTTATTGATGGCATCTTGCGAAAACGGCGTGTGCGGGACCTGCGAGTGCGGCATCCTGGAAGGTCAGCCGATCCACAGGGATGCGGTCCTGTCCAAGGACGCCCGCGGCCACCGGTTCATCCCTTGCGTATCGCGTGCAACGGGTGTGCTGCGGCTTGATCTGTGAGGCATGGCTCGGACGGAAGGACGTTGGCAGGGGAGAAGTGGATGAGACCAGAACTAAGATCTTGAACGAGATCGAGCGATGCGTCTCCTGGCTCGCTGCGTGGACTATCCACCATGCCAACCACATTCGTAAAGGCGACGAGGTGAAGGTCGGCGGCCACCAGGCGTCTTCAGCCTCCCTGAGCACGATCATGACCGCGCTCTACTATTCGGTGCTCAGGCCGCAGGACCGAGTGGCGGTCAAGCCTCATGCCGCCCCGATCTTTCACGCCATACAGTATCTGGCGGGCAATCAGACCCGCGAAAAGCTGGAAAATTTCCGTGGGTTCAAAGGCGCCCAGAGCTACCCGTCGCGCACCAAGGACGTCGATGATGTCGATTTCTCAACCGGTTCGGTAGGCCTTGGTGTTGCGCAGACCCTCTTCTCATCACTGGTGCAAGACTACGTGTCAGCCCATGGCTGGATGAAGGAACGTCCTGAAGGCCGCATGGTCAGCTTGATCGGTGACGCTGAAATGGATGAGGGCAACATCTATGAGGCGCTGATCGAAGGCTGGAAGCAAGGACTGCGGAACTGCTGGTGGGTTGTCGACTACAATCGGCAGTCGCTGGATGCGGTCGTTCGGGAGGGGCTCTGGCAGAGATTCGAGCAGATATTCAAGAACTTTGGGTGGGACGTGGTGGTCTTGCGACATGGAACCTTTCAGGAAGCAGCCTTTGCCGAGCCGGGAGGCGAGAAGCTACGGGACTGGATCGAGCAGTGCCCCAACCAGCTTTATTCCGCATTGACGTTCCAAGGCGGTGCGGCCTGGAGAAAGCGGCTGCGGGATGAGATCGGCGATCAGGGCGCCGTCACGGCATTGATCGAGCGTCGTTCTGATGACGAGCTGCAGGCCCTGATGGTCAATCTCGGCGGACATGATTTGCCGAACCTTCTTGAGGCTTTCGAAGCGGCCTCGCGCCACGACCGCCCGGTCTGTTTCATCTGCTACACGATCAAGGGCTACGGCTTGCCGCTCGCTGGCCACAAATATAACCACGCCGGGCAGATGACACCCTCCCAGATGGACGCCTTCCGGCAGCGCATGGGTGTGCGACCCGGCCAAGGATGGGAGAAATGGGCCGCGGCGACAATGCCTGCCGCAGAGCTTGAGACCTTTGTTGCCAAGGCTCCCTTTTTCAGCGAAGGCCGGCGTCGGTTTTCCGTACCGGCTGTTCCAGTTCCGGAGTCGTTACCCTCGCCCGCCCAAGGCGGCAAGCCGGTTTCGACCCAAATGGGCTTCGGTCAGATCCTGAATGAGATCGCGCGTCATGATACGCCGCTGGCCGAACGTATCGTTACGACCTCGCCAGACGTCACCGTATCGACAAATCTCGGACCGTGGGTCAATCGGCGCGGCCTCTTTGCTCGTGAAAGCATGGCCGACATCTTTAAGGCCGAGCGAATCCCCTCAACCTATACCTGGGAGTTCGGGCAGAAGGGCCAGCATCTCGAACTGGGTATTGCCGAGTCGAACCTCATGATCATGCTCGGGGCACTTGGCCTCTCGCATTCGATAAACGGCGTGCGTCTACTGCCGATCGGGACCGTGTACGATCCATTCATATACCGGGCAGCCGATCAGTTAAACTATGCCTGCTACCAGGATGCGCGCTTCCTGCTCGTCGCCACGCCCTCGGGTGTGAGCCTCGCCCCCGAAGGTGGGGCTCATCAGTCGATCGGCACTCCGTTGGTCGGCATGGCGCAGGACGGGCTGTGTGCCTTCGAACCCGCTTTTGTCGACGAATTGTCGGTTATCATTCGCTTCGCGTTTGACTACATGCAGCGCGACGGCGAAGGCGATCCCGACGAGACCACCTGGCTGCGCGACCAGACCGGCGGATCCGTGTACCTGCGTCTTTCCACCCGCCCGCTGGAGCAGCCTTCCCGTGACATGATCACCGATCTGGCGCGTGATTATCGTCAATGGCGCCTACTGGTTACGCCCACCCGGACCGAACGCCAGCGTGATCATCGCATACCAGGGCACCGTCGCCCCGGAAGCAATTGCGGCAACCGGTCTTCTGGCCGAAGACCGGCGTGATGTCGGTCTGCTCGCAATCACGTCGGCAGACCGCCTGAATGCCGGCTGGCAGGCAGCCGAGCGCGCCCGCCAGCGAGGAGCGGTCGATGCGATGAGCCACATCGAGCGTCTGTTGGCGCCGTTGTCGCGGGACTGCGGGATCGTCACCGTGATTGACGGCCACCCTGCCACGCTGGCCTGGATCGGTGGCGTCTACGGACATCGCGTCAAGGCACTTGGGGTCGAGCATTTCGGCCAGACGGGGACCATCGGGGACCTGTACCGGCATCATGGACTTGATACCAATGCCATAATCCATGCAGCTCAAGCTGTCAGTGTCGGGCGCGATATTCGTTATCTAAAAGTGCTCCCTTAGAGGTTAGCCAGCGGATCGAAACGCCGGTCATTTTCAGTCAATGATTGGCTCTGTCTCGAGTAGCCTCCGAACGGCGGAAACCGGCATCGACCGCGGCGGTGAGCCCAGCGAATGCGGGTGAGGTCAGCGTTCCCGATGATACATTATGCGATCTTAGAAGCACAGAGCGGGAACTCATGCTAGCGTCCGGCAGCAGTCACTTCGCAGCCGCGAGCCGGCGGGACATGGCCGCCGATCTGCGCCGCCTTGACCGTCGAGGCGATCGCCGAGATGGTGACGAGGCTGCGGTCACGCAAGCGCCTTCGGACCATCCTCATCGTCCAGGTGGATATCATCGCCTCTCACCTTTTCGCAAGTTCGCGCGCCTCTGGCCTCTGCCCTACATTGTGTAAGCTTCGCAAACTTTGGCCGTTTCACGTTCGCACTCGAGGCCGGACCGCAGCCTTAGGCGGCGGGCCTTTACAGCGCGTTGGTGCCCCTTGATTTCCAGAGCCACCGTGGCCGTCTCCACCAACGACAGGCCGTCTGGCGGACTGCCGACCTCGAATGACACGATCAACTCCGACGGCTGCGCGCCTCCGCAAAGCGCGGCGGCGATGTTGACGGTGTCTCCGAGGATCGTCGCGTCCTTTCGCTCGCCAGCTCCGATTTCGGCCTCGACCAGATTGCCGTCGTGTATGCCTATGCCGACCTGTCGAGGGAAGTCGCGCTGGCGCAGCCGGGTCAGCATCTCGTTTGCCGCTCGCCAGGCATTCTTCCTTCGATCGTTGCCCTCGAACCAGGCCACGAGACCATCGCCCAGGAGGCGATCGACGTCACCGCCATGAGCGATGACGGCCTGGAATCCGATATTTGCAACCGCGCAGACCAACGCTGCAGCTTCGTGCGGCGTCGCCGCCTCGGCAAAGCTCGAGAAGTCGCGAATGTCGAGGAACAGCACCGACGCATTGATACGCCGCGGACCGCTCGACCGGGCTTCTGCACGCCGGCTAACATTCTTCGAAACGAATCGCGCCAGCGAGGCATGGGCCTCGTTCAACGCGGCGGTTCGGTGGTCGATTTCGGATTGCGCCTTCGAGACGAACAGGATGGCCAGGCCGATCGAAATGACAAAGACGGAGCCGACCCCTCCGAGCCAGAGCAACGTGTAGGTGGAAAGCGCGCGTTCCCAGTTTGCAGATGCCTCCGCAGTGACCACGACCAGCGGCGGTTCTTTCGAACTGGCTTGGATCTTGGTGGCCACCAGCCAATGCATCGACGGTCCATCCTGCTCGCGGAACAGAGAGACGCCATTTTTCACGCTCTTGTATTCGCCAAGGCTCAAATCTCGACAGCCGCGATCTGCCGTTCCCGCGATAAGGGAACCGGACGCATCGAGAATGACGGCGCACAGCCAGTTCATTTCCTCGGCTTCGCTTGACAGGGCCGAAGACGCCACCGCCACCTCGCCCTTGGTCGCGCCCAGTTGGCGTGCCAGCCATGCCGCCGGATCGGCACGCTCTGCAGTGCCGACCAAAGCAGTGTGCCAAGCTGCTGCCTGGGATTCATAAGCATATTCGGCGCTGCTTGAGAGCGCCTGCGCGAATGCAAACAGCAAGCCGAGCAGGGCGGCAGCAAGCGCCGGCAGCACGAGCAAGACGAAGCGACGTCGCAACTGGTAGGCCGAGCGCGGGGAGTTTCGCGCCGTTTCCTGTTGGTGAGCGGCCGTTTCGGCAGTGGCGCCGCTGACAATCAGAGCGGCGCCTTGCGGGCGCCGTTCCTGGTTCGGCTGAGGTTGGTTATCGCTTCGGCGCAGCAGGCTCACGACGCCTTCGCATCCGAAAGGTCAAGCCGTGTCTTGCGCTCGCAGCGCGAGCCGATGAAAACGACCCCCGCAAGAAGAGCGAAGGCGACAAGCGACGTCTCAAGCGTTCCGAGCTCGAGACCGCCATGGGTGTGTTCTTTGACTAGGAAGTCGCCGAAGGTCGCACCGAATGGACGGGTGAAGATGAAGGCCGGCCAGAAGAGGAGGACGGCGTTGATCTTGGTGAAGTAGTGGAGCGCCAGGATCACGCCAATTAGGGCCGAGCATACCAGGGCGCCCTGTACGAAATTTAGGCCAATCGGGTCGATCAAAGCATCGCCGAACGCGGTACCGAGGCTATTGGAGAAGAGCACAGCAATCCAAAAGAACAGCTCGCTGTCCTTGGCGACGATGGGCTCGACGCTCAACGTCCGCTTGCGCCAGTACCAAAGCGTCAGGGTGATAGCCAGACCGGCGACCAGGATCGTCGAGCCGAGCACGTAGCCGAGCCCGAACGTACGGTCCATCATATCCGAGATTTCAGTGCCTGTAGTGGTGGTGGCGACGATCGCGGCCCAGAACAGGGCGGGGTGGAAGGCGTTGGACCGGATCTGCGTGAGCAGGACGCCGACAAGCAGCGCGACCGTTACGAAGAAGCCAACAACATAGCCGAGCCCCAGGGTTTGAGCGATAAAGTCTCCGGCAGTTTCGCCGAGCGTGGTGGCGATGATCTTTGCGATCCAGAAGGACGCAGTGATCGCTGCGACCTTGTTTGGGGTGTCTGGTTGAACCATTTTCGTCTCCCGTCCGCTTGAGTGCTTGCGGACACCTGTCCGCGACGACCCAAGTTGCACGGGCACTTTCACCCAGGCGTGGCCGTCAACATACGGATATGTAAAACTTGGTTTATTGGCGCGCAGGCGCTACTTTCTCCGCGTTCGGCTTTGCGCGCGATGCTTCTACACACCCATGGGAATCCAACCGCTGTCCTGGCGTTATGCCGGTCGCGCGAGAACTACGCCGACGCTTTTGATGCTGATGCTTTCGAGCCACTTTCGGCCCCGGGCCACCAGGCAGGAACCGCGCGGTGACGCAGACCCGGCCGATTTTCGACGGGTTGCAAGCTGGAGAGTGACGGGCCGCTACTCGAAACGACAAACGTCCGAGACATGGACCGGGCATTCCCGAAAGCAAGCGGGCGAACCTTCTGCGCCGCCTCTACGTCTGGAAAATAGCCGCACGACGGCCAAGATCCCTCGCCCATTGGCCATTGTCGATGCGCTGCGGGCCCAATGTGCGAGGCAGCCGCAAGCTCCTCCTTGCCGATAAGAGGGAGTAGGTTTGAACCGATCAATACACCCAGAGGACTGTTGGCAGATGTCCGTGGGCATGAAGGTATTCGGATATCTCGACCAGCGGGAAGATCATCAAAAAGAAGCAGGCATCAGACAATGTCCGCCAAATTGCTTTCGGCGAGAAAGTGGTTTTTGTCTGGTTCTTGGTATGACGACAGCTTGGGCCAGAATAACGGCGTCCGACTTGCGTATGCCTCTATGCCGGACCAAATCTGGTTCGCAAATAGTGCTCCTCCTGTCGCGCGGTCTTGAAGAACACGACGTATGTGGTCACACCGAATAGACCGGCCGTGGCAATTGATCCAAACATCAGACCTGTTCCAAGAGACCCCAGTGTTGAGAAGAGATAAAGCGGATTCCTGCTCATCGAGTAAGGACCGGTCACAACCAGTTCGGTGTTTTTGCGGCCGCCAACGTAGAGAGTGCTCCAGAGCCTACCAAGAACGCAGAGAAGCACGAGCGCAACTCCGATGAACTCGATCATTTCGTGAATAACTGAGGCTTCATTCCATGCCGGACGTGTCAGCAATAGACCAATGATGCCACCCGCACCGAGAAAGCGAAGAATTCGCAGCCGTTTGCTTTGATCCACTGGCCGCTGTGTGCCGGAAGGAAGAACCTGTCCTGTCATGCTATGAACCTCCGACGCACGTAATCAGAACGTGAGTTTCTGGCGAACTGCGAATTATAAGTTGGGTGAAAGTAAAATAGCGACTGACGGCCCTCGGCCGGAGGGGCGTGTAATTACAGCTTTCATAAGAACTTCCGATCGAACGGCTCTCGCGCCGTTGTTCGAGGCGCCGAAAACGCTATCCGCCATCGGCGCAACAGTTGTAGAGGGGCGCCTACAGTCCTCTTGCCGGCAGCATACCGTTTCGTAAGAACGTCTTTTGAGCATTGAATTGCGGGTGATCGAAACCGCCTTACGAATTTGTAAAATTTCGATCAGGTCTGGGACACAATATTGCGCGATTTATGCACCGAAGAAGGGTTACCGGTGGCAGGATAACGGTGGAGTCGGACGGCAATGCGCATTCTCGTCATCGAGGACGACCAAAAGACATCGGAATACATTTTGAGGGGCCTGTCCGAAGCGGGTCATGTCTGCGATGTCATCGAGGACGGTCGTGACGCCCTCTTTCAGGCCAGCCGTGAGCCATACGACGTCATGATCGTCGATCGTATGCTGCCGGGTCTGGACGGACTTTCCCTGGTCAAGGCGATCCGCGCCGCGAAGGTGAAGACCCCGGTGTTGTTCCTGACAGCGGTCGGCGGCGTCGACGACCGGGTGGAAGGACTTGAGGCGGGCGGAGACGATTACCTCACCAAGCCCTTCGCCTTCTCGGAGCTGCTCGCCCGCGTCAACGCACTTTGCCGGCGCCCTCCAGTTCAGGATCAGAAAACGCTTCTTCGTTTTGCCGATCTGGAAATGGACATTGTCAAGCGACAGGTTCGACGCCGGGGGCAGACAATCGATCTTCAGCCGCGGGAATTCACACTGCTCGAAGTGCTGATGCGGGCAGAAGGAAGGGTGCTGACGCGGACGATGCTTCTGGAACGCGTGTGGGATTTCCACTTCGACCCAAAGACCAGCGTCGTCGAAACACATATCAGCCGGCTAAGAGCGAAGATCGACAAGCCCTTCGACATTCCGCTGCTCCACACAGTGCGCAATACCGGATATCGCCTCGATGCGCGCCGCTAGACTGTTGCGGAGCACGCCCTTCCGTCTGGCGCTCACATTCGGCTTCCTCTTCATCCTGGCATTCCTCGTCACCGGCACCATCATTTACGCAATGCTGAAGCGGGAACTGGCGGAGGCGCTCGACGTCTCCGTGCGCGAGACCTATTCGGTGGTAGCCTCCACCTACTCATCCGGCGATCTGGACGATCTTTCAGCGGCGATCAATACCTACGCCGGGCTTAGTCGGTCTGACGATCAGGTGTATCTGTTGCTCGACGACAAGGGCGAGCGGGTGGCCGGCAATTTTGGATCCGTGTCTATTGCCGATGGCTTGTCGACCGTTAGCGCCTCGGATCTGGGACTGAAGGGCGACGAGCAGTTTCGAATAATGGCCGGCAACGTCGGCAGGTATCGGTTCGTTTTCGGCCATAGTTTCGCGGAAACCGACGAACTCGAGGAAACCGCACTAGCGAGCTTCGCTTGGGGCGCCGGCGTGATCGTCGCCCTCGCCTTCGGCGGCGGGGCCATCCTCGCCAACCGCGCCCAGCATCGGCTGCAGGGTATTGCGCGCGCAATGAGCGAGGTGTCGAACGGCAATCTTTCTCCACGTATTCCGCTGAGCGGGAACGGCGACGATATCGACGTCGTCTCCAAGGACATGAACGAGGCGCTCGATCGTCTGTCGGCGCTAGTCGAGGGCATGCGCCAGGTCAGCGCTGATATTGCCCATGATCTGAAGTCGCCACTCAACCGCTTGCGGATGACGATTGAGCAGGCCATGCAGCAAAGCGAGCGGGGCGAAGATATTCAGGATCGTCTCGTCGAAGCGCGCGAGGAGAGCGACCGGATCAACGCTACATTCGAAGCCTTGCTGCGCATATCGCAGATCGAGGCCGGCGCCCGAAAGACGCGATTCCGACTCCTCGACCTGATGGATGTCATGCAGTCAGTTTCCGAGATCTATCGCAGCGTCGCCGAAGATAACGATCAGGAGCTGGAGTTCATATCCGAAGTCAAGCGCCCCTGTATGATCGTCGGGGACCGTGAGTTGCTCACTCAACTTTTCGTCAATCTCATCGAAAATGCGATCACCCACTGCCCCCCGAAAACGCTGATCACGATGAAGCTCGCGGTGGATGGTCGCAGCTTTCGCGCCACCGTTGGGGATGACGGGCCGGGCATTCCGGCCGACGAACGCGAGCTCGTGTTCCGGCGCCTTTATCGGCTCGACAAAAGCCGAACGACGCCCGGTAGTGGCCTTGGCCTTAGTCTCGTGAAGGCAATTGCCGATCTGCATTCCGCCAGCATAGTGCTCGAGGACCGCAAGCCAGGCCTCGATGCAATCCTCCGTTTTCCTGCGCAACAACTGGGATGAACATGAAGAAATTTTCGAATGTGCTGGCCGGCGCCGCCGGCGCGGCCGCCCTGCTTTTCGGCGGCTACCTAGGCGTTCTCCAACTCACGGGCAATTTCCACGCAGTTCTGCCCAGGGAGCTTTACCGATCGGCGCAGCCGTCGGCCGCCGACATCGCGAGCTATGCACGGCAATACGCAATCAAGACGATTGTGAATCTGCGCGGCAAAAGCAAGGAAGGCTGGTATCAGCAGGAAGTCGACGCTGCTAATCGAGCCGGCATTGCTCATATCGATTTCCGGCTGTCGGCCTCCAAGAAGGTTTCACCAGATGAGGTGCGGCAATTGATTGCGTTGCTGCAGGACGCCCCAAAACCGATCCTCATTCACTGCCAGGCGGGGGCCGATAGAACGGGACTGGCCTCCATGATCTATCTTCAGCAGATCGCGGGCGTCGACGAAGAGACCGCGGAACGGCAGTTATCTGTCCGCTACGGCCACATTGGCATTCCCTACGTTTCCGCAGCCTTTGCCATGGATGAAAGCTGGGAGGATTTCGAACGGATCATCTTTGGATTGGCGAGTTGAATGGTCTGAAGCGACCGCCCTTGTTTAGCTGTGTGGATGTTATTTAATCGCCGTGTGCATCGCTCGTCGAAGACCATCGAGCATCACGGGTACGGCAGCTCAGCAAGGCCTCCTACTGAGAAGATTTCCGCATCTAGCAACGCAGGCCCGCCACCCGTTCAACTTCCACGCCTTGAAGGGATCAGAACCAGCGACCCTGTTGTTACGAAATCCCTCCGTCTCTACTTCCCAGTAGCGCACATCAGCTCGGCGTGGATGGAACGACCGATTTGGGGCCGACTGCCGACCGTCCGCTGCTAGGAGGTGCAACACGAAAACCGGACACATGGCCGCCCGATGCCAAGGTCTGAAATTGGCACCAAAGACGACCTTTAGCTCCGCTGCTCTCGACGGTGGTAGCGGGTGGACTGCGGAAGTTCGGCTGTCTCGGCCGATGAGACCGGAATGTGCCCAACAGCGGCCATCGCGCCAAATGGCACAGTTTATATCTCCAAGCGGCCACACTCACATTCCACCCAGAGGTCCCTGTGAAGAGGCTATCCGGTTAGCCCGGTCGCTGAGCCGGACGCGGGCACTCGTGCGGCACGTCTCCGCAAATGCTCCCGAAACAAGGTTCGGAGGTCTCGAAAGTTCCCGAAGCCGAGGAAGCCAGCGAGCCGGACGACGGTCGCTGGAGACACCGAACAGGCAAGCGCCACCGAGTTGGAACGTAAGCGCGAATTTCCCCGCACCTTCTGTGATGGTGTGAGCTTTGGCATTTGGTGTCCACCTAAAGGAGGTGGACACCAAATGATGGAAGAAGGTCAAAAGCTTGTCGTGCGACTCGTTGGTCGGAATGGACGACGCCGGTTCGATCCAGCATCGAAAGACCGTCTTATTTCGGCCTGCCTTGAACCTGGCGCATCAGTATCGAAACTTGCGCTCGAACATGGGGTCAACGCGAACCTCGTTTGGAAATGGATAAAGAAGGCCAAGGAGTTCCGTGCTCTGCCGCCGTCTTCGACATCGGCTTTTCTTCCGGTTCAGATCACCGCGGCGAGCAGCCTGCCAATGCAGAGCAGCGCGTTTGCGTTGGAGATGCCTGCCACGGATGGTGAAGAGCGACGATCGCAATCGGAGAGGATCGACCGGCTGTCCTCTCCAGCCAAGGTGAGCGCGTCACTGCCGAACGGTGTGAAGCTGACGCTGGAATGTAGTGATGTGGACGTGTTGGCAGCAATAATCGGAGCGTTGGGTCATGTTCAGACTGGGCGCTGACCTTCAGGTCTACCTGCATCGCGAACCGATCGACTTTCGGGCTGGCATCAACAGCCTTGCAGTTCTGGTCCAGGAGACGATGGCGCTCGATCCGTTTGCTCCAGCGGTTTTTGCGTTCTGCAATCGCCGTCGCGACCGGATGAAGCTCTTGTTCTTCGACCGATCGGGCTTTGTGCTGGTCCTGAAGCGGCTGACCGAGGACAAGTTCCGATGGCCTCGCCGTGAGGTGGCGGTGGTCACGGTGACGACCGAGCAACTGCACTGGATCCTCGACGGCATCGATATCGATGCGATGGTCCGCCACCCGGTGCGGCAGTATCAGGTCGCCGGCTGAGGGTGGCGAATTGAGCTGTTGACGTAGGGTAGCGGTTCAGATTCAAAACTACGATGAATCGAACCGGCGAACCGAGCGTTGCAGAGCTGATGGCGCAGTTGGCGGCCAATGCTGCCGAAATCGCCGCGCTGAAAGCCGAGAAGGAAACGCTCTCGCAGCGGGTCGTCAAGCTGGAGGAAGAGCTGGCGCTTGCACGGCTCCATCGCTTTGCGCCGCGCAGCGAAAAGCACGTTGATCGCATCTTCAACGAAGCCGAAGAGGCTGCGGACGAGGATGGAGCGGACAGCCACGAGAGCGAGGTCATCGACATTCCGGACACAGGCCTGCCGCCTGTCGAAAGCACGACGGGTCAGAAGCGTGGCCGCAGACCACTACCGCAGAACCTGCCGCGCGAGCGCGTCGAGTATGACCTTCCCGACGATCAGAAGGCTTGTCCTTGCTGCCGTGGGCAGATGCACCGCATGGGCGAGGCCGTTACCGAGCAACTTCATATCGAAGTGAAGGCGAAGGTCTTACAGAATGTGCGGTTCAAATATGCATGCCGCCATTGCGACCGCACCGGGATCAACACGCCTGTCGTGACCGCGCCGATGCCGGTGCAGCCCTTGCCGGGCAGCATCGCCACGGCCTCGACATTGGCCTTCGCACTCGTTCACAAGTACGTCGACGGCACACCGCTCTACCGTCTGGCGCAGACCTTCGAACGCGCCGGTGTTCCTGTCAGCCGTGGTGCTCTCGGCCACTGGGTGATCGGTTCGAGCGAGAAGCATCTGCATCGCATCTATGACGCGCTGAAACTGCGGCTCAGGTCGCAACCCCTCATCCATGGCGACGAGACGACCGTTCAGGTCCTGAAGGAAAAGGACAAAGAGGCCACCAGCACATCGTATATGTGGGCCTATCGGAGCGGCGACGACAGTGACGAGCCGATCGTGCTTCTCGATTATCAGCCGGGCCGCGGCCAGATTCACCCCCAGACCTTCCTCGGCGATTACCGCGGCATATTGATGAGCGATGGTTACACCGCCTGGCGCACGCTGGATGGCGCGATCCATATCGGATGCATGGCCCATTCGAGGCGGCGCTTCGTCGATGCCCTCAAAGCCAGAAAGAAAGGCGGCGGTCCGCCCGAGCAGGCTCTCCGGTTCTTCGAACAACTCTATCGGGTTGAAAGGCAAGCACGAGACAAGAAGCCTGATGCCGGCGAAACGAAGGCCGACAGCGTTCGCCGATTCCGACAGCAACACAGCATACCCGTCCTGACCGCTCTCAAGGTATGGCTCGACGAAATCGCGCCGAAGGTCATGCCGGACACCAAGCTGGGCGATGCTGTATCCTACACCCTGAACCAGTGGGATTATCTGACGCGCTACACAGACGATGGCAGGATGCCGATCGACAACAACATCTTGGAGCGCGACATCAGAGTTTTTGCGACCGGCAGAAAGAGCTGGCTGTTCAGCGATACCACCGACGGAGCCAAGGCCAGCGCCGTCATCTACAGCCTCATGCTGACCTGCCGTGCCTGCGGCGTCGAGCCGTTGACGTGGTTGCGCCACGTCCTTACCGAATTGCCTCAACGCGCGGGCGATGCTGATATCGACGACTTGTTGCCCTTCAACTTCACACAGACTGCCACCGCCTGACCAGATGCCGTTCCCAACGCAAGACGATCCGTCGAAATCGCCGGCGTCAATGTGCGGGGAAAATCGCGCTTACGTTGGAACTACCAAAAGCGATTAGTTCCGGCGTGACAAGTGCTCGGCGGATAACCCGTTCAAGCCGATCTGGGAAGACGAGTTGTCTCGAGGCAATCATCGACTTCAGCTCCGAAAGGCTGCTTGGTGGTACACCTTCGTTCCGGTTTCGCATAATCTGCTGTTTTCCAGATGTGAGCGACATCGGCAGTGCTTCGTTCGACCGTCAGATTGCCTGCGGCTTGAAGTCACTCGGCGCGACGGGCATCACCCCCTTGAGCAGCGCGACCGATTTCTCCAACCCTTCGAGGCTATTGAGCAGCACGTCCTCGTGCTCGATCGACAGCCAGCCGTCATAGCCTGCCAGTTTCAGCCGGTAGCAGAACTGTCGCCACCACTCCTCGCCATGGCCGAAGCCGAGGGTGATGTAGGACCAGCTTCGCGCCGGAATGTCCATCAGCGAGCCATTCTCGAGGAGCGAAGTTGTCGCCTGGACAGGCAAGTTGAGCATCGTGTCCTTGGCATGGACGTGATAGACGGCCTCGCCGAGTGCTTCGGCGGCGACGAGAGGATCCGCGCCCATCCAGAACAGATGCGATGGATCGAGATTGGCGCCGACAATCGGGCCGACGGCCGCCCGGAGCTTCAGAAGCGAGGGAACGTTGTAGACGCACTGGTTGCCGTGAAGCTCGAGCGCGATGCGCTCGACGCCGCAATCTTTCGCGAGAACGACGATTTCCGTCCAGAAGGGTAGGAGCTTTTCCTCCCACTGGTAACGCAAGATCTCTTGCGTTTCCGGCGGCCAGGAAGAGACGACCCAATTCGGCATCAGATCGTCTTCACGTCCTGCCGGCAGTCCGGACATGGTGCAGACGGTCTTGATTCCCATCTCGCCGGCGATGCGGATCGTGTCCTTGAGGCACTCGCCCTGTTCGGGTTGGGTTGGATGCAAGGGATTGCCGTTGGCATTCAACGCAATGATCTCGAGCCCGCGGGTTTCGAAGGCGCGAGTGAAGGCGCGGCGCGCATCGGCGCTAGCCTTCATGAGTTTCAGGTCGAAGTGGGGCGCTGTCGACCAGCCGCCCGTGTTGACCTCTACGCCCGAGACACCAAGGCGCGCGGCGTTGTCGAGAAGCCCATCGAATGTCATTCCGCCGAGGCTGTCGGAAACAAAGCCGAGTCTCATCTCTTAATCCTTTAATGCTTGTAGAGGGACGGCTTTTCCGCCCTTGCAAGGGCGATGCGCTCGCCACTCACGAGGGCATCGACGCCCGCTTCCGCAACGCGCGCTGCGCAGTAGCCGTCCCAAGCGTCTGCCGCGATTGGAGGGAATTTCCCGGTTCGGACGAAATTGAGAAAGGCCTTGTTCTGAAGCCGATAGGCTTCCGCAAATCGCGGCCTCCAATCCGGCGCATAACGCTCGTAGGACATGAGCCGGCCGTTCTGTCGCGTATGGATCGGCGCGTTGAGAAAGACTGACCCCTTTTCGCCGATGAGCTCACCGCGGACGTCATAACCGTAGGCGGCGTTGTTGTTGATCTCGATGTTGACCAACTGGCCCTTGTCGGTCTCCAGGACCATGAAGACCGGCGCTCCCGTCCTGGAAGCATCTATCCCGGCTGGCTGGAAGACGGAGATCGCCTTGTAATCGGCGCCGAGGACGAACCGGGCGACATCGAACTCGTGGGGGGCAGAGTTGGTGATAGCCATCTGGCCCGTGAAGTTCGCAGGCGCTTCCACGTTCCGGTGGAAGTTGTGCATCATGATCGCGGCCCCGAGCGAGCCGTCGTCCAAGGCCGCCTTCATGTCGCGATAGGACGGATCGAAGCGACGCATGAAGCCTAGTTGGACGAACTGCCGGCCGCGGGACACTTCCGCCGCGATGACGTTCTGGCACTCCTTCGAACTTTGCGAGAGTGGCTTCTCGCAAAGCACCGGCTTTCCGGCTTCGATGGCTGCAAGCGCAAGCGGCGCATGGGTTTCGTCGGGGCTGGCAATCAGAATGGCATCAACGTCATCGCGTCTGATGGTGGCAAGCGGATCGTCCGAGACGTCACCTGCCCCGTATTCGTCGGCCGCCTCGCGCGCGCGCTCCTGCGAGGCGTCGCACACAACCTGCAGCGAGGCTCCCGGAAGATCTTCAGCGACAATGCGGGCGTGATCGGCCCCCATGATACCCGCGCCTATGATCGCTACTCTGACAGACATTTTTAACCCTCTACTTGCGAAGCGCCCATTGCCGCAGCGATCGGTCGCCGTAGGCGGCGAGTACCACGATGAGACCAAGGACGAGGATGAACCATTGTGGACGGACGCCCGTAACCACGAGATAGGATTGGATGGAGGATAGAACGAAGGCCCCCATCAGCGCACCTGGCAGCGAGATCCTGCCGCCGGCGAGCAGGCAGCCGCCAAGCACGCAGGAGGCAATTGCCTGCAGTTCCATCAGGCGTCCCATCGAGCCGTCTGCGAAGCCAAGCTTGCCGGCCTCGAGCGTGCCAGCGAAACCCGCCAACATGCCGCATAGGACAAAAGCGGACAGTTTGATGCGATCAACGCGAACGCCACGCGAATGCGCGCTTTCGGCAGACCCGCCAACGGCGAGAAGGCGGTTGCCGAAAGGCGTTGCTTTCAACGCCACCAGGAGAATGACGGTCAAGCTCATGAGCCAGTAAAGCGCGGTGTTAAAGCCCAGGAAGTCACCGCCGCCGAGGACGAAGTAGGTCCAGCCCTTGCGCGCTGCATAGGGAATAGAGAATGAAAATCCCTCGGTCAGAGCGATGGCGATGCCGCGGAAGATCATCAGCGTCCCAAGCGTGATGATGAGGGATGGCGTGCCGGTTCGGGTGATTAGAAAACCGTTGAACAGTCCGATCGCGGCGCCGACCAACACCGCAGCAACTGCGGCGATCGACGGGTCAACCTGAGCCGCAAGCCAGAGGTAGGCCAGCGCCCCCATGCCGAAAGTCGAACCGACTGAGATGTCGATCTCGCCCGTCCCGATCACCAGAGCGACGCCGAGGCTCATCAAACCCAACGTTGCCGTCACCTGCAGGATGGTGCCAATATTGTAGAGATTGGCCCACCGACCGTCCGATGTTGAGGCGAAGATGACGATCAGAACGGCGCCGATCAGGAAGATCCCGATCTCCGCGTGACGCCGAATGAGAGGCTTGGCGGAGGAGAGAGCCATCAGACCGCCTCCCGCTTTTCCACGACGCGCCCGCCCTGGCGGATAACCTCTTCGAGTTCTTCCGCCGTCATGGAATTCGTCGTTGCGTCCGCGACCTTTTCGCCATTCTCCATGATCACAATTCGGTCGGCGAGCTTGTGCACCTGGAAGATGTCGTGGGTGATGTAGATGACCAGCAGGCCTTGCTCCTTGAGCTGGACGGCGAGCTCGTTGACGTGCTCGCGTTCGCGTACCGACAGATGGTTCGTCGGCTCGTCCATGATGACGACCCTGTTCTTGAATTCGACCGCGCGACCGATCTTCACGGACTGACGTTCTCCGCCTGACAGGCGTTCCACCTCGTCGTCCGCGGAGACATTTCCACGCAAGCCGAATTGCCGGATCACGCGTGTAGACTTCTCTCGCATCTTGCCCATATCGAGGAAGGGGATGCCGAGAACACGCTTGACCGGCTCGCGTCCGAGATAGAAATTGCGCGCGATCGACAGGTTGTCGCAGAGGCCGACGGACTGCTGGATCGTCTCGATCCCCTGGTCGATCGCGAGCTTCGGGTGAAATTTCTCCACCTTATTGCCATCGAAAAAGACCTCGCCCGAGGTCGGGGCGTAAATGCCGCAAAGGACGCGGATCAGCGTCGTCTTGCCCGCACCGTTGTCGCCGACCAGGCCAATCATCTCGCCGGCGTGGAAGTCCACCGAGACGTTCTTGAGGGCGTGGAAAGCTCCGAAGTGGAGATCAAGGTTCTTCACCTGAATGAGGGGGTTCGCCATTTTGATGTCCTCCCGCGTCAAACGCTGTGTCCGAGGAAACGGGCCAGTTTCTGATTGAAGATGACCGCCACGATGAGCACGACACCAACGAAGGTGATGTACCAGGACGAGGGCGCGCCAAGAGCGATTAGTTCGTAGCGGAAGCTAACGACGATCAGAGCTCCAAGTACGGCTCCAATGATCGAGCCGCGTCCGCCAGTCAGCAGGCAGCCGCCGATGACCGCGGCAGATATGGCCTCGAGCTCCATATTTTCGCCGAGCGTGACATGGGTTTGCGGCTGGTTGCATAGGGTCAGGATGCCGGCGAATCCGGCGAGCAGCGAGCAAAGGACGAAGGCCCAGATCTTCACTCGGTCGGTACGGACGCCGCGCGATTCCGCGCTTTCACGGCTTCCCCCGGTGGCCAGAAGGCGATTTCCGAAGGGTGTGGCCCAGAGGACGATACCGAGAACGGCCGCGACCACGACAAGCCAGAATATGGCCGCTTCGACACCGAACAGTTCGCCGCCGAAGAGACGGGTCACCGGATGGGTGCGTGCATCGGCTGAGAAATTGTGGACCGAGCCACCCGTCCAGACATAGATGATCCCGCGGACCGCAAAGAGGCCGCCGAGCGTCACGATCATCGACGGCAAGTGCCCCTTCACCACGGCAAACGCCTGAAGAAGGCCGACGAAGGCAGCCATGACCAGCGCTATGACGAGCGAGCCGGGCACGCCGAAACTCGGTTCCAGCGTGATGAAGGCAACGCCAGCCAGCCCGTAGACGGAGCCGACGGACAGGTCGATTTCCTTCGTCATGATGACAAGGGCCTGGCCCAAGGCGACGAAGGACAAGATGGCTGTGAACTGCGTGACATTGGTGATGGTCTGGGCGGTCCACCAGCCGGAAAAGTCGATGAGGGAAAACACGACAAGCATGACGACGACGCCGATGATCGCGCCGAAGCCCTGGCTTCGCACAAGCTGTTTCATGACACTCTGCTCGCTGGTTTCAATGCGCGATCTCAGGCGCACAAAGAAGTAAGGGCAGCCGGCGCTTCTCGTCGCAGCCGGCCGCCCCTCCGGGAGGAACCCTTACCAGGTGTTCTGCTCGTCGTAGGCCTTGTCGCCAAAGACGCCGCGGACCAGTTCGGCCCACTTGTCTGCATTGTCCTTGTTGATGATCACGGGACCGGTCAGGATATTCGACTGCGGCGCGTAGCCGAACTCCTTGTTCCAGTAGAGCCATTCCATCGGCGCGTAACCCTGCAGCCAGAAGCCCTGGCTGTTCGTCGCCAGCACATGCCCGGCGCGCACGCCCTCGATCGAGACCGGACCCTCGTCAACCGTCAGGACGGTCATGCCCTTGTCGTCGACATCCGGCTCGAGCTTCATCTCATTGGCGACACCCCATGCCCAGGGGGAAGACCAGCCAGCAACCGTGAAGATGTAGTTGGTATCCGGGTTGGCCTGCAGGAAGGACTGCAAGGTGTTGCGCGCCGTCGCCGGTTCGGCGCCGATGAAGAGTTCATCGACCTTGGTGCCGGCCTTCTCCATTGCGTCCTTCATGCCGGCGCAACGAGCCTTGAGACCCTGGTGGGCGGAGTCATGGCTTGCGCAGACGACATGGGTCGGTTTCGGAATTTCGCCGGCTTCGGCCTTTTCGAGCGCGTATTCGCCGAGCTTCTTGCCGGTCAGATATTCATCGCCGCCAACATAGGTCAGGTAGGGAATGCGCTCGCCCTCAGGCCGGCCGTCCGGAATATTGAAGGCGACGACCGGAATGCCGGCTTCGATGGCCTTGCGCAGCGGCCCTTCAAAGGCGTCGGAACTGACGATCGGGACGGCGATGCCATCAGGTTGAGTCGAGATAGCCTGCTCGAGAAGGCGAACGTGTTCCTGGACCGAATAGTTGTTGGTGGAGATGTATTCGGTTTTGACGTTCGGATATTTCTTTTCGAACTCCTCCATCGACTTCGTCAGCCAACCCATGTTCGGATCGTTCGACCCGATGTGAGAGACCATGACGAAGCGATATTGCTTTTCGCCGTCCTGCGCATTGGCTATGCCTCCGAGAGCGGTGGCGGCCATCAAGGCAGAAAGCAGGATTGAATTTCGGAATTTCATGGGGTTCCTCCTCCGTTGACGATGTGATTATCTGGATTAGAATCACATCAGACAAGGAAGATGTAGGCCGATTTCTGATGCGAAATACATCAGAAAGACGATGTGACGCAACATAGCGGCAAGCCGTTCAAGAATCTGGCGTTGCATCGAGCAGCAACATAGCGGATGATGTGATTGACATCACGTTGGGGAGGGGAAATTGGCGAAAGCTGTGGTCGATCACCTACAAAATCGGATATGGAAAGGCCCCACGGTCCAGGAGATCGCCCAGCTCGCAGGCGTCGGTCCTGCGACGGTCGACAGGGTCCTCAACAACCGCAGCGGCGTCCGAGAACGAACGAGAGCCCGCGTCCTGGGGGCGCTCGAAAAGCTGAAGAACGAAAGCGCGGACCGCGACATCGCTTTGCATATTCGTCTATTTTGTGACTCTGGCGAAACCTTCAATGCAGCAATGGCGGCCGCTGTAACCGAGGTCAATCGAACCGTTGCCGGCATCGAGATCGAGGGAGATTACGTAACCACGAGCGAAGTCGAGCCCTCATCGTTTGCGCGCCGGATCGAGCAGCAAGGCAGCGCCGCGGATGGCGTCGTGGTTATCGCTCGCGAGCATCCGGCGATCAACCGCGCGATACGAAAGCTGCGGACCATGGAAATTCCCGTCGTCTGCCTAACGACGGATCTGCCGAGTTCCCGTCGCAGCACCTACATAGGCAATGACCAGTATGCCGCCGGCAGTGTGGCCGCTCTGTTGATCGGCAATGCGCTTCCAAAGGAGCGCAGCAATATCCTGATCGTCATGAGCGTGGCATTCCGCTGCCAGCAGGAGCGTGAGATGGGCTTCCGGAGGGTGCTGCGCTCCGATTTTTCATATTTGAAGATCGAGGAACGTGTGATTTCGGACGACAGGCCGGAGAGCACTTGTGAGCAGTTAACCCGCTATTTCGAGGCACATGGTCACCCGGCCGCGATCTACAATGTCGCCGGCGCCAATCGGGGCGTGGCAAAGGCACTGGAGCACGCCGGAAGGGCCCGCGACACGGTCTTCGTCGGCCACGAGCTGACCAACCATTCGCGAAACCTGCTGGAATCCGGCGTCATGGACTATGTCATTTCGCACGACTCCAGCGGCGAGCTGGCGGCAGCCGCCAAATGGATCCGTGACAACGTCGGGGGCGTAACCGTGGAGCCGTCCTATTCGCAAATCCTGGTGCACACCCGATACAATTGCGGTCTGTGAGCAAAAAGACCCCCGGTAATGGCGGAAATCTGGACAGGGGTGGAATCGCCTCACCTGCGTATCGTTTGAGCGAACGTCTCCGAAGAGCTCCAATCGAGCCATTCATGGCATCTGCCTTCGCTGACCGTTTTGGCTCGCAGCATGCCGTCCACGCGGTGCCCTACCACCGTGGTATGGCGGAAACCGGCCATATCCCCTCGTGTGAACGTTGCCATGGCGCTTTAGGGTGTCATTTCGCCCCCTACCGGAATCGCCCCCCTCAACGCAACGATAGTTTGCGCCACAAGCGGGCCATCCACTGATTCATGCCGTGTTTGGCCTTAGCCGTGACGCCCTGAGACCGGAGCGACTTCGCCGATTGAGCTGACCGCGGATATCGCAGGACCCTCCACGCCGGCCGAGATCGCAAGACGGCAACGCGGCTGGTTTCAACCTCAAAAAATAGCTTTGCGAGGCGGCTATAGCGCCTCCAGCGCTAGTGCAATGCCTTGTCCTCCGCCGATGCAAAGTGTCACGATCGCGCGGCGCAATCCCTCACGCTTCATCGCATGCAGGAGCCGCGTGGTCAGGATGGCGCCGGTCGCGCCGATCGGGTGGCCATGCGCAATTGCGCCGCCGTCGACATTGACGATGTCTTCCGGCAGGCCGAGCTCGCGGGCGACCGCGATGGGCACGGCGGCGAAGGCCTCGTTGATCTCGATACGCTCGATATCGGAAAGGCTCCAGCCTGCCCTTGCCAGCGCCTTGCGCACGGCGGGAACAGGGCCGAGCCCGAACATGCCCGGTTCCACTCCGGCGAGACCATAACCCGCAAGCCGACCCATCGGCGCGATGCCCCTTGCCTCGGCAAGGCCGCGCTCGGCGACGATCATCGCCGCTGCCGCGCTGTTCAGCCCCGGCGCGTTGCCGGCCGTGATCGTACCTTCGGGCCGAAAGGCTGGGCGTAAACGGGCAAGCGACTCGACCGTCGTATCGGAGCGCGGCGCTTCGTCGGTGGCAAAGCTTTCCGTTCCCTTGCGGCCCTTTACCTCGACCGCGACGATTTCAACGTCAAAATGACCGGCATCTCGCGCGGCCGCAAAGCTCTGCTGTGAGCGCGCAGCGAAGGCGTCCTGATCGGCACGCGTGATCTGCATCTTTTCGACGAGATCTTCGGTGTGCCATCCCGAATGCTGGCCCGAGAAAGCGTCGTTAAGCCCGTCGCTCAGCATGCTGTCGAGGATCTGGGCTGGTCCCATGCGATAGCCCCAACGCCCGCCGTCCATGAGATAGGGTGCGCGGTCCATGTTCTCCATCCCACCGGCGATGGCCACATTATAGTCGCCCGCTGCGATCTCCTGCGCGGCGCTCAGGATCGCCTGCGCGCCCGAGCCGCAGACCCGATTGACGGTCATCGCCGGCACCTCGACCGGAAGCCCGCCACCAATTGCAGCCTGCCGCGCCGGGTTCATGCGGTTTCCCGCCTGGATGACATTGCCCATAACCACACTGCCGACCACGTCTGCCTCGATACCGGCGCGGCGCAGGGTCTCTCGCACTGCAATGGCTCCAAGTTCGGTTGCCGGAATGCCTTTCAGCGTGCCGTTGAAAGCGCCGATCGCAGTGCGGACGGGGTGGGCTAGGATGATGTCGCGTGTGCTCATGATAATCTCCCTTTCGATAAGCGGGCGACGACCCTCGGGCTTCCTCCATCGAAAGCCCTGGGCAAGGGCGTTCTCAGCTCTGTTTCCCATTCAATCGTTTGGGACCGCGCGATAAGCGCGCCCCGATGGGTCAGGCGCGGATCGAGGCGGCGATGGAGGGATAGTCGGTATATCCTTCGGCGCCGCCGCCATAAATGGTAGCCGGGTTCAACTCCGCCAGAGGGGCAGCGGCTTTCAGCCTCTCCACCAGATCAGGATTGGCAATAAATGGGCGGCCGAAGGCAAACAGGTCTGCCTTGCCCTCCGTCAATTGCGACGTCGCAAGTTCAAGGTTGTAGCCGTTATTTGCGATGTAAGTGTTCTTGAAGCGACGACGGAGTGAACTGAAGTCGAACGGTGCGATATCGCGCGGTCCGCCTGTCGCGCCCTCGACGACGTGAAGATAGACGATTCCCAATTGATCGAGTTGCTCGACGATGTAGTCGAACTGCGCCTGGGGATCGCTGGTCGAAACACCATTGGCCGGCGAGACCGGCGAGATCCGGATCCCTGTTCGCTCAGCGCCGATCTCATCCACCACCGCAGCCGTGACCTCCAGCATCAACCGAGCGCGGTTTTCGATCGATCCTCCATAGGCATCTGTGCGGACGTTGGATCCATCCTTGGCAAACTGGTCGAGCAGGTAGCCGTTGGCTCCATGAACCTCGACGCCGTCGAACCCCGCGGCGATGGCATTCGCGGCCGCTCGCCGGAAGTCAACGACGATGCCGGCAATCTCGTCCAGAGCGAGCGCTCGGGGTTCGGATACGTCAACAAAGGCATTGTTCACGAATGTTTTGGTCTCGGCTCGAATGGCTGAAGGGGCCACCGGCGCCTGTCCATTCGGCTGCAGGTCGACGTGGGAGACCCGGCCTACATGCCAGAGCTGCAGAAAGATGTGACCACCCTTGGCGTGAACAGCATCCGTAACCTTGCGCCAGCCATCAATCTGCGCCTGCGAATAGATGCCGGGCGTATCCTGATAGCCCTGGCCTTGCTGCGAAATCTGTGTGGCCTCGGAGACCAGCAGGCCGGCTGAGGCGCGCTGGCTGTAATACTCCGCCGCAAGATCGCCTGGGACGAACTCCCGACCAGCGCGATTTCGCGTGAGGGGCGCCATGACGACGCGATTGGCGAGAGTCATCGAGCCAAGTGAATAGGGCTCAAAGAGTGTTTTGCTGGTCATGTGTCACCTTTTCATCTGCGTTGCGGCGGAAGCGCCGGAAATGTCTTGCGCGCCATTATCTTGCGTCCGTGGAGGTAGGCTTCGAAGTCTTTCAGAGGGCTGCCAGGTAACGCTCGGCAGCGCGACTTTGTCCGAAGCCCGGAAGCATGGCTTGTCGCGCTGCCTGATAGGCGTCCCACTGGGCAGCATCGTGAAGTGGAGGGATGGTCACGGCTTCGCGACGGTCGAAACCAGCCAGCGCCGCATCCACCAGTTCGCCCACTTCCATCATTGCGGGAATGGAATTGATGTCGACGCCCGAGCGCTCCCAGATTTCGGTGCGTGTCGCAGCAGGGAGCACCGCCTGAACGTAGACGCCCTTGGGGATAAGCTCGAGGCTGAGGCCCTGGGACAGGAACAAGACGAACGCCTTTGTCGCGCCATAGACTGTCATGCCGAACTCCGGCGCAACTCCGACCACCGAGCCGATATTGATGATCGCCCCTTCGCCAGCGCCGGTGAGACGCGGAGCAACGGCGCTGGCAAGCCTGACGAGCGCGGTGGTGTTGAGAGAGACAATCCGCTCGACATCGTCGGTTGCCTGCTCGACAAAGCTTCCGCCAACGCTAGCTCCAGCGTTGTTCACCAAGATCCCGATACGGCGGTCGTCGCGCAGTCGCGCTTCCACCGTCGCGAGTTCGACGGGCTTGGTGAGGTCGGCTTGAAGCACATCGACGGCAACACCGGTCTCGTTGCGCAATCGTGCGGCAATCACTTCCAGCCGCTCCTTGTCGCGCGCGACCAGCACAAGGTTGTGTCCGCGTCGGGCGAAACGGTCGGCATACGTAGCGCCGATGCCAGAGGATGCTCCGGTGATGAGGACCGAGGGATTTTCAGCCATGATCTTGTTCTCTTTCGAAGTACTGTTATATTCATGATGACAATAATGATTGCTATCTTAACATGATGGACATCATGAAAAAGTCAACAGCCCCGATGGAGAATTTTTGAAATGAAAGTGAGCCGAGAACAGATGGCCGAGAACCGCCAAAGGATCCTGGAGGTCGCGAGTCGGCTGTTCCGCGAGAAGGGCTTCGAGGCCGTCAGTGTCGCAGAGGTCATGAAGGCTGCGGGACTGACGCACGGCGGATTTTACGGTCACTTCGATTCCAAAGATGACTTGATCGTGCATGCTCTCGGCCACGCAATCGATACTCGCAAGGGCGCCTCGCTCGATCTTCGCGCCTTCCTGGATGAGTATCTGTCGCCGCGCCACCGGGACAATGCCGCCGGTGGCTGCCCCATTGCCGGGCTTGCGGCGGACACGCTTCGCCAGGCATCAGAGGCCCGTTCGGCAGTAACGGATGGCGTGCGTGCCCAGATAGACTGGATATTCGAGAAGCTGGCTGGGTTGGACGAGACCGATCGGCGCCGCGAGGCCATCGGAAGCTGTGCTGCAATGGTCGGAGCGATGATTCTCGCTCGAACGACCACAGATCCCGCATTTTCGGACGAAATTCTGAAGGAGACCCGAGCATGGATCGATGACGGGCTGAACCGATCCACTGCCGCGATCCCGGAAACAGCATAGGGGCGTTCCTCTGAACCTTCCCCTATGCTCCGTCGATTCCTGCCCCGCCGCCAGCATCGCATCCGTAGGCTGCGATGCCGCGATATGGCATCGCTCGTCGGGTAAGGTTTATGAGATCTATTCCCCCACCGTGATAACAACCTTGCCCTTCGCACGCCCGGTCTCCACATAGGCCAAGGCGTCCCCGGTCTTCTCAAACGGGAAAATCCTGTCGACCACTGGACGGATTACGCCAGATTCGATCAGGGAGGTGATCTCGCTCAAGTGTTCACCCTGCGCTCGCATGAACAGGAACGAGTAACGGATGCCAAGGCTCTTGGCTCTTTTTCGGACCCTTCGGCTCAGCAGGCGCATCACAAGCTTCAGGAACAGATTCAATCTCAGTTCCTTGGCAAACTCCGCGTCTGGTGGACCTGATATCGAAATCAGGTGGCCACCCGGCTTCAAGACACGAAGGGATTTTTCGAGCGTCTTGGTGTCCTGGCTGTTCAGGACGAGATCATAGCCCGAGAGAACCTTCTCGAAATTCTGCGTCTTGTAGTCGATGACCAGGTCCGCGCCGAGGCTTTTGACCAGATCAACATTCTTCGCACTCGTCGTCGTCGCAACCGTCGCACCCAGATGCTTGGCGAGTTGAATCGCAAAAGTTCCCACTCCACCGGAGCCGGCCTGAATGAAGACCTTCTGGCCGGGCTTCACCTTGCCCATCTCGACCAGCGCCTGCCATGCGGTCAGACCGACCAGCGGAATGGAGGCGGCCTCTTCCATGCTGAGGTTTGTAGGCTTCAGCGCCACGTCGGCTTCATTCATCGCAATGAACTCTGCGAATGTCCCGACCCTGTGGTCGCGCGGCCGGGCATAGACCTCGTCGCCCGGCTTGTATCGCCGGACCTTCGAGCCGACTCGGACAACGCTTCCGGCCACGTCGTGACCCAGGACGAAGGGCGGCCGATAGGGCAGAATGAGCTTGAATTCTCCATCTCTGACCTTGGAGTCCAGCAGATTCACGCCGGTCGCATGAACGCGAACCAGAACGTCATTGTCGCGCAGCTCCGGCTCCGGCACGTCGGCCAGGCGCAAGGCGCCTTTCTTTTTGTATTTATCGACAACGAATGCCTTCATCGGTTCTCTCCAATGTGAAGTCTGTGGTGACGTCAGTGCCGAGGAACGACAGAACCTTCCGCACGAAATCGGCGTGGTTCTGGAAAATCCCGCCATGCCCGGCGTCTTCGTAGATCACCAACTGCGAGCCCGAGATACGCCTGGCGAGGTCGTAGGTATTGCTGCTCGGAACCATCTTGTCCTGATCACCATTCGCAATCAGCACCGGGATCCGAATGCTTCCGAGATCTTGAGGCGCCTGCCGTCCCCATGCAGTGATCGCCTTGAGCTGTCTCAGGAAAGCACGGGGGAGTCGGCCCCTTGTCTCTGCCCGTTTTGCGTTCCTTCAGCCGACTCAGGAAGGCTTCCGCGGCGCGGCGACCATTGGCCGTGGAAGTGAAAAACAGATAGGTTTTCGGATCGCGCAGTGTCAGCAGACCTTTGATAATAAGAGGCCAAGACACCGCCCCCACCTTCTCGATGCCTTTGCCGCCCGCCGGTCCGGTGCCGGTAAGGATGAGTTTTCGCACGAGGTCCGGTGCTTTGAGCGCAATATCCTGCGCCACAAAGCCCCCGAGGGAAAAGCCGAGCAGATCGACCTTCTCGAATCCCAGCGCCCGGATCAGGGCAATCGCGTCGCGCGCCATTTCGTCGATGGTCACAGGCGCCGTTCCGCCCGACGCACCAATACCGCGGTAGTTGGTCGCGATCACGCGATGCTTGGTGGCGAGGCCATCAACAATCCGGGGATCGAAATTGTCCAGCACTGCCCCCCAGTGGTTGAGGAGAATGAGCGGCACGCCACCCAGGGGGCCAAGGTCACGATAGGCAAAAACCGTTCCCCCCACCTTGATGGAGAAATTGGGCGCGTCGATATAGCGCGCAGCCGATCCGACGTTGCGCAGAGGACTTGTCATTGGTTGCTCCATCGTCCGGCTCGGACCCGATGTTGAGACAGAGAAGTGGACTTTAGTCGCTTCGGGTTTTTTGATGACAATCATCATGTAAATTGATACATGATAGCCGTCATAAAAAATGTCAAGTGTAATTTTGCTGGATCGAACAAGGCGCGATCACAAGACCAAAGATTGGTACCCGACCAATTCGCGTTATAACGCCCGAATAGCATCAGTCTATCGAGGATCACCACTCCGAGTCAGACAACATCTGCCACCGGCAGGAGATCAGACGGGCATCGCGATCGCGAGCGCCGGACTAGCCGGAACAAAAGCCGCACTGGGGCCACCATTTCCATGAAGGGAGGGTAAGCCGGGCTGTTCCTGGTCGGACCGAGGAACAATCCAGACTTGGACCGGCTCGTCGCGACCACGCACGGTCACCGCACCGCGGCCGACGATGCCGCGAAGCGCGCTTTCGTTTCCCGTGCCGCGCACCGCATCGATGAAGTCGCTGCCGAAGCAGATCTCCGCGTCGAGTTCCCGACAGAGCGCCTGCAGCCGGCTCGCCACGTTGCAGGTGTCGCCGACGACCGCGATCGACAGCTTGCGTTCGCTGCCGACGGCGCCGAGCACGACCGGTCCGTACTGGCAGCCGATTCGAACGTCGACTGGCTCGAGACCAACGACGGCGCGGCGCGCGTTCCATTGCCGGACCGAAGCACCCATCGCCTGCGTGCAGCGCAGCGCCCTCACGGCGTCGTCGTCAGCCGGCCGCGGTACACCGAACGTCGCCATGATGCAGTCACCGATGTAATTGTCGACAGTGCCGCCGTGGTCGAACACCACCTGCTCCATGCGCCGATGGAACTCCCTCAATAACTCAAAGACTTCCTCGGCTGGATGGTTCTCCGAATAGGCGGTGAAGCCAACAATGTCGGCAAACAGGACTGCAACGTGCTGGCGTCGGACCGGCCCGAACGGTTCGTCGGTCGACGCCAGCTCGTCGACGACGTTGGGCGAGAAATGCCGCGCTAGGTTGATCCGCGCGCGCTCGGCCGCGATGTAGTCGTCCGCCAACCGCCGCGAGCGCGCGACGACCGCGGCGACGATGCCGGTGATGACCAGGATGAGCACGACATTCGCACTCTGCTCGACGATGTCGACGAACCTCGGATCGAGATGGAGCCGGAGCCGCTCGGCGACCGGCATGTCGATCGCGCGCGCATTGCCGACAAGCGTTCCCGGCTGCGCGATCACCCAGGCGACCGCCGCACTCCACGAGACGGCCGCGGAAACGCCAACCCAGAGCGCGAGGCGCGGCGACAGCGTGAGCGCGGCGAGGCAAACGGAGATCAGGAGATAAGCGAAGGAGCCCTCGCGCAGTTGCATCGCCAGCGGCATCTCGGCTCCTTCAAACGGATTGGTGCCGACGATAAGGCAAATAAGCAGCACGATGTCGAGTGTCCCGACCACAAAGCTCAGCCAGGATGGATTGAACTCGAGCTTCACCAGCCTGTTGTGGCAGAAGCCGAGCAGGTAAAAGACGACTAGGCCTGAGAGCGTCAAAGCGAGGGCCGCGGTCCACTCGGCGAAGAGGGTGAAAAAGAGACCGACTGCAACCAGCGACGCCGAGCGCGCCCAGTATTGCAGCCTGGCGCCGTCGCGCTCGGCGCGGGCGAGCATGATGCCGAGCCGCTGCCGCCGCATCCGCTCGTCAGCCGGAGGTCCGAAGAGGTTGGGAGCGGGACGAGACATCGCTTCAATCACCGAATCCTCCGGCACTCGCGCCGGCCAGCTTGTCCTTCCAGCGTCGGAGTACCGCGCTCGCGTTGACGCCTCCGAAGCCAAAGCCGTTGGAGATCGCGTAGTCCATCTCCAATGGCCGGGCCTGTGTCGCCACGAAGTCGATTCCGTCGCCGGCCGGATCAGGAGCGCTCAAGTTGAGCGTCGGCGGGGCTATCTGATCCCTAAGCGCCAGGATCGTGAAGATGGCTTCAAGCCCGCCGGCAGCTCCGAGCAGGTGTCCGGTCGCCGACTTCGTTCCGCTGACGGCTACGGCGGAGTCTGTACCGAAGACCCTCTTGATCGCCGCGATTTCCCCCAGGTCGCCGACTGGCGTCGAGGTCGCGTGCGCATTGAGGTGGCGGATCTCGCGCGGCGAAATTCCGGCCTGGGCAATGGCGATCTCCATGGCGCGACGCGCACCGTCGCCGTCCTCGGGACCGGACGTGACATGGTGAGCGTCCCCAGTCGTGCCGTAGCCGACGAGCTCGGCGAGCGGTTTCGCGCCGCGCGCAAGCGCGTGGCTCAATGCCTCGATGACCAGGATGCCGGCGCCTTCGCCCATGACGAAGCCGTCGCGCAACATATCGAAGGGGCGCGAGGCCCGATCAGGCGTTTCATTGAAGCCGGTCGAAAGAGAGCGTGCCGCAGCAAAACCACCGAGGCTGACGACATTCATGCAGGCTTCCGTGCCGCCGCACACCGCGATGTCGGCTTCATTGGCGCGGATAAGACGGGCCGCATCGCCGATCGCCTGAATGCCGGCCGCACACGCCGTCACCGGTGCGCCGATCGGCCCTTTGAAGCAGTAACGGATGGAAATCTGTCCCGCTGCCAGGTTCACCAGGAAAGACGGCACAGTGAAGGGTGAAAGACGCCGGACACCGCGCTGATCGACCGTTCGCACCGCCTCGGTGATGGCGGGGAACCCGCCGATGCCCGAAGCGATGATCGTCGCGGTGCGGGCGCGGCCATCCTCCGAGACCGGCTTCCATCTCGCCTGGGCAAGCGCCTCTTCCGCCGCCGCCAGCGCGAAGAGAATGAAGCGATCCACTTTGCGCTGGTCCTTCGGAGCAAAAACCTTGTCAGGATCGAAGCCAGCCTCCGCATCTTCTTCCAGGGAGGGAACGACGCCGCCGATCTTCGCCGGAAGGTCTCCGACCACATCGTCCGAAAGCCGCCGGATTCCCGAGCGGCCAGACAAGAGCCTAGACCAGGAAGTCGCCACATTGGCCCCGAGCGGGCTAACTGCTCCCATGCCTGTAACAACGATACGACGCATGTGTGCTCCAGATGTTATCTTGATCGATCGGTGCGCGCGATCGCGCCGTGCGGACGCTCAACGTGCGATCGCCATTTATTCACTTCGGCAAGAGTCTCGTCTCAAACCCAATTCAGGCCGAACGGGCAACTTCGGTACTAACGCGTCGGTGGCGAGGTCACCGAAATCCGGCAAGGCAGTGTGCGAGCGGCTACTGCTATGACGCCGCTACGGATGGCGGGGATCTCATGCTTTCCCGGCGGAGGCCATCCGGCGAACTTCGTCGGCAGCCGCGTTGAGAAAACGGTGCGACATCTCTTCATCCTTCAAGATACGGGAGATGGTAACGGCACCCACCATCAGTGACAGCATCGCCATGGCTTTGTCATAGGTTTTTGGACTTTCCGCCGCCGGCATCGATTCGTCGAGAATTTGAAGATGAGCCTGAATGCCGTGCTGGAATGGGAGTCTCACCTCCTCACTTTGACGCGCCGCATCAGAGCCAAGCGCTGCCAGCGGACAACCGTCGCTCTTCTCTTCGCGATGTCCGATCGAAAGGTAGAGCTCAATCAAGGCCTCAAGCGGATCAGGGCTTGCGGCAGCAACAGCCGACCATCTGCGGGTCGCGTGCTCCATCGCTCGCCTCGATGCCTGTGCCGCAAGATCCTCCTTGGATTCGAACTGCTTATAGAATCCACCTTGGGTCAGGCCGGCCCCCTTCATCAGATCCTTCAGCCCGATGCCATCAAAGCCGTGCTCTCGAAACAGCCGGCTCGCTGCATTGATGACCGCTTCTCGATTTGCTTCCGCCTGTGCGCGACTGACTCTCATAATCGACCTCTTAATAGATTTCACTTGACATATATAGCATGGTTAGAGTTAGATCGCAATCTAATTAGAGGCAGCACCCGTCAACAAGGGTCATCTGAAATGAACCGCAAATTTCTTCTCACATCGATCGGCCTTGTGGCTGCAGCCGGGGGCGCGGCGTTTGCGTTCGTTTTCGAAACGCCTGGACGGGACGCGGAGGCCGCAGATCCCCGCGTCGCGGCGCCACTTGTGAAATTGGTGGAAGCCACAAAACCGGAAAGAGCTGAGCGCGCCTTCACCGGTACAATCGCCGCACGGGTGCAGAGCAACCTTGGCTTTCGCGTGCCTGGCAAGATCGTTGAGCGACTGGTCGACGTCGGTCAGCAGGTCAAGGCGGGGCAGGCCCTAATGCGCATCGATGAAACCGATTTGCGTCTCGCGCTGACTGCCAAGCGCAATGCGGCTGCCGCGGCCCGCGCGGTCCTCGTTCAGGCAAGCGCCGACGAGAGGCGCTATGCCGCTCTTGTCAAAGGCGGAGTCGCCGCTACTCCCCAACGTTACGAGCAGGCCAAGGCGGCGTTGGATACGGCCGAGGCGCAGCTTGCCGCCGCGGAAGCGGAAGCCAAAGTTGCAGAAAACGAAGCGACCTACTCGGTCCTGGTGGCCGATGCGGACGGAACGGTGGTCGCGACGCTCGGCGAACCCGGACAGGTCGTCGCGGCGGGACAGACGGTGGTTCAACTGGCGCATGCCGGCCCCCGCGAGGCCTTGGTCGCGCTTCCCGAAACCGTTCGTCCCGCAATCGGGTCGGAAGCCGAAGCAAGTGTCTATGGAAGTGACGGGCGGCGCGGAAAAGCGCG
Source organism: Sinorhizobium fredii USDA 257 (assembly GCF_000265205.3). Classification (NCBI taxonomy): domain Bacteria; kingdom Pseudomonadati; phylum Pseudomonadota; class Alphaproteobacteria; order Hyphomicrobiales; family Rhizobiaceae; genus Ensifer; species Ensifer fredii. The sequence continues at coordinate 2,124,824 of NC_018000.1, forward strand.
CCTGCGACAGATCTCGGATGCCGCTGATCCTCAGAGCCGCACCTACGAAGCGCGTTACGTGCTCGACGGCGACGCCGCCTCGGCGCCGCTCGGTTCGACGGTAACGATCAGAATCCTCAACGGAGAAAGGCAGTCGGAGGTCGCGGTGCCGGTCGGCGCCGTGTTGAATGACGGCAGCCGCACGGGGATTTGGGTTGTTGACCAAGCTTCTTCCACCGTACGCTTTGTTCCGATTGAGATCAAACGGCTCGGTGAAGAAACCGCGTCTGTCACCGGCATCAAGATTGGAGATCAGGTCGTCGCCCTCGGAGCCCATCTTCTCAAAGATGGCGCGCCCGTCAGGACCGAGCTTCAGGCAGAGGTAGCCAACCAATGAACTTCAACCTTTCCGCACTCGCGGTTCGCGAGCGAGCCGTCACCCTGTTCTTCATCGTTCTGCTGGCTGCCGCAGGCGTCTATGCCTTCGTCAAGCTGGGACGTGCAGAGGATCCCTCCTTCACCATCAAGACGCTGACGGTCACGGCGGTGTGGCCGGGCGCCACGGCGCGCGAAATGCAGGATCTTGTCGCCGAGCCGCTCGAGAAGCGCATCCAGGAACTGACCTGGTATGACCGTGTCGAGACAATGACCCGACCCGGCTACGCCTTTCTGACCGTCACGCTGAAAGACAGCACGCCGGCCACGGCTGTCGAAGAGGAGTTCTATCAGGCTCGAAAGAAGTTGGGGGACGAAGCCCGAAACCTGCCTTCTGGCGTCTTCGGTCCCTTCGTCAACGATGAATATTCGGACGTGAGCTTCGCCCTTTATGCGCTAAAGGCCAAGGGTATGCCCATGCGCGAGCTTGTGCGGCAGGCAGAGGTGATCCGCCAGGATCTTCTGCATGTGCCCGGCGTCAAGAAGATCAACATCCTCGGTGAACGGCCGGAACAGATCTTCGTCGAGTTCTCGTATGCCAAGCTCGCCACTCTCGGCGTATCGGCACAGGACATCGCTGCCGCTTTGCAGAGACAGAACACCGTCACACCGGCAGGCTCGATCGATACGCGCGGCCCGCAGGTCTTCATTCGGTTCGATGGCGCCTACAATAGTGTGCAGGCGATCGCCGACACACCGATCGTCGCTGCCGGCCGCACGTTGAGGCTCTCCGATTTCGCTAAGGTGCGGCGCGGTTACGAAGACCCCGCGACGTACATCATCCGCCATGAAGGCGAGCCCGCCATCATGCTGGGCGCGGTGATGCAGCAGGGCTGGAACGGTCTGGAACTCGGAAAGGCGCTGGAGGACAGGACTGCGGCCATCGCACAGACGCTGCCGCTCGGTATGACGCTCGCCAAGGTCAGCGACCAGGCCGTGAACATCGATGCTGCGGTCGGCGAGTTCATGATGAAATTCGCCATGGCGCTTGGCGTGGTGTTGCTCGTCAGCCTGCTCAGTCTCGGTTGGCGTGTCGGTATCGTCGTGGCGCTGGCCGTTCCGCTGACGCTTGCCGTCGTGTTCCTCATCATGCTGGAAACCGGCCGGTTCTTCGACCGCATCACCCTGGGCGCCCTCATCCTGGCGCTCGGTCTTCTCGTCGACGACGCCATCATCGCCATCGAGGTGATGGTGGTGAAGATGGAAGAGGGCATGGACCGCATCAAGGCGGCCGCCTATGCCTGGAGCCATACGGCAGCGCCCATGCTTTCCGGCACGCTCGTGACCATCATAGGGCTCATGCCGGTTGGCTTTGCCAGGTCGACCGCCGGCGAGTACGCCGGCAACATCTTCTGGGTCGTGGGTTTTGCGCTAATCGTTTCATGGGTCGTCGCAGTGATCTTCACGCCGTATCTCGGCGTCAAGATGCTCCCGGACATCAAGCCGGTCGAGGGGGGCCACCACGCCATCTACGACACGCCGAATTACCGGCGCCTGCGGGGTCTCATTAAGTTTGCCGTGCGCCACAAGTACATGACATGCGCTGTCGTCGGCATCGTCATGGCGCTTTCCGTCGTTGGGATGGGCGGGGTGAAACAGCAATTCTTCCCGACGTCGGATCGTCCCGAGGTGTTGGTCGAAGTCCGCATGCCCGAAGGCACCAGTATCGAGACGACGACCGCCACGGTCAAGAAACTCGAACGCTGGCTGCAGGAACAGCCCGAGGCAAACATCGTCACCAGCTATGTCGGACAGGGCGCTCCCCGCTTCTTTTTCGCGATGGCGCCGGAATTGCCTGATCCCGCCTTCGCCAAGATCGTCGTGCTCACTCCTGACTCGCACGCGCGCGAGGCTTTGAAGCAGCGCCTTCGGGGTGCCGTATCCGACGGACTGGTTCCCGAAGCCTACGTCCGTGTCACCCAGTTGGTGTTCGGTCCGTATACGCCGTTTCCGGTCGAGTTTCGCATCATGGGGCCGGATCCTGCGCAATTGTACCAGCTCTCCGAGAAGGCCCTCGACATCATGAAAGGCGTGCCGGACGTCCGTCAGGCAAACCGCGACTGGGGCAATCGTACGCCTGTGCTTCGTTTCATCCCGGACCAGGATCGGCTGAACCTCATCGGCCTTTCGCCGGCCGAGGCAGCCCAGCAGATGCAGTTGCTGCTGAGCGGCATTCCGGTGACGCAGGTTCGCGAGAACATCCGCAACGTGCCTGTCGTCGCACGCAGTGCTGGCGAGAGTCGCCTCGATCCGGCGAAGCTGGCCGATTTCTCGCTGATGAGCAGGGACGGCCGACAGGTTCCGCTCGATCAGATCGGCCATTCCGAAATCCGCTTTGAGGAACCGATTCTGAAACGTCGCGATCGCACTCCGGTCATCACGATCCGATCGGATATCAATGAGGCGACGCAGCCCCCGGAGGTCTCACAGCAGGTCATGACGGCGCTTCAGCCGCTGATTGCCTCGCTTCCGGTCGGATATCGTATCGAAATGGGCGGAAACATCGAGGAATCGCTCAAGGCCAATGTCGCGCTGGTCAAAATCTTCCCGGCCATGATTGCCGCCATGCTGATCGTCATCATCCTCCAGGTCCGCAGCCTGTCAACGATGACCATGGTCATGTTGACGGCGCCGCTCGGTCTTGCCGGGGCGGTTCCAGTGTTGCTCCTCTTCAATCAGCCCTTCGGCTTCAATGCCATTCTCGGACTGATAGGGCTGGCCGGCATCCTGATGCGCAACACGCTGATCCTGACGGAGCAGATCAAGGAGAACCAGGCAGCCGGTCTCGACGATTATCATGCGGTCATCGAGGCGACTGTGCAGCGGACACGCCCGGTTATCCTCACCGCGCTCGCAGCCGTGCTGGCGTTCATTCCGCTGACCCATTCGGTGTTCTGGGGATCGATGGCCTATACGCTGATCGGCGGAACGGCGGTGGGCACGGTGCTGGTCCTGCTCTTCCTGCCGGCGCTGTACGCCGCGTGGTTCCGGATCAACCCGACTGAGCTCCATGAGGAGCCGACGGAAAAACCGGAAGGGCGCATAGCAATGGCTGCCGAGTAGGGCTCGGTTGTCGGGCGGAGACGGTTCGAGTACTCGCCCGCTGGCCTAGCTGAACACGAGGCCGGGCCAGCCATGCGATCTTAGCGCTTGCGGATGATCGCCGGGCGAGCCCGGCCGATCGTTCCATCCAATCTGGAGGCATCCATGGATTATCCGGGCCGACCGGGGACATTTACCGACATGGTGCGCGCGCGCATCCTGGAGGTGGCGGAGGAGCATTTCCGCCGCATCGGTCATCATAAGACATCGGTGGCCGACATCGCCTCCGAGCTCGGCATGAGTCGAGCCAACATCTACCGCTTCTTCTCTTCCAAAGATGCGATCAGCGAGTCCGTCTGCGGCCGGGTTGTGAACCGGGCCACAGACGTGGCCGTTGCGAGCGCGAGCAGGAACGTGCCTGCCTTGGAGAAGCTCGAGCAGATCCTGAGCGCGGTTCACCACTACAACAAGATGCAGTTGGCCGAGGAAAAGCACATGCATGACCTTGTTGCCACGGCCGTGCGGGAAAACTGGGCGCATGACAAGCGAATGATGACGATCCTTGAGGCTATCATCCGCGAGGGCATGGAGGCGGACGAGTTCGAGGTCAAAGATCCCGCCGAGACAGCGCGTGCGGTCAACACCGCGTTCACGCCGTTCTTCCACCCGATTCTGATCGAGCACTCCGTTCGACGCGGCGAAGACACTGAAGCGGGCCTGCGCGAGCAGTTCCGCTTTGTCCAGAAGGCTCTCGGCAACAGGGCAGAATCCGGAAGTCGGACGACGAGAACTGACCGGGTACGATGCGGACAAAGCTGAGCTGTATTTGATCTGAGCGCGAGAATTACCTCGAGCATGGGTGTCGGAATCTCGTCTAGCCGGGCGTCTTCCCGTCGCAAAACATGGAGAGCAACATTGACCATTACCATTACCGCCTTCGAACGGTCGCCCGATCGCGGCAAGGGTCTGACGCGCGACATGCGCGTTCGCTGGGCGCTCGAAGAAGTGGGCCAGCCTTACGACGTTCGTCTTCTTTCGTTCAAGACGATGAAGGAACCCGCACATCTCGCCCTTCATCCTTTCGGGCAGATCCCGACCTATGAAGAAGGCGATCTCGCTTTGTTTGAGTCGGGGGCTATCGTGTTCCATATCGCCGAGCGTCATGCGGGCCTGCTGCCAGACGACGGGAATGCCCGAGCGCGCGCGATCGCATGGATGTTTGCCGCGCTTAACACGGTGGAGCCTCCGATCTTCGACCGCGACGTCGCCAGGATTCTGGAGCGCGACGAGCCTTGGTACCAGCACCGTCTGCGTGTCCTCGAGGACAACATCCGGAAACGGCTGAGCGGCCTTTCCAACCGCCTTGGCGATACCGACTGGCTCGAGGGCGCTTTCAGCGCCGGTGACTTGCTGATGGTTTCGGTGCTGCTCAGGTTGAAAGGATCGGCTCTACTGGACGAATATCCGAACCTCTCCGCCTATGTCGCCCGCGGCGAAGCGCGGCCCGCATACAAGCGGGCTTTCGGCGCTCAGTTGGCGGTTTTCGCCGCATCGGCCGGCTGACCAAGGTCCGCTCTGGCGGTTCGAAGCGGTTTTTGATCCGTCGCCTAGCGTATGCCGGCTTTGGGTCCGAACTCGTCCCTACCAGCCGCCAATCCGAACGTCTTGAAAGTCCGCATAATCGCCCATCGAGACGATAACGGCGGCCGGCTCGATTGAGCCCGGTTCAGCCGTTCCCGCCACGCCTCTCCAACGGCCGCTTTGCGCCCCCAAGACGGTCGTTGGACCACCCGGGTTGTCTTTCTCAAAGCTGCCGGTCGGCTACGATAGTGACAACGCCCAGTGGCCGGTTCAAGCGGCTTCGGTTTTCCCGCAATAATCGGGGTGTCCCTTTCCGATCACAATTGCTGCAAGGGTTCAAGTGAGGTTAGCGAGGATATCGTCGACAACACGTGCGACGGTATTCGCCGTGTCGATGGTGATGCCGGCAGGGAGATGTTCCCGAGTATGATGGTAGTGGAGTACCAGTGCCCGCTCAGCCGGTTCGAAGCCAGGCTCATTCGGCCGTCCATCTAATCTTCGGTTCAACGTCTCAGCGTCGATGTCGAGCACGAATACCTTGTCGAATAGGTGCAGGAATTTTTGGAAATTGCGCGAGCCGCCACAGAAGAATGTGGCAGGATGGGTGGTGTCGGCAGCAATGGTCCGGACCTTGTCGGCGGGCCAGATCCAGTGCGCGTATCCCCAAGCGATGCGGTCTGCGCCTTTGGGAGGGCCTGCGAGTGCCTGGCCTGTCTCGGGGTCACCGACATAAGCTAAGACCCGATCACCATGGATGACATGGTAGCCCCGCCGCTCCAGTTAGCGACAGACGTTTTTCCAGTGCCGGAACCGCCTTCGATCAGATAGTTCTTGATGCCCATAGGTCTATCATGGCTTCCAATCGGGTGAGAAGACAGCCTACCTCAGAGTGCTCAGGTCACAAGCTGAGCGATCAGGGTCAGCTGTCCGTCCGCTACGTTAGTGCAGCCACGCCCAGAACGCGCCCTCAAATACGTTATTCAGGACGACTTGCCACCATCTTGAAAGCAGTCATCCGTTCAGCCGCCGCCGCGCGATGTTCAGCGGCGCGCGACACCGATCAGTGCGGTAGATGGTATCGGCAGAACCGCTCGATCGGCAGCAATTCTGCGGACCTCGGCGACGACTGCCGCTTTCTCCTGATCGGAAAGGCTAGTCCAATCCGGAGACATGCCAAACAATGTGTCGGGCTCATTGAGTGTCGCGACCTCAAGTTCATATTCATACATGACTTGATCGATCTGCGGATCCCGATAGCCTGCATCGATCAGTTCCCGCGCGAAATCCTTCGGATCGTTTAGCGCCTGGACGGCTTCCGGCATCGCCATGCTCTGAAGGTCAGGAAACAGCGTCTGGCGGATCTGGCCCAGCAGCAGAAACGTCGCCGCGCCACGACTCTGCCAGGTTGCGACCACACCATATCCACCCGGACGCGTCACTCGCGCCATCTCGGCGAGGCCTTTGCGCCAGTCGGGGAACATGATCACGCCGAATATCGAGAAGACTGCGTCGAAACCGGCGTCAGGAAGGTCGAGCTTCTGCCCATCCATGACGCGCGCCTCCACATTGGGCAGTCGGGCAGCCGCGATGCGGGTGACCATGCCGGGCGAGAAGTCGGTCGCGAGCACCTGAGCGCCCGTGCGCGCCGCAGCCAGTGCCAATGCGCCAGTGCCGGCCGCGACATCCAGGACTCGAGCCTCCGGGGTCAGCGGCACGCGTGCCAACGCCGCTTCGGCATAGCGCGCAGTGAAGGGGTGCGCGGTCTTCTCGTAGTGCAGAGCGGCAGTATCCCAATGATCGGGGTTCTCAAATTCACGCATGTCACGCCTCTACGAATCATGTAACATTTAATGTAACGTGAATTGCCGATGCTGCCAATCCACTCCACCGTGCAAGGATGAAACCGTGCGCAACGACAGCCGCCTTTCCCGCATGCTCCATGTGTTGCTCCACATGGCACGCCACGATGGACCTATGACGTCCGAGGTGGTCGCGCGCATGCTTGGGACCAACCCGGTGGTTGTACGCCGTACGATGGCAGGCCTGCGTAAAGCGGGTTATGTGCGATCGGAGAAAGGGCATGGCGGCGGTTGGTCGATCGCCATGGACCTGACGAAAGTGTCGCTGCTCGATGTTCATCGGGCAGTGGGAGGTCCGCGCATCTTCGCCATCGGTAGCGAGCATCCCAACCCCGACTGCGCCGTCGAGAAGATCGTCAACGAGGCGGTCGAAGGCGCCATGCGTGAGGCTGAGGCATTGTTGATCAGCCGTCTCGGGGAGGTCAGCCTGGCGGAACTCGCCAAACGCTTCGACATGCGTTGTACTCGGGCGATTGAGGCGCGGGCGCCGAAGCAAACCTAAGCATACTAGCAGGCGGGATACACTTTACGCGTGTCCGCAATGCGCCTTCATTTCGGAAGTTCGAATGCTGGGTATCGCCGCCTGATAGCGGTCATTCATTCCGCAGGTGAGCCCGTATAGGTCCTTCGCCTAACCCACCTCCTGCTGAATCGCTTCACCGATCCGCGATAGCATTCCTGCGGCAGTGAAAGGTCGGCCGCGGCCAGGCTCTCGCGCAGCTGTACGGGGCTCGAGGTGCCCGGCATCGATAAGATGCTGGGCGAGCGGGGCGAGGAGCCATGCCAGCGCTATCTGCATCGGCGAGACGCCATTCCCTTGTTACAGCAGTTGCTGATTAGGCTCTCTGCTGAAAGTATCGGAGTGCTGGCGAAATGAACTCCGGATTCTCCCATGTTGCATAACGCGCGCGAAGGAGCGACGGAAGCTTGGCGGTCTGGGGACCGGCCTCGGCGGGCATTCCACGCACCGTTTGGAAATAGCCAAGCACGGCCTCAGGAAGCTCGGCGCCGCCGAGATTTCCGTGTCCCGGCACAATGAGGCGCGGCTGCAACCGCATCATATCGTTGAGAGCGGTTTCCCACTTTGCAACGTCAATGTCGCCGGCACCGATCATAGGCGGGAAGAACGGGACGATCGGAAACATCCGCTCTTCGAGAAGGTCTCCCGCGAACAGGATGCGCTCCTGGGGCAGGAAGAGGATCTGATCCCCCGGAGAATGGGCGGTGCCCCAAGTCCGAAACCGGACTTCACGACCACCGAGATCGATCACGGTCTCCGCGGTGTCGTATGTCTCATGCGGTGGCGTCAGTTTAATCCCGTCAAGCAGATGCTTCTGCCCTTCCGGCAGAATGCCCGCTCTGAAGCCGTCCAACAAGGTTTGACCTGAGCGCTGCAAATAGTCCCGTTGCGCGCTGTTGTAGTAGATGCGTGCGTCGTTCCTGAACACTTGGGCACCGAAGCCGTGTTCCGGATGGGCGTGGGTGACCGTCAGGATGATCCGGCGTCCCGGTGCGAGTTCTCGCGCCAAGCGCAGGACGTTCTCGGCGCTCTCGATACCAAGACCGCAATCAATCACCATCACGCTTTCCGTGCCGACGATGATCCCGATATTCGGAACGAGCGGGATGCGCTTGTCGGGCACAAGAAAGACACCTGGCGCCATCTCCGCCGGAAAACGTGTATCCACGGTTGGCAGGGGCCGCGCGGGCGGTTGCAAGATGTCCTGCCCTTGGGCGCTTGCGCGGATCGGAACCATTCCCGCCAGTCCAGCCAAGACCGTCAGCTTCAGCAAATCGCGTCTGTCTGTGTATCCTGTCTTTTCAGTCTCCATCACATGTCTCCCTGTGTTCAGCAGCTCTCTATCGATACGGCGTCAGTCCTTTGCCCGGTACTCGTCCGGCATGACGAAGACTTCGTCCGCACGTCCGTATCCGCCATCGGACACTTCCTCGATCAGGACCATCGTGGTCGGACGCACGACCTCCCCGAAATAGCCGACCATGAGTTCGGTCGTCTTGTGGATCAGGTCTTCCTTCTGCGCCGTCGAAAGCGAGGCCTGGGGCAGTTTGTAGTTCGCGAAAGGCATGGTGTGTTCCTTGGATTTGAGGGTTGCGATTAGACCGCGCCGCCATTGGCGCGGATGGTTTGACCGTTGATCCAGCCGCTTTCCGGCCCAGCCAGGAAAGCGACGGCGTTGGCGATGTCGTCGGGACGGCCGAGGCGGCCGAGCGGGATCATCCGCGTGATGCTGGCGACCAGTTCCTCAGACTTGCCGCGCATGAAGAAATCGGTCTCGACCGGGCCGGGCGCGATTGCGTTCACGGTGATCCCGCGTGGGCCCAACTCCTTGGCAAGCACGTGCGTCACCGCCTCGATCCCCGCTTTCGTCGCGGCATACAATCCGTAACCGGGCTGGTAGAAGCCCACCACGCTTGAGGACACGCTGATGATCCGCCCGCCATCGCGCAGCCGCTTGGCGCCTTCGCGCATGCCGCGGAACGTGCCGGCGAGATTGATGCTGCAGTGGTCTTCGATGTCCGCGTCCGTCGCGTCGGCTACAGGTGAGAGCCGCATCATGCCTGCATTGTTGACCAGTAGATCGACCGGGCCGAACGCGGCTTCAGCCGCATCGAACAGCGCGGGCATGCCGGCCGGATCGCCGACGTCAGCCTGTACCGCAACCGCCTTGCCGTCCGCCTGCTCGATGTCCTGCACGACCTGACGGGCAGCAGCCTCATCGCGCGCATAGTTCACCGCAACAGCACAACCCTCATGGGCAAACCGTCGTGCGATTGCCGCGCCGATGCCCTTGCCGGCGCCGGTCACGATTGCGGTTTTGTCTTTCAGCCTCATTTCTTGACCTCCGTTGCTAGGCAAGGAAGTAGCGAAACTTGGAGGCGGGATAATCCCCCTTTCGCGGGCAATAAAATTCGGCTATCCCGAACAAACATGGATCGCCTCGATGGAATGCGTCTTTTCGTGCGGGTCATCGACCGTCGCAGCTTCACGGCCGCGGCGGCCGATCTTGGCATTCCGCGTTCGACGGCCACCGAAGCGATCAGGCGGCTCGAGCGCCATCTCGGCAGCCGGCTGCTGGAACGCACCACCCGGCATGTGGCGCCCACGCCGGATGGCGAAGCCTATTACCGGCGGTGCCTGTCGATCCTCGCCGATATCGACGAAGCGGAGGGCGCCTTGCGGGGCGGTGAACCCTCGGGGGTGCTCCGCATCGACGCGCACGGCGCACTGACGCGGGCTTTCCTACTGCCGCGTCTGCCGGACTTCCTGGAAGCGTACCCACAGATCAGGTTGCAGATCGGCCAGGGCGACAGGCTGGTCGATCTGGTGCGCGAGGGGGTGGATTGCGTCATCCGGGCGGGCGAACCGGATGACAGCGGCCTGATCATGCGCAGGCTCCCCGATATTCCGGAGCAGACCTGCGCCAGCCCGCAATATCTCGAGCATTACGGGATGCCCGCTTCGGTCGATGATCTCGACCGACACAAGATGATCGGCTTCGTGTCGTCACGCACGGGCCGTGTGATGCCGATGGAGTTCCAGACCGCCGAGGGAATCAGGGAGGTGACACTTCCCTGCCGCGTGACCGCCAACGAGGCGGAGACAGCGCATCATCTCGCACGGATGGGCTACGGGCTGATTCAGGCGCCCCGCTATCGCTTCCGGGAGGATCTGGCGCGAGGCGACCTTGTAGAGGTCCTGCCGGCCCAGCCGCCGCCGCCACTGCCGCTCGCTGCCTATTATCCGCAGAACCGTCAGCTATCGCCACGTGTGCGGGTTTTCCTCGACTGGGTGGCGGCGGTTTTCGATGCGACAGATTTGTAGTTTGATGTACTTGCCTGCGCCCGAGGCTCGGGCGTCCGCCCCCGCTGCCAGTCGTGACGCTTTGCCCCAACCGAACGACGCCGTAGAGTAGGCACTTTCGCGACAGTCGCAACGTCTTGACGCAACCTGCTCCTTATAGGACGAACAACGGTCTTCCACTCTTCTGCGACCGCGGTGAATGCGGAGAAACGACCCTGTGCGGCCGTCTGATATGCAATGGGGCAAAGACTGCTTCGAGCCCAATCCGGTCCTTCGAGGTGTCGCCGTCAGCGGCACAGGCGGGTGATGGCGTGGACGCCCCCCGACGGCATCGCTGTGCCAGAATGGCGGTGTTGCAACCATTCAAGAACGGCCGCCAGTTCGCGGCCTGGCTTGGCCTGGTGCCGAAGAAGCGATCCAGTGGAGGGCGAGCCCGTTTGTTCGGCATCAGCAACCGCGGCGATCGCTATCTGCGCACACTGATGATTCACGGCGCTCGCGCCGCTTTAAGCCGGGCTAGCGGCAAGCAGGACCACGAAGCCTCTGGCTCGGCAAGATGCGGCAACGGCGGCATCCCAACGTCGCGGCCGTTGCGCTTGCCAACAAAAATGCGCGGATCGTGTGGGCCATGCTCTCGGACGACACCGCTTACGAGCCCGCGCTGTCGGTGAAGGCGGCCTGAGCCCAAGCCGCGAATAAGCAAAGGAGGTCTCACCCCGGCAATTGCAGCAAATGCCAGGAGATGGAAAAACGGTCACCCCGTCGCTTCCCGAACCTGATCTGTGGACCGGCATGGCGGTAGCCAATGTCACCGGGGCTTTGAGGTGGAAGCGGGCGAAAACCCATCGAGGCTCGCGGCGAAGACGTTGTCCAGCCGCATCACGAAGCCGGATATACGTCAGCAGTTGTGACCAATGATCCTGATCCAGCCGACTGTTGCAATCGGGCGGGTCCATATACGTCCACAGATGGAGAGCGGAAGCTGAAGAGCGAAGCGCTGAGTGAGGGCAATGCGCGCCAAAGCCGCCGTTCAGCCGATGAGCAGTCAAGTGATGTCGTGTGCCGAACGGAAACGCCCCACCCAGTCTTCCTTTGCCTTGTCGGCGGCTTCGCGACACCGGGCCACGCCGCTGAATTCAAGCCGGTAACGTACGCTTCGAATGGCGCGGGTGAACGGAGCACGGCTGGTGCCGGCCACCGCTACTGGCGGAACGGCTGGGAGGGTCCGCTCGTCGCCGTTCCTGCAGTCAGGCGTTTTGCATTGGCTCCGGAGAGACTCTGCGGCGTGCGCAAGGGCAATTCAATGCGTCGCGATCGACTTTAGCTGCCTATCAGTCCATTCCGGCGGTGCACCGACCTTACTTGCCACAACGCCGGCGAGGCCGGGCGCTCGGCCGAACGCGTCGCATGCCGCATATTTCGGTTTGCCTCCCAGCCAAGACTTCATCCTCTGCCCCGAAGGCAGCGATAAGTCTAATCCCTTTGGCTCCTTGCGGGCGATCAGTACTCGAGAAAAATCGCTCCCGAACTTGGAAGCCAGGCTGTACGCGTCCCCGACCGCGGAAACGCGCGGGCTGTTCTGGATGGAGTTGGCGCCCCGCGCCCACACCATGGCCGCACGTTGCACGCCGCTCCTGTCGAGAGCCTCCGCCTCGACGGCCAATCCCCCAAGGCCAACGGGGAGCCGTGGCACGCTGACAGGAAGCACAGCGCCGCTGCCCAGCGTTACCGCGGTCGAGACACCCGCCATCGCCTTGTTTGTCGGCACCACTTCGGTAACGACTGATCGGATCGTCAGGTCCGCCGGCTGGCCGGCTGAGACCATTTGGTACTTGTCGCTGAGTGCGACACAGAGCGCCCGGTCCAGTGCGTTCGAAACCAATGCCCGATCCGTGTCTGATTTAATGCGCGATGCGGCGCTGAACGCGAAGCTCGTCGGCACGATGCTTACCGTCTTCACCGCGGCCAAACCTTGGCCGTCCACATAAGTGCGAGATTTGGCGAGCTTTCCATTTACCGCGCCAAGATTGCCGTAGGAGGTCAGCGTGCCGCCTTCTTTGAGCGGGACTGAGGCGCAGGCCGTTATTGCTGCCAAAGGAAGAGGGAACACGGCGGCCCTAAGCAGGTGGATTGATTTGGATGTCGGATTGTTGCGCACGTCCCACGAGCCTCCGTTGCGGATGAATTTGCCGGACGTTGCGAAGGAAGGATTGCAGCAGCATTACACATGGCATTGGATAATGCGCAGATCGTGCGTTCCCGGCAAATCAGCCGGGCTTAGACCTTTAGCTTCACCTGCGTTCCGCCCGGTCCGCTGACGAGCGTGATCTGGCCGCGATGGTTTGCGGCAACCTGCTTCGCCAGGCTCAAACCAAGACCCGCGCCAGTGCTTCGCGGCGTGACACGATAGAAGGGTTCGAAAACAAGCTCTTGATGCTCGGGAGGAATACCCGGCCCTTCATCGGTCACCGACACTGCGCCGTCCGCCGAGACCGAAACCGAAATCATCCCCGTATTGCCGCCGTGATCGATCGCATTGCGAACCAAATTGCCGATCGCTCTTGGCAAAGCGGAAGGGCAGCCCCTGCGTTCGAGACTTTCCACCCCGCTTTGAAAGGAAATCTCGTAACCCGCCGCGATCGCTAGCGGTGCGAAGTTGGCAACGACCATGCGTGCGACATCGACGAGATCAAGCGTCTCATGCAGGTCGGTCACCTGATCGTTCCGCTCGAAATCGAGCAGCTGCTCGGCCGTTTCCCCGAGCCGCGCCACGTCGTCCAGCAGTCGCCGGCGATCCTGCCCTTCAGGCATTCCGTCGATCCGGGTCTGCATGATGGCGATCGGTGTTCTGAGCTCATGCGCCGCATCGATCAGGAAGCGCTGGCGTTTCTTAAACTCGTTCTCAAGCCGCTCAAGCGTTCCGTTGAAGGCAATCACCAGCGGAGCCACTTCTTTGGGAATGCCGTCCGCCGAAAGGCGCGCCCCGTGGTGGCGCGGTTCGATTTCCGATGCTTCGCGAGCGACCTCGCTCACCCTTGCAAGAGCGCGCCGCACAATTCGGGGAACGGTAAGGAAGATCGCAGGCAAGGCAAGGGCGATCAAAGGGATATAGATCGGGTAGGTGCCGGCCAGAAGAGCGAGAACGGGCCAGCCTTTGTCAGCGAAGCCACCGAACAGAATTCGGACTTCACCCACCGCAGTCTCGACGCGTTCGATCGTTGCAATCTCATTCGTGCCGGTCGATCCCCGTATGTCCGCGTCGTGGAACAGGTACGCCAGATGCGCAAGCTCGGCATAGGGCGCAGGTACGGTGCCATATGATACCGAGGCGCCGTCTGTCGTGGCCGCGACATACCAAAGCCCCTTGTTCAGCGCTTTAAGCGATTGCAGTTCCGGCGTATCGCGGAGTTGAAACTTTCCTTGCGCATCGCGTTCCACTGCCTTCGCCACCGCGGCGCTGATTTTGTCCTCCACGGCGACGTTCGGAGAGAGGATCATCACTCCGTAGACGCTAAGCCCGATGATCACCGCGGCAACCACAGCGACAATGACGAGACTGAGTTGCCAGCTCAGCTTCCACCAAAGCGACGGGGTCGGCTTGTTCGCCTCGGGCATCATTCTTCCTTCAGAAGATATCCGACACCTCGGATGTTGTGGATGGCGACGCCGGCGGCGGCGTCCAGCAGTCGTTTGCGCAGCCTGGAGATATGCGCATCGAGGGCATTGGATTGGATCTCATCCTCGTAGTTGTAAACCGCCGTCTCAAGCGTCGATCGAAGCACCGTTTTGCCTTTCCGCTTGGCAAGCGCCACAAGGACAAGAAGCTCTCGTCTGGGAAGATCGAGGGGAGCGGCATCGATAGCAACATTGAGATGCAGCGGATCGATCACCATACGACCCGCAACAATCCGCTGTTCAGTCAGGTTGGACGGCCGTCGAAGCACCGCGCGAACGCGCGCCATCAGCTCTTCGACGAGGAAAGGCTTGCCCAGATAATCGTCAGCGCCGATATCCAGGCCCTCGACCCGCTCCAATGGCTCATTGCGCGCCGTCAGCACGATAATGGGGGTGTCGTTCCCGGCCCGCCTCAACGTCGGAATGAACGTCAATCCTTCACCGTCAGGCAAACGTCGGTCCAGAAGGATCGCGTCATAGGCATTCTGGCGCGTCAGCTCGAAGGCGTCTGCGAGATGCATCGTGTGGTCGGTGACGATGCCGAGTTTGCTCAGCGCCACCGATAGCGCGGTCGCCAGCTCCCTCTCATCTTCAATCAACAACAGTCTCATCGACCCTTCGCTCCCTCGCCCGTCCTTTGTCTGCCGCAAAACATTGCGGCAGCATTACGGGAATGGAAGGGCCGACCCGTCATCCTGCTGCAATTCTAAGACGCTGACCCTGAGAACATCCGGTCGCGAAAACAGCGTGATGAACTATCTCAGACCCATACTGCGCAGGTACCTCTTATCCGCCATCGTCCTCGGATCACTGGTGGGAGGACCACTCGTTATCCTGCTGGTCAGATAGAACTGCGGAAACGCCGAGAACCAGCGGTACGCCGATCGCGCAAACAACGATCACGACGACCGATAGCCGACCGCTTTGGGGCAGTCATCGCACGATGTCTAAGCTTCGGCACCCTGCTTTTGACGGCGGGCATATAGACGGGGCGATTGCCCCGTAACACGTTTGAATGCCGTGTTGAAAGCCTGATCAGACGAGTATCCGAGCGACATCGAAATTTGGGTGATCGTATCCTGCTCCCGCACGAGCTTCGCGGCTGCTGACATCATCCGCCAGCGGGTTAGATAGGAAATGGGCGTCTCGCCGACGCGGTCCCGGAAGTGCTGCGCGAAGCTGGTCCGGGACATTCCCGCAATCCGGGCGAGTTCTTCCACCGTCCATGAATGGGCGGGGGCGGAGTGCATCGCCTTTAGGCACGGTCCAAGTTTGGGATCAGCCAGTGCGGCGAGCCAGCCAACCTCACCTTCCGGCAAGCCCTCGATATACAAGCGCAGCGTCTGTGCAAGCATCATGTGGGAGAGGTTCTGCGCCATCTGAAAAGCGCCGGGCCTGCCTCCGCGAAGCTCATCCATCATGAGGTCTATGTAAAGTCGCAGCTTGGCTCTGTCATTCGATGCTTCGACGCGTATGAGAGGGGGTAGTGTCTGCAGCATCACCTCCGCATGCCGGCCCTCTACCTCAAACCGACTCCCGACAAGGAAGACGTCTCCGCCGCCATTGTAGGTCACCCCTCACCGCTGCGGTTCGGATCAAGCGTTTCGCTTGCCAGCTTCGGCTCTGCTCCCAAGTCGCTGGCAATCAGAGCCCGGCACCCTGTCGGGAGGACGAAGCAGTCGCCGGCCTTGAGCCGGATTGGAGCCGCTATCTTCTCTATCGAAAGCCAGCACTCTCCCTTCATCACCGCATAGCATTTGATGCGCCCGGCGAGGTCATCCAGCACGCGCCCAGGATCCGCCCGCGTCAAAGCCGGCAGTAATGTAGCTCCGAGGCTGAAGAAGAGCGAGCAACTCAGAAAGCGGGTCCATCAGTCACTTTGAACGATCACGAACAAATATCGTACACTCAAGGATAGATCGTGCAGACGCAGCTGTCTATCTAACGTCCGATCCGCAGAATTGGAGTTGATGACATGAAGGCTGCAGTTGTGAATTCGTTTGACGCACCTCCGTCCTTCCAGGACTTCCGAGAGCCGGAAGCCGGGGAAGGCGATACCGTGGTGAAGGTGGAGGCGGCGGCTCTAAGCCCTATCGTCAAGGCGCTGGCTTCAGGACGGCATTATGCAAGCGGTGCCACCGCAGGATTTGTTCCTGGGGTCGACGGAGTGGGCATCGATGCCAATGGACACCGAGTTTATTTTCTCTTTCCGAAGGCGCCGTTCGGCTCCATGGCCGAGAAGTCCCTCGCAGCGAGCCGCATGACGGTGCCCGTCCCGGATGCCCTTGCCAGTGATCGTGCAGCGGCGATAGTCACGGCCGCGCTTGCTTCGTGGGTTGCGTTCACGCGAAGGGCAAAGCTTCAGAAGGACGAGAAGGTCCTCATCGTCGGAGCGACGGGGTCTTCCGGGAGCATGGCCATTCAGACCGCTAGGCACTTCGGCGCGAGCAAGATCGTCGCGGTCGGCCGAAACAAGGAGAAGCTGGATCGCCTCGACGCCGATGTGAGCATCGCTCTGGGCAATGAAGCGGATGCGGCGCTGCGTGGTCAGTTCGATGAAGGCATCGATGTCGTCCTCGACTTCGTTTGGGGTGATGCCGCTGCCCGCGTGCTCAGGGCGGCGACCCGGAATCGGGGATCAAGGACCGGAGAGCCGCGTCTGCGTTACGTCCAGCTCGGGACGATGGCCGGCGACGAAATCGCATTGCGTGGAGATATGCTCCGCAGCTCGGGCCTCGAACTGATGGGAAGCGGTATTGGAAGCGTTGCTGTTGCCGATCTTGTCGCTGGAGCAGGTGAGCTGTTGGCAGCGGCGCCAGAGGCGGGCTTCGACACGAACTTCAAGAGCGTGCGGCTGCAAGCGATTGCAGAGGCTTGGAACGGCGACACTGATACCCGGTATGTATTGATGCCCGGTTTGTGATTTACTTGATCATCATCGGCCCACTGCATGACCGCAATGGGCTCGAAGCAGTCTTAGCCCCATTGCGTATCAGACGGGCGCACAGGGGCGATCTTTGTCGCAGTTATGAGACCGACCGCAAATTGTGGTGAGCAGTCGCCCGCTGCGGCCAGCACGAATGACGGCCATGCGGACAAAGCCGTCGTTTAATCGTGGCGCCGACGGCGTGCCCAGAGGACTATGCTGGCGGTAAGTCGAGCCCGTTCGGTAGTGAAATCCAGATAACAGTCTGCGCCTCTGGGGAATGGCGTGACAGATGGCCCTTACCGTGGGTGTCCTCCACTAACACGAAGCTACCCGCCTGAACGTGGCGCACCTCTCCGTCGCTCGTCTCGTGTTCTACCGAACCATCCAGCCTGACCGTAAGCACCGGCTCTGGGACCTTATGCCACGCCACCTCGCGCATGCCAGCTGGGATGTGGGTTGATGCGGACGCGGGACGCCGGATAGCTGCCCGTAACGTCGAACGTCACGGCATCGGGGTGCACCGACCTCTTCGTTGTCGGCAATTCGATTTCGTCGAAATGCGACTCGCCATCCGGGGTGGCATAGATGCGAAGGCACTTCATGCGGCTAGCTCCTTTTAGTTCGCCATACCGGAACCGATCCCTGCCTACCATGAAGAAGAGAGGTAACACCACGGGTCTGGTGTGAGCGGTTTGGGCTCAAGCGGGATGTTGCGGGCGACAGTCCTTTGACCATCTCCCGGACTTTTGAGACGTTCGTTCAACCGACACTTCCGACCCGTGCAGACATCGGGCTTCACATACGGAATGACAAAAAAGAGTACGCTCTGCAGACGTCCGACGATAGCACCTGAGCATTGCACCCCTTGCGCTTTGTGCCGGAGCTCTGATGGCCGCGGCTAGACTATTCTGCCTCCGCAAAAAAACGACAGCACAAGCGCTGAAACCCTCTGCGGGTCTTCCCAATGCGGATTATGTCCATACCCGTCGAGTGTGATGGATCGGACCGAGGGGAATGCCTCGGCAAGCGCCTTGGGGTGCGAGCTATCAAAGAGCGTATCCGCCGAACCACCGATACAGAGCACCGGCGCGGTGACCTGCCTGGCGCTATGCCGGAGATCGGTTTCGGCAAAGCCCTCCAGGATGCCATGCCAGACGGCGGCCGGCATTGCCGCTGCGTCCACCCTCATCTTCGCCAGGAATTCGGGGTCGACGGGTCGGCTGCAGCAATACCAGTCACGGAGAAATTGCCCCGCGGGGTCGATCGGGTCGCGGAGCGCGCGGATCCCGCGCGAAAACGGGCTCCTGCTGCCGAAATCTGGCCTCAGGCTTGCAGACAGAAGTACGAGCGCGCTCACGTCTTCGCGACGCCGAGCGGCAAGCTCGATCGCGGTCATGGCACCCATGGAATGGCCGATGACAGCAATCGGCGAAATACCGAGAAACGCCAGCAACCGGTCAATGGTGGCGGCAAAGTCACTGATGCGCATGCCGTCGCCCATAGCGGATGCACCATGTCCGGGAAGATCGGGAATGATCAGACGGTAGCCGACAAGAAAGGGCTCAAGCGCAGAAAAGCTGCGGCTGGTGTCAGAATAGCCATGCAGTAGCAGAAGCGGCGGCCCGCTTCCGCCGCTGTCGACGAAAGCGATCGGCCTCCCCCCCGGTAATTCGACGCGCCGCTTGCGACGATGCCATTCGTCCTCGATGCTGCACATCACAGGCCGAGCGCCGCCTTTACCGCGCTGAGACCCGATTGACCGTCGAAAGTCGACACCCCGGCCAGCCAGGTTTCCAGCCGCTTCGGCTCGTCCTTTATGGATTTCAGAGCGGCTTCTTCCGGTTCCATTCCATCGTTCATGATGTAGGACATGCCGCGATTCTCGTAGTCGATATCGAAAACGAGATTGTTCAAGAGCTTCGCGACATTGGGGCACTCCTGCAGGTAGCCCTTGCGCACTTGGGTGGAGACCGTTGCCGCACCGAAGTTCGGGCCATAGAACTTGTCGCCGCCAGTCAGATACTTCATGTCGAAGACGGTGTTCATCGGATGGGGCGCCCAACCCTGGAAAACGATGAACGACTTGTCGCGTGTCCGGCGGGTCACTTCCGAGAGCATGCCTTGCTCGCTCGACTCCACCACCTCCCATTCCTCGAGGCCGAGGGCCGGGTCCTTGATCGCATCGAGCATCAATTGGTTCGAACCCGGCTCGATGGAGAGCTTCCGTTCGAATTTGTCGGCAAATTTCTGCAGGTCGGAAAAGTCCCTGACGCCAGCCTCCCAGGCGTAAGTGGGAACGGCGAAGGTGTATTTGGCTCCCTCGAGATTGGTCCGAACCGTCTCGACCGAGTCATCCTCTTTGTACGGCTTGTAGTAGGCCACCATGGCAGGGTCCCAGTAGCCAAGGAAGACGTCGAGGTCCTTGCTCTTCAAGCTCGTGTAGATGACGTCGATACCGAGAAGCTGGCTCTTCGCCTCGTATCCCAGCGCCTTCAGCAAGGTCAGACCGACCCCGGTGGTGAAGGCAAGATCATTCCACCCCGGCTCAGCCAACCGCACAGTTTTGCAGCTTTCCGGCTCTCCCGCGAACGCGGGACCAGCAATGGCAATGAGGGCAAGCGCCGAAGCCCCGGCTTTCAGAGATCGCTTCATTCGTATTCCCCTTTATCCGCTTGGTCATTTTATTGTCCCGTGGGTCAATTATTGATCTTTCCGGAAAGTTTGTCAAATGTGGGTGAAACCGAGGGCGTGCAAATGAGACTGACCAGGATCAGCGATATCCGGAAACGGGAACTCAGGCGGGCGGCATTCGAGGTCCTTCAGCGCGAAGGCATGGTGGGGGCAACGCTGGAGAAAGTCGCCGCTCAAGCAGGCGCATCGAAGGGCATCGTCCTGCACTACTTCGCCAACAAGCAGGAGTTGTTCGAGCATGCGATGCGCGAGGCGAATGCGGCGCTGAAGGATGCCGTGGTGGCGCGCTTGAACCGGGCCACCACCCCGTTACAGCGACTGGAAGCGATCATTGAAGGCAACTTCGAGGACCGCTTCTTCCAGCCGTCCATCTGCCATGCTTGGCTATCGCTCTGCGCCGAGGTGCCGCGGGAACCGCAGCTAGCGCGCATCCAAAAAGTAATTCATGCGCGGATGCGATCAAATCTCATGTCGGCACTGGTCCACCTTCTGCCAGAGGACCAATGCGAGGCTGCCGTTCTAGGCATCACCGCACTGATTGACGGGCTGTGGCTGCGCCTCGGTCTGCAGTCGGAGGGTCTGACGCGTGAAGATGCGCTTCGCCAGATGCGCGACTACCTCTCTCATCGACTGCCCTCCGCCCGCGTACAAGCATCGGTCGCCGACCTCTAAGCCTGTACGAGAAGGCGGAAGGTTCAGGGTCGTCTGCGACTCTTGTGCAGCGCCGCTCACGTGAAAAATCGACCCTGCGCGGCCATTCACCGATACCGACGGGAATGTGCAGTGCTGGTCCAAAAAGCGGACAATGAGGCAATGAGGCAGCGGGTGGATGCACGCTTCCCGGAGAGTGCCACCGTCGATGAAGCTCCGCTGCTGGCGTTGTTGATCAGGAAGTTAATTGGCCCGAAGGCCTGCTCTGGACCGCTGAAAACGGGCAAACCGCTGGCCTACCTTTGCGCATTTTCCTGAACGCGGGAGCGCACATCCAGTGCGGAGGACATGTGCAGCACGCCGAGTTCAGGGCTAGTAAGTACTGGCACCGATATCTCGCCTATTTCGTTCAGGGCATTTGCCATTGATGCTTGAGCAAGAACAACCACGTCGACGCTGTCCACGAGCGAAGCAAGGCCTTCACGTACCATCGCATCATGCGCCGCCCTGTCCCCGTTTCGCAATTTATCGAAGGCTCCCTCACAAAGACGGGTGGTGACGGAAACGCTACGATCCATTCTTTGCGCATGGCGTTCAATCAACCGGGTTGTAGGCTCCATTGTTGTAGCCAGGGTCGCAAGGACGCCAATTCGGTTCCCGCGGTTGATCGCCTCGATCGCCATCCCGTCATCGATACGGAAGAGGGGGACGGGGCAGAGTGGCATTGCCGCATCCACTGCAGGGCCGAGCGAGGAACAGGTGACGAGGACCGCCGAAGCCCCCGCATCCACCGCCGACCAGATGTGAGTCGCAAGCCGCCGCATGGTCTGACGTGACAGCGTGCCTTCGCGGATCGTGTTCCCCAGCAGGCTCTCATCCAACATGTTGAACGGCCGCCAACCGGGCAGATGGCGGCCGACGAGATCGTTGAACGCGGGGATGATCCCGGGGACCGTATGGATCATGGCAAGCGCGGGGGACTCGTGAGTGCCTGTAGTCATGGCTTAAATCTCTGTTTTCGATTGTGCACGCTCTTCAATTCGAACCTGTGGCAGCAGCGGTGCCGTGAACCCGATCGCGGCATCTGTCGTGCTCGACCGGAAGCCGATTCAACAACCATTACTGTCGTCAGACGATGCTCTGTAGCTTACCCGTGCGAAGGCCGCAGATTTGGCCGTCGCGCCGCCGGAAACGGAACTTTCGGCCGTCCCTCTGTCTCCAGTCGATGCATGCTGCTCGCTTTCCTCCGGTAGCCTCCTATGAGCTCAATTCGAGGACGCGCGACGACAAGCTTTGAGAGAGTCTTCCCCTGCCCGGCGGGAATTTCATCGGCGAGGGAGTGCGCTGTCAGAGGGGCGGAAAATAGCGCCGTACAGATCAGCCGCCAATAATGCCAGGTCAGCCCCCATGTCTCCAAATGTCAAACGCATACACAGCGATCAAGAGCTTCCTGCCAAGGCGGATGTCGTCGTCATCGGCGGCGGCATTATTGGTGCAACGGCAGCTTTCTTTCTCGCGGAGCGGGGACTGTCCGTCGCCCTGGTCGAAAAAGGCCATGTCGGCTGCGAGCAGTCGAGCCGCAACTGGGGTTGGTGCCGCCAACAGAACCGGGATGAGCGCGAGCTGCCGCTTTCGGGTGTCGCCCTACGGCTATGGGGTGAGTTTGAATCCAAAATCGGAGAGGACGTCGGCTTCCGTCGCTGCGGTCTGCTTTACGCTACCGATAATCCCCGACAGCTTGCGGAGTGGGAAGCATGGCGTGATACGGCCCGGCAGTTCAACGTCAATACGAAGATGCTGAGCGCCAAGGAAGCGGCTGCCACGATTCCGGCGAACGGCCGCCGATGGCTGGGCGGAGTGCATTCGATCGATGACGGCAAGGCCGAACCCGCCATTGCCGCGCCGACGATCGCGAACGGCGCTCGCAAATTTGGGGCGACAATCCACCAGGAGTGCGCTGCCCGAGGCCTCGACCTGGTCAATGAAGCGGTGGCCGGGGTGATCACCGAAAAGGGGGCCATCCGGACACAAGCCGTTCTCTGCGCCGGCGGTGCCTGGACGTCGATGTTTTGTCGCCAGCACGGAGTTCTGTTTCCGCAGGCGAGCGTGCGCCAGACGGCGCTGCGTACGCGGCCCACAGCGAATCTGGGCGAGGCGATCTATACGCCGGAGTGCGCGTTGACCCGCCGGTTAGATGGCAGCTACACCCTTGCGATCAGCGGCAGGGCGATGCTCGATATCACCCCACAAGGCATTCGCTACGCCCGCTGGTTCATGCCGATGTTCATGAAGCGTCTGAAAGCAGTGCAGTTCGGCATCGGCAAATCCTTCCTCCAAGGTCCGGAGGCATTCGGAAGCTTGAACAAGAGCAAACGGACGGCCTTCGAGCGGATGCGCGTTCTCGACCCGCCGCCGAGCCGCCGCACCATCGCGGCTATCTTGAAACGGGTCACGGAGCAGTTTCCTACGTTGGCGGGGGTCGAAGTCGCCGACAGCTGGGGGGCCTACGTGGATTTCACGCCGGACGCGGTGCCGGTCATCTCGCCGGCCGACGGTGTGAAGGGGCTTTACCTGGCCGCGGGCGCCTCCGGCCACGGCTTCGGCCTAGGCCCCGGCATCGGCCGCCTGGCGTCCGACCTGGTTGCCAATGACACACCCTGTGTCGACCCCACCCCCTTCCGGCTGTCGCGCCTCCTTGATGGTTCGAAGGTCAAGGTCGGCGCAATCTGATCGTGTGGCCCGATCCGGAGAAGGCCGTGGGGATACGGAATGGATTACGACGTAATCGTCATCGGCGGCGGGCTGGTAGGGGTATCGATAGCCTGGGGGCTGGCGAGATGCGGACAAAAGGTTGCGATCCTCGACGAAGGCGATCTGGCAAACAGGGCCGCCCGGGCGAATTTCGGTCTCGTATGGAGCTCAAGCAAGGGCCTCGGCAACGCCGCCTATTCGCGGTGGTCGCGAACCTCGACGGCGAACTGGCACCGGCTGGCAGCCGAACTCAAGGCCGAAACCGGTATCGACACCGGCTTTGTCCAGTCGGGCGGCTTCTCAATCCGGCTCACGCCAATGGAGCTCCAACGCGGGATCGCATCGATGGCGAGGCTCGCCGGCCAACCAGGAATGGGCGCGGAAGGAACGCCGCCGCTCGAATATGAGGTACTCGATCAGGCGGAGACGCGCCGCCGCTTGCCCCTCGTCGGCGAGACAGTGGCAGGCGCGATTTTCAGCCCGCTCGATGGACATGCAAACCCGCTGCGGCTGTTCGCTGCCTTTCATAAGGCGCTGCCGCAGCGTGGCGTTCATTATTTTCCGCATCGGAAGACGACTGCGATCCGCCATCGCGCCGGCGGCTTCGAAGTGGCTGGAGAAGGCTGGAGGCTCGACGCCGGCAAGATCGTGCTTGCCGCCGGCATTGGCAATACAGCGCTCGCCCCGATGGTTGGGCTGAGCGTTCCGCTCACCCCGAGCCGCGGCCAGATCATCGTCACCGAGCGGCTGAAACCGTTCCTCAGCCATGCCACCGGCTATCTGCGGCAGACGGACGAGGGCTCTGTGCTGATCGGCGAGAGCAAGGAGGCGACGATCGATCATCAGCGGCCGCGAGGGCCGATCACCGCAGTTCTGGCCGAACGCGCGCTACGCACCTTCCCGCTGCTCAGGGACGCCAGGGCGGTGCGGATCTGGGCGGCGTTCCGTGTGGTGACGCCCGACGGCTACCCCATTTACGAGCAATCGGAGCGGTTTCCAGGCGCCTTCGCAGTCGCCTGCCATTCCGGCGTGACGCTGGCGGCGAACCATGCGCTGGTCCTGCCGCGGCAAATTTCGGCCGGGGCGCTTTCTGCGGATCTTTCCGTATTTCATTCCCGGAGGTTCCATGTTCCGGCGGCTGTCTGACCGAAAAGAGAGTTCGGTCTCATTCACATTCAACGGCGTGCCGACCATGGCCCGCCAGGGCGACAGCGTCGCCGCTGCCCTGTTGGCCGCGGGACATTGCAGCACGCGGCGCACCCCGGTGTCCGGCGCCGCCCGCGGTCCTTACTGCATGATGGGTGTGTGCTTCGAATGCCTGGTCAAGATCGATGGCCAGCCGAACCGGCAGGCTTGCATGACCACCGTCGTGGAGGGCATGCGGGTCGAAACACAGGATGGCGCCGCCATGCCGGGGCAGGAAGAATGATAAAAAACCTTCAATCTGCCGCTGATGTCGCGCCTGCCTATGACCTCGTCGTCGTTGGCGCCGGGCCCGCCGGCCTCTCGGCAGCGATCGAAGCCTCGACCCATGGCCTCGCCGTGTTGCTGGCCGACGAAAACGAAGCGCCTGGCGGCCAGATCTATCGCGCGGTCGAGCGCGCTTCGGACGCCGATCTCGCGCGCATGGGGCCGGACTACGCTGTCGGTCGGATGCTCATCGAGCGCTTCCGGCGCGCGGACCTGAGCTATGCCCGCCGGGCGACGGTGTGGAGCGTCGGACCCGCTGACGAGGAAACCGGCGATGGCGCCCATGCGCTCGAGGTCGGGATCTCGCTCGGCGGCATCGCTCGGCCGGTCGCCGCCCATCGCGTCATTCTCGCAACCGGCGCGCTCGAGCGTCCGTTCCCGTTCCCGGGGTGGACCATGCCCGGCGTCATGGCGGCAGGCGCGGCGCAGATCTTGATGAAGTCGTCGGGCCTGGTGCCCTCCAGACGGACCATCCTCGCCGGGACCGGGCCGCTTTTGTACTTGCTGGCGAGCCAACTCCTGCGGGCAGGCGTGTCCGTGACAGCGGTCGTCGATACCACGCCGGTCGGGAACTGGCGCTCGGCCCTGCCTTATCTGCTTGGTTTTGCCGCGTCGCCCTATGCCCTTAAGGGCTTGAAGCTCCTCTTGGACGTTCACCGTCGAACCCGCGTCATTCGCGGGGTGACCGCGCTCGAGGCGGTCGGTTCCGGACAATTCAGCGCCTTGCGGGTCCATCGCGGCAACAAGTCCCTGCACATCGAAGGCGACCTGCTCCTTCTGCACCAGGGGATCGCGCCGAACCTCAATCTCACGCTCGCAGCCGGGTGCGACTACATCTGGGACGAGCGCCTGGCGGCCTTCCGCCCGGCCGTCGACGGTCGCGGCGCGAGTTCCGTCCCGGGGGTCTCGATCGCCGGTGATGCGGCGGGAATTGTCGGGGCGGTCGCCTCCGCTCACCAAGGAGAGCTCGCGGGCCTGTCTGCGGCGCTCGACCTAAATCGCCTTGGCCAGGCTGCCTACGAACAGCGCCGGGACCAATATGCGCAAAAGCTCGCGCGAGCCCTGAGGGGCAGGACTTTCATCGAACATCGGTTCCGACCCGGCAAAAGGTTTCGGGTACCCGAGGACGACGGCACCATCGTCTGCCGCTGCGAGGAAATTACAGCCGGCAAGCTGCGTGAAGTCGCGGCGCTCGGCGTGCCGGGCCCTAACCAGATGAAGGCGTTCACCCGATGCGGAATGGGACCCTGTCAGGGCCGGCTGTGCGGTCCGACCGCGGTTGAACTGCTGTCGCAATGCCGTGGCGTTGCGCCCGGCGACGTCGGTTACTATCGGCTACGCCCACCCATCAAACCGCTGACGCTGGGCGAGCTCGCCGCTTTGCCGCACACGGAGGCAGCCATCATCGCTGTCGCCGGATTCGTGGAACGCGCCCCAGATGGGGCGCAGGACGCCATAGAGGGGAGCCAGCAATGAGACAGGCCCGCAAGTTCTATATCGACGGTGAATGGGTCGAGCCGTCCGTGTCGAGGACGCTTGAGATCATCGATCCCTCGACGGAGCAGCCGATGGGTACGATCGCACTCGGCAGTGCCGCCGACGCGGAAAAGGCGGTCGCGGCGGCGCGGCGGGCCTTTGCCTCCTATTCGCAGACGTCCAGGCAAGAGCGCGTCGAACTGCTGAAGCGCATTGTAACGATCCTGAACCGCCGCAATGACGAGCTCGGCGACACCATCTCGCGGGAAATGGGCGCGCCGCTCGCCATGGCCCGGGCCGAGCAGGCCGGCATCGGCGCTATCCATTTCGAGCAGGCGATCAAGGCCGTCGAGACCTTTGCCCTCGACTACATGCAGGGGACCACGCGCATCGTGCACGAGCCGGTCGGGGTCGTCGCGATGATCACGCCGTGGAACTGGCCGATCAACCAGATCGCCTGCAAGGTCGCCCCGGCGCTCGCCACGGGATGCACCATGGTGCTGAAGCCTTCGGAGATCGCTCCCTTCAACGCCGTGATCTTCGCCGAGATCATGGATGAAGCTGGTGTACCGAAGGGAGTCTTCAACCTCGTCCAGGGCGACGGCCCGACGGTTGGCACGATGCTCGCCAGCCATCCGGATGTCGACATGGTGTCCTTCACCGGGTCGACCCGTGCCGGCATTGCCGTGGCGCAGGCCGCGGCACCGACGGTCAAGCGGGTGCATCAGGAGCTCGGCGGCAAGTCGCCGAACATCATCCTGCGTAGCGCCGACTTCCCAGCCGCGGTCGCCGCCGGCGTACGCCGTTGCTTCGGCAATTCCGGGCAGACCTGTACTGCGCCAACACGGATGCTCGTGCCTGCGGAGCGAGTGGACGAGGCAAGCTCGATCGCCGCGAGGGAAGCGGCTGCGCTCGTTGTCGGTCCCCCCTCGGATCCGCGCACCGACCTCGGACCGGTCGCAAGCGCCGCCCAGTTCGACAAGATCCAGGCGCTGATCGAACGCGGCATCGCGGAAGGAGCGGAGCTCGTGGCCGGCGGTCCTGGCCGCCCGTCGCATCTCAATGCAGGCTATTACGCACGCCCGACCGTGTTTGCCCGCGTCACCAATCAGATGACGATTGCGCGGGAGGAAATCTTCGGCCCGGTGCTGTCGATCATCGGCTATGACAGCGAAGAGGAAGCAATCACGATCGCCAACGATACGCCCTACGGTCTGGCAGCCTACATTCAGGGCGATCCGAAAGAAGCGCGGGCGCTCGCAGGCAGGCTGCGCACCGGCACTGTTCGCCTCAACAACTCCGCGTGGGATGGCGCCGCTCCATTCGGCGGCTACAAGCAATCCGGCAACGGTCGGGAATACGGGAAGTTCGGACTGCACGAGTTTACCGAGATCAAGGGCATCGTCGGCTTCTCGAGCGAGTGAAATGTGCAAGATAGGTGTGCCCGGCCGGATGGGCGCACGTCGCGCCTGCTATTGGCCCCGGTTTCAGAGTCGCCTCATCCAGAAGTGTTCCTGTCTGCGAACGCCGCCATTCAGCGCTTTGGCCACCTAATTCCGCTCTCCACCGAGGCTGTGTGAAAACTCCCGCTCATGATAGTCTACCTCCAGTTGAGCGGGGGATTCGGCATGGCGGGTTTCATCGAGGGTAAGGATCGGCGAGAGCAGCTGTTCTTGCCGGAATGCCTCGATGATTATGTCACCGAAGACAACCCGGCCCGCGTTGTCGATGTCTTCATCGATGAGCTGGATTTGCGTGCAATGGGCTTTGCCGCCGCGGCGGCGACTGGGCGGCCGGGATATAGCCCGGCAACCATGCTGAAGCTCTACCTCTATGGCTACCTCAACCAAGTGCAGTCGAGCCGGCGGCTGGAGCGGGAGGCGGGCCGCAACGTCGAACTGATGTGGCTGATGGGTAAGCTCGCGCCCGACTTCAAAACGATCGCCGATTTCCGGCGTGACAACGGCGAAGCGATCCGTGCGGTCTGCCGCCAATTCGTGCTTCTGTGCCGCAAGATCGGCCTCATCGCGGGTGGCACGGTTGCGGTCGACGGCAGCCGATTCAAGGCGGTGAACACACGCGACAAAAACTTCACGCCTGGCGCGATCCGCCGACGTATGGAGCAGGTGGATGCCAGCATTGAGCGGTATCTGGGCATGCTCGACACGGCCGACCGGCAGGAGGATGACGTCGCACAGATGCGGGTCAGCCGGCTGAAGGAACGGCTGGACTCGCTGCGGCGGCAGATGCGCGAGTTGCAGGCGATGGAGCAAGCGGTCCAAGACGCGCCGGACCGCCAGATCTCACTGACCGATTCCGATGCGCGGGCCATGGCAACGAGCGGCAAAGGCACCGGCATGGTCGGCTACAACGTGCAAGCGGCGGTCGACGCCGAGCACCATCTGATCGTCGCGCATGAGGTCACCAATGTCGGCCACGACCGGTCCCAACTTGCCAACATGGCTCAGCAGGCCAAGGAAGCGACCGGCGTCGAGGAACTGACAGTCCTGGCCGATCGCGGCTACTTTCTCCGGTGAGGAAATCGTTGCCTGCGAGGCAGTTGGAGCGACGCCGATCGTGCCCCGACCGTTAACATCCGGGGCGAAGGCGGACGGTCGTTTCGACAAGCAGGACTTCATCTATCAGCCAGAGACCGACAGCTATCGCTGCCCGGCAGGCGAACAACTGATCTGGCGCTTCACCGCGGTGGAGAAGGGTCTGATCCTCAGCCGTTACTGGTCGAGCAACTGCGGCAGCTGCGCCATCAAGGCAAAATGCACGCCGAGCAAACAGCGGCGCATCACCCGCTGGGAGCATGAGGCAGTCCTGGAGAAGATGCAGCGCAGGCTGGACGAGATGCCGGACGCGATGCGGATCAGGCGCAGCACCGTCGAGCACGTATTTGGCAGCCTCAAAGACTGGATGGGAAGAGACCACTTCCGGATGCGAAGGCTACGAAATGTCGGAACGGAAATGAGCCTCCACGTCCTCGCCTACAACATCAAGCGAGCCATCGCCGTCCTCGGCGCTCCCGCGTTGATGGGGTGCAATGAGAGGGTGAGACCGTCTCGACCTCGCACGCCGCAACCTTGAAGATTCATGTCCCGCCCAAAAACGCGTTTTCACACGGCCTCCACCCGTTCCAGACGCCCGCCGGACTGGTCGCCGTGTCTGACCGCCCGGAGAGGATTAGAACTGCGGACCCGCACCCTGGAACCACTGGCGCGAGCAATCGGGAGCGGAAACGATCGCCCGCTTATGCGATTGCCGCCTGGACAAGCGCTACAGAGGTGGAAGCCGCTTCTTGACTGACGTCCCCTTAATAACGGCGGTGCTGGTGACCGCATGCTCGGAAAGGGCTTCGAGCACGTCGTCCATCTGCTCGATCGACCGAACGACGAGGCGTGCCAGAAACGGATCGTCGCCAGTGATCTTGTCGCACTCGATAAATTCGGGGCGATCCTGAATCAGTTTCTCGACGAGGTGCAACTTGCCGGGAAGCGGTCTGATCCGCACCATGGCACGTATCTGGTAGCCGATCGCGCGCGTATCGACGTCGAGCGTGAAGCCGCGAATGATGCCGGCACCCTCAAGCCGGCGCACCCGCTCCGAGACGCTCGGCGCCGACATGCCGACGACGCTGGCGAGCTCGCGCATAGACAGCCGCGAATCGGCATCCAGCGCCGTCAGTATTCGCGCATCGGTCTCGTCCAAGGACGATTTTCCGAATTGAAGGTCATTGCGGCCATTTGCTTTCGACATGACATGAAAACTATCCGATCCGGCCACATCCATCCATGGAAATCGACGATCTTGCCTCGCATGATTGCTGAAAAAGGAGCAATTCATGCCAATCGGTATCATCGCCGGCCTCACGACCTGTGCATTGTGGGGCCTGACTTTCGTCGCGCCGCGCGCCGTTGAACCCTTCTCGGCCTGGGATCTGACGATTGCGCGCTATTGCGTTTTCGGGATTGCCTGCCTGCTGCTGATGCTGCATCCGCGCTTTCGCCCAACCGGCATCGCGTTGCCCCGCAGCGCAATCGGCCTTCTCCTTGGAGGCGTGG
Organism: Sinorhizobium fredii USDA 257; assembly: GCF_000265205.3. NCBI lineage: Bacteria > Pseudomonadati > Pseudomonadota > Alphaproteobacteria > Hyphomicrobiales > Rhizobiaceae > Ensifer > Ensifer fredii. The sequence goes on from NC_018000.1 coordinate 2,155,253, forward strand.
GCTATGTCGGCTATTTCGTCAGCGCAGCTTTTGCGGTTCGGCTCGCCGGCGCCGCGATCCCGCCGCTGATCATCGGCACCATGCCGGTGTTTCTCGCCGTCATCGCGAACCTGCGCGAACGCTCAGTCTCTTGGCGTGCGCTTGCGCTTCCGCTCGTCCTGATCGCTGTCGGCGTGGCGATCGTGAACATCGCGGCCATCCGAACGGTCCAGTCGGTGGATACCGGCGCGATCCTGCTCGGCATGCTTTCGGCCTGCGCCGCCCTTTGCATCTGGATTGTCTATGGCATGGTGAATGCGGCGGTCATGAGTGCGCCCGACGCGCCGGATGGCTTGCGCTGGACCGGGCTCCAAGGCATCGGCGCTGCACTTGGAAGTCTCGTGCTGTTGCCCCTGAGCTCGTTCGGAGCATCAGACGCCCTTCCGGCTTTCGACACGTTTCGGTTTATTGCATGGGCACTCCTCATGGGCCTTGCTGGATCATGGTTCGCGACATGGTGCTGGGTCGTCGCCTCGCGCCGCCTTCCGTTGGCGCTCTCGGCTCAGCTGATCGTCGCCGAAACAGTGTTCGGTCTTGCCTACGGCTTCGTTTTGGAAGGGCGGTGGCCCACCGCAGCGGAGGCGATCGGGGCCGTCCTACAGTTCATCGGTGTGATCTCTGCGATCACCGTGTTCAGCAAGCCAGAATCTGTCGGCGTGCCGCAAGCATCGTCCGTGGAGATTTGAACCTTGGGCGCCTTGAACAGATTCGAGCCTGCGACCCATCGGTTCGCGCACAGACTGGAGAATCTGATTTCGACAATTTCAACCGTTTTCGGCGGTGAACAGATTGGCCTAAAATGACTGCGTCTTCCTTCGGCATCAACCTTGAGAAGGCCGACCTCTTGCTCTATATGATGCGTGATGATTGATGCGCGATGAGGCGAATATGAGAACGACCCTGGCAATCGACGACGATGTCCTGATCGCCGCAAAGGCGATGGCATCCCAGCAGCACCGGAGCGTCGGCGAGGTCATTTCCGAGCTGGCGAGACGTTCTCTGCGCCGACCGAGCAGCAGCGGCGAGCGCAATGGAATTCCTCTCCTGTCATCTCGGCCGGATGCGCCGCCAGTGACGCTCGAAATCGTCAACGCCTTGCGTGACGAACTGCCGTGACTTTCCTGCTCGACGTCAATGTGCTGATTGCCTTAATCGATCCGGGCCATGTGGCCCATGATGATGCGCACGAATGGTTCGCGGCGGTAGGTCAGACCGCGTGGGCCACCTGCCCTATAACCGAAAATGGTGTCATCCGGATCGTCGGCAATCCCAAATATCCCAATTCTCCCGGTTCACCGTCACTCGTGATGGAGATCGTCGGCAAATTGCGGTCGCTCCCCGGTCATAGTTTTTGGCCGGACAATGTGAGTCTTGTCGGGTCAAGCGATATCGCTCCCACGAAAATCCTAACTTCGGGGCAGGTAACTGACACCTATCTGCTTGCGCTTGCCAAGGCGCGTGGCGGGCAGCTGGCGACATTCGATCGCAAGCTATCAGCAGCGGCGGTCACAAGGGGCAATTCTGCCTTGCACCTGATCACTGCAAATAGGTCGTGAGACACGCTGTCCGACGATCCGTCGTCTCCGTCAATGAGCTCGCTTGTCACGTGCCTGGCTGCCCGCCAAAGGCGACGGTGGTGCTTGTGATGCAGGGCGCACGAAGGAGGTAGGTCTCGATTCACAAAGCAATGCAGCATCTCACAAAGGCCGACATTGCGCTTGCGTTCGCGACCGTAGCAGAAAGACCTGATTGACGATTTTCAAAACCAAACTAAGAGAACACCGCGACCGGAAAGACGCGTCGGCCCGATCGGCAGGGCGTTGCCAGTAAATGGAGCCGGCGGATGACATCCGCCTTTCCTTGGAGGCTTGCGCTTTTTAGCTTTTTTGCTTACCGGTACATCGGCTGACCACACAGCTGGTGGACTCGCCGGTGCGGCCGGGGCCGCGTTCGGAAGTCGGCCGTTTGTCCCTTAGGGCCACGGCCGTCCAAAACCTCAATGACACTCCGTCAAATGAATGCTTCGTCCTCCCCAATACAATACCTCGGCACCCAGCATCGCCGGGGCCGACGGTGACCGCCGCATACAAAATCGTAAGACACTGGCAAAGCACAGTACAGGCGCCACGCTCATTATCTTCTGCGGTTCGATCCTGAACCGCAACATGGAGTTCAAGATGAGTAACATGAGCCTTTTGAGCGTTGCGTTCGCCGCCAGTGTCGCAACCGCATCGGTCGCCTGCGGCATCGCGTCCGTGAATCCCGCAGCTGCTGCCGAACACCTGCCTGGCACCGACGATGCCACAGAATATGCGAGGCTAAGCAGCAGCAAGCTCCGCCTCGCCGATGCGATCGCGGCGGCGGAGAAAAAATTCGGCGGCAAAGCCGTCGATGCCGCGCTGGACGATGAGCAACAGATTGCCACATTCGAGGTCGAGCTCATGACTGCAACTGGCTCGAAAGAAGTGTCGGTTGACGGTCAGACGGGCGAGGTGAAGGAGGTCACAGACGCCGGAGGCCGCGAGGCGGGTAACGGATCGTCAGACGACGAATAGTCGCTTCTTTGTTTTAGCTGTCCTGGATGCGGCCCTGACGATCTTCGGGGCCGTATTGGCTTGCGCATGGGACGGCACCGGCCTGATTATGCGTCAAGCGAGACCGGCGAGAAGAAGCCATAGAGAACGCGCGTAGGCGGGTAGACCAACTCCTGCCCCTGAGTTTCGGTTCGGGTGAGCTCGGGCGGGTTTGATCCCGACCAGGAGGATGCCCCCCGAGCTTGCTCCAGCCAAAGATCAATACATCCTGAGGACGGTTGGAACGTATCCCTGGGCATGAAGGTACGCGGATATTTCGGCCAGCGGGAGGACCATGAAAAAGAAGCATGCGTCGCTGAAGGTCCGCCAGATAGCATTGGGCGAAAAACTGGTTTCGCGTGGTTCCCGGTATGAAGACAGCCTGGGCCAAAACAAGGGTGTCCTGCCGGCGTACGACTCATATTCGGCGCCAAATCGGGCATGCAAGTAGCGCTCCTCTTGTCGCGCCGTCGCGAAAAATACGAGGTACGTCGTCACACCCAACAAAGTCGCGGCGGTGATCGAGCCGAACAGCAGACCACTCCCGAAAGATCCCAATGTCGAGAAGAGATAAAGCGGATTCCTGCTGACCGAGTAGGGACCGCTGATGACCAATTCCGTATTTTTGCGGCCACCGACGTAGAGAGTGCTCCAGAGCCGACCGAAGACGCAAAGGAGCACGAGGGCAAGGCCGAGGAGTTCTGTCACCTCATGCATGGGAGACGCCTCGTTCCAGGCGGGTCGCGTCAGCAACAGCCCGATCAGTCCGAAGGCACCAAGATAACGAAGAAATCGCAGCCTTTTACTTTGATCCACCGGGGGCTGCGTAACAGAATGGATAGCGGGTCTTCTCACGTAGCAACTCCGACCAGATGTTGCGCCACGCGGAGAGTCATTCTCGACCAACAAGGTGGCGAATGGTGAACCGCAAATTCAGGCCCTCGGCCTGCCCCAAGGGCCCGGACAGAGTGTCAGGCCAGACCTTTTTCGGGATCGGCCGCCCTCTCGGGCGCGCGGCTAACAGTCATGTAGACGACGATCGCGGCGATGATCAGCAGGAACATGAGGCTGGTATAGATCGTACCGAATCCAAGGCCGCCGTAGTCCGACGGTTGCGCCAAGTAGTCGCCGAGCGAGGCTCCGAGCGGCCGGGTGAAGATATAGCAAAGCCAAAATGTCAGGACAGCGCCCGTCTTCCCCACGGAGTATGCGACCACGATCATGCCGATCACAACCGCGAAGACGAACCCGGTCGTGAGATACCCGAAGCCGAAGTTCTCGGAGATCAGATCGCCGAGCGCCGTTCCGAGAGCGAATGTAAAGAGAATGCACAGCCAGTAGAACACCTCGCGTCGCGCCGTCGTGATTGAATGGATGGACAGCGTTCGTTCGCAGGCTTTCCAAACCATGAACGTCATGATGAGGGCGATGCTGAAGACAACTGTCGAAACCTCCAGCGGCAAATTGAGGTTGTCAGTCAGGTTGTCGGTGACAAGCGTACCGACAATGCTGATAAGCACCACAGCCACCCAGTAAAAGAACGGCACATAGCGCTTCTGAGCAAATTGGAGCGCAATCGCTGCGACGAGCAAAGCGCTCATGATCATGGATGTGGCGGTCAGGCCGAGTCCCATGTTCACTGCAAGGTAGTCGGCGGCCGTTTCACCCATGGTGACGGCCATGAGCTTGATCAGCCAGAAATCGACGGTTACGGGTGGAACACGATTGGGGCGCCCGAGAGCTCTTGCCTGCGTCATCACTGTTCTCCTCACAGGCTCGATCCAGCTTTTCCCAAAATCTTCATGGCGTCGGAGAGAAACATGTCCGAACGGGTGTCATCGTCCGCATTGCAACGCTCCACGGCCTTGGCCTCCAGGTCATTGACCCTCGCCATATCGGCGGCGCCAAGCTTCGCCGCGGCCTTCGAGGCCCTCATGTCCTTCAGCATAGTCTCACATGGAACAGGGCCACCGGCATGAGCAGGAATGGCGATGAGCGCTGAGGCGACGGTCAGGATTGCGGCAACTGTTGCTTTCATTGGAACCTCCATGGGAGCGGCTCTCAGGCCGTTGTTTGGGACGCCGGCGGCGGCGCTGGCACCACCGGTGCAACAGTTGTAGAGAGGCGGCCATACGAGCGTCTTGCCGCGAGAATACGGTTTCGTAAGGAACTTCTCGGGAAAAGCGCGGCCAAGCCGTGTCTTACGGATTTGTAAGTATTCGAACAGGTTCAGGACACAATACTGCGCCATTCATGGAGCCGAAGGCTTTGAGAGGCGGACCGGCAATGCGCATCCTCGTCGTTGAGGACGACCAAAAGACATCGGGGTACATTTCCAGGGGGCTTTCCGAAGCGGGCCATGTTTGCGACCTCATCGAGGACGGTCGTGACGCCCTTTTTCAGGCTAGCCGTGAGCCGTACGACGTGATGATCGTGGACCGCATGCTTCCGGGTCTGGACGGGCTTTCCCTCGTAAAAGTGGTCCGCGCCGCGAAAGTGAAAACTCCCGTGTTGTTTCTGACAGCGGTCGGTGGCGTCGACGACCGGGTCGAGGGACTTGAGGCGGGCGGCGACGATTACCTGACAAAGCCATTCGCCTTTTCGGAACTGCTCGCCCGTGTCAACGCTCTTTCCCGGCGCCCTCCTGCGCAGGACCAGAAAACGGTACTTCGCTTTGCCGATCTCGAGATGGACATCGTCAAGCGTCAGGTTACTCGCCGAGGACAGCTAATCGACCTGCAGCCGCGGGAATTCACGTTGCTCGAAGTCCTGATGCGCGCGGAAGGGAGGGTGCTGACGCGAACGATGCTTCTCGAACGCGTGTGGGATTTCCACTTCGACCCTAAGACCAGCGTCGTCGAAACTCATATCAGCCGGCTAAGAGCCAAGATCGACAAACCATTTGACGCGCCGCTGCTCCACACCGTGCGCAATACCGGGTATCGCCTTGATGCACGCCGCTAGACTGCTGCGAAGCACTCCCTTCCGTTTGGCGCTCACGTTTGGCTTCCTCTTCGTGCTGGCGTTCCTCGTCACCGGAGCCATCATTTACGCATTGCTGAAGCGGGAATTGGTCGAGGCGCTCGATACCTCCGTGCGCGAGACCTATTCGGTAATGGCATCAACTTACTCAGGTGGCGATCCGCAGGACCTCATCGCAGCGATCGAAAGCTTCGCCAAGCTCAAGCGGTCGGAGGGTCAGGTGTATCTGCTGATCGATGAACAGGGCGAGCGACTGGCCGGCAATCTTGCATCCGCCTCAAGTGATACTGGCCTGGCGACGGTTAGCGCCTCGGACCTGGGGCTGAAAGGCGTCGAGCGTTTTCGGATAGTCGCTGGCGATGTGGGCAAGTATCGGCTCGTCGTTGGTCATAGTTTCGCCGAAACCGACGAACTCGAGGAAATCGCTTTGGCGAGTTTCGCATGGGCCTCAGGGGTGATCGTCGCCTTGGCTTTCGCGGGTGGCGCCTTTCTCGCCAACCGCGCTCAGCATCGACTGGAGGGCATTGCGCGCACAATGAGCGAGGTCTCGAACGGCAATCTCGCTGTGCGCATCCCCGCTGCGCGGGAACGATGACGACATCGACATCGTCTCCAAACATATGAACGAGGCGCTGGATCGCCTCTCGGGGCTGGTCGAGGGCATGCGTCAGGTCAGCTCCGATATCGGCATGACCTGAAGACGCCGCTCAATCGGTTGCGAGTGACGATCGAGCAGGCAATGCAACGAGCCGAACGAAACGAGGACGTCCAGGATTGCCTCGTCGAGGCCTGCGAGGAGAGCGACCGGATCAACTCGACCTTCCAAGCCTTGCTGCGGATATCGCAGATCGAAGCGGGCGCGCGGAAGACGCGATTCAAGCCCGTCGACCTGTTCGACGTCATGAAGTCGGTTGCGGAGATCTATCGCAGCGTCGCTGAAGATAGCGAACAGGAGCTCGAGTTCACATCAGAAGTGAAGCCTCCCTGTTTGATCGAGGGTGACCGCGAGTTGCTTACTCAACTTTTCGTCAATCTGGTCGAAAATGCCATCACCCATTGCCCACCGAAAACACTGATCAGGATGACGCTGACGCAGGATGATGGAAGCTTGCGGGCCACCGTCGCCGACGACGGCCCTGGGATCCCGGCAGGGGAGCGCGAGCTCGTGTTCCGGCGCCTGTACCGGCTCGACAAGAGTCGAACGACACCCGGCAGCGGCCTCGGTCTTACTCTCGTGAAGGCAATCGCCGATCTGCACTCGGCCAGCGTCGTGCTCGAGGGGCGACAGCCAGGTCTGCAAGCGGCTATCCATTTTCCTCCGCAACAACTGAGTTAGATATGAAGAGATTTTTGAAGGTGATCGCAGGCTCGGCCGGCGCAACTGCGCTCATGTTCGGCGGCTATCTGGGCGTCCTCCAACTCACCGGCAATTTCCACGAGGTGCTGCCGGGGGAGCTTTACCGATCGGCACAGCCCTCTGCCTCGGACATCGCGAGCTATGCACGGCAATATGGCATCAAAACCATCGTGAATCTGCGGGGCGAGAGCAGGGAAGCCTGGTATTTGCAGGAGGTGGAGGCGTCCAACCGAGCCGGCATTGCTCATGTCGATTTCCGTCTGTCAGCCTCCCGGCGCGTGTCGCCGCAGCAGGCGCGACAACTGATCGCGCTGCTGCAGAAGGCACAAAAACCGATACTCGTCCATTGCCAGGCCGGCGCTGACAGAACGGGCCTGGCCTCAATGCTCTACCTTCAGCAGATCGCGCGGATCGACGAAGAGACCTCGGAACGGCAGCTATCGGCCCGCTACGGCCACATCGGTATCCCATACATTTCCGCCGCCTTTGCCATGGATGAGACCTGGGAGAACCTGGAAAAGCTCGTCTTTCATCTGACGAGTTGAAATGCTCTGCGTTTGATCCGCTTCGTGCCCGGCTTCGGCTGCGCGACATGCCACTGCCGATCGGCTTCAATAAAACCGTGTCGCAGCCCTTCATGGGAGAGCACCGTGCGGTACCTCGGGATCGAGGTCGACGACGCTTTAGCCATATCTGAGCAAATCGAGCTGCAGCAATGAAAAGCGACGCTTCTCACCCGGGAAATCAAGCTGCGAAGATTGGTGAACGAGGTAGCCAGACTGCCGCTTCCCCAAAGCAGTTGGATCAGATCAACTTCCCCTTTGAGGTCGCCTCGCGACCTTGGGTGCGCGCAGCACACACGTCCGGTGTTGGCGTTCCCGCCCCTTCAGGGGGCATCAACGCGAACGTTCCGCCGTCCGAGGCGCTCTGAACTCGCGGCCCCAGAGTGCGGGTCGGCCCTTGACGCCAGGCGATGAAATTACAATCTATGCGGCAACCCGTTGGTCCGGGCCCCTCTGGCGAGAGCCTCGGCACTCTTGCGATGTCGGACCTTTTTTCCGACAAGCAGTGCCGATAGGGATCTTCAATGGACCTCTCTCTTTTGTTCGTCGAGTGGCTGGGAACGCCGCTCTGGATGTGGTCGAGCTTTTTCGTCCTCGTTATCGCCATCCTGTCGTTCGACCTCGGTATTCTCCACAAGCAGAACAAGGAAATCGGCGTCCGCGAAAGCGTCAAGCTTTCCGCTCTCTATATTGCGCTCGGCCTCGTCTTTGGTGGCTGGGTGTGGTGGTATCTCGGCTCCGAGGCCGGCCTTGCCTATCTGACAGGCTTCGTCGTCGAAAAAACGCTGGCGCTCGACAATGTCTTCGTCATCGCCCTGATCTTCTCCTTCTTCGCCGTGCCGCGCATCTACCAGCACCGGGTGCTCTTCTGGGGCATCCTCGGCGTGATCGTGCTGCGCGCGATCATGATTGGCGTCGGCGCGACGCTGGTCGGCGAATTCGCCTGGGTGCTTTATATCTTCGCCGCGTTCCTGATCGTCACCGGCATCAAGATGCTGGTGATCAAGGAAGCGGCGCCCGACGTCGCGAAGAACGCGCTCGTCCGCTTCATGCGCCAGCGCTTCAACGTCACCGACGAGCACCACGACGAGCGGTTTTTCGTCAAGCAGGCACACCCGAGGACCGGCAAGATGAGCTGGTTCATCACGCCGCTCTTCATGGCGCTCGTGCTGGTCGAGGTGGCCGACGTCGTCTTTGCGGTGGACTCGGTTCCCGCTATTTTCGCGATCACCACGGATCCGTTCATCGTCTACACCTCGAACATCTTCGCGATCCTTGGCCTTCGCGCCCTCTATTTCGCGCTCGCGGCGATGATTCATCGCTTCCGTTATCTGAAGCCTGCGCTCGCCATCGTCCTGATCTTCATCGGCTCGAAGATCTTCGTCGCCGATCTGATGGGACTTGAGAAATTCCCGGCCGCGCTTTCGCTCGGCATCACCTTCGCGATCATCGCTGCCGGCGTGGTCTGGAGCCTGATGAAAACGCGGGGTCAGCAGCAGCCTGCATGACGGGCTCTGCTCCCAGAAACACCGTTAACTAGAAGGAAACAGATATGATCTCGGATTTCATCGGCTGGATTTTTGCCCTACTCGTCGTCGATCCGCTGCAAGCCCAGGTTCAGGAGCAAGTCGAGCGCGCGAGGCTGCCCGTGGAGATCATTCGGCAATCCCAGGCCTGCCTGACCTCCCAGGGGCCGCAACTGATCGAGCGCGCCGCCGGCGACTACGGCTGGGCGGCGGCCACGGTCGTCAACGTAGCGATCGGCCGCACCGCGCCGGCGGAGCTTCTCGATAACCGGGATCCGCAATGCGCGGCCCTGGTGAGCGTTCTGAGCGGAGCCGACGAGGACGCGTAACGGCTCGTCGGGGTGAAATGGAGGGTGACATGAGCCTTCAACACCATCCTATCTCTGTCGCCGCATGCGCCGCCTCATGCATCCGAGCCAGGCGGGCAACAAATAGCGGCGGACGTATAAGATATGGCTCACAAACGCTCTTCGCCCTTTCGGAGGAAGCAAGATCGCTGTAACACTTCGACGGTTTACGGTCCTACGGCGCCGCACGCGTCCAGACGCGAGAAGCTTGCTTTAGTACTTTGAATCGCTGATGTTTTATCCTCAAGTCGAGCAGAACTTAAGGAATGAATGGAATAGGAGCGATGCAGCATGGATGAGCGTGGTGCGGGATTACCCATGGGCGTACAGGGTTTTCCGGAACATCTTCTGTCCGGCTACCGCAACTTCATGAGCGGTCGTTTCAGCGAGCAGCAGCAACGCTACAAGACGCTTGCCGAGAGCGGACAGAAACCGAAGACAATGGTCATTGCCTGTTGCGATTCGCGTGCCGCACCCGAAACGATCTTCGATGCCGGTCCGGGCGAACTCTTCGTCGTCCGCAACGTCGCCAACATGATGCCGCCATACGAACCGGACGGGCACTATCACTCGACCTCGGCCGCGCTCGAATTCGCGGTCCAGTCCTTGCGCGTCAGCGACATTGTCGTCATGGGGCACGGACGCTGCGGCGGCATCAAGGCCGCGCTCGATCCAGACGCCGAACCCCTCTCCCCCGGCGATTTCATCGGCCGCTGGATGAACCTGCTGAAGCCCGCCGCCGAGCAAATCCAGAGCAACGAGCTCATGACCCAGGCGGAGCGCCAGCGGGCGCTCGAGCGCGTGTCGATCCGCAATTCGATCGCCAATCTCCGGACATTCCCTTGCGTGCAGATCCTGGAATCGAACGGGAAGCTGAAACTGCACGGCGCTTGGTTCGACATCTCCACCGGCGAACTCTGGGTGATGGACGCGAAGTCCGGCGATTTCGTTCGGCCGGGAATCTGAAGCCCGATCGCTTCGAACTGCGCTATCTGGGCAAGTGATCAGATGAAATGGATGAAGAGCTTCGCCGGCCTCGACCAACTCGCGGGGAGAAAACCGGCCTGCCGTTAGGCGGGGCCGAGACGATCTCACAGCACGTAGTCGACGGCGATCTGGCAGGCTTCTCGATCGCTTCGCGCGGCTTCGACGGCGCGTCCCCCCTCATCGAGCACGAGGTCACCAACCTCCAACTCGACGCTCCTATGTCACCAGAAACAGCGAATGACACCGTGCATCGCAACTTATTGCCAGCGGAAATCAAACCGGCAGAGCCGTTTTTGGCACCGTGATGTCGTAGCCGCGCTGCATCTGTGAACGGCCTCTTGACGCCGAGCGGGACGTCTCTAACGGGCGCCCCGCTCTCGGACATCGTGCTGACGACCCGCTGCACTTGGCCTGCTGAAGCGCCTGTCCACTGGGCCCTTGGATAGTTTCGCCGGACGAAACACAGCCTGAAAGCGCCGCTGACGCCAGCAGCAACACGAAACCCTTAGCCTTCATGAATCACCCCCATCGATAGGGCATAGATTCACACCTTCCCATTGAAGTGGACCACGCAGTTTGTTGCGCAGGTGAGCGAGTATTGCGGGGTCATTCATCTTGCGATCCTGCCCGATTGCCAGTTTGCGCCATCGCCCACCTTTTAAGGTCGCGAAGCAAACGCCGGCAACAGTCCGGGGCTTCCCCGTCCAGCCTTGAAGTCGAGCGCCTCAATGAGCGCCGGAGCGAATTTCTCAGTGCCGCATAGCGATCCACTGCCACATTGCCGTTTGATTGAGGGCATCGGTGAGGGGTTCCAGGTCGATCAAGGTCGCGCCGGCGTGATGCTGTGTAGCGCTGGGCAGATAGGCAGGAGATGCGGCCATAACCGGAGCCGTACAAGGCTGTGGCAAAGCCATGCTGGGCAGCCGTCGCAAGTCTTTCGTAGCGAGAAGTCAGAGCCATCGAGTAAACAGGCCGTCTCAGACCATTGCGGCATGCCAGACGCGGACACGCTGGCGATCTATTTAGCAAGGCTTTGGGCACTCGTGTGATCTGGCCGGCAAGACAGCGTGTCACAGGGAGCCGCCCGGATTCCCGATTGAAGGCGGGGGAACTTCGCTTAACCTTGGGCTCGGGGCACCGTTTCTGAAGAGGCCGGTTGGACATGCCACTCAAGGGGCTGATTTTCGATGTCGATGGGACGCTCGCCGAAACCGAGGAGCTTCACCGTCTCTGCTTCAACGACGCGTTTGCGAATGCTGGGCATGACTGGGAGTGGCCCCGTGAGCTTTACTGCCAGCTCCTGAAGGTCACGGGCGGCAAGGAACGCATCCACCACTATCTCGACTGCATGGGCCTTGACCTCGGCACGGACGCTGCGGCGCGGATCGCCGAGCTGCATGCCGAAAAGAACAGGCTTTATGCGCGCAGAACGGCTTCGGGCGTGGCGCTCCGGCCGGGCGTGAGGCGTCTCATCGCCGAGGCGCGCGCATGCGGACTAGCGGTGGCGGTTGCCACGACGACCAGCCGAGGCAATCTCGACGCCCTGATTGCGGCGGCGTTCGGGACCGCCGCAGCGGGTTGGTTCTCGGCCGTTGTGACCGGCGAGGACGTCAGCCGGAAGAAGCCGGACCCCGCAGCCTATCTTCAAGTGCTGGACCAGCTTGGCCTAACGCCGAGCGAATGCGTTGCCTTTGAGGACTCGCGCAATGGGCTGCTGGCGGCAAAGGCGGCCGGGCTGCCAGTGATACTTACTCCGAGCCTCTACACCCAGGATGAGGATCACGGGGAAGGCGATTGCGTCGTTTCTGACTTGGGTGAGCTCGGTCGGCCCCTGCGGCACATCAGTGGCTGGAAGCCGGCGGGCGATGTGATCGACCTCGCCGCCCTGCAGGCATTGCTGGAGCATCGCACCTGCGAACGGTGATGACGGCGGTAAATCTTGCTTAGCGCAATGCTAAGCAAAGTAAACTTTACTTATCGCCGCTCGTGCCGTCATCTTTGCTCTGCGCAGCAACAAGCCGGTTGAACCGGCCGGCAGAGGGAATGCCCGAATGAATGCTTTTTCGCCACCGCCCCGCCTGCTGATGGGCCCCGGTCCGTCCAACGTCGCGCCGGAAGTGCTCGCGGCACAGGCGCGACCGACGATCGGCCATCTCGATCCAAGTTTCGTCGGATTGATGGACCTCATCAAGGACCAACTCCGCGTCGCTTTCCGAACAGACAACCGGGTGACCTTCCCCCTCTCGGCCCCGGCCTCGCTCGCCATGGAGATGGCGTTAGTGACGCTGCTCGAACCGGGCGACACTGCGATCATCGCGCAAAACGGCGTGTTCGGCGGACGCATGGCCGAAATTGCGCGGCGGGCGGGCGCGGAGGTGCGGCTGGTTTCCGCCGAATGGGGCAAGCCTGTTGATCCCGAGGCGGTCCGCGCATCGATCCTGGAGGCGCCGCAGGCCAAGCTGCTCGCTTTCGTGCACGCGGAGACCTCGACCGGAGTGCGGTCGGATGCGACCGCGCTCTGCGGCCTGGCGCGCGAGGCGGGCATGCTGTCGGTCGTGGACACCGTGACTGGCCTCGGCGGCATTCCGGTGCTGGCCGATGACTGGCAGGCGGACGCGGTCTATGCCGGTACGCAGAAATGTCTGTCCGCGCCGCCGGGCCTTGCGCCGATCACCTTTTCCGACCGCGCCGTCGCGGCGGTGAAGGCGCGCAATTCGCCGATCCAAAGCTGGTTCCTCGATCTCGGTCTGATGCTTGGCTACTGGGACGGGGAAGGTGCCCGCTCGTACCACCATACCGCGCCGGTCAATGCGCTGTACGGCCTGCACGAGAGCCTTTCCCGCCTGCTTGGGGAAGGATTGGAGACCGCATGGGTGCGCCACAGCGCAGCCCATGAACGGCTGGTTGAACGATTGCATGGGCTCGACGTCGCCTTCGTTGTCGACGAGGAGCACCGCCTGCCGCAGCTGAATACAGTATGGATCCCGGAAGGCGCGGAGGACGCCCGCGCACGCAGACGTCTGCTCGATGAATTCGGGATCGAGATTGGCGGAGGACTCGGGCCGCTCGCCGGGCGCATCTGGCGCATCGGCCTGATGGGCGAAACATGCCGAATGGAGAATGTGGACCGTCTGGCCGACGCGATCGCGGCAATTCTGCCGTAGGGAACGCCAGCTGGTCATGCCGCGCAGGAATCGCCATTTAACGTGTTCGGGAGGCTTCGGCGGTGCGGGGGGCGGCGATAGCGTGCGTGAGTTGTTGGAGTTGAGCAGGTGCGCGTATTGCTGGACCTTCCGATCAGCCGGATCGGGACTGTATCGAGACGCGCGACACTGCCTAGTCGCATCTTGAAAAAGTCGGGCGGAAGGAGCTTCGAGCGTTGGAGAAGCCTCTTGCGGCCTTCGTGGAACGCTCCAGCGAACTACCGGTTGCCCAAGCCTGGACTGCTCATCCGCGCATAGCAGCCGCGCAGCACCTGCCCAATGGACTTCCGCAGTCCACCCACCTGAGACGATCGATGGATGGCCGATGCGACCGTCGCCCTCGGGAGTCGACTGTGCATCCGTCGCCTTGAAGGGATTCGAACCGTCGCCCCAGCGATGCCCGATCGCTTAAGCTACTGAATCCTTAGGGCTTGGGACCACTGTCTGGGTGTAAGACCGTATGTCCGTTTTCGTGCCTGAGGTGGCTCGCCCTACACTGGTCTTCCGAGGGTTGCTCGGATAGGCCGAGCCGATCCTCATCACAGGAGGACGAGCCGTGGCAGATTATAGAGAAGCCTTTGTCGGAATCGATGTCGCCAAGCTGAAGAATGCTATTGCTGTTGCTGAATCCGGCCGGGAGGGAGAGATCCGCTATGTCGGCGAGATCGAAGCGTCGGATGTCACCATGCGCCGTATCATCCAGCGGATCGCCGCTAAGTTTGATCGCGTGCATTTCTGCTATGAGGCCGGGCCCACCGGTTACGGTCTCCACCGGCTCATCGTCTCACTTGGCTACGAATGCATAGTCGTCGCCCCATCCTTGATCCCAAGGAAGCCAGGCGACAGGGTGAAGACGAACCGTCGAGATGCGCTTGCGCTCGCCCGGCTACTGAGGGCCGGCGAGCTCACGCCGGTGTGGGTTCCAGACCAGGGTCACGAAGCGATGCGAGATCTCGTTCGTGCTCGAGCTGCCGCAGTCGAGACATTGCGGGTCCATCGGCAACAGATAAGCGCCTTCATGCTCAAACATGGCCGCATCTACCCACGCAAGAAAGGCTGGACAATGCGATACTTGCGCTGGCTGCAGGAGCAGCAGTTCAATCATCCGGCACATCAGATCGCACTGCAGGAAATGGCCGAGGCGGTCCGCGTCTCGAAAGAGCGCGTCGAACGGTTGGAGAAGGTGATCGAGGAGTTCGTCCCGAATTGGTCTCTCGCCCCTGTTGTTCGAGCGCTGCAGACCCTTCGAGGTGTGGATCTGATTGTCGCCGTCACCTTCGCCACGGAAGTTGGTGACGTCACTCGATTTGAAAGCCCTCGCCAACTGATGGGGTATCTCGGTTTGGTTCCGGGTGAGCGCTCCACGGGCGAGACGGTGAGACGAGGCGGAATAACGAAGGCGGGTAACGGTAGGGTCCGGCACCTACTGGTCGAGAGCGCATGGACCTATCGGCATCCGCCAAGGGTCGGCACAAGGAAACTCTACCTCATGGAGCATGCGCCCTCGAGAGTTCGAGAGATCGCTTGGAAGGCTCAGAGTCGGCTAACGGCTCGCTATCGCAAGTTGGCTGGACGGGGTAAACGAACGACGGTGGTTTGCACTGCAATTGCCCGCGAGCTGGCCGGCTTCATGTGGGCGGTTGCAAGGGAGGCGCAGGCGATCAAATCGTAGGGCATCACCACGAACATACACCTCGCGCATTGGCGGAGGCGGGACAACGGCAGGGGAATATCCGTCACCGCTTTGTGGCCGGCAGCGACCGACGCCCGCAGTAAGATAGGAACAGCCCCGGACGCACAATCGGGAATGCGGTAGCCAACCCGCGCATCAGAGTTTGATCACCGACGTCCTTGAGTTCCGCCTCCACCAATGCGCGACGATCTTTCTCGGCCGTTCGTTCGAACGGGTGCTTACTTGTGCCAAAATCGTTGACAACGGGTGTTTTGCGCCCACCTTCCGGATCACGTCGTGATTGACGATGTTGAGCCCGAACGAGGGCTTGGACATATGTCGATTTCACAGCTTACGCTTAAATCTAGCGATGAAGAGCCGGCGCGCCGGTTCGAGGTTTTCACGGGCAGCGGCCGACGGCGCGAGTGGAGCGACGAGCGCAAGGCGCAGATCGTCGCCGAGAGTTATGAGCCGGGTGTGAAGGTCTGTGCCGTGGCTCGGCGTCATGGATTGACCCCGCAGCAATTGTTCACCTGGCGTCGGCTCGCCCGCAAGCCGCTCGAAGCTGTGCCGGTCGTCGAGGACGTTCCGATGTTTGCGCCAGCGGTCCTGGATGTGCCTACGAAGCCTGTGGCGAAAGAGCCCGCGCGTGCATCGAGAAAGAAGTCGAGCAGCGGCGTAATCGAATTGGAGATCGGCGGCGCGATCGTCAGGATCGCATCCGGCGCGGACGCCGCTACGATTGCCGCCGTCATTCAGGCGGTAAAGGCACAGTCGTGATTGGGCCGTCGGGAGCGGTAAAGGTCATGGTCGCCACCCGGCCTGTCGACTTTCGCAAAGGTGCGGAGGGCCTGGCGGCGTTGGTCAAGGCAGAGATGGGTGCTGACCCGTTCTCCGGCACGATCTACGTGTTCAGAGCCAAGCGGGCAGACCGGATCAAGCTCGTCTTCTGGGATGGCAGCGGCGTGTGCCTGGTGTCCAAGCGGCTTGAGGATGGCGAGTTCCATTGGCCCCGGATGCAGGATGGTGCGATGCGTCTGACGGCCGCTCAGTTCTCAGCATTGTTCGAGGGGCTGGATTGGAAGCGCGTTCATGCACCAATCGAGGCGCGTGTTCCGGAGAAGGCGGGATAGCCCACCGCGACCAATTGAATCAGGCTCACCCACACCCTCGTCTTGGTCGCTGGATTATGCTGTTGTCGCTCCATGACGATGACGGCCGACGAGCTTCCCGACGACCTGAACGCGCTCAAGGCCATGGTGCTTTCGCGCGAGGCGGAGAATGCCCGGCTCCGCCAGATCATCAAGGAATTGCAGCGCCATCGCTTCGGCCGCCGCGCCGAGACGCTACCCGAGGATCAGCTTCTCCTGGGGCTCGAAGAAGCCGAACAGGTCGAGGCGGACGGTCTGGAGGAGAAGGAGCAGGCTTCGAGCGATCTGCGCCGGGAGCGGGCTGCAAAGCGGCGAATGAACCGGGGCGCTCTTCCCGCTCATCTGCCGCGCATCGATGTGGTGGTCGACATCGAGAGTCATGACTGCCCCTGCTGCGGCAACGACCTGCATCGGATCGGCGAGGATGTCAGCGAGAAGCTCGACATCGTGCCGGCCCAGTTCCGCGTTCTGGTGACGCGCCGTCCCAAATATGCCTGCCGTGCATGTGAGGAGGTCGTCGTCCAGGCTGCAGCTCCCGCGCGCCTGATCGAGGGCGGCATTCCGACCGAAGCGACCGTTGCCCAGGTGCTCGTTTCCAAATACGCCGATCACCTGCCTCTTTACAGGCAGGCGCAAATCTACAAGCGCCAGGGGATCGATCTCGACCGCTCGACGCTCGCCGACTGGGTCGGTCGAGCCGCCTGGCATCTGCGCCCGGTTCACCAGAAGCTTCTCGAGCACCTGAAGGCCTCGTCCAAGCTCTTCGCCGACGAGACGACCGCCCCGGTGCTCGATCCGGGGCGGGGAAAGACGAAGACCGGGCAGCTCTGGGCCTATGCTCGTGACGACAGGCCATGGCAGGGAGCCGATCCGCCCGGTGTCGTCTATGTCTATGCGCCCGATCGCAAGAGCGAACGGCCGATGGCACACCTCAATGGCTTCGTCGGCGTCCTGCAGGTAGACGGATACGCGGGTTATCGAGCGCTCGCCGCCGGCAACAGCGTGTCTTTGGCATTTTGCTGGAGCCATGTGCGTCGGCGCTTCTATGAACTGTCGGCCGCCGGTCCCGCGCCCATCGCCAGCGAAGCGCTCAGGCGTATCGCCGCACTCTACAAAATCGAGGACGATATCCGCGGTATTACCCACGAGGAACGCCGCGCCGTCAGACAGGAAAAGAGCCGCCCGATCACCGACAGTCTCGCGCCTTGGCTGACCGAGCAACTCACCCTTATCAGTCAGAAGACCAAGCTCGCCGAAGCCATCCGCTATACGCTCTCACGTTTGGACGGGCTGACCCGCTTCATCGACGACGGCCGCATCGAGATCGACTCCAACACCGTCGAGCGTTCCATCAGGCCGATCGCCCTCAATCGGAAGAATGCACTCTTTGCTGGCTCCGATGCGGGCGCTGAACATTGGGCTACCATCGCCTCGCTCATTGAAACGGCAAAGCTCAACGGCGTCGAGCCGATGGCCTATCTGACAGACGTGATCACCAGGGTCGTCAACGGCCATCCCAACAGCCAAATCGACGAGCTGCTGCCGTGGGCCTATGCAGAGAAGCCAGAAACCAAGGCCGTGGCCTGAGAACACCGCTTACGTCTGGGTCAGAACTTGGTTCGTTCTTCCGACCGGCCGATTGTACCGTTCGACGAGCGCCAAAGGTCCAGGCACTAGAGATCGGTTCTTTGATCGATCGATTTTCGATGTACATGGGCCGCGCTCCCGTCCAAAAGCGTGCCCAGTCGGACGGATTTTGTGCAGTCGAACTCTGTCTGCAACATGTGCCTGCCGCCCCAATCCAGGGTAGCATGCAGCTAGACGTATCCGGTCTAGCGGGAGTAGGTCATCCGAAGTTCAGTATTGCCCTGCCGCTGGCTGGTTGACGGCTTTCCACCAAAGGACGGAGCGAGGTCGTATTCGCCCGACCCGAAGCCAGCATTGCGTAGTTGCTCTACCAACTCGAAGGCTTTACGGATCGTGTCGGCATCACGTTCGGCCTTTGGGTTTGCTTTCATGTGAGCTTCGAACTTATCCATCTCTTTCGTCCTTCACATTGCCACAAAGCGTTCGCGCGTCTGCAGCGCGACGGTGACCCCAATTCCAGTCATGTGATCCTGCAGCAGTCGATAATACGAACGGACCTTCCTGTTCAACTCTGGATTCGCTCCAAAGTTCTCGATCAAGAGATTTAAATCACCTTTTAGGACGTCCATTGACAACCCGCGCCCATGCGAGCGCCAGCGCTTCGTGTCGTTCAGTTTCTTCGCGATCCCTGATGCACGCGCCTCACGCATCTTGCCAGAAACCGGCTTTCGACTGGTTTCAGTCACGGCCCAATTTTTGAACTTATACTGCACCAGCCATTTTTTCAGAAGATCCACCGAGTGATCGCGAGCCTGCTCGAAGCGATGAATTTGAGCCGGGTCGAACTTCTGAATGAGAAAAGCGAGTTCCGCGGATAATAAGCTTCCCTTACTGGATCGCTTCATCAGCTCGTCATATTTCTCCAAGTATCCCAATGCCGGTACGAATTGGCCGTCGCGATTGCGCACCTGCGGATCGATTGGGCCCAGGATCGAATAATAATCCATGTAGATATTGTCACCAGACATCACCAGGACAGTGCCGGCCGACATAGCATAGTTGGGGACCAAGAAATTCACTTCGTCCGGATAATGATAGCGGAACACGTCCGCGATCCGCTCCGCCGTCTCGATCGACCCCCCATTGGTTTCGATGATGACAAGGAGTTTCTTGCGCTTATCCTGTATGTCCTCGATATAATCTCGGATCAAGTCATCCATCGGCTGGCTGATCGGGTGAATGCACGTAATGACATCGCAGTCCAATTCCTCTTCGATGGACTTGAGACGTCGCGTCAGCTCGGACTCAACGTATTTTGTCGTATGCGTAAGCTCGTCGATTTCCACCATCGCCCCCGAATGGTTTTGATTCGACAATCATAGGATGAATTTTAGACCTACGCTATGGTTGCTGCGGCTGCAAACTGGTCAGCACCAATGTATTTCTCCATGGCGCAGCCAGAAATGTGATCGGCAGCCGTCAGCGATCCATACCGAAGGATGAAGGGATGGAAGGCCACTGTTGTCAATCGAGAGATCCCATCGTGGCTTGACCTCGTCAAGTAGCATAACTTCCAACCGACGCCCACAACCGCAGGGGCAGTTAAGGCCGGCACTCCACAGCTCGCCATCCTCGCGCGCAACGTATAAATTTCGTGTTGCGAAATGGACCGGTAGCTCGTCGCCCTCAATGAACTCCACCCCGCGTGGCCTCTCCGCAAAGAGGCCACGTACCCACGAGATCAGTTTCTGAAAGAGTTTCATTTTAAGCTCCGAGTTCCGGCAAGCCAAGCAACGGCTCCCGCACCCCTACTGCGACCTCCAAGATACCGCTGTTCGGAAAATCGGCCTCCCGGAAATGATCTTCATCACCATCCGCCAGAGCGAATACGCTCCTGGCCATTCCCGCGTTACCCTCATGGCGGAACGGGAAAGCGCGCGCGACGAACTCAAGAACGGCGGCACTGGCGGCACGCATGTTGAGCGCAATGACTGACGGCGCCTCCTCAATCGTTCCCTTGATATAGCCGGCTTCCAGTTCTGACGCATAGCTCTCCGGAGCTACACGGGCGAGATATTCGGCGCGCAAAGATGCGGCCGTGTAGACGGCACGATCACTCAATGTGGAGCCGGACGGTTGGATATAATCAACGCGACCAATAACCTCGGCGATTGCCGTATGGCCATCGGGACGCCGTCGCGTGGGTATTGAGACGCCCACATCAAAAAGCGGGATCATGAAGGCCCGCGCGATCCGGTCTGCAATGTGTCGACCTTCCGCTGAGTCGACGCAGGAGAAGATGACATCAGCCTCAGCAGCGGCAAGAACCGCCTCGCGCGACGCAATCGTCTGGCCGACAGTTACGACCTCGAGATCGGCGCGATAGCTGGCAATGGCTGCGGCAAACATGTCCACCTTGCGTGCATTGCTGTTCGCATCCGACAGGGTGGAATTCAAGATTCGATTGAGGTTCTTGGCTTCCACAAGATCGTAGTCGATCAGGGTCATTTTCCCAAAACCCATTCTAGCCAGTTGCTCGGCGACAATGGAGCCAGTGCCGGAAACACCAATGATGCAGGCATGCAGCTTTCCAAGTTCGCGGGTCATACCGGCGCCAAATGCCATCGGCGCCTCGCTGCTTTCGCAACCGTGTCGCCAAAACCTTATTACATCACCCACGACAGAGACTACGTCGACCGACCTGCACTGGTGCCGATTGTCATAGACCCGTCCAATCAGCTCACCATCCGGCATCATGATCGCAGAGCCGTGACCAGCTCGCGGCGCGTCGCCGGCCCACCCAGCAAAAATGGACGCAATTACCTCCGCATCGCTTTCGTTGTCGAGATCCGAAAACTGCCGAAAGCCACCAGGATGGGAGTGCAATAGAATAATCGAAAGGCCATCTTCCTCGGCCACATTGATCGCATCAGCGATGAACTGGCCAGGCCAAACGAGAAGATACGGGGATCTGCGGCACTGATCGTGGGGAACCAATGTCACATCAACGACCATCAGCTTGTGATCGCTCACGCCTGCATCACGGCACAGAAGAACCGCCGCAGCTTCAAGGCCGTCCCCAGGGAATAGATGCGAGTGGAGCTGGCCATGCTGCCTCCCCGTCATTGTCAACAATGTACGAGGATGGATTGTCATACTTCGACCTCACGCAACAGGGCAGCCTCGACAAGAGCGAGATGGGTAATGACGTTGTCGAGGCCAGGCCGCCACGGAGCAATCGCGCCGCGGTGACGAGACCAGCGTTGGAACCCTCTTCCCTCAATAGCTTCGGTCACCTGCGTCTGCGGTATCGTCATTCCGTCCTGACGGCTCAGCTGCGGATAGCAGTAAAACATATCCAGTTCCGCGGTGGGATAGCTGCTGGGAATTTCGATCGCGATAGACGTTGATGCGACGGCATATCCGGGAGGCAGTTCCATCGCGTGGAGCACCAGCCACCGTCTGGCGCCATCAACGAAGGTTTCCCAACGAAGACCACGTGCAGTCAGCCCCTCCTCATCGACCGGCAGCAATCGAAACTGCCGGCGCGACTGAGGAACTTCACCATTGTTGATTTCGCGTGGGGTCAATCGGAGCTTCTCAATCCCGGGCGAGCGCAGATCGACCATCTCGTCGATGGTGACCTGTCGTTTTCCGTCGCGCGTCTTTAGCACGATGATCCAACCCTGTTCCGGGTTGAAGCCCGCCTTCACGAGCGCATCGCGCACAAGCACATCCGGTCTGTCGAACTTTACCGTGACGCCCTGCACGTTCAGATCCCACTGCGCAAGCCTCGAATACACGCTTTCGACGCCGAGGTCGGCCAGCGGCAGGCTACTACCGACTTCGATCGGGCGATCGGACTCGACTTCACGGCGCACATACAGCAGCTCGGCGCTCGGAATCTTCCCAAGGATACGCAACGCAGCTTCTGAAATGCTGCGGTCGGGCCAGCTCAACGAACGATCGTTTAGGAAGAATCGATACAACCGATCTGCCTTTGAGACTATGAACTTGGCTGCCGTCTGGCCATCGAGATTGACGGTTTCGTCCGATCGCACCTCCTCGACATCGCCTTCCGACAACCACTGCAGAACAATATATTCTTCGCGAGGAGCGACATCGCAGTATCCCAAGATCTGGCGTCCTGTAGGCGACCGGTCGGCTATGCTGACGGGACGAAATACAAGATCAGTACCGGCTACCTCGATAAAGAGGCCTCTAGACTCTTCGGTCGTTACATCAGTGCTCATTCAGGCCTCCTGTTTCAGATGTAGATTTCAATTGCATTCTTGCAATCACAATGCGAATATGAGCGTACAGAGGATAAATTGCAAGAGTGAAATTCAATGTCGAAGTCGGAATTTAGAGGAAACGCGTTTTATCAGGCGCTCGACAGCGCTCGCGCATCGAGAAAAATGAACTGGAAACAGGTCGCCGAGGAGTCAGGCGTTAGCGCATCTACCTTGACCAGAATGGCTCAAGGCAAGCGGCCTGACGTCGATAGTCTGACAGCGCTCGTCAGATGGGCCGGCCTCAGCGCGGACGCTTTTGTGAGAGATCCGTCGGAAATGGCCTACGAAACCGAGCCCCTGACCCAGATCACCGCCGTTCTGCAGGCCGACCCAAGCCTGCCGGACGACGGTCGTGACGCGATGATTGACATGATTACGGCCGCATATACCCGCCTCCGGCGGAACCCGGACCGCAAGTAAGTAAGGAGCGGACACATGAACGAAGCTGAAAGACAAGCGATCCGCGCAATGTTAAAGCGGCGGTCCGACGAAAAGACCCAGACACCCGAGATGGCCAGGCAATGGCTCATCGAAGAAGGCCTGTATGACGGTGATGGTGATCTGAAGCCGCAATATGGCGGGCAGCCTGAAAAGCGTGGTGAAAAGTGACTTCACTGCGCACGAGCTTTGTTCTCGGTTTTCATGGCTGCGATCACAACACCGCAGCAGAGTTGTTGCAAGGAAAGCCGTTCCGTCAGAGCACAGAAGATTTCGACTGGCTTGGATCCGGTGCCTATTTCTGGGAGAGTGACCCTGGTCGGGCAATGGAATGGGCCGAATCGAAGGTTAAAAGGGGATCGTATAGGAAGGCCGCGGTGGTTGGCGCGATCATCGACCTGGGTAATTGTCTGGACCTGACGGTTCGTGAAAACCTCGAACTTCTTTCCGACGCCTACCGAAGTTTTGAGACTGCCCGAGCCAAGGCAGGCCTCGATCTTCCGGTGAACAAAGATGTTCGTGGGGTGAAAGACGGCGACAAGCTGCTACGCTTTCTGGATTGCGCCGTTATCAAGCATTTGCATCAGAACATTGAGGACGAGGCGCAACAAGCGCGGCAACGGGGCTCGGAGCCACTTTTCCCCCCGTTCGATACCGTGCGCGGCCTGTTTGTGGAGGGCGAGCAGGTCTATCCGGGTGGCGGCTTCTACCAAAAGACACATACGCAAATCGCAGTGCGGACCGAAGCCTGTATCATAGGCGTCTTTCATCCTCGGAATCGCTAGCGCGCTTACCAGCCCTGCCCTTCTTGAGAATTTCCGATAGCCTCTGCGCAAAGGCGTCACTCACCTGACGCACGATCTCGTCAGCAGAGTCACCCTCGATGTACGATCTCAGATCGTCATCGTCTGGCCGGGGCTGGTTTATGGGGCGTCGGATTCGGTGATTGTCCATAATCAATTCCTCATCTTTTGCGCTGAGGATCGTATCGGGGATTGAGGGAAACATCAAAATAATGTTTCCGGCGAACCCAAATGAACCCTTCATTCTTCGTTAAAATTGCGACATCGATCGGACCACCGACGGTTTCAAGATCGTTCGAGTAACGGCGCTTGCGTGACGTAAGTTCCACAAGGGAATATGCCACCTCTCCAAGCTCCTTCTTTGAAAGATGGTTTACCACCGACCTGAGATTGTCCGAGTTCTTCTTTTTTAGGCGCTCTAGCCCGATCCGGAATTGCTCAGCGGCGGCGGTCTTCACGAGGTCTGCCTTTCCGTTCCGAAAGGCTTTCTTATTTTGATCGACGATCTGCCCGACCAGGGCCGAACTCAGATCCTCGAGAGCGCCTTCGAACTCGCGATCGATACCCAACATGAACCGTTCCGGCATATCCTGCTGGGCGAACGGCACAACCGCGGCCGTCTCGCCCCGGCGATCGATATCGATCAACTTCGATCCCAGAATTCGAAACCGGTTGAAGTACACGCCATCGATCTCTACCGAGCTGAGAGTTGGAAAAAGCTCCTCGCGGCCGAATCCTGCAAACACCAGACCCGTGAAGGCTGCCGACCGCTCGTTCGACTTGATGACTGCAAACATCATCTCGCATAAGGCATCTTCAATGTCGTCGGACATGTCGAGCTTTACGCCTTTGGCCACCTCGACAATGGCCGGTCTATAAATTCGTCGAAAATCCTCCAAGGAGACGTCTGTTAGAAAGTCTTTAAGTGGGGCTTCCAGCGCCTCGTTTTGGCGGACCTTGCATTGACGTAAGATGAAGTGTTCGCTGGACTCATCAGCCTTGCGCCTTCGGCGGGTGATCGATCCCAGGAAGTGAGACATCAGCTTGGCGCGAAGGTCCCCCACCTCTTTGAGGACCATCCCGCGAAAATGGTCAAGCTCGTCCTCTTCGCTACGTTTGAAGTCAAGGAGGTATTTTTCGAAATCTGGCCACACCTGAATAAGCGAGGCGAAAGAATTAACCGTGAGTCTCTCACGGTAATCGCGGATTATTACCTCGAATGGCGCGTTCATAAACTGCGCATTGTTATAGATCATCAGCGCTATGGGCTGATAGCGCGAGAACTCAAAGATCTTCTCAGCGGAGTCGTAAGTCTTGTGGCGCCGCCCGTCGCTGAGAGTAACGACACTATCGGCCGCGAGCGCGACCGCGGTCCGGTTAAGGATCGCAATCTCGGCGGTCATTGTATCGTGACACTGTTTGTCTGGCGCATTTCAAACCCCAAATTGATAAATAACCATCGCGAATAAGCGCAGCACAGGCAAGCGCTGATTCGCGACTTCACACCGTTTTTGGACGCCTCGTTACGGCCATATAACCGACCAAACAAGCGCGAAGCTTGCATGCGATAGTCGGCTCGCGCGAGACAAGCGGTGCACAGATGTTTGAAGCTGTTGCGAACTCACTCGATCCGTCGAATGACGGTTGCGGCTTCGGCTTTATGCGGCAATCAATTCTTGCCGACGGGATAATCAAAGCGGCTTCGCTGGCGAACTCAGCTCATAATCCCCACCCCGAAACCTCCCCTCCCCTTCACGTCGCACCGACCGGTCGTGATTCTTCAGCCCGGTCTCGGCGGCGGCCATCAGGCCCTTGGCAATGGCAAACAGCCGGGTCTCTCGATTGCGATGGCGACGCAGATCGACCGGGATAGTTCAGGTCGAGATTGGCGGAGGCGAGGTGCAGTGCCGGCCTGGATTGAAGTAGCCAGCAGTCGGCTGAGCCAAGGCGTTTGCTCCACCACGGCCAAGACATTCCAGGCATCGAGCGCGACGCCCGTCTGCAGAAATGGCGGCAGACCCTCGGTCTCCGCAAGCACGAAGCGCCACTCTTCCAGCAGATCATTCTCGTCCCAGTCGAGATCATAGACATGGGGATCCCTTTCACGCTTTGGACGTCGGCCGGCGCCGTCAATCCGTCAATGCGGCTCAGGAGCGAACGAGCACGCCGTCGATCGCCGAATGAACGGGTTCGGCATGTCCAGCGCCGGCGGCGCGGCGCGCGGTGTCCCTGTTAACCGAGTCGTCGGTATTGTCGCTCTCCGCGCCTACGTTTGATGCGTAGTCCCTCCGGACTGTGCGAAAAGCCAGGAGGTTGCCCGGCAAATGCGCCGGCGGGTGGGTGCAGCACGTCGCGCTTTGGGCGGCCGGCACGCGGTTGTCGTGGCCGGCGTTTTGGAGAACCAACCCCTCGAGTGGACGACTTCGCCGTTGATCCCCAGCGAGACGCAGGCATCGGCGGATTGCACCCGTTCGATTCCATTCCGCTTCCGAACGGGGAGTGGGCGATCCGCTCGTCGGACCACACCTCCCGGCGTCCGGCGGTTTCAGGTACGTGGGGCAAAATGGGTGGCACGCGCTGACCGAGCACGACCCGACGCGGAATTCAGTTAGTTGTGCATAATCCTCGGGCTTGAATCCAAAGAGCGTTGGCCCCGATTCCGCCGACAGGGCAAATCATGATTCCCTCCAGCCATGAAGAAGCGGCTGCCCTCGGTCGAACATATTGAGACGCTGTCGCTGCTCGCGATGCGCCGGCTCGTCGGTGGCCTTGTCGAAGAGCTTCAAGCGCTCAAGGCTGAGGTCGCAACACTGCGATCCGAGAACGAAGCCTTGCGGGAAGACAATGCCCAACTTCGGCTCGACAATGCCCGCCTCAAGGCTGAGAACCAACAATTGCGCGACGAGATTGCCCGCCTGAAGAACCTGCCGCCGCGTCCGCCGTTTCGACCGTCCGGTATGGAGAAGGCGACAGAACCCGGTAACGGTGATCGTGCGGCTGGTAAATCGCCACGCGGCCCCAAGCGTGACACGAACCGGATCACGCGCACCGTGACACTGAGGGCAGACGCGCCGGAAGGCTCTCGGTTCAAAGGCTACAAGAGCTTCTTCGTGCGCGACCTGGTGCTTGCGGCCGAACTTGTGAACTACCGACGCGAACGTTGGCTGACACCAGAGGGTAAGGTGATCATCGCGCCTTTGCCAGAAGGGGTCTCCAGCGGCTTTGGTCGGAACCTGCGCCGCGCCTGTCTGGCGCTGCATGCCCAGGGGCAGGTCACGACGCCGCGCCTGACCGCGATCCTCAACAGCATCGGCGTCGAGATCTCGAAGCGGCAGGTCGTCCGGCTACTCACCACCGACCTTGAGCAGTTCGTCGAGGAAGACAGTGCGGTTCTGCATGCCGGGCTGGTCTCGGCACCGTTCATCACGGTCGACGATACCGGTGCGCGGCACAATCGGCGGAATGCCTTCACCACCCAGATTGGCGGCGAGCGCTTTTCGACCTTTCGCACCAGCCTGTCGAAGTCGCGGCTTAATTTCCTGTCCGTCCTGCGGGCAGGTCATCAGGGCTATGTTCTCAATGACGAGGCGATGAACTGGCTGAAGGCGCAGGGCGTCGAGCATGCGATCACGACAAAGCTCCAGATCAATCGCCCCGCAATATTCGCCGACCAGGCTGCGTTCCTCGAGCATTTGGTCAGCAAGGGCATCGATATTCTCGACCGACAGCTTCTGCGTCCTGTCGCGGAGGCGGCAATCTGGGGGGCGATCCGCCACCATGGACTGCTCGGCAGGTGATCGTTTCGGACGATGCGGGCCAGTTCCGTGTCGCCAACCACGCCCTGTGTTGGGTGCACACGGAACGCCTGCTGCAGAAACTGATGCCGGCGACACCGAAAGAGCAACGGCTGGTCACGACGACCCGCGATCTCGTCTGGCGCTTTTACAAGGCGCTGAAGGTCTGGAAACAACAGCCTTCACCGCAGTTGATCAACGGGTTTCGGCGCAGGTTCGAGCAAATATTCGCGCGACGTACCGGCTATGCGGCGCTCGACAAGCTGCTCTTGCGCCTCCATCGACGAAAGGCTGAACTGCTCAAGGTGCTAGAACACCCGTATATTCCACTGCACACCAACGCGTCGGAGAACGATATTCGTTCCTTCGTCACCAGGCGAAAGATCTCCGGCGGCACCATAAGCCTTAACGGCCGGATTGCCCGCAACGTCATGCTCGGGCTGATGAAGACCTGCCAAAAGCTGGGCATCTCCTTCTATCATTTCCTGGGGGATCGCCTCGGCTTGGGAAGCTCAAGACGGCCAATACCGCCTTTGTCGCAACTCGTCATGATGGCGAGCTAAAATCAGGCCTTTCTCGAAAACGGCACCAGCTTGCCGCTCTGCCCCTCGTCAGTTCGCTTTTCCTTTCGCAGCAACTGCGGTGAGACATTCCATTGGCGGGCGTTGTCGCCGTGCACAGTCACCGTTTTGCGGTTTCGACGGATGACGATTCCGGCCTGCGTCTGGCCGTTATTGTCTTCGAACATCACGCGCTCGCCTATCGCCAGTTCAAGCAAGGCAT
Organism: Sinorhizobium fredii USDA 257; assembly: GCF_000265205.3. Classification (NCBI taxonomy): domain Bacteria; kingdom Pseudomonadati; phylum Pseudomonadota; class Alphaproteobacteria; order Hyphomicrobiales; family Rhizobiaceae; genus Ensifer; species Ensifer fredii. The sequence goes on from NC_018000.1 coordinate 2,183,353, forward strand.
GCGTCGTCTTCTGCTGATGCAGAAAGTGGAGCCGATCGACGACCGCATCGTGCAATTCGATCAGCTCTGCTTCACTCAAGCCGTCAAGGTCGATCCCGTGCATCCTGGGCCTCCGTTCATGACGATGGTCGCCCCAAACATGCGCCAACGCAATCGCGCTGCACGAACAACCCACAAGATCCTCCGGCAAAGGGAAATCCGGTCCCGCCACCCAATCTGCTCCACGTACCCGGTTTCAGCAACTATTCGAACTAGTTCAGGAATCATTAACCATATGAATTAACGAGCGAAATCCCACGAACGGAAGCTAAATCGACCCAACCTTCCGTCATCCGGACGCCCGCCTTTTGGGGCGCCTTACTATCGATAGTATTCAAGTATCGATAGTGATGGATTTCGAGTCGCAGATCGCCTAAGCTCACACCAAACCACAGCCGATAGGAGCAAAAGTCGTGGCGATCCCGAGCGCAAACGTGAGCCGGTCCTCGGAAGTTTCCCCCATATACGACGTCCTGGCGCTTGTGCCCACGCCCAGACGAGGTAGAATATAGATGATTAGGAACCAAGGAACCAGAAATGGCTCTCAGCATTAAAGATGTAGAGACGGAACGCCTCGCAAAGGCACTGGCCGAGAAAACCGGTGAAACCATTACCATGGCGACCCGCCGGGCACTGGAGGAACGGCTGCGGCGCCTCGCAAACGCCGCGAATCGCGATGTCCTTCTTGAGGAGCTTGCTGGCAGCCGTAAACGTTGGGCCAAGCTGCCGGTTCTCGACAAACGCTCTGCCGACGAGATTTTGGGGTATGACGAAAACGGGCTCCCCAGCTAATGGTCATCGACACGTCCGCCATCGTCGCCATCGCCTTCAACGAGCCGGAAGCCGAAACCTACGAACAGAAGGTAGTCGACGCTCCGCGGCGCTTCATCTCCGCCGCGACAGTCCTTGAACTCGCCATCGTCATCGAGGCGCGCCTCGGCGAAGCGGGCGCCGCAGAACTGGATCTCTGGCTTCACAAAGCGGGCGTCGAAATCGTCGCCGTCGACGCGGATCAGATCGCCGTAGCAAGGCGAGCCTGGCGCAGCTACGGCAAGGGCCGACACCCGGCAGGTCTGAACTATGGGGACTGTTTCTCCTACGCGCTGTCTAAGTCACGCAGTGAACCGCTGCTCTACAAGGGCGATGATTTCACGCGCACGGATATCGCGGCAGCATGAGATTGCATCCATTGCACCCGGCAGCCGTCGCAAGCAGCGTGATCAGTCGGCAGCATGCTTGTCCGTCAGGAGCTCGGCATTGAGATGATCGAGGCTCGGCTCCATTACGGACTGCTCGACCGCGGCGAGGTCATCGTCGCTCAAGCTCGCCGTCGCCTCGACGCGACGATCGCGCCGCGACAGCCGCAGATAATCCTCGTAGGCGATGAGCACGGTGTGCGGCCCGCCGTTCTTGGTGATGATCACCGGCTCGCGCACGGCGGCATCCTGATAGGCCGCGAAATTCCTGGAAACCGCCGCAGCGGTGACGGTCAACGCCATTTCAATACTCCCCCTTTCGGGAACACACGGGTTCTCGGGAATGCCCACAAGAGCGTCGGAGACTGAATCCATGATCGACAATCATAGAACGGCAGAATTGGACAGCCAAGCGGCCCACCGCCGCGCCGAAGAGCTCGACGCTCTTGACGCCATCCTCCCATTCGACCGGCGCGACCAGCTCGCCGGGCTGCTGACCGACGAAGACGTCGCAACGCTCAAGCACCTCGCTGGCGAAGGCATGGGCGAGAATACGCTCAGGGCGCTGGCCTCCGATCTTGGCTATCTCGAGGTGTGGTGCCAACTGGCGACCGGCGCGCCCCTCCCCTGGCCGGCGCCGGAAGCGCTGCTCCTGAAATTCGTCGCCCACCATCTCTGGGATCCGGTCAAACGCGCCGAGGATCCGGTGCACGGCATGCCGGCGGAGGTCGAGGCGGGATTGCGTGCCGAACGCCTGCTCCGATCCTCCGGACCGCATGCGCCCGGCACGGTGCGCCGCCGCCTTACCTCCTGGTCGACCCTGACACGCTGGCGCGGCCTGTCCGGCGCGTTTGGCGGCCCATCGCTCAAGTCCGCCCTGCGGCTTGCCGTTCGCGCCGGCGCCCGGCCGCGGCAACGCAAGAGCAAAAAGGCAGTCACCGGCGACGTGCTCGCAAGGCTCCTGGAAGCATGCGCGACCGATCGGCTGGTCGACGTGCGCGACCGGGCTCTGTTGCTCACCGCCTTCGCCTCCGGCGGTCGTCGCCGGTCGGAACTGGCGGGGTTGCGGGTCGATGATCTTGTCGACGAGGAACCGGTTCGCGCAGATCCGACCGACAAGAGCTCCCCTCCCCTCCCCTGTCTCAGCATTCACCTCGGCCGCACCAAGACGACCACCAGCGATGATAGCGAGCACGTGCTGCTGATCGGGCGGCCAGTGACGGCGTTGAAGCGCTGGCTGGCCGAGGCCGCAATTGTGGAGGGGGCGCTGTTCCGGCGCATAGACCAGTGGGGAAACATCGACCGCCGGTCGCTGACGCCACAATCCGTCAATCTGATCCTGAAGCGTCGTTGCCAGCAGGCGGGTCTCGATCCGGCACTGTTCTCGGCGCACGGACTGAGATCCGGCTATCTGACCGAGGCAGCAAACCGTGGCATTCCGCTACCTGAAGCGATGCAGCAGTCGCTGCACAAGTCCGTGGCGCAAGCGGCGAGCTACTACAATAGCGCTGAACGTAAACAGGGCAGAGCGGCTAGAATGATCATCTGAGCCAAGCAGGCGCGACGCCCGCACAGTTACGGTCCGAAGAGGCGTCGATCCCAGTAAACCGGCTGATGTAGGCTGACCTGAATTGCAGGGAACTCCGTATGAGCTGGATTTATCAAAATATTGCGGTCGAGCCGGGCGACAACACTGGGGACCAGCAAGATAACGCTCCTCTTTTCGAGACACCATTGCTCGCCAAATCCCTTGCTCACTGTTGGCGGCATCGTGTCCCAGCCTGGGAGGCCCGGCGGCGAAAATACCTCATAGGTCAAGCCGCCCGGTATTGTGATTTCCACGTAGTGCTGGTTTGGCGGCAATCGACCGCTGCCATGCACCAGCTTTTCGAGTACCGCCGTTGAGTAGTGCTCGCTGCTGTAGATGATTGGGCTTGCTGGCGTGTTCCAGCGCCCACGGGCTATGGTGGAGCCGGTTGCGTCGAATATGGGGTAGGTCCCTTTCGGGTCGCCTATTCGAAATGCGGACAGCGTGCGATCAAGAATCTGAGCGCTCACGCAGCGCTGCCGTATTTCAGGCTTGCGAGGGTTTCCAGGACGAGTTCGGCGCCGATCTCACTCTGAATGACCACATCAATCGGACGTTTGTCCTCGAGCATGGGGTGGGGCCGAAACAGGAAATCACGGGCCTCCTCCTCGCTTTGCCAAACATCCAGTGCCAGATTCCAGACACGGGCGACACGCGCGACGCGCATCCCCTCGTCCGGTGAGAGCCGAAGCGTCGCCTTTCGGCGTTCATAGGTAGCCTTCGGCACCAAGCGATACTTGAATTGGCTGTCATTTGGAGCCAGAAGGTGGACCACGCGCTCCAATGCCGCGACGGGCAACCCGCCCTCTATGCGCGTAATCAGCCCGAGCGGAGAACGCGCTGCCGTTTCCTTCGCCGGCAAACCCAAGACATCGGCAACATTCTCAAATGCTAGCATTGTTCATCTCCGTTCACTTGAGGCGAAATATAGTCGCATATGAGGCATCGTGCAAGAGTGACCCCGATATGCGCTGCCGGCAACCGAGGCTTCTACGTGGCAAGAAATCGTCCGCATGGTCGCGGCATCAATTCGTATCACCTGGGCCCCCTGCCACCACTCGATAATGCCAGGAGCGCTCACCCTCCTTGGCCAACAGCCGCGAAAACGCGCTTTGTGTCCGTCACCGCCGGGCTCGCGTCTGGAGACGTCCACAAACGATCGTTTCAGCGCATCCCTAAACTTAAACAGGGGCGTTGCTCCCGACCTGTCGATAAAATGCAGTTCCATCGACACGTTCGCGACATGTCGTCGCTATCGACGTAGAGGGCCGATCTGCCATAATTGAAATTTTAGCTGCCATACCGGGGGGAGGCCCTGTAACGGATCCACCAGCACTGCCCTCACTAGGACGTCGAACCGGTAACCGTTCTGGCGGATCTGAGGGTCTCCGACGAGCTCACCTCGAATGATCGGTGCTGACCTATTCCATCCCGCTGCTCGAAGCGCAGCCGAGTTCGGAAAAACAGCTGTCAGTTGCCGCCGCCTGCCTGCACCAACTGCGCCAGCCGCTCCGTGCAGATCGTCTCGACGAGCCCGTGAAGATGTTCGGTTCGCTCAAGAAGCCAGCCAAGCGCTTCGTCAGTGATTTCGAAGTGCTTCGAGTAACGCGCCTTAACATAGGCCTCGTTGAGGATGTTGTACCAAGCGATGTAGCGGTGCTGATCACGAGGCCATGCTTCGACGAGTCGCCGGTCGTGGTCTTCCGCTAGCCCGCGCAGGAACTTCAAATTGTGCGAAGGTGGGCTGTAGTCTGTGAGAGTTAACAGAAGGCAAGAGTAGGCAGACTCGATGCTCTGGTGCAGTTGGAACGCCGCCAATCTGTGGTTTCCTTTCTGAACAAGGAATTTCGCCGTATCCATGAAGTCCTTGGAGTCCGGAAAGCGCCTCTCGAAATGCTCCCTCGCTACTCGAAGCGCATCGGCGGGAGAAAGACGCTTCGGCTCCGCCAGCGGCCGGTCGTCGAGCTCATAGAGCACGATTCCCTCGCGTAGGATGTCGACGAAGAAATACTGCCCGTCGGCCAGAAAGTTATTTACCTCGCGGGCGCCATGGACGATCGGGCTGACCGGCGTCGAGATCCCCTTGTCCCACATCAGCCGGTCGGTCGCCTTGTCCCAGTATTCCGGTTCGGCAAGCTTCTTCGAATTGACGATAACGAGAATGTCGTAGTCGGAGCGGTAGCCCTTCAGCGTGTGCGGCTCGTCGACGAAGGTGCCGCGGGCGTAAGAGCCGAACAGGATGATCTTCAGGATCCGGCCGCGCTTCTTGAAGGCCGCCGAACTTCCCTCGAGCGCATCGGAAAACTCCTCATGAATGATCTCGACCACGCGGGCAAGCTCGCGCTGCTTCTTCTCCGGCAGATGTTCGAGGCTCGATCTCATACCAAACCGATAGGCGAAAGGCGATTCGTCGTCTACTCCGGGAATTCACTGGACGTAGGCTTATGCGGCGGCGCCGAGACCAGGATCCCTCCTGCTCCGGATCCTACGCTCCTTAAGGTCAGCCCTAAGATCGCTTGCGGAGCCCAGTTTCGCGTCGCGTGCCAGTCGTTGCCTTTCGCTCGCCCGTGCGGAAAAGGAGTGATTATTACGGCGAATGCTAGGGCTGGAAGCGTCCATCACGTTTACAAAACTCGATGAGACCGATCGCAGGTCAAATGTCGGTGGTGCGCCCCGAGGGGCTCGAACGAGCGTCAGCCGTCATTTGACGTCGGATTTCACGAACTGGCGCAGTTCCGGCGTCTGCGGATCGGCGAAGAGCGCGGCCGACGGCCCCTCTTCCCAGATCTTCCCCTTGTGCATGAAGATCGTCTGGGTGGCGACGCGCCGGGCAAAGCCCATTTCATGGGTCACGAGGATCATGGTCATGCCGTCGCGGGCGAGGTTCTCCATCACCGTCAGCACTTCTTCGGTCAGTTCCGGGTCGAGCGCCGAGGTCACCTCGTCGAACAGCATGACCTTTGGCCGCATCGCCAGCGAGCGGGCGATCGCAACGCGTTGCTGCTGGCCGCCGGAAAGCTGATCCGGATAGGAATCGAACTTTTCCGACAGCCCGACGAGTTGCAGCACCTCGCGGGCAACCTCCCGGGCCTTCGTCTTCGCCACGTCCTTGACGATCCGCGGCGCTAGCATGATGTTTTCGCCGACCGTCAGGTGCGGAAAGAGATTGTAGCTCTGGAAGACGATGCCCACGTCGGTGCGCAGCTTGCGAAGCGCCTTTGCGTCTTCCCCGAGTGCGTGGCCGGCGATCTCGATGCGGCCCGAGGTGATCTTCTCCAGGCCGTTCATGCAACGCAGCAGGGTGCTTTTGCCCGAGCCCGACCGACCGATCAGCGCAAAGACCTCGCCGCGCCCGACCGTCAGCGACACGCCCTTGAGGACTTCGAGAGCGCCAAAGCTCTTGTGCACGTTTTCAACGACTACTTCCGGCATGAAGCCTCCTTTCCAGCAAGCGCGAGAGCTGGGACAATGGGTAACAGACAACGAAATAGAGGGCGGCGACCGCGAGGAAGACGCGGAACGGCTGGAACGTCGCGTTGTTGATGAGCTGCCCGGCCCGGGCCAGTTCGACAAAGCCGATGATCGAGGTGATCGAGGTGTTCTTCACCACCTGGACGGCAAAACCGACGGTCGGCGGCAGGGAGATGCGCATGGCCTGCGGCAGGATCACATAGCGATACTGCTGCAGCCTGGTCATGGCGAGGGATTCCGATGCTTCCCATTGCGGCTTCGGCACGGCCTGGATGCAACCCCGCCAGATTTCCGCAAGATAACCGGACGCGTAGATCGTCATCGAGGCGCCGGCGGCAATGAGCGGCGGCAGTTCAAAGCCGGCGAGGCTCAGGCCATAATAGGAGAGGAACAGGATCATCAGCACCGGGATGCCCTGGATGATCTGGATATAGCTGGCGGCGGCGATCCGCACCGGCTTCAGCTGCGACGTGCGGGCGAGCGCAACGGCGAAGCCCAGGAGCCCGCCGCCAATGAGCGCGATCACCGTCAGGAGGAGCGTCCATTGCAACGAAAAAAGAAGAAAGCCGAACTGATCGAGACCGAAGGTTTTGAGCGTCATGCCTGCACCTCCGGGCGTGCCGTCATCGTTCGCCTCGCGACGCGGCGCCCGAAGAGCCACATGCCGATCAGCGCAAGGGCGGCGCGCAGCGCCAGAGCCAGCGCGAGATAGATCAGGGTCACGGCAATATAGATCTCGAAGGACCGATAGGTCTGCGATTCGACAAAGGCCGCCGAGGCGGCGAGTTCCTGGGTCGAGATCGCCGAGCAGATGCTGGACGCCAGCATCATCAGCACGAATTGGCTGCAGAGCGCGGGATAGACCTTGGCGATCGCCGGAACGATGATTACGTGCCGATAGATCTGGAAACGGGTGAAGCCGAGTGCCTCACCGGCCTCGATCTGCGACTTGTGGATCGCCTCGATGCCCGCACGGATGATCTCCGTCGAATAGGCGGCAAGATTGATCGTCATGCCAATCAGCGCCGCCGTATCGGCACCGACGCGCAAGCCCAGACCCGGCAGGCCGAAATAGACGATGAACAGTTGAACGAGGAAGGGCGTGTTGCGTATGATCTCGACATAGGCATCGACGAGAAAGCGGACCGCGCCGCCCCAGATGGAGCGGACCGAGGAAAGCACAATGCCGGCGGCGCAGCCGAGGATAATCGACAAGACCGAAATCTTGATCGTCAGCCAGATGCCGCTGAGGATCTGATCCTGGTATTGCGCCAGCACGCCGAACTGAAATGTGTAGGACATGGAGACTCCGTCGAGGTTGCGCACCTCGCCGGCAAGCCTTCGCCGGCGAGGTGTCACGTGGACGCAATCAGAAGGACGGAAGCGTCGGCATCGGGCGGCCGGTCCACTTCGTCGCGATCTTGTCGAGATCGCCGGAGATCTTCATCAGGTAGATGGCGGTGTTGAGCCACTGGCGGATCTCAAAGTCCTCCATCCGGGTCGCCATCGAATTGCCCTGCTGGAAGAAGGTGAAGCCAACCTGCAGACCGGCATCTGGGCGCTGCTTGATGATCGCCTCACCGACCGTCGAGGGCAGCGCGACCGCATCGACCTGGCCGGCGATCAGCGCCTGTGCGCTGGTGGAATCATCCTCGTAGACGACGATTTCCAGGCCGGGAACTGCCGCCTTGCGCAGCGCCGTCTCCTGCGACGAGCCACGGTTGACGGCGACGCGCTTGCCTTCGAGATCGGCAAGCTTTGCAAATTTCTGGTCGGGACCGGAGATGATGTCCATGTTGAAGGCGCTGTAGGGCTGGGTGAACATCACCGTCTTGGCGCGCTCCCCGGTCGGCGCCAGGGTGGCGACGAGGAAATCGACCTTGCCGGTCTGCAAAGCGGGAATGCGAGCCGGCGGCGTCAGCGGCACGAGCTCGACCGGCAGCGACAGATAGCCGGCAATCAGATTGGCCACGTCGACGTCGTAGCCGGTTGGGTTGCCCTGTTCGTCGACCATTCCCATGGGCGGCGCGCCGGTCAGGACTCCGATGCGCACGGTACCGCGCGAGATGATGTCGTTCAGCGTGGCGGCCTGCGCCTCCGCAGCCGCAACGAGGCCGGCCGCCGCTATTCCGATGGCTGCCACCATTGTCCGCACAAAGTTCGAAATCGTCATGGTTTCTCCTCCACTTGGTAGATCGTCATTTCCGGACCTCGCCCCGCTCCTCGCGGGCTTTCGAGGCCGAACCTCACCGTTATGACCTTCGCGCCGCCCGCATTTTCCGGTCGCAGCAGGCCGATCTCGCTGCGACCGCGATGCAATCGCCCGCAAGTCAACAGCTCGTCCATTCACCGGCTATTTCTCTTGAAAGACGCCGAAGGTTATCGTTAACTTAGCTGATGTTATCGATAACAAATCGGCACGTCAATCGGTGAAGCGATGTTTGGATGGAAAAGGAGGACGCGGTGAGTTTGCGCGGAAAGGTGATTACCCTGCACGAGGTGGCCGTCCGGGCCGGCGTCAGCCGGATGACCGTCTCGAAAGTCCTGCGCGGCGCGGGCAACATTTCAGCGGAAACGCGCCGGAGGGTGAAACAAGCCGCCGAGGAGCTCGGCTATCTGCCGAACAATCTTGCCGGGTCGCTGAGTTCGCGCAAGAGCCGGATGGTGGCGGTGATCATCCCATCGATCAGCGACGTCGTGTTTTCGGAGGTGCTGAGCGGCATCAATGCAATGCTTCGGCCGCAGGGGTTTCAGACCTTCATCGGCGAATCGCTGTTTGAACCGGAGACCGAAACCGAGCTCATCCGCGCCATGCTGTCGTTCCGGCCGGCAGGCATTCTTCTGAACGGCGGTATGGCGCGAAGCGCCGATGCGGAAAAGTTGTTGCAGCAGCGAAACTGCCCGGCCATCCAGCTCTGGGATTGCGACAGGCGGGCGCTCGATTTCAGCGCCGGTCCATCGCACGAGGCGGCCGGACGCCTGGTCGCAAAGCATTTCCTCGAGCGCGGGCTGCGGCGCATTGGCTATGTGGGCGCCGAACTCGACAAGGATCTCTGCGCTCGCCGCCGTCATTCGGCGCTGCAGTCGTCGCTTGCCGCCGCAGGTATCGATCTTGTCAGCGTGACTTGCGAGGACAGGCCACGGCAGGCGGTCACGGGACGCTTTCTGACGGAGCAGCTGATGCGGACGCATCCCGAGATCGAGGCCATCCACTTTCTCAACGACGCCATGGCGCTCGGCGGTCTGTCTTACATGCACGAAGCCGGGCTCCCAGTGCCCGAGCGGGTCTCCGTGGTCGGCTTCAACGGCACATCGCTGGCAAACGCGGTCAGAACGCGGCTCACCACGATCGACCTGCCGCGAACCGAGATCGGCGAGAAGGCCGCCCGGGCGCTGTTGCAGATGATTGGGGAGGAGCCGGTGCCGGACGCCTGGCAAGCGCCGCTCGAGCTGGTGCAGGGCAATACGACCGTGGCCGTATAGGTCTAAAAAGAGGGGCACCATTCGCGGTGCCCCAGTTCTGGGAGATTACATCTTGCCCCAGAGTTTCTTGTACTGATCGCGATAGCCGTTATCGGGATCGAAGGTGTTCTTGGGGCCGCCATCGAACTCGACATTGTCGGCCGTCACCACGTGCAGCGGCGACAGGTAGCCCGACCATTTTTCTCCGGCGAAGGCGCGGTTCAGTTCGTCGACCAACTGCCAGCCCTGCAGGTTGAGCGGCTCAGCGACGGTCACCTTCTGGAACTGGCCGGCACGGATGCGCTGATAGGCAGATTCCGAGCCGTCGCCCGCCGCGACGTTGATCGGCGCATCGGTGCCGCCCTTGCCGGCGGCGGCGAGCGACGGTCCCATGAAGTCGAAATAAAGGTCATTGATCGCCAGCGAATGCGTCCACTGGTCGCCGTATTTCTGCAACAGCGACGTGGTCAGCTGTGGCATGCGCTGCGATGTTTCGGCAATCGGCGTGTCGACATATTCGAGCACCTTGCCGCCAAGCGCTTCGATCTCCGCCTTCATCTTGTCGGCCTTGGCGATGGCAATCGCATAGGTCGAGTCGGTGAAGATCACCACGCCCGGCTTGCCCTTGGCATCCGCAAATGCCCAGTTGGCTGCAGCCCTCGACACTTCCATTGCATCGGTGCTGACATTGGCGAAGAGCCCGGTCTTGTCGTCCGGGCCGATCACCGGACCCGCATGCCAGGCGACGAGCGGGATGCCGGCCGCCTTGGCCTGTTCCAGCGCCGGCGCCTGTTCGACAGCGTCGAAGCCGTTGATGACGATGCCAGCCGGCTTCAGCGCCATCGCCTGGCCGAAGGCCGCCGTGCGACCGCCGATCGAACCGGCGCCGTCAATCACCTTCACCTCCCAGCCGATCGCGGTCGCAGCTTCTTCGACGCCGGTAGTGACGCCGAGGATGCCGCCGTTCTTCAGATCACCGGCGAGCACAACGATGGTCTTGCCCTCCTGGGCCTTCGGGCCAGCCGTTGGCCCGTCCCAGGCGCTCACCTTATTCGCGTATTTTGTGACGATCGCCTGGGCATCCGCCATTGGATCGGCCAACGCGACACTCGCGCCCGTCAGCGAGATGGCCGCAACCATGCCTGTCATGAAAGTCCTGCGCTTCATATACCTTTCCTCCCTTGGGTTCGTTTGTTGGTGCAGATTCTTGAGTTTCACTTCGTCCCGGCCGGCTCCGCGACCGGAGCCGCCGGCGCCTTGCGCGCCACCGTTCCCCTCCTGCGCTGCGCATAGCCGGCGATCCCGATCGCGACGAGCAGCGTGACGCCGTTGAACAGCGGTTCGACGAAGAACGAGCCGCCGATTTGCTGGATGCCGGAGATGCCGACCGCCAGAATGATCACACCGATCATCGTGCCCCAGACATTGACGCGGCCGGGCTTGATGGTGGTCGAGCCGAGGAAGGCTCCGACCAGTGCCGGCAATAGATATTCGAGACCGACGCTTGCCTGGCCGATCCGGAGTTTCGAAGCGAGCAGCACGCCGGCAAGGGCTGCGAGCGTCCCCGAGGAGATGAAGGCGCCGATGACGAAGCGGCGAACCGGAATGCCGTTCAGCGCCGCCGCCTTGGGGTTGGCGCCGATCGCGTAGACATAGCGGCCGATCGGCAGATATTCGAGCACGAGCCACAGCACCAGCGCCAGGACGAGGACATAGAAGCCGGTAATCGGCAGGCCGAGCACCATCGTGCCGTTCAAGGAATAGAAGCCTTCCGGCAGGACCCCGACGACCTGCCGCCCGCCGGTGTGCCAGAGCGCCAGCGCATAAAGGATGGTTCCGGTGCCGAGCGTGGCGATGAAGGAGTCGATCCGCGCCACCTCGACGAGCAGGCCGTTGAGGAAACCGGTAAGCGCGCCGAGCAGCAGGACGATCATGACGGCGATCGGCCAGGGGACGCCGAACATCGTCTGCAGGCTTATCGCCAGGATGTGCCAGAGGACGATGCCGTAGCCGACCGTCAGGTCGATGCGTCCGGAGGCCATCGGGATCATCGCCGCCAGCGACAGGATGGCGATGATCGCCTTGTCGGAGATGATCGAGCGGACATTCAGGACGGTGGGAAAGGTCTGCGGCAGGAGCAGCGAGAACAGCACGACCAGCAACAGCGTCAGGAGGACGAGGCCATAGACCGGCAGGAAACGTATGAGCTTCTGCGCCAGACTGAGGCCGGCAAGCTCCCCTCTTGTCGGTTCAAGCGCGGTGGATTCGATCGACTGCATCTTCTTCTCCCGGAACTCAGGCGGCTTCGGAGGCCGAGGCGGCGGCAATCACCGCCGCGGTCGTCAGTTCTTCACCCTGCAACTCGCGGACGATGCGTCCGCGCGAAAAGACCAGGGCGCGATGGCAGATATGGGCGATTTCCTCGAAGTCGGTCGAGACGACGACAACCGCGAGCCCCGCCTCGAGCGCCCGCGCGATCAGCCGATAAATGTCGGCCTTGGCCCCGACATCGACGCCCGCGGTCGGGTCTTCGGCGACGAGCAGCTTGCGGCCGGTGGCGAGCCAGCGGCCGACCACGACCTTCTGCTGGTTGCCGCCCGAAAGGGCTTCGATAGGCAGGCTTTGGTCATTCGGCCTCAGGCCCACGCTTTCACCGATCGCCTCCGCCAGGGCGGCCTCCCTGGCCGGCGCGAGGACCGAAAACAGGCCGCGGCCGGCCGCCTGCGGATTGAGGAAGGTGTTCTCGCGCAGCGACAGCGACATGGCGACCGATTCTTCCGTTCTGTCGCGGGCGATCAGGCCGACACCGGAGCGCATCGCCGCAACCGGGCTTGTCAGGTCCGGTTGCTGCCCGCCGATCGTCACTGTTCCCGAAAACGGCGCGCAGCCGAACAGGGCGCGCCCGACCAGTTCCTGGCCGGCGCCACGCAGGCCGACGAGGCCGATGAGTTCGCCCTTGAGCACATCGAAGGAGACGGGACCGACGCCCTGGCAGGCGAGCTGCCTGACGCTGACAACCGCTTCGCCCGGGGTGCTCGCCGCCTTGACGAAAAGCTGATCGGCCTTGCGCCCAACGATCATTTCGATGAGTTCGTCCGGCGTCGTCTGCGCGACCGGCTTCTGGCCGACGAGACGGCCGTCGCGCAGCACGGCCACGCGATCGGCGATCCGGAATATCTCGTCGAGCCGGTGCGAGACGTAGATCATCGCGACGCCACGCTCTTTCAGCGGCCGGATGGCGTTGAAGAGCCGCTCCACCTCGTCCGCCGGCAGGCTTGCCGTGGGCTCGTCGAGCACCAGCACGTCCGCCTCGACGGCCAGCGCCCTGGCGATCGCCACCAGCGATTTTTCCGTGCGGCTCAGCGTCTGGACGCGGGTCGAGGGATCGAAATCGCAGCCGACGAGACGCAAGGCCTCGCGGGCCCGCTCCTCCGTGCGCCGCCAGTCGATCAGCCGCGTCCGCATCGAAAAGCCTTGTGCCAGGCCGACATTCTCGGCAACCGTCATCCATTCGATGAGGCCGAGATCCTGATGGATGAAGGCGACCGGCTGCCGCTTGTTCGGCTTCGGCGGCTGGTTGACATAGGGTTCGCCGCGGAACCGTATCTCGCCGCCATCCGGCCGGTAGATGCCGGCGAGCGTCTTGATCAGGGTCGATTTACCGGCGCCGTTCTCGCCGAGAAGCGCGAGGATTTCACCGGCTTCGAGGTCGAGCGAGACCTGGGACAGGGCCCGGGTGCCGCCGAACTCCTTGGTGATGGAGCGGAACTCCAAGAGCTTTTGACGATCCATGCGCTCCTCCCAAAGCGGCGGTTGAGGAGGAGCCTATGTTATCGATAACATAGTGGTCAAGGGGGATGTTGAACACGCGCCTGATCAGCCGAAACCATCACAGGCCCGCCCGCCTCACCCGGAGATTGTTTTGCACATAGGAGACGCCGGAAACGGCTTCTGCGCAGTCCTCCGCCCGCCACTTGTCTTGGCGGCTCGAAACCAAGCCGCCCAGCGTCACCTCGCCACCCGCAACCGAGACTTCGATGTCGGAGGCGTCGAGCCATGGGTCTTCGGTCAACCGATCGTTGAGGTCTTCCTCGATCCGCGAGTCTGATCGTTTGTACCCGCGCGGTCCTTTGCCCCGGAAGCGCCCATCTTCGTCGCGGCCCCTGCGGGCGCCTGGCCAATCCTCTTGACCGGACCGGTTCCGGAACGGCGGCGCATTCTCGTAAGGATCGAAGGAACCGAGCTCCTCGATGCGGCGCTTTAGATCGGCGCGTCGGCCGCGAAAGTCGCGGCCACGATCCGAATGTCGCAGCGCGTCCGCGAACCAGGCGCCTTCGCCACTCTCGTCGCCGCTGCGAAGCCACCGCTCCTCGTCAGGCGCTCTGTCGCGGAACCGTCCACCCTGTCCGCCGTAGTCATGGTCGCGCCGCGGCTCCGCGCGCGTCGCGTTCCGCCTGTTGTGGCCATGCCAATCGTCTTTCATCCACCCTCCTCCATCTGTGTTCGAAAAGAGGCCCGCCGGACGATCCGGCGAGCCTAGTTCACGCTCAAATCGCTAGGCCAGGATGATGACGATCTTCAGCGACGACGGCTCGACGATGACGATCCGGCCGTCCGCCAAGACGAAGAACAGATAGCCCTCGTATCTCGGCACGATCTTGATGATGCGGGCCGGAACCGGCCTCAGCTTGACCTTTACGGTTTCGGGAACGGCAACGCCGACGGAAACGTCGAAATCAACGTCGATGGGCTCGACCTTCTCTTCCTTGATGATCTGAGTGATCTCGGTCTTCTGCTCCACCGTCACGTCGACATCCGTGGACGAACCGGTGGCCTGACCCTCCTGGGTCTGCTGCGATTCGTCTTCGCCCGATTGCTGCTGGGTTTCGCCCTGCTGCTGCTCGGTCTCGGATTTGGATGCATCACCATCGGACTGCTGCTGATCGGAGCTATCCTGGCCTTGCTGCTGCTTCTGTTGTTGCTGCGTGCCGGTTTCCTCTTGCTGCTGTTGATCCGGCTGCTGCTGTTCGGTGCCGCCCTGCTCGGCCTGCGGCTGTTGCTCGCCTGACTGGCCCTGCTGGCCCTGGCCGGTCGCCTCGCCACCCTGTTGGGTTGCTCCGTCTTGCGCGTCGGGTTGCTGGCCCTGTTCGGCCCCGCCTTGCGGACATTCCGTGCCAGCCGGACATTCCGTGGACTGACCTTGCGCCGGTTGCTCCGTCTGCGCGAGCGCCGGCCCGTAGGCCACACCCAGGCTCAAGGCAAGGGCACTCTTGATGAGGATACCTTTCATTGACTGTTCTCCAACCTCACAGTCCCTTCCGGTCGCCAACCACGAGGCGAAAGGTTTGTTCCCTAGAGGTTCCGCACCTGTCGTAATCCGTAAGGAGTAGGGCAGGTTATTTCGTTCCCGAACCGTTGCTCCGCTGTTCGTACCTATTTCAGCCATTCATTGTGGAGGCGGCGAGCCGCGTCGATGGCGCGGTTTCGCCCGGTTGGAACGTGCGCAGGCCGAGTTGAACGCCAGGCTCAAGACGGGAACGAAAATGAAGTAAGATCTGGCGGCGATCGCTTCGGCATTGAAACGGCGGCATGCGGGACTATTCGTGCGCGCACTCTGCTCGTAGGCCGGCCGCTGCGATCCCGCGCCGACTCTTGCGCGGGCCCTTGCGCGACGATGATTGGTCTTACACGGAGCGGGTCAGCCCGCCGTCGACACGGATATTCTGGCCGGTGATATAGCCGGCGCCCTCGGAGGCGAGGAAGGCGACGGTGGCGGCGATCTCCTCGCTCGTCCCGTAGCGCTTCATCGGCACGCTGTCGCGCCGGGATTCGGTTGCCGGCAGGCTGTCGATCCAGCCCGGCAGCACGTTGTTGATGCGGATGTTGTCCTTCGCATAGCTGTCCGCATAGATCTTCGTGTAGGCGGCGAGGCCGGCGCGGAAAACGGCCGAGGTCGGGAACATATCGGAGGGCTCGAAGGCCCAGGCCGTCGAAATGTTGATGATCGAGCCCGAGCCTTGGCTCTGCATGACCGGGGTCACCAGCCGCACCGCGCGGATGACGTTCATCAAATAGGTGTCGAGGCCTCTGTGCCAGTCGTCGTCGCTGACTTCGATAATCGGCGCGCGCGGTCCATGGCCGGCGCTGTTGACGAGCACGTCGATCCGCCCCCAGGTGGAAATGGCAAGATCGACGAGCTTTTTCAGGTCCTCGTTCGACTGGTTCGAGCCGGTGACGCCGAGGCCGCCGAGTTCCCGCGCCAGCGCCTCGCCCTTGCCGGAGGAGGAGAGCACCGCAATCCTGTAGCCATCCGTGGCGAGCCGGCGCGCCGCCGCCGCCCCCATGCCGCTGCCGCCTGCCGTGACGAGCGCCACTCTATTCTCTGTCATGTCCAGTCCTTTCGCGGGAGATTGCCTGAAAATTCGGCCGAGTTTGACATGGCGCGCGGTCCGGGTCTAAGCAGAAAAATACTCTCGTGCCTGTAGGAAAACTACTGGATGGCTGGCGGACAAGGACCCTACACACTTCCCCCTCTGAACGCGCTCCGGATGTTCGAGAGCTCGGCGCGCCACCTGAATTTCCGCGTCGCGTCGGAGGAGCTGGGCGTCACACAAGGGGCCGTCGCGCAGCAGGTGCGCGCTCTCGAGCAGCATCTGAACACCAGGCTCTTCGATCGCCGCGCTCGGGGTCTCGAACTGACCGAGGCAGGCCGGCGCTACATGAAGCCGCTGCAGCGTGCTCTGTCGCTGATTTCGGACGCCACGCAGGAACTGAAACCCGCAACGACCGTCGTGACGATCAGCGTGACGCCGTCCTTTGCGGCGAAATGGCTGATCCCGCGCCTCGGCAAATTCTCCGATTCGAACGCCGACACGCAGGTGCAGGTGCTTGCGGGCAACGGGCTTGCAAATTTCCAAAGCGACGGGGTCGATCTCGCCGTCCGCCAGACGAAGCCGCCCTTCGGGCCCGGGCTGACCGGCGAACTGCTGTTTCCTATGCGTTTCATTGCGGTCTGCAGCCCTACCATCGTCGCCGAAAGCCAGATCCGTACCGTCGAGGATCTGACGCGGCACGTGCTGCTCCACGACGCGCACGGCATGTGGCCGGTGTTCCTCGAGCGCGCCGGCGTTGCGGCGGACGTCAGGACCCTCAAGTCGCTGCGGTTTTCGCACAGCTCCTTGGCGATCGATGCCGCCGTGTCCGGCCAGGGCATCGCGCTCGCCACCGAGGCGCTCGTTGAGGACGATCTTGCTGCCGGGCGCCTCTGCCGCCCCCTCGACTTTGCCGTGACCGACGAGCTCGGCTTCTACATCGTCCATCCGCGCAGTCCCCACAAGGCCGGGCATGTCCGATCGATGCGGGATTGGCTCCTCGCCCAAAGCCACGGCAGCCGCCAGACGCCATGAAGACCTGGACAAGGACGATTCCCGGTCGGCGCCGGCGACATCTGCGCAAATCGGATGTTCCAACGCGATCCGGCTATCGGCGAGCAGTATTATTTACCGAAGTCTAATGTTTTCAATGGACCATAGGCTCGGTTCGGTTTTGCTCGCATTGCTGATGGGTTTGGCGACAGATCGCTGCGGCCCTGCCGCGGAGCGGAGCTCGGACCGGAATTAAGGCCGCAGGTGAACCTCGCGTTGCCTTCTCGGTGCGGTGTGGTCCTGAGCAAATTGATGAATACGCATTCGGTAGAAAGCCGCTTCATACTGATCGTTTCCAGCGCTCTCTTGCTGTTGATCGCGCCGCTCTTCGTGCTTTTCTTCTATCTCTCGAATGAGCGCGCCTATCGCGACGTCATCGATCACGGCCAAGTCCTGCTCAAAGCCAATTCGCTGGCCCTTGGAAAGCCGCTTTGGGATTTCGACGAGGAGAGCGTCCGGCAGATCGCCAGTACGATCCTCGCAGACCGTTCGGTGGTTTCCGTCCGTGTTTACGAGGTCGCCGGCGGGCTCAACGTCAGGCTGCCGGAGCGCTCCCGCGATAAGGATCCGCCCGGGCAGATTCTCTCCACCCCCGTCCATTATCACTCAGTCGATGGAATCAAGACGGTCGGAAGTCTGGAGATTGCGCTGCGTCAGCGCGACCTCCGCTCGGATTTCGAGGTCGACGATGCCGTCTATATCGGCATCTTCCTGTTTGCGATCGTGATCATCACGGCGGCGGCAATCCTGGGCAACCGCATGATGGTGACGCGGCCGCTGCTCCGCCTGACACACGCTATCGACGCGACGCGCCGGCTCGGATCCCGCCATCTGGTGGACTGGGTATCCGCCGACGAAATGGGAATGCTGGCCGCCAACTTCAACGAGATGCAAGCGCGTCTCGCCCAGGAGGAAAACGATCTCAAGCGCGCCCACCAGAAGACGACGCGCATCTACAATCTGACGCCGGCGAAGCTCTATTCCATCGACGACGACGATCGCCTGACGGCGGTGAGCGACTATTGGCTGCTCGCCACCGGCTACGATCGCCACACCGTTGTCGGCCGCGCCTTCACCGATTTTCTCGACCCGGCGACGCGCGCCGCCTACGAAAACCGCAAGCGGCAGGCGAGCGAGGACGTGGAAGCCGCCACCGTTACTGTCAAGTTCCGATGCGCCGACGGCCGCCTGATCGACGTTCTGATCAAAGAGGTGCAGGCTCTGGAGGCGGGCGAAACCCTGTCGCTGGCCGTGATGACCGACGTTACGGAACTGAAGACGGCGGAACAGCGCAACCATGTTCAGGCGATCACCGATCATCTGACCGGCCTCCTCAACCGCCCTGGCTTCGAGATGGCGCTCGATGCGGCGATCCGGCAGACCGCCGAAGACGGCGGAGAACTCGCCTGCCTGCTCATCGACCTCGACCGCTTCAAGCAGATCAACGACAATCTCGGCCATGCCGCCGGCGACGAAGTGCTGCGCCAGATCGCCGGCCGCATCCGGGCGCAGGTGCGCGGCGAGGATAAGGTCGGGCGACTGGGCGGCGACGAATTCGTCGTGTTGATTCCGGCAAGCAAGGCGCAGAACGCCGCGCTGCAGATCTCCGAGCGCATCGCCGCCGCCTGCGCGGAGCCGGTCATCGTCGACGGCAACACGCTGTCGCTGAGCGCCAGCATCGGCATCGCGCTCTATCCGATACAGGCGATAACCGCCGCCGAACTGCTGCAGAAGTCGGACATGGCGATGTATGCCCGCAAGCACAATGGCAAGAACGGCGCGAAACTGTTCGACCCGAGGATGGCAAGCCTTGCTCAGGAACGGCTGAAGATCGACACCTATATCGAGGAGGGGCTGCGGCAGGACTGGTTCGACGTGCATCTCCAGCCGATCGTCGATCTCAAGGTCGGGCGGATCGCCGGCTTCGAAGCGCTGATGCGCCTCAACCATCCCGAACACGGCGTGCTGCCGCCGGCGGATATCATACGGGTCGCCGAAGAGACCGGCGCGATCCTCAGGATCGGCGAGCGCATCTTCGAGAAGGCCGTCGCCCACCTGGCCCGCCTGACGTCCGTTCCGGGCCTGGAAAATGCCTATCTGGCCGTCAACTTCTCGCCCCTGCAATTTTGCCCCAAACTGCCGGCCAGCACCGTTTCCACCTTGATGAAATGGGGGATCACCCCCAGCCGCATCGTCATCGAAATCACCGAAGCGGTGTTGATGCACCACAGCCCCGATATCCGCGACGTACTCGGCGCTCTGAGCAGCGCCGGAATGAAGATCGCGCTCGACGATTTCGGCACGGGCTATTCCTCGCTCAGCTACCTCGTTCATTTCCCGGTCAATATCATCAAGATCGACCAGGCCTTCACCCGATCGCTGACGGACGAAAGCGAAATGGTCCGCCGGCGGGTCCGCAAGCTGGTCGCCGGCATTCATACGGTGGCGAAGGAGCTGAACTGCCAGGTCGTCGCCGAGGGGATCGAAACCGAGGAGCAGCTGAACGCGCTCCTCTCCTTGGACGTAAACTCAGGGCAAGGTTATTTCCTCGGGCGCCCCCAGCCCGTCGGCGCAATTCTATCCGGACTCGAATGCGAGCAACGGCCGTTGCTGGCCGTGCCAAGGACCTGACAATGAAACAGCTCTTCTTCTTGATACCATTTCTCTTCCCGCTGGTTGCCCAATCGGCGGACGTGAAATTCGTGACCGAGTCCTACCCGCCCTTCAATTTTCGCGAGGGCGAAGTCTATAAGGGCGCTTCCGTCGAGCAGGTCCGGCTTCTCATGGAGGATGCCGGCCTCCCATATACGATGGAGATGATGCCGTGGGCTCGGGCGCTTTTCCTGGCCGAGAATCACGAGATGCATTGCGTCTTCACCACCGTCCATAACAAGGAGCGCCACGGCCGCTTCAAATGGGTGGAACCTTTGCTGAAGAGCCGCACGGTGCTGATCCGCAAGGCCGGTTCGCCCGCCAATCCGAAGTCGCTCGACGAGGCCAAAGCCTTCAAGGTCGGCACGCAGCGCGACGACTTCACCCAGACCATTCTCGAGGAAAACGGCTTTCCGCGGATCGACCTCGCCACGGACCTGGAATTGACACTCAAAAAGCTTCTGACCGGCCGCATTGACCTGATGCCGATCTCGGAGAAATACTTCGACAAGCTGAAGCGCGAGGGAACACCCATCGAATCGACGGTGGTCCTTGCCGAGGACATCTACTCGATCGCCTGCAATCCCTCTGTACCGGACGAATTGATCGGCCGCATGCAGAAGGGCCTCGACAAGGTCATTGCCGATGGAACGCAAGCGCGTCTTTTCGAGACATACGGCCTCGCGACCGACGAGCAGAAGTAAGCCGCTGTCTCAGCCTACACCGTCGTGCGTCGTTTCAGACGCACAACGCTTCAAGCACTCACCGCGCATGACTGACGCTCCCGATTTTCGCCGGCATATCCGGCGATGTGCGATCGCTGGTGGCGTGGGTGAGCGCCGCCACCGCTGCCGTACCGACGGCAGTCTTGGTGAAACCCGACAAGCGATTTCTCGCTGCCGGATCAAAACCGGATCGTTCGCTTCGAATTTACTGTGCCTTGGATGCTCTTTGTGCGAAAGTCGAAGTCTCATCAGCATATTGCATGGTAGCACGAAGGTTTCCCTGACGGCGGGACGAACATATCGAGCCGCAAGCGTATACGAAGTGCTCCTATCTGCCGCGATTGCGGCTAGCGGCGCTTCCCGCTCGTGATGAATGCTGAGCGTGGCGAACATCCAGTGACGAACGTCCAGTGATAATGATTTCGCGACAGCAATTGTGCCTCGGCCTTAGAACGCGTTCCGGTAACCCGAATTGGCTTGCAAGTTCGTGCAGGCCGCAAGTGGGATGACCCGTTCTCCTCTTCCAGCGGAATGGGTTCTCGACGGCGGAGGTTCCCATGGTTTCGCTTAACACGGCACGGCAGTCAAAGCTCGCACTCAAGGAGCGGTCGGAAACAGGCGGTCCGCTTTCTCAAGAAGAACTGCAGTCAATGGATGCTTACTGGCGGGCATCGAACTACCTTTCGGTGGGCCAGATCTATCTCCTCGATAATCCTCTCCTGAAGGAGCCGCTGAAGCGCGAGCACATAAAGCCGCGACTGCTCGGCCACTGGGGCACGTCGCCAGGCTTGAACCTGCTTTACGTCCATCTCAACCGCGTTATCAAACGCGACGACCTCAACATGATCTATATCATCGGACCGGGGCACGGCGGGCCTTCATTGGTTGCGCACGCCTATCTCGAAGGCACCTACAGCGAAGTCTATCCAAATATCGGCCAGGACGGGGAGGGCATGAAGCGGCTGTTCAAGCAGTTTAGCTTCCCCGGCGGCATTCCTAGCCATGTAGCGCCGGAAACGCCCGGCAGCATTCACGAAGGCGGCGAACTTGGCTATGCATTGAGCCACGCCTACGGGGCGGCGTTTGATAACCCGGATCTGATCGTCGCCTGTATTGTCGGCGACGGAGAAGCGGAGACAGGACCGCTGGCGACCGGTTGGCACGGCAACAAGTTCGTCAATCCGGCCCGCGACGGGTGCGTGCTCCCGATCCTCCATCTCAACGGGTACAAGATCGCCAACCCGTGCTTCCTCGCCCGCATCCCCAGGGACGAGCTGCAAAAATTTTTCGAGGGCATGGGCTACGCCCCGTATTTCGTCGAGGGCAGTGACCCGGAGAGCGTGCACCAGCAGTTGGCCGGTGTGCTCGATACCGCCGTGGCGGAAATTCGGAAAATCTGGACCGATGCGCGCAGCAACGGCAACGTGAAACGTCCCGCCTGGCCGATGATCGTCTTCCGTACACCGAAGGGCTGGACCTGCCCGCCGGAAATCGACGGCAAGAAGTGCGAGGACTACTGGCGCTCACACCAGGTGCCAATGGGCGATATGGACAAGGCCGAGCATATCCGAATTCTCGAAAAGTGGATGAAGAGCTATCGGCCAGAGGAACTGTTCGACGACGGCGGCCGCCTCAAGCCCGAACTGGAGGCGCTCGCGCCGACGGCCCGACGGCGGATGAGCGATAATCCGCACGCCAATGGCGGCCTATTGCTGCGCGACCTGAAGATGCCGGATTTCCGCGACTATGCGGTCTCCGTTCCCAAGCCCGGGGCGACGACGGCCGAGTCGGCACGGTTAATGGGCAAGTTTCTCCGGGACGTGATGAAATTGAACATGGAGAGCAAGAACTTCCGTCTGTTCAGCCCGGATGAGAACAATTCGAATCGCTGGCAGGATGTGCTCGAGGTCACCGATCGCTGCTACATGGCAGACATCTATCCGGAGGACGATCATCTGGCGCCGGACGGCCGGGTCATGGAAGTCCTCAGCGAGCATCAATGCCAGGGATGGCTGGAAGGCTATCTGCTCACCGGGCGCCACGGCTTCTTTTCCTGCTACGAGGCGTTCATTCACATCATCGACTCGATGTTCAACCAGCACGCCAAGTGGCTGAAGGTCTGTAACGAAATCCCGTGGCGACGTCCCATCGGCTCATTGAACTACTTTCTGAGTTCTCATGTCTGGCGCCAGGATCACAATGGTTTTAGCCATCAGGACCCGGGATTCATCGATCACGTGGTCAACAAGAAGGCGGACGTTATCCGGGTCTATCTGCCGCCGGATGCCAACACGCTTCTGTCGGTGACGGACCACTGCCTGCGCAGCCGCAACTACGTCAACGTCGTGGTCGCGGGCAAGCAGCCCGCGCCACAATGGCTGACGATGGACGAGGCGATCAAGCATTGTACCGCGGGACTTGGCATCTGGGAGTGGGCAAGCAACGACAAGGGGGCCGAGCCTGATGTCGTGATGGCCTGTTGCGGTGACGTTCCGACCCTGGAAACACTGGCTGCAGTCGAATTGATCCGTGAGCACCTGCCGGAATTGAAAGTGCGGGTGATCAACGTGGTCAATCTGATGAAGCTCCAGCCGTCGGAAGAGCATCCGCACGGCCTGTCAAACCGCGACTTCGACGCATTGTTCACGAAGGACAAGCCGATAATCTTCGCCTTCCATGGTTATCCGTGGCTCATCCATCGGCTCACCTATCGTCGAACCAACCACGACAATTTGCACGTCCGCGGCTACAAGGAAGAGGGAACGACGAGCACCCCGTTCGACATGGTGGTCATGAACGAAGTCGACCGCTTCCATCTCATCGAGGACGTCATTGACCGGCTGCCGCAATTGGGTGCGCGCGCCGCTTATTTCAAGCAGGCAATCCACGAGAAACTCATCGCCCATAAGCTGTACATCGAGAAGCATGGCGAAGACATGCCCGAAATCGCCGGCTGGGCGTGGGGACAGGCGGCGGCCGTGGGTGGTCGGCGGGGTTCGACGGAAGCGGACAACGTCTGAGCCGGGAGGGCCTGGACGTGAACATATTCGTCATCAGGCATGGGGAGACCGAGTGGAGTCTGAGCGGACGACACACGGCAACGACAGACCTCCCCTTGACCGACAACGGACGACGACAGGCGGAACGGATGCGGCCGGTGCTGGCCGGCAGAACCTTCGCCCTCGTCCTCGTAAGCCCGCTGCGGCGGGCACGGGAGACTTGCGACCTGATGGTCGGACCCGAGACCATCGCCGACGGAAATTTGATGGAGTGGAACTACGGCGAATACGAGGGGCTGACGCCCCAGCGGAAGCGCTGGAGGCTCACCAGGAGGAGCTTCAGGGCTCGAACTTGACCGCCGCCGAAGTATCGCTGGTCAACCAGCTTGCCGCGCGCATCCTGTTCGCAAATCCGGCCATGCGGCTGGCGAGTGCATTCAAGAAAACCCGCCTGGATCGGGAAGCGCTCTGGTCACGTGGGATTTCCGGGGACCGTCCGATCGTTCTGGTTCGCGTCGATGGCGACAGGGACAATGCTCTCATTTCGAGATGTGACAATGGCGCACGACTTTGCCCGTCGCCGCGGTTTGGAGTTCGACTTCGTCTTGTATGACAAGCGTGGCGCTCATGTCCGAAATGATCACGACCGCCCCCGAGCTCGATCGTTTACCGACGGACCAGGATCTGGCGCGGCTGCAATTCACCACCTTGTTGTACTATCTCCAATGTACGAACCCGGACAACGGCCTCGTCCGCGACAAGACCGAGCCGCATGCGCCGGCAAGCATCGCGGCAATCGGCATGGCGCTGGCGACGATCCCCGTCGTTGTCGAGCGCGGGGTGGTCATCCGCGAATTCGCTGCCAAGATCACCCGCAGGCGAATGCGTTTCCTGCTGGATTGCCGGCAGGGGCCGGAGCCCGGTGCATCCGGGTACAAGGGCTTTTCTATCATTTCCTGGACATCGAAACGGGCCGCCGGGCCTGGCAATGCGAATTGTCCACCATCGACTCGGCTTTTCTGTTCGCCGGCGCTCTGACGGCAGCCACCTAGGGGCTGGCTTTAGGTCGGATGCATCGTCTCATGCAGTAGGCCATCGGCGGCAAGCCCTATATGATCGGTGCAGTCTTCGCTTTTCGCGAGCCTGGACAGGCACAGATGTCCCGTATCCTGATTATCATCGGCCTCATCATCGTCGCTGTCGGTATTCTCTGGCCGTGGCTCATGCGCATCGGCTTCGGCAGGTTGCCGGGCGACATTCTGATCGTGCGCGACAATTTCACCATCTACATCCCGATCACCACCGGCCTACTCGTCGGCATCCTCCTGACCGTGATCCTCTGGCTGGTTAACCGGTAGAGCTTCCTGAAGGGGAACCAATCCGATTTGGCTCGGTTAGCTTCAGGACGATAACATCCTGAATCCCAAGGGAGCTTTCCATGAGCGACCCGCTCTACACGAGTCCCGCAACAGCGCCCGCCGAGCCTCTGGTCGCCATCGCGCCCAACAAGCTTTCCTGGGCAGCGATCTTCGCCGGCGTTGCCTTGGCGCTGGCAGTCCAGCTTCTGCTCAATCTGCTCGGCGTCGGCCTCGGCGCGGCAGCCTTCGACCCCGGCAGCGGCGACAATCCCGGCCCCGGCACGTTCTCGATCGCGAGCGGTATCTGGTTCGCTCTTTCCGGGATCGTCTCGGCCTTTGCCGGCGGCTATCTGGCCAGCCGGCTTTCGGGGCGATCCGGTACGGCGACCGGAGCCTATCATGGGCTGACATCGTGGGCCGTCACGACGCTCATCGTCGTCTATCTGCTGACGACTTCCGTCGGTGCGCTGCTCGGGGGGGCGCTCAGCGGTCTCTCCTCTGTCGTCGGCGGCGCCGGGCGCACCGTCGCGACGGTCGCAACGACGGCGGCTCCCACGCTTGCAACGGCCGACGACCCTTTCGCAGATATCGAGCGGCAGATCCGCGAAACGATCGGAGGCAATGATCCGGCCGCGATGCGGGATGCGGCCGTCGCGTCGATCCGCGCTCTCGTCACCGGCGACGAGGCACAAGCGGAGGAAGCGCGTAACCGAGCAGCCGACGCCCTTGCGCGTGCTCAGAACATCCCCCCGGATCAGGCGCGCGCCCGCGTTGAAGACTACGAACAGACCTACCGCAGGGCCGTTGAGGATGCGCAGCGGAGGGCCGCCGATGCGGCGGATACGGCCGCCACCCTCGTCTCCAGCGGCGCATTTCTGGGTTTCTTCTCGCTGCTGCTCGGGGCGGCTGCCGCCTGGCTTGGCGGCTGGTACGGCACGCGTCGCCTCGACGGGCTGTCGGACGTGTCGTAGGCCAGGTAGACAGGCGCCCCGCGGGACAAGCTCCAGATCATTCAGACGATCGCCCGATCCCAGCCGCCATAATGCTCCTCGCTGCGCGTCCCGCGCGGCAGGCTGAGGGCAATCAGGCCCAGGCCGATCAGCACATCCGCTAAGCTTGCAACTGTGCCGCCGCCGGAAAGCAGGAACGGCGAGGCCGCGACCCAGGCGCCGAGCGCGACATTGAGGAAACGCACCGGTCGGGCGACCTCCGCCATCGCGGTGACGGCGATCATGATGACGAGGCAGCCGATCACATGGTCGCTGTAATAAAGCGGCGGAGCGCTGCCGAAGATGAGCGGCGTCGTCATCAGGACCGCACCGAGAACCACGCTCGCCACCAGCGTCCACGGGAAGTTCACGCCGCCGGTAATGAATTCCTTGATGAGTTCGGAAGCCGGCCGCTCGAGATCCGGCTCCGGTGACTGGTTTTCCGAAAGGGCTGGGCCGCCCCGCCAGAAGGTGCGCCAGAACGGCTCGCCAGCCTTTGTTGCCCGCCAGAGGTACTGGACGGCTGCCAGCACCTCGTCGATCGAATAGGGGATCAGCACGACGGTGACGGCCGCCTGGATGATGCAGAGCGTGCAGAGGGCGCCGATCAGCGGCGGCTGGATGATGATGAAGGAGACGCTGACTACGCCGAGCGGAATGATCAGCAGGCCGAAGAGCAGCACCATCCACGGCATGGTACGCCAGCGGCGCCGATCGCCGATCGCGCCGGCGAGGATGTCGAGTGCATAGGCGAAGGCGCCGAACCCGGCATCGGCGATCGGGAAGCCCTTCGATACCCAAGAGGTCACTACCGCTTCGCTGCCATTGCCGACGGCAGCCCCGCCGGGTCCGAAGAACGGGTCCCAGAGGCCATCGATATGCCCCATCTGGTAGGCGGCGAGATAGCGCGAGACGAACAGGCCGACAAAGGCGAGCGCCACGATCGGAATGCGTTGCGTGAAGGCGGAGGGGGAATAGCTCCAGCCGAGCGGCCGGTCGTCATCTGCCGCGAGCGCCCGCCTGCTGATGCCGGGCGTCGGCGGGATCATCACGGCGAACACCGGGATCAGCAGGCCGGCAAGCGTGTCGATGGCGTAGGCGGCAGCGCTGGTCGTCCAGAATATGAGCGGCGCAAGCATGATCCAAACGCCGAGAGCCGCCGTGATCCATTGCGTCCAGGCCCAGCGGCGGTACATGCCGAGAAATGCAAACAGTACGACGAGCAATCCCGACGCGATCTCGCTCATGCCGAGACGCGCATTGCGGATGTCGGCCGCCGCGATCTCGTGCCCGAGGGCAGGCGGTATCGGCGCGGCGACCGGGTCGAAAAGGCCGAGCGTCAGCGGCGAGGCGACGAGCCACAGCCCCAGCGCGACATTGACCATTGGCGCCCAGAGGGTGCGAAGCCGCTGGCGCTCGACGGCGGCCTCGACCTGCCTGTTGCTGCGCTCCAGCGGCGCTTCGAGCCGTCTTTTGGCCTGCTCGATCTCCGGCTCCGAAGCTGCAACGGTGGAGGGTTCGAGCTTGTTCTTCTCGTACCAGTCGGTCGGATCGTCCTGGAGGCGCCGGATCATCTCCGGCAGGGTCCGGGTGAGGCTGTGCTTCGGCTCCCAGCCGATCAGGCTGCGGGCGCGGGAAATGTCGATCTCGAAATGGTCGTCGGAATTCTCAACCATCCACGGTTTTATGTCGCTCTCCTGATCGAGCACCTCCGTCTGCATCCACGACCCGGTCTTGGCCAGGCCCTTTGGCAGGACAAAGGTGCGCCAGTCCTCGCCATGGAGAAGCCGTCCGATGCGCTTCTGCAGATCCCCATAGGAAGGCGTCTCCTCCTCGCCGACCAGCATCACGCTTTCGTCCGGCAGTTCGGCGCGGCGGTCGACGGTGCGCACGAAGGCCTCGACCAGATCGTCCTTGTGCAGATAAGGCTGTCCCGCCTCGAGATCGCCGGTGAACAGATAGGCGGTCGGCAGCCTTTCGAAGATGCGGGCAATCTGCTGGGCGATGAAGGCGGCCCGGCAATCCTCGTCATAGACGCCGGCGAGCCGCAGGATCACCGTCTTGATCTGCCCGCGCTCCTTGTCAATCACCGCTTCGGTCTTCGCCTTCGATTGCGGATAGACCCAGGAAGGCTCGAGCGGCGAGTTCTCATTGATCCTCACGCCCTTCTCAGGGCTCGGCGCATGCACCAGCAGAGTGCTGGAAAAGATGAACTGCTCGGTCTCAAGTCCCTTGAGTGCAGCGAGCAGCCGACGCGTGCCCTGAACATTGACCGCATCATATTTCGGATCGCCCTTGCCGGTCGTGTCGTAATAGGCGGCGAGATGGATCACCGAGGCGACCTGCCCGCCGCTCCGCTTGCCCACCTCCTCCACCGCCTTTGTGACGCTTTCGTCGGAGGTAAGGTCGATCTCGATCGTCTCGAGGCGGTCCGACGAGCCTTTCGGTGCAGCCACATCCAAGCCGATGACGCGGTAGCCGTCTTTGAGGCCGCGCGCGATCGCCTGCCCGAGGAAACCACTCGAGCCAGTGATGAGAACAGTTGGTCTCTTCGTCTCGTCCGGCATCTTTAAACCTTCGCGGGAGTTTTGTTCGCAAACGTCCCTTCGAAGAGGAAGGTTCCAACCCGATTGCCCGGACCGCTGGCAACGCCCTCGGAAGCTTGACACCGATCGGCGAAGTCACCTGCCGGAGGCGAGCTTCCAGGTCTTCTTGGCTCTCGACACAACCCTCTTGCGAAGCGAGCGTCCCGTCTGCAGCCACAGGCAGCCAGCCGATGCGCTTCGGGAACAAGAGCGGCTCTCGGCAATTGTTGCAGGTGAGATCGGCCTTGCCCTTCTGAGCGCACGCACCGCGCCGCTCCTTGGCGCGGTCACAGGAGTTTAGCAATGAAAGTTGCCCAGATCGCCCCGCTTGCAGAACGCGTTCCGCCGAAGCTTTACGGAGGAACGGAGCGGATTGTTTATTGCCTTACCGAAGAACTCGTCAGGCTCGGCCATGACGTCACGCTTTTTGCGAGCGGCGACTCGCTCACCTCTGCCGAGCTGGTACCCTGCTCGGATGTCGCCCTCAGGCTCAACCCGGATGTCACCGACTTCCTTCCCCACCACGTCGTCATGCTGGAGGAGGTCCGGCGTCGTGCGCGGGAATTCGACGTCCTGCACTTCCATATCGATCTTCTGCATTTTCCCCTGGTCAGGGATTTCGCCGACCGGACGGTGACGACACTTCATACACGTCTCGACCTAATGGACCTCCAGCCCTTCTATCGCCTCTTCACGGATATTCCCGTCGTGTCCATATCCGACGATCAGCGCCGGCCGATCCCGCCCATTAACTGGAGGGGCACCGTCTATCACGGCTTGGACGAGGCGGTGTTGCCGTTTACCGAAAAGCCCGCCGGCAATTATCTCGCCTTTCTGGGACGGATTTCGCCCGAGAAAGGTCCGGAGAGAGCAATCGATATTGCCACCCAAGCCGGCATGCCCTTGAAGATCGCCGCAAAAGTGGACAAGGCGGATCGGGCCTACTGGGAGAGCGTGGTCGAGCCGTTGGTGGCAAGCCATCCGAATGTCGAGTTCATCGGCGAGATCGATGAACACCAGAAGGCGGACTTCCTCGGCAACGCGGCCGCCCTCCTCTTTCCGATCAATTGGCCGGAACCCTTCGGCCTGGTGATGATCGAGGCCATGGCCTGCGGCACGCCGGTGCTCGGATTTCGGTACGGCTCCGCCCCGGAGGTGATCGAGGACGGCGTATCGGGGATTCTCGTGGATTGGGTAGAGGAGGCCGTGGGAAGGATGGATGAAGTCTTGAGCCTCGACAGGCGACTGGTGCGCGAAGCCTTCGAGCGACGCTTCACCACCGAGCGGATGACACGCGACTACCTGGAAATTTATCGTAAGCTTCCTGGCGTCCGGACCGAGACGAGCGCGACGCGCGCGGCGGCCAGCGATCGGATCGGCCTCGAGGTCGCGCAGCAACCCTGGCGGAACTCGGTGGAGCAGGTTCCGCGGCTGGGCGATCGGACCAACAGCAGTGATGCCATCCCGGTGGCCCTGGAAGGCTCCAAGACCATCGGCACGGAACGACCCGGCGGCGGACGGCCCGGTCAGTAAGACTTCTGCAAGTGTGAGGATGAGGCGACCTGTTCGCCGCCCTTTTCCGCCTGCCGCAGCGCCCGGTATTCGGCCATCGCGGCCAGACCGGCATCGCGCAGCAGCGCCACGTCATGCGGGCCGGCGATGACGCGGTAGCCGCGGTCGATCAGTTCGGCGACCGAGGCGCCGGCATTAGGCACGGTGCCCATGATCTTGCCGGAGGCGAGAATCGCCTTCTCGGCGCGTTGAACCAGTTCGCGCACCTCCGGATGGCCGGTCTGTTCGAGACGGCCGATCGAACCGGCGAGATCGTTGACGCCGATGAAGATGATGTCGGCGCCTTCTGTTGCCGCGATCACATCGGCATTGTCGACTGCCGTGTGGGACTCGATCTGCACCGCGATCAGCATGTTCTCGTTGGCCTTGTGGACATAGCCGGGCTCAAGTCCGAAGGTCGAGGCGCGCACCACGCCCGCCGCATAGCCCCGGATGCCTTGCGGCGGATAGCGGCAGGCCCGAACGGCCGCCAGCGCCGCTTCTGCCGTATCGACCGAGGGGATCATCACCGATTGCACACCCGCATCGAGCACCCGCTTCAGGAAAACATGGTCGTTCCAGGGGACCCGGACCAGAGCCGGCGAGGGCGTCGTTTCGATGGCGCGCAGCGTGTCGATGATCTCGCTGGTTTCGCCGACGCCATGCTCGTGATCGACGAGCAGGAAATCGAAGCCGGCATGGCCGAGGATTTCCGCATTGGTCGGCGAGCCGCCGCCGACCCAGCATCCGAACGCGACATGACCGGCGGCAAGGTGGGCTTTCAGGCGGTTTTTGGTGTACATGGACAGTCAGCCTCGAATTGGAAAAGGGAGGAAGGCACGGGAGCTTGACGCCCCATGCCAAGTTCAGATCTCAGTTTGCGGCGCGCACCCGCTCGATCGTTTCCTTGAGCGCCTTGACGAGGTCCGGATTGGCGGAAGCCGCAAATTTATCGGCAACCGGCTTGGTCTTCTCGCGGAACCGGGCGATTTCCTCCGGCGGTAGCTTGGTGACCGTCATGCCCGAAGCGGCAAGCGCGTCGACCGCCTTCTGATCGGCATCGCGGGAGAGCTGGCGCTGGAAGGCGGCCGCCTCGCTCGCGGCTGCCTGCAACAGGTCCTTTTCGTCCTGGTCGAGCTTCTCCCAGAGGGGCTTCGAGAATAGCAGCACCATCGGATTATAGGTGTGGCGGGTCAGCGTGATGTATTTCTGCACCTCGTTGAGCTTTGCCGTCAGGATGCTCGGCGCCGGGTTCTCCTGGCCGTCGACCGTGCCGGTCTCGAGCGCCGTATAGACTTCCGGGAAGGGCATCGGCACCGCATTGGCGCCGAGCGCCTGGAACATTTCCAGATAGATCGGCGACTGCACGACGCGGATCTTCAGGCCTTCGATGTCGTCGACCTTCTCGACGGGGCGGCGGCTGTTGGTGAGGTTGCGGAAGCCGAGTTCCCAATAGGCGAGCACAACAAGGTTCTTGCCGTCAAGTTGCTTGGCGAAGGTCTTGCCGACCTCGCCATCCATCACCGCATCGGCTTCCTTGGTCGATTCGAACAGGAAAGGAAGGTCGAGCACGGCGAAGTCCGGCGCAAGGCTCGCCATCAGGCCGGCGTTCATGACGGACATCTGCAGAAGCCCACCCTGCAGCGCGGTCACTGACTGAAGGTCGCCGCCGAGCATGCCGGCCGGGAAGACCTTGACGTCGATCTTGCCGCCGCTCTTTTCCTTGACGATCTCGGCGAACTTGCGCTGGCCGATGACGAGCGGCGAGCCTTCGGCGCCGGCGCTAGCAAAGCGGAGCGTCTGCTCGTGGATCTCGGCGCTTGCCGAGAGCGGCGCGGCTGATGCCAGCATCAGACCGGTTATCACTGCCATCAATGTCTTACGCATGTCGTTTCCTCCTTGATACGATGCGATTCTTTCGGAAATCAGCGCCCCAGCCAGGCGGCGGGCCAGGTGACGAGTTCGGGGAAGGCGATCATCAGCGCCAGCACGACGAGCTGGGCGACCATGAAGGGCGTGACGCCCCGGATTACCGTTTCCATGTTGAGCCGCGAGACGCCGGCGACGACGTTCAGCACCGTGCCGACCGGCGGCGTGATGAGGCCGATGGAATTGTTGATGATGAACAGCACGCCGAAATAGATCGGATCGATGCCGGCTGCCTGCACCACCGGCACCAGCACCGGCGCAAGGATCAGAATGGTCGGCGCCATGTCCATCGCCGTGCCGACGATGACGACGAGGATCATGATCGCCAGCATCAAGAGCTTCGGGCTGTCCATGAAGGGCGACAGGAGTTCGATCACCTGCCCCGGCAGATCGGCGATGGTGATCAGCCAGGCCGAGACGAGCGCCGCCGCGACGAGAAAGATGACGACGCTCGTCACCTTGGCGGAGGAGACGAAGACGGCGTAGAGCTGGCCGAGGCTGAGCTCGCGATAGATGCAAGTGGCGACGAAGATCGAATAGACGGCGGCCACCACGGCGGCCTCGGTCGGCGTGAACAGACCGAATTTCAGCCCGAAGATGATGATCACCGGCAGGCCCAGCGCCCAAAGGCTTTCGCGAAGCGCCTTCAGCCGCTCGGCGCCGCTGGCGCGCGGCCGCAATTCGATCTCCTCCTTGCGCACCATCAGCCACCAGGCGACCGCGAGACCGGCACCGATCATCAGACCCGGCGCAATGCCGGCCATGAACAGCTTCGAGATCGACAGGTTGGCGGTGACGCCGAACAGGATGAAGGCGATAGACGGCGGGATGATCGGTCCGATGACCGAGGCCGAGGCGACGAGGCCGGCGGAGCGCGCCTTGTCGTGGCCGGCCTTGACCATCATCGGCACGAGCAGCGCCCCGAGCGCTGCCGCGTCGGCGACGGCGGAACCGGAGAGTGCCGAGAGGACGCAGGCGGCGATGATCGCCACATAACCGAGCCCGCCGCGCACATGGCCGACGAGCGTCAGGGCGAGCGCCACGATCCGCTTCGAGAGCCCGCCGGCATTCATCACCTCGCCCGCCAGCATGAAGAAGGGAACGGCCAGCAGCGTGAAGCTGTCGGTTCCGCCGACGAGGTTCTGGGCCAGGATCTGCGGATCGAACATGGCAAGCTGGACCATCAGCGCCACGCCGCAGAGGAGCAGCGCATAGGCGATGGGCATGCCGATCGCCATGGCGGCGAGGAGGGCGGTGATGAAGACCAGAATTGTCATCGCGGACCAACCTTTGCCGCTGGTGCTGAAGGGGATCACGCCCCTCTGATCGCGGCTGCAACTTTCGGAAAGCGCCGGCGCGGCGCATCGAGACGGCTCGGCAACACCCTCAGCGCGGCGGCCCGCTACCAGGCGGCAATTGCGCGATACCGAAATCCTCTTCCGATTCCTTGACGCCGATCAGCTCCTCGTCGCTGATCCGGCCGCTCAGCGAACGCAGGAGCGACAGGCAGAACCAGGCGGCCGCGAAGGCCGTGAAGATCAGCACCGGCACGAAGAACCAGACCTGGGAAATGCCCATGACCGGCGTCGTCATGCCGAGATTGATGCCGGCCTGCTGCCAGGTGCCGGAAAAGATCAGCCAGGTCGTATAGAGCATCAGCAGGTTGGAGAGCACAAAGCAGACGAGGCGGCCCTTGCGGGAAAGGCGCCTGATCAGCGTGTCGACGCCGAGATGCGCCTGCTCGAACAGCGTCACCGCGGCGCCGAGAAAGACCAGCCAGACGAAGAGCAGGCGCGACAGCTCCTCCGACACGGAAATGCCCGTGTTGAAGGCATAGCGCAGCACGACATTGCCGAAGACCAGAACCAGCATAGCCGCGAGACAGGCGGCGAGCAGGAACTGCACGGGGCTTAGCAGGAATTTCCGAATCGCGTGCATGGCGGTTCCTCCTCCGATGACGGCTTTCCCGATCATGCGCCTCGGCACATGATCGCCTCCGGAAGCCGGTCAAGATGTAAGCGCTTACATAGCACTTTCATGCGATGTGTCAAACAGAAAGTAAAGCTATTGGAAAATGCGATGTAACCGTATACATACCTGATCGATAGAGGAGAATTGGCCCCATGGGACGTGGAGGAAGAGAGCGGAACTCACAGGCGGGGGCACGCGCCCTCGACGTGGCGGCGCTGGCCGGCGTTTCGACCGCCACGGTGTCGCGGGCCTTCAATGCGCCGGAGAAGGTCGCGCCGGAAATTCGCGAAAAAGTGCTGAAGGCGGCGGCCGAGCTTGGCTGGATGCCGCATCCGGCCGGCGCGGCGCTCGCGAGCCGCCGCACCTGGCTTGCCGGCGTCCTCATTCCGACGCTCGACAACGACGTCTTTGCTTCGCAGGTCGGCGCCTTACAGACCCGCTTGTCCGGAGACGGCGTCACGGTGCTGATCGGCTGTTCGAACTACGACGCCGACCAGGCCGCAAACCAGGTCCGGACGATGCTGGCGCGCGGCGTTGAGGCGCTGGCGATCGTCGGGGAATCGCATCGCCCCGGCCTGTTCGAGACGATCGCGGCGCGCGGCGTCCCCTACGTCCTCACCTATTCGCACCGGCCCGGCTCCCCTCACCCGAGCATCGGTTTCGACAATGCCGCCGCCTTCCGGCGGATCGCCCGCCATCTGCTCGATCTCGGCCATCGCGATTTCGGATTTATCCATCAGCCGTCGATCGACAACGACCGTGTAGTGGCCCGAATTGAAGGCCTGTGCGCAGCACTTGCCGAAGAAGGCGTGGCGCTGCGGCCCCAGCACGTACGCGAGGGGCCGGCGAGCATTGCCTTCGGCCGCCAGAGCCTGCGCTCGATCATCGAAGCCCCCGGGCCCCGCCCGACGGCAGTCGTCTGCGGCAACGACGCGCTGGCGATCGGCGCGCTCATCGAGGCGCGGGGGCTCGGCATCGACGTGCCGGGAGAGCTCTCCATCACCGGTTTCGACGACGTGGCGATGGCGGAACAGACCGACCCGCCGCTCACCACCATGCGCGTCGACAATTCCGAGATCGGACGGCGGGCGGCGGATTATCTGCTAGCTTGCCTTGCGGGTGAGCAACCGCCGCCGCCGCCGCCGCTCGAAAGCCGCCTGATCCTCAGAGGGTCGACGGGTGTCGCCCATTCCGCTGCCTGACCCTCTCCCTCTCATTCCGGATGATTACCATGATAGACGCTGCAAGCACCTTCGATCCCGCTGAACTCGCCCAGCGCTTCGCGACCGCAAAGGATCGCATCGCCGCCGCGCAACTGCCGGGACCCGAGACCATTGCCGAGGCGATCGCCGTGCAGGCTTTGCTCGTCACGCCCGAGGAAGCGCCTGCCAGCGGATACAAGGTGGCCCGCTCGCCCGAAGGCGTCGGCGTCGCCGGCCGCCTCTCGCCGGTCGCGATCGCCGGGCCGGATGGGCAACCCGTGACCTTCCGCTGGCGGAAAGGCCTGCGCGTCGAGGCGGAGATCGGCTTCCGTCTCGCCTCGGACCTGCCGCCGCGACAGACCGGCTACAGCCGGGGCGAGGTGATCGCCGCGATCGGCGCGGTCCATCTCGGCGTCGAGGTGCTCGACAGCCGCATCGAGGAAGGCGGCAAGGCGCCGTACCTTCTCTTCCTCGCCGATCGTCTCGGCAATGCCGGCTATGCGCTCGGGCCCGAACTGCCGCGCAATCTTCTCGATGGCGCGGAGGCGCGGAGCCTCGAAGTGAGCCTCGACGGAGCGCCGCTCTTCGCCGGCGAGGCCCACCACCCGGCTGGCGACGTGCTCGCCTGGCTCGTCGGCTGGGCCAATGAAACGCAAAGGGCGGAAGACACACTCGCTACCGGAGAGATCGTCACCACCGGCAGCCTGTGCGGCGCCCTCGATGTCGCTGCACCCGGCCGCCTCGAAGTAAGGCTCGATGGCAGCTGGACCCTGCCGGTTCGGTTTGAATAGCTAGAACCGCATCCGATCGAATTGCAGCGGCGGATCGGGAGTGCGGATGTCGACACCCCCTCTGCCCTGCCGGGCGTCTCCCCCACAAGGGGGAAATTGGCTAGAGGCACCGATCTGCCTTAAGATCGATGTCACGAGCTCACACCGCATCCATGATCACGGCAAGTGTAGAGCGAGCAGCCGATCCCCCCTTGTGGGGGAGATGCCCGGCAGGGCAGAGGGGGGTCCCACTTAGGGCAGGACGACAAAGCCGCCGGCGACATCAAAGCGCCTGCCATTCCTCCGCCACAGTGCATTCCCCCGGAAGGATTGGACGATCTTGGCGACCAGCTGGCAAGCCGGTCAAGCAGCCGAGCGCCGGCTGGGAGCCGACGACGTGTGCATCGATGCCGCGCCTGCGCCGATATCGAACTGGCGCAACAATTGGAACAGTGCGTCCGCCTCCCTGGCAAGACCGTGGGCGGCGGCCGTCGCTTCCTCGACCATGGCCGCGTTCTTCTGCGTCCCCTGGTCCATCGTGTTAACGGCCGTGTTGATCTCCTTCAAGCCCGTCGCCTGCTCCTTCGAAGCTTCGACGATCGCGCCGACATTGCCGTCGACCTGTTGGACCTGCTCGACGATTTCCCGCAGCGCCTTGCCGGTTTCCCCGACGAGGGCCACGCCATTCTTGACGTGGTCGTTCGAGGTGTTAATCAACTCCTTGATCTCCTTGGCGGCCTTGGCGGAACGCTGTGCCAGCTC
The DNA here is from genome assembly GCF_000265205.3 of Sinorhizobium fredii USDA 257. Classification (NCBI taxonomy): domain Bacteria; kingdom Pseudomonadati; phylum Pseudomonadota; class Alphaproteobacteria; order Hyphomicrobiales; family Rhizobiaceae; genus Ensifer; species Ensifer fredii. The sequence continues at coordinate 2,220,026 of NC_018000.1, forward strand.
GCGTACCTCCTGGGCAACGACGGCGAAGCCCTTGCCGGCCTCGCCGGCACGAGCCGCCTCGACGCCGGCATTCAGTGCCAAGAGGTTGGTCTGGAAGGCGATCTCGTCGATCACGCCGATGATATTGCCGATCTCGACCGCCGAGGCTTCGATCTTGCCCATGGCGTCGACCGCGTCTCGGACGACGCGTCCGGAACGCTCCGCACTATCCTTCGTCTTGCGAACGAGTTGCCCCGCCTCCTGAGCGCGGTTGCTGGAGTCGGCGACCGTGGTGGTGATCTCTTCGAGTGCGGCGGCCGTCTCCTCGACGGAAGCCGCCTGCTGTTCCGTCCGTTTGGAAAGATCGTCGGATGCAGATCGGATCTCCTGCGCGCCTCCTGCGATGGCGCTTGCATTCTCGGCAACCGCCTGCATCGCCTCGCGCAGCTTTTCGACCGCGGCGTTGAAATCGAGCCTCAACTTGTCGAGCGACGGAATGAACGGCGTATCGATCCTCTGGGTCAGGTCGCCGTCGGCCAGATTTTGCAGCGCGGCGGCAAGCTGATGGACGGCCTCACCCGTCTGTTCTGCCAGGGCATCGCGCTGCTTCGCATCCTCTTCGAGCCGCTGGCGCGCCGTTATCGCCCGTGTCGCCTCTGCATCCGCCTCGCGCTCAGCCTTTGCGGAGATCGCATCCCGCAGCGCGGCGACCGCACGGGCCAACGTCCCGATCTCGTCGCGGCGCGCCTCAAGGCGGCGGTCGCCGCTCAAGTCGCCCTCGGCCATCGCCTTCAGTGACAGTTGAAGCTTGGAAAGCGGGCCAATAATCGAGCGCGCCGTCAGCGCGGCGGCGACGATCGAAAGAAGCGCCGCGACACCGAGCGCCGTGAATGCCACGGATTCGAAACCGCTCACGGTGTCGCGCACGTCGCTGCCGATAGATTTGTTCAAGGCTTCCTGGTAGTCGATGAATTTGTTGATAGCGCCGAGCCAGGCCTCGAAAAGCGAGCTGGCCTGTTCCAGCAGGATGCGGCGCGCCGCCTCTCGGTCCCCCTTCTTCTGCAGCGCGATGATTTCTGCGACGAGCGGATTGGTCTTGGCCTGGATCGCGGCGATTTCGGCGAGGATGGTTCGCTCCTGTTCGGTCGCGCCGGCCGGAGAGGCGATCATTTCGGCCATCCGCTTTTCGTTTTCGGCGTAGGTGGCGGCGAGTTTCGCGATCGTGGCGACCGCCGTATTGTGGTCCTCATTGGAGGTCACCAGCGTGACGTCGCGGATAGCGATGGCCCGGTCATGGACGCTGCCGCGATAATTGATCGCAAAGCGTTGCTTCGCACTGTTCACGTCATTGATGGTGGCGAGATTGCCGTTGATCTCTTCGACCTCAACGGCGCAATAGATGGTCAAGCCGACCATCATGAGAAGCAGGAAGCCGAAGCCGGTGGCGAGGCGTGCGGCGATCCCGAAGCTTTTGAAATGGCTCATCGATGTTTCCTTGTCCCTGACGCTTCGCGATTGCGCACAGCCGGATCGCGCCGCTCGCCTGCCCTCAATATCCAATGAGATGAATACGTGCGATCTGCATGGCATGCAGGTGCTTCACCACATCTCGCCATGCCGACGCTGCCGCCGTCATCCGTCCGATGCAGTGAAAACCCAGTTCATGCGGGCGAGTTGCTCGCTGTTGGTCACCGCCTTCATGGCGGCTGAGACGCGCGTTGCGTCGCTCCGTTCAGCCTTAAGAAATGGCACTTCTTGGTTTCGAATTGGTGAAGAATTCGCGCCTGCTACAGAAGATAACACTAATATTCAGCGCGCAGCGATCACACCGCCTGTCCGGCTGTGACGAAGCGGACGAGCATCAGGCCGGCCACCAGCCCGAGAAGCGAAAAGGCCAGGGAGGCAGCGGCGTAGGCCGCAGCGCCTATCCACTCGCCGCGCTCCCAGAGACTGATCGTGTCGAGCGAGAAGGCGGAGAAGGTCGTGAACCCGCCGAGCACGCCCGTCGCCAGGAACAGCCGCACATCCTGAGGCAGATGGCCGCGCAAGGCGAAATATTCGGCAAGGAGGCCCATCGCGAAGGAACCAGTGACGTTGACCGCCAGCGTGCCATAGGGGAAAGCGACACCCAGGACCTGGGTGGCCAACTGGTTAACGCCATGGCGCATCGCCCCGCCCAGTCCGGCACCGAGGAATACCAGCAAATAGGCCATCACTATGCGTTTTTCCTTCTACAGCGCCGCTCGTCTTATCAGACGCGCAAAGGTCGCTAGCACTTTGAATTGCTGCCTGTCTCCTTAGATCGAGGTCGATTTAAGGAGAACATGCAGAGTTCGGGACAATAGGCGGACAGTGCGCCGCCGGCAATCGCCCGAAGCGGCGACGTCCGCCGCGGCATTGCCAGCCGTTTGCACGGGGTGGGGCCGATGCGGTTTCGGAACGAAACACTGGTCCTATCCACTTTCTGCACGGACGTGTCCACTTTCCGCCGCGAACTGTTCGACATGCGTTGTATTTAAGCGTTTGTTTACTCAACACCGCTTGGGTGGTGATTGCGACGGCGATCGCCAATGCAACCGGGGGACGGTATCCGATTCCTCGGAGTCTCGATCTCCAGAAGGCTCCGGCCTTTCCTCCGTTCGCTCCTGCGGGATGAGCCCGCCGGATTTTCAAGACCGCATGATTTCGAGGATCGGCTGGCCGCGCTCGGCAAGGGGCGCGAGAGGACGGCTGCGTGCTCGGGCTCTGAAGCTGTCCCCGCTGCCTTCGAAGGACAATCCTCCCGTTGTCCTGGCTTCGAAGCGACCGGGCAAGCTATCGCGGCAAAATTCTCGACCACGCGGAGATTCGTCTCCCGAATACAGCTCAGAGGTAGTCATAGTGAAACGACCAAGTGTGAAATTGTCGCTGATAGGCTCGATTGCCGGTATGGTCCTGACGACCGCCGCCATCTCCTGGGTATCGATCAGCTCGCTCTCCACCATCGACGTCAAGAGCGATGAGATCGTCGATAATTGGTTGCCGAGCGTCGAGCGATCCAAGGAGATCGATACCGCTCTTTCCGACCTGAGGGTGGCCTTTAATCGCCATGTCCTGGCGACGACGGACGACGAGGAACACGCGGCCGAAACGGCGATCGAGGAGGAGAAGAGCCGCTTCTTCAAGGCGATCGACGACTACGCGGCGCTCGTGACCGAGGCGAACGAACAGACCGAACTCGCGAAGATCAAGAACGCGGCCGGCCAACTGATCGACTCGGGCCGCCGGATGGTCGCTGCTTCGGCCGCAACCAAGGATGAGGACGCCAAGCAGATCATTTCCAAGGAAATGGCGCCGCGCTTTGCCGAGATCGCCAAGTCGGTCGACGTCATTGTCGGCCTCAACAAGGAGGGCGCCGCCCGTTCCGGTGCGGACATCCAGAATCTCCTGGAAAGTGCCCTGAAACTTATCTCCATTCTCTGTGCGATCGGGGTGCTTGCCGGCGGCGGCGTCATCGCCTTTGCCGTCTCTGGTATCGCCAATCCGATTTCCCGCATTACCGGCGCAATGCGCAATCTCGCCTCTGGCGACGCGCAGTCGCAGATCCCCTTCGCCGGCCGTCAGGACGAGATCGGTGCGATGGCCGAGGCCGTCGAGGTGTTCCGCCAGAACGCGCTCGCCAATCAGCGCCTCGAAGTGGAGGCGGCAGATTCGCGCAGCCGCCAGGAAGCCGAGCGCGCCGAGGTCCAGCGCCGCAACGAGCGCGAGGCCGAAGCGCTGCGCTTTGCCTCCGACAATCTCGCCGCCGGCCTGAAGCGGCTTGCAGCCGGCGACCTTGCCTTCCAGCTTAACGACGCCTTCGCGCCGGACTTCGAGTCGCTGCGCCAGGACTTCAACCAGTCAGTCCGCCAGCTCGGCACGGCCTTGTCCTCCATCGCCGAAAGCATCGGCACGATGGACAACGGCACCCGCGAGATCGCCTCCGGCGCCCAGGATCTCGCCAAGCGCACCGAACAGCAGGCCGCTTCGCTGGAGGAGACCGCCGCTGCCCTCGATCAAATCGTCGCCAATGTCGGCTCCTCGACGAAGCTGACCGAGGAAGCCCGCACGGTCGCGACCCAGGCCAACCACAGCGCGGCGAAATCCGCGGAGGTTGTGTCGCATGCCGAGGAGGCGATGCGCCGCATCGAGGAGAGCTCGCAGCAGATCTCCAACATCATCGGCGTCATCGACGAGATCGCCTTCCAGACCAACCTCCTGGCGCTCAACGCCGGCGTCGAGGCGGCCCGTGCAGGCGATGCCGGCAAGGGCTTCGCGGTGGTCGCCCAGGAGGTGCGCGAGCTTGCCCAGCGCTCCGCGCAGGCTGCCAAGGAAATCAAGGGGCTGATCCAGAACTCGACGACCGAAGTCGGAAGCGGCGTCAAGCTGGTGCGCGATACCGGTGAGGCGCTGAACGTGATTGGCGGCTTCATCGGCCAGATTAACAGCCACATGAACGCGATCGCCGTCTCCGCCAAGGAGCAGTCGACTGGGCTTGCCGAGATCAACACGGCGGTCAATTCGATGGACCAGAGCACCCAGCAGAATGCCGCGATGGTCGAACAGTCGACCGCAGCGGCCTCAAGCCTCGCCCTGGAAGCGGCGAAACTCCGCGATCTTGTCGCCCGCTTCAAGCTCGAGGGCGCATCGAACTTGCGTGCCGCCCGCGAGACGGCAAAGCCGGTCGCTTCCCCGGCACGTGCGCTCGGCGGCCGCATCGCCCGCGCCTTCGGCAGCAAGGCCGCGACCGCGGCCGCCGTCGACGAGTGGGAGGAGTTCTGAGCGCTTCCCCGGGATGGGGAGCTCGCCCCCTCATCCCGCTGCTGCGACCTTCTCCCCGGCGGGGCGAAGGGACTCGCCCTCCACGCCCCTCTCCCCGCCTGCGGGTAAAGGCCAGGGTGAGGGGCGGGTGTCGCCGCGCCGCCGTTCTAACAGCTCATGGAATTCCGAAATGTCAAATATCGCCGTTTTTTCGACCAGAACCTCCGAAGACCGCGCCCGCGTGGCCGACCTCGTGAACGCCAGGGATCGCATGCTCTCGGTTGCCGACGAGCTCGACCGCATCATGACAGCCTTGTCACAGAAATCCGTGCGAGGGGCCTACGAACAGCCAGCGAGGACCAGCTCCTGACGGAGGCAAGGCGGGGGCAACAAAGGTAGGAGCGGGGCAGGATGACGAGATGACTGGAAAACCGCTGAGCAAGCCGCGGCAATCGCTGGAGCAGTACATTCGGTCGATCGGCCGGCATTATCTCCATGCCGTCATCGTGATGACGCTGCTGATCGCTGCCACCTATCTGACCATGCTGGTCGCCCTCGACCGCCATTCGCTTCAACAGAAAATCAGTTTTCTCACCAGCAATCAGTTCATCCGCTTCCAGCAGCTCGCCAACCAGACGCGCGCGCTGATGCGCGCCTCGGCTGATCCGAACCTGCCGGACTACATCATCGGTCCGATGAGCGACGACATCCACCGGGCGATAGGCGACATCCGGGCGATCAGCACAGAATTGCACGCGCTGGATCGGAGCATCGGCGGCAATCTCCTGGAGCGGCTCAACCCGCGCGACGAGATTTCGGTTGAATTGCGCCACGAACTCAATGTCCGCCTCGAGGACTTTCTCGAGCGGGCGGCGCGGATTGCCGATACCAGCGCCGAGGACCGCCGGCAGCGCTATTCGTTCTGGGGGCCGATTGACTTCGCCGTCGCCGCCGACAGCATGCTGATGCGCCAGTTCGCCGACCTGATCCGCCACGCGCACGACCGCAGCGACGTCAGCATCGATAATGCCAAGCGTATCAGCACGGGTCTCCTCGCACTGATCGCCGCCACCGTTGTTCTGGCGAGCACCTTCCTCTTCAGTCCCCTCCTGAAGAAGCTGCGCAACGAGCAACGCCGGACGATGGCTTTCGAGCAACAGCTAACGATTCTTGCCCACACCGACGCTCTGACCGGTCTCAACAACCGCTCGTCCTTCAACGCCGCGCTCGGCGATCTCTTTGGCGAACTGGAGCGGACCGGCGCCGTCTTCTCCATGCTGCTGGTCGACCTCGACCGCTTCAAGAGCATCAATGACGGCCTCGGCCATCCGGCCGGCGATGCGGTGCTGTGCCACGTCGCGAGCGCCCTCCAGGAGACGTTGCGCGCGAGCGACTTCATCGCCCGGCTCGGCGGCGACGAGTTCGCCGTGCTGCTGCCTGGAATTGGCGATGCATCCGCGCTCGAATCTGTTGCCGAGCGGGCGATCGAGGCGATCGCCGCGGCCATTCCCTTCGAGGGACGCGGCCTGCAGGTCTCGGCGAGCATTGGCGGTGCCATTGTGCCCGATCACGCCTCGGACGAGGCCGGATTGATGCGCATCGTGGACCTGGCGCTCTATACGGCGAAGGCCGGCCGCAACACCATGGTTATATTCGACGAGGCGGCGCTGGCGCGGCGGCTCGAAGAGAACCAGCTTTCGCTCGCCCTGGTCCTTGCGGCCGATCGCAACGAGTTCGTCGTGCACTACCAGCCGAAGGTCGATCTCATGACCGGGACGCATCTGGGCTTCGAGGCGCTCGTGCGGTGGCAGCACCCCGAACTCGGTCTGCTTCCGCCCGGGCGCTTCCTGCCCTTGATGGAAGGCACGCAGCTGATCCGCGGCATGACCCGCGCCGTGATCGCCGCTGTCGGCCGCGACCTCAAGACCTGGAAGAATGCCGGCCTTGTTCCCGGCCCCGTTTCGGTCAATCTTCCCGAGGTCCTTCTGGTCGGCGGCGAAGGCTACGAGTTCTTCGCCGCCACCGTCCGGGAGAACCGCCTGGAGTGGCAGGATTTCGCGGTCGAGATTACCGAGGACGTTTTTCTCAATCGCTCGGCCGACCAGATCCTGGCGACGGTGGCACGCTTCCGCGAGCACGGCCTTTCGATCTCGCTCGACGATTTCGGCACCGGCTTCGCCTCGCTCGTGCATCTGCGCGATTTCCCTTTCGACGAATTGAAGATCGACCGGAGCTTTGTCGACGGCATAGGCCGCGACGCCCGCAGCGAGCAGATCATCCGCGCCATGATCCATCTTGCCCAGAGCCTCGGCAAGCACTGCGTCGCCGAGGGCATCGAGACGGATCAGCAAAGACGCTTCCTGATGGAGGCCGGCTGCGACGTCGGCCAGGGATACCATTTCGCCAGACCCGAGCCGGTCGCCCTTGCAGGCAAGCGGCTGCCGCAGCAGGCCGCTGCCATCCACCGGCGCACGGACTCAGGACCTGCGACGGCGCCGCTCAGGCGGATCGCGCGGCGGTGACCTAAAAGGATGGAGGATGTTGTGAGAAAAGAAATCAAGGGTGCCTGGCTTGCGGCGGCACTCCTGCTGGCGACTTCCCTTCCCGCTGCGGCGGCCGATCAGCGCGGCGCTGTGGATGTCGTGCATTTCTGGATTTCGAAGAGCGAGTCGGCGGCACTTGACGTATTGCGGAAGGCATGGGCCGAAGCCGGCCATCAGTGGGTCGATCTTCCTGCGGAAAACAAAGTGGCGGTGCACAGGATCGTCAGCGATCGCATCGCCAACGGCTATGCGCCCGCCGTCATGCAATGGAACGCCAATGAGGGCTCCCGCGAGCTGCCGGAGATGGGCATCGTGCTCGACATCGAAGCGGTCGCCACGTCGGATGACTGGCGCCGCGTCCTGCCGGCAACTGTGCTCGATCGCATTACCTACAAGGACAAGGTCTTCTTCGCGCCGACCAGCATCCACGCGGAGAACTGGCTTTGGACCAGCGAGGCCATCTTCCGCGAGGCCGGCCTGAAAGCGCCCGAGACATGGGACGAGATCTTCGCCGCCGCCGAGAAGATCGAGGCCGCGGGCCACCTGCCCATCGCACTCGGCGAAGGCCCGTGGGAGATCTCCCTGATCTTCAACGGCATCGTCTATTCGAAACTCGGTGCCGATGGCTACGCGCGGATCATCCGCGGCGACCCGGCGCTGGTCAAAGATCCGCGCATGGCAGAGGCGCTCGGCATGCTGCGGCGTCTGTCGCGCTATACGGAACCGGCGGCAGCTCGCCGGCACAGGACCTGGGCGGACGCCACGGCCGCCGTGGGAGCCGGCAAGGCGGGCATGCAGTTCATGGGGGACTGGGCAAAGGGTGAACTGGTGGCGCGCGGCTACGCCGTCGACAAGGATTTCGGCTGCAGCCTGATGCCCGGCACCGAAATCGCCTATTTCATGGTAATCGACGCCTTCGCCTTTCCGCTGACCAACCGCGAAGGCGCCGCCGAAGCGCAGCGCGCCTTCGCGCGCATGGTGCTCGATCGCGACAATCAGGTTGCCTTCAGCCGTATCAAGGGTTCCCTGCCGGTCCGCACCGACGTCGATCCGAGCGGGCTCGACCGGTGCGGCCGGCTGGGCCTCGAGAAGATCGTCCGGAACAGCGGCGTCAGCGCCCAGTCGATGGCCATGCCCACGCAGATGTCCGACGGCTGGATCGGCGTACTGGCTGCATTCTTCAGCGACGAGAGCATGTCCGTCGAGACCGCCCAGCAGCGCCTATATGACGTCGTGAACCACCAATGAGATGGGTGAACTTAACAACTTGTTTCTGCGGCGCTTGAAACTTACCAATGGATTCGTTGGAGGCGTTGGGAGGCGTCATGCTGACTTTGCGACAGATCGAGGTGATCCGCGCTATCATGGTCACCGGCACAGTCGCCGGTGCGGCGAAGCTCCTCGGCGTCGCGGCACCCGGTGTCAGCCGGCTGATGAAGTATACGGAAGACAGTCTTCGGGTTCGCCTCTTCAACCGCAGCCACGGGCGATATGTGCCGACGCCCGAAGCGCGGCACATTTTCGGATTGCTCGACACCGTTTATCGACAGGTCGAGGATCTGCAGTTCGCGGTGCAGCGGCTGGAAAAAGGTGATGGGCTCGAGCTCAGCATCGGCTCCGTTCCGAGCATCGCCAATGTGATGGTGCCGCGAGCGATCGCCAAGCTGCGCCAGCAGTATCCGGGGCTCTATGTCGATATCAACATTCTTAAAATTGAGGAAGCGGTCGATTACCTGCTCGTCGGCCGCGGCGAGGTCGTTGCCATCAGCTCCTATCTCGAACATTCGATCATCCATTTCGAACCGCTCGCGACCGGCCGGCTGCTCTGCATCGTCCCGCAAAACAGCGAGCTCGCCGCGAAGCACACGATCGCACCGGCGGACATTGTCCGCCATACGTTGATCGGCATCGATCCGAACGATCCCTATGGGCGGGTGATGACCGAGATTTTCCGTCGTCAGAACCTCGCCTATGATATGAAGATCAAGGCGCGTTTCGGCACGACCGTCTGTGCCCTCGTCGCCGCCGATCTCGGCATCGCCATCATCGACGAGTTTACCGTCGCCGGAGGCAGGGTGCCAGGAATCAAATGCCTGGAGATCGAAGCGGACACGACCTTTCCGACCTTCGTCGCGTACCGCCGGGACGTGCCGCGATCGATCTTCGCGGAGCGCTTCATCGACACGCTGAGAGCCGAAATGGCCCGCGCCAAAAGATAACATGATGTTATTGACTCTACACAACTTGGTATTTGCCGTTACGCCGGAGATCGGCCAGTATCACGAAGCTGGGCGGGGGAGGTTCGCCGCTCATAAAAGAATGGACTAAGGAGGAGAACATGACAAAGACAGCTATTGCGTCGATCGCGATCGCCATGGCGATATCGGCCGGTCTGCCGAACATATCCTGGGCCGACACGATAAAGATTGCGAACGTAATCGAGCTTTCGGGCGCCGGCGCCACCGTCGGGAGCAACTGGCGCGATGCGCTGAAGCTCGCCTTCGAGGAGATCAACGCTGCCGGCGGCATCCTCGGCGAAAAGGTCGAGGTGACGGATTACGACACGCAGACCGACCCGACCACCTCGCGCGCCATGGTACAGAAGGCGATCGACGACGGCGCCTATGTCATCATGGGACCGATCTATTCCGGCTCGGTCAAGGTGAACATGATGGTCGCCCAGCAGAACGGTGTGCCGCAGCTGACCGGCGCCGAGGCCCCGTTCATCACCGACATGGGCAATCCCTATATTTTCCGCACCTCGTTTGGCGCCCAGCAGTCGATGCCCAAACTGGTCAAGTACCTGACCGAGGAAATGAAGGTGAAGTCGGTCGCCGTCGCCTGGGTCAATGACGATTTCGGCAAGGGCGGACGCGATTCCTTTGTCGCCGAGCTGGAGAAGAGCGGCATCGCGGTCAATGCCGACGTATCGAGCGAGGTGGGGCAGGCCGATTTCGCGGCCGACGTCATCAAGCTGAAGTCGAGCAATGCGGATGCGATCTTCGCCTATCTGCATGAAGAGGAAAGCGCCCGGCTTCTCAAAGAAATCCGCAAGCAGGGCGTGGCCCAGCCGGTCTTCGGCGAAACGACGCTGATGAACCAGAAGGTCGTCGACCTTGCCGGCGATGCGGTCAACGGCGTGCGCGGCCATGTCGGCCTCAGCGCCAATGCGCCGATCCCCGGCATCGAGGAATTCGCCAAGAAGTTCGAGGCGAAGTACAACTACAAACCCGATCACAATGCGATCAAGGCCTATATGGGCGCCTATGTGGTGAAGTACGTCACCACCAAGAACGGCAAGGTCGACCGGCAGGCCTTTGCGGATGCGCTGCACGGCATGACCATCACCCCGGCTGACGAACCCGGCATCCTGATGGAGACCAGCTGGGACGACAAGGGCGAGGTCAACCGCGAAAGCTTCCTCGTCGAGGTCAAGGACGGCAAGCAGACCGTCGTGACCACACTGCCGAAACTGTAAAAACGGGCAGGCTTCCGGCCCGCTGGGAGCCCCCCTCTTTGGGACATCTTCAATGGACACGTTTTTCCAGTTGTTCGTCTCCGGACTGGCAACGGGGTCGATCTATGCGCTCGCGGCGATCGGCTTCACCCTGCTCTGGCAGGCGTCGCAGACGATCAATTTCGCCCAGGGCGAGTTCATCATGCTGCCCGCCTTCCTCGTTCTCGCCGGAACGCAGTTTCTCGGCCTGAGCTTTCCGGTGGCGATGGCGATCGCGCTTGTTCTTTCGCTGCTGCTGCTCGGCCTCGGCTTCAAGCGCATCATCATCGATCCGCTGCTGCCGCACGGCGTCCTGCCGATCGTCATCGCCACGATCGCGCTCGGCATCCTGATGAAAGAAAGCGTCAAGCAGTTCTATACGGCCGAGGCGCAGCCATTCCCGGCGCTGTTTTCCGACCGCACCCTCAACGTCCTCGGCGCCGCCATTTCGGTACAGGACATCGCCGTTCTGCTGATCGCGCTCGGAGCGGTGGCGTTGCTGCAGCTCTTCCTGAACCGGACGAAGATCGGCCGCTGCATGCAGGCGACCGCGCAGAACCCGAACGTGGCCGAAATCCTCGGCGTCCCGGTCCGCCGGATGATCCTCTACACGTTCCTGATCAACGGTACCCTCGCCTTCCTCGCCTCCATCCTGATCTCGCCGATCTATCTGGCGAAGTTCTCGAACGGCGAGACGCTCGGCCTGATCGCCTTCATCGCGGCGATTGTCGGCGGCTTCAACCAGATCCGCGGCGCGCTTGCCGGCGGTCTCCTGATCGGCGTCATCGACAATCTCTCGGCAGCCTACGTTTCCGCGTCGTATCGCTCCGCGGTCCCGCTGATCCTGCTCATCATCATCATCCTCGTGCGGCCGCAAGGCCTGCTCGGAAAGGCAGAAGGACGCACCGTATGAGCAAGCACACTCTCGCTACACTGGTCGCCGGTCTCGCGATCCTGATCCTGCTCCCCTTCACCCAATCCAACTACGGCGTGTTCGTGCTGTGCTCGTGGCTGGTCTATTCGATCTCCGCCATGGGGCTCAACCTGACGCTCGGCTATGCCGGCCAGGTCTCGCTGGCCCAGGCCTCCTTCATGGGCATCGGCGCCTATATGACGGCGCTCATGACCATGGCCGGCGTGCCATGGCCGGTCGCGATGATCGCGGCGATGGTGCTGTGCTTCGTCATCGGCTTTCTGCTCGGCTACCCGGCCCTGCGCGTCCAGCATCACTTCCTGGCCTTCATCACGCTGGCCTTCAACGCTCTCGTGGTGCTCGTGCTGCGCAACGAGGAATGGCTGACCGGCGGCACCTACGGCATCGTCGGCATTCCGCGGCCTGAGGTCCTCGGCTTGCCGACGCAGACGCCGCTGGCCTTCTACTTCTTCGTTCTTGCGCTCTTCGTGCTGATGGCGGCCGCCCTCTACGCCATCATCCGCTCGCCCTGGGGCCGCACCTTCAAGGCATTGAGGGAGAACCCCATTCGCGCCAACAGCCTTGGCGTCGACATTCGCAAGACGACGCTTCTCGCCTTCGCCATCGGCTCCTCCTATGGCGGGCTTGCCGGCAGCCTCCTCGCACAGCTCACCCAGTTCATCGATCCGCATTCTTTCGGCCTGACCGTCTCGCTCAAGGTTCTGCTGATGGTCATAGTCGGCGGCGCCGGCTTCTTCTTCGGCCCGATTCTGGGCGCGCTGCTGATCGTTCTCGCGCCGGAGTTCCTGCGCTTCACCGAGGGATACTACCTGATGATCTATGCCACGCTGGTCATCGTGCTGATGGTCTTCTGCCCGACCGGCCTGCTCGGACTGGTCGAGCGTGCCCGCACGGCCCTGAAGCTTAAGCAGAACCCGAATGCCACGACCTGGGAGGCAGGACGATGACGCCGGTCCTTTCCGTACGCAATGTCAGCAAGTCCTTCGGGGGCCTGAGAGCCGTGGACGACGTGTCGTTCGATGTCCACCAGGGCGAGATCCTCGGGCTGATCGGCCCGAACGGCAGCGGCAAGTCGACCCTCTTCAACTGCGTCCTCGGGCAACTGCCCGCCTCGACGGGAACCGTGCTGGTCGATGGCAAGGAGGTCGCAGGCAAACGCCCCTGCGACCTCAACAAGCTCGGCGTCGGCCGCACCTTCCAGATGCTGCAGGTGTTTCCGGAGATGACGGTGCTCGACAACATCATCCTGGCCGGCCAGGAGCACAAGGGCACGATGCTCTCGCGCCTCTTCGGCAAGCCGGATGCGGGCCTCACCGAGGAGGCCTTGAGGATGATCGACTTCTTTCGGCTTGGGCACCAGACCCACGCAAAGGCGGGATCGCTCTCCTATGGCCAGCAGAAGCTGCTCGACGCCGCCATGGCGTTCATGGCGGGACCGAAGCTGGTGATGCTCGACGAGCCGGCCGGCGGCGTCAACCTCACCATGCTCGCCGACCTGAAGGAGCGCCTGAAGGCCTTCAACCAGGAACGCGGCGCCACCTTCGTCGTCATCGAACACAACATGGAATTCGTGATGTCGCTCTGCACGCGCATCATCGTGCTGGCGAACGGCAGGATCATCGCCGAAGGCGACCCGGAAACGGTGCGCAACGATCCGACCGTCATCGAAGCCTATCTCGGAGGTTGAGCCATGCTGGAACTCAAGCAGGTCTATGGCGGCTACGGCAAAATGACGATCCTGAACGGCACGTCCTTCAAGATCGACAAGGGTACGATCACCACGGTGATCGGTCCGAACGGGGCCGGCAAATCGACGGTCTTCAAGGCGATCTTCGGGCTCCTGAAGATCCGCTCGGGAACCGTGCTCCTGAACGGCGAGGACGTGACGTCCTTGCCGCCGGCGAAGATGCTCGCCAAGGGCGTCACCTATGTGCCCCAGGGACGCAACCTATTCCCGATGCTGTCGGTGCGCCATAATCTCGAGATCGGCGGCATTTCGTCCAATGATCAGTCGAGGATCGCACGGCGCATCGACGAGGTGATGGAGCAATTCCCGATCCTGAAGGAGAAGGCGAAGGAACAGGCGATCACGCTTTCGGGCGGCCAGCAGAAGCAGCTCGAGATCGCCCGTGCACTGCTGCTTGATCCGTCGCTGATCCTCATCGACGAACCGTCGATCGGGCTCTCCCCGCAAATGATCAACGAGACCTTCCGCACGCTGATCCGGCTGCGTGACGAGGGCGTGACCATCCTGATGGTCGAGCAGAATGCCAAGGCGGCGCTCGCCATGTCCGACTACGGGCTCGTGCTCGAACAGGGCCGGAGCCGGATATACGACAAGGCCGACAAGCTGCTCGCCGATCCGCGCGTCGGCCAGCTCTTCCTCGGCGCCCATCTCGAGGAGGCGTGAATGCAGCCGGTCCCCGAGATTACCGGAAAGACCGTCTTCATTCCGCTGATCGGTCATCCGGTCGAGCAGGTGAAGTCGCCGGGGCCGGTGAACGCGTGGTTTTCCGACAATGATGTGGCTGCGGTGCTCATCCCGGTGGATATCCTGCCGGACAAGGTAGCATCTTTCCTCGACGCCATCCGCGGCACCGGGAACTGCCCCGGCCTTTCGGTGACGATGCCGCACAAGCAGGCGGCCTATGCCGGCGTGGACGCGCTGACGGATCGGGCCCGCCGGGCGGAGGCCGTCAACATCATCCACAGGAGGCCGGACGGCACACTCCTCGGCGACATGGTCGACGGGGAAGCGATGGTCGCGGCGCTGGCGAAGAACGGCGTCAGCGTTCGCGGCAAGTGTGTGCTGGTCGTCGGCGCCGGCGGCGCCGGAACGGCGATCATCTACGCGCTTGCCGAGGCGGGAGCGGCAACCATCGTCGTCATCGAACGCGATCGGGCGAAATCGGACCGCCTGATCGGGCAGCTGCGCCGCGACTATCCGCAGCTTCAGGCACAGGACTCCCTGCCGGACGACATCGACGTCGACATCGCCATCAATGCCTCGCCGGCAGGCATGAACGCCGCTGATCCCCATCCCTTTCCGCTGGAACGGCTGACGCAGGCGGAAATCATTGCCGACGCCGTGACGAAGCCGCCGGTAACCCCCTGGCTCGAAGAGGCTCGGCGCCGCGGCATAGCAATCCAGGCCGGCGCCGAGATGACCCTGGCGCAACTGCCGACGCAGATCGCCTTCTGGGGCCTCGACAAGGCCGGCCGGGACGACGGAAAGGGACGATGAAGACCTCGATCGCAACAGTGTCGATCAGCGGCGAATTGCCGGACAAGCTCGCGGCGATTGCAGCGGCCGGCTTCGATGGCGTGGAAATCTTCGAGAACGATTTTCTCGCCTTCGACGGCAGCCCCGCGGATGTCGGACGGATGGTGCGTGACCATGGCCTGGAAATCACTCTCTTCCAGCCGTTCCGCGACTTCGAAGGCATGCCTGAACCGCACCGGACGCGCGTCTTCGACCGAGCCGAGCGCAAGTTCGACGTCATGCAGCAGCTCGGCACCGATCTCCTGTTGGTCTGCTCGAACGTCTCGCCGATCGCGCTCGGCGGCATCGACCGGGCGGCGGCCGATTTCCATGAACTCGGCGAACGCGCCGCCAAACGCGGCTTGCGTGTCGGCTATGAGGCGCTCGCCTGGGGCCGGCACATCTCGGATCACCGCGACGCCTGGGAGATCGTCCGGCGCGCCGATCATCCGAATATCGGCCTGATCCTCGACAGCTTCCACACGCTGTCGCGCAAGATCGAAGTGAATTCGATCCGCTCGATCCCCAAGGAGAAGATCTTCATCGTCCAGCTCGCCGATGCGCCGCTGATAGACATGGATCTGCTCTACTGGAGCCGCCATTTCCGCAACATGCCCGGCGAAGGCGACCTCCCGGTCAGCGAGTTCACGCGCGCAATTGCCGAAACCGGCTACGATGGTTATTTCTCGCTGGAAATCTTCAACGATCAGTTCCGCGGCGGGGCCGCCAAACCGATTGCCGCCGATGGCCATCGATCGCTGGTCTATCTCGGCGATCAGGTGCGACGGCATCCGAGTGCAGGCTCTCTCACCGTTGCGCCGATGCCGGGGCGGGCTCCGGTCCAGCGAGTCGGCTTCGTCGAATTCGCGGCTGCCGACGACGATGCCGCTGACCTGACCGCCATCCTGAGGACGCTGGGCTTCCGCAAGGCCGCTACGCACCGCTCGAAGAAAGTCGACGTTTACCAGCAGGCCGACATCCGCATTCTGATAAATACCGACGAAACCGGATTTGCCGGCTCCTCCTATGCCGTTCACGGCAGCTCCGCCTATGCAATGGGTGTCGTGGTCGACGACGCGAAGGAAACCATGGAACGCGCGCTGGCGCTCGACGCCGAGTCCTTCAGCCAGCCGGTCGCAAAGGGCGAGGTCGAGGTGCCGGCGATCCGCGGCGTCGGCGGCGGGCTCCTCTACCTGCTCGACGACAAGGGCGACCTCGGCCGCATCTGGGAGATCGACTTCGAGCCGTTCGAGGAGGAAGGCGCGGAGGAGGACGCCGGGCTCCGGAATATCGACCACGTCGCCCAGACGGTCGCCTACGAGGAAATGCCGACCTGGCTGTTGTTCTACACCTCGATCTTCGCGGCGGAGAAAACGCCGATGGTCGATATCATTGATCCTGCCGGGGTGGTGCGCAGCCAGGTCGTAGAGAATGCCGCAGGCACGCTGCGCCTGACACTCAACGGGGCGGAAAACCGCCGCACGCTCGCGGGCCACTTCATCGCCGAGACGTTCGGCTCCGGGGTCCAGCATCTCGCCTTCCATACGGATGACATCTTCACAACCGCGGCGGCGCTCCGGCGGAACGGCTTCCGCCCGCTGCAGATCTCGCCCAACTATTACGACGATGTGGAGGCGCGCTTCGGCCTGGAGCCGGACATGACCGAGCGGCTGAAGGCGGAAAACATCCTCTATGATCGCGACGAGTACGGCGAATTTTTTCAGCTCTACAGCCCCACCTACGGCGAAGGCTTCTTCTTCGAGATCGTCGAGCGGCGCAGCTATCGCGGCTATGGTGCGGTCAATGCCATCTTCCGCATCGCCGCGCTCAAGAAGCACCTCAGACCGGAGGGGCTGCCGAAGCAGTAGCGGGAGGGGAGATCCCCAGCACTCTTGAGAACGGCCTTAGTGATCGGCCAAGAGCCCACGCTGCCTATCCCGCATCGCGAGCGCTGGTCGACAGCAACCGCTCGCACATCACCGCCGCCTGGGTGCGGCTGACGACGCCGAGCTTCTTGAGGATTGCCGAGACGTGCACCTTCACGGTCTGCTCGGCGATGTCCATCTCGCCGGCGATCTGCTTGTTGAGCTTGCCCTCTATGATCTTCGTCAGAATGCGCAATTGCTGCGACGACAGCGAAGCGAGGCGGGCACTCATCGCCGCATCCGGATCGGCCGTTTCGGTGCCAAAGCGGGGCGGCGTCCAGATCTCGCCGTCGAGGATGGCGCGGATCGCGCTCGCCATTTCCGGCAGGTCCAGCGATTTCGGGATATAGCCGGAAGCGCCGAAGGTGATCGCCTTCTGGATCGTCGCCGCGTCCTGCCTTGCCGAAACGATCGCCACCGGAAGGGTCGGATAATGGGCATGCAGCAGGAACAGGCCGGCAAAACCCTCCGTGCCGGGCATGGTCAAATCGAGCAGGACGAGATCCACCTCATGCCGGTCGCTCGAGAGAACCTCCAGAACCTCGTCCACCGACCGGCAGGCGATCAGTTCGAGCTCCGGCAGCACTGCGACGAGAGCGCTGCGCAAGGCTGCCTGGACCATCGGATGGTCATCCGCGATGACGATGCGCGTGCTCATGTTCTTCCTCCCCCTGCAGCCCGGCGCCCTTGAGCAGGGCGACGGCATCCAGATATCGTCTCAAGGCGGCCGGCTTCACCGGCTTCGCCATGACTTCGCAGCCAAGCGCTTTCGCCTTTGCGCTGACCTCCTCGCTGCGGTCCGCGGTGATCACCAGGCCCCTGACCTCCCGGCCCCAGTGCTTGCGCAGCCCGTCCAGCACTTCGACGCCGGTCGTGCCGTCGAGATGGTAATCCACGAGCGCCAGATCTGGCACCAGGCCGTTGCAATTGGCAAGCGCCGTCCTCTCGTCGCTCGCAACAATCGGCCGGTGTCCCCAGCGGGAGAGCAAGGCCGACAGGCCCTCCCGTATCGCCGCGTCATTGTCGACGCAGAGCACGGTAAGCGCGGCATGGTTCGCGATCGACGGCGTGGCGGTCTTTTCCGAAACGGCGACCGCCGCACCTTGCGCCGCGAGCGGAACGGTGACGATGAAGCAGGTTCCCTGGCCTGGCCGGGAGCGCACTTTTAAGGGAAGATCGAGCAAGCGGCAGATGCGCTCGACGATCGCTAGGCCGAGGCCGCTCCCCTTTTCCCGCTCCTCGCCCGTATCGAGCCGGCGGAACTCCTCGAAAATCTCCTTCTGGCGCTCCGGGGCAATGCCGATGCCGGTATCACGGACCTCGATGCGCAAGCCGTCCTTCCGCCGCCGGCACCCCAGCAGAACCCTTCCCCTAGGCGTGTAGCGTATGGCGTTCGAGAGAAGATTCTGCAGCACACGACGCAGGAGCTGCGGGTCGGTGCGGACGAAACGCGTCGAGGCAACCACCTTGAGCGTCAGGCCGCGCTGACGCGCAAGGGCGGAGAACTCGAGCTCGAGTTGGGCGAGAAGCGAGCCGACCGAAAAATCGACGGGCTGCGCCCGCACCGCACCGGAATCATAGGACGAGATGTCCAGCAGCTCGTCGAGCAGCCGCTCGGTCGATGAAAGTGCCGCCGCGGCGTTCTTCGCAAGCGCCCGCTCCTCTGTCCGCAGGTCCTTTTCGGCTTCGTCGGGCTTGAGGCGCAGGCTCTCGTCGAGCGCCGCCAGATAGAGCCGCGCCGCGTTCAGCGGCTGGAGCAGATCGTGGCTTGCCGCGGCGAGAAAGCGCGTCTTGCCGATATTGGCGCGCTCTGCCTCGGCCTTGGCCTGCTCGAGCGCCTGCGTCCGCTCCTGGACACGCCGCTCCAGCTCCTCGTTGGCGCGGCGCAGGCCGGCCGCTGCCCGATGCCGCTCGGTCACATCCGTGTAGGTCGAGATATAGCCGCTCTCGGCCATACGGTCGTAGGCGATCTCCAGCACCATGCCGTCCGGCCGCTTGCGCTCGTAGACATAGGGCCAGGATTGTCTGGCGAGATCCCGGTTGACGAGCAGGGCCTTGAGGTCCTCGCCGTCGTATTCGCCGCGCTCGCGGTTGAAGTCGACGAGGTCGGCGAGCGGCAGGCCGACGCGGATCAGGTCCTTCGGCAGGTCGAGCAGCGTAAGGAACCGGGCGTTCCACGCCTCAATGGCGAGGTCTGCGTCGAAGACGCAAATGCCCTGCGGCACGCTTTCAAGCGCCCCTTGCAAGAGCTTCCGGTTGAAATGCAGCGCCTGCGACGCCTCGTCCAGCATCCCCACGGCTGCCTTGCGCGACAGCGAACGGCTTTCGAGCGCCGCGGCCATCACCACGCGGGCCGAGGCCGCACCGAGCGCGCCGGCGATGAGGTTCTCGGTGAACCGCATCGCATCCACATCGGCAAGTCCGTCCTGTCGCGCGCGGCGCTGTTCCACGAAGTCATCGAAGGCGGAAACGCTGCGCTCGGCTCCGACGAAGCGAGCGGCGAGCGTCTTCAGGTCGTCAAGCCGCGTGACGAGCGGCAATGAGGCGAGCGGCGGCGGCGCCGGGACCCCCTCGGCAAAGGCCTCCGCCTGGAGACGCTCGAGCGGCGAACGATCCGCCAGCAAGGACACGGCCGCAAAGACGGCGAGATTGGCACCCAGGCTCCAGAGCGTCGCATGCGAAATCGGATCGAGGCCGACGATGCCGAAGAGCGATTGCGGCCTGAGCCAGGCGAGCCCGAGTGGCCCGTTGGCGACCACGGCGTCGACGGCGGGCACGAGCGGCGCAATCGAGGGGAGGAGCAGGGTGTAGATCCAGAAGGCGAAGCCGACGACAATGCCTGCGCCCGCCCCGGCGCTCTTGGCGCGCCGCCAAAGCAATCCTCCGAGAAAAGCGGGGCCGAACTGGGCGATCGCAACGAAGGACAGCAGGCCGATAACGGTCAGCGGATAGGCCTGATCGACCAGGCGGTTCATCATGTAGGCGAGCAGCAGGATGGCCGCGACGGAGATCCGCCGCACCAAAAGCAGGGCCGAAGGCGACGGCCAGATTGCACCGCCGCGGCCAACGAGGCGCGAGCGCAACAGCAGGGGGACGATGACGTCGTTGCAGAGCATCGTGCTCAGTGCCACCGAGGCGACGATCACCATGCCGGTTGCCGCCGAGAAGCCGCCGAGAAAGGCGATCAGCGCCATCAGGGGGGCATCGGCGGCAAGCGGCAGCGAGATCACGAAGGTGTCCGGGTTTACCGTGTCGGCGAAACGGGCGATGCCGGCTATGGCGATCGGCACCATCAGGACGCTGAAGACGATGAGATAGGCGGGGTAGAGCCAGGCGGCGGCGCGCACCTGCGACAGCGATTTGTTCTCCACCACGGCGACATGAAACATGTGCGGCAGGCAGAGGAAGGAGATCGCGGCAATGATGGTGTTCGATATCCAAGTCGGATCGAAAAAGTCCGGCGCCAGCAAGGACCCCATGCGCGGATCCGCCTCGGCGCGGGCGACGAGGTCGCCGAGACCGTCGAACATGCGGAAGACAATGAACAGCGCCACGATAACGAAGGCCGAAAGCTTGACCAGGCTTTCGAAGGCGATCGCCGCCATCAGGCCCCGATGGTGCTCGCTCGCATGGATGTGCCGAACGCCGAACATGATGGCGAAGAGCGCCATCGAGGCGGCTACGGCAAACGTGCTGTCGCCGCGGATCGGCCGGACGCCTTCGGGGGCGACGGCCGGCGCGGTCAGGATGTCGAAACTGGTGCCGACCGCCTTCAGCTGCAGTGCTATATAGGGCAGCACGGCGAGCAGAGCCGCCATGGTGACGAGCGCGGCGAGTGCCTGGCTCTTGCCGTATCGCGCCGCGATGAAGTCGGCGATCGAGGTGATGTTCTGGCTCTTCGCGACCGTGACGATCCTGGCGATCAGCCGCTGCCCGAAGATCAGCACGAGAGTCGGGCCGACATAGATCGACAGGAAGTCGAAACCGCTCAGGGCGCGCCCGACCGAACCGTAGAAGCTCCAGGACGTGTTGTAGATGGCAAGCGTCAGCGCGTAGCCGAGTGCCGCCATCCACTCGGTGGGTACGGCCAAGCGCCGGCCCGCACCTCGCCGATCCGTCCACCAGGCGATCAGGAACAGGATGACGACATAGGCTGTAGAAACGGAGAGGACGACCCAACCGGGCATGGCACCTCGTTGCCCAACTGCATGCCCCCATAAGTCGCGACCGACTTAAGGACAAATCATGCAGCAATTCAAAGTGCTACAGCGCCTTGCGGGTCCGGTCAGACACGCGTCGCTGTAGCGCGGCATACTCTTCGCCGCCGCTCTTGGTTCATTGCCATATCACCCGCCGAATGGCAACGCGACGTGGAAGCCGGCACCGGCGAGGGAGCGATCGGCGAGGGGCCGGCCTGATCCGGCCGGCCCCTTGAACTTAGCTGCGCGATTCGGCCTCGGCGACATGGAGATCATCGTCGGCGGTTTCTTTCGCCGGCACGATGAGGTTGACGGCCACCGCCACGGTGACGTTGAGCGCCAGCGCCAGCAGCCCGGTATAGACCGAGACGGTCACGCCGTCGAAGGCCAGCGCGTGCAGCGGCTTTAGCCCATCCGACCAGACGAGAGCCGACCCGCCGATGAAGCCGGCGGCCCAGCCGGCAAGCAGTGCCGGAGCGCGGAACCAGCTCGTATAGAGGCCGAAGACGAGGGCCGGCAGCGTCTGCAGGATCCACAGGCCGCCGAGCAGCTGCAGGTCGAGCGCGAACTGGGTCGGCAGCAGCAGGATGGCGACAAGCGCCCCCACCTTGACCAGCATCGAGGTGATCTTGGCGACCTGTGCCTCGCCGGCGGGGGTGACATCCGGATTGACCCAGACCTTCCAGAAGTTGCGGGTGAAGAGGTTCGCTGCGCCGATGCTCATGACGGCCGCCGGGACGAGCGCGCCGATGGCGATCGCCGAGAAGGCAAAGCCTGCGAACCAGCCCGGGAACAGCGTCTTGAACAGCGTCGGGACGACGTCGTTGTTGCTCTGAAGCTGAAGCCCGGCGGCGTGGCCCATATAGCCGAGCAGGGCGAGCAGGCCGAGGAGCAGCGTATAGGCGGGCAACAGCACCGCATTCTTGCGGATCGTGTTTGCGCCCGACGAAGCGAAGATGCCGGTCAGCGTGTGCGGATACATGAAGGCGGCGAGCGCCGAGCCGAGTGCGAGCGTCACATAGGGAACGAGCTGCGTCGGATCGAGCAGGATGCCGCCCTTGCCCTTCGCCTCGAAGGCCGCGTCGGCTGCCGAAAAGACGGCGCTATAGCCGCCGAGCTTGGAGGGCACGACGATGATCGCCGCAAGCACCACGATATAGATCATGATGTCCTTGACGAAGGCGATGAGCGCCGGTGCCCTGAGGCCAGACGAATAAGTGTAGAGGGCAAGCACCAGGAAGGCGAGGATGATCGGCATTTCGCCTGTAAGCCCCAGCGCCTTGATCGCCACCTCCATGCCGATGAGCTGCAGGGCGATATAAGGCATCGTCGCGATCACGCCGGTGGACGCGACGGCAAGCTCCAGAGCGCGCGAGCCGTAGGTGCCGCGCACCACGTCACCGGCCGTCACGTAGCCGCGCTCCTTCGCCGCCTTCCACAGGAGCGGCATGACGGCAAACACCAGCGGATAGACGATGATCGTGTAGGGCAGCGCGAAGAAGCCGTAAGCCCCAATCGCATAGACCAGCGCCGGCACGGCGATGACCGTATAGGCGGTGTAGAAGTCGCCGCCGACGAGGAACCAGGTGATCCAGGTGCCGAACTTGCGGCCGCCGAGGCCCCATTCGTCGAGGTGATCGAGCGATTCGGCCCGGCGCCAGCGCGAAGCGAAGAAGCCCATGGCCGTGACGAGCACGAAGAAGAAGATGAAGACGGCGAGCGCCGACATGTCGATGTTAGCTTTCATGACGCACGCTCCTGTAGACGAAATAGGTGATGAGCGACGTCAGCGGCACCCAGGCAAGCTGATACCAGTAGAAGAAGGGAAAACCGAAGAGCTTCGGCTCCTCGAAATTATAAAAGGGGACCCATAGCAGCCCGATATAGGGCGCCAGCAGCAATAGACGTATCACGTTATCCTCCCGCGATGTCTGGACTAAGCGGGATGAGGAAAAGTGTGTGCGGTTTCCCGCCCGCCTCCCGCTCGAGCTATCGATGGCCACGTGATCCTCGGCACGTGTCCATCTCGCATAGCGCCAAACGCCGCGCCGCGGCCTCCCTACTTTCGCTCCGGCGCCCCCCTACTTTCGCTCATCCCTCTCGCTGGAACTGTTGCCGGCGCGACAGCACGATCACCTTCGCACCGATTTTCACCCGCTCATAAAGATCGATGACGTCGTCATTCGTCATGCGAAAACACCCCGAAGAGGAGGATTGGCCGACGCTTTGCGGCTCGTTCGAGCCGTGGATGCGGTAGAGCGTATTGCCGAGATAGATGGCGCGCGCGCCAAGCGGATTGTCGACGCCGCCTGCCATGTAGGCCGGAAGCTCCGGCCGCCTGGCGCGCATGTCGGCGGGCGGCCGCCACTCCGGCCAGGCGCGTTTGCCGCTCACCATTTCGGTTCCGTGCCAGCCATAGCCTTCGCGCCCGACGCCGACACTGTAGCGCAGCGCCTTGCCGCCAGGAACGATGTAGTAAAGGGCGTAGCGGCTCGTATCGATGATGATCGTTCCTGGCGGCTCCTGGGTGCGGTATTCCACCAAATGCCTCGGCACGAACGCCCCCGCCTGCGGAGAGACCAACGCTCCCCGCTCGTGGCGCGGCGGGTAGGCCGGCGGCGACATCAGGAACTCGATATAGCCGCTGTCGATCCAGACCCGCTTGTTCTTCTTGTCGAGGATCGGCGGCCAAGGCTGGTCCGCGGTCGCATGCGCGCCCGACGGCGTCAGAAGGAGGAGAAGAAGCAGCAGCCTCAGAGGCTGCATCCTCGGCGGCAAATCCGACATGTGAAGTCTCCTCGGACGTTGCGGGCGTTCAAATCAGACCATTGGCGACCAGGGCATTCGCCACCTCCTGGAAGAGCCGGTCCGGAACGGGCGCCCCGACGGGTGTCTTGCCAAGCTCGGCGGCGAGCTCCGCGTCGGCCATGAACGGTATTCCCTGGCTTCTCGCCTGCGCTCTCATCGAGAACGCCGCTGCACCGACGGCACGACAGACGACGATCGGCACGGGCGTTTCGCCGCGGACATAGCGAATGCCAATCGACACCGACCGCTCCTCGCCGATCAGCAGCACGGCGCTCGTAAGTCCGGTCCTCGTCGTTCCGAAGAGACGCGCCAGCTTGCGGCGCTCCTGCCGGATCAGCGGATCGCCTTCCGTATCCTTGTGTTCGCGCTTGCTCTCCGACCGGGTCATGCGCATTTCGCGCATGAACAGCCAGCGCTGCAGGAAGACATCGACCACGCCCATGACGACAAAAGCGGCAATCGCGATTGACGTGATGGTCTTCAGCATGGAGAGCGACGTCGCATGCAGACAGGCAAAGCCGCAGGTCGGCGACTGGAACAGAGCTCCAAGCCCCGCATGGAAGACGACGGCAAAGGCGATGGAGAGCGCAACGATCTTGAACAGGGCCTTGCCGAAATCGACGACGCTCTTCAGCGAGGCCATCCGCTTCAGCCCCGATGCCGGATTGATGCGGTTGAAATCCGGCTCGATCGGTCTGGCCGAGAAGACGAAGCCCTTGGTGATCGCGACATTGGTGGCGAGAATGGCGATGATCGTGATGCCGAGGATGGGCAGCACCGTCGTCCAAAGCGCATCGGCGGCGATCGTGCTCAGCCGGTACCAGACATCGGCGAAGGGGCGGGCGTGGATCTGAGCCGCCTCGTCCAGGAGCCGGTCGATCTTCACCTCAAGATTCGGCGCGATATAGAACAGGAACAAGGTGGAGAACAGGACGACGATGCCAGAGACCATGTCCGGGCTGTGCAGCACCTGGCCTTTGCGGCGCGCGTCCCGGATCTTCTTGTCGGAAGCGGGAAGCGTCTTCTCCTCGCTTGTTTCGCTCATGTGACGTCATCATCCCTGGACGACGCCAGCAGACCGATTTCCTGTGCACGGTTGGCGACGTCCGGGATGGAGCGCAATTTTGCCGCCTTCGCGAGGATCTGGCTTTTCTGCCTCGCCGACATCTCGGGCACGGCGACGGATCGCGCCTTTTCCGTTTCGCCGGCCATGGTTAGAACGATCAGGTAGTTGACGAAATGCCGCCGTTCGGCGAGCGGCGAGCCCACGACGGTCGTCATATGCGTTACCGCCTGCGTCAGGTTGTTCGAGAGCGCTTCGGCAAGCGCCAGATTTGTCGTCGTGTCGAGGTTGGACGGCTGCAGCGCCAGGGCCCTCGAAAATGCGCCCTCCGCCGCTCCGCCGTTGCCGCTGAAGACGAGCGCCGTTCCCAGTCGGTTATACGCCACCACCGAATTCAGCGCCTCGGCGGCCGGTGCCAGGCTTCGTGCCGCCGACTCCGCCTCTCCCTTCTGCAACTGAGCGGTTCCGAGCCCAAGCAGCGCGTCGGCGTCCTTGGGATCGATCTCGAGGGCGGCGCGGAAGGCTTGCTCGGCCCCCTCGACGTCACCCGCCTTGAGGCGCGCATTGCCGAGCCGGACGCGCATCGACGCATCGTTCGGCGCATTGGCAGCGGCGCGCTCGTAGAGCGCCAATGCCGTTTCGCTTTCGCCCTTCGCCTCGATGCTCTGGGCGATGCTCAGCAGCTTCATCTGGGCGCCCGCCTGCTTGTCCTTCTCCTTGTCGGCAGGAACCGTGGTGCAGGCAGATAGCACCAGGAGCGCAGCAACGGCCCCGATCCCCCGCCCCATGCTAGGCCGGCAACGGCCCGGATTCAGAAACCAACACGCCTTCATTCTACCCCCGTTTCATTCGCCGCGTTGCGGTGGCTACCGCCGACGTCCCCGTATCGATCGATGTAGTTTTTCGCTGCGCGCGCCACGGGCGCGGCCATCGCCGGGCCCATTTCGCGACCCTTGAGCAGATGCCGCTGATCCGCAGCCATGAGCTGTAGATTGAGGTTGTTGGCGCAGCCGGACGGCAGGTAAAGCGGCTGGTCGGCGGTATCCGGCGTGATGCATGCATCGGGCACCAGCGTCTGGGTCGCGGTCGTGTCGTAGCCCTTGCGAACGAGCCCGCCCTTCGCCGGCGGGGCACCGTGCATCGAGAGATAGCTGTAATTGGGGGAATAGGGTTGCGGATGCGAACCGCTGCAGCCCGCCGAGGCGAGCAGGCCGGCCATCAACGCCGCCCGCATCTTCGCCACTCCCGAAGGAATTTCATTCAACATAGAAGCCGTATCCATTGTTGACCGCCGGCTTCGCCTTCTTGCGCGGCGAGGTAATCACACCGGAGGGGCTGTCCAGCGGCGTTTTCATGTTTCGCTCGGAGGTGGGTGACACGAGGTATGGGGTGATCAGGATGACGAGTTCCGTCTCATTGCGCTGGAACCGCTTGGACTTGAACAATTCACCGAGGATCGGCACGTCGCCGACGACGGGCGTCTTGTTCAGCGTCTGCGATTCCTGCCGTTGGAACAGGCCGGCGATCGCAAAGGTCTGGCCGCTGCCGACCTCGACGGTCGTGTCCGCACGGCGGATGCGCAGCGACGGCACCACCAATCCGGCGATCGAGACGACGCTGTCCTGCGAAACGCTGCTGACCTCGGGACGAACCTGCAGGGCGATTCGGTTGTTCGGCAGCAGCGTCGGGGTGAATTGCAGCGACACGCCGAATTGCTTGTATTCGATGCCGATCTGACCGTCGCCAGCCGGCACCGGCACCGGTAGCTCGCCGCCCGCCAGGAAACTTGCGGTCTGGCCGGTGACGGCGGTGATGTTGGGCTCCGCCAGGATGGTCAGGATGCCGTTTGCCTGCAGCGCGTCGAGCAGCACATTCACGTTCACATTATCGCCCCGTGCACCGATGGCGATCCCCGTATCGTCTTCATTGCTGGCGCCGCCGGTCCGAACGATGCCGAAGGAGAAGGATCCGCTGTTGACGAAAACGCTCCAATCGATGCCGAAGCGCGTCAATTCGTTGCGGGCGACTTCGGCAAAGCGGACGCGGATATTGACCTGGTTCGGTCCGGCAATCGTCGTGTTGTTGAGCGCCGGCTTGTCGGGTGTCGAATAGCTCTGCAGGACACTTTCCATGTCCATCGCCTCGCCGACATTGCGGGTCTGGCCGGTGCCGACATATTGCCCACCGAAGAGGCTGATATCGACCCTGGTCGTCGGCTGCAGCGCCAGGGCCGACTGTTCCGCGGCTCTCGGATTGCCGCTGACGCGCACCTGCACGGTGCCGCGCGTCATCTGATCGGCGCTGAGCGCGATCAGATTGGTATCGCCGGTCTTCGTCGCGTAGATGTAGACGACGCCGGGCGAGACGACGCGCACGTCGGCGATTGCCGTGTCGGCGAGAAACACCGACTCGACCGGTTCGTCGAAGCGAAGAATCGTGCCCTCGCCAACGGTGAGTTCCAGAACCTGGCCGTTTATGGCGTCGACCTTAACCTGCGCACTCGCCGATCGCAGTGCACAGTGGACCGCAAGTGCGGCCAGCAAGATAAACAGAAAGAGTTTCCCCGCCTGGACAAAGCGAAGGCTTCGCAAAACTAGCATTCCACTCCCTATTCGTTCCCCTCACCCCGCGCCCCCGCGCAAGCGAGACATGGATCTTCTCGATGTCGATTTCTGAAAGCTCATCCGCGACCGGCACCTCCAAGCTCCGGCGTTCCGGCGACCGGAAGCGCGATATAGCCGAGGCATTGGACGCTGAACTCCGCAGAGATTTCCTGATAGGACAGAACCGCCATAGGGACGTCGTGGCGCATCAGGAGGTTTCGGATGTGCCGACGAATGTCCATTGAGGTCAGGATCGCGGTGCGCGACTGCGCATCGGCCTTCTCGCGCCGCCTCTTGAGCTCCTCGAGGATCGGTGCCGCCAGACGCTCCGGCACAGTGCCGGCCGGACCGCTATTCTTCTCGATCGCCGCTCGCACTTCGTCTTCGAACGGCCGCGTCAACAGATAGGCCGAAACGATCCGGTTGCTGTCGGCAAGACGAAAACAGATCTGCCGCCCGAGGCTCGCCCGCACATTGTCGGTGAGCGCCTGCAGGTTCTGGACTTGCGCTGCACGTTCGGCGATCGTCTGCAGAATGATGCGCATATTGGTGATCGGCACGTCTTCCTCGATCAGCCTGCGGAGCACGTCGGCAAGCCTCTGCACCGACACGACCTCCAGAACCTCCTTGATCAGATCGCCATAGGTCTCTTCCAGCCGGCCGAGCAGCGCACGCGTTTCCTGCGCGTCGATGAAGTCCGGCGCATAGCGGCGCAGGACGCGCTCGACGAGCGTCATCACCACGTCTGCCGGCTCGCAATAGCCGACATCGGCAGCGTCGAGAGCTGCCGCATGCGATCGTTCGATCCAGACGAGCTTCAGCCCCAGGAGGTCCGGCTGCGTCACATAGGGAATCGACATGATGTCGAGATCGACGGTTTCGTCCCAGACCATGAGGTGGTCGAGCAGGAGCGCACCCTCGACGACGGGAACGCCCTCGAAGTCGATGCGAAACTCGACCGGCGCGAGTCGCGCGGCGGTGTGCAGGCCGATCGCCGGAACGCGAATGCCGAGATCCTCAAGGATCGCTTCGGCGAGGCCCTCCGCCCGCTCGGTGAACGATGGCTGAGGCAGACACCCGGCAAGTTCCTCCCCCATCGTCACAGTAATCCTTTGCGGCATTCCAGCGGGCGTGCCCGGAGCCCCGGGCAGGTTGCCCGCTATGTGATCGACGACACGTCCACCGGGGGACACGGAGCGGTCCGCTTCGCGTCGGGTCGGAGCAGTCCGTGCAACCTCTTCGGCAGCCTGGCGTCTGCGGGCGGCGTAGGCGAGCAGGCCGGCCACGCCGGCAAGCGCCCAGAAGACGATGAGCGGAAAACCCGGAACCAGCCCGAAACCGAAAAGGATCGCCGCCGCCAGCGCCAGCGCACGCTCGCTCGCACCGAGCTGCCCGAGGATTTCGGAGCTGAGGTCCTGCGGGCCGCGGCCGGACGGCACGCGCGTCACCACCGCCCCTGCCGCCACCGCCATCATCAGCGCCGGTATCTGCGAAATGAGGCCGTCGCCGACCGTCAGCAGCGAATAAGTGTGCGCCGCTTCGCCGACCGAAAGGCCGCGTTGCAAGGATCCGATCGTCAGGCCGCCGATGAGGTTGATCGCAATGATGATCAATCCCGCCACCGCGTCGCCCTTGACGAATTTCATCGCGCCGTCCATGGCGCCGTAGAACTGGCTCTCGCGTTCGAGGTCGTCGCGCCGGCGCCGCGCCTCCTGCTGGTCGATGTCGCCGCTGCGGGCCTCGTTGTCGATGCTCATCTGCTTGCCCGGCATCGCGTCGAGCGCGAAGCGGGCCCCGACCTCGGCGACGCGCTCGGCGCCTTTGGTGATCACCACGAATTGGGCGATGGTGATGATCAGGAAGACGATGAGCCCGACGAGCACGTCACCACCGACGACGAAGGAGCCGAAGGCAGCGACGATCTGTCCGGCATCCGCGTCAGTCAGGATCAGCCGCGTCGTGGTGATCGCCAGGGCCAGCCGGAAGAGCGTACCGAGCAGGATGATCGAGGGCAACGAGGAGAATTGCGCCGGGCTTGAAATATAGAGCGCGCCGACGAGAATGAGCAGGCTGTAGAAGAAATTGAAGCCGATCAGCACGTCGACGAGAAAAGTCGGCATCGGGATGATCATCATGGTGATTGCCAGCATCACCACGGCTGCAACGACGATGTCCGACCGCCGGGATGCCGCCCTGGCGAACTGGTTGACCGCGGCGATCGCGCTCATTCCGCCACCCTCGCCCGAAGATAGGCCTCGAACGCTTCGCGGGCCTGGTCCTTCTCTCCGCGCAGCCACTGTGCCTTGCTCCTCAACCGCCCAGCGGCTGGATCGACGGCTTCGGAAATGTCCTCTATCCGATCGATGGCGGCGATCGCACGCAGGCCGGCACCGCTCTCGACGAATGCCTCGGCCAGCGAATGCAACACCGCGACATTGTCCGGGGCCATTTTTGCCGCAAGCAGAAGAAATACCAGGCCGCGCTCATGGTGGCCGGCGCGACAGTAGAGCGAACCGAGCGCATGAAGGAATTCGAGGCTGTCCGCGTGCCGCTGCGTCAACTGCTTTGCGCCTGCATCAGACGGTGCTGTAGATCGCGTCTGCTTTCGATCTCGTCGTTCAGCATCGATGTGGTGAGCTTGGCGATGTCCTCGTCGAGATCCAGCCCGGGCAAGACTTCCCGGACGATATAGGTCAGGATCTCCTGGGATCGCGACAGATCGAACAGGCTGGCGTTCGAAAGCCTGGCCCGCTCGGCGGCGCCGGACCGAACATTGCCGGTCGACGGCTTCTGGCGGGTCTGGCGGATCGATTGCAGGAGCCTGGCGTCGAACTCTTGAGATTGGGCGCGTCCGGCCGCGTCCGGCCGCAACGACACCGCGCCTGATTGAGCGCGGTTGCGATTGTCGTGCCGGCGGACCTCGATACTCATCTGTTGTCCCCTCTCGTCGCGCCTCAGAAGCGGAGGACGAATTCTTCGCCTTGCCGGGCGGCCGTCAGGCTGCCGTCACGGATGTCCTTGATGTACCAGCCGTCCTCGAGTGCGGCTCCCCTGTAAAGACGCGCGCCGTCGGCGCCGATCGCATAGGGCGTCTCGCCGAACCAGACGGCTCGGAGATTGAATTTCGGTGCCGCCTTGGGCACGGCGTCGCCGACCAGGCTCGTCAGAACGTAAGCCGTGCCATAGGAACGGTCGAACCAGGCCTGGACCTCGCCCCAGTTCTTGCGGGCCTCGTCATCGACGGCACCGGAAACGGAAAACCGCGTCCCCTCGACGTCGACTTTCAGGTCCGACAGACCGGAGTCGCGCAGCCTTGCCGAAAGTGCTGCCGAGACATCCTGTGGCGAAGCAACCGTGGACGCGACCGTCCCGGTCGTCATCGCCTTCTCGTCGAGAGCCGCCATGGAAAGCCGGTGATCGACGTCCGCAACTCCGGCTTGGACGGCAGCTATGGTAAGCAGCGAGAAAGCCGCCACGCCGCCGAGCATCCAGCTGGCGCGCGACGACTTTTCCGCCTTTCGAGGCGTCGCTTCCCGCGCCGGCCGGGAAAGGCTGAGGCTTGCGCCGCCGAGCGTCACCGTCACGGGGGTGGGAACCTGAAGCCCATGTCCGACCGGGACGGTCGTGTCGTCCACCACGAGATCGGCGCCGATGGCCTCGATCATCACGTCCGCCCCGGCAAACTGCAGGCGCATGTGATGCGCCGACACATCGCTGTCGCTGAGCATCAGGTCGCAATCGGCGCCGGAACCGATCAGATAGGCGCCCTTATCCAAAGGCAGTGAAACGCCGCTGTGCACGCCCTTCAAGACATCGAGCGTCAAAGCGGCAGGATTCCTCAAGACCAGATTGGATGCCATGGAACTATCACCTCGCTGGCCGGATAGCCGAGACACCGACGCCGCGCGCAAGGCGCAGCCCGGTCAAGTCAGGTTTCTCGCAAATGTGGATGAAGGGCGGCGCCAAGCCGCCCTTCGGCCCGCTTAGCCGTTCGGACGCTGCTTTGCGGCGTCCAGGGCGACCTTCTTTTCGGTCGTGATTTCGGTGATCTTCGCGGACTTCTCAATCGCCTTGTCGAAGGCGTCCGTCATCTTATCGATCGAATTGTCCGAGGTTTGCGTACCGCCTACACCGGAAACAGCCATTGTCTTCTCCTTGAGAAATTCGGGCCGGTCGGGGCAAGGCCCGGCGCCGGCATACAGTTCTTATCGAGTCGACCCCCCATCTCGGGGCGGTGCAATGGTTAAGGTCGAAGCCAGGGAATGACAATTTGCAAGAGCATCACATAATATTTCTGTGTGTAATACTTCGTGAGTATAAACGATTAGATCGCGCCAACAACTGTCATAAAATTGTTACCGGCTCGGAGAAATCAGTTACTTTCAAAGGATTTTCAGCCGGTGCTTGTTTAGCAAAGGGCGTTACTTGTATTTTTTCGGAACCTCGAGTTGCACCTGTCGATCTACTGTTATAGTTTTCGGCCGCTGATGCGAACAATCGGAACGTTTGACATGAAGAACGTCATGCTCATGGGGAGGTTCTGTATGTTTGCTATCGCTATATTAGCGAGCACATATCCGACATTTGCCGGATATCCGGGCTGGTATGGCAGCAAATACAGCTATGTCCTGATCAACCAGGACGTTCGCGACGCGCTGCAGGAGTTCGGCCGCAACCTCTCGATTCCGGTGCTTCTGTCCGACAAGATCCGTGGCCAGGTGCGCGGCGAAATCCGCTCCGAAACTGCGGGCGGCTTCCTCGACAAGCTGACGCAGGGGAACGGTCTCATCTGGTATTTCGACGGCTCGGTCCTGCACATAAATACGAGCGACGAGTTCTCGACGCAGATCATCAACATCGGCAGGGCGAACGGCAAGGCGGTGATAGATGAGATCGAGCGGCTCGACCTCATGGATGAGCGCTTCTCCGTACGAGCCACCGCCAACGCCCCCGCGCTTCGCGTGTCGGGTCCGCCCCCATTCATTGCAATGGTCAAGCAGGTCGTTTCGTCCGTTCAACCGCCCCCGGCGGCCCAGATGGACGATCCGCGGGTAAGGATCTTCCGCGGCGGACAGCACGACGAGGTTGCGGACGATCTGACCGAGAACGGTCGCAAGACGGCCGCCAATTCAAAAACAAGCGACACCTTAGCAGGAGAGCAATAGATGGCTGGATCGGTAAACGCGACCACACAGGCGCCCGCGCAGACACAGAATGTGGACCCCTCTCAGGCACAATTCGAGGAAGCGCTGCAGCAAGCCGCCGCAAGCGGCGGCAGCCAGCTGATCGGGCAGGAAATGATGAAGATCGCCCAGGAAGTGCTGAACGAAGCCTTGTCCGACGAAGAATAGTTCCCCTCTTTGCCAACAGGAGACGCAATCATGACGGTTGTCCCGACAGTGGAGACTGCCACGCTTCCAATGTCCCCTGCTCCGCAGGAGTCGGTCCCGCTCGCTTCGCAGAACCTGTTCGAGCATTCCGCGCTGAACGCCAATACGCTGCCGCACGGTGCGAGCCCGGCGGATCTCGGCCGGACGATCATCGACAAACTCGAAGGTTTCGTCGAACGCGCCGGAAAATTCGCCAGCAGGACCGGGCTTTCCGCCGAACCTGGCCAATCGCCGACATCGCCGTCTTTTGTGCCGAACGCGGCTAACGCGGAAGCGAATCTCACACGTACGCCGGACAGCGAGGCCGGGCGGCTGGTGGAAGCCTTGGGCAGGATCTTCGACCATGCGATCGAGACGCAGATGGTCGTCCGCGCTCCGACGCAATTCACCAGCGCGACGATGACGCTCACCAAAGGTCAATGAAGATCTTGCTGCGTTCCCCGGCAATTGCGCGCGGACTGGTGCTCGCATTTATGGTTCTGACGCTGCAAGCCTGCAGCGTCGACCTCTACACCAACCTCGATGAGCGCGAGGCGAATGAAATGGTCGCGACGCTGCTCGCGAAGGGAATTGCCGCGGGCCGTGTCGTGCAGAAGGACGGTAAGCTGACGGTTACGGTTGATGAGGATCAATTCTCGCAGGCCGTGACCGTGCTCAACATGGCGGGACTGCCCAAGGAAAAATTTGCCACACTCGGCACAGTGTTCCGGCAGGAGGGCCTTGTCGCCTCGCCAGTGCAGGAACGCGCGCAGATGATCTATGCGCTCAGCGAAGAGCTTTCCCGCACCGTTTCCGAAATCGACGGCGTCCTGTCGGCCCGTGTCCACGTCGTCCTGCCCGACAATGACCCGCTGCAGCGCAACGCAATTCCCGCTTCCGCCTCCGTATTCATCCGGCACGAAGCGGAGCTCGACGTCAATCCGCTGATCCCGCGGATCAAGACATTGGTCGCCAACAGCATATCGGGCCTTACTTACGAGAAGGTCTCGGTCGTGCCCGTCGCCAGCCAGCGGACGAGCGAGCCCGTTGCCGCTGCCGAGCTGACGTCCTTCCTCGGGATCTGGATGCTGCCGGCGAGCGTCGCCAAGGCCCGGTTGATCTTCGGCTGTCTCCTCGCCGGCCTGCTCGCGGCGATCGGCTGCCTCGGCTATCTGGCATGGCGAAAGCAGAGCCGGCGCCGGAAGGTCTATCCGCTGCAACCCTATGGCCCGGCGAAATGACGGGTCCTTCGCTGGCAGAGGGTTTGGCGGACGCCGATCCGGAAAGCGTTTGGGCGATTTTCCAGACGGCTCCGGCCCGCCTCGTTCACCCGCGCCATATCGTTCATGCCTATGACGAGGCGATCTCCCTCGAAGCCGCGGCGAGGCTGCAGCAATCCGGCCGGGTGCAGCGGCCGCTCGCGCGCTTGCTCACCGAAAAATACCGGCTTCCGGAAGCCGGCTCCTGTCAACGCCCGGCAGAGGAGGATCTCGAGCTCCTCGAACTGTCGCCCGAGCAGATAAAGCAATGCAGCCGTCTGGCGGGTGCCGTGTTCTGGGGCCATGTGCTGGCCGGCGAGATCCGCAATCGCGCGGTTGCCGAGATGAAGTCGCGGATCGGCGACCTCGCCTTTCAGCTCGCCGTCCACAACCGCGATCTGGCCTCCGGCCATTTGACACCCGGCGACCTCGATCTCTTGGTGCAGGCGATCGAAACCGACGGCCGGAAATGCTGGGCGAGCTGGAAAGTCTCGCTGCCGGAGCCGCTGGCGGCGTGGCTGCGGCTGAGAGACGAGATCGATGAAGATATCGCTTTTCCCGCGCCGACCGATGCGGAGCGCGGCGCGGCGATAGTCAGGCGTCTCGTGCGGGACAAGAATGTCGGCGCGGCGTTGAGGCAGGTCCAATGAACGACATCCCTTCGAGCCCCACTAAAAAAATACTCCGGCAAGCCGAAGCAGAGCAGTGGCTCGAAGGCTTTGCCTTCCTGGAGGCGGCGAAGGCCGCAGCGGACCGGCAG
This sequence comes from Sinorhizobium fredii USDA 257, assembly GCF_000265205.3. Classification (NCBI taxonomy): domain Bacteria; kingdom Pseudomonadati; phylum Pseudomonadota; class Alphaproteobacteria; order Hyphomicrobiales; family Rhizobiaceae; genus Ensifer; species Ensifer fredii. The sequence goes on from NC_018000.1 coordinate 2,255,005, forward strand.
CTCGCTGGGGTGCGTGACCTCGTCGAGAAAAGCAGGAGGGAGGGCTACGAAGCCGGGCGGGTCGAGGGCGAACGCCAGGCGGCAGCGCTGCTTCTGAGGACCACCGCCGCAGTCAACGCCTACATGGCCGGGTTGGACCGGCAGATTGCCGAGCTCAGCCTGGCGGTCATTGAGAAACTGCTTGGCCGATTCGATCAGGCCGAGCTCGTCGCCAGGCTGGCGCAGCAGGCGCTGCAATCGTTCCAGCATGAGCGCGACGTCACGATTACCGTTGCCCCCGTGCTTGCCGAACGCGTCGCCGAGTTCGTGCATCAGCACAGCAACAACGGCACGCTGAAGATAGCCGTTCTCCCCGATCCTCGACTGGATGCGAACAAATGCGTGCTCGCCAACGCCGTGGCCGTCGTCGATGCGGGCCTTGACACGCAGCTCTCGGTGATACGCGAAGCGCTGCTCGGCGCCCAGCCCAGTCGCTCGGACTCCGCCGCATGAACAAGCATCTCCTGACCGATTCGGGCGACCTCATCCGGCGGCTGCGAGAGCGGGCGCTCGGCAGCGAAACACGGCCCGTGCATGGCCGTGTTCGCCGGATAACCGGCATCATCGTCCACGCGACTGCACCGATGGTGCGGATCGGCGAACTCTGCCATCTGAGGGACCCGGTTTCGGGCGCGACGGTACCGGCGGAGGTCGTCGGCTTCGAGGACGAGGAGGCCGTGCTGACGCCGATCGGCGATCTCGACGGCATGTCGACACGCGCCGAGGTCATCGCCACCGGGAAAACCCTGCAGATCCCGGTTTGCGACGACCTCCTCGGCCGGGTCCTGAACCCCTTGGGCGAATTTCTCGATTTCTCCGGCGACCGGACGCTCCCGCTCGTCACTGACACCTATTATCCGACGCACCGGCCGCCGCCCCCCGCCCTTCACCGTGACCTGATCACCGAACCGCTGCAACTCGGCATTCGGGCGATCGACGGGTTGCTGACGGTGGCGCGCGGCCAACGCGTCGGCATCTTCGGCGAGCCGGGCGTCGGCAAATCCTCGCTGCTTTCCGCTATCGTCCGCGGCACCAAGGCCGACGTCATCATCATCGGTCTCATCGGTGAGCGTGGCCGCGAGGTGCGGGAATTCATCGAGGGACAGCTCGGCGAAGAGGGGCGCCGTCGCTCTGTCGTCGTGGTTGCGACCTCCGACCGCCCGGCGATCGAGCGGGTGAAGGCCGCCTATGCCGCGACGGCGATCGCCGAATATTTCCGCGATCAGCGCCGCGACGTCCTGCTGCTGATGGACAGCGTCACCCGTTTCGCCCGTGCCCAGCGAGAGATCGGCCTGGCGGCCGGCGAGCCGCCGACGCGCCGCGGCTATCCGCCGTCGCTCTTCGCCGCCCTCCCGCGCCTCTTGGAGCGCGCCGGTCCGGGGCAAGGCGGCTCGATCACCGCCCTCTACACGGTATTGACCGAGGGCGACGGCACGCTGGACCCGGTTGCGGAGGAGACGAAGGCCATTCTCGACGGGCACATCATGTTGAGTTCCGATCTCGCCGAGCGCAACTTCTTCCCGGCCATCGATATCTTGAAAAGCCGCAGCCGCCTGATGGAAACCATCGCCAGCAGGACGCATCGGGACGATGCGGCCCGCATTCGTACGCTGCTTGCCCGTTTCGAAGAGATCGAACTTTTGCTGCGGGTCGGCGAATACGAACGCGGCGCAGACGCCCTTTCGGATGAAGCGATCGACAAGCGCGACGCCATCGACGCTTTTCTGCGACAGGAGAGTGACGCGTTCTCGCCGCTGGAGGCGACCGTCGAGCAATTGAAGAGGTTGGCTGCGTGACCCGGAAAGGCGATTTGCGGCAGCTTGTCGAATTGAGGGCGATGCGGATGCGGCGGGCGGAGGAGCAGGCCCAGCGCCAGCACAATCGTCATGATCAAACCGTCCGAGCGCTGGAAGCGGCAAAGGCTGAAAACCTTGCCCACGATGAACAGCGCAGGCGGGAAGAGCAGGCCCTCTATTCCAATCTCGCTCAAGGGACCCTCGATCATCGCGACCTCGGACGATATCGGGGCGCGCTGTCCGACCTGGATCACCGCGCCCGTGATCTGGAGGAACGCATTCACGGCGCGGAGCGCCACGAAAGGCGGGAAAGCCGAAAAAGGGAAGAACTCGCCGCCGAATATCGACGGAAACAAAAACTGCACGACCGCATTCAGATCCTTGCCGAGGAGAAACAACGGAAGGCGACGAAGCGCGCCGACCTCATCAACGAGATCGAGGACGAAGAGGCGATCCGTCCAAAGGGCAGAAAGCGGTAGACGATGAGGCTGTCGACCCAGACCCCGCCCGCCGCGGATATCCGCTCGCTCACGGAGGATCCCTCCTGGCTGCCGGAGGTCGCCGCGGCACAAATCGACCTCACCAACATGCTGTTGAGCATCCGGGGCGCCTTCCGGCTCTCGCTGCCGTCGGTCCATATTGACCTCGAACCCGGCGACAGTACGCGGCGCGTGATGGATCCGGTCCAGCTGGCGTTCCTGATCGGCGCCTCGCCGGGCCGATGGCTGATTCCCGCATCCGCGCTCGACCGGCTTTCAGCGCACCTCGGAGTAAGGGGAAGCCTCGTCAACTTCACCGCCCTGCAACGCAACATCCTCCTCGAGGAGGCTCTCGCCCCCGTGCTCGAGGAACTGGACAAGCGCATCGGAGAACCGTTGCGCCTGGAGCCGCCGGACGAGGCGGCCGACTATGCGATCAAGCTCCCCTGGACGATCGATAGCGGCGATTTTCCGCTCCCTGCCGAATTGCATTTGAGCGCCGCGGCGGCGTCGAAGATCGGAAAGGCCTTCGGCACCAGGACGAGTTTTTTGAACGAGTTCACTGATAATCTCGTCCAGCCGATCCAGCTCCGCGCCGGCGGCCAGCAACTGACCCTCCGCGAGTTCAAGAGCCTTCGCCCCGGCGACATCGTCATGTGCGAGCAAGCGGACGAGCCGTTCGCCGTTCTTGGCAACCACCTCATCGCGCCTCTGCGCCGGAGCGAAGCCGGCCTCGCCTTCGCCTCCGGCTGGCAGCCACTGAAAACAAGTTGGGAATTCTCCGCCATGTCAAAGCAGGAAACGCCTTCGTCCGAAGAGCTCGAACCGCTCGCAGATCTGCCGATCGAGCTCGTCTTCGAGATCGGCCGCGCCGAATTCCCGCTGAAGGAAATCGCCAGGATGGGCGAGGGAACGGTGCTTCAAGCCAGCCCGAGCCTTTCAAGCCCCGTCAATATCCTGGCGAACGGGCGGCTGGTCGGGAAGGGTGAGTTGATCAGGATCGGCGAGGGCCTCGGCGTGCGCGTGGTGCGGCTTTCGACCGATGGGTGAGACGACCACCAATCTCATCCCGATCATCATCATCGTCTCGACGATCGGGCTCATCCCGCTCGCCGTGGTGACGATGACCGGGTTCCTGAAAATCTCGATCGTCCTGTTTCTGATCCGCAACGCGCTCGGCATCCAGCAATCGCCGCCCAATCTGGTGCTTTATGGCGTGGCGCTGATCCTCACCGTCTATGTGACGACGCCGCTCGTCGGTGAAATGTACCGGACGCTCTCGAGCGAACAGGTCGACGTGCAATCGATGGACAGCATGGTGCGGGCGGCCGATCAGCTCAGGGCGCCGCTGCAGGCGCACCTTACCCGCTACACGGATGAGAACGAGCGCCAGTTCTTCCTGCAGGCAACCGAGCGCATCTGGTCGGAGGAAGCGAGAGCCTCGGTGAAGACCGACAGCCTGCTAATTCTCGTTCCCGCCTTCGTCAGTTCGGAGCTGACCCGCGCCTTCGAGATCGGCTTCCTGCTCTACCTGCCGTTCCTGGTGATCGATCTCATCGTCTCGACCGTGCTGATGGCAATGGGGATGATGATGGTCTCGCCGACGCTGATCTCCATTCCGCTGAAGATATTCCTCTTCGTCGCGGTCAACGGCTGGTCGCGGCTGATGCACGGCCTAATCCTGAGCTACGGGTAGCGTCGATGGATCAAACCGCCTTCCTCGCCCAGATGCAGAAAGCGATGCTGACCGTGCTGATCGCCTCGGCCCCGGCGCTTGCCATCGCGATCGTCATCGGCGTCAGCGTCGGTCTCATCCAGGCGCTGACCCAGATCCAGGACCAGACGCTCCCGCAGGCCGTCAAGCTGGTCGCCGTGATGCTGGCCCTGGTCGTTCTCGGACCGGTGCTTGCCGTCCAGGTCGCCAATTTCGCCAGCAACACGCTCGACATCTTTCCGGCCTTGACGCGATAGGGGAGCGGCGTGGACTTCCTCTCCGCCACGTCCTCGCTGTTCGACGTCGTCTACCCAGTGCTCGCCGGCACCGCGATCGCGATGGCTCGCGCCCTCGGCATGATCGTCATCACCCCGGCTTTCGTGCGGCTCGGGCTTACCGGACTGATCCGCTCGGGCGTGGCCATCGCCATCGCCCTGCCGCTGATACCGAGCTTCACGGCGACGCTCGCGGAGGGGCAGAGCTTCTCGACCCTGGTGATGACCGGCCTGATCCTAAAGGAAATCATTCTCGGGCTCATCATCGGCGTGGTGCTCGGCATTCCGTTCTGGGCCGCGGAAGTCGCCGGCGATCTCGTCGACCTGCAACGCGGCTCGACATCGGCGCAGCTCGTCGATCCGCTGCAGGCGACGGAAACCAGCATCGCCGGAACTTTCTTCGTTCTGACGCTGGTCGCCCTATTCTTCAAGTCAGGCGGCTTTTCCCTGCTCGCCGAAACCTATTACCGAAGCTACGAGGTCTGGCCTGTCACTAGTTTCGCACCAAGCCTCGGTTTCGGCGCAGCCGAGGCCGTGCTCGCCATTCTGGACCGGGTCATGCAAATCGGCGTTCTCCTGATTGCGCCGATCGTGCTCGCTCTGCTCATTGCCGATCTGATGCTTGCATACCTGTCACGCATGTCGCCCCAGTTGCATGTCTTCGATCTGTCGCTGGCGATCAAGAACCTGCTCTTCGCGATCCTGATCGTGCTCTATCTCAACTATCTCCTGCAATACATGGTTGCGGAGCTCGCCATCCTGAAAGAGGCCCCGGCAATGCTGCGCGGCCTCCTCGGGACGACGCCTGAATAAGGCTTCGCGCCGGCCCACAAAATCCAGTCCCTGTCATCAAACCATTAAGCAGGCCCGCCATAGTGGCCCGCGCGCGCTGGCGCGCAACCGACCAGCGTCTTGATTTCAGAGACCATTCTTCGCTTTCCGCGCCATTCGCCGGATGTGCACCTCTCGCGCGCCGCATAGAGCCGAGGAGACCCCGCCCATGTCCTATCGCATCGATATCGACGGCAAGAACCGCTACGACGCAAACGGCGGTCGCGCAACGTCCGTCTCCGAAGAGCAGCGGCGCTTCTTCATTGAGCAGATCAACCAGGCCGTGCGCGAGCGGGCCGAGGCCGGTGGGCCGAGGACGATCGATCCTCTTACCGAGAAGGCGATCGTCGTCGAGAAGGGCGACAGTCTTTCGGAGATCGCTGAGGAGAACCATGTCAGCCTGGACGACCTCATGGCCGCCAACCGCATCAAGCTGACGGCGAACTCGGCGGCGATCGACCCCAATGACGTGGTGATCGTGCCGCTCGCCTCGCCCGTGCTTGTCGCGCAAGGCCCGGTGGACGGCAAGGGCGTGCCCAAGGGCGAGGCTGCGTTCATCGATGATCTCTATGGCCGCGGCAACAAGCTCGCCTATGCCGACGACCCTTCGAAGATCGACTATGCCGCCGAAGGCAAGGACATGCAGCGCAACGTCCGAGCCTATCTCGACAACCTGCCCAAGGCGGAGCGACAGGCCGCAGCCCTCAGGCTGATCAACAGCGATTGGCTGGATGCAGGTCCCGCCGGCAATGCCGTCAAGGCGGCGATCGAGGAGCGCGGTCTGAAGACGGACGAAGATTCGGTGATAGCGGACGGGATCTATGATCGAGGCAACCGCATCCAATATTCCGACGACCCGAAGATAGACTATCAGGCGGAAACGGGCGAGATCACCAAGGACGTCAGAAGCTATATCGAGAAGCTACCGGAGAAGGAGCGATCCGAGACGCTGCAGCGCCTCTATGACCGTGACTGGACCGATGCGGCGCCGGCGCAAAAGGCAATTGAAGACGCTGCAAAGGCGCTGAATGTCAGCTTGCGGCCGTCGATCCACGCCGGTGTCGACCTTGAAGCCAAGGCACGCGGCATTATCGACAACGCGAACGCCGCCGGCGGGCCAGACGAGGCGTTCCGCAAGCTCGCTTCGGCCTACAGGTCGGCAACGCCGGAGGTCCAGCTCGTCCTCCTGGGCTCCGAAGATGCGAAGGCCCTAATCGACAAGGCTGCGAACTGGGCATCGAAGCCGCTCGCCGATTATCAGCCAGAGCAGGCTTTGAGCGATCAGGGCGATGCCGCGACGACGATGAGCAATCTCGAGCGGCTGACGGCCGGCGCCGATCCGCGACTGGCCGTGGATCTCGTTTCCTCTGCCATGCCGACCATCGAAGCCGCAAACACGAGGAAGCAGGAAAAGATCGGCGGCGATCTGATCGGAATGAACGCCCAGGCGAACATGATGGCGATCATCGACCGCATCGGCGACAGTCCGGGTGCCGATCAGATCGTCGAGCGCTTTGCCGAGATCGGTGGCTACCACCCGAACTCCGTCCCTGTGGCGATCAGCAACGGCTCCCGCCTCGACTATCCGATCGCTGTCGGCGCCAAGAGTGCGGCGGCCTCACCCGACTTCGTCGTCGAGAACATCGTTCCAAACGTCAAGCAATATGCCTCGGCCAAGGTCAACCAGGACGTCATCGCCTATTCGGCGCATATGCAGGAGCTTCAGTGGCTGGTTTCCAACCACGGAGGGACAATGACCCGCGAGCAGCTCACCAAGGCGGTCGAAGACTACAAGAAGGAAAAAGGCCCAGAATGGGCCAAAACGGAGCAGCGCCTGGAAGACAACATCGCCGCGAGCGGCGAAAAATTGCTGCATCAACTGACGGCGCTCGGCAATCTACCGCCGGAACTGGCCTCACAGCAGCAAGCCGTCAACGACGAGATCGGCAAGATCCTGTCGGACGAAAAGACTGCGATGGCCATCGAGATCGCCATGAAGAAGGATCCAGCACTCATAGACAATCCGGCCGTTCTGAACCTGATGGGCTACCAAGCCCGCCTGACCGACCGGGGCAGAAAGCTCGCCGAAGAGGCAACAACCCAGATCATCCGCCACAAGGTCCTGCCGTCGTTCACCGAGCTGCAGTCCGGCGGCCCGGCAGCCCTCGGCAAAGCCAGGGCCAGCCTAGAGGAGCTTAAGGACGGCAAACTCTCGCAGATGCTCGGCATTCCCAAGGCCGACATGGATCGGGCGATCGACGCAGTCGGCAAGTCCTTGCCCGAACCGGGCGAGACGGTCGAGCAATCCCGAGCAAAGATGGCCACCATCAACGGCGATCTGAACGATCTCAAGAGTTCTAGCGGCGTCAGGTCCTTCGCCAACACGACCGGACCGGGTCAGATGCTCCGCCTGATCGGCGTTGCGGCCACCGGAGCGAGCATTTCAAATTCGGCGACCGTGGCGCAGAACAACCCCACGCTCAGAAACAATCTGAAAGTGGTGATCGATGCGGTCGGGCTCGGCCAGCGAACGGTGGAGATACTCGGCGGAATGGACCACCTCAACGCCGACTCCGCCGCCGTCAAGCATTTCGGCAGCAGCAGCCGGCCGGCCGTCAAGTTTCTCGGCGCGCTGAGCGGCGGCTTCGATGCCTGGGTCGCCTTCGACTACTTCAAGGCCGGCGACCCGCTGATGGCCAGCCTTTCGGCCGCGGCGGCGGGTGGAACCATCATGGCGGCGCTCGGAACCGGTACGATGTTCGGCCCGGCCGGGCTCGTCATCGTCGGCGCCGCGGTGATCGGCCAGATGATCGTTACCAACACGCGCGATTCGAACAAATACATGACCGACACCTCAAAGCGTTTCCTCGCCCATTCCGACCTCAACGAAACCGCCGCCGGCGCGCTCGTCGACCAGAGCGGCGATGGCCATAGCCCGGTGCCGATCCTCGCCAGATACGCGGAACTCAAGGGCTATCGTCTCGACCAGCCGGCCGACCGCCAGCAGTTCATCGACTGGCTGAACGGCCTTCCGAAGGAAGGGCTGGAGACGTTGCGCGACAATCTGCACCATACGCTCGATGCGTTCGGCGGCGACCGGGCGAAATTGGCTGCGAGCGCCGGTTCGGACGAAAGCTACACGGACACGACACGTCTGAACGAGCGCTATGTCAGCGGGCAGGTCTATATACCGAGCCTCGCCGACAAAATCAGAAACGGCGATGCCGCTCCTGCGTCGGCAAAACAGATCGATGTGGTCCTCGCAGAATTGGGAATTGGAATTCCGGTGGCCTGAAGTCTCGTTTCTTTGGATCGAGGGGCGCCGTCAGGCTGGACGGCGCCCCTTGGGACAATATGGCGGTCACTGCAAATACAAAAAGCATCAACTCGTCAGAACGAGATTTTCGCGAGTCCATTCGGCCAATTCCGGAATAGTGCGGGGGCGACCAAGTGATGGATCCCGGTAAATCGTTTCGCCATCGGGCAACTCCAAATTCTCCAGCCGCTTGGGAGCCGTCGTCGGATAGGTACCATTTTTATCCGGTTTGGTTTCGTGAACGCCCGCCACGAATTCTCTTAGCTTCGCCATGTCCTTGGTCGCTCGCAGACTTTCGGTAAGGGCCTCGGGCGTCATTCCCAGTTCCTTGGCGAGAGGCTCGATGACGGAACCGACACTGTTTCCATCCTCGTCGTGATTGGAAAGTAACTTCGCCGCTTCCTGTTCGAATCCGGCCTTAATGAGGAATTTCTCGGTCGGGCCTTCGTAGTAACTTGCGATCTTGCTTCTGCGGTAATCGTTATAGATAGCCTCGCCGATGATGCCGACAGCCGCGAGGCCAGCCCCCCACAAACCGGCCTTCGGTGACTTCATCAGCGAGAGGAACGTTCCGACGGTGGTTGTCGCAGCGAATGCCGAGTTTGCCCATTTGCCCTTCGCCGCATAATCGAGAGTATAGGCAACCATCAACGCTCCGCCGGCGCGGTCAAAATACTTAGAGAACCATCCCCACTTCGAGGTGCCGCCGACTTCGGCAAATCGCGTGGCCCGGTCGAGGAAGCCGCCCTTTGCGACGGTGCCACGTTCGATCAGCGAACGAACGCCGCCGGCGGACAGTTGAGCTGCCTCCTGCGCGATCCCGGCCGTCAGCCAGACGCCGAACGACTGGGTGAGGAGGCCAGGTGTGGCGAAATTGTCCTTCGCGCTCCCCAGATAGAGGAGACCCTGAACCGCGGCCAATCCCTTGCCGAAGCCGGACGTCGTGGTTATGCCGGCGCGGGGATCGAATTTCGATCCATCGAACGCCTTGCTGAGACTTTCGATTGCAGCCTTGCGCGCCTTCGGGTCGGTTGAGGCGTTGGGCCCGTGGAGAAGCAGGGATGCGCTTTGTGCCAGCTTCGGATCGTACTGACCGGGACTCATGCGCTTAGCCGTTTCGATGCTGCCTGGAGTCGGTGGCTTGTAGGCCTTGTTGCCGCCAAGGGCCTCATAGGCAGCCACTGTTCTGTGCATGCCGATGATAGCCCGACCGGACCAGTACAAGGTGGGGGCGGCGGGAACCGCTTCAGTCTCTGGCTTCGCGGTTGCCTCGATGTAAGCCTTGCCCATTTCCGTCCAGGCCTGTTCGCTATTGCTCACCGCGAACCGACTTTTCTCGTCCTGTTCCAGATGGTTGGTGGCCTGCTTGTAGCGATTGAAGCCATCGAGCCCTTTCAGGTCTTTCAGACTCCCTTCGGCCTCGTGGAGCGCACTGAGGGTGCGGAATATCCGCGCACCCTGGTCGTCCATCTTGTCTTTGCTGCCCCTGTTATTGGCAATCGAATCGTCGAGCCCATCGGTCAACTGCTTGGCAGAGAGCGACGATTTCCAGTCATTGGCGACAACGAGGTGATCCTTGGCGAATTCGCCAACGGCATTCTGACTGTTCTTGGTCAGGTCATCCGTGCCTTTGATCACAGCATCGAAGACGGCATTGGCGCCGCTGAGATTGCCGGATTTGTTGAGCTCCTTGACCACCGCGAGACTCAAGGTCGGGTCGTTGCCGCCCGCGATGGCCTTGCGGAATGGGTCGCCAGCGGCCTGCGGGTCCGCAGGTTTGATCTCCGGGTAGGGAATACCGATTTCCTTGCCGATCTTCTTCTTGTCTTCGAGCGAGAAGGTTCTTGCCTTTTCGGGAAGCTTGGCTTCCCAATCCGAAAACGTCTTGTCGGTCGTGTCCTTTACGGCTTTGGCAATCGACTTTGCGCTGTCATCGATGATCTTGGCGCCGCCAGGAGCCTTCGAGATCCTACCGAGGGCTTCGGAATAATGCGCGATCGTATCGTGCTGCGCCATGTTCCGCGACAGGTTGACTTCCTGGTTAACGTAGCGGCCGGCCAGACTGTCGGGAAGTGCACCTGAATTGATCGCCGTTTGCTGACCGATCGTCTGCTGGATGACATCCAGCACCTTTGTGTCCTTCGTCCCAAACGCCTCGGTCGGTTGATTTGCTTGCTGGACAATCAGAACCGCCGTTTCGTCGGTGACGTTCTTGGTCACTTCGTCGAGCACCTTGGCAGCTCGGGCCGCACCGTCCTCTTTCTTGAACTGTGTGGCGTCCTCGCCATCGAAGCCCTTGAAATCGTTCTTGCCTTCGCGGAAAGCATCCTGCACACGTTTGGCCGGTCGGTTGACCAGAACCTCTCGTCCGCTGGCATCGAGCGCCTCGAGAAAGCCCTTGTCCGTCGGACCAAAGGCTTTCAACGTTTCCCGGGCACTGTTGATCGCAGCTTCGCCGCCATCGGGTGCATTCTTGGCAAGTTTTTCGAACTGACCGGTAAGTTCGGTTTGGACCTTCTGCCATTCTGCAGGGTTTTGCTGCGCTGCCGTCACCAGCTTGCTGATCGGCTCGAAAACAGCATTCAGATTAGTCTCCACAGATTTCCGCTCGCCCTGCACGAGCTTCTTGTATGCGTCCGTGTCAGGGCCGAGCGCAATGAGGTCCGCCTCTCGTTGATCGAGGGAGGCCTTGAGCTTCTCGGGCGTGTAGGCCTGGTTCTTGCCGGCCGATTGAAGGTCCGTCTCGATCGCGAGCGTCAGCGCCTTGGTCTTCTCGTCTTTATCAGCCGGGCTCGAAGCCTTGTCGATGTCCGCATGCAGATCCTTGATGGTCTCAAGGCTCGTGCGCCGCTCTTCACTCAATATCCGCAACGACTCGCCTTCGCTAATGACGTCCGGGTTACGGATGGCTGGATTCGTCAGCAGGATATCGGGGATGCTCTGCTCGTAGAGCGGCGCAATACCCGTAAGCGTTTCGTCCCTCTTGATCTTGTGATCGACGCGACCGTCCTGCTCTTTCTCAGGATTGCCCTGCGGCACCAATGGCTTTTTGGCTTTCTGTACGGCGTCTGAAAACTGGCTCGCCTTTGGATCATGCAGGGCAGCCGTATTGCGATGAAACGATGTGCGCAAAAGACGATTGAAGTCGAAAATGCCCATGCTGTCACCTCCCGCAACTGTCACAAAAGCGTCGCAGGTTTATCAAACGCTCGCACCAGTGGCAAATGGCATTGTAGATGCTGGAAGATTTTTTAAGAACTACCCGCCTCACTTGGGCATTTTCTGCAGTCATTCTTATAACGAAAATTAGGTAATGCTGATCGTCCGTGAGACAATTTTGTACGCTCCGCAGCCGTGCACGCATCTCTATTATTTCATTACTTTACGTAGTTTACTAAAAGAGCTAATTTGAATATATATGATGCTGCGCTTTTAAGCATGTGGTGCTCAGGACGATGACGTCCCTTGGCCCTGTCTCCTGCCAAACCCAATTGCAGGTGCGGCGCCGGGCGAGCCAGGCTGAGCCTGCACGCGACGGAAAATCGTCAGGGCAATTTCCTTCAATAACCACGGTTGGCTTTGTCATACCTTCCAGGCGGCTGGGACCACGCTTGAGGAAGACCGTGACACGCTGCGCATTCATCATCGACCACGCCCTGCCCCGAGGCCTGATCGCCAACACCGCCGCCATATTGGCCATGACTCTCGGCAAGGAGCGGCCGGATTTGATCGGCCATGCCGTCCACGATGCCGACGGTAACTGTCATCAAGGGATCACCACCATCGTCATGCCCATCCTGATGTCTAACGTCGACGGCCTGAGGGAGCTGAGGCGGCGGGCGGTATCGCAGGAAACATCGGGATTGGCTGTGATCGACGTGACCGAGACGGCGCAGCGCGCCAAGAGCTATCAGGCCTATGAGCACGGCATCGGCGAAATGCGGCATGATCACCTGCGCTATCTCGGCCTTTGCCTTCACGGTCCCGAGAAGCTGGTCCGCTCGCTGACCGGCGACCTGCCGCTGATGAAATAGAGGCACCCATGTCGCTGGCACACTATCTTTCGATGGGCTCCTTCGCGCTTGCCGCCTCCATCTCGCCGGGACCGGTCAACATCGTCGCCCTGACCACCGGCCTTCGCCATGGCTTTCGCGCCAGCATGGGCCACGTGACCGGCGCGACGGTCGGCTTCACAGCGCTTTTGCTGCTGAGTGGGCTCGGTCTTGCCGAACTGCTGTTGCAATGGCCGGGCGCGACAAGGATCATCGGCGCGGCCGGCGTGGCCTTCCTAGTCTATCTCGCCTGGAAGCTCTGGCGGGACGACGGACGCATTTCGGACGGCAAGGTGCGGCGGCCGCCCTCGCTTCTCTCCGGTGCCGCGCAGCAATGGCTCAATCCGAAAGCCTGGATCGCCGCGATCGCCGGCATGGGAGCCTTCGGCATGGACGGTGGAACGGCCCGGATTTGGCTGTTTTCGGCGCTCTACTTCGTCGTCTGCTACGCCTCGATCGCCGCCTGGGCCTATGCCGGGGCGCGCCTGCGCCATTACCTCGACGATGCAGGGCGAATGCGCGCCTTCAATCGGGCGATGGCGGCGCTCGTCGCGCTCAGCGCCCTCTACCTCGCCTTCGAGAGCTGATCATCGCCGCGCGTCGGCGGTCGGATGCGCGCTCCGCAGCCGCGCATATTGGCGCGGCGTCGCCGCCACATGCTGCTTGAAGACCCGCTGGAAATGGGCCTGGTCGGCAAAACCTGCCGAGAGCGCAACATCAACGACGGACCGGCCACGACGCAGTTCGCTCTGCCCGAACTGGATGCGGCGGTTGAGCTGGTAAGCATGCGGCGTCATGCCGTAGCGCGACCTGAAGGCCCGCACCAGATAGGACGGGGACAGGCCCGAGACGTCGGCGATTTCATTGAGCCGCAGGCGGCGCGTGCAATGCTCGGTGATGAAGGCGGCGGCACGATCGAGGCGAGGCGTTTCCTGTGCCAGTCGCTCGTCGATCCTCTCGAGGCGATTGTCGAGATCGCCAAAGAAGGCCGCCGCCGCGCATTCCTTGGCGAGTACCTCGGTTTCCGCGTCGAACAGCACGTCGAACAATCGGTTGAGGCTGCGATAGAGGTGAGAATCGGTGCTCACCACGGCAGCATAAGGGGTGAAGTCTGCCGCCTGCTGCATCTCCGTCAGCCAGGAAACGTCCACATAGAGCATGCGATAGCCCCAGGGCACGTTTTGAAGCGGGTTGCAGGCATGCGCCTCTTCGGGGTTCATCAGAACGACCGTGCCGGCCGCCACGTCGTGCCGATAGCGCCCATTGCGGTAGTTGCTGCGGCCATGTGTGACCGCGCCGATCGAAAAGGTCCAGTGACTGTGGAGACCGTAACAGACGTCGCGCCCGTCGGCCACCTGGCGCGCCTCCAGAAAGGGGAGCGCCGGATCGCGCCAGAATATGTGGGCGTCGACGGGCCGGGGAGCCATGCTGCCTCGCACTGCGAAATTGGGACTGGGCACAACGTCATAGGCCAGTTCGCCACTACAGACAAATCGCCCCGGGCCGGCTTATTTCCAACGGGAAGGAAGGCATCAACAGAGTTCCGGCAGGCAGGAAAGCGTATTTCCGATGCCGAAACAACCCTCGCACGACGGTCGTTTCGGCGGCCCCGCAAGGTCATGCGCAGCGGGAATAACCTGCAAAATCCGCATATTGCGGGAGTCCTTGAATCGAAACCGATTTAAGGATAAAATTACCCCAGCAATTCAAGGCGTTACGGCAACCGTGCGATCCCAAACGACCGGAGCCGTGTGTTGCACGCGAGTGGTGACGCTTTGATCAAGCTTCATACGTGGAGGTTGTCATGCCCAACACCCTTATGGCAGGAAGAAGAAGTCAGGATTGGGCCAATCTGGTCCTGGCCGTCTGCCTGTTCCTCTCTCCCTGGGTCATCGGCTTCGCATCTGATACGACGCCGACCTGGAACGCTTGGATCGCCGCAATCGTGCTCGGCGCCCTTGCGGTCGCGACCCTTTCGGCCTTCGCCGAATGGGAGGAATGGGCCAATATGGTGATCGGTCTGTGGTTGATCGTTTCTCCCTGGATCCTCGGCTTCATGGCGAATGCGAACGCGATGTGGACTCACGTCATTCTCGGCGTGCTCGTCGCCGCAATCGCCGCCTGGGCGCTCTGGGATTATCGTCATCACCTGCATGCCTAGACTTAACGGCTTCGGCTCGAGCCGGAGCCGCTAAGTCACAGCGCTGGGATCGAGCGGCCCACGAGAAACGACGACCGCTCGAACATGTCGCGCGTTCGCTATGAACGCTGTGCCGACTATCTCCCGCTTTTCGGGAATGCCGGAAAGCGGGAGCAGCTTTGAGTTATCCTCCGACGACGAGCCGCCCGTCCGCGACCCACTCCATATCCGCGACCCCGAGTTCCCGCCGCTCACGCTCGGTTTCGATCGCGAGATCGAGGACCTTCTGCAGGTCGGCGGCATGGCGGAAGCCGGGCTCGGTCACCTGCCCGGCCTGAACCGCGGCGACGAAGCGCTCGTAATTGGTCGGCACCGCGCCCGCATCGACCTCGCGCCAGATGGCCTTTTCGACGTCGGGCCCGAGGCACGCCCGCAGGCTAGAGCCATCCGGCGTGTGGATCACCTCCAGCGCACCCTTGTCGCCATGCAGCCTCAGCCTCAGCTCGTTAAGATGGCCGGTTGCCCAGCGGCTCGCATGAATGACGCCCATGGCACCGCTGTCGAACTCCACCGTCATGGCAAAACTGTCATTGGCATCGAGGTCGTATTCGCCGATCCGGTTACCGGGCACCTTGTCGAAGGCCTTCAGCCGCGCGAACACACGCTCGACCGAAATGCCGGCCCCATAGCCGGCAAAATCGAGAATATGAATGCCGACATCGCCGAGCACGCCGTTCGAGCCGTGCCTGGTCGAAAGCCGCCACAGCCACTTGGACTCGCTTGCCCAGTCGCCCCAGGCCTTCGACACCAGCCAGCTCTGCAGGTAGGAGGCTTCCAGATGCCGGACCTCGCCGATGGCGCCGGAGAGCACCAGTTCGCGCGCCTTCTGGAGCGGCGCCACATTGCGGTAGGTGAGGTTGACCATGGCGATGAGGCCGGAGCGCTCGGCCGCCGCGGCCATTTCCGCAGCTTTTTCATAGTTCTCCGCCAACGGCTTCTCGCAGAGCACGTGCTTGCCGGCGGCAATCAGCGCAAGCGTCGTCGGATGGTGCGCCTTGTCGGGGGTGACGTTGGTCGCAGCGTCGAATTGCCCCCAGGCGATCGCCTCCTCGAGCGACGTGAAGGTATGCTCGATACCGTGCTGCTCGGCAAAGGCCTTGGCGCGGTTCGGGTCGACGTCGACGGCGCCGACCATTTCGACGCCGTCTATCTTGGCAAAGGCGTTGGCATGGCTGTTTGCCATGCCGCCGGTTCCGAGTATCAGCAGACGCATCGGCACGCTCCTCATCTGTAGCCCGCTTCGCCGGCGCGGTGCAGTTTCGGGCCACGCTCGACGATCGGCTCCAGCGCCCTTTCCACCGGCACGTTCGGCGCCTCGTGGATCGCCTTGTAGGACCCTTGCGGGTTATGCGCCCATTTCACCGAATTGCGCAGCACATGCTGCACCGTTTCATCGTGATAGGTCGGATAGGTCTCGTGGCCGGGACGAAAATAGAAGATGTTGCCGGCGCCGCGCCGCCAGGTCAGCCCGGAGCGGAACACCTCGCCGCCGGCAAACCAGGAGATGAACACCGTCTCCAGCGGCTCCGGCACGGAGAATTGCTCGCCATACATCTCCTCGTGCTCGATGACGAAATTGTCGCCGAGGCCTTCGGCAATCGGATGGCGCGGGTTGACGACCCAGACGCGCTCGCGTTCGCCCGCCTCGCGCCATTTGAGTGCGCAGGGCGTGCCCATCAGCCGCTTAAAGACCTTGGAGAAATGGCCGGAATGCAGCACGATCAGTCCCATGCCTTCCCAGACCCGCTTGGCGACCCGCTCGACGATCCTGTCGTCGACGGCGCCATGATCCTTGTGGCCCCACCACAAAAGCACATCGGCCGAAGCCAGCCGCTCCTCGCTCAGCCCGTGCTCCGGCTCCTGCAGCGTCGCCGTCGTCGCCTTGATCGCCGGATCGGTGTTCAGCGCCGCGGCGATCGTGTTGTGCATGCCGTCCGGATAGATTTCCCGCACGACGGCATTCGTCTGCTCGTGGATGTTCTCACCCCATACGATGGTGTTGATAGACAAGGTCGTTCTCCTGCTGATTGGGGCATCCGCCGCGGGTGCCCGCTGTCCGTGAATTGAGTCTGTCGACCGGGGTCGGGCTGGGATTTCGCCCTACCGGGTCTAACGTCTGGCATTTGGAAATGATCCGAAATCGATGCGATCTACAGCGCCACGCGTCTTCTCAGACGCACAAAGGTCGCTGTAGCACTTTGAATGCTGCATGTTTTTATCCTTAAATCGGCGACGATTTAAGGAAGCATGCATTACGCGGCACCTCGCAGAATGTGGCGTCCTATCGACCGCCCCGCCGCATCGAAGCGGTGGATCTGGCCGGCCTCGGGAGCGATCCGCACCGTCTCGCCGGGCTGATGCCGGGACGTCCCGGTCTCCCGGACGATTACCGGTTCGCCGGCGCCGATGTCGAGGTAGATGTAGCTGTCGGATCCGAGCATCTCGGAGTGGACGACGGTTCCGGCCCATTGCCCGTCCCCGCCGGCGATCTCCAGATGTTCCGCCCGGATGCCGATCGTCTCGGCTTCGTGGAGCGCGGCGAAATTCCCCGAGAGGAAGTTCATCTTTGGCGAACCGATGAAGCCGGCGACAAACACCGAGTTCGGATTTTCGTAAAGCTCGAGCGGCGTGCCGATCTGTTCGACGCGCCCGTCTCTCAGCACGCAGATGCGATCGGCGAGCGTCATCGCCTCGACCTGATCATGCGTGACATAGATCATCGTCGTCTTGTGCATGCTGCGATGAAGCTTGGCGATCTCGATGCGGGTGGCGACGCGCAGCGCCGCATCAAGATTGGAAAGCGGCTCGTCGAACAGAAAGACTTTGGGATCGCGCACGATCGCGCGTCCGATCGCGACGCGCTGCCGCTGGCCACCCGAGAGCTGACGCGGCAGCCGCTCAAGATAAGGTGTGAGTTGCAGCATCTCCGCCGCCGCCTCCACGCGCTTGCGGCACTGCTCCTTGTCCTTGCCGGCAAGCTGCATCCCGAAGGCCATGTTCTCGAAGACCGTCATGTGCGGGTAAAGCGCATAGGACTGAAAGACCATGGCGATGCCACGTTTCGACGGGACGAGATGGTTGACGACCTCACCGTCGAAAGAGAGCGTGCCGGAGGTGATCTCCTCGAGGCCGGCAATCAGCCTCAAAAGAGTGGACTTCCCGCAACCGGAAGGGCCGACGAAAACCATAAACTCGCCCGCCCGGATATCCATGCTGACGCCCTTGATGACGTCGTAGGCGCCGAACGACTTGCGAATGTCGCGCAATTGCAGCTCTGCCATCTCTTAACTCCTAACCTTTGACGCCGCCGGCCGTCAGGCCGGAAATGATCCGCCGCTGAAAGATGAGCACGAGCACCACCAGTGGCACCGTGACGATCACCGATGCGGCCATGATGTTGCCCCACGGTATTTCGAAGTTGCTGCTGCCTGAAAGGAGCGCAATCGCCACCGGCACCGTGCGCTGCACGTCCGACGAGGTGAAGGTGAGCGCGAACAGGAATTCGTTCCAGGCGGCAATGAAGGCGAGCAGGCCGGTCGTGACCAGGGCCGGCCACATCAGCGGCATGAACACCCGCGTGATGATCACCCAGGGCGAGGCGCCGTCGACGATCGCCGCTTCCTCGATCTCCACCGGCAGATCGCGCATGAAGGTTGTCAGCACCCAGACCGTAAACGGCAACGTGAAGATCATGTAGGAAAAGATCAGCGCCAACGGCGTGTTGAAGATCCCGATCCCGCGTATCAGCTCGAAGAGACCGGCAAGAACGGCGATCTGCGGAAACATCGACACCGACAGGATGGTCAGCAGCAGCAGCGACCGGCCGCGGAAGCGCACCCGTCCGAGCGCATAGGCGGCGGTGACCGCGAGCAGCAGCGA
Organism: Sinorhizobium fredii USDA 257; assembly: GCF_000265205.3. NCBI lineage: Bacteria > Pseudomonadati > Pseudomonadota > Alphaproteobacteria > Hyphomicrobiales > Rhizobiaceae > Ensifer > Ensifer fredii. The sequence goes on from NC_018000.1 coordinate 2,273,586, forward strand.
GATGGCGACGACCAACGTCGCCACGAGCAGCGAATTTCCGAGATTCCGCAGGAAGCTGCCGCTCGAGACGACGTTCGTGTAATTGGCCAGCGACAGTTCGCTTGGCCAATAGTCGACGCGGAAGAGGGCAGTGCCGGATTTGAGGCTCGTCAGGACCGCGTAGTAGAAGGGAAAGACCGCGATGACGATGATCGTCGCGACGAGCAGGTAGAAAGCGGTGCGTTTCGCGAGTGTCGCAGCCATCAGCGTTCTCCTCCGTCGAAGTTGACGCGCCCGAACCACATGTAGAGGATGGTGATCGAGGCGATGATCAGGAACAGCATGGTCGAGGCGGCCGCGCCGTAGGCGAACTTGTCGAAATCGAAAAGGTTCTCGCGGGCCAGCACCGACATCGTCTTCGTCTGCGCATTGTTGGGGGTGAGTACGTAGATGAGGTCGAAGATGCGCAGCGCGTCGAGCATCCGGAAGATCACCGCGACCATCAGTGCCGGCCGGATGAGCGGCAAGGTCACCCGCCAGAACACCCGGAGCGGATGGACCCCGTCTATCCTGGTGGCCTCATAGATGTCGATCGGCACCATCTGCAGGCCGGCGAGGATCAGGAGCGCCATGAACGGCGTCGTCTTCCAGACGTCGACGATGAGCACGGCGATCATCGCCGTATCGGGACTGGCGGTCCAGGCGATCTTCTGGCTGATCAGGCCGAGCCCGAGCAATATCTCGTTCAGAATGCCGAACTGATCGTTGAGCATCCATGCCCACATCTTTGCCGAAACGATCGTCGGGATCGCCCACGGAATGAGGATTGCCGCCCGCACCAGGCCGCGCCCGGGAAAATGGGCATTCAGCACCAGGGCGACGACGAGCCCCAGCGCCGTCTCGATGCTGACGGAGATCACGGTGAATTTCAGCGTGTTCCAGACGGCGTTCCACCAGGCCGGATCGGCGAGCAGGCCCTTGTAGATGGTGCGGCCGCTCTTCAGCGTGATCCAGGAAAGATAGTTCTGAAAGCCGACGAAATCGGCGGCGGCAAGGTTGGTCAGCGACGCATTGGTGAAGCTGAAATAGATAGTCCGGACAAGCGGCCAGCCGGCGACGAGCGCCAGCACCAGCAGGGTCGGTGCCAGGAACACCCAGGCGGAGCGGACGCGCTGGACCTTGAGGTCCGAATTGATATAGCTCGAATGCGCAAGCGCGGCCGGTGGGTCCGCGACGGTGAGATCGATCATAAGGTTGGCTCCCCATTGCCGTTCGGCTTTCGCCGCTAGGTTTCAGGGGGATGGCGGCCGGAGTGGGCCGCCATCCCCGGCGACGGCTGCAAGGCGGGGAGAGAGGTACAAAGTTTTACAGGCTTCCCCGCCCGGGGAGGTTTACCAGCTGTCGCCTTTGAGCTCGGTCAGCTCGACTTCCAGCAGTTCGAGGTTCTCGGCAGCGGTGCCGTCGCCGGAGAGCGTGTTATGGACGGCGCTCCAGAGTTTCGAGGAGACCTCGTTATACTTGACCTTCGTGACGGCCGACGGGCGCGGCACGGCACTTTGGAAGATCGGTTTCCAGTTCGGCATGAAGGGGTGGGTGGCGGCAATTTCCGCGTCGTCGTAAAGGGCGGCAACCGTCGGCAATTGCGACAGTTGCAGGGCACGCGCTTTCTGCACTTCCTTGGACGAGAGGAACTTTACGAGCTCGATCGCCGCTTCCTGCTCATCGGAGTATTTCGACACCGCGAGGTTCCAGCCGCCGAGCGTCGAGGACGGCTTTTCGCCGTCGGTCGCGGTCGGCAGCGGCATCACGTCGAACTTGCCCTTGACGGCGCTGTCGTCACCATTTCCGAGCGCATAGGCATAGGGCCAGTTGCGCATGAAGACGGCATTGCCGGTCTGCCAGACGCCGCGCGATTCCTCCTCCTGATAAGCAAGCACGCCCTCGGGCGCGATCGTGCCGATCCAGCCCTTGGCCCGCTCGATGGCCGCAGCCGCCTTTTCGTTGTTGACGGAGATCGTCCCGTCGGCCTCGACGATCTGCCCGCCACCGGAGGACTTGATCCATTCCAGCGCGTTGCAGGTCAGCCCCTCATAGGCATTGCCCTGGAAGACATAGCCCCAGAGATCGGCCTTCCCGTCGGCCCGCTCCTTTTCCTGGATCTCCTTGGCGATCGCCGCCAATTCGTCCCAGGTCTTGGGCGGCGTCTTGCCATATTTCTCCAGCAAGTCCTTGCGGTAGTAGAGTGCCGGCGCATCGGTGAAGATCGGCAGCGCCACCAGCTTGCCGTTGACGGTCTGTGACTGGATAATCGACGGAAAGTGATCGCCGACCACGTCTTTGGCGGCCTCGGTGAGGTCGACGAACTGGTCGGCGAGCTGCGGCGCCCAGATAACGTCCGTCTGGTAGACGTCGACGTCCTTGTTTCCAGCCGCCAGCCACAGCCGGTATTGGCTGAATTGCTCGCTGCTCGACGGCGGCATGGTGACGAGACTGACCTTGTGGCCGGTCTTTTTCTCGAAGGCGTCGAGCTGTTCGCGCATGAAATGCACGTTCTTGCCGGTGGTGTTGGCGGCAAGCGCGAGCTCCGCAGCGACGGCAAGATCGGCGGCGCCCAAAGCGGCGCAGAGAGTCAAGGTTCTCAGAAGCAGTGTCATGATCGATGGCTCCTCCAAATCCCCCAACCGCTCGAAAGCTCCTCAGCAAATTCGAAAACGGTTTGGCTGGAAAAAAGTGTCAGAAGCGCGAAATGATGTCAATATACTGCCGGACGCCAGTTTGCAGGTACGAATTCAGACGGTTAAATGTCACAAATTCAGGAGCTTATCTTGTTTACAACCCTGCTTCGCGTTCGTTGACTCAAAGCTCACGATGAGTGTACGCCTCATGAAATTTAAAGCGATTTGGCTGAGGTGACCGCGCAAGACAGACTCTGCTTTTCGCCAGATGCGGCAACCGGGCGATCGGTTGTCCCTTGCGGCAAAGGCGTATATTCCTCATCGAGCAACCGGGGTTAAGGGAATAGTTAGGCCGCATGAAGCTCAAGGAGTTCGCCCGCCAATTGGGTCTTTCGCCGACAACGGTCAGCCGCGCGCTGAGCGGCTATCCGGAGGTGAGCGAAAAGACCCGCAAACGGGTGGCGGAAGAGGCCGTCCGGCTCGGCTATCGGCCCAACATCAATGCGGTGCGGCTGGTGACGGGGCGCGCCGGTGCGATCGGCGTCATCATGGGCCGCACCGGCGAGTTTCACTTCGCCGAATTCATGAGCGGCATGGCCGAGCGCCTGGACGGCGAGGACATCGACATCCTTGTCAGCCCGACGACGGATCGCGACTCCACCGACGAGATTTCGCTCTACAGCCGGCTCGTCACCAGCGGCCGGGTCGATGCGGTGATCGTCCATTCGCCGAAGCCGACCGACGAGCGCATCGCCTTTCTTCACGAGCTCGGCTTTCCATTTCTGGTCCACGGCCGTTCCGAGACCGACGTGCCGCATGCCTGGATCGATATCGACAACGAGAGCGCCGTCCGGCGCGCCACGTCCCATCTGCTCGACCTCGGCCACAAACGCGTTGCGATGATCAACGGCCGCCACGGGCGGACCTTCTCGCTGCATCGCGACAAGGGTTACCGCAATGCGCTGCAGGAGCGCGGTATTCCCTTCGATCCACGCCTTGTCGCCCATGACCACTTCACCGACGAGCTCGGTTTTCGCTATGCCCGGTCGTTTCTCGAACAATCGCCGCGGCCGACCGCCTTCGTTGCCGGTTCGATGATGACGGCGCTCGGGATCTATCGCGCGGTGCGTTCCCGCGGGCTCGTCGTCGGACGCGACATTTCGGTGATCGCCCATGACGACGTGTTCCCCTATCTGACGGCCGACAACATGGTCCCGTCGCTTTCGGCGACCCGCTCCTCGATGCGGGCGGCCGGGGCACGATCGGCGGATCTCGTGCTGCAACTGTTGGGCGGACGGTCGGCCGAGGAAATCCACGAGCTCTGGCCCGTCGAACTCATCCTGCGCGAGTCGACCGGCCCGGCGCCAGCGGAAGCACAGTCTTGAGCGAGCAAGTCATCGCACGCAAAGAGGTCGCGATCATCGGCGGCGGACCGGCCGGCCTGATGGCGGCCGAGACCCTGGCGGAGCTCGGCCATGCGGTGACGATCTACGAGGTGATGCCGACAGCCGCGCGCAAGTTACTGCTTGCTGGCAAGTCCGGGCTCAACATCACTCATTCCGAGAGCTATCAGCGCTTCGCGATGCGCTTCGGCCACGCGTCCGATCGCCTCCGCCCTGCCCTCGACGCCTTCACGCCCGACGACATACGAACCTGGGCGGCCGGGCTCGGCACAGAAACCTTCGTCGGCTCCTCCGGCCGCGTCTTTCCGAAGGCGATGAAGGCCTCCCCGCTGCTGCGGGCCTGGCTGCGCCGGCTGGAGGCCAAGCGCGTCAGGCTCCTCACCCGCCACCGCTGGATCGGCCTTGCGGAGGACGGCTATCTGTTCGAGACGCCGGAGGGACGGAAGACCGTCCACTGCGACGCCGCGCTGCTGGCACTTGGCGGCGCAAGCTGGCCGCGGCTCGGCTCCGACGCCGCCTGGGTGCCTTGGCTGGCCGCCAAGGGAGTAGAAGTCCACCCGTTTCGCCCCGCCAATTGCGGCTTCGACGTCGCCTGGAGCGAGGCATTCGTGGGGCGCTTCGCCGGCGAACCCTTGAAATCCGTCGCCGCCACGTCCGGAGCCGGCGCCCTTCCGGGCGAATTCGTGGTGAGCCGCCACGGGATCGAAGGCAGCCTTGTCTACGCCCATGCGGCGGCCCTGCGCGACCAGCTCGAGCGGGACGGCAAGGCCGCGCTTACGCTCGATCTCGCGCCGGGTCGAAGCCTGGACCGCCTGACGCGGGATCTGGCGCGCCAGGACGGCAAGGCGAGCTTTGCCAATCGCCTCAGGAAGGGCGCCGGCCTCGAAGGCGTCAAAGCGGCGCTGTTACGCGAGCTCGTGCCGGCGGCATCGAAGGCCGATCCAGAAAGGCTGGCAGTCACCATAAAGGCCTTGCCCATCCCGCTGCTGCGGCCGCGGCCAATCGCCGAGGCGATCTCGTCGGCCGGCGGCATCGGCTTTGATCAGATCGACGCTCACTTCATGCTGAAGGCGCTCCCCGGCCTCTTCGTCGCTGGCGAGATGCTCGACTGGGAAGCGCCAACCGGCGGTTACCTGCTGACCGCCTGCATTGCGACGGGCCGTGCCGCGGCGCGCGGCATCGAGGCCTGGCTCGTTCGCGACTAATCGGGCTTTGCGACAACCCTATCCGTGAGCGGAAAGCTCATTCGATCTACATTCATGAACTGAATTCACAGGCGTTTCAACAAGGCAGCCGCTTATCGCGGCGGCGCGGCGCTAGCATATTGCACTGCGAAAGACCAACCGTCGTCAACGCCTCTTCAAGCCTCCGCTCGCACTCCGAACAGTGGGGGGAAACGGATTTGCCATGCCTCTCGCTATCTTCGCCCTGACGATCGCCGCTTACGCGATCGGCACCACTGAATTCGTCATCGTCGGTCTGTTGCCGACGGTCGCGACCGACCTCGACATTACCCTGCCGCTCGCCGGCCTTATCGTCAGCGTTTATGCGCTCGGCGTCACCTTCGGCGCCCCCATTCTCACCGCACTCACTAGCAGGATCGAGCGCAAGCCGCTACTGCTCGGCTTGATGGCGCTCTTCATCGCCGGCAATACGGCAGCTGCACTTTCGTCGAGCTATGAAATGCTGCTCGTCGCCCGCGTCTTCTCGGCCTTCGCCCACGGTGTGTTCTTCTCGGTCGGCTCGACGATCGCCGCCGATCTCGTTCCGGAAAATCGCCGCGCCTCGGCGATCGCCATGATGTTCATGGGGCTGACCGTCGCAATCGTCACCGGCGTGCCGATCGGCACCCATATCGGCCAGATCTTCGGTTGGCGCACGACCTTCTGGGCCGTTGCGGCGCTCGGCGTGATCGCCTTTGCCGGCATCGCGGCGCTCCTGCCGAAGTCGCTCTCCAGGGCTACCCCGGCAAGCCTTGTCGACCAGCTCCGCGTGCTTTCCTCCGGCCGCCTGCTGATCGTCTTCGCGATGACCGCGCTCGGCTATGGCGGCACCTTCGTCGCCTTTACCTACCTCGCGCCGATCCTTCAGGAAATCACCGGCTTTTCGCCCGAAAGCGTCGGCCTGATCCTGGTTCTCTACGGCGTCGCCATCGCCATCGGCAATATCGCCGGCGGGCGGATCGCCAACACCAATCCGGTGAAGGCGCTTATCGGCCTCTTCCTCCTCCAGGCGCTGGTACTCTTCGCCTTCTCCTTCACGGCGGCTTCCCCGGTGCCGACGCTCGTCACGCTGGCCGCGCTCGGCTTCCTCTCCTTCGCAAATGTTCCGGGGTTGCAGCTCTATGTCGTCCAGCTTGCCAAGGAGCATCGACCCGGCACCATCGATGTCGCCTCGGCGCTCAACATCGCCGCCTTCAACCTCGGCATCGCGCTCGGTGCCTGGCTCGGCGGCACGGTGGTGGACTCCGCCCTCGGTCTCGCTGCGACGCCCTGGGTCGGCGCCGTCCTCGTGTCCCTCGCACTGCTCTTGACCCTCTGGAGCGGTGCACTGGATCGGCGCTCCACCGGCGCATTGCAGGCCGCCTGATCCTTGTTCATCAGGCTTCCAGCGGCCCGATGCATGACGCGCCGGGCCGCTCTTCTATGCTTCCCCTCTCCGCGCCGCTCAGTCGTCGATCCGGAATCCGACCTTCATGACCACCTGATAGTGGGCCACCTTGCCATTGACGATCTGCCCGCGAATCTGGTCGACCTCGAACCAGTCGAGGTTACGCATCGTTTTCGAAGCCCGCGAAATCGCCGTTTCGATGGCTTCGTTAACCGAGTTCGGAGAACTTCCGATCAGTTCAACTTTCTTATAGACGTGCCCGCTCACCGTATCCTCCTCAAAGGTTTCCGATTTGGCATCCTTGGCATCTAGGTCGACAGCAGCATGCGTCGCCGCTGACTAGCCGATCATGCCTCCGTTGCGTCCCCGCCGCCAGCGAAAGCTCGAAATTGCGGTCGACCGCGCCGGCAAAACGCATCGGCAGGGCGAAAATCAATTCACCGCGGCACCGGCGCGGGCTATAGCGGGTTTCATTCGATGCCGCTCTGGAGCTCGCCATGACTGATACCGTCACCGACCGTTTCTTGCGCTACGTCGTCATCGACACCCAGTCGGACCCCACGTCACCGACGCAGCCCTCCACCGAAAAGCAGAAGACTCTCGGCCGTTTGCTGGTCGAGGAGTTGCTGGCGATCGGCCTTGCCGACGCCCATCTCGACGAGCACGGCTACGTCTATGCGACCATTCCGTCGAACGTGGACAAGCCGGTGCCGGTGATCTGCTTCTGCTCGCATATGGACACGGCGCCCGACTTCACCGGCACCAACGTCAAGCCGCAGATCGTCCGCAACTACGCGGGTGGCGACATCCGGCTCGCGGGCGATCCGGCGCAGGTGATCCGCGTCAGCGACAATCCGGCGCTCGCCGACCAGATCGGCAACGACATCATCACGACCGACGGCATGACGCTGCTCGGCGCCGACGACAAGGCCGGTCTCGCCGAGATCGTCGCGGCCGCCCAGCGCCTCGTCGACAATCCCGACATTCGACACGGAACGATCAAGATCCTCTTTACGCCCGACGAAGAGATCGGCCGCGGCGTCGACAAGGCGGACCTTGAAAAGCTCGGCGCCGCCTTCGCCTACACGGTCGACGGCGAGACGGCCGGCCATATCGAGGACGAGACATTCTCGGCCGACAGCGTCGATATCACCATCCACGGCGTCGCCATCCATCCGGGCTTCGCCAAGGGCAAGATGGAAAACGCCATCAAGATCGCCGCGGCGATCGTCGATCGGCTGCCGAAGGACATGGCGCCGGAGACGACGGCCGGCCGCGAGGGCTTCGTCCATCCGACCGGCCTGACCGGTTCGATGGAGAAGGCCACCTTGAGCTTCATCGTCCGCGATTTCGAAGAAGAGGGCCTCGCCGCCAAGGAGCAGATGCTCGATCACCTGGCGAGAAGCGTCATGAAGGACTATTCCGGCTCCAGCTACAGCTTCGAGGTCAAGGAGCAATACCGCAACATGAAGGCGATCCTCGACCGCCATCCGGAGATCGTCGAGAATGCCGTCGAGGCGATCCGCCGCGCCGGGATGACGCCGGTTCGCGGCAGCATCCGCGGCGGCACCGACGGGTCGCGGCTGTCCTTCATGGGCCTGCCCTCCGCCAACCTCTTTGCCGGCGGCCACGCCTTCCACTCGCCGCTTGAATGGATCAGCCGGCAGGACATGGAGAGAGCGGTGGAGACGATCGTCGAACTGGCGAAGGTCTGGGCGGAGCGGAGTTAGGACGCTCGCTTGTCCACAAGGGGCGCATGAGTTGCATCTCTTGCTCAGGCTTGGGTGGTGACCGGAAGTTCTCAGCCAGAGTGCCGAAGAGCTACATCGCGGACCGGCCGGACATCGCTTGCATGTTGGCCCGACGGCATGATCCGCCGCCACTATTCCAGAATGGCGACGGCTTCGACCTCGAAGAGCATGGGTTCAATTGCAAGCTTGGGGACAGGGATCAGAGTCTGCGCCGGGAGTGCCTCGCCGAACATTTCCTTGACGTTTTTGGTCAACACCTCCAGCTTGGACATATCGTGATCGACCACGAAGACCGTGAGCTTGGCGACCTGATCCGGCCTTGCACCGAGCGCATCGAGGGCGGTGCGCAGATTTGCGTAGGCCTGCTTCACCTGGACAGCGAAGTCGGGCGACAAGGCTCCAGTGCTGTCTTGGCCGCCCTGTCCGGAGATGTAGGCTAGCCGGGCTTCGCGGGGCACAATCACCGCCGTGCTGTAGCCATTCGGCGTCGGATCATAGAGGTTTCGTGGATTGACGATGATCAGCTTGAGATCATTCTCATTCGCTGTCGTCGCATTGGGAACTCCCATGGTCATGATGAGTAGCCCTCCGATAAGCAGATGCTTGATTGCGCGTGACATGATTTTCTCTTGGCGCTGAGGACAAAACGTGCCCCCGCGGTGCAGGATTGAACTTTAACCCATCGCCCATATGATTTACTCGTACAGCGTACCATTCAATCGCACCGTACGCTGTACGAGTCAAGCGTTCAGGATCGACATTCGTCGCATCGTCGGCTTAAATCGACGTTCTGATCAGCAAGGAAGACGGATGGCAGCCAAACGCAGCGGCGCTCAGAGCAAACGGTCTCAGCGGACAGGTGTGTCACTCCGGTCCGCGCAGGAGCCACGCAGTGAACCGCCTCTCTCGCTGGAACGGATCGTGGCGACCGCGGTAGAATTGCTGGACGCCCAGGGAGTCGACGGATTGAAGATGCGTCGGCTGGCAGATCGCCTCGGCTCGGGCGCAATGAGCCTTTATTGGCACGTCGACAACAAAGAGGAGGTCTTTGATCTGGCCCTCGACTCGGTCCTCGAATATCGCGGACCGCCGCAAATAGCTGAGTCTCAAGACTGGCGCCGCGAAGTCATTCATATGCTCGAAGACTGGCGCGCCAGCATGCTGCGCCATCCTTGGTCGGCATCGCTGTTGCCGCGCCGGGCGCTCGGCCCGAATATGCTTAGTCGCCTAGAGATGCTGAGCAAGACCTTGTCCAGAGCCGGTGTAGCGGACGCGGATTTGAACGTCACGATATGGTCGCTCTGGAACTATGTGATAGGCGCTACCGTCACCCGGGCGAGCTTCGACCTCTCGGACGACGACAGGGCCGCCGCGCAGCAGCGCCTCACACGCCTCAGCGAACACTACCCGACGATCGAACGCTCTCGTCTGCTGCTGGATAACGATTGGGACGGCGCTTTCAGGAAAGGCCTCGACTTCCTGCTTGATGGCCTCGCTCCGAGATAATGAACATTCGGCATTTCCTGGACGAGACGGTGCCGGATTGGTTCGGCATGCTGCCTACTGCATGTTTCCTTCAATAGGAGCCATTCCAAAACATGCAGCAATTCCAAGTGCTACAGCGACCTTTGCGCGTCTGACAAGACGCGCGGCGCTGTAGCGCCGTGAGCGATTGTGTCTACTGCGCCTCCTCTCCTCCCCTCGCCTCTCTCAATGCTCGTTCACATGCGTGCCATGCGCATGGATGATCGCCTGTGCCTCCTTGCCGTAGAGCTCTTCGAAATGATCGAAGCTCTTGGCAAAATAGCCGATGCCCTGCGTTGCCGATCTCAACGATCGGGCCAGTTCTTCGAACGCGCTGCCGGGGATGAGGGCACGGAAGATGTCCCATCCCTTCGCCGCCTCGTCGCGGTCGAAGCCGAGCACCTGCCCCTTGAGGGTCGAGACGACCGGCACGAGCGCGCCGGAATAGATCGACGGAACATGGATCTCCACCCGAAAGATCGGCTGCAGCAGCACGGCGGCGGCTTGCGACAGCGCCTGCCGCACCCCGAGCTTTCCAGCCGTCCGAAAGGCATATTCCGAACTGTCGACGGAATGGTGCTGGCCGTCGGTCAAAATCACGCCGACGTCGATCGCCTTGAAGCCGAGCGAGCCCTTGTCCATCGCCTCGCGGGCGCCGGCTTCGACTGCCGGGATGAAGTTTCGCGGCACTGCACCGCCCTTGACGGTTTCGGCGAAGGAGAACCCCTCACCGCGGCCATTCGGATGGATGCTCAGCTTGACGTCCGCGAACTGGCCGGCCCCGCCGGTCTGCTTGCGGTGCCGGTAATGAACCTCCGCCGATTTCGAGATCGTCTCCCGATAGACCGGGCTCGGCGGCCGCTCGCTGACCTGCACATGGAAGACATCGGAAAGCGTCCGGCAGATGTCGCGCAGGTGCACCGGCCCTTGGACGCTGACCAGCTGCGCGCCGGTGCCCTCCTCCTGCATGACGGTCAGGCCGCGATCGGTCTCGGCGAGCTTCGCCAGCGTTTCGGAGAGCTTGTTCTCATCGCGCTCGCTTTCCGGCACCAGGATCCGCTCGAGGATCGGCGTCGGCGGCGCCGTCCACGCTGGCGGGGCCACAGTCGCATGGGGCGTCAGCAGGGCCGGAACGGTGAGGTGATCCGATTTTACCGCCGCGAAAATCTGGCCGGCGACGGTGATGCCGCTTGCCATCGCCCGGCCGCTTGCCGGGTCGTGGAGCGCGCCGAGGCCGGCGCCGCCGAGCACCGCCCCCTGCTTGACGCCGTTCTGCAGCGCCCGGGCGACGACTGTCTTACCGACACTCTGCCGGTGGTAGGCGTGGAAGCTGACAGCCGTGAGCGTCGCCTCGCCGATGCCGGCAGCTGCGGCCAGGCGCTTGCGCAGCGCATCGGCGCGCGGCGCTTCGTGGCGCAACACCTTCATCAGCCGCATGATGCCGTTGCTGTGGCTTGCCGCGCCGAGCAGCACCGGGATGATCCTGTTCTCGTTGAGCACCCGGGTCGAGATCGCGTAGATCGTGTCGCTCGCCGGCTCGCGGTCTTCGATCAATTCCTCGAGCAGCCAGTCGTCGAACTCGGAAAGATGCTCCAATAATTCGGTGCGCGCCTCGTGTTCACGCTCGATCGTGCTTTCGGGTATCTCGAAAAGCGACGATGTCTGGCCTTCGCGATAGCGCCAGGCGCGCTCCGAAATGAGGTCGCAGCTGCCGATGATCTTGTCGCCGTCGCGGATCGGGATTTGACGCAGAACCAGCGGACGGGTGCAATAGTCCTGCAGCGCCGCGACGACGTCGCGCAACCGGCCGCGCGGCTCATCCATGCGGTTGACGAAGAGGATGCAGGGCGTACCCGAGGCCTCGATCGCCCGCAGATAGGGAGCGGCGAGCACCGCCTCGTCGACGACCGGCGAAACGCAGAGAACGCAGGCGTCGCTCGCCAGCAACGCATCCTGCGTATGGGCAAGCGCCTCGTTGTTGCCCGGCACGTCGAGAGCACACCAGGCCTCGCCGCCAAAATCGAATTCAGTGACACATAAACCGTACGGGGAAACTGACTTTTTCGGCTCGCCTTCCAGCGAGCCCAACCTTTCCACGAGCGTGGATTTTCCGATCTGCGAAGGACCGAGTACAGTAAAGCAGCGCATCCGCGTTCCTCCCTCTGCCAGGATGACACTTCTATGAAGATAGGATGCCCCTCTCGAAGGCAAAGTGCCAGAGATTGCTGTTTTTTCTTGGCGAGGCGGTTGAAAGCGGAACGACGAGCCGGATGCGCTATGAATGCTGCTTTGCAGCAAGATGGGCGCCGAGCCTCATCGCCAAGGTGACGGCCGGAAGCGTCGAGGCCGAACGGCCCAGCGCCGACGATGCACACATCGGCAGATCCGCAGCTGCGCCGCTCGCAATCATGCCTGCCCCTTCCAGAGCACATCGCCCTGCCGCAAATTAGCCGAGCATCATATAAACGCAATCGAGCCCCGGCGCCTTCATACTTTGACGGATGCGATCTGAAAATGGAGGGTTACTCGAGGCTGCGACTTATCCATTCGCGCCGGGTGCGAATTCGGCGACAAGTTCGTGCCGATCGCCGGGATAGGTGAGCCGTACGCTGGTAACGGGGGCGCCGCCGATCCAGGTCCGCCGCTCAATCACCAGACATGGGGTGCCGATCGCTATATCGAGGGTATGTGCCGCCTGGCGGCTCGCCGCAACGGCGCGGATCCGATGCTCGGCGGTGCTCCAGGGGATCTGGCCGAGCAGCCACGAGCCCGGCGCGACCGCATCGAAAGGCTCCGTTTCGGCCTCCGGCACCGCCGCAAGGTTGATAAGCCGCTCTTCGAGACAAAAGGGCCGGCCGCCGGCAAAATGCCGGCAGGTGATTTCGAGCAGGCGCGCCGAACCCGGAAGATCGATCCGCGCCGAATCGCCGGACTTGACCTTGCGCAGCACGCGTTCGTCGAGACTGTAGCCGTAATCGAGGCCGAGCGACTCGACCTCGAGCCTGACGTCATGGATCTCCATGACGGCCGACTGGACGTGCGGAAAGGTGACGTAGCTGCCGGATTTGCGCCGACGCTCGATAAGGCCTCGCTTGACGAGATCGCCGATTGCCTTGTTCACTGTCATCCGGGAACAGCCGTATTGCTCCGTCAACTCGTGCTCGAACGGAATCCGGTGGCCCGGCGGCCAGACGCCGGAGAGGATGTTCCCTTCGACGTCGTTCAGGATCCTCTGGTGCAGCGACAGCTGCTCGGGGCGGTCTCTGTCTTCTGAAGGATGATCGTTGGAAATGGCCGGGACCTCGCTGATAACCAGCCCGGCACCTTAGCGATTTCCGTCGCCGGCGACAGCCCCTGCGCCTCGGCCTCGTGTTTTTCCACCGAGGGCTTCCCCGGATCCCGCACGCAAGCCGCGCAGATGGCTATGCATGAATCGCTGCCAGGTGCCTCGAATAGCGGCGCCTCGTTGTCCGCGGACAACCTCTCGGCTGAAGTTGTCCGCGGACAACTCTGAGCGGAGATATTCATGAAATCATGAGGCGGCGGAGCAAAACGGGTCTTTTTGCCAAGCGTTTGTCAATCGGCACCGAATCGGCGCATAGTATAACTGCGCAGATTCGCTCCTATTGCAGATTTTTGCGCAGTTTTCGGAGATCATGATGTTGCAGCCGAGAGTCCATAGCGTCGACGAGCAGGAGCATTTGCCCTCCCTGCTGGCTGCCGACGCTCAGGAACTTGCGCATCAACTGCAGGAACATCAAAAGAAGATCTTCTCACCGACGGCTCAGAAAACCATGCGGCTGTTCAGCCCGGCGGAGGCTGCCGCCTTCATCGGAATCGGCGAAGGCTATCTGCGCCAGATCGCCTCAGAAGGCCACGGCCCGCAGCCGCTGTCAAACGGCCGGCGCATGTATGCTGTCGAGGACATCGAGCGGATCCGCCGCGTTCTCGACGAGGGCAGCAAGACGGGCAAATACATCCCGCACCGGCGGCCGGGCGAAAAGCTGCAGGTCGTTTCGGTGATGAACTTCAAGGGCGGCTCGGGCAAGACGACGACCGCGGCGCACCTGTCGCAATATCTTGCGCTGCGCGGCTATCGCGTGCTGGCAATCGACCTCGATCCGCAGGCATCGCTCTCGGCGCTTTTCGGCCATCAGCCGGAGCTCGACGTCGGCGAGGCCGAGACCCTTTATGGCGCCATTCGTTATGAGGACCCTCGTCCGATCGCCGACGTGGTGCGCTCGACCTATACGACCAATCTCCATTTGATCCCCGGCAATCTCGAATTGATGGAGTTCGAGCACGAGACCCCGAAAGCCATGATCGGCGGTTCGGCGGAGACGCTGTTTTTCGCGCGGATCGGCGAGGTACTGACGGAGATCGAGAGCTTCTACGACATCGTCGTCATCGATTGCCCACCGCAGCTCGGCTTCCTGACCATGTCGGCGCTCTGCGCCGCAACGTCGGCGCTCATCACCGTGCATCCGCAGATGCTCGACGTCATGTCGATGTCCCAGTTCCTGTCGATGACGAGCGAACTCATGGCCGTCGTCGAGAAGGCGGGCGGCCGCACAAGCTATGACTGGATGCGCTACCTCGTGACCCGCTTCGAACCGAATGACGGCCCACAGAGCCAGATGACCGGCTTCATGCGGGCGATCTTCGGCAACCGCATGCTGCACAATGCCATGGTGAAATCGACCGCCATCTCGGATGCCGGCGTCACGAAGCAGACGCTCTACGAGGTCGAGCGGTCGCAATTCATCCGCGGCACCTATGACCGGGCGATGGATTCCCTCTCGCTCGTCAATGCCGAGATCGAAGAGATGATCCGCAGTGTCTGGGGAAGGAAGTAATCGATGGCCCGCAAGAACCTGATCGGCATCTCCGATAGCCCCGCCGCTCCGCTCGAGGGAGAGCGGCCGGTTGTCGAGCGCCCGATCGCAGGCCTTGCGCCGGGGCACCGGACCAATGGGCTGGTCGGCGGCATCACCAGATCGCTGACCAACATCACCCAGAAGGTTGAGCGGGCCGAGGAGCTGGAGCGCCAGCTGGCACAAGGTCACGCGATCGTCGAGCTCGACCCGGCGACGATCGATGCCTCCTTCGTTATCGACCGGCTCGGCGTCACACCCGAAGCGCAGGCTGCGCTGGTCCAACAGATCCGCGACCACGGACAACAGGTGCCGATCCTGGTGCGACCGCATCCGGAGTTCGAGAACCGCTATCAGGTGGCTTACGGCCACCGTCGGCTGGCGGCGCTGCGCGAGATCGGCGGCAAGGTCAAGGCCGTCGTTCGCGAGCTGAGCGACGAGCAGCTCGTCATCTCCCAGGGGCAGGAGAACAACGCCCGCACCGACCTCTCCTACATCGAACGGTCGCTGTTCGCGGTGCGGCTCGAGGACCGCGGCTTTTCGCGTGAAACCATCATGTCGGCGCTCGGTGTCGACAAGGCGGCGCTGTCGAAAATGATCACCGTCGTGCGCCGCTTGCCGGTAGAGGTCATCGAGGCGATCGGTGCCGCGCCCGCCTTCGGTCGGCGGCGCTGGATGGAACTGGCCGACCGGCTTGAGAACGACGGACGTCGCGCCAAGGCGCTCGCTCATGTCCGACAGAACGCGTTTTCGGAGATGGACAGTGATCGACGGTTCGAAACGCTCTTCGCCATTCTGACCGAGACCAAGGCTCGGGCTAGAGCCGAGACCTGGCTTGCGCCGGACCGTACGCGGCCCGTACGCATCCGCGACTCCGATACGGAGACGACGCTTGCTTTCAGCAACAAGGCGGCACCGGGCTTCGCAGAATTCGTGAGGCAGAGGCTTGATGCTCTGTACCTCGAATACCAACAGGAAACAGGAGATTAAGCAGAGCAAAAGAAAAAGGCTTCCGAACGACTAGCGCTGCGGAAACCCTTCTCTCGTGTAGCAACTTGAGATTCCCATTTCCGCGAATCAGTGTCAAGCCCTTTTGGCGTCGTTTCGGCGAACGGTTTTCTTTTGCCTTGGAAAAGGTGAAGAGAAATGGAACGTGGAAGTGTGACGACGCCTTTCGGGCGCCGGGCGATGACGCTTGGCATGCTCGCAAGGCAGATCGCTGCCGGCGATATTCCGCCGAAGCAGTCGGTCGACAAATGGAAATTGTTTCGCACCGTCTGTGAAGCGAAGTCGGAGATCGGCGTCTCCGACCGCTCGCTTGCAGTGCTCAATGCTCTCTTGAGCTTCTATCCCGGTGCCGAACTCTCGAGCGAAAACGGCCTCGTCGTCTTTCCCTCGAATACACAGCTCTCGCTTCGCACGCATGGCATGGCCGGCACGACGCTCCGCCGGCATCTCGCCTGCCTCGTCGAGACGGGCCTGATTGTCAGGCGCGACAGCCCGAACGGCAAGCGCTACGCCCGCAAGAGCCGCAACGGCACGATTGGCGAAGCCTTCGGTTTCGACCTCGCGCCACTGCTTGCACGGGCCGAAGAGTTTAAGGTCTCAGCCGCCAAACTCGCCGCCGAGAAACAGCATCTCCGACTCGTTCGCGAACGACTGAGCCTCTGCCGGCGCGACATAACAAAGCTGCTCGAACTCAGCCGCGAGATCAGCCCGGACGTTGATTGCCAAGACTTCGATTCCAAGTTTCATCAGCTGATCGCCAGCCTACCGCGCAATGCGCCGGTCGGATGCTTCGAAGCCCTCCTCGACAAACTCGCAATGCTCCGTGACGAACTTACCAATCGATTGGAAATATTGCTGAATTCGCAAAAAACGGCCACCAATGATCACCAGACTGGATGGCACAAACAGAATTCAGACCCAGACTCTAAATTTGAATCTGAACCGGGCTTGGGAAAAGGCGAGGGGATTGGTTTGGCGGACGACCCGTGCCAAACCGAAAGAGCCACTGTCAGTTCGCACCCGCCTCACCAGAGGCGCCGCGGAGACCCTCCCCTGGCGCTGAACAGGTTCATTCCTCCGACTGAATCCGTCGAATGCCCTCGCCGCCAGATCCCCTTGCCGGCGGTGCTTCAGGCCTGCCCGCAGATTGCCGACTACGGACCGTCCGGCCGCGTCGCGAACTGGAAAGACCTGATGACCGCGGCCATTGTCGTGCGCACCATGCTGGAGGTAAGCGCCGACGCCTATGAGGATGCCTGCTCGGTCCTTGGTTACGAGAACGCCGCAGCTGTCATGGCCTGCATTCTCGAAAGAGCCGATCAGATCAACTCGCCGGGCGGATATTTGCGGGATCTCACCCGACGCGCAAGGAAGCAGGCGTTTTCGCTGGCACCTATGGTCAGCGCCCTGTCTCAAGCTAGGAGGGTGAGCGCACCGATGACAAGTTAGGGCAGGGACGATAGGGCAGGGCAGAGGGCGACGACAGCTGTTTGGAGGGCAGGGCCACTCGCGCGACTGCATATGCGGAGTGCTCTCATACCATTCGTCTGCCGCTGTAAAGCATCGACGATTTTTTATGCAAGAAGTCGGCCGGCATCGATCCGATACCTCTTCTTAACAAATTTGCCGTTATCGTAACGCATTGATGGAAAGCGGTCCGGTGGACTACACGGAAGCTAACTCGGCAGTTACTTCCGCTACATCGGGCCCGGAATTTCAGCCATTCAGCTTCCGATGATGGTGAGCGCCTCACCTACAGCGCCGAGCGACTTTTCAGACACACAAAGGTCGCTGTGCACGTTAGACTGCTGCATGTTTCCATCCTTAAATCTGCTTCGATTTGGCGAGACATGCGCATAGTCGAAGTTTTCAGTCCGCGTTCCGAAAAGCTCGGCTGTAGACCGATATGGCGTTTTGGCAGGGGTCTTTCGTATTGGCGAACTAATAGCCGTCCGCGCGTGGATTGGACCGAACTCGAGACCGTTTTCTGCAGATCGCCGGCAGAAAGCCTCGACATCCGCCACGTCGAAGACAAGCTTGATGACGGACTGACCATCCCGCTGCCCTTTCGCGGCCGGATGAAGCATGATGTTGGCACCGCCATCCGAGGCGAACAGCTCGACAATTCCGTCGCGGGCAACCTTGTCACTTTGAAGCCGAAGTGTCTCTCGTAAGAGCGAGCCCTCGTTTCGATATCCCGCGCATAGATAACCAGCCTGTTGAGCTGGCACGTCCGCTTTCCTTTCCGGGTGACCTGTGCATCCGCGCGTGAATGTGGTCTCCATGCGTGTTGACAGCTGTCAACAGTACCTGGACTGGCGATCACTCGCGCCAGTGCTCGGCGACCCAGGGGGTCGGGCGAATATAATGGCGCAGATAGCGAAACGGGTTCTTCTCCCTTCGCTCGGCAGAAAACATTCCCCATAAATGGCCGAGCGGTGTCGCGGCGCGGCCTTTGTAGCCGAACTGACCGTCGATCGCGTGCTGTGGCAGCAGGCCGCGCGGGAAGAGAACGATCCGGCAATCGGCGGGCAGGCGCGGCGCCAGATAGTAATTCAGCGGAAACGGCCAGCGGCAATCCTGGCGGAAATGCAGGACGTGCCGACGCGGGAAGAACTTTGCCCCGCCCGGCGCGTTGCGCGTCACGAAGCGCTGTTCGAAACGATATTCATCCGCCACGCCTTGGGGATCGGCGCGAAACTTCTCCTGCAAGGGCACTAGCTTGCCGACCGGGAAGCGGAACACCGACGTCTGGCCGAGCCGCTCGAACGGCGTCGTCTGGTTGACGGCCAGCACCACGTCATCCGGCCCGCCGATTTCGAAGAAGCTGTCGAGCGACCCGACGATCACCACGTCGAGGTCGAGAAACAGCACCGGTCCTTTGAGGCTGCCTAGCTTCGGTCCCCACAGGCGGGCTTTCGGCCAGATGCCCTTGGTGTTCTTCGGCATCTCGACATCGAGGGGCGGCAGGTCCTCGCAGAGAATTTCCGGGCGGAGGTTGTCACGGCTGTCGGTGAAGCAGGTGAAGGTGAAGGGCGGCGTTATGTTGCGTGCCACCATGGCATAGAGCCGATTGATGAAGGGCGCGCCATATTTGGTCCCCCAGCTGATGCAGATCACTTGCTTGATCCCGCCGCTTGCCGTCAGAACGCTTGCCATGGACTATTGCTTCTCTCGTATCTGTGCCTGCGGAAAGCGCCCAACGCCGAACGGTGCAGAACGGCGTTCCGGGAGAGCGGCGAGGATATTGCAGGCAATCGATCAAACCCCGTGGCGTCTTAAAGCAGGAATTGCCGACAGATGGCAAGGTGCGGAGTCGCGCAGCTTTCGGGGAGACGTGGCTACGCCTGGGCAACCGGGGAGGGGAGCATCGCTGGCTGTGACCTATGGTGTCTAAGTTGACAGCTGTCAACAACGATCACCTTGGCGTCGCAGGGCTGTGAAAGTGGAGCGGCTGGAATACTTCATCTCTTCCAGCATGCAAGGTGCACCGGAGATGAGAGGCCGGATCGATGCTGTTGACAGCTGTCAACTAACGCAGAAGTCGCGTTTTGCCGGCCGCGACCAGCGAAAGCTCCAGGGATTGGACATTTATGGAGACAAGCGACGCAGTGCGCGAAATTTCGGTGGGTAATATCGCGTCGCCCTGTGACGGAAGGAAATAGCGTGTTAGCTTCCGTTTCAGCGAAAGGCTTCGTCTTTTTAATGAGATACGAGACTCCCGACCCGCTTCATCCAACGCTGCTTCCGGGCATAATCGCCGCGGAGGACGGGCTCGCCCGGCTCGATGAACGCACTTCCCGCCACGCTGTTGCCGACGGGTTTCGCGAACGCGGGCAGTTCTTCGACGCAGCGGCGGCCCTCTGGGTGGCGGGCGAACTCGTCCATGTCGAGGATCTGGTTTTACACGATTCGCACATGGATACGCGAGCCCCTTCTCACGAATTGACGATCGCCCACGCGGTGTTGCGGGTCCGGCGCCGATTGGAGCTGGCCGAACCCGGCTGGGCATTGACCTCACCCGGGTTGAATGCGCTGAGGGGAGAGCAGGGCGCAGCCCTGGCGAATGAGAACTATTGCGTGGCCCCGAACGCTCACACGGGCCCCCACGAGACGCGCGAACTGGCGGACGACACCGATGGGAATCCGCTCGCCAGCGAGTTCGCCGAACTTGATGCGGCTGTCGCGCGATCGCAGCGGCTTCTGGATTTTCACGTCGGCAGCCTCCCGGAAGCCGATCCCGCCATGTCGAAGGAGAGGCCGGCAGCGGAGCCTTCGGGCCAGCTGGGCCTGCTCTTCGATGAGGAATGGGACGAGGCCGCTCGGCTCGATGCCTGGCGCGGCGTTCTCGTCGCTGCCGATCAACTGCCCGCCTGCCTTGGCGCCGCGGTCCTCTATGACGCCTGGGAGAGGGTCGAGCCGCTGCGTCGCCAGCATTGGCTAGGCTCGCTTCTCGTTGGTGCCTATCTGCGCTCTCGCGGCAAGATCGCCTCGCATGTGCTGGCCTTCAATACGGGGCTGAAGACCATCCGGCATGAGCGGCGCCGTTCGAAGGACCGGCTGACACGCCTCAGCGCCTTTCTGGAGGCGATGGCGGTGACAGCTGATCTCGGCCTGAAGGAACTCGACCGGCTGTCGCTCGCAAGGACGCAGATGGAGATGCGCATCAAGGACCGCCGCTCCAACAGCAATCTTCCGGGGCTGATCGATCTCGTCCTTTCCCGGCCGATTGTTTCGACGGCGATGATCGCCCGGCATCTGAGCGTCACCCAACGCGGCGCGCTCAATCTGGTGCGCGAACTGGGAGTGCGCGAGATAACGGGCAGGGGCCGCTATCGCGGCTGGGGCGTAATTTGACGTTCAAACTTCGGGGAGCGGCGCTGCGGGGCGCCATCGGAGATCCTCGGTCAGTTACCTCTTCTGCAGATTGATCTCGCTGGTGACGACGCGGTTACCGGTCCTCGGATCGACGTCGACGGTTACAAGCTTCATGCCGTTCTCGCCCACCCTCTGCAAAGTGAGGTTGGCGCGCCGATCGCCGTTCACTTCTCTCGCCCAATGAATGGTGAGATTGATGGCGCTGCCACGGCGCTTGCCGATCAGCGTCGACTTGCGGCCACTCGGGCCGACATAGGTGCCGCTATAGTTGACACCGGTAAACTGAAGGTCGGCGCCGATCGAGCGCGATACGACGATGAGGCCCCGACATGTGCCTTTCAGCGAAAGCGCAACGTCAGTCGCTTGCGAATCGAAATTGCAGGAGACGTTGATCGGCGTCCTGTCGACGCGAACCCTCACCATGCCTCCACCGGCCCATTGGCCCTCCAGCGATCCGAGAAAGGCCGATTCATCGGCCTGAACCGTGCCCGCAAACAGGGACAGCATGACTGCTACGAATAGATGCCTGATCATCAGTGAGTGCCTCCCCCAATCGTCCGAGGCCGGACGCGTTTCCCATCCGGTGCAACGCGCCGTCCGGCTGGAAGTTCCTCTCGCTAGGACACTAACATCGAGCGTTCGGGCAGGACACCATTGTAGGGTGATGGGAGAGGGGCATCCGCGGCCGCCCGGCCGTTAGCTTGCGAATTTCTTCGCGCCGGCAACGCAGGCGACGATGGCGAGCGTCGCGGCGAGCATCGTCCAACTCACCGTTTCATCGAGCAGGGTCGCGGCCAGAGCGAGCCCAAAGAATGGCTGCAGCAATTGCAATTGCCCGACGGCGACAATGCCGCCCTGCGCCAGGCCGCGATACCAAAAGATGAAGCCGACAAGCATGCTGAAGACGGAGACATAGCCGAGGCCGAACCAGGAGGCGGGGCGCAATTCGTCGAAACTCACCGGCATGGTCGCAAGGGCCAGTCCCAGCATGGCCGGAAGCGACAGCACCAGCGCCCAGGAGATCACCTGCCAGCCGCCGAGCTTGCGCGACAGTTTCGCACCCTCGGCATAGCCGAGACCGCAGGCGAGAATGGCGGCAAGCATCAGGAGATCGCCGACGGGCGAGGCGGAAAAGTCCTGGCGAAGCGCGAAACCGACGACGATGGCGCTGCCGAGGCCGGAAAACAGCCAGAAGGCAGGGCGCGGTCGCTCACCGCCGCGCAGCACCCCGAAGATTGCCGTTGCCAGCGGCAGCAGCCCGACAAAGACGATCGAATGGGCGGACGTCACGTGCCTCAGCGCCAGCGCCGTCAACAGCGGGAACCCGACGACCACGCCCAGCGACACGACGCCGAGCGGCAGGAGATCGCCGCGTTGCGGCCGCCTTTCGCGGAAGACGAGGAGCAGGCAGACGGCGAGTATTCCGGCAATGGTGGCGCGCGCCACCGTCAGGAAGACGGGATCGAAATCCATCACCGCGATCCGCGTCGCCGGCAGCGACCCGCTGAAAATCAGCACACCCACCATTCCGTTCATCCAGCCGCTCGTCATCCTGTGCATGCCCTGCTCCTTTGCCCTGTATCGGTTTTGTATCCGCGCAGGCGGCTGGCGCTTCCAGATACGGTGAGGTACAGTTCTGCCAAACTGTCATGGTAGTGGAGCCGGTACGGATGAGACCGCAGACCGCAGATGCAGACGGAGAGACGCTGATCGCCAAGGTGATGGCGACGGTCAGGAACCGGATCGCCGGGCGCAGCCTCACGCCCGGCGCCAGGCTGCCGTCGATCCGTGCCTTCGCGACGAGCCTGAAGGTTTCGAAGTCAACGGTGGTGGAAGCCTATGAGCGGCTCGCGGCGGAGGGGCTGATCCGCTCGCGGCCGGGATCCGGCTTCTTCGTCGCCGCGCCGCTCGCCCCCTTGTCGCTCGCCGAAATCGGCCCACGGGTCGAGCGCGAAGTCGATCCCTTGTGGATATCACGGCAGGCGCTCGAAGCCGACGGCAATGTCCTGAAGCCCGGCTGCGGCTGGCTGCCGGCCCCGTGGATGCCGGACGAGGGATTACGGCGCGCTTTGCGCGCGATCGCGCGGGCGAGTGCCTCGACGCTTGTCGAATACGGCCCGCCATTGGGACTGTTGCCGCTCCGCCAGCTTCTCACGCGTCGTCTGGCGCAACACGGCATCGAGGCATCGCCGGACCAGATCATGCTGACGGAATCCGGCACCCAGGCGATCGACCTGCTCTGCCGCTTTCTCGTGGAGCCGGGCGAGGCGGTTCTCGTCGACGATCCGTGCTACTTCAATTTCCACGCGCTGCTGCGGGCGCATCAGGCAAGGATCGTCGGCATCCCCTACACGCCGACCGGGCCCGACATCGAGCGCTTCGCCGAGGCGCTCCGGGAGCATCGGCCGCGCCTCTATATCACCAATTCCGCCCTCCACAATCCGACTGGCGCGACGCTCTCGCCGCTCGTCGCCCACCGCCTGCTGAAGCTCGCCGATCAGTCAGGATTGACGATCGTCGAGGACGACATCTTCGCCGATTTCGAAGAGGCGCCGGCGCCTCGGCTCGCCGCCTTCGACGGCCTCGAGCGGGTCGTGCATATCGGCAGCTTCTCGAAGTCGCTGTCGGCGGCGGTGCGCTGCGGCTTCATCGTGGCGCCGCGCGACTGGATCGAGCCGCTGACCGACCTCAAGATCGCCACGAGTTTCGGCGGTGCCGGATTTTCCGCCGAACTCGTGCTGACGCTCTTGAAGGACGGCAGTTATCGCAAGCACATGGAGACGGTGCGCCAACGATTGTCGCGGGCGATGGCCGAGACCATCGCCCGGCTCCGCGAGATCGGACTTGTGCCCTGGATCGAGCCGCAGGCGGGCATGTTCGTCTGGTGCCGGCTGCCGGACGGCAGCGAAGCGGCGGAACTTGCGAGACGGGCGCTCGCGAGCAACATCGTTCTTGCCCCAGGCAACGTCTTCAGCCACGCGCAAAACGCCGGCAGTTTCCTGCGCTTCAACGTGGCACAGTGCGAGGACGAGCGGCTGTTTCGCGACTTGGCGGCTCTTCTGCGCCGGTAACCTCGGCCGGTGTCCTCATTATGATTTCACGCGGGTCGGGCGTCGAAATACCGGCCGTCTCGAACGCGTCCCATAGCGCGATAAGCACCTGGCCGCGTATATTCGTCAGCCCGTTGCTCGGATCGGAAATCCAGAATCTGAGCTTGAAATCGAGCGACGATCCGCCGAAACCCGTCATCCAGCAGACCGGTTCCGCGTAGGCGCTGGCGACCCGCGGAATGGCCTTGGCGGTTTCGATCGCAAGGCGGACCACCTCGTGCGGATCGCTCCTCGGGGAGGTTCCGAAGGCGACGTCGATGCGGACATAGTCGCTGGAAAACGACCAGTTCACCACCTGCTTGGAAATGAAGTCCTCGTTCGGGATGAGGTATTCCTTGCCGTCCCTGGTGATGACCGAGACGAAGCGGGAGCGCAGGTCGCGGATCGAGCCGAAGGTTTCCCCGAGCGTGATCGTGTCGCCCGGTTTGATGGACTTGTCGAGCAGGATGATGATCCCGGAGATGAAGTTCGAGACCACCTTCTGCAGGCCGAAGCCGATGCCGACGCCGACGGCGCCCGAAAAGACGGTGAGCGCAGTCAGGTCGATGCCCGTGGCCGACAGCGCAAGCGTGCCGGCAAGGACGATGAGCCCGATCTTGATCAGCTTGCTGATCAGCACCTTGAAGGACGGCGTCAGGTCGGCGGATTTCTGGATCCAGTTCGAGGACATGTTGCCGAAGAGGACGGCCAGCCAGATCATCGCGGCGGAAAGGATGACGGCCTTCAGGACGAGCAGCATCGAGAGGCGAACGGCCCCGAGGTTGAGGGCGACGCTGTCGAGCGCCGTCAGCACCGGGCGATCCATGCCGAGCGCGTAAAGGGCGAAGTAGAGCCAGCCGACCACGGCGACGACACGCGCCAGCACCTGGTTCCGGATGATGCGGGTCAGCACCGCGATGATGAACCAGGCGGCGACGAGGGTCAGCACCGTGCCCACCAGCCAGCGATAGGACGGCCACCCATACCGCGATAGGACGACATCGGCGACCCATAACCAGACTATCAGGAACAGCCACTGGAGCCGTCGCATGAAGGCGATGATGACGCGCAGTAGATCCGGATTTCCCTTGATCGTTCGCGCGCGAGCCTCCAGGGCCGGCTCTATCCGTTTTGCAAGCAGGCCGGAAACGAAATAGCCGACGACGATCAGCGCAAACTGATAGAGCGTCCACTCGTTGAGCACGAACGTTTGGAGCCATGATGCGGCAGCGTTGAGCGCATCGACGAATTCCATCGTCTTTCTCTTCGCAATCTGTTTGCTGCCTGTTCCGGAATATGGCGGCGATCTGGACGGGGAACAAGTAGCGGACGTCACGCGCTCGAAAAGGCGCACGGCGCAATCGTATAACCAGCCGGGCAGTGTTTTGTTCAATATGGCGGCCTAAGCGGCACGGCGCTTGGGACGCGACCAGGTCGAAGGTCCGGCTGCGTGGCGACTGCCTCTCTCCGCGCCTGAATCGGACTTTGATACAAGAAGCCGGGAAAATCACGATCCGGGTCCGTTGCGGTCGTTGGAGTTACGGCTGATGAATGGCTCGATTGAGCGCGAAACGGTCCTTCCATGACGCGCCAACATCTCACCGCAGCGCGGCAGTACTCGGTGGCAAACGGCCTTGCTCTGGCGGTCGCCGGACCGGCAGCGGCACAGCATCTGGAGCGGGACACCTTCTATTTCACCGAGAAACAGCCATAGGCATTTCGGCGGACGAAATCCCCATCACCTCCGATCTTCGCTGCGCCAACCTGACGATCTTCGGCGCCATCGACGGCTTCGACGCCGATCTTTTCGCTCAGGGCAAGTACAACGTCATCGTTACGCTCGAGGGGCCGAAGGACAATGCGACAATGCGAAAGAAGCAGCGCGTCTTCGTAGCAACGGGCCTGACAAAAAACCGGCGGCGACAGGCACTGTCACCGGCGGTTCTTTGGCGCTACAGTTGGAGTCCACTTCTGCACGGTCGGTCCTGTGGCCGACCGTGCAGTCGAAAGATCTCAGATCGACACTGCGTCTGGCACAAGCCCGGCAGCCTTGACATTTTCCGTTTCCGGCGCAGCGGACGCTGTCACCGGTCGATGCTCCCTTCCTTCTTCGAGCTCATCGAGAAGGGCATGCCATAGCGAAACGCAAAGCCCGACCATCACCAGCAGGAACGGTGCAGCCGCGATGATCGACGCGGTCTGAAGGCCCTGAAGCCCGCCCATGACGAGAAGCACCGCGGCCGAAGCACCGGCAAGCACGCCCCAAAGGACGACAACGCCGGGCTTTGGATCCAGTGCCCCGCGTGATGAAAGCATTCCCATCACGACCGAGCCTGCGTCCGCGCCCGAGATGAAGAAGATCGCGACCAGAAAGATGGCGATCAACGATGTCAGCCAGGCGAAGGGATACTGCGCCAGAAGCGCAAAGAGCGAGACTGCCGCGCCCTGGTTGTTGACCGCATCGACGATGCCGCCGGCGCCGAAGAGTTCGGAATGGAGCGCAGTGCCACCCATAATCGTGAACCAGATGAAGGTGACGCCGCTCGGGATCAGCAGCACGCCGATGATAAACTCGCGGATCGTGCGACCGCGCGAGATGCGGGCGATGAACACGCCGACGAAGGGCGCCCAGGAGACCCACCAGGCCCAGTAGAAGATGGTCCAGCTGCCGAGCCACTTGCCGTCACTGAAGGCAGCCGTGCGGAACGACATGGTCACCAAATCGCTCAGATAAAAGCCCAGCGATTCCGTGAAGGTGTTGAAGATGAAGATCGTCGGTCCGATGCACACCAGGAATGCCAGCAGTACCATCGCGATGATCATGTTCATGTTGGAGAGGAACTGGATCCCCTTGCCCACGCCGGATACCGCCGAAAGAATGAACAGCACCGTCATGACGCCGATGATGGACAGCGCGATGCCGTTGGAAACGCCCGTGCCCCAGAGGAAGTTCATGCCGCTGTTGATCTGCTGCGCGCCGAGGCCGAGCGAGGTAGCGGTTCCGAACAGTGTCGCGATGAGCGCAAGCACGTCGATCGCCTTGCCGATCGGTCCGCTTGCGGCCTCGCCGAGGATCGGCGTGAAGGCAGCGGAAATCAGGTTCGACTTTCCCTTGCGGAAGGTGAAATAGGCGATGGCGAGGCCAACCACCGCGTAGATGGCCCAGGGGTGAAGCGCCCAGTGGAAGTAGGAATACTTCATCGCGACGAGGGCCGCTTCGAGGCTCCTCGGCGCGGCCTGCCCATGCGGCGGGCTGTCGAAATGGTAGATGGGTTCGGCGACGCCCCAGAACATCAGGCCGATGCCCATGCCGACGCTGAACATCATGCAGATCCACGAGGCGGTGCGGAACTCCGGCCGCTCGTCATCCTGTCCGAGCCGGATCTTGCCGAAGCGGCTCAAGGCCAGGAAGAGTGCGAAGATCAGAAAGCCGGCCGAAGAAACGACGAAGCCCCAGCCGAAGCCGTCGATGATGCTGTTGAGAACCACCTTGGAAATCGAGGACAGGCTTTCAGGAAACACCGTCCCCCAACCGACGAATCCCAGGATGATGAACATGGCCGGCCAGAATACGGCCGGATCGATCCGACTAGGTCGTGATTGCTGCATTTTTTTCCTCCTCCTAGTAAATCCCTCGGCGGCCCGGTGCTACCGCGCAGCCCATCCACTCATGAGACCCTGTCCGGCGGATCGCGGCCGTCGACAAAGGCGGTGATATTCTCGACCACCTTCATCCCCCATGGCTGTCCGCGTCTGTTTTTGTCGCGCTGCCGACGGGCTTTCCCATTCAGGCAGCCTTGCCCATGGCGGACAGCACGACCGCCACCGTGTCGCCGAAGGACGACGGAGTCGGAACGATCGCGACACCCGCACTCTTGAGGATTTCGACCTTTTCCTGCGCCGATTCGCCGAAGGCGGAGATGATCGCGCCGGCATGGCCCATGCGGCGGCCCTTCGGCGCCGAGAGGCCTGCGATATAGGCGATCAGCGGCTTCTTCATGTAGTCGCGCGCCCAGAGCGCGGCTTCCGCCTCCTGCGGGCCGCCGATCTCACCGATCATCAAAACCGCATCGGTATCCGGGTCCTTTTCGAACAGCTCCAGCATGTCCTTGAAGGACGAACCGTTGACCGGGTCGCCGCCGATGCCGACCGAGGTCGACACGCCGATGCCGAGCGCCTTCATCTGGCTCGCGGCCTCATAGCCGAGCGTGCCGGAGCGGCCGACGATGCCGATGCGGCCGGGCAGATAGATGGAGCCGGGCATGATGCCCATCATGGCTTGGCCGGGCGTGATCATGCCGGCGCAGTTCGGGCCGATGAGCGTCATGCGGTCCTCGAAGCGGTAGCGCCGCATGTATCGCTTGACCCTGATCATGTCCTGGGAGGGAATTCCGTCGGTGATGCAGACGCAGAGCCGGATGCCGGCATCCGCCGCTTCCATGATCGAGTCGGCCGCAAAGGGCGGCGGCACGAAGATGATCGAGGCCTCCGCACCGGTTTCCTGCACGGCGCCCTTCACCGTGTTGAAGACCGGCATGCCGAGGTGGGTCTGGCCGCCCTTGCCGGGGGTGACGCCGCCGACCACGTTGGTGCCGTAGCGCTTCATGTCTTCGGCGTGGAAGCTGCCGATCTTGCCGGTGAAGCCCTGGACGATGACGCTGGTGTTCTTGTCGAGCAGAATGGACATGTCTCGCCTCCTTAAGCTGCCTTGCCGGCGGTGAACGAACGCCATGCGGCGACTGCCTTCTCGGCAGCTTCGGCCAGTGTTTCCGCCACAATGACGTTCTCGCCGGATTCGGCGAGGATGCGCCGGCCCTCTTCCATGTTGGTGCCGGAGAGGCGGACGACGAGCGGAACCGGCACGCCGACCTCGCGCAATGCCTTGATCACGCCTTCCGCCACCCAATCGCAGCGGTTGATGCCGGCGAAGATGTTGACGAGGATCGTCTCCACGTTCTTGTCCGTGAGTACGGCGCGGAAGGATTTCGCCACGCGATCGGGCGAGGCGCCGCCGCCGATGTCGAGAAAGTTCGCGGGCTCGCCGCCGGCGATCTTGATCATGTCCATGGTTGCCATGGCGAGGCCCGCACCGTTGATGATGCAGCCGATATTGCCGTCGAGGCCGACATAGGAGAGGCCGCGATCGGATGCGTATGTCTCGCGCGGATCCTCCTGGCTCTTGTCGCGCATCTCGGAGATATGCGGCCGGCGGAAGAGCGCGTTCTCGTCGAAGCTCATCTTGGCGTCGAGGGCCACGAGGTCACCCCGGCGGGTCACCACCAACGGGTTGATCTCGAGCATCGAGGCGTCGTAGTCGACAAAGGCGCGGTAGCAGCCGAGCAGGGTCTGGGTGGCGCGGCCGATCAGGGCATTGTCGATGCCGAGCCCGAAGGCGATCTCGCGGGCCTGGAAGTCCTGCATGCCGACGCCCGGATCGACGGTCGCGCGGATGATCGAATCCGGCTCGGCCTCGGCGATCTCCTCGACCTCCATGCCGCCCGAGGACGAGGCGACGATCATGATGCGCTCGGATTTGCGGTCGAGCACGAAGCCGACATAGATCTCGCGCGCGATATCCATCGCCTCTTCGATATAGAGACGGCTGACCAGTTTTCCCTGCGGCCCGGTCTGGTGCGTCACGAGTGTGCGGCCGAGCATGGAGTCGGCCGCCTCGACGATCTCGTGGTCGGACGAGCAGAGCTTGATGCCGCCCGCCTTGCCGCGCGCACCAGAATGGATCTGCGCCTTGACCACCCATCGGTCGCCGCCGATCTCCCGGGCACGATAAGCTGCCTGCTCGGGACTATAGGCGAGGCCGCCGCGCGGGATATCGATCTCGTAGCGGGAGAGAAGTTCCTTGGCCTGGTATTCGTGAATGTCCATGGGATCCTCCTTCAGCGGCGGCTAGCGATGATTGCTTCATGGGTGGCGAGCACATTGCGGGCCATCCGCTCGGACGCAGCGTCGATCATCTTGCCGTCGAGCGAGGCTGCGCCCTTGCCCTGACTCTCGGCGAGCTTCAGCGCCTCGATGATACGGCGAGCGCGGTCGACCTCCTTCTCCGGCGGCGAGAAGATGTCGTTGGCGAGCGCGATCTGGCTCGGATGGATCGCCCACTTGCCCTCGATGCCGAGCGCCGCGGCACGGCGCGCAGCCGCCGTGTAGCCGTCGGGATCGGAGAAGTCGCCGAAGGGTCCGTCGATCGCGCGCAGGCCATAGGCGCGGCAGGCGACGGTCATGCGCGACAGGCCGAAATGCCACTGGTCGCCGGGATAGTCGGGGTTGAGGCCACCGATATTGACGGTGCGGGCCTTGAGGCTCGCGGCATAGTCAGCAACGCCGAAATGCAGCGCTTCGAGCCGCCCGCCGAAGGATGCGATGGCCTCGACATTTGCCATGCCGAGAGCCGTCTCGATCAGCGCCTCGAGGCCGACGCGGGTCTTGTAGCCCTTGGCGATCTCGATCTGGTTGACCATGGCCTCGACCATGTAGAGGTCGGAGGGCACGCCGACCTTCGGCACGAGCAGCGTGTCGATCCGGTCGCCGGCCTGCTCCATGAGATCGACGACGTCACGATACATGTAGTGTGTGTCGAGGCCGTTGATGCGGACCGAGATCGTCTTGCCGCGGCCGCGCCAGTCGATCTGATTGAGGGCAGCGACGATGTTGGCGCGAGCGCGCTCCTTGTCCGGCGGCGCCACGGCATCCTCGATGTCGAGGAAGACGTAGTCGGCGTCGGAGTTGGCGGCCTTCTCGATCATCTCGGGATTGGAGCCCGGGACGGCGAGTTCGCTGCGCTGCAGGCGCAGCCGGCGGAGATGGTTTATCGTGTGGCTCATGGAGTTCTCCCCTTCCGGTCTCTTCAGGCTGCCTTGGCGGTCGACGCCGTGGCGGCAGAGCGAAACTGCTTGATCGCCGCGCCCGAGCCCGAGCCCGGCTCGATCTTCACACCGCAATCGAGCAGCGTGAGTTCAGCGGCCGAAAGCGCACCCAGAACCATGACTTCGTTCAGCGAGCCGAGGTGGCCGATGCGGAAGATCTTGCCCGCCACCTTGCTGAGCCCGCTGCCGAGCGAGGTGTTGTAGGTGCGGTAGGCGTGACGGATCACTTCCACGCCATCCACGCCTTCGGGGAGCCGGATCGCGGACACAGTGTCGGAATGCCATTTCGGCTCGGTCGCGCAGAGTTGCAGGTCCCAGGCGGAGACGGCGGCGCGGACGCCGTTCGCAAGATAATGGTGGCGGGCGAAGATATTCTCGAGGCCTTCTTCGAAGATCAGGTCGAGAGAGGCGCGCAAACCCCGCAGCAGCTGCGTCGGCGGCGTATAGGGGAAATAGCCCGCGTCGTTGGTCTTGATCATGTCGTCAAACGAGAAATAGCAGCGCATATGACGCGCGGTCCTGGCGGCTTCGAGCGCCTTCGCGCTGACCGAGAGGAAGCCGAGGCCGGCGGGCAGCATGAAGCCTTTCTGCGAACCGGAAACGGCGCAATCGACGCCCCATTCGTCCTGGCGAAAGTCGATCGAGCCGATCGAGGAGACGCCATCGACGAAGAGCAGCGCCGGGTGGCCGCAGGCGTCGAGCGAAGCCCGGACGGCGGCCACGTCCGAGGTGACGCCAGTCGCGGTTTCGTTGTGCGTCACGAAGACAGCCTTGATCTTGTGTGCCTTGTCGGCGGCGAGGCGCTCGGCATAGAGCTCGACCGGCACACCCGTGCCCCATTCCCTGTCGATGCAATCGACCTCGAAGCGGAGGCGCTCAGCCATATCGACCCAGAGATGCGAGAACTGGCCGAAGCGGCTCATCAGCACGCGATCGCCGGGCGAGAGCACGTTGGTCATCGCCGCTTCCCAGGCGCCGGTGCCTGATGAAGGATAGATGAAGACGCGGCCGCTGTGGTTCTTGAAAACCTTCTTGACGTCGGCGAAGAGTGGCAATGTCAGCTCCGGATATCGAGGGGAGCGCATGTCCTCCATCGGCAGGTTCATCGCCTGGCGAACCTGTTCGGGAATGTTGGTGGGGCCGGGAATGAAGAGATGATTGTAGCCTGACATCGTTCCTCCAATGGCTGCGTCCGTGGACGGCGTTTCCTCGGCACCAATGCTGCCTTTCGGCTCATGCCCGCACAACACTCGCTCAGGCGGAAAAGAATGCCCGACGGGCAGCGCGGAGCGGCACTGACGGGTGGTCACTTGGAAGGGGTGGGTAGGGAAAAGACTACCCGCAGGTAGTCATTCCGGATTGCGCCGGCGCTCCTTGGCGTAAAGGGCGACCGCCATGGCGCGATTGCGCACTTCGAGCTTGTCGTAGAGGTTTTTGAGGTGGTATTTCACTGTATTCTCGGAAATGCCTGTCCGCGCTGCGATCTGAATGTTGGTCCAACCATTGGCCAGCATGCCGAGCAGCTCGGTTTCGCGAGAGGTGAGCTGTTGGAACGGCGTGTTCGAGATTTTTGAGAGCACCGTATAGGGGATGCAAATCCGACCCTGCATTACGGCGGTGAGCGTCGCGAACAGGATTTCAGGATCTTCGAACTGGTAGCAGAGACCGTTGACACCGAGGCGGATTGTCTCGTTGACGACTGAAGGATTGCTGGTGTCGGCAAAGAGAACGACCCGGGGGTCGAACCCGAGCCGGCCGAGATCGGCGAGCACCTCGGGCGCCTCGGCATCGTCGAGCTGCCAACTGAGCAGCACGCAGTCGATCGCGACGATGGCAAGCTTCTCGCAAAGTTCGGCCGATGTCCGCGCCGTATCGACGATGGAAAACCTGGCATTCTCGGAAAAAAGTCCACGAAGAGCGGCAATCACCAAGGGGTTGCGCTCCGCGACCAAAACTCGGCCTCCACCCTCCTGCGACATGTGCCTCCCTGCGTCTTATGCCGTGACATGCGCCCATGAGCGATGGCCTGAACACTACCATCAGACGTCGCGCACACTTCACCGTCGAGCGACGAAACGTGTCCTAAAACGTCTTCTTCCGAGGGTAATGTGCAAAGGGTTCCGCACATTTCCGCTTCTGAGTGCCAGCAGAAGCACGAGTAGACGTCGATCTACGCGAGCACGCCGCGCCCGGTCATACCAATCCGTTCCACGTCTCGCTCCCACCTCCTCAATGCCGACAAAGGTAGCCGCATCGGGGCATCCTTCCGCCTCTTCCGTTCGATGTACGGAGTCAGAACGGCCAGCAGATTGCGGCCGTTTTTCTCGGAGGACCGTTCATATAGGTCCTCCGAGTGGTTTCGACATTCGAGCTCGTCTTAGTCCCACTTCATTTCCCCGGTGGCGACCCTGGAGCCGATATCGAGAGCAGACCTCGAAAGCGACGAGATAGCTTGGGCGAACGGCGGCTTTGAAAGGAACGGGAACGACCGCTCATCGGGCAACCTGTCCGTTCCGAGGAGCGAGGCGAAGCACGGCCTTCCCCCTTAATGGAGACTTCCACGTCCCGGTCTGACACCATTGCGTAAGACGGGAGCGCCTTTTAGTTTTCGCGGGGGATTAGTCATTCACGCCAGGACATGCGAAACGGCCACCAGCGAAATACAAGCTGCAGTTCAATTGCTCGAGATCGTTGTCACGCCGGCTAACCGAACGCAACGTAAACTGGGGTATGGATTGTGAGAACACTTGTCGTTGGAGGAACTGGTTTTTTAGGCGGCGCGATTGCTGAGACAGCCGCCGGAGCAGGCCATGAGGTGACGATCTTGTCGCGTGGAGAAACGCGACTTGCCAGGAGGAACGCGTGTAATTCATGGCGATCGTTACGGTTCGCTCAAAGCTCTGCGGAATGAGCGTTTCGATTTCGTCTTCGATACCTGCGCCTTTTCGCCCGATGCCGTAGAGAATCTGCTTGGTGTCGTGGGGGCAGATCTCGGGCGGTACGTTCTGATCTCATCCATTTCCCCGTACGGGACGTTCTTGAGGCCTCGCCTGAATGAGCGCGAGTCCGTGCCGACAGCGAGCGGAGCCGACCTGGCGCTTGCCCGGAGCGTCCCGCAGGACCGGCGCGCCAGCGCGGCTGCCTATGGTGCCTCTTACGGGCCGCTCAAGCGCGCATGCGAGATTTCTGCCCAAGATTCTCTGGGTGAGCGGGCGATCGTTTTGCGGGTCGGATTACTTGTCGGAGCAGGCGACTATACCGATCGCTTGACCTGGCGGGTGCGGCGGATCGACGAAGGAGGCGTGATCGCCGCTCCGGCTCCACAGAATCGCCCCATCCAGTTGATCGACGCGCGTGATGCCGCCGAATTTGCTGTTCACGCTGCAATTTCGGGGTGTTCGGGGATCTACAATGTTACCGGGCCGGAAATGCCGCTGTCCGCGGTTCTTGATGAAGCTGTCAGGATCTCAGCTTCCGATGCCGAATTCGTTTGGGTTAGCGAGGAGAAACTCGCGAATGCGGGGATAGAGGCCTGGACGGAAATGCCTCTGATGGCACCACCCGTGCCGTCGTTCCGCCACTTCATGCAAGTCGACATCGATAAGGCCCATCGCGACGGCCCCCGCCATCGACCACTGACCGACACTCTTGACCAGATCCTGCACTGGGACCGGCAAAACCGCGATCGCCCGTTGAAATGTGGCGTGCCACCGCAAAAGCAGGCGGCTGCTTTGAGGTGATACCGCGTGCTTCGGAGCGGGGGTGGCTCATGGTGATCGCTGTCGATCCGTTCCGGTCGTTTGGCGGTGAGCGCCGGATGACTTGAGTCTGCCCCTCTCCGGGCGGTGGCCAACGCAGAGCCAGTCAACATCTTTGTCACCACCTGCCAAGCGGAGGTAGCGCGCTCTCAACCCAGCGAAGTGTCCACAGAAACAATGCAGTTTGAGGATACCCACCCGCAGGCGCTTCGGGTAGCGTGCGCATCAGCGTTAGGAGGGCACATGGGCCTGTCAGATATTTTCGGTCGACTGGTCGCACTGATCGGCGCCGTAGCCATCCTTTTGAGGCGCCAGGACGGCGATTCTCTGGAACCGGCCTATGGCAGCGCCCCGAAAATCCCGAGAGCCAAGCCGCAGGGCATTCCGACCCTGAAGATGCCGACGGCTAAGGGATGGACCGCGGGGCAAATGCCCACTGCGGCGGCCGGGCTCAAGGTGAACGCATTCGCGGCCGGGCTCAAACATCCCCGTTGGATTCACGTGTTACCGAATGGCGACGTACTGGTCGCTGAGGCACTGAGCGAGCCGGGGGGCATTAAATCTGCCTTCGACTACGCCATGTTCAGCACAATGAAGCGCGCCGCCGCAGTGGGCGCAAGTCCGAACCGCATTACGCTGTTGCGTGATGCGGATGGCGACGGCGTGGCCGAAATCCGCACCGCATTTCTCAACGGACTCAATCAGCCGTTCGGCATGGCGTTGCTGGGCGATACGTTGTATGTTGGCAACACAGACGGGGTGGTTGCGTTCCCGTATAAAACCGGCGACACGCGTATCAGCGCGACAGGGCGAAAGCTGACCGACTTCAAGGCCGGTGGGCATTGGACGCGAAGCCTGCTTGCTAGCCGCGATGGACGAAAGCTTTTCATCGGCGTCGGTTCGCTCAGCAACATAGGCGAGCGCGGCATGGCGGCAGAGGAAGGACGGGCCGCTATCCACGAGCTTGACCTGGAGAGTGGTGAGCACCGCATATTTGCCTCCGGTCTGCGCAACCCGGTGGGCGTGGCGTGGGAGCCAACGACAGGTGCACTCTGGACGGTGGTTAACGAGCGCGATGGCTTGGGCGACGAGACGCCTCCCGACTATCTGACATCGGTGCGCGACGGCGGCTTCTATGGATGGCCCTATTGTTATTGGGGGCAGATCGTGGACGACCGGGTGCCGCAGGACCCGGCGATGGTCGCAAGCGCCATAACACCGGACTATGCCTTGGGCGGGCACACTGCATCGCTCGGCCTTTGCTGGCTTCCCGCAGGCACTCTGCCGGGCTTCCCGGACGGCATGGTCATAGGGCAGCATGGTTCCTGGAACCGCAGCACGTTGCGCGGCTACAAGGTTGTCTTCGTGCCGTTCGTGAATGGACGTCCAGCCGGGCCGCCGCGCGACATTCTGACCGGTTTCCTTTCGCCTGACGAGCGGTCGTCCTATGGACGGCCAGTTGGAGTTACCATCGGCCCGGACGGCTCCCTGTTGGTGGCGGACGATGTCGGCGATGTGATCTGGCGCGTCACCGGCAAGGCAGAGCGCGGCTGAACGCTAAAGGGGGTGCCGCACCGCAGGGGGCATCGACAACGTTAGCCGACGTAGTGACCTTCGCCCTCCATATCGAGAGCCATATAAGAGCCATATAGTTGTCTTCGCCCGAAAGATTTGCTCCGCCTTTTGACCTTGCTATCGTATATCCGTGCCCCATGTTGAGAGGGTCTATTTGGCGGCCAACTGGCTGAGGAGAGCCCGCCCTCATGAAGCCAATGAACGAAGAGCACCTTGCGGTTCTGCGCAGGCACATGGTCGAGGTGATCGCAATCTATGCTGACCTTGCAAGCGAAGAACTCGGCAAGGCGGCGCTCGATGAACGGGTGATGGCAGCGATGCTGCGGGTGCCCCGACATCTCTTCGTGCCCGCTTCGGCAGCGCCCCTTGCCTATCAGGACATGCCACTGCCGATCGGCTTCGATAAAACCGTGTCGCAGCCATTCATGGTCGCCCTCATGACCGATCTCCTTGCTCCCCAACCGCATGAGGCAGTGCTCGAGATCGGCACCGGCCTGGGCTACCAAACCGCAATCCTGGCGCAACTCGCCGGGCAGATCTGGAGCGTCGAAATCATCGAGGAATTCGCAACCCACGCCGAGGCTCTCCTACAGCGCCTCGGCGTGTCAAATGTCGGCATCCGTGTCGGAGACGGGTCTCGCGGTTGGCCCGAGCGCGCCCCATTCGACAAGATCCTCGTCACGGCGGCGGCCGAGGAGGCGCCGCCGGCTTTGCTTGGGCAGCTCAAACCAATGGGCCGTCTGGTTCTTCCTTTGGGCTCTGAAGAACAGTTTCTGACTGTCATCGACAAGAATTCGGCAGGACAACTCGAGGCGCGACAACTGATCCCGGTTCGGTTCAGCCGGCTCGAGGCGGTCTAATCTAGGGAAAAACTGAGCGCAAACCACCTGTCGCGAACTTGCACTGTAGATCCGGAAAGCGAACTGTCGACGCACTTGTCGCACCGAAAGCGGCCACCGGGTGTTAACCGCCGCGAATGGACGTTCGCCAGACGAAATCGGCATGGAGGCGAACCGACTGGGTGCTCGCCGGATCGGCCGCTCTATCGCTCCCGAGCCAGGTGACCGCTTCGCGCGCGATCGCCTCGACCGGCTGCGCGAAGGTCGTTAGCTGATAAGAAGACCAGGCGGCCTGCTCGATATCGTCGAAGCCCGATATGCAGAGCTGATCCGGAATCGAGATCGAGAAATCGTGGCGCGCAGTATCCAGGAAGCCGCAGGCGACCAGGTCCGTCGCACAGAACACCGCATCCGGGCGCTCCCGGCGCGTCATGAGCCGCTGAGCCAGAACACGGCCACTGTCGTAGTTGGTTGGTCCGTACCGCTCCACCATAACCTCAAGGCCCAACGCCTTTGCGGCTGCAACGAAGCCGCGCTCACGTGCCATCAGGCTTGGTGTTCCGGCCGCCGAATTGGCAAAGGCGAGCCGGCGGCAGCCGGCACGGACGAAGGCGGTTACGATGCGGCCCGCTGCCTCCGCATCGTCCAGGTTGATCCTGAACGGCCCCGGCTGCGCGTCGTCGCGATTGATGAGCACGAGGCGCTGACCGTTCTTCAGGCAGAGCTCCGTGATCGACTTGTCCGGCATGCCCGACAGGATGATTGACGCGTCGGCCCGATAACGGATTGCCTGGCGGAGCGCCAGATCGACACTGCCGTCGGACCGGTCCGTATTGATGAGCATGGCGATCTTGCCGGCACCCTGCAGGTGCTGCGTCAAAGCGCGGATCAGGCTGGACCGATAGGGTGTTCCCATATCTGAGACGATGAGGCAGACGATGCCGCTCTCGTTGCGCATGAGGCCACGCGCCAGGTGATTGACGTGATAGCCAAGCGCCTCGGCCGCTTCTAGCACCTTGCGGCGGGTCTCAACCGAAACGCTGGCACCAGGCGTGAAGGTGCGCGAAACGGCCGAGCGGGAGACACCGGCCCGTTCGGCAACCTCCTGGGCGCTGACGAAAGGCTTCTGCAACACGTCCACCTGCTTTCAAATGTGCATGGAGCTTTGCACAGTTTTGCAACTGCGTGCAAGCGCCAGCGCCGTAGCGAGCGTTGAAATAACGCACAATTCTGTTGACACCCCTGATCATGTCATGCAGCATTTGCACGCGCTTGCAAGGCGCCCGGCTGGAGGCGCCGGCACAATCCGGGAGGAAACCATGGGTTCGGTTAGAATGACTGCGGCCGCTCTCGCCGCGGGTGCGACTTTCTTTGCCTATTCCGCACAGGCGAACGGGACGCTCAACCTGATCTGTTCGGCAGACGTCGTGATCTGCGAGCAGCTGGAAGGCGCCTTCGAAAAGGAAACGGGCATTTCGGTGAACATGGTCCGCCTCTCTTCGGGCGAGACCTATGCAAAAGTCCGCGCCGAAGCGCGAAATCCCAAGACCGACATCTGGTGGGCCGGCACAGGCGACCCGCATCTCCAGGCGGCCTCCGAGGGGCTGACGCTTGAATACAAGTCGCCGATGCTCGGTGAATTGAATGACTGGGCGGTCAAGCAGGCCGAAAGCGCCAATTACCGCACGGTCGGCGTCTATGCCGGCGCCCTCGGTTGGGGCTACAATACCGAGCTTTTCAAGCAGAAGAATCTCAAGGAGCCGAGGTGCTGGGCGGACCTCCTCGATGCCTCCTTCAAGGGAGAAATCCAAATCGCCAATCCGAACTCGTCCGGCACGGCCTATACCGCACTTGCGACACTCGTCCAGATCATGGGCGAGGACAAGGCTTTCGACTACTTGAAGAAGCTGAACGCCAACGTCTCGCAATATACGAAGTCCGGATCGGCGCCGGTGAAAGCCGCGGCGCGCGGTGAAACCGCGATCGGCATCGTGTTCATGCATGATGCCGTGGCGCAGGCGGTCGAGGGCTTCCCGGTCAAGGCGGTCGCGCCCTGTGAGGGCACCGGCTACGAGATCGGCTCCATGTCGATCATCAAGGGCGCCAAGAACCTCGACAACGCCAAGAAATGGTACGACTGGGTCCTGTCGGCCAAGGTGCAATCCAGCATGAAGGAGGCGAAATCCTTCCAGATTCCGTCGAACAAATCAGCGGAGGTGCCAAAGGAGGCGCCGAAGCTCGAGGACATCAAGCTGATCGACTACGACTTCAAGACCTATGGCGATCCGGCCAAGCGCAAGGCACTGCTCGAGCGCTGGGACCGGGAGATCGGTGCAAGCGCCAATTGACGACACGCCGCGCCGGCCTGGTGTGACGGCGATTTCGCCGGCGGCCCTCGCGATTACCTTTAGATACGGGAGGCTGGTCTCCCGTATCGGGCTTGCAACCGCCGATCGATCGCGATGCGCTGGAGCAATGCATGCATCGATCGTCAAAGTCAGCCGCACCAGGAAAGCACCATTGAGGAAACATCCCAATCGCAGACTAGATATCGCCCTGGCGTTGGGGATCGCGGCCTTTGTCGCGCTCCCCTGGTACAGGATCGACGGCGGCTTCTTCGGTCTCGGCTGGCTCGCGAGCTTTCCGGCCGATCCGGCCGCGGCACCCGGCTTCCTTCAGATCGCGACCTACGGTCGGTGGTGGCTCATCGTTCCTGTGCTGCTGATGGGCCTTGCGGCGGCTGCACGGTTCACCGAAGATCCGATGCGGCGCGGCAGCCTGCTCGCTTTTGCCGGCGCCGCCGGCATAGGTTTCCTCGCCCTGCAGGGCCTGGCAATCGGCTTTTCCGGCTGGACCTGGGCGATCAGTGAAGTGCTCTTCGGTCCTCTTGCGGACGGCCAACCCTCCATGGGTGCGGGCGCGGTGCTCGCTTCGCTGATCTTCGTCCTGATCTTCGCCTTCGGCCTTGCCGAACGCGGCGCGATGAAAGGTGACGCCTTCATCGTCGGCGCCATTTCGATCCTCGTTTTCCTTGTCGCGGTTTTCGTCTTCTATCCGATCGGCAGCATGATGGTCGGTGCCTTCCAGGACTTCGATGGGTCATTCAATCCGAATGGTTTCGGCCGCAACATCGTCGATCCGTCGATTTGGAGCCTTGATTGCGTGATCGGCGC
The DNA here is from genome assembly GCF_000265205.3 of Sinorhizobium fredii USDA 257. Taxonomy (NCBI): domain Bacteria; kingdom Pseudomonadati; phylum Pseudomonadota; class Alphaproteobacteria; order Hyphomicrobiales; family Rhizobiaceae; genus Ensifer; species Ensifer fredii. The sequence goes on from NC_018000.1 coordinate 2,313,603, forward strand.
TGGACGCTGCGGCGTCGCCTGGCGCACGTTCTGGCTTGCGCTCATGACCGCGAGCGGTTCGACCCTCCTGGGGCTTGCCTTCGCTCTGGTCGCGACCCGCACCGGCTTTCGCTTCAAGAAGAGTCTCCGGCTGCTGACCGTCCTCCCGATCATCACACCGCCCTTCGTTATAGGTCTGGCGCTGACCCTGCTCTTCGGCCGCTCCGGCGTTGTCACCGAGGCGGTCTCGGCAGTGCTCGGAATTGAGCCGGGCCGCTGGCTCTACGGTCTCACCGGCATCTGGATCGCTCAGGTTCTCTCGTTCACGCCAATCTCCTTCCTGGTGCTGATCGGGGTCGTCGAGGGCGTCAGCCCGTCGATGGAGGAGGCCTCCCAAACGCTGAAGGCCGATCGCCGGCGCACCTTCTGGCGAATTTCGCTGCCGCTGATGAAACCGGGGCTCGCCAATGCCTTCCTCATCGGCTTCATCGAGAGCATGGCCGATTTCGGCAACCCGCTCGTGCTTGGTGGCAGCCATGGCGTGCTTTCGACCGAGATCTTCTTCGCCGTGGTCGGCTCGCAGAACGATCCATCCCGTGCGGCGGTGCTTGCCATCGTGCTGTTGGGCTTCACGCTGACGGCTTTCCTTGCGCAACGTCTCTGGCTTTCAGGTAAGAACTACGCGACGGTCACCGGCAAGGCCGACAGCGGCGTCCATGCCGCTCTCCCCCGCTCGGTCTCGTTCGGCGTCCATGCCCTGGTCATCCCCTGGGCACTGTTCACGCTCGTCGTCTATGGCATGATCCTCGTCGGGGGCTTCGTGAAGACCTGGGGCCTCGACAATTCGCTGACGCTCGAGCACTACGTGCAGGCCTTCTCCGTTGAGTTCCGCGACGGCAGCCTCGCCTGGACTGGGGTGGCCTGGAACTCCTTCTGGACGACGATGGAGATCGCCCTCATCTCTGCGCCGCTCACCGCGGCGGTCGGCCTCCTCACCGCCTACCTGATCGTGCGCCAGAGATTTGCCGGCCGTGAATTCTTCGAATTCGCGCTGATGATGAGTTTTGCGATTCCCGGCACGATCATCGGCATCAGCTACATCATGGCCTTCAACCTGCCGCCGATAGAAATGACCGGCAGCGCCCTGATCCTGATCGCCTGCTTCGTCTTCCGCAACATGCCGGTCGGCGTCCGCGGCGGGGTGGCGGCGATGAGCCAACTCGACCAGAGTCTCGACGAAGCCTCGCTCACGCTCCGCGCCGACAGCTTCCGCACCATACGCAAGATCATCCTGCCGCTCTTGCGTCCGGCGATCACCGCGGCGCTCGTCTATTCCTTCGTTCGTGCCATCACGTCGATCAGCGCCGTGATCTTCCTCGTCAGCGCCGAATACAACATGGCGACCTCCTATATCGTCGGGCTTGTCGAGAATGGCGAATACGGCGTGGCGATCGCCTATTCCTCGATGCTGATCCTTGTGATGGTCACCGTCATCGGCGGCTTCCAGCTTCTCGTCGGTGAGCGGCGGCTTCGCCGCGAGAACCGCATCCAGTCCGTCGCGGCCGTACCCGCATCCATCCACCAGGAAAAGACCGCATGACCATCGAAGCTCCCGGTTCCGTCGTCTTCCGCAACGTGCGCAAAGAGTTCGGAGCCTTCGCCGCGATCCCTGATCTGTCGCTCACCATCGAACCCGGCACGCTGGTGACGCTACTCGGCCCCTCCGGCTGCGGCAAGACGACGACACTGCGCATGCTGGCCGGGCTCGAGCATCCGACCTCCGGCCGCATCCTGATCGGCGGAAAGGACGTAACGATGCTGCCGGCCAACGAACGTGACGTTTCGATGGTGTTCCAGTCCTACGCGCTGTTCCCGCACATGACGGCCCGCGACAACATTGCCTATGGGCTTGAGTCCTCCGGGATGAAGCGCAGAGAGGCGCGCGAGCGGGCGGAGGCCGGGCTGGCGCTGGTCGGCCTCGCCGGCATGGGCCAGCGGCTGCCGGCCGAGCTCTCCGGCGGTCAGCAGCAGCGCGTCGCGGTTGCCCGCGCGCTGGTCCTCGAACCACAGGTGCTGCTCCTTGATGAGCCGCTCTCGAACCTCGATGCGCGGCTAAGGCGGCGTGTCAGGACAGAGATCCGCGAGTTGCAGCAGCGGCTGGGCTTCACCGCCGTCTACGTCACCCACGATCAGGACGAGGCGCTTGCGGTTTCCGATCGCATCGTCGTCTTGAAGGATGGAGGCATCGCCCAGGAAGGCGCGCCGCGCGACCTTTACGAGGCGCCGGCCTCGGCCTTCATCGCCGACTTCATAGGCGAGGCAAATGTCGTTGCCTGCGACATCATCGCCGTCGAAGGTCACGACGCGACGATCCGAGTCGAACAGCTGACGCATAGGGTTCCCGGACGCGACATTCGACCTGGCCCGGCCAAACTCGCGGTCCGGCCGAACGCGATCACCCTGAAGCCGGCCACACACGGCGCCTTTACCGGGCGGGTGACGCATGCGGCCTATCTCGGCGATCATGTCGAATATGAGGTGAAGACCGCCGCCGGCACGCTTTTCGTCGTCGATCCGGCCGTGGAGCGCGCAATTCGTCCGGCAACGGAAGTGGCGATCGGCTTCAAGGAGCGCGGCATCGCCATCATCAGCGGTTAGCTCAGGAACCGGACGCAAGCAAACGCCCGATCTTCGGGCCTCAACCTCGAAATCAAGGACATCTTCATGACATCGCACGTCGTTCCCGGACTCGAAGCCCGGCTCGCACTGGCCGAAACGGTTGGGCGCGAGGCCGGCGCAGTGGCGCTCGACTATTTCAACCGCCGCGAGACGCTGATCGTCGAAACGAAGCGCGACCCGCAGGATGTCGTTTCCATTGCCGACCGCGAGGTGGAAAACCTGATCCGCGAGCGTATCGGCGAGATCTATCCGGACGATGGCGTGCTCGGCGAGGAATATGGTCTATTGACGGGCCGTTCCGGTTTCACCTGGGTTATCGATCCAATTGACGGCACGAGCCCGTTCGTCCACGGCATGCCCAACTGGTGCATCTCGATCGCCGTTCTCCATGACAGCGTGCCGGTGGTGGGTGTCATTGCCGCGCCCTGCCACGGCGAGCTCTACACAGCCGCGCTCGGTCTCGGCGCCCGGTTGAACGGCAAGGTGCTGTCACTCGATGCTTCCCGTACAATCCGCAACGCGGTGACCGGCCTTGGCGCCAACAACTACGTGACGCCGGCCTTCGTCGCGAAGATGGTGGAAGACCTGCTGGAGGCCGGCGGCACGTTCATTCGCAACGGCTCCGGTGCGCTGATGCTTGCCTATGTCGCGGCCGGCCGCCTCGTTGGCTATTACGAGCCATATATGCACGCCTGGGACTGCCTTGCCGGCTATTGTCTCGTCCAGGAGGCTGGCGGGTGGTACCTGCCCTTCCCAGTGGAGGGCGAGCGGCTGACGAAAGGCGCGCCCGTTCTCGCCGCCGCGCCCGGCGCGGTCGCAGACCTGCGGAAGCTTGCGGGCGTTTGAAGTAGGCTCACGCAAGGCAATGCAGGCAAAGGCCATCATCGGCACCCCGCCACGACTGCAGATGGAATGTCACTTTGGGTCTTGCACCTGAAGTCGGCCATCCAATACTGTGCCACGATCCGCTTTCGCAGCATTCCTAGCTTTTATCCGATTTGATTAATGTGAGGACGCAATAATGAAAGCCTACTTCACTGCAGCCCTGGTGGCTTGGAGCCTGACGTCCAGCGTCGCTTTCGCCGGGGACGGCGCTCTCGCCGATATCAAGCAAGCGGGCGTGATCAAGATCGGCACGACCGGCGATTACAAGCCCTTCAGCTACAAGGGCCCGGATGGCAGCCTGACGGGCGCGGACATCACCATGGCGACGGCGCTGGCGGCGGATCTCGGCGTTAAGCCGGAATTCGTGACTACCACCTGGAAAACCATGCTGGACGACTTCAAGGCAGGCAAGTTCGACATCGCCCTCGGCGGCATCACCGTGAACGCAGCGCGCGCCGAGGTTGGCAATTTCTCGGTTCCGAACGTCACCGACGGCAAACGGCCGATCGCCCGTTGCGAAGACAAGAACAAATACGCGACGCTGGAGGCGATCGACCGGCCCTCCGTGCGGGTAATCGTCAATCCAGGCGGCACCAACGACAAATTTGCCCATCAGCACTTCGATGAGGCGTCGATCGAGGTCTTCCCGGACAACAAGGTCATCTTCGACCAGATCGCATCCGGCAAGGCCGACGTGATGGTAACCGATGGCGTGGAGGTGGATCTGCAATCGAAGCTGCATGCCGGCGTGTTGTGCCCGGTTGCGGTCAAGGAGCCGTTCACACGTTTCCAGAACGCCTATCTGCTTCGCAAGGACGCGGCTTTAAAGGCGGCTGTCGATGCCTTCATGCGCAAGGAACTGGACAGCGGCGGCTGGAAGAAGAAGCTCGACGCCGCGATGCAATGAGTGACATTCCGTGACCACCTCGCATGCCGTCAATACGCCTTGAGCCATTCGCTTCTGCCGGGGCATCTTGGGCTTCTACAGACGCCGGCCGGCCGTATCGAACCCGTGCAGGCTTTCGCGACGGGCAAAGACCTCGACCTCGTCGTCGATGCCGATCCGGGAGCGGCCGGCGACCCTGAAAACAAGCGGAGCGCCGCTCGGCAAGCTGCCATGGACATAGCTTTCGGCGCCAACGAGCTCAACGGCGCCGACGCGCACGCGCGCTCTGAAGTGATTGTCGTCCGTTGCGCCGTCCGCCAGACCGATGTCCTCCGGCCGGATGCCGAGTGCCGCGATCCCCGGCTGCTCCGTGATGGCGGAGGGAGCCGACCAATCGGAGGAGCCGCCTTTGATCTCCAGAAGATTCATTGAAGGGGAGCCTATGAAGGTCGCGACGAATGACGTCGCTGGTCTTTCGTAGAGCTCGATCGGTGTGCCGACCTGTTCGATCCTGCCGCCGTTCAGAACAACGAGGCGGTCGGCGAGCGTCATGGCTTCCAGTTGATCATGGGTTACATATACGCTCGTGGTGCCAAGAGCGCGCTGCAATTGCTTGATCTCGACGCGCATCTGGACCCGCAATTTCGCGTCGAGGTTCGACAGAGGTTCGTCGAACAGGAATGCGACGGGTTCACGTACGATCGCCCGTCCCATGGCCACCCGTTGGCGCTGTCCGCCCGAGAGCTGACGCGGTTTCCGCTCTAGGAAGGCCTCTATTTCCAGCGATTTGGCCGCCTTGGCGATCCGCCGCTCGATCTCGTCCCTGGGCGTGTTGCGGTTTTTCAGTCCGTAGGCGAGGTTTTGACGGACCGTCATATGCGGATAGAGCGCATAGTTCTGGAAGACCATGGCAATGTCGCGCTCGGACGGTTCGAGCGTATTGACGACGCGATCGCCGATCGCGACGTCGCCGGATGTGATGCTTTCGAGCCCGGCGATCATCCTCAGCAAGGTCGACTTTCCGCAGCCCGACGGCCCGACCAGCACGATGAACTCGCCGTCGGCTATTGCGAGCGAGACGCCCCGGATGGCATCGACATTGCCGCCATAGGTCTTTTGCACGTTCTTGAGAGTGATCGTCGCCATTATTTCTCCGTTTCAACCAGGCCTTTGACGAACCAACGCTGCATCAGGACAACGATCACGACCGGGGGAATGATCGCCAGGATGGCCGTGACCATGACATAGTTCCAGGGTGTCGAGGCGTCGGCAAAATCGACCATTTTCCTGAGACCTATGATGATCGTGTTCATTCGGCTGTCGTTCGTTACCAGAAGCGGCCAGAGATACTGCGTCCATCCATAGATGAAGAGGATCACGAAGAGGGCTGCGATATTGGTCTTGGACAGCGGCAACAGGATGTCTCGCATGAAGCGGAGCGGACCTGCATTGTCGATGCGCGCCGCCTCCACGAGCTCGGCCGGGATCGTCAGGAAGAACTGCCGGAACAGAAAGGTCGCCGTTGCCGATGCCATCAAGGGCAGGGTCAGGCCGGCATAGGTATCGATCAGGCCGAGGTCGACGATCACCTTGTAGGTCGGCAGGATCCGGACCTCCACCGGCAGCATGAGGGTGATGAAGATCATCCAGAAAAAGGTCATGCGCAGCGGGAAGCGGAAGAACACGATCGCGAAGGCCGACAGGAAAGAGATCACGATCTTGCCGAGCGCGATGGCGATGGCCACGACGAATGTATTGAACAAGAGCCGTTCCAGGCTGACACCTACGACACGCTCGACACCGCCTGAAAGTGCCTCGCCGTAGTTTTCGGCGAGCCGTCCGCCCGGTTCCAGCGGCATTGGCGGACGGACGATCTCCGTCGATGTCAGGCTCGAGGCGACGAAGGTGTAGTAGATCGGAAAGACGACGATGATGATGCCCAGAATGAGCATCAGGTGACCGATGAGATTGGAAATCGGGCGCTTTTCAATCATCGGCGATCCTATCCATAGTGGACCCGCCTTTCGACGAAGCGGAACTGGAAGGCAGTGAGGGCGACGACGATCGCCATCAGGATGACGGATTGCGCAGCCGAAGTTCCGAGGTTCAGATTGACGAAGCCGTCGTTGTAGACCTTGTAGACCAGCGTTTCGGTGGCCTTTGCCGGCCCTCCGCCAGTGACGGAGTGAATGATGCCGAAAGTATCGAAGAAGGCGTAGACGGTGTTGACGACGAGGAGGAAGAATGTCGTCGGCGCGAGCAGCGGGAAGACGATCGTCCAGAAGCGCCGGGTGCCGCGCGCCCCGTCGATCGCGGCCGCTTCGATCAGTGATTTCGGTATGGCCTGGAGCCCGGCGACGAAGAAAAGGAAATTGTAGCTGATCTGTTTCCAGGCGGCTGCAACGACGATGAGGATCATGGCGTGATTGCCATTCAGCAAGGGATCCCAGTAGAAGCCGTTGCGGCGCAGGATATAGGCGAATGTGCCCATCGCCGGATTGAACATGAAGAGCCACAACATGCCCGCGACGGCCGGCGCGACCGCATAGGGCCAGATCAGCAAGGTTCGATAGAAGGTCTGGCCACGCACGACGCGGTCGGCAGCCGTTGCCAGAAGCAAAGCGAGGCCCATCGACAGGAGCGCGGTCAGGACGCTGAAGATCACCGTTACCTGCAGCGAGTTCAGATAGCTGTCGTCCGAGAGTACGGCACTGAAGTTAGCGAGCCCGACGAAACCGCTCTTCAATCCGAAGGGATCTTCGCGCATGACGGACTGGTAAAGCGCCTGGCTTGCCGGCCAGAAGAAGAAGACGATCGTCAGCACGATCTGTGGGGCAACCAAGATGTAAGGCAGGATCTTGTTCGGAAAAACGACGCGCTGCACAGGCAATCTCCTTTAACCAACCGGAGCCGCCCGCGGTCCTCGGACCGCAGGCAACTTCTGATCGATCAGTTGCTGATTGCTGCTGCAATTGCCGCATTGCCGCGCTCGACTGCCTTGTCGAGCGTCGTTTTTGCATCCTGTTGCCCGGCGAGCATCGCCTCGAATTCCTCATTGAGGATGTCGCGCACCTGCGGCAGGTTGACGAGCCGAACCCCCTTTGAGTTCTCGGTCGGCGCCTTGCCCGTCATCTGCAGGATCGGCGTTTCGCGGCCGGGGTTTTTCTCGTAGAAGCCGGACTTCTTCGTTTCCTCGTAGGCGGCCATCGTCACCGGCACGTAGCCGGAGACCTGATGCAGCCTGGCCTGGACTTTCGTCTGTGACAGAAAATTGAAGAACTCGGCGACCCCCTTGTATTCCTCGTCCGTTTTGCCGGCGAAGACCCAGAGGCTGGCGCCGCCCGGGATCGTATTCTGCGGCCCGTGACCTTCGTAATAGGGCAATTGGCCGATGCCGTAATTCACCCCGCTCTTGATGATGTCGCCGAGACCACCGGACGATTCCGTCATGATGGCGCATTCACCGGACGTGAAGAGTTGCTTGGCCTCGGACGTGCGCCCGCCGTAGCGGAAGACGCCATCCCTGGCGAGATCGGCGATCTGCTGGAAATGCTCGACATAGAGCGGCGCATTGATCGCAAGCTTCACGTCAGTGCCGCCGAGGCCGTTTTCATTGGTGCCATACGAGACGTTATTCCATGCGGCGAAGTTCTCCGTCTGGATCCAGGTCAGCCAGGTGGAGGTCAGGCCGCAGGCGGCGGCACCGCTCGTCTTGATCTTCTTCGCGGCCTCGAAGACCTCCGGCCAGGTCTTGGGCGGGCTGCCGGCGTCGAGCCCTGCCTTCTGGAAGGCATCCTTGTTGTAGTAGAGGATCGGCGAAGAGGAGTTGTATGGGAAGGACAGCATCGTCCCGTCCGGCTTCGAGTAATAGGAGACGATGGCAGGCATGTATTGCGATTTATCGAAGGTGAAGCCGCCTTTTTGCAGCACCTCCATCGCCGGCACGATAGCGCCCTCGGCAGCCATCATCGTGCCGCTGCCGGCGTCGAAGACCTGGATGATTGCCGGCGGCTGCTTCGATCGGAAGGCCGCGATTCCGGCGTTCAATGTTTCGGGATAGGTGCCCTTGAACACGGGCACCACCTTGTAGGTGCTTTGGCTCTCGTTGAACTCCTTGGCGATCTGCTCGATCATTTCGTTGTTGGCGCCGGTCATTGCGTGCCACCACTGCAATTCGGTGGCAGCCTGCGCCTGAAACGCGAATCCGCCAAAGACGGCCATTGTCGTGGAAATTGCATTCAATCGCATAAACTTCTCCTCCCTTGTGCTCAGCCACACCCCCACTGCTCGCCAACGCTCCCCCGCCTTCGAGCGAACAGTCCCCATTCCTCCAAAACAGTGGTCGCGATCGGACACATCCATCCACACCCACCGTGGGTGCAAATAGGGTGCGGTCGACTTATGTCGAGGGGGCGCTCCGCGACCCGATCTTACGCGCATGACGTGAGAACACAGAGTCGGGACTGGCCAAAATGCGCGTTCACCTGGGGCCATGTCAGTGCGGCCCTAGCGTCGCATCGGATGTCCGATCTTCGACCGGCGACCAAAGGAGAAATTCGGACCCAAAGCGGACGTGACGCGTCGGCGCAGTCCGTCTGGCGAGACGCGCGATTAAGCAGGAACGTACGTCAACCTAATCACGTCCTCGCCAACGTTATCGGTGGAAACAAGGCGGAGCGGTGGCCGCGGGCCGGCGAAGAATGGCTTGCCGCGACCAAGCACGACGGGGTGGAAGTACAGTCGATACTCATCAATAAGACCAAGGTCGGTTAGGCTTCGTGCTAGATCTGGTCCGGAAACTGCAATCTCCCCAACGAGCCGAGCCCTCAGGCCACGTATCAACGCCTCGATGTCATCCTCGACCAGTGTGGCGTTGGGGCCGACCGACTTCAACGAGCGCGACACGACCCACTTCGGTTGGCGCCGCCACGCCGCCGCGAACTCGCGTTGCTCCGCACTCCACTCGGCACGGTCTTCGTCCCAATAACGCATGATCTCGTACATGCGGCGACCGTACACACTGCCCGTCAGGTCGCGCACGTGCTCTATCCAGTGACGAAAGAGCGCGGGACTTGGCGCAAATTCCTGGTGGTCGACATAGCCGTCCAGCGACTGGTTCATTCCGAAGACGATCTTCGCCATGCTGCAAAATCTCCACCGCAGGGTATTCAGAGTAGCTTGAGGCGACACTACGCAAAAGTGAGATTGGGCATAAACTGCGCGCCGCTTTGTCGGAGTGACGAGCCGACAATAACGTTGACGTCCCCGGCATCGGAAATGCCGAGCATGCCGATCCCAAGCCTGCGGCAAAGATCGCGAGAGCGTTTGTCGGCCTCGCGACCTTGCCTTTGGCCGAGACTCGCGCCGCGATCCAGACCTCGTCCGCGACAGCCGCGCGATCGACAGCCTCCAGTATGAGCACCAGATCGAAGCTCAGTTTTAACTCGCAGATCACGACCGAGGCCGTTGCCGCGAAGTCCGGAGTCGGCAAGCCGACGATCTATAGGCAATGGGCGAACGCCTCCGAGCTCGCTATGGCCGCACTGATGTCCGGAGATGCGGGAGATTTCGAACAGAACGCGACAAATCTACGATCGGCGCTCACGAGGCAAATGCGATCGCTAATCCGGGCTTTTGCCACGACCCGGGGCGCCAAATCGCCATGACGCTCGCGGCCGCCCCCGACAGCGAATTTACCAAGCCCTTCCGCAATCAGGTCATTCTCTCGAGCCGCGAGGCGGGTCGCGCCTGTTGCTCGAGGCAGCCCAGCAGGGAGAGGTCATGATGGCGCAAGACCTCGATGCGCGCCGACATGATTTACGGACCCGTCTTCTACCGCCTGCTCGTCGGACATCGCCCGCTCGACGCGAGCTTTGCCGACAACATCGTGGCGATCGCGCTGGAAGTCGTATCGAGCGCCTAGCGACGGGTAAGAGCTACCCAACCGACTGCAGTTCCCGTTGATGCATGATGCGATTTTCGAGGCGCAGAACGAAAACTCCTTCGTGGCGCGCCGGGCTTCAGAGGCTCATGGAGGCACGGGGGCTCTCGACCTTCTCGGACGTCGAGGGGAGCAGGCCGAGTTCCTTCAGGGTCACGGACCAAGGCAGTCACCTCGACGAGACGCACGCAACCGGAATAGGTGGAGTTCAGGGTGAATGCCCTTCTGGGCAACTTCCCCTCCCTGAGTCTTACACGTCCGGTGTCATAGCCATGTCATGTTCCGGTGATGTTTATCAAGGTGCCTAAGTTCGTCAGAATGGCGGCTCGTCGCTGGGTAAATGATGCTGAACTTGTTCGTCGCCGCCGGTGCATTCCTGGCCATCAATGTGTTCAGCCTAATGATTGCGGGCTGGCGTATCTGGCCCTGTCTTGGCCCTCAGCCCAGGACACCGTATCGGCCACCTGTCTCTGTCGTGATCCCGCTCTGCGGCCTCGAGGAGTTTTCCCGGGAAACGCTCGAGAGCGCGTTCGGCTTGGATTGGCCGGACTACGAAGTCATCTTCTGCGTCGCTGACGCAAAGGATGCGGTCATCCCATTGATCGAGGAAGTGCGTCAGCGCCACCCAGCCATTTCCGCCACAATTCTTGTCGGGGACGACCGGATCAGCGCCAATCCCAAGCTGAACAACTGCGTGAAGGGCTGGAATGCGGCTTCGCATGAATGGTTGGTTCTCGCCGACTCGAACGTTCTCATGCCGCGCGATTATCTCATTCGTCTGATGGCGGCGTGGCAGTCGGATACGGGGCTGGTATGCTCGACCCCGCTTGGTTCACGGCCGTACGGCTTTTGGGCGGAGGTCGAATGTGCATTCCTCAACGCCCACCAGGCGCGCTGGCAATATGCCGGCGAAGCCCTTGGGTTCGGGTTTGCTCAGGGCAAAAGCATGCTCTGGCGCAAAAGCATGCTGGACGCCCATGGCGGCATTCAGGCACTGGCGTCGCAGATCGCCGAGGATGCGGCCGCGACGAAACTTGTGAGAAGCCTCGGCTTGAAAGTGCATCTGGTTTCCGCGCCGTTCGAACAGCCGCTGGGTACCAGGACATTTCGTGATGTCTGGGGTCGGCAGTGCCGTTGGGCGCGGTTGCGCCGCGTCACCTTTCCTCAGTTCTTCTCGCCAGAAATCCTGCTTGGCGTAGTGCCGCCCCTTCTGCTGTCTGTGATCGCTGCCATTGTTGCAGGTCACAGCGTGCTGGCCATAGCCGCCCTCGTCGCAATCGCCGCCTACCTGCCGGAACTCGTCCTCGTCCATCGGAAGAACTGGTATCTTTCCCGATGGTCGCTCATCGCCATGTTCACCCGCGACCTGTTGCTCCCGATCATCTGGGTCCGCAGCTGGCTTGCAGGCAGCGCCGATTGGCGCGGCAACAGAATGTCGATCGGCTCGCAGGAATCCCGGCTTGAAACAGGCGCGCTCCTGCCGCTGGCGAGCACTTCGTAGCAAACCGGCACTGGTGGATAGAAAGCCGATTGAGAACGCCCGCCCCTTATCGCTCTCAGGCTTTCGGCATGCCCTCCGGCCTTAAGTGCTTCTTCAGCGCAGCAATGCGGAAGATGGCGTTGGCGGCACCGTAGCCGCGATAGCCGCGCCGTTCGATGATTTCGAAAAAGAAGCCTTCGCCATAGGTGGGGCTGTAGAGCTGGAAATATTCGCCGCTGTCGTCGCGGTCATAGAGGATGTTTTCGGCCTTCAGCCGCTCGACCAGTTCGGTCTCGAGGCCGAAACGGGCCTCGACGTCGTCATAGTAGTTCGGCGAGATCGGCAGCACCCGAAAACTATCCGCCCGCAGCGCTTGCGCTGTCGCGAAGATGTCGTCCGTCGCAAAGGCGAGATGCTGCACGCCGGAGCCGAATGTTTCGGCGATGAAGCGGCCGGCGAGCGTGTTGCGGTTTTCCGCGCCGTTCAGGGTCAGGCGCAGCGTGCCGGCGTCGTTTTCGACGACCTGGCTGCGGACGATGCCGGCCGGATCGATGATGTCGACCATCGGCGTCTTCCGCGCGTCGAGCAACGACGTGTAGAAGAGTAGCCAAGTCAGCAACTCTTCGTATTTCACCGTCTGGGCGATGTGATCGATGCAGGTGAGGCCCGCCGCCACCGCCGAGTCGTCGTCGTTCACCGGTTCGAATTCGAGCTCCCAGATCCTGGTAAGCTCGGTTTTATCGTCGAGAAAATAGATGAGGCCGCCGCCGACGCCGCGGATCGCCGGTACCATCAGTTCCCCCGGGCCGACGGCCTGCTCGAAAGGTTCGGCGCCAAGCGCCCGCGCTCTTTCCGTAGTCGCGGCCGCATCGTCGACCAGAAGGCCAAAGGCATAGGCGGAAGCACCGTGCACCAGATAGGAAGCGTTGGCGAAACCTTCGCGCTCGGTGTTGATCACCAGGTTGATCGAGCCCTGGCGGTAGACCAGCACCTGTTTCGTCCGGTGCCGCGCCGCCTTGCGGAAGCCAATCGTTCGGATCAGCGCTTCGAGCTCGCTCGCTTCCTCTTCCGAGGCGGTGAACTCCACGAAAGCCACGCCCTTCACATCGACGCGCGGGGGCATCGCCGGGACCGGCAGAGGGATATCCGGTTCGGCGCGCTTGACCTGGTCGCCGAGATAGATCAGCGAGCGATAGCCGTCGACGGCGATCGCATTGGCGTTGCCGCCGCGAAACTGGTCGTTGAAGATTTCGAGCGACAGATAGCCATCATAGCCAGTGGCCGCCACCGCGCTGGTGAACTCGGTCACCGGGAGGTCGCCTTCGCCCGGCATGTTGCGGAAGTGCCGGCTCCAATAGAGCAGGTCCATGTCGATCAGCGGCGCATCGGCGAGCTGGACGATGAAGATCTTCTCCTTGGGGATCGAGCGGATCGAATTCACTTCGATCTTGCGTGACAGCGTGTGGAAGCTGTCGAGGATCAGGCCGATATTCGGATGATCGGCGCGCCGGACGATCTCCCAGGCGTCGCGGTGATCCGAGATGTGGCGGCCCCAGGCGAGCGCCTCGTAGCCGACGCGCAGGCCCCTTTTTGCGGCGCGTTCGCCGAGCTCGCGAAAATCCGCGGCGGCCCGGTCGATGCCGCCGAGTGCTGCCGGCGAGACATTCGAGCAGACGAGAACGAGGTCGGTGCCGAGCTCTTGCATCAGGTCGAACTTGCGCTCGGCCCGGTCGAAGGTGCGCGTCCTCAACGGTTCCGGCATGCCTTCGAAGTCGCGGAACGGCTGGAAGAGAGTGATTTCCAGGCCGAAGTCACGCACCATCCGGCCGACCTCGCGCGGGCTCTCGTCGAAAGCGAGGAAGTCGTTCTCGAAAATCTCGACGCCGTCGAAACCGGCCTTGGCGATGGCGCGGAGCTTGTCGCTGAGATCGCCGCTCAAGGAAACTGTCGCTATCGAGGTCTTCATCTTCCTATCCTCGCTGGTGAGCCTGAGCAGATCCGGCATGAGATTCGTCAGCCGGTCATCGCCTTGAAATGGTCGAGCATGCGAGCCGCATCGGGTTCGAGCCCGGAAAACAGGCGAAAGGCGCCGACCGCCTGGAACACCGCCATGCCACCGCCGTCGAGCGTGCGGCAGCCGAGTCGTCTCGCTTCCTTGAGCAGCGCCGTTTCCAGCGGGAAATAGACGATCTCGGCGATCCAGTGGCGCGAGGAAAGCAGCTCGGCGTCGAGCGGCAGCCCCGGATATTTCGCCATGCCGGTCGGCGTGGCATGGATGAGCCCTGTCGCCTCTCGCATCGCCGCAGCCAGATCTCTGCCCGACGCGATTTCGGCTTCGGGGAAGAGCGGCGACAGCATTTCGGCGAGTGCTTCGGCCCGTTCCGGCTCGCGGTCGAACACGACAAGCTGGCGCAGGCCGAGCGAAAGTGCGGCATAGGCGGTCGCCACGCCGGCGCCGCCGGCGCCGAGTTGCACGGCAGAAGAGAGGTCGGCGTCCGGCAAGCCCCGCCGGAATCCTTCGGCGAAGCCCCACCAATCGGTATTGTGGCCATAGCGCCGCCCGCCCTTCAGCACCACGGTGTTGACGGCGCCGAGCCGGCGTGCGTCGGGGGCAAGCTCGTCCAGATGGGCGATGACCGCCTGCTTGCAGGGATGGGTGATGTTTAGGCCGGCAAGCCCGCGGCCCTGCGCATCGGCGATGAGACGCGGCAGGTCGTCTTCGGTTGCGCTCAGCGCCTGCAGGTCGATCAGCTCGTAGTCGTAGCTAAGCCCCTGGGCCGCGCCCTCGGCCATGTGCATCGCCGGGGTCAGCGAGGCCTGGATGCCGGCGCCGATCAGACCGGCCTTCAAGGGTCTTGCAAGCGTTTCGGTCATGTTTTCCGGTTCCACTTTATCCATCCCGTCGCTGGTCCAGTCCGCCCCGTGAAGAGGCGGACCGGAAGCTTGGCTGGCCGTTACTGGCCGCGTGCCGCACCGATCTCCTTGAAGAGCGCCTGCACCGTTTCGGTGCCGATTTCGGCGCTGAACTTCTCGATCACCGGCTTGACGGCATCGCGCAGCTTCTGCATTTCTTCCGGGCTCAGCTCGCTGATTTCCATGCCGGTTTTCTTGATTTCCTCGATGGCCTTCGCATCCTGCTCGCGCGAAACCTTGCGTTGGAAGTCGCGCGCCTCGGTGGCGGCCGACTGCAGGACCGCCTTTTCCTCGTCGTTCAGCCCATCCCAGAACTTCTTGCTGACCAGCACGATCTGCGGATTGTACTGGTGGCGGGTCAGCGTCATGTATTTCTGCACTTCGTAGAACTTCGCGTTGAGGATGTTCGCGGCCGGGTTCTCCTGCCCATCGACCGTTCCCGTCTCGAGCGCGGTGTAGAGTTCGGTGTAGGGCAGCGGCACGGCATTGGCGCCGAGCGTGTTGAAGAGCTCGAGCGGGATCGGCGACTGGATCGTGCGGATCTTCAGGCCCTTGATGTCATCGAGCTTGGTGACCGGATGGCGATTGTTGGTGAGGTTGCGGAAGCCGAGCTCCCAATAGCCGAGCCCGACAAGGCCGGTATCGGGCAGAAGCTTGAGGAGGCTCTCGCCGAAGGGGCCGTCCATCACCTTGTCGGCTTCCTCGCCGCTGTTGAAGAGGAAGGGAAGGTCGACCACGCCGAACTGCTTGACGTTGTTGGCGAGGATGCCGGCGTTCAGCACGGTCATCTCGACGACGCCGCCCTGCAGCGCCGAAACGGTCTGGACGTCGCCGCCGAGCGTGCCGCCCGGGAAGAGCTTGACTTCGATCTTGCCGCCGCTCTTTTCATTGACCAGCTCGGCGAATTTTTCCATGCCGGTCACCTGCGGGTGACCCTTGTTGTTGGCCGAAGCGAATTTCAGCTGGTGCTCGCGGATCTCCGCAGCCGCTGGCCCTGCCGTCAGCAGAGCGAGGGGCAGGGCAATGCCCAGTGCCAGTTTGGTGAATCTATTCAACATGTTTTCCTCCCGGGTTGGGCCGGTACTCCCACCGGCCGTGTTGAAAGCGTGAAAGTCAGCGCGTCAGTGCCCGAACCAGGAGACCGGAACGGTCACCAGCTCAGGGAACAGGACGAGCAACAAAAGAACGATCAGTTCGGCGATCAGGAAGGGCATCACGCCCTTCATCAGTTCTTCCATCGATAGTTTCGAAACGCCGCAGATAACGTTCAGGACCGTGCCGACCGGCGGCGTGATGAGACCGATCGAATTGTTGATGATGAACAGCACGCCGAAATAGACCGGGTCGATGCCAGCCTGCTTGATGATCGGCATCAATACCGGCGTCATCACCAGGATGGTCGGCGTCATGTCCATGGCGGTGCCGACGACGACGATCAGCGCCATGATGGCGATGAGCAGAGCCGTCTGGTTGTCCATCAGCGGCTCGACGAGGGCGGCGAGCGCCCCCGGCACGTCGGCGACGGTGATCAGCCAGGCCGAGACCGCGGCGCAGGCGACCAGGAACATGACGACGGCGGTGATCTTGGCGGCGGCGACAAAGACGTGGAAGAGCTTTGCCGGCGGCAACTCGCGATAGACCACCATCGCGACGAATAGCGAATAGACCGCCGCCACGACGCCCGCTTCGGTCGGCGTGAAGACGCCGAACTTCAGGCCGACGATGATGATCACCGGTAGGAGAAGCGCCCAGATGCTGTCGGTGAAGGTCTTAAGGCGCACCGCGCCGCTCTCTCTCGGCGGCAGTTCGAACTGCTCCTTGCGGGCGACGATGAACCAGGTGATGCACAGCGCTGCGGCGATCATCAGCCCGGGAAAGATGCCGGCGAGGAACAGCTTGGTGATCGAGACGCCGCCGACGACGCCGTAGAGAATGAAGCCGATCGACGGCGGAATGATCGGGCCGATGATCGAGGCAGACGCCAGCAGGCCGCCGGCGCGGGCCGCGTCGTGGCCGCTCTTCAGCATCATCGGCAGAAGCAGCGCGCCGAGTGCCGCCGCATCGGCGACGGCCGAGCCGGAGAGGCTGGAGAGAATGCAGGCGGCGAAGATCGCCACGAAGCCGAGGCCGCCGCGGATGTGGCCGACCATCGCCATCGCCAGCGCGACGATGCGGCGGGAAAGACCACCGGTGTTCATCACTTCGCCGGCGAGCAGGAAGAAGGGCACGGCCATCAGCGGAAAGCTGTCGGCGCCGTTCAAGACATTCTGCGCCACGATCTGCGCGTCGAAGAGATCAAGATAGAACATCAGCGCGACGCCGCTGAGGACCAGGGCGAAAGCGATCGGCACGCCGAGCGCCATGGGACCGAGAAGCGCGCCAAGAAAGATCGAAACTGTCATCGTCGCCTCCTCAGTGCTTCGCAGACAGCGGGCCGAGCGCGGGCTCGGGAAGATCGTCGAGGGCGACCTCGTCCTCGCTGTCGCGCACCAGTTCGGCGGTCGCCACATCGATGCGGCCGGTGGCGATGGCGAAGGCATCGGAAAGCAGTATCAGGAAGGCCGGAATGCCGAAGGCGAGGCCGGCGCCATAGAAGAAGCCCATGGAAAGGCCGGTCGCCGGCGCGCCGACATGAAGGTTGATCAGCGTCTGCGCCCAACTGCCGCTGATCATCAGCCAGGTGGCATAGAGCATCAGCGCATGGCCTAGGAGCACGGCGACCTTTGCGCCGAGCGGCGGCAGCCGCTTGATCAGCGTATCAACACCGAGATGGCCGTGTTCGCGCATGGCGACGACGGCGCCGAGAAAGGTCAGCCAGACGAAGAAGATGCGCGACAGCTCCTCGGAAACCGTGATTCCCTGGTTGAAGGCGTAGCGCAGGACGACATTGCCGAAGACGAGCACGACCATGCCGGCCAGCAGCAGGGCGATCGTCACCTTCAGCGCGAAGAAATAGAAATCGATGATGCGGGTCATGCGCTCCTCCCACGCGACAAGCAGGCCCGGGCGGACGCACTTGCGCGAGCTTGTCTCCCCATGCCGGCCTATCCGGCGGCCGGGACAGAGCGCTCCTCCGCGTGCCCGGCAATATTCCTCTAAAATGTACTAACTAGTTCGGATGTCAAGCTGCCTTCTATTGAAAGCAAAAGGGAAGGTGAATATGTCTTGATGCATCGCCCGGGAGAGAGGCCTCCGGATCGACCCGCAAAAGCGGGCATTTGGGTCGAGGAAACAAGGGCTTGTGAAAGAGCGGGGCAGCGCGCGCAGATGGCCGAACGGCAGATGAACGGCAGGAAGAACGATCCGCAGAGAACCCAGGAAGACATTCTCGATGTGGCGACGGAGGAGTTCTCCACCCATGGCCTGGCGGGCGCCCGGGTGGACGCGATCGCCGAAAAGACGCGCACGTCGAAGCGGATGATCTACTATTACTTCGGCAGCAAGGAGGCCCTCTATCTCGCCGTGCTGGAGCGCTCCTACCGCAAGATCCGGACCCTCGAGGCCGATCTTGCCCTTGCCAATCTCCCGCCCGAACACGCGCTCCGGACGCTGATCGCCACGACCTTCGACCATGACGAGGCCAATCCCGACTTCGTCCGCCTGGTCAGCATCGAGAACATCCACCACGCCGCCCACATGCTGCGCTCGGAGGCGATCCGCGAATTGAACGTTTCGGTGATCCAGACGATCGACGCGATCGTCCAGCGCGGCCTTGCCGACGGCACCTTCTGCCGCAAGGCCGATCCGATCGACATTCACATGATGATCAGTGCCTTCTGCTTCTTCCGCGTCTCGAACCGCTACACCTTCGGCACCATCTTCCGCCGCGACCTTTCGGAGCCGGCGACGTTGGAGCGCCATCGGACGATGATTGCCGATGCGGTGGTGAGCTATTTGAAGGGCGGGGAGACGGTAGGCGAGGCGGGGCGTCCATAGGACAGGTACGGTTGCTCGACAGGTTGGCGTCGATGCGCGGAGCAGGACTGACAAAACACAAGGTGTTCTAAGCCGTCGCGGGCAACCGCTGCAGCGTTCGCCCGCGACGGGACGTGGGTTAGGCTGCTGCCTCGAATCGCAGTTCGCCTTTGTTCAGGAAGCAGGTCTTGTTAAACACCTGCAGATCCAAGGGGTTCGGTAGCCGGACATCGCGAACATCCGGGCACGGCTTCGTCAAAGGGTCGTATGATCGATCGATCTGCGAAATAAAGACAAAGATCAGCCCGCGATCCGACGCAAACGCTTTCAGCGCTCGAACCTGCTGCGCCAATTCGGGGTTTTCACGTCTCTGATCAAGCAGCTGCAGATAGTCTACGACGACCAAAGTGCCGCGGGGCGCTGACGCCAGTTTCTCCATGATGTAATCGGCCCCTATGGCGTCCGAGCAGTCGAATTCAAACAGCCCTTCGCATTGGGCGTACTCCACCCCAATGGCGCGGAAACGCTCGAGAACGTCCTCTCTTGTGTACTCGAGCGTGAAGAATGCGGCCCGATTGCCGGCTTTCATTGCTTCCACGGCAAGTTCAAGGCTCATCAGGGTCTTGCCTTGACCGGGGCGCGCGGCCAAGAGCATCAGATCACCCGGCTTCAATCGAGCAAGCAGCTTGCCGGCCGGACTGGACGCTGACAGTTTGGACGCAAGAAGGCTCCAATCGTTGTAGCCCTCCTGGAGAGCTACGCGGTCAAGCGCTGCATGGAGCGGGATGTTCTCATCGCGCGACAGGCGTTTGGCTTTGCGCTTCAAATGGTAAATCGGCGCAGACAGCTTCATCTGTAACCTCCTGGTGCGAGCTATTTTCGCAATCCCTCCTTATGTCTGATGCTCGACAGTCGGCTCGATGGCTTCGTTTGCCCTGTATGAGGTCTACTTTCCCGAGCGGAGGGGGGAGGCGTGGGCCGCGCGCGAATCGAATAATAGCGCAGCCCATAGCAGACGGGAATCGCTCCTGCGCGATACAAGCGCAAAGTTTGCGGCAGATGCCAAGCGGACGGCAAGGTTACATTGCTACCGGGGCGGCTTCTTCCTTATAGTGCAGGTACTATGTACAAGACGTTCGTCGCGGCGTGGGAGGACCGGCCTGGGGAAGCTTGGCTATCGCGTTTTGTCGCTGGCCGGGCCGAGGCCGAGAGCTGGTATTTTGGCCAAGCTGTGGCATCGACCCCAAGTGCAAAGGAGTGTCGTGCCGCTCTCCAGCAGCACATGCCGGAACTGCTTCCTCATTATGAGCACGCTTGTGCCCTCGTCGGAGCGGATGAGGTCGCTCATCGGGTGCTGAGCCATTATCGCCCTGCGCCGGAACGCTTTGGCTGTAGTCAGGCAGTCTGGCTCGGAGAGGAAGGCCCCGCACTGGTCCGCAATTTCGACTATCCGCCTAATGTCGTCTCTGATCGCTTCGAGATGACTGAATGGTCAGGCTTGAAGGTGATTTCGAAGGCGCAGCGACCTTGGGGCGGTTGCCTCGACGGGATGAACGAGGAAGGTCTGGTCGCCAGTGTGACCTTAGGAGGAAGCCGTGCTCAGGGCGTCGGTTTCTCCATCATTCTCATGCTCCGTTACGTGCTCGAGACTTGTCATCAAGTGAAGCAGGCGGTGGAAGCCTTGTGCCGTATACCCGTGGCGCTTCCGCAGAACGTGACCGTGCTTGATCGCTCCGGCCGCTACGCTACCTTGTTCCTCGGCCCCCGGCAGCAACCGATCGTTTCGCGCCTGAAGGCATGTACGAACCATCAGCCGGCCGTAAGACCGTCATCGTCCTCGATGACGCGGCAGCTCGCGGTTCTCGAAGCGATCGAGGATCCTTCAACGTCCCTTTCCAGTCTGACTGACCGATTTCTTCTGGCGCCGCTTTATTCCGGGTGTGGCTCTTACCGAACGCTCTACACGGCCGTCTACCGGCCTGCTGAAGGCCGAGTGGACTATATCTGGCCGGGGAAAAGCTGGTGTCAATCCTTCGAGGACTTCCGAGTAGGCGAGTACACACACTGCTATGGCTGATGTGCCGGGGACATGTAGTCGCGCGCGAGGGCCGCGGCGAGGGCGGCTGCCAGCATCAACCCTGCCGCCGCCAAGGGCAGGATGGAAAAAACAGTCTCGGCATAAGCCGCGCCGAAGCCGAGCGTGCCGGCGAAGAGGGCGAGATAGGTGACGCCGCTGTTGAGCCCCATGATCGCGCCGCGTCTGGCGGGATCGAGCGCGGTCAGCCGCATGATGAGCACGTTCAGCCCAAAATGGTTGGCAAGCCCCCAGAGAAAGACGACTGCCAGCATGGCAGGATAGGAGCCGCTCGCCGCCGCCATCGAAACATAGACGGCCGCGACGGCCAGGAAGATGAGCGGCAGCAGCCTGCCGGCGTCGAACCGGTCGATCAGGCGGTCGAGGAAGGCCGCACCGCCGAAGCCCAATCCGTAGGAGACCGCAACGAGGCCGTTGGCGCTGACGGGCAGGCCGAGTGCGGCATGGAGATGGTCGCCGATATAGGCGTAGACGCCGTAGAAGGCCGCCATGAAGGCCGCGCAGGCAGCCAGGAGCGGCACGACGCCGCGGACGCCGAGCGCCGCAAGCGGCGAGGTCGCCTTGCCGCTTGAGTGCTCCCGCACCGCGGCGAGCCGGACGGCGGCGCAGGCGATCAGGGTCGCGGCGGCGACTACGACATAGACTGTCCGCCAGCCGGCGAAATCGGCGATCGCCGCCGACAGTGGGACACCGGCGACCATGCTCAGCGTCCAGCCGGTCAGCACCAGGCCGATCGTCTCGCTCTCGCGCCCCGCCGGCGCGATGACCGACGCCAGCGTATAGATGGCGGGAAGCGCGATGCCTGCGGCGATGCCGACGAAGAGCTGGGCGGCGACCAGCAGCCACAGCGCCGGTGCGGCCGCGCTGATGCCGAGCCCGGCGGCAAGCAGCAGCAGCGCCGCCGTGAGCATGCGACGCGGACCGTGGCGGTCGATGAGGCGTCCAAGGAAGACGGCACTCGCTGCGGTGCCGAGACCGAAGGCGGCGGAAGCCGTCATCACCGCAGGAACGTCCGTGCTAAGACTCCGAGCCACTTCCGGCGCGATCGGCCCGAGCGCCAGCGAATTGGAGCCGATCACGCCGATCGAGGCGGTCAGCACGAAGGCGAAGGGCGGGATGCGCGCCCTGTCGGCGGATAAGGTTGAAATCGATTGATTGATGTTCGTCATTACCGCATGTTTGCAGAACTGAATTCGGCAGCAATGGGAAATTTCGGAATGGATCAAAATACAGATGACGTTCGGCGGAAACGCCCGTCCGAGCGTGACCTCGACCCGATGGACCGAAAACTATTAGGCGTCCTGGTCGAGGACGCGACCACGAGCTACGCCGAACTCGGCGAACGCGTCGGCCTTTCGCCGCCGGCCGCGCACGAGCGCGTGAAGCGCCTCAGGCGCTCGGGGGCGATCCGTCGGGTGGCGGCGCTGATCGATCCCGAGGCGATCGGGAAAACGCTGCTTGCCTTTGTTCATGTCGATACGACTGGCTGGGGCAAGACGCAGGCGCTGCTTGCGATCGAGGAGTATCCTGAAGTGGAGGAGATTCACTCGGTCGCAGGCGACACCTGCATGCTGCTCAAGGTCCGCACCGAGAGCACCCATGCGCTCGAAGGCTTGTTGGCGCGCCTCTATGACACGCCTGGGGTCAAGGCGACGCGGAGCTATGTCGTGCTTTCAACCTATTTGGAACGGCCGGTGCAGCCAGGGACGACGAGCGAATGGCCGGCGGTGGTGAAGGGCTAAGGGTCCACGCGGCGAAGTGGGGTATTCCCATCGAGCGCCAGACCTTCGCTCACTAAGTCCTAGAATGCCCACGGCGAAATGAGATCGAGCCCGGTCGCTTGGAAGTCCGCAATGTTGCGCGTCGCCAGGCGCCCGCCGTTCACCCGTGCGATCGCGGCGATCATGCCATCTGGAGCGGACATGCTGCGGCCCTGGCGCGACGCTGCCTCCATGATTTCGCCGTATGCCATGGCTGCCTCCTCCGTCAGGCCGAAAATTCGATCGGCAAAACGTCTCCGCCAGGCGGCGAGTGCTTGTTCCAGTCGGAGCGCCCGCTGGTCGGGCATGATCTTTTGGATGCCGTAAGCGATCTCGGCGATCGTAACAGTAGGGAGGGCGAGTTCGGCATCGTGGCGCACCAGCCACGAGATCACGGCCTCGGACGGCGACTTGCGCAGCGTCTCAGAGATCACATTGGTATCCAGAAAGATCAAAGCTCGGGACCCTTGTGGATTTGCTGCCCTTCTTTGATGACGGCGTCAAGGTCAATGTCGGTGCCATAGCTTTCCGACAGGCGCGTGTAAAATGTTGAAGCCGGCTCTCGACCCGCCTCGCGCACCTCATAGGCTTCAAGCGCGCGTTCGACGATATCGGCGATTGAGCGGTTCTCACGACGAGCCAGCCGGTGCGCAAGATCACGCGCCCTGGCACTGCGGACTGAAAGCTGAGGTTCGGCCATTTTGAATCCCTTGTCTGACAAATATAGGTAAGAGAAGGGCTGCCATCAAGATGGCAGGCGCCATCATGATGGCCAAAATAAGATTCAGCCCCGCGTCTGTCGGCACGGGGCTGCACGGCTTTCAAGGAGCTCCGACTCAATCCTCTTCGACGAAAACCTCCTCGCGCTTGGCCTTGACGCTCGGCAGGAAGACGACGACGAGCACGATGGCCGCGATCAGCAAGAGGACGGCACTGATCGGTCGGGTGACGAAGGTGGTCGGGTCGCCGCGCGATAGGATCATGGCGCGGCGAAGGTTTTCCTCGATCAACGGGCCGAGGACGAATCCGAGCAGCAGCGGCGCCGGCTCGCAACGCAATTTCAGCAACAGATACCCGACGAGACCGAAGAAGGCGACTGCATAGAGGTCGTAGACGTTGGAATTGACGCTGTAGACCCCGATCGAACAGAAGGCCATGATGATCGGAAACAAGATGAAATAGGGGATCTTCAGCAGCTTCACCCAGAGCCCGATCAGCGGCAGGTTCAGGACGACGAGCATCAGGTTGCCGATCCACATCGAGGCGATGATGCCCCAGAAGAGGGCGGGCTGTTCCACCGCCACATTCGGACCGGGCACGATGCCCTGGATGATCATTGCGCCGATCATCAGCGCCATCACCGGATTCGCCGGGATGCCGAGGGTGAGCAGCGGAATGAACGAGGTCTGGGCGCCGGCGTTGTTGGCGCTTTCCGGTCCTGCGACGCCGGCGATGGCGCCTTTTCCGAATTCCTCCGGCCGGTCGGATATACGCTTTTCGACTGTATAGGAGGCGAAGGCGGCGAGGATCGCCCCACCTCCGGGCAGGATGCCAAGCGCCGAGCCGATCGCCGTGCCGCGCACCACTGGCCCAAACATTCTTTTGAAGTCCTCACGGGTCGGCATCAGCTCGCTGACCTTTGCCATCAACACTTCACGGGTCTTTTCGCTTTCGAGATTGCGCAGGATCTCGGCAATGCCGAAAACGCCGACGGCGAGTGCGACGAAATTGAGACCGTCGGCATATTCGCGAATGCCGAGGGTGAAGCGCGGCGTGCCGGAATAGATGTCGGTACCGACCAGCCCGAGCAAAAGGCCGAGCGCGACCATGGCGAGCGCCTTGACGATCGAGCCATGCGCCAACGCGACGGCGGAGATCAGACCGACGATCATCAGCGAGAAATATTCCGCCGCGCCGAATTCCAGCGCCATCGCGGTGAGCGGCGGCGCGAAGATTGCGACGAGAAAGGTCGAGACGGTTCCGGCGAAGAATGAGCCGAGCGCCGCGATCGCGAGCGCGGCGCCGGCGCGGCCGTTGCGGGCCATTTGATAGCCATCGATGGCGGTGACGGCGGAGGAGGATTCGCCCGGCATGTTGATCAGGATCGCTGTGGTCGAGCCGCCATATTGGGCGCCGTAATAGATGCCGGCGAGCATGATCAGCGAGGAAACCGGCTCGAGCTGGAAGGTGATCGGCAACAGCATGGCGATGGTCGCCGTGGCGCCGATGCCGGGCAGCACGCCGATGAGTGTGCCAAGGAGCACGCCGATCAGGCAGAAGAGCAGGTTAGCCGGCGAAGCGGCAGTGGCGAAGCCAAGGGCGAGATTGCTGAAAAGATCCATCGCGGCCTCCTAGAACCGGACCCAGGGGCCGAAACGCTCAAAGGGCAGATTGAGCCCGTAACTGAAGACGGCGACGGAGAAGACCGTCAGCACCAGCGAAATGGCGAGCGCCCAGTGCGGCTTCATCCGATGAGACGCGAAACAGGCGATGAGCGCCGTGAAGAACAGTGACGGAACGAAGCCCAGTCCACGAACGGTCAGGCCGAAAAAGATCGGCGCCGGTAGGATGAAGAACATGCCGCGCAGCGCGATCGGCCCCATTGGCTCGTGCTGAACCCTCATGGATTGAACCAGGATGACTGCGCCGAGTAACGTCAAAATCACCGCGAGAAGGAGCGGGAAATAGCCGGGGCCCATGCGGAAGGCGGTGCCGAGCTCAAGATTGAACGACTGCCACGCGAAGAACAACCCGACAGCCGTCAGGATGCCGCCGCACAGCGCGTTGGTGGTATCGAAGGAGATGGATTTCATCGGTTCCCCATTTCTTGTTGTTTCGGACGTTGCCGCTGCGCCCTGCTTCTTGGCGGTGTCCTCGCTTTTTTCCGGCTACGCCCAGCGTCCTGCGCAAGTTGACGGCTGTCAACTCCCGTCGGGGCTGCCGATCGATTTCTCCGACCGGTCGCTGCCCCACAGCGCGACCGGTCGGAGGCGATGCCGCTGCCGCCCCGCTCCCTGTACGAGAACAGATTGGCTGCTGCTCGCGGGAGCCAATTAGTCGGCGTACTGGCCGGCCGCCTCGATTACCGGCTTCCAGCGAGCGATCTCGCTTTCGAGCTTGGCCTTCAGGGCCGCCGGCGTCGCGTCAGCCTCGCTGGACGGCTCGGTGCCGAGTTCGCCGAAGCGGGCGGCGACGTTCTCGTCCTTGAGGGCCTTTTGCAGTGACTTGGAGAGGCGCTCGGTAACCTCAGCGGGCGTGCCCTTCGGAGCATAGACGCCGTGCCAGATGCCGACTTGGAAACCCTGAAGACCGGCTTCTTCAGCCGTCGGAAGGTCGGGGAAGATCTTCAGTCGCTTCGGCGAGGTGACGGCATAGGCCTTGATCGTGCCGCCTTGGATCTGCTTCGTCGTGTTGGTCGTCTGATCGCACATGATGTCGACCTGGCCGCCGAGCAGATCTGTCATGGCCGGGCCGGTGCCCTTGTAAGGCACGGTCGTCAGCGGCGTGTCGATGGCGTCCATGAACATCATGCCGCAGAGGTGAGATGCGGCGCCGATGCCGGCATTGGCGACCGTCACCGTATCCTTGTTGGCCTTGGCGTATTCGATCACCCCCTTGAGATCGGTCGGCTCGAAATCCTTGCGGGCGACGATCGTCATCGGCACCTCGGTGACGAGGCCGACATATTCGAAGGCGTTCAGCGTGTCGTAGGCGAGCTTGCGATAGAGTGTGGCGCTGGTCGCCATGCCGATGTGGTGGAGCAGGATCGTGTAGCCGTCGGGATCGGCCTGGGCGACGCGGCCGGCACCGAGCGTGCCGCCGGCGCCGCCGACGTTCTCGACGATGATCTGTTGGCCGAGGTCCTTCGACATCGACTCGGCGACGAGACGGGCGACCGTGTCGGTCGGCCCGCCGGCCGAGAAGGGCACCACCATGGTGATCGTGCGCTCCGGATAGGTTTGGGCGCTGGCCGAAGCGGCAAACAGGGAAACGGCGGCGACGGCGCCCAGAAGCGCGTTCAAAATTTTCATCTTTTCCTCCCGGATGACATTGTCCACCAGCCGGCACGGTTCCTCCCGCCGGTTCTGGTTGCACCCATTAGCAAACGGGATTTTACCACAGACAACCGGTGCCCGCGGGCATTTTGCGCATTTCCCGCGCGAGCGGCGGGGCGATGGGTGGATTCGGAAACAAAAGCGTCTGGCAATGGGTGGATTTCTACCCATTGCGCGGTCAGGAACCGGTGCGCCGCCGAAGATTTTGAATCTCCGCCTCGGTGAGCGGCCGGATCGCTCCCTTCGGCAGGTCGCCGAGACTGATCTCGCCGATCGAGACGCGGATGAGCCGCAGGCATTCGAAACCGAGCGCCTCCAGCATGCGGCGGATTTGGCGGTTGCGTCCTTCCTGGAGCTCGACCTCGATCCAGGAGTTCCTGCCGCCGCTTCTCAGGCCGCGAACATGCGTCGCCTTCAGCACCTCGCCGCCCTCGGTCACTCCATCCATCATCGCCCGAGCCGAGGCCTCATCGAAGAAGCCGCGCACCTGGACGTGATAGATCTTGCCGAGATGGGTCGCCGGATCGAGCAGGCGCTGCGCCAGAACGGTGTCGTTGGTGAAGAGCAGCAGCCCTTCGCTCGCCTTGTCGAGCCGCCCGACCGGCGAGAGGAAGCGGGCATCGACGTCTGCGAGGCAATCGAACACCGTCGGTCGCCCTTCCGGGTCGTCGCGCGTCGTCACGAGTCCGCGCGGCTTGTTCAGCATCAGATAGGTCTTCGCCTCGGCGGCGATCGCGGTTCCATCGACGGCGATCCTGTCCCTGTCGATATCAACCCAATGCGAAAGATCGGTCGTCCTGCGGCCGCCGACACTGACGCGGCCCTCGGCGATCAGTTTCTCCGCCTGGGTGCGCGAGCAGTAGCCGAGCTTGGAGAGCGCCCGGGCAAGCGTGACGCGCCGGCCGGCGGCGCTGTCGCCGGCTTTCGCCCCGGCGGATTTCCTGCCTGGCAAGGGGCGGCGCTGCTTCACCCGTCAATTCTCCGCGACTGCTGCTTTCAAATACTACAGAGTCCTGTGTGCGCCTAAACGCACGGCGATGTTGTGGTTTCTCTCGCACAGTCGGCGTCAACGGGCCAGAGCGAAATTCTTTCGATTGCCGCCGCTTTGAGACGAAACCACAAGTGATAATGTTGCTCCAGACTTGTTGTAGGGCCGTCTCGGAAGGCGCTTTGTCCGATGCCGAGGGGGAGACGCGGATCATGCGCAAGTCAATTCTCACAGGCCTGATCGCTCTGGCAGCGTCGTCGCTGCTGCAGGTCGCGGACACTTCGCTCTTGTCGGACGCCTTTGCGCAACAGACGCCTGCCCCGCCAGCTCCGGCCGAGGCTGCGCCGGAACCGCTCAGTGACGATGAACTCGAGGTCCTCGTCGCCCGCATAGCGCTCTATCCGGACGAGTTGGTGGCACTCGTCTCGGCCGCCCCTGAAGGTAGTCGAGGAGGGTGACAACATCATCATCCAGCCGGCGAACCCCGAAACAATCTATGTGCCGCAATATCCGCCGGAGATGCTCTACGAGCCTGACTACACGCCGGTGCCGATCGACTATTACGATGATCCCTATCCCGCCTATTGGTATCCGGGCGCGGCCTTCTTCGCCGGCGCTGTCACCACCGGCGCGGTGTTCGGCGCCATTGTCGACTGGGGGGTCTGGGGCGGCGGCTGGGGTGGCGACATCGACGTCGACTGCAACCAGTGCTTCAACAACGTCGACTTCGATGGCAAGGTCAACTGGAACGACGTCGACTGGAAGAATGTCGTCCGCAGCAAGATCAGCCTTGACCGTGACCAGCTCAACAAGCTCGACCGAACGAATCTCAAGAACAACATCAAGGCTGATGGCAACAACAACCTGCGCAACCGCGCCGCCGAGGTCAAACGCGATCGGCCGCAGGCGCGCCCGGGCGGCGGTGGCGCTGGCCAGGTCAGGGATGTTCGCAAGAGCACGCTCGAAGGACTGAAGGCCCAACCGAGACGGGAAGCCGCGGCGCGGCCGGCCGCGCGGCCTAGTGGTGGACAGGCGGTGGCGAAAGCAAGAGCCGACGGCGGCACGCCGAGCGTCAACCGGGCGAAGTGCAAGAAAGCCGTCGCAGGTCAACCGGCCGTCCGGCTAGGCCGGATGAGGGGCCGAGCGCAACGCGAGGACAGGCTCACAGCGTGGTGGCGGCGCGTGCCGATTGTTCGTAGGCGCCGGATAGGAAGCGCAGCACGGCGGCGATTTCCGAGAGGGTTTCTTCCGAGGGGCGGGCCTTGGCGGTCGAGGCGACGAGTAGGCGCTCGCGAATCTGGGCGTAGCGTGCGCACGCCTCGGCGCCTCTTGCGGTGATGCGGATCGTCTTCTCCTTGCCCTGTTTGCCGGTCGTCACCAGGCCCGCCGCTTCGAGCTTGCGGATCGCATAGGTCGCGACGTGGGTGTCTTCGATGTCGAGGACGAGGCAGATCTCGGAGAGCTTCTTTCCCCGGTCGCGGTGGCGGATCGTGTGAAGCACCATGATCTCCATCGGCGAAAGGCCGGGAACGCCGGCGGCGGCCATGCAGCGCACCATCCAGCGGTGGAAGGCGTGCGAGGCGAGGATCAGGCCGTACTCCACTTCGGAAAGCCCCGGCGAACCGCCTTCGGCAAGGTGAGCCGACGAAACGATCGGGCCGATGGGGGAGACGGGTTTCAGATGATCGGGGAGGGCGGTTTCGATCCACTCCCTCGTTTCACGGCCTTGCTGCCGCCTCTTTGTCATCACAGCGCCTCCGAACCTGGTGGACTGACGTCATCATTTTATCGACAAATTGTCAACGAAATGCTCTTAATAGTGAGGCTTGCCAGAGATCGGCAACGAAGATCACGACGTGAGGGAATAGATCATGAGCGCTAGCGGGACTTGGGTCTTCTGGGTGGATCGCGGCGGCACCTTCACCGACGTGATCGGCCGCGACCCGCAAGGCCGGTTGCACGCCCTCAAAGTCCTCTCCGAGAATCCCGCCGCCTATCGAGACGCCGCCGTCCACGGCATCCGGCTGCATCTCGGCCTTGCCACCGGCGAGCCGGTGCCGGCCGGCATGATCGGCGAGGTCAGGATGGGCACGACGGTTGCCACCAATGCGCTGCTGGAGCGCAAGGGGGAGCGGTTGGCGCTGATCACGACGCGCGGTTTTCGCGATGCACTCAAGATCGGCTACCAGGAGCGCAAGAAGATCTTCGCCACCGAAATCCTCAAGCCGGAGGCACTCTATTCGGACACCGTCGAGCTGGACGAACGCGTGCTCGCCGACGGCACGGTCGAGCGTCCCATGGATGAGGATGCGGCGCGGCGTGCGTTGGAGGGGCTGAAGGCTGGGGGCTACCGGGCGGTCGCCATCGTCTTCATGCACGCCTACCGCTATCCCGAGCATGAAGCGGCCGTCGCCCGCATCGCCCGCGCCATCGGCTTCGATCAAGTCTCGGTCAGCCACGAGGTCTCGCCACTCGTCAAATATGTCGGCCGTGGCGACACGACCGTCATCGATGCCTATCTCTCGCCGGTGCTCGGCCGTTATGTGGCGCGCGTATCGGAGGAATTGGACGTCGCGCGCTCCGGCGCCCGGCTGATGTTCATGATGTCGTCCGGCGGGCTGACGGCTGCCGACCTGTTCCAGGGCAAGGACGCGATTCTTTCCGGCCCGGCCGGCGGCGTCGTCGGCCTTGCCAGGACGGGCGGGGCCGCAGGTTTCGACCGGGTCATCGGCTTCGACATGGGCGGTACCTCGACCGACGTCGCCCATTTCGACGGCGAATATGAACGCGCCTTCGAAACGGAAGTCGCCGGCGTGCGGGTGCGGGCGCCGATGATGCTGATCCATACGGTTGCCGCCGGCGGCGGTTCGATCCTCGATTTCGACGGCGAGCGCTTCCGCGTCGGGCCGGACTCGGCCGGCGCCAATCCGGGGCCTGCCTGCTACCGCAATGGCGGGCCGCTCGCCGTCACCGATGCCAATGTGATGGTCGGCAAGTTGATGCCGGAATTCTTCCCCGCGCTGTTCGGACCGGAGCAGGACCTGCCGCTCGATGTCGAGACGGTGCAGGCCCGTTTTGCTGCACTCGCCGCCGAGATCGGCGATGGCCGCAGCCCGGAGGATGTCGCCGACGGCTTCATCCGGATTGCCGTCGCCAACATGGTCGAGGCGATCAAGAAGATTTCCGTGCAGCGCGGCTATGACGTGACGCGCTATGCGCTGAACTGCTTCGGCGGCGCCGGCGGCCAGCACGCCTGCCTCGTTGCCGACGCGCTCGGCATCACGAGCATATTGCTGCATCCGATGTCGGGGCTTCTGTCCGCTTACGGCATGGGTCTTGCCGATATCCGCGCGACGCGGCAGAAGGCGCTCGGTGTGGCGCTCGACGATGCCGCACCGCTGGCACTTGCCAAGCTCGGCGCGGAACTGCAGTCCGAATGCCTTGCGGAACTCGACGCCCAGGAGATTGGCCGCGACCGTATCCGCACGCATCTGCGCGCCCATGTCCGCTATGCCGGTACGGATACGGTGCTGGCCGTCGAAGCCACCTTCCCCGATCATGACGATCAACTGCGCCTCCGCCGCGAGTTCGAGACCCTGCACAAGCGCCGCTTCGGCTTCATCGCCGAGAGCAAGCCGCTGGTGATCGATGCCGTCGAGGTCGAGGCGGTCGGCGGCGGGGCTGCCGAGATGGAGACGGACGGGCTCGCGGCCACCTCTGGCGAGGCGGTCGTTAGCCGGCAAACCCGCTTCTATTCGCAAGGCGAGTTCCATGACGCGCCGGTGGCGCTGCGGGCAGAAATCAAGCCGGGCCAGAGGCTGACCGGTCCGGCGATCATCATCGAAGCGAACCAGACGATCGTCGTCGAGGAGGGCTGGCAGGCGGAACTGACGGCCAGGGACCATATCGTGCTGACGCGCATCAAACCGCTGCCGGCGCGCACGGCGATCGGCACCAGGGCCGATCCGGTGATGCTGGAGATCTTCAACAATCTGTTCATGTCGATCGCCGAACAGATGGGCGTCACCCTGCAGAACACCGCCTATTCGGTGAACATCAAGGAGCGTCTCGATTTCTCCTGCGCGGTCTTCGACAACAAAGGCAATCTCGTCGCCAATGCGCCGCATATGCCGGTGCATCTCGGCTCGATGGATGCTTCGGTCGCAACCGCGATCCGTGAAAACCCGGTCATCCATCCGGGCGATGTGTTCCTGATCAACGCGCCCTATAACGGCGGCACGCACCTGCCGGACCTGACGGTCTGCACGCCGGTCTTCGATGACGAGGGTCGCGAGATCCGCTTCTGGGTGGCCAGCCGCGGCCACCACGCGGATATCGGCGGTATTTCGCCGGGCTCGATGTCGCCGCTCGCCACCAACATTGAGGAGGAGGGGGTCTATATCGA
The DNA here is from genome assembly GCF_000265205.3 of Sinorhizobium fredii USDA 257. NCBI lineage: Bacteria > Pseudomonadati > Pseudomonadota > Alphaproteobacteria > Hyphomicrobiales > Rhizobiaceae > Ensifer > Ensifer fredii. The sequence continues at coordinate 2,345,584 of NC_018000.1, forward strand.
CAATTTCAAGCTGATCGACCGCGGCCGCTTCTGCGAAGAGGAACTGGAAAGGCTTTTGAACGGAGCGCGCTATCCGGTGCGCAACATCCTCCAGAACGTCAACGACCTGAAGGCGCAGGTCGCCGCCAACGAGAAGGGGGTGGCGGAACTGAAGAAGATGATCGCCCAATTCGGCGAAGACGTCGTCGAAGCCTATATGGGCCACGTTCAGGACAATGCCGCCGAGAGCGTGCGCCGCGTCCTCGACCAGCTCGGCGACGGCGAATTCTCCTACGAGATGGACCAGGGCTGCCGGATCGTCGCAAAGATCTCCATCGATGGCGCGAAACGCGAGGCGACGGTCGACTTCACCGGTACGTCGGCGCAGCGAGCGGACAATTTCAACGCACCGGAGCCGGTGACACGCGCCGCGGTCCTCTATGTCTTCCGGGTGCTGGTCGAGGCCCATATCCCAATGAATGCCGGCTGCCTGAGACCGATCCGAATCGTCATTCCCGAAGGCACGATGCTGTCGCCGCGCTATCCGGCCGCCGTCGTCGCCGGCAATGTCGAAGTCAGCCAGGCGGTGACCAATTGCCTGTTTGGCGCTGTCGAGGCGCAGTCCGCGGCACAGGGGACAATGAACAATCTCACCTTCGGCAACGATCACTATCAGTATTACGAGACGATCTGCTCCGGCGCGCCGGCCGGGCCGGGTTACAACGGTGCCGACGCGGTCCACACCCACATGACCAATTCGCGGCTGACCGATCCGGAAATCCTCGAGACGCGGTTTCCGGTGGTGCTCGAGGACTTCCACATCCGCAAGGGCTCCGGCGGTCGCGGCAAGTGGTCGGCGGGCGACGGCACGGAGCGCACGATCCGGGCTCGCGAGCGGCTGGACTTCGCCATCCTTTCCGGCCACCGCCGCATCCGGCCGTTCGGGCTGAACGGTGGCGAGCCTGGCGAACTCGGCCGCAATCACGTTCGGCGCAATGACGGCCGCATCGAGGAACTGCCCGGATCAGCCCACACTGTTCTTGAGGCCGGCGAGGCCTTCACGGTGGTGACGCCGACCGGCGGCGGGTACGGGGAGGCCTAGACCACGAGATCACTTCCCGAACGCTCCATGTGGTGACGACAGGCACTCACCACTGCATGATCGTGCGAGCCCTAGTGCCGAAATTGGCGACCGGGAAGTCATACGAAACTTCGGCGTTTCAACGATCTCGATCGGTCAGCTTGCAAACTGACTGCACAATTCTATAATGCAGTCAGTGAATGCAAGTAGGAGGTTTTGACTATGGCAATTCTGACCGTGCGGAATGTGCCTGATGAGGTGCACCGCGCACTGCGCGTGCGGGCCGCTATGCACGGCCGCAGCACGGAGGCGGAAGTCCGTGACATTCTGGAAAGTGCGGTGAAGTCCGGGCAGCGCATCCACATGGGTGATGCCCTTGCGGAGCTGGGTCGGCGGGTGGGGCTGACGAACGACGACTTTGCAGTGTTTGACCAGCGACGCGACACGGCGCCGGCTGAGCCGATGAGGTTTGAATGATCGTTCTGGATACGAATGTCGTCTCCGAGGCGATGAAACCGGAACCCAATCCGGCCGTGCGATCCTGGTTGAATGAGCAAGTCGCCGAAACGCTGTACCTGTCCAGCGTCACGATGGCCGAGCTGCTGTTTGGCGTCGCAGCATTGGCGGACGGCCGACGCAAGAAGGCGTTGGCCGAGATGCTGGATGGCGTGCTCGAACTGTTCGGTGAGCGGGTGTTGACGTTCGACATCGAGGCTGCCCGGCACTACGCCGACTTGGCCGTCAAGGCCAGAGCGGCCGGCAAGGGGTTCCCGACCCGCGACGGATATATTGCTGCTATTGCAGCCTCAAAGGGATTTATCATCGCAACGCGCGACACCAGTCCCTTTGAAGCGGCAGCGCTCACTGTCATCAATCCCTGGAAGCAGGAAGCTTAAGAACGGCTGGCTAACCGCAACGAGCGGAAGCGGCGAGCGAAACGGCGAGAACGCCCCACATATGACCTCCTGAGATCGTCGAGGGCGCTGAGAGGCGGCTATTCGGATGGAACGGACGCGCGTCTGAAGCCGGAAAAAAACCCTATGGCTCATAGGGTTTCGACACAGAGGTTGTCACTTGCGGTTCCCCGATTTCGACGATGTGCCCGTCCGGATCGAAGAATCTGAATACGCGTTGACCCCAAGACTGTTGCCTGACTTCATGGATAAGATCGACCCGGTCAGCGATACGCTTGAACGCCGTGTCGATATCTTCGTCCTCAAAATAGAGGACGAGATTCCGCCGCCCATACGGGCCGCTTTCGTCCCGGGACTCTCCAAACACCGTTTGGTAGAGCGAGGCGCCATCGTGAAGGGCAAACCCATTGTCGAACTGAACGAAGTTGCCGTGATCCTCCAAGATCTGAAGCTGCAGCACTTCGGAGTAGAAGCTTTTCGAGCGGCTGATATCAGCCACAAAAGGCAGAGGGTTCACGAACTTCATACAAATTATCCCCGCGATTCCTTTTGAGACCAAAGATCACGCAATGACCGCCCGGCGTAAAGCGCCGGATTACATGCTCGTGTCAGGTGGCAGGAATCATGGCTGCGCCCGCAGAGCAGTTCGACCACACACAGAGTTTTGAGTGGACGGGCGAGGACGGTACCATATAGATGCGTCTGAAGACTGCCGAGGGTGGTGATGGAACGCAAACTCGCAGCAATTGTAGCAGGCGACATCGTCGGCTACACGCGCCTGATGTCCGAGGACGAATCCTCGACCTATGCGGCCCTGCGCGCGACCTTCGGCGAACTGATCATCCCGGCCGTCGAGAAGCATGGCGGTCGAACGTTCAAGACCACCGGCGACGGCTTTCTCGCGACATTTCCGAGCGTCAACGAGGCGCTGGATGCGGCGATCGAAATCCAGAACGGATTTGTCGAGCGACCGTTCAAGATGCGGCTCGGCATCAACCTCGGCGACGTCATAGAAGACAATGGCGACATGTTCGGAGATGGTGTGAACGTCGCCTCCCGGCTGGAGGCCATGGCGGAGCCCGCCAGCATTTTCGTCAGCGAGGCAGTGGTCCGCAGTGCTGACCGGAGCCGCAGCGAGCTTTTCTACAGCATCGGACGAAGGCAGGCGAAGAACATAAGCGAGCCGCTTGCCGTCTACGCCGTGCGACTCGTGCCCGGTCAGGCGGGCGCCCGGGACTGGATCCGGCGGCTGGCCCTCCGCCGGCGTGCCGTTTTGCCTTACGCCGCAGGGGCTGCAGCGCTTGTCCTTGTCGCCGCCTTCACACAGATGCCCGCACTGCGAGCGATCGGCGCGGATCTGACCGATAGCCTCCTGCGTCTGGCGGACGTTGAACCTGCCGATGCCCGGCCGACTGTCGCAGTGCTGCCCTTCGACAATATGAGTGGGGAAGCGGACCAGGGCTATTTCGCCGACGGGCTGACCGAGGACATCATCGCCAACCTTGCGCGAAATCCCGAACTTCAGGTGATCGCACGCAACTCGACGTTCGCACTCCGCGGTCAGGCGGAGGACATCCGCAGGATCGGAACAAGATTAGGGGCCGGCTATGTGGTGGAAGGCAGTGCCCGACGCGCCGGCGATCAGCTTCGCGTGGTGGCGCAGTTGATCGATGCGCGCAGCGGCGCCCATCTCTGGTCGCGCAGCTACGACCGGCGTGTCGAGGACGTCTTTGCGCTCCAGACCGAGCTGACGGCCGAGATCGTTTCGCATCTGGTATCCTATGTGCGCGAGTCGGAAGTATCGAACGCGGCCAAACGCCCGACCGAAAATCTTCAGGCCTACGATCTCGTCCTGCAGGCGCGTGATCGCTACAAGCATGGGTCGAGGGATGCGGAGGCGCTGCTTGCCGCACGCGCACTGCTTCATCGGGCGCTGGAACTCGATCCTGGCTATGCCGCCGCGCGCGCCAATCTCGGAATGACCTATATCGTCGACTTCGCCCAGAGCCTCAGCGGCAGGGCGACCGGAACCGATGTGGAAACGGGCCTCAGCGAGGCGCGTCAGGCCGTTCGCCTCGACCCCAATCTCGCTGTCGGCTTTCAGGTCCTGAGCTTCGGCCTTTCGGTCGCCGGCGACTACGCCAGCGCCATGCAGGCCGCGCAGCGGGCGGTCGAGCTCAACCCGAACGATCCGGACAGCCTGATGGCGCTGGCAAAGGCGCAGGTCCGATTCGGGAGCTATGATGAGGCGGTGCGCAATGCCGAGCGGGCGCGTCGGCTGCATCCGATGGCTCCGGAGTACTACACCTATGTCTATGGCCAGGCACTCTATGCCGCCGGCCGTCTCGATGAAGCCGATCGGGTCTTGCGGGAATGTCTGCTGCGCGCGCCGCGCGAGGCGGATTGCCTGCTGATACACACGGCCGTCCTGACCCAGCGCGGAGACGTGCAAGGAGCGCAGCGCACAATGACACTCCTGACCGAGGTGGATTCTAAGTTTTCACTTGCCGATGAGCGCGCCAACCGCCGTTTCGGCAATTCTCCACTAATGGACCGGTTCCTCTCGCAGCTTGCCGAGGCCAGAGCTCCGGACGTGACAAGTGGATTCCTTTCGGCGACCCCACGGCCATTTCTGTAGGCCTTCCGGGAAGCGCCGTGTAACGGCTTTCCGCGAGAAGGGTGTATTGTATAAGGACATAGAGCGGTTCACTGCTTCCGTGGAAACAGTGAGCCGCTCTATCGCATTGACAGACTCAAATGGCCGTCACCGGTAGGCCGGGGAGCAGCTTGTCCAGGGTGATCGGAAACTCGCGAACGCGGATACCGGTGGCGTTGTAGATCGCGTTGGCGATCGCCGCGCCCGTGCCGCAGACGCCGAGCTCGCCGAGTCCCTTGACGCCGAGCGGATTGGCCTTGTCGTCGTATTCCTCGAGAAAGACCACCTCCATCTCCGGGACATCGCCATTGACGGGGACATGATATTCCGCGAGATCGCCGTTGACGAAATGGCCGTAGCGTGGATCGAGCACGGTTTCCTCCATCAGAGCAGCACCGATGCCCCAGATCATGCCGCCGAGAATCTGCGAACGTGCGGTCTTGGGGTTGAGGATGCGGCCTGCACCGATCACTGACAGCATGCGGCGCATGCGCACCTCGCCCGTGTCGCTGTCGACTGCGACTTCCGCGAAGTGCGCTCCATAGGAGTGCTGGGAATAGCTGCTATAGCTTTCCGTGGCGCGGGCGGCGGCGACCGAACCGGTTGCCTCGATGCCGTCCGGGGCAATGCTGCCGATGAGATCAGCCAAGCTTACCGAGCTGTCGCCGGCTCTCACCTCTCCGCCGACGAAGCTCGGCGCGGCGGCGTCCGCACCGCGGAGCGGTGAGCGGTCGTCGGACCGTGCCGCCTCGATAATCTTCTCCTTGAGGGCGTTGCACGCATGATGGAGCGCCGAGCCCGCACTCGCCGCTCCCCAGGAACCGCCGGAGCCGGCGGTGCGCGGAAACCGGCTGTCGCCAAGCCCGACCTTGACTGCCGCGATGGGCACGCCCAGGCTTTCCGCCGCGATTTGGGTCAGGATGGTGTAGGTGCCCGTTCCAATATCGGTCATATCGAGCTCGGCCGTTACCCGGCCGTTTGCATCGATCGCCACCCGGGCCGTCGTCGCGCCGATGTAGTTCGGCCGAATGGCCGCCGCCATACCGTAGCCCATTAGCTTGCGGCCTTCGCGGATGCGGCCCGGGGTGGGTTTCCGGCGTTTCCAGCCGAACCGGCGCGCGCCTTCCTGCATGCAGGCGACGAGATTGCGGGTCGAGAACGGCACGCCGCGCTCCGGGTCCTCTGTCGGCTCGTTACGAACCCTGAGCTCGATCGGATCGAGACCGAGCCGCTCGGCGAGCTCATCCACGGCACTTTCAAAGGCGAGCATGCCCGGCGCCTCGCCGGGCGAGCGCATCCATTCGCCGCGATTGAGATCGACCGGAACGAGCCGGTGGCGGGTCAACCGGTTCGGCGCGGCATATAGCGAGCGGGTGAAGACCGCGGTCTGCTCGCAGAATTCCTCGAAGCTGGATGTCGCGGACGAAACATCATGACCGATCGAAGTCAATTGCCCGTCGTGATCCGCGCCGAGGCGCACCTGGTGAACCATCTCCGCCCGATGACCGGCATTGGCAAACATCTGCTGCCGTGTCAGCGCGACCTTGACCGGGCGACGCAGCACCCTTGCAGCGAGCGCCGCAAGAACGGTGTCGGCGTGCACGATCAGCTTGGAGCCGAAACCGCCGCCGATGAAGGGGCTGACGATTCGGACACGCTCCGGCGGAATGGCGAGCGTGCTGGCGAGGCTGGCCCGGAAGTTCGCGAGCGTTTGCGCACCGGTGTAGATCGTCACCTCGTCGCCCGACCAGATGGCGAGCGTCGCATGGGGCTCCATGGGGTTGTGGTGCTCGTAGGGCGTCCGGTAGGTCGCATCGATTTTGACCGGAGCAGCGGCGAAGGCGCCATCGAAATCCCCGATCGCGCTGTCCGTCTCGAAACCAGCATTGGTGCGCCGGGGCGCGTAGGCCTTGGCGAGATGTGCCTGCAAATCGAAGGCGCCGCGCTCCTCTTCATAGCGCACCCGGATGAGACGTGCGGCAGCCCGCGCGGCCTCGAACGTCTCCGCGACGACCAGCGTAACCGGCTCGTCGTAGAAGCGAACGCGGTCGCTATTGAGCATGGGTCTGGCGCGGGTGAAGACCTCCGGCACCGTGGGCGTGACCGCCGGGCCGAATTCGGGCTGGGCCGGTGCGTTCCGGTAGGTCATGACGTGAAGCACGCCCGGGGCCTGTTCGGCGTCCGCAGTGTCGATCTCGATTATACGACCCTTGGCGATGGCAGCGCCAAGGATGTAGCCATAGGCTGCCTCGTTCGCGGCATGCTCATAGGCGTAGGTCGCACGACCGGTCACTTTGAGCGGCCCATCGACGCGTGCGATCGGCTGGCCGACAAGGCCATTGCCGGTCTCGGACGAACGGTTTTCCGGGGTCATGGTCTCTGTCATCATCGCACCTCATGCACCTTCGACAGCCGCGGCGAGCGTCCGCCATATCGTGCGTTTTGCCAGCGGGATCTTGAAATCATTGCCGCCATGGCCCACCGCTCCGGCGAGTGCGCTTTCGGCGGCCTCGGAAAAAGCGGGGTCGGAAGTTGCCGCACCGGTGAGCACGTACTCCGCTTCCGTCGCTCGCCATGGCTTGGGTGTAACGCCACCCATCGCGATGCGCGCGCTCCGTACGCGATCGCCGCTCCTTTCGACAACGGCTGCGACCGAGACAAGCGCAAAGGCGTAGGAAGCGCGGTCGCGCACCTTGCGATAGACTTGCCGGCCTGGCGGCGGGGGCGGCAAGGTGACGGCCGTGATCATCTCGCCGTGGCCGAGCGCTGTCTCGACATGTGGCGTCGAGCCGGGCAGCCGGTGGAGGTCGCCAATGGCGATCGTGCGTGTCTTGCCGTCGGGCATGGCGGTTTCGACCTCAGCGTCGAGTGCGGCCATGGCCACCGCCATGTCCGACGGATGGACGGCGATGCAGGCCTCGCTGGCGCCGAGCACGGCATGCATTCGGTTGAAGCCCTCGAGGGCCGCGCAGCCCGATCCCGGCTCGCGCTTGTTGCAGGGCATGTCGCGGTTGTAGAAGTAGAAGCAGCGTGTGCGCTGCAGGAGATTGCCTGCGGTCGAGGCCTTGTTGCGGATTTGCCCGGACGCTCCCGCGAGAAGCGCTTGCGAGAGCACAGGATAGCGTGATCGCACCCGCGGGTCGGCGGCGAGATCGCTGTTGCGGACCTCTGCCCCGACCCGAAGGCCGCCCTCCGGCGTCTCCTCGATGCTGTCGAGCGCCAGCCGGCTGACATCGACGAGGTGTGTCGGCCGCTCGATCTCCAGCTTCATCAAGTCGAGAAGATTGGTGCCGCCGCTGATGAACTTCGCTTCCGGCTCGGCCGCAACGGTGGCGGCCGCCTCCTTGACGGTGCTGGCGCGCACGTAGGTAAAGGGCTGCATGGGCTCACACCTCTTCGGATGCGTCGCGGATCGCGGCGACGATGTTGGGATAGGCAGCACAACGGCAGATATTGCCGCTCATGCGCTCGCGGATCTCTTCGTCGCGAAGTGCCGCGGCTCCTGCCGCCACGTCGGCACTTGCATGGCTCGGCCAGCCGGCCCTCACCTCCTCGAGCATTCCCACTGCCGAACAGATCTGCCCCGGTGTGCAATAGCCGCACTGGAAGCCGTCCCGGGCGACGAAGGCCGCCTGAACCGGGTGCAGCTGGTCGCCGTCGGCGAGCCCTTCGATTGTCGTGATTTCGTCGCCTTCATGCTGGACTGCGAGCGAGAGGCAGGAATTGATCCGCCGGCCGTTCACGAGAACCGTGCAGGCCCCACACTGGCCGTGGTCACAGCCTTTCTTCGAGCCGGTGAGGCCGAGATGGTTTCGCAAGGCATCAAGCAGCGTCGTGCGCGGGTCGAGCTTAACGGCATGCTCCGTCGCGTTGATCCTGAAGGTCATCGGTATTCTCGCTATCGGGGTCGTGACGGGCCCGGCCGCCATGGTGGCGCCGGCGTCCTGAGCACCGACGGGCAAGCCGGACGCCAGAAACAGGCAGGTCGCTGCTCCGCCTTCCAAAACCGCCCGGCGCGTAATCCTGTAGTCCGTTTCGGCCATGAATGATCTCCCAGTCGCAACGGCACGAGCCCGGAAGGCTACCCTCCGGCGAGCCTGCGACTTGCTTTCTTCGACAAGTGGGACTTGGGAATGCGCGGGATGTTTTTCTTTCAGGATACCGGAGGCGCTATCAGGATTCCGGAGAAATGTGCAGCCGGTAGGCTCGCGGGGTGATGCCCTTGAGGCGACGGAATGTAGTTGTGAAGTGGCTCTGGCTGGAGAAGCCGAGGCGGAATGCAATGGCGCCTATTGCCATCTCGGTATCGCGCAGGAGCAGTTCCGCTCGTCTTACGCGCTCCTCGAGGATATAGGCATAGGGCGGACGGCCGGTCGTCTCCTTGAAGCGACGTGCGAAGGTATCGACCGGCATGCCGGCAACCGCTGCCACCGCGCTCAGCGAGATATCGGAGGCCACGTGGGCATCGATGTAATCGCGGACGCGCTCGAACGTCCGGCGGCCGAGGCGGCCGCGGCTCGCAGGCGGCAACTGGTTTCCGCTCAGGTCAGCCATGCGCAGACCGACGAGCGCAACCAGATGCTCGACGTAGACAGTGTCTGGCAAGTGGCCGAGTGACATCTCGGTGCAAAGCGATCGCAAAAGCGTGCCGATGACCGTATCGCTTCTGTTCACCAGAATCGGTATATCGCGCAGGCGTTGCAAACCCGGCAGCGCCAGTTCGGGATCAATCCACAAGGCGGAATAAGATAGGTCGACGTCGCGGTAAAATCCGACACGCTCTGCGCCCGCGGGAACGAAAGTGAGTACGCCTGGCCGGTCCTGTCCGTCATAAAGTGCCTTGCCCTCGGCCCGGATCGATGTCCGGGACGTGCCTCCTCCATCCGTCAGCACGATCAAGTGGTGCGGTGCCGTCCAGCGGAGTTCTGCTTCCTGACAAGCCCAGCGCCGGCTGTCGAATACGAGCGAAGTGCCGATCCAGGACGCACTCTGTAGCGGTGCTGTTTCTTCTTCCCGGGTCCTGATACGTCCGTCGCCAAGCAATGGTCTGAATGACATCGCGGGATCCCGTTGATTCGCTTCTGAAGCCGAGGCGGGCAGGGCCACAGCGGCGTGGTGCGCCGGCGCGGTCCGTCACCGATACAGGCGACAGTCATAGGAACAACGGTTCGTCCACAACAGCCACGAAGTGCTCAAGAATGTTCAAGGATCGGTGACCGCCTGTGAGTTGCAGCCTGGTATAATGTGTAAACGGGAAGGGCGCCGGTCGTTCGTGCAGGGGCTAAATGGGGTCGCGTCCTAAAAGGGGCGTATCAGACGGCATTTCACAGGACGCGATTCAGGGAGGACGCATGACGAAGCATCGCATCTATTCAGTCAGTATCGCGAGCGTCTATCCTCACTATGTCGCCAAAGCGGAGAAGAAGGGGCGCACGAAAGCTGAGGTCGATGAGATCATCCGTTGGTTGACGGGGTACAGCCAAGAAACGCTAGATAATCAGTTGGCGAACAACACAAAATTTGAGGACTTCTTTGCCCAAGCGCCTCAAATGAATCCCTCGCGGGCGCTAATTACCGGTGTGATCTGCGGCGTTCGCGTGGAAGACATCCAAGAACCAACGATGCAGGAAATCCGCTACTTGGACAAGTTGATCGACGAACTCGCCAAGGGGAAAGCAATGGCGAAGATCCTGCGAAAATAGCCAGGCGGGCTCGCCGGCTCGAATCCCTTAATGGCGGTAACAACCCTTACTTGCCCACTCGCGAGCTCCTGGGGAACAGCGCTGATCGCTTCGTGTAGGCGCTAAATTGACGACAACCATTCTTCGGTGTTCCAGATCGTTATTTGAACTGAGAAGCGATTGCCCAGAAGTTCCAACGACGCATCGTGTGTTTGATCGGTCGTACTACACACCGCGTCCTTCAGCAGGATTACCTTGTAACCGAGATCGATAGCTCCAAGAGTCGCGGCCAGCACGCAGATGTCCGTCTCGCCTCCCGTTACGACGAGCGTCCCGATATCCTCAGCAGTCAAGGCGCTGTGCAGCCGCCCGTTCGTCCATGGCGAATAGGTGGTTTTGTCAAAGATGCGCGCGGGCGGGGCCAACCTCTTCAGGTCAGCAACCAGATCCACCAGAACGGGGTCGAGCTGGGTGGTCGTCATCATCGGCCATTTTTCGTAGTATGCCCGCCACATGCCCGGCAGTTCCTCTGGAGAGGACGGCGGCACGAAGCGCGTGAATATGGTGCGATCCGGAAAGCGCGAAGCAATCTCAACAACCTGGTCGAACACCTTGGGCATCCAGGCGACTTGCCACGGGGTACTCTCGGCGAACATGCGCTGCATATCGATGCACAGGTGAAGCCATTTTTCCGGGTTCATTTGTACTCCGCGCCTCCGTGCGAAGGTGGGTCTCATGTGAGCATGATTATTAGAACTCGAAGTGAGGTAGGGAGTTCCAGGCTTCGCAGATCAAGATCGCCAGCACCCGTTTCCTAGCGGCCGCGGTCGCGCGCAGCGGGGTAAGGGCAGGCTCCAGGCGATAACCGTGCCGCTCCTCCTGAATCTTGGCGAGAAAGCGCTCGAGCGGCTCCGTCGTTGTCAGTCTTTCGCCGTACCGGCGAGACACTCCTCCGGCTATCGAGTGAGCCGTGCCTCGCTCCACTCCAGCGCCTGCAGGTCCTCCACCCGCGCCTCGCTATTGTCCGTCAGGATGAATTCGTCGATCTGCGGCGGCGCAACGCTGGTGCCGGAGAGCATCGAATGGATCTGGCCGCGATGGTGCTGGCCATGCAGAAAGACGTGCAGAAGCGTATCGGCGACGGTCTCCGTCAGTGTCCGGTCCGGCCAGGGGATGCTTATCTTTCGCGGTAGCGCCTCTGCCGTCAGAGCTTCGCAGAAATCGATCAGCCAGTCGTCGACTTCGGCCCGTTCGGCCGCGAATTCGGCGGCCGTCGCGCGGCTGCCCGGCGGTTTCGCCAGGCCGGCCAGGTCGCCCCGCAGCGTGTCGATATAGTATCGATCGGCATCGAGAAGGTGGACCATCGTTCCCTTGAGCGAGGGGAAGAAGGACGTCCGGGTCGCCTCCCATTCGCCGGGCTTCAGCGCCGTGCAGGCGCGATCGAGCCGTGCGTTGGCAAGGCGCGCATTGCGCGCCAGCTGGCGATAGGGCCGGCAGATGGGATCCTGCGGGAATGTCACGCTGTCCATAGCTTGCCTCGCATCCTTGTGTTGACACTTTTGTGGCGGGTCCGGGAGGCGTCGTCAACGAGAAGATGCGCGTCGTTGCGGTATCGACCGCCTGGAGCACGGCGGATTCAAACACATTCATGCAGCGCGCTTTAGGACCTTGTTTTCATGCATGTCGTCATCCCAAGACCGCTGCCACTTTTGGGCGACATGCATTAGCTCTCGCGCCGCGGCTGGGCGAATTCCGGTATCTTGAAGCGCCGGCGGTAGCCTCCTGGTGTCACGCCCGTAAGGCGTTTGAAAAGACGGCGAAAGAATGCCGGTTCCTCGTAGCCAACCTGCCAGCTGATCTCATCGACCGAGGCCTCGGTCCGCTCGAGCCGCCGCTTGGCTTCCTCGATCCTCAGTCGCTGCACATAGGCGATCGGGCTCAGGCTCGTCGCACCGGTGAACCTGCGCTTGAAGGTGCGCTCGGTCAGTCCGGTGCGGCGGATCATCTCTTCGAGCGGATTGGCGACCGAGAAATGTGTGGCGAGCCAATCCTGGGCGGCGCGGATGGCGAGATCGTCATGGTCCCTGCGCCCCTCGAAGGTTATGTAGGGCGCCAGCCCGTCCTGGTGCCATTGCAGTGCGAAGAGGCGCGCGACAGCCTGGGCGGCGGTAGCGCCCGCATGGCGGGCGATCAGGTAAAGGACCAGATCGTGCCAGGTCATCGAGGCGCCGGAACTGATCAGTTCCTCGCGCTTGCCGGACACGACGAGCACGTGTTCGGGCCGGATCGGCACCTTTGGAAAGGCCGCATTGAAGGCGCGGGCATAGCCGAAGTGCACCGTCGCGTCGACGCCGTCGAAGAGCCCGGTTTCGGCGAGCAGGAAGAGACCCGAGCAGGCCGAACATAAGAGCGCGCCGCGCCGATGCATGGCGTGGAGCCAGTCGATCAGTTCCGGGTGTCGGCCCGTCCGCCAGCCTTCCGCTTCGAGCAGGATCGAGGGAACGATGACGATGTCGGTTGCTTCGATCGATACGATGCTGCGCTGGACAGAGATCGGCACATGGCTGGCGAGTTGCAGCGGACCCTGCTCGACTCCGACGATCTCGACCCGGAAGGGCGGCGACTCGAGCGGGCTATGGCCGAGCGGAGCCATCACGGCAAACGCGTTCATTACGTCGAAAATGCCGGTCAGCGTGGAAACCACCGCCTCGGGGATGGCGACGAGGCTGACATGGATCGGCTCCGGGCCGGTCTCGGCTCTTTGATGTGGCATTTCGAATTCCCCGGCGGGCGACATCGGCATGTAAACGGGGCTCGTCGCATGGCGCAAACGGCCCGATTGTGGACCGTTCGGCTCTGCCGCTCAACCGCGATCGCTGCGATCCTGCGCGCATGGCCGAATTCCTCGGCGTACGTGAAGGAGAAATCAAGATGCAACAGACTCAAAGCAGGAGCGTCGACGCCGCGAAACTCGACGCGTTCGTGGCGCGCGCGATCGGCGACCTGTCGGCCGGATATGGCGGCGTGATGGTGAGCCTCGGCCACCGGCTCGGCCTCTACAAGGCCTTGGCGGAAGCGGGCCCGCTGACATCGCGGGAGCTGGCGAGCCGCGCGGGCTGCGCCGAACGCTATGTGCGCGAGTGGCTGGGCTCGCAGCTTGCCGGCGGCTATGTCGGCTATCATGCGATCAGCGACACCTATGAGCTCGCGCCGGAACAGGCCCTCGTCCTGGCCGAGGAGGACAGTCCTTTCTTCATCCCCAACGCCTGGGCCGTTCCGGCGTCGATGTGGTTGGACGAGGAGAAGGCGGTGGAGGCGTTCCGCAGCGGCAAAGGCATTGCCTGGGGCGACCACGACGGAAAGCTCTTCTGTGGCGTCGCGGCCTTCTACCGGAATGCCTATAAGGCAAGCCTGGTTTCCGAATGGCTGCCGGCCCTCGACGGCGTCGTCGAGAAGCTTCGCTCCGGCGCGCGTGTAGCGGATGTTGGCTGCGGTCACGGCCACTCGACCGTGCTCATGGCCGAGGCCTTCCCGGCCTCCGAGTTCCGCGGCTTCGACAATCACCTGGAATCCGTGGCGGAGGCATGGAAGATCGCCGCACTGGCGGGCGTTGCCGACAGGGCAAGCTTTGCGACCGCCCGGGCCGACGGTTATTCGGCTACGGGCTACGACCTCATCTGTTTCTTCGACTGCCTGCACGACATGGGCGATCCGGTCGCCGCGGCCGCACATGCTGCAAGAGCCATCGCACCGGGCGGCACGGTGATGCTGGTCGAGCCCTTCGCCAATGACCGGGTCGAGGACAATGTCTCGCCGGTGGCGCGGATCTATTATGCGGCCTCGACGACGATCTGCTGCGCCCATGCGATCTCCGACGGCGGCCGTCTGGTGCTCGGCGCCCAAGCCGGCGAAGCTCGCCTTGAGGACGTCTTCCGCAAGGCCGGCTTCAGCCGTTTCCGCCGCGCGCTGCAAACGCCGTTCAACCTGATCCTGGAGGCGCGGCTCTAGAGTACCGCGGCCCCTTTTGGTCCGCACGACCTGAAGCGAATGGCTAGGCGCGCTTTGCGTCTAGCCTCGTCAATGCCTCGTCAATTCCACCAAGCGGCCTTGGCTGCCCGGAACAATCGCCGCCGTGCTCGATTACAGGGGAACGGAACCGCCGGTGGATTTAGATGTCGAAAAGCGCCGAGGCGAAATATTCGCCGACAATGCTCGAGCCGCGAAAGGGAACGCCGAATCCCAGGCTGACGGAGACCGAGTTTCGCCGCCGCTTCCTCAGTCGGTTCCAGGATCGAGCCTTCGACGGCCTTCGCCCGGAATTGGACAAGGTCGCTTCGGCGGCGTGGGACGCTTACAAGCATCAGCGGAAGGCACCGCACACGCGCAAGGCCGGCACCGCATTCAAGGATACCGACTATGAACTGTCAGTCGATTGGCTTGCGGCGCGCGATGCAATTCATGCTGCGCAAGAGCCTCACCGTGACCCGGACGGGCCGGCACGTATCCTTCTGATCAGCGGGTCGTCGCGGAGCGAACACACCTGTCCCGGCGAAATCTCGAAGTCCTACCGACTGGTGCGGATCGCGCAGGAAACGATGGACCAAACGGCCGGGGTGAAGACGACCGTTCTCGAGTTGCATCGTCTTGCTTCCGAATATGGACGCATGATTCATCCTTGCAAGGCCTGCTTTTCCACCTCGCCGGCGCTCTGTCATTGGCCGTGCTCCTGCTATCCCAACTATTCGCTTGGGCAGGTCGACGACTGGATGAACGAGATCTATCCGATGTGGGTCGAGGCGACCGGCATCATGATCGTCACGCCGGTCAACTGGTATCAGGTGTCTTCGCCGATCAAGCTGATGATGGACCGGCTGGTTTGCGCCGATGGCGGCAATCCTGACCCGACCTCGACCGAGGGCAAGGACGCGAAGCTCGCCAAGGCGCTTGAACTCGAGGGCTGGAGGTACCCTCGACATCTCGCCGGGCGGATCTTTTTCGTCGTCGTGCATGGTGATGTGGCGGGCGTGGAGAACGTTCGGCGTAGCCTGTCGGACTGGCTTTGCTACATGCATCTCGAACCCGCGGACCCTTGGCGGAAGTGGATCGCTATATCGGCTACTGGAAACCCTATGCGCTCAGTCACGCCGAGCTGGATGCCGACGAGGCGGTGCAGGAAGAGGTCCGCAATGCGGCACGAACATTGGTGGAGGCGGTGACCGTCAAGCGCGCCGGAAAGCTGGTTTCAGCAGGAGCCGAGCTCTCGGAACCACGGCAGAAGTAACCGGGGCCACTGGTTTCGTGTTCCTGCCGACTGAGAAGGACCGATGGTCGCGATGTCATTCGATAACGCAACCTCGAATGCTCCGCACCCACTATCGGCGCCGTGGACAGGCTCATATCGCCGCCAGGGCCGCGATATTCTTCCGATGCACCGCTTCATAGGGCTCGAAATAGGAGACTGCCTCCGCTGCCAGATCCTGCGCGATGAAATCCTTGAGGGGTGCGATAGCGGCTCGGTCTTGTTTGACCGCATCGATCAACTGCTCGAGGTAACGCCGGTTGGCGTCGATGAGGCTCGCTTCATATCCGCCGGTCGCAATCCGATCCGGATCGCCGTGGTTCGGCAGAATGCGACCGATCGGCCAGGTCGCCAGGCGCCCCAATTCGCGAATGTGCTTCGCCGTGTTTTCCGCTTCCGAAACATAGGTGACCGTGTCTTCGAGCGTATCGCCCGCCAACAGGATTCTCTCGTCCGGCAACCAGAGGACATTGCCGTCGGCGCTGTGGATGTCGAAATGGTGAAGTTCGACACGGCGGTTTCCGATTTTTAGGTCCAGCCTCGTCTCGAAGAGCCGGCTGGGCATGACGAGCGGGATGATGGGCGGGACGCGCGTGGCGAGCTCCTCGCGATTGGCATGAAGCAGATCGGCTGTCAGCTTGAGCGCGATGATTTCGCAATCGGCAAAAACCGCATTGCCTGCGACATGATCGTTGTGCCAATGGCTGAGGACGGCCCGGATGGAGGTTGCGCCAAGCCCCTCGAGATGTCGCCTGACGGCCTGTGCATGGGCAAGCGAGATATGCGTATCGTAAACGAGCGCCTCGCCCGCGTCGAAGATGGCATAGGAGGCGACGCCCAATCCATAGGCACCGTCATCGAGCCAATTCGGCGAGGCGCCATGAAGCCTCCGTCCCTCGACGCGGCCATCGTAATAGGCAAACACGCCGGGACGGGGTTCAAAGATCCTGAGCGTCGAGGTCATGTCTGTCATATGGTCTCTCAAGAAAATCGCCGGCATTGCAGCAGGCATTATCACACCCGGACCGCCGCTCACATGCATTCCTGGGCGTGGTCGTAGGGATTTTCAACTGATCGGCGATGGCCGTTTCGCTCGGCTTGCCTGCGTTCGGTGTGAGCTCGCCCGGAGACGGGAATTAGGAAACCGGTTACACTTGCATGTGCCGATGGCTCGAGGAGGGCGGGGCGAAGGGACTGTTCGACATCGGCGACGCGCTGGCGACCGCCCGCATCATGGACCTGATCCGCGGCGCCGCGGCACTCAAGACCGGCCACGGTACCGAATGGCCGGGCGGCGCGGATAGGCCGGGCTTCATGCGCAGCTGCATCCGCCTGATCGTCAAGGCATCCGTGCGCGTGGCTCAGCGCAACGCGATTAGTTCGCTTGTGTCCAGGTCGTTATGTCATTCTTCGAACGACCCAGAGCGACCGGCCCGCATGGGCGATTCCGGACACGAGTCGGAGGCGAGGATCGTCCTTGAGCCGCTCGGCCTCGATCGCCTCGAGAAGCAGGGCCTGCCGGTCGGTCTCGTTTGCATTCGGCGTGATCCAGCAGCGCCGATCCTCGCAGCAGAGGCCGGCTTCCGGATGCTCCTGCAGATACTCGATCGCATATTCGGCGCCCACTGTTCGCGGTCCTGCGTCGACGGACATCTGTCCCTCCTCCTGCCTCCGTGATTGCTCAAGGATTATACTTGATTGTGGCGTCTGTTGCAGGAAGACGTTTTTGCTTGCTGCCGTCGGGAGCAATCGCGGCGTCTCGCTTCACCGGCCTGACGCTGCTCGGCACGATCCAGAACGGTGTCGGCGCGTGAAGCTGATGGCCTATCCGGTGACGCCGCACGAGGAGGCGGTGCTTACCAACATCAAGTACTTCGCTTTCGACCTGTTGCTCGGGCTCTACGACAACGAGGTGAAATATACCGAAGCGGTCTACGACGGCGCCGGCCTCACCGAGACGTCAATAAATTCCTGCACTACAACGCCATCAAGGCGCTGATGAAGCTTGGCTACGAGGCGCTGTTCCCGCCGGAAGCCTGCAAACCCCGCGATCCTGTCGGCGCTCTCGCCGGCCGCCGACGAAAACCATGACTTCTTCGCGGGTGGTCGTCCTATGTCATAGGCAAGGCGGTCGCGACGGAGGACGAGGACTGGGATTTTTGACGCTCCGGCATGGCGATAGAACCGGCCTTGACCAGCTGAGATCAACTATTTAATGAAGCCAGTGACGGTTCCCCTACGATGAAGCGAAGGGGATTAATAGGGAACACGGTGCGGACGACCCAAGAGGGACCAAGACCGTGGCTGCCCCCGCAACTGTAAGCGGATTGCCGCCCATCCTAGTGACGCGAAAGCGTTATGCCACTGCGAGCTCGATCGTGGGAAGGCAGGTGGACGGCAGATATCCGCGAGCCAGGAGACCTGCCGTCATGCGTTCACTCCAATGCGGGCGGGGATGCCCGGAACAGGATATACGATGACCTCTCCTTGTGCCGATCTGCGCCTTGTAGCCTGCGGTCTTCCCCGTTCCTCGACGCCGTCTCGCTGTCGGCAGGCGGTCTGACTCCGTCCGTCCGCGCCACGAACGGCCGCATTCCGTGCGGCCGCTTCATCGAATCCGGGGAATAGACTTATGAAAAGCATCTTTGCGAAATCTAATCGCGGCGTCCTGTGGGCTGCTGCCGTTCTTCTGGCCATCGGCATGGAGGCCCAGGCCGCCGAAACCAGCTATCCGCTGACGCTCACCAATTGCGGCCGTCCGGTCATCTTCCAGAAGGCGCCCGAACGCGCCGTCTCGATCGGCCAAAGCAGCACGGAGATCCTGTACCTGCTCGGCCTTCAGGATCGGATGGTGGGTACCGCCGTCTGGATCGGTCCGGTCATCAAGGGTTATGAGGACGCGAATGCAAACGTCGAGCGGCTGGCCGACAACGACCCGAGTTTCGAAGGCGTCGTCGCCAAGAAGCCGGATGTCGTGACGGCGCAGTTCCAGTGGCATGTCGGGCCCGAAGGCATCGTCGCCAAGCCCGAGCAGTTCGAGGAACTCGGCATTTCGGTCTACACGTCGCCAGCCGATTGCGTCGGCAAGGACAATAGCGGCGGCGGCGATGGCGTTCGCCACACGGTCTTCACGATGGACCTCATCTATCAGGAAATCACCGAACTCGCCCAGATCTTCAACGTCCAGGAGCGCGGCGAGAAGCTGGTCGCCGAGTTGAGGGCGCGTGAGGATGCGGCGAAGAAGAAGATCGCGTCGGCGAACGGCAAGCTCTCCGCGGTGTTCTGGTTCTCGAGCGCCGAGCTCGACATCGATCCCTACGTCGCCGGCAAGAACGGCGCGCCGGGCTATATCATGCAGGCGCTCGGCATCGACAACGTCATTGACAGCGAAGAGGAATGGCCGACCGTCGGCTGGGAAACCATCGCCAAGTCCGGCCCGACGCTCGTCGTCGCGGGAAAGATGGAGCGCCGTCGCTTCCCCGCCGACGACGTCGTCGTCAAGCACAAGTTCCTGGAGTCGGACCCGGTAACCAGCCTGATGCCTGCGGTGAAAGAGGGCCACGTCGTCGAGATGGACGCCCAGGCGATGAACCCGACGATCCGGACCATCGAAGGCATCGAGGTGCTGGCCGATGCCGTCGAGAAATCCGGCCTGAACAAGTGATCGGCATCGCCCCATCCTTGTCGCGGACGAGCGCCAGCCTGCTGGCGCTCATCGTGCTGCTGGTCGCGCTCTGGCTGGGCGCGGCGATCGGCGAGACGGCCATTCCCATGGGCGTCGTCGCCAAGACTGTCGCCAACCGATTGTGGGATGCCGGATACGGCCTCGATGCGCTCGACGAGGGGATCATCTGGAACTACCGGGTGAGCCGCGCCATCGTGGCCGCCTGCTGCGGTTCGGCGCTGGCGGTCTCCGGCGTCGTGCTGCAGTCGCTGCTGCGCAATCCGCTGGCCGACCCCTACATTCTCGGTATCTCGGCGGGTGCATCGACCGGTGCGGTCGGCGTCGCCGTTCTCGGCATCGGCGCCGGCCTGCTGACGCTGCCGGTCGGAGCGTTCGCAGGAGCCATTCTCGCCTTCGGGCTCGTCAGCCTTCTGGCGATGCGTGCCGGCAGGGGCCATGGCGCGATCATTCTGGCGGGCGTCGCCGGCTCGCAGCTCTTCAACGCGCTCACGTCGCTCATCGTTACCAAGGCCGCCAATGCGGAACAGGCGCGCGCAATCATGTTCTGGCTGCTCGGCAATCTTTCCGGCGTGCGCTGGCCGGATGTCTGGCTCGCCGTTCCTGTCGCGCTGGTCGGCCTCATTGTCTGCCTGTGGCACGCGCGGGCGCTCGACGCCTTCACCTTCGGATCCGAGTCCGCCGCCTCGCTCGGCATCCCGGTGCGCCGGGTCTATGTCGTCCTGATTGGCGCATCGGCGATGATGACGGCGGCCATGGTCAGCATCGTCGGGTCGATCGGTTTCGTCGGCCTCGTCATCCCGCACGTGTCCCGGATGATCGTCGGCGTCCGGCACGGATTGCTGCTTCCCGCCGCCGCCTTGATCGGGGCGTTGTTCATGATCGCCGCCGACATCGTGTCGCGCGTCATCATTCCGGGGCAGGTGCTGCCGATCGGCGTCGTCACGGCGCTCGTCGGCGCACCGGCCTTTGCCGTCATCCTCAGCCAGCGCAGGACAGTTCGATGAACCTCTCCGCTTGCAATGTCTCGTGGTCGATGGGTGGAGTTTCCATCCTCCGGGATGTCTCGCTCGACGTCGTCGCGGGCGAGTTTCTCGGCATCGTCGGGCCGAACGGCTCCGGCAAGACCAGCCTGATGTCGCTGCTTGCCGGCCTCCGGCGGCCGCGGTCCGGCCGGGTGCTGCTGGACGGACAGGGCGTCGACACGCTGGGACGGAAGGAAATTGCCAAGCGCATTGCGCTGGTCGAGCAGCAGGCCGAAACGGGCGAGCGCATTTCTGCGCGCCAGGCGGTGGAACTCGGCCGCACGCCGCATCTCGGCCCTCTCACACCGTGGTCGACGAGGGATGACGAGATCGTCGACGAGGCGATCCGCAATGTCGGCATGGCGCAGCTTGCGGCGCGGACGTGGCACACGCTGTCGGGCGGGGAGCGGCAGCGCCTGCACATCGCCCGCGCCCTGGCACAACAGCCGCAGATGCTCCTTCTCGACGAGCCGACGAACCACCTCGATGTCGGCCATCAGATCGGTCTCCTGCATCTCGTGCGCCAGCAGAAGCTGACGGCGGTTGCCGCACTTCACGATCTCAACCATGCCGCCATGTTCTGCGACCGCATCGCGTTGATGAGCGGCGGTCGCGTCACTGCATTGGGACGGCCGCACGAAGTTCTCACCCAAGAGCGAATCCGCACCGTCTTCGGCGTCGACGTTGATGTCGAGTACCAGGGCGACGGCCGCTATCATATCCGTTACCGCGCCCCCGGTTCCCCGCCTGCCGAAAAGCCGATGCTGAAGAGGATTTCATGATCAGTCTTGTCAGGCTGCTGTTGACCGTCCTGATTGCCATTTCGATGCCGGCCTTGGTGAGCGCCGAGACGGTCGAGGTCAAGATGCTGAACCGGGGCGAGAAGGGTTCGATGGTTTTCGAACCGGATTTCCTTGCGCTCCGGCCGGGCGACAGCGACAAGTTCATCGCCACCAACAAGAGCCACAACGCCGCGACGATCGACGGAATGGTTCCGGACGGGCATCCGGGATTTAAGTGCAAGATCAACGAGGAGATCGTCGTCACCTTCGATAAGCCCGGCTTCTACGGCATCAAATGCTCGCCGCATTACGCCATGGGTATGGTCATGCTGATCAAGGTCGGGCATGTCGAGCTGCCGCAGAGCTATCGCGCGATCGAGGTTCCCGCCCGAGCCAAACCGCGCTTCGAGCGCTCTTTGCTGGAGCCGAAGCGGAGTAGCTGGGAAATAGCGGTCGCGGCCCATACCGAACTTCCAAGAAAGTCTCCAGGGTAAATGGCACCTCTCCTCCGTATCTGCCGGATAGCTCCGATCATCGGAAGCCCGGCGGACCGTTGCCCCCCGCCCGCAGAGCACAATCGGCGGAAAATCTAGGCTCTCGATTTAGCGGGCAAGTTCGCCAGCGTTGGAGGTTGCCGGTACAACCCTGAACTCCCATTGAAATCGATTACATTTTCTGGCTTCATAGCGCTCGCAAGATTTGGGAGGAATCTAATGACGAAATTCATTGCTCTTGCGCTTGGCACGGTCGCGTCCATCGTTATCTCGGCCTCGGCGGTCAACGCGGAAACATTCAAGATAGGCCTTTCGAACGGCTGGGTCGGCAGCGAGTGGCGCACCCAGATGATCGACGAGGCGAAGGCCGCCGCGGCGAAATGGAAGGACAAGGGCGTCGACGTCGAGGTTTCCGTCCAGAGCGCCAATGTCGACGTGCCCGGGCAGATCGCCCATATCCGCAACTTCATCGCGGAAGGCGTCAACGCCATCATCGTCAATCCGAACAGCCCGACGGCCTTCGACCCGATCTTCGCGCAGGCGAAGGAGGCGGGCATCCTGGTGATCGCGACGGACGCGGAAGTCTCCTCGCCCGATGCGGTCTATGTCGGGATCGACCAGACCGCTTGGGGTGCTGCGGGCGCCAGGTGGCTCGCCGAGACGCTCGACGGCAAGGGCAAGGTGGTGGCGATCAACGGCGTTGCCGGGCATCCGGCAAACGAGATGCGGGTCGCCGGCTACAAGCAGGTCCTCAAGGATTTCCCGGATATCCAGATCGTCAATGAAGTGAACGCCAATTGGGATCAGGCCCAGGGACAGCAGGCGATGCAGAACATTCTCGCCACCTATCCCGACATCAACGGCGTGGTCGTGCAGGACGGCATGGCGGCCGGCGCCTGGAAGTCGATCACGGATGCCGGCAAGAAGGACCAGATCGCCGCGACCGGCGAGATCCGAAAGGACTTCATCGACCTCTGGATCAAGGAGAAGCTGAATTCCGGTGCGACCGTGAACCCGCCCGGCGTGATGGCGAGCGCGCTCAACGTCGCCGTGCTGATGCTGCAGGGCAAGGAGCTGAAGGAGCCGGCCAAGGCGGGCCAATACGGCAACGCGCTCTATCTGCCGATCCCGTTCATCGACTCGAAGAACGTCGAAGAGGCGGCAAAGCAGCTCGATGGGAAGCCCGGCTACTATTCCTATACGAGCTCGCTGTCGATCGAAGAGGCGGAAGCGCTCTTCAAGTAAGCCTTTCGAAGTCAGGCGCGGGCCCTCTCGGCCCGCGCTCGGCCACCGGATCGTAACGGACACGGTTCCATGTCGAAATTGAAACTGAACGGGGTGAGCAAGGCTTACGGCGCGACCTTGGCGCTCCGCCGCGGTGACCTCGAAGTCCTGGCGGGCGAGGTCCACGTGCTGATGGGCTCCAACGGCTCCGGCAAGAGCACGCTCTGCAAGATCATCGCCGGCAGCGTGCGGCCGGACGACGGCAGGATCCTGATCGACGACACGCCGGTGACGATTACCGGGCCGCGTTCGGCCCGCGCCCAGGGCATCGGCATCTTTTATCAGGAGCTCAGCCTCGCCGCCCACCGGACAGTCGAGGAAAACATCTGCCTTGCCGCCCTGCCGGTCAAAGCCGCTCTCTTCGTCGACCGGACGGCACTGGAAGAGCGCGCGGCGCGCTATATCGCGCTGTTCGAGGGCGTATCCGGTGAAGGGTTTTCCGCCGACGCGCTGGTCGGTAATCTCAGGCCCGACCAGCGCCAGCTCGTCGAGATCATGAAGGCGTTGGCCAGCGAGGCGCCGCTTCTCATCTTCGACGAGCCGACTTCGGCGCTCGACCGCGCCCAGGTCGAGCGCTTCTTCGAGATTCTGCGCGATCTGAAGCGGCGCGGCCGCGGCATCATCTTCATTTCGCACCGGATGGACGAGATCAAGGCGATCGGCGACCGCGTTACGATCATCCGCGACGGCGAGACAATCACGACGCTCAATCTCGGCGAGACCGATGCCGGCACGGTTATCCGGCTCATGGTCGGGGGAGCCGGCGACATGCCAGCTTCGCAGTCTTCGGCGCCGGCCGCCGTCGACGCCAAGGACGGGGCGGCGCTGACGGTCCGCGACCTTTCCGGCGTCGGCTTCCGCAATGTCAGCTTCGAGGTTGCGCGCGGCGAAATCCTCGGATTCGGCGGGCTGCACGGCCAAGGACAGTCGGCGCTGCTTAGGGCGATCTTCGGCGCCGGTTCGATCGCGTCGGGCGAAATCCTGATCGGCAGCGATCGGTTCGATGCGGCAAGTCCGCGCGATTCCATTCGGCGCGGCTGCGCCTATGTCTCCGGCGACCGCGGCCGCGACGGCGTCATCAGCGGCCGGCCGATCATCGAGAACGTCACGCCGATCCACTACCTGCGCGACCGGCTGATAATCGCCAGGCCCTCGAAGCTCAGCGACCGGGTCCAGCCGGCGCTCGAAAGCATGCATACGAAATTCGCGAGCCTCTTCCATCCGATCAATTCGCTCTCCGGCGGCAACCAGCAGAAGGTGATCATCGCCCGCTGGCTGATCGACCGCCCGGACGTGCTGCTGCTTGACGACCCGACCAAGGGGATCGACCTCTCGGCGAAGGCCGACCTCTTCGCGCTGATCCGGCAATTGGCGGCGGAGGGTCTCGGCATCATTCTCTATTCTTCGGAAGACGCCGAGCTGCTCGGCAATGCCAACCGCATCCTGGTCTTCAACGGCGGCTCCGTCAGCCGGGAACTCACCGGGGCGGATCGCACCCGCTACAATCTCTATCAAGCCGCGTACGAGGCCGCCTGATGGCAGAGATTGCAACAGGCCCGACCTACCGGCGCGCCGGCGGCATCCGCAGACTGCTCGAGCGCTACCCCTTCCTGCCGGCGCTCGCCATCGTCCTCGTGCTGCTTGCCTTGAACGGCGTCTTCTCGCCGAACAGCCTCAGCTACCGCTCGTTGACCGGGCTTCTGAGCACCTATATGGCGCTGATCCTGCTTGCTATCGCCCAGACCTATGTCGTCTATGCCGGGGACATCGACCTGTCGGCGGGCTCGATCCTCTCGCTCGTCAATGTCGCGATCGTCGTTCTGATGGAGCGCTGGGGCGGCGGCGCCGGCGCGGTGGTGCTGGCGCTTGCCATCGGCCTGCTGCTGGGGCTTGCCTGCGGCCTCGTCAACGGGCTTGTCGTTGCGGCGTTGCGCCTGCAGGCGATCGTCGCCACCTTCGCGACCAGCATCTTCTTTACCGGCCTGGCGCTCTACATCCTGCCGGTTGCCGGCACCCCGGCGCCGACCATCTTCTGGCGCACCTATGGCGGCCGGCTCTTCGGGCTGCCCTTGGTCTTCTATATCCTGGCCGGACTGCTCGTTCTCCTCGCGGTACTTGGCCGCACGCGCCTCACCACGCAATTGCTCGCCGTCGGCGACGACCAGCAGGCGGCCTATCAAACCGGGCTGCCGGTGGTGGCGATCAGGATTCGCGGCTACCTGCTCTGCGGCCTGTTCTCGGCGCTTGCCGCCTTCTGCATCACCGGAGACACGGCGAGCGGCGATCCGCTGGTCGGCGGCAAGATGACGCTCTTCAGCGTCGCCGCGGTGGTACTCGGCGGCAGCGCGCTCTCGGGCGGCTGGGGAACAGTGGTCGGCTCGCTTCTCGGCGCGCTGACGATCGGGCTGATCAGTTCGGTGGTCTTCTTCATGGGCACGCCTTCGGAGTGGCAGAATTTCGTCCAGGGCCTCGCAATTCTTATCGTGCTGATGGCCGGCGTACTTGCCGGCCGGAGGGCGCGTCCATGACCAGCGTAATCTCTTTCCTTCGCCAGCCGATCGTCGTCGCGCTCGTCCTGATCGTTCTCCTCCTCTATCTCGGCGAACTGCTCTCTCCCGGCTTTGCCAGTGGTGCGCAAATCCTCAGGCTCCTGATCGTCGCCTCGCTGCTGGGCATCGTCGCGGCCGGGCAGAACGTCGTGATCCTCGGCGGGCGAGAGGGCATCGATCTCTCAGTCGGCGGTGTCGTCTCGCTGTCGGCGATCATTGCCGGCAATGTCATGAATGGTGCCGATGGCGGTATTGTGCCGGCTATCGTCGCCTGCCTCGCGGCCGGTGCCTTCTTCGGCCTCCTGAACGGCCTCGGCATCACGCTGCTGCGTATCCCGCCGCTGGTGATGACGCTCGGCATGCTCGGCGTGCTGCAGGGCCTTCTCGTCGTCATCCGCATGGGCATTCCCTCCGGCCAGGCTGCGCCGGCCCTGTCGCGTTTCGTCACCCAGCCGCTTTTCTTCGGCGTGCCCGGAATCATCTGGCTGTGGGTCGCGTTCGGCATCCTCATGGCCTTCATGCTCAACCGCACCGTTTTCGGCCACCGCATCTATGCGGTCGGCTCGAACGAGCACGCCGCCTATATGGCGGGCGTTCCGGTCAAGCTTATGCGCATCGCGCTCTTCATGATCTCCGGCATGTTCGCGGCCATCGCTGGCCTCTGCTTGCTCGGCTATTCAGGCTCGTCCTTCGCCAATGTCGGCGAGCAATACACGCTGACTTCGATCATCGCGGTCGTCTTCGGCGGCACGTCGCTCGCCGGCGGCAAGGGCGGCTACACCGGCACCATGGCCGGCGCCTTCCTGCTCGTCATCCTGCAGGGGATCCTCACCACCGTAAACATCGACGAATCCGGCCGGCAGATGGTGTTCGGGGCGACCTTGCTGCTCCTTATGATGTTCTATGGGCGGGGTCGGGCGATGCGCGCATGAGGGAGCGGCCGAAGATCAAGGATATTGCTCAGAAGGCCGGCGTGTCGGTCGCCACCGTCTCGCGTGCGCTTTCGGATTCGGCGCTGGTGACGGCGGAGACGCGCCAGCGCATCCATGATCTCGCCCGTGAGCTCAACTATCGCCCCAACGTCAGCGCCCGAAACTTGAGGACCCGCAAGTCGATGGCGGTGCTCCTCGTCGTGCGCGATGTCGGCAATCCCTTCTATCTCGACATCCTGAAAGGCGTCGAAGCGACGGCGCGGGAAGCCGGCTATGCGGTGCTGATGGGCAATACCGAGAACGATCCGGTCCGCGAGATCGAGTATTTTAACATGCTGCGCGACGGCCATGCCGACGGCATGATCCTGATGACCGGCAAACTGCCGCCGGCGAGTGGCGATCGTGCCGGCGCCTCGAACCATCTGCCGGTGGTGGTCGCGCTCGAAATGATCGAGGGCTCGGGACTGCCGCATGTGCAGGTCGACAATGTCGGGGCCGCGCGTGGAGCGGTCGCGCATCTGATAGGGCTCGGGCACCGGCGGATCGCCCATATCAGCGGTCCCGTCCCCGAGCCGATGAGCGTCTATCGCCGGGAGGGCTACCGGCTCGCCATGCGCGAAGCCGGACTGGAGATCCCCGCAGGCTACGAGGTGCGCGGCAACTTTCTTCTGGAAAGCGGACAGGAATGCTGCCGGGCGCTCTTCGCCCTGCCGGAACCGCCGTCTGCGCTGTTCGTCGCCAATGACGAGATGGCCTATGGCGCCGCCCATGAGCTGAGGCGCATGGGGCGCGACGTCCCGGGTGAGGTCTCGGTCGTGGGTTTCGACGATCTCTATTTGAGCAAGGCCTTCTACCCGCCGCTGACGACCGTCAGCCAGCCGCGCGCCGAGATCGGCCGCACCGCGATGGGCCTCCTGCTCAGCATCCTGTCGGGCGGAAGCGTCGAGGGCGGCGAACCGATCGTGCTGCCGACGGCGCTCAACATTCGGGGCAGTACGGCGCCGCCTTGCACGTGAGCCATCCTGGGGAGGAAGGAAATGACCACATTGCCGAAAGGGACACTGCGCGTCGGATTTGTCGGAACCGGCTTCATCGCCCGCTTCCATCTGCAATCGCTCACCGGCGTGCGCAATGTGGAGGTCACCGGCGTCTACAGCCGCAATGCGGAAAATCGCGACCGCTTCGTGGAAGCGGTGAAGGGGCTTGAGCTCGGGACCTGTCGCGCCCATGACAGCCTCGCGTCGCTTCTCTCAGCCAGCGATGTCGATGCGATCTGGATCCTTTCGCCCAACTATACGCGGCTCGAGGTGATGCGAACGCTCCATGCGGAAATCAAGGCGGGTCGCAGCAGGGTCTTTGCGGTCGCCTGCGAAAAGCCGCTGGCGCGCACCGTCGCCGAAGCCCGCGAGATGCTGCGTCTCGCCGAGGACGCCGGCCTCAATCACGGCTATCTGGAAAACCAAGTGTTCTGCACCCCGGTTCTACGCGGCAAGGAGATCATCTGGCGCCGCGCCGCCTCGACGACGGGCCGGCCCTATTTGGCACGCGCCGCGGAAGAGCATTCCGGCCCGCACGAGCCTTGGTTCTGGCAGGGCGACAAGCAGGGCGGCGGGGTGCTGTCGGACATGATGTGCCATAGCGTCGAGGTGGCGCGCCATCTCTTGACGGCGCCCGGCGCGCCGCGCAGTTCCTTGAAGGTCAAGGCGGTGAACGGCACGGTGGCGAACCTTAAATGGACCCGCCCGGCCTATGCCGATCAACTGCGCCAGCGATATGGAAGCGATGTCGACTATTTGAAGCGCCCCTCGGAGGATTTCGCCCGCGCCACCGTCAGGCTCGAGGACGAGGAGGGCCGCGAACTGATGATCGAGGCGACGACCTCCTGGGCCTATGTCGGCGCCGGCTTACGCATCCAGCTGGAGCTTCTCGGCCCCGAATATGCACTCGAATACAATTCGCTCGGCACGGGGCTGAAGATCTTTTTGTCGCGGGCGGTGCAGGGGTCCGAGGGCGAGGACCTGGTCGAAAAGCAGAACGCCGAACAGGGGCTGATGCCTGTGCTGGAGGACGAGGCCGGCGTCTATGGCTACACGGACGAAAACCGGCATATGGTCGAGTGCTTCCGCAAGGGCGTCAAACCGATCGAGACCTTCGAGGACGGGCTCGCCGTGGTCGAGATCCTGATGGGACTCTACCGCTCGGCCGAAATCGGCGCGACGCTCAATTTTCCGGCGCCGGAGCTCGAGAATTACGTGCCGTTGGTGGCACGCACGGGCGCGTGAGGCATCCGCTTCCGTTCGGTATCGCCTGCGATGGCGCGTCCGACTATAGTCGCCACGGAGGATTCGGCGGCTAGCCGATGCGATGCGACACGGGAGGATAGGATGATACGGAAGAATTCGGCCGCACGGCCCGCTGGAGCGCGGCCATGCTGATCCTCGACAAGGTGTTTCTGGTCACCGGCGGTGGATCCGGGCTCGGCGCCGCCGTGGCGCGGATGTTCGTCGCCGAAGGCGCCCATGTGGTCATCGCCGACGTCAATGTCGAGGCTGGGGCGGCGATCGCCGCGGAACTCGGCGCCCGCGCCCGCTTCGTGCGCACTGATGTGACGAGCGAGATTGAAGGTGCGGCCGCGGTGGAGGTGGCGATCGAAAGCTTCGGGCATCTCCACGGGCTGGTGAACTGCGCCGGGATAGCGCCCGGCGAAAAAGTGCTCGGCCGTGACGGGCCGCACCGGCTCGACAGTTTTGCGCGCGCGATCGGCATCAACCTTGTCGGCACGTTCAATATGATCCGGCTGGCCGCCGCAGCGATTGCCCGGGAGGAGCCGGATCTCGAAGGCGGCCGCGGCGTCATCGTCAATACCGCTTCGGTCGCCGCCTTCGACGGTCAGATCGGCCAGGCGGCTTACGCGGCCTCGAAGGGCGGCGTCGTGGCAATGACCCTGCCGATCGCACGCGAACTCGCCCGCTCCGGCATCCGCGTCGTCTCGATCGCACCAGGCATCTTCGAAACGCCGATGATGGCCGGCATGCCGCAGGAGGTGCAGGATTCGCTCGGCAAGAGCGTACCCTTCCCGGCGCGCCTCGGCCGGCCGGGCGAATATGCCGCGCTGGTTCGGCATATCTGCGAGAACGACATGCTGAACGGCGAGGTCATCCGCCTCGACGGGGCATTGCGGATGGGGGCGAGGTAGCGGACCTCTCAGCCGGGGCGGATAAGGGGGGCCGGATCGGACGCTATCCCGACTGTCGCCGCCAGTTGAAGCCGCACTACCGCAGCCGCTTCCCATCCCCGTCGAACACCAGCGCGCAGCCCGGATCGAAGCGAGCAGAAATGCGGTCGCCGGATTTGAGGCCGCGGCCGTTCTTCGTTTCGATAATAACAAGTTCGCCATTGCCGTGACGAGCATAGGCGAAAGTCTCGCCGCCGAGATGCTCCAGCATATCGATCGTCAGCTCCAGGCTCGCCGAGCCATGCTCCTTGAAGTGTTCGGGACGGATGCCGACCGTCACCGGCGTGCCCGTTGCCATCCCTTTCAAGCCGACGGGGATTTTTGCGTCGGCATAGTCCGGCAGGCGTGCATGGGTCTCTCCGCCCTCGCTGTCGATCACGCCCTTCAAGAAATTCATCTTCGGCGAGCCGATGAAGCCGGCGACGAAGAGATTGGCGGGATCGTCGTAGAGATCGAGCGGCGAGCCGACCTGTTCGACCACCCCGCCGCGCATGACGACGATCTTGTCGGCAAGCGTCATCGCCTCGACCTGGTCGTGCGTCACATAGATGATCGTGGCGGCGAGCTGTTTGTGGAGCCTCGCGATCTCGATGCGCATGTGGACGCGCAGTTCCGCGTCGAGGTTGGAGAGCGGCTCGTCGAAGAGGAATATCTTCGGGTGGCGGACGATCGCCCGCCCGATTGCCACGCGCTGGCGTTGCCCGCCGGAAAGCTGCTTCGGCTTGCGGTCGAGCAAGGGCCCGAGTTCCAGGATGTTGGCGGCTTCGCTGACCCGTTTTTCGATCTCGGCCTTGCGCACGCCGGCAAAGCGCAGCGCAAAGCCCATGTTCTCCCGCACCGTCATATGCGGATAGAGCGCATAGGACTGGAAGACCATGGCGATGCCGCGTTTCGATGGGTCGATATCGTTCATCAGCACGTCGTCGATCGTCAGATCGCCGGAGGTGATCTCCTCGAGACCGGCGATCATCCGGAGCAGGGTCGACTTGCCGCAGCCGGACGGTCCGACGAAGACGACGAACTCACCCGACTTGATCTCGAGGTCGACGCCCTTGATGACCTCGAAACCACCATAGGACTTGCGGACATCGCTGAGTTGGAGCTCGCTCATGCGCGCGCCGCTCCTTCGGTAGTGGCGGACAGCGCAAGCCTGGTCGTGGCGAGACGCGACGACGTTACGGTGACGAGAATGTCGCCGACACTGCCGGTTGATTCCAGCCAGAAGCCCGTCGAACCGCCCTGGAAGACGACGCGCTCCGGTCCGAGAAGCCGTGCCGGGCCATCAACCGCGATATCGATGGCGTCGTTCAGGAACGGCAGAATATTGCCGGCCTGATCGAGGGCGCGGACGATGACGCGCACACTGTCGCGCCCCTCGGCCTGCAACGTCCTGCTGTCGGCTTCAACGGCAAGCGTCGTCGGCAGCGGATCGGCAGCCATCCGGAGATGGGCGACCGCCTTGTCGTCGATGAAGCCGGTGAATTCGGCGCTTTCCCATTTCATGCCCCAGACACCGAGCTCGTCCTTGGTGAAGTGGCGGTGGTCGATGACGACCGGCGGATGCGGCAGATGTGGGAAGGTCTCGCGGTCCGGGCCGACCCGCTTCGTAAGCGAGCCGTATTTCAGTTCAATCTCGTCGCAGTTGGTGAGCACGATCAACGGCAGCACGCCGCCGATATTGCGCTCGCCGCGCGCCCAGAAGGTGACGGGCTTCATCACCACTTCTTCCGACGGCTCGCACTGGCTGGCATAGACGTAAGCGGCGAATTTCGGCTCGCGGAACATGTCCATGACGCCGTGATAGCAGATCCGGTCGCCGGAGCCGAAGTCCTTGTGGGTGTTGTAATCGAACATGCACCATCCGATGGCGCCGGAAATGCTGTCGTCACCGTAGGCGGCGTTCAGCACCTCGAGATGCCGGCGGACATGTTCGGCCTGGCGCTGTTCCTGGTCGTAGATCTTCGTCGGATACATGTGGCCGCCGAATTCGGTGATGAGGTAGGGCACCTTGCCGGAAAGCCCGGTGCATTCCTGCTGCGGGCGCAGCGCCGTGCGGGGCCGGTTCGAGCCGGGCAGTTCCTCGTTGCCGAGAATGAAGTCGTTCATCGTGTAGACGTCTTCGAGAAACTCGCTGTCGGTGATGTAGCGCACACCGCCGGTCTGCCGGGTGGGGTCGAGGTCGCGGGCGAGGCGGTTCGTTTCGACGTAGAAATCGTGCGAATCCTGCGACTCGTTGATCCTGACGCCCCAGATGACGATCGACGGGTGATTCCAGTCGCGCTCGATCATGCGCCGGACGTTCTGGATAGCCTCCTCTTTCCATGCCTCGCCGCCGATGTGCTGCCAGCCGGGGATTTCTTCGAAGACCAAGAGGCCGATGCGGTCGCAATGGTCGAGGAACCATTTCGACTGCGGATAGTGCGAGGTGCGCACGAGATTGCAGTGGAGCTTGTGCTTCATGATCTCCGCATCGCGCTCCTGCGCGCTGCGCCCCATGGCGTAGCCGACATAGGGGAAGGCCTGGTGCCGGTTGAGGCCGCGGATCTTGAGCGGCCGGCCGTTCAGCCGGAAACCGTCGACGGTGAACTCCGCCGTGCGGAAGCCGAAATGCGAGGCGAGCCGGTCGCGGCCGTGATCGGTCCGGAGCTGGACTTCGACCTGGTAGAGCACCGGATGGTCGATGTCCCAGAGCGACAGGCCCTTGAGGCCGGTCAATTCGAGCGTGACGTCCTCGCCGCTGGTCTCGGCGACCGCCTCGGCGAGGACCTCGCCCTTCGCATCCTTGAGGAGTGCGGTCACGGTGCCGGCGAAGGCGAGGCCCTGCGGGTTGGCGAGGTCGCAGCGGACGGCGACCGACTTCGTGTCGGATAGCACGTCGCCGGGCTCGATCTTGATGCTGGCGATCGACACCGCGTCGGTGACCTTGAGCCAGACGTCGCGATAGATGCCGGCATAGGTGAGATAGTCGATCCGGCCGCCGAACGGCGGGATCTCCGGGTTCTCGCTGCCGTCGATCTTGACCGTGATCAGGTTGTCGCCGTCGCAAAGCCTGCCGGTCAGGCGCGCCTCGAAGGGCGTATAGCCGTCCTTGTGGGCGATGATCTCCTCGCCATTCAGATAGACGACGGCATCGGCCATCGCGGCGTCGAAGACGAGCGAGACCTCGCGACCGTCGAAGTCCGGTCTTGAGACAATGACCTTCTGATAGGTGAAGGCTCGCTGGTAGGAGGTCTCGTCGAAATAGTTGAAGGGCAGCTCGACGGCATTATGCGGCAGGCTGACGGCCTGGCCAGGCTGAAGCGCGCCAGCGTCGGCGACAGAGAAGCCTTCGGAAAAGACCCATGAATCGTTGAATGAGGTAACAGAGCGCATCATCGTTCCTATTTGACCGAGCCCAGCATGCCCTGGACGAATTGGCGTTGCATGAAGAAGAAGACGGTGAGGGTGGGAAGCGTCGCCAGGAACGTACCGACCATCACCACCCCGTAGTCGGGGTAATAGGCCGAGGCGAGCGAGGAGATGACCAGCGTAATCGTCTTCGTCTCGTTCGACTGCAGCACGATCAGCGGCCAGAGATAATTGTTCCAGGCGGTCATGAAGACGATGATGAAGGCGGCCGCGTAGGTCGAGCGCATCACCGGCACATAGATGTAGAGGAAGATCTGCCACTCCTTGAGGCCGTCGACCTTCGCGGCGTCGCGCAGTTCCGAGGGAAACGCCTTGGTGCTCTGCCGGAAGTAGAAGACGATGAAGGCCGAGCCGATCGTCGGCAGCACGACGGCGATATGCGTGTTGATGAGGCCCATCTTGCCCATCATGATGAACAGCGGGATCATCAGCGCCGCAAAGGGGATCATCAGCGTCAACAGCATGGCGCGGTAAAGCCCCTCGCGCCGTCGCGAGCGGAAGATCTCGAAGCCGTAGCCGGCGAGCGACGAGACCGCCAGGGTAAGCACCGTCGCGAAAATGGTGACCTTCGCCGAATTCCAGAAGACCAGCGGCACATTCACCAGGGTGAAGAAGTTGGCGATGTTCGTTGCCAGCACTTCACCGGGCACGAGCCGGCCCTTGATGATGTCGATCGAGGAATTGGTCGCGCCGAGCGCCATCCAGATGAAGGGGAAGACGGAGAGAAAGGCCATCAGCCCGACGAAGCCGTAGGTGAAGACAGCCGATGCGATGCGTGCGGGGTTGGCGCTCATTTCTCGCGCTCCCTGGCCAGGAAGAACTGCAGGAAGGCGAGAAGGGCGACGAGGATGACGATGACGTAGGAGACCGTCGCCGCATAGCCGAAGTTCGGCATGAAGCGGAAGGTGAGATTGTAGATGTAGAGCGACAGGGTCAGCGTTGCATTGGACGGTCCGCCCTTGCCCTCGGTCAGGTTATAGACCTCGTCGAAGAGCTGCAGCGTGCCGATCGTCGAAATCACCGTGGTGAAGAGGATGACGGGCTTCAGGAGCGGGATAGTGATGTGGGTGAAGCGGGCCCAGGCCGGGACGCCGTCGATGCGCGCGACCTCGTAGATCGACTTGTCGATGTTCTGCAGGGCCGCCAGATAAAAGATCATGTTGTAGCCGGTCCACCGCCAGGTGATGGCGATGATGACGAGCGTCTTCGCCCAGAAGGGATTTGTCAGCCAGGGAATGGGCGAGGCGATGATGCCGATCGCCTGGAGCGTCGAATTGACGATGCCGTCGGGCGCAAACATGCCCTTGAAGAGCACGGAGTAAGCGACAAGCGAGGTGACGCAGGGCAGGAAGATCGCGGTGCGGAAGAACCCCCTGCCGACGAGCCGCGGATTGTTGAGGAGCGACGCCAGGATCAGGGCGAGCAGGATCATGATCGGCACCTGCACGACGAAATAGGTCATCGTGTTGGTCAGCGCCTTGAGGAAGACCGGATCGTTCCAGAGGCGGACGAGGTTTCCGAATCCGGCGAACTTCATCATCATGCCGCGGCCGGACTGGAACGACATCCAGAGCGACCAGAGGATCGGATAGACCATGAACAGGGCGATCAGCCCGAGCGCCGGTGCGACGAACAGCCAGCCATTGACGTCATAATATCGGCCGATGCCGCCGCGGCGGGCGAGAGCCATCGTCAACCTCATGAGTAACTGATATCGTTGGCCGCGGCTCAAGCCGCCACGGCCGTGGGTCAGTAAATGGGCAACCTGCTGAGTCGAGGCGCGGACGGATCCGCTGCCTGATCCCGCTCTCGGTTTACTGGATATGCCCGCTGATCTCGGAGTCAATCGCCTTCAGCACCTCGTCGACCGGCGTGCCCTGTGTCAGCGCCGGCAACTGCGCGGTGACCGCGAGATCCGCCTCGTTGGTGAAGACGCCGTACTTGACCGATGGCACTTTCACGAGCCAGTCGGAGAAGTTCTGCCAGACCTTCTCGCCGCCGAAGAACGGATCGGCGGCCTCGTAGGCTGCGCCGCCGCGGGCGGCGAGCAGCGAGCCGACGGCGCCGCGGTCCTGCAGGATCTTCTGGTAGAAGTCGATGTCTTTGCCGTAAATCTCATTGAGGAAGTCGATCGCCTCGGCCTTCTCCGCCGAGCTTTCGAGCACATACCAGCTCGATCCGCCGAGATTCGAGGCATGCGTCGCCCCCTCGATCGAGAGCGCCGGGATCGGCGCGACGCCCCATTTGCCGGCCTGATCCGGCTGCGCCTTGACGGTGCCGGTGATCCACACACCGG
Source organism: Sinorhizobium fredii USDA 257 (assembly GCF_000265205.3). Lineage (NCBI taxonomy): Bacteria > Pseudomonadati > Pseudomonadota > Alphaproteobacteria > Hyphomicrobiales > Rhizobiaceae > Ensifer > Ensifer fredii. The sequence goes on from NC_018000.1 coordinate 2,380,881, forward strand.
TAACGACCGTGGCGACGTCGCCCGAAGTGAAGGTGCCGACCCAGTCGGACCACCCATTGGCCGGCTTGTAGATGTTGGCGGACATGATCTTGCCGACGGTCTCGAGCGCCGCCTTCAGCGCCGCATTGCCGGTGATGTTCGGCTTGCCTTCCTTGTCGAAATACCATTGCCCGGCCGACTGCATGATGATGCGGACAAGGCCGCCATCGTTCGGGTCGAGGCCCATCATCTTCTTGCCGGTCTTCGCCTCGACTTGGCTGCCGATCTCAATGAAGCGATCCCAGGTGAGGTTCTGCATGTCCTCTGGCTTGAAGCCGGCCTGCTCGAGGTAGTCCTTGCGGTAATAGAGACCGGTGACGCCGGAATCGAAGGGCATGCCGTAGACCTGGTCGTCGACGGTCATCACCTCGACCTTGTAGGGAGCGAAGCCGGAATAATCGACGGTGCCGGAAAGCGGCGCAAAGGCGCCGGGGAAGGACTGCAGATATTTTTGCGCGCCGTAGTCCTCGATGAGCACGATGTCAGGCAGCGCATCGGCGGTGCCGGAGGCGAGACCCGTCTGGAGCTTCTGCTCGACGTCGGTCTTGGCGAAATCGACGACGTTGAAGGTGACGTCCGGATGCGTCTTGGTGTAGCGGGCGCCCGCTTCCTTCATGATCGCGACGTTGAAGTTCGGATCCCAGCACCAGATGGTGATTTCCTTCGCCTCAGCGGCGGTCACCGCCAGAAAGCTAGCACTCGCCAAAGCGAGAGCGGTGATCCGCGGCAGACGGGTACGCGCGAAAATATCCATTCATTCCTCCCTCAAGGTTCGTTCCCCGAGACAGTCCTCCCTGTCTCTGGCCGGGAGTATTTCTTAAAATTGGGAGCAGCGCAATATTTTCAGTAAATTTTTACCCCGGGTTTTTCACAGACCAGCTTAGGCGCGCTCTATGTCCGTCAGGGAAAAATCCTCGCCCTTGAAGAGCAACGGTAGGCGATGAGCTTTGGCGCACGCATAGGAAAAGCAATCTCCGAAATTGAGCCTTGCGGGGTGGGCGACTACGCCGCCGTAGGTCCGGCAGGCGTTGATCGCGGTGCGATGCATTGCGCTATCGATCGTCAACTCTTTCGCCCCAATCGCTTCGATGAAAACCTCAACGTGCTGTTGCGCCAAATCAATTAGGTACGGCGGGATCGGCACTTGGTGTCCGAGCGCACCGACCCGCTTTTTTCGGGCGAGGCTGATGACCGCCTCGAATATGGAAAGCGATGAATAGTAGATCGGCTTCGCCGCTTCTTCGATCTTGGCAATCAGAAGATCGGCGTCTTCCTCGTTGCTAAGGATTGCAACTATGGCAGAGGCATCGAGGAACATCAGATGCCGCCCCACTGTTCATCGGTAAATTTCTTCATATCGAAGTCCGGATCGTCCGGACCCATGGCGCGAACATCCTCCTGCAGCCGCTTGATCCGGTCTTTCAACGGGATAGCGTGTTTGGCCCGCTCCAACTCATTGAGCAGCGCCCTGCGCACCGCCTCCGTCTTGTTAGGAGCATTGATCGCCTGCTGGACCTGCTTCGCAAGCGCGTCGACGGCACCGTCGCGAATATAGAGGGACATCGGGGACTCCTCATCTGTCATATTCCAAATACGAATATACGTATATTCTATTTGGGATATACGCCGCCTGCAAGCCGGGCATGCCGCCACGCGGTCGCGCCTGCCTCCAAATGGGCAAAGCAGCGCGACGAACATAGAGCCGACGTCTAGACGGGGCCTAATTCTTTGCGTGCGGCCGTGGTTCGGCCAACTCCAGGATCATCCCGCGCCGGGGTGCTCCCCCGCCAGACGATCTCGGTACCGAGGACGACCTTCTTGGCAACCTCGCGCCCGGAAAGGCGCTCGAGCAGCAGGTCGACGGCGGTTTCGCCGATCAGTTCGGCCGGAATCTTCACCGTGGAAAGCGGCGGCCCCAGAAACTGGGCAACGGGAATGTCGTTGAAACTCGCCACGGCAATGTCCTCTGGGATGCTGAGGCCCATCTCGCGAATGGCCCGATAGGCGCCGAGCGCCATGTTGTCGTTGCAAGTAATCAGGACCTTCGGCGGATTGGGCTTCGACAACATCGCCTTGGTGAGCGCGTAGCCGCTGTCGGGTGTCATCCGCTCGACCATGCACAGAGCCGGATCGTAGAGCCCGGCCTTTACCATCCACTCGATATAGGTACGGCAACGGCGCTCCGAATGGATGTTTTCGGGTTCGTGGAAAGCATCGATCCAGCCGATGAAGCCGATCCGGCGATAGCCCATGCCGTGAACCGCTTCCAGGAGCCGGATCATTGCCATCGCGACGTCGCTCAACACGCTGTCGTCCGCATCTCCGGCCGGCGCGTAGTCGGCAAAGACGAGGTGGCGGCTGTGGCGGCGCAGCCATTCGAGCTGCTCGCCATAGTAGTGGCCGACGGCGACGACGCCCGAGGCGCCCTCGAGGATCGCCGCCTCCGGGGGGCTGCCTGTGTGGAAGACCTTGACGATTTCGCTCTTCAGTGCCTGGCACCGGCTTTCGATGCCGAGCCGCACGCCGACGTAATAGGGGTCGGCCAGTTCCTGGGCCGGCTCGAGGAAATGCACGAGGGCGAGCTTGACCCCGACGCCGACACCTTGAGCCGCCCGGCTGCGGTTGCGCGGCGTCGCGTAATTGAGCGCTTCTGCCGTCTCGATGATCGCCTGGCGCTTCTTCGTGGAGATCGACAGTGTCGGATCGTAGTTGAGAACCCGCGACACGGTCGCCGAAGAGACGCCGACGGCCGCTGCGATTTCCTTGATTGTCACCATTCCCTTAGGTCCCGCCAGTCAGCCACGTACTTCGTGCGCTGTGTTTAGTAAAATTTTATCGCGAAGATTTCAATCGCAAGCCGCAGCCAGCGTTGTAACCGATTCGCTTATCTTGGTGGTTTTCGCCGGCACGCTCGCATACATGCCGGTGGTGCGGAACTCCGTCGGGCTCGCGCCGAATACCCGGCGGAAGACCTTGGCGAAGTAGTTGGGGTCCTCGAAGCCGGACAGGATGGCCACTTCCTTGACCGGCAGGTCCGCGGTCTTGGTCAAGAGCTTCACCGCCCGCTGCAGCCGCTTCTGCAGCACGAACTCGGCGGGCGGCATGCCCTCGCTTGCCGCGAAGACGCGCGAGAAGTGGGCGCGGCTCAAGCCGGAGACGTGGGCAAGTTCTTCGACCGGCAGCGGCTTTTCGAGATTCGCCAGGATGTGGTCGATGACGTGCTGCATCTTCCGGTACTCTTCGCTGATGACCGGATGCGATCCGAAGACGTCGTCATAGAGCGTCATCGCCGCCTCATAGGCGATCGCCGAGGCGCGTCCGGGCGTTTCGCCGCCGTCAATGAGGCGGAGGCTGCAGTCGGCCAAGTGCTCGACCGTCTCCGGCTGCAGCTTCAGGACAGGGCCGGTGACGGCGAGAATGGAGCGGTGGATGCGCAGCGCCTCCTCGCCGTTCATCGAGATCCAGAAGAACTCCCAGCGCCCGCCGTCCTCCAGCCAATAGCGGTGATTGTGCGGCACGAGCAGGAGCAGCGTGTCGCCCTCACGCACGCGAAAGCTGCGCTGTTCGTAGCGCAGGTTTCCGGCGCCGCCGATCGTGTGCTGCAGCACCGTGAACGGCGTCTGGCCGCGCTTGCGCCCGTCCCAGTCGTAGCTGCCGTCGGTTCTGATTTCGTAGCCGGTGCTGGTCGGCATCGTATGCAGGCTCTGTCTTCCCCGCGGCAGCGAAACTGTCCGCATCACCGGCCCGCGGTCGATCAAATGCTGCAGCACAGAATTACCCATGAAAGCACAATCCCTCTCTAGTCGCGCTCCGGATTATACACATAATGACCACAGATCGCGCAAGACGCACGGCTAACCGGCGTTTGAAGCAAGGGTTTTCGGTGAGGACGGCCCGCCGAATGCGGCCGGATCAATTCGATGAATTGATTTTACCCTTACAGCGCGAAGATCGCCATTGCGAGGAGGCATAAACGAAAATGGGCAGCTTCAAAATCGCCATTATCGGCGCCGGCAGCGTCGGTTTCACCAAGAAGCTTTTCACCGACATCCTGTCCGTGCCGGAGCTCCGCGACGTCGAGTTCGCCTTGACGGATCTGAGCGAGCACAATCTCGGCATGATCAAGACGATCCTCGACCGGATTGTCGAGGCGAATAATCTTCCGACACGCGTCACGGCAACCACAGATCGACGCAAAGCGCTCGAAGGCGCTCGCTATATCATCAGCTGCGTCCGGGTGGGCGGCCTCGAGGCCTATGCGGACGATATCCGCATTCCGCTGAAATACGGGGTCGACCAATGCGTCGGCGACACGATCTGCGCCGGCGGCATTCTCTACGGCCAGCGCAACATTCCGGTCATCCTCGATTTCTGCAAGGACATCCGCGAGGTCGCCGAGCCCGGGGCCAAGTTCCTGAACTATGCCAACCCGATGGCGATGAACACCTGGGCGGCGATTGAATATGGAAAGGTCGACACTGTCGGTCTCTGCCACGGCGTCCAGCACGGCGCCGAGCAGATCGCCGAGATCCTCGGCGCCAAGGACGGCGAGTTCGACTATGTCTGCTCCGGCATCAACCACCAGACCTGGTTCATCGACGTCCGCCTCAACGGCCGCAAGATCGGCAAGGACGAGCTCATTGCCGCCTTCGAGGCCCATCCGGTCTTCTCCAAGCAGGAGAAGCTCAGAATCGACGTCCTGAAGCGCTTCGGCGTCTATTCGACCGAAAGCAACGGCCATCTCTCTGAATACCTGCCCTGGTACCGCAAGCGCCCTGACGAGATCACCAAATGGATCGACATGTCGGACTGGATCCATGGCGAGACCGGCGGCTACTTGCGCTATTCGACCGAGACCCGCAACTGGTTCGAGACCGAGTATCCGCGCTTCCTCGAAGAGGCCGGCAGGCCGCTCGATACGATCAAGCGCTCGAACGAGCATGCGAGCCATATCCTCGAAGCGCTCGAGACCGGGCGCGTCTATCGCGGTCATTTCAACGTCAAGAACAATGGCGTGATCAGCAACCTGCCGGCGGATGCGATCATCGAATCTCCTGGCTTCGTGGATCGCTTCGGCATTAACATGGTGTCCGGCATTACGCTTCCCGAGGCCTGTGCCGCCACCTGCATCTCGTCGATCAATGTCCAGCGCATGTCCGTTCATGCGGCGATCACCGGGGACATCGACCTTCTGAAGCTCGCGGTGCTGCACGACCCGCTGGTCGGCGCGATCTGCACGCCGGAGGAGGTCTGGCAGATGGTCGACGAAATGGTCGTCGCTCAAGCACAATGGCTGCCGCAATATGCCCATGCCGTCGAGGCGGCCAAGGATCGGCTCGCCCGATCGACGGTGAAGACCCGCGAATGGACGGGCGCGGCCCGGCGCGAGGTGCGCTCTATCGAGGAAATCCGCGCCGAGAAGGAAGCCGCAAAGCTGCGCGCTGCCGGCTAGGCCCGGCTGAGGAAAATGTGAGCGGTCTTCCGCTCGTATCTGCGCCAAGCCTTTGAAAGGACAGCGCGAAACGGCATCCGCGTGAGGAAGCGAATGTCGTCCGGCGGGGGCGCATGACGCCACGTCGGAGACCGTTAGGAGGAGCGCCACCCGTCCCGGCGTGGCGAACACAGGAGGGAGAACCTGAGACAATGAGAACGCATCGACTGAAAACAACGGCCAGCCTGCTGATCGGCATATCCGCCTTTGCCGTGCAGGCCTTCGCGTCCGAACCGACCGTGGTGCCCGAGCAGCCGCCCGTGCCGGCGCAGGGCAAGATCACCTTTGTGCCGCGCGAGTCCATTCTCGAGTTCAAGGCTTTGCCCGAATACAAAGAGCCGGAATGGGTCACGGAGAAATTCGTCAAGACCGGCAAGCTGCCGCCTGTTGCCGAGCGCCTGCCGAGGGAGCCGATGGTCTTCAAGACCGGCAACATGCCGGACGGTGTCGGCGTCTATGGCGACGTCATGCGCCATGTCATCGGCGGCCGGCCGGAGGGCTGGAACTACAGCGCCGGCCAGACTCAAGGGTGGGGCGGCATCGACATCGGCATGTCCGAATGCCTGACGCGCACCGCGCCGCTCTACCAGGTGGAGGCGAGCGACGTCGAGCCGCTGCCGAACCTCGCCCGGAGCTGGGAATGGTCCGAGGATGGCCACAAGCTGACGATGCATCTGATCGAGGGCGCGAAATGGTCCGACGGCGACCCCTTCGACGCCGACGATGTGATGTTCTACTGGGACGACAATGTCGTCGATCCGAACGTCTCGCCGCTGAACGGCGCGACACCGGAGACCTTCGGTGAAGGAACGACACTGAAGAAGATCGACCAGAATACCGTCGAATGGACCTTCAAGGAGGCCTTCCCGCGCCAGCATCTCTATTCCATGGCCTATGGCACTTTCTGCCCCGGCCCATCGCATATCCTCAAGACCAAGCATCCGAAATATGCCGGCACGACCTACGACCAGTACAAGAACGGCTTCCCGCCGGAATACATGAACATTCCGGTGATGGGCGCCTGGGTGCCGGTCGCCTACCGGCCGGACGACATCATCGTGTTGCGCCGCAATCCCTATTACTGGAAGGTCGACGAGTCCGGCAAGCAGCTGCCCTATCTGAACGAAGTGCATTACAAGCTGTCGACCTGGGCCGACCGCGACGTTCAGGCGATCGCCGGATCGGGCGATTTCTCCAACCTCGAGCAGCCGGAGAACTTCGTCGAGTCGCTGAAGCGCGCAGCCAATGAATCCGCCCCGGCGCGGCTCGCCTTCGGTCCGCGCGTCATCGGCTACAATCTGCGCATGAACTACTCGGCCAATGGTTGGGGAGAGCCGGACGAACGCGCCCAGGCGGTCCGGGAACTCAACCGCAACCTGGATTTCCGCCAGGCCGTCACCATGGCGGTCGATCGCAAGAAGCTCGGCGAAGCGCTGGTGAAGGGCCCCTTCACGGCGATCTACCCGGGCGGGCTTTCCTCCGGCACGAGCTTTTACGACCGGAACTCGACCATCTACTACCCCTTTGACCTCGAAGGCGCCAAGGCGCTCCTCGAAAAGGCCGGGCTCAAGGACACGGACGGCAACGGCATCGTCAACTTTCCGCAAGGAACCGCCGGCGGAGCCGACGTGCAGATCGTGATGCTCGTCAATTCCGATTACGGCACCGACCGCAACCTCGCGGAAGGCTTGATCGGCCAGATGGAGCAGCTCGGTCTCAAGGTCGTCCTCAATGCGGTCGACGGTACCAAGCGCGATGCGACGCAATATGCCGGCAAGTTCGACTGGCTGATCCGCCGCAACGACCAGGAGCTGACCTCTGTCGTGCAGAACACGACGCAGCTGGCCCCCACCGGCCCGCGCACGAGCTGGCACCACCGGGCGCCGGAAAGCGGCAAGGTCGATCTCATGCCTTACGAGCAGGAACTCGTCGACATCGTCAACAAGTTCATCGCGAGCAACGACAACGAGGCGCGCGCCGATCTGATGAAGCAGTTCCAGAAGGTCTCGACGACCAATGTCGATACCGTCGGCCTGACCGAATATCCGGGGGCGCTGATCATCAACAAGCGCTTCTCGAACATTCCTCCGGGCGCGCCGATCTTCATGTTCAACTGGGCTGAAGACACGATCATCCGCGAGCGGGTCTACGTTGCGGCCGACAAGCAGGGCGACTACGAGCTCTATGCAGAGCAGCTTCCGGGCAAGCCCGGCGAAAGCGGCCCGAGCAACTGAACGTGATCGTCTCTCCCGGCTCCTGACCTTCGGAGCCGGGAGGATCGCCCTTCACTCCGGGCGGTGCCGGTCTGGCCGGCACCGCCAACGGAAAACCGACAGAAGGAAACGGCCATGTTCAGATTTCTGCTGGTCCGCATCGCCTCTGCCATTCCGGTGCTGTTCGTCCTGAGCGTGGTGACCTTTGCCATCATCCAGGCGCCGCCCGGCGACTATAGCGACTACATCCGCTCGCAACTCATCAACCAGGGCGGCGCCTCCTTCGAGGAAGCCGACGCCCAGGCGCAGGCCTATCGCAAGGAGCATGGCCTCGATAAGCCGCTGCCGCTGCAATACGTCAACTGGGTGACCGGTATCGTGACGCGCGGCGATTTCGGCCATAGCCTCTACTACAACAAGCCGGTTGCCGACGTCGTCGGCGAACGCCTGCCGCGCACGCTGGCGCTGGCGCTCGTCTGCCACATCCTCGCTTCGGTGATCGGCATCGGCTTCGGCATCCTCGCCGCGACCCGGCAATATTCCTGGGTGGACAGCCTGCTTTCGACCGTCTCCTTCCTCGGCATGACGGTGCCGCGCTTCCTGATGGCGCTGATCATCGTCTATGTCCTCGTCTTCCATTTCAATGTCAGCGAGATCAACAGCTTTCATTCCGCCCGCTATGGCGGCGCGCCCTGGTCCTGGGACAAGTTCGTCGATCTTGTGAAGCACGTCTGGCCGGTCGTGGCGATCGCTACGTTCGGCGGGCTCGCCTACAACATGCGCGTCATGCGCGGCAACCTGCTCGACACGCTGAATGCCCAATATGTCGAGACGGCCCGCGCCAAGGGCCTGAGCGAGAGCGCCGTCGTGATGCGGCATGCCGTTCCGAACGCGCTGCACCCGCTCATCATGTATCAGGGTGTCGTGCTTCCCTACATGCTGACCGGCGAGATCGAGACGGCGATCATCTTCGCGCTGCCGACCGTTGGGCCGGCGATCGTCGGCTCCATGTGGGTGGGCGACGTCTATGTCACCGCGACCTTCATGCTGGTTCTTTCGGCAACGCTGATCGTCGGCAACATCATCGCCGACATGCTGCTCGCCGCGCTCGATCCGCGCGTGCGCATGGGAGGAGGGGCCTACGCATGACCATCGAAGCCCATAGCACCGTACCGGTCGCAATGCAGCCGGAAGAAAAGCACCACCACGAGAGCTATACCGCCCTTGTCTGGCGGCGGCTGAAACGCTCCTGGACGGGCCTGCTCGGCCTGATCCTCGTCAGCCTGCTGGTTGTCATGGCGATCTTCGCCGATTTCCTGTCGCCGGTCGATCCGAAGGCGACCGGCGTCGCCTTCGCACCGCCGCAGGCGATCAGCTTCCGCGACAAGGACGGCAACTTCGTCTTCTCGCCGCGCAGCTACCCGGTGCGCGAGACGGAAGAGCTCGACCCGATCACCTTCCAGCCGATCATCGGCCCCGACTACGAAAATCCGCAGGTCCTCGGCTTCTTCGTCAAGGGCGCGCCCTACAGGCTCTTCGGGCTCATTCCCGCCCAGCGCCATCTCTTTGGCGCCGTCGACGGCACGCCGGTGCATTTGCTCGGCACCGACAAGTTCGGCCGCGACGTGCTGTCGCGCATCCTCTACGGCTCACGCATATCGCTGATCATCGCGCTGACGGTCGTCTCCATCGTGACCGTCGTCGGCACGACGGTCGGCATGGTGTCGGGCTATTTCGGCGGACGCTTCGACGCCTGGGTGCAGCGTTTCGTGGAGCTTGTGCTGGCCTTCCCGCAGTTGCCGCTCTACCTGGCGCTCGCCTCGCTGATTCCGGTGACGGCGCCGACCAATGTCTTCCTGGCCTTTGTCGTCATCGTGATGTCGGCGCTCGGCTGGGCGCAGATGTCGCGCGAAGTCCGCGGCAAGACGCTGGCGCTGGCGCGGATCGACTATGTGCGGGCGGCGATCGCCATCGGCGCGACTGACCGGCGCATCATCTTCCAGCACATTTTCCCGAATGTGATGAGCCACGTGATCGTCGCCGTCACGCTGTCGATCCCGCAGGTGGTGCTGCTCGAATCCTTCCTCGGGTTCCTCGGCTTTGCGGTGAAGCCACCGCTGATCTCCTGGGGGCTGATGCTGCAGGACACGGCGAACTATTCGGCGATCGGCTCCTATCCCTGGATCCTCTCGCCCGTCGCCTTCGTGCTCGTCACCGTCTTCGCCTTCAATGCGCTGGGTGACGGCCTGCGCGACGCAATCGACCCCTATTGAGGAGAACGCCGATGGCAGCGATCGAAAGCATTGTCCCGGCACCCGACGAACGGATTGACCGCCACACCAAGGATACGCGGCCGGTCATCGACGCCCGCAAGGTGGCCGTCACCTTCAAGGTGGAGCACGGCACCGTCGAGGCAGTGAAGGACGTCTCCTTCCAGCTCTATCGCGGTGAGACCGTGGCGATCGTCGGCGAGTCCGGATCGGGCAAGTCGGTGACGGCGCGCAGCATCATGGGGCTGCTCTCGAAGCGTGCCACGGTCGCCTCGCATTCGCGCATCGAATATGACGGCCGCGACGTCCTGAAATTCTCGGCGCGGCAGCGCCGGGCGCTGCGCGGCGACCGCATCTCGATGATCTTCCAGGAGCCGATGAGCTCGCTGAACCCGGTCTATACGATCGGCAGCCAGATCATCGAGGCGATCCGGGCGCATCGCCGGATGAGCCGCCGCGCGGCTGCGGCCCGCGCGCTGGAATTGCTGCGCCACGTGCAGATCCCGGATCCCGAGGCACGGCTCAACCAGTATCCGCATCAGCTTTCCGGCGGCCAGCGCCAGCGCGTGATGATCGCCATGGCGCTTGCCAACGATCCGGACGTGCTGATCGCCGACGAGCCGACGACGGCCCTCGACGTCACCGTGCAGGCGCAGATCCTCAACCTGATTCGCAAGCTGCAGCAGGATCTCGGCATGGCGGTGATCCTGATCACCCACGACCTGACGGTGGTGCGGCAGTTCTCCGACTATGTCTATGTGATGCAGCTCGGCGAGGTGAAGGAGCACAATACGACGGCGGCGCTGTTTGCCAACCCGCAGCATGCCTATACGCGACGGCTGCTCGCCTCAGAACCGTCGGGCTCGGCGAAACCGTTGTCCGACAATACACCGATCGTGCTTGACGGCCGCAACGTCCGGGTCTCGTTCATGCTGAAGAAGGGCGGCTTCTTCAAGCCGGAGCTGAAGGAGCTCATCGCCGTCGACAGCCTCAGCCTCAATCTTCGCCGGCATGAGACGCTCGGCCTCGTCGGCGAGTCCGGTTCCGGCAAGACCACCTTCGGCCAGGCGCTGATCCGGCTGATCAACACCGAGGGCGGCGAGATCTATTTCGATGGCGAGCCGATCCATAACAAGGACCGCTGGGGCATGCGCCCGTTGCGGTCGCGGATCCAGATCGTCTTCCAGGATCCGTTCTCCTCGCTCAATCCCCGCATGTCGATCGGCCAGATCATCGAGGAGGGGCTGATCGTCAACGGCATCGGCGAGAACCGCAAGGACAGGCTCGCCCGTGTCCAGGATGCGCTGGTCAGCGCCGGCATGCCGGGCAATATCCTGTCGCGCTTTCCGCATGAATTTTCCGGGGGCCAGCGCCAGCGCATCGCCATTGCCCGTGCCATCGCGCTCGAGCCGGAATTCATCCTGCTCGACGAGCCGACCTCAGCGCTCGATCTCTCGGTGCAGGCCCAGATCATCGACCTGTTGCGCAAGCTGCAGGACGAGCGGGGGCTCAGCTACCTTTTCATCTCCCACGACCTGAAGGTTGTGCGCGCGCTCTGCCACCGCGTCGTGGTGATGCAGCACGGCAAGATCGTCGAAGAGGGCCCCGTGAACGAAATTCTTTCCAATCCCAAGACTGCCTATACGGAGCGGCTCGTCAGAGCCGCCTTCGAAGTGGCCGCGTGACCTTAGAGAACAGAGGCTATTCCATGACGAGACAACCCAAGATCACCTTCATCGGCGCCGGCTCGACCGTCTTCATGAAGAACATCATCGGCGACGTTCTGCAGCGGCCGGCGCTTTCGGCCGCGACGATCGCCTTGATGGACCTGAACCCGGAGCGCCTCGCCGAAAGCGAGATCGTCGCCGGCAAGCTGGTGCGCACCCTTGGCGTCCAAGCAAAGGTCGAAACCCATTCGAACCAGCTGACGGCCCTCGAAGGCGCCGATTTCGTCGTCGTCGCCTTCCAGATCGGCGGCTATGAGCCCTGCACCGTCACCGATTTCGAGGTGCCGAAGAAATACGGCCTGCGCCAGACGATCGCCGACACACTCGGCGTCGGCGGCATCATGCGCGGCCTTCGCACTGTGCCGCATCTCTGGAAGATATGCGAGGACATGCTTCAGGTCTGCCCGGAGGCGATCCTGCTGCAGTACGTCAACCCGATGGCGATCAACACCTGGGCGATCGCCGAAAAATTCCCGACGATCAAGCAGGTCGGCCTCTGCCACTCGGTGCAGGGGACGGCCTTCGAGCTTGCCCGCGACCTTGAAATTCCGCTCGAGGAAATTCGCTACCGGGCCGCGGGCATCAACCACATGGCCTTCTATCTGAAGTTCGAGCATCGCCAGAACGACGGCAGCTACCGCGACCTCTATCCGGATCTGATCCGCGGCTATCGCGAAGGGCGGTTCCCGAAGCCCAGCCACTGGAACCCGCGCTGCCCGAACAAGGTGCGCTACGAGATGCTGACGCGGCTCGGCTATTTCGTCACCGAGAGCTCGGAGCACTTCGCCGAATACACGCCCTATTTCATCAAGGACGGCCGTCCGGACCTGATCGAGAAATTCGGCATTCCGCTCGACGAATATCCGAAGCGCTGCATCGAGCAGATCGAGCGCTGGAAGGGGCAGGCGGCCGCCTACAAGGAGGCCGAGACGATCGAGGTGGCGGAGAGCCACGAATACGCCTCGTCGATCATGAACTCGGTCTGGACCGGCGAGCCATCGGTGATCTACGGCAACCTCAGGAACAACGGCTGCATCACCTCGCTGCCGGAAAACTGCGCCGCCGAAGTCCCCTGCCTCGTCGATGCCTCCGGCATCCAGCCGACCTATGTCGGCGCGCTGCCGCCGCAGCTGACCGCGCTCATCCGCACCAATATCAACGTGCAAGAGCTGACGGTGCAGGCGCTCGTTACCGAAAACCGCGAGCACCTCTATCACGCGGCGATGATGGATCCGCACACGGCCGCCGAGCTCGACCTCGACCAGATCTGGTCGCTCGTCGACGACCTGCTCGTCGCCCATCGAGACTGGATTCCCGAATGGGCCCGTATTTCGAAAAAGGTACAGGCCGCCTGATTTATTTCTCCCGGTCAGGCGACCGATGGCCCCGGAACGTCAGTTCCGGGGCTTTTCTTCGAGTGCCGCCAGCGGCGAGGGCGGAGGAGAGAGCTGCGCCCCTTGCCGGGTCGATCAGGGCAGCAACGCACTGTCCTCACGAGCGCGATCGAGCACGTAGCCGAGATCGTCGGGAAGCATGAAGCCATCGGCGACCAGTCCTTCCGAGGCACGTTTGACCGCCGCGACATAGGCTTCGCTATCGGCATAGCGGTCGCTCAAGGGGTCTCGACTATCGGCATCGCTTCGTTTCCTGGGGAACGGGATGAAGGTACCGGTAAGGCTGCAGAGCTCGCCCTCTCCGAAGCCCCTCTTGCGGAGGTTCCAGCCGGCATAGGTTCCAAGCGGCGCCTGAACATAGGCCATCCTGATACCGCCGAGCGGATTGCCGTCCGTATCTACGGCGGGCAGATATACCGGATAGGCCTTGCCCCGCGACGGCGGTTGGGAGGAGTAATCCATCGCCCTGAGCTCGTTGAAGACCGGCCGCGCCACTTCGCCATTGATCTTCGGCAGTTTCAGCTTGTCCAGGCTGACGAGCGTTCCGTCTGTCAGGCTCGGATAGCGGCTGGGAGGTGGAGCCCTGTCCTCAGAGACCCAGTCCGCCATCGCCACATATAGCGCCCGCATGACCGGCGCGGCGCTCAGCGGATTTGTCGGAAAGGCGCAGGCCGCTTCCTCTCCGGATTTCGCAGACCAATCGTTGGAATGCGGCGCCCCCGCGATGAAATAGAGCCGCACATTGTCAGGCATCTCGATCTGTTTGCCGTCCGGCGACGTCGTGACCAGGGACGCGCGAGCCTGCCAGAACTCGGTCGAGGTGTCGGTATGCATTATCTTCGGGCACGTGTCCGTCGGGCTGCAGACCGAAAGAATGCTGCCGCTCTCGCCGCTCACGGGGTCACGGGTTTCGGTGTATGTGAAGGGGAACTGATCGCCCGGATAGTCGTGGTCCTCGTGCTGGCGCGAATAGCGGCCCGGCTGGGCGAAGCGGAAATTGGTGAAGCTCTTGCGCGAGCCGGCGATATGCGGGATCGCTCCGTCGAAGACCCTGTTACCTTTCTCGTCGGCGTTGAAGCCCTGAAAGATCATGTCGCGAAGGAAGCGCCCCGATTGGGAGATCCCCATGCCGATCGTGTGCTGCACGCCGTCGAGCGGATTTTCCGCCTCGTGACCTTGATTGCCACGCAGGAAAGAGATCAGGTCGCTGGTGGCGGCGAAAGCCAGGCCGGCCGGGACCGCATCCTTTGCCGAATAGACGAATTCATAGATCGCACCGGCATCCATGTCTGAAGGCCGGGTGATTTCGATTTCCGTCGGATTCAGATATCTGAAGCCCAGCCCCGGCCTTTGTTGCGGCGCGTCGCGCTCCCTGGCGCGGACCGTGAGCCTGGCCTTCGACGGATCGAGGTCGGCCGCCGGGTAAGTGAGTTTCGCCGTGCTCGATCGACCGGGTTTGTCGAAGATGAACTGTTCGCGCGACTGGCCCGTGACGCCGTCAAGGACGGGCAGGTCGATGTTCAGGAACTCGTCGGCAAGGCCCGTCTGCCAACCGCTCCAGACGATGGTGTCGCCGCGTTTCATGAGAAACCCATCGCCGGCGTCCGCGGCGGTGGCTGGGACACTATTAGACTTGGCGCGGTTAAGGAGTTGGAAGCTCAGGTTCCTGCCGCGGTTAGGCACCTCGTAGAAGAGAAAGGCCGAGCGCTGCGCCGCATTCGACGGCCTCAGGATCGAAACCTCGGTGCTGAACACGACGTCCCCCGACGCATTCGCCGGCGCCTTGTCGATATCGACGATACCGGCGCGGCGCGGCGACTTCGGATCGATGGCAAAAGCGGCGATCGCATCAATCCGTTCGTAGGTACCGATCTCGCCGAAGGCTTTGCCCTCAAAGGCAGGCCCGGACGCCTTGATCTCAAAGGCGATCACGCGGGCCCAGGAATTGCTCGGCAGCAGAGCGAAGGACAGCATGGCTGACATGAAGGCCAAGCGTTTCAACATGTATTTCCTCCAGTTTGGATGAACGGCACCGGGCATTCCTCGGTCGGCGACCCTGCCGTCAAACCAGGCCAGGTACGACGAAGACCAGCCAGGCGACCACCGGCCCGATGATGGCGATCAGCGCGCTGTAGACCAGTAGCTGGCGCAGCACGTGCTCGCGCTTGTCGTCCGGCGCGTTGGCAACGACGAGCGCGCCGTTCGTCGAAAACGGGCTGGTATCGACGATCGTCGTCGAGATGGCGATCGCGGCCACGACGCCAATGGCGCTGATCTCGCCCTGCAGGAGGAACGGCACTGCCAAGGGGATGATGGCGCCGAGCAGTGCCGTCGAGGAGGCAAAGGCGGAGACGATCGCCCCGGTGAAGCACAGGAGCAGCGCCACCAGGAGCGGCATGCCCAGACTTGAGATGCCGCTGGCGACATAGTCGATTGTCCCGGCCTTCTCCATGACGCCGACATAGGTGATGATGCCGGTGATCAGCAGCACGGTCGACCAGCTCACCTTGTCGATTGCCGCCTTCTGGGTTTTCGGCGACAGCAGCGCGAGCACGACGGCGACGGTGATCGCCACCAGGCCGACATTGAATTTGAAGACCAGGGCGCCGATGCCGAGCGCCGTCAAGCCGACCAGCGTCGTGATCCTCTCACTGTTCAGTCGCATCGTCGTAGCGGTGTCAGCTGCGGTGCCGTATGTGTGCGCCCGGATCGGCTTGGCAGGCGTGCCGCCATGGCCTCTGATCGACGCCGACACGCCTTCGGGATGCAGTTCGGGCAAGGGACCAAAAGATGCGGGTTTCTGCTTCATCACCCGCGCACCGCCGAACACGAAGAACACCAGCACCGCGATCGCCAGGTTGAAGAAGAAGCTGGAGAGGAAAAGGGATGTAGGCGCGAAAGGCAGGCCGGCCTTGACGACGATCTGGTTGGTGATGCCGCCATAGACGCTGATCGGCGAGAATCCGCCGGCCTGCGCGCCATGGATGACCATCAGGCCCATCATGGCCGGGTGGATGCGGTACTGCACGGCAAAGCTCAGCGCCACCGGCGCCAGAATGGCGACGGCCGCCGGCCCGAGCGCGCCGAATCCGGTGATGACGGCGGCGACCAGGAACATCACCCAGGGAATCCAGGCGACATGGCCGCGCACCAGCCGCACGGCGCATTCGACGAGCCAGTCGATCGTGCCATTGATCTGGGCGATGGCGAAGAGGAGGTAACGGCGACCAGCGTCAGGAACAGGTCGCTCGGGAAGCCGGCGAAGATGTCATTGGCCTTCATGCCGATGATCAGCGATCCGAGCACGAAGGTGCAGCCGAATGCCAGCGCTCCCATGTTGATCGGCTGGATCGTCGCGATGACGAACATGCCGATCAAGAGCAGTATGGATAGGATTTCGATGCTCATGATTCCCCTCCCTCCGGCGCGTCCAGCGCCGTAGTTGTCGTTTTCCGAGATTGAAGATGATGTCCGTGCGCCTTCCTCCCAGAGGGCGCGTGGTCACGTCCTGGCGTATAGGTCGGCGTATTGCTGCCGCAGCACGTTCTTCTGGACCTTGCCCATCGTGTTGCGCGGCAAGTCGTCTGCAAAGAGGATGCGTTTGGGTTGCTTGTAGCGCGCCAGCCGGTCCTTGAGCGCGCCGAGGATGGCGCTTTCGTCGAGCGCCGCCTCCGGCTTGCGTACGACGATGGCGGTGACGCCCTCCCCGAAATCGGGATGCGGGACGCCGATCACGGCGCTTTCGGCGACACCCTCGAGCTGGTCGATCTCGCCCTCAACCTCCTTGGGATAGATGTTGTATCCGCCGGAAATCACCAGGTCCTTGCTGCGGCCTGAAATATGGACATAGCCATCCCTGTCGATCTTGCCGAGATCGCCACTGATGAAGAACCCATCGGCGGTGAATTCCGCGGCGGTCTTTTCCGGCATCCGCCAGTAGCCCTTGAAGACGTTCGGCCCCTTGATCTCGATCATGCCGGTCTCCTCCGGCGGCAGGGCAGCGCCGGTGGCCGGATCGGTGACGCGCACCGTCACGCCGGGCAGCGGGAAGCCGACCGTTCCGGCGATCCTTTCTCCGTCGTAGGGGTTCGAGGTGTTCATGTTGGTCTCGGTCATGCCGTAGCGCTCGAGGATCGCGTGACCGGTACGCTTCCTGAACTCGACATGTGTTTCGGCCAGCAGCGGCGCGGAACCGGAAACGAAGAGGCGCATGTTCGCGACCGCCAGCCGGTCGAGGCGCGGGCTCTGCAGGAGGCGCACGTAGAAGGTCGGAACGCCCATCAGGAGCGTCGCCTGCGGCATCAGCGACAAGACCTCTTCCGGATCGAACTTCGGAAGCAGGAACATCGAGGCGCCGGCAAGCAGCGTTACATTCGTGGCGACAAACAGCCCATGGGTATGAAAGAGCGGCAGGGCATGGATCAGCCGATCGCCGGCGGTCACGCGCCAGCAGTCGCGCAAGGTCATGGCATTCGAGAGCAGGTTGCCGTGAGTGAGCATGGCGCCCTTGGACCGGCCGGTCGTTCCCGACGTATAGAGGATCGCTGCCAGGTCATCGGCGGTGCGCGAGGCATCGACGAAGTCGGCCGGTTCGTCGCGGGCGAGATCGAGCAATGAGCCCTTGCCGTCGGCGTCGAGCGTTTCGACGATGGCGCCGTGAGGCTCTGCGATTGTTCG
Organism: Sinorhizobium fredii USDA 257; assembly: GCF_000265205.3. Lineage (NCBI taxonomy): Bacteria > Pseudomonadati > Pseudomonadota > Alphaproteobacteria > Hyphomicrobiales > Rhizobiaceae > Ensifer > Ensifer fredii. Next base: position 2,398,692 of record NC_018000.1, read on the forward strand.
GACACTCTCCCGGGCCGCCGAGGAAACGACGACCAGGCGCGGCTCGGCGTCGCCGATGAAATAGTCGAGTTCGGCGAGCGTATAGGCGGTGTTCAGCGGCAGATAGACCGCGCCGCTGCGCAGGCAGGCGAGATAGAGGATCAGCGCTTCGGGGCTCTTGTCGACCTGTACTGCGACCCGGTCGCCCGGGCGGATGCCGAGCGTATCGATGGCGCCGGCGATGCGGCTCGATAGGTCGCGCGCGTCCTGATAGGTCCAGGTCCGGCCGCCATTGAGCCGGATGAACGGCGCATCGCCGGAAGCGGCCGCCCGCATGGCGTCGAAAAGATGGTTGCTCACTTGCGCCCTCCTCCAATCTTGCCGTTCATGACCTGTGCGAACGGTCGCGAAAGTTCGCTCTTGCCGCCACGGCGGCTGTCCCCGTTTCGGCCGATGAGGATCTTGACGGCCGGCGATGCCGTCACTTCGCCGCGTTGCGCCAGCGCCTCGTGGTTGGCCTCGATGTCCTCGAGCTTGTAGAGGTAGTTGACCATCAGCCCGTGCGCCTGCTGCATGGCCTTGGCGGAGCGGTCGCCGAGGAAATTCAGCCTGTCCAGCCGGGCCCCGTTGCCGAGGTGGAAGCGGGCGACCGGATCGACGGGACGGCCTTCCGGCGTCCGTTCGACCAGGAAATAATGGGCTGCGAGCGGTAGCAGCACACGCTCGACCTCGCTTGCCGTGCTCGCGTCATTAACCCATGCCGGATCATCGAGCAGCACCAGGACCTTGCGGTCCTCGTCGGTCAGCAGCGGCTCGGCTTCCGGGCTGCGCGCCTTGGCGAGCCAACGCGCAAAGCCCGGAACCGGTGAAAGCGTGACGAAAGTCCTGAGGCCGGGCAGGTCGCGGCGCAGGTCCTCGACGACCTGCTTGATCAGGAAATTGCCGAACGAGATGCCGCGCAGGCCGTCCTGGCAGTTGGAGATCGAATAGAACACGGCGGTCGTCGCCTGGTCGGGATTGATCTGCTCCCTGCCTTCGTCGAGCACGTCCTTGATGGCGCTTGGGACGGATCGGGTGAGCGCCACTTCGACGAAGACGAGCGGCTCGTCCACCAGTCGCGGGTGGAAGAAGGCAAAGCAGCGCCGGTCGGCCGGCGCCAGGCGACGGCGCAATTCCTGCCAGCCGGCGATCTCGTGCACCGCCTCGTATTTGATGATCTTTTCGAGGATGTGCGCCGGCGTCGTCCAGTCGATCGGGCGCAGCGTCAGGAAGCCCCGATTGAACCAGGAGCCGAACAGATGCGCGAAGTCGGTGTCGACGGCGCGAAATTCCTCGGGCCGCTCCTTCAGTCCAAGCAGTTGCTGACGCATCTGGACGAGTTTGGCCGTGCCGTTCGGCGCCAGGTTCAGCCGGCGCAGAAGCTCCTGGCGGCGCGGTTCCGCCGCCTTGTGAAGCGCGATGATCGCCGTGGGGGTCTTTTCGGCACGGTACCTGTCGACCGCCTTGTCGAGCTTCGCCGTATCGGCACCGAATTTCTCAGAGAACATGTGCAGGAACTGCTGCACGCCGGCACTGTCGAGTTTGCTCCAGCGCTCGAGGATCTCGGCGGCAATGGCCATGCCGGAGGCTTCGCCGCGGCTCGACAGCAGCATTTCGCATAGCGTCGCGAGATCGGCTTCGACCGTGGCATCCGTGGTGCGCGAACCGGCAAACAACAGCTTGCGGCCGCGCTCGGTGATACCCTGGAGCATGTCGCTGAAAAAAGAGGTCCCGGGCATGCCACTCTCCTCCTGCTGCATGGGCGGGACGACCGACTAAGGCCTCCGCATTCGCCAGCGTTCTCATTTCTGAGGCTTGGCAGTATAGTATATAAGGTGACACACTGCGTGCACGACGTCAATCGTCGTGTATACAAGAACTTCAGTGCTGTATTATGAGGTCACGAACGAATGTCCGAGAATGTCGGCCGGTGGCTCCGGGACGAGATCGAGAACGCAATTCTTTCCAATGAGTTCGCCCCTGGCGAACGGCTGGACGAGATGGTTCTGGCCAGCCGCTACGGCGTATCGCGGACGCCGGTTCGCGAGGCGCTGATGCAGCTCAATGGGATCGGCCTCATCGAGATTCGGCCTCGGCGCGGCGCCGTCGTCATCGATCCGGGACCGCACCGCATCTACGAAATGTTCGAGGTCATGGCGGAGCTCGAGGGCCTGGCCGGGTCGCTTGCCGCCCGCCGCCTCGACGAGGGTTCCCGTCAGGCGATCACGGCGGCCCACAAGCGCTGCGAGCAATCAGCCGATGCCGGCGACAGTGACGCCTACTATTACGACAACGAGGAATTCCATAAGGCGATCTACGCGGCAAGCCGCAGCGACTTCCTCGAGGAGCAATGCATGCAACTGCATCGGCGGCTGCGTCCCTATCGTCGGCTGCAGCTGCGCGTGCGCAATCGCCTCTCGACGTCCTTCTCGGAACATTGCGGCATCGTCGGCGCGATCTTTGCTGGGGATGGGGAAGAGGCCCGCCGGCTGCTGCGGACCCATGTGGGCATCCAGGGCGAAAGGTTCAGCGATCTGGTCGCCAGCATGGCGACCAGATGACGGGGGCTAACGCCAAGCTGCCGTCTTCCGGATCCATTCCGTCGTCCGGCCTTCCGGGTCGGCGTTGAGCGTGATGTCGGTGACGACGGCGGCGCAATCGGCGCCATGGGCAAAGACGCCGTCGATCCGATCCGGATTGAGCCCGCCGATCGCTACAAGCGGCAGCGGCTGGACGCGATCGCGCCAGGCGGAAAGCCGCGCCAGGCCCTGCGGCGCCCATTTCATCTGTTTCAGGATCGTCGGATAGATCGGCCCCAGCGCCACATAGTCCGGCTCGGCGGCGAGCGCCGTTTCGAGTTCCGTCTCGTCATGGGTGCTGACGCCTAGCTTCAGCCCGGCGGCGCGGATCGCGCCGAGATCGGCCTCGGCCAGATCCTCCTGACCGAGATGGACGAAGCCGCAACCTTCCTCGATCGCCAGCCGCCAATAGTCGTTGACGATCAGTTGACAGCCGTGGGCGGCGCAGACCGACTTGGCAATACGGATCTGGCCGCGGATTTCTTCGTCGCTGGAGTCCTTGATCCTGAGTTGCACGAGCTTGACGCCGAGCGGCACCAGCCGTTCGATCCAGGCAGCACTGTCGACGATGAGATAGAAAGGGTCGAGTTTCACGAGAAGACCGCCTTTCCGATGACGGGGGTCGAAGGGACCGCCATGTCACGCGGCTCCAGCATGCCGGCGCCATGGGCCATGTGTCCTGCCTCAATCGCGCTGGCGAAAGCTTCGGCCATGGCGGCCGGATCGGCGGCCCCGGCAACGGCGGTGTTGAGCAGCACGGCGTCATAGCCGAGCTCCATGACCGTTGCCGCATGCGACGGGCGGCCGATGCCGGCGTCGACGATCAGCGGCACGTCGGCAAACGCGGCGCGCATGGTGCGTAGCGCGGCCAGGTTCCGTGGACCCACGGCGCTGCCGATCGGCGCACACCAGGGCATCAGCACCTTGCAGCCGGCCTCGAGCAGCCGTTCCGCCACCACCAGGTCATCGGTCGTATAGGGGAACACCTCGAAGCCTTCGCCGGTGAGGATGCCGGCCGCTTCGACGAGGCCGAAGACATCCGGCTGCAGCGTATCATGATGACCGATCACCTCGAGCTTGATCCAGTTGGTCGCAAACACGTCGCGCGCCATCCTGGCCGTCAGCACCGCTTCCGACACGGAATGGCAGCCGGCTGTGTTCGGCAGCACGTGGACGCCGAGCTCGCGGATGAGCTGGAAGAAGGCGCCGCCATTCTTGCCGCCGGCTGACTCGCGGCGCAGCGACACCGTAACGATATCGGTGCCCGAGCGGCGGACGGCCTCGGCAAGTATGGCCGGGGAGGGGTAGCGGGCGGTGCCGAGCAGCAGTCGCGACCGCACCTCGGTTCCATAGAATTGCGGCATGTTCAGCCTCCCTGCATGGGGGACAGGACCTCGATGCGGTCGCTGTCTTTCAGGAGATGGATTCGGCGATCGGCACTGTGCACCAGCTCGCCATTGACGGCCGTGGCGAGCCAGTCGCCGTCGTATTCGAGGAAAGCGAGCAGTTCGGCCAGGGTGGCCGCCTGGAGTTCGTGCTCCTCGCCATTGACGATGAGCTTCATCGGGCATGTCCTCTCTTCAATTGTCCGCCAACGACCAGCGTCGCGACCTCCTCGGCCAGCGCCGGAGACAGGAGGAAGCCGTGACGGTAGAGCCCGTTGACGGTGATGGTGTTCTTCTGCAGGGAGACGCGCGGCAGGTTGTCGGCAAAAGCCGGGCGCACACCGGTGCCGGTCTCGACGAGGCGCGCCTCGGCGAAGGCCGGATGCAGCGCATAGGCGGCGTTCAAGAGCTCCATCAGCGAGCGGGCGGTGATCGGACCGGCGTCATCACTTTCGATCATCGTCGCCCCGCACATGAAGAGCCCGTCGCCGCGCGGCACGATATACAGCGGGATGCGGGGATGCAGCATGCGCACCGGACGCGAGAGCGCGACCTCATCCGTATGCAGATAAAGCATTTCGCCGCGAACGCCGCGCAGTCCCGCAGCGTCGCCGATCCTTGCGGCGCCGGTGCAATCGACGGTCAGGTCGAAGTCGCTCTCGTCGATATCGCCGCCGAACGGGACACCGCGGGCTTCGAGGTCCGCCCTGAGTGTCGAAAGTGCATTGCGCGGGTCGAGATGCGCCTCCTCCGGAAAGAACAGCGCCTCGCGGAAACGGCCGGCAAGCGCCGGCTCGAGCGCGGCGATTTCCTCCGCCGCGAGCCAGCGGAAACCGGAGGTCCGTAACGCGAAGCGCCTGAGTTCGCCGCTGTCGCGCGGCGGCGCCACGATAAGCGTGCCGTCGCGATGCACGGAACCGGCGGGAAGGGCGGCTTCCCACCAGTCCACTGCGCCGATGCCGCGCGTGAGGACCGCTTCCTCGGCGCTTTCCCGCTCGCACCAAGGCGCCAGCATGCCGCCTGCATACCAGGAGGCGGCGCCGGCGACGCCCGGAGAGGGCTCCGAAACGGCGATCTCCACGCCGCGCGCGACGAGCGCATGGGCGGCCGCAAGGCCGGCGACGCCGGCCCCCTTGATCAGCACGCGCATTCTACTCTCCGGCGGGTTGGCCGGCACCGTCGAGCGGCATGTAGAGGTCGCCGCCGTCGCGGTATTTCGCAGCCATCGCTTCCAGGCCATCCTTCTGCGCCTCGGCGCGGATGTCGTGGGAAATCCGCATCGAGCAGAATTTCGGGCCGCACATCGAGCAGAAATGCGCGACCTTGTGCGCCTCCTTCGGAAGCGTCTCGTCGTGGAAATTGCGGGCCGTTTCCGGATCGAGCGACAGGTTGAACTGGTCCTCCCAGCGGAACTCGAAGCGGGCGCGCGACAGGGCGTCGTCGCGGATGCGAGCGGCCGGATGGCCCTTGGCGAGATCGGCGGCGTGGGCGGCGATCTTGTAGGTGATGACGCCCACCTTGACGTCGTTGCGGTCCGGCAGTCCCAGATGCTCCTTCGGCGTGACGTAGCAGAGCATGGCGGTGCCGAACCAGCCGATCATCGCCGCGCCGATGCCGGAGGTGATGTGGTCGTAGCCAGGGGCGATGTCGGTCGTCAGCGGCCCTAGCGTGTAGAAGGGCGCCTCGCCGCAGACTTCAAGCTGCTTGTCCATGTTCTCCTTGATCTTGTGCATCGGCACGTGGCCGGGGCCCTCGATCATCACCTGGCAGTCCTTCGCCCAGGCGATCTGCGTCAGTTCGCCGAGCGTTTCGAGCTCCGCGAACTGCGCCGCATCGTTGGCGTCGGCGATCGAGCCGGGGCGCAGCCCGTCGCCGAGCGAGAAGGAGACGTCATAGGCACGGCAGATGTCGCAGATCTCGTCGAAATGCTCGTAGAGGAAGCTTTCGCGATGGTGGTGCAGGCACCACTTGGCCATGATCGAGCCGCCGCGCGAGACGATGCCGGTGACGCGGTTGACGGTCAGCGGAATGTAATGCAGCCGCACGCCGGCATGGATGGTGAAATAGTCGACGCCCTGTTCGGCCTGCTCGATCAGCGTGTCGCGGAAGACTTCCCAGGTCAGGTCCTCGGCGATGCCGTTTACCTTCTCCAGCGCCTGGTAGAGCGGCACCGTGCCGATCGGCACCGGCGAATTGCGGATGATCCAATCACGGATATTGTGGATGTTGCGGCCGGTCGAAAGGTCCATGACCGTGTCAGCACCCCAGCGCGTCGCCCAGACCATCTTCTCGACTTCCTCGGCCATCGACGAGGTGACGGCGGAATTGCCGATATTGGCATTGATCTTCACCAGGAAGTTCCGGCCGATGATCATCGGCTCGGATTCCGGATGGTTGATATTGGCCGGAATGATCGCCCGCCCGCTCGCCACTTCCTGGCGGACGAATTCCGCAGTGACGAAATCGGGCACCGCCGCGCCGAAGCTCTCGCCGTCGCGCTGAAGCGTCTCTTTCGCCGCCTTGCGGCCGAGGTTCTCGCGGATGGCGATGAATTCCATCTCCGGCGTGATGATGCCGGCCCGGGCATAGGCAAGCTGGGTGACCGCTTGCCCCGGCCTGGCTCTCAGCGGCTGGTGGCGCAGGGGGAATTCCGGCGTCAGCCGCTCGCCGGTGGCAAAACCGTTGTCCTCCGCCTTGATGGCGCGTCCGTCGTAGCTTTCGACATCGCCGCGAGCAAGGATCCAGTCGCGGCGAAGGGGTGGCAGGCCTTGATCGATGCGGATGTCGGCGTCCTCCAGCGTGTAGGGCCCGGAGGCATCATAGACGGTGACCGGCGGCTCGCCGGATGTCGGATGCAGCGCGATCTCGCGCATAGGCACGCGGATATCGGCATGGATCTCTCCCGCCTTGTAGACCTTGCGGGACGCCGGAAGCGGCCCCTGCGTGACCGCCGGTGTCGCGGGGTGAGGCTTGAAAACGTTCATCTTGAGGCTCCAAAGTTTTCGCGTTGGAGACCCAGTTCTGAAGCCGGAAGGATGAAAAGACGTATCGCCGGTGGATCGCGGGAAATACGGAATCCTGGCATCAAGCGTCTGCACCGTCCCTACGCCAGTATGAACTGGATCAGGTTCAACGGGTCACTGCGCGCTCTAGCAGTATCTCAGCCCCTTGCCGGGACCCCCCTGGTGAATGGACGCCAATAGTCATCGATATCGGCGCGCCGTCAAGACTGTTTCTATCGGAAAGCGGGATCGGCGAGGTCGCGACGGTGGATGCCGCGTTGAAAGTCCGGTCTTGGCCGAGATGCAAGGAGATCGGCCCGGGCTGCGACCATCGCCCGGCAGGCCTGGGCCGCTTCGCCCCCTTTGATCACAAGTGATCCTGAAAAAGCGGATGTGCGCCTCCGTCTCCTGGAAATTATGAGGCGTCAATACAGCCGACAGAACCGGTACGCCGGTGTCAAGCTGGACGCGCATAATGCCGTCGAGCACGGTTCTGGCAACGAAATCGTGGCGGCAAATGCCGCCATCGACCACAAACGCGCAGCCGAGTATCGCTTGATATTTGCCGGTGCGCGCCAGCGTTTGGGCTTGGAGGGGGATCTCCAGTGCACCCGGTGCGTCGAAGAGATCGACTTCTGTTCGCCGGCCGCCGAGGGCTTCCCATTCATCGACGAAGGCGTTTGCGCTCTGGTCGACGATGTCGGCGTGCCAGCGTGTGCGGACAACGGCGACCCTGGTCTGGTTCGCCTTTACTGCAATGGTCATGAACTCGTGCCTTTCAGGAGTCGTGCGGCCTTGCCTCACGCTACCGAGACCAGGTGGCCCGGCTTCCAGGCCGCAGCCAGCCCGGCCCGCATCGCGAAGGCGCCCTGGATGACCTGGGTGGCCAGGATCTTCAACTGATCGGCAATTGCGGCGTCGCTCGGTTCTTCGCCGGGCGAGAAACGGCAGGAGGCGCTGTTGATGCCGACACCGAGCGGGGTCGGCCAGCCGCGCAGAGCATGGACGATGGAGCGCAGCGCGACCAGCGTCGTGCCGGCCGCCTGCGGGCCATAGGCGCAGGTAATGCAACCGACCGCGCGCCCGTCGAGATAGACCGCAGGGTCGTTGCGCATGTCTTCGGTGTAGTCGAGGGCGTTCTTGACGAGCTTCGGCCTTACCGCAAGCGTCGCGGCCCGCGCGCGGCCGCTGCCGGCAGCCGCCCCGAACATCGATCAGGCTTCGTCGCTGGCGGCGAAAAACCGTGAATTCCTGGATCGAATCGACCATCTGCTCGCCGAACAGCAACTGGCCCGTGACGAAAACCTGACCCCGTCGCGGCTGGCGCGCGCGCCGGCCCGGCAGGTATCCGGTGCAGTCAACCGGTTGGCGCGCAAGAACGTCTCTCACTATATCAACGATTTCCGAATTGCCGAAGCCTGCCGGCTCCTTCGGGAGACCGACATGCGGTGACCGCAGCGATGTTCGAATCCGGTTTTCAAACGAAGTCGAACTTCAATCGGGAATTCCGCCGGGTGACCTCCCTCAGCCCGGCTTCCTGGCGCGAGCGAAACCGGGCGTCTTCAATGTGTTCTACAGCGCCGCGCGTCTTATCAGGCGCGCAAAGATTGCTGTAGCACTTTGAATTGCTCCATGTTTATCCTTAAATTGGCTGCCATCTGAGGAAGCGTGCAGTAGTGCAGGCGCCTGAGCTTGTCGGGGTTTCTCACCCCTGCTCACTCCCGAAGCGATGCTTAATTGGGAGATGCCCGTCGGCCAGAGCGGTACTTGCCACCCATTTCCGTTCTCAGTTGGAACTTGTCGCCTCCGAAACGGAGGCGCGGGAAATCAGCGTCGTGGGCAGAACAATGTGCCGAGGTTCCGCAGCCTCGCCCTTCATGCGCGCCACCAGGAGCTTCGCCACGGCTTCGCCAAGCCGATAGACGGGCTGGTCGACGACGGTGATCGGCGGGGTCGTGACGCTCGTCCAATCCGCATCGTGGAAGGTGATCAGCGACACGTCATCGGGGATCCCGAGGGAAAGTTCGCGGATCACCTTGAACACTTCCAGAGCGATGAGGCTGTCGGAGGCCAGTATCGCGGTCGGCCGCTCGTGTGAGCCGAGAAGCTCGAGCGCAAGTTTGCGGGTTTCGGCGCGGCCGTTGGCGCCGAGCCGGATCAAACCGGTGGGATCGAGGATCCGCGCCCTTTCGCAGGCAGCGAGGAACCCTTCGATGCGCAGGCGAACCGAGGCGGTGTGAATGTCTTCGATGGTAGCGTACCGGTGCTCCGGCGTATCGCAGGCGGTGATATAGGCGATCTTGCGGTGACCCCGGCCAATCAACAGCTCTGTCGCCGCCTCTGCCGCTTCGCGGTCGTCGACCGTAACCGCGTCCACCGACAGGCCCGGTATGGCGCGGTCCAGAAGCGCCAGCGGCCTTCCGGATCGAACCACGTCCTCGAGATGCGACGTCTCACGAGCGCGCGAGGGCGTGACGATCAGACCGTCGACGCGTTTGGCGAGCAGGGTTTTGACCGCGGCTTTTTCGGCTTCGATGTCCTCGCCGGAGTTTGCGAGGATGACGTTGAACCCGGCGGTTTTGGCAATATCCGCGATGCCGCGTACCGCGGCACTGAAGAACGGGTTCTCGATATCGCCGACGACGACGCCGATCGTCCCCGATCGGCCGGTCGTCATGCTGCGTGCCAGCTCGTTCGGCCTGTAGTCGAGCCTGCGCGCCGCCTGCAGGACGTTTTCCCGGACGCCGTCGCTGACCGTTCCATAGCCGCCGAGAACGCGCGCAGCGGTGGCTTTCGATACGTTTGCGGCGCGCGCGACGTCGGCCACCGTGACAGAGGGTTTTCGCGGGAGATGCTCATCCATGCATTAGCATTACAAGAGATGTTGACGAGTGGTCAATGCGCAGCTAACAATCATCAAGTCCGAAAGAGACCGGTCTCATTCACAAAAGAGACCGGTCTCATCGGATAAACTGCACCGGCATGCCGAAGAGGCATTTCGCCGGACGGGCGGTGCCGACCTCCTGTCCGCACGCGACTGCTCTGCCTGAAAGACACGTCGGCGCAGCAATAACGGAACACCAGAGCGGAGAACCTATTGATGAACATGATGAAGACTGGAGCATCGTTGCTCACTCGAACGCGCGCCTCTTTCGTGGCGCTTGCGCTGTCTGTCCTCGGTGCCGCCGTTTCGGGCGCCACCGCCGAGGAAAACAAGCTGGGACTCATCGACCCCAAGGTGATCAGCGTCGGAACCATGGGGGACGCCAAGCCCTATACGTTCGCCACCGCCGATGGCCAGTTCACCGGTTTCGATATCGAGCTCTTCCTCAATGTCGCCGAGCGCATCGGCTACAAGAAGGATCAGGTCGTCTTCACCGGCCAGGAATTTTCGGCGCTGATGCCATCCGTCGCCAATGGACGCTTCGATGTGGCGGTTGCCGCCATCGGGACGACCGAGCAGCGCAAGAAAACGGTTGATTTCTCCGACGGCTACCTTGCCGGCTATCTGTCCATCCTCACGGCCGACGAGGCGATCAATAAGCCTGAGGGCCTGAAAGGCAAGCGCCTCGGCGTCGTGCAAGGAACATTGCAGGAAATCTACGCGCAAAAGAACTTCGCCGGCACGGATCTGGTCAAGTTCCCGGACAACAATTCGGCGGTCGTCGCTCTCAACAACGGGACGATCGACGCCCACTTCCTCGATTACGAAGCCGCCAAGGACTACACCGGCCGTTACGACAACCTGAAGGTGACGGTCAATATCCCGAGCTTCGATGCGCCCGCGGGCTTCGTCATCCGCCAGGGCAATGACGGCCTGCGCGAAGCGCTGAACGAGGGACTGCATGCGGCCATGCAGGACGGAACCTGGAAGACGCTTTACCAGAAGTGGTTCCCGGGCTCTCCGATGCCGGACGAATACCTTCCCAAGAACTAGTGATCCGCGCCCGGTCGCCCATAAGGCGGCCGGGCCGCCCGGATTGAAGGGGTAAGGACATTTCCATGAATTGGCTTGAAAATCTCCGCCGCAGCTTCCTCGATTGGGAAGCAATGGCGGAAGTGCTGCCGACGATGATTGCCGTCGGCCTGAAGAACACCCTTATTCTCGCGGCGGCCTCGACGGTGCTCGGCGTCGTCATCGGCATGGTGCTGGCGATCATGGGGATCTCGCGCTCGCCGTGGCTGCGCATCCCGGCAAGGGTCTATACAGACATCTTCCGCGGCCTGCCCGCGATCGTCACCATCCTTTTGATCGGCCAGGGTTTTGCGCGGCTCGGTCGCGACATCTTCGGGCCGTCTCCCTACCCGCTCGGCATCCTGGCGCTGAGCCTCATTGCCGGCGCCTATATCGGCGAGATCTTCCGCTCGGGTATCCAGAGCGTCGAGCGCGGGCAAATGGAGGCCTGCCGGGCGCTCAGCATGAGCTATGGCCAGGGCATGCGGCTGATCGTCGTGCCCCAGGGCGTGCGCCGGGTGCTGCCGGCGCTGGTCAACCAGTTCATCGGCAACGTCAAGGATTCGAGCCTGGTCTATTTCCTCGGCCTGCTTGCTTCGGAGCGGGAGATCTTCCGTGTCGGCCAGGATCAGGCCGTGGTCACGGGCAACCTCTCTCCGCTGCTGCTCGCCGGTGTCTTCTATCTGGTCATCACCGTGCCACTCACCCATGTCGTCAACGCGATCGACAACCGCCTGCGCCTCGGCAAGCAGCACCCGGGCGGGGTCACCAGCGGCCTCGACGAGGTCAGCGAGCTGGAGTCGGAAGGCAAGGCCAAGGACGAAACCCTGCCGGTCTTCAAGGGCGGCAGCCTGGAGGTACGCAAGCTCAGCATGGCCTATGGCGACCTCGACGTGCTGAAGGGCGTCGATCTGACAGTCAAGCCTGGAACCGTTACCTGCGTCATCGGCCCATCCGGTTCCGGCAAGTCGACGCTGCTTCGCTGCCTCAATCGCCTTGTCGAGCCGAAAGGTGGCGACATTCGTCTCGACGGCGAGAGCATTCTTGCCATGAAACCTGAGAAATTGCGCCGCCGGGTCGGCATGGTCTTCCAGCACTTCAACCTCTTTCCCGATCACACGGCACTCGAAAACGTCATGCTGTCGCTGGTGAAGATCAAGGGTATGCCGAAGGAGGAGGCCGGGCGGATAGCCATGGCGCGCCTCGACGATGTCGGGCTTGCCGGCCGCAAGCATCACCGCCCGGGGAGTCTTTCGGGTGGGCAGCAGCAGCGCGTCGCGATTGCGCGGGCCCTGGCGATGGAGCCGGAGGTTATTCTCTTCGACGAGGTGACGAGCGCGCTTGATCCGGAACTGGTGAAGGGCGTCCTGAGCCTGATGGCCGATCTTGGCCGCCGGGGCATGACGATGGTCGTCGTCACCCACGAAATGGGCTTCGCCCGCCGCGTCGCCGATCAAGTCGTCTTCATGGACGAAGGCAAGGTCATCGAAGCCGGCCCGCCGCAGCAGATCTTCGATCGCCCGCAAAGCGAACGGCTGAAGCGCTTCCTGGCGGAAGTCCTCTAGCCGTGTCGCCCGAAACACCCTTTGAGTCATAGGCCTGGAAGAAAATCCCATGCAGAAGAACAGAGTATCGAAAGTCGTCATCATCGGCGCGGGCATCTTCGGCGTATCCACCGGCCTGCAACTGGCGCGTCGAGGAATAGAGGTGACCATCGTCAATGACGGTCCCCCGGCAAACGGTGCCTCCGGCCGTTCGCTCTCCTGGCTCAATTCCTCGCGCATGCGTTCGCAGGCCTATCACCGCCTGCGCATGGCCGGTATCGACCGTTATCGGACGCTCAAAGCCCGTCAGCCGGATGCGGATTGGCTGTCGTTCGACGGTGGCCTCACCTGGGATGCGGACGACGAGACGAACGAGATCGAGGCCGCTTATCGCCACGAAGTCTCGCTCGCCTATGATGCGCTCCATCTGGCGCCAGACGCCGTCGCAAAGATCACCCCCGGCGTGGATGCAAGAGCGATCACCAGGCAGGGGGCGATTTTCAACCCCGGCGAGGGCTGGGTCGACCTGCCGAAGCTGATCGGCGTGCTGCTTGCCGAATTCGCCGAACGCGGCGGCACACTGGTCACCGATAGCGGCCGCGCTAGCGTGGTCGTAGAGGGCGGGCGTGCCTTGGGTGCTTCGACGTCCTCGGGAACGTTCTATCGCGGCGATGTCGTCCTTCTTGCAACGGGGCCGTCCGTGCCGAAGATGGTCGCGGAGGCCGGGCAGCGGATCGACGATGCAACGCCGGTGTCGCTGCTCGTGACGACGAAACCTGTCGAACTGCCCTTGAAGGCGGTGCTCAATACACCGCGCGTCGCGATCCGCCCGGCGCCCGAGCAGCGCTTCGTTCTCGATGCCGCCTGGTCCGAGGAGGAAGTCGTCGAGACATCGGAGGGAAACTACGAGGTGAGGGCCGAAACGCTCGAGGGTCTGCTCGCCGAGGCTTCCAGGGTTCTTGAGGGCAATCCAAGGCTGGAACTCGAAGGCTATGGCGTCGGCCGCAAGCCGATTCCGGGCGATGGCGAGCCAGTCTTCGGCGAACTCATGGCGATCCCAGGCTATTTCGTCGCCTTCAGCCATAGCGGAGCGACGCTTGGCCTGATCGCCGGCGAGCTTCTGGCTTTCGAAATCGCCACGGGTGAGAAGCACCCCATGCTCGCGAATTTCCGACCGGAAAGATTCGAAGCTGCCTGACGCCGCGAGCATGCTTGCCCGGCCGACCGTCTGGCCAGCCGGGCAGGCAGGTTTACGCGTTCAGCGATTTTGCCAAAGGCATGACGCGGATCCGCTTGCCGAGCGCCTTGTAGGCGGCGTTGGCAACGGCAGGGCCGATCGGCGGCACGCCGGGCTCGCCGATACCGGAGGGCGGGTTTGCGGAGGCGACGATGTGGACCTCGACTGCCGGCATCGCATCGATCCGCAGCGGCGTATACAGGTCGAAATTGCCCTGGTCGACCTTGCCGTCAGTCAGAGTGATTTCCTCGCCGAATATGGCGCTGAGCCCGAAGCCGATCCCGCCCTCGACCTGGGCGCGGACCTGATCCGGATTGATCGCCAGGCCGCAATCCACCGCCGCGACGACGCGTTCCACCTTGATCTGTCCTTTGCCGTCGGTCGAGACCTCGGCGATCTCGGCGACCACGGAACCGAAGCTCTCGGCGATGGCCACGCCGCGGAAGCGTCCTTCCGGCAAGGGCTTCTGCCAACCGGCTTTTTCCGCCACCAGCTTGAGAACCGTTGCGTGACGCGACTCCGGCTCGAGCATGGAGAGACGGAATTCGACCGGATCGCGTCCCGCCGCCTCGGCGACTTCGTCGAGGAAGGTCTCTGCGGCGAAGGCGGTGTGCGTCGAGCCGACCGAGCGCCACCATAGAACGGGAACGCCCACCTCCGTGCTCGTCAGGCCGACTGTCTGGTTGGGAATAGTGTAGGGCAGATTGCTTGCCCCCTCGACGGAGGTCGGGTCGACCCCGTTCTTGACCATACCCTCGAACGCCGTCTTTGCCACGATGGATTGGCCGACGATGTGATTGTTCCAGGCCACGAGTTTTCCGCCGTCGTCGATGGCGGCCTTGAGGCTGTGCACATAGGCGGGTCGATAGCGGCCCCCCCGCATGTCGTCCTCGCGGGTCCATTGCAGCTTTACCGGCGCACGGAAACCGATGGCCTTGGCCACATGCACCGCCTCGACGACGACGTCACCGTCGAAGACCGCCCGCCGGCCAAAGCTGCCGCCGGTCTTCATGACATGCAGGCGTACCTTCTCAGGGGCGATTCCGGCCGCATCTCCAGCGAGTTTCTGGTAAACGTCCGTGAACTGGTGCCCGCCCCAGATTTCCAGAGTGCCGTCTTCGTTCATGCGCGCGACCGCGTTCAGCGGTTCCATCGCCGCATGCGCCAGGTACGGGAACTCGAAACTCGCCTCGATGACTTTCGCGGCCTTAGCGAATTCAGCCTCGGCGTCGCCGTCCTTACGCGCGACCGCCGCCGGGGGCTTCTTCACGAGGTCGCGGTACATGGACATGAGCTGCTGCGTTCCACGCTTTTCCGCTCCTGCCTCGTCCCATTCGACGGTGACGGCTTCGCGTCCCTTGATCGACGCCCACATGTTTTCACCGACCACGGCGACACCGCGCGGCGTTTCAACGACGTCGACAACGCCCTTAATGGCGCGCGCGGCCGCCGCATCGAAGGACTTCACCTTGGCGCCGAAAAGCGGCGGATGGATGATCACCGCAGTCAGCATGCCGGGAAGCTTGACGTCGATCGTATATTGCTCCGTCCCGTTCGCCTTGCGGGCGCTGTCGAAACGCTTCAGTTCGGAATTGCCGATGAGCTTCCAGTCGCTCGGCTGCTTCAGCGTCACATCCGGGGGCACCGGCATTGTTGCCGCCTTGGCGGCGAAGACGCCGAAACCGCCGTTCTTGCCGGAGGGATGGGAGAGAACGCCCTTCTCGACGGCGATTTCGGCCGAATCGACACCCCACTCGGAGGCCGCGGCGGCAACCAGCATGGCGCGGGCCGCGGCACCCGCCTTGCGATAGCGTTCCCACGAGGTCACCATGGAGGTCGAGCCTCCGGTTCCCTGCATCGTACCGCCGAAGGCGATGTTGCCGTAGGCTTTGATATTGCCGGCAGCCCCCTTCACGTCGATCGTCGACCAGTCGGCATCGAGTTCCTCTGCCACCAGCGTGGCGATGCCGTTATAGGAGCCTTGCCCCATTTCGAACTGGGAGGAAAGGACGGTCACCGTTCCATCGCCATCGATCGTGAGATAGGGGGAAAAGGCATGTGAACCGTGTGTTGTCGCCGTCTCGCTCGCCGCCGCCGGCGACGCAGACAGGAGGCGGAAGCCGATGGCAAGGCCGGTGCCGGTCGCCAGCGCGCCGATCAGGAATTGCCGCCGCGAAGCCTCGACCCGCGCGGCGGGGAGGGTAACCGATTGCATCAATTTTGGTAGCATGGTTCAGCCCTCCAGGCGCTTTGCGGCTTCGTGAATGCCGGCACGGATGCGATGATAGGTGGCGCACCGACAGAGGTTGCCCGACATCGCAGCGTCGATGTCCTCGTCGTTGGGCTTCGGATTGCTCGTCAGCAGTTCTGTCGCCGACATGATCTGGCCCGACTGGCAGTAGCCGCACTGCGGGACGTCGAGATCGGCCCAGACGGCCTGCACCGCTTCTGCGACCTTGCCCTTCAGGCCCTCGATTGTGGTTATCTGCGCGCCTTCGATGTCGCCGATCATGGTCTGACAGGATCGGACCGCCGAACCGTCGACATAGACTGTGCAGGCGCCGCATTGCGCCATGCCGCAGCCGAACTTCGTGCCGGTTAATCCAACCAGATCACGGATCACCCAAAGAAGCGGCATATCCGCCTCGGCATCGACCGAATGTTCGACGCCGTTGATAGTCACAATTGCCATGGTGTTCTCCTCGCGTTGAGACGCGGATCTCGGGATGTTCGGAAAATACCGCTCGCGCGCCGCAGCCATTCGCCAGGCTGCAGCGGCAGATTAGAAGACAAGCTTCCGGCCCGGTAGATTCGATCCTGTCGGATAATTGCCTATTCCTGTCGCGGTGACGGGATCGTGATCATAGGCGCGGTTTGAGACGCGTCTGCGCTAACCGACGGAATCGCGCTTGGTGGAATCGCTGGAGTTTAGGATTGCCCGGATGTCGCGCAGCGGCGGGTGGCCGAAAGCGCGGCGATACTCGCGGCTGAACTGTGTCGGGCTCTCATAGCCGACGCGCAGCGCCGCCGTCGCCGCGTCGAGCGATTGCGACAGCATCAGTTCCCGTGCGTGGTGCAGGCGGAGGTGCTTCTGGAACTGCAGCGGGCTCATGGCGGTCATGGCGCGGAAATGGTGGTGCAACGTCGAGACCCCCATATTGGCGATCTCCGCCAGTTCTTCGACGCGCAGCGGCTGGGTGTAGTTCTCTTTCAGCCATGCGATTGCTCGGGCGACACGGTTGCTGTTGGTGCCGGCCAGCGCGAAGCGTCTGAGTCGCGCGCCCTGCTCGCCGGTGAGCAGCCGATAGAGGATTTCATTGTGAATGTGACTTGCCAGGAACGGTATGTCGGCCGGCGCATTTGCAAGCGAAATCAGTCTCAGAAAAGCGTCGAACAGTGCGGGTGTCGCGGCGCCGACGGCGACGCCGACGAGGTCGCGTTCGGGCGCCTCCGTCGGATGCAGGTCGTGGTCGGCGATGATCCGCCGCAGCCTCTCGAGATCGAGCCGGAGCGAAGCTGCCACATAGGGCTCGTCCAGGCTCGCCTCGCAGATCTGGCCGGTCGCCGGCAGTCCGAGGGCCGTCAGGAAAAAGCAGGAGTCGTCGTAGACGAGCGTCTGATTACCGACATGGACGCGTTTGCTCCCCTTGATGATCAAGGACAGGCTAGGCTCATAGACGGCGGAAAAAGGGCCGGCCGGCTCGACGACACGGTAAAGGGAAAGCTCCGGGACGGTGTGGCTGTAGCGCAGACCGTCCCACTGCAGCTGCGCGAGTTCGTCAAGGATACGCGCACGAAGCGGCGCGGTCTCCTCGCGTAGGCGCTGTCGCTCAATGATGGCCTTGGCCTCGCTCATGGGCATGGCTGTCGCCGCTCCGCCGGTAGATGTCAAATCATCTGTTTATCACATTCTTTTGAAGCGTGCAGGATTAGGCAAGAAATCGCAACTGCGGCGCTAGGGATGCCGTTGCTGATATACTCATTGACTCATCATACCAGTTCGTCTATCGCTTCCGTTATCGACATGCGGGAGATGCAGATGACTTCGATTGCCCTATTGGGCGCCGGTGGAAAGATGGGCTGCCGGCTCGCCAAGAACCTCAAACACTCGCACTTCGACGTTCGCCACGTCGAGGTTAGCGAGACAGGCAAAGCGCGGCTGGCAAAGGAACTCGGGCTCGAGACGGTCTCGATCGACACCGCACTCGAGGGGGCCGAGGTCGTCATCCTTGCGGTGCCGGATACGGTGATCGGCAAGGTAGCGGCCGGCATTGTCGACAAGCTGAGGCCAGGCACGATGATGATCGTCCTTGATGCCGCCGCACCCTTTGCCGGTCATCTGCCGCGGCGCGACGACCTGACCTATTTCGTCACGCATCCCTGCCATCCGCCGATCTTCAACGACGAGACGGAGCTTGCCGCGCGCAAGGATCATTTCGGCGGCGTCGCCGCCAAGCAGCACATCGTCTCCGCGCTGATGCAGGGGCCGGAGGCGGACTACGCCAAAGGCGAGGAGATCGCCAAGATCATCTGGGCGCCGGTCATGCGTTCGCATCGGGTCACCGTCGAGCAGATGGCCTTGCTCGAGCCCGGCCTGTCGGAGACGGTCTGCGCATCGCTGCTCGTCGTCATGCGCGAGGCCATGGACGAATGCGTCGCCCGCGGCGTGCCGAAAGAGGCGGCCCGCGACTTCCTGCTCGGCCACATGAACGTGCTCGGCGCCGTGATCTTCGAAGAGGTCGAGGGCGTCTTCTCGGATGCCTGCAACAAGGCGATCGAGTTCGGCAAGCCGATGCTGATGCGCGACGACTGGAAGCGCGTCTTCGAGCCGCAGGAGATCGCCGACAGCATCCGACGCATCACCTGATCGCGTGAGACACCGGGGCCATGGGGCGGCTCCGGTCATTTTTCAACCTGGGAGGAGAGAACCGATGAAACTAACACGCAGAATGACCGTGGCCGCCTTTGCCGCATTCCTGGCGGCGGGCTCCGCTATTCCCGCTTACGCGGCGGACCTGATTGCGATCATCACGCCGTCGCATGACAACCCGTTCTTCAAGGCCGAGGCGGTCGGGGCCGAGGCGAAGGCCAAGGAACTCGGCTACGAGACGCTCGTCCTCGTGCATGACGACGACGCCAACAAGCAGTCGCAACTGGTCGACACCGCGATCGGCCGCGGCGCCAAGGCCATCATCCTCGACAATGCCGGCTCGGAAGCCTCGATCGCCGCCGTGCAGAAGGCGAAGGACGCCGGCGTGCCGTCCTTCCTGATCGACCGGGAAATCAACGCCACCGGCGTCGCCGTCTCGCAGATCGTCTCCAACAACTACCAGGGTGCCCAACTCGGCGCCGAGGAATTCGTCCGACTGATGGGCGAGTCCGGCAACTATGTCGAACTGCTCGGCCGCGAAGCCGATCTCAACGCCGGCATCCGCTCCAAGGGCTATCACGACGTCATCGACGAATATCCGGAGATGAAGATGGTGGCGCAGCAGTCGGCGAACTGGAGCCAGACCGAGGGCTACAGCAAGATGGAAACCATCCTGCAGGCCAATCCCGACATCAAGGGCGTCATCTCCGGCAACGACACGATGGCAATGGGCGCGATCGCCGCGCTGCAGGCCGCCGGCCGCAAGGACATCATCGTCGTCGGCTTCGACGGTTCCAACGACGTGCGCGACTCGATCAAGTCCGGCGGCATCAAGGCGACCGTGCTTCAGCCGGCCTATGCCCAAGCGCAGATGGCGGTCCAGCAGGCGCATGAGTACATCACCACCGGCAAGAAGCCGGCGGAAGAAAAGCAGCTCATGGATTGCGTGCTGATCAACAGCGAAAACGCCGACCAGCTCGAGACATTCGCACTCACCAACTGATCGCCGTTTGGCGCGCGACGGCAGCAGCCTCGCGCGCCTGCATTCCCTATGGAGTAGGTCTCGATGCCAATTACGAGGGGCGCGTCCGTCATCGTCCTTGCGGTAGTGCTGGCGCTCGCCGGCTGCAAGTTCATCAAGACGCCAACGGCGGAGGAGGCGGCGCAATCCGCCACCGGTGGCTTCGATCCGGATCGGATGGTCGCGGAGATTTGGGACAGCAAGGTCGTGCCCTATCTCGACAGGAAGGCGGGACCGTTCTCCGAGGTTGCCTCGCTCGCCGCAAGCAATCTGGAAGCGGCCGGCGCAAAATATGGGCACAAGGAGAAGCAGGGCAGTGCGCCCTGGACCTTCGCCGCGCGCCTTTCCGGCACCATCGTCAAGGCGGAGACGAAGTCGCGCTCGGCCTATGTAGACGTCGATGCCGACAGCGACGGCAAGGCGGATGCGCGCGTCCAGATCGGTCCGGCGATCCGCGGCACGGCGATCCGCGACAGCCTCGACTTCGTGAACTTCAACGAGTTCAAGAACCAGATTGAGTGGGCACAATACGGCAAGGCCTTCAATACCCATGTGAACGGCCTGGTGCTCGAAAAGCTCTCGCGCGACCAACTCGTCGGCAAGAAGCTGGATGCGGTCGGGGCCTATCCCGCGCCCGCCAAGGGGCAGTTGCCGGTCTTCGCGCCGGCGCAGTTGACGGTGGGTGGATGACCATGTGGCCGCCTGAGAACGACGATTGCGTGCTGCGCCTTGAGGACGTCACCAAGGTCTATTCCGGGATCGTCGCCGTGCGCCACGCCAACCTGACGCTGCGGCGCGGTGCCGTAAACGTGCTTGTCGGCGAGAATGGCGCCGGAAAGTCGACGCTGATGCGCATCATCGCCGGCGTCGAAAAGCCCTCGCTCGGTCGCATTCTGCTCGATGGCAAGGAGGTCAACTTCCACTCGCCGGCCGATGCCCAGCGCTACGGGATCGGCATGGTCTTCCAGGAGCTCAATCTCTTCGGCAACCTATCCGTTGCCGAAAATATCTTCGCGACACGTGAAGTGACCCGCGGCCTGCGCGGCATCGATCATCGCGCCCAGATCGACAAGGCCAACCATTTTCTCGACAGACTGGATGCCGGTATCGACGCCGAGACCCTCGTCGAGGATCTGCCGATCGGCCAGCAGCAATTGGTCGAAATCGCCAAGGCGATCTCGCTTAATACCCGCATCCTCATTCTCGACGAACCGACCTCGGCGCTTTCGGCGGCGGAAGTCGACGTGCTCTTCAGGGTCATTCGCGAATTGAAGGCGCAAGGAGTGACGATCGTCTATATCTCACACCGCCTCGAAGAGCTGATGAGGATCGGCGACTACATCACGGTGCTCCGCGACGGTCAGATCACCGGCCACGCATTGGTCAGGGACATCGATACCAGGTGGATCGTCCGTTCGATGATCGGTTCGGATGCGAAGGATTTCGCCAAGTCGATCGATCATCGCCTCGGTGAAGAGGCTTTCCGCGCCGAAGACATCTGCCTGCCGCGGCGCACCGGCGGGCTTGCCGTCGACCACGTGTCAATCTCGCTGCGCGCCGGCGAAGTCCTCGGTATTTACGGGCTGATGGGTGCCGGGCGAAGCGAGTTCTTCGAGTGCGTCATCGGCCAGCACCGCCATTCGACCGGGCGCGTCCATGTCGGCGGCGTCGAGGTTTCCGCTTGCGATACCTCCGAGCGGATCCAGCAAGGCCTGGCGATGATCCCGGAGGATCGCCAGCGCGAAGGGCTGGTGCAGGCGCTCTCGATTGCCGGCAACCTGACGCTGGCGAGCCTCGAGCGCTTTCTGCGCTTCGGTTTCCATATTGTCGGCGAGAAAGAGCAGGAGGCGATAAAGGCGGCGATCCGCGACCTCTCCATCAAGGCGCCGAATCCGGATTTCGAGGTCACTTCGATGTCGGGCGGCAACCAGCAGAAGGTCGTCATTGGCAAGGCGCTGATGACCAGGCCGAAGGTGTTGTTGATGGACGAGCCGAGCCGCGGCATTGACGTCGGCGCCAAGGCCGATGTCTTCCGCACCATGCGGCAGCTCGCCGGCGAGGGGCTGGCGATCCTGTTTTCCACTTCCGACCTCGAAGAGGTGATGGCGCTCTCCGACCGCATTGCCGTCATGAGCAATGGACGGCTCGTCACCGTCATCGACCGCGCCGAGGCGACGGAAGAGATGATCGTGAAGGCTTCGGCCGAAGGCCACAAGACGACAAGGGAACACGCCTGATGACGACGGCAACGACGACCACCAACGCCGCGGATGCCCCGAACGGCTCTCTCCTGCTGACCCTGATGAAGCTCAGGACGTTCATCGCGCTCTTCGCGGTGATCGCCTTCTTCTCGGTCTTCGCGCCGAACTTCCTTTCGACCGCGAACCTCATCCTGATGTCGAAGCACGTGGCGCTCAACGCCTTCCTCGCCATGGGCATGACCTTCGTGATCATCACCGGCGGCATCGACCTCTCCGTCGGCTCGATCGTCGGGCTCTGCGGCATGGTGGCGGGCGGCCTGATCCTGAACGGCATCGATTTGCAGTTCGGCTACACGATCTATTTCAATGTCTTCGAGGTGTGTCTCATCACGCTGGCGGTCGGCATCGTGATCGGTGCGATCAACGGCCTGCTGATCACCAAGCTGAATGTCGCGCCGTTCATCGCGACGCTCGGCACGCTTTATGTCGCGCGCGGTTTCGCGCTGCTGTCGTCGGACGGCCAGACCTTCCCGAACCTCGTCGGCAAGCCGGAACTGTCGACGACCGGCTTCGCCTTCCTCGGCTCCGGCCGGCTGCTCGGCCTGCCGGTGTCGATCTGGATCCTCATCGTCGTGGCGCTTGCCGCCGCCTATGTGGCGAAATGCACGCCGATCGGCCGCCATATCTTCGCGGTCGGCGGCAATGAGCGGGCCGCCCGCATGTCCGGCATCCGCGTCGATCGGGTGAAGATGTTCGTCTACATGTTCTCCGGCTTCTGCGCGGCGATCGTCGGCCTGGTCATCTCGTCGGAACTGATGGCCTCGCACCCGGCGACCGGCAACTCCTTCGAGCTAAACGCCATCGCCGCCGCCGTGCTCGGGGGCACGTCGATGTCCGGCGGCCGGGGCACGATCGGCGGCACCATCATCGGCGCCTTCGTCATCGGCATACTTTCCGACGGTCTTGTCATGATGGGGATTTCGTCGTTCTGGCAGATGGTCATCAAGGGCATCGTGATCATCGTTGCGGTCGTCGTCGACCAGGCGCAACGCCGGCTGCAGCAGCAGGTGACGCTGATGCAACTCGCAAAGAAGGGTTGAGTAATGGCAGTTCTGAAGGGTGCGCTGATTGGTTGCGGTTTTTTCGCGGTCAACCAGATGCATGGTTGGCGCGACGCCGAGGGGGCGCGCATCGTCGCAATCTGCGACCGCGATCCCGCAAGGCTTCGGGCAATTGGCGACGAGTTCGGCATCACGCGACGCTACACCTCGGCCGAGGATCTGTTTGCCGATGGCGGCTTCGACTTCGTCGATATTGCGACGACCGTCAGAAGCCACCGCCCGCTCGTGGAGATGGCCGCGCGGCATGGCATTCCGACGATCTGTCAAAAGCCGATTGCGCCGACGATGGAGGACGCCAAGGCGATGGTCGCCGCCTGCGCCGCGGCGGGCGTACCGCTGATGGTGCACGAGAATTTCCGCTGGCAATCGCCGATCCGGGCCGCAAAGGCCGCGATCGACAACGGCGCGATCGGCGAGGTGTTCTGGGGCCGCGTGAGCTTCCGGTCGGCCTATGACGTCTTTTCCGGCCAGCCGTATCTGGCGACCGGCAAGCGCTTCATCATCGAGGATCTCGGCATCCACGCGCTCGATGTCGCGCGTTATCTCTTCGGCGATGCGACGTCGGTGACCGCCCGCACGCGCCGGGTCAACCCGCATATCGTCGGCGAGGACGTTGCGACCATGATGCTCGACCATCGGGCCGGGATCACCTCGCTTGTCGATTGCAGCTACGCCACCAAATTGCCGGTCGAGCCCTTCCCCGAAACCTTGCTGGAGGTGGACGGAAGCAAGGGCACGCTGCGGCTCTCGCAGGGCTACCGCCTTCACGTCCACTCGCGGGACGGCACGGAGATGACGGATGTCGCGCCGCGTCTTCTTCCCTGGGCATCGGCCCCCTGGCACAACATTCAGGAGAGCGTCAGCCTCATCCAGCAGCACTGGGTCGACTGTCTGCGCACCGGCCGCGAGCCGGACACCTCCGGCAGGGACAATCTCAAGACGTTCGCATTGGTAGAGGCATCCTATCGCAGCGCCGCCAAGGGCAAAACCGTGCCGGTCGAGGACTTCCTCCAATGACGGCCTCGCGCGCCTTTCTCCTCTTCGGCACCGAAGAGCAGGAGCCGGAAGCGCGCCGACTCGAAGCAGGTCGCTTCAGCGCCGAGCTTGTCGGCGGCAATCTGCGCACGATCCGCTTTTCCGGCAAAGAGGTGCTGCGGGCGATTTCCTTTCTCGTACGCGACCGTGATTGGGGAACATGCGAGGCCGTGGTCGGCGACTTGGCGATCGAAGAGGAAGAGGCGGCGGCTATTGTCCGATACAACGCCCGTTTCCAGGCGCCCGACGGAGCAATCCTCGGTTGCCGGGCGACGATCGAAGTCTTCCCCGACACTCTCAACTTCGATGCGCGCTTTACGCCCGATCGCGATTTCGAAACGGCGCGCGCCGGCTTTGCAATTCTGCATCCGATCGTCGGTGTGGCCGGCCGGCCAATCACAGTCGAGCATGGAGACGGATCGATCGAGCGATCGGTTTTTTCCCGATCTGATCGAGCCCTGGCAGCCCTTCAAGGATATCGCCGCGATCACCCATGAGATCATGCCCGGGGTCGAGGCCGAGTGCCGCATGGCGGGCGACGTATTCGAGATGGAGGACCAGCGGAACTGGACCGACGGCTCCTACAAGACCTATGTGAGGCCGCTGGCGCTGCCCTGGCCCTATGTGCTGAAAGCCGGGGATACGGTTCATCAGGCCATTCGGCTGTCGATCCGGCAGATCGGCGCGGCTACCCCGAAGGTCGAGCAAACGCCAAGCCGGATCGAAGTTTCACTGAGGCGCGATCAAGGAACACTGTCGGCAATCGGCATCGGGTTGAGACCCGACGAGGTAAGCGACGAACTGCTCGACGCAGGTCTGATCCGCGAGCTAGGTGCCGGCCATTTGATCTGCCACTTCGATCCCGATGCCGGCCATGGCGCAGCAGCGTTGAGGCACTTCCGGCAAATGGCCGATGCCTCCGGCGCGGCAGTGACGCTCGAATGCTTCGTGCCGTGCCGGCGCCCGGTGGATGAGGAACTGAGCGACATCGCCCGGATGGTGCGCGCCAGCGGCCTGAAGCTCGCAAGTCTCGCCGTTTCCCCATCGGTCGATCGCCATTCGACGCCGCCGGGCAGCGTCTGGCCGGCATGCCCACCGCTCGAAGATGTCTATGCCGCCGCGCAAGGAGCTTTTCCGGGTGTACCGCTTGGCGGCGGGATGTTCAGCTATTTCACCGAGCTCAACCGCAAGCGCGCGCCGGCCGATCGGCTTTCCTATGTGACTCATTGCACCAACCCGATCGTCCACGCCGCCGACGACCTGAGTGTCATGCAGACCTTCGAGGCGCTGCGGTACGTGACGCGGTCCGTCCGGGCGATCTATGGCGACAAGCCCTATCGCATCGGTCCCTCGACCATCGCCATGCGCCAGAATCCCTATGGGAGCCGGACGAAGGACAATCCGCTCGGCAAGCGCATCGCGATGGCGAACCGCGATCCGCGCCACAATGCGCTCTTCGGTGCCGCCTGGACGCTTGCCTATGCGGCGACGGTCGTGGAAGCGCAGCCAGAGGTGTTGACGCTTTCGACGCTCGCCGGCCAATTCGGGCTAGTGGCCGGACCGGGCGAACCGGTCAAAGAGGGCCATCCACGGCCGTTGTTCCATGTCCTGCGTTGGCTTGCTGAGCTTTCGGGCGGCAGGCGCATCGCCGTCGACACACCCGCGCCCGATCGGGTCGTCGGACTCGGCACGGCAAGCGGCCGCGCGACGCTCCTGTTCGCCAACCTGACGTCCGAGCCTCAGGAGTTGGTGCTCACCGAAGGCGGAGCGGACGGGTGCCGGCTCACGGAACTCGACGAGGCATGGCTTCGGGCGGGCGGGAAAACGCCGGAGGCGAGGGCGCACAAGGGCGAAAAATTCGTGCTCTCCGCCTATGCGGTCGTCCGTATCGACATCCCTTGATCTTGTGCTGGTGAGGGGGCGAGGGCCGCCTCGTTCGCTACGCGCTCTGGCTCTCGACCTTGCCTTTGGGCGCATAGAGCGCTCGCGAGCGCTCGAGATGCTTGATCATCGCCTGTTCGGCTTCATCGGGATTGCCGCGCCGGATGCAGTCGATGATTTCGGCGTGTTCCGAGAGCGTCACGTTTTCCTTGCCGGTCCAGATCAGCATTTCCGTGTGATATTCCTTGAGCCAGCCGAGCATGGCTTCGCTCACGGCACTGAAGATCGGATTGCCGGAAATCTGCGCGATACGGCCATGAAACGCCATGTCGGCGGCAATGAAGGCGTCGGAATCGCCGAGCGCGGCACGCTGCCGCTTCAAGGTCTCCTCGAGCGCGGCGACGTCGGCGGGCGATCCTCGGCTTGCCGCCTCGCGCACCATGCCGCGTTCGAAGAAAATGCGCGCGTTTTTCAGGTGTTCAAGCGAATCCGAAGACGCCGAAAGCATGATCTTGGCGGCGACGTCCATTTGTTTCAGCAGCGATTGCGCCGTCGGCTGCAGCACCTTGGCACGCTCGCCGTGCGAAATCTCGATCAGTCCCATATTGGCGAGCGCCTGCATCGCTTCACGGATGGCGGGGCGGCCGACCTGGAAACGCTCCATCAGCATCCGTTCCGATGGCATCTCGTCGCCAGGCTGCAACTCGCCGGTCTCGATCAGCGCCTTCAGCCGGGCGAAGACCTCGTCAGAGAGCTTTCTGCGAACGATCGGTTCGGATTGAATCGCCATGTGAACTCCACCGCTATTGTCGCTTATCCTTCTTTATGCACGTTTTCTGTGGCGAGGAAATCTCACCCTTGCCGGCTGACTCACGTGATTTCTCTTGCGTAACTCAGGTACTCATTATACCAGTTGAGGCGAGCGAGGCTACTTATTTCACGAAGAGCGAAGTGCCGTGATCCGCATCACCTACCGCATCGAGACCCCGGGCGACGTTGTGGCGCTGGCGGCCAAGATCGCCAGCGATCAGTCGACCGGAACCTTTGT
Organism: Sinorhizobium fredii USDA 257; assembly: GCF_000265205.3. Lineage (NCBI taxonomy): Bacteria > Pseudomonadati > Pseudomonadota > Alphaproteobacteria > Hyphomicrobiales > Rhizobiaceae > Ensifer > Ensifer fredii. Next base: position 2,425,589 of record NC_018000.1, read on the forward strand.
GCCGGTCCCCGGCGAAACCGAGGAATTGAAGGCGCGCGTCGCGGCCCGGGTCGTCGCAATAAGAAATCTGGAGCCGACCGACCGCCCCTCCTGGCCGGAGGAGGCGGGCGAGGCGAAACGCTTCAACCGGGCCGACGCTGATATCGAATTTCCGCTCGATGCGGTCGGCACGGATCTCGCCGCGCTGATGACGATCGCCATCGGAGGGGTCTATTCGGTCAAGGGGATGACGGGCGTTCGGGTGGTCGACATGAAGTTGCCGCCGGAATTTTGCGCCGCCCATCCCGGGCCGCAGTTCGGCGTCGCCGGGAGCCGCCGGCTGACCGGTGTCGAAGAGGGCCCGATCATTGGCACAATCGTCAAGCCCGCCTTGGGCTTGAGGCCGGAGGAGACGGGTGAACTGGTGGGTGAACTGCTCTCCTCCGGCGTCGATTTCATCAAGGACGACGAGAAGCTGATGAGCCCGGTCTATTCGCCGCTGAAGGAGCGCATCGCCGCGATCATGCCGAGGATCCTCAACCACGAGCAGAAGACCGGCAAGAAGGTGATGTATGCCTTCGGCATCTCCCATACGGACCCCGACGAGATGATGCGCAACCACGATCACGTCGTTCAGGCGGGTGGCAATGCGGGGGTCGTCAACATCAATTCGATCGGAATGGGGGGTCTTGGCTTCCTACGCAAGCGCTCGGGGATCGTGCTCCACGCGCACCGAAACGGCTGGGATATCCTGACCCGCCACGGCGGTCTCGGAATGGAATTCTCCGTCTGGCAGCAGTTCTGGCGGCTGATCGGCGTGGACCAGTTCCAGATCAACGGCATCCGCGTCAAATATTGGGAACCGGACGAGAGCTTCGTGAAATCCTTCAAGGCGGTCAGCACGCCGCTCCTTTCCGAACGCGATTGTCCGCTGCCTGTGGTCGGCTCCGGCCAATGGGGCGGGCAGGCGCCCGAGACCTATGCCCGCACCGGCGGCTCGACCGATCTGCTTTATCTCTGCGGCGGCGGCATCGTCAGCCATCCGGGCGGCGCTGGCGCCGGGGTCAGGGCGGTTCGTCATGCCTGGGAGGCGGCGGTCGCCGGTATTCCGCTTGCCGATTATGCCAAGGATCATCCGGAACTCGCCCAGTCCCTGGTGAAATTCGCCGACGGCAAGGGCACCTGACCCACTCAAGTTGAGCCATGGAAGGCCGCGCATGCAGACACCATTGCTGAGTTACTACGGCGACGACCTCACCGGCTCCACCGACGTCATGGAGGCGCTCTTCTCGCACGGCGTCGAAACGGCCCTTTTTCTCAAAATTCCGGAGGCGGCGCTGCTTGAACGCTTCGCCCATTGCCGCGCCTTCGGTCTTGCCGGCACGAGCCGTAGCCAGACACTGGACTGGATGGCGGAACATCTCCCCGCTGCCTTTGTCTGGCTGAAATCGTTGGGGGCTGAGATCGCCCATTACAAGGTCTGTTCGACCTTCGATTCGAGCCCGACGGTCGGCAATATCGGCAAGGCGATCGAGATCGGTCGGGAGGTGTTCGGCAAGGCGCCGGTGCCGCTGGTGCTCGGCGCGCCGCAAATTCGCCGTTACACGGCCTTCGGCAATCTCTTCGCCGCCTGTCGCGGCGAGACCTACCGGATCGACCGCCATCCGGTGATGAGCCGGCATCCGGTGACGCCGATGGACGAGGCAGACGTCCGCCTGCACCTGTCGCGGCAGACGTCGTTGAAGACGGGGCTGGTCGATATCGCCCAACTCGCCTCGGGTGAAGCCGACGCGGTCACCGATTTCGCCTTCGCCGAGGGAAGCGACATCGTTCTCCTCGACGTCGCGGGGGCGGAGAGCCAGGCCGCCGTCGGTCGGCAGCTTTGGCGCAAGCGTATGTCCGGCGGCCAGTTTGCCTGTGGTTCCTCCGGCCTCGAATATGCGCTCGTGCGCGAATGGCGCCGGCTTGGCCTGCTCGGCGAAGCGCCCGCCTTTACGGCGCCCGGACCGGTCGAGCGGATCGCCGTCGTTTCCGGCAGCGTCTCGCCGACCACCGAACGGCAAATCCGCCACGCCCTCCAAAACGGTTTCGAGGGGATCGGGGTCGATCCGGTCGCGCTTGCCGCCGCGGAGGGCGGTGCCGCGCTCGAGAATGCGATTGCGCGGGGCCTTGCGGTTCTTGCGGAGGGGCGGAGCGTCATCCTCTATACGGCGCTTGGCCCTTCGAGCGACCGCGGCAATGCGATCCGCCTGGAGGACGGGTCCCGGCACCGGATAGGCGAGCGGCTCGGCTTGCTGCTCACTGAGCTGGTGAAAAGGGCCGGCCTTCGCCGCGCCGTCATCGCCGGCGGCGACACGTCGAGCCACGCACTGAGCCAGCTTTCCGTCGACGCGCTGACCTTGCGGCTGCCGCTGCCGCAATCGCCGGGATCGCCGCTTTGCACCGCCCATAGCGCCGACCCGCTGATCGACGGCATGCAGGTGGCGCTGAAAGGCGGCCAGGTCGGCCTGGACGATTATTTCGCGATGATCCGCGACGGGCGACCAGCCGCATAGCGAACCTATTCGCCCGAGAGGCGCCTGCCGCGCAGTCTGCGACCTTGTCATCACGAATGCACATGGTCTCATCACTTCGTTTCATGGGTCGGGCAGCCATTCGGCCTTGACAGCCAGCCGCTTCGACTTACAAATCTAGTTGTCAGACATCTTACATAAACGGGAACTGTCCGCTGACGGATTTGAACAGGAGGATTGCGTGAGGAGACTGTTTGCAAAGCTGGCCATCGGCGCTGCCGCACTGGCGTTCGTGACCGCCGCACAGGCGGGCGAAACGCTCGACCGGGTCATGGACAAGAAGGCCATGGTCGTTGCCACCAATAGCGGCTGGCCGCCCCAGAGCTATCTCGACGACAACAACGAGATGGTCGGCTTCGACATTGACGTTTCGAAGGAGATCGCCAAGCGACTCGGCGTCGAAGTCAGCTTCGAGACTCCCGATTGGGCGACGCTGACCGGCGGCCGCTGGCAGGGGCGCTACGATCTCGGCGTCGGTTCCGTCACCCCGACCAAGGCGCGTGCGCAGGTGATCGACTTTGCCGGCATCTATTACTACAGCCCCTATGTCTATGTCCTTCACAAGGACAGCCAGGCGAAGTCCGTCACTGATCTGAACGGCAAGATCATCGGCGTGGAGACCGCCACGACCTCCGAGGACTTCATTCGTCGCCAGCTCGAGATCGACGCGCCCGGCCTTTCGCCGGTCGAATACAAGCTCGAGCCCGGCGAAATCCGCACCTTCGCCGATTCAATGCTTCCCTTCGACGATCTGCGCCTTGGCAACGGCGTACGGCTTGACGCCGTCATCGCGCCGGAACAGACCGCCATGAACGCCATCAAGAATGGCTACCCGCTCCGGGTTCTCGACGGCGAATACGCCTTCAAGGAGCCGCTGGTCGTGATTGCCGAAAAGGTCGATCCGGACTGGACGAAGAAGGTCGGCGATATCATCGCCGAGATGAAAAAGGACGGTACGCTCGCGACGCTGACCACCAAGTGGTACGGCAAGGACTATAGCGCCGACTGATCCTTGCTGCGGGCGGCTGTGCCGCCCGCAGCCTTGTCATGCGTCGATCTCTGCGGGTGATCATGTCCTATCCGAATACCTATTACAAACAGACGATGGCCGACACGAAGGTCAGACCAGTTCTCTCCGAAGCCGTCGAATGCGACACTGTTGTCGTTGGCGGAGGCCTCGCTGGTCTGACAACGGCGCTCCAGCTCGCCCGCGCCGGCCAGTCCGTGGTGGTCCTCGAGGCCGAGTGTGTCGGCTTTGGCGCTTCGGGCCGGAACGGCGGCTTCGTGAGCCCGGGTTATGCCACCGGCACTGCGGAGATCGCCAGAAGGGCCGGCGGCGAAGCAGCCCGGCAGTTGCATCTTCTCTCGATAGAGGGTGTCGATTTCGTCCGGCAGACGATCGAAACGCTGAAGATCGACGGCGCCCGGCCTCAGGCCGGACTTGTCAGTGTGCTGCGCCATGACGATGGCAAGAGCATGAGAGCGCATGCGGACGAGATGAGGCGCGCCTACGGCTACGAGCTCGAATATCTCGACACCGACCAGGTTCGTTCCGTCCTGAAGTCGAAGCGCTATTTCCACGGTCTGCGGGACGGCCGAGCCTTTCACATTCATCCGTTGAACTACCTTCGCGGCGTAGCGGACGAGGTCGAGCGTCTCGGCGGCCGGATCTACGAGCGATCGGCGGCCATTGGAACGGCGCTTAACGGCGCCGAAAAGACCGTCCAGACGATCCGCGGAAAGGTCCGGGCGCGCCAGGTCGTCTTCAGCACCGGGGGCTATACCGGCCCTCTGAACGGCCGATTGAACCGCGCGTTCCTGCCGATCGCCACCTATGTGATGCTGAGCGAGAAAGCGCCGGAGCTCATCCGCACTGCGGTCGCCACCAGCGACGCGGTCGGCGACAATCGCCGCGCCGGCGACTATTACCGGCTCGTCGACGGCGGTAAACGGCTGTTGTGGGGCGGGCGGATCACGACGCGGGCGGCCTCGCCGGCGGCGCTTGCACGGGAGTTGCGCCGCGAGATGGTCGGGACCTATCCGCAGCTTGAGGAACTGAAGACGGAACTCGCCTGGTCCGGCCTCATGTCCTATGCGCGCCATCTGATGCCGCAGATCGGCGAGATGCAGTCGGGCGCCTGGCATTGCACCGCCTTTGGCGGCCATGGGCTCAACACGACCGCGATCGGCGGAAAGCTTGTCGCCGAGGCGATCCTCGGCCAGTCCGACCGCTACAAGCTCTTCAAGCCCTTCGGGCTCGTCTGGGCCGGCGGCTATGCCGGCCTCGCGGTCGCTCAACTCACCTATTGGAAATTGCAGGCCCAGGACTGGTGGCGCGAGCGCGCTGCCTGAACGCCGGAGAGTTTGGATGATTGGTCGCTTGGTACTGACTTACCCGGACGCGGCGCGACGCACCGGCGTTTTCCTTATGCTCGCGCTCGTCACGGTTGCCATCTACGGCCTCGGCATCAGTCCGGCCTGGATCGCGCATGTGCTGCCGTCGGCTTCCGACTGGATCGCCGCCCATCCCGCGCTTGGGCAATTCCTTGGGGCATTGCTGATAGCTATCACGGCGGCGGTGAACTGGAAGGCGTTGCGCCAGCTGCCGCGCCACCTGCAGGTGGTCGGCGTCTGGATGGAGCTTTTCGCGCTCCTGATGCTGTTCTTCTATTCCTTCGATCTATCCTTCGCCTTCATCGCGAAGAAGATCGGCTTTCTCGTCTCGCAGGGCGTCGTCACGACACTCTACATATCGGTGATCTCGATAGCGGTCGCGACGATCATCGCACTGGCCGGAGCGATCGCGAAGCTGTCGAAGAACGGCGTCATCTACGGTTTCGCCACCTTCTACACCTCGCTGTTTCGCGGCCTGCCGCTATTGATGCAGATCTACATCATCTATCTGGGTCTGCCCCAGGTCGGCTACGTCATCAGCGCCGTTCCTGCCGGCATTCTGGCGCTGTCGCTGTGCTACGGCGCCTATATGACCGAGATTTTCCGGGCCGGCATCGAGAGCATCCCGCGCGGCCAGACGGAAGGCGCCACGGCTCTCGGCCTGAGCTCCGCCCAGACCATGGGACTGGTGATCCTGCCGCAGGCGATGCGCGTCATCATTCCGCCGACCGGCAACCAGTTCATCGCGATGCTGAAGGATTCATCGCTCGTATCCGTCGTCGGTGTCTGGGAGCTGATGTATCTCGCCCGCACCCAGGGGCAGACGGAGTTCCGCCATATCGAGATGCTGATCACCGCCTCGATGATTTATTGGCTTCTCTCGGTCTGCCTGGAGTATCTCCAGTCCCGCATCGAAGCCCGGTTCGGTCGCTTCGATGTCCGTTGATGCGAATGTCGAGCCGGCAAGTGCATCTGCGCGCCGCGGCGCTGGGCTTCATCGCCTATGCAGACACCGCGTTATGATCTTCATGAGTTGGGGGCGCATCGTCGAAGGGGCGAACCGGCGGCGTTCTTTGCTCACCCGAAGTGTGAACGTGCCAGCCTGTTCCAGAGTCAGTTGCTTCCTTGAGAATGGCAGCGCCATAAGCGCACGACTAGATGCGGCAGACCTGTACCTCAGAGCGGCTGCGGGTCTTGCGGGAAACCGCCGATATGGGTGCAGGTGAGGGAGGCGAGGTCGCGACCGGCTTGCAAGCATTCTGCAAGCGACCGGCCTTCCGCCCGGGCTGCGATGAAGCCGGCGATGAAACTGTCTCCGGCACCCGTCGTGTCTACGACCTCGACGGGCCGGATACCGGCCGAGGCTCGCTCCTTGCCGTCGATTGCAAGCGAGCCACGCTCACCGCGGGTCACCACGGCAAGCCGGGCGCCGCGTGACAGGAAGTCGGCGGCCAGGCGTTCGGCCTCAGTGTCATTCTCGCCCGCCGACCCAAATGCGATCGACAACCCCTCGACCCCGAGGTGCGCGACCGAAGCGTTGACCGAGATGTCTTGCGAGACGCTGACACCCGCCGCCGAAAGGGCGTGACGCAGCGCCCCTCCGTCATCGAGCCAGCCGATATGAACGTGATCCATCGTCTTCAGGATCTCGATTGCGGCCCGGTCCGGCCGATATCCGGCGCAGACTCCGAAGTCCTCGTGGACGAAAATCCGGTCGCCCGCGGACGTCATATCGATGTCCGTATAGGCGGTATTGCCGTCGCTTTCCCGCAGATGATCCAGCCTCACTCCATTTTCATGCAGGAGCCGACGTATCTTTGCGCCGTCCGGGTCCCGTCCGACGGCGCCGAAATAGAATGAGTGATGACCGAGTCGCGCAAGCTGCACTGCAACATTGACCGCATTTCCGCCGACATAGGATTGGGCGAGCGGCGGACGATAGCGATCGATGCAGTTGTCGCCGACGGCGGCAAGGCGGAAGGAGGTCATGGCTGTCCCTGACAATTGCCCAGCGGAGCCGCGAATGCTGTTGCACCCGCGACCCTTCGTGCCGCTTGCCGGCTCAATACGCAACGCGCTTGTAGTAGCGCCGCGTCGTCAGCGGATGATTGCGCATCACTTCGAGATGCGCGCTGATGCGCTCGAGCACTGTCGCAAGGACGATGGGCGAGACGAGACCACGCACTTCGGCCGATATGCCGGGCAGGTCGAACTGCGCCGTATCGAGCACCGTCAGCTTGTCCGTATAGATCGGAGCGAAATTCTCAACGCGCTCGGCGAGCGGCCGCAAGCTGTCCTCGCCCTTGAAGAGAATGACGCTGACGCCCTTCTCGACAAGTTCCAGCGTGCCGTGGAAGAAGTCCGAGGCGTGCACGGGACGGGTGCGGATCCACTGCATCTCTTCGAGAATGCACATGCCGTAATAGGATGCTTCCGGCCAGGCGTTCCCCGCCGCGGTGATGATGTGATAGTCCGAGCCGGCGAGAATCTTGGCGAAGTGTTCAGCCTTGGCCTCGTAGCTGCGCTTCACGTCCAGCAGCAACTGCGGAAGCCTTTCCAACTCGCCGACGATCTGCTCGCAATTGTCAATTTCGCCGCGGTGCCGGAGGATCGACAGCGCAATGAAGAGCGATTGCAGGTAGAAGGATTCGCAGGACGTGTCGTCTTCGGCGAAGTTGACGAAGGTATGATCACCGCCTTTGCCGAGCGGCGTGTCCTCGTGCCCAACCAGCGTCAGCACGGTCGCGCCGATCTCCTTGACCTTGTCAAGCAGCACCACGCTTTCCTTCGTGGTGCCGGAGAGGGACGGTATGACGACGATCGACTTCTCCGTCAGATTGGCCGAGCCGGTCACGACAAGCTCTGCGGCAAGATCGGCGAAGACGGGGAAGCATGATTTTCGCTGGAGCAACTGCACGGCCGGCTGCATCAGGATGGCGGCGCCGCCGGTTCCCAGGAAGAAGATATTCTCGGCGCCCTTATCGAGGCAGGCCCGAATGACCGCGTCGAGGCGCGGCCCGAGGGCGACGGCGCCGGACTGGATCCGAAGAAATCTCTGTTCGTCAAAATTCAGCATGGTTCCCTCTCGATGGTGGCAGGCGATCATCGGCCTGGATGTTGTAAGACAACTGACGACATTGGGAGGTTGTGTCAAGAGGCGAAGAGGTTCTTTAGGGAACGATCGTCGTCCGTCGGGTTCCTGAATTGCAGCCTCTGCCTGCATGCCCTTGACCGCAGCGAATTTGTCAGACAAGAAGGTCGCGTCCGCCAGCGCATTGGAGAAAGAATTGGACGAACCGCTTCGCGATACGCGCACTCTGGTTATCCAGCTTCGCGATCGAATCGCCGACCTGATCCGCGAGGAGGGGCTGAAACCCGGCGACAAATTGCCGACCGAGGCGCAACTGACGCAGCGTTTCAAGATCTCGCGACCGGCCCTGAGAGAGGCCCTGAAACTGCTCGAACAGGATGGCGTCATCTATGTCGAGCACGGGCGCGGCCGGTTCGTTTCCGCCATGTCGGCCGTCCAGGTGGACAGGCCGATCACCGTGTTCGAGAGCGTCACCGACATGACGCGCCACTACGGCTATGCGACCCTCAACAAGGTGCTTTCGATCGCAGAGGAAATGCCCGACGCGGTCACCGCTGAACAATTGAAGCTAGGGCAGGGCGAGCGCGTCATCCGTCTCGAAAGGCTGCGCCTGCAGAAGGACGAGCCGATCCTCTATTGCGTCGATTACATTCCGCGCAGCATCATTCCGAACCGCCTCTACGACATCGACTGGAGCGGCTCGCTGCTCGATCTGCTTGATCGCTTCCGGCACCGGCCGCGCATGTCTTCGGCCACCGTTTCGGCCGTCATGCTGCCGGAGGACGTGATCGAACGCCACGATCTCAGAGACTTCGGACCGGCGCTGCTCATTCGCGAAACCTGTTTCAGCACGGCCGGCGCCCCCGTCGTCCACGCCATCGACTATCATCGCGGCAGCCACTTCACCTTCAGCTTCGCACGGAAGTAGCCTCTCAGTCGCCTTCGTCGGGGATATTGAGGAGGTGGCCGCAGGCCTTGCAGTGGACGGCATCGAGGTCGTGCCTCTGCAGCCCGCATTGGGGGCAGGGGAAGTTCACCTTGTGCGGACGAACCACGGCCTGGGCGAGCCTGACGAAGAGCGATATACCGATGATCATCGTCACGACGGAGGTGAGCTTGCCCAATGTGCCGGGCAGCGTGATGTCGCCAAAGCCGGTCGTGGTGACGGTCGCCACGGTAAAGTAAAGCGCATCGACGAACCCTTCGCCGCCTTCCTGTGCATAGAAGAAGGTCGTGTAGACGAAGCCGGTCATCATGAACAGAAAGACGAGGAAATTCAGGCAGGCGCGGACCACGTCCTGAAGGTGCGCGCCGCCAACGCGGCGCAAGCCCTCGCGAAGCAGCGGGCTTCTCCCGATCGCCCAGATCCGCATGGCCCTCAAGAACGCGAAATTGAACAACAGGTCCGGAAACAAAAGCGTCGCGAGGATGACCACGTCGACCCATGTCGTCGGCCTCTTGAGAAAAACCGGGATAGAAGGAGCCGCGAAAACGCGCGCCAGCAGTTCGATGCCGATCCAGGCCGCGATCGTGTAGTCGATGATGAGATAGGAGGGGCCCGCCCGGAGATAGGGGCCTAGTATGAAGAAGGCGAGGATGCTGAGATCGATAAATGCCAGCAGTGCCTGCCAGCGCAGCGCCCAGGAATCGCGGCCGCGTTCAAGGCGTCGCAGTGCAATCCGCAGCGATCGGAAATTTGTGAAGGCGGATCGCCTGCGCTCGGTCGTGTCCATGGGCTGGAGATAGGCCCGGGAGGTTCGCCGTCAAGCGATTGCGTCCAGCATCGATCGGGCGCCGTCAAGGCTCCTCGGCGGCGGTCCGCCCGGCATAGTCCACCCGATTTATCCCGTGGCGCTGCAGCTTGTCGTAGAAGGTCTTGCGGGGAATGCCAAGCGCCTGCAGCGTCTCCCTGACGTCGCCGCGATGGGCGGTCAGTGCCTCCTTGAGGATATCGGCTTCGTAGCGCTCCAGTCGCTCGGGCAGTGTGCCGGCGCTCGGCGCAGGCGCGCCGGCCGTCTTGACCTGAGTCTCCTCTACGCCAAGCGCTACCCGTTCGGCGAAGTGCGAAAGCTCGCGCACATTGCCGGGCCAGGGGTGCGACATCAGGTGATCGCGCACGGCGACGGAGATCGTCGGCACCTCTCGCCCGAAGCGTTCCGCGGCGCGTTTCAGGAAATGCGAGAAGAGCAGCGGAATGTCCTCGCGCCGTTCGCGGAGCGGCGGGATCGACAGGGTCACGACGTTCAGCCGATAGTAGAGATCCTCGCGGAACTCGCCGCGCTCGGCCGGATCGCCTAGGTCGATCTTGGCCGCCGCAACGACGCGAATGTCGACCGGGCGGACAGTGTTGGTGCCGAGCGGCGTGATCTCGCGGACTTCGAGCACGCGCAGCATCTTGACCTGCGTTGACGGCGGCATCGCCTCGATCTCGTCGAGAAACAGCGTGCCGCCGCTCGCATGCTCGATCCGGCCGATGCGCTTCTTGACGGCGCCGGTGAAGGCGCCGGGCTCGTGGCCGAAAAGCTCGCTCTCGATCACCGTTTCGGGCAGCGCGCCGCAATTCAGGGCGACGAAATTGCCGCTCCGGCGCCGGCTCCACTGGTGCAGAAGCGTCGCCACGACCTCCTTGCCGCTGCCGGTCTCGCCGGCGACCAATACGTCGACGTCGGTGTCGGCGATATGCCTCAGCGTCTGCCGCAGCCGTTCCATCACCGGCGTCTGGCCGATCAGCGGCAGGCTTTCGGAAGCCGCCTCCGCCGCCTGCCGAAGCGCGCGGTTCTCCATCACCAGCCGACGCTTCTCCTCCGCCCGCCGGGCGCTCTGGACGAGCCGGTCGGCGGCAAACGGCTTGGCGATGAAGTCATAGACGCCGTCCTGGATGGCCTGGACGGCCATCGGTATGTCGCCATGGCCGGTCACCAGGATGACCGGAAGGTCCGCGTCGAGCTCGGCGATCTTGCGGTAGAGGGCCAGCCCGTCCATGCCCGGCATGCGGATGTCGCTGATGACAACCCCCTCGAAGCCGGGATCGAGTTCCGCGAGCGCCTCCGATGCACCGGCGAAGGGCGCGACCGTAAAGCCAGCGAGTTCCAGGGTCTGCTGCATCGCCTTGCGCAGGTCGCGGTCGTCATCGATCAGGAACGCGGAGGGGGCGCCGCTCATTGCATGTCAGCCTTCTTCAGATGCACGGTGAATGTCGTTCCGGACGGGCCGCTATCGACCTCGATCGTTCCGCCATAGTCGGAGACGATCTCCTTCGAGATGGCGAGTCCGAGACCGAGGCCTTCCTCCTTGGAGGTGTTGAAGGGGGTGAACAGCTCGTCCCGGATGGCGGCCGGAATGCCTGGGCCGTTGTCGGCGACCGTAAGCAAGATGCCACCCGCCGTCTCCTCGCATCGCACCCGGATCGCAGCGCCGTCGCGGTCGCCGATCGCTTCCAGCGCGTTCTGCAACAGGTTGATCAGCACCTGTTCGAGCCGGATTCGATTGCCGAGCGCCTTGAGGCCGTCCGGCGGCAGTTCGATGCGGATCACGTCCATGCGGCCGGCAAAGCGGCTGCGCAACAGCAGAAGCGCCCCCTCGACGACGTCCCTCATCGCCGTCGGCTCGGCGGCGAAGTGACCCTTGCGGGCGAAGCGCCGCAACTCGTCGGTGATGGCGCCGACGCGCTCGGTGAGTTCGGCGATGCTCGTCATGTTCTCGGAGGCCGTTGCGCTCTGGCCGCGGTCGAGGAAGACGCGGGCATTGTCCGCATAGGCACGGATCGTCGCGACCGGCTGGTTGATCTCATGGGCGACCCCGGCGGCGACCTGGCCGAGGATCGCCAGCCGATTCGCCTGGACGAGATCCTGCTGGACGGCCTGCAGCTTCTCGGCCGTATGCCGGTGGTCGGCGATCTCGGTTTCGAGGCGGTCGCGTGCCATGCTGAGGTCACGCGTCCGCTCCTCGACCTTCACTTCGAGCTCGTTGCGCGCCAGCCGCTCCGCCGCCGACCGCATCGCAACCAGCTGTCGCCGGCGCAAGAGAAGGGCGGCAAGCGCGAGAAGCGGCACCAGTGCGGCAAGCATGATGAGCCGCATCTCCCGTGCGCCCGCCGCGAGCGCTGCCTTGAGCGGCGACAGTTGTTCGAGCCGCCAGGTCGTCGACGGCACTAGCGTTTCTATGCGCAGGAATGCCTCGCTGCCATCACCGGGCAGCAGCGCCTCCAGCGTCGAGGAGCCGTCCGGCCAGGCTTCGATCCGATGGAAGGGCAGCGGCAGCAGCGGCGCATCGCCGAACTGCAGGCTCTCGCGAATGTCGGCGACGCGGTCGTCGGGGATCTCTTTCGTCGCCATGAAGCGCCAGGAGGGCAGGCTGGTGATCAACACGATGCCGCGGCGGTCGGTGACATAGGTCGGTTTGTCCGTGACACGCCAGTCGGCCTCGACGCCGTCGAATTCCAGCTTGGCGACGATGACGCCGAGCGGTCCCTCCGGCCCGTCGACACGGTGCGAGATGTAGAGGCCAGGCCGCCTGCTCACCGTTCCCATGGCAAAATGCTCGCCCTTGCCGTCGCGCATCGCCTGGCGGAAATAGTCGCGGAAGGCGTAGTCGTTGCCGACGAAGCTCGTCGCCTCCCGCCAATTGCTGGCGGCTACCGCGACGCCATCGCGGTCGATCAGATAGACGACGGCCGCTTCGGCACTTGTCGCGAGACTTTCGAGCCTGCGATTGATCGGCTCCAGCGATCGAGGGTTGGGCGAGACCAGCGCTTCGCGAATGGCGGTGTCGTCGGAAAGAACCAGGGGCAGAGCCCGCTGCCGTTCGACGACCGCCCTTAGCAGCGAGGCCTTCAGGCTGGCATCGAGCCGGCTCTGCTCGGCAAGGTCGGCCAGCGCCTGCGATCGGCCATAGGCGCCGGCGAACAGCAGGCCTGCGACCAGGAGTATGAGCGTCACGGCCGCGAAGACGAGCCATGATTGCCGCGCCCGGCGACGCAGCGCGCCCAACTCGTCCGTGCCCGGCGGGTATTTCAACATAGCGACATTGTGCATGTTTTCGCCCAGAGCGCCAGCCGCGCTGTGCGGATTTCCGCACGCGCGACGAGGGGTGCTTGGGTGCGTTCGGCAAAAACTAAGCGATTTCAATGGCCTGAGGCATAAGCGGCGAACTGGCACGCTTGTTGCTTACGATCTCCACAAGGCAGCCGCGCGCTGTCGATCTTCGGAAAAGTGGCCCGGGAGGCCCGGCGCGTTGCCGGACTGGGCGACCCACGTGGAGGATAACACATGATCATCGAACATTCCGCGGAGGTCCGCGGCAAGACACCCTTTTACCGCCATCTCTATGTCCAAGTCTTGGCGGCGATTGCCGCAGGCATCCTGCTCGGGCATTTCTACCCTGAGCTCGGCACTCAGCTGAAGCCGCTCGGCGACGCCTTCATCAAGCTCGTCAAGATGATCATCGCACCGGTCATCTTCCTGACGGTCGCGACCGGCATTGCCGGCATGACCGATCTCGCCAAGGTTGGCCGCGTCGCCGGCAAGGCGATGATCTACTTCCTGACCTTCTCCAGCCTCGCGCTCGTCGTCGGTCTCATCGTCGCCAATGTCGTGCAGCCGGGTGCGGGCATGCATATCGATCCGGCCTCGCTCGATGCGAAGGCGATCAGCACCTATGCGGCGAAGGCCCATGAGCAGTCGATCACCGGCTTCCTGATGAACATCATTCCGACGACGCTCGTCGGCGCCTTCGCCGAGGGCGACATCCTGCAGGTGCTGTTCATCTCGGTGCTCTTCGGCATCTCGCTCGCCATGGTCGGCAAGAAGGCCGAGCCGGTCGTCGATTTCCTGCAGGCACTGACGCTGCCGATCTTCCGGCTGGTGGCGATCCTGATGAAGGCCGCCCCAATCGGTGCCTTCGGCGCCATGGCCTTCACCATTGGCAAATATGGCGTCGCCTCGATCGCCAACCTCGCCATGCTGATCGGCACCTTCTATCTCACATCGTTCCTGTTCGTCTTCGTCGTGCTCGGCGCCGTGGCGCGCTACAATGGCTTCTCGATCGTGGCGCTCATCCGCTACATCAAGGAGGAGCTGCTGCTCGTTCTCGGCACCTCGTCCTCTGAAGCCGCACTGCCGGGCCTGATGAACAAGATGGAGAAGGCCGGCTGCAAGCGCTCGGTCGTCGGCCTGGTCATTCCGACCGGCTACTCCTTCAATCTCGACGGCACCAACATTTACATGACGCTGGCAGCGCTGTTCATCGCCCAGGCGACCGACACGCCGCTGTCCTACGGCGACCAGATCCTGCTCCTGCTCGTTGCCATGCTGAGTTCGAAGGGTGCTGCCGGCATCACTGGCGCAGGCTTCATCACGCTCGCCGCGACGCTCTCCGTCGTGCCGTCCGTGCCGGTTGCCGGCATGGCGCTGATCCTAGGGATCGACCGCTTCATGTCCGAGTGCCGGGCGCTCACCAACTTCGTCGGCAACGCTGTCGCGACGCTGGTCGTGGCGAAGTGGGAAGGCGAGCTGGACCAGGCGCAGCTCTCGGTCGCGCTTGGCGGCGATGCATCCATCGAGACCATTCCGGCGGTGGTTCAGCCTGCCGAATAACTTGCCTCCCAGGGCAACGCACGATAAGTGCGAATTTGGCGCGGTCCGTTAACTCGGTTCGCGCCTTTTTTCTGGAACTAACGAGGATACTCAGATCCCGTGCAGCACCTGCGTGGCCTTGACCGCCGCCGAAGCGCGGTTCTCGACGCCGAGCTTCACATAGATCTGTTCGAGATGTTTGGTGACGGTGCGCGAACTCAAGCCCAGGATCTCGCCAATGTCGCGGTTGGATTTTCCCTTGGCGATCCACAGCAGCACCTCCGATTCGCGCTGGGTGAGCTGGAAATGCTGGCGGAGCATCTCGTCGTCGTTCATGCCGTTTTCGGCGGTCAGCCGAAAGAGATATTCGTTGGCGCCGATCGCGCCGAGATAGGAAATCTGCAGGCCCGTCTGGCCGGCCCGATGGAGCGACAGGTTGCCCTGTCTTTCGCCGCCTTGCCGCTCCCGCATCCACGCGGCGATGCGGGCAGTGACGATCGCAAGTCCGTCGTCGCTGCCGGTGGCGGCGTTGACGAGGCGGGTCGCCTGCGGCGTCGACCAGCGCACCGTGCCGTCGCCGCGCACGGCAAGCAGATGCCGGCCGGCGGCGTCGAGCGCGACGCGGGCGCTCTGGGCCGAACGCGCATTGGAAAGATGGACGCGGATGCGGGCGCACAGTTCGTCGATATTGATCGGCTTGGTGAGGTAGTCGACGCCGCCGGCCTCAAGCGCCCGCACCACGTGTTCCGTCTCGGTGAGCCCTGTCATGAACACTACCGGCACCTGGGCGACCGAGGCATTCGCCTTCAGCCGGGTGCAGGCCTCGAACCCGTCCATGCCGGGCATCACCGCGTCGAGCAGGATGATGTCAGGCGTGATGCGGTCGGCGATGTTGAGCGCCGCATTGCCGGAAGTGGCGATCAGCACGGAAAAACCGGACTGCTCCAGCGCCTCGGTCAGGAAACCGAGAGCCTCTGGAGAATCGTCGACGAGCAGCACGATGTCGCGCGGGTTGGTGGCCTCAGGCACGGGCGTTCGTCTCCTCGGAAAGCAGCCGTTTCAGATAGGCGTCGTAGCCCGACAGGTCGAAGGCGCGGACGTAGGCGCTGACCGCCTCGGCAAAGGGCTGGTTCTCCGGGTTCAGGGCAATCTCCGTCAATCTCGCCTCGATGCCCCTCACGTAGCCGATTTCGCCGAGCTGGATCAATTCCCTGACGTGATGGTCGCCGGGGCTTGTCACGGTACCGGTCTTGCCAATGGGCGACAGGTCCTTGACGTCGCCTTCGTGGATCCATTCCAGGCCGAGATGGATTGCCAGCTTGTCTGTGAGCTGGCGCACGCCGAAGGGCTTGGCGAGCGTGTCGTTGTGACCGATCGCGCCGGCCGCCGAGCCGTCGCCGATATTGGCGGACAGCATGATCGCCGGCGCCGTCTGGCCGTGTTCCCTCAGCTTCGTCACCAGTTCCCAGCCGTTCATGCCGGGCATCGAGATGTCGATCAGGAAGAGGTCGGGCCGCGTCGCTTCGATGAGCGCCAGGCAATCGGCGCCACTCGCCGCCGTCAGCACGGTGAAGTCGAGCGGCACGAGCACCTCGCGCATCAGGTCGCGGTGGTCCGCATTGTCGTCGACGACGAGGATGGTGCGGTGCGGTCCCTTGTAGGAACGGATCTTGCGCACCGGATCCTTCAGCGCCGCCGGGCGGTCGATGGCGGACAGCATCAGCCGCACCTTGAAGGCGGTGCCCCTGTTCTTTTCGCTGGTGACGGAGATTTCCCCGCCGAGCGTCTGGGTCAGCAGACGCGTTATGGTGAGCCCCAGACCGAGACCGGGCATGCGGTGTTCCGCGTCGCCACGCTGGAAGGGATCGAAGATCTTCGGCAGGTCTTTGTCGCTGATGCCGCGGCCGCTATCCTCGATGGTGAAGGTCGCCACCTGGCTGCGATAGGCGATCTCGAAGCGGATGTGGCCCTGATCGGTGAATTTCACCGCGTTCGAAAGCAGGTTGACGAGAATTTGCCGGAGCCGCTTCTCGTCGGTGCGCACATATTGCGGCAGCGAGGCGGCCCGGTTGTGCTCGAAGCCGATGCCCTTGGCCTGCGCCTGCGGGCGGAACATGTCGATGATCTGGTCGAGGAAGTCGTGAATGTTGATCTCGTTCGAATAGACCTGCAGCTTGCCGGCCTCGATCTTGGAGATGTCGAGCAGGCCGTCGATCAGCCCCGAAAGATGGTCGGCGCTGCGCTTGATCACCTTGATCGCGCCCTGCCGCGACGACGGGATCGTCTCGTCGCGTTCGAGGATCTGAGCGTAGCCGAGCACGGCGTTGAGCGGCGTTCGCAACTCGTGGCTCAAGCCGACGACGTAGCGGCTTTTGGCGCGGTTCGCAGATTCGGCCGCTTCCTTGGCGTTCTGCAGCGCTGCGTCGGTCTTCTTATGGGCTGCGATCTCTTTCAGGAGCAGCGTGTTTTGGCGGGAGGATTCCTCCTCCGCCACGACGCGGCTGTCGTGGGCAAGCACATAGAACCAGGAGACGACGCCAGCAAGGATGGCGAAGACGAAGAAGACGACGGCGATGGTCCGCTCGACGACGGCTGCGGTCTCCGGCGAGGCGGCGGTCGTCTGGTGGGCGATCATCGCCAGGATTATGCCGATGCCGGTGATCGAGATGACCGCCGAAATCGCATAGCGGCCGAGCCTTGTCGCGAGCTTCGCCACGACCATATCCGGCAGCAAAGCCTTGGCGACGGTGGAGATCTGCGTGTTCAGCCGCGCCTTCGGCTTGCACATGTCGTGGCAGCGGCTGTCGAGCGAGCAGCAGAGCGAACAGATCGGCGCCGCATAGGCCGGGCACCAGGCCATGTCCTCCGGTTCGAACGGATGCTCGCAGATCGAGCAGGTGATCTCGCTCTCGCGGAACCAGCTTTTGCGCGGCTTGCGGGCGAGATAGAACTTGCCCTCCGTCCACCAGGCGATGAGCGGCGAGACGACGAAGGCCGTGACGAGGGCGATATAAGGCGCGAGCGAGGCGGCAACCTCGCCCATGGCGCCGAAATGCGCGGCGAGCGCCAGCAGCGCCGATACCCCCATGGTGCCGAGGCCGACGGGATTGATGTCGTAGAGATGGGCGCGCTTGAACTCGATGCCGGGGGGTGACAAGCCAAACGGCTTGTTGACGAAGAGATCGGCTGAGATGGTGCAGAGCCAGGCCATGGCGATGATCGAGAAGATGCCGAGCGTCTCCTCGAGCAGACGGTAGATGCCGAGCTCCATCAGGAGCAGCGCGATCGCCACGTTGAAGACCAGCCAGATGACGCGGCCCGGATGGCTGTGGGTGAGCCGTGAAAAGAAGTTCGACCAGGCGAGCGACCCGGCATAGGCATTCATCACGTTGATCTTCAGCTGCGAGACGACGACGAAGGCGACCATCAGCATGAGCGCAGCCGTCTCCGACGGGACGATATAGCCGAAGGCGGTGTAATACATCTGTGCCGGGTCGGCGGCCCTGGTCGAGGGCACGCCGGCGCTGAGCGCGAGCACGACGAGAAAGGAGCCGGCCAACAGTTTCGGCGCGCCAACGATCACCCAGCCGGAGCCGGCGAGAAACACCGCGATGCGGTGATGCAGCTTGCGCTGCCCGTCCGGCGGCAGGAAGCGCAGAAAGTCGACCTGCTCGCCGATCTGCGCCATCAGCGCGAAGATTACCGCGGAAGCCGCGCCGAATTCGACGAGATCGAAGGGCGCGACGGTGCCGGCTGGTCCGGAGGCGTGGTGGATGCCGGCATAGGCGAGCCACAGGCCAACCTTTTCCCAATCCGCAAGCGCGATGAAGGCAAACGGCAGGATGTTGAGGACGATCCAGAAGGGCTGGGTGACGAGCTGGAACTTGCTGATCAGTCGCACGCCGTGGGTCACCAGCGGGATCACCATGACGGCGCTGACGATGTAGCCGATCCACAGCGGCACGCCGAGCGCCAATTCCAGCGCCCCGGACATGATCGACGCTTCGATCGCGAAGAGGATGAAGGTGAAGCTCGCATAGATGAGCGAGGTGATCGTCGAGCCGATATAGCCGAAGCTTGCGCCGCGCGTCAGAAGGTCGATGTCGACGCCGTGGCGGATGGCATAGCGGCTGATCGGCCAACCGACCAGCAGGATCATCACGCTCGCGACAAGGATCGCGACGATCGCATTGGTGGTCCCGTAGGACATCGTGATGGCGCCGCCGATCGCCTCCAGCGCCAGGAAGGAGATGGCGCCGATCGCCGTCTGCGAGATGCGCTCGGAGGAAAAGCGCCGCGCGCTCTTGGCGGTGAAGCGCAGGGCATAGTCTTCGAGCGTCTGGTTGGCGACCCAGCGATTGTATTCTCGTCGAACGGGAATGATGCGCTGGCGTGCCGCCATGGTCCCTCGTGTCTTTCTGCGTCCCCCGGCAGGGCCGGCCCCGCCTTCGTAACATAGACGCGCCGCGCATGAAATTGCTGCGGTGCGGGAAAAGCGCATTGGCCCGAATTGGCGCGCAGCAGCCCGTCTTGACAAAGAGATGTCCTGCTTATGTCGGCCGCGGTGGTGGTCCGGTCAATGCTGGGCGTCAGCCCGTCGGCCTATCAGGAGGCCTGCGAGGTGATGAGGCCGGAAAAATGCGGCGGCGGCGATTGCTTGTATCCTCGAGCGCGGCGGGCATATCAATTCACCGGGCGGATATCTCCGGGAGCTCACACGCAAGGCGACGCGCGGCGAATTCTCGCTTGGGCCGGTTCTCATGGCGCTTCTGAGAGCAGATAGGCAAAGTGACAAACAGGTGGGGTGAATGGGAACCGGAATATCAAAACCCTGACAGCTGTCAGGCCTGACAGCTGTCAGGGTTTTTCGGCCTCCAGCATAAGGGCCTCTCGAGCGCGGCACAGCGCGGCACATGGATTCGAATTCCCCATCCTTTTGACCTGCAAATTTGCGATTACCGGCCGGACGGGGGACGGGGAACGGCAACTTCCGACCCGATGACAGCCGCTGTCGTGGTGCGGCCGATGCCGGGCGTCAGCCCATCCCTTACGATGTTACGGGCTTGGGGAGCACCACATTTGCCGTCGGCTGCATTATTGGAAAGGCAGGCCATATCAACTCGGCCGGCAGCTAGCCCTGATGCGGGCAAAGTAAGAGTGCGGACATGAAAGCTGGATAGGCCGATTGCGGAGCGGCTGCTAAGCTAAGTCCGAATTGGAGGAAAGGAACGTCGCATGCCGTCTGAGTCACGATCACCACGCCTCGCTGTTCTCATCGATGCCGACAACACCTCGGCAAAGATTGTCGACGGGTTGTTCGAAGAGGTTGCAAAGATCGGCGAAGCCAGCGTCCGTCGGATCTATGGCGACTTCTCGGGCACGCGTTCCAAAGCCTGGGCGGAGGTGCTCGCGAAACATGCCATCATCCCGCAACAGCAGTTCGCCTACACGACAGGGAAGAATGCTTCCGATATCACGCTTGTGATAGACGCCATGGATCTTTTGCACAGCGGCCGCTTTGATGGCTTCTGCCTCGTCTCTTCCGATAGTGATTTCACGCGCCTTGCCGCACGTATCCGCGAGCAGGGCATCGACGTCTTTGGCTTTGGCGAACAGAAAACTCCGGAGAGTTTCCGCCAGGCCTGCCGTCGGTTCTTCTACACCGAGAATCTTCTTCCGGGCGCATTGAAAGACGATCAGAGCGCCGCGTCGGCCGGAAAGTCCTTGCAACCGGCGAGCGCCGCTGTGCCGTTGATCAAAAAGGTTCTTGCCCAAGAGGAAACCGACGACGGCTGGGTCAATCTTGGCGCGGTGGGCAAGCAATTGCTCAATTTGGCGCCGGACTTTGATTCGCGCACCTTCGGGTTCCGAAAGCTCAGCGATCTCATTCGCAAGACAAACCAGTTTGAAGTCCAACAAACCGAAGGACGTCCGGTCAGTATTCGCCTGAAGCAACGCGCAAAAAACTAGTGGCGATTGCGAGGATGGGCCATCCGCCTTAAATTCATCATCAGCACGAAATCAGGCTTCACAGCCGCCCGCCGCCGTTTCCCACCTCAGTCGACAAGGAGCGTTGTCATGAAGACGGACAAGGAAGAACTGATCAGGAAGCGGGCCTATGAGCTGTGGGAGAGAGCAGGGCGACCGGAGGATGATGGTCTCAAGTATTGGTTTCAGGCTGCGAACGAACTTGAGTCAGGAAAAATCAATGGGGCAGAGGTGCTGGAAAATGCTGCGGTTCTTGGCGAACCCCACGAACCTGCAATTGCTACCAAAGCGAAAAAGACGCCAAAATCCGCGGTGAAGAAGCAGCCAGACAGCGCGAAGCCGCTGAAAACGAGCACCGTTTCCAAAACCAGAGATAGGAAAGGCAAACGGACTGAGGGCCGTTAGACGGTAAGA
Organism: Sinorhizobium fredii USDA 257; assembly: GCF_000265205.3. Lineage (NCBI taxonomy): Bacteria > Pseudomonadati > Pseudomonadota > Alphaproteobacteria > Hyphomicrobiales > Rhizobiaceae > Ensifer > Ensifer fredii. The sequence goes on from NC_018000.1 coordinate 2,446,600, forward strand.
TGACTAGCCGCCACCCGTCCCAACTTCCGTTCCGCCAATAATTCGGCTTTCCGTCGAATCCAGAACGGTCTATCTGTGCTGCCGCATATGACGAGCCTGACCGGCAAAGGGTTCGGCAGGCCAGGATCAAGGGAAGACGCTATGGCAACGGGTACAGTAAAATGGTTCAACGCAACAAAAGGCTTTGGTTTCATCCAGCCCGACGACGGCGGCGCCGATGTCTTCGTACACATTTCCGCAGTGGAGCGGGCGGGCCTGCGGGAGTTGAAGGATGGTCAGAAGATCACCTACGAGCTGGTGGCGGATCGTAAGTCCGGCAAGATGTCGGCGGACAATTTGCAGGCCTAACCGATTCCTCAGACGCGAGCCTTGGAAAGGCCGGGGTCAACTCGGCCTTTTCCGTGTGGAGCATTCAGCGACTGGTAACAATGCTGCACTCGGCCGCGGCGTGAACGCTCTTGAATATGTTGCCCCGCGATACCACGTTCGAAGTATCGAGGCGATTCATCTCCTCCCGAATCGCTTCGATCCGACGGACAGCAGTTTTCTCCCAGGCTGTCGGTCACTTATCGGAGCCCGGCGCACCTCCTCCCGCGCCGGGCTTTTGTCGTTTTCACAGGAACTCTATCCGGATTCTGCCATTCTTATTGCTCAATGCCCGCAAAGAGGAATTCCAAGGAGGAGGGATCGTGGAAATCAGCGCCAGTGACCGCGAGCTGATAGCGGTGATGAAACAGTATTTTGCAGCGAAAACCGAGTTGGAGAGCTTGAAAGAACAATTGGAGGCGGCACGGCAGGCAGCCGGCGCGGCGATCGGCGTGTTCTACGATCCCCGCCAGAACGCAGAGCACGCCGCCGACCTGCAACGCTCGTATCGCTTGAAGGGAGAGATGGTGTCGCTGATGCAGCGTGCTGAAGCGTGGGGTAGGGCAGCATCGGCCGCTGACCGGAACGATACTTCGGAGCCGGAAGCGGAGCCTGAAGAATGGCAGTCGTTTGAGAGGCGAGCCGATACATTGTTCGGCGCGTAGTCTCGCCTAGACGATCAGCCGGGCCGCTCGTCCGTTCCGCGTTGTTGTAGTAGCTCGCCGCCTGCGTCACCGACTTGTGCCGCGACTGCTGCATCGCCTCCGGCAGTGGAATGTCACGATGGGCAGGTTCCGTCACATAGTCCGACCTCAACCCATGCGCCGAAAACAGCTTCGGATCGAGCCCGGCCTGTTTGGCGCGAGCCTTGAGGACGAGGTTGACCGATTGCGGCGTCAGCGCCCGCCGGTCGACATTGCCCCATTGATCGATGCGCCGGAACACCGGCCCACCCTTGATCGCTGCTTCCGCCAGCCACTGCTTCAAGGCGGTCACTGGCCGGCCGATCAGCAGCACATGCTCGCTGGTCGTCGCAAATGGTCGTCTTCGTGTGGCCGAGGTGAATACTGAGTCAAGGGAGAGAAGGGGAGTTCTTGTCGGCCGGATCGGCGCGCACCGGTTCCTCGTCAACAAGATCTTCGACCCGCAGTCCCGACACTTCCGACCGGCGGCCGCCGCCGGAGGCAAACGCGGTTATAAGCAGGGCCCGATCACGCACGCCCACCAGCCGATCGCTGGCGCATGTTTCGAGGAACTAAAGCGCCGGTCAGGCCACGCCAACGCGTCAGGATCGACCAGATGGTCAGCCGCCGGCGCACCGTGCCCGGTGCGTGCGGGCCGCAGGCCCTGAGCAGGCGTTCGGCGCGCAATTCGGCCCCGACCTCCGCCGGCATTGCCGTGGGCCGGATCGTCGGCACGCTTGACCGGATCCCGAGATGGTGGGCAACGAATTTCAGGAGCAGCGATTCCGGCGCCGGCCAGGGGAGGGGGGCGCCCGTCGCCAGTTGGCGCCAGGCCTCGAGATAGCCCAAATCCGAGGCAAGCGCCCGCAACGTGTTCGCCCATACCCTCGTCGGCGAGATACTTGAGCGTGGCGACGTCGTCGTCAGTAGGTAGTTCGGCGAGCTGGTCGCGACGGTCGAACGGCAGGATGGCGTCGAGCGCGTCGAGTCCTCGGCGCGGCGCAGGATCGCATCCTCGCCGATTGTCACAGGATTCCCTTTGCCACATGAACGCCTTTCCGACTGGCGCTTTCCTAACGGCCTTCACGCGTATGCCAAAGCCGCAGCACGGAGATCGTCGTCCGCCGAATCTCATACCGTATTTCGTAATGGCCAACGAGAATTCGCCGAACCTCTCGAGGGTCGAATTCCTCCAGCCGTTCGCCGATGCGCGGTTGTTCGAGCAGGCGTGCTGGAGCGCTCGTCAACGATTGCACAGTACGAGCCGCAGCTTGCCGATTTACCGGTGCCAGGAAATCATAGAGGCGCCCTAGATCGGCGACTGCCTTACTCGTCCACTCAAGCTTCGTCACAGCGGCAAGGGTAGCGGCTTGTCATCATCTAGACTGTCGGCCCAGGCCTGGACGGCCTGGTGATCGATAACGCGGCCAGCGTCGACGTCGGCAAGCGCTTCCAGAGTCAAGCGTCGGCGCTCCTCTTCCTGATCGACCCAGGCGGTCAGCGCCTGCTTGACGATCCACCCGCGCGAGCGCTCAAGCCGTGCCGCGATCTGATCGACTTTCTCGGCGAGGGGCAGTGGTACGTGCGCCGTCAGCACCTTCGTTTCCATATTTGGCTCCTGCCGATTCAATATCAATCACAGTGATTAATATTGATTACTAGTGAGGCGAAATCAAGGGTTGGAGGCGCGGTCGGGACGTCGTTTGGGACAGGCTCCATCTTGAGGATCCGCCTCAGAGTAGCAGCAAAGGCGCCGCAAACGGTAAGAAAACAGGCTCAAATCCATCACTGTCGATCCTGGGGCCCTATCGATAGTGATGCGACGCGAAAATCGCCGTCTGGGTGACGGAAAATTGGGCCGAGTTCATTCCGTTTGTGAGATTATAAGCGTTAATTCAGTTGGTTAATGGATCATGAATTTGTGCTACGGGGCATTGTGAGAATTGGCGCAGGCGGCGAACACGCTGGCCACTCTGGTGAGTGGATCGTCATTGGTAGGTCCCAGGAGGGCGCGCAGCTCGGCGAATTACGCGCCGGTGCTCCAGCCTCGATGTTCTGCCGCCCTTCCTGCAGGCGATCCTTGCCCTTAGACTTAGACTAAGACTAGGTCCGCATCCGGCTGGTCAGCGGGCATCGTCCGACCTACCGAGCGCTTTTAGGATGAACCGGATCTGCTCACGCAGGCCCGCTTCGGTGTCTTCGCCGTGTCAAAGGCAGTGCTCGATCAGAATAGGATGGAAGAACGGCATGAACGCGGTCTTGACTGCGCGCGCCGCTTCGGCGGGATCTTCCACCTCGCACTCGCCCGTTTCAATGCCCTCGCGGATGATTGCCTCGAGGATCGTCACCATCTGCTCAGTATGCGCCTTGATGACCAGCCGGTTCTCCCGCATGGCCGTTACAATCAGGTCATGCATGCGCCTGTCGTTGAGCAGTTTCGTCTTGTTGTGGTGGTGAACGGCGGTCAGGAGCTCCTCGAGCTTCTCCAAGGGCGGCGCGCTCCTGCGTGCGATCTTAAAGGCGACCTCAACGGTACCGTTCAAGACCCGCCTGCAGATGGACTCCTTGATTGCCTCCCTCGAGGGAAAGAAACGGTAGACGTTCGCGCGGCTCATGCCGAGTTCGGAGGCAATATCGGCCACGGACGTCTTAGCGTAGCCGATACGGCGAAAGTGCTCCTCCGCCACTTCCAGGATGCGCGCGCGTACCTCGTCGGAATCAATTCCCGTTCGGAACAGAAGATCCATGGTTTTCTCCAGAACCGGTGAATCGGATCTACCGGGCTCACTGTGAACGATCATCTGTAGCGGCAAGATCGTGCAACCGGCTTTGCGTGTGTCCAGGCAGGGCCAGCGCGCGAGACCTTGCACTGTGTCCGCCCGACGACCCATCCCTACTCGGCCGCCATTGCTGGGCGCACTTCCAGTTCCTCGGTCGGATCCTCATGGATCTCATCTGCAGTCGGCTTGATCCTGAACCACGCGGCGTAGAGCGCCGGAAGGAAGAGCAGGATCATCACCGTGCCGACCCCCGTGCCGCCGATCAGCGTATACGCCATCGATCCCCAGAAGACGGAATGTGTGAGGGGAATGAAGGCCAACACGGCGGCAAGTGCGGTCAGGATCACGGGCCTCGTGCGTTGCACCGCGGCCTCGATGACGGCGTGATAATCATCAAGACCGGCAGCACGGTTCTCCTTGATCTGTTCGGTCAGGATCAGCGTATTGCGCATCAGGATGCCCGCCAGTCCTATCAGGCCCAGGATGGCGTTGAACCCGAAGGGCTGATTGAAGGTGAGCAACATCGGCACGACGCCGACAAGGCCAAGCGGTGCCGTCAGCATGACCATGGCCATCGTCGAGAAGGATCGCACCTGCAGCATGATGACGATCAGCATGGCGGCAATCATGGCCGGGAAAACCTTGCCCAGCGCGGTATTCGCCTTGCCAGCCTCCTCGATCGATCCACCCAGCTCGATGCGATAGCCGGCCGGGAGCGATGCGATCAGCGGCTGAAGGGCGGTCATGATCTGCTTGGAGACCTCCGGAGGCTGGGTCGCCTCATTGATGTCCGAGCGGATCGTGATGACGGGCGTGCGATCGCGGCGCTTCAGGATCGGCTCTTCCAGACGGATTTCCGAGTGGCCGATCTGGTCCAGCGGAATCGGGCGGCCGTCGCGGCTCATCAGCGAGAAATCCGCCAACGCGTCGGATCCAGCCGCTCGCCGCCGGCGCTGCGTGCGACGATCGGAACGTTGCGAATGTCCTCGCGCACCTGCGTAACGGGGATACCGCTGAGGACGAACTGCAGTTGCTGGGCCGCCTCGGCCGGCGAGAGGCCGATGAGGTTCAGTCGCTCCTGATCCGGGATGAAGCGGAGAACAGGCGTGCGATTGCCCCAATCGCGGTTGGCCTGCCGCATGTCGAGGGCCTTCTCGGAAATGCTGTATAGCTGGGCGGGATCAGGTCCCATCACCCGAAACTCGACCGGGAACGGGGTGTACGGCCCGAACACAAGCTGGGTGACGCGTACATAGGCCGCAGGTGCAAGGCCCTGTGACACGGCTTCGCGCAGCCGATGCTTCAAAGCCTCGCGCGCCTCCGCGTCGGGCGTCAGCACGACGATCTTGGCGAAGGCGGGGTCAGGCAGCTCCGGTGCCATCGCAAAGAAGAAGCGGGGAGCGCCCTGACCGACATAGCTCGTGACAATCTTGGCCTCAGGCTGCTCGTCCAGCCAGTTTTCGAGCTTCTCGACGGTCGCCGTCGTCGTCTCGATGCTGGTGCCTTGCGGCAGGCGAACCTCCACCAGCACCTCCGGGCGGTCGGACGTCGGGAAGAACTGCTGTTTGACGGCGCCCATGCCGACTACAGAAAGCGCGAAGGCAATGCCGACAATGGCGCAGGTCAGAAACTTGTGGCGCACCGCAAAGGTGATGAGCCGTCGCAGACGCCGATAGTTCGGTGTGTTGTAAATCGCCTCGTGCCCGCCTTCGATCGGTTTGATCGCGGGCAGCATCTTGACGCCGAGGTAGGGCGTGAAGACCACCGCGACGATCCAGGAGACGATGAGCGCGAAGCCCACCACCCAGAAGATGTTGCCGGCGTACTCGCCGGCGGTCGAGCGCGCGAAGCCCACCGGCAGGAAGCCGGCGATCGTCACGAGTGTCCCCGACAGCATTGGCGCGGCAGTGTGGCTCCACGCATAGGCAGCCGCCTTGATGCGGTCCATGCCCTCTTCCATCTTCACCACCATCACCTCTATGGCGATGATGGCGTCGTCCACGAGAAGGCCGAGCGCCAGGATGAGGGCGCCGAGCGTAATGCGGTCGAAGAACCGGCCGGTTTCCAGCATGATGAGGAAGGCGACCGCAAGCGTCAGCGGGACGGCAGCCGCCACGACGATGCCGACGCGCCAGCCCAGGCTGAGCAGGCTCACCACCAGCACCACGCCGAGCGCCATGGCGAACTTCATCATGAATTCGTCGACCGCCGAGGTTATGTTGACGGCCTGGTCGGTCACCTTGTCGAGCGTCATGCCGAGCGGCAGTGCCTGTGCGATCGCCGCAGTCCTATCCTCCAGCGCCTTGCCGAGCGCGAGACCGTCCCAGCCCTCCTGCATGACAGCCGCCAGCATGATGGTCGGCTCGCCCTGGCGCCGCATCAGGTAGGTGGCAGGATCCTCGTAGCCGCGGCGGACCTCGGCAATGTCGGAGAGCTTCAGCGTCCGCCCCGCAGCGGCGATCGGTGTGTCGGCAATCGCCTGGACACTGTCATAAGCGCCGTTGACCCTGATGAAGACCTGCGGTCCCTTTGTGTCGATCGAGCCTGCCGGTGTGACAGTGTTCTGCCGCTGCAAGGCGGCAACAATATCCTGTGCTGATACGCCGAGGGTCGCCAGTTTGGCATAGGAAAACTCGACGAAGATCTGTTCGGGACGTTCACCGAGGATGTTGATCTTCTTGACGCCGGGCACGTGAAGGAGATCCTGTCGGATCACCTCGGCCTGCCTGGCCAGCTCACGCATCGGCATGCCCTTGGCCTTTAGCGCATAAAGGGCGAAGCTCACGTCCGAATATTCGTCGTTGACGAAGGGGCCGAAGACGCCGGACGGCAGCTTGCGGGCTTCATCCCCGAGCTTCTTGCGGGCCTGGTAGAACTCCTCCTGCACGACGGACGGCGGTGTGCTGTCCTTCAGCGTGACCGTCATATACGCATAGCCTGGCCGTGTGGTCGTCTCCACCGGTCGTACCAGGTCAGCTCCTGAAGCCGCTTCTCCAGCGGTTCGGCGACGAGGTCCTGCATCTCGCGTGCCGTCGCGCCCGGCCATGCCGTCGTGACCGTCATGGTCTTGATGGTGAAGTTGGGGTCCTCTGCCCGTCCAAGCATGAGAAAGGCGTAGGCGCCGGCGGCCACCAGCAGGAGGATGAAGAACAAGGTAACGGCCCGTTCGCGAACGGCGATCGCGGAAAGATTGAGGCTCATCATCAGTTACTCCACTCAGGGGCAATCCTGACGCGAGCGCCTTCCTGCAGGAGATGCGCGCCAAGCGAAACAATCGGATCGCCAGAGTTCAATCCAGAGAGCATGGCGGCCTCGCTGGTCACGCGAACAAGTTTGACGGGCCGAAAGTGTACGGTCGAGGTGGCGCTATCCACCACCCAAACGCCAGTCCTCTCGCCATCGTCGAGCACGGCTCCCAGCGGCACCTGGACCTCCGGCTGGCTCGCCTGGTTTGCAATCCGAATGGTAACCGTGGCGCCGAGCGGTGCTGCCGCGGACCCGCCGTCGAGCACATAGCGGGCCTCGTAGGTACGCGTCCTGGGATCGGCGGAGTCCGATAACTGCCGCAGATGTGCCGTGTAGCGACGCTCGTCGCCCCCATACAGGCTGGCCCCGGCCACCGAGCCGATCGCCGGCCGGAGCGTCTCGGGAAGTGCGATAACGGCCTCGCGGGGACCGGCGTGGGCAAGTCTAACCACCGTCTGACCGGCGGAGACAACCTGCCCCGGCTCCCCGAGCGTCTCGACCACCGTTCCATCCGCATCCGCGGCCAGGACAGAATAGGTCGCTTCGTTCTCCGCGACCTTCGCTTCCGCTTCCGCGGCGGCGAGCTGTGCCGTCGCGGTGTCGAGCGCCGCCTTCGCCTGCTCGTAACGCTGTGGCGTTGCCGCCAGTCCGTTCTTCACGAGAACAGCGTAGCGCCTCTCGTCCGCACGCGCCTGAACCAGGACAGCGCGTGCTGCAGCGACAGCGTTGCGCTTGGCGGTGAGCGCAAGTTGTAGATCGGTCTCATCGATCCGCAGGAGCGCCTGGCCCGCCTTCACCTGTTCACCGATATCCACGAGGCGCTGAACGATCTTGCCCGGCACCCGGAAACCAAGATTGGTCTCAACCCGCGCGGCGATCGTACCTGTAAAGGCTCGCTCGGGGCTTTCCGGCTTCGTCGCCTCCACCACCGTTACAAGTGGCGAAGCGAGGCGCGGATCCGCGGCCTCCGCGTCGCCTGCTGGCGGTTCGAAAACGAACGCATACGCCGCGCCACCGGCTGCAGCCACAAGGCCGATCGATGTGAGAAGAAATTTGCGCTTCATGTCAGATGACCCTTGTTGACGGGCGTCGCCTCTATTAGATTGCGATCTAAATCTAACCATTAGTATAGATGTCAAGTGAAATCTAATCAGAGGTCGATCATGAGAGTTAGTCGAGCACAGGCGGAGGCAAATCGCGAAGCGGTCATCAATGCGGCGAGCCGGCTTTTTCGAGAGCACGGCTTTGATGGCATTGGGCTCAAGAATCTGATGAAGGGGGCCGGCCTGACACAAGGCGGATTCTACAAGCAGTTCGAATCCAAGGACGATCTTGCGGCACAGGCATCGAGGCGAGCGATGGAGCACGCTACCCGAAGATGGTCGGCTGTTGCTGCTGCAAGCCCTGAGCCCCTCGAGGCCGTTATTGAGCTCTACCTATCGATGGGGCATCGCGAAGAGAAGAGCGACGGTTGCCCGTTGGTGGCGCTTGGTGCTGATGCGGCGCGTCAAGCCGAGGAAGTGAGAGCCCCGTTCCAGGACGGCATCCAAGCGCATCTTCAAATTATCGAAGAACTGATGCCGGAGGCGGAAAGCCCAAAGACCTATGGCAAGGCCATGGCGATGCTGTCGCTGATGGTGGGTGCCGTGACGATCTCTCGTATCCTGAATGATGAGGCGATGTCGCAGCGCTTTCTCGAGGCAGCCGCCGACGAAGTTCGGCGAATCGCCGCCTCCGCAAGAAACGCGTGAGATGTCCACTTCCCGCCAATGGCGTCATTGCTCACGCGTTCGCACGCTGCCTTCCCGGATCCTTGCCCGCCCGGCCGTGGGACTGGGTCTCGAGATCACTCGGCCGAGACTATTGCCAAATAAATAAGCGGCAATCGCCGATCGAGCGTCTGCACGGCGTGCAGATGGATGGCACAAAATGACAGTTTGGAGATCACATGCGTCGTATCGTTATCACAGGCATGGGAGCAGTCAGCCCCCTCGGATCCACCGTGACGACTTCCTGGTCTAGGCTCTTATCTGGGCGTTCGGGCATCCGACGGCTTCCTGACGATGTCGTGGGGGACCTGCCGGGGCGAATTTTGGACGCCGATTGACACCTTCGGCGAAGAAGCCGCTCTCGCTTTACGTTCTCTTGACAGAACTAGGACAGTCGTCCTAGTTCTCATGTGTCAAACAGGGCGCCGAAGGTAAATGCCAGCACAGTCAACTCGCGACGTGGTTGTCGAAGAGGCGGACGCCCTCTTTTACGAGAGCGGATTCGAGGCCACCTCCTTTGCTGACATCGCCGCAGCCGTGGGTATCTCACGCGGGAATTTCTATCACCACTTTAAGACCAAGGACGACATACTGGACGCCGTGATTGCCCGCCGAATGGAGCGGACACGGGCAATGCTCGACGGCTGGCAGGCCGAGGGCGAAGGTCCGCGCGTGCGCATACTGTCCTTCATTCATATGCTGATCGCCAACCGAAAACGGATCATGGATTTCGGCTGCCCAGCCGGAACACTTTGTACTGAACTCGCCAAGCTCGACCATGCCGCGCAGGGCCGCGCGACCGAAATCTTCGGCCTATTCCGCGACTGGCTCGCCGGACAGATCCGTGAACTTGGCGCCGTTGATCGGGCAGAGACGCTGGCGCTGCATCTTCTGGCCTGGTCGCAAGGGGTGGCGGTGATGGCGACCGCCTTCAAGGACGAGGCATTCATCCGCAACGAGGTGGCAGGGATCGAACGCTGGCTAGCGTCCCTGCCGGACCTTTCGCAATCCACTTGACCAAGGAGCACCGATGTTCGTCACTTTCCTGAGATTCGCAAAGAACCGTACCGCGGCGCCGGAATTCATGGCGGCACACAACGACTGGATCGCGCAGGGCTTTGCCGATGGCGTGTTTCTCTGCGCGGGCTCCCTTCAGCCCACCGCGGGCGGCGCAATCCTCGCTCATGGCGAAAGCCGTGATCTTTACGATGCGCGTATCGCCGCCGACCCCTTCGTCGTGCAAGGGGTCGTAACCGCCGAGACTTACGAAATCGATCCGAAGCGCGCCGTTCCCGCCCTCGACTTCTTGAAGGCGGCAGCCTAATGCGACAAGTGTTCCCCGGCCCCCACCGTCGCCCTCAGTCGCGAAAATTTTCCGCGCTCGCTTTCGAATTGAGTACCAATTTGGCGACTGCGAGGCGATACCGCTATTTCCGCAACAATCGACCTCACCGGACGAATATGGGTGGCCCTCTGGCTTATCGCCGCGTGCACATAGATCGATGAGTGAAATACGGAACAACGCTGCCGATTAAATGCGTCAGTCCAAGCACGACGCAGACAGCGATCGGCCTCACGTTAGCTTGTTTGTAGTCGGACGGGATCCGATTAGGCATTTCGCGCGGTGTGGCAGGACGCCCACCCTGTTGGGTGGAGAGGGGTGGGCGCCTCGCCTTTTCCGGCTCTACTCCTTCACACTGCCAGTGACTGCCTGGATCACCTCGGATGCCATGGCGAACTCGCGATTCCTGCTTCGTATTTGATGGCGTTTTGCGATCCAGTCGAAGTCTGTGTACGCCGCGTAGACGGATCCGTCCTTCGCCTGATAGACGAGGACCCGGACTGGCCAGTCGAGGCCGGCGAGGGGATTCGCGGTGATGAAGGTCGTGCCGAGCGCCGGATTGCCAAACATCACCAAGCGCGAAGGCCGCACCTTGTTCCCGGCGGCGTTGCCGAGCTCAGCTTGATCGATGACGCCGAAGAGGGTGATGCCCTTTTCCGCGACGCTGCGCTTGATGCGGTTGACCGTCTCGCTGATCGAATAGCGGCTCTTTACGGTGACGATGCCTTCGCTGTCCCCGGCCTTGGCCGTGGACATTTGGGCTGATACCGTGATCGTGGCTGCAATTAGGGCGGCTGACCGTACTGACTTGCTAACCTTCATCATTTCCTAGCTCCTCTTACTGCCCCAAACGGGCTGTCTCAAGGATGCGGTCGGCCGCTGCGGTTTGATAATGCCGTCTGTTGTCCATTTCGATAACCGGTCCTCATGGTGCGTAGCGGCACGGCGGAAAGCATGGCGAAAACGAGCATCGCGACGAGCACCAGGACTGAGGTGTTCCAGCCGAAAAGATCGTAGATCTTGCCGACCACCAGGCTGCCGAAGAGCCCGCCGGTGTAATAGGAGGCCAGATAGGCGCCGCTTGCTGCCGCCTTCTCCGCGTCAGCGATGCGACTGACTTGGCTGGTCGCCAGCGCTTGCGCGAGAAAGGTGCCGACTGCGACCAGAGCGAGGCCCCCAAGCACCACGATGAGATTGCTGCTGATAAGGGCGACCAACCCGAGGACGGCGAGAAGCAGCGTGAGCACGATGCCGGCTGCGGCGCCGAGACGGCGCGAGATTAGCCCGCCCAGCGGAGTGGTGAAGAGCGAGGGCAGGAAAACGAAGTAGACGAGGCCGAGCTGCATCGGCGATAGCCCGAGCTCGACGAGACGGAAGTTGACATAGGTGTAAGTCCCTATGAAGACGAACAGGATCAGGAATCCGATGGCGAGCACGCTGTGCAGGCGTCGATTACCGAGCACCGAGAGCAAGTTTCCGCTCCTGCTTCGCCTGCGTCGGTCCGGCATCATGCGCTTCGTCCGGCTCAATGTCGTCCAGACGAGGGCCGCGCCCGTCAGGTTGAGAAGCGCGAAGATCTGGAAGTTGATCGACAATCCGCCGAGATCGGCAACTGCCGCCGAGAGAATGCGGCCGAAGAGGTTGCTGGCGACATTGCCGGTGACATATGCCGCGAGAGCTCCGGTTGCCCGCTCGGCCGGGAAGTGTTCGGCGAGATAGGCCATGGTAAGGGTAAATGCGGTGGCCATGCACAGGCCCTGCGCGACCCGCAAGGCAGCGAAGATCGCGATGTCCCGGGTGGTCGAGAGCAAGACGGTCGGAACCGCAAGCAGTGCGAGGCTGATCCAGATTCCGTTTCGCCGGTCCAGGTTGCGCCCGAAGATGCCGACCGCAAGACCTGCAGCCGCCATGCCGAACGTGCTGGCGTTCACCGCGAAGCCCATGGTGGCGCGGCTCACCCCGAACTCTCTCTGCAGGGACGGAAGTATGGCCTGAGCAGCGAAGAGATCGACGAGGGTCAGGAACGCGATGAGTGCAATGACGCCGAAGTGCCAACGGTCGGCTGCCGGGGTCGAGAGAACGGATAGGGGCGTCGGCAGTGAGGCCTGATCTAGGTTCATCACCTTTCTCCGGAAACGGGGACGTTTCCCGCCAGCGGCCGGAAACGTCCGGATTGAAATGATGTGCGATTGTTGGCTTGGCTCACATGGTGTCGGCGTGCTCGGCCATTGGCGGCAGGATATCGGCCGAATAGAGCACGGCGGGCTTTGAGCCGTTGTTCTTCCACCAGTGGGCAAGGCCGCCGAATTCGGCGGTGACTTCGCCAGCCTTGTGCTCGATCGGGACCTTGCAGGTGCTGCGATATTCGGTGATCGAGCCTTCGACGATCAATATGTTGGCGGGCCGTGCCTCATGCGAATGCCACGGCACCACGCCGCCCGGCTGGACGACGAGCTTGCGAAACCTAAGCGCATTTCCCTTCCAGTCACCACCCTTCGACGAGAGATCAATCGAGGCGAGGACGTCGTCGGTTACGCCTTGCGGGGCAGTCGCGCCTGGTTCCATGGCGCCTGCCGTCACCTGATCGGTAGGGCATTCCCCGGCAAAAGCGGGCATCGCCGCGCTGGTGGAGGCGAAGAGGCCGAGCGTTGCAGCGACCGTCAGGGGCAGGTTTCCTGAAATGAGCTTTCGGGGCATGTGGGGTTCTCCTTTGTCGATCACGCCGGAGACATTCCGGCGGACACAAGGAGATTGCGGGATATTTGGCCGGCAAAGAAATGCCGCCTGCTTTTGATTTCCATAGCCCAGAGCTATTGCGGCAGAGGGGGCGCATCGGCATGGGCGTCGGGGGTGCGCCGCATGTCGATGCCGGAATGCGGTGCCGCCCAGCCGTAAGACTTCACCGCGCCGACGAAGGTGGCGACGGCCGGGGAGAACCGCCGACCGGCGACGGTGACAAGACATACCTCCCGCGTGACCTCCGGTTCGGCAACGGGGCGCACCTGTAGTCCAGGAATGACTGCGCTGTATTCGGGAATGAAGCAGATTCCGAGGCCACCGGCCACCATGTTCTGAATCCAGTCCTCACGCTCGCTCGAATAGGAAACCCGGGTCTTCACTCCGAACGAGTCGCAAAGGTCAGACAGATAGTCCCAGTATTCGCAGTTCACCCGCCTGAGGTAGATCTCGCCGTCGATCGCCGTGATCGGTATGGCATCATACTGACAGAGGCGATGACCGGCGGGAAACGCGAGCATGAACCGTTCGCGAAACAGCGGCGTCACGTCGAAACGCTCGGGGAACTGGTCACTGCTCGCCATGATGGCGACGTCGATTTCTCCGGCCTCAAGCAGTTCGGAAAGTTTGGTCGGCACGCCTTCGACAAGTTGGAGCTGAATGCCGCGGTGCCGTATGTTGAAGTCGCTGAGCAGGCCGGTGAAGCGGCGCGGCCCGATCGTGCACATGATGCCGACCTTCACATGAGCATCCTCGAGACAGAGGAAACGCGAGGCCTCCTGCCGGACCCCCGATAACTCGTCCACGATCGACTGAAAGCGAGGCCGCAGCAAGTTTCCAAGGTCGGTCAGATGGGTGAGGTTGCGCTCGCGTCGGAACAAAAGCCCACCGACTTCGTCCTCGAGCTGCTGAACAGCGCGGCTCAACGCTGGCTGAGTCACATGGCAATTCTCGGCCGCCCGCGTGAAGTTGCGCGTTTCGCAGACTGCCAGGAAATAGCGAACATGGTGAATGTCCATACCTGTCCCCCCGGAAGACTTTCTACGGCAATTCCTTCGGATCGGACCCCGAAGCTAAAAGGAACACTTCAAAGCGTTGCTAGCGACACGGCATCAATCCCTGACGCCGCGGAGTGCCGAAGTCGAGGCAACGAACTTCCTACGTACGCGTCGTCATCGCTAATGCAATTCACCTATCGAATTCATAGCACAGTGGCATTTCAGTTGAAATGAATACAGCGCCATTCTCTCCCGGAAAAGGCCCTTTGGCCGAACTTGAGGAGACGTGGACATGCTGAAGAGTACCGACGTTGAAACCGATGCAATGCTCGGGCGCAGAACGCTCGAAGGCCGCAGCGCCATTGTGACCGGCTCCACCAGCGGCATTGGTCTCGGCATCGCCCAGGCGCTGGCCAAGGCGGGCGCGGCAGTGATGCTCAATGGGTTCGGTGACCCGGCCGAGATTGAGCGGCAGCGGGCCGAGATGGCGGAGGAGAACGACGTCGACGTCGCCTATGACAGCGCCGACATGTCGAGGCCGGAGGCGATCCGGATGATGGTCGAGCGCGCCGGCGCCCGCTTCGGACAAGTGGATATCGTCGTCAATAATGCCGGCATACAGCATGTCGCCCCGATCGCCGAATTCCCCGAGGCTAAGTGGGACGCGATCCTCTCTATCAACCTTTCCGCCGCCTTTCATCTCGTCCAGGCGACCTATGGGCAGATGCGGGCCCGCGGGTACGGCCGGATTATCAACGTCGCATCCGCTCATGGACTCGTCGCATCTCCGTTTAAATCAGCTTATGTGGCGGCGAAGCATGGTCTCGTCGGACTCACCAAGGTCGTGGCCCTGGAAGGTGCCGAGTTCGGCGTTACGGCGAATGCGATCTGTCCCGGCTATGTGTGGACGCCGCTCGTCGAGCAGCAAATCGACGACCAGGCAAAGTCCCACGGTGTCGCTCGCGATTCCGTAATCCGAGACGTGTTCCTGAAGAACCAGCCGACGAAGCGTTTCGCAACAGTCGAAGAGATGGGGGCGCTGAGCGTCTTCCTGTGCAGCACCGCGGCGGCCTCGATAACCGGCACGGCGATCCCTGTCGATGGGGGATGGACGGCCCACTGATTTCAACATGCGAAGAGGAGGAGAGCCATGAACAAGCACGCCAAAGTGGACAGGCCAGCTCGAGAGGACCAGGAAAGGTCCTCCATGGCCGAGGGGCGGCCGCCGCGGACGATTAACCTCGCACTTCAGGGTGGCGGTGCGCATGGCGCATTCACCTGGGGCGTGCTCGACCGGCTGCTCGACGAGCCTAACCTGTCTTTCGAAGGCATCGTTGCGACCAGCGCCGGGGCAATGAACGCCGCTGTCCTGGCCTATGGGCTCGCGGAAGGCGGACGGAGTGGCGCGCAAAGGGCTCTCGCCAATTTCTGGCGCCGCATCAGCCATGCGGCCGCTTTCAGTCCGCTGCAGCCGAGCCTGCTCGACCGCATGACCGGGTCGAAATCATTGGAGTTTTCGCCGGCCTTTGTCATTTTCGACATGGTAACGCGGCTCTTGTCGCCCTATCAGTTCAACCCGTTGAACTATAATCCGCTTCGCCAGGTGTTGGAGCAGTCGATCGACCTCGAGGCGATCCGAATGTCCCGCTGTCCGGTCAAGCTGAACATCTGCGCGACCAATGTGCGCTCCGGCAAGGTGAAGGTCTTTTCCAACGACGAGATCTCGATCGATTCGGTGATGGCATCCGCCTGCCTGCCGTTCCTCTTCCAGGCCGTCGAAATCGACGGCGAAGCCTATTGGGATGGCGGCTATATGGGGAACCCGGCTATTTTCCCACTGATCTACGGCTGCGATACGCCGGATGTGCTGGTGGTGCACATCAATCCGCTTGAGCGAACGGAACTGCCGCGGACAGCGGCCGAAATCCTGAACAGGATCAACGAAATAAGCTTCAATTCGTCGCTGCTCAGAGAGATGCGGGCAATCGCCTTCGTGACGCAACTGACTGAGTCGGAGGCGGGTAATTCCCTCGGTCTCAAGCGCATCTTCGTGCATGGGATATCCGACGACGAGACGATGAGAAACCTCAGCGTCTCCAGCAAGCTCAATGCCGAGTGGGGAGCCCTCGTAGACCTCCGTGACCGCGGCCGGCAGTGCGCGGAGGACTGGCTGATGGCGAACTACGAAGCGATAGGGAAGCATTCGAGCGTCGACATCAGTAGGCGGTATCTTTAGGGCGGTTTCGACGCTTCCCGATCAATCGCTGCGCTTGGCCACGGGCTTAGCGCAAGCCTCCTTGCCATGTCCCTCCCAAGGGAAGTCTTGCCCCCCGATCCGGGGGGCTTTTTCGTTGTGGCCGGCGGATAGTTCGTCGCTATCGAAACCATGCCTGAACAGCATTTCAAAGAGCGAGAGCGGTCTGCGAAGCTTGTCAGTATCAGGCCGATACCGGTCTGAACAACGTCAGATCCTGGAGATGTTCAATGATCAACACTCGTACGCTCATCAGTTCCGCGCTTGCCGCGATCGCCTCCGTCTCGGCGTCGCCTGCATCGGCAGGACCGGCCGCCCAGCCCGAGTTCTCGTTCGAGAAGTGCTACGGCATCGTCAAGGCCGGGCAGAACGACTGCCAGACAGCTACCCATTCCTGCGCGGGCACCTCGACGATGGACGACCAGGCGGACGCCTGGATCTACGTGCCTGCCGGCACCTGCGGAAAGATCGCCGGCGGCAGCAACGCCCCCAAGGCCTGACGGCCTCCGACAACAAGCAAAAAGGGAGTAGACCGATGCCCAAGACGTTTCCAACCCACCCGGTGCCGTGCGCTGCGGGCATCGGCCTCCGTTCCATACACATTGCAGAGATGCTTTCCCGCAGGCCTGCTGCGGGTTGGCTGGAAGTCCATGCCGAAAACTACATGGGCCAATCAGCGGCCGTGGATGCGCTCGAGAAGCTGCGCGACGTTTATCCGCTTTCGGTGCACGGCGTCGGACTGTCGCTCGGCAGCGCCTCGGGTCTCGACCGAGCGCATCTGGAGCGGCTGCGTCTCGTCTGTGAGCGCTTCCAACCGGCGATCGTCTCGGAGCACCTTGCCTGGAGCGTCGCCGACGGCGCCTACCTCAACGACCTCCTGCCGCTCCGTTACGACGACGAGGCGCTCGCCATCGTTTCCGGGAACATCGGCCGGCTGCAGGACACGCTCAAGCGCCAGGTCTTCATCGAAAACCTCTCCGCCTATCTGGCCTTCGCGGAATCGAGCATGACCGAGGCCGAGTTCCTGAGCGAGCTCGTCAACCGGACCGGTTGCGGCTTGCTGCTGGACGTCAACAACGTCCATGTCTCCGCAAGCAACCTCGACTTCGATGCATTGGCCTTCATCGACGCCCTGCCTGCCGAAGCGATCGGTGAAATCCACCTTGCCGGCCACGCCGTCAACGAAGTCGACGGCGACGTCATTCTCATCGACGACCATGGGTCGCGCGTGCCGCCGGCCGTCTGGTCGCTCTATGCCCACGCTCTCCGCAGGATCGGCCCCCGCCCGACACTGATCGAATGGGACACGGATGTGCCGCCGCTCGAGGTCTTGTTGGGCGAAGCCATGTGGGCAGACATGCTCGCACGCCGTATCGCCTTCGACGAATGCCCGGAGGAGCCGCCGGTCGCCGTGCCGGACAGCCGTTTCGAGACAATGAGGCTACCCCGCCGCGACGACGCGAGTGGCATCCGCTTCCCGGCGCTCGCTGCCATCGCAGCAGTTAGAGCCGCTTGCGGCAAGTGCGCAGGGGACCATTGCAGGAGGGACGGCCATGTCCTCCATTGAAACCCTGCAGAGCGTCGTCGCGCGTGCGGTTCTGACGACCGGACCCGCAGATATCCTGCCACTCCTCGAGCAGGGTCGTTTCGATCCTGCAAGGCGGCTCAATATCTACCGCAACAATACGTTGGTCTCGCTCACGGCGACGTTGAAGGCCGTGTTCCCCGTGACGGTGCGGCTGCTCGACGAGCGCTACTTCAGTTATGTGGCCGGCTGCTTCATCCGCAACAGCCCGCCACAAGAGCCGCGCCTTTCGCGCTACGGCGCAGGATTTGCGCCATTCCTCGCGCGCTTCGAGGGAACCGCCGGTATGCCGTTCGTTTCCGAGGTGGCGCGCCTGGAGTGGAAGATCGCCGAAGCGCTCGACGCGCCGCTGGAGCGGCCAAGCACACTCATCGAGCTCTACGAGGGGCTTTCGAGCGGGTCCTTCGCGCTCTTTCTACAGCCTTCGCTGCGACTTGTTCTGTGCCGCTGGCCCGCCCTCAGCATATGGGCGGCGCACCAGCAGGGAGGCGATCCCGACAGGCTCTCGAATCTCGAACGCGAACCGGAGCGCATTGCGATGTGGAGACATGCCGACACCGTTCGCTTCCTGCGGCTCGACGCCGCGGAATTTGCGTTCTGGTACGTGTTGATGCGGGGCAGGGGACTCGAGGCCGCGGTCGGCCGCGCCTGCCGCCGTTCGCCTGAGTTCGATGTCGCTCGAGCGCTGACGGGCCTTTTCGTCAGCGAGCTCGTCATCGGCATCCATCGCATGAAGGGGTCTTCCAACCAGCAGGAGAGAGTGTCATGACCACAATGCGCGCAACACCGATCAGTCTTTCCAGAGCGATATACAGGCTTCACGACACTGTCGTGGAGTGGGCGACCGCCCTGCCGCTATCGATCGTGCAATTGGCGTCCCGCGTGGCGATCGCGGAGGTTTTCTGGCAATCCGCCCAGACGAAGCTCGCCTCCTGGCCGGTTACGCTCCAGCTATTCGCCTTCGAATATCGCGTGCCGCTGCTCGATCCCGGACTGGCCGCCCTTGTGGCGACAGCGGCGGAACTCAGTGGCGCGGCGATGCTCGCCTTGGGACTGCTCGCACGGCTCGCCTCGCTGATGGTGCTCGGCGTCGTCGCCACCATCCAGATCTTCGTCTACCCGGATCATTGGGTCGAGCATCTGATGTGGACGAGCCTGCTTTTGCTCATCCTCTCGCGCGGCGCCGGCGTGTTTTCCGTCGATCATCTGGTCGCCCGACGCGTCCGTGCCGGAGGCTGAGCGATGTCGGTGACGCCTGTTCAGAGCGCCTCCGTGCCGGGCGAGGTTGCGGCCGGCACGAACAAGGCAAAGCATCGGCCGCGCGTGGTCATTCTCGGGGCGGGCTTCGGCGGCTTGAACGCGGCGATGGCGCTTCGCCGCGCGCCGGCGGAAGTCACCGTCATCGACCGGCGAAACTATCACCTGTTCCAGCCTCTGCTTTACCAGGTCGCGACCGCGGGACTCTCACCGGCGCAGATTGCCATGCCCATCCGCCGCATTCTTTCGCGGCAGTCGAATGCCACGGTCCTGATGGACAAGGTCGAGGCGGTCGATACCGCCGCGCGATGCGTCGTGACCGGCAGCCGACGCATCCCCTATGACTACCTGATCGTCGCGACCGGCGCCCGCCACACTTATTTCGGCAACGATGCCTGGGCGGACCACGCCCCGGGCCTGAAGACAATCACGGATGCGACGGCGATCCGCGCGCGCATCCTCTCCGCCTTCGAACGGGCGGAGGTGACCGATGACGCCCGTTTGCGCCAGACGCTCTTGACCTTCGTTGTCGTCGGCGGCGGGCCGACCGGTGTCGAACTCGCCGGCGCGATCGCCGAGCTCTCGCGAAGAACGATCGTTCGTGATTTCCGGCGCATCGATTCATCCTCCGCCCGGGTCGTGCTCGTCGAAGCGGGTGAGCGGATACTGCCGGCGATGCCGCCCTGCCTTTCGAGAAAGGCCCAGAGACAACTCGAGAGGCTTGGCGTCGAGGTCCTGCTCGGCAATGCCGTCGCCGGCTGTGATGACAGCGGCGTACGGCTGGCCGACGGAACTGAAATCGGCTCCGCCTGCATTCTCTGGGCCGCAGGCGTCATGGCTTCGCGCGCCGCCAAGTGGATCGGTGCGGCGGCGGACCGCGCCGGACGGGTCCTGGTCGACCGGCGTCTAAATCCGCCGGGGCACGACAAAATATTCGTCATCGGTGACACGGCCTCGGTGACCGATGCGGCCGGACGTCCTGTACCGGGCGTGGCGCCAGCAGCCAAGCAGATGGGGCGTTACGCGGCCCACGCCATTCTCGGCGACATGGCGGGACGGCAATCGGCGCCCTTCCGTTATCGTGACTACGGCAATCTCGCGACCATCGGCCGCAAGGCAGCGGTTGCGGATTTCGGCAAGGCCAGGCTCTCCGGCTATTCCGCATGGCTCGTCTGGAACTTCGCCCATCTCTGGTTCCTCGTCGGCTTCCGTAATCGCCTCGTCGTCTTTCTCGACTGGGCGGTCGCCTATGTCCGCAACGATCGCGCCGCGCGGCTGATCACCGGCCAACACGAGACCTAGCGATGTACCGCCCGAAGCTGGCCCAGGTCATTATCGTGATCCTCATGCTGGCGGTGCTCTCCACCGCCGCGCTGATCCATCTCATCTGGCAGCGCGCAGCCGGCGAGAATATCGAGGAGATCGTCGCCAGTCTCGATGCCCAGACGGCGGGATCCGTCAGGAACGACCTGTCCCGGACGCTGTCGCTCGTGACGAGCACCGCCGAAGTTGTCCGCTCCATCTTCTTCCAGGGGGCGATCAGCGCCAATGACGAGGTCAAGCGCGAGTTCCTGTTCCTGTCGCTGTTGCGCGAGCAGCCGGCGATCGCCTGGATCGGCTTCGGCTTTCCGGATGGGCGCTTTTTCGGGTCGCATGCGACCGCCGACGGTCGCGTCGAGATGGTCGAAATCGGCGCCGCGGAAGCCGGCGAGCTCCGTCCGCTGCGGCGCGATCTCTACCGACCGATCCCGGGCGACATCTTTTTCGAGGAGCGCATCAAGGCGGAGAGCGCCTATGTGGCACTCGGCGCCCCCTGGTATCGATTGGGCAAGGAAACCGGAGAGCCCGTTTGGACGGTCACCAATGTGCTGCCGAACGGTTTCGAGCCCGCGATGGTGCTGTCGAAGCGCGTCGTGAGCTTCGGAAAGTTTACCGGCGTGGTGATGGTGGCTGTTAGCCTCCGGCGCCTTTCCGAGGCGCTGCAGGCGCAAGAACTACCAGTGCTCGGGAAAGCCTTCGTTCTTGACGAGCGCGGGCGGGTACTTGCGACATCGCAACCTTCCGACGGTGTAATGGCGGCGCATTTTTCCGACTTTCCGGCCTCCGATGCTGTGGCGGCGGCGGCCGCCGAGGCTGTCGCGGCCAACAAGGTCGACGCCTTCCGAGCTGTAGTGCCAAACGCTTTGCTCGGGCCCGTCTTCGTGTCGTCGTCGCGCCTGCCGTTCGAGAACTGGCGCCTAGTTACCGCCACCCCGCGCTCGACCTTCGCAGGCGGTATCGACAAGAATATCCGCCGCATAGCCATAGTCGTGCTCGCCATGGCCGCGCTTGCCGCAGCAACTGCCGTCGGCTTTGCAAATTTTCTCTTCGCCCGTCCGCTCGCCCGGCTGGCGGAGCAATTGCGTGCGGTCGAGCGCTTCTCGCTGGAAAGCGTCCGCCATCACCCGACCTTCCTCGCCGAGCTCAACGATTTCTCCCAGGCATTGAAGCGCATGACCGTCGGTCTTTCGGCCTTTGCCCGCTACATGCCGCTCGATGTCGTGCGACCGCTGGTCGAAGGCAGCATTGAGCCGAAACCCGGCGGCGAGCTCTGCGAGGCGACCGTCATGTTCGCGGACCTACCCGGTTTCACCGAGCTGACGGAGAGGCTCGGACCCGGCGTCGAGCCGCATCTGACGCGCTTCCTGACTATTGCGGTCGCCGCTGTTCATGCGGAGGGTGGCACGGTCGACAAGTTTATCGGGGATGCGGTTATGGCGATCTGGAATGCGCCGGGCAAACAGGCGGATCATGCCGCCCGCGCCTGCCGCGCGGCTGTCGCGATCCGGAGGGCAATGCATGACGACCCGCCAATCGCGACCGGCGAGAACGCGATCCGCGTACGCATCGGCATCAACAGCGGCACGGCGCTGATCGGCAATATCGGTTCCGCCGAGCGGCTGAGCTACACCGCCATCGGCGACACGGTCAATCTCGCGAGCCGACTGGTGAGTGTGGCCAAGGAGCGCGGCGTCGAAATCGTGATCAGCGACGCGACCATGCGCGAGCTCGGGGCAGAGCCAATAACGAGGCCGCTCGGGCTTGCGGCGGTCCGCGGCAAGGCCAAGCCCGTTGGCGTACATACGATTGACCAGCCAAACGTTCGGTCAGCGGGAGGAAGCGATGGAAATGGCGATTACGACGGTGGCGATGCTCGCGTGCCTGCAACTCAAGCACTACGTCGTTGATTATGTGCTGCAGCCAGCCTGGATCCTGCGCGGCAAGGGCAATTTCCGCATGATCGGCGGCTACGTGCATGCGGGCGGGCACGCGCTCGGAACCGTGCCGGCGCTGATGCTGGCCGGAATCGGGTTGATGCGTGTCACCATTCTCGTAGTCGCGGAATTCCTTGCTCACTACCTCATAGATTATTGCAAGGCATTGCTGTCACAGCATAGCCGCGCGGATGCTACGACCCGGGCCTACTGGGCCATGCACGGAGCCGATCAACTGCTGCACCAGCTCACCTACGCGGCGCTGATCCTTGCCGCGCTGCTGTAGGTGCTTTCGTCCCTGCGCTAAACATGCGACTGGCAGGGAACGGGCGTATCCGACGAAGAATCCTAGCTTGTTCTCGTTCTGTGCTGAAAAGATCGCATAGTGTATCGTCGGGAACTTGGCACAGGGCGCGCGACTCCTATTCGGGCGTCGTGATGCGAGCGTATCGTGCAGCGGAGACGAGCCGATGACACCGGTGTCAGAGACGGTGGATGACAACACGAACGCGGTAGGATTGACGGGATGAATGAAGCCAGCGCAAACGTAGTTTGTCGCTACGCTGATTGCCGGTCAGTGACGGGTGTCCTGGGTACGAAGGAGACGACATCGGGCCGGCTGTTTCCGTCAGCTTGCAAGGGGGAGGGGAGAGGCGCTTAGGCTTTTGCCGCGACAAGGGCGGCCAGCGGCGGAATGGCCTGGCCATCGAGGCCGAGCCAGAACGACAGGCCGAGCTTCCGGCACGTCTTCATCAGCCCGAGCATGGTGTCGCGCGCCACCCGGCCATCCCGGCTCACCGTGGCGCCGGAGATCTTTCGTTTGGTGACGAAGCTGCGCAGGTCGCTCTCGGACGCATTGGTGTGGAGCGGGACATCGGGCCTTCCAGCATCTTGAGCAGCTCGTCCTTCCGGCGAGAAAGACGTGCCAGAAGCTTGTCGAGGTCTTCATAGCCGGTGCGCAGCGAGAAGATGCGATCAAAGCGTTTGTGAAACGCCGCGGCAAGGCCAGCGGCGGCTTTCGCTTGACGCTCTTCAGCGCCCGGTAGAACCGCCACACCAGATCCCGCACCGTCTCGACCAGACGCGCCTGCCGCGGCGTTGCCGATCAGTTTCTGCAGCAGCCGCTCCGCATGGACCCAACACAGGGCATGATTGCCGACCCGGAACTGGCCGGCATCGTCAGAGACGATCACCAAGCTGGACCGGCAATGACGACGCCGAAGGCGGCCATGGCACAGATGCCTTCCTTGCATGCCGGACGCCTGGCATATAAATTGGCCCAATGCTTGATCGTTCATCCCAATCTCCGACACATATTCCTACGGACGCACTAAGCGAAGTTCTACAGGACTTTCGCCTGAGTGGGGTCAACTACGGCCGTTGTGAGCTACGCGATCCATGGAGCATCGCCTTTCCGCAGCAACAGCTGCTTCGCTTTCATTTCGTCAGTGAGGGGCCATGCTGGGTCCATACCGAAGCCCAGGGATGGCAGGAGTTACAAGACGGCGATCTGGTGTTGTTGCCACAAGGTGTCGAACACCGACTGGCCAGCAAGCCTGATGTCGTCGGGGACTCGCTTAAGAGCTGTCACGTCACCAAGTTGGGGGGCAATGTCTGCGAAGTGGTGCATGAAGGAACAGGAGCGATGAGCACCCTGTTCTGCGGTTCCATGGCTTTGGGTGCGAATGCCCTCAACCCTTTGATCGCTCTGATGCCATCGATTATCAAGGGCTGTGATGTTGCTGGCAATGATCCGATCGTCGGCCCCCTCCTCGGGGCCATGACGGCAGAGGCGTCGCAGCCCCAGATAGGCAGCGCCACGGTCTTGTCACGCATGGCGGACGTACTCGTCGCGCGGCTTATTCGCTGCTGGGTCAATTGCAGCGGAGCCTCGACCAGCGGCTGGCTCGCCGCGATCCGTGATCCTCATATCGGTCGTGCGCTCGCAGCCATGCACCGAGATCCCGGCCATGACTGGACGCTTGAGACCCTTGCTGGCGTGGCAGGTCAATCGCGCTCGATCTTCGCGGAACGCTTCAGCGCCATTTTGGGGGAAGGCGCGGCACGCTATCTCGCCCGTCTGCGCATGCAGCTTGCACGAGAGTTACTCGGTCAAAACATGTCGGTTGCCGAGGTCGCTTCTCAACTGGGCTATGAATCTGAAGCTTCTTTCGCTCGCGCCTTCAAGCGCATCACCAGCGTTTCACCTGGCGTTGTGCGCCGCACCATTTCCGGACGAACGGACATAGAATTCGGACTTTAGGATACATATCATCCTGGAAGACTCCGCTATGAAGACCTCCAAACCTTGGAGGTACTTCAATGACGGACACAACATCACAGCTTGACGGCCCCGCGATTGGCCTCGATTCTGCCGTTCCGAGTGCATGGAGTCCCACTACCTGGCTTGCCGTTATTTCAATGGCAGCCGCAAGCTTTGCGCTGGTGTCAGCTGAATTCCTGCCGGCAGGCCTGTTGACGCCAATGGCGCGTGACCTTGGCATCAGCGAGGGAACCGCCGGTCAGGTTGTCACCGCCACCGCGTCTGTTGGCGCGGTGACGGCCTTGTTGAGCAATGTTCTCATCGGCAAACTGAACCGGAAGACTGTCCTGGTTGGCCTAAGTGCCTTGGCTATCGGCTCCAATCTTCTGGCCGCGCTCGCGACCGATTTTTGGCTATTGTTGTTGGGCCGAGCCGGGCTGGGCGTGGCGCTAAGTGGTTTCTGGGCGCTTTCAGTTGCCGTCGTGGCGAGATTGGTTGGCACCAATGCGACAGGTCGGGGCATGGCTATAGTCACCCTCGGCGTCTCTCTTGCCACCATCGCTGCACCATCGATGGGTGCTTTGATCAGCGATTGGCTCGGCTGGCGTGCCGCCACAGGCATGACGGCAGGGCTCGCAGCGGTTGCGATGCTGCTGCAGATACTCAGCTTGCCGACACTACCCGCAAGCACAAGCAACAGTCTTTCTGACGTCTTCCGGCTGTCGAAACGGCGCACTGTTCAACTCGGAATGCTTGCCATCCTCTTGCTGATGACCGGACATTTTGCCGGCTCGGTCTACGTGCGACCCTTCCTCGAACAAGTGACGCTCCTTGGCACGGGGCCGATTGCCTTGGCGCTCCTCGGGTTTGGCATCGCCGCTGTGATCGGCAATGTCGCCGGCGGCCGACTGGCAGACGCCAATATCCGCATGGCACTCGCGGTCACCGGCGTATTGATGGCGTTTGCGGCGCTTGCTCTCGTACTCTGGGGTG
The DNA here is from genome assembly GCF_000265205.3 of Sinorhizobium fredii USDA 257. Taxonomy (NCBI): domain Bacteria; kingdom Pseudomonadati; phylum Pseudomonadota; class Alphaproteobacteria; order Hyphomicrobiales; family Rhizobiaceae; genus Ensifer; species Ensifer fredii. Next base: position 2,472,126 of record NC_018000.1, read on the forward strand.
CACATAGCGGCATCGCGTTTGCCCTGGTTACACTTTGGGGTTTAGCTTTTGGGATGGCTCCGGTGGTATTGCCTACTAACTTGTCCCGGGGCGCAGGGGATGCCTTGGAGGCTGCTGGCAGCTTGATGGTCGTTTCGTTCCAGGTCGCCATTAGCATGGGTGCGGTGTTCGGCGGCTACATCGTCGATCACCATGGCGCTTCCGGGCCGTTGGTCATTACCGCCGTCTTGGCGGCATCGACCATCGTCCTGGCGTTGCTGCAGCCCCGCAGCTGACTCTTAGGGCCCCGCGAAGGTGAGCAGAAGAGGCGAGATCTCAGTTGGGCCAGAAGGCCGGGTGAGGCTAAATCCGGGACGTGGCGATGCTTTCTCGTTGCGGCGAGGAGCATCGACCGATCGCCCATGGCCGCAATCACAACAATCTGGATTGAGCGGCGCTGCAGATCGGCACTCACGAATAGCGCGGCAAGTTTGCGCCCCCATAATGGTCATCGAGCCACCGGTCGCTGTCGCCGCAAAGCGGACATGACGCAGTGACAACGCGGGTCGCAGTTGCGCCAAGTCGCCATTCCGCCCCATGCGGGTGATTAGATCACGAATTCCTCCTCGTACGTCTGTGGCTCGGGAACGACCGTAACCTCCACCGGAACGATCCAATTGGCCGCGTAGCTCTCGCAGTCGGAACGCGGAAGCTCGGGCTGCACGCACCCCGCCCGATCGATCGCGCGACATCGCAGTATATATCGCCCGACTTCTTCAGGGGTCCACATGTATTCCCACAAGCGCCATGCAAAGGGACGTTCTGTTTCGAGGAGCCTTCCCTCGCGCCAGCCCCTGCCATCTCCGGTGCAGACCTGCACCTGCCGGATAACAGCCTCTCCGCTCCAGGCGGCTCCGAAAATCCGATACGGTTGGCCGGCGATGAGATGCGCCCCCTGCACGGGACGCGCGATCTGCGCTTTGACCTCCATCTCCGCAAGCGGGACCAGCCTGGGTTCCCCGAGGCTGCGCTCCCAACGGAAATAGTCGCGCGCCTGCCAGTAGCCAAGGAACGGTTGCTCCACAACCGTGATATGCGTGATCCACTTGACCCAAGCCATGCCGAACCAGCCACCCACGACCGCGCGTAGCGGGTAGCCGTGATCGCGCGTCAACGCCTCCTCGTTCATCGAATAGGCAAGGATCGTGCTGTGAGCCATTGCCTTCTCAAGCGGTAAACTGCGCGCAAAAGCGATGGGGCCGGGAGAAGCCGTTTTCTTGTTCGTGTCGACGACGCCGCTGTCTGCGCCTACGAGCAGAACCTCACGTGCGGTTCGCTTAACGCCCGCCATTTCCAAAATCTCGCGCAGAAGAACACCTGTCCACGCGGCATTGCCGACGGCTCCGTTCTGCCACTGCAACCCCTCCTTCGGCGGCACATAGTAGACGCGCCCGTTCCCTGCGCACTCGACGACGGCGGTGAAAGTCGTGCTTCGCATCGCCTTGATGCTGTCGAGGTCAAGTTCGATCGGCCGCTCCACCGCCCCGCCAACGCGCAATCTCCAGTCTCGCGCATCGAGGTCCGGCGACGGGAAATGGTTTCGCACGAAGAACAGCTCGGTTGGGATCAGCCAATCGGAGAGCGACGCAAACGGAAACTCGGTGTTTTGTGGGGATTTCTGTCGAACTATTAGACTGGGTTGCTCTGGTGTCGGCATAGTCCTCCTCTCCCCTTCCAAGAGCACAACGTTGGCACTCGGTCGCGCGAATTCCGGTTCGATCACACCGCCCCTCGCAGTGCGTCTGTCGCGTTCCGCCTTCGGCCGCATTCTAGCACATACCGCACGTTCCTCGGATCGACCTCGAACGGCAGCAAAGGGCCCGAATGCTGCTATAGGCCCACGTCTCTTTCGCGCCCGCTTGTCGTTCAGGCACTACCGCTGGAGAAGACCAGCAACATATTGTTGGTAGGCATCTCGATCGTCTCGCGGAGATTAAGTCCAGCGGCCTCACCCACTTGTTCAAGATCAGCGATATCACGCACACCCCAGGATGGGTTGCGCTCCTTTAGAGCCGCGTCGAAAGCAGCGTTCGAGGGGGCGTTGTGTGCCCCGTCGCGCATGAATGGGCCGTAGAGAAGAAGAAGCCCACCAGCGTGAAGCAAACGGCCAGCTCCTGCGAACAATCCTAAGCTTGCCGCCCATGGCGCGATATGGATCATATTGATCGACACGATGGCGTCAAAATGCCCCGTTTGTTCGACGCCCCATTGTCCTGAGCACACATCAATATCCCGCGGTGCCAGCACATTCTTCAGCCCTGCGAATTTGATCCAGCTAGACATGCTGGTGCGGGCGTCGGCATCCGGATCGCTCGGCTGCCAGGTGAGGTTGGGCATTGCTCCCGCAAAACACACGGCGTGCTCGCCGGTCCCGCATCCAATCTCCAGCACGGCGCCACGTGTTGGAAGGACACGTTTTAGGACCGCGAGGATCGGCGCCGAATTTCGCGCAACGGAAGGTGAGAACATGCGCTGGTCGGCGCTTATGTCGCGCTGTTCCAGCGCAACAGGCGAACGGTCCTTCTTCTCTGGGGGCATTGGCCTTGAATCCCCTTTGGGCGATGTCTCCCACCTTATAGCTGAAATGATGGGACTGAAACCAAGGATTTCGGACTTACGAAGGGGGTCGTCGGCGCGTGCGTTCGGCCGAGGGCGACCGAACGTCCACTTCGCGTCAGATCACGCGCCCGCCAGGCTCGAGGTCTGCTTTCGAAAATCGGAGCCCGGAAGCCGACCGACGGCTCTCGGCCCCAAATCGGTCGTTCCATCCACGCCGAGCTGATGTGCGCTACTGGGAAGTTGAGACGGAGGGATTTCGTAACAACAGGGTCGCTGGTTCTGATCCCTTCAAGGCGAGCAAATAATCTCCAAGAGCCAAAAACGGGTGGTGCGCCGGCTATCACCGCTGATTGCTCATCTGGTGCCATCTGCTCAGGCCGAACACCGTTTACGCGCTATCGGTCGCTTGGGAACTTGCTCGTCTCGCGAGGCAAATTCTCGAGTCTTTGGGGCGAGCAAATCGATCCGTTCGAATGGAAGGGTTGAAGGGTGCGCCTGAAGGTTTACGCACCACCATTCGAAGCGTACCATCCGCACACTGCCAGCTGCTCGATCTCATGATCCTCAACGGACGAGGTGGCGCCCTTGGAGCAATCGACGGAAGACGGTTCGCTGGATGTAAAAATTGCGGTGAGGATGGCAGATACGGGATACGTCCTAGCATTCCTGACCGGATTGGCGTTTGCACCGGTAGGCTATTTTCTGTTTAGTTCGGCCGAGTTCGCTCTTCTGAGCGTCGGCTTCTCCGTCGCCTATTTGCTTCTCCCTTTCGCGTCGAAGGTGGCACCATCATGGGCTGTCAGACTGTTCTTCATTCTTCTGCTCACCCTGCATTATGCGCTTGTATTGCTTTGCGTCGGACCGTATGCGGGCGTTGAAGCTTTCACGGTCTGCCTCGCCGCGCTGCCTCTGCTCCTGTTCGCCAAAACTGAGCGGCAGCTGCTTTGGGTTGCGTATGGCACGATTGCGGCTGGTGTCGTCGCTGTCGAGTTGATTGCCATTAGGCAACCGCCCTTTCTCGTTCTGGAGCAATCCGACCGAACATCCGCATACATCGCTAACATCGTCACCGTGGCTATCGTGATGAGCTTCTTGCTTTTCAGCTATTCGCGCTCTTCGATCGCCAACTACATCAAACTTCAAAAAGAACGTTCGAAATCGGAGCAGATGCTCCGTGAGCTCGTTCCCGCCGATGTTGCTCAGCACCTGCTCAGGGGTGAGAGTGTTCCGGCCCAGAGCCACGGCGAATGCACCGTTTTGTTCGCCGACCTTGTCCATTTCACGGATCTCGCCGAAAACCTCTCGCCCGTTCACTTGGTGGAGCTGCTCAATGGGATCTTCAGCGATATCGACAGTCTGTGCGAGCGCCACGGTATCGAAAAAATCAAAACTATCGGCGATTGCTACATGTGCGCAACGGGCATCTTTCCGCAACAAAATCGGATTGTTGGAATTGCCATGGTGAGCATCGGAATAGTCAATGTTGTCAATCATTGGGGTGAAAAGACGGGCTATCCGCTATCGGTCAGGATCGGCATCTGCACAGGCCAAGTGATATCCGGAGTGATCGGAAGGAAGCGTCCCCTTTTCGATATTTGGGGCCAGACGGTAAATGTCGCGCAATTGATGGAAACTAAATCGACGGGCAACTGCATTCTCGTTTCAGAAAGTACGCGTTGGCGGCTGCGAGAACACTTCAGCTTCGAACCCGTTCCTGATGTGTGGTCGAAATCTGGTCATTCACTACATGCCTATCGGTTGGTGCCGTCTGGATCTTCCCTCGAGAGTTCCATGGCTGAAGGCTAGAGTAGGAATTAGCAAAAAACCGACGTGGCACCCAGCAGCACGACAAAAGAGCCGCCCACGTCACTTCCAGTCGTCTGTTCCTGTTCGGTGCTTCTAAAGTCGCATAATGTATCCACAGGAACTGTGTGCCGGACTTCTCCATCGCCATGCGCATTCAGAATGGCGGTGGCAGCGCGATCCTGCTGGAAGCGGCGAAGGTGATCAAGCAAATCGAAGCGGCGGTGAAGGCGAAGCTCGCTGAGGGGGAGCGAGGCGATGCCCGCAAATAGGCGATGAGGCCCGCGGGCGGCGTCACAGAGCATCCGGACCCTTACCCTACGCCGTCTGCCATCGCTTCGCTTGCTTGCGTAACGCGTAGGTCATCATCCGCAATATGCAGAAGATTAGCGGCCGCGCCTCCGTCCCGATCGTATTTTTCGCTCGCGATGCGCTCGAGCAAGGGCCTGTGCCGTTTCAGCAGCCCGACCGGGCCGCCCGCTTTGAGACGGAAGGACGGTGTTGAAGTGGAGCACGACGGCAGGAAGTCAATCATCTGTGCAGTTGGGGAGCTTCCCGAAATGACGAAGGGCGCTCGACCCTTCTGGGGAGCGCCCTTCCGACCCGGACGACTACGAACGTGCGATAGAGCACCATCGCTACAGGCAGTCATCGAATATGGATGGTGAGCGTTAGATGGGAGGTCGAGGATTAATGCGATGGGCAGCGTCCGCTTGAGCAGGCGATCAAGCGGCTCGGCAAGCAGAAGTCGGCCGCATGACATTTGAACGGCGGCGTGTTGGGACCACATAAGAAGTATGAAAAAGCAGACGATACCGATTGAGCAACTCGCACGGCTCCGGCGTATACGGGGCCTGGCCCGGCTTATGGACACGGCGCTCCGAATTCCCGGCACCCGCGTCTCGCTCGGCGCGGACTCCGTGCTCGGCTTGATCCCCGGCATCGGCGATTTCGGCGCTGCGGCGGTCAGCCTCTTCATCGTCAACGAGGCGCGCCGTCTCGGCGTTCCGAACGACAAGCTTCTCAAGATGCTGGTCAATGTAGGATTCGACACCGTCGCGGGGAGCGTCCCGGTGGTCGGCGACGTCTTCGACGTCTATTTCAAGTCCAACCACCGCAATCTCCAACTGGTGCTCGACCACTTCGGACTTGATCACGCTGACCTTGATCGATCGCGATGATCAACGGCCGCCGGCCGGAACGGTCATATCGCACACCGCGGCATTGTCCTGAACTTCGCGCAGACTTTTGTAGGAGGCGTGGCGCTTCTACACGCAGCAAAAGCTTTTTTATTTGTTCTATGCAGATTGATGAGGACCAAAGCTGGAGCTGCTCAGCGCATGGACGCGAGCGAAACCATTAGCAAGTCGGCAGATGAGGTTGGCCATAGCCTACTGGGCTTCGGACCGTTACTGTTGTTCTGGCAACTCGTCTGGACGGATCACGAGCGTTCTTCCGACGTCAGGAGCGGGCTCGACCATTTCGGTGTCGCCGACCGTTGGCGGCTTCAGAACTCCGTCGCAATCATCAAGCTTTTCTGTGAGCGTCCCCCGATTGGCGCCCGCACCCGGAGCGACGCGGCAACGCTCATTCTGCGCGCCAGTTCCGGGGTCGTTGGAGAGTGCTGAAGTTGTGAACAGGGCGGCGATTGCAAGTAATGGGGCGGCGACGAAATCTCGGGTCAGTTTGTGCCTCATAGGACTCGTCCTTCAGTTTAGGCGCCGCGGAGTTGCAGCCCTTCCGTGGCGATACAGGCTCGAAGTTGGGATCTCTAGAAAACCCGAGCTAGCCAGCAATAGTTCCGGTGAGTAGCTGCCAAGCGAACGCCAGTCACAGACAGCCCGTAATGGGTGGAGCGGCCTATCGGAGGAACCATTGGCGATCGCCATTCGCGACGCGTTGCTGACGCCGAAGTTGTCGCCCAAGGTGAGCCTTCGCCTTACGCCTCTGAGGCAGAGCTGCCATCGCAAGCCCTGTCGAGATTGGTCTCTCTTCCCGCCTCGTCCTCACTTCGCTGCCTGGGATCAGACGAGGGATAAGCAATCGACTTCTGGCAACGCGGCGGTTTATCGTCCGACCTACCGATCTGAGCTAGTCTTGACAGGGGTGACATACGCAACGCCGTCGCCATCCATGATGGGGGATGCGCATTTCGCAAAAGCCACACAAGGATTCCGCTAAGCCCCGGACAGTTTTGCGGCGGTGGTCCTCGGGTGCCTGGTTGTCTTCATGCGTGATTGATTTCGCGTTTTCGTCGCCGGTCAAGAGCGGCGGCGCTCTTTGCTGAGTTCGCACTTGGCGGATATCGTTGAAAAAGGCGGTGTTTGAGCGCCGTTGGCGCTCTGCACGCGGTTTTTCGAAGAGTTGGCACGGTGTCTCTCGTTCTGATGCGGTGGGATGGTTCCAAGCCGCAGGCCATTAAATGGCCATGGCAGCGGTTGGCAGGCGTAAGGGCCTGAGCTTCGCCAGCCTTCTGAGGTTTTGCGCCGTTGCGAGGAGGAATTCATCCCGTGCACCGCATGGACCTCGCAGTCTCAGCCTGGCCATTCGAAGAATGCGCTTGAGATGCGCAAAGAGCATTTCCACTTTCTTTCGGCGATGCCGTGAACGCTCATAATCCGGCGTCTCTGCAATGGCTCGTGCAACATCGCGGGCATCCTCATTGAGATCACGGGGCACCTTGCGAGCAACTGAATTCGGGCAGCAGCGCTGTTTCAATTCGCAAGCGTCGCAGTCCTTCTTGCTGGCCCGATAGAGCCGCGTACCTTCACGGGTGATGCCCGATCGGGGCGTCGCGTAGGTGCGGCGGAACTGAACCAATTCCTTGCCCGCCGGGCAGATGTAGCGATCTCCCTCGCCATCCCAATTGAAGTCGGCACGCGAGAAAGTCCCGTCTGTCCGATTCGACTTGTCGAACACAGGAATGTGCGGAGCGATCTCCTTTTCCTTCACAAGCCAGGCCAGATTGTCAGCGGAGCCGTAAGCACTGTCGGCGACCAGATAGCCCGGCTTCAGGCCAAAGCGGTTCTCTGTTCTGTCGATCATGGTGCGTGAAGCGCCAACTTCCGCCTGTCGAATGGCACGGGTCGCTTCCACGTCAAGAATGACGCCATGATCGGTGTCGATCAGATAGTTGGTGGCGTAGGTGAAGAAGGCATGACCTTTATGGGCACCCGTCCACTGGGCTGCCGGGTCTGACGGGGAAACAAACTTCGGCGTTACCGGCGAAGCCGCACCAAAAGCAGCGTCATCAAGCACCGCCAGATATTCCTGAACGGAGCGGCCTGCATTCTCCTTCGCCGCTTGCGCGCTCCATTCTGCGCCAGATACCGAGCGCTGCTTGTTGGCATCCGCGGCAATCAAGCTGGCGTCGACGGCAAAGCCTTCAGCACCGACAAGATCCTGTGCCAGGCAGCGCTCAACCACCGTCTCGAACAGATGCCGCAGGATATCGCTCTGGCGGAAACGTCCATGGCGGTTCTTCGAGAAGCTGGAATGGTCCGGCATATCCAGTCCAAGCCGGCAAAACAAACGATAGGCGAGATTGAGATGAACCTCCTCGCACAGCCGGCGCTCCGACCGGATGCCCATGCTGTAGCCAATGATCAGCATGCGCATCATCAGCTCCGGATCGATCGAGGGTCGACCCGTACTGCTGTAATAGGGCTTCAACTGTGCACGGACGCCTTCGAGGTCCAGATGTTGATCGATCCGGCGCAGAAGATGGTCGGCTGGCACGTGCTCATCGAGACTGAAATCGTAAAAGAGTTGCGCCGGAGCCGCCTGCGTTCCCATCATCCGCCTGATCCCCTCAAATCACTCAGAGGATTGAATCACGCGTCCCAAGTGCCTGCAATGACGAGTTTTTCAACAGTATCGGCGCGAAGCGGATTTTTATCTACGTTCTTACTTTGTGTTTCGAAAGTCGTATAATGTATCGTCGGGAATTGACATACTCGACAGTAGTCATTCCTTCGAGGCGATGGATCGGCGGTGCCTCCTAAACGTTCGATCCGCCTCAATCTGAGAGGTCGAAATAGCGGATCAAAGGTAAGCGCGTAGGGACCCCCACGTATCAATTGACGCGCTGATCGAGGATTTTCTGCATGAGTCATGCGGAGAATCCTATGAGCGACAGTGTGAATCAGCCACGAACATTCGAGGTTTTGACGGCGGCGCCGGTGCGGGCGCGGCGCAAGCCGCGAGACTGGCCGAACGAGGAGAAGGAGCGCCTGATAGCCGAGACGTTGGTGCCTGGAGCCAATGTCTCTGCAATCGCGCGCGCTGAGGGATTGGATCCCTCGCAGCTTTACGGGTGGCGTCGCAAGGCACTGTCGATCGGGGTTGGTTGCGCCCCTGACCGAAACCGCGAAGACGGCGGTCAAGTTCGCGCGCGTTGAGCCGGCGGCAAGCTCTACGGTCGAAATCGTCATCGGTGATGTCGTTGTGCGCGTCGCGAGCGATATCGAGTCGGATCACCTGGCGAAGATACTCCGGGCGGTCCGCAAGGCATGATCGCGTCCGGCGTCGTCGTTTACGTGTCGTGCCAGCCGGTCGACTTCCGCAAGGGTGCGGCATCCTTGATGGCTCTGGTCAGAGATGGCGGTCTCGACCCGTTCAACGGAGCGCTTTATGTGTTCCGGTCGAAACGGGCGGACCGTGTTCGCATCGTCTGGTGGGATGGCAGCGGAGTCTGCCTCTATTCGAAAACGCTCGAGGAGCAGAGCTTTTGCTGGCCGGGCATATCGGCCGCCAGGATACGTCTGGACCATTCGCAATTGATGGCGCTTCTGGCCGGTCTGGATTGGAAGAAGATCCGGCCAACCAAGGTCAGACGTAAGCGGTTAGCTGACGGCGTCTGACCTGAAGTTCCAGGGCATGAGGGCTTCGATTTCGGATGCGGGCCAGCCTTGAGCGATGCGGGTCAAGGTCAGCGAGAGCCAGTCGAGCGGATCGACGCCATTCATTTTGCAGGTCTGCAACAAGGTGGCCACCGTCGCCCAAGTTCGTCCACCGCCCTCGCTGCCGGCGAATAGACTATTCTTTCTCGTAATCGTTTGGGGCCTGATCGCCCTTTCGACGATGTTGGAGTCGATCTCGATGCGACCGTCCCTCAGAAAGCGTTCCAGCGTCTCGCGCCGGGTGAGCGCGTAGCGGATCGCCTCGGCGGTTTTGGATTTTCCCGAGACCTTGCCCAGTTCCTTTTCCCAGAGCTCGAAGAGGCTGGCGACGGTGGCCGAGGATTTCTCCTGGCGCCGGGCGGCGCGGCTGTCGGCATCCTTGCCACGAACCTCATCCTCGATGCGCCAGAGCTCGGTCATTGCCAGGACAGTGTCTGTGGCGGCCTGCGAGACTCCGCTGATGTGCAGGTCATAAAACTTGCGCCGTAGATGTGCCCAACATCCTGCAAGCTGGACCGTTTCGTTGCTGCCGGTTTTCGCCCGCGTCTTGGCGAGATTGGTATAGGCCGAGTAGCCATCCACTTGCAGGATGCCGCTGAATCCGGAGAGATGACGCGTCACGCAATCCGCACCTCTGCTGTCTTCAAAACGATAGGCCACCATCGGCGGACTGGTTCCGCCATAGGGGCGGTCGTCGCGTGCGTAAGCCCAAAGCCAGGCCTTGGTGGTTTTGCCCGAACCGGGCGCAAGAGTGGGCAGGGTCGTCTCGTCGGCAAAGATCCTTTCGCCCTCCTTGACCCTCTCCAGGATATAATCGGCCAGCATCTGCAGTTCGAAGCCCAGATGCCCCATCCATTGGGCCATCAGCGATCGGCTGATCTCGACGCCATCACGCAAATAGATCGCTTCCTGCCGATAAAGAGGAAGACCATCGGCGTATTTGGAAACGGCGATATAGGCGAGCAGCCGTTCCGTCGGCAGGCCGCCTTCGATGATGTGTGCCGGCGCCAGGGCCTGGACCACGCCGTCGCTGCCCCGGAAAGCGTATTTGGGGCGACGCGTCACGATAACCCTGAACTTCGGCGGCACGACGTCCAGCCGCTCGGAGCGGTCCTCTCCGATCAGAACCTTTGCCAGCCCCTCGCACCCGGCCGGGATTTCCGGCTCAATGACCTCCTCGATGCGCTCGAGATGGGCGGCAAAACCCTTGCGCGGACGCGGCGCTCGCTTCGGCTTGTCCTTGGCTGCGCGATCGAGTTCGCTGCGGATTGCCGATAGACCGGTTTCGACCTCTTCGAAGGCAAAGGAGACCTGCTCGTCATTGACCCCGAGGCGGAGCCGCTCAGAGCGCTTGCCATTTTGCGTGCGCTGCAAAACCTTCATGATCAAGGTCAGGTTGGCAATCCGCTCGTTGGCGCTCTTCTCAACCGCCTCCAACCGCGCGATCTCAGCCTCGGCCACCTTCAGCCGGACCTCCTTCGCGGCTTGTTCGCGCGCCAACGCGAGAACCATCGCTTTCAGCGCATCAACGTCGTCCGGCAGGTCGCTAAGGGGCAAATCCATGCGGGCGAATAGAGCACAAAAACAGCCGCTTTCCCAATCATTACAGCAGCATGATTCATCTTGCCGCAGTCCTGTTCAGCCCGTCAGCAACGGCCGTCTGACCTTGGTTGGCCGGATCTTCTTCCAATCCAGACCGGCCAGAAGCGCCATCAATTGCGAATGGTCCAGACGTATCCTGGCGGCCGATATGCCCGGCCAGCAAAAGCTCTGCTCCTCGAGCGTTTTCGAATAGAGGCAGACTCCGCTGCCATCCCACCAGACGATGCGAACACGGTCCGCCCGTTTCGACCGGAACACATAAAGCGCTCCGTTGAACGGGTCGAGACCGCCATCTCTGACCAGAGCCATCAAGGATGCCGCACCCTTGCGGAAGTCGACCGGCTGGCACGACACGTAAACGACGACGCCGGACGCGATCATGCCTTGCGGACCGCCCGGAGTATCTTCGCCAGGTGATCCGACTCGATATCGCTCGCGACGCGCACAACGACATCACCGATGACGATTTCGACCGTAGAGCTTGCCGCCGGCTCAACGCGCGCGAACTTGACCGCCGTCTTCGCGGTTTCGGTCAGGGGCGCAACCAACCCCGATGACAGTGCCTTGCGACGCCACCCGTAAAGCTGCGAGGGATCCAATCCCTCAGCGCGCGCGATTGCAGAGACATTGGCTCCAGGCACCAACGTCTCGGCTATCAGGCGCTCCTTCTCCTCGTTCGGCCAGTCTCGCGGCTTGCGCCGCGCCCGCACCGGCGCCGCCGTCAAAACCTCGAATGTTCGTGGCTGATTCACACTGTCGCTCATAGGATTCTCCGCATGACTCATGCAGAAAATCCTCGATCAGCGCGTCAATTGATACGTGGGGGTCCCTACGCGCTTACGATCAAAGTCAAACATGGCCGATGTTCCGGGGGTGCCCCAAACTTGGACTTCTACAACGACCGCAATGTCGGCTAATTGCGCTTTTTCGCCTTCCTCGAGCATAAGTCATTGCTCACCCTCTGTGATCGCTAGGATTGTGACCCTCACGGAGAAAGAAGGCCTAACGACACAGATTCATAAATTGTGACTCATCTGAGACCCACGTCAGCCCTGCAATTATGCTACACTGCTGATGATCAAAAAGGGTTGCGCTGGTCGCCCCGCCACAAGATGTGAAAATTCAGCTGTCGCCTAAAACCTGAAAGGACAGGCAGGTGCTGCGCACGCTCGGACTCGAGCAGTACATCGGTGCGTTTCAGGACAACGCCATAGATGGCGATGTCCTGCGGGACTTGACCGAACAGGACTTGCGGCACCTGGGTGTTTCGGCACTAGGACACCGCAAGAAGCTTCTCGATGCTCTCAGAAGGCTAAGTGCGGCCCGCGGCAGGGATGTCGAGCCGACACCCCGGCTAGATAGCGAGCGGCGGCAGGTCACTGTCCTCTTCGCAGACATAGTCGGGTTTACCGTTCTCAGTCGGCAGCTTGATGCCGAAGAGCTGCACAATCTGGTGGACGTTTTCTTCCAGCGTGTAGACCCGATCGTAGTTGCACACGGCGGATACCTGAACAAGCACATCGGTGACTGCGTAATGGGGGTCTTCGGCGCGCCCGTGGCTTATGGCAACGATGCCCTTCGCGCAGTTCATGCAGCTTTGGAAATACGGGACGCTGTTGCAGAAGTCGCCGAGATTCACGGCTGCAGGCTCCAGGTCCATTCCGGAGTCGCAGCGGGTCAGGTCGTCGCAAGCACAACCGGCAGCGTCAGCCACCAGGAATACACTGTGACAGGCGAGTCCGTGAACCTCGCTTCTCGACTTGCGGCCGCTGCGCTGCCTGGTGCCATTCTTATCTCGGATTCGGTGATGAGGTCGACCCGCGCCAAGATAGACTGCGCGGATGCGGGCTTGCTGACGGTAAAAGGGTTTTCAGAACCTGTCCGTGCGTGGCAAGTACTTCGACGCAGGGTAGACGGTTCCGCCTCAAGCAGGTCCGCTCGTTGGCCGCCAGGCAGAGCTTCAGATTTTCACGGCGGCCGCCTCGGCATGCCGCGCCTCTGGACGAGGCGAGGTGTTCTACGTTCGCGGCGAAGCCGGAATTGGAAAGACGCGCCTCGTCGAGGAGTTCCAACGGGTCGGACGCGAGGGCGGGTTTGCCTGCCACACCGGGCTCGTTCTCGACTTCGGAGGCGGCTGGGGTCTTGACGCGATCGGCTCCTTGGTGCGGAGTCTGCTGAACGTTGCCCTGACCGATCCGGCTGAGGCAAGACGTTCAGCCCTCGAGTTAGCGTTGGCCACAGGACTGGCGAAACAAGAGGAACTCGTTTTCCTGGACGATCTCCTTGACCTGCCGCACCCGCCCGATCTTCAAATTATCGTAGACGCTATGGATAATGACACTCGGCGAGCTGGCAGGATCGGGGTCCCCGCCAGGCTGGTGCAGCGTGCGAGCGGCGCACGGCCGATCCTTGTAGTCATCGAGGACGTTCATTGGGCGAGTGAGACAACGCTCGCGCAGTTGTCAGAGATCGCAGCCGCAACCACCCGCTGCAGGGCCATACTTGCCATGACGTCGCGGTTCGAAGGCGATCCTCTTGCATCCGAGTGGCGCGCGCAACTTGCCGAGGCCACGTTCACCACCCTTGATCTTGAACCTCTGCAAGACGAGGACGCGCGTGCGCTTGCGAGCGGGCTGCTCGCGGCCAGCAGCGGTTTCGTGGAACGGTGTCTCGAGCGTGCCGCAGGCAATCCGCTGTTCCTTGAGCAGCTCCTGGCCGAGACCCAGCAAAGTCTCGCCACCCCAGAGGTCCCCGGCTCGGTGCAGAGCCTGATTCAGGCCCGCGTCGACCAGGTCGACATAGTCGACAAGTCGGCGATACAGGCTGCTTCCGTCTTGGGCCAGAGATTCGACCTTTTGGCGCTGCGGTGCCTCATAGGGAACCCGCATTACCAGCCGAGCCAACTGTTCGAGCATCGGCTCCTTAGGCCCTATGGCGACGCCATACTGTTTGGTCATGCACTGATCCGCGATGCTGTCTACGAGACTTTGCTCCGCAACAAACGTCGCGATCTGCATCTTGCGGCCGCTGAATGGTTCGCAGCGAATGACGACCCTGTTTTGCGGGCCGAACATCTGGATCGCGCCGAAGACCCAAGGGCAGCCGCGGCTTATCTGGTGGCAGTGCGGCGACTGGTCGAGAGCTATCGGTATGAAAGCGCGCTTCGTCTTGCAGATCGCGGCCTTGAGATTGCCGTTGCCCCTGGCGAACGTTACGAGTTGGCTTTCGCGCGTGCCGAACTTCTCGAGCAACTGGGCCGGGTCCGGGAGGCGGTGGCGGCCTACGACCTCGCACTGACGACGGCGATGAACGATCGGGACCGCTGCCGCGTCCGGATCGGCAGCGCCGGAGCGAAGCGCACCATCGACAACATGGAAGGGGCTTTCGCGGACCTGGAGCAAGCTGAGCACGACGCTTCCGAGCTTAGCTGTACGGAGGAGCTGGCCCGCATTCACTTTCTCAAAGGAAATCTTTTCTTCCCGAGCGGCAAAACTAAAGACTGCAGCCGCGAACACGAGCACGCCTTGGAGTTGGCCAAGCAGGCCGGCTCGGTTGAGCTCGAAGCCATGGCGCTAGGCGGCTTGGCCGACGCTCAATTCGTACAGGTCAAGATGGTGTCTGCTTACAAGCTTTTTGACCGCTGCGTGAACCTAGCCCAGAAGAACGGTCTCGTTAGGATTGCCGCAGCGAACCGCCCGATGGCGGCTATCGCCCTTTACTACTCGGGAGACACGGCGACGGCTCTGGACGTCGCCTTGCTCGCCGTAACCGAGGCAGCGAAGATTGGCAATAAGCGGGCGGAGAGCATTGCTCAAAATGCCGCGGCCTTCTGTTATCGCGAATTGGAACGATATGACGAAGCGTTCGATCACTCGGAGGCAGGCGTGAACTTGGCAAGATCTCTCGGTGCACGGCGCTTTGAGGCCATCGGTTTATATTTGCGCGGCAGCCTTTTGCGACTCACGGGTGACACGGATGCTGCGCTTTATGTTGTGAACGAGGCGCTTGCAATCGCACGGGAGACAGGAATGGCTTTCGCGGGGCCACGCATCCTGGGTGAGCTGGCATTGATCACCGACAATCCGGAAGTCCGGGCGTCGGCGCTCGCCGAGGCGGAGGGACTGCTTGCGAAGGGAGCGGCGGTGCTCAACCAGTTGGAGTTTAGAAAAGCTGCGATCGAGGCCTCTCTCAAGGACTGCAATTGGGATGCGGCGGAGCGCCATGCAGAACTGCTCGAGGACTATACCTGTGCAGAACCGCTTGCCTGGGCAGAGCGGGTAATCGCGCAAGCGCGGGAGCGGCTGGCGGCGCGGAAATAGAGGCACATATTTCCTTTCCCAAGCGGCAAGGTGCAGATCGACGCCACGGGAGCAATTCTTTGCAGATTGCCGATACGGAGATAATCGGCCAGACTCCATGGGGTTTGCGACACCGAACTCCTGTTCGAGCATCCGGTGCGCATTCATTATCGCAGTGGAGGCGGCCACGAATTCATGGAGAGGGACGGCCACGGAATCCTCGACTGTTACCCTCCGGTGTGCCTGCGCGCGTGTTCCGACTGATGGGCAGATCGTCTCATGGTGAAGAGTTGGAATTCTCGACCATCGCTGTCGGCGCCGCGAACATCATCGCAGCGACTGTATGTTCCGCACTGTGCTCAGAAGATCGCATAATGTATCGTCTGGAAACGATTCTGCACGGCACCAGTAGCTGCTAAATTCTAGCGAGCCCATCTAGGACCTCGTGCGGTCCCGATGCCGAAAAACGGAGACCAGCATGTCGGATCACCCTCATCATCACGATCATGGCCCGGATCATGGAGAGGAACGGTGGAAGCATAACGGCGTTCGCGTCATCAAGGGGGACCAACTCGATGACAACACGGTCCAGACTCCGGGCATGTATCGGCAGGCGGCAATCAATCATGCGCGTGTCGGCGCCCAGAAGATCTGGGCCGGAACGGTGTCGATCGAGCCCAATGCCAAGACCGGCGTGCATCACCATGGGCCGCTCGAAAGCGTAATCTTTGTCATTCGCGGCAAGGCGCGCATGCGTTGGGGCGACAGGCTCGAGTATGTCGCGGAAGCCGGCCCAGGCGACTTCATCTACGTACCACCCTTTGTGCCGCACCAGGAAATCAATGCCGATCCCGACAACGTGCTCGAATGCGTGCTGGTGCGATCCGACAACGAGGCGGTGGTGGTCAACATCACCGACGTCGATCCGGTGGAAAAGCCAGAAGAAGTCTATTGGGTTGATCCAATCCACAAGCATCCAGGCTGACCGTCAGGGGTAAGCGCTGTCTCGCCCCACCAGCTTCGTCCCGAGTGGGCGGGTGTGACCGTGGGGTTCGAGCGGTCGCGGTTTAGAACGGCCAGACAGCAGGAGTTCGCCGGTCCAGAATCAATGGCTCTGCCTCGGCCACGCGACCAACGTGCAAGCAAGCCGGCTCGCAGAAATGTTGGGGAGCGGTTAAGGATCGGTATTTTCCGCCGACCGAAATCTCACGTCACCCCAGATCAGAAATGTTCGGCGCCACTCCCCTCATGTTCTTCCGGATTTGCGAAGAACCCGACGTTCGACAAGGTCTGCATTCGCATCACCTCACCGTGGGCCTTTCCAAGCGGCCGTGGAGAGTTACATATCTGACATTGTCGTGATCTTGGCCGCCATCATGATCGCTCTCCGCAATCTTAGTAAATCCTATGAGACTGCCGAAGGGCGGCTTGACGTGCTGAGAGGGATCGATCTCGATCTCGGCGCAGGAGATAGCGTTGCCCTCACAGGGGAGTCTGGTAGCGGTAAGAGCACCCTCCTGCATCTCGTAGCCGGCCTAGACCGCCCGGACGCAGGCGAGATCATGATCGGGGGTCGAGACATCTCCAAGCTGGATGACAGCGGTCGCGCCGCCTACAGGCGAACCGAAGTTGGCCTGGTGTTTCAGCAGTTCAACCTTATACCCTCACTGGACGTGGCGGCGAACATAGCCTTCCACGCTAAGCTCGCCGGACGCCATGATCCCACGTGGGAAAATGAACTCGCGGAGCGCCTCGGGGTCGGGACATTGCTGACCAGATATCCAGAGCAGCTTTCCACTGGCCAACAGCAGCGGGTGGCGATCGGACGGACCCTTGCCGCACGTCCCGGCTTGGTTCTGGCAGACGAACCCACAGGAAATCTGGACGAGGCTAACGGAGACGCTGTCCTGGATCTGATGCTCTCGCTTGCGAAGGGAACGGGATCGACGCTGCTCATGGTGACGCATTCGCAAAAGCTCGCGGACAGGCTCGACCGACAGGTGCATTTGCGGTCGGGGAAGATCGCATGACGATTTGGACTGTAGCCGCGGCCCTCCTATCCCACTGGCAACGACGGCCGCTGCAGCTCGGCGCTGTCGTGTTGGGCCTGGCGCTGGCGACTGCCCTGTGGTCCGGCGTGCAGGCCGTCAACGCAGAAGCCCGCGCGAGCTATGCCCGCGCAGCGGCCGCATTGGATCAGAACGGGTTGGCGCACTTGGCTTCTCCACACGGCCGCTCGATCCCGCAGGCCGTCTTCGTGCGGCTCAGACGAGCGGGTTGGAACGTGTCGCCGGTGCTCGAGGGGGAATATCGGTTCGGCACCACCCGGCTGAGGGTAATCGGTGTCGAGCCGCTGACTATGCCCGCGGAGACGCAGGCCATCGATCTGGGGAATGCCGGGGACTTGTTTTCCTTCATCTCTCCTCCGGGCACGCTGATTGTCTCTCCTGAAACCGCGGAGAAAATACGAAGGCAGACTGATCTCGC
This sequence comes from Sinorhizobium fredii USDA 257, assembly GCF_000265205.3. Classification (NCBI taxonomy): domain Bacteria; kingdom Pseudomonadati; phylum Pseudomonadota; class Alphaproteobacteria; order Hyphomicrobiales; family Rhizobiaceae; genus Ensifer; species Ensifer fredii. The sequence continues at coordinate 2,489,815 of NC_018000.1, forward strand.
ACTGCGTGTTTCGGACCGGATGCCGGACGGGGCCGCCTTCGTGGATATCGGCTTAGCCGAGCGGCTATTGAGAAGAGAGGGCGAACTGACTCGGATTGTGATCGCCGAGAACCAACGTCCCGATCTGGAGCCGCTCGGAACGCTTGCCCCGGCGCTCTTGGTTCGCGAGCCGAGTGCGCAAAGCGACGTCGAGCATCTTACCGAGAGCTTCCATCTCAATCTTACGGCCTTCGGTTTTCTCGCCTTCGCGGTGGGGCTGTTCATCGTGTACTCGACGATCGGCCTCGCCTTCGAGCAACGGCGGTCGACCTTCAGAACGCTTCGGTGCCTTGGAGTCTCGTTGAGCGCGCTTGCGGTTTCGCTGCTCGCCGAGCTTTTCCTTTTCGCCCTTGCCGCCGGGGCGGCCGGAGTCATTATCGGATATCTGGTCGCGTCGCTGCTACTGCCCGGAGTCGCCGCAACCCTCGAAGGACTCTACGGAGCCAGCGTCCCCGGCACGCTTTCTCTACGTCCGGAGTGGTGGCTCTCGGGCTTTGCCATCGCGGTGGCCGGAACATTGGTTTCGTCGACACAGAGCCTGTTGCGCTTGATGCGGATGCCTGTGCTCGCGGCGGCCCAGCCTCAGACCTGGGGGAGATCATCGCAGACGGGACGGCGATTTCAGGTGCTGGCCGCAGCGGCTTTGCTCGGCCTCTCGGGAGCACTTATTCTACGGGCTGATGGACTTCGGGCGGGCTTTGGCGTCCTTGGCTGTCTGCTGCTCGGGGCGTCGCTACTTCTCCCGGCCATGCTCTCCGGATTCCTCACCTTGATGCAGCGGGCGTCTTCGGGTGCGCTCGTCACTTGGTTCTGGGCCGACACGCGGCAGCAGCTCCCCGAACTTTCCCTTGCCCTCATGGCATTGCTTCTTGCGCTGGCGGCAAACGTAGGCGTCGGGACCATGGTGTCGAGCTTCCGTCTCACCTTCGTCGGCTGGCTCGACCAACGCCTCGCCGCGGAGCTTTACGTCGCCGCCCGGAACGAACCCGAGGCAGACCGGCTCCGGGCGTGGCTCGCAACGAAGGTGGAATCGGTGCTGCCGATCGTGAGCGTGGACGCCAAGATCCGGGGGCAACCGATGCAGATCTTCGGTGTCGTTGACGATCCGACCTACCGGGAACACTGGCCCCTGATCGTTGTTATGCCGGACGCCTGGGATCGCGTGGCGTCCGGTCAAGGGGTGTTGGTCAATGAACAGTTCTGGAGGCGGGAGCGGCTCCGCATCGGCGATCAGCTGGATTTGGCCAGCGACTGGAAGGCGACAGTTGTCGGCGTCTATTCGGATTACGGAAACCCAAAGGGCCAGCTCATCGCCGGAATAAACGCTCTGACCTCTCGCTACCCGCAAGTCTCGCGCCTGCGCTATGGTTTGCGGGTCCAGCCCGATCAGATTGCGGATCTGCGGTCGAGCATCTCGGACGAATTCGGGCTACCACCGGATAACATCGTCGATCAGGCGGCACTGAAGGAACAGTCACGGCGGATCTTCGATCGTACGTTTTTGGTTACTGGCGCGCTGAACATCTTCACGCTTGGGGTTGCGGCATTGGCTATGTTCTCAAGCCTTCTCATGCTTTCGGAAATGCGCCTACCGCAGCTTGCGCCAGTTTGGGCGATGGGAGTCACGAGGCGCGATCTCGCTCTTCTTGAGATTCTAAGGACCCTGGTGCTCTGGCTGGCGACATTTGCTGCCGCTTTGCCCCTCGGCCTGGTGCTGGCGTGGGTGCTTCTTGCGGTGGTGAACGTCGAAGCCTTCGGCTGGCGTCTGCCGATGCATATCTTCCCTTACGAGTGGGTCAGGCTCGGTCTCGTCGCGCTTGCCGCTGCGGTCGTTTCCGTATTCATCCCGCTTCGTCGGCTGGCGGGACTCGCGCCGTCGGAACTTCTCAAGGTATTCGCCAATGAGCGTTAGATCGATCGCGATCGCTTTTGCGGTGATGACCATAACCAGTTTGTCCGGAAACCAAGCGCCCTCCCAGGGTTTTGGTGGCCTCGGCTCGGCGGCTGAAGGGTTTTCGGTGCCGCAGCCCGGCCTGCCGTTGCATTTCCCCGTCGACCACGGCTCGCATCCGGATTTCCGAATAGAGTGGTGGTATCTCACTGCAAATCTCGAAGCTCCGGACGGAACTCAGTACGGAGCGCAGTGGACCCTTTTCCGGTCAGCGCTTGCTCCGAGGGAGAGCAAAGGGTGGTCGAGCCCACAGCTCTGGATGGGTCACGCCGCCGTCACGACTTCCGAAGACCACTTCGTGGCAGAACGTATTTCACGCGGGGGAGTAGGGCAGGCCGGAGTCGTGGCGGAGCCCTTCTCGGCTTGGATCGACGACTGGCAGATGCAGGGAAATGCCGTTCCGGGAGCGGACCAACTGGCCAACCTCAACCTGACTGCGACAGCAGAGGAATTCGGCTACGAACTCCGCCTATTGGCCACGGGCCCGCTGGTCCCGCAGGGCGATAACGGCTATTCGCTGAAATCAGCGAAGGGGCAGGCCAGCTACTACTATTCGCAACCATTCTATGCTGTGACTGGCTCGCTTTCGCTGCCGACGAGGAACGTAGAGGTGACCGGGAAGGCTTGGCTTGACCGCGAGTGGTCGTCACAGCTGCTCGCGGAAGACCAGACCGGTTGGGAGTGGTTCTCGCTGCACCTCGATACAGGGGAGAAGCTGATGGGCTTCCGTCTCCGAGATGAGGGGGAGGGATTTACCTCTGCCACCTGGATCACCGCCGACGGGCGACCGAACCCCTTGCCGGCGGGAGCTCTCAGGATCGTTCCCGTGCGAACCGCCAAAGTCGCAGGGCGTCAAATTCCGGTTTCCTGGAACGTCCAGATTCCCAGTCGCGGCTTTAACGTCACAACCCAGCCTCTGAACGACCAAGCATGGATGTCAACGTCCATACCGTATTGGGAAGGCCCGATCGCCTTCGGGGGCAGTGTCAGCGGGAGGGGCTACCTGGAGATGACCGGCTACTAGCCCGAAGCTCTGAGTCCCAGGAAACCGTAACGATTTATGATGGACGCCGCCAGCGCATCGTGCGCTTGTGACGCATCTGGATTCAGCATTTGTCCGCTTTATGGCACCCAATTGAGACGTTCATCACCTTCACCGCAGATGACCGCTTCGGGTGGAACCCCGCCCAATGGGGTGGCTGGTGGAATGACCTGTGTGCTGCAAAGAGCGGCCCGAGAGAGTAATCCTCAGGCCGGCAACCCGGCGCGACGCAAGCCTTCACGCAATCGTTCCACGTCCTCCTCCCGTCGCAAATACGAGACATCCACGAGCCAGTTCACGTATTCGCTTGGACCTGCCGACGGGTTGCCACGCCAGTAGCTCTGGACGGACCGCACGAATGTTTCGGCGCACCGGTGCGCCTCCTCTATGCGGCCCAGATGACCATAGGCCGCTGCCCGCCAAGCCATGTCCCGTGGGTGGAAAGCAGGGGCGTCGAGGGTTCGCTGCTCCAGGAGAGTAGCCACCTCTCCATAGCGGCCGAGAAGGAAGAGAATGCGCGAGAGATAATAGGTGTACCAGCTTGGGTGACGCGGATTGAGCCTGAAGGCGATCTCGGCTGCAGGCAGGGCGCGCTCTGGCTTTCCTATGCATCCCTGAACCCAGGCCCAGGTGATTTGGATCGTCGCATCGTTCGGGTTCATCGCCCTGGCCAGATTCAGATGGCGTTCGGCGCGCTCAAACTGGCGCCAGGTCAGACACATATACCCGAGCGTGGAGTGCACCCTTGGGTCATTTGGGTCGAGGGCGAGTGCCTGTTCGGCCATGCGCAGCGCCGTCACCCGGTTCTCGTCCTTCTCACGGGGCACCCCAACGCCGCCGTCGATCGCGCGGTTGAGGTAAGCGTAGGCAAGGCCGGTATAGGCACGGGCAAACCCGGGATCGATCTGAATGGCCTGCTCGAACAGCGCCTGGGCTCGCGCCTGAGCTTCTGGCGTGAATGTGTCGGAGAGACGGAGGCCTTGAAGGAACACATCATAAGCCCGGGTGTCCTCCGGCGGACGCCGCCGGGCAGCGACCTCGCTCTCCTCGAAGATGCGTTGGGCAACGGTTGCGACGATCTGGTGAGCAATCTCCTCCTGTATATCGAACACGTCCTCAAGGGCCCGGTCATATCGCTCCGCCCAGAGATGAGCTCCGGTAACCGCATCCACGAGCTGGGCTGTTACGCGAACCCGGGCCGCCGCCCGGCGTACACTGCCCTCAACCACATATGCCGCTCCGAGCGTGCGGCCGATCTCGCGCACGTCAACGCTTTGCCCACGGAATGAGAAAGAAGAGTTGCGAGCGATCACCAAGAGTTCGCGGAAGCGCGAGAGCTCAGTGATGATGTCTTCGGTAATGCCGTCGCTGAAATAGACCTGTTCGGCATCGCCGCTCATGTTCTCGAACGGTAGAACGGCGACCGCAGGTTTGGCGGACACCGGCGCAGCAGCAACAAAGCTGGGCAGAGGATGGCCGATAGCCAGCCTGTACGTCCTGACGGGCCGCCGGATGTTCTTGAGGCACTGTTCGCCTGCGAACTCAAAATGGTAGTCCAGCTTGCCTTGGAGATAATCATACACTGTCCCGGATATCAGCACGCCCCCAGGCGGGCAGATATGCTCCAGCCGAGCTGCCACGTTAACGCCGTCCCCCAGCAGATCGTCGCCATCGACCACAACGTCGCCCAGGTTGATGCCGATACGTAAGATAATCCGGCGCTCAGCCGGTATCTCCGCCTGCCGGCCAGGCAGCTGCTTCTGAACTTCAGCGGCGCAGGCAACAGCATCGACGACGGAACCGAACTCGGCGATCAGGCCGTCGCCGGTCAGCTTGATGAGGCGGCCATGGTGCTCCGCCAGCAAGGGCTCGAACAAGGCCCGACGCAGATCTTTGATCGCCGCGAGCGTTGCTGTCTCGTCCAGCTCTACAAGGCGCGAGTAGCCAACCACATCGGCAACGAAGATTGCCGCCAGTCTGCGTTCTTCGTGGGGTAACATCACCTCTGCCCCTGGCGCTGCCCGGTATTCATGGCCACACACTCCGAACCAGGGAAGAATAGCTTAGTGCCGCCTCCGCGGCCATCTCCCAATTCGGAGATGGACCAGTTCTGGCTATCCGGGAGTGTCTGCTATTCGAGCATTACTCCCCGATCACATTTCGTCGAGGAATGTCATAGAAGGGTCGGTTCCGGCCAACCGGGCGTCGCGAAGCTCGGAAGATGTAATTGGTTGTGGAGGGCCGACTCAAGCGATCCCCCCAATTCACCTTCGGGCGTTTTGCTGCATGAAGGGCGGGCCGCTGTTGGCGCGAAACTGCGCTACATCCCGTCGGACTGAAATGGGTGGAAAGCAGCCGTTTGACCCGCTGACGTGATCCTGGCAAGGAGCGGACGTCGCCCCGCATATGCGCTGAGGCTCGATGCCTCTAACGTTCGATCCTTCCCCGCGCCATTCAATGGGCTTGTTACGGAGATGCCTACGGGCAGACCTCAGCCTCCGGCCCGAGCCACCTCGACCATGGTTCAACGCACAGGATCACACACGGCAGTGGGTCGTCGAGCGCTGTCAATGTGCGACTTGTGAAGCTGCCGACATCAATTCTTCGGGATCGAGCGCCTGGCACACATTCCAGGCTTCCTCTTCAACTTCTGTGAAGCGCCAGCGCACCACACCCTCTCGATCGAGCAGGAAATGGCCGACAAGCTGCATATGGCCGGGTATCCTCACCTGCTGATCGGCTTCGGTTAATTCGTAGCCGTCCTTCTCGTTGAGAAGGTCGGCCGCTGTGGCCGGATCCATTGGTTCAGGCAGCTCCCCCGGCCGGTCGACCCGCATTGTCTTGACAACGTCCATTCCGACCTTGTTCGGCCAGTCGGTCTCATTTTCCGTGAACTCGATGAGGGGTAAGCCGAAGGCGCGGTGCGAAGCTCGCCCCGGGTCGGATGCGGCAAGGAGACCGGCTATTGGATGATAACGAAAATAGAGTCGCGCGCGTTCGACCGGGGTGTTTACCACCGCGAGAGATTCGATGCCTTTCTCACGCAGGACCGGGTCGAGCTGTGCCATCGTCGCGACATGGCGTCGGCAGAACGGACACATCAGGCCTCGGAACAGTCCGATCAACAACGGGCTTCGGCCGCGAAAATCATCAAGTGTGATCTTTCCCTCGCTTGAGATCGCATCCAGCACAATGTTCGGGGCCCGCTCGCCCGGTTGTAACGGATGGTCGGCATAACGCGCAGACATGGACAACCTCCTGGCCCCGTGGGATCAGTCGAGAAAGGGCAGCACGGCAAGTGTGCCAAGATCGCCTCCGTGCTGGGCGAACATGCCCTCAAGGCAAAATAGCGTTCGGCCTCCGCCATGTTGCCGAGGTGGAAAATTGAGCAATGCAATTGCCTGACCCTCGTCTTGGCGAACAGCCAGGATCCACCCTGAGAATGGCCCTACATTGCCTCACGAGCAAGTGTAAACAGCGAAACGTCGGCGCACCGGCGCGGTCGCAGACCGGGGTTATGCGCCGGCGGAGGGCAGTCTGTGTCCGCAGTGGGTCGATAGTGTTGAAGAAGTCAGGCTTGAAGCCGTTAGAGTAGCTCGCTCAGGGCGTCGCGATTGAGGTCGACGCGACCTCCTCGGCCTAAGTGGCCGGGATTACCGTCCGCGGGGTGCAGATCTTGGCCAATTTCCTGAGGTTCTGGGCGATGGCGGCGAGGTGGAACTCATCGCGGGCACCGCAGGGGCCGCGTAGTCGCAATCTATCGAGCTTCAGAATGCGTTTGAGGTGCGCGAAGAGCATCTCCACCTTCTTTCGCTGATAGCGTGACGTCTGGTAAGCGTCGGTTTTGGCAATGTCGCGAGCCATGTCGCGCGCGCCCTCATAGATTGAGCGCGTTACCTTGCGCGCCGGCGCCTTCGGACAACAGCGAGGCTTAAGTGCGCAGGCGTCGCAGTCATGCTTGCTCGCCCGATAACGTAGCGTGTTGTCCTTTCCCACACCGGTCCGCGGTGTCGAGAATGGCCGCCGGTAATGCTGAAGAATCTTATCACCTGGGCAGCGGTAGGTATCGCTTGCATGGTCGTAGGCGAAGTCCTCACGCGAGAAGGTGCCGTCCTTGCGCTTGGAGTTATCGAACACCGGGATATGCGGCTCGATCCCGCGCTCATGCACCAGCCAGTTCAGCATCTCGGCCGAGCCGTAGCCGGTGTCGGCAATCAGCCGTTCCGGCCACAGGCCGAGTTCCTCGTGAGTGCGCTCGATCATGGTCTTTGCAGCCGTCACCTCGGCCTGACGCACGGCAGTCGAGGGCTCCACGTCCACGATGATGGCGTGCTCTACATCGATGAGGTAGTTGGTGCAGTAGGCGTACACAGCCGGGCCGCCCCAAGAGGCGGTCCAGCGTGCCGCTGGGTCGACCGGCGAGATGAACTTGGGCTCCACCGGCGTGGCGGCTCCAAAGGCGGCATCATCCAGGGTGGCGAGATACTCTCCCACAGCCCGCTTGGCTTTGGGGTCAAGGTCCTCGGCTGTCTCGATCCCGCGTTGACGATGCGCGTCCGCCACGATCATGCTGGCATCGACGGCAAAACCTTCGCCGCCGACGAGACCTTCTCTCATGCAGCGCCGCACGACGGTCTCAAACAGCTCACGCAGCAGATCGGCATCACGGAAGCGCCCATGGCGCGTCTTGGAGAAAGTCGAATGGTCCGGCACATCACCCTCAAGGCCAAGCCGGCAGAACCACCGATAGGCCAGGTTCAGGTGGACTTCCTCGCACAGCCGCCGCTCCGAGCGGATGCCGAAGCAGTAGCCGACAATCAGCATGCGGATCAGCAGTTCGGGATCGATAGAGGGACGGCCGATCGGGCTGTAGTAAGGCGCAAGGTGCTGGCGGACACCGGAAAGGTCAACGAAGCGGTCGATGGCCCTCAGAAGGTGGTCCGCCGGCACGTGCCGTTCCAGACTGAAGCCATAGAACAGCTCCTCCTGCATCACACTTTGCTCACCCATCATCGACTCAATCTCCTTCCGATAAGAAGACTGAATCAGTGCTTTAGGACTGTTTCAAGCCTGACTTTTTCAACACTATCGGTCGGTTCCGGCCAACCGGGGCGTCGCGAAGCTCGGAAAATGTAATTGGTTGTGGAGGGCCGACTCAATCGATCCCCCAATTCACCTTCGGGCGTTTTGCTGCATGAAGGCGGGCCGCTCTTGGCACGAAACTGCCCTACATCCTGTGATCTGGAAGGACGCGATGGGCGGCCTGCTCCCGTTCGTATGGGCTACCGGAGCGGTTTGGCCGCGCCATACATTCTGAGGCCGGGGACACGATCGACGATTATTCAGGACCTGCTGAGGTTCCCTTCAACTTGTGCTACAGTTGGTGGGATGGTGAGGTGCGAACAGAACGGGGGAAAGTCGATGCCGTTCTCGCGGCCTTCAACGAGGTAAAGAGACAGCTCGCTTCATCCTTTAGTTCATCGGCAACTCGGTACCAAGCGGGTCTTCCTGGAGGAGCACATGGCGAAACTCACCGCTGATCAATACATAGCGGCGACGGCTGCGCGACTTACCCATCTGACCCAAACATACGCGATCACTATTTTCGCCAGTATCGCGACCATGTTCGCGATCCTTGCCTACGCCTCATCAGCGGGACTGGCCGCCAGGTTCGCGCTCGCGACGATTGTAGTCGCAATCACGGTCTACGGGGTCTTGGCAGCCAAATCCGCCTTGGATGACTTAAAGGCAATGCTGGAAGATGCAGTCGACGACTTCTCTGGCAGCAGCTTCGGCGCTCAACTGAAGCAGATACCTACGGCGCTGTTCATAGGAGCAAGCACCATCCTCGTCCTTGCAATGGGGCTGACGCAGCTGTGGGCGATCATTTCGGCCTGACGCCGGCTGATCTCTAACGGCGTGGTCTGCCGCCGCTGACGGGGCGGGCTGACGTGACCGGCAAATGGCAGCAATAGCGCTCGGAATGAGGGTAAGCGACAAGCCGCGGCCGTTCAGGCGGCGTAGTTCCACGGCATGAGTGCGTCGATTTCGCTGCTCGGCCAGCCGTTGGCGATGCGCTCGAGGGTCTGGGTGAGCCAGGCGACCGGATCGACGTTGTTCATTTTTGCCGTCTGCAGCAGTGTCGCGATGGTTGCCCAGCTTCTTCCGCCGCCGTCGCTGCCGGCGAAGAGTGAGTTCTTTCTCGTGATCGCCTGTGGCCTGATGGCGCGCTCGACGATGTTGGAGTCGAGCTCGATGCGGCCGTCGGTCAGGAAGTGCTCGAACATGCTGCGGCGCGAGATGGCGTAACGGATCGCCTCGGCCAGCTTCGATTTGCCGGAGATCCGCGGCAGGGTCTGCTGCCAGAGAGCGAAGAGCTCGGCGACCACCGCCGCAGAGGCCTGCTGGCGCGCCGCGACACGGGCCTCAGGGCTTTGCCCGCGCACGGTTTCTTCGATCTGCCATAGCGTGGCCATCCGTTCGACCGTCGCCGTGGCGACCTTCGAGCTTTCCGCAGCATGCAGCTCGTAGAACTTCCGCCGACTATGTGACCAGCAGCCAATGTGACGCCGTCATTGCCGCCATCGGAGCGGACCAGCTTGTTGTAGGCGGCATAACCATCCACCTGCAGAATGCCGCGATAGCTGTTCAGATGCCGGCCGACGCATTCGCCGGCTCGGCTATCTTCGAAGCGATAGGCTACCATCGGCGGCCCACTGCCTCCGAATGGTCGATCATCCCTGGCATACGCCCAAAGCCAGGCAGTTTTTGTCGATCCGGAGCCGGGAGCGAGCGTCGGCAAGGTGGTTTCGTCGGCGAATATCCGCTCCCCCTTCTTGATCTCATCAAAGAGGTAGTCGGCGAGGATCTCCAGCTCGAACCCGAGCTTGCCCATCCATTGCGCCATCAGCTTGCGGTCGAGCTCGACCTTGTCGCGGGCGTAGATCGCCTCCTGCCGGTAGAGCGGCAGGCCATCGGCATATTTGGAGACGGCGACCTGCGCCAGAAGTGCTTCCGTCGGAATGCCGGCCTCGATGATGTGTGCCGGCGCCGCCGCCTGGATGACGCCGTCCTCGTTTTTGAAGGCATACTTCGGGCGGCGGGTGACGATGACGCGGAACTTCGCCGGCACCACATCCAGCCGCTCCGAGACGTCCTCGCCGATCAGCACCTTTTGCTTGCCGGCATGCTCCGGCAGCTCCTCCGGCTCTATCACCACTTCGACCCGCTCCAAGTGGGGTGCGAAGCCCTTGCGTGGCCGCGGCGGACGTTTGCCTTCTGGGCGCTCGCGGCCCTTGTTGACCTGTGCCCTGATCGCGGCGATGCCGGTCTCGATTTCCTCGAAGACAAAGGCCTGCTGCTCGTCGTCGGTGGTTGGGGAGCCGAGCTTTTCCGATCGCCGGCCGAAGCGGGCGCGATCGAAGGCTTTCAGGATCTGCGTCAGTCGTTCGATGCGCTCATCGGCATCGGCATTGCGCGCCTTGAGATCAGCGACCTCGTTCTGCAGCGCATCGGCCCGCGCCGCCTTTTCGGCCATGGCAAGCACCATGGCTTTCAGCGCTTCAACGTCGTCTGGGAGGTTGAGATCGGGCGGCGTCATCGGTTCGACCAGAGAGCACATTTTGCTCCGGTTTTCCTGTCCTTTCAGGCCGCTGATTCACTTCGCCGCAGGGCTTTTACCCAACAATCTCCGGCGGCTTGACCGGCACGGCGCGAACCCGCTTCCAATCCATGCCATCGATCAGCGCCAGAAGCTGGGCATGGTTGAGCTGAACCCGGTTATGACCGATCCGCCGCCAGCAGAACTGCGCTTTTTCCAGCCGCTTGGCATAAAGGCAGACGCCGGAGCCGTCCCACCAGACGATCTTCACTCGATCCGCTCGTTTGGCCCGGAAGACGTATAGCGCACCGTTGAACGGATCACTGCCGGCGTCCCGCACCAGCGACAGCAAGCTGTCGGGACCCTTGCGGAAGTCGACCGGATGACTGGCCAGGAACACCTTCACGCCGGAGGGTATCATGCCGACCGCACCGCTCGGATCACCCGCCGCAAGTGCGCCTCACTGACGTCAGCGCGAGCACGCACGATCACATCGCCAATGACGATCTCGATCACCGCTTCGCCAGCAGACGCCACGACTACCTCGCAACGCGCCGGTTCCGTGGGAACCTTCCGAGCGTCTAAGGCTGCACGACGCCAGCCAAAGAGCTGCGACGGGTGAATGCCCAACCGATGCGCGATCGCCGAGACGCTCGCGCCTGGCTCCAATGCCTCCGCCACCGCCCGTGCCTTGAACTCATCCGACCAGCGCCGGCGAAGCTGCCGCGGCGCACCCTCAAGGCGGTCGGCAACAGCTTCGATCATATGGAAGGTTCTAGCATTACAGTTGCATTTTAGTTTTGAGGTGAGCTCGTCGAGCGGCCGCCTGATGGGCGCGCCTCCAGCATGACCATGCGATGACGTAGGCGGGGTTAATGCGACGCTGAGCAAGCCTGATGGCGATGCGCCGGACTTCCTGGATAGACCAGCGGATCAAATCCTGATGGTCGGCATCCGCGGTCTTTTTGGGGGCGTCGCGTCATTGGCGCGGTACCGGATCACCGCCATCATGGCGAAGGCAAGCATGACAAGGGAGACGTGGCGATGCCAGCCATGCCATGACCGGGTTTCGTTGTGATCGAGTCCGAGCTCGTTCTTGGCGGTCTCGAAGCTGTCTTCGATCGCCCAGCGATGGCCTTCAACGGAAACGAGCGTCTGGATGTCCGTCCCGGCCGGGCACCATGTGGTGAAGAATGCGAGATCACCGTCGCTGATATTGCGCCGGATCAGCAGGCCACGGGTCCAAAGCCCCGATTTCGTCTCGTTATATTCGTCGGCATCGAGATCGGCGAGTTCGCAGTAGGCCCAGTCATGAAGCCGCGCGCCTTTGGTGCCCTCACCGGCGGAAAGACGCTGCCATGCACTTGGATCGAGATCACGGGCGATCTCCTGCGCTGTGCCGGCGACCGGAGGCTTACCCGACCAGGAGCCGAAATGGTGGTCCGATTTAACCCCAAGAACGTAGCCTTTGCAGGCTCGACGCAGGGTCCCTTCAACGTCCCCGACGCCATAGACCGCATCTGCGGCCACCCATGAAAACGGCACATCGGCTGCCAGCGCACGCCGTATCATCTCGACAGCCAGGCCCGGCTTGGTAGCGAAGGCTGTAGCCTGAGGAACATGAGCTGCTGCAAGCCTTGCCGGATCGCCAGTCCAGCTCTTGGGCAAGTACAGGGCTCGATCGATAAAGGCATGGCCGCGAACGGACACATAGGCGGCGAACACACCGATCTGGCAGTTCGTTATCTTGCCAGCCGAACCTGTATATTGACGTGCAACACCGCACGATGTCTTGCCCTGCTTGAGGAAGCCCGTCTCGTCGATGACCAGGACCGCATCATCCGTGGCGAGGTTTTCTACGACATACTCTCGCACGATGTCGCGAAGTGCGTCCGCGTCCCAGCGCCCGCGCCCCAGAATGGCTTGTTGCCGCCACGGGCCGGGATCACCGGCCGCCTCAGCACGCATCCAACCTGTCTTACGCCGCTCGTCACCCAGCAAGCCGTCCAGGAAAAGGTTCGCAGAGGCTGCAACTCGCTCCTGCGTAAACAGTCCGCGCATGCGAGCCTTCACGTCGCGCAACGATGATGCCCAAAGCTCAAGCGTCGTCTCGATTGATGCACCTGCCATCCATGACCTCCGAATCATGGAGACCCATAGATTCAGATCATAAATAAATATGCAACTGTAATGCTAGTTCCAGAACTAGGCGCAGACATAGAAGCTCACAGCAGCTCATCGTGTCCGCTACCGATATCCGACCGCTCACCCCTTCCGCCAGACGGGGTCTGCTTGCCGCTTACCCATGGGACGGCTTCACGAAGCCGAGTATTTGACCGTTACGCCGCGCTGCCGAAAGTAGGCCTGCATTAGCTTCCTGCCAGAACGGTTGTTCTGCACGAGCCTAGCCGGGTCAAAGACGGCCTCTTTCAACCCCTCCCGCGTCAACGCTGCCTTGAGAGTCGCGATATGCGCGTCAATGTCGGCATTGTCCGCTTGGAGCGATTCATAAATGCGGTTTGTTGCATCTGCGACGGTCGGTTCGCTCACCATTACACTCCTGTTGTTGTTGTTTGGCTGGCGCTTACCACGTTTCTCGGCTTGACCCTAGAGGACGCTCTGTCTTCAACAGCATGACGTCATTGACGATCTAAAGGAAGCGACCCATCCTGGCGTCATGCCGAAACACGACAAGAACCACATCGAGCTGCTCAAGACATGGGTGCTACCGCCAGCGGCGACATTGGGTTCATCCGTCCGCATGAAGGGCATCCTTCTGGAAATTCGCGCGCGGCTTCCGCCTGCCACGAAGAAATCGCTCAATCTCGATGGTCGCGAGCTCACGCTTATGATGTCCACAAGCGAGAAGGCTGAATTCCACGCCGCATCGGCTGTCGTCGCCAAGGCGTTGGTAAACATCGAGACCCTTCCAGTGATTCCGCGCGAGATCGAGGACATCCTTACGATCAAGACGAGCGAAAGACATCGTTGGCTGGCCGACGGTCGCTTACCAAGTGCTGGAACGCGAACGGTCAAGCTGCGCGGGCGCGCCAGGAAGATAACGTTTCACGTCTTCGATCCGAGGATTGTCGGAGACATTCTCGATGGGGGCGTCGTCGAAGATTGGCGCGAGGAAGACGCGGCGGCTGCCGCCGAAAACCGCAGACGGGCTGCGTACAAGGCGAAGTTGACGCGGTCATTGAGAAACACCACCAAGGGCGGGTCAAATTCCGAAGCCGAACACGGAGACGTCGCCTCCAACCTGGTCGGATGGGAGGAGTTCGGACGCGATGGACTTCTTCGATAATCGGCAATCGACCGGACTGCGGCCGATAGCTGACGAGCATCTCGGCCGGATTGCGGACAAAGCGGCCATTGTGAATGACGAGAAGATTGCTAAATTGAGCCATGGGCGCAACTCGAGACATCCCGCAGCACTTTCACATCGCCGAGACCGAGGGATGGCTGGTGAATTACCGGGTAAACTCGGCGCTCCCTGGGCTACCTTACGATCAGCTCCAAGACGCTCACCACCGATCTGACCGAGTTGTCCAGTGACACTCTGGCCGAGCTTGGTCCGCTGCTCGCAAAGGCTCAAGATGCCTTGAAACGCCTGCTACATGCCGAACGTGTGTACATCGGCCGATATGGTCACGTTCCAGGATTCGATCCATTTTCATGTGATCCCCATCTACAACTGGGTTGAGGAGTTGTTCTGGAGTGTTGCCCGGTACCGGCTTCTCGGAACCTTCGCAGAAGGGCCAGGAGAGACGGCGACAGATGGTGCGGAGATGACGCTGTTTGTCTGGCGCGAATTTTGTGAACGCGCAGAGCCGCCTCCGATAAAAGGACCGTCCGTCTCTCAAGCTATCGACCTTCTGCGCGAAGAAATCCAGTTCTCCCAAAACCTCGATGCATGACCGCTACGGCTCAATCGATTCCCACCGTCGCAGTGGTGTGCTCAGGTAGGGGGCGTCGTGGGCAGACAGATGTCTCTGGCCTGGAGAATTTCACTATCAAAATTATTCATTAGAGCGATACACGGTCCGCGATCGATTTCACGGCTCAGAGGCAATAGTCTGATCGCAATAAAGGCAGCCGCAAGATTTCAACAGGTCGCTGCTTCGACCTGGCTGGCAGTATGTTTGAAAAAGGCTCTCCGGCATCTATTATCCGAATGCGTGATTCCAGCGAAGTCATCAGCGAACTTCTTCGTCTCGCTTGGTGGGACTGGCCGATAGACAAGATCGAAGCCAACCTAACGGCACTTAGCAGCGGCGACATGGCCACACTCAGGCTGGCTTGAACGATGAACGCCCAGCATTTCCCCCATCCGCTTCGGGCCGAACCGTGCCGTTCCTGGTGCGAATGCCGCCGACCGCAACGGGTCGTGAGCGAACTTGCGCCAGTTTACATTTTACTGGGCAACGACCGGACGCATCGCGGCTGACCCAACGCCGATTGCGCTGGAAATTGTCAATCTGGTCTCCCCATGGTCGCGAACGCAAGCGCGATGTCTGCCTCTGTGAGATCCTGCAATGCTTTGTGGATCGAGACCTGCATCCTTCGTGCGCCCTGCATTACAAGCACCACCGTCTCCTTCGGCGGGCAGCCAGGCACGTGACAAGCGAGCTCATTGACGGAGACGATGGCATCGTCGGACAGCGTGAGCACCTCGCGCGTCCACTGTTTAATGGCGCGTGTCCTACTCACAACTGCGGGCGTACCCCGCGCCAGGGGGTTGATGAAGGCGCTGTTCATGCAAGTCTCCGCTGCCTTCTTGCGGAACGCGGCGCCAACACGTCGAAAAGGTCGCGGATCGGCTTTGCGGGCATGTCCTGCCCGATGAGAACGACGCGGGTACGACGATCGTCGTTCGGCCACCCTTCTAGGCGCTGGAAGGGATAGAGCCGGTGTTGCACCGCGTTCGCAATCATCGGGCGATCCGGATCGTCGGAAAGTGCGAATATGCCCTTCAGTCGCAGCAGGCCCGAGTCGATATTGCTCGTCACGATATGAAGGAAGGTTTCAACCGCATGCCGCTCGAGCGGAAGATCATGGGTGAGACTGAACGCCTGGATCTCGTCACCATGGCGGTTCGGGTCATGGTTATGGTCTGGGTGGGATGCGAGGGCCTCCATCGCAAGCCAGCCGCCCACGTCTTCGCCCTTGCCGTTAAGAGAATAAGCACGTTTGCCAAACAAAGCCGCTAGATCAAATCCCGGGCCATGGCGGTCATGATATTGGGCGGCCGGGTTCAACGCGCCGAGCTCCCCGGCCCAATCGCGACCATCGCCAATGACATCGGTTTTCGTGAGAATGACCTGGTCTGCGAAGGCAAGCTGCTTCCAGCCCTCGAGGAAACTGTCGAGGGTCGCGCGGCCGTTCATGACGTCGAAAGCCGTGATGACCTCGGCGAGGTAGAAGTGAGCCGCGACGACATTGTCCCTCAGCCCCATGGCAGGTGCGCCTCCGGGAATGAGGCTGTTGACGATCGGAGCGGGATCGGCGAGTCCGGTGGTCTCGACGATCACGTGCGAAACCGGAGGAATTTCGCCTCGGAGCCGTGCCTCGTGCAGTTCGTACAATGATATACGGATGTCGCTCGTCGCCGTGCAGCAGATACAGCCGCTCGTGGTCCGGAAATAGGTTTCAGAACCGCTGCGGACCAGGTGGTGATCGATCGGGACCGTGCCGAACTCATTGATGATAACCGCGGCACCTGCCATCCGGGGATCGGCAAGAATCTCGTTCAGCAATGTCGTCTTGCCAGAGCCAAGAAAGCCGGTCAGAAGTGTCACGGGCACCGGGTCGTAGATCCGCCTCATTCTCTTCTCCGATCTCTCGGGCACCGTATTGCGCCGCTTGAACAGTCCGGCAATCATGTCGCGATCGCGTCCAACATTTGTTCACACGGGTGGTTCGAAGGGCTTGCCCGGCCGGCGCCGGGCAAGCCCCCGGGTCAGGTTCCGAGAACGGCAGCCTTGATGGTGTTCACGTTGTAGCGGAACATGTCGATGTAGGTGGATGCCGGACCGTCTTCGCTGGAGAGCGCGTCGGAATAGAGCGTGCCGCCGACCTTCAGACCGGTTTCGCTCGCGATCTGTTCGACGAGGCGCGGATTGGTGATGTTCTCGACAAAGATTGCCGAGGCCTTGTCTTCCTTTACCTGGTCGACGAGCTTGGCAATGTCGGCTGCGGATGCCTCCGCTTCCGTCGAGACGCCCTCGGCCGCGATGAACTTCAGACCGTATTCGTGCGCGAAATAACCGAACGCATCATGCGACGTGATGATGGTGCGCTTGTCCTGTGGAATGGCGTCGATTGCGGCCTTCACTTCCGTCTCCAGTTCGCCAAGCTTGGCGAGATAAGCTTCCGAGTTGGCCGTGTAGGTCGCGCAACCAGCCTTGTCGGCCTGGCAGAACGCGTCGGCAATATTCTTCGCGTAGATTTCGGCGTTGTGGATCGACTGCCAAGCATGCGGATCGAACTCGCCATGATGGTGATGACCTTCATGGCCATGGTGGTCGCTGGCTTTGGCATGTTCTTCGGCCTTCGCATGCTCCTCGCCTTCGTCATGAGCATGCTCTTCCTCCGCAGCCTTCAGGGGTTCGATGCCGTTGCTCACCTCGACGACGGGAGCCTTGGTACCGCTTGTCTCGAAGGTGACGGCGGCGATGCTTGCGATCAAGCCGATCGCCTCGTCATTCAGCGCGAGCACGGACCCAAACAGGACATGCATCAGATCGATGCTGGACCCACGCCATGAGACGAGAAGGACACCCGCGGCCAGTGAGATCAGGTAGAAGGCTGCCATCGAGGCGTCCTCCTTCTGGACCGTGAAGCGCGACACAACGCCGGAGCCGAGTGCAACAATAAGTCCAACCGCCAGTCCGCCTATCGTCATCGGCAGGACGTCGAGCCCGAAGAGGAGAAAGCCGAGTGCGGCCCCTGGCAGGATGGCATGCGACATTGCATCACCCGTCAGGCTCATGCGTCGAAGCATCAGAAACACGCCGACGGGCGCGCAACTCACCGATAAAACCACAGAGCCAAGCAACGCGCGCTGCATGAAACCGTATTGGAGAAAGGGGCCGACCAAAGCGTCATACATGGGCGGCAACCCTTCGCTTCGGTTTGTTGTCCTGCACAGGAACAGAACCGGAATTCGACCGCGCGTCGTCGCACCATCCGGCCTTCTCGTCCCAGGCCTCCTGGAAATTTCGTGCGCGTCTCAGGTTTTCGGGGGTCAAAACCTCCGACGTCGGCCCCCAAGCCACCAGCTTGCGGGCGATCAACAGCGTCTGTCGAAAATGCTCGCGCACGAGAGCATGATCGTGGAGCACGCAAAGCACCGCCCGCCCTTCCTCAACCCAGTCCTTGATCAAACGCAGGAGGTCGCCGACCGTCCGCTCGTCCACTGCGTTGAAAGGCTCGTCGAGCAGGATCAGATCGGCGTCCTGGAGCATGGTGCGTGCAAACAGGGCGCGCTGCATTTGTCCCCCGGACAGACTGTCAAGAGGGCGCGTCTCAAAGCCGGTCAGTCCGACGGCATCTAGGCACGCGGCCAGCTTCGTCCTGTCCTTCCGCGTAATGCGGCCTAGCAATCCCCTGTCCTGCCAAAACCCAAGTGATACCAGGTCAACAACGCGCGCCGGAAAAGTGCGGTCCAGTTCCGATTGCTGCGGAAGGTAGGCCAGCCGCCCGAAGTGCTGCTCGCAAGTGCCGCTGATCGGCTTCAGAATGCCTGCAATCCCCTTCATCAGGGTCGACTTGCCCGATCCGTTGGCGCCGACGACCGCGGTCAGAACACCGCGCTCGGCAGTGCCACTCAGGTGGTGAACAGCAGCATGGCCCTGATAGCCGAGCGTGAGGTCTTTGAATTCCAGGCAAATCTCTTTCATCGCGTCCTCGGGGATTGACAGCGACTGCATATGTAATGTTATTACGTTCGTCAAATGAAAAGTAACGTAATAACGTATCCTTCCCGCATCCAAGAACGGCTCCCGACGCGAGTGCGATGAACTGCGTCGATCCATCAACCAGTGAGGTCAACCATGTCAAAGCAGACCGAACCAACCCCCGTCACCGTGCTTACGGGCTACCTTGGCGCGGGCAAGACCACGCTTCTGAACCGCATCCTCACCGAACCGCACGGCAAGAGATTCGCGGTCATCGTCAATGAATTCGGCGAGGTGGGTATCGATAATGATCTGATCGTCGATGCGGACGAAGAAGTCTTCGAAATGAACAACGGCTGCATCTGCTGCACGGTGCGCGGCGACCTTATCCGCATCATCGAAGCGCTGATGCGGCGGCGAGAGCGGTTCGACGGCATACTCATTGAAACGACCGGCCTTGCCGACCCCGCGCCCGTGGCGCAGACCTTCTTCGTCGATGAAGACGTTCGGTCAAAGACACGCCTCGTTTCGATCATCACCGTTGTCGATGCCAGGCATCTCCTCGGCGAGATCGACCGGGCGCATGAGGCGCAGGAACAACTGGCATTTGCAGATACCATCATCCTTAACAAGATCGATCTCGTAACGGAGGAGGCGATAACCTCCGTCGAAGAGCGGATTAGGTGCATTAATCCGACAGCCGGCATTCTGCGCTCCGAGCGCTGCAATCTCGATATTGCGAGCCTTTTGGATCGAAAGGCCTTCGATCTCGATCGCATCCTGGAGGTCGAGCCCGACTTCCTCGATGTGGAACATGACCATGAACACGACGACCATGTGACGAGTTTCTCGCTTGTCGAGCGGGAGCCGATGGATCCGAACAAGTTCTTCAATTGGCTCCAGAAAACGGTTCAGGCCTTCGGCATGGACATGCTGCGCATGAAGGGGATCATCTCGTTTGCCGGCGACGACCATAGGTACGTCGTTCAGGGCGTGCACATGCTGATGGAAGGCGATCACCAACGTCCCTGGAAGTTCGGCGAAGAGCGCGTGACGCGCCTCGTCTTCATCGGGCGCAACCTTCCGAAGAGCGTCATCAGCGACGGCTTCTCCAGTTGCCGAGCGGCCCAAGAAGCCGCCGAGTAACCGCACGCAACCTCCAAATCAGAACAGCTTCAAGACAAAGGAAGGCACCCGATGAGATTGTCTCTCACCCGAAACCGCCTGCTGACGGCAATGGCGGCGACCCTCGTGTTTGCGGCCCAGGGCGCGCTCGCCGAAGACCACGAAACGCAGGAGGCTTGGCGGATCTTCGTCGCCGATCATACGCAGCCGGTCGTTCGGGCCATCGACTTTTCTGATGGCACGGAACTGGGCCGGTACGATTTGAAAGGCTATGCGGCGCTGACGGCGAGCGCGTCCGGACAGACGGTGTTTGCGGCGCAGTCGGATCATGATGTGGTGCATGTCATCAAGACCGGCATCGAGTTCTCCGATCATGGTGAGCATCGCGACCTCGGTGTGTCGGATGTTGCGCTTCTCCCGGCAACCTTCGAGGGAAAGCGCCCGGTCCATGTCGTGCCGCACGACGACCACGCGATCCTGTTTTACGATCGTGACGGCAAAGCCGACATTGTCGACGAGGAGGCGCTGCTGGAGGGCAAGGCCGAGGTCCGCACGGTCGATGCAACCAAACCCCACCACGGTGTTGCAGTCACCTCGGGACGCTACGTGCTGGTATCGGTACCGGACACTGAGATCGAGACGAAGCCGGATGAATTGCCGCCGCGCGTCGGTCTGCGTGTGGTCGATGAAAAGGGCCAGCAGATCGGCGATATTGCCAAATGCACCGACCTTCATGGTGAGGCGACCTCAGCGCGCCTCGTCGCCTTTGGCTGCAAGGAGGGTGTCCTCGTTGCTCGCCCTGGCGGTATCGACGGGCCGAAACTGGAAATGCTTCCCTATCCCGCTGATTTCCCGAAGGCTTACACGGGAACCCTGTTGGGCGGCAAGGCGATGCAATTCTTCCTCGGCAACTATGGCGAGGACAAGATCGTGCTCATTGACCCCGACAATGCGCAACCCTTTCGCTTGATCGAGCTTCCGACGCGGAGAGTCGATTTCCTGCTTGATCCTGCTACGCCGCGCAATGCCTACATCCTCACGGAAGACGGCGATCTCCATGTGCTGGACGTGGTCGAGGGCGAACTCGTTCGCAGGGGCAAGGTCACCGAGCCCTATAGCAAGGATGGCCATTGGCGCGACCCCCGTCCACGTCTGGCCGTGGCCGACGGTCAGATAGCAATCACCGACCCGCGGCACTCGCTTGTCCGAGTCGTCGACGCCGAAACCCTGAAGGAGACACGCACGATCGCCGTCGAAGGCCAGCCCTTCTCGATCGTTGCTGTGGGTGGTTCGGGCGCATCGCACTGAAGCGGCGATGCGTGGTCCGGAACTGGGGCAGCAGTTCCGGACCATTCTGGATAAACCTGTTCCGGAGAGAAAGATGCTGCAGGCGACCCATGCTGACGAGTCGAAACTGACGAAGAACCAGAGCCTCGTGCTCGCGGTGCTAAAATCGTCGGAGCAACCGCTCAGCGCCTACAGCATCCTCGATCGCCTGCGCGAACACGGACTGAAGGCGCGCTCCAGCTCTATCGTGCGCTCGACAAGTTATTGGAAGCAGGTCGAGTTCATCGTCTGGAGAGCATGAACGCCTTTGTTGTCTGCTGTCACTCCCGCCGCGGACAAATCCATCCGCGGATCACCGCTTTCGAGATCTGCGAGGCCTGCGGCAAGGTCAACGAATTCGACGACACGAGGATCGAGGATGCGCTGACGAAGCACGCTAGGAGCAGCGGCTTCAAGATCAGGACCACGACCATTGAAGTCCACGGCCTCTGCGCCGATTGCCGTTAACCGCGACAGGGGTCAGCGCCTCTGGGCCCGCTTTGTTGTGTTCTTCCTTAAGGGGATTTGCAGCCGATGAAGAAACTTCCTGTCACTGTCCTGTCCGGCTTTCTTGGCGCCGGCAAGACAACACTCCTCAACCATATCCTTGCCAATCGAGACGGCATGCGCGTTGCGGTCATCGTCAACGATATGAGTGAGGTGAATATCGACGCCGCGCTCGTGCGCGATGGCGGCGCCAACCTCTCGCGCACGCAGGAGCAACTGGTTGAAATGACCAATGGCTGCATCTGTTGCACGCTCCGCGATGACCTTCTGAGGGAAGTGCGCGCGCTGGCCGAAGAGGGTCGGTTTGACTGTCTGCTGATCGAGTCGACCGGCATCGCCGAGCCGCTCCCGGTGGCGGCTACTTTCGACTTCCGCGACGAGAATGACCTGAGCCTCTCTGAGGTAGCAAGGCTCGACACGATGGTCACGGTTGTCGACGCCGCAAATCTGCTGAAAGACTATGGATCAGCGGATTTCCTGTCCGACCGCGGTGAGACCGCCGGGGAGGGGGACAATCGCACCATCGTCGATCTCCTGGTTGAGCAGATCGAGTTCGCCGACGTCGTGATCCTCAACAAGATCAGCACAGCCACGCCCGAACAGCGCGATGCAGCGCGCAAGATCATCGTCGGCCTGAACCCCGACGCCAAGCTCATCGAAGCCGACTTCGGCAAGATCGAGCTGAAGGAGGTTCTGGGCACTGGCCGCTTCAATTTCGCCAAAGCGGAGACACATCCGCTCTGGTTCAAGGAACTGCACGGCTTCAAGGACCACATCCCTGAAACGGAAGAATACGGCATTCGCTCCTTCGTCTATCGGGCCAAGAAGCCTTTCGATCCCACCCGATTCCAGGCCTTCATCGATAGGTCATGGCCCGGCGTCGTGCGCGCCAAGGGGTTCTTCTGGCTGGCGACGCGGCCACATTACGTCGGTGAAATCAGTCAGGCCGGCGCCCTCGTGAGGACGGGCAAGATGGGCCTGTGGTGGTCATCAGTGCCAAGGGAGCAATGGCCCCAGGACCCCGGCTTCCTGCAGATGCTGAAGCCGTATCTCGATCCGAACTGGGGCGACCGGCGGCAGGAGATCGTCTTTATCGGTGCTGATCCGATGGACGAAGCGCAAATCCGCGCGGAGCTCGATGCCTGCTTGGTCGCAAGCCCGGCCTTCCTTCCCAACCTCTGGCGCAAGCTGCCCGATCCATTTCCGAGCTGGGATCGCGGCGCCGCGTAGGTCTAGTGGTCCGGCGACTCCGCGCTTCACGCAGTTCCTCGGCGATCGTCGGAATCGAAGAAGGCTGACGTTCAGCCGTCCTCATCCAGCGGCTATGCATCGCGGTGCTTTGTCTTCGGCAGCGCAGTTTAAATGGGACGCATCGCAACCCATTTGTCCGCATTCGGCTCAATTGAGACGTTTATCGACTGGTGCGCGTTGAGTGTGCCAGTGAGTAAGTGTCAAAATCATGCTCTCTATTTCTTGACAGAAAAAATCAAGTTATCTAACACCCCTTTGTGCCAACGCACCAGCTCCCTGAATGGAGCCGGCTGCTTTGGTCACTATTTAAGAGGGGACTGGGTATGGAACTGCGTGTTGGACTGCTAGCCGTTTTGCTGGCAACGGTAAGCCGCGCCGCTCTGGCGCAAGATGCGACGGCGCTGGAGCGGCTCGAGGTGAAGGCGGGGGCCTCGACTGGAACGATCGGCACTGAGCCGGAAGGCTATGCCGGGGGGCAGGTGGCGCGCGGCGGTCGCGTGGGCTTGCTCGGCAACCGCGACTTCATGGACACGCCATTCAATATCACCAGCTACACGGCGGAGACCATCGAAAACCAGAATGCGAAGACCGTAGCCGACGTCCTGGCCAACGACCCGTCGGTCAGAAGCACGCACGCATCCGGCGGCATGCTGGACTCGTTTTACATCAGGGGCTTCCCTTTGAATGAGGGGAACTTCGGCGAGGTCGCTTTCGATGGCGTCTACGGCGTTGCCCCGACCTACCGCCTGTTTACGGACTATATCGAACGCGTGGAGGTCCTCAAAGGGCCGACAGCACTCCTCTACGGCATCTCACCGAACAGCAGCGTCGGCGGCACCATCAACATCGTGCCGAAGCGCGCTTCCGACGTCGACCTGACCCGAGTGACGACCGACTATGCTTCCGATCTTTACGGCGGCGGCCATGTGGACGTCAGCCGTCGTTTCGGGGACGAACGCCAGTTCGGTGTCCGCTTCAACGGCAGCTATCACGGGGGCGACACGGCGATCGACAACCAGTCGCTCGACGTCGCGGTCGGGGCACTGGCGCTCGACTACGAGGGCGAAGACTTCAGGGCGACGCTAGACGTCATCGGGCAGCGGCAGGACATCGACGCCCCATTGCGCCCATTCTTCCCGTTTGGCAGCTTTGAAATTCCCGACGCACCGGACGGCCGTTCCAATGTTCAGGAGCCGTGGGAATGGGCAAGGACTGACGACCTGTCCTGGTTGGGGCGGGTCGAGTATGACGTGAGCGACGCCGTCACCGTGTTCGCAGCCGTCGGCGGTGGGAATTCGCGGGTCGAGCGGCTCTTCGGCACGCCATTGCTGCTTAACTCGGCAGGCGATGTCAGCGTCACGCCGCAAAACTTCATTTTCGATGTCGACCGGCTGACAGCCGAGACGGGCGTTCGCGCCGAGTTCGAGACGGCCGCTATCGATCACTCGGTCACCTTCCAGGTCAGTGGACTGCAGCAGCGTCTCGCTCGCGGTTCGAATTCAGGTACCGCGCAACTGACCAATATCTTCGATCCGCTTCCTCGCCCCGAGCAGGATGTGCCGCAGCCGACGCATGTGCCAAGGGTCTCGGAAAACATCCTCAACGGTGTCGCGCTTTCCGACACGATGTCGATGTTCGACGAGCGCCTGCAACTGACTTTGGGTGGGCGTTGGCAGCACATTGACACGGAAAACTACAGCCCGGTCACGGGCGATGTCACAAGCTCTTCCGATGAGAGTGCACTGACGCCGCTCGCCGGCATTGTCGTCAAGCCGTGGGACAACATCGCCTTCTATGCCAACTACGTCGAGGGATTGAGCGTCGGCGACACCGCTCCGACGACGGCCATCAATTCGGGCGAAACGCTCGCGCCCTACCGATCCAGGCAGTACGAAATCGGCACCAAGGTTGACTTGGGTCGGGTCGCCGTGACCGTCAGTGCGTTCCAGATCGAAAAGCCATTCGGCGTGCTCGAGACACGCGGCAGCGATCTGGTCTTCGTCGAAGGCGGCGAGCAGCGCAACCGCGGGGTGGAGTTGAACGTCTTCGGCGAGGTGACCTCCGAGATCCGAGTGCTCGGTGGCGTCACCTTCATTCATGGTGAAATCACGAAAACGCCCGATGACGCGACGCGCGGCAATACGCCGATCGGCGTTCCTTCGCTGCAGGTCAATCTGGGGGCGGAGTGGGATACGCCCTTCTTGCCTGGTCTGACGCTCACCGGCAACGTCATCCACACGGACGAGCAGTTTGTGAACACCGCCAACACCCAGGAAATCCCCTCCTGGACGCGGCTTGACCTCGGCGCCCGCTACCTGACCGAGATCAATGAGAGGCCGGTCACCCTCCAGGCCAACGTCGAGAACGTCTTCGACCTCGACTACTGGTCCGGCGTCGCAAGCTTCGGGACGATATCGCAAGGTGCGCCGCTGACCGTGAAGGTGTCGATGACGACCGATTTCTGATTGCCGGGTCGCCGCAGGACGCGACCTGCCACCTTTGGTGATCTCCATGGAAGCGCCGGTCTATGGCCGGCGCTTTCTGCTGTTTGATGGTCGGGTCGAACGGACGATCGATGAACTTCGGGGCGGCCGTCCTGAAGTGCCGCCGCCTCGCCGCCGCACAAGGCAAAGGCGAGGCTCTCGGAACTGAGAACCTCGCCTTCGGATACCGTCAATCCGCACTGCCGGAAAGGCTCACGGCATAGCCAGGCCGATAGGGGATCGGCAGGAAACGGCGGTGATACTCGGCGAACGTCGCGTCCGGGTCGAGATCGGTAAACAGGTCTGGATGGAACCATTTCGCCAGTTGCTGGACGGCAAAGAACTCGTAAGGGCTGTTGTAGAATTGGTGCCAGATGCCGTGAAAGTTCCGCGTCTTCTGCGCTGCGATGTCGGTGTAGGCGCTGCGGGTGGTGAACCATTCGAGCCTTTGCCGGGTCACCCTCGCATCGGCGCCGGGGCCGAGCGGAATCCAATGTCCACCGGGCACATAGGCCTCCCAGTCGGCGCTGGTGACGACAACATGCTCGGGATTGGATGCGATCACCTGTTCGGGATTGAGCTGTCCGAAGGTCGAGGGAAGAATGTCGCTGCCGATATTGTGTCCGCCGGCGAGCTCGACATATTTGCCGAAGTTCTCCGCGCCGAAGGAAAGGCAGCAATCATCGGCATAGCCGCCGATCCGCTCGATGAACACCCTGGGGAGCTCCGGCTTCGCCTGGGCTATGACGTCGGTGACGCGGGCCATCGCCTCGCGACGAAACGCGATGATCTCTTCCGCGCGCGCCTCGCGCCCCATGATCTTGCCGAGGAGGCGAATGGTCGGCTCGGTGTTCTTCAGCGGATAGTGGCGGAAGTCGATGTAGAGGACCGGAATGTTCAGCTCGGCCAGTTTCTCGATATATTTGGCATCTTCGTTGGCACGCATCGCCTCGAGATTGAGAAGAACGACGTCGGGCTTCCGGACGATCGTCGATTCGATATCGATCAAGCCGTTCTCCTTGCCCGCGAAGGCCGGCAGCTCGGCCAATTTGGGATAGGCATCGAGATACTGCTGATAGGTGGCGGGGTCGGCCTCGATCAGGTCGTTGCGCCAGGCGACGACGCGAGCCAGTGGATCGTCCGCTTCGAGCGACGCAATGAGGTAGAGCTGCCGCCCCTCTCCGAGAAGAATGCGCTTGACGGGCCCCTTCACGGTCACTTGCCGGCCTGCAATGTCGGTGACTGTGATCGGTGCTTGCGTCGCTGCAGGCTGTTCGCCGGCGAAGGCCGTTACCAGACCCAAGATGATAGAGACAAGAGCTGTCAACATGGCACGCGCCAAGAGACAATGTTTCAACACGATATTTCTCCTTTACCGAAATGATTGGCGCGCCTTGAGCCACAGGCCGAGCGCCACGAGAAAAGACAGGCCGTAGATGCCCGTGACGAGCGGGAAAGCTGCCTTGAGCCCAAAACGTTGCGTGGCGGCGACTCCTGCAATGATCCCGACGACCGAAGCGCCCTGCTGGCAGGTCTGCGCAAGCCCCAGGACCGATCCCTGCCTTTCGCTTCGCGTCGCGGCCGAGACGAGCGACAGGAGAACCGGTGTCGTTCCTCCAAGCAGCGCGCCCCAGGCAAAATAGAGCGCTGCGAACAGCCCTATCGCACGGGTCGAGCCAGCGAGCCCGGTGACGACGAAGCATCCGCCAGCGATCAGGACGTTCCATCCGAGCACAAAAGACGGCGCTCGCCCTTCGAAGGTCCGGGCCCACACCGGCGCTGCGACCACAAAGCCGAGCGCAAGAAGGCCGTAGCTCAAACCCGTGATCCAATGCTGAGCGCCGTAGACCTCCGACATATAGAGGGAAAAAAGGCACCTGCAGCACCATCCTGCTTGCAAGCAGCAATCCCATCAGCGCAAGTAGCCCGAGCACGGACACACCCGTGGAAGGCGCGCAAGAGGCTGTTGTCGCCTTCGCGATTACCGCGAGTCCCGCTCCTCCTGGTGGAACCGGCAGGCTTGTCCAGGCGACAGCGGCACAGAATGCGCAGATCACGCCGGCGGTGAGGTTGACGGCCTCAAAAGGCAAGGCGTCGAGGATAAGCCCGCCGAGGAAAGCGCCGCCTAGCGAGCCGACATTCGTCGCCACCTGCAGCCAGGCGAAGAGGCGGGCGCGATCGCGCCCGCCGGTGACCTCGACGCCATAGGCCTGGGCCGGAGCGATATAGCCGGCGCAGGCACCCTGCAGGAATCGCAGCGCCAGAATGGTCCAGACGTCGTCGGCAAAGGCGACGAGGAGTTGCGTTACCGCCAGGCCAGTCAGGGCTCGGACCATCATCAGGCGATTGCCATAGCGGTCCCCCATCCGCCCCCAGAAGGCGCTTGTCAGGGACACGCCAAGCATGGGGCAGATATAGACGCCGATTCCCGCCAAGCCGAAGACGCCGTCGGAAGGGCTCAACGCCATGATCTGGATCGGCCAGAAGGGGCCGCTCATCTCCATGGCGCCCATGGAGATGAATTGAAGTCCGAACAGCAGGGCGAAGACGGGTCCGAAACCGCGCAGGCTGGCGGCGGTACTGGTCATTGCGCGCCCGCCAGCGGATTGGGCAATCGGTGTTCGACCCGGTAGTCGCGATAGCGTTCGAGATGCATGCGCAGGACCGAACGCGTCGGCCAGGGCTGCTCAAGAAAAGCTTCGCGCTCCGCGAGCCAGAACGCATCCGACAGCATGCGCGGTCGCAGCACCTCGAAGGCAGCTTCCGTTTCCTCCCGCAGGATGCGCCACAGGCTGTCGCCGGTCAGCGAATACTGCTCGGTGAGGCAAAGCGCGATCTCATGAAGGTGGCAGACAAAGCAGGCATCGATGACGAAGGAGCGCACGAGAGCGATATCGTCATCGAAGGTGGTCGGCAGAATGCCTTTGCGGCTGAATGGCTCCAGCTCGTAACCGCGCTCCTTGAAGAGCGGCGCGAAACTGCGACCGTCGCCGAAGTCGCGGATCAGCAGTTTCCGCGGCAGGCCGCCTTTGTCGAAGAGGATCGTGCTGTTTTGCTGATGCGCCTCGAAGGCAATTCCGTAGAGAAGATACATGGCCAGTGCCGGCCGGACGACGATGCGCGTATAGGCGCGGAAGAACGCTGCGACGGCCGCTTCGCACTCGTCACCATTTCTGGCGATGAGCTCGCAAATGAGCGGGCGGCCGTCCAGTGGGCTTGCAGTCAGCAACGCCGCGACCGTTACCGGCAGCAGGCCATCTTTGCGTGCGAGAGCATCGGTGTTGCGATAGACGACGGACAGGAAGCGGCCGGGGTGCTCGTCGCCCGTATCCGGATGATGCAGGATCGCACCCAGTTCTTCGATGAAGATCTCCAGCTCGCTTCTGAGATCGTCCTCCTTCGACAGAATTTCGGAAATCAGCGTGCTGAGGCGCGGCCCCATGTGGATCGATTTCCCCTGCAGCGTGCGCTGTTCGCTCGTCATCCAGATCGCCACCGGCAGCTTGATGAAGGGCCTCGGCGCCTCCGTTTCCGGCAGCATCGTGCGGAACGACATGGACGGCAGCGTCGCGATCTCCGGGCCGTCCGGATCGAAAACGCCGGCTTCGATCTCCGGCGCGAATTCGCGGCGCACGAAATGTTCCAGATGCCAGGCGTGGACGGGCAGCGGCAGCCAGTCCCCGGGCGACTTGCCCCGCGCTTTCAGCCCTTTAGTCCAGTCACGCCAGAGGTCGGGGAAGTTCTCGGCGAACCATTCCGAATAGCTGCCGACATGCGGCATCTTCTCGACGTAAGCCCAGTTGCTGCGCAGCGCCGCGATGCGCAGGGACACGCGCGCGCCGAACTCGGGCGACAATGCAGCGACGTCCTCCGGCGGCAGGCCGGGCTTGGCTTTCCAGGTCGGATAGAAGGGATGGCCTTCGAGCGCGCCCCATTGGTCGAGGGTCATCGCGGCAAGGTGTGGCGGTAGACTTCCCTCGAGATAGGCAAGGAAGCCGGACGCGCCGGCTTCGGCGATTTTCTGGCGCAGCGCGGCGCTCCAGCGCTCGCGCTCGCGGCGCGCCAGCATGTCGTTGCGCATGCTGTTGTCCACGTCGCGGAGCAAATGCTCCAGTCCGTCGGGAGCAGTCGTGATCGAGAGAGAGGGGGCAATCTCCCGCATCAGGGCGGCGGGATCATCGATCCGCTGTCGTGCTCCGCTCCCGTCCAGCACTTCGATCTGTCCGCGGTTCCGCAAGGTTCCGGCAGGCGCGAGATGCAAGTCGGTGAAATGGAGTACACGCCGCGAGGCCCAGAGGGGAAACCAGGCCTGGCGGCCGTCGCGTGCCCACAGCAAGGCGTTCGGCTCGAGGAGGCGCTCGGCGAACAGGCAGCGCACCAGCCGGTTGATCGCGTTGCGCGATGCCTGCGTCAAAAGCGCAAGATCCTCGTTCTCGACGGGATTTGTCACAGAAGGCGTCTTCTCGTCCATCAGGCGGCCTCCGGCCAGTCGGCTGGCACATAGTCCGGTGTGCCCGCGGCCAATTGGCCGTGGTAATCGCGCGCCCAGCTATAGGTCTTGGCGATGGCCGGTACCGCCACGTCGAGCCGTTCTGCCATCGTGACGAGCAGCGCCTGTCCGAAAGCGATATCCTCATGGAAGGCGCGGCTTCCGCGATCGATGACGAGTCCCGGGCCATGTGGGTTGGGAACAAGGGGGGCACGAATGCCCGCATAGGCGCGATTGGTGCGTAGAAGTGTGTACATGGTTCGGTCATCCTGGATCTGGTCGCCATAGGCTTCGATCAGTTCCTGCTGAAGCGGCTTCACGGAGCTGAGATCAATGCCGAGACGCGCCTCGCTTGCCCGGCGGATCGCCTGGTTTTCCGCATCGCAAGCTTCCAGGAGCTCGGCGCCTGCTTGCGGGCAGTCGCTCCACCAGCATAGCGGTTCGTCAAACGGTCTTTTTTCCCAGGGTGCGCCGGGGCCGATGAGCGCGTAGAGCACGGCCGGGTGCATCAGCGCATTGCCCGGCGTCAGCGTGATTTCGAGATAATCCCGCAACAGGGTGACGGGTGCCTCATAGAGGCGGTTCAACATTGCCACGAGTGCCGCGCCGCTCGCCGCGCTTTCGCGGCGATGGAGCGCAACGAAGAGTTCTGCCTTGGCGCCGCCCATACGCACGTGCTGGCCTGCAATCAGATCGAAGGCGATATGGGGCACGTCCTTCATGCCCCAGATCACGACATTGTCACGCCCCGAGAGCGCCTTTGCCGCGAGCCAGTCGAAGCCGCAAAAACCGGGAATTGCTCCGACATAGACGCTCTTATCCGGAGGCAGATGTGCAGCTATGCGGTGCAAAAGCACCGATCTTGCCTGGGCGGGTTGCGTTATGACGACCATGTCGGCATTGTCGAGCATCTGGCTTGGATCGGTTCCGACATGGTCGGGCCTGGCGCTCAAGATGCGACCGTCTCGCGTCTCTGCTTGCCAGAGATCGTCCCCACTTGCCCATCGCTCGGCGACCGCGGTGGAGGTGGTCAGGACCGAAACCTCGATGGCCGCGTTCTGCTTGAAAAGGACCGCATTCAAATGTCCGGTGCGGCCAGCACCGCAAATGGTTACCTTCATGCTGCCCGCGCCCTTCCGAAGAGCCAGCCATCCAACTGGGCAGCGATTGCTGAATCGAGCAGGCGGCGCTGCGCCATCCATTCTTCGTCGAAAATCGTGCCCAGATACTTCTCGCCGCCATCGGCGACCGTGGTGACAACCGTGCCGGTGAGCGTGCCCGCAGCAATGAATTCCAGCGCCTTGTAGATGGCGCCGCCGGTCGAGCCGCCAACAAGCAGTCCCTTGCGCCGGGCGATATAGCGTGCCGTCTCGAAGGCTTGCGTGTCGGTCACCTGCACACCTTCGTCGATGCAGCCATAGTCGAGCACCTTGCCGACCTCGTCGCCGGCGGGCGTGCCCGTTCCGGACTGGTAGTAGGGGTGCCCCGGCTTGCCGAAGACGATCGAGCCGGCCGGTTCCACGGCAATGGTGCGCACCGCCGGATTGTGGCGCTTCAGACGCTGGGAGATTCCGGTCATCGAGCCGCCGGTCCCGACGCAGCCGACAAAGGCGTCGATGCCGCCGGGAAGCTGGGCAACCAGTTCGTCCACGAGGCCGGCATAGCCTTCCGGATTTGCCGGATTGTCGGACTGGTTCATGAACAGCGCGCCCGGAAGCTGCGCGCCGAGCTGCGCGGCGAGGCGTTGGCGCTCGACAACCGCGACCTCGTCATCGCGAAAGTCGCCTTCGACATAGCGGATCTCGGCCCCGAGCGCCCGCATCATGCGGATCTTTTCGGGCGCTGCATGGTGGTCCACCACGGCGATGAAGCGCAGACCGAATTCCAGCGCTGCGAGCGCCAGCCCCGTGCCGGTATTTCCGGACGATGATTCAACGATCGTGCCGCCGGGAGCGAGGCGCCCATCCTCAAGCGCCGCAACCACCATGCTGCGCGCCATACGATCCTTCATCGAGCCGCCGGGATTGTTCTTCTCGATCTTCAGAACCAGGGTGGCGTTGCGGCCGGGTACGTCGATCGACATGACCGGCGTCTGGCCGATCAATTGCGTTACGGTCGTGTGCAGCATCTAAACCTCTCCAATTGTGTCGGGAACGAGAATGGGATGCCCTTCCGCGTCCTTCACGACGCAGAGGCGGGCGGGCATGGCGTGGCGATGGAATTCGTTTTCGAGGAGATCCATCTGATAGCCGCCGGTGTTGGCGTAGACCAGAAGGTCACCGGCATGCGGCGCGATCGGGAAGCTCAGCCATCTGTTGCTGAGAACGTCCTCATCCAGGCAGCTGTGACCGGCCAGATAGGCGCGGATCGGCGGCGATTGAGCGGCCGGCCTCGTGGCCGGCACGAGAATCGGATCGACCAGGAATTCGGAAGCGAACCAGGTTTCGCAGGCGCTGAAACTGCTGCCCTCGACAAAGATGACGTGCGAATCCGGACCGAGTGCCTTCACCCGCGAGATCAGGAAGACGGTGATCGCCGCCTGGTCGGCCAGAGCGCGGCCCGGCTCCATCGCCAGCGTGAGACCCTCACGCGCCAGGTAGCCGGCTACGCTTCGGCCCTGGCTCATCTCCGCCTCCAAGAGCCGGTGCAGCCAGTCGGCTGCCGAAAGAGTGCTGCCATAGGGATAGAAAGAGTCCGGTATTTTCCCGTTGCGGTAGTCCTCGGGCGCCTGCGCCGCGAGATGCGCTTCGTACCTGGCTCGGTCGACATATTGGATAGGCAGGCCACCGCCAATATCGATCATGCGCGGAGAAAATCCCATCCGCCGGGCTTCGGCAATGAGGTCGGCGGCCTCGCTGAGCGCTGCGACACGGGTCTCCCAGAGATAGCCGCTGAGGTGGAAATGCAGCCCGTCGAAACGCAACCTGCTTTCACCGGCGAGCCGAGCGAGGCAATGAACGACCGCGTCGGCCGGCATCCCGAAGCGGCTCTTGCTCTGGTTCCTCGGCCGCAAACGCAAGAGGATCGGCTGTGGACCAACATCTGCCGGCAGACCGTGGATGAGATCCTCCAGCTCTTCCGGCGAGTCCACCGATATCAGCGCGTTGCAATCGATCAGCTCTTGATGAAATGCGCCCGTCTTCGCCGGCCCTGTCGCCACGAGCCTGACACCCTCGGCCCCTAGCAGCCTTGCGTCGCGAAGTTCGTAAAGACTGGAGACGTCGAGCCCGGCGCCTGCGCTGAGCGCTGCCTGCATCAGCCCGGGCGATTTGTTGACCTTCGCCCCGTAATAAATCGCATGCTCGACGCGGCACTCAGTTAGCACACCTTTCAAGGCGGCGAGATTCTCCTGCAGCGCGTCCGGCCAAACCAGATTGAGGGGCGAGCCGTGGCGGGCGGCCCAATCGAAAAGAAGAGGACCGTGTATGGTGAGAAGGTCCGCAGTCGCCGATCGCAAAATCGGTGGCAGCCCATGGCCGATCTTCTGGCAATGCAGCGTCATCACAGCGCCCCCGCGGAAAAGGCCGGCGCCATGTCCATCGGAGCGGGACTGCTTAAAAGCTCAAGCGGCACATCGCATATCGGCAAGCCGTGGGCAAAAATGTGCCGGGTCGTCTTGTAGGGAAACTTGCGGCCGCTGCGCGCCATCGCGAAGATTTCCGCCGGAGTTATGTTCTCACCTGGGCGCCAACTCTCCACCCGCACCGAATCATAGTCGAGAAGAACCACGGGCACCGTGGTGAGCCGGAGGCGATGCGCAACCGTCAACCGGTGATGGCCGTCCATCACGAACAAGGCATCCTTCTCGGCTGTTATTGGCGCGGTCCATGAGCCTGCTTGCAGGATTTGGGCCTGCAGTGCATCGACGCTGTCGAGGTTCACCTCTTCTGTTGGGATCAATTGTGCTGGGGAGAGAAGGCAATATTCCATGCGGTCCGGCCTCACGCTCGATCTTTCGCATCGCACATATCTTGAGTCACAAACTCAAGATATGTGCCCGCTATAGCCAGCCGTGATTGTGGCGTCAATAGTGCCCTCAATGATCGATTGCCGGGAGTGTCCAGGGAACGCGCGACAAAGTTACCGTTTTTTTCAAGGTAGCGAACCCACTTCGGCCAAAAGGAAACAAAAACGAGCCCAGGCCCGATCTCTTCGCACCCGATCTGCGGCCTACCGCATTCGGATGCATGTCTGTCCGATCAACGCGAAACGCAAGGGGGTTGGTCCGTCTGTTTCGGCCCGGATCGGAGCTAGGTCGACGTCCGCCGCGGCGTCTCCCATGCCCAGTTGCTCAGGGCGAAGCGTCACCGCACCGCCATCACGGATAGTCACTGTGCTAAGCCGGCGCCCTTTGGCACGTCGACCTCCTGTCTGATCGTCAGAGGCGCGCCGCTTGCTTCCGGACCTGCAATGAGGTGCCATCCGCCCGGCACAAGTCCGGTCGAAGAACTGCACCACTCCGGGATGATCCGCTTCGCGGGGGCGGATGAGGCTCTGCAGCATTTCGACGCCACGAAAGGTGTCGACTCCTCGTGCAAAGAGCAGGAGCGCCGCGCAGAACGAGCTGACGCCGCGAAGCGGTGATCCGGCGTCCTGCCTGACCTGTCTTCTGATGCCCGCCTACCGCCCCAAACTCGGTGCGACAACTTCAAGGTCGCGAAACCGGCCGCGATCTTGAGAGCTTCGACCGGTTCTTACCGGGCTCTAATCTTACGTTCTCCAAAATCTAATCTGCGGCTCTCCAAAATCTCGCCGGGATCACACGTGGTCTTAGCCGGCGTAGTTCATAAAGGTGTCATCGGACTGTCACATTCGCGAAATGCCTCCGGGCAAGCTGTTGATCATAAACAAACTTGGCGCTGCCACCGATTTGATGTTCTGACTTTCCAGCGGAATAGAAACGAAAATCGCCCGTTCTCCACTTCAGCGCCACGGATGGCGCCACGGAACAAACCAGGAGCTGAAATGCATATTATCCGGCTGACTTTGGCGGGGGTGCCCGGCGTCCTTGTGGCGAGTGCGTCATGAATCGCGAGCTCCTGCAAGCCCTACAAGATCCACTCGCAGCCCAGTCGATAAGGTTCGCCATGAACCTTGTCGGAATGATGCTGCTTGTCTTCGGCATGTATTATCGACGGTACCGCGACAAGGAATTGGTCACGGCCGCAGCCCTGTTCAATATTTTCGTCTTCGCGGTGCTGACCATCCTGTCGTCGGTGAATTTCAGCGTGGCAGCCGGCTTTGGTCTGTTCGCCATTCTGGCGCTGTTCACGCTGCGCTCCGAACCTCTGACAAAGACCGAGATGACCTATTTCTTCGGCAGTGTCGCCATCGCCGTCATCTCTTCTGTGCAGGGAACCACGCTGCCCTTCGCGGCTATGGTCGTGCTCTTCGTGCTGGTCGGCGCCTATATCGTCGATCATCCGAAGATGCTGCAATCGGTTAGCGGGGCGAAGGTCACGCTGGATAAAATCCACCTTACGCTGCTGTCGGACCCCAAGACCATGCGCGCCGAACTTTCGGACCGGTTGGGCGTCGACGTCCTGTCCTATCAGGTTCTCCAACTCGACTACATCACGGAAATGGCGAGGCTCAATGTCTTCTATCGCAAACACTGACGCTTGGCTGGAGCAGGCTTTCGTGCCGATCAGCCTGGATACCCTCAACGCAAGGGCTGAAATGCTGGAGCGGCTCGACAACAAATATGTCATCGGGGCGGCAGTACTGCGCCGCGCCGCGGCGGAACTGGCAAAGCACTTCGATATTCTTGAGATCGACGGGTGCCGGACATTCACCTACGAAACCTGCTATTTCGACGACGCGGACCGGAACAGTTATTTCAATCACCATCAGGGTCGGCGCAAGCGGGCCAAGGTCCGAATCCGGAAATACCTTGAAGCAGGGCTGTGCTTCGTCGAGGTGAAGCTCAAGGACAAGCGCGGCGCCACCGTCAAGAAGCGACTGCCCTACGATCCGGTCAAATTCGGTGTCCTTGACGAGACAGCGCTGGACTATGTCCACGACGCCTATTTCGACCAGTATCGTCAGGAATTTCCATACGAACTCTCGCGCGTCGTCGACATGCGCTATGTCCGCATGACGCTTGTCGCCAAGCGGGGCGGCGAGCGTATGACGATCGATAGCCAGCTGCGTTTTTTTGCACTTGGCTCATCGCACGCCGTTCGTGACGACCGCTTCATCCTGGAAACGAAATCCGCGAACGGCAACGGGATAGCCGACCGCATTTTGCGGACGCTGCACCAGCACCCGACGAAGCATTGTTCAAAATACTGCACGGCGATCGCGATCCTCAACCAAGGTACGAAGCACAACAAGTTTCTTCCGGCCCTCCGCAAGCTTGGGAGCGTTCCCGGGCAACAACGGGAATTGACCGTCTCACCGATCGAAAAGGAATTCGCCGCATGACAAACCCAAACGGTGTTCGCCGCATGTCCAACCGTCTTGCATGGTCTTCGCTGCTGCTTGCTTCAGCCGCGCTGACAACGCCGAGTGCGGTCGGAGCCGGCGCGGCAGACCTAGAGGTCCTGGACAGCATGGAAATTCCGGCGGAGGGCGCGAACGAAACGACAATCGAGGAATTTTCCGGCCTGGCTTGGGACGAGGATGAGCAGCTTCTATACGCGGTCTCCGATGGCGGCGTTCTCCATCATTTTCGTATTCGCATAGATGGGACCCAGATCGCGGAGATCCAACCCGTCTTCTCCGTGCCGATCGCAGCGACGACAAGTGAGGTTTCCGGCGGGTCCGTCACCAATGCGGAAGGCCTCACCGCGCTCAACGAAGACAATGGCAAGCAATCCGACACTGAGTTGCTGATTGCGTTCGAGGATGGGCCCGCGATTGTTCGGCTTACACCGCAGGGCAAACGGATCGCCGAGATCCCATTGCCTGGCCCCTTGGCGGACGAGAAGCAATACAGCAAGAAGAACAGCCGCCTTGAAGCGGTAGCGGTCGACAAGCGTCATGGTATCCTGACGGCGCCGGAACGGCCCCTGGTGAGCCAACCGGAGGACCGTCACATGCTTTATGCGGTAGACGGAACGACCTGGTCGTTCGGGGCCTTCCAACCTGATAGCAGGCTCAAGGCGATCGAGAAGTTGCCGGACGGCAATCTCCTTATCCTGGAGCGAACCCGCGAGGAAAAGGGCGGCGCACCAACAGCGCGCCTGCGCTATCTCGACTTCGCTGCCTGCTCCGCGAAACGGGAGTGCCACCTTGCGGAGCTTTTAGCCGTGCCTGATGCAATGCTGGTGAACAACTTCGAGGGACTGGCACGCCTCTCTGACGATCTGTTTCTCATGGTCACCGACATGACAAAGAAGGACGCGGAACCGACGACTTTCGTCCTGTTCAAGGTCACGGTGGCTCCGTGAACAAGCAGCGCATCGCAGAGCAATCAGGCCGTTCTGACCAAGTCTCAATCCGTAAGCGTTCAGCCAAAGCGAGGGTCGACAATGTTCTCCCTTCTTTGGCTCAGGCAAACTGTTTTACTCGCTGCTTGACGATGCCGCCCTTGCGGCCCACGACAGCACTAAGGCGCTGGCTTGGGCAATCATCTCGGCATTTGCAAAGGCCGGAGGGCCATTGGCAAGATTGGCCCGGCCGCATTGGGTCAATGCCTTCTTCGGCAGCGCACCACGGGCGTCCGCGGTCCACATGGGACTGGCGCATGGGCGCAGCGACGCGCAGAAGACCATGGGCATCATCGCGCTTGCATTGGCGCATAGACTTCGGGGGCGTTCGACCGTTTGCCGGCCTCGGTGCTATTTCTGTGCCCTGATGCCAACGGGGATGGCATCGACAGCTGGATCATCGTCAGCTGCGCTTTGGTGATGGCGGCCGGTACACCCGGCGGCGGTTGGCGCATCGTCAAGACGCTCGGCCACAAAATGGTCAAGCTGCACCCATCCACGGTTTCGCTGCCCAATGAGTTCGGCGACAATTCTTTCGCTCGTCGCGCAGTTCGCCATGCCCGTATCGCCCACGCACAGCATCTCGACCGCCATCATGGGTGCGGGCTTTGCCAAGTGCCCGCACGCGTTGAGGTGGACGGTGATTGAGCACATCCTTTGGGCGTGGATACTGACGATCCCGGCCGCAGGCGGTGCGGCCTACGGTTTGCTCAGGTTGTTTGAGGCGTTCAGCTGGACTAGCCTCTCACGAGGTGAAGTCGCTAAATTCGGGCGGCACGACTGCATTCTCACCAATTTCTAACCTGAATCTCCCGTATCCTTAATCGCGGGTCCTCTATGTTTGCTCCATGCTGAAACGGCGTCGCGGAAATGTTGCGCCGATCCGCGTGAGCCGATCCTGAACGGTGGCCTTCTCTGCCGTGAAGGGGACGTGAGTATTCATGAATCCGATCGGTTTTCGGGTTCTTAACGCCGATGGACACCGATGGGCATCAGGTCTCGCATTCTTGTATTTCAGCTCATTGTCGTGGGGGCAGTCGTGATGATGGCGGCTATAGTCTACGTCACCATTCGCTCGACAACTTACTACACAGTGCGTGTACAATGGGCCAACAACCAACTGGAAGCTGTCATGGCGCTAACGGTTAATGCCAATCGATATTCCGAGCAGATCGCCGAGTTCCTGTTGATTGGCGAACCGGAGCGTCTCGACTACGAGAGTGCCCGCGCCGAACTTGAGGCAGGATTCGATAAGCTCGAGGAGCTGACCAGGGGAGAGGCCGAGTTTCTGGTGGGCGGCAGCGAACAAGAGGACGGCGGCGACGAGATCTTCCGCATCTCGCGGATGCGCACGCTCTACGGAGAAATCGCCAAAGCCACGTCTGACGCAATCAATCTTCGCAACCAGGGGCGCCAGGAGGACGCGGTCAGGATTTTTCGCCGCGACATCGAAAATCGTTTTGACGCCGAGTTCGAAAACATCCTTGAAGCGGCGCGGCGCGACGAAGAGGAAGAGGTTGCGCGAACCGAGCTGCAGGCAGAAGCGTTGTGGCGACGCCTGACCTGGATGACGGCCGTACTTGCGTTGGCTGCCGTGGTCCTCTGCTTTGTCGCTGCTTTCCTTCTCGCCCGATCGCTGATGCGCCCGATCAGCCTTCTGACCGAAGGCACAGAGGCGATCAGTCGTGGCGATCTCGACCACCGGATCGTCTTTGATGGCCGCGACGAACTCGGTGCGCTCGCCAAGCGGTTCAACGAAATGGCCGCACACCAGCAAGACCAGCGCGACCGGTTGCTCAATGCCAAAGCAGAACTCGAGCAGCAAGTTGCCGCACGGACCGCAGAGCTTGCCGCGGCGAATCAGCGGTTGACTGAGCTCGACCGGTTGCGCGTCCAGTTCCTCGCCGACATCAGCCATGAACTCCGCACTCCACTGACGGCCCTTCGCGGCGAAGCGGAAATTCCGCTGCGCCATGGTTCAAAGCCAGAGGCAGTCTACCGCGATGCGCTCGAACGGATTGTCACTCAGAGCCTGGAGATGGGACGCCTCGTCGACGATCTCGTTTTTCTTTCTCGTTCGGAAACCGATACAATACGGTTCGAACCCCGCCGAACAGACCTCGTGGCCATCATCGCCGATGCGGTCCACGAGGGCGAAATCCTGGGGCGCGCCAAGGGCATCTCGATCAAGGCGGCCTACAGCACCGATCCGGTCTGGGTCACTGCCGACGCGCAGCGGCTCAAGCAGGCTCTCGTCATAATTCTGGACAATGCCATAAAATATTCTCCGCGCGATCGCTCGGTGAAATTGAGCATGACTGTTATGGACGGGCATGCGGAGATTGCGATTCGCGATAAGGGTTTGGGTATTCCAGCCGAGGAAATACCCAAGGTGTTCGAGCGATTTTACCGCGGCCGAAGCCCAAAGGCGTCGCGCCAACTTGGCAGCGGCCTCGGTCTGGCGATCGCGAAATGGCTCATCGAAAAGCATCGGGGCGAGATTGCGCTTAAGAGCGAGGTCGGTTCTTTTACTGAGGTCGTGGTCCGCCTTCCACGCGCTGACGTAACCGCGTCTGCGGATGAGAACGCAGGCGCCTCCGTAGTCGTCCTGAAAAAAAGGTCGCGTGTGAAATCCAACCTGGAATAAAGCACGACCTCCCCTCGTTTCCTGAATTACGATAACTTGAGGCGGGAGCTAATGATCGGGCCCACCGTGAGGGGGGAAGTTCTCTGGCTCCCCGCGATAGGCCCGCGGACGGAGGTGGTGTAAATGTCAAGGATTCTTCTGGTGGAAGATGACGATCGCATCGTGGGCTTCATCAAGCGAGGACTCGAAGCCGAGGGTTACGTTGTCGACGTGACCGATAGTGGCGGGGATGCCCTTGCGATGGTGCGGGAGACGCCATATGCGCTGATCATTCTCGACCGTATGCTTCCCGGGATCGACGGCCTCGAAGTATGTCGCATGCTGCGGCGCGAGCAGCACGAGCATCTTATCCTGATGCTCACGGCCAGAGACAGCCTGCAGGATAAGGTCGAAGGACTAAAGGGTGGCGCCGACGACTACCTGACCAAACCTTTCGCCTTCGATGAATTGATTGCTCGCATGGAAGCGCTGCTTCGTCGCAGGTCCAGCACAGGCACGGACCCGGTCCTCAGGGTTGGCGATCTGGCTCTTGATC
Source organism: Sinorhizobium fredii USDA 257 (assembly GCF_000265205.3). Lineage (NCBI taxonomy): Bacteria > Pseudomonadati > Pseudomonadota > Alphaproteobacteria > Hyphomicrobiales > Rhizobiaceae > Ensifer > Ensifer fredii. The sequence goes on from NC_018000.1 coordinate 2,530,144, forward strand.
CGGTCGGCAAGAAGGTCTGGCGCGGCAAGCGCGAGATCAGCCTGACGGCCAAGGAATTCAAGCTTCTCGCTTATTTAATGTCGCACTCCGGCGCTGTGATCAGCAGAACCCGATTACTCAACAATGTTTGGGATCTGAGCTTCGACCCGGAAACGAAGGTGGTCGACGTCTACATCCGCTATCTTCGCAGCAAGATCGAAAGCGCGGACGAAAAGCCGCTCATAAAAACCGTGCGGGGCTTCGGCTACGTGGTATCGGCCTGAAGCCCCCGGTTCGCTCGGCAAAAACAGTTCTCACCAAGCTCTAACCTGGACCTTGCCATAGTCTAACCTAGGCCTTTCCGAAATCTAGCCGGACTCCCACGCTGGCTTAGCCAGCATGGTCATATGTTGCCACATGAAGATACCAAACCACCCCGCTTGCTGGCGAGCAACAAACCCTTGTTTGTTTATCGCCTCAGCGGAAGGCCAAATTCCATGAGGCTCTCGGGGTCAACATGCGCGATGCCGGCTTTCCTGTGACGTCTGTTGTTGATTTCGAATGCTTGCGGCGGCGACTGACTTCGCTTGATACTCGGGAAACGGGAAACTTCGACGTGATTGAAGTGGATCAATTCGGAAAACGTCTTGTCGTCTTTCTGCCGAATCTGCGCCGTTTCGCGAATTCTCTCTGCCGTTCCCGCGATCTCGCCGACGATCTCGTCCAGGCAACTTGCGAGCGGGCGCTCGCCAATGCTGGGCGTTTTGAACCTGGAACCCGCTTCGACGCCTGGATGTTCCGCATCCTGCGCAACTTGTGGATAGACCACATCAGAAAGCAGCGGACGGCCGGCCCGCATGAGGGCATCGAACAACGTCAGGAACTCGTCGGCGCCTCTGGCGAACGAGACGTGGAAGCCCGCCTTACTCTGAACAGCGTCGCCCAGGCGATCACCGATCTACCCGACGATCAGCGCGAAGTCATCCTCCTGGTCTGCGTTGAGGATCTCTCCTACAGGGAGGCGGCCGATGTTCTCGGGATACCGATCGGAACGGTGATGAGCCGGCTGGCGCGCGCCAGAAAAAATCTCGCCGAGGCAGCGGGAATAACTCCCGGCTTGTCACGTTCACCGATCACGAAGGGCGAGAACAAAAATGATCAGATGCGAGTTTGCAGACGAAACGCTCATGGCCTTTGCAGACGGCGAACTTGACGACGCGACTGCCGCCACCATCGAGAAAGCCATGGAACCGGATATCGCCAGCCAGGTCGCCCTGTTCCTGGAAGCCCGCATTCAGGCCAAAGAGGCACTGAGGCCGGTTCTCGATGAACCCGTTCCCGACCGGCTCAGCCAGTCCGTGTGGCGGATGATCGACGACGCCAAGCGGCGCAGCGCTCCGTCGCACGCCAGCGAGGCTGCGCGTGTCGTTGCCTTCGAGGCCAAAGAAAACCGAGTGCGCCTACAGCGATCCTGGATCATGCCGCTGGCCGCCTCATTGGTCGCCATAGCGTTCGGCATCGGCGGCTATTCTCTTGGGATTGGTATGCAAGACCAGTCGCAGGGGCTTAACGTTACGGGGCTGAACGGACCGGCTCTTTCAGATGCGCTCGGGCAGATCGCGTCCGGAGCGGAAGCCGTCCTGGCGGGCTCCAGCGACAGGATTCGTGTCGTCGCTTCGTTTCGGGATGAAAGCGGCTCGTTGTGCCGCGAATTCGAAATCGAAGCCGCGAACCGCTCCACTGTCATAGCCGTTGCGTGCCGTTCAAATGACGTTTGGGCGGTAAACTTTGCCGTTGCCGCCTCGGCGGCCGATGGTGGATATGCCCCGGCATCGTCCATGGGATCGCTCGACGCCTATCTCGCGGCCGCTGGCGCACATGAGCCTCTGTCCCGGGAAGACGAGGCAACGGCATTGAGATTGTTGGGCGAGGCAGAAGAGTAGTGGCGGTAAGTTCGTTTTTGCGAAGCCCACTCCAAGTCGTCAAATGCATTTTCGAGTATAAATTGGTAACGAGGAACGTCGACTGAGTGGTGTAACTAGAGGGCATAACGTTGGTTCCCGCTAAACAACGCTAATGCCCTGATCTACTTCGTCACGTCGGTCCGGAATCGGGGCCAACGCCGCTGCTTCGCCGGCAAGCGTTGCCTTGAAGGCCGTCGGCCCAAGCGATGGGGAAAAACGTGTCGCTCCCGGCGGTTCTTCAAGGGCGCGTTCACGTTGTGACGGCTTAACTTCACGAGCGGCGCGAGCAGTCGCGAAGAGGCGGTTGAGGTTGAGGTAGAGGAGGTCGAAAACGCGGGACTTCGCGCCTGAAAGGCCGCCCGGGGGCATGATGTGCCACCAGCGATAATGGCGACACTGCTCGCCATCTAATGCCGCTTGAGAAGACTACGTGGTGCAAAACGGCCACATATTGAGCGTTTGCTCGATGCCAAATGCGATGCGTGCCTATTCGCCCTACGTTTGCCACCCTTCTGGCTGACCTGTTTGTGACGGTTTCATGACAGGAGATGAAGCGATGAGGCGGGAGAATGTTGCATTCATTTTGAAGGTGGCCGGGACCGTAATCGCACTCTTCATCATGGGGCTTTGCAGGCCAGATTTACTGGTCGAAGACCATCTCGTGGAAAGTCTGGGCGCACTGGCATTCGCGGCTGCATCTCTGCTCGCTCTAGGCACGGCCATTCGAAATTGTGCCGTTTTCTCCGCATACGAGAGAAACGTCCTCGTTGGCACGAGCGGACTGTGTATAATCCTTTTTCTCAGCGAGATCAGTTTTGGCGCTCGCATACTTGGACTGAAGATGCCGCAAATGCGCGGCGGCGGTGAGTTCGACGGCGGCCATGATATCGCCATCGTGGCTTTCCGGCTCATGCGAGACACTGGTCTCGCCGGCTACCTTATCGCGGCGACTGCGTCGTTGCTTCTCCTGGTCTCGGCAGCAGTGCTTCTTTACTCATATCGTCAACAAGCCGGCACGATCCTTGTTCAAATTCTCACGAGCGTGTTTGAATGCCGCATAGTTTTTGCTATGGCTATGCTCGCAAGTGCCGTGACGCTCGATCTACTAACGTCATACAAGGCGGCAGTTCTGGAAGAGGTCCTCGAGTTTGCCGCAAGCGGCGTATTCGTCCTTGCTATTATCGCATTCCGACGCGAAACAAGTAGCAAACGCAAATCGCCGTGCCGCGCCGTCTATGGGAAGGCTTAGGGCAAGGAGTGTGTCCGCGCCGCGCCCAATAAAATGCGCCCGCCATTCCGCGGGCGCAGAATCTATGGCTATACTCTTGTTGTAGAGCGCGAAGAGTTGGGAAGAGGCCGGTGTGGTCGGCAAGGCGAAGAAGCGCCCTTTGGGATACTACACGTACCTGAAGACGCTTGATAACGGAGGGAAGATACCCACGGTCGTTGAAGTTCACGCCCTGAAGGCAGACAAGGTCCACAGCACATTCCCGGAGCTCGACCAGCGCCAGGTCGAATGGTTTCGCCCGCTGAAACTGCCGTGCGTGCTCAAGAGCCCCAACTGAAAGGGCCGCTCTCGAGCATGCTGAAGATGTCCACTGTCTCACGTAGAGCATCGTCGGAGTCCGGGTGACTACTGGCAATCTTAAAGTTGGGTGGGGAGCCGAAGTCCAATGCTGAGGTGCCGGACGGCACCTTCGCGCCGCCAGAAGCAGACACTGTGTTCACGGAACGCGAACTTGCTATTCGCCTACCCTTGTGTGAATGGGAAGTCATGATCCCGTTCGACATACTTCTGACCTTCGTAGGTGCTGCTACTTTACTCGCTTGGGTGCCGGGACCGGATAACCTCTTCGTGCTGACCCAGTCGGCTCTCTCAGGCCGGATGGTAGGCGTGTACGTGACGCTTGGGCTTTGCGTCGGTCTAGTTGTTCACACCATCGCTGTTTCGCTTGGCGTGGCAGCGATCTTCCAGACGTCGCAGACGGCTTTCGATGCGCTCAAGTTCGTTGGCGCGGCCTACTTGCTCTATCTCGCCTACAGCGCCTTCACAGCGAAGCCAGACGAACTGGAAGCCACCAAGGAGCGAGCTCAGTCTCTGCGGCAGATGTTCGCTCGCGGCGTTGTAATGAACGTGACCAATCCGAAGGTCGCGATATTTTTCCTCGCCTTCCTACCGCAGTTCACCGCGCCTGAGCGTGGTAGTGTTGTCCTCCAGATGCTGATGCTCGGGGGTGTATTTATCCTGTGCGCATTCGCCTCCTTCGCGCTCATCTCCGTCCTAGCTGGTTCTCTCAGCCGTTGGCTGCGGCAATCGTCAAAAGGTCAACTGTGGCTCAATCGCGTGGCCGGTATCGTTTTTGTGGGATTGGCGGTCAAACTTGCCACTTCCCACCGGTAGTGATCCCCCAAGAAGTCCGCTTCGAGCCCAAATCCGGCCGTTACCTTTTTGCCTGTCACGGCGGCCGCTTCGGTTCGTACTCTGCCGACTGAGAGGAGCCTGTCCAACAACGGTTGTGTGCGAACCGGCCAAAATCCCCATCGTGTGAAAGCTTTGGTCGCTCGGGCCAGAGTGTCATTTCGCCCCTTACCGGAACCGACCTCTGATTTGGTGCGGCCTCCTCGGAACCCGGCAGGACGAACTCCACCGTGTGCTCGGCTTCTCCCGTGCCTCCAAGGGGTGCTCGACGATCCCCGTGACCTCGGAGCCCTTTGATGGGAACGCAGGCGGGCCGCCGAACAAGCCTTCAAGGATAAGGCGTTAAACTGCTGCAGAGCTGCAGAGCCTTGGCGGAGAATACTGTCGTGGCGACTGGACGGCGGCCACAAGCATATTCAGGTCCAGGAGTTTCCCGCTTCGGCGGGAAGGGGCGCTGAGGGGTAGAAGTGATTTCCGGTGTCGATCTGCAGCGGCACACAGTTTAGTCTAGAGTACGCAGGGAGCTACTCGCAAGATCCTCTTAGCTGGTGCAATTCCGAAACTGTTTTCATTACGCTCTCAATAGATTGCATAATGAGTCATCGGGAACCGTAATGGTATGGGTTGCGCCAGCGGGCATGCTCGAGCGCCGCCAGAGTCCGCTCGAGGCAAGGAGCTGGAGGCTGGCGATCGTCATGGCAGGTGGCCAGTCCAGGCCGCGCATTCTAAGCCGCCGCCGTTGACAATCGATCCGGCTCAGCGTGGTGGCATGCGGTGAGCAGCCCTCCGGCCGATGTTCTGGCCATCAGTGCGGGCTCCTGTTCGGCGCAGAGGGACGTTGCCTTCCAGCAGCGCGTTCGGAAGCGGCATCCGCTCGGAGGATTGGCCGGGCTTGGCAGCTCGCCCTGAAGAACAATGCGCTTCCGAGTGCCGCGAAGGAGCGGATCCGGTGACGGAACCGCGGAGAGCAACGCCTGCGTGTAGGGATGGGCCGGTGCACCGAAGATCGCTTGCTTGGGCCCGGTCTCGATGATCTTTCCGAGATACATAACCATCACGCGATCGGAAACATGCCGGACGATCGCGAGGTCATGGGCGACGAACAGCATGGCAAGATCGCGCTCGCGTCGAAGCCTGCCGAGCAGGTTTATGACCTGTGCTTGCACCGATACATCAAGAGCCGAGACGGGTTCGTCACAGACGAGCAGCTCAGGGTTGAGTGCAAGTGCCCTGGCGATGCCGAGGCGCTGCCGCTGGCCTCCAGAGAATTCCGACGGGTAGCGATGGGCATGCTCCGCTCCCAGCCCGACGGCTTCGAGCAGATTCACCGTTTCCTGCGCCCACCGCGCGCGCGGCAAAGTACCGGGCTGCAGCGCCCATGGTTCCGAGATCAGCCGGTCGACCCGCATGCGTGGATTGAGCGACTGGTAGGGATCCTGTAACACGACCTGCATCTTGCGGCGAAGCTCGTGGAGTTGCCTGCCGCGTGCCCGGCTCAGGTCCGCGCCGTCGAGCAGCACATTGCCGCTGGTTGCATCCGTCAGCCGCAGCAAGGTCCTGACGAGGGAGGTCTTGCCACATCCGCTCTCGCCGACGAGCCCGAGCGTCTCTCCGCGCGCAATCTCGAAACTCACGTCTTCGACGGCGCGGATTGGAGCTCGCGGGCTACCGAAATGCTTGGAGAGGTTTTCAACTTTGAGGAGAGGACGATTCATGCTTTCGATACCGGGAAATGGCAGGCGGCCTGACGGCCAGCGCCGAGGGCTTGAAGGGCAGGGACGATCTGCGCACAGAGGTCCTGCGCACGGGGACAGCGCGTTCGGAATGCGCACCCGGACGGCAGGTTGATCGGATTCGGAGCCGAGCCTGGGATCGGGACGAGTTCGACCGACACTCCGTCCATGCGCGGCCGGGAGGCGAGAAGGCCGACACTATAGGGGTGCCTCGGTTCGGCGAAGAGGTCCGAAACGCTCGCGGTTTCGACAATTCGGCCGGCATACATTACGGCGACCCGGTCGGCCAGTTCGGCAACGACGCCGAGATCGTGTGTGATGAAGATCATGCCGGCCCCACTGCGTTTGCGTACCGCGTTCAGCAGATCGACAATTTGCGCCTGGATGGTGACGTCGAGCGCCGTGGTTGGCTCGTCGGCAATGATGATGTCCGGTTCGAGCGCGACTGCCATGGCGATCATGATCCGCTGACGCATGCCGCCGGAAAATTCATGCGGGTACTGTCTGGAACGCAGCGCCGGGTCCGGGATGCCGACCGCCGCAAGAAGCGCGAGCACGGCCCGCTCGATGCCGCCGGCCGGCCTGCGGCCATGGATCCGGAACATCTCGGCGATCTGCCAGCCGACTGGATAGACCGGGTTCAGTGCGGCAAGGGCATCCTGGAAGATGAGGGCAATGCGGGCACCGCAGAGCGATCTCCGCTCGGTCGCCGACATTTCGAGCAGATTATGGCCATCGAAACGGATCGATCCATGCCTGATCGCCCCCGGCGGATCGGGGATCAGATCCATGATCGCAGCGGCGGTCACCGACTTGCCTGAACCGCTTTCGCCGAGAAGGGCGAGCACCTCGCCGCGGTCAAGCGAAAACGAAACACCGTTGAGGGCAAGGACTCGCCCGCCCGCCGTATCGAAGCTGACTTCAAGGTCTGTGATTTCCAGGAGAGCCATCAGCGCCTCCGGCTCGCAAGGCGCCAGCGCTGGGATGGGTCGTTGACGATCCGGAACCAGTTGGCGAGGAGATTGAAAGACATGGTGGTCAGCATGACCGCAAGCCCGGGGAAGAAGCCCAGCCACCAGGCCGAGGAGAGGTATCCTTGACCCTGCGCCACCATCAGGCCCCAGCTCACCGCCGGAGGCTGGATGCCGAGCCCGATGTAGCTGAGCCCAGATTCAAACAACATGACCATGGCAAGGTTAACGGATGCGAGCGTCAGCATCGTCGGTGCAACGCTCGGCAGAATGTGGATTCTGAGAATCCACAGCGGACCGCCGCCGAAGACTCGTGCCGCATCGACGAACAGACGTTCGCGAACCTCGAGCGTCTCGGCGCGGGCCACCCGGAGGTAGGCGGGCATACGGGTGATCGCGAGAACCAGCACGAGATTGATGACGCTCGGGCCGAACAAGTAGAGACCGAATAGCGCCACGAGCAGCGTGGGGAAGCCGAGGATGATGTCCGAGACTCGCATGATCAGATTGCCGATGAAGCCGCCGAAATAACCAGCGACGACGCCGAGCAATGTTCCACCTAAAAGGCTGGTCAAGACGGTAGCGAGAGCGATCCCGACGGTCGTGGAGGCCGCCTGAACCAGGCGCACGAGGAGTGGACGGCCAAGCGCATCGGCCCCAAGCCACAGTGTCCACGACTGGTCGAAGTCGAATGGCGGCAGATTGCGCGCCTTCAGCGAGATACGGTTGTCTCCCAACAACGAGAGCGTATCGGCGACGATCGCGATCGCCACGATCAACATCCAGATCGTCGCGGCGACTGCCATCGGATCGCCCGCGAGCGCACGCATGAGCCAGAGGATGCGTCGGCTCAAGCGCTCGCGGGCAGGGAGGAGTTCCGACGAGACTTCCGTCATTCGACCCTCACGCGCGGATCGATGGCGGCATAGAGCATGTCGACCAGAATATTGATGACGAAGATGACCACCGCCACGGCAAAGATCGACGCCTGCACGATGGCGAAGTCCCGCTTGAGGATGCCGTCGATCAGGAGCTTGCCGATCCCCGGAAAACCAAAGACCACTTCGACCACCCCACCGCCACCCGCAAACTGCGCGGCGAGGTCTCCTGTGACGGTGACGGCCGGAAGAAGCGCGTTGCGCAGGGCGTGGATGAAGACGACGCGACCGGACTGGGCGCCCTTGGCCCGTGCGGTACGCACGAACGACGCGTTCAGCGCCTCGATCATCGAACCCCGGACGATCTGCACCAGGGTGCCAAACGGCCTCGCAAAGAGGCAGGCGACCGGCAGAACCCAATAGCTCGGCCCGCCGAAGCCGGAGGTTGGCAGGATCCGGAACGTTACGGCAAAAAGCAATACGCCCATTAGGCCGAGCCAGAAGTCGGGAACGCTCGCCGCGGCCTGCGAGAGAACGTTCACGCCACGATCGATCCACCCGCCGGCTTGGACGGCGGCAATGGAGCCGAACACGATCGCCATCAGGAAGGCCAGCGTGAGCGCGATCGCGCCGAGCGCCAGCGTGTTCGGCAGCGCCTCCAGCACCACATCCCTCGCAGGGCGGTTGTGCCAAAGCGACATCCCGAAGTCGAGGCGGAGCAGGTCGCCCGCCCAATCGACGAACTGGGCGAGAAGCGGCCGATCAAGGCCGAGCCGCACCCGCATGGCTTCTCGCGCCGCATCCGACGCATCGACCGGCAGGTAAAGATCGACCGGGTCGCCGGTGAGGCGGACCAGGAAGAACGCAGATGTCATCAGCGCGACCAGCGCAAGTGCCGCGAACGCCGCGCGTCTGAGGAAATACATGAGGGTCATCGCCTCTCCTCGAGCCGGAGTGCCACCCGTTCCGAAAGGGTCAGCGGTAAAAGATCGACTTGAGCTTGATCTCGTTGCCCGCCTGTACGTCGGGCGTATAGTTCACGTCAGATGCTACGCGTGCAATCGTGACCATGTGGAACAGAGGCACGATGTTGACCGCATCGACCGCGATATACTTGAACGCCTCCTGGAACAGGCGCTTGCGTTCCTCCCCGGTGGCCTTTGAGGCGTCGGCAATCAGCCTGTCGAGATTGGGGTCGGCAATCGATGAGGTATTGCCGTCGCTCGTGAACCGGTTGGGCAGCGTGAAGACCGCGTCACCCTCGGTGTTATCGATCTGGGTCTGCAGGATCGAAGGCTGGCGGTCTTTGTCCCAGGGCTTGAGCAGTTTCTTCAGCCACGGGCTGGTCTCGAGCATCTCGAGACGCACATTGAAGCCTGCATCCGTCAGCATGGCCTGAATGGCTTCCAGGCTTTCGGATGAATTGGGATAGATGCCGATGCGGCCGTAGAGAACAATCTCCTTGTCGACGGGCACACCGTCGGCACGTGCCGTATCAAGAAGCGCCCGTGCTTTTTCCGGACTGTAGGGCCAGACGGGAATATCCGGATTGTAGCCAAGGACAGAGGGCAGCACGACCTGCATCGCCTTCTGTGCTTGCGGATGAAAGATCGTCCCGATGAGGCCGTCCCGGTCGATCGCAAGGTTGAGCGCTTCGCGCACGCGCTTGTCGTTCAGGGGAGCGACTTCCTGGTCAATCCTCAGCAGCGCCGTCTCGGCGTTCGGAAAAGCGTGGTCGTTCTTGCTCGTTCCGTCCTGAGGCGCAATCTCGTAGGCGATCTGGGCTTCGCCGGTCTCGACCATCGCCGCCCGGACCGCCGACTCGGTCCGCCAGATGATCGTCGCGTCCTTGATCGGCGGCCTGTCGCCCCAGTATTCGTCGAAAGCGGTGAGCTTGATCGACTGTCCAGGCGCCCAGGCGTCAAGTCTGTACGGTCCCGTTCCGATGGGAGTGCGTGTCTTGCCGTTGGCCGGGGTGTCCGGGGAGCCGATGTCCAATGCCGCCATCTTGTTCGGCAGGATCGGCTCGACGATGTCCGTGCGGATGAGAACGGTCTTCCTATCGACGACTTCGGGCGTGAACTTGACCCCTTTGAGCGTCGCGAGCCCGACCTCACAGGCAAGTGCGGGGTCCTGCGCGCGCTTGAGCGCTGCCGCCACTGCATTGGCATCGAAAGGCTTGCCGTCGTGAAATCTCACCCCGCCACGCAGCTTGAATTCCCAAGTCAGATCATCGATCTGCCGCCAGCTCGTCGCCAGACCCGCTGTAACCGACCCGTCGGCAGGGCTTAGATTGACCAGGCTCTCGGTCACGTTGTTGCGCAGAATGCGGGAATTTCCCGACAGATCCGTGTCGCAAGGGTCGAGCGACTTCGGCTCGTCCGTGACAACTACGGTCAATTTGTCCGCGTCCGCATAGGCTGGCAAGGCGACGCTCGCTGCCAATGTAAACGCTGCCAGCGATGTCCTTGCGGCCTTGCCGAGCGATATTCTCTTCATGAGTGCCATCCTCCCCGTTAAGCCGCATCGCGTCTTTGCGCGACCTCGGCGCACGTAAAGCCATTCGCATCTCGCCCGCCTCCGCGCGGCCTGCAAATGCCTTTACTTCCTCGTGCATCTGCGCAAATCTCAAATGTGACACTTGCCGGATGAGGATGCGCAGATACGCCGGCGATGTCAACCGGATGAAATTCAAATAAGGAATACTAGGTTCATGAATGAACTAAAGCACGGTTCGCCGGTCGTCGAGAAGACGGCGCATCTCCTCGAGGCAATCGCCGATGCCAGTACGGGCGCATCGTTGGCGTCGCTGGTCGGGCAGTTGGGCATGCCGCGATCGACAGTCTACCGCATCTTGAATTCGCTGTCCGCTCACGGGCTTGTGGCGCGGGTCAATGGCGGGGCATCCTATGTGCTCGGCCCGAAGTTCGTCGAGCTTGCGCGTCGCCTTTCGCCAGGAGCCGACAAGGCTGTGCTCGTCGAAGCAGCCAAGCCCATCTTGACTGCAGCGGCGGACCGGATACACGAATCCTTCAAGCTCGCGGCGCCGGAAGGCGATGAAATGATCACCATCTTTGCCGCCCCGAGCCCGGGTGATTACGCTATTTTTATCAAAGTCGGCGGGAGGTCCCCTAAGCATGTCGGTGCGGCAGGCAAGCTTGCGCTGGCCTATTCGGACTACAGCGACGTCGAAACCTATTGCGCAGGCGGGTTGGAAGCCAGGACGCCTTACACGATCACCGACCCCGACGCGTTGAAAGAGGCGCTCGCCGAAATTCGCCGCAACGGCTATGCCGAGGACAACCAAGAATCAAATCTGGGCCTTCGCGCGTTTGCGGCGCCCGTGTTCGATCCCAACAGTCAGCTCGTCGGCACAGTCAGCGTGCCTTTCATTGGCGAGCCGACTCCTGAACGTGCGCGTGCGATACGGCGGGAAGCGCTCGAAAGTGCTTCCTTGTTGACGAAGGCGATGAATGGCCTGCGTCCTTCGGTCAAATAGGAAACTGTAACTCCTATATTGAACTTCGCCTCGTCTGCTGGTAGATGATCTGCTGGCAGACAATGGAGAAGTTGATGACAGTCCTGGACCCGACGATCTACTCAAAGCTGTTGCGCACCAGCTCGGCGAGCCTCAGCACGCTGCTCCTGAAACGCGGTCTCCGAAACACGGCCGTTCGCGGCGTCCGGCCGCTCGCCACCCTGGGCAGACCGATGATCGGCCCTGCTGTGACGGTGCGCTACATTCCAGCGCGCGAGGATATCGACGGGTCCACGTACAGCTCAGATCCGTCGAACCACCAGCGCAAGGCAATCGATACCATTCCCGAGGGCCACGTCCTCGTGTTCGACTGCCGTTGCGTTGCGGAGGTCGCGGGCATTGGCGCAATGCTTGCGAGGCGGCTCGTCTATCGAAACGCGGCCGGGATGGTTCTCGATGGTGGGGTTCGCGATACAGCTGATATTGGCAAGCTTGGGTTTCCGACCTTTTGCACAGGCCCCGCGGCACCCGCGAACCTCGTCGCACATCATGCGGCGGACATGAATCAGCCGATCGCCTGCGGCGGCGTCGCCGTCTACCCCGGAGACATCATCTTCGGCGACAGCGAGGCAGTCATTGTCATTCCGCGAGAATATGTCAACGAAATCGCCGACGAAGCCATCGCCATAGAAGAGCAGGAGGAATTCCTCAAAGCTGAAATCGAGTCAGGCAAGCCGACGCTTGGGGTCTACCCGCCAAACGCCGAGACACTAGAGCGATACGACTTTTGGCGAAAGTCGCGTTCAGCGGCTGTGTGACGGATGCACCAGCATTTTTGGCTCGAAGACGGATCGTCACTCATGGTCATCGGCAGGTGTTTGCCAATTTCGGCGCACTTCAAATTGGTTTGGCACAGCGTGGTTATCCATAGGAGCCAGCACTTGGTAATGATCGAAAGAAGGCCGAGTATCGCTTTTTGCGGCCGACATGCTGGGTGGAGTGGCTGCCCTTTTAGGTCTGAGGACATCGGGTCGATGCGATTGCCGTGCTAAACCTTCCCGTGGTTACCGTATTGAGCGGTTCCACCGAACTCGAACTTGTCGGCATTTGCTGGTAGACAGCACGATAGATCAGAGGGCACGAGCCTTGAAGCTGTGCTCGGTGCGGATGCCGCGGGGACGGCTCTGATGACTACTGGCGCCAAGGATGACGGCATATGCGACGACGATCTCGACTGGCTATGGCATGACAACCGCATCTACGGGATACGGTTCGATATCGGTGATCCCGAAAAGCAGGATTGGCGCAGCGACCTGGTGTTCGACATCGCCTTCATCGCCGAGTGCCTTTGCGAAGCTTCTGGAAAAGCTTCCGCGTAGCGCCAGCGACGCTGACGTTTCACGATGTCGCTGATCTGCAGCTTTCCATAGATCACGGCGACAGTGACGGTAGAACCGCGATGAGTGAACTGTCGATCGACAGGGCAACGCGCGAGCGATTGGCGCGACCATTCGGGTTTTGGCGTTGGACGATCAGCTTGAACTCGCCTCCAGGCGGCAAGATCGCGTTCTGTGCCAGCGGGTACTCTCAAGAGCTTCGAGCCGATCCGCGCGTTGTGAGGGAGCAACGCCTACCGCGCGGCGATCGCTGTTAAGCCCCGCGAGGGTCCGGCAATCGTGATGAGGCCGTCGCGATTTCTTGATCGATCAATGCGGAAAGATCATTCCAGAGGGGCAGAACCAGCCCGACATGGCGCCCGATGTCGATGATCTCCTGATAAGCGATCGGCGTGATCGCGGCTCGAGCGTTGCAGAGAAGTGGAACGCAGGCGTTGAAGCCATCGATGCTACCCTGACTTGAGGATGCTACTTGACATGCACGTTCTGATTTGGTAGCCGGCGAAAGAGGGCGGTTACACCGGGGCGATGACTATGATGGAATGAATCCGATCAACTGGGTCGGAGTCGCCAAGGCCGGAGTATTCGGTTGACACGGATAGGAACAGACTTCCCCCTCTCTTTGATCCTGCGCACGTCGGCGCTCAATCGCGAAGCAGAAACGAAGTTTCGTTCGTTGCTGCGCAATGGCGCTTCGGTGAAAGCGTCGCCCGTGCCACAGGCGCCACAGCGCACCAACGCCCCAGCAGAGATCGAAGCGGCGATCACGAAAGCACAGGCGTCGCAGCGCCATGCGGAAATGTTGCACAAACCGTTTGGAAGGAAGCAGCCGGGAAGCGACCCGACGGCCTGGAACCTCTACGCTGCGCAGAAGGCTATCGCCAATCAGGACATGGCAAAGGCCGAACAGGCGATCGCGGCCGGTTTGCGGCGGCTTTACCGCGGCGACGCCAGAAATGCAGGCGTCACCGAAGCTGCCGTCCACGAGATCGCCTATCGATACCGTGACGATCCGCAGATTCAGCGGATCGTCGCCAAGGCGTTCGAGACGGCCAAAACGGAAACGCCCACCCAGCGCGCGACAAATGAGAAGCTTCATGAGGTCAATCGGGCCGGTGACAAGCTCGATGCACTGCTTGCCGACAAGGCTGACAAGAAGCCGGTTTCCGACAGGGATCTGCAGGCCGCCTCCGATGATCTCGACGCGCGGCGCAAAGAGCTGCTGGCGGCAGCGACAAAAGAGCTCGAGGACACCTATAAGGGGCTGCCAACCACAGTTCTGCTCAAGGACCTCGACCCGCTGGGCTATGCGCAGCGCCTGGTCTACGACCGCTACCTCAGTGATCCGGAACTGAAGAACGCGACCGATGCGGCTCGCATCATCCGCGAAGTCGGCGAGGCTCCGGAAGAGAACCGAATGCAGAAACTCGGCGAGCTGACGCCCAAGTCGCTCGATCCGACTGTTCGCCGCGTCGTGATGAGCGATCCGCGAGTACAGAAGGTGATCGACAATTATGTCGCCAACGCCAAGACGCAGGTCGACCAGACCTACCAGAAGGAAGGGACCCTGCCGGCGGCGGCCAAGCTGCGCGAGGTGGTCGATCCGAAAAAGAATCCGGCGGTGACGCCGGAGATTTCGGCGCGCATCATCAACGAGGCGTTGCCTGGAACGATCACCGATATCGTCAAGGATATCAGCCCGGGGGGAAGCACCCGGTGGTCAAATGATGTGAGAATGGGCACGGTTCAGGTCGATATCAACCGTGTGGCTGTCGATTTTTCGGCAGCGGTTGATTTCGCAGCTGCAGGCTCAGACCCGATCAATAGCCGATGGGATTCCGATTCGATCCGGAATGCCGTCCAGGGAATCGGCCACCTCGTCGCCACCATTCCGAACGCACCGCTTCAGATGATGGGCTTCCAGGAGGCGGTGGCTAATGGCCATGTGACGCTGGCGCTGGAAACCATAACGCAGATCAAGAACCTCGACCGCGGCGACCTACCCCCTGGCAAAGACTTCGATATTTTCGAACATAACAGGGGCGCGATCCTCGACCGTATGCTGCTTGCAGTAGAGCAGGGCCTCGGGCAGTTCCAGAAGAATACCAAGACCGAACTCGAGGGTGTTCAAAAGAACCTCTCGCCTTTCCTGGTGCCGACAGATCGCTACGGCACCGCGATGACCGAGGAACAGTTGCGGGCCGGCATCGAGGCGCTGGGCAAGAACAATCCAAAGATCGTCGAGACGATCGGCCAAGACCGTAAGAAGCTGGACGATCTCGGCTATCGACTGATCCGTTCTAGTGAGGCCGTCCAGTTCTACCGCAACGAACTCGGCGGGTTAGATGGCTACAAGGAAGTCGACGGCGCGCGCGTGAACCTGATGAACCAACAAGAAACGGCGAGCGCCCTCTTCCTCAGTGACTCGGCCACCCGGCGGGTCGCGACTCAGGCCGCCCGCAAGATGCTCGGCGACTCCTGGGAAGCGGCCGGTGCTCCGCTGCCGCAAAAATACGGCCTCGGGGCACAGTTTTTAGGGGATTTCACCGAGTTCCTGGCGGAAACCTACGTCGTAAAGGGCGTCGCGGGGGGTGTGAACGTCCCCGGCGTTCAGGCATCGCGCGTCGCGCATTTGCCCGCGCTGGCCGGTCCCGCCATATTTGCCGTCGGTGGTGGCCTGCAGGCTGCGCTGACCGCCTATCTTTACGACAACGTCAAGTTCGACCAGGACCAGCAGTGGCGCAAGCCGATCTTGCTCGGACTGGTCGGCGGCTTCGCCGCCTTCCACCTGGCCGAAGCGGGCATGGCGATGGCGCGCTTGCGCCCGCATATGTTCGATCAGTTGCCCCGGCTGCGCGACGCTTTGGCCGAAAATGCGCCTTGGATCTACGTGGAGCCCGGCAGCAAGCGCGACATGATGACTCGTGCAGTAGTTGAGGCGACCACGCCGCTGGTCGGCACTTTGGCTGGGATGATGGCCGTCGCTTTCGTCTGGGACGCGTCGGGCGTCTGGTACAACGCAGGCAAAGACAACGTCAAAGCATGGACACATGGCGCTAATCTCGCAAGCGATACAATCCTGCTGCGTTTGCAGACACGCGAACTGGCGAAGAAAATCCTCGAATCGCCAATGCTGCGCAACGAAGTCTACAAGAAAGTCCTCGGCAAGCTGGCCACGAGCAAGGGGCTAGACCTCATCGAACGGGCGTTGTTCAGGATCCCGATCCTCGCTTCCAACCCGATCGGCTGGCTTGTCAATATCGGCTATTTGACGACAACGATCGTCAATTGGGCGGTCGACCAGAACCGCTCGCAGAACAAGCTGGAAGGCCTCGAGAAGACCTTCCTGATGGGCGCGGGTATCACGGAACCGCAGGCCGAGGTGCTGAAGAGGCACGGCTGGTGGACAGGCAGTTCCCAAGCGAACGGCTTCGCGTTCGCCTATCATTTGATGGGCGGTGATCCGGAGAAATTCATCGACTACGTCAACGGCATCCCGCCGGACAAGTTTGAAGATACCATGAAGGCGGCCGCTGGTCTCTCTCCGGAGAATGGCGGAGAGGTGCCGTATTCGCAGCCCGGCGTGGCGTTGCTCCGATTGCCGCCCGATCCGTCCCGGGTCAACGTCCAGCTCTATTCCAACATCAAATATGACGCGGAGAAGAAACGCTGGGAAGACCCTGCCACCGGAATGGTTCTTCGAGATGGCGACGAGCGCTGGCGCTACGATCACGATCTCGGCGTGCCACCGGTCACTGTCGAACATGGTTCGGGCAGGCGAGCCGTCTACGAGTACGATCCGAGGACCCACGTCACCGAACCGAGAGTGACCTCGATGCCGATCAGGCCGCTCAGCATTGAAGGCCTAAAAAATTGGCTGAACGCGCACGGTGTGCCGGGTCCACATCACATGGACGTCGTGCCGCTGAAACCGGCGAAACCGCTTGAACCGGCGCCCCCTCCAGTCGATAGGCTGAACGTTTATGAGGTCAAGCGGGGCGACAGCATCTACAGGATCGCTGGGAACGATCATCTCATCGTCGACGAGATCTACCGCCTTAACCCCTGGCTGGATGACAGGCTCGAGCAATGGTCGCAGCTCGGAGGCGGGACGCGCGGTCGGAATCCAAATGAGCTCGTAGTGGGAGACAAGCTAACGCTGCCGGAGGGCTACAAAGTCGAACACACAGGATAGCGGACTGCTTGACCCCAAAAAATCCTCCCTTGGATACGTCGCAAGCTGCGGACTTGCGACGTAACTACAGGTGCATTGGGCGCAATCGCTCCACCGGACTTCGCCGGATGCTTACCCGGCGTCGCGCTGTTCCAGTCGCCGACCTGCGGCTTTGCCTGCCTGCATGCGAGGTCGTTTCCATGCTGAAGACGACCGCACCAATCGCGATCCGCCTTTGTGGTGCTCGGCGTGGTCGAAGTCTTCCTGCACTGGAAGGAGCGCGGCCGGCCTGATCCTAGATCTAGGAACGGGTGAACGAAGTTATCCGAACCCTTTCTAACACTAAGCGGTATCTTCTCGAGAAGAGGGGGCAGTGCCCCGGATCATGTCCGCCAATGTCCGCACTGCGCCGAAAGACCTTGGCCTCATTCACGGCAATCAAAAACTCAGCATCGGGAAGAACAGGTAGGCCGACTTCTGGTCCTAGTTCGACCAATCCGCCACAGAGCGAGCTGCGTGGCAGGGGTGTCACGGCCAAGCCTGCAAGCGCGGCAGCTCGAACACCAGCGATGCTCGGGCTAGTGTAAGCGATCCGCCATGGCCGCTGACTCTCCGCCAGCGACTCGATCGCAGCTTCGCGGTATGGGCATGGCTCTGGGAAAAATGCGAGCGGAATTGGCTCCGGGGACACAATTCTATCGTGTTCGGCGAATGCCCAGACGAGCGGCTCCCGCCAGAGCCGCCATCCGCGGCCCTCGCCACGACAGCGGCTGCCAATCACCACATCAAGGCGCTCATCGTCGAGTGCTGTGAACAGGTTCGTCGGTATTCCGACATCAACTTCGAGGAGTACTTCAGGATGCAATGCCTTGAACCGCCGTAGGGTGCGTGGGAGCCAGGTGCTCGCAAGATCCTCCGACGCCCCAATCCTGACCTTGCCGACGAACCGCGAAGCAGCGACACCGGCATGAGCATCTTCGTTAAGACGCAGAATGGCGCGCGCGTAGCCCAACAGCCTTTCGCCTTCGGGGGTGAGGGCGACTGAGCGTGTGCTCCGGGTCAGCAACTGACATCCGGCCTGATCCTCCAGACGCCTTATTTGTGCACTCACGGCTGACTGAGTAAGGTGAAGCCGCGCCGCGGCGCGGCTGAATCCGCCGTCCTCGGCCACTGCCACGAAGCAGCGCAGTTGTTCTAACTTGAACATTCAGGTCACCTATCGCGAATCGTTCTAAGTGACCGCACTTTAATTCGTTGGTGTCTGCAAAACACCGCTCCTATGGTCCCCCAAACAGTTCACTGCGCCAACCGCAATCGAACTGGTGCGTCGACCAAGCAAGGACCAGGGAGGCAGATCATGACAAGCTTGCTTTACGTGGAATGCTCGCCCCGCAAACAGCGCTCGGCGTCAATCGAAGTCTCGCAGTCATTTCTTGACGCCTATCAGGAAAAGCATCCGGGGAGCACGGTCCAACAGATGAACCTGTGGAATACGGACCTGCCTGAGTTCGACGAAGAGGCCATGGCCGCAAAATATACTGGACTGAGCGGTGGAGTACGAACGTCTTCTCAAGAGGCCGCCTGGGATAGAATAAAGCAACTCGCGCAACCTTTTTCAGCTGCCGACAAGATCCTGTTTGCCGTGCCGCTATGGAACTTCAGCATTCCCTACAAGTTGAAACACCTTATTGATTTGATCTCGCAAAAGGACGTCCTTTTCAACTTCGATGAGAATGGCTTTACAGGCCGCCTCACCGGAAAGAAAGCAGCAGTTATTTATGCGCGCGGGCTCGATTATTTTTCGAGCTCGACGGCGACTCCCCAAGCAGGCTATGACTTTCAACGGCCCTACATGGAGATGTGGCTGAATTTCATCGGCATCAGCGATATCAGCACGATCATCGTTGAGAAGACCCTTTATGGAGCGGAAATCGATACGCAGGCGAGAGAGAATGCCAAGAGAGAGGCAGCAATGCTTGCAAGGGAATTCTAGGTTCTAGCAGGGTAGGGTGCAGGGGCCGGTGCAGAGCCAAGCCACGGGCACTCGCCTTTTTTTAGCTTAGGCTACTTATTGCGATGCCTGTGCGTGAGGGAACGGCATCATGCATTGTTATGCCGTGCTGCCTTGGCACCCGCATTTCACAGGCGACATGAACAAAGCGAGATAACTACCGCTAGGTTGCCGACATCCTGGAAACGACAGGTTCAAGTCAAGCAACGCTAATAAGTCCCCTGTTCAAGTTCTTTCGAAAATGTGCAGTAACTAATAGTTGTGGCAAACTCTTTTCATCTTGCAAAACGTGTCGTATGGGGTGCACCGCAGAGAGCTGAATACAGCAGACGCCTCTAGGTAGGCGCAACTCCACCACGATTGACGCACGCAGGGGAGGTAAGCATGGCGTTCACTTTGGAGGCCGTCGGCCAAAGGTTTCGGTCGAATGACGCGAGCACCAAGCGTGAGATGACGGCTTTACAGGCGCTCGGTGGCAACGAGGCTTACGGGAGACCTCCCGTCCCTGACGGCGTGGACACCAGTTCTCGTATGTTGCCTGGACGTTTCGATCCGAAGCTCGCCCAACGTCCATCCCTGCTTCGGGCCAAATGCCTGTGACCGGCTCGTGCTGGTCACCATCAAACTAAAGATGATGCATAAGTCAGAGGAACCCAGGCGGTGGTCGGGGCGGAGGTGATTTCTTGACGTTCAACATTGGTCGCATCGCGAGATTTTTCCGCAGTATCGAAAATCTGCAGAAGGCGCCGTCGGCGCAGGTATCGACATCCAAAAGCACCTATACCGTGCGCAACGAGCAGACGCCGCAGACAATCGCCAAGGTGCTTGGCCACCGCGATGGTGGGCGCGCTATCGCTGCGGCTAACGACTTGCGCCTGGATCAGAAGCTCGAGGCAGGTGTTGTTCTCGTCATTCCCAAACTTGAAGCCGCTGCGGAACCACCCGAGGCAAAGTTCGACAGATTAATTGCGGCTCAGAAAAAAAAGTTTGAAGCGAATGGATACGAGTATCAAATCAAAATAGTCGAGCCAACCAGCGACAATGGTGACGTCAGAACAGTAAAAATCGTCGATCAGTCCAACGGTAAGGTCATTGCCGCCCACTATGAAGATTTCCAACATGGCGCAACCACGTCGAAGTTCAATGAGGATGGAACGGGGATAACGGAAATCAAGTATAGCGACGGCGCAAGCAGCCGCACCGTCAGCGATGCAAAGACCGGTGAGACAACAACGCGCGTCGAGGATCCAAAGCTTGGGAAGGCCACGGAGAGGGTCTCGTTCAACGGCTATACGCTGACGACCGCTGCGGACGGCACTTCAACGCTGCTCAAGGAAACCGACGACACGCGACTGACCCTCAAGCCGGGGACGCCTGAATTGTCGCTGGCGCAAACGCTGCTGAAAATGAATCCAAACAGCAACGATCCCGCCAAGGCGAAAGAAGGTATCGTCGCCAAGACGGCCATAGATGCGATGCTGCTTGGTCAGAACTATAATGAGTTGGATGCAGCAGCGAAAGCAGCATCGAAAGAGACGAAGGCGGCGATTGAGAAATACGGCGTCGGCCAAACGACGCAACCGACGGAGCCCAAGGCGCCATCCGGCAAGGAATGGGTCCAGGTTGGCGGCCTCTGGATGGATCCCGAGGTCGCCAGGGCCATGGCTGCGGAGAACACAGCGGCAGCGAGCCTGATCGAGACGCAGGCAAAGATCGATCAGGCGACTGAGCAACTGAACGTCTACGCTCTCGATCCCGCCTACAGTACGGCTATTAGGGCTTCAACGAAGATTCTTGACGAGGCCTTGGCCCCACATGACCTGCGTTGGGAGAAACCCGCACCCTTGGGTACACTCAAGCAGGCCCGGCAAAGGCTTTCTGTGGCCGACAAACAGGTCGTGGCAGCCAGTGGGACGTCAAAAGAGTATGCCGAAGCCGAGCGCCTGACCCGCGAGGCCGTGGCCAAGACTGGGACATTGCCCCCTCCCATAGCAAAGGGCGGAACGTACGTTTCCGCGCCCGGTTACAACAGGGGCGAGGCGATCGTTGATCGAAACGCGAAAAAGGCTGAAGTCGATGATCTCTTTGCCCGGGCGAATACCTATACTGCCAGGGGCGACCAGTCTTTCGCCGACTACCTGGTCGGCATGAAGCAGCAGCGGCTTGATGCCACCAAGCCTGCTACGACTGAGAACAAAAAAGCCAGACAGGAACTCGATAACGCCCTGAAGCAGCAGAAGCAGGCGAGCGAGAATGTGCGCGCCGGCGAGACATACGGGATCTACTACAGCGCCAACAAGCAGCTGACGGCCCTGCAGCAAAAGGCGGAGGGCACAAAGCAGAAAATCATCGCCGAACATCGGAAGGATTACCCTGATCTACACGATTGGGAAAAGGAGTACACAACCTATGGCGGGGATTATCTTGGCAAGATCCAGAAGCAGGACGTCGTCGAGGATCCAAAAGACCACCAACTATATCTTGAGACGACCTATGAGCACGGCGACCCGAAGCGAGTTCAGCTGACATTCGCACGCAATGACAAGAGGGTGAGCGGCGAGCTTAAGGATCGCGAACTCAATAAGGAATGGCAAAATATTGTCGAAGGTCCGGAGAGTCTTTGCGGGGCAGGCAGCCTCGAAGCAGCGCAGAAAGCCGCCATTTCTGCGATGGAAGACATCAAAAAGATCGAGATCAACAATCTTGATCTACAGCTAGAAGCGCTTCGCACTGATATTCCGCAGCTGAAAAAAGCTCGTGACGATGCTCTTGCCAAGTATGGCGGAAGGAGGCCGGAACCGTCTTCCGGCACCACCAGCAATGGAACAGAGCCGCCCGCCCTTAATGGCGCTCAAGCCCCAGCCCAGCAATCGGAACACCCGGAGGTCTCCAATGCGCAACGTGCTTTGGATATGGCGATCGCTCAGGAAGATTCGACCGAACGCGCGCTCGAAGAAGCCCGTCAGGCACGCAACCGGCTCGATTTCGCCCTGAGTCAGCCCATCAAGCTGCTTGTTGACGCAGCGTCGGATTCATACGGAAAGGACTCCGAATACGCCTATCTCGACAAGCGACGTCAGCAAGCTCTTGGCGAGTATCAGCTGAAGATTGAGGATCTTTACCATGGCGGTTACACAGAACACTTCAAAGTCGCCAAAACGGGTGAAGGTCTTGATACTACGGTGGCCGGCGTGTTCGGGCTCGAGGTCGGCAGTGATGCCGACACGGTAGGCAAAATTACAGCGGAAATTCGCGAAATCGGCGGCGACTCCGCTCAATACAAAATCATTCCGATGTTCCACGTGAGCGAGCAAGAGGGCAGCCAACAGACAGCGTTAATCGCGGTAAAAGAGAGTGACGCCAGAGTCTATTATGTTGATGTGACCGGCAAGAAGTTCGAAAGCCTCGGCGATTTCCAGGACAACAACAGTCAGTTCGCAGAAGGCGACCGGCTTGTCGTGCCCCGCGGTCTCGACATGAGACGTGGTCGCGACTCGACAATTCCGCTCGAGGTCGTCGACGCGCGCAACTTCACTGTTACAGAAAAAGTGATTGATCCGGTCGTCGGGAGCGTCACATCAGTGGCAGCAGTTGCTTCCTTTGTGCCGCCGTTAACGCCGGTCGCGGCCCCTGTGGCGATGACTGGGGGTGCATATCTCGGCGGACGAGCCATAGTTAAACAGGTCAACCATCTCCAACACGGCGGCGAGTGGGGTGACACGGAATCGCTGATGAATATGGGAGCGGCGGCGAGCTCGTTCATACCGATGGGCGCAGGCGGGCTGCGTACATTCGGCACGTTTCGCGCGGTACCGGAAATGTCGTTGCTCCAGGCCGGCAGAGGCAGCATCGGAGCCCTTCGGCCGAATACGCCGCTGGCACTCAAGTCCGCGGAGTATATGAGCAACGGCGGTTTGCTGAACCGCGCTTCTCGAATGCTCGACTGGACCTCCCTCGGAATCGGCGTACCGATGACTGCCGTATCGGTGCACGATATTGCGGCGCACGGCTCGGAAATGAAGGGCATTGATATTTTCAATGCGGTCGCCGGCGTTGCCACCGGGACCGTCGGCACTGCGTTCGGCACGCGCGGGCTCTTGATGACCCGGCCAAGAAAGGGTGGGGCTGAAGACGGCGGAACGACCCCTGTCGCAGCACCACAACCGCCAACGAACCTTCGACCTTCGACGCCCGACGAAGAAGGTGTGCTTCGGGAATTGAACGGGTTTGTCGAGTTTGCAAATTCACAGCCTCGACCTCGCAGCCTGTCTGCCGCTGGACGGGAAAAGGAACCGATCGATTTGTGGAACGACTACCGACGGCATATGGGGAATGATCCCGATGCCGCGTCCGAGCGTGTGCTCCGTAACTTGTACAATCTTTCGAATCCGGCCAATTCCGATCTGCTCCAGACCGGGGGCACTGCAGAGCCAATTATTGGGAAGGTTACCTACAGTAAACCCGAAATCACGGCCGATACGGCGGCAGAAGATATCGGCGCGTTGATGCCGGGGCAATTGGCCCGCCTAGAGCCGCGGGAATTGGAGAGCCTTTCTCCTGATCAGGTCGCCGGCATCACGAGAGCAAACAAGGCAAAGCTGAACGATGCGCAACTCGCCGCGCTTGAACGGGCATCGCCTGCAAGCGGAGTAGATGCTCGCCAATTGATTTATTCGACTCCGGATGACGTCTCGCTTGCAGCGTTTGTGGACCGGGCTGCGAGACTGGGCGTTTCGCGTGAGGCGGCAGAGTCTCTCTATCAACCGATGGCTCGCGACGACGTGACGGGTTTCTGCGATGCGCGGGTTTCTGGACTCAAGTCGGCCGAGCTTAGACGGGCGCAGGATCATGTTTCGGAGACGGGCGAGCCGGCGTTCTTTGTCTCGGCGGACATTGCCAACCTCGGAGGCCTCAATCAGGCCATGCAGAACAGGGCGGAGCGGGCTAACGCGCACTATCGGGCCCTGGCAAAGATCTTTGGCGACTCCCTTGCCGAGCGGGGCGGCACCGTGGTGCCGATGAGAGTCGGCGGGGATGAGATTGCGGCGGTGGTCATCGGTGTCGAAGAGGGGCATCTGAATTCAGCAATCGAGGCGGCTAACGAACGCATTCAAACCTATGTTCGCGAGAGCGGACTGTCGGACATCGTCAACCCAAAGCGTCCGACGGAACGCGGGGTCGGGCTGCACATCGGCTATGCCGAGATCCTTCCCGATCTTCCCCCCGCGTCAATATTCGACCAAGCAGACCTTGGCATCGACAGGAGCAAAAACAGGAGCAAGCAAGAGCATGTCACAGGAGAACAGAGACGAGCGGTTGGGACTGACCGGGCTGACCCCGGAGCAGCGCAAGCAGCGTATAGAGGAACTGGAACGGAAATTCGCCGAAGAACGAGCGGTGGCGAAATCAAAACTGGACATACGGAAAGCTCGAAAGGAGCGGGAAAAGCCCCAATCCTAGATCAGACACGGGAGGTTTCGGCCCTTTCCCGGCCAAATCCGGCAGGGTCGACGGGCCGGGCCGGCGCCAGGTCAGTCGAGGGGACGTATGTTTCTCCGGATGACGTCTCGCTTGCCGCGTTCGTGGACCGGGCTGCGAGACTGGGCGTTTCGCGTGAGGCGGCAGGGTCTCTCTATCAACCGATGGCTCGCGACGACGTGACGGGTTTCTACGATGCGCGGGTTTCTGGACTCAAGTTGGCCGAGCTTAGACGGGCGCAGGATCATGTTTCGGAGACGGGCGAGCCGGCGTTCTTTGTCTCGGCGGACATTGCCAACCTCGGAGGCCTCAATCAGGCCATGCAGAACAGGGCGGAGCGGGCTAACGCGCACTATCGGGCCCTGGCCAGGATCTTTCGAGCCTCTCTCGCCGAGCAGGGCGGCACCGTAGTGCCGATGAGAGTCGGCGGGGATGAGATTGCGGCGGTGGTCATCGGTGTCGAAGAGGGGCATCTGAATTCAGCAATCGAGGCGGCCAACGAACGCATTCAAACCTATGTTCGCGAGAGCGGACTGTCGGACATCGTCAACCCCAAGCGTCCGACGGAACGCGGGGTCGGGCTGCACATCGGCTATGCCGAGATCCTTCCCGATCTTCCCCCCGCGTCAATATTCGACCAAGCAGACCTTGGCGTCGACAGGAGCAAAAACAGGAGCAAGCAAGAGCATGTCACCCCGTTGTCAATCCGTGGCGCGTCAGATGACAATGCTCCTGCTGAATCCCTCAGTTCCGAAACTTCGACTGAGCCGTCGTTCCGATTTGCCCCATTGCAGCGTTTGACTCGCGACAAGGCAGCTCCCGGGACGCGAGACCATTTGCTAAAGTCCGGCCTTCCCGTCGTTGAGGACCCCGCAGGCGTATTGTATCTGCCGCGGGCAGGGACGACGCGCACCATTTCCGGAGTCTCGCATCAAGCACCCCAAGAGAGACTTTCGAACGCAGCGCAGAACGTGCGCTTTGTTACGCCGCTGCCAGCATCGCCTGAACGAGCCGGACCATTTCAGACCGCTTATCCGGTGAGAAAGAGCGAGTACCCGCTCCAGGAATGGATGGCTGAATATATACCGGAAACAGGTCTTTTCTACACCGAGGCAAGAAAGGTCGACGCACAGTGGATCTACAAGCCGAACCACGATCGTCGAGACCAGTCGAATTCCATACTGATAAGTCCAGATATTTATGTCGTCAGCGCATTCGGTACACGCGATGCCCTGTTTGATTTGCAGGGCGCCCCGGTGACCGCGATTATGGATAGACGCCGGAGGCTTATTACACCGCACCGACTGGTCAATCGGCTTAGCGAACATTTTGGTCTCGATGAAAAATCCTACACACCCGGGCAACCTATCGCGCTTCTTGCGGAATATACGGCCGCAGGAGGGAGGAACTCATACGCCCAACAGCTGGCGACAGAGGCTCATGCTCCCGTGTATGGCCTTATAGGAGACTTTAACGATAGGCAGTGGGCTCTGTTTTTTCCAGATCCTGTAACGCAACCCGTCATCCAGCCGAATTTTGAAGTAAGTCCGCGCAGCACAAAGGAGGGGCAAGCTGTGCGAGCAAGGTGGACCTTGCTCGAGAAAAGGGAATCGGCCGATCTCGAAGTCCTGTCTCAAGATGATTCAGTGAAGATTGATAGATTTCTCGCCCCGCAAGGAGCGTTCGTCATCAATGCGCACTCGAAAGAGTTGCTGTCGAGAGGGCCGCAACACGTTGCTGCGTCAGCTCGCGAGGCAGGATACTCTGGCGATAAAGCGGCAATGCTTTTGACCCTGGATTCTGACGAGGGGACACACAAGTTTGCCCGCGATCTTGCGGAAGCGCTCGGGGGCCCGGTCCTGATTATGACGGACGATGGCTGGAGGGCGGGTGGAAATGCTATCGCCAAGAACACGATTACAGTCTCCCGTGTTGAAGGTGCCGAAAACAGGCGAATCTCTATCGATGAGAGCGGTCACGTCAGTTTTCTTGATACCCAGGAAAATCGTGAAGCGATGATCTGGCTCAATTTCGGACCGCTTGAACGTTCCCGAAGTTACTTCGAGCGCAAACGCGGGCAAATGGATGATGTCCGGCTACATTTGTTCGATGTGCCGAAATCCGCGCTGGAGAATATCAGGCAGAACGCTGTTCGTCAGGCGGATGCTCAACGAGACGGCAATACCAAGAAACCTGTTATGGGCGACTGGCTGGAATCACCCGACCAGTTCGGGTTGAGATGGGACCAGGCCAAGGAATTGGAGGAGCTTGTTGTTCCGGGTTCGACGCGCACACTTGGTTCTCTGAGCGAGGCGCCGCCAGAGGGACCTCCGGTTGCAATCAATCACCCCCTGCCCGATGAACTCGGTCGATTAGTTACGATAACCTCCCCAACACAACCGAGCGGGCCAGCGACCTGGACCGATGCAAGCCAGACAGCCATCTTCACACCCCGCGGAGATTTCCCCAATATATTGAACAATGTGCCGATGATGCCGTGGCAGCCTCCAACGACGGCGAAAGGCTGGCAGGGAGTGCCTGGCCACAATCCGCGCCTCGCGGAACCTCCTGCCCATGACGGTATCCGGAAGGCCGGTACCGTCATCGTCGAGCCGGATGGCCGCACGTGGGTTATCGAATCGACCAATCATTTTGCGGGCGCTCGCACCTTTCCAAAGGGTTCGGTCGAGGAGGGCCTGTCGCTACAGACCACCGCGATTAAGGAGGCATACGAAGAGACAGGTCTGCACGTCGAACTGATCGCCCATCTGATCGACCAGACGCCGAAGGGTAGCAAAACGACAACACGCTACTACCTCGCGCGGCGCATCGGAGGCACGCCGGTCGAGATGGGATGGGAAACGCAGGGTGTATACCTGGTCCCGAAAAAATAGTGTCGCGGAAACTCTGCGAACCAAACGTGACCGCGCGATCTTTTCACAGGCATCGCAGATCCTGGATCAGCAAAATGCCGGGAAGCCGGATCGTGTTGATCGGCAGCCGGCGGCAGATCAACCGGATCAGCAACGCCCCGTCCGGAGACTTGGTTCAACCGACGAGGCCGTGGCAAGCGCGACGAAACGCCCACCGGCCACTGACGATGTGCCGCCATCTAGTGAATACAAGCGAATCCAACTACCCGACGTGGCTTACTACAGGGACGCAGACGCTCACTGGATAGGGGCCCGGGTGCCGGACCATCCGACCGCTCATGTCAACATGATCGTCAATGACCCCGGGAAGGAGCTCCATCTGGGAGATCAGAGCAGTGTCGAAATTACCGATATCTACCGCGGGACCCTGCCGCGCCATGGAGCAACCGAGCTCGCTGCGCGCGTACTGGAACACTATGGAGTACGCCCAAGTGAAAAGCTCATCTTCAGGGCTGTCGAAAACGAGAGCGCGCTCGTAGCTCACGCAATTGGGCTTCCAGCGTCGCAAACCAAACTTGCGCAGACAGGGGATCGGATCCTCGGCGCAATCGGCCTCAGGGCACGTGATTGGGAGTTTGTCGTAAATAAGCGCGGCGGACTGGATATCGTAGGCCATATCGCACGTTCCGATTCTAGCTGAGGAGGATCAAGACGCGACTCTGGAAAAGCCGACCAACGCGCCGGTGACGATCAGGAGGTCGTGGCCGAGCGTGGAGCCGATCGCCGTGGCCGCCCAATCCGAATAGGAGTACAGCATCGAAACGACCACCGGCGTGTCGGCGCCGGTGCCCATGATCAAAGGGTAGCCGATGAAGAAGGCGAGAGCGGTCATCAGGATCAGCCTTCAGACGCCCGCGCCATTAAGCAACGAGCTTCCTGGACCTGCACAACCGCTTCGACCGGATGATCGGCCCCATGGTGCTTCGAGATTTCGACCTCTGCGCCGTTGGTCGCCGGCGCGGAGAGACATGAGACCGACGAGTCGGTTGCGGTTCCTGGCCATCGTCGGTGGTGCAGCGTCGGGTAAATCCCTGTCATCCGGAACCATCGCGCTCGCCATCTATTGTTGCGCGAAAGGAGAGCGCCGATGACCACTGGTATCCGAAATGCCACGTTTTACGTATTGGAACAGGACGATCCTTTCACCGGTGCAATTCCAGTCAGTTTCGAAGAAGCCTTTAAGGAGGCTGAAAAGCTCACGGCCAACGGTCGCGCTGTTCACGTTCTTTATACCGAGGAGGCGACCCAGACCCAGTTGACCCGCTTTGCCGAGGCCGGCATCCGAACAAGCCTTGCTCCGCAAGGTTAGGGGAAATTGCCGAGGACCAGCGCTATCTTGCTAGCCCACCTCCTGGGACTTCATCGGCGCGAGCTCTCTGCCAGACCATGAAGCCGCACCGCGGGCGCGGCTTCGAGCCCAGCTATTGGTAGCGGAGCGAGTTTGCGTCGAGGCCACCACAAGGCTGAGATGCTCGCATTCGATTGGAACCCTGCTTCCGCCGAGCGGTTCTTCTTATGGCAAACGCGAGTTACGAACTATGACTGAGAAAGCTGCTATTCCGCCCAGGAAGGGCGATCCCAAAGCGCGGCCCGTCCGCGGCCCAGATCCTCAGGTCTCGGCGCCAAAGTCCGATGAACGCAAAAATACGCCTCGGGACACAAGAGAGGCGCCGGCGCCAAACCCGAATGGCGAACACGCCCGTTATCCTCGAGGGCACGGCACGCTGCCGTGCACCTAGGATAGCTGACCTTCGTAAACTCATTGGTCAGCGGATCTTCCCGGACTTTTATGCCGGCTGCATTGTAGATGGCGTTCGCGACAGCCGCAGCGACACCGCACAGGCCGCTCGACGATCCCTTTGGCCCTCATCGGCGAAGAACGGAAGACCGCACTCGATCACACGTCAAAAGGGTCAGAAACTGCTTGGGCAACGGGCGGCAACCACAGAAGCTAAATGTCACCCCATGCAGTTCGGCCATCGTATTTCGCCCCTCTTGTCCGGCTTCTTCACGGTTCCGATCATCTATTCCTCCTGTTGAAATCGCGTTTGCCCCTGTTACGCACGAGGATTTCGGACATCGCTGTCCGGTCATCCTCCGACATGGCGGCAATCCACTGGTTAGTGAAGTACCGCAATTCGTGGGTGGAGAAGAGGGCCGGGTTTCTCGCGTAGGGAACGAGGGTGTCGATCAGCGTCTGCCCCAGCAGAAAGCGGTCCCAGTCCTCCTTGATATGCGGATCGGCCTCATTCGGTTCGACCGCGATCACCTGCGGAGACATCTTGATCGTGGTCCCGGCGAGAACCGGCCTGCCCTGCAGGACCCTCACGTTCTTGAAAGTCTCCGGCTTACCAAATAACCATTCCATCAGGCTCATCGCTTGCCCTCCGACATTGCGGCAACCTCCTCGTCATCGACCACGGCGCGCGCGTGGGACGAAGCGCACGAGAAGATTTTCAGTTGGTCGATCCTTCAGTAGTTGGGTTGCGCCGACAACAAGTGCGGCATCACAGGTCGGGCCGGATCTCTCTCGTTGTTCGCCTGCGCTGTGCCGCTGATATAGACTTCATTGAACCCTTTGATCCATTCGGCCTGTTGGCTGATACATCGTCCCGAGAGGATCAGCCGGTTGGCCTAGTCCGTCGGACGAATCTTTGCCGCCCTTGAAACGGCGCAGCCGGGGGAGGGCCACTAGGCACACACGCATCGTCATAGACGCCGCCAGCAACGAGGTCGCCGATATCATCCTCAATGTCGCCGCCGAGGCAGTCTTTTGGTCACAGTGCGCGGTGGTCGGCCACTGACCCATAGCGGCGACGAAAAGTCCGGAAACCATAACACGGGCCGACGAAACCAAATGGACGAACGAACGTCCATTTCGCTCGTGATTGGCGGGAGACGTTCAGACGTTCCCTGTTGGTGCTAAAAAGATCGCAAAATGTATCATAGGGAACGACGGAGATTGCCGCCGGCGCGAGTTCTTAAATCCCTGACCCGTCGAGCTCTCGGTCGTCATCGCCTTCCCAGGGTGAGGGCATGGAGGTGCGATTGAGATTGGCCGAGGGCATCGGCATCCAGCACTTCAATTCTGGCTCGGCGTATTCGATGATGCGGCCGGGCGAGGAATCAGCGGCGCGCCAGCCTTCTGCGCCGAACTGATCGCCATTCGACCAATACGCGAGATCAACTTCTGCCGCCCCCTGTTCGGACGGGCGGATCGTGACGAGGATCCGACTGCCGTCTTTCGGCGCGCTTGCCATGTGGCGCCAGGGGTCTGGCTCGGCCATCATTTTTCCTCCTGCCTTGCTGCAGGTTGCAAGTGTCGCCTTGCCATCGAAAACGGTCAACTCAAACCTTGCAAACCCATCGTCTAATTGACTGGGCCGCGTCCCCACAGGTGATGTAGTTGGGTGGTAGCGAAGCCGCTTGCCAGCGCGCCCTCGAGCGCGCCGTAGCCAGCGAGCGGTGCCGGAGGCACGGTGTGTCTTTTCAACAGATTTTCCGGGCATTTTGGCTTGTGTGTCCGGTTCTGCCGACCTCATTCGCGTTGCCAGGGTCTCTCTCGGTTTCTATCCTGACGCATGATCCGCACCCTACTGGTGCGCAGAGCCCGGGGACACTGGAGGCCGATGTCTCAACTGGATATGTTTTCCTCGTCGCGCCAGTCAGGCGATGACGTCGTTGTGAGGCTGCGAGGACCCTTGAAGCAGCGGCGGAGGCCATTCGATAACGAGAGCATGGTCCGGCTTTTGGAGGAGAGCGGCAGCTATCGCGTCTTGCGCAAGCTTGTCGGCCGCCAGATCGTCGATATACCGCGGCCGGGATTTCCTCGCATCGGAGTGATCGTCGACACCGAGACGACCGGCCTCGACCACAGCACGGACGAGATCATCGAAATTGGCGCAGTTGCGTTCACCTTCGACGACGGGGGCCATATCGGCGACGTCACGGGCGTTTACGGCGGCCTGCAGCAGCCATCTGTTCCAATCCCTCTTGAAATCACCCGCCTCACCGGAATCACCGACGAGATGGTTGCCGAGCAGATGATCGATGTCGGGTCGCTTCGAGCGTTGCTCGACCCGGCCGACCTGGTGATCGCCCACAATGCCGGCTTCGATCGTCCGTTCTGCGAGGCGTTTTCAAGCATGTTTTCCGGCAAGGCATGGGCCTGTTCCGTCAAAGAAGTCGATTGGGCGACGCGCGGGTTCGAGGGCACGAAGCTCGGCTACCTGATTGGTCAAAGTGGCTACTTCCACGATGGCCATCGCGCCGTCGACGACTGTTTTGCTCTGCTCGAGGTGCTCGCCGGCGCCGATGGGGCGACGGAGCCGAGCGCTTTTGCGGAGCTTCTCAAGACAAGTCAGCGCTCACGCGTGCGCATCTTCGCCGAGCACAGCCCCTTCGACATGAAAGATCATCTGAAGGCTCGGGGATACCGCTGGTCCGATGGCAGCGACGGCCGTCCGAAATCCTGGTGGATCGAAATTGATGAGGAGCAGCTCGCAGCGGAACTCGCTTTCCTGCGGTCAGAGATCTACCGGTGGGAAGAGGCCGACCCGCCGGTCATAAGGCCGACGGCGTTTGATCGGTACAAGGCTTGATGAGGTGGCGATCCCGGATATTTCATTGTGCAGTCTTTCCAAGGATTTCGGATCGAACTTCACATCGCGCATGTCGTCTTGGCGGTCGGCTCATCGTCGTTCCCGAGACTCCGTCGTTCCAACGGATGCAACTGTTTCGCACTTAAGCGAGTTTAGTCGGTGGGCCTTGCGTAGCGCCCGACGAAACGACAGCGCTGGCGGGGCGGGTCGCCCCCAACGGAGTGGTCTATATGGCGCAGAGTACCAAGCAAAAGCTGATGAAGGCGAGCGATATCCCTGCCTTCGTCGAGGAGGTGATCAAAACCGGCTGCAACATCTGCGCCGTCGGCCACGACAAATATATCGTTGGAGACGCAGACCTGTCGCCGGGTGACTATGAGAAAACAAAGCGCAGGCTGAAGAAAATCGAGGATACTTACGGCGATCGTGATTTCCTCAAGTTGGAAATCGTCGCTTACCTTCGCTCAATTGGTCGGCATGTCGACCTCGGCGAGGATGGGTCTGAGTAGGAAGGCCAGCAAAAAGCCCCGCCACGATGGCGGGGCAAATCCCGCATCCTATTGCCTTCGTTGGAGGCGGGGACGTAGCCAAGAGATGCAGCTACCCAGAGACGCTATCTGCGGTTTGATCAGAGAGGAAGGTCTGATCCCGCGAGCCTCTTCAAAAAACATCGGCAAGGTAAACGCTTCTCGCTTCGTCCGATCAAGCATAATCTTCGATATCCGGATCACATCAGCGGCATCGACAAGCGCATCGCGGATTTCTTTCGGGGAGAGGTCGCGGGCGCCTCACTCCGCTTCCATTTCGAAAGTGCGATACTCGCCACTTTCGCTCCGGGTGGGATGCGCGGGCGCATCACTCTACCGCAACCCGCGCCGGCGAAGAGTGGACACGTTGTTGGAGGCGGCGGAGTCGAGGCCCAAGAAAAAACACCTCTTAGTGATAGTACGTCCGCTCACGGTCTGCGCTTCTGCGACAATGCGGCTTCGACGCAAAGACAGCGGGAAACTGGATGTGCCAAGCCACGATTTAACGGGAGGATTGCTCATGAAGCCCCGGATTTCTGTACTGACGCTTGGCGTCGCAGATCTTGAGCGGTCTCTCGCTTTCTATCGTGACGGACTGGGTTTGCGTACCCAAGGGATCGTGGGCCGCGAATTCGAGCATGGCGCCGTGGCGTTCTTTGATCTTTCGAACGGTATCAAACTTGCGATCTGGGATCAGGACGATTTGGCTCACGATAGCGGTCTGACGAAAGCGCCCGCGAGCAGCACTTCGTTCTCGATCGGCCACAACGTCTCGCAACGAAGCGAGGTGGATGAAGTCATGGAACAGGCACGCGAAGCGGGCGCGGCCATCGTGAAGCCCGCCCAAGAGACATTCTACGGGGGATATGCGGGCTACTTTACCGATCCCGATGGCCATCTGTGGGAGGTCGTGTGGAATCCGGCCAATTTGCCGGAGGGGACTGACTTGAGTCGACTCCCGTGAGGCTGAGGCTTCCGCAAAGAGCGACGCTGCCGATCGTTTGCCAGTTAACCCACGTGATCGATGGCGGTCTAAAGCGCCAGCCGCAGCTGCGGCGCCACTACAGAGGTCTGCCGTTCCAATGATGACAGCGTGACGCCGAGCAGGCGGATTCCCCTGCGCGGCGGAAAGATCGGCGTCAGAAGCAGCCCGACCACTTCCTCGAGTTCGCCGATCGCTTGCAGAGGTGCCGTAACCGTCTTGCTGCGCGTGATCTGGGAAAAGTCGGCATATTTGACCTTGAGCGTCACGGTCTTGGCGCCAATCTCATTGGCCTCACAGTAGCGCCAGACTTTCTCGATCAGCGGCTGAAGACCTTCGCGCGCCGGGTCAAAGGAGTGGATATCCTCGGAGAACGTGTCTTCCGCGCCGACGGATTTCCGCACCCGGTCCGGCTTGACCTGGCGATTGTCGATGCCGCGGGCGATCCCGTAGAAATATGGCCCCGATTTCCCGAAATGTTCGACCAGAAACTCGAGCGTTTTCTCTTTGAGTTCGATCCCAAGCCGGTGCATCTTTTCGGCCGTCGCGGGGCCTACGCCGTGGAATTTCTTGACCGGGAGCGCCTCGACGAAGACCGGCCCGTTTTTCGGCGTGATGACAGCCTGACCATTGGGCTTGTTCAGGTCGCTCGCTATCTTGGCGAGGAACTTGTTGTAGGAAATCCCGGCCGAGGCATTGAGGCCGGTGACCTGCTTGATCTTCGCCCGGATCTCCGCGGCAATCTCGGTGGCGATCTCCATGCCCTTCAGGTTTTCGGTGACGTCGAGATAGGCCTCGTCGAGCGAGAGCGGCTCGATCAGCGGTGTGTACTCGGCGAAGATCGCGCGGATCTGCAACGAGACGGCCTTGTAGACGTCAAAGCGCGGTCTGACGAAGATGAGGTCGGGGCATTTCCGCTGCGCGGTCACCGAAGGCATTGCCGAGTGAACGCCGAACTTCCGCGCCTCGTAGCTGGCCGCCGCCACCACGCCGCGGGCGGCAGGATAGCCGACGGCAATCGGCAGGCCCCGCAGCTCGGGATTGTCGCGCTGCTCGACCGATGCGTAAAGGCATCCATGTCCACATGCACGATTTTGCGCGGCCGCTCGCTGCCTTCGTCGTTTGTCATCGCTAGCTTCCATCAGGACCATCTGTATCGTCCAGACATGGGAAGTGCGCGCTGCATTTGTCACCCTCCGGCGTCTGCATGCGGTCGCAGCCCATCGCCGTGCGCCGGCGGATCACCGCGAAGCTCACACCGTCGCCGAATGCTTTCACCAACAGCTTGCGCTCAAGCGCGCAGTGGCGATGACATGGGCGACAGATGAATTCAATGAGCGGCTCACGATGATCCTTCAGTCTCGGCCCCAGATCGTTCACAGGCTCCTGTCGCGCCATGCGAAAAATTCCCATTCCTGCCATCAGATTGAATCCGTTCACGGATTTCTCCGACGGACACTCCCACTCAACTTCCGCGCGCCACGTGCGCATTGACTCAGTTTCGTTTTGAGAACAAATACAGAACATAATTCACCTTCTCAAGCCGAAAACGGGTTGCTGTCTGCCGACCTGTTGGGGCTTGCCGAGCGCGATGAAGCATTCCGGCCGTCGACTGGCCGCGGCGATGAGTTCGCTCACGGTACCCCTGGAAGTCCGGATTCCCGCGAAAAAGCGCCTCCAGGGGTTCGGCCGAGAGATATGTTCGTGCCAGATCTTCATATCGACGACCTGAAGATCAAGAGCCAGAATTTTCAGTAGTGCTCAAGGCGGCGTCGGCCTGTTCGACATGACCTCTTTCGGGAAGATCAGGATCGAAGGTCCGGACGCTTGCGCTTTCCTCAATCGGCTCTGCGCGAACCAGATGAATGTCGCGCCTGGCAGGGTCGTCTACACCCAGATGCTCAACAAGAAGGGCGGGATCGAAAGCGATCTCACCGTCACCCGCTTCTGGGAGACGGCATTCTTCGCGGTCGTTCCGGGCGCGACCCTGCAGCGTGATCTTGCCTGGATGCGCAAGCAGGTGCGGGATGGTGAATTCGTTGTCATCACAGATATCACCGCTTCGGAATCCGTTCTCGTCCTGATGGGCCCCAAGGCACGCGAGGTCATCACCAAGGTCAGTCCCAACGACTTCTCCAATGAGGCATTTCCGTTCGGGACCGCGCAGGAAATCGAAATCGGCATGGGTATCGCCCGCGCCCACAGGGTCACCTATGTCGGTGAACTGGGCTGGGAGCTCTATGTCTCTTCCGACCAGACTGCGCACGTGTTCGAAGCGCTCGAAGCGGCGGGAGCGGCGTCCGACCTCAAGCTCTGCGGTCTTCATACGCTCGACTCCTGCCGGATCGAAAAGGCCTTCAGGCACTTCGGCCATGACATCACGGACGAGGACCATGTCCTCGAGGCCGGGCTCGGGTTCGCGGTCAAGACCGACAAGGTGGACTTCATCGGCCGCGACGCCGTCCTGCGGAAGCGGGAAGAGGGTCTGGAGCGACGGATGCTCCAGTTCAGGCTCCACGATCCGGAACCGCTGCTCTTCCACAACGAAGCGCTCGTGCGGGACGGCAAGATTGTCTCGATCATCACTTCAGGGAACTACGGCCACTACCTGGGGGGCGCGGTCGGGATGGGGTACGTTCCCTGCCGCGGCGAAAGTGACGAAGACATCCTCGCGTCGAACTACGAGATCGAGATCGCTGGTGAACGCTTCCCGGCTCATGCCTCGTTGAAGCCGATGTACGACCCAAAGGGCGAACGCACGAGGATGTGAAATCTCTTAGCGCTTCGACAAGGTCGGCCCCGCACGGACATCACGAGAGGACAGGTGGCATGACGAACTGGTTTATCACAGGCATATCGCGCGGCCTCGGCCGGGCGCTGGCCACGGCGGCGTTGGCGCGGGGCGATACCGTCGTTGGAACTGCGCGCTCTGGGTCGTTTTCGCTCGACCACGAGTTCGGCACACTCCACGTCCTCGCGGTCGACCTGAGCGTGCAAGGGTCCGCCGAGGCGAGTGTCACGAAAGCGTTCGAGCTCGTTGGCGCGGTCGACGTCATCGTCAACAACGCTGGTTTTGGACTTCTCGGTGCGGTGGAGAACGCCACCGATCAGGAGGTCCAGACGCTTTTCGCCGTCGACTTCTTCGCGCCCCTCCGGATCATCCAAACGGCGTTGCCGCATCTGCGCAAGCAAGGCTCCGGACACATCATCAACATAACTTCGATCGCAGGGCGCGCGCCCACGACCGGGACGGCAATCTACGCAGCCGCCAAATCCGCACTCGAAGGTCTTTCGATGGGGTTGGCCCTGGAGGTCGCGCCGTTCGGCATCAAGGTTACGGCCGTCGCTCCGGGAGCGTTTCGGACCGAATTCCTCTCCCCGAATTCGGTCCTGCGAAGCGCGGCTGCGGATGCCGTCTATTCGGAGACCATCGGCCGAAGTGCCGCAGCATTCGAAACGGCGGACGGGCATCAAGTCGGCGATCCCGAACTCGCCGCGAAGGCGATCATCGACCTGACCGACAGTGACAACCCTCCACTGCATCTGCTCTTGGGAAGCGACGCTTTAACCCGCGCTCGGGCCAAATTGAGGCGGGTTATCGAGGAGATGGATACATGGGAGCCAGTGACACGCAGCACCGACTTCAGAGATGATTCCGGCGCTAGCTAGCAGGAGGTGAGAACATGGATGCTCGGTCGCCGCTGGTCAGCAACTTCATCGAGGCTGCCCGCGCCGTGTTTTCGTCCACAAAACTGGACGACCACACGGCGTCTGCCCTGAGCGACGTCTTCGAAACGATAACATCGGGCCGCCCCATTTCCCGCGCTGGAAGGGAGACGTTTCCAGTCTGTGCGCTCGTCGAACCGCGTCTCGATGAGCTCGAACGTACCGACGAGGGGCTTCGTGATGTAGCGCAGGCTATGCGGCCGCTGCTGCCTCACATCGGTTGGAAACGAAGACAGCCCGGGAAGAACGCGTCGGACAATTTCATGGACGGGCACGCCACCGGCATGATCATCGGACCCGGCGGCGCTGAGGATCGAGAGGACGTATGGATCGGCATGACAATCATGGGACCGAACGTCCGTTACCCCGACCATTCGCATCCCCCGGAAGAGGTCTACCTTGCTCTGTCGAACGGGGCGTTCCGGCAGGGTGAAAACGAATGGTTCGATCCGGGCATCGGTGGCGTCTTTCATAACCCGCCGGGCATAGTCCACGGCATGCGCTCGGGAGATGCGCCAATGCTGGCCCTCTGGTTTCTTCCGATCGTTCCGGCACCCGCATGGAATTGAGCGTGCGGCTGTCGGCAAGGCCCTTCAACCAAAGTGAGAACACACCGCGTCTGTTGCTTCCGACGCGCCACTGCGAGGAATACCAATGCGAAACGAACTCTTTATCGACGGCCGTTGGGTCAAGCCGATTAGCGGAGGCACCTTCCCCATCATAAATCCGGCAACTGAGGAGGTCGTGCATCATGGACCCGCCGGAACTGCTGAAGACGTTGACCTCGCAGTTAAAGCAGCGCGAAAGGCCTTCGATCACGGGCCATGGCCCAGAATGTCCGGAACCGAACGCGCCCGGTACCTGCGTGCGATTGCGACGGGTATCCGCAACAGGCTCACGGAGCTTGCCCGAATGGAGACCATCGACAACGGCAAGCCAATTCCCGAAGCCGAATGGGACATCGGCGACGCGGCAGGTTGCTTCGATTTTTACGCCGACCTTGCCGAAGAACTCGACCGGAATCCGGAAGAACCGATCGCAGTTTCCGACGCCCGCTTCACCTCGAAGGCAGTCAAGGAACCCGTGGGCGTGGCCGGAGCCATCATCCCGTGGAACTATCCGTTGCTCATGGCCGCTTGGAAGGTTGCGCCGGCGCTTGCGGCAGGCTGCACCATGGTTCTCAAACCCGCCGAATTGACGTCGATCACGGCGATGGAGCTCGGTGCGATCGCAAGGGCTGCAGACTTGCCGCCCGGAGTGCTCAATATAGTAACCGGAGCCGGATCGGTTGCCGGACAGGCGCTGGCCGATCACCCCGATGTCGACAAGCTCGCCTTCACCGGTTCCGTTCCCGTGGGCTCCAAAATCATGCAGGCCGCCGCCCGCGACATCAAACGCGTGAGCCTCGAGCTTGGCGGCAAGTCGCCGTTCCTCGTCTTCGAGGACTCCGATCTCGACGCGGCCGTCGAGTGGGTCATGTTCGGCATATTCTGGAACCAGGGTGAAGTCTGCTCGGCAACGTCGCGCGTGTTCGTCCAGGAAGGTATCTATGAAACGTTCCTCGAGCGCCTTGTCGAGGAGACGAAGAAGATCAAGATTGGCGACGGCCAAGAGCCAGGTGTGCTGCTCGGACCTTTGGTGTCTCGACGACAGATGGATCAGGTCCTCGCCGCCATCGACAAGGCTCGCTCCGACGGCGCTAAAATTGCTGTCGGCGGCGGCAGGCCCGCGGGATTCAACAAGGGCTTCTATGTCGAGCCGACGGTGTTGGTCGACGTCCCGCTGGAAAGCGACGCCTGGAAGGAAGAGATATTCGGCCCGGTTGTCTGCGTGCGGCCGTTCGCGACCGAAAACGAGGCAATCGCATTGGCAAACGACAGCAAGTTCGGTCTCGCGGCGGCCGTGATGTCGACGGACGACGCACGCGCTGACCGGGTTGCCGCGGCGCTGCGCGCCGGCATCGTCTGGATCAACTGCTCGCAGCCGACGTTCACAGAAGCGCCATGGGGCGGCTACAAACAGTCCGGCATCGGCAGAGAGCTCGGCCGCTGGGGTCTCGATAACTATCTCGAAACCAAGCAGATCACTCGCTTCGTCAGCGAGGAACGGTGGGGCTGGTACATCAAGTGAACAGTGAAAATTGCTTCGATCGGGACGCTTCCGCTGAGGCCTTGGCTTCCCAAATTGCCTATTTCTACTGAACTGGAGGTCTCGCAAATGCTCTCGATGGTGCGGCGGCGTTTCAGCATATTCCTTACGGATGGCTTCTCTCTGATGGCCTTCACTTCGTTGACCACTCCCCTAAGGATTGCGAACGATGTTTTGGGATACCAAGCCTATTCCTGGAATATAGTCAGCCACGACGGTCGACCAGTTCGATCGAGCTGCGGCGTCAGCCTGTCCGCCGAATGCGACCTCGATTGCGCAAGGAATACCAAGGCGATTGATCACGCCCGCTTTTTGGCATTGCTGCCCGGGGACAAACACGAGGTGTTTCCGGCTCGGTTGATTTCATGGGTTAGGGAGGCCGTGTCGCGGGGCGTTTCCGTCGCGGGCGTTGGTCGCGGGGCATTGGTTCTTGCGGAGCATGGCCTCCTCGACGGGCGTCGTTGTGCGGTTCACTGGAGTGTGTTCGCGCCGAGCATCGAGAACTTCCCGCAAGTCGTCTTTTCAAGGGCCTACTACGAAATCGACGGTCTCATCCACACTTGTGCCGGCGAGGCGGCAGCGTTTGATCTGGTGTTGGAAATCATCAAGCAGGACTTCGGCCAGGAGCTCATAGACTCGATCAATGAGATCGCGCTGCAAGGAAGGCCGCGAAGCCGAACGGACCGCCAAGCGATGGCGCTGCATATGCGCCTCGAAAGAATGTCCTCCCCGTTACTTGCGGTCGTCAAACTCATGGAGCGAACAGTTTCCGCCCCCCTGACGATGGAGGCCCTTGCCGCGTCCTCTGGCATGTCGCGCCGCCGTCTCCAGCGGTTGTTCCAGCAGCATCTTGGCACGACGCCACGCAGCTTTTATCGTCAACTTCGGATCGAGCGCGCGCAGGCCCTCCTTGAGAATTCCACGCTTCCCGTCATTGATGTCGCGATGGCGTCGGGTTTCGTCAGCCAATCCCACTTCACCAAGGTCTATAAGGCTTTCACGGGCTGCACGCCCCAAGAAACCCGGACGGCCCGGAAACGTGAAGGAGGACTGGTCGGTTCATATCGCGAGCGAGCGATAGTGATGTCCGCGTTCGCCTAGAACACCTGCGCTCCGTCGAGGTCCGCTCAGGGCCCAGCACCGGAAATTCCGGTCGGTCGGCGAGCGGCAGCTCTGGGTTGAAGGGAGCCGTTCTTCACGAGCCCTGTGCTCGGCTTGTTGCGAGGACGTTCACGTTCTGGGCTAAAAAGACCGTATAATGTATCGAATGGAACTGCCGGCGCCGCGAGCCACGGAAACAGCAGAAGTCGCATCAACGCTCGTCAACGGCTTTCCGCCGATGCGATCTCACGCATTGCCTCCAAAGTCGAGGCAAGCAACATTTGCGCGCCGGTGGCCGCGTCGGCTGGCTCGACATATTCCGCCTCGTTGTGGCTGAGGCCGTCGCGACAAGGCACAAAGATCATTGCGGCCGGAGCCACGCGATTGACGAACAGGGCGTCGTGAAAAGCTCCGGAAATCATGCGCTTGGCGGGAAGCCGCAGCGTCGCCGCAGCCCGGCCGAGGCAGTCGAGGAGGTCTTGCGAGAACGTGGCTGGCGGCATCTCGAAGAACCGGCGGAACGCGGCGTCGCAACCGTGAGCCCCAGCGGCGGTTGGGCAGGTGCTGCGGATTTTCGCTTCAAGCGCATCGATTACCGAAGGTTCCGGGTGCCGTAGGTCGACCGTGAATACGACTGAGCCAGGGATCGCGTTTACCGATCCGGGCTCCACCGCAAAGCGGCCGACGGTGAAGCGAGCCCGTTCGTCCCCCGGCATGATGCTCTTGAACAGAATGTCGAGCGCTGCGACGGCAGCCGCCATCGGGTCGTGGCGAAAGCCGAGTGCCGTCGTCCCGGCATGCGCCGCCTGGCCGGTGATCGTGATCTCGAGCCACCGTGTCCCCTGGACGCCATGAACGATGCCGATCGGTATGCCTTCCCGTTCTAGCGAAGGTCCCTGTTCGATATGCAGCTCGAGATAGCCCGACATCCGGAAACCGAGCGGCCGCATCTTGGCCTCCGGCAGTGCGTCGAGCGTGGCCTTGAGCTCGGCGGCGAAGAGTGCTCCGTCCCTGCCGCGAAGATGCGACCAAGCCCCGGGTATCGCGCCTGCCGCGAAGGCCATGGAGCCCATTGTACCGGGAGCGAACCGGCTGCCTTCCTCATTGGTCCATGCCACGACCTCGAGGGGGAGATCGGTCTCAATGCCCGCATCCTCCAAGCTCTCGATGACCTCGAAGGCGCTCAAAGTGCCGAGCGCCCCGTCGAAGCGGCCGCCCGTCGGCTGGCTGTCGAGATGGCTGCCGATGACGAAGGGCGGCCGGTCGGCGAGGCGGCCCTCGCGACGGATGAAGAGGTTTGCCATCGGATCCTGAAATACGCGAAAGCCGCGGGCGCGTGCGAGTTCGGCAAGCAGGCGACGCGACTGCCTGTCTTCCTCCGACAGAGCCTGACGGTTGACGCCGCCAGCGGGCGTCCCGCCGATCCGGGCGAAGTCGTCAAGCCGCTGCAGGAGACGCTGAGCGTTCGTCGTGACCTCCAATGTCATGCGGAATCCCCCGGTCTTGCTTCATAGGGCGCGTCGTGGAAGGCGATCTCGAGCCGCTGCACGCGGCCGAAGATGCCGCTGAGCCGCGCACGCTGCCCGGCACTCAATGTGGCACCCGCCTTGTCGAGTTCGTCTTTCAGCCAGCTGGCCTGAGCGGCGAATTCATCATCCGCATGCATGGCGACCCATTCCTTGAGCAGCGGGTTGCCGGTCACGCTGCCTGCCGCCGCTTTCGACCAGGTACAGTACATCCATTCGGCCGCGAACATGGCTGCGATGATGTCGAGGAATGCGCCCTCGCGCGCGATTTCCAGCATGCCGTTTCGGAATGCTTCGACCGCAGGATGGTTAAGATCATAGCCCGCCGGGTCGATGCCGCGCTCGGCAAAGGTCTTCTCGAAATAGGCGATCTGCCGGTTGGCGAGCGCATCGAGCACGGCAATGAGCCAGCGTTTCTGCTCGATCGTCTCGGCCTTCGCCCCGCCATAGGCGAAGATCGCAATGGCGGTGTCAACGAATGCGCCTTCGAAGACGAGATAGCGATCGAAGACCTCGCCGCTCAGTCGATTGGTCTTGATATCCTCCACGAAGCGGTGGTTCACCATGGCCCGGAATACGGCCGCGTTTTCGTCGAGCATCTGCTCGGAAAGAGTCCTCGACGACACCGCCTCACGTCTCCAGGACTGGGGCTGCCGCGGCCCGCAAGGCCCGCACGCGATCGATATCGACAGGCTTCCACCACACCCCGCAATGTTTCAGCGAGGAGGCGACGATTACACCGTTGGTGCGCCTCAGGATTTCGACGACATTGTCCTTCGTCACGCCCGAGCCGACGAGAAGCGGCAAGTGGGTCGCCGAACCGATTTCCTCGATCTCTCCAATCGAGGCAGCATTGCCGGTGCGCTGTCCGGTAGCGATCACCACATCGGCGTTGAAGAAGGCGAGATCGCGGGTCAGCTCTTCGATCGAGCGGTCGGCGACGATCGCGTGGCTGCCGTGCTTCACGTGGCTGTCGGCAAAAACCTTGATGTGCTCGGCGCGCAGCAGCGACCGATAACGCATCGCCTCGGGCGCGCGTCCTTCCATGAAGCCTTCATTGGCGACATAGGCGTTCGCCCACTGATTGACCCGGATGAATTTGGCGCCGCCCGCCATTGCGATCGCGAAGGCCGGAATCGGGGCATTGGCGAGCACGTTGATGCCGAGCGGCACGCCGACGGCGCTGGCGATACGATCCGTGACCACGGACATGAAGGCTGCGGTCTCATGGCCGATATCCTCCGGTTTGGAGAACGGTATGTCGCCATGGTTTTCGACGATCAGCCCATGCATGCCGCCTTCTATCAACGCCGCGGCGTCGCGCATGCACGTGTCATAAATCTCAGACATTGCCGCGCCGCGGTAGCGCGGCGCCCCGGGGAAGGCGGGGCAATGGATCAT
Source organism: Sinorhizobium fredii USDA 257 (assembly GCF_000265205.3). Taxonomy (NCBI): domain Bacteria; kingdom Pseudomonadati; phylum Pseudomonadota; class Alphaproteobacteria; order Hyphomicrobiales; family Rhizobiaceae; genus Ensifer; species Ensifer fredii. Next base: position 2,573,571 of record NC_018000.1, read on the forward strand.
GCCGATGAGCACCTTGTCTGTTCCAAATATTTCCCTTATGGCGCTTGATGATTTGTCGGATATTTCCTGCATTTCCGTGCCTCTCAAAGGTCTGTTCATGCGCGCTTACGTCATCGGCAATGTCACTATCGACGAAACCATTGCCGTATCTGAAATGCCGGCCGCCGGGGCCTCCGTGCTCGGCCGTCAACGCTCCCGCGACCTCGGGGGGAAGGGGGCGAACCAGGCCGTCATCATGGCGCGTTGCGGCCTCCCGACAACACTTGTTGCTGCGATCGGCGAAGGGTTCCGCGCGGATGCGATCCGCGAACATCTCGCCGAAGAACCGGTCGTCAACCACCTCATTGCACTCCCCGGCAGATCCACCGATTTCTCGGTCGTCCTGACCACACCCGACGGCGAGAATCTGAACGTCACCACGACGGATGCCGCCCAGAACCTGCCGCTGGCAGAGGCGGTTGCCGGCCTCGCCGACGCCGGCCCTGGCGACCTTGCGGTGCTGCAGGGCAATCTCACAGATGAAACGACCCGCGGTGTTCTCGAAGCGGCCAGCTCCCGCGGCATGATCACCGTCTTCAATCCATCTCCTCTCCGCTCCTTCTTCTGCGGCCTTTGGCCGTTCATCGACATTGCCTTTCTCAACGAAGGTGAGGCCCTGGCGCTTACCGGCACAAGCGGCGAAGAGGCCTGCCGCAGGCTGCTTGCGACCGGCGTTCGCGAAGTCGTACTTACCTTCGGCGGCAACGGCGCCATGCTCGCGAGCGGGGACGCCATGATCCGTGTTCCCTCCGTCCCATGCACCGTCGTCGACACCACCGGCGCGGGCGACACGTTCATGGCAGTCGCCCTTGCCTCCGCTGCACTTCGCGGCAGCCGGCTTGATCGAACAGCGATCGAACACGCGGCCCGGGCCGCCGCCATCACCGTCAGCCGCCCGGGCACGCGCTCGGCCTTTCCGACGAGAAGCCAGCTTGCGGCAATCTTCGCCGTCGGTTGAGCAGTGCGCCCTCGCGGGCTCTCAGGTTCAGCGCCCGCCCTCCGTCATCCAGCCAAGAATATTCTTCCACAGACGGCCGTAGCCTTCCCATTCGCAGAAGGCCGGTGACAGCCAGTGCGGACCGATATCCGAGGTCCAGGCAGCGGTGCGGCCCTTGCCGTAGCTGCCGAGAACGAGCAAGGGATGGCCGCCTTGGTCTTCCGGAAGGCGGGCAATCACTTCAGCGCCGTCGCGAACCCCCACCTCATTAACGCCGAGGAGCAACGGCCAATTGCCCGTAAGTCCGGCCATTACCGGGTGCTCCGGCTTGATTATGTCGGCGACTGCGCCCTCCGGGATCTCGACGCGATCATCATAGGGCAGGCAGGTAACGGGCAGTGCGTCTTCAACGGGTGTCCGCCGCCAGCGGGCCTTTCCGTCGATGCCCTGGAAGGAGAAGTAGCCGCCTACCATCAATAGCGCGCCGCCCTTTTCCACCCAGGCTTTGATGAGCTTCAAGCGGTTGGGCACGGTGCGAGAATGCAGCCACACCTCCGGCGGTAGAAGGAGCGAGTTGGCGCCGATATCGGAAAGAATTATTGCGTCGAAGGCGTCGAGGTCCGCCATCTCGTATGGGAACTTGTCCACGGCCTCGTGCGCGGTCATGTAGGTCAGCTCGAATGCGCTGCCGGCAAGCGCCTTGACTAGCGGCTCGGCGCCGAGGTGGAAGGTGACGCTGCCGAACTGGTCAAAGCCCTTGTAGTGCGTGGCGGAGCTGACCCAGCTTTCGCCGACGAGGAGTACTTTCTTTGTCATCGTCTATCGTCTCTCTTGAATTGCGTTTTGGCGGGGCGATGCCCAAACTCCGGCCTGGAATACCGAGCGGGGATTTCCCCGTATCATCCGATCGAGAACTGGCTCCTCGAGCCCATGGCGCTTCAGGCGCGGCAGAAAATGGCGCAGCACATGGGCGTAGCCGTTGCCGCCATAATGCGTCAGCATCATCTTGAGGAAGACGTCGTGCGACAGCAGGATTCGGTCGAGATAACCGGCCTCCACCAGCCTGACGATGGCGCGCGCCGCCTCCTCGTCGCTCGGGCACTGGACCTGCTGGTCGGAGTAGAAGAAATCCATGCCGATCATGTCGTACTCGATGAAAGCACCACGGGAGGCGAGCTCACTCTGATAGATGAAATCGTCGTGCGACGGGTTCATGTGGCAGAGCACCGTGTGGCGCAGGTCGGCGCCTTCCTCGGCGATGATATCGAGCACGCGATGCCCGAGTCGAAACCAGCCCGGCAGATGCACCATCAGCGGCAGGCCGGTTCTCACCTGCGCCCGCGCAGCACCACGCAGTGATTTCTCCTCGGATGAGGTGAAATCGGCCGAGACGCCAATCTCGCCGATGAGGCCGATCCTGACGTCGGTGCCCTCCGCACCATCGACGGCCTCGTGGACGATCTCGTCAGCGATTTCGTCGGGACTCATTTCGGCAACGTCCGCCGGATGCGAGGAGGCGAGGTAATAGCCGGCCCCCATCACGATATTCAGCCCGGTCGCCTGGGCGATCCGCCGGAGCGCCAACGGATTGCGGCCGATGCCCCGGCAGGTCGGCTCGACCACGGTCTGGCCGCCGGCGGCAGCGAATGCCTTGAGTTCGGTAATCGCCAGCGGTTCGTCGTCCAGCGCGATATTGTGCTTGTTGACGAACGGGTCCTGCCTCAGCTCGCCAAGGATCTCCATGCAGACGAGCCCTTCGGCCAGATACTGCCGCTCCTTGGTCTTCGGCGCATGCCACCAGCAACGGCAATCATTGAGGACATGCTCATGCATCAGCGTAACGCCAAGCGCCTCGGCGGCAATGAGCCCGGTCACGGTCATGACCTGACCGGAGCGGACATGCCCTTCTGACAGTTCGCGGCCCATGGCGTTCACTTCTTTCTGGCCGCGCCGAAGCGGAAGCTGGTGGTGAAGATGCGTGTGTTGAGCCAAATCGCAATCAGGATGATGGCGCCGGTGACGATCTGCGTGAAGAACGGCGAAATATGCATGAGGATCAGACCATTGCCGATGACGGCAATCGTCAGCGTGCCGAGGATGGTGCCGAGAATGGTGCCACGGCCACCCATGAGCGAGGTGCCGCCGAGCACGACCGCCGCGATCACCTGAAGCTCGAAGCCGACTGCGGCATTCGAAGAACCTGACCCGAGGCGGGCCGCGATCAACAGGCCAGCTAGCGCGCAGGCGACGCCGGAGACCAGGTAGACCGAAGCGGTGATCCAGTTCGCAGGCATGCCGACCCGCCGTGCCGCCTCCATGTTAGAGCCGACGGCCACCACTTGGCGGCCGTATTTGGTCGAGCGGATCACCACGTAACCGATGACGGCCACCGCAATCGCGATCAGCGCCGGCACCGGAATGCCAAGCCATTCACCGCGTCCAAGCGCGAAAAAGCCCGGCGCATCCTTGATCGGAATAGAATAGCCCTGGGTCAGATAAAGGGCGAACCCGCGCAGAATCGAAAGCCCTGCAAGCGTGACGATAAAGGCTGGAATGCCCTGATAGGCCGTAAACCAGCCTTGAACGAAGCCGAGAAGCGCACCAAAGGCAAGCATAACAAAAACGACGAGCGGCCAGGGATATCCCATGGCGAGAATGATCGCCGCCACGGCATTGACGAGCGCAACTTGCGAGCCGACCGAAAGGTCGATGCCGCCGGTGACGATCACGAAGGTCATGGCGACCGCGACAATCAGGATGGGTGCTGCCTGACGGATGACGTTCAGGATATTGCCGAGCGTCATGAACGTGTCGGTCGTGGCAGTGAAGAACACGACACAGGCGAAGAAGAAGAAGGCGATTGAAAGGACCTGCGCGTGCTCGGCGAAGAAATCGGCGGCCAGCGAGCCCTTGGCGCGTTCGGTATAGGTCGTCATTGCTTCGCTCCCTCCCCGACGATCAGTCTGACGAGGTCTTCGAGATCCGTTTTGCCGATGTCACGTTCGGCGACTTTCGTGCCCTCATACATCACGGCAATGCGATCGCAGACACGGAAGAGGTCCTGCAGGCGATGGGTGATCAGGATCACCGATACACCTCTTGCCTTCACCCGATTTATCAGCGCGAGCACGGCCTCGACTTCGGCGACCGCGAGCGCCGAGGTGGGCTCGTCCATGATCAGCACCTTGGGACTGAAGGAGGCGGCGCGCGCAATGGCGATCGCCTGGCGCTGGCCGCCCGAGAGCTTTTCCACCTTGGCGGTCAGCCGCGGGATGCGGATCTCGAGCGCATCGAGCATCTTGCGGGCTTCCGCCAGCATCGTCGCCGTGTCGAGGAACGGGCCCTTACTGATTTCGCGGCCAAGGAAAAGATTGCCGACCACGTCGATGTGATCGCAGAGGCTCAAGTCCTGGAAAACCATCTCGATATTGAGACTGCGCGCGTCAGCGGGACCGGAGAAGCGCACCTCTTTGCCCTCGATTGCAATCGTGCCGTCGTCGGGAATGTAGGTCCCGGAGATGATCTTCGTCAGGGTCGACTTGCCGGCTGCGTTGTCACCGACGAGACCGAGACATTCCCCTGGATAGAGGTCGAGATCGACCCCGCGCAGCGCTTGATGCGAGCCGAAGGTCTTGCGGATCCCTTTAAGGGATACCCGCGGCGCAGGGCCAGCGCGGGAGGGCGAAGCCCCCCCGACACCGGATACAGCCGCGATATGCTGTGTGCCTGCCGCCATCACTTGAATACCGTGCGATAGGGTTCGACATTGTCCTTGGTGACGATTGTCACCGGGACGGCGATGTTCTTTTCAACGGTTCCGCCTTCCGAGACTTTCTTCAATGCATCGACCGCCGCCGCGCCCATTGCGGCCGGATCCTGTTGGATGACGGCCACGACGTAGCCGGCGTCAATGCCGGCGATCGCCTGTGCCGTCAGGTCCCAGCCGAAGATCTTGATGCTGTCCTGTTTGCCCTGGCTTTCGACGGCGGCGATCGCGCCCATCAGCGCCGGTTCGCCGGTCGCGTAGATGGCGGTCAGGTCCGGATTGCCGGTGATCAGGTTTTCAGCCGCGGCGAGAGCGGTGTCCTGGACGTTCTGACCGTCGACAACGCCTGCAACCGAAATGCCCTCGGCACCGTCAAGCGTCTGCTCGAAACCCTTTTGGCGGATATTCTGAATGAAGGAGTTCAGCGCGCCGACGATGCCGATCTTGGCTTTGCCGTCGGCATTGGCTTTGACATAGTCCAGGAAGAACTTGCCCATGTCGGCACCGGCCTTCTCGTTATCGACGCCGATTTGGGCCTTTTGCGGCCCTTCCGGGAGAATCGCGTCAATTGCGACCACCGGGATACCGGGCTCGGCCGCCTGATTGACGGCCGGCATGATGCCGTTCACGTCAATGGCGACGACAGCGAGCCCGTCGACTTTCTGCTGAATATAGGTCTCGATCGCGCTGTTTTGAGCGGCCGGATCGTTATTGGCGTTAAAGATAACCAGTTTTGCCCCTGCGGTATCCGCGGCTTTCTGCGCGCCTTCGTTCATCTGGTTGAAGAAGAGCGCCTGCTGGTTGATCTGCACGAGGGCGAAGGTCTTTTCCTGGGCTGCAGCCGGATAAAGACCTCCGAGTGAAGTCAGGGCGCTGAAGCCGAGCGCGGCAACGAAGCTTCTGCGTTTCAAGGTCCAGGTCATGTTCTCATCCTCTGTTGGTTTTACGCTGCGATTATTGTCTCGTCGGCGGCGCAACGGATTTCCGCACAACGATTTCGACCGGCAGGAGGATTTCTTCCGACGAGCGCGGGTTCTCCTGCCAATTGGTTTCAAGAAGCAAAGCCACGGCGCGCTCGCCAAGCGTTCTAACTGGCTGACGGATCGCCGTAATGGGCGGTCCGAAAAGGTGAAGCGGCCCGACATCGTCGAAGCCGACGAGCGAGACGTCCCCGGGGATCGACACACCTTCAGCGCGCAACACCTCGATCAGGCCGATGGCGATTTCGTCAGAGCTTGCGAAGATCGCCGTCGCCGGCCTGTTCTCGGCCAGGAACTGCCTCCCCGCCTCACGACCGTATTCGATCGTGTATTCGCCATGATACTTCGCGATGCTCGCGGGACCTGCCCCGGCCTCGCGGATTGCTCGCTCCAGACCCTGCAGTCGCCGGCAGGAGCTGATCATTACCTCAGGCCCGCCGATGAACAGGATCCGCTCATGCCCGTGTTCGGCAAGATGACTTCCGGCGAGATAGCCGCCGCGCTCATTGTCGCAGAAGAGTTTAGGAACCCTGGCATCTGGCACATCTTCGTCGACCACCACGACCTTGCCAGTGCGATTAATGAGCGCCGCAAGTTGCCCGTCGTCGGGATGATTCGTGACGAAGATAAGCCCGTCAACATGGTTGCGCTCAATAAGCTGCAGATAGGCGACCTCGCGCCCAGACCTGTTCAGAGTGGCATAAAGTGAGACGGCGAGTCCGAGCTTGTCCGCCTCTGCCTCTACGGCAGCAACCAGCGTTGCGAAGAAGGGGTTTGCGATATCGGGAACGACGAGACCGATCGTATCGGAACGACCGCGACTTAGACGGCGCGCATGCGGGTTGGGTTGATAGTTGAGCTCGCGGATAGCGTCATCGATGCGCTTCCTCGTCTCGAACGGCAGTTCGAGCGAGCCATTGAGGAGCCGCGAAACCGTTGCCACGGACACGCCGGAGGCGGCCGCGACATCCTTGAGACTGGTCACTCGTTCCCGCGCCACGGTTCTCTCCACCTGTAAAGCGCTTTAGTAAACCGCTTTACAGGTGAATGCTACAGCGATGTTTTGTCAAGTCCTCACTTTCGACGTGGCCCTGTTTATCGTTCTTCGCGAGCGAATCTGTGTGTAGCCGCCCCGAAGCGAGTTCGAAAGAATCGGCCATCGCGCCCGACGGAGCTCAGAACGAAGGCGGGCTGCGGCTGCCTGAGGTCGAATCAGAGGCAAGCGCGGCGGTTTGATAGGCCTCCGCCACCCTCGGATCGCGCCAGGTGGCCTTGTCCTCGACCGGAATCGAGCGGTCCCACGATGGCAGCAAGGAGGCGGCCGTGTTCAGGCGGTAAGCCCCGAAGCGCTCGACGTGGAACTGGTCAGGGTTATTGGGATCGGCCATGTCAGAGCCCGGCCCCAGGGTCTTGTGACCGGAGTGCGCACCGTAGAGGCTGTTGTAGATCACGAGATGGCTTACCTCGTCCGGGTTCTGGCTGGAGTACATGCCGGCCCAATGACCGCCGGTGGCCCAGCCCAGGAGTGCAACTTGCGACCGCCCTGTCCTCGCCTGCCGAGGAGCTTCACTTCGGCAGGGCCGCCGTCCGTCTTCACATGGCCCAACCGCCGCTCTCGCAGTCGATCAAACGCCTTGAAGCCGCACTCGGCTTTCCGCTCTTCGTCCGGACGCAACGGCGGGTCGAACTGACCCCTGCAGGTCAAGTGTTCCTGACGGAGGCGCGTCGCACGCTACAGCAGGCCGACGAAAGCGTAGGAATGGCGCGACGAGCCGCATCGGAAGATCTGGCCGAAATCACGGTGACCTTCACGAGCGCGGCGCTCTACCGCGTTTTGCCTGCGGCGCTGCGCGCCCACCGCGAACGCTTCCCGATGGTTGAGATCCGCTTGGATGAACGGTCAACCGACGCACAGCTCCAGGGATTGCTGGAGGGCTCGATCGACGTGGGGTTCGTTACGCCGCCCCTGAAGACGGCATCAGGGCTTGAGGTCGAAGTGATCGATCGCGACCGCTTTTGCCTCGCAGTGCCGCGTATGAGCCCTTTGGCGAAGAGGAATCCGGTCAGCTTGGCTGAACTCTCAAACGAGTCCTTCGTACTTTTTCCGCATGTGCAGGGACCATCGCTCCACGGTCAGTTAATGAGGGCCTGCCGGCAGGCCGGCTTCGTGCCGCGCGTGCGCCAGGAGGCCCGCCAGATGCATACGATCTTGAGCCTTGTCGCCGCCGAGATGGGAGTGGCCCTCGTGCCGGAAGGGGCGCGCTCGATGCGGGTGGACGGCGTGGCTATGGTGCCGCTGGAGGGAATGCCGGACGACCTTACCTGGGATCTCGCGATGGTGTGGAAGCCGCGCAGCGCCCGCCGGGCGCTGGTCGCGTTCCTGCAGACGGTCAGATCCCTGCGGCGGAGCTAGCCGTGCGGCGTCGCGGCTAGCTCGATCCGGTGCTTCTAAGATCGCATGCCGACGCCGGCCCGATTTCGATCTACTACGCTAGCCGGACTCTGCTACCCAGCAAGACAAGGGTGTTCATCGATTTCGTATCAGAGGTTTTCCAGCGCGAGCGGTGCCGGAACGATTTGCAGGAACATTAGGCTGATAGCCGCTGTCGACGCATGGCAGGCGCTCCGGCTGAGGTTCATGCTTTGTGCGTTGAAAATCGCATAATGTATCGACGGGAACATGCCCTTGAGGGTAAGCGATGTTTTGACCGCACCTCCCGCATGAGTGCGTGATTGACGATGTTGAACCCGAACGAGGGCTTGGACAGATGTCGATTTCACAGCTTACGCTTACATCCAGTGATGAAGAGCCGGTGCGCCGGTTCGAGGTTTTCACGGGCAGTGTCGAGTGGAACGGCATCGCGAGCGAGTCGCATGCGGTAGTACCAAGCCTCACAATAGCCGCGGCAACCGCCAGCGCCCTCGGTGCCACCACGCGGAAAGAAGTCCTGATCCTCTTCAATCCGATGATGGGCCGGTTGGATTTAAGCTTCCCGAGCCCGCAGGCGCAAGTTGATCGTGGAGCTGACCATTTCGGATTCCAGGTGCAGGGCGGGGATATCGGTGAAGCCAAAGCTTACGGCTGGAGGACCGAAGCTTGGTGCTGATGTGTGCCGCCTGATCCAGATCAAAATGGGAACAAAGCGCCGAGCCGCTCGTTCGAGCGCCTTTGGGGGCGCAAGTCGCGTCCTCCAAACCGGGAGACCCCGCATGGGCAGTGCAAAGGACAAAGTGGCCGGCAAGGCCAATGAGCTCGCTGGTAAGGCCAAGCAGGCCGCAGGCGATGCAACCGACAACAACTCGCTCCGCGCCAAGGGCGCGGCGCAAAAGGCAAAGGGCGGTGCCCAGCAAGCCAAGGGAAAGCTAAAGGACGCAGCTAAGGACGCTGTCGACAAGACTTAAAGCATTGAAGCTGCGGTTAGTGCGAACCTGTTCTGTGCCCTGCCGGAACAGGTTTCTCTTGTGAGCAAAGGAAAGCCCCTGCGAGCGTTTGCCCGAGGGGCCAAGCTACCCATCGGTACGCGGGGTTGAAGCGGCCGATACGGCCGCTCCCTTGAGGCGCCACTAAAGGAGGGCGGATTGCCATGCAGCAGACCGGGCGATGCCCTGCGGCAGCGAGAAGGCCTCGTCGGTCGGGGCGAACACCGGGAACGGGCAGTCTCCTTTCAATGTCGTCTACAAGCGCGGCATCAACGGCGGCAACCAGAGTTTTGAACTGACGGTCGCCACCGCCGTGCCGATGATGTCGTTGTCGGCGGCGATGATCGCCTTGTTGCCGTCAATCCTGCCCCTCGAGGAAGAACCGAACCATTTGAGAAGACGCATCCGGACCATGCGGGTCCGTATACGTTCCAGAGGGATGGCCGCCGGACCAGGCATGGCCGGCACCGTCCACCAGCCAGTATTCGACCGCCGGCCCTGCCGCGGGGTCCGTTACAATGGTTCTTGTATAGCTCCGCCCGCTGGCGCAGCGGCCGGGTTCCTGACGGACGGCGCATCCCGCGCCAGTTGGCGTTGCCGCCGCGACGATCCGATCGGCGTTGGAGGGATGCACCGTCCGATCCGCACGTCCTTGGAAGACGATCGTCCGGAGCCGGTGCCCATTGGCGAGCCGCTTCGGACTGGATGCAGGACCGCCATCGCCACGCATCGCGGAGAAAGCTGACATAACGTCGTTGGCCGATCCGTAAGGCAGGCCGGAATGGATCCCCACGGCGGAATAGAGATCGGGATAGGTCTCGCCCATGACCGCCGCCATTGCGCCCCCTGCTGATAGGCCTGCCACGAAGACTCGGCTGCGATCGAGGCCGAATTCCGACATGATCTCCTTGGTGATCCCGGCGATGATCGAGGGTTCTCCCCCGTCGCGCATCTGGTCGGCGGGCCTGAACCAATTCCAGCAGGACGACGCATTGTTAGCGCCGCTTTGACGGGGATAGGCAATCACCAGACCGTGCGTCTCGGCGACCGCGTTCATGCCGGTTCCTGCAGCAAAGTCTTCGGGGTCCTGCTTGCAGCCATGAAGCATGACGACAAGGCCGCGGGGCCGCTCGGTTGCGGATGCGGGAACGTAGAGCCTGTAGCTTCGAGAGCCCGCAGGGCAGGTGAAGGCTCGCGCCAGGAACTGTGCCCCCTCCGGCATGATGGGCTGGCGGGCATGTTTGGCGGTGCCCGGCAGGCCAGCGCCGTGTAGCGATCCCAAAACGCCGGGTGCCAACCGATTCTCGCGCAAGATCCGTACTGTTTCTCCCAAGGGTTTCCGCAACCTTCGCGACGCGGTGCGATGGGCAACCTCTTGGGCGGGCTCTTCGGCCTCAGGCTTTGCCGACGGTTCGATGATCTCCGCATCCGGATCGACCGGAAATGGGGTGGAACGCTGAATTGGCGGCGGTGGTGTGATCTCCGGATGTGTCGAGGTCCGAGTATAGGAGGCCGGCCGGCCAGCCAGTGCATCCTGGATCACGCGTGTCGCCTCGGCGAGGTTCAGGGCGCGCGTGGACCGTACGGCACGACGCATGGCCGTGGCAAAATCTTCATTCATCGACTTGTCCTTGTTGGTCGGGCAGCAGTTCTATCGGATACGTTCGGCCAACGCCGATTTCAGCTCGGCACTGGCTTGGAGTGCGCCGAGCACGGTGATGGACTCAATTGTTGCCAGAGCAAGTTCCGGTGTGACGTCGGGCGCGATGCGGGCAAGTCCGACCACCTTGATGTGAAGTCTCTCTCCGGCCGCCTTCAGTGATTCCAGATCGGCTCTGCTGTAGTCGCGCAAACCCAGCTCCAGCGTGTGCCGGACGATCGACTGCTTGACGGCCTCGGCCTCGGCCGTGAGCTGGTTGCGGATCGCTGTGCGGATGAAGTCGGTGCGATTGGAATAGAATCCTTCCTGCACGAGAAGGTCGATGCGACCGAGATCGACATAGCCGAGATTGATGGTGATCTTCTCCGATTCACCGCCCTTTTCGCGCAACTTGGAGGCATCATCCTTCATATTGTCCATCCGATTACCAGGTATATGGATGGTATATGGATAGTTCCAGCTCAATTGCAAGAGCCAAAGTGCTCGCGGGCGGCGTAATTACAGTCCGCTCGGCGTTTCTACGGTTTTTGCTCCCTCGCGTTCCGTCGCCGATACACTTCTAACACTTGCTGATGCTCAGGAGCAGTTCTGCCGCTCGCACGGTCTTCAGACCGCGCGGAACTAAGATCAATATCGGATGTTCTTGCTCCATCTAACAGGAGCGGCGCCATGGCAAAGGTGCAGTATGAGATAGTAGAGCATGACGGGGGTTGGGCGTACAGAGTTGTCGACGTCTTCTCTGAAACCTTTCCAACCCATGCCGACGCACTTGCCGCAGCGGAGATTGCGGCGCATCAGCATGAGGTTCCCGGTTCGACGGAGAACATCGAATTCCAAGATTCCGCCGGTCGTTGGCATGAACAGGTGGCGTCTGGTTTCGATCGCCCGCGTACCGAGGTCGTCGATACACCGGACATTCGGCACACGGCAGAACGCCGGTTTCCAGGGCAACGCAGCGCATTTGGTACCGTTATGCTCGTCGCTGGTGTTGCCTTCGCGATCGGCTACCTTCGTCGTTTTACCCGCCGTCGGTAACTCAAGAGCCCTGACCTACCGCGCACATAGAGAGCATACAGACAGGCTCGTCAGCGCTTCGAAGGCGAGGGAGTAAAAGTGTGACACGGCGGCTTTGCCGGTCCCCCCCAAGCGTCCGCATGTGAGGGAAGGACTAAGCCACTCGCGGCAATGGCGCTTGTAGCTGGCGGTTGCAGCCGTCGGCGTTCCGACCTTGATTCTCGCCCAGCAACCCCCAAATCGCTACGTGGGCTTGCTGTCCAGTGGATGACCGGAGTTCGATGGGCACTTTTCGAAGCGCGAGCCGAGCAAACGCAATCGCGCATCGATTTGCCACCGCAATCCAGTCAGGAGTAGCGATGCGGGTATGTGAGTTTCACTGGCAACGCGAATTGATAATCAAGGCACCCTGCCAAGACGGACGATCCGACCTTCAAGCGATCGCTGTAGATCTATCGGGGTGTACCGGTGTCGAGACACGCAGCATACTGGATCATCTTTTGGCGCGTGAGGCTCTGGGATCGACCGGTTTTGGTGGAGGATTTGCTCTGCCCACGGACTCGTGCCGAAGCTTCGCTCACCCGCAAAGGTGCTTATGACGCTTCGACAAGGTATAGAGTTCGGGGCACCTGACGACGAACCGGTGGACATTCTTCTGGCAGTGCTGTGGCCGCAGGACCATCAGGACGGCTTTTTGCCGGCACTTGCCAAATATTGCCGTCTGTTCAGATCGAACCAGGTTCTGCAAGGGCTCCGGAACGCCCGCTCGAAAACCGAGGCAATGATGGTCCTGCAGCCATTCTCCAGCGATGTCTTGGCGCCCTCGGATCGTCCGGAGCTCAGAATCCACCGGCAATAATCCGCGGCGTCAGTGGACGCTCGCAGGCACGACCGGGGACTCGTTCGGTGCGTGACTGCTCGCCGAACAGGCATGCGGTCACGTGCCTGCATTGGCGAACGCTTCGGGCACTTGGAGTTTAGGAAGATCGGTGACGGGCAGGTTGACGAAGATCATGCTGTCCATCCTTATTCCGGCTGTGGATCGGACAACGCCTTGCCGCTTTCTGGGTCCTAGCGGCAGTCCAAGGGCAGTGTTCCCGGCAATTCCGGCTGGGCACCGCCAGATTTTCCGCTGAGAACAATATTTGCTTGGAGCGGTTCTTGCCTCACCGCCCGCCGGTCGTCCCGACCTGACGGGTGGTTCGAGCACTCCTTCCCTTGTTGCGTTGGCCGGCCGGGAAAGTAGAGGCTAGAGATCGCGGGCAAGAAGACGGCAGCGTTGACCACTCACAAGGTGGTGGGTGGGGTGCTTCTCATGAAAAGAAAACCTGTCGCTGACATTCAACAGAGACAGGTTAGATCGGACGCTGCCGCTGAAGGCGCTGTCCAGCGATGCGCTTGGGAGGAATTTCGCATCGCACATTGTTCATTTAATTGATGTCTGCCTAAAAAGAAAGCAAAATCGTAATTGCCTTCTTCGTGAGCATCAGACGGCTGTCTGCTTTCGGCCCCGAAGCGGCCCTGCCGCACGGCTGCCAATCCGTTTCCCTGCGATCGGGACATTTGCGGAACGGATGCCAATTGGAAACGTTCTTCCAGCCTCAAACGCGCTTGCCTTCGATCGGCCGTGGCAGGGGTGCTAGCAGCCAGTCAGGACTGGTGGAACAGGAACACTCATTCACGCCGAGCGTATCACGAGCTGAGACCATATCTCGAAAATGCAAAGAACGCGGTCCGACGCTGCGTCGCCAGGTCAGGAGGTCGAGAACACAATGGCTAACCAACCTGGCCAAGATTATTCATCCGGCAAGAACATCGTGACGGTGGTCGGCGGAACTGGCTTCCTCGGGCGGCGGATCGTGAGCAGGCTTCTGGACAGGGCCGTGGATGTACGTGCCGTCTCGCGTCATCCACACAAGGATAAAAGCGCGTCCGGCAAGAGGCCATCTCAGCAGATCGAGGCGGACATACTGGACCCTTCCTCGATCGCCGCTGCGGTGGCTGGATCTCGCGCGGTTGTGAACGCGGTCAGCCTTTATGTCGAGCGCGGCGAGCAGACCTTCGAGCGTGTTCATGTAGAAGCCGCCGCCGATCTGGCGACCGCTTCGCGGCATGCAGGCGTCGAGATGTTCGTCCAGATTTCCGGCATTGGCGCGGATCCGAAATCCCGTTCGAATTATATCCGGGCCCGGGGCCGCGGCGAGGAGGTGGTGAAGGCGGCGTTTCCAGGCGCGGTGATCGTCCGTCCCGCTGTCATGGCGGGACCCGACGACTTGTTCATCACAACGATCGCCAGGCTGGTGCAGATCCTCCCGATCTATCCGCTGTTCGGCGAAGGCGGCACACGGCTGCAACCGGTTTATGTCGAGGACGTGGCGGAAGCCGTGAGCCGCCTGGCCTTGGGGCAGCATTCCACGGCTGCTTCGATCTTCGAGTGCGCCGGTCCGCGCATTTATTCCTATCGGGAACTCGTCCGGCAGATTGCCTCTCAACTCAAGGCGCGAATCGTGCTGGTGCCCGTGCCATTCGCGGTATGGGGCATATTGGCGACTGCTACGGAGTTTCTTCCCGCCGTGTCGCTGACGCGCAACCAAGTCGATCTCATGCGCCATGACAATGTCGCGGCGAAGGATTTGCCGGGCCTGGAAGAACTGGGCATCGAACCCCGCGGCCTAGAAGAACTCATCCACATGATCGATCACAAGGCTCGAGCCGGAACCTAGGACGGAACCTATCGCTACTCGCGAGGTTGGTCGGACGGAACAGGAGGAATACAGCCATGGCCAAATGCGACCAGTGCGGCAACGACTATGACAAGGCCTTCCAGGTGAATCTGGGAGGTGAAACCTACACCTTCGATAGTTTCGAATGCGCGATCCAGAAACTCGCTCCGACATGCCCGCATTGCGGCGTCCGGATCATCGGGCACGGAGTCGAGCAGGGTGACATCATTTACTGCTGTGCGCATTGCGCCGAACAGGAGGGAGCCGACGCTCTTACCGATCGCGCGCCTTGAGGCCAGCCCCGGCCGCTCGTCAGGGGCATCTCTAGAACCTCGATTCTTCCTGGTCCGAGCGTTGGCGGACCCTAAGTGGATTCCGCTCGTCACGCGCGGTGGGGCCGCACTTCGGATTGACGCCGAAGAAATATCAATCGGGCGAGACCGATCATAGCGGTCGCATCTCGAAGATCGGCGACGGCAGCGTGCGCACCGCGCTCTACGAGGTGGCCAACGTCATCATGACACGACCGGTCAAAGGTTCCGATCTGAAGGGCTGGGCACTGGCGGTCGCAAGACGTGCCGGTCCCAGAAAGGCGCGTGTGGCGCTGGCCCGCAAGCTGGCGGTGGTGCTGCATTGCCTGCTCAGGGACAGAACCAACTTCATTGCTCATAAGGGAGCGCCAGCCCTGGCGGCTTAATCGGGAGGAGCGAGCAAGACAGGCTTTCGGACGGGCACAGCCATCGGCCCTCCGCAGCAAGGTCCCTTCGCCGGGACGATGGATGGGTTAGGCCGCTATGCGATCAGCAGCACAAGGTTGACTGCGCCTCTAAAAGATTGGCCAACCGGTCCTCAGCAGACCCCATAGAGCAGCGGCAAAGCTCCGACTGCGGACAGAAGCAAGCACTCGGCGAGGGATTAAGCGCACAAGGGATTGACGCAAAGCCCGTTACAGAAGATCGCATAATGTATCAACAGGAACCTGCGTCATTGCCATGTCGCGGTTTCGGCATTGTGACGTCGGTCTCGTGGGTCGAAGGCGAGCGAGCGTCTTGCCAATTTTTGCCAAAGCCGGTATGGTCACTTGCATGGGCACAATGAACATTTCCCTGCCGGACCATCTTAAGAGCTTCGTCGATGAGCAAGTCGCGGGACGCGGCTATGGGACAAGTAGTGAGTATATCAGGGAGTTGATACGTCGAGATCAGGATCGCCTCGCGTTACGCAGGCTGTTGCTTGACGGGGCCTCGTCCGCACCAACTGAGCCGGTCGATGCGGAATATTTCACCAGTCTGCGCGATCGAGTTCGTGGTCAGCACAGCAAGTGAATAATAAGACTATTATCCCGCGGGAGTTGGCGCGCAGCGACGTCGAGGCGACCATCGACTATTACGCACGCGAAGCAGGAACCGAGGTCGCCATCGGCTTTATCGACGCACTTCAAGCGGCGTACGCTTTGATCGCAAGCCATCCGGAGTCCGGATCGTTGCGGTATGCATACGAGTTGGGATTGCCTGACCTGCGGTGTGTCTCTCTGAAGCGATATCCTCATCTAATTTTCTATCGCGACCAGCCAGGTCACGTGGACGTCTGGCGCGTGCTACACGCCAAGCGGGACATTCCGCAATGGATGCAGGAGCCGAACAGTCACTAGACCTGGGACATTCCCGCCGTTGGAAGCTATTGGTGGGCCGGCGGTTCGCATACACTCAAGGCGAGGGGTTCAATCGGCGGGCATCGGCTGGTCAGTTGATTGAGAGTTTTCGCAGCGATCCTTCCGTTTGCGAGCGCCGTCGCAATGGCGTCGTCGACCGCATAGGCGAGGTCCTTGTGCTGAAATTCACCGACTCCGAGGGCCATTTCCCGCGGGCGAAACCGACAAGCGCCGGCTCGTGCACCGCCACGTCGGACACAGCGTGGGTCGCCTCAAGCTGTGCGCGCGCGGAGCAATGGCGGCCGGTCTCGCCGGGTGCGAGCCCGCCCATGGCGAGCGTGGTGCTGCGTAGCGATGGATCTTGTCCACGGGACCACCTGAACCGTCCGCACATGAGCCTCGATGGTTTGGGTCCTTACGACGTGCAACCCGGTCCAGACAGGACCAAAACTTGAACAGAGCGAACTTATAAACGCCGACAATTAGGGGAGCAGGTCAGTCGATCAGGCCCCAAAGCCCCGCGCAACTCATTTCTGCTCCTTCAGCCAGTCTTGCAACTCCGCCTCGGCCCTCTCCAAAGCGCTATAGTTCAGCAGCTTGCGCAAGAATGCGACGGTGACAGCGCGGGCGCGAAGGTTGAACTGGCCGTCGAGGTGATCGTCGGCAGCCGCCTGGTAGACGTCAAGCTTGTCGTAGAGCTGCTGGAGTCGGTTCTGAACGCTGCGAAGCGATAGACTTCGGCGTTTCGCAATAGCCCGGTCAGTCAAGCCGAGCGCGATATCGACGAGGATCTCATATTCCGAATCAGTGAAGCTGTTGGCGCGACCGATACTTTTTTGCTGCAGCCCGCGCACCTCGCGGTCGATCACGCACTGGTTTTCGACAAAGATTGAACGGAGTGCCAGCTTTAGTCGCTCGTCGGAAGCGGACTTCAACACGTAGCCATACGCCGCTCCGTCGGGAACAATGCGCGAGACACCGCGGACATAGGCCTCATCCGAATAGTTCGACCAGAAGAGGATGCGCGTGTCGGGACGCTCTTTCCAGATGGTGCGCGCCGCCTCGATCCCGTTGCGGCTCGTCATCTGCAGGTCCATGACGATGTGCGCGGACTTATAATCACGGGCGAGCTGCTCGCCGACAATGCCGTTCTCCGCCTCAATGACGGTATCGCATTCGGGCAGCGCCGAACAGACCGCCTCGTGCAGGTATGAACGGTGAAGCGGATCGTCCTCGACGATCAGTACCTTCATCGCTGGTCCCCCTTATGGCTGTGCCTCCGCGTCTGCTGCGGGCCGCTCCAGCGGCACCAAGACAGTAACTGTCGTGCCGCGATTTTTACGCCCCGGCCCAATCGCAAACTTAGCTGAAATGAGCCGCGCACGCGTCTTCATATTGTCGATGCCACCGCCGATGCGCCCACGAGCCCTTGCAAGCCCGCGCCCGTCGTCCGATATCTCGACGGCGAGCTGACCGGCTTCGAGCTTGAGTTGAACGGTGACTGCCATTGGCTGGGCGTGGCGAACCGCGTTGTTGATCGCTTCCTGCGCAATGCGGAAGAGAGCGATGCTGACCGTCGGTTCCAGGCCATCGAGGGCCCCCGCAGTCTCGTCGACGAGTGCCCACTCAATCGGCATGGCACTGTCGCGCACCGACCGGCCGAGATGGTTCTCGACTGCCTGAGCGAGACCGAAGAGCTGCAAGACGGAGGGTTTTGCCTGCTCGATGATTTGCCTCAGGTCCTGCATGCAATGATGGAGGCCGCGCGAGACGGGCTCAAGCGCCTCGCCGTTCAGCTCGCCAGCCCGGGCCAACCGATCAATGCGGCGCGACAGGCGCGTGAGATCGGCGAGCGTCTGATCGTGGAGGTCCATGCCGATTCGTTGGCGCTCCTGCTCCAGGGCTTCGGTCAACTTCAACGCCCCCTGCCGCAAGCCTTCTTCGCGCGCCCGCGCTTCAGCTTCGACGATGGCCGATTGCTGCGCCTGTTCGGCGGCGCGCAGGGCGAAGAAATAGGGAGCCAGCAGGTCGGCGATAATGCGGGCCCGGGCGACGTCCTCCATTGTGTATATCCCCGGCTCCTGCGACGAACAGCTGAGTGCGGCGATGATTGTGCCTTGGACCTTCATCGGCACGTGCAGACGGCTGCGCAGGGACTGCTCGATAATCGGCCGCTTGAAGGCTCCCTCGAAGTGGAAGCGCGCATCATTGATGGCGTCGTCGGTCAGCAAGTACTCCACCTCACCCCAGAGGAGCGAGCGAATCGGACTGTTGACAACGGGCGCCGAGGCGACGTTTCCCCAGGCGGTGTCCATGCCGGTCTCGTAGGCCGTGTGATAATTACCGTCGACCATCAGAATGCAGACGTCGAGGTGATCGTGCGGGATGATATGGGCTACTTCGGCCGCGACAGCGCGAATGGCAGAACGGAAGTCAAGCTGCCCCGCCAGCAGCCGGGAAATACCAAGATAGTGATCGACCAATGCGGCCGGCGCCATGTGCAGCATGTCCGCAATTCCTCCCCGCGAGCGCTTGGTGCTCCTTGAACCCGCGACCCGCTCTTCATTAAGCTCCCGACGGCATATGGGTGTCCTGCATAAACCCGCAACTTATGATGCAGAACCCGCAAACGACTTGCCGTATGGCGCCTGTACAGGCTGCCCGTTCTCCCTCATCCTGCCACTACTGAGAGGAGGAAGCTCAGTGCAAGAACAATTTTCAGCCGACTGCGGGAAACGCGCAGGGGGATGAAGCGATCCGATCTAAGGACGGGTCCGAGGGAGGAAGACATGACATTTCGCAAGATGCTCCTGGCATCGGTGGCCGTCGCCTGCGCCGCCATGCCCATATCCGCATTCGCCGACACGTCCGGCAAGAAGATCGCGCTTTCCAACAATTATGCCGGAAACTCCTGGCGCCAGGCAATGTTGACGAGTTGGGAAAAGGTGACGAGCGAGGCGGTCAAGGCCGGCGTCGTCGCCGCTGCCGACGCCTTCACAACGGCTGAGAACCAGGCAACCGAGCAGGCGGCGCAGATCCAGAACTTGATCCTGCAAGGCTATGACGCAATCGTCCTCAATGCAGCGTCTCCGACAGCCCTCAATGGTGCGGTTAAGGAAGCCTGCGACGCCGGCATCACGGTCGTCTCCTTCGACGGCATCGTGACCGAGCCCTGCGCCTGGCGCATCGCCGTCGATTTCAAGGAAATGGGCCGCAGCGAGGTCGAATATCTCTCCAAGAAGTTGCCACAGGGCGGCAACCTGCTCGAGATCCGCGGCCTCGCCGGCGTTTTCGTAGACGACGAGATTTCGGCCGGCATCCACGAAGGCGTCAAGCAGTTCCCGCAGTTCAAGATCGTCGGCTCGGTCCATGGCGACTGGGCTCAGGACGTCGCTCAGAAGGCCGTTGCCGGTATCCTGCCGAGCCTGCCGGAGATCCACGGCGTCGTAACGCAGGGCGGCGATGGATACGGCGCGGCGCAGGCGATTGCCGCAGCAAAGCGACCGATGCCTGTTATCATCATGGGCAACCGCGAGGACGAGCTGAAGTGGTGGAAGGAGCAAAAGGACGCGAATGGCTATGAGACCATGTCCGTCTCCATCGCACCGGGCGTCTCCACGCTCGCCTTCTGGGTCGCCCAGCAGATCCTCGACGGCAAGGAAGTGAAGAAGGACCTCGTGGTGCCATTCCTGCGCATCGACCAGGATAATCTCGAGGAAAACCTTGCCAAGACACAGGCCGGGGGTGTCGCGAATGTCGAGTATTCGCAGGAAGACGCCATCGAGGTCATCGGAGCCGCCAAGTAAAGCGTGCCAGTGCGCCCGCTCGGTTCTCCGGAACCGCGCGGGCGGTTCCCCTTGGAGCAAAGACGACATCAATGACGGGTGACACGCTGAAGGCGATGATCGAGGTCGCTGACGCCAGGGTGAGTTTCGGTGCGGTCAAGGCGCTCGATGGCGTGACGCTGGCGATCATGCCCGGCGAATGCGTGGGTCTCGTCGGCCACAATGGCGCCGGGAAGTCGACCATTGTCAGCGTCATCAACGGCGGCCTGACGCCAAACCAGGGCACCGTTTCCTGCGACGGCGAGGCGATCACGCGCTATGGCATCAATACCGCCCGGGGGCGGGGCGTGCGCTGCGTTTTCCAGGAGCTGTCGCTCTGCCCCAATCTCACGATTATCGAGAGCACCCGCATTCTGCACCGCCATCTCGGCGGCTTTGGTTGGCGCAAACGTGCGAAGCAGGTGATCGAGGCGAGCCTCGACGCGGTCTTTCCGGGGCATGACATCGCAAGCGACAGCACCGTCGGCGAACTGACGATCGCCGAGCGTCAGATGGTCGAGATCGCCATGGCCTTCTCCGACGCCGGCATCGCGCCCCGGCTCGTCATCCTCGACGAACCGACGTCCTCGCTCGATGCCAGCCTTGCGGGACAGATGCTCGCTTATGTCCGTCGCTTCGTCGCCGCCGGCGGATCGGTGATTTTCATCTCGCACATCCTGCACGAGATTCTCACCACGGCGAATCGAATCGTGGTGATGAAGGACGGACGCGTGGTAGCCGAGCGGCCTGCCGCCGACTGGACAGAGCACAGCCTCGTCGAGGCCATGGGCAGCGTCGTGAGAGGCGAGGGGCGTCGCCGGACGATCCGGGATCTTGCGAAGGCGCCGGTCGTCATCGAGCTGGGCGGTCGTGGCATTCACTTCCGCGCGAAACGTGGGGAGGTCGTCGGCCTTGCAGGGCTCGCCGGACATGGTCAAACGCGCATGCTGATGAGGCTGCATGCGGCGGCGAGCAGTGACTGGCTGCCGCGCCGCGAGTCGGCCGTCACGTTCGTCGCCGGCGACCGCCGCCTCAACGGTGTGTTCGAACTCTGGAGCATCCTGAAGAATCTCTCCATCGCCTCGCTCGGCGATCTGGCCAAGCGCGGTGTCGTAAAGGTGGAGGCGGAGGTGGAGCGCGGCGCCGAGTGGAAACGCCGAATCGACATTCGGACGCAGGACCTCGCGAACCGCGTCCTGTCGCTGTCGGGCGGCAATCAGCAGAAGGTGCTCTTTGCGCGGGCGCTCGCGACCCGCGCCCCCGTGGTGCTGATGGATGACCCCATGCGTGGCGTCGACGTCGGCACGAAGCAGGAGGTCTACGAGATCGTCCGCCAGCAGGCCGCGACCGGCCGGACCTTCGTCTGGTATTCGACGGAGATGGATGAAGTCTGCCTCTGCGACCGCGTCTATGTCTTCCGCGAGGGCGGGATCGTCGCAGAACTCGCCGGCGATGCTGTCAACGAACAGAACATCCTTGCCGCCTCGTTTGAGGGAGCCGCGGCATGAAGGTCAGGATTTCCGCGGACGCGATCCGGCTCACCATCCCGGCCCTTTCGCTTACCGTCCTGCTTGCCGCCGTGTTCTGGCTGCAGCCGCGCGCGATGAGCTATGTCGGGCTTAACCTGCTCTTCAACCTCGCCGTTCCGATCGCGCTCGCGACGATCGCGCAGATGCTCATCATGTCGGTCAACGACCTTGATCTGTCTATGGGCACCTTCGTGAGCTTCGTCGCCTGCGTGACGGCGACGTTCCTGCGCGAAGCCCCGCTTGTCGGCACGCTCATCCTCGCCGGCGTGGTCATGGTCTATGCGGCGCTTGGTATAGTCATACACCTTCGCAACCTGCCGTCGATAGTGGTGTCGCTCGGGATGAGCTTCGTCTGGGCGGGCCTTGCCGTTCTCCTGCTGCCGGCGCCCGGCGGACAGGCGCCGGACTGGGTGCGCGCGCTGATGACGACGAAGCCGCCCGTCGCCCCCATGGCGATTATCGCGAGTATCGTCATCGCCATCCTTGCGCATCTGATCGTCATGCGCTCCTCTCTCGGTGTGCTGATCCGCGGCGTCGGCGGCAACCAGCGTTCGGTGGAGCGGGCCGGCTGGTCGGTGCTCGCCGCGCGAGCCGCCGCCTATGGCCTCGCCGGGATCTTCGCGGTCCTCGCGGGCATCGCGCTCGTCGGCCTCACGACGTCGGCGGACGCAAATATCGCGCTCCGGTACACGTTGCTGTCGATCGCCGGCGTGATCCTCGGCGGCGGCGAGTTCATCGGCGGTCGGGTTTCTCCAATCGGCGCCGTGATCGGAGCTATGACGCTGACGCTTGCCGGTTCATTCCTGTCCTTCCTGCGCATCGCGCCCGACTGGCAGATTGGCGCTCAGGGTGCGATCCTCGTTATAGTGCTGGCGCTGCGCCTGCTCCTCAACCGCATCGAGAGCCGGGAGAAGGGCCGATGAAGACGCTTGCCCGGGTTTCGCGAAAAGCCTGGATATGGTCGTGGATCGCGGCCTTCGTGGTCTGGTCCGGCGCCATTGTGGTGACAGGCGGCGCCAGCACGATCGGCCTCTCGCAGGCAGCGCTCACCTTCGCGGCGTTTTCCATCATCGTTGGCCTCGGCCAGATGTTCGTCATCACGCTCGGCCCCGGCAATATCGACCTGTCGGTACCGGCCACGATGACGCTTGCGGGCACGGTCGCGCTGAAGCTCATGAACGTCGAGAACGGCATGATCCTGCCGGGGCTGCTCATTGCCGTGCTTATCGGGGTCACGGTAGGCGTGTGCAACTACGCGCTCATCAAGGCGCTGCGCATCCCACCGATTATCGCGACGCTTTCGATGAGCTTCATCGTCCAGTCGGCAGCGATCTGGACCAATCGCGGGCTTCGCATAAAACCACCCAGCTTCCTGGCGGATTTCACGACAGCCAGCACGCTCGGTATGCCCAATGTCACCATCATCGCGCTCCTCATCTCGCTTGTCGCCTGGTTCCTCCTCGAAAGGACGATCTACGGCCGCTGGATCTCGGCGATCGGACAGAGCATGCCGGCGGCGAGGATGGCCGGAGTTCCGGTCGACGGCACTCGCTTCATCACCTATGTGTTCTGCGCCGTGCTCGCCTCGCTTGCCGGTTATCTGCTCGCCTGCTTTTCCGGGGGCGCGGCTCTCAATATGGGTTCGGAATATTTGCTCATGTCGATTGCCGTCGTCGTCCTCGGCGGCACCGCGGTCGCCGGCGGCGATTCCAACGTGCCGGGCATTTGGGGCGCCTCGCTCTTTATGTTTCTCGTCGTTTCCATGCTTAATACATACGGGCTCGGTGCTGGCATCCGCCTGATCATGACCGGGCTCATCATCATAGGCGTCATCATGCTCGCAGGCGGCCGACAACCGGGTGTGCGCTAATTCCAGGACGGTTCGCATGGCTAAGAACCCCATTTACGAGATCCATGACCCGCGCTTCACCAATTTGATCGTCGGCAGCGCCCGTCTGGAAGAGCTCTATTCCGGTTGCCGTTGGGCCGAAGGGCCGGTCTGGTTCAGCGATGCCAATCACCTCATTTGGAGCGACATTCCGAACCAGCGCATACTGCGGTGGACGCCGGAGGGTGGTGTCTCGATTTTCCGCCAGCCGTCAAACTTCGCCAACGGCCACACGCGCGACCGACAGGGCCGCTTGATCTCCTGCGAGCACGGCACGCGACGGGTGACCCGTACAGAGCTCGATGGCTCGATCACCGTGCTCGCAGAAAGCTATAACGGCAGACGGCTCAATTCGCCCAACGACGTCGTAGTGCGCTCCGACGGAACCATCTGGTTCACTGACCCGACCTACGGCATCCTTTCGGATTACGAAGGCCACCGGGCGGAGCCGGAACAGGCGACCCGCAATGTTTATCGGCTTGATCCGCACGCCGGCGAGGTCGAGGCGATCGCCACGGACTTCAACCAGCCGAACGGTCTCGCCTTCTCACCTGACGAGCGCACGCTTTACGTAGCAGATTCGGGTGCGAGCCATGATGAGCGCCTGCCCCGCCACATCCGCGCCTTCGAC
This sequence comes from Sinorhizobium fredii USDA 257, assembly GCF_000265205.3. NCBI lineage: Bacteria > Pseudomonadati > Pseudomonadota > Alphaproteobacteria > Hyphomicrobiales > Rhizobiaceae > Ensifer > Ensifer fredii. Next base: position 2,597,633 of record NC_018000.1, read on the forward strand.
GTGGTCGACGGCCGGGGACTGGAAAACGACCGAGTCTTCGCGTCGATCGACGACGGCATCCCAGATGGCATCCGTACAGATTTGGCGGGAAATCTCTGGTCGAGCGCTGGTGACGGTGTCCATTGCTTTGCCCCTGACGGCTCGCTCCTGGGCAAGGTACTCGTACCGCAAACCGTTGCAAACCTCACCTTCGGCGGTCCGCGCCGCAACCGCCTCTTCATCGCCGCGACGAGGTCGCTCTATTCGGTCTATGTCGCCGTCACCGGTACGCAGGAGCCTTGAGAACGCGCATCATTCGGGAACAGCCAACTGCATGATGAAACGTCCACTACGGTTATTTACGGTCAGCGACGCCCTGACGCGTGCGGCCGCTCCCCCCGCGCAGCAGAGGGCGGTGGCTTCGCCGGCATTCACCGGTCTGCTGAATAGATATCCCTGAAGTTCGTCGCAGCCTGACAGCCGCACTACGGTTGCCTGCCGTTCCGTCTCGATGCCCTCGGCCGTGACAGGGATTTGGAGCGCATTGGCGAGAGCGACGGTTGCCTGCAGCACGGGTTACCCGGTGAGCTCCTGAGCTCGCCGGGTTCGAAATCCGCAAGACCCGCTCTCTGCTTGTCTTACACTGTCGCGCTCGCGGACGAGTCGACAGAGCCGGGTTTGGCCACCCCGCGTGCCGCGCGGTCGATGACGTCGGCAATCGCCCTGGGCTGGGTGAGGAACACGACATGGCTTCCTGCCACCTCGGCCGTATGGGCTCCGATGCGCCGGGCCGTGCTGCGAAGAAGCTTGGGCGCTATTGCCCCGTCCTCGGTTGCCACAACGTACCAGCTCGGCTTGACCTTCCACGCCACCTTGCTGACCTTTGCCTCCAGCGCCTTCATCGCGATCGGAATGCGGCGTCGCTGTCGCTGGTGTCGGCGGCGAAGCCTGCATGAAACGTCTCCGATTTGAGATAGGCAGCTCTGGGCGTTCTAGTCCGCGGAAATCGATGATTTGTATGGGGATAAAACCAATGGCCGTTTGATCCGGTCCGACAACTTTCCCATGCACCAGTGCAAAGGTATTCTCGGGAAGTCGCGAGATCTTCGACCTGTCGAAATTGATTTCGCGAGCGCCACCTGAGACGGGTACGCCCTCGGTTATAGGGTTCACGTCTGCACCTGGCTGCACCGTTACGGAGACCGTGCCTTCGGATGATTCGCTGCCAAGATCAATGGTTAGCTTCAGGCGAAAGTCTTGCGTAAAACGCTAAAGGGCGCCATGGCGAAAATCGCCAACGCTCCAAACAGCTTCGCGATACTGATCGCAGTGTTCGGATGTTCCTGCTTTGTGCTTCGAAGATCGCATAATGTATCGTCTAGGAACGACGGCGTGGGATTTTCGGTAGCCGTCGTTCCATACGTGAGGAAGATCAAGGTCCGCGCGGACGGACAATCGAGATCGCCGATCATGCGGCGTCGCGCGCAGGCTGTCGATCGGCCGCGCGGTACATTGGCACTTTCAATAGCAGACAAATAGGACTATAGCTAGACAGTCTAGCCAACTTGGAGCGGAACTATGGAATGGCAACTGCAGGACGCCAAGAACCAATTCTCGAAGGTGGTGCAGAAGGCGCGCCATGAAGGGCCGCAGATTGTCACGCTGCGCGGTGAGCGCACGGCCGTCGTGCTGTCCGCTCATGACTACGACGCTCTGCGCGCCGGCCGGCCAACGCTGGTCGATGATCTGCTTGGCGGTCCCGCTTGGGACGATCAGCTCGCTGATGCGGTGAATGTACGCGTCAAGACGCCAAGCCGCGATGTGGCCTTCTGATGTATCTGGTTGACACCAACATCGTCTCAGAGGCGCGACGCGGCACGCCGCAGGCGGTGTCCTGGCTGCGCTCTGTCGATCCGCTCAGCATCCACCTGAGTGCGCTCACCCTCGGCGAAATCATGCGCGGCATTGCCCTGAAACAGAGGTCGGATCCGAAGACTGCCGCGCACCTCACCGAATGGCTGCGCAAGCTGCGCCACGACCATGGCGACCGCATTTTGCCGATAACCGACCAAATCGCAGTCGAATGGGGCCGCATCGCGGCAATCCGCCCCCGCGGCGATATCGACGGGTTGATCGCCGCGACCGCGATCGTACACGATCTCATCCTTGTCACACGCAACATCAAGGATTTCGAAGACACTGACGCCTCCGTGATCAACCCTTGGGAGACGTCGGAGTGAGCCGCTCGGCGTCTAACACCCGCAGTAATGCCGGCATTCAATGTGTCCATTCGACGGAAGTACGGGTTCCTGTTTTAGACCTCTGAAGTTGCATAATGTATCGACTGGAACGTTCGGCCGGGCAGGAGGGGCCGCAACTAGGCACTCAAATTCAATCTCTGAGACCTGCTAGACTTCTGGAATGGGTACCGGAATCTGCCGGGGTGATGCCGCTGGATGAAAGTTCAGTGGCAGGTCACCAAAAGCTGGATCCCGTTTCAGAATGGGCAATCGATTCGATTCCGTCTTCTTCGAAGTTATATCCCGAGATGATCTGCTTTTCGTCGGTTCGAAGTGGCCCAGGAACGTGTGCGTTTCCTAATAAAACTTGAGTCGCTGTAAACCAATTAGCCCCCGCGCCATTGCGCTATAGTCTGCCGCGGCCAACAAAAACAATCAAAATTCCGCCGCGGCATCAGAACTCGGCCGTACGGGCCGCAATCAGGGGAACAATAAAATGAAATCGAATTGGGGTTCTACGACCTTCCTCTTCACAGCGCTTCTCGCGAGCCCTGCGCACATCGCGCACGCAGGGGATATCTGGCCATTCGATGTGATCAACATCGATGAGGGTAAGTCGCAAACGGTGGCTTATAACGGCCTCGAGAAGGCGGAGAAGCCATGGAACATATGCGTCCTGTTTCCGCACATGAAGGATAGCTACTGGATCGGAGTCAACTACGGCATCGTCGATCAGGCGCGCAAGCTGGGAGTTCACGCTACCATCCTTGAAGCAGGCGGCTATACCGAGGCAGCCAAGCAGGTATCGCAATACAACGACTGCCTCGCCAAGGGCGCAGACGCCATCATCATCGGTGCGATTTCCGAAGCTGGCCTCGCCAAGAGCGTAGAGGAGGGAAAGCGGAAGGGCGTGGTGCAGGTCGGGGTTATCAATCCGCTGAAAAGCGATCTGGTCGACGCCAAGATTTTCGCTAATTATGACGACGCGGCCGACGCCGGCGCCAAATTCGTGGTCGATCAGGCCGCAGGCAAACCGTCAAAAATGGTTCACTTCCCGGGGCCCCAAGGATCGGGCTGGGCCGAGGCCTCGACCGAAGGCGTGAAACGTGCGATCGCCGGATCCTCGGTGGAGCTCCTGGAGGCGAAATACGGCGATACCGGCAAAAGCGAGCAGCTCCGTCTCGTCGAAGATGCGCTGCAGGCCTATGACGACGTGAATGTGATCTTCGGCACCGCCGTGACTGCCGAAGTAGCTGGTCAGGCACTCGAGTCTGCCGGGGTCGAGGATGCGATCATCGCCGCCTACTACTCGAACGAGGGGATCGTCGACCTGATCAAATCCGGCAAGGTGACCGCAACGGTCACGGAATCGCCCGTCATGGAGGCGCGGATTGCCGTCGACCTGGCCGTGCGCCTACTCGAAGGCAAGGAGCATTACAATCATCTGTCACCGACGATGACCGTCGTCACATCCGATAACATCGGTAGCCTGGACCTGACGCGCACATTCGCTCCGTCCGATTGGTCGCCGGTCTACTCGGTGGAATAATGTCGGTTCTGTCGCTTGAAAACACATCGCCTTGCGAGCCAAGCTCGCAAGGCGAAACCGCTGAGCCGCTTCTGCGGCTCCATGGAATTTGCAAGTCCTTTGGGGCCTTTCAGGCGCTGAAGGACGTGCCCTTCGATCTCCGATCGGGCGAGGTGCACGTTCTGTTCGGCGAGAATGGCGCCGGAAAATCGACGCTGATCCAGATTCTCTGCGGCGTTCAGAAATTCGATTCTGGCCGGTACGAGCTCTTCGGCCAGGACATCGCGGGCCTGTCGCCCGTCGAGGCGCGGCGGCGCGGCATCAGCGTCGTGTTTCAGGAATTCAGTCTTATTCCCGAAATGACGGTGGAGGAAAACCTCTTCCTGGGACACGAGTTGACCCGCCATGGTCGCCTGGCAAAGTCCGAGATGCGCAAACGGGTGCGCGCGGTGCTCGATCGTCTCGGCTTCGACCTTCCGCCGGCCGCGCGCGTGTCCAGCCTTCGCCGCGCCCATCAGCAGATGGTCGAGATCGCCAAGGCGCTGCTCCTCGAATGTCGCGTTCTTGTATTGGACGAACCTACGGCATCGCTGACCGACCACGAGGCGGGTCGGCTTCTGTCAATGGTCGAGCAGCTTCGCAGCGATGGGCTCGGTATCATCTATGTTTCGCATCGCATGGCCGAGATCGACCGGCTTGCCGACCGGATCACCGTCCTCAGGGACGGTCGCCACATCGCCACCCTGCCGCGCGAGCGCGCCACCCACGGCGAACTCATCGAACTGATGACAGGAAGAACCTTTGAAAAGTTCTATCCCGAGATCATGCGAAAGGCCGGTCGCGTGCTCATGCGGATCGATAGCCTGTCGCTGCCGCGCGGCCTCGCCAAGGATGTGAGCTTCGAGGTCCGCAGCGGCGAGGTGTTGGGGCTGGCGGGCCTCGCCGGCTGCGGTAAATCCGAAGTCATCCGGGCCGCCTTCGGCCTCGAGAAATCCACGGGCGGGAAAATCGAAGTCGGCGGTCGACAGCTGCAGGATCATGGCCCGCGCGAGGCGATTGCCGCGGGTATCTGCTATCTTCCGGCCGACCGCGGCCGCGAGGGCCTGGCGATGCACCAGTCGATTGGCGCCAACGCGACCATGGTTGCACTGGATGTACGAAGATTCGCGCGACGGGCGTTCGGGCTGCGGCTGAAGGCCGAGCGGGCCTTTACGCGCGAGATCGTCGACAGGCTGAAGATACGCACCCCCGACCTGAACGCCACGCCCGACCAACTGTCGGGCGGTAACAAGCAGAAGGTCATGATCGCCCGTGGCATGGCGCGCGACTTCGACATCTATCTGTTCGACGAACCGACTGTCGGCGTGGATGTCCAGGCGAAGCTGCAAATCTACGATGTGATCAAATCACTCGCCGAAAGCGGCAAGGCGGTCGTCGTGGCCTCCTCCGAATTGGCGGAGGTGCTCCATCTGTCGCATCGGCTTCTGGTGATGCGCGAGGGTGCTGTCGTTGGGTCGCTGGAAGGCGCCGAAGCCACTGAGGATGCGGTCCTGTCGCTGTTCTTCGACAATAAGACGGCCAAGGGAAAGGTGAATAGATGACGAGCCTTGCTTTGCTTCGAGGACGCACCGGCGTCCGGCTGGGGCTGTTTGCCGGACTGCCCCTGATGCTGGTCGCCGCCTGTGTCCTGACAGCGCTTTACGAACCGCGATTTCTCAGAGCGGCCAATCTGATGAATGTGCTGCGCAACGCGTCGTTTTTGACCGTCATCTCCGCGGGGCAGATGATGGTAATGATCGTCGGCGGCTTCGACATTTCCGTCGGCGCAGTCGTTGCCCTCACCAGCGTCAGCACCGCAATGGCGCTGGTGTTTCTGGCGGGCTGGGGGATGACCGGCGTCGGCTTGCTCGTACTTGGATGTCTGGCCGGGCTGCTTCCTGCCTTGCTGCTTGGGCTGTGCAATGGACTGCTTGTCAGCTTCGGACGAATCTCCCCCTTCATGGTGACGATCGGTACGATGTCGATCGCAACCGGATTGGCCGCCTATGTCACCGGCGGCAGCCCGATCTATGATCTACCGACGTTATTCCTGGAGGCCCTCGGCAATGGGCGGCTCTTCGGCGTTCCGGGCGTTGCCTTCATTGCGGTCGCAGTCGTGTTCGGCCTTTGGTACCTCCAGAGCCAATCGCCCTACGGGCGATATTTCTATGCCGTCGGCGGCAATGAGAAAGCAGCCCGCCAAACCGGTATCGACACCCGCACATATATCTGCGCGGCCTATATCGTCAGCGCTCTGTTGGCGGGGCTGACCGGCATCCTGCTGACGGCAAGAGTGGGATCAGGCGAGGCCACGCTCGGGGGTAACCTGATGCTGCAAAGCATTTCGGTCGCCGTCATCGCCGGCGTCTCGCTCAAAGGCGGCGTCGGCAAGGTGCAGAACATCGTCCTCAGTTCGCTTTTTCTTTCAGTCCTCAGCAATGCGATGAGCCTCGCCCGCATCGACAGCAAGTATCATGTGATCGTGATCGGTCTGGTCGTGCTGATTGCCGTTTGGGTCGAGGCTCGCGCCGGTTCAATGGAGACGTCGGATGCTTAACTCGTTGCAACAGGCGCCGATCCGGCCTCGGGAGTCACTCATGCAACTGGCGTTGCCGGCGATCATCGTCGCGGTGTTCCTGGGGTTTGGCCTTGCGGAGCCAGCGATGCTGTCAAGCGGCAATATCGCCAACGTGCTGAAGCAGGGGGCGCTCTTCTTCTTTCTCGCCGCGGCACAGCTCGTCGTGCTGATCACCCGGGGCTTCGATCTGTCGGTGGGCGCATGCGTTTCACTTGTTTCGGTTGCGGCCTCAATGGTGATGACCACCGTAACGGCGATGCTCGGTCCGGTTGCCGGCGTGGCAGCAGGGGTCGCGACGGGCCTGCTGATCGGTGCCGCAATCGGAGCGATCAACGGCACACTGGTTGCCTATGGGAGGATCAATCCTTTTGTGGCCACGCTTGCGACCATGAGCATCTTCGGCGGTCTTTCCACGACCATCTCGGGCGGCTTCCCGATCTTCGACCTCCCACGGACCTTCACTTTCGCCTTCAACGAGGCATGGTGGCTGTTCCTGCCCGCACCGGTGACAATGGCCGTCCTCGTCGGATTGGCACTTCATGTCGTGCTGTCGTCGACGGTCCCGGGACGTGTGCTCTACCTGCTGGGCGACAGTCCGGCGGCGGCTCATGCAGCCGGCCTGCGGGTCCGGCTGAATCTCTGCGCCGCCTACGTGGCAAGCGGTCTGCTCGCGGCGCTGGCAGGGCTGCTGATGACCGCGCAGATCGGCTCCGGAGAGCCCAATCTCGGTACCAACCTGGTGCTTGGCAGCATCGCCGCCGCGGTGGTCGGAGGGGCATCCCTTCGCGGCGGAAAGGGAACGGTCCTGGCCCCTGCCCTAGGGTCCTTGCTCGTCATCGGTTTGTCCGTGGGCATGAACCTGTTGCAGATCAACGGCCAGCTTCAGCCGGTGGTTATCGGTGCCATTCTGATCGTCGGCGCCGCATTCGACATGTTGCGCTCTCGCGCACGCTGACTCGAGAGTTGCGCCTGCCACAGGCGGCCGCAACTGAGCGGAGACATTGCGCCATCGGTGGGCGTGAGTCGCAGAAAAATTATACGCTTTTGACCAAGCAAACCTGACCGATCCGTGTAAAGTCATTCCAGAGAAAGAAAGCCGGCGAAAAGACCGGTCATCAAGAGGGGTGAACATGAAGTACGTCGTTGACAGTGGCGGGATCACCAATCGGGGTGCGGATGCCTGGCAGCAGGCCGTTACCGAAACCTACTTCCCGCTCGATACCGAATATCGCAACCGTGCCGAATTTTCGGGCTCCCTCGAGACCTGGTCGCTCGGCATTGTGGGTCTGTCTAAGATGCGTTGTGACGGGATCCTCTATCGCCGCCATCGCCGCCATTTCCTGAATGAACGCGACAGCAGCATCCTGATCACGATCCCAGAGCTGAACGAGGTGAATTTCTCGCAAGGGTCCCGCACGGCGAAATGCGGCGTCGGCGGCTTTCTGGTGGAGCGTGGCGATGCGCCCTATGAGTTCTGGCACGGCAAGGCGAATTCGCTCTGGGTGCTCAAGGTGTCCTCGGCCAGCGTGCGCTCGCGTATCGGATCGGCCGAGCGCATCGGTGCGCTGATCTTCGACGCGACGCAGGGCGTGGCGTCCTATTTCATCGACACGGTCAAAACCACGGTCGCCCACATCGACCACATCGGCGAGGCAGCGCGCGAGGCTGCGGGAATGCACATCCTGGATATGCTCTGCCTTGCGATCCGCAGCGACGATCGAGTTCTCGACAGCATGGTGTCGCCTATTCGGGCGGCGCATCTGCAGCGCGCGGAGCAGTATATCCGTGACCACTTGAAGAATGCCGACTTGCGGCCGCAATCGGTGGCGGATGCTTGCGGAATCTCGCTGCGTTACCTGCAGCGGCTCTTTTCGGATAGCGAGCAGTCGATCAACAGCTTCATTCGGAACAATCGCCTGAACCGCTGCGCCGAGGAACTCGCCGTGACCAGCAGTAAGCGGTCCGTTGCGGAAATCGCCTACCGCTGGGGTTTCACCGATCAGTCCCAGTTCTGCAAACATTACCGGGCGCATTTCGGCGTGACGCCGACCGAGGCGAGGAGACAGGCCCTGGCGGCCGCCCTGGCGCAGCGCTGAGCTGGCTCGAAATCACTAACCATCCCCATGAACCCGACGCCGGCATTCCGGCGCAGGGCGGAGCTTTGCCTGCGCCTCATACATCAGGAGCCAACATGAAGAAGATCCGAGTTGCAGTCGATGTCGGCGGCACATTTACCGATATCTGCATCATGGACGAGGATAGCGGCGCTATCCGCATTGAAAAGACCTCTTCCACTCCCGACGACCCGATGGTCGCGATCCTGAACGGGGTCGAGCAGGGGAGAATCGACCTCAGTGAAGTGTCGATGTTCTCGCACGGCACGACCGTGGCGACCAACGCCTTGATCACGCGCCGCCTGCCCCGGACCGCCATGGTCTGCACCGAAGGGTTTCGTGACGTGGTGGAGATACGCCGCGCCAACAAGGAGGATCTGTGGGACACCTATAAGGACGTCGCCAAGCCTTACATCCCGCGTCGCGATCGCCTGACAGTGCGCGAGCGCATCGATGCCGAAGGCACCGTGCTCGAGGAGTTGAACGAGGAGGATGCGCGCCGCGTTGCGGAGGTTTTGAAGAAGCGGGATGTGAGGTCGATCGCCGTCTGCTTCATGAACTCCTATGTGAACGGCGCCAACGAAAGGCGGATGCGCGCAATTCTCAAGGATGCGATGCCGGACGTGCCCGTATCCATTTCCTCCGAGGTGATGCCCGAAATATTCGAACATGAACGCTTTTCGACGACCATGGCCAATGCGGTCTGCGCACCGGTCGTCGTGGACTACGTCTCCCGGCTGAGCGAGAAACTGGCCGCGGGCGGGTATGAGCGCGATCTTCTCCTGCTGCATACCGGCGGCGGCGTGATGACTCCGGGAAGCGTGAAGGATTTCTCGGCCCGCCTCGCCGGATCGGGGATCGCGGCGGGGGCTATCGCCAGCCGCTTCATCGGCAATCTCTGCGGCTATCCCAATTCCATCGGCTTCGACATGGGGGGCACATCGACCGACGTTTCTCTAGTCTTTAATCGCGAGCCGCGCATCACGAAGGACTGGTACATCGAATACGGATACCCGATCCGCTTTCCCTCAATCGAGGTGCTGACGATCGGTGCGGGCGGCGGCTCGCTGGCCTGGCGCGACGAGGGCGGTTCTCTTCGCAATGGTCCGCAGTCGGCGGGCGCCTATCCGGGCCCAGCCTGCTACAAGAACGGCAATACGACTGCAACCAACACCGATGCCAACGTCGTCCTCGGAAGGCTGGGGACAAGTCTCGCGGGGGGCAAGATCACCCTCGATCCGGCGCTCGCCGAAACCGCGGTCAGAGAGACGGTTGCAAAGCCTTTCGGTATGAGCCTGCATGAGGCAGCCGAAGCCATCGTCGCCGTCGCCAATGCCAATATGGCGAATGCGGTGCGGCTGTTATCGATCAGTCGAGGCTATGACCCGCGTGACTTCGCGCTGGTCGCCTTTGGCGGGGCAGGGGCGCTGCATGGCGCTGCGGTTGCCAAGGAACTCTCTATCCCGACCGTGATCGTGCCGCCTAATCCAGGCGTCACCTCGGCACTCGGTTGCCTCCTCGTCGACGTGCAGCACGACTTCTCCGAAAGCTTCATGGCGAGTGCCGCGGCGACCGATCCCAAGGATATCGAGGAAGCCTTCTTGCGCATGGAGAAGAGCGCCGTCGAGCGCCTGGTGCATGAGGGCGTGCCCGAAGCCGACATGATCCTGCAGCGCAGCGTGGAGATGATGTACCAGGGTCAGTGGCGCTCCCTTTCAGTTGCCGCCCCGCCGCGGATCGAACGTGTTTCCGACCTGATCGAGGCCTTCCATGGCGAGCACGAGCGCGAATACAATTTCCGCCGCGACGAGGCTCCGGTCTCGATCTTCCGGATCGCCGTGAAAGCCATCGGTACAGTGCCGAAGGCGGCCATCCCGGAATATGAGGCGACCCCGCACCGCCCCGATCCGACCAGCCGGCGAAAGGTCTGGTTCGACGGCAAGGCCTACGATGCCGACATCTATCAACGCGAAACCCTTGCCGCTGGCGCCGAACTGTTCGGACCGGCGATTGTCGAACAATTCGACTCCACCACCGTCATTCCCGCCGGGATGAGCGCGGTTGTGGACAACTTTATGAATATCCTGATCCGTACGAAAGGCTGAGAGATGAACAAGATGATGAAACCGGGCCTCGATCCGGTGACCTTCGAGGTGCTGAAGAACTCGTTCATCTCCTCGGTCGACCAGATGGCGGAGCGGATGCTGCGCACCTGCTACTCTTTCGTGATCTACAACCGTGACTTTTCGAATGGCCTGCATGATTCCGACGGGAATTGCGTCGCCCAGGGCAACCAGGATATCGCGGTCCATGTCGGAACGCTGCATTTCACCTGCAAGGACGTGATCCGCGCGTTCGAGGGCAATATGCTGCCGGGTGATGTATATGCGATCAACGATCCCTATGCCGGGGGAACCCATTTCAGCGATGTTCGCCTGATCCGGCCCATTTTCGACGAAGACCATCTGATCGGCTTCTCGCAGTCGAACGGCCACTGGTCCGATCTCGGCGGCTCGGTACCAGGGTCGTTCGATGTCGCTGCGCGCGAGATGTTCCGGGAAGGCATGCGGATCACCCCGATAAGACTGTTCCATGGCGGACGGTTCTGCGCGGATGTGGCGAACATGATCGCCGCCAATACGCGCGATCCCCAGTCGATCATTGGTGACATTCATTCGCAAGCCCAGGCCACCCAGGTTGCAGAGGTCGATCTGCTCCGGCTGGTCAAGAAATACGGTCGCAGTCAGGTCATGCAGGGCATGCAGGAAGTGCAGGATTATGTCGAGCGCGCGGTCCGTCAGCGCATTGCGGCCCTGCCGGATGGCAGTTGGGAAACGGTGGATTACATCGACCGCGATCCCGCCGGCAGCGAGGGGATGATACCGATCCGGATCAAGATGACGATCAAGGGCGACAGCATCCATTACGATTTTGCCGGAAGCCATCCGACGATCGGCTCGATCTACAATTCGGCGCCCGGGGCAACCTTCTCAGCCGTCGTGGCGGGAATGAAGACCTTCTTCCCGGACTTACCATTGAACAGCGGCTTCTATCGGATGATCGAAGTGATTGCGCCCAAGAACAGCGTCGTGAGCGCAGAATGGCCCGTCGCCGTCACGGGCTTCCTGATGCCCTTCGAGAAGATCATGAACGCAATCTTCGAGATGTGGTCGAAGATCATCCCCGAGCGCGCAATCGCGTGCGCGTTCAACCTCGAATATCTTCTGGCCGGCGGTCGCGATGCTCGCAAGGAAGACAAGCCGATTTTCATGTTCTACGAATGGCTTCCCGGCGGGTGGGGCGGACGGAACGGCAAGGATGGCGCGGATGTGACCACGGCCGCATTCGGGACCGGCCTGATGTCGCAGCCGAACGAGGGCAATGAGCGGGTCAATCCGACCCACACTGTTGAATTCCAGATCCTGCGGGATTCGGCCGGTCCCGGTAAGTGGCGTGGCGGCACGGGCGTTCAGAAAACCTCGGTCCTTCTGAAATCAGAAAACGCCGTGATGTCCTACATCTGCGATCGGGAGCGGGCGGTAGTTTGGGGGGTCGAAGGCGGGCTTCCTTCCATGCCGCATGGTCTCTCCATCAAGCAGGCGGGCAGCGATGAGGAAATCTGGCTCGGCTCGGTGTTCTCGGACTATCCTGTGCAGACGGGCGATCAATTCGCGCGACCGACGGCCGGCGGCGGCGGTTTCGGCGACCCGCTGGAGCGCGATCCTGCGAAAGTGGTCGAGGATGTAATCGACGACTACGTCTCAATCGAGCGCGCTGCTCTTGATTATGGCGTGGTCATCCGCGCGATCGACCCCGATCTCTGCCAGTACGAGGTCGACACCGAAGCTACCGAAGCCCTGCGCGCCGAGATCCGTTCCAAACGCAAGGACTGGGCGCGGATGGATCCGGAAGAGGTCAGCCGCCTTTACAAGGCAGGCGAGCTCGGCAAGCTGGATGTGCTCAGACGTCACGCGGTGATCCTCGACTGGGAAACCGGCGAGGCGTTGGAAAAGACAACCGCACAGTTCCGCGAAAGCTTCGAGAAGCGCACCGTCGCCCACTGGGCCTGAGCGGACGGGGATGCCACCCTCCGGCATCCCCGCCACATGGAATCCAACTCCGAGGACCGAGGGTTATGCCGGGCATTGCGGAACAGCGGCTGATTCTGGCCGAAACCATCGAACAAGCGCGCGAGGCGCTGCGGCAGGGCAGGGCAGTGCTGGCCGGGGGAACCTGGCTGATGCGGGCGCCGGTGCGCGGGCAGGTAATGCCCGAGAGGCTGGTGTCGGTAGGCCGCATCGCAGCGCTTAATCGGGTCGGAGCGGAAGCGGAAGAGTACGTGATCGGCGCCGCCGTCACGCATGTTGCGTTGGTCGAGGCCCTGCGGAACGTGCAGCAATTGGCCGGTCTGGTGGCGGCTGCGGTTAGCTCGGCCAATCCCGCCGTCCGGCGGGTGGCGACACTGGGGGGCAACCTCTGCTGCGTCGATTTTGCGGCATCGGATTTCGCGCCCGCTCTGCTCGCCTGTGGCGCGCATGTGGAACTGGAGACCGCGCAAGGCGCGGCAACCCTGCCGATGTCGGAGTTCCTTGCACGCCGGGCCGAGCTTTTGTCACAGGCGCTCTTGACCGGCGTCCGCGTACCGCGCTCGGTTGAGCGCAGCGCGCACCAGCGACTGCCGATGCGCAAGGCCGGAGACTATCCGGTCGCCATCGTTTCCATGGCGATATGCGACGGCGAGCTTCGCATCGCGGTCGGATCGGTCGAACCGGTGGCGCGGCGCTGGACGGCGCTCGAACAGGCGCTGCATGGGCAGAAGCTCACGCCCGAGCTTGCCGCGGAGCTTGCCGCCACCCTTAACGATTTCAGGGGCCGCGACGGGATCGAAGCCGTCGGCTGGTACCGGCGCGAGGTCCTTCCCGCGCTTGTGCGCCGCTGCACTGCCGCACTGCTGTCGGGAGAGAGCAAATGACCACGACCTTTCAGCTCAATGGTGAATCCTGCCGCTTCGACGGCGATCCGATGACTCCGCTGATCGACCTGCTACGCCGCGACAGGTTCATGACCGGCACCAAGGCGGTCTGCCGCGAGGGTTTCTGTGGCGCCTGCATCGTCCATGTAGAAAGCGAACCAGTGCCGGCATGCCTGCGCCCCGTGGGTCTTTTGGAGGGGCTGTCGGTCACGACGATCGAGGGTGCCAGTCAGTTCGATGCCGAGGCACAACGGCTTCAGGCCGCTTTCGAGAGGGTCGATGCCGTGCAATGCGGCATGTGCTTTCCGGGTATGGTCATGAGCCTTTCCGAATTCCTACGCGAGAACTCTCGCGCCGACCGCGATGCCGTAAAGCACGCCATGGTCGGTAACATCTGCCGCTGCACCGGATATGAACGGATCGTCGATGCGGTGATGGAATGTCTTGCCGAGGGCGAGCACGCCGGAGGCGCCGATGTCTGAGGTCGAGCGGACGATCATGAACCTGCCCCGCCGCGATGCGCCCGACAAGCTGCGCGGCAGGACGAGATACACGAATGACCGGATGGACGCGACCACGCTGCACACGGCACTCCTGCGCTCGACCGTGCCGGCCGGGCGGATCGTCCGGCTGAATGTCTCGCGCGCGCTGAAATGCCCCGGGGTGCGCGCGGTAGCGACGGCCGCCGATGCGCCAGGTCTTTTCGGCATCGGCGTTGCCGACCATCCGCTATTCGCTTCGGATACGATTCGCTACATCGGCGAACCCATCGCAGCCGTTGCCGCCGAGACTCAGGAGCAGGCCCGCGCTGCCGTTGCCGCGATCGAGCTTGAGGTGGAGCCTTTCGCACCCGTCCTCACGATGGAGGAAGCCTTGGCTGCTGGGGCGCGGCTGGTCCACGAAAACTGGCGCAACTACGAGGATCTCTTCGAGGGCGGCAGCCGTCGCGGCAATGTTGCCTGGGAGGCAAAGGCGGTGCGCGGCGACGTGGATGCCGCCTTTGCGCAGCCCGATGTGAGGATCGTCGAAAGCACCTTCCGCGTCGGCCGCCAGAACCATGTGCCCTTCGAGCCGCGCGTGGCTATCTGCACCTGGGAAGACGACCGCGCGCATATCCAGACCTCCACCCAGGTGCCCTGGACGGTGCGCAATGTTACGGGCAAGGTGATGGGATTGCCGCCCGGTCGGGTGCGGGTGACGGTGCCGCCGGTCGGCGGGGGCTTCGGGCTGAAATTCGATGCGACGATCGAGCCGATCACGGCAGTCTTGGCCCGAAAGACCGGCCGGACCGTCATGATCGAGAACAGCCGCACTGAGGAGATGACGACCTGTCTCTGCCGCGAGAATGCGGATATTCGCATCCGCTCGGCCGTGACGGCCGACGGCGAGATCGTCGGGCGCGAGGCGACCGTGCTGATGGACTGCGGCGCCTATGGCGGCGAACAGATATTCCTCACCACCATGACGGCGCATACGCTCGGCGGCAACTATCGTCTCGGCGCCGTCCGGCTGACGAGCCGCGCGATCTATACCAACACGCCGCCGAACGGTGCCTTCCGGGCTTGCAACGGCGTCTACAACACGTTCGCGCTGGAGCGGCATACCGACGAAATCTGCGCCGAGCTGGGCTTCGATCCGATCGAGTTCCGTCGCCGGAACGTTCTGGGCGACGGCGATCTTGGCGCTACCGGTCAGGTCTTCGAGGGCGAGGTGTTGCGGCCGATGCTGGAGCGGATGGAGGCCTTGCGCGAAAAGGTCGGCTCCGCACGCGAGCGGGCGGCGGGGCGACTTTACGGCCGCGCCACCACCGTCGGGACATGGTTCATCTTCGTCGGACCTTCTTCCGCCACGGTGAATCTCAACGCCGATGGCAGCGCCACTCTGGTCACCTCGGGCGTCGAGATCGGCTCGGGCACCATGACGCAGTCCCTCCCGCAGATCGTGGCAGGCCAGTTGGGGCTCGACCCGCGTGACGTGATCGTGAAACAGGCGGACACCGATGCGGCGGGGCTCGATGTCGGGGTCGGCGGTGGGCGGACCACGGTGTCGATTGGCGCCGCCAGCATTGAGGCCTGTGTCCCGATCCGGGAGAATCTGCTTAAGACCGCCTCCGAGATGCTCCAGACGCCGCCCGAGCGGCTGGCCCTGCGCAACGGCCGGGTCGAGATCGCTGCCATTCCTGGCTCCGGCGCCACCGTCGCGGCAGTGGTGCAGCGGGCACAGTCGATCGGCGGGCCGGTGACGGGAACCGGCTCGTTCACCGCGAAGAACGTGCCCGCCATGGCGGGCTGCGCAATGGGTCATTTCATCGAAGCCATCGATATTCCCGTTTTCGCCGTCCATGATGCCGAGGTGGCGGTGGATCCGGAGACCGGTCACGTGGAAGTGCTTTCGTACAACGTCGTTCAGGATGTGGGCCGCGCGCTCAATCCCCGCGCCATCCACGGGCAGGTACAGGGCGGTGTCGTGCAGGGGCTAGGCTATGCGCTGCACGAAGAAGTCACCCTTGGTCCCCAAGGCGAAATCCGGCAATCCGGATTCGAGACCTATCGCCTGCCGCTGGCTCTCGATGCGGTGCCCGTCGCAATCGACCTCTACGAGGGAGCGCCTTCGATGGGGCCGCTCGGCACCAAGGGCGCGGGCGAGGTGCCGATCCTGAACACGGCGGCGACCATCGCCTGCGCGGTGGCGAATGCCACGGGGCGCCGGATCCAGCAGATCCCACTGACGCCCCCGCGCGTCCTTTGCATTCTCCGTGGCCGGGAGCCCGAGCTTTCGCACCCGCATATTTCTGCCGATTGGCTGCAGAACACGCTGGATTAATGGCTTGCCTTGGACGCCTGGCTCTCCTGGTTGCCCGAGGCGAGCACTGATCCTGCTCGTCTCGTCCGCGGACGTTTCGCCATCGCTGGGATGAAGCAAGAAGACCTTTGACTATCAACGGGAACGTACTGGAAGGGGTGGTTCATGACCAATTCGCAAACACTCAAATCAAGACAGGCAAATGCCGTCGTCGCGGGGGTGGCGACGAAGAGCATCTTCGTCGAGCGCGCCGAGAATTCGGAGTTGTGGGATGTCGATGGACGGCGCTTCATCGATTTCGCGGCAGGCATCGCGGTAACCAACACGGGCCATCGGCATCCGCGCGTCATGGCCGCCGTTGCTGAACAGGCTCAGCAATTCACCCACACCTGCTTTCATGTCGCTCCCTACGAAAGCTATGTCCGCCTGGCAGAGCGCCTGAACGCCCTCGTCGACACCGGCGAAGAAAACAGAACCATGCTGGTGACCACCGGTGCAGAGGCGGTGGAGAATGCGATCAAGATCGCCCGCGCCCATACGCGGCGCTCGGCGGTGATCGCGTTTTTCGGCGCTTTTCATGGACGCACCGTGCTCGGAATGGCACTCACGGGGAAGGTGGTGCCATACAAGAAGGGCTTCGGACCATTTCCTGCGGAAGTCTACCATGTGCCTTTCCCGGCCGCCTTTTCTGGGGTGACGGCCGAGGGGTCGCTGTCGGCTCTCGACAGCCTGTTGGCATCCGACGTCGATCCCGAACGCGTTGCCGCTTTCATAATCGAGCCCGTTCAAGGTGAAGGCGGCTTCAATGCCGCCCCGAGCGAGCTCCTCCAAGGACTGCGCCTGCGGGCCGACAAATATGGCATCGTCCTTATCGCCGACGAAGTTCAGGGCGGGATGGCGAGGACCGGAAAGATGCTTTCCATCGAACATTCCGGCGTCAAGCCAGACCTCGTCACTCTAGCAAAGGGGCTGGCCGGCGGTTTCCCGCTTTCCGCCGTCGTCGGCAAGGCGACCGTCATGAATTCGGCGCACCCTGGCGGTCTCGGCGGGACCTATGCCGGAAATCCGATCGCCGTCGCCGCGGCACATGCGGTTCTTGACGTCATCGAGGACGAGAAGCTTTGCGCACGTGCCGCGTGGATCGGGAAAAAGATCGGAAGCCGTTTGAAGTCCATCGCGCAGCGCCAGGGCATGGAGCGTATCGGCGACATACGCTGCCATGGTGCGATGATCGCTTTCGAACTGGTCGACGATCGGAACGGCAGGATTGCTGCGCCGCAGTTGACCGCGCAAATCGTCGCGGAAGCAGAGCAGAGAGGGCTGATATTATTGTCCTGCGGCACGCGCTTTAATGTCATCCGGCTGCTCCCTCCTTTGACTGTCCCCGATGACGTTCTCGACCAGGCGCTAGACCTCCTCGAGGCCTCCTTGGAGGCGGCGTTCTCGAAGATTGGCGCGGCAGATCATAGGGGTTAGGAGCGGGATATTTCTGAACCTGCTTACCGGCGCAGGGTCGGCGGCGACGGCGCCGCCACCATCGATAGTGGAACATTAAGGATCTT
Organism: Sinorhizobium fredii USDA 257; assembly: GCF_000265205.3. NCBI lineage: Bacteria > Pseudomonadati > Pseudomonadota > Alphaproteobacteria > Hyphomicrobiales > Rhizobiaceae > Ensifer > Ensifer fredii. Next base: position 2,615,447 of record NC_018000.1, read on the forward strand.
GTCGGCGAATGCGCCGCCAGCACCGATGGCGGCTTAGCCGCGAGGCCGCGGCCAAGCCGCCGTCCCGGCCAATCGTAGCGGCAAATCTAGCTTCGAATCCCTACGATGCTGTCTGAACCTCCTTTGCGAGCCACGTGCGGAACGCTTGGAGGGGAGGATAGTTGGCTCGGGATTGCAGGCAGACCAGCCAGTACGATCCCGACCCCGGTACCGATCTCTTCAAGATCAACACGAGGCGCTTCTCCTCTATCTCGATGTAGCTAGGTAGTCGGGAAGAAGCGCTCCGAATGGCAGCCTGCGTCGGCCTGTGACGCTGCAACCTTTCCGGACTGGTCAGAGATCCTTCAGCCTCTCCTTCTAGGCTGTCCGGAACATTGTTTGTTCGGGCACTTGCGGCAAGCCGACCGAGCCAATAGGCGGGCGAAGAGACCTCGGCGCGCTTGAGAGGCGTCTGGGACTATCAACACTTAGCGCGACTACCAATCATTGAGCAGGCGGGTCGCCGGTTCAAAGTCGACCCGACCTTTACATCGGATCGCGATTAGGCGTTCCACACGCTGCAAGCATACGTCTCAAAAGTCGTTTTGGGCCCGTCGTGTACGAGGAAGTCAGCCAAACGCGAATTGCGAGAGGAACACCGAAATACCGAGCTCTCGCATGTCACTTCCGAAGATCAAGACGCTGATCGATTTTGTTGGACGATCCGTGAGTCCCAGGGATCGACGGGGTGCACTGTCGTCGAGTCGGATTTTGCGACTCGCTGCGTACCATCTTCGCAACATGGCGGCGCGCGTTCTTAAATCCCTGACCCGTCGAGCTCTTGCTCGTCATCGCCTTCCCAGGGTGAGGGCATGGAGGTGCGATTGAGATTGGCCGAAGGCATCGGCATCCAGCGCTTCAATTCTGGCTCGGCGTATTCGATGATGCGGCCGGGCGACGAATCAGCGGCGCGCCAACCTTCTGCGCCGAACTGATCGCCATTCGACCAGTGCGCGAGGTCAACTTCTGCCGCCCCCTGTTCGGACGGGCGGATCGTGACGAGGATCCGACTCCGTTTTTCGGCGCGCTTGCCATGTGGCGCCAGTGGTCTGACTCGGCCATCATTTTTCCTCCTGCCTTGCTGCAGGTTGCAAGTGTCGCCTTGCCTTCGAAAACGTCAACTGCCTTCGCGAGCGCGCCCCTCGAGCGCGCCGTAGCCAGCGAGCGGCAGTGCCGGAGGCTCGGTGTGCCTTTTCAACAGATTTCCGGGCATTTTGGCTTGTGTGTCCGGTTCTGCCGACCTCATTCGCGTTGCCAGGGTCTCTCTCGGTTTCTATCCTGACGCATGATCCGCACCCTACTGGTGCGCAGAGCCCGGGGACACTGGAGGCCGATGTCTCAACTGGATATGTTTTCCTCGTCGCGCCAGTCAGGCGATGACGTCGTTGTGAGGCTGCGAGGACCCTTGAAGCAGCGGCGGAGGCCATTCGATAACGAGAGCATGGTCCGGCTTTTGGAGGAGAGCGGCAGCTATCGCGTCTTGCGCAAGCTTGTCGGCCGCCAGATCGTCGATATACCGCGGCCGGGATTTCCTCGCATCGGAGTGATCGTCGACACCGAGACGACCGGCCTCGACCACAGCACGGACGAGATCATCGAAATCGGCGCAGTTGCGTTCACCTTCGACGACGAGGGCCATATCGGCGACGTCACGGGCGTTTACGGCGGCCTGCAGCAGCCATCTGTTCCAATCCCTCCTGAAATCACCCGCCTCACCGGAATCACCGACGAGATGGTTGCCGGGCAGATGATCGATGTCGGGTCGCTTCGAGCGTTGCTCGACCCGGCCGACCTGGTGATCGCCCACAATGCCGGCTTCGATCGTCCGTTCTGCGAGGCGTTTTCAAGCATGTTTTCCGGCAAGGCATGGGCCTGTTCCGTCAAGGAAGTCGATTGGGCGACGCGCGGGTTCGAGGGCACGAGGCTCGGCTATCTGATTGGTCAAAGCGGCTACTTCCACGATGGCCATCGCGCCGTCGATGACTGTTTCGCTCTGCTCGAGGTGCTCGCCGGCGCCGGCGGTGTGACGGAGCCAGGCGCGTTTGCGGAACTTCTCAAGACAAGTCAGCGCTCACGCGTGCGCATCTTCGCCGAGCACAGCCCCTTCGACATGAAAGATCATCTGAAGGCTCGGGGATACCGCTGGTCGGATGGCAGCGACGGCCGTCCGAAATCCTGGTGGATCGAAATCGACGAGGAGCGGCTCACCGCGGAGCTCGCCTTCCTGCGGTCAGAGATCTACCGGTGGGAAGAGGCCGACCCACCGGTCATAAGGCCGACGGCGTTTGATCGGTACAAGGCTTGAGGGAATGGCCTTGCCGGGCAGGCCGTGGCATGCAGGTTGCGCCGGCTCGTTACCGCGAGGGTGTTGCCGTTTCGAAAGTTGTGAGGAAGCAACAGCTGCAGCAGGATTAAAGTTCGGCTTGCTCAAGGGGGGAACACAATGAAAACACCGTGGGAATTCCTTGTTCGATTGACGTCGCGGCGACCATCGGCGAAAGCGCAAGACAGTTCGATCGGCAATAACGCCGATTCCAAGGCTTTCGAGAGCGATGCGGAGCATACGCCCGCACTTCGGCTGAGTTTGAGGGTAGCTGCCAGCCCACCTGCTCACGTAGAGGGCGTCTCGGCTGATCAAGGGTCGGTTGCATCGGATGAGGCGAAAGGCGATGACGAAGTCGAGCAGGCGTTAGAACCGCCGATCGATGCTGAATTGGCTCGAACAACTGCGCGGAACGAAGCCAGCCAATCGGATGCCGAGGCGAATTCGTTAGCTCCGAAAAGAGCGGCAAGCACAAAGTCGCAGAGCAAACCGCGGGTCAAGCGTCGAGAACGTGGGAAGAGAGCCAACGCCCACGTGGCTGCCCAGAGCGCCATCGCCCCAAAGCATCATCAAAGCTTGCAGCCCTCGTCTTCACGTGACGTGTTCTTCCAGGAAGTGGGAACACTTGAAGAAGAAATCAAAATGCTGAGGACCCAACTCGCTCGAAAGCTTCATCTGCAGAACGTTCAGCTAAAGAAGATGCTCGAGCGCTTCGACATTTCGTGAGCTTGGCAGCGCGTCTTACAAGCGCTCACTGGCGTTATCTTTGCCTAGCGGCGAAGGCCTCGCCGCCACTCAATTGAATGAGTGCGAGAACCTGGCGAGCAGGCAGCCATCAATCGGCTCAGTGGGTATTCGCCGCTGGACGCGCTGCGCCTCAGGATAGCTATGAACCATGACGGTCGCTTTGGCCGTGAGGGGCGGGCGTGGAATCTCGACTAAGTAGGCGGTGCCCCGCGGTACCATACTGCAATACCGTTCGCGCTCGCGCCGAACCTGAGCCATCCTGTACGGTCGCCACGATTGGTAAAAAGGGGGGTAGTTGCAAGCAGGGGGCCATTTTATTTCAGGTGATAGCTGGGAGCCTTTCACCGTGTCCGGCTCTGGGCACAAGCCAGACATCAACGATCCGTAAAGCAGGACTCCGATGGTTGTGTTGACTCTGTGGAGCACTCAGCCGAAAACAGGCGATGACTCAAGGAGGGAATTGCTGATGGCTGACGAGAGTAATGCGGGACCAGTTGCTGCGGCTGTAGCGACGGATGCAGAAGTGAAAGCAGCAACCGCTAAGAAGCGGAGGTCGCCACCGCCTCAGAAGGCGGCTTCCGAACCAGCTCAACCAACGACGCCGGCCGCTAAACGCAGGGGGTATAGCGAGCAAGAGAAGAGCGCGAAGCTCAAGCTGATCGCGACGCAAGTCGGCGACGGCAACACCCTCAAGGACGCCATCAAGAGCGCCGGCATATCGGAGCAGACCTACTATCATTGGAAAGGTGCTGCGAAACCTGTCGAGCATAAGGACACCAAGAGCACCAAGCCCCTACCGGCCGGCGATGCGTTGGCAGATCTTGTCCAGCTGGAAGAGGAAAACCAGCGGCTCCGCAAGCGACTGGCGGAGAAGCTGCGAGCGGAAAATGCCGAACTGCGCAAGAGGCTCGGTCTGGATTAACAGGTCGGGAATGCACCGGACGACGCTTTCATCGGCGTCCTCCGTGTTACGCCGAAGCTTATATTTGCTCCCCATTTGGCATCGTCGCGGCAAACGTAGCCCTGCTGTTTCCCGCTCTCGCGGTGAAGGGCCCGCCAGCTGCGAGGTTGGCGAGCAGTTGATGCGCGCGAGGAGGGACTGTATTGGTGCGCCAGCAGGAATGCAGCGGCGCCAATCGGCGTTGGCTTTCTCAAGGTTTGCCTAGGATTGAAAATAGATGAAGACGCCACAACGGAGATTCGTTGTCGAATTCAAGTCAGGGCGACGACAGCCAAAAGCCCAGACGAACTCAATCTGGGGAGACACAGATCTCAAGAGTTTGGCCCGCGAAGTGGAAGATGCGGCGTCGCACCTGTTCAATTCAGATGAAGCACCCGGAACGCCTGACGCGGGTGAAACTAGGCGCGCTGCTCCGATCAATTCAGAGTCTGTCAACGAACGCGCTGACGATGTCGACGTTGCTGCACTAGGAGCGACATCATTTGCCAACGGCGCAGAGGTCGAAATCTCGAAGCACTATGAGGCCGATCATCCGGCCGAAGCGGTTGTCCAAGTACAGGAGAGCCAACCGGCATCGCAGCCTCGAACCAGATCAACCGGCACTCCTCGAAAGCGCGCCAAGCGCGCCGCCGCCCAGACGATGGCGCACAACTCGAAGGTTGGGCACGAGGATCGACAGGCGCAGACCGGGATTGTCGACAGTCCGATCTCCCCCGACGAGCTTGCCGTCCTGGACGCAGACAACAAGCGCCTCAAGAGGTTGCTGGCTGAACAGCTTCGTGCACAGAACCTCTGGCTCAAGAAGATGCTCGAACGATTTGATGCCGAATAGCGAGGTGGCACCACTGGCGTCGGGGCCAAGAAACCCGCTGAGGCGCGAGTTCGCGGATAACCTCGCGCGGGCTGCGCTACCTCGATGTCAACTGCCGGGTTTTCGCGGCTTTGCACTGAGCAAATGGCCGGTCGCCTTTTGACCTCGTCATCATTAATCCGCATATCGTTCAGGATCTGACGGTCTTAGGGAAGGTAGAGGCGGGGTCTTTCGCCGAGTAGCAATGGGCTGCCAGTTAGGGCGAGGTGGTCGCCTCATCCTCAAAGACGTCTGAGCGAGCTACTCTACCGGCTTCAAGCCTGACTTCTTCAACACTGCCGATCGACAGCAGCCGCTGATCGAAAACTCTCGTGCGATTGCTGTTGGCGCAATTGTGAGCTCCATTCTCCTCACGGCGGCTCGCTTGTGCAAGCTAAGTCTCAGCCTACGTGTTCGACCGCCAGCGTTCCGGCCGGAAGCGGTTTGATCAGGGACTTCGCAGAAACGGTTGGATCGAGCCAATCAGCCCACGCATTGCGCTCCAGGATGACGATCTGCCGGTCGTGGTACGCTTCTATGCGCCCGCTCAGATCGTCGCCGATGCCAGGAAGCACGGCGTAGAGGTCCGTCCCGTCTGCATCAACCGCTCGCGCTGGGACTGCACGCTGGAACCGATCGACGACACCGGCCTGCATGTGGTGCGGCTCGGCACGCGTCTTGTGCGTTCACGCCGGATCTTCATATCGATACGCTGAAGATCAAGAGCCGGAATTTCCAGTAGTGCGCCGGAGCGAGGCTCCTGGTCGTCACAAACTAAGGTCAGCGGTCATCAAGGGCTTCGAGCGCCTGCTCGGCGAAACCAGGTGACGTGAGGGCAAGTCTTTCGATCAACTCCCGTGTGGTCAGCGCTGGTCGCCGGTACGCGGCTGCTTGAGCCGTGATTGCCTCGAGTACCGCCGTTGGATCTTTTGCGAAGATTTTCGAAAGGAATTCATCAGGGGTCATGGCAACGATGCCGTCGGGAACGTTGCTGAAATCGCGGATGTTCGACGTCACGATGACAGTAGCACCGGCTGCAACCGCCGCCGCTACGACATGTCGATCCTTCGGATCGTTTCGCATGTCCGGCTCTAGTTCCTCCCATCCTTCCACGCTCGCGTCAGGAAATGCTTCCTCAATGACAATGCGCAATGCTTCGGCCCTTGATGGCTCCATGCCGTAGTCGCTGAGGAGGTTGCGGGTCATTTCCTCGAGGATGCGAGCCGACCAGTGAGCCCGAAAACAACCTGCTGCCGCGACACGTAGCAGTGTGTCGCGCAGCAGCATGGGAAACAGGACATTGGCGTCAAGAACGGCGACTAGCATGGCACTCATGGGATCTTCCGATCGCTCGGAGAAGTATTAGGTTGCGTTTATAGCGTTTATGCGCCATATTTTTCGCATGGCCGTATCACATCGCACATCGTCGGACAAAACCACCAAAACGTCGAATGCCATTCCGGCACCCGAGAGGTCGGCTGCTGCGCGCGTCGCGTCGCTATTGGGGGCGAAGCAAGCACTCGTTCAGCTCATCGATGCCGATGGCGAGCGACTGGAACTGCCCCAAGTATTGGCCGACGTCATGTATCAGGCTGCGGAGCTTCTCGCCGAGGGGCGTCCGGTGACGGTGCTGCCAGACGAGGAGATGCTGTCGACGCAGGCTGCGGCGGATATTCTCAACGTGTCCAGGCAGTATCTGGTCCGCTTGGTGGACACTGGAGAGCTCCCAGCGGAAAAGGTTGGCAGTCACCGGCGCTTGCGAGCAACGGATGTGGCGGCATTCAAGACGGCTCGCGACGCCAAGCGGGCGTCGGCACTGGATCGGTTGACGTCGCTGAGCGAGGATGTCGGCGGCTATGAGCTCGGGACCAAGCGCCCCTCACGTGAAACCTGAATATCTCCGACAGATCCCTGAAGTCCCAGAGGACCTCTTTTGCAGTTCCAGAACTCCTTACGCCAAGCCAACTTGGGGTCGGTTTCCGGTCAAGACTCGAGAGTTGCAACCACCACCGCGGTGGAACGATGCGGGCTGGTCAGACACGTAAAGCCAGAAACGTCGGCCGCTTCGAATTTCACTCGATTGTAAGGCCGTCGAAGACTTCCAGCATGGCGTCGCTGATGGCTTTGCCGAGTGCTGCCGCGGTCTCCACCAATGCTTCGTCATTCATGTCGCGCGCGGCCATCGCAAATGCGGCGCCTTCCGCCGTCACGATCTCCTGTGCACGCTGTATCGCCCAGAGCGCGAAGTCGCTACGACTGCTGATCTCTCCAATGAAAGAACTCAAGGGGCAGAACAGCACTTTTGGCGCGGCTTTCCCTGGGTTCGGTTACGTTTTGACCGGCGATTTAGCCGGTCGCCAAAATCATTCTCGTGCGCAGAACAGGGGCTTGTTCCACGGTTCTTGAACCATTCTCCAATCCGTGACCCTGAAGCCGTTCTTGGTTTCGGTCACATAGTGGCGTTCGGCTCCCGGCTTCCCATTCTCCTGAAGGAGCGCAGCCCGGCGCTGCCGGGCTCGCTAGTAAATCATCAGGACAGCCGGGATATCGTCGACGCGTCGGCCTCGCTGTTGGCGCCGCGCCGCTCGTAGGCGCGCTGGTCGCGTAGGATTTGGAAGGCGATCGTCAAAAGCTTGCGCGCGATGGCAACACGCGCCTTGTTCACTCCAATGATCTTCAGGTGCTCGTACTGGGCGCGTAGCTGCGGATCGCTGACGGTCGCCGGTGCGACCGCCTCGACAAAGGCCCAGCGCAGCCACTTGTTGCCCTGTCTGGTGATCTTGCCGTGCCAGGTCTTGCCGCCGCTCGAATAGGTCGAGGGGACAAGCCCGGCATAGGCCGCAAGCTTCTTCGGTGTACGGAAGCGACCGATATCATCAATCTCCGCATCGATCAGGCGGGCGAAGAATTCACCGATGCCGGGGATCGTCTTCAATAGCTTGACGTTGGCATTGGCCTTCGTCATTGCCCGGATCGTCGCTTCCGACTGCCTGATCCGTTCATTGATGTCGCCAGCGAAGGCGAGGCCGCGATCGATCTGGATGCGGTCGATCTCTGAGACCTTCACCTGCGCAAGCTGGACGCGGCCGGCCTTGCCGAACAGATCCCCGAGTTTCTTCAGTTGCGCCGTTTGCTCCGGATACCGATCGAAGACCGTGACGATCCGGTTCTTCACCATGGTGCGCAGCCGCACGTAAAACATTCGCTCACGAAGGGCGACACGCAACTCGCGGGCCGTCTCACTCGGAGCCCACGCCTCCGGCACCAGGTCGGCTCTGAGCAGATGCGCCAGCACCGTGGCGTCGATCTTGTCCGTCTTTATCTTCGCGTCGGCGATCGCCTTCACCTTCAAAGGGTGAGCGAGAACGACATCATCACAGATGTCGTCGAGCCAGTCGTAGATCACCATCCAGTTGCGTGTCGCCTCGACGACCGCATGCGAGTTTTGGCGGTAGCGTTGCAGAAATGCGCTCAGCGACTGGCGATCGTTCTTCACTCGACCGGATCTGAGCGTTCGGCCGTTACTGTCTTGAACCACTAGGTGGCTGTAGGATTTGTGGTAGTCGACGCCGATGTGGTATTCATAAGCTGCAGTCATGCTTCCAACTCCGCTATTGAGATCGCGAAAACCCCAATAAGGTAAGCCGAAAGGCTGGAAGCGTGACTGTCCCTCGATCATCGACTGCATCTCAGTGATCCGTTCTCTCAGCGGGCGCGGCCTCTTTCATGCCACCTCCTGATTTGCGCGAGCGGATGGTTTATAGCGAATCTGCCGGACGATGAAGTCCGAAGTGACGTCCGTGAGTGAGCCTGAGATGTAATGCAGCAGTTCGATTTGTTTCCTTAAAGTGAGACGGCTCCTGTGAAGGCGGCTGCTTCATCGACGATGAAGCGCCAGCCCACGGCAGCTCTGAGCGAGGATGACAGGGTGCGGCAGCTCCACGCGACGGGGCGGTACCGTATCCTGAAAAAGCTCGAGCCTCGCTCTGTCACGACAACGCCGCGGCCCCCCGCTGAAGGGCGTCATCCTCGACACCCGTGGCGGGCTTAAGGCAATCCTGTGATACGCGAGTACGCGTGACCCATGAAATGGGCTTTGCCCGGCGCGTCGCCACCCAGACGATCTTCATGCACAAGGGAAAGATCTGGGGCCGTCGGCCGCGCTCTTCGCCGATCCGCAGACGCTGGAACTCCGTCAGTTCGTGAAATCCGACGTCAAATGACGGCTTGCGGAGCGCACTCCGTGTACGGCAAATCGCGAAGGATGAACTCCGTCCGGCAGTGCGTCTCGCAGTACGATCTATAACGCTGGTGGCGACGCGAGGCAGGGACTTTCCGCTATCGTCGCCAGTCGTCGTCGGGCGTGTTTATTCCGACTTCGACCGACGAAGAGGGGTGGCGTAATTTTCCCGGCGTTAGCTCCTCCATTGCTGTCCCACCCGCTGCCCGATTTTGGGGAACCCATCTGCCACGATTTCGTTGAATACAGATTAGCTTTCACTGAAATAGTGGAGGAGAAACCATGAAAAGGTCCTTTGGTAAGCTGCTCGCAATTGGCTTGATTGGGGCCGGTACGTGGAACGCCATGCCATCTATCCCGTCAGCGCAGTCCCTGGACCTGTATATCGGACCCGGTGGACCGGAACTTCGCGAGCGAAGGTATGATGACGACGACGACTACCGACCCTATCGCGGCTGTAGCGAACGCCAGGCGATTCGTCGTGCCTACAGGCTCGGAGTTCGTGACCCCGAGGTCCAATCTGTCACGCGCCGCGAGATTGCTGTCGAGGGCGTGCGCCGGGGACGCTTTATGACCGTGTACTTCGCTAATCGTCCCGGCTGCCCTCGGATAGGTTGAGATTTGCGACGGCGGCTAGGTACGGCAGATGGTTTGGAATTTCCGCCCGTTAGGCTGGTCTAACGGCTGGTCTGGCGCAGGATCAGGTCGGGGCGGATCGTCAGCCGCGCCGGCCGGTCGAGCTTGCCGTGGAGCACGTCGAGGATCAGCTCCGCCGTTTTTGCGCCGATCTCGCTGGCGAAGGCGTTGATCGTCGTCAGGCTAGGCACGGAGATTGCTCCGATCTCGTAGTCGCCGAAGCCGCCGATGGCGATCCTGTCGGGCACGGCGATGCCGCGCCGCTGGCATTCGGTGAGCGCCCCGAAGGCGGAAAGGTCGGAAACGCAGATCACCGCCTCCGTGTCGGGAAAGCGCTCGAGCAACTGCCCCATGGCGTTCGCCCCCTCGCGCATCGAAATCGGCGGCGGACCGGCGGCGATCAGGCGCGGCGCATCAAGCCCGTGGTCCTTCAAGGCCGCAATAAAACCCTGGCGCCGGTCGGCGCCGCGCGTGTCGCGGTCCGCGTCGCCGCCGATGAAGGCGATCTTCCGGTAGCCGACGGCGACGAAGTGATCGACCATTTCCCTGACCGCCTGGGCGTTCGAGAATCCGACAACATGGCCGATCGGCTCCTCGGGCAAGTCCCAGGTCTCGATGACCGGGATGACGGCATTCGAAAGGAGCTTTCGCGCCCGCGGCGTATGCTTGCCGCCCGTCACCACGATCGCTTCAGGTTTGCGCCGCAGGAGCTGCTCGATCAGCCGCTCCTCCTCCCGGACGTCATAATTGGTGTAGCCGAGGAGGATCTGCAGGCCTCTTTCCGAAACGCGGTCCGAAAGCGCCCGCACTGTATCGGCGAAGTTGGCATTGTTGATCGACGGGATCGTCACCGCGATGAAGTCGGTGCGCTGCGAGCGGAGATTGGAAGCGGTGCTGTCGAAGACATAGCCGAGCTCCTCGGCGGCGCGCAGCACCGCCTCGCGGGTCTCCTGGCTGACTGAACTGTCACGCTTGAAGGCGCGCGAAACCGTCATCGGCGAAACGCCGGTTCGCCGTGCCACATCGGCCATCGTCGGGGGCTTGCGGATATTGTGCATCTGCATCCGTGTTATCGTTACCATCCAAGTACACCCGGATTGCCGGCGGAATGCAAGCCTCTCTTGGTTGGTAGGCAATTCTCCCTGAAGCGGCACTCTGACGAGTGCCGCTCGGAGGTACTCAAAGGCGGAATTCGTTCGCCTGAGTGACGTGGTGGTGGATGCGTCCTTCGAAGAAGCGTGCCAGCACCTCTTCCGTCGCGGCCTTCGCCGCCGCCCGCGCCGGGCTCGCCAGCGCCGTCTCGACCGTGTCGAGATCCGGGTAGTTAATCGCCAGGATCATCGGGATCTCCGGCGCTCCTTCATCGCGGGCGTCCGCGAAGGTGATGCGCACGTCGAGCGCACCGGGAAAGGCTTTCCATTTCGGCAGGATGTTTTCGAGGACCGCAGCCCGAAAGGCCTCGGTCTCGCCCTCCTTCACCTTTCCCTCGAACAGCGCGTAGCGGGTGATCATTCGACAATCTCCTTGTTGGGTCCCTTGAAATATTCCATCAGCGCCGCCTGGTCCTCGCCGCCGAGGCCGGCCGCCGTCAGCATCCGGTGCACCTCGGCGCAGGTTGCTGTCAGCGGCATGGCGGTGTTGGTGCGGCGGGCGAGATCCTGCGCGCCGTTCAGGTCCTTCACCATGTTGTCGATCCGGCCCGTCCGCCGGTAATCCTTGGCGACGAAGCGCGGCATGTATTCCTGCAGGATGGCGCTATCGGCCCGACCGCCCTTCAGCGCTTGCGGGATTTTCGCGGCGTCGACGCCGGCGTCGAGCGCCAGCTGCGTCGCCTCGGCGACGGCGAGGAAATTCAGGCCGCAGAGAACCTGGTTGATCAGCTTGGTCGTCTGCCCGGCGCCGGACGGTCCCATATGCGTGTAGTTCGAGGCGACGTGCTTCAGCACCTGATAGGCATCCGCCACGTCCTCCTCCCTGCCGCCGGCCATCAGCGTCAACTGTCCGACGAGCGCCTTGGGCGCGCCGCCCGAAAGCGGGCTGTCGACCCAGCGCAGGCCGTTCTCCGCCGCTTCGAGCGCCAGCGCCTTCGTAGTGTCCGGATCGATCGACGACATGTCGATGATGAGGGTTCCGGCCTTGGCGCCCCTCGCGACGCCGGCCTCGCCGAAGACGGCGATATGCACAATCTTCGCCGAGTTGAGGCTGAGGATGACGGAGTCGGAGACCGCCGCGGCTTCCGCCGCGCTCGCCGCCGCCTTCGCCCCCATGTCGACCAGCTCCTGCACCTTCGCCCGGTCGAGGTCGAAGACCGTGAGCTGATTGCCGGTTTCGATGAGCCTCGTCCCAATGGCGCCGCCCATGGCTCCTGCACCGATCAATGCGACCCTGTTCGTCATTCTCGCAGTCCTCCCAGTTGGGCAGCGATGGCTTCGACGACCGCATCGAGAGGCTGGTCGATATCCACGCTGATTGCATTCTCGTCCGGTCCCGGCGGCTCAAGCGCCGCGAACTGACTGGCGAGCAGCGCCGGCGGCATAAAATGGCCTTGCCGCTCCTTCATTCGCTTCTCGATGACCTCGACGGTCCCGGCGAGATGGATGAAGGTAACGGGCGCGCCGGCTTTACTTTCGATGTGTTGGCGGTAGGCGCGCTTCAGCGCCGAGCAGCCGATGATCGTTGGCCTGGTGCCGGCTGCAAGCGCCTCGCCGACGCGGGTCAGCCATGGCCAGCGGTCCTCGTCCGACAGGGGGATGCCCTGGCTCATCTTGGCGATGTTGTCCGCCGGATGCAGGTCGTCGCCGTCGCGATAGACGGCGCCGAGGCGCGTGGCGAGGGCGGCGCCGACAGAGGACTTGCCGCAGCCGGCAACGCCCATCAGCACCATGCGCCGGGGAACCTCAGAGAGATGCGGTGATGCCGCCGTCGACATAGAGCACATGTCCGTTCACGAAAGAGGAAGCGTTCGAGGCGAGGAAGATGCAGGCGCCGACCAGCTCCTCCACCTTGCCCCAGCGGCCGGCCGGCGTGCGCTTTTCAAGCCATGCCGAGAAAGTCGGATCGGCGACCAGGGCGGCGTTGAGCGGCGTATCGAAATAGCCCGGCGCAATGGCGTTGCACTGCAGTCCGTATTTCGCCCAGTCGGTCGCCATGCCCTTGGTGAGATTGCCGACTGCGCCCTTTGTGGCCGTGTAGGGGGCGATCCCGGGGCGGGCAAGCGCTGTCTGGACACTGGCGATGTTGATAATCTTGCCGGCGCCGCGCTTGATCATGTGCCGCGCCACCGCCTGGCCGACGTTGAAGACCGTCGAAATATTGGTCCTGAGCAGCCTCTCGAAGGCGTCGGCGGGAAAATCCTCGAGCGGCGTGCGATGCTGCATGCCGGCATTGTTGACGAGAATGTCGATCGGCCCGAGGTCCGCCTCGAAGCCGTCCACGGCGCTGCGCACCGCTTCATGATCGGTGGCGTCGAAGGCGAGCTTTCGCGCCCCGGCAATGCGCTCTGCGGCTTCGGCGAGCTTTGCCGCATCCCGCCCGTTCAGGACGACTTCTGCACCGGCATCGGCGAGGCCGCGTGCCAGCGCAAAGCCGATGCCCTGCGATGAGCCGGTGACAAGTGCCCGCCGGCCTCTGAGATCGAACAGTTCAAGGGCCATTTTTCCTCCCGCATTTCATCTCGACATTCAGGGCTGATCTGTTTATGTTATCGATAACATTCAATGTCAAGGGACGGAGTTTTGATTTGAGCAAGCCGAATATTCTGCAGGTCGGGCCCTATCCGGAGTGGGACGAGGGCCCGTTGAACGAGGCTTTCGCGGTGCATCGCTATTTCGATGCGGCGGACAAGGCGCGGTTCCTCGCCGAAGTCGGTCCCGGCGTGCGGGGGATTGCCACGCGTGGCGAGCTCGGCGCAACCCGCGCGATGATCGAGGCCTGCCCGGGGCTCGAAGTCATATCCGTCTATGGCGTTGGCTTCGATGCGGTGGACCTTGCCGCCTGCCGTGAACGCGGCGTGCGCGTCACCAACACGCCGGACGTCTTGACCAACGACGTCGCCGATCTCGGTGTGGCGATGATGCTGTGCCTGTCGCGCGGCATGATCCGCGCGGAAAGCTGGGTGAAGGACGGCAGTTGGGCCGCCAAGGGCCTCTATCCGCTGAAGCGGCGTGTCTGGGGCCGGCGCGCCGGCGTGCTCGGGCTGGGCCGGATCGGCTATGAGGTGGCCAAACGCCTCAAGGGCTTCGACATGGACATCGCATATTCCGACGTCGAACCGAAGTCCTACGCCTCCGAATGGGAGTTTATCGCCGATCCGGTGGCGCTTGCGGCGTGCTCGGACTTCCTCTTCGTTACGCTTGCCGCCTCGGCCGCGACGCGCCATATCGTCGGCCGCGAGGTGATCGCGGCGCTCGGCGCCGAGGGCATGCTGGTCAACATTTCCCGCGCCTCCAACCTCGACGAGGAGGCGCTGCTCGAAGCGCTGGAGAACAAGACCCTCGGCTCGGCGGCGCTCGACGTCTTCGAAGGCGAGCCGGCACTCAACCCGCGCTTCCTCGCGCTCGACAATGTGCTGCTCCAGCCGCACCATGCCTCGGGCACCATCGAGACGCGCAAGGCGATGGGCCAGCTGGTGCGCGACAATCTCGCCGCGCATTTTGCCGGCAAGCCGCTGCTGACGCCCGTTCTCTAAAATCCCCTTTCATCGTTTCGCTGAAACAATGAAAACGATCTAACTTCTTGAAACTATGCAATTCCGGACGGAAAACCGTGACACGTTTCTCCTGGAATTGCTCTAGGAGACTCCGATGAAAGCTATCGTCGTTCATGGCGCAAAGGACCTGCGCATCGAGGAGCGGGCAGTCGAAGCGCCGGGCCCAGGCGAGGTGCGGCTTCGCCTCGCCGTCGGCGGCGTCTGCGGCAGCGACCTCCACTATTATAACCACGGCGGCTTCGGCGCTGTGCGTCTGCGCGAACCGATGATCCTCGGGCACGAAGTCTCGGCCTATGTGGAAGCGCTCGGTCCGGGCGTTGACGGGCTCAAAACGGGCCAGCTCGTCGCCGTGTCGCCATCGCGGCCATGCCGCACCTGCCGCTATTGCCAGGAAGGGCTGCACAATCAGTGCCTCAACATGCGCTTTTACGGCAGTGCCATGCCGTTTCCGCATATCCAGGGCGCGTTTCGCGAGGTGTTGGTCGCCGACGCCGTTCAATGCGTGCCGGCCGATGGCCTGACACCCGGCGAGGCGGCGCTTGCCGAACCGTTGGCGGTGGCGCTGCATGCGACGCGCCGGGTCGGGGAAATGCTCGGCAAGCGGGTTCTCGTCACCGGCTGCGGGCCGATCGGGGTGCTTGCAATTCTGACCGCGCGGCGTGCCGGTGCGGCCGAGATCGTCGCCACCGATCTTTCCGACTTCACCCTGGCGCTGGCGAAAAAGGCCGGTGCGGATCGGGTCATCAACATGAAGAGCGAGCCGGATGCGCTCGCCCCCTATGGCGCCGAAAAGGGCAGCTTCGACGTTCTCTACGAGTGCTCCGGAGCGGCGCCAGCACTGACCGCCGGCATTGCCGCGCTTCGGCCGCGCGGCATCATCATCCAGCTGGGGCTCGGCGGCGACATGAGCCTGCCGATGATGGCGATCACCGCCAAGGAGCTCGAACTGCGCGGCTCCTTCCGCTTTCACGAGGAATTCGCCATCGGCGTCCGGCTGATGCAGCAGGGACTGATCGACGTCAAGCCGCTGATTACCCACACGGTGCCGCTGGCCGAAGCGGTTACCGCCTTCGAACTGGCGAGCGACCGCAGCCAGGCGATGAAGGCGCAGATCGCCTTTTCCTGACGGACGGTTGCCGTCGTCGCGCCGGCGAGGCAATCTGCGGCCACTGAAAAATAAGCCGACGTGGTGGCGAGCTTCGTCTCGCGCCGGCAGACGGGCGGCGCCATGCCGCCGCTCGTCGATATTGGAACGGGGAGGGAAATCGGAATGTCGTTCTTCGAGGTGGTGGATGCCCGCTTCAAGTCCTTCGTCATGGGCAATGCGCCCCTCAAGCAGATCGCCACCGGCTTCGATTGGGTCGAGGGGCCGGTCTGGTTCGGCGACGCAGGCTGCCTGCTCTTCTCCGACATTCCCAACAACCGCATCCTCCGCTGGCTGCCGGGCGTCGGCATCTCGACATTCCGAAGCCCTTCGAACTATGCCAATGGCCACACGCGCGACCGGGAAGGCCGGCTGGTCAGCTGTGAGCATGGCACGCGACGCGTGACGCGCACGGAGCTCGACGGATCGATAACGGTCATCGCCGACAGCTACCAGGGCAAGCGGTTGAATTCGCCCAATGACGTGGTGGTGACAACCGACGGGTCGATCTGGTTCACCGATCCGCATTACGGCATCATGACCGACTACGAGGGTTTCCGCGCTGAGCAGGAGTTGCCCTGCAATGTCTACCGGGTCCGCCCGTCCGGTACGATCGAGACGGTTCTGACGGATTTTGCCTGCCCGAACGGTCTCGCCTTCAGCCCGGATGAAAGCCGGCTCTATGTCGCCGATACCGGGCGCATGTTCTCCTCCGACCCGCAGCATATCCGCGCCTTTGACGTCGGCGCCGATGGCGCGCTTTCCGACGGCGAAGTGTTCCACACGATCACGCCCGGCTGCGCCGACGGCATTCGCGTCGACAGCGACGGGAACCTCTGGTCCTCGGCCGCCGACGGCGTCCATTGCATCGCCCCGGACGGACATCTGATGGGCAAAATTCTTGTGCCGGAACTCGTCTCGAATATCTGCTTCGGGGGCCGCGCAAAGCATCAGCTGTTCATAACCGCGACGACCAGCGTCTATACGATCACGCTCAACCGCAAGGGCGTGCAGTATCCTTGAGATGCAGTCGTATCTACGCGGCGGCCCGCGCTGCCGCGGTGAGAAATGTGGGGTCGCGGTTAGCTAATGCGCCGGCGTGGCCAGCGACGCGTCGCCACTTTTATCATGCACAGCGAAGCGGTCGAGCATATGGGCGCTTGCCTCATTGAGACCGATCACCTCGACGGCAACGCCATGGCGGCGGTATTTGAGGACGACCTTATCCACCGCGCCGACGGCGGTGATGTCCCAGAGATGCGCGTCAGCCACGTCAATGACGACCTTCGCCAAAGGCTCGGCGAAGTCGAAGGCCGCGATGAAAGCCTCGGTAGACGCGAAAAAGATTTCGCCGTCGACATAGTAGGTGCGCAGCTTACCGCCCTCGGCGAGCGTCGAGCGGACATGAAAGAGACGCGCGACCTTGCCGGCAAAAAACACGCCGGAAAGCAGCACGCCGACGAGGACGCCCTTGGCCAGATCGTGCGTCCCGACGGTGGTGATGACTGTCGCCAGCATGACAATCGATGAGGGGAGCGGATTGCGGCTGAGGTCCAAGATCGAACGCCAGGAGAAGGTTCCGGCCGAGACCATGATCATCACCGCAACCAATGCCGCCATCGGGATGATCCGCACCAGGTCGTCAAGCACCAAAATCAGGAACAGGAGGAAGGCACCGGCGACGAAAGTCGAAAGCCGCCCGAGCCCGCCGGAAGTGACGTTGATCACCGATTGGCCGATCATCGCACAGCCGCCCATGCCGCCGATCAGGCCGGAAGCGATATTGCTGGCTCCCTGGCCGATGCATTCCTGGCTCTTGTTGCTCGTCGTGTCGGTCATGTCGTCGACGATCTGAGCGGTCAGCAGGGATTCGAGCAGCCCGACCGCGGCGAGCGCCACCGAATAGGGGAAGATGATCTGTAGCGTCTCGAGGGTGAGGGGCACCTGCGGCAGGGCAAAGATTGGCAGGTTCGACGGCAGTTCGCCAAGATCGCCGACGGTGCGGATGTCCATACCGCTCCAATAGGCGATGGCGGTCAGGGCGGCGATGGCCACCAGCGGCGAAGGAATTGCCTTCGTGACATAGGGGAAGAGATAGATGATCGCGAGCCCGGCGGCGATCATCAGATACGTCACGTGTGGCACGCCGATGAGTTCCGGAAGCTGTGCCATGAAGATCAGGATAGCAAGCGCATTGACGAAACCGGTGATCACCGATCGCGAGACGAAGCGCATCACCCGGCCAAGTTTCACGAAACCGGCTGCGATCTGGATCATGCCCATCAGCAAGGTTGCGGCGAAAAGGTATTCGAGGCCGTGTTCTTTGACCAGGGTGACCATCAGCACAGCGGTGGCGGCGGTTGCCGCCGAGATCATGCCGGGCCGGCCGCCGGCGAAGGCGGAGACACAGGCAATGGCGAAGGAGGCGAACAGCCCGACCTTCGGATCCACGCCGGCGATGACCGAAAAGCCGATCGCCTCGGGTATCAAAGCAAGCGCCACGACGATGCCGGAGAGGACATCGCCGCGGATGTTGGAGAACCATTCGCGTTTGTAGCTGGCGAGTGTCAGTTTCATGATTTTTCTTCGCAAGAGTAGTGCACCAGGCCGGTGGGAGGTCCGGCTTGTTTGGTTTGATGCTGTTGCGTTGTCTGGCGGATCGGCGGCCAGAAGAGCCACCCGGAGTTTCACCGGGTCCGGGGTGAGTGGCTCCGTTTATACAAAACAGGCCGCTTTAGGCAACGATCTATTGTATGCGGCGCAAAGAATAGCATCTCCATTGCATCGCGAGCGGCAAGCCGTGAGAAAGCTGCCCTCCGAATAGCGCCGGCACTTGTCCCTTGCGCGGCCATGTGTCAGGTCGATCGCCCCGCCACCCAGTTGTGCCATTCGGACTCGCTGCCGTGGAAGACGTTGAGGTCTATGCGGCCGTCGACGCCGTGCGACAGGCCGGAGCCGGAATATTGCCAGAAGACCCACTTGCGGCCCGGATAGACCTTTGACGGGTGGGCGGCGACCGCGCGCAGCCAGAAAGGATGGTTGGGGAATGCGTTCCTCAGATTGTCGCGATAGAAATCCGGCGCCGTATAGATGATCGGCCGCTGGCCATAATGCCGCTCCAGCTTGTCCATGAAGACCTGCATCTTCTCCCGCACTCGCGCCGGCGAGAGGCGTCGCTTGCAGCTCGATTCGCCGTTGTATTCAACGTCGATGACCGGCGGCAGGGCGTCGGCCTCGCGCGGAACGTTGCGGATGAACCAGTCGGCCTGTTCGCCGGCCGTCCGGCACCAGTAGAAGAAGTGGTAGGCACCGCGCTTCAGGCCGGCCTGTTGCGCCCGGCGCCAGTTCTTCTTGAACATCGGGTCGAGATGGTCGCCGCCGTCGGTCGCTTTGATATAGGCGAAATTCGCCCCCTGCGTCCGGAGCCTCTCCCAGTCGATATTGCCCTGCCAGCGTGAAACATCGACGCCGTGCACAGCGAGCTTTCTGGGTGATCGTTTGCCGAAATTGATCGGCTTGGCGTCCCGGAAGCGGTGGCCGTAGACGCGTGAACGCGTCCGCGGGGCGTCGTCGATGGCGGGGTTGTCCGGAATGACCATCGCGACCGGCCGTTCCATCGGAACGGGCATGCCGGCTTCCCTCTCCATGGACGTGAAGGCCTGCGGCTGCGGAACCTGCCCAGCCCAGGCGAGCTCCTGCGGCGGTTCGCCTGGCGCTTCGGCCATCCCGACCTCGCCGGAGGGGACCGCGGCCGGAACCGAAACAACCGGGGCGGCCGGCGGCGCGACCGAACTCGTCACTTCGCGCGATGGCCGCGGCGCGAGAACTGTTTCCGGACCGGAACTGGAGGCACAGCCCGCGAGAACAAGGCAAGTGAGAAAGATTGCTGGCGCAGCCGACAAACGCATTGGGGACCCGTACGCAGAACATTGTCGACGGCGGGGCATGATGCCGTCGCGACTGATCGGAAGTGCTAACGGGAAATTACCAAGAAAGACTGAATCCGAACTTAACGGGCGCGCCCCTCAGTCGAGAATCCCGGCCGTCGCGAAGCGGCCGCCCTGATAGTCGCCGCCCGCGGCGGGCTCCTTTTCGCGCCGTTCGATCGCTTCGCGATAGGGTTCGCTCGTATCCTGCGGTTTCCAGCCGAGGAATTCGGCGTGCGCGTTCGACCACCAGGCATCGCGGTTCGCCGAGGCGCCGTAAAGCACCAGATGGCCGATCGCCGGCGCCTCGATGAGCTTACCGACCAGCGAGAGGAAGTCGCGAGGGCTGAGCCAGGTGGAGAGCATGCGCCGGTCCTTGGGCGCGTCGAAGCAACTGCCGATCCTCAGGCATGCCGTCTCCAGGCCGAACTTGTCGAAATAGAGCCGCGCCAGATCCTCGCCGAAGCATTTGCTGACCCCGTAGAGGCTGTCGGGCCGGCGCTCTGCCTTGTCGTCGAGCCGTTCCCCGACCGGATGGAAACCGATCACATGGTTGGAACTCGCGAAGAGGATGCGTCGGACGCCCGCCTTGCGCGCCGCTTCGTAGAGATTGTAGGTGCCGAGGAAATTCGCCTGAAGCAGCGCGTCGAAACTGGCTTCAACCGAGATCGCGCCGAGATGCAGGATCGTGTCGCAACCGCGCACCAGTTCGTCGACCGCCTGCCGGTCGGCGAGGTCGCATCGCACCACCTCCTCGCCATCGCCGGCCGGCGAGATGTCGACGATGTCCGAGAGGCGGAGGATCTCCGCTGATCCTTTCAGGCCTTCACGCGCATAGCGGCCGAGGCCGCCGCCGGCGCCCGTTACCAGAAGTCGCTTGATCATCGGTCTCACCTCAATTCAATGGGTCACGGGAATTCAATGGATCTCGGGCTCGGGCAGCTTGTGGGGCGACTGCAGGAAAGTGAAGTCGCAGCCCTCAGGAGCCTGCTGGATATGTTCGGCATGCATCTTCAGATAGCCGCGTGAATAGTCGCGCGCCGGCGGACGCCATTCGGCGAGCCTGCGTTCGATCTCCGCCGCGTCGACCTCCAGGGTGATCGTCCGGCTGGCGACATCGAGGGCGATCATGTCGCCGTTGCGGACGGCTGCCAGCGGGCCGCCCACGTAAGACTCCGGCGCGACGTGCAGGATGCAGGCGCCATAGCTGGTGCCGCTCATGCGCGCATCCGAAATCCTGACCATATCGCGCACGCCCTGTTTCAGGAGTTTCTTCGGGATCGGCAGCATGCCCCATTCGGGCATGCCCGGTCCGCCGACCGGACCGGCGTTGCGCAGGATCATCACGGTCTCGGCGGTCACGTCGAGATTCTCGTCGTTCACCGCCCGCATCATCGCATCGTAATCGTCGAAGACGAGTGCGGGGCCGCGGTGCTTGAGGAGCGCCGGATCGGCGGCGGCCGGCTTCATAACGCAGCCGTCGGGCGCCAGGTTGCCCTTGAGGATCGCCGTGCCGCCGCGGCCAGCCACGGGGTTGTCCAGCGGGCGAATCACGTCAGGCAGGTGAATCTCGGCGTGCTCGATCGCCCCGCCGATGGTGCCGATGACGTTGCGTTCCTGAAGATGCAGCAGCGGCTCCAGCTGTTTCCAAAGGGCAAGAAGGCCACCCGCATAGAAAAAATCCTCCATCAGGAAGGCGCCGGTCGGGCGAATGTTGCACAGCACCGGCACCTTCTCCGACATACGGTCGAAATCCTCCAGGGTCAGGGGAACGCCGCACCGCCGTGCCATGGCGATCAGGTGGATCATCGCATTGGTCGAGCCGGCCATCGCCATGTGCACCGCCAGCGCATTCTCGAAGGCCTTGGCCGTCAGGATGTCGGAGGGTTTCAGGTCCTCGAAGACCATTTCGACGATGCGGGCGCCGGAAAGTGCGGCCATGCGCGAATGGCCGGCGTCGGAGGCGGGAATGGCGGAAGCTCCGGGAAGGCACAGGCCAAGCGTATCGGCGAGCGCCGTCATGGTCGAGGCGGTTCCCATCGTCATGCAGGTGCCGTAGGAGCGGGCGATGCCGCGCTCCATATCGTTCCATTGGAGTTCGGTGATCCGGCCGGCTTCTTTCTCGGCCCAGTATTTCCAGACGTCCGAGCCCGAGCCGAGCGGCTGGCCGCGATAATTGCCGCGCAGCATCGGCCCGGCCGGCACGAAGATCGTCGGCAGGTCGACCTGGATGGCGCCCATGATCGTCGCCGGCGTGGTCTTGTCGCAGCCGGCGAGCAGCACGACGCCGTCGACCGGATGCGAGCGGATGAGTTCCTCCACCTCCATGGCGAGGAAGTTGCGGTAGAGCATCGTCGTCGGTTTTACATAGGTCTCGGCAAGCGACATGGCCGGCAGCTCGACCGGGAAGCCGCCCGCCTGCCAGACGCCGCGTTTCACCTCGTCGGCGCGGGCGCGCAGATGCGCGTGGCACGGATTGATGTCGCTCCAGGTGTTGATAATCGCGATGACAGGCTTGGCGGCGATTTCCTGCTGGTCGTAGCCCATCTGATAGAGGCGGGAGCGATGGCCGAAGGAGCGCAGATCCTTGGCGCCGAACCAGCGGAAACTCCTAAGATCTTCTGGACTCTTGCGTTTGGTCATCCGCGACCTCCTTTGCATTCCCGATCGGCTCGGCTAAATTAGACCTGTCCAGAAAAATGACAGGCGAGACCAAGCTATTGAACGACGTGATGTTGAAACTGAAGCCGGCGCGGCGCGAACGCCTTGCCGACGTACTTTACGGCCAGATCCTCGAGCAGATCACCAGCGGGCAATTCGCCGAAGGCGCGAAATTGCCGTCCGAGGCGCGCATCTGCAGCGACTTCCAGGTCTCCCGTCCGGTGGTGCGCGAAGCGCTGATGCGGCTGCAGGCGGATGGGCTGGTGGTCTCGCGCCAGGGGATCGGCACCTTCGTCAAGTCGCGGCCCTCCAACAAGCTCACCGATTTTGCCGCCTCGGCAGAGATCGCCAGCTATCTGAGAGCCTTCGAACCGCGTCTTGCACTCGAGACCGAGTGCGCCGGATTGGCCGCGATGCGGCGCACCAAAGCCCAGTTGAACCAGATCGGCGAGGCGCTTGCGGCGCTCGAGAGTGCCTTCCAGCGCGGCGAGAACGGCTGGGAGGAGGATTTCGCCTTCCACCTCGCCGTCGCGGCCGCCGCGGGAAACGAGCTGTTTCCACGCCTCCTGCAAGACTTGCGCGACATCATGAGCGGCTCGATGCGCATGGCCCTGAGCCTTACGCAGCAGGGCTCGGAAGACCGGCGGCGCCGGGTCCTCGAAGAGCATCGCAAGATCTTCATGGCGATCTCCAGCCAGAATGCCGACCTGGCACGTCTCCACATGCGCTACCACCTGACGGAATCCCGCGCCCGCGTCACCGGATCCTACGGCGATCTCTAGGCAGGCATCGTCCGGCGTCGAGACCCGAAGGATAGCGGCAGGTCCTACCGCCCTCTTGCCTGCCGGCCATCTCCCCCACGAGGGGCGAGATCGACTCGCCGCAGGCCGAGTGCACCAATCAAACGGCTTGCCGGAAGACAGCGCCTCTTGATGGGCACAGCGCGCAATACATGCGTTCTCCCCACTTATAGGGGAGCTGGCCGGCAGGCCAGAGGGGGATGGGGCAAGGGCCATCACAGTTACTCGCTAGGCGCTCGCCGAGCGCAGTGGTGTGGCTGCAGCCGCCGCCCCTTGACACTTTGACTTAAGCTCGCGCGCCGCTTTGGTGATGGCCTCGAGCCGTTCGGCGCCGTCGAGATTGGTGAGAAAGTCGCCGATCGGTCCCGTATCGCAAATCCCGGCGAGGCGCACCGCCTCGTGCAGGACACGGATCGGCGAATGGGCATCGCGCAGGTCCTCGAGCGGCAGGAAGCTTTCGCGGATGGCCCTGGCGTCAGCGAAACGACCTTCGCGGCCGGCCTTCAGGATCGCCGTCGAGAGATGCGGGGCGACGCAGACCGAGCCGGAGGTGAATGCGGTCAGGCCCATTTCCATGTGGTCGATCGCCGGGCGCTCGCCGATGCCGCTTACGATCCGCTCGCCGGAGCCGACGGCTTCGAGGATTGCGGCGAGATAGGGATCATCCTTCGGCTCGGGACGAATCACCGCATATTTCAGCGCCGAGATCGCGCCATCGCGGAAGAGACGGGCGATGTCGGCCGCCTCCATGAACCCGTTGTTCTTGATATAGGCGATCAGCGGTCGCCCCATGATGTCGGCAAGCTTGGCAAAGCCGGAGGCCAGGCCCGCCGGCGTTGCCGGAAAGGAGAGCGGCAGGACCATGGCGGTCGGAAAGGCCCGCTCGCGCAGGATGGCGGCCTGATCGGCGGCCTTGCCGAAATCGGCGCCGATCGACGGGATCATCCAGCCGTCGGCAGGCGCGATCTCCTCGAGCATGTCGAGCAGCCGGCCGAAATCCATGACGCCGAAATTATAGAGATTGGCGTTGCCGCCGTACAGATAGGTCGTCACACCACCCGAGCGCAGCCAATCCACCTGTCGGCGATTTTCCGTCTTGTTCGGCACTCCCTGCGCGTCGCGCGCCAAAGGCGGGACCGAGAGGACGGAGGCGCCGAGGTCGGCCGTGGTGACGGATGTCGTTTTCATGGAAATCTCCTGGGCAAGTTTCTTGTATTTTTATTTTACAAGTTGAGCGGAGGCAAGAGAGATGTTAAGGAAAAACGAGATCGCTAAACCTAAAGAATTCCGCGCATTGTCGCGGAGTCGTGAAAAGCTGGCGTTCAGACGATGTGCAAAACATGTCTTTCGACTTGACATTTGAATGCGTGCTGGACCTGCGCTGCGAGGTGGCCGAGAGCCCCGTTTACGATGAATCGCAACTGCCTGTTCTTCGTCGATATCGGTCGCGGGGCTCTGCATAGCGCGGACCTTTCGGGCGCCGACCATATCCAATGGACCGGGGGTTCGCTCGACGAGCCCGCTCTTGACCCGGCGCGATCGCTATGCCGGCGTCCCGGGAGGAAATGAATCGTCGTCTTTGACTGCCGCTGGGGCCTCGAAGCGAGCGATCTCGGCGCCGGCTTGCAGATAGGCCCCGGCCTCGGCCTTTATCCGGATCTTGCCGGTCCGCGGCGCCGTGACCTGGGTTTCCATCTTCATCGCTTCCATGACGGCAATGAGTTCGCCGGCGGCGACGTCTGCGCCATCCTCGACCTTGAAGGCTTGCAGGGTGCCGGATATCGGCGCGGTCACGTCCAGCGCGTCGTTCGTCTCGGTCGCCGTTGCCGCACCGACGCCTTGGCCTGCAAGTCCGCCGAGACCGGCAAGCAGGGCGGCGGGAATGCCGAGTTGATGGCGCATGCCGTCGATTTCGACATGCGTGCGGATCAGCGAAAGATTGGCAACCGGTTCGGGGCGAGCCTCCGCCTCGAGACGGGCGGCGAAATCGGTCTCGATCCAGCGCGTGTGCACCTTAAAGGCATTCTCGCCGCTAAAATCCTCCGTCTCAATCGCGGCGCGATGGAAGGGCAGAACAGTGGCAACGCCCTCGATTCTGAATTCCTTCAGGGCGCGACGGGCGCGTCTCAAGGCTTCCTCGCGGGTGGCGCCGGTGACGATCAGCTTCGCCACCAGCGAATCGAAGGTGCCGGGTACGGTCGAACCCGACACCACGCCGCTGTCGAGTCGAATACCGGGCCCGGACGGGGCGTCGAAAACGGTGATCGCTCCCGGCGTCGGCAGGAAACCGCGCCCTGGGTCTTCGGCATTGATGCGGAACTCGATCGAATGGCCACGCGGGGCAGGCGTTTCGGTGACGCGCAGGGGCAGGCCGTCGGCGATGCGGAACTGTTCGATGACGAGGTCAATGCCGGTTGTCTCCTCGGTCACCGGATGTTCGACCTGCAGGCGGGTGTTCACTTCAAGGAAAGATATCGTGCCGTCGACGCCGAGCAGGAACTCGACGGTGCCGGCGCCTGCATAGCCGGCTGCGGCGCAGATCTTCTTCGCAGCGTCATGGATCGACTGGCGCTGAGTGTCGGAGAGGAATGGGGCAGGCGCCTCCTCGACGAGCTTCTGATTGCGCCGCTGCAGCGAGCAGTCGCGGGTCCCCAGCACCACGACATTGCCGTACTTGTCGGCCATAACCTGCGCCTCGATGTGGCGCGGACGGTCGAGGAAGCGTTCGAGAAAACATTCGCCGCGGCCGAAGGCGGCCTTGGCCTCACGCACGGCGGATTCGTAGAGTTCCGCCACTTCCTCCATCTTCCAGGCGACCTTCAAGCCACGGCCGCCGCCGCCATGGGCCGCCTTGATGGCTACGGGCAATCCGTGCTTTTCCGCAAAGGCGATCACTTCGGCAGCCGTGTCGACCGGGCCATCACTGCCGGCCACCAACGGTGCACCGACGCTCAAAGCAATCCGCCGTGCTTCGACCTTATCGCCCAGTGCCTCGATGACCTGCGGGTCGGGGCCGATCCAGGTGAGGCCGGCATCGATAACAGCCCGGGCGAATTCAGCCCGCTCGGAAAGGAACCCATAGCCCGGATGCACGGCGTCGGCGCCAGAGCGCTTGGCGATGTCGACTAGCTTGTCGACGTCGAGATAGGTCTCGTCGGGGCGGCTTCCGGAGAGCCCATAGGCTTCGTCGGCCAGCTCAACGAAGAGTGCATCCATGTCCGGATCGGCATAGACGGCGACCGATTGCAGGCCGTGGTCGCGACAGGCTCGAATGATTCGCACTGCGATCTCGCCACGATTGGCGATCAGAACCTTCTTCATGGATGTCTCCTCCCAATTTTTGATCGGCCGGATCGCGGTCTCAAGCCCCCGCGATGTGAATTTCCGCGAAAGTCGTCACGAGCCGGAAGCGAATCTGGGCATTGACCGGGATCTGCCCGGCGAGATCGAGATGGTACTCGGCAACCGTGCCGATGACCGGATAGCCGCCGGTGAGCGGATGGTCGGCGAGGAAAAGCACCGGCTGACCGCTATGCGGCACCTGGATGGCGCCGGTCGCCGTACCCTCGCTCGGCAATTCCGCCTTGTCCCTGCGCTCGAGCGCGGTTTCACCTGAAAGGCGGATACCGACACGGTTCGACTGCGGCGTCACCTGCCAGAGCTGATCGGAGAGGCTGGCAATGCCCGCCTCGGTGAACCAGTCGCTGCGCGGGCCCATGATCACGTCGAGCGTCACGACCTCGCCGGGAGCGGGATGCTCGAAGGCCGGCATTTCGGTGAGGGATACGCTGGCCAAGGTCGCGGTTTCCTTTTCCACCGTCAGAATGGCGCCTGCCGTGACGGGATCCGGACCGACGATGGCGAGCGTATCGGTAGAGGCGCTGCCGAGTACCGGCTTTACATGGAAGCCGCCGCGCATGGCCAGATAGCAGCGCATTCCTCTCGGCGCATGGCCGAGCGTCACGACATCGCCAGGCTCCAGTGAGATCGGTTGATAGCTTTCGGCTGTAATTGTTCGCCCGGAGGCGTCACGGATGGAAATTGGACAGGGCGCGCCGGTGAGCGCAACGACCGTGCGGCCCGATACTGCGAACGAGAAGCCACCGGGGATGATTTCAACGCACGGCGTGCCGACGGCATTTCCGACGACCCGATTGGCGGCTTTCAGCGCACCCCGATCGAGCGCGCCAGAGGAGGATACACCCTGACCGGTCTGGTCGAAGCGGCCGAGATCCTGGAACAGCGCCGGCATGGGCGCGGCCAGAATCTTTAGCGTCAGCGCCTCGGCAGTGAGCTCGGTCGAGCTGGCGTCTGGAGCTTTCACCCCCGCCGCGGAACCCGGGACCGACCTCTTTTCCAGATCGAAGAAGCGCACGCGGTAGCCGGGCTGGAACAGTGCTGGCGGATCGCGTGACAGGTCCCACATCCGCTCCGGCGTCGTGCCGATGATCTGCCAGCCGCCCGGACTTGCCTGTGGATAGACGCCGCTGAAGGCGCCGGCCAAGGCGACCGAACCGGCTGGGATCTTCGTGCGCGGGCTCTGGCGGCGCGGCACCTGAAGGGCGGGATCGCCGCCAACGAGATAGCCGAAGCCGGGCGCGAAGCCGCAGAAGGCGACGGTGAAGGTGCTTTCGGTGTGGCGGCGGATGACGTCTTCCACGGAAAGCCCGGTCAACTCCGCCACGTCTTCCAGGTCTTCACCATCATAGCGGACCGGGATCTCGACGAGCTTGTCGGAGGGCGCGATGCGGGCCGACAGATCGCGGGTGGTGATCTCGCCGGCCAGCCTCTCCGCCGTGAGCGTTTCCGGCCGGAAGCGAATCATCAGCGTCCGTGCGGCCGGCACCATGTCCTCAATGCCTTCCACCGGATCGGCGCTGAGCGAGGCAAAAAGCGCCAGCGTCTTGTCGAGATCGGCAAGTTCGACAAGCAGTACTGTCAGGCTGACGGGCAGGAAACGCATCAAAACCTCACGCGTGATATGCGGAATCGGGAATATCGGTGATGAACATGTGCCCGGGCGCATGTGTGA
Source organism: Sinorhizobium fredii USDA 257 (assembly GCF_000265205.3). Lineage (NCBI taxonomy): Bacteria > Pseudomonadati > Pseudomonadota > Alphaproteobacteria > Hyphomicrobiales > Rhizobiaceae > Ensifer > Ensifer fredii. The sequence continues at coordinate 2,643,514 of NC_018000.1, forward strand.
TCGCAAAAGGCACACGGGACGCCATCACGGCCGCTTGCGGGGTGACGCCGCAGGCCCAGAAGACAGGGACTTCGCCCCGCTCGATGCGCACCGGATCGCCAAATTCCGGCCTGGATAAGTCCTTGATGCCGATCTCCTGCGGCGCGCCGACGTGCACGGGTGCGCCATGCACGGCCGGAAAGCGGCCGGAGATCGTCGCGGCATCCGCCACGCGGGACGCCGGGATGGGGCGCATCGAAACGACCATGTTGCCATGCAGACGGCCGGCGGGCCGGCAGGGCATGCTGGTCAGATACATCGGGACATTGCACTTGTCGGTAATGTGGCGGATCTCGATGCCGGCCTCGATCATCGGCGTTTCGAAAGTAAAGCTGCAGCCGATCAGGAAGCTGACGAGGTCCGCGTGCCCTGCCCAGGCGGCAGTCGCATCGGCTGTTTCCTCGACGAGCTTGCCGTCGCGCCAGATGCGATAAAGCGGGAGGTCTGTGCGCAGGTCGGCACCCGGCGCCAGAAGCGTCGTGTGCGAGCCGGGATCGGAGACGTCGAGCACGGGGCAAGCCTTCGGATTGCGCTGCGCATAGATCAGGAAGTCCAAGGCCCAGTCGCGCGGCAAGACGATCATGTTCGCCTGGGTGAAGCCCGGTGCGACACCGGATGTCGGTTCGACACTGCCGCCGCGATAGCGTTCACGCGCTCCGCGAGCCGCTTCGGCATCGACGTGGCCAAGGTTTTCAATCGCAATCACGGTGTCCTCCCGACAATTGTCCTGGGCGAGCTGAGGAAAAGTGTGAGCGGTTTTCCGCCCGCATCCCGCTCTGAGTTATTAGGATCCATCACGTTTATGATTTTGGTCGAATTCGACACAGAATCGTCGTGATCTAGGCCCCCAAGAACGAACGAACGGTGATCCCGTCGGACTCGAAGGCTTGGCGGATTACCCGAGCGATCGCCACGGCGCCGGGGCTGTCACCATGCACGCAGATCGACTGCGCATCGATGTTGATGGTCGAGCCGTCGATCGCTTCGAGTGAACCCTCATGGGCGAGCTGCAGCATCCGCCGTGCGATCACATCAGTATCGTGCAGCACCGCCCCCGGCTCGCGACGCGAGACGAGCTGGCCGTCCGGCGCATAAGCACGGTCGGCGAAGGCTTCGGCTACGGTCTTGAGGCCCGATTTGCGGGCAACCTCGTGGACAGGTGCGCCGGCCAGTCCCATCAGCACGAGATCCGGATCGATGGCCTTGATGCCGTCGATCACCGCCTGGCCCTGCTTCGGGTCGCGGGCAATGCGGTTGTAGAGCGCGCCATGTGGTTTGACATAACCGACGGTGACACCGGCTGCGGCGGCGACGCCTTTCAGGGCGCCGATCTGGTAGATGACGTCGGCGGTCAGTTCCGCGCTCGTGACATCCATGTCACGCCGGCCGAAGCCGACGCGATCGGGATAGGAGACATGCGCCCCGATCGAAACACCTTTTTCAGCGGCCGCCCTGACGGTTTTCAGGATACCGAGCGGGTCGCCGGCATGGAAGCCGCAGGCGATATTGGCGCTCGAGACGATGGCCAACATCGCCGCGTCATCGCCCATGCTCCAGGCGCCATAGCTTTCACCGAGGTCACTGTTAAGATCAATGGCAGTCATCTGGATCTCCTTAGGCTGAGAGAAGCGCAAAAATCGGGCCGATCGACTTGTAGCCCATGTACCAGGTCAGCGCGCAGACCAGTACGCCCATCGCCAGCAGCCAACGCGGATAACGATAGCCGACCATGAGGTCGGAACGGGACCAAGCCGCATAGATGAAGATCGACAGACCGATCGGCAGGATGAGACCGTTCAAACCACCGACGAAGACAAGCATCTGGGCCGGCGGCGTGGTGATGACGACGTAAAACATCAGCGAGATGGCGATGAAGATCACCGTCGCGATGTTGCGGGCGCGTTCGGTGATGTCCTGTTTGAAAATGGTGATGAAGGAAACCGATGTATAGGCAGCACCGATGACCGAGGTGATCGCGGCTGCCCAGAAGATGACGCCGAAGATGCGCAGGCCGATGCCGCCAGCCGCGGTCTGGAAGGCCTGGGCGGCCGGGTTCGCACCCTTGCCGGAGACATCGATGACGACGCCGCTCGCGACCACGCCGAGAACCGCGAGGAAGAGCACGTAACGCATGAGGCCGGTCACGGCGATGCCAGTGAGGGCCGCGCGGTTGACCGCACCGAGATTTTCGATGCCGACCGTTCCCTTGTCGAGCAGGCGATGGGCGCCGGAATAGGTGATGTAACCGCCGACCGTGCCACCGACGATGGTTGTAATGGTGGCGAAATCGATGGTGGACGGCAGGAAAGTCTGGAACAGCGCATCGCCGACGGGGGGCCCCGATACGATGGCAACGTAAACAGTCAATGCGATCATGAGTACGCCGGCAAGGATGATGAACCGGTCGACCGCCATGCCGGCGCGCTTCGACAGGAAGATGCCTATCGCCAAGACGGCGCTGATGGCACCGCCGACCTTCGGATCGAGCCCGATCATCGCATTGATGCCGAGGCCGGTGCCGCCGATATTGCCGATGTTGAAGAACAGTCCGCCGACAATGACGAGAATGGCGAGCAGATAACCGGAGCCCGGGATGGCCGCATTGGCAAGGTCGGAGGCACGCATCTTCGTCAGCGTCACGATCCGCCAGATGTTAAGTTGCACGACGAAGTCGATTAGGATCGAGGCAAGGATGGCGAAGGCGAAAGCCGCCCCGAGCTTGGTCGTGAATGTTGCGGTCTGGGTAATGAAGCCCGGGCCGATGGCCGAGGTAGCCATCAGGAAAATTGCGGCTGTCAATGCCGAGCGACGCGACTTGGCCGACATGCTGGGCGATTTGTCAGACGGGCCGGACAACGTGGCGGGCCCGGCGCCGCTGGATGAAATAGATGGCTGCTCCATTAACTCTCTCCCTATGTGCGGCCGCCCCCTCAACTCCCTCAGGTTGGCCCACGTGAATTTTCGGATGGAAGCTAGCGTCTTCTCGTTTCACAATTCTGTCAAGATTGTTCAACAATTTTTATTTTGTCTTTCTACTATGTTGTTAAAATGTTGAGCGATTTGTACATTACTTGGGTACCATTTCACATGGTTTGGGCAGATTTTGGCCTGGTGGGGAGCCGCACTTGCCTCCGTCGTGCCATCAACGATAGGGAGGCGGCGCGGGATCACTCGCTTCCGTGTACGCCTGCTTGACCGTGAATCATGTCTGACGTCGCCTTGATCCGCCTGATCGCGCCGTTCCTCTCATGGTTCCAATGGGGCGCGAACCGCTATATCGATGCGAAAGGGGAGGATGGTTTATCCTTGTCCATGCGTGAGGGGCTCTGATGGCTGAGCAGAATAACACATCGGCGCTTGCGCCGCGGCTGGCGGAGGAAATTCGCGACAAGCTGATTGCGGGCGAGTTGAGGCCCGGCCAGCGCCTGTCCGAGGCTGCGCTCAGCACCGGTCTCGACGTATCGCGCAATTCGCTACGCGAAGCCTTCCGGCTTTTGACCAAGGAAGGGCTGCTGCGGCACGAGCCCAATCGTGGCGTCTTCGTCGCGACGCCCAGCATGGGTTCTATCATCGACATCTACCGGGTTCGACGGATGATCGAATGCCAGGCGATTGCCAAAGCCTATCCCAAGCACCCGGCGGTGGCGCGAATGCGCTCGGCGGTTGAGCATGCCAAGGTCGCGCGCAGTCGCAAGGACTGGCGAACGGTCGGCAGCGAGAACATGGTCTTTCATGCGGCGATTGTCGATCTCGCTGACAGTCAGCGGCTGAACACCTTCTATGCCCAGATCGCCGCGGAGCTGCGCCTCAGCTTCGGTCTGCTCGACGATCCCGAGCTGTTGCACGCGCCCTATGTCGACCTGAATGCGGCAATCCTCGAGAAGCTCGAGGCGGGGATGACTGCTGAGGCTGCCGCAGACCTTGAGGCCTATCTCATGCAGTCGGAGCGCACTGTTCTCGCCGCATTCTCGCGAATTGTTACGGACAACGCCTCTGGGAGGTGACCTTGCGCAACGCGTGTACACGGGCCGTTTAGCGATGCACACCTACCTTCCGGGCCGGAGCATCAGTCGCTCGAGCGCCCTCCACTTGAACAGTTACGAATGACAACAATGAAGATGCGAGGGCTATCCCTGCGTAGCATGGCGACGACACCACCGTGCCGATCTTGGCGAAGGGCAAGACCGATACGGTCGCATCTTGGACCTATGTCAGGGATTATGCGCATCCGATTATGCGCAGCTCACCGGGACAGTTAGCCAGTTTTCCTATTCGGTTGGTGCCGACAGATATCATGGCGGAGCATCGGGCGACTGCTGCTTGCCGAAAAGCCCATTAGTCGCGGTGGCGCAATTTTTATAGTGGCGCTTTGGGCCCTGGCTGCCGCCTCCGTCAATTGGTGGTTCATGCCCGGCGCTGCTAGGTAATCCCGCACCTGGGCAATCTGCTAGTCTACGTCGTCTGATGGGGCGTTCCTGGCTTCACGGGGCGGATTGGGGAAACCAGTTCAAGGGCTGAGGGGCTGATCCTTATCGGAATCTCGCCACCCTTAAACCGCACCCGCGAGTGCCATCGTTGTCGATCCAGATGACCTCGCCCCTGGCCAGCACGTAATCGCCCTTCTGAAGCTTCCTGTCCATCAGAGGCTCTCCGACTGCTACTATGCCCGCAGCCGGCAAACAGTTCCACTCAGTGGCCCCCATTACCGCAATTGGGGCGGCGCCTCCTTGACGGCAAACTGCGCTTTGCCACCCTTCGCCCCCCCGTTAAATCCGGAACATTATCTCAGCCGCGTTTATTAGGAGCGGCGACATGAAGAAGCCCTACAGGGACCTGGCGACGCGAATCCGGCAGGAAATGGCAACCGCCCAAAACGTCGATTTCCTCCGGTCCCTTCCCACGTTCAAAATCCTGCCAAAACTACCCAAAAGATACGGGATCTCCTGCGGCGGTTACATGATGTGGAGAACTCACGGGGTTGTGTCCCGTCGAGTGGTGTAACTCGGCGGTAGCGAAGCCGCTCGGGAGCGCGCCCTCAACAGCGCTGTAGCGAGCGAGCGGCTAGCAGCGGTCATCGATGTTCCCCGGTAGGGTCGGGTTGCTCACACCAACCTGATTCGAAGGAAGCACCGATGACCGATGCCATGATGAACCTGCGCATGCTCGTGGAGAAGACCCCCGACGCCGATATTCTGCGCGAGATGATCGGCTTTGCCGCTGAACGGCTGATGGAGATGGAGGTGGGTGCCTCCACCGGCGCCGGCTATGGCGAGAAGAACCCGTTGCGCACGGCCCAGCGCAACGGATATCGCGACCGGGACTGGGAGACGCGAGCCGGCACCGTCGAGCTGCGCATCCCCAAGCTCAGGAAAGGCACCTACTTCCCTTCGTTCCTGGAGCCGCGGCGCATGGCTGAGAAGGCGCTGACGGCGGTGATCCAGGAGGCTTACATTCAGGGCATCTCGACCCGCTCGGTCGACGACCTGGTCAAGGCCATGGGCATGAGCGGCGTCTCCAAGAGCCAGGTCAGCCGGCTCTGCGAGGAGATCGACGGCAAGGTGAAGGCCTTTCTCGACCGGCCGATCGAGGGCGACTGGCCATATCTGTGGGTCGATGCCACCTACCTGAAGGTGCGCCGCGGCGGCCGCATCGTCTCCGTCGCTGTGATCATCGCCGTCGGCGTCAACACGGACGGCCGGCGCGAGGTGCTGGGCATGGAGGTCGGCACATCGGAAGCCGAGCCGATCTGGACAGAGTTCCTGCGCAAGCTAACTCGGCGTGGCCTGCGCGGCGTCAGGCTCGTCGTTTCCGATGCCCACGAAGGCATCAAGGCGGCGGTTTCCAAAGTTCTGTGCGCCACCTGGCAGCGCTGCAGGGTTCATTTCGCTCGCAACGTGCTGGCGCATGCCGGAAAGAGTGGCCGTCGTGTCGTGTCGGCCTTCATTGCCACCGCCTTCGCCCAGGAGACGGCAGAGGCGGCAAGCCTGCAATGGCGCGCCGTCGCCGACCAGATCCGCCCGAAAGTGCCGAAGCTCGCCGCCATCATGGACGAGGCCGAGCACGACGTCCTCGCCTACATGAGCTTCCCCAAGGAGCACCGCGGTCAAGCTACACTCGATCAATCCGATCGAGCGACTCAATGGCGAGATCAAGCGGCGCACCGACGTCGTTGGCATCTTTCCCAACGACGATGCCATCGTCCGCCTCGTCGGCGCATTGCTGCTTGAACAAAATGACGAGTGGGCCGTGCAGCGGGCTCGCTACATGACACTGGAAACTATTAGCCAGATGAGTGATGATCCGCTCATCAGCCTGCCGGCAGTGGCACGCTGATCAGTCCGGCCTACGCCGGAGAGCACGGCGACCAAAGCCGTCAGTTACACCACTCCAGTGGGCACGATCACTCACGGAATCGCCGCTCCCTAAGTAGACGGCGTGGGTAGCTCGTTTGGGCGGCGCCGCTAATCCTTGACTGCAACCGGCGCTGTGAGACCCTACGACTTCTCGGTTGTAGTGCGTAGGAGGCAGGCCGTGAAAATCAGAAGGGCGAAGAAGAAGTATCCCAGGAGGGTCCAAGCAGATGGGAGCGCGCTCCTCACCGAGGAAGGCTTCATGCTATCGGGCGCGGCCCCCAAGCCTTGGTTTCACGTATCGCGGCATGTGGACTCACGAGGGGTGTCCGGGCACGTTCGAGGCGTGGCTCGTAAGCAAGGGCGTCATCTCGAGTAGTGGCCGACGGGAACGGCATTAGGACGCTGAAAGTCAAGCTCTGATGACCTTCGACGACGACGTTGAGATGGCGCTCGCTCGCGCCAGTGAAGAACTTGAGATGAAGCGACAAGAGCTTATCCGCCTCATCATTCGCGAATGGCTGGAGTCGTACGGCTTTCTGCCCTTCCATGAGTTGGGCGAAGGTAGCGAGACAGAGGGGAGTGCGTAAGACGCCAGATTGCAGCGTCTTCGCACTGGCAAGTCCCTGGGGCAAGGACCGCACAAATCACTGCTCTCCCTTTCGATGAGGCCTGAGAGATCAAATTCGCCGTATCGATCAGTGTCTCGCCCAGATGACGTTCCTATCCTCTGCCACAGCGATGCTCTTTCGCAGTCTCCCGCGCCGGATAGGTAATCGACCCAACTTGGAGAGTGGCGTAGCTGTCGTCACGCACCACTCCAAGTTCATACAGATCGCGCACGCGCTCCCTCTGCTGCCGCACAAGTTTGCCTTCTCTCAGGTATTCGCCTTCTAGCAGAGCCAATGCCGATTTGACTATGTCCATATTTCCGGTATTCTCGACATATGGAACAAGAAGAAGCCATCATGGCCCTCGCGGCACTCGCCCAGTCGACCCGTCTGGAAACCTTCAGGCTGCTTGTCCGGCATCAGCCCGAGGGGCTGCCGGCGGGCGACATCGCCCGCGCGCTGGCGATACCCCACAACACGATGTCGACGCATCTGAACATCCTTGCCCGCGCCCGCCTGGTTTCGTCCGAACGCCGCAGCCGCCTGATCGTCTATCGAGCGGAAATGCAGCGCTTGCGGGAGCTGACCCTGTTTCTCCTCAAGGACTGCTGCGGCGGGAATGCCAGCCTCTGCGCGCCGCTGATCCAGGAGCTCGAACCCTGTTGTTCAAAGGAGGAGGTCTCTCGGTGACCAGAAAATTCAACGTGATGTTCCTCTGTACGGGAAACTCGGCCCGCTCGATCATTGCCGAAAGCGTGCTGAGAAAGGTTGGCGGCGGCAAGTTCAACGCCTATTCCGCCGGAAGTCAGCCAAAGGGGGAGGTGAACCCCCTCGCGATCGAGACCCTGACCGGCCATCACTACCCGATTGAGGATCTGCGTTCGAAGAGCTGGGAGGAGTTCGCAGGCGATGCGCCTGAGATGGATTTCATCTTCACCGTCTGTGACAACGCAGCGGGTGAAGCCTGCCCAGTATGGCCCGGCCAACCGGTGACGGCGCACTGGGGCGTCGAGGACCCGGTTGCTGTCGAGGGAACGGACGCCGAGAAGCGGGTCGCCTTTGCAACGACGCTCCGCTACATGAAGCTTCGCATCGCAGCTTTTGCGGCCCTGCCTGTCGAGAGCCTCGAGCGGATGAGCCTGACGTCGAAGCTCCACGAGATCGGTGGGATGGAAGGCTCCACGTCAACAAGTCCCGACATAGCATGACAAAGGCGCTCCACTTCGATACCCGCCACGTGCACAGTGGCACGTCGCAGAACACCGCAGACCAGACGGGCTGAAGCATGGCCTTCGACCTCAAACGCCGCCTCGCCGCGGAGGCGATGGGCACCGCCATCCTGGTTGCCACCGTCGTCGGTTCCGGGATCATGGCTGACCGCCTGTCCGACGATGTAGCGGTCTCGCTGCTCGGCAACACCATACCAACGGGGGCGATCCTCGTCGTGCTGATCAGCATTCTCGGGCCGATATCCGGCGCGCACTTCAATCCGGCGGTCACCATGGTGTTCGCGGCACGGCGCGAGATCGAGGCGAATGCGGCCGCTCTCTACGCCTGCCCTTGCACAGGTCCTCGGCGGCATCGCCGGGACGCTGATTGCGCATGCGATGTTCGACCTCCAACTGTTCCAGGTCTCGGAAACCGCCCGCACCGGCACGGGCCAGTGGATCGCAGAGGCGGTGGCCACCTTTGGCCTGGTCCTCACGATTCTGGCGGGACTGCGATTCCGCGGCGACGCCATTCCGTGGCTCGTCGGCCTCTACATCACCGCGGCCTATTGGTTCACCGCGTCGACTTCATTCGCGAACCCTGCCGTGGCTGTGGCTCGCGCCTTCACGAACACCTTCTCGGGCATCCGCCCGACGGACGTGCCGCTTTTCGTCGTCGCCGAGGTCCTCGGCGCGCTCGTCGCCGCGGCCATCGTCGGATGGATGCTAGCCGAACGGAACACCTCAACCTCGCCGCCAACGGTCAAGGGAACCGAATGACATGGACGTTACCATCTACCACAACCCCGCATGCGGGACTTCGCGCAACACCCTGGCGCTCATCCGCCATGCCGGCATGGAACCGACGGTGATCGAATATCTCAAGACTCCACCGAGCCGCGACGAACTCGCCCGAATGATCCGCGACGCCGGCCTTTCGGTCCGCGAGGCAATTCGAGAGAAGGGAACGCCCTTTGCGGAGCTCGGCCTCGACGATCCGGCGCTTTCCGACGACCAGCTCCTGGCGGCAATGCTCGAGCATCCGATCCTCATCAATCGGCCGTTCGTCGTCACCCCGATCGGAACACGGCTGGCGCGGCCATCGGAGGCGGTTCTCGACATTTTGCCTGCAGACGCCTTCAAGGGGCCGTTCGTCAAGGAGGATGGCGAGAAGATTCTCGATGAAGAGGGCCGCCGCGTTGTCTGATCTTCCTGCTGCCGATCCGCGGCATCTCCGCAAGCCGGATCTGAACGCGCTCCGGCCGCCGTTCTCGACCCACCCGCCGCGCATCCTGATCCTCTACGGATCGCTGCGCCAGGTGTCCTATTCCCGGCTGCTTGCTCAGGAGGCCGGGCGGTTGCTGGAACACTTCGGAGCTGAAGTGCGCTTCTTCGATCCTTCGGGCCTGCCGCTACCGGACGACGCGCCGGTCAGTCATCCCAAGGTGCAGGAGCTGCGGGAACTTTCCGGATGGTCGGAAGGCCAGGTCTGGGTGAGCCCGGAACGGCACGGGGCGATCACCGGGGTCATGAAGGCACAGATCGACTGGATACCGCTGTCGATCGGATCGATACGGCCGACGCAGGGAAAGACCCTCGCCGTCATGCAGGTGTCCGGCGGCTCGCAGTCCTTCAACGCGGTCAACACGCTCCGACTGCTTGGCCGCTGGATGCGCATGATCACGATTCCCAACCAGTCGTCCGTCGCCAAGGCATACCAGGAGTTCGACGCCGACGGGCGTATGAAGCCGTCTGCCTACTACGACCGCGTCGTCGACGTCTGCGAGGAGCTCATCAAGTTCACGCTGCTCACCCGCGACGCGTCGGCCTATCTCGTCGACCGATACAGCGAGCGCAAGGAAGACGCGGAGAAGCTTGAACAGCGGATCAAGCTCAAGTCGGTCTGAACAGACTTCTGGCCCAAAAAAAGGGGCCGACCTGCTTAACAACTCGTCCTGCGGCAACTCGGAACATGCAGAGATCACCGGTCAACTGGAAATAAGCCCTGGTGGAAACCGATCCTGCTCGCTGTCTGCGTCGTGCTAGGACTCGCGCAGGTGATCGGTAGCGGTTGTTCTGTATTTCACTCACTGATTAGAGGGCCGCGGCGATGGTGCTCATGACGTCGCTGTGGCGGTGCGTTTCGCGGCCGACGCCACTGCGCCGCCATGCCCACTGCACTAACTTCGATCTCCGAAATCGAAACGCCTGGAATTGCGTCGATCAACGCTCATTAATGTGGGGAGGACTGAGTTCGTGGGCCTACCGCTGCCAGACCCACGCAACTTTCTCGCTGCCATCAACTTGCCGCAACCCGCATCTGGATCAGGTCGTTATGAGTCTACGCCCTATCAGCGCCGCTGCGACGAACCCAGACGTCGCGGGTTCTCCGATGCCTCGATCGCCCGCATCAAGGCGCCCATAGGCCTATTTCCGAAAGCGAGGTCGTCGCTTGCCTTGACCGTTCTGGCGGACATCGCTGCCTGTCGCACCGTAACAGCAGGATGGAGGGATGAATGGTGGTGCATCTTTTGCAAAGTGCCGCAATGCCAGACGCGATCACCTATTTCGGAGCGTGATACCACTGCTCAAAGGCTTGATCTTTCACGTTTCCTCGGAGGTCGCAGCTGCGTGGAGCGCGGAAACTAGCTGCGAAGGGACACGGCGACCGCTTTGCCGAGCGCAATCCCAGCATGCCAGCAGTCCCTTGCAACAATGATTAGCTTTGCTTCCTCAAATCCTCCTGGTGCGCCTTCGCGAGGTCCGCCATGCTGTTGAAGCGGAAGTCGTATTTGGGCATTTGGCCCGGGTCCATCGTAGCGCCGAAACCGGCCTGATCGTAGCGTCGGTAGATCCAGCAGGATGCGAGGCCGTGCTTGTTGGCCGGACCGTGATCATGGAACATGCTTTCTGCAGTGTGGAGGACTTCATGTTTCTGAATTCCGAGCGTTTTCAGCTTCTTGATCATGTATTCGAAGTTGCGGTCGGACGGCTTGTAGGAACCGCAGTCCTCCGCCGTGTAGATGGCGTCGAAACCGACCTGAAGCTTCTCGTTGCTGCCTGCGAAGCTCTCGTTATCGACGTTCGACAGGATTACGATCTTGTAGTGCGTCTTCAGATACTGAAGCGCGCCAGCCGAGTCGCTGAAGGCCGGCCAATCCTTGACGGTCCGGCCGTAGGCGACGCACTCACCCCAGTTGACGGCTACCCCCCATTCTTCGGCAAGCCGCTTATAGACGATCGGCAGCAGGTCTCTGTAGTTCTTTGCCGGAGTCTGCAGTTGTTGAGACGACTCGTGGCGTGCATGCGCCTCGAGTATTTCGTTGCGGCTCAAATTCTTGCCGACTCTCCTGGTCAGCGGCTTCAGCCCTTCGATCATGCCGGACTCCCAGTCGATGAGGGTACCGTAGCAATCGAACGTCAATGCTTTGAAGTCGGTCAGTTTCATTCTTTGTCTCCTTGGTATCTAGGATCGACCGGGGCGTCGACCGACCCTCCCGGACGAAAGCAGCATGACGTCGCGGGCAGTGTGAAAGGTCGCTCTGATCGATCGTCTGCCGGAAGCCGCTTGAGGTCTTTTGACCCCGCTGAATTGTGGACCTGCTTCCGGGCATAGTCGCAGGCAAAGGAAACGAAAAACGGCTGTTTATGCCCAACTGCGCCCTCATCGCCGCACAATATGCCGCAAAAGTTCGAACGTCTCTGCGCCAACTTATAGCGAAAAGGAAGGTCTCTTGATGCCAGGAAACCCTTCATGTCAGTGGCGGAAACATCAGCGAGATCACCATGCGGATAGGTCCATGTGCCGTCATGGAAGCTCGGCGCGGCAGATCATGCCAAAGGCGGCGCTGTGGATGCCCGACGCTCCCGACAGCGACCGGCCGCCCCGCGGCTCGCGCTTAAACCAAGATGATGGAGGAACGAACCCTGCGGCACTCCTGTCTCGGATGGGAGCCATTACGCGTCTCCAAATCAACAAGCGAGCGACCGCCTGACCAGCTCAGGCGTGTTCGAAACGTCGTACTTGCGCAGCAACCTTGTAGATGCAATTGGCGCATTTCGCCACGGTCGCAGACAACTCGAGTGTTGCCCCTTGTCGGCTGCGTAAGCTGTGTCATAAGAACCTTCCGCCGATTTTGCCGGCGTCACCAATTACCGGGGTCTGCCGTGTGATCGAGACTGGCGAACTCATCTGCCGTTTTCCGTTCCAGCGTCAGATCGGTTGCGGTCTTCGTCTCATCCGTGACCGAATAGACCAGAGGTGCCGGCCCTTTGGTCAGTTGCTGATACATGAGCAGGGCGGCCTCCTCGGCAGTGTCGGCCTCGAACTCTTCCGTGATGCTGACTGTGAACTTGTGCATAGACTCGACCTCGTCTGTTAGCGGCTCGATCCTAGAGCCTCAATGCCGTGCAATGAGCGAGATCAAGAGAATGGCAGCCAAAACAGCAAATACATAGACCCAGTTCCAAGACGAAGAAGCGGGTCGCTGTCGGTCTTCCCGTCTCCTCCCTTCTGGAACAAACGCCGCTCTATGTGGCTCACTTCAGATGCCGCCGATGTGCAGGGGTGTTCAGTTTCAGGAACTCTTCCAGCCCATGGTGCGACCGCAGCCGTGGTCGATGCGGGACCCGCATTGATGCCGACCATGACGAATTCGAGCAAGGGTGTGATGGGAGAAATCGGCCCTGCGGAGGAGGTGCTGTCGGATCCAAGGAGCGAACAGCTTCAGCGTTTCCTGGCGAAGGTTCGGTGACGTGTGTGCGCTCGCCAAGCACGACGGCGGTTTTCTCGGGGTGGAGGAAATTTGCTCCGGGAGACCGACGAAGGTCAACGTTCGTCACTTCGGTTCACTGTTGGGAGCGTTTTCGACTGGCGACCGGAGTCTCCGCCTTCACCGCTCGTCTAAATCGGCTGAACGATTGAGCCTAGGCGTTCCGGTGGAGCAGCCTTTGGGAATTTGGCCGAAGGCCACCCGCCCAATCGCCAAAGCCCTCGCGCGTGGAGATCGGCTGCAAAGGTCGCCGCACCAGTTCTTTGCCACAATGGAATGTCCGATCTTTTCGGTTCCCAATCGTCGTGGATGGGTAGAGAGCGAAGTTCGGCAGCCGCTCGGGTCTGATTTGCATCCCGAAGCGGAAGTTGCTCCAGTCGCAAGTCCCCGCGGTCTTGAATGCTGTAGCTTCGACTGAGCATTCCGCGAAGCCAGAACCTCAAGCTGAGAGCTCGACTTTGCCCTTTGGTAGATCACAAAGGCTCCAAAAGCAGACCTGCCGCCAAGGCACGAAAAGCCTCGACCGCCTTCGGCATCACGCCCTGCGGGCTTTCGCTCGCTGCGATCCATAGAGCAGCATTTAGGGCCGCGCCGCTAAGCAACCGGGCCGCCGCCTCTGCGTCAAGCGGCTTGAGGATGCCTTGTGCGATAAGGCGCTCCACAGTTCTCTTGGTCACCTGTAGACAATTGTTCTGGCTGGGCCACTGCGAGGGATCGCCTAACACCGCAGGTCCGTCGAGCAGAACGATGCGTTGGACTTCTGGATCAAGCGCCATCTCGATATAAGCCGCACCCTCGGCGAGCAGCCCCTGCCAATCGTTATCCGCCCGATCCCCAATCTCTTTGGCGCGCGCCGCCATTTCCGTGTCAATCTGATCGACGACCGCCGCCAGGAGCCCGCGCTTGTCTCCGAAGTTGTGGTAAAGCGCGCCCCGCGTTAGTCCGACGTCAGCCGTCAGCTCGTCCATTGAGGCTGCGGAGTACCCCTTTTCCGCAAAAGCTTTTCGCGCAGCCGCTATCAACTTGAGGCGATTCTCCTGCATCGTTTCGCTGCGCTTTTTCGCCATTCAATCCCTCAATTTCACATACGAAGCGTATACGTACTTGACATACGGTCCGTATGCAGGATACTCCAGATACGTACCGTATATCAAATGGTGCGCGAGCTTGTGAAGCGTTGCTTCGCGCTCATCGGTCGTTGCTAACAATAAAGAGAGATCAGAATGTCCCAACGCGAAGCAATCTTTCCTGCTAATAGGCACACCCTCTACGAGCAGCACGGCTATTCCGCCGCTATCCGATCCGGTGATCTGCTGTTTGTGTCCGGACAGGTTGGGAGCCGCTCCGATGGAACACCCGAAGCCGATTTTGAACGCCAAGTGCGGCTGGCCTTTGAAAACTTGAAGGCCACGCTGAGCGCAGCCGGCTGCACGATGGATGATATCGTGGACGTAACCACCTTCCACACTGACCCTCAAAACCAGTTCGGAACTATCATGGCTGTCAAGCAACAGATTTTCAGCCAGCCACCCTACCCGAATTGGACTGCGCTCGGCGTAAACTGGCTCGCCGGCTTCGATTTTGAGATAAAGGTCATCGCCCGTATTCCGGCAAGTACTTGACATCGCCACACCCCGCGGCTGCGCGGGATATCGTCGTGTTCTGTCGCACGGGGGACAGCGACTCCGCTGTCTCGACTGGCAACGGGCTGATGGCGATGACTCCCAGCACAGCGGCCGGTACCGCGCCGGTACAGTGCGCCGGGTTCCTCTCTCGCCACCATATAACGCGCGTGCAACGTTTGAAACGCAACCGGCAACAAAGGAAAGCCCGCTTGTCCGGCGGGCGCGTCAGCAGAACGTCAACTTTTCGGAGGAATGGTCGTTAGCAAAAATTTCCAATTGCCGGTTTAGCGGGTCACAAGGAGGCCTTTAAAAAGATCCGCCATCACCATCTGGCGGCCGGGACCGACTTCGCGGATAGCCTTGAGGACCTCTTCCGTGGTCGTATTGGCCCCTCGGTCCACTTAGGACCAGCACCGCACATGGCCGGTGCTTTCTTAGAGCGGCAGCAATGGGGTCGGCTCCCGCCATTTGTTGCGCCTGCTGTCAATGACTGGAATTGGCGCGATGTGCCCGTGGGGTACACAATGGGGTTGTTGGCACAGCCCGCTCTTGCCGAGCGACACGGGCATGCATCTCGGGCAGTCGTGGGTATCACGTCAATCCGGGCGAACTAAGTGCGCGCTCAATCGTCGAACTTCACCATGGATCCGCCGCCGGTTGCCTGATCGGTCGGGAAGACCTCGATGCGGGCGACGTCGACGAAGGTCGGGAGAGCGATGACGTTGCCGATGAGGCTGGCGATGTGTTCCGGCTGGATCGGGCGGTAACCGTCGTAAAGGGCGGCGCGCGCCTGTTCCGGGCCGAGCGCCGTCTTGTAGAGGTCCGTCTGAACGCGGCCGGGCACAATTTCGCTGACGCGGACGGAAGTGCCGAGCAGGTCGCAACGCAAATTGTCGCAGAACAGGCTGAGCCCGGCCTTGGAGGGGCCATAGGCGCCCATCGACGGGAAGGGAGCCTGGCCGCCGCTGGAGCCGAGATAGATCAGGTGGCCGCGCTTGCGCGCGACCATGCCCGGCAGCACCAGGCGCGTCAGGTGCATAGGCGCTTTCAGGTTGATGTCGATCATCGCGTCGATCTCGTCCGGATCGATCTCCTGGAAGCTCGCCCGGGTCGACAGGATCCCGGCATTGTTGACGAGGATGTCGATCTCGCAAGCGCCGATCTGTTCGGCGATCGCGTGCGTGTCACGCACATCGGCCTTTATCGGCAGCGCGCCGCATTCCTGCGAGAGTGCTGCAAGCGCTTGCTCGTTGCGCCCGACGGCGAGCACCGTCAGACCCATTGCGCGAAGCGTCAGGACGGTGGCGCGGCCAATGCCGCTGGTGACGCCGGTGACGAGCGCCGTCCTGTAGGTCGAGGCATCAGACATAGATGTACCCTCCGCTGATGACGACGTTCTCGCCGGTTGCGTAGGTATTGCGGCTGCTTGCCATCATCACGATCCATTCGGCCATTTCGACCGGCTCGGCGGCCCGGCCGAGGGCGCTCGCCTTGGCGAGTTCCGGCAGGAATCCGAGCTCCTTGGCCCGATCGGTCGCAAACCCGGCCGGCGCCACAGAATTGACGAGGATCTGGTCCTTTGCGCATTCCTGTGCGAAGGATTTCGTCAGGCTGACAACGGCAGCCTTCGTCGCGGCGTAATGGGCATTCTGCGGATGCGCCTTGAAGGCATCGACTGATGTGACGTTGACGATGCGGCCGGTTACTTCCGGCGCATTGACGAAGCCGCGCATGTGCAACACGGCAGCCACCATCATGTGATAAGTGCCCTTGATGTTGATGGCATTTTCGAGATCCCATTCGGCGTCGGTGATCTCGAGGATCGGTTTGCGCGGATAGATTGCCGCGCTGTTGACGAGGGCATGGATGCGCCCCAGGCGCTCGGCCAGTTCTTCGAAGGCGGCGTGGGCGCTTTCCCGCACGGAAATATCGCCGCTGGCGGTCGCCACTTCAGCGCCGAGATCGCTCAGGATTTTGGCGGCATCGGCGAGGCGCTCCTTGTTCTTGTCGATCAAGCCGATCTTCGATGCACCGCGCTCGACCATCAGCTTCGCGGTGGTCAGACCAAGGCCCGAAGCGCCGCCCACGATTACCGCCGTTTGTCCCTTCATTTGCTTCGCCCTCGCAATTTCAACTGTCGATCGCTACGCTAGTATGATATCACTCATATGCCAAGTTATAACCGGTCGCGCTGAGGAAAATTGATGATACCGGCCTTGGCCGAAAGACCCAAGACGGGGCGCCTGTATACGGACTATCTCGATGCCCTGCGGCACGCGAAGTTTGCTGGCGACATAGAGGCAAGTGCCGCATCGACGACGGTCTTTTCGACCGATAACTCGATCTATCAGCTCCGTCCGCAGGCCATTATGTTTCCCAGGCGACGGGCGGATCTCGTTGTGATCGCCCGGCTTGCCTCTGAGCCGCGGTTTCATGGCGTTTCCTTCGCCATGCGCGGAGGGGGGACCGGCACCAACGAACAATCATTGACTGACGGCATCGTCATCGACATGTCCCGCCACATGAACCGGATTGTCTCGATCGATCCGGTGAAGAGAACGGAAGGAAGCCTGATCCTCGTTCAGGACAGCTTCACATCTTACTTCGAGCCCGCGCTGCTTCTCGACGTCATCGACCTGCTTCTGGCGCTGGGCTTCAAGCCGTTCGTCGCGCCCCTGAAGCCCAATGGCAAGGCGCTCCACATCCATGGCTATCTCGGCGCATTCGAACGGGCGGCAGAGCGCAATGCACGCCACCTTTGCCGGCTGGCGGCAAGCGGCGTGCCGCCCGTCGGTCTCGATCCGTCGATGACGCTTTGTTATAGAAGCGAATATCCGGGCGCATTGGGGGCGCAAAAGACGCCAAGGGTGCTGCTTCGCAGGAATGGTTGAGCGAGTGGCTTGACGGGTTCGCGGTTCGCACGTTCGACGGGCCGGAGACAGACTATGTTCTGCTGCCGCACTGTACGGAGCGGACCAATGCTCAGGACAGCGTCCGGTCCTGGGGCGCGATCTTCGAAACCTTCGGTCTGACGCTGTCGGTCGAGGGACGCAGGCTGCTGCGGCATGGCGGGGACCTTCGGGCATGAGCGCAAAAATCGCGCTCTGTCCGAAACCTTCTACAAGCTCAGCTGGCAGCAGAAGGTGGAAAGTGCCGGCCCGAAGCGCGTCCTGATGGCCACCGGCTATTTCTGTCGTTCGCAGGTCAAGCTGATGGGCTCGGCGGGCTTGCCGCACCCACTGCAGCTGTTGAAAGCACTGGTCAGTGAACATCGCCATGGTGATGTCCACAACTCACATGATATGTGATATGTGAAACGATGATCCAATATCCCCGCAGGAACCAGGCCCAGACGTGAGCGTCATCACACAACGAGGCAATCTCGCCGAAATCGTCGTCGCGCAACTCGCCTCGCGCATCGATTCGGGCCTTTATGGTCCCGGAGACAAGCTTCCCTCGAGCGCGCAGCTCTGCGAGGAGTTCGGCGTCAGCCGGACGGTGATCCGCGAAGCATTGACGTCGTTGAAGGTGGGGGGACGCGTGACCGCCCGCCAGGGCGCCGGCGTCTTCGTCACCGAAAAGGACGCCAAGACGCTCAATTTCGAGATCAGCCGGATCGACAATATACGCTCGGCAATGCAGATCCTCGAGCTCCGGCTGGGCGTCGAACTGCAATCGGTGGCGCTTGCCGCATCGCGACGGACGCCGGAAGCCTTGGCCGAGATCGCGCGGGCTTACGATCAGTTGGAAAGCCTCGACACGACCGACGCCGAGATCGAAGCACAGGCGGATTTCGACTTTCATCTGGCGATCGCCAAGGCGACGCGCAACCCGCACTTTCCGCGTTTTCTCGAAGCCGTCAGAGGGGAGATCAGCCTTGATCTGGTGCTGAAGCACCGCCAGTCAGCAGGCGCTTATCAGACCTACCTGAAGAAGATCAACAAGGAGCATGCGGCAATCCTCGCGGCGATCACCCAGGGTGACGTCAAGGCAGCCAAGAACGCCCTCGCGCAGCATCTCGAGGAAAGCCTCAACCGCTACCGCGCCATGCTCGACGAGCCGGCAGCGGCAGCCGAGGAGTGAGCCTTCCGCTTGAGCAGCAAGAGGGGGATGCTATCTCGAAACAGAGTGATGACGAACCGGCGCGAAACTCGCCTGCCGCCGTTACGCGATGTCCGGCACCTGCCTACCTGCCTTGTGCCAGCGCCTGTTCGCGGATCTGGCTCAGGCTCATTTTCGGCGTCAGGGCTTCCGCGTCGATACGGATTTCGATCAGCGCTGGGCGACCGGAATTTTCGGCCCGCCTGAAGGCAGGGGCGAAGTCTTCCGTCGTCTCGACTGTTTCGCCATGCAGCCCATAGGCACGCGCCAGCGCCGCGAAATCCGGATTGGTCAATTGCGTGCCGGACACCCGACCCGGATAGTGCCGCTCCTGATGCATGCGGATCGTTCCATACATGCCGTTGTTGATCACCAGGAAGATCACTTGGGCGTCGTACTGCATGGCGGTCGCCAGTTCCTGGCCGTTCATCAGGAAGCAACCGTCGCCGGCAAAAGGCGATCACCGCGCGCTCGCGCGCGCAAAGCTTCGCCGCGATCGCGGCCGGAACGCCGTAACCCATCGAGCCGTTGGTCGGGCCGAGCTGCGTCCGGAATGTCCGATACTGATAGAAGCGATGCGCCCAGGCGGAATAGTTGCCGGCGCCGGTGGTCAGGATGGCATCGGCGGGAAGATGGCCGCGCAGCCAAGCCATGATGTCGCCCATCTGCACCGGGCCAGGGACCGCAGTGTGCGTCAGGTTTTCACGGTAGTCCGCATTCGCTTGCCGCGTCCACTCGGCCCATCTCGGCTCGGCGATCGGCGCCAGTCCGGCCGCCTGCCGCGCGAAGGCGGCGGCGCTGGCGTTGATCGGCAGGGCCGCGTGATAGACACGGCCGAGTTCCTCGGCGCCGGCATGGACGTGGACGAGCGCCTGCTTCGGCACCGGTATGTCAATGAGGCTGTAGCTTCCGGTGGTCATTTCGCCGAGGCGGGCGCCGATGACGATCAGGAGGTCGCTGTCCTTGATGCGCTGGATGAGTTTCGGTCCCGCCGCAAGTCCGAGATCGCCGGCATAGTTCGGATGCGTATTGTCGAACAGGTCCTGGCACCGGAACGAGGCGGCGATCGGCAGGTGCATCGCTTCGCTGAAGGCGCGGATGTCGGCGACCGCACCCGCCGTCCAGCCGGCTCCACCGACGATCACCAGCGGCCGCTCCGCGCGTTCAAGGCGGCTTCGCAGTTCATCCAATTGATCCTGTCCAGCATGCATCTCGACCGCCTTGTAGGCGGGCGCATCGGCAACATCGACGCGATCCGTCAGCATGTCTTCCGGAAGCGCCACGACGACTGGCCCGGGGCGGCCGTTGACGGCGCGGTGAAAGGCCTGGCTCACCAGTTCGGGAATACGGGCAGCGTCGTCTATCTGCACCACCCACTTCGCCATCTGTCCGAACATCCGACGGTAGTCGATTTCCTGGAACGCCTCGCGCTCCACCTGATCCCGCGCGACCTGACCGATGAAGAGGATCATCGGCGTCGAATCCTGGAAAGCCGTGTGGACGCCGACCGACGCATTCGTGGCGCCGGGGCCGCGGGTGACGAAGCAGATGCCCGGCTTGCCGGTCAGTTTTCCGTAGGCTTCGGCCATATAGGCGGCGCCGCCTTCCTGGCGGCAGACGATCAGTTCGATATCGTCCCCGGCATCGTGCAGCGCATCGAGCGCCGCGAGATAGCTTTCGCCTGGAACACAGAAGGCGCGCTCAACGCCGTGAATGCGCAGGGCATCGATCAGAATCTGTCCGCCGTTACGGCTTTTGGTGCCGGTTGTCATAGCTTGATCCCCAATGTGGGCCGATTGTTTCAGATGACCGCGTCTTCGAGGAACGGCCTGTTGGCGACCACCCGCTCGTAGCCGAAGGGCGAAAGATCGAGGGTGCGGAAGCCGCCATAGGTGACAAGCTCGCTCAAGCCCCGCCCCATCGCCGGCGACTGCTGCAGGCCATGCCCGGAAAAACCGTTGGCGAAGAAGAAGTTCTTCACGTCTGTATGCGGTCCGAGGATGACGTTGTGGTCGAGCGTGCAATAGTCGTAGTGGCCGGCCCAGCTATTGACGACCTTGATCGCCTCGAAGGCGGGCACGCGATGAGCAAGATTCGGCCAGATCTCCTCGTCGAACTCGTCGTGCATGACTTCGAAATCGTTCGGGTCGACCTCCGGATCGTGCTTGGGATAGGTGCCCATCAGGTAGAACTTGCCTTCGGGACGGAAGAACACGCCGGTCGGGTCGATGGTAAGCCCGACCTTGCCTTCGAGCGGTGTCCGGCAATCCACCACGAAGAGGGAACGGCGGCGCGGTTCGACCGGTATGTCGAGACCGGCCATGCGGGCTACCTTCGTGCCGTTGGTGCCGGACGTGTTGATCATCGTTCCACAGCCGATCGTCTGACCGCTTCTCGTCGTCACGGAGACGATGCGGTCGCCCTCGCGATTGACCGCCACCACCTCGTCCTCCATGTATTCGACGCCCAGAGAGCGGGCCTTCTTGCGAAAGCCCTGCATCAGCCCGACGCTGTCGAACCAGCCTTCGCCGCGTTCGCCGGTGCTACCGAGCGTCAAGCCCTCCAGATTGAGCCAGGGGAAGCGGCGGCCGAGTGCCTCGACATCGAGAAGCGTCACTTCGGCGCCGCAGGCGACCTGGGTTTCGTGGTTGCGTCGCAGCACCTGCTCGCCGTGTTCGTCACCAGCTAGTAACAGATATCCCGCCTCGTGGAAGCCGATTTGCGGCGTGTCGTCGTCGACGGCGACGTTGTTCTTGAAGTCGCGAATGAACTCGGTCCCGAACTGGGAGACCTGGACGTTGATGGCGTTGGAGAACTGATGACGGATCGAACTGGACGAGAGCGCCGTCGCGCAGCGTTGATAGGTCCAGTCCTTCTCGATCACCAGTACAGAACCGGTGAAATCCGGATTGGTCGCCAGAAAGAAGGCGGCCGAGCTGCCGACGACGGCGCCGCCGACGATGACGACATCATAGGAGGTCTTGGAAGCCTGCATGGCGGCGCCTTACTTGTTCTCGTCTTCGAAGTGGCCCATGGCACAGAAGCTCCCGCCCTGAAAGCGCACGGCCGGGTCATTCGGGTCGCCCTGCGTCGTCTTGGCGAAGACCTTTTCCCGATAGTCGTCGGCGCTGTCCTGCGGCTTGTAGCCGAGCACGGCGGCGGTGCGGTTGTTCCAGAAGGCCTCTGAATTGTTGGACATGCCATAGGCGATCATGAAGCCGACCCGCGGAGCCGACAGTGACTTTTCGACCAGTTGGCGGCAGTCGCGATAGGAGAGCCAGGTGATCAGGTGACGACGATCGGTCGGCTCCGGGAATGACGAGCCGATGCGTAGGCAGACCGTCTCGATGCCGAATTTGTCGAAGTAATAGCGCGCGAGGTTTTCGACAAAGGTCTTCGACACGCCGTAGAGGCTGTCGGGCCGGGTCGGCACGTTGCCGTCGATCGTCTGCGTCCGCTCGTAGTAGCCGATCGCGTGGACGGAACTCGCATAGACGATGCGCTTGACCCCATGGCGGCGGGCCGCCTCATAGACGTTGTAGCCGCCAGCGATATTGGAATCGAGGATGGTCTGCCACGGCGCTTCGACAGCCTGACCGCCCATATGGATGATGGCATCGCAATCCTTCACGGCGTTGGAGACCGCGTCGAAGTCAGACAGGTCGAGCGGGAAGTCCTCTTCATGGGGGGCGAGATTTTTGCAAGGCGTCCGGGCGGAGAGCCTGACGTTCTTTCCGAGCCTGGTTCCGGACTTGCGAAGCTCGGTCCCGAGGGCGCCAGCAGCACCGGTAAGCAACACTCTTTGATAATCGGACATGGCTATTTCCTTCTTTAGCGAAGCTGGGAGAGTGCTTCACCGATACGCTCGATTGCAACGAGCAGGTTTTCCCGCGACGTCGCGAAAGACAGACGGATGTAAGGCTCGATGCCGAAAGCAGCGCCGGGAACGGTCGCGACCTTTCCGGTCGTCAGCAGGTAGGAAGCCAGTGCGGTTGCGTTCTCGATAACCGTACCGTCCGGTGCCGTCTTGCCGATATGGCCGGCGCATTTGGGGAAGAGATAGAAGGCCCCCTCCGGCGCGCGAACCTCGAGCCCGGGAATGGCGTTGAAGCCCCGCGTCACCAGTTCCCCACGCGCCTTGTATTCGGCGACGGCTCGGGCGACGAAGTCTTGCGGACCGTTGAGCGCGGCGGCGGCGGCGGCCTGGGAGATCGACGCAGGGCAGGTCGTGCTCTGCGACTGCATCTTGTTCAGGACCTTGGTCAGGCTCTTCGGCCCGGCCGCATAGCCAAGCCGCCAGCCGGTCATCGCATAGGCCTTGGAAACGCCGTTGATGAGCAGCGTCCGCTCGCGCAATTGCGGGCAGGCATTCGCAAAGGAGGTGAAGGGCACGTCGCCGGCAACGATGTGTTCGTAGATCTCGTCGGACATGACGAGGACATGCGGATGGCGCTCCAGCACCGCACCGAGTGCAGCGAGTTCGTCGCTCGTATAGATCGCGCCGGTGGGGTTCGAGGGCGAGTTGAACAGGACCCAGCGCGTCCGCGGCGTGATCGCCTGTTCGAGGCGTTCCGGCGTCAGCTTGAAATCGTCCTCGACGCCGCAGGCGATGGTTCTGGGCACCCCGCCGTGGAGGATGACGATATCCGTATAGGACACCCAGTAGGGCGCCGGGACGATCACTTCGTCGCCGGGTTCGAGCGTGCCTAGAAAGGCATTGAACAGGATCTGCTTGGCGCCGTTGCCGATGGAGATTTCGTCCATGGCATAGTCGAGGCCATTCTCGCGCTTGAATTTCGCGACGATCGCCGCGCGCAATTCCTCCAGGCCGTCCGGACCGGTATAGCGGGTCTTGCCGCTTCGAATCGCCGCAATCGCCGCCTCGATGATGAAGTCCGGCGTCTCAAAATCCGGCTCGCCGAGGGAAAGATCGATGACGCTCTCGCCCTTCGCACGCATCGCCTTGGCGGCAAGCGACACAGCCATGGACGGAGACGACTTGATGCTACCGGCTCGGAAGCTCTCGAAGTTCATGATGTTCATCGCGTGCCCGTCCTATTTCTTCCTGCCGTAGTCGGCGGCCGCCTGATCCTTGGTGATGTAGCCATTGGCGATATCGTCATCGATCGCCGCTGCCGGGCGTTGGGCCGGGGTCCCGTAGCCCCCGCCGCCGGGGAGTTGGAGCACGAGCTTCCGGCCCTCCGGCACGAACTGCAGGCCCTTGCCCTTGAGCGTGGTACCGTCGTCGAGCGACACGGAGCCGGCCGCACCGTCGCGTCCGCCGTCCCGGCCGCGCGCCGGATGGCCGAGCCGGTCGAACATGGCGGAGAAGCGGAAGGCGTAGCCTTCGGCGGCGGAGATTTCGATGATCTGGCCGAGGCCGCCGCGCTGCTCTCCGGCGCCGCCGGAGCCTTCGCGCAGTTCCTTGCGCCAGACGATGATCGGGCCGACATTTTCCGTCGCCTCGATCGGCATCGTGTGGACACCGCTCGGAAAGGCGGTGGCGTTGAGTCCGTCGAGCGACGGGCGGGCGCCGGTGCCGCCGGAATTGAACATCAGAATTTCGGCACCTTTGCCGCCGATCTCGTCGGAGACTGGGCGCACGCTCATGTGCAGGTTCCACAGCGCACTTGCGCCTTCGGCCGGCACTTTGCCCGGCAGCGCCTGGTGCAGCGCACCGAGCACGAGGTCGGGCACGAAATGGCCGAGCACATGGCGAACGGCCACGGGTGCTGGCCGCTTGGCATTGAGGATGCAGCCTTCCGGGGCGGCGACCTCGAAGGGCGCGAGTGAGGCGGCGTTGTTCGGGATCTCCGGCGCGACGACGCATTTGATGCCGTAGCAGGCATAGGCCTTGGCGTAGACCAGCGGCACGTTGATGCCGAACTTGCTCATGCCGGATGTGCCGTCGAAGTCGACGAGGACACCATCAGGGCTAATGGTGAGCTTTGCGGCGAGATGCACCGGCTCGTCGTAGCCGTCGAGATCGAGGCTGCAGGACCAGCTTCCGTGTGGAAGGTTCCGGAGCCGTTCCAGCGTCGCTTCGCGGCTGTGCTTGAGAATGAACGCGCCGATGGTGCCGAGGTCTTCCAGGTTGAATTCCGTCAGCATGTCGACGAGCCTGCGATGGCCGGTTTCGTTGCAGGCGGCAAGTGCGTAGAAGTCGCCGACCACCTTGTCGCTCTCGCGGACATTGTTGCGGACGATATGGAGCAGCGTGCGGTTGACCTCGCCCCGATCGAAGAACTTCATGATCGGAATGAACAGGCCTTCCTCGTAGACTTCGCGCGCATCCGGGCCGAAGCCGCGGCCACCGACATCGACGACATGCGCCGTGGAGGCGAAATAGCCGACCAGCTTGCCATGGTGGAAGGAGGGCGTGACGACGGTGATGTCGTGGAGATGGCCGGTGCCCTTCCAGGGATCGTTGGTGATGTAGACGTCACCCTCGAAGATATTTTCCGGGCCGATGTCGTTGATGAAGTGCGCTACCGATTCCGCCATGGCGTTGACATGGCCCGGCGTGCCGGTGACCGCCTGGGCGAGCATCCGGCCCTCAAGGTCGAAGATACCGGCCGAAAGGTCGCCGGCTTCGCGAACGCTGGTCGAAAACGCGGTGCGGATCAGCGTTTGCGCCTGCTCCTCGACGACGGAGATCAGCCGGTTCCACATCACCTGCATGTGGATGTCGATTAGGGTTTCACTCATGGTCAATATTTCCCGGGTTAGGGGACCCTTTCAGCGGCGTGTGACGAGAAGGCAGCCATCCGCCTGGACGGTGGCAACGAAGGAGGATGTGAGCACGGTCGAGGTCTCGCGTTCGACGATCACCGCCGGGCCACAAACGACATCACCGGGGGAAAGCGTCTCGCGTTCGTGGATACCTGCTTCGAGGAAAGTCCTCTGCCCCACATCGAAGAGGCGGCGGTGTTTTCCGGGTTCGGCACTGCGGCGTTGGCCGACAGCTTCGACGCGCGCGACTTCGGGAAGCGGCGAGGTCGCCTTGACGGCCCAACTGACGATCTCGATGTCGAGGCCCTCGATCGCCCGGCCGAAGAAGCGCGCATAGGCCCCCTCGAACAGCGCGACGATGCGCTCGGCGCTTGTCGCATCGAAGTGCTCGAAGGGGAGCGCAACGGGAATGTCCCAGCCCTGGCCGGCATAGCGCATGAAGACGGTGCGTTCGATGACCGGATCGGCCGCGTCGAGACCGTCGGCAACGAAGCCGAGCGCTTCGCTCTGCATCGCGGCCATCAGCCGGTTGGCGCCCTTGCTGTCGAAGCGGGAGAGATTGAACACGGCGCTGCGGACCGACTCGTAGCCGAACGGCGCCCGCAGGAAGCCGATCGCCGACCCGACCCCGGCGCCGGGCGGCACGAGGAACGTCGAGATCCCCATTTTCTCGCAGAGCCGGGCGGCATGCAGCGGGCCGGCGCCACCGAAGGTGATCATGGTGAAGTCGGAAATGTCCTTGCCGTTCTCCACCGTATGAACGCGGCCGGCATTGGCCATGTTCTCGTCGACCATTTCGCAGGTCCCGTAGGCGGCGCCCTCGGCGTCGAGGCCGAGGCCGGCGCCGATCTCGCGGTCCATCGCCTCGCGTGAAGCGTCGACGGAAAGCGGGATGGCGCCACCGGCGAAATTGTCCGGATCGAGCTTGCCGAGCAGGAGATCCGCGTCGGTGACGGTTGGCTTGATGCCGCCGCGCTGGTAGCAGGCCGGGCCTGGTTCGGAAGCCGCGCTGTGCGGGCCGACGCGAATCTGGTGCATGACGTCGATGCTGGCGATCGATCCGCCCCCGGCGCCGATCTCCACCATCTCCACCACCGGAATGGAGATCGGCATGCCGCTGCCCTTGCGGAAACGGTACGTACGCCCGACCTCGAAGGTCTTCGCCGTCTTCGGCACCTGGTTCTCGATCAGGCAGATCTTGGCCGTCGTGCCGCCCATGTCGAAGGAAAGGATGGTATCGAGACCGTGCCGGCGGGCGATGTCGGCCGCGAAGATCGCACCGCCGGCAGGGCCGGATTCGACGAGCCGCACCGGAAACTCGGCGGCACTTTCAACCGAGACGATGCCGCCGCCGGAATGCATCATGTAGACCTGGCAGCCGACACCGATCTCTTTCAGGGAGACGACGAGCCGGTCGAGATAGGACTTGATCGCCGGCTTCACATAGGCGTTGGCACAGACGGTGTTGAAGCGCTCGAATTCGCGCATCTGCGGCGAGACTTCGGAGGAGATCGACACCGAGAGGCCCGGAATACGCGCCAGCAATTCCTCGCGCGCCTGTCTCTCGTGTTCGCCGTTCGCATAGGCGTGGATGAAGCCGATCGCCACGCTCTCGTAACCGCCGCCGGCGATTGCTTCGACCACAAGCTCCAGCGAGGCTCTATCGAGCGGCACAAGCACTTCGCCGGCGGCGTTGATGCGTTCGCGGACAGTGAAGCGGCTGGCGCGCTCGATGAGCGCCGGGGGCAGCGCAATATTGAGGTCATACTGCTCGAAGCGGTTCTCGGTGCGCATTTCGAGCACGTCGCGGAAGCCTTCGGTGGTGATGAAAGCCGTTTTCGCACCGCGTCGCTCGATCAGCGCGTTGGTCGCAAGCGTCGTCCCATGGATCAGGATATCGATGTCCGAAAGGGCGATGCCGGCCGCCTCGGCGACGGCCTTCACGCCCTTCAGAATGGCGCGCTCGGGCGCGATGTAGTCGGTCAGGACCTTGGTCGAATGGAGTGTCCCATCGAGGTCAAGGGCGATGTCCGTAAACGTCCCGCCGATGTCGACGCCGACGCGGCAGTTCCGAGAAGCGCTTGTCACTGTTCAGTTCCCCATCGTTCGCTGCTTTTGAGCCGCCGTCCGCTTAGCCGCCGTCTTAGAGAGATGAATTCCACGGGCGCCGCGGCAAGGGCAAGGGGGCTCTAAATTATTTCCGCTTGGCGCAGAAGTAATATGTCACTTATCATACAAGTGTCAATTGAAAGCAACCGATTAATGACCGTCGACGAGACCAGCACAGGGGCGCTCCTCCGAGTTCAGAGGACGTGCGCATGGCCTATTCGGGCTGCATTGAGCCAGCGGCTGCAAAAAGGGCAGACGGCGAGGCGATTGGACGGTTCAGTCGGTGAACTCGACGATGACCCCCGGCTTGACCATCGCCGCCAATTCCTCCGCGTCCCAGTTGGTCAGGCGGATGCATCCGTGTGATCCCGCCTTGTCGATGAGCGACGGTTCCGGCGTGCCGTGGATCCCATAGGTTGGTTCTGTCAGATCGATCCAGACGCTTCCAACGGGACCATTGGGGCCCTTGGGCAGCGTCAGAACCTCGGTGTTGTCACCCTGCTGGTAGTTGACCTTGGGGTTGTAGACGTAGGTGGGCTCTCGAGCGACACCCTTGACCTTGTGCGTGCCAGAGGGCGAGGGCGACTCTTCGCTGCCGATGGTGGCGGGATACACAGAAAGCAGCGAGCCGTCCTCGGCGAAGGCCAGCACTTGCCCCGCCCGCCTGCGTGCCTCTATTCGTTTGACCTTGCCCTCCTTCGCGACGCCGGGAATCGCCACCGATACGGTTCCTCCGACGGCAAATGCCGAGCCGGGATTGAGCGCCTTCAAGAGGTGGATGTCCATGTGAAACCGCTCGGACAGTCTCTCCGCGACGCTCGTATATCCGAGGTGCTCCATCTCGGCTTGCTTCGCGTAGTCTTCGGGAATGCTCTCGACGAGATCCTTGGCATCGTCTTCAGAGATGACATAAGGCTCGATGACGGGCTTTTTGTCTGAGAGCTTTTCGATGACCTGCGGGTCGAGCTTTCCATCAACGGGAAGACCTTGCATCGCCTCGAATCCAGCGACCGCCTTGGTGACGTTCTCGCCGTAGTAGCCATCGATGACCCCCGGTGATGATCCGGCGCGATCCAGAAGAACCTGGAGATGGACAATGGCCGGCTCCGGGCGAGGCGTGGCGCTGGACGGCCGTTCTGACGGAATGGAGGCGACCGAAGCATCGTTGATGGATTCGGGCCGGAGCTCCTGAGCACCGGCGGAGCCGCTAAGGCCCAATGTGAGTGATGCTGCGAACAAGGTCACGCTCTTCATGGCCATAAAATCGATAGCCACCAAAGTTGTTCCACTCGCCGGTCGGTGACCGGCCCTCCATCACACCAAGCTCGCGCCACAGGCAGGGAAAGTCTGCAGTCATCCGCCCCGCGCATGAGCTCAGTGCCCGTCCCCGGATGCGCGAGAGGTTCATGCGATGCAACTGCTTGTTCTTAAACGGTTTTCGGCGCTGCCGCTCCGCCTCGGGACACTGATCACCCGAAGTGAGTTCGTGCTGCCGGTCGCCTAACCTACTTTCCATTGAACGCCTGCGCCTGTTCGCTCACGGCACCCATGCAGGCTATAAGCCGCGCTCGCCCGCATCGCTCGGGAATGATGGCTGCTGTGCATCGAGCTTCCACGTTTCAAGGAGTTGCGCGAGGCTGGCGCGATCTTCGGGCTCGAGGCGCGGCAGGCCGGGAAGGCGCACGGCACCGACGGCAAGGCCCGTCATGCTCACGGCTTCCTTCACGACCGTGACGTTGGCGCCGTTGCGATATTTCGTTCGCATCCGTTCGAAGGGTTCGATCAGGGCGAGGATCTGCCGCGCCGCCGCGAAGTCTCCGATCCCCAGCGCCGAATGGACGCGGAGCGAAAGCGCGGGCGCAACATTGACGAGGCCGGAGGTGAAGCCCCGCGCCCCTGCGGCGGTGAAGGCCGGCGCCCAGCTTTCCGCAAGGCCGCAGACGTAGAGCGCGCCATTGGGATCGCTGGACGCGATCGCCCGCGACAGAAGCATGATGTCAGTCGTCGCAAACTTGATTCCGGCGATATTGGGATGCCCTGCAAGCGTGACCATGTCGTCGAGGCTGAAGCCCTCGGCGCGGACATAGGCAATGAGCGGCAGCGGCGATTCATCGGCAAGGGCCCGGAAATAACCGATCTGCGCCTGCGGGGCCGCGAAGGGATCGACCGGCTGGTGCGACATCACCGCCGCGGCCCCCATGGCCCTTGCGGCTTTCGCCATGGCGACGGCCTCGCGCTGCGAGCGGCCGATGGCGGCGGTGACCGGCGCCCTGCCGTCGACGCCGGCAACCGCGGCTTCGTGCACGATCCTGATCTCGTCGGGCGTGAGCGCGTAGAACTCGCCGGTATTGCCGGCCGCAACGATGTTGTGGATGCCGGCCTTTGCCACGCGGGCGTAGACCTTCGCCGTGATCCGCGGATCGACCTCACCATCGTCGTCGTAGGCCGTCACCGGAACGCCGGATACACCATGCAATACCTTGCGCAAATCCTGAATGTGCATTGTTCTTCCCTCTCTGATCTGCGTGGGCTAGGTCAAAGCGCGAAACGGTGGACGGGCGTGCCTGCGACCGACGCTTCGAAGGCGAGCAAAGTTCCGGCCTGGAAATGGCCGGAGCGGTCGCTCGCGAGGCTGGTGACATACAATGTCCTGAGACCCGCGCCGCCGAAGCAGGGCATGGTCGGCGCGCCTACCGGCATTTGATAGACCTCGACGATTTCTCCTTCCGGCGAAAGACGGTTGAGGACGCCGGCGGACACTCCGGCGCTCCAGTAGAAGCCCGAGGCGTCGGTTGCGCCCCCGTCCGGCCTGCCTTCCTCGGCGGTGAAGTCGCGCAGCCTCTGCGGCCTGCCGATTGCGCCGGTCGCCGCATCGAACTCGAAGGCCTGCAGGAACTGCAGACTGCTATCGGAATGATACATCCGGCGGCCGTCGCGGCTCCACGCCAATCCATTGGAGGTCTTGAGGTTCTCGGCGACGCAGGAGAATGTGCCGTCGGGTGCGACGCGATAGAGCCGGGCGTTGCCGGTTTGCGGCACGGCTTCGTCGCGCGTGCCCACCCAGAAATGCCCGTCCGGCCCGACCTTGCCGTCGTTGAGCCGGCTGTCCGGCCGTCCGCCGTCCGGATCGCACAGCAGTTTCAGCGACCCGGTCTTCGGGTCGAGAATGTGCACGCCGGTCTGCAGCGCCACGGCCACTCGATCGCTCTCGCAAAGGGCAAGGCAACCGATGGCGGCCGGCATATCGTAACGATCGACGCGGCCATCGGCATGCAGGCAGATTGCCGCCGGAGCGAGAATATCGACGAACCAGAGGTCGCCGGTCCTTTCGTCCCAGCTCGGCGACTCGCCGACCTGCATCGGAAAATCGATGAGCCGGCGCGTTTCTGGGGTGATGATCCTCGCCCCGCTCATGACATCGCCTCCGATTTGATTACCAGGCCATCGCGATCGCGCAGGCGAAGCTTGCCGTCGTGTTCGCCTTCGCAGAAGCCACCGCCCTGGAAATAGGCGGCGATAGTGCCCTCGGCCGGCTTTTCGATCCGCAGATGGTCGCGTGGGTTATCCTCAGGCCGGTAGCCGAGCCGCCAGGCAAGATCGTCCTTCCACCAGGTCGCGTCCGTCCGGGATACGCCATAGACGATCGCCGCGGCGATGTCGGGATGGGTGAGGCCGATCTGGATAAGCTGGGCCAGATCGCGGGCGCTGATCCAGATCGCCGCCGAGCGCTCGCTGTTCGGATAGGTCTCGGCGTTGCCGATGCGGATCGACAGGGTGCGAATGCCTGCCGTGTCGTAATAGAAGCCCGCCACCAGCTCGCCGAAGCATTTCGAGAGGCCGTAGCGGCTGTCCGGGCGGCATGGATCGGGCGGCGTTATGGTTTCGCTGCGCGCATAAAAGCCGGTGGCATGATTGCTGGAGGCGAAGACGACGCGCTCGACGCCGTTGGCCCGGGCGGCCTCGTAGACATTGTACGTGCCGAGCGCATTGACGCGCAGGATCGACTCGATATCGCTCTCCCGGGCGATGCCGCCAAGATGGATCACGCCGTCCATGTCCGCCAGCGCCCTCTTCATTGCGTCCGCGTCGGCGAGATCGGCTTTGACGAAGCTTTCGTTGCCAGCGAGATCCTCGACGGGACTGATGTCGATCAGCCGCAGATGCTTGACCTCCGGGCAAAGCAACCCCCTGAGCAGCATGGCGATATGGCCAGCGCCGCCCGTCATCGCTATTCGTTTCAAAACAGTCCTCCTCCTGGCGATCGTGGTGGCGTGCAATTCCCGACGCGCGCTCGAATGCGGTATTCGTCCGTCCTATTTGTCGCGTTCCTCGGCTCGCGGCGTCTCCGCCCCGACACCCTGGAACATGCGCGCGCGCGCATTCAGGATGTGCCGTTTCATCGCGTCATGCGCCTCGGCCTCCCGCCGCGCGAATATCGCTTCGACGATCGCCGAGTGCTCGTCCTGCACCATGCGGACATGGGCCGGGGTGCGTTTGAGGCTGAGGCTGCGGGTGACCGACATGCCGATCGAAAAATGCGGCCGGAACCATTCCCTGACGATCAGGTGGAACTGGTTTCCCGTCGCCATGGCGATCGCATCGTGCAGCGCCTGGTCCTCGTCGGCGCCGAGCTCTCCGAGCTCGAGGCATCTCTCGAGGGCCCCCAGAGCGGCGGTGATGCGCGCCTTGTCGACGGGCTGCCAGTTGCGGGCGGCAAGCTCGGCCGCCTCGGCTTCGAGCCCAGATCGAAACTCGAAGAAGCGCTGCACGTCGGCGAGCGAGCCCACTGGAACCTGCCTCAGCACCGAGGAATCCGGCTTCTGGCGCACATAGGAGCCAGACCCCTTGCGCGACACGATCAGGCCATCGGTGCGCAGCCGTTCCAGTGCCTCGCGCACGACCGGACGGGATGCCCCGAACATGGCGGCGAGATTCTGCTCCGACGGCAGCCTTTCATTCACCGGGAAGCGTCCGTCGGCGATCATGCCGACAATCTTCTCGTAGATGATATCGCTGAAACGTGTCTCGGTTCTTGCGGCCGCCAGGGCGTGTCCGCCGGTCATCAGCGCCTCTTTTCTTCTCTCCATCTAAGGAATTCCGCCTGCGCCTCGGGGCCGGGAGGATAGAGCCCGAATATGCCGCGGCCCTCCCTGACGCGCTCTTCGACAAAATCCTCGAACACGGTCTGTTCGAATGCTTCGCCCGCGACCTCTCCGGCAATTGCCGCGGGGATCACGACCACGCCCTCGTCGTCGCCGACGATCACGTCGCCCGGATAGACCGGCACGTCGCCGCAGCCGATCGGCTGGTTGATGTCGAGCGCGTGGTGGCGGATCAGGTTCGTCGGTGCCGAGGGCGCGGAGTGATAGGCAGGGAAGGGCAGGTTGGCAATGTCGGGCGTGTCGCGAAACCCGCCGTCGGTCACCACGCCCGCGATACCCCGCATCCACAGACGCGTCACCAGGATTCCGCCGGCAGACGCCGCGCTCGCATCCTTGCGGCTGTCCATCACCAGCACATGGCCTTCGGGGCATTCCTCGACGGCCCGGCGCTGCGGATGGCCGCGATCGTTGAAGGCGCCGACATGGTCGAGGTCCTCGCGCGCCGGAATGTAGCGCAGCGTGAAGGCCGGGCCGACCATGCGGGGTGCCGATGGATTGATCTTGTGGATGCCGCGGATGAAGACATTCCGCAGGCCGCGTTTCAACAGGACCGTGGTGAGCGTCGCGGTCGACACTGCCTTGAGCTTCTCGCGGGTTGCCTCGGAAAACTGCATCTGTCCCTCCCGGCCTGTCGTTCCATTCGCGCTCAGGCTTACTGAAGATGTAAAAATCTGTCAATTCTTGTAATTATCTGAAAACGCGTTATCGTCTCGCGACTGGCCTGTGGAGGGGCTGGTTTCCGGATCCTGGCCTGGAGGGCTAGGCGCCGGTGCGACTGATCCTAGGGAGGAGACATCCGATGAACGAAGGGCATAAACCGTCGCGTGGCGTGACGCGCCGCACCGTACTGGCAGGACTCGGGGCCGCGGTGGCTATTTCCGCAGTCGGGCGCCGTGCGGCAGCAGCAACTGAGAAGGAGGCGCCGCAACTTGCAACGCTCGCTAAGGACGGCAAGCTGCCGCCGCTTGCGGAGCGCCTTCCCACAAAGCCGATGGTCGTCAAACCCTTCGAGAAAGTCGGTACCTATGGTGGGACATTGCGCCGCGGACTGCGCGGCTCATCCGATCACAACGGCATTCTGCGCATGGTCGGCAACCAGGGCCTCGTGCGCTGGAACATGGACTTCACCGAAGTTCTTCCCAATCTCGCCGAGAGCTGGGAGGTCAGCGCCGACGCGACGCAGTTCACCTTCCACCTCATTGCCGGCGTCCGTTGGTCGGACGGACACCCGTTCACGGCGGACGACGTCGTCTTCGCGATCGAGGATTGCGTCAAGAACAGCGAACTCTATAGCGCCACGCCGGCGCAATTGACCGTCGCCGGCAAGCCGGTGATGGCCGAGAAGATCGACGACCACACGGTGAAGTTCACTTTCGCGGCACCGAACGCGCTCTACTTGGAAAACCTCGCGACTCCGCTCGGACAGCATCCGACATTGTTTGCCAAACACTACTGCAGCCAGTTCCTTCCGAAATACAATCCGAACCTCGAGGCAGAGGCCAAGGCGGCCGGCGTTGCCGGCTGGACGGAACTTTTCCGCGCCAAGTGCGGCGATATCGAAATCCCTTCCCGCTGGGGCAATGTCGATAAACCGACGCTCGATCCGTGGGTCGTCAAGGAGCCCTATTCCGGCGGTGCGACCCGCGTCGTCATGACCCGCAACCCCTATTTCTGGCAGGTGGATACGGAAGGCAACCAGCTTCCCTATATCGACGAGGTCAATTTCGGCATTTCGCAGGACGTCGAGTCGCTGATGCTCAACGTCATTTCCGGCAAGATCGACATTCAGGAGCGGCATATCAGCGTTCTCGCCAACAAGCCGACGCTGTCGCAGAACATGGAAAAGGGCGACTACCGGCTGCTGACGCTGGTGCCCTCGTCGGCCCAGCAGTGCCAGATCTATCTGAACATGACTCACAAGGACCCGGCGATGCGGAAGATGTTCGCCGACAAGTCCTTCCGCCAGGCGCTGTCGCTCGGGCTCAACCGTCAGGAAATCATCGACATCGTCTATTTCGGCCAGAGCGAGTTCTTCCAGGCTGGGCCGCGCCCGACGCATCCCTGGTATCACGAAAAACTCGCCAGGCAGTTCACCGAGTTCGATCCGGACAAGGCGAATGCCATGCTGGACAAGGCGGGCTATGACAAGAAGGATGCCGACGGTATCCGCAAGCGTCCGGACGGCCAGCGCATCTTCTTCGCCATCGACGTCATCCCGACACTCTATCCGGACCTCGTCGACACGCTCGAACTCGTCAAGGCGCATTGGGCGCAGATCGGCATCGATATCAAGGTCAACACCATCGAGCGCGCGCTTTATTACAGCCGCGGCGACGACAATGCCCATGATGCCGCGGTCTGGCCGGGGCCGGGCGGGCTGGACCCGATGCTCGATCCGCGCGACTTCTTCGCGTTTCACCCGCAGGGATCGCGCTATGCCATTCCGTGGACGCTCTGGTACACCTCGAACGGCGAGAAAGGCGAGGAGCCACCCGAAAGCCAAAAGAAGCGCTTCAAGCTCTTCGACGAGGCCCGTTCGACCGCTGATCTCGCCAAGCGCGGCGAGATCATGAAACAACTCTTCGACATCACCGCCGAAGAGTTCGAAACCATTGGCGTGTGCCTCGCGGTCGGCGGCTTCGGCGTCATCCGCAACAATCTGCGCAACGTACCGGAAAAGCAGCCGGACAGTTGGACCTGGCCGAATCCGGGACCTGCTTTGCCGCAACAGTTCACCTTCACCAGCTAGCGATTTTCGAGACGCCGCCGCTTGCGGCGGCGTCTCACCTCAGACCGGATTCGCGGGGAGGGGCGCCGACCCGTCCCCGGAAAGCTGCGAGATATTTCCATGCTGAAATTCATCGTGAAACGCCTGTTCTGGATGGTTCCGTCGCTGTTTGCCGTCAGCTTCCTTGCCTTCGTGCTCATCCAGCTGCCGCCGGGCGACTTCGTCACCACCTATATCGCCACGCTTGCCGCCTCGAACGAGATCGTCGACCAGAATATGGCCGCCCAGTTGCGCGAGCGCTTCGGGCTCGGTGATCCGGTGCTTGTGCAATATTTCAAATGGATGTGGGGCATTCTCAGCCGCGGCGATTTCGGCATCTCCTTCGAATGGCAGCAACCGGTTTCCGGGCTCATCTGGGAGCGCATGGCGCTGACCTTGGTGCTGGCCGTCGCTAGTCTCCTTGCCACTTGGGCGATCGCGCTGCCGATCGGTGTCTTTTCGGCTGTGCGGAAGTATTCGATCGGCGATTATTTCTTCACCGCCTTCAGCTTTTTCGGGCTCTCTGTGCCGTCCTTCCTGCTGGCGCTGGTGCTGATGTACGTCGCCGCCGTCGAATTCGGCCAGGACGTCGGCGGACTGTTCTCGCCCGAATTTGAAACTGCCTCCTGGAGCATCGCCAAGATGCTGGACTTGCTGTCGCATCTGTGGCTGCCCGTTGCCATTCTGGCGGTCTCGTCCACCGCAAGCCTCATCCGGGTGATGCGCGCCAACATGCTCGACGAACTGCCGAAACCCTATGTCACGACGGCGCGCGCCAAGGGCCTGTCGGAGTTTCGCCTGCTGACGAAATATCCGATGCGCATCGCGCTGAACCCCTTTATCTCCACGATCGCCTGGCTGCTGCCCAATTTGATATCGGGCTCCGTCGTGGTCGCCATCGTCCTGAACCTGCCGACGGCTGCGCCCTTGCTGCTGCAGTCGCTGATGGCGCAGGACATGTATCTTGCCGGCGCCTTCGTGCTTCTGATCTGCGCTCTGACGCTGATCGGTTCTCTCATCAGCGACATCCTCCTGGCGCTGGTCGATCCCCGAATCCGGCTCGAATAGAGGTCGTCCATGTCCGATATCGCCGTCACCAATGTCCAGCCGGATCGCGCCGCCGTCGCCTCGCAATGGCAGCTCATATGGTGGGCCTTCCGCCGCCATCGCCTCGCCATGGTCGCCCTGGTGGTGACTGTTGCAATGTATGTGGTTGCACTCGTTCCAGGCTTTTTTGCCATCAACGACCCGACGCTGCAGAATGCCCGCGCGACATTTCATCCGCCGCAGGGGCTGCACCTCATCGACACGACAGATGGTTTCTCGATTGGCCTGCATTACTACCCGCTGAAGCTTACGCGCGACCCGGACACCCTGGCGGCGATCTACAAGGAAGACACCAGCCAGAAGATACCGGTCGTCCTTTTCGGACGCGGTTACGAGTATTCGTTCCTCGGTCTGTTCAGGACCAACATCCACCTGCTCGCGTCGGCCGATAAATCGCGCCCGCTCTTCCTCTTCGGCGCAGACCGCCTCGGCCGCGATGTCTATAGCCGCGTCATTCAGGGCGGGCAGATTTCGCTGTCGATCGGCCTCGTCGGCGTGTTCATCTCGCTTTTGCTAGGGGTCGTGCTCGGCGGCATCTCCGGCTATTACGGCGGCCGCATCGACTTCGTTATGCAGCGTGTCATCGATTTCGTGCTGTCGCTGCCGACGATCCCGATCTGGCTTGCGCTTGCGGCCGCATTGCCGCAGGGCTGGCCGGCGACGCTGCAATACATGATGATCACCATCATTCTCTCCTTCACCGGCTGGGCGCAGCTTGCCCGCGTCGTGCGCGGCCGCTTCCTGTCATTAAAGACTGAGGAATTCGTCGCGGCGGCCCGCCTCGACGGCGCTTCGGAGGGTCGCATCATCTTCCGGCACATGCTGCCGAGCTTCTCCAGCCATATCATCGCGTCGGTGACGCTCGCCGTTCCGGCAATGATCCTCGCCGAAACCTCGCTCTCCTTCCTGGGCCTCGGCCTGCAGCCGCCGACGATTTCCTGGGGCGTCCTTCTGCGCGAGGCACAGAACATCCGCTCCATTGCGACGGCTCCCTGGCTGTTCTTGCCGGGTGCCGCCGTGGTCGTCGCGGTGATGGCGCTGAACCTTCTCGGCGACGGCCTGCGCGATGCCGCCGATCCCTACAACAAATGAGGCCGCCGATGACCGACATAGTGCCGATCGCCGGCCGCAAGCCTCTCCTCGAAGTGCGCAACCTGACGACCGAATTCCCGTTGCGCACGGGTGTGTTCCAGGCCGTCAAGGACCTCTCTTTCTCGATCGAACCCGGCAAGACGCTCTGCGTGGTGGGCGAGAGCGGCTCCGGCAAGTCGGTGACGGCCCGCTCGATCCTGCAGATCGTCGATACCCCCGGCCGCATCGCCTCCGGCTCCATTATGCTGAGCAACGCGAACGGCTCCTCTGTCGATCTCGCCAAGCTTGACCCTCGCGGACGGGCAATCCGCGCCGTGCGCGGCCGCGACATCGCGATGATCTTTCAGGAGCCGATGTCCTCGCTCTCTCCGGTCCACACCGTCGGTGACCAGATCACCGAGGCGCTCAGGCTGCACATGAGGATGTCGAAGGCGGAGGCGCGCGCCGAGGCGATCAACCTGCTGAAGCAGGTGGAGATTCCCGATCCCGAAAAAGCAATCGACCGCTACGCCTTCCAGTATTCGGGCGGGATGCGCCAGCGCGCCATGATCGCCATGGCGCTCGCCTGCAAGCCGAAGCTCCTGATCGCCGACGAGCCGACGACGGCGCTCGATGTGACGACCCAGGCGGAAATCCTCGATCTCATCGCCCGGCTTCAGATGGCAACCGGCATGGCGGTGCTCTTCATAACCCACGACATGGGCGTGGTCGCCCAGATCGCCGACGACGTGCTTGTCATGCATAACGGCGTCGCCAAGGAATACGGGCCCGTCGAGGAGATCTTCCACGCGCCGAAGGACCCCTATACCCGGATGCTGATCGGTTCGGTGCTGAAGCTCGAACAGAAGGCGGAAATCCGATTGAAGCGGCCGCCGCTCGACACCAAGGCCGCGCCGATCCTGGAAGTCCGCGATCTTTCGATGCAGTTCGGCGAGTTGAAGGCGCTCGACCAGGTGTCGATCTCACTGCTGCCGGGCGAAACGCTCGGCATCGTCGGTGAAAGCGGCTCGGGCAAGACGACTATGGGCCGCTCCATCATGCGCCTCTACGATCCGACGGCGGGCGAGATGCTTTACCGCAGGGCCGATGGGACGGTGGTGGACCTTGCCAAGATCCACGGCCGGGATCTCAAATCCGCAAGACGCGAATTGCGCATGGTTTTTCAGGACCCGTTCGGCTCGCTCAACCCGCGCATGACCGTGGCGCAGGTGATTGGCGAGCCCCTGCTCGTCAACGGCATCGCCAAGGGCAAGGAACTGGAGGAGCGGGTCTGCCATCTGATGGAGCAGGTGGGCCTCGATCCTTCCGGGCGGGAGCGGTATCCGCATGCTTTCTCAGGGGGTCAACGCCAGCGCATCGGGATTGCCCGGGCGATCACGCTCAATCCCCGCATCATCGTCGCCGACGAGGCGACCTCGGCGCTCGACGTCTCCGTACGCTTCCAAGTGCTCGACCTTCTGATGCGGCTGCAGGACGAGCTCGGCCTCGCCTACATCTTCATCAGCCACGACATCGGCGTGATCCGCTACATGTGCGATCGCGTCGGGGTCATGTATCGCGGGCGGCTGGTCGAGGTCGGCGCTGCGGAGAAGGTCTGCAACCAACCGGACCACCCCTATACGCAGGCGCTTCTCTCCGCGATCCCGCGCCCCGATCCGCGCGACCGCGATCGCTCGCGCCGATTCCGTTACATCGAACCCACCATCAAGAATGAAAGCGTTCTCAGATGAAGATTACAGGCATCCGTACTTTTCTGATGCATGCGGGTCAGCCGGACCCGTCGAAATGGGCCTCCGACGGGCACGCCAGCCATGTGACGCAGCACAAGCTCGAAGGCACGCGCAACTGGCTGTTCCTGAAAATCGAGACGGATGAGGGGATCACCGGCATTGGCGAATGCTCGGGCTGGCCGCGCGTCATCGAGACGGCGATCAAGGATATCGCGCCGCTGCTGATCGGCGAGGACGCGGCGCACATCGAAAAGCTCTGGCAGAAGATGCAGATCGCCGTGATGGGCCATGGCATGCTCGGCACTGTCGGTGCCGGTGCGATGACCGGCATCGACATGGCGCTCTGGGACATCAAGGGCAAGGCACTCGGCGTGCCGGTCTGGATGCTGCTCGGCGGCAAGCTGCGCGACCGGATTCCGATCTATTCGCATGCCAACACCGCCGAGCGGGCGCTTGCGGTAAAATCACGCGGCATCAACACGATCAAATGCGGCGGCGTTTCCGATCCGGTGCGCAAGGTCGCAATGCTGCGCGAAACGGTCGGCGACGAGATGGATATCGCCATCGACCTGCATGGTCCGCCGTGGATGACGCCGGCCGACGCCTGCCGGCTGGTGCGGGCGCTGGAACCCTATGAACTGCTGTGGGTCGAGGATCCGATCGCGCCGGACAATCTCGAAGGGTACCGCCGCATCCGCGATGCCGCCCACATCCCGCTTGCCTCGGGCGAGCGCACCGCGACGATCTTCGGCGAACGCCAGTTGATCGAGGAGGAATTGGTCGACGTCATCCAGCCCGATACGGGCCGAGCCGGCGGCATCACCCAGATGAAGAAGATCGCCGCCATGGCCGAGGCGCATCACATCCAAATGGCGCCGCATTCCGGCTCGCTCGGACCTGTGGCGGAATACGCAGCCCTGCATGTTTTGGCGTCGATCCCCAATGCGCTGATCCTCGAGCGCATCGACGACGACTGGGAAGGACGACGCCACACCATCGTGCCGCACCC
Source organism: Sinorhizobium fredii USDA 257 (assembly GCF_000265205.3). Taxonomy (NCBI): domain Bacteria; kingdom Pseudomonadati; phylum Pseudomonadota; class Alphaproteobacteria; order Hyphomicrobiales; family Rhizobiaceae; genus Ensifer; species Ensifer fredii. Next base: position 2,683,928 of record NC_018000.1, read on the forward strand.
GGTTCAAGAAGGCGGCTCGATCGCCGTTCCGGACGCGCCGGGCCTCGGCTGTGACATCGACGAGGACTTCGTGGCGCGTTTTCCCAGCGAAGGCAATGTCTCCGTGCCGGTGCAGGAAAGCGCCAACTCCTACAATCCAGGCACCTATGGCGAACGCCTTTACGTGCAGACGCGGCTGTCGCGCCGCAGCTATTTCAATCCTTGAGGAACAGGCATGAAGATCGATCGCATGCGGGTCTTCGTCACCCGCGACAAGGACAGGCCGCGCGTCATCGTGGCGCTCGACACCGACGACGGGCTGACTGGCTGGGGCGAGTGCTACAATCACGGGCCCGATAAGGCCCTGCCTCCGCTGCTCGACTATCTCTACGGCTTCCTTGCCGGCCAGGATCCGACGCGCATCGAGTACCTGTACAATCTGCTGATCCAGCAAAGCCGCTTCCCGCCCGGCGCGCTCGGCCTTTCGGCCATATCCGCGCTCGACCATTGCCTGTGGGACCTCGCGGCCAAGGCGGCGGGCGTTCCCGTCTATAAGCTTCTCGGCGGCGAGGTGCGCGACCGCGTGAAAGTCTATGCCGGCGTCTATACGGCGCCGGACGCGCCGGCGGCCAAGGAGGAATTCGACCGCCTGAACGAGGAATGGGGCTTCAAGGCTTTCAAGCTCAGCCCCTGGCGGATCGACATCCATGCCAATCGCTGGGGCGAGGTGGTAAAAAGCTCGGCGGAGTATTTCCGCTCGCTCAGGGAAACCGTGCGCCCGGAATACGAGATCGCCTTCGATGCGCATGCCAAGATCTTCGAGCCGGCCGCGGCTCGGCAGCTTGGCAATGCCCTGGCACCCTATGACCCGCTGTTTTTCGAGGAACCGCTTCGCCCCGAAAACATCGAGATGTGGGGCGATCTTAAGCAGGGTCTCGACTGCATCCTGGCAACCGGCGAGTCGCTCTATCATCGCAATGAATTCCTGCGGCTGTTGCAGGTGAAGGGCGCAGACCTCATTCAGCCCGACATTTGCGCCGTCGGCGGCATTTCGGAAATGCGCCGCATTGCCACGCTTGCCGAGGCGTTCTTCGTTGGCGTCGCTCCGCATAACCCGATGGGGCCGCTGGCAACGGCGGTCAATGTCCACTTCTCGGCTGCACAGCAGAATTTCCGTATTCTCGAATACCGGCTGCCGAAGGGCCAATGCTATGTCTATGGCGGCACCGATCTCGAACGGCGTGAAGACGAGACGCGCTACGTTGTCGATCCCTATCTCCCGAAGGACGGTTATCTGGAGCTCCGGCCGGACCGGCCGGGCTGGGGGGTCGACATGGATGAGAAGGCCATGCAGGAGGACGGCTACGTTCACTGGCAGCGGCGCGTGCCGAAAAGGCCCGACGGTTCCTATGCCTTCGCCTGAACCGCTCGAGATCCGTCGCGGGCCGTTCGTGGCCCGCTTCGCGCCCCAGAATGGCGGCCGCATGACGCATCTCCGTCACGCCGCTATGGGCGACATTCTCGTTCCGACGCCGGATGCAAGCTTCGATCCGCTTTACTGGCCGAAAGCCGGAGCCTATCCGCTCTTTCCGTATCACAATCGTCTCATCGGAGCCGCATTCGTGCATGAGGGGCGGCGGTATCTGGTGAAGGCGCATCCTGCGCTCGGCACCGACGCCGTACATGGCCCTGCGCACCGGCGACCCTGGCACGTCATATCTCGCGGCGACGATCGTCTGGTGCTGGCGTTGGACTATCAGGCGGACGAAGACTGGCCCTTCGATTTCCGTGCCACACAAGCCTTTCGCCTGCACCCGGACGGGCTGGAGGTCGTGCTCACCCTCGGCAATACTGGTCGTGAAAACATGCCGTCCGGCTTCGGCTGGCATCCCTATTTCGCTGCCGGACTCGGAAAACAGGTCTTTTGTGATGCAGCGAAACGCTGGCCGCTCGATGCCGTCGGCATTCCGAGCGGCGTGCCGCCGGAGGCACGCGCCGGCAACGAGCCTTTCCCGGACGAGGCTTTTACCGAACATCTTTCCGAATGGAGCAGGGCGGCGGCCGTCCTGGACGGTGGTGCGCAGATCACGCTCGCCGCGGACTGGGCGCTGCCGCATCTCGTCGCCCACCGCATGCCCTCGTACATCTGCCTGGAACCCGTTTCGCACGTCGCCGGCGCCTTCGGCTTTCCGCCGCATTCCCGCGCCGAGACTGGACTTCGCATACAGGCACCGGGCGAAGAGCGATCGGCACGCATTTCCCTTCGCATGACGGCAAAGACCTAAAACGATGGCAAGAAGAGAGGTGGTCGGGAGCCACCTCTCTTCTTCCAACCTCAGCCCGTGGAGATTGGCTGCAGTCTGGTAACCGGGACGTTCTGAGCGGTTTTCTCCTTCTCGCGTCCTGCGTCGCATCGGTACCGGCGCTCACACTGTGAAAATGCTGCCGATCAATAGTGGATTACAGATCGAACAGACTGGCCCGCGTGCATCAGATCGAACGCTGAGTGGATTTCTTCGACCATCGTGTGGGTGACGAAAGGTGCCAACTTCCGTTCTGGCAAAGCACCAACCAGCAGCAAAGAGCGGACAGTGAAGCTCGGTCCGCATCAGCTTACGGCTAGATACTCTCTGGCGTGATGATCTCGAAAGGAACAACGCGTTGCAGGATGGTCGTGCTGTTGCGATGTTCCAACGAGTCAACCATCGTCGCGATCAATTCGTCGGAGATCTGGTCGAGGGGATGGCAGAGAGCCGCCGTGATCAGCCCTTCGGTCAGTCCTTTGCGGGTTTCGGGCCCAATGTCACGACAGACGATCCTGACCTTTTTTCGCTTTTCTTCCGGAGCTTCGCGAAGGGCTCTCAGAACCCCCGAAATGCCGCCCCCCGCAATATAGATGCCCCTGAGATCGTCGAGCCCGGAAAGCAACTCGGTCACGATCCGGTAGGCTTCCTGCGGCTCCTCGTGGGTCGGTCGGCTGTCATCCACCCGAAGATGAGGCGCATGCTCTCGCATATAGGACCGGAAGCTTGCGTCTGAAATGTCCTGACACTGGTAGCGGTGATTGCCGATGAAAACTGCGACCCGCCCGGCGGTAGAGGTCGTCTGCGCAAGAAACCACGCCGCGGTCCGGCCGAGCTTCCAGTTGTCGGTGCCGACGTAGCCCGCCCGACCTGGCGCGGATTGGTCGGTGATATAGGCAATCACCGGTTTGCCGCGCGTCCTGAGGGACTGGATCGTCTGGCCGATCAGAGGGTGGTCGCCAGCAACCACAGCCAGCGCGTCGCACCGCCTGCCGAGCACTTCGAGACGGTCTGCAATATTTTGCGGTTCAAGAAGATCGACGAAATCGACCAGCGGCTCGATCGTTTCACGGTACCTTCGCGCGGCCGCCTCGACGATCTTCGCGCCAAACAGCCGATACAGCTCGCGCGTCGACTGCTGGAGGAGAAAGCCGAAACGGTAGCTCGGAAGCGTCCGCCTCTTGCGGTCCTCTATCGCGCCGAGGCCGTAGAAGCCGATCGCCTCCGCAGCCTCCTGAACCCTCTCGATCGTATGCGCCCGGACTGAGCCGGAGCCGCCGAGAATGCGGTTTACCGTCGAGATGCTGACGCCGGCTGCTTCGGCAAGGTCGGCAATTGTCGGTCGGCTTTTCATGATATATTTCACACCAAAATCGAATGAAACTAAATGATACAAAAATTTCTTTGTATTGCAACAAGTATTCCATCTATGGGAGCCATTTGGTACAAACATTCCAGCGGGCCGAGAGCCTTTTTGAGGAGATGTTTTCTCGACCGCAACTCTAGGGAGGAATACAGATGAGTTTTACGAAACGTGCCCTGCGCGGGCTGTTGACCGGTGTCGTTCTGGTCACCAGCGCATATTCGGCCATGGCTGACGGAGCCAACATCTTCGTTGTGGGCGGCAAGCCGGACGATCCGTTCTGGTCGATCGTCAAGCGCGGCGCCGAGGATGCCGGCAAGGTCGCGGAGGCCCAGGGCGGCAAGGTAACCTGGCTCGGGCCCCAGAACTACGACAACCTTGGGGTCGATGCAGCTGAGCTGATCCGTCAGGCGATCGACCAGGGTGCCGATGCGATCGTTGGACCCGACTGGGTGCCGGAGGCAATGGACCCCGCATTCAAGGCGGTTGTCGACGCCGGCATTCCGCTGGTCATCTATAATGCTGGGGGTATCGAAGCCGCCGATCGCCTCGGGGCGATGAACTATGTCGGTTCCAACGACTACCTGTCCGGCAAGGCTGCAGGCACATACTTCGCTAAGCATGACCTGAAGAACGCAGTCTGCCTTAACACGCTGCCTGGTGCAGCGAACATCGAAGCCTTCTGCAAGGGCATGATTGATGGGGTCACCGAAGGTGGCGGCGTCGGCTCGTCACTGCCGCTGCCGGCAACCTCCTTCGGTTCGGCGACGGCGGTAGCCCAAGCCCTGAAAGCGCACCTGCTGCAGAACCCGGACATCAATGCCGTGTTCGCCATTGGCAACGTCGACACGAACTCGGCGGTGAACGGGGTGACGCAGGCCGGCAAGCAGGGTCAGGTGCAGGTCTGTGGCATGAACATGGATGAAACAATCCTGAACAACATCAAAAACGGCACCCAGCTCTGCGCGGTCGACCAACAGGGTTACCTACAGGGGTACCTCGCGGTCTCGATCCTGAACGCCAACGTCAATTACGGCCTCACCGTGCCGACGCGGGAAATCCTGACCGGTCCCGGCGTGATCGACAAAGCGAACGTCGACGCCACCTTGGCCGGTGTGCAGGCGGGCGCCCGCTAAGCTTCGGCTATGCGTCGTGAAGCTGCCTGCCGCTCGGGCAGGCCGCTTCCAGTCTTCCAATAGTGCCGACCGTTACCGGTCATTCGGCTTCATTGGTGGTATCAAATGAACACGAGAAATAGTCTCCTTGCCTCCTCCATTCCTGCAGGTGGTCAAAATATCAAAGCGACCATCGGTCAGCTCTCCCGTCGGCCCGAAGCAGGGTCTCTCCTGGGGTTGATCGCGGTGTTCGTCTTCTTCGCCATGGTGGGCGGCAAGGTCTTTGTCTCCTCGGCGGGCTATGCGAGCTGGCTCAACGTCGCCGCTGAGATCGGCATCGTGGCACTTCCAGTTGGGCTTTTGATGATCGCAGGGGAGATGGACCTCTCGATCGGCGCGATGATCCCGGCGGCATCTCTGACGGTCGCCATCGTTTCCGGTGTCTACGGCCTTCCCGAGATTGTGGGGATTTTCGCCGGTCTGGGCGTCGGGCTCATCGTAGGATTTCTCAACGGCTACATGGTCAACCGGACCGGGGTGCCCTCCCTGATTGTCACCATCGGCTCCATGTTCGGCGTCATGGGCCTGACACTGGGCCTCACCGTGCTTATCGCCGGCAGCACCGGCGTGTCGCTCGTGCCAAGCCCAACCGCCAAGGCGATCCTCGGCGAGTTCATCGGCGGCATGTTTCAAGTGACGATCTTCTGGTGGGTCCTGTTCGTGGCGGCGTTCTTCTATCTGCTGCACATCTCGCCCGTGGGCAACTGGATCCTCGCTTTGGGTGGCGACAAGGTCTCGGCCCGCAACGCAGGCATCCCGACGGCCAGACTCACCATCGCGCTCTATATGCTATCGGGCTTCTCAGCTGCCTTCGTCGGCGTAAGCCAGGTGTTCGTCTATCAAAGTGCGCAGGTGCTCGCGGGGCAATCGTTCATCTTCAATTCGATCATGTGCGTGGTCATTGGCGGTGTGCTTCTGACCGGAGGTGCCGGGTCGGTGGTGGGCATTGTCCTCGGTACGCTCACATTCGCGATCGTGAACCAGGGCATCTATTTCACTGGTATCGACCCGAACCTTGGTAGCGTCATCATCGGGGCGCTCCTGCTGCTCGCCGTGATGATGAATGACAAGTTCCGGCTGATGGCGATGTCCTACGCGACGAAGAAGAAATGAGGGCTGGGAGATGAGCGACTTTTCCATTGGACAATTTGTACGCCGCCCGGAGTTCGGGGCAGTGTTGAGCTTCGTCGCGGTGATCGCCTTCTATGTAGCCGTCGGTGGAGTCAGCCTGGGTGCGCTCTTCGGCGCGGCAAGCTGGATCAACTTCGCGGCCAATCTGGGTATCGTCGCGCTGCCCGTCGGGCTGCTGATGATCGCGGGCGAGCTCGACATCTCAATCGGTGCAATGATCCCGGCGGGCTCGATGTCGATCGCCGTCCTGTCGGGCTACTACGAGTTGCCGATCGTGATCGGCATGCTTGGCGCGCTCGCCTTCGGCGTTCTGGTGGGGCTGGTCAATGGTTTCCTGGCGGTGCGCACGAGCGTGCCCTCGCTGATCATCACACTGGGCACGTTGGTTGCGGTGCAGGGTCTCGTGCTGGCAGGATCCGTCATTCTGACCGGGGCTGCCTCGGTTCCGCTCGAAGCGCCGGCCTGGGCCAAGATGGTCTTCGGCCAACTCATCCGCGGCAACTTCCAGGTGATCATCCTGTGGTGGTTCGGCCTGACGGTGGTTTTCGGCTTCGTGCTTCACGCGACGCGCTATGGCAACTGGATCTTTGCGATGGGAGGAGACGAGGTCAGCGCGCGCAATGCCGGGATTCCGACAAAACGGCTCAAGATTGCTCTCTTTGTACTATCGAGCACGGCAGCCTCCTTCGTAGGCATGTGCGGGGCGATCCTGTTCAACTCCGCGCAGGTCTCAGGCGGCATGAACTACATCTTCAACACGATCGTTTCGATTGTGGTGGGCGGGGTGCTGCTCACCGGCGGCTTCGGTTCGGTCGTCGGGATATTCCTCGGCGCGCTGACCTTCGCCGTCGTCAACCAGGGCATTTATTTCACCGACATCGACCGCAACTGGTCAAACCTCATCATCGGCGTGATGCTCATGGCCGCCGTTCTGATGAACAACACGTTCCGGCAGATGGCACTGAGCTTCGTGCCGAAGAAAAGGAAGTGAGCGTCCACCATGTCTGACAACACTCCGATCCTTGAACTTCAAAATGTCGACAAGAGCTTTGGTCCGATCGACGTACTGCACGACATCTCGCTCAAGGTCCGTGCGGGCGAGGTGCTCTGCCTGCTCGGCGACAATGGCGCTGGTAAGTCGACGCTCATCAAGACGCTTGCGGGGGTACACAAACCGACGCGCGGCACCATCCTGATGGACGGCAAGCCCGTCGAATTCAGCGGACCGCGCGATGCGCAGGAAAAGGGCATCTCGACGGTGCACCAGTTCGGGGGCACCTTTCCGCTGATGTCGATTGGCCGCTCCTTCTTTGTAGGAGTCGAACCGACCAAGGGCTGGGGCCCGTTCAAGATCTATGACCGCAAGACGGCCAACGAGATTGCCGTCAAGGCCGTTCAGGACTTCGGAATCACCCGTATAGAGGATGGCGATCGTCTTGTCGGGGGGCTCTCGGGGGGCGAACGCCAGTCATTGGCCATCGCCCGTGCCGTGCATTTCGGGGCCCGTGTGCTGATCCTTGACGAACCGACCGCCGCTCTCGGCGTGAAACAGGCGGCGCATGTGCTGCGGATCGTGAATGAGGCGAAGCGACGTGGCCTGGCGGTGATTTTTATCACCCATCAGGTCATGCATGCGATGGCGGTTGGTGACCACTTCGCCGTGCTCATCCGCGGGGCGATCGCCGCTGATTTCCGCAGGGGTGAAAAGACCCGTGAGGAGATTACCGACTTGATGGCGGGCGGGGAAACCATGGCGGACCTCTCGGCTCAAATCGAAACCTACATGGCAAGCCACGAGGGGCATCCGCCGCCGCCAGCCCAGTAATCGCTGACGCCACCACAAACGAAATTGCGCAATGCGCCAGCTTCGACAGCGCCTGAAAAGACCGCCGTTGGAGGAGGGAGAATTGCGTCCGGAATCTGGAGGTCAAAATGAAGATTGCACTCGACCCGTTCATGCATCGGCATCTCTCGCTTGAGGAGTTGCCCAGCAAGGTCAAGAAACTCGGCTACGATTGGATCGAGCTTTCGCCTCGCGGCGATTTCCTCGAATGGTTCAAGGCGCCGCGCGTTTTCCCCAACCGCATCAAGTCGTTCAAGAAGGCACTTTCTGATGCCAATGTCGGCATCGCCTCGCTGCTGCCGATGTACCGCTGGGCCTCTAACGACGAGACCGAGCGACAGGCTGCGGTAAAACACTGGAAGCGCGCCATCGAGATCGCCGTCGAACTGGGCGTCGACACGATGAACTCGGAGTTCGGTCGCGGTCCGCATCCCGACAAAGGCTCGTGCTACTGCTGCCACACCGGCTCCATGATCGAGGCCTGCGAGGACGCCTGGTGGCGATCGATGGAAGAGCTGGTGCCGGTCTTCGAGCGCGAGGGCATCGCGCTTCATGTCGAGCCCCATCCCGAAGATTGGTGCGAGACGCTGCAGCCCGCCCTCGACATTATCCGCACGGTGAATTCGAAGAACGTCAAGTTCCTCTACTGCGCGCCGCATACGTTCTACTTCGGCGACGACACCAAGGCGATGCTGCGCGAGGCAGCGGATGTGCTCGCGCACATTCACGTGGGCGACACCTTCAACCACAAAGCGTCTTCAGGCCTGCGCTACATTCTCAATCCTCCCGGCACGCAGGCGCGGGTGCACCAGCATCTGAATATCGGGCAGGGGGAGGTGCCCTGGGACGACTTCTTCGCCACCCTGGCCGAGGTGGGCTTCGACGGCATCATGACGGCCTGCGTCTTCGCCTGGGAAGACAAGGCGGATCATTCCGGCACATTCATGCGCACCGAGATGCAGCGCTACATCGACAAGTACTGGGGCGCGAAATGACCCTGAGAGTTGGTGTCATCGGCACGGGCATGATCGGTCAGGACCACATCCGTCGCCTGACCCAAGTGCTCTCGGCTGTCGAAGTCGTCGCGGTGAGCGATATCGACGGGGCACGCGCCGCCGCGGTCGCGCCTGAAGGAGCCGAGATCTTCGCTACGGCGGGTGATCTGATCCGGTCCGAGACGGTCGAGGCGGTGGTCATCTGCTCCTGGGGGCCCGCCCATGAAGAGCAGCTTCTCGACTGCATCGCCGCCGGCAAACCTGTCTTCTGCGAAAAGCCGCTGGTCACCACCGCGGCCGCAGCACTCAGGGTTATGGAGGCCGAGGTGGCCTTTGGCCGGCGCCTGGTCCAGGTGGGCTTCATGCGCCGCTTCGATGCCGACTACCGCCGCCTCAAGGCGACGCTGGACGCTGGCATCCTCGGCGCGCCGCTGATGTTCCATTCGACCCACCGCAACGCGGCAGTTCCCGAGGGGCTCTATACCTCGGAGATGCCGCTCAACGACACGCTCGTCCATGACGCCGACATTTCGCGCTGGCTTCTGAAGGACGAGGTGACGGGGGTCGAGGTCCGCGTGCCTCGCCGCTCGCGCCGTGGCAATGACCTGCGCGATCCGGTCATGGTGCTTCTGCACATGGGCTCCGGTGCGCTGGTCGATGTCGAGATCTCGGTAAACATCACCTACGGCTACGACATACGCGGCGAGGTGAGCTGCGAGGAAGGCACGGCGAGCCTGCCGCTTCGTCCGGCGACCGTCATCCGCGACATCCATGGCGTCCGCCACATGGTACCCGCGGATTGGCGCGAGCGCTTCATCGAGGCCTATGACCAGGAGTTCCGCGAGTGGACAGCCGCGGCAGGGCAGGGGACGGCGACCGGCCCCTCCACCTGGGACGGCTATGCCGCCACGCTCGTCGCCGATGCTGCGCTCCGTGCCGTGGAAACGGGCGCACTCGAGCCCGTTCGCATGTGCGAACGACCGTCACTCTACGCTGGAGGCCGCACGGTAACCAATGTCTCCGGGCGCGCCCCGACAATCAAAAAGACAACGTCCTGAAAGGTTCAAATAATGTTGAATGGAGAAAGACTGATCGAACGGCCGCTCCGCTGGGGCATGGTCGGCGGCGGCCGTACCGGGCAGGTGGGCTACAAGCACCGGACCGGGGCGCTGCGTGACGGTGCCTATCGGCTGGTGTGCGGCGCGTTCGATCTCGACTCCGAGCGAGGCCGCGATTTCGGCGTGAATCTCGGGGTCGAGGCGGACCGCTGCTATGCCGATTACAAGGAACTGATCGCCAAGGAGACGGCGCGCGAGGACGGCGTCGAGGTCGTCTCGATCGCCACGCCAAATTTCACCCATTACGAAATCACCAAGGCATGCCTGGAAGCGGGTCTGCATGTGATCTGCGAGAAGCCGCTGTTCTTCACAGTTTCCGAATGCGAAGAGGTGGCGAAGCTCGCCGAAGAAAAGGGCCTGATCGTCGGCGTGACCTACGGCTTCACCGGTCATCCGCTGGTTCACCAGATGGCCGCCATGGTCAAGAAGGGCATGCTCGGCGACATCCGTATCGTCGACATGCAGTATACCCATGGCTTCAACTCGGGCGACGACGTCGGTGCCGGCGAGGCTGTGAAATGGCGCACCAACCCCAAGACCGCCGGCCCGACCTTCGTGCTCGGCGATATCGGCACGCATCTCTATTATCTTTCCGAGATCGTCCTGCCGCATCTGAAGATCGAGAAGCTGCTTTGCGACCGCAAGGCCTTCATCCCGACGCGGGCGCCGCTTGAAGACCATGCAACCGTTCTCATGCATTACGACAATGGCGCCCGCGGCCGTCTCTGGGTGTCTTCCGTAAACGCCGGCAACATGGGTTCGCAGCGCTACCGCTTCGTCGGCTCGAAGGCTTCGATCGAATGGTCCGACAGCCATCCCGATCAGTTGATCTACGAAGTGCAGGGCGAGCCGAACCGCACTCTGCATCACGGCATGCCCTATCTCGAGGAAGAGAGCCTCGCCGTCGATCGCATGGGCGCGCTGCATACCGAAGGCCTCGGCGACAGCTGGGCCAATATCTATCTGTGGATCGCGCAAGCGATCGACGCGAAGAATCGCGCCAACGAAGCCTTCCTGAAGACCCACCACTATCCGGGCATCAAGGCCGGGACGGAAGGTGTCCGCTGGCTGGAGAACTGCGTCCGCTCGGCTGACGCCGGCTCCGCCTGGGTTGATTTCGAATAAGTTCCTCCCCGCCTGGGGGCGCTTTCCGGCGCCCCCCTTTTTTGGACAGAGACAAACATGAAACTTTCAATCTGCACCGATGTGATGGGAGATCTCTCCTTCACCGATATGCTCGACAAATGCGTCAAACTCGGCGTCGAGGGCATCGAGATGACCGGCGGCGGTTGGTCGCGCGCACCGCATTTCCGCGCCGACGAGCTCCTGGCCGATAAGGGGCTCCTGAGGTCCAAGCTCACGGAAATCGAAGCGCGCGGCTTGGAGATCGCCGCGCTTAACTGCTCGGCCAACCCGCTTGATCCGGGCGATATGGGCAAGCGTCACCGCAAAGAGATGGAGCAGACCATCCGTCTCGCCGGCGAGATCGGCGTGAAGACCATCGTGACGATGTCCGGCCTGCCGGAAGCGACACCGGGCGACATGGTCCCCAACTGGCTCGTTTACACCAAGAGCTGGCCCGACGAGATGCCAGAGCGCGATCGCTACCAATGGGAAGACCGTGCTTTCCCGCTGTGGCACGATCTGGTGAAGCTCGCCAAGGAGGCCGGCGTCGAAAAATACGCGCTCGAAAACTTCTCGGCCATGCTCGTGTGGAACCCCGAGACCCTTTTCCGCCTGCGCAATGAAGTCGGCCCAACGGTCGGCATGAATCTCGATCCCTCGCATCTGATGTGGATGGGCGCCGATCCGATCGCCTCCGCCCGCGCGCTGGGCGATGCGATCCACCATTGCCACGGCAAGGACACCCGCATCGAGCGGGGACTTGCAGATGTGAACGGCCTTCTCGAACTGAAGGATGTGACCGACGTCGCCAACCGCAGCTGGAACTACGTTGCTGTCGGGGCGGGCCGTGATCTGCAATGGTGGAAGGAGTTCTTCTCCGTCGTCCGCATGTGCGGCTACAACGGCTGGGTCAGCCTCGAGATGGAAGATTTCACCATGTCTACAGAGGCCGGCATCCAGTCCTCCATCGACGCCCTCCAGGCAACGATCAGCCGCTGAGAGCCTTTCGCGCGGGCAGGCGGCTGCCCGCGCCCGCCGCTTCGGTCCGGCCCATCGAGGCCGGCCGCGGCGGCTTGATCACCATCGAACAGGAACGGGACACGAACAGCGGCTCCATTCTCGACGACCCGTGGCCAGCCGGCCGTTTCTGAAAACGCACGGCATTTTGAGGACAGAGCATGACCAAATCATTGGACGTTATCACGATCGGTCGCGCGGGGGTTGACCTCTATGGGGCGCAGATCGGAGGACGCCTCGAGGATATGGGATCCTTCGAGAAGTATATCGGCGGCAGCCCGACCAACATTGCTTGCGGAGCGGCGCGTCTCGGCTTGAGGTCGGCGCTCATCACCCGGGTGGGCGACGAGCATATGGGGCGGTTCATCCGCGAGGAGTTGGCGCGGCACGGGGTCGAGACGCGCGGCGTCGCGACCGATCCCGAACGGCTGACGGCGCTCGTTATCCTCGGCATCCGCGACGAGGAGCGCTTTCCGCTCATTTTCTACCGCGAGAACTGCGCGGATATGGCGCTCTGCGAAGCGGACATCGACGAAGCGCTCATTGCGTCGGCGCGCTCCGTGCTCGTAACCGGCACCCATTTGTCGAATTCACGCACCGAGGCCGCGGTTTTCAAGGCGCTCAATCTTGCCCGCAAGCACGGGGCAAAGACCGCGCTCGACATCGACTACCGTCCAAACCTCTGGGGCGTGGCCGGGCATGATGACGGCGAGAGCCGGTTCGTCGAGAGCGGCGCGGTGACGGCGAAGCTCCAGTCCACGCTGCATCTCTTCGATCTGATCGTCGGCACGGAAGAAGAGTTTCACATTGCAGGCGGGACTACCGATACGGTGGCCGCGCTGCGCGCCGTGCGCGCCGTCTCGGCCGCCACGCTCGTCTGCAAGCGGGGGGCCAGGGGCGCGGTCGCCTTCGAGACGGAGATCCCGGACAGTCTCGACGAAGGCGTCTCCGGCGAGGGCTTTGCAGTCGAGGTCTTCAATGTCCTGGGGGCGGGCGACGGCTTCTTTTCGGGGCTCCTGAAGGGCTGGCTCGACGGGGAGGACTGGCCCACTGCGCTGAAATACGCGAACGCCTGCGGAGCCTTTGCGGTATCGCGTCACGGCTGCACGCCGGCCTACCCCTCGCTCGAAGAGCTGAACTTCTTCCTGAAACGCGGCATGTCGCGGGCCGACCTCAGGAACGATGCCGAACTCGAACAGATGCACTGGTCGACCAACAGGCACGGCGACTGGCCGGAGATGCGGGTCTTCGCCTTCGACCACCGGATGCAGCTCGAGTCGCTTGCCGGCTACACGCCCTCCAAGGGCGGGGCCTTCAAGGAGCTCTGCCTCCAGGCAGCGCTTCGTGTGCAGAACGGGCGTCCCGGTTACGGTATCCTCTGCGACGACCGGATCGGGCGGCGGGCGCTGCATGCGGCCTCCGGCACGGGCCTTTGGATCGGGCGACCCTGTGAATGGCCGGGCTCGCGGCCGCTTAACCTCGAGCCCGCGCTTGGTCCCGATTGCGGCGGGCTTTCCGAATGGGCGCGCGAGAACGTGGTCAAGGTGCTGTGCTTCTGCCATCCCGATGACGCGCCCGCCATATGGGCGACGCAGCTGGCGGAGGTCAAGCGGCTCTTTACCGCCGCCCGTCGCAACAAGCTGGAGTTCCTGCTGGAGATCATTCCCTCGAAGGTGGGGCCTGTTGCTTCCGACACCGTCGCCACGCTTATCCGGCGCTTTTATGCCGAAGGGATTTATCCGGACTGGTGGAAGCTGGAGCCGATGGAAGAGGCAAACGCCTGGACGAGCGTCTGCGCGGCCATTGAGGAACGCGACCCCTACACCCGCGGCATCGTCGTCCTGGGCCTCGATGCGCCGGAATCGGTGCTCAAGGCCAGCTTCGCGGTGGCGGCGCGTTTTCCGCTCGTCAAAGGTTTTGCCGTCGGCCGCACGATCTTTGGCTCGGTCGCACGTGACTGGTTCGAGGGGCGGCAGAGCGATGAGGGTGCTGTGGAAGAGATGATTGCAAGATACGCGCGTCTTTGCGCCCTCTGGGATGAGGCGCGCACATCTGCGCAGGAGGCAGCGGCATGAACATGAAAACGATCCGACTGACGGCGGCGCAGGCCATGGTGAAATGGCTCTCGGTGCAAATGACCGAGGACGGCGAGCGCTTCATCGACGGCGTCTGGGCGATCTTCGGCCACGGCAACGTGGCCGGGCTCGGCGAAGCGCTGCATGGGATCGGCGAGGCGCTGCCGACCTGGCGCGGGCAGAACGAGCAGACGATGGCCCATGCGGCGATAGCCTATGCGAAAACGCTGAAGCGCACCCGAGCCCAGGCGGTCACCTCCTCCATCGGGCCCGGTGCCACGAACATGGTGACCGCCTGCACGCTTGCCCACGTAAACCGGCTGCCGGTGCTATTCATTCCCGGGGACGTGTTTGCCAACCGCCGCCCCGATCCGGTGCTGCAACAGGTGGAGGATTTCGGCGACGCAACGGTCAGCGCCAATGACTGCTTCCGCCCGGTCTCGGCCTATTTCGACCGAATCATGCGGCCCGAGCATCTCCTGACCTGTTTGCCGCGGGCGCTCGCGACGATGACCGATCCGGCTATCTGCGGCCCGGTCACGCTCGCCTTCTGCCAGGATGTGCAGGCCGAGGACTATGATTACCCAGTGGCGTTCTTCGAGCCGAGGGTCTGGCGCATCCGCCGCCCAGAGCCCGATCCGCGCGAGGTCGCGGATCTTGCCGAAGTGATCCGGGCGGCGAAGCGCCCGGTGATCATCTCGGGTGGCGGGGTGATCTATTCCCGGGCGGAGGCGGACCTCATCGCCTTTGCCGAGGCGCACAACATTCCTTTCGTCGAGACGCAGGCGGGAAAGGGAGCGAACAGTTGGGACCATCCGCTGAACTTCGGCTCACCCGGGGTGACGGGCTCGACCTCGGCCAATGCGCTCTGCGCCGAGGCGGATCTGGTGATGGGCGTCGGGACGCGCTTCCAGGATTTTACCACTGGCAGCTGGGCGCTGTTTCGCAACGCCGCCCGCCGGCTCATGTCGATCAATCTTGCCGGGCATGATGCGACGAAGCACGGGGCTCTGCCCTGTGTCGGCGATGCCAAAGTCACGCTGGCGCGGCTGAGCGCGGCGCTTGGTGAATATCGCGCGCCCGCTTTCGACGCCCAGAGGCGCCTGGATTGGCATGCGACGGTCACACGCGTGACGGCGGCGCCGGAGGCAGCCGGGGCGGGCAATCTGCCGTCGGACGCGCAGGTGATCGGCGCGGTGCAGCGGGTGGCAACCGAAAAGACCGTGGTCATGTGCGCGGCCGGCACGATGCCCGGCGCGCTGCAGGTGCTCTGGCAAGCGGCCGCCGGCGGCTACCACATGGAATACGGCTATTCCTGCATGGGTTACGAGGTAGCAGGGGCCATGGGCATCAAGCTCGCCCGCCCGGACAAGGAGGTGATCTGCTTTGTCGGTGACGGCTCCTACATGATGGCGAATTCGGAGCTTGCCACCGCCGTGATGCGCCGCGTGCCATTCACCGTAGTGCTCACCGACAATCGCGGCTACGGTTGCATCAACCGGCTGCAGATCGAATGCGGCGGGGCGGAGTTCAACAACATGTACAAGGATTCCAATGTCGAGGTGCAGCCCGAGATAGACTTCGTCGCTCATGCCGCGGCAATGGGAGCGCATGCCGAGAAGGTGGGCTCGATCACGGAGCTCGAAGCACGGATCGTAGCGGCGCGTGGACGGACTATCCCGAGCGTGATCGTCATTGACACGGACGCTGTACCCGGCACCGGTGCGGGGGGGCACTGGTGGGACGTCGCCGTCCCGCAAGCCGGCGGTCCGGAGCGGCTTGAACGCGCCCGGGCGCACTACAATCAGAACGCTGCCAATCAGCGGACGTTCGATTGAGGGAGAGGAATAGATGGTCGATCTGCTGCGCAAACCCTTCGGCAACCACGGCAAAGTCCACGAAATTTCGCCGCAATCGGCAGGTTGGCGCTATGTGGGCTTCTCGCTCTATCGCCTGCGCGCCGGCGAGCAAGCGGCCGAGGTCACGGGCGACAGGGAGGTGATCCTCGTGATGGTCGAGGGGAAGGCGGCCTTCACCGTAGCGGGTCAGGACTGGGGTGTGCTTGGCGAGCGGATGGATGTCTTCGAGAAGATCCCGCCGCATGGCCTGTACGTGCCGAACGGCTCGGACTGGCGGGCGGTCGCGGAAACCGGGTGTACAATTGCGGTGTGCTCGGCTCCGGGCACCGGCGGCCATCCGGCGCGGCGGATCGGGCCGGACGGAATTACGCTCACCGAGCGCGGAAAATGGACGAATACGCGTTATATCAACAACATAGCCATGGAGGCGGAGGACTATTGCGATAGCGTTCTGGTCACCGAGGTCTTCACCCCCGCGGGCCACTGGTCGTCCTATCCGAGCCACCGCCATGACGAAGACGACTTCCCGCGCATCACTTATCTCGAGGAGACCTATTACCACCGGCTCAATCCCGCCTCCGGCTTTGGGATCCAACGGGTCTACACCGATGACGGGCTACTTGACGAAACCATGGCAGTGAAGAACCACGACGTGGTGCTGGTGCCGCGCGGCCACCACCCCTGCGGTGCGCCCTACGGCTTCGAGATGTATTACCTCAATGTCATGGCTGGCCCGGTACGCAAATGGCGCTTCATTGCAGCCCCCGAGGTTGAATGGATCATGGAACGAGACGCGAAATGATTCGTCGCGCGCTCAACCAGAAGACCGCCTGTCAGCTTTCCTACGAGGGCTTCCTCGATCTGGCAAAGGACCTCGGTTGCGTGGGCGTCGAGGCCCGCAACGATCTCGGGCGGCCATTCTTCGACGGAATCGCACCCCGCCAGGCCGGCGACATGGCGCGCGCAAGGGGCCTCCGGCTCCTGGGTCTGAGCGAGGTCTATCCGTTCAACGACTGGTCAGACGTGCGTGCGGCTTCTATTCAGGGTCTCATCGATACCGCAGAGGCATGTCGTGCGGAGACGATCAGTCTCATTCCACGCGTGGACGGGACAGGAACCGAGAACGGACTGCGGCAGAGGGTGCTGCGCGACGTTATGCGAGAGATCCTGCCCCTGCTGGAGGGACGCAAAGTCCTCGCTCTGATAGAGCCCATCGGATTTTCCACCTCGTCGCTTAGGGACAAGGCCGAGCTTGTCGAGGCAATCGAGGCGGTGGGCGGTCCGACCAAGTTCAAGCTGGTGCACGACACGTTCCAGCATGCGCTCGCCGGTGGCGGCCCGATCTTCCCCGATTACACCGCGCTGGTCCATATCTCGGGAATCTCCGATCCGCTTCCGCCGCTGGACGAACGGCTCGACGCACACCGCATGCTCGTCGATGAACGGGATCGCTGCGATACTTCCGGCCAGATCAAGGCCTTTCTTGAAGCCGGATATGCCGGCACATTTTCCTTCGAATGCACCGATTCAAGTGTTCAGCGGAGTCCCACGCTGGCAAAGGACATTGCCGGTTCATTCGAATTCGTCGAGGACGATTTGGCGTCGAAATGAACGGTGAGATGGGCCTGGGAAGCAACTGATGATAGCGGCGCTGTGCTTCCCACAAAGGCACTCCGACGCTTCAGATCCGCCTATCGATGCGCTGGAAGCGTTACAACGAAGCAGGCGCCCCCGCCCGGTGGGGATTCGTAACGGACGGCGCCTCCGTGGCGCTCGGCAATCTGGCGCACCAGCGCCAGCCCCAAGCCCCAGCCGCCCGCGGCCTCGCTGCGTCCCGAGGGCCGGTAGAACGGCTCGAAAACACGGGCACCCTCGCTATCGGGTATGCCTGGTCCGTGGTCGCGGATCCTGAGTTCCACGGTACTGCTTGCCTGCGCGACGGTGGCTGAAACAGGCGGGCCGCCATGGCGCAGCGCGTTGTGCATGAGATTGCGCACCAGCCTGCCGAGCAGGCGTGCATCGCCCGTGACCGTCGCGGCAGTGCCGGAGACATCGACGCCGTTGCGGGCCCCTTCTTCCGAGACCAGGGCCAGAAAGTCGACCGGCTCGGGCGCGTCGAGCTTCTCGACATGGTCGAGCCTGCTCGCCAGCAGGATTTCCTCGACCAGCGTGTCCAGTTCGGCGAGGTTGCGGACGATCTCCTCCTTGCGGTTGTCGTCCGGCGCCTGCTCATAGAGGTCGATTGCCATGCGCAGGCGCGCAAGCGGTGAACGCAATTCGTGGCTGGCATTGGCGAGAAGAGCGCGGTGCGACTTGATCAGCCGTTCGACATGATCGGCGGCCTTGTTGAAGCTCTTCGCCACTGCCGCCACCTCGTCGCTGCCATTCGCCGGCACGCGGGCGACGAAATCGCCGCGACCCCAGGCATCGACGCCGGCGCGTAGCCGCTCCAGCCGGCGCGTCAGGTGACGCACCACCGGATAGGCGGCGAGCCCGATGACGCCGGCGATCAAGGCCAAGTAGGCGAGCGGATTGCGAGCCGACGGACGGAAAGGCCGCGCCATGCGCGCGGCCACTGCGCGACCGTCGGGCAACTCGGCCATCATGGTGTGAACGTCGCCTCCGTCGCGGCGCCAGCGCCGCTCGAGAATGTCGCGGGGGAGCGGCCGGCCGGCGCTGGCGATCAGCCTGCCGCTCGGATCATATACTGCAATGTCGGCATCGAAGGCCCGTGAAAACCGCTCCAGCGTCGCCTCGACCGACCGGCGGTCCATGTCTGACGGAATCAGCGCGGCGACGAACCGCGCCCGCTGGGTTTGCCAACTCAAATCCTCCTCGCCCTGTCCCAGCCAAACGAAGGCCGCGCTGGCGATGGCGACCGCGGCAAGGCTCGCCAGCAGCGTTAGGTAGATTTTCAGGAACAGCCGGCTGCGCATCGCTCTATCTCTCGTCATCCTGGAAGCGGGCGAAGACATAGCCGGCACCGCGTACGGTGATGATGCGCCTCGGGTGCTTGGGATCGTTCTCGATGGCTGACCGGATGCGCGAGACGTGGACGTCGATCGAGCGGTCGAAGGCTTCCAGTTCCTCGCCCTTGACGGTGTCCATCAACTGCTCGCGCGACAGCGTTCGGCCGGCATTTTCGGCAAGCGCCACAAGCAGGTCGAACTGGTAGCTGGTCAGCGCACATTCGCGGCCGTCGATCCTGACCGAGCGAGATCCCGGATCGATCTCCAGCCGTCCGAAGCGAAAGGTCCGCGAAACCGCCGCGCTGCCGTTGCGGCGGCGCAGAATCGCCTTCAGCCGCGCCAGCAGTTCGCGCGGATTGAACGGTTTGGGCAGATAGTCGTCGGCTCCGAGTTCCAGACCGACGATGCGATCTGTCTCTTCGCCTTTGGCCGTAAGCATCAGGATCGGTACGTCCGAGACCGCCCGTATGCGCCGGCAGGTTTCGAAGCCGTCAAGGTCCGGCAGCATGACGTCGAGGATCACGACGTCCGGCGCACGCCGGCCGAGGTCGGTGAGCCCAGCCGTGGCCGTCGCCGCGGTATGGACGGTGTAGCCGTTTCCGGAGAGATAGTCGGCAAGCATGGCGGACAGGCGCATGTCGTCGTCAACAATCAACACCCGTTCTGCCATCTATTGTGCTCCGATCAGCTGGCTAAAGCGCGTCGCGTAGCTACCTAACGCGCTTTGGGTCTTTGCGTTCTATGCATGTCGCTCAAAACCGCTGCTCACTTTTGAGCGACATGCAGTAGCCGACTCAGTCTTACCACCGGCCGCAGCCCCTGCGCTCCTTCAAATGCTCGACGAGCTGGGTGCGCTGCTCCGGCGTCAGCACTTCAGCGGCCTCGAGGAGCGCAGTCGTCATCTTGCGCGAGGCCTCGTCGATCGCCGCGATGCGTTCGCTGCGCAGTTTCTCGGCGGCGGCGCGGTCGATGGTCGCCGCGCCGAGGAGTTCGATAACCTCCTCGCGCGTCTCGCGGAAGTCCCGCAAGGTCGGTCTGACATCGGTGCGCGCCTTGTCGATGATCTCCCAAAGCTTGTCTTCCTGCTCAGGCGTCGCATCAAGTTCGTCAAGCATGGAGCCGATCCGCCGTTCCATGAAACCACCACCTCCCATATGCGCGTGCATCACATGGCCGCCCATGCCGAAACGGCCCATGCCGAAGCCGAAATCGTCGTTGCGCGCGGCTGCAAAACCGACCGCGCTGACGACACCGACTGCTGCGAGGCCGCCGATCGCGGCGCGCCGTCCCCATCCTTTCGAAGCGGGTTGGCCGGTGGTCGGGCTCGACAGGTTCTTGTCCTCGTTTTCCATAGTCAGTCTCCTTTCACTCCGCAGCACCTGCTGCAATGGAGGAGAGCCTAACCGGGTAACGTTTCGAGCCTTCCGGGTGAACGTAAAGAAATGTGAAGCCATAGCGTTGGCGTCGCGGCCGCTCAGCATCACTGGGAGGGCGACATGCGCTGTGAAGTCCAGGAAACTTTCGCTCCGCGGAGCGGGTGGTCGCCTGATGCGCTATCCTTTTACGCGGCGGAGCACCGCTTCAAGAGCATCGGTCAGCGCCCGGCTTCCGCCGCCGCGCTCGAACTCGTCGAATACCTGCTCATTCAAGCCGCCAACCGTCGAAAACTCGCGCCTCAGGTCGTCGAGGGGCGTCTGTTGGGCCTGGACCGCCGTCTGCGCCAGGCTGGCAAAGAGTGGCGCGAGATAGGCGCGTGCTTTCTCGCGCGCCATGCCCTTCTCGGCCAGCCATCCGGTTGCCCGGTCGAGGATGCCGAAATAGGTGCCCATCAGCGCGCTGGCGGCTGCGAGGAGGTCATATTCCTCTTTCGTGTCGCATTCGACGGCGGTGCCAAGCGCCGCGAAGATAACGGCAATTGCTGGATTGGGCGGATAAATCGCGGTGACGCCTTGATGCTCGGCGACAAAGGGCAGGGGAACCGCCTGGGTGAGGTCCACCTCTTCTTTGATCCAACCTAGAAGCCTGGGGCGGTCCGTCGCCGCTATGACGCTGACGACCGTCTGGCCCGCTCGGAATTTAAGTCCGCTGACTACCTCCTCCGCAATCTGCGGACGGACCGCCAGGAACAGGACGTCTGCGGAACCGACCACTTCCTGGTTATCCTTGGCGATGCGCACAGCCGGAAACCGGTTTGCGAGCCGGGCGGCGATCTCCCGATTGCGCGGCGAGACAACAATCTCCGTGATGTCGAACCCAGAGGTGACGATCCCGGTCACCATCGCCTCGGTAATGGTCCCTGTGCCGACAAAACCTATGCGCATTATTCCGCTGCCTTCCGCCGCGCGAGCGAGACGTCCGTCGTGTAGTTCTCGCGCATGAAGTTGATGAAGTTCTGCTGGAACTGCCGCGTATGGGCATGCGCCAGCTCGTCGGCGAGATCGACATTCTTCGTCCGGATCGCTTCGAGCATCAGGTTGTGTTCGTCGGTCAGAAGATAGCCTTCGTGGGTGCGTTCCAGATACTCGAAGTGGAGATGGAGCATGCGCTGACCCTGATTGAGCAGCCGCTCGTAGAACGAGGTGAGGTAGGGGTTCTTCCCGGCATAGGCAATCGCCATGTGGAACTGCTTGTTGGCTTCCGACATCTTGAGGTGATCGCTGGTCTTGACGGCCGCCTCGAATTCCTTCTGGCGCTTGGCGATCGCCTTCAAGTCCGCCTCGGTGCGCAGCTCCGCGGCAAGGCGGGTGTTCATGCGCTGCGCGATGTCCAGCGCCTCGACATATTTCGGGAAGGTCGCCACCTCGATCGGTGCGACGATCGTGCTGCGATTGGAAAGGGTAACGACAAGATCCTCGCCTGCGAGCCGGATCAGGGCCTCGCGAACGGGCGAGCGAGACATGTCGAAACGTTCGGCGAGCGTGCTCTCGTCCAGGAGTTGGCCGGGAGCCAGCGTCAGCGCCAGGATTTCATTGCGCAACGTCTCGTAGACGTTTTTCCAGCCAGTGCCCCTGGCCCGTTTCATTTCAATTTCGTCAGACACTTGGCTCGCTTTCTCCGATGCTGAACCCATAGGGCCAGAAAACCGCGCCCTCGACAATGTAATTTTTCCTCTTGACTTTGTCGACACGTAGACGACATAAATATTCGTGTCGACACGTAGACGACAAAAATAGCGAAGATCGGCTCGAAGCCGACGAGAGGAACCGCGCGCAGCGCGCGCCCGTCAAACAGAGGAAATGACGATGCTTTCGAAGATGCTTTCGCCCGTCCTGCGGGCGCTGCCTGCGCTTGCCCTGATCGCTGGCCTTTCGACCACCGCTGCATCCGCCCAGACCGCCGAAGGCTACTGGCAGGGCGTGCAGAAGGCGGGTGTCCTTCGCTGCGGCGCGGCTGTGGCTCCGCCCTATGTCATGCGCGATCCCGCGAGCGGCGAATATTCCGGATTCTTCGCCGATCTTTGTCGTGAATTTGCCGATGCGCTGAAGGTCAAGCCGGAATTCGTCGATACGACCTGGGACAACATCGTTGCCGGTCTGCAGGCAGGAAAATGGGACCTGTCGCTGGCGCTGAACAGGACGCCGGCGCGTGCCATGGCCGTTCAGTTCTCCGTACCGGCGATGGAGTACCAGATCTCGCTCGCCTATAATAAGGAAAACCCGAAAATCCCGGCCGGAGCGACATCGGTCGCCGACATCGACAAAAAGGATGTGACGCTGGCGGTCATGTCGGGAACGGCCCAGGACAAGGCGATCTCGTCTGCGGTGAAAAACGCCACGATCCTGCGGCTGCCGGGCAATGACGAGACGCGCCTGGCGGTGGTCTCCAGACGGGCCGACATCCTTGTCGACGCGTCGGACACCAATCAGCTTTTCACCCAGTCCAACCCCGACTGGGCAGTCTCGCTCAATCCGACGCCGGCGCTGGCGAAGCAGGGCGTCGCCTTCGGCCTGCCGCATCAGTTGTCGGCAGCCGACGTGGAGGTGGTGAACATCTTCCTGGAGGAAAAGGTCGCGACGGGCCACGTGGAAGAACTGATCCGCAAGGCTGTCGATGAGGTGCTGAAGGGCGCGCAGTGACGACAGCCGGGCCGGGCGCGGGATAACGATCGCCCGGCCACTCTCATCCCTTCTTTTTGACCAGCGAGATCGGCGATGACCATGACCTTCAGTGCTCCCCTTGTCAAAATTCAGGCCCTGCACAAGAGCTATGGGCCGCATATCCAGGTTCTCAAAGGGCTCGATATCGAAATGAAGCCTGGCGAAAGAGTCGTGGTCATCGGCCCGAGCGGCGGCGGCAAGAGCACGCTGCTACGCGTCGTGATGGGTCTCGAAAAGATCGACAGCGGCTCGATCAGCTTCGGCGGCAAGCCCTATATCTCGTCGGATGGCGCCGACAAGAAAACCCAGATCGACACCGAGGTGCGGCGCTCGATCGGCATGGTGTTTCAGCACTATACGCTGTTCCCGCACCTCACCGTCACCCAGAACCTGATCCTCGCGCCGTGCAAGGTGCGCGGTGAAAACAAGGCGAGCGCCACCAAACGCGCCCAGTCGCTCCTCGAACGCTTCGGCCTTGGCGCCAAGGCGAATGCCTATCCGGCGCAACTCTCCGGCGGCCAGAAACAGCGGGTGGCGATCGCCCGCGCCCTCATGCTCGATCCGAAGCTGATGCTGTTCGACGAGGTGACCTCGGCGCTTGATCCCGAACTCGTCGCCGAGGTCGAGCAGGTCATCCTGCAGCTTGCCGCCCAGAACATGCCGATGATGATCGTCACCCATGACATGTGGTTTGCAAAGAACATCGCCTCGCGCGTCATTTTCTGCGCCGGCGGCGTGGTCGTCGAGGACGGACCGCCCGAGCAGGTGCTAGGCTCTCCCAAGGAAGAGCGCACCCGCGACTTCATCGACCGCGTCTTCCATATCCGGCACTAGGAGGGGGAGATGGGATATTCCTTCGACTTCCAGTCCATCTCCTTCGGGCCGTTGCTTGAAGGGCTCCTCGTCACGCTTGAGCTGACGATCGCCGCCAATCTGATCGGCGTCGTGCTCGGCTTTCCG
The DNA here is from genome assembly GCF_000265205.3 of Sinorhizobium fredii USDA 257. Lineage (NCBI taxonomy): Bacteria > Pseudomonadati > Pseudomonadota > Alphaproteobacteria > Hyphomicrobiales > Rhizobiaceae > Ensifer > Ensifer fredii. The sequence continues at coordinate 2,707,937 of NC_018000.1, forward strand.
CTGGCGCTCCTCATCATGAGCCGCTTTGCGCCGATCCGGCTGCCGGCCATGCTCTTCGTCGAATTCTTCCGCTGCACGCCGGCAATCGTCCAGATCGTCTGGTTCTTCTACTGCGTGCCGATGCTCTTCAATGTCTTCCTCGGCTCGATGACGATGGGCATCCTGGCGCTTGGCCTCAATCTGATGGCCTTCAACGCCGAAGCCTATCGCGCGGCGATCCAGGCGGTGCCGCGCGAGCAGCTCGATGCCGGTATCGCACTTGGTCTCAATCCGCTGCAGCGCACCCTCTATATCGTGCTGCCTACAGCGGTTCGGGCTTCGATCCCCGTCCTGCTCACCAACGGCATCGGCATCTTCCAGCAGACCGCGCTGGTTGCCATCGTCGCCGTACAGGACCTCATGTACCAGGCCAAGACGCTTGCGACGGAGACCTATAGGCCGATCGAGACCTTCACCATCGTCGCGCTCGTCTATTTTGCCGTCTCCTTCCCCGTCAGCCAGATCGTCGGCTTCCTGGAACGCCGCCGCCAGCTGATGATGAGCTGAGGAGATGACCATGGCTCTCGATTTCTCCATCATCTTTCGGTTCCAGGAGGCGCTCGCGCTCGGTCTCTGGACGACGGTCAAGCTGACGCTGATCTGCGTCGTGCTCGGCTGCAGCCTCGGCTTTCTCATCGGCCTCGCCCGGACATCGCGTAGTGCCCTGTTGCGCGCTGTCTCCAGCGTCTATGTCGAGTTCTTCCGCGGCACGCCGGTACTCGTCCAGCTCTTCTGGATCTTCTTCTGCCTGCCGCTGGTTCTCGGAGTCGAGCTCTCCAATCTCACTTCCGGGGTGATCGCACTGACGCTCTATATGGGCGCGATCACCAGCGAGACCTTCCGGGCGTCGCTCAAGTCCATCGGTCCGGAACAGCTCGACGCCTGCGTTGCACTAGGCCTGCCGCGCGGCGCCCAGGTGACGAACGTGATCCTGCCGCAGGCGGTGCTGCGCGCTGTTCCGACGCTGCTGTCGAACTGCGTCAGCCTGTTCAAGGAAAGCGCGCTCGTCTCCGCCGTCGGCATGGCCGACCTGATGTTCGTCGGCCAGAACATTTCCAACAACACGGCGCGCCCGATCGAGGTGCTGACCGTCGTCGCCCTCATCTATTTCCTCATCGCCTTTCCGCTCACCCGTGCCGTGACGCTCGTCGAGCGGCGCGTGCTTGCCAAACTCGCGATCTGATCGCAGCCGAATTTGAAAAGGAACTTCCCATGAAACTCTCTGGCGTTATGCCCGCCCTCATCACCCCCTTCGATCAGAACAACCGGATCGACTTCAAGGCGTTTGAAAAGCTCCTGGCACATCTGCGGGAGGCCGGTGTCACCGGCTGGGTTCCAAACGGCTCGACCGGAGAGTATTTCAGCCAGTCAAAGGAAGAGCGCCGCGACGTGCTGCAATTCGTCAAGGACTTCGCCAAACCGGGCGAAATCCTGATCGCCGGCACCAATGCGCCTGCCACCCGCGAGGTTATCGAGCAGACGGCGATCGCCAAGGAAATCGGCTACGACACTGTCCTGCTGGCGCCGCCCTTCTACACCCGGCCCACGCAAGCCGAACTGATCCGGCATTATGAAACCGTGCTCGGTGCCGTGGATGTGAATTTGGTCCTCTATTCCTACCCGGCCAAGGATGGCTCGGACATCAGCTTCGAGTTGTTGGACCATTTCGCCGACAATCCGCGCGTAATCGGGATCAAGGAAAGCTCGGGGGTCTTGCAGCGCGCGATCGACATCGCCAGCCGCTACGAAGGACGCATTCAACTGGTTTCCGGGTCGGATGACATCGCCCTCGACTTCATGTTCTGGGGCGCCGAAAGCTGGATCTGCGGGCCGTCGAACTGCATGGCCAAGGCGTGCTGCGATCTCGACCGAACGTTCAAGTCCGGCGATTTGGACAAGGCGCGTGCGCAGATGAAAACGCTCTACCGGGCGATGAATATCCTCGAAAGCGGCAAGTTCGTACAGAAGATCAAGTATGGCTGCGAGCTTCAAGGCCTGCCCGTGGGTGAGTGCCGCGCGCCGCTCGGACCGCTGACCGACGATGAAAAGGCCGAGTTCCGCGCGGCGATGCAGCCGATCCTGAACTGGTGATCTTGTGAAAGCACCGTTTCCCGGCCGTTCGGCAATAGGGCAGCGGCCCGTCTACGACTTATCCGTGGCTATGGAGCTAGACAGATGCGCTTCAGCAAGGTCCTGTCCGTCGTCGATTGCCACGCCGAAGGAGAAAGCGGCAAGGTCATCGTCGGCGGCGTCGGTCAGGTTCCCGGCGAAACCATGTTCGACAAGCGGGTTCATCTCGAAACCCACATGGACGACATCCGCAAGATGGTCCTGTTCGAACCGCGCGGCGCGGTCTGGCACAATGCCAATATCGCGCTCCCCTCCAATCACCCCGAAGCCGACATGGGATACGTCATCCTCGAGACGACCGAATACCCGGCTATGTCGGGTTCGAACACGATGTGCGTGGCGACGGTGCTTCTCGAGACCGGAATTTTGCCGATGCGGGAGCCCATCACTGAAGTGACGCTCGAGTCGCCGGCGGGCCTGATCAAGGTGCGTTGCGAATGCTCAAACGGCAAGGTGACGAGCGTTCGGCTCGTGAATCAGCCGGCTTTTTGCTATCACCTGGACGCCAACATCGAAGTCGCGGGTCTCGGCACCGTTCGGGTCGACATCGTCTATGGCGGCATGACCTATACGATGGTCAACGCCGCCGATCTCGGCTTCTCGATCGACCCCTCGGAAGCCCGCGACCTCTGCGAGGTTGGACAGAAGCTCAAGCTCGCAGCCGCCGAGCAGCTGGCTGTCGAGCATCCCGAGAACCCGGCCATACCCGGAATCACCAACACCGAGTTCATGGGGCCGCTTCGGCGCGAGCATGGCCAGCTCATTTCGAAAAACTGCGTGGTCGTCTCGCCGGGGCGTTGCGATCGCTCGCCCTGTGGGACCGGCTCATCGGCGAAGCTGGCGCTGCTTCATGCCCAGGGTCGGATCCGGCCTGACGAAACGCTCATCCACGGGTCGATCACCGGCAGCCGCTTCATCTGCAACATCGACGGCGTGACGAGGGTCGGGACGTACGACGCCGTCATCCCGGCGATCGCCGGTCAGGCCTGGATCACCGGTCTCTATCAGATGGGCATGGACCCGACGGATCCCTATCCCGAGGGCTTCACGGTGGCCGACACCTGGATGACCACAGTTTGAACGCCGCAGCAAGCGCCCTCCGAGAGCAGAGAAATGATGAGCGATAATGAGGGCCATGTCGTGGTCGTAGGCGCCGGCATCATCGGCACGACCATCGCCTACGAGCTGCAGCGTCGCGGGAAAGCCGCCGTTCTCGTCGAGCGGGATCCCTGCGGCGAGGGCGCCTCCTACGGCAATATGGCGTCGATCGCGGTCACCGAGTTCATGCCCGCTTCTCGGCCGTCGGTCTGGGCGCAAATGCCGAAATGGCTGATCGACCCGGAAGGACCGGTGCGTATCCGGCCCTCCTATATGCCGAGGCTCGTGCCTTGGTTCCTCCGGTTTCTGGAAGCGAGCCGCCCCTCCCGGGTCAAGGAATTGGAGGCGGCTGGTGCCGTGCTGTGTCGCCGCGTCTACGAAGACCTGATGCCTCTGCTGCAGGAGGCGAATCTAACGGACATGCTGACCGAGGAGGGATGCCTCAGCCTCTATGCGGATGAGGCCGAGTTCAGCGCCGACCGGGAGCATATCGAGGTTCTTGAGCGTTTCGGTTTCCGCCACGAAGTCCTCGGCGGCAACGCCATTCGCGATCTTGAACCCGCCCTGACCTCGAAGATCGCCAAAGCGGTGCTGTTTCCCGAAAACCGCTCGATTAGCGACCCCTACCGGTTGCTCCTGAAACTGCGCGAGAAATTCCTGGCGCTCGGCGGCAGGATCGAGCAAGGCGAGGTGGTCGGCTTCGACGAGGGCGATCGCGTCAAGGCCGTCCGCCTGAAGGATGGTCGGTCGATCGCAGCGTTTCAAACCGTGCTTTCAGCCGGCGCCTATACCGGTAAATTGTCGCGCATTCTCGGAGAGCCGATGCCGCTCGAAACCGAGCGCGGCTACCACACCCAGATCATGGCGCCGGGCATCTCGATGCGCCACTCGATCATCTGGCCGGCGCGTGCCTTCATGGTGACGCCGACGGCGGGCGGCATCCGCGTCGGCGGCACGGTGGAGATGGCCGGGCTCGACACTGCGCCGGATTACCGGCGGGCAAAGGTGCTGGTCAAGCGGGCCCGGGAGGCGCTGCCGGAGCTTCGGTCGGAGAAGGCCACGGAGTGGATGGGTCACCGGCCAGCGCTTCCCGATACGGTGCCGATCATCGGCCCTTCCGCGAAACACCGCGGTGTCTTCTACGCCACTGGCCACGGACATCTGGGCCTCACCTATGCGGCGACGACCGCGCGGCTGATTGGTGACCTTGTGACCGGCGTCAATCCGCCGATCGATCTCAAAGCATACCGCGTGGATCGGTTCTGACAGCAGAGCCGATCACCGACAGCAACGATTGGAGAGAACCATGCGCAGCGAACTCTATATCGATGGAAAATGGACGGCGGCCGCAAACGGCAGCACGTTCGACGTCATCAATCCGGCGACGGAGGAAGTCATCCACAAGATCGCCGCTGCAACGGCGCAAGATGTCGACGTCGCGGTAAAGGCGGCACGCCGTGCCTTCGACGAGGATGGTTGGCCGAAGCTGTCGGGTGCACAAAGAGCAAAATACCTCCGCGCCATCGCCGAAGGCATCCGCGCCCGACAGGCGGAAATCGCCCGACTGGAGGTGATCGACAATGGCAAGCCGTTTCCGGAGGCGGATTGGGACACCGCCGACGCCGCCGGCTGCTTCGACTACTATGCCGGACTTGCCGAACAGCTCGACAACAACCCGGAAGAGCCGATCGCGCTCCCCGACGCCCGCTTTACATCCAAGGCAGTCAAGGAGCCGATCGGCGTCGCCGGTGCGATCATCCCATGGAACTATCCGCTGCTGATGGCGGCCTGGAAGGTGGCGCCGGCGCTTGCCGCCGGCTGTACCGTCGTGCTGAAGCCGGCCGAAGTCACGTCCCTGACGGCGCTGGAACTCGCGGCGGTCGCAGATGAGGCGGGCCTGCCGCCGGGCGTCCTCAACATCGTGACCGGTTCCGGCTCGATCGCCGGGCAGGCGATCATCGATCATCAGGGCGTCGACAAGCTGGCGTTTACCGGCTCCGGGTCGGTCGGCTCGAAGATCATGGCGGCGGCGGCCCGCGACATCAAGCGCGTCAGCCTCGAACTCGGCGGCAAGTCGCCCTTCGTCGTCTTCGATGACGCCGACATCGACGAGGCGGTCGAATGGATCATGTTCGGCATCTTCTGGAATCAGGGCCAGGTCTGCTCGGCGACATCACGCGTCCTCGTCCAGGAACGGATTTACGACCGCCTGCTGACGCGGCTCGTAGACGAGACGAAGAAGATCAAGATCGGCGACGGCCTCGAGGACGGCGTGCTGCTCGGGCCGCTGGTCTCCAGGCGCCAGCACGAGCACGTCGTCGCGGCGATCGAGGCGGCGAAAGCCGCCGGTGCAACCCTCGCCTGCGGCGGAAAGCGGCCTGGGGGTTTCGAGACCGGCTACTATCTCGAGCCGACGATCCTGACCGACGTGCCCCTGGAGAGCGACGCCTGGCGGGAGGAAATCTTCGGCCCGGTCGTCTGCATCCGGCCGTTCTCGACCGAAGAGGAAGCGATCGAGCTTGCCAACGATTCCCGCTTCGGTCTTGCCGCCGCGGTGATGTCGAAGGACGATGTCCGTGCCGAACGGGTCGCGAGCGCCTTCCGCGCCGGCATCGTCTGGATCAACTGCTCGCAGCCGACCTTCACCGAGGCGCCTTGGGGCGGCTACAAGGAATCGGGCATCGGGCGCGAGCTCGGCCGCTGGGGTCTCGAAAACTATCTCGAGACGAAGCAGATCACCCGCTTTGCCTCCGGCGAGAAATGGGGCTGGTACATCAAATGAATGGAAGCCCGATGAACTGGGACCGGACGCTCGACCTGCTTCTGGTCCATTGCCAGGGTGAGATCGGCAAGGTGATCATCGGCGGCGCGCCGGAAATCCCTGGCGCCACCATGCTCGACAAGATGAACCACATCAACCAGGTCGATGACAGTCTCCGCCGGTTCGTGACCTTCGAGCCGCGGGCCAGCGTCGCCATGTCGGTCAACCTGCTCGTCGCGCCGACGCGGCCCGATGCCGATGCCGGCTTCATCGTGCTGCAGGCCGATCGTGCCCACCCGATGTCCGGCAGCAATTGCATCTGCGTCGTTACCGCCCTGCTCGAGAGCGGACGGGTGGCGATGCAGGAGCCGGAAACGATCGTCCGCCTCGACACGCCGGCCGGACTGATCGTTGCCCGCGCCACGTGCCGGGAGAAACGCTGCCTGTCGGTCAGTCTCGACAATGTGCCGAGTTTCGCCGAGGCGCTGGATCGGGACATCGAGACGCCGCGCTGGGGGCGCATCAAGGCCGATATCGCTTTTGGCGGCGTCTACTATGCGATCGTCGATGTCGATCTGGTCGGCAGCGAGATCGCCCCGGCCAATGCGCGTTATCTGGCGGAAGCCGGAATCGAGCTGAAGTCGCTGCTGGCCGATCAGGTGACGGTGAAGCATCCGGAACTCACCGGCGTCAATGAGATCGCCTACGTGATGTTCCGCGGGCAGGAGCCGGACGGCGCGGTGCGCACCTGCACGACGTTGAAGCCGGGCCGGGTCGACCGGTCTCCCTGCGGCACCGGCAGCTCCGCAAATCTGGCGACCCTCTACGCACGCGGCGAAATAGGGATCGGGGACAGGCGAACCTCGCGGTCGATCATCGGCGGCGAGTTCACGGCGGAGGCGATCGGCGTCACCGAGGTGGGCGGACGCCCGGCCGTGCTGCCGCGGATCACCGGGCGCGGCTGGATCTATGGCCGCGAGCAGCTTCGCCTCTCCGACGACGATCCGTTCAAAAGCGGCTTTGCGCTCTCCGACAGCTGGGGACCGCAGGTCGATGTACTGGGCTGAAGGAGAAGAGCGATGACCATGAGACCTCTTCGGGGCCAGAATATCCTCGTCACCGGCGCCTCCGGTGGCATCGGCGCTGCTATCGTCGAGCGTCTGGCGGAGGAGGGTGCTCATCCAATAATCCACTATGGGCGCGACGTAGCCGCGGCCGAAGCGCTGCTCGAATGCATTTCGGGGGAAGGATCGATCGTCCAGGCGGATCTCTCGAAAGCGAGCGGCGCCTTCAGCCTCTGGAAGGAAACAGAAGCCGCGGTCGGTCGCATCCATGCCCTCGTCAACAATGCCGGCATCCGAACCGAGATTTCGATCGACGCCGATGCCGACATTTGGAGGGAAGCCTGGCAGAGGGAGTTCCAGGTGAACTTCTTTGCCGCGGCCGATCTCTGCAAGGAGGCATTGCAGCACTTCAAGGCGCGTGGCGGCGGGCGGATCGTCAACATGGCGAGCCGTGCCGGACAGCGCGGCTATGCGGCCGATGCGCTGCCATATGGTGCAACGAAGGCGGCGCTGATCAATCTGACCAAATCGATCGCCCGCAGCTTTGGCGCCGATGGCGTCGTCGCATTGGCGATCGCCCCCGGCTGGGTCCGGACGGAGATGGCCGAGGAGTTCGTGGAAAGATTCGGCAAGCAGGCGGCTGTTGCCGACATACCGATCGGCGAGATGGCCGAGGTCTCCGAGATTGCCGAACTCGTCGCCTTCGCGCTCAGGCCTTCGCAGCGTTCGCTGAGCGGCGCGACGCTCGACGTCAACGGCGGCAGCTATATTCGATAATTCGAGGAGCGGAACTTGAAAAGATTCGAAGACAAAGTTGCCGTCGTCACTGGCGGGGGCGGCGGCATCGGTTCGGCCACTGCGCGTCGGCTGGCGGGCGAGGGAGCGTTGGTCGTCGTCTCCGACGTGAACGGCGAAGCAGCGGGCGCCGTGGCGGACGAAATCGTTGCAGCAGGCAATTCCGCCATCGCCATCGCCGCCGATATTTCTCAGAAGGAACCCTGCTTCGGCCTGATTGCAGAGGCGTTCGACCGGAAGAAGCGCGTCGACATTCTCGTCAACAATGCTGGCATCAACCGGCGCGGCAACCTCTTGTCGCTGACAGACGACGACTGGCATGCGAGCTTTGCGGTCAATGTGGATTCGATGTTCCACCTCTGCCGTGCAGCAATTCCGCACATGATCGAGGCTGGCGGTGGAGCGATCGTCAACACCGCCTCCCAATGGGGTCTCTACCCGGCGCCGAACCATATCGCCTACAACACCACCAAGGCGGCGGTGGCAGCCTTCACGCAGAATCTGGCGCGCGACTATGCTCCGGACAAAATCCGCGTAAACGCCGTCTGCCCCGGCGAAATCCACACGCCGATGCTCGAAGCGGGGATGAGGCGGTCGGGGCGAACGATCGCCGATCTCGACAGGCTCGTTCCCTTCGGCAGGATTGGAAAACCGGAGGAGGTCGCCGCCCTCGTTGCCTTCCTCGCGTCCGACGAGGCCGCCTTCATGTGCGGCTCGCTCGTCGAGATAACCGGCGCCCAGGCAGTTGCCTGAAGCTATCACATAGGAGGCTCGAAGGTCAGTGCCCGGGCCTTGAAGATCGCCGCGATCCGTCCGTCGGCAAGTGCCGCGACGATCGCGTCGTCGACGGCATAGGCGAGATCCTTGTGCTGGAAGTTCACGCCGACGCCCAGAGTCCATTTGCCGCGCGCCAAACCGACGAGCGGCGGCTCGTGCACCGCCAGAGCGGCAACCGGATGCGCGGTAATGCCCGCCTGAAGCTCTGCCCGCGGGCCCATCGCGGCCATGGTCTCGCCGTCCGCGAGCGCTTCCACGGCGCGCACGGTGTTGCGGTAGCGACGGATCTTGTCCACCGGACCGAGCAGCGAAGTCAGATGGAAATCGGAAATCGAGTCGTTTTCCACCGCCACCTTATTGTAACGGAAGAAGGGCGGCGTCGGTCCCTTTTCGGGATAGTCGGCCTTGTCATAGGCAATTGCGATCGCCTCCCGCGCATATTGCCCGGTGAAGGTGACTTGCTCGATCCGGCAGGCATAGTCGCTGTCATAGGGTACATGCAGCATGACATCGCTGACATGGCCGCCGACAACCGCTCCCTTCCAGACATAATTGAGCAGGTCGGCGTCGAGCGTCTCGCCCGCCTGCACGGGACGGAAGCGGGGCTCGACACCGAGCGCGGCGGCTATAAGCCGGCCGATCTCCACGTCGACTCCGCGCACTTCGCCCTTCTCCGCATAGGACCATGGCGGGAAATCCTCGTAGACGGCGAACTCGATCCAGCCCTCTTCGACGATTCTGTCGAAGGAGCGTCCGACGTCCTGGGAAAAGGTGTTCTGCGGTTTCGGCTGCGGCATGTGGCCCTCGCAGCGCGCGAAGGCCACGGCCGGCAGGATAAGCCAAGCCAGTGCCGAGAGCATTGTGGCTCGAGGAGCGTGCATGGCTCACTCCGATGCCGAGAGTCCGACAGTCAAGATGTCGCTTGCCTTTTTCCAGCTCTCCGGCGCATCGCTCAGCACCCGGGCTGCCTCATAGGCGACGCTGTCAGCAACCGGCGCACCGGACGCGGTCTTGACTTCAGCTGCGATCTTTTCGAGCTCGGCTTTCAGCGCCTTCGGATCGGAAATCTTGGCGGCGGCAAGTTCGTTGCGCACCTCGTGCAGCCGGTCCGCGTGAGCGTCGAGCGCCCCGTCTTCCGGGCGAGTCTCGATATAGGTGCGGATCGCCCAGGCAGCCTTTTGGCCGAGAATGTCGCCGAAGGCCGGCATTTTGGTCGTGCCATCCTGCGTGTAACCGAGGCGGAAACGCTCGACGAACCACTCGTCGCCATATTCCGCCGCCTCCAGCAGCCGGAGGTCGGGGGCGAGCCCGCCGGATACGGCGCCCAGCCCGTGACAGCGGGCGCAGTTCTGGTTGTACCCGGAAGCGCCGATCTCGACGGCCTTGAGCCAGACGTCGCGCCCGACCTTCTCTTCGCGATACGGGTTCTCCGTAAGCCATTCCTCACCGACCGCTGGCAGTGCGTCGGTGTTGATGGGCTGGGGCGCGACGTCGCCATGCGCAACGACGATCGTCGCGGTTGCGAGCAGTGCAAGCGCCGCAAGTCCGGCGCGGATACGGTTCGTGGACATCTTTCCTCCCTGGCAAGACTTCGTTCCGATCGGCATTTTCTTACCGCTCATCGCCGCGGCCGCGGTATACGACCTATGTCGCAGCCGGGCACGGCACCTTGGTCGTATTCCTCTCTTCTCCGCTCGCATCCTAAGGTCTGCAGCAGGAGGAGTTCCCAATGCCGACAGTCTCGAAAGTGCGCATCAGACGGAAAATCTCCGCGAGCCTGCTGATCGCGCTTGTCGGCGTTTTCGGTCCGGCACGGGCGGAGACAACCGTCGCCATGACCTATCTGCGACAGGAGGTGCAGGCGCCGCCGGTGCTGTCGAACCTCGACCCGATTCCGGAGGACCTCGGCATTGCCGGGGCGAAGGTCGCCCTTGCCGATACCGAGACGACCGGAGGATTCCTCGGGCACCACTACACGCTGAAGGTGATTTCCGTTGCCCCGGGAGGGGATCTTGCTGCGAGCGCGAAAGCGGCGCTCGTCACCTCGTCCGTGCTCTTTATCGATGCTCCCGCCGAAGGCCTGTTAAACGTCGCCGATCTGCCTGAGGCCGGCGGCGCGCTGCTTTTCAACGTTGCATCCGGCGAGCGCCGCCTGCGTGACGCCGACTGTCGCGCCAACCTCTTTCACACCATCCCCGAGGACGCGATGCGTGCCGATGCGCTGATGCAGATGTTGAGGGCGCGGCGCTGGACACGCACGGCCATGATTGTCGGGCCGAGACAGCAGGACGAGGCCTATGCCGCCACATTGCGCGCGGCAGCGGCGAAATTCGGTGTCGAGATCCTTGCCGACAAACTGTGGACCTTCGACACCGACGTGCGGCGAGCGGCCGGGAAAGAGGTGCCGCTATTCACCCAGGACCTTCCGGATCACGATGTGCTGCTTGTCGCCGACGAGGCAGACGATTTTGCCCGCTATGTCGCCGATAACACCTGGCTGGCGCGTCCGGTCGCCGGCTCCGAGGGCTTGCGCGGCGAGGGCTGGGCGCCCGTTTTGGAACAATGGGGGGCCGTTCAGTTGCAGAACCGCTTCGAGAGCGCGGCGAAGCGCGAAATGCGGCCGCGCGATTACGCCGCCTGGGCGGCTCTGCGCAGCGTCGGCGAAGCGGTAACGCGCATCAACTCCGCCGATCCCACGAAGCTCAGGGCCTATATCTTGTCGGATGCCTTTGCACTCGACGGTTTCAAGGGCCGCTCGCTCACCTATCGGCGCTGGAATGGCCAGTTGCGCCAGCCAATGCCGGTCGTCAACGGCCGTGCACTCGTGGAGCTCACGCCCCTCGACGACTACCTGCATCAGGAAAACGAAATGGACACGCTTGGTCTCGACCGCGCGGAAAGCACGTGCAAGGCATTCGGAGGCTGAAATGAGACGGATTTGCCTTTTCCTCGTTGCGCTCCCTCTCGCAGCGTTTGCCTTTACTGCTGCAGCCGGCGAAATCTGGGTAACCAATGAGAAGGACGACGATATCTCGGTGATCGACACCGCGACGTTCGAAGTCATCCGCACTATTCCGACCGGCGAGCGGCCCCGCGGGATCACCTTCAACTCCGACCATTCGCGCGTCTATATCTGCGCGTCCGACAGCGACGCCGTGGAAGTGATGGATCCGGCGACCGGCGAAATCCTCTACGAGCTGCCCTCCGGAGAAGATCCGGAGCAGTTCGTGCTCGCCCCCGACGACAAGCATTTGTGGATCGCCAACGAGGACGATGCGGTGACGACGGTGGTCGACGTCGACGCGCGGGAGGTCGTGGCCCAGATCAATGTCGGCATAGAGCCGGAAGGCATGGCCGTTTCCTCCGACGGCAAGATCGTCGTGACGACCTCAGAGACGACCAATATGGCGCACTGGATCGATACGGCGACGATGAAGATCTTCGCCAACACACTCGTCGACAGTCGTCCTCGCCATGCGGAGTTCACCGGGGACGGCAAGGAGCTCTGGGTGTCCTCCGAAATCGGAGGCAGCGTGACAGTGTTCGATGTCGCGACCCGGTCGGAGAAGGCCAAGATCCGCTTCGCCATCACCGGCGTCAAGGACGACCTGATCCAGCCCGTTGGCTTCGAATTCACGCCCGACGGCAAGACAGCCTTCGTCGCGCTCGGTCCGGCAAACCACGTCGCCGCGGTCGACATGAAGACCTTCGAGGTCGATGAGTACATCCTGGTCGGCCGGCGCGTCTGGCACATGGCTTTTTCGCCGGATCACACCCAGCTCTTCACAACGAACGGCATCTCGGGCGACGTGACGGTGATCGATGTGGCCTCGCGCGAGGCCGTCAAATCGATCAAGGTCGGCCGATATCCCTGGGGAGCCGCGAGCCGCCCGTGAGAGACCGGGCGAATATGGGGAGTGGAGCCGGTATACCGGTTTCGGTCCTACCGGTCGCCGGGGAAAGGAAGGGAAATCCCGTTTTGGCCGCATTTGGACATTGCACGCCACGCTGAGGTCCAAATCGAGGGGTGCGGTGCCGTGCGAGGGCATTATTTGAAGGGAATGCTATGCTGCTACTGGAAATTCGTTGAACCGACGTCGGTTTGAGCACAAAATAATCCAGCAAGTCCAAATGCTGCAGCGTCCTTTGTGCGTCATGTTCCAAGTGCGGCGCTGTAGAGGAAAGGTGAAGCCAATGACGAGGTTAGCAATCGTTGCCCTGTCGCTGGCGACGGCGCTGACGAGCGTTCCGCCGGCCATGGCGTTTCCCACCGTTGTCGCGCCAAAGATCGAGGTAGCGGAGGCGCAGACAGTCCAGTACAGGCGCTACCGTGGTGGCTATCGCGGCGGATACCGCGGGCATCACCACAACGGTGGCGATGATGATTGGGCTTGGGCGCTCGGCGGGCTCGCGACCGGCGCGATCCTCGGTGGGCTGCTGGCGCAGCCGAGGTATTATGGCCCCAGCTACTACGATCAGGGTTACTATGATCAAAGCTACTACGATCAAGGCTACTACGGCCCGACCTATTACCGCCCACGCTACTACGCGCCACGCTATTACCGCCAGACCTATTATAATGGCGGCAATGCGCATACGCGCTGGTGCTTCGCGCGCTATCGGTCCTACAGGGCTTACGACAACACGTTCCAGCCCTATTACGGTCCGCGCCAGGCGTGCGTCTCGCCCTACTATTGATGGCGGACCGGCGATAGCCTCTTGTCCGATTTTGGGCGCAACACGGCGCTGTAGCACCGATCGGCAAAGCACCAGCGCCGCGGGCCGATCAATCCCGCGGCGCCGCAAGCTTCCCTTGAGATCAATTGGAAGGGGCGGGAAGCGCCGCCTTCAGCCTTTCGTCAGCCTTCTTCGGCAGTTTCACGGCATTCACGGCCTCCACATTGGCCGGTACGTCACCCACTTGGATCAGCGCCACCATGCCCATCGCGAAATGCGGCGAGCACTTCACGCCGTAGAGGCCGGGCACGGTCGGCGTCATCACATATTCCTCGTTAATCTTGCTTTTGAATTTGTCGACGCCGTCGGGCAGCATGCCCTTGATCGACTCGACATTGTGACCCTTATCCACCGGCACGAAGCGGATCGTGTCGCCGGGAGCGGCCTTCACGAAGGCCGGCTCGAAGACCATAGCCCCGCTCTCTCCCTTGTTCAGCATCTTCACTTCGTGCTCCGCGGCATGAGCCCCGCCTGCCATCAGCACCAACGCGGCAACGATTCTCATTCTTGTCAGCATTCGCTTCTCCCTGGGGTTTTCGATTGTCCGCAAGGAAACATGAAAGACGGCGGGCAGGCAATGCGACCTTGGTGCCGGTCGGCGTCTGCAGGATAGTAAAAGGTAATTATTGCAATAGGTTGAGGCGAGCGACGAGCAGCAAAGGGTCGTCACACTTTCCTCACCCCCCTCTGGTGACGAACGCTTCAAGCACCTCCGGGTCAAGGGGCTTGTAGATGATCTCGACGTCGGCTTTGGCGCAGGCCTCGCGCACACCCGGCGTGCGGTCGGCGGTGATGATCCTTGCCGGTCGGTCGCCGTGACGTGTCTTGAGAGCCGTCAAGGTCTCGATGCCCGTCAGTCCGTCCCCGAGCTGCTGGTCGACCAGGTAAAGATCGGGAACAATGCCCATCTCGTCGACCAGTTCCAGTGCTTCCTCGCCGCTTGCCACCTCCAGAACGGTAATCCCTCGTCGCTCCAGAACCAGGCTGATCGCATGGCGCAGTTCCTCGTCATTCTCGACGAGAAGGGCGATGCGGTCGCCAACGTCGGCCGTCGTGCCATCCTCGCTAGCATCGCAGCAAGGGTAGCTCGCAGCGGCGCGTGCAGGTGCCTGCTCCAGTTCGACGCCAAAGCAGGTGCCGCGTCCCGGCGTCGATTTGAGCGTCAGTCGGTGATTGAGCAGTGCGCAGGCGCGCTCGACGATGGCCAGGCCGAGTCCCAGACCCTCCGAGGCGGATGCAGAGGCGTTCAGACGGTGGAACTCGCGAAAGATCGCCACCTGGTCCTCGAGAGCGATGCCGGGGCCAGTGTCGTGCACCTCGATCCGTACGCCACCCGGCACGCGCCGCGGACCGACAAGCACGCGGCCGGTGCGTGTATATCGGATCGCATTGCTGATGAGGTTTTGCAGGATGCGCCTGAGATAGCTCGGATCACTGAAGACCGTCAGCGCGCAGGGCAGTATGGCAAGCCTCAACCCCTTGCGTTCCGCCACGGGTGCGAATTCGTCGGTGAGCTGCGCAAACAGCGGCGCAAGACGGACAGGTGATATCTCGACAACCGCCTCGTCCAGGCGCGAAATGTCAAGCAGGGCGCCGAGGATCGCCTCGACGCTTGCCAGCGCCTTGTGCGCCTTGTCGAGAGTGCCGCCGGCGTGCTCGTTTTCCGTTTCGTCACGGGCCGAGGCAACAAAAAGCTTGGCGGCGGAAAGCGGTTGCAGGAGGTCGTGGCTGGCGGCCGCGACAAACCGGGCGCGGGTGGAATTGGCGCGCTCTGCATCGGCGAGAGCGGTGCGCAGATCTTCGGTACGGGCAGCCACCCGCGCCTCGAGCGAGGCGTTGGCGCGCTGCATTGCCTGGATTGCCTGGCGTTCGCGCGTCACGTCGCTGAACGACATGACGAAGCCTCGATCCGGCGTCTCCTCGGCAAAGACCACGAGCATCACGCCCGAGGCGCGGCGGATCTCCAGGAAAAGCGGCGGCCTTTGCGTCTCTTGGACGGCCCAGGAGAAAAGCTCCGAGGGTGCGATGGAACTGACCAGTTCGCCGTCGCGGTGAATCCAGCGTTGCAGCGTGTCGAAGCCGGTCCCCGTGCGCAGCACGGTCACCGGGATGTCGAGCAACAGGCGAAGCCGTTCGTTCCAGCCGACCAGTCGACCGGCCGCGTCGAAGATGCATATGCCCTGGTTGATATGTTCCAACGTCGCGTGGATCAGGCGGGCTTGATCATCCAGCATCCTGCCCCGTTCGGTTCGCTCCATACGAATGATTTCCGTAACGTCCGTCTGGAGAACGACCGTGCCGCCGTCGGAAGTCGGCTGTTCGCTCACCTGCAGCCAGCGGTCGCCGGCAAGCGCTACCTGAAAGACGCTGCGCGTGCGGTGGCGCTCTATTCGTGTTGCCATCCATTCAGCAGGCCCCTCGTCCTTTGGCAAGGCGAGGAAGCGCGAACGGCTACAGGCCTCGATATAGTCCGCAAAGGACAGGCCCGGATGAAGCATGGCGCGCACGTCCTGGAGATCACAGCAAAAGCGCGAATTGTACATCACCAGGGTTTCGCTGGCGTCGAAGAGGGCAAATCCCTCTTCCACCGCCTCGATGGCATCGGCAAGGTTGCGGCGCGCCCGCTCGGTCGCGCGGTTGGCCTCGGCGAGGCGCGCATTCGTCTCGTTCAGGATCCGCAGCGTCGATTCAAGGTCGGACGTGCGCTGCCGCACCCGCTCTTCCAACTGGGCGGCGCGCTGGAACTGCTCGTAGGCGATCCCGCGTTCGCCGGATGCCTGCTCGACCTGGCGCATCAGCACCTCGGCGATGGTCAGAAGCTTGGCGGTATTGCGTTCGGGATTGTCGGCAGGATCGATGAGCCAGTCGGAGATGCGGGTCATTCCGAGACCTTCTCGGGTAGGGTGGTGCCCGGCGGGTAAATGGCGAGGCCAGTCATCGTCTGGTTGACATGCATCGGGCCGAACTGTTCGCCATAGGTGGAAAAGCCGATGACGCCATAGCGGCGCAAGAGCCCGGAAACCCGGCCGATGACCTGCTTCTCTTCTGCCTCCAGCCGGCGCAGGATGCAGTCGAAGGCAAGGATCGCCGTTGGCCGCTCCGGCATGCACAGGCCGGCGAGTTCGCGTTTAAGCTGGCCGAGCATGTCCGCCGGCTCGGTGATCGTCAGCACCACGCCCTCGTCGATGGCCGAGAAGAAGACAAGATCGCCGTTTTCCATCACCTGACGGATGGCGCGCACGTGGTGACGCGTACCCATGCGGACCGCGACGGGATTGGCCGCGAAGGTGAAGGGGGTGAGCTGCTGCGGGTCCTTGCCGACGAGGCGGGCGTATTCACGCGCAGCGGGTTCGGCATTGATCTGGCGGACGATGCGGCGGTGCGGATCGGCCTCGGTGACCACCATGCGTTTTTCGGTGGGGATAAGGTGGTCGAAATTGAAGACGCGGACCGGGCATTCCGTACGCACCAGCGCTAGAACGGCCGCGTTGCGCGACAGTCGATGACCATCGAGCACGTAGGTCCGGTCGAAACGCGTTCCATCGCCAGCCGAGCCTCCGAGCATGGGTGTCGCTCCGAGGCCGGCGGCAAGCGCCGAGGTCAGTTCGTCCTCCTTCTGCGACAGCCCGTCGACGAGCAGCATTGCAAATTCATGCGCCAGCTCGGGATATTGCTGGGCCATTGCCGTGCGCGTGCGAACGAGGGCGGCGGCAAGCGCGGGCGGATCGAGCCGCATCAGGTCGGGGATCGTGACCGTGTCGACGCGGAAATATTCCGTGGGCAGGGCGAGCGCGACGATGGTGCCCTCGTCATAGCCGGCGTCGGAAATCTCGCCCGCGGTGGTGCAGCCAACGATCGGGACGCCATCGAAGATCCGCGCTGCTTCGATCGGCAGGCGCACCAGGTCGGCTGCCGGCGACATGAAAAGCATGATCAGCGAGAACGGTCCCGATCCCAATTGACGCGACAGGGTCTCGACGGCATTCGGATCGCCTGCCGTCGTACTGGCACGTCGGACGATCGCGTCGCGCACCGCGCCGCTTCCATCGGATATCCGCATTCCTCCTCCTCCGCCAACTGCATTCAGCGCTAAGGCAACTCTCGAGGGCAGGGGCCGGAGCGTCAATCCTCCGGCGTCAGTGCCGTAAATCGCGCTTCCTGCGCGAACAAGACGGCCTGCATGCGTGTCTGGACGCCAAGTTTGCGCATGATCGCGGTAACGTGCGCCTTCACCGTGGTCTCGGCGATGGAAAGTTCGTAGGCGATTTGCTTGTTCATAAGACCGGCGCAGACGAGTTGCAGGATTTTCGCCTGTTGCCGCGTCAGCAGCCCCAACCGGGCGACGGCCTCGTCCGATAGTGAAGGACTGCCCGGCTCCAAGGCCATTTGCGGGGCATGGATTTCGCCTCGCGCGATCGCCGCGAAGGCGGCACGAAATTCGTCTCGGGCAGCATGCTTCGGTACGAAGCCGTTGATGCCCGCTTTCAGTAAGGCGCGGATTACCCGCAACTCGTCCAGTGACGAGACGACGACGATCGGTACATGGGGGACCGCCTGGCGGAGCCGCACGACGCCATCCAGCCCGTTGACGTCAGGCAGATTGAGGTCGAGCACAACGACATCCGGCCGCGTATCCTGATCCAGACGGGTGAGAGCGGCTTCCAGCGTGCCGACGGACTCGATCGTTTCAATCCCGACGAGCCCGTTCAAAGTCATCGCAAGCGCATCGCAGAACAGGGGATGATCGTCGACGATCAGTGCCGATCGCAATTCGACAGGGTTGAATATGGGCAGCACCGGCGAACTCGGTCGCGGTGCCTGGAATGTATTGCGGATGATGATCATCTGAGAGCGCCCCGCACCGTTCTGCCATTGTCGCAACGGTCAAGGGGCCGGGCAACCAAACCCGGCCCTTTTTCCCTATTTTGCCAAAGCCAGCTGTTTCGGCAAGCGGAAGGTCCAAACCATGCCACCTTGGTTGAGGTAATTGACCTTCTTGGCTACCTCGCCGCCCCAGAGCGGGACCGCACCGCCCCAACCGGAGATCACCGATACATATTGCTCGCCGTCCTGCTCCCAGGTGATGGGCTGGCCGACCACGCCCGAGCCGGTCTGGAAGGACCAGAGCTCTTTGCCTGTCTCGTCATCTAGCGCCTTGAATTCGCCCTCGGGCGTTCCGACGAAAACCAGGCCGCCGGCAGTGGCCATGACACCGCCCCATAGGGGCGCCGCGTTCTTGTATTCCCACTTGATCTCTCCGCTGTTGGGGTCGATCGCCTTCAGCGAGCCGATGTAATCGTCGAACAGCGGCTTGATGGTGAAACCGGCCCCGAGATAAGCGGCGCCCTTCTTATAGGAGATCGGCTCATTCCAGATGTCCATGCCCCATTCGTTCGAGGGCACATAGAAGAGCTCGGTCTTCTGGCTGTAGGCCATCGGCATCCAGTTCTTGCCGCCGAGGAAGGAGGGAACCGAAAAGACCTGCTGCCCCTTGCCGCCATCGGCGGCGGACGTCGGATCGCCGGGGCGGTTCTCCTCGGCATAGATCGGGCGGCCGTTTTCATCGATACCCTTCGCCCAGGTGATGTTCTTGACGAAAGGATAGGCGGCAACGAATTTTCCGTCCTCGCGGTTGAGGACATAGAAGAAGCCGTTCCGGTCGGCGGTCGCGAAACGTTTCGTGCCGTCCTTGGAGAGGAAGGGGACGACTTCATTGACGCCGTCGAAGTCCCAGCCTTCCCTCGGCGTCGTCTGGAAGTGCCACTTGATCTCGCCGTTTTCCGGGTTGATGCCAAGGCGGCTTGCCGCGTAGAGGTTGTCGCCCTTGTTGCCCTCGACCGGCTTGCCGGCGTTGCGCAGATGGCTGTTCCACGGAGCGGGGTTGCCGGTGCCGAAGACCAGCGTATCCGTATCGGCGTCGTAGGAGCCACCGAGCCAGGTGGCGCCGCCGCCGGTCTTCCAAAGGTCCCCCGGCCAGGTCGCGTTCAGCGTCCCGGTCATGGAGCTTTCCTTGCCCTTGTAGGTCCCGATATGCCCTTCGATGACCGGACGGGTCCATACCAGTTCGCCGGTCTTGGCGTCGCGGGCCTGCACCTCGCCGACGATGCCGAACTCGCCGCCGGAATTGCCGGTGATGACGAGACCGTTCACGATCAAGGGCGCGGCCGTATAGCTGTAGCCTTCCTTGTAATTGGCGATCTTCTTGTTCCAGACCACATCGCCCGTCTTGCGGTTGAGCGCGACGAGACGGGCATCGAGCGTGCCGAAATAGATATTGTCGCCATAGATGGCGGCACCGCGGTTGATCACGTCGCAACAGGGCAGGATGCCCTCGGGCAAGCGCGCGTCGAACTGCCAGAGCTCCTTGCCGGTCTTGATATCGATGGCGAAAAGCCGGCTGTAGGAGGCGGTGATATACATCACGCCGTCATGGACGATCGGCTGGCTTTCCTGTCCGCGCTGCTTCTCGCCGCCGAGGCTGAAACCCCAGGCAGGCAGCAGGTTCTTGACGTTGGTCTTGTTCAGTGTTTCGAGGGGGGAGTAGCGCTGCAGCCCCCTGCCCATACCGTTGGTGAGCACGTCGCCGACCGTGGTGGCGTCCTTGGCGAGGTCTTCCTCCGTCACCTCGGCCTTGGCCAGTCCCGCCAGTGACAGCACCGTCACGGCAGTCAGCATCAATCTGTTCATATCCTTCTCCTTCCCTCGCAATCGTTGCGTGAGCCGCAACCGCCTGGCAGCACCGATCATCCTCCCGCGACAAAGCCGGGGATATTGCACCTTGGTCGTAATGGCGGGAGGGGCCGGCCAATAGTGGGCTAACCCCGAGATCAAACCCGATATCGATTGTCCCTAGGTCGTATTGCGAGGCCCCGCCTGGTTGCTACCCTCGGCACGGAAAGGGAGGTTCTGTCACGCTGATCCATTCGATCTTAGCTGCGGCAGCCGATCCCGAAAAAGCCCGGCGGCGCCGTTGCCGGGCCTTGCCGGTGCGGCAGAAAGCCGTTCCGGATTTTCACCCAAGCGTCGTTCCGACGAACGACGCTTGGCTCCGTGTTCGACCCGGCCGTAACGGCGCCTGCAAGTGCCGGAGCGAACACACCAACTGCCTGAAGCGAATGGAGAAAACATGTCCTGGCATGCACCAAAATTCATCGACGTCAGCTGCGCTATGGAAATCACCCGCTACGCCCCCGCGGACGGGAGCGAGCCGGTCCTTTTTTGACGCTCCGCCAAACGTTGGTCGGCGGGCAATTCGTTAGGTCAGCCAATGAAGAAAACGTCCGATCTTCGTGTCGTCGTCCTGGAGGCCGCCGCTGGCGGCGGCTTCCACAATAGAATTGCGGTTGCGGCCCCACCGCAAATACGAAGGCATAGTTGAGATCGACTATGTGCCGGCCGACTATCACTCCAGCTATCCAAAGGCCTGCAGGATCCGGTCTGCGTTCGATCGCCGCTGTGAGAAGGCTTGACGGGGAATACGGATCGGCTGCTGGCGCTGTCGTCGGCCGATTTGGTTCTCCGCGGCCGCTGAGGGAACCTGGGCGGTTTTGGCCATGCAGGCGGCACGGGGCCACCGTTGGTGTCGGCGTGGAGTGCTGTTGCGCAATGATCTTGCCGGCTCTATGCTCCCATCCCGCGTCATAGTTTCCGATCGGGCTCATCGAAACACTTCGCCCATATTGTCGGCATCGCGGAAGCGGGGGCATATGCCCGACCTGCGGCCCCCGCGGCCCGCAAGGTCCATGTGTCCATCGCGGCGCTTTGGTGCGAGGAAGTTACCTACACCATCCCTCATCGTGTGTTGTGGCCGCTTGGAGGGTGAAAACCGGGAGTCGCATGTCGGATAGCAGCACTGCACCAAACTCGTTTCAGTTTCGCGGTTCGTCGTTCGACAGCATGATTGAAACGCTTGGCGGCGCTTTTGGCACATTTGATGCCGAGCCTATCAGCCAGGCTCGGGATTTCCGTTGGGGGATCGATTTTTCGGTGTCTGACAGCGCCGTGTTGATCACCGGTTATCATCAGACCGATTTCCAGTTCCATATCGAGCCAACCGCCGATACGACCGAGTATTTGTCGATTGTCGTGCCTCGAAGCGGCGGCATGGGGGTGACCTATGGACCCCGTACGGCCGAGACGGGGCAAGGAGGATTGCTTCTCTACAACAATTTCGAGCCGAACAGCGTTATCATGCGCGGCGAAGAAAACGTTGTAGACGAGCTGCTGATCAATTGGTCTGTCGTCCTGCAGACATTGGGTCAGACTTTCGAGGCGCCTTTCGACGGCTCTCTCGACCTGTTGCCCGAGGTGAGCTTGTCTACGCCGGCCGGCCAGTTGATCGGCAATCTCACGGAAACAATCATGGGCGGCATACGCAACAATGGCCCCCTGCTGCAGTCGCCGATCGCCATGGCGCATGTCACGCAGGCGTTGGCAGACGTGGTGGTGCGTCTGGTCCCCCACCGGCTGTCGCATTTGCTGGAGAAGAAGCCGTGCCTGATCGCCCCTCGCCATGTGCGCCGGGCGATCGAGTTCATGCAGGCCAATATCAATCAGCCGATTACGATGCCAATGGTCGCCGAAGCGGCGGGCGTATCTGTCCGGGCCCTCGAAACCGGCTTTCGTGCCTTCAGGGACACCACGCCCGCCGCCTATCTCCTCAGGCTTCGTCTGCGCGCAGCACGACAGGACCTGCTCGATCCCGACAACAATCAGGCAATGAGGGAGATCTGCCTGAAATGGGGCTTCTTTCATTTCGGGCGGTTTTCCGCTGTTTACAGGGCGACGTATGGCGAAAACCCTTCCGACACAAGACGGCGCGTGGGCGGCTCCAGTTGGGTGCGCTCCGAGGTTGTGAAACAACTTTGAGAAGAGCAGCGCTTTCGAATGTACCCGAGCGAGATGGCCTGGATTCACTTTGCCGTTGTCGATCCCGTCTTGCCCGTGGGCGCGACAGCTCGCCTCCCTTAGCCGGAACGAAAGCCCCGAATTTCTTCGAGAAGACGGGCATCGATCTCGATCTCATCCGCGTCATTGGGCGCCTCCACAGCCGATCCGCTGCCGGGAATGTGGACCCCGAGTTCCTGCAGACGGCCGAAATGGTCAGCGCTGCGAAGCGCAAAGGATGGATCGACGGCGGCGGGGGCGATCGCGATGACCGTCAAGCCCACATTCGGGGGCTCATTGCCGGAGCGAAAATTTCCCGCATCGAGGGACCATGCTGCTCCGGAAAGTCCGGCTGACAGGACTTCGACAAGCAGTGCGATATTGGCGCCCTTGTAACCTCCAAACGGCAGGAGTGCGCCAAGAATGGCTTTGGCGGGATCGGTCGTCACTGCTCCCGCCTCATCGGTCGCCCACCCTTCGGGAATGGCGACGTTGTCTGCCGCTGCCCGAACGATGTTCACGAATGCCGTGGCGCTGGCAGCCTGATCGATAATCAGCGGAGCCTGCGGTGCCGGCAAAGGAGCCCCGAAAGCGAGTGGATTTGTCCCGAATACCGGCTTGCCGCCGGCCGCGGCGGCCATCAAAGCGTGCGCATTCGCAACGGCCATCGACACCAGGCCTTCAACGGCAAGACGTCGGACATAGTAGCCCAGCTCGCCGGCGGTGTAGCTGTTCCTCTGCGAAAAGATTGCCACGCCGAATGTTCGTGCCCGCTTGACCAGGTCCTCGAAGGCTAGATCGAAGCCGAGCTGGGCGATTCCGCCCTTGGCGTCGGAGTGGATGAAAGCGGGCAGCGGATGCTGCATGCGCGGTTGTGCCTTTCCGTCGATGCGCCCCTCTACGAAGCTCCTCAGGTAATCGATGAAATGGGGAAGTCCCACCTCGGGCCGGCCGCGAAGCGCAGCGGACAAGGTCGCTTCGACGAGCGACTTCGCTGTCGCTGCACTTGCTCCGCATGCCAGACAGGCATCCGCTGCTATATTCCGGATTTCCGCGACAGATAGTCTTGCCTTCTCCTCCGCCATCACAACTCCAATGCGACCTTCCTGCCTTCGTAGAATGCGTAAGGGGCTTGGCGCGGAGCCGCGCAGTCACCGATCTGAACGAATGGTGTGGCTTGAGCTGCCAACGCTTCGGCCAGCCAGTTGGCCGGCATGTTTGTCGTGGCAAGGACGAGACAATCTGCCTCGACGAAGGACTGTTCTCCGCTGTTGTGGTCCACAACTGTTGCGCCGTTGCCGTGCCATTCGAGAGCGCTGGCTTCCAACAACCATTTGACCCTGAGCTTCTTCAGGATGCGCCGAAGCGGCACGTCGGCCGTGGTGCGCTGGAGTTCCTTGCCGATGAACGGGTCCGGCGAAAGAATAATGACTTCGTGACCGTCCTCGGCGAGCTTCCACGCTGTGCCGCAGCCGCGCCAGCCCCCGCCCTCATCGAGGAGCAGGATGCGCTTTCCAGGTCTTACCTGTCGAGCCATAACGGCCTCGACGGCGAACACGTTGCCTTTCTCGAGTCCAGGCAGTGTCTCACTTGCGGGCAGCGCCTTCTGAAACCCGGTTTCAGGTGAATAGGAGCCGGTCGCGAGGATGACGGAATCGGCGCCGTAATCCTGGATATCGGAAGCCTCCACATAACAGTTGAGACGCACATCGATTTTCAGCTTCTCCAGTTGGCGTTCATACCACTGGATGAGATTGAGGATCTGCCCGCGGCGAGGCTGCATTCCGGCGAGCAGGAAGTTGCCGCCGAGCCGGCTGGAAGCTTCCGCAAGAATAACCCTATGACCCCTTTCCGCTGCGACCCTGGCCGCTTCGAGGCCAGCCGGTCCGCCGCCCACGACGAGAACCTTCCTCGGCTCCGCCGCTGGCGTAAATCGATCGCCACCCCATTCAAATTCCCTTCCCGCGGACGGGTTGATAAGACAGCTTATCCAGTAGTCGCGCGAACGCCTGCCCCAGCACATCTGATTGCAGGAGATGCAGCCCCGGATGTCGTCGGCACGGTCTTCGCTTGCCTTTCGCGCGAGATGGGGATCGGCTATCTGGCCGCGAACAATGGATACGAGATCCGCCGCACTTTCGCCAAGCACGGTCTCGGCATTTTCGGGCGTCCGAATGTGGCTTTCGGCGATCACCAGTGCCTTCTTTACGGTGCGTTTGAGCGTTGCCGAAAGGTCGGCCCCAAGCTTTTCGGGGTAGAGGAAGGTCGGCATCAGCTTATGGAAATCCAGATAGCCACCCGAACCGCATGTCACGTAGTCCATCAGCCCGAGTTCGTCATGAAGTTGGACGATTTCGGCAAGCTCGTCTCTGGTCAGCGCCACGCTGTAGTCCGGTTCGTCGCTGACAGCGAGGCCGATGATGAAGTCAGGCCCGCAGGTTGCCCGGATGCGGGCGAGAATTTCCCGCGACATTCTTGTGCGGTTCTCCAGCGAGCCACCCCATGCATCATCGCGACGGTTCGACCATGGCGT
The DNA here is from genome assembly GCF_000265205.3 of Sinorhizobium fredii USDA 257. Lineage (NCBI taxonomy): Bacteria > Pseudomonadati > Pseudomonadota > Alphaproteobacteria > Hyphomicrobiales > Rhizobiaceae > Ensifer > Ensifer fredii. Next base: position 2,732,757 of record NC_018000.1, read on the forward strand.
CCAGAACTGATCGACCATGCCGAAATAGGCGGCCCATACCTCGATGCCGTCGAAACCAGCCTCCCGGCACCGGCGAGCTGCCTGCACGAAACCGTCGATCGTTTCCCAGATCTCCGCCTCGCTCATCGGATGCGAGCCGTCGCTATCGTGATAGCTCGGAAAGCCCGAAGGGGACCAATGCGGATGGAAGGAGTTGTCCGAATCGCCGTGGGCACCAACATGGTAGAGCTGCTGGATGGCGACCGCTCCGTTGTCCTTGATGGCGCTCGCCACTTTCTTGAAATGCGGGATCACGCTGTCATCACAAGGTCTGAAGTTTCCACGCGTCAGGACCGCGGCGCGATGGACTGGCATCGGTTCCACCACGATCATGGCCGCTCCGCCGATCGCCCGCTCGGCATAGTAGGCGACGTGCCGGTCTGTCGGCAGGCCGCCTTCGGCCATGTTCGCCGTATGGGCACCGAACACGATCCTGTTTCTCAAGACGTGCGGCCCCAACCCTACGGGTGAGAACAGGCGAGGGAAGAGCTTGGACATCCGGATTCTCCGCAAGTGCGAATGAATGGAGAGGCGGCGCCGCGGTCCCCCTCGCATCAGATCTCATGGGTGCTGCGACTTCTGTCGAGCCTGAACGACGCCGCTCTGAGCCTACAGTGCCCTCGTCAGGGAGCCACTGCCCTGGATTACGGAGCTCTGCGAGTTGACCATCGCACCCGCGAGCTGACGCAGGTTGACCATACCAAGTTGCTTCCCGTCTTGCCTGACCACAGCGACGTCGTTATCCGGGCCGTGAGCAATCATCCGAATTGCATCCTCGATGGTGGTACCCGCCGGTATGGTCGTGCCGTTCGGCGAAAAGCCCGGATGCAAGGGCGCCATGACGGCCTCGACGTGGACGACCCTGCCCCGGTTGACCTCCTTGACGAAGTTCGCCACGTAGGCATCCGCCGGCCACAGGACGATGTCCTGGCTGGTACCCTGCTGAATGACCTCGCCATCGCGCAGGATGGCGACCTGGTCTCCGAGCCGAAGTGCCTCGTCGAGGTCATGGGTAATGAAGACGATCGTCTTCTTGATCTCCTTCTGCAGGTCGAGAAGGACGGTCTGCATGTCCGTGCGGATCAGCGGGTCGAGAGCCGAATAGGCTTCGTCCATGAGGAGGACCGGGGCGTCGTTGGCGAGCGCCCGGGCCAGGCCGACGCGTTGCTGCATGCCGCCCGAAAGCTGATTGGGGTACCTGGTCTCAAAGCCCCTGAGACCGACGCGCTCGATCCATCTCATGGCAATCTCGACGGCCCTGGAACGCGCCATGCCCTGAATCTCGAGGCCGTAGAGCGTGTTCTCGAGCACGTTGCGGTGCGGGAGCAGCGCAAACTTCTGGAACACCATGGCGGTCTGCTGCCTGCGGAACCCGCGCAGCTCGGATTCGCTCATCTTCACGACGTCGACGCCATTGACCAGAACCTCGCCGGCCGTCGGGTCGATCAGGCGGTTGATGTGCCGGATCAGTGTCGACTTGCCCGACCCCGAGAGCCCCATGATCACCTGGATGCACCCCGAAGGTATCTCGATGTTGATGTCCCGCAAGCCCAGGACATGCCCGTGCCGCTCGTTGAGTTCGGTCTTGGTCAGACCCTTATGGACCGCGTCGACGTACGACTCAGCGTTGGGGCCGAAGATCTTGTAAAGGTGACGGATCTTGATGCCGCTGAAATGCTCAGCCATGGACGATCTCCCGGTGCTTCTGGAGTCTCTTGCCATATGCCTGGCTGACCCGGTCGAAGATGATGGCGATGCCGACAATGGCAAGGCCGTTGAAGATTCCGAGCGTGAAATACTGGTTGGCAATCGCCTTCAGAACCGGCTGGCCGAGACCCTGGACTCCGATCATCGAGGCGATGACGACCATTGCAAGCGCCATCATGATGGTCTGGTTGATGCCGGCCATGATGGTTGGTAGTGCCAGCGGTAGTTGCACGTTCCTGAGCTTCTGCCAGCTCGACGAGCCGAAGGCGTCGGCCGCCTCGAGAACGTCCTTGTCGACCAGACGAATGCCGAGGTCGGTAAGCCGGATCATCGGCGGGATCGCATAGATGACCACCGCGATCAGCCCCGGAACCTTGCCGATACCCAGCAGCATGACGACGGGGATGAGATAGACGAAGCTCGGCATCGTCTGCATGACGTCGAGCACCGGGTTCACCAGCCGCTGCAACCGGTCGGACCGAGACATCAGGATGCCGGTCGGAATGCCGATGGCGATCGACAGAAGGGTGCAGACGCAGATCATCGAAACCGTCCGCATCGTGTCGTCCCACATGTCGAGATAGCCGATGGCCAGCAGGGTCACAAGACAGCCCAACACCACCTTCCAGCTCCTGCTCGCACCCCAGGCAATCGCCAGGACGATGAGCGTGATGATCGGCCAGGGCGTCTGCGTCATGAAACGTTCGGCTGCGATCAGAAAGTGCTGCAAGGGTGAGAAGAAACCCTCGATGGCATCGCCATAGGCACGCGTGAACCCACGGAATCCTTCGTCGATGGCCTTCTTCAGGCTCCGAAGGGAATCGTCGTTCATGTGCGGGAATTCATAAAACCAGTCCATTCGGTTCCCCTTTTTGAAGAAGCCGTCGCAGTCTTTTTGATTTTATCGGCGAGTGTGCGGTGCGCCTTTGGCGCACCGCACGCAGTTCGTTTAAAGCGCCGCCTTGACCTTCTCGGCGACCTCCGGAGAGACCCACTTCGTCCAGACGTCCTCGTTCTCCTCGAGGAAGTGCTTCGCACCTTCTTCGCCGCTGGCCTGGTTGTCGGTCATCCAGGCCATCAGCTTGCTGACCGTTTCGTTGCTCCAGGAGCGCTTATTGAGATAGTCCATGACCTCGGGACCGACCTTCTCCGAGAAGGGCTTGGCCACCAGCGTCACGATCGTGTCGACCGGCCACGCACTCGGCTTCGGATCGGGGCAGTCGGCAACGGTAATGCAGCGCTTCCACTCCGCTGGGTCGTTCGGAACGCCTGGTTCCAGCTTGATCATTTCATACTTGCCGAGGAGGGCCGTCGGTGCCCAGTAGTAGCCAAGCCACCCTTGCTTGCGTTCGTAGGCCTTGGCGATAGAGCCATCGAGGCCAGCCGCCGAACCGGTGTCGACCAGCGTGAAGCCCGCCTTTTCGCCCCCGAACGCATTGTAAAGCTGCGTCGTCACCACCGTACCGCCCCAGCCCTGCGGGCCATTAAAAATAGCACCCTTCGTCGGGTCCTCCGGATCGGGGAAGAGTTCCGGGTGCTTCAGCGCATCGCCAATGGTTTTGATATCCGGATGGGCGTCGGCAATGTACTTCGGAATCCACCAGCCCTGGACGCCGCCATCGGGCAGTGGGGAACCCACCTTGATGATCCGGCCCTCGTCCGTGCCCTTCTTGACGACATCGGGCAGCAGGTCGATCCAGGCTTCCGGCGCGATGTCGGGCTGACCCTTTTCCGCCATCGAGGTGATCGTCGGCACGGTGTCGCCGATGGTTATCTCGGCACTGCAGCCGTAGCCTTCGTTGAGAATGATCTTGTCCAGGTTCGAGAGGACCTCGGCGCTCTGCCAGTTCATGCTGGCGATGGTGACGCTCCCGCACTCCGCGGCATTCGATACCGATGCTCCACCAATGAGGCCAAACACCAGACATGTAGACGCAAGCAGCTTTTTCATTAGACGTTCCCACTTTTTCTTTGCGGCGCTTTAGGGGGAGCGGGGTGCCGCGTTTACCCGCCCCGACGGAGGTCAGGCGCTTTGTCCCATACTCACCGATTTCGTAAAAGCGGCTTGAAGTCCGCCGGCGACGGCGGCCTCAAAGCCGGCGGCGCGCATCGCCTCGATGGCTGCCGCGGTCGTGCCGCGATAACTGAGAAATGTTTCGACCGTTTCTGCGGGACATCCCTCGCGCAGTTCGAGCAGGCGTCCGGTTCCGATCAGGACGGCCACGACCGCACGACGGGCAATTTCCGGGGAGAGGCCGCGCTCCACCGCATCCTTCATCATCGCATTCGCCAGGAGGGCGGGGAATGCCGGCCCGGAGCCCGACAGGCCGGTCAAATAGTCGATATCGGCTTCGCCTGCCACTTCGTCCGCGCTGCCGCAAGCTTCGAAAATGCGGCGCACGGCGGAGCGATCGCCATCCTTCAAGGCCGACGGCGCGACCCAGGGCGTGTAGGATTTGCCGACCTCGGCGGCCGCATTTGGCAGAGCACGAACGACGCGCCCCGTCTTTAGCTGTGTCGCGAGCTGGTCGAGCCGGATGCCGGCCATGACGGATATGACGAGCTTGCCACCCGCGTCGACTTCCAGCGAAGGCCAGTCATCCGGGCGCACCGAAATGATGATCACATCCGATCGATCGGCGAGTTCCTGATTGTCTCGGGTCCAGAGGCTGCCCTGAAAGCGTGTCGGTTGTTTGCGTCGATAGGACAGCGTGAGGTTTTCAGAGGAGGTGAGCTCTGCATCGAGGATCGCCTGGGCAATGGCGCCGCCAAGCCAGCCGCTTCCGCCAATGATACCGATCTTCAACGTGCTGCTCATCGCCACCCATCTTCGCCGCTATCCGGAGTAGCCGTGCCGCGCGAAGAAGCGATCAAGCTCTCTTTGCTCAGGCGCCTGCCCGGTGAAAATTTCCACGTATTCGGGGATGCGTTTCATGCGGACGGAGATGTCTTCCCTCGTCTGCATCGTAATGTATCCGATCTGCACCAGATAGATCGTACGCGCCCGAACATCGGCATGGGCCACGTCGTAGCCAAACCGCAGGAACATGCGCGACAGAGCATCGAGCCGCTGGTGGTCGGCGTTCTGAACTTCTTTCAGAGTTTCGGGCGACTGGAGGGCCCAGCTCCGCACCGCGAACTCGAATTGAGAGTCGAAAAGTCCGCCATCCAGCCAGCAGTCAAAAACATTCAGCATCGCCTCGGCAACCGTCTCGGCATAAGCCTCGGCCTGCTTGACGAGATTGCCGGTGTTCTTCTCGCGCCAGCGCGAAACCAAGGCATCAAGCAGTTCCTCGCGGTCCTTGAAGAACCAGTAGAAGCTTGTTCGCGAGAGGTTCAGCTTTTTCGCCAGCGGCTGGATTTTTACCGCCTCGACGCCGGCCTCCAGCAGGGACTCGTAGGCCGCGCCCAGCCAGACATCCGCGGAACCGCGCCAACCGCTATCGTTCAAGGTCTGCTCCATGACGCTCTCCTAACAAATCGGGAAGAACGATGCAAGAAAAATGTACACAACTGTCAACTAACATGACTTGCATGATCTCTTTATTGACACATGTGTACATTTTCAACTACGTTCCTGAACACCTCTAAATCGGAGCCCGGCAGATGTCGAACGATCCCCTCCTGCAGCCCTACAAGCTCAAGCATCTCACCCTGCGCAACCGCATCATCGTGACCGCGCACGAGCCCGCCTATCCTGAAGACGGGATGCCCAAGGAGCGGTATCGCGCCTACACTGTGGAACGTGCGAAGGGGGGCGTGGCGATGACCATGACCGCCGGTTCGGCGGCCGTCTCGAAGGACAGCCCGCCGGTGTTCAACAACCTGCTCGCCTACAAGGACGAGATCGTACCCTGGATCAAGGAGATGACCGACGCCGTGCACGAAGAAGGCGCGGCGATCATGATCCAGCTCACCCATCTCGGTCGGCGGACGCGGTGGGACAAGGGTGAGTGGCTGCCGGTTGTCGCTCCGTCGCATCACCGCGAAGCTTCGCACCGCGCCTTTCCCAAGAAAATCGAAGACTGGGACATCGAGAGGATCATCAAGGATTTCGCCGATGCAGCCGAGCGCATGAAGGCGGGCGGCATGGATGGTGTTGAACTGGAGGCCTATGGTCACCTCCTCGACCAGTTCGCCTCGCCGCTGACGAACGAGCTCGACGGTCCATACGGCGGATCGCTCGACAACCGCATGCGCTTTTGTTTCGACGTCCTGAAGGCGATCCGATCGCGCGTCGGAGAAGATTTCATTTTGGGCGTGCGATACACGGCCGATGAATGTCTTCCCGGCGGGACGGGCAAGGAGGAAGGCCTTGAAATCTCTAAGCGCCTCAAGGAAAGCGGGCTTATCGATTACTTGAACGTTATCCGTGGCCATATCGATACGGACGCCGGCCTAACGGACGTGATTCCGATCCAGGGCATGGCCAATTCCCCGCATCTCGATTTCGCAGGCGAAATTCGAGCCGCTACGAACTTCCCGACTTTCCATGCGGCGAAAATCCCGGATGTCGCCACCGCCCGCCACGCGATTGCGTCTGGCAAGGTCGACATGGTGGGGATGACCCGCGCCCACATGACCGACCCGCATATCGTCCGGAAGATCATCGAGAAACGGGAGGACGACATCCGGCCCTGTGTCGGGGCAAACTACTGTCTCGACCGGATCTATCAGGGGGGCGCCGCCTACTGCATCCACAATGCGGCGACCGGCCGTGAGCTGACAATGCCGCACACGATCGCCAAGGCCGACCGCCGCAAGAAGGTCGTGGTCGTCGGCGCCGGCCCTGCCGGGCTCGAGGCGGCCCGCGTGGCGGGGGAGCGCGGCCACGAGGTCGTCGTCTTCGAAGCAGCTAACGACCCGGGCGGCCAAATCCGTCTGACGGCGCAGAGCGAACGCCGCCGGGAGATGATCAGCATCATCGACTGGCGCATGGGGCAGTGCGAGAAGCTGGGCGTCACCTTCAATTTCAACAGCTGGGCGGAAGCCGAGACCGTCGAGGCCGAAAACCCCGACGTCGTCATCATCGCGACGGGCGGGCTTCCGCATACGGAGGTCCTGTCGAAGGGCAATGAGCTGGTCGTCTCCGCCTGGGACATCATCTCCGGGGACGTCAAGCCGGGCAACAACGTCCTGATCTTCGATGACGCCGGCGACCATGCCGGTCTCCAGGCCGCCGAATTTCTCGCCAATGCCGGCGCCAAGGTCGAGATCATGACGCCTGACCGCTCCTTCGCACCGGAAGTCATGGCGATGAACCTTGTTCCCTATATGCGCTCCCTGCAGAAGCTCGACGTGACCTTCACCGTCACCTTCAGGCTTGATGCGGTTGAAAAGAGCGGTAATCAGCTGATCGCCCATGTCGGCAGCGACTATGGCGGCGTAGCAAAGCAGCGGACGGTAGACCAGGTGGTGATCAACCACGGCACCATTCCGCTCGATGAGCTATATTTCGAGCTGAAGCCCGCCTCGAGCAATCTCGGAGAGATATCGCACGACCAACTGGTGGCCGGCGAGCCGCAAACTGTGGTGCGCAACCGGGAAGGCAAATTCCAGCTCTTCCGCATCGGCGATGCAGTTGCAGCGCGCAATACGCACGCGGCGATCTACGACGCGCTTCGCCTCATCAAGGACATCTGAGGGCAAGGCGGGTCCGGCTGGGCCCGCCGCATCACGACAAGGGACGCGCCATGACACGACGAAGTGAAGTCCTTCAATCGTTCGTCGATGCCGCTTTCGCGGCGTTCGACCAGTTCGCTGAGGCTCCGCAATCGCGCCGCTCGATCCTGCAGATTTTCTCTGCACTCGAGGTGCCGGGCGTGGAAAGGCCAGGTCCTGGGAGTCGGCTGCCGGCGTGTTCCCAGCTCGAAACCGCACTCGCCATCGAGACGGAACACGAGTCGCTGCATAGTCTGGTCGACCGGTTCAAGTGGATCGAACCGCTGCTTGAATGGCGGCGCCGTACGAACGACACTTCGGCCAGCGAGAATTTCGTCGACGGCCATGCCAATGCGATGATCATCGGACCGGGAGGCCTTGAGGATCGGCGGGATCTATGGTTCGGCGTCACAGTGATGGCACCGAATGTCCGCTATCCGGACCATGATCACGCACCCGAGGAAGTCTACCTCGTCCTCTCGGACGGAGAATTCCGGCAGGGGGAGGCCGCCTGGTTTTCCCCCGGCGTCGGCGGTTCCTTCTATAATCCGCCGGGAATCAAACACACCATGCGGTCGCTCGACGCACCGCTGTTTGCCTTCTGGGCATTGCTGGCGGCAGCTCCGGCATAGCAGCAGAAGACGGAATGACATTCATCAGAGGGAACCACGATGAAAATCCTAGTAACGGTGAAACGGGTCGTCGACTTCAACGTCAAGATCCGGGTGAAGGCGGACGGATCGGGCGTCGAGCTTGCCAACGTCAAGATGTCGATGAACCCGTTCGACGAGATCTCGGTCGAAGAGGCGCTAAGGCTCAAGGAAGCCGGCAAGGCCTCGGAAGTGGTCGTCGTGTCGATCGGTCCGGCCAAGGCCGAGGAGACGCTGAGGACGGCGCTTGCCATGGGCGCCGACCGGGCGATCCTCGTCGAGACCGACGACCAGGTCGAGCCGCTCACCGTCGCCAAGATCGTCAAGGCTGTGGCAGAAGCCGAACAGCCGGGGCTGATCATCGTCGGCAAGCAGGCGATCGACGACGATTCCAACCAGACCGGCCAGATGCTGTCGGCACTGCTCGGCTGGGCCCAGGGTACCTTCGCCTCGAAGGTCGAGATCGGCGACGGCAAGGTCAATATCACCCGCGAGGTCGACGGCGGCCTGCAGACGGTCGAACTGAAACTGCCGGCGGTGGTGACCACCGACCTCAGGCTGAACGAGCCGCGCTATGCCTCGCTGCCGAACATCATGAAGGCGAAGAAGAAGCCGCTCGACAGACACACCCCGGCCGATTTCGGCGTCGACACGGCGCCACGGCTGAAGGTGCTGAAGACCGAGGAGCCGTCCGGCCGCAAGGCCGGCATCAAGGTCAAGTCGGTCGCCGAGCTCGTCGACAAGCTCAAGACCGAAGCCGGCGTATTGTAAGAGACGGGAAAGGGAGACTTATATCATGGCCATTCTGCTTCTGGCTGACCACGACACCAGCCACCTTTCCGACCAGACGGCGAAGGCGCTGACGGCGGCAACGAAGATCGCCGGTGGGACTGGAACCGACGTTCACGTCCTCGTTGCCGGCTCTGGTGCGAAAGCCGTCGCCGAGCAGGCGGCGAAGCTTGCCGGCGTATCCAGGGTGCTGGTCGCCGACGACGCGTCGCTTGCCAACAACCTCGCCGAGCCGCTCGCCGCCTTGATCGTTTCGCTGGCCGGCGCCTACGACACGCTGATTGCCGCTGCCACCTCGGTCGGCAAGAACGTCATGCCGCGGGTCGCGGCGCTCCTCGACGTCGCCCAGGTCTCGGAAATCGTCGAGGTCGTTTCCGCCGATACCTTCAAGCGGCCGATCTATGCCGGCAACGCCATCCAGACGGTGCAGACGACGGAAGCGAAAAAGGTCATCACCGTCCGCACCGCCTCCTTCGCCGCAGCCCCTGAAGGCGGTTCGGCGGCGATCGAGACGGTATCGGCCGCCGCCGATCCGGGGCTGTCGAGCCACGTTTCCGACGCGCTGTCGTCCTCCGACCGCCCCGAACTGACCTCGGCCAGGATCATCATCTCCGGTGGCCGGGCGCTCGGCTCGTCAGCGAAGTTCAGGGAAGTCATCCTGCCGGTCGCCGACAAGCTCGGTGCCGCCGTCGGTGCCAGCCGCGCCGCCGTCGATGCCGGCTATGCGCCGAACGACTGGCAGGTCGGCCAGACCGGCAAGGTGGTCGCCCCCGACCTCTACATCGCCTGCGGCATCTCCGGGGCGATTCAACACCTCGCCGGCATGAAGGACTCCAAGGTGATCGTCGCCATCAACAAGGACGAGGAGGCGCCGATCTTCCAGGTCGCCGACTACGGCCTCGTCGCCGATCTCTTCGACGTCCTGCCGGAGCTCGAAAAGGCGCGTTAAGGCGTGGCTAAGTCAATTCGGAGCATCAAATAGGGGCCGCCACAATGAGGCGGCCGGGGCTCGGTCTCCGAACCTCGAATTCAATCACTATTCAAAAGGATCGAAAAATGGACGTACGTGCCGCCGTCGCCACTGAAGCCGGCAAGCCTCTGGAAGTCATGACCGTCAAGCTCGAAGGCCCGCGGGCCGGCGAGGTGCTGGTCGAGGTCAAGGCCACCGGCATCTGCCATACCGACGACTTCACCCTGTCGGGTGCCGATCCGGAGGGGCTGTTCCCGGCCATCCTCGGCCATGAGGGCGCCGGCATCGTCGTCGATGTCGGCCCCGGCGTCACCTCGGTGAAGAAAGGCGATCACGTCATTCCGCTCTATACGCCGGAATGCCGCGCCTGCCCGTCCTGCCTTTCGCGCAAGACCAATCTGTGCACCGCCATCCGCGCCACCCAAGGCCAGGGCGTCATGCCGGACGGCTCGTCGCGGTTTTCGATCGGCAAGGACAAGATCCACCACTATATGGGCTGCTCGACCTTTTCGAACTTCACCGTCTTGCCGGAAATCGCCGTAGCCAAGGTCAACCCCGACGCGCCGTTCGACAAGATCTGCTACATCGGCTGCGGCGTCACCACCGGCATCGGTGCGGTGATCAACACCGCCAAGGTGGAGATGGGCGCCACGGCGATCGTCTTCGGGCTCGGCGGCATCGGCCTCAACGTCATCCAGGGGCTTCGGCTTGCCGGTGCCGACATGATCATCGGCGTCGATTTGAACAACGACAAGAAGGCATGGGGCGAACGCTTCGGGATGACCCACTTCGTCAACCCGAAGGAGGTCGGCGACGACATCGTCGCTCATCTCGTCAACATGACGAAGCGCGGTGCCGACCAGATCGGCGGCGCCGACTACACCTTCGACTGCACCGGCAACACCCGCGTCATGCGCCAGGCGCTCGAGGCCTCGCATCGCGGCTGGGGCAAGTCGGTGATCATCGGGGTGGCCGGCGCCGGCCAGGAGATCGCCACCCGGCCGTTCCAGCTGGTCACCGGCCGCTCCTGGATGGGCACCGCCTTCGGCGGCGCCCGCGGCCGCACCGACGTGCCGAGGATCGTCGACTGGTACATGGAGGGCAAGATCGAGATCGATCCGATGATCACCCACACCATGCCGCTCGACGACATCAACAAGGGCTTCGAACTGATGCATTCCGGCGAAAGCATCCGGAGCGTGGTGGTGTACTGACGCGAAGGGGGAGAACGGCATTCTCGCCGCCAAGGGGCGGAGGCAGCCTCGCCGAAGCGGGGCTGCCTCTACGCTACGGCTACCTGTCGATGACTAGGTCGCTGAGAGGTTTGGAGCAGCAGGGCAGGAAAAAGCCGGCGTCGATTTCCCTCTGCCGGATGCCACCGGAATGCTTCATGTCGACCGTTCCGCTGACAAGCTTCGACTTGCAGGTCCCGCACAGGCCATTGGCGCAGGACGAGGGTATCCTGACGCCGGATTTCTTGGCGCAGGACAGCACGGTCTGCTCGCCAGAGACATCGATTGTGCGGGACTGCTTCGAAAATTCGACCTTGAACGTCGCGCTCTCAACCGGATCCGAGACCGGCAGCACATCCTCTTCCAAGGCGGCGGCATCGAAGCTTTCCTCGATATAGTTCGACGAAGGGACCCCCAATTCCGCCGTATTCCTGCGCGCCGCCGCCATGAAGGGCGCCGGGCCGCAGCACATGACGATGCGCTCGGCGAGATCGGGAACGGCGAGACCGAGAAATTCCCGAGATATCCGCCCGGACAGACCCGGCCAATTGCGTTCGCCCGCCACCTCTTCGGGCAGGAAATGAAGGCGTAGAGCTTTCAGCTTGTTGGCAAGATAAGCGAGCTCTTCCCGGAAGATAAGGTCTTTCGGCGTTCTGCCCGCATGCATGAACACGGCGTCCGCCGGCTCCGAGGTGTCGGCCAGTTCTCTTACCATGGACATCACCGGCGTAATGCCTGAGCCGCCCGAAAGGAAGAGGAACTTCCGGCCGGACGGCCGGACGAACCGGCCAAGCGGTCCGTTGGCTCGAACGTGGACCCCGGGGGAGAGATTGTCGTGGAGCCAGTTCGATACCTTGCCCCCAGGCACCCGTTTGACCGTGATGGAGATGGCATTCTTTCGACATGGCGACGACGAGACGCTGTAGCAGCGGCTCTCGGCATCGCCGCCAAGCTCCAGGTCGAAGAGGAAGTATTGGCCGGCAAGGAAACCAAATTGCCTGCCGTCCGGAGAAGCGAACGTGAAGGTTTTCACGTCGTGCGTCTCCTGATGGACGTCGACGCAGATCAGCGTGTCGTCTGCGTCGGGGTTCCAGTCCGCCGGGCTTGGGCCCGCGGTCGATGCTTGGGGCTTAAAGTCCATGAGCGCGCATCCGGTTGATGTACCACGTGGCGAATTGATCGAGGTGACCTTCGGTGAAGCGGGAGTAGGCGCTCGGCTCATAGGCGGGATCCTCAATCCCGGCGTGGGAGCGCGCGACGAGCTCAGCATCCTGGTCGGTCGTGGCCAGCCAAACACTCGTCAGTTTATCCAGATCGTAATCGACGCCTTCGACCGCGTCCTTGTGGACCAGCCACTTGGTTCTGACGAGCGTCCTGTCGGCCGAAAGGGGAATGACGATCGCGGTAACCGCATGATCGCCCATGAAATGGTTCCAGCTGTTGTGTCCCCAGAGATGCATATCCCCGAGATCCTTTCGCTTCATCGAACCGAGTAGCTTGGCGGATGCGGCAGTGGCGTCCGGCGTCTGCGACTCGCCTGCGCCCGCGATGATCAGCCGCTGCGACCGAAAATTCGTCGCCCCGTCGATGACCGGCTCCACGGCCGACGATGGATGGCCCTCGGCCTCCCAGGTCTTCGTCCGCTCCGCATAGAGGGCATGATGTTGTTCGGCCTCTTTCCGGTCCTCCGGGCTCAGGCTTGTGGGATCAAACCCGAAGTCCAGGTCGACGAACGATACGCAGAGTTCCGGGTGATTGGCCGAGCAATGGTAGCATTCGCGATTGTTCTCGATCGTCAGCTTCCAATTGCCCTTCTCGATCACATCGGACTGGAATGCGACCTTGGCGTTGCGGATGTCGTAGGGAGCGAGCCGCTCGGCCATCACCTGCTCGAGGCGGGCGATGTCCTCGGGGGGATTGTCGGAAAGACATACATAGATCAAGCCGCCGATGGACTTGAAGTTGACGGGCTTCAGGTTCTTGCAGCTTTTGTCGAAGTCGATGCCCATATGCGGCGCATAACTCAGCTCCCCGGACAGCTCGTAGGTCCACTGATGGTAGGGACAGACGAGCTTCGACACGACGGTCGTGCCAGGATCCAGCAGCCGTGAGCCGCGATGGCGGCAGACGTTGTGCACGACGCGGATCTGCTCATCGTCATCGCGAAGTAGGATGAGGCTGGAATTTCCGATTTCGATGACGCTGGCGTCGCCTGGTTCCGGAACGTCGCATTCGAGGCCGATGCAGATCCAGTGTCTGCGAAAAAAGACCTCTACGTCGGCTTCGAAAACGTCGGTCCGCGTGTAAAGCCCCTGGGGCAGCGAATGACCGTCTGCGCGTGCGTCGAGCAGTGGCGATATGGAGGAGGAGAAGGTCTGAAGCATAAGCCACCCTTATCGTTGGACGATGCGATCATCGAACCTAAACGCCTTCTTCTCAACGGCAGAAATGTGCACGCTTGACATAAGGAAATGTAATGCGACTGATAGGGGGCGTGGCCTTTGCAGGATCACGTGGGTGGCAAGAATGAGCGGTCGCAGGAGCCGAACATCCCCCGGAGGTATGAAATGGATTTGACAACCAGTCGATCGCGCGGGGACCTGCTGTCGTGGCCGGATTGAGAAGAAAGTTGCCGCCGCTCACCGGGCTGACAGTCTTCGAGGCGGCAGCTCGGCTGGGAAGTTTCACCAAGGCGGCGGCTGAACTCGGCGTCACCCAGGCCGCCGTCAGTCGGCAGATCCATCTGCTCGAGGATATTTTCGGATTTCCCCTGTTCCGCCGCCTGCATCGAAAGATAGAGGTGACGGACAAGGGGAGACTGCTGTCTTCCGCCACGACGACTGCCTTCAATCTCATCGCAGATACGATTGCAGACATATCGAAAGAGGAAGGCGGTGACGAACTCGCTATTTCAGCGACCGTCGCATTCTCGCACTTCTGGCTGCTTCCAAGGATATCGTCGTTTGCGCGATCGTATCCGCAGGTCAAGCTGCGAATTATCACCCAGGACAAGTCTGCCGATATCGAAGGCGGCGACGTCGACCTTGTCATCCGGTACGGCAACGGAATGTGGCCCGACGGTCAGGCCGAGTTCCTGTTCGACGACGAGATATTTCCTGTCTGCAGTCCTGAGTACGCTAGCGAAATCGGCCAGGTGGCCACATTGGCAGACCTGATCCGATACCCCCTCATTACTCACGACACGGATGATCCGGCCTGGACGGGCTGGAACGAGTGGCTTGCCGCTTTTTCTGTTCAAGGCCCGAAAAGACCGACGGGACTGCGATGCAGTTTTTACACAGAGGCCATCTATGCGGCGCTGAACGGGCAGGGAATTGCGCTTGGGTGGAAGCGTCTCGTGGAGGATCTTCTCAATCAGAAGCGTCTGGTTCGTCTCACCGATGCGAGTATAAGCACCAGGAACGGCTATTTTGTCGTGGTTCCACGCCGCCAACGGAAGAAGGAATACGTGGAATTGCTTATCGAATGGCTGAAACGCTCAACTGAGGTGGGTCACGGATAGAGGCTGCGTCACTCCTTCGAGCAGAGCGTGATGGACTATAACGCGAGTCTGTTGCATTGCACGTTCGATCGTATGATGCTGTGCCCCCGCTGCAATGCGTGGTGGCATGCTGTTACAGCATGCCACCGCCACGCCGTGGAATCCTGCTAATCGAGTATCAGCAAGGAGATCAATATCGATGGCTTTGGGGGATGCGGCGAACCGGCCGGACTATGTTTCGTTCGAAGGAAGCGACCCGGACCGCCTTGCAGCAACGTTGACGAACTGGACCACCAATGTCGTTGTTCGACCGCTTAACAACGAGAGCATCTACTATAAATGTGCCTGGGCGAACGCCGGCATCGTATCGATCGGCTTTACACACGTCGACGGCCAAATTCTCTTCGAGAGCGAGGGCGCCGACGGTCAGCTCGTGTTGATCGTGCCGCGTCGCGGTGGCCTTGACCTTCGGATGGGAAGGCAGGCATTTTGCACGTCTCCCGGACGGGGCGCCGTCATCGAAGGCAACCAGCGCATTGCCGCCCTCTCGTTGAGCGCTCGCGAGCACATGTTCGTCGCGATCGATCAAGCGGCGCTTGTCCGCCAGCTGTCCGAAATGGTTGAGATGCCGGTCTCCGGAACCTTGGAGTTCTCGCCAGAGATCGACCTCATATCGGGACCAGGAACGGCAATTGCCAACATTGCGGCCACGCTCCAGGCGGGCGTTGCCGGCGATGCGCCGCTGCGCAGATCTCCCCTCGCGCTGACAAACCTGAGCGAAGCCCTGATCCAAATGATCCTCGATACGTTACCTCATCGCTTCTCGGAAAAAATGCGCCGCGCCGCTACGCCGGTACCGCGTCATGTGAAGAAGGCGATCGACTTCATGATGGCCAACCTGTCGAAGCCGATAACGCTGGTCGAGGTCGCCGTCGCCTGTGGGGTCAGTTCGCGCACGCTCCAGCACGGTTTTCGGCAATTCAAGATGACCACTCCCATGAGTTACCTCCAGGATTTGCGTCTGAATGCGCTTCGCGAAGAGCTGACGCTGGCTCGGCCCGGCCAAAGCATCGCCGACATCGCATTCAAATGGGGCTTCACCCATATGGGGCGCCTGGCCATGGAGTACCGAAATCGTTTCGGGGAGCTTCCATCCCAGACACTCCGTTCCTGTTGATCGGACGGTCGCAGCCACCCGCACGCTTTTTCTGCGGTGCTATGCAGCCGGAGGGGTTACATTTGCGAGGAGTTGCAGCCAGGAGGCTCTTCCGCAAAGCACTCTCTCGAAATCGCGCAATCGCACCCTATAAATCAGGTTCAGCGACGCTAATGGTGACGGAGCCGGAAATGCGTGAGCCTGAAATCATCAGATTCCCACCGAGCGAATGGGTGCCGAACCACCCACGACTGCCGGTTCTGGTTTATCGTCAAGCCCTTGCGGCGAACGACATGGCGGCCGAATTCGAGCGGCGGTTTGCCGGGACCGGCTGGCGAGGCGTCTGGCGTAACGGTGTCTTCTCCTATCAGCACTATCATATCGGTGCGCACGAAGTCCTTGGTATCGCGAAGGGCAATGCCAAGCTGTTGATCGGCGGTCGCAGGGTGCTGTGATGGAGGTCGGCGCAGGCGACTGTCTCGTCCTGCCGGCCGGCACTGGTCACATGACTCTCGGAGCGAGCGACGGTTTTCTCGTTGTCGGCGGCTACCCGCCCGGACAAAGCGCCGATATTCAGACGAAGGCGGTCAGCAGGAGCGACCTTCAAACGATTGCCGACATGCCGCTCCCTCCAGCCGACCCGCTCTACGGCGCGAACGGCCCTCTCATGCGGCTCTGGAAAAACGCCTAGGGAGCGGCCGACTCGAGCGTTGCCTTTGCGGAAGCCTTGGCTTTTCGTCAGTTCGCGCCCGATGGCAGCTTGGATTGTGTAGTCGCTGCGCGAGCGACATTCGAACACCGGCAGGATGGCATGCTCGTGCCGGCATCTGAACCCGAACCGTTCCAATACGAGGACGTCTACGAAGGCGATGCGCATTCGACGGCGCTCTTGCGGCAAAGCGACCTCGTACCGGAGAAGCCGGGCACGGACGTCACTTTCCTCGGCTCAAGCTTCGCCCCCGGCGGCAAACTGGCACAATCGTGGACAGCGGAAATCCGCATCGGCGTTCGATTACATAAGCGCCTTCTGGTGACCGGTCCACGGCAATGGCTTCCGCAAACACGGCTGACCTGGTCGGGCCTCTTCGCACGTGATCCGAAGCCGCTTTTGACAGGGTGGACTTTGGGCGAACCGGAACCGGTGGGCCAAGTGGATCTGACATGGGCAAAGGCTTTCGGTGGGCCCGTTACGGGCACCGAGGAGGAAGGCGCTCCGGCGGATGTGCATCGTGAGAATCCGCTCGGGCCGGGGCTGCTCGATATCACTCACGGCGACCCGGAAGTACTGCTTCCAGCCCATCAACTCGACGACCCCGATAACCCGCTACGAGATTGGCAGCAGCACAACGCATCACCGCAATGTTTCGGGCCGATGCCCCCGTGGTGGCGTCAGCGCCAGCAATTTGCTGGCACCTATGACGAAGACTGGTTCGAGAATCGCCATCCCTTGCTGCCCGTAGATTTCGATCCGCGCTTCTGGCAATGCGCTCACCCTGACCTGGTCGCCGTACCGCATCTCAAGGGGGACGAGCAATATCAATTAGTCCACCTGCATCGCGAGCATGACGTGGCGCGCGGCAGGCTGCCCAGTATTGCGCTTGGCGTGCACTGCGAAGGGGGCGATGCGGAGAGCAGCGGCTGGCACATACTGACGCTAGATGGCGCGCACTTCGATTTTCGCGGACATCGCGACCTTGTCCTGCTGACATGGCGAACGAGGTTTCCGTTGAACGAGGCGGAGCGGACGGTCCTTACCCTGAAGCGAATTCGGATCGGCGATAGCAGCCCTGCCACGCAGGAATCCGCTGCATGAGCTTTCCGCCGTCCCGGGACAATTATGTTGGCGAACCACAGTACCCATCGCCGTGGACGACAAACCGGCCGTTGGAAGGTCTTCGCGACACCGACGCAGCGAAGATCGTCTGCCTGTCGCCTGACGTCTGCCTAACGCCGGTCGGCAAGGCCGTGGTTCCGATCCCTTATCAGATCATCGATTATTGCGGCCACGACGAAAGTTACACGCCCTCCGTTCGATTTACGCGGCAGAAAGCCATGGTGCAGCGCTCCAACACGACGCACGTGCATGGCGACGCTCCCGGCACGAGGAAAGGCATCAAGTCCGGCGCGGTAGAAGACATCTGTGAGCCCATCGGCCATGCCTCGCAAGTGCGGGCAGAGGGTTCACATGTCATTCGCCACCTCGACCGGTTCTGGATGAACCAACGCAATACACAAGGCGAGGCGATCTTCGTTCGCAGCACCGACACCTACAGGCCGCCCTTAGATGACGATCCCGTGCCGGGGTCGCTGAGGTTGCCACAAAAGCCAATTCAATTGGCCTTCGATTCGAGCGGCCCCGAGGGACAAAGGCTATTAAGGCAGTTGATGGGGGATGCCGCCAAAAAGCCAGCATCGCCACCCCAGCTTCCCACTCCACCTTCCGGAGGAAGCTCACTCCTCCAGCGCCTTGGAACATTCGGTAAAGTTCTTGGAAGGATAGCAGCGCCAGTCGCAATTATTACAAGCGGCGGAACCCCGGAGTTGGACAACGCAATCCTTGCTGATAGCGGGGCCGAAGACGCACTTGACGGCATACATCCTTTAGGAACAGCGGAAAAAGCGCTGTATGAACAAACAAAAAAGCGCATCGCTTCTCATCTCTATGATGCGTATAGCAACCCGTTTGCAGGCCCCGACGATGATTATATCGATCGTGCCCACTGGAGTGGTGTAACTGACGGCTTTGGTCGCCGTGCTCTCCGGCGTAGGCCGGACTGATCAGCGTGCCACTGCCGGCAGGCTGATGAGCGGATCATCACTCATCTGGCTAATAGTTTCCAGTGTCATGTAGCGAGCCCGCTGCACGGCCCACTCGTCATTTTGTTCAAGCAGCAATGCGCCGACGAGGCGGACGATGGCATCGTCGTTGGGAAAGATGCCAACGACCTCGGTGCGCCGCTTGATCTCGCCATTGAGTCGCTCGATCGGATTGATCGAGTGTAGCTTGACGCGGTGCTCCTTGGGGAAGCTCATGTAGGCGAGGACGTCGTGCTCGGCCTCGTCCATGATGGCGGCGAGCTTCGGCACTTTCGGGCGGATCTGGTCGGCGACGGCGCGCCATTGCAGGCTTGCCGCCTCTGCCGTCTCCTGGGCGAAGGCGGTGGCAATGAAGGCCGACACGACACGACGGCCACTCTTTCCGGCATGCGCCAGCACGTTGCGAGCGAAATGAACCCTGCAGCGCTGCCAGGTGGCGCACAGAACTTTGGAAACCGCCGCCTTGATGCCTTCGTGGGCATCGGAAACGACGAGCCTGACGCCGCGCAGGCCACGCCGAGTTAGCTTGCGCAGGAACTCTGTCCAGA
Source organism: Sinorhizobium fredii USDA 257 (assembly GCF_000265205.3). NCBI lineage: Bacteria > Pseudomonadati > Pseudomonadota > Alphaproteobacteria > Hyphomicrobiales > Rhizobiaceae > Ensifer > Ensifer fredii. The sequence goes on from NC_018000.1 coordinate 2,751,828, forward strand.
TCGGCTCGGCTTCCGATGTGCCGACCTCCATGCCCAGCACCTCGCGCCGGCCGTCCGTGTTGACGCCGACGGCGATGATCACAGCGACGGAGACGATGCGGCCGCCGCGGCGCACCTTCAGGTAGGTGGCATCGACCCACAGATATGGCCAGTCGCCCTCGATCGGCCGGTCGAGAAAGGCCTTCACCTTGCCGTCGATCTCCTCGCAGAGCCGGCTGACCTGGCTCTTGGAGACGCCGCTCATGCCCATGGCCTTGACCAGGTCGTCGACCGAGCGGGTCGAGATGCCCTGAATGTAAGCCTCCTGGATCACCGCCGTCAGCGCCTTCTCAGCCATGCGCCGCGGCTCCAGGAACGAAGGGAAGTAGGTGCCTTTCCTGAGCTTGGGGATGCGCAGCTCGACGGTGCCGGCTCGCGTCTCCCAGTCCCGGTCGCGATATCCGTTGCGCTGGGCCGTGCGCAACGGGTTCTTCTCGCCATAGCCGGCGCCGGTGGAGGCACCCACCTCCATCTCCATCAGCCGTTCAGCGGCAAAGCCGATCATCTCGCGCAGAATATCGGCGTCGGGGGTCTTCTCCACGAGCATGCGCAGGTTCATCATGGCATCGGTCATCGGTGCTTCCTTCGAATCAGGTTGGTGTGAGCAACCCGACCCTACCGGGGAACATCGATGACCGCTGCTAGCCGCTCGCTCGCTACAGCGCTGTTGAGGGCGCGCTCCCGAGCGGCTTCGCTACCGCCGAGTTACACCACTCGACGGGACACAACCGATTATATCGCAAGGGAGCGCCACGCCGACAGCGCCATCTCCTGGGCGAAGCCGTCGGCCTCGGCGCAGGGCGAAGGCCGGGTGCGGCTGGCGCAGGGGTCGTCGGACCGAAACCACATCAACGACGGTCGCATCGCTTCCCTACGTGCCGGGAAGCCGCGCCGGCGCCGACTGGAAATTTGAGATGCCGCGGATGGTGCCGGGCAATACGACGCCGTCGCTGGTGCAGATGTCGGAGGCGATGAAGTGCGAATCCCACCGACCCGACACTCACGCATCCGGCAGCGTAAACACCGCACAAGGCGCCGCGATGCCGCGCAGTTCGTGGTCGCCGAGCGGCACCAGCGGCTGGGCGGTCTCCGCGGCGACGGCGCCGGAGATCAGCACCGACCGGCCGAGCGGCCGGCACAGGCCCTCGAGGCGGCTGACCAGGTTGACGGCGGGGCCGATGGCGGTGAAGTCCAGCCGGTCGACCGCGCCGATATTGCCCCAGAGGACATCGCCGAGATGCAGCGCCGTGCCGAAGGGCAGCTGCGGCAGGCCTTGCGCCTCACGCAGGGCGTCGAAATGCGCCATGCCGGCACGGGCGGCGGCGATGGCGCGCAGCGCCGCCTCGCAGGCCTCGGCCGGCGAACCGGTGACTGGGAAGATCGCCAGCAGGCCATCGCCGATGAACTTCAACACTTCGCCCCCGAAGGCGTGGATCGCCCCGGCAACGCGGTCGAACCAGGCGTCCAGGGCAGCGATCATTTCCGTGGGCTGCGTTGCTTCGGAGAGCGCGGTGAAATTGCGGAGATCCGCATAAAGCAGCGCGGCGCGAATGGTCTCGCCGGTGCCCCGTGTCAGCGCTCCGGCCTTAACCCGGGCGGCGCTCCGTCGGCCGAGATAGGCCTCTAGCAGAGCCGACAGCGCCGCCCGCTCGGCGAGGGCCGCCAGGGGCGCTGCGGCGAAGCGCGCAGCTTCGCGCAGCCGGCCTGTCTCGGCGGGGTTGAACGGCCGCATCCCGGCCCAGGCGAGCACCGGTTTGTCGGCCGCCGCTCCGATCGTGTCCTCCAGCACCGGACCGAGCCCGGCCAGCCAATCGCGTTCGGCCTGGCTCGGCGGGGCGCCGGCGAAGCCGAGGGACTCGATCACCGCCCCGGTCTCCGCCCGCCACAGCCAGGTTCGGCGGGCGATGATCGGATGCGGCACGGCGAGCGTCAAGGCGCCGCCGGCCAAGGGGAGACAGTCGGCCAGCAGCCGGCTACCGAGCTCGGCCAGGAACCGGTCAGGGCCGGGCGAGGCACCGGCCTCGTCCACCAGCCAGGCGAGGGGTGCGGGCAGATCCATGCCGGGATCATACTGCCACGGCCCTTGACGTGTCATCCGCGCACCCCGTGATCCTTCAATTTCGATTGGTTGGGGGAAGAGTCATTCAGTAATTCAACGGCTTACAGCGCCCTCGTGCGTCTTCACGGGCGCGCGGCACTGTCGGTGGTGGCGCATCCGGCGCCGCCGGGCTATCATCGGGACAGGCCCGATCCTGCCTGCTCCTTCTTCGTCGCAGTCGGGAAAGCCATCGCAACCATGGGGGAGACCGATGCAAGAGGCTCTCGTCGTACGCCGCGAGACGCACATCGCGGCGCCGCCCGCGGCGGTATTCGCGCTGTTGACCGATCCTGAGAAGATCCTGCGCTGGATGGGCACCGAGGCTGAGATCGAGCCTCAGCCCGAGGGGCTCTATCTCGTCAATGTCACCGGCGCCCGCTTCGCCCGTGGCTCTTTCCGCGAGGTGGTGCCGGTGCATCGGCTCGCCTATAGCTTCGGCTGGGAGGGCAGCGAGGTCGTGCCGCCGGGATCAAGCCTGGTGGAGATCGACCTGATCGAGCAGCCGGACGGAACGCTGCTGCGCCTGACCCATAGCGGCCTGCCCAGTGCCGAGCAATGCGCCGGCCATGCGGAAGGCTGGGCCCACTACCTCGGCCGGCTGGGCCAGGTCGCGGCGGGGGGCGATCCAGGGCCGGATCCCTGGCACGGCCGCGCCGGCTAATCGTGCGCTTGCTGTCCCGTGGTGGAGCGGCAAGGGCTGCGAATGTCGGCTATGGCTTCAAGCCGGCCGCGCGCAGCGCATAGCGGATGACTTTCTGGATTTTATCGTCCAAAGAAGACGAACGATCGGCGGGCGTGAGGGGTGCGGATGGCGGCTTTACTGCCGCTTTGTCGCGCCGGCTGGTCGCGAGTCGTCGCGTCAGCCCCCATGAATGGGCGATGTGTGCGGTGGAAGAGATGCCGACATCAAGCATATAAGGACCGCTCTTGCCGTAGCCGCTCGCCACGTCAAGCGGCAGTCCATGCCCCATGTCGTGGATGCTGTAGAGCGTGATGCGGACCCGTCCGTCGATGTCCTTCCACACCTTCCGCGTCTGCCCGTCCACGGTCTCGGTAACGGTTGGTGCCGAAGCCAGTTCGTGGACGCCGCGCCACTGTTCGACGATTGCTCGCGCGTTCGCCTCGGCAACGGTGCTGTCCTTCGTCCCGTGCCAGATCGAGAGCGTCGGCCATGGTCCGGTGTGGCTGGACGCAGTTCGAACGCTGGTCCGCAGCTCTCGAGCTTTCGGGATGCCGTGCCCGCGCATCCGCTCGAATGCCTCCGGGACGGTGAACGCGGTGGCGTATGGTAATCCGGCAATGATCGCCCCGCCGGCAAAGACTTCCGGATAGGTCGCGAGCAGGACATTCGCCATTGCGCCGCCGGCGGACAGTCCAGTGACGTATATCCTGTCACTGGCAACCTTGTGCCTCGAGCGCATCGTTTCGATCATCTGGCGTATGGAAAGAGCCTCGCCCCCTTCGCGCCTGATGTCGTCGGGCAAGAACCAGTTGAAGCAGAGATTGCCGTTATTGTCGCGCACCTGTTGCGGGTAGAGCAGCGCGAAGCCATGATCGTCCGCCATTTTCGACCAGCCCGAGCAGGCATCGTAATCGGCCGGGATCTGCGTGCATCCATGCAGGATGACGACAAGCGCCGGTCTTTTCGGCAGGTTCTTCGGCAAGTAATAGCTGGCTTTCAATCCACCTGGGTTCGAACCGAAATCCATGAGTGGGGAAAGCTTGTTGCGGGAGTGCAGATGCTCGGCTTTGCCTGTCCGGGGTCGCGTGATTCTTGCAAGTGTACCGGGTAGGGTTCTCATGAACGGATATCTCCTTGCGTCAGCGGCCAGATGGCGCGACCGAGTAACAACGCGGCCAGGTCGGATTTCGTTGCTGCACTGCACAATGAAATATACGTGATTGCCATTTCAGCAAACCCCCTGCGCGTGCGGTCACCCGGAGAACTGGGGATGATCGGCGATCCGATCGCGCGCTTCGACGCGGTGGCGACGCCGCTCGTGCTCAGGAACGAGCAAGAAATTCATCGAACGCACCCATCGGCCCTGGCGCCACCAAGCCGCGCGAAGAAACCCGCCGCCGCGCCCGCCGTTGGCCGAACCAGGTGTAGCTACGACGTCGATCCACCTGACCCGGACCTTAGTCGGAGCTCCCTCCGGTCCTTTGCCCCAGTCTCCAGACGCAAAGGTCTGGTGACGACCTTTCGCCGGAACGAAAGACCATAAAATCGCTTAGCTGCCGTTGAGGAGCTGCGGCGCTGCCATCCGGTCTGAAGGCTGGCGGCAAAGCTGAGCCGCTCTGACACGCCGGGGATTTGGTCTCACGGCCAAACTGAACGGAGATCCGCGATGCGATACAGGATGTCAGAGAGTCCGGAACGGGAAGCCAGCAGCGGAATACCCGTCGCACTCATCGTTGTGCTCATCGCCGGGTTGAGCGCCTATCTGGTCATAGGAGATTTGCTCACGGAAACCCGCCAGCAAACCCGTGTCTATCCGCCCGAGGCCGTAACACTCGCCGAGAGCGGCAGGAAAGCGCCGTAGTGGTCCGCGACGTGTCGGAGCTCCGGACCTCGGATACGCGCATGCTCGAGGTCTTGCAGCGTATCGGCCTTTGGTCTGAGCGTTGCGCGCATAGGTCTGAGTGACACCTCAAGGGAGGAACTTATAGGCGAAGGAACTGTTCTTGCCGCAAGTCTTCGCGCAGCGCCGTCCCTTCCTGCGCGGGGTCGAGCCCGCCGGTCCTATCCGGCGGGCTCTCTTTGTCGTTGGTGAAGCTGACGCGGCGTCTGAGGCAATCTGACCTCCTCAGACCTTGGTCCGATAAGGGCCGGGCGAATGTCCGGCCGTGGTGTGAGAAAGGTCCAATAATGCCGGGGATGGCAAGCCGCGGGTTGACGATTGACTGGCGCCGTGAGCAAGGTATCGCAAGAAAAGGCGAGCACAAAAATCGCCGGATTGGCTCGACTCTACCGAACTCGACATAAGCCGGCCTTTGCTCGTTCCCTTGGGATAGCCAATGCTAGGCGAATGGTGCGCCAATGATTTTCCTGCGGAGCAATACGAAGACCATCAGGCGAAAGGTCGTGGCCGTCCTGTGCACGGCGACCATCAGCTTCGTCGCTGCAAGTCTTCCCTATAAGGCAACCATCACCGGCTCTGCGCTCGAACTCTCCGTTCAGTCCGCCTTCGCCAAGAACGGCGGCAATAGCGGAAACGGGAAAGGCGGCGGCAATAGCAATGGTGGCGGAAACGGCAATGGAAAGGGCGGCGGTGGTTCGAACAGCAGCAGTTCGAACAGCAGCAGGTCGAGCGGGGCGAGCACAAAAGCCACGTCCGTGGGAGATTTCGGCTCCGTTTTAAGAATTCGCCACGTCGAAGGAATAAGCGAGGAGATCAAAGACGGCCGCTACATCATGAAAGACTCCCGAGGGCGCACCATTGTGAACCGGCGCGCGACTTCGGTCGATCAGAAGCGGCTGCTTTCTCTCATTGACTGAGCGGCCGGTCGAGCGCGTCGCGGAGCACCATCGCAGCCTCGGTGCGGTTGGCGACGTCAAGCTTCGCCATGATCTGTGTCATGTGGTGCTTGATCGTCTTCTCGTGAAGATTGAGCTGGCGAGCGACCTGCTTGTTGCTCATTCCCGACGCTACGAGATTGAGAACCTCCCGCTCTCTAGTGGTCAGGTTGTGGATCAAGTCGAACTTGCTTGCAGCGGCCGGCGCACCGTTGGACAGGAGCTTGGCCGAGAGTGTCGGAGCCACATAGCTTTCGCCTGAGGCCACAGTGCGGATGACATCCGCCAGCGCTCTCGATCCGATCCCCTTGAGGACGTAGCCCTTGGCGCCGCCCTGCAAGGCTGCCTTAACGTCATCGCCAGCCTCGGATACGGTGAGCATGACGATCTTCTGTGACGGAGCGATCTGAAGAATGAGCGGAACCGCCTCGATCCCGCTACCCGGCATGGATATATCGAGCAGCATCACGTCGGGGGCGAGGTTTTCGGCTATCTTCAGTGCATCGTCGCGCGAACCGCCTTCCGCTACGATTTCGAAGCCTTCGAGCTCCGATAGGCTCCTCGTCACTCCCTCTCTGAACAGAGGATGATCGTCGATCACCGCAACGCGAATTGCCGTCGTCATAGCTCCCCAACCTCCTCGATGCCGAGCGACATCCGGACAACAGTGCCCGGAGCGGCCGCGTTCAGTTCAAACGTTCCCCCAAGACTTTCTATCCGTTCTCTCAGACCGGCAAGCCCAAGGCTTGTCGGCCTTATCTTGTTCGGATCGAAACCAGGTCCGCCATCGGCTACCTCGATCTGCACCCTGTTGCCGTCGATGCTCTGCACGACGCGCTGCCCGATGCCTCCTCCATGCCGGTAAGCATTGTTAAGGGCTTCCTGCACAAAGCGGTATATGCATATCTTTGCCGAGGGGGAAAGGTGATCGGGCGGGCGGGACAGCGACAAATCCACGGCCGAACCGGTTCGCTGCTTGTGGGCGCGAACACAGCGCTCGAGTATCTCCGTCAAGCTCGCGGTTTCGATCTGCGGCAGCACCAGCCCGTTGCATATGGTCCGGATCTCGTGCATCGCCTCGTCGAGACTTGCCTTGATAGCGGCGGCCTCACGCTCGCGCTTTTCCGTTGACGCCGAAGGGTTCATCAAAGCCTCGCTGTCCAGCCTCAGCGAGGCGAAAGCCAGGAGCTGCGCAGGGCCATCATGCAAGTCCGCACCGATGCGCCTCAGCATTTGCTCGTTGAGAGCAGTGGCCCTCTGCGACGCTTGCTGCAACCGTCCACGCAGCGTCTCGTTCTGCGACAGCAGCGCAGAAAGTTCCTCGACCCGCTGCTTAAGCGCGAGACGCTGCTTCTCGATCGTTCGGCCGCCGCGCATCACGATCGCGGAAAGCACGATGAAGAAGGCAAGCGTAAAGCCCGCAACGGCCAGCCACGTCAGGATTCTGGCCCGACCCAAGCTGAGCTGGAAATCATTGGCAATCTCGTGGAACTCTGAAACCGCGACGACCTGTCCCGACCAGGGCTGCAGCAGAGGATTGTAGATCTCGAGAAGCGGCTTATCGGCCGCACGCTCGGTTTCACCGTCCAGATCGTCGACCGGCTTGAACTGAGCGACCACCTGGCCACCGAATGCAGCCTTCAACTCGGGACTGAGCTCGAATCGTTTTCCGACCATGCTCTCTTCATTCGAGTAGAGGAGGGTGCCGTCCGCACGCCAAAGGCGGAACGCCAGCAGCCGGTTGCCGAGCGCGCCATGACCAAGCGTCTCGTCGAGCGCACGCGAGACGGCATCGTCGAGCACTTCGGTCGTCTGCATGTCCGGCAGGAGTGGCGCGATTACGCTGTCGACGTAGAGCGCCGTCGTCGCCGCCGAGTTTCGGGTGACGGCGTCTTCTATGAGACTGGTGACGAAGGCGCCGACCACGAGCATTGCCGAAGTCGCGACGATGCCGCCGGCCATCAGGAACTGCTTCGCCAAAGGCTGCGCGTTCCATCGTGTGATCAAGTCTTTGGCGCGCACGACAAATCTCGGGCCTGTCCGCTCGATTCGCTGGCGGCACATCGTTCGATTGATGCCGATATAACTATCGTCTCCGATAGGCGGGTCAATGGCGCGCCACGTTCTGCGATGGTTGGTCGGACCTTTTGTGGCCGGTCCGTCAGACCTAGGTCCCACGAACCATCGCAATAGTCTGACCGCTGTGGTGCTGCGGCATCGCGCAAGCTACCGTCGATCTGGATAGAAATTTGACACCTCCGTTGATGAGGCGAGTGATACCAAAGGAGACCGGCTATGGCTATTTCCAAGACAATCGGAAGGAGCGTCCTTGCACTGGCGATCGCCGTCGCTCCGTTGGCAACCGTCACATTTGGTGCCTCAGGGGTCGCTTTTGCCAAGGGTGGCAATGGCGGCGGGAACGGCGGGGGTAATGGTGGCGGCAACGGCGGCGGCAACGGTGGCGGCAAGGGCGGCAGCAGCGGAGGCAGCCATGGAGGGGGGCAGAGCAAGTCCCATACCGGCAGTGGCAAACAGGACAAGGCACGGTCCGGCAAGAGCAATGGCGACAATCTCCTGAAGTCGCTCTTTTCGCGCGGCACCAAATCCAAGAAGACGATCAAGGCAGCCAAGCCGGTGAAATCCGGAAAGGTCGCGGCCGCCAAGCCGAAGAGCGTCGAACCTGAAAAAGTCAAGCTGGGCTCCGGGTTCAGTTCACTGAACCGGAATTATCACGCCTATCTCAACTCCAACGACCCCCGCATGGCGGCAATCTCGGCCTATGCGATTGCCTATGCCGAGTTCGAGGCTGAGAACGGCATTGACGCCATCCCGACCGATCCCGACTTGAGCGATGAAGCACTCCGCGAAGCGCTGGAAAGCTTCAGCAAAGACGGTGTCGTGACCGACGGCGACCTTCTCGAGGCCAAGGAGATCCTCGGCGTCGGACCAGCAGTCGGCAAAATTGACCAGATACGCGAGACGCTGCCGGACACTTCGGAAACTTTGGATACTTCAGACGTTTCGGATACGTTGCCTGAGGAACCCGAAACCGCCGGTCTGAATTCCGGATTCAGTTCGCTGAACAGGAATTATCACGCCTATCTCAACTCCAACGACCCCCGCATGGCGGCGATCTCTGACTACGCGATCAACTATGCCGAGTTCGAGGCCGAGTTCGGCGCCGACGCCATCCCGACCGATCCTGCCTTAAGCGACGAAGCGCTCCGCGAGGCCCTTGAAAGCTTCACGAAAGACGGCGTCGTGACCGACGACGATCTCGCCGAGGCAAAGGATATCCTCGGCGTCGGGCCGGAATTCGGCAAGATCGACGAGATACGCGCGACGCTGCCGGACACGTCTGATACTGAACTGGATGTTGCGAACTGAACCAAAGCGCGGACTGTGCCGACAGTATTTGACATCGGTCCGACAACCGGATGGGGCAGCTTGATCCATGAAGTTGGAGACACGTGACGACGCAATCGGCGGTGCCGCGCGGGCGATGCGGCACGGGCGGATCGGCTTTTCCCTGCAGCAGGTCAACGCGGTCGACGATTCAAGCGAGGTCCTCTATTCCGAGTGCCTGGGCAGGTTCGTGGAGCCTGACGGCACGGTCAGAACCCGCGGAGAATTCTTGGCACTGCCCGAAGCCGCGGCGGTTGATCGTGTCCTTGGCCTCGATCTCCTCGACCTGGCTTTCGAATGGCTCGCTTGTCATCCGTTGGATGTGCTCGGCTGCGACATCTCGGCCGAGAACATGACCGACGAGCGAAGCTGCATGGTGCTGCACGATCTCCTTTCCCGGCACAGAGCTTTGGCGACGCGCATGGTGCTCGAGGTCACCGAAAACCTGTCCCTGAAAACGCTCCCGGTCGCTGCTGACTTGCTCAAGTCTGCTCGCTCGATCGGGTACAGAATTGCGATAGACAAGTTCGGGACCGGCAACGCGCTGTCCATCCCGGCCGACCTCGTGAAAATCGACGCATGCTTCGCCCAGCACAGCCGGGGTGACGCAGCGCCGATCCTGCGCGACATGGTCGCTCTGGCCTCCTATGCGGTATCAATCGTGGTTGTCGAAGGCATCGAAACCTATGATCAGCTTGAAGCTGCCAGGAGCGCCGGAGCGACACATGTGCAGGGATTTCTCCTTTCGGAGCCAACTCTGCCGCCCATCTATTCGCGCAGCGCAAAGGCCTTCAAGCGAAGGCATCGCCCGGTGTCGCACGGCGCGCACTTCGTGCAGCGGTCATGGCGTCTGTAGCGGTCGGGCTCGCAAACGACCTGCTCATACTGCTCGAGGGCCCGAGCTCGGCTTAGCGCACGTTGCCCGAATGCATTCCCTCAGCCAGCGATGGGCCGGATCGGCATCAAGGCGAGGGTGCCAGAGCATCGACACGGTGACCTTGGGAATGGAGACCGGCAGGGGAAAGCTGAACAAGCCCAAACGAAGATTGCCGGTGTGGCGCTCTGGAACGGTGGCGACCATGTCCGAGCTTCGCGTCAGCGCCAGCGCGGGTGAAAAACCGCCGACGGTCGCGGCGATCTCCCGTTCCAGTCCGATCATCTCCAAAGCGTCATCGATCGGTCCCTTCTCGGGCCGATGGCGGGCGACGAGGATATGCCGCCCGGCGGCGTAGCGGGCAGGCGTGATCTCGCCCCGGCAGAGTTCGTGTCCGACACGCACGACGCCGACGAAACGGTCCCTGAACAAAGCCTGCGTACGGACCTCCGGGCTCTGGCTCCTGCCCAGGACGCCGGTCTCCAGGTCGACGCTTCCGTCTCGTAGCGGCGTGCTGTCCTTGTCCAGCTTCGGAACGAAGCGCAGCCGCACGCCCGGCGACTCGGCATTGACAGTGGCAATCAGGGCCGGCCCGAAATTCTCGACGAAGCCATCGCTGGTGCGCAGCGTGAAGGTCCGGACCAGCCGCCCGAGATCCAGCCGGTCGGCAGGCCTGAGCACCGCTTCCACCTCCTCCACCAGGCGGCCGACCCGCTCGCTGAGTTCGAGCGCACGGGGTGTTAGGACAAGACCGCGTCCGGCCCGCACCAGCAGCGGGTCGCCCATCGTTTCGCGCAGCCGCGCCAGTTGCCGGCTCATGGCGGAGGGGCTCAGCCGCAGCCTTCGCGCGGCGCGGGCGACGCTGCCCTCGGAGAGCAGAACATCGAGGGTGACGAGGAGATTGAGGTCAGGGTGCGTCATGCGGGCGACGATAGCACACAGATCGACATCGCGTCAGATGCACGAATGAAGTGCAAACGGTGCGCCTTCCGCCATGTCCGGCGACGGTCTACCTGTCGTCCGACGCTTTTTGAGAGGGACGACGACGATGACATCCTACCCACAGGAGACGTTTGCTGCAGGCACGGAGCAGGCGGTCTCGGTCCGCTGGACGCTGGCCAGCCTTTCCCTTTCCATGCTGCTCGCCTCCTTGGGAACCAGCATCGCCAATGTCGGCTTGCCCACCCTGGCCGGGGCCTTCTCCGCCTCGTTTCAAGAGGTGCAATGGGTCGTGCTCGCCTATCTCCTGGCCATCACCACGTTGATCATCAGCGTCGGCAGGCTTGGCGATATCGTCGGCCGCCGCAAGCTGCTGCTGGCTGGCATCGCCCTGTTCACGATGGCCTCGGCCTCGTGCGCGGCCGCTCCGCATCTCTCCTGGCTCGTCGCGGCACGAGCCGTGCAGGGTCTGGGCGCCGCGGTCATGATGGCGCTGGCGATGGCCATGGTCGGCGAGGCCGTGCCAAAGGAAAGAACCGGCAGTGCCATGGGGCTGCTCGGCACCATGTCCGCGATCGGGACGGCGCTCGGCCCTTCGCTGGGCGGCGTGCTGATTGGCGGCTTCGGCTGGCGAGCGATCTTCCTGGTGACGGTGCCCTGCGGTCTCCTGGCTCTGTTTCTCGGCCACCATGCCCTGCCTGCAGCTCGACCGAGAGCAAAGTCCACCAGACCCGCCTTCGACGTCATCGGCACGCTGGTGCTGGCCCTGACGCTTGGCGCCTATGCACTCGCAATGACCATTGGAGGCGGCACGTTCGGCACGATCAACCTGATTCTGTTGCTGGCGGCGATCTTCGGCATTTGCGCTTTCCTGTTCGTGGAGTCCCGCGCGGCCTCGCCCCTGGTCCGTCTTGCGACGCTTCGCGAACCGCGGCTGCGATCGGGCCTTGCGACGAGCATGCTCGTCGCGACGGTCATGATGACGACATTGGTGGTCGGGCCTTTCTACCTGTCGCGCGGCCTGGGACTGGATGCGGCGCTCGTCGGCCTGGTGATGTCGGCCGGACCGGTCGTCTCGGCGCTGGCGGGTGTGCCGGCGGGGCGGCTCGTGGATCGCTTCGGCGCGGGGCGCATGGCTGCGGCGGGTCTTGGCATCATGGCGATCGGCTGCCTCGCACTTTCCGTTGTTCCGCAGCCGTTCGGCGTCGCCGGCTATGTCATGGCTCTCGTCACCCTCACCGCCGGCTATGCCCTGTTCCAGGCGGCCAACACTACCGGCGTGATGAAAGATGCGCGCCCCGAGCAACGTGGTATCGTCTCCGGCCTGCTGAACCTCTCGCGCAATCTCGGGCTCGTCACCGGCGCGTCGGTCATGGGCGCGGTCTTCTCCTTCGCCGCGACGGCGAGCGCCTTTGCGACAGCCGATAGCGTCGCAGCCGCGGCCGGCATGAGGGCCACTTTTGCCGTCGCCACGGTGCTGGTCGTCTTTGCCGCCGCGATTGCCGTGGCAAGCCGCGTCCACGTGGTCGAGCCCACACCCGAAGAGACAGAGGGGGTCGGCGGCTCGTAGCGGCGCCTTCTCTAGTCGGCGTGTCGGCGTCAAGCGATTTTTTATAGCTGAGTCGAGGACGTCTGGATTCGGCCCATACTCACCGTCGCACAATCTGCTAGAGTGATCTAATGTTCGCGACCAATCCGTACGAGTTTCGCAGAGCGACCCTGGATGATCTCGCTTTACTGAAGGCGTGGCGGTCGAACCCGCATGTCCTGGAATGGTGGGGTTCTGGTGAGCCGTATGGTGAAGCAGAACTGGTTGATCCTCGTTCGTCAATTGAAATGATCCAGCGAAGGCCCTTTGCGTTCTTGCAGGACTACACGGTGCACGGATGGGAAGATCACCATTTTGCCGGTCTTCCCAAAGGGTCGCGGGGAATTGATCAATATATCGGAGACCCCGAAATGGTCGGCGTTGGACATGGTTCAGCGTTTATCGGAATGAGGATGCAGGCTCTTGTCGATGAGGGCGCACCTGTGATCGCGACCGATCCGCATCCAGACAATGAACGGGCGATAGCCGTCTACAAGAAGTTGGGGTTCGAACCGTCTGGACCACCTCAAGAGACCGGATGGGGCTTGATCTTGCCAATGCTGGCGAGGCGGTAAGCAGAAGGGATGCAACGGCAGCAAAGTCCGCTTTCCAGCCGAAATCGCCGCTCTACAGAAAGTAGGCGATCATTGGCTGCGTCCGGCTTGTGCAGCGTTTGACCTTGTGCAGCGTTTGACATCGGTTCGCGGCCCGCGCTTTACTCCGGGATCGGCACTTGGCCCTCCCATGATGGGGTCCAATAGATGATGTGGTCCAATCTATGCTGCTTCCTGATGACGGATCATCGGTATAAACGCGGCCACGAACTTACATCACCATCGTCCGCGAAGGACGTCTTCCGCCGCTACGCGGAACTTTTAATTCCTGCCGCGGTCGCCCTTTATGGCTGGCGACTATGCCGCTGCGGTTGAGTTATTCTCCTCCTTCGTCCAGCGGAATTCCGAGCCATCCAGCCACATGCGATGCATGACGACCGCGAGCCTGCGCGCCAATGCCACCTTGGCTTTCTTCCTACCACGCCGCTTCGCAATGTTCATTGCCCACGCCTTCAACCAGCACCATTTCACCACGCGCGTCATCATCGACTGGGCAGCCTAGTAGAGCAGCTTTCGCATCATGGCATCCCCTCGGAGAGAGACATGACCGACCCGGCTCACTTCGCCGGATTGATGGAGAACGGGTGTAAGTCCAAGAACGGCTCCTACCGATCGCGAATGACGGAACCGGGCGGGAACCGCAAGGAGCGTGCCAGATTGTGAATGTGACGCGCGCCAATGCCGCAACACCCGCCGACGATCGATGCACCGGCTTCGACCCAATCGCAGGCAAAGCGCGAATAGCGGTCGGCGGTCAGGTCGACGCGGGTGTGATGGAGCGTTTCATTGGCTGCGCCTTCGGCTTCTTCCGCCTCGAAGGCGTTGGCGTAGACGCCGATGCCGATATTCGCTCGTCTGTCCCGGAACGTCGCAGCCGCAACAGCCACGGCGCGGGCCATGACTTCCGGACGGCTGCAGTTGAACAGAAGCGCTTCGGCACCGGAGCCGGCCGCCCAGGCGGCAGCCGCGGCCACGGTTTCCCCGGATCGGAGCTTCGGCTCGTCGCCTTCGAGGGCCCCGGGCTCATCAGTTAGGGTGAAGGAAACCCAAAACGGCTTGCCGGTCGCGGCAACGGCGGCGCGGACAGCATCCCCTTCCGCGATCAGGCTCAGGGTCTCGCCGAGCCAGACATCGACATAGGGCGCCAATCCTTCGACGAGGACCTTCAGATAGTCCTGCACGCGCTCGGGGTCGAAGCGTTCCGGCTCATAGGAGCCGAAGATCGGCGGCAATGAACCCGCGACCAGGACCTTCCGGTCGGCCCTCTCATCGGCGGCCTCTCGCGCGAGTTTTCCGGCCAGTTCGATCAGCGAGCGTCCCTCGGAGCGGAAACGCTCTTCGCCGATGTGAAACGGCACGAGCGCATAACTGTTCGTCGTGATCACGTCCGCCCCGGCGTCGATGAATTCCCTATGAACTCTTCCGACGATCTCAGAGCTCTCCATCAGCGCCAGCGCGGACCATTCCGGTTGCCTGAGTTCGGCGCCGAGGCGGATCAGCTCCCGGCTCATGCCGCCGTCGAGAATGCGTAGTTGGCTCATTGATGATGGGCTCCAGTTGCTCGCTTCAGCGCCGGATGACCGAAGACGTCGTAAGCGGTCCGGGTCGCCCGGGAATATGGAATGGGATGTCGCTGCGGTCTTCATCGGAGCGCCTGATCCAGGTCTGCGATGATGTCCTCGACGGCCTCCAGACCGACGGAAAGCCGGAAGACGCCGTCGCCGGCGAAGGCGCGGTAGTCGTCGAGTTGCGCCCCTTGCAGCCGATAGGTGGACTTCATCATCTCGTTGGTGTCGAGAAGGACGACGATGCTGCGCTGGTGGCCGAGCGAAAAGGCGTAATGCACCACTCGCAGCCGATCGGCGAGCCGGACCGCCATTTTTTGCTGGTCGTCCGTCTGGAATGTCAGGATGCCGCCGAAGGCATTCATCTGGCGGTTTGCCAGCGCGTACTGGGGGTGCGTCTCCAAGCCGGGATAGATGACCGATTTGACGCCCGGATGATCGCAAAGGAAACGGGCAATACGCATCGCCGAATCGGACACTGCCCTGAGCCTCGGGAAGAGCGTGTCGATGCCGCGCATGATGAGCCAGGCGTTGTGAGCCGACAGCGACGCACCGAGATAGACGCCGGCGCGCGAGCGGATTTTCTCGACCAGCTCCTTGCGGCCGCAAACCACGCCCCCGAGGGCGTCGCCGTGGCCGTTGATGAACTTCGTCAGCGAGTGAATGACGAGATCGACGCCAAGAGCGAGCGGCCGGGTGGCAACAGGCGTGGCAAGCGTGGAATCGACCGAAACGATTGCCCCGTGCCGATGGGCGAGCGCCGCCACAGCGCAAAGATCGGTCAATCGCAGGATCGGGTTGCAGGGGCTTTCGCAATGGACGAGCCGCGTGCTGGGACGGAAGGCAGCAGCGACCTCGTCGAGGCGCGCCATGTTCACGGCGGTCACCTCGATCCCGTAGTCGGGCAAGATCCGCCGGGCCAGCTCGTTGGCGCCCGCGTAGCAGACATCGCTGATGATCAGGTGATCGCCCTTCTTGAGGCAGGTCAGGAAGGTGGCGGCGATCGCCGCGACGCCAGTCGCGGTCGCTAGCGCATCCTCGGTGCCCTCGAGGGCGGCCATCCGCTGTTCGAGCTGCCGCACCGTCGGATTGGTCCAACGCGCGTAGAGGAATGGCAGCGCCGTCAGATCCTCGACGCCGTCGGCCGAAAAGGCACCGTCACCGGGGGTGAGCATATTGTTGACCGACATCGAGATATTGGGGGCGATCGCCCTCGTCGTCGGATCGATCTCCAGCCCACCGTCGAGCGCGAGGGTTTCCCAGTGCAGAGACGGGCGGCCGACCGCAGGTGGCCGGATCATCGTCTGGCTGCGGTCCTCCGCCATGACTATGGGGGTCGCCTGATCCGAGGACATGAAAAACCTTTCCCAGATGCGTTTCGACACGGACTCTAGTGCTCGCTCAATGTTTTTGGCCGCTCAGGAGCTGCCGAACTGCCGAGAAAAGGCGCCATAAGGGCCTCGTGCGCGGCCAAATCGATAAGCCCCTCGCGGCGCTAGCGCCGCACGGGAACCTGGGCTTCGACGATCTTGAAGGCGCGGGTGATGATAAGCGTCAGGCAGACATAGAAGACCGTCACCACCATCAGCGGTTCGTAGACCAGCAGTGTGTCCTGTCTCACCTTGTAGGCCACGGCATAGAGGTCCATCACCGTCACCGTGAAGGCGAGAGGTGTTGCCTTCAATTGCAGCACGACCTCGCCGGCGATCGTCGGCAATGCGATGCGGATGGCGCGCGGCAGCCAGATACGCCTGAGCAGCGTCCGTGAAGACATGCCGAAGGACCGGCCGGCCTCGAGCTCGCCCTTGGGAACGGCGAGAAGCGCGCCGCGCAGCACCTCGGCCTCGTAGGCCGCATAGTTGAGAGTGAAGCTCACGGCTGCAAAGAAGAACCCTTCGCGCAGGACCGGCCAGAGGAAGCTTGCGCGCAGGCCCGGGATCATCGGCAGGAGCGAGCCGACGCCGTAGTAGAGCAGCCACAGCTGGATCAAGAGCGGCGTTCCGCGCAGGCAGGTGCAGTAGCCGCGTGCCAGCAATTTGAGCCAGCGCGGGCCAATCACCTGCGCCAGGGCAAGGCCGATCGCCAGAACGAAGCCGAAGCCGACCGAAATGACCAGCAGCAGCACGGTCTGGACTGCGCCTGCGGCAAGCAGCGGCCAATAGGAGAAAATCCACGAGAAACTCACGAGGCCCTCCTATGCGGTCTTCGGCTGGCCGCGCCGGAAGCGGGTCTCGAGCGCCGAGAAGACGACGTTGGAGAGCAGCGTTATGGCGAGATACAGCGCGGCGGAGGCGAGGAAAAACAGAAAGTAGTGCTTGGTGTTGCCTGCGGCGATCCGGGTCGCCAGCGCCAGCTCCTGATAGCCGACGACGGCGATCAGCGCGCTATCCTTGGTGACGCACATCCAGAGATTGGCAAGGCCCGGCAGCGCATTCGGCATCAAGGCCGGCAGCACGATGCGGCGGAAGCGGAGCCGCGGTCTCATGCCGAAGGCGGCAGCCGCTTCGACCTGTCCGATCGGAACGGCGAGGATCGCCCCGCGAAACACTTCGGTCATGTAGGCGCCCTGGACAATGCCGAGCACCGCGACGGCGGCGACGAAACCGTTGATCTCGATCGGCGGAAGGCCGAGTGCCGCCAGGAGGCGGTTCAGCCCATCGGTCCCCGCATAATAGAGGCCGATGATCAGGATCAGCTCCGGGATGGCGCGAACCGCCGTCGTATAGAGATCGAGGACGAGCAGAACCGGACGGTTACCCTTCAGCTTGCCGATCGCGCCGATCAAGCCGATGACGATGCCGACGAGATAAGCGCCGAGCGAAATCAACACGGTCGAGAGCGCTCCGGCAAGCAGCACGCCTCCCCACCCGGGCGGGTAGGGGGAGAGCAGTTCCAGGAGCGATTGGCTGGATGACATTCGGATCTACCTGATTGCAATCAAAGGCAGTGGGCAATCGGCGCATGACCCGTCATGCGCCGATTGCCCCTCCAGTCATTCGCCATAGGGATCGAAGTCGAAATACTTCTTGGAGATCTCGGTATATTTGCCGCTGGCCCTGACGGCGGCGATCGCCGCATTGAGCTTGTCGCGCAGTGCTGTATCGTCCTTGCGCAGCCCGCCGCCGATGCCGGTTCCAAGGATCGCCGCGTCGTCCTTGACGTTGCCCTTGTCTTCGCAGCAATTCTTGCCGAAATCCGATTTCAGTAATTCCGCCAGCGGAATGGCATCGCCGAAGACATAGTCGATCCGGCCGGCGGCCAGGTCCTGGAAGGCTTCGTCGAGCGTCGCATAGGTCTGTTCCGATGCCTTGTCGGCAAAATACTTCTTGTAATATTCGGACTGGATCGTCGAGACCTGTATGCCGATGGTCTTGTCGGCAACATCCTCGGGGGCAGCTCCGATCTTGCCGTCCTTGGCGCCGATCAGCTTGCTCGGCGTGTTGTAGTATTTGTCGGTGAAGTCGATCGTCTTCTTGCGTTCGTCGGTGATCGACATCGACGACCAGATGACATCGAATTTCTTCGCATCGAGGCCGGGGATCAGGCCGTCCCAGGACATGTCGACGATGGAGCAGGTCTCCTTCATCTCCGCGCAGACCGCGTCCATCAGCTCGATTTCCCAACCGACCCATTTGCCGGACGGATCCTTCGTGAAGAAGGGCGGGTAGGCTTCGTTCATGATGCCGAAGCGCACTTCCGCATTGGCCGCACCTGCAAGAGAGAAGGCCACGCCGGCCATCAGGATGGAAAACAACTTCATTCGACTACCCCTTCTAGTTTTCGTCGGAATGGAAACGGACGGATCAATGGCTGAGAGCACCGGTGAACGCGCGGCAGCGGGCGCTGAGCGGCGCGCCGAAGACCTGGGCGGGAGGCCCTTCTTCCTCGACGCAGCCCTGATCAAGGAACATCACGTGACTGGAGACGTCCCGGGCGAATTTCATCTCGTGCGTAACGAGCAGCATCGTGCGGCCCTCTTCGGCGAGCTCGCGGATGACCTTCAGCACCTCGCCGACAAGCTCGGGATCGAGTGCCGAAGTGGGCTCGTCGAAAAGCATCAGCGCCGGATCGACGCAGAGCGCGCGGGCGATCGAGGCACGCTGCTGCTGTCCACCCGAAAGGAACGCCGGATAGGCGTGCCGCTTGTCGTAAAGACCGACCTTGGAAAGCAAGGCCTCGGCCCGCTCGATCGCTTCCTTGCGGTTCATTCGCAGAACATGAATGGGCGCCTCGATGACATTTTCAAGCACAGTCATATGAGCCCATAGGTTGAAACTCTGGAACACCATGCCGAGGCCGGTCCGGATCCGTTCGATCTGCCGCCAATTGGCCGGATGGGAGCGCCCCTCCCGGCTCGGCTTCATCAGGACCTCTTCGCCGCTGATAACGAAGCGGCCGCGGTCGGGAATCTCCAGAAAGTTGATGCAACGGAGGAAGGTGCTCTTCCCGGAGCCCGAAGAGCCGATGAGGGAAATGACGTCGCCCTTGTGTGCCGACAGCGACACGCCCTTCAGGACCCGGTGATGTCCAAAGCTCTTGTGGACGTCTTCGACCAGCAAGGCGGCGGCCGTTTGCTTCATTCCTGTCGGTCCCCTTGCGTTTTTTAGTTATTTGGTCGGCAATAATATTGCCTTGCCGGGCGGCTTTGCCGCGCATTTGGCGTTCAATATGCGGAATTTGTGCAGAAGTTCGGCGAACGTGCGGCCAAGCTCCCAACCACACCGGGGGCCCATGATGTTCGGCGGCACTCCCATTACAATAGGACAACGACGCGCTCAATGACGCGGAAGTTTCGTCCTCGCGCGCCGGAAAAAGGCGTACATGGCCCGAATTTGGGGCGACGTGCCGCGCCAATGGGGTATAGGCTGCGGCAAATCACCGAGGCGAGGAGACAATGACGGAGCCACTGGACCAATTCGATCGGAAGATTCTCGAGATCGTGCAGCGCGACTGTCAACTCAAAGCGGAGGCGATCGGCGACATCATCGGCCTTTCGGCGTCCGCCGTTCAACGCCGCCTCAAGCGGATGCGCGAGGACGGGATCATTTCCGCCGAGATTGCCCTGGTCGACCGCAAGATCGCCGGAAATCCGATGACGTTCATCGCCGGCATGGAGATCGAGCGTGAAAATTACGATGCTCTGGCGAAATTCCGCAGCTGGGTCGATAAGCAGGATCACATCCAGCAGGTCTATTACGTGACCGGATCGGTGGATCTCGTGGCAATCATCACCGCCGAGGACGTCACTCAATACGACGAGATCACCGCGCAGATCATGTCACAAAATCCTCAGATCAAGCGAATCCACACGAATGTCGTACTGAAAGATGTGAAGCTCGGAATGTTCGTTCCCGTGGCTTCCGACTAGTGCCACATTCCGGTGAGGCGGTGCCGGTGGAACTGAGCAGGCAGCGGTTATCAGGATGATCTATTTTACGAGTGACACGCATTTTGGCGAGGCGCGGGTGCTCAGCATCGATCGTCGGCCGTTCTCCAACCTGGCCGATCATGATGCTGCGCTCGTCGCCAACTGGAACGAAACGGTCTCGCCGGAGGATGAGATCTGGCATCTAGGCGACTTTGCCTCGAGGAAATCGGGCTTTGCGGAAGGTTTGCTCTCCAAACTAAACGGCAGGAAGCATCTGATCGTCGGCAACAACGATCCGCTCGCCACGGTCAAAGCGAGCGGCTGGCAGAGCATACAGCACTACGCGGAACTCTTGGTCGACGGGCGTCTGCTCATTCTCTGCCACTATCCGTTCCGAACCTGGAACCAGATGGGAAAGCGGTCGATCGATCTGCACGGCCACTCCCACGGCAAATTGAAGCCGATGCCTCGGCAGTTCGACGTGGGCGTCGATGCCAGAGATCTGCGGCCGGTCAGTCTCGCAGACATTCTCCGGAGCCGCGCCTGAAGCCATAGCCCACGTGCCTCGACGGGAACGACTCGTCTTCTGAATTGTTTTCGCACGAGATCGGCGGCCGTGGCGAGGTGCTTATGCAAGGAGACCTGTTCGGAAATCCGGTCGGCAATCTGCCGGAGGGCTTTCGCTACGAGCCGGACATCGTCCCTCAGAAGATTCAAGAGGATCTCCTCGGGGCAATACCGCAGCTTCCGTTCAAGCCTTTCGATTTCCATGGTTTCGAAGGCAGGAGACGGGTGATCTCCTTCGGCTGGAAATACGATTTCAGCACGGAATCGCTTCGGGAAATCGACCCTATCCCGCCGATGCTCCTGCCGGTGCGCCAGTTGGCCGCGGATTTCGCCGGATTGCCGGCAGAGGGGTTGGAACAGGCGCTGGTCACGGAATACGACATCGGGGCGCCGATCGGATGGCACAAGGACAAGGGAGTCTTCGGCAACGTCGTCGGGGTGTCGCTCCGGTCCGCTTGCACGTTCAGACTGCGCCGTCGATCCGGTGGAAAGTGGGAGCGCGCTTCGATCGTTCTCCAGCCCGGTTCGGCCTATCTCCTTGCCGGTCCATCTCGCAGCGAATGGGAACATTCCATTCCGCCGGTGAACCAACTGCGATACTCGATTACCTTCCGGCAGCTGCGTACGAAAGAAGGCGGGCGCTGAGCACGTCGTTCCCGGGCCGGACCATAGCGGCTGGGCATTCGTTCATGCAAGCGCGCCGTCGGCGACATCGAACGGCGACGGGGACTGTCCCGCGTCGATCAGTTTCTTGGCCATCATGTAGGCGCGCGCATCATTGATCGCGTCGACGGCGAGCAGTTTCTCGCCGGCGAAATACCAATAGGAGCACGAGCCCGGCCTGGCGCCTTTTCTCTCGACGATCCGGTCGTAGCCGCTGTTGAGCCCGGCGATCTGCAGCTTGACGTCGAACTGATCCGACCAGAACCATAGCCTCGGGCGATAGTCGCGGTTCGCGCCGAGGATGTTGGCCGCAACGGCCTCCGCCTGGTCGATCGCGTGCGGCACGCTCTCGATGCGCAGGCGGCGGCCATCCATCAGGAAGGAGGCGCAATCGCCGGCCGCCCAGATCCCGTCTGCGGAAGTCCTTCCCTGAGGGTCGACGCAGACGCCGTTTTCCAACGCCAGTCCAGCCGCGTCGGCGAGCGCCACGCTCGGGCGGATTCCGATGCCGACGATGACGAAATCGATGTTGATGCACGAACCATCCGAAAGCCGTGCCTTGCGGACGCGGTTCTCCCCCTCCAGGCTGACGAGCCCGATGCCTTCGAGGAGCCTGACACCGCGATCGGCATGAAGCGAGCGGAAATAGGCGGAGGTCTCGGGAGCGGCGACGCGGCCGAGGATGCGGTCCTGGAGTTCGACGAGCGTCACATCGACGCCCGCCTGTTTGAGTGCGGCGGCGACCTCCAGCCCGATATAGCCGCCGCCGATGATCAAGGCGCGCTTTCCGGAGGCGACATGCGGCGTGATCTCTTCGACGTCGCCGATCGTTCTCAGCGTGAAGATATTGGCGCGCGCTCCGCCGATATCGGCCGGCAGACGGATGGGTGCTGCGCCCGTCGCAAGCACGAGGTCGTCATAGGCGAGGCTCTCCGGACCTAGTTCGATGCGCTTCTCGGCCGGTACGATCCGCGTGACCTTCGTTGCGAGCCGCAGATCGATGCCGCGTTCGGCGTAGAACGTGGGTCCACGCAGCGCGAGCCTGTCGGCAGCGAGCTTGCCAAGCAGATAGGCCTTGGAAAGGGGTGGCCGCTGATAGGGCGGGTGCAGTTCGTCGCCGATCAGCGTGATGCGGCCGTCAAAGCCGAGCTCCCTGAGCTTTGCTGCCAGGGCACTGCCGGCCTGGCCCACCCCGATGATCGCTACGTGACGCATGTCGCCCTCCCTGCTGCCTCGTAGACCTACTGCACGGCCGGTATGCGCACCGTCATCCCGTGGAGCGCATCGGCGACGCGGATCTGACAGCTGAGCCGGCTTTCCGGCCGGCGCGGCGAGGCGGTGAAGTCGAGCATGTCGCTCTCGTGCTCGCCGATCGGCCCGATCGCTTCGACAAAGGCCGGGTCGAAATAGCAATGACAGGTGGCGCAGGCGGCCGATCCGTTGCACTCGGCGACGACGCCCGGAATGCTCTTCTCCAGCGCAATCTCCATGACCGACCTGCCGATTTCCGCGGTGACGGCATGTTCCTTGCCCTCGGCGGTAATGAAAGTGATGGTCGGCATCGACATTCCTCCTGGACTGGCGGGTAGGTTGGACGGGGCCGGCTTACACGTCCCAGGCGACCGGCAGAAAAACGGGACCGCGGAACACCCATCCGTGGATCCGCGCCGGCGCATCCGGTTGGAGGCGCAGGTTCTTCAGGCGCGAGAAAAGCATCGGCACGACGATCCGGCCGACCATCTGGCGGGCAACCCAGGCGCCGGCGCAAAAATGGGGGCCGGCGCCGAAGGCGAGATGCGGCTGCTTGGGGCGGAAGAGGTCGAAGTTATCCGGGTTCTCGAAACGGCGGTCGTCGCGATTGGCCGCGCCGACGCAAAGGCCGAGCTGGTCGCCCGCCCGCAACTCTACGCCGGAGAGTTCGACATCGCGGGTCACGCGTCGCGGATACATGCCGATCGGCGAGATCCAGCGCACCGCCTCATCGAGAGCCAACGGCCAGAGATCCGGGTTGGCCATGACGGTGGCCAATTGAACCGGATTGGAAAGGAGCCCCAGCGTCAGCGAAAGAATGGAATCGCGCGGTTCGTTGAGGCCGCCACCGATGATCACCTTGATATTCGCCCGGATCTGCTCAAGGTTCATCGGGTGATCAGCATTGACCATCGAGGACAGCACCGCCGGATTGGGGTTCTGGCGATGCCAGGGGAGGACCGCGTCGATTGCCGCATCGACGCCCGCGGCAGCTCCCGTCGCCCGGGCGGAAATTGCAGGATCGCCGGAATAGTTGCCGGCGCCATCCATCAGCGCCTGCGACCAATGCGCCAGCGTCTGCCAGGATAAATCCTTGAGGCCGAGAAGTTCGATGAGGGCGAGCGACGCCATCGGCGCCGCCAGCGCATCGAACAGATCCGCCTCGCCCCGGCTTTCAATCTCCGAGACGAGCCGGTCGCTGATCGCCTCGAATTGCGCCGCCCAGTGGTTCTTGATCGTGCCCGGCCGGAAGCTGACCTCGATCGCCCGACGTTCGATGGCGTGCGCTTCGCCGTCCTTGCGCATCATGGTGTGGCCCATGACCTTGTTGACGAGCGAGCCCGGATTGCTCGAGGCAAAGGTCTCGGAATCGCGCTCGATCGTCATGATGTCATCGAAGCGCGTCACGAGCGCGAGCCGGGCGGTATCCACATAGACGGCCGAGGCCATGTCGCGCAGGCGCTTGTAGATGGGATAGGGGTCGGCCAGCAGATCCGAAAAAGCAATGTCCGATACGACGGGAACGGCGAGCGCCATCTTGTCCCTCCCTGACAATCCGTTGCACTTGATGGGGGGACGTTACCTCGCACGGAGACCATCCTTCAATTCGATGACTTGGATTGAGGATATGCAGTAATTGCATAAGCTTTCGTCGGAACGTATCCTGCGGCAGACGATGTCGCGGGGATCGAATGGGGCAGAAGCAGCATCTGGACGGGATCGATCTCGGCAGCCTCAAGGTTTTGGTGCTGGTTTGCGATCTCGGCTCTTTCTCGGCGGCTGCGAACCGCCTGCAGGTCAATCAGTCGACGGTGAGCTATACGGTGGAGCGGCTGAGGACGGTGTTCCGCGATCCCTTGTTCCTCAGGCAGGGCAACCGGATGTTGCCGACGGAGAAATGCTCGGAACTGACCGAAACCGCCCGCCGCATGCTCGACCAGCTCCTCGCATTCACGGCCGAGCAGACTTTTGATCCTACCTCGGCCACGGGAGCGGTCACCGTGTCCTGCAATTTCCACGAACGGCAGATCGTCATGCCGGAATTCTGCGCGCGCCTCAGGCGGGCGGCGCCGAACGTCCGTCTCGTGGTGCTCGAGTCTGCCGTGCACGGCAAGCGACAGTTGAAGCAGAATGAGTGCGACGTCGTGCTCGGCCCGATCGAGATATTCGGGGAGGCCTATTTCCGCACCCATCTCTTCACCGACCGCTATGTTTGCGTGATGGATCCGGGCAACCCTTTGGCGCAGGCGCCGCTCAGCCTCTCGGACTATCGCTCCGCGCGGCACATCCAGGTGAACCACAACGGCGAATGGCGGGGACTCTATATCGCGGCGCTGGGTGCCAAGGGCATCCCCTTCGAACCGGCCGTCGTTCTTCCGAGCCATGACAATCTCGAACGTATCATTGCCGGAAGCGACCTGATCGCGACCATTCCCGGCCGGCTTGCGCATGGGTTGAGCGACAGGCTGAGCGTGGTGGACTTTCCGCTCGACGTGCCAATCCATATCGACATGTACTGGACCGCGCGCACCGCACAGTCGGGGCTGCACCGCTGGGTGCGGCAGTTGCTTGCCGAGGTCGCCCGGTCGCGGCCGGAAGGAGATGGGGCGTCTTAGAGCGTCACTGCGCGACTCGGCGAGGCTACTCGGCGGCGACGTTCGCGCCGCTTCTCGGAAGGCCGCCGCTGAACAGGTGGCCGGCATGTTCCACCACGTTTTCGGTGGTCTCGCGGATATGGCGCTCGATGAGATCGCTCGCCCGTTTCGGATCGCGGGCCAGAACAGCTTCCATGATCGTGCGATGCTCGACATCCTTTTCACGCCATTTTGGCCGAAAATGCGAGGACATGCGCCGGTAGCGGTGCGCACGCTCGAAGAGCTTCTGGCGGATCTCCAAGAGGTTGGGCGATCCGCAAGCGGAAACGAGCGCATAGTGGAATTCGCCGTGAACCTTGGACCAGTCCTCCGACAGGTAATATTCGTGACCGAGGCGGCTCTGCAACCTGTCCATGCGGTGATAGGTGCCGATGATCTCGGCCTCCCAGCGGTCGTCGCCCTTTTCGATGGCGCGGCGAAGAGCTTCACGCTCGACCAGCACGCGCACATCGGTCAGATCGATGAGATCGGCAAGCGAGAGGGGGGCGACGATGAACCCGCGCTGGCCTTCCGCGATGACCAGACCTTCCGCGACCAGGCGCGACAGCGCTTCCCGCAAGGTCGAGAAACTGACTGCATACATGTCCTTCAACGGCTCGAAACGCAGCTTCGATCCGGGTTTCAGGACGCAGGAGATGATGTCGAGGCGCATGCGTTGCAGCACGTCGCCGGCGCGGGTTTCTCCCGATGGTTTACGGCCGTCGGTCATATCTCTCGGAATCCTCTTCGAAGGCGATACGGGCGTCAGACTCGGGTCTACAGGCATAAAATAGCGATAATTTCGAAAAGAGCAAACCAGCCACGGCCGATCGCTGGGGGCTTGCGCCGCTCGTTTGTATTAGGAGTATTTCTGGCAAAAGAAATTGCGTATTTGCCAGGTCTGTGCGGCAAAACCCAAAGAAATTTCGAAATATTCCCGGTTGCGCGATGCGCTTGTCCAAAGACAGGTTTCTGGGCTGCGAACCGGATCGCTCATCAGACTGGACGTTTCATTTCATTATTGCATTTTATAATTATTTAATGCAGATTGCCCACAACGGCAAGGAGGCTCGCCGTTCGTTTTCCGTTTTGGGAGCAGCAATCGCATGCGACAATTTCTGAAAACCGCCCTCTGCCTGGCAGCATTGGCGGGCACTGCCGTTTATCCCGGCGTCTCGGCCGCCAGCGACCTCGAATTGACCATCACGGCGCCGGCCGGGGCTGGCGGTGGCTGGGATTCGGCGGCGCGCTCGCTGCAGGAAGCGATGATGGCGTCCGGCCAGGCCAAGAGCGTCCAGGTCGTCAACGTGCCGGGCGCCGGCGGCACCGTCGGCCTCGCTCAGTTCGTCGGCAGCGCCAAGGGCGTGGCCGATCAGCTGCTTGTCGCCGGAATCACGCTGGTCGGCGCCAGCATCTCGAACAATTCGCCGGTCGATCTCACCCAGGTCACGCCGCTTGCGCGCCTGACGGGCGACCCGCTTGTCGTCGTGGTTCCGAAGGATTCGCCGATCCGGACGATCGACGACCTGCTCGCCACCATCAAGAAGGACGTGGCGACCACCATCTGGGTGGGTGGATCGGCCGGTGGGGCCGACCATATCCTGGCGGCGCTGATCACCAAGTCGGCGGGCGCCGACCCGAGCAAGATCAACTATGCCGCCTATTCCGGCGGCGGCGAGGCACTGGCCGCCATGCTCGGCGGTCAGGCGACCGCCGGCGTCTCCGGCTATGGCGAATGGGAAGGGCAGATCAAGTCGGGCGATCTCCGGGCGCTTGCCATCTCCTATCCGGAGCCGATCGAAGGCATCGAAGCCAAGCCGCTGAAGGCGCAGGGGCTCGATATCGAGCTCGTCAACTGGCGCGGGATCTTCGCTCCTCCGGGCGTCGAAGGCGAGGACCTCGAGGCGCTCAAAGCCGCCATCGACAACACCGTCAAGTCGCAGCAATGGAAGGACATCGTCAAGGCGCGCGGCTGGACGGACTACTATGCCCCCTCCAACGAGTTCACTGGGTTCATCGCCTCCGAAACCGAACGGGTCCGCACGATCCTGACGTCGATCGGCCTTGCACAGTGATGACTGCAGAGGGGAGGCGTTAGCCTCCCCGACTACCGATGAGGATTTCATGACCGAGAGTAGCTTGAAGCAGGCAAACCGCCCGGCCGTGGTCGTTGCCATCGTGCTGTTCGCCGTGGCGGCGGTGACCTACTGGGATGCGAGCCAGATGACCGCCCGCGCCACCTATGGCATGGGCGCCAATGCCGCCTCCTATTTCATCTGTCTCTTCCTGGCTGTGCTGGGTGTCGGGCATTTGCTCACCGCTTTCCAGACGTCGGCCGTTGAAGCTGACGACGCCGACTGGAAAGCCATCGGCTGGATCGCGGTCGCCTTGTCGGGACTGATCGGCTCGATCTTTCTGGGCGCCGGTTTCGTCCTCGGATCGACCCTGCTGTTCGCCTTCACTGCACGGGCATTTGGCCGCAAGGCGCTGCTCGTCGATCTCGCAATCGGGGCGGTCATGGGCCTCATCATATTTCTTCTGTTCAACAAGCTTCTGAGCCTCGCCTTGCCGAAAGGTCCGTTCGAGCGGCTGTTCTAGGATCGGGGCAATGGACGCAATCAACCTGCTCATCGATGGTTTCTCGCTGGCGATCCAGCCGGCCAACCTCATTTTCGCGGCCATCGGCGTGTTCATAGGCACGGCCGTCGGCGTGCTGCCGGGCATCGGCCCGGCGCTCACCGTCGCACTTCTGCTGCCGGTGACGTTCAAGCTCGATCCGGGCGGCTCGATCATCATGTTCGCCGGCATCTATTACGGCGGCATGTATGGCGGCTCCACCACCGCCATCCTGTTGAACACGCCAGGCGAAAGCGCCGCCGTCGTCACCGCGCTCGAAGGCAACAAGATGGCTCGCTCCGGGCGTGGCGGCCCGGCGTTGGCGACCGCCGCGATCGGATCCTTCGTGGCCGCTTTGGTCGCCACCGTCGCTTTGGCTTTCCTGGCGCCGCCGCTCGTGAAGGTCGCGGTCAAGTTCGCTCCTTGGGACTATTTCCGCCTGATGCTAATTGCCTTCGTCACCGTCTCGGCGACGTTCGGCTCCTCGCCGCTGCGCGGCCTGACGAGCCTCGCCTTCGGCCTCTGGCTCGGCCTCATGGGGCTCGACCAGCTGACCGGGCAGGCGCGCCTCACCTTCGGCGTGCCGCAATTGCTCGACGGGGTGGAGGTGACGACGCTTGCGGTCGGGCTGTTCGCAA
This sequence comes from Sinorhizobium fredii USDA 257, assembly GCF_000265205.3. Lineage (NCBI taxonomy): Bacteria > Pseudomonadati > Pseudomonadota > Alphaproteobacteria > Hyphomicrobiales > Rhizobiaceae > Ensifer > Ensifer fredii. Next base: position 2,780,203 of record NC_018000.1, read on the forward strand.
TCGGCGAAGCGCTCCATGTCGCTTCGCGCCACCTCTACAAGCCGGAAAAGCCTATTCCCGTCAAAGGCTCGATCTGGATGACCAAGGAAGACTGGTCGCGTTCCTGGAAAGCCTGGCTGCGCGGGACGGTGGTCGGCTTTCCAATCGGCGCACTGCCGGCCGGCGGCGCGGAAATCCCCACCTTCCTGAGCTATACGATGGAGAAAAGGCTGAGCCGCAAGCCTCAGGAATTCGGCTCGGGCGCGATCGAGGGCGTCGCCGGCCCGGAGGCGGCAAACAACGCCTCGGCCGCCGGAACGCTGGTTCCGCTTCTGACCCTCGGCCTGCCGACCTCGGCAACGGCCGCCGTCATGCTGGCCGGCTTTCAGCAGTACAATATCCAGCCGGGTCCGCTCCTCTTCACCCAGCACGCCGATCTCGTCTGGGGGCTTGTCGCCAGCCTCTTCATCGCCAATGTGATGCTGCTGATCCTCAACCTGCCGCTTGTCAGTCTGTGGGTGAAGCTGCTGCGCATTCCGCTGCCCTGGCTCTATGGCGGCATCCTGATCTTCGCCTCCATGGGCACGATCGCCGCCAATCCTTCGGTCGTCGAACTGCTGTTGCTCAGCGCATTCGGCTTCCTGATGCGGCGGTACGATTATCCCGTCGCTCCGGCGGTGGTCGGACTGATCCTCGGTCCTTTGGCCGACAACGCCCTCAGGCGCTCGCTGCAGATGAGCCTCGGCGATCCGATGATCTTCCTGCAGCATCCGAGCTCGGCCATCATGATCGGGATCGCCACCATCGCCCTTATCGCACCTTTCGTGTTCAGCGGATTGTCGCGCTTCAAGCATGACGAGGATTGACGTCGTTAGCGGGCTTTGCAATCGCGCTGCTGAATGCATAAATCGACGTTGAGCTCGTTCGTTACCGAGCCGAAACCAAACGGCGAACCATGGCAAGACAAAGTGTGTCCCCGCAGATCACCGCGAACATCCTCGAATTCGTGAAAACGAACCAGATGCGCGCCGGCGAGCATCTGCCATGTCAAATGCTCGCCGATGCGTTTCGCGTTTCCCGCGCCCCGGTCAATGCCGCATTGAAGAAGCTCGAGACGATGGGAATCGTGCGCGCCGAGCCCAATCGCGGCTACTTTCTGACGATGGACGCGGCAAAGGTCGAGACGGCGAAACCCGACGGTCAGCCTCGGCGCGAGGAGGAGGACCCGCTCTACTTCCGCATCGCCGAGGACCGTCTCGCCGGCAAGCTCGAGGAGCGCGTCAGCGAAAACGAGCTGATGCGGCTTTATGACGTCGCCCGCAGCCGGCTCTTGAAAACCCTGCATCGGATTGCCGAAGAGGGCTGGATGGAGCGCCTGCCGGGCAACGGATGGGCCTTTCGCGAAACGCTGACCTCGCGCCAGAGCTATGAGGAGGGCTACGTCTTCCGCGCGGTCATCGAGCAGCAGGCGATGCTGTTGCCGACGTTCGAACCGAACCCGGAGGAGTTCAGGAAGGCCCGCGCCGTGCAGACGGCTTTGGGGCAGGGCGGTTACGAGACCTGGTCGCGCGCCGAGATATTCAAGGCGAACAACGACTTTCACGAAATGCTCGTGGCCTGTTCGCAGAACGACTTCTTCCTCGATGCGATCAAGCGCATCAATCGGCTGCGCCGGCTGATCGAGTATCAGATCACGATCGACCGCAGCTGCCTGCCTCGGCAGACGAGCGAGCACCTGCACATCCTCGACCTCGTCGAGGCGGGACGCAGAACCGAAGCGGCGGCATTTCTCTACACGCACATCATGGGGGCAAGCCGGATCAAGACGCCGCAGGTCTGAGAGCGCGAGGATACGGCGCTGTCCTAGGGGCTTTGTTTTTCCTCGAAGGCTTCTCTGTCCGGAGACCCTGATCTGCCTCTACTTGCCGATATTTAGTGACGCCCGTTGGCGCTCGGCGCCCGGCGTCGGCCAATTCATAGCATGTCGCCTTGCTGACTACCCCAACCCAAAGAACGCCAAGACAGCGAGCACGACCACAACGAGTCCAACCAGGTAAATTATCTGATTCATTGTTCACTCCTTTCATGGGCAATGAACGGAGTTCTTCGCGGGTATGTTCCAAACCAACATGTCGGTGTGCCGTGAGAGGAGGGTGTTGCGCAGCTTTCGCCGCACGATCTAGATTGCATTTTATGATTATAATATGTAATTTGCCTCCCGAAGGCTCAGGAAGCCGCTCATTCTCGAGACGGAGGAATCAATGCCCGAGACTAAGCTGGCACATCTCGGCGTCAACGGCGTGGATTATACGATTGTGGATCTTCCCGCTGAGGCAGGCGAGGCGTTGACGCGTCTTCCCTATATCCATCGCATCCTGCTGGAGAACGTGCTGCGCACCGCCGGGAACGATGCGGCGAGGTCGAAGGACGCAATCCTGGCGTGGCTTGGGACCGGAACGAGCGAGCATGAGATCCCGTTTCTGCCCAACCGCGTCCTCATGCACGATACCACCTGCGGTCCGGCGCTCGTCGATATCGCCGGCATGCGCTCGGCGCTCGCGGAGGCCGGCGGCGATCCCGCCTTGCTCAATCCGGTCGTGCCGGTAGACGTCTCGACGGATCATTCGGTGGGCGTCGATTTCTTCGGACAGGCGGGCTCGCTCCAAAAGAACATGGCGCGCGAGTTCGAGCGCAATGCAGAGCGCTATCGCTTCATGAAATGGGCCACCAATACGCTGAGTGGTTTCACGGTGCATCCGCCCGGTACCGGGATCATGCATAATCTCGAAAGGCTTGCCACCGTCGCGACAAGCAAGCTCGTCGATGGCGTGCTCTGGGCGATGCCGGACACGCTGATCGGCACCGACAGCCACACGCCGATGATCAACGGCATCGGCGTGCTTGCCTGGGGCGTCGGCGGGCTCGAGGCGGAGAGCGTCTTCTTCGGGATGCCGGTGACGCTCCGGGTTCCCGACGTCGTCGGAGTGAAGTTCACCGGAGCCCTGAAAAGCGGCGTGCTCGCAACCGATCTGGCGCTCACCGTCACCGAACAGCTTCGCAGGATCGATCTGCAGGACCGCTATGTCGAATTCTTCGGCCCCGGCGTTTCGACGCTGACCGCCGGCGACCGCGCAGTGGTCGCCAACATGACGCCGGAGTTCGGCGGAAACAGCGGCTTTTTTCCGATCGACGAGCAGACAATCAAATATCTCGAGATGACGGGGCGCTCGCGCGATCAGGTCACGTTCGTCAAGGCCTATGCCAGGCGCGCCGGCCTATGGTTCGATCCGCACAAGGAGCCGCGCTACACAGCCGTCGTAGAGGTCGATCTTTCGACCGTGGAAGTCAGTCTTGCCGGACCGACGCGCCCGCAGGACCGGATCTCGGCCGGGGCTACCCTCCAATCGATCCGACCCATGCTCCCGGAGCGCGGCGAAGACGAGCAGCCGGGCCGCCCGGAGGACGGCGCGGTCGCGATTGCCGCGATCACCAGCTGTACCAACACGTCCGATCCGCGGCTCGTGGTCGCGGCGGGGCTCCTGGCGCGCAAGGCACGGGCCCTCGGACTGAAGCCACCCGATTGGGTGAAGACGTCGCTCGCACCCGGCTCGCCCACGGCGGAGCGATACCTCAGGCGCGCCGGGCTCCTCGAAGACCTCGAAGCGGTCGGCTTCGGCATCGTCGGCTATGGCTGCACCACCTGCATCCGAAATTCCGGGCCGCTGACGGCGCCGATTGCCGCCGCCATGGAAGAGCGCGGCATCGTACCGGTTGCGGTGCTATCTGGTAACCGGAATTTTCCGGGCCGTGTCCACCCGCAGCTCGAAGCCGGCTTTCTCGCCTCGCCGCCGCTGGTCGTCGCCTTTGCGCTGGCCGGGACCGTCAAGCTCGATATTCTGACCGATCCGATCGGAACAGCCGCCGACGGCAGCAACATCACCCTTTCGATGCTGTGGCCGACGAGCGCCGAGATCGACGAGGCGCTCGCGCTGGCATTGAGCGCGCGCGATTTCAAGCCGGCCTATGATGCGGCGGAAGCCAGTCGCGTCTGGGGCGAACTCGACGCGCCGACCACGACGCTCTTTCCATGGGACGAGCGTTCCACCTATATCCGTAGGGCCCCCTTTGCCGCCTTTGGCAACGGTACCCTGCTCGGCAGCTACGAGGCGCATCCGCTTCTTGTTGTTGGGGACGACATCACCACCGACCACATCTCTCCGGCCGGCGCCATTCCGGCGAGCGGCACGGCCGGCAGATACCTTATAGAACGCGGCGACAGCCCGGTGGACCTCAACGTCTTCGCGTCCCGGCGCGGCAATTGGGAAGTGATGGTGCGCGGGCTGTTCACCAACAAGACGGTGCGCAACAAGCTCGGCGACGTTCCGGCGGGCTCCACCATTCACGCGCCCTCCGGCGAGGTCCTGCCGCTCTGGGACGCAGCTCGTCGTTATCGCGCAAACGGCCAGTCCGTCGTCGTATTCGCCGGTGAGCGCTACGGCATGGGCTCGTCGCGCGACTGGGCGGCGAAAGGGGTGTCGCTGCTTGGCGCCCGCGCCGTGCTGGCCTTGAGCTTCGAGCGCATTCACCGCTCCAACCTGATCGGCATGGGGATCTTGCCGTTGCGGCTGCCGGCCGAGTTCGGTCCCGACCGGTTGAACCTGGAACCGGGAGATGTCGTCGTTATCTCGGCCGATCCGAAAACGATTGCCCCTCGATGCGCAATTCCGGTGACGATCCGCAGGAAGGACGGCAGCAGCGTTTCCTTCGAGGCAAGCGCGGCCATGGAAACCAATGTCGAAATCCGCACCCTGAAGGCCGGCGGCATTCTGCCCTTCATCCTCGATAAGGTGCTGAATTCATCCCGCAAGGCAGAACCGGGGGGCGCCGGTTGCGCGTAAAAAGAGGGGATTGGGAACACCGGGGATACGGGCGCTCTCGCGGCCTTATGCCCTAACCTTTTCGATCAGGCTCCACAGCATTTCCTTTTCCTTCGGCTTCAGGTCCGTCAACGGCGGCCGCACCGGCCCCGGGGTTCGTCCGATGAGTTCGACGCCGGCTTTGATGATCGAGACCGGATAGCCCTGCTCGCGGTCGCGCAATGCCGCGAAGGGGAAGAAAAAGCCGTGCAGGATCTCCTCCATCGTCGCGCGGTCGCCCGCCCGCATGGCCTTGTAGAAGCGCTGCGCCAGCTCGGGCACGAAGTTGAAGACGGCCGAGGAGTAGGTCGTCACCCCGACGCCGTTGAAGCCTTCGGCAAAGAGCTCATGAGTGGGCATCCCGCCGATATAGCAGAGCCGATTACCGAGTTTTGCCGTCACATGCCGGACGAGATCGACCTTGCCGGTACCGTCCTTGAAACCGACGAGATTGGGGCATGCCTCGGCGAGGCGAGCGACCGTGTCGGCATTGGCGACTGAGTTCGCCCGGTTGTAGATGATGACCCCGAGGCCGGTGGATTCGCATACGGCCTTCACATGCCGGTAGATGCCCTCCTGGGGCGCTTCCATGAGATAGTGGGGCAGGAGCAGAAGACCGTCGGCACCCGCCGCTTCGGCGCGGCGGGCCGTCTCTCTGGCAAGTGCGGTGCCGTAGCCGCAGCCTGCAATGATCGGCACGTTCCCGGAGGCTTCCTTCGCCGCGCGTGTCACCTCGCCAACCTCTTCCGGTGAGAGGGAAAAGAATTCGCCAGTGCCGCCGGCGACGAACAGTGCTGCCGCGCCGAAGCCGGAAAGCCACTCCACGTGACTGCGATAGCTCTCGAGATTGAGGCTGTAGTCTTCGTGGAAGTGAGTAACCGGAAACGACAATAGTCCCGAAGCGATGCGAGACTTGATCTCATCTGGCGACAAAGGATCCCTCCCATGAATTGGTATTATGTGTTGCGAAGTCATATGATGACATCGGCTGGAAGTCAACCACCGTGCGGCGCGCCCCGATGACCTGGCAGACTGTTTGGCGTGGAAGTCATAATATGTATTTGTTGGATCTATCGAGATCAAGCTGCAGCCAATACAAGAAACCGGTGAATAGCACTACCGCCAAACTTGCGAAGAAACCTCCGCATGTCTAGTCAACGCGCAGCAGTCTCAATCATTCGCGTCGTGAAAGGACGAACATCGTGGAGCTAGCAGGGAAGGAAACCGGCAAGGGCCGGCGCAGGGCGCTTTGGGCGGCGGTCGCGGTGATTGCGATCGCTGCCGCGGGCGTCACCGGCGGCAAGATCGTCCTCGAAAGGAAAGCCACCGATTTGCTCGCAGAGCGCGGCGGCAAGGCGGGCTCCGTCGAGGTGGATTTTCTCGGACGCGTTCATCTGCGCGACGTGGCGCTGCCGCTCGCCGATGGCTCCAATGTTCATATCGCGGCGGTCGACGGACGACCCAAGATCCTCTTCCTGAACGGGGTGCTCGAGGTGAACGGCCTCGACATCGAAATGGCGATCGGCAAGATCTCCATACCGCATGCGAGCGTCGAAGGCGCCAATCTCGATCCTGGTAGGCTCACCGAAATACTCAGCAACAAAAGCGCTGCCTCGCTGTCGCAACGCATCGAACGCTTTGCGGCAAGGAAGATATCCGCGCCCGAGATTGCCCTGACCCAGGCGATTGCCGGCAGCGAGCAGAAGACGATCTACAAGAACGTGGCCCTGGAGGATATCGCCAATGGCCGTGTCGCGCGCTATTCCGCCGACGGCGCCAGTTTCGAATTCGCCATGAATATCCCTGATGGAGACGGTGCAACGAAGAAAGAACGCCTGACCGGTTCGATCGGCGCAGTAACGGGTCGGGACTTCGACGCGGCCTCTATGGCCCGACTTTACACGGAAAAGTCGGGTCCGGAAGACATGGAGGCAAAGCCGCTCTACGGTCCTCTTTCGGTCAAGGCAATCACCTTCTCGGACGGCCAGGCGCATTTCGCCTATGACGAAATGCGCAGCAACGGGTTCAGCATGCGCATGCCGACCGAGCCGCTTCTCGAAACGCTGGAGAAGTTGACGTCCGTCACAAATCCCGAAGAGCTCGCTCCGGAGGAACGCCGGGCGTTTTTTGCCCGAATCCTGTCGGTTGCCGACATGATCGGCAAGGGCGATATGGAGATGCTTGGCCTCAGGATCGAGGCGCCAGCAAAGGACGGCGAAGACGAGAGCAAGAAGGTCGGCCTCACCGTCGATCGTTTGGCGCTTCAACTGGACGGTCGGAAGCTCGACGCGGCCTTGCACGGCCTGTCGATGGGCGAGGGCGGCGACTACGTCAAGCTCTCCGAAGCGAGCATGACCGGCTTTTCGTGGGATAGCACCCTGGAAGCGCTGAAGAAGATGGCCGGGCTCGACGAGCAACAGCTTGGAGCGTTCCCGTTCACCACGCTGTTGCCTGAGTTCGGCACGTTCCGGGTTGCGGGAATCGATGTCGATATGCCTAATCCCGAGACAGGCGCAGGCAACGCCAATGCAGAAGACTACGCCGACGAAACCGACGAGGCGGATGCGCTGGCCGGCGAGGGGCCTATGCCCGATGCCGAGCGGGCGGATGAGGCGGATCAGCAGACGAGCCAGGCTGCCAATCCCGCGCAGCAGCCTGCTACCACAGCCGTTCCTGACCGCATCCGCTTCACGCTCAAAAACTATGAGCTGGCGCTCACCAGTCCTTATAACGGTATCCCGACGGATATCCGCGTCCGCTATGAGGATCTGAGCGTGCCGGTGCCGGCGGACGCGCAGGATGAGACCTTCGCAGAGCTCCGCAAACTGGGCTTCGAAGAGCTGGTCCTCTCCTCGAACATTCAAGCGGCCTGGGATGAGCCCAAGCAGGCCCTGGTGATCAAGGACATTTCGCTCAGCGGCAAGGACGTGGGCAGCCTCTCCCTCTCCGGCCTGATGGGTGGGGTAACCAAGGACTTTTTCTCCGGCGACGCGGCCTTGACCCAGGTGGCGCTTTTCGGCCTCACCGCGCGGGAAGTGAAGCTCAAGATCGAGGACACAGGCGGCATGGCCAAGGGGATCAAGCTCTATGCCGGGCAAAACGGCGTGACCGAGGACCAGGCGCGCGGCATGTTTACGATGATGGCCGCGGCGGTGTTGCAGCAGTTTGCGGCCGACCAGCCGAAACTGCGGGGCGCGGTCGACGCGCTTTCGCGCTTCATTGCCAAGCCTGGGACTTTCAACCTGACGATCAGATCCAAGGCCGAAAACGGCATCGGCGCCTTTGATTTTGTTGCGGCTTCTGAGAACCCCATCCTCCTTCTCGACAAGGTCGACCTCGAGGCAACCGCGCAATAAGCCGCACTGTTCCGGGGGCTGGGCCCTACAGGGCCCGGAAGCGACGGCGTCAACCGGCAACTGGTATGGCGATCTCAAACCGGGCGCCTCGATCGCGAGCGTCCATGAGCCTTATCGTGCCGCCATGAGAGGCGAGCATCGCCTGGGCGATCGCCAGACCCATGCCGGTACCGCCGCTTTCGCGGCGGGTCGAGAAGAACGGCTGAAATATGAGAGCGCGTTTACCGACCGGGATCCCCGAACCATTGTCCGAGACGACGACGATTAGCGTGCGCTCCCTGGTAGAAGCATCGAGCTCTAGCCGCGACGCCCCATGCTGGAGAGCATTTTCGGCGATGTTCCCGATTGCAATCGCCAAGGCTTCGCGCGTCAGAGCAATGCCGGTCTCGGTGTCGCCGGAACTCGAAATTTCGAGCGCCGGGAATCGCCGGACCAATGCGGCAGCGACCTCTGCGAGCGTCGTCCTTCCCTTCGTCACCGGCAGTTCAGCGTGCGCAAGCTCTCTCAGCCGCACGAGCAACCGGTCGAGTCTCTCAGCATCGGCGAGGATATTCTCAAGGAAACGTCGCCTGTCCGCTTCAGGCATGGGCGCCTCTGCGTCGTCCTCCAGCAGAAGCTCGGCAGCACCCCTGATCGCGGTCAGCGGTGACTTCAGTTCATGGCAAACATGGGCAGCAAAGGAACGCACATAGTCCGTGCGCTCGACCAACTCACCGGCAAGATCGAGAAAACTTTGTGACAGCGTCGCGATTTCACGCGTGCCGTAACGCTCCAGCGGTTTTAGGGCTGCTTTTCCGCCCTGTGCAATTTCCTGCGTTCGGCCGATCAGCGCTTCGATCGGTCCGGTAATGCTGCGCGTCAATACGTAGCCAACACCCAGAGTGAAGGCGAGCGCGATGACCAGCGCGCCGATCTCCGCGGCTGTGAGGGAGCCGGTTCCTTGTTCAATGGTACGAAGCCAGATGAGAATGCTGATCGGCAGGGCGAGCACTGCGAGCAGGACCGCGTAGACGATCAGTGCCAATGTCGGCCGCCATTTCCGCCTGACCCTCGGTGCCTGCGTCATGCTCATGTTCCAAGCGCCGGGGCAAGCTTGAAGCCCACGCCATGCACCGTCGCAATGACGCTGGTGCATCCGGCATCTGCGAATTTGGCCCGGATATTGCGGACATGGCTGTCAATGGTCCGATCGGCCACGTGGATGCCGGCGCCATAGGCGGCTCCCATCAGCTGTTCCCTGGTGAACACTGTATTCGGACGAGCGAGGATGGTTGCGAGGATGGCGAACTCGACTGCAGTCAGACCAACTTCCATGCCGTCGCTGGTCACCGAACGGCTATCTCGATCGAGCCGGATTGGCCCTTGCGTTAGACACGGTTGCTGCCCAATCGCGATGCCGCTCGCTCTCTTCAGGATGGCTTTGACGCGGGCCACCAGCTCGCGCGGACTGAAGGGCTTGGTAACGTAGTCGTCGCCGCCGATCTCGAATCCAACGACCCTGTCGATCTCGTCGTCGCGGGCGGAGAGAAACAGGATAGGCAGTGCCGATTCCGCGCGGATGCGGCGGCAGACTTCTAGGCCGTCTATTTCCGGCATTCCGATGTCGAGTATGGCAAGATCTATGTTGCCGCGCCGGAATGCCATCATTGCTTCCGCCCCGTTTCTTGCGACCACCGTGGTCATGCCGGCTCGTTCGATGGCGAAGCAAATCACATCGCGAATGTGCGGTTCGTCGTCGACGACCAGGATGCGTGACACCGTGTATGTCCTGTCAGAACTGTTCCCGATAGTTCTTATCGGCCTCCCCAGGCGTTGCAACGTTTATGTGCCCGGTGAGGTAGTCGTGAAGGCGTTGGGTGCGATAATTCCAGCCCCGCCAACCCGAAGCAGATTCAAGAAAGTCGGCGGCGAGGCCTGCCCGGGTGTAACGTGCGCGATAGTCGCTTTTGGCGGCGCCTGAGGGCAGCGCAGCAATAAAAGTGTCCAGGGCCGGAATGGCGGATGGCCCAAGGGTTAACAAGTAGTCGATGTCGAGCGGTATGCCGGTCCCGGTGAGTTCGCGGCTGTGGACCACGTTGAATCGCGCCACCAACGCCGGAATGTCGACCAAGGCGCAAACATAGAGCGTTGCCGCCAATGCCGTCAGATTCGTCGCGATCAGCCACTCGTTGGTCCGGCGCAACAAGATGCGCAAGAGGATCAGGGCTAGGCCGACGGCGACGAGAGCCATCCAGATGCCAGCGGCGACGCGCAATTCGGTCAGCGAATAGACTTCGACATAAAGGTCGAGTCGAAGGATGGAAGAAATGCAAAGCAGGATATTCTGGGAAATCCATGCGTGAACGAGACCACGGAGGGCGGCGTTGCTTTCTCCCGGGCCACCGCTGCGCATGACCACGAGGACGAAGCCGGCGGCCAGGAGAGCGGTGATGATCAGCGGGTAAGCGCCGCGATGGGCGTATTGCGCATGGGTCATGCCGGCCGGCAGCTCCGCTCCGCCCCAAAGATAGAGGAGGTCAAGCAATGTCTGGACGGCGAACAGGGCGTTGAAGACAAGCAGGGATCGAAGAACGGTGGCTTCGCCGAGGAGCATGCCCTCGATAGCCTTGCCGGCCGCCTCTGCACGGGGGGACGGTTTGCTGCGCCGCTTGAGCCGGGGCCGCAGCAGCGGCCAGACTGCCGCTACCGCCAGAAGCCAGAAGGCAATGCGCCATGGGTTGCAGAAGCGAAGAACTGCAGCGAGATCGATCGCCGAGAGCGCCCGCTCGATAACGGGATTGGCAAGCGCAAAGAGGGCCACGAAAATCAGGGCGAAGAGCCCCGGAACGAGCCAGATGACCAGGCCGGGAATGATCTTGGCAGTCGTGTGCCGGGATGCACCCTTGGCGAAGTGCCTATGGCAGTCGCGGACGAGCCGCATCGGAGCTGCAAGCGCAAAGCGGTACAGGACAGGGGGCAATCCAGCGAGCCGCTGCGGGACAAGCTTCGATCGGGCCAAAGCCACTAGCGCGAGGCCGCACGCCGAACTCAAGCACCCCAGGAAGGATGGCGCCTCCAGCAACGGCGCGGATGCGATGAGCGACACCGCGCAAAGGACAAGAATTTTTGCCGTCGCCGGCCTTGGAACGGAAAACAGGGTGCCGGCGGTGACAGCCATCGCATAGATGAATGCGTTCACGCCGAGCGGCTGTTGGTAGAAAAGCGCATCGGCCAGCGCCACGAGGGCAAGTCCGACGGCTGCGCTGGCGCTCCTGCGGTCGATCCGATTCGGAACGACTGCGTTATCGGAAAATGTCATCAGCTATTTTCTCCTTGGGGCCGCCGCCGGCCCTGACAAGCATTTGCGCGCCGTCGCGGCCGGATAGGGCGCGCTGGCAGACGCCTTCGGAACTCAACCACCAGCCGTCGACGCGGAGGTGATCTGGAATGGGGAGGGAGGAAGGAATTTCGGTGCGGGTCATGACATTAGCATGTCGCGTGCAATTGCAGATTCCGTGCAGGCCCTTGGGAAAAACTTAGGAGCATGCGCCCGCCGAGGCGGCTGCCCCAGCCAACCGGCGCTTCTCAACGCTTTCGTCCGGAAAACTTGTTCAAGTCGCGGAGCTTGTCGAAAAGCGGCGAATTCGAGCGACCAGGGTTTTATGTCAGAAGCCCCCGGTCGGAGCCGGCGCGCTCCTCCGGGAGCCGCCCTGGCGGCGCGTGGGCCATGAACCCATAAACTGGACGACTGAGATAGGGTAGATTCCGGCCCGTCCGCTTTTGGTCAAAGGCGGAACGCGACATGACCACGAGCACACGTATAAAAACCAACAGTCCGCCGCCATCGGCTTTACGTCAGGCTCAATCCTTCTTGAACTCGAATAGCTCGATGACGTTGCCCGATGGATCTTCAAGCAAGATGGCGCGGCCGGCACCGCCGTCGCTGATTTGGCCGCGGAATCTTGCATCAGCCCGGCGCAACCGCTCAATAAGGACGTCGACCTCGTTTGTAACAATCATAAATCGGTTCCATCCGCCCGGCTTCGGATCGCCGCCCGCTTGACCACCGCTCCCCGCACCTGGGGCGCTGAGATACAGCGTCAAGTCGTCGCGTAGCAGCGCGGCGAACTTGCCCGGATTGTGCTTGTCGATCTTGAAATCGAGATTGTCTCGATAGAACGCGACCGCCTCGTTGACGTCTGCAACGATGTATCGGACGGATGCCATTCAACCTTCTCCTCTGTCTTGTAGCTAGAACGGTCCACTCGCGCAAAGGTTTCCTGTCGATGGAGCTGAGTGCAGAAGCTGGCTGTCTGTATGCCAGCCGCAGAAGTTGGATTTAAGGGATTGGACGTAGTCGTATTTCGGCGGTGTTTATGACACCCTATACGACCGACATTGGGTCAGCATACCAAATGGCGGCTTTCATATCGCGCCAGCTTCTGACTCAGGCTCAACATGAGCCGATATGACCTGACCGACTTCGAATGGCGCGTGATCGAGCCGCTGCTACCCAACAAGACGAGAGGCGTGCCGCGCGTCTATGATCGACGCGTGCTGAACGGCATCTTCTGGGTGCTGCGATCCGGTGCGCCGTGGCGAGACCTACCCGGGCCCTATGGCACTCGCACTACCTGCTATAATCGCTTCGTCCAATGGCGGAAGGCGGGCATGTGGGATCGGCGGCTGGAGCGACGGGAGGCGAGACCACGAGTAATTCTCAGATGAAGTTGGCGCGGAACAGCACTTGACCGGGGGCGATGTCGTTGGTGACAGCGGCGCGCAGCGCTGCGTCAAGCCGCGGATCGTCCGGCTCGTAAAGGCCGCACATAGATAGCGCCTGACGCGGATTCACTGCAAAGCCGAGATAATCATATACCACCCGCGCGCAACAGGGCATGCGCTCGCCGCTGCCGGAGACGCCGAGCTTGAGGCCGGTCAGGCGGGTGATGCGGTTTTTGAAAGAAGGGAACAGGATAGTCTGGCTGATTTCCAGTCCAGTCAGCGTCTCATAATCGACAAGGAAAATCCGGTCCCTTAGAAAGTGCGCCACGCCGCGATAGACGCCGCGATATGCTTTCTCACCGGGACGCTCGACGAGCCGCTCGCTGCGCCGGTAAAAGATACCCCCTTCGCTTTGTTCGAAGCGGACGAGAGTACGCAAAATCCGTCCTGGATAGGCCATCGAGTAATAGTTTTCAAAGTAATAGCCGAGATATCTATCTAAGCCCGCGCTCCCCATCGCCTTCAGGCGGCTCAGGTGGGCGGCCTCGCGAGTTGCAGCCGGCACTTCGACGCGCGCGCGAGGACGTAGCTGCACAAGCTCCGCGAAGCGCACGGCCGGGAGCAGTATCTCGTGCTCCTCTACACCAAAGAAATCGCATAGGCGGCGCAGAATATGGGCGGAAGGCAAGTGGCGGCCGCCGAGATAGCGATTGAATTGCGGTCGATTGATCTTCACTTGCCGGCAGACCTCAGCGATCGAACCGCGATAGCTGCACAAAAGCCGTAGGTTGGCGGCGAAATTCTCGTGCATAGGTCTCTCTCAGCGTCAAAAAGCGAAAGCGCGTTTTGGCGCGAACCGTGCACCAGAATGCGCCAATTAGCAATAATCCGGCAAGTTGTCACAGCGAGTGGCAACGGGCATAGCCCGTATCAGGGAGATTTCAGGCTTTCCGGCGGCGGCCGGTCGGCCATCACCGCGCCGACGATTGCGGCGCGCGCCAACGGGAGGATGTTATGCTCGATTTTCTCAATGACCTTTTGTGGAGCAAGGTGCTGATCGTCGTGCTGATCGGCATTGGTCTGTGGTTTACGCTTGCCTCGCGTTTCGTCCAGCTTCGCTATTTCGGGCGCATGTTTCGCATTCTTGGTTCCGGACAGGCCTTTGCCAGGGGGTCGGATGGCCATCTCTCCTCCTTTCAGGCGCTGATGCTCTCGGTTGCCGGCCGTGTCGGCGGCGGCAATATTGCCGGCGTTGCGGTAGCGATCACGCTTGGCGGGCCGGGCGCTATCTTCTGGATGTGGCTCGTCGGCCTCATCGGCATGGCGACGAGCTTCTTCGAATGCACCCTGGCGCAGGCCTACAAGCGGGCTGAGCCGGATGGTACCTATCGCGGCGGCCCGGCCTATTACATCGCCCGTGGCCTCGGCGAGCGATGGAAATGGCTGGCGGGCGTCTATTCGGTGCTCTTGCTGGTCACGTTCGGTTTCGGTTTCAACGGAGTGCAGTCCTATTCCGTGGCCACGTCGCTCAACGATGCCTTCGGCCTGCCGGTGATCGCCACTGGCGCCGGCATCGCCGTCCTCGTCGGCATCATCATCGCCGGCGGTGTCCGGCGCATCGCCCGCATTGCCGACGTGCTGGTGCCAGTCATGGCGCTGAGCTACATCGCCATTGCGCTGGTCGTGCTTGCGTTCAACATCGATGCTTTGCCCGCCACGCTCATGCTGATCGTCAAGAGCGCCTTCGGCCTGGAGCCGGCGATCGGCGGTGGCATCGGCGCTGCCATCGTTATGGGCGTGCGGCGCGGGCTCTTCTCCAATGAAGCCGGTCTCGGCAGCGCGCCCAATGTCGCGGCCGTGGCGCAAGTGCCGCATCCGGCATCGCAAGGTGTCGTGCAGGCGTTCTCGGTGTTTATCGACACGCTGATCGTATGCTCCTGCACAGCCTTCATCATTCTGCTCGGCGATGTCTACCGCCCGGGCGCAGACGAAATGGTCGGCGTGGCCCTCGCCCAAGCTTCGCTCGCGAGTCATATCGGCGAGTGGGGGCGCGTCTTCGTCAGCATTGCGATGATGCTCTTCGGCTTCACCACGATGATCTATAATTACTATCTCGGCGAGAACAGCCTGGTCTGGTTCGGCGGGCGCAACAAGCCGCTCATCATTCTTTACCGGATGGCGGTGGTTGGCCTGTGCGGCTGGGGCGCCACCTCCGACCTCGGCACGATCTTCGCCTTTGCCGACGTCACCATGGGCCTGCTCGCGCTCGTTAACCTGCTGGCGCTCGTCATGCTCTTCAAGCCTGCGCTGAAGCTGATGCGGGATTACGACAGGCAACTGGTGCAGGGCGCTTCCGAACCGGTCTTCAATCCGGAAAAATTCGGCTATCCTGGGATAGATCGCGACGCCTGGAAAGGCGAGGCCTGGGGCTACGAGCCCGAAGGCGCGGTGGCAGCGAGCGGGAGCGCGCGCGTCTAGATCATCCCGCTCTCAGCACGAACCCCGGGCCGCGACAACCCGGCCCGTCGTTTTCAACTTTCGCGAGCCAACGACATGAACATGCGTATCGAACACGACCTGCTTGGGGATAGGGAGGTGCCGACCGATGCCTGGTTCGGCATTCAGACCCTGCGGGCGGTCGAGAATTTTCCGATCACCGGCGTGCCGATCAGCCATTTTCCGCATTTTGTAGCGGCACTCGCAATGGTGAAGGCAGCTGCCGCCCGCGCCAATTGCGATCTTGGCCTGCTCGCCCCGCACAAGGCCGAGGCGATCTTCGCCGCCTGCGAGGAGATCGCTGCCGGTCGGCTGCATGACCAGTTCGTCGTAGACCTCATCCAGGGCGGAGCCGGCACCTCGACCAATATGAATGCCAACGAGGTCATCTCCAATCTCGCGCTCGAAAAGCTCGGTCATGCCAAAGGTGCTTACCTGCACCTGCATCCCAACGACGATGTGAACAAGTCGCAATCGACCAATGACGCCTATCCGACTGCGGTGTGCCTCGGCCTGCAATTCGCCGCCGAGCCGCTCGTCGCAGCGATCGGCTCGCTCAAGGAAGCGCTTGCGGATAAGGGTAAGGAATTTGCCGACGTCTTGAAAATGGGTCGCACCCAGCTTCAGGACGCGGTGCCGATGACGCTTGGTCAGGAATTCGACGCTTTCGCCGTCAACCTCGGCGAAGACATCGAGCGAACCGGCGAGATCCTGCGTCTCCTCTCAGAGGTCAACCTGGGCGGCACGGCCATCGGCACCGGCCTCAACACCCATCCCGATTATGCGCCTCTCGTGGTCCGCCATCTTGCCGAGATATCCGGCAAGCCGATGCTGCCGGCCGCCAACCTCATCGAGGCGACCTCCGACATGGGCGCCTTTGTGCTCTTCTCCGGCCTGCTCAAGCGGCTGGCGATCAAGCTCTCGAAGCTCGCCAACGATCTGCGCCTGCTTTCGAGCGGACCGCGCGCCGGCCTCGGCGAGATCGAGCTTCCGGCCATGCAGCCCGGCTCTTCAATCATGCCGGGCAAGGTCAATCCCGTCATTCCCGAAGCGGTCAATCAGGTTGCCTATCAGGTGATCGGCAACGACCTTGCCGTCACGCTCGCGGCCGAGGCCGGCCAGCTCCAGCTCAACGCCATGGAGCCGCTGATCGTCTACAATCTGTTCTCTTCAATCAAGATGCTGGCGACCGCCTGCCAAATCCTCGAAGAACGGTGCATCCGCGGCATTCGCGCCAATCGCGAGCAGTGCCGGCGCCATGTCGAACGCAGCATCGGCATCGTCACCGCCCTGGTGCCGCGCATCGGCTACCAGAACGCCACGCGCATCGCCGCCGAGGCATTGGCGACCGGCGCCACCGTGGGCGAACTGGTCGCCGCCGAGGGGCTGCTGACGCCGCAGGAGCTCGAAAGGTTGCTCAGCCCCGAGGCGATGCTCGGGCCCGGAGCCGAGGTCGGATGAAGCGCCGCATCCTCATCCTCCACACGGGCGGCACCATCGGTATGGAGGCCACTCCCAGTGGCCTTAAGCCGATGGCGGGGTTTGGCGCGCTGCTCAAGCGCCGGCTCGGCGAAACGGCCTCCGCTGCGCCGCTGCCCGATTGCGATGTCGTCGAACTCGAAAGGCTGATCGACAGCGCCAATCTGCAACCGGCGCAATGGCCGGTCATTGCCGGCGAACTCGTCCGCCGCTGGGAGGCCTATGACGGCTTCGTCGTTCTGCATGGCACCGACACCATGGCCTGGACGGCTTCGGCGCTCTCCTTCATGCTGCGCGGTCTCGACAAGCCGGTCATCCTGACCGGCGCGCAGATTCCGCTTGCGGCGCCGCGCAGCGATGCGCTGAAAAATCTGGAGATGGCCCTGATCCTTGCGGCGCAACATCCGATCCGTGAGGTGAGCATCTGTTTTGGACGAAAGCTGCTTAGGGGAAACCGCAGTCGCAAGATCGCCACCGATCGCTTCGACGCCTTCGATTCGCCCAACTATCCGCCGATCGCCGAATCCGGCATCAAAATCGTGCTGCATCGTGAGTTGCTCCTTGCGGCCGAGGCCAAGGCTTTCTTTCTGCCGAAGCATTTCGAGCCAGAGGCGGTGGCGGTGCTCACCATCCATCCGGGGCTTTCGTCGCCCGTCGTCGAGGTGGCACTCTCCTCCCCCCATCTCCGCGGGGTGGTGCTGCGTAGCTACGGCGTTGGCAATGTGCCGGAGGCGGACGCGCGGCTGCTTGCGGCCCTTGGCGGGGCCGTGGCGCGTGGCGTGACCGTGATTAACACCACACAATGCGTCTTTGGCGCCGTCGCGCAGGACACTTATGCCACAGGCACCGCCTTGGCCCGCATCGGCGTCGTCTCGGGCGGTGACATGACGCTGGAGGCCGCCTTTGCAAATTGCATGTCCTGACCGCCGAAAGACTGGGCCCGGAGGAAATCCGTGCTCGCATCGCGCAGCCGCTCTGCGGCGAGATCACGACGACCGCATAGTCGATCTGCGCCTGAGCAGACGATCGGCACCCCCCCCCAGGATACCTATTCATTGACACGGGATTCTCACATTGACGGGAGAGCGACACTTCAGCCGGGGAAGGGGCATCCCCTTCGCGTTGGATGCCGCCGCTCGCACAGTCGCCTTGACGAGCTCGATGTTGTGGAAATCAGCACAAGCCGTTGGTCTCTAGTTCTCGATGCAGACCAAATGGTGGCTTGTATGCGATCTACTCTAACGTGAATGCCTCGTCCCGAGCGCGATGCAGTGCTGGTCGAGTGGCCCGGAATGACTTCGCGTTATCCGGAATACAACGACGAGTCTCTACATCGGCCGGCGGCGGGCCAATGGGTCGAGAATTCGCCTTCACCATCGTCGTGGCAGGGTGGAAGTGCAGCAGCCGCTCGCCCTCTGTGTAGTTCGGCCGGACCTTCCGGGCGTCACGGCGAGGAGGTCGGCCGCCACCGCAAGATAACGGCCGATCTTGGCGATTGAAACCAAAACCAGGAGGCGCGCCAACGGCTCCTTGATGATGCCCGCTGCAAGATTGGAGGGCCTCTCTGGTGAAACTCGGCCTCGTCGTTTACATGAACCTGAGAGGCGCACTGCCTGCGGCGGAGTCTCGCCTTATTGGCAAAGACAACAGAACCCTTGCAACAGAGGACGTGAGCACTTTGTCCAAAGCTTACGAAAACACTTCGCAAAGCGGCCGTATCCGGTCGACGCTCCGTCAATTCCTGGATAATGAGGCTGCGGGCGGCCTCGTGCTGATGGCGACAGCCGTACTTGCCATTGGAGTGGCAAACTCACCTCTTGCACCGGTCTATTTCTCGGCACTGCACGTCCATGTCGGCCCCCTAAGCCTTCAACACTGGATCAACGACGCTTTGATGAGCGTGTTCTTCCTGCTCGTCGGCCTTGAAATAAAGCGCGAGATGCTCGATGGTCATCTATCGAGCTGGAGCCGCCGAATTTTGCCTGGAGCCGCCGCGGCGGGTGGCATGTTGGTGCCAGCCCTGATTTACATCGGTTTCAATCTGGCAAACCCGACAGCATTGCGCGGCTGGGCTATTCCAACGGCCACTGATATTGCCTTCGCCCTCGGCGTCCTTTCGCTGCTTGGACCACGCGTGCCCGCCTCGCTGAAGATATTCCTTGCTGCCCTGGCAATCATCGATGATCTCGGGGCAGTCATTGTTATCGCATTGTTCTACACCGACGCTCTGAACTTCATCGCGATCGCCGCCGCCGGCGGCTTGGTCGCCGTTCTGATCACCTTCAATCGCTTGAAGGTTGCTCGCCTGTGGCCCTATCTGTTGGCCGGCGCAACCCTGTGGTTACTCGTGCTTCTCTCAGGCATTCATGCAACATTGGCCGGCGTGATGCTGGCCATGACAATTCCGCTGAAATTGACTCCTGGCACCCCGGAAGCATCGCACCACG
This sequence comes from Sinorhizobium fredii USDA 257, assembly GCF_000265205.3. Classification (NCBI taxonomy): domain Bacteria; kingdom Pseudomonadati; phylum Pseudomonadota; class Alphaproteobacteria; order Hyphomicrobiales; family Rhizobiaceae; genus Ensifer; species Ensifer fredii. Next base: position 2,799,580 of record NC_018000.1, read on the forward strand.
AGTCGCCGCTGCACAAGCTTGAACATGCGCTGCAAAGGCCGGTAGCTTTCTTGGTCGTGCCGATATTCGGCTTTGCCAATGCCGGCGTGTCATTCGCCGGCGTTACGCCTTCGGTGTTGCTCGAACCCCTGACGCTCGGCGTGGCGGCGGGGTTGCTGATTGGCAAGCTCGTTGGTGTCTTCGGGACGGTGGCAATCCTGGTCAGGACCGGTCTTGCTGATCTGCCCGCCACTGCAACCTGGAGCCAGACCTTAGGTGTCGCTCTTTTGTGTGGCATAGGCTTCACCATGAGCCTGTTCATCGGGCTTCTGGCGTTTGATGAACCGGGAATCCAGGACCGGGTAAAGCTCGGGATCCTCGCCGGCTCGGTTTTGGCAGGCATTGCCGGCTACACAGTATTGAGTGTGGTAGGGCGGAAATGTCGCTCCGAGTAGGGAAGATCGTTGGGTGGCGCTTCTTTCCAACATGAACCGATGCAATCCCTGGTTCCTTTTTCATGTCATTGGGACTGAACTCTGTTTTCTTCCGTCGGCAGCAACCGGGATATCAGAGCGCCGGCGCAAGTACCTGCCTAAGAGGGCTTTCGAGGGGCCCACCTCAAAATGCCGTATCCGCAGGCTCCCGCAACAAGGGAACCGGCGAAGATTCCCAGTTTGGCTCTGTCTTTCAGTTCTGGTTCGGTGAACGCCAACTGAGCAATGAACAAACTCATGGTAAAACCAAATCCACAGAGCAGCGCGGTCCCGGCCGCTTGAGTCCAGGTTGCCCCCTCCGGCAAATCAGCAACCTTTGAATTTACCAATAGGACGACGGTGCCGAAGACGCCGACTATTTTGCCTATGGATAGGCCTGCGGCTACGCCCAAGGTGACCGGCTCGAACAGGGTGCTAGGAGAGACACCTGCGAATGAAACGCCCGCATTGGCGAATCCGAACAGCGGCACGATTAAGAAGGCGACGGGTGTACTGAGACAATGTTCGAGCCGGTGGAGCGGCGATGCCGAAAATGTCGCATCCGACGCGTCATGACGGAGATGGCCAGGGATCGCCAGTGCTACGAGCACTCCGGCAAGCGTCGCATGCACACCCGACCGCAGCAAAAACGCCCACAGGACCAAACCCAGCAGCGCGTAGGGAACAAGATGGTTCACCCCTTGGCGGTTCAGAAGAAAGAGGAGCGATAAGAGAACTCCCACAATCGCGAGGTCAGGTACCGAAAGGCCGTGGCCGTAGAAGAGCGCGATGACAAGAATGGCTCCTACATCATCGATAATGGCCAACGCGGTCAGGAAAACCTTCAAGGAAGACGGAACGCGAGGTCCCAGTAGCGAAAGGACGCCGAGAGCAAAGGCTACGTCGGTCGCGGACGGTATGGCCCAGCCCCGCAACGCCGTCGGGCTGCCGAGATTGAGGACGATGTAAATCAGGGCAGGCATTAGCATGCCACCCGCTGCCGCAGCGCCCGGTAGAAGGCAGCGTCGCCAGCTCGAGAGTCCTCCGTAGGCCCACTCTCGCTTGATCTCGAGGCCAATGCGAAGGAAGAACAATGCCATCAGTCCGTCGTTGATCCATTGCTGCACACTGAATGGACCAATATTGCGACCGAGCGCTGCGGAGTAGGATGGGGAAAAGCGCGAGTTCGCCAGCACGATCGCAAGCAGCGCTGCAATCATGAGCAGCAGGGCTGCCGAGAATTTCTTGTCTGAAAGCCGGCGCAGCAGACTCATGGTTACGCTCACCTTGAGGGCGATGCACCCAAACCGAGCGCATCGCAACCGGTTCGCAATAAGGGGCGCTGCGTGGAATTTTCCCTGCGAAGCTAGGGAACATCCGCCGCATGACCGATGTTTCCCTTCCTGTCTCACCCACGGTAGCTTACCGCAGCCATCCGAAATACAGAGCGGCAGATAAACCGACCTGGAGAAAAGCCAGTGTGACTATCAGAATGACAAATCCGCGCTTCAGGAGAGTCATGCGACACCTCTTTCCATCGGGCCGCCCCCTGGGGCAAATCGCGCATTGCTGCGGCCCTGTCTGATCATGAACAGCGCATGCATGTCAAACCGAATGCGGCATTCACTTAAAATATCGCTTCGAGACCACTGCCGAAGGGCACACGGCAGTGCTCCGGTGCTTGGAGAAGCCTCAGCGAAAGAGCTCGTCCGGCATACCGGCCGTTCACATAGACGCCGCGCCTTCGCGCTGCCTGACCGCGAAATCCTCCTCTGGCGAATAGACGAGCGTCTTGCGGCCATAGGCGGCGAAGTAGACGATCGCCAGTGCATACCAGATAGCGACGCCGATGATGCCCCTCTGATAAAGGGGATCGGCGAGCTGGAACGCGATCGTCACCAGCGCTATGACGACGGTAAGCGCCGCACCTGGTATGCCAAACGGGCTGCGGTAGGGCCGCTCGATGTTCGGAAAAGCGCGGCGCAGTTGGATGAAAGTCAGCCCCTGAAGCAGGTAGGAAAACATGGCGCCAAACACCGCCATGTTCAGCAGCACACCGCCTATGAAGGAGCCGGCCTGCTCACCGCCCTGAGTGAACCAGACCACCAGCATGACGAGATAACCGACCAGCGCCCCGGCAACCAGTGCTGTGTTCGGCGTCTTGTGCGCGCCATGGGTGACCGACAAGAAATGCGGGAAATAGCCGGCGCGTGACAGCGAATAGATTTGCCGACCAAAGGCGAAGATGATCGCGTGGAAACTTGCAATCAGTCCAGCCACTGCAAACAACGACAGGATCTTCGCCCAGCCCGTGCCGTAGATCGCACGGAAGCCGTCGAGGATCGGCTCGCCCGAGGAACCGAGCTTGAAAGCGCCGTCAGGAATGGCCGGATTGATGATGAGCACCAGGAAACCGGTCGCAATCAATGTGAACATGCCAAGCATGATGCCCTTGGGCATGTCGCGCCTCGGATCGACCGATTCCTCGGCGGCTAGCGGCAACTGCTCGATGGCAAGGAACAGCCAGACGGCGAAAGGCATCGAGGCCAGCACGCCATAGATGCCGAACGGGAGGAACGGTCCGCCACCCTCCGGAAGCTCGACGGCCGTACCAGTCGCCGGATCAACGCCAACGTTCATCGCATACCTGCTGAAATCGATGAACGGAATGGCGCTCAAGAAGAAGAACACCAGAATGGCCAGCGCAATTAGTGTGACAATCACCGTGACCTTAAACGAGAGTTCCACTCCCCGAACATTAAGACCGACGAAGACGATGTAGCCGATCAACCACCAGACGGGCTGGAAGTACTGCGGCGTCTCGAAAATGCCGGTCAGGTATGCCCCGATGAAGAACACCACGACCGCGGGGGTGAGCACATATTCGATATTTTCCGCCACGCCGGTGATAAACCCACCCCATGGACCAAATGCCGTCCGCGCGAAAGAATAGGCGCCGCCCGTATGCGGCAAGGCCGGGCTCATCTCGGCGATGGAGTAAGTCAGGCCGAGATACATGATTGTGATCAGAATGGTGCCGATGAACATGCCGCCCCATCCGCCGACGGCAAAGCCAAGATTCCAGCCCGAGAAGTCACCGGAAATGACCGCCCCCACACCGAGAGCCCAGAGCGAGAAGACACCCGCATGACGCCTAAGCTCGCGTATGGAGAAATACTCCTGCCCAGGTATGTGATAGATCACCCCACCTTCATGCTGTTTGCTGTCGTCGGCCATGGCAGTTGCCTTTCGCGGATGTTCGCTGCGATTCCGGCCTAGTAGGCAAAGTGAAGCTGGAGCTTCCAAAGCCCCTCGGGTTAATCGGGCGCGTATGGCTTCTGTGGCCCGAGTTTCGAAGAGCACGCTGCCAGCCAACAACCGCTCAGAAGCGAACAACTGAGGCGGGGTAACAAGCCAATGCCTGTGTCGCATGCAAGATTTACCCAGAAACTCTTGCTGATTTCATGCTCAATCGAAGGCTTTGTCAAACGTATTTGAATGTTACCGCGCTCCCAAAACCCACACTTCCGCTGCAAATGTGCAATTGGCGGTAGCTGGGTGCACGTCGCTCATTTTTTTGTATTGATTACCATACTTCTGTCGCATGAACTCAATGTCATCCATTCAGTGGCTGATTGCGTGACAGGATAACTCGGCCAGGCTCTGTCTTATTCTTTACTTGCCGACCTGATCCTAAGGCGCAATACTTCTCTTTAGAAAGATCATCGGAGGTGGAGGAGGCCACCATGAACTATCATACACGCGAAAGACTCCATGCTGTGGCGGCCGTTCATGCCGGAATGGATGCCCCCGCGATGTCGCGGGACGAACGCCTCGCGCGATGGGCGCATCTCTTGGAGCAAGATCCGGACCGGTCCCTCGCAACGCTCACCGAGACTGAGTATGAGCCTGAATTCATACGCGACAGTATGCGAAGCGAAGGTTCTCCTATCACGATAGCATCTGAGGACGCTGCACTTCGCGCCGACGGTCTCACAGGCGACACTTATGGGGACGCGAAGCGCTTCTTCGGATTGGCCGATTGGCAGTTGCACCACGTCGTATGTAGCTGCCATTCCGGCGCAACGGTGCGATCCGGAAAGGCTGCGGAATATGTTCGCGAGGTAGCGAAGCCATATCCCGGCCTTCTTGCCATGCTCTGGGATGCGCTGCGTATTTTCCGTTGACTGTACGCCGCTGACGATCGCGCTGGCCAAAGCTTGAGTCGGGCGGGCAGTGAGCCATTTTGCCCGCCTGAGCTTGGCCAGCTTGACACCGCTGGAAACTAGTCTTTTGAAATTAGTTAATCTTGCCGTCGATAAGCTGGATTCTCCGGTCCATTCGCTCGGCAATCTCGAGATCGTGTGTGACTGCCACGACCGTCTTGCCGCGATCGCGCACCAGACCTTCGAGTATCCTGAAAACCTGCTCTGAGCTATGGCTATCGAGGCTGCCTGTCGGCTCGTCGGCGAGGATCAGCGAAGGATCGTTAGCGAGCGCGCGCGCGACCGCCACGCGCTGGCGCTGTCCGCCGGAAAGCTGGTCAGGCCGCTTGTCGAGGTGTTCCCCCAGTCCCAGCGAGGTGAGCAATTCGCCGGCTCGCTCCCGCATTTGCCCCCGGGCCAGTCGCCCGAGCCTGCGCATCGGAATCTCGACGTTCTCGCGCGCCGTGAATTCCGGCAAGAGAAAGTGAAACTGAAAGACGAAGCCGAGTTTGGAGAGCCGCGTGGCTGCCCGCTCGCGCTCATCCATCGGCTCGGTATCGCGGCCGGCAATTCTGAGTGTGCCGCTTGTCGGCCGGTCGAGCAGGCCGAGCAGGTAGAGGAGGGAGGATTTGCCCGACCCGGACGGCCCCGTGATGGCGACGAACTCGTTCTCGCCGATCGATAGCGAGACATTTCTAACCAGCGTGACGGGAACGGTCTCCGGCAGGACGCGCGTCAGGTTCTCGGTCTCGATGAGCACGTTCATGTCGCACCCCTGATGATGTCGACAGGATTGAGGCCGGCAGCGCGGCGCGCCGGCAGGTATCCAGCCAACGCCGCCGAGCCCAATGCGAAAGCAGCGGCGATGACGTAATGAAGCAGGCTCCAGGCGATCGGCAGATGCGTCATTTCCTGTCCCGTCGCTGCGATCTCGAAGCGCACCAGTGACAGCGCATAGGTCATCGAAAATCCGAGCAGCCAGCCAAGCGCAGAGCCTGCCACGCCGATGGCCACGCCTTCGAGCAGGAAGAGGCGGCGCATGTCGGCTTCGCGGAAGCCGAGGGACTTCATGATGGCGATGTCGCGCGCTTTCTCATGCGTGATGGTGGAGATGATGTTGTAGATTCCGAATCCCGCGACCAGCATGATCGCGCCGACAACCGTATACATGATGACATTGCGCACCACGAGCGCCTCGAGAATCGACTCGTTTGCCTCCTGCCACGCCACCGCCTTGTAGCCGAGTTCGGCCTCGGCACGGCGCGCCACCGACGGCGCGTTGTTCGGATCGTCGAGCTTGATACGGATTTCGTTGACGGCGTTCGGCCGCGCGGACAGGACTTGCGCATTCTTCAGAAGCACATAGGCCTCGCCCTCGTCACGTGCGGTGGTTCCCGTGTGGAACAGACCGGCTATCTTAAAATTACGGGTCAGCCCCTCAGAAGACACCGCCGTGACCGTGTCGCCCAGACTCGCACCGAGCCTGGTCGCCATTGTGTCGCCAATCAGAACATTGTTGCCGCCTGCAGCAAGTGCAGCGAAGCTTCCTTCGACGAAGTCCTCCACGATAGGCGAGACACCGAGCTCACGCTCGGGATCGACCCCGATGATCGCCGCGCCCACCTCCTGGCTGGAATATCGCATTACGCCCTGCGCCTTGAGGCTTGCGGCGAACCGTCCAGGAACCCAGCTCGCCAGCCAGGCGGTCGCGGCCGTCGGATTGATGATGCCGCGTCGGTCGTCGCGCGGCCTCAGCCCGGAAATTGCCACCGAGGCGAAGGCGTCCTCAGCGGGTTGGCGGCGCGCCGTTCGCTGCTCGTCAGTGATGTTGACATGCGGCATGGTGTCGACGAGTTGTCTGATGAAATCGTCCTGCCCGCCCTGCATAAGCGCCGCCATGGCGATCGAAAATCCGACTCCGACGGCCACGCCCAGAACGGCAACCAGCATCTGGCGACCGCGGCCGGCGATATGGGTGGCTGCGATGTCGAAGATGAGCGGCATTACACTCATTCCTGCGAGGCGGCGGCGAAGGTCACGCGCGCACCGTCGGCTACTGCAGGATAGGGTGACACGACACGGGCGTTCTCGTCGATGCCGGAAAGAACTTCGATGCCGTTAGCGCCACGAATCCCAGTCCGAATTTCGTGGCGCCGCGCCCTTCCATCTTCGACCAGGACGACCTGATTCCCGTTTACGGCCGATGAAGGTAATAAGAGCGCATTGTTGGAGACACGGATGACGATATTGACGTCGGTCGACATGCCGATCCGCAGTGGCGTGTCGTCCGGCAGGCGCAGGCGGACGCGGTAGGTCTTCGTAACAGAGTCGCCCTTGGGCGTAACGCTGTCGACGACCGCCTCCAGATTCTGCCCCGGAAAAGCGTCCGCTTTCAGGAGCGCGCGCTGGCCAACCTCGACGCGCGGAATATCCTCCTCATTGACTTCGGAGACCACCAGCAGCGGCTTTGGCTCGCCGACCCAGAAAAGCACCGTCCCGAGCTCAGCAACCTCGCCGACCTCGCCATCCTGCCGGAGCACGACGCCGGGGCTCGGGGCTCGCAAAACATAAGTTTCCAGGCGCGCCTTTTGTCCGGCAATCAGTGCCTCGATCTGCAGGAGGTCGGATCGAGCCCGATCGACCGCCTGCTGGCTTGTCACATTGCGTTCCGCAAGCACCGAGAGGCGGCGGAATTCCTCCTGAGCCAAGCCCAGCCGCGCTTCCAGTTCACCCAGCGTGGCGCGTACCTGGCTGTCATCGAGTCGAGCAAGGATATCACCGCGCGCCACCAGCGACCCTTCGCAGTCGCATTGCTCGACGATTCTGTCGCGGACCACCGGAGCGACCTTGGCCCAGGTGCGCGGTTCGACCGTGCCGCTCGCATAGACGATTTCTGCCGCGGCTCCACGCGACGGAACCACGACGGAGACCGGCGTGGGGCGCCATGCAAACAAGGCTGTGGATGCGGCTATGGCCGCAAGACCAATGGCGCCGATTATCCAGCGTTTCAACCGCACCAGACGCTCCCGAGCGAGTATGACCTACACCGTTAGACCGAGCGTCGGTCTCACGAACTCCATCCTTAAGCAACTTTCAATAAGCGAACAAAATGCAATCCGAATCGCGTATCCAGGCGGGCGAATCATTTCAGTAACCGATAGTAGCGGATATTAATCCGGCGTAGCGATTCTGGGTTTGCAGCGGGCGAGTCAGAGCGTTGCAAGCTGCACATCCAATGAGGTGGAATTTTTGCCACGATCCATCCGACACCCTGCACGGCTTGTGCCGATGGCATTCCTTATTGCCATTTTTGTAGGCACAGCCTTGCTCATGCTGCCGATCTCTCGCGCGGGGCCGGGAGCTGCTCCCCTGCTTACCGCATTGTTTACCGCCACCTCGGCAGTCTGCGTCACGGGGCTTATCGTCCAGGACACACCGACGTACTGGTCCGGCTTCGGCCAAGGCGTGATTCTTGCGCTGTTCCAGGTCGGTGGTTTCGGAATCATGACAGGCGCAACGCTTCTGGGTCTCCTCGTTACTCGCAGACTGAGACTGAGTAGCCGTCTCATTGCCCAGACGGAGACCAAGAGCCTCACTCTGGGCGATGTCGCTGGCGTCCTTCGTCTCATCTTACTCGTTACAGTGACAGTCGAACTGCTGACCGCGGCTGTGCTCAGTTGGCGGTTCCGATACGGCTATGATCATGATTGGAGCGACGCGCTGTGGCATGGGCTGTTTCATGCGGTCTCCGCGTTCAATAATGCAGGGTTCTCAACCTATTCCGATAGCCTAATCGGATTTGCGTTCGACCCACTTATCCTTGTTCCGATCATGGCCGCAGTCATCATCGGCGGCATTGGTTTTCCGGTTCTCTTCGAGCTCCGGCAGGCGACGCGGCAGCCGCAACGCTGGTCTATCCACACCAAGATTACCCTGCTTGGAACGGCTTTTTTGCTCGTGGCCGGACTCGCTGCGACGGCCGTCTACGAGTGGGGCAATCAGGCAACGTTGGGATCATACGAATGGACGGGAAAGCTGCTGAACGCGGCGACCCATTCGGTCATGACGAGAACCGCCGGCTTTAACAGCGTCAATATTGGAGAAATGCGTATCGAGACGCTGGTATCGACCTATGCTTTGATGTTTATCGGCGGCGGCAGTGCCGGAACCGCCGGCGGCATAAAGGTCACCACGTTCTTCCTTCTTGGATTTGTTGTCTGGGCGGAGATTCGAGGTCAGCCCGATACAACCGCGTTTCGACGTCGTATCGGCGCCCATGCTCAACGCCAGGCACTGGCAATTGTATTGTTGTCAGTTGCCTCTGTTGGCGGGGGCGTGCTCATTCTCCTCAGCGTCACGAGCTTCCCGCTTGAGGATGTCATGTTTGAAGTCATCTCGGCATTTGGGACCGTTGGCCTGTCTACGGGCATTACTGCAGGACTACCTCCCGCCGGGCAACTTGTTGTCATCGTCTTGATGTACATCGGCCGCGTCGGCACGATCACAATTGCAAGCGCGCTCGCGCTGCAAGAGCGCAATATACTCTTCCGATATCCAGAGGAGCGCCCAATCGTTGGCTAAGAACAGCATTCCCCGCGGGGACGGGGTCGTCATTATTGGTCTCGGCCGCTTCGGCAGCGCCGTTGCACAATCACTGGTCTCTCTTGGCCATGAGGTGTTGGCCATCGACGAAAACGCGGAGCTGGTTCAGAGCTGGGCCACCCGGCTGACCCACGTCGTGGAGGCTGATAGCTCCAATACAGACTCTCTGCGTCGCCTCGGCGTCCAGGACTTTCCGCATGCGGTCGTCGGAATTGGAACGGATATCGAAGCGAGCGTGCTTACCGTGCTGGCGCTCTCGGAACTCGGAGTGCCCGACATCTGGGCAAAGGCCGTCAATCCTAACCACGGTCGCATTCTGGAGCGTACCGGAGCGCATCATGTCGTATATCCGGAAGCGGCCATGGGCGAGCGTGTCGCCCACCTGGTCACTGGCAAGATGATCGACTTCATAGAATTCGATGATGGCTTTGCCATCGTGAAGACGACCGCGCCGGAAGAAGCTATCGACAAGACGCTGGGAGAATCCGGTCTTCGTAGCAAGTACGGGGTGACCATCGTCGGCGTCAAGCGGAGGAAGATGGACTTTACGTATGCCACGCCGGAAACAATGGTCGAGGCGGGTGATCTGTTGATCGTGTCAGGACCGACCAAACTGGTGGAAAGGTTCGCAGCGCTTACTTGACGCATTTGGGCTCGGTCGGCGAACTGGCGGTTTTCGGCAGTGTGATCAAAGTTGCTCGCAGTTCTCCGACATCGAAAGGTCCCTTGCCATGTAGCTGTCGAAGCCGCGAGCGCGGCGACTTCACGCTCTCGCGGATCTGCCACCAGACACGAATGCTGCTGTCGATGTTTGTTATCGGACGCTTCCACGTTGGCTTGCCTATAGAATATCCTAGATTCTAGGGCCGCGCTTCTGAGCGCTCTGAATGATCCCCATTTTCTCGTTAATGGCATGCTGCAGACCGGCCGGCCCGAGGTAGTTCGCGATGGACCAAAGGAGCAACGTTCGTAACGCATTGACAGTGCGCCGGCAGAAGCGCGCTCTTGCAAGACGTAAGCAAAAATACCCCCGAGAAGAAGAGCTACATATTTGATAAAGAGCTTGGGCCGGCGGCTTAGGACATGCCCTCTAGTTTCAGAACGCTATCGCCCTGTTCATCGCTCTCGGCGCGGTCATTGGCGCCGGCATTGCTCTCTACGGGCGCTGGGCGGCGAGGAGCCGATCGGCGAATGACATCATGCGTCCGCCGTCTCCTCTCCGCGGCGGCCATCTCTTGAATAGCATAGGCATGGGGCATCGGGGACGAAATGGCAGATGATGATATGAACGGGAACGGCAACAGTTCGTTGCCGGCCAATTGGGCGGCGCTGAGCGTCCGGGGTCCAGGCTGACGGGCGTCGGCTTCATGGCCCTGCAGCCGATCAAGGACAACACCGCTCATCTCGAGGAAACGCATGTCCCCGTTTCTAATCGGCGGTTTCTCAGAAGGAAATGGAATGGCGATCGGCACGAGGTTCCGAGGACCGGCTACGCCAGGAGGCGGCGCTGAAGGACATCCACGACGCCCAGGTGCCGCGCGCGGAACTCGATCGCGTCTGGGAGGGCTATGACCAGCGCTTCTCTGACCACCAGCGGCAGATCGATGCGGTGAAGCAGGCGCAAGGCAGTGTCTACAGGCAGCGCGGCATCATCCTCGACCAACACCCATTGAGCTGCAACGCTTCCAAAAGAGCCTTTAAATCGTTGTCTCCAGAGAAGAGAACGACATGGTCGGCCGGACAGGACACCGCCTCTTGACGATCGGCATTATATGCTGATTTACAACCTTTACGCAGCTCATTGAGTTTGCTGTGAGCCGCGATTTAGGCGGACAGGTGGAACTGAACTATGCGCCGGCGGGTTTGGGTGTCGAGATCGTTATCCCGCTAGGATCGATTTCATTGACATCGAGACCGGTCTCACGCGTAAAATCGTGAGGTCGAGTGCTCGCGCCAAGGATTGCTACTATCCGCGCAGCCGGCAAACGGTTCCACTCAGAACGAAAACAGCCAAATTGACCGTTCAATGCTGCGATTTAATCTAGCATTACAGTTGCATTTAGTTTTGAGGTGAGCTCGTCGAGCGGCCGCCTGATGGGCGCGCCTCCAGCATGACCATGCGATGACGTAGGCGGGGCTTATGCGACGCTGAGCAAGCCTGATGGCGATGCGCCGGACTTCCTGGATAGACCAGCGGATCAAGTCCTGATGGTCGGCATCCGCGGTCTTTTTGGGGGCGTCGCGTCATTGGCGCGGTACCGGATCACCGCCATCATGGCGAAGGCAAGCATGACGAGGGAGACGTGGCGATGCCAGCCATGCCATGACCGGGTTTCGTTGTGATCGAGTCCGAGCTCGTTCTTGGCGGTCTCGAAGCTGTCTTCGATCGCCCAGCGATGGCCTTCAACGGAAACGAGCGTCTGGATGTCCGTCCCGGCCGGGCACCATGTGGTGAAGAATGCGAGATCACCGTCGCTGATATTGCGCCGGATCAGCAGGCCACGGGTCCAAAGCCCAGATTTCGTCTCGTTATATTCGTCGGCATCGAGGTCGGCGAGTTCGCAATAGGCCCAGTCATGAAGCCGCGCGCCTTTGGTGCCCTCACCGGCGGAAAGACGTTGCCATGCACTTGGATCGAGATCACGGGCGATCTCCTGCGCTGTGCCGGCGACCGGAGGCTTACCCGACCAGGAGCCGAAATGGTGGTCCGATTTAACCCCAAGAACGTAGCCTTTGCAGGCTCGACGCAGGGTCCCTTCGACGTCCCCGACGCCATAGACCGCATCTGCGGCCACCCATGAAAACGGCACGTCGGCTGCCAGCGCACGCCGTATCATCTCGACAGCCAGGCCTGGCTTGGTAGCGAAGGCTGTAGCCTGAGGAACATGAGCTGCTGCAAGCCTTGCCGGATCGCCAGTCCAGCTCTTGGGCAAGTACAGGGCTCGATCGATAAAGGCATGGCCGCGAACGGACACATAGGCGGCGAACACACCGATCTGGCAGTTCGTTATCTTGCCAGCCGAACCTGTATATTGACGTGCAACACCGCACGATGTCTTGCCCTGCTTGAGGAAGCCCGTCTCGTCGATGACCAGGACCGCATCATCCGTGGCGAGGTTTTCTACGACATACTCTCGCACGATGTCGCGAAGTGCGTCCGCGTCCCAGCGCCCGCGCCCCAGAATGGCTTGTTGCCGCCACGGGCCGGGATCACCGGCCGCCTCAGCACGCATCCAACCTGTCTTACGCCGCTCGTCACCCAGCAAGCCGTCCAGGAAAAGGTTCGCAGAGGCTGCAACTCGCTCCTGCGTAAACAGTCCGCGCATGCGAGCCTTCACGTCGCGCAACGATGATGCCCAAAGCTCAAGCGTCGTCTCGATTGATGCACCTGCCATCCATGACCTCCGAATCATGGAGACCCATAGATTCAGATCATAAATAAATATGCAACTGTGATGCTAGGCTGTGGTGACGATTTAATCATTTGAGCCAGAGCATGATGCTGGCGAGCTTGACGAATCCGAGGAAGGTTGCTGCGAGCTTATCGTAGCGTGTTGCGATGCGGCGCCACTGCTTGCAGCGCGACAACCAAGATGAGACGCGCATTGCCTCGTCGAAACTGTTCCCGAATACTCAACCGTTGCCTCACATAATTTGCTCCCTACCGAGGGGTATGAACAGGGGCGACTATGGGACAGCTGAGCATGGCGACGAGGAAAGAACTGACGGCGGCGGTTTCGGAGCGTTATCGTGCTTCGACGCGAACGGAGAAGGCGAGAATTCTGGATGAGTTCGTCGTCATCACGGGCTTTCACCGCAAGCACGCGATGCGCCTGCTGCGGCGCCACGGGAGAGAGCCTACAGGTCGGCGAGCGCGGCCGCGGGTTTATGATGAAGCGGAACGCAATGCGCTCATATTGCTGTGGGAGGCGTCTGATCGGGTTTGTGGGAAGCGGCTGAAGGCGTTGCTACCCGTCCTTGTCGAGGCGATGGAACGGCACGGTCATTTTAACCTCGCGCCTGAGATCCGCGGCAAATTGCTGGCGATGAGCGCGGCCACGATCGACAGGACGCTGGGACCGATCCGAGAGGGTTTGGGACGCCCTCGACGGCGGCCCGCGGCGCACGCCCTGCGACGGAGCATTCCCATTAGAACGTCGGCGGATTGGGACAATCCGGCGCCAGGCTTCGTTGAGGCGGATCTCGTCGCCCATTGCGGCCCTTCGGCTCGCGGCAGCTTCATCCAAACCCTTGTTCTCACCGACATCGCGACTGGCTGGACGGAATGTGCGCCGCTGCTGGTTCGCGAACAGACACTGTTGAGCAGTGTGCTCACAGAATTGCGCAAGCAACTGCCCTTCGCGCTTCTCGGCCTGGATACGGACAACGACACCGTCTTCATGAACGAGACGTTGAAGGCCTATTGTGACGCCGCCAACATTGTCTTCACGCGCTGCCGCCCCTACCGCAAGAACGACCAGGCCTTTGTCGAGCAGAAGAATGGCGCCGTCGTGCGCAGGATGGTTGGATATCGTCGGTTCGAGGGACTGGAGGCCGCCACGCTGCTAGCGAAGCTCTACCGATCAGCACGGCTGTTCGTAAACTTCTTTCAGCCATCATTCAAATTGATCGCGAAGCAGCGCGACGGCGCTCGTGTGCGCAAGACGTATAGTCCGCCAGCCACGCCGCATCAGCGTCTGATTGCCGACGCTCGCACGTCAGATGCAGTCCGCTCCCGTCTGCAGGAAATCTACGCAGGGCTCGATCCTGTCCTGCTATTGCGCGATATTCGCGCCCTACAGGAGCGACTCGCTGCGCTTGCCGACACGCCGCCGGCCATGCGCACTGACGGGGTAGCTCAGCCGATCGACCTTTTCCTCGCGAGTTTGCGGACGGCCTGGAAGGACGGAGCTACCCGGCCGACGGATCGTCCGATTGTAAAGGCCAAAAGAGGACGGCGGCGTCCTGACCCTCTCGTCAAGGCGACCGCCGACTTGCGAAGTTGGTTCGAAGCCGAACCATGGCGAACCGGCAGTGAACTTCTGTCACGTCTGCAGGCCGAGTATCCCGGCGATTACCCCGACAAGCTGCTTCGAACACTTCAGCGCCGGCTGAAGGTCTGGCGTAGCGAACAGGCGGACGCGTTGCTGTTTGGCACCTTGAACAAGGAGCCGCCGATCCACCAAATCGCAAGGCCGCACTGAGGTGCCGTGGCGCTCGCGAAGGAGGCCAGGCGCTGCGAAACCCCTGCCATCTCCGCGCCCGGCCTCCTTCGCCCCAACCCGGGAGCAAAATGAATGAGGCAACGTACGAATATCGGGGAGCATCGTTACGTGCGGCAATACGTGATCTCAGCCAGATTGTCGCTCTACAACTGCTTGAGTTTGGCGAAGAAGCCCTCAATTCCCCAGCGTTGGCGGTAGGCGATCCGATCATAGCCGTGCTGATGCTTGCGATGACGGCGAGGCGGAATGACCGGCTCGCCGCCCTGATCCAGGATGGCGTCGTGGAGGCTGTCGGCATCGTAGGCGCGGTCGGCGATGACTTGGCCTGAAGCCAGTCCGGCGACAAGGCCGCAGGCTGGCGCCATGTCGTTCTGCTGGCCGGGTCCGATCGCGAAGCGGATCGGCAGGCCGAGTGCATCTACGACGGCGTGGAGCTTGGTGCCGAAGCCGCCGCGCGAGCGCCCGAGAGCCTGGGCTTCAGGTCCCCCCTTTTGCGCCGCGCGCCTGCGGCTTGTGCATTCGCCCGGATGACAGTGGCGTCGATCGCCAGCCATTCGAGATCGGGATCACGGACAATCGCTTCGAACAGGCGGTCAAACACGCCCATCTCGATCCAGCGGTAATAGCGACGCTTGGCCGTCTGATATGGGCCGAATCGCTCTGGAAGATCACGCCAGCGTGCACCGGAACGGGCCATCCATAACAACGCGTCGAAGAAGCGGCGCCCGTCGCTGCGCGGGCCGCGCCTTCCCTTCCGTCCCCCGGGAACGAACGGCTTCACCTTCTCCCACTGATCGTCACGAAGAGCTTCGCCTTCCATCGCTGGCCTCCAAAAGCCAGCGTTGAATCTGATTTGCACCCTGATGGGAATCCCAAATCTTAAATCGTCACTACGGCCTAGTGCGACATCAGAACCGGCATTGAAATGTTATTCAGCAGATTGCGCGTCGCGCCGCCGAACATATCTTCAAAGAGCGGCGAGTGGCCATACGCGCCGCATACGATAAGATCTGCACTCTCTCGGTCGAGGACCGCAAATAACGCACCGGTGAAATCGGTCTCCCCGGTATCGCGCCATCCTTCCAAGGCAACCGTAACCGCGTGATGTTCGAGATGGCTCTTTATCTCCTGAACATCTTCATTTTGGTCGCTGTAGTTGCTCGCAAAAACGAACAGGAAAACTTTGCGCGCTAGCTTGAGGATTGGCATCGCATCATGAACGGCGCGGGTTGACTCTCGACTGAAATTCCAGGCAACGATCACCCGCTCGCCGATTGCACCTTCACCGGCCCAGCCCGTCGGAAGCACCAACATGGGAACCCCGGCGGTCATCAGAATTTCTTGAGGAACTGCTGAATTGGAAAGATGGCGGCGATCCGGATGCGGCTGTGTCGTTACCAGAAGATCAGCGCAATGGGCAAAAAGCACTGCGGTATGAGCTTCCGGCCTTGCCCGGTGATATTGGAAATCCAGGCCAGCCTCCTGAACTGCCGTGGTGAATTTGGCCTCGATTGCCATCGCGGAATCGCGGCTCTCCCCTTCCAGTGCTTCCTTTGTGCTGATGTCGACGCCGATCAGTCTGGCTTGGTGCTTGGCAGCGACATTTATGGCGGTGCGCACTCGGGCAGGGCAATCTGCTCCAACGTCCAAATAGACGACGATATCTCTATAGCCCATAGCTTCCTCCATGTGCGAAGGCGTAATGCCGAGGCGAACCCCATCTCAGTGAACCCTTAATACCCATTGACGCGGCAGGTTCCGGATGCCTGCAAAGAAAAACCCGCTGCGGCGATGTCGGGCTGAGTGCACAAGCGGCAAGGAAGGCCTGATTTGGTCGCTTCGGAGGCGACCACGAGCCGCTCCATAATACGGAGAAAACGAAGGGAGCAAGCGCACCCGCCACCAGCCGGGCGGCGACCATGCGGCCGGTAATTGCGCCGTAGCCGGCCGATCCGAACAGCCAGAGCGGCAGCGCGCTCTGGGCAATGCTGTTGATGCCCGAACCGAGACCAAGACAAATTCCGAAGGCGGCAGCACCGGGCAGCCACGTTCCGGATACGCCAACGACGACGACAGCCGCGACTATCAGGGTGGCCGAGCGCGTCGCGAGCATCGGTGGCGGCAGGTTCTTGCCGAATGCCATACTGATGAAGCCTGATCAAGACCTGCGCGGGTCCGAACAGCGAGCCGATGACCACCGCTGCCGTGCCGAAACCGATGGATCCCAGCATCGGAACCATGTGCATCAGTATCGCCGAAAGCGTGAACCCATGCAGGGCAAAAGCTAATGAAACAAGGAACATGCCACGTCGCCTGACCTTAGACGTAAACGCGCCGACGATCGCCTCTCGGTCTTCACCCGTGAATGCGGTTGCTTCGGACCTCCGGCTTCGCGGAAGGCAGACGAGCAGGTTCAATGCCGCGTAGGCGGTGTAGATTTCGCGCCATGTCAGGTGCTTGTGAAGGCTACGCCGGCGTATATAGTTAGATAGATTTCGGTCTGTCTCGCGCTCAGCTACGATAGGAAAAAAGCGGGGAGGCGTCTTTGCATTAGCGGAGGGCAGGGGGACCGAATGAAGATCCGCCTCACCGACGGGGCACGCTTTTTCCTGCTTGGCGAGCGGAAGACGATCTTTGTCGAGTCGTCACAGCAGATTTTCGAAGTTGACGACATCACTGCCTATCTCACCTGCCTCCTTGCCGAGGCAATGTCGGCTCACGACTTGGAAAATGCGCTTGTGGCGCGCGGCTCACGTCGTGTCGCAGCGCGCTCGTTCGTGAGGGACTATCTTCTCGAATGGTCGCGACGCGGGGTACTGGACGTCGCCTTCGACGAGGACGAGGGCGCGCCTGTGCACACGCAGTTGCTCGATCTCGCCGGCACGGCCGTGTCGATTGCCTATCACGATCGGGGATTGCTCGATAGCATCCTTCCCGTTTTCGATCATCAGGCCGCGTCCGGCATGCAGCCCCTGATTACCTACTCTGTGGGCCGCTTCGGTGAGCGCGCCTGCATCAGCCGACATCGTTCGCAAGCGATGATCGTCACGGCCGCGGAGGCGGTGCCGGCATTGAAAACGCTGCTGACGGACGACGTCCTCCAGAACCTCGGCGCGGCCGTCGCCCTTCACACCGCGCTTCTGGTGAAGAACGGGAATGGCCTCTTGATCTGCGGCGCCCCCGGAGCGGGCAAGACGACGCTCGCTTTGGCGCTGAGCGAGGCCGGGTTTTTCTATGGCGCAGATGATATCGCTGTGTTGAACGAGGATGGCCGGCTACGCGGCGTAGCGTTTGCGCCGGCGCTCAAAGAGGGTTCGTGGCGCCTCTTTGAGGGAATGCGGGATGCGATCCACATCGCTCCGATACACCGCCGTCTCGACAACAAGCGTGTGCGCTACCTCGCGCCGGTCCACCTTGCTTCCCCCGAGGCAGTTCCGCTCGGATGCATCGTGCTCATCCGCCGCCGGCGAAGCGGGCCGGCGGCGGTTAGGAAGGTCGAGCCGTTTCGCGCTCTCTCGGAGTTGCTTGCTGGCGCCTTCACGCCCATGCGTAGGCTGCACCTGCGGCAGTTCCAGACCCTCCTAATCGCGGTCTCGGGCGCCAGGGTCATCGAACTGACCTATTCGCGGCTCGATAAGGCCGTAGAGACCTTGAGCCGGTACCATGACGGGGAATAGCTATCGCGGTCTTCTTGCCCTCGTCGCCTGCCTCAAGGGCACTCCTCCCGGAGAGGTGGATTGGGATGAAGTCATAGCAGATGCCAACAGGAGCCTGACGATCTCGTCTCTTGCCGCCGCAATGAGCTTAGCTGGGGCCGTGGACATACCGGAGGACGTTCGCTCCTATTTTTCTCTGATTTACGAGCGAAACGCTGAGCGCAACTCCAGGCTGTCTGCCCAACTCACAGAGGCGATCGGCTGCCTGAACGGTGTCGGCGTCGAGCCGATCATGATGAAAGGCGCGGCTCTCCTCCTGGGGTGGGAGCACCGAGCGGTCGGCGCGAGGCTTCTGACGGACCTCGATATTCTCGTGCGGCCCGAGGAAATACCCGATGCGATCGCCGCGCTCCGGCGGATTGGATATGAGATCCAGTTTGCGGCCGGCAGCGGCTCCTGGCCGGGAAATCCCAGGTATCATCTGCCGGCGGTGCTGGCGCGATCGAGGGACGCGGGCGCAATCGACCTTCAGTGTCGGCCGAGAGGTCCCGCCTCCTTCAGCGACGTCGAATGGCTTTACGGTCGCAGTCGCCGGGCGGACCTCGATGGAATCCATGTCCATATTCCGTCGCCCTTTGTGCAGGTCGTGTTCCTGATCCTGCATGACCAGTTTCAGGACGGCGACTATTGGCGCGGTCTCCTCGATCTGCGCCACCTTCTCGACATGGCGCAACTCGCGCGCTCGGCAAAAATAGACTGGGACGAATTGAGATCGCTCTTCGCCGCCGGCTATGAGAGAAATGCCGTGGATACGCAGATCATCACGGCCGATGCGCTGTTCGGCCTTGAGGGTGCTGGCGGTCTCTTTTTTGGAAAGCTGGCGCATTGCCAATTAGCGCGGCGCCGGCTCCAGTTCGGCCGAGATTATCTCGCCGTCCCGTTGACTGTTCTGACGCTTCTGACGGAGATCTTTCACTACCCGTCCTGGGATCGCTTCGGCGGCGAGCGCTATCCTTCCCGGTCGCAGGAGATCAGGCGAAAGCTCCGCGAGTTGCGGCGCATTTTTCGTCCCAAGCCACCTGGAAAACTATAGAGGCGGGCAGCAAGCCGGAACTGCGTTCCTCTCCGGTCACTGCTAACCTGATAAACACTATTGGGAATTCTCCCAGGTAATCATTCTGGATTAACGCAAAAGCCATTAACAAATGAGTTGACCTTTGCTGTAATGTGGGAAGAAATGCGAGGGAGGGCGCTTATGAGTTCCGAAAAAACTGATGGTCTGCCGTCAAGGTGCGAAGAAGACCGGCGCGAATTCCTGAAGAAGTGCGGTCGTTTTGCAGTCGTCACTCCACCCGCGGTCACCATGCTGCTTT
The DNA here is from genome assembly GCF_000265205.3 of Sinorhizobium fredii USDA 257. Lineage (NCBI taxonomy): Bacteria > Pseudomonadati > Pseudomonadota > Alphaproteobacteria > Hyphomicrobiales > Rhizobiaceae > Ensifer > Ensifer fredii. Next base: position 2,819,093 of record NC_018000.1, read on the forward strand.
CCACCAGCCTCACGTCGAACGCAATAGCGGCTTCCGGCGGTGGTGGAGGCGGAAGCCACGCCAACAATGGCTGGGGCAACGGTCCGGATGCGACAAACAAGGGCAGCTACCACGGCGCAGGCGTATCCCGAGGAGGCCCGGGGGCTGGCTACTCGCAGAGTAGTTCCAAAGTCGGCGGCGCCCGATAACCCGGCTTGAACAGTCGGCAAACTCGTGTCGGCTGACAGCGTGCAAAGGCGCCGAACGGTTCCCATGCGCGGCGCCTCTACCGAGTCTAGGTACGTCTCAGACAATTGGTACCGACGAAACGAACTTTCTGCTGCTGACGTTTAGCCCACGCCGCCGCGAGGTCAAAAGCTCAGCCGCTGATACAGAGCCAGCCATGCATTGAATATCCGCTTTGGCACTTGCTTTCGCCGAGCACAATTTCTCCCCTCTTTAGCGCTTTTGGCAGCGCCTCCCGCAATATTGCGCTCAGCACCTGAGGATGAATTCGCGACAAATTGTTTGCATTCGAACACGCTTGTATAGTAAGCGCGATTTTCCCCGCACATTGACGCCGGCGATTTCGACGGATCGTCTTGCGTTGGGAACGGCATCTGGTCAGGCGGTGGCAGTCTGTGTGAAGTTGAAGGGCAACAAGTCGTCGATATCAGCATCGCCCGCGCGTTGAGGCAATTCGGTAAGGACGTGGCGCAACCACGTCAACGGCTCGACGCCGCAGGCACGGCAGGTCAGCATGAGGCTGTAGATGACGGCGCTGGCCTTGGCTCCGTCGGTGGTATCGCTGAACAGCCAGCTCTTTCTGCCGGTCGCAAAAACTCTGATGTCGCGCTCCAAGATGTTGTTGTCGATCGGCATCCTGCCATCGTCTGTGTAGCGCGTCAGATAATCCCACTGGTTCAGGGTGTAGGATACAGCATCGCCCAGCTTGGTGTCCGGCATGACCTTCGGCGCGATTTCGTCGAGCCATACCTTGAGAGCGGTCAGGACGGGTATGCTGTGTTGCTGTCGGAATCGGCGAACGCTGTCGGCCTTCGTTTCGCCGGCATCAGGCTTCTTGTCTCGTGCTTGCCTTTCAACCCGATAGAGTTGTTCGAAGAACCGGAGAGCCTGCTCGGGCGGACCGCCGCCTTTCTTTCTGGCTTTGAGGGCATCGACGAAGCGCCGCCTCGAATGGGCCATGCATCCGATATGGATCGCGCCATCCAGCGTGCGCCAGGCGGTGTAACCATCGCTCATCAATATGCCGCGGTAATCGCCGAGGAAGGTCTGGGGGTGAATCTGGCCGCGGCCCGGCTGATAATCGAGAAGCACGATCGGCTCGTCACTGTCGTCGCCGCTCCGATAGGCCCACATATACGATGTGCTGGTGGCCTCTTTGTCCTTTTCCTTCAGGACCTGAACGGTCGTCTCGTCGCCATGGATGAGGGGTTGCGACCTGAGCCGCAGTTTCAGCGCGTCATAGATGCGATGCAGATGCTTCTCGCTCGAACCGATCACCCAGTGGCCGAGAGCACCACGGCTGACAGGAACACCGGCGCGTTCGAAGGTCTGCGCCAGACGGTAGAGCGGTGTGCCGTCGACGTACTTGTGAACGAGTGCGAAGGCCAATGTCGAGGCCGTGGCGATGCTGCCCGGCAAGGGCTGCACCGGCATCGGCGCGGTCACGACAGGCGTGTTGATCCCGGTGCGGTCGCAATGGCGGCATGCATATTTGAACCGCACATTCTGTAAGACCTTCGCCTTCACTTCGATATGAAGTTGCTCGGTAACGGCCTCGCCCATGCGGTGCATCTGCCCACGGCAGCAAGGACAAGCCTTCTGATCGTCGGGAAGGTCATACTCGACGCGCTCGCGCGGCAGGTTCTGCGGTAGTGGTCTGCGGCCACGCTTCTGACCCGTCGTGCTTTCGACAGGCGGCAGGCCTGTGTCCGGAATGTCGATGACCTCGCTCTCGTGGCTGTCCGCTCCATCCTCGTCCGCAGCCTCTTCGGCTTCGTTGAAGATGCGATCAACGTGCTTTTCGCTGCGCGGCGCAAAGCGATGGAGCCGTGCAAGCGCCAGCTCTTCCTCCAGCTTGACGACCCGCTGCGAGAGCGTTTCCTTCTCGGCTTTCAGCGCGGCGATTTCGGCAGCATTGGCCGCCAACTGCGCCATCAGCTCTGCAACGCTCGGTTCGCCGGTTCGATTCATCGTAGTTTTGAATCTGAACCGCTACCCTACGTCAACAGCTCAATTCGCCACCCTCAGCCGGCGACCTGATACTGCCGCACCGGGTGGCGGACCATCGCATCGATATCGATGCCGTCGAGGATCCAGTGCAGTTGCTCGGTCGTCACCGTGACCACCGCCACCTCACGGCGAGGCCATCGGAACTTGTCCTCGGTCAGCCGCTTCAGGACCAGCACAAAGCCCGATCGGTCGAAGAACAAGAGCTTCATCCGGTCGCGACGGCGATTGCAGAACGCAAAAACCGCTGGAGCAAACGGATCGAGCGCCATCGTCTCCTGGACCAGAACTGCAAGGCTGTTGATGCCAGCCCGAAAGTCGATCGGTTCGCGATGCAGGTAGACCTGAAGGTCAGCGCCCAGTCTGAACATGACCCAACGCTCCGATTATTGCTGCCAACACGTCCACATCACTACATTCCAGCGTCAGCTTCACACCGTTCGGCAGTGACGCGCTCACCTTGGCTGGAGAGGACAGCCGGTCGATCCTCTCCGATTGCGATCGTCGCTCTTCACCATCCGTGGCAGGCATCTCCAACGCAAACGCGCTGCTCTGCATTGGCAGGCTGCTCGCCGCGGTGATCTGAACCGGAAGAAAAGCCGATGTCGAAGACGGCGGCAGAGCACGGAACTCCTTGGCCTTCTTTATCCATTTCCAAACGAGGTTCGCGTTGACCCCATGTTCGAGCGCAAGTTTCGATACTGATGCGCCAGGTTCAAGGCAGGCCGAAATAAGACGGTCTTTCGATGCTGGATCGAACCGGCGTCGTCCATTCCGACCAACGAGTCGCACGACAAGCTTTTGACCTTCTTCCATCATTTGGTGTCCACCTCCTTTAGGTGGACACCAAATGCCAAAGCTCACACCATCACAGAAGGTGCGGGGAAATTCGCGCTTACCTTGTATAAACGTGGTCTGCTGCATAAAATCGCCTCGCCTGTGAATCGAACGCTCGGGCACGGGAAGCCTCTTCTGAGAGATCGGAAGGGGGCTTCTCGGTTCAGAACGGACTGCGTTGCCAGTCGAAAGCCCGGAACTGAAGCACGGTAACCGCTTCAGTTCATGTATGCCGCCTCTATGGAAATCCTCCTCCCGCCAGGGTCCAGCGGTCGGCCACATATTTGCACCGCGGTAGCCGAACATGCCCGGGATAAACAGCACGTCTGTGGCGTAACTTAGTATCGTCGTTTACATCACCGGGAGGGCGCATGGTGCGTGCGGCAGAGGCCACTTCACGTTGCAACAGAGGACGTGGACACCTGTCGAGATCGTACGAAAAACTTTCGCGTGGCGGCCGTACCCGGTCGACGCTTCGTCAGTTCCTCGTCAATGAGGCCTCGGGCCGCCTTGTGCTGATGGCGACGGCCGTACTGGCAATCATGCCAACTCACCTTTATCGGTAGCCTATTTCTCCGCTCTATATGCCTATTTCGGTCCGCTGAGCCTTCAGCACTGGATTAGCGACGCTCTGATGAGCGTCTTTTTCCTGCTAACCGCCTCCGGCAGGATAGGGTCAGTTTCTCGGCCTCAATTCAGCGCAGTCATGATGCGCCCATGATGGTATCGACGGAATTGAGACGAGCGGCGCGGCGCGCCGGCAGGCAACCTGTTTCGGCGCGCTGCTGATCGATCACGTTGGGCGGTGCGGTCTTGCCAATAATGCCCGTTCGCGCCACTCTGAGCTTCGACTAATAGCCGGACATCCGCGGATGTCGGATGAAGGTCGGAACCTGCACCCGAACCGAGGGCCAAGCATGAGCAGCATGAGAGACCGCCAAGAAGGCTTCGAAAAGAAATTCGCGATGGACGAGGAATCGAAGTTCAAGGCCATGGCACGTCGCAACAAGCTCTTCGGCCTATGGGCCGCCGAGAAGCTCGGCAAGACCGGCGCGGACGCCGACGCCTATGCGAAGGAGGTGGTGCGCGCGGACTTCGAGGAAGCAGGGGACAACGATGTGTTCCGCAAGGTGCGCGCCGATTTCGACGCAGCTGGCGTCGCACAGCCCGACCATGAGATTCGCAGCGTTATGGACGAACTGCTGGCGACCGCCGTCGACCAGATCAAGAACACGTGAATTCCGCTGAGTTCTGACAGATAACTGCGGAAGGAGGTACGGTTCCTGTCGGCCTTCGGAACCGGAGCCAGAGCTCGATCAGCGGCTACGGAAACATCACGACAGGCGCGTTCTTGATATTCCACAATACGGATCTAGGCCACGCTGCGGCATATTACGATACCAACCCGAATGTTGCCGGTGGCGCGGTGCTTATCGCGGAACTCGACAATGTCACGCTTCTGGGCACTTCGGCAACTTCCATACCGGTGATTTTCTGTTGGTCTAGCGCTGAACGACAATGCAAGTGGCGATGGCCGAACTTTGGCGCGCCGCATGCCCCTCGGCAAGGTCTATATAATACTCTAGATTCCGTCCAGCTCCACCTAGTGCTATTAAGGGGACAACACCTTCTTACTCGTGATGGATTTATTACGCCGGAACGGCCGCTGGGGTAGTTCTCAATGGACCAAGGAATAAAGCGCCGTATCGCGGCTTCTGTGCCGGCAGAGGAGTTCACGAGGCTGGATAGAGACGGTCCTGCGGCTGCCGCGATGAAACCGCACAAGAGTGCGCTTCTTTGGCACGACCTCGCCACCAAACACCCGTCGATTATTGTCGGCGTCGTCCTCGCCTATGCTTTTCGAGATCCCCCACTGGCGGACCATCTCGCGCTGTCGATCGTTGCCGGTGGTTTAAGTGTGCTCACCTTGGCGTCAGCGAACTATGTGTTAAGGGAATGGCTGAACCGGATTGACATTCAAGCTTTGGGAAAACAAGCAGATGCCACCCTGATATCCGTTGGGCTTTTTGGTGTGTTTTCTATGGCGGGTCTGCTACTGGCCTCTCAGCTTGGGAGACCGTTTTTGTGGACGGCAGTCGTGTTCCTGTGTTCAGGAATGATTTACCAGGTCCCTAGATTTCAGCCGAAAGACGCGCCGAATTTGCATGTGATCGTCGAGTCCATCAGGCATCCAATCCAATTCACACTCGGCTGGATGATTATCGACCCGTTAACTTCGCCTCCAATTTACCTCGTCCTCGCTTTCTGGACTGCAGCGGCTTTCTTGGCTTGGCTCCCAAAATCTCACCATAGCTCCGAGACCGCGGCGAACATACGGAGTAGGCGCTTCGCAGGAGCATTCCGGCACAATCGGCATGTTGCCCAGCCGGGTCGAGATGGTGGCTGACGCTTTCGTTGACTTTTCTCGCCTTTGTAGTGAAGATTTAGAAATACTGAAAATACATTTTCCTACTCACGCGAGAGCTTCTATGCGGAGTTGCGCATGGTTAGCATAGAATTTAGTCGCAATGCCGACGCGAGGCACTCGCATTGGCCGGGGAAGGGGTTTGCGAGTCTGGCCCGCAACTGGTTGCTGCGCACCGACCCTGAGCGATTGATTTGTATCGGTCGATTTCTGAGTGCCGCGTTTGCTTTCCTGGCGATCTATCTGGATCCGACTCGACCCAACTCGCAGCTTTATGAGTCCCGGGTTGTTCTGTGTCTGTATCTCTTCCTTTCCATTGGGCTGATCTTCTTTCCTCTCCGCCGTTCGTTCGATAGTCCTGCGCATTTGTTCATCCATATTGTTGATGCCGCAGTGGTCGGCTGGCTGACATTTCTGACGAATGAGCTTGCCAGCCCGTTTTTCACCATTCTCCCATTCGTGATCTTATCGATGACGATGCGCTGGGGTTTAAAGGGAGCGACGCTTGGTGCGTTAATCGCCCTTTTCGTCCAACTGGTCGTAGGCATTCCTGATCTGCTGGATGGGGAATCGGAGCTCAATCTCTTCATCATGAGGTCCATCTATTTTGTGCTGATAGCGGCTACTCTGGGATATTTCGGGGCCTATAGGGAACAAAGCAGGCAACGCTTAGCCCAACTTGCACAGTGGCCGCCAGGTGCTATAGGCGAGGACTCGGTATCCTGGTTGGGAATACTCCTGGAACACGCCTCCCGGGTCCTGGGAGGCCCACACCTGCTAGTGATCTGGCGTGATCAGGAGCTTGAATCGGGATGCGTCGCCTACTGGACATGCGGCAATCTGCAGTTGATCGACGTCAAGGGCTCTGAGTTCTGGCAACGTCACGACCCGCAACAACATGCCACAGATCGACGCAAGAGCAGCAAAAAACTGGACGCGATCTTCGCTGAATTGCCGGAGTTATCCGCAAAGCCCAGTGAAACACATTGCAAAGTATCTGCAGCTGCCTTTTCGAGTATTCGATTTCGTGGATGCGTCTTTGTCATCAGCCCTGCCCCTAATCCTGACGGTGGCCCCGCTTTAACTCAGATCATTGCCGCTCGCCTCAGCGCGGAACTTGAACGTATCGCTTTGATTCAGTCGGCGCTCGCGGAAGAGCGCATGCGTCTTGCAAGGGACTTGCATGATACCGTTCTCCAGAACCTTACCGCGGCGCGTCTGAAGCTGAAACTGATCAGCGAAGCGGTTCCGAATGCTGCAAAGGCACAATTGACGGAGGTGGGGCTGCTCCTTCTTGAGCAACAACAGTGCTTGCGCAAATTCGTCGAGGACAGCCGAGCGGCTGAGGGAGGTAGTCTTGCTCGACTCGGGCAGACCCTCCCCGATTTCCTAAAGCTCTTAAAAGCGCGTTGGAATTGCGACATCGGGTTTTCGTTTGGCCCCGCAGAACTCGTGGTGCCAAAATGGATGCTGCACGAGATAATGCAGTTGATCTCCGAAGCCGCGGCCAATGCGGTCCGTCATGGGCGAGCCACACGACTGAACATCATCGTCACAGGAGTGGAAGATAGCCTAACCCTCGAAATAACTGACGATGGCTCCGGGGTGCCCGAGAACTTGGAGCCTCAGAAGCCCTCGTCGCTTTCGCAACGCGTCGCGGAACTGGGTGGGCAACTCACAGTTTGCGCGACGTCGCCTGGCTTCGGGCTTCAGATCACGCTCCCTGCTAGGCTGGAGGGCTGGTCATGTACTCAGTGATCATCGTGGACGACCACCCTCTGCTCCTGAGGGGCCTCCAGGATCTGATGAGCGCGGCACCAGAGTTTGAAGTCGTCGGTGCAACCACCAGCGGAACCGAAGCAGTTTCGCTGATTTGCGATCTTCAGCCAGACATTGCCGTTCTTGATGTGGCGATCCCAAGTATGGGTGGACTAGAGATTCTGCGGGCGACGCGCAACAAAAGACTGACCAAATTCATTTTTCTCACGGCAACGATAAGCGGACCCCAGATTGCCGATGCACTGAAAATGGGATTGTCTGGAATTCTCTTGAAGGAGTACGCCCCGGAAGAACTGCTGAACTGCATGCGCAAAGTCGCAAACGGAGGCAAGTGGCTCCCGCAGGAGCTGCTATCAAGAGCGTCGATGCCGAGTGATGAAGGCATGGTCGAAAAGCTTAATCTCCTTACGGCGCGGGAACGCCAGATCACCGTGTTGATATGCAGTGGGCTTTCGAACCGCACCATTGCTGAGAGGATCGGCACATCAGAAGGAACAGTCGGAATTCATTTACACAATATTTTCCGTAAGTTGGAGATTAGTAATCGTACAGCGCTTGCCGCCCTACATGTCCAATACATGACTGCTAATAATAAGAATGTTTGAATGTATCATACGCTCTGAAATAATGCGAAACAGTTTGGCGGAACCGCCGACAATCAGGCGATCTGCGCGGGTTCCTTCGCACTATGGGCAACTAACAGTAAGAGGCTGAAGCGAACACCGTCGCCATGTTTCATGGGCTGCTTGCGAGGCCAATTTGCGAGGCCAATTTCACTACGGCGCCGCGCTTCTTATCAGATGCGCAAACGTTGCTTTGGCGCTGTAGCAGTTGAGATGCTGCATGTTTTGAACCCTAAACGGGCTACCCTTTATGGAAGCGTGCAGTGGGGTCGCCACAGCGATCTTCCCTTTCGGAAGCTTCAAACCGAACGCCATATATCGTCCTCTATATTTCGCAACCCCATCTTTCGATGTAATTATTTCAGTCCCGAAGGCGTAGACCCTTCGAGATATTGGGCCATAAAGATATAGACATAGGTTGCAACGGCCTCGCTTCTAGCAAGGAGTTTTACCATGGTTTCTATCACGAAAGTGCTTTTTGCATGTGCATTGGGCGTGTCTTCTTTGTTGGCATTTCCGATGCTTTCAATCAGTCCCTCCGACGGCCTTGAATCCGGCAAGGCATTCGCAGATAACCGCGACCGGGGACACCCGTCCGGTGACATAGGAAGACAAGACAGCCGCACGACCAGTTCGGGAAACTAATTGAACCCGCATCCAAAAAGCTCGCTCGTATTCGGAGGCCCTGGTGGCCTCCTTTTTTTTGCGATTTCACGCAGGCCTGCTTGTCATATATTGTGCCCGACGCGCGGCAAGCGCTGAGCGAGTCCCAATGTCCAGTTTTCGGAGATGTTGTGCAGGTGGATTCTGATCGCTCCCCATCTGATGTTGCCAAGGTAGAGGCAAATTGCTCGGTTGGAAAGGCCGCCGCAAATCAGTGTCGTGAACTTAAGTTCACGGGGTGTAAGCAGGTTAAACTTCAAATATCCCTGCTTGCTCGCTTGAGACGCTTTGGCCAGCAGCACTTCGCGAGATCACGGTGTTGATCGATAGGGTTGAAGATTCCCGTAGCGCTTGCCGCCCTGCATGTGCAATACATGACAGCTAATAATAAGAGTATTTGAATCTCGCTTTCAGAAGTCTACCCCAAAAAAAGAGGCCATTGGGGGCCTCCGCTGATCTGCTAGTAGAATCAATTTGCCTGACAATATCGTTTAACATTGTCTTGTTTTTCGCTGCAGGCATGATTGGATTATCTCGTTTTCCACAAACACCCTTATTTTCTAGTATACCATTGTTAGGAAAAGAGAGTAGAAATTTCTTTCTAAACTAACTTTGATAATATTGAGTCTGTATGAAATTCGTCATCAAAAAACTCTCAAAATTAAATACGTAGGATCATTTCAACAGCTATTTGGCATCAAGGCACGTTGCGCTTAGAATAATTGCACCGAAGGACCCACGTGAGAATATAGAGGATCATATACAGGCGAAAAATTTCCTGCCAAGAAGATCAGGTGGCGAAGGCACGACTACTGCGCGATCTCGAACGCCAAGCGCCTTTGGTGATCCGGGTCGTACTCATGTCAAAAAATTCGATCGGACCTGCTAACATAACCCTTCGGTATACAGTTCTATATATTCTCAAGTCCTCAGGGGAATGGGAGGATCGCATCCAAGTTGATAGTTGTTGGATGCTGAGGAGTCCACGTCAATGCACTCCAAAACACCCCAAGCGCGGCCAACACGGAGTGAAGAAGACCGCCGCGAATTTCTAAAGAAATGCGGTCGCTTCGCTGCCATCACGCCGCCATTGGTTACAATGCTACTGTCCACTAGCCTCACTTCGGACGCTATCGCCAAATCCGGCGCCGATAATCGCGATGGCTCCGGTCGTGATCGTCCCCGCCGAGACCGCAGGGCGCGCCGAGTTGACCAAGGACGCTCGGCCGACGTGGCCAGGGAAGGGCACGGGGATTTTCGATGAAGCTGCGAAGGAGCGCGACTTTCCTGCTTTGGCAGCGGTAGGCGATCTTTGTCGAGTCGTCGCGGATCTTCAAATTTTCGCACCAATGCCGTTGGGAAGCTATAGGTCAATTCTGAACATCGCGGTCCTTTGCAGTCCGAACGATGACCCACATAGGTCGATATTACACCGCCAGATAGGCCGCGATCACTGCCGCTATCTGATCGGAGCTCAGAGCGTCCATCTGGGAGTCCATCAAGGCGTTCAGTTGCGTGCTAGACAGATTCCCGATGTCTTCTGTGGACAGGCCCGCCACACCGGATGCGCTGAACGAGGCGACATCTTCCGCTGAGAAGGTTGCCAGATCGTCGGTCTCCAGTGCGGCGACCTGCGCCGAGGTCATCGCACTGACCTGGACCGACGTCAAAGCCTCGGCCTGGTCTGTCGTCAAGGCGGCGACGACCCTGGTGCTCAACCCCGAGATCGCGCTCGTGCTCAAGGCGACGATATGATCGGTGGAGAGCTGGGCGATGTCGTCAGTCCCCAGAGCCGCTGCCTGTATGGCGTTGAGGGCACTGAGCTGCGCCGTGGACAAGGTGGCGATCTGGGCGGTGCTCATCGCCGCCACCTGGTTGTAGCTCAGCGATCCGATCTGGCTTGTTCTCAATGCGGCGATCTCGGCAGTGGAGAGCGCTGCGACAAAGGTGGTGGACAGGCCTTTGATGGCCGACGCGTTGATCGCCGCCAGTTCCGCGGTCGAGAACGTACCGATATCCTCGGTGGTCAGACCGGCGAGCCCATCGGCGCTCAAGGCGGCAATTTGACCGGTGGACAGCGAGTCGATCTGAGTAGCGCTCATGGTTCCGACCTGGGCGCTGCTCAGGCCCGCAATGCTGGTGGTCCCCAGAGCGGCGATCTCGGCGGTGGAGAGCCCGGCGATGAATTCCGTGGGCAGTCCCCTGATGGCGGAAGAGCTGATCGCCGCGAGTTCCTCGGCCGAGAACCCCTCCAGATCATCCGTGCTCAGCCCCGACAGCGCATCCGAGCTCATGGCGGCGATCTGCACGGTGGTAAGGGCGTCGACCTGATCGTCGCTCAGGGCCCTGACCTGATCGCTGCCGAGGCCGGCAACGCCCGCCGTGCTCAAAGCGGCAATCTGCGCCGTCGAGAGTACCGCGAGATCGTCGGTGCTTAGTGCCGCCACTTGCTTGGAGCCGAGACCGCTGATCTGCGCCGTTGACAGGCCCTCGATCTGGTCGGTGCTCAGCGCGTTGATCTGGGCGGTGGAAAGGCCTGATATGCCGGCCGAGCTCAAGGCCCCGATCTGATCGACCGAAAGCGCAGCGATGGTGTCTGTGGAGAGCCCCAACACGGCAGTCGAACTGATCGCCGCTATTTCATCCGTCGAGAAGGTCTCCAGATCATCCGTGCCGAGAACGGCGATCTGCTTCGAACTCAGTGCGGCAATCTGGAACGAGGTGAGAGCCTCGACCTGGTCGATGTTCAAGGCGTTGATCTGGGCCGTTGAAAGGCCGGCGATGCCACCCGTGCCCAGCGCCGCGATCTGATCTTCCGAAAGCGCCGCTATCGTGTCGGTGGACAATCCCGCCACGGCACGCGAACTGATCGCTGCGATATCCTCGGTCGAGAAGCTTTCCAGATCGTCCGTACTCAGCGCCGCGATCTGCGTCGAACTCATCACCGCCACCTGGGCCGAGGTCAGGGCCTCGAGCTGATCGGCGTTCAGCGTGTCGATCTGGGCGGTGGAAAGGCTTGCAAACGCTGCCGCACCCAGCGCGGCAATCTGGTCCGTCGAGAGAATCGCGATGTCGTCCGTTCCCAGCACCGCCACCTGCTTGGAGTTCAGGGCTGCGATCTGGTCGGTCGACAGTGCCTCGATCTGGGCGGTGCTCAACGCCTGGATCTGGATGGTGGAAAGACCGGCGACGCCCGCCGCGCTCAAGGCGGCAATCTGATCCGCCGAAAGCGCTGCGATCGTGTCCGTGGACAATCCCGCCACGGCGCCCGAGCTGATCGCCCCGATATCCGCGCTCGAAAAGCTCTCCAGATCGTCCGTGCTCAGCACCGCAATCTGCGTCGAACTCATCACCGCGATCTGACTCATGGTCAGAGCCTCGAGCTGATCGGCGCTCAGCGCCTGGATCTGCATGGTCGAAAGCGCCGCAACGCCCGCCGTGCTCAGTGTGGCAATCTGTTCCGTCGAAAGAGCCGCAATGTCGTCGGTGCCCAGCGCCGCCACCTGCTTGGACCTGAGAGCAGCGATCTGGTCGGTCGACAGGGCCTCGAGCTGGTCGGCGCTCAAGGCGTTGAGCTGGGCGGTGGAAAGGTCTGCGACGCCGTCCGCGCTCAAGGCAGCGATCTGATCCGCCGAAAGCGCTGCTATCATGTCCGTAGACAACCCCGCTACGGCATCCGAACTGATCGCCGCGATATCCGCGGTCGAGAAGGTCGCGAGATCCTCCGTGCTCAGCGCCGCGATCTGCGTCGAACTCAGCGCCGCGACCTGTTCTGAGGTCAGGGCCGCGAGCTGCTCGGCGCTCAGCGCATCGATCTGTGCCGTGGAAAGGACCGCAATGCCAGCCGTGCCAAGCGCGGCAATCTGGTCCGCCGAGAAGGCCGCAATGTCCTCGGTGCCCAGGGCCGCCGCCTGCTTGGAGCTGAGGACAGCGACCTGTTCGGTCGACAGGGCTGCGATCTGGTCGGTGCTCAACGTACTCATTTGGGCCGTCGTAAGACCGGCGACGCCGGCCGTGCTCAAAGCCGCGATCTGTTCCGCCGAAAGCGCCGCAATCGTATCCGTGGACAGTCCCGCCACGGCGCTTGAACTGAGAGCCGCGATCTCCGCCGTCGAGAAGCCTGCAATGTCGTGCGTGCTCAGCGCAGCGATTTGCTTGGAGCCGAGCGCGGCGATCTGGTCCGTCGTCAAGGCATCGACCTGGTCCGCGCTCAGGATGGAAATATCCGCCGTGCTCAGACCGACAACGCCGCCCGCGCTCAAGGCGGCGATCTGGTCGGTCGAGAGCGCCGCGACGTCGTCCGTGCTCAACACGTCGACCTGTCTGGACGTGAGCGCCCCCATCTGGGCCGTGGTCAAGGCCGCAAGCTGATCGCTGTTCAAGGCATCGACCTGCTTGGTGCTCAGCGCCGCAACGGCAGCCGTGCTCAACGCAGCGATCTGACCGGCGGAGAAGGCAGCTATGACATCCGTCGAAAGGCCGGAAACGAGATCCGCGCCGATCGCCGCAATGTCCTCGACCGACAGCGCCGTTATATCGTCCGCATCAAGCGCGGAGATTTGCTGCGACGTCAGCCCGCCAATCTGGTCGGTCGACAAGGCGGCAATCTGGTCGGAGTTCAGAACAGCGATCTGCTTGGTGGTCAGTCCGGCGACGGCCGTGGCGCTCAAGGCTGCGATCTGATCGGTCGAAAGGGAAGCGACGGCAGACGTGGACAGTCCCGCTATGGCACTCGCGCTGATGGCAGCAATGTCCTTGATCGAGAAGACCGCCACGTCTTCCGTCCCCAGGACTGCAAGCTGCGTCGAGCTCAGGGCGCCGACCTGCGCCGCGGTCAGAGCCTCTAGCTGATCCGTGCTCAAGGCAGCGAGCTGCTTCGTGGTCAGTCCCGCCATGGCAGCCGTGCCCAAGGCCCCGATCTGATCGGTCGAGAGGGCCGTGATATCGCTTGTGCCCAAGGCGGTGACTTGCGTCGAACTCAGGGCGGCAACCTGCTTGGTGCTCAAGGCGGCGAGCTGGCTGGTACTGAGCGCGTTGACCTGTGCGCTGCTCAGGCCGGCAATGCCGGCCGTGCTCAGGGCCGCAACCCGATCCGTCGAGAGGGCCGAGACGGCGGCCGTGGAGAGGCTCGAAATGGCACTCGAACTGATGGCCGCGATGTCCTTGGTCGAGAAGACCGCAATGTCTTCCGTCCCCAGGACTACAAGCTGCGTCGCACTCAGAGCGCCGACCTGGGTCGAAGTCAGGGCTTCGACTTGATCGGTGCTCAAGGCGACGAGCTGCCTGGTGGTCAGTCCTGCGACGGCAGTGACACTCAAAGCTGCGATCTGATCGGTCGAGAGACCCGCAAGGTCGTCCGTGCCCAGGGCGGCGACCTGCGCCGAGCCCAGCGCCGCCACCTGCTTGGTGCTCAAGGCGGCGAACTGGCTGCTGCTGAGCACGTTCAACTGCGCGCTGCTCAGGCCGGCAATACCCGTCGTGCTCAGGAGAGCGATCTCATCGGTGGAAAGGGCAGCAATGACAGCCGTGGACAGTCCCGTCATGGCGCTCGCGCTGATCGCCGCAATGTCCTTGGTCGAGAAGACCGCTATGTCCTCCGTCCCCAGGGCTCCGATCTGAGTCGAACTTAGGGCTCCGACCTGGGCGGCGGTCAGGGCCTCCATCTGGTCGGTGCTCAAGGCCACGATTTGCTTTGTGCTCAGCCCGGTGATCGCCGTTGTGCTCAACGCCGCGATCTGGTCGGTCGAGAAGGCCTCGATGTCGCTCGTGTCCAGGGCGGCAATTTGCGCCGACGTCAACGCGGCGACCTGCTTGGTGCTCAGCGCGACGATCTGGTCCGTGGACAGGGCCTCGACCTGGTCAGAGGTCAGCTCGCTGATGCCGGCGGTGCCGAGCGCGGCGATCATGTCCGAGGACAGGGCCGCGACAGTCTCCGTGCTCAAGGCGGCGACTTGCGTCGATTTCAGCGCGGCAATCTGTTTGGTGCTCAAAGCGACGACCTGGTCGGAGCTCAGCGTGGCCATCTGGTCCGTGCTCAGGCCCGCGATGCCGGCGGTGCTGAGCGCGGCAATCTGCGTGGAGGACAGGGCCGCGACGACATCCTCCGACAAGCCCGAAATGGCCTTCGAGCCGATTGCGGCAATATCGGCGGTCGAGAACGCCTCTATGTCCTCTGGCTCGAGGGCCGAGAGCTGGGTGGAGCTGAGAACGGCAACCTGCGTGGAGGAGAGGGCTGCAATCTGGTCGCTGGACAGGGCGTCGATCTGGTCGGTGCTGAGGTGAGCGACGCCCTTCGTGGTCAGCGCCACGATCTGGTTCGTGGTGAGGGCCTCGATGAGATCTGCCGACAATCCGGCAACGGCGCTCGAACTGATCGCCGCGATATCGGCGGTCGAGAATGCCGCTATGTCCTCCGCACTGAGGACGGCAAGCTGCTCGGAGCCGAGGGCGGCAACCTGTGCAGTGGAGAGAGCCCCGACCTGATCGGAGGACAAGGCTTCGATCTGGTCGGCGGTCAGGCCGGCGACAGCCTTCGTGCCGAGCGCCGCGACCTGAGCCGTGGTCAAAGCCGCGACGTTGTCCGTGTTCAAGGCGGCGATTTGCGTCGAACTCAGCGCTTTAAGCTGCGCGGTGGACAGGGCCGCGGTCTGGTCGGTCGACAAGGCGGCGATCTGTGCGGTGGTCAGGCTCGCGACCGCACTCGTGCTGAGCGCGGCGATTTGAGCGGTGGAAAGCGCTGCAATGGCGTCCACGCTGACGCCCGGGGCGCCTTTGTTGGTAATTGCCGCCATCTCGGCGGTCGAGAACGTCGCTACGCCCTCTTCTCCAAGAGCGGCGAGCTGTGTCGAGCTCAGTGCCTTCACCTGCGAGACGGACAAAGCTTCTGCCTGGGCGGTCGACAGGCCGGCGATCTGGGTGCTCGACAGGCTGGCGATCGCACTCGTGCTCAAGGCCGCAATCTGATCGGTGGACAGGGACGCGATGACCTCCGCATCCAATCCCAGTATGGCTTTGTTGCTGATCGCGGCGATGTCGCCGGTCGAGAACATAGCCAACCCGTCGGTCCCCAGGGCCGCAATCTGTCGCGCGTTCAGGACCTTCACCTGTGTCACGGACAGAGCCTCGATCTGGTCGGTCGACAACGCAGCGATCTGATCGGTTGTCAGGCCCAGGACGCCCTTCGTGCTGAGCGCCGCGACCTGATCGGTGGACAAGGCCGCAAGATCGTCCGTGCCGAAGGCGGCGACTTGCGCCGAACTCAATGTCCTGAGCTGTGCGGCGGAAAGGACCGCGGTCTGGTCGGAGGACAAGGCGTCGCTCTGGGCGGTGGTCAGGCCCGAAATGGCACTGGTGCTCAGGGCAGCAACCTGAGCGGTCGAAAGCGCAGCGATGGCTTCCGTACTCACTCCCTTGATGGCCAGATTGGTGATCGCCGCGATTTCGGCAGTCGAGAATGTCGCGATGCCGTCGGTCCCGAGCGCCGCAAGCTGCCTCGAATTCAGCGCCTTCACCTGCAAGGCAGACATCGCCTCGGCCTGATCGGTCGACAGGGCGGCCATCTGCGCGGTCGTCAGGTTGGCGACCGCAGTCGTGTTCAGGGCGGCAATCTGTGCGGTGGAGAGCGCAGCGATCGCACCCGTGGTCAAGCCCCATACGGCCTTGTTGATCGCCGCGATTTCGGAAGTCGAGAATGCCGCGATGCCGTCCGTCTCCAAGGACCCGAGCTGCGCCGCGGTCAGCGCCTTCACCTGTGAGACGGTCAGTGCCTCGATCTGGTCGATCGCCAACACGCCGAACTGGTTGGTGGAAAGCCCCGAGATCGCCGAGGCGCTCAGCGCAGCAATCTGATCGGTGGAAAGCGCGGCAATATCGTCGCTGCCCAAGGCATCGATTTGCGAGGCCTTCAGTGCACCGACCTGGGCTGTCATCAAGGCGGCAATCTGATCGGTGGACAAGGCGGCGATCTGCGCGGCCGTCAGGCCGGCGATGGCGCGGGTGCTCAAGGCGGCAATCTGATCCGTGGAAAGGGATGCGATGACCTCTGTGGCCAGACCTGACACGGCTTTCGCACCGATGGCCGCGATGTCGGCGGTCGAGAAGGTCGCCAGGTCTTCCTCGCTCATGACCGAGAGCTGCAACGCGCTAAAAACCGCGACCTGGGTCGAACTCAACGCCTCCGTCTGGTCCGTCGAAAGACCGTCGACCTGCGTCGTCGTGAGGGCCGCAACTTGGCTCGTGCCGAAGCTTTCGATGTCGGATTGGTCGAGGACGGCGAGTTGCTCCAGGGTCAAACCGACGACGGCGCTTGGGGAGATGGCGGCCAACTGCCGGGAACTGAGGACATCGACGTCCTCCGTGTCCAGCGCGGCGATCTGAGCCGATGACATCGCGCTGATCTGCTTCGTCGTCAACGAGGCCACGTCTTCCGTCGTCCAGGCAGCCACGGCCGCCGTCGAATAGGATTTGATCAGAGTGGGGCTCAGGGACGAAATGATGGAGGTCATGCGTGAAAACCCTTGGGCCTGCCAAAGCAGTTCTTATTAGCAACGATCGCGCCGAAAGAGATGCCGTCGTCCATGCAGGATCCCGCGCATCTCTGGCCAGCGACCTGGCGATGGCTGCCTGCCGGCTGCTGAGACGCCATCGGATACGCGCCACCAATAAAGGAGCGGACTTGCCTGAACCTGAAGAACCGCTCAGTGAGGCGGCTCAGCACTGATCAGCGTCTTTCCGCTGGTGCTGCGCGACGGCGCGCTCCAGCTCGGACGCGACCTGCTGACGCTCCCCGGCGTGGATTGATACCAGACCGTACTAAGCCGCCCAGAGGGCAGATGGGGAGCCGATTTTGTCGCTTGCGGCAATTTTGGGGTTTGGGTCGAACCGGTATTTCGGAGGGAGGAAGGACGGGGAGACCGCGTTTCCTCGGCCTGCGCCGTTCGCCTCGCTGCTCACGCCGGCCGCTCGCCGGCCCACCGAGGCCCGCGCGGCTGCGCTGGCGCTTTTGGAGTTGCGATTACGGCTTCAATGCTTGCTATCGGATAGTGGAATGCCCTTTAGATGGGCGAAAATGCGAAACCAGAATTCGTGGTCCGCCTCTCGACGATCGACGTAGGCCTCAAGCGCGCAATGAGCCACGGCCGTGGTGGCATCCACACCGTACAGCTCTACGGCGGCTTCTATGGCGCTCTCCTGATCGAAATTACCTGCAAAGATGCTTTTCACCTGGTCATCCCTCATTTTCGTTGATGGTTCTTAGCCTTAGCTGGCCCGTCCCATTAACCGCATGCCCTCGCCAGTCCACGAGATGAATGTTCGACTTCCTGCAAGCGGTCCACCCAGGATGACAGGCGTGTTGATCTCGACCAGGCCGTGATCGAGGAGAACGCGAAGCCGACGCCACGGGAGGTCGGTTTCCTCGCCCCGGCGATCAGCGCCATGTCCTCCTGAACCTGCTGAGCCGCGCTGCTCGCCATCGCGGGCAACTTGGAAAATATTGTCATCCTCTACGCCTCCTGCGTTGTCAGAAGTCTTCCATTGTTGGTTGATGCCCAATGCTCACCCATTCAATCTGAGATTTTAAGCATCGGTACGCAATATCTCCGGAGGAGATATGCGGCGGCAGTCGGGGTCACGGCGGAAAGCCGCGCCCTGCGATGCAGGGCGCGGCCTAATCCATGGGCCCTCCTCAATGGCCAGCGCCGGGCCGAAGCCAAATAGACCCCGTCCTGCCTTCAACGCCGACGACAACGGCGCCGCAAGCGCCTCCAACATGGGCCCCGTGGGTAGGACCAACGCCGCGTTTGCCGCCGTTGCGAAATGATCCGCCCCCAAGCCACCGGAGGTGCAACGCCAGCCTGCCCCAATACAGCCGCCACAGAATGCCGGTGAAGGTTTTGAGATGGCGCTCGGGCGATTGCCCACCAAACGGCCGGTCATCCTTGTGCTTGCACTAGGACTTTCAGTCTTCAGCCTACCTCGGCAAGGCGGCCGTGACCGGAGGGGTACGAGGCAATCGAAAGATGGCGGAGCTCGGGGCCGGCATGTTCCTGAAACCTCCTCGGATTCGGCCGCCTCTCACCGCCAACAAAGGTCATGCGATACTATTGGGGCGGCGTGTCACATTCGGGGTGCGGTCCTGAATGAACGAAGCTGATGAACGCCATCACCGCCGCACATGACGGTGCGATCCAGATGATCGACAGCACTTCGATCACCCGGGGCTCACCAGCAGGCTGCGACGGGAGAAGAAAAGCCAGACATTTTGAACAACCGTTTCGTTCGAATGTGTAGCGTGGCCGCGGCAGCGATGTGCCTATCTCTTTCGCCTCTATAATATTGCGATTTAATCGCACCCGATTTATATATGCGGCAGTAAGAACTCGATTGGATTTACCCATGACCACGTCCCCGACCGCAAAGAGCTCCAGCGGACCGCCCGCGTCCCCGCAGGCAGGCAGCGGGGGACGGAAGCTGTCGAATTTCCTGTGCTTCGCGATCTACTCGGCTAACCTTGCCTTCGGTCGGGCGTATAAGCCGATCCTCGACGAGATTGGCCTGACTTACACTCAATACATCGCCCTGGTCGCCCTCTCCGAGGGGGACGACCAGACCGTCGGGGAACTCGGGGAAAAGATGTTCCTCGAATCCAACACGCTGACGCCGATCCTCAAGAAGCTCGAGCAGATAGGCTTCATCATTCGTCGCCGCGATCCCGCGGACGAGCGGCAGGTTCGATTGAGCCTGACCCCCGCCGGACGCACTCTGCTCGATTCCGATCCCGCCGCGGCGCTGGTCGACGCGACCGGGCTTGGAGACGACTTTGATGAAGTGCAGGGAAACGTGGCGAGGCTACGCGACAATCTCCTACGCACCACGCGGGCCGGCCCGGAAAAATCATAGGGGCTCCGCCAGCGGAGCGCCGGTAACGGCGTCGCCGGCCGCCGATAAGGTGTTACGGCTCCCGGCGCCACTTGCAGCAACTCTGGGTGTCCACGCGCCGGTCCTCTGCAAAGACATCGCAGCGGCTCACTGACGGCGCCGCTCACGTGCGCATGCTGGGAACTCGAGATCGCTCAGGCGCAAATCAGGTCCCGTCTCGGCTCGGCCGGATGTCCGCACGCCGCATTAAACCTTTTCGAGCAGACTAAACTGAACCGGGAGAAGTTTGCGAAGCTTGAGTTCCCCTGCCGCATTTTTGTCATTGACAGTCAGGAATTGTCCTTTTCCAGATCCCAACGGCCTGACCAGGCGTCCATCCGGCTTGAGCTGGTCAAGCAATGCCGGCGGCGACTGCTTGGCCGCCACCGTGACCAGTATCTTGTCGAACGGAACGCGCTCAGGCCAGCCGCGAGACCCGTCTCAGACACGAATGCCGACATTGCTATAACCGAAGCCCTGCAGCAGAGCCTCGGCATGGCTTGCGAATTCCTTAATGATTTCCACGCTCCAGACCTGCCGGCGAGCTCCGCGAGGATTGCGGTTTGATAGCCCAGGCCGGTGCCGATTTCGAGCACTGCCTCATGCCGTTGGGGAGCGAGGAGATCGGTCAGCGACCATGAAGGGCTGCGAGATGGTTTTATCGAGGCCGATCGGCAGCGGCATGTCCCGATAGGCATAAGGCGCAAGCGGGGCTGGCACGAAGAGATGCCGCGGCACCCACTGCATCGCAGCCGTCACCGGATCAGCGCCGCCCTGCCGAGCTCGTCGCTCGCAAGCTGGACATTGATAGCAATCAGCTCGACCATGTGCCTGCGTAAGATCGCGAGGTGCTCTTCATTCATTGGTTTCATGATCGCAGGCCTTCCTCATTGCCAGATAGCTATGATCAGACGGCCTCAGGCGTGACCGGAACCGAGTCCACTTGCGCCATGGCGCGCAAACCGCGGTGGCCGCAAATGGGTCCCTAACCGGTCATTGGTGTCTGTATGGTCAATGGGCTTAATTGGGCCCAGTTCCAGTCGCTCGAAAAAGGTTCCGAAACTGACTCCGCGATCAGGAAGGGCATTACCGTCGGACGGACCCCGATGAGATACCTGCCTGCAAATTGAAGCACACCGTCAATCGCTAGTATTATTCACTCTCCACCGCAAGGTCGCTAGTGAGCAGATGATTGTCATTCGTTCCGCGATTCTCCTGGCATCAGTTTTGGTAGCGGTTGCCGTGGCAGCGCTATCGTTCGGCTGGTATTGGCTCCACTTCGGCAGACCCGTCGGTGAAGCCAAAACAGCCGCACTCGGCCGGACGCTCTATGCTCAGCACTGCGCCTCCTGCCACGGCGCACTACTTGAAGGCCAGCCTGATTGGAAACGCCTGCTGCCGAGCGGCCGGATGCCCGCGCCGCCGCATGACGCTTCCGGTCACACCTGGCATCATCCCGATGGTGTGCTCTTCCGCCTAATCAAAGAGGGACCGGCCGCAGTTGTGGGCGGAGGCTACCAAAGCGATATGCAAGGCTTTGGCGAGATCCTCAACGATGATGAGATCCGTGCGGTGCTGGCATTCTTAAAGAGCACCTGGCCAGAGCGCGAGCGCGCTTACCAAGCGGAAATGAGCCGCCGGGAGCGAGAAGAGATGAAGTGATATGATCCTGTGGCAGAGGCTGAATGGGAGGACCATCCATGGGCATTTACAGCGAAGTCATCCTGCCAAGGCTCTGCGATCTCTCCATGCGCAACGAGCGCCTGCGCGCCTATCGCGAACGTGTGATCGGCGCGGCGGAGGGGCGGGTCCTGGAGATTGGAAGCGGCTCGGGTCTGAACCTGCCATTCTACAGTCCGATGGTTCGCGAGATCTTGGCACTCGAACCCGACCCGAATCTCCTCGCGATGGCCCGTCGCGCTCCGCCTGTTGACGCGCCATTGAATTTCATCGAAGCCTCCGCGGAGCGGATTCCCCTCGACGACAGCAGCGTCGATACGGTGGTGACGACCTGGACTCTTTGCACGATCCCGGAAGCCGCCGAGGCTCTAACCGAAATGCGCCGCGTGCTCAGGCCGCAGGGCAAACTCCTCTTCGTCGAGCACGGCCTTTCGCCCGACCGCGGCGTGCGCTGGTGGCAGGATACGCTCACGCCGATCTGGCGGCGTATCAGCGGCGGCTGTCATCTCAACCGCCCGATCCAGTCGATGATCGAAAAAGCCGGCTTCGGCATCGAGCGCATCGAGACCGGCTACATGCGAGGGCCGAAGCCAATGACGTTCATGTATGAGGGCAGCGCCCGCCCTAGATGAGTAACGGCCGCGCTCTTAGTCCAGCGCCCGCTATTTTGCGCGTGCCGACGCGATCAGCCGCTTCATGGTCGCCTCGTCGACGAGTCCGCGGACCACTTCCTTTCCGACGACGAAGCTCGGCGTGCCGCCGATGCGCAAGGCTTCCGCGAGGGCGATGTTGCGCTTGATGGCGGCGTCGATCGCCGGGTCTTGCATGTCGGTCTTCAGGCGCTCGACATCGATCCCCACATCGGCGGCGACTTCGAGGGTCGAGGTCTCGGTGATGCGGCCGTTGTAGGTCATCATCCTCTGGTGAAAGGCGAGATACCTGCCCTGCTTGCGGCTCGCAAGCGCGGCGCGAGCGGCGAAGACTGAGCCCGGACCGAGGATGGGATATTCCTTGAAGACGAGCCGTATTCCCTTGTCGGCTTTTTCGAGCTTGCCGAGCAGCGGTGCCGCCTGCCGGCAATAGGGGCAGTTGTAGTCGAAGAACTCGACGACGATGGCGTCGCCTTGAGGATTCACGCCGACCGGGGCATCCGGATCGTTGAAGATTTCATCGCGCCGCTCTGAGACCACCTTGGCCGCTTCGCCGGCAGCCGCGGCCTGCCGACGGGCCTCCAGGTCCTTCACAGACTGCAAAATGACCTCGGGGTTGGCGAGAATATAAGCATGAAGTTGCCGCTCGAGATCGTCCGTCTTTCGGGCGGGCGGAAGGATCCCCAACGCGTATAGAAGCGCCAGTCCGGAGAGCACGACCGACAGGCCCGCGAGCGCAATTGCGGTAAACGCCAAGAGCCTCGGACATCGCCCCCGCTTTCCAGCGGCGGAGTCCGGTTCGGAAGAGGAATTGTCGGGCGCTTCTGCTACCATGGGAGCAATCCTGTCAGCTTCTCCCAGAAACCTGGCTCCGGGTGCGGATGCGGCTTCTGTGTCCGGTTTGTCAGCGCGTTGACGAAGACGACCAGATTGACCGTCTCGAACTTCAGCCCGTGAAAGCGGGCGCGCAGGCGACCGTCCTGATCGATCACGTGGGTGACGATCCCGTGCATCTGCATGCCGCCGTTGTCTTCGGTGAACTTGAGACCGTAGGTCTCGGCGATCTTGCGGGTCGTGTCCTCGGGGTTGTCCGGGTCGGTCGTCAGGAAGACCCAGTTTGCCGGATCAAGGCCATGCGCCTGGCCGTAGTCGCGGAGGACCGGGCCGGTGTCGTGCTTCGGATCCGTTGTGATGGTGACGAACTCGACCATCTCCTTCATCGGAGTCTGGTTGATCGTCTTCTGGATTTCGGCAATCCGCTCCGCATGCAGCGGACAGACGTCCGGACAGTTGGTGTAGACGAAATTCAGGACGACGACCTTGCCACGCAACACGTCGAGGCCGACCACCCGCCTGTCGGCATCCTGCAGGGTGAAGGCAGGCGCTTCGCTGTCCACGGGCTGGAAATACTGCTCCTTGTCGCGGAGGTCCTGATCGACCTCCTCGAGCGAATGAGCCGCCGCCGGCGCGGTCAACGCCATCACCGCGGCGATCGCGAGGAGTGCCAGTCGCAGCATACGCACCGGATACATCATTGCGAATTTCCCTTGTTGCCGGAGGTGGGCACGCCTCCCGCTTTCTGTTCGACGATCGACTTGAGGAACGCCACCATGTCCGGTGCGTCCCATTCAGCAGGCCCCATCAGTCGGCCGAGTTCCCGTCCGTCGGTGTCGATCAGGATTGTCGTCGGCAATCCGACTGCCGCAAGGGCGGAGAGCGCCCGACCGGAAGCGTCGACGTGCGCGGCGAGCCGCCGAACCCCGATCTCAGAGTAGAACGTCTTCACCGTCTCCGCTCCCAGGCGGTCAACCGAGAGGGCGACGACTTGAAACCTGTCACCGCCCAGCGCCGCCTGCAGCCGATCGAGGGTCGGCATCTCCTTGCGGCACGGCAGACACCAGGTCGCCCAGACGTTGAGCAGAACGACCTTGCCGCGGAAATCCGCGAGCGTGCGAGGCTGTCCGTCGCCGTCGGTGAACAGAACATCCGGAATGGGCTTCGGCGTATCGTTCAGCACGAAGCCCTTGGGGACACCCTCGGGTTCTGGACCGACAGAGGCGCGGAGAAAGAGAGCGCCTGCAAATCCAGCGAAGCCCATGACACCCAGCAGCAGAAGCGACCGACGGCGCATGGCCGACGGCGCAGAGGTCCTCGCTGTGTCGGTGTTCATCTTGGTCATTCCGTCGTGTAGACCTCCGGGGTCTTGCCGTCCTTCGGCACGGTGTAGATCACAAACGGTTCGGTTTTGGTGCCGATCATGCCCGGCGAGCCCATTGGCATTCCAGGCAACGTTATGCCAGCGATCGGGGGTCTCTCCTTGAGCAGCTTGCGGACGACGTTCACCGGCACGTGCCCATCGACAACGTAGCCCTCGACGAACATCGTGTGGCAGCCCTGCAGGTCTTCCGGCACGCCGGCCTTTCGGCTGATCTCGAGAAGGTCGTTGGTCGGTTTGACGTCAACGTTGAAGCCGTTGTCGCGGAGATACGCGGCATAGCCCTCGCAGCAGCCGCACTGCGGGTTCTTATAGAGCGTCGCCTGCAGCGGATCGGCAAGCGCCGGCGAGGCGAAGGCCATGAGAAGGGCGAGACTGGCGAAGCGGATCGAAGGATTCATTTCGGTTCTCCTTGTTCTGTTTGGTTCAGGCGACGCGCAGCACGGTCATCATCCCGGACATCTGGTGGTCCATGACATGGCAGTGCAGCATCCAGTCGCCGGGGTTGTCGGCGACGAAGGCGACCTCGACCACGTCCTTCGGGGCCATCAACACTGTGTCCTGCCACTGGCGGTGCGGGACGGCCTTGCCGTTGCGGCTCAACACTTTGAGGCTGTGGCCGTGGAAGTGCATCGGGTGCCACCAGGCGGTCTCGTTGCGCAGTTCCAGCAGGACGCTGCGGCCCCGCTCGAAGACGAGGGCGGGTTCCATGCCGGCATGGCCGTCGCCGGTCATCGACTGGCCGTTGATCGTCCAAACCGCGTCGTGGCCCATGCCCATCATTCCACCGCCGCCACCCATAATGCCGCCCATCATCCCACCCATGCCGGACATTCCGCCCATGCTCACCATGCCGCCCTGGAGCGTCAGCGTGTGGCGCTCGGCCGATGCGAGGTTCGGCTCCGGCAAGGGATTGCGGGGCAGTACGACAAGCGCGTCGAAAACGTGCGCGCGGATCGGCGGCCGGCTATCGTAAGCAATCTGCGTCAGCCGGTAGGATAGGCCGTCGTAGAAGTCGTCGACGACATCGTAGCGCCGGCCCGGCTCGCCCTCGAGGTCGAGGACGAGATCGACGCGCATCGCCGGGCCGACAAGGATTCGGCCGTCTTCGGGTTCGTGCGGATCGCAGGGCTGGCCGTCGATCGTGACGACTATCGGTCGATGCCCTTCAAACCGAAGCGCCATGATCCGGGCGAGCGACGCATTGACGAGGCGCAGGCGGACGCGCTCGCCAGTCCGGAAGGGCTCCGCTTCGGAGACCCGGCCGTTGAGCGTCACCGTATTGCCGACGCGTCCGGACATCGCCGCCTCCATCCGGTTGCCAAAGCGCGATGCGATCGCGCCTCTGTCCGTCAACCGCCAGTCGGAAAGGAGCCAGAGGACGTCATGATCGACGGCGACGGGTTCGCGCTCCTCGACGATGACCGCTCCGGCGAGACCGCGGCCGAGTTGCTCGAGACTGTTGGCATGCGGGTGATACCAGAAGGTCCCCGCGTCCGGCGGCGTGAATTCGTAGACGAAACGCTCTCCCGGCTTGATCGGCGGCTGCGTCAGACCAGGCACCCCGTCCATGGCGTTGGGAAGCCTGATGCCGTGCCAGTGGACGGTGGTCTCCTGGTCCAGTCGGTTTTCGACGACGAGGCGAGCGCGCTCGCCCTGGCGAAGCCGCACGACCGAGCCCGGAACCGTTCCGTTGTAGGTCCAGACATCCGTTTCCGGCCTATCTGGACGAAGTCGCGCGCGGCCAGGCGCGGCGACGATGCGGTAGCCGTCGGATGGCGCGGACTGCGCCGGGAACGGTGCCAACGCACTCGCCAGCAGAAGGCCCGCGCCAGCCTGGAGCAGACCCCGGCGAGACACGAGACAATGGGATTCGCTATTCACATTCGATCCTTCCGATCATCGTCGATGACGGAACGCATGGGCGGCAATGCACACGCGTTCGTTCATCCGGTTGTGTCGCTGGCCGCGACAGCCGGAACTCAGCCGATGTAGGAGGTTCGTGGTGGATCGGGGTCGGGCTGCACCCCCCTGCCAACGAGGAGAGGATCGCGGACACCTGCAGAAGCGGGCTTCTCGCCAATCGGAACGAGCGTCGCTATCGGCAGCGGCGCGACGGCGGGGGCGGCGCAGACGTTGCCGCAGGCCATCGCCTTCAAGCCGCCGGGCTGGTCGGGACAATCCTGACAGTCGCCCTGGTCCGACATGGCCATCTCGGACATAGTCGCCATCTTCGCAGTCATGCCGCTCGCCTGGGCGACCGACAGGCCCATCCCCGCGGCAACGAAGGTCGCGAGGAGCAAGAGGCCAAGCTGTCGGACAGACCAGCGTTTCATAGCGGAGAGAATCGCGCCGAACCTCCGGGAATACAAGCCATGATGCGCCCCAGAGGAGACCCAGCGCGTCAACATTGCGTGACGCGACGCGAGCGGACGTCTCAGCGGAAGAACACGTATTTGATCAGGGCCGCGATCACGAGCACGATCATGAGAAACGCGACGATGCCGATGCCCCCCATGCCCCACATCATGCCGCCGCCCATCATGTCGTCCATCATGGCATCCTCCCTTCATTCGGCCTTACCCCTTTTTCAACGTGCCATTGATTGCCGCAAGCTGTCGTGGCGCAGGTGAGATGGGTATGGCTGTCATTCGGCTGTCCTCGATGGCTCCGGCGGCTGGGCCGCCTGTCTCACCGCCCTTGGTTCGACCGCTGATTGCTCGATGCCCGCGATGGCTAAGTAAGGCGATGTCGGCGATCCCAGGCCTGCGCCGGCTCCCAACGATGCGAGGCACCCGATGGAGGTATTTGTTGGAATAGACGTCGCAAAAGAGACCCACTGGGTCTGTGCGCTCGATCATGCGGCTCGCGTTCTTCTCAACCGTGCCGTCGACAACGAACAGGCCGATATCGACGCCCTTGTCAGGGAACTGGTGGCCCTTGGCGACGACGTTGTGATCGGGCTGGACATCACCGGATCGCTGGCCCGCTTCCTTGAAGCGGTCCTGCTGGCCGAGGGCCTGCGTCTCGTCCACGTACCGGGCATCGCCGTCAACCGGGCCGGACACGGCTTTGCCGGCGGCGAGCGCAAGTCGGACCCACGCGATGCCCACACCATCGCCGATCTCGTCCGCACCCGGTCGCTGCGTCCGATCCTGCCCGACGACGAGACCGTCATCGCGCTTCGACTGAAGGTCACACGCCGACGCGAGATCACCGATGACCAGACACGCCGTATCTCCCGATTGCGCCAGCTCCTCGGCGCCATTCATCCCGGCCTGGAGCGGCGCCTCGACCTGACGGGCAAGGGACCGCTCGTGCTCATCACCCGCTATGTCACGCCGGGCGAGATCCGCTCTGCAGGCCACAAGAGGATCGTAGCCTACCTCAGGAAGACGCCGCATCTGCATGCGGCCGAAGCGCTTGCCCGGGCCGCACTCGAAGCCGCCCAGGGCCAGCGAACCGTCGTGCCGGGGGAGGCCGTCTTCGCCGACATGATCCGTGAGATCGCAGCCGAAGCGCTCGAAGCCCGCCAGATCCTTGGCCGCCTCGACAGGGATATCGAGGCGCTTCTCGACGACCACCTTGATGGCGCCCTCATCCGTTCCCTGCCGGGGATGGGGGCGGAATTGACGGCGGAACTCATCGCCAACATCGGCACCATCGACAGGTTCCCCTCCGCCGACGCGCTGGCCAGCGCCGCCGGTCTGGCGCCTGTCATCCGACAGTCCGGAATGTCCAGGAACTGGCGACGTGCCCATGGCGGCGACAAGGCCCTCAAACGCGTCTTCTTCCAGAGCGCCTTCTGCGCCGTCTCCACAAGGGACCCACTGTCCAAGGCCTTCTACGACCGAAAGCGAAAAGAGGGAAAACACCACACCCAGGCTATCATCGCCCTGGCCAGACGGCGCATAACCGTCCTCTGGACCATGATCCGATCCAGACAGGCATTCGATCCCAACCGAAAAGCGGCTTGACTTTTCCATTACTCAGCCGCCTCCAAGAGCTTCTCCTCTGCGGCCTCGACCGCTG
Source organism: Sinorhizobium fredii USDA 257 (assembly GCF_000265205.3). Classification (NCBI taxonomy): domain Bacteria; kingdom Pseudomonadati; phylum Pseudomonadota; class Alphaproteobacteria; order Hyphomicrobiales; family Rhizobiaceae; genus Ensifer; species Ensifer fredii. Next base: position 2,847,146 of record NC_018000.1, read on the forward strand.
GTCGGTTGTCGGCCGCCAGCCGCCAGCCCTTCACCAGTCCGTAGATCGCCGGGATCACCGCGAGCGTCAGCACCGTCGACGAGATCATGCCGCCGATCATCGGCACCGCGATGCGCTGCATGATTTCCGATCCGGTTCCGGTGCTCCAGAGGATCGGCACCAGCCCGGCGATGATCGCGACGACTGTCATCATCTTCGGCCGCACCCGTTCGACCGCACCGACCATGATCGCCCTGTGGAGGTCATCCCGCGTGAACGCGCGCTTCTCCGCCGCGCAGACCGACCGCTGCTCCCGCAGCGCCTGGTCGAGATAGATCAGCATGATCACGCCCGTTTCGGCCGCCACGCCTGCCAGCGCGATGAAGCCGACGACCACCGCGACCGAGGCGTTGAACCCTAGCCACCACATCAGCCAGATGCCGCCGACGAGCGCGAAGGGTAGCGACAGCATGACGATCAGCGTCTCGGTCAGCGCCTTGAAGTTCAGGTAGAGCAGCAGGAAGATCAACGCCAGCGTCAGCGGCACGACGATCGCCAGCCGCGCCTTCGCCCGTTCGAGATACTCGTACTGGCCGCTCCAGGCGACCGAGTAGCCGGGCGGCAGCGGGACGCTCTTGGCGACGGCCTCCCGCGCTTCCGCGACGTAGCCGCCGAGATCGCGATTGGCGATGTCGACGAAGACGTAGACGGCGAGCTGGCCATTTTCGGTGCGGATCGTCGTCGCACCGCGCGTCAGCTTCACTTCCGCCACTTCGCCCAGCGGCACGCTGCCGCCGCCCGGAAGCGCGACCTGGACGTCGCGGGCGATCGATTGCGGATCGCTGCGGAAGGCGCGCGGATAGCGGACCGCCACGCCGTAGCGCTCGCGCCCCTCGACCGTCGAAGTGACCACCTCGGAACCGAGCGCTGTGCCGATCACCTCCTGCACGTCGTCGACACTGAGGCCATATCGTCCGAGCGCGATGCGGTCCGGTACGATGTCGAGATAGTAGCCGCCGATCACTCGCTCGGCGTAGGCGCTCGATGTGCCGGGGATCGTCTTCAGCACGGTCTCGATGTCGCGGGCGATCCGCTCCATCTCCTTGAGGTCGATGCCGTAGACCTTGACGCCGACGGGCGTGCGGATGCCGGTCGACAGCATGTCGATGCGGGCGCGGATCGGCATGGTCCACGCATTGGAGACGCCGGGGAACTGCAGCGCCGCATCCATTTCCTGCTTGAGGCTGTCGATGGTCACGCCCGGCCGCCATTCGGACTTCGGTTTGAGGGTGATGATCGTTTCGAACATCTCCGTCGGCGCGGGATCGGTGGCGGTCAGCGCCCTCCCGGCCTTGCCGAACACAGTCTCGACCTCCGGGAACGACTTGATGATCCGGTCCTGGGTCTGCATCAGCTCGGCCGCCTTGGTCACCGACAGGCCGGGCAAGGTCGTCGGCATGTACATCAGCGTGCCCTCGTTGAGGCTCGGCATGAACTCGCTGCCGATCTGCCGCGCCGGCCACACCGTCGCGGCGAGCGCGGCGACCGCCAGCAAGATCGTGATCGTCTTCGCCCGCAGCACCCCGGCGATGACCGGGCGGTAGACCCAGATCAGGAAGCGGTTGAGCGGGTTCTTGTGTTCGGGCACGATCCGGCCGCGCACGAACACGACCATCAGCGCCGGAACGAGCGTCACGGACAGGAGCGCGGCGGCCGCCATCGCGAAGGTCTTCGTGAAGGCGAGCGGTCCGAACAGCCGTCCCTCCTGTGATTCGAGCGTGAAGATCGGCAAGAACGATACCGTGATGATCAGCAGACTGAAGAAGAGCGCCGGGCCAACTTCGCTTGCGGCCTTGATCAGCACCTCGGTGCGGGGTTTGTCGGGCGGCGCGCGCTCCAGATGCTTGTGGGCGTTCTCGATCATCACGATCGCCGCGTCGATCATCGCGCCGATGGCGATGGCGATGCCGCCGAGGCTCATGATGTTGGCCCCAATCCCTAATGCCCGCATTGCGACGAATGAGATCAGGATGCCGATCGGCAGCATGATGATCGCGACGAGGGCGCTCCGGACATGCAGGAGGAAGGCGATCGTCACCAGGGCGACGATGACGGATTCCTCGACGAGCGTGCCCTTGAGCGTCTCGATCGCCGCCTCGATTAGCTCCGAGCGATCGTAGACGGGCAGGATTTCCGTGCCGGCGGGAAGGCTTTCCTTGATCGCCGTCAGGCTCTTCTTGGCGCTGTCGATGACGTTAAGCGCGTTTTCGCCGACCCGCTGCAGCACGATGCCGCTTGCGACCTCTCCTTCGCCGTTCAACTCAGTAATGCCGCGGCGCTCGTCTGGAACCGTCTCCACCCGCGCTACGTCGCCAAGACGGAGCGGCGTGCCGCCTTCGGTCACCAGAACGATGTTCTCGATGTCCTTGATGCCCTGCAGGTAGCCTTTGCCCCGGACCATGAACTCGAATTCGGAAATCTCGACCGTCCGCCCACCGACGTCCCGATTGCTGGCGCGGACCGCGTCGGCGACTTGTTTAAGCGTCACGTTCTGCGCTCTGAGGCGTGCCGGGTCGACGACGATGGAATACTGCTTGACGAAGCCGCCGACGCTCGCGACCTCGGCGACGCCCTCGGACTTCGAAGCGGCGAAGCGGACAACCCAATCCTGCAGCGAGCGGAGTTCCGCCAGCGACAGTTCCTTCGCCACGAGGGCGTACTGGTAGACCCAGCCCACGCCCGTCGCATCCGGGCCGAGGCTCGGCGACACGCCTTCGGGCAGCCTGCTGGAGGCGGCGTTCAGGTATTCGAGCACGCGGCTGCGCGCCCAGTAGGGATCGGTCCCGTCTTCGAAGATGACGTAGACGAAGGAAACCCCGAAGAAGGAGAAGCCGCGCACGACCCTCGAGCGTGGGACGGTCAGCATGGACGTCGTCAGCGGATAGGTGACCTGGTCCTCGACCACCTGCGGTGCCTGGCCGGGATAGTCGGTAAAGACGATGACCTGCACGTCCGAGAGGTCCGGGATGGCATCCAGCGGAAGCGTCCGCAGGGAATAGACTCCGGCGGCAATCGAGAGCGCAGCGCCGACGAAGATCAGCACGAGATTGCGGGCGGACCAGGCGATCAAGTTCGAGATCATGGCTGTGCCTCGCTCGCGGTCAGCGCATTCAGCGCCGCGTTGAGGTTGCTTTCAGCGTCGAGCAGGAAGTTGGCGGCAACCACGATCTTCTCGCCGGCTTCGATCCCTTTCGTGATCTCCGTCCGGTCATCGCCACGCGCTCCGAGAGCGACGTCTCGCGGTTCGAAGCGGCCGTCGCCCTTGTCGACGAACACCAGTTGGCGATCACCCGTGTCGATGACGGCGCTGTTCGGCACGGCGACAACCGGATCCGGTTCGCCCGAGGCGATCTCGACCTCGGCGTACATGTTGGCGAGAAGCAGGCCATCGGCGTTGGAGAGCTCAACCCGTACCTTGGCCGTCCGCGTCTGCGCCTGAAGTTCGGGATAGATCAGGTCGACGGTGCCTTCGAACATCTTGCCGGGGAGATTGCGCACGCTGACCGTGGCGGGCGCGCCCTTCCGGATGGCTGCGGCATCGTATTCGGGGACGTCCGCGATCACCCACACCCTGGACGTGTCGGCGATGCGGAACAGGACGTCGCCGGCCTCCGCCATCATGCCCGTGGTCGCGTTGCGCTCGAGGACGACGCCGTCGCCGGGCGACAGGTAGGCGATGCTCTTGGGCACCGCCCGGTCGCGCGCGATCGCCCGGACCGCCTCTTCCGGTACGCCGAGATTGCGCAGTTGCAGCGCGCCGCCGACGTCGAGGTCGGGCTTGCCGCCGCCGCGCAGTTCCGTGGCGTATTCAGCTCCGGCCTTGGCGATCTCCTTCGAATAGAAATGGAAGAGCCGGTCACCTTTTTTCACTCGGTCGCCTGTGGTGACGTCGGCGACATCTTCGATGAAGGCGTCCGCCCGCATCGAGACAATCCGCACCAGTCGTTCGTCGAATGCGACAGTGCCGGGCACGCGCACCTTGCGGGCGATGACGGCTCGCTCCGCCGTCGCTGTCTTCACCCCGGTCCGCTGGAGCTTGCCGAGCGAAACTTTGACGACGGAGGTGTCCGCCTCGTCGCCCTCGTAGACCGGGATGTAGTCCATGCCCATCGAGTCTTTCTTCGGCACCTTGGAGGTGTCGGGCAGGCCCATGGGATTGCGGTAATAGAGTATCTTGCGCTCGCCCGCGTTCGGCGTGGCTCCCGCGCTTTCGGCGGATGCCTTCTCCACCGTCTCGAAGGATACGTCCTCGCTCTGCCGCACGGCGACGAAGGCGCGGCCGTCAGGAGTTTCCTTCGGCATAGCCGAATACTCCGGCGCACCGTCCGGATGGCGGTAGTAGATGACCTTGCCCGTCGGCATGGCCGCGGGCGGCATTGTTTCCCCGAGCGCCTGCCCGGGGAAAAACTGGCGGAAGTTGGTGGCGAGGCCGCGCGTGCCCGCCACGTAGCCTCCCCCGCCAGCGGCGGCGAGGGAGCTGACGAGGACCAGGAATTTGAACGTCTTCACGGTGTCGCCTGCAGGATGACTTCGCCTTGGACGGTGTCGGTCTCGCCCTGGACCTTGGCAGCGAGCTTGAAGCGCCAGCCGCCTTCCATGCTGAGGTTGGTCTTGAAGCGGTAGATGCCGGGTTCCGTAGACGGCACAGGCTCGACAGAGGTTGTCATTGCCTCCATGCCTTCCGGTGCCATGTCGAGGCGCGTGGTGAAGATCACCGCGTCCGAAACGGGCTTTTCCGTTCGCTTGTCGATCAGCCGAACCGCGACGGTCGCTTCCGGACTCTGCGCGACCTCGGACTGGACGAGCTGGAACTCGTAGTCCGTTGCAGTGGCGAAGGATGTGGTTGTCGAGGCGAGCACAACCGCCAGCGATGCGAGGATTCCCTTGCGAGAAAATTGGTTCATACGAAATCTCACCCAGGACGGGCAGGTCGGCCGCGTCCTTGAACAGACAATATGGTCGGATGCACCCGCCGACGCTTGGGCAGGACGAATCCAGCGGATCGAAGGTGAGATCAGGCCTTGGGAGGTCGCGCGGGCGGCTCGATGATAGCCGAGGGCAGATGGCTGTCCTCTAACAAGCCGTGCGACAGTTCGCGGGACTCAAGACTGATGCGCCGGCCGCCCGTGTCCTCATGGGCGAGAATGGTGGAGGAGCATAAGAGTGCGAGCGGACACGCCCTACCGCATTCGTTCTTTTGGGCGGGCTGCTGCTCCGGACAGCAGGACATGTCCTCGGCGCCTTCCATGCCCGGCACGGCTTCCATCTGCATGTCGGACGAAAGTGCCATCGCATTCGCCGCCACGCTCATGCTCACGGGACCGAACACGACCCCGAGCAGCGCTAACAGACAAAGAAAGCGCCGGAGCGCGACGACAGCGAACATGCGCTTATGCTTGCATAGCGCGCCGTTCATTGGAAGACGGTCACGGAAAGTTGCGACCGAGGGCCGCATCCGACCTCCACTGGGTTATTTAACCAGGCAGAGGACTATCCAATCCGCACAACAGTTTCGGACACGAATTCGAACCGCGGAATCGCAAGGTTCTCCGGTGCGGGTCCCTTGCGGACCCTGCCGGCGGTATCATAGTGCGATCCGTGGCAGGGGCAGAACCAGCCCCCGAAATCGCCGGCCTGTCCTAGAGGCACGCAGCCGAGATGCGTGCAGACGCCAATCATCACGATCCAGTTCTCCTTCGCCTCCCCGGCGGAGCGGGCGACATCGGTCGCAGGCTGGTCGTCGGAAAGGTTGGCGTTCCGGGCGAATGGATCCTTTAGATCATCAAGTGCTGTCGCCTTTGCCGCCTCGATCTCCTGCTGGGTGCGGTTTCGAATGAAGACCGGCCGACCGCGCCATTTGACGGTCAGAGACATGCCTTCTGCGAGGGATGATACATCCACCTCGATGGAGGCCATCGCGAGCGTCGATGCGTCAGGACGCATCTGGTCAATGAATGGCCAGGACGCGGCCCCGACACCGACGGCCCCCGCCATGGCTGTCACCAGATAGAGAAAATCGCGTTTGGTTGGCCCGCCTGGTTCGTCTATCGCCACAGGAATAGTGCCTCGTTATGGCGCTTAGCTGGTCCCGTTGCAAAAGATCGTGGATCGCCCTGCCCAACCGGGGCGTGGTGACGACGATCTTTCGAGAGAAGCTCTGCGCAGCCATTATACGTCCAAGCCCCAAGCGATGGGAATGGCAACTGAGTCCGGCAAAAGCCGCCCTCCGGCTCACCGAATTGGACTTCTGCTCACCACCATTCCGCGAGGCTGATGAAGGCGTACTCTCGACTGATAGTGTTGAAGAAGTCAGGCTTGAAGCCGGTAGAGTAGCTCGCTCAGGGCGTCGCGATTGAGGTCGACGCGACCTCCTCGGCCTAAGTGGCCGGGATTACCGTCCGCGGGGTGCAGATCTTGGCCAATTTCCTGAGGTTCTGGGCGATGGCGGCGAGGTGGAACTCATCGCGGGCACCGCAGGGGCCGCGTAGTCGCAATCTATCGAGCTTCAGAATGCGTTTGAGGTGCGCGAAGAGCATCTCCACCTTCTTTCGCTGATAGCGTGACGTCTGGTAAGCGTCGGTTTTGGCAATGTCGCGAGCCATGTCGCGCGCGCCCTCATAGATTGAGCGCGTTACCTTGCGCGCCGGCGCCTTCGGACAACAGCGAGGCTTAAGTGCGCAGGCGTCGCAGTCATGCTTGCTCGCCCGATAACGTAGCGTGTTGTCCTTTCCCACACCGGTCCGCGGTGTCGAGAATGGCCGCCGGTAATGCTGAAGAATCTTATCACCTGGGCAGCGGTAGGTATCGCTTGCATGGTCGTAGGCGAAGTCCTCACGCGAGAAGGTGCCGTCCTTGCGCTTGGAGTTATCGAACACCGGGATATGCGGCTCGATCCCGCGCTCATGCACCAGCCAGTTCAGCATCTCGGCCGAGCCGTAGCCGGTGTCGGCAATCAGCCGTTCCGGCCACAGGCCGAGTTCCTCGTGAGTGCGCTCGATCATGGTCTTTGCAGCCGTCACCTCGGCCTGACGCACGGCAGTCGAGGGCTCCACGTCCACGATGATGGCGTGCTCTACATCGATGAGGTAGTTGGTGCAGTAGGCGTACACAGCCGGGCCGCCCCAAGAGGCGGTCCAGCGTGCCGCTGGGTCGACCGGCGAGATGAACTTGGGCTCCACCGGCGTGGCGGCTCCAAAGGCGGCATCATCCAGGGTGGCGAGATACTCTCCCACAGCCCGCTTGGCTTTGGGGTCAAGGTCCTCGGCTGTCTCGATCCCGCGTTGACGATGCGCGTCCGCCACGATCATGCTGGCATCGACGGCAAAACCTTCGCCGCCGACGAGACCTTCTCTCATGCAGCGCCGCACGACGGTCTCAAACAGCTCACGCAGCAGATCGGCATCACGGAAGCGCCCATGGCGCGTCTTGGAGAAAGTCGAATGGTCCGGCACATCACCCTCAAGGCCAAGCCGGCAGAACCACCGATAGACCAGGTTCAGGTGGACTTCCTCGCACAGCCGCCGCTCCGAGCGGATGCCGAAGCAGTAGCCGACAATCAGCATGCGGATCAGCAGTTCGGGATCGATAGAGGGACGGCCGATCGGGCTGTAGTAAGGCGCAAGGTGCTGGCGGACACCGGAAAGGTCAACGAAGCGGTCGATGGCCCTCAGAAGGTGGTCCGCCGGCACGTGCCGTTCCAGACTGAAGCCATAGAACAGCTCCTCCTGCATCACACTTTGCTCACCCATCATCGACTCAATCTCCTTCCGATAAGAAGACTGAATCAGTGCTTTAGGACTGTTTCAAGCCTGACTTTTTCAACACTATCGACCCATTTCGGTCGTTCAGCTACCGGCATCACGACGACCGCTTTTGGCCGCACACACGACATTGAGAACTCGCGGTAAATGCCTCTTCGCCCGCGTTGCGTCGTCAGGCGCGTCACCGCGATTCGCCGAAATCGATGTCGTCACTCCGCAATCTGCCATCATTCTAAAATGTTCCTTGGAGAAAATTCGCTTTCAGACGTTCGGTTCCGAATTCGACACTCGCCCCGGCTACGATCACGAAAGTCGTTTTTGCCCTACCACCAGCCACACCGAAAGGTCGTGACTCATCACCTTGTTCCTGTGCATGCCTTCCGACCGTTAACTCACTGATCGCCTGGCGAGATGGTTCACCAGGCGTGCTGCCTCTTCAGCAATCCCGGGTATGGTTCCGGACTTCCGTGTCGATGCAAAGTCGAGGCCGGAGAAATACAGTCCGGGAACGAATCCGATTCCGTTCTGGTGAATAGGCTGGCCGTCGTCGTCGATGGTGTCCGGGATTTTGATCCACTGGAAATCGCCTCTGAAGCCTGTGCACCAGATCACCGACCTTATGCCGCTTGTCGCCAACTCGATTGAGCGGATCGGTGGACTGGGCAGGCGTGGGGCGATCATCTCGGCTGGGTCATCCTCGGCTGGCGGCGCGTTCAGCCCGGCGCGCCGGATGTAATCGTCAATAAAGCGCTTGACGTCGGCTGAGCTCTCGTTGGCAAAGCGCATGTGCTCATCCAGGTTGTCGCCGAACATCAGGCTGCCATTCTCGATACCCAAGAAGCGACCGAGCAACACGACGCCCTCAGTGCTCAGCGATTGCAGGCTGATGGTGTGGGTGGCACCGAGCAGGCCTCGCGGCGGCAGCTTCCCAGAAGGCAGGACGATTTCGCTTCGCGGCACGTCGAGATAGCCGGACAGGGTCATCCAATTGAAGATGTCGCCGCCGCGATAATGGCGGACCAGGCGGCCGGCTCGGCTCGTCGCCAGAAAGACCGAGCGTCCCGCGAGCGCCAGGTCCTCGGCAATCTGGCCGCCAGATTGGCCGCTGCCGACCACCAAGACAGCACCTTGTTCCAGTTCGGCGGCATTGCGGTAGGCCGAAGAGTCGAGTTGGCGGAGTGCTGTCGGCAGCTCCGCCGCCGTAGGCGGTCGCTTCGGACAGTTCAGGCTACCGCTCGCTATGACCACGTTGCGGGCCTGAAGTACACCGCGTGGTGTCGCCACGAGAAAGAGCCCGCGATCCTTGGACAGTTCCTCTACCGGAGCGTCAGTTATCACCGGCAAATGATGCCGCTCGACATAACTCTCGAGATAGGAGACGAATTGATGCTGTGTGCTGGCCCCCCCGGGGTCAGGCACGTCAGGGGAATCGCCGGGCAGCAACGAGCGGATGTTCGGCGAGTTCAGACGGAAGGAGTCCCAGCGTTGGGTCCGCCACGTCTCTCCGATCCGGCCCCGTTCGAGCACCCGATGATCGCGACCTCTCTGCTTGAGGAAGTAGCTGATCCCAAGCCCGGCCGAACCCGCTCCAATGACAACGACATGAAGAATCCCTGCCATGCCCCGCCAGCCTGCCGTGCCGAAATGGACGATTGCGTTCACAGTAACATGGAAGGCGATCAACTCTAAGGACGAAGGCGTTGTTCGCTTCCGTCCCGCAGGCTCGCAGCATCCCAAATCTCAAGGGAGACCGAACTTCAGGAAAACTCTCGGCGCAACGACCGCCGAATGTAGGAAAAGCGCGGTCCTATCTCATGACCGCTCCCGGAACCAGACCAGGCGCTACCCCCTCAGCATGAAATAGGCACACTATGCTCTTGTCGGTGGTGTGCACGCCAACTCCGTATGGTATTGTGGGCGATCCTGCGGCGGCTGTTTGGAGGGGGATCGCACGCCAAATGCATCCGCATTGCTCGGAACCTGGCGAATGCTCTCATGGACACGGCAAGTTGTTGCCTCCGGCGAGGTAGCCGATGCCATGGGTCCGGACCCGGTGGGATTTCTCTCGTATCAGGCGGACGGCCGAGTCATGGCGTTGGTGGTCCGCCGCTGGCGACCGATACCCAAGGGTCCCAGGCTTACGGAGAATGAGAAGGTCGCCCTTTTCGATGTCATGCTGGCCTATAGTGACTCCTATACGGTCACGGCAGGGTTGCCCATCACGTTGACGCAAGCTGGAATCCGCTTGCGGACTATCCAACTTGATCCTGCTTTTTTCGATCAGTGGCGACAGGTTGGTGATCACGCCGCACCGGGCATTTTGTGACGGGCAAGGAAGTGATCTATCGAATAGAATTTCAGAAGCTTGAAGGGGCGGTCAACGATGACCCGCGATGTCGCCATCGCCAAGGCAGCGCGGTCGGGAGGCACACGATACCATGCCACCGCCGCGCCTGGGTATTTCCAGGTGCAGCGGTCAGTGGGCTTTGACGAACGCTGTGGGGTGCTACCATGACGAGCGCGATCGACATTCCCGAATGGAACGCCGTTCTGGACTTCTGGTTTCCCGAGAGGTGCCGGCCGGACTTCGATGTCCGCAGCCACCAGGAATACTGGGTGTGGCGGATGCGTGGAGGGGCGGACGAAGAGATCGTCGCCCGGTTTACCGAAACGGCTGAAGCAGCTGCACGCGACGAACTTGGCCACTGGGCGGACGATCCTCACGGACGGCTGGCCCTGATCATAGCGCTCGACCAGTTCCCGCGCTCGATCTGGCGCGATACGCCGCGTGCCTTTTCCCAGGACGGCAAAGCACTCGCCCTGGCGGTCGAAGGCTATTCGAACGGCCACTATGGCGCATTGGAAACGCCCTGGTACAAGACCATCTACAATTTGCCGCTCGCCCATTGCGAGGGACCCGATCATCTCGAGCGGCTCGACCGGGCGATCGCGCTGGCACAGGATATCCTTGCCGAGGCACCGGCGCATCTGCAGCGATCCGCGCCGCCTGCGCGCAGTTTGTGGTGCTGTGCCGCCAGCTTAACCTGTTCACCCGAGCCGTCGTCGCCATCGACGGCAGCAAGTTCAAGGCGGTCAACAACCGCGACAAGAACTTCACGGTCGCCAAGGTCGCCAAGCGCATCGAGCAGGTGGAGGCCAGCATCGCGCGCTATCTGACGGACTTGGACCGAGCTGACCGGGAGGACGGCGATGTCGCCGGGGCCAAGACGGTGCGCCTCAAGGAGAAGATCGAAGGCCTGCGCCGGCAGATGCAGTCGCTCAGGGAGATCGGCAAGCAGGTCGAGGTCGCACCGACAAACAAATCTCTCTGACCGATCCCGATGCCCGGTCGATGGCAACCAGCGGCAAAGGCACCGGCATTGTCGGCTACAATGTCCAGATCGCCGTCGACGCCGAGCATCACCTGATCGTTGCGCATGAGGTGACCAATCTCGGCAGCGATCGGGCGCAACTGAGCGCGATGGCCGACAAGGCACGCGATGCGACGGGATGCGAGGAGATCACGGTGCTGGCAGACCGGGGTTATTACAACGGTGACGAGGTGCTGGCCTGCGAGGGCACGGGCATTCTGCCGATAATCCCCAAGACGCGGACATCCGGCAACGCCAAGCGCGGCCTCTTCACCGTGGCAGACTTCATCTATGACGCCGAGAACGACCGCTACACCTGCCCGGCGGGCGAGCACCTGACGAGGGGAAAGGTGCGCTCGGACCGCCGGGACAACATCGATCAGTATCGCAACCTCACCGCCTGCCTGACCTGCGCCCTCAAGTTCCCGATGCACGCCCGACAAGATCAAGCGCCTGAAGCGTTGGCAGCACGAGGGTGTCCTCGACAAGATGCAGGCCAGGCTCGACCGCGCACTGGAAGCCATGACCATCCGTCGGCAGACTGTCGAGCATCCCTTCGGAACGCTCAAGGCATGGATGGGCAGTACCCATTTCCTGACCAGAACCCTCAACCAGGTGAAAACCGAGATGAGTCTGCAGGTGCTCGCCTACAATATGAAGCGGATGATCAATACCTTCGGCGTCAAGCCGCTGACGGAGGCGATCGCCGCCTGACCACGCGCGTCCGACAGCGCGCGCCGCCATCACGCGCGCAAAAAGTAGCAGTCATCGACAGTCACGCACCCGCGTTTTCACACGTCCTCGACCCTTCTGCGACATTCGTCGGCCAGGATGTAATCGGGCCAATGCTCGAACAGCGGACACTCCGCGGATAACCAGGACGGTCCAATCTCCGCACTGGGAGATGGTCGCGGAGGCGGCACTAAGCTATTCTTCCGTGATTTCGGAGTGGCTGGCCATGAGTACCGCACAGTACCAAGGGCCGAAGAGATGACTAACCACGGAGAACGCAGGCTGGTGGCAGTCTTCGTTGCCGATGTGGTGGGCTACTCTCGCCTTGTAGAACTGGACGAGAGGGCAACGGTCGCGGCGATCAAAGATTTGCGTCGGGCCTTGTTTGAGCCCTTGCTGGCGGAGCACCGTGGCCGCCTCGTCAAGCTCACCGGCGACGGCCTGATCGCCGAGTTCGGTTCCGTCGTCGAGGCCGTTGCCTGCGCCGCTGAAATTCAGAAGCAACTGCCTGACCGGCAGGCGGAGATGCCGGTTGAGCGCCGAATTATCTTGCGTATCGGCATCAACCTGGGCGACGTTTTAGTCGATGGCGATGACCTGCTCGGCGACGGTGTCAACGTGGCGGCCCGATTAGAGCAGGCCTGCACGCCGGGCGGCGTCCTGATCTCAGGAACGGCCCACGACCAGCTTCCGGGCAAGCTGGATTGTCGCTTCGAGTACGCGGGCGAGCTGCGACTGAAGAACATTGCCCGGCCTGTGCGGGCCTACCGGATGGTGCTCGACAGCGCCCGTGACGCCGCAGCGGTCGCTTGGCCGTCGGCCGATAAGCCTGCCGTGGCGGTGCTACCGTTCGACAACATGAGCGGCGATCCTGAGCAAGACTATTTCAGCGACGGCATCACCGAAGACATCATCACGGAACTCTCGCGCTTCCACGAGCTCATGGTGATTGCCCGCAACTCCTCCTTTTCGTTCCGCGGGAAAAGCATCGACGTGCGCGAGATCGGCCGCTCGCTCGGGGCCAGGTACCTGGTCGAGGGCAGCATCCGTCGGGCTGGAGATCGCGTACGTATCACGGCCCAGCTCGTGGATGCCGCCAGCGGAGCCCATTTTTGGGTGGAGCGATACGACCGCGCTCTCGAGGACGTGTTCGCGGTTCAGGAGGAGATTTCTCAAAGCATTGTCGCGACGGCGGCCCAGCGGATCATCCAGGACAGCGAGGTCGCGGCCCGACGGCGCCAGCCGGAAGACATTCGCGCCTATGATCTGTTCCTCCAGGGGAACCGTCTTTCCGACGTGTTCACGCCGGAGGCTCAGGCGAGGGCGCAGGCACTCTTCGAGGCGGCGCTCGAGATCGATCCGGGCTTTGCCCGCGCCCATACGGGTCTGGCCTGGGTTTACCTCAACCGTTCGGTCGAGGGCAGCGTCGGGGTGCCGCGGGCGAAGGACCTGGACCGGATCGCGGCGCTGCGCCAAGCCGAAGAAGCGCTGGCGAAGGATCCCAACGATCCGCGGGTGCACTCCACTTTCGGATACATGTGTCTGATGTGGCGCGACTTCGACCGGGCCGAGCGGCACATGGACCTTGCCCGGGCCATGAACCCGAACGATCCCTTGATCCAGATCTTCTGGGCCTGGGTCCAGTCGTGCGTGGGAAAACCGGAGCGGGCCTTGCACGCGGCCGAGATCGCCTTCCGGCTCAATCCATGTCACCCCAACTGGTACAATTATTATTTTTCGCACATCCTGTTCCGGCTCGGGCGGGATCGGGAAGCGGCCGACCTTCTGGAACGCCTCATAGTGGACGCGCCGGCACGGCGGCACCCGCGATACATGGCCTTGCGCGCGGCAGCCTGCGGTCATTTGGGGCGCATCGAGGAGGCGCAGCGATGTGCCAGGATCTCCATCGAAGCGGTGGATAAGTGTTGGCAGGGCGATCCAGCGGCGGGTCCGCGGGAATATGTGGACTGGCTCGTGGACGCCTTGTACCTGCGGCGCGATGAGGACGCGGAACGGCTACGCGACGGTTTGCGGCGTGCCGGGTTGCCGGCTTGAGGATGGCTTCCGCGGAACCGCTTTTGCACCAAACGAGCCATTCCGCCAACGGATCCGATGGCAGAGCTCCAACCGTCCGAGACGGACGTGAATTCGACGTATCGACCCATTGCGGCCGCTCGCCAACACAACCGCGCATGTCCGGTGCTCGCGGCTTTGGTGACGCCCGATGTCGCGGCTAACTAGCTGTGAAGAAAACATCGCTTCACCTGCTTCCCAAAGTGATCCGCAGTATTAACGCTCAGGGTAAATATATGTAGTTAATCGAGGTTTAATCTTTTCTGTCCAATGTCTTGGCAAGCATCCGGGGCCTACCTGCGGTGTTGTGCAGGTCGGCACAGCGGGTTCTTTCAATGGGTGGGGCATGGAGAAATTTCTGAGTGGCGTTGCGGCCGCTTTGGTCAGCGGCACGTCGCTTTATGCCGCGGATATCTATCAGCCGCCTGCGGAGGTGCCCTATGTCGAGCAGCCCGCCGAAGTGGTTCAGACGAGCGGCTGAAATCGATCTATCAGCATTTCCCTGCTACAACCTCGTTCCATTTCGTGGAACAGGTCATCGTCGCTGTCGAGGAAAGCGGTGCAAGGCCCGACACCATATCTCTCGAATTCACCGAAGGCGTTACCATTCAGTATCGACGATTTTGGCACCGGATATTCAATCGCTGAGCTACCTGCATCAACTTCCGTTCGACACGCTGAAGATAGACCGCTCTTTCGTAAATGCGCTTCAGCAAAAACCGGACGGAAACCGCATCATCCAGACGATCCTCGATCTGGCGAAAAACCTGAAAATGGATGTCGTGGCGGAAGGAGCGGAAACGGAGCACCATGTCGACCAACTTCGGGAGATGGGTTGCCGGTTCGCGCAAGGTCACTATTTCTCCCGCCCGGTCGACACAGCGATTCTTCAATAGGGACCAGAATATCGCTAGGCAGCGGCATTGGCGCTGATGCGGCAGTCAAAAAGGCGGCAATTGTGCGACGCGGGCCCAGGCAGCGCAAAATCGAGGGTGGATGAGTTCGATTCGCGAGGTCGACTCAAATCTATGGCCTTTGAAGAGGACACGGAGTGAGCTGGCACCAACACCGAAATCTCCCATTTGACCGCGAGCGCAGCGACGCTGGTCGCTGAAGCGGACGAGCAGCGCCTTCGTGCGATCAGATCGCGCTGCTGGCTTATAAAGAGATCTTCAGGAAGTGAGGGGAACGAGCCCTGCTGCCCTGTCCCCCAGCTATCGGGCGCTGGCAGATGCTTCAATACGGTGGACGGGACAGCTCCGCAGCGTCCGCGTCATGCTTCGCCAGATCTCGGATCGCTGCAATGCAGCGAAAAATGCCTCAATATTGCGATGCAGCGCCACCACGTTGGCGATTTGTAAATCATTTCGCTGAATTGTCATATAGCGATTTTGCAAGTTTAGATTGCCGACTACCACAGTTTGTTTCGATAGCAATTATGCAACCGCCTCCCTTTCCCGGATGGAGGATCTTCTCGTTCTGCAGCATCAGCCGGCGGGGTGACTCGCGTCGGAATATATTCGAACCACGAACGAACGGCAGGAGTCATGACGACTTCCTATGCTTCGTACACAGGAGTCCCGGATGAAATGGAAATCCTTTTCCTTGCAAGCCTCGCTCACGGGAGCCTTCGGCTTGCTGCTGCTGCTTCTGGCCGGACAGGGCCTGTTCGCTCTATCATCGATAGGCAGCGTCTACGGTGACGTTCAGACTTTGGCGACCAATTGGGTGCCGAGCGTCGATATCACCAACAAGATCAACATAACGATGGCGGATCTCCGGGGATCGCAGACGCGCTTGCTCGTCGCCTCCGACGCCGCTGCCGTGGAAAAGACGGAACATGCAATCGGCGAAGACATCGCCGCGCTTCGCGAGCGAATGTCGACCTATGAAGCTCTAATTTCAGAGCCGGAGGAGCGCACGACGTACCAGGCGTTCAAGGAAAAAGTGGACGCATACCTGAAGCTCAATGAGCGCGTTGTTGCACGCTTCAGGGCCGGGCAACGCGAGGAGGCGAGCAAGCTCATATTGGGCGAGGTGCGCAACACCTATCTCGAGATGGAAGAGCTGATCCAACGCCTCGTCCAGATCAATACTTCCGGCACGGAAAAAAGCTTCGCTAACAGCACCACGGCCTACACGAGCGCCCACGTTACGGCCTTCGCGTTGCTCGGCATCGCCCTTCTCGCCGGCCTCGGTGTGATGGCCTTTGCCATCGTTGGCATCTCGCGGCCGATCAATCGCACGACCGAGGTGATGCGCACGCTTTCTGACGGCGATCTCTCGGTCGAGATCCCCTTCACCGACCGGACCAACGAAATCGGCGAGATGGCGCGGGCCGTCGAGGTGTTCAAGCAGAACGGCATCAAGGTTCGCGAGCTGAACGCCCAGGAAGCGGCGCTGCAGGCGAAAAGCGCCGACCTGCAGTCGAGCATCGGTCAGGTCGTCTCGGCGGCGGTTGCCGGCGACTTCACCAAGCGCATCAGCAAGGCCTATGAAAACGCCGATCTCGACCGCTTCGCTGCCCAGGTCAACGAGCTCATCACCTCCGTCGACCGCGGCGTTGCGGAGACCCGCCGCGTCATCGCGGCGCTGGCCAAGGGTGATCTGACCGAAACGATGCGCGGCGAGTTCCAAGGCGCCTTCGGCAAGCTCAAGGACAACGTCAATCAGACGATGACGAATCTGCGCTCGGTGCTCGGTGAGGTACGCACCGCGATCGACACGATCAATGGCGGCGCCGGCGAGATGCGCATTGCCTCGGGCGACCTCTCGAAGCGCACCGAGCAGCAGGCCGCCTCCCTGGAAGAAACCTCCTCGGCGCTGGAGGAGATCACCGCCGCGGTGAAGAGCTCGACCGAGCGGGCGCTCGAGGCAAGCCACATGGTCGACGAGGCGCGGAAAAGCACCGAGCAGTCGAGCGCCGTCGTCAAGGATGCGGTCTCGGCGATGGGCAAGATCGAGCAGGCTTCCGGCGAAATCGGCCAGATCATCAACGTCATCGACGAGATCGCCTTCCAGACCAATCTCCTGGCGCTCAATGCCGGCGTCGAGGCGGCGCGCGCCGGCGAGGCCGGCAAGGGCTTCGCCGTCGTTGCCCAGGAGGTGCGCGAGCTGGCACAGCGTTCGGCCAATGCGGCGAAGGATATCAAGGCGCTGATCTCGCGCTCGGGCGAGGAGGTGACCTCCGGCGTCAAGCTGGTGACGGCAACCGGCGAGGCGCTGTCGATGATCGAACGCCATGTGGTCAAGATCAACGAGCATGTGCATTCGATCGCGACCGCGGCACGCGAGCAGTCGACCGGACTGGCGGAGGTCAGCACGGCGGTCAACCAGATGGATCAGGTGACGCAGCAGAATGCGGCGATGGTGGAGGAATCGACGGCGGCGACCAACCGACTGGCCGACGAGGCGGCGAACCTCGCCCGACTGATCGCCAGCTTCCAGCTCAAGGGCGCGGCCGCGCCGCGGGCAGCGAGCCATGACAGCAGGCCGGCGGCCTCGCCGGCTCGAGCGCTCACCCGCAAGCTTGCCGGCGCCTTCGGCGGCCGCGGTGCGGCGGCTTCCGCGACGGCCGACTAGGAGGAGTTCTGATAGCGGCGGCAGCTTCGGCCGGTCAGGCGAGCACGCGGGAGAGAATCGTCCTCCATTTCGGCGGCCAGCAATTCTCCATCAAGACCACCCTCGATCCGGGAGAAATGGGGATGGGTAGCGACGAAAGCGGTCATTCCGATCATCGATCTGGCTGCACGTTTCAGATTGTCGGCACGAACGATGGGTCAACGGAGATCGGCGGAAGGGCGTTGCTGGCGGCTGATCGAGCCCGACCGGGTTTGCGCATGCTGCTCCGGCTCATCCGCCAGCATAACGTATTTGGCATAATCTGAAATGGGGCGAGGCCGCCCTACCAAATAGCCTTGGACCTGATCGCAGTCCTCCCGGGTCAAGAAAGTAAGTTGATCCGCCGATTCAACACCCTCTGCGATGATAGGCAGATTCAGCCCCCGACCGAGTCCTATCACCGCTCGAATAATGGCTGCTGACTGAGAACGGCCGATATTACGGACAAACGACTGGTCGATCTTAATCTTGTCGAACGGGAAGGCCTGCAGATAGGAGAGCGAGGAATAACCGGTTCCGAAATCGTCAATCGCAATCCGCACACCGAATGCCTTAAGTCGACCTAATGTCGATATGGTCCGGTCAAAGTCATCGATCAAAACGCTTTCGGTAATCTCGAGCTCCAACCGCGAGGGTTCAAGACCGGTCTCGGCGAGAACGGATTGAATAAGGACAGAGAGGTCGCCGTGTTTAAATTGTAAAGGCGACAAGTTGACCGCCACACGAAGTTTACGACCCCATGAAGCCGCCTCCCTGCAGGCTTCCCGCAGTACCCACTCCCCGATCTCGATCATGAGACTGCTCTCTTCGGCAATCGGTATGAAGACTGTCGGAGGGACATTGCCGCGGGTCGGATGGTTCCATCGCAACAGGGCTTCGAAGCCGACAATGTCCCCGCCAATGTTCGCCTGCGGCTGATAAACGATCGACAGTTGCTGTTTGGAAATCGCCTCATGCAGATCACGTTGCATGGCTCGCTGTTCTCGCAACCACCTGTCCATCTGGGGTTCAAAAAATCGGGCAGCGCCGCGCCCGTCGGCTTTTGCGCGATAGAGCGCCGCATCGGCATTGCCGACGAGAATACTGGCGCTGTCGCCATCCGCCGGGAACAGCGCTACACCCAGGCTGGTACCCAGTCTGATGCGGGTCCCCTCGATCTCCGCGTCCTCTCCCAAAGCAGCGACTACCCGCTCAGCGAGCTGTGCGGCAGAGCTTGCGTCGGCTTCTGCGAGAACAATGAATTCATCACCGCCAAGCCGCGCGACGAACGCACTGTCGGCAACCGCGCAAAGTCGCCTGGCGGCAGTGCAAAGAACCAGATCACCGACATTATGACCGAAGAGGTCGTTCACCTCCTTGAACCGGTCGAGGTCAAGGCACAGGACCGCAAAGTCCGATCCTTGCGCGCCGTGTTGTTCTAGCAACCCATCGAGTTTGTGCATCAGGGCGGCGCGATTGGGCAGACCAGTAAGTGGATCGTGCAGCGCCAGATGCGCTATCTGACGTTCCGCGTTTCGATGCTCGGTTATATCCTCGTGCGTAGATACCCATCCACCGTCGGATGTTCTCTCATGATGAACCAGAATGACCTTGCCCGACTTCAACTCCGCTAACCAGTCCTGGGGAGTTGAGTTGGAGTTAACGGAATCGCACCAAGCCAGGTACTCATCGTGCGGGACAACCGGACACGCGCCAACGGCGTATCGCAATTCCGAAATCTCGCTCAATGTCATGCCGGGCTTGATCATATCCGGCGGTAATCCATACACCTCCGCATATCGTCGATTAGACAGTATCAGCCGTTGGTCGGCGTCAAAAAAACAGACGCCCTGGCCGATATTTTCGAGCGTTGTGGCGAATTGCATATTGCGGAGGTCGAGCTGCCCTCGTGTTATGCGCAACTCAAGGTGGGTTTTCACACGCGCCAGGAGTTCCTCGACACAAATTGGCTTAACCAAGCAGTCCGTGGCGCCGGCCGCAAAAGCGTTTTCTCGATCGTCTGGATGGACGAGGTGGATGATCGGTGTCGCGCCGATATCCTCAATCTCCGGCAGTCTATGATCACGACCGTCGGCAACATCATACAGGATCCGGTCCGGCTTGAACCGTTGGATTTGCTGCGCCATGGTTGCGCATTCGGCGACGCGGATCGAGAACCCGGCGCCTTTCACAGACTCCACTACGGTCGATAGTTTCGGCCCCCGCTCTCCAATGATCAAGACGGCGCTCTCGGAGAATTGAAAAGGATCGGAAGTCATCGTCGCACGCTCCTTATGCATCGCTGCATTGTCATCGAAAGACTGCGGAGGACCTCGCGAGCTCGTCGAGCTGTTCTCACGAGTTGCATTCAGGCGCATCTCACGCCCACAACGTGTTATTTCTTTGTCGCGATGACAACCCCCGAATTTCAGTGTCGCTGTACCGTCGATGGTCACCGGCGGGGGCGTTGCAGCGGCTATGGAGCTTCCGTTCCCCACCCATCCGCGACGGATCGGAACCGGAAAGATGTCCGCTGAGCAGACGGTGGTGCGCAGGACCTAAAAAGGACCACGAGAATGTGACCACCTGTCGCCAAGTCCTTCGAGTTTATGCCTGTGACCCGGCCTCGACCGAACCTTTCACCGGCACGCGGGGGCTAGGAGATGTGGGTCAGAAGTCGTCTGGGAAGGCCCAGTAAGCTCCTAGCGAAATACCCAAGGTTCTGAGGATGGCTCGATTCCATCACGACTGCGTCTAAAGATTCGGACAGTTCCTCGCGACGATGTTTAACATGGATGTGCCTTGGTCCAGGGAAAGGATGGTCAAAGGGCTGCTGCGCGCCCACTCCGTCGGCGTCGGCCGGGATACTGCGGTTCCCGTCGTGCGTGCCGCAATGGCTGCCCGCCTCAACAACATCCCGACGGGCGGCCCCGGTGTTCAGCCTCATGTTGCCGAAATGCTTATCGCCTTCCTGAACAATGGTATTACGCCGATCATGCCTTCCCGAGGCTCGGTGGGACAGGCCGACATGACGCTGCTCAGCCATATCGGCCTTGCGATGCTCGGCGAAGGCGAAGTCGACTATCGAGGCGATGCTGTGGATTGCCTTCTTCCGGCCGCCGCATGTGCACGGCGAAAGGGAAGGTGTCGCCGTCGGCTTCATGGCCGGCCTGATCCCTTGTCCGTTGACGCTGTTCGTCATGACCTTCGCCATGTCGCGGCGTGCCCGAAGCCGGGATCATGTTCGCGTTCGTCATGATGACGGGGTGGCACTCCCCCTCTCCAGCGTGGCACTCGCGACCGTCTTCTTCCGGATGCGGATCGAGAAAGTGCTCGCCACCCGGCACGCTCTGTTGGCCAAGATATCGAAGCTTGTCGAGGCCCTCACCGGTCTGGTCCTAGTGATCATCGCATTGCGGGAGATCCTCATTCGTTGAAGAGGGTCCGCCGCCGGTTGCGTCAGCATTCCTCCGGCGGCTTCAGCCGCCGGAACTGCATCAGCAACAGCAGATCGTAGACAATCTTCAATGCCCCGCAGATAAGCAGAGGCCATGCTCGGGATGATGCGGCGAAGAGGGCGCCGGCCAGGACAGGGCTGGCCGAGGCTGCAAGACTGCGCGGCACCGACGTGAAGCTTGCAGCGGCGGCCCGCTCCGCCTCGGTGACAACGGCCATCACGTAGGACGAGCGCGTCGGCACGTCCATCTGCGACAATGCGGCCCGGACAAGCAGAAAGGCAAGCGCGAGGGCTAGTGTGGGCGCAAATGCCGCCAGCATCAGAGCGATGCTCGACGGTATGTGCGTGAACACCATCGTGTTGATCAGGCCGATGCGTCGCGACAGCCATGCGGCCACAGGGAACGACAGCGCCGACAACACGCCCGACCAGAAGAAGAAAACAGCAGCCTCCGAAAGCGACAGGCCAAAACGTTCGAAGAGCCAAAGGGCGAGCAGTGATTGGACGACGAAGCCGCCGGCGAAGGCATCGAGACTGAACAGGGCCGCGAGCTTGAAAACAAGATGGCGCGAAGGGCCGAGCGCGGCCGTAGCGCCCGCGTCGGCTGCCGGGCGGCTTGGGATGCGCGCGTAAAGCAAGCCGCCGAGCAGCCCGAGAAGCGCGTAAACGACGAACATCGCCCTGATGCCGCCAAGACGATCAAGGCCAATTGGGCCAAGAAGGTCGGGTACCGCTGCTGCGAGGCCGCCTATCGCTCCGGCGAACGCGCCTACGAGGCTATAGCGCGCGAACATCCTGGTTCGCTCACGCTCCGTCACTTCGCGGGTGAGCACGGCATGCTCCAATGGCACGAACACGCTGACACTGCCGGCCGAGGGATTGATCGTGCCGGCAAATGCGATGACCAGCAGCAGCGCGTAATCGTGGACAACGGCAAAGGCCACACCTGTTGCAATCATCAAGCTCGCGCCAGCCAGCAGAAGTTGGCGGTGATCGTGCCGGGCCCCGAGGAAGCCGACACATATCGTCAGCAGCGCGGAACCGAGGAGCGATGCGGTCGCGATGACACCGACTTCTAGCGGCGTAAATCCGAGGGCGAGCAGATAGATCGGCAACAGCACGGCCACGAAGCCGTCGCCGATGTCTCGCAGGGCGCGCGCCGCGAAGAGGAAAGTCGCAGGGTGTATCCGCAGCACCGTTCTGGTCTCTCGGTCGTTGATAGATGCATGAACGGCGAGGCGTTTGCCGCGCCCCACCTGAAGCCGACAAAGATGCCGGAACGAAGTGTCGGTTGCCAGTGGCCGGTGGAGAATCTCGGCCACTCCCGCGCGCTTGTCGAGCTTGGCGAACCGGCGACTAAGATCAGTCCATCGACGTATAAACCGAGCCGCTTGACAGCGCCGGACAATGAGCGGAAAACACCTGGTATGGGGTTGCGATCACCCCACGAGGCGACAGCCGAAGCATCGCGTCCATTCAACCGCTCACACGGAGGACGCGTCATATGTCGTCACGTCTTGAAATCTCCCCCGAGAAGCTCGTCCGCCTTATTGGCACCCCGAAATGCCCCGCGCTCATCGATGTCCGCATGGATGAGGATTTTGACGAGGATCCGCGCTTGCTACCCGGTTCGGTCCGGCGCGACTATCGCAACGTGCAGGAATGGGCCGCGGAGCTCGATTCAGACTCCGCAGTCGTGATCTGCCATCGCGGCAAGAAGCTCAGCTGCGGCGTTGCTGCCTGGCTTCGCAACTATGGCATTGCCGCCGACGTTCTCGAAGGCGGCTTCGAGGCCTGGGCCGAGGGCGGCTATGCGGCCGTGCCAGCTTCTGCAGTTCCGGAGCGGGACGCCAGCGGCCGCACCGTCTGGGTGACAAGGGCGCGGCCGAAGATCGACCGCATCGCCTGCCCCTTGGCTGATTCGCCGCTTTGTCGATCCACAGGCCGTCTTCCTGTACGTGTCGCCACCCGAGGTCGAGACGGTTGCCGAGCGCTTCGCCGCGACCCCCTTCGACATTGATGCGCCGATCCGCTGGAGCCACCGGGGCGAGCTTTGCACCTTCGACGTCATGGTCGAAGAGTTCGGCCTGGCGACCGAACCGCTGCTACGGCTCGCGACCATCGTGCGCGGGGCGGATACGTCCCGCCTCGATCTTGCGCCACAAGCGCCCGGCCTGCTTGCGGCATCTCTCGGCCTGTCGCGCATGTATGCCGACGACCTCGAGCAATTGGAGGCCGGGATGCTGCTCTACGACGCCTTTTACCGCTGGTGCCGGGATGCTACCGACGAAACGCATAACTGGCCGTCGCCGAAGAAGGATTCGTGAATGACCGAGACTGCAAACAGGGCCGCGCCGGCTACGGCGCGGCAAGAATACGCTCACGGCATTCCCTTCGGTGAAGCCGTCCGGGTGTGGGCGAGGATCGCGGCCCTGAGCTTCGGCGGTCCGGCCGGACAGATCGCGGTGATGCACCGCATCCTCGTCGACGAGAAGCGCTGGATCGGCGAGCACCGTTTTCTGCATGCCTTGAACTACTGCATGTTGCTGCCCGGACCCGAGGCGCAGCAGCTTGCCGTCTATATCGGCTGGCTGCTGCACCGCACCGCCGGCGGCCTCGTCGCCGGGACGCTGTTCGTGCTGCCGGGCTTCCTCGCCATCCTGGGCTTAAGCTACATCTACGCCGCCTTTGGCAATGTCACCGTTGTTGAGGGGCTGTTCTTCGGCCTGAAGGCCGCGGTGCTCGCCGTCGTCATCCATGCCGTGTTCCGCATCGGTAGCAGGGCGCTCAAGAACCGGCTGATGCTCGGCATCGCCGCAGCCGCTTTCATCGCCATCTTCTTCTTCCGCGTCCCATTCCCGCTGATTATTCTGGCGGCGGGCATCATCGGCTACATCGGCGGCCGCTCCGGTTCGCCGCTCTTCCGGATCGGCGGCGGTCACAAGGCGGGGACTGGCCCGGTGCTCAAGGACGAGGATTCGCTGCTCGGCGAGGAAACCCCGGCGCATGCCCGTCCGAACCTTTCCTGGTCGCTTCGGGTTTCGGCGGTGTTCTTCGCGATCTGGCTCGTCCCACTGGCGCTGCTGACCGCCTTTCTTGGCGTGGACAATGTCTTTACCCAGATCGGGCTGTTCTTCAGCCAGATGGCCGTCGTCACCTTCGGCGGAGCCTACGCCGTGCTCGCCTATGTCGCCCAGGAGGCGGTTCAGCATTACGGCTGGCTGAAACCCGGCGAGATGCTCGACGGCCTCGGCATGGCCGAGACGACACCGGGCCCTCTGATCATGGTCGTCCAGTTCGTCGGATTCATGGGAGCCTACCGTGATCCGGGATCGCTGAACCCGATGACGGCGGCGACGCTCGCGGCGATCCTGACGACCTGGGTGACCTTCGTGCCGTGCTTCCTCTGGATTTTCCTCGGAGCGCCCTTCATCGAGCGCCTTCGCAACAACGTAGCGCTGACGGGCGCGATGTCTGCGATCACCGCCGCCGTCGTCGGCGTGATCCTCAACCTTGCTGTCTGGTTCGGCCTGCACACACTGTTTTCGGAGGTGGTGACGTGGAAGCTCGGATGGTTCGCCCTCGACGTTCCCAATCCATCCTCACTGGTATTGCCATCACTCCTGCTGACAGCGGCGGCCGCGGTCGCAATCTTCCGCTATCAGGTTTCGATCATCGCGACGCTGCTCGCCTGCGCCATCGCCGGGCTTGTTTGGACAGTCGGAGCAAATGCCTTGATTTAGGTCGATGGCTGGCGGCATTTGACGCTTGATGCTGCCGGACTCACGCTCACGACCCGCCGCATCAGCTTCACCGCAAGAGTGTTCGCTGACCCTGAAATGGCGAGCCGCTCCCCAACGCGAGTAGCCCGCCTCGACAAACGCGACCTTCACGATTGCCTGTTGTAATGTTTGCGCGGCGTCACGCGGCCGTCGCTCTTTCCAGCCTCGCTCTGCACGCTGGACGCCAGCCGGGGCAAGGCCGGATGCAGGCTCTGAAGACCAGCAAAGCGGCAAGCCATGCCCGCGAAGACGACCTGTCGCCAGTAAGTCAATATCTCGGCAATGGCACGCATATCCATCTCCTCGCGCGCGAAGCGTCAGGCGAAATAGGCCAACCCGATACCGGCGCCCATGATCGCCGCGCCGGCGATGCGAAGCGCCGCCGTGGCGACCGCGCCGTATCGGGCAAGCTTAAGGCAAGCGGCGATTCCGGCCACGTGCAGGGTCGCCGTTCCCCCGATGAAACCGAGGATGTAGCCGACCGGGGCTCCCGCCGGCCCCTCCGCTCCATGAGCGAAACCGTGGAAGCAGCCGAAGGCGGCTGCGCCCGTGACCGCGAGGGCGAGCGGCACGTTTGCGTTCGCGATCAGCGTCGCGCCCAAGAGAACGACGGAGGCGAGGATCGCCGTTTCGATGAGCGGCATTGTCATGCCGGCCATGGCAAACGCAGCACCCGTCACCATGGCCGCGATGAAAGCGAGCGGCAGCCGCCACAGCGCCGGTCCGCCGAGCCGCGCGGCGATCAGTCCGACGGCGGCCATAGCCAGCGGGTGGTCGACGCCGGAAAAGGGGTGATAGAGGCCGCTCGCCATGCTGTGGACATGGTCGCCGCCGGTATGGGCCAGGGCCTGAGCGGGCAGGGTGGCGAGAAGGGCGACGAGCGCGGTCAGAATCCTGAAGTTCATGACGTTCCCTTTCTGAAGGAGGAATTCATTCGGTCGGTTCGATGTCGAAGTGCGAGGCGTCGGTCCGGTCCTCGAGCGTGCGCGCCTCGGCGAAGGAAAGCCGGACGACCGCTTTGCCGTCGTGATAGAGGAATCCCAGGTCCTGGCGCCGCGAGGTCATGCGTGCGGGCAGCACGTCGTAGCGCACGCCGTTGCCACCGAGGAGCGGCACGACCGCACCGATATCGGTGCGATCCGCGGTCTCGACACGAAGCAGATGCAGGGCTTTCCCGCAAGCGTCGACGCCGACGAAGGGAATGCCCGCAAGTCTGAGAAAACTCGTCGGATCGCTCGCGCGGGCGAAGTTCTCGATGAAAGCCGCCTCGACGAGATCGAGATCACGCTGGTGCGGCGGCGATTGGTCCTTGCTTTCGGGGCGATGCGGTACCTGCCATTGTACGGTGTCACGCTGCCGGTTATGGCCGGGACCCCCATGCTGGTGGCCGTGCTGGTGGTGGTCGTGACCTGGACCGTGATCACGGTCGTGTGAATGCGCGCCGTGATGGTAATGGTGTCCGCTGTGCATGGTCGCCTCCTCAGAAACTCACCGGCTTGTCGATCAGGTGCTTGTGGGAGCCGAGCTTGCCATGCGCTACGAGCGAGCCAAGCGCCTCCACCACCACCCGTACGCCGAAAAGCGCCGTGATGTCGGAGGTGTCGTACGGCGGGCTGACCTCCACGACCTCAAGGCCGCAGAGCCCTTCTGCCGCGACCAGGCCGAGAATCTTCAGCGCTTCGCGCGGCAGGAAACCGCCCGGTTCCGGCCAGCCGGTGCCGGGCACGAAGCCGCAATCGATACTGTCGACGTCGAAAGAGATGTAGACGGCGTCCGCGTCCTTCCAGGCGAGTTCGAGCGCAATCTCCGCGGTCTTCTCCGGACCGAGCTTTTCAATGTCGTCGATCGTCAGCACGTTGGTGCCGCGCTCGCGCGCCACCTTCACGCCGTCGCGCGGCACCTGCCAGCCGCCGATACCGAGCTGGACGAGATTTTTCGGCGAGACGTTCGGCAGATTGGTCGCCCAGAACCAGGGCGTCGTGTGCATGCGTTCGTCGAGATCCTTTTCCTGGATATCGATGTGGCGATCGAAATGGATGATGCCGATGCGTTTCGAGGTGCATTCGGCAATGCCGCGCACGCAGGGAAAGCCGATCGAGTGGTCGCCGCCGAGCATGATCGGCAGCGCGCCGGAGGAAAAGACATGGGCGACGCCGCGGGTGATCTGGTCGAAGCTCTTTTCCAGATTGGCCGGAATGGTGAAGACGTCGCCGGCATCGCAGAGCGTCATCTGCTCGCGCAGATCCACACCCATCTCGTAATTATAGGGTGTATACAGCGCGGAGATCCGACGGATGCCCTGCGGTCCGAAGCGCGTGCCCGGACGATAGGTCGTGCCGCTGTCGAAAGGGATGCCGAGCACGGCAGCATCGTATTTGCCGACATCGCGCACGTTTTCGACGTAGGGCGCCTTCAGGAACGTGTTGATGCCGGCGAAATGCGGCAGCTCGCCCCGCGCGAAGGTCGGGATCGACTTGTCCGTCAGACTCTCCGATCCCGGCAGCCCCATGTCGAGTGCCCATTTCTTTTCCCGTCCCCAGCCCTTGCCGGCAAGCTTTGCTTCCGCCTCGAGCGCCTTCCAGCCCTGGCTGTCGAGCATGTTGAAATCCGGGTGGTGGCGGCGCTCGCGACCTGACGTCGCGAGTGGGCCGGCGCGACGGGACTGGCGGCTTGGGGGTTCACGCATCGGGCATGCTCCTTTTCGTTTCGTGGAATGTCGTTTTGATCGGCCGCGAAAAGCCGAGAATCGGGACGGGGCCGTCGCGGCTCAAATCGAGGTCGTAGATGATGCGGGCGCCGTAGCGCTCCGGCGCTTGCGGATCGATGCGTGGCTTGTCGAAGGCGAGCAGCCGCGTGCCGAGGCCGAAGGCTTCCTTGAGATCGTGGGTGACCATGATCACGGTCACGCCGCGCTCGCGCCATAGCGGCTTGATCAGCGCGTGCATCTGCGCCCGCGTGCCGGGGTCAAGCGCGCCGAAGGGCTCGTCGAGCAGCAGCACTTTCGGTTCCCTGGCGAGCGCCTGGGCGATCGCCAGCCGCTGCTGCTGACCGCCGGAAAGGGCGCTCGGAAACTTCCGCGCGTGCCCGCTAAGGCCGACCGCTTCGAGAAGCGCCTCCGCCTTCTCGCTCGCCGCCCTTCTCCTGGTTCCGAACAGCTTGGCCATGAACGGGCTTGCGGCAAATTCGAAGGCGATCAGGACGTTCTCAAGCACGGTGAGATGCGGAAACACCGAGTAGCGCTGGAAGACCACGCCGCGGTCCGGCCCCGGCTCGGCCGGCAGCGCTACTCCATCGAGCGTTATGATGCCGCGCGTCGGCCGCTCCTGTCCGAGAATCATTCGGAGGAAGGTGGATTTGCCACAGCCCGAGGGGCCGACGACCGAGACGAATGCACCGGAGGCGATATCGAGCGAGATGCTTTCGAGCACGATCTGGTCGCCATATTCCATCCAGATATTATGGACCCGGATATCGCTCATAAGCGGGCCTCCTGGACATAGGCCCAGGGGAAGACACGCCGGGCGAGCCATGCCAGCAGCGAGTCGAGGAGGTAGGCGATGAGCGTGATCCAGGCGACGTAAGGAAGGATCACGTCCATGGCGAGATAGCGCCGGACGAGGAAAATGCGGTAGCCGAGGCCGCTCTCGGCGGCGATCGCTTCGGCCGAGATGAGGAAGAGGAAGGCCGGGCCGAGCGAGAGCCTCAAGGCTTCGATAAGCCGCGGCATCGCCTGCGGCAATGCCACGCGCAACGTCAGTTGCCAGGTCGAGGCGCCGAGCGTCTGCGCCTTGACGATCTGTTCGCGGGGGATGGCGCCAACGGTCATGGCGAGATCGCGGACGAGAAAGGGCGCGATGCCGATCACGATCAGCACGATCTTGGAGAGTTCACCGAGGCCGAAGACGATGAAGAGCACCGGCAGGATCGCCATCGGCGGGATCATCGAAATGACGGCGACGAGCGGTGACAGACCAGCACTCGCCACTGGCAATAGACCGAGCGTCAACCCAAGCACCAGGCCGACGGCGGCGGCCACACCGAGGCCGATGAACAGTCGCTGGAGGCTCGCCGCGGTATCCGACCAAAGGGTCAAGTCTCCCGACCGCCGGTCGGGCTCGGTCGCCAGCCGGTCCATGCTTGTCGCCATTTCCGCGATCGGCGGCAGCAGCTTGTCGCCCGGATTTGCGGTCCGCCGTTCCGCCGAAACGACGACATAGAGGTAGGCGATCAGCAGAAACGGCAGGAGGGCAAGCAGGATCCGCGTTCCCGATCCCGGGACGATATTGATGGCACGTCGCATGGCCGGTTCCTATCCTGGAGAGCACGTCGGACTGCGATCGGCAGGGGGGCGCCGGCCACCCTGCCTGACCGGAGCATCAGAGCGAGCCTTCGGCGGCGAGCTTCATGTAGCTGGCGTCGAAGCGCAGCTTCACATTGTCGGCCGAACCCAGCACCTGGCCGCCCGGGAAGGCGATGCCGACGATGTCCTTGTCCGGGGCGCCGTCGCCGAGAAGGCCATGATCGAAGGAGAAGGTGCGCACCAGGTCCATGGTCTTGACGAGATCCTCGCTCTCGGCGAATGCGACCGCCTCCTGAGGTGTCGCGAACAGCTTGGTCGCCGCAAGCTGGGCCTCGAAGCCGGCAAGGTCCGTGCCGGACATCGCTCCCATCGCGGCGCGTGCGGCGTTACCCTTCTCGCCCGGGTCCGTCAGGACCGACATCGTCTCGTACCAGATGCCGGCGAGTGCCTTGCCGAAGTCGGGATTGTCCTTGAGCACCTCGGTGTTGACCATCAACGTGTCGATGATCTCGCCTGGAATTTGCGTGGAATCGAACAGCGCGGCGGAACCGGGTTCGGCCTTGACCTCGGCGAGCAGCGGGTTCCAGGTGACCACCGTCGAGGTTTCAGGCGACTTGAAGGCGGCGACCATGTCGGCATCGGAGGTGTTGACGATCGTCACGTCCTTTTCGGAAAGCCCCGCCGTTTCGAGAGCGCGCGCAAGCAGGTAGTGCGAGACCGACAGTTCGACGAGATTGATGCTCTCACCCTTGAGCTCGGCGGGCGTATTCGCGGTCCTGGAGACGATGCCGTCATTGCCGTTGGAAAAGTCGCCGATGATCAGGATCGTCGTGTCGACGCCGCCGGCGGCTGGAATGGTCAGGCCATCCATGTTCGTCGCTGTCACGCCGTCGAAGCCGCCGGCAGTGTACTGGTTGATCGACTCGACGTAGTCGTTGATCTGCTTGACGTTGATGGTGATGCCGTATTTGTCGGCCCATTTCTTCACGATACCGGCATCCGCCGCATAGGGCCATGGCATCCAACCGACATAGATCGTCCAGGCGATATTGAATTCCTTCTTCGGCTCCGCATGCGCCCCGCCGGCTAGAAGCGAGAGCGAAAGGCCGAGGGCGGCCGAGAGGGTACGAAAACCGAATCTGCCATTTCCGAAACGCATCGTTCTGTTCCCCTGTTCAACTTGGGGCTCACGCTGCGCTCTTTTCTCGGAAATCACAGGCGGGATTCCCAAAGCAACGGCACCGCTGCATGAGCCTCCCGGGCTTTTATCCCGCCGTGGACCCGGTGGATGTCTCCCCACCGGAGGTTTCTCTCGGTCCAGTCATGCCTTATCGGCATCGGAACCCTAGAAACATTTTCAGTATAATTCCATGTCGTCCAAAGTAAAGTGGAAGTTTTGCCGATTTCTATGCCTATAATTTGTGCGTTGAATGCTTATAAATTAAGCAATTAGACCGTAACTTATTACGATAACATTGGGGCGATCTCGTGCGTTGAGGCGAGTTGCCGAACGGCGAGTTCGGCCGCGACCTGCGAAGAGTCATCTTGAGCAGGTTCGACGTTTCAAGACTGCTCTCCCTCACCACTCCCCTGTCAGCCCGGAGCGTCTCAGGCCGCCAAGCTGGCGATGTAGGCACGCCATCCGCCATGGCGGCTGATGTCTGCAGCTCCGGCAAGCCCGGCCGGCTCGACTATAAAGCCCTTGCAGGCCGTTCCGTCGGCAAGCTGGACGGTGCCAATCGCAAGTGGTGATGGAACGGCTGCGACAAAGAGCCCGAACGCCTCCGCTCGTAACGTCCAGACCTCAACCTCAATCAGGGCACCTTCACTCTCCTGACAACGCACGAGACCGGGCTTCGCGGGCTCGGTGCCCGTAAGAGCATAAAGCCTGTAGCATTTGGCCGTCAGCGCCCGCCGGGAAAATCGGGCGCCCAGGTCTCGCAACTGACCGTTCAAGGGCATGCCGGAAAGATGCGCGCCGACCACGACGAGTTCAATCAGCTCGTCCTCGTCGGTTTCCGCAGAAGGATGGTTCGCTGGCTGCGGCCACCCGGTGGCGCCGAGCGGCAGGGCGCTTAGCCGATGCAGTTCGCCAGCGAGCAATGCGGTCAGGTGATCCTTGCCGGCAGGCGCGAGCAAGGTGACGCTCGCGGGCCGGCCGTCGGATCTGCGGCCTGTCGGTACGGTCATGCCGCACATGTCCAGAAGGTTGACGAAATTGGTGTAGGTGCCGAGCCGCGCGTTTTCGCGGATCGGTTCCGATTCGAGATCGGCGCGCGTGTAGTGTGTAGGCGCGGTTGGGACGCATATCATGTCGACTGTGGCGACGAGCGGAGCGACCTTTCGTTTCAGCGCCTGCAATGCATAGTGACCCTCGAAGGCATCCGCCGCCGATAATGCCTTGGCGCCGCCATAGATCGTTCGCGTCACCGGATGAAAGCTCGCCTCCTGCGCATCGAAGAAGTCCTTGACCGCCGCATAGCGCTCGGCGACCCAGGCGCCTTCGTAGAGAAGCGCGGCCGTGGCATAGAAATCGGCAAAGGGCAGTTCGACGATCTGGTGCCCCAACGAGCGCAGCATCTGGAGCGCCTCATCATAGGCACTCTCCATGAGTACGTCGCCGTAGAAGCGCCGATCCGCTCCTGCCGGAACGCCGACTTTGAGGACCGGTGGCAAAGAGAGGCCGCCCCTCGACGCAATATCCCGGGAGTAGGGATCGGTCTCATCGGGTCGTGCGGAGACTTTGAAGACCCGATAGGCGTCGGCGACGGTCAGGGCGAAGATCGAGACGCAGTCGAGCGTTCGGCAGGCCGGCACGACGCCCGTGGTCGACAGGGCCCCGATACTCGGCTTGAGGCCGACGATATTGTTGAGCCCGGCCGGTATGCGGCCGGATCCCGCCGTGTCGGTGCCGAGCGCGAAGCTGACGATACCGTGGGCCGTCGCGACCGCCGAACCGGAGCTCGACCCGCCAGGCACAAGTGCTTGATCAATCGCATTGCGCGGCACCGGATAGGGCGTGCGCACCCCAACCAGACCGGTTGCGAACTGATCGAGATTGGTCTTGCCGACGACGAGGGCGCCGGCCTCGCGCAACAGTCGCACGACTGTGGCGTCCCCTTCGGCCAGGTAGGCATAGTCCGGGCAGGCGGCCGTCGTCGGCATGCGGGCGACATCGATATTGTCCTTGACGGCGAAGGGAATGCCCCACAGCGGTTTGGCGACAGGGTCGAAGGCGCCCAGTGCGGCGGCCGCGTCAAGGAGATCGCTGCTGTCGGCGAGAGTGAGAAAGATGCCGGGGTCGTCGACGGCCGCGATGCGCTCGAAAATCGTCCCGATCATCTCAGTTACGGTCCAACCGGAAAGATAGGCCGCGTGAATAGATGCAATGTCGAAAGCCTGTCCGCCTGTCATGGCTCATTTCCTTCAAGCATCGTTACGGGCCGGTCCCACTGGATCAGCACGACACAGCCGGTGTCGCTCCAGACGGAATGTTCCTTGCCGCCGGCATTCACGATATAGGTCCCGGCTCCGTAGTCGCCGCTTTCGTCGGACTGCGTGCCGGTAAGCACCAGGATCGTCTCCAGGCCCTCGTGACGGTGACGCGGCACGGAAGCGCCGGCCTCGTAGTGGAGCAGGGCTACGGCCGGCTGGTCGCCGTCGAAGCGCTTGATCCAGTGGATCATCACGCCGTCGCGAAACGGCTCGAATTGGAGTTCGCGCCAGCTTCCCTGGGTCAGGCTCTCGCGTGTCGCTTCAGGCATGGGCAATCTCCTTGATCACATCGGCAAGGTGCGCCGTCCACCCGACGATGGCGCCCTGGGCGCGGATCATCGCGAGCGTCGCGGCCTTGAACTCCGGGAAATAGCTTTCCGTCGCTTCCTCGACGAGCAGGCACTCGTAGCCGCGGTCGTTCGCCTCGCGCATGGTCGTCTGCACGCAGACTTCCGTCGTGACACCGGCGAAGATGAGCTGGGCGATACGCCGCTCCTTGAGGATGTCGTCGAGCGGCGTCGCATGGAACGCGCCCTTGCCGGGCTTTTCGATAACCGTCTCGCCCACCACCGGCGCGAGTTCCGGCAGGATCGCGGTGCCCGGTTCGCCAGCAATCAGGATGCGCCCCATCGGCCCCTCGTCGCCGATCCTCAAGCGAGGATTGCCGCGCTCGCGCTTGGCGCGCGGCAGATCGGAAAGGTCGGGCCGGTGACATTCCATGGTATGGATCACCGGCAGGCCGGCGGCGCGAAAGCGCTCGATCAATCGCTTGACGTCCGGCACGATCTTCATCAGCCGCGAGACGTCATTGCCGAGGCTGGCGCCGAAGCCGCCTTCCTCCGTGAAGTCACGCTGCATGTCGATGACGATGAGTGCGACGGCGTCGCGCCGGAGCCTGAACGGAAAAGGTTCTGCCTTGATCTGCGCCATCAGTGGTGTCCCGCCATGTGTGCGCCGATGACGGCGACGTCGGCCACGCGGATCGGCGTCTCGTAGACAAGCTTGCCATCCGACATGACGATGATCCGATCCGACATCTCCATGAGCTCGTCGAGATCCTCCGACATTAGGAGCACGGCGGCGCCGGCATTGCGCGCCTTCATGATACGGGCGCGGATTTCCGCGACCGCGGAGAAGTCGAGGCCGAAACAGGGGTTGGAGACGATCAGGAGATCGACGTCGCCCGACAGTTCGCGGGCGAGCACGGCGCGCTGCACATTCCCGCCCGAAAGCGCTGCGATCGGCGAGGCGGGGGAGGCGGTCTTCACCTTGAAATCGGAAATCAGCGCCGTCGCCCGCTTCCTCATGCCGCGCCCGTCGAGCCAGATCGCGTCGCTGCCGTCCTTGCGCATGTCGAAGGTCCGGAAGGCGAGATTTTCCGTCACCGTCATTTTCGGCGCGCAGGCATTGTTGAGCGGCTCTTCCGGGATGAAGCGAATGTTGTTCGCCCGGGCTTCGGGTCGCGTGGCGCTGTAGGGCTTGCCCTTGACCATGACGGCGCCGACTTCCGCCCGGCGCTGGCCGGCAAGCACCTCGGAGAGTTCCTTCTGGCCGTTACCGGAAATGCCGGCAATGCCGACGATCTCCCCGGCGCGAACGACAAGGTCCTCGATCTCAATGCTCTTCAGGCCGGTTCGGTCCGGAGCTCTGACCTGCTTGACGGCGAGCACGGGAGCGGCGTGCGGGGGAACGGGCAGGCGTGTGTCGAGCTCGGTAAGCTTGGCGTCGCCAATCATCATCGCTGCCATGTCCGCGGTGGAGAGTTCGGAAACCTTGCCGGTGCCCGAAAGCCTGCCGCGCCGGAGCACGGAAACCGCATCGGCGAACTTCGTCACCTCGTGGAACTTGTGCGAAATCATCAGGACCGTCAGTTCGCCGCGCTCAGTCATGCCGCGCACGAGGCCGAGCATGTCGTCGGCCTCGGCCGGGGTGAGCACGGAGGTCGGCTCGTCGAGCACCAGGAAGCGGCGTCCGAGATAGAGCTGCTTGATGATCTCGAGCTTCTGCTTCTCGCCGGCTGCGAGTTCGCTCACTGGGCGGTCGAGCGCGATGTCGAAGGGCATCGTCTCCATGAAGGCGGAGAGCTTCTTCCGCTCCTTCGACCAGTTGATGATCGCGGGCACGCGCACGCGGCTGATGACCAGGTTTTCAGCGCCGGTCAGCGACGGCACCAGCGTAAAGTGCTGATAGACCATCCCGAGACCGTGAGCCGCGGCATCGCGCGGCGAAGCGATCGCCACTTCTCGGCCGTCGACCTGCAATTGCCCCAAGGTCGGGTGATAGAAGCCCATGATGCACTTGACGAGCGTCGACTTGCCGGCCCCGTTTTCGCCGAGAAGCGCATGGAAGGAGCCGGCCGGCACCTTGATAGACACATGATCGAGCGCGGTGAAGGAGCCGAAGCGCATCGTCATCCCAACGGTCTCGATGCCGACGGCGGGCATAGCCTTTGGGGCGTGGATTTCGCCGATGATCATGGCAGTTGACCGACGAGTGTTGCGGAATTGGACACGGAGCCGAAGACGCCGCCCTGCATCTTCACCATCCTGATCGCGGCAAGATGGTTGCCGTAGTCGGTCGCCCCGCAGCAATCCTCGAGCAGCAGGCATTCGAAGCCGCGGTCGTTCGCCTCCCGCATCGTCGTGTGCACGCAGACATCGGTGGTGATGCCCGTCAGGATGATGTTCGCGATGCGCTTCTGATTGAGGATCAGTTCGAGGTCGGTGGCGCAGAAGGAGCCCTTGCCCGGCTTGTCGATGATCGTTTCGCCCTCGATCGGCTTCAGCTCGTCGATGATCTCCCATCCGGGTTCGCCGCGGACCAGGATGCGCCCGCACGGGCCGGCATCGCCGATCC
Organism: Sinorhizobium fredii USDA 257; assembly: GCF_000265205.3. Taxonomy (NCBI): domain Bacteria; kingdom Pseudomonadati; phylum Pseudomonadota; class Alphaproteobacteria; order Hyphomicrobiales; family Rhizobiaceae; genus Ensifer; species Ensifer fredii. The sequence continues at coordinate 2,882,611 of NC_018000.1, forward strand.
CTGCCTTGATCCGCTGCGAACGCCAGCGCTTGTTGGCAGGAAGGTCGGCCAGATCCGGTCGATGGCCCTCGCGCGTGTGGATGATGTGGTAGCCCTTGGCCCGCGTCGCCGCGAGCACCGTCTTGATCGGCTTGATCGGCGCGCGTACCAGCGAGAGGTCGTAGCCCATGTGGTCGACATAGCCGCCGGGACCGCAGAAGTCCGTCTGCATGTCGATGACGATCAGCGCCGTGTTCTCCGGCCGGAGATCGCCGTTATAGGGCCACGGATAGGGATTGGCATCGATATGGCTGAGCTTCTGGCATGTGACCGGAAGGGAGGCGAGGCGGCTCATGAGGGGTCGCTCCTATTTGGTGATCGACAATGCGCCGGGCGCACCGGCGAGCGAGCGGGTGGGAGAGGATGTGGCGATCATGATCACGAGGGTGAGCATGTAGGGCGCTGCATAGAAGAGGTAGTACCCCTTTGTGACGCCGACCGATTGCAAGGCCGGCCCAAGCGCGCCCGCGCCGCCGAAGAGTAGCGCGGCGAGGAAGCATCCGATCGGGTTCCAGCGGGCGAAGATGACGAGCGCCACGGCCATGAGGCCCTGTCCGGACGAGATTCCCTCGTTCCATGAGCCCGGATAGTAGAGCGAAAGATAGGCACCGCCGATCGCGGCCAGCGCTCCGCCGGTGGCCGTTGCGAGCAGGCGCACCGTGTCAGGGTTCAGGCCCATGGCGCGGGCGGCGTCCGAGCTGTCACCGACGACGCGCAGGATGAGGCCGGTGCGGGTATTGCGGAAGGCCCACCAGAGGAAGAGGGCAAGGGCCGCACCGATCAGGAATAGCGCGTTGATGTTGAGCGCGGCCTGGATCTGCGGCAGGTCCGACCAGCCGCCGAAAGGGATGGCAGGCAGCTTCGGCGCGGCGGGCTGGATGAAGGGTTTTCCGAGGAAGAAGGCGAGGCCGAGACCGAGCTGCATCATGGCGATACCGATGGCGATGTCGTTCACCTTCGGAAACTTGCAGATAAAGCCGTGGGTGAGGCCGAAACAGGCGCCCGCCGCCATCGCCGCTAGCACGCCGAGCCAGGGCGAGAGCGTAATGACTGCGACGGCATAGGCGATCATTGCGCCGAAGACCAGCGTGCCTTCGAGACCGAGATTGATCCGACCGGAGCGTTCCGTGATCGCCTCACCGAGGCTCACGAAAATGAAGGGCGTGGAGACGCGGATCGCGCCGGCGAAGACCGCAAGGGGAACTCCCCAAATGCCGATACCGGTCCCGTCCATCATGCGCTCCTTTTCCAGAGGTCCGGATTGAAGATCCTGAAGCGACCGTAGAAGGTCTCGCAAAACAGGATCACGATGAAAAGCGTGCCCTGAAGGACGAGGACGGTCGCGTCCGGCAGGCCCATGCGGCGCTGGATCAGGCCGCCGGAGGCATCAATGCCGCCGAGCAGGATGGCGACGGGGATGATTGCCAGCGGATTGTGGCGCGCGAGGAATGCGACAAGGATGCCGGTGTAGCCGTAACCTGCGGCAAGCGAGCCGTTGGCGCTGCCCTGCACGGCGGCGACTTCGATCGTGCCGGCAAGACCGGCGAAGCAACCGGCGAGCGCGGTGAAGCCGACGATCAGCTTGCCGACGGCAAGTCCCTGTATCTGCGCGGCGCGGACATTGCCGCCGGCAATGCGCGCGGCGAAGCCGAAACTCGTCGCCTCGATCAGGACCCAGGAAGCAATGCAGGCGACTATGCCGACGGCGAGGCCCCAATGCACGTCCATGCCGGGGATGCTGCCGAGCATGTAGTCCGGCGGCAGCGGCGCGGTCGAGGGCTTGTTGAGGCTGGCAGGATCGCGCAGCGGCCCCTCGATCAGATGGTTCATCAAGGCAATGGCGATGTAGGCGAGCAGCAGCGAGGCGATCGTCTCGTTGACACCGCGATTGTGCCTGAGCAGGCCGGTAAGCCCGATCCAGATTGCGCCGACGAGCATGCCGGCAAGCGCCATGAAGAGCCAGACGAGCGGAGGGGGTGCGCCGCCGACGAGGGGCAGGGCGATCGCCGCTCCGGCAACGCCGCCGAGCACGACAGCGCCCTCCGCGCCGATAACCACGAGGCCGAGCCTGGCTGGAAGAGCGACGCAGAGCGCGGTCAGGAGGAGCGGTGCGGCTCGGCTGAGTGAATTCTGGATCGAAAACCAGGTGCCGAAGCCGCCGGCGTACATGAGCTGAAAGAGCGCGATCGGCGACTTGCCGATCAGTGCGATGAACATCGAGAACAGCGCGAGTCCGATGAGGATGGCAAAGAGCGTAATCGTCAGCGGTTCCGCGCGCCGGGCCAGCCATTCGAGGAAGGGCCGCAAATTACCGGCCCGCCCGTCGAGTGTTGGCAGAGTGTGGGAGTTGGCCTCCAGGGTCATGATGCCGACGCTCCCTCAAGCGGCCGAGCCGACGACGCCCTCAACCAGATAGGCCATGCTCTCGAGCTCGATGGCGTCCTCCGCGAAGGCCTGACCGTCGGTCACAACGACATTGCCTTTGTTGTCCCTGATGGGCCCTTTGAAGACCGAGAAGCCGGCGGTCATCATTTCCCCAAGCGTCGCCTCGAACTTCCTGCGTGCTTCCTCCGAGACCGCCGGGCCGAGCGGGCTCATCTTGACGAAGCCCTCCTTGAGTCCGCCGCGCACGAAGTTGCCGAGCTTTTCCCCGGCCTGGGCCTTCTTCACGAAGTCCGCGTAGACATTGCCCCATGCCCATTCGGCGCCGGTCAGATATTTTTCCGGAGCCAGCGGACCTTGGTTGGCGTGATAGCCGCAGATGAATGCGCCCCGGCCCGCGGCCGTCTCGACCACGACCTTGGGGCTATCCACATGGCAAGTGACGACGTCCACGCCCTGGTCGATGAGCGCGTTGGTGGCTTCCGCCTCCTTGACGGCAAGCGACCACTCGCCGGTGAAGATGACCTGGCAGGTGATGGCCGGATCGACGGAGCGGGCGCCGAGCAGGAAGGAATTGATGTTCTGCAGCACCTGCGGAATGGGCTTGGCGGCGACGAAACCGATCTTCTTGCTCCTGGTCGCGTAGCCAGCAGCGATGCCGTTGAGATACTGCCCCTGGCCGATATAGCCGAAATAGGATCCGGTGTTCGCCGGATGCTTGCCCTCCTGCCAGAGGCCGCCGCAATGGCGGAAATGGATGTCGGGATATTTCTTGGACATTTCCAGCATGTGGGGATCGAAATAGCCGAAGGAGGTGGGGAAGAGCAGTGCCGCTCCGTCGAGGTTGATCATCGATTCCATCGTCTTTTGAACGTCGACGGTCTCGGGGACGTTCTCTTCCTCGACAACGGTAACGCCCGGCAGGGCCTTGATCGCGGTCGCGCCCTCCGCATGGGCCTGGTTGTAGCCATAGTCGTCCTTGGGGCCGACATAAATGAAGCCGACGGTCAGTGCGCTCTGGGCGGCGGCGGGGGAAAAGACAAGGCCCGGCGCGAGGCTCGCCACGGCGGCACCCACGGCAGATGATTGGAGAAATGCGCGGCGGGATAGGGGACGGGAGGAGGCATGAAGGAGTTTGGTCATCGGAAATGCTCCTGAGTGGCGGAGGTCGGGTTCGAGATCGACGCAATAGGAAGTGCATGCAATGTGCGTGCCAAGATGTAAGTATCGGATATTATTGAGGTACACTATTCGTGAAGATGGCCATTGACGAAACTGTATGCAGTTTCCTCCAAGAGCATGATGGTTTTTTATGCGATGCTAACGAAATGAGCCAACCAGTATTATGTCTGGCCACGATTGGGGCAGAGCCAGGCTTGATAATCTGCGTAAATAGCAACAAATTTCAATTGATTGCGCTGGCAGTTTGACTTGTGAATCATGTGCGCGCATCTGTATGCAGATTACGTGATAATGAGTCGCGCGTGAAACAGCTAAGAAGACGAGAGATCATTCGAGCAGGTACGACCGTCGAGCAGATGGTACGGGCGATCGCCGACATGATCGTCACCGGCAAGATGCAGCCCGGCGAAAAACTCGATGAATTCTCGCTCGCCGGCCGCTTCGAGGTTTCGCGTACTCCGGTGCGGGAAGCGCTGCGGCAACTCTGCGCCATGGGTCTTGTGGAGCGGCAACCCAATCGCAGCGCAGTGATCACAAATGTGACCGGTGGATATCTCGCCTCGATGTTCGAGGCGATGGCCGAACTTGAGAGGATCTGTGCCCGGCTTTCGGCCGAGCGTATGACGGTCGACGAGCGCCGCGCGCTGGAAAAGATGCACCGGGATTCCATGCGCCTGGTTCACGCGGCTGCAGACGAGGAATATGCGGCGCATAATGTCGACTTCCATACCAGGCTTTATCGGGGCGCGCACAACGACCACATCTTCGAACTGGTCACGCAGACCCGCGCTCGACTTGCGCCCTTCCGCCGGGCTCAATTCCGTCTGCCGGGGCGGCTCGCGAAGTCCTATCAGGAACATCAGAGCATCGTCACCGCAATCCTTCGTGCCGATGCCGAAGAGGCGGGCAAGGCCGCCTATTGGCACGTATCAAACGTCAGCGACGCAAGCACGGTCTTCGTGAGCCACAACACAGACTGACCGGGCGCGGCGGCACGCTCCTCCATCTGGACCTTCTCTCGTTGCACGTGCTGCGTTGCAGCGACGAATTGCACTTGAAGTGTTTAGTATAATGTATATCACTAAACATATTGCTCAACATGGGGAGTACGGCTTGGGCATGTGAGCAAGGGAGAATTTTCCGAGGCCGATGTCGGTCGGTTCTGTATCTGGGAGGAATACTATGCGGAAGATGACGAAGGCCCTGATGGGCATGTCGTCGGCACTCTTGCTGTCGACGGCGATACCGGGAATGGCCAAGGCCGATGATTTGACGCTGTGCTGGGCAGCCTGGGATCCGGCGAATGCGCTGGTCGAGCTGTCCAAGGATTTTACCGCAGCGACCGGCACCACGATGAAGTTTGAGTTCGTGCCGTGGCCGAATTTCGCCGACCGCATTCTCAACGAGCTCAATTCGGGCGGCAAGCTCTGCGATCTCCTGATCGGCGACAGCCAGTGGCTCGGCGGCTCCGCCGAGAACGGTTACTACGTCAAGCTCAACGATTTCTTCGACAAGGAAGGGATCAAGATGAGCGACTTCGCCGAAGCCGCGGTCAATGCCTACTCCACCTGGCCGAAGGGTACGCCGACCTATTGGGCGTTGCCGGCCATGGGCGACGCCAACGGCTGGTTCTATCGCAAGGATTGGTTCGCCAAGCCCGAATTGCAGGCCGAGTTCAAAGGGAAGTACGGTCGTGACCTCGGCCCGCCGCAGACCTGGAACGAACTGAAGCAGGTCGCCGAATTCTTCACCGGTCGCGAAATCGATGGCCAGAAGGTCTACGGCGCGGCGATCTTTACCGAACGTGCCTCCGAGGGCGTTACCATGGGCGCGACCTCGGCGCTCTATCCCTATGGCTTCAAATACGAGACGACACCGGGCAAATACGATATGGACGGCGCCGTCAATTCGCCCGACTCCGTTGCCGGCCTCGAGGCCTACAAGGCGCTTTACAAGTGCTGCCAGCCGCCCGGCTATACCGACAGCTACATGGGCGAGGGGCTCGATGCCTTCAAATCCGGCCAGGTGGCGATGGCGATGAACTGGTTCGCCTTCTTCCCCGGCCTTTACAAGGACGAGAAGGTCGGCGGCGACAAGATCGGCTTCTTCGTCAATCCCAAGCAGAAGGTCGCCGCCTCGACGCTCGGCGGGCAGGGGATGTCCGTCGTCGCCAATACCGACAACATGGACGGCGCGCTCGCCTACATCAAATGGTTCGCCCAGCCCGACGTCCAGAAGAAATGGTGGTCGCTCGGCGGCTACGCCGTGCACGACGCAGTCCTAAATGATCCGTCCTTCAAGGCCAGCCAGCCTTTTGCGGCCGACTTCCTCGTCGCAATGAACCAGGTTCAGGACTTCTGGCAGGAGCCCTCCTACGCGATCCTGCTGCAGGCCATGCAGAAGCGCCTGCACGATTATGTCGTCGCCGACCAGGGCACCGCACAAGAGGCGCTCGATGCTCTCGTCAACGACTGGAAGGAAATCTTCGAGGACGAAGGCAAGCTCTAGTCTTGCCTCAGGAAACGGCCCGGCTGCGAAAGTCCGGGCCGTCGGCCCCGAACCGATCCTCCTTGAATTCAGGTGACGATAGTGACCGATGCCCCTTCGACCATTTCGGAGCGATCCGCCGACATGCTTGCCCGTGCGACGCCGACAACGATCGCGGTTCGGGTGCGCGGCCTTTCGGACCGCGCCATCGCCTGGCTCTTCATAACGCCCACGATCGCCTTGCTGCTCGCGATTAATATCTTTCCGCTGATCTGGGCGGTCTATCTGTCCTTCACGAACTTCCGTGCGAACCGCCCCAATGCCGAAGTCGAGGGCGTCGGCCTGCGCAACTACCAGCGCGTGCTGAACGACCCGGACATCTGGATCGCCATGCAGACGACGGCGCATTTCGTCTTCTGGACGATTCTCCTGCAGACGGTCATCGGCTTCGCGCTCGCCTATCTGATCGACCGCAAGTTCCGCGGCCACGCCTTCTGGACGACGGTCATCCTCATTCCGATGATGCTGTCGCCGGCGGTCGTCGGCAATTTCTGGCGGTTCCTGTACCAACCGCAGATCGGCCTCTTCAATTATATCGTCTCGTTCTTCACGGGCATCCCGCCGTCATCCTTCGAGATGCTCGGTTCTGTAACCTTGGCACCCTGGGCGATCATCATCGTCGATACTTGGATGTGGGCGCCTTACGTCATGCTGATCTGCCTCGCCGGCCTCAGATCCATACCGGACTACATCTACGAGGCGGCCGAGGTCGACCGCGCCTCCGCCTGGCGGCAATTCTGGTCGATCACCGTGCCGATGGCCCTGCCCTTCATCATGCTCGCCGTGCTCTTCCGCGGCATCGAGAACTTCAAGATGTTCGACATGGTGATGCTCTTGACCGGCGGGGGGCCCGGTTCGACCACCGAGGTCGCGTCGATCACGCTGAAGCGGGAGGCCTTCGAAAGCTGGCTCACCGGACGATCGTCCGCCTTCGCGATCATCCTTTTCGTGGCGGTGTTCGGCCTCGCCAACATCTACGTCAAAGCGCTCAACAAGGTGAAACAGCGATGAGCTCGGTCAAAACCACCGCCCATTCCGTGGTCGAGCCGACGCCGACCGTAAAGCGCATCGCCGGCGCGATCGTCATCCTCTATGCGCTGGTGACGATGATCCCGCTCGCCTGGATCTTCCTGACGAGCATCAAGTCGCCGCCGGATTCGATCAGCTACCCGCCGAAGATCGTCTTCACGCCGACGCTCGAGGGCTTCTGCAACCTCTTCACGACGCGTACAAGGCAGACGCCGGACTATATCCAGGCGCTCCCCGCCCCGAGCAGTACCTGCGACGAGATCACCCGCAGCCGCAACATGGTCATCGCGGGTCCCTCGAACTATTGGCCGCGCTTCGGCAATTCGCTGCTGATCGCTTTCGGCTCGACCTTCCTCGCCGTCTCGCTCGGAACGCTTGCTGCCTATGGATTCTCCCGTTTCCGCGTGCCGCTCGCCGACGATCTCCTGTTCTTCATTCTTTCGACCCGGATGATGCCGCCGATCGCGGTGGCGATCCCGATCTACCTCATGTATCGCCAGTTCGGACTGTCCGACACGGCGCTCGGCATGATCCTCCTCTATACCGCCGTCAATGTCTCGCTCGCGGTCTGGCTGCTCAAGGGCTTTATCGACGAGATTCCGCGCGAATACGAGGAGGCGGCGATGATCGACGGATATACCCGCCTGCAGGCCTTCTGGAAGGTCGTGCTGCCGCAGGCGACGACCGGCATCGCGGCAACCGCGATCTTCTGCCTGATCTTTGCCTGGAACGAATATGCCTTCGCGGTGCTGCTCACGTCTGGCTCTGCGCAGACCGCGCCGCCCTTCATACCGACGATCATCGGCGAAGGCGGCCAGGACTGGCCGGCGGTCGCCGCCGGCACGACGATCTTCCTGGTGCCGATCCTCGTCTTCACCATCATCCTGCGCAAGCAATTGCTGCGCGGCATCACCTTCGGAGCGGTACGCAAATGACGAACCCGCGAGAAATGACCCGTCCTCGGCAGAAGCGGCCGTTCTTCCTCAGGCGCGGCCCGATGGAAAACATCGCGACGGTGCTGATCGCCGCAGGCTTCCTGATGTTGTTCCAGCCGTTCCTCCTGGCGCTCTACACCTATTCGCTCACCATGCTGCTGGCTGGAACCGTCCTGTTCATCATCGTCTCGAAATTTCCGGAGTGAGAGATGTCCGAGATCAAGATCGTAAACCTCCGCAAGCAGTTCGGCGATTTCGTCGCCGTCGAGGATTCGAGCTTCACCGTCGAGGACGGCGAGTTCTTGGCGCTGCTCGGTCCCTCCGGATGCGGCAAGACGACGACGCTGCGGATGATCGCCGGGCTCGAACTGCCGACCAGCGGCAGGATCTATCTGGACGGCAAGGACGTCACCTTCAACCGCGCGAGCGCCCGCGACATCGCCTTCGTCTTCCAGCTCTTCGCCCTCTATCCGCACATGAATGTGCGCCGGAACATTGGCTTCCCGCTCCTGTCCCAGGGCGTCGCCAAGCCGGAAATCCGCACCCGAGTCGAGGAAACCGCGAAGCTCTTGAGGATCGACCATATCCTTGACCGCTCGGTTTCCGGCCTCGCCGGCGGCGACCGCCAGCGTGTCGCGCTCGGCCGGGCGATCGTCCGGCGTCCGAAATGCTTCCTGATGGACGAGCCGCTCGGCACGCTCGACGCCGAATTCCGCGAGGTGATGGTTCATGAACTGCGAGAACTGCACAATCGCATCCATGCCACGACCGTCTACGTCACCCACGACCAGCACGAGGCGATGGCGATGGCCGACAAGATCGCCGTGATGAACCATGGCGTCATCGAGCAGTTCGGCACGCCGCAGGAAATCTACAATCGTCCCACGTCGATGTATGTCGCCGACTTTATCGGCTCGCCGCCGATGAATTTCATGCGCTTCAATTCGGGGCTCAGGCGGGGGACGCGGTCGATCGTCCTCGACGGTCACGAAGTCGCCGTGCCGGAGGTGGGGGAGGACGTCGCGCCGGGCGAAATGGCGCTCGGCGTGCGTCCGGAACATATCCGCTTCAGCGATCAATCTCCCATCCGCGGCGCTGTCTATGGCAGCGAATATCTCGGCACCAACCAGATCGTCGCCGTGGAGACCTCCGCCGGCATCGTCAAGGCACGCGTTTCGGCGGACCGCAGCTTCAGTCTTGGCGAGACCGTCGGGCTCGAATTCAATCCGGCAAAGCTCGCCGTCTTCGACTGTGCCTCGGGCCGGGCGATCGCCTCCTCCCTCTATGCGGGCGCGCGCCATGTCTGAGGTCGTTCTTCACCGTATGGGCAAGACTTTCGACGACACGGTCGCGGTCGAAGATCTGTCGCTGACCATCAGGGACGGCGAATTCGTCGTCCTCCTCGGGCCGACGGGCGCCGGCAAGACGACGACCCTGCGTTTGATCGCCGGGCTCGAAAGGCCGGATTGTGGGCGGGTGACGATTGCCGGTCGCGATGTCGGCCGGCAATCGTCGGCCGAGCGGGACGTGGCCTTCGTCTTCCAGCAATATTCGCTTTATCCGCATTTGAGCGTCTACGACAATCTCGCCTTCCCCCTGCGCTCCCCGGCCCGGCGGCTGAATAGTGACGAGATCGATCGGCGGGTGCGCGAGGTGGCGCGCATGGTTCGGATCGAGCACAAGCTCCAAAGCCGCTCGACGCGGCTTTCGGGCGGTGAGATGCAGCGCGTCGCGATCGGCCGCGCGCTCGTTCGCCGGCCGGCGATTTATCTGATGGACGAGCCGCTGTCGTCGCTGGACGCCAAGCTGCGCGCCGAACTCCGGCTGGAACTGAAGCGCATCCAGAAGGAGCTGGGCTCCACGCTGCTCTATGTCACCCACGACCAGGTGGAGGCGATGACGATGGCCGATCGCATCGGCATCCTGTGCGAAGGGCGGCTCGTGCAGATCGGCACGCCGCGGGAGATCTACGCGGACCCGGCCAATTTGCACGTCGCGGCGCGCCTCGGCCAGCCGCACATAAACCTGCTGCCGACCGATCTCCTCCCAGGCGCGGCGCCACCCTCGGGCGCCAGAACGATCGGCGCGCGAACCGAACATCTGGAGATCGCCACGGACGCTCAGGGCAATGCCGAGGTGGACTGGATCGAGCACCTCGGCGACCAGAACCACCTGCACATACGGGTGAGGGGCCACAAGCTCGTCACGCTGGCAGATCCATATCTCTCCATCAAGCCGGGCGACCGGATCAACCTGACGCTGAGACAGCCCCTTTATTTCGGGTCGGACGGCGAGCGGCTGCGCTGATGCCGCTGCGACCAATCGACAAGCAATTGGATGACCACGATGAAGCATTTTTTCAACCGCAGGGAAAACATCGTTACCGAAGCGCTGGATGGCTTGATGCAGACGGCGCCGGCGGGGAGCCTCGCGCGCCTCGACACCTACCCCGATATCAAGGTCGTCATGCGCGGCGACTGGGACAAGGCGAAGGTTGCGGTCATATCGGGAGGCGGAGCCGGCCATGAACCATCGCATGCGGGCTTCGTCGGGAGAGGCATGTTGAGCGCGGCGGTTTCCGGCGAGATCTTTGCCTCGCCAAGCGTCGAGGCGGTGCTGACGGCGATCCGCGCGGTGACCGGGTCGAAGGGCTGCCTGCTGATCGTCAAGAACTATACCGGCGATCGCCTCAACTTCGGGCTCGCAGCTGAAAAGGCGCGCGTCGAAGGCTTTCGAGTCGAGATGGTCATCGTTGCCGATGACATCGCGCTCCCGGATATCATCCAGCCACGCGGTGTCGCGGGAACGCTCTTCGTCCACAAGATCGCCGGTCACCTCGCCGAGTGCGGCGCCGATCTCGAGACCGTTACCGCCACCGCCCGCTCGGCGGCGCGCGATATTGTTTCGCTCGGCGTTTCGCTCTCCTCGTGCTCGATCCCCGGCCAGGCCCATGCGGAACGGCTCGAGGCGGACGAGGGGGAACTGGGACTCGGCATCCACGGCGAACCCGGTGTCGAACGGATCGCCCTGCAGGAGGCGCGCAGCATCGTTGCGACCATGTCCGAGCGGCTTTCCCGGGCTTTGCCGGGAGACGGCGGCTATGCGCTTCTCATCAACAATCTCGGTGCCGTGCCGCCGATCGAGATGGGACTGATCGCCCACACGGTCCTTTCCTCTTCACTCGCCGAGCGTGTGAAGCTGACGATAGGCCCGGCGCCGCTGATGACGGCGCTCAACATGAACGGCTTTTCGCTTTCCCTGATGCGGCTTGACGGTGCGCGTGAGGCAGCATTGAAGGCGCCCGTCGGGCCGCACGCCTGGGTACCCGCAGTCGAGCGGCATGACGTCACCGTGCTGCCGGCGATTGCCGTGCCGGCCACCCAGTCCATGGCGGCCAGTCACGATCCGGCCGCCGACCGGCTGATCGCGGCGATCTGCGATCACCTGCTCTCGCTCGAAACTGAGCTCAACCACCTCGACGCACGCGCCGGCGACGGCGATACCGGCTCGACCGTGGCGACAGGCTCGCGCAGCGTCCTGGCGCAGATCGAAAGGCTGCCGCTGAAGGACGTCGCCGCGACGCTCTCGTCGATCGGCAGCATTCTCAGCACCAGCATGGGCGGCTCGAGCGGCGTGCTTCTGTCGATCTTCTTCACCGCCGCCGCCAAGGCATATTCGGACACGAGAGACATGGCGGGGGCGCTGCTGGCGGGACTGGAACGGATGACCTTCTACGGGGGGGCAGGCGTCGGCGACCGCACCATGGTGGATGCTTTGGACCCGGCACTGCGCGCCCTCAAGGACGGCGGTCTGGCCGCGGCCGCGTCCGCTGCGCGTGCCGGCGCCGACGCGACAAGGGCGATGAAGAAGGCGAAGGCCGGGCGCGCATCTTATGTCGGCGAAAGAGATCTCGACGGCATACCCGATCCGGGAGCCATGGCGGTGGCCGCGGTCTTCGAAGTCGCAGCAGGGCTTCGTTAATGCACGTCGCGCAAGACGGTGCAGCCGTTTGGGGATGACGACATGCATGGAAACGAAGACTGAAAGCGCGTGGCACGAACCCGTTGGAATGCAACGCGCCTTTGGCATGTGCTCTAACGATGGCGGCCGATCGCGAGTATGATCGAGCGAGGGTTGGTAAAAGGTGTTGGTCGTGCTGGCGAATGCTGCGCTCATAGGCGGGTTGATCGAGGTCTGCCGCGAGGCGATTGCCGCCAATGCCGATCATCTGTCGGAGCTCGACAGGGCGATCGGCGACGGAGACCACGGCATCAATATGCGTCGCGGCTTGGAGGCGGTCTATGCCGAGCGAAGCCGGCTCGCAGAGCTTGCCCTGCCGAAAGCCCTGGAGGAGATCGGCTTCACGCTCGTCATGAGCGTTGGCGGCGCGGCCGGTCCGCTCTACGGGACGCTGCTGATCGCGATCGGCCGCCAGCTGGACGGTGCGAACGGCCAGCATGACTTCGCACGCGCGCTCGAGCACGCCATCGATGCCGTCGCCCGGCGCGGCCGCGCCAGCCCCGGCGACAAGACGCTGCTCGACGTGCTTTACCCTGTGCATGCCGAAGTGGTAAGGCGCGCGGGACTGGCAGGTATTTCCGAGCAGGCGGAAAGGGCGGCAAGGCTCACTTTCGGCATGAGGGCGATGCGCGGGCGTGCCGCGTTTCTCGGCGACCGGTCGATCGGGCATGTCGATCCAGGCGCCAAGAGTTGTGCGCTGATGACGGCAGCGATCTGTCGTTTCTTGGAGGAGCAATGTCCGGCTTGAACCCGAAATCCGCAAATGTCGGCATCGTCATCGTCTCGCATTCTCCGCTCGTCGCTGAGGGCGCCGCCGACATGGTGCGCCAGATGGTCGGCGATTGCGTGCCGCTCGCCTGGTCGGGCGGCAACGCCGAAGGCGGCCTCGGGACGCATGCAGCCGGAATATTGGCAGCGATCGAACGGGCCTGGTCGGATGCGGGCGTCGCCGTCTTCGTCGATCTCGGCGGGGCGGAGACCAATAGCGAAATGGCGATTGAAATGCTCGGCGAGCCGCGTTCTGGAAGGGTGATCATTTGCAACGCGCCTCTGGTCGAGGGGGCGGTGATGGCCGCCGCTGAAGCGTCGGGCGGTGCGGTTCTCGCCCGCGTCGTTGCGACCGCGCAGGAGCTGTCGCCGTGATGGATAACAGGTCGCGACGGGAAACGCCGGAGGCGGTCGATACGCACGGTTACTGCCAAGCGGAGATCGAGGTGACGCACGGCTTCGGGCTGCATGCTCGTCCGTCGGTCATCTTCACGCGGCTCGCCAAGTCGTTTCCCTGCACCGTCGAGATCGAGGTCAACGACAGCCACGTCTGGCTTAACGGCAAGAGCATCGTCAAGATCATGGGGGCGAGGATTCGCACGGGCTCGATACTGAAGATCCGCGCCCGAGGTTTACGCGCCGCAGAAGCGATCCATGCCCTCAAGGCGCTTGTCGAGCGCGACTTCGATGAAGAAAAAAAGCATGGCCGAAGCGCTTGAAATCGCCGGAACCGCCGCCTCTCCCGGCGTGGGGCTCGGGCCTGTCCATCGCGCCGCCGATGTACCGGCAGAGGTGTTTGCGCTACGCGACACCGTGGCCGCGGAGCGCGACAAGCTGCGGCAGGCCATCGCTACTGCCATTGCGGAGCTCCGGGCTCTCGCGGACCGGTCGGACGAGGAGAGCGCCGGCATTCTCGATTTCCAGATCGAGATGCTGCTCGATCCGGCTCTCGTCGAAATGGCCGAGGGTCGGATCGTCGCCGGCGACGGCGCCGCTCTCGCCTGGGTCGGGGCACTCGACGACTATATCGCCGGTATCGAGGAGGCGCCCGATGAGCAGCTGCGCGCCCGCGCGGTCGACATCGTCGATATACGCAATCGCGTCGTGAGCGCGCTCACGGGTCTTCCTCTGGAGAATTTCGCGCCGGGTTCGGTCTTCGTCGGCAAGGACCTTGAGCCAAGCCGCTTCCTTGCGCATGACTGGACCGCCGGCGGCGGCATCGTCCTCTTTGAAGGTAGCGTTTCAAGCCACGTGGCAATGCTTGCGCGCGGCCGGTCGGTGCCCATGGTCGTGGCCACGGGGCGGTTCGAAGTGGCCGACGGCGCACGCGTGCTCGTCGATGCGAATAACGCCCGGGTCGTTGTTGCGCCCGACGATGAGCATGTTCGCGAGGCGAAACCGATAAAAGCTGAAGCAAGGCCAATCGCCGCGCGCCGCGCCGGCGGAGTGGTCGAAACCGCCGACGGCGTTGCGATCCGGCTGTCCGCCATCATCAACGATCCAACGGAGCTCAGGGCCATTGACCCCGCGTCCTTCGCGGGCATAGGTCTGATGCGGACCGAATTTCTGGTGGCTTCGTCTGCGGATGCCGTCGACGAGCAAAGGCATTACGACATCTATCGGCATACACTGGAATGGGCCGGCGACGCGCCGGCGATCGTGCGCATGCTCGATTTAGGCGGTGACAAGACATTGCCGGGTCTAGGGGCCAGGAAGAGCGAATCCTTCATGGGCCTCAGAGGCATCCGGTTGCTCCTGGCACGGCCGGAGCTTGCCCGCGCCCAGGTGCGCGCGCTGTTGCGCGCCGCCGTGCACGGCAATCTTGGCGTCCTCCTGCCGATGGTGACTGTGCCGGACGAGCTCGATGCGATGCGGACCTACTTCGAAGAGGAGCGCGCCGTTCTCTTGAGGCGCGGGGTGGAGGCGCGCATGCCGGAGATCGGTATGATGGTGGAGGTTCCGGCGGCGGCGCTGATGCTCGAGCGCTTTTCGCGCTCGGCGTTTTTCTCTTTCGGCACGAATGATCTGGCGCAATATCTGATGGCTGCCGCAAGAGACGACCAAAGCGTCGCCGCCCTTTACGACGCGGCCACGCCAGCCGTCCTGAGGGTGATCGCTCAGGGCGTGGACCTTGCCGAGGCGATGAAAAAACCGATCGGGATCTGCGGCGAGATGGCCTCCGACCCCCGACATGTACCGGCGCTCATGGCCGCGGGCCTTCGCCACTTCTCTGTGGCGCCCAATCGCGTGACTGACATACGATCGATAATCAGCGGCTTGTGCACGGACGGCAGGCCGCGGCGGAGATGAAATGAATGTCGCGCGAGACGGTTGAGGACCCCATCATCGCCTACAAGACGATCTTGGCGCAGATTATCGACAATCGGCCGTCAGGAACCCGTCAGCGCCTCGCCGAGGCACTCGGCAAGCATCGCAGCTTCGTCACTCAGGTGACGAGTCCAACCTATTCGACCCCGCTGCCGGTGCGCCACCTCGCGACGATCTTCCGCGTCTGCCATTTCAGCCCGGGCGAGCAGGACCGCTTTCTTCAGGCCTATCAGTCCGCGCACCCGGGAAAGCTGCCGGATTTCGCAAGTGCGGAGAAGCTGCGCCAGCTCTCGCTGATCGTTCCCGATCTCGGCGATGAAAAGAAGAACCGCCTGTTCGACGAAGCGATCGAGGAGCTCGTCCGGAATATGGCGAAACTGGTCGGAATGATGGATTAGAGGGTCGTGGTGTGTTTCAGTATGTCGCTGCCTCCGGCAGAACCCCCTATGTTCCTGTCCGATCGAGCGGCGATTTGCGCAAGGCAGGAGAGCACGGCGTCGTGGGAGGGGCAGGATGAAGAAATTCATGAACCGAGCCGAGACGCTGGTTGCTGAGAGCCTGGCGGGCCTGGTGGCGGCCCACGAACGGCTGGTGACCTTCGGAGCCGACGGGAAGTTCGTTCGCAGGCGCAGCCTTCGGCCGGGCAAGGTCTCGCTCATTTCGGGCGGCGGCGCCGGGCACGAGCCGATGCATGTCGGCTTTGTCGGGAGAGGTATGTTGGATGCCGCGTGCACTGGGCATGTCTTCACTTCTCCAACGCCAGACCAGATTGTCGCCGCGATCCGGGAAACGGACGGTGGCGAGGGATGTCTGCTCATCGTCAAGAACTATGACGGCGATGTCATGAATTTCGAGATGGCCGCCGAACTCGTCGCGGCGGAGCACCGGATCGCTACCGTCGTGGTGCGCGATGACGTCGATCCCGGCGGGTCGAAGCGCAGCCAAGGCAGGAGAGGCGTTGCAGGAACCATCGTGGTGGAGAAGCTGCTCGGGGCGGCGGCGGAGGCCGGCTGGCGGCTCGATGAACTGAGTGCGCTCGGCGAGAGCCTGAACGGCCGCATCCGCACGATGGGGGTTTCGCTGCGTGGTGTTGCCGTGCCCGACACGGCGCGGGAGACCTTCGTTCTGGCTGAAGATGAAATGGAGATCGGGGTCGGCATTCACGGAGAGCCAGGCCGCGCACGGGTCACGTTCGCCACCGCCGACGAAATTGTGAAAACTATGCTCGAGGCAATCTTAGGCGAGCTGGCATCGGAGCGCGACAAAAAACTCCTCATGTTCATCAATGGCTACGGTGGTACACCGGCGGCCGAGCTTTACCTCGTATACAATGCTGCGAAAGCGCAGTGCGAGCGCCTCGGCCTTACGATCGCCCGGCCGCTGGTTGGGACCTATGTGACCTCTTTGGACATGGCGGGCCTGTCAATCACCGTTGCGGGCCTCGAGGAACGAGAGCTTTCGCTATGGGACGCGCCGGTAGACACGGCGGCGTTGCGTTGGGGAGGCTGATCGGATCTTTCACCTCTGGGCGCTTCGGCCTGTGCTTTGAAGGTCGCATTAGTGTACTGAGGGGACCTGCCGGCGCCACAGAGCATCGACCTGTGCCGGTCAGTCTCGGTGGGTTGGATATAATTCGGCCGTAGCCAATCCTGCGACCGAATGAACTTCAACCGAACTTCACGCGCCGGCAGCGGCCCACCTGGGAATTGGACGAGCCATCCGCCAATCGAGATCGGCCCAAGGTCGATGCCAGTGAGGCCGAGCTTGGCGATTAGTGAACCGACCTCCGCCTTAGATCGCGGATCGTCGCCAGAGTAGAAGAGCACGCGGCTTGCACCTTCGGAGTGTGGTCGCCGGAAAGAAGGTGCGGCTGGAGGTGATTGAATGCCTTCACGACGCGAGCGCCCGGCACTAGACTTGCGAAGATTTCCGTCGACAGACGGCCGTTGAGCTCGGCCGGCTTGAACAGAGGTCCCTCGATCGGATTGTTGGCGTCAATCACGGTCCCGCCCGCCCACTCTGGAAGACCAGCCAATGCCTGGGGAAGCTTCGACAAGGGGACTGCGATGAGGACGATGTCCACCTTTGCCGCCTCTTCGATCGATCCTGTCTTGATATGCGGCGACATCTCCAGGGAAAGGTCTTGAAGAGTTTCGGGACCACGACTGTTCGAGATGGTGGCAGCGATGCCGTTGCGGGCAAGGGCGCGGGCGAAGGCGGAGCCGATCTGGCCGGCTCCTATGATACCAATGGACATGGAATTGTTCGTTGCTGTGGCCATGGGTCAGGCGGTGAAGCCGCCATCCGCGACGATGTCGGCGCCCGTCACGAACGCGGCCTCCGGGCTGGCGAGGTAAGCAACGACGCTGGCGATCTCGTAATCCTTGCCGTAGCGGCCGATCGCCATGCCGAGACACCCTATGATACTGTGATGTTCGGCGCCGGCGCGACGATCGAGCCGATGACGCCTGGGCTGATCGCCTTTTCGCGTCGGGCGCTTGAAACGTCGCGCCGGGTGGCAGCGCCCTGCACCGGCGCCTTCGTTCTTGCGGAGGCCGGTCTGCTGGATGGGCGCCGTGCGACCACGCACTGGGCCTTCGCGCGCCGGCTGCAGGAGCGATTCCCGGCCGTGAAGGTCGAGGACGATCGCATTTTCATCGTCGACGGAAGCGTGTGGACGTCTGCCGGGATGACCGCGACCATCGATCTTGCGCTTGCGATGATCGAGAAGGACCACGGGCAGGACGTTGCGCGCTCAGTCGCCCGCAAGCTCGTCGTCTATCACCGGCGCGCCGGCGGCCAGTCGCAGTTCTCGGCCTTGCTCGAGCTCGAGCCGAAGTCCGACCGGATCCAGAAATCTATCGACTACGCCAAGGCGAATCTCGACGGCGTGTTGTCGGTGGAAGAACTGGCGGAAGCGGCAGGGCTGAGCCCGCGCCAGTTCAGCCGGGCGTTCCGGGCTGAAACAGGACAGTCGCCCGCCAAAGCCGTGGAGAATCTCCGCGTGGAGGCGGCCCGGCTGATGATGGAGCAGGGCCGGCACTCCATGGACGTCATCGCAGTGGAGACGGGTTTCGCCGATCCCGATCGCATGCGCCGTGCCTTTCTTCGCACGCTCGGCCAGCCGCCGCAGACGATCCGGCGGAATGCGCGCGAGAGTGCGTCCGCATAATGAGAGCTGACGCAGCGGATCTGAAACCTATCGTATCTGGATCGTGCAGCGACACGTCGCTTTCATCAGCTTGCCATCTCACCGCGACGCTGCATACCCTGCTCCACAGCTTCGCCACGCATCTGCTGGAGGCGAACACCGACGTGCGGGTGATCCAGGTTCTGCTCGGCCATGTCAAGCTGAGCAGCACCGCCCGTTACACCCACGTCGCCACCAAGCTGATCCGCGACACCATCAGCCCGTTCGAGCGCCTGCAGCAGTTGGAGGATCTGGCCCTGAGGCGTCGGCTGGAATGAAGCGCGCGCCGGGGTGTCCCGGCAAAAGCTGGAGGTCGCTGACATCTTCCGGGCCTATGGTCCTGCGTGGCGGCGAGCCAATGCCGGGCATGTCAGCCTGACCCAGCTCAAGGTCATGGCGGCGATCGAAGCCTGCCGAACCGAGGCGCTCGGCGGGCATGTGGCGGCTTGCACCAAGTGCGGGCATAACCACATCGCCTATAATTCCTGCAAGAACCAGCACTGTCCGAAGTGCCAAGGACCTGCGGCACGGGACTGGATGGCCGCCGGCGCCGCGGACCTGCTGCCGGTCGAGTATTTCCACGTGGTTTTCAGCCTGCCGGCCGAGATCGCCCAGATCGCTGACTGGAACAAGAAGGTTGCCTACGACCTGCTGTTTCGGGTATCGGCCGAGACGCTGAGCACCATCGCCGCCGATCCTCGGCACCTTGGCGCGCGCATCGGTATGACCAGCGTGCTACACACTTGGGATCGGCGCTGACCCATCACCCGCATGTGCACATCATCATGCCCGGCGGGGGGCTGTCGCCGGATGGCACACGGTGGATTTCATGCCGCGCCGGGTTCTTCCTGCCGGTGCGGGTTCTGTCGCGCCTGTTCCGGCGATTGTTTATCGCAGGGCTGCTGGCACTCCATTGCGCGGGCGATCTGAGGTTCTACGCTGATCTGGCAGCTCTCGCAGAGGCTGACGTGTTCGCCGCCTGGCTGGCTCCCTTGCGCAAATCCGACTGGGTGGTCTATGCCAAGCCGCCGTTCGGCGGTCCCGAGGCCGTGCTGGCCTATCTCAGCCGCTATACCCACCGGGTGGCGATCTCCAACAGCCGCCTGATCAGCGCCGATGCCGAGGCGGTCACCCGCTGGAAGGACTACCGGATCAAGACCGGCGACCGTCAGAAGGTGATGCGGCTGGCCACCGACGAGTTCATCCGCCGCTTCCTGCTCCATGTGCTGCCCGACGGGTTCTACCGCATCCGCCATTATGGCCTGCTGGCCAGTGCGGGCCGCAAGACCAACGTCGCAAAATCCGCGCTCTGCTTGGAGCGGAAACGGCCAAACAAGATGGTCCGCCAAGCGCTGAGGCGATCCCGCTCACTCTGAGAGAGCCATGCCCCGACTGCGGTGGCCCGATGCGCATCATCGAGATCTTCCGACGCGGCCAGAAACCCAGATGCCGTGCGCCACCGAGAAAGCCGGCCACATGACAAGACGCCCGTCACATTGGCCAAAGCCGATCCGGAAACAGGCCGCATGCCGAGATTGCATCGCTTTGCGCGCAATCACGTTGAGCATCGCAAAAGCGGCGAAATCGGCAGCAACGAGACCGCCAGATCTGCTTCCGATCATCTCCTCCCACGCCCTCAGGTCGGCCCTTATGCTTCTGCCGCCAGGGCCGAAGTCCACAACAGACGCCCGCAGCCCCGCGCTTTCCCCATAGTCCCCGCCCAGCCTCCGCGGCTTCCTCCTTCCAAGGTTTGTCAACGCGGGCCGCCAACGCCAGCGGCAAACGTCGAACTCCGGCCCGCATCGAAGAACCTTCAGGTGAGCGGAAGTTCGGAAGCCCCTCGGCTGAGGTCTGCTCCCGGCCGGGTTGCAGTCGTTGCGTGGCTCCCTATACTGCGACATCGCAACAACAAATGTCGGAGTTAGAATCATCGCTCCATCGGGGGATTACGACAAAGTCGCTGCAGCGGAGAAAGTGTTCAGGTGCTCAATTTACTACCTCCGCAGCTCTCAAGGACCGCTTGAGCATCCTGAAGATCGAGCGTCCCGTGGCCGTTAGAGAGACAGCCGAGGAGCGGCATGAGCAGCTCGCAGGCCTGCGCTCTAAGACCCTGTGCTCGCCAAAGCCGGGCCAGACTCACCGCCGAGCGCAGTTCCCACATCTTCGCATTCTGCATGCGGGCGACGTCGAGCGCATGGCGGAAGCACGCCTCGATTTCGGCAGGATCGCACTCTGAGCTCGATGATATGAGTTCGCCCTTGAGCCGATGCAGCTCCGCCTCGCACCAGCGGTTGCCAGTGCGCGCGACAATGGTAAGCGCCTCGTCAATCAAGGTGCTACCCTCGGCAAAACGATCAGCCTTTCCATGCGCCTCCGCGAGTAAGCCCATCGCCCAAGGCGCCGTCATTCCTGACCCGATCGCCTGCATCCCAGCTAACCCGTCTCTCAACCGCTGAATGCCTTCCGCGATCAGGCCCCGCTCTGCCAGCACCCATCCCTGCAGGAAGACTCCCTGGGTGTGCCAGAATGGAAATTCATGTTCGGCCGCGAACGCCAACGCCAACTCCGCCGCCTCTTGCGCCTTGGCGATGTCGCGTCGATGCACATG
Source organism: Sinorhizobium fredii USDA 257 (assembly GCF_000265205.3). Lineage (NCBI taxonomy): Bacteria > Pseudomonadati > Pseudomonadota > Alphaproteobacteria > Hyphomicrobiales > Rhizobiaceae > Ensifer > Ensifer fredii. The sequence continues at coordinate 2,903,639 of NC_018000.1, forward strand.
CAGAATCGCCGCCCATGTCAGTACATAGGCACGGCTGAACAAATGGCCGAGGCTCGCCGTCATGGCGAGCGCCTCGTCCATCAGCTCCAGCGCCCGGTCATCGTGGCCGAGATACCACAGCGCCATGCCGCCACGGCACAGGCAGATCGGTCCTCCATCCTGTCCATAGAGTGCTAGATGGGCCCGGTGCTGGGCGATGTCGTACTGGCTGATCCCGTGCTCGAAGTGCGTCCATGCCGAGGCGAATTCGCCGCGCCAGGAGCAGGTAATGCCCAAAGCATAGGACGCTTCCACCACGAGCACTGGATCCGAGATCTGCTGCGCCAACCTCAGAAGCCGTTCGCCAAGGTCCCGCGCCGCGGAAAGTTCGGACCGCACCGCATGATGAATGGTGAGACCGAGGAGCACCGGGAACAGCCTGGGCGTTTCCTTGATCCGCTCCGCCAGGATGAGAGCACGGTTGTAGACGCGCTCAACCTCCGGGTGGCCATAGCCCTTCGCGGCGGTAAGCACTCGTCCCATGGTGATCAACAACGTCAGCTCAAGCTCGAGGCGCTCCGGATTCTCGGGCATCTGGGCGAGCAGGTCGAGTGCCTTGGCCAAATGGCCGACGGCCTCGGCATTCGCCGCCCGCTCGTTTGCATGCTCGGCGGCCCGGTGCCAGAACACGACGGCTTGCGGCAGCTCTCCTGCCTCCGTCAGATGATGGGCCATGAGCTCCGGCTGAGCGGACACGACATGTGGGGCGAGTTCTTCGAAGACCTGCGCAATGCGGCGATGTAGTTCCCGGCGGCGGCTCTTGAGGAGCGACTGATATGCGGTATCTCGCACGAGCGCGTGCTTGAAGCTGTAGATCGCTTTAGGGGGACTTCCGCGCCGAAAAATCAGCTCAGTAGCAACCAGTTGATCAAGCCTCCTCTGCAGCTCATGCTCATCGAGCACTGCTAATGCCGCAATCAGCTCATAGGAGAACTCGCGCCCAATGCAGGCGCCGATCTGGGCCACCACCTTGGCCCTGCCGAGGCGGTCGAGGCGGGCCATGAGTGAGTCGTGTAGCGTTACCGGGATCGCCAGCGGTGGCATATGTGCAGCCAGTCCAAACTGATCGCCGGCCACTCCTAGGAGACCAGATTCGAGCATGGTTTTGGTCAACTCCTCAAGGTACAGCGGTACGCCATCGGTGCTGGCCAGGATGTAATCGAGCACTCTGGCAGGCAGTGCCTTTCCGCCGGTCAGCCGTTCGACCAGCGATTGAGCGTGCACCCGGTCGAGACGATTCAGGACCACCTTTGTCACGTGCCGGTAACTACGCCAAGGCGGGACGAACTCGGGCCTGTGGGTAATGACCAGCAGCACCGGGAGCTGCCGGATGCGGTTCACGAACAAGCCGAACAGCTCAAAGCTACTCGCGTCCAGCCAGTGAGCGTCCTCAAGCACCAGGAGCACCGGCTGCTTCGCAGCCAGTCTGGTAAGCTGGGCGATGAGCACGTTGAAGGTTCGATTCTTACGCTGTTGGGGCGCAAGATCCAGTATTGGACAGCGGCCGGTGGCTGGAATTCCAAGAAGCTCAGCCAACAATGGGAGCGCTTCGCTCACCTCACCCATCTGTTCCGCGATCAGCGCCTGGAGTTTGGCGAGCTTCACGACCGATGAATCCTCGCGTTCAAATCCCGCTTCCTGTTCAAGCTGGGCAATCACCGGACGAAGCGCGCTGTTGACGTGGTATGGCGAGGAGAAGTAGCGGCGCAACCTGTGTGGTTCTCGAAAGAGACGCTCGCGAAGGGCTAAGGCGAGACGCGACTTGCCGATTCCGGCCTCACCCTCGAGCAGGACGACCTGACCTTCGTTGGTCTTGGCCTGAGTCCAGCGATCGACCATCAATGCGAGTTCCGGGTCACGGCCGACCAACGGCAGAATGGTCGCGTGACCGACCTCGAAGCGGTCGTCGCTACGCACTTCGCCGAGCACCCGAAACGCTTCAGCCGCCCCGGAAAAACCTTTGATCGGCCGCAGTCCGATGCTTTCGAGCTTGAACTGACCCCGCAGCAGTGCGCGCGTCGCTTCGGCAATGACCACTGTGCCGGATCCGGCCAACGCCTGTAGGCGGGCCGCCAGGTTCGGCGTTTCACCTACGACGCTGCATTCCTCGGCCTCGCCGGTGCCGATGATGTCACCCACCACGACCAGGCCAGTGGCGATTCCGATCCTAACAGCCAGGTGTTCGCCTGCCGCATCCAGCCGGTCGACGGCCTCAACGACCGCGAGGCCGGCCCTCACGGCCCGCTCGGCATCTTCCTCGTGAGCCTGCGGATAGCCGAAGTATACGAGGACGCCGTCGCCCATATACTTGGCAACAAAACCGTCGTACCGGCCGACGATCTCGGTGGCGCAAGCACGGTACGCAACGATCGACTGCCGTAGGTCTTCTGGATCGAGGCGGGCGGAGAGTGCTGTCGATCCAACGAGATCGCAGAACATCACCGTAAGCTGTCGCCGTTCCGCCTCGCTGTGGACCGGTGATACGGAGGGACGTCGTGCCGCCGTGGGCAGCGGCGACTGCTGAGCCAGGGTCGCGGCCGCCCTGAGAAAACGCTTGCGGTCACCAAGTGACAGTCCGAGTTCCTTGAGCTCGGCATCGGTGAGATCGTCAACGACATCGAGATCGATGCCGTTCTTCAAGAAAGTTTGGCGATACCGCTCAAGCCTGATGCTGGCGAGCCAGTCTCCGATGTCGGGCATGACCTAGCATCCTCTGACATGGTCGAATTCGGCTTGTTCTGAGGCGCTTTCCCACGAGTCGAGGATATACAGCTTACACCCGTGGCCCTGATCAGTCCTCGACAATTCAGTCCCACCAGCAGCAAGCGGTCGACCACCACCGCCTTTCGTGAAGGCTCGCCCGGGTTCACGATTAGCCCGCGTGAAGCTAAATTCCCGGAGCTGGAGGAAAGCATCGGAAATGCTGTGCCCGTCTGATCTGAGCCGATTGCCAGTTTATTGTAAGAACGCGGCCGTTTCAGTTACCTTGGGCACTTCATGACGAGAATTAGTTGCCACAATCGGTCTTGGCGTGTTCGATCGGCTGGCACCGACCGACAAGCGCCGCAAGTAGCATCGCATTTTTGCTGCCGTGAAATTCCCGGCGGGGAACTTTTCCGCCCCGGCTAGAAGTTGGCGAGCGGAGAGGAGCGCTATGCGTCCGACCGAGCGTGCCAAGCTGATTGAGTGGATTGCGGCTTTCGCTAGCCGGTCACGCAACAGGTCTGCTTTGCGCAGATACATCGGAAGTCCCGGACGCTAGAAGCGTATGACCGCTCAGGGTCGGCTTCGGCCTTCAGCGGGGCCAAAGAGCGGCGCTTCAATGAGAAGCGCCGCTCTTTGCGCTATTAGAATTCAACCTGTTCAGAGATAGCGAGCGCGTCGTCGACCTCGATTCCGAGGTATTGTACGGTGCTCTCCAGCTTATTGTGGCCGAGCAAGAGCTGGACGGCGCGCAAGTTGCCTGTCTTTTTGTAGATGTGTGCCGCCTTCGTCCGCCTCATTGAATGCGTGCCGTAGCGTTTGGGATCAAGTCCGATGCTCGACACCCATCGCTCGACAATCCGGGCATATTGCCGCGTCGACGGATGCGGCTTTGTGTGAACTCGACTTGGAAACAAATAATCCCGTTCACCTAGTCTGCGACTTGCGATCCAAGCAACGATGGCCTCCCTTGTCTGGTCGGTCGATTCGAATTGCACTGGTCGGCCGGTCTTCTTCTGAATGATAATCGCCCGGTCGCGAACCCTCCCGGAGATCGAAACGTCGCCAACTGAGATCGCGACGAGATCACAAGCTCGTAGTTTGCTGTCGATCGCGAGATTGAACAGCGCCAGGTCGCGCATCGCCCAACATCTGAAGGCGGGTTCGGATGGCCCAGACCTCCTTCGGCTTCAATGGGGGCTTCTGACCGATGATGCGGCCCGAGTTCCAGCTAGACATAGCCTTCCTCCCAACAGCCTCCCTCCACACCGCAGCGCTCACCTTCGAGCGGACGGATCGTACTTCCGGAAGCGATTTTTTAGGTGGGAGGCGGAAGTTCGTGCAAGCACCATCTACGTCGGCACTTGCGCCGACCGGAAAAGGTCGCGGCGTCTTATGCGCTCGTGCTCTGGCGAAGATGCGGGATCGCTGCGATCCGCCTCTTCAGATACGGTTCTGGGCGTCGTTAAAGCGCTCCACGAACCGGATAATGTCGTCGACCATCGGTGCGTCCCAAAGATCATTATGACCGAAGCCGTCGTAGATCAGCATTTGCTTGGGCTTGGGTGCGATTTCATATAGCGCCTCGCCCGAGGAAAGCGGAATGACAGGGTCACGTCGCCCGTGGATAAACAGCTTCGGTTGCCTGACCTTCGCTATTCTCAGATCGGAGCGGAACGGATCCTTTATAAGGAGTGCAACCGGGAAGTAGGGGTAGATCGACTGAGCGAGCGACAGCACCGACAGGTAGCCAGAAACGAGAATGCCGGCGATAGCCGGTCTTCGCCGCGCAATATCGACCGAGACGCCGCTTCCCAACGATTGGCCTAGAAGAATGATCTGGCTTTCAGATTCTGCGGCAAGCCAGTCGAATGCGGCAACTCCGTCGGTGAGTAGCCCGACCTCGCTCGGTGTCCCCGTCGACCCGGGATAGCCGCGATAAGAAATTGCGAGCAGGCCGATCCCCCGTGAGGCCAGCGCTTGGGCGAGAAAGCTATAGTTGTCGACCCGGTCAGCGTTGCCAAGAAAGAATAGCACGGCCGGCCTGCGGGGTTTGCCCCGGCTGTAGAGTCCGAAGAGCGTCTCTGCATCGGGCGTCCCAATATAGACAACGTCGCCCCAGCTTGCGTGCACCGGCGCCTGTCGCGCACCAGGGTAGAGGAGGGCTCTCTGGGAGAGGTAGGTCGCGCCGAGGAGGGACACATAGGCGATAATCGCCACAGTCAAGAACATCAGCAGGAGTTTTGCGGTGCTCACGACGCCATCCCCGGACGCCCAACCGAGTCCCTCAGCGCCAGAGTGATCGGCTTGCAGGGAGCCTCAACACCGCTTCGCTGCGGCCGCTAAACCTGTGGTGTCGCGGATCCCGGACTGGTAGGCATCGATCAGCTTCGCAGCAAGGACTTGAGCTTCCTCCGACTTCAGCGGCAGAGCCCGCAATTGCAGTTCGCTTCGGAAAATTCTCTCGATCATCTTGAGCTCGTCAGGCCCGATTGGGTCGAAGCTCCAAACTCGCTCGGATTTCATCAGCTTTTCCTCTGTGCCCGGCAACGCCGAAGGGTCGATGCTGGCGCAAAGTCTACGCCACTTCACCAATATGGCGAGTCATTAGAGCGCCTAGCGGATCAAGGGTCCGGAACCGTACGAACGAGGAGATCAGTCTGATGGGAAAAACAAAATTAGCCGACGGTGGCTCTGCTATTCCAATTACTCGGGGCGCAGATTGGCGGCGCGCAGCCGGCATGCTAATGTGCTATCCGTTTCGGTTATAGCGGAGCGGTCGGCGAGGCGCTGCGGTGGCCGGCTCCGCAGCCTAGGGGAGCGGCTATGGCAGTTCCTTCCCAAGCTTCGCTCAACAATCAGTTGCTGACCCTGCTCCCAGAGGCCGACTTTCGCCAGATCGCGCCCGATCTCGCCTCTTTCAATGTGGCGCGAGGGGCGTTGCTGGCAAGGGCTGGCGATCCCATCGAGCATGTCTACTATCTCACATCCGGCATAGGCTCGCTGGTCGCCTCCACGCCTGAAGGCAACAGAGCAGAGGCGGGCATCTTCGGGCGTGAAGGTTACATTCCGACCTCTGCCGCGATGGGTGTTGAGCTCAGCGTCCACGACGTCATCATGCAGATCCAGGGAGATGCTTACCGGATGGAGTTCACCGCATTCCGGAAGTGGATGGATCATAATCGGAACTTCGCCAGGGTCATGATCCGATGCATCGAGGCCTTCTCGATTCAGCTTACGTACACTGCCATTTCGAACGCCGTGCACGGGGTAGACGAGAGATTGGCGAGATGGCTGCTGATGTGTCATGACCGTGTATCAGGCGACGAAATTCCTCTGACGCATGAATTCATTTCGCTGATGCTCGCCGTTCGTCGTCCAAGCGTCACCACGGCGCTGCATGTTTTGGAAGGAAACGGCTTCATTCGCTCCGTCAGGGGGAACATCATCATCCGGAACAGACAGGCCCTCGAGGAGTTCGCCCGGGACGCTTATGGTAAGCCGGAAGCGGAATACCAGCGGCTTATGACAGGGCTTTTCTGATTCCGGAAGAAGGTCCCCAAGTCGCTCGCCAGCAGATGTCGTCGCGCTCACCCTCAGCGCTCAAAAAAAGCCCCTCGGAACATTTGCCGAGGGGCAGGCCATCAACGTGCAAGCCATTAGTGTGCGGTTTTGTAAAGTAGGGCACGAATCGAAATTGCTCCATCCTCGCTCGTCCTGCGTACGAAATCGGACCAAAGGCTCGCGCGGTGGAACGACACGTGCGCCTCCTGGTTGGATAGCAGGTTCATAGAAGGGAGGTCTCAATGAAGGAGATCCCCTGGCGCATAGCCCTTTCGGTAAGACTTCAAAACGGCATAGAGCGACGGTTCTGTGGCCCGTATGACGCCCTCGACTTCCTCGAACACGAGTGGCCGAACCACGGAAGACGTTACTACCAAGCAGTCAAAGATTGCCGTGCGGCGTTGTCGAGGCTTCAAACAGCCGAGGTGGCAAGGCTATCATTTATCGATGCCTGTATAGAGGCATCGATGCCATTTGCGGAGACCCGTGGCAGTCACACTCCGGCTCTACTTAAGGGCACGTCTGCGCGTCGGCGGTACTGACACGAAACTAGCGTGAATTCCCGACCGCACCCTCGAGCCTCTTTGAAGCTACGCAGACGATTTCACGCTCATTTGTATACGCATAGTCTGAATTCGAATTGGTTGTGTCCCGTCGAGTGGTGTAACTCGGCGGTAGCGAAGCCGCTCGGGAGCGCGCCCTCAACAGCGCTGTAGCGAGCGAGCGGCTAGCAGCGGTCATCGATGTTCCCCGGTAGGGTCGGGTTGCTCACACCAACCTGATTCGAAGGAAGCACCGATGACCGATGCCATGATGAACCTGCGCATGCTCGTGGAGAAGACCCCCGACGCCGATATTCTGCGCGAGATGATCGGCTTTGCCGCTGAACGGCTGATGGAGATGGAGGTGGGTGCCTCCACCGGCGCCGGCTATGGCGAGAAGAACCCGTTGCGCACGGCCCAGCGCAACGGATATCGCGACCGGGACTGGGAGACGCGAGCCGGCACCGTCGAGCTGCGCATCCCCAAGCTCAGGAAAGGCACCTACTTCCCTTCGTTCCTGGAGCCGCGGCGCATGGCTGAGAAGGCGCTGACGGCGGTGATCCAGGAGGCTTACATTCAGGGCATCTCGACCCGCTCGGTCGACGACCTGGTCAAGGCCATGGGCATGAGCGGCGTCTCCAAGAGCCAGGTCAGCCGGCTCTGCGAGGAGATCGACGGCAAGGTGAAGGCCTTTCTCGACCGGCCGATCGAGGGCGACTGGCCATATCTGTGGGTCGATGCCACCTACCTGAAGGTGCGCCGCGGCGGCCGCATCGTCTCCGTCGCTGTGATCATCGCCGTCGGCGTCAACACGGACGGCCGGCGCGAGGTGCTGGGCATGGAGGTCGGCACATCGGAAGCCGAGCCGATCTGGACAGAGTTCCTGCGCAAGCTAACTCGGCGTGGCCTGCGCGGCGTCAGGCTCGTCGTTTCCGATGCCCACGAAGGCATCAAGGCGGCGGTTTCCAAAGTTCTGTGCGCCACCTGGCAGCGCTGCAGGGTTCATTTCGCTCGCAACGTGCTGGCGCATGCCGGAAAGAGTGGCCGTCGTGTCGTGTCGGCCTTCATTGCCACCGCCTTCGCCCAGGAGACGGCAGAGGCGGCAAGCCTGCAATGGCGCGCCGTCGCCGACCAGATCCGCCCGAAAGTGCCGAAGCTCGCCGCCATCATGGACGAGGCCGAGCACGACGTCCTCGCCTACATGAGCTTCCCCAAGGAGCACCGCGTCAAGCTACACTCGATCAATCCGATCGAGCGACTCAATGGCGAGATCAAGCGGCGCACCGAGGTCGTTGGCATCTTTCCCAACGACGATGCCATCGTCCGCCTCGTCGGCGCATTGCTGCTTGAACAAAATGACGAGTGGGCCGTGCAGCGGGCTCGCTACATGACACTGGAAACTATTAGCCAGATGAGTGATGATCCGCTCATCAGCCTGCCGGCAGTGGCACGCTGATCAGTCCGGCCTACGCCGGAGAGCACGGCGACCAAAGCCGTCAGTTACACCACTCCAGTGGGCACGATCGAAAAACGCTGCACATTGTTCCTGAAATTGCCCTTAGCCTGCAGACCCGACCGATCTATCAGACGAGGTTGATCGAAACGTCGATGTTGCCGCGCGTCGCCTTGGAGTAGGGGCAGATGCCGTGCGCCGCATCGACCAGTTCACGTGCCAGTTCGCGATCGACGCCCGGCACGCTGACATTGAGGCGCGCCCGCAGGAAGTAGGAGCCGTCGCCGACGTTCAGATCGATCTCGGTATCGATCTCCGCATCGGCGGGGAGCTTGATCTTTCTCTGCGAGGCGGCGACCCCGACGGCTGCGATGAAACAGGCCGACCAGGCGGCGCCGAACAGCTGCTCGGCGGCCGGGTGCGGCTGCGCCAGCCTGAGGTCGAGCTGTCCGTCGCTGCTCCGCGTGCCGCCGTTACGGCCGCCGGTGTTGTGAGTCTTGCCGGTGAAAAGAAGCTTCTCGGTCATGCTGAAATCCTTTCTTGTTCGTTCCATTCGTTCCGATTTAATCGGATGCGAGCTAAGTAGCCGACGTAAGAGCCCATGTCAAGCGGATACGATTTAATCGGATGCGAGTATCCCTAACACTGTCCGCCATCGCCATTGCCGTCATACCGATGGTTCTTGTCGTGCCCGGCAACGCCCACCAGGCCGGCAGCGGCTGGACCTATCCTCCAGCCTGTTGCAAGGACAAGGATCTCGGAGGAGACTGCGCCGCCATACCCAGCTCAGATGTAAGAAAAGGCACCCGCGGCTTCTCCGTCACCCTGCTTCCAGGGGACCATCACCTCGCCACGAGAAGCCACCGGTTCTTTCATCCCCTATGGTGACGAGATTCCGTCCGGGGACGGCAACTATCACATCTGCCTTCATCCGACCGAGGACAACCTAAACTGCTTTTTCGCGCCGCCTGATAATGTGTGACGTGATGGGAGACGCATGATTTGCGAACCGGTGTGGTTGAAATTAAATCTGTGTTCAATTTTTAGAGATATTCGTGCGAGGCATTGTTGATTTCACATGAGTTGATATTGATGAGCGTATTTCAAAACAAAGCTGTTCGCCTGATGGCTGCCTGTGAAGCGGGGTCTTTGAATGATCTGGCAGAGCGCCGGAGGAAACTCTTGCTTTCGGCACTGGAACTCTACCGAGCGATAGGGGGATCGTTCGAGCAGCTCGAGGCGGTGATAATGCGCGATGAAGCGGAAATTCCCCGGCGCGTTGACGTGGTTCTCGGCGATCTGATGAGCGAATTGGCGGCTATTGGCTACGTCTATGACCTGGACATCATGCAGGCCGCGCACAACACGCTTGACAGCAGACGCCAAGAGGCGGCTGATCTCGCAGGCTGACCGCCCTCCAGTGCCGCGCTCATTGTGAACGCATGAGAACATCACCGTTCGGTAGACGGCAAGCAGGCTTCAAGATCAAGGGAACTAAGCGGCTATAGAACAGCATTTGACGGTGGACTTCATCAATTCTTAAATCGCCCAGTTTTACTCTGAGTTGTCTGATCGGGGCATCTAGCGCCAATATAACCGCATGAACGCGGGTCGGACACGACACTTCCTGCCGCCGTAAAATCCTATGCGAGGTCCTGGCCTCACGCCTACCCGTTCGACGTCGTCATGGGCGCCATTGCCTGCGACGTTCCTTTGAAAGGCGCTGCATGATGGCAATTGTGAATTCCTCTTCCAAACAACTTGCGCTGCAGAATCGCAAGGAACTTTTCTACAATGTATTTGCAACCTTGAACCGGCTGGAGATCGACGCATCTCCGGTGAACTACGAGCTCCTGTACGAGATCGTCAGCGGCAATAATCCGGAACTTCGTGAGAAATTCGCGCGGCTAAACAAGCCGATTTCCGAAGAGGAACTCGAGACGCTGGCACGAACCTATCTGCCGCATCACTTCGGGAAATCAATCCATGACCAGTCCGCAAATCGCCTGCAGAGCGAATTGACGACGTTGAAGGAGTCGCTGCTGTCGGGCCAGAACTCGCTATCCACCTACACCAGCATGCTTGGCCAGGCGACCGGCAAGATCTCCGCGGTCGATCCGCGCGACATGAATACAATACGGTCGGAGCTTCAGGCGATCCGGCAGTTGACGGAAGTGCAGCACTCGGCGAACACGCAGATCCTCGAGCGCGTATCGAACCAGATATCGGCCGTCGCGGAAATCACGAGCGATGTGGATGAGTTCGAGCGGACAAAGTTCACGCATCTCGTCACCAGTCTCGCCAACCGGCGTGGCTTCAACAAGAAGCTGGCCGAACTCTATGGTGGCCAACACTATCCCGACGGGGTGTCACTTCTTCTCTGCAATCTTCTGGTCCTCGAGCCCTTCGACGCCAAGGAACTCATCAAGGTAAAGGAAGCCATTTTGGAGCGCTTAGGATTCGCTGTGTCGCGCGCAGTCCAGGCCACCGACTTTGCCGCCTGGCTCGAGCGGCCACAGATTGGCATCCTCGTCTGGATGACCGCAGAGGCGGAAATCCAGAAAATGGCGGACCACCTTCGCAAGAGCTGCCTTGCGGCATTCGACAGCCGCCAAGCGAAGATGCCAGCCGTCGTCGCCCGGTTCGGCTGCAGCACCACCTATGACGCGAACACGGCCTCGGAACTGGTCGGCCACGCGGAAAAGGCCCTGCAGACCGCCACAGACGCGGCAAGCGACAAGGTTGCGTTCTTTTCTGCCGGCGGCGCCCGCAAAGATTGGATGCTCTACCGCGGATGACCGACAGGACGGGGCCTTCCTGCATTATAGTAAAATCATGTCGAATTGCAGTTCGGCCAAGCGAATAGGTGAGTAGGCGCGAACATGTCTGCGAACTCAGGAACCTAGGTTCGGATCGGGCCTAATGTAACGATGTGTTGCTTTGGATAAAGTGCAATAACGATGAATCGGTAGCTGCACGGCGATAAGGTGCAAGAACTATATAATTGATTTATGTTGGTTAGAGTAATCTCAAGGATTATTCGTTGATTGACGATTTTAACATAGAATATAAGACTACCAAAATAAATCAGCGAGGAAGCTATGCCGTACAAAGACAGCGTTCAGCGTGTTTCTCCGAGAAACGCGACTCAGATAACCGGGAACGTCAGTTGCAAGACAGGATCGAGCAACGGGATCGTCAAGGATCTTTCTGAAGAGGGGATCTGCTTTCAGCTCTTTTTCGACATCGGCGCCCGCACCGGACAGGAGGTCACGATCCGCAGCGCAGAGCTCGGCCTTCTGACCGGCATTGTCCGGTGGAACAGGGGAGACCGCATAGGTATCAAGCTCAAGCTCTCATCCAACACAGCGGCGCAGATCGCGTCATACTATAAGTTCTTCAAAGGCTGACGAGGATACAGGCCCGTTTCTCGACTAGCCGATCGGCTGCTTCGATCGGGCTCCATTATCGGGCCGCCCAGTTGGCGCCGCGGCGGAAGAGCGTCCTCATTTGCGGGACATCGAACTCCTTTGCCTGGTGGCCAAGCGAGGAATAAAAGACGCGGCCACGACCATGCTTCCGCTTCCAGGCGACGGGCATGACAACGCCATCGATCCAGTAGGAGTGATCGCCCGTGAACTTCGTCGTTGCCAGCACCTCGTTCGATGGGTCGACATGCATGTAGTATTGCTCTGACCTATAGGGAAAGTCGGTGATCCCTTCCATCACCGGATCGTCCGGCCGCGTGATGTTGACCGTGTAGTCGATGATGTTGCCGGGATGGGCGACCCATTGGCCACCGATGATGAACTGATATTCGACGCATTCGCGGAAGCTGTCGCCTGCACCGCCATGGTAGCCGGCAAGGCCGACGCCGTTCTCGATTGCGGCCGCCAGATTCTGGATCTCCTCCTTCTCAATCTTCGACATGGTGACGATCGGCACGACGAGGCTCAAATCATGCACGGATGGATCGGCGAAGGCTTCGCTGCCGTGCTCGACATGGACCTTGAAGCCGTCCTCCTCGAGCATGTCCTTGATGATGGCCGCGCATTGCTGCGGCTCGTGGTCGCTCCAGCCGCCCCAGACGATCAGTGCTTCACGCATGGTCTTCCCCTCAGTCCCAGTTGCCCACCCGCAGATCGGTGGCTCTGACAGAGGGCCGGACGCCCGGCCCTGGATCAGAGTTTTAGCGCCGCCGTGTATGTCTTGGCGGTGTCCGTCACATGGATCCGCATCAGCCGCTCGAATTCCTCGAAGGCCCCCTTTTCAAAAAGCTCGACGAAAGCGCGGTGCTCCTTGAAGGAGCGGGGTGTCTGCACGTCGATCGGGGCGCTGTAGTTGGTCCTGAGGGCCGCGACGCGCCCAGCCACCAAACGGTAGGATTCCTGGACGTAGCGATTTCCGCAGTGATTGACGAAAGTGTCATGAAAGGCCGTATCGGCGCGACCATAGGCGACCTTGTCCTTCGCTCCTACGGCCTTCTCCATCTCGCCGATCACCGTTTCGAGTGCGGCGAGCGTGCCGGACCGGTCGTTCCGGTAGGCCAGCCTGGCAGCCTGCGGCTCCAGAATGGCGCGGAACTCGCACAGCATGGCGATGTCGTCGGCGTCCGGGCTGAAGACGAAGCTGCCGACCTGCGGGCGGATCACAACGAGCCCCTGCAACTGGAGCTGGTTCAGGGCTTCCCGAACGGGCGTTCGGCTAATTCCGAAGGATTGCGCCAGCATCTCCTCGGCGATGACGGCGCCAGGCGGAAACTCGCCCTCGATGATCGCCTGTCGCAGGCGCGACGCCACCTTCTGGGCCAGAGATTGTGACGGCTCGAGCTTCAATGACGGCATGGCAGGATCCATTTACAGGCGATTGCCGCCGCTAGAGAGATCCGATCCGGGTCGGCCCGGCTTGCGGCGGCACGCCAGAGATATATACACGGCACCGGATGGCGACAAGCCGTACCGGCGCCGTGCGGATTGGCTTCCGGAAGGGGGTCATTCTCCCCGGATGCGCTTGAGCTCGCCGAAAACGAGGTCGAGCGTTTCGGGTCCGATCGATGCCGCATGGCGCTCGGAGATCACCTTGAGTTTGTCGCGTAGCCGCTCCATCTCCTCGGGCGTGATCTCGTTGACCTCCATTCCCTGGTCCTTGAGGTTCGCCAAGCTGACCTCGGACTTCTCCCGGTTGACCTTGCGCTGTTCCTTCTGGCCGACCAGGGCGCATTCCTTGAGGACGGTTTGCTCCTCCGGCGAGAGCCCGTCCCACACCTTCTTGGAGAACAGCACCAGTGTCGGGCTGTAGGCGTGTTTGGTGAGCGTCAGATACTTCTGAACCTCGTAGAACTTCATGTTCTCGATGTTGTTGAACGGGTTCTCCTGGCCGTCGACCGTTCCGGTCTCGAGTGCGGAATAAATTTCCGAAAAGGCAAGCGGTACTGCGTTGGTGCCGAGCTCCTTGAACGTGTCGATGAAGATGTTGTTCTGCATGACGCGCATCTTCACACCCTCAAAGTCCTCGACCTTGGTGATCGGGTGGCGCGAATTGGTGGTGTGGCGGAAGCCGTTCTCCCACCAGGCGAGGTTGACCGCGCCGACCGCCGGCAGCTGGTCCGAGAACCAACCGCCGACCTTGCCGTCGAGCAACTGGTCGGCTTCCTTCTCGTCGTTGAACAGGAAGGGCAGATCGAAGACGCCGAAAGACGGGATAATCGAGGTGAGCGGAGCCGTCGACGTCAGCACCATCTCGAGGGATCCGGTTCGAACGCTTTGGGTCGCAGTCAGATCGTTGCCGAGAGCGCCGTCCCAATAGGGCTGGATCTTCATCTTGCCGCCCGTTTTTTCGAGCGTGCAAGCTCCCATGGCGGCAAGGCCGTTGCCCATGGGATGTTCCTTGCTGACGCCGTTCGAGACGCGGATCGTCCGCTCTTCGAACTCGGCCTTAGCCGATCCCGCGGCAAACAGCGTCGAGGCGGCGATGGCCGCCGCAAGGCCGGTTTGTGTGATGAGCATGCGCATTGTTCAATCCTCCCTATGAATTTTTATCGGTGCGTGAGCCAGTCGAGTGGAACCATGACGAGACCGGGGAAGAGGACGAGCAGGAAGAGAACGATGAGCTCGGCCCATAGGAAGGGCCACAAGCCCTTCATCAGATCGCCCATGGAAATATTGGCGACCCTGCACATGACGTTCAGCACGATGCCGACGGGCGGCGTAATCAGCCCGATCGCGTTGTTCATGATGAAGAGGACGCCGAAATAGACCGGGTCGATGCCCGCCTGCTTGATCACCGGCATCAGGACGGGGGTCAGGATCATCAGGGTCGGTGCGAAGTCCAGCGCGGTACCGACGATCACCACGATGATCATGATGACGGCCATCAGCAGGATCTTGTTGTCCATGAAGGGGCTGAGCATCGCCTCGACCTGCGCCGGCAGCTCCGATAAGGTTATGAGCCAGGCGGAAATTAGCGCGGTCGCGATCAGGAAGACGATGACGGCGGTGCTCTTTGCAGCCGCGACGAGGATCGGGTCGAGCTGGCGCAGCGGCAGCTCCCTGTAGACGAAGGCGCCGACCACGAAAGCATAGACGCAGGCGGCGACACCGGCTTCCGTCGGGGTGAAGATGCCGAATTTGAGCCCGCCGATAATGCCGGCCGGCATGACGAGCGCCCAGATTCCGTCGATGCCGGCGCGCAACCGGGCGCTCCAATCCTGACGTGGCAGGGTCTTGACCTCGTCGCGCCGCGCAACCCACAGCCAGGCGAAGAGGAGAGAGAGCCCCATCATCAGCCCCGGAACAATCCCGGCCAGGAACAACTTGCCGATCGAGACGTTTGCGATGACGCCGAAGACGATGAGGCCGATTGAAGGCGGGATTACCGGCGCAATCACCCCGCCGGCTGCGATGAGACCGGCGGAACGCGGCACGTCGTAGCCGGCCCGGCGCATCATCGGGATGAGAAGCGCGCCAATCGCCGCCGCATCCGCCGCGGCACTCCCCGAAATGGCGGCCATCAACACGGAAGCGAAAATCGCAACGAAGCCGAGACCGCCGCGAAGATGGCCGACGAAGGTCAGCGCGAAGGTGACGATCCGCTTCGAAATGCCACCGGCATTCATGAGTTCGCCGGCCAGCATGAAGAACGGAATGGCAAGCAGCGGAAAGCTGTCGGCACCCTCGATGATCTTCTGCGACAGGATCGTGGTGTCGATATTGCCCTGCAGCACCATGAGCGCGACGGCGCAGATCAACAGGGCAAAAGCGATCGGCACGCCCAATGCGATGGCGCCGATCAGCGAACCGGTGAAAATCGCGATGGTCATCGGTCGACGCTCTCAGCTACGTGAACCGGGGGGATCTCCTCGCTCTCGCTGATTTCGAGAAGTTCGCTGTCGCTGATCTGCCCCGTTACCGCGCGCCAGAGCTTGACGAGTGCGTGGAGGCCGATGCCGGACGCCGACAGATAGACGACGCCATGGACCCAGATCATCGGAATTTCCGTCACCGGTGCCAAGGTGCTGGCATTGACCTCGTGCTGGAGCCATGTGCCGCGCAATAGCATTGCGCAGCAGATCAGGATCAGGCCCTGGCTGAGCACGCAACAGGCGATCTTGCCTCGCCGCGTCAGCGCCCGCACGAAAGTGTCCATTCCGAGATGCGAGCCGTCGCGCATTGCGACGACCGCTCCGATGAAAGTGATCCAGACGAAGAAGATGCGAGACAGCTCTTCGGAGACCGTGATGCCGGAATTGAAGACATAGCGCAGCACCACATTGCCGAAGACCATCACGACCATGCCGGCCAACAGAAGCGCGAGCAGCGTCTCAATCGCCTGGAACACCCGGTTCATAGCGAAATGACCTTGCCGGGGTTGAGGAGATTATCGGGGTCGAGCGCCCCCTTCAGCACCCTCATCAGGGCAATCTCGGCCTCGCTGCGGGCATGGCCCAGCCATTTCTTCTTCGTCGTGCCGATGCCGTGCTCGGCCGAAATGCTGCCGCTCATATCGCGCACGAGCCCGTAGATGATCGTATCCATCGCTTCCTTGGGTTGCTCATCAAGCGGCAGTCCCGGTACCCAGGCGACCAGATGCAGGTTGCCATCGCCGATATGCCCGTAATAGACGCTTTCGCAGCCGGGAATGCCCTCTTCGAGCGCCGCTTTGCATTGGCTCGCGAAGATGTCCATCCGGCCCACCTGGAGCCCGATATCGTAGGAGATATGGGGTCCAAGCCCGGTGCCGAATTCGGCGCAGGCGTCGCGTACCGCCCAAAAATCCTTCACCTGAGCATGGGACTGGGCGACCGCCGCATCGGCCAGAATGCCGCTCTCCATCATCTCCTCCAGCCAGGTTTGGAACCGCGCGGCATCGGTCGCCTCGTCGGATCCGTGCGTCTCGACCAGCACGTAGAAAGCGTGGCCGGAAGTAACCGGGGAACGGACTTTCAGGCGCTCTGTGACGACCTGCCAGTAATCGGGCCACATCACCTCGAACGCTGACAGGATGGGCCCGAGGCCGCTGCGGGCGCCGGCCAAGAGCGCCGCCACATCGTCGTAGCGCGAGAGGGCGCAAAGCGCCGCGGTCGTGGAACGCGGCTTGGGGAACAGCCGCAACACCACGCGGGTGATGATGCCGAGGGTCCCTTCCGATCCGATGAAGAGGTGCTTGAGATCGTAGCCGGCGTTGTTCTTCAGGAGCTTGTTGAGGTTGGTCAGCACGGTTCCATCCGGCAAAACCACCTCGAGGCCGAGAACGAGATCGCGTGTCATTCCATAGCGGATGACGCGATTTCCGCCCGCATTGGTGGAGAGATTGCCGCCGATGGCGCATGATCCGCGCGAGCCGAGATCCAGCGGGAACAGAAATCCCGCCTCGTCGGCGGCCTTCTGCACGACCTCGAGGGGCGTGCCTGCCTTGACGGTCATCGTCGCGCTGACCGGATCGATCTCTTCGATGCCCAACATGCGCTCCAGCGAGATGGCGACCCAGCCTGGCTCGGGCGTTGCGCCGCCGCACAGGCCGGTCAGGCCGCCCTGTGGTACGAAGGGCAGCCGGACGGCCCGGCAGGTCGCTACAGCGCGCGCCGCTTCCGCTGCATTGCTGGGTCGCACTACGGCGATTGGCTGACCAGGAGGCTTGCTGCTCCAGTCGTTCCTGTTGCGCAGGGGAATGTCGTTGCCGGTCAGGACCGCTTGAGTCCCGAGTTCGACCCTCAATTCCTCGAGTGCATCCTCCCTCGGACGATCCCGATCCACTGCATCCATCATCGGCTCTTTTCTTGTATGTAAGGTACTGTACCTTAGCAAAGGCAAGTGGTATGTCAAGCTCCGCCAACGCAGCAATGCCGCGGCTCCGATGTCAGTTATCGCGAGTGTCCGGTGCCAGCAGGAGGAATATCGTGATGCTAGAGAGATCCGGTCGGTTCGGCCTTTGCGCCGCAATGAGCACGCCGTTCCGGCCGGACGGCGCTATTGATCTTGCCCGCTTTGCGCGACACGCGCGGTGGTGCCTGGAGAACGGATGCGCCAGCGTGACCGCCTTCGGCACGACCGGCGAAGGTGCGTCGATCGACAGCTCCGGGCGCGAGCAAGTGCTCAGCGCTCTGGCCGGTGCGGGGATCGAGGGAAGGGACGTCGTCGTCTGCGTCGCTGCCGCCTCGGTTGACGAGGCGCTCGCGCAAGCGCGCATGGCTGCGGATTTCGGCAGTCGAAACCTTCTTCTGCCGCCGCCATTCTACTTCAAGGGTGTTAGCGATGACGGCCTGTTTCTATGGTTCAGCCAAGTCCTGGAAAAGCTGGGAGCGGCGGCGGGCGGCGTCATTGTCTACAACATCCCGGCGGTCACCCAAGTCGCCTTGTCTGTCGAGTTGATCGCCCGCTTGAGAGAGGCATTCCCGGGTGTTGTCATGGGCGTGAAGGATTCCTCCGGCGACTGGGCCTATACGCGGAAGCTACTTGCGGCGCACAAGGACCTCGCCATCCTGATCGGCGACGAGCGCTATCTGGCTGAAGGCGTGCGCCTGGGAG
This sequence comes from Sinorhizobium fredii USDA 257, assembly GCF_000265205.3. Classification (NCBI taxonomy): domain Bacteria; kingdom Pseudomonadati; phylum Pseudomonadota; class Alphaproteobacteria; order Hyphomicrobiales; family Rhizobiaceae; genus Ensifer; species Ensifer fredii. The sequence continues at coordinate 2,921,962 of NC_018000.1, forward strand.
GAGAGGGGGCGATCTCGGGCCTCGCCAACGTCTGCCCGCAGGTGCTGCTGCCTCTGGCGCAGGACGGGCGAGGCGACGCGCGGATCAACAACCTGGTGGACGAGGTGCTCAGATACTCTGTTGTTCCAGCCGTGAAGGCCCTCGTCGCGCACCGCAGCGGCGATCGCACCTGGCTCAACGTCCGGGCTCCCCTGGTGGCGCTAGACGAGATTGAAGCGTCCCGCCTCGGTTCAGTTCTCGACCACCTCTTCGAAGTCCATACGGACTGACGTGGACACAGCGCAGTCCCATCTCACATTTTGTCGACCCTTAGCCCTTCAAGCAAGGCGCGGAACCCCTCCACCGCTCTCTTCGATGTTTCCTGGGGCTCGTCGGAATTGGCGATCCACAATGCGGCATGGCTGCTGGCGCCGTTGATCAAGCGCGCCGCCACCTCCTCGTCGATGTCGACGATCGCGCCCTCGGCTTTTAGCTGGCGCAGACTTTCGCTGAGAGCAGCGATGCAGCCGTTGGTGCTCGGCCATTGCGATATGTCCCCCAGCACGGCCGGGCCATCGCGGAACATGATGCGTTGGATTTCCGGCTCGAGTGCCATCTGGATATAAGCGACGCACTCCTCCACGAATCCCTGCCAGCGGCTCGGAGCGGCTGCCGAAACGCGATTGAGCCGATCCGTCATCTCGGCGTCGATTTCCTTGATGACCGCCTGAAAGAGGCCCTTCTTGTCCCCGAAATGGTGATAGAGGGCGCCTCTCGTCAGCCCCGCCGCTGCGGTGAAATCGTCCATCGAGGAGTCGGCATATCCGACGGTGCCGAAGGCTTGTCGGGCAGCGGCAATCAGCTTCGCCCGGGTCTCAGTGATCATGTCGTGGCGTTGTCTGCGCATATACTCTCCGGTCACATACGTCGCGTATTTTATTTGACATACGATACGTACGCAACTAACTAGGACATACGCCACGTATGTAAGTGGTGGAGCCGCACAAGGAACCTCCCATGTCCAATCCTTACGCAGAAATCTTCAGAGCGCCAGGAGCAAAGGGCTTTTCAGCGGCCGGCTTCCTCGCACGCCTGCCGATAGCAATGGCCCCGATCGGCATCGTTGCGATGCTCTCCCAGACGCACGGGGAATACTGGTTGGCGGGCGCGGTGTCGGCTACCTTTGCGCTGACGAACGCGCTGGTTTCTCCCCACTTATCGCGGCTGGTGGATCGCTACGGCCAGACGGCCGTCGTGGTCCCGACCACGATCATTTCGGTCTTTGCCTTCTTCGCCCTCATCGCGGCGGCCAATCAAGGATGGCCCGACTGGGCGCTCTTCGTCTCGGCCTTCCTGGCTGCAGCCATGCCCAGCATCCCGGCCCTGGTGCGGGCCCGGTGGACCGAGATCTTCCGCAATCGGCCCGAGTTGAACACCGCCTTCGCCTTTGAGTCATCGGCAGACGAGTTGGTCTACATCGCCGGCGCTTCGCTCTCGGTAGGCTTGGCGGTCGCTCTCTTCCCGGAGGCAGGCATGCTCGCCGGCACTATTTTCCTTGCCGTTGGAACTCTGGCATTCATCCTGCAGCGCTCGACCGAGCCGAACCTGCGCCATACGGAGATCGATGCCCCGCAAGGCTCGGCGATCCGCCTGCGTGCCGTGCAGATCATCACGCTCGCTCTCGTCTTCGTGGGTTCCATGTTCGCGACGGCCGAAGTGAGCGCCGTAGCAATCACCAAGGAACTCGGGCAGCCTAATGCAGCAACCATCGTCATCGGGGTTTATGCAATCGGCTCCTTCGTGGTCGGCCTGGTGCTCGGCGCTCTCAATCCAACGATGTCTTTGCACAGGCAGCTCTTGATCGCGGTCAGCGTGCTTGCCATCACGTCCTTGCCGCTCCTGGTGGCGGACACCGTGCCGCTTCTGGCACTCGCCGTGTTTGTCAGCGGTATCGCCATCTCTCCGACCTTCATTACCGCCTTCGGCCTGATCGAGCGCCGTGTGCCGGCCTCGATGCTGACGGAAGGAGTGACGTGGGTGATGACCGGCATCGGGATCGGCATGGCGCTCGGTGCCTTCCTCGCGGGCTGGGTCGTCGACAATTTCGGAGCGCAGAACGGGTTCTGGGTGTCCGTGATCGCAGGCGTGGCGACCGTGGTGACCATCGGTCTGGGTCAGCGGAGCCTGGCCGGCACGACAACGGAATGCCCTGTCGGCTCCCTTGCCCAGCCGGCAGAGTAGCGAAGCCGACGTCGCGCAGCTCAACCACATCGAAGTTGACGTGATGGTGGATTGGTGAATTTGAATACAACATGTCGCGCTCTCATGTGCGACATGTTCGTGGCGCTAAATCATCCGCATTCCGGGGCATGTCAACCGTATGTCGCAGTCGGCCGGTAACTCGCCGGAAGCCCGTCGCCGCTCGAACGCGCCGTGAGGGCCTTTGTCCGGCTCTCCTACACCGCGGCTGCGATAGCCACAGAAAGGCAATGCGCGCAAAAGTATGATTAATCAATAAACCCCTTATTTTTATTGTGTCTCTTATACTTTCGGATAATATCCTTTCTGCAACGGCACATTTTCCCCGAATTGCTCTTGGAACTTGCTGAATTGGCAAGGGGAATAAGCATTGCAGTGTCGATGCTCAATATTGCAGAAGATACGGTTTGAACATGATTAAGCCTGGGTCATTGCGATCCGGGCTTAATCCATATGCATCTGCCGGATATCTCTGAATACCTCATCTTGGCGCGTCCCCTGCTTGCGTCTCCTTACGGCCAGATTTGGTATACTTCATTGCGGATGGCTCTGAACATATTGCACCAATTGGCCAACAGGCCCGCCAATAAACACTTTCACCCGCCTTGAAGCTTAACGCCCGCCTTTGCTGTCGGCTGATTATCTAACGGTGCCGTTTTTCCCGGCGACGCCGGTTGCCATGCTCGGGCTGGCGCCAGGGCTCCTCCGGTTCGTTGAATCCAAATAACTCCGGGCCAACGCCTTGGTGGAGAACGTGACCGTTCCTTTCATCGGTATTGAGCGGTCGCGAGCAATTGCTGCAACACTATTCCCACCTGCCGACGGTTACCGGACCGATGAGGTGGCCCGTTCGTCCGGCTCGATGGGTAGATCTGATCCTATCGGCTTTTGAACCAAAGCTTCGAGGTCCCGTGCTAGAGCGGCGAGTTGCTCGGCTATCTCTAAAAGGGTCGAGGCCGGGGCGGTTGCTCTCGGATAGTCAATGTCGCAGTCGTCCATCTCTAGATTCCCTGCTAATAGAGTTTTCATTCGGCGCCGCTGCCGCGTGCAAAGCGGTCGCAGCCGCGCTTCGCTGTATTCACCTCGGAACTGCCGGTGATCGTGCTGCAATCGTAGAGGTTCCGGTCTTGGCCCATTTGGCTGCTGTCATCGCGGAGCCGAGCAGCAGAGCGGGCACAGCCAACGCTCCGATGAATCTAAGCAATTGAAGGCGACGCGTGCGCCTTCCTTCCCAATCGTAGACCATCTTCTGTCCGCCGGAATGGTTCTGAAGATCATGCCGCGGACATAGAAGCAGACAATCGCCGACAGGTCGAGATTTTTTTGGCGCAGCAACCTCCGGTCACGAAAGACTTTAGAACTCGCGAATTAATCGGCGTCGCTCTTCCATCTGGAGCGACTCGCGTGCCGGCATCGCGATGCCCTTCGGTGTTTCAGCGTAGTAAGGCGATCAAGCCCTTCTTGCATCCGAAGCACAATGCCGGGAGTCGGGGCCGCTACAGTCGCCGACACTCTTGAACAGCCGAAGTATCCCGGCATCGTCTGATCCGGACGGAGATGCCGCTCGGCGGTTCACAGATGTCATCTTGGCCGCAGCAAAAAGAGACATTCACTCAACGCAGGAGTATGATCGGATCAGCCTGGAATTCTGGCACCCCGAGAGTGGCAGTACACGAAGACTGGGTGGTCACATGAACGATGCGACGGTGCACAGACGTTTGACGGCCATCCTCGCCGCAGACGTTGTGACTTACAGCCGACTCATGAGCCGGGACGAGGCAGGCACCCACGCGGCATGGAAATCGCATCGCAGTGAACTGATCGACGCCAAGATCGCCGAGTATGAGGGGCGCGTCGTGAAGCTCACAGGCGACGGATTTCTGGCGGAATTTCCGAGTGTCGTGAATGCGGTCACCTGCGCGGCCACGGTCCAACTGGGTATGCTTGAGCGCAATGCGGGTGTGCCGCAGCGCAGCCGCATTGAGCTTCGCATAGGCATCAACCTTGGGGACGTGATCGTTGAGGGCGACGATATATTCGGGGACGGCGTCAATGTGGCGGTTCGGCTTGAAAGCATAGCGACGCCCGGCGGGATCGCGGTTTCTGCAGCCGTCCGCGACAATGTCGGCAACCGGCTCGATCTTCAATTTGATGATATGGGCGAGCAGACGCTCAAGAACATCGACAGGCCGGTGCGCGCCTATAGCATTACCCTGGACTTTCCACCGGCTCCCAGAACGCGCCGTTCGGATGCAAGCCCGCAAGAGCCCTGGGAGATCGAAAAGCCCTCCATTGCGGTCCTGCCCTTCAACAACATAAGCGGTGACCCCGAGCAAGAGTATTTTAGTGATGGGATCACCGAGGACATCATTACCGACCTGTCGAAAATCTCCGGCCTCTTCGTCGTCGCGCGCAACACGGCCTATACGTACAAGGGCAAGCCGGTAAAGGTGCAGCAGGTGAGCCAGGATCTCAGGGTCAATTTTATCCTGGAGGGAAGCGTCCGCAAGGTCGGCTCGCGTGTGCGGGTGACTGCGCAGCTCGTCGACGGAAGTGGCGGCGGTCATCTCTGGGCCGACCGGTACGACCGTGATCTCACGGACATATTTGCCCTTCAAGACGAGATCACCCATACCATTGTGGATCACTTGAAGGTCAAGCTGCTGCCAGAGGAGAAGAGGGTAATCGCTCGGGTGCCGACCGGGAGCTTCGAGGCCTATACGTACTACCTTAGAGGACGGCATTTCCTGCACTGGCACTCCAGATCTCATTACGTCCTGGCGAAGCGCATGTTCGCCATGGCGGTCGGACTCGACCCGCGTTTTGCGCGGGCCTACGCCGGAATTGCGGACTGCGATTCCTTCCTCTTTCTGCATTATAACGCGGATGTCTCGATCGATGGCATTCTGGCGACTAGCGCCAAGGCGCTGGAGCTTGAGAGCGGTCTCGCAGAAGCGCATGCTTCACGCGGTCTTGCTCTGTCACTTCGCGAGCGTCATCCGGAAGCGATGGAAGAGTTCGATCAGGCGATCGCCCTCGATCTCAATCTTTTTGAAGCCTATTACTTCTACGCCCGCGCCTGCTTCACCCAGGGGAAACTGGAGGAAGCAGCCAGGCTTTTCCAGCGCGCCGCAGAGATCAAGCCTGACGATTACCAAGCCTTGCTTGTGCTCATTAACATTCTCCGATCGCTTGGGCGCGAGCAGGAAATGAAGATGGCGGCGCGGGAAGGTGTTGCGCGCGCCGAGCGTGAGCTGAAGCTGCGTCCGGAAAATCCGAGACCCGCCTACTTGGGGGCTTTGGGGCTGGCGGCGCTTGGTGAGCTTGATCGTGCTAAGGAATGGGCGGGACGCGCTTTGGCCATCGATCCCGACGACCGCCTGGCGAAATACAACGTCGCTTGCTTCTATGCGCTCGAGGGCGAACATGAACGAGCGATCGACCTGCTAGTGGAGCTTCTCCCCGGTGCCACCCACGAAACGAAGAGGTGGGTGAAATACGACTCGGATCTCGATCCGATCCGTAGTCACCCGCGCTTCTCGAAGGTGCTTGAACTCCTCGGGTAAGAGGCATTGTCCTGTCACAGGTATGCAGGCCGCCTCGTCAGCCACTGGTTCTTCGCCCGCAGTCGTCTCTCGAACATGGTGATAGTCAAGGCGTCTGCCTTTTTAGCCGAGCTGTCCCGGGCGTATCTCTTGACAGAAATGGTATAACACCTTAACAGTTATACCATGAGCACGCTGGCGATACGCAAAAAACTCTCGGATGAAGTCCGCTTCCGCCTCGAGGAGATGATCCGGGAGGAGATCTACCCCTTGGGCACTACGCTTCCTTCCGAGCGGGACCTGATGGAAATGTTCGGGGTCGGGCGACCATCGATCCGCGAGGCGCTGTTCGCCTTGGAGCGCATGGGGCTCGTGAAGATCAACACGGGCGAGCGTGCCAAGGTCACACGGCCGACGCCGGATCATTTCCTCTCTTCGCTCGCAGGTGCGGCACGTATGCTGCTTGGCCGACCGGAGGGCGTCGCCAATTTCGAGCAGGCGCGGCTGTTCCTGGAGGAAAGTTGCGCCCGTCACCTCGCGGCGAACGCTACAGCGGCTCAGATTGAGGCGATCGAGGCCGCACTTGCCCGCAACGAGGCCGCGATCGGCAAGGCCCGCGCCTTCGCCATGACCGATGTCGCCTTTCATCGGACGCTGACGGAAATGGTTTCGAATCCCATTTTTCTCGCCGTCCATGATGCTTTCGTAGACTGGCTGATTGCTCAGCGGCCCTTGCCGGTCCAGCCGGAGATTTCCAACAGAGAGAGTTTCGAGGAGCACGTCGCGATCGTGGAGGCGATCCGCACCGGAGAGCCGGAGCGGGCCGGGCGCGCCATGCGCGAGCATCTGGAGAGTGCAGCACGCAAGTACAGGCAAACGAGCCCTTAGGGCCGATACGACAAGGGAGGAATGTTCAAATGAAAACGGGACTGATTTCACTGGCCCTCGCGGGCCTGCTGATGGCGTCGCAAGCCTCGGCTCAGGAGACGCGTACGCTGCGGCTGGGGATGCAGGGCACCGCCGGCGATCCGCAATTCGAGGGTGTCACGGAGGCGGCGCGGATCATCAAGGAGAAATCGAGCGGTCGGTTGACGCTGGAAATCTTTCCCAATTCCCAACTCGGTACCTTCAGCGAAATGATGGAACAGGTCACCCTCGGCGAGCTCGACTTCACGCTCAATCCGTTCGGGGGGATGGACGCCTGGGTTCCCCGCGCTGTGGTGGCCAGCACCGCTTATGTGGTTGGTGACTTCGATCACCTTCAAAAGATCATCGCCTCGGATTGGGGTAAGGGAATCGTCGAGGAGATGCGAACCGAGCACAAGTGGCGAACGGTCGACTCCTGGTATTTCGGAACGCGGCACACGACGGCGAAAAAGCCGATCGAAAAGCCCGCCGACTTCGCCGGCATGAAGTTGCGCGTTCCCAACTCGGCGCCGCTTCTCACCTGGGCGAAGGCGATGGGCGCCAGCCCGACGCCCGTGGCTTTCGCGGAAGTCTATCTGGCGCTTCAAACCAACCAGGTCGACGGCCAGGAGAACCCGTTGCCGATCATTGACTCGATGAAGTTCACCGAGGTGCAATCACATGTCTCGTTGACCGGACATCTAGTGCAAGACCAGCTCATCCTCATGTCGGAAGATACATGGAACGCGCTCGAACCGGCTGACCAGCAGGTCGTGATGGAGGCCTTCGAGGCGGGCGGCGTCCTCAACAACAAACTCGTCAATGAAAAGGAAGCGAGCCTCGTCAGCGCTTTCCGCGAGCGCGACATCACCGTAGTCGAGCCGGACAAGGCGGCTTTTCGGGAGGCCATGAAGCCTGTCTATGCCGATCTCGACGCAAAGTTCGGTGCCGGCACAGTGCAGACGCTCCTCGATCTCCGTTAGGCCATACAGGCGTTGCCGCAGGCGGCAACGCCTTCTGACCCCAAGGAATTCAGCAATGGCCAATCCAAGTCGCAGGCAAAGTCTTGCCCGTATCGAAGAGACACTGGCAGCCGGCCTCTTGGTCTTCGCATTTGCCGTAATCGCGCTTCAGATCATCACCCGGTTCATTCTCGGCGATCCGTTGTTCTGGACGGAGGAGGCTGCCCGCTACGCTTTCGTATGGCTGGTGGCGCTTGGCGCTGCAGAGGGGATCACCTCGCGCACGCACATCACCATGGATATTGTGCCGATGATGCTTCCGGAGCGGGCGCAGCTCGTCTTGCGGCTCATTTTGGATGGCCTGGTGCTCGGCGCGCTCCTCATCCTCGTCTACTACGGCATCTTCGGCGCAATTCGCGCCCATAAGGTGATGTCGATTGCGATCGGCGTGCCGGAATCCTGGCTCTACGGAGCTTTGCCGGTCTTCGGCATGCTTGCGGCGGTCAGGATCATGCTGGTTATGGCGCGGGATGCCCGAGCGCTTTTGAGCGGCGGTCATCCGGTCGCCGATGCCCCTTCCGAAAGGTACCTTTAGATGACGACGCTCTTCGGGGGATGGTTTGCTCTTCTGGTCGCCGGCATGCCGGTAGGCTTCACACTGATCGTGGCGGCTCTCGCCTATATGCTCTGGCAGGGCACGGGTCTCAATTTTGCTGGGCAGCGCATGGTCGCTGGCCTCAATAGCTTCCCGCTCCTTGCGGTTCCCTTCTTTATTCTCACCGCCCAGCTGATGAACGTTTCCGGCGTGACCGAGCGCATTTTCGATTTCGCCAAGGCCCTTGTCGGCCATATCCGCGGCGGACTCGGCCATGTGAACATCATGGCGAGCGTGATGTTCTCGGGCATGTCAGGCTCGGCTGTTGCCGATGCGGCCGGTCTTGGTCAGCTTGAGATCAAGGCAATGCGCGACGCCGGCTATGACGAGCAGTTCTCCGGTTCGATCACGGCCGCATCTGCGATCATCGGACCGCTTATCCCGCCCTCCATCCCTCTCGTGGTCTATGGCGTGATTGCCAACACCTCAATCGGCGGGCTTTTCCTGGGCGGTATCGTGCCGGGCCTCCTGTGTGCGGCCTCGCTGATGGTCATGGTCTATGTCATCGCCTGGCGGCGGAACTATGCGACAGAGCAGCGCGCCAGCCTTCGCCGGGTCTGGTCCACCTTCTGGCGAGCGCTCTTTCCGCTAATGACGCCCTTCATTATTATTGGCGGCATCTTTGCGGGGATCTTCTCGCCGACAGAGGCTGCCGTCGTTGCGGCCAGCTATGCGCTCTTGCTCGGCGTCGTAGTCTACCGCGAAATTACTTTCGCCAGACTCGTGACGGTGCTCCGCGAGACGGTCGGCCATACGGCCGCCGTCGGCCTCCTCATCATGGGCGTGTCGCTATTCGGCTATGTGATCGCGCGGGAGCAGGTGCCTCAGCACGTCGCCGCGTTCTTCCTCAACTATGCGGATGACCCGCTGACATTCCTCATCCTCGTGAACCTCATGCTGCTTGCACTCGGCACCTTCATCGAGGCGTTGGCGATCCTGCTGCTCATCGTGCCGGTGCTGGTGCCGACCGCGCTTCAATACGGTATAGATCCCGTCCATTTCGGTGTGGTGGTGGTGTTCAACCTGATGATCGGCATATTGACACCGCCGATGGGAGTGGCGCTTTTCGTGGTCTCGAAAGTCGCCAACATTCCCTTCGGTGTGCTTGCCCGCGGTATCCTTCCACTGCTCGTTCCGCTGATCATCGTCCTGGTGCTGATCACCGTCTTTCCAGCCCTCGTCACCTTCATTCCCGACCAGATGCTCGGAGCTGCTCGGTGAGCCTTCCCGCCAAACCGCCCGAAGGCGTCTGGGGAGCGGTGCTCCTGCCGCTCGATCAAAAAGGCGCGATCGATTGGCCCGCCCTACAAGAGCAGCTATCCGTGCTTCACGGGAGCGGCCTCGAGGGCATTTATACGAGCGGCACGGCAGGCGAATTTCACAGCCAGACGGAGGCAGAGTTCGACGGGCTTAGTCACCTGGTCGCCGATTTCTGCCGTAGCGTTTCCTTGCCTTTCCAGATCGGCGTCTCGCATACAAACGCACGCGTCGCACGCGAGCGGCTGGCCCGTATCGCAGTACTGAGGCCCGATGCCGTCCAAGTGACCCTGCCGGATTGGTGGGCACCGACCTATGACGAAGCGGAGCGTTTCGTTGCCGGCATGACGGCAACAGCACCAGACATTCCGCTGGTCCTCTACAATCCGCCGCATGCCAAGCGCCGGCTGAGCCTCGACGAGATCTCAAGGCTGCAGGCCGCAGTGCCCACCCTTATCGGCGCCAAGCTGCCGGGAGGCGATCGTACCTGGTACGAGGAGCTCCGCCGGAAGCTGCCGGATCTCGCTGTCTTCATTCCCGGACATTTCATGGCGAGCGGTTGCCTCGCCGGGGGGCGTGGCTCCTATTCCAATGTCGCGTGTCTCAGTCCCGCCGGCGCCGTGCGGTGGTGGCGGCAGCTCCATGAGGATCCGACGGATGCCCTCGCGTTCGAGACCCGCGTCATCGGCTTCATGAACGAGCATGTTCTGCCGCTTGCCGCGCGCTACGGCCTGTCGAACGCCGCACTCGACAAAGCGATGGCTGCAGCCGGCCGCTGGTGTCCAATTGGTCCGGAGCTGCTCTGGCCTTACAGTTCCGCGCCCAATGAAGCGGTTATCCAGCTTGGCGCTGCGGCCCGCCAGGAGCTGCCTGAGCTTTTTCCCACGAACCTTTGAAAGCGATCAAACCATGGACCTTGAAGGGATTTATTCGGCCCTCCTCACGCCGTTTTCCGAAGACGAGACTATCGACCGGCGGGCCATCGGTCCGCTTCTCGAGTTTCAGATCCGGCTTGGCATCGACGGCGTTTATGTCGGGGGCAGCTCCGGCGAAGCGATGCTGCAGTCGCTCGACGAGCGCGCCGACTATCTTTCCAATGTCGCTGCCGCCACGGGCGGCCGCCTAAAGCTGATCGCCCATGTCGGCACGATTGCCACGAGGGACGCGCTCAGGCTCTCGGAACACGCAGCCAAAGCCGGCTATCAAGCGATCTCGGCCATCCCGCCTTTTTACTACGATTTCTCCCGACCCGAAGTCATGACGCACTATCGAGAACTCGCCGATGCCTCCGGCTTGCCGCTCATCGTCTATAATTTTCCCGCCCGCACCAGTGGCTTCACGCTGCCTGAACTCGTCGAGCTTCTCTCGCACCCCAATATCATCGGCATCAAGCACACATCGAGGGACATGTTCCTACTCGAACGCATCCGCCATGCCGTGCCCGACGCCATCGTCTACAACGGCTATGACGAAATGTGCCTCGCCGGCTTTGCCATGGGGGCACAGGGTGCGATCGGCACGACCTATAACTTCATGGGCGACGTGTTTGTTGCCCTGAGGACGTGCGCGGCGGCAGGGCGGATCGAGGAAGCACGGCGACTGCAGGTCATGGCCAACCGGGTGATCCAGGCATTGATCAAGGTAGGGGTTATGCCCGGGTCCAAGGCATTGCTCGGCATCATGGGGGTCAACTGCGGACCTTCACGGCGTCCCTTCCGAAAGATCGAGGCGACCGATCTCGCCGCGCTTCGGGAAGCTGTCGCGCCCATATTGGCCTGGCGTGAAGACCGCGGGTGATTTCAGTCTGGGTCAGCGGAGCCTGGCCGGCGCCACAACAGAATGCCCCGTTGGTTCGCTTATCCAGACGGCGGAATAGCGGAGCGAATGCGGATGTCGCGCGCCTCGACCACTCCGAAGTTGACGTACGTCTTGGATTGCCGAATTCGAAGCGAACATGTCGCGCTATATCTTCGCGCGGCATGTTGTAGCGATGCGATTCACGTTATCAAGCTCGGACGAGAATCGGCAAATCGCGACAGGAGGTCATCATGAAGGCTCGTATCAAATGGGTTGAAGGGCGGACCTTCGTCGGCCAATCCGGGAGCGGCCACAATGTCGTGCTAGGCACGGCTTCTGAGCCGGAGGGAAGCACGCCGGGGCCGAGTCCGATGGAGATGGTGCTGATCGGTACCGGGGGCTGCTCCGCCTTCGATGTCGTCCACATCCTCGAAAAGGGTCGCCAGCCGGTCGAGGATTGTATCGTCGAGCTCAGCGCGGAGCGGGCGGATCAGGAGCCGAAAGTGTTTACCCGCATCCATATGCACTTTGTCGTCAAGGGGCGCGGGCTTGCAACCAGCAAGGTCGAACGCGCCATCGCGCTGTCGATCGAGAAATACTGCTCGGCGTCGGCGATGCTCGCCAAGACGGCGACGATCACCCACGACTTCGAGGTGGTCGATACGACTGCCGCTTCGCCGACCTGATTGCAAAAGGTTCCAAACTGGCCTCAACGCTGCCTTGCGGCGCCCGGAACGGCGGAAGCTAGCGGATGGATTCCGGCATTGACCGCTCATGGCAATGCCGGGTCCGGTCTACACGTGCAGGGACGTGCGCGAGGGTAATTGCCCTTGATTTCGCTTGCGCCAAAGCTATCTAAATACGCGTAATGCGACGTTCGAAGCGGTTCCCTTGGACGGAACAGGGCGCGAATGAGCGCCAGCTAATTGAGGATACGCCGCGATCGGAGCTGCAGTGGACCCGGCCAATCCGTCTGCAGCTCTGTTATGTGTAGCTAAGCCTATTCCGGACGTTTTATTCAGCTCAGGTGCCGCGGCGCTGGCAATGGCCGTTGTCATATCGGCTGTGTTCGATCATCGTCCTACCCTTTCCCGAGTTCGTCCATCGATATGCCCATGGCTGCCGCCAGCGCTCCTTTCCCGTTGTCCGGCATCATCGCGAGTCCAGATATGATCGCCTCTTGCCATGACGGCCCTCTCTCCCACGCCTCTTGGTAGGCATCGGCCAGAATATTGCTTTGGCGCGTCTCCCGCAGCGCCTCACAGAGCAACGAGGCCTGCAGTAGGTCCTTGTCGCGCTTCGCCCGCCCAAGCGCGTCTGTGAGTCGCCTGGACGCCACGATGAGCTTATGCACGGCATACCTTTCGGGCGCGGGGACGTTCACGCTCACGCCCTCCCTATGGAGCAGAACGGTCCTCACAGGCTCGTAGATCAGGAAATCCAAGAACCGGAGGTTTTCCGCCGACGCACCGCCGAGGGCTGGCATTGGCGACGGCTTGCCCGTGTATTCGTCCGATCCCCTGTTCCCCGTCAGGAATTCTACCCGATAGCCCCTGCCGTTCTGGAAGGCGACGACCTTCGCCTTGTCCGCTTGATGCGGGACCGCCCGGAACGCCGGATCGACCGATTGCAGGATTTCTAGAATGGGCGGCAGGCTGTCCCCGACCTCGGCCGAGATCGCGAAGTCCTGCGCGAAATCCGCATCGCCAGTCTGCATCGCCGTCGAAGGCAGCCGAACGCCGAGCAGGCCCGCATAGCAGCTAAAAGCCACCGACCCGATCAGCACGGCCCGTGGCCGGAACAGTCCGGCATCCGCAAGGGCTTTCGTGATGTCGCCCACGAAGGCATCGGGTCCCGACAGGCCGGCGGTTCGAAGGAGAGTGCTGACCATGCGCCGACGCTCGCGGAGCTCGTCTTTGATCTTCTTGTGAGCATTCACCCGCGCCGTGATTTCCGCGTCGCTGTGCGGGCCTACATAGCGCCGCTTGTCACCGTGGGGAGTAGGTAGATCGAAATACCAGTAGTTTTTCCCTTTGACGGGAACCGTTACAAACCGCCCCTCGAGCGGGAAATCCGCTTGGAACTGCGCATCGAGCGAGCGCTGCACCAGCTCGGCGAACATGGTCCGATATACCAGGTCGATCTGTCTCATTGGTTGCGATCCTTCGCAGCGGCTTTCGAGAGTGCCGAGGCCTCTTCCATGGTTTCGATTTCGTTAGACTGGACGGCGGGCCAGCCAAACCATCTTTAGGCAGCCAGGTCGGCCATCGCCTTCTCGAGTGCCGACCTCGCCCGAATCATTTTCGACGGACGACCGAGAAGCCGTTTGATTGCCTTCCACACCACGGGGCACCCTCGTTATAATGTTTCCGCAAAGACATCATAACTCCCTTTACGTCCCGAGTTATAACGTTTCAGCATAAACATTATAACTCCCATGCCCCATGTCAAGCTCGTCAGCCCAATCGCCTTGCAAACGCGGGCTTTCTTTGCCGTTGTTACACTTTGAATCAACGCCGTCCTGCCCCGTTAAGAACTGGATAGTCCCGGTTTTCGCGCGCTGGTCGAAAGGGTAGCCAAGCCTAGATCATCCAGTTCCCAGTGAACCCGACATCGTGACCCTGCCAATGCGGGAGCGTCACTTCGAAATCGTAGCAGGCGAGAACACCCGGAAACGCCGTCATCCCTGCGGGTTGGGGCAAACTGGTTCCGCAAGATGGCTCCGCCAGTTCATTTGATCGCTGGCGCTCGAATCATCGTCAAAGACGACGGAGAGTATGAGGCCGTGCCGTCGATCACGCGAGCCACCCAAGGTCGGATGCCCGGATCACCACCGGGATCGTCTCCGCCGAAGGGCGAGACATCGGGGCCGGCCCCCTATGACCACTTCATTCAGATCGATGCGCCGATCAATCGCGGCAATTCCGGCGGCACGGCCTTCGATGTCAACGGCGATGTGATCGGCGTCAACACGGCGATCTTCTCGCCGTCCGGCGGCAGTCGGCATCGGCTTCGATATCCCGGCCCACACGGCGAAAGCCGTCAACGCCGAGCTGAAGGACAGGGGCCATGTGACGCGTGGCTGGCTAGGCATCAAGGAACAGCAGGTCACTGCAGACATTGCCGAGGGCCTCGGCTTGAAGGAAGCCAAGGGCGCCCTAGTCGACGAAACGGACCCTGCCGCCCCGGCCGGCAAGGCCGATCTCCGCTCCGGCGACGTCATCACGGCGGTCGATGGGGCAACAATCAACGATCCGCGTGAACTGGCCGAAGGTCGGTGCGATGGCACCCGGCACCTCTGTGACGGTGAGCATTCTTCGCAATGGCGAGCCAAAGGACCTTGCTCTAAAGCTCGCAACGATGCCGGAGGAACGACCCGCGCCGGTCGAAGCGGCAAGCAGCGGCAGCGCTGCGCCAGCCAGCGAGCAGGATCTCGGGCTTCTGCTGGCGCCGGCGAGCGAGGTGGCCGGCCCCGGCGAGAAAGGCATGGTCGTCGTCGCCATCGATCCTAAAGGGCGGCGGCGCAGCATGACCCTCGAAGCGGGCGACATCATTCTCGACGTCGGCGGCAAGGCGGTCTCGAAAGCCAAGGACTTCCGCCGCGATCTCGCGTCGCTTCGTAAGGAAGGCAGAGTGGCCGCGCTGCTTCGCATCCAGTCGGGCGGTGCGTCGCGCTTCGTCGCTCTGCCGCTCGGACAGGCATAGTGGAGCGCGTGGGACGAGCTTGTCAGGAATCCATGCGAGAGGCGGGCTTGGCCTCTCGCGTCCCGCGCTTGGAGCAGGGATGTGGCTCCAGTACCACTCGATCAAAAATGCGCGCCGACAATGTGCTGGATCAGGCTAGCTGATCAAAGTGCCCCAGTTCGAGTCCCATTGAACATCTTCCACAAGCTCCACGTAAATCGGCGCTTCCCCCCTGCTATGTGCTTCGGCCAGACGAAAAGCGGCTTCCGGCTCCATTTCCTCGCCGGGGAAGATGACGTCGTCTTTGGACGGGTCGACGACCTGTCGTACATAGCCTCTCACTTCGTCGCCGTAGCGATAGAGCTTGACGATGATCGCGCCCGCCACCGGCTCGTCCGGCAACTGTTGGATCAGCATGGGCATCTCTCCATGTGCAGAGGTTCGAACCTCCCACGGCCGCTCAGTTTCCGGCAGACATAGACCGAGTTCTATAGCGAGCTAAGCCATTCCGGCCGGGTCACCGATCGGCAAAAGGGTCGGATCCGTTGGATCCTTGCTATCCTCCGGCTTTTTGATGGGCGGTTCGGCAGGCTTTTCCAGGCCGCGGTCCGGCCTGCCAGGAATGCCCTGTGGTTCCCTTGGAGTCTCGGCTGGGGTGGGAATAGGATCTTGCTTCGGCATGGCGTTCTCCTTTTGAAGGTCAACGACCATGGAAGGCGATGGTTCCTGGCTCATGTTTGCTTCATCGAAGACCCGGAAGCCGCGAAAACCGTCTACCAGCTCTCCAGGCCCTTTTCTTCCCGGGCCTCGTTCGTCATTGGCGGCGTTCATCAGGTCGTCTGCCGACCATCCTTCCTCCTCATTGCCTGTGCTATGGCGGCGTCTGCCGCTTTACGATGCTCAAGAACGAACATTTCCACCTGGTCTCAGCGCGACGAGCGGATGATCTGAACGCCCAGGTTCGCCTCCACCCTATCGCTAATCCGCTGCAGAAACGCGTCCTGCCGCAGCCGAGTGTGAACACAGGTGAGCGCTGAATTGTCGCAGTGAAAAGAACCTGACACTCTGCACGTGATGCTTGCACTCGCGAACAGAGCGCGCAAAGTATTCATCGCCTGTGAAGTCGAACGCTCGGGCGCAAAGCCTCTCTTGCCGGACCGGCGAGGGGGGCTTTTTCAGTTTGTCGCTAGTCACGCGCAAACGAATATCGCGGGACCATCCCCCTTGCCGCTTGTCGCGGCCTCATCTTAGCAAGTTGACTTACGCTTTGCATGCTCAGCTCGCGCCTGGCAAGGCAACTGGAACGTGCCGCGCCAAATGCCGACGCCGTGTGACCGT
This sequence comes from Sinorhizobium fredii USDA 257, assembly GCF_000265205.3. Lineage (NCBI taxonomy): Bacteria > Pseudomonadati > Pseudomonadota > Alphaproteobacteria > Hyphomicrobiales > Rhizobiaceae > Ensifer > Ensifer fredii. The sequence goes on from NC_018000.1 coordinate 2,938,344, forward strand.
GCTTCTTCCTGTGCGCCTACATATACCCCTCTGCTATACTTCTCCCAATCCACGGCATTGCCGCTTTCGACAAGCCAGCGATTGACTTCGTGACCGTCGGCACGGAAGCAGACGCTGACGAACCGTCCGTATCGGTCGCGCTCGACGACCTCGCAGCGGATAGGGCGGGAAGCTGCCAGGAACCTGTCGAGTGCGAGTGCGGCTTCGTTGCCGCAGCGATAGGTGCCGCCGTCGCCATCCCCGCATTTTTGCCAGCTCTCCGGCGCGTCGACGCCGTGTAGACGGATGCGCTCGCCTCTGATCTCGATAGTGTCACCGTCGATTACTGTCGCTCGCCCGGCAATCGTTTCGGCGCCGCCAGCAGCCGCGGAAATTGCGAGAAGCAAGATCGGGGCAGCAGTCAGAAAGCGGCGAAGCATCATTGAGTCGTCCAGTTCAAAAAATCTTGCTGGAGTGGGCACATAGGAAGGCTGACGTCAAGAACGTCCGCCTCATCGGCCGATCCTGCCAATCTTGATGACGTTCCCGCCCTTATTCCCGCAGTCCGTGCAGTGCAGGTATCGCGCGAGGGAGAGAATCGGACGCTTCGCCCCGAACCGGCGCGCCAGCGCGCGCCGATCGATCCGGTTCTCGCGGCCGCATCTGCGGCAACTGCAGAACAGGTCATACCATTCCGGAAGGTTTGCGAAGGTGATCTCGTCGGGAGAGCCGGCCGGCGCCGCACCGTCGGCCGGTTCCATCGGGAGAACTTGTTATCCCGATCGGGCAGGGTATCTTGGTAGACCAGCCGACAACGGTCGTAGAACTTGTTGCCCGTTTTCACGCAACCGATGGCGATGGCCAATTCCGTCAACAAAGCGGGCATAGTGCGATCCCCGATCCGCTTTAGCATGGCCCTTGCGTCGTAGCGCCTCTTTACCCCGCATTCGCATTCGATCCGGATCTTGCGGTCGACAAGTTCGGACAGCCACCAGGCACCAGCTCTAGGCATTGCGCGGCTTCCATTCCGGACGGTGCTCGAGGCAGAACCAGTTCGGCTCCGCCTTGCCAACTGCGAAGCCGAAGGCACCCCATTTCTTGCAGTCGGGATGCTTGCAATAGTGCACGTAAAGCGTCGTATCGTGTTTGGCCGCGCCTTGCTCGTCGCTCACGTCGTCACCTCATCCTGGCGCTCTGGGCAGGGCGACCAGCCGCGAGTGAAGCCAAGACCCATCGCAATCTGAGCCAATGCTAGTTGCTCGCGCAGATGCTTGCAGTCGGCGAGCAGTGTGCGGATTGTCGCTTCCGCGTCTCCGCTATGCCAGGCAAGTGCTGATGCGACTTCATCCATCCACGCATCGAATTCCTCGACGTCGGAAGTTTGCCTTTCAGTAGGCATGACAACTCCTTCTCCGCGCACGCACGGAGTCCTATACCCCTCAGTTTCAGATTGGCGGCCGCAACGCCGATGAATGTTCCTATTATGTTCCGGTGGCGCTGAGAGTCAATCCGGCCCTTAGCCGTTGATTACTCCAATTGTGCAGCTTTTGCTAACTTGTGCCCTCTTCTACCATCGTCAGGCGAAATGCGGGAGGTGGCATGATTTATCGACAAGGCGACCGAAAGCAGCAACAGCGTTCTGCGCTTTTTGAAGCGCCGGGATTATTGGCCGCGGCGCTCGCGGTCGGCGCAGCCGGCGGCATCACCGTCAGCGACCTCCATGGTTTGTGGAACGGCTCAGGTGGCGGATCCTGCAACATCAAGGGTAATGTCAGCATCACGGGAGAGAGAATTTTCCACGTGCCCGGGCAGGAGTATTACTCGCAAACTCGGATAAGTCCGGCATATGGGGAACGTTGGTTCTGTTCCGAACTTGACGCGTGGGCCGCAGGTTGGCGGAAATCGTTTCGCTGACGCTTTTGCGGCGCCGCCCGCTTTAATCTGCGATGGCCAGATCTTCATCAAAAAAGCCGCCCGACACGCCTCAGCCAGACCCCATGCCTGCCCGCGTCGATCCCTGCGTCGCTATGCTCGTCGACAAGCCGCTAAAAGGGCCGGAATGGGCCTTCGAGGTGAAATGGGATGGCGTCGGTTGGCGCTTCATATCGAACCTGACAGAATCCGCATCATCACACGGGGTGGGTACGACTGGACGAACCGTTTTCCGTCAATCGTCGCCGAGGCGCGGCGGCTCCGGCTCACGGCCGCCATACTTGATGGCGAGGCGGTCATTCTCGACAAGCAGGGCCGATCCGATTTCGGCATGCTGCAGCGCGTCCTCGGCCGCCGTTCCTCCGCGCATGAGCCCGGCGAAATCATCCTCTTTGCCTTTGATCTCCTCTATCTCAATGGCCGCGACCTGCGCCGACTGCCGCAGCGGGAGCGCCGACGCAAGTTGGAGCCACTTGTTGCAGGCCGTGAGGGCGCCATTCGCTTGTCTGAACAGGTTGAGACAGACGGCGACGAGTTTCTCCGCGTCGTCTGCGAACTCGGCCTCGAAGGTGTTATCGCGAAGCACCGCGAGCGGCCGTATCGCTCAGGTCGAAACGATGCGTGGCGCAAGATCACCTGCACCCGCCGCGACAGTTTCGTCATCGTCGGCTTCGAGCCATCGACCGTTACCGGCGCAATCGGGCGTCTGCTGTTAGCGGCGCATAGAGGCGGCGAACTCGTCTACGTCGGAGGCTGCGGAACCGGCTGGACGCGTGAAGAGTCGGTGAAGCTTCGGGAGTTGCTAGAGGAGATCGAGACGGATTCGCCGGCGGTGAACCTGAAGCGGAAGGGCTCGGTCTTCACGGAGCCTTTCCTCGTCGCGGAAATCGCGTATCGCGCCTGGACGGAAGACGGCAAGCTGCGGCATCCGTCGTTCCAGGGGATCAGGGAGAGGGAGGATGATGCAATGGTGTTTGAGTTGAGTAACGGCAAATCGGCTTAGCGGTTCACGCGTGCCGCGAAGGAAGCAGACCAGCAGGAGAGATCGGCGGCGAGGTGCCGTTAGCGGCAGATATGTATTTCGGGGACCGTGGGGTCCCACTTTATGGGGCTGCGGCAGTGGATGCATCTCGTGAATGCCTTGGGTAGCTTTAACCAAGAACGACGCCACGCTGCGTTTCTTTCCTCTCGCACGTTAATGGCATCATCGCGGCGCTTCATCTCTGCCGCTCGTTCCTCGTCAGTAACGCCGCTCACTGCCATCCTCCGCCCCTAATCAGTACAACCAAGAGGCTTCAGCGTCGCACAGCGCAAGTTGCAGTCAAGGATTAGGGGCACCGCCCAAAGGGGCTACTGAAGCCCCGTGTAGCCTCTTTTCGTCGTCTATGGCTCGATCGATCGCCTCGATGCTCATCTGAAATTCAATCACGCCCTTTGCAGTTGCCACGATCTCCCCTGGCTCTTGATTACTGGCAACAGCGCGTCGACGCTCAACCAATTCCTGACGCAATTGGCGGCCTTCATGCCTTCAATGAGCCATTCCATGTACGTTTGCCCATCGATCGATACCGTGACTTCAGACGCTTGAGAATCGTCGCCGTAATTGCTGATATACTCACAGTGAGCGACACTGCGGATCGGCGTTCCGTAGGCGTTGGGCGCGTCATAGCTGATGATAACGGTGAACACCTTGGGGCTCACCTGTCCGTTGTCGTACTCCTGCATCTTGCTTTTGAAGTAGCTTGTGGGGATGTCAGTTCTACCAGCAACGCGCTTGGCAAAGGCCTGCGGATCCATTTTTGCTTCGGAGCGGACGATCTCAATGCGCTCGTATCTTGAAGGGGATCGCAACCGCTTTTTCAGGCTTTCCTCGCATGCGGTCACCAATTCGGAGTCAAAGAAATTACAGCCGGACAGTGCAGGCAAGATCAGCACGGCGGCCGACACACGTGTCAATCGCATCAATGGTTGACCTCCTCGAAGACTGTCCTTCCTTGTGCATGACAACGATCGAAATGTGTAAGCCACAAGCTCAAGAAGGAAACCAAAAGCCAAAGAGCATCTAGGGTCTCACAACTAGCGGTGACGTCAATGGCTTATGTCGTAACCGTGGCGTGTTGGGCGGCGATTTTTTGCGCGCCTTTGATCAACAAAAAAGGCCGGGCGAAATCATCGAATGGGCCGAAGCCCAGAAGCGCCAGAAGTTCACATGAAGATCACGGCCCGCGATCAAAGCGCCCGCGTCCTGAGACCGAGGCTGAGAACAAGCTGCGCGACATCGCCATGCTCGATGCCGTCATTGCCATCTGCAAGGGCGGCGGCATGACGGTCGTTGCCTCGAAATACGCGCGCATCGAGAACGATCTCTATCAGACCGAGCCCTGGGCCACGGAAGCTCTCGTTCGCCATTTCCCTGTGAAAGGGATGCGCATCTGGGAACCGGCTGCCGGCAATCACCTGATCGCCGATGTTCTCAAGGAAGCCGGCGCAACCGTCCACACAAGCGACTTTGCGACCTATTCCCGCCAGCAGGATCAATGGGTGGATTTCTTGGATGACCTGCCGATTACCTTCGGTGGCGATGGCATCATCACGAATCCGCCCTATGGCGTCCAGAACCGGACGGCTGTGAAGTTCGCGGAAAAGGCACTCGAGCGCTGCACCGGCCTCGTCGCGCTGCTGCTAACTGCCAAGTTCGATTCCGGCAGCACCCGCACACACCTGTATCGCGATAACCCGCGCTTCGCCGCAAAGATCACGCTGACCGATCGGATCAGTTGGACCCTCGACGGCATCACCGGGACGGAAGATCACGCCTGGTACATCTGGACAGAGACGCCCCGGCTGCCTCGTTCTCCCGTCATCCTCTACGCCGGGAGGCAGGCATGAACATGCACGCCGAGTTCAAGCTCAACGATCGGATCACCGAAGACGACGCATTCCAGGCCGCCGAGAAGTTCTTCGCCTGTGTGATGAGCGACAACAACATCATGGCCGACTGTGGCCTTGACGTCGACGACTTCGCCGAGGAGCTGCACAAGCGCATCTTTCGGGAGGCGGTGAAGCTCTTTCAATCTCAGCAGCACATCAACGCCGTGTCGCTGAAGCCAGCGGTTCCGAAGCACATCGAGCGCCTGCCGTGCTCGCCGGCCGAGTACCTGGTGAACCTGCAGAAGCTGAGCGTGAACCCGGCCATCCGATATGAGCTCGACGCCTCGCTGCAAATCATCAAGGGCGTCGCTCTCGCCCGCGGCCTGGCCGAGGATGCGAAGCTGGCGACGGAGATCGCTTCCGAAGGCCACTCGCTACTGACGCTCGATGAGGAGATCGAATCCCTCGAACAGCGTCTGAAAGAGCGCAGGACGCGCCTTGCATCGCTGAAGGCAGGAGTGTCGCCCGGAGCCTCATATCTCAACGCCTTCAACGCCTCGGCGCGCCGCGATGGCGTGGTCGGCGTTCCGATTGCCCTTCAGGAGATCGCCAAGGTTCTCTCCGAGCCGGTGCTCGAGGCGGGCAATCTCTACGGGCTCCTGTCCTCCTCGGGTGAGGGCAAGACCAGCCTGACCATCCAGCTCATCCTGCACGCGGTCAAGCACGGCCATCCGGTTCAGTTCCTCTCCTATGACCAGTCGGCCGCGCAGTGCGTGCGCCAGATGATCGCCCAGGAGAAGGGGATCGACATCCGCCAGCAGCGCGACCCGTCGAAGCTGATGACCCAGCATGAGCAGGATGAATGCGTCCAGTTCGCCATGTGGCTCGACAAGCAGCCGCTGGAAATCGTCCGCTGCCAGCGCGAGGGCGTCGGCCAGCTCGCCGCCTATGCCCGCCGCTTCATCAAGAAGAACGCCACCGGCCAGACGCCGCTGATCGTCATCGATCACATTGGCAAGGTGAAGCCGCGCGATCCGAAGCTCTCAGCCGACCGGATCTCAGGCGAGGTGACGGTCGAGCTAAAGGCCCTGGCTGACGAGACGCAGAGCGCGGTGCTCATCCTCAATCAGCGTAACAGCTTTGGCACCAGGCGAGACAACCCCCGGCCGATCGCCGCCGACCTTTATGGCGGCGAGGGCGCCCGCGCTGACTATGACGCCGTCATGTACCTCTACCGGGCCGAAAAATACAAAGCCGCGCGCGAGAAGATCGCCGCGAGCGAATCCGACTGGAAGAAGATCCACAAGGTGTTTGGCTCCGAGGTCGAGGGAATCGCCGAGATCGGTTCGATCAAGGTCCGCTTCGGCGATCCGACCATTACCGAAACCCTGAAATTTGAGGCCCGGTACACCCGCTATGTGTCGAACCGGCCGGCGGTCAGCCAAGAGAGGATGTTCTAATGGGGGTCCTCCAGAATATCCGCCTCGATGCACGCTTCGATGAAATCATCCTTGATCGAGCACGCCGCTACACGCCGTCCGAGCGCCGCCATGCACAGCCGCTTGGCCTTGTCATATCGGTCACCACGGACGTCCGGCCATCGGTGCGCCATGACGTTCAAAGCGGCATACGGACCATCTATCTCGAGAGGTTTCGCCCGGCCAATCCGGATCCTCACAGGTTCCGTCCAGTGAATATCACTGCAGTTTATTGCTGCTTCTATAAGCATTTTTGGGCTCCTCCCCGAGGCGAACGAATAACGGCGAAAGCTAATATTTGTTCCGTCAGGAGGCTCTCTTGAATGTGGCTGTACATCCCCAAGACAGCCTGCGGACCGCCGCCCAGGACGTTTCCAATCGGGTGAGGACCTCGGTTGATGCCGGCGCCGGATGACGGTGAAACGCAGGCCGATTGCATTCGCCGCTTTCGCCAGCAACACAGCGTTCCCATCCTTTCCGCCCTCAAGGAATGGCTCGACGAAATCGCCCCGAAGGTCTTGCCAGACAGCAAGCTCGGCGATGCCGTGTTCTACACCCTGAACCAATGGGGTTATCTGACGCGCTACACCGAAGATGGCAGGATGCCGATAGACAACAACCTTCTCGAACGCGATATCAGAATCTTTGCCACCGGCCGGAAATCCTGGTTGTTCAGCGACACAGTCCACGGAGCCAAGGCCAGCGCCGCCATCTACAGTCTGATGTTGACCTGTCGGGCCTGTGGCATCGAACCGTTGGCCTACTTGCGCTATGTCCTCACTGAATTGCCTCAGCGTGCCGAAAACGCCAATATCGACGATCTGCTGCCCTTCAACTTCCCGAAAGCTACAGCGGCCTGATCAAACCGCATGCAGTTCCCATTCCACCACGATCTGCCAAAGCGCGGGCGTCAACGTGCAGCGAAATGAGCGCTTACGGTCGAAGAGCATCCGGGTCCGGAGGATCACGCTTCATCAGAAGGTCGCCGCCTCGGCCCAGCGCGTGCTTGAGAAGGTCGCATCGACCTATAGCGCGAAGGAGAGGGCGGATCTCGGCCTCAATCTCTTCGGAGGTTAGCTGAACGTTCGCAAGATGCGCGGCGGCAACAGCTATTCGATGCACTCGTGGGGGATCGCGATGGACTTCGATCCCGAGCGCAATCAATTGCACGCATATAAACCGTCGGCGCGCCTCTCTCACTCCGACGCTGTTCCCTTCTGGGTGGCCTGGGAGAGCGAAGGCTGGCTCTCCCTCGGCCGCGCCAGAGATTTCGACTGGATGCACGTCCAGGCGGCCCGTCTGTAACTCCCACCAACCCTCAAAAGGGAAATCGAACAATGCGCTACCTGCTTCTCGCAGTGGCGGCCTTTGTGCTGTCCGCTTGCCAAACCACGTCGTCGATAGACACAGCCATCCAGAAGAACCTGCCGCAGATCTGCTCGGCGGCGGCGACGGCTCACTCCGCATTCCTGATCGTCGCCAGCACCGGAAACATCAAGCAGCGCACCATCGCACGAGAGGCGGCTGCTTGGTCGGCTCTCGACGTCGTTTGCAAGGATCCTGGCAGCGTCACCGCGGCGACCGCACTAGTGAAGGCTGCTGAGGCCTATGCGGCAATCACGCTCGCATTGCGCGAAGCCAAGGCAGCGGAATAAGGAGATCGCCATGAACACTGCACAGGAAAAGCTCGAGAACAAGATCGCCGCGGCGGTGACGGCGCAGCTTGGCGAGCGGGTGACGAACCTCGGACGCCGGCAGACAGACCTCGAGGCCGAGATGAGAACCGGCTTCAAGCAAATGGAATCTGCGGTTGGCGCGCTTGCGGCCGAGATGCGCAATTCCGTCGCCGCTCTGTCATCGACGCTTGCAGAGCGCAACCGTCCACAATGGCAAGCCCTCGGCGTTGCATTGAGCTTCTGCACGATACTTGGCGCTCTCGCCTATTGGCCGATCAATAGCGCGACCAGCGACCTGAAGGCCTCGGTCGCCATCCTGAACGAAAAGATGGTGACGCAGAAGGAGATGGAATGGCGATCGGCGCGCGGCGCCGAGGACCGGCTGCAGCAGCAGTCTATGCTAAAGGATCTCCGAGACGCTCAGGTCCCGCGCGCCGAGCTCGATCGGGTGTGGCAGTCCTACGATCAGCGCTTCTCCGACCATCAGAGGCAGATCGATGAGGTGAAGCAGGCGCAAGGCAGCGTCTACAGCCAGCGGGACATCATCCTCGACCTAAAGGAAAACCAGCACCGTCTGGAGCGGGAGATTGCCAGGCTTTTGGCTGCAAGCGGCGGCGGAGTGGAGCGGTGATTGCTCTGCTCCGTCACCGTCTGGTAACGAACAACAAGACGTTTCGCCGCCGGCCGTCTACAGGACGAAGTAGCCCTTCTGCAGGGTGACGGCGTCATCGAGATGGATCGCGAAGTCGGCTTTCTTGTCACCGTTGACGTCGCCGTAGATATAGGTGTCGGAGGCAGCGCGGTCGTAGCGCAACTCCCCCTTCTTGCCACTGAAAGCGGCGGCGAAGGTGAAGGCTTGATCGCCGCTCGTGGCCGAGTCGGCGTCGATCGCGGAAAGATCGATCCGATCGGAATCCGAGGCGGCGAAGTCGTAAATGGTGTCGCGGCCCGACGTGGAAACGGTGCTGTCCGCTACTGCCTTGAACTGGAATGTGTCGGCGCCAGCGGCGCCGAATAACTTGTCTGCGCCGCCGCCGCCATAGAGCGCATCGTTGTTCGATTCGCCGTACAAGGTATCATTGCCGTTGCCACCATAGAGCTTGTCCGCGCCCGAGCCGCCATAGAGCGTATCTTTGCCGGAAGCGCCACTCAGCGTGTCATTGCCGCTATTGCCCCACAGCCGGTTAGCCGCCTGGTTGCCGATGATCTTGTCGCCCGCCGAACCTCCCTTGACGTTCTCGATCAGCGATCGGGTATCGCCATGATAGAGCAGCGAGTTGAAGATGTTGCCTGCGGCAAAGCCGTTATTGGAACCGCCGCCGAGCCAGGCAAGCTGGTCGACGCTGAAGGTCGACGCGTTGCCGGGCCGCAGGTCGATCTTGAGGCCCGTTAAATACGCCGAGAGATCGTAGGTATCGTTGCCGCCGCCATCCCAAATCGTGGCGAAGATGCGGTTGGCGCCTGGTGCTATGCCGACAGCGCCATTGACAAGCGTGGCACCGCTGCCGGGCGTCCATTTGTAGACCGTGTCCCCGCTGTTGGTGGTGAAATCGGCGCCGTACATTTCCTGCAGCGCCGCAATGTCAGCCATCATGAAGGTTTGCGGCGCGCCGTATTGCTCGTAGTAGTAACCGTCGCCCGCTCCGACATAGCCACTATAGGTCATGATCGAATATTCGATCGAGTCGTATTGAGAAGGCAGAGGCTTGAAGGCCCCCTCTGCTTCGTGGCCGTGTTTCAGACCGAGCGCGTGGCCGAGTTCGTGCATGAGCGTGTGCCACGCATAGTTGCCGGCAACCGGCTTGCTGTAGTCGTAAATTGTGCCGGCGTAGCTCGTGCCAAACCAGATGTCGCCGGCTTCGGCATAGGTGCCCGGCAGATACGCCCAGGCGGTCGAGGGCATGGTCGACTGTGCAAACCGGATTGTCGCGCTGGATGCGCTTCCGGAGGTAAAGTCGGCATTGGTGAAGCCCTCGACGGAGAAGCCGTCATTGGCGGCCGAGCCGAATGTTTGCTCCATCGCGAAGAGCGCGGCGTTTATCTGCGCCTGTGAGACCTCGGCAAAGCCGTTGTCCTTTTCGCCGCTATAGCTGTAGCTGCTCTTCGATGCCGGAAAGGCATAGGTGATCGTCCCGGTCCAGGCATAACCCGAAAGTACGCCATCGATCAGACTGTTGCCGGTCGTATTTAAGGTCTTCCCGGTCTTGCCCGTACCGCTCATGCCAAATTCCTATCATAAGAGCGCAGGGCCGTTGCCTCGGCTCCAAAAAGCGCAGATCGTGCCGGCGACGATAGGCTCCGAATTCCTACGATTGTCGTAACGAGTTCAGCCCAAATCTGAGCGAACCTCGCGATTGCGCTGATTTGCTGATCAGCGCGCGGGTTACGTTATCAATCTGCTGTCTATCGGCCTCGATAGGCGCGGAGAAGAGTTTCCGGCTGCACCACGCATCGCCAACGAGCGCGGGTTTTAACGGCAGCTATGCGTACTGTCCATTAGACCCGGTGGACTAGACTTGAGAGAATACGTCAGACTTCATTCGGGCTTCAGAGGCGCGCCGAAGCGCTTACTCGCGGGACTGGCGTCGGTCCCTCGCTCAAGGCGGTGACAACGCTTCGCCTTTATCTAAAGGCCGAACCCGCCAGGGGCACCTTGAGCGACACTCGGCCACCAAAGGCCTTCGGCACCACGCCAGCCGACAATCGGAATGTCGCACTTGCGATCGAATTTCCCGATTGGCGCCTTGCGCTCACAATTTTTTGCGGTCTTGAACTTGTGGCCCGGAATTTGGACTGTGCTTCCCTCCGCAGGGGAGGAAAGACCAAACGACATGGCCAGCGCCGTTAAGGTGCACAGTGTTCCCCTCGACATATTTCTCCCCTTCGCATTTAAGAAAATGCTGATTTTACATCAGGCGGGGCAGGTTGAACTTTAGCCAATCGGATTTAGCTCGGACGGAGCACATCGCGTTTAGACGAGCCGGCAGCCCTTGATCTCGCTTGCGCTCTCACTATCTCAATATCCAGGCGACGTTCGAAGCGGTTCCCTTGAATGGAACGGGCGAGAGCCAAGTGAAGTTGAAAAAAGGGGTCGCGATTGGAGCTGCAGTTGGTCGCCCTCTGCAGCTCTGTTTATGCAGGACAATCCCAGATCAGCTTCTTCATCTTCTCGGTGACGGTCAGGATTCGCTCAGCAAGACGGCTCCCGCCTCGCATGTTCGGCGCGCGCCTGGCAAGGCAACTCAAACTTTCCGCGCCAAATGCCCGCTGATCGAGAACGCGCGTTCTCCTGAGCATCTGCATAGGCTCCCTTGCTGTACCGCTCCCAATCCACCGCATTCCCGACCTCCACGAGCCAGCGATTGACCTCGCGTCCGTCGGCACGAAAGCAGACACCGACGAAACGATCATAGCGGTCGCGCTCGAGGATCTCGCAGCGGGTGGGGCGGGAAGCTGCCAGGAACCTGTCAAGTGAGAATGCTGCCTCCTTGCGGCAGCGATAGGTGCCGCCGTCGCCATCCCCCGCATCTTTGCCAGCTCTCCGGTGCATCGAGGCCGTGCAGCCGAATGCGCTCTCCTCTGATTTCAATGGTATCGCCGTCGATGGTCGGACGGCCGGTGATGTCGTCAGCGGCGACCGCCGAACTGAACGGAGCAATCGCGAGCGCGATGGCGGCGACTGCAGACGGGATAGAGACACACTTCATGGAGTTGTTTCTTCCGTGAACCGACCATTCTGTCAATTGGCCAAGGCCCGGCGCACTTTGAACCACGTCGGGCCTCGTCGGTTACGCGAAGAGGAAGTCGGCGGCCGAGAACATGGAAGCGTTAATCGTACCGTTGATGTCTTTGATACGAATCGTGAAATCCTCACCGGTCGACAACTCGCCGCGGACCACCACGTCGCCCTGAGAGGCGTCATAGGCCCAGACCGATGCCACGTTGGTGCTCTCATCCATGTTGTCGGCATAGGTATTTATGCCGAGGTTCTCGATCACGATCCGGTCGACACCGTCCTGCCAGTCCCAGATCACGTCCGTGTTGCTCTCAACAAGTACGGCCTGGCCCTTGAAGACGAACGTGTCGGCATCTAGTCCGCCATAGAGCTGATCGCTCCCACCGCCGCCGATCAGGGTGTCGACGCCATCGCCGCCTTGCAACACGTCGTTGTCGCCGCCGCCGTCCAGGTAGTCGTTACCTGTGCCGCCGAGCAGCAAGTCGTCGCCGGCATCGCCAGTCATCTGGTCATTGTCTGCGCCACCATCCAGGGTGTCATTGCCCCCGCCAGCCGCGATCCGATCATCTCCGGCTTCGCCATAGAGTTCATCAACGCCCGCCTCGGTGTCGAGAATGTCGTTACCGTCGCCGCCCCAGAGGCGGTTGTTTTCCGAGCCGCCGTCCAAGGTGTCATTGCCGACTCCGCCATAGAGCCAATCGTCACCGGACTGGCCTTTCAGCAGATCATTGCCACCTTCACCATAGATCGTGTCATTTCCTGCGCCGCCTCCGACAGCCTGGAAGACCGGCTGGCCTCCGAATCCCGGCCACGGATGCGTTTGGCCGTTGAAGCCATCATCGCCGTCGCCAGCGTAGATCACATCGTTGCCAGCGCCGCCATCAATGTATTCCCGGCCTGCTCCGCCGTAGATCGTGTCATTTCCGCTACCCGCAACGAAGATGTCGTCTCCGTCGCCACCCTCGGCATAGTCGTCACCAGCTTTGAGATCAAATACATCCCAATCGATGGTGCCGATAAAGCTGTCGTTGTTCAGAGTGCCGTTGTAACTCGCCATAATCGGCTCCTTGAGTTAAGGTTGAGCGCCGGCACGCTACCATACTACAGGTAGCATTTACATACGGCAATTTTGCCTGAACGAGCAGTCTGTTCCTCCGGAAATTAATCTACGTGGAGCAGCGACGTCGCCGCGTTGCGGGACTTCCATTTCGGCTGGTGCTTGAAGCAGAATCAGTGCGGCTCGGCACGTTGCCCTGTCCTGCTGGCGCCGATGTGTTTCCCGCCGCCTTGCGAATGCCGACGGATCGTCAGGTGTTCAACCGAGCATCTGCCGCGCTTCTGCAACGCACGCCATCTCACCGGGTGGTGAGTTGCTGCTGCACGCTCTCGGCATAGCCGTCGGTCGCCGGCTTGGCCATGAACATGTAGACCAGGTCGTCGCAGCCGAGGCCGCAGCCCTGACGCTCTCTCGGATTCGGCCAGCGGTGGCAGGTGCCGCCAATCATGGCAATGAAATCGCGGATGGTAGTTTCCGGACCGAGCCTCTCGAGCAGGCGGGCGACATTTTATTGGCCCTTGCGGCAACTGATTGCACGTCAGCGCCATGTGAGGCAGCTTGAATTCGGCGAGCGTTTTCGGCTTTTCCGGCATGCGGAATCCTCCTCTGTCGAGGTGTCGATATCCCGCATGTCGTGAAAGGCGCCCGCACGCGCCGTATGCCCTCAATATGTTTCTGGACGTCGCCAAGTCAACGCGGCGGTTCATCGTTGCTGTGCGTTAATTGGCGCATGGGAAAAAACCTCATCAAAAAAACCACCCGCTCGATAACCCTCCCAATAGATCACGGTGTCCTAGCGCGGCATTTAAGGGTGCGCTAAAATGCTGCTATGGCCCAGCGATATGAATTGAAGGATGAGGGCAACGGACTTTGGAGCGTGATTGACCGCTTCACTGGAATGCCAGCACGTTGGGAGGGGGTGCTGCAGACTGGCTTGCAGCTATACGCTGCGGACAATCTAAACGAGTTGCTCAACCTGCTAGACGAACGCAGGCGTGCAAAGGGCAAACCAGAGCGAGACCAGCTGTTGTGAGAGGAGACGGCTACACGATAGCGATCTGGTTTAGGCGGTCGTTCTAGGCGTCCGGCTCGGTCCCACACATGCGGGGGCACAATCTGGACGTTCCTGCTAGCAGAGAAGTGAGCAGTGTCCGACGGAGATAGGATTGCGGACACTGCTCTGTCTCTCGATATGGTCATCGCCCAAGGAGGCGACGACCTACTAACCCAGAAATTGTAGAAACGTTCCAACACGAGATCAGCCGGGGCCACCGCCCTTCGCCCGATCAAACTCTTGGCAAAAAAACTGGCGAGCCGATTGCGAAGCTGAATTGTCGCAGTAAAAAGAGTCTAACACTCTGCGGGCGGTGCTTGCATCCGAACGAACCGCGCGAGATTTGATTCGCCTGTGAAGTCGAACGCTCGGGCTCTGGTCGGAATCAGCGAGGGGCCTTTTCTTTCACAGAGGCTCGAAGCCTTTTCACTTAGTCACATACCGGAGGCGCGTGAACTGATTAGGCCCTGCGGTGTTGTATTCGCACTTGGAGCACTCATAGATCCTTCGTCCGGTACTCGATTGATAGCCAACAGCTAGCATGATGGTGGGAGGAAACGCGCAGTGGCAAAGCTCGTATCCCATAACCCTCGCCACTTCTGCTTCCGCGACTGCCAGCTGTTTGGTGCTGCTCTCTATGGCCAAGGCTGCAGCCTCCCGTTTGTCCTCGGGTAACAGATCTTTTGCATCCTTAAAGATACCCAGCAGACCTCGGACGGCATCGAATGCCATTTCTGCAGCGCCAGCTTTTCGAGAGAAGCTCGCTGGATCGAAGTGGTTCATAAGGCTTTCCTTTCCGAGCACCAGATCTGTCGAAAGGTGGGAAAAACGGCACATCCCGGGTAAGCAGTGACACAAGAGCATCCGTGGAGGGGTTTCAGAACCCGTCTTTTGCGGTCTTGATCGTGACAGAGTAGGTGAAGTTGTCCAGTAAGCCGTTCTGACTAGCCTGATAGGCTTGTTGGGTCTGGGTCGACGAGCCGGTCACACGACAATGCGGCGTTTCGGCGGATCCGTGCGTTAATAAGCGCACGGCCAGAGCTTCATCAAAAAAGCCGCCTGATACGCCTCCGCCAGACCCATGCCGGCGCGCGTCGATCCCTGCGTCGCGATGCTCGTCGACAAGCCGCCAAAGGGCCGGAATGGGCCTTCGAGGTGAAATGGGATGGCTATCGGTTGGCGCTTCATATCGAACCTGACAGGATCCGCATCATCGCACGGGGTGGGTACGACTGGAGGAACCGCTTTCCGCCAATCGTCGCCGAGGCGGCGGCAGCTCCCGCTCACGACGGCTATACTTGATAGCGAGCCGGTCATTCTCGACAAGCAGGGCCGATCCGATTTCGGCATGCTGCAGCGCGCCCTCGGCCGCCGTCCGTCCGCGCATGAGCCCGGCGAAATCATCCTTTTTGCCTTTGATCTCCTCTATCTTAATGGCCGCGACCTGCGCCGACTGCCGCAGCGGGAGCGCCGATGCAAGTTGGAGCCACTTGTTGCAGGCCGTGAGGGCGCCATTCGCTTGTCTGAACAGGTTGAGGCAGACGGCGACGAGTTTCTGACGAGATCACTTTCGCGAATCTTCCCGAATGGTGCGACGTTCTATGCAAGTGCCGACGCTGCGGTGACATCGACAGGCGCTTGCCACGCGGCTTCGGCAAAGGCCAGAGAATTCTTCGCCTCGAAGGGCGAATGCGATGCAAGAAGTGTGAAAACAGGGACGGCAAAACGACGATCTTGATAGGAAAGCCCCGACAATAAGGAGAAAGGGCTATGCGCCGTAGACGCGGAAATCGATCTGATCCCTGAACAGGACACCATTAATCCGGATCGCGACACCAGTCATCTGCGGCTCGCTAGCTCGCGCAGATCCCCGTTCGACGCGGCGCCGCGCCAAGTGCGACCACAATCAATATGCGCGCGCCGATCGGACGAAGGTCCGTTACGCTTCCAGACTTTGCGCAGGCGCGCCTTCAGTCTGAAGTCCCAGCCCGGAACACGTCATGCTGGTCTGGATTGGTAGGCAGGTTGCAGCCACATGGACATCAATGTGAGGAAAGGAACTTCGAATGCGGTATTTCATCAGGACGGCCCTCGCGGCAGGCCTTCTCGCGGGCACGACGCTGGGCGCATTCGCGCAATCGAGCACGACCGTCGGTACCGGCGGCACCAGTGCGGGCGGCGGCACCTCAAGCAGCACCGTCGGAACAGGCGGGAGCTCGGCTGGCGGCAATTGCGATCCGAACACCAGCGATTGCCAATCCGGCTCGGCATCGACCCTCGGAACGGGCGGTTCTTCGGCCGGCGGCGGCACGTCGAGCAGTTCCGTCGGTACGGGAGGCTCGGCCGCCGGTTCCGGTAGTGGTTCCGCTTCGACCCTTGGTACCGGCGGCTCTTCGGCAGGCGGCGGAAGCTCCAGCAGCTCTGTCGGGACCGGTGGTTCAGCCGCCGGGTCGGGTGACGCAGGATCGTCTTCCACCCTGGGGGCGGGCGCCTCCACATCGGGCGAGACCACCGGCAGCGTCAAGAGAGATGAAAACAGTGCCCGGGACGCCGCCCAGGATGACGAGAGCAACAAGGATTGTCCTCCTGGCCTGGCCAAGAAGGACGGCTCGAAGGGAAACAGGCCGTCCTGTTGATCTTAAATCGGCTGGCTTCGGAGCGCCCTCCGAAGCCGGCTTTTCGAACGAGGAGGAGACCCGATGACCTCCAATCCATTTGCACTCCCGATTGCCGCGGCAATGATCGCGACCACAATGGCTGCTCCCAACCGTGCGGAAGCGGAAGAAATCAAACTTGATGACGGTTCGACGTGCATGATCATCGAACAAGAATCGTCGAATCGGAGCGGCGCTTCCACGTCAGTTACAGTCGGGTCCGGCAGCGTATCTTCGTCCACGACGGTAGGCGGCGGCACAACAGCGAGCGGTGGGTCTGCCACCACCAGCGCCGGATCCTCGGTGACGAGCGGATCCTCCGGTGGCGAGAGCTTTGCCACCGCGAGCGTGACCCGCCCAGACGGGACGACGATCACGCGCCGTTCGGATGGGACCTGCGCAATCATCAAGCTCGAGAAATGAAAGGAGCTGTCATGAGTCGAGGAGCGATATTCGCTGTTGCCGTCGCGGCAGCAACGGCAATTTCCGCGCCGATTGAAGCGCAAGAGTGCGCTGCGGCTGGAACCGTCGGGACGGGCGGAAGCGCCGCAGCCGGGGGCACCTCGGCCAGCACGATCGGAACCGCGGGCACATGCAGAACCGATGGCGGAACCACGTCGTCGATCGGCGTCGGTGGAAGCGCCGCAACGGCAGAGGGAAAGGCAAAGAACCGGACGAAGATAAACGAGAATCCCTCCCAATAGCAGGGTCAGTCAAAGGCTCAGGCCATCGATAAAGGCACATTCAGCAAGTCACAGACCAAGACCAAGGTTACGGACGACGGACTGCAGAGCCGGACGAAGTCCATGTCGCATGTCCCCGGCCAGAAGCCGACCAAGAGCAAGACGAAAATCCTGCTTCCCTTACCGCAGCAAGAGTGACTGCGGCATCTACCGCTTTGGCGCCGCCGAACCGATCGGTGGCCATGACGTCCCCTGAATGGACTTCGGCCGCTGCTTAGATGCAGCAAATGCGGGAATAGGGAAGGAAATGGCCTTGAAATCGGCAGGGCATACGGCGGTGGAGAATGGGAACGCATGCGCGATCGATACCGTGTCGAGTTTGACGAGCTGTGGCCCGTAGCCATGACCGACCACGCGAACCCGACGACTGCGGTGTTCCCCGAAAACCACTTCCACAGGAAGCGGCGTTACGTCAGATAAGAAAGTGGAGGAAATGCGACGAGTGCTGACCAGCGTACCATGATGTCCATCGCGCTTGTTGCCGCGATCGCCCTTGCCGTGGCGTCACTGATTGGAATATTTCTCGCCTGATGGCCTGGTTGGAAAGCAAGTCACTGATCTCGAATAATAATCCACTCGGTCTCAAATTCGAGCCGGTCGCTTGAAAGGTAAGGTGAGCTTTTTTAGCTCTGCTTGGAGCGGAAACGGCCAAACAAGATGATCCGCCAAGCGCTGAGGCGATCCCGCTCACCCTGAGAGAGCCATGCCCCGACTGCGGCGGCCGGATGCGCATCATCGAGATCTTCCGACGCGGTCAGAAACCCAGATCCCGGCACCACCGAGAAAGCAGGCCGCATGACAGGGTGCCCGTCACATTGGCCAAAGCCGATAAACACGCCGCATTCCGTGATTGCATCGCTCTGCGCGCAATAGCGTTGAGCATCGCAAGAGGATCGTGCCCACTGGAGTGGTGTAACTGACGGCTTTGGTCGCCGTGCTCTCCGGCGTAGGCCGGACTGATCAGCGTGCCACTGCCGGCAGGCTGATGAGCGGATCATCACTCATCTGGCTAATAGTTTCCAGTGTCATGTAGCGAGCCCGCTGCACGGCCCACTCGTCATTTTGTTCAAGCAGCAATGCGCCGACGAGGCGGACGATGGCATCGTCGTTGGGAAAGATGCCAACGACGTCGGTGCGCCGCTTGATCTCGCCATTGAGTCGCTCGATCGGATTGATCGAGTGTAGCTTGACGCGGTGCTCCTTGGGGAAGCTCATGTAGGCGAGGACGTCGTGCTCGGCCTCGTCCATGATGGCGGCGAGCTTCGGCACTTTCGGGCGGATCTGGTCGGCGACGGCGCGCCATTGCAGGCTTGCCGCCTCTGCCGTCTCCTGGGCGAAGGCGGTGGCAATGAAGGCCGACACGACACGACGGCCACTCTTTCCGGCATGCGCCAGCACGTTGCGAGCGAAATGAACCCTGCAGCGCTGCCAGGTGGCGCACAGAACTTTGGAAACCGCCGCCTTGATGCCTTCGTGGGCATCGGAAACGACGAGCCTGACGCCGCGCAGGCCACGCCGAGTTAGCTTGCGCAGGAACTCTGTCCAGATCGGCTCGGCTTCCGATGTGCCGACCTCCATGCCCAGCACCTCGCGCCGGCCGTCCGTGTTGACGCCGACGGCGATGATCACAGCGACGGAGACGATGCGGCCGCCGCGGCGCACCTTCAGGTAGGTGGCATCGACCCACAGATATGGCCAGTCGCCCTCGATCGGCCGGTCGAGAAAGGCCTTCACCTTGCCGTCGATCTCCTCGCAGAGCCGGCTGACCTGGCTCTTGGAGACGCCGCTCATGCCCATGGCCTTGACCAGGTCGTCGACCGAGCGGGTCGAGATGCCCTGAATGTAAGCCTCCTGGATCACCGCCGTCAGCGCCTTCTCAGCCATGCGCCGCGGCTCCAGGAACGAAGGGAAGTAGGTGCCTTTCCTGAGCTTGGGGATGCGCAGCTCGACGGTGCCGGCTCGCGTCTCCCAGTCCCGGTCGCGATATCCGTTGCGCTGGGCCGTGCGCAACGGGTTCTTCTCGCCATAGCCGGCGCCGGTGGAGGCACCCACCTCCATCTCCATCAGCCGTTCAGCGGCAAAGCCGATCATCTCGCGCAGAATATCGGCGTCGGGGGTCTTCTCCACGAGCATGCGCAGGTTCATCATGGCATCGGTCATCGGTGCTTCCTTCGAATCAGGTTGGTGTGAGCAACCCGACCCTACCGGGGAACATCGATGACCGCTGCTAGCCGCTCGCTCGCTACAGCGCTGTTGAGGGCGCGCTCCCGAGCGGCTTCGCTACCGCCGAGTTACACCACTCGACGGGACACAACCAGGTCTGATTCCGCAAGTCCGGTACGTCTAATCAAATAATGATCGGCATGGCGACTTTTTTAGTCCTTTCCATCCAGCACAATCTTCAACGTCGTGATGATGGCGGCCGCGTCGAGAAAGGCGTCTCTAGTCTCGGCCGCGGATGGCCTATTAGCGCGCTCCGCCGCGACTGGTAGATCGGTCAGCACGTCTTTCCTGCGGTTGCTGCCTTGAATGCCGATCTCGAGCATGTCGCATATCGTGGCGCTCGAGCGGTTGAGCAGCCGCTTTATATCGAACGGGCTTAGCCGGTCTGCCTCATTCGTAGCTTTGATCAGCTCGGCGATGAACTCGGTTGTGAGGCTCATTACCGGGAGGCTCCTTTTGTCCTCGGCTTAAGTCAACACCCGTCCCAGAATACGCCAGGCTTCAGGTGAAACTGCACGAAAATAGGCGCCCCTGTGGAGCTTATTTATCCGGAAACGGTAAAATCTCCGGCTTGGTAGACCCGCCAGAGATGGCGCACCTACAAACTCCCTCATCAGAGCGAGGGAAAGGCTATGCAAGACAATATCTGCCCAATTTCACCGATCAGCATTGCCGGAATCGAACCGCAACAACCTCCTACTGGCATGCCGATTTGCAAGACCGTCACTCCGTGCGACCTATTTGTTGATCCGGCCTATCAGCGTGAGATCAGCGAAAAGACATGAGGCAAATTCGCCGTATCATAGAGAGTTTCGATTGGGCAAAGTTCAAGCCGCCGATCTGCAATTATGCAGAGCAAGGCGGCGAGACTGTGCTGAAAGTGCTTGTTGGCCAGCACACAGCAATAGCAGCGGCGAGCAACCCGCATGTTTCCAGGATTCCCGTCATGATCGTTGAGGCAGAGGATACCGTCGCCCAGGCCAAGGCTTTCATTGGCCAGAACACTGAGCGTCTCGGCGTGACTAAGTTGCAGCTCCATCAGGCTGCCCTTGCCGCCGCAGATGAAGACGCCCAGACGCTCGAGCTCGTGTGCCAGCGTGCTGGCGTCACGGTTCTGAAGCGGCCGGCTCCTACAGTTCCACCAATTCCAGACAAACGATTGCGATTACCTCGATCGAAGCCCTAGTAAACCGAAGAGGGCCCATCCTCTCCCGTCAGATTCTTGAAGTGCTCGCAAATGCGGAGAGGGGTCCGCTCACAGCTCCCCAAATCAAGCCCGTCGAGTTGCTCATGACGGATCCTGAATACGCGGAGAAATTCAATCCTGAGGACCTGACCGAAGCTATTGTCGACCTGCTTCACACTGCGGAAGAGGAAGCGAAACTCTTGGCTGTTACACACAAGATAGCCATCTGGAAGGCGCTCGCCATCACCTGGTTCAGGAAATGCAAGAAGCGGCGACAGATTCCTGTAAAGGCGGCATAGAAGGTAAAACCGCTCATGCTATGCGCTCCCCTCCGTCTCGCTCCCTTCATCCAACTCATGGACCGGCAGAAAGCCGTACTGCTCCAGCCACTCTCGAAGGATGAGATGGATCACTTCTTCTCGCGTCATCTCCAGTTCTTCGCAGGCGGCAGTGATCGCGGCCTCAACGTCATCATCGAAGGTCATCAGAGCTTGACTTTCAGCGCGTTAATGGCCGTTCCCTCGGCCACTACTCGAGATGACGCCCTTGCTTACGAGCCACGCCTCGAAGGTCGCCGGACACCCCTCGTGAGTCCACTTCCCGCGATAGGAGAAACAAGGACCATGGACGCCACGCCCAATGGCGCTGAAGCCTTCATCAGGGAGGTGCTGGGCGCCACCTTACTATTTGCACGTTTCCGCGAAGTTTCCTCTTCGGCCCTCTGATCTTCACTGCCTGCCTCCTACGCACTACAACGAGAGGTCGTAGGGTCTCACAGCGCAGGCTGCAGTCAAGGATTAGGGGCGCCGCCCAAATAGGCTAGTGAATCCGTCGCTTGCGGGGATGCTGGAGATATCAGGTTGGGATTTGGGGAGTTCGTTTGCCTGAAATGAGACGAACACGCGGCCGGCGGTCCGCTTTCAATCGCTCCGAACGAAGGCGACCACCCTCGCGCATAGCCCGCGATTGTCGGGTGGTCGCTTGAATCAGGAACCAATTTAGTCCAGTTAGAGCTGGATCGACTGCGCCCGGATCAAATAGTACGGCGAAATGCACTCCTGGCGCGGCCCATAATAGGGCTGGAACGTGTTGTCGTAGGCTCGATACGAACGATAGCTCGCGTAGCACCATTCGACATGGGCCGAACTAGCGTCCGAATAGACCCTGCGCGGGGGCGAGGCGATTGCTCCGGCGATGGCCAGTCCGGCTCCGAGGGGATTTGATGTCGAACGCACCAGTTCAGGCAGCCGCCCTCAAGTTCCGTTTGCGCCGCCGCGTTTCACCACGCCGGACACAACGAAATTATATTCTCCGTCGAGCTGGTATGTTCGCTTCTTCCACCTCCGGCATCTCTCTGATCACGGACAGGCAGCCAGTCGCCTCGGAATGTCTCCTTAAACGAGCGAAATGGATCCGCCGCAAAGTCTCGCTGCTGCTGTCGCGCTTCACCGGAGCCGCGAGCTCGACACCTGGAATAGCTTGAATCTTAGTCAATAGCCGTTCACGTTCTTCGACGCTCACGCCGGCCCGGATCGTAAACATGATGTCAGTCATTGTCTGAATTCCTGGTCGCTATGCTGCCGATCAGCTGCTCCAAGTTCAAACGACCATAGCCGAAATCCGGGGTAAAGTCTTGGCCGCTCATGGCGGCGACCTTGTCGGCGCTTGAAGCCAACGCACTTCGGATCACTGCCGGGTCTCTCGCGCCACCATTTGCGATATAGAGCGCCGCAGCCGCAGCCACATGGGGAGATGCCATTGATGTTCCGGGCCAGGCATCATAATCGGTCTCGCGTATGTCGGCCTTTCCCTGCCTCCAGCGCCCGTCGGGACTTCTTTCCGCTTTCCAACGCAATTGACCAGGATAGGTCGGCAGCGTCGACCAGATCGCGTCACCGGGCGCTGCGATAGTTATGTGGTTGCCGCGGCTCGAAAAATTCGTTATCCGGTCCTGAAGGTTTGTCGCGCCCACGGCGATGACGCCGGGTGTGGCTGCCGGATAGGAGATCGGGCTGCCTTCGCGCCTTTCGTTTCCCATCGCCGCAACGATCGTCGTTCCATTCGCAAGCAGTGCCTCGAATGCCGCACTCTCCGTCGGGTCGGGCGCGCCCCCACCGCCGATCGAGAGATTGATAACGTCAATACCCGCATCTGCGCAGTCGAGCAGTGCACGCAAATACATCACCGGGTCGACGAAATAGGCGAACTCCGCCGTGCCATCAGGATAGGTCAGAAGGTCGGGGCGATCATCGAAAATCTTCCAGGCGTGGATCCTGGCTCTTGATATTCCATTGATCCCGAGATCATTGTTGATCGTTGCCGCAATGGTCCCTGCTACATGGGTTCCATGTCCGACAAGATCCTGTGCAGAGCTCGCTGCAGGAAGGTCCGGATGCTCATATACGTATCCACCGATTTGGTCCTTGAGGTCAGGGTGATCAATATCAATGCCCGTGTCGAGCACCGCGACCTTGACCCTGCTGGCGTCATCGAAGCCGCTTAGATTGCGCGCTTCATCCCACTTGATTTTGCGGAGATTCCACAACGTATGAGCAGGCAGCGGTAGCGCGGCAATTCGGCCACGACCGCCGGGCGACGATTTCCTGGAGGTGGACCCGGTGGTTTTTCGCGGCGATCTCGCCACCAGGTAGCGCAGCGGCACCCGGGACACGGATGCAACCGTCGGATCTCCGGCGAGAGCCAATTGAAGCTGGCGTAAATCGACGTCACTGACCAACTCGACCAGGCTGGTTGCTCCGCCCGGTGTTCGTTCATCGATGGCGGCGTTCATGTTCAGGGCCGTTGCCGACCATCCTTCCGCCTCATTGCCTGGGATCCCCACCAATTCCGCTTGGGCGCCGGAGTCACGGTTTGGCCGGACCAGCATTCGACTGGCGTAGTGTGGCGACTCCCGCGACAAAGGTGTCACGCGTTTCACCATCCCTGCTCGCTCGTAAAAGGACAATGCGTGGAGACCGCTGCTCAGGGGTGTGCGGGCGGCCGCAAAGGTCGCTTCGAAGTTTGGCTGGTGCGGCTGCGGCTTCATGCGGACAAACAACATCGCTTCATGGTAGGTCGGGAGCCCCGCGTTCCTGAATAGTGGTCCCATCGGTGCAATCCTCCGAATAAGTCTCTTGAGACAATTTCCTGCGATGCTGGGTATTGCACCGTACTCGGCGTCTGCCGCTCCGATTTCGAAGCATTAGTTTCAGGTTCGAGCAACGAGTTGGCTGCGCTTAGCGAGCGCCCAGTCGCCATTGGTACTGGATCGATTACCGCCGTTCGCGGCGTGTTCGTCGTGGATGCTGGAAAGTCGTTACTTCAGATAGCGCCGATTAGTTTACGCAATTCAGAGTGGATTTCAAAGGGCTACAAAACCCGACCTACCGGGAAACTTTGATCACCACCGCGACGTCGCTCGCTCGCTACGGCGCTGTCGAGAGAGCGCCCGCGAGCGGCTTCGCTGCCGCCCAGCCCACCACTTGTGGCGACGCGACCGGGTTTAGATTGTAAACGCATTTGGGCGGATCTGCTCGCCAACCTCGATGAACTTGCTCGCAATCTAGAACAAGGTCGAATGGCCACTGATCCTATTGTCCCGCAACTCAGGTACCGACCTGACACGAATGCTTGGATACGGGCGATGATTGGCGCGCACCTGGAGCGCACCACACGGCGGGCGCCCGCTATTTACTCCGCCGTCCCGATACCGCATTCGATCAAGCCAGAAGATAGCGAAGCGCCGCCGACGAGTGAAAGCCGGTGAGACGGTGCTCGTCAATCCGCGTTCGCTCCGATTATGAAGCGAGGGGCCGATGGGCTGCGCGCTTGTGACTGGCACGAGTTACCAAGACGCTGGCGCGGAGACCTTCGTGCGGAGCGAGTGCTCAAGCGGATTTAGTTTCTTGCAGTGTCGTCAGATACGACCCGCGCGTATGCTTTCTCCGCGACCCTGCGCAGCCGCTTGTCTCGTGTCCACAACTCGGCTCGGCTGTCTATTAAGGTTGACGCGAGCAGGTGGGCGTCCGTGTAGCCTATGCCCATGCTGTAAAGTTGGTACTCGTTGATCATCGACATGACTTCATCGTGCGTGGCGACGATGACCTCCCGCTGTACGGCCAAGAACCCGAGCGTGACCATGCGGTTCTTTAAACTGCCCAAGGCAAGTTCGCCAACGATGGCGGGATGGCAAAGCAACATATCGTTTTCGATCGTTTGGATTAGCTGCGGGTCAGCTTGGCGGAAGTGGTCAATCCAAATTCCTGTATCGGCCAGTCTCACTTTTCGCTCCGCCTCCGCGGACCAGCCTCCGCGTTGGGCATCGTTCCGCCCAAGGCAATCAGACGCTTGCCTGCTTCCATGCGAACCAGTGTTTCCAGCGCCTGACGGACGACCGCGGCGGTTTCTTTCGTGCCGGTCAGCGCCTTAGCCTTCTCCATGAGGCTGTCGTCTATGTTGATGGTTGAGCGCATGTGTTGCCTCCTTCGCTTGCATCAGAAATAACACCAACTGGTGCCGTTCTCAACGCCTGCTCAGCGATAGCCTCATTGATGTCTGGCCCATGCGGAAGTGAACATCACGCATAGATCAGAGACAAGATTGGAGCCGAGCGTCCCGAGAGACGAAAGAAGAATCTCTCTTAGGTGGCTACAGGAATGCTCTGATCCGACGCGATGGTCAGAGCGCAGATTGAGCTACATCAGGAAACGGGCGCCGCCCGCTATGGATCCTTGATACTGCCTCGATGTCCCGACGCCGGTTCGATCTCACCGGGGACATAGCCGCCGCCGATTGGGCATCTGTCCGGATTTCAGACTTCTTTTCTGCGAACTGGAGGCGCGGGTTCTGGGGCGGGCGCCGGAGTTGATTTACTGCCCAACGCTCCCACCAGGGCTAGCTCCGAGCGTTTGTTGCGTTTAACTCGGAGCGGTCATCGGATAGATCGAGATCTGCCCCTCAACGACCTCGCGCAGCCCAGGATCGTCCTCGCCAGCATTTCGTTGGGGACGAGGACCGCATCGTTGCCCGCCTGTTCCGCAAGCAAACGCAGCCGGGTTGCCGTAAGGGTTCTCGACTACTGCAGAAGCAGTTCGTTCGCCGCGGCCGCCTGAGTGCCCTGGAGGACCACGATCGAGTCGGGGGCCTGCACTAAATCCCCGGTCCCGGACTTTCAGCGACTGGACAATGCCGCCTTCCAGGTGCTGTACGGTCCGCCGGCTTCCATCCTGGCTAATTAGGCCACGGCCTCCAGCCGCCTGGCGCAATCCTGACCCGCGGAACGTGCAAGCACCCGCAGGGGCGGATAAGAGCCGCTGCATGCTCCACGCGCAGTTCGGCCCGATGGCATAGTGGAGCCTCTGCTTGGCTTGCCAGGGAAATCCGAGCCATGCGCGGAGAGTGTGTGCCGATTACGTCGCGAAATCGGTTGCAGCACGGATGGCGGAAAGAAGTTCATGATGAAAGTAAGAGCCTTCAGCGCGAGTGCCGGAGCAATACTGTTCGGCAGGAAGCCTCTCACGCCGGCCTCTGATGCTCGGGCCATCTCCCCCGGGCTCGTCGCGATCGGACATGACAACCGCCGGGACTCCGATACGTTGCCGATTGTTACGAATGAATCCACTCGGTCCAGCGTTGCACCAGAAGGCCGCATTCCCGATCGAAATCCGTCATTAGATTTCTCTATTTACCGAGCGGGAAATTCGATCAGTTTCCTGCGTCTTAATTCTCCTATTTTCCCGATCGGGAAAATCTCTCTGGACAAGAGGCAACTTCGCTGCTACTTTCCCGATCGGGAAATTTCATGGCAAAACAAGTCAGAAGTCCAGCCGACATTGGCGCCCTAGTTCGAAGTGCCCGCAGGGAGCAAAACTTGCGGCAGGACGAGCTCGCGGGCGTTTCCGGCGTGGGGCTTCGGTTCATTGTCGATCTTGAAGCCGGCAAGCCCACAGCACAACTCGGAAAAGTACTGCAGGTTCTACAAACGCTCGGTTGCACCATCGAAATCCTGGCCCCAGGTGAACGCAGACAATGACGACCAAGGCCCTCAATGTCTGGTGGAACGGCCGCGTCGTCGGTCAATTCACCCAAGATAGGCATGGAGAAATCGGCTTTGCCTATGCGCAGGCATGGCTTGAGGATGACCGAACGCTCCCGTTGTCCGTATCCCTTCCTAAACGATCGGAGCACTTCTCGCGACGAGAGTGCCGGCCGTTTTTCGGGGGCCTGCTTCCCGAGGAAAGCCAGCGGGCAGCCGCCGCGCAAGCATTGGGCGTTTCGCCCGCGAACGACTACGCGCTTCTTGATCGTTTGGGCGGGGATGTCGCCGGCGCATTGCAGCTACTTCCTGAGGGCCAAGAGCCCGCAGAGATCGGGCCGACTGGCAATCAGCAGCCGACGCCTCTTGACGAGACCGGAATTCTTCGCGTGCTGGACGCGCTCCCGACACGGCCGCTTTTGGCCGGTGAAGAGGGCCTCAGACTGTCGCTGGCCGGCGCGCAATCGAAAGTGCCGGTTGTCTCGGTTCGTGGTCAGATTGCACTTCCGCTGCCTGGTCAGGCTACCACGCATATCCTGAAACCGCCAATCGCCCGCTTCAACGCCACAACCGAAAACGAAGCCTTGGTGATGAGACTTGCGGCCGCCATCGGGCTCGATGTCGCACCGGTCGAACCGAGATACGTGCAGGGGCGCTCGTTTCTTTTGGTCGAAAGGTTTGACCGCATGCGCGATGCCAGCGGCACAGTGCAACGCATCCACCAGGAGGATTTCTGCCAGGCGCTCGGCGTGCCACCTGAAACGAAGTATGCGAATGAAGGCGGACCGACCTTCAAGGACTGCTTCGAACTATTGCGGCGGGTCTCAACAAGGCCGGCCGTCGATGTGCTGAAAATGTTGGACGCGGCAATATTCAATTTGATCGTTGGGAATGCCGATGCACATGGAAAGAACTTTTCCATCCTGTACGACGGGCAGGGCCCGAGGCTCGCTCCGCTTTACGACTTGCTTTCGACGGTGGTTTATTCAGAACTTTCGGCGAAAATGGCGATGAGGATCGGGAAACGCGCCACGCTCGCCGAAATGGATGCAGGGGGGTGGCAGGTTTTCGCAAAAGAAGCGGGGATTGGCTTTCCGCTGTTACGCCGCCGCTTGAGCGAGCTTTGCGACAATGTAAACACGCTAATCGGCGAGGTAGTTGACGATCTCGTATATGCATCGCCTGATCGAAAGCCAATCAATGAGATCGCCGCCGTGATATCAGACCGGGCAAAGATAGCGAAATTGACTGCGAAAGGCTGAGGGAAGTGAGGATCAATCCCCAACAACTCACTCGAACGCCAGGACGAAAGAATTTTCCGGCGGGCGTAAGCTGCCGGTGCGGCGCTTGGTGGCAGCCGTGCGGGAAAGATGCGGCTGACGCGGTTCCTGCGCGATTGATGCCGTGACGCCGCAGCTCTGCCTCGGTCGGCATGTTGTGGCGATCCAGGACCCGGCGGTGCTGCGCTCGACAGGCAACCCATCTGCATGCGGTTGTGGCGGTGGATGGCGAGGACGATGCGGTTCTGGGGCTTGATCGATAGGACTTTCCTGGAGCGCGGCGGCGGCCGACGCTCCGGATGGCGGCACGCGTGGATTGAGCAGAAGGAGAATTTCCGCTGGCTGATGGATGCGGATCAGGTCGCTTCGGCCTATCTTCGCGAACGGGTGAGGCCTATCCCGGCCTGACAGGGCGGCGGCTTTTCCGCGAGGTCAAGGATCTCGGCTGTTCCGGCGGCTACACGGCCCTGACCGACTTCTTGCGCGACATTCGGCCGCCGGATCTGAAGTTCGCTTCGGGTCACCGCCGGGCGAGCAGGCGCAGGTCGATTTTGCGCTTCATTCGGCGAGGAGGCTAATGCCTCGCTTCGTGGCCGCGAACTCGAGCCATCCGCCGCGCATGACTATTTTGCGACGTGGGCACAGGCCCGGGCGGCGTGGGCGAGCGAGCCCGTGGGTCTTCTGCCGTTCGGTCTTGCCCTCGAGCAGGGCACAATAGACTTAGGCTCGAAGGCATAGGAAGCGCACCTCCATCGTGGCCAAGCGCGATTTGCGCCCCCGGGGCTTGGCCGCAAGCGCCAGTCCGCCCGACCGGCCACCGGTGCAGCGTCAATGGCGCCAACAGCAAACGTTTCGATTGCGCAGGCAAAGATGAACGAATTTCCATCGAGGATTTCGCTCAGTCTTCGGCATCTATCCCTCGCGCAAATATGAGGGCGTAGCGTAGCGCGATATCGCCTCGGCCATTAGCGTAGCCGTTTCCCCTACGGCGGCTCTCGAATTCGTCCGTCGGCTGGCACTGAGCGTTGTTACCGCAATGGCGACATGCACCTGAAGAACTGGTCGGTAATCTATCATGGAGCTGTAACATGCCGGCCCTTGTGCCAATTTGCGACGTGCTGTCGACGGTGCCATATCTTCCCGCAGACGCTATGGCGCTTTTGCTCGGCGGAGAGCGGTCATTCAAAGCGTTCGCCAACCGCGCGAGGCTCCCGGCGATCCTGAAGGCCGGAGTGGAAACTGTAGAGGTGGTCAACCAGCACTGGTGGCTATTTCGTTGAAATTGTTCCCACCAAGGTCCTTGAGGGGATCGATGAGCACGTGCAGGCAATGACGCCGATATTGAAGACGATGTCGTCGTGCGCGCCTTGCAAAACAGCAAACAGTGCCATACATTTTGCACATAGAATGCGTTTTCGAATATGGCAGACAGCAAGAATGGTTCAGGCGCAGAAAGTTCGTAGCGAGAACGGACCATTGGTTCTCTCCTATATGGATCGGAGTGGAAAGATCGCTGTTGAGCAGGTGGCAGACGGTTTTGGCATGTCCAAAAGCCAGCTCGCCGCGACCGCGGGGCTTGCACGCGAAACACTTTACCGAACCGAACGCAGCCGTGGGGCAAAGACGCAGAGCCGCCTTCGGGAGATGCTCGAGATCATCAGTCGCGTTACCGAGTGGGCCGGGGGCAAGGAACAGGCAATGGCCTGGTACCGGGCCCAACCTCTGCCGGCATTTGGCGGACGCACCGCCGAGGCGCTCGTCAAGGACGGCAAGGCCGCAGCCGTTCGCGATTATCTCGACCATATGGCCGTCGGTGGCTTTGCTTGAGGTTTGTGGGAACGTGCTACCGAGCGCATGATCCACGCTGGGCTTTCAAACCGACATCAGGCGATGGCGCCGCCATCAGAGGCGCGCGGTTCAATCCGAAGGGCGTGCCCGCGCTTTACCTTGCGCTCAGCATCATGACAGCTGTCAAGGAGGCCAACCAAGGCTTCGCGCACCGTATCGATCCCTGCGTGCTGTGCTCCTACAATATCGATTGTGAAAACGTCTTTGACCTGACAACGGAGGAGGGGAGGGCCGCGCATTCCGTCTCCATGGAGGAAATGGCTTGTAGCTGGGCCACAGCGCTTGCGGAGGGGAGGCGTCCCGCCTCGTGGTCGATCTATGATCGCCTCGATGCGCGCGGGACGGCCGGTATCTTGGTGCCAAGTTTCGCGCCGCGTGCTGAGGCGGATGACCGGAACCTCGTTCTGTGGAAATGGGGACCGGATCTTCCGCGCCAGGTGAACGTGAATGACCCGAGCGGCCGGCTACCCCAGGATCAACTATCCTGGCGCTGACTTCCTTGTGCGCGGCTTTCACGGTCCGTCACAAACTGCCCCAAAATTCTAATGGTTCGTCATGGCACCCTGGCAAGTTGATCGTGCATTGAGGAGGATGGGTTGTTTCAGCAGCCATTTGGAGCAGAGCCCGCGCAAGGGTTGCCGGGCTCTGCTTGCTGTTTGCGAGCGGCTGACGTTCGTCAATGCCGCTGTTACTGACTTGTAATGCTGGCCGATATCGCACCTATTTTCAGTCGCTGAAGCTGATAACGCCAACCGCCAGAGATCCGGCTTTGCCCCCGCGTAACTCCGAGCGTTTCATGTTTTGACGGAAGCCTAGCCTGCGTTGGCCAGATAATTTTACGACAGCGCGGATCGTAGGAAACACGTTCAGAAATAAGCAGTTTCGAGAAGGGAAGCTTGAAATCACCCTCCTTAGAATGTATATGCCTGTGTATATGCACAGGAGCCCGGCATGCCCCAACTCCACCACAACCAACCTAAACCTCCCAGGGAAGCTAAACTCTTCCGAAATAACAAGAGTCAGGCTGTACGCATCCCGGCTGACTTTGAGTTTCCGGGCGATCGGGTGATCATCCACCGCGACGGAGATCGGCTTATCATCGAGCCGATGCAGCGTAAGAACCTGCTGGAAGTTCTGGCCGGTTTAGAACCGCTCGGACCTGAAGATGAGTTCCCCGATGTTGACGACACACTGCTGCCGGTGAAG
Source organism: Sinorhizobium fredii USDA 257 (assembly GCF_000265205.3). Classification (NCBI taxonomy): domain Bacteria; kingdom Pseudomonadati; phylum Pseudomonadota; class Alphaproteobacteria; order Hyphomicrobiales; family Rhizobiaceae; genus Ensifer; species Ensifer fredii. The sequence goes on from NC_018000.1 coordinate 2,969,301, forward strand.
GAAATCGATCTTTGAGCAGGCTCTATATGCTGGACACCAATATCGTGTCGGAGCTTGCACGGAACCCGAGGGGCGCTGTCACTGAACGTATCGCTGAGGTTGGGCCGGATGCGATCTGCGTCAGCATTATTACAGCAGCAGAGTTGCGTTATGGATGCGCCAAGAAGGGATCCCCGAGGCTGCTGGCACAGATCGAGGCCATTCTTGGAAGCTTGCAAGTGCTCGCGCTCGACGTGCCTGCTGATGCCGAGTACGGCGGCATCCGGACTGAACTGGAAGCCGCTGGCAAACCAATTGGCCCAAATGACCTGTTCATCGCTGCTCATGCTTGTGCAGTCGGAGCGGTACTCGTGACGGCGAATATCGGGGAGTTTGCGCGCATTCGTGATCTCCGTATTGAAAACTGGCTGGATTTAACATCCAGGCAAACAAAGGGCGCCTCCTATTAAGGCAGGCAATTATCAAGGGAACAATCACGACACCGCAGGTCAACTAGAGCATTCCAATAAGGCAGAATGATCGACGGCGTATGCTGCAGGCAAGCATCCTTCGGGTGGCTTAATCGCACTCGGGCGGATCTCTTATGTGGATGCCTTGGGATACTGCATTCCAACCAATCGGAAAAATCGGCGTCTGCGGTCAGCATTGCAACTAGCCGTGGACCTTGCGCGCGGCCGTGAGGCGAGGGGAGGGCGTCCACTCCACTCTTGCCATCTTCTTTCGTGCGCTTCTCTACGGTCAGGCTAAGACTAGCGGCATACGGCGTCGGGGGTGCTCTTTAGGCGGGCAAGAATTTCTACTGTTGGAATGAGCGACGAAAGCTGCACGCCCTGCTGACGGGCGTAGTCCCGCAACGCGTTTTGGCTGACGAGACCCCACTTGCCGTCGACTTTTCCGAGAAGGCACCCGAGGCGCGCCAGTTCTCTTTGAGCTTCCACGGCAAGGCCGGCGCTAAGCGTTGGAGCATCACCTTCAATCTCGACGATAAAGCCGGTAGTGCCGTGACGGCCAGGCTTGTCGTCCCATCGCAGTGGGCGCTGTTCGTCTTTTGGTTCCAGCTTTCCGTAGCTGTGGAATAGCGCTGAATCATGATCGGGGTCGTAATTGTTCGGTTGCCCACGGGTCCAGTTCTTGTAACGGAATGGCTCGCCGGTTACCCATTGCCATCCACCGGCAGGTTCCGTTGAACCCGGCGGCTGGTAAAGTCCTATCCACGGTCCTTCCTTTTGCTCACCGATCCGAACAAATCGGCTGTCTTCCGAAAAGAGCTTGTAGACAAATGCGTTCTCCTCTCTCGTGGAAAGCGTCACCAGATGACCGCCAGCAGCTTCGGCCAAAGCTTTGGATCTAGTCCAGCTGGTGTGGGCGAGGACAGCCACGTAGAGATGACCTCCGAAGAAGTCGTAAGTCATTTCATAACCGTTCAGTGCGAGAAGAGCTTTCACCAACCGTGGATCGGCATCGGGCCCGACATGGGCGGCAGCGATTCTCGAAGCTTTACCGCGTGATCTACTCTTGGGCGGCTGAGTTGGCGCTGGGTCTCCAAGAGGCTTCAAACCAAGGTCCGGAGGCTGGAGGAAAGTTTGCAGCTCACCTCCTGCGGAATCCGATGACGCTTGCGGCCGAGTAGCTTTCGCTGCCTGCGTAGCGGCGTCGACTTCTTCGATCTTGAGCTTTGCAATGTCCGTGAACAGCCCATCAGGGAAGCGCTTGATATAGGTCTCGAAGTACGACTTGGACTTTGCGTCTTTGATTGAGTCCCAATAGGCGAGTTCGACCGAACGATCCGACGGTGGCACCGTGTCCAGAAGGCCAGAGTTGCCACTCTCCTGCGCGTCAGGATTGAGGATGACGGGACCGGTTAGCGACGAACTATCCCATGGCACCTGTTTGCCGTCCGTCGCCTCCAGGACAGCGCGACGCACCGCGATTAGGTCATCGGTTATGCTCTGCCCAGGCGTGCCGAGGTGTTTCAGCAACGCTGTCGTAAACGGAGAATTCCGACCAATACCATCGAGTGCAACATTTCCCGGTTGCGTAGCAAAAGCAATCAGCGAGCCAAGGCCGGTACCGAGCTTGGCTAATCCGCGGCCGACGGCCGCAGATCGTGTTCCCATGGAACGGGCCAGGGTCTCGGCAAGCGGGTTGTCGCGGCAGGCATCCAGAAACACCAGATTGACACTCGCGTTACGCTCCATCGCCGAGAGCACGAGCTCGATCGGTAGCGCCTCAAAGTCCAAGTCGTTATACGACGTAAGTCGCGCGTCGATGGGGATCAAATAATTGTCGCCGCTTACCTGCACTCCGTGACCGGCGTAGAAGAAGAGTGCCATGTCCGCACCTTCGAGTTTTCCCACAAAGTCACGGATTGACCGACGCATTTCGGTCAGGTCGAGATCGCGGCCAGTGAAGACCTCGAAGCCAAGACCGGTCAATTTCGATGCCATGTCGCTGGCGTCATTGTCAGGATTGGTTAGCTGTGGTGCGTGTTGATAAGCGGAGTTTCCGATGATCAGTGCGACTCGCTTCTCCGCGACCGCATCGCTGGAAATGCCCGCGAGCAGCACGACAAGGAAGATCCAGATCCACCGCATGACAGAAGCCCCCTCGGGTATTTTATCAAACCTTGATAGTCGAGAAAAGGAACGATCCGGTTAGACGGGACCAGTCAAAAGCAGCACTTCTCCTCCGATAGTGGCACCGTGACGTTATTGTTTGTGTGAGATTGAGCCGGTATCCTTCAGTTGCAAAAGCGCTGCGCCATCTTGAGGTCCGTTTACACGTGCGAGCAATAAGATTGATCGCGAATAAAGGGCTAGGCGTGGGCGCAGTGTGCTTGATGTACCTTGTACTTCTGGCCGTCGCGACCGCAATCTTCTCGCCTCCATTGCAAAACCTGTTACGCGACATGATGATGATTTCGATATCACCCTTCACCAATCCCAAACCAGGTATTGTAGTAGTGGCCATCAATGAGGAGACGTTGGCGCGCCTTCCGTACCGCTCACCGATTGATAGGGGACTGCTAACCGATATTCTCAACCGGATCCAATCTGGAAATCCGCGGGCGATTGGAATTGACTTGCTGTTCGATCAGCCGACCGAAGCTGATAAGGACCTGCGATTGCGCTCGGTCTTGGAGAGCTTTCCGGCGCCTGTCGTTCTTGCATCGGGTACGAAACTTGACGGGCTCAGTTCCGAGCAACTCGATTATCTCAAAGCGTTTTCTCCGCGGGCCACTCAAGGCCTTGGAACACTGCTGCACGACAACTTGGATCGGGTTGTTCGAGGGGCTCATTTGGGAAGGACGATTGACGGTGAATGGGCCCCGAGCTTCCCGGTTGCCATTGCCGAGGCCGTAGGTGTCGACAGCGGGCAGGGCTCCCGAGAGATGGTTTACTACCGGGACCGCAATTTCGCCCCGTTTAGATTTCTCGTTTATCCGGCGCAGGCGGTCCAATTTGCTCCGTCGAGTTGGTTTGAGAATAAGCTCGTTCTGCTCGGACTTGATCTCCCACAAGTGGATCGTCACCCCACTCCGTTCACCTTGCTCAATGGCGCCGACAAAGGTGATTTGCCCGGTGTGATCATCCACGCACATTTGCTGGCAAGCATTCTTTCCGGCGACAGGATCAACACACCCGGGCAGATCATTGGATTTGCACCCTTCGTAGCAGCTTGCGCCTTTTCGCTTTGGATCTCATGGCGATCCATCGCGGTAATCCAAAAGCCCATCGCGATTGCTGCCGCTCTTGCCGTTGTATGGGTATGCGCCGGGTTTGCGTTCGCATGGTTCGCGATCTTGATTCCGCTGGTTGCACCTAGCTTTATTGTCGTAGGCCTCTCCAGTCTCGTCTCGTTTCTTGCATGGCGGCGCGACTCGAAGGAACGTCAATTCGTAGAAGGAGCCTTCGCAAAGTACGTCAATCCAGCTGTTGTGACGAAAATAGTCCGCGAACACGGGGAACTCCGGCTTGGTGGTGAAAGACGCGTGATCACTTCCATCTTCACGGATCTAGAGGGCTTCACCGGACTTAGCGAGAGTGTCGGGCCCGAAGAGGTGGCCTCGCTCTTGAATGAATACCTCGATCGGATCTGCGATCAATTCATCGAGCACGGAGCCACGATTGACAAAATTGTCGGTGACGCTGTCGTCGGGTTCTTCGGTGCTCCTGCAGAGCAGCACGACCAGGCGGATCGGGCGGTTGCCCTCACGCTTGCAATTGAAGGCCTCGGGCAGAAGCTCCACGACGACACGGCCAAGCGCGGCCTTGCGCTCGGCGGCACACGGATCGGCGTGCATGCGGGGCCGGCCATTGTTGGAAATTTCGGGGGCGTCAGATTCTTCAACTATACGGCCGTGGGTGATACCGTGAACATTGCGGCCAGACTTGAGCGTGCCAATAAACTCGTCGGCACGAAAAACTGTATAAGTCTCGCGGTGTCCAAACGAACGACCGGATTTTTACTTCGGCCGATTGGTGTTCTATACCTCAAGGGCAAAACAGAGGGTGTGAGTGCTTGCGAGGCCTTGGTAGATACTCAGGAGAATCGCACGCGATTTACAGCGTACACGAAAGCCTATGCGCTCGCTGCGGCCGGAGATAGCACCGCATCGCACGCATTCGAAATGCTCGCCCAGACTTACCCGCAGGATGGGCTGATCCTTTTTCATCAAGGTCGGCTGGCTGGTGGAAACCAAGGAATGGAAATTCACCTGACTGGTAACTAGAGCTGTTGGGAATGTGGCAGATAAGCACGCGCAGACGGCTGCTAAGCAGTTTTCTTTGGCTGGGGGTCGCCTTCCTTTCTGGGTTGGCGCACAACGCATCGGCAGGCAGCCAATACGTCATCGTGTCGGCGAACCCAGAGTCTAAAGAATTGTTGCTGGGCAGGCTTTTTGTGCCCGGAGATACTATCAGAATTCCGGCGGGCACAACCCTGACCTTGCTCGGTGAAGATGGAAGCGTTACTTCCATATCCGGCCCCGCCGCTTACATGGTAACTGAGGAGAACTTGGAAGCCGAAGGATCCGTCAAAGCGCCCGACATCCGCGAGGGCAGAACCAAACTTGGCGCAATTGCAGGTCTGTTGACGAACGAACGCAAGCGGACCGAAGCCTTAGGAAGTTCGCGGGCTTCAACAATCGCGACCGAACGGAAGATTATCGAAAACCCGTGGGCGGTGTCGATCGAAGAACCCGGACCGGCGTGTGTTCGAGATGACCATCTTGTCTTGTCGCGGTCCGAGGCTACCAAGGAAATGAGCTTCTCCGTGGTGTTTGGTAATAAGAAGAGAATTGACGGGCTGTTGTGGAAAGCAGGTGAATTCCTCTACGCCGTACGAGATCCCATTCCGCCTGGGACACATGTGATTGTTGTCGAAACCCACGAGAAGTGGGGGCAGATTGATGTGAAAATAGCGTCCGCGGGCGCTGATCTTGCGAACCCCATCGAGGTCCTCCTATGGATGTTCAACAATGGCTGCCGACGTCAGGCGATAGCCTTTGCACTTCAATTGAGGGGAATAAAATAGCGACTGTAGTGAGCCGAACACGCATTTTTCCGGGGAGCGGATCGGCGTCGAAAGCGATGGCGGCGAGATGTCGGTCTGCGCGGTTGGCCGCGGGCGTGGTCTATCACCTGGCCATTTGTTCACCGCCGCCCGTTCTGGAACGTCCCCGCGTTAAGTCCCAACGCACTCCAGCGGTTGACACGGGCCATTTGCCGTGATGGAGACGCTCTTCCCTTGGGGAGCTGGAAGGCCGAACGAGAGGGCAGGGCATGGCAGATCAAGGGCGGCGTGCAGCATGACAGATAAGAGCCAGGGTACCGCAGCACGACCGAAGCTCGACGACGAGGCGTTCGAAGCCTTTATGAGGGCGCGCCGTCCAGTATCTCCGATCTGGACGATGAGCGGCCTCGACGGCTATCTGACGGCGCTTATCATCGGTCCGAAGTTCATCGACCCACGCGAATGGTTCCCGGAGCTCACCGGTTCAGAGGCCTTGGATATGCCGATGGAAACCACAGCGCACCAGGCCGTGCAGACCATTGTTGCGGAATATAACCGGATCTCGGCGAGCCTTGCCGAAAAACCTGAGGATCACCGGCCGAGGTTCAGCAGGATCGACGATCGAACCTTCGATACCATGGATTGGCACGTCAGCTCTCTGATGGGGACAGGCTTCTCGCAGAAGCAGTGGCGGCCGGTCATCCGAGGCCATGCCGTCACTGGCGATATCATCGCGCCGATCCGCAAGCTCAGTGAAGCTACTGGGCCGGCCACCCAATCGGATGCCGCAGCGGTCGCTGAAGCACTCGTCAAGATCCGCAGCTACTTCATGCGGAAGCGGGCAAAGCAGAAGTTCTAAAAAGCGCTATCGCCATTCCGTCAATGCCGAAAGCGGTGGTTTTGCCAGTGTAAAACTGTGGTACTTTGACTACCTTGGGGTGGACGAAGTTGCTTGGAACAGGCGAGGTCTCGTGTCCGGGGCGAGATGGGTTGCTCTGCATTGCTCTGCCGACGCCAAAATCGTTCAGTCCCCGTTACGTATAGGCGGATGCTTGTTATGCAAAAGCCTTTATCCTATTATCAGGGCTGAATTTTTCCGGTCTGTATTATTTATTAATATCTGAAAGGAGACGTTCTCGTGATGTTGAAACGTGTTTCCGTACTCCTCTCGGTCTTTCTGACGGCGTGCGTGCCGTCCTGGCGGCCTTCGCCACCTGCGCCATCCGAAGCCACCTGTCAAAACACGCCGCCCAGTGCCGCCGAGTCTGCGGACTGGCGCCGTGCCCAAAGGCTGAATACGCGCGAATCCTACAGGGATTTCCTCGCTAGGCATCCTCGCAGTTGCTACTCGGCTTTGGCTGTAAGCAGGATGAAGACAACGGTTCAAAAGCAACCTGTCGCCGTACGCAACGTGCCACTCCAACATCGACGGGCTTGGTCCGGACGAACAACCTACTAGCGCTCCTAAGGATCTCAGTGCCGTTCATGGGATTGCGATTGTTGCGAGGGGAATGCTTTGCGGCGTTTGGATATCGGGAGCGCAGGACTTTGCAAATCTCAAGGTTGAAATCATGCTCCGAGTTGGCTGATGCACTTTGATGTTGTTCATGCGGCCGACCCACGATTTCAGGGCGGCACATCGAGCGCACTAAGAGCCGAACTAAAGGCGGCGGGACGTTGGGAGTTGAACTGCGGACTGCTGCCGTTTCTTGGACATCAACAGTCTCCAATAGGCCTCTTCGACAGCCGTACGGCAGCGGTGATCGAGCAATCGAATATCGCTTGGCTGACCGGATCGGAAAAGGCGACCTGCGACATTCTTCTGGCGCACCACCCTGCCGTCTTTGAGCGGATGCCGCTTTCGCCGGTGCGCTTGCGGCCTCGCCGTGTCGTTTGTGTGGTTCATCATCCGCTCTTCGACGGTCAACGCATTCAGCAATACGATCCCGCAGTCGTCGAGCGCGTTTTGGATCGCCTCTTCGGAGTCCCGGTCGTGTTTGCTCCTGTCGGTCCGAAAGTCAGATCTCAGTTCGAAGCTCGCGGTACGCAAGGGCCTACACTTGTTCAGCACGATCTATGGAACATGGTCGACCTCGCCGAATGGCCCCAGCATCAGAGAAAGGCTCCAAAAGACCGCGTTAATTTGGGGCGGCACACGAGAGGGGACCCCATGAAATGGCCTGATTCTGGGGATGATCTGCGAGCAGCCTACCCTGACCGGGCTGATTTCAACATCAAAATCCTGGGCGGTGTCCCCGACGCTATCAAGAATTGGATAGGCTCGAACTGGGAGATCTGTGCTTTCTCGGAAAACGACGTACCTGACTTTCTCAGTCGCCTGGATTTTTACGTCTATTTCCACAGCAGACATTGGGTAGAGGCGTTTGGCATTTGTGTCGCGGAAGCAATGGCCAGCGGTTTGGTGACAGTGCTTGATCGTTCATTTGAGAGCCTCTTCGAAGATGGCGCTGCCTATTGCGATATCGCTGAAACACGGAACGTCATCGAGCGGTTCATCGCTTCGCCTTCAGCTTATGTCCAACAATCAAATGCCGCACGAGAACTCGTCCGGAGGAAATTTGCGATCGATCAGTATCCGCAAAGAATGGCACGCCTCTACGATGATCTGGAACTACCTATGATTTCGGGCCTGAATAACAGTCGAACGACGATCAGTAGTTATTCAAATGGGCGCAATGTCGAAGACAAATCGGTCCGATCACCGCCTCGGCATATGGGCCAAAGGCGACGGATACTTTTCGTGGCCACAAATGGAATAGGACTGGGACACATCACTCGTCTGATGGCTGTCGCTGAGCGTATGTCTGATGACGTGGATCCTATTTTCTTTACGAGATCGGCTGGAGCCGCCCTGGTTTTTGCGCGAGGTCACGCCATAGACTATATCCCTTGCGGACTGGCGATGGGAGTTACAGACACAAGCTGGAACAGAGCGTATGCGCAAGAGTTGCTGAGCGCAGTGGAGGCCTTTGATGTTTCGGCGGTGGTGTTTGATGGGAACAGGCCGTTTCCAGGATTGGTTGCCGTTGCTGAAAGCCGGCGTGATTTGGCCTGGATATGGATACGTCGCGCCTTGTGGCGCGTTGATCATGAGTTCAGTGCGGACGCCCAGGACACATTCGACATGGTTATAGAGCCAGGCGAATTTGCCCATGACGAGGACCACGGGCCGACTCGCGATTTGCCCGGTGCCGTTGCCGTCCCCCCATTGCTTCTTTTGGACCCCGGCACTGGATCGCCCCGGAGCGAAGCTGCCGCCAAGCTAGGCGTCGATCCAGACCGCTTCACTGTCGCAGTTCAACTTGGCTCACAGCGTAATTTTGACTTTGCAGGCCTGCCTGAGCTCATTTTTGCCGGACTAGCAAGGCGAGATGTGCAAACGGTCCAGATCCTCAATCCGCTTGCCAAGCCCTTTAAAGAGGATGGGTCGAGGGTTCCACGCAGAAGCCTTTATCCCTTGGCGGAATATTTCTCAGGGATCGATCTTCTGGTGACCAATGCCGGATATAACAGCTTTCATGAAAGCATCTTTGGGGGAATCCCCTCGATCTTCGTACCCAACGAAGCGCCGGAGATGGACGACCAGCATCTTCGCGCTGTTTATGCACAGTCGGCGGGGTTGGGCCTGTGCTTGCGATACTCCGAGTTGAACCGCGTGGAGGCAACGCTTGATTTGGCGCTGTCTGAAGACTTCCGGGCCGAGGTTCGCCGGCGATCAAGGAGGTTAGGTTTCATCAATGGCGCAGCAGATGCCGCCAAGGCGATCGAGCAGCTTGTCTTCAGTATTCGCGCTGACCGTCCTTTGCATGCCTCGATTGCTCGCACGTGAGCTGCTGCACGACGTCGGCGCCGATCTGATCGGCAAGAAATTCGTCGATGCTCGACGACAGCGCGATTTCGTTTGAGACGTCCCATTTCGCCATGATCAGTGACCAGCGCTGCCGGATATATCTGCCATAGATTTCCGCGGGCACCGAAGGCAGGTGCCGGCGCGTGGGAATGAATTCCAGCGGAACGGAACGGGCGGCAATCAGATCCAGACGCAGTTCAGACAGGATAGCGATCGGAAATTCGGCCTGGTCCCTGCAAGCCTGCACTGCGGTATCAAGAATCTCGACAAGATTGTCGGGCATCGTGCCCAGGACGGAGATCAGGCTTCTGGGGTTAGCCTCGAGCGTGGGGTCGTGGAAGACATACTTCAGGCTCTTCTCTTCCTCCGCCAAATCGATGGCACTCGTGATTCTTCTGGACCTGCCAAGCGAAAAGTACCAGCCAGCTCTGTCGATTATCCAGCGCACTGCCACTCCTGTGTTTTACAAACTCAAGCAATCTCAAAGCCCGTTTTGCTGAACAAATAGTTCAACCTCTCCTTCGACCGCTTTTCGAGTCGCAGCATCCAGCTTTTCGCCGACGGATGTCCTCGTTTGCTCCGCCCCTTCGACCTTGAAACGGGTCGCCAGCGTTGCGTTGAAATATGCGCGTCGCAGGTCCGGCTTTCCGCGGGCAAAAGAGCCCTGGGCGTGACCTTTGGCAAGTTCAAGATACGCGTCCTCAAAGCCGCGACGCGCCGACAATTCAAACAGCGAAAGTGCGCGCTTCGTATCGCGGGACACCTTGCCAGCTCCTTTCAGAAGAAGGCGCCCTGCGTAGAGTGGCGCATACTGGTTGCCCATCTCCGTCGCGCGGAGCATCAGATCCAGTCCTCGTTTGATGTCTTTCGGCACGCCCAAGCCGCTGACATAGGCACGGCCGAGATTGTTGATCGCGTCGATCTGCCCGGCATCGGCCGCTGCGGAATAAAGCTTTGTCGCCTCGACATCATCCTTCTTCACGCCCGTGCCGCGGCGGAAGCTGTCGCCCAACGCATTGATTGCATTCGACCAGCCGCTTGATGCTGCAAGTTTGTACCAGAGAATCCCTTCCTCGGGGATTTTAGGCACTCCTTGGCCGCGTATGTAAGCTGATCCGACATTCGTCCTTGCTCTGAGATTTCCGAGAGACGCCGCCTTCATGTACAGATCGAAGGCACGCTTGTAATCGATCTCGCGGCCCATCCCGACGCGCGCCATAAATCCGAGATTGACGAGTGCGGCGCTGTATTGCTGCTCGCCGGCGAGCTCGTAGAAATGCTCCGCCCAGTCGTAGCGCCGGGCTATTTCCAAAACCCGGCCAAACTGGTACTGCAGACGTGCGTTTGTAGGATTTGCAGCCAGGGCAAAGCCACAGGCTCGCAGCCCATCGCGAACATTCACGAGTCCGTTCGTAACACCAGGTACAACACGTTGTGGGTCGTTTGGGTCGGCTGCGTAGAGGTCGCAATCCGTTACCAGAGCCTTCATTCCACTTCCTGTAGCTGGCATTTCTCGCGGCCAGATACGAAAAGTCTCGCTTACGGCGCGCTCGCCGGCCTGCTGAAAAACGAACTCCTCACCGGCGGCCGCAGTCTTTGCGCTCAAAGGCGCCTCGTTGGAAATCGGTGTGGCAGCAAGTGCGCCGGTGACAAAGAGCCCACGCTCATGCAGTGCAGCAATCTGGAGTTTGCTGCGCTTGAGCGCTTCCGCCGAAAGCTGGCTATTTGGAAATGCCTTTACGAAGCGTTCGAAATCCCTCGGGTCGGGACTGTCCTGAATGAAGTGCCAGAGCACCCGGTCAATCGTCAGTTCGCCATTGCCTGCCGAGACCTCCGACGCCGATTTACTATTGTCGCTCGCGCGAAAGACGAACCTGGTCTCAATCGAGCCCGTGATCCATGGTATCTGCGATCCATTGGTGGCGAGGCGTACGTCTCCGCGCACTGTTCGGAATGTGTCATAAACGTCGAGTCCCGGCTGCTGAAGTGCATTGGCCAGCGCCGAAGAATAAGGGCTGTTCACGCCCGTGCCGTCATAAGCGACTTCGCCGGCGCCAGTGGCGAAGGCGATGAGAACCTGGCCTGCGCCGGCCTCGATGTTCGCCAAACCCTCTCCCAATCCCTTTTGGCTTGTGAGCGGATTGTTGCGGCAAGCGTCCAAAATGATCAGCTTGACGCCAACCGGATCGTCCTTGACGATGTCGAGCAGGGTATTGAGGGCGATGGCGTCATCAAGGACTTCTTTGGCCGATCCCGTTCGTACATCGACGGGTAGCAGCAGGTTTCGACCTTCATGCTGCAACGCATGTCCGGCATAGTAGAGGATCGCCATATCGGCGCCGAGAAGATGGGTGCGGATCGCATTCTCGAGATCGTCGACGGCTGCTTTCTTGACATCGTAGAATAGCAGGACATCGAACCCAAGCTCCGTTAGCGTGGCGGCAATCAGCTTGGAATCGTTTTTTGGATTTGCCAGAGGCGCAAACTCGTATTCGCCGTTCCCGACCACGATAGCCGCTCGCCGTTCCGCGTAGGCCATCGACGAGAACGCCGTCAAAAACAGCGCCACCAGCGGGATCAGGAAAGTCCATTTCAGCGCAAAGGAAGAAATTTTCTGTCTCATTGGCCGGTAAGCCTAATTGCTGCTTCGTTCAATTGATTAGGCGAATATTTGCATGACCATAGTAGTGCAAATTTCGCAGCTCCGCAGCCGGGAAAAAAGAGGGTCATTCCCTATGTTGTTCAAGCTGAATGCGTTGCCGGATCTCGACGGCACAACGTGAAATAGCCGGACATCACGCTTCTGGGTCTGGGCCAAGCAGGCCAAGTCGAGCAGAAATGTATCCATAACTCGGCTTGAGTTCTCGGTGGGAAAATTCAATCGAATTCGATACTTCAGGCATGGAGTACAGAACTGGTGCAATCGACATGTGTCTTTCGAGGTGGCAGGTCGTTATGGTAAGTTCATGATCCAAGTCTGCCGGCGTCACGACACAGGGTTGTTCTCCGCATGTCCGAAGACCGCAAGACATTCGTCCAGACGCCGCTCGATCCCGCGAAGCTGACCTTCACCCATCTGCTCGGGTATGACGAAATCAGCCGCTGTTTTGCCTTCACCGTCGGGTTTGTCAGCCCCGACGAGAATGTCGATCCGCTGAAACTCCTCGGAAAACCAATCTCGGTCGAGGGAGAGTCCGGTGATCCGAAACGCTGGTTCAGTGGGCTTGTTTCGGATTTTCGCCTGATCCGGATACAGGAAGGGCTTGCATATTACGAGGCGGAGGTGCGGCCGTGGCTTTGGCTGTTGGGCAACACGACCGATTGTCGCATCTTTCAGAACATGAGTGTCGTGGAAATCGCCGAGGAGATCTTCTCGAAATACAAGCCCGCCAAGTTCGAGAAGCGGTTGCAAGGTTCCTATGAGGCGCGGGAATACTGCGTTCAGTATGACGAGACTGACCTGGACTTCGTGCAGCGCCTATTCGAGCACGAAGGCATCATGTATTTTTTCGAGTATGGCGACGGTGAGCACACTCTCATCCTTGCCGACGCTATGAACAGGCTGAAGCCTGCCCCGGGTTATGCGACGGTCAAGTTCCGTGCCGAAGGCGAACCGATCCGACGGGACCAGGAATATATCACAGAGTGGGTAGCGACCAGTTCCGTCCACCCGGCCACCTATGCCCACACGGACTACGATTTCACCAAGCCCGCCGCCGACCTGATGGCGCAATCGGCGCAGCCCTTTGCGCATTCGCAATCACGGGGAGAGTATTACCGTCATCCCGGTGCCCACCTGACTGTAGGCCGCGGCGACTCCGTTGCCGTCGTAAGGCGAGAGGAAATTCAGGCTGCGCACAAAAGGATCGCGGCCGCCGGCACTGTGCGTGGACTGGCTTCGGGTTGCACGTTCAAACTGGAAGACTTCCCCCGCAAAGACCAAAACGCGGAATATCTAGTGCTTCGCGCCGACTACCGCCTTTTTGACCCAGGCTACCGCCCCGCCGCCTATGCGGACGAAGAGACCTTCCGCGCGAACTTGAAGGTTGCGCCGACTTCGCTGACTTATCGGCCACCGCGTATCACGCCTCGGCCGATCATGCGTGGTCCGCAAACGGCGACAGTCGTGGGCCCCAAGGGTGAGGAAATCTTCACGGATAAATACGCTCGGGTGAAGGTGCAGTTTCACTGGGACCGTCTTGGCAAGAAAGACCAGAACAGTTCCTGCTTCGTGCGGGTCTCGCAGACCTGGGCGGGCGCGGGCTGGGGGTTCATTCAGATCCCGCGTATCGGCCAGGAGGTGATCATCGACTTCCTTGAGGGGGACCCGGACCGGCCGATTATCACTGGCAGGGTCTATAACGGCAAGGAAATGCCTCCCTACGAGCTACCGGGAAATGCAACCCAGTCAGGGCTGAAGACGAATTCCTCACCTGGTGGGGGAGGCTGGAACGAACTGCGCTTTGAGGACAAGGCGGGATCGGAGGAAGTCTACTTCCAGGCGCAGAAGGACAACAACCTGCTGATCAAGAACGACCGCAGCAAGCTGGTCCAGCACGACCAGTCGGACCGTATCGACAACAATGCCAAGCATTCTGTTGGTGTGAACCTCGATGAGGACGTCGGTAACAACAAGACGACGAAGGTCGGCGTCGACCGAACGGTCGATATCGGCTCCAACGATACCGAAACCGTTGGAATCAACCGCTCGCTTACGGTGGGCGCTGACGAAACGATCAGCATCGGCTCGAATTCCACCGAGACGATCGGCTCAAATCACACCCAGACAGTTGGCATCGTCCAAACAGTCACTGTGGGGGCGGCACGCATCGACTCAGTCGGGGCCTCAGAAACCAGAACGGTAGGGGCCTCACAGACGAACACCATCGGCACGAACCGGTCAGTGAGCGTGGGCAGCAGCCAAAGCCATGACATCGGTACGTCCGACAGCTGGGAAATCGGCACCGACCAAAGCGTTCAGATCGGCGGCGGACAGACGAGCGAGATCGGCAAGGGCCGCAGCGCGAAAATCGGCGAGGACGATGCAACGCAGATCGGCGGAGCGAGATCGATAAAGGTCGCCAAGAGCAGCCTGGTCGAAATTGGTCAAGACGGTGGCGTGAACGTCGGGAAGAAGCTGGTGATCGAGGCAGGCGAAGCAATTACCATCAAGACTGGCTCAGCAATGATCGTAATGAAAAAGGACGGCACGATCACGATCGAAGGCAAAGATATTTCTGTCAACGCCAAGGGCAAGTTTGTCGGCAAGGCTTCGGGCGAGGTCAGTTGGAAGGGCAGCAAGATCAATCAAAATTAGAGGGGCACTCGGATGTCCGACACTCGGGAACGTATTGAAGGAGTGGTGATCGGTGTTTTGCTGGGGTTCGAGGCAGGCGCGCCGCTGGTGGTCTTTCCAGGCAATCCCCGGGAGACCGCGATGCCTGCGCGCAGTCTGGCCGACCTGACGTCTGTGATGATCGGTGCCGAGGTCGCGTTGCTCTTTGAAGGCGGAGATCCGACGCGGCCGCTCATCGTTGGCCGAATTGTTGAACCGGCGCGCAAGCCTTCGATGCCGAATGTCGTTCGTGACGGCGAGCGCGTGCGGATCACCGGCGAGGAACGCATTGAGCTTCGCTGCGGCAAGGCGACGATCATTATGGAAAAGGATGGTCATATCACCATCCGCGGCACCTATGTGACCAGCCACGCCAGCGCCGCGAACCGCATACGTGGCGGATCGGTGAACCTCAACTGATGCCGGCCGCGCCTGTTCTTCGCGAAATTGTCCGTCAGCATGCCGAAATGGCCGCATTCCTGTGGACGGTTTACGACCGGCATCTGCTGCATCCGGATGAGAACCCGGAGATGGACGAGGAGCGGCTCGAACGGTTGATTGAGCGATTGGAAGCGCATCTCGACGGTCTACGTGTGGCGGGCGAGGCGGGGCTGGAAATTGCGAAGGAGCGCTACGCCGAATATCCGGAGGCTGGCGAGTTGTTCGTGATCCGAATGCTCAAGGCAGCACGGCCTATCCCGGTCAGGCAATTGGACCTGGAGAAAGTCAGGGAATATCTCAGGGTGAACGGGGCGTTGCCCCGCTGAGGACAGCGCTAGTCGCCGGCCAGGCCCCACATGTCGTCAGGGATCGGCACACGCTCCCAACGATCCTCCTTAAAGACAGCGACGCCGCTATAGTCAAAGAGAATGATATCCCGTCCGACCACGTCCATGCGGTTCGGCGTGCGAAGATCGGCTGGCAGCTCTATCGACCGCCTGTAGGCCAACGCCGTATCGAAGATATGAACTCCCGCCGCACCCAGGATCGCGATTTCGCTCTGCCAAGGGCTGATGGTGTAGAAATCGTCAGTCAGGCCGATGGAGGATAGGTCCTCTGTTGCGTTCAGTCCGCTTGTGCGCACGATGACACCGTGGTCACCCACGGCAACGATGTCACCGCCGGGCATGACGATACAGTCGTTCAGACCGCCGCGAGCGTCCGTCGGGGCTTCGGTCCACCCACCGTTGCGCAGGTACAGGGCAGTCGAAGGCGGCACGCGGATTGTCCTAAACCTATGCTGGAGATCATCTGCGCCCTCCGCATCGCCACTTGCGCGTGCGCGGTCGATCTGCGCCTGTTGCTCGGGCGTAGGGTCGTTGTATTGAACCCGCTTCTGGCCGCAAAGGGCCACCGGACCGGTGCCAGGCCGGATCGCCATTCCGAAGAAGGCGCAGTCCTCGACCCCCCGCATGTCAAAATCGCACAAGCGCACCCAGTCGTCCTTCTGGCGGCGCTCATACAGCTGCGAACCGTACCCGCAGGCATAAAGCCTGCCATTGTCCCTTGCGATCCGCGACATTGCTCCATAGCCTTCAGCGTCGTCGCTTAGCACGCCGGCGCCCTCTATCTTTTCGACAGGGATGTCGCCGATCAGGAAGTATACGTCTCCCTCGTTGCTCATCGGAACGAAGACCGGCTTGCCGTCGCCGGGGTCAACGATTGAGGTGATCGACTTGATCGTGCGCGGAAGCTCCGCGTAACCCCATAAGATCTCGTGACCTTCGTTGTACATGAGGACGATGCTCTGAGGGTCTTCGTCCCTGAGTTCGCCAATCGAGATCGCGAACTGCTGTCGCGACACTGCGTGCCCCGCCCATAACCTGATCATCGGCCTCGTTCCTTCCTACCGGTTCATCATGCGGCCTTTGGCGCCCCGGCTGGGCAACGCGTTTGACGTCCGCAGCGTCTGGTCGTCATCGAGCATCTTGGATTGCTTGGTTACGGCCCGCTTTGCCTTCCGGATGCATTCCGGCGAGAGATCGAGCTCGTCGAGCGTGGACTTAGCCACCTCATGAACTTCTTCCGAAGTGCCCGTGCCCCACTCGCCGGATTTCTTCAGCTCCTTTTTCTTCTTCTTTAGAGCCTCGCCCTTCAGCGGCTTGCCTTTGGCATCGACCGCACCCGCCTTTCCGATCGCGTCCATGCCCTCGCGCTCGACCTCATGGATTTTGTCGTGATTCTTTGGTGACAGGCAGATGCATACGCCTCCTCCGAGGGTGGGCGCTCCGGCGACTCGCTTCTTCGGATCGTCGGCCTGGTCGCGCGTGCCCGTCCGGTAGGCCTTGTCGGGCACAATGTGGTGGGCCTCGCCCCCGGCCTTGTTGCACTTGTCGGCGATGTCGTCGTAGCTGCCCACCATGCATTCTATGCCGGCGTTCGGCTTCTTTCCCGGCCGGCCGGCGCGGATCATCGGCGGTCCGCCACCCTGCGGGGAAGTGTGGTCGTTCGAGGCGATGTCCGAGAACCGGTTGACGGGCTCACCGTCCATCTTCACGTCGTTCGACCAGGCGTGCGCGTATTCCTTACCGGTGATCTTCGAGGTTATGATGTTCTTTTTCGGCGCACAGCCCGCCTCGTCTCCGGTGCACTTCGAATAGTACGATTTGTTCTTTTGATTGACGGTTTCTCCCCCGATCTTGACCGTGCTTGTACCCTTATCAGTGTCCGAATCCATTCCGAACGTTGGGTAGGGCACGGGCACGCCGGGCGGTGTGGCCGGCGTCTGCGGCGGCGTGAAAGCTACATAGGGAAATGCCGCGATCACCTTGTTCGCCTGCGCCTTGCAGGATACCTCCAGTCCGTTCGCGAACACGGTCATTTTCGCCATTCCCGTATCTTGCCGGAGGCGAACACGGCCGCACCGCAGCCGCCATCGTCGCCCGAGGCTTCGATCAGAACTGGCTCGCCCGCATTGTATCCCTTGCACGCGGCTGTCATCGCCATCCCCGCCATCATCGGGACCACGGCGGCCCCGACATTGCCGACGCTTTCGGTGGGGCTCCAGAAATCCTGAAAGCCATGATGGCCTCTGACCAGTCGCAGTGACGCAAGTGCAGATTGCTTGAAAAAGTAACTTTCGCCGATGACGTCGGATATTCGGTAGCCGATGCGGTTCATTTCTATGCCTGCCTCGGCGAGCGCGGCGCGGTAGGCGCTGGTCATGCCATCGCCGCGAAAAGGGAGGTCGGCATGATTGTAGATGTAGGCAGGCTCACGGGCGAGCCCGAGACCGAGGAGGCGAATGCGGCCGTTGCCTGGCGGGGCGCAGAGGACCGCGGCGGCGGCTTCGCCGGGAATAAAGCCATTCGGATTTTCCGGCGTCAGCAGGCGATTGTCTGCGAGGTAGTGAGTCATGGCCGCTGCTGTCAGATAGCTGTCGACTCCGGCGATCATCACATAAGGTGCCTCACCCGCTGCCAGGATCCGCCGCGCCCGCTCGAGTGCGACATGTCCGGAGGGACGCCCATGGGCAACAATTCTCGAGCGGCCATGCGGCGGACATTCAGCGATCTCCCCAACCCGACTTAGAAGGCGCGGACCATCGGGGGCAGGGCGGCCGGGTCGACCCTCCTCGGCAAGGCAGAGAATGAGGGCGGTTTGGCCGCGCGCTTCAGGCACGGTTTGGAAAGCCTCGCAGATAGCGCCGGCCGCCAGATGGGCAATACGCTTTTCGCCGATCCAGTTGCGCGGCAGGGGCACCGGAGCACCGATCAGCCAATCGCCACCAGATCCGAGAAAGCGCGTCTCCTGAAAGCCGTCCAGCCGCGCCCGCATGGCCGCGCAGGCGGAAGGCGCGTCCAAGCCGACGGCTGTTACCATGCCTATGGAAACGATGTCGATCGATACGCTCAAACCTCTTCTTCCTCTAATCCTTCTGCCACATCGGCGCGGATGTAGCGTCGACCCGAAGCCCGCGCCCGCAGCATGGATTCGGTCGGCGGCCCAACCCAGCATTCGCTGAAGTCCAGGATTGTTCGGTGGATCCGCTGCGAGACCCGCCACACCAGCGAAAGACGGCGGTGCTCCAGGTCGAACAAGACAGTGTCGGGCAGTGTCGCCCTCTCAATGGCTTTTTCGGTTCCCTTGAACAGCGACATTGGCAAGCTGGTGCTGGGAAGACGAAAGCTCTCGCGGCCCGCGGGGGTCAGGTTCACCAGTACCACCTCTTCGCCCCCCTTTGGAAAGCTGATCTGCTGATCGGGGGGCGCCATCTGGAAATAGCGCTCGTCGAAATCCGATGGCAGGAAGGGGAAGATGTTGTCGGCCCAGTTCTGGTCGTAGGTGCCGCCGAATTCAATCCTGGCCGGCCAGCCTCGCCCCATCGGGCCGAAGCTCATTGGCCGGTAGTCGCCGAAAGGCGAGCGGATCTCCTCGCCAATGGCTTGAGTATTGGGCAACTTGAGACCGGGAATAAGATGCTGGTTCTTCGGTCGCGCCCATCCCGTGCCAACGGGGTTGAGATGATAGCTGGCGGGAAGATTGTCATCTGGATCGAGGCGGTCCCTGCCTCCCCAAGCTGTATCGTAAGAAAATGGCTGGCGCAGGAACGGCAGCGGCGCCGTCGCGGAAAAGAGCGGCCCGCGGGCGCGCCATTCGCGATCCCCCACCACGTCAAAGGCCTTCGACCATTCACCAAGCTTGATGCCGACCCGGACACGCTGGGCGGGACGTCCGCCCGGTGCATAGGCGCACCCATTGGCGATCACGTCGCAGCGTGGCTTGCGGAAGGCGAAGTCCGTCTCCCAGAGCGTGGCTGAAAAACCCGGTTTACCGGTATGAGTATCGGCCATCACCAGCGGCACCTGCTCGGATGATTTGCGCACAGGACCGCCCGGCGTCTCGGGAAAGTCGAATGTTCCCTTGACCACCACGATGACGTACTCGTGCCCGGCTTTGTCCATGCCCATCGTGAATTCGGTCGGGAAGCCGGTCTGGTTCCAAATTTGCATCAGCCGGACCCCAGACTTGCGCAAAGGAGTTGGCGGAGCGTCAATTCGGGCACGTCGGGGTTAACCTCAATCGGTTCGGATCGTCGAACCCAGAATACCATGCGCCGGACCAGGTCGCCGGTGCCCGCGACTGCGGGAAAGGGAAGGGAGATTAGGCGGGCGGCCAGGCACTCGCCGTCGAGTTGACCCTCGCGCGCTGACGTCCCAGCCGCCTCCAACGTGTCGAACCACTCCGCAGCGGCAGTCGCGATATCGATGGTCGCAATCAGCGGCGCGGCAGCAATCGTCAGCGGAAACTGCCGGCCTGCGCGGTCGGCGCTTGCGATCACCACGCCCGTCATAGGCCCGAAGGCCTCGTGCCCCAGCAAAAACCGCAAAATGGGCTTTTCCTGCATCGAACCTTGCGAAAATCGGTGAACGAGATGTCGGCTGATCCAGCGATCCCATGCGCCAACGAAGGAGGCGGGCAGGCCGCGCGTGACAAAATCCCCCGTCGCCGGCAACTTTCCGAAGAATCCCGGCAGGATCAAAGCCGCGTCGGACACGTAAACCTCGCGAACATTTTCAGGTCGTAGGGATTGGCTACGCTCGCCGCCCGTAGCTCAAAATCTGCGTAGTAGCCTTGGGCGGCAAGCCGCAGCCGGTAGAGTTCCGGAAGCTCGGTCCTCGTCAACCGCCCGGCACGCAGCATCCGCAGCAATGCCCAGCTTCCTGTCTCGCTGACCATTACCTCCGGCGAGCCGTCGATCGGCTGGAAGGCGAGGGTAATCACGCCGGTTCCGTCCTTGCCTGGCCAGGTCATCGGCTGCGGTCGGGTTGGGTTGTTGTAGTAGGAGAGGCTTTGTCCATCGACGTTCAGCGTGACGCGGCCGACGGTCGGCGAAAGGTCCTTGGCCTCGAGTGTAAAGGTCAAGATCGGTCCGGCGCCGCCGGGGAAAAGACTGTCGCGGATCAGCCGGCTCTGCTCCAGGGCTGCCAGAGCGGATGAATCAAGCCGGATATCCGAGCGCCACTTCCAGGGGTGCCGGGTTACGTCGATATAGCTGACCAGGTGATTGTTTATGAAGCTGTCGATCAGTCCTCCGGGACTGAAGATACGGGCAAAGTCAACGACGTTGACGTCGATTGCGCTCTCAGGGACGAACGGGTATCGATTCGTGAGCGCAGCCTGACAGAAGGGCAACACGTCCGCGCGCCAGATGGCGTTCAGTTCTGAGGTGACGGCTCCCGTTGTAAGACCGCTGGTGTCCCCGGCGATGCCTGCCAGCCAATCGTCGAGCGGGTCGGGCAGGGTCGCGGCCTGCCTTGCCACGGCCCCCGTGAGTTCGGCCAAGCCGCCTTGTCGCTTGATTGCGTCCTGGGCATCGGGACTTGCCTGTACGGTCTGCAGCATGTTCGAGAGCGCGGTCAGCGCCGTGACTGCGTCATTGAGTGCCGGAGGTTGGCCGTCGACCTCGGCGATTGCGCCCTTGATGGGCTTGAAATGCTCTGCGACCAATGCGCCCGAGAGATCCACTTCGGACTTCGAGCCGGGGGTGGGCATCAGCTTAACGCCTTTTTTCGCGAGCTTGCCGATCTTGCCGAGCTTCGACAGCAGCTTGGATGCTCCGGCCGGGGCCGCTTTGCCGCCGCCATCGGATTCGGAACGGGTAAGTTCCGTCTCGTGCACGATTGCGTCCAGCAGCCGCTTCATTGAGGAATCCGCACTGGAGAGATCCTTGAGATTCTCGCTGGCAGTCTGCAGGTCCCCAAGCGGGGCGAGCCTGACATCGCGCAGGAAGCTATCCCACTGCGAAATGTAGTCGTCGTAGTAGAGCTTGAGGATGTCCTGAGCAAGCGACGCGACTGACGGGCTGGCGCTTTCCGAGCAGCCGCCGGCAAAGACGGAACGATCGAGCGCAGCCTGCGCGGCCACGTCCTCCAGCCTGGCGAGGATCACGTTATGGAAGCCGTCATAGGTGAAGGCCCCGCTGATCCCTACTCTAAAGGTCTTCTGCGAGCGGCGAGCGAGAACCTTCGGGCCGTTCGGGCCGACATGATCCGCGGGGATCCATTCCTTCAGCGCCCTGACCTCCGGATCGGAGAGCAGTGCGTTATAGGCGCGCACAGGCAGTGGAATCGAGCAGATGCTGCGCAATGCTTCGCCTACCAGCGCTTCATCGGCAGAGATCAGACTTTGATCCGCAGCCATATTGGCGATCGCGGCGAGTTGATGATCGGCGGCCATCTCGGTGCGGAATGGCGGCACGGGCGCGAATTCAGGCAGCCGCTCCGTCCACCATTGCTCGGCGAATTCGAAGTCCATCGGCGACAGCCCGGTCATCATGCGATACGTCTTCAGCGCGCCGAGCTGGAATTCCGGGTCGCGGATCTGGCGCCACATCGTTGCCTCAAGCAGCGCGACCATACGCGGTTCCAATATGTTGCGTAGTGCGCGGTCATAGGCATCAGCCTGAGCCTGCCTGATCTCGGTGGCGGCGGAAGGGCCGATCAAGGCCGCTATACCAGCCGGCGGTTCGCTACGGGCATTCGAAACCTCGGTGACGGCCTCGAGCGCCATATCCAGATCGAGGGGTTCCAGTGGCGCCTGGCGTGCGGCAACCGGAGTGAGCGGAAGCTGCAAGGCCTCGAGCTGTTCTGCTTGTGCAGCAAGAGTTGCGCAATTCTTGCGATAGGAGATGGTGAAGACCAGACCGGCCATTAGGACCAATCCCGCTGCGGCCACAACGGCGCCGCGCCATATCCAGATACGCCGTTCCTCTGCGGCGGGATCGAAAGTCCCGAGGCCCGCTTCCTTGAAGATCACCTTCGAGAGCAAGTCCCTGAGGAAAAAGCTGCGCTTCTCGGCCCGCGGCATGGGGGAGGCTGGCTGTGCCGGCAGGCCGAAAGACGACGACAGGGCGGCCGTCAGTCGATCGATCGCCGTGCCTTCTTGGGTTGCGGAGGTAAGATAGATACCGCGCAACCAGGCGCTTTCGGCATAGCGACTTTCGCCAAAGATGGTCTCGACCAAGACGCGAACCGGTTCCGAAACGGTCTCAACCTGAGCGGGGAAACGGAATATCTCTGCACGGGCGACAAGGTTCTCTTCGTTTTCGAGGCGGGGAATGAGGCGTTTTTCCAGCACGGCGGTCAACGCCGTGAGTTCCTGTGAGACCTCGCTGCCGTCAATGCGTGCACCGGGGGGAAACGTCGCTCCCCACACCTGCTCGCGATCGGCTGTCGAGAGCCCTTCAAAGAACGTCTCGAACCCCTTGATGAGATCCGCCTTCGTCAGCATCAGGTAGACCGGCAAGCGGATCTTGAGGTGTTCCTGAAGTTCGGTCAGCCGTTTGCGGATCTGCCGACCATGTGCGCGAATGACCGCGTCGCCCTCCAGGAGCGTCTCGATAGAGAGCGCCACGATAACACCGTTCAAAGCGCGACGGCCCCGGTGTTTCTTCAGAAGATCGAGGAATGCCAGCCATTCCGCTGCATCGACCTCAGGTTGGCTTTCCTGTTGAACGTAGCGCCCGGCGGTATCGATCAGTACCGCCTCTTCCGAGAAGAACCAGTCGCAGTTGCGGGTTCCACCGACCCCATGCAGATCGTCAGTAAGATCAACGGGGAAGCTCAGTCCTGACTGGCGCAGTGCCGTGGTCTTGCCGGTTCCCGGCGGGCCTATGATCACGTACCACGGCATATCCCGAAGGAACTTTCGACCTCCGACTTTATGACGTTTCAGTTCGCTCATCACCTCGCGAAATTTCGCGCCCACCGACGCAACGCCCTCTTCTGCCGGGGATGGTGGCGCCTCCGGTTGAGGGGCGATTTCGGATACGAAAATGCGATTGGCGCGGATCGCCCGGCGCTGCGCCGCAATCCACCAGATGACAAACAGAAGGAGGAGGACGCCGATCACAAACAGCCGCACCATCTCCGAAGCGAATGGCGTGCTCTCTCCGACACTGATGATCGGACCGAATACCCAGATGAGCAGGGATAAGAGCATCAGGCCAATGAAGGTCCAGAGCCAGCGCGAGGTGAGGACAGCCCAGACAAACCTGAAGATCTTCATCTCAGAGCCTCTTTGCGATCAAGAGCTCGATCCTGCGATTGGCGGCTCGACCTTCTCGACTATCGTTCCTGGCCAGGGGCTGCGTTGCCGCACGTCCTTCCGATCGCACGTGTTCAGTTGGCACGCCGTTGGCCGCCAGCAAAGCAGCAATCGTAGCAGCGCGCGCCTCGGAGAGGCGTTGATTGTTTGAAAGCGGATTGGTGGCCTGGAGTGGAACATTATCGGTGTGACCGACGATCGTGACACTTCCGATCAATTCAGCATTATCCCTGAGAACAGCCGCAATAGAGACGACGAGCGGTTCGAAGCTTTTCGTCAGTTCGGCCCGTGCAGACTGAAAGAGCTCCGGATTGCTCGATTGAAGCAGGAGTTTCACAGAAGAGGCGGTTTCATTGCCCTTCAGGGCTGACAGAAGGGCAGGAGGCGCGGCGGCGCGAAATTCGGGCAAAAGCTCGAAAACGACCGCTTGGACCGATGGCGCATCCGGCGCCGGCGTGCGCTTGTTCGGGCGATAGATTTCGGCCCGCTCCGGCGGCGGCAGTGCCCGAACGAGCGTTGCTAGTTCTTCCGCCTTGGCCCCCAGCCGCATGGACAGCGGCACGTAAATCGCGGTCGCAAGCACCACCGCCACGACTGCGAGCACCCAGATCGGAATGGCAAAGCGGGAAGGTTCGTCGGCTGCCATGACGCCCTCCCACCTGGGCGAGAGCGGCGCACTCTCGCCATCGGGGTCCCGCAGGAAGCGGGCAGCTGCAGCTCGCACAGCGCTGAGGGAGCGATCACCTGCACGCCCCGGCACGCGGTATTTGCCCCGGAAGCCGAGCGCCAGGCAGAAATAGTGCAGCTCCAGCAATTCACGATCGCGGCCGGGATGGCGCTCAAGTTCTTCCAACCGGGCGAAGAACTGTGCACCCGCATCCACGTCGCCTCGAAGCATGACGACGAGCGGCTGGCGAGGCCACGCACTGGAGCCGCCCCATGGTGTGTTGAGCGCCAGATCATCGAGAAGCGAAGCGACAGCCCAGGCGGCCGCGTCTGCCCTTGTAAGGCTTGCCCCGGAGGCAACGGCCGCATCTCGTGCAGTTACCAGCTCCTCCATGAGCCTTGTTCTCAGCGCTTCCGGATTGCCGGGCGGCAGCGCATTCTCGAGTTCCGGCGCAAATTCCAAAAGCGTAGCGAAAGCATTGATCAGCGTGTTGGGATGGCATCGCGCCCGCCTCACTAACGGGCCGGTGGGAACGATCCGCTTGGCGGCCGGCGGCGGGCGGATACGCGTACGGCCTTGATCTTCCGAAAGGCCGAATGGGTCCTCACTTGCCATGGCGCTACCTGCTTACCGAATAGCAGTCGACTTGTGGCTCGCTGGGCAAGATACCGGAAACGCCAATTACGAATCCCGGCGAGCGCAGCAGCGATTCCCAATGCTCGCTGCGTTGATC
Organism: Sinorhizobium fredii USDA 257; assembly: GCF_000265205.3. Classification (NCBI taxonomy): domain Bacteria; kingdom Pseudomonadati; phylum Pseudomonadota; class Alphaproteobacteria; order Hyphomicrobiales; family Rhizobiaceae; genus Ensifer; species Ensifer fredii. The sequence goes on from NC_018000.1 coordinate 2,994,469, forward strand.
CAGCTCCAGACAGAGACGGTCTCCGTCATAGGGGATTTCGCGCGGCTGCGAGTGAAGAGGCTTGAGGCGTATGCCTGGCAGTCGGGATTTCCACAGTGCCTCGAATTCGTCCGCAGCACCGACGGTCACCTGGTCGACAAAGATCTTGCGGAGCGCTTCCTCTGAGACGTCGCACCCGACGCGCACAACGATGCGGCTCGTCGTCAGCAGTTCGGGGTTGTCGATGCGCACCTTCCAAACGTTGGTCGAATGCTTCACAACGGGTAGCGCCCGCGACTTCGGCTCGACATAGCGCAAGCTCAGGATAAGCGATCGCAAGGTGTCTGCCAGCGCAGCAAAGGCCGGCCCGGGTGCCATATGCTCGTAGGTGGGAAGCTCGGTCAGCCGCCTGGAGCCTGATCCGTATGTCGCCATCCGGCCAGCCAGTCCGCTGAGCTCAAGAAACAGCTCGGCCGGATGAAAGACCTCCTGTGGAAGCATATGGGCCAGTCGCGGTCGGGCCGTATTGGCGAGATCGAGCACCAGCAGGTTTTCCACGCTGCGGCCGGCGGCGCCGAGCACCATCTTGCCATGTGCGTCGGCAATGCGGTCAAGCCCAGTGATTACCTCCTGCATGAGCTTGCCGTAGAAGGGCACAGCACCGGTCGTCAGCGCCGGAGGCAGAAAGTATTCAGCAACCGCGACACTACCATCAGCAAGCAGTCCATTAACGCTCGTCACTGGCATTGCCGTGTAGCCGCCAGTCGCCTGAGCCGGCGACAAGAGCAGGGCTTGCGGTCGACCAATTTCAATCTCTTCAGGATCGGCGCCGCCATGGACTGCGTCGCGTATCCACTCGATCCGCCCTCTATAACGCGCTCCGGTCGGTTCGCGGTGAGCGGGATCGAAGCTGGCTTCGCCCGGGGGCTCCAGTGGCAGAGCGAGTTGCACCGCCCCCGCGCCCATGTCATTCGTGATTGCCAAAGGTGTGGGGGCGTCCATTGTTTCTGGTATCGCGAATGGGGTGCCGTCCGGGAAAATGCCACGCGCTGACGATACGGCGACCCGTCCAGCTTCAAGTTGCGTGGCATCGAGCGTGAGCGACCTGAAACCAAAGGTCTGAAGCCGACCCGCCTGCAGCGAACCTCGCATCAAGGCTTCGTTATAACGATCCTGCTGCTGGAAATGCTGCGTCCGGAGGAACAGTCCCTCCAGCCAAAGCACCTTGTTAGCGTCCGTCATACTGAACGCCCTCCATTCAGGCGAGCGCGAGCGCCATACCGCCGCGGTTTAGTGTCACGTTCGCCGTCACCGTCGATTCCGGTCTGATCTGGGCGGTTCTTCGCCAGGTGCGACCGCCAGGTTCCCGGAACAGAGCGACGAGACCGAGGAAAGTGGCTTCGGGTGGAAACGCGACTGTCTTTGAGGCGCTCTTGCCTGGAGCGATGGTGATTTGATCAGACCCCACGAGGTCCGCGCCGAGTGTGGCGGCAGGATCTTGAAGTGCGAAACTGTCCGCAGCGTTGAACTTTCCGACATCCTTGAGCCTGAGGATGAGCAGGGTCACCGGACGCTCCCCGCCGTCAGCAGCCAGGTTCATCCCCGCTTGCCCCACCGCCGCGACGGTCACGGTTGAGGATTTGGGCGGACCACTCATGCAGCCCGATATCAGGCCTGTGGCGCCGATCACCATGAGAAAGTCGCGTCGATGCAGCATCAGTCGTTCTCCCTCTCTTCATAACCGTCCCGAAAGTCGCTCCCGATCTCACCCAGGAAGCGCGTCGTCGCACTCTTGGCAATTTCGCGATAGCGGTTCTCATATAGCTCCCAGAGTTTCGCCCGCCGGCCACCGGCCAGCAGGGCGTCCCACGCTGAAAGGGATTTCAGTTCGCCTTCCAGAGCCGCTGGGTCGAAGCGCTCGATCATTCTCGCAAGCGCCGCCTGCACGCCGCGCCACGTTCTTACATGGTGGTGGGCGAGATCGCGGATGGAGCTGCTGATCGCTGCCTGCGGAGGAAGAAAGCCGACGCTGCGTTGAGCCAGGAACGTCGCAATTACATCGTCCGCTGTAGGCAGGAATTTGAGGGGGTTAACATCGGACGCTCCAACCACCGTCTGAACGATCCTGGCCTCGCCCTTTTCTTCGGCACGCTTGCGCAGGAGATGCATCATTCCTTCAAGCATCATGCGGTATTCCCGGCCGAAATTCTCCATCTGTGCGACCGGGTCGGATGTCGGAAACTCGCCGGCGCTCAGCCCCAATCCGCGAAGGAAGGCTTCACGAAGCTCCGTTTCAGAGGGAGCCGCTATCGTCGGCGCCGGTTTCGCATGCTGCTCCGGGGCGCGGGGTGGCGCCGCCTGTGTTTCAAAGGCGGGAGACTGCGATGGTGCACTCGGCCACGAAAAATCAAAGGACTGCTTATGCTGGCTCGATTCCGGTAGAGGATCAAGACTGAACGGATCGTCAAACATCGGTGGTTGTCTTGCCGCCTCACCTTCGTCAGGGGTTTCAGCCGGTTGTTCGAACGGGTTCGGTAGTCCGGCCGGTCGCTGGGGAGCCGGCGGCGGCTCGCTGCGCTCAGAGAAGAACTTGTCCTGCTCGAAACCGATGGGCGGAGAAGCCGTCTGTTCTGAAAGCCGCTCGCTGGGGGTGGCTTGGAAGTCGACGCGGATGACATAACCGCCGAGTTGCAGGCGTGAGCCATCATGCAGCGGGGCGGAATTCCCGGGCCCGAGCGGTGTTCGCGACCCGTCTATGAAAAGGCCGCCGCTTGAGGTGTCCGTCACGAGATATTGACCGCGAACGCACGCGATCGTGCAATGAGCCCGCGAGACATACATGTCGGGATCGTCGATACGCCAATCGGCCTCAGCGCTGCGACCGATGACAAGTTCGCCCTCGACCAGTCGCATCTGGCGAACAGCTTGCACCCGGGGTGACTGCTCGAGAGTAAGGGTCAGCATGTCGCAGCCTCCAGCATTTCGGGCCGCCAGCCATTGACCGTGCGCATGCACAGGTCTTCTGCGTCACCTCGATCTTTGGGTGGAGCGACCCACGCCGTGTGTCCAATCCTCGCTTCCCCCAGTCGTGCCGGAGGAATTTCGTCTCGCTTGAGCACGAGCCTGACATCGACGTCGAGTCCGAATCCAACCAAGTCGGCGATCGCCCTTTTCAAGGTTTCGCGCCGTTCGCTGCCGGGGAGGAAAGCCAGGTAGTCTTGAAGCGTCAAGGGCCCCAAGGTGAGCTCGATTCTTTGCTGCCGCTGGAATGAGCGAGGCCCGATTGTGGCGCTTTGGGCAAGTCGAACATGGGCGTTCCCAAGGCGGGATTGGAGCCCTGTTGGTATCGCGATCCAGGTGCCGACAAACTCCCTAAGCCGAACCGGGACCTTTATGAGGTCGGCAAGAAATCGAGTGAGCCTTTCGGGCCCTTCTACTTGATTAGCAAGCGCAGGCGCGTGACATAGCTTGGCGGTATCGATCGCTGAGGGCTCATGGCGTTCTGGTCCACTGAGGCCGAGCCCGGCCAGTGCCGCCGATAACGCGCGAATGCGCCCGCCGCCCGGACGCCCGACCTGCACTGATGGATGAGCGTCCGCCCATGCCCGATAAAAGAGTGCAATCATTCGATGCTGAAGAACATTCACGAAGTCGACGAATGTCGTATCGCTGATCTCCCGCATGTCGGCCGTGGCGAACCAGCGCTGCGAAAGGCGATCCAGTACCCAACGTGTCAGATAGAGGGGCATCGGACCTTCCGGCCCGAGCAATCCGATATTTGTCACCGTAACCCGGGCTGCCGCCTTGTCGGTTGCCATCTCAACTTCGGTGATGTCCTGCACTGCAAAACCGAGCCGCACATGTTGTCCAAGCCTTGCCGGCTCCCGATCTGGTCGGCCCGACTGGCCAAAAAGCTTCCCGTCTTCTTCCAGGCGCCGCAGGAGCTCAAAGAAGTCGAACTCAGTCGGGAGTGGCCTGGCGTCCTTACTCAGATCAGGCTGCGATTGCCCGGCGTCATTGGCCATGGCACATCCTCCTGCTTCTGTATCACACGCGCGCGCGTTCGCACGAACGCATTGATTGACGCATAGCGGGCAAAAAGCTTCGAAAGCAGGCCGGAGAGTAGCAATGCGCTATGCCCGGCAAGCACTGACTGGTCGATATGAAGCGTAACCTCGGTGCCACGCGCAAAGCACATCGGCCCAGGAATGGGGAGGCGCTCGATCACAGACCGAGACTCAATTCTGGCAATCGCGCGTAAGTGCCGGCTGAGGCTTGGATCGCCGCGTTGGGCGTAAAGATCAAGCAGGGCGTGAAGCGGGTCCACCCCGCGGCCTTCTTCTGCCAGGCTGAGAAAATTGAGCGAGAGCTGCGCCACAAACCGCCAGGCAAGTTCATCGGCTCGCGTGGCATCCACAGCGCCAGCCGGGAGCGTGGCCGGAATTGAGGGCACCGGCGGCCGCACCGCTCCGAGAAGCCGAATAGTCTCGACCGGATCGCCGCTCTCGAGGGAGAGCGACGGTGTGTCGTCCAAGATCGGCAGGTCACGATTGGTGCAAAGCGCCGTCACCTCGAGCCGTTTCAGGGGCCGTGCCGCCTTCGAGTGGGCTGGACGCGAAAGCGTGACGAAGACATCGTCACCAACGTAGGACGTTCGCGTTTGTCCCTGGCGCAGCTCGTCCTCGTTCGGTCGCCGCGGGCGGCGTTCGGTAAAATATACCCAGCCATTTCCACGATTTTGGCCCAAGCTGAAGAGCGCCGGTATCTCGGCGTCCGGGCCCCCGGCGTCAGCGTCTTCGACACGGATTGCGCGATGGATTTCGAAATCGCCTGGGCGGGTCCGGTCGGCATGGAGCACCTGCCGTGTGCGCCTCTGGTCGAGTTCGATGACATTGCAGCTGCGTTCGAACAAATTGATGATCGGCGTTGCGAAAAGTTCGAAATCAGTTGCTGCGATATTGGCGAGCTCGGGGACGGGACGTCGCAAGAGAAACACCAGTTCGAGCCCAGCCCCACAGCGACGAACCACTGCCTGCAGTCCTTTGATACGTACGTAGTGGAATCTCTCTGGCGCGACAAAGTATTCGCGCAAAAGCCTATAGCCTTCAAAAGTTTCGCGCGTGCGCGGTAGCAGCGCCTCGTCATCCGAGATTCCGACCATCTCCGGCTCGGCCAGTGCGCTCAGCGGATTATCGCGGCCTTCCGGGCGAGCGCCGGTGGCGGAACAGACGCCAAAAAGCGTATCGAAGAGCAAGGGCGCCTTGCTTTTTTCAGCGAAATAAAGATCAAGGCGATCGAGCGACAAATCGCTGAGCCTGCCTTTGCCGGTTCGACCGAAGACGATGCTCAATGCAGCGGCGCCGGATTGTCCGCCGATCGGAGCTATTCCCGCTGCTGCAAGTGCGCTTCGATCCTGGATGTAGGTGACCGAGGCGATCGCAAGCGGCCAGAGCATCACATCCTGTGCCGTGGTATAGATGCATCGCGTCGAAATTCCAGGGCGGGCGCTCGAAACGAGCCGCGTCCCCCGCCTAACGAGGTGCCCCGCAGCCATTGTTTGAACCTGCTGGCCGGGCTTCAGCAATGCCATGCCGGTTGCCGGCGCCGGGCAAACAAGATCGGGATAGAAATTCTCGAGCACGCTTCGGGCAAAACGCGCGCTCTCCGCATCCACTTTTTGGCGGGTGCGCGCGGCGAGATAGGCGACGCCGTCGAGCAGGCGTTCGACATAAGGATCGGGACAGGGGACCGTGTCCAGGGAAAGGTTGCGGGCGATCGAAGGATGCATGTCCGCAAACTCGGCGGCGAGAGCGCGGATATGTGTGAGTTCTTCCTCGTAATATTCCAGGAAGACTCGGTCCATGTCAGGTGTCCTTGAGCTCGGTGCGTGCCGAACCGTTCTCGAGATCGAGAAAAGTTCGAAGCCGTAGCCGCTCGGGTGCCGGCGAGGTGAGCAGCAGGGCGTCGATGTCGATCCTCAGACCAGTGGCTCTGTCGCCGAGACTGACGGTCACTTTCGTCGCGCTTTCCTTTAGCCGAGGTTCAAATGCCGCGAGCACGCTTCTGATTTCCTTCGCCAGTTCATCACGGTCGAAATCGCGAGATGATCGGCCGGAGAAGGGCGGCACGCCGTAATTGACCACGCTGCGACGAACCTCCGGAAAATCCTCAAGCGAGGGAGGGTTGTCGCGAATCTGATCCGCCTCGAAGTCCGTCAAGAGTGGCGAGGATTCGAAGCGTTGCGCATTAAACAGCGCCTCGATGTCTCGCCGAACTGCTTCACGCAACACATCGGTCGAGACGACGACGCCGCGGCTTTCCAGTTCTGCCCGACGCCGCTCCAACGAGACCAGACGGTGCAAACTCTTCTTTTGCTCGGCGCTGGTATCTGTAGCGGCGTCGATTTGGCGAATGCCACCGGCAACCAGCGCATCGAGACGTTCGCCGTCTATATCGTTCTGTAAAGCCTGCCGAAGTTGCTTGATTTCCGAGCTTAGCCCCGGCAGGTCATTGACCAGGCGATCCCACAAGGATGGCTGGATCGCTTCGCGAGTCGCCCGCAGGTGCCCCCCGGGCGGTCTCGCTTCCCTTCCCAACCGTTTTTGCCAGGTTTCACTTGCCGACATAGACATCCATCTCGACCTCGTCCTTATCGTCGTACTTGAAATTGATGTTCTTGTAAGCGAATCCGACGCGCTCTTCGATGAGGTCTGGCTCGTCCTCACTTGGCTTCATTACGTAGCTGGTTACCGATGCATCCTTTAAGGTTACGACCAGATAATCGCTTGTCTCGCCTTCGATCGTTCTTCGTGCCGAAAACGTGACTTCGTCCAGGAGCGTGTTGTCGAAGAGAGCCTTTTTCAGGTAGGGCGAAGACTTGTCGTAGTTTTTAATGAAATTGACCATGCCCAAGCTGACGCGGCCCCTCCTCGATAATGAATTGGGATCGAAGGGAGCTTGCATTTCAAACTCTACTCCGTGCACTTCGATCTCTTCTTCGTGGCCATCGCGGATGCTTGGCCCCGGAATGTCGGGGACCTTTAGAAATCCATCAATTTTCATGAATAACCTCCATCGGCTCTCTGGTTTTTTCACGACTTCATAGACGGCAGCTCCGAAACGAGCCGGAGCGAAGCATTGATGCCTTCCAACTGGTAATGTGGTCGCAGGTAGAACCGGGCATTGTACCAGCCCGGCCGGCCCTCTACGCTGTCAACCTGAACTTCGGCGGCCGCCAGAGGCCGCTTTGCGCGGGCCTTTTCATCGGCGAAGGCAGGATTGGCCAGAACGTAGCGATTGATCCACTCCGTCAGCCAGATCTGCATGTCTGCGCGTTCCTTGAATGAGCCGATCTTGTCCCTGGCGATCGCCTTCAAATAGTGGGCGAAACGGGAAACCGGGAACAGATAGGGCAGGTTCGCGCTCAACCTCTCATTGGCCTGAGCGTCCGGATCGACCAGCCGGCCCGCTCGCGTCTCATCGTCCTGCAGCGAATGGGCACCGATGAAGGCGGCAATATCGGTGTTCTTGCGATGAAGGATCGGCATCAGCCCGAGCTTGGCGAGCTCAGCCTCGCGCCGGTCATCGATCGCGACCTCGGTGGGGCACTTCATCGCTACCGTGCCGTCATCGGTCGGAAAGGTGTGGACCGGGAGATTGATGACTGCGCCGCCGTTCTCGACACCTCGAATTTGGGTGCCCCAGCCGAAGAGCTTATGACTGCGGTTTATGTTCACTCCCATCGGGAAGGCCGCATTCATCCAGACATATCGGTGATGGTCGCCGTGGACTTCTTCCTCGAAGGCGAAACCCTTCACAGGGACCGTTTCTGCGCCATAGGGCAGTCTCGCCAGCACTCGGGGCATGGTTAGCCCAATATACCGCGAGTCCTCACTCTCGCGCAGTGACTGCCATGACGCATAGGCTGTTGACGACACGATCTGTTGCAGGTCTTGCGGGTTCGGCAGTTCCTGCCAGCTCTCCATGCGAAACAGACGTGGGGAAGCGGCTGCAATGAAGGGAGTATGTGCCGACGCGCAGATGCCGGACATGTTGCGAAGGAGAGCGACATCCTTCGGGTGATTTGAGAACTCGTAGGCGCCTATCAGGCATCCATACGGGTTTCCACCGAGCATCGAGTATTCGTCGGTATAGACTTTCTTGAAGATGGGACTCTGATCCCACATCTGGCCTTCGTAATCCTCGAGAGTATCGGCCAGGTCCTCCTTCGAAATATTCATGACGCGGATCTTCAGTTTTTGATCCGTCTCGGTATTGTTGACGAGGTACCACAGCCCGCGCCACGTTCCTTCCATCTGGAGCACTTCCGGCGCATGAAGGATATGGTTGACCTGCTCGGTCAGAAGCTTGTCGATGCCGGAGATCAAGGACTTGATCGACTTGATCGCGTTCGATGAGATGACAGTGGATTCCGAGCGTGATCGCGCGGCAAGCGCCAGATTTTGCACCAGGACTTGAAGCTTCTCGCTATCATCCTTCTTGACCTTGAAGTCCTTTTCCAGAAGCTCGCTGAATTCCCCCAGATCGACTCCCTCCGCTTGCGCGACACCAGCAGCGGTGGCTTTTTCCTGTTCGGCCATGGCTCAGACCTCCGATTTGCTGCTATCGTCGATCGCCTGGTCTGCGATCTTTGCAATGAGGGGCTCATTGTTCAAAAGCTGCGCGATGCGTTTTTCGGCGTCGATGCGACCATCCATGAAACCTAGCAGTTCCTCAAGCTGGCGGCGCATCCTCAAAAGCTCGGCAAGCTGCGGGACTTGTTCGGCAACACGATCCGGCGTGAAGTCGGCGATGCTCGTAAAGGTAAGGTCTACCGCAAGCTCTTCATCGCGTTCTTCGCCCGGAGGCTGGGGCAGAGTGTTCTTCACCCGAGCTTTGACGCGGGGGCTGAGCGCTTCCATGAAACGGCCGAACCTGTTTGCGTCGGTCTCGACAAACGTGCGGTCCCGTACGGACTTGCGCGCCTCTGGTGTCTCGGAGGCGCCGGCCAGATCAGCCATCACGCCCATCACAAACGGCAATTCGATCGTCGTCGGGCTGCCGTATGTTTCCACTTCATAGGCGATCTGGACGCGAGGCGCCCGGTTTCGTTCAATTACCTTCGCCTTAGTTTCGCTCATAGGTCACCTTTCGTCCCGAGATTTCTTGTTTTCTGGCATGCCGGCCAAAAGCCGGAACTCCTTTAGACCGGAGGGCGCCAGATCCTCCATGAGTTCCAGAAAATTCATCGGCACCATGCGTTTGATTCTGCGCGCCAGATGAGGGATGGGGCTTGACGGCTCCGTGCGGTCGTAGAAATCAATGACGAGGTCGATGCACCTTGTGACATCCTCGCGCGAGGCAAGCCGCGACGGAAAGACTGCCGCAGTTGCGATGTGGCTCGAATCCGCGCCGGAGATCGCTTGTGGAGTTACCTTCTCGCGAACGACGCCTTCCTCGCTTGCGATCTCCGGCCGGGAGCCGGGTTGCGCTCGCTCGAGCGTCGAAATCACGCGCTGAAGGAACCGTCCCAAATCCGACAGTGTGAAGCGCACATCACCGCCCATCTGCCGGTTGAGCGATGCTTCGAGCTCCGCCAGTGCAGTGGCCGCACTACGAGCATGGGCGACAAGCTCGGCCGCTTCGCTCGAGGATTGTTCCGCAAATGCCGCGCAGCCTATTCTCATGCGATCCAATAAGCGGTCATGCTCGCTTACGAGTGACGACTTCTCGGCCTGGCTCAGCCCAGGTGCAGCCTCGCTAAGAGCGGTTCGGGTGTCGATCGATCCGCGCTCCAAATCCCGGCCGGTGAAGGGGCCAACACCATGGGGCGCAAAAAAGGTCATCCTCCGAAGGTCGCCCAATAACCCATCCTTGTCGTTTTGCAGCTGGAGAAGTGCGTTGGTCCGGCGCAGGGCCGCATCCCGAGGCGGGGAATCCCGCCGAAGTTCTGGATGCATCGTCTCCCAATGCAGGTCGAAAGTCCGAGCGATCAGGTTAAGTCCCGAGGCCAATCCGGCAAAACTCTGTTCATTTGCAAGGGCTCGAGTCACGATCACCAGGAGCCGCAAATCCCGCCCGTGCTGACGCAACTCCTCAGATTTATGAAGAACGTTTGTCCAGTCGACAGGTACTTCGGCCCTTTCTACGGGATTGTTGCGTTCGTCTCGGCTGATCTCGATTTGAGGTTGCATAAGGCGTTCCAGTTCGTGGAATCGCCCATCATTCCGCAAGCTTTCGCCAGAGGGGTTATTGCCATTCAGTGGACTTAGCCAGAGAGCGGAGTCGAACAACAGATCCCCCCATTTACCAACTAATGTTGCCCTCTCAATGTAGTTTTACCACAGTTTTTCAAGCTGTTCTATTTCCACGTCACGCCGTTCGCGATTCAATTTTTAGTTCCGGGTATCGATCAGTCGGGTGGTCATAGAGAGGACCGAGACATTTCCCGCGGCTATCACCGCACGCAAATCTTCGGCAAAAGACTTGGTGGACTCGGTTGTGGGGCGAAGCTCTGGAAAAAAGTGGTTGGTTGGTCTGCATGACGATGATCAGACTTCTGCCGAATGTGCTGTCAACGGCGAAGGAGAGCTTCGCCGGATCGACTGCACCCTCTGCCGTCGGATAGGCAACCCGGATGGTTCGCATTCCCTCAGACACGGTCCCGAGGTCGGAAAGCGCATGATCCGGTCTTTTGATGTTCGGAAGAACGTTGAAGAGATTACCGGTGACGTCGGCGATTGCGACCCACAGGTATCCCTCGTCAAGTGTGGCCGGCGCCAGCACGTCGATAACCGGGTTGTCGCCTACGGAATAGATGCCGGACATGTTCGGTTCGGACTTGTCGCCGTATCCGAGAACGATTGTCATCGGACCCTGCCTTGCATCCGGCAGCAACTCCTGAACAACGCACAGCTGGCTGTTGAGCACTGTGGTGTCGACGCGCAGTTCGCGATCCCCGAGATGCGGCGCAAGCGCCTGCTGAACGGCCTGGATGTCCTTGCTGGAGGCGACGTTTCCTCGGATCGAGACTACCGCTCCAAGGGGATAGGTACCCGCCTGCGGCGGTGGAATGAGAAGCGGCCCGCAGGTCTCCAACGGGACCAGGAGGGATTTCAGGTGATCCGGCGACAGATCCCGCGGGCCGGCGGCCACACGTACGACAGGTTCATAGCCGGCCTCTTTGGCCGCCGCAGCAAATCGGCTCACGGCGGCTTCGCGCCCCTTGTTATCGGCCGCAAGTCCGGTAAGGCGAACCGTCCGATCGGCAACTTCCAGCTTCCACTCCTCTAACGGGGCGGCGAGCGCAAAAAAGGCGGCCATGTCCTCAGCCCAGCGTTCGGACGGTGCGCCGTCAGCAAGAGTGAGGGTGCCCCCGGGGGAAGGTACCCCGACCGCTTGGGCAAAGTTCGTGACGATTGCCTCTTGCTGGCCGGCATTGGGAGCAAAACCGGTAAGCGTGGCTCGTCCGTGTCCGTCCACCCCGGCAACAAGCTTGTAAGGGGTAGCGATCGGCACCGTTGTCGTCGACAAGTCCTCAAACGCCCCGAAAAGCCAAAGCCCTGCGATTGCTGCCAGCGTTGCGATGGGCAGGATGGCAAGCCATGGTCGCCAACTGGCCTTCTCGAAGCGCCCGCTCTGCTGCGCACCGCCGAGACCGGGCTGCAGCAATCGCGTAATTTCCTTGACGACGGCGGCGGCGCTTGGCGGCCGATGGGCAGGATCGGGCTGGGTGAGATCGTCAATCAAGGTCTTCAGCGGTTCCGGAACGCCAGACGTGTCAAGCCGGCGTTCCTTATGACGCACAATCTCGCCCGGGCTCCTTCCGACGTCTGGAACCCTCCCGCGAAACGTTGCGAGTAGCGATGCTCCCAGGGCATAAAGATCAGAGCGCGGTTCGGCTTGCCCATGCATCTGCTCCGGCGCGGCATATTCGTACTTGCCCGCAAACTCGTTGCCGACGATGGTGCGTGCCCCTGGGGTGCTGTCCTTCGCGATGCCAAAGTCGATAATGACGGCTTCCTCCGGTCTGCCGTCACGCAGGATGATATTGTCCGGGGAAAGGTCGCGATGGACGATCTTTCGCTCGTGCGTAGCGACAAGGCCTTCGGCCACTCTGTGTGCCACCACCAGCAGATCTCGCGGGGAAGCCGCGCTGCGCTCGAGCCAGTCGCTGAGCGGGGTGCCTGCGACGTAATCCATCACCAGGTATACGTGCCCGTCGCCCGTCTGACTGCAGTCGGTGTAGCGAACGACAGCGTCATGCGAGATGCTGCGAACCTCTTCCTCTCGCTTCATGAGCTCGAGGTAACTGGCATTTGCCGACAACTCTTGGTTCAGTGCCTTGATCGCCACCACACGGCCGGTGATGCGGTTGCTTGCTCTGTAGACCTCGCCCGTTCCGCCGCGGCCAAGGAGGCCCTCTATCTCGTAGGTGTTGTTGAGCACCTGGCCCTTGCGAAAGATGTCCCCGGGCAGTGGATCGAGCATATGGAATCTCCAAACGCACCCTATGGAAACCACGCTACCACAATATTCATTAAGAACGTGCTGGCTGATTATTTGTCAAGAATACTATAATGTGGCACGCTGTGACTAGTGATCCAAGACTAGCTGCGCCCCTTCAAAAGCACTGGCAGGAGCCCGACCGACATGCAGCCGAACATGTCTTCTCCAAGCTTCAAGCGCAAGGAACTGGTCGGCAAGCTCAACCCCGTTTGCCTGCGTGCGTTCAAGGCGGCGGCGGACGCGGCCAAGCTTCGCGGCAATCCCTATGTTGAACTCGTTCACTGGATCGAACAACTGGCACTTGTCGACCGTGCCGATTTTCAGTTGATCCTGAGAGATGCCGGCGTGGATCTCGGCCGCCTCGCCGCCGACATGGCAAGGGCGATAGACAAACTACCCTATGGCGCGACCTCGATCGAGGAGTTTTCCGACCACATCTTTCACGCCATCCAGGAGGCGTGGAGCCTCGCCAGCCTGCAGTTCGGATCCGAAGAGGTGCGTGGAGCCTTTGTCCTCATAGCCTCAAGGAAGTTGCCCGTGCTGGACGGGCTTTTATCGAAGATCAGCGTTGAATTCGATCGGATCGATGCAGACTCCGTCATCGCCCGGTTTGACGACGTCCTTGCTGGATCACTTGAAAGTACCCGCAGGGAAGAGACTCCCGAACCATCCCGGAAAAGACGCCCCTCAGGGGCTGAGTCCGCATTGGCGAAATATGCCGTGGACCTCACTCGACGTGCACGCGACGGAAAAATTGACCCGGTTCTGGGCCGCGACCCAGAGATACGGCAGATCATCGACATCCTCATGCGTCGCAGACAGAACAACCCGATCCTGACGGGCGAAGCCGGTGTGGGTAAAACCGCGGTCGTCGAAGGCTTTGCTCTGCGCCTTGCCGCAGACGATGTGCCGCCGCCGCTCAAAGAGGTGTCGCTTCACATGCTCGACATCGGCTTGATGCAGGCGGGGGCGAGCGTCAAAGGTGAGTTCGAAAGGCGGCTGAAGACAATTATCGATGAAGTTCAGGCATCGGAAACACCCATTATTCTTTTCATCGACGAAGCTCACACTCTGATCGGGGCAGGCGGTGCAGCGGGAACAGGAGACGCCGCAAATCTTCTTAAACCCGTATTGGCGCGCGGCGAGCTTCGCACGGTCGCTGCAACGACCTGGGCCGAATACAAGCAGTACATTGAGAAAGACCCCGCTTTGACGCGACGTTTCCAGGTGGTCAAGGTCGAAGAGCCCGATGAAGAGGGCGCCGTCTTGATGTTGCGCGGTGTGGCAGGCGTGTTGGAGAAGCACCATCAGGTGCAGATTCTCGACGAGGCGATCGAGACGGCCGTCAGCCTTTCGCATCGCTATATCCCGGCGCGCCAACTGCCCGACAAGGCGGTCAGCCTCCTCGATACCGCATGCGCGCGCGTGGCTGTATCGCAGCACGCCACGCCGGCGGAAGTCGAAGACCTTCTGCGACGCAAGCAGTCTCTTGAGATCGAAGAGGCGATCATCGGGCGCGAAGGCGCGATCGGCATCGAAATTGAGGACCGCCAGGCCAAGGTTGCAGCCGCTCTTGCCGAAACCGAATCCGCTTTGCTAGCCGCAAAGGCTCGCTGGGAAAAGGAGCAGGCCATGGTCTCTGAAATTCTCGATCTGCGGGCGAGGCTGCGCGGAAAGGGAGTCGAACTCGACCATGCGTTGGCCGACGGGGCGGCAGGCGATCAAGCGGCAGCAACCCCAATTGTGGATGAGCCCGCGTCGGGAGCCAGCGAAGGAGCGATCGCCGACCAGAATTCGGACCTTGTGCGGCTCAAGACGCTGATGGCGGAACTTGCCGATGCACAGGGTGAAACCCCGCTCATATTGCTTTCCGTGGACAGGAATGCCGTGGCCTCGGTGGTACAGGATTGGACAGGTATACCGGTTGGCAGGATGCTGACCAGCCAGACCGAAAAGGCGTTGCAGCTGGCAAACGTTCTGTCAGAGCGTGTCGTCGGTCAGGACATCGCGATGGAGTCGATCGCTCGGCGCGTACAGACCAGCCGAGCCGGATTAGGCTCTCCCGAAAAGCCCGTCGGTGTCTTTCTGCTGTGCGGCCCGTCCGGGGTCGGTAAGACGGAAACTGCACTGGCTCTCGCCGAGGCGCTCTATGGCGGCGAACAGAATCTGATCAGCATCAACATGTCCGAGTTTCAGGAGGCCCATACAGTCTCCACTCTCAAGGGTGCGCCTCCGGGCTATGTTGGCTATGGCAAGGGGGGCGTCCTGACCGAAGCCGTCAGACGACGACCCTATTGTGTTATTTTGCTCGATGAAGTCGAGAAGGCACATCCGGATGTGCACGAGATCTTTTTCCAGGTATTTGACAAAGGGATGATGGACGACAGCGAGGGTCGACGGATCGACTTCCGCAACACTCTCATACTGCTGACCTCGAACGTTGGTTCAGACGCCATCATGAAGCTTACCGATGGAGGCCGGATGCGGCCCCCACCTGAGGAGTTGGAAGCCGTACTGCGGCCGCAATTGCTGAAGGTATTTCCGCCGGCATTTCTCGGACGGGTTATTGTCATCCCCTATTATCCGCTCTCCGATGCGATGATCGAGGCAATAACACGACATCACTTCGGGAAAATCGCGCGCCGGTTACGCGCCAGCCATGATGCTGAGCTGGTCATCGAGGACGGAGTTCGGGAATTGGTCAAGGCGCGTTGTACCGAGGTCGAATCGGGAGGTCGCATGATCGACGCGATCCTGACCAACACGCTTCTACCGGCGTTGAGCAAAGGCGTTCTGAATTGGTCGCTCGAAGGCAAACGCCTGACCAAGGTCACGGTCGGCGCATCTGAGGAAGGCTTCACCTACTCGTTCGAATGACCGTCAGCCTTGCTGACGATGCGGCCGCCTTCTCAACTTACGGCCTGAAACTCCACGCGCCTGTTCTCGTCAGCCTTCGGGTCTTGCGGGTTGAGAAGAAACTGCTCGCCTACACCAACCGCCTCGAGACGTTCGAGAGCGATCTCGCACTCGTCCGCGAAGAACCGCGTTACTTCCTTCGCTCGCAGCGTCGACAGCTTGTGATTGTAGGCCGCACCTCCGACACCATCTGTGTGCCCTATGACCCGGACGAGTTTGATGTCCATCTCCTTCATGACTCTGCAAAGCTGACGCAACGTTGCTTTTTGGTCCGGGGCGATGGCAGCGGAGTCAAAGGCAAAATTGACGCGCACATTAATCTGATCAGTAGGCGGCAGCTTCCAATATGTCTGCGGATCGGCGGTCGTTGCAGCGGAAACGCCTGTGGTCGGCGACGCCCCCGTAGGCGCGGGTGTCGAGGGCTGAGCCACATCGCTGCTATCTGGAGCGGATTGGATGCCTTGGGTCGCAGGAGCAGGAGGGGAAGCCGGAGCGATTTTCGCTTCGCCAGGCGCGTCAATTGCCAACGGCGTGGCTTCTACCGTTGACCCGGGATTGGTAAGGACCAGACCGCGCGTGGCTCCGAGCTTCGAATCCCCTGCAGCCTTGAACAACTCTATTTGTCGCTGAAAGCGCTCTTTGAGCGTAGAATCGGTTAGTTCCTGTGCCTTCAAGTCACTTTGGGGGACGAAGAATAGAGCAAGAAACACCGTTAGAATCGCAGCCGGCAGGCGCATCATCTTGGGCTCCCTTTGGCGAAGAGGTTTCGCCTCCTGTGAAATTACTATAGGATAACTTGAGGGGCAACCTTTCAGGTAGCGGCTTCGCGATGGAGCGAATTAGAGGGTTCATCCGTTCATGAGCCAGGATTCGCGGGACAGTTCATCGACGCGCGTTCCTAACCGGCTGGGCAGGCCGGAGGGGGCGGGGCTGAGCCACACCGGTCATGTGCGCAAAAGCAATGAGGACGCGATTCTCACTGATCCCTCAGGCGCACTTTGGGCTGTCGCCGACGGAATGGGCGGCTACGGCCATGGCGACGTCGCTGCTGACATGGTTATCGAGCAGCTTGCTCTTCTACCGCACGCTCCGATTTCGTGCGCTCATCTCGTTGGAGCGCTCCAGGCGGCCAATTCCGCCATACGTCGATGGGCGGCCTCGGCAAATATAGAGCAGATGGGCGCAACAGCAGTGGCCGCGCTCGTTGATGGTCGCGCAGCGACAATCGCATGGGTGGGAGACAGCCGGGCTTATTGCCTGCGAGGAGGGGAGCTGTCGCAGCTTACACACGATCATTCGGTCGTGCAGGAACTTCTCGATAATGGCGACCTGACGCCGGGCGCAGTGTGGCAGCACCCGCAAGCCCACGTTGTCACGCGGGCAATCGGAGCAGCCGATCGGCTGGATGTCGGAACGACCGAGGTCGCGTTGGAGCCCGGGGATATCTTGATCCTTTGTTCCGACGGTTTGACCGACTGCGTTTCAGAGGCCGAGATCATCTCATGCATGAATGCGGAATCGGCCCCTGACGCTGCCTGTCGTCGACTGGTTACAGCCGCTCTCGATCACGGCGCGCCGGATAACGTCTCTGTGGTTGTAATTCGGATTGACGGAGCTGCAACGCCTTGAGGCCACTCAACCCGATTGCAGCTGTCGTCATTGGCATGAGCATCATTCTTGCGGCGGCGACCTTCGCGTTCGTTGCAGACCTGCTTCGAAACACGGAGCAGGATCCGAATGCGGCAAAGATCGACCGCCTTGCTCTACAGCTTGCTCAACAGGACGATGAGATTCAGGCCCTGCGCGCTGAACTCAACGCACTCAAGAGAAAACTTACAGAATTGGCGGAAGCGCCTCGCCCAGAACCGGTTTCGCCGAGCCAGGTCGTGCCGCCACTCGACAAACCTCCCAACGAGCCGGCATTCTCCATCGACCAATTCGGCGGTATGGCGCCGCCACAGGAGACCGAAAACCTGACGGAGCCAATGCAATTGGCAAAGAAGCGCTTCAACGACGGCGTCATCCGTCCCAGACCGGGGGTGCTCCGCGAAATCCTCGGCGAGCCGCGAAGTGCATATTCCACAAACTGCCAGCCGGTCACCAATGCGAGATTGGTGAGAACTCTTGAGACCCGCAATTTCGGAAACTTCCGCCTGACGATGATCAGGCCTGCGCTCGATTCCCTGGGCCAGATATTGGAGCGCCTGAAAAAAGAGGAGCCGGACATCTTTGCCGCGATCGGGACGGCTGGTGCGCTTTGCGCGCGTTATGTCCGCGGTTCTGCCAAGTCCGTATCGTCCCACGCATGGGGGGCAGCCGTCGACCTGACGCTCAAGAGGGACCTCGACAGGATGGGGGATGGCAGCACGCAGTTCGGACTCGTGGTGCTCGCGGAATTTTTCAACGATGCCGGCTGGTACTGGGGTGCGGGCTATGGTCGCGAAGATTCCATGCACTTCGAGGTCGGCGAGGCGCTGCTTCGAAAATGGGCCGCAGAGGGCAAGCTGTGAAAGACCATGCTCGACTTCCGGGTCACGATGGAATGCGAGCAGACGTTCTTCCTGCACTGGCGCAGCCACTGCTTGCCCTGGCAAAGCGGGCCGAAAGTGAGAATAGACCGGATCCAAATGAGTTGGCTGCGACTGCCCGCACGCTCGTGGCTGCATTCGAGACCGAAGCGCGCCGCATGAACATTCCGTCGGACTGGCTCCTCGATGCACGCAATGCGCTTATCGCATTGCTCGATGCGCGTGCGCACAATAACCCGGCGCTGCCAACACGGCGATGGGAGCGGGCGCTGGCGGCCGCGCTGCCAATTAGCTTGAGCATTGATCCGAAACGCCTCGCCGACCGGGCGGCCGAGGCAGCCAGAAGCGGGCCGGCGCGGCGTGATCTTGCCCGTTTTCTTGGGCACTGCAACGAGGCAGTTCAAGCTGCCCATTCGGTCGGTGAGAAGCATAAAACCCGAGCAGATCGCGGCCTGGTTTTCGTCGCGGTCGCATTCTTCTTCGCGGTCCTTGTGGCCTGGGTAGCGTGGGCCGAATGGCGTTTTCGCGAGCAGCTTCTGGCGCAATTGCCCGAAGTGAGACGAGTTATCGAAGCTGGCAACACTCAAACTCCGGCCGCGCGCGCGGCTCAGCTCGATTCCTTCGCCGCCGCAGTGCGCCTCGTAGAGCAGGATGCTGCTCGCTCGCCGCTCGGCCTCATTCATTATGTTGAGAGCGTCGACCCGGGTGCGGCTGCGCGTCGCCGCTATAGCGACGTGGCGGATGCGCTTATTGCAGAGCCTCTCGCCGAGGCCCTTGGTGTTGCCCTCGCAACGGAGGGGGAGCCGAGCGCGCTCTACGATTCACTGCGTGCCTGGTCGATACTGAAGGGCACATCTGGCTGGCAGCCCCATTTTCTGGCGGGCTGGGTCGCCGACCGGGCTGGGACCTTTCCCGAACTGGCGCATCTTGCCCAGCATGTTGCCGCTATGTCCAAGGCCCCGGTGGGTATTCCATCTCCGGATCCCGAAACGATTTCCCAAGCACGGCAGTTCGCTTCTGAGGGATTGGCGAGTGAGCGCGCCTTGCTCGAATTGACCCGGGCTGAGGAAACGGCAGCACTCCCTTCGTGGTCTCTTGGCGAGGCGGTCCCTGGCCTCGACGCGATTTTGATCAACAGGTCGGGTCTGCCGATCGAACGTGGCGTACCGGGCTTATTTACGGAGGCTGGATGGAACCATGCTCGGTCCGGCGGCGTGGAGCAGGCGATCCGGCGGGCAAGCTCGGAGGCCGCTACACTCCTGGCAGCTGACGGCACGGCAACAAACGACGCGGTAATGGATCTTCTTCAAAAGCGCACACTCGAGGCATGGTCGCAATACCTCGGTGATCTTCGCGTCCGGCCGTTTTCCGATCAACCTACCGCCGTGGTAATCAGCGGTGCGCTGAGCGCGAGCAACTCGCCGCTTTCGGCGCTAATTCGAGAGGTCTGGCGCCAGTCCGGCGGCACCGATCGCAACCGAAGCCATGCCAACCAGCTTCGCGTCGCAGCGGCGTTGGGTCCGGCTATACAGTTCGTGGAGCAAGGGCGGATGTCGGACATCTCCCATCTCTTTGTGTCGTTGAACGTAGCCCTCTCCGTTCTCGATGCAGATGCGGAGCTCGGAAAGAAATCCCTCATGGACGCTCGGGAGCGCGCCAACTCAATTGTAGCATTGCAGCAAGCCCCCCTTCTTGTCGTGCAGATCGTCGAGGATGTGATTGCACAGACGGCTGTACCGAAAGTGTCCGAAGCTGCTGCGGATCCTGTCCCACCTGAAGCTCCTGCGGATCCTGTCGCACCAGCCAGACCTCAGACACCATGGGGTTCTAAGATCGCGACCGCCTGTCAAGCCGCCGTGAGCGGTCGTTACCCCTTCTTTGATGGGCCCGATGCTGATATCGCCGAAGTGGCTCGAATCTTCGCCCCTGACGGCACAGTCGGGAGCTATTTTCGTGCGCAGCTGGCACAATTGATGGATACGTCGACAACGCCGTGGCGCTGGAAGCCGGAAGCGCGACTTTCTGGCTACACACCCGAAAGCGCAGCCTTTTTCCAAAAAGCCCTTGCCGTGGGCGACGCCTTCTTTCAACAGGGAGCGTCGCCCGACGTTCCGATCGCGCTTGAGGCGCTCGCTCAAAGAGGAGCAGCAACGATCTCGGTCGGCGGTGCTCATGTCCCGGTCGTCACCTCCGGAGAAACGGTCACCTTGAACTGGCCAGGACCCTCACCGGCGCGCGGTTTTGAAATATCCTTCGGTGGCGGCGCTGTTGTAGAGAAGAAGAGCACGCCCGGACCATGGGGACTTTTGCGGTTCCTGGACGGGGCACGCTTGCGGCCACGTGACAGTGGTAGGCGCTTCCTGATTGATGTGCGTGCGAAGGGCGCGCGCGTCTATCTTCAGATGTCATTCGCAAGATCCGCAAATCCGGTCGCGGCGCGTGCACTGCTACGAGGCCTGATTTGCCCGTCCTCGCTTTGAAGGAAGCACTGTTATTGTATCCGAAGGGTATCGAACCAAGCCGCTGACCGGCCTTTGCTCCCGTACGCGCTAAATTTAGCGAAGCGCCGTCGGCTGGACATCTATCCTAATTTCAGACCTATTTTCTTGCGAACTGGAGGCGCGGGTTTTTGTGCGGGCGCCGGCGTAGATTTCTTGCCCAATCCTGCAGCCCGGGCTAGCTTCGAGCGTTGTTGCGCGTAACTTGGAGCGGTCATCGGATAATCGGCGGGAAGCTTCCACTTCTCGCGGTATTTTTCGGGCGTGAGACCGTACTTGGCCATCAGGTGACGCTTCAGCGACTTGAACTGCTTCCCGTCCTCGAGGCAAACGATGAAATCCGCCGTCACTGACTTTCTGACGGGTACGGCAGGGCGTAATTCCTCGACTGTCGGATCGGCTCTGTCTGGCTGAGATGTGCCATGCAGCGAGGCGAAGGTCTCGCGGATGAGATGCGGCAGATCACCGGCCGAAACGATATTGCGGCTCAGATAAGCAGTGACGATCCAGCTGGTGAGCTCGAGGCTGCACTGCTCTTTGCCCTCACGCGAGTCGGTCAATGATTATTCTCCTGTAATTTTTTTGGGATCGGCGCAGAGTTGCCAACTAAATTTGCAGGTACTTTGGCCCGAAGCAAGGCGATCAAAGAGAAGAATTGTGTTTCCCGGGAGATTTCCGTTTGTTTATTTTCTCTCGCCGTCGTCGAGGCCGTAGTTGCGAGCGCCTCCCGAGCCGATCGTGTCCCATCAGGTGGTGTAGGTCCTGAGGTTTAGGCGGCCATCAGTGTTTTCCATTTAGGGTCGGGTTGTTCAAGACCAACCTGATGGAAAGATCACCGATGACCAATGACATGATGAACGTGCGCTTCTGTAATGGGTCTTCCCGAGTCAATCCCTTTTAAGCTCATCCCTCGCCGATCACTTGCTTCTGTCCGCAGTCGGCGTGGAAGTCGCTGCTTTATGGGGTCGGTGAGGACCGGTCGGCCGATGGCCGCGCGGCTCGTCAAAAATTTGCCAGCAAGAGCGGATTGTGGAATATGCCGCCGGCGGCACGGCAAAGGCCGCCGGCAACACTAATGGCAATCCACACGAGGGCCTGCGTGAAACTCATCGAACAGCATCTCCGAGTGACGGCGGCGCTCATCGTGCGGGAAATGTCGACGCGTTATGGCTCGAAGCCTGGCGGCTATCTCTGGGCAGTATTCGACCCCGTCGCCCATGTCGCGATGATGACGCTGATCTTCCAGGTCTTCGCCCGGATGCCGGCGCTTGGCCTGAGCTTCCCTCTGTTCTTCGCCAGCGGATATCTGCCCTTCACCTTCTACCAGCGCATGGCCTCCTTCATGGCCGGCACGATGAAGGCGAACAAGGCGCTGCTCTCCTATCCGGTCGTCTCGCCCTTCGACGCGATCGCCTCTCGCTTCGTCCTGCAACTGATGACCGACGCATTGGTGTCGGTTCTCATCCTCTTCCTGATCGTCGAACTCGGCGGCGTCAGCCAGCCGATGGACCTCGCCGGCATGGTGGAGGCCGCCGGTGCTGCCGCCGTGCTCGGCCTCGGCATCGGTACGATCAACATCGTGATGTTTGCCCGCTTTCCGCTCTACGAGCAGATCTTCGGCATCATCAACCGCCCGCTCTTCATGATTTCCGGCGTCTTCTTCCTGCCGGAAAGCCTGCCGAGCCCGTTCCGCGATTACCTTCTCTACAATCCGTTGGTGCACATCATTATTTGGTTTCGAAGCGCCATCTATCCCGAGTATCGCGCCGACGGGCTGGACAAGGGTTACGTGCTTGAATTCGCGCTCGTCTGCTTCGTCGCGGGGCTGGCGCTTCTGACGACGTCGATGCGGGAGATCCGAGAGGAACGGCTTTAGGCCTCAGGCCGCCATCTGCTCGGCACGCATTCTGGCAAGAACGTCGAGTGCCTGCTCGATCTCGATCGGTGTCTTGGTGAGCGGGTCGAGATACTTCGCATAAAGTATGTAGGCTGCGGCGAAGACCTCGTCGATCGAAAGCTTGCGGTCCCGGCGCGTGTTGGGCTGGCGATCGTCCGTCAAACCCCAGCCGGAATAAAAGGGACAGCCGACCGTCGTCACCTTGATGCCACGCAGCAAAGCCTCGAAGCCCGAAAGCGATGTAATGGTATAGACGTGATCGACGGTTTCCAAAGCGTCGGCGAGGCTGATGTCCTGCTTGAGGATCATCGCGATGTCGCGCACGTGCTCTGGATTGGATTTCGCCTCGGCGGTGCCTTTCAGCACTTCCGGGTGCGGCTTGTAGATCAGCTGCGCGTCCGGATTTTCCTGTCGGGCGAGCCGCACCAGATCGTTGTTCGTGATTTTGGTGGCGCAGCCAAAGGCAATCGACGCGTCGCGCTCGACCTGCCCGATGACGAGCACCCGCTTTCTCGTCTTCTCGCCATAGACGGAGGCGATGTCGAGCGAATGGCCGGAATTGTACTTGCTGAGACGGCTCGCGAGCAGTTGCTCCCGCGCCGTCCTCGCTCTTCGCACCAAAGAAGGATCGTTCTCGAAATCGTAGCTTCGCAGAATGTCTTCGAGATCGGTCGGGGCTTGCGCGTTGAAGTACATGTCCTGCGCATCGAAGGTGAGCGACAGCGGCGGCACCCTGAGCGCCCCGAGCGCCACCGAACGGAGGAAGCCATCCTCGACATATTGGAATGGTATGCCATGGAGGGCGCAGAACTCTTTAAGCTGAGGCGGTCCTTTGTATTGCCACGCCAGCACCTGCGTGCGGGGATCGCGGAGAAGCTGTCGCTTCCAGTAGAGGTCGAATTCCAGGGGCCATTGCTTGATGCGTACGAACCTCGGATCATGGTGCGGAAACCAGTCACAGATGAACGTTTTCCACTTGTTGAAGCCAAAGAGAAAGATCGGAGCGCTTCCCAAGCCCCCTGCGCGCCCGTTTCGACTGGTCCAACTCCAAGATAGTCTCATGGTCCTCATTCGTGTGTCAGCATCTATTGTTGCAATGTTCGCTCACGTCTTTGCGGTGCCGTAGGCCTCGCGTACAGGCCCTGAAAGCGTGATAACTTGGATCGCTGAGGACGCCGGAACCAATTATAGGCGGCCGGCGGGCGTGTCAAAGTAACAGTGGCTTTTTGTTTTGACACAAATTTGCTGCAACCGTTGTAGTAAGGCTAATGCCACCACCAATGGCTCAGCGCAAAGCTAAAATCGAAATAGCTGTGTTTGAAACGGGACGCATTATCCCTTTGCGCGGAGATTGGGCTAGTCGGCTCCAGCCTGATCGTGTATGTGGCCAGTGGGGGAGATGGGCGACTTAAACAGTTTGAAGAGCGGTTGAAAGTGGATACGATTACTGTCAGCGAGCAGCTATTTCTCTATCGTCTCGGTTCAGCGCAAATCCCTGCTGAGCATCTGAGACGGAAAAAAGCACCAATCTCGTTGGTTGTTGCATCTGGCATATTCAACTCATCCCACGCAGTTGGCGTAGCAAAGCATCTCGCGACGCATCGGGATGGTGATGTGTATGTCTTGAGCACGCAGTTGTTGGACGCAGACTTGGAAAGAATGGACGTCCAGATCTTGATGTCCCCAAGCATCGAAGCCACCGTATACGTACTTTTCAACGAAGACGGCAATCTACCTCTCCCGCCAAGAACAATATCATACCTGTTTCAAATAAACCTACGTAAAGTTTGCTCGATCGACCGTAGGTATGAGATCTCTGCTTACAGGCGACCGGAGGCGGGGAAACGGCAGGTACTCTTTGTCTCGGCGGGGTCAATATACCCGCTGAGCCTCGGTTCGCATCAGCGGATGTTTAACAGTATCCAAGGCCTCATTGATGCTGGATGCGACATAACGGTTCTCTATCAGCAGCAGCGTCGCGAGAGGGAAATAGGGGCGGTGGCGGCTTTAAGTCTAGTTGCCACCGAGACGCGCGCGTTTAAGCCGCAATGGGGAAAATTGAGAGGTAAGACTGCACGGCGGAGGACGGTGTACAATACACTCGCGAAGTGGCTGAAAGTTTCAAATCCGAATAAGCAGACATTCGCCGAGAAATGCCAGAAAAGATCCTCCTTTTGGCTATATAAGGAGTTAAAACAATTAGGAGAGACGGGCGCGTTTGACGCAGTCTGGGTCAATTATGCATGGATGATGGGCAAGGTCGATAATGGAATTCGACGGCTATTCCACACAGTAATTTGCGATACCCATGACGTACAGTTCTTCAGAAACGACGTGGCTCGTCCCCTTTTGGATAGAATTATACTAAACCAAAAATACGATAAGGTTATCGAGATCAATCAGCTCAAGAAGGCTGATATCGTCCTGGCAATTTCCGACCGTGATGCAACCTTGCTGAAGGATACTCTCCCGGAGAAACGAGTAATTACTCTGGTTCCTTCGTTTGATCAGCATCAAAAGCCCGTGAGACCTCGAGACATCTATAAGCCGTTGGTGTTTGGATTCATCGGCACTCGCATGGACGCCAATGTGAAGGCGCTAGAATACGTTATTCGACACTGGTGGCCAGAGCTTCATAAATATAGTCCCGAAAGCCGTCTTCTCGTTGCAGGCAGTGTTTGTGAAGAGCCGTCAGTGCAGGCGGCATCCTGGCTGTACGACGAAATTGAACTATTGGGTTTTGTCGATGATCTCAGTGAATATTATAGCAAAATCGACGCTTTGCTGTCGCCAGTCTTGGTGCGTGGCGGCTTGAATTTTAAGAATGTCGAAGCAGCGATGGCCGGGAAGCACGTGATTACGAACAGCGACGGAGCCGAGGCTCTTGCCCCCGTGCCTGTTAAAGCGTTGACGAGCGCGCAGGATGTGATCGGGTTTCTTACCGAAATAGAAATGAATCCTCAGTTGGACTTGTATCTACGCATGGAAGTTCAGCGTGCTGCTGCAAACCGCTTTTCGAACTCAGCTGAATTTGAATCGATCATCAGCGAAATAGCAAGCAAGCGCGAAAATAATCGGGCCTAACATGAAAGTTCTGATTCAGTGCGGAGACTTGCTGGAGAACCAGCGCAGGATTCTTCCTTTGGCCGAATCCTTGAGAGCCTCGGGCGCAGACCCGATAATTTTGCACTACAAGCCCTCTGTGGGAGCGTTCTTTAAGGCCAGGGGGATAAGAATTTTGCATCTCGATGACTATAGAGCCCGAATGAAGAAGGGGGAAGTGTCCAAAGCCGCTATTGGCACAGCATTTTGGGATGAAAAGAAGTATTCCATCTACAACATCAAGCATGAGTTGTTACGCGCACTACCGGTGGACCGACGCCGCGATTTGTACATGCTACGGCGGGACGGTTTGGCCTTGACGCGCCTGGTGGAGGATCAGCGGATTGACTCGCTGATAGTCTGGAATGGCGTTACGGGCCATGTCGCCAACGCGATGAGAATCATTGGGGAACACAAGGGTATCACGGGCGGATTCCTTGAGCGAGGCTATCTCCGCGATAGTGTGTTCTTCGATCGCGATGGAACAAACGGAATCTCGTCGCTAGCTCGTGGCACCGCCACCATATACGATTCAGCCGACGTGGCGAACTCGGTGACGGCGCTCGGTGATTTTGTTGACTCAACGCTGCTCAGTTTTGCGGATACGCCGGCTTCTGGCCGGAAACAGATATTCGTTCCGCTGCAAGTGCAACAGGACAGTAATATTCTTCTTTATTCGCCCAGCATCAAGACTATGCGGCAGCTTGTTTTGGATGCGATCAACTTAGCGCAGGCATTGGGGCAAGAATGGAATGTGATTGTAAGAGATCACCCGGAGGAAACCCAATCTGGTCTCAACATCCCTTTTGGGGATCGAGTCTGGCGCGACAACACGTCTACACTAGAGGAGAGAATAAGTTCCAGTAGCATTGTCTTCACGGTGAACAGCACCGTGGGGCTGACGGCCGCCTTAGCCGGAAAGGTTGTCATTTGTAACGGCGAAGGGATTTATTGCAGAGAGTCATTCGTCATAAACAAATCTAATATGACGCGCGATCAGCTAGTGGATCGCGTCCGTGCGGCATTGCAGGATGGGCCAGATATTGAAGCCTTGAAGCGCTACATGTGCTTGTTGCTGGATCGTCACCAGCTTTTCGATACAGAACTGGTACTCGATGCCGGATACTCGACGCAGGCTCTTTCCCGGTTCGCTGGGGACAGTACAACACCGAGAACCGAATCGAGTCTGATAAAACGTTTACAACAACAGGTGAGCGCGGCCTATGAGCGTTATCCAAAAGGGATTGCTGTAGATTTTCAATTAGATCGCACCGATACCTTGTCGCTAACTTATCGCAAGAGTGCGGAACGGGTTACGGCGAGTTGGGTGATGCAGGCCCTGGAGAAGAATTTTCCAGGAATTACCTTTCGCCGGTCGTTGCCGGACGAACCCGTCAATCCTGCCTCGTCAGTTTGTGTGTGCTCTACGAATGTCACAACATTCGGCAAGCTACACAGCGACTATGTTGCCGTACTAGACCAATACGGAGAGCCTCATCTCCGATTTTACGATTGAATATAGGGCGAAATCGGCTGTGGCGGCTCCAGAACTCTGGAGCCGCCGTCTGTCCTCAGTATCGCCAAAGCCTGCCGGTTCGTATTCTGCTCTCGGTCTCGCGCCGAACCTCTGAGAAGTATGCATCGTCCAAGAGCTGGAAATTATCCTTATTTGCTTGAAAAAGCGGAGTCTCCGTGAAGCCAATAAATCGCTGTCGAGACTGAATTCTCGGCTTCTTCTCAGCGTATATTGTAGAGAACCCTGCGTCTCGCATCCATGACGCAACGCAAGACTCACTCGGGCCAGACCAGTTACTATCCGCTTTGTCGAGCACATCGTCTCGATAGAAGAGCGAAGATGGAACGAGAGGATCATAATTACAAATGTGCGTTTCCACGCAAATGGCCCCGCGGCATACCGCCCTTAGTCTATCGAAGGCTAGCAGTGGGTGCCTAAGATGGTAAAGGACGCCGTAAAAGAAAATAACGTCGAAAGGTCCGTCTGTTTTTGGGGAGAGTTCGTAGACCGTCAGCTTACGACGCTCTACGTTGCTATTGAAGAATTCTTTCAGCTTTGGGAAAACCCGGTTCTTTATATCGCCGTAACCGGAAAAACTCTTAGGAGGACCGGACCAACCCCAATCCTGAAGCGCTGGATCCTCGACATCGATCGCGAGTACAGATGACGCGCCCGCTTTCTCCGCATTAAATGCAGTTACGCCATCAAGAGCGCCGACATCCAGAACACTCCGTCCCGTAAGTTCGCCGGGCTTGATACCAATGTAGGAAAACTCTTGGTTGCGATCCACTCTGCCCGGTGTGCGCAAGCGGTCGTTCAACTGAACGATATGATAATGGGGCAGGTCCTGCTTTAGAAATGAACGGCAATCGTCGTCCGACCGGTCGTATCTCGATGTCAATGAACTACCCTCCTTCGATGTGAAGACCATCCCTGTAAGTATGCGCGAGCAAACCGTAAGGAAAGAACAAGCCTCAAGCAAGGTCAGAAGAGATTTGTTTTCGGGACCAAGGGGATGACTGGCGTCTCCGCGTTGAGATCATGGTAGAAGTGCCGGGCAGGCGGCGATTGCGCGAGAACGCACCGCAATGTATGAGAACCCCAATTTTGGTATGGACCGTCAAATCTTATGAAGTTTGGGACCAGCGGCCTGCGCGGCCTATCTGTTGATCTGCTTGCAGCCGGGGCTGCAATCTATGCGGATGCCTTCGGCCGGTACCTGATCGAGAGCGGCAGGTCCCAAGTGGGGGATCCCATTCTGATTGGCCGCGACTTTCGTGATTCCAGCCCTGCGATTGTTGCGATCTGCGCTCGCGCGCTCAGCGATCTTGGCTTCCGGCTCTGCGATTGCGGCACCCTCCCGACGCCAGCGCTCGCGCTTTATGGGATGAAAAGCGGTGCGGCCTGCCTAATGGTCACCGGCTCGCATATCCCGGCTGACCGGAACGGGATCAAGTTCTATACGCCGGATGGCGAGATCGACAAGGAAGATGAGGCTGCGATCACGCAATTGGCGGCGGACTGGCGGCCGGTGGATGTACGCATCGACACGCCCCCTGTCGTCGACGATCATTCGGAAAGGTGTATCGATCTCTTTTACCGACGCAGCACAGGTTTGCTCGCCGCTGATGCGCTGGCGGGCGTGAAGATCGGTGTTTACCAGCACAGCACGGTCGCTCGCGATCTCATCGGCGAGGTCCTTTCCCATTACGGCGCAGAGGTCGTGCCCCTCGGTCGTTCGATAACGTTCATACCCGTCGATACGGAAGCGATCGCCAGCCAGACGATCTCTCTCCTGGGTGATTGGACGAGTTTCCATGACCTGGACGCTATCGTCTCTGCTGATGGCGACGGCGACAGGCCGCTCGTTGCAGATGAGAGGGGCGTGCCGTTGCGCGGCGATCTTCTCGGGCTGATGGCCGCTGAGTTCCTGCGAGCCGATGCGATCGTCACGCCCGTCACGTCAAATTCCGGTATCGAGGCGCTCGGCCTCCCCGTAACGCGAACCAGGGTCGGCTCTCCCTTCGTCATCGCAGGTATGAAAAAAGCCATCGCGTCGGGCAAAGAGCGTGTCGTCGGCTTCGAGGCCAATGGAGGCTTGTTAATGGCAAGCGCCTGCAGCTTGAACGGACATGCGATCGATGCGTTGCCGACGCGAGATTGCATGCTGCCGATTTTGGTCGCCGTATCGCGGATCGCCGCCCTGAAAAGACCGCTCTCCGCGATTACTCGAACCTACAATTTACCGGTCGCCGCTTCCGATCGGTTGGAGAATTTTCCCACGGAAAAGAGTGCTGAGCTGCTGGACTATTTGCGAGCGTCGGAGAGCAATCTCACCTCCTTCCTGCAGCGGATGGGCGATGTCTCGTCGAGAGATGAAATCGATGGGCTCCGCGTGGCATTGACGGATCGGCGCGTCATTCATTTTCGTCCATCCGGCAACGCGCCGGAAATACGGTGCTATGTGGAGGCCGCGACGGAAACGGCCGCAGCGGAACTGCTCGAAGCCGGCCTCGATCAATTGAGGCTATGGGGAAAGACCGACAACGAAAGAAGCGACAGCCTCCAGAG
This sequence comes from Sinorhizobium fredii USDA 257, assembly GCF_000265205.3. NCBI lineage: Bacteria > Pseudomonadati > Pseudomonadota > Alphaproteobacteria > Hyphomicrobiales > Rhizobiaceae > Ensifer > Ensifer fredii. The sequence continues at coordinate 3,023,983 of NC_018000.1, forward strand.
GGGATTTTAAGTGATCAGGAAGATTGTTCCGGTGATCATGGCGGGCGGGAGAGGCACGCGGCTTTGGCCGCTTTCTCGTGCTGCAGCACCTAAGCAATTCATTCGCTTCATCGGTAACCGTACATTGTTCCAGAACACGCTCGAGAGGGTTTCCGATTCCAAGATTTACGAGCCGGCCATTGTCGTCACAAACGAGGAGTTCCGCTTCCTGGTGGCAGAACAGGCGCGAGAGCTCGGCAGCAATCTCAGCAGCATCGTGCTCGAACCGGTGGCGCGCAACACGGCCGCCGCAGTCGCAGCCGCGGCTGTGGTCGCGGCGGATTTGTTCGGTGAGAGCGCCACCGTCCAGGTGCTTGCTTCCGATCATGAGATCGGCGTCGACGAGGCCTATCTCAGCGCCAACGGGGCCGCACGGGCGGCGGCGGAAGGGGGCAAGCTCGTGACCTTCGGGATCACGCCGACAGAACCTGCAACTGGTTACGGGTATATCGAGGTCGGCGACATCCTTCCGAGCGGTGCCCATGCCGTCAAGCGCTTCGTTGAAAAGCCGGGATTGGAAGCTGCCGCCGAGATGCTGTCGGCGGGTGGGTACTATTGGAATTCCGGCATGTTCATGTTCGCCGTTCCGACGCTGCTTGCGGAGCTGGAGGCATTTGCCTCGGAGGTGCTGGAGGCCGCAAAACTAGCGGTTGCCAAGGCAGTCAAAGATCTCGATTTCCTTCGCCTTGACCGCGGGGCTTTCGAGAAGAGTCCAAATATCTCGATCGACTACGCTCTAATGGAAAAGACCGCGAAGGCGGCCGTAGTACCCTCGGCCTTCAAATGGTCTGACCTCGGAAGCTGGGACTCCGTCTGGAAAACCGGGTCTCAGGACGAGGACGACAATGTCAGTTCCGCAAACACGACGCTGGTTGGAACGAAAAGCTCACTCGTCATGTCGCACGGCCCGCACCTCGTCGTCAGCGGGCTCGAGAATGTCGTCGTCGTCGCCAGCGAGGATGCAGTTTATGTCGGCCGGATGGAGGACAGCCAGGATGTCGGCAAAGTCGTCAAGCGCCTCTTAGCTGCGCCCGCGACGTCGAAGCTCGCGGAAATACATCCGACGTGCTATCGCCCCTGGGGCGGATACACATCCGTGCTTGTCGGCGATCGGTTCCAGGTGAAGCGCATCTTCGTTTTGCCAGGAAGGAAACTGTCGCTTCAAAAGCACCATCATCGCTCGGAGCATTGGATCGTCGTCAAGGGAACTGCGGAGATCACCGTCGGAGAAAAGGTCGAGATCCTGCGGGAGAACGAATCTTCCTACATTCCGCTCGGTGAAATCCACCGGCTCGCCAATCCGGGCAAGATCATGCTCGAACTGATCGAGGTGCAGACCGGCTCCTATCTCGGCGAGGACGACATTATCCGCATCGCTGACGAATTTGGACGCAGCTGAGATACCATCCTTTGGTGGAACGGATGCGCGAGCGGATATTTGTATATATCAGGGGCACCTGCGAAACGACGGCCCTCAGGGGCAGTCGACGCTTAGGAGAGATATAAAGTGGCATTAACCAACGTAAGGCTTGCAAACTTCGATAACACTGCGCTCGATTCGATCAGTCGGACGATAAATACGGCGACCAACGGCATCGAGGCGCTCGCCGAACAACTGGCGACGGACACAACTTTCGCGCAGAGCCTCATCGATGCCGTCGAACTGATCGGCGACGGGCACGGCCGCGTCGTGGTTTCCGGCGTCGGCAAGAGCGGGCATATCGGCCGCAAGATCGCCGCGACCTTGGCTTCCACCGGCACCTCCGCCTATTTCGTTCACCCGACCGAGGCGAGCCACGGCGATCTCGGCATGGTCACTTCCGATGACGTGCTGATCCTGCTCTCCTGGTCCGGCGAGACGGCGGAACTCGCCAACATGCTGACCTACGCCAAGCGCTTCAAGGTGCCGATCGTGTCGATCTCATCGAACCGCGACAGCATCCTGGCGCGCAATTCCGAAATCGCCCTGGTGCTTCCGAAGGTACCGGAGGCCTGTCCGCACGGTCTGGCACCGACGACCTCGGCTATGCTGCAGCTCGCTGTCGGCGATGCGCTGGCGATCGCGCTTCTGGAACGGCGCGGTTTTTCCGCCGAGGACTTCAAGACTTTCCACCCCGGCGGCAAGCTTGGCGCGCAATTGCGCCTGGTACACGAACTCGCGCATCTGGACGACCAGATGCCGCTGCTCGCCGTCGGCCGGCCGATGAGCGAAGCTGTCATCGAAATGTCGGCGAAGGGCTTCGGCGTCATCGGTATCGTCGACGAAGCCGGTTTGCTCGTCGGCGTCATCACCGATGGCGACTTGCGCCGGCACATGGCCGGCGACCTGCTCAGCCAGCCGGTCGAAGAGGTCATGTCGCATCATCCGAAGGTGGTGCAAAAAGACCTGCTTGCAAGCGCCGCCATGGAGTTCATGGAGGAGCACAAGGTCACGGTGCTGTTCCTCGTCGATGAGGCGGGGATGCCAGAAGGCATCCTGCATATTCACGATCTGCTGCGCGCCGGCGTCGCTTGACCGTAAAAAAAGCTGCCCAAAATGTGCGAGCGGCGACGGGGAGCCTGTCGCCGCTCAAATGAACTGAATTCATGGGCGGGATCTAGGCACGATCCCGAATATTATAGTAGCTCATCACCCCGATCCCCCAGGTGAAGAGAAGCCCGAGGATCACAAGCAGGGAATTCAACAGCCGGGCCGGATACTGCGCCATTTCGGAGAGCGTCGGCTCGATGAAGAGCGCCAGATAGCGTTGGCGGTTGTTCGCTTCAACGCGTGCTTTCTCGAGAGCGCCCAAAGCCGCCGTATAGGCGCGCTCGGCAAATTCGCGCTCGGTTTCCAGCTCTTCGAACTCGGCAATGCGACCGGCGACGTCAGGAGCGTTGGGGTCCTCCGCGGCGGAAGTCTTCTCGCCCGTGCCTAGCCGCTGCCGCTCGACGGCGATTTGCTGCTCCAGGCTTTCGATGCGCGTTTTGATCACGCGGATTCGCGGCGTGTCATCGCCCATCTGGCTTTTTGCCGTGGCTAGATCTGCATTGAGTTGCGTCAGCTGCTGCTCCAGCGAGCCGATGAGTTGGACGGCGAGCTTTGCGCCTTCTTCGGGACTGATTTCCTGCGATTTGTCGCGATAGACCCGCAGCCCCGCGCGGGCCTTTGAGAGCCGCGCCTCGCCCGCCAGCACCTCGTCCTGCGCGGCGCGCAGCACGTCGTTGCGCGCCGAAAGCGAAAGGCTGTTCACGAGATTGTCGCTCTGGTCGACGATGAACTGGGCGATCTCCCGCGCCTGCTTCGGCTCGAATGCCTTGACGGTCACCTGCATAATGCCGGAGGCGTGGTCGAAGTTGACGTTCACCATGTCTCGCCAGTAGGCGAGCTTGTCCTCGATCGGCAGGTCGGAGCCGATGCTGTAGAAATAATCCAGCCCGCGCGTGGCGTAGACATCCTCAAGTTTGAACTTGCGATCGGCATCCGCAGCCATGCGCTCGCTGAGGATATAGTCCATGAGGATATAGCTGTCCGACACCGTGCTGCCGCCGGAGGCCTGGGTGAACATGCCGAGGATATCGCTCGACATGCCGCCCTCAATGCTGCGCACGGCGAAGGAGGTCGTGCTGTGATATTGGTCGGCGGCGATGAAGACCATGTAGAGGGAGGCGAGCGTCGCCGGCACCGCGACGAGTCCGAGGAAAGAGGCGCCGACTATGGCGTGGCGCCAGCGGAGTTTCTTCAACCACGATTTCTTGCCGACCTTTTTGGCGGGTTCCAGCTTGTTGCGCCCGGGGAGTGGAATGACGGGTGCGCTCTCCTTGCCGAGCAGGCCTTCGAGCACGGCGAGGCCCTTCCTTTTGGGATCGCCCTTGGCGGCTGGGGAGGTGATGGCTGGTTTATCGGCGGCCTGGACGGGGTCCGGCTTGTTCGCTGCCGCGTCTTTGCTAGCCGCCATTCAACTTTCCTTCATGTTTATGTCGTGCGCACGGATCGCGTCCTCGACATCTTCATAATAAGTCAGCTTGCCTTTTTCCAGCACGACTCCGCAATCGCAATAGGTGCGGATTGTACCGGTGCTGTGCGAAACCATGATCAAATCGGAATTCTGAAGCTTGGTCTCGAAGACAGCTTGGCACTTTTTCTTAAAATTTGAGTCACCAACCGCGGTGATTTCGTCGACGAGATAATAGTCGAAGTTGACGCCCATGCTCAAGCCGAAGGCGAGCCGCGCCTTCATGCCGGAGGAATAGGTGCCGACCGGTGCCTTGTAGAAAGGGCCGAGCTCGGCGAAATCCTCGACATAGGTGATGAGTTCTTCGGTGTTTACACCGTAGATGCGGGCGACAAAACGTACATTCTGTTCGCCCGTCAATGAACTCTGGAAGCTACCCTGGAATCCAAGCGGCCAGGAGATCTTGCCGCGGCGGATGATTCGCCCCTTGTCGAGCCTGATCGCGCCGGCGATTAGCCGGAGCAACGTCGACTTGCCGGCGCCGTTGCGGCCGAGCAGACCGACGCTCTTGCCACGATTGATCGTCAGCGATGCATCCTCGATGATCGGCTTCTTGATGCCCTTGGTGCGGGCGTATTTCGTCGCCTGCTCGAACCGGATCATTCGTTTCTCAGCGTTTTTCTGGAAAGGGTGAACACCAGCATCCCGGCAAACAATGTCAGAAATGCGATTCCATAGAGATAGGTCATGTCGAGGCCGATCGCTCGGTATTCGGGGTAGAAGCCCTTTCGAAAGCCCATGATGATGTGGACAAGCGGATTGATGAGCACGAGATCGCGGTAGGGCGCCGGGATAGAATCCGGCAGGAAGAACACGCCGGAAATCAGGAAGAGCGGCCGGTTGACGATGCTGAAGACCTGCTCGTAGAGCGGATATTTGAGAAACAGGACGGCATTGATCATTGCTATGCCGAGGCCGAACAGGCAGGCCATCGCGATGGCCTCCAGGATTGCCGGCCAGTGCAGATTGGTCTCGACCCGCATGGTCGCGACGATCGTGCCGAGCACGATGAAGGCCACCAGCGTCGTCGTGCAGACCTGAAGGACGAAACGCGCAACGATGGTATCGATGGGCGCGACGTTCGGATAGCTGAGCAACGCCTTGTTGGCGCGAACCGCGCTGTTCAGATAGCTGGTCATCGCCTGGTAGAACTGGAAGGCGATATAGCCGGTGGCGAAGAACAGCGCGAAACTGGTGCCGAGCGCCGGCGCGCGGGCGATCGCCTGGAAAATCATGGTCAACAGCAGGATATGGGCGGCCGGATCGAGCAGCGCCCAGATGTAGCCTCCCGGCTTCGAGCCGAAGCGCGTCGCCATCTCACGCACGAGGAGGGCGCCGACGACGCGGATATGGGTGGAGAGATAGCTCACAGGGTCACCCGAACGGATAGAGAATGCGCCCGACCAGCCGCAGCCGCCGGTCGGAGAGACCGCGGAAGAAGCCGATCGGATCGGCCCGGAAATCTTCGACGTCGCGGTCGTTGCCGGCACGGCGGATGGCAGGCGCTACGATCGCGGTCAGCAGATGTCGCCAGCCGAGAACGCCGTAGGGACCCCACGGTCGCCAGGTCGGACGGGAAAGGCGCCTCACATCCGGCTCTTCGAGTTGCCGCTTTATCGCGGCGACGGTCGCTTCGAATGATGTTTGTTCTCCGGTGACGGGATCGAAGTAGCGAGGATAGAGGAGATAGGCGCCGGCGAAAAGCGCTTCGAGCGAAAGCCTCCTGCCGCGGCGCGGGTGCGGCTGCCTGTCATCGGTCAGCCCCCAGCCGGAATAGAAGGGTGAACCTGCCGTCGTCACCCGGATGCCACGCAGGAGCGCCTCGATGCCGGCCAGCGACGTGATCGTATAGACATGATCGACCGTGCGCAGCGCCTCGGCGAGCGGCAAGCTCTCGGTGATCACCTCGCAGAGATGCGCAACTTTGGCCGGATCGGACCGCGCCGGTCGAACCCGGCTAAGTACATCCGGGTGGGGCTTATAGAGAATCTGTGCCTCCGGCTGCTCGGCCGCGGCAAGCCGCACGAGGTCATTGTTGGTCATCGGACTTGGGCAGCCGTATTGGATCGAGGCATCGTCCTCGACCTGGCCGACGACCAGTATGCGCTTGCGCGTCTTTGCCCCATACATCTCTTCCGCCGTCCGCTGAGGCCCGCCATTATATTTGCTGATGCCGCTGTCCAGGAGAAGCGCGATTCCGGCGCGAGCGCGCTCCATCAGCGCCGCATCCGCCTTAAAGTCATTGGTCGAAAACAGCACTTCGAGATCGGACGGCTGGCGGCAGTCGAAATAGGGCGTCCTGCTATCGAGCGCCAGGGAGAGGGGAGAGGTGCGGCTGGCGCTCGGGCGGGCCGAACGAAGGAAGCCGTCCTCGACGAACCAGACAGGGATGTCTTGCTTCGTCGCAATTGCGGCCAGTGCCGGCGACCACGCGGCGCCCCACACGAAGAACTCGCATGGTCCCGCAGCGAGAATGCGAGGTTTCCAGGTCCTCTCCAAATCCTTGGTGCTCAGGTTCTTCGGCAGAAAGTGAAAGCGCCTGTCGGGAAATGAGCGCTTCAGGAAAACCCTCTTCCACTCGGTCACATGGACGGCAAAAGTCGAAATCTGCCCTGCCGTTCCGACGCGAACGGTGTTGTGCGACTCGCTTTTGGCTTCTACCGTGTTCGTGTTCATCTCGTGCACAAGCTGCGTTAGTATGACGATCACGCTGGATGTACGTGTTTCGCCGCTTATCCGCCAGTCTCTAGTGACATCCAAGTGCTTTCTCTCACCCGTAGTCTCATCTGCCGTCGCGCGTCGCCCGCTCTAACTCTGACAATCGCTCCTTGCAGAGCAACGTGACCATTCGGTGGAGGTGTTCGGTGCGCTCGAGAAGCCACGCGAGCGCTTCCTCGGTGATCTCGAAGTGCTTGGAGTAGCGCGCCTTTACATAGGCCTCGTTGAGGATGTTATACCAGGCGGTGGAGCGATGCTGATCGCGCGGCCAGGCCTCGACTAGGCGCTGGTCCCTATCCTCAGCGAGCCCGCGGAGGAATTTGAGGTTGTGCGACGCGGGGCTGTAATTCGTCAGAACCAGCAGCAGTGCTGCATAGGCCTGCTCGATCGACTGATGCAGCAAAAACGCTGCTTCCTTGAGCCTCCCCCGACTGGCAAAAAACTGGGCGCCTTCAGCAAACGTCTTGGCCTGGGGAAGGCGATCCTCGAAGTAGCCCACTGCAATCCGGTAAGCATCCGCCGGTGTTCGCGCCCTCGGCTCCGCCAGCGGCCGGTCGTCGAGTTCGTAAAGGACAATGCCCTCGCGCAGGATGTCGACGAAGAAATACTGCCCATCGGCCAGGAAGTTGTTCACTTCCCGTGCCCCATGGACAATTAGTCCGACCGGCGTCGAGACTCCCTTGTCCCACATCAGCCGGTCGGTCGCCTTGTCCCAATATTCCGGTTCGGCAAGTTTCTTCGAATTGACTATAACAAGGATGTCGTAGTCGGAGCGGTAGCCCTTCATCGTGTGCGGCTCGTCGACGAAGGTGCCGCGGGCGTAAGAGCCGAACAGGATGATCTTCAGGATCCGGCCGCGCTTCTTGAAGGCGGCAGAGCTGCCCTCGAGCGCATCGGAAAACTCCTCATGGATGATCTCGACCACGCGGGCAAGCTCGCGCTGCTTTTTCTCCGGCAGATGTTCGAGGCTCGATCTCATATGCAATCGATAGGGCAAACATGACTCGTCGTCCACCGTCTGTTTCCATTGGGTTTTGAGCTGATGACGTGTGCGGGCCGGGGAGGCATGCATGGACGGATTTCTCGGTCGATCAGTCACAATTTCCGCATTGTCCAACAAGAACCCTCCACTTCGCAGGACCTCTTCATCAGTCGTGCTTCGTGCTCCTCGTGGCGCTTGCACGGCGCTAGTTTACTGACTTCACGCACCCCTTCCGAAACACCGGATTGCCCAGCTCAGCGCCCGCTGCTGGAACGAAGGCATTTGGAACGATCCGGCAGATGGCAACCGCGTGAAGTTCGTTCCATGACCGCAGCGGCGCTCGTTGACAGCGCCGGCGGTTAATTACGAAGGTGTCATCGCGTGCGGCATAGCCGCATGCGAGCTCACCCGGTGTAGCTACTCACACCCTAAATTTGTAGTTGATCCAGCGACGAGAAGCTTTTAACCCTGAAGCATACTAATCGCTTTTCGGTGGGGGTGTGGGCGTTACAGTTTCGGTTTCTGATGATTTTGGCCTAGACATGCGAGATTTTGATTTCAGCTCGCTTCTCTATGGTGATTCCTATTCTCGCAGCTCGACGTCGTTAACCGTCTATTACGGCAGCTGGGCCGATCAGTTCCGCGGCACTGGTTTCAAATACGATAGCAACGGCTTTCCGACGGCAGGGACGGTAACGAGCTATGCCATTCTCTACAACGGCATCCGCATGGCAATTGTCTCCGGCGCATCGATCGCCGCTACCAAGATTGCTGCAGCGGCCAAGACGAGTTCGCTTTCGGATGACATTGCTATCATCAGCACTGCCCTCGCAGGCGATGATGTGATCGACGGTGGAGAAGAAGGAAACTATCTCAGGGGCCATGCGGGTAATGATGTCATTTCCGGCGGAAGTTCTTCGGATGACTTGTATGGCGACGATGGTAGTGACACACTTTATGGGAAATCGAGCGTCGATTACCTCTACGGTGGAAATGGGAATGACAAGCTAAATGGCGGAGCGTCCTACGATTACGTGTATGGCGGTGCTGGCTCTGACACTGCCACTTACGCCGGTGCGTCTGCAGGTGTGACTGCTAGTCTAGCCGATCCGAGCTCCAACACGGCCGACGCCCAGTGGGATAGCTATTCCTCCATCGAGAATTTGGAAGGCTCCAGCTATGCGGATCGTCTCGAGGGAGACGCAAATGCAAATACTCTTACTGGCGGCGCGGGCAGTGACGAACTGGTAGGAGGGGCCGGCAACGACACCCTCATCGGAGGCATGGGCGCGGACGAGCTCTTTGGCGAGTCCGGATTTGATACTGCCTCCTATGCAACCGCGACTGTGGGCGTGACTGCAAGCCTAGCTAATGCATCAGCGAACACGAATGAAGCCGCTGGAGATGTCTACAGCTCCATCGAGGTCCTTGTCGGCTCGAAATTTAACGACACTCTGTTTGGCAATGCCGGTGCCAACAACCTCTTCGGCGGCGATGGGAATGACACCTTGATTGGTGGGGCAGGCGCCGACGTCCATTACGGAGCCAATGGCATCGATACCGTGTCATACGCCGGCGCGACCTTGGGTGTGATCGCCAATATGGGCGATATCAGCGTGAATACCAACGACGCCACCGGCGACAAATACGACTCAATTGAGAATCTCGTGGGGTCAAATTACGCCGACAAGCTCTACGGGACTACTGGAGCAAACAATATTACCGGCGGCAATGGCAATGACCTTCTGCATGGATATTCCGGAAACGACGTGATCTATGGCGGTGCTGGCGCCGACCAGCTCTATGGCGGCTATGGGGCAGACAAGTTCATCTTCCGAGCGCTCTCCGATTCCAGTGCGGTCTCGTCTGATACGGTCTTCGACTTCCTACTCAGCGAGCAGGACAGGATCGATCTCTCCGCGATCGACGCGAATTCGAGCGTGGCGGGCAACCAGGCATTCAGCTTCATCGGCGTGGCAGCGTTTAGCGGCTCCGCCGGACAGTTGCGTGTCGTGAAGCAGACCTCTGATACCTACATCTACGGCGACTTGAACGGGGACAAAGTTGCCGACCTGAAGATCCATTTGGACGATGCCGTGACGCTGACGAAGGACTATTTTATGGCGTAGTCGGTCCCTCGGCCATCGAAACGATTGAATTAAAGCCTGCGGAAACGCGGGCCTTTTTCTTTCGCTCGTGACTAACGCTGCCTCCCTCGCGTGCCGCTGAAATCGTCGACAAGAGTGTGCTTCCGCCGATTAGATACGCTCAGACGCTCAGACGCTCAGACCATCCTGCTGCAAAATAGAAAAAGTTGATTGTTCTTTTGCGGCTATCTCTGGCACTCTGCAGCCGCGGGTTGAATTGAGGGGGGATGGTACCACGCAAGGAGGTTAAGATGGCCATTTTAACTGGAACGAGTGGAAACGATTCTCTCACAGGCACCGAGAACGAGACGAACTACATATCTGCGTTGGAGGGCGACGATACAGTAAGCGGTAGAAGTCTCCGCGATCAAATCTTCGGTGGAGACGGAACTGATGGTCTGTACGGCTACGATGGTTCAGACGACCTTTGGGGCGAAGCCGGAGATGATTCCATTTTCGGCGGCGAGGGTGATGACCAGATCTTGTCGGGAACCGGCAGCGATTCGGTTTTCGGCGAGGAAGGCGACGATTCAATCTATCTCTATGAAGCGTTGACCGGCGATGTGAAAACCGTGACCGCGGGCGCCGGCGACGACTACATTTATGCTGGAGTAAGCGCGGACTCACTGGACGGTGGCCGTGGTCAGGACGCGCTGGACTACGGCTCATCTGCATCCGGAGTGACAGTAAATCTTCTGACGGGCCAAGGCTCAGGCGGCTGGGCCACAGGAGATACATACCGGTCAATAGAAGATGTTTCCGGAACCGGATCTGACGACACTCTTACCGGTAACGGTAACTACAATGAGCTTCTGGGAACTTTTGGCAATGACCTTATCGAGGGCGGCGCTGGAGGTGATTACCTCGATGGTGGCGAGGACGTTGATATTCTCTCCTACCGCGGCTCTGACTCGGGAGTATACGTTGATCTCACGACCCAAACAGCATCGGGCGGCGACGCGCAGGGCGACACGATTCTGAATTTCGAAACGATCAATGCCAGCGATTTCAATGACGTGCTAGTTGGAGGGGATGATAGCAGCACTGTCAGGGCCTCCGGCGGTAACGACTCGATCTCCGGACGTGGCGGCATTGATCACCTCTTCGGCGATGCTGGCAACGATAGTTTTTATGGTGGTGCCGACGTCGACTTGCTGGACGCTGGATCCGGGAACGACCTGCTCAGAGGGGACTTAGGAGCTGACCAGCTAACTGGTGGCGATGGTGCCGACAGCTTTATGTTTCGCTGGGTATCGGACACAACTGCCGACATCTCCGGGCAGGATATCATCAGGGATTTCAGCCGAGGGCAGGGCGACTTGATCGATCTGGCCTATATCGATCCCAGCATCTCGACACCCGCGAACCAAGGCTTCTCATTCGTTGGAACAGCGGCATTTAGTGGCGGCATCGGAGAGCTACGTTACGAGGTTAGCGGCAGCGACACCTACATCTACGCTGACATCGACGGAGATCTTAGCGCGGACATGTCGATCATGATCGACAGCGTCATCGCTCTGCAAAACAGCGATTTCGTCCTTTAGCTGTGCCGTAGATCGCACCTCCGGCCCGCACTCTGCGGGCCATTTTTTTTTCCAAAGGGCAGAGACTTTCAGACTTTCCCAACAGCAACAAGGTGAACCGTGAACCAATGGGCAAACCGTGCCTTCCGGCGCGGCGAACCTCCTTAACTTGATCCGTGATGACAGAAGTCGGGCGCCTTTAGCCTTTAGTGTTTATGCCGGCGTCCGATGAAGATAGGTGGCGAGGGGCGGCATAAGAAATACGTGATTTTATCGCAAGGCGGCAGGGATCGACCTGCGCATGTGATGCGCCCCAACCATCAATCGGACCAATTTTTTCTTTGGAAAGCCGTCGCTTTTCTTGGCATGGCCCAATCAAGGCAGATATAGACGCACCCATGATCAGCTGCGAGTGGTGTGAATTCAGGCGGTGGAATGGCTACTTCAATTTTCAGAAAACTCAAAATTAATCTCGGATTTCGTCGAAGGCCACCAAAGAAAGCAGGATCTACAATTTGCCTATTTGGCACATCAAACGGCGTGGTAAAGAACGGATACGCTGATGTATTCAGCAAATCGCGGTATGATGTGCGACACTTTAAGAATTTTTCGCTTGGAGCGTGCACTAGCTCGTACGTTTTCTATTACGCGGATAAAGTAGACTTTTCGAAGATTGATTTCTGTATCCTTGATTTATGTGTCAATGACGGCCGATGGATCGAGAACAAGCAAGTATCCCCAGACACTTGGACAAAGGTCTTACGAGACTTTTGTAGCCGCGTAATGTCGGCTGGGTGCCTCCCGATCATTCTCATACTTCCTTCTCCTGATTTTGTGGCGAGTTCGCCAACCATCAGATCACTAGCTACCGACGTGTCTCGTGAACTACAGGTTCCTTTCTTTGACGGATATGACGTGCTCGCCAAGTCCCTTGACATAGGCGGCACCAAGCACGAGCGTTTCTTCCGCGATTCGATCCACGTCCATGAATGGTTCGGCCAGGAAATAGCGAAATTGATTGTTGCCGACCTTCCGCGAATTCGACGCGAGCGCCTTTCTCCTGGCCGCACACAACAAATCAGCGTCTCAAGGCATGAGCTTGTCACGATTGCCAGCCCACAGGGTGGGGAATCCGTGGAGCGGGGCACGTCCCTTATCAAAGAAAGATTCGTCCCGATACGCTCAGAGGATGCCGAAACAAACATCCCCGTTCCAACTGGTTCTCAGGCAGTATCGGTTTGCATCGATCTGATGTCTAGCAACGGTTATCTAGAATTGGTGGGCGACATTGCTGCACTTCAGAAGGTGACTAGCAGTTATTACTCGCCTCAGTGGAGCGAGTCTCCCAGGGCGCTCTTAGCATTTCGGCCGGTCGAAAAGGAAATACAAGCGTTGGGTAGGTGCAATAATAATCCGCGCAATTCCTGGCAAAGCCGGGAAGCCACTTGCCGGCGAAAATGCTTCTCAAGTAATGATGCACGCACTCGTGGTAAGAAAGCCAGAAACCAAAATAGACGTGCCGATAATGTATTCGGGGGATCTCGACATGGTGTCACTGATTCCATACAGTGATTTCGAAAGACTATGCGAAATGTCTTCGTCCGATCTTTCTGCGCGAACGGAAACGCGGATCATGGAGCACTGATGCCAAGCGCGGAGCAATGCGGTGTGAGCAATTGTTTAAGAAGGCAGACGCCATGAGGGGCAGATCTCGTAAGAGAGCGGAGGCTACTGTGCCGAGGATGCTAGCGCATCCAGCGATCAGCCTTGATCAAGTGTCACGGCTGCGGTCACATCGACGAGTGCATGGCAAGGTTGTCGAATTGGAACTTCTTGGAATTGATCGCGCTTGGCTCTAAACCGCCGAGGCGATACTCCGAGCGTGGGAAGGCTTGGCGCACGACGCAGCCGAGCGGGAGCAATGGCTAGAGGACTGCCCTCGAAGTTTAAGACGTGTCTATCGATTCTACTGGCGGATCACAGGACGCGAAGACGGAATATCATGCTTGAAAAGCGCCTGCGGCTTGGCGCATTTCATCTGGCGGCCTTGACCATTTCAAGGCCAATGCCTGATCTTCTCAGGCCACTTTGATATCGATCCGACATACATGCACAACGTGTGCGCCAATAGAGGCTTCGCGGAGTGCCTCCGATGGCGCACACGCATAGCGCATAAAGGCCCTCTCCACAGTGGAAAGGGCCTCGCTCAGACGATGCTCGTTAAACGACAAAGAAATCCGCTGCGGTGACCCCGAGGTCTGTGCTGACCGTCGCGAAATGAACTGAACCGCCGGCGGCATTTCCGTTGCTGTCGTAGAACAGTTTGCCGGTGTCACTCTCATAGATGATCCGGTCGCTGGCATCGGCCGCCAGGCCGGTGGTGTTCTTGACGAACTGCGCCGCAGTTAATGTCGCCGTACCGACAATCGCCGTGAAGACAGCGTTCTCCAGCCGAATCGTGTCATTGGCCACATTGAAGTCTGTGATGCTGTCCACGTTGGTCGTGGCGCTCAGTGTCGTATTGAAGAAGAAGCTGTCGTTTCCAAGCCCACCCGTCAGCTTATCCTTTCCCGCCCCTCCGTTCAGAATATTGTTCCCGCTGTTGCCGATCAGAGTGTTTGCGAGGCCGTTTCCGGTCGCGTTGGTGTTTCCCGTTCCAAGCAAGGTCAGGTTTTCGACGGCTCCTACGACTTTAGCGCTGGCGACGAGGCTGAAGGAAATTGAAGATCTGACAGTGTCGCTCCCGCTGCCGCCCTGGGCGGCTTCATCGATCACATCGCCGGTTTCATTCACGACATAGGTATCGTTGCCGCTGCCACCGTTCATCGTGTCGGCGCCGAGGCCGCCATCGATATAGTCATTACCAGCCTCGGCCCGGAAAGAGTTGTTCCCTGCGTTGCCGGTCAGCTTATCGGCGAACTTCGTGGAGTGAATCGCCTCGATGTTCACAAATTTATCGGTCTTTCCGAAGCCGTCGATGGCTACGCCGGTGGCAAGATTGACTGTGACACCCAGCGATCCACCAACATCCGCATCGCGATGAAAGCGGATCACATCGAAGCCTCCCCGGCCGTCGATATAGTCTCTTCCCCCAAAGCCCATGAATTGCTCATCCGTGCTCGAGCCGCGGATAGTGTCCGCGAACTGTGTTCCAGCGAACGACTCGACACTCGTAAACGTCTCGGCATTGCCGTAGGGGTCGGTTACCGTCCCCGCTGCTGCGTCCAGAACGATGCCTTGGATTGCGGCCGGGTCATCGTGAGTGACGCGGAAATTCAGGTAGTCAGTGCCCGCCCCGCCATCATAGGTGTCTTTGCCCTGTCCTCCGGACATCAAATCGTCGCCTGCTCCTCCGGAGAAAGTGTCGTTGCCGCCCCAACCGAACATGTCATCGTGGCCGGCGGAACCAACAAGCGTATCGTCGCGATTCATCAGCCATTGTTCGAGCCTGCCCGGATCATAAACTTCGGCTGCGTTTTCAAAGGCGACAAGGGATAGATTGAGGCCCTCCAGCCGCTGGACCAGCGTCGTCCCGTCGTTCAGCAGCAGGTCGATCCGGGCAATCGTGCCGCCCGTTGCGCCATCTGAACCGAAGGCGAAACCAGTTCCAACGATTTTGAGCTTGAGGCCGTTGTCGAGCTGAAAGGTGATCGTGGTCGAGCTCGGTGTTCCAATCCGCGTCGCTGTCTCCAGATTTACTAAATCTCTGAGCGGCGGATTGTAATCGAAACCATCAATAGGTGGCGTGTAATCCATCGGATACTTGCCGCCTGGAAAGAAATACGTCTGTTTTGCCATGGCCACCTCGACTACATGGGACGGAGTCAATACAGATTAAACTACCGTGCCCGGGAATGATTAGGTTGTGGGTTGTAGGACTATGAGAATGCGCTGGGGGTAACAACTCCCATATGGGGGCGAGGGAGAGCCCTTGGCAATGAAATGGGCACTATATTTCGCTCGCACCGCTGCGAAGCCGTTCCGACTATTGCAGCCTTGAGAGAAGCAGCATCAACTGTCCTTGCCTCGAAGTCCCTGTCTTCTGGAGGATGGACTTCAATCTGGTTCTCGCAGTCTCTACCGTGATACCGAGCTGCTCCGCAGCATCGGCGACCGACTCGCCATTAACCAGCCGTCGGCAAAACATAATCTCCGAAGGGGTCAACGTGAATATTGCGCTGAGCGTTGAGAGATCGGCTGTGTCCGGGATCGCAGGGTTGAGCTCGGTCACAAGCACCAGTATGAGCTGGCGAGGCGGAAGTAGCGATATGTTGGTTCTCGCCGGCTCAGCCGGAGGGAGTGCCGCCATTGTTATCTGCCACGCTCCAGCGGATGTCCGAAAGGATATGCGCTCCCCGTCTGTGGGAATTCCTTGCGAAAGTTTGGCCAGGACTGAGCCGAAGCGGGCGTCCGCATCCGTGTTCGCTATGAAACAGCGGTCGCTTCGAACAATCAGCGCCTGCCCCGACGAGACGATTTGCAGTGCCATCTGGTTTGCTTCGCGAACCAGACGGTCGCCCTCGACTACGAACGCCGCACATCGATTGCGCTCCACAAGTGCGGCTGCGGCCATAGTCTGCTCAACGCCCGTTCGCATGAGACGAGCGAGGCTGATAGACCGTTCCAGGTTCCCGCGCACTCTTGTCAGGACTTCAACCGCGGCTTTGCCGTAAGTTTCGGACAGCGAGAGTGGGAAGTTCATGATGAACTGGATGGTCTCTCCGCGGTCGCCGAGGATCTTCATGCCCGCCCCAGCCTCGACGTCTTTCTGCGGGCGCAGCCAGTCGTTGTAGAATTCGGTGTCGGCAAAGGTTCGCGCCGGGAAAACCTCCTCGGAAAGGGCAGTGATCCCGCTTCTGGCCCCAGACCAATAGGGTATCCAAGGGTTGATATATGCGAAGTGATCACTGAAGGATTTGGCGAAAGCGGGATCGATGTTCCGCACCGCCAGGAAATTGAGCCGGCTCTCGGCGAAATTCATAT
Organism: Sinorhizobium fredii USDA 257; assembly: GCF_000265205.3. NCBI lineage: Bacteria > Pseudomonadati > Pseudomonadota > Alphaproteobacteria > Hyphomicrobiales > Rhizobiaceae > Ensifer > Ensifer fredii. The sequence goes on from NC_018000.1 coordinate 3,040,370, forward strand.
TCCAAAGGCCGCCGAAGGAACCCGGAAATGCGTGACTGAGAACGCCAGGCACTTCGTCCCATGAACCGGCTCCAAACGCGGCCGCGTCGATCGAGGCAGCAAGGTCCGCGCTGATGGCTGCTACATGCTTCTCGCTGTAAGTACCGACGCGACTTTGCCCCATACCCCACAGCCGCCCCCGCGGCCGCCCCCGAATAAGTACGGGACCTTCCCCATGTCGATCCCGCAGCAAAGATAGCGTGTACAACTGCCCTTGGGAACAGCCTGGGTTTCATTAGTAAGACCGTATGTCCGCCTCCTTGACTGATGTTGCTTGTCCGGCGCGGCATGTCCAGGGTTGCTCGGGTTGCCAGACCCGAGAAACGTGGCACTCATGCAAACGCCCGGTGCTACCGGTGAGAAAGCTCGCGAGTTTCGTCGGCATTCCAATACGGTGGACCATGCGTCTATTGGCATCGCACGCCGCAACTCGCTGTTTGCTGGCAGTTGAGGGAGAGCAGAAATCTGGGCGGTCCTCGCGTCTCTTCTTCAAATAGCCCGGCTCAACGGATTTGATCAATTGATCCCTATACTTGGGTGGTTGACGTCCTTGAAAAGATCGTATCCAAGCAGGTGAAAAGCCATGAGCTTGACCAGCTTTTGGCCTGGAATTGGAAAAAGCAACGAGAGGCGGAGGGGAAACTCTTGTCGAGAGCAGCGTGAAACGGCCCCGACCCGCACCGATAATGTCACTTGACGAGCTGGAGGTCTGGTTCGACACGGCCAAGCCAGCACCGCATTGCGGGGGTGTATCGATGTTGAACGGCTTTCTGACGGCGCTGGCCGCCGGGCCGGCCTTCCTGCTGCCCAATGACTGGATGTGGCATGTTATCGGCGAACACGAGCAGCGAGCATTCATCGGCAACAAAATACAGGCTGTCATCGATACAATCGTTGATCACTACAACCTGGTAGCCCACCAGCTCACCAGACCTGGTGCTTATGCGCCGATCTACATGCGTACGGATGACGAGGAGGTTCTCGCTGCCGATTGGGCGGATGGGTTCTTCGGCGCGATGAACCTCAGCCTTGAGCAATGGGCACCGCTGTTTGCGGATAAGAAAGCCGGCGAGCCGCTCCTGGCCATCTTGCCGCAAACCACCGATCCGCAACTGGCTGAGATCATTACGTCGATTTACCCGACGCCACCGGACGCCCAACCGCTGTTTAAAGAAGCCTGGCGAGCGTTACCCAAAGCCGTCGAGGCCATCTACGCCTATAGCAAGCCCTTGCGCTTCAACCCCGCCGCACCTGCAAGCCAAGCTTAGTAGTTATCATCTGGCGCGAGTGGATGCATGAGGTGGCGAACCAACCGAGCAGAACTATTGTGTACCCCCATAACCGGACGCGAGCAGCGTCTCCTTGATCGGCAACCGCTTGAATCGATCGCGGATTCCTCCTTCCATCGCGCTTGAATTACGGAGAATCCCGTATATTCCGCAAAAAAAGTTTGTCCGCGTGTTGCTCGAGGTAGAGCCCCGGTTCGCTGAGCTTGGCGCGATCAGCATCGGACTCGAGATCGAGGTAGATCGATGGACGCCGCTCAGCGATAGCGAGTGCAAGCGTCGTTTTTCCTACCTGCCGTGGGCCGATAAGCGCGAGGGCGGGGTTTGTATCGACGAGTTCTGTCAGCGTGGTGGTAATATGGCGCTCAATTATCCTTACATTTATGGAGTTTGATTCCAGAATTGCTAGGTTCAAATGCTTTGTCGCCGGTGCATGGCGTGAAATTGCATCGAGTCTCACGGCATAATATATTAGGGGATCACTTGAGCCGGGGATTTCACTTTGATCCCGAAAGGACGAAAGTGTTTCAGGTTGGACGTGATGACCGTCAGCTGGTGAAAGCTGGCGGTTCCCGCGATCATGGCATCGGACGCTCCGGGATTGTGACCGGCTGCAATGGCCCGGGCTTCCAACTTGCCGCCTTCGCGTGCAACGTCCGCGTCAACAGGCAGAATCCTGTCACTGTAACCGGCGATCAACCCTTGCAAGAATAGTTCGATCCCTGCCGCCTTGGCCTTCGCGCCCTTAGCTTCCAGAAGCCGCACGCCCTTTTCAATTTCGTGGACGGTAACGGCTGACAGGTAGACCCCGCTAAGCTGCTCCTTCTCTTCCAGCCAGTCCGAAAATCCAGGCGTGGCCGTGGCCTTGGAGGGCGAAAACATGGAAATTGCGTTCGTATCGAGAAGGTAGCCGGTCACAGATCGACCTTACGCGAGGGAGCGGGATTTCGGGCGAAAACAGCATCGTCAAGATCGATGTCGGCCGGGAACGATGTTAGGTAATGGACTAGGCTAGGGCGCTCTTTATGAAGCGCCTTCTTTGCCGCTTCCGCGGCTCCAACAGAGACGAGGACTGCAGCTGCCCGGCCGTGGCGAGTGATCGTGACAAACTCACCAGCGGCAGCTTGATCCACGATATTCGAGAAACCAGCTTTGGCGTCCTTCAGGCTGATGGTTGACATCATGGCCTCCTAAGAGTGGTCATATGTGACCCTTTTAGACGCTGCGGCCGGTGAAATCAAGGGCAAACTGGTGCGGATCAATCCCCATTGAGGACACTAAGCGTAATCTCTGCCCCAGCATTGTTATCATATGAACAAACTTCGCGTCTGCTATCTCGGTCGCGACTACTCCGCTGCACTCGAGGCGGCATGCAGTTCGCCCGAGGGCCGGTGACAAGGCTTTCGAGGCGTTCAGCCCTGGTTGAAGTTTGGCGATGCGCGCTTTCCGCCTCAGCGATCGCCGTCTCGATTAAGGTGCAACTAGCCGAGGTCGAGCGCGCTGGTAACTCGTCGCACGACGTTGAATTCCTCTGGTGACGAAAGCCGCGGCGATCCTTCGCTCCATCGGCGAAGAGGGACGGCCCAGTCCTCCGGAGTGTTCCAAATACTCGCAACTCGAACGACGACCACCGACAGTTCCTCACCGGTTTCTAGTCACCTGGAACTAAAATTCACTACATTGTATGCTTGGCCTCTTCATTGGAGGTTGAGGCATGGCAAATGCGACTGGCCGACCAACGGCCCCATTGGTTTTGAGTGAGGCGGAGCGGGAATATCTGGAGCGACAGGTGCGCAAGCATCGCGTTGCACGCTCCATGTCGGAGCGGTGCCGGATCATTCTTCGCTGTGGCGAGGGAGTTCCGAGCAAGGTCGTTGCGGGCGAGCTCGGCGTGCATGAACATACGGTTGGCAAATGGCGACGGCGCTTCCTTAAAGACCGGCTCGATGGTCTGCTCGACGAAGTTCGCCCTGGTCGGCCCCGGACAATCGACGACGATCAGATTGCGGCTGTGATCGAGCGCACGCTGCGTTCAACGCCAAGCGATGCGACCCATTGGTCGATCCGATCGATGGCAGGGGCCACAGGCTTTTCGCACACGACGATCCGCCGAATATGGAACGCTTTCGGCCTGCAGCCGCATCGCACAGAGACGTTCAAGCTTTCCAGCGATCCTTTGTTCGTCGATAAGGTCCGCGACATCGTCGGTCTTTATCTGTCACCTCCCAATCGGGCGCTGGTTCTCAGCGTGGACGAGAAGAGCCAAATCCAGGCCCTCGACCGCGAGCAGCCAGTGCTGCCGATGATGCCTGGCGTGCCGGAACGGCGCACGCATTCTTATGTCCGACACGGCACAACCACGTTGTTTGCCGCTCTGGACGTCGCCTCCGGCTTTGTCATCGGCAAATGCTACAAGCGGCACCGTGCCACCGAATTCCTGGATTTCCTGAAGCAGATCGATGCGAGCGTACCGTCCGATTTGGACGTTCATATCGTGATGGACAACTATGCGACCCACAAAACTGCATCGATCAAAAACTGGCTGATGCGACGGCCGCGCTACCACGTCCACTTCACCCCGACCTCGGCGTCATGGATCAATCAGGTCGAACGCTGGTTTGCGGAACTGACCCGCAAGCAGCTCCGTCGCGGCGTCCATACTTCGACAATGCAGCTCGAAGCCGACATCCGAAGCTTCATCGAACGCCACAACGAGAACCCGAAGCCTTACAGGTGGACGAAATCCGCAGACGACATCCTGGCCTCCGTCAAACGTTTCTGCCAGAAAGTCCGGGGCTTATGACACGAATTTCGGATTCAGGTGACTAGCTCCAATCAGCAGGTGTTTCGGGAAGATCTGGGACTACTTCATGCTCTGTCGTAGACCTTCGGTATTCGATGCCATCGGTGGAAAGGTCGTAAACTTCGACTGGGACGCCGTGGGCATTCAGGGCAAGGATTCCGACTAAGTCCGGAGGGGCGTTACGCACGTAGCTTTCCGCGCGATCAAGGGTCCTGACAAGTTCGTCCCTTATGATCTCGGCCGTCCAGTCTTCTGGCAGCCCGCGTACAGTCGTATACTCGTCTGCTCTTACGGAAAGACCTCGCCTGCGAATTTCGTCGATAGAGCGCAAAGGCGAGTAATTCGGCGGCTTGCCGGACGCGGCCATAACTAGAGGCCCGAGCCGACACATGTGAGCATCTATCATCAGGAGATCGACGAAATCACGAGGCTTTGTCCGCGTCGAAGCGGCTAGAACCTTGTTTACAGCAAGATCCGCGCGATGGAGGCGTGCACCCCATTCTTCATCCCGAATCAGGGGAAAGAAGCGAGTGCGGGTTTCACTCATCCACTGTACGAGAGTTCTGTCCCCGCCACGCATCACAGTCGCTTCCACGCAGCCATAGACATCGATGTCCTTCACTACCACGAAGCTATCCGCCTTCAGTGTTTCGATGTCTTTGTCTGCAGCCGATCCAATCTCTTCATCGGTGTCGTGGAAAATATCTATGTCATCCGAGATACGCGGCCAGTTTGCGTTCAGAACCAGACCGCCAGCGATGTAGCTTGTGTCGGATCTGTTCTTGGCTATGGACGCCATTATCTCCTGTTGGATTTGGGTGAGGGCCATCTAGACAAGCTCTCCCAGTTCAGTCGCCATCTTACGACCCATAGAAAAAGCTCTTGCATCGCCGCGTTCCATCAACGCGTTAGCTACGACGCGTGCTTTCCTCGTCAGATCGTCCAGCTTGCTGATGTCGATATTATCAAAGACCCGCAAGCCATACCTTTCAGTTGCGACCTGGATAAAGTCGGCCAGGCGCTTTTCGAGGCGATGTCTCTCGCGCAAGTCTGCTGCTTGATTCACGATCTCATCGCGCTTCGCCTTCGGAACGAGAACCTCCACTCTCACGAGGTCTGCTGCTCCGCCGCTTTCTCGATATTTCTTGATCCGATCCTTAGCGGCCATGTCTGCACTCCTATACACCCTAATCTAAGATATGGCGTATCCGGGATACGGGTCAAGGGGACGCAGAGAACGGTCTCAGACCGCGAAGTAAGCGCTGAATACACGCTGAGAGATTGTGACCGCAAACATTCCGCTCCTGTTATCCCCGATGGTGCCCGGATGCGGTCGATAGAAGCTAGCAATAATGCCCTTTTTGAAACTTAACGCGGGAGCCGCTTGCCCTGTTACATCCGCTCCGGCAGCCACAAGGAGGCTCTCTGCAGGTCATGCTTTGCCGCACCACCGGCAGCAAGCGGCTCGCATTTCCCAGAAACCTGCGACGTGGCGTTCCGCTGGGCGGAAAACCACGCGGTCCTTTCCTGCAGTTGCGAGATCTGCTGCCGCAGTGTACCCCTCCGGTGACGGCCGCCTTGCTGAGGTAGGCTGAAGGCTGCAAGTCCTAGGGCAAGCACTTCTCTATTCGGCGGTTGCCCTTGTCAGTAAAAGCCTATGGCTCACGAAACTATTCAAGTTCACCCAGGTCCTGTTGACAAAGTTGCTCTGGGACATTCATCCTGGGTAATGGAGTTTGACAACGTTAGAAAACCTCTCTCAAACATTCCTGCCAATCGGTGTCCGTGCTGCCATTTCCGCACGCTGCATGAACGGGGCGGGTATGAAATATGCGCGGTATGTTTCTGGGAAGATGACGGACAGGACGTCCACGATGCTGGCGACGTTCGAGGCGGTCCTAATGGGACGCTGTCGCTCACGCAGGCACAATTCAATTTCCAGCAGTGGGGTGCTTCTGATCCGGCGGCGCGCGGGCACGTTCGGCCACCCACGGACGCTGAGCATTGAAAACACAGGGATTCCCTTTTGGGCCAATCTTTGATTCATAGCTGCTTTTGCGGAGGCGGCTTTGGCACGAGGCGATTTGAGTGATGCGGCATGGCGGATCATCGCGCCATTCTTACCAAGAGAACGCGGGCGCAAATCGCGCCCATCACTTGATAATCGCCGATTTCTTAGGATGCTCCACGTCCTGCGCGTCGGCTGCCCCTGGCGCGATATGCATGAGCGATATGGGAAATGGAAGTCGGTCTATGTGCGATTTCGGCGTTGGGCCGAGCAAGGTGTATGGGATGCCTTGCTCGAAACGCTCGCCATGAAGGCGGCGCGATAAGCACCTCGATCGGAACCGGCGAAGAGCCATGCCTTCCTGCCGAGAACGAAGCCGCGCGGCGCCCGTTCGGCGGCGTTATTCGTCAGGCAGACGCGGCCGTCACTAAGGAAGGCCGTAAACCCGTCCCAGCGCTTCAGCATGTAATCGATCGACTCGCCGACCGGTGAACTGCGCGACAGCGTTGCTCGTTCGGCCCGCAGCCATTCGTGGAGTTCGGTGCCAAGCGGATGTTTCGCGGCGACGCCGCTCCAGGCGCTCAGCGGCGGCAAGACCGTTGATCTCGCGCTCGATGTCTTCTCCTCCCGAGACCAGCGCCGACGCCGCTCGACCGACGTTATGACCTCAATCTGATGCTTCGTCATCGGACTATCCCCAGTGCTTGCAGTAGGACTTGCAGTCTTCAGCCTACCTCGGCAAGGCGGCCGCCACCGGAGGGATACAGCTGTACGGTCCTGATTGCGAGATCGGCGCTCAGCAGCGTGCCGTAGAGCCGGATGAGGAGGTGCGTTGCTCGAGGGGGTCGCCTTCCTTCACCAGAATTTCCGCCACGTAACCGCCATCGACGTGCTGGACGCGCTTGACGTTCGTCTCGACCAAAAAGCGCCCGGGCACGACAACCGCACCGTGAATGTTGGCGTGAGTGACCCAATAACCAGACCTTGTTCTAGCTGGTTTAAAGCCTCGAGATTTCGGGTTGCGGAGTTCCCTGCCATTCAAGCCGCCATATTGCGCCCTGCCTCAGATTCTGAATAAGAGTGGGATGGAAGGCGACAAAGGCAGGTGCCACCCGTTGCCCTCACGGAAGGATAAATCAGCCCCGGGCTGTCTTCTTCCTTTAATTTCGAACGTGACTACCGGCTTTGCTCAGAGAAGACCATTGTCGAGGATCTCCAAGGCCGCGCGCCAATCTTGCCGCGCGCCGAGGACGCGGATGATCAGGAGGTAGTCGGGCTCGATCCGGTAGATGATGACATGCTGGCCGCTGGGGTGAATGCGAACGGGTACGGCAAATTCGCTTCGCTCCCGCGCCATTTCCGGCATCGCAAGAACGGCCTCAAATGTGCCTGATAAGCCTTCGACGTAGAGATCCGCTTGCTCCACAGACCAGGTTTCCGCAGTATACTGCCAAATGTCCTCAAGATCAGCGCGTGCACGCGGTGTCAGTCGGAGTTCCCATGGACTACTTCGCGCCATGCTGCTCCCGCATGCGTGCATTGAAGCTTGCGGCATCAAATGGTTCAGGCTCCCCACTGGAGAGCCCCTCGTCTATCGCCTGCTGAATTGTCGCGATCGCGGCCTCCCGCTGCTGATCACGGCGAATCAAGTGGCGCACATAGTCACTTGTGTTGCTGAATTCGCCTTGCTTCAGTCGTGTCTCGATCCAGGTCTTCATTGGATCAGGGAGAGAGATGTTCATCGTCGCCATGGGTCGCCTCCGTTCACAGGCCAAACCTTAACACTCGACGCCAAAGCTGCCAAGGAGATTGGCAAAGTTTGCCAAGCCTTCAAATTGGTGCGGCCTTGGTGGAAGACGGGAATGATATCGCGCGTCGCAAGGGGCAAGGAATGCCTAGACGGCGGAATTCGTGAGGGTCTCGGACTTCGTCAGGTTGTCTCTGCCGGCTATTAGCAGGCGGGCAAATGTTCAGGCGGAGTGCGCCCCTTGGGGTGGACATGGATCAGGCTGCTGATTTGCCAGTCTGCCGGATGTGTTGATCCTCGAACTGTTGGGGGCTCAAGTAGGCGAGCGCTGAATGGAGCCGTCGTTTGTTGTAGACCTCCTCGGTGAAGTTGTTGGCACGCGTCGAAGCCGGCGAGGAGGTGATCATTATACGCGCCCTCATACTGGCTGCACGCTAGAGACGAGAGCGCCCGAAACCGAGCCGACGTTTTCGTTTTTCCCGTAATGCGAGTTTGCAGGCCGCGTTCAGCATGACGGCCCTCGCTTTGCCCGTTCCGCGCGTGCCTGGCAAGGCAACTGGAATTGTCCACGCCAGATGCCAGCGCCCCGTGACCGTGCGAACTCCTGAGCATCGGCATAGGCTCCTTTGCTGTACGCTTCCCAATCCACCGCATTCCCGCTTTCGACGAGCCAGTGATTGATCTCGCGGCCGTCAGCGCGAAAGCAGATTCCGACGAAGCGTCCGTATCGGTCGCGCTCGAGCACGTCGCAGCGGGTAGGACGAGAAGCCGTCAGGAATCTGTTCAGTGCGAAGGCAGCATCTTTGCCACATCGATAGGCGCCGCCGTCGCCATCCCCGCATCTTTGCCAGCTCTCCGGCGCATCGACGCCGTGCAAGCGAATTCGCTCTCCTCTGATTTCGATCGTGTCTCCATCGATCACGGTTGCGCGCCCGATGATCGGACCGGCGCCGCCCAGGGCCGGCGAAATTGCAAGAAGCGAGATCTGGGCGGCAGCCAGAAAGTAGCGAAGCATCATTGAGCTGGTCCAATCTGATAAAATCACTGAGGCAGTTGGCACATTGGAATGCTGCCGTTAAGGACGGCGGCTTCATCGGCTGATTCGACCAATCTTGACGACATTCCGATCCTTGTTTCCGCACTTCGAGCAGTGCAGGTGCCTCGCGATGGAGAGTATCGGCCGCTTTGCCCCGAACCGCCGCGCCAGCGCGCGCCTATCAATCCGGCGTTCCCGCCCACACCTGCGGCAGTGACAGAACAGGTCATACCATTCCGGAAGGTTCGCGAAGGTGATCTCGTCGGGAGGGCCGGCCGGCGCCGCACCGTCGGCCGGTTCCATCGGGAGAGCTTGTCATCCTGGTCGGGCAGTGTCTCTCGATAGACCAGCCGACAACGGTCATAGAACTTGTTGCCCGTTTTCACGCATCCGTTCGCAATCGCCAATTCCGTCAACAGAGCGGGCATGGTGCGGTCCCCGGTCCGCTTGAGCATGGCCCTCGCGTCGTAGCATCTTTTTACCCCGCATTCACATTCGATCCGGATCTTGCGTCCGACAAGCTCGGACAGCCACCAGGCACCAGCTCTAGGCATTGCGTGGCTTCCAATCTGGCCGGTGTTCGAGACAGAACCAGTTCGGCTCCGATTTCCCGACGGCGAACCCAAAGGCACCCCATCTTTTGCAGTCGGGATGCTCGCAATAGTGCACGTACAGCGTTGTATCGTGCTTGGCCGCGCCTTGCTCGTCGCTCACGTCGTCACCTCATCCTGGCGCTCCGGGCAGGGCGACCAGCCGCGAGTGAAGCCCAGAGCCATCGCAATCTGAGCCAGTGCCAGTTGTTCTCGCAGATGCTTGCAGTCGGCGAGGAGCGTCCGGATGGTAGCTTCTGCGTCGCCGCCATGCCAGGCAAGTGCTGACGCGACCGCATCCATCCAGGTGTCGAATTCCTCGATGTCGGAAGTATGCTTCTCGGCAGACATAACGACTCCTTCTCCGCGCACGCACGGAGACTTTTGCCCCACGGGTTTTCAGATTGGCGGCCGCAACGCCGATGAACGTTCCTATTATGTTCCGGTGGTGCTGAGAGTCAATGCGGCCCGCAGCCGTTGATACTCCCTTTGTGCAGCTTTTGCTAATTTGTGCCTTCTTCTACCATCGTCAGGCGAAATGGGGGGGTGGCATGATTTATCGACAAGGCGCCCGAAAGCAGCAACAGCGTTCTGCGCTTTTTGCAGCGCCGGGATTATTGGGCGCGGCGCTCGCGGTCGGCGCAGCCGGCGGCATCACCTTCAGCGACCTTCTTGGTTTGTGGAACGGCTCAGGTGGCGAATCTTGCCACATCAAGGGTAATGTCAGCGTCACGGGAGAGAGAATTTTCCACGTGCCCGGGCAAGAGTATTACTCGCAAACCCGGATAAGTCCGGCATATGGGGAACGCTGGTTCTGTTCGGAATTTGAGGCGTGGGCCGCAGGTTGGCGGAAATCGTATCGCTGAGGCTTTTTTGCGGCGCCGCCCGTTTTAATCTTGCGATGGCCATATCTTCATCAAAAAAGCCGCATGGCACGCCTCCGCCAGACCCTATGCCGGCGCGCGTCGACCCGTGCATTGCGATGCTCGTCGACAAGCCGCCAAAAGGTCCGGAATGGGCCTTCGAGGTGAAATGGGATGGCTATCGGTTGGCGCTTCATATCGAACCTGACAGAATCCGCATCATAACGCGGGGTGGGTACGACTGGACGCACCGCTTTCCGTCGATCACCGCCGAGACGCGGCAGCTCCGGCTCAAGACTGCCATACTTGATGGCGAGGCGGTCGTTCTCGACGAGCAGGGCCGATCCGATTTCGGCATGTTACAGCGCGCCCTCGGCCGCCGTCCCTCCGCGCATGAGCCCGGCGAAATCATCCTCTTTGCTTTTGATCTCCTCTATCTCAATGGCCGCGACCTGCGCCGACTGCCGCAGCGGGAGCGCCGACGCATGTTGGAGCCACTTGTTGCAGGCCACGAGGGCGCCATTCGCTTGTCTGAAGAGGTTCAGGCAGACGGCGACGAGTTTCTCCGGGTCGTCTGCGAGCTCGGGCTCGAAGGTATTATCGCGAAGCACCGCGAGGGGCCATATCGCTCAGGCCGAAACGATGCGTGGCGCAAGATCACCTGCACCCGCCGCGACAGTTTCGTCATCATCGGCTTCGAGCCATCGACCGTTACCGACGCAATCGGGCGTCTGCTGTTAGCGGCGCGCAGAGGCGGCGAACTCGTCTATGTCGGAGGCTGCGGAACCGGCTGGACGCGTGAAGAGTCGGTGAAGCTTCGGGAGTTGCTAGGGGAGATCGAGACGGATTCGCCGGCGGTGAACCTGAAGCGGAAGGGCGCGGTCTTCACGGAGCCTTTCCTCGTCGCGGAAATAGCGTATCGCGCCTGGACGGAAGACGGCAAGCTGCGGCATCCGTCGTTCAAGGGGATCAGGGAGAGGGCGGATGATTTGACGATATACGAACTGAAGTAGCTCGGCTTCCGTGCGGTTTATGCGTGCGGCGAGAGTGCCAGACCAGCAGGAGCGATCGGCGGCGTGACGAGAGCCTACGGGTATTTGTAAAAGACGTGACCTTTTGCCCAGGTCACTGTTCCGTCCTCTGCTCGCTCCCAAGCTATCTTCGCATTCATCGGGTACGGACAACCCTCTTGGTGAAACTGACCCAGACGCACTCTCGGAGCATGATCACCGCAAGGTGAGGAAATCTGGAACCCTTCTCCCTGCAGGTGACGTTCCAAAGCCGCAGCATCACCGGGGGCCGGGAACCGCATCCGCAATCGCCTTGTGAGCTCCGGTGAAACGCCTTCTGGCCCGCGGCTACGAAGAAAATTTTCGGGAGGGGGGCACCCGTTGGTCCACCAGCCTCCCGACGCTTCCAAATTGCGGAGCAGCGGAGGCAGAGGCGGATGGCACTCCCCTAGCCCGCATCCCGAAAGGAAGGCGCAAAGGCTCACTAACAATGCGCTCTTACGGAAACGGGTATTCAGAGGCAGATGTCGCACAAAGGACTTTCGGGATTGGTGCCCTCCCACGAGCTCATCGGGCTGTCTGGCTGCCCCACGAACGACGCCAAGCTGCGTCTCTGGCGTTTCTCAGTTTAATCGCATCGTCGCGGCGCTTCCGGTCGGCCGCTCTCTCTTCGTCAGTAAAGCCGCTCACGCACTCCCCTTCGTCTCGCTACCATCGTCCAGATCATAGATGGGCAGAAAGCCGTATTCCTCCAGCCATTCGCGAATGATGAGGCGGATTATCCCTTCTTGCGCCATCTCGAGCAATTCGCAGGCGACGCCAAGCGCCGACTCGACGTCGCCGTCGGACATCTGTGTACCCACCTTCTCAGCGTGAACTGTTGTCGCCATGCCTGCCCCCAACTCATTACAACCTCACAGATTGAAGGGTCTCACAGCACACGTTCCAGTCAAGGATTACAGCCCCCTTCAAAGGGGTAAAACAACCGGCTAAATGACTGGAAAAATTGGGCTAAGACCTTTGTCGCGAGTCTCCTAAGACCAAGGTCTTAAAGTCCCTTGCCCCGAGCGAATTCCTCACCTCGGCGGAAACTTTGTGATGCGTATCCATCCGAGCAGGGCCGCAGGATTCTGGGCGCCGCGCGTGGTAACGTCGGTTCATGGAGATCGATGAGGACAAGATCGACGATGCCGTTTTGGCGCTGTTATGGCTGACGCTGCATAACGAGCGTTGTGCCTGGAAAGGCTTCGACTGGGCAACGACGGATCGGCTTCACAAGAAGGGCATGATCGCCGACCCAGTCAACAAGTCGAAGTCATTGATCCTGACCGATGAAGGCCTGGAGCGTTCAGAAGCGTTGTTCCGGAAGCTGTTTACCCGGCCGCCGCGATAGCGGTCCCTTGCTGTGCCTTCCATTGCCAAGGCAGCAGTTCGTGCAGGCGGGAGACGGGAAGATCGGCGATGCGGGCGAACACATCGGCGAGCCACGCCTTTGGGTCGACGTCGTTGAGACGGCAGGTCGTGATGACGGAGAGCATGATGGCGGCACGATCGGCCCCACGCTGGGAGCCGGCGAAGGTCCAGTTTCGACGCCCGAGTGCAATTCCTCTCAGAGCGCGCTCGGCCGTATTGTTCGTGAGACAAATCCGGCCATCTTCGAGGAAACGGGCAAAACCATCCCATCGCTTCAGCATGTAATCGATCGGCTCGATCACCTCGGACGATTTGCTGAGCGTGGCGCGCTCCCGTTTCAGCCACTCGTGCATGTCATCGAACAGCGGCTTGCTCTTTTCCTGCCGTCCGGCCAACCGTTCTGCGGCGCTCAATCCATTGATCTCGCGTTCGATCTCAAACAGCGCATCGTACCGTTGGACGGCCTCCAGGGCGATCGGCGAGATCGGCTTGCCCTTGCGTTTGCGGTCGCGGGCATTTTTCTGGATGTCGGCCAGTTCAAAGAATTTGCGCCGCGCATGCGCATGGCAAAAGGCGAAGGTGATCGGTACCGCTTTCTTTTCGGCGACACTGAGCGGCTCGAAGCCATTGTAGCAATCACTCTGCAGAATGCCGCCATACCCGGCCAGGTGCTTCTGCGGATGCTCGCCGCGGCGGTCGCTCGACGCATAGTATATGGCCGCCGGCGCTGCCGCGCCGCCGTAGGACCGGTCATCGCGCACGTAGGTCCATATTCGCCCGGTCGTGCATTTGTCTTTGGCCTGAATGGGGATGGTGGTGTCATCGCCAAAAAGGCGCTCGGCCGCGAAGACATGCGTCTCGATCAGATCAAAGATCGGCAGGAGCGCGGCCGTTCCATACCCGACCTGGTCGGCCAGCGTCGAGGTCGAAAGCTCGATGCCCTCGCATTTGAACCGGGTGCTCTGGCGGTTGAGAGGGCTATGCATGCCAAACTTGTCAAAGAGGATCGTCGCCAGCAGATGAGGACCGATGAAGCCGCGCGGCGTGGCATGGAACGGCGCCGGCGGCTGGCTGATCGCCTCGCAGTCTCGGCAGGTAAATTTCTCCCGCACCGTCTCGATCACTTTGAACCGACGCGGAATCTCTTCCAGCGTCTCGGTGACGTCTTCGCCCAGCTTTGAAAGCCGTGATCCACCGCAGCATGCGCAAGTGGCCGGGGGATCGATGACCACGCGCTCGCGCTCGATATCCTCCGGCCACGGCTTTCGTACCGGTCGTTTGCGCGTGAACGAACGCACGCTCGAGGTCTTGGCGGCAGCCGCCTGCGCTGCGGCTTCATCCTCCGTCGCCGCCATCACCAGTTCTTCGAGCTGCAATTCCATCTGGTCGATCAGGCGCGCCGTGCGCTCAGATCGCTTTCCGCGCAGTTCGCGCTTCAGCTTTTCGATCGCCAGCTCCAGACTGGCAATCACGGCCTCGCTGTCGGACAGCATGGCCTGCGCATTGGCGGCTTGCGCCACCGCAATGTCCCGCTCGGCGACGACGGTATCGCGCTCGGCAACAACGACATCACGTTCAGCCTGCAACATCTCACGCTCGGAAAGCAGCGCCAGATAGGCGCTCGCAAGGTCCGCAGGAAGATCCACAGGCTTCGAGGTCATGAAGCCATTCGATCAGATTCCCTCAATATTTTCAATGCAATAATGCTATCCGACCCGTGTCGGACGCCAGGTTTCCTGCGGATTGCGCCAATCGATCCCGGACAACAAATAAGACAATTGCGCCGCTGAGATCGCTACCGCGCCGCCCTCCATATTCGGCCAGATAAACCGGCCCTTCTCCAGCCGCCGGGTAAAAAGGCAGGCGCCCAGACCATCATGCCAGATGATCTTCAAAATATCCGATCTGCGCCCCCTGAAGACGAAGAGGTGCCCTGACAACGGATCATGCTTCAGAACCTCCTGCACCCGAAGCGCCAGGGAGGGAAAGCCACAGCGCATGTCCGTATAGCCCGTCGAGAGCCAGACCTTGACCCCTGTTCCCATCGGAAACGGATTCACCGCAGCGCCTCCAGTCCGCGCAGGATCCGAAGCAGCGCTTCAACGTCGACATCGCGTCCCACGATCACACGGCGACCATTGGCGCTGACAACCTCCATAAGCCCACTTTGTGCCGTCGAAGAATTGGTCGGCGCAACAACCGGCATGCCTGGCTCCGGGACCAACAGTGCAGGAATAAACCCTTCACTCCCCCGGCCATTGCCGAGCCGTCCCTCGCGAGCTGCTTTACGCCAATCGTTCAACTGAAAGCGTGTGATCCCATGGCGACGTGCTGTTGCCGTGACCTGACGCGGGGCGGAATAACTCTCCGCCACGATCGCAAGTTTGGCCTCGTTGCTGAAACGGCGACGCCGCCCGCTATCGACAATCTCCATACGGCTGACTTGCGGCCGCTTCTCTATCGTTAAATCCACGGTTCTCACACTGTCTATATTGACGTCCATATAGACAGAACATCCAGTTCGCCTCACTTCCCAGCAAGGCGGCTCTCCTCGGATGCGTACTGTGATGCCACAACGCGTTACCTGCAATCGCTCCTCGCAGTGTGCCCCATGCGGAATCCCCAAGGAGCGAAGAGTCCCAGAGACGACTCGGCGCCCGTCCAATCAGCGGGCGCTTTGGATGAGGGGAGAACGAAAATGCGGCCCGGCGAAGGGCATCATCAGCTTTTCCCGCGGCTCAGGTTTCTAGCCGCGCTCGCCGGTCCCGCAATTATCCTCGCGCTTGCAATCGCCGCTTCCGAGTGGCTGACCATCGAGGTAAACCCACCCTTGGCACCACATACGATCGCTGTGGTATCGCACTGACGACCCGGAAAAAAAATGCCGGGGCGAACCCGACCTTCCGTGATCGGCTCCCGCCGCTGCCAGTATATCTGTGGCGTATTGAAGAAAGCCGGCTCGCCCACAAGCAATAAAAAACCCCGCGCATGGCGAGGCAAGTCGCGCATACAGTTTGGCTCAGCCTGGACCTCGCTGTCGTCCGCCAGATCGCTGATCGCATTTATGTCCTCTATTTTGGCGAGGTCGTCGAGGAGGGGCCGCCGGAGACGGTCATCGGCAATCCGCAGCACCCGTATACACGTCGCCTCGTTGAATCGATCCCCCGCTCGGCTATCCGACTCGCCCCCTGACGCAACTCACCTGCATGGCATTCGATGCATCCTTACTCGCGCCCGCGCCGAGGGATCGGGGCCTTTACGAATTTGCCCGGCTGGAGGCGATCAGGCGGCTTTTCTTCGCCCGGCCTCCGACTGAGGGGGTGCGCGAAAATCTGCCCATGGATCGGCGCTCAATGTTTGAAGTCGCGTTAGGTGTGTTCTCCACAATGCAAGGCGGATGCCCGTCGCAAAGGGCGATAGGAAAAGCTCGTTCCTAAAGAAGGCAACAAGACTGTCGCGGGCGCTTGGTGGGCAGGAACTGAAAGCCATTGGCGCGAGATAATCTGGTCAAGCGTCAATGTAGCCTTTGCACCGGTGCATCTACGAAGCATCGTATACCATCGCGCTGAACAGTGGCCAGGAATTCTTGGAACGCATCTCGATCGGTGTCAAAGGTGTTATCCCAGACGGTCGTGTTCCCTTCCTGGTCGAATACCTCAAGCACCCAATCGAGATTGGTGTCGGCAGGACGGTAAATACGCAAGATGACGGTTACATCGTCATCGATGAATTCGCCGGAGAATTCTGAGAACTCGTACTGCTGTTCGCTTTCGGTCATCGGCCTTTATAGCATGAGGCGGACGGCATCGCCCTACACTTTCAGCACCCGCGCGTGATCTTTGCTTGCTGCTGCCGGGGGCAGTCGCGCCGCGATTACCCCATGTGTAGCTGGGCGGTAGCGAAGCCGCTCGCGAGCGCGCGGCGCAGCGGTGGTCAGCCCTTTCGTTCAGAATACGTGCCCCACGAGCGGGTTCCTTCAAGCGGAGCAGCTTGCCCGGGGGCAGTCGGTCCCGGTTTCCGCCCGTCGGGCGGCGCTAACGCTAAAACCTCCTGCGGCTGCCCTGTCACCGGTCACGCGGCGCGCGAACGGGCTTCGGCGCTAAAGCGCCTGCGCCTGGTACGCCCTTTTTTGGTAGGCACTCGGAAGCCAATCGGTCCGGCACCGCCTTGACTTACGCGCTTCTGCGAAACTGACGCGCCGGTCGAATGGAGTCCGGATTGAGAGTACTGAAGACATGCAGCCAGAACGTGAACTCGCCCTCGCGCTTTTCCACCCAGGCTTCGATCGCGCGATGCGCCGCGGCGGTTTTCGCGTCGCAGCCAAAGACCTCCATCGCAAGTTTCACAGCCGCCGCCACCGCGACATCATCTTTCGCGCGCGTCTCGTTCGACGGGCGAGGGCTATGCTTTAATTGTTTCGACATGACGACTCTCCTTCAAGAGTCCGGCGCAAGACGATGTGGCCGGACGCTCTCATAGCGATAATCTTGATCGCATCGTCCGGAAGCACAGGCTCCGCTCATGTCGGCTGAGTTGAACGCTAATTGATTTCCCGCAAAAGGGGAAGGTCGTTTTTTTGCGCGAGGTTGCGGCGCGGGCTCGTGCGCCTCACCCGGTGAATGCGCTGGCCATGTGTCTTGCGACGACCAGACGGGATCAGGCCCCACCCGGGCGATCAGCATGAACAGGCTCAAAACAGTCAGTCAGAGCTTTTGACACGACCCTGGCAATGAAGCCCGTTGCGGCCGCACGTGGCGCAGCCTCTTCCTGGGCGAAATCGCCAAGTACCCTCTCCGGAACAGTCAGGATGGCATCAACGATCCCATCGACGACTTCCTCGAGAGCTACATCTTCCGAGTTCCTCCGAAACAGGACCTGGGGCGGCATACGCAGCAAAAGGTGGATCGCAATCGCCCTTGTTGTCCTCTCCCGGTCGACAAGAAGCATGCCTCGCAGCTCGTCGTCGATGTCCATCGGCGGAGCGTGAAACACAGCGGCGCTCAGATCATTGCCCAATATTCTCCTCCAACGTCTTTTCGTTTGACCGCAGTGGTCCTGTCAACGCGCTGATCGGCATCACGACCTGCCGGGGGTGAGCCTCAAGACGCCCCTCGTGGGCACGGCCTGCTGACGCACTGCACACAGCGACGGCGGCTGGTTCTGTCGGGCAAACTTAACATCTCTGCGCCGAGGCAGTTATCGTCGTCTTGCTATCCGGGGGCCGTCGCCGCGACTGCTTTGATCGTGATGTCGGCGGCTATGTGACGGTCACCTTGAGCGGTCAGGCTAGCCGCATAAGCCCTTCGGGCGCCCCCGCGTAGCTGCGGCGGCTTATAGTGGAATTGTTTATTTGGGAGTAAAATCGGTACTTGGCAGGGAGTGACCCGAAGGCTGCGGGAAGACGAGCCGGAGAAGGCACAAATGCATCGCTCTGACCGAGAGAAGAACCACTACGACCACGATATGCTTGTGATCTGGGCATCAACCGTTTCCGCGCTGCTGATTGTCGGCGCGACATTGTTGATGTTGATGATTTAGTCTTCATTAAGGAGGGTTTGTACAGCGCCGTGCGTCTTGTGACGCACAAAGATCGCTGTAGAACTTTGAATGACGGCGTGTTTTCTCGTTTTACCGGCGTCGATGGAAGTCCTGCAGTCGTGGAAGGAGCATTCCGGCTGACCTTCAGGCGGCCGCACCTGCTCAGAAAACCGATCGCGAGTGAGCCTTCTGTGGCTAGGATCAACGTCCAGGAGTTTCTTCCTCCCTGCAACTTCACCTGTCGCTGAATGCCGCCACCCGTAATCCCGTTCGCGCGACCTCTTCCACGCCTGATCAGCTCAGTTCGGGAGTTTTAGATGATACCGCGTGTGCCTCAGTTCACCGGTTCGAAGGAACGCCCCCTTGGCAACAAGGCCCTGCAAGTCTCTCGTTGCCGTGGCGCGGGAGGCCTGCGTAATACTGATGTAGTTCTCTGCGCTGAGACCGCCCTTGAACCCCTCGATGCCCTCGCGGAACATCCGCGCGATAACTTTCTCTTGTCGTGGATTTAGCTGGCCACGCAACGAGTCGTACAGCCGCGTTTTCGATATATGGAATTCCACGCGCTTGAGAGTCGTCTGCTGAGCCTCAAGAATAGTTTGCCCGAAATAGATCAGCCAGTCCGTGATCGCATTGTTCTTGTTGCTTTTCTCCAGCATGTCGTAATAGCTCTTGCGGCCCCGCTCGATCGTATAGGCAAGCGCGATCAGGCTTGGCTGGCCCAAGTCCTGGGCGATCGATTTTTCAGAGAGAGCGCGGCCTATGCGGCCGTTCCCGTCCTCGAAGGGGTGAATGCTTTCGAAGTAGAGGTGCACCATGCCCGCCCGGGTGAGCGCGGGCAGTGGCTTTGCACCGTCGGGTGCAGTTGCGTTGAACCAGTTGACGAACGCATCCATTTCGCGCGGCACCTGTTCGGACGGGGGTGCCTCGAAGTGGATCTTCGGATGCCCGATCGCTCCCGAGACGACCTGCATTGGATCGGAATGCGTTCTGTAGCCGCCGACAACCTGAAGTCGATTCGCGCTTGCCATGACCATTCGGTGCCATACAAACATCGTCTCGTGCGACAGGGGAAGACCAAAGCTTCGGTAGAGATCGACCATCATTTCAGCGATACCACGCTCGGCAGGTCCGATGCGTCTGCTGTCCGTGTCCATGCCGAATTGGCAGCGCAAAGACGATTGAAGACTGGCACGGTCGAGCGTTTCTCCCTCGATTTCGGAGGTCTTCAAAGCCTCGTCGCTGATCAGCTCGATCTTGAGTGTGTCCCTACCCTCCGGACTGACATGACGATATGCGCCCAGAAATTCACCCGCGTGCAGCAGGAAACTCTTTTCGAGAGGCTCCAGCGCCGCGTGGTCGTACGAGAAGTCCGGCCAGTCGTTTCGTTGCCAGTTCCAGCGCATGAGTTATAGCCATCCTTCCTATAACTCACATTATGCCGATAGTATGAGGTTTAGCTAGCCTGCCTATCCCTCATTGAAAGAACCTTCCTGGCGGGCTTACGGCCGGGCTGTTGGCCGTCAGATCGAAGGTGCGGTGCCTCTCGTTCAGCGTGCCAAGCCTGGCATAAGGGCTTATTCTGCGACCTTGGTTGCGTTTTTTGACGCCAACGATTCCTTCGGATCCATCTGGCGCTTCGTGAAAAACAGGCCCCATGCCGCTCTCAGGCAACAAAAGTCACTTATAACATTGACTTTGACCGGTTTCAGGGCGCAATGGGTTCGCTGTCAGCGTCTTGCTGAAAGCTCCGCAGCTTCTCCAGGATCTGCGGCGCGATGTCGAATTGCCGCGCCTTGCCGCGGCCCATCGAATTCTTCACGAACTTCTCCGTCAACAATCCACGCCGCACCAGCGGGTCGATCGTTTCCGTCACGCCGGTGCGGGTAAGGCCCGTGATTTCGACGACATTTGAAAGGGTTAGCTGCTGGTGTCCCTGGTGCATGATATAGAGCACGCTCATCATGCCGATCTGCTTCAGTCGCGACTGGGGCGTCTCGTCCTCAATCGGATTGTCGACAATTTCGTGAAAAATGAAAGCCGAGAAGGCGAGGCTGTGCCACTGCGAATTGAGAGCTCTTGTCATTTGTTTAACTGCGTTATATAAGGCGGTATATCGGTTGCGGTAATCAACGGCGCTGGGATTTGGTGCAGCGCTTGCGGGGGTCTCTCTCCATGAAGAACTTACTGGTCAGCGGCTTCCTTTCGACGATTGGCGCTTCACAAGCATACCTCGTTTCAGACAGTGTTGCGCGGGCAGATGATTGGGGATGCCAGGTTATCCTGTGTCTTTCAAACCCGGGCGGCCCGACACAGTATGCGCCATGCCAGCCTCCGATCAAAAGACTTTGGCGGGAGCTTGCCAGGGGACACGCGTTTCCAAGCTGCAGCGGCGTCGGCTTCAGGGCTTCGCGGCCGCGATATGAACCCTACGCCTGCGATGAAGGTTTCAGGCTGACGACGCGAAGCAGTGATCGCGGCCACGAGGCAAGCTGTGTCTCTACCGCACCCCGAGCTGTCTCAGACAGTGAATGCCGTTACGATAGGGCCGGCAGTGCCATTTCGTCCCGGTGGGACCACCTGGGCGGCGAGCGACAATGCCGGCGTTACGTGACCAGACGGCCCAAGGTCCGCTCGAAGCCTCACTTTGTCGACGTGACGATCGACGGGATCGGACGCCAAAGGGTGTGGTACTGAGCATGCCCGTTGCCTTCGTGGATCTCGCGCAGACCTGTGCACCTATGGTCGCGGCCGAAACTCTTGCTGGCGTCGTCAGCCTCGAAAGTCGTTTCGAGCCCTTCGCGATCCGGATCAAGAGCGGACCGCCGCTCTCTGAACAGCCCACGACCAAGGCGGAGGCGATCGAAATCGCCACGTCACGGGCGGCCGAACGGCAGGACATCCAGCTCGGCCTTGGCGGCATTGGCATGGAAGAGCTTCGAAAGATGAGCTTCTCGATTTCTGACGCTTTCGATCCATGCCTTAACCTCCAGGCCACCGCCACACTGCTCGACGGATACTACCGGCTCGCACTCAGGGCCGGCGCCGATCCGAGGCGCGCCGAGCGGGACATGCTGCGATCCTACTACGGGCGGGACGATCCGTCCGCCGGCGCCATCGTCGAATATGACGAACAAGTTCGCAAAGAAATCGAAAGGCTCGGCCAAACCCTCGCAATGCTGACGATCGGCGATGGTGGGGAGGACAGGGGGCCGAGCGGGGGGACGGCTGTCGATGACGCCGTCGAAGCCGAAAGCGATGCTACCCCGAACGATCAGACGGCGTCCGCGCCGGCCTGGGATGTCTTCAATTCGCGGCGGCGGTCCTCCGTCCTCGTTTTTCGGAACAATAAAATGGAGCAGAGTGAATGACCTTCAGTTCCCGTATCCGGCCGATCGCCGCCTCCACCCTGATGGCCGTCGCCATCGTAGCCACCATGGTCGAGCCGGCTTTCGCGCAGGCCGCCGGCATCGAGACCGTCCTGCAGAATATCGTCGACATGCTGACCGGCAATATCGCCAAGCTGCTCGCCGTCATTGCAGTGATCGTGATCTGCATCGCCTGGATGTTCGGCTACATGGATCTGAGACGAGCAGGGTTCTGGATCATCGGCATCGGCGGCATCTTCGGCGCCACCGAACTCGTGAACACCATTGTCGGGAGCTGACAGCATGGCGACCGCGCGGCCGACGCTCGAGGAAGACACGCTGTTCATCGCCTGCACCAGGCCGGCGATGATCGCCGGCGTAACAATGGAAGCCATGGGCGTGAACATCATGCTCACCACCATTCTCTACATCGTCGCCGGTTCGATCGCTTACGCGCTCGTCGGCGTCGTCTTCCACCTGGTGTTCCGCGCGCTCGTCAAACACGACCACAACATGTTTCGCATCTTACTGGCCTGGGTGGAGACACGCGGCCGCTCCCGCAACAGCGCCTATTGGGGCGGGGCAACGCTTGCACCGCTGAAGCTCGCCCGCAAATACGACGAAAGGGACCTCGGACTTGCCTAGCCTGACCACACTCAGATCTCGCGAACTCGCTCCGGAGACCTTCATCCCCTATGTCCGCCACGTCGACGAGTCGACGATCGCGCTCGATTCCCGGGCGCTGATGGTGATGATCGCGCTCGAAGGCGTCGCGTTCGAGACCGCGGATGTTCTCGACCTGAATGCCCTCCATCGCGACCTCAACACGCTCTACCGCAACATCGCCGACGAGCGGCTCGCCTTGTGGACGCATCTTATTCGCCGCCGGGACAGCGACTATCCCGAGGGCACCTTCGCGACTGCCTTCTCGGCCGCGTTGAACGACAAATACCGCGCGCGCATGGTGGGCGAGGACCTGTTTCGCAACGACCTCTATCTGACCATCCTCTGGTCACCGGCACGCGATCCGGCAGACAAGGCGGCAAAGCTGCTGTCGCGCCTGCGCCGAGCCCGTCGCGCAGGGGCGGAACTCGACGAGGAGGCCCTCAAGCACCTTCGCGACAAGGTCGTCGATGTCACGGCGGCTTTGAAACGCTTCGAGCCCCGCGTGCTGTCCCTCTACGAACACGACGGCCTGTTGTTCTCGGAGCCGAGCGAACTGCTGCATCAGTTCGTCGGCGGACGACGCGAGCCGATCCCCCTGACCGAGGGCCGCATTGCGTCGGCGATCTACTCGGATCGTGTCATCGTCGGCCGCGAGACGGTCGAGATCCGCCCCGAAGCAGAAAGCCGCTATGCCGGCATGCTGAGTTTCAAGGAATATCCGGCCCGCACCAGGACCGGCATGCTCGACGGCGTGCTTACCAGTCCTTTCGAACTGATCCTGGCGCAATCCTTCTCCTTCGTCTCGAAAGCCGACGCGCGCACCATCATGGGCCGCAAGCAGAACCAGATGGTCAGCAGCGGCGACAAGGCGGCATCGCAGATCGACGAACTCGACGAGGCCATGGACGATCTGGAGTCCAACCGGTTCGTACTCGGCGAGCATCATCTCTCGCTTTGCGTCTTTGCTTCCTCGGTGAAGGAACTGACCGACAATCTCGCCAAGGCGCGCGCCAGCTTGACGAGCGGCGGCGCCGTCGTTGCGCGCGAGGACCTTGGTCTCGAGGCGGCCTGGTGGGCGCAGTTGCCCGGCAATTTCCGCTATCGCGCCCGGTCCGGAGCGATCTCGTCGCGAAACTACGCGGCGCTGTCGCCCTTCCACTCCTATCCGATCGGCCAGAAGGACGGCAATGAATGGGGCCCCGCCGTCGCGCTGCTCAAGACCGCGTCCGGCTCGCCATATTACTTCAATTTCCATTACGGCGATCTCGGAAACACGTTCGTCTGCGGCCCGTCGGGCGCCGGCAAGACGGTGCTACTCAACTTCATGCTGTCGCAGCTCGAAAAGCACGATCCGCATGTGGTGTTCTTCGACAAGGACAGGGGAGCCGATCTCTACATACGCGCCGCCGGCGGCACCTATCTGCCGCTGAAGAACGGTATCCCGACCGGCTGCGCTCCCTTGAAGGCCCTCGAATTGACGCCGGAGAACAAGGTGTTCCTGACGCGCTGGGTCGGCAAGCTTGCCGGTTCGCCCACGCGGGAACTGACCGTGACCGAACTTCGCGACATTGCCTCCGCCATCGAAGGCCTCGCCGACCTGCCGGTGGAGCGCCGGACGATCGGCGCGCTCAGGACTTTTTTGGACAACACGAACCCGGAAGGGATCGCTGCTCGGCTGCGTCGCTGGGAGACGGGAGGGCCGCTCGGCTGGGTCTTCGATAATGTAATCGAGGACATCGGCTTCGGTGAATTTGGCGATGGTGGCACGTTTGTCGGCTACGACATGACCGATTTCCTCGATAACGAGGAAATCCGTGCCCCCCTGATGGCCTATCTCTTCTATCGCGTCGAGCAACTGATCGATGGTCGCAGGATCATCATTGTGATCGACGAGTTCTGGAAAGCGCTCCAGGACGAAGGCTTCCGCGATCTTGCCCAGAACAAGCTCAAGACGATCCGAAAGCAGAACGGCCTCATGCTGTTTGCCACGCAGAGCCCGCGCGACGCGATCGTCTCGCCGATCGCCCACACCATCATCGAACAATGCCCGACGCAGATCTTCCTGCCGAACGCGCGCGGCAACCGCGCCGACTATGTCGACGGCTTCAAGCTCACGGAGCGCGAATACGAGCTGATCGCACGCGAGCTCTCCGTCGAGAGTCGGCGGTTCGTGTTGAAGCAGGGACACAACAGCGTCGTCGCCGAACTGAACCTCAGCGGTTTCGGCGACGAACTCGCCATTCTCTCCGGCCGGACTGCCAATGTGGAGCTTGCCGACGCGGTCCGCGCCGAAGTCGGCAACCGGCGAGAGGACTGGCTTCCCGTTTTCCAGCAAAGAAGGAGTGCGAGCTGATGACCTCATTTAGATTTCATGGCGCGGCGATCGCCGCGGCGCTCATGCTTTCCGCCGGCACAGCGGCAGGGCAGGGGATTCCGGTGATCGACCAGACGGCGATCGGCAAGCATATCGAAACCATCGCCGAGCTCAAGTCGCAGCTCGACGCCCTCAATCAGCAGATCGAACAGGCGCAGCAGCTCTATGGCTCGCTTAACAAGCTCACCGACATGGCGGATGTCGCCAGCGTCCTCAACGATCCTGCCATCCGCAGGGTGCTGCCGGCAGACTTCAACGCCATCGAAGGCCTGTTCAAGGGCAAGGGCACGGGCGTCCTCGGTGATGCGGCTTCGGAATTCCTTGAGGGCAATTCGACGTATCGGACCAGCGCCGACGACTTTTATGCCCAGGAGCTTTCCCGCATCCAGAACAGGAATGCCGGCCAAATGAGCCTCGGCCAGCAGATCTATGACAAGGCGACAAAGCGCATCGACGGCATCGACCAGTTGCGCGAGAAGATATCGACGGCCAGCGATGCCAAGGATATCGCCGACCTTCAGGCGCGGCTTCTGGCGGAAACGGCTTTTCTTCAGACCGACATGCTGCGCATGGAAGGCTTGCGGATGGTGCAGCAGGCGCAGGCGCAGGTCGACGAGCAGCGCAAGGCCGAGGACTGGCGCCAGCGCATGGACGCGATGAAGGCAGCACTGCAATGAGGAAATTTTCCCTTCTCCTCGCGATTCTTGGCCTGACGGCCTGCTCGGAGCAGCCGGAGCGGACCTACACTGTCGACGAGTTGGTCGCGGACGAAGCGCTACTTGCCGACCTCGTCACCAAGTGCCGCAACAATCCGGGCGAGCTTCGCGACACCCCAAACTGCAGGAACGCGGAAAGTGCCGATATTAAGCGGCGGTTCCAGCGCATGCGGCAGTCGCTCGGAGGCTGACGCCCATGTATGAGGTGTTCGCCTTCGTCGACGAGCAATTCAAGACGCCGTTGGAAGACTTCGTCTCCACCGGAACGTCGAATATCGCCGAGTGGGTCTCAGGCCCACTGACGGCGGCGATCACGCTCTATATCGTGCTCTTTGGCTATCTCGTTCTTCGTGGCTCGGTCCAGGAGCCGATCCTCGACTTCGCTTACCGGGCAATCAGGCTCGCCATCATCGTGATGCTGGTGAAGAACGCCAGCGAATACCAGACCTACGTCACCAACATCTTCTTCGAGACCTTGCCGCGCGAGATCTCGCAGGCGCTGAACACCGGGTCGACACCGAGCGCCTCGACGTTCGACAGTCTGCTCGACAAGGGGCAGGACGCGGCCACCGATATCTGGTCACGCGCCTCCTGGCCGGGCGATATCGCCACCGGCGTCGGCGGCATGATGGTTATCTTCGCAAGTTTCGTCGTCGCATCGATCGGCTACATCGTCTCGCTCTACGCCCGGCTGGCGCTCGCCATCGTGCTGGCCATCGGCCCGATCTTCGTGGCGCTCGCCATGTTCCAGCCGACGCGGCGCTTCACCGAGGCCTGGATCGGGCAGCTTGCGAACTTCGTGATCTTGCAGGTCCTCGTCGTTGCCGTCGGCTCGCTGCTGATCACCTGCATCGACACGACCTTCACGGAGATCGAGGGGTATAGCGATGTGCTGATGCGGCCGATTGCGCTGTGCGCCATCTGCCTCGCTGCTCTCTATGTCTTCTATCAGCTTCCCAACATCGCTTCGGCGCTCGCAGCTGGCGGTGCTTCGTTGACCTACGGTTACGGCGCTGCGCGTGACGCCCATGAAGGCACGCTCGCCTCGGCGGCATCACATACCGCCCGTGCCGCCGGCCGCGGGTTCCGAGCCGTCGGACGGACCTTCACCTCTAACGGCGCCAGTTGATGATGCCCGCACCAACTAGAAAAAGGTCTTCTCGGAATGATCAGAACATTTCCGCTGCTGTGCATGGCGGCTGCCTTAAGCGGCTGTGCATCAATGACCTATCCGGTCCCTAAATGCGACGGCTATTCGCGCCGGCCACTCAATCGCTCCATGTGGCAGTGGGAGGACAACAGCAACCTCAAGCAGAAACATTCGGATGCGCGGCCGGTAACCTCGTCGAGCGTGGTTGCGGCCTATGCCGAAGAGAAAAAGGAGCCGCCAGCCTTTGCACATTTCGACGCCGCTGCATCCTATCGTCGTTGTGAGGGATAACGCGATGGTCTCGAGCGACGAACTCAAGTCATACTTCGAGAAGGCGCGACGCTTCGATCAGGACCGTATGATCCAGGTCGAGCGCTCGGCGCGCATCGCCTGGTCGATCGCAATCGTGGCCGGCGTCCTTGCCGGCGCCTCGATCTTCGCGGTTGCCGGTCTGACGCCGCTGAAGACGGTCGAGCCGTTTGTCGTGCGGGTCGACAATTCGACCGGCATAGTCGACGTCGTCTCGGCATTGACGTCGACGGCGGGAACTTACGATGAGGCCGTCACCAAATACTTCGCGGCAAAATATGTGCGCGCTCGCGAAGGCTATGTCTGGAGCGAGGCGGAGGAGAATTTCCGCACCGTCGCCTTGCTGTCGACGCAGCCGGAGCAAGCGCGATTCTCGACCTTCTATCGCGGCAGCAACCCGGAATCGCCGCAAAACACCTATGGGCGGAGTGCCACGGCGCGCATCAGCATCGCCTCGATCTCGCTGATCAACCCGAACGTCGTATCCGTCCGCTACATGCGCACGATCACGCGCGGGGAAGAAATCCGAACGACCCATTGGGTCGCAACGCTCACCTTCGCTTACGTGAACGCGCCGATGTCGTCGACCGACCGGCTTGTCAACCCGCTCGGTTTTGCCGTCAGTGAATATCGGGCCGATCCGGAGGCGATCAACTGATGCGTACCGCAGCCATCTTCGCTCTTCTTCTTGCCGGCTCGGCGTTTTCGGCCCTTGCCCTCGAGATTCCGCGCGGCGCAGCGCAGGACAGCCGTGTGCGTTTCGTCGACTACCAGCCCTACAACGTTACCCGAATCATCGGCTCTCTGAGGTCCTCTGTGCAGGTCGAGTTCGGGCCCGACGAGGAGATCGCCCACGTCGCGCTCGGCAACAGCGTCGCCTGGGAGGTCGCGCCGGCAGGCAGTATCCTGTTCCTGAAACCGCGCGAGAACCAGCCGGTCACCAATATCTCTGTCGTAACCACCCGGCGCGACGGATCGACCCGAAGCTACCAGATGGAGCTGATGGTGCGGGATGGAAAGGTGGAGGTGGGTCAAAGCACTTACTTTTACGTCAAGTACCGGTATCCCGCCGACGAAGCCGAACGGCGTCGCCAGGTCGCAGCCGCGCGAGCAATCGCTGCGCAGGCGAAGGAGGCCGACAGCGTATTGGCGATTCATGAGGCCTATGGACCGCGGAACTGGCGTTACTCTGCACAAGGCGCGCAGGCGCTGGAGCCGCAATCGGTCTACGACAATGGCAAGGTCACGACCTTTGCCTTCGTCGGAAACCAGGAAATGCCGGCCATTTACATCGAGAATTCGGACGGTAGCGAGAGCCTGGTACCCAAGTCCGTCGACGGCAACCTGGTCCTCGTCCACGCGATCAGCCGGAAGTTCATCCTGCGGAGCGGTGCGGACGTGCTTTGCGTCTTCAACGAGGCTTATGACCGGATCGGCATCAACCCTGACACCAACACGACCTCGCCGTCGGTGGAGCGGGTCGTTCGGACCGACATCGGCACGGCGCAGTAGGAGCTGTCATGGTCCAGGAAGACGCGGGCCGGATACCGGGCGAGCGCGCCGAAACGGTTGCGGGCAGGCGGGTCGACAACAATCCCGTCTTGAAGCGGGGCGCTGTGGCGCTGGCCATCGTTGCCTTTGTCGCCTTCGCGCTCTGGTCGGTGAGCGGCGAGAAGCCGCCTTCGGACACCACAAGGCCGGAGCGGGTCGTCATCCGGCAGACGACGAATTTCGAACCGGTCAAGGAAAAGATCGAGCCGGTCCAGCCAGAGCCGGAAGTGAAGCTGCCGACGCCGGTTGTGGCCGAGCAGGTGAAGGAGGAAGATCCGTTGCTCGATTCCGCCCGCCGCGCACCCGTCATGGCCTATAGCGCTGGACAGAAAAACGCGACAGCGCATGGGAATCGCGAAGAGTCTGCGGTCTCTCCGGACGGAAATTTCCTGCCGCTCGATGGCAATACGATGGGTCAAAACACCGCCAGCAGCAATGAGGAGCAGTTCAAGACAATGCTGCGGCCGACCCGGCTCGAGGGCTCGCGCGCCGGCACGCTAGGCAACCGCGACTTCATCGTCGCCATGGGCACCTCGATCCCGTGCGTGCTGGAAACGGCCATGGCGTCGGACCAGCCGGGGTTCACGAGCTGCGTCATCAACCGGGATGTTCTCTCGGACAACGGCCGCGTCGTGCTGATGGAGAGGGGAACTCAGATTGTCGGCGAGTACCGAGGCGGCCTCCAGCGGGGGCAGAAACGCCTCTTTGTGCTTTGGAACCGCGCGAAGACCCCGAACGGCGTCATCGTCACGCTGGCTTCGCCCGCGACCGATGCACTCGGCCGGGCTGGCATGGACGGATATGTCGATACCCACTGGTGGGAGCGCTTCGGAAGTGCGCTTCTCCTCTCTGTCGTCGGTGATGCTGCAGGCTACGCCAACAGCCGTCTGAAGGACAGCGACGTCGACGCGCAGGGTACCACAAGCGCCGGCCAGCAGGCCGCGGCGATTGCCGTCGAGCAATCGATCAATATCCCTCCGACGCTCATGAAGCATCAGGGCGAGCTTGTTTCGATCTTCGTCGCGCGCGATCTCGACTTCTCCGGGGTCTACAGGCTTCGCGTGATTGGGCCAAAGAACCGCATTCTCGACCGGGCGGTACTGGGCGACTTCAGCCCGCAGTCGACGCTCGTGACAAAATAGGGTGAGGACATGACCGACGACCCTGACGCTGCAGTCGTCCGCGAACTGCTCGCTCCGTTTTCGCCATTCCTGAAGGACAAGTCCCTCTATGAAGTGATCGTAAATCGGCCTGGGCAGGTGCTGACAGAGGGCGCCGGTGGTTGGCGGACCCATAATCTGCCAGAGCTTACCTTCGAAAAGCTGATGCGCCTTGTTCGGGCCGTGGCCAGTTTTTCCAATCAATCCATTGATGAAACGCGACCAATCTTGTCGGCGACACTGCCAGGCGATGAGCGGATCCAGATCGTCATTCCTCCTGCGACCAACAGGAACACTCTCAGCATCACCGTCCGAAAGCCGTCATCGGTGACGTTCACGCTCGATGATTTGGAGCAGAGAAGGTTTTTTTCCGAGACGCGAGGAGACAACGAAAGTATCTCGACGGGGGAACAGGATCTGGTGGCGCTCTACCGAGCGGGCCGTTTCAAGGATTTTTTGCGCGAGGCCGTTATCGCGCGGAAGAACATCATCATCTCAGGCGCAACGGGATCGGCCAAGACGACGCTCTCGAAAGCGTTGATCAAGCATATTCCTCAGCATGAGCGGATAATTTCGATCGAGGACACACCTGAACTGGTTATTCCGCAGCCCAACCACGTGCGCCTGTTCTATTCGAAAGGCGCCCAGGGACTTTCGGGTGCCGGCCCAAAAGAACTGCTGGAGTCATGCCTGCGCATGCGGCCGGACCGAATTCTGCTGCAGGAGCTGCGCGATGGCACAGCATTCTACTACGTGCGCAACGTCAACTCCGGTCACCCCGGATCGATCACCACCGTGCATGCCAATTCCGCCAAGCTGGCCTTCCAACAGTTGACGCTTCTTGTGAAGGAATCCGAAGGGGGACGTAATCTGGAGCCCGAGGACATCGACAGATTGTTGAAACTCTCTATCGACGTCATCGTTCAATGCAAGCGAATGGATGGTCGGTTTGGCGCAACAGAAATCTACTTTCGCGCTCGATAAATCACGTGGATCCGTCGTCACCGACTACAGCCCATCGTCAGCTACGCCTGCGTAGACGGCGAGGTACGGCATAGGTTCGTCCGGCCAACCGCTTGAGGATTGCAAAGTCTTCGCATCCTGTCACTCGTTCTCCGGTCAGCAAGCCTGTCGCGTTTTCTCCGGTTCTTTTTCGGATACTCGACAATCGAGTGAGCTCACCGCTGACCATGGATTGAGCGAACCTGAATTACACGAAAAAACGGGCCGCCGGAAGATCCGAGGCCCGTTGAGGCGTGAAGGTGTCTAACCTCCAGAGGGGAACAGCTGACGCGATGGCACTGGGAGAAGCCATCAAACTGCATCAGCTATAGGCACTATGCCCATCAGTTGTGCGATCGGCAATCACTCATTGTGCAGGGCAGCTGTGCGTTTCCTCGGGCCAACCGCTGGCAGACGCCACGGCGGCCGGTCGCCGGGGGATGCCAAGTGGTGGATCGCGAGAGGGAGAGGGGGAAGGGGATTCTGTGGCGGGTTGAGATGGTCGGAGAGAGGCTCGGGCCGGCCCGCTACGGAGAAACGACATGGCACAGGCCATTCAGAAAGTGACGCTCAATGCCGGGCGCGATATTCCCTTCAACAAGCTTGTTCTCAGCCACCAGAACGTCCGCAAGACCAGGGCAGGTGTATCGATCGAGGATCTCGCCGAGGACATCGCCCGCCGTGGGCTGCTGACCAGCCTTAATGTGCGGGCGGAGGTCGATGCTGAAGGCAACGAGACCGGTATTTATCGCATCCCCGCCGGCGGTCGCCGCTACCGTGCGCTGGAACTGTTGGTCAGCCAGAAGCGGCTGTCGGAGACCGTCGGCGTACCCTGCATCGTCAGCAAGGGTGGGACGCCGGAAGTCGAGGACTCGCTTGCGGAAAACGTTCGGCGCCTCGACCTGCACCCGCTGGACCAGTTTCGCGCTATCATGACGCTCTGCGGGCAGGGCATCGGCGAGGAGGAGATCGCCGCTCGCTTCTTCATCTCGGTCGCGGTCGTGCGGCAGCGCCTGCGGTTGGCTGCCGTCTCACCGCGTCTGCTCGAACTCTATGCCAATGACGAACTGAAGCTCGAACACGTCATGGCCTTTTCGATCACCAATGATCATGTCCGCCAGGAACAGGTCTGGGATACGGTTTCGCGTCAACACTCACGCGAGCCGTACTATATCCGCCGGCTGCTCACCGAGACCGCGATCCGGGCGACTGACCGCCGCGCCGTCTATGTCGGCATCGAAGCCTATGAGGCGGCCGGCGGTGTGGTGATGCGTGACCTCTTCGATGACGACAATGGCGGATGGCTGCAGGATCCGGCGCTGCTCGAACAGCTCGCGATCGAGAAGCTGACGGCCGACGCCGAAGCACTGAAGGCGAACGAAGGCTGGAAATGGGTCGAGGCTGCTTTTGATTTTCCCTACGGTCATAGCTCGGGTCTTCGCCGCTTCTACGGCGAGCGGGCGGAGTTCACGGAAGATGAACTCGCGCGCTATGACCGGCTGAAGGCGGAATTCGAAATGCTCGATGCCAAATATGCCGAAGCGACCGAATATTGCGCCGAGACCGAGCAGCGACTTGAGGAACTCGGAAACGAGCTCGACCGGCTGAACGACCGGCCCTATGTCTTCGACCAGGAAGAAGTTGCCCGCGGCGGCGCCTTCATCTCGCTCGGCGCTGGTGGTGAACTCAAGATCGAGCGCGGTCTTGTCCGTTCTGAAGATGAGACGCAGGTCGAGACTGAGGGTGATGGTGCGACGGATTCCGATGGTGAAGTCGACCAGGTGGTGTCGGAATCGTCGTCCAACGCCGGCATGTCCGTGAATGGCAAGCCTAATGGCCAGATTGGGGAAGAGGACGACGATGGCAAACTCCCGCCTCTCTCAGACCGTCTTGTCGAGGAATTGACAGCAACGCGCACGGTGGCGCTCAGGAATGCGCTGGCAAACGATCCGGTTACGGCCTTCATCGCCGCCCTGCATCTGTTCGTGCTCAAGATCTTCTATGTTTATGGATCGGATTCATGCCTGGACGTGACGCTGCAGAGTGTAAAGTTCGGCCAGACGCAGGGGCTCGGCGACACCGTCTGGGCAAAGGAGGTCGAGCAGCGGCAAGAGGCCTGGGGTCAGGACCTTCCGAAAAACCCGAATGAGCTTTGGGATTTCCTGATTGCGCTCGATGACGTCAGCCGCCACGCGCTGTTTGCGCATTGCGTTTCGCTTTCCGTCAATGCAGTTGTTCAGCCATGGAACCGGCGGCCGGCGGCGATCGTCCATGCCGACCAGCTCGCTCGCTCGCTCGGCTTCGACATGGTGGAGGCAGGCTGGGCGCCAACTGTCGACAACTACCTCGGCCGCGTGACGAAGGCGCATATCCTGCAGGCGGTCCGCGAGGCGAAGGGCGAGCAGTCGGCCCAGCTCATCGATCATTTGAAGAAGCAGGACATGGCACGTGAAGCCGCACGGCTCTTGGAAGGCAGTGGATGGCTCCCCGAACCGCTGCGGCTCGCTGTCGATGATGCCGCCACCGTCCTCGAGAATGAGGACGCCTCGGTCGAACCTCCGGCATTCCTGACCGAAGGCGATGATGCCGAGGAGGAGTCCCCCGACGCCACAGAAGACGAGCAGCAGCGCTTCGCCGCTGCCCCGTAACCTGCTCTCACAATCCATCCTCTGGCCCGGCCTCGCACAACCGGGCCTTTTCATTTTCCACCGGCCCCCGTGCCAGGGCTTTCGGTTCAGGAGACTGCACATGAATACCACGATTTCCAGCACTCGACCGGCGTCGTCCGGTTTCAAGGTCGATGTCTCGCGCGGCGAGCGTATCGGTCGCGTGTCGTCGGAATGGTTTTCACGCCCGGACGACGAACGCTATCTCTCGCTCGGTGAGCTCTACGATAGGGTGAGATCGCGGGCCGACCGCGCCCGTGCCCGCACGGTCGAAAGCTCCGCCATCCGCGTCGAGGCTAGCCGCACCAATGCCGAGCGGCTC
This sequence comes from Sinorhizobium fredii USDA 257, assembly GCF_000265205.3. Taxonomy (NCBI): domain Bacteria; kingdom Pseudomonadati; phylum Pseudomonadota; class Alphaproteobacteria; order Hyphomicrobiales; family Rhizobiaceae; genus Ensifer; species Ensifer fredii. The sequence goes on from NC_018000.1 coordinate 3,073,987, forward strand.
GAACTGATCGTTCCCGGCGAGAGCCGCCCCATCGCGCCGACGCACTGGAGCTACGGGCAGCTTTGCAGCCTGGTCGGGGCGCCCGCAACCTACATGCGCCAACTGCCGGCGCCGCTGGCCGGCATCAACCTGCAGCACGGTCTCATCAATCACAGCGCCGAACTGGTCAAGACTCTGGAGGGCAATGATGGGCGGATCGAGCTCAGGGCGATCACCGGCCCGGAATACGGCAGGGTCTGGGACCATGAACTGGTATCAGCGGTCATGAGCATCGCTGGCAATGGAACGGGTGATAGGATGTGGAAGGTGCCGGGAGTGCTCGACTGGTCGACGATGACCCACAATCCCTTCGTCGACGTCAGCAAGGAGACCACCACGCTCTATGCCAGCGATCGCGACGTCTTCCTGTTCCTCGTCGACGACACCCATCCCATCGAGGCCGGCCGCCTGTCGAACGGCGAGCCCGATCTCTATTTCCGCGGCTTTTATTGCTGGAACAGCGAGGTAGGCTCGAAGACACTCGGCATCGCTTCCTTCTATCTCCGTGCCGTCTGCTGCAACCGGAATCTTTGGGGCGTCGAGGATTTCGAGGAGATCGTCATTCGCCATTCGAAGTTCGCCGGCCATCGTTTCGCTCATGAGGCTGCTCCGGCTTTGGCCAAGTTTGCCAATTCATCTCCGGCCCCCTTTGTTGCGGGCGTCAGGGCAGCGCGCGAGCGCATCGTGGCCCGCAGCGACGAGGACCGCCATGGCTTTTTGCGCAAGCGCGGCTTCTCGAAGGGAGAAACCGCCAGGATCATCGACACCGTCCTGCAGGAAGAGGGCCGGCCGCCGGAATCGATCTTCGATTTCGTGCAGGGGATAACGGCGCTCGCCCGAACGAAGTCTCATCAGGACGCACGCCTCGAACTGGAAGGCAAGGCGAAGAAGCTGCTCGAACAGGCATGCTGACCGCACGTGCGCCGAGGCTACCATCCCCCTTGTCGCCCGGCGTCGCGCCGGGCCTTCACATTCGGCAAGGGCTTTGCCATCACCGTGGGGCGGGCGGGTGACCGCGCGCAAGGGGGAGGGTGGCTGGTCCGAGGGCGGGCCGGTCGGAGGTGGAAGCGCGTGCTCCGGCGCGGGCTGGTCCATTCTCGCGCGCTGGAGAAACGCGTTCTGAGGGCAAAACAAGAGAGCCATCCTGCCGCCGACCGCCGATTTACGGCAATCTCGGCATTTCGCCCTCGGCTACGCGCCAGACCCATGGGGTCATCTCGGGTCTTGATTCGATCATTTCCGCGAGAGCGCGCTCATAATCTTCACTAGCGCCTGGCGGGACGATGAACAACGCCACCGGGGAGGGCCCCTGCTCCGGCAAGGTCACCGATACGATCGGTTGATCGCGCGAGAGATTGAATCGCAGCCCTTTGACGCTCTTGCGCCGCAGCCTTGCCAGTCTCTCCAGTAGATGCCGCTCATGGACACTTTCGAACGGGATCCAGTCCTCGTTCACCACCATCATCGCGACCTCTTCGACCGCAGCGACACCGGATACCGAAATCCCGAATGTCGCGATCAGGATCAGGTGGCATTCTTTGTTCGAGCGCCAAAGCTCGAGTTCCGTTTCGTATCTGGCGTTCAACCGCTTCCATGGCCCCTCCTCGATCATGAAGGGAAAGGGGAGATGGCGGAGGGTGATCCGGTGTCCCTCGCGGGCGGCTGTGCACTCCTTCACTTCCGCTACGGCGATCATCAGCGTGCGCGGTCCTGTCCCGGAGGCTTGCGCGCCAGCGAGTGCGGCCGACCGGCGCGCGGCAATTGCCTCCTTATCCTCCTGGTGAAAAACCTCAGGCACGAACAACATATCGCTAAGATGCGCGCCTCGCGCCGTCGTTTGCGACGCTGCGTTCATGAGGCTCGTGCGCACCCGGCCCCAACCGCGCTTGCCGGCCCAGGAGGAGCGCCATTCGGTCAGTTCCCCCATTTCCCACAGGTAGTGCAGCATGGCCCGCAACGAGAGCTTCTTCGTCTCGTTGCGAATGGCGGGCTCCGACGACTCCGTCGGCAGAGACGACGCCGCACGCGGACTTCTCTTCGTCATCGAAAAGTCCAGCTTCACGGCCGTCCGGCCGGTGGCATCGATCTGAATCGCGTTGCCAACCAAAGGTCCGAGACCGGACAACTCGTACGGAGGCTCATAGGACGAGCAGGCCGGGTCGTGATCACGCCCGGAAAGCGGCATGCGCTTGACGAAATACTGTCCATCCAGCCGCGCGATGTACATCGCAACCGCCGGTTCCTTGCACCGGCAATGCGGCCGGAGCTTGTGCTCGTAGGCGCGGGGGAGGAGGGCCTGGAATTCAACAGAATCCTCATCGAATGACCTGTCGCCGATCAGAAATCGTCGCACCTTGTTCCTCCTTTGCCCGTCGAAGCGTTCGTTCCCGCTGATTTCCAGGTTGGTGTAGCACAAAACTCTTCTGCCAGACTACCTCTTATGATGCAGTATAAGTGAATCACGGGGGGATTGGTGGTCGCGAGAGGAAAGCCGGTGATGCGCCGGCAACGCCTCCCTGACGACCCGATAGCGTCGGGTGGCCAGGCCTGTCCCTCGCCCCGCATTTCCGCGTTCGGGCGGGCGCGGCGCTGCGATGGAGCGAGAGAGGGGCCGGGAGGGTTCGGCCTGGTGGGGACTCGGAGGGCGCCCCCGGCGAGGCCGGTTCTTTTCTCGCCCTGGACGGAGTCCCCATGCACGTGATCACTTCCGCGGCCGCGACTAAGGCCGCGACGCCTCTTCTTTCGACCGGCCGCGCGAGCCGGCCGGCCGCTCGACGGGTCGCCGAGGGCATGCGCGACTGGTGGAAGTCGATCGGTCTCTTTTCCGAGATGATCAGCGGTAGGATGCGCTTCTTCGTGCCGATGACAGAGGAAGGGCCGGCGATCCTCGGCCGTCGGATTGAACGGCATCGCATCATCGACGTCGTGAGCCGGACGTGACGGAGGCATCGCCGATGTTGTCCGCCTCAAAACTGGCCGATCGTCTCGCGTGCGATGCCGAGGCGGTCTGCCGCCACTATCTCTCCGCCGGCCTCCGGGCTGGCAATTACTGGATCGTCGGTGACGTCGCCAACAACAAGGGCCGTTCGCTCTACGTGCATCTTACCGGCCCGCGCGCCGGCAGATGGACGGATGCTGCGACCGGCCAATACGGCGACCTGCTCGACCTCTTGCGGGAGACATGTGGTCTGGTCGACTTCCGCGACGTTGCAGACGAAGCGCGGCAGTTCCTGAGCCTTGTCCAACCTGAACCGGCGCCGTCCCGCGGAGGCGATCCCCACGACTATCCGCCGATCGACAGACCGGCGGTAGAACGCGCAAGGCGCCTACTCCGCATGACGCAGCCACTCGCCGGCACGCTTGCCGACAGCTATCTGCGCCAACGCGCCATCCTGCGGGCATCCGCGCATCCGGCACTGCGGTTCCATCCGTCCTGCTATTATCGAGACCTCTTGACCGGCAGGACGACCAGCTATCCGGCGCTGATCGCCGCGGTGACTGATCCCTCCGGCGCGATCACCGGCGTGCATCGCACTTTTCTTGAAGCGTCTGGGCTCGACCCGAACGGAGTCGGAAAAGCGCGGGTCGATACTCCCCGCCGCGCACTTGGCCGCCTGCTCGGCAATGCCGTGCGTTTCCGCTTTCCCGCCGGTGGCTTCGTACCGGTCCTGACCGCCGGCGAGGGACTCGAAAGCATGTTGTCGCTCTCGCACGTGATGCCCGGCATGCCGGTGGTCTCGGCGCTGACGGCAAGTCACCTTGCCAGCTTTCGGCTCCCGGCCGGATGCGCGCGCCTCTACATCGCCGCCGACGCCGATGCCGCCGGCCGGCATGGCATCGAGGGATTGAGCCGCCGCGCGCAGTCGCTCGGGATCCTGCCGCTCGTGCTTGCCCCGGAGCTCGGCGACTTCAACGAGGACCTGCGCCGGCTCGGACCCGACCGGCTCACGGTGCATCTGAGAGCCCAGCTCGCGCCGGAAGACATCCAGTCCTTCCTGCCCACCTGATCGGCTGGACGGGACTGCGGGAGAGGGCGCGGCGTGGCGGGGAAGGCTGGTCCCTGCTGGTCGCCGTCGGGTAGGCGCGCGCCCGCGGGCCTGCGGAGAGGCGACCCTTACCATACAGCTGTCGGGCCTTCAGCGGGTCAGTCGGGCTTCTTCCCCACGCCGGCACTTCCTTGGCGCATCGGCTGTTCCGAAAACCGGTTTCCACTTTTCGGGTCGATGCTGAAGCCGGCGCTCCTCGCGGGCCAAGAAACCCTTCTTCCGCCGCCCGGCGCTTCGCTGGGCCGCGGCGTGAGGCACGCCGCGGTTCCGGCCCGTCTGCCGCATGGAAAGGGATCGCCGTCAGGCCGCGAGAGGCGCGGCCCAAACCGACGGAGATCATCATGAATCTTACCTTGCCCCTCGACGACGCCTTCGAGCCCCATCACGCCTCTTCCCCGACCGACCGCTTCATCTATGAGATGCAAATCTACGGCCATCGCCCTTTCCAGGACGAACCAGACCCGCGCCCACTCCCCGAGGAGCCGGTCGTTCAGTCGGCGCTGACTGCGATTTTCGACGCCATGTTCGAGATGCTCGGCGACACGCGGCTGGAACCCGATCTCGAAGATCTGCTCTGGTCAACGGTCAATCTCTTCCACCGCGCCGGCGAGCGCATCCGGCGCGAGCTCCAGCGCAATGAGGACGCGCAGCGCGCCGGACAGAGCGAGCAGGACGGCTCGGAGGTGAAGAGCGTCGAGCTTGAGCGCCTGATCGCCGAGGGCATCACGCTCCTCGAGCGCCGCAACGCCTTCGAGTTCATGCGCGACTATGCAGCCGATCTCTTCGAAGCCCAGACGGGATCCGCCTGGCGGCCGCGGACCGGCTCCAAGGTGAGCCATGCCAACATGACGGCGGCGATGATCGACTCCAGAGATTTCCTTTCCGCTCGCCACCGCGCCGAGACCGAGGTGCTGATCCCGGCCGGCACCAAGATCGCTTTCGGCGGCGGCATCGACTACAACGATCACGAACGGGTCTGGGCGAAACTCGATCAGGCTCTCGCCAAATATCCCGATATGGTGCTCTTGCATGGCGGCTCGCCGAAGGGAGCCGAACGTATCGCCGCCTGCTGGGCCGAGGCCCGCAAGGTGACGCAGATCGCCTTCAAGCCGAACTGGACGAAACATGCCAAGGCGGCACCCTTCCGCCGCAACGACGACATGCTCTCGGTCATGCCATCAGGCGTCGTCATCTTTCCCGGCTCCGGCATCACCGGCAATCTCTCCGACAAGGCCCGCCGACTCGGCATCCCGGTATGGCAGGCTGCAGGAGATGGCGCGTGACAGACTATGTGACGACGCCATGCGGGTTTTACCGCATGGCGTTCTCCCGCCGGCTCCGACTTGACCCTCGCCGATCCATGCTGTTCACATGCGGCATGTTCAAAGCCATCAATGCAGTACAGATTCACGTTTCACTCGACGAGATCGAGCCGGGGGTCTGGCGTCGACTGATCTTGCCGTCGCACTGGAATCTTGAGCAACTGCATCTTGCCATTCAGGCCGCCTTCAACTGGTGGAACTATCACCTTCATGAATTCCTGATCGGCGGCTTGCGCTACGGCGACGTGGAGCTGTTGACCGAGGATGCCTTCGACGACGATCCTCGGGTCTTCGATTTTCGTGAGGTTCGCCTTCGCGACTTCGAGTACGGAGCCGTTTTTAGCTACGTTTATGACTTCGGCGATAGCTGGCGCCATTCTGTGGTAATCGAGGAATTCAAGGCCCTGGATATCACGCCCAAACACGGGACTTGCATCGATGGTGGGCGTGCCAGGCCACCCGAAGATGTCGGCGGCGTGCTCGGCTATGAGCGCTTTCTGGAAATCATGTCGGACAATGAGGACCCCGAATACGCCGAAACCAAACGGTGGTGTGGCGGGCATTTCGATCCAGAGTGGTTCGATCTCGCTATCGTGGACAAGGACGTGCGCAACGCATTGCGCCCGAACGTAAAGCGCCGGCTGTATCAGCCAAAGCCGAAGCCCAGCGAACCGAAGACAGCATAGAACATTGCAACGCCATGGTCGCCACATCGCTCCGCCATTAGCATTCAACCTTGGCGACGATGTCGCGGTTTCGCCTGCGCGGCCTCGAACCAGCCAGGGATCACAGCGACCAATCCTCCACCCGCAGGTTCTCGACCCTGTTGAACTCGCCGACATTGTTGGTGACGAGGGTCAGACCGCGCGCTTTTGCCTGTCCTGCGATCAGCACGTCATAGGGGCTGATGGGCGTCCCCTTCGCGGCAAGGGCGGCCCGGATTTCGCCCGCGACAAAGGCATCGTTCTGGTCAAAGTCAAGGATCGGAAAATCCGACATCAACAAACGCAAGGTTTCCAGGTTGTGCTGGACCTTCGCGCTTTTCTGCGCTCCGAAATAGAGTTCATACGCGACGACCGACGGTAGGCCGATACTGCCCTGAGGGCTGTGGAGTACACGGCTGACCAATGTATCCGATTTGCGGCCGATCAAGGCAATGACGGCGTTCGTGTCGAGAAGATGCGAGATCACTGAAACACCGCGTCAAGCTCCGGTCGATCCTGTTGTTCCGGCTGCTCGCGCCCGCTCTCCATGAAGTCTTCACTCATGCCACGGGCGAGCGCCGCCTTCAGCGACGACCATGGCTCGCCCGCCTCGACATGCGGGCGGAGGATGAGAGCATCGCCCTCTTGCGTGATCTCCACGCGCTCGACGTTGAAGCGGAATTCTTTCGGCAGGCGGACGGCCTGCGAGTTTCCGGACTGGAATACCCGTGCAAGATGGGGCATGGTCGCCTCCCTTATGTATCTACAGATGCGTATATACGGTTTTTTGGCCCTCAGTTCAAGAAGGACAGGTCACTTGATTGAATCCGGCGATCCGCCCGACCGGGCACTGTTTCGCCGGCAAGCCGGCTCCAAGAAGGCTGCACGCAGTCTTCGCGCCTGGCGACGTGACGATCCCTTGCGTTATCCGGGCTCGCCGACCTGTCTGATCGCCGAGGGCGTCACGCTTCTGGACCGCTGCAACGCCTTCGAGCTCAGCGCAATCAAAGTGCTGCAGCGAGCTTTACGCGTCCAAAAGACGCGCGGCGCCGAAGTCGCTCCACCCTTCGGGGTTCGTGCACATCGGGAAAATCTGCATAATGCGGAGGATCAACAGAGGAGTGGGCAATGCGGCACTTTACGATACGCGACCTGAGCAAGCACATTGGCGATGTCACCGCCGTCGCCAGCCGCGAACCCGTCGTGCTCACTCGGCATGGGAAATCCCGGTTCGTGCTGATGAGCTACGAGCATTACGAGCGAATGCGAGCCGGTGGAGATCCTCGACGCGGCCATCGTGTCTCCGAGATGCCGGAAGAGCACAAGGAACTCTTCGCCGCGGCGATCGACCGGCTGGCGAACGGCGAGGGGTATGATGCCGAGCCGTGAAGCTCCTCCCCGCGCGAACTCACCGACGTCAAGCGATGCCGCCCCGATTGCTCAGGACCGACTGATCGGAGCAGGCGGGTGTCTGTCGAGGCGACTGCGGTCGTGCCGCCTCACGACAACATGCCCTCGTCATGCCGGCCGGAGTCGCCGTCTCTCCACACGGCTCGAGACGCTTGCATTTCTTAAAAATTGTGTACACATTTCCCACTGAAACGGAGCCTCGCCATGCCTCAATCCCGGCAGCAGACATCAACTCCCCGCCGTGTCGGCGTGCGGGAATTTCGCGGCAACCTGACGTCCTTCCTCAAGCAGGTCGAAGACGGGCAGAGGTTCGTCCTGACGTCCCATCATAAGGTTGTTGCGGAAATTGGACCGCCGTCGTCAGACGTCGTCACACGGAAACCAGGTGCATTGCGCGGAAAGATCAAAGTTGCCGATGACTTCGACAGCCTGCCGGAGGATGTTCTGAAGTCCATGGAAGATGGGACGTGAGGATGCTGCTCGATACGCATGCCTTGTTGTGGTGGCTGAACGACGACGAGAAGCTGGGGAATCATGCGCGAGGCCTTATCGGCGATCCTGAGAACGACGTCCTCGTCAGTGCCGTCTCCCTTTAGGAAATCACGGTGAAGCTGCGGATCGGCAAACTTGATGCCGATATAGAAGAGATTCTTGCGATCTTGCCGGGTCAGGGATTCGACCGGCTGGATATCACAGATGCGCATCTTATCGCTCTTACGGCTCTTCCGCTTCATCACCGCGATCCCTTCGATCATCTTCTCATGGCGCAGGCCATGGCGGAGGGAGCGCATTTCGTTTCCCAGGATCAGAATGTCGCGCTCTATGGCATTCCGTTCGTGACTTGCTCGGATCCTGTTGTCTCGTGATCTCCGACGAGCTTGGTTCCGCTGACCAAGCCGGCTCCGATCGCTCGGATGGCGCGCTTGCCAGTGGCGATGTGCCTGGCGAACACCGACGGCTCAGATGGCCGGGCGCGGACGGACGAGTGGGGGAAAGATCACTCATCTGATGCCCACGCGATTAGCTTCACCCGGTATTGCCGCACGGTCTGCAGGCGGCATACCGTCGCCGCGTCGACCTCTCGGATCAACAAAGGGATGATATCGAAAGGGGACGTGCCCACCCGCTTGCTGTAGTTGGGAGCGGGCGAGGGTACGCAATTGACTGGCTTGGAGGCAAAACGTTCAAGGGATGCGCGGCCGATATCCCGCAGCGCTGGGCCGGGCGGCTATGATGGTTTGTCGCGTCCTTCAGTTGCCCCGAACCATTCCCGTTTTATGTCGCTCGTATAGACGACCGCCTGCTTTTGCGGCCAACCCCTAAAGGGGTAAGACTCGGGCCGAAATTTTTGCGAAATTCGATTTCGGTTCTTTTTCTCTCGGCGGAAAATAGAATTTTGCAAAAATTTCGGCCGAGCTGACCGCAGCAGGTCGGCCGTCTCTTCGTGCGCCATCGGGAATGGTCCCGAGCAACCGAAGGAGACAGAACCATGGCCACCACGATCGCAACCCTGACGCAGAAGACCGACGGCAGCCTCGAAGGCGTCTTCGCCACCATCCGGGTCAACGCCCCGATCGCCATCGTCCCGAACGCCAGCAAAGCAAGCGAAGAAGCCCCCGACTACCGGGTCATCCATCGCAAGACAGGCTTCGAGATAGGCGCCGCCTGGAACCGCATCGCCCGCCAGACCGGTGAAGAATACCTCTCGGTCAAGCTGGAGGCGCCGGAGATCGGGGTGATCTTCGGCAACCTTGCTCCGGCCCCTGGCGGCGATCCGAACCGCAAGGTCATCCTCTGGAACAACCCGGCCTGAGCGGGGCCGGCATACGTTGTGCTGGGCGCGGCAGCGGGCATTGAGCCCGCTGCCGCGCCTGTTGCCCGTGCCACACGAGACGAAAGCCTGTCTGCTCAGATACCCAAGTCTGCCATGAGGGCTCGCGCCGCCTCAAGGACGGGCGGTCCCCCAATTTTCAGTCGCCGCCCTGATAGGGCGTCGCCAGAAAATCGGCTCCACCACTCGCCGCCGCTGGCGGTCGCTCCGCGATCCTTGACCCGGCCCGATCCTCACGGACCCCCCTGCGTCATCTTTCACATTCATCAAGGAGGATGAAGACGATGACGATTGCACTCGAAATCCAGGTCGAGGAACTGCGCGCCGAGCTGCGCAACGCCGATCCAGCCGAGCGCCGCCAGATCGAGACGGAGCTGGAACTTGCTCGGGCCGAACTGATCGCCGCAATGGCCGAGCAGGATGGCACGGGGGATGCCGAGCCGCCCTTTTGAGGCAGCTTCATGACCCTCCGAATTGCCATGTTCGAGAAGGTTGAGATGACCGATCTTGCGGAACAAGCCTGCGTCACTTGACGAAGCGGTTGGCCTTGGCAGCCTGATCCATCTCCTTCCGCCGGAAGTAGATCGCCCGCCCGCAGCGTATCGGACTATTGCCCTGCACGATGACGATCTGTTCATCCTTGCGCATGGATTGGGTGATCTCGTGCGGCATGATCAGCGGCCGGCGCTGGAAGTTGACGCTTTCCGATTTGCGCGAGGCGCTGTTCTTTGTGTTCCAGCCGATGTTGCGGGAGCTTCCCTTCACCTCCACCGTCATTTCGCCGCACTGCGCCGAGACGTTGCGCGCCGTGTCGAGCGCCTTGATCGCGGCATAGGAGGCAAAAGCGCAGCCGTCGATCCACGACGTCGCGCCGTCTTTCCCGAAATGCCGCTCCATCTGCCCGACCGACTGGTACATCAGCATCATCGTGATGCCGTACTTGCGGCCGCGGTCGCGCGCCTCCTCGAGCCCGCGCATGTAGCCGAGAAGGTCGACCTCATCCAGCATGAAGAGAGCGCGGCGCTCGAATGCGCCGTCTGCCCGTATCATGGCATTGATCAGCGACCCGATGATGACGCGGCCGATGCCCGGATAAGAGCGCAGGATTGACGCCGGGATGTTCAGGAACACGTCCTTTTTGGCTGATACGATATCGCTCGACTCGAAGGCGCGGCCGCAAACAAGGGCGGCGTAACTGTCGAGTGACAGCCACTGCGTATCCTTCGAGGCGGTCGAATAGACGCCACTGAACGTCTGCTCGGTCATGTTGGTGAAAACGCCAAGCGTTTCGCGGATGAAGACGGACGCGGAATGCTCCTGAATGTCGCGCAGCATCGCGAGCACCGAGGGTTCCGGCTCGGAAACGATCTTCCGGAGACAGCGCAAGTTTCGCCGTCCGGCATATTCGGGCGACAGCATCACATGCGCGAGCAGGCCGGTCAGGAGATTGTGCGCCTGGTTCTGGAAATAGGATCCGGTCGAGCTTTCGAAGCGCACGCTTTCCGACAGCAGCATGTGCGCGATACCGACAATATCCTCCTCCTTTTGCCGCGAGTTCTCGATCCCGTCGAGCACATTGAAGCCCATGATCGGATTTGTCGGATCGAGCACCATCACCTCGCGGCCAAGGACGCGGGTTCGGTGCTCGACCACCATTGGCGCGACCTCGGTCGAGGGATCGAGGCAGATCAGCGGTCCGCTGTAGCGCAGCGCCGTCGGCACGACGTTGCTGGTCGTCTTGTATCCCCCCGACCCGGCAAAGAACAGCATATGCGTGGAATCGAAGTCCTGCTTGTAGGTGAGCAAAGGGGCTTTGCCGCCCTTTCCCCATGTGCTGCTATCGTTCGGATCGAACGGCAGTTCATGGACGATATCCTTGTCGACGCGGTATCGTTCGCCGACGACGATCTCGCCGTCATCCGGGAACAGCCTTGCCGCCGCCGACATCGGCAGCCAGGCGGCGTCTCCGAAGATACCGCGCTTGGCACGCTTCATCGGTTCGGGCACGACGATGGAGATGCGGGCGGAGACCGCTACTGCCATGAAACCAGTGACCGCGCCGATGACGGCGACCATGTCGAGATAGGAGAGCGCCCGGTCCCATGATAATGCGCCGCTTTCCACGGACGGGGACAGGCGGCCGAATTCACGCAGCGCGTAGAAGCCGGCGACCGTCAGAAAACAGGCGAGGCTCGCCATCGCCACCGGCCTTCGCCGGTGCAATGGCAAGGCCCAAACGGCCAAAAGGCCGGCGAGCGGCCCGAACAAAAGCGCCGGCACGGGCGATGCCCGAAGGAACCAATATGCCGTCTTGCCCGACATGCCGGCGGCGAGCCCCGGCCAGCGGCAGCCGACGACATAGACCGCAAAGGTGGTGACGGCGACGGGCAAGAGAATGAGCAACAGGCTCGGATGCGGTCTTGCCCTTATTGCCATTCCGCCGTCTCCGCAATGCCAGGTGATCCGCCGTCCAACGAGGGAGCCTTGAATGCTTCCTCGCCAATATCGCGCAACCGCCGATGCTCGGCAGTGCCCGGCGCGACGCTTGCCAGTTCGATGAGCCCGCCGAGCAGAAACGCCCGGTCCGCCTTTGACAGTCCCGCCCTGACGACAATGCCCCCGAGCAGGAATTTCTCGCGGGCCTCCCGCTTGCGGTCAGCCGTCATGAGAAACCTCCGCCGGCGTTCCAGACCCGCCACTTGGCTGTCGACGCGGCGAAGCAGTTGCGCCAGCAGTCCCCTTCTTCTCCTCTTTGCGAAATCGCGCGGCGATCTCTTCCAGGATCCGATCGACCTCGTCGTCGGGGATCTCCATTTCCGCAAGACCGGACTTCGTGGCGGCGCGGGCGAAGCGCTCCGCGGATTTTACTATCAAAAGTCGTCTGCGTTCTCGGAGCTTCGCGATCTGGGCATCCAGTTCCGAAAGTGATGATTTTGCACTCATGCCGTGTGTCCTTTCCAATTTGAACAATCTGAACGGCATCGACTATACTAACTGAAATGAATTAGTAAAATAGTCAAATTTGCATCAAACCGAAAATGTCTCAGCCGGAATTCTTGCCGACCGTCTACCGGATAAGCGGCATCGGCCTTGGCAGGCCGATCGGTTTGAGGGCGCAATATACGTCGCTGACGCGACGGGCTCGGAAGATCTGGAGACGGTCATGGCGATCATGTTCGTCAGAGCGCAGGTGATCAGCAGGGGAGCTGGACGTAGCATCGTCTCGGCCGCCGCCTATCGCCATCGCGCCAGGATGATGGACGAGCAGGCCGGAATGTCGTTCAGCTACCGCGGCGGCACCTCCGAACTGGTGCATGAGGAGCTGGCGCTGCCGGACGAAATTCCGGCCTGGCTGCGGGCGGCGATCGATGGGCAATCGGTCGCCAAGGCAAGCGAGGCCCTCTGGAATGCGATCGAGGCTCACGAGACGCGGGCGGACGCGCAGCTTGCGCGCGAACTGATCATCGCCTTGCCGGAGGAACTGACCCGGGCGGAGAACATCGCCCTGGTGCGCGAGTTCGTCCGGGACAATTTTACGTCGAAAGGAATGGTCGCCGACTGGGTGTTTCACGACAAGGACGGCAATCCGCACATCCATCTGATGACCACACTGAGGCCCCTGACGGAGGAGGGGTTCGGACCGAAGAAGGTTCCGGTGCTTGGCGAAGACGGCGAGCCGTTGCGTGTCGTCACGCCGGATCGGCCGAACGGCAAGATTGTCTACAAGCTCTGGGCCGGCGACAAGGAAACCATGAAGGCATGGAAGATCGCCTGGGCGGAAACCGCCAACCAGCATCTGGCGCTCGCCGGGCATGAGATCCGCCTCGACGGCCGCTCCTATGCCGAGCAGGGCCTCGACGGCATCGCACAGAAACATCTCGGGCCGGAAAAGGCGGCGCTCGCGCGTAAGGGTGTCGAGATGTATTTCGCGCCGGCGGACTTGGCTCGGCGACAGGAGATGGCCGACCGGCTGCTCGCCGATCCCGAGCTTCTCCTGAAACAGCTCGGCAACGAGCGCTCCACATTCGACGAGAAGGATCTCGCCAAGGCGCTGCATCGCTATGTCGACGAACCGACAGATTTCGCCAACATCCGCGCGCGCCTGATGGCGTCGGACGAGCTGGTCACACTCAGGCCACAGGAGATCGACGCGCAGACCGGCAAGGCGTCGGAGCCGGCAGTGTTCACCACGCGGGAGATCCTGCGTATCGAATACGATATGGCGCAGTCGGCGCAGGTCCTTTTAGGGCGAAAGGGCTTTGGCGTCTCAGCGAGACCAGTTGAGACTGCAATCCGAAACGTCGAAACGGCCGATCTGGCAAAGCCCTTCAAGTTCGATGCGGAACAGGTCGATGCCATTCGTCATGTCACCGGCGACAATGCGATTGCCGCCGTGGTCGGTCTTGCTGGCGCCGGCAAGTCGACGCTGCTCGCCGCCGCGCGCGTCGCCTGGGAAAGCGAGAACCGCCGGGTCTTCGGTGCGGCACTCGCAGGCAAGGCAGCCGAAGGTCTGGAGGACAGTTCTGGCATCAAGTCGCGCACGCTCGCATCTTGGGAACTCGCCTGGGCGTCGGGGCGTGGTTTGCTGGAGCGCGGCGACGTACTGGTGATCGACGAGGCAGGAATGGTGTCGTCGCGGCAGATGGCGCGTGTCATGAAGGCGATAGTAGACGCAGGCGCGAAAGCCGTGTTGGTGGGCGACGCGATGCAGCTGCAGCCGATCCAGGCGGGCGCGGCGTTCCGGGCGATCACCGAAAGGGTCGGCTTTGCGGAACTTGCCGGCGTGCGGCGGCAGCGCGATGTGTGGGCGCGCGACGCTTCGCGGCTCTTTGCCCGCGGCGAGGTCGAGAAGGCCCTCGACGCCTATGCCCGGCATGGCCGTATTGTCGAGACGGAGACGCGTCACGAAATCATCGGCCGGATTGTTTCCGACTGGGCGGATGCGCGCCGTGAACTTCTTCAGAAATCAGCTGACGACGAAAATGCGCCTCGCCTTCGCGGCGATGAATTGCTCGCGCTCGCCCACACCAATAACGACGTCAAACGGTTGAACGACGCGTTGCGCCAAGTGATGACGAACGAGGGCGCCCTGAGCGACGGCCGTACTTTCCAGACAGCTCGCGGCGCGCGCGAGTTCGCCGTCGGCGACCGCATCATCTTCCTCGAGAATGCCCGCTTCGTGGAGCCACGCGCCCGGCGTCTCGGACCGCAATACGTCAAAAACGGCATGCTCGGCACGGTCGTTTCCACTGACGACAAACGCGCCGATGCATTGCTGTCGATCCGTCTCGACAATGGCCGCGACGTCGTGATCAGCGAGGACAGCTATTGCAATGTCGATCATGGCTATGCCGCGACCATCCACAAGTCTCAAGGTGCGACTGTGGATCGGACCTTCGTGCTCGCCACCGGCATGATGGATCAGCATCTGACGTATGTGTCGATGACGCGGCATCGCGACCGCGCCGATCTCTATGCGGCGAAAGAAGACTTCAATGCGAAGCCGGAATGGGGAGGCAAGCCGCGCGTCGATCATGCCGCCGGCGTGACTGGCGAGCTCGTGGAGGCCGGGCAAGCGAGATTCCGGCCCGATGATGAGGATACGGAGGAAAGCCCCTATGCCGACATCCGAACCGACGACGGAGCCGTGCATCGTCTCTGGGGCGTGAGCCTGCCGAAGGCTCTCGAGGAGGCCGGCGTCTCGGAGCGCGATACAGTCACCTTGCGCAAGGATGGTGTCGAGAAGGTCAGGGTGACGGTGCCCGTCGTCGATGAGCGGACAGGCGAGAAGCGTTACGACGAACGGGAAGTCGACCGCAATGTCTGGACCGCAAGCCAAGTCGAAACTGCCGAAGCCCGCCAAGAGCGGATCGTACGCGAGAGTCACCGGCCGGAACTGTTCGAACAGCTTGTCCAGCGGCTGTCGCGCTCCGGCGCAAAGACGACGACGCTCGATTTCGAAAGCGAGGACGGCTACCAGGCGCATGCCAGCGACTTCGCACGGCGGCGCGGGATCGACAGTCTCTCATTGGCCGCGGCCCGAATGGAGGAGGGCGTTTCGCGGCGGCTGGCGTGGATTGCGGAAAAGCGCGAGCAGGTGGCGAAGCTCTGGGATCGGGCGAGCGTGGCGCTCGGCTTCGCGATCGAGCGGGAACGGCGCGTTTCGTACAGCGAGGAACGGACCGAAGGCCTCTCGGCCGGAATCCCGATTGGCGGCCACTATCTGATCCCGCCCACCGCCGAGTTCGCCCGAAGTGTCGACGAGGATGCACGCTTGGCGCAGCTTTCCTCGCCCCAGTGGAAGGAGCGGGAACAAATCCTTCGGCCGCTGCTCGAAAGGATCTACCGCAATCCAGACGCGGCGATTGTCCACCTAAATGCGCTTGCATCGAATAGCGCCATCGAACCCCGGAAGCTTGCTGACGATCTCGCCAAAGCGCCGGACCGGCTCGGCCGCCTGCGCGGGTCCGACCTCATGGTCGACGGCCGAGCGGCGCGGAACGAGCGCAGTGTCGGCATGGCGGGCCTGGAGGAGTTGTTGCCCTTGGCTCGCGCCCACGCGACCGAGTTCCGGAGAAATGTCGAGCGGTTCCGCGAGCGCGAGCACACGCGCCGCGCCTATATGTCCCTGTCCATCCCGGCGCTCTCGAAGCGCGCCATGGCGCGTCTTGTGGAGATCGAAGCGGTGCGCAAGCAGGGCGGAGACGATGCCTACAAGACCGCCTTTGCGCTCGCCGTGAAGGACCGCTCGATCGCGCAGGAGATCAAGGCCGTCAGCGACGCATTGACCGCCCGCTTCGGGTGGAGCGCCTTCGCCGCCAAGGCCGGCGCGATCACTGAGCGCAATGTGGCCGAACGCATGCCGGAAGATCTCAAGGATGAAAGACTTGGGAAACTTACGCGGCTCTTCGAGGCTGTCCGGCGCTTCACCGAACAGCAACATCTTGCCGAGAGGAAGGACCGGTCGAAGATCGTCGCCGGCGCGAGTGTCGAGTTCGGAAAGGGGGAAAACGCCGTGCTGCCGATGCTTGCAGCCGTGACGGAATTCAGGACGCCGGTGGACGACGAGGCGCGAGCGCGAGCGCTTACCATGGCGCACTATTGCCATCATCGCGCGGCGCTCGCCGAGACCGCCAAACGTATCTGGCGCGATCCGGCAGCCGCCGTCGACAAGATCGAGGATCTGGTCGTCGAGGGCTTCGCCGGCGAGCGGATCGCCGCAGCCGTAGCCGACGACCCTGCCGCTTATGGCGCGCTCCGCGGCTCGGATCGTCTCATGGAGCGGATGCTTGCCTCTGGCAGGGACAGGAAGGAGGCGCTGCAGGCAGTGTCGGAAGCGGCCGTCCATCTGCGCTCGCTCAACGCGGCTTACGTCAGCGCCTTCGATGCCGAGCGCCAGGCTGTTAAGGAAGAACGTCGGCGCATGGCTGTTGCTATTCCCGGTCTCTCGAAACCAGCCGAAGAAACCCTGCAGCGATTAGCGTCCGAGATGAAGAAGGAGAGCCGAAAGCTCGACTCGATGGCCGGTTCACTCGATTCGGATATCCGCCGGGAGTTTGCTGCCGTCAGCAGAGCGCTCGACGAGCGGTTCGGGCGCAATGCCATTCTCCGGGGGGACAAGGATCTCCTCAACAGAGTGCCGCCGGCCCAGCGGCCGGCTTTCGAGGCGCTGCAGGACAGGCTCAAGGTGTTGCAGCAGACTGCGCAGATCAACAGCAGCCACAAGGTCGTCTCCGATCGCCGCGAGCGCGTGATCAGTCGGGCACCTGGTTTCGAGCGTTAGACCCCAATAAACTGCTACTCCAGATAATGCCTAGGCGAGGCGCTGCGGTAGATGATCGCTGCGCCGGCGCCGGTGTTCATGGATGGGCCTCGCGCTGTCAGCGAATCCACTCATTCCAGCGTTGCAGCAGCATTGCAGTATTGGCGTTGATCCATTCCGCATCAGGCACGATCACGTAATCCCGAACGTCGTCGCCTTGCGGCATTGTAAGGCGCGCTTCCTCGGACATCAACGCAATGGCGTCACGGCTTGGGGGCGTGCAGGAAAGAACCTCGCATGCCTTGGCCTGGGCCGCCGGAGAATTCAGCCAGAATGCGATCAGCTTGAGCGCATTGTCGCGGTGCGGCGCCCCTTTGAGGAGTGCTATCCGGTCGCCGACGAGGAAGGAGGCCTTGTAGGACCAGGCGATCGGCAGTCCTTCGGTCTGCATCGCCTTTGCGCGCGTCAACCAGATTTGCCCGAGCGAATACTCGCCATTGCGAAACCCCTGCATGCTTTGATCGCCGGTTTTCCACCACAGTGAGATCGAAGGCCTGATCTTATCGAGCTTGGCCAACGCACGATCGATGTCGAGCGGGAACAGTTCATCTCGCTTGACGCCGTCGGCGAGAAGCGCCGCGGCCATGACGCGCCAAGGGTCGTCGAAATTCGGGAAGGCACGTTCTCCCGGGAAATTCTCTGTGTCCCACATGTCGGCCCAGGTCTCTGGAGCGGGATCGCCGGACTTTCCGGTCCTGTAGGCCAACAGCGTTGCCGTCGACTGCAAGAGCGCTCCGCCAGCCGAGCAGGCATTGGCACTAAGGTCCTTTCGACCGGCAAACTGGCGGCAGTACTCGGTCAGGTCCTCCGTGACTTCTCGATGCGCCTTTGACGCGGCTTGGATCTCGCCATCGAGATAAAGGTCCCAATTGACATTTCCGGTTTTCACCATTGCGGCAGCCTTTGCTCGCATCTCAGCGTTGGTCGCGACGACGGTTACGACTTCTATTCCCGTCGCCTTTGTGAACGGATCGAACCATGCCTCCTTCAAGGCCCGGTCATAGGCACCGCCGGTCGAAGCGATGATGACCTGCTCGGCGGCGACCGTCGGGAGCGTCAAGGCTATCCAGGAGAGTAGACTGGCAATGGTCGGCTTAAGGATTTTTGCGAAATGCGAAAGCAGAGAGGTCATGAGAGGTTCCCTTTATCACGTCAGTTGGTGGGAAACGGAGATCGCCGGTTTCACGCGTTGGGCTTACGGGCATTGAGGAGATGAACCGCGCCCATGAGCAGGAGGGAGGTGGCGACAAGCACGGTCGAGACCGCGGCGATGACAGGTGTCAGGTTGAAGTCGATATCCTCGAACATCTTGCGCCCGATCGATTTCCCTCCGATGTCCGATATGAAGAACGCAACGGTTGCTTCATCGAATGAGGCGAGAAAGGCAAACACCGCCGCGGCTGCGACACCGGGCACGATGTTCGGCAGCACGACCAGAAAGAACGCCTGCAGCCTGTTAGCTCCGCAGTTCAACGCTGCCAGTTCGAGCGTCGGATCGAAACGCTGCAGCGACGCCGTGACGGTGATGATCACGTAGGGGACTGCAAGTACGGTATGTGCGACAAGGAAGCCGAAAAAGCTGCCGGTGAGCTGCAACGGCGCAAAGGCGAGATAGAGAGCCACACCGAGGATGATGTGTGGCACGATCATCGGTCCGAGCGCGAGCGCCTGCAATGCGGATCTGAAGGGAAGACATCCTCGTACGATCGAAAGAGCCGCCATGGTGCCCACGACCGTTGCTGTCGCGGTTGTCGCCAGGGCGATTTTGAGGCTGAACCATGTTGCAGCCATCCAGTCCGGATCATTGAAGTAGGCGCTGTACCATTTGAGCGTCAGGCCCCGCGGCGGGAACTCGATATAGTCGGTTTCGCTGAGCGACATCGGTACGACGATCAGCGTCGGAAGCAGCAGAAAGAAGAGAACGCATCCGATCCCCGCACCGATGGCCAGAATGATCGCCCCTCTTGTGCAGGCGCGGATCGTCGGAGAGGTGAAAACATCAAGGGCTGCGGGAAGGCGGCCGTGCACCTGTGCTTGATCAATGGACACTGTTCAATCCCTTGCTGAGCGATAGCGTCCTGCGGAACAGCAGGACAAAAAGGAGAGTGACGGCGAGAAGCACGGTCGAAAGCGCTGCCGCAAACGGCCAATCGAGTAGAACTGTCGTCTGCTGGCCGATGAGCGTCGCCATGAGCATTGAGCCAGGACCGCCCACCAGCGCCGGTGTGATGTAGAAGCCGAGCGCGAGAACGAAGCACATCACGCTGCCGGCAAAGACGCCGGGGAGACTAAGCGGTAGGGTCACGGCAACGAAAGCCCGCACAGGTCCGGCTCCCAGATTGCGGGCGGCGCGGATGTAATCGGGGGGAAGGGCGCGCAGTGCCGAATAGATCGGAAGGATCATGAATGGCATCAGCACGTGCGTCATGGCGAGGATGACTGCACCCTGCGTGTAGATCAGCTTTAGCGGCCCGTCGGTAATGCCTATTTCGAGGAGTAGTTGGTTGACGATGCCGTTGCGTTGGAGAAGGACGACCCATGCGTAGGAGCGGATGAGGACAGAAGTCCATAGCGGAATGAAGACGCAGGCTGCGACAACCCCGGCCAAGCCCTTACGGAGCCGCGCCATGAGGTAGGCAACCGGAAAGCCGACAACGAGGCTCGCGATCGTCACCACGAGAGCGACCTCGATCGTGCTTAAGAGAACGCCGAGATGAAGCGGCTCGGAGAAAATGCGGCGGTAGTGGTCAAATGTTCCTCCGGAGAAGCTCAATGCGACGAGCCGCACAACCGGATAGAGAAAGCCTGCCACCAGGGCAGCGACGAGCGGTGCGGCCAATCCCAACGATGCGGACGGCGAATAAAAACGCGCCGACGACAACGTTGACCGAGCGGAAGAGTGTGGCGAGGAGTTCGTCATGCAGCGCGCCTCTCCGTCACAGGAAAGATGTGCAAGGCCTTCTCATCGAGGAGGATGTCCACCTGGTCGTTCTTCTGGAATGGCACGAACCCGTCGGCGGCGATCTGCACCTGCAGGCTCGCCTCCGGGCGATCGGCACGGCGGACGAGATAGATGTAGGTGGAGCCAATGAATACAGCGGCGTCCACGACACCTGGCAGCGCATCGGCGCCCCCATGGCCTCGCTTCACAAGCCGCATCCGTTCCGGACGGATTGCCATGCGCAAAGCTTCGCCGGCTGTGCACCTGCGCTCGAGGTCGTTCGCCGCTGAGCGAACGTTGAGCACGATCCCCTCGGATAAACGCACGACCGCATTTTCAGCCGAGCTTTCAAGGCAATCGCCATCGATAAAATTCATCCGGCCGATGAAGTCCGCGACGAACTCGGTTTTCGGCTGCCGGTAGAGCTCCGCCGGTGTGCCGAACTGCACCAGACGGCCATCGGACATGATGGCGACGCGATCCGACATCGTCAGTGCTTCGTCCTGATCATGCGTCACATAGATGACCGTAGCGCCAAGCCGCTCCTGCAGGCGCTTGATCTCAAACTGCATCGCCTCTCGCAATTTCTTGTCGAGTGCGCCGAGCGGTTCATCCATCAGGAGGACGGGTGGCTCGAACGCCAAAGCGCGCGCCACCGCGACGCGTTGCTGCTGGCCACCAGAAAGCTGGTTGGGGTAGCGTTCTGCGTAGCCGGAGAGTTGCACGAGTTCCAGCATCTCGTCGACGCGCCGGGCAATTGCCGCCTTGTGCATCCGACCTCGCATCCTCAGCGGGAACGCGATGTTCTGTCGGATGGTCAGATGCGGGAAAAGCGCATACTTCTGGAACACCATTCCGATGTCGCGGTGATTGGGCGCGAGGAAGGTGACGTCCCGCCCCCCGATGGTTATCCTGCCGGCGTTTGGCGCCTCGAAACCGGCGATCATTGTCAGGGCCGTCGTCTTGCCGGAGCCAGACGGCCCCAGCAAAGAGACGAACTCCCCTGCAGCGATGTCGAGCGACAGCTCGCGAACCGCAATGGCCTCGCCGTATCGTTTTTGAAGTCCCGCAAGGGACAGAGATTGACCGATCAAATCCGCCTTTCCTTTCAGCTGCTGGACGCTCTTCGGCGTCTCTCCCTGGGTACGGCCGATTCGACCGCAATGAAGATCCGTCTTCCGACTCTAAGGGGGAGTCAGGACGAGGTGCTATTGCTGAAGTTTGGTTCACACGGGACGCGAGTATGCGGTCCGCGTGACGGCGCAAGGGAAAGCTGCTAATACCGCTGATGCGACAAAAGCTTTGCAAAACCTTTACACTTCATTTTTGTTGCATCAAAAATTCATAGTGTCAACTGATCGTGAGAGTGAAATGCCGGATATTCCAAACAAGGCGCCGCAGGTCGAGCGGGCAATGGAAAGGTTGGGGGATGCGGCCTATCGGCAAATGAAGGAGCGCATCATCCGCGGCGTCTATAGGCCTGGCCACAAGTTGACGGTTCGCGCCGTCGCGCAGGATCTCGACGTCAGCACAACGCCAGCGCGTGATGCCATCAACAGGCTGACGAGCGAGGGAGCGCTTGTTTACACCGGGCCGAAGACGGTTGTCGTTCCGGTTCTCGACGCGACCGCGCTTCGAGAAATAACCCTCACGCGCCTGGCGCTCGAAGGGCTCGCCTCGGAGCAGGCTGCCCAACACGGCACGCCTGCTGACGTGGAGGAATTAAAGTCCTTACAAAGGCTTATCAATTCCGCTCTAGACGAAAAGCGCTATGCGGAAGCGCTTTGGCACAACAAGGAATTCCACTTCGCGATTTATCGCCTCTCGGGACTTCCTCATCTCGTCTCGATCATCGAAAGCCTCTGGCTGAGGATCGGCCCCTCATTGCACAATCTCTACCCAGAATTTGCCGAGGAGAAGTATGGAGTTCGCAATCACGAGATCGCCATGGAGGCTCTTGAAGAGCGCGACGCGGCGAGCCTCAGGGCAGCGATGGAGAATGACATTCGCGATGGTTATCGGCGGCTGAAGCGCGCCAATCAAGAGAAAGAAGGTGACTGTTCGGCCTAAGATTTTGTTGCATGGACTTGACGGGCTGCATTTTTGTTGCAACAAAATTGTGAAGCTCGTGCAAAGCGAGCGATCGTTTTCTTTGTCAGGAAGCCGGAAACTATGCTCGTTCAAGCAACAAACAGGCTGCGGCAGGCGTCTGCGCGCAGTAGGTCCAAGCACCTATTCAACCGCGCCAAGGCCGTGTTTCCAGATGGAACCACCCGCGCAACGGTTGAGAAGGATCCTTTTCCGATCTATGTCCAGCGCGGAGAGGGGGCCTATCTCGTCGACGTTGACGGGAACCGACTCCTCGATCTCAACAACAACTTTACCACGCTCATTCACGGACACGGGTTCGAACCAGTCTCGGAGGCTGTCGTCGACCTGCTACGTTCGGGTACCTGTTTCGCCAACCCGACGGAACATGAGATTGCCCTGGCGGCACTGCTGACCGGCCGCATTCCCTCAATGGAGCGGGTTCGCTTCGTTAACAGCGGCACCGAAGCAGTGATGTTTGCCATCAAGGCTGCGCGCGCCTTCACCGGCAGGCCCGCTATCGCGCGGATCGAAGGTGCCTATCACGGCGCCTATGACTGGGCCGAGGCAGGACAGGGGGTTTCGCCTGGCAAGGATGGCTGGGATCAAGCTCCGATCGCCACGCCGGCCTATCGTGGCACTCCGCCGAGCGTAGCCGATGAGGTGCTTCTTCTGCGGTTCAATGATGTCGAGGGTCTCAAAGCGCGCTTGAGTGCGGCGAGCGACTGCATCGCGGGCGTGCTGATTGATCCGATGCCCAGCCGGGCGGGCTTGATGCATCCGGAACCCGCCTTCATAGAGACGTTGTCGGAAACAGCGAGCAAATACGGAATCCTGATCATCGCCGACGAGGTGCTCAATCTTCGGCAAGGCTATGCCGGCGCTTCGGCACGGTACGGCCTGGAACCCGACCTGATTGCGGCCGGCAAGATCATCGGAGGTGGCTTTCCGATTGGCGCCATTGGCGGCCGGGAAGAAGTGATGCGCGTTTTCGGCACCGAAGATGCGAAGCCGTCGCTGCCGCAAGGCGGCACTTTTTCTGCAAATCCCGTTTCCATGGTCGCCGGCCGTGTGGCCATGGAAGCAATGACACCAGATGCCTTCAATCGCTTGGAGAAGATGGGCGAGCGACTGCGCGGCGGCCTCAGAACACGCATTGCCAGCCGCGATGCGCCCTATTCGGTGACCGGCGCCGCCTCGCTCTTCCGGATCCACCCGAAGCGCGTCGCGCCCGCTGAGTATCGCGATGCGTATCTGAGCGCCGAAGAGGCCTCGCTCATGCGGCGAATGAGCCGCCACTTCCTGGAAACGGGGATACTTCTACCCTCCGGGGCCGCGGCTTGCCTCTCGACGGTCATGGTCGAAAGCGACATCGAACTCATCCTCCAAGCATTTGACAATTTTCTTGATGCCGACAGCCAATCCGGAAAGGAGCGCGTTCAATGACGCAGCACAAACCCATCGAAACCGTTGCGCAGCGCATAGCGCAGACTCTTCGCCGCCACGAGGTGGAATTTATTTTCGGCCAAAGCCTTCCATCGGCCGTCATTCTCGCCGCCGAGGCGATCGACATTCGACAGATCGCTTATCGGCAGGAGAATATGGGCGGCGCGATGGCCGACGGGTACGCCCGTGTTTCCGGCAGGGTCGGTGTCGTCGCAGCCCAGAACGGTCCCGCGGCAACCTTGCTTGTGCCACCGCTTGCCGAGGCCCTGAAGGCCAGTGTGCCGATAGTCGCACTGGTGCAGGATGTCGAGCGAGACCACACGGACCGGAATGCCTTTCAGGAGCTTGACCAAATCGCTCTGTTCCAGTCCTGCACCAAATGGGTGCGGCGCGTCACTGTCCCGGAACGCATCGAAGACTATGTGGACGCCGCCTTCACGGCTGCCACGTCCGGCCGAGCCGGGCCGGCCGCGCTTTTGCTGCCAGCGGATCTCCTCCGTACAGAGGCGGGAGCGCCAGCAGTCGCACGTTCAAAGAACCTGGGGCATTGGCCCCTGGACCGCGTCCGACCCTCGGATGGCGCACTCGCAGAGGCCGCCTCCCTCATCGCTTCGGCTCAAGCGCCCATTGTTATCGCCGGCGGAGGCATTCACTGCGGCGGTGCTACGGTGGAACTCGTTGCGCTCCAGCAGGATGCATCCCTGCCGGTCTTCACCACGAATATGGGGAAGGGAGCGGTTGACGAATACCATCCGCTTTCCGCCGGTGTGCTAGGCTCGCTAGTCGGCCCGCGCTCGCTCGGACGGCACTCGTCCGCTTTGGCCGAGGCCGCTGACCTGGTCCTTCTCATCGGAACGCGGACCAACCAGAACGGCACCGACAATTGGCGCCAAATTCCCTCCGGCGCGACGGTCGTGCACATCGATGTCGATCCGGCTGAGATCGGGCGTAACTACGAATCGGTTCGGCTTCTCGGTGATGCGCGGGAGACGCTTGCGGCACTGCGCGTGGCGCTCTCGCGCATCGACCTCACAGGCCGGCATGCGGATCGAGCGCGGCTCGAAGAATGCATTGCTGCATATTGGAGACGCTTCGAACATGATCGCCGCGACGCGGCGACATCGCGCTCCCGCCCGATCCGCCCGGAGCGGCTCATGGCGGAGCTCCAGGATCTGCTAACCGAAGATGTGACGGTCGTCGCCGACGCGAGCTACTCATCCATGTGGGTCCTGGGGCAACTGAGAGCGCCGGCGAGCGGGATGCGCTTCATCACGCCACGCGGGCTGGCGGGGCTCGGTTGGGGAGTACCGCTCGCGATCGGCGCTAAGGCTGCCCGCCCGGACAAGCCAGTCGTCGCCATCGTCGGGGACGGCGGCTTTGCCCACAGTTGGGCGGAACTCGAGACCATGATGCGGATGAAGCTTCCTGTCACCATCGTCGTCCTCAACAATGGCATACTCGGTTTCCAGCGCGACGCTGAAATGGTGAAGTTCGGCAACTTCACATCGGCATGCCATTTCGCCGAGGTCGACCACGCGAAATTGGCTGAAGCGTGTGGTTGCCCGGCCGTACGTGTCGACGACCCAAGCGAGCTTGCCTATCATCTGCAGCGCGGCATGGAGCAGGGGCCGCTTCTGATCGAAGTGATGACCGACCCGGCGGCGCATCCTCCCCTTTCGCTCTTCGCCAAGATGGACGAAGCAGCATGAGCCGCAATGCCACAGCGAGGATTGCCGTCGTCACTGGCGGTACTTCTGGAATCGGGCTGGCAACGGCCCATCACCTTTTGCAACGGGGATGCAGGGTCGCAGTCTTCGGACAAAAACGCACCAACGTCGAAAGAGCCGCCGAGGCGCTTTCGCGGGATTTCGGCTCCGATCGCGTGTTCGCTCGCGCTGTCGAGCTAGCCGAACCGGCGCGGATCGAAGCCTTCTTTCAAGAATTGCAAAACTACTGGGGAAAGCCTGAAATTCTGGTTTGCAACGCCGGAATATCACCGAAGGGGCCAGATGGCCCGGCCCCATTCGAAGCAATCACGCTCGATGAATGGAACGCCGTTCTTTCCGTCAACCTGACCGGGACAATGCTGTGCTGCCAGGCGGCCATACCTGGTATGGTCGCGCAAGGCTTTGGCCGCATCGTTCTTGTCGGGTCCATTGCCGGCCGTGCGCTACCCAAAATCGCTGGCACCGCCTATGTCGCCTCGAAAGCGGCGCTTGCGGGGCTCGCACGCTCGCTGGTTGCGCGATACGCGGCGGAAGGAATTACGGTGAATGTCGTTGCACCAGGCAGGATTGCCACCGAGATGGCCGGACCGCGCGACAGCGTGGTCAATCGCGCGGCTGTTGCCCGCATTCCCGCCGGCCGCTTGGGCGAACCGGCAGAAGTTGCGGCGGTGATCTGCTTTTTGGCGTCAGATGAGGCGGCCTACGTAAACGGCGCGACTATAGACGTTAACGGCGGAGAATATGCGCCGCTTTAACCAGGGGAGTTTCGGGCCACACGGGGATGCGAAATGGATGCGGAGGTACTGATTCATACGGAGAACGCGGAGCTCTTCCTTCTCCTGAAGCACGTTCTTGAGACCGAGGGATTTCCCGCGCGGATCTGTGTCGATCCAAAGGAGCTGCTTGATGCGATACAGGCTGAAAACGCAGTCGCCGTCCTACTCGACTGCAGCAGTCGAGGGGAGGCGGCCCCCGGGCTTTGCCGTCAAATTAGAGCGGCAGGCGGCGACAACGTGACAGTTGCGGCCCTCGCAAATTCACTGGAGGCCGATCTCAGCCGTGACCTTCATGCTGCCGGAGTCGATACCGTTTTATTCCGTCCCCTCAAACCGATCGAAATGCTCTCCTTGCTGAAGCGGCTTCATACGAAACTGCCACACGATCCTCGCCCTCGAGCCGCTCCCGAGCTGATTTTCCGCCGCGCGGATATAGAGATAAACGTCACGAGGGTCAGGGTCACCCGCAACGGTCACGCCGTGCGCCTCTCCGCCCTTCAGTTCAGATTGCTTCTGCATCTCATGAGGACGCCCGACATCGTGCACAGTCGCGAAGATCTGATCGCGGCTGGTTGGCCGCGCGAAGCCGAAGTCGAGCCACGCACAGTCGACATTCACATCGGACACATTAGGCGTGCGTTGAACCGGTATGGGCCGAATATCATTCGCACAGTGCGATCCGTGGGCTACTCGCTCGACGAAGTCGCGCAACCAGTACAAAAGTAGCTTTTGTTCGGCCGCGACCCCCCGCGGGCCGATTTTAGCTATTGGAGCCGAAGCAAACGACCCGGGCCTCGTGCCAGTAAGTAAACTGTAAGCTTCCTGTCGTTGACGCCGATGAGTTTCACTGTCCGTTGACGACGCGAGCTGACGCGGCGCTGCGCCATGGCGGCATGGCAAATTTCTCGTGCAAGGCCTCAACTATGCGTGAGAGCTCGCGCTGCTTTCGTGTGGGACTTGAGCGCGGCTGGTCTTCATATGATCTGGCGTTTCCTTTGAAGTCATTGGGGCATGAATAGCGAGCCCGGCGGAACTGAATCCAAAAGAGTGCCTAACGCCCGCGGACAATCGGTATAATGTTGCAACAAATATGTGGGAAAAATAGGCATATTTTACACTTTTCACGGCACGATAAGCGAAAACACTAAAATTCTAAGGCTTACGGCGCAAGAAAGAGCGTATTACTTGTTTAATTTGTGACATCAAATGGCTGCGGCGAGCAGGGGATTGATCGCATGAAGGCTCAACACGCGAAACCCTTAATACTGATTTGCTCGGACGATGCAGACTTCTACGTGCTTCTAGCACATATCCTCGTACGTGAGGGCTTTGAGACAGCGCTGGTCGGTGAGGATGAAGTAATCAAACGTGCCGCCACCAGGCACGTCACGGCGATCATACTGGATTCGGCAAAAGACTCAGGACTGACGGTGAAAACGTGTGCTGCAATTAAGGCCTCCGACGCGACCGCGGGTGTTCCGACGATCGCGCTCGTTTCGTCGGGGGATGAGCGGTACTATCTGGCGCTGATCAAAGCGGGCATTGACGAGAATTTCTTCCGCCCAGTCTCACCCCCAAGGCTGTTGGCATATCTTTGTTCTCTCTCCCGGAGTGACGCTAACGGTACACGGCCGACCGAGGCAATCGGGGGGGGAGCCACCATCTTTGGCGGGCTCAGGATAGAAGCCGGACGCCGCATGGTCGTCTATGGTGATAAAGAGATCCAGCTCGGCCCCATCGAATTCAATCTATTGCGGTGCCTAGTTGAAAAGCCAGGCCGTGTCTTCAGTCGCTTGGAACTGATCGAAGCTGCTTGGCCTTCAGATCTCTTCGTGCAGCCCCGCACGGTCGATGTGCACGTCGGGCGATTGCGCCGCTCACTTGAGCGGCTAACTGGGCGTAGCATGATACGCACGGTGCGAGCTACGGGTTATGCCTTGGACATGGACGCAAGGTGGGACTGATGCGCCCACTTCAAAGGTTGAATTGCCAGTTTACAATTCCTCGAAATGTAAAGGTGCGGATTAATATTTAACAAATTAGTTGTATGTTGGAACTAATATTTTTGAATATTTCACATATACTTTGTTGAGTTTTCGAATCAAAGACTTAATGCTCCCGATACATTCGAATCTAAGCACCATCGGGAGGAAGAAATGAAAGCCGAATTACCAGGGCAGGAAAGCGTTGCAGGCAACAGCGCCTACAGAAACACCAGCAGCCTCATTCAGTATGCTCAAAGTCACTTCGATGCGGCGCATTTTCAGGGATTGATGGCGATCTATGGACGCCCACTGGCGGGACGCGTTGTGGCGCTGCGCCAGGAAAATGGCCGCCATGTCGTTGACTTCGTGCGGTGCTCTTATCTTGGTCTCGACAATCATCCGCACATCGTCGCAGGCGCGATCGAAGCGCTGAGCCAATACGGCGCGCTCCATTGGTCGTGTGCAAGAACGCGCCTCAATTTCTCGATCCTTGGCGATTTAGAAGCGGCCTTATCGGAGTTGTTTGGCGCAAGGGTGATTACCTACAGCACGGTGCTGGCGGCGAATATGAGCGCATTGCCGCTGATCGCGTCTGGGTATCTGACCGGTGGTATCAAACCCGTGATGGTATTTGACCGCCTCGCCCACGCGACACTCGCCTTTCACAAGGGAACTATTGCCACCGAAACGAGGGTTGAGACAGTCGCGCACAACGACCTTGAAGCCCTTGAAACTCTCTGCCAGACGAACGATTCCGTCGCCTTTGTTTGTGATGGCGTTTATTCGATGGGCGGAAGCGCCGATATCGAACGTCTGCTCCGCCTCCAGGACCGCTATGGTCTTTTCCTCTATATTGATGACGCACATGGGGTGTCGCTATTCGGCAAGCATGGTGAAGGCTTTGCCCGATCGCAAATCGCTGGCCGCTTGGGCGAGCGAACCATAATAGCGGCGTCGCTCGGAAAGGGCTTCGGCGCCTCGGGCGGTATGCTCCTGCTTGGCACGGCTCGACAAGAAGAGCTGTTTCGAAGGTTTGCGGTGGCACACGCATTTTCAGCTTCGCTGAACGTCGCAGCCATTGGTGCCGCGCTGGCATCGCAGAAATTGCATAGGACGAGAGAGCTTGAAAAGCTGCAACAGACGCTCCGGGAGCGCGTCAATCTGTTTGACAGCCTCGTCCCAACGGAGCAGCGAGGCTCCCCCTTTCCGATCCGCACCGTGGAGGTGGGTGACGAACTCAAGGCAATCGCAGCAGCAAGAGCATTGCTGGACCGAGGGTTCTACACGTCGGCCATTTTCTTTCCCACGGTTGCAAGGGGAAGGGCAGGGCTGCGACTGTGCCCGACCGCCGGGCACTCGGAGGACGAAATCCGGGTCTTGGGGAGCGTGCTCCATGATGTTCGTGGAGAGATTGGCGCTGCACCGGTTCGATAGCCACGCGAACAGACGTACTTCAAAGGTGAGACGATAAATCCAAAGGAGGGATGGTATGCATGAGCGCGTCTTCGCGTGCTACGTTTTCCTGTCGAATCCGGAGTGCTTCATCGAGCAAATGCGCCTGCGGCTTGCAAGCTTCTACGAGTACACAATTGAACAGGGGAGTGAAAGAACCTTCATATTCACCGATGGTTACGCGGCTGCGAGAGCCGTGGATGGTGGCCTGCTGATGCGGATCGGAGCGGCGAACCTCGTTTCCTCCCACGCCATCAGAATAGCGTTCGAGGTTTCCCTTCTCCAAATCCTCCATTCCGCGCCCAAGATTGCTTGGTATCCCGCCCGCCTTGGCGCCTCCTACCACGGATCGGAGAGGCGCCACGAAGCAAAGTCGTTTAATTGATGGCGAATCGACCCAGGCTCTGACGCTTCGGCAGCCTTAGCGCTTTCGCTGATGATACCCCGGAGGAGCGGCCTAGCAGCGAGCTTGTCGCTCACCATTCGCCTGCCGACATCAAAGTAGTTTCTAGCTTCCGGGAAAAGCAGTGGCGATGCCTCTTGCAATTATTCCTCAGCGGCGCCGCTACGGTCTTAAACCCGCGTCCCGAAGACACCGGCGATGGTCAATCGGCAACCTTTAGATTAAACTCCTGTTTCCCCGGGAACAACTGTTCCGTGCACGCTTTGAAAAAATTAGGCCGGTGTGATTTAAGCTGCCGAACAAGAGCTTGAATGAGCATCCTGCTTCTCCGGCGCGCCCGCGCCGGAACATCATCAAGAAGGCCGTTTGGCGGCCGGACATGCCGACCTGGAGACATTGGCCAGTGCCTGAACCTTTAGCAGTATCGAATGGCAGGAACATCGATCCCGCCTCTGCCCTGCGAGATTGCCGATCCGCCTTTGTCGGCATCGGCGTCGCCAGTGCGCTCGTCAATATCCTCTATCTCACCGGCTCGTTCTTCATGCTCGAGGTCTATGACCGGGTTCTGCCGAGCCGCAGCATTCCCTCGCTGATTGCGCTCTGCCTGCTGGCCCTGCTGCTCTATGCTTTCCAGGGCGCTTTCGAGCTGATCCGCGGGCGCATGCTGGTGCGCATCGCCGGAGCGCTCGACGAGAGCCTGAGCGGCCGCATCTATCGGGCGGTGGTGAAGGCGCCCTTGAAGCTCAGGATGCACGGCGACGGACTTCAGGCGCTGCGCGACTTCGATCAGGTTCGCTCGTTCCTTTCGAGTGCCGGGCCGGCGGCGCTGTTCGACCTGCCCTGGCTCCCCTTCTATGTCGCCATCTGCTTCCTGTTTCATCCGGTCATCGGCTTCGTGGCGATCGGCGGCGGCCTGGTTCTGACGCTTCTCACCTATCTCACCAACCGCGGCACGCAGGCTCCTGCCAGGAAGGCGTCCGAGGCGGGCGGTCTCCGCAACGCCTTCGCCCAAGCCTCGCAGCGCAATGCCGAGGTCGTCCAGGCAATGGGCATGACAGGCCGGCTCGGCGAGATTTGGGAGCGCCGCAACGCGGAATTCCGGGAGCAGAACAGGCGCACATCCGACATCGGCAACGGCTATGGCGCGCTTTCCAAGGTCTTCCGCATGGCGCTGCAGTCGGGCGTGCTGGCCGCAGGCGCGGTCCTGGTGATCGAGGGGCAGGCGTCGCCCGGCATAATCATCGCCGGCTCGATCCTGACCGCGCGGGCGCTTGCACCGGTGGAGCTCGCCATCGGCAACTGGCGCGGCCTCGTCCAGGCGCGACAGAGCTGGGAGCGCCTGAAGGACCTGCTGAAGGCATTGCCCGAGTCCGAAACGCCGCTGGCGCTACCGAACCCGCGCGAACGCTTGAGCGTTGAGGCTTTGGCGAGTGGACCTGCGGCAGCGCAACGGCTGATCTTCATGGATATCAATTTCACCCTCCGCGCCGGCAGCGCGCTCGGCGTCATCGGCCCGAGCGGTTCGGGCAAGTCGTCGCTGGCGCGCGCCCTCATCGGCGTGTGGCCGGCCTATCGCGGTTCGGTACGCCTCGACGGGGCAGCACTCGACCAATGGGACAGCGACGCGCTTGGGCAGCATATCGGCTACCTGCCGCAGGACGTGGAACTTTTCGCCGGGACCGTCGCGCAGAATATCTGCCGCTTCGCCGCGAATGCGACTTCAGAAGCCATCGTCGCGGCCGCCAAGGCGGCGCGCGTCCATGACCTGATCCTGCGCCTTCCAAATGGTTTCGATACCGAGATCGGGGAGAGTGGCGCCGCACTCTCGGCCGGTCAGCGTCAGCGTATCGCGCTCGCCCGGGCACTCTATGGCGACCCCTTCCTGGTGGTCCTCGACGAGCCGAACTCGAACCTCGATGCGGATGGCGAGCAGGCGCTTAGCGAGGCGATCATGAATGTGCGTCACCGCGGCGGCATCGTGGTGGTCATCGCCCATCGGCCAAGCGCGCTTGCAGGCACCGACCTCGTCCTGATGATGAACGAGGGGCGCATGCAGGCTTTCGGCCCGAAGGAGGACGTGCTCGGCAAGGTCTTAAGACCGCAACAGGCGGATCGTCCGTCGCCGTTGAAGATCGTCTCGGAAGGCCAGGAGGCAAAGCAATGAGCGGCAGCACGCAACAGGTCTCGGCTGCACGACGCTCCCTCACGCGCCACATGATGGGGGTCTCGGTCCTCGCGCTCGCCCTCGTCGCCGGCGTCGGCGGCTGGGCGGCGACGACGGAATTGTCGAGCGCGATCGTCGCGGGCGGGGTGGTCGTCGTCGACAACAATGTCAAGAAGGTCCAGCATCTGACCGGCGGCATCGTCGGCGAACTCAAGGTCAAGGAGGGCGACCGCGTCGAAGCCGGCCAGGTCCTGATCCGTCTCGACGGCACAACGGTGCGTGCGAACCTTGCGATCGTCGACAGCACGCTGGCGCAGCTTTATGCGCGCCGCGCGCGGCTGCAGGCGGAGCGGCTCGGCGCCGCGTCGTTCGAGATCGACAAGGACCTCGCGAACCTGATCTCCGGTGCGGCGGCGACCAAACTCGTCGACGGCGAACAGAAACTCTTCACTAGCCGCCGCACGGCGCTGCTCGGAATGAAGGGGCAGCTTCAATCGCGCAAGGCGCAATTGGCCGATGAGATCGAAGGCCTGACGGTGCAGCTGAAGGCGATCGAGGATGCTTTGACGCTGATCGCCGAGGAACTGACCGGCGTCGACTTGCTCTATGGCCAGGGCCTGGTGCCGATGCAGCGCGTGACCACTCTGAAGCGGCAGCGGGCGGAACTCGAAGGCGATCGCGGCCGGCATATCGCCTCGCGTGCCCAGGCGCGCGGCAAGTCGAGCGAAGTCGACCTGCAGGTCCTGCAATTGGACGAGGATCGGCGCACGGAGATCTCCAAGGAACTGACCGACGTCGAGGCGAAAATCGCTGAGTATGAGGAGCGGCGCACGGCCGCGACAGACCAATTGAGGCGGCTCGACATCACCGCGCCTCTGCCGGGCCGCGTCTATCAGCTGGCCGTGCACACCGTGAACGGCGTCGTCAATCCCGGCGAGACGCTGATGCTCGTGGTGCCGGAGGCCGACGAACTCACCGTCGAGGCGCGGGTGGCGACCCACGATATCGACCAGATCCGGATCGGCCAGCCGGTCGAGATTCGCTTCAGTGCCTTCAATCAGCGCACGACGCCGGAGGTCGAGGCGGAGGTAGTGACCGTCGCTCCGGACCTCGTCAACGACGAGCGGACCGGCGCCAGCTACTATCCGCTGCGCATTCGCCCGAAGCCGGAGAGCCTTGCCAAGCTCAAGGGACTGTCTCTCTATCCCGGCATGCCCGCCGAGGTGTTCATCAAGATCGCCGATCGCACTGTCATCTCCTATCTGGCGAAGCCGCTAACCGACCAGATGCGCCACGCATTCCGGGAGGATTGAGACGGGATCGCGACACGGCCGGCGCCCGCAGTTGGCGCGGGACGCCGGCCGTCTCGCTTGAGCAGGTGCGCCATGGGACCGCGGTTAGCGCCGATTCTGCCTGTTCTCGCCGGTTAAGTGTTCGCGGGCATTTTCGTGATTGGACTTCGCGCCCGGTTGGAGTCAGTTTTATTAGGCGTATGAGGTGGAATGGGGGACCAACTAAGGTGATTAGGAGGTCACAATGAAGCACCATGCAATCGAAGAACTGCAAAGCGTCGCCGAGGTCAAACAGGACCTTCCGCGCCGGGCCTTGTCGCGCAGCGAGCGTCTAGAGCGCTGGGCGGAACTCCTGGAACGCAACCCGCACAGGCGGCTTTCGACGTTGCACGAGACCGAGTATCAGCCGGCGCATGTACGCGCGACGATGCGCGGCGACGGCACGCCGATCTCCGTTGCATTCGAGGACCCGGTCCTTCGGACAGCTGGAATGGATAACGACAGCTACGGCGAAGCGAAGCGTTTCTTCGAACTGAGTGACGAGCAATTGCACAAGGTCATCTGCTATTGCCATTTCGGCGCGACGGTAAGTGCGTCGACGGCGGCACGTCACATTCGCGCGATGCTTGTCGAAAATCAGCCGGGCCTGTTTGCTCGCTTGCGCCAGGTGTTCTTCGGCTAAGGCGGGCGACGTTTGCATGACCACTGCTCCGGTGGCGGCCCGCGTTGCGGGCCGCGGAGAGGGTGTGTGCGGCGGGTCGTCCGCTGCGCCGGCAATGACGCGGGCTAGCAAACGTCCTTTAAGGAGCTGAGGACGCAAAGCGGGGGAGGCACTTCGCCGCTGCTGCGCCCCGCATCTTCGGACGCGAGGGACGCGGGAGCGGCGAAGTGTGCGCGCGGAAGTCGTACACCTCAACCTGCGCGCCTGCTCGCGGCCACTCGCATGTGATCTGATCACTGCCACATGCCATCTACAGCGCAGTGCGTCTTTTCAGACGCACCGAGGTCGCTGTTGCATGTTTTTATCCTTAAATCGGCTAGGATTTAAGGAAACATGCAGTAGGCGCCAACTCAGAAATCGGCGACCTTGCCCCAGGCCGAGCCATTCAGCCGGTCGGGGTGATAGGGTTTCGGATCGACGATCGGCGGCTCACCCGTCACGAGATCCGCGATGAGGTGCCCGGCGCCGGGACCGATGCCGAAGCCATGGCCGCTGAAGCCGGCGGCAAGCATCAGGCCGGGCAGGGAGCCGACCTCGCCGATCGCCGGGACCCCGTCCGGGGTGCTGTCGATATAGCCGGCCCAGGCGGCGCTGACCGGCTGCTTCTCGAGCGCCGGCAGGAGCGCTCGGGCCCGCTCCAAAGTCATCCGTATCTGCGCTTGGTCGGGGCGAGGATCGAGGATGCGGTTGAACTCCATTGGCGTCGGTCTGTCGAGCCGCCAGCGCTGAAGCGTTTCGTGGCCAGACTTCCAGCCTTCGATCCCGCCGGGAGCAAGGCTCCGCCAGCGTCGCGCGAACATCGGCACAAATTGCCGGGCAAAGCGCATCTGCTGCGGCGTCGGATCCACCCGGGCGCGGCCGCTGATCGCCAGTGTATAGCCGCCGTCGCCACGCCGCGTCGCTGAGACCGCGGCCGTGTGCAGTGCCGCCGGCAGGCCCTCTGCGCCGGGTGCGACGGAAAGGATCGACGCGCGGATCGAGGCCTGCGGAAAGCGGATGCCGAGCTGCCGACAGAACGAGGAGGCCCAGGCGCCGCCGGAAAGGACCACGATGGGGGTGCGGATCGTGCCGGCTTCGGTAACGACGCCGGTCACGCGCCCCGCCTCGAGCTCGATGCCGCGGGCCGCGCACATCTGGTGTACGGTTCCGCCGAGCGTCATGACGGCGCGGGCGACCGCCGGCGCGGCCCGCGATGGATCGGCGGTGCCGTCGGTCGGCGAAAAGACGCCGCCCTTCCAGCGGCGGCCGGTCGCCGCACCGCGTTCGCTCGCCTGCGCCCCGTCCAACATGTGAGTCGTTACCCCGACGCTGCGGGCGAATTCGCCCCAGCGCGCCCAGCCGGCCAGCTCGCTTTCGTCATTGCTGAGATAGAGCAGGCCGCAGCGCCGAAAGCCGGTGTCCTCGCCGGATTGCTCGGCGAAACTCTCCCAGAGCGACAGGCTCTTCGTCGCCATCGGCAGTTCGCGGGCGTCCCGGTTCTGCTGGCGGCACCAGCCCCAGTTGCGACTTGATTGCTCGGCGCCGATCCAACCCTTTTCCAAGAGTGCGACCGAAAGGCCGCGCCGTGCCAGATGATAGGCCGCGAAAACGCCGACAATGCCGCCGCCGATGACGACGGCGTCCGCGCTTGCCGGCAGGGCGGGCGTCGTTTCGATGTGAAGAAGCGGGGCGGGCATCGACGGTCTCCAATCTATCCGCCGGCATTCTAGCGCCTGGGCGATCCGGAGACTGCCGCACTTCGATCGTTCACGGCATATTCTTCGGTTCGACCGGCACCAGGCGGAGATTTATTCTGGGAAAATTTCCATAAGCTTATCAGAGCAGGGAGCGTCTGATTTCGGCTTGCCAGCAAGTCGAGGCCGCATAAAATGCTGACCGGCGGTGATGGCTGCCATCCCGTCTGCCCGCGAATTGGAGAGCGCCGATGAAACTCGACCGGATCGACATCAAGATCCTCTACGAACTGCAGAAGAACGGCCGCATCACCAATGT
This sequence comes from Sinorhizobium fredii USDA 257, assembly GCF_000265205.3. Lineage (NCBI taxonomy): Bacteria > Pseudomonadati > Pseudomonadota > Alphaproteobacteria > Hyphomicrobiales > Rhizobiaceae > Ensifer > Ensifer fredii. The sequence goes on from NC_018000.1 coordinate 3,110,148, forward strand.
CGAGCTCGCCGAGCTCGTCAATCTCTCGCCGAGCCCCTGTTTGATGCGGGTGAAGAAATTGCAGGCGGAGGGGTTTATCGTCGGCTATTCGGCGCAGATCAATATCGCCAAGCTCGGGCAGACCCTGACGGTATTCACCGAGGTTACGCTCAAGAACCATCGCCAGATCGATTTCGCCCGTTTTCTCGCGGCCGTCGAAAAGGTCGATTCGGTCGTGGAGTGCCACCTGGTTTCCGGTGGCTATGACTATCTCTTGAAGTTCGTCACCGGCGGTATCGTCGAATATCAGACGATCATGGAACGGCTGATCGACATGGATGTCGGCATCGACAAGTATTTCAGCTATGTCGTACTGAAATCGCCGATCGTCAAATCGCACATGCCGCTGACCAGCCTCTTTCCGCACTAGGGCGTGTATTATGTCGACCAGGCCGTCCTGACAGGTGGTGCGCGCTACGGCGACTCACTTTGTGCAAGAAGCGCGGCCGTGCACCGTCCGTCAGTCTTGGCAGCCTCGAGGGATTCAGATCGTCGACCTCGCGCAGAACAGGAAATCGTCGCAATAGCCGACTGCATCCGTTTGTGGATCTAGAATCAGTGGGCGAGTTCGGATTGATGGCGATGGTCGATTGCCTATAACCCTTAAAGAGAGCATGCTGTCGACTTCAGCAGCCATTTTCAGGGCGCTGCTGCTTCGGGGCCTCGGTGTCCTGGCCCCAACGAAAGGAGGACTGCATGTCTTCCGACCTCCACTTTCACACAACCGCACGTAACCTCGTCAGCGTCAGCGGATTTGGATACGGCGAAAACGTTCGGCTTCAGCAAATTCGTAAAGCCGAGCCAGCGGTCGCACCGCGCATCAAGCGATTCAGTTTGGCAGCGCCGCGCGCCAGCCTTTCCTGCCTAGATCGGGGAACATTACGTCCTTGCTGAGTGGGGCAACATACGGCGATGCAGCACATGAAAGCTGCAGTCGACAACTAACCAAAAATCAGGAGAACCAGATGGCTAAAGGCCAGGCAAGAAGCAATCGCGAAGTTCGAAAGCCAAAGAAAGACAAGACGAAGGCACCGGTGGCCGCTGCACAGGGCACCCAGGTCAAGTTCGCGAACAGCGGGCTCAGCCTCGGCAAGAAGCAGAAATAGCTTCGATTGGGGGCAGAGGCGTCTGGCATGCCGCTTCTGCCGCAGCCCATAGCGTTGGACATCGCCGCCCTTTCCGGCACGCAGCGCCCGAAGGATAATGCTCCCAACTGCAGAAGACACGCGCCCGGATGCGCGAGCGCGGGCCTGCTGAACGGCAACAGCGCCTCGAGAGGCGTATGACGCTTCCCGCTACACTCTCTTTGCCCAAGGAGCACACCAATGGCGACGTTTGATTACAGTGCCGGTGCAGGACTGTATCCCTGCAAGACCGTGAGGAGGACGAGCCGGCTTCGATACAGGCGGTTTGATTCGGTCGCTGAAGCACTTCGCTTTGCGATCGAGGACATGCCGGCCTCGATGCTTCGCGGCTCCGTTCTGGAGGTCGAGGAGGCTCGCTTCAACGGTCAGCAGATGCGGGAGCTCTACGAAGCCGAAGCATATCCTTTGCCGCGGAGGGGACGACAGGACCTTTGAACTGGTTTCGGAACGCAGATCGGGGAGGGTGGGCGACTCATCAGCGGAGAAATACCAAAATTAGCAGTGAGGGAAATTTCAAAACAAAAAGTGGACGGCGCTATCAAAGTGCTGTAGTGAGACAACATCGATACTTTGTTTGCCGATATTTGTTTTTTGCTGCGCCTCGCGCCTCTTGACGAACTTCCCTCTCAAAAGTCGAAAACCCGCTGCGCGTCGCTCAGCGGTGATCAATGTTGCTAAGAAAGGGTTCGTCATGACCACTGGCACAGTTAAATGGTTCAATGCCACCAAAGGCTTCGGCTTTATCCAGCCTGACGACGGCAGCGCTGATGTGTTCGTTCACATCTCAGCTGTCGAGCGTGCAGGAATGAATTCGATCGTCGAAGGCCAGAAACTCGGCTTCGAGCTCGAGCGAGACAAAAAGTCGGGCAAAATGTCCGCAGGCCAGCTCCGCGCTGCCTAAAGCTTTTGGCCGCTGATGACCACGGATGTACTGGCATCGCGGCAACGGGTTCGAAAAGGCCAGGCGGATGTCTGGCCTTTTTTCTGTTCTGAGGCTCCATTTGCCGGCACAACGCCCGCGCCCCCTTTCCGAAGAGCGCGTGACCACGAGAATTAAGGAAATATCTATTGAGACACCTCAACGCCAATGGCTTTGCCGAACGCCGCACTGCTGCGGCCGAGGCCAAGCGTCAGCTTCTGGCAAAATTCGCCTCCGCCCCCAAGGCGACTGATCCCGAGATGCAGGAGCGGCTTGCCGCCCGCGAAGCGGTGGCGGCCGCACGTGAAGCCCGTCGGGCCGCACGCGAAGCATTGAAGACAGCCGAAAACGAGCGCCTCCTGGCGGAAGCCGCAGCAGCGGCTGCGGCCGCCGAAATCGAGGCGAGGAAAGAAGCCGAAGCCCGGCAGGCTGAAGTTGCCGATCGCGTTGCACGCGTCGTGGCCGACGAAGCTGCGCGCAAAGCCGAGCGCGATCGCCGTTATGCGGCACGCAAGGCTCGTCAGGCCTGACCCTTCTCAACCACTGTGCCTGAAACTCAACCCAAGCCACAGGGCCTTGGCGGATGATGTGTGAGGCGAGGAAATACGGACCAGTTTGATGAATGCACATGCCCGTCCACCGGCATCCCTTGCTGAAGACAATGCCGGAGCATGGTTGAAGACCCTTGCGAAATACCGTCAGCCCCGCATTGGACGCAGTGTCCTGGAGCTTCTCGTCACCGCCGTTCCGTTCGCCGGCTTCTGGGCCATCGCTTATTTTTCCCTCGCTCACAGCTTCTGGTACGGGTTGATCGCGATCATCCCGGCCGCAGCCTTCCTCCTGCGGCTTTTCATGATCCAACACGATTGCGGCCACGGCTCGTTCTTCGCTCGTCGCTGCCTCGACGATTGGACAGGACGTATCATCGGCGTTCTTACGCTGACACCCTACGATTATTGGCGCCGGGCGCATGCCGCTCATCACGCTTCGGCCGGCAATCTGGACGAGCGGGGCGTCGGCGACATCACCACGCTCACTATCTCGGAATACCGTGCACTTTCACCCATGAGGCGCCTCGGCTATCGCCTGTACCGGCACCCGCTGGTGATGTTCGGCTTCGGCCCCGCATGGCTCTTTCTTCTTAAGCAGCGTCTGCCGGTCGGGATGATGAACGGAGGGGCGCTCCCCTGGGTCTCGACAATGGCGACGAATGTCGCGATCGTGATGTGCGCCGCCTTGATGGCTTGGGCGATCGGACTCCTGCCTTTCCTCTTGATCCACCTGCCGATCGTACTGCTGTCGGGCGCCGCCGGCATCTGGCTCTTCTATGTGCAGCACCAGTTTGAAGATACGCACTGGTCGGCCGGCGAGGATTGGCACTTTCCCCAGGCAGCCCTACACGGTGCCTCACACTATGACCTGCCGTTGGTGCTGCGATGGCTGACCGGCAATATCGGCATTCATCACGTCCATCACCTGTCGAGCAGGATCCCTTACTACAGATTGCCGGAAGTTCTGCGCGACCACCCGCAGCTCGCGCATATCGGACGCATCACGCTTTGGGAAAGCTTGCAATGCGTGAGGCTCGTCCTTTGGGACGACAAACGCGAAAAACTCATTTCCTTCCACGATGCCGCCCATGCGGCCGTCCACTCATAACGGGCGTTTCACGGCGCATCGTGGATATTCGACTGAAGCCTGCAAGGATATGCACAGATCATTCCTCCATAATGCAGGCTCCGCTTAAGGAGCTGATACTGCCGGTTGCGCTCGCAGGCGTTACCGGAAGAATCAAGATGTGCCTTCTCGGGAAGTCATCGCAGTTCCAGGGTCCGTGGCACTGCCGCTTGGCCACGAGCGTTTCGCAGACCCCGAGTAAGCAGCTTTCCTTGGCGCCGACTAGCTTTAGCCATCTTGGAGAGAGGCGCGGGAAGCGCCAGTGAAGCTCAAAGTCGAAAGCTTGCTCGTCTCTTCAACTCGCTCCTGCCTCGGGTAATCGCTTCCGGCTTGGCCGACGGCAACGAACCGGCTTAGATGCAAGCTTCCCCTCAGGGGGCGCAATCGTGATTGGAGGTATGTGTCTCTATGGCGACTCTGGCGCGAATTCTTTATTTGTTAGAATCTATCGCATAGGATTTTACGTGAACGCGAGACAACGCGAGTCTAGGATCGCCCAGTGTTTAGGGGATGAATATTGATAGCTCAAATTCAGTCACGACTTGGTCGCCTTTCGCCGTTGCTGTTGGCCGCACTCGTCCTGAGCGGATGCCAATCGGCTGCTTTCGACGACGTTGCGGCGTTCGGAGATAGCGCCAAAACTCTCGAGGATGATTCGGCCGTCGCCTTCTACAAAAACGATGAACTGATCCCGACCGGCAAACTGCAGTTCAAGGAAAAAACTACGGCAAGTCCTACGCCATCTACAAACGTGCGGTCGCTGTATTTCCGCAGGACCCTGCTGCTTGGCTTGGCTTCGCTGCCTCTGCTGACATGATCGGGCGATTCGACACGTCGGATCGGGCCTATCAGCAACTCTCCAAAATGATTGGCAACAGCCCGGTCTATTACAACAATCGCGGCTATTCCCATCTTCTGCGCGGCGACCTTCCCAGGGCGCGCAGTTATTTCTTAAAGGCCTACGAGCTCGATCCCGGCAACGAGACGACCGCGCGGAACCTAGAGCTGATGAAGAACAGCGTGAAGTACGCGCAGCGGTGATAGCTGACCGATGGGTCGCTCCGGAGTTCCCAGCAGGAGGGCTTGTGAAAGTCAATCCTGCGAGGGTCACATCTCGCCATTCGGGTAGACGCGTCTCTCCAGCACGAACGTCGCCGTGTTGGCCCGGCTGAACGGTTATCGCTACTGCTACCGTACCTTTCGCAGGATCAACTTGCCTTCCGGCGAAACCGATCTTTCGTAGCGCGGCAAGTTAGACATGGAAACGCCCTCAGCCTCGCCGGAGGGCAGGCTGCCATCTTGGGCTTTCGGGTCCGCGTCGGCGGCACTCAACGAAGGCGCCAGGCGCTGCGTCACCTCTTTGCCGGGGGCGCTCAGGATAACAGAACCGCCGGAACTCGGCAGACCGGAGCGGATCCCGTCGTCCAGCTCGGCGACGGCCTTCTGCAGGTTCTCCAAGCGCTGGCGAACGATCGCCAACTCATCGGCCTTTGCGCCGCTGGCGATATTGCGGCCCTGCTTGTCGTGCTGCAGCTTCAGTCCGTCGAGGGAGCGCTTGACGCCTGCGAGAACTTCGCGGCTTTCTCGGAGGTCGGCTGCGTTCTTGGCTGTGTAGAGCAGGATACCGGCGTTAAGCGGCAGAAATACCAATGCCAGGGCGATGAATGGCGCGGCCCGATTTCTTTTCGGCTCGTCCTGCGTCCGTTCGCGCCGCGCGTCGGGTTCGACCTCGATATTCGCCATTTTGACCATCACCTCACTCCGCCGCAAGCCGGGCCGTGGCCCTCGAACTAATTCCCGACACACTCAGGGCGATGTTGCCAAGACAAGCGCCCCGCCTCATACTCCATGTGACAATTACCAGTCACACGCCGTCCAACGGCTAGTCCGCCGTGAAGACCCCTTCCCAAGCCCGTTCGAGCATCTCCAGTGACGCCACTCTCCGAAGCCCGTTGAACTCGCAATAGGATGCTACGAAGTCCAGAAGATACTTGGGATGGTAGCAGGAGCCTAGTGATTCGCCACCGTATTTGCGATCATAGAACAGTTCCAGGTCCGCCATAGACATTTCTACCGTCACGCCTAGCGCATAGGCCTCGAATATGCGGATATATTCTTCTCGCGAAGGATTGTTGATGAATATTTTGTATTTCAGCCGCCGCAATCCAGCCTCGTCGGAAAGTTCCTTCGGGGCAATATTTGTCGAAAAGACAACGAGTTCGTCGAAGGGGACTTTGAACTTCTTTCCCGTATGCAGGGTCAGAAAGTCGTAGCCGCGCTCGAGCGGCACGATCCAGCGGTTGATGAGCGCCTGCGGCATCACCTGCTGGCGCCCGAAGTCGTCGATGATGAAGACGCCGCCAGAGGCCTTAAGGTGCAGCGGCGCCTCGTAGACGGTCGAGCCTTCGCTATAGGCTAGGTCGAGGAGGTCGAGCGTGAGTTCGCCGCCGGTCTTGATCACAGGACGCCGGCATTCGACCCAACGCTGATCGGCCTTCGGATAGGGCGTCCCGGTCACCGACTGGTGAACCGCTTCGTCAAAGAAGCTGATGACGTAGCCGCCGACCTCGATGGCGTAGGGTACCCAGATCGTCTGTCGGAACAGGCGCGAGGTGCGCTCGGCGATGCTGGTCTTGCCGTTGCCGGGCGGCCCGTAAAGCAGAATGGATTGCCCCGAATTCATTGCCGGGCCGAGCTTCTCCACCAGAGACGGCGATAGCACGAGCCCCTCGAGGCTCGCGACGAGGCCATCCTGCGTCACCCGCTCGTGATTGATGGACTGCAGGCCGAGTTGGCGGCAGAAGGCGTCGAGCGAGACCGGCGCCGGCCCGACATAAGAGGATTGTCGCATGGCGGCATGGGCATATTCCATGCCCTTTGTGGAAAGCGCATAGCGGATGTCGGACCTGACGTCCTCTCCGGCGAGTCCACGCGCCTCGACATAAGCGAGCTTTGTGAGCTCCTTGATCAGAGCATTGATGACGGCTTTCGGAAGTTTCATCCGATCCGCCAGATGCGATGGCGTCACCGTGTCCTGTTCGGTCGCGCACTTTGCTGCCAGTCGCAGCAGGAAGGAGAATTCGAGCCCGGTTTCCTCGACGCTCATCGGCGCCAGTGGCATACGGGGATCTAGCGCCGGAGCGATGTCCCCGCGAATAGAATCGATCGAATGCATAGGAGCCTCGCTTTTCTTAACCGCCGGGCGCCAGGCCTACGATGAGGCTGACGACACGGATGACGATTGGTACGAGCACAATGACGAGGCTCACCGGGAACAGGAAGGCGCCGAGCGGCAGCAGCATCTTGATCGGCAGCGCGTTGGCCTTTTCCTCGGCCCGGACGATACGCAGGTCGCGCATTTCCTTGCTGTAGACCCTGAGCGTCTGGGTGACGCTCGTGCCGAGTTCCTCCGATTGGCGGAAGAGGACCGCAAGCGCGCGCGCCTCATCGATCCTGAGGCGCGCCGCTAGGTTGGCAAGCGCCTCGCGCAATCGCCGACCGCCGCGCACCTCGAGCATCATGATCGAAAGATGCAGGCCGAAGTCCTGCCTTTTGCTGACGAACTCCCGCGCGACGCGGTTTGCCGCCGCTTCGAGGCTCATGCCCGCATCGAGGCAGACGATCAGCATGTCCATGAAATCGGGAAAGAGACGGCGATACTCACGCTCCTTCGCGTCACCGCGCCGATCGATATAGATGTTTACCAGAATGAAGGTCATACCGGCGGCGAACATCGCGATAATCAGGGTCATAAGCCGCGACGTTTCAGGCAAGAAGCGGTTGAGCGCCCAGACGGTCAGGACCAGCACGCCAACGCAGACGATTGCGCGGATCGCCTGGAACGTGGTGACAGCGTTGGCGCTGAAATAGCCGGCGCGAATGAGCCGGTTCTGCGTGGAATTAGCGTTGCTATCCCGCCGGGTGATCTCGAAGTATCGACGGATCAGCCGGTTCTCGGCCTCGCCGAGGTCGGCAATGGCGCCGTCGCTCACATGAAACTCGTCACCCTGTGCCTTCGGACCTGCTTCCGAGAGGCGGACGCCCACCTCGCGCCGACGGAAAACGACTTCAGACGCGGCCGCAGAAAATATCAGGACCGAAAAGAAGACGATGAGGTAAATGCCGTACTCGTTCCACATGGCGGCGCCTCAATACTCGAAATTGACCATTTTGTAGATAATGACGTTGCCGATCGCCATCACGACGAAGAGCGCCGTCACGATGATGGTGCCGTAACCGCTGTCCCAGACCGGGTCGAAATAGGTCGGCGCCAAGGTCCTGATCATGCCGTACAGGAGGAAGGGATACATCGACATGAAGATGCCGGTGATGCGCCCTTCCGCGGAGATCGACTTGACCTTCGCCTTTAGCATGAAGCGATCGCGCAGGGTCTTCGAGAGGTTCTGCAGGATTTCGACAAGGTTGCCGCCGGTGCCTGCCTGGACGCTCAGCGAGATGGCCAGTAGGTTGAGATCTTCCACGCCAACGCGATGGTTGAGGTTCATCAGCGCATCGTCGAGTGTGACGCCATAGGTCAGTTCGTCCGACAGGAGACCAAACTCGGTGCCGATCGGATCGGGCATTTCTCGCGCAACGAGCGTGATCGCCGCCGGCAGCGGATGCCCCGCCGCAAGGCTCCGGTTGGCGACGTCGAGCGCCTCGGGGAGCTTTTCGGAGAATTTGCGCATGCGCTTGGCACGCGCCCGCCAGACGATGACCACGGGGATGAGCAGGCAGGCGAGAAGAAAGATCGGAATCCGAACGAGGTTGATCGGCACCAGATACTGGACGACCAGCCAAACGCATATGGCGCCGACAATTCCAAAGAGCGAAAATCGCTTTGCATCGAACTTGAGGCCGGATTGAACGTAGTACTGCCGCAGCCGCTGCATCAGCGGAAGTGACCGCCATTCCCCGTCGATGCCGCGCTGCTTGAGCATCTCGCGGTAGGTCTCGCGGTGGTTCTCGCTGCCCTCGAGCAGGGTGAGGCGATGGTTCACCGCCTTGTGACGTTCCGAGGTCCGGACATAAGTGCGCAGCAGCGCTTCTGCAGCAACTAGCGCTGCAACGAATACGGCGGCATAGAGGAGGATGAGGGTCATGACTTGCCAGGCCCCGTTTGGAGCGGTTTGCCGGGTTCGAAGATCGCCGCGGGCACGATGATGCCGAGTTCGGCGAATTCCTCGACGAAACGCGGACGCAGGCCGGTCGCGCGGAACTCACCGTGAATGCGGCCTTTCTCATCGCTGCCGGTCTTCTTGAACCGCATGATCTCCTGCATCTGGACGATTTCGCCTTCCATGCCGGTGATCTCTGAGACCGAAACGACTTTGCGGCCGCCGTCGCTCAGACGCTGCACCTGGACGATGAGCGTGATCGCCGAGGCGATCTGGGAACGGACGCTGAGCTGCGACATCGGCATGCCGGCCATGCCGACCATCTGCTCGAGGCGGCTCACCGCATCGCGCGGTGTATTGGCGTGAATGGTGGTCATCGATCCTTCGTGACCGGTGTTCATCGCCTGCAGCATGTCGAAGGCCTCTTCGCCGCGCACTTCGCCGACGATGATGCGGTCCGGTCGCATGCGCAGCGCGTTCTTCAGGAGTTCGCGCTGGCGGATCTCGTTGCGCCCGTCGAGTGTGGGCGGCCTGGTCTCCATCCGGCCCACATGCGGCTGCTGGAGCTGCAGTTCCGCCGCATCCTCGATGGTGATCAGCCGTTCCTTTTCCGAGATCTGCGAGGAAAGCGCATTGAGCAAAGTCGTCTTGCCCGAGCCCGTACCGCCCGAGATGATCATCGATACCCTGCCCTTGACCGCTGCGCTCAAGAGGATGCGCATTTCGTCCGCCATGGCCCCGTATTCGACGAGGCGCTCCAGCGTCAGCGGCTTGCGGGTAAATTTACGGATCGAGACGAGCGGTCCATCGACCGAGATCGGCCGGATCGCAACGTTGACGCGTGAGCCGTCCTTGAGGCGGGCGTCGACCATCGGGGTCGACTCGTCGACCCGGCGGCCGACAGCGGAGACGATCTTGTTGATCACCCGAAGCAGGTGATCCTCGTCCTTGAAGCGGACGGCCGTGCTCTCGAGCTGCCCGCGACGCTCCACATAGACGCTATTGTGGCCGTTGATGAGGATATCGGCGATGGTCTCGTCCGCCAGCAGCGGTTCGATTGGACCAAGGCCGAGCATCTCGTCGGTAATGTCGCGAACGAGGTCGTTGATTTCCTTGGCGTTGAGCGGCGAATTGTTGCGGCGGATATAGTCCTTGACGAGTGGCCTGATCTCGGCGGCAATCTCTTCATTGTCGAGCGTGTCAAGTATGCCGAGATTGATCTGGTCCAGGAGGTGGCGATGCAGGTTGACCCTCTCCGCCACCATGTCGAGGCCGGGCGGAGCCTGCTCTGCCGCAGATTCGGTAGCCGCTTCCTTCGGTATCGCGGCGACCGCCTCTGCATTGGCGGCAATCTGCCTAAGCTCCGCATTGTCCTGCGGCGGTTGCTTGTAAAAGCGTCCTATGAACCCGTTCGCCATCAGCCTTACTCCTTACAACTACTTAACGACCACCGTGGCCCCGACCTTCACGCGTTTGTAGAGGTCGATGACGTCGGCATTGCTCATCCTGAAGCAGCCGGAGGACGCAAATTCTCCCACTGTCGACTGCTCGTTCGTGCCATGGATGCGATAGAGCGTGTCGGCATTTCCGCGGAAGAGATAGAGTCCCCGCGCGCCCATGGGATTGAAGGGGCCTGCCGGGACGAGTTCGGGAAGCCCCGGCACCCGCGCCTTCATCTCGGCCGGTGGCCGCCAGTCGGGCCATTCCGTTTTGCGGCCTACCCTGACCACACCGCTCCAGCGGAAGCCGTTGCGGCCGACGCCGATCTTGTAGCGGAGAGCGCGATTGCTCGAGAGGACAAGATCGAGAGTCCGCTTGTCGCTGAGTACGACGATCGTGCCAGGCGGGTAGCTGTGCTCTGCGGTCACAATGGTTGCCGTGCTCGGTCCAAGATCCCGTGGCACTCGATTACTTGCCTCTGCACCGTCCGCGAGGCCGACAAAGCCGAGGATCAACATCGTGCAAATCGCCCATGCGGCGGGTCGCGATGCGCCCCGCTTGCCATTCCGTCCTGGCATACTGCTGTGCTCCGCGCATGCCTTCATCGGACGATCACTCCGAGTTTCCCGACGCCTCGGCAAAAGCGCGAACGATCATTGACTTCGAACGGCAGCACGCCGCGGTTGAGTGCCTCGCTCAGCGTGTCCCAGTCATCGTCAATGAGATGGGCCCGAGTATCCTTGAAAATCTTGTCGACCTGCTGCCGGCGTACCCCCAGGCTGAAGAGCTTGCTGCGATATTTGTTGATGACGACGAAGATCGAATCCGAGCTACCGCGCAGCCGCGCGAGATTGAGGAACAGATCCTTGGCCTGGTGGAGCGCCGGGATCGTCATTTCTGTGACGATCGTGACACTGTTGACCGATCCGAGCACGTCGTCCTTCCACGGCGTGTAGTAGTAAGGCACATCTATGACAGTCTGATCGCTCTCGAAGGCCGCGACATCCAGCATGCGGAGCACCAGTTCCGCTCCCTTCGGCGATCCGAGGACGGAGGGCTGCTTGAAGGACAGCAGTGAAAAGCCGCCGGCATGGCGCTTGCGGACCAGGTCTATGAATTCGAGATCGACGCGCGAAGGATTGGCGACGACCGGCATGAGGTCATAGTCATTGACAAGGTTGAGATAGCGGCCGAGCGACCCGGACGAAAAATCGAGGTCGAACAGATTGACCCGAGGCGCAGAATTCTTCGTTGGCTGTGCGAGGACATGCGCAAGCGACGAGGCGATCACGCTGGCGCCCGCCCCGCCGACCGCCGAAACCACGGCGTGCACGCGGCTTTCATTCGCTCCCGCCGTCGGCGCGTGCGTCGAGATCATGTCGATCAAGGCGCGGCGTTCCAGCGGCTTCTTCAGCCAGTCATTGCCGTTCAGGCGGAACAGAAGCCGCATGCGATCGTTGGCCAGTTCCTCGGAGACGACGACGAGCGGAATGTTGCGGTTGTTGGTACGGAAGGAGAACAGCTCCGGTTGTTGCAGGACCTCGCCATTGTCGACGTCGAGCACGATCATGTCGAACTGCGTCGGGTCGACCCGGCCCTTCTCCACAAGTGCTTTCAGCGCCATGTGGCGTACGTCATAACGCGAAAGCGACCCGAAGGTATCGAGCATGAAGCTTGCGGCCGCCGCGTCGTCTGAAAGGACTAGGATCTTTGTGGTCGCTACGAAGTTCATATGGGCGGTCATCTAGCTTTACCTCGCATTCTCAAGGGTTTAGCACGTCGAGCATGTTTGCAGATCTTCAGTGGTGATCGTCACCGGATGCGCTGGTATGGTGACGTCGTTTAACCCCAGCAGGGCACCGAGGACCGGGAGTTCAAAGGTCACGTCGCGAACCTCGAGCCGCATGGTGAGCACCGGCCCCTCCGGCCGACCCCAATAACCGAGCCCGGAACGCTGATAGGTGACCACCAGATTTTCCGGCTGAATGCGCCAGTTTATGTCGCAGATACCCGGGCGGGCATCACCTGCCACACCGCATGCACCGTCGCTGCCAAGCACGATCCGGCTGAGTTCCGCGGTGCAGTTGGCAAGGTCGGGACCGCAAGTCGACGACACGGTCGCGTCGTTCGGCGTCGCATCGCCATTGTTCAGCGGATTGGCGGCCTCAGTCGGAAACGCCGTGTCAAAGTCGCTGGTCAGCGGGTCGGAGACGGCCGCGAGTCTCGCGCCAAATTGCAGCGCCTTCACCGTCTGGTTCCATTGCGACATGGCAAAACCGAACTCGACGAAGGCTGCAAAGACCAGGAGCACGATCGGAAACGTGATCAGCGCCTCGGAAAGAGCGATGCCGCTTTCGTCCTGGCGTAAACGAGTAAGGAAACGACAGCCTACCATCCCATATACCTCTCTTCGTGCGAGGCGCTGATGGTGATGTTGTCGATGCCGAGCCAGCCGAAGATGGGCGAAGCCTCATAAAGATGTGCCGTCTCTACGGTAAACGTGCCATCGACGCCGACCGCATTGACGGTGATGTCGGCAAGCGTGGGTCCCCAGCCGGGCACCCGCAGCGCCGCATCCGCGGCTGGGCTCTGCGTGCCGTAGAATGCAATCAGTTTCGCGGTCGCCTCCGAGCAGGTCGAGGTGTATGTCGGTGACGTCGGCCGGCAGCGCGAGAGATAGCGACCGGCATCTCGCAGCCCGGCATCGATCTGCATCCGCTCCCAGAAGATATTGCCGAACTCGAGAATGCCCGCGGCAAAGATCGTGATGAAAGGCACCGCGATAAGAGCCTCGGCGAGCACCGCGCCTTCCGAATTCAACCAGAAAGAGAAACAGCGTCGACGGCCGAGGAAGTTCTTGAACCCGTTCATCGGACCAGCTCCGCTTCTTCGCGCAGGAATTCATCGAGTGTGCCGCGTCCGCCCTTGCCCGTGATGTCGATCATTTCCAGCGAAAGGTAGCGCTCGCCACCGTCCTTGATCGCTGGCTTCGTCAGGAACATGCGGGCAAAGGCGACGGACTGGGTTTCCTTGTGGCCGTTCAGGTGTCCGACGGCGTTTTCATAGCCGCAATTTACGATGGCGGCGAAAATCTCGCGGCGATCGCCATAGTCGCCATCCGTGTAGTTCGAAAGATCAGGCCCTGTGTAGCACTGACCGCCGGTCCGAGGCGCGCCAGTCTCGCCGCTGACGGAAGCGTGGTTGAGCAGGGCGGAGTTGTTCAGCTCGTAACGATAGACGTCATAGGCTGAAGGCTGCGAAGGAGAGCCGGTCGGCGACGGGTAGCTCGAATGATTGCTGAGGATCGTGCTGACGGAAGGAGCGGAGGTTCCCTGAGCGACGTTCCAATAGCTGTTGTACTGCCAGTCGTTGCCGCTGCTGATCTTGCCGCCGGCCAGCGAGGACATCGACGCGCCATAACCGAGCGGCACGGCCTTGGTTACGTCGCCGACGGTGCTTCCGCTCATGAGGGGGTTATATTCTCCGCAGATCTTGTTGGCGCCGCCGGTTTGATTCTGTGCCGAGCGCACGTTGCGGGCCGGCCGGTAACGGCCGTCGTCGCGCGCATTCCCGAATGACCCCGAATACATGCCGAAGCGCGTGTTCAGCCCCGCCTCGACCGGTCCGGCCATCGCCCCCGTTTTCGTTTCCAAGGCGTCCTGCTTGTAGCAGACGCCGGGCGAACCGGTGGCCAGCGCTTCGGCAAGCACGCTCGCGCCGTTGCCATAGGTCGCCAGGAAGCCGAAATTGCCGGGTCCAGGCGAAGATGACGAGGTGCTGTGAAGCTCGATCTGGCGGCCGTAGAGATTACCCGCGGCAAAATTCTCGTGAAGGGCATCCGTTGCTGCCTGGTTTCCGGCCTCCGTGGAATTACCGGCCGGCTCGAAAGGATTGCAGATATAGATCGGCGTCACATCGCAAGCGCTCGACCTGTAAACCGCGACCGCCTCGGCTGACACATTGATCGTGTCACGATTGAAGCCAACCGGGATGGGGAAGATCGTCGTCATCGCCTGTGGTTTGGCAACGACCCAGGCGTAGGACGCCTCGTTCGCATCTGCGGCCACCATTGCGTTGGTGATCTCGTCGTCGTCGTCGGCCGGAATTTCCTTGAGATAGGTGACCGTCACCGTGCTCCCGGCATCGTTCCCCGCATCATAAGTGACGGTAACGTGCGAGCCGAGAGACATTCCGTTGCCGCCGCCGCCGAAGGCGGCACTGTTGGCGAGCGCCTCGATTGCCGCGTCGGCGCGGCTGATCGCGTCGTCGCGTCCGTCGAGCTCGCGGGCCCCAGCGAGTGCCATGGCATCAACCGCATTTTGAAGATCGGTGTGAAGGTTGCCTGTGCGTCCTACATCTATGACGAGGAGTGAAAAGCCGAGCAGGAGCGGCATGGAAATCAGCGTCAACGCGATGACGTAACCACGATGATCGTCCCAGAAGCGTTTAATAGCCTTACGCAACAACATTGGCATGCCCCTCGGATCGCGGCGGTTTTCCGCCGAGACTCTCACTCGTCGCCCAAGTCACGTAGCGCGCTTGGGACAACGACATGCTTAAAAAACGAGAACGGGACTTTGGAAATCATGAGCGGCAATTCGCTCGCATCCCGCGTCTCAACTATCGAAATCTATTAGAGTATCGGATCAACTTACTTATAATCTTCGATCGTGCGACCCAAGGTTATCATCCCGGTATTTCTATTCACATTCCGTTCCAGCTCGGTTGCCGTTCTTCAATTCAGCCCGTTGTTACTGCCCCGTCGTTCCGCCCGCTCCATTCGGCGGCGTGGCCACCGGAAGGATAACCGCCGAGGGCGCCGGCGCGCTTGTCTGCCCGCCGCCCTGGTAAGTGCGGATGGCACGATGGATGACCTTGCCGTCGCTGGCGATCCGCGTGTTGTAGGCCGCCCGCGGGAAAGGATCCTGGATATGGATGCCTTTGTTGGCCTCCACCGCATTTCCAGCCCCGAAGGTGATCGTGTCGCGGTGGTTCAAATAGTCAGCGCAGCCCGAGAGAAGACCTGTGGCGGCAAGAACCAGGAGTGCGCGCTTATTTCTTGGAAAGGACAACTGCGCCTCCCACGTCGAGATCGAGACGATGGCCATACGGCCCTTTCACGCCTTCGCCATTGCGGAAGCGGCGCAGCATGTCCTTGTCCACCTCGAGGATACCGAGCGCGAAGAGCTCGACGTCATTTGACGAACGCGTCTGTTCGAGCGGGCTGTAAAGGTCTTCGCCTGGCGTCGACGGCCGCACGATATGCGGGGTAACGACGATGACGAGGTCCGACTCCCTTTTCAAGAAACTCGTCGAGCGAAACAGCGCGCCGATCACCGGAACCTGTCCCAGCCATGGCAATTGCTGAACGTCCTTTGCATTGACGGATTGAAGCAGGCCTGCCATCGCAAAGCTCTGGCCGTCACGCAGCGCGACTGTCGTGCTTGCCGCGCGCGAGATGAAGCCGGGATTGCCGTTGACGTTGATCGAGGTGTCGAGTTCAGAGACTTCGGGCTCGATCTTGAGACTGATCAGGCCGCCATCGAGCACCACGGGCGAGAAGGTGAGCCGCACGCCGAAAGGCCGGTAGTCGGTCTCGGTCGCAAGCGTCGCACCGTTCGCGACCGTTGATTGGATCGGCACCTCGCCGCCGGCGTGGAAGCTTGCGGTTTCGCCACTCATGGCGATGAGGTTCGGCTGCGCCAACCGGCGCACCAGGCCCTTTTGCTCCAGCGCGTTGATGACGATGTCGATCTGGCCGCCGGAAATCTCCAGCACCTTGGCGATCAGCTGACCGAAGGGCTGCATACCGGTCGCGGCACCTGCAGCATCCTCAAGTGTTCGGACAAGCGCGCCGTCGTCATTGACCGAGATGCCTTGACTGGTCGTCGCCTTGCCGATGCCGTTCCGGCCTTGGCCGGACCAGCCGATACCGAGGTCGCGGCCGGTCTGGCGGGACGCCTCGATAACCCGAACCTCCAGCATCACCTGCTGCGAGTCGGCAACACGCAACTGGTTCAGCACCGGTGTTTCGGAATAGGACTGGGCGATCTCGATAACCCGCTGCAGCTCGACGGCGTCGCGGACCGTGCCGGTCAATCGGATGCGATCATTGGAATTGAATACCCGAACCCGTGCTGAAGGTGCGGTGGAGCGGATCGCAGATGCCACTTCGCTGAAATCGGCGGCGACGCGAATATCGATCACGCCGATCAAGGACTTGTTGTCGTCGTAGACGGAGATGTTCGTCGCGCCTGTCTGCTTCCCGCGGATGAACAGCGATTGATCGGAAAGTGGCACCACGTCGATCATCTCGGCGCTGCCGATCACCAGGTCGCCAAAGACCTTGCCGGTCCTGATCGTTACCGTATCGTTTGGCGCGATCGTCACCTGTTGGACCGAGCCGGTCAGGCTGATGAATTTTTCCTGGGCATCGGCGGGGCCAACCAGACCCGGTCCCCAACCACCATAAGCAATTAGCGCCGCGGCTACCGCCGCCAGGGTTCCGGCTCTTGCCGCCCTGTTCCTCATTCCCCTCAACATCCCCGCTCCTGCCTCCGCTCCTCGTTCAGCCACAGCGCCTGCGGGCAAAGCCGCACCCTCTCAGCTCACTGGATGAGACCGACTCGGTGCTCTTCGCGCTTCGTCGAATTCCAGACGCCCACCGTCGCCCATTTCGGCTCTACCGGCAAGAGTGGTTCTGCCTTTCGCTCTGCAATCTGTACCTGTTTTCCATTAACGGGCTGTTTCATCTTGCTTTCGACCGAGTCAATCCGGTTGCCGAGCTCATCGCCAACCTTGCGGACGAGATCCTCGATTGTCGCGAATCGCCCATCGTCGGAGGACTTCGCGAGGTCCGCGGAGATCAAGCCGCCGCCGAGATCGGCAACCGTGATCGGCCGGGTCTGCTCGACATTGGAAGAAGCGATGTTGCGAAGCGTGAGCGACAGCGTGCCGATGCTTGCACCCAGCGTCAGGCGCTGCGCCTCGTCGGTTGTCACCTCGAAGGTGACCGTCTTAACGATGGACGGCTCGTCCTTGCGCTCGTCCGCGATCTGGTCGACCGCCAGCACCTTCACGCCCTGGAGCAGCACGTCGACATAGGTCTGGTCGGTGTTGTTCTGCTGACGCACCACACGGGTCAGGAGAACATCGACACGATCCGACGGACGCACGAAACCGGCAACGCCGAGCACGTCGTTGACGCGGATGGAGACGGCCTTCATGCCCTGGTCGAGCGCTGCAGACAACGTCGCCCGCTCACCGGTGCCGGTGATCTTCGAGGTCAACACCGGCTCGCCGGGGTCGATCGCCTCCATGGCATAGCGGGGCTCCGTATCGTCGCCGAGAACCAACTGAATTGTCTGGAATGAGCCGTCCGGACGCTCTTCGGAGGGCCAGGGGATGGCCTTCAGGTTCTCCGGGCGCACCCGATCGCCAAAGCGCATAGGCTTAGCGGCGACCACGAGCGTTCTCTCCTCGGATTTCGGCGCATTTGCCGCCGCAAGCCGCGCCTGCTGATCGGTGAGATAGGTCCGGGTCGCAAAAACCGCGACGCCGGCGAGCAAAATGGCAACAGAAAGACTAATCATCGTCGAGGAGCGCACGGCCGATACTCCATACGAAATCGAAAATACTTTTCGACAATTGTTTAAAATATAGGAGAGGGGTTAATTAACCCCTCTCCTCATTGCTGATGCATTCAGGGGGTCGTAGTGCCACCACCGCCAGTGCCAGCACCGGCAGCCACAGCCGCGTCATCCAATCTCAGGAAAAATCCGCCCCAGCCGTTCCACGCAGTGGCAAGGTTGCCGCCTGCGGCGGTAACGGCGGCAATGACACCGCCGACGAGCAGGCCAAGGAGAACCAGGTATTCCGACAGCGCAACGCCATCTTCTTCCTGTGCGAAAGCGGATACATTAGATACAAAAGCTTTCATCGAAATATCTCCAAAATATATTACGCGTGCCGCAATTTTCCCCCGGCCGCGCCGCCGTCGAGACCATCTCTCCGACTGGGTTGATTAATAAACGGTTAACTACTAAAACGTCAATCATTATATTTAGCCAATTTCGGAGTCTATAGTTTATGGTTAAAATGCAAAACGGAACTGCTCTGTTTTAATAATCAATATAGCAGTATTGTACTAAGACAAAATGGGTTACATATTGGGCACCTACTAACCCAAATGGGTTAGAAAATCTCGAATTCTTCTTGAAGACCAGCAATTTCGATCACGCGTATGGAGTATGAACAAAGATGATCGGGAACATCAACATTGCAATTGTGGCATCGGTATTACTCCTCCTCTATGCCGCCTGGAGCGACTTCCGTCACTGGAAAATACCGAATGCGATCGTCCTTGCCCTCATCGCCGTCTATGCGGTCGGCGCTTCCATGACACTTTTGACGACCGAAGACGTCGGCGCCGTGCTCTTCTCCTCGGACGGCATCGGCGGCGATATTGCGGCCGGCCTCCTGCTCTTCGCCCTCGGCTTCGGCCTCTGGTCCTTCCGGCTCTTCGGCGCCGGTGACGCCAAGCTTTTTCTGCCGATCGGGTTCTTCGTGGGCTGGCACGGCATGCTGCCCTTCGCGGTCTTCCTGCTAATCGGCGGCATCGCGGCACTGTTGATCCTCAAAGTGCCGATGCCGCTGCAGCTGGCGCACCTTTCGGTGGTGATGCGACTGGAGGAGATCCGCACGACGCGCAAGATCCCCTACGGCGTCATAATGGTTGCTGCGGCGCTCCCCGTGATGGCCCTGCGGTCAGGCTTCGCCTGAGTGTGCTAAGCATATGCCCGCGGCGGAGTGATACCGCACGCAACACGATCAGGGCTTAAGCGGATGTGGGCGCCGCCGGCCGCATGCCTAATAATTTAGCTTAGTCGGGCGTCAGCCGGCCTTGCTGAAGGCGCCGAGTTTCTCCGGCTGGGCGAGACCGTCGAGCCACCCGGTGTCGAGCTTCGGCACGGAGGCGAAGAGGAGTTTGGAATAGGGGTGCTTTGCCCCGTTCGCCAGGTCGGACGAGGCAAGCTGTTCGACCTTCTCGCCCGCATACATGACGATGACCTCGTCGCAGATCGCCTGAACCGTCGACAGGTCGTGACTGATAAACATGTAGGAAAGGCCGAGCTCGCGCTGCAATTCCTTGAGGAGATCGATGATCGCAGCGGCGACGACGGTGTCGAGCGCCGAGGTGATCTCGTCGCAAAGAATGAGCTTCGGTTCGGCGGCGAGCGCCCGGGCGAAGTTGACGCGCTGCTTCTGGCCGCCGGAGAGCTCCGATGGCCGGCGGTGGCGCAGGTTGCGCGGCAGGCGCACCATGTCGAGCAATTCGTCGATGCGGGTGCTGCGCGCCCTTCGATCCATGCCATGGTAGAAGGCGAGCGGCCGGTCGAGAATGTCCTCGATCGACTTTGCCGGGTTGAGCGCCGTATCGGCATATTGGAAGACGATCTGCATCTCGCGCAGCTGTTCGCGCGAGCGCTCGCGGGCGCTTCGGCCGAGCTCGCGCCCCTCGAAGGCGATGTTGCCGGCGACTGCCGGCAGGATGCCGGCGATGGCGCGGGCAAGGGTCGACTTGCCGCAGCCCGATTCACCGATGATGCCGAGATTGCGCCCCTTCTCCACCTTGAGAGAGACATGTTGAACGGCGCGCACGAGCGGCAGCCCGTCTGCCTGGCGCGGCCCGTAGCCGGCGACCAATGTGTCGATCTTCAGAAGCGGCGCCGGTTGAGACTCGGCGGGACCGGCCGCGCCTCGCGGCTTCGGCTCGAAGGCGTCGAGCAACTCGCGCGTATAGGGGTGCTTCGCATCGTTGAGGATTTCGTTGGTGGTGCCGGTCTCCTGCATTTCGCCGCCCTTCAGCACGACGATGCGATCGGCGATCTGGGCGACCACGGCGAGGTCGTGCGATACATAGACGCCTGAAATGCCGCCGGCCTTCATGACGGACTTGAAGGCGCGCAGCACTTCGATCTGGGTCGTCACGTCGAGCGCGGTGGTCGGTTCGTCAAAGATCACCAGCTTGGGATCGCCGATAAGGGCCATGGCGGCGGAGAGCCGTTGCAACTGTCCGCCGGAGACCTGATGCGGATAGCGGGCGCCGATCGTCTCCGGTTCGGGCAGCGACAACGCCCGGAAGAGATCGACCGCCTTGGCGCGCGCCTCATCGGGCGACATCAGATGATGAATGCGGGTGATCTCGATCACCTGGTCCATGATGGTGGCGGCCGGGTTGAAAGCGGCAGCGGCCGATTGCGGCACATAGGCAACCTCGGTGCCGCGGACGCGGGCGCGCTCCTTTTCGCTGAGCGCGACCATGTTCTTGCCGGCGACGGAAACGCTGCCGCCGGAAATGCGGCAGCCGGGCCTGGCGTAACCCATCAGGGTCAGGGCGATAGTCGTCTTGCCGGAGCCGCTCTCGCCGATCAGTGCGACGATCTCGCCATCGGCAATGTCCAGGCTGATGCCCTTGATGATCTCGACCCGGCGTCCGGAATCGGTGGTGGCCTCGACCTTCAGGTCACGGATTTCGACGAGGTTTGCCATTATGCGCGGTCCCGGATTTTCTGCGGCAGGTTGTCGATCAGCAGATTGACGCTGATCGTCAGGCTGGCGATCGCAAGCGAGGGAAAGATGACCGCCGGCGCCCCGAAAGGCAGGCCGCCGATATTCTCGCGCACCAATGCGCCCCAGTCGGCATAGGGCGGCTGGACGCCGAGGCCGAGGAAGGAGAGGCCGGAGAGCAGGAGCACGATGAAGACGAAGCGAATGCCGAGATCGGCGAGCACCGGCCCGGCGATATTCGGAAGGATTTCCGAGCGGATCAGATAGAGGGTGCTTTCACCGCGGATGCGGGCAACGGTGATGAAGTCCATCGCATTGATGTTGACGGCGAGCGCCCGGGCAAAGCGGTATGCACCGGGAATGTAGATCACCGAGAGCGTCAGGATCAGCACCGGAATGGAGGAGCCGACGGCGGCGACGACGACGAGGCCGAAGAGCTTGCTCGGGATCGAGTTGAGCGCGTCGAGCAAGCGGCTCAGAATCGTATCGAGCCAACCACCGGCGACCGCTGCGATCATGCCGAGCACCACGCCGGAGAAGCAGGCGATCGTCACAGCCGCAAGCGAGATGCCGACCGTGTAGCGGGCGCCCATCAGGATTCGCGAAAGCATGTCGCGGCCGAGATAGTCGGAACCGAACCAGAAGTCGCGGCTCATCGGCCCGAAGTAGTCGAGGTCGACGATCTCACCCACCGGGTAGGGGATGATCAGCGGCGCGAAGACCGCGACAAGTGCCCAGCAAAGGATGATCGCGAGACCGATGACCCCGACGATGTTGAACCGATAGCCGAGCCGGGTTCCGGGTGTCCGGGTAGAAGTGGTCGAAGTGCTCGAATGGGTCATTGTCATCGAAGCCTCGGATTGGAAAGGATGGCGATGATGTCGGCCGTCGTGATCAGCAACAGGTAGCCGAGGCAGAAGATCATCGCGCAGCTCTGGATCAGCGGCAGGTCGCGGGTCGCCACGGCATCGACCATCAGCTTGGCGATGCCGGGATAGTTGAAGATCGTCTCGACGATGATGACGCCGCCGAGCAGATAGGAAAGCGAAAGCGCAACGGCATTGACGATCGGCCCCAGCGCATTCGGGAGGGCGTGGCGAAGCACGATCCGCGGGCGGGAGGCGCCCTTGAGGAGCGCCATCTCTACATAAGGCGTGTTGAGCGTCTCGATCACCGCCGCACGAGTCATGCGGATCATCTGGGCGGAGATGACGAAGGTGAGGGTGATCACCGGCATGGCGTAGATGCGCAGCATGTCGGCCAGGCCGTGGACCTCGTTGGCGAAGGAGAGTGCGGGAAGCCATTTCAGATAGACGGCGAAGATCAGCACGGCCGAGGTCGCTATCATGAATTCCGGTACGGAGATGACGCCGATCGTCAGCACCGTGACGGCGCGGTCGTAGAGCGAGCCGCGCAGCATCGCCGCGCTGATCCCGAGCGTCAGCGCGATCGGCACGGAGAAGAGCGCGGTAACCCCCGCAAGCTTCAGCGTATTGATGAAGCGCCCGGCGATCAGATCGGCGACCGGCATTTCGTTGGCGTAGGAGGTTCCGAGGTCGCCCTGCACGAGGCCGACGATCCAGCGCAGGAACCGGAAGAGCGCCGGCTCGTCGAGATGCATGGCCTTGCGCAGACCTTCAACGGCTTCCGGTGTGGCGGCCTGGCCGAGCAGGATGGTTGCCGTGTCTCCGGGCAGGAGCGTCGTCGCGAAGAAGACGGCGAAGGAGACGATCACCAGCGTGATCATGGCGATGAGCAGCCTGCTCAGCACAAGCGATAGGACACGGTTGTTCACGCGCGCTTCCTTTCGGCATTCGAACCCACGTTAAACGAAGCGAAAAACCGGTCCGGGGGCTGCTCACGGTTTCCTTGCAGAGGAACCGACAGCAGCCCCCGGACCATCGCTTCATCAGGCTTCGAGCCAGACATACTCCGCGAAGGCATAGCCCATCTGGCCGCCAAGCGGATTGGCTTCCAGGCCCTTGAGCTTGGCGGTGGTAGCGTCAACGTTGGAGATGTAGGCCGGAATGATGGTGCCGGCTTCGTTGGCGACCATCACCTGCATCTCGTTATAGATTTCCTTGCGCTTCTCCTGATCGAGCGAACCGCGCGCCTCGATCAGCATCTTGTCGAACTTCGCGGACTTGTACTGGCTCTCGTTCCACGGGGCTTCCGAAGTATAGAGCAGCGAAAACAGGATGTCAGGCGTCGGGCGCGGGTTGATATTGCCGAAGTGGACCGGCGCCTTCAGCCAGTAATTGTCCCAGTAACCGTCTGCCGGAACGCGCTGGACGTCGAGCTTCAAGCCGATCTCGGCAGCGGAGGCCTGGATGATCATCGCCATGTCGATCGAGGATGTCGCCGCATCGGAGGCGACCACCGGGATCGACTGGCCGAGCACGCCGGCTTTCTCGAAATGGAACTTCGCCTTCTCCGGATCGAAGGCGCGCGGCTTCAGCTCGGCATTGCGGTAGAAGTTGGCCGGGGAAACCGGCTGGTCATTGCCCACTTCACCCAGACCCCGCAACGCCGACTTGACGATCTGCTCGCGGTTGACGAGGTACTTCATGCCTTCGATGAAGTCGCGCTTGTTGCCGGGCTCCATGTCCATTCGCATGTTGAGGTTGGTGTAGTTGCCGGAGGTCGTCTTCGACAGGACGAAGCCGTCACCCTGGCTCTCGACAAGGCGCATGGAACGCGGGTTGATCGAGGCGGCGAGGTGGATATCGCCAGAAAGCAGTGCGTTGACGCGGGAACTGTCATCGCTGATCGCGAAATACTCGAAGGAATCGACGTTCGGGCCGGATTTCCAATAATTCTTGTTCTTGATGCCGACCGAGCGCACGCCGGGCTCGAAGACTTCCCTGACGAAGGCGCCGGTGCCGTTGCCCTTGGAGAAATCCGTGGTGCCATCGGCGACGATCATGAAGTGATGCATCGACAGGATGGTCGGCAGGTCGGCATTCGGATCGGCAAGCGTGATCTCGACCGTCTGCTTGTCGACCGCCTTGAAACCGGTCATCTGCGCGGCAATCTTGGCGACCTTCGAGCCGACCGACGGGTCGAGATGGCGTTTCAGCGAGAAGATCACGTCTTCTGCGGTCAACGGCTTGCCGTCATGGAATGTGACGCCGCTCTTCAGCTTGACGGTCCAGGTCTTCGCGTCCTTGGATTCGATCGCGTCGGCAAGCTCCATCTGCGGCGTGCCGCTCTTATCGAGGAAGGTGAGGCGATTGTAGAAGGAGCAGCAGCGCACATAGTCGGTGGAGAGCGAGGCTTTAGCCGGGTCGAGCGTGTCGGCGGTGGAGGCCGACCAGCCGGCAGCTCTGAGCGTACCGCCGGTCACCGGCGTTGCGGCAACAGCATTCCCGGCCCGGCCGAGCACGAGGCCGCCGGCCGACATTGCCACGCCGCCGGCAAGCAGCATCTGCAGGAGCTCGCGGCGGGTGGCGCCGCGGCGAATGGCGCTTTCGACGACTGCGTCGTCTCTCTTGGTCCAGTTCGTGATCTTGTCGTTCATAGCGTTCCCCTTTCGTGGTGGTTACTTCGATCGCCCCGTCTTATTGCGCGGAGTTCGGTTGGAATGATCCGCCTCCCGTTCAGGCGGCCTTGCTTTGCTCCACGGCGTCGGCAAGCCCTGCCATGGAGGTGAAGTGGAAATCGGGCTTGGTGAACTCGGCGGGTTCGATCGTGCCGCCATAGCCCTTCTGGGCGTGGCGCCGCTCGATCCAGCAATTGGTCAGCCCGAGTTTCCGCGAAATACCGATGTCGTGATACTGGCTCTGGGCGACGTGCAGGATGTCGTCCTTCGAATTGCCTTCCGAAGCGACGAAGGCGAAGACCTTCTCGAAGAAGGCCGGATCCGGTTTTTCGGTACCGGTGTCGTCGGCGGTGAAGGCGGCGTAGAAAGGATTGCCGAGTTCCCGGGAGAAATGCTCGAAGGCCCAGCGCCGGGCGTTGGTCATGGCGACCAGGCGGTAGCGCTTGGCGAGCCGGGCGAGCGCCTCGGCGCTGTCGGCAAAGCCCTTCCAGTCTTTCGCGGAATCGCGCAGCCTTTCGCCATATTTTGCTTCGGCGGGAAGCCCGAGCTCCGGTGCGATCGCCAGATAGACGCGCACCAGGTCGTCGGGGAAGAGATCGGCGTCGGGAGAATACCGCGCCGCGCGGTAGAGCTTCAGCGCCTCTTCGCCATCGACCGCGACACCCGCCTCCTTGGCGATGCCGGCCAGGCAATCCTTGATGCCGCCCTCGAAATCGATCAGCGTGCCGACCACGTCGAAGGTGAGATATTTGAAATCCGCGAAGGTCTTTGCCAAGTTTTTTTCCTCGATTGAGCGCGACGAAAGTCATTCGCGCTTGGCTTGCAGAAGAAAATGCTGTCTTCAATGGGCCGCTGGCGCTTGACACAGGGGGCTAAACCCCTGCTTTCCCGGCATTCTTGCACCCTTAGCTCACCCAGTTTGGCAGTATCGGCTCGCCGGATTCTCTGAATGGGAGAAGGATGGCGGCACAAAATTGCGAATATCAGGATAAACCGGTATTTCGCCGTTCCAACTGCCGATCCGCCGGAGATGCCCGCCCGCGGACCGGGAGAACGCCGCTTCAGGCTAGCGCCGCGCGGACATCCGGATCCTCCAAAGTCTCGTCCAGCGTCGTCCGCGTCCGCTCGACGATGGCGTCGATTTCCTCGTCTGTGCAGCAGAGCGGCGGGGCATAGCCGAGAACACCGTTGCCGAACGCGCGGATAATAAGGCCGTTGTCCCAGGCGCGGTCGAAAATTCGGCGCGCGGGATCGGCAGCGGCCGGCAAAGGTGTCTTGCGTTCCTTGTCGACGACCAGCTCGATCGCCGCCAGCATGCCGCGTCCGCGGACATCGCCGACCAGCGGATGATCGCCGAGGCCGCGCAAGCCGGCCATCAGCCGCTCGCCGGCCGTGCGGCCGTTTTCGAGAAGCCCGTTTTCGTAAAGGCGCAGTACTTCCAGGCCGACGGCGGCGCTGACCGGGTGGGCGGAATAGGTGTAGCCGTGACCGACAGCCGACGCACCGGCGCCATCGGCGATCGTGTCGTAGACCCTGTCCGAGAGGAAGACGGCGCCCATCGGTACATAGCCGGATGTGAGCCCCTTGGCCGTCGTCATCAGGTCGGGGACGATGTCTTCCTCGGTACACGCAAACAGTGGCCCGGTGCGCCCGAAGCCGGTGATGACCTCGTCGGCGACGAACAGGACGTCAAGCTCCCGGCAGAGGTCCCGCATCGCCTTCATCCATCCCGGTGGCGGCACGAGTACGCCGCCAGAGCCCTGAATCGGCTCGACGTAGAAGGCGGCCAGCCGGTCGGCGCCGAGCTCCTCGACCTTGGCGCGCAGCGCCGCGACCGAGGCGGCTATGATCGCGGCCGGCTCGCTGCCGGCGGGGTTGCGATAGGCGTAATGCGATGGAATCTTGTGCTGCCAGTCGAGCGGCACCCCGAACCCAGCGTGGAAGGCGGGCAGAGCCGTCAGGCCGGCACCGACGGTCGAGGAGCCATGATAGCCCTGCTCGACGGAGATGAACTGGTTCTTCTGCGGCCGTCCCTGCGCATGGTAATAGTAGCGGATGAAGCGGATGGTGCTGTCTATGGCGTCCGATCCGCCAAGCGTGAAATAGACATGGTTGAGATCGCCCGGCGCCCGTTCCGCCAATTCGGCGGCGAGCCGGATCGCCGGTTCGGAGCCGAGGCCGAAATAGCCGGTGGCATAGGGTAGCTCGCGCATCTGCCGGGCCGCCGCCTCGACGATGCTGTCATGGCCGTAGCCGGCATTGACGCACCAGAGCCCGGCGAAACCGTCGATCATCGTGTGCCCGGAGGCGTCGGTCACGGTTGCGCCCCTGGCGGAACTGAGGACGCGGACCCCGGTGCGCTCGTGGCTGCGATAGGAGGCGACCGGGTGGACCAGATGGGCGCGGTCGAGTTCGATAAGGGAGTTGCTATACATCGAGATCTCCAGATCAGCCGAGCGCCTGATTGGCGAGGGCAAAGGTAGTGGCGGCGCGATCGGCGGCGCGGGGAAGGAGCGGCCTTTCCATGGTGATCCCGCCGCCGACATGGGCGAGCCCCTGGTCAAACAGCCACGGGGAGAGCCCTGTCTCGGCGGTGGTGTCGACCCGAACGAATTGTCCGCTTCGCATTGCGATGAAATGGACGACGAGCGCCTTGGCATCGTCGACGTTTGCAGCAACGACGGGCCCGATGACATCGCCACGGCCAAAGGCGCGCAGGGCGGCGAAACCGGTAATGCGGCCGTTGCGGCGGATGACCGCGAACTCGCCGAACTTGGCGAGATAGGCGATCAGATCCCGGCGATCGGCTCCGAAAGCGATGCGGTCAAGAGCGGCGATAGCGGCAATGTCGTCCGCGGTCGCCGCCGCCGTTTCCGCAGGCGCGGCGAGGTTTCGTGCGATACCTTGGTGCTGCAGCACGGTGCTGGTTTCGCGGAAGCCGAGCTTTTCGTAGAGCGGCAGACCCTCCGCCGTCGCCACGAGCCGGAGCGGCCGGTCGCCGGCAATCCGCAAAGCGGCATCCATCAGACTGCGCCCCAGGCCACGGCCGCGCATCGCCTCGTCGACGATCACCATGTTTATCGTAAGGCAGTCGTTTCCATAGCCTGTCGCCAGCGTGGTTCCGACGACCCGGCCGGCCTCGAGGGCGACGACGCCCTCACTCAGCGCCAGCGCCATCTGCCAGTCCTCCAGCCGGTGCGGCCAACCCGCCTGGCGGGAGAGGCGCACGGCGCTCTCCAGATGCTCCGGGCCGAAGGTCGCAAGTTCGATCTGACTTAACTGCATGGAAGGGTCCTTGATTTCCTCCAGCAAGTTTCAAGGAAGGCCGACCGGCAGATCGTCCGAAGACGGTGCCGGGGGCGGTATCTTATACCTTTACGTGAGCGGGTCGCCGCATCTTATGCCGGCAGGGCGGCGGCAAAGGGTCTCGAGCGTGGGAACAAGCCCGAGCGCTGTGGGCAGTGCACACAACCATGTGCCAAAGCCGCCCGCGGATACGGTATAATCTGCTTCGATGGGCGCCAAATCGCGCAAGCCGGCGGACGGGACACGCCTATGATCCTTTTCGGATAAACCCGGGTCACGTCATTGAAGAGGAGAATGCGCATGGCGAACTTCCGTCCGAAATACATCACCTTCGACTGCTACGGCACTCTGACCAATTTCCAGATGGCGGAAGCGGCGCGCGACCTTTACGGCGAGCAGCTCGACGAGCCGCGCATGGCCGAGTTCATCAAGAATTTCGCCGCCTATCGTCTCGACGAGATCATGGGTGACTGGAAGCCCTATGCGGAAGTGGTGCACAATTCGCTGGAACGCACCTGCAAGCGCAACGGCATAAAATTCCGCGAGGAAGCCGCCCGTGTGGTCTATGAGCGCGTGCCGACCTGGGGCCCGCATGCGGACGTGCCGGCCGGACTTGCCAAGGTCGCCAAGGAGATACCGCTCGTCATTCTGTCGAACGCGATGAATTCGCAGATCATGTCGAATGTCGAGAAGCTGGGCGCGCCCTTCCATGCGGTGTACACGGCCGAACAGGCGCAGGCCTACAAGCCGCGCTTCAAGGCCTTCGAATATATGTTCGACATGCTGGGCTGCGGCCCGGAGGACATTCTCCACTGC
Organism: Sinorhizobium fredii USDA 257; assembly: GCF_000265205.3. Taxonomy (NCBI): domain Bacteria; kingdom Pseudomonadati; phylum Pseudomonadota; class Alphaproteobacteria; order Hyphomicrobiales; family Rhizobiaceae; genus Ensifer; species Ensifer fredii. Next base: position 3,138,717 of record NC_018000.1, read on the forward strand.
TCCTCCTCGTTCCGCTACGACCTGATGTCGGCGCACGATCTCGGCATCAAGAACAAGGTCTGGGTCAACCGCGGCCACGAGCCGGCAAATCCCTTCTATGGGTATACGGAAATCAAGGATATTTCCGGCCTGCCCGGCGTCGTCGGGCTCTGACAGGAGATGGCCATGCAGTTCAAGTCCTACTGGCACGACACGGCTCGCCCATTTGAAATGGGCAGCCGCGCACCGGTCGAGGGCCACTATGACGTCGCCGTCATCGGTGGAGGCTTCACGGGCCTCGGGGCTGCACGGCAGCTCGCAAAAGCCGGCGCGAAGGTGATCGTGCTGGAGGCGAACGCGGTCGGATCGGGCGCCTCCGGCCGCAATGGGGGTCATCTCAACAACGGCATCGCGCACAGCTTCGTCGCCGCCAAGGCGGAACTCGGGCCGGAGCGGGCCGCGGCGCTCTACCGCGCCTTTGACGCGTCCATCGACACGATCGAACGCATTGTGGCGGAAGAGGGGATCGACTGCAGCTTCCGGCGGGCCGGCAAGCTGAAGCTTGCCTCGAAGCCGGCGCATTTCGAGGCGATCGCCCGGAACTTCGAGGTGGTGAACCGCGAGATCGACCCGGACACGGCGCTCCTGACGGCGAACGACCTGAAGAGCGAGATCGGCTCGGCCTCGTTCCACGGCGCAATGCTCTCAAAAAAGAGCGCCATGATGCATATGGGCCGCTTTGTCGTCGGCCTTGCCGATGCGGCCGTCCGCCACGGTGCGACCGTCGTCGAGAACGCGCCGGTGACGGGCCGGCGCCAGTCAGGCGGCAAGCAGGAATTGACGACGCCGCGCGGCCGCGTGACGGCGGACACCGTACTGCTGGCGACCGGCGCCTACACGACCGGCGCCTTCGGCTATTTCCGCCGTCGTATCGTCCCGGTCGGGAGCTTCATCATCGCGACCCGGCCGCTCAGCGACGCCGAGATCGCCGCAACCATGCCCGGCAACCGCACCTGCGTCACCTCTCTGAACATCGGCAACTATTTTCGGCTGTCGCCTGACAATCGCCTGATCTTCGGCGGCCGGGCGCGGTTTTCGGCAACATCGGACCAGCGCTCGGACGAAAAGAGCGGCGCTATCCTTCGCGCCAGTCTCGCCGAGATCTTCCCGCAACTCGCCAAGGTCGAAATCGACTATTGCTGGGGCGGCCTGGTCGACATGACCAAGGATCGTTTTCCGCGGGCGGGCTTCACCGACGGCCTCTGGTACGCCATGGGCTATTCCGGTCACGGGGCGCAGATGTCGACCCATATGGGGATGCTTCTTGCCGACGCCATTCTCGGCAAGGCCGATCGCAATCCGGTCAAGGATCTCGGCTGGCCGGCCGTGCCCGGACATTTCGGAAAACCGTGGTTCCTGCCGTTGGTCGGTATGTATTACAAGATGCTCGATAGGATTCAGTAGATCACTGGAGAGTGATGCAGCTTATTATCTGCTTTCCCTAAGCTCAGCATGCATTCCGGGGCGCCGGCGAAAGCGTTCGGCCGCAAAATCGACGAATGCGCGCACTCGAGCCGAGACCATGCGCCCTTCCGCATGCACGATGTGGATCGGCACCGGCTCGCGCTCGTAGTCGGCCAGCACGATCTTGAGGCGACCCGCCTCTATCTCCGGCGCCACCTGGTATGATTGGAACCGGGACAATCCCCATCCAGCGACCGCAGCGGCGATGGCCGAGTCGTTGGTATTGCAGATGAGGCGCGGACTGATCGCAGCGCGGATGCCGCTGTCACGTCCGAAAAGCCATTCCGAATGACCGAAGAGCCCATCGCGCCCGATGATGCGGTGATGAGCGAGGTCGTCAGGGCTCTCGGGCTCGCCGAACCTTTCGAAATAACCCGGGGACGCGCAAAGCACTTGCCTGACCGAGCCTACGCGGCGCGCGATGAGGCCGGAGGCGGGGAGCGCCGCGATGCGGATCGCGACATCCAGGCCCTCCTCGACCAGATTGGTCACGCGGTCGACAAAGACGGTTTTCACCTGCATGGCAGGGTAGAAATCGAGAAATTCAAGGATGACGGGGAGTACATGGATGCGCCCGAAAAGCGCAGGCGCGGTAACCGTGAGCAAGCCCGCCGGGTGAATAAAGCTGCCGGCCGCATTGGCCTCCGCCTCGGCAATCTCCACGAGGATTCGCCGGCAATCGGCGACATAGCCTTCGCCGGCAGCAGTCAACTTCAGAGAACGGGTCGTGCGGATCAGGAGCCGCGTGCCGATCTGATCCTCGAGCTTTGCAATCGCCCGGGTCACGGATGGCGGGCTCATGTGCAGCACCTTGGCGGCAGGGGCGAAGCCGCCGCTTTCCACCACCTGCACGAAGATGCGCATCGCCTGCCAGCGATCCATCGCGTTCCTGCCCTCAGAGAATTATTTCACTGGGTGAAATGGTCTAGTGTTTTCGATCGAGCTTATCAACTCTGCGTATAATAATCATTCTGTGATCTCCATTCTTTTGCAGGAGGCAAGAATGCAACTCTACTATCATCCGCTCTCCGGCCACGCTCATCGTGCCCGGCTTTTTCTCTCGCTCCTCGGTGTCGAGCATGAGCTCGTGCTCGTCGATCTGGCCGACAAAGAGCACAAGGAGGAGCAGTTTCTGAAGCTCAACCCGTTCGGGCAGGTCCCGGTGCTCGATGACGACGGCACGATCATCTGCGATTCGAACGCCATTCTCGTCTATCTCGCCAAGAAGATGGAGCGCACGGACTGGCTTCCGGAAGACCCCCAAGGCGCGGCCGTTGTCCAGCGCTGGCTGTCGGTCGCCGCGGGCCAGATCGCCCACGGTCCGGCGCAGGCGCGCCTCATCAACGTGTTCAAGGCACCCTACCGGCCGGAAGAGGTCATCCCTCGCTCCCATTCCATCCTGACGTTGATCGAGGCCGCGCTCGAGGGAAGGCGCTGGATTGCCGCCGACCGGCCGACCATCGCCGATGTCGCGCTCTACAGCTATGTGGCACGGGCGCCGGAAGGCGACGTTGATCTTCAGCGATACTCGAACATCCGCGCCTGGCTCGAGCGCCTTGAGGCGCTACCGGGCTTTGTCGACTTCCAGAAGACCCCGGTGGGTTTGGCGGCCTGAGGAGGCAAGGTTATGGAGAGCCCCATCCTGTCTGCCTCGCCCTGGCATGAGGGCGAGATGGCGCTCCAGCGGCAACTGGGCGTGGAGGCACGCATGGAAGAGGTCGGGTACCGCGTCATGCGTGACCATCTGATCGACCAGCACCGCGAGTTTTATCCTCTGTTGCCGATGGTGGTGCTGGGGGCGGTGGACCAGGATGGCGACATCTGGGCGACCCTCAGGGCCGCCCGTCCTGGCTTTCTCCATGCGCCCGACGCCCATCGGCTCACGGTCGAGCTCGGCAGAGAACGGGCGGACCCCGCCGAGTCGGGCATGAACGATGGCGCCGCGATCGCTCTCCTCGGAATCGATCTCGGCACGCGCCGCCGCAACCGGCTGAACGGAACTCTCAACCGCCACGCCAAGGGATTTGATATCAGCGTCGCCCAGAGCTTCGGCAACTGCCCCAAATATGTTCAGCTCCGGCATGCCCGCTTCATCCGCGATCCGTCGCAGCCGCCGTCCGTGCCGCCCAGAGTGAGCTCGGAGCTTGACGATGTTGCGGGCGCCCTTGTCGGGCAAGCGGATACATTTTTCGTCGCCACCTATGCCGACCTGTCGAGTGGGCGACAAGTGGATGTCTCGCATCGCGGCGGCAGAGCCGGATCCGTGCATGTCGGTGAAGACGGTTGGCTGACAATCCCGGATTTCGTCGGCAACCGTTTCTTCAACACCCTCGGCAACATCGTGGTAAATCCGCGAGCTGGGCTTGTCTTCCCGGACTTTGCGACGGGTGTCCTCCTCCAGATGACCGGCGCGGCCGAGCTCTTGTGCGGCCAACCAGAGGGCGGGCTCCTGGAAGGCGCGGAACGCTACTGGCGTTTCCAGCCGCGCCGGATCGTTTGGCGGGCCGACGCGCTGCCGATCCGCTACGATTTAGCCGAATGGTCACCCTTCGCACTGGCCACTGGCGTCTGGCGTGCTTAGCTCAGCCCGCCGATGTGGAAGCTTTTCAGTTCGAGATATTCCTCGATGCCGCATTGCGCGCCCTCGCGTCCGAGGCCGGATTGCTTGACGCCTCCGAAGGGCGCCACTTCGGTGGAAATGGCGCCGGTGTTGAGGCCGACCATGCCGAATTCAAGCGCTTCGGCCACGCGCCAGGAGCGCTTCAGGCTTTCGGTGTAGAAATAGGCGGCGAGCCCGAAGGGCGTGCCGTTGGCGATGGCGATGGCTTCCTCTTCGGTCTCGAAACGGAAGAGGGGAGCGACGGGACCGAATGTTTCTTCGCTGGCGAGCAGCATGTCGGAGGTGGCGCCGGTGAGCACCAGCGGAGCCGTGTATTGCCGCCCCTCCGGCAGCGATCTGCCGCGCGCCGCGACCTTTGCGCCCTTGGCAAGCGCATCCTCGACATGGCGGTTGATCTTCTCGATGGCCGCAGCGTTGATCATCGGGCCGATGACGTTGCCGGGTTCCGTTCCCGGGCCGACCTTCATGGCGTTGACACGGGCGCCGAGCTTCTCCGCGAAAGCGTCGTAAACGCCCGCCTGTACCAGGATACGATTGGCGCAGACGCAGGTCTGGCCGCCGTTGCGGAATTTGGAGGCGATCGCCCCCTCGACGGCGAGGTCGAGATCGGCATCGTCAAAGACGATGAAGGGGGCATTGCCGCCGAGTTCGAGGGAGAGCCGCTTGACGCTGTCGGCGGCGCCGCGCATCAGCAACGACCCGACTCGCGTCGATCCGGTGAAGGAGATCTTGCGCACCGTCTCGTTCGCCATGAACTCGTTGCCGATCTCTGTCGGCATTCCAGTGACGATATTGACGACGCCTGCCGGAATACCGGCGCGCTCGGCAAGCACGCCGAGAGCGAGCGCCGAAAAAGGCGTGAATTCCGACGGCTTGATGACCACGGTGCAGCCGGCGGCGAGCGCCGGTGCCACCTTGCGGGTGATCATCGCATTCGGGAAGTTCCAGGGCGTCACGATGGCGCAGACGCCGACCGCTTCCTTAAGCACGACGATGCGGCGGTCCGCCGTGGGCGAAGGGATGGTATGGCCGCCGATGCGGCGGGCTTCCTCGGCGAACCATTTGACGAAGGCGGCGCCATAGCGGATCTCGGCGCGCGCTTCGTCGAGCGGCTTGCCCTGTTCCATCGTCAACAGCAGCGCCAGGTCCTCGAGATTTTCGACCATCAACGCGTGCCAGCGCTCGAGCAGAGCGGCGCGCTCGGCATGCGTCTTCTTCTTCCACGGTCCGAACGCGGCAGCGGCGGCATCGATGGCAGCACGGGTTTCCGCCGTGCCCATATCCGGCACGGTGCCGAGGGCAGCTTGCGTCGCCGGGTCGATCACCTCGACGACCTGCCCAGAGGCAGCACCGATCCACGCCCCGTCGATCAGGCCCGATTGCCGGAAAAGATCCTTGTCATTCAATTTCAGCATTGTTGTTCCTCTGACGATCAGTCGAGTGCGGCTAAAACCGCGGCTGTGATGGTTTCCGTCCTATCTCTGCCGGGCACTGTTCCGATCCCGGCGGAGGTGGCGGCGGCGATCGCCGCCATGATCCGTTCCGCCGCCGCAGCCTCGCCGAGATGATCTAGCATCATCGCGGCCGACCAGATGGCCGCGAGCGGGTTGGCGACGCCGAGATGGGCGATGTCCGGCGCCGATCCGTGCACCGGTTCGAACATCGAAGGAGCGCTGCGATCGGGATTGATGTTGGCGGAGGCGGCAAAGCCGAGGCCACCCTGAATGGCGGCACCAAGATCGGTCAGGATGTCGCCGAAGAGATTGGAGGCGACGACGACGTCGAGGCTTTCCGGCGTCATGACCATGCGGGCGGCCATCGCGTCGATGTGATAGCTGGTAACAGTGACGTCTGGATACTCGGCGGCCAGCCGTTCGGTGATTTCGTCCCAGAAGACCATGGAGTATTTCTGCGCGTTCGACTTCGTCACCGAGGCGAGCTTGCCACGCCGGGCGCGGGCCTGTTCGAAACCGAAGCGGAGGATGCGCTCGACACCGGTTCGGGTGAAGATCGACGTCTCGACGGCGACTTCGTCCGCCATGCCCTGATGGACGCGGCCGCCGGCGCCTGAATATTCACCCTCGGTGTTCTCGCGGATGCAGAGGATGTCGAAATTTTGTGCCTTCAGCGGACCTTCGACGCCAGGGAGCAGGCGATGCGGACGGATATTGGCGTATTGCACGAAGGCCTTGCGGATCGGCAGCAGCAGCCCGTGCAACGAAACCGAGTCGGGAACCTCGGCCGGCCAGCCGACCGCACCGAGCAGGATGGCGTCGAAACCGCGCAGCGTCGCGATTCCATTGTCCGGCATCATCGCCCCGGTCTCTTTGTAATAGGCGCACGACCACGGAAAGGTCGTGGCCTCCAACGCGAAGCTCGACTGTGCGGAGACTTTCTCCAGCACCTGCCAGGCGGCCGCCGTCACGTCTTGGCCGATGCCGTCTCCTGGAATCAGCGCGATCGAATAGGTCTCCATGTCCATCCTTATCACTCAGAGGTTGATCAGCACGCTCTTGCTGCGGCGGTTGGCGAGATAGGCCTCGCGTCCCAGATCCTTGCCGATGCCGGAACTCTTGTAACCGCCGGTCGGAAGAATGTGGTCGCGCGAGCGGCCGTAGCGGTTGACCCAGACTGTTCCGGCCTCGAGCCGCCGCGTTATCCGGATGGCGCGCGACAGGTCGCGGGTGAAAACGCCGGCGGCGAGGCCGTAGGTCGGATGGTCTGCGAGCGCCAAAGCCTCCTCCTCGTCGTCGAAGGTCTGCAGCGTCAGCACCGGGCCGAAGATTTCCTCGGTCACGGCCGGAGAGGACTGCTCGACGCCGGCGATCAGTGTCGGCGCATAGAAATAGCCCTCCCGGTCGAGACGCTTTCCGCCGATCAGGCACTCGCCGCCAGCGTCGAGCGATGACTGGACAATCGAATCGATCCGGCCGATCTGGCGCTCGGAGATAATCGGCGAATATTGGCTGGTCTCGTCCCAGGTCGGGCCGGGGATTATTGCGCGCATGTGCGCGACCATCGCTTCGGTCAATGCAGCGGCGACTTTCCGGTCGACGATCACGCGAGAGCCGGCCACGCAGGCCTGGCCGGCATTGGCGAGAATGTTGCGGGCGATCGCTTGTGCTGCGCGGTCGAGATCCGCATCCGCGAAGACGAGCTGCGGGCTTTTTCCGCCGAGTTCGAGCGTCATCGGCTTGATGCCCGTGCGGGCGACGTTTTGCATGATCGCCGCCCCAGCGGCCGTCGAACCGGTGAAGCTCACCTTGCCGATGCCCGGATGACCCGTAATGGCGCTTCCCGTCGTCGGCCCATCGCCGAGCACGACATTGACGAGCCCGGCTGGAAGGCCGGCGCGCACCGCAAGCTCGGCGAGATAGAGCGTCGAGAAAGGCGTCATCTCGGACGGCTTCAGCACGACCGCATTGCCGGCGGCAAGCGCCGGCCCGAGCTTCCAGCCCGCCATCGAGACCGGGAAGTTCCAGGGCGTGATCGCGCCGACGACACCATAGGGCTCGGTCATGATCATGCCGAGATTGTCGTCATCGGTCGGCACCAGATCGCCGCCTTCCTTGTCGGCGAACTCGGCGAAGAAGCGGATCTGCTCGGCGGTGATGGCGATATCGCCCTCAATGAGGTGACCGATGGGGCGGGTGGAGGCGACCGCTTCGAGGCGCGCAAGCGTCTCCGCCTCCGCTTCGATGAGGTCGGCCCAGCGGGAGAGGGCCCGCGTCCGTTCGCGCGGGCGCAGGCCAGACCAACCGCTCTCCTTGAGCGCCTGGCGAGCGCTCGTGACCGCCTGATCGACCAGGTCCTCTCCCGCCACGGGGCACTCGGCGAAGGCGGCGCCATCGGAAGGGCGGTTCATCGCGAGCCCGCCGGCCGCGGGCACGTAGCGGCCGCCGATGAAATGTCCGGAGGGGAGTTCGAGCGTATCGGGATTGAAGCTGAGGGTCATCGCTGTTCCTTGGCCTTCGGTCCAAGCAAGATTAGCGGTCACCATCCGGCAGTTTCGGTCGAGTGGACCAAAGGGGGCGACGGAATATCCCGTTTGCAGCAAGCGTTTCAGCGCAATGTTTTGCTGTCCAGCGTCGCCCTGAGGCAGGCGATGAATGGCTGGACGAAGCGGGAAGCGGGACGAGCGTCGTTAGTCGTTGCGACCGCCTGCATCGTGATGCGCGGCAGAAAGGGACGGGCGACCAGCCCCTCGAATTCGCGCCAGGCAACCAGGCCGTCGACGAGCGCTATTCCCAGGCCCTCGCGCACCAGCGGCGCGGCGCCAACGGAGGAAGCGATCTGGATGGCGACATTGCGCTGCCGGCCGCTGTCGGCAAAGGCAGAATCCATTGCCGCGCCGATCTCGGCGTGCGAGCCGTAGGAGATCAGGGCCTTGCCCTCGAGATCCGCGGGCGTGATTTCCGACCGTTCCACAAGCGGCTCGCCGGCGCGCATCACCGCGACGATCGGCACCTCGCAAAGGACTTCGCTGCGCACGGTCGGCGCCTGGATGAGCGACAGCGTGACGGCGAGATCGATATCACCGAGGAGCAGCGCCTCGGCGATCTCCCGCTTCGGCAGCGCATGCAGGTGAACCTTCACTTCGGGGTGGCGGGCGCGAAAGGCCGAGAGCGCTCCCGGCAGGACCGAATAGGTCACCGGCAAGCTCGCGCCGAGCCGCAAAAGACCGATCTTCTGCGCGCCGATGTCCCTCGCCAGCGCCTTCAAAGCCTCCACTTCGCGAAATACGCGATCGGCATCGGCATACAGCAGGTTCGCTTCCATCGTCGGCACCAGCCGCCCGCCGATACGGTCGAAAAGCGCATAGCCGAGCTGGCCCTCCATATGATGCAGGAGTTTGCTCGCCGCCGGTTGGGAAATCCCGAGCGAATTCGCAGCAGCGGTGATACTGCCATCGCGCATGATTGCCCGGAAGATCTCAAGCTGGCGCGCGTTCATCGCTCCCCGTCCCCGCACGCCGAAGTCTTAGCCGACGCAAGGGAAGCCATCAAAGCCCATATCTCTCGCGCATCTCGCAGAAGATCGCGCCCATCTGCCGGTCGATCGGGGGTTCGTCCTCCGCGGGAAGGGTGGCGACGGTCTCGAATATGCGATGCTTCAGGAAGAAGCGCCAGCCGACCGGAACGCCCGCGAGGAAACGGGTGAGCAAATCGTAGCGCTGTTGCGTCCACACCGCCTCGAAAGCGATGCGCTCGGTCCCATAGGTGAAGGTGCCGGGCCTCGGTCGTGCTCTGGCGCGCAAGGCAGCCGTGGCGTCCGCGTCGATCTCGTCCGCAGCGATCGCCACGCCATAGTCGCGGCGGGCGCTTTCGAGCGAAACGGCGCCGCGGCGGACATCGCGCAGCACGGCACTTGCCGGCCGCTCGAAGGGATCGCCATAGCCACCGGCACCCGGTCCGATCACGCGTATGACGTCGCCGGGATTTAAGCGCACGACGTCGGTATTGCCGAGATCGGTCTCGTCGCTCCTGCCGGGATTGCGGATGAAACGGGAGATCACACCCGCATGCCCACCTTTCAGCCCCCAGGAGGGCATGATCGAGCGGTTGCGGTTGCGAGCCGTCACGACAGTCTCAGGCGCCGACACCTGGAATTCCATGATCGCCGATAGGCCGCCGCGGTAACGTCCCGGTGCGCCGGTATCCGGCTCAAGTCCGTAACGCCGGAAGCGGATCGGGACTTCCGCCTCGCTGATCTCGATCGGCGTGTTGCGCAGAAAGCCGGTGGCGCCGCCGGCGCCATCGCTGCCGTCGCGGATCGGCGATCCGCCACCGCCGCCGCCGACCGGGCCGATCGACGCCATGACCGCGCGGCCGTTCCTGGCGCTGGTCTTGACGTTCATGATCGCATTGCCACCCGGGGAGGCGGCGGGCATGAGCTCGGGCAGCGCCTGGGCAAAGGCCCCGACGGTAACGATCTGGGTCATCGCGCAGGTGAGCGACCGCATGCCGACCGCTGCCGGCCGCTCGCAGTTGACGATGGTTCCCTCGGGCAGCACGGCGCGGGCCGGCCGCAATGTGCCGGCGTTGAGCAGCAAGCTATTGTCGAGCGTGTAGAGCACGTAGGTGAGGCCGACCATGACGAGGGGATGGCGCTCGCGTCCGCCGGTCGGCATGTTGAGCGAGGAACCGAGCTGCGGGTCGCTGCCCGTATAGTCGAGCTCGACCTCGTCGCCATTGACGCGAAGCGTCAGCGCCACACGGCAGGGCTTTCCGCCGACGGAATCCTCGTCCGCATAGTCGGCAAAGAAATATTCCCCATCCGGCACACGGGCGATGATCGCCCGTGTCTGCGCCTCCGCATAGTCGAGGATCTGCCCGACGCCATCGATGAAATCCTCGTAACCGAAGCGGGCGATAATCTCCTTCAGCTTTCGCTCGCCGATATTGACGGAGGCGATCTGGGCGTTGAGATCGCCGATATTCTGTTCCGGTAGCCGCACATTGGCCGCCATCATGCTAAGCACGACTTGGTTCAGAACACCCGCTTGAACAAGCTTGACCGGCGGGATGCGCAAGCCCTCCTGCTCGATCTCCGTCAGGGAGCGAGAAAGGGAGGCAGGCACGGCGCCGCCGACGTCGGTGTTGTGGATATGGCCGACGACGAAGCAGGCGAGCCTCCCCTCATGAAAGACCGGCTTCCAGATGTGGATGTCCGGAGAATGGGTGGCGACGAAGCCGCTATAGGGGTCGTTGGTGATGCAGATGTCGCCCTCGGCATAGTCGTCGAACATTTCGATCAGCGGCGCATAGTCGATACCGCTGTACCAGGGCGCGCCGAACTGGCGAGGGTTTGCGAAAGCGAGCCCCTCGCGCGTCACTATCTGGCAGGAGAAATCCTCCGTTTCCTTGACGAAGGCCGAATGGGCGGTGCGCATCAGCGTGAAGGCCATGGCATCGGCGGCTGCGGCGCAGAAATTGGCAAGCACTTTCAGGTTTCTACGGTCGATCGCCATGTCAGGCCTCCCTGCGGGTGATGACGAGGTTGCCGAACGCATCGACATCGACGACGAAGCCCGGCGGAACGACCGTCGTGGTGTCGTCCTGCGCGACGATGGCGGGACCGTCGAGGCAATGGCCGGCCCTAAGATCAGTGCGGTGGTAGACGGCGGTCTGAACGGCCTTGCCATCGAACCAGGCATCGACCGCCAGCCGCGGCGTTACCGGGGCCACGGCGGGGGCGAGCGGGAGGAGGGCCGGCTTCGGCGTTGCGCCCGAAATCGTCAGGCGCAGATTGACCATCTGCACCGGCGCCGTGGGCGATGAATGCCCGAACAGCCGGGCATGCTCGGCATGGAAGGCATCCGCCACTGCGGCCGCATTGCGAGCTTCAAGCCACGCGCCTTCAAGGGGCACCTCGATTTCGTAGGATTGTCCCTGATAGCGCATATCCGCGAGGACCTTGACCACGGCTTCGCCCTCGAAGCCCTGCTTATTGCGCAGCCAGTCTTCGGCTTGCGCGCCGAGCGCGGCATAGGGAGATGCCACGGCGGCGAGCCCCTCGACGGTCACGTCGCAATAGACCGTGCGGATGAAGTCGTTCTTGAGATCGGCGATCAGTCCGCCGAGCGCTGAGACGACGCCGGGTGTCGGCGGCACCACCACGCCTTTCATGTCGAGTTCGCGCGCCAGGAAGCAAGCGAGCATCGCGCCCGCGCCGCCGAAGGCGAAGAGATGGAAGTCGCGTGGGTCGATGCCGAAGCGGGAGATCAGCCCGCTCACCTCGGCATACATGCCCGAGACTGAGATATTGATGATGTCACTGGCGACGGCTTCGATGCTGCTCCCGAGGGCTTCCGCAAGCGGTGCGATCGCCGCGCGCGCCGCTCCGTGATCGACCTCGACGGCACCGTAGCCGAGCGGCATATGGCCGACCAGGTTGCAGGCGGCGACGGCGTCCGTCACTGTCGGTCGGGTACCGCCGCGTCCGTAGCAGGCCGGGCCCGGCGTAGAGCCGGCGCTGTCGGGGCCGACCTGGAGCATGCCGAGCGGATCGACCCAGGCGATGGAGCCGCCGCCCTGTCCGACCGAACTCACCGAAACCGACGGGATATGGATCTGGAAGTCACCAATCAACTCGCCGACACCATATTGCGGCTCGCCGCCGATGATCACGGCCACATCGGCACTGGTGCCGCCGATGTCGAGGCTGAGAATCCGGTCGAAGCCGCTCGCCCTGGCGAGATAGCCGGCGCCGATGACGCCGGAGGCGGTGCCGGACAGGATCATCTGCACACAATCACTGCGCGCCTGGTCGATACCCATGACGCCGCCATTGCTCTTGGTGATCAGCAGCGGACAGGCAAGCCCTTCCTGGCGCAGCACCGTCTCGAAACGATCGAGGTAGCGCGAGACCCGCGGCTGAACATAGCCGCTGATGACTGCGGTGATGGTGCGCTCATATTCGCGAATAATCGGCCAGGTCTCGGCCGAAGAGAAAACCGGCAACTCGGGCGCAAGCTCGCCGATCATCGCCTTCACGGCTGTTTCGTTCGCCGGATTGCGATAGGCGTTGAGGAAGGCAAGCACGATCCCCTTGGAGCCGGCCAGCCGTGCGGCATCGACCGCGGCCGCCACGTCATCGCGTTCCGGCGTGACGAGAACTTCGCCGTTCGCAAGCGTCCGTTCCGAGATGCCGAAGACGCGGCCACGGGGGATGAGCGGTTCGGGCCGCACCGAATAGAGATTGTGGATTTGCGGAATCTTGAGTCGCGCGATCTGCAGCACGTCCTCGAAATTGCGGGTCGTGAACAGCGCCAGATCGTGGCCGTTGCGCTGGATCACCGTGTTGACGCCAACGGTGGTGCCGTGGGTGAAATAGCTGACCCCGGCCGGATCGAGGCCGTCTCGGGCCTTCAACTTGGTCAGACCGGCGGTTATTTCGGCGCCGGGCTCGTCCGGCCGGGAAAACACCTTGAGGGTGGCGAGGCGCCCATTGGTTTCGTCGAAGACGGCAAAGTCCGTGAAGGATCCCCCGACATCGACGCCGATGCGATAGCTCATGTACTGTCTTCCTTGTTCTTCCGGCGACCAGAATCTGCTAAAAACGCACTGAGGACCAAGAAAAACATGGGGGTACGCCATAACCTCCGGTTATGGAGCCTCGTCAGGCTTTGGCACGCTCATGTAGTATTCCGGGTGCGGGACGGGCCGGAAGCCGGCCTTCTCATAGACGGCATGGGCATCCCGCGTCGCCAGCATCCAGGTGGTGACGGAGGCGAGTTCAGGGTGCTGACGAATGGCTTCGGCAAGCCAGGCGGCAAGGCCCCGCCCGCGATGGGCGGGCAGGGTGAAGACGTCCCTGAGATAGGCGAAGACTGCCAGGTCGGTCACCACCCGTGCAAAGGTAGCGAGGCTGCCGTCCGGCGCGTAGATCGCGACCGGCAGCGAGCCTTCGAGCGCACGCTCGAACAGGGCGCGGTCGAGGCCGCGTGCCCAATAGGAGTCTCCCGCCAGGTAGCTGTGAACGAGATCGAGGTCGAGCCGGCTGCGGTCGGTGCTGAGCCTATAGCCGTGCCGCTCGATCTCGTAGACCGGGATTTCCCGAAGTGACACCATCAGCCGACGGTCAGGTAGATCTTGCGGACGGTCTCGATCGTCCGCCAAACGCCCTTGAAGCCGGGCTTCATCACGAAACTGTCGCCGGCGCGATAGGTGACGGGTGCGCCGCCCTCTTCGGTCAGTTCGACCACGCCTTCGAGGATATGGCAGAACTCGAAGATCTCGCCCTTGATCGACCGGGTCTCGCCCGGCGTCGCTTCCCAGACTCCGGTGTTGACCATGCCGTCGCGAGCTACGTCCTGGGCCCAGGTCTTGAACGACGGATTGCCGGAAATCAGCCGCTCAGGCGTCGGGTTCGACCGCTTCGGCTCGAACTGCGGGTCAGTGTCGATGGTTTTCAGAAGAGACATGGTTTTCCTTTCGGGTTGTGATGGGTTCAGTAGCCTCGGTCGCTGTCGACGAGGCCGATAAGGTCGAGGCCGGCTTCATGGCGCCTGATATTGGCGATGACGGTTCTTGCCGCGGTCTCCGGCTGGGTGACGCTGGCGATATGCGGGGTGATGATCGCTTTCGGGTGACGCCACAAAGGATGGTCCGCCGGCAGCGGTTCGGGATCGGTGACGTCGAGGACGGCGCCCGCGAGTTGGCCGTTGTCCAGTGCAGCGACAAGCGCGTCCGTATCAAGTTGCGGTCCGCGCCCGACATGCACGAGGCCGGCGCCCCTCGGGAGCTTCGATAAGAGCGAAGCATTGAGAATGCCGCGCGTTTCGACAGTGAGCGGCAAGAGGCAGATCAGGATGTCCTGGGTGGCAAGGAAGTCGGTGAGAGCGGCTTCGCCATGGTGACAGGCGACCCCGGGGATCTCGCGCGGCGACCGGCTCCAGCCCGAGAGCGGAAAGCCGAAGGGACTGAGGCGGTCCAATACCGCCTGACCGAGATTTCCGAGCCCGAGCACACCGACCCGCCGCTCCGATGCCTGCCGGACCGGCCGCATCCGCCATTCGCGGGCGCTCTGCTGGTCGAGATAGCCGGGGAGGTCGCGATGCAGTGCGAGGACAGCGAGCGTCACATATTCCTGCATCATGCGGGTGATGCCGTCCTCGATCATCCGGACGAGCTTGACGTTCTTCGGCAGGCGGTCGATGGCAAACTGGTCGACGCCGGCACCGATCGAAAACAAAACCTCGAGATTGACGTAGCGCTCGAGGTCCGGTGGCGCAGTCCATGTCAACAGATAGCGGACCGCGGCGGGATCCACACTGCCGGCGTCTGCCACGAAGGGAAGCGAGGGAAGCTCGCGGGCGAATTCGGCTGCAAAGATCTTTGCCCGTTCGGCATCGGAATTGAACAGAAAGGCCATAATCTTCCCCACTGGTTTCAAGGCCATCGTTGCCCCGATGTGCCGGTAGAATGATCCGAAGCGTGCCTGCGCCACGGCATATGGCACTGATTTTATCGGCGGCTTCCGCTTAGCCGGATAAGCGGTGGCTAGGCGCGCAGCCTTTGCCCCAGCGCCTCGATCATGTTCCGGCAGGCCGCGAGCTCGCCGATCTCGATATACTCGTCCGCCTTGTGGGCACGTCCGATATCTCCCGGGCCGCAGATGATCGCGTCGATGCCGGCTGCCTGATAGAGGCCCGCTTCCGTCCCGAAGCTGACAGCGGGGAGCGGTTTCTGCCCGGTCAGGGCCTCCATGAGAACGGCAAGCGGCGCATCGTCCTTGAGAGACAGCGCCGGGTAGGCGCTCAAGACTTCCCAGCGTGCCTTGAAGCCGCGTTCGGCCAGGCTTTCAAGCTTGGCCTCGATGCCCGCAAGAAGCCGAGTCGGATCGACGCCGGCCACGGCGCGCGCCTCGAGCTCGATCGTGCAGCGGTCGGGGATGATGTTGACGGCTTGCCCGCCGGCAATTGTGCCGACCTGCAGCGACGAATAGGGTGGCTCGAAATTGTCGTCGAACGGCCCCTCGGTCAAAGCCTCTGCCGAACGGACCGCCTCGGTAACGATCTCCGCCATGGCATGGATGGCATTCAGCCCGAGGTCGGGCCGCGACGAATGGCCGGCGCGACCGATGAGCTCGATGCGGGCAGCGGCTTTACCCTTGTGGGCACGAATGGCGCGCAGGCCGCTCGGCTCGCCGACGATGCAGCCCTCCGGCTTCGCACAGAGATCCGGCAGCCGCGAAATGAGGTGCGGAACGCCGCGGCAGCCGGCTTCCTCGTCATAGGAGAAGGCAAGGTGAAGAGGCCGGGAAAGCGGTGAGGCAGCGATGGCCGGCAGGGCTGCGAGAGCGCAAGCCAGGAAGCCCTTCATGTCGCTCGTGCCGCGGCCATAAAGCCGCTCGCCCTCGCGCCGAAGACTGAACGGGTCGCTCGTCCACGTCGGCTCGGCGGCCGGCACCACATCCATGTGTCCTGACAGGATTATACCGGGCCGTTCGGCCGGGCCGATGGTGGCGAAGAGATTCGAGCGATCGCCTTCCGGACCCGGCAGCACGCTCACCTCGGCTCCGAGTTCCGTAAGGTAGGCGCGAATCCACCCGACGATCTCATGGTTCGCCGTTCCGACCACCGACGGAAAAGATACGAGGTAGGCGAGGATGTCTTCGGGTGTCTTCATTTTCGCCTCACAACATGCCGGGTTTGCCGAGATCGCTTCCGTCGATTATCCGTTCATAACGGTAAGGTGCCGGATCGACGCAGGGTCTGTCTGCGCGGATGAGATCCGCTGCGAGCCTGCCGGCCGCGGGGCCGATCCCGAAGCCGTGGCCGCTGAAGCCGGAGGAGATGAAAAGCCCCGGATGCGACGTCACGGAGGAAATCACCGGTATGGCGTCGGGGGTGGAATCCACCATGCCGCCCCAACTTTGCGCCGGACGAATGCCGGCGAGCGAAGGATAGGTGGCGACCAGCCGCGCGATGCCGCGTTCGATCAGATGCTGGTCTGGCCGTGGATCGAGCGTGCGAATCCGTTCGAAGGGCGAAACGCCGTCGGCCCGCCAGCGTAGGATCGCCTCCGGCCCTTGGAAGAATTGCCGGCCGATGGCGTAGGTCAGGCCCTTGCGGCGGACCTGGAAGGTCGTCCAGAAGGCGCGCGCCTGCAGGATGCCCCAGGGGGTCACCTGCAATTGCCCGAGCCCGCTCAAGCCCACCGTATAGCCGCCGTCGAGCCGCCGCCGGATCGTCAAATGCTCCATCGCGACGCCGCCTTCCGTCACCGCCGGTGCCGGGACAGTATAGAAGGAGCTCGACTTGACGCAGGCCTGGAGGAAGCGGATGCCATGGTGGCGCAGGAACATCCCGCTCCAGGCACCGCCGGCGACGAGAACGGAGGCGGCGCGGATGGAACCTTTCTCCGTGACGACGCCTGAGATGCGCCCGGCTTCTGTTTCGAGCTCGCGTGCGGCGCAGTTCTGGACGATCACTGCGCCGCGGCGCTGCGCCGCGCGGGCCAGTGCCGGCACCGCCAGTTCCGGTTCGGCACGGCCGTCCGTCGGCGAATGGACCCCGCCGATCCAGCTGCGGCTGTTGCCCGGCAGCATGGTCGAGCACTCGCTGCCGCCGAGCATTCGGGTGTCGACGCCGAAATCCTTGGCGACCCGGCCCCAGCGCTCCCAGGTGTCGAGATCGGCCTTGCGGGTGGTGGCATAGACGAGACCAGTGCGGCGGAAGCCGGTTTCCTCGCCGATTTCAGCATTCAGGCCGTCCCAGATGCCAAGTGCGAGCTGGGCGAGAGGCAGTTCACGCGCATCGCGGTTCTGCTGCCGGCACCAGCCCCAATTGCGGCTCGACTGTTCGCCGGCGATCACGCCCTTTTCTATGAGCGCGACCGAGGTGCCGCGTTTTGCGAGTTCGTAGGCGGCCGCCACGCCGGCCATGCCGCCGCCGACGATGACGACATCCGCCGATTTCGGAACGTCCTGACTGCTGGCGACGCGGCGGACGGGAGGAGACATCGGATACCTCAGCGAACAGGAGAGAACGACGATGAGCCGCCGCTTCGCATCAGGATAGGTCCGGGGCAGTGAACTGCTTGCCGAATGACCCGAGCCTTCGGTGGAAAGTTCCGAATTGCGAATGATCTGAAGCGTTTTGTGTTGCGCGCAAACGGCTACAACTGAAGCGGGACCTCGCCCTGACGGCCCGAGTTCCCGTATTGCAGATGTCGAGCCGGTGCCTCCGAGGGGCAGGACAAATATGGAAAGAACCAATTCGAAACGGTTGGATTCCTTCGAACTGACCATTGCCGATATTGCCGAAGCAGATCTCGACGCGCTCCATGCCTTGTCCATGTCCGTTGGCTGGCCGCATAGGGCGGAGGATTGGCAGATCGCCCGCGAGCTTGGCAAAGGTATCGTCGCGCGCGACGCGATTGGCCGGGTTCTCGGCTCTGCGATGTGGTTCAACTACGCCCCGGATTTTACCAATATCGGCATGGTCATCACCTCGCCGCGCCTGCAGATGCTCGGTGCCGGACAATGGATGATGAACCACGTGCTGGCGCAAACCAGCTCGCGGGCAATCGGTCTGAATGCGACTCGCTCGGCTCGGCGGCTCTATGCGTCGCTCGGTTTCGTCGCCGAGCGAACTGTCTATCAATGCAACGGCGAGGCGGTCGTACCGCCGCAGGGTTTACTGCCCCCGGGAGCCAGATTGCGCGCGCTGGCGAGCGACGATCTCGATGAGATCGCCGCTCTCGATCGCGCCGCCTACCGCGCCGATCGTACCCATGTGTTAGCGCGCCTGCTCGTAGTATCGAAAGGCGTGGCGCTTGTCCGCGGCGACCGGATCGTTGCCTTTTCGCTATGTCGGCGCTTCGGGCGAGGCCATTTGATCGGCCCACTCGTGGCCGCCAACGACGATGACGCGATTGCGGTGACGAGACCGCACGTCTCCGATCATGCGGGGACCTTCCTCCGTCTCGACACCCGCCAGAAGAGCGGCGCATTTGCCGAATTTGTCGCGCAGGCGGGGCTTCCGGTCTATGACACGGTGACCAGCATGTCGCTCAGGCGACCCTGGCTGGTTGAAGAAACTAGCGGCGAAACGCCGATTATCTATGCCCTGGTCACCCAGGCCCTGGGATAGCTATCGAACATACGCGTGGCTAGCCCCAAGAAACGGGTTGAATTCGCAGCCCGTCCGCACGATTTTCATGGCAACGTGAATCTCGGGAGGCTGCGGCGATGGGCCAGACAGCACACCAGTATCTGATCTTCGAAACCGCGGCCGGCTTCTGCGGCATCGCCTGGAGCGAGCGCGGTATCACACGCTTCCAATTGCCGACGAAAAGTGCGGAGGCGACCGCACGCCTTCTGCTGCGACGAGTCCCCGGTGCCGAACCACAGGAGCCGCCGCCGGCGGTGGCGGAAGCCGTCGCCGCGGTGAAGCGTTATTTCGAGGGCGAGGAGACGGATTTTTCCGGTTTCGAGCTCGATCTCGAAGAGCAAGACTCCTTATTCAAGCAGATTTACGCGGCGACGCGAATGATCCCCTGGGGTCGCACGACGACCTATGGCGCCTTGGCTAAGGAGCTCGGTGCCGGGCCGGAGGCAGCGCGCGACGTCGGCCAGGCAATGGCGAAGAACCCGGTGGCGCTGATCATTCCCTGCCACCGCGTGTTGGCGGCCGGCGGCAAGGTCGGCGGTTTTTCCGCACCGGGCGGCGCCTCGACGAAGCTGCGCATGCTCGAACTGGAAGGCGTTCACCTCGGTCCTCCGGAGCCGGCGCAGCAATCATTGGCATTTTGATCGATGGCCGAGAGAAAATCCGGCGAGGGGGAGATAGCAATGCAGACCCTATCTGAGGCGCGGTTGGATTCCCCTCGCGAGGGCGGCGGACCATGGCCCGTCCAGCGCCGGCAAGTTCTTGACTGGCTCGTCAACGAGACGCGAGAAGAACGCTTCATCGACAACATCTTCGTGGAGCTGTGCCGGAGATTATCGGAAGCGGGTGTGCCCGTCGCCCGCGCGACCCTCCATTTCAGGATCCACCATCCGCAATGGATTGGCGCACGGATCCTGTGGCGGAAAGGACTGACAGAAGCGGAGATCGATACTTACGAATACGGCGAAGAAGACAGCTCCCGATATCTGAACAGCCCCTTGCACGAATTCAACAACGGAGCGGACGAGGTGCGCCGGCACCTGGACGACCCGACAGCCGACGGTCCTGATTACCCGCTGTACGAAGAACTGCGGGCCGAAGGCCTTACCGATTACATGATATGGCCGCTCCACCATACGCTCGGCAAGCGCCACGCGATCACCTTTGCAAGCGACAGGCCGGGCGGCTTCGACGCCGACGACATCACGTTCTTTTCGGATATTATGCCGGCGCTGGCGCTCGTCAGCGAGATCAGGCTGAAGAACCGCCTCGCCCGCACCCTCCTCGAAACCTATGTCGGACCGCATGCGAGCGAACAGATTCTGGCGGGGGCGACAACCCGCGGCAGCGGCGTAACGGTGGGTGCGGCGATCCTGATCTGCGATTTGCGCGACTTCACGAAGTTGTCGGACCTCTGGCCGCGTGACGACGTCATCGAGCTCCTGAACGACTATTTCGACGCTATGTCCGAGCCGATCGAGCGGCATGGCGGGGAGATTCTGAAGTTCATGGGCGACGGTTTGCTGGCGATCTTCCCGCTCACCGACCCTTGCGCCTGCGGCCAACTGCTCGCAGCCATCGACGAAGCGCAGGCCGCCCTTTCCAGGCTCAACGAGGCCAATCTGCTCAAAGGTCACGATCCGCTCGGCTACGGCATCGGCGTCCATGTCGGCGACGTGATGTACGGCAATATCGGCTCGCGCAAGCGCCTCGATTTCACCGTCATCGGCCCGGCCGTCAACATCGCCTCCCGCCTCGAAAGCCTGACCAAGGAAATCAAGCGCCCGGTTCTCCTTTCAAGAGCCTTCGTCGAAAGGGCCGGATGCGCGGCGCAACTGGAGGATCTCGGTTCCTACGCCTTGAGGGGACTGGACGAGCCGATCGAAGTCTTTGCCCTTTCCGGTGCCAAATAGGGCGCGGGTAGCCGCGGCAGCCGTCCCCTCGAACGTCGAGGTGATCTGCGCGCGGCGGAGCGAGCCATCGCTACCTCGTGGCCGTTCCGGCCCTTCGGGGGCATCAGCTCCAGCAGCTATTGTCTCTAGCCGTCAACCAGGGGGAGACGGCTATGCAGATTAAGGACATCTATCAGCGCCTGACCGATTCCCTCATCGAGCAGGTCAAGGCCCGTTACAAGTCGCGGATTCGTCACTGACGCGGGCGTCCGATCGGTCGAGCCTTCCACGTAGGGTCACTGACGAATCCGATCTGGATTGTGTAAGACCACGCGATTTCGACCCGCTTGCTTGGCAAGATAAAGTGCCGCATCAGCCTGGTTCTGAAGCTGCTCCGGCGAAGCGATCTTCTCATCTGACGACTGAGTCGCCACACCGATGCTGAGGGTGACGTAGGGCGAGATGCGGGACGCCGGGTTCGGAAGAGAGGCGGCTTCGACGCTCCTGCGAATCCGTTCGGCCATGCAGATGGCCTCTCCCTCGTCGACACCTGGAAGCACGATGAGGAACTCCTCGCCGCCGTAACGGGCCACATGATCGCGATCTCGTTTCACGCTGCTTTGAATTATGCCGGCAACCTTCACGAGGCAGCGGTCGCCCTCCGCATGCCCGAGATGATCATTCAGCTTCTTGAACTCGTCGATATCACACATCAGCATGGCGCAGCCGCGGCTATCCATACCGGCGCTCCAGAGATGATTGAGCGTTTCCATCATCCAGCGTCGGTTGGCGATTCCAGTGAGGGGATCGGTTCTCGCGAGGCGCTCCAGCCGAGCATTGGCGTCGGCAAGTTCTGCGACACGGCTGCGGTCTCGCAGCTCAAGAAGAAAACCCTTTTGCGCTAAAATTGTCATGGTGCGTCGCGCAACGACAGTAGCGATGATGCCGCTGGCAAAAAATAACGCCGCAGCTACGGCGCTTCCCGTCTCCAAGCTTGGGTTCAGCAACTGAAAGAAAAGGTAGAGACCAAGCGCCATAGCGGCGACCGTTACGGTCCAGGTCAGCGGAATGCTGAAGATGATAATGGCGGTAATGGCCACGAACAGCATGATGCTCAAGTGCCTTTCGTGGAACTCGCCACCCGCGCTCACGCCCACCAGAGCAACCGACAGGAGGATGAAAAACAGCCCCGCGATGATCGAGGCCCTCTGGAGCCCGATCGCTCGCGGCTTTCGCCAGACGAAGGCGGTGGCGAGAGCGGCGGGGGGGAGGATGCAGGCGGGCGCAAGCATCGACAGGACGATCACCTTTGGAAGCAGGATAGCGTTGAGGCCCAACGTCAGCACATCCAACAAGGCCACCCATGTCATCCAGGCACGAATGACCTTGGCCGTTCGCGGCCAGGAGCGCTCCTGGAATAGGCGGCGAAGCTCACCTTTGAGCCGGATGTCACGCGTGCGACCCGCGAGAAGGCGCGCAACTTCAGCCATGATAGAGGGATCCTGTGCCTGAAGCTGCATCGATGTGGATGGGCGAACCCCATTCGCTGAGACTGCGCTCTCCTCAATGTCCATGCCTACCCATGTAGCGGAGCATGCCCGACAGGCAAGTATACCGGCACCAAGCGGCGGAGCCATTGAGTCGACCCGATGCAATGAGACTGGATCGACTTATAGTTGCCGTGGGAGAAAAATAGCCGCGTGAGATAATCGGACCTCTTCCGGCCCGCCCGTCGAATCCCCCGGGTCGTCGCCAACCGCCCAGACCGAAATACATAATTCGTTAACTATAACGACAGCCTTCTGGGAACCACTTGCGGTCGAGAATAGTTAACGAAGGTTGCACAACCAGGCGGGGACTCCACTACAGCGGGATGGCCTGTCGCAATCAGTCGAAGAGTCGGTGACATGAACGCTCCGCTTCCAGAACGTTCAACCGAGAAGTCTCATGACTTCTTCCAGTGTCTGATGGACGGCATCGCCGAACCGGTGATCGTCAAGGACGATCGCCTGCGGTTTGTTTTCGTGAACAGTGCGGGGTGCGAGCTCCTCGGCCGACGCTGCGATGAGCTTCTCGGGCGTACCGATCACGACTTTCTGCCCAAGGCGGAGGCCGACAGGATCGTCTCAATTGACCGCGCCGTGCTTTCGACAGGCGAGGAGCACCGTGTCGAAGAGCAGACCACCACCGCGGACGGCGCCACGCGGACGCTCCTGATCAAGAAACGCTGCGTGTGCATACCGGCCGGCCGGAGCGAGGGTAAGTTCCTGCTCGTGGTGATGGAAGACATCACGGTACTGCGCAGGGCCGAAGAAACGCTTCGGGCCAGGGAAGAACATTACCGCTCGCTCATCGAACTTCATCCGCAGGTTCCCTGGACCGCAGACCCGACGGGAGCGATATTGGACGTCGGCCCGCGATGGTCCGAGTTCACCGGATTGAGCGAAGAAGAAACACTCGGAAGTGGGTGGGCCAAAGCCGTGCACCCGAAAGACGCCGCTATGGTCCGCCAGCAATGGCAACGCTCTCTCCTGGGTGGCGATCCGCTTAATATCGAATATCGCCTCTTGAGCGCAACCGGTCATTACCGCTGGTTCCGCGCTCGGGCAATTGCCAAGCGCGATGCCGCTGGAGAAATCGTGCGGTGGTACGGTGTCTTGGAGGATGTCGATGAAAGGCGCCGCGCTACCGAAGCGTTGCGTGAAAGCGAAGCGCGCTTCCGGGCAATAGCCGATGACGCACCGGTGATGATCTGGGTAGCCGACCCATCGGGCGACACGAGCTTTTTCAGCCGTTTGTGGCTGGAGACTACGGGACAATCGGAAGCCGAGGCACTCGGTTTCGGTTGGGTGGACGTAATCCACCCGGATGACCGGGAGAAAGTGCAGGAAGCGTTTTTCAGCGCGACGGCGGGCAAGGCTCCCGTGCGAAGCGAATACCGATTGCGGCGGGCCGATGGAAGCTGGGCGTGGGTGATAGATGTCGGTCAGCCCCGCTTTTCCGATGACGGAGCGTTCCTGGGATATGTCGGCTCGGTGCTCGACATCACGGAACGCCGTGCCGCCGAGCTCGCCCAGCAGGAATCGCAAGCCTTTATCAGAAGCATCTTCGACAGCAGTCCCGACTGTGTACGCGTGCTCGATCTCGAAGGGCGACCGTTGCTCATGAACAAGGCTGGCCGGCGAATCTTCGGCTTGGCGGAAGGGGCGCCGCTCACAAAAACCACATGGGACATTGTCGGCAAGGACGCCGATGCACAAAAGGTTCTAGAGGGCTGGGCAAAAGTCAGGGCCGGCGAGACTGCTCGATTCGAGATTACTGTACGGGACGCCAACGACGAAGAAAGATGCATGGACGTGATCGCGGCTCCCATCATCGGGCGCGAAGGAAAGCCGGTCAGAATGCTTTCGATCTGGCGCGACATTACTGCTGCAAAGCGCGCCAGCGAGGAAATCAGCCGCGCGCAGAGGACGGCCGAAGCGGCGGCTGATCAGCTTTCCTCGGTTCTCGAGAGTACCATGGACAGCGTCATGCTCCTCGATCCCCGATGGCGCATCCGCTATTTGAATGAGAACGCCAAGAGGCTCCTGCGGATCGGGGACGAGTCCTTGGGAAAAGTCTTCTGGAAACTGTTCCCAAAGGAAGGAAGGGGGAACTTTGCCAAGCGCTGCCAGGAGGTCATGAACCGCCGTGTCCGTTCCTTCTTCGAGGATTACTTGCCGTCTCTCGACCGCTGGATCGAAGCAAATGCCTCTCCCACGCAAGAAGGCATTTCCATTTTCTGCCGAGACATAACGGAGCATCGCCAGGCAGAGGAGGACAAGTTACTCGCACAGAAGCAGATGGCCCACTTGGCAAGGCACGATATGCTGACCGGGTTGGCAAACAGGATGTTCTTCCGGGAATGCTTCGATCGGGCACTCAGTGAGAAAGGTGCCGCCGGCCGCATGGCTGTGCTGTGCCTCGATCTCGACGGGTTCAAGGCGATCAACGATACGCTTGGGCATCCCGCCGGCGACGCCGTGTTGCGCCAGGTTTCTGCGCGGCTCGTCCAGTCTGTAAGACCCGCCGACGTCGTGGCGCGCCTCGGGGGTGATGAATTTGCCATCATACATCCCCTGGCAACGACCCACGATGACGCCGTTCGACTCGCTCGGCGGGTTATCGACACGCTTTGCGAGCCGTTCACAATAGAGGGCGTCAGCGCCACTGTCGGAGCGAGCGTCGGTATTGCATTTGCGCCGGACGACGGGACTTCCGCGGACGAACTGATCAAGGCAGCCGACATCGCCCTCTACAATGCCAAAGCCAGCGGGCGCGGCACTTACAAGCGCTTCGATTTGGCCATGCATGCGCAGCTGCAGGCCCACCAGCAGGTAAAGATTGCGCTCAGAGGCGCGCTGCAAAGGAACGAATTCGAGCTGCATTATCAGCCGCTGATAAGCTTGAGATCGCGCCGTGTAACGGGATGCGAAGCGCTCTTGCGGTGGCGCAATCCCGAAAGAGGTATGGTGGCGCCCTCGGAGTTCATCCCCATTGCTGAAGAAACCGGGCTGATCGTACCGATCGGCGAGTGGATTCTCGATCAGGCCTGTCGCCAGGCCGCACAATGGCCGGAGCGTGTCAGCATTGCCATCAATCTCTCACCGGTCCAGTTCAAGCACCGCAACCTCGTCAAGACAGTGGCCGACGCCCTGTCGGCTTCTCGCCTTACTCCCGCGCGCTTGCAATTGGAAATCACGGAATCGGTCCTGCTGGACGAGAGCGAACACAATATTCAACTGCTCCAGGAGTTGCGCGGCCTTGGTGTGAAAATAGCGATGGACGACTTCGGGACGGGCTATTCGTCGCTCGGTTACCTGAGAAGCTTCCCATTCGACAAAATCAAGGTGGATCAAGCCTTCGTTCGCGATCTTCCGCACGGCAAAGAGTCGCTCGCGATCGTCAAAGCCGTCGCCGGTCTTGGTCACAGCCTGGGCATGACGACGACGATCGAGGGGATTGAGACGGAGGCTCAGTTGGCCGCCGTGAACGCGGAGGGATTTCATGAGGTTCAGGGCTACATCTTTTCGCGTCCCGTGCCTCCATCGGAAATCTCCAAATTGATCGACGGCCCTCTCGAAACCGGCGGTGCACCATGTGTTTACCTTGCGAACGGCCCCCAGAGCTAGCTGCTGCATTTAGCCCTACACGTCTCCAGGCGTGTGTGGCACAATCTTGATACTACTGCGCATTGATTGGTAATGACGGGAACGCATTCGCTGAGACGATCGTTAGTTGCAGACCGGCCAGCGGGCCGAATTGATGGCCCGCGAGCGCCAGACAACCGGCGAGGAAAGCGTAATGAATACCTCACGCGTCGCACTGATAGCCGATGATGATGAATTCTTCCGGATCGCGCTTGGCTTCATCTTGAAGAGCAAATTGCGGTTCACCGAGATTCTCGAAAGCGGCTCGCTCGATGAAGCTATTGAAAGGCTCAGCGAGCGCGAGGACATATCGCTGGCTTTGTTCGATTTGGCGATGCCGGGCATGCAAAGTGCTGCCAGCCTTGCCGCCGTGCGCGACATCCACCCGGATCTAAAGGTCGTCGTCGTCTCGGCATCGTCGCGCCGGTCGGACATTCTGTCTGCCCTCACTGCGGGCATAAACGGCTATGTGCCAAAGGGCCTCGGCGCGAGCGAACTGGCCGAAGCAATTGGCGCGATTCTCAACGGCGCTGTCTACGTACCCCCGTCCATAGCGGGTCGGCCTTCTTCTTCCGAGGAAGCAGGGGTCTCTCAGGTCATCCGGGATACCCAGGACGAACGGGGCCATCGCACAATCGAATTCCTCACGCCGAGGCAGCGCGAGGTCCTCCTGCTCCTTGTACAGGGGTTCTCGAACAAGGAAATCGCCCGCAAGCTGAAACTCGGCGAGGGTACGGTGAAGATCCACATGGCAGCACTCTTCCGCAGTCTGCGGGTAAGAAACCGCCAGGAGGCCGCTGCCGCAGGAGCGCGCCTGTTACCCATGACCGAGAGCAGCAGTAGACCGGTCGGATAGGCCGCCTGCTAAGCCATCCGGCCGAATAGCCCAAATGCATGCGAGGACGTACTGACGACGGCAGAGCCACGAATTTAGGAAGAACATGCGCCAGCCTGTTTCGACAGCCAGCTTACCCGGACGCCCTCTTCGCGCCTGCGCGGCGAAAGAGGCAGGAGGCGTTCGGTGACAGGGCACGCGCTTCCGTCCAAGCTCGCTGACGAGGTCGCCTGCAGGGTCGGCCTCAGCCTTCCAACATCGCGAAAAGGCGCCGTCGCCTCGGCGATCGGCCGGGTTATGGCGCGGCGCGACATCGACGACAGCAGCCTATTTCTTAACCGGCTGGGGCTGGACCAGGACCTGACCGACGATGTCATCGCCGCGATCACGGTCGGAGAAACGTATTTCTTTCGGGATCCCGATCAATTCCAGCTGATATCGCAAGCAATCCTTCCGGAACTAAGGCGGCGGCGGCCCGACGGCTCTCTCGTGCGAATCTGGAGCATCGGCTGTGCAACGGGAGAGGAACCCTACTCCCTTGCCATTCTCTGCGACGAGGAAGGTCTCCTGCAAGATGTTCGGATAAGTGCAGCCGACGTCTCCAGAAAGGCGCTCGCCGCGGCCAAGGCCGCAGAGTATGGCGAATGGTCGTTGAGGAATACGGACCGCAAGCTGAAGGACCGATATTTCACCTCAGGTGAGGGACGGTTTCGACTGAACGAACGATTGCGCCGGCAGGTCGATTTCGCTCACCTGAACCTTGGCGCAGTCGATCTACCGGCGCCGGAAAGGGGATTGGCTGACTTCGACTTGATCCTTTGCCGCAACGTGCTCGTCTATCTCGATGCGAGTACGGTGCGGCGGATTGCGCGTCAGCTATTCGCCTGCCTTGCCGATGGCGGCTGGCTCTTGACGGCGCCGACCGATCCGCCCTTGTGGAAGTACGCCCCGTTCGAAACTTCCATCACGCCGGCGGGCGTTGTTTACCGGCGCATGATAGCTCATGGAGATACTCCCGGGGGCTCTATCTCAGGCGTCGCCCCCATTCCATGCCAATCCAAAAGACCTGTCGCGCACGTGTCGGCCCCCCGAGCTTGCGTCACGGATGAGCAAAAAACGCCCGACGACAAAGCCCTCAAGGCCATTGCCCGGCAAATCCGCTCGCGTTACGACATGGGTGAGACCCGGGAAGCTCAGCGCCTCGCTGCGCAGGCCGTTCAAAGTCATCCGCTCGCAGCGGAACTGCATTTCCTCCAGGGGCTCTCTCAGATGGCCGATGGGCAGACCGACGCGGCTGCGGCGGCGCTGCGACGGGTAGTCTATCTGGACGGCAATATGGCGGCCGCGCAGTTCCTCCTCGGTGTCTGTCTCATGCACAGCGACCCGCAAGCGTCCCGGCGTGCGTTTGAAAACGTGCTGCATTTTTGCCTCTCTCGCCCGCCGCGCGAACGCGTCGCCCTGATGTCAGGGGCGACGGCTGGAGATCTGGCGGAGCGCGCACGGCGCGAGATCGGCAAAGTCCGGCGAGGGTGGGGGAGCGAACGCCCATGACGACACCTTCCCGCCCGGCCTCCCGGCCGGTCGACTGGACCGCCGTCAGAAGACGGATGGAGGCAGCGATAGAGCAGACCGAAGTGCTTTTGGAAGCGGCACAGCCAGATGCGGCGGTGCGATACGAGCAATCACCGCGATCGGCCGGCGACGCGTTCGGCGGAAGAGAGCAAGCGGTCGGCCTTGTGACTTTCACACTATCGGATCGCCAGTTTGCCTTGGAGATCCTCTATGTTTGCGAAATCGTTTCGAAGCCACGCGTCAGTCCGCTGCCCGGAATGCCCTCGCACGCCTGTGGGGTTTATGAGTTGCGCGGGCAGTTGCTACCCGTCTTCGACCTGTGCGGACTGTTCGATCTCCCGCGGCCGGCCGCAACCGCCAGCGACTGGGCGATTGTATGCGGGCAAGCGCATCCCGAATTCTTGATCCTGTCCACGGCCGCCCCGGAAATAGTAACGCTCCCCCTGGAGGAAATCGGTGCGGCGGAGCCCGGCACGGGCGACAAGGCTTGGCATTGCGCAACGACGGAAACCGGCACGGTCATTCTGGACGGCCACCTTCTTTTGAACGATCGCCGATTCTTTCTTGAGGACGAGCAGATCATCGCCAGCGGTGAGACGGAAAGGACCGAAATCCATGAGTCCCCGACTAACGAATAGTCTCTATGGCGCTTTGGGCTTGGCCATGCTGCTGTTCGTGGCCGCGTCGGCGCTGCTCGTCGGGTGGAGCTTTATTGCCCTGCAGCAGGTGCGAGCCGATCTTGCGGCGACATCGTCGCTTGGGACGCAACGCCTTGCCTACCAGCTGATCTAT
Source organism: Sinorhizobium fredii USDA 257 (assembly GCF_000265205.3). Classification (NCBI taxonomy): domain Bacteria; kingdom Pseudomonadati; phylum Pseudomonadota; class Alphaproteobacteria; order Hyphomicrobiales; family Rhizobiaceae; genus Ensifer; species Ensifer fredii. The sequence goes on from NC_018000.1 coordinate 3,167,737, forward strand.
GTAGCCGGGCGCTTGGAAAGGGCGGAAGGCCCAGCCCGGATCGCTGCTGCCGATGAGCTTCGCGGCCTGATGGACCGCAACGAGCGGCTGCTTGCGAGTCTGGTCAATGGCGACGAAAGGTTCGGGCTGGAGGCAACGACGGATCCTGCTGCCCTCACGCAGCTGGAACAAGCCCGCCAACAATGGCGGGAACAGGTGAGGCCCGCTCTGGAAAGCGCTATCGCCAGCGCGCCGCTCGGGCACGAGGCACTGGATGAACTCGACCCCAAGATCAGAGACTTTGCCGCGCGCATGGACGAATTGATCAATCGAATCGAGCATGCAGGAGTGGCTCGGCTCCAGCGCTCTCAATTGCTGCAACTGGGCTTTACGGTTCTCGCCGTTCTGATGCTGCTCCACGTGTTGCGGGTCGCGCGCCGCCTCGTCGCCCGCACGCGCAAGCTCGCCGGCGTGGCGGAAATGGTCAGCGCCGGTGACCTGACGCAGAAAGCTTCCGTAGAAGGCAGCGACGAACTCGCGGTCCTTGGCTTTTCCTTCAACGCAATGACGGCAAGGCTTGCCGGCATGATCGACAATGAACGGAGCAGCAGGGAGAGGCTCGAAGAGCTGCTCGCCACGATCTCGGAAACGGCTCAACATCTTTCGTCATCCGCCGCCGAAATCCTCGCCGGAACCACGCAACAGGTCGAAGGCATGCGTGAGCAATCGTCGGCGGTCGCCCAGACGGTGACGAGCGTCGATGAGGTGCTCCAGACGTCGGAACAGGCGGCGCAGCGCGCGCAGCAGGTTGCTGCGTCGTACGATCAGGCCGTCAAGATCAGCAATGACGGCCGCAAAGCACTGGAAGATACCGTGCACGTGATGAACGCGGTGAGCGCCCGCACCGAAGGGATTGCCGGCGACATTCTTTCATTGGCGGAAAACAGCCTGGAAATCGGTGAGATCGTCACGGTCGTCGCCGAGATCGCAGACCAAACGAACCTTTTGGCGCTGAATGCGGCTATCGAGGCATCGCGTGCAGGCGAGCACGGCAGGGGCTTCAGTGTCGTTGCCAGTGAGATCAGGACACTTGCTGACCAGTCGAAGTCCGCGACGACCCGAGTCCGTCGAATTCTGATGGAGATTCAGAAGGCGACGAATGCGGCGGTCATCGGCGCCGAGGATGGCACGAAGAGTGTCAGCCGCGCCCTCGAGACGATGAACGAAGCGGGCGAAACGATCCGGCAACTCGAGGCGATCGTTGCCGATTCCGCGCGGTCGGTGACCCAGATCGCCGCTTCGGCGGGCCAGCAAAGAGCGGGCATGAAGCAGATTCACGACGCGATGCATTACATCGAGCAAGCGAGCAGCCAGAATCTCTCGGCGATCCGGCAAGCCGAGGAGGCCGCGAAAGATCTCAACGAACTGGGCTCCAGGCTGAAGGAAATGCTCGCTGACCATGGCAACTGACATGACCAAACCCGACGAATTCGATCGTGAATTGCTGCAGATGTTCACTGAGGAAGTGAGGGAACGTGCATCCGACATGGAGCAGGCATTGCTCGCCATCGAGGACACCGGCGAGGCCGTCGAGAAACTCCGTCTGCAGGAACAGCTTCTAAGGACGGCGCACAGCCTCAAGGGCGCCGCCGGTCTGCTTCAAGTACGCGGCGTGGAGGCGATTTGTCACTGGATGGAAGAGATACTCTCCCTGACGGTGAATGAGCGGCTTGCGCTCGAAAAACCCCAGCTGGATCTTCTTCTGTCGGCCGCAGACGCAATCCAGGATGCGGCCCGCCTCTTGGAAATCGGCGAGATGCCTTCGCCGGCGCACGGCGAGAGCGTTGTCGATGCGTTGAAGGCTGCCGTGGCGGGAGGGGCGGATCACGGCAGCGGCAAGCCGAATCTGCGTCCACCTCAGACGAGACAGGTACCCGTTCGCACCAGCGATACCGACGGCTCCATGCGCGTCTCCGCCGATCGTCTGGATACGCTTCTCTACAGGAGTGGCGAATTGTTGTCCTTTAACGCGATCATGCGGCGCCATGCCGAGGAGGCGTCACTGCTGCGCGAGCAGGCCAGAAAGCTACGGCGGGTAAGCCCCGAGTTTGCCGCACACGCGGCAGGTATCGAAAGCGGGCTGCGCCAGCTTGCGACATCGCTGCGAGGGGACATGAGACTGATGCACAGTGCCGCGACAGCACTTGATCACGAGGTACGGCACGCACGCACACAACCCTTTGCGCAGGCCTGCAAGGGGCTCGACCGTGTCGTGCGGGACATGGCGGCGGGATCGGGAAAATTGGCCGAACTTGAAATCAAGGGCGGAGAGATCGAGATCGATCGTTCCATTCTTTCGAGCCTGCAGGATTCGCTTCGCCACCTCGTGCGCAACGCAGTCGCGCATGGCATTCAGTCGCCCGAAGAACGCCGAAAGGCGGGAAAACCGGAAAGGGGAAGAGTCCTCATTGCAGCCGTCATCTCCGGAGACCGAATGCAGGTGCGTGTAGAGGATGACGGCCGCGGCCTGGATGTGGCTCGGCTCAGCAAGGCAGGGCCCGATCTGAAAGAGGTGAAAGACGAAGCCGAGCTCCTGCGGCGAGTTTTCGAGCCTGGCGTATCGACGTCGGCGAAGGTCACTAGCCTGTCAGGGCGCGGAATAGGCCTCGACATCGTCAAACGCAATATCGAAACGCTGCGTGGCACGGCGGAAGTTTCGCAAGTATCGACGGGAGGCGCCGCCTTCACTCTTACAGTCCCCCTGACGCTGGCGACGGTGCGTGCACTGGAGGTCATCGCCGGGGAGCATGTGTTCACGATCGACACGGCGTCGATCCAGCGGGTGATACGCATTGATGCGCCAGACTTCGCAATCTCTGAGGATAGGGGCATCGTCACCACCCCCACCGGCCCGATACCGTTCCTGGATCTTGCCAATTGGCTCGGACTGCGATCGGGCCGCGGCGATACCGGGCAGGCCGTGCCGGCGGTCGTGGTCGACGCTCCGGGCGGGCCGGTGGCGGTGCTCGTCGATGCTGTTGCCGGTGAGCAGGAACTCCTCGCACGCCCGCTCGGTCCGCGTCTCGCGAAAGTTCGTCGCTATAGCGCTGGCATGGTACTGGCCAACGGGCGCATTGCCCTCCTCCTGAACGTTGCAGCGCTCGCCGAGGCCGCCGCCGAGGCGCGGCCACCGGACGGCACAGCGGTGCCCGAGCCAGTTCCGGCCGCGCGTCGCAAGGTGCTCGTCGTGGACGATTCCAAATATGTACGAACGTTGGTGAGGCTCATCCTCGAGGGGGCAGGGTACGATGTCGCGATAGCAAGCAATGGCAAGGAGGCCTTCGAGCAGCTTCTTGAAGACGGTGCCGATATGGTCGTCGCGGATGTCGACATGCCGTCCATGAATGGCTTCGAACTCACCGAGGCCATTCGTCAATCGGAGCGTTTCACCGACACGCCCGTTGTCCTCGTCACCGGCCGGGAAACGCTTGAAGACAAGGTGCGGGGGCTGCGTGCTGGCGCAAACGCCTATCTGAGGAAGGATCAGTTCGATGCGCAGCACTTCCTGGAGACGATGCGCCGGGTCGTGTGAGGACGGGGATGATACGTATTCTTCTTGCGACATCGACGCCCGACCTTGAAGAACGCGTCCGAAGGGCGGCTGAGGCCGACGCCGCCGTAGAGCTCGTGGGCGTCGCAAGAAGCGGCAAGGACGCGGTGAGGATGACCGGTAAACTCTTGCCGGACATCGTCGCCGTGGAACTCCGTGACGACGACACCGCCGAAACAGTCAGGGAGATCATGATCACCGCACCGACGCCAGTGGTCATGGTGGCCTACCAGGATGGTTCGCAGCTGGGAGCCATGTCCGCGCGCGCGCTCGACTCGGGCGCGCTCGCGGTCATCCCGGCGCCGGCCGGGTCCGGCACGTCTCTCGAAAATGCGGCCCGCGAAAAGTTCCTGTCGACGATCAAGGCCATGGCGCAGGTCAAGGTCGTTCGCCAGTGGCGTAAGAAAACGCGCGGCGATTACGAGGTCAAAGAGGCACCGCAGCCTGCGGCCCAGATCGCGATCGTGGGCATCGCTGCCTCCACAGGAGGACCGTCCGCGATCCGTTCGATATTGAAGGATCTGTCCGCCAATTTTCCTGCACCCATCCTCATCGTGCAGCACATGTCGAACGGCTTCATCGAAGGCGTTGCCGCATCCCTCGACGCGACGATTGCGCTCAAGGTGAAAGTCGGTGCGAATGGCGAACGCCTGAGGCCCGGTACTGTCTACCTGGCCCCTGATGGCCATCAGCTCGGCGTCTCGGGCAAGTCGCGCCTACGTGTCGTGGACGACGATGCCATACAAGGCTTCAAGCCGTCCGGATCCTATCTATTCGGCTCGATTGCTCGCGCTTTCAAGGACGAGTCTCTTGCCGTCATCCTGACGGGGATGGGCGATGACGGCACCGAGGGCCTTCGGGCGCTGCACGTGGCGGGCGGGAAAGTGATCGCGCAGGATGAAGAAAGCTCCGTCGTCTTCGGAATGCCGAAATCGGCGATCTCGGCAGGTCTCGTCGATTTCGTCCTGCCGCTGGGCGATATCGCCGGGAAGATCGCTGCGCTGGCGAGCCGAACACGCGATCCTTGAAAGCGAGGTGCGGCGCTCGGCATCGAACTTTACGCGCAGCGCCGCCCTTGCCCCACCCCAACTCTCGGCGTCCGGGCGCCGTATTCGTGAACAAACTGCTGCCGATCCCGCCTACAGACCCGTGATTTGAATGGCCGCCGGCGTGATGATTACCGCAAATAGAACCGGCAGGAAGAATAGGATCATCGGCACGGTCAGCTTCGGGGGAAGCGCCGCGGCCTTCTTCTCCGCCTCGCTCATGCGCATGTCTCGGTTTTCCTGCGCCATCACCCGCAGCGCCTGGCCAAGCGGCGTCCCATATTTCTCCGCCTGGATCAGGCTGGTCACGACGGCGCGGACACCTTCTACGCCGGTCCTCCGCCCCAGGTTCTCGAAAGCCTGCCGCCTGTCCTGCAGATAGGAAAGCTCGGCCGTCGTCAGCAGGATCTCCTCGGCCACCTCTGGCGACTGTGCACCGATCTCCTCGCCCACTTTCCGAAGGGCGCTTTCGATGCCCATGCCGGATTCGACGGTGATCAACAGGAGGTCCAGCGCCTCCGGCCAGGATCGGCGGATTACCTGCTGGCGCTTGGTGATCCTGTTCTGGATGAATATCGCCGGCGAGAAATAGCCGAGCGAACCAATAGCCCCGGCCATCGCAATGACCGCAATCAGCGGCGCCTCGGGCTGAAGGACGAGCAGCATATAAATGAGACAAGCGACAAAGAGCACAAGCGGAGCTATCAACCTGAAGGCAAGAAAGGTCGTGACCGGAGCACGACCGCGATAGCCGGCCATGCTCAGCTTGCGGAAGATTTCGCCATCCTCCGCCTGCTTGGCGAGATTGAAGCGATCGACAATCGCCTGGAAAAATCGCTTGGGCTCCGTGCGCAGGGACACCTTGCTCTTTTCGGCATTCAGCCGGATACGCTCACGCTGCCTGATGCGCTCCCGCTCGCTCTCCACCTTCCGCATCCGCTCCGCGAGAGTATCGCGGAAAACATAGGGCCATGAGACCGCCACGACGGCAGAAAAGGCGGCAATGCCAGCCAACATCGCGGAAAGCTGGTCAGGATCGGGGATGTGGGCGCCAAGGTTCATGTCGTTCTCAGAAATCGAAGTTGATCATTTTGCGCATGAGCAAAGTGCCTATGCTCATCCACAGGCCACAGCCGACAAGCACCATCTTTCCGGCGAGAGTCGTGAACAGGAGCGACATGTAGTCGGGGCTGGTCAGATACACGGCGCCGGCGACGAAGAACGGCAACGCGCCGATGATACCGGCGGAGGACTTCGCCTCCGCGCTCATGGCCTTGATCTTCGCCTTCATCTTCTTGCGCTCGCGCAGCACCTTGGAAAGGTTTCCAAGCGCCTCCGACAGGCTGCCACCGGTGCGGCTTTGAATTGTGATGACGATCGCGAAGAATTTGGCCTCGGGCAGGGGTATGCGATCGCACAGGCGCTCGACGGCTTCGTCGACCGGCAGCCCCAGAGTCTGGTCCTGCGCGATGGTGAGGAATTCGCCCTTGACCGGCTCCTGCGCTTCCGCGGCAATCACCCTCAGGCAATCGGTCATCGGCAGCCCTGCCTTGAGCCCCCGCACGATCACATCGACCGCGTTCGGAAACTCGGCAGTGAACCTCTTGAGCCGCATGTTGCGCTTCGTGTTCACATAGAGGTGCGGCAGGAACAGGCCGCCCGCGACGGCAAAGCCCAGTGTGGCGAGGGCGCCCAGTCCAAGGAGCGCTATCAGTACATAGGTGGCGAGGCCAGCGGCCGCGCAAACGAGCCAATAGGTTCTCGTCGACCAGCCGAGACCGGCCTGGCGGAGCCTGACGTCAAGCTTCGGCTTGCCGCCCTTGCGCGCACGCGCCTTCTGCTGCTCGTCTATGTCGCGCAGCGTCTTTTCCACCGAGCGGCGACGGTCGCGGCGCTCCTCGTCGGCCGTTTCTGTCGCTTTGATTTCCGTGCGGCCGGCGACGCGCTCGAATCTTTGTCGATAGGCGCTGGCCTTAGCGGCCCGCGGATAGAACGCGGCGAGCATCAGGCCGCCGACGGAGGTCGACGCCAGAAAGAAGATGAGCACGGGAAACAGCGAAGCACTCAGCATGTCCATTCAGCCCTTTTTGAGATGCTGGGGGCGTCTCGGTGAAACGGCCGTCAGGCGGCCACCTTGGTCTCGGCGGCGTCGAGCGCTGCGGCCAGACGCGCTTCTTCGCCATAGTAGCGGGCACGATCCCAGAAGGCCGGCCGGCCGATGCCGGTAGAACGGTGCCTGCCGATGATGTTGCCCTTTCCATCCTCGCCGAGAATGTCGTAGACGAAGAGATCTTGCGTCGTGACCACGTCACCCTCCATGCCGAGCACTTCGGTGATGTGGGTGATGCGGCGGGAACCGTCGCGCAGGCGCGCCGCCTGGACGATCACGTCCACCGATGAAACCAGCATTTCCCGGATTGCCTTGCCCGGCAGCGAATGCCCACCCATGGTGATCATCGCCTCGACGCGCGAGATCGCCTCGCGCGGAGAGTTGGCGTGGAGCGTCCCCATCGAACCGTCGTGGCCGGTGTTCATGGCCTGCAGCAGGTCGAAGGCCTCCGGCCCGCGCACTTCGCCGACGATGATCCGCTCCGGCCGCATGCGCAGGCAGTTCTTGACGAGGCTGCGCATGGTGATCTCACCCTGTCCTTCGATGTTCGGCGGTCGGGTCTCGAGCCGCACGACATGCGGCTGCTGCAATTGCAGCTCGGCCGCATCCTCGCAGGTGATGATGCGCTCGCCGTCGTCGATATAACCGGTCAGGCAATTCAGGAGCGTCGTCTTGCCGGAGCCCGTCCCTCCCGAAATCAGCACGTTGCAGCGGACGCGGCCGACGATCTTGAGGATCTCGGCGCCCTCGGGCGAGATCGACCCGAATCCCACCAGCTGGTCGAGGTTCAGCTTCTCTTTCTTGAACTTACGAATCGTAAGGCTTGGTCCATCAATCGCGAGCGGCGGCGCGATGACGTTGACGCGCGAACCATCGGCGAGACGTGCGTCGCAGATCGGGCTTGATTCATCGACGCGCCGACCAACCTGGCTGACGATGCGCTGGCAGATGTTGAGGAGCTGCTCGTTGTCGCGGAAGCGAATACCCGTCTGCTGCACCCGGCCGCCAACCTCGATGAATACCTGGTCGGCGCCATTCACCATGATGTCGGCGATGTCATCGCGTGCGAGCAGCGGCTCGAGAGGGCCATAGCCCAGAATGTCGTTGCAGATGTCGCGCAGCAGCTCGTTCTGCTCGGCCATGGAAATTCCGGCCTTCTTGGCCGCGACGATGTCGTTGACGATTGCGCCGATTTCCGTGCGTGCCTGATCGCTGTCCATGCCCGACAGCGCCGCCACGTCGATGGTGGCGATGAGCGCGCTGAAGATTTCCTTTTTCAGGCTGTAATATTGGTCGACTTTTTCCGCTTTGGCGGCGGCCGGGACTTCGGCAGGCTTCGGTACTTCGCGCGGCATGGCAGAGTGCGTTTCGCGCGCCACCTGCTGAATTTCCGTTTCCGTAACTTGTTGATCCGGGATGGATTTTCTGCCGAACATCGTTGTCGCTTCACTTGTCGTTGAGGTGTGTCTGCTCTTCAGATGCGATAGCGGAAGGCGATCATGCCTTCCGCTTCGCTTGGCGACCGACGCTGTGATTTGGTCGCCTTTAGAGGGCAGCTGCGATCGCGTCGAACGCAGCGTCGACATCAGTGCCGACGGTCCGTACGGCGGTGATGATTGCTACGGCGATGAGGCCTGCGATCAGGCCGTATTCGATAGCCGTGGCACCGGATTCGTTGCGGACGAAGCGGACGAGAAGATTTTTCATGAGACGATCCTTCAAGTGGGTTGAGGTAGCGCCGACGCCAAGTTCGGCATCACAGGTCGGGCCGGGATTTCTTTCGTTTCCCGCTTGCTGTGTGGCCTTGATATAGACTTTATTAACCCTTCTGATCCATTCAGCCTGATGGCCGATACTACTTCCGCGGTAGGATCGGCCTGTTGGCCTAGTCCAATCGTCCGGCCGCACTATCCTCTTGCTTTTGCCAGCCTTATTCGAACGGATGGCGCGTATCCGTTCACAGAGATCGGGAGCGAAAAATGCGCGGGGTTCCGAGGCCTATAGGGGCAGGATGGCTTGTTCTCGCCTTGGTGGCCTGCACGGCCTTTGGCGCGGCGCAGGCGGCGGAAGATCGTCCGCCGAGCACGGCGCTGGAGCCGACCGGCCAGACCGAGGGCGTCGTCAAGGTCGTTGTCGATTTTGCAAGGCCGCTGATCCTCACCCGGCCGGCAAGCACGGTCATCATCGGCAATCCTGCCATCGCCCAGGCGACGCTCAGCGACGACAAGACTGTCATTCTGACCGGCAAGACGCCAGGATCGACGAACCTCATCGTCATGGATGCAGATGGTGCCGAGGTCGCCAACATCATCCTCGACGTTGTTGCAGCGGGCGGTCGCCTGATAACAGTTGACGGCGGCAGCGGCCGGTCGACCTACAGCTGCACGGAGCGTTGTGACCCGGTTCAATCCGGTGATGAAACGTCGACCCCTCCGCCGCCGAACAGCCCCGCTCCGCCGCTCAACGAAGGGGGCGAACCATGACCGGACTCGATCGATCGCTCAGCCGATCGGGATACGCCGCGAAAGGGCTAGGCTGAAAGGAGCCTCCGCCAGCCCGGGGATGAAAAACCTGAACGGGTAGCTGATCGACAAGACACGAAAATCAATCCCATCGACCGTTTGCTTGCTGACGGCAATTTGCAGCAGATCGGGATCGCCGCTGCCGAAATTGTCCCGCACGGCGCTCGCCAGCTTCGTCTGCGCCTCGCTGTCGGGCGCGTCGCGTGCGATCTGACCTATGAGCACCTGCCGGGCGGCAAAGTCGGCTGCATAGGACAGCTCGTTGCGCACGTAGAAAGCGCGGCCGAACTCGATGACGCCAAGGATCAGCAGAAGCAGGGGCAAACAGACAATTGCGAACTCGACCGCCGTCGCGCCGGATTGGTTTCGCCAGGCGCGATGAAGGATGCGGAAAGACAAGGTCATCGGACCTGTACCTGCATCAAGGAATTGAGCTGGAAGGGCGGAAGCGCCTCCGGCAGGGACATGGGCCGGTAATTCTTCGCCGCTTCGAGACGATAGAATACGAGCTGCTGCGCCGCGTTCACGCAGGGTGTCGTCCCGCATTGCGGCGCCGCCTCAGGCTTGACATCAGCGTTTTCCGGGCAGGCGCAGTAACGCTTCACCGGCGCCAGGGTGACATTGGCCGGCACGGCGCTTTGCGCCAGCGTCGACTGCAGCACCTTGTCGACCTGGGTCGCGCCGGGATCGGCCATGGCCGCTTGTGCCCCGGCGCGAAGCACGTGGTCGATCGTCATCCGCTCGTGCAGCGCCAGTGCAACATCGGCCATAGCGATGAGACCTAGCGCCAATACGGGCGCAAACAGCGCAAATTCCACAGCCGAGACCCCACTCTCGGACTTCTTCAACTCCTGCGCCTTCTTGCGAAGCCCGGCCGCTGCCTTCTGCTTTCGACGCTGCATGTATCTCTGCACCAGTCCTGGGAGCCCCTTCTTCCGCGTCCGCCTCTCCCTCGTGCCGCCGACCCGCCACGCAAGCGAGACGATGGCCTGCCCCGCCTTTGACTCGGGCGCCGACTCGATGATCAATTGGCCGTTATTGGCCGCCTTGCCGAACAGCTGCGGATCGAAAGGAACGCATACGCCTTCCTCCAGCCCGACTGCGGCAACGAAGTCCTTCGGCTTGATCTCTGCAAGCTTCGGCGTGTCTGTCCTATTCAGCACGAGTCTCGGTGGCGGATCGTTGGGGCGCGCCTTCTTCAGCAAATCGACCAGATTCTTCACGTTGCGCATCGAGGCCAAATCGGGCGTTGCGGTGATTACGATCTCGTCGGCCTCAAGCAGAATCTTTCGCGTCCACTGCATCCAGATGTGCGGCAGATCGATCACGATTTGCCAGGAGCTGGACCGGGCGACATCGAGAAGATGGTCGACATGCTCCTCCTTGAGATAGAAGAACCTGTTGAGGTCCGTTGTAGCAGGAAGCAGGTGCAGGTGCTCCGTGTAGGGCACCGCCAAACGTCGCAGCAGCACATCGTCCAGACGGTCGGGACTGCTCAGGACCTCCGTCATGCCTTGAACTGCCTCGACATCGAAATCGAGGCCGAGCGTGCCGAATTGAAGGTCGAGGTCGGCCACCAGCACATCGGCATCGACGCGCTTCGACATCGCATAGGCGACGTTGTGGGCGAGCGTCGAGGAACCGGTTCCGCCCTTGGCGCCGATAAAGGCGACGATGCGCCCGAGCTTCTCTTCGACGGAGTCGCGAAAGCAGCGATGCACCGCCGCGACGAAGTCCATCGCTTCGAGCGGCATCACCAAGTAATCGCTGACGCCTGCATCCAGGAGCCTCTTGTAGAGGCCGACATCGTTAGAGCGGCCGACGACGAGAACCTTGGTGCCGGTGACGCACTCCATGGCGAGGGCTTCGAGCGCCATCATGAGACGATCCTCCTCGTCCGTGTCCTCGACGACGACGAGGTTCGGCGAAGTGACGCCGCCGTAAAGCGCCGTCGCCTCCTTTATCCCGCCTTGCTTGATCGTCACGGTGGCGCGCGTCATCCGGCGGTCGTTGGCCGCCGTGCGGACCGTCTCCGTCAACGCCTCTGAGCGGCAGAAGACGGCGACGTCTACCTTCGGGATGGACAAGAGCGGCGCAACGGGCGCCCGCCGGGTCTCTTGGATATTGTTGCCGAGCTGTTTCATCTTTCCCACAATCCGTGAAAATCAATCAGCTGCCACCGGAGCGGGACGGGACCTCGATCATCGAAAGTCGTCCACCACTAACAATGCGCACGACCCCTGGTCGGTTTCCTTCCGTCTCGACAACCGGCGCTTCGAGATTGTCGGCGACAGCCCGCAGCGCAAGCGACACGGTGCCGGAGGCTTCCGCCGCGGCGATGATGCCGATCTGCCCGGGGTCTGCTTCAAGCGTCGCGGTCTTGCCGACGACGGAGGTACCATCGGCGCCCTCGGAAATGGTCTGATCGACCGCGAGCACCCGTATGTTGGAGAGGATCGCGCGGCTGACGACCTTACCGTCCTTTCCCGAGGAATCCGGCCGAGCGACGGTGTGGATTACGTCGACATGGTCGTTCGGCAGGATGAAGCCGCCGGCCGTGCTCTCCGCCGTGACGCGGACGGCGATCGCCCGTTTTCCCGAAGGCAGCATGCTGGACAGGAAACCGGCGCCGCGCTGGGCAAGCTTGTCTTCGCGGATAGGCTCTCCGGCGACGAAACTGCTCTGGGCGAGCAGCCCCTTGAGCGTCGCCACCGCGTCCGGCCGCGCGCTGCGGCTGATGAACACCGGCGGAATCTCGCCCTCCCACGCCTGCCAGCGCAGGTGGGTCTCATCGAGTGTCGTGCCGCGGGCCAGCTCGGCAGCGGCGACGAGCACCTCCTGGGTGGGGGCCCGTTGAACTTCGGCGGCTTCGACGGTCGGCGGATCGGTGAAGCCGAGCGCCAGCCAGGAGGCGGCACCGCCGGATGCGAGTGCGAGGAGGAGAATGACCAAGCGGATCATGGCAGGACCTGTTTGTAAGGGGACTTCATTGCCTTCATAGAAGGGCGGAGAACCAATGGCTTTCCGGCAGCAGCAGCAGCGCTGCGGGTGCCATCGCCGCACCATACGGAATGCCCGACTGCGGGGCGTGCAAGCGGCTCGACCAGGCTCGTTTCTGCAGGACGACCGGCAGCGGCACCTTGCGGAATTGCAGCAGCGAAAGCGTCAGAACCGCGCCAAGCACCGAAGCGTAGACGGCGAAGTGAAGGGCGAGGTCGGCACCGAGCCAGAGCACCGCGACCGGAAGCAGCTTTGCATCGCCCCCACCGATCCAGCCGAGTGCGAAAAACGTGAATGTGCAGGCGAGCACGGCGGAGGCTACGAGGATGCTCGACCAGATCGTCGAAAAATCGGCGCCGGCAAGCGGCGCGAGTACCGCGAAGGCGACCAGCAGAAAGCCGACGAGGCGGTTCGATATAGTCATCGTCGCCACGTCCTTGATGCCGGCATAGGTCATCGTTCCGGCAAAGAGTAAGAATGCGAGCCAAGCGGTAGTTGTGGAGATCATCTCACGGGCGCCTTTCACGAGGGCCTGGAAGGCCGTTTCAAGTGCCGCGAAATATGCCGCCTGTAGCACCTGATCGCCATTCGGCCTGATGGCCTACGCGGACACTGCAAAACACATGGACAGGACTAGGCCAACCGGCTGAATCGCAACTGGCCCTGGGCCGGGATATATCCTCCGGCCTGAACACAAGCACTCCAGGACACTCGGATGCGCAAAGGAAATAACGTCATCGAAGTCGAAAGATCGTCGCCGCGCCTATGGCGCCTCTCGCGCGCGTTCGTGAAGAATGATGTCGGCGCGGTCGCCGTTATCGCGGCGATCGTGTTCCCCGTGCTGGTCGGCGCGATGGGGCTCGGGGCGGAAACTGGTTACTGGTATATGGAGCAGCGTCAACTGCAGCATGCGGCGGACGTCTCGGCCCATGCCGCAGCGATCCGCCATCGGGCGGGCGACCAGCAACCGGCGCTCCAGAGCACGGCGCTGAGGATCGCGAGCGCATCCGGCTATGCGCCCGGCACCCTGGCCGTCAGCACGAAGCCCGGACTGAGCGCAGGATCGAGCAAGATCACGGTCGAGCTGACGGAGACCCATCCGCGCCTGTTTTCATCTGTTTTCGTCGGCGAGCCGGTGACGATCTCGGCCCGTGCGGTTGCCGAGGTCAAGGGTGGCTCGAAGGCTTGCGTGCTGGCCTTATCGGGCTCGGCGTCGGGCGCGGTGACCGTAACCGGCTCGACCCAGGTGCAATTGTCGGGCTGCAGCGTCGTCTCCAATTCGAATGCCGCCGACGCGTTCCTGATGAAGAACGGCAGCGCAATGATGTCGACCGACTGCGTCTATACCGTTGGCGAGGCCGTCACGACGACGGGCCTGACGATGACCGGCTGCAGCGAGCCCGTCGAACGCGTCCCACCGACCCCGGACCCTTTCGCGACCATCGCTGACCCGGACAGACTGCAGGTCCAGTTGCTTCCCTGTCGGACGCTGGACTATGTCTCCTCCTTGACCTACGTGCTCGACCGCCTCGTGAGTGGTCTTCCTGCGATCCGGTTCTGCGGCGGGCTGGACATCAAGGGAACGATCACGCTGAAGCCTGGCCTCTACATCATCGACGGCGGCGATTTCACCGTGTCCGCGAATGCGAAACTGTCGGGTGAGGGCATCACCTTCTACTTCACGAATGGCGCGGCAGCAAAGCTGCTCGGCAATGGCGACATCGATCTAACTGCGCCGACAAGTGGGCCCCATGCCGGCCTGCTCTTCTTCGGAAGCCGCCGCGATGCGGGTGTGGTTCATCAGGTGACGGGCAACCTGGAATCCACGCTGGAAGGGAATTTGTACATCCCAACCGGCCGCATCGAGTTTACTGGCAACTCTACGGTCTCGGGCGGCTGCACCCAGATCGTCGCGAACGAGATCACCTTCACGGGCAACTCCACGATGGAAACCTGCGCCTCGCCGACGGACGAGATCATCGTCGGAGAGACGGTATCGCTAATTGAGTAGAAGAAGGCAGCAACGATAGCGGCTCGCCTCCGTCGCCGATCGCAACAACCCGGTAGGAAGCGTTGCCAATGACGGGAAAAGGGGTGGCTGGGATGCCGGGAGCGTTTCATGATCCCGATGCCGCAGCATACGCCCATCTACCGACCGATCAGCTATGCATACTCGCGCCAAATCTTCACAACACTGCTGCGACCGCGAAAGGCAGCGCCTCAATTCAGCGTCTCCACAAAACGGATGATATCGCCGATCATTCGGGCGTCCCAGAGATCGTTATGCCCCGATCCGTCGTAGATCAGCATCTGCTTTGGTTCGGGAGCAATGTCATATAGCGCCTCGCCGGAAGACAGCGGGATGATGGCATCGCGTCGGCCGTGGATAAAAAGCTTCGGTTGTCTCACGCCTGCTATTCTTAAATCAGAACGGAAGGGATCCTTTATAAGAATGGCAACCGGAAAGAACGGGTAGTGCGTCTGGGCGAGTGACAGGACCGACAGGTAGGCAGAAACCAGAATGGCGGCGATGGCCGGTCTTTGCCGCGCCGTATGCACGGCTACGCCGCTTCCCAGCGATTGGCCCAGCACGACGATCTCGCTTCCGGAGCGTGCCGACAGCCAATCGAACGCGGCAATGCCGTCGGTCAGTAGGCCGTGCTCACTCGGCGCGCCGGTTGATCCCGGATAGCCGCGATAAGAAATTGCAAGGAGACCGATGTCCCGCGAGGCCAGCGCCTGAGCGAAAAAGCCATAGTTGTCGATCTGGTCAGCGTTGCCGAGAAAAAACAGCACCGACGGTTTGCCGGGTTTGCCTTGGCTGTAGAGTCCGTGAAGCGTCTCGCCGTCGGGCGTCTCGATAAAAGCATTCTCCCCCCAACTTGCTTGTTCCGGAGCCACTCCCGTTCTGGCGCCGGGATAGAGGAGGGCGCGCTGCGACACAAAGGTCAGGCCAACGAGCGAAACGTAAGCGAAAGCCCCGATCAGCGGCAACATCAGCAGGAGTTTTGTGGCGCTCACGACAGGATCCACCGGCGGTTCCGTCAAAATAATTGGACGGGCCATCTTCGGACATTATGAACTGGCCCGATCGGTATATCTCTGTTTAGTTCCGCCGTGACCAGGTGGCTACTTTTTCGTGGTCTGTCTGAGGAGGGACTTGGCTTCTTGCTCGCCCACCAGAGCGGGGAGCGATGCTTTACCTAGCAGCGTCCGATCTTATTCCCGAAGCCGAGGAGCATCAGTATCAGGAATCGTCGGCGATATCCGTCGCTGCCGGGTTTCCGTTTCAGACTTGCTTTCGGGGAACAACTTGTATGGAGGAGCGTTGGCCTAGCGAAAGGAGAAATGATGATGGCCAACCCTGATCTGCATCAGTCTCATGACCTTATTGCCAGCGACCTGGTGATAGGGACCAACGTCTACGACATGAACGGCAATCACATCGGATCAATCGAGAGAATCATTCTCCAAAAACGAGGCGGCCGCGTAGCCTATGCGGTGATGAGCTTCGGCGGGTTCTTGGGAATAGGACACGATCATTACCCGCTTCCCTGGCAGATGCTGGATTACAACACCGGCCTTGGCGGCTTCCAGGTGAACATCACGAAGGAACAAGTTGAAGGAGCTCCCAGATATCCTGCAGACCGGGAGTTTGACTGGAGTCCTGAGAGCGGCCGTCGCGTCTACGACTACTACGGAATTCCGCCTTACTGGGTTTGATGTCTCGTCGGTGAGGCGATGCGCCGTCATGGCGCGGTAGCTGTGGCGCATGTGGGCGGCAGTATCGCCCGACTGGCCGGCAGCACTGTCGCCAGGTGGAACTGATATCTGACTTGCGGGTGACCTACGACCGCTTTTCGTCCGCCACGTTGCGAAACAACTTTACATCCACGGCGTCCTTTGATTTGTCAGGCACAGTCTTTCGTCTCGACCGCTTGGAGGAGCAGAATGAAGTTGTTGCGTTACGGGCCTGAAGGGGCAGAAAAGCCGGGCGTTCTGGATAGTGCCGGCCGAATTCGCGATCTCTCGGCGGTGATCGCCGACGTCGCCGGTGAGGCGATCGCCGATTTCGGCTGGGCGCGCGGTCTCGACATCGAGAGCCTTCCGGTGGTCGAGGGCGCGCCTCGGGTCGGCGCCTGCGTCGCCGGCAGTGGCAAGTTCATCTGCATCGGCCTCAACTACGCGGACCATGCGGCGGAATCCGGCCTCGAGGTCCCGCCGGAGCCGGTCGTCTTCATGAAGGCGACTTCGGCAATCGTCGGCCCGGACGACAATGTCATCATCCCGCGCGGCTCGGTTGCAACCGACTGGGAAGTCGAACTCGGCGTGGTGATCGGCAAGAAAGCCAAATACGTGTCGCGAGCCGAAGCGATGGACCATGTCGCCGGCTTTTGCGTCATTAACGACGTCTCGGAGCGTGATTTCCAGACGAAGCGCTCAGGCCAGTGGACCAAGGGCAAGTCCTGCGACTCCTTCGGTCCGACCGGTCCCTGGCTCGTCACCCGCGACGAGATAGCCGATCCGCAAAACCTCGCGATGTGGCTGAAGGTTAATGGTGACACCAAGCAGAATGGCTCGACCGAGACGATGGTCTACGGCGTCGCCTATCTGGTCAGCTATCTTTCGCAGTTCATGACGCTGCATCCGGGCGACATCATCTCGACCGGTACGCCGCCCGGCGTCGGCATGGGCTTCAAGCCGCCGCAATATCTGAAGCCCGGCGACGTCATCGAACTCGGCATCGAGGGCCTCGGCACGCAGAAGCAGACGGTGGTTGCCGACGACTGATCTGGCGGAGCAGGGATTGCGGCCGCCGCGGTATACCCCTTCTCCCCGTCACAACGGGGAGAAGGTCGTGGCTGCGGATTGAGGGGCCATGAGGCTCCTGCTAGGCCTTCAGTCGCCCCTGCCGCTTGAGCTGCTGCTCGCGGAAGAAAATGAAGAGGCCGGAGGCGACGATCAGCCCGGCGCCGAGCACCATCGACAGGTGTGGCGTGTCGCCGAAGATCAGCCAGCCGAAGATGATCGCCCAGAAGAGCAGCGTGTATTGAAGCGGCGCGACCGTCACAGCATCGGCAAGCTTCAGCGCCCGGTTGACGAGAACATGGGCGAGCATCGCGACGACGCCGAGCAGGCAGAGGAGTGCTGTATCGACCGGCTTCAGCGGCGTCCAGTCGAAGGGCGCCCAGAGGAGGCCGGCTATCGCCGCTCCGACGAGCTGCCAGAAGGCGAGCGTCGCATCCGGCGTGCCACGCAGCGAGCGCCCGGACACCATCATGACGGCGAAGCACATGCTGCCGAGGATCGATATCAGCGCCGGCAGGGTGAAAGCCTGCGACGAAGGTTCCAACGCGATGATGACGCCGACGAAACCGATGGCGATCGCCGTCCAGCGCCGCCAGCCAACATGCTCCTTCAGCAGGAGCGGCGAGGCGGCCGCCACATAGATCGGAGCCGCCAGCCAATAGGTCATGACATCGGCAAGCGGCAGATAGACGACGGCGAAATAGAAGGCGAAAACCTCCGCAGTCGAAGCGACGACGCGGGCAAGCTGAAGTCCGGGCCGCTCCAGGGCGAGGAGCTTCTTCGGGCCGCTGACCCAGAGAAAGGGGGCAAGAAGGATCGCCGCGGCAAGACTGCGGATCAGCACCACCTGGCCGACCGAGTAGGTCGCCACCAGCCACTTGCCCATCACATCGTTGAGCGAAAACATCAGCATGCCCAAGAGCATGACTAGCACGCCGGCGCGGGCGGCGTTTGATGCGGTGGATACGGCAGCGGGTGCGGTCTCGACGGCCATGGCGGAGTCCTCGTGGGATGGGCAGCCATTGGCATATTCCGGCGCCGCAATCCATGCTTCGTTCTTGATCAACCCATCAGCGTTGCGAATGAGACGTCAAATTGACCGGATCAGGGGAACGGGAGGGATAATCCGGTGATGCGCTAACCGGCCAACCGCATCTCGGTCGCGGTGAGGTCGCCGTAGAGCTCCGCGTATCTGGCCGCACTGCGGTGCCAGGAGCTGTCCGTCTTCATCCCCTGCCGTTGCAGCCCCTCCCAGATGCGCCGGTGCCGGTAGAGGTTGAAGGCGCGGCGCAGTGCCAGCCGCAATCCGTCCGTATCGACCGGGGAGAACTGTATTCCCGTGGCCGCTTGCGCCTGCAGGGCTGCGACATTGGCGTCGATGATCGTCTCCGAGAGGCCGCCGGTCCGCGCCACGACCGGCACGCAGCCATATCTGAGCGCGTATAGCTGCGTCAGGCCGCAGGGTTCGAAGCGGGAGGGAACGAGCATGGCGTCTGCCCCGGCATGTATCTTGTGGGCGACCGTCTCCTCGTAGCCGAGCCATAGGGCTATATGTTGTGGAAAACGCCGGGCGGCGTCCAGGAAAGCGTGTTCGATCTCCGCGTCGCCATTCCCGTGGACGATCAGCCGGCCATCCATGGCAACGATTTCGTCGACGACGGCCGCCAAAAGATCCATGCCTTTCTGCCATGTCAGCCTGTTGATGCTGGCGAAGACCGGGCCACTCGTCTGCGGCAGTCCGAAGAGCTCGAGCAGCGCCTCGCGATTTGGAAGCCGACGCAGAGGCGTTCTCGCCGAGTATTGATGTTCAATGTACGGATCTGCCGAAGGGTCCCAGACGTCGATATCGATGCCGTTGAGGATGCCGACTACGTCGTCATGACGCGCATTGATCACGCCCTCAAGGCCCATTCCGAAGGTCGGCGACATGATTTCGCGCGCATAGGTGGGGCTGACCACGGTAATGGCATCCGCGGCCTGCAGGCCTCCCTTGAGGTATCCGAGATCACCATAATATTCGAGACAGTCGACGGAATAGGCCTCGTTCGGCAAGCCAAGCTCGGAGAACAGGTGGGCGGGAAACTGTCCTTGGAAGGCGATGTTATGTACGGTCAGGACGCGCGGAATCTGGACGTCGGCGTATTTGACGTAGACGAGGCTCAAGGCCGCATGCCAGTCGTGGGCGTGAATGATGTCCGGTCGCCAGTGCTGCACGAAGCCGCCTGCGATTTGCGAGGCGACGAAGGAGAAGGCGGCGAAGCGCTTCCAGTTGTCCGGATAATCCACCCCATACTCGTCGGTGTAAGGACCGCCCGATCTATAGAAGAATCCCGGCGCATCGAGCACGAAAAGATCCAGCCCGCCGGCCCGTCCAGCAAGGAGCGTGGCGCTTTCCCCGAAAAGACAATCGTAGCGGGCGATCGGGGTTGCTCCGGCGTCGAGCGCCTCGACGACGGAACCGTACCCAGGCACGAGTGTGCGTGTGCGAATCCCGTGCGATTTAAGCGCCTTGGGGAGCGAACCGGCAACATCCGCCAGCCCGCCGGTCTTCACAAAAGGGAAAATCTCGGCCGTCACGGAGAGAACGTTCATAGATTGCGTTTCCGGAAATCTGCATTGGCCTTGCTGGCCAATCGCCGCCCCACGTTGCAACTCCTTCAACACGAACCCGTGCGCAAAGTTCCGGCTTCGATTCGAAAATTTTTAGAAGGGCCGTTGCGGCGCAGCGACAGTGCCATTCTCTGGCGTATCTGCCGCCAACGACCTCAACACCGATCCGCTTTAAGCGTACAATCCGGGTAGTCGCGCGCTCGTTCGATGTAGCCAACATGAAGGAGACAGGTGATGACTTTCAGCTTGATGAGCCCCGCCTTTGCCGAAGGCCAGACAATACCGAAAAAGTACACACGCTTCGGCGAGAACATCTTTCCGCCACTGAAATGGACGGGTACGCCCGGTGGAACGCAGAGCTTCGCATTGGTCGTCGAAGATCCGGACGCCGTCAGAGGGGTGTTTCGCCATTGCGCCATCGTCAACATTCCCGGCAACTGGACCGAACTTTCTCAAGCCGTCGATACCGGACCGGAACATGCCATCAAATTCATCAGGAACGATTTCGGCAACGCCCGTTATGACGGACCGCAACCGCCGGCAGGAACGGGCGTGCATCACTATCACTTCAAGCTCGCTGCGCTGAACACCCGCAACATCTCGATCTCGGACGATGTCGGCGCAGCACAGGCCTGGGCCGAGGCCGGCAAGCACCGGATCGCAGAGGCGGATCTGATCGGCATCTATCAAGGCTGAACGCACCGGGACGACGTCGACCGTTCGAGCTTTCGAAAATTCGGCGCCGGGGGAACCAACTTCGGCGGCCAAGGTTTCGTGCCCATTCCGTCCTCGCTCAAGGAGTGCTGCAATGGCCAAGAAACCCTCCGCGCCGAACAATTCGAAGTCAGCCACCATCCATGATCAGAAAGCGACCCGCGGCAACGGCGGAGAGCTTCATCAGACTGCCGAAGGCGACACCCCCATCTTGACGACGGCGCAGGGCGGACCGGTGGCCGACGACCAGAACAGTCTGCGCGCCGGCGAACGCGGCCCGACATTGATCGAGGATTTCCATTTCCGTGAAAAGCTCTTCCATTTCGATCATGAGCGTATCCCGGAGCGCGTCGTGCACGCACGCGGCTATGGCGCGCATGGTTTCTTCGAGACCTATGAATCACTTGCCGCCTATACGCGGGCGGACCTGTTTCAGCGTCCCGGCGAGAAGACACCGGCCTTCGTTCGCTTCTCGACGGTCGCCGGCAGCAAGGGCTCCGTCGATCTTGCACGCGACGTGCGCGGCTTCGCGGTCAAAATCTACACCAAGGAGGGCAATTGGGATCTGGTCGGCAACAACATCCCGGTTTTCTTCATCCAGGACGCGATCAAGTTTCCGGATGTCATTCACTCGGTGAAGCCGGAGCCCGATCGGGAGTTCCCGCAGGCCCAATCGGCCCATGACAATTTCTGGGACTTCATCAGCCTGACGCCGGAAAGCATGCATATGATCATGTGGGTCATGTCCGACCGGGCTATCCCGCGTTCCTTCCGCTTCATGGAGGGGTTCGGCGTTCACACCTTCCGCTTCGTCAATGCCAAGGACGAGTCGACCTTCGTCAAGTTCCACTGGAAACCGAAGCTCGGGCTGCAGTCCGTCGCCTGGAACGAGGCCCTGAAGATCAATGGTGCGGACCCCGACTTCCACCGGCGCGATCTTTGGGAAGCCATCCAGTCGGGCAACTTCCCCGAGTGGGATCTCCACGTGCAGCTCTTCGATCAGAAGTTCGCCGACAAGTTCGACTTCGACATTCTCGATCCGACCAAGATCATTCCGGAGGAAGTCCTGCCGACGAAGCCGGTCGGGCGCCTGGTTCTCGACCGCATGCCGGAGAATTTCTTTGCCGAGACCGAACAGGTCGCCTTCATGACGCAGAACGTGCCGCCGGGCATCGACTTCAGCGATGATCCCCTGCTGCAGGGACGCAATTTTTCCTATCTCGACACGCAGTTGAAGCGGCTCGGCAGCCCGAACTTCACGCATCTGCCGATCAACGCGCCCAAATGTCCCTTCCAGCACTTCCAGCAGGACGGCCATATGGCCATGCGCAACCCGGTCGGCCGGGTGAACTACCAGCCGAATTCCTGGGGCGAGGGACCGCGCGAGTCGCCGACGAAAGGCTTCCGGCATTTCGCGTCGGAAGAGCAGGGACCGAAGCTTCGCATTCGGGCGGAGAGCTTCGCCGATCACTACAGCCAGGCCCGCCAATTTTTCATCAGCCAGACCCCGCCCGAGCAGCGCCATATCGCCGATGCCCTGACCTTCGAATTGAGCAAGGTGCAGACGCCGGTGATCCGCGAGCGGATGGTGTCCCATCTCCTCAACATCGACGAGACGCTTGGAAAGAAGGTGGCGCATGCTCTCGGATTGCCGACGATGCCGAAGCCGGCCGAAGCCGCCGTCGCCACGCGCCAGGACCTCAACCCGTCGCCGGCGCTCAGCATCATTGAGCGTGGTCCGAAGCGTTTCGAAGGTCGCAAACTCGGAATTCTGGCGACGGACGGCGCGGACGCCGCGCTTCTCAATGCTTTGATCACTGCGGTCGCGGAGCAAAAGGCGGCGTTTGAGCTCATCGCTCCGAAAGTCGGCGGCTTCACCGCCTCGGACGGAAAGCGGGTCGCAGCCCACCAGATGCTCGATGGCGGCCCATCCGTGCTCTACGACGCGGTGGTCCTACTTACGTCGCAAGAGGCGGCCGCCGATCTCATCGATGTCGCCACCGCCCGCGACTTCGTGGCGGACGCCTTCGCCCATTGCAAATATATCGGCTATGTGGGTACGGCGCTCCCCCTCATGCAGAGAGCCGGCATTGCCGAGTCTCTTGACGAGGGAACGATCGAGCTCACAGACGCCGGGAGCGTCGCCTCCTTCCTCAAGGAACTCGGCAAGCTGCGTGTCTGGGCGAGAGAGCCCGCCGTGAAGCTGAAGTAGGCCAGCGCCGGTAAGGGAGTGAAGGATGCCGTCACCCGCGCATCGAAAATCGACCAAGGAGGCCGGGAGCTTGCGCCCGACCGCAACGGCGAAGGCGGCCAGGGGAATGGGATCCCCCGCCGCCTTCCCGCTGCCTGTCAGCACGGCGCCGATGGAGGCACGCTCCGCTACGGAGCTTCCGAGCGATGTGGTGTGGCAGTATGAGCCGAAATGGGACGGCTTCCGCTGCCTTGCTTTCAAGTCCGGCGAGGAGGTTGATCTCCGGGCAAAATCCGGCAAGCCGCTGGGACGTTTTTTCCCGGAGATCATCGCGCTCATGCGCCAGCTGGACGCCGCGCAATTCGTCGTCGATGGTGAACTTGTGATCGAAGTCGATGGGCGTCTTTCCTTCGACGCCCTCCAGATGCGCCTGCATCCGGCGGCAAGCCGAGTCCAGAAGCTCTCGCAACAAACGCCTGCGCGCCTCATCCTCTTCGACATGCTTGTCGACACGGACGGAGCAATCCTGACCGGCAGGCCTCTCGTCGCCCGGAGAGCGGCACTCGAAGCCTTCGCCGCAGAGAATTCCGGTGCGGCGCAGCTTGAGCTTTCGCCCTTCACCCTGGACCGGCATGAGGCCGAGCGCTGGCTCACCTCATGGGAAGCGGGCGCCACCGACGGAGTCGTGGCAAAGCGGCGCGATGGGCCTTACGAGTGCGGCGAGCGGGCGATGCTGAAGGTCAAACGCCTGAAGACGGCGGATTGTGTCGTCGGCGGTTTCCGCTACGAGAGCGACAGCGAAGAGGTCGGTTCTCTCCTGCTTGGCCTTTACGACACGGACGGGACGCTCAACCATGTCGGCTTCACCGCAACAATTTCCGACAAGGAGCGGCCGGCCTTGACGCGTCGGCTCGAGGCCTTGCGGGAGCCACCCGGTTTCACCGGCAAGGCGCCCGGCGGTCCGAGCCGCTGGAGTACGGAGCGCAGCGGCGAATGGGAACCGGTCCGCCCCGAATTGGTCGTAGAAGTGCGATTCGATCACGTCAGCAGCCGGCGCTTCCGTCACGGCACGAAGCTGATGCGCTGGCGGCCGGACAAGGATCCGCGCCAATGCACCTATGAGCAAATCGAGCCTCGATGAGGGGGCTAGAACTTGCGGCTGAGGAAAGGCGAGTTCTTTAGCCCAAAGCGCCAGGGATGCTCGACCGCCTTGGAAATCCCGACGCGAAGGCCGGCAGATACGGGCGGCCGCTTTGCCGTCGGGCTCAATCGAAACGGTTTTCGGTCGAGCGGCAAGCCATCTTCTTTCTTGCCGATCGCCAAGGCCTGACCGACCCGTCCCGGACCGGAACAGAGCAGTCTGTCCTGCGAAACGCCGCGCCGCTCCCGCATCGTCTCCAGCCCCCATCTTGGCTCGATGGCGCGGATGAGCACGGCACTGCCGGGCAGGCAGACGAAATTCAGGCACCAGTGGAGGCCGTAGGATAGATAGACATAGGCATGTGCCGGCGGGCCGAACATCGAGCGGTTGCGGTTCGTGGCGCCGGTAAAACTGTGCGAGGCCGCATCGTCAGGCAGATAGGCTTCCGTCTCGACGATGATGCCGCCGACTTCGGAGAGCGCGAATTCCGCGCCGATCAGATCGGCGGCGACCGTAACGGCATCGCGTGCAAAGAAGCTGTCGTCCCACTGCAATCGATAGAGCTCCCCGATCTGTGCCGCTCCTATGTAGTCTCCCATTTCGCGCTCGCCAACGTTGCGCCCGGATTCCTGGCGCAGCCACTGAGAACTTTCCGCGAACATCCGAAGCATGTAGTGTGGCATCGGAGACCCAACCGAGGACCGGATAAAATGGCGCAACGAGCAGGCAATGCGGATCTACCGCTGCATGGCGGCCGTGTTCCGAAATGGCTCGGCGACCGCATGACGCGGCTCGGCACGCTGATTACCGAGGCGATCGTCCACCATTACGGGCGCGATGAATTCCTGAGGCGGCTTGCCCACCCGTTCTGGTTCCAGTCCTTCGGCGCGGTCATGGGCATGGACTGGCATTCGTCGGGGATCACCACCAGCGTTATCGGCGCCTTGAAGCGCGGCCTCACGCCGCTCTCGGGCGAGCTTGGCATTCACGTCTGTGGCGGCCGCGGTCAACATTCCCGCAAGACGCCGGGCGAACTTATCGCGATCGGGGATCGCATCGGATTTAACGGTGCCGCGCTTGCCGATGCGAGCCGCCTCGTTGCCAAGGTCGACAGCGCCGCCGTTCAGGACGGCTTCGATCTTTATCTCCACGGCTTCATCGTCACCGACGACGCGAAATGGGTCGTCGTCCAGCAGGGCATGAACGGCGACCGGCGCCAGGCGAGACGCTATCATTGGCTTTCCGAAGGCTTAGAAAGCTTCGTAGATTCGCCCCATGCGGCGATCGAGGGGCGCGGGCAGGGCAAGATCATCAATCTGGCGGACCGGCGCGCGGCGCGCTCGCGGGCAAGCCAGGTCGATCTCCTGAGCGCATTCGGGCCCGATGGGCTGGTGCGCGAGGTGGCGATGATCGAGTCTCGCGGACCCGCCTTGGCGGCTCCAGCTCAGTTGATACTGCCGCATCTCGTCATGCCGGCCCATCACGATGTGCGCGAAAGCGACGTGAACATGCGACGCCTGCACGCCAATTTTGCCGCCGCGGCCGATCGCGGGCCGAAGGATTTCGAGGAATTGCTTCTCGTGCCGGGCGTCGGCGCACGCACCGTCAAGGCGCTCGCCATGATTGCCGAGGTGGTCCACGGCACGCCGTGCCGCTTTTCCGATCCGGCCCGCTTTTCGCTGGCCCATGGCGGCAAGGACCGCCATCCCTTTCCGGTGCCGCTCAAGGTCTATGACGAGACGATCAATGTGATGAAATCGGCGGTTGAGAAGGGGCGGCTCGGGCGAGAGGAAGAACTGGCCGCCTTGAGGCGACTCGACGAGCAGTCGCGCCGAATGGAGCGTTACGTCACCGGGCCGGACCTCAAGGAGATCGTTGCGGGCGAGTTCAGAAATTCGCCCCGTTTTGGCGGGCGGAGCGTGTTCGGCTGGGAGCGGGAGGCAGAAGTAGGTCAAAGGGACGATGCGGGTGCCGCCGTCAAAGGCCGCACCCGCAACTGAGCTGACGGGAACAATCACCGTAGCGGTCGATTAGAGTCGACGAGCGTTGCGAGACAGGCCCAAAGCTGAAGGAGGTTCCGGTGAGCGCTTCGAAGACCACGACCGATCACGACACGATCCGCAAATGGGCAGAGAGCCGCGACGGCCACCCGTCACGCGTCAAGGGGGCATCCGACGGCGGTTTGCTGCGCATCGACTTCGGCAAGCCTGAGCAGAGGCTGGAGGAAATCTCCTGGGAAGATTTTTTCAGGATTTTCGACGAGAACAAGCTGGCCTTCCTCTACCAGGACCAGACGGCGGACGGAAAAGTCAGCCGCTTCTTCAAGTTCATCGACCGCGACTGAGCGGCGCACCCACTTGGAACCCTTTCCTTGAGCGGCGGTTTCCCTGAGGCGCAGTGCGTTTGTCAGGCGCACAAAGATCGCTGTGGCACCTTTGAATCGCTGCCTTTTTTTATCGGCTTCGATTTTAAGGAAACATGCAGTAGTCCATGGAAGGACTTCATGATGCTCGCCATCAGAAAGACGGTCGCTGAGGAGGAAATCGAGGAGCGACGCCCACCGTTGTCCGAGGCCCGGCCGCGGGCAACGAAAGACCTTTTGCCCATGAAAGCCGAAGAGCGTGAAAACCTGGACGACCCGAAGTCGCTCTTCTGGCGCGGCGTGTGGATGGTCGTCTTCTAGCGCCAATCGAGGCGGCGCCACGGGTGAACCTGGATCGCTACCGGGTCGCCATGAGCCTTTCGATCTCCTCCAGGCCCGCCTTCAGCTTCTGGATTTCCTCCCGCTTCTCGGCGACCACATCCTTTGCTGTTTCAATCCGGTCGGCGCCCGGCAGTGTGCCGATGGCGGTATGCGCCTCGGTCGCAATGGCATCGATTTCGGCCTCGAGTTCGGCGATACGTTCACGCATGTCAGTGATCTGTTGCCGTACCGTCGTCTGCGATTGCTTTGCATGACGCGCCGACGCTTTGATTGGCTCGTCGACCCCCGGCGGATCGAGTGGGCGTGCAGTCGAGGAGGAACGGGTTTTTCCGTGCTTGCTCATGGCTCGTCTCCCGTAAGCGCTCATAACGTCAGGCAGCCGCCGTTGTTCCCACAAGAGTAATGCACCACAGCAGGATGCGGATTTTCTCGCAGCTGTTT
Organism: Sinorhizobium fredii USDA 257; assembly: GCF_000265205.3. Classification (NCBI taxonomy): domain Bacteria; kingdom Pseudomonadati; phylum Pseudomonadota; class Alphaproteobacteria; order Hyphomicrobiales; family Rhizobiaceae; genus Ensifer; species Ensifer fredii. The sequence continues at coordinate 3,194,614 of NC_018000.1, forward strand.
TTCAGGCGGACTGGAACTTCCTCTCGCGAAGGCCGTTTTCATGAATCATGTCCGGGAGGGAACCCATGCATGCCGAAGAATGCCTGCAGCTTCATTTTGATCTGATGAGCGGTAGAGCGCTGCTCTCCTGCGGCGACAAGGACTATGTGTTGCCCGATTTTTACCCCACGAAGGAAACGGCAAGGATCGCCGCCCAGAAATTCGCCTGGGAGAAGCTCGGCTGGAAGGACCGGGTGCGCGAATTTCGGCAGCCCTCCGAGTTGCCCGTGTGGCTGCGCTGAACCGCCCTAGGCCCGATGCGCAAGAGCATTAAAAAGACGACGAAATGGTCGCAAGAGGTGACAGTGCATAGCAACGCACTGGACATCGAGCACGGCATTTTTGCTTCGGACGATCCGCGGAAGATTGCGCATTCACTGAAACGCTCGGCCGAAGCGAGCGACCGGCGTAAATCGAGCGCCTTTCGGTCCGCCATGTCGATGCTGACCTTCTATATCAATAGGGCCGGGTCTGGATTGGACGACGAACAGAGGCGCGTCCTCGAAAAGGCGAAGGACGAACTCAGAAGGGATTTCGGGCGCGAGCCCAAAGGCTGAATTGCAAACGAGGACCCCGGATGACATTCAAACTCTATTACTGGGACGGAATTCCCGGCCGCGGCGAATTTGTGCGCCTCGCACTGGAGGAGGCGGGCGCCGACTATGTCGATGTGGCGCGGCAGCCGGGAGGTACGGGTGCGATGCTGAAGCTGATGAAAGATGCAGGGGGTGCGACCCCGCCCTTCGCGCCACCCTTCCTGATCGACGGAGAACTGGTTATTTCTCACGTCGCCAATATTTTGTTCTACCTCGGCCCGAGGCTGGGGCTGGCACCCGAGGAAGAGGGACTCCGTCATGTGGCCAACGGCCTGCAACTGACGATCACCGATTGCGTTGCGGAGATCCACGACACGCACCATCCAATCGGCGTGTCGCTCTATTACGAGGAGCAGAAGCCGGAAGCGTCGAAGCGTGCGGCGAACTTTCTGAAGGAACGGCTGCCGAAGTATCTCGGCTATTTCGAACGTGTTCTCACCGAAAACCCCAAGGGCCGGAAGCATAGTGTCGGTGGGCAACTGAGCTATGTCGACTTATCGCTGTTCCAGCTGGTTGAGGGCCTGCGCTACGCATTTCCAAACGCCATGCGTGCCAACGAGGAGCATGTGCCGGCGCTGCTTGCGATGCACGATGCGGTTGCGGTGCGGCCGCGGATACGCAGCTATCTGGCCTCCAGCCGGCGATTGGCCTTCAACGAATCCTGTGTTTTCCGCCACTATCCCGAACTCGACCGACAGTCCTGAGCCGTTTAGTCGACATGGGCCGCGATCTTGGCGAGGTCCTTGACGAAGCGGTCGCGTTCGGCCGCCGCGTCCTCTCGGCTCTGGATCCTCAGCAGATAGGACGGATGGATCGTGACAAGAACCGGGTAGCCGGCGGGCGTGGCGATCAGGTCGCCGCGGTTCTTCATCACGCCGGCGCGGCGTCCCAAGAGCGATGAAAGCGCCGTAGCGCCAAGCGCGACGACGACCTCGGGGTGAAGCTTCTCAAGCTCCGCGCCGAGCCACCAGGAGCAGCGCTGGATCTCTCCTGCATTCGGTCGTGAATGCAGTCGGCGCTTGCCTCGTTGCTCGAACTTGAAATGCTTGACCGCATTGGTGAGATAGCAGCTTGTTCGATCAATACCCGCCTCATGCAGGCACTCGTCCAGAATGCGTCCGGCCGGCCCGACAAACGGTCGGCCCGCCAGATCCTCACGATCGCCGGGCTGTTCGCCGACAAGGACGACGCGGGCCTTGCTGGGTCCTTCGCCAAACACCAGCTGCGTCGCATTCTTGTAGAGGTCGCAGCGCTCGCAGCCCTCGGCCTGTTTGCGCAGCGCTGCAATGGAGGGGGCCTCGGCGTACTCGCCGGAGAGGGCCGGACCCATTTTGACAGGTTCAGTCGGCATGTGTTTCAAGGCGCTGGCCTCGGTCCCATGTCAATCGTGCAATGGACTAAACCGACAGGCTAGGGCCATGTTCCGTCCCCCCAAGCTAATTATGCCGCACGGCAGCAACGATACCCGGCCCCGACAGTTCGGACCCGTCCAGAGTTTCGCCGCCGAAAATCGGTTCCCCATGGATCGGCGGAACGGACTGTCGCTCGGCCGAGAGATTGGCGCGCAACTCGAGCACCGGGCCGAACGACCAATCGATGGCGACAATGCCGTCACGGGCGGGATAGACCTCGAAACTCGGAAGATCGCATTGGCCCATCAGAGGTGCGATGTGCCGCTGCCGGATGTCGGCAAGTTGGCGGATGAAGGCGAGATGTTTCCTGCCGGCCTCGCTCTCCGCGCGTTCCCAGCAAAGCTTCGAAGCGGCAAAGGTTCGGGGATCAAGCGGATCGGGAAGATCATCGACCGTCTTGCCGCGCGGCATGCCGCCGAAATTCTCGGCCTCCCCTTGCCGCCCTCGACGAATGGCCTCGCCGAGGTCGCCCCGAAAATCGGCGAAGAACAGGAACGGCTGGGTTTCCCCATATTCCTCGCCCATGAAGAGCAGCGGAATTTGCGGCGAGAGCATCAGCATTGCTGTCATCACCCGCAGCTGATCATTCCTGGCGAGCGAAGCGAGGCGCTCGCCGAAGGCCCGGTTGCCGATTTGATCGTGGTTCTGGAGGAAACTCACCCGCGCCTGCGGTGGCACCGTGCCTTCCGGCCGATGAGCCGCAGGTTTCTCGGTCGTTTCACTCGCGGCGAAGCCCTCAGTCATGGCTTCGCGCATCGCCTGCCACGGGCGCTTGGCGAAGGGACGATAGAAGCCCCGTGCCTCGCTTGTTGCGACAACATGGAGCCCGTGGTGGAAATCGTCGTTCCACCCGGCGGTGAAGTGCGCGATCGACCCGTCGCCATTGCGCCGCACGAGCTTGCGGCGGCGGGTCGCATCCTCGATCACGAGATGGACGCTGCGATCGACAAAAGTCTCGCGTACCTCGCGCGCCAGGACGGCAAGAAAATGCGGCTCGCTGGTGTCTCGTATCTGGTCCGTCGCATCGAGGCGCAGGCCGTCAAAGCGGAAGTCCCGGAGCCAATAGAGGGCGTTCTCGATGAAGAAGCGCCGCACCGCGGGCTCCTCGAAGGCGATCGAAGCCCCCCATGGGGTCGGCCGATCGCCATTGAAGAAACGGCTGGCGTAGCGGGGGAGGCTGTTGCCCTCCGGTCCGAAGTGATTGTAGACGACGTCGAGCAGGATCATCATGTCGAGCCCGTGCGCCGCATCGATCAGCGCCTTGAGATCGTCGGGCGTCCCATAGACATGGTGCGGAGCATAGGGTAGAACGCCATCGTAGCCCCAGCCGCGCGAGCCCGGGAACTCGGCGACCGGCATGATCTCGATGGCGGTGATCCCCGCCTCGGCGAGATGCGGCAGCCGCCGAGCCGCCGCTCGAAAGGTGCCCTCCGGAGTAAAGCAGCCGACATGCAGCTCTGAGATGATCGCCTCTTCCCAAGGACGGCCGCGCCAGGAGGCCGCTTTCCACTCATAGGCCGAGTGATCGACGAGCACGGACGGGCCGGAAGCTCCCTCCGCCTGGGCGCGGGAGGCGGGATCGGCAACGCGGGTCCCGTCGGAAAGCTCGAACCAGTAGCGGTCTCCCGCTCGCGCCCGGCCGGAGACCTCGAACCAGCCGCCGTCGAGCGCGCGCATGGCGTGCGGGGCGCCATTGAGAATGAGGCGAACCGCACGCTCGTCGGGCGCCCACAGGCGAAAATGTGCATCATCGCCGGAGGTCAGGTCGGCGCCCCAGGTCTTCCGGACACGGCTGTGCATTCGTCTTTCCCTTGCTGCTGTCGAGATCGGCAAGAGACGAAAACTGCCGGGATGCGTCGAAAGTTCCGCTGCACCCGTTCGTTGCCGAGGCTCGGCAGGAACAAAGTTGCCGCCATCGGCGTTGCCCCCTCACTTCCAGGACGCTGCAGGGGGCGCGACGACACGAATGAATGTGGCTTTCTCCGAACTCGATTTCCTGAAGCCGGAGCTTGGCGCCGAATACACCGGCCAGGGCACGCATTTCGCGATCTTTTCCGCGCATGCCGAGAAGATCGAACTTTGTCTCTTTTCCGAGGATGGCAGCAAGGAAACGGCCCGCCTGCCGCTGCCGAAGCGCGAAGGCGACATCTGGTCCGGATACATCGAAGGGCTCGGCCCAGGGACGCTTTACGGCTACCGCGCCTACGGGCCCTATGACCCGCATAACGGCCATCGTTTCAACCCGAACAAGCTGCTCCTCGATCCTTATGCCAAGCAGGTGGCCGGTGAGTTCGTCTGGGACGACGCGCTGTTCGGCTACACGATCGGCAGCCAGGAGGGCGACCTTTCCTTCGACGAGCGCGATAGCGCCCCATACATGGTCAAGGGCGTCGTTCAGGATCCGAACTTCGACTGGGCCGGCGAAGAGGCGATCCGCCGGCCCTGGACGGAGACGATCATCTACGAGACCCACCTTCGCGGCATGACCATGACGCATCCGGACGTGCCGGACGAATTGCGCGGCACCTTCCTCGGCATGGCAAGCGACCCGATCATCGATCATCTGATGAAGCTCGGCGTCTCGGCGGTCGAGCTTCTGCCGGTGCAATATTTCCTCGACGACCGCTACCTCACCGAGCGAAGCCTCAGGAACTATTGGGGTTACCAGCCGCTCGGCTATTTCGCGCCGCATGCCCGCTACCTGAAGGGCACCAGGATCACCGAGTTCAAGACGATGGTGAAGCGCTTCCATGCCGCCGGCATCGAGGTTCTGATGGACGTCGTCTACAACCACACCGCCGAAGGTTCGGAGCAGGGGCCGACCCTCAGCTTCCGCGGCCTCGACAATCTCAGCTATTACCGCCAGTCGCCGGAGCAGCCCCGACATACTTATGACATGACCGGCACCGGCAATACGCTGAACGTGGCGCATCCCATGGTGCTGCGCATGGTGCTCGATAGCCTCCGTTATTGGGTGGGCGTCATGCACATCGACGGTTTCCGCTTCGATCTCGCGAGTGCCCTTGGGCGCGAATACATGGAGTTCGACCGGGAAGGCGGGTTCCTCGATGCGATCAGGCAAGATCCGATCCTGGCCGGCGTCAAGCTGATCGCCGAACCTTGGGATATCGGCGACGGCGGCTACCAGCTCGGCGGTTTTCCGCCGCCCTTCCGTGAGTGGAACGATCGCTTCCGCGACGATATCCGGCGCTTCTGGAAAGGAGATGGCGGCGTTGTGCCGGTGCTTGCCGAACGGCTCGCCGGCTCACCGGTCCAGTTCAACCATTCCGGCCGCGCCGCAACAAGCTCCGTCAACCTTTTGAGTGCGCATGACGGCTTCACGCTGATGGATACGGTTTCCTACGCTGGAAAGCACAACGAGGCGAACGGCGAGGACAATCATGACGGCCACTCGGACAATCACTCCGACAATATGGGTGCCGAGGGGCCGACCGATGACCCCGAGATCGAGCAGGCGCGTCGGCGCCGCCGCTTTGCCATGCTTGCCACCCTGATGGTGAGCCAAGGCGTTCCGATGGTCCTCGGCGGCGACGAGCTCGGCAACAGCCAGAGCGGAAACAACAATGCCTATTGCCAGGACAACGAGATCGGCTGGCTTGATTGGAGCCGGTCGGACGACGCCCTCCTCGCCTTCTGCCGCAAAATGATCGCTTTCCGGCGGGAGCACCCGGTGCTGCGTCAGGAGTACTTCCTGGAAGGTGCCACGGACGAGCACGGACGCATCGAGATCGCCTGGTATAAGCCCGACGGCAGCCACATGGATGAGGCGGCATGGGGTGATGGCGAATTGCGCATCCTCGGTCTCTATCTCTGCCAGCTCTCCCCTGTCGAGGCGCCGGCGGGGGAGATATTCCTCGTCCTCAACGCCGGGGGCGACTGCGAAGTAGCGCTGCCCCCTGTGCACGGTTCGGAATGCTGGCTGTGGGCGCTCAACACGGCCGAGGAAGATGCCTTTGCCGGGTCCGTTGCCCACGATCGGGAAACGATCCCCGCGCAGAGCGTTGCCGCTTTCGTTCCGAAAGACCCCGGGTAAGAGGGCTTCGAGCTGGAGCATGCGGGCGGAACATTCGAGAGCGAGCGGGATTGTCGGAAGGAATGCATGGGATCATCCCATGTTTTCCGAGGAATGGAGGCAGGAATGCAAAATCCGCGTGAGCCGGACCCGACCCCGCCACAACCGCCGCCCTGGGAGCCGGAACCGCCCATCGGCGAACCTGAACCCGACCGCCTTCCGGACGAGGCGCCAGTACCGAATCCTGACGAGAATCCGCAGCCGCCCCAGTATGGCGGCGGCTCCGCCGAGTGATACTGGAATGGCTTTAAGCCATGGAACAAATGGGCGGTCGTCCCGTTTGAATTTTGCGACAAGGTGTTCAACAGCGAGGTAAGGGACATGGAAAACGACAGGGAAGAACTGATCAAGCGCAGGGCTTACGCGATCTGGGAGCAGGAAGGTCGTCCGGACGGCCAGGACCTGCGCCACTGGGAGCAGGCAGCGCGGGAAATGCAGCGACAGGGTGCATCGAACCCGCATGGACGCGAGAACCTCGAAAGCGAGGGAACGACCAATGCCGTGTCGACCCCGAAGCCGCCTGCGCCGCGCGGAAAACCCGCCAGGAACGGAGCGCGAGCGCACTGAGACGTGGCTTCCCGCCGATCTGCTCCGGCCTAGCGGACGACTTGGCTGGAGCAGGCATCGCCTTCCAAGAAAGGAGTAGGACAATGCATGTATCGGAGATCATGACCAGAGACGTTCATATGGTTACCCCCAATGACACGATAAGAGAGGTGGCGCGGCAGATGGCCGACAACGACATCGGCTTCATGCCGGTCGAGGACCATGACCGCCTGGTCGGTATGGTTACCGATCGGGACATCGTCGTGCGGGGCGTGGCGGACGGGCTCGATCCGCAGGCGAAAGTGCGCGACGTGATGACAACCGACGTCAAATACTGCTTCGAGGACGAGGAAGTGGACGACGTGGCGCGGAACATGGGCGACATTCAGGTGCGGCGCCTGCCCGTGGTCAATCGCGACAAGCGCCTCGTCGGCATCGTGTCGCTGGCTGACGCCGCTCGCGAGCAACCCTCGGCTGCGGGCACGGGCCTGAAGGGCGTGACCATGCCCGGTGGCGAGCACAATCAGGCCGAGCGGCACTGACACATCTCTCGCGAGAATCGGATTGGCGCCCTTCGGGGCGCCGACCAGGAGGGCAGCATGCCGCAGAAACAGGATAACGGAGATCCCGGGAAGCGTGGCCCCGCCGCGCAGCGCCCACATCGGGCATCGCCGTCGCCCGATGTGTCGTGGCCGGCGCGTCGCGTAGGCCCGCAGCCGCAAACGACGGGAGAGCGCCAACAGGCGACGCCGGAAAGCGCTTCCGGCGAAGACCATATAGCCGATGCTTCGGACGTCGGCAGCGGCGCACAGGACTTCCGTGCTGAGATGTCGGTTGACCCGCCACAACCGTCCCCACGCGATTACAGCGGCGGCAGTAAACCGATCAGGCCGAAACATCACGATAGCCGGAGCGTCGAGGAGGCCCCAACCCAGGAGTATCAGGAAAATAGTGACGACGGCACGGGTGGAGATGCCTGGAACAGGGTCCTCGGCAATACGACCAATGCCGGGATGCTTCGCTTGCTCGCTGCGATCGGCCTCTTCATTCTCGTGTCGGGGGCCTTCTTCTGGCTCGTCACTTGAGGGTTGGGGGGACACGAACCGGAACGGGCGGAGAAAATGAATGTCGTTCTTGCGTGACAATGGACTGAGCATAACGCTGACCATCTTCACCGCTGCAACCATCGCAGGCATGATCTTCGCCGGCACGAATGCCTTCAATCAAGAGGCGATCATGCATGGCGAGCCGACTGTAACCGTCGCCAATTATCTCGCCACCGGACATTTCCTGTCCGCGCTCTTCGAAAACTGGGAAAGCGAGTTTCTGCAGATGGCGGCGTATGTCTGCCTCACGGCCTTTCTCTACCAGCGCGGCTCGGCCGAATCCAAGGACCCAGACGCTCCCTCGACGGACGTGGACGAGGATCCTCGCAAGAAGAAGAACGATCTAAAGGCCCCCTGGGCGGTTCGGCAAGGGCAACTGGTTAGGACGCTTTATTCCTACTCGTTGGGCATTGTCCTTGCAGGGCTGTTCGTCCTGAGCTTTGTTTTCCACCTGCGCGCCAGCGCCGCGGCCGGAAACATCGAGGCGATGCGCCACGGCGCGCCGCCTGTCGACCTCTGGACGCGACTGGCGGATGCCGAGTTCTGGTTCGAGTGCTTTCAGAACTGGCAATCGGAGTTCCTCTCCACCTTGCTGCTGGTCCTGCTCTCCATTTTCCTACGTTTTCGTGGATCGCCGGAGTCCAAACCGGTCGCGGCTCCGCATGCTGCAACCGGAAAGTAGGCGGCCGCCAGCCCGATTCGCTTCGGCGTTCCGACACTGATGTCGGAACGCCGATATCGTATGCGGTGCAGGTGCGCCGGTTACTGCTGTGCGGGGGCCTGCTGCGCCGGCGCGCTGCTCTGAAGTTTTTCCTCGACCTTCTTGGCCAGAGCCGGATCGTTCTGTGCGGCCGTCAGAATCGTGGTGTATTCCTCGACCGATATGTTCGGGGAAGCCTCTACGGCCTTGACCATCTGCTGGCTGGCTTCGCTCTGCAGCTTTTCCTTTGCAGCTGCATCCTGCGTCGCCCCGATCTTTGCGGAGTATTCCTGCCGGACCTTGTCGACTTGGAGATAGGCGACTGCGAAGGCCTCGATCTTCTGTTCGCTGATGGGGCCGCCCTTGGCGCCCGTCTGTGCCGGGGCCTGTGGGGCCGGCTGTGTTGCCTCTGCCTGGGCGAGTTCCAGCGCCGATGCCGGGCTGATGACCATCAGGCTGAAGACTGCAGCGGTCAGCGATGCAACGGGGGTGTAACGAGTGATCATATTCATTCCTCTTCGACGTGCATGTCGTGATCGGCAGCAATACCGCCTTGCTCAACCGCTCCGTGTTGAATCGCGACGGAGCGGCGATCGACCATGTCGCCCTCAGAAGTGCTCGGTTAGGCAATGTCGGGGCAATTTGCTGACCATTGCGCGGCAGCTTTGTGGCCGGCGAGCCTTTCAAAGCGTAAAAATAGATACAGCCAGAGGTGGCGGCAGTCGGCGTCGGTTTCAGGGTCCGGACCCTAGTTCACACGCTTGCTGGCTCGGATCGCGTAACGGTGCTGGCTCCGTCGCGCGAGTCCCTTGAAGAAGTTCCAGTTCTTCGCCTGCGTCCGATGAATCTCGTCCAGATCGGTGTCGACATCAATGTCCATGAAGCCGGTGGCACGGAGAAGTTCGACGACGGCCTCGGCGCGTGCCCCGTCGGAGAAGTAGACGCGGGAGAGGATGTTTCGATGGGTTTCCATCATCTCGCGTGAGTGCATGAGTGCATCCGGCTTGAAAATCCCCACGCGCTGTCCCCAGTTGCTGAATTTCGAGAACAGCCGCTCCAGCGCACTCGTACTGACGAAATCGCCATCGACGATCAGAAGCGTGCCGCCGGGTTTGAGTACGCGCAGCCATTCGGCGAAGGCTGCGGCCGGATCGACCAGCGTCCAGACCAGATGCCTGTTGACGATCACGTCGTAATGATCGTCCGGCTCCATTGTGCTTTCCGCATCGCCGATGCGGAAAGTGATGGCCCGCTTGCGGTTTCTTGCCTTCTGTCGCGCCCGTTCAAGCATGGGCTCGGCCCAGTCCAGCCCGGTGACCCTGAAGCCGAGGTCGTCGAGCAGATGCGAGATGACGCCAGTGCCGCTGGCGAGGTCGAGTGTAGCGCGACCATCGCCGCGACCGAGATGGCGCAGGAAAAGGCGATGCCAGGCGGCGCGCTCTTCTTCGGAGAAGATCTCGTGTCCCGGTGAGAGATCGAAAGTGGCGGCACGTTCTGACCAATAGGCCTTGATTTCATCGCGAAGATCGTAGTTCCGGCCCGCCGTCACGTCGCTCATTCTTGTCCAGTCCCCTCCCGGTTTGGAAGCGTTCTAAAAGATATATGTTGACTGGTAAAGTCATGAAATATTAGAAGGCAGCGGTTTTCCAAAGGAGCAGGGATCAATGAAGGTTTTCAACAGGGTGGCCGCCGCGGCCATGGGCCTGTGCGTCCTATTTTCAAGTGCTGCGCTCGCTGAAACGGTCAAGGTGAAGGACATCACCGGCCGCGAGGTCGAGGTCAGCGTCCCCGTCAAGCACGTGATCTTGGGCGAAGGACGGCAGATATATTTCGTCGGCGCCCTGGACAAGGACGAGCCCTTCAAGCGCGTCGTCGGCTGGCGCGACGACCTGGCGAAGGCCGATCCGGAAACCTATGCCGCCTATCTCGCCAAGTATCCGGACATCGCCAAGCTGCCGGCCTTCGGCGGCATGAAGGACGGAACCTTCGATATCGAGCAGGCGGTCGCGCTGAAACCCGACGTCATGCTGATGAACATCGATGCGAAGACGGCGACGGAAGAGGCCGGCTATATCGAAAAGCTCGAGAAGGTCGGCATTCCGCTCGTCTATGTCGATTTCCGCGAAAAGCCGATGGAAAACACCGAACCGAGCATGCGCCTGATCGGCAAGCTGTTCGGCGAGGAGGATAAGGCCGAAGAATTCATCAAGTTCCGCGCCGACAGCATCGCCGAGGTGACCGACGTTCTGGCCAAGGCCAATCCGAAGAAGCCGCTCGTCTTCGTCGAGCGCGCCGGCGGCTATTCCGACGATTGCTGCATGTCGTTCGGCGATGAGAATTTCGGCAAGATGGTCGAGTTCGCCGGCGGTACCAACATGGCCAAGGACATCATTCCGGGTACGTTCGGTACGGTAAATCCGGAGCAGATCATCGCATCGAACCCGGACCAGATCATCATCACCGGTGGCAACTGGGAAGGCTACGTGCCGGGCGGCAACTGGGTCGGCGTCGGCTATGGCGCCGACGAGAAGGAAGCGTTCCGCAAGCTCGAGAACCTCACCAAGCGCCCGGCCTTCACCGATGTGAAGGCGGTGAAAGAAGGCAATGTCCACGCCATCTGGCACCAATTCTACAACAATCCGTATCAGTTCGTCGCCATCCAGCAGATTGCCAAGTGGCTGCATCCGGACCTCTTCAAGGATATCGACCCGGAGGCGACGTTCAAGGAGTTGCACGAACGCTTCTTGCCACTGCCTTACAAGAGCGGCTACTTCGTGTCGCTGAATGTCGGCCAGTAAAAGTCCAGATCGGAGGGCGAAAGCCCTCCGATCGTTTTTGACGAGGTTTTGCAATGCGGATCCTGAGCTGTGTTCTCCTGACGCTTGTCGCAGCAGTGCTGGTGGCGTCGACCTCCGTCGCGGCCGAAATCACCGATGTCACCGGCCGCAAGGTCGAGATCGAGCTTCCGGCCAAGCGGATCCTGCTCGGCGAGGCGCGCCAGATCCACGTGGCGGCGGCGCTGAAGGGCAAGCATGTCTTCGACACGATCGTCGGCTGGCGCGACGATCTGATCAAGAAGGATCCGGATTCCTATGACGGCTATCGCGAGCGCTTCCCGGCGATCGAGAAGCTGCCGCGCTTCGGCTATATCCCGAGCGGCGATTTCAGCCTCGAGGCGGCGATCGCGCTGAAGCCGGACGTGCTGACGCTGAACCTGGAAGCCCAGCAGGCCATCGAGGAATCGGGCTTCATCGACAGGGCAGCAGCCGCTGGCATCGCCGTCGTCTATCTCGATTTCCGCGTCGACCCGGCGAAGAACAGCGAGAGATCCGTCGAGATCCTCGGCCAGATATTCGGCGCCGAAGCGCGGGCCAAGGAATTCATCGAATACAGGCGCGCCCAGATCGCCGTCGTCACCGAACGGCTCGCCAAAGCCGGCGCGATCGCGCGACCAAAAGTGTTCATCGAGCGCTCTCCCGGCATAACCGGCGAATTTGCCTGCTGCCGGACCTTCGGGCCGGCGAACTTCGGCGAGATGGTGGAGAAGGCCGGCGGCCACAATGTCGGCTCTGATGTGATCACCGCGACCTTCGGCGATCTCAATCCCGAGCAGCTGGTCGTTGCGAACCCAGATCATGTGATCGTCACCGGCAGCAACTGGTCGGCCGAGTCCGACGTCAATCAGTTCGTCAGCGTCGGCCGCGGCGCCGATCCTGACGCCGCGCGCGAGCGGCTGAAGGGGCTGATGCAGAGGCCGGCCTTTGCCGCGCTGGACGCGGTGAAGGCGGGCAGGGTGCATGCGGTCTGGCATCAGTTCTACGGCGCGCCCTACGAGTTCGTGCCGATCCAGCAGTTCGCCAAATGGTTTCATCCGGCGCTTTTCGCCGATATCGATCCGGACCGAACGTTCCGAGAATTCCACGAGAAGTTCCAGCCGATCGCCTATCGGCCCGGCTATTTCGTCTCGCTGTCGGATGGAGGTGAATGATGGTCGCGATCGCCGATGAAATCGCCGGTGTCGAAGGGCGTGGCCGCTACCGCGCCCTTGTTGCACGCCGGCTGCTGATCCTTTCCGGCCTTATCGCCGCTTTGTTTCTCTCGGTTGCGGTCGACATGGCGCTCGGACCGGCGAACTATCCACTTGCCGATGTCCTGACGGCGCTGTTCCGGTCCGAAACGGTGAGCGACCAGCTTCGCGTGGTGATCTGGGACATCCGCATGCCGATCGCGCTGATGGCAGTGACGGTCGGGGCGTCGCTGTCGGTCGCGGGCGCCCAGATGCAGACGATCCTCGCCAATCCGCTGGCGAGCCCATTCACGCTCGGCATCTCCGCAGCCGCCGGCTTCGGCGCGGCACTCGGCCTCGTCGCCGGCGTCGCGATCTTTCCCGTTGCCGTTCATTACATGGTACCGCTCAACGCCTTCCTGATGGCGATGCTGGCGGCGCTCTTCATCCATTTCGCCTCGACCATGCGCGGGGTAACCGTCGAGACGATCGTGCTTCTCGGCATTGCCCTCGTCTTCACCTTCAATGCGGCGCTGTCGCTGCTCGAATACCTCGCTTCCGAACAGGCGCTCGCCGCTGTCGTCTTCTGGACCATGGGCAGCCTCACCAAGGCAACCTGGCCGAAGGTCTGGATCACCGCGGCCGTACTGGTTTTTGCCGTGCCGCTTTTTGCCCGCCATGCCTGGGCGCTGACGGCGCTCAGGCTCGGCGACGACAAGGCAGCGAGCTTCGGCATCAATGTCCGCCGGCTCAGGCTCGAGACGATGCTGACGGTCAGCCTGCTGGCGGCGATCCCGGTCTCCTTCGTCGGCACGGTCGGCTTCGTCGGCCTCGTCGGCCCGCATATCGCCCGCATGCTGGTCGGCGAAGACCAGCGTTTCTTCCTGCCGGCCTCGGTGCTCTGCGGCGCGCTCTTGCTTTCGACGACCTCCGTCGTCAGCAAGATGATCATTCCAGGCGCGGTGCTGCCGATCGGCATCATCACGGCGCTCGTCGGCGTTCCGTTCTTCTTCGTACTGATCTTCACCAACAGGAGGCGGGCATGGTAGCCATCAGGCTCGACAAGGTCGGCGCCACCTACGCGCGGCGAACCGTGCTGTCGAACATCAATACGGGTGAGCTCAGAGGCGGGCGCCTGACCGCGGTCATCGGGCCGAATGCGGCCGGCAAATCGACGCTCTTCAAGCGCATTGCCGGTCTGGCAGCCGGTCCCGGTCTCGTCCACCTTACCGATACGGAGAAGGGCCGGGAGACGATCTGCTACATGCCGCAGGACACCGGCGCCAATGCGGTGCTGACGGTCTACGAATCCGTCCTGCTGTCGGCCAAGCAGGGTTCCGGCTGGAAGGTGAAGGACGACGAGCTTGCCGAAATCGACCGGGTGCTTGCGGCACTGAGGATCGACGACCTGGCATTTCGCGGGCTCGGCGAGCTTTCCGGTGGCCAGCGACAGCTCGTATCGATCGCCCAGGCGTTGGTTCGCCAGCCCGAGATCCTGCTGATGGACGAACCGACCTCGGCGCTCGATCTGTTTCGCCAGATCGAAGTGCTCGGCTTCATGAAGCGACTGTCCGGTCAATCGGGCATGGCGGTGCTGATCGCGTTGCACGATCTGAACCACGCGCTACGCTATTGCGACGATACGATCGTCATCAGCGATGGCTCGGTGGCGGCGAGCGGCCCGACCGAGGCGGTGATCACCGCCGACATGCTCAAATCCGTCTACCGTGTCGAAGCCCGCGTCGAGGCCTGTTCGCTCGGCCGACCCGTCATCATCGTCGACGATTCCATTCCTCTCCGGTGAACTCCGGTGGTCGCACCGACGCGGTGCGACCACCGGAGCATAGCACCGCCTCAGTTGACTCTTGTTCCCTGCGCAGAAAACAGATGCAGCTTCGCGAGATTCGGGGCGATATGCACTGGCTGACCGGGTTCGAGATCGATCCGGTCGCGCAACACCAGGTTGGCATCCGCCGATCCGAGCTTCACGAGGACGTGCGTTTCGGAGCCGGTCGGTTCGACGACCGACACCGTCGCCGGCACGCCGTCGGTGGCGATGGCGAGATGTTCCGGGCGGACGCCATAGACTTCCGCCTGAGCGCCCCGATAATCGGCAGGCAGCGGCAGCGAGAGGCCGTCACGCGTGACGAACCGACCATCGCCGATCGCGCCCTCGAAAAGGTTCATTGCCGGCGAGCCGATGAAGGTCGCGACGAAGGTGTTGACCGGACGGTCGTAAAGCTCGAGCGGCTTGCCGATCTGCTCGACCTTGCCGCCGCGCATCACGACGATCCGGTCCGCCATGGTCATCGCTTCGATCTGGTCGTGAGTGACATAGACGGTCGTCGTCTTCAGACGCTGGTGCAGGTCCTTGATCTCGGCCCGCATGGTGACGCGCAGCTTGGCGTCGAGGTTCGACAATGGTTCGTCGAACAGGAAGACCTGCGGATGGCGGACGATCGCCCGCCCCATGGCGACGCGCTGGCGCTGGCCGCCCGACAATTGCTTCGGCAGGCGATCGAGAAAGGGTTCGAGGGCAAGGATGTCGGCCGCCTCCCGGACGCGTTTCTCGATTGCCGCCTTGCCTTCGCCCTTGAGCTTCAGCGCGAAGCCCATGTTCTCGGCGACCGTCATATGCGGATAGAGCGCATAGCTCTGGAACACCATGGCGATGTCGCGCTCCTTTGGCGCCACGTCATTGACGACGCGGCCGCCGATACGGATCTCGCCGGCGCTGATGTCCTCGAGCCCGGCGAGCATGCGCAACAGGGTCGACTTGCCACAGCCGGAGGGACCGACGAGCGTGACGAACTCGCCATCTTCGATATCAACCGAGACGCCGTGGATCACCGGCACGGCGCCGTACTGCTTGCGCACCTGTTCGATCGTGACGGATGCCATGGGTTTCCTCCCTTCGTTTCAGAGCTTGAGCTGCCAGATGCTGGCGGCTGCGACATTGCCTTTTGGCGCGATCAGACGCGCCGAGCGAACGCCCTCGAATCCCGGCAGGCGCTTCGTGCCCGTCCAGCGGCCGTTGTCGGCGAAAACCTCGATCGAGCCCTTGTCAAGGAAGATGCGCAGCATCGAGGGGCGCGCCCCCATCGCGATGTAGCGGGGCAGCCATTTTCCGTCCGGCACGTCGTAGAGGATGCTCAGGCCCTCGTGATCCAGCCTGAGGCCGAGTTCGACTTCCGGATGCTCGAATTCGATGTCGAAGTCTGCCCCGGTCACTGCCAGATCGAGGACGATCTCGACGGCTCCGTTGCCAAGCTCGACCGTTTCGCCGGTAACCAGCCGGTTCTCGTCGACAAGCTGCTGGCGCAGGCTGTCGACGGCCTCGACCGGAGGCGTGAGCAGCGCACCGTCCTTGAGCAGGACGCGCCGGGGGAGCGTCATGGCCGCCGGGAAATCGATCTTCTTGGAGATGTCCGTCCAGTTCGCAAGCCATGCGATCCCCACTGGGCCGTCACGGTCGACGAAGGCCTGCAAGGCATAGGCGTCGGTCCCGAAATCGAGTTCCTGTTCAAATTCCTTGTCAAAGCTCCGGCCATCGAAGCGGCCGACGGTCGCGATGGTGATGTTGCGGCGGCCGGTCGCCGGATCGCGGCTGGTCAAGAGGCCGAAGACGAGCGCCCAACGGGTTTGCGGATCATCGGCCGGGCCGAGCGGCACGATGCATGGGCATTCGGCTGCTGTCATGCCGAAACGGTCCTCGCGGTGCAGGATCCCGACGAAGCTCCAACCGCCCGCCGCGTCCAGATCGGCCGTCTCATAGAGCAGGATGACGCCGCCGGCGTGGTCGCGGCTGCCGAGAAGCATTTTCCAGCGGCCGTCCGGCGCCTTGACCACATAGGGGTCGCGAAAGTCGAGTGTCAGGTCCAGGTCCGCCGGGCGCTCGGGAAGAATGATCTCGGCGGGGCCGACCGTGATCTGGTCGCGACTGATAGTAGTCAATTGGATCTGCTCCTCCGGCGCGCGATCCTTGACCTGCTCGGTGAAGAAGACGCGGATGCCCGGCTCCTCACCCGCAAGTGGAATGGCCGAACCGGAGAACGCGCCGCCGCGGCCATCCGCACGCGCTAAAAGTTCCGTCGAGGGGAAGAGGAAGATCGGCAGGTGCGTCCAGCGCAGATAGTCTTCTGAGACCGCATGGCCCCAATGCATCGTGTTCCAGCGCAGGCTATGCGGATAGTGCTGATAGAAGAGATGAACCTTGTCGCCGAAGCGGCCGAAGCCGTTCGGGTCGTTCATCCAGCCGAAGGGCGGGCGGAAGTGGTAGCTGTCGGGAATGGCGGGTGCGGCATTCGCTTCGCCACTGAAAAGCACATGAATACCTTTGTCCAGGACGTCTCTCTCCGAGAAGGCATAGACCACCGAAAGGAGCGTCGTTGCGGCATCATAGGTGAGTGTCGTTTCACCGCCGGCATCGAGCACCAGTGTCTGGAACTCAAATTCCTCGGCGTTGTGCGCTGTGAGCCGGGCGATTTCGCGCCCTTCCTGGCTGGCGCGCAGCTCTGCCGGCGTTCCCGCGTCGGCGGCCTTCACCCACGCATGAATTGTAGTGCCAACGCGAAGGATGGCGCTCAGTGTCTTACCGCCGGCGCCGAGAAGCGAGGAGGGGTTTGCATGAGTTGTCATTGATCAACCTTTCACGGCGGAGCCAACGAAGGAGCTTACGAACCAGCGCTGGAAAACGAGATAGAGGGCGAGGATGGGGATCATCATCAGGACGGATGCTGCCATGGCTCGATCCCAATAAATGCTGTCCTGTCCGAAGAAGGTTGCGATGGCGACGGAGATCGGCCGGGCATAATCGGTCTGAGTCACCAGGATCGGCCAGAGATACTGGTTCCAGCTCTCTATCCCCATGAGGATGGAGACGGTGGCGAGGGCCGGCAGGCTCAGTGGCAGGAAGATCGACCGGTAAATGCGGAACACCGACGCGCCGTCCATCTCGGCCGCTTCGAAGAGCTCCTTCGGAAGCTGGGCGAAGAACTGGTAGAACAGGAAGATGTAGAGTGGACTTGCGACCCAGGGCACGATCTGCACCGTGAAGGTATCGGTTATACCCGCGCGCGACACCATGATGACGAGCGGCATGATGATGCTCTCCTGCGGTATGACGTAGAGCGCGATGACGAGGGAAAGGATCAGCGCACGGCCGCGCAGCGAGCCCCAGGCGAGCACGAAGCCGGCCATCGAATTGATGATCAGACCGGCGCCGACAGTGGTCGCCAGGATGATTAGCGAATTCAGGAGATAGCGGCCGAAGGCAAGTTCGCCGGAGAGGTTGCCGACCTCCGCGAAATTCGAGAGCGTCGGGTTCGACACCCAGAAGGCGCGGAAGCTGCCCATGTCGGCCAGGATCTGGAAGCGGTCGTCCTTAAGGCTGGCAATAACGAGCATGAAGAGTGGCGAGACGATCACGAGGGCGATGACGAAGATGCAGGCCGTCTGGACGATGCGCAGCGAACCGATCGCTGAGCGCTCGCGCTTTGCCTCAGTCTCGAATGTGGAAATGACGAGATCAGACATCGAAACGCCTCAGAAGTTGACGCTGCACGAGCGCGATGATGAGAACGATCACGAACAGAATGACCGAGACGGCCGAGGCATAGCCGAGCTTCTGCTCTTCGAAGCCGGCGCGCACCATGTAGTGAACGACGGTTTCGGTGCTGCTCTTGGGGCCACCCTGGGTGAGGATCGCGACCTGCGTGTAGAGCTTGAACGCCTGGATTGTCGTGATGACCAGCACGAAGACGTGCGTAGGCCTCAAGCCAGGCATGGTGACGTGCCAGAAGCGCTGGAAGGCATTGGCGCCGTCGATCCGGGCCGCGTCATAGAGCTCATCCGGAATGCCCTGAAGGCCGGCGAGGTAGACGATCATCTGGAAGCCATAGGCTTGCCAGGCGGAGAGCAGCACGATCGAGAACATCGCCCAGTTGGGGTCACCCAGCCAGTCGATTGGCTGGATGCGGCCGCCGGAAAGAAAGCCGATGATCTGGTTTAGTGGCCCCGTCGGGTATTGGAACAGCGTTCCCCATATCACGCAGACGACGACCATCGAAGTGATCGCAGGCAGGAAGAACAGCCCGCGGAAGAAATTACGCAATGGCAGCTTCTGGTGCAAGAGCAAGGCGGTCGCGAAGGCCAGCCCGCATTGCACCGGCAGGATCCAGAAGGTGAAGCGCGAAACGTTCCAGAGCGACGTCCAGAACAGGTCGTCCTTGAAGATCCGCAGGAAATTGGTCAAGCCGATGAAGCGGACGGGTGTCGGACGCGGCACCAAGGGTTGATTGGTCATCGCCGTCCAGAACGACAGAAGGAAGGGCACGATCAGGAAGATCGTCAGCAGCGCCACGGCGGGCGCGAGCATGCCGATCTCCTGGAACAGGCGCCCTCTGTCCCTGCGCCGGGCAGGGCGCGCGAGCGCCGTTGCCGGCAGCGCCGGTTGCTGCAAGGTCATGATCTCCTCCTCACTAATCGCGTCATCTGTCGCCGGCCGTGCGACGACGGCCATCGGTCGCGCGGGCCTCGCGGCATGCGCGGCCGCGAGGCCGCTCATTCGTTATTGCTGTTCGTCGAAGGGCGGGTAGCCGTCGTTTTCCTCGATGTCCTCGTCGATCTTCTCGGCCGCGGCGGTTAGCGCCGCCTTGACGTCGCCGCCATTGAAGATCTCATCGACGGCGCCCATGAAGGCGGAGGTGATCGTCGGGTAAGCCGGATGCGGCGGCCGTGCGACCGCGGTCTTGGAGGCCTGCTCGAAGGCGAGGGCCATTGGACCGCCGGCGCTATACAATGGCGAATCCGCGGCAAAGCTCTTCAGGCCGGGATAAGCGGAATCATCCCGCGCGTAATCGCGATACTGCTTGTCCTTGAGCATGAAGCTCAAGAACTTGCCGGCGATGTCCGGATGCTCGGAGGCGGTCGTGATCCCCCAGATCCAGGTTCCGTTCGGGCTGGCGCCCTTCGGGCCGAACTTCGGCAGCGGCATGACGACGATGTCGTCCTTCATCGAGGCTGCGGCTTCCGCGTAGAACCAATGGCCACCGAATGCGAGCGCCGCAGGATGCCCTTCGGCAAAGAACTGGTTGGTGCCGGAGGACTGCGGCACGACCCAACCGTTCTTGACCCATTTCTGCATCATCGTCAGCGCATCGACGCAGGGATCGCTATCGAGCGTTCCCACCGACTTCCAGGTCTTGCGGTCGATCAGGTCGCAGCCCGCCGATTGCAGGATCGGGCCGTAGGCATAGGTGATCCACTCGGTCTTGATGCCGTAGCCGCGGAATGTGTCGATCGGCCACTTGACCCCTTCGAGCTTCGACAGCTTTTCGAGATAGCCCTCGAATTCCTCGCGCGTCCACGCATCGCCCACCCCTTTCGGGATGCGGGCGCCAATCGCTTCGAGGTATTTCCTGTTGCCGTAAAGGACGACCGAGGAGTCGGTGAGGCCGACGGCGTAGAGATCCTTGTCGATCGGATAGGTACCCTGCGCGACGTTGGACTCGGTCATGTCGTCGAGAATGTCCTGGTCAATCAAAGGCTTGATCGGCTGGAGGTAGCCCGACCAGACATAGTTTGCGAGGAACGGCGCGTCGAGTTCCATGAGATCCGGCAACTGCTTGGACATAACGGCGGCGCTGAACTTCTCATTATAGGCGTCGTGCGGCGCGTAGATCAGCTCGATGTCCACGTCCGGATTGGCCGCCTCGAAGCGCTTGGCAACCTCGCCGTAGGTGGTGACCCAGCCGGGGTCGCCCTGATGCATCATATGAATCACGGTCTTCGCCTCGGCATGGCTCATGACGACGCCAAAGGCCGCGGATGCCACAAGCATTGAAAGTAAACGATTACCCATCATAGTCACTCCTCCTCAACGGGTTTTTCACTCTGAAACTGTATTCAAACGGATGACCGCTCCACCAATTGAAACGGCAGCTTTCGCACCTCGCCCGGCGCCGCATCGCTGGTCAGCAGAATGTCGGCCGCCATACGTCCCATCGCGCGATGCGGCAGGGCCATGGTCGTCAGAGGCGGATCGAGGCGAGAGGCGATGTCCACCTGATTGTCGAAGCTGGCGACGGCGACATCATCCGGGATTTGTGCTCCGACTCGTCTGAGTGCGGCATATACTTCCATCGCGACGCGGTCGTTGCCGCACAGGATCGCGTCAGGCCGCTCCGTGCCGCTCATCAAATTGGTAACATGGGAAAGGACGAGGCTATGCGCCCTGTCGCTATAAATCGCGCGGCGCACCGCCGGCAGCACTTGGGAACCGACACCATCGAGCCCGGCATCGGCCAGAGCCTGGCGAAAACCGGCCTCGCGCAGTTCGCCGGCGAGCAGGCCCGGCAGGTTGATGAAAACGATGCTGCGGCGCCCGGCATCGATCAGGTAGCTGGTGATCTCGTGGGCGGCGCCGACCTCGTCTGGCACCAGCGACGTCACCCGGTCGTTCGCATCGCGGCAATTGATCATCACGCCGACCGTGCCGGTAAATTCTTCCGGTAGCGAGACGACCTTGTGATACATGGCCGCATAGGCGATCGCTCGCGGCCGGAAACGGCGGACTTCCTCGACGACGGAGGCGATGTCACGGCGGCCGGAGAGCGTCATCGCGAAGACGGCCATATCGGAGGTCCGGGCGGCGCCGTCGAGTCCCCGGATGATTTCGGTTGCAAAGGGCGAGGTGATCAATTCATCGGCAACGACGCCAATCAGCGGCATCCAGCCTTGGCGCATGCTGCGCGCGGCGAGATTGGTGACGTAGCCGAGTTCCTCGGCGATCTCCTTGATGCGCTGCCGCGTATCGTCCGACATGCGGGCCGAGCCGCCGTGCAGGGCGCCCGAAACCGTCTTGACGGAAACGCCCGCGCGCTCGGCTATGTCGCTCAAAGAAATCGTCAAGACAGTTCCTTGGGTTAACGATTACTCAAGCTAATACCACCGCCCACGGGCCAGAGTCAACCGCCGAGGGTGCCTGTTCATACGGTCTGCTGCGTCCGCCGCTGCTGGCGAGTGGAGCAACAAGAGCCGCTCGTGACGATGCAACTTCCGCGGCAGAGCACCAAGGCCATATCTCTTACGCTTTTCCCCGTTCTGGCCTATATTAGGAAGCATGAATTTCGACGAAAGGTAGAAGTGGGCAGGGAAAGCCCTGGCGTGGACCATCCTCCCGCTTTAGCCCGGTCGCGAACCAGAGGCCTGACGGCGAATGTCCCGAATCCTCACCCTGGTGCTGTTCCTGCTGTCGGCCTTCGCGTTTCCAGTTCCATCTGTATCCGCGGCCGAGCGCGTCGCATTGGTCCTGCATGTGAACGGCGCCATCAGTCCGGCGACGGCCGAATATGTGATCCGGGGATTGCAGCGCGCCGAGGATCGCGGTGTGGCGCTGGTGGTTCTGCAGATGGATACGCCCGGCGGCCTCGACACGTCGATGCGGGACATCATCCGCGCCATCCTCGACTCCTCCGTGCCCGTCGCCAGTTTCGTCGCGCCGAGCGGCGCGAGGGCGGCGAGCGCCGGGACTTATATTCTTTACGCAAGCCATGTGGCGGCGATGGCGCCGGGAACCAATCTAGGCGCCGCGACACCGATCGCCATCGGGGGAGGGCTGTTCGGCGGCGACGAAGAGGACGGCGGCAAAGAGGCGTCCGACGAGCAAGGCAAGCCCGACGCTCCCAAGCAACCAACGAATGCCGGTGAGGCAAAACTGATCAACGATGCGGTGGCCTATATTCGCGGGCTTGCGGAATTGCGAAACCGCAACGCCGATTGGGCCGAGAAGGCGGTGCGCGAGGCCGCCAGCCTCTCTTCGGTCGCGGCGGTACGCGAGAAGGCTGTCGATTTCACGGCCGTTACCGTCGAGGACCTCCTGAAGCAAGCCCATGGCCGGACGGTCCGCATCGGCCAGGCCGATAACCGGCTCGATACGGCGGGGCTCTCCATCGAGGACGTGCTTCCCGACTGGCGCACGCGCCTGCTCTCGGTGATCACCGATCCAAACGTCGCGCTGCTGCTGATGATCGTCGGCATCTACGGGTTGATCTTCGAGTTCCTGACGCCCGGCACCGTGGTGCCGGGCACGATCGGCGGTATCAGCCTCCTGCTCGGTCTCTACGCCCTGGCGGTGCTGCCGGTAAGCTATGCCGGCATCGGCCTGATCATGCTCGGCGTGGCGTTGCTGGTGGCCGAGGCGCACGCGCCGTCCTTTGGCGTCCTCGGGCTCGGCGGCGGGGTTGCCATCGTGCTCGGTGCCGCAATTCTGTTCGACACCGACGTACCGGGGTTGCAGGTGTCCTGGCCGGTTCTCGGCGGCGTGGCGATCGCAAGCCTGGCCTTCAGCTTCATTGTCGCCCGTCTCGCATTCGTTTCCCGCCGGCACAAGGTCGCCACGGGGGCCGAGCAGATGATCGGTATTTTCGGCAAGGTCGACACCTGGGCGGGCGCGGCGGGTTACGTCATCGCGCATGGGGAGCGCTGGAGCGCAGTGAGCAGCGAGCCGCTCGGCCCCGGCGAGGACGTGATGGTCGTCGGCCGCGACGGGTTGACGCTCGAAGTCGAGCGCCGAGCAAAACGAAGCTAGGAAGGGGAGGAAATTGATGCCCTTGTTTGGAAGTCTTGTTCCGCTCGCCGCGGCTCTGTTTCTTCTGCTGATCGTCATCGCCTATGCGATCCGGATCCTCCGGGAATACGAGCGCGGCGTCATCTTCACCCTCGGCCGCTTCACCGGCGTCAAGGGGCCGGGTCTCATCCTGCTCGTTCCCTATGTGCAACAGATGGTGCGCGTCGATCTCAGGACCCGGGTGCTCGACGTGCCGAGTCAGGACGTTATCTCGCATGACAACGTTTCGGTCCGGGTCAGTGCTGTCATCTACTTTCGCGTGATCGATGCGGAGAAATCGACGATCCAGGTCGAGGACTTCATGGCGGCGACGAGCCAGCTGGCCCAGACGACCTTGCGATCGGTGCTCGGCAAGCACGACCTCGACGAGATGCTGGCGGAGCGCGACCGGCTAAACGACGACATCCAGAAGATCCTCGACGTGCAGACTGATGCCTGGGGCATCAAGGTCGCGACCGTCGAGATCAAGCATGTCGACATCAACGAATCGATGATCCGGGCGATCGCCCGCCAGGCGGAGGCCGAACGCGAGCGGCGCGCCAAGGTCATCAATGCCGAGGGTGAGCAGCAGGCGGCGGCGAAACTGCTCGAGGCGGCGCAAATCCTTGCTCGCCAGCCACAGGCCATGCAGTTGCGCTACCTGAGCACGCTCAACGTCATCGCCGGCGAGAAGAATTCGACGATCATTTTCCCCTTCCCGATGGAACTCGCCGAGCTGCTCGCAGCCAAGACCGGAGGGCAGACCAAGTAGACGACTACAGCGCCGTGCGTCTTATCAGACGCACAAAGGACGCTGTAAGACTTTGAAGCGCTGCATGTTTTTCTCCTCAAAGCGGCTTCGATTTAAGGAGACATGCAGCAGCGGCCGGACCGTCACCGCGTCACATGACCATCTTCCGCGCAACTTTCTCGGTCAGGTCTTCCTGCTCTTCGCTCACGCGCTTTGCCGTCTGGGTGGCAAGCTGCGCGCCGATCCGCGTGAATCGCTCAGCCTCGTCGGAATAGTCCTCGAAGGCATCGCGCCAGAAGCTGCAGTAAAGGTCGAAACCATCGCGCGCATAGTCCGACGCGAGCAGTTCCTCCCAAAGCTGGAGATGATGCTCGCTGCGGCTCTGCATGAAGCTGAGCGCCTCGATCTGACCGCGCAAGGCCGTCTGCAGTATGTCCGCCTGGAAACGTGCCATCGAAAGCAGCAGCGATCGCCCTTCAGGCCCCACGGGCCATTGGGGCCAGATCGCCGGAGCAAGTGTGTCAGACATTTTCTTCGACATCGCAGAACCTCCTTTTCTGCAGCATCTCGCTGTCTCATCGCAAACCGAAATCATGCATGACGACCGATCACGTAATTCGGAAAGTGCTGGGCGCCCTCGTCGCGGGCGTGGATTGGCGGTGTCTTTTAGGGACCAAGCTAAGGTGGCCGGTCCGTGCGATCATTGATCGGTGTCAATTGTAAGCGCACGACCTTCGCCGCAGCCACCTCCCGCCTTGACCTTGGTCAAGGCCGGTCCGATCCCTCTGGCATAGACTAGAGCATTTAGATCGCTTGATGAAGGGATTGATTCATGTTCATCAGGGAAATGACCGAAGCGGAGTGCCTCACCGTCGTCGCGCCGGTGACGAAGTCAGCTTATAGTGAAGCAAACTCTGACCACGCCGATTCACCCTTGGCGAAGCAGATTCACGAAGAGCAAAGCAGGCCCGGCACGAACCCGTTGCCACGGTCATTTCTGGGGCATGCGGAAGGCCATCCGGGGCCTCACGCCAGACACTTGCCTTCTAAGCAGGTTGTCGCAGGTTCGAGTCCTGCAGGGGTCGCCATCTACTTTCTTGTCCAGACCGGAGACATAGGTAACAGAACGTACCTAAGACATGGGTGACAACCTCGTGCCGAACGGGTTGTCGATGGTTTGCAGGGTTCTCTGCTCCAGGTCGATATATCCGAGATCATAATGCATGAAGCTGACGAGCCAAATGCCGTCGTCGACTTCCTTGATTCCGAGGTGCTGGCCGGCCAGCACCGTCGAGATGTTGATCTTCTTGCGGTAGATGCAGATGCGGCCACAATTGGTGACGAGCGCATCTCGATCGTGGAATGGATAGTCGATCTCCGGCAGGCCGGTATAGGTACGCTTTGATGCTGTATAGATGTCTGCGGGCGCCTTCATCGCCAGCGCCTCGTGCGGCCGCTCCTGATTGAATTCACTAACGAATGCATCGAAGCGGGCCTGCTGCTGGAGAATGTTTCTGCCGGGCGGTCGGGTGGCCTCCTTCTTCAGCGTCAGGTGCATGCGCTCATGCCGGCCGTTCTGTTGGGGACGGCCCGGCCTGATGCGCTCGAGCGCGATGCCGAGCCTCAGCCACCAGACCGACAGCTTCGAGAGATTGTAGAGCCCGTTTGGCGAGGCAAACGGCAGGCCATTGTCGCTTCTTATGGCGGCTGGCAATCCGTGTTCGACAAACAGCCGCCGGAAGGCATCGAAGACCGCTGCTTCGCGCGTCGATTCAAAGGCTTCGCAGGCGAAGAGGTAACGCGAAGCCTGATCGGTCACCGTCAGCGGGTAACAGTACTGGCCGTTGCCGAGCTTGAACTCGCCCTTGAAGTCGGCGCACCACAGGTCGTTTGGCATGAGCGCCTGCGATAGGGCCGTTCCTTCGGCCCGGTGACGTTGCCGCTTGCGGGCATGGGCGACCAGTCCGTGCCGGTCGAGAACCGCGTGCACCGTGCTCTTGGACGGCACGCGCACGTCGCCGGCCAATCGTTTCACCAGCAGTTCTCGGATCTTGCGTGCGCCCCAGTGCGGTTTCTCCTTCTTGAGGCGCACGATCATCGCCTCGACTGGTCCGGGCAACTGGTTCGCGTAACGCACCGGTCGCCTGGACCGATCCGTCAGCGCCTCCAGTCCGTCTTCCCTGTAGCGGTTGAAGATTTTGTAGCCGGTCTTGCGCGAGATGCCGAACTCCCGGCACACATCGCTCATGCCTTCGCCCTCAAGCAGGCGGGCGACAAATCGTAGACGTTCCTCCATCACCGAAGTCTCTTTCCACGGCATCAACACCTCCGCCAAAGCGGAAAGTGTTACCCATGTCTCCGGTACGAAACGTCACCTATCTCTCAGGTCGGGCATCTGACCATTCGCAGGGCATCGACCCGAAGAAGATCGACGCCGTCCATGGATACGCTCTCGAAGGCGTCCCGACATGCGGCCTCACGATCGCCACGCAGAAGCTGATCAAGGGCGATTACGCCGGCAATCCTGACGTGCTCCTGGGCACCATTCCGAAGCCGCCGATTCTCGCAGCACTGGCCAAGCTTAGGGCAAAGCCGGCCCGAGAAGACCGCGTCCGAAAGCGCGAGATGCTCGAGGCGATGTAGCCGGCCGACGCGCCTGTCGACCGGTCACCCGAGGTCATGGCGCGCGTTCGCGCCGGGCTCAATCAGTTCTGCCAGGAACATGCCGCGTCGAAGTTGGCGGCCGGCGGCATCATCGTTCAAGAGCCTCTGTCACCAGAGCGCGCCGACGAGTTGGCCCGCATGCTGTCATTGCCGGACGCCAAGGAAATCAGCGCCGAGCAGATGGCGTACCGGCGCAAGGTGCAGGCGGACATAGAAGCGGCGGAGCCCCCAGCAGAGGACCAAGCGGCATGACCATCCAGCACCGCACCGTCGACATCGAGGCTGCGTCGAAGCTCTGGAAGGACGATCTATCAGCTTCGTAGATCGCAAAGCGTTTCGGCGTCTCTCGCAACGTCATCGTTGGGATCGCATTTCGAAATCGTGCGTTTTTCCCGGAGAAACAAAGATGTAGGAGTACTAGGCCCCAGAAGGCCGAACCGCCTCGAAGGAAGGTCGAAACGCGCAAGCTGTACACTCCGCACGAGAGAGAACCAGTCCCGGTCTCAGATTATGATGTGAAGCGTTTGCCATATGCAAAGGGTTGTGTCCCGTCGAGTGGTGTAACTCGGCGGTAGCGAAGCCGCTCGGGAGCGCGCCCTCAACAGCGCTGTAGCGAGGGAGCGGCTAGCAGCGGTCATCGATGTTCCCCGGTAGGGTCGGGTTGCTCACACCAACCTGATTCGAAGGAAGCACCGATGACCGATGCCATGATGAACCTGCGCATGCTCGTGGAGAAGACCCCCGACGCCGATATTCTGCGCGAGATGATCGGCTTTGCCGCTGAACGGCTGATGGAGATGGAGGTGGGTGCCTCCACCGGCGCCGGCTATGGCGAGAAGAACCCGTTGCGCACGGCCCAGCGCAACGGATATCGCGACCGGGACTGGGAGACGCGAGCCGGCACCGTCGAGCTGCGCATCCCCAAGCTCAGGAAAGGCACCTACTTCCCTTCGTTCCTGGAGCCGCGGCGCATGGCTGAGAAGGCGCTGACGGCGGTGATCCAGGAGGCTTACATTCAGGGCATCTCGACCCGCTCGGTCGACGACCTGGTCAAGGCCATGGGCATGAGCGGCGTCTCCAAGAGCCAGGTCAGCCGGCTCTGCGAGGAGATCGACGGCAAGGTGAAGGCCTTTTCTCGACCGGCCGATCGAGGGCGACTGGCCATATCTGTGGGTCGATGCCACCTACCTGAAGGTGCGCCGCGGCGGCCGCATCGTCTCCGTCGCTGTGATCATCGCCGTCGGCGTCAACACGGACGGCCGGCGCGAGGTGCTGGGCATGGAGGTCGGCACATCGGAAGCCGAGCCGATCTGGACAGAGTTCCTGCGCAAGCTAACTCGGCGTGGCCTGCGCGGCGTCAGGCTCGTCGTTTCCGATGCCCACGAAGGCATCAAGGCGGCGGTTTCCAAAGTTCTGTGCGCCACCTGGCAGCGCTGCAGGGTTCATTTCGCTCGCAACGTGCTGGCGCATGCCGGAAAGAGTGGCCGTCGTGTCGTGTCGGCCTTCATTGCCACCGCCTTCGCCCAGGAGACGGCAGAGGCGGCAAGCCTGCAATGGCGCGCCGTCGCCGACCAGATCCGCCCGAAAGTGCCGAAGCTCGCCGCCATCATGGACGAGGCCGAGCACGACGTCCTCGCCTACATGAGCTTCCCCAAGGAGCACCGCGTCAAGCTACACTCGATCAATCCGATCGAGCGACTCAATGGCGAGATCAAGCGGCGCACCGAGGTCGTTGGCATCTTTCCCAACGACGATGCCATCGTCCGCCTCGTCGGCGCATTGCTGCTTGAACAAAATGACGAGTGGGCCGTGCAGCGGGCTCGCTACATGACACTGGAAACTATTAGCCAGATGAGTGATGATCCGCTCATCAGCCTGCCGGCAGTGGCACGCTGATCAGTCCGGCCTACGCCGGAGAGCACGGCGACCAAAGCCGTCAGTTACACCACTCCAGTGGGCACGATCTATGCAAAGCGTCTAGAGGATTTGCTTCCCTGCGAATGCAAGTGGCCCCTCAACAACGGCGGCCCATATCTTTTCTGCGCAGCCAAGGCTGCCGGGACATACTGCCAACACCATCAATCTAGATCGCTATCAAGCTACCGCACCAAGAAGCAGGGGTGATCATGCCGGCTGATAGGTGCGCAACGTTAACACAGACTAGCGAGGGACAAGCATGAAGAGATCACGTTGGTATGAGATCAGGGCA
This sequence comes from Sinorhizobium fredii USDA 257, assembly GCF_000265205.3. NCBI lineage: Bacteria > Pseudomonadati > Pseudomonadota > Alphaproteobacteria > Hyphomicrobiales > Rhizobiaceae > Ensifer > Ensifer fredii. The sequence goes on from NC_018000.1 coordinate 3,223,342, forward strand.
GCCCCAGGCTATCAGCGCATGGCGGCCGCCGACGATCGGCTACCGGAAAGCCGACGCATGGAGTCGATCATTGAGCGGAACTGCCGCAAGGATCGCTTCGACATCTTCATGCCGTCGTTTTACCGGGAGTTGAGGCACCATCGGACGCACCAGGTCATCCAGAAACGGTTCCATTTCTTGTCGGATATGCCTTAGTCAACCTGCCGCGGCTGAACTTCGAAGAGCTCCGCAGGGTCGACTGTGTCGTGTGCTTCCTCCGCGGCGGCGCAGGGTACGGCCCGCTCGAATTCCCCGACGGCACAATCGAAGATCTGTACTTCGCCGAGCACGAGCGCCGACAGGCCTTTCTCTACGAACAGCATTGCAGGAAGGCCCGACCGCTGCCGAAAGTTCACACTCGGCGCATTGGAGAAATGCGCCGTTTTCTCGGATAGCCGAGAACGCTTGTTCCTCATCCATTTGAGCTAACCCGGTGTATTTTGAGCGCTTTCCGTGCTCGGAGCGTTCCACGGCTGTTCTTGGCTATTTCAAGTTTTGCTGAATCCGCCCCAGCTCAAACTGGGTAGATAAGGGCCTAGTGGCTGGTGGGATTGATTCCCGTTCGCCTCATCCGCAGCCCGTTTACTCTTCCCAAAGCATTTCCATGATCTCGTCGGGCGATTCCTTAACCTGGAGCGTGACGGAGACCCCGCCTTTAACAGAGCAGGTGACGAGCGTGGTGCTCCGATGGCCTTCGACGCGTTGGAAGTGCATGACAGTGTCCATGTTCACGAAGATCGGCCCATTGTTGTCGTGCAATTTTAGCCACATGCGTTCGCCCTTTCTAATGTAGTGGTTCATTTAGAATACCACAGAAGAGGACCCAATTTCGGGGAGTGGCATGCTCGAGAAATGGAGCAGCCCGGGTTGGCTCGCCGGTCTCATAAGCTGGATCTAGGCAACCTCCCCACGACATCGAAGCGAGAGCAGGTGCTGGCAGCCGCCACGACATCCAGCTTATCACCGACCTGGTATCCGTCCTCGGGCACACCGAGCGTCACCGACGCCCTCGCAAGAATAGGTCTGTCCTTTGTGCGTCCTGGTAAACATGATTGTGCCCACCGTGATGGTCTTGCGGCGCCCCGTGTCAAAGCCTCCCCGCGTCCTAACAGCCACGTCTCTATCGGCGACGCTGGTAACGGTTCCAATAGAGTGAGGGAAGTTATCACGCGCCAACTCTGAAAGGCATAATAGAGAGCGAAGAAGATCGCTGCACTGCCGAGAAGTATGCCTGGGAACGCAAAGCGGAGAGCCTTTCGGTCTTTATCAACAACGTCAGTCATTTGCGCCCCTCGATTGAGGCGCAAACCTAAACCACCACTCGGGCTCAGCCAAGCGGTGAGGCAACGAGTAATTGCGACACCCGATGACCGTCGTCTATGCGGTAGGGTGGTCGCCTTCACAGAAGTCGAATTATCGTGGCAATGATTAAGGCGACGAAAGTAGGGGCACGATAAGGAGTGTCCCCCATTCTAGCCTAGACCATCCTTTCGGTCGGTCCGGGATGTTCAGCAGCATCTCAAGAAGATCAAACACGGGATCCGCTTCAGCCGTGTCATAACGCAGTCAGGGCAACTGGTAAGCCGCGTGGCTCATAACCACGAAAGACCGGGTTCGATTCCCGGGCCTGCATCCAAATTCGACGAATGCCTTCCCGCGTCAGGAGGTGAAGCATGCCCTACCGTGTAGTTGAATACGATTCTGGCCCCAAGGATATGCCGGGCATGGAAGCACTCCTCAACGCCTGGGCGGCAGAGGGGTATTCGCTCCATCAGGCAGTTCGGGAAAGCACATACCGATGGGTGCTGATCTTCTCCTCAACGATCCTGCATTTGCGCGCCGGGCAGGTAAACCTTGGATCCGACGCGCTTTCCATCGAGTAAGGATCCCTCGACCAATAGATAGGCCGATATACCGAGGATGGAGAGCAGTAGAATGCTCACCGGCAGCCCTGCTGAAGAGCGATGATCAGGTTCTTGGAAGTTCTTTCGACCTACCATGGCCGGAACCATTTTGCACATACGAGAGCGACGCCGCCACGCGGGCTCTTCCCGCCAGACGGCCTGACTGGTCAACAAAGTTCGAAGCTCTGTAGCAAGTTGGGATTATACCACGCTCGCCGGAGCGCCGCGCGGGATCACAGGTGGTGAGGCAGATGACTGCCGCAACTTGTTCGCCGTATGTTCATAGCTATTTCAGACGCACAAAAGCCGCCCAACTGAGCTAAGTCCGGACATCGCCAGGGCTCAAATCGCCCATGCTTGCGGCACCTGCCAGCTCAGGGTCGCGTGACGATCACTCTCCGTCACGCACACGTTGCCGGTATCGCTCCCGGTCCTCTTCGGTCGCCCCTGTGGAGAGGTCCTCGCCCGGCTGCATGCGCTGTGCGACCGGAAGCCAAGGCCGACCAGGGTTCTCTTGGGTCCATAGCTTCTTCGCGCGCTTTTCTATTTCGGGATCGTCCACCGTCGCCTCCTGTGCAGGGAGATCATATCAGGGCGCTACAGCGGGCACGAGCCACCTTGATGGAGCCTTTAAAGAGCAATGGCCAATCCGAAGTATTCCGACGAGGTGAAGACCTATGTCGTCCAGGCACTAGCTTGCTTCGATAGCCCTGCCGTCGTCGCCAAGTCAGTCAAGGCAGAGTTCGACGTCGTCATCAGCCCTCAGGCAGTCGAGGCTTACGATCCGACCAAGCGCGCCGGTCGCCCGAGCGGCTCATCAAGAGGCCGAGAATATCACCATGAAAAGTGCGACCCAAAATAAGGCCGACAACTCGGCCGCCAACAGAAACCCAAACGCTGTGTCGCTCATGCAATCCTCCGTAGGCAACCTCCATTGCCGGGAGGAACTATAGGGGAGGGACGACGGTTCCGCTACTCACTAAGACGCAAGCAGCGAGTAAATCAGAACGCCGACAGATCCCCAGAAGCCAACCATTACAAGCGCCATCGCGGCAACCAGAACCTTTGTCATGACAAAACTCCACGACTGTTGTGCAGGTCCAAAGCCTAGCCCAGTGCTGAAATCTTAGTAACGGACCATGGTCTGATCTCGCTGCTTTCGTTGACGGTGTGTCGAACATAGCCGCCCTCGCTGGGCGGTTTTTCTTTTGAGGCACTACTCATGAAATTCACAGACACTGCACCGATCGCGGGCACGCGACGGACCGCCGACGGCTACCTGGTCGCGGACGTTCGCACCGCGCGCACCGGTATCCAGCTCTATGCCGGCCGTGAAGTCGGCAAGCCGGAAATGCAGTCGGTGAAGGTCTACCGGCCCGAGGATCAGGTCTTCGACAGGGCCAGCCTCGGCAGCTACGCGCATAAGCCGGTGACGAACGATCATCCGGCAGAGGCCGTGACGCCTGACAACTGGAAAGCCGTTTCGGTCGGCCAGATCGGCGACGAAGTTGCCCGCGACGGGGAATTCGTCCGCATCCCGCTCATCGTCATGGATGCCGAGGCGATCACGGCGATCGACGAGGGCAAGCGCGAACTGTCGGCAGGCTACACCTGCGATCTTGCCTGGGAACCGCCCGAAGGCGAGAAGTACGACGCCATCCAGAAGGATATCCGGATCAACCACGTCGCCATCGTGCAGCGCGGCCGCGCCGGATCAGAAGCTCGCATCGGCGACGGTGTGAGGTCGTGGGGCGCTGCCCCGTTCACCAGTGATCAGAAACCGAAAGAGGACAAGATCATGACCCTGAAGACGGTTACCGTCGATGGCATCCCGGTTGAAGTAACCGATCAGGGTGCCACGGTGATCGGCACGCTGCAGCAGCGGCTTGCCGACGCCAATATCAAGTTCGCCGACGCCGAGAAGGCACATCAGACGGCACTCGCCGGCAAGGATGCCGAACTGGCGAAGAAGGATGCCGAGCTCGACTCGACGAAGGCGAAGGTGCTTTCGGATGTCGATCTCGACAAGCGGGTCCAGGCTCGCGCCGATCTTATCTCCGCGGCGAAAACGATCGCCAAGGACATCAAGACCGAGGGCCTCTCAGATGCGGCCATCCGCAAGGCCGTTGTCGTCGCCAAGCTCGGCGATGCTGCGGTCGCCGACAAGTCCGACGCCTACATCGATGCTCGCTTCGACATGCTCGTCGAGGACGCCGGCAAGGGCGGCGCCGATCCTTTCCGCACCGTTGTGCAGCAGGGCCTTTCGCAGACCACTGACGCCAACGTCTCCGCAACCGCTCACAAGCCCATGGTCTCCGATCTCGAATCGGCCTGGCAGACGAAGGCAGCTACGTGATGCCTGCAATTCAGACCACTTATAGCGCCACGCACGCCCGCTGGGTCGAAGGCATGGTGCTCACGATGGAGCCGTCCGACATTGTCACCCGGCTTGCGGAAGACGCGGAAGGCATCGGCTTCGGCAAAGTTTGCGTCCAGGCTACCGCCGACAATCAGGTCGTCGACTCCGAATAACCGCCAAGTTCGTTGGGATCGCCGTGCTCGACGCGACGGGCCCTACCGGCAAGTACGACCAGTACGACAACGTCGCGGTCATGGTGGCGTCATCGTCGTTACTGCCTCCGAAGCCGTCGCCGTCGGCGATTCGGTCTAATACACCCCGGCGACCGGCGTCCTTTCCAAGACGTCGACCTCCAACACCCTCGTCGCGAACGCGACATGGGAAACCAGCACCTCTGGCGCCGGTCTCGCAGCGCTTCGCCTCGTTGCATAAGGAGCGATCTCGATGAACGCAATTATCACCAGGGACGCTCAGCAGGTCGCGATGAGCTTCCTTATCCGTCAGGCCTCGTTGATCGAGCCGACGGTCTCGCGATGAAGTATCAGGACATCCAGTATCCGAGCCTCATCCCGGTCGACACTTCGGCGCCCGAATGGATCCAGTCCATCACCTATTTCTCCATGGACTCGGTTGGCCAGGCGCAGTGGTTCTCCGGCCTCGCACATGACGTGCCGAAGGTCGAACTGACCCGCGAGAAGTTCGAGACGACCGTCAGCATAGCCACCATCGGCTACTGCTATACGCTCGAGGAACTGGGCACCGCGCAGCTGCTCGGCATGAACCTCACCAGCGAGAAGGCCTCTTCGGCACGTCGGATCGCCGAGGAGAAGATCGATCAGGTTGCTTTCGTCGGCGACACCGGCAAGGGCTTCACCGGTCCGGTGAACGCCTTGGCGCCGACCGCGACGACGGCGCCGGCGGACGGTACCGGCTCGGCAGACTTATGACCAGCGGTACATCGACAGCACCACGATCACGACGGCGGATCGGCAGATTTACATCTCATCGGTGGGCCTCGCGATCGTGCCAACCGTCGGCGACGTCATAACGGCTGGCGGTCGAATATCACGTCATCGCCGCCGACCCGAACAACTACGACGGCGTGACCAACGTCGTCTTCATCGTCCAAGGAAGGATTGCTCCTTAGTCGTTTTCAGGCGGCGCCCACTGGAGCTGAAAAAGGATGCTGTCATCGTATGACGGGAACCAACAGTGAGCATCGAGCCCAGATGCTCCCGCGTCGCCGCTTGGGGCCTTGAGAACGCAGCATCCCGCGTACGTCTTCACGGACTTGCAAAGCCTCACCAAATCCGAATGGCGGACGTTTTTGAGTAGAACAGGCTCTAACTCTTCCATTGGTCGCTCCCCTACGATCGGGCGGCAAGAGATTATTATCGAACGCTAATGTTGAAAAGAGAGGATTGCGGCATGAAAATCCGCTTTGTGAAGGATTACCCGGGCCATGCCGTCGGCGACGTCGTCGATGCAGCCGATCTGTCGGGCGGTCTTGCCCAGGGGCTGACCAACCTCGGCATCGCTGAGAAGATGCCCGAGAAGGCCGTCAAGAAAGGCGAGAAGGTTGGCGCGGCTGAATAATGTGCCACTGAACTTTCATCCGGCTGTGATTGGAGCCTCGGCGGCATAACGAACGCCTGCACGCCTCGTCACTTCTCCAGGAACATGTCAATTGGTGGGAGCCTGGCGGATTGAAGCCGACACGCCAGGAAACGCTCGGCGCTTCGCCGCATCTCTTTTATTGCGTCAGCATCGACGAGATGACCGGACGTGCTGCCGTGGCGGCGGACCGGCCTAAATCGCCCGAGTAAGCGAGCTGACGGCACCGCTCGAGAACCATCCCCCGTGGGTGTCGGCTAGTTGAAAAAACCGGTCGCGCAACGGACATTCATCCTATCCTGGTGGCGTCGATGATATCCTCCCCTGGCCGCCGAGGTCGAGACGGCCGTCGGTGCTATCTATCGGAGGGATTGGGTATGCCGAAGAGAAGCGCGGGCATCCTGCTATACAAGTACGAAGCCGGTGCGCTTCTCGTCCTGCTCGTTCACCCGGGAGGTCCATTCTGGAGCAACAGGGATCTCGGGGCCTGGTCGATCCCGAAGGGCGAGTACGAGGCCGACGAGGAACCGGAAGCTGCGGCGCGTCGCGAATTCTTCGAAGAGACCGGCATTGAGGTGACGGGAGCGCTCGAACCGCTTGGCGAGGAACGCCTGAAGAGTGGCAAGCTCATCTCTGCCTTTGCGGGCGAAAGCGAATTCGACATCACCAGCATTTCCAGCAACCAGTTCCAGATGGAATGGCCGCCCAAAAGCGGACGCATGCAAACCTTCCCGGAGGTGGATCGTGCCGAATGGTTCACGCTCGACGATGCGCGGGAAAAGGTGAACGCCACCCAAAGGCGGTTCATCGATCGCCTGGAAACCCGGCGCAACGGGCGATAAGCGGGGCGGGGCTCATCCATCAGCTGAGCGGCGGCCGCGCGCAGCAGGACCGAAAGCAGCCTTAGATCTAATGGCCGGCGACCCGAAGACGCTGCTCCTTGGTCTGCTCGGCCATGCCCGCGACAATGACCGACTTGGCACCGTCGTTCTCCCACGGACTCCGGTGGCGCCGAGTGGCAACGCCCGGCACGATTTCCACGGGAACGCCGAGTTTACCGAGCCATGCAGCCTCTTGCTGCGTGGCGGCACTGGTTGTCGGATCGCCCGCCTGGAGGCGCACGACGCGTTTTCCGGCTTTCGCCAGAGCGCCTAGCGACGCACTTCCGCCTTGAACGCCTGCATCCCGGCTCGGCTGGTTGACGAGAATGCGCTTGGCTTCGCGCCGGGCGAGTTCCAGCACCTCATCGGAGATCCGTTCGTCGTAGAGGATGACGTCGGCGGCCTGGAGAGCGCGGACGGCTTTCAGCGTCAGCAGTTCCGCATCCCCAGAGCCCGCGCCAACGATGGTGACGCGGCCGATGGCGGGACGGGGCGTTGCCAGGCGATCCACCTCCGCCATCAGCCGCGTCTCCACACCCTCCTCCGGTGTTTCTACAAAAGCCTGATCGACGAAACGCTCCCAGAAGGTGCGCCGCCGAGCGCCCGGTTGCAAGCGCGCATTCACTCGCTCGCGGATCGCCTGGGCGATCCTCGCCCAGCTCTTGATCGTCGGTGGCAGCAGGGTCTCGATCCGTCGGCGGATCGCCTGCGCCAGGATCGGTGCCGCCCCGTCGGTCGAGATTGCCACGACCACCGGCGACCGATTGACGATCGACCCGAACTGGAACTGGCAGAACTGGGGCTTGTCGACAACGTTGACGGGCACGCCTGCCGCGCGCGCCGCCTTGAAGAAGGCTTTGGCCTCTCGATCATCTTCACAGTCGGCGATTGCCAGCACCGCATCGCCGAAGATGCCGTCGTCCCACGATTGATCGTGATGCACGAAGGAACCGTCTTCATCGGCGGCGCCGCGGGCGAGCAGGTCGAGAAAGCCGTCGCCGAGTTCCGTATGCACTGCAAAGACATGGACCTCGGCGCCGCAGGCCGCGAGGAGTTCAGCTTTCCAGGCCGCCCCATCGCTGCCGCCGGCGACGATGACGCGCTTGCCTTTCAGCGTCCAGAACAGCGGCAGCGTCGCAAGCGCAGCGACACGCTGCGGCTTCGAGGCTCCATCATTCGGCAGCGGCGGCAAGGCATGCATGGATGATCCCCCTGATCTCGGCGCGGCAGGAGCCGCAATTGGTGCCGGCGCTGAGCTTCTCGCCGACCGCCTCGACGCTGTGACAGCCTTCGCGGATGGCCGCGGTGATCTGGTTGACGCCGACGCTGAAGCAGGAACAGACCGTCGCGCCCGGGTCGGGCTTGTCGGCCCCGGGACGCCCAGCCGCCACGGCGAAGCGCTTGCTGAGATTGGCATGCGACGCGCGGAGCTGCGAAACCGCCCAGCTGCGCGCCACAGCGACAGGTCGGGGCGAGAGGAAGAGCGCGGCGAGCAGCCTGTCGCCGTCGAAGAAGGCGAGGCGAAACTCGCCGGAGGTCCGATCCGTATAGCCGATCGGGTCGATATCGGCGGGAATGGAGAAAGCCTGCCGGCACCAGTCGATCCAGTCGCCGTCCATTTCGGTAAAGGCGAGTTCCATCCGCCAACCGCCATCGGCCATGGCGATCGCCCAATAGGCGGCATTGAGCCCCTGGGGTTTTTCGGCCGAAACGGCGAAGCCGTAGATCTTGGCGGCAAAGCGCCTGGCCCGAACGGCGACATTCTTCGAAGCCGGCTGGCCGGAGACGGGGTCGGTGACCGGCGCGACCAGCGCGTCGATGCGCGCCTTCGAAGCGAACTGATCGTTCCAGTGCATCGGCACGAAGAGATTGCCTTCGGCCTGGCGATCGGTGACAAGCGCCCGCACGATTGCCGCGCCATGCGGGCTCTCGATCGCCACGAGATCGGCATCGGAGACGCCAACAATTTGCGCATCGCGGGGATGGATTTCGACGAAGGGCTCGGCGAGATGGCTCGATAGCCGCGCGCTCTTGCCGGTGCGGGTCATGGTGTGCCAGTGGTCACGCACCCGCCCGGTATTGAGGGTATAGGGAAAGGCCTCGTCGACGCGGCGCGTCTGCGGCGCCCGAACGGCGATGAAGCGGGCGCGGCCATCCGGATGATAGAACCCGCCCTCGGCGAAGAAGCGCTTCACCTGAGATGCGGTGCCTTTCTGCTGTGGCCATTGGAAAGGCGCGAGGGCGTCATAGGCGGCCTGCTGGATCGCCGCGTGGGCGCTGATATCGAAGTCGCGGCGTTCGTCGTTTTCGAAGCCCGACAGAGCGGCATGTTCGGCAAAGACTTCGGACTGAGACGAATATCCGAACGCCTCCTGGAATCCCATTCGCCGCCCGACCTCGGCGAGTTGCCACCAGTCGGCGCGTGCCTCTCCCGGCGCTGCGAGAAAGGCGCGCTGGCGCGAGACGCGCCGTTCGGAATTGGTCACCGTGCCGTCCTTTTCGCCCCAGCCGAGCGAGGGCAACAGCACATGCGCGTGGCGGGCCGTATCGGTCTGCCGCTGCATGTCGGAGACGACGACGAAGGGACAGGCCTTGATCGCCGCTTCGACGGCGTCTGCGTCGGGCATGGAGACGACCGGGTTCGTCGCCATGATCCAGAGCGCCTTGATGCGCCCGTCTGCAACGGCGCGGAACATGTCCACTGCCTTGAGGCCCGGCTTGGCGGCGACTGCGGGAGAGCCCCAGAAGCGCCGTACAAGATCGCGGTCGTCCGCCTTCTCGATATCCAGGTGGGCGGCAAGCATGTTTGCCAGCCCGCCGACTTCGCGCCCGCCCATCGCATTTGGCTGGCCGGTCAGCGAAAAGGGGCCCATGCCCGGGCGACCGATGCGGCCGGTTGCGAGGTGACAGTTGATGATGGCGTTGACCTTGTCGGTGCCGGCGGCCGACTGATTGACGCCCTGGCTGTAGCAGGTCACGACCTTTTCGGTCGTTTCGAACAGTCGGAAGAATTCACCCAACTGCTTCTGAGTGAGCCCTGTCGCGTCCGACAGGTGAGGGAGATCGAGTACCGCGGCGGCCTGAAGGGCCTCGGCGAAGCCGTTGGTGTGGGCCCACACATAGTCCTGGTCAACGGCGCTGTTGTCTGCCAGATACGCAAGCAGCCCGTTGAAAAGCGCCGTGTCGCCGTCCGGCGCGATTGCCAGATGCATGTCGGCGATATCGGCCGTCATGGTCCGCCGGGGATCGATGACGACGACCTTCATCTCCGGGCGGCTGGTCTTCGCCGCCGAAAGGCGCTGATAAAGAACCGGGTGGCACCAGGCGAGATTGGAGCCCGTCAGGATGACGAGATCGGCAAGCTCAAGATCCTCATAGGTGCCCGGCACCGTATCGGAGCCAAAGGCGCGGCGGTGGCCGGCGACCGAGGAGGACATGCACAGGCGCGAATTCGTGTCGATATTGGCCGAGCCGATGAAACCCTTCATCAACTTGTTGGCTATGTAATAGTCTTCCGTCAGCAATTGTCCCGAGACGTAGAAGGCAACCGAATCGGGACCGTTCTCGGCGATACTGCGCGAAAAGCGTTCAGCAACAAGATCGAGCGCTTCGTTCCAACCTGCCCGACGGCCGCCGATCTCCGGATGGAGGAGGCGGCCGTCGAGATCCAGCGTCTCGGCCAGCGCCGAGCCCTTGGAGCACAGCCGGCCGAAATTGGCCGGGTGCTCGGGATCACCCTTGACGCTGACCGCGCCATCATCACTCACACGGGCGATGACGCCGCAGCCAACGCCGCAATAGGGACAGGTGGTCTTGACCTCGTGCGCCATGTCTACTCCGCGGCGGCCAGCGTCAGGGCTTCAAGCGCGATGGAGAGGGCGCCGTTGTCGTTCTTCACCGGGATCGTGCGCACCGCACCCTCGTCGGCGCCGAGCGCCTTGCCGGTCTCGAGCGAGATCACCCAGTTGTGCAACGGGCAGGTGACCGCGGTGCCGTGGACGATGCCCTGGCTGAGCGGCCCGCCCTTGTGCGGGCAGTGATCCTCGATCGCGAAGACGTCGTTCTCGGCCGTTCGGAAGACGGCGATCTTGCCGATCGGCGTTTTGACGCAACGGGCGCCGCGGAGCGGAATGTCGCTGATGTCGCCAATAGCAATCCAGTTCATTGTCATCACCTCATTCCGCTGCCTGATTGAACTCGACCGTCGCCATCGGCCGGAATTCGTGCTTGTCCTTGCCGGAGACGCGCTCCGACCAGGGATCGACCTGGGCGAATTTCTGGCTGAAGACGAAGCGGTCGTAGTAGCCCTTGCGCTTCTCGGCATCGTCCATGATCTGGCGGCGGATTTCGTCGAGGCCGACACGCTTCGCCCACTTGTATATGCGCTCCAGGTAACGGGCCTGTTCGCGATACATCTGCGTCAGCGCGACGATGTGCTCGAGCGCCTCGTCCTCGGTCTTGACCAGGCCCAGGACCTCGGTGCCCTTGATGTCGAGGCCGGCGGCGCCAGCGAAGTGGATCTCGAAGCCGGAGTCGACGCAGATAACGCCGATGTCCTTGCAGGTGGCTTCGGCGCAGTTGCGCGGGCAGCCGGAGACGGCCATCTTCAGCTTGGCCGGCGTCCAGGAGCCCCACATGAATTTCTCGATGCGGATACCGAGCCCGGTCGAATCCTGGGTGCCGAAGCGGCACCATTGCGAGCCGACGCAGGTCTTCACGGTGCGCAGGCCCTTGGCATAGGCCTGGCCCGAGACGAATCCGGCCTTGCCGAGATCGGCCCAGACCGCCGGCAGGTCCTCCTTCTCGATTCCGAGCAGGTCGATGCGCTGGCCGCCGGTGACCTTGACCAACGGGACATTGAACTTGTCGGCGACATCGGCGATGGCGCGCAGTTCCTTCGAATTGGTGACGCCGCCCCACATGCGCGGCACCACCGAATAGGTGCCGTCCTTCTGGATATTGGCGTGGACGCGTTCGTTGATGAAGCGCGACTGGTAATCGTCGGCATATTCGTCCGGCCAGTCGCAAACGAGGTAGTAGTTGAGGGCCGGGCGACATTTGGCGCAGCCGCAGGAGGACTTCCACTCGAGCTCCTGCATGACGGCGGGAATGGACTTCAACCCCTTCGCCTTGATGAGCCGGCGCACGTCGTCATGGCCGAGCTCGGTACAGTTGCACATCGGCTGGACGGCGGCCGGGTTGTAGGTCTCACCGAGGGTCAGCGACATCAGCTGCTCGACGAGGCCGGTGCACGAGCCGCAGGAGGCGGATGCCTTGGTGTGGGCACGAACTTCGTCGAGCGAGGTCAGGCCTTTGCCGGTGATCGTGGAGACGATCTTGCCCTTGCAGACGCCGTTGCAGCCGCAGATTTCCGCATCATCCGGCAAGGCTGCAACGGCCGCCATAGGGTCCAGCGGGGACCCTCCCTGATAGGCCTGGCCGAAAATCAGGGTGTCGCGCATCTCCGAGATCTCGGTGCCCCGCTTCAACAGATCGTTGAACCAGGCGCCGTCGGCGGTGTCGCCGTAGAGGACAGTACCGATGATGCGGTTATCCTTGAGCACCAGCCGCTTGTAGATGCCGGCGGTAGCATCGCGCAGCACGATCTCCTCGCGGTCGTCGCCATCGGCGAAGTCGCCGACGGAATAAAGGTTGATGCCGGTGACCTTCAGCTTGGTCGGCGTGTCGGAATGGACGAAGGCAGCCTTGCGATCTCCTGCAAGGTGGGAGGCGGCAACCCGCGCCATTTCATAGAGGGGTGCGACGAGGCCGTAGACCATGCCGCCGACTTCGGCGCATTCGCCGAGCGCCATGATATTTCCGTCGGAGGTCTGCATGCCGGCGTCGACGACAATGCCGCGGTTGATAGCGAGCCCCGCATCCTTGGCAAGGCCTGCATTCGGCCGGATGCCGACCGCCATGACGACGAGTGTCGCCGGAATGATCCGGCCGTCGTCGAGCTCAATGCCCTCGACCTTTTCCTCGCCGACGATCCGCTTGGTGTTTGCCTTGGTGATGACCTTGATGCCGCGCTCTTCGACCGCCTTCTGCAAGAGATAGCCGGCGGCCGGATCGAGCTGACGTTCCATCAGCGTCGGCATGACGTGCAGGACGGTGACATCCATGCCGCGCAGGGCGAGGCCGGCGGCCGCTTCCAGCCCGAGCAGACCGCCACCGATGACGATCGCCTTCTCGCGCGACTGGGCCGCGAGCAACATCGCCTGCACGTCATCGAGATCGCGATAGGTGATGACCCCGCGCAGATCCTTTCCCGGCACCGGAATGATGAAGGGCACCGAACCGGTGGCGATTACCAGCTTGTCGTAGCTTTCCGTCACGCCGTGATCGGAGGTGACCGTCTTGGCGTTACGGTCGATCGCGACGATCTTATGGCCCTTGTAGAGGGTGATGCCATGCTTGATGTACCATCCGTCGCCATGGATGATGATCTCTTCGTATTCCTTTTCACCGGATAGCACCGGAGAGAGCATGATGCGATCGTAATTGACGCGCGGCTCGGCATTGAAGATCGTTACTTGATAGCGCCCGGGCGCCTTCTCGAAGAGCTCTTCCAGCATGCGGCCCGGCGCCATGCCGTTGCCGATGATGACGAGTTTTTCAGGGGTGCGTTCAGCCATTGGGTATCACTCCGCAGCTTCGACGAAGAGGTGGCGCTCGTAGAGAGGCTTGTGCACTGCTTCGCGACAGTTCAGGTAGGTTCGGTCGAGCAACGCGCGGATCTCCATGACCTCATGCCGCACATGTGCGCGCGTCAAAGCGGCCGTCGCGGTCGTCTTCAGGAGGCTGCGGCGGTGGAAGCCGCCCGTTGAGGCCTTGGTCATGTGCACGTTTCCTCAAATGTGGACCGGTCGAACCGGCATAAAAAAACGCCGCTTGGACATTGCGCTCCGGGAACTGGAAAATCCCTTTGGAGGCAAAGACCGTGCGACGTCGGTGTCTTTGGCAGGCGCTATCGGTGCCCGAGCTCGCTTCATTCGCCGTTGAGTGAAGCAATTGTAGAAAAGCAAGCGCCGTGCCATTTTCGAACCGAATCCATATATTATTGAATTTAAAAGAAAATTCTCGTCCTATTCAGATTGCCTAAAAAATGGACAGGGGATCCTGTGATTAATTATTGTGCGACGCGGCATTTGGAGGATTTCTCTGCCGCTTAAACAAGCAGCGCTCGTCGCTCAGATGTCGTCGAGCGAAGCGTGTGGAACGCCCGTCGCCTTCACTGGAAAGGCATCGACGTAATCCCCGATGTGTTCCGGGTCGAAGACGTGCCCGTCCATGAAGCGATCGCCGGGCGTTGCGCCTTCGACAGCCAAGTCGGGCTCCGCCGGCAGCGCACTGTTCGCGAGGGCTCGGCGGTAGAGATCCGGCCGGTAGGCCGCGACGCTTGCCTCCAGGCCCTCGGCAGACAACGCAACCTGTCCCCAGCGAACCATTTGGCTGTAAGTCCACAGCGCCTGGCTCGGCCGCGGGTAATTGGCAGAGCCGGCGTGAAAGACGAAATAGTCGTCGATGACACGCTGGTTACCCTCGGGGTCGATGGTGAACTGGCCGGCCAGCACCCGGCGCAGGATATCGACGGGCGCCGCGACGTAGCGCTGCTCCGAAAGAACCTCTGCGAGGGCTACGCGGTTCTCCGCTGCGTCGCACCAGCGCGCAGCGGCATCGAGCGCGACGAGGAGGCGCGAGACGGTCTCGGGATTGGCTTCGGCCCAATCGGGCCGCATGCCGATTACCTTCTCCGGCGCGGAGGGCCAGATATCCTGCTTGGTCGCCACGATGCGACCGACGCCTCGTTCCGAGGCAACCATGTTCCAGGGCGCCCCGACACAAAAGCCGTCGATGGCGCCGGCCGCGAGCGCATCGGAGGTCATCGGTGGTGGTACGACGACGAGCTTGACGTCGCGGTCCGGGTCGATGCCTCCGGCGGCAAGCCAATAGCGGAACTCGTAATTGTGCGAGGAAAAGGGGTAGGTGACGCCAAGCGTCAGCCGCGGCCTGCCGGCGGCCCGGGCGCGACGAATCACGGTTGCCAGGGCGTCCGCATTCGCCAGGGCGTCCTCGCTCGCGCCGAGTTCGGCCTCCCTCTGCATCTCGGCATAGAGCCGCGTCGACAGGGTGATCGCATTGCCGCCGCGCCCGAGCGAGAAGGGCGTGATCGTTGGCGACGGGTTGGAGCCGAGGCCGAGCATCGCGGCAACGGGCATGGGCGAGAGCATGTGTGCGACGTCGAATTGCCGGAAAGCGAGCCGGTCTCGCACATTCGCCCAGGAGACATCCTTCACCAGATCGAGGGTGATGCCCTCCTTTTGGGCAAAGCCGAATTCGGCTGCGGCGATCAGCACGGCCGAATCGACGAGCGGAATGAAGCCGGCGCGCACGGTGCGCGAGCCCTCGTGTCCCGCAATAGTCGGGGCCGGCAGGGCCGCGCCGGCGGCGAGTTGGCGCGCCTTGGACTCGTCGATATTCGTCAATGCGTTCACTCCGGTCTCTCCCGACGCGCGGCTCTGTGGTGTCCGTCGTTCATCGGATCAGCAATCCGGCGGCGGTCACCACGCTCTGCGCGATTTCCGAGATCTTCTTCTTCTCGTTCATCGCGGTCTGGCGAAGCAGCGTGAAGGCCTCCTCCTCGGAAAGCCCCCGCATTTTCATGAGAATGCCCTTGGCGCGTTCGACGAGCTTGCGTTCCTCAAGGGCCGATTTCGCGTCCGCAAGCTCTCGTTGCAGCCGGCTGAAGGCATTGAAGCGGCTGACAGCCATGTCGAGAATCGGTTTGACGCGTTCCTTTCTCAGCCCGTCGATCACGTAAGCCGAGACGCCAGCCTCGACCGCCGCCTCGATCGAGGCCGTGTCAGAGCGGTCGACAAACATGGCGATCGGCCGACCGACGGTGCGCGTCAGCTGGAAGAGGTGCTCCATCATGTCCCGGTTGGGGTTTTCGATATCGATGACGATGACGTCCGGCTGCAGCGTCTCGATGATGCGCGCAACCCCGTGGACTTCGTGGATGACCGTGACATTGCCGTGGCCCGCCTCGCGCAGGCCCTCTTCGATGATCGAGGCGCGAATGGCGTTCTCGTCAATTACTAGAATGGTCAGGTCTCGGTGGGGCATGTCGCATCATGATGCAGTGCAGCAAATTTCGCAATATGCATGCCTAAAATATTTGCTAACTCGGGAGTTGCATCTATTTAAGGCGAAGTCGCCGCGAAAACACACGCTGCATAAGCAAAGGGGAGAGCTCAAACGCGACTCGCTAGACGTCTCAGTGTTCGAAAGCGATCATGGATCGCCTCCGATAGCGAATGGGGGCGCATGGCGGAACCTCCGCAATTGCCTGACCTGGAAAACTGTGCGACAAAATGCCTCGCGACCTGCTGGGGAGAGCACGGCCGCAATGAGAGGAGAGAATATTTTCCAGTCGTCTTGGAGTCGGTTGAGCCGCTCCTGGAGAGGAAATATTTTGGGAGGAGAGCCATGCCGCGGACTGATGTGTCCGTCCACCCGCTTCCAATTAAGTCGGCTCTGGTGATCGACGATCATCCGCTCTACTGCGATGCCTTGGCCGCTACAATGGAAAGCACCTTCAATACGCGTCGAATTCGCACAGCCTGTTCGCTCGGTGAAGCGCTGCAGCAATTGCGAATGCGGTTTTCGCCTGACCTGATCATGCTAGATTTGAACCTGCCCGATGCGTCGGGTCTAAGCGGCTTTCTGAAGATCAAGGAAAGGACGCCTGATATCCCGGTGATCGTGATCTCGGCAATTACATCCAAAGGCGTCGTCCAGTCGGTCATTGCCGCCGGCGCCGCGGGTTTCATCCCCAAGGATATCGGCCGCCAGCATTTCCAGGAGGCTATGCGGGATATCTGGAACGGCAAGACCTATGTGCCTCCCGGTTACACGATACCTGCCCGCACCCGGCCGACCGATGGGTCGGTGGAAACGATTTCGCGCAAGATCGCGCATTTGTCGCAGCAGCAGACCCGCATTCTGGGGCTGATCTGCGAAGGGATGCCGAACAAGCTGATTGCCTACGAAATGCAACTGGCCGAGGCGACCGTCAAAGCCCACATCACGGCGCTCCTGCGGCGCCTGGGCGTCCACAATCGCACCCAGGCGGCGATGCTGGTGCGCGAAGTCTCGATCCGCCATAGCCTGCAATGAAAAGTGCCGCCAAGGAACGGGGGCTCGTGAGGAATGACGGCGCATGACGGCTGCCGACGATCTTGATCGCAGACCGGCGGTGGGCGTGCGGCTCGCCGTGTCGCATGCCGCTCATGCGGCCGATGCCCTTGCCGAGATCAAGCAGCAACTCGCCACGGCAAGGCCGAGCTTCATCCTTCTGTTTCCGCCGGACCGGTTACAGCCCGACGACCTCGCTGAAGCCGTGCGAATTTCCTTGCCGGACAAGGTCGTTTTCGGCTGCACGACCGCCGGCCAGATCACCCCGCGGGGATATGAGAATGACGCATTGTTGGCGATCGCTTTCGAGCGGCGTCACTTTCGGGTTGCTTCGACCCTGTTCCATCCGATCTCGCCGGTTTCGATTGCCGACGTCGTGTCGCAGACGGAGCGGCTCGCCTCGCAGTTTCGCGCGACGCCGGGCCGCAAACGGCTTGCCCTGGTTTTTGCCGACGGACTGTCCAAGCAGGAGGATATCTTGATGGCGGCCCTGGAGGTTGGCCTGAAAGACATTCCTGTGTTTGGCGGCTCAGCTGGCGACGGGCTGCGGTTCGCGCACACGCAGGTGCTGCACAATGGAGAATTCCACAGCAATGCCGCGCTTCTTTTGCTGCTGGAAACGGATTTGGCTTTCAGCGGTCTCGGCTTTGACCATTTCCAGCCCACGGATGTCCGTATGGTGGTGACCCGTGCAGTTCCGGAAGAGCGGCTGGTGCTGGAGATCAACGGCTCACCGGCGGCACAGGAATATGCCCGGCTCGTCAAGGTGCCGGTTGCCGAGTTGTCGCCGACAATTTTCGCAGAGAACCCCGTGCTGGTGCGCAATCGCAACCTCTATCACGTGCGGGCGATCCAGCAGATTCACGGCGAATCTGGCCTCACTTTTCTTTCGGCAATCGACGACGGTCTGCTGTTAACGCTCGGCCGCGGCAAGGAAATCATCCGCACGCTCGATTCCGGACTTGCCGTCAGCGACAAGGACGGTGAAGCGCCTGATTTCATCCTGGGGTTCGATTGCTATCTGAGGAAGCTTGAGATCGAGCGCAAGGGGCTGGACGGTAAGGCGTCCGAGCAGTTCCGGCAGCGCCGGGTCATCGGCTTCAACACCTATGGCGAACAGCATCTTGGCGTCCATGTCAACCAGACCTTTGTCGGCGTCGCCTTTTTCCGGCCAAAGGAAGGAAGCACGCCACTGTGATCAATCCGGACGAACCCTACGAGATACAGCTCGCCAAGCAGGCCAAGATCATTGAGGCGCTCATCAACCGGGCCGAGCGCGGCCATGAAGTCGGCGGCTCCGCCTATTCTCTCTTCGAATCGGCCATCGCCTTACAGGCCGAAGTCTGGGAAAAGACCAAGGATCTAGAAAAGGCGCTCGACACCCTCGGCAGAGCGTCGAGCGAGCTCGAGATCGCCTATCAGGCGCAGGAGCGCATCCAGAGAAACCTTGCCGATGCTATGGTCGCCATGGAGGGGGGCTTTGCTCTCTTCTCCGAAGATGGGTTGCAGGCCTGCAACGCCCAGTTCCGGCACCTGCTTGCTGATATCGAGCCGCTCATCAAGCCCGGCCTCGGTTATGACGATTACCTCGCGGCCGTCAACGCCAGCAAGTATTTGAACAGGAAGGAAGGCGGGGTGATCGGCCGCTCCCAGCCGCTCGTGAAGGAGCAGGGGCCGGATCAGCGCTTTTCGTCCTTTGTGATGGTGCTGAGGAACGATCGCTGGTTCCAGATATCCTGCCGGCAGACCAGTTCCGGCAACATCACAGTCCTGCAGACCGAAATCACCGATATCGTGCGGGAGAATCGGCGCGAGAAGAACCGCCTGATCGATCAGCATGCTCATTTCCTGCAGGCCGCTTTCGATCACATGTCGCTCGGCATCTGCACGTTTTCGGCGCGCGGCGAATTGCGGGTTCGCAACGAACGCTTCGGCGAGCTTCTCGGCGTGCCGCTCTTGCTTCTGAAGAAGGGAAGTCTCTTTCAGCGCATCGTCGAACATGTCGAGCGTCACGAGATTCTCGATCGCAAGGGACGCAGGTTCGCCGGCTGGTTCAAGGCCACCCGCCGCGGCGAGACGGTGCAGGAACGGTTCAGGCGGCGTGATGGGATGAGCCTCGACATCCGCATCCATTCCCTGCCTGACGACGGCTTCATCGTATCGGTCATGGACGTGACGATAGAGACCCAAGCGGCAGCGCTTCTCGAGCAACGGGTACAGGAGCGTACCGCCGAACTGATCGAAGCCAACCGCTTGCTCAAGGTCCATGCCGATGAGCAAGCCAAGATCGAAGGTGCTCTTCGGCAGGCGAAGGAAGCGGCCGAAGCAGCTCACACGTCCAAGACTCGCTTTCTGGCGGCGGCCAGCCATGATCTTCTTCAGCCGATCAACGCCGCGAAACTCTATCTGTCGATGTTGACGGAAACCGTTGGACAGCCGGGGGTGCAGGATGTGGTCAGCCGGCTGAACCGATCCTTCGCCTCGACAGAATCTCTTCTGCAGGCGCTTCTTGATATTTCGCGCCTCGACAGTTCCGGGGCCGAATTCAACGTCACATCGTTCGACCTTGGAAGCGCGCTACAGCGCCTGGCTGAGGATCTGGCGCCCTTGGCGACCGAAAAGGGCATCGATCTTCGTATGGTCCCTTCCTCGCGCTGGGTCACCAGCGATCAGCGTTACCTGATGCGCTGCATCCAGAATCTGGTGGTGAACGCTATTCAATATACGGAGCGTGGACGTGTGCTCGTCGGCTGCCGACTCGGCAGCGACCGGCTGCGGATCGAAGTGTGGGATACCGGCATCGGCATTTCGGAGGAGGACCAGACGCGGATCTTCAACGAGTTCACTCGGGCCGGCGGTGCGGGAAAAGGCACCGGCATGGGACTTGGCTTATCGATCGTCGAGCGGGCCTGCCGGCATCTCGGCCATCCCGTCCGGCTGGTGTCGCAGACCGGCCGTGGCTCCGTCTTTTCGATCGAGGTGCCGCTCGCCATGCCTGGCCGTGCCAGCGATGCCTGCGAAAATCCGGTAGCGGAGGCGATGCTCGACGGCAGCCTTGATCTCATCGTCATGGTTGTCGAGAACGATCCCGACGAGCTTCACGCGATGACGCAGATTCTGGAGAACTGGGGAGCGAGTGTTCTGGCGGCCGGCTCGACTGCCGATGCCGTGGGGCTGATGCAGGAAATCGGCACGGCGCCCGATATTCTGCTCGCCGATTATCAGCTGGACGACGGCGACAATGGCATAGAAACGATCCAGGCGCTGCGTACGCTGGCAGGAGTTGAAGTCCCTGCAGTCATTATCACGGCCAATCGGCAGCGAGAATTGCTGCGGCTCGGCAACGAGATGTCGTTCGCGGTGCTTGCCAAGCCTGTGCAACTGGTGCGGCTGCGCGCATTGATCGACTGGAAGACCCGGGCGCGCGTCGCGTGAAACACAGACAAAGGTCTCCGGTGACAATGCGGCAGCCATTGCTAGGCTTGTCGCCGACAAACGGGAGCCCGAAACGGCCCGAAACGGGAGGTCTGTGATGCGCGTTCTTCCTCTGCTTGCGCTGTTCCTGCTCGGACTTGGCCACGGGCCTTTGGCGGCTGCCGAAACCTACGCGCTTCTCTTCCGATCGACCGCGCTGAAGGGGCTCGAGGCGGGGCCGGGCAGCAGCGAAGCCGCCCAAGGCACACTCGTCTACGACAGGGTCATAACCGGTGCCGATGAAGGCCAGGCAGACGGCAGCTTCAGCATCGCTCTGAAGATCAAGCCCGACGACAATGTCGCCCTGACACTCCATCAGGGCGCCCGGTCTCGTGGGCTTGGCAGTTATCCGGCCTCGGTGGGCAATCCGCTCATCATGTACTTTCTCGAAAACGTGCTGGCCGATGTCGCCTTTCAGTCGGGCGGCAGCCCTTTCTATATGCGCAATCGGATCAAGGAAGCCCTGCTGCGGGACTCCGAGATCGTGCCCGTGACACTTCGTTACCGGAACCGCGAGATCGGTGCGCAGGAGGTGACGATCCGGCCGTTCACGACCGACAAGGCGCGCGAGCGGATGGGGAGGTTTTCCCAACTGGCGCTCGCCGTCACCGTGTCGGAAGAAATTCCAGGCTGGTACTATTCACTGATTGCCACCGTTCCTGCGGCCGCCGGCGCAGAGGCCGGCTATTCCAACGCCATTACACTGAGAGCGGCGGGGAAGGGCCGGCCATGATGCGGTCCGCGATATTGGCGTTGGCCATCGCGGCAGCCTCGCTACCGGCGAGCGCGCAGGGCATGCCGGAGCGACTGAATGATTACCCGACCGAGGTCCGGGCCGACTATGTCTTTGGTTGCATGGCGACCAACGGCCAGAGCCGGAAGGTTTTGAGCCAATGTTCCTGTTCGATCGATGTGATCGCTTCCATCCTGCCATATCGCAAATATGTCGAAGCCGAAGCGGTGCTGTCGCTCCAGCAGGCAGGCGGCGAACAGATGGCCATGTTCAAGTCGGCGGTCGTGCCACGCACCATGGTGGCCGAACTGAGACGAGCTCAGGCAGAGGCGGAGATCCTGTGCTTCTGAGCCTCAGGCGGGCGGCGGCCTCTCGCCAGAGCGCGGTCGAAGTGATTGTCGTCCAAACGCCGGAGCGCCGGGTCTGTTCGATCTCTTCACCGTGTACGCCGCTCTTGCCTGAACGGAGCCGGAGTGGGACCTGTGGCAGTATGGCTCATTGGGGCAGATGCCTGAGCAGGATCTGGGCAATGGCATAGGCGCGTTTTTCCAGAAGCACCGGTGTTTCGCAGACATAGGTGAGCGCCTGCGAGCGATCGCGGTAGATGCGCTCGTCCCAGTCGATCTGTTCCTCGAGCTTGTCTATGCGATCGAAATCCGGTTTCGTTTCGCCCGCAAGCTTCGCCATCTCGACCCGGCTGCCGTCGATCCGCGCGGACAGTGCGATCTGGCTGCGGGAATAGCGGCCGATCCCTGCGATTAGCCTTTTCCGGTTTTCCGAGAGGTTCTCGAACACTCCGAGGAAGATATTGCCGAGCATTCGGCTGTCCACCGGCGCAGTCTTCTCAACGAACTCCTGGATATGGGCACCGGCCTCTTCCAACGTGACCCGGCGAAGCGACAGGATTGCCACGAGATCGTTTGCCGCAGGCGCAAGCGGCATGCGGGTGATCGGCTCCGGCCACATCAGGCTCACTGACAGGTTCTCGGCCTTGCGCTGAATGCACGGCCAGTCGGGATCGGAAGAATCCACGGCACCTGCAGTGCCTGGAGGTTGTGTTGTTAGGCAAAGCGCCAGAGCAAGCGCATGCCAGGCGGCTCTCATCCTTGTCTCTCCGTCTTCGAACGAAGATCAGTATAGGCTGACCAAGGGAAAAGCCAAAGGTCGCGATTTACACACTAAGGTCGCAATTGTCATTACGCCGCGGCACGTCTGTAATCTGTGTACAAGGCCCGAAAAGGCGACCTTACAAAACGCAGATACCGGAGGCATTTCATGCGCACTCGCGCTGCTCTGGCTGTTGAAGCCGGAAAACCCCTAGTTGTGACCGAAGTCGAGCTCGAAGGCCCGCGGGCCGGCGAGGTGCTGGTCGAGGTGAAGGCCACCGGCATCTGCCACACCGACGACTTCACCCTGTCGGGCGCCGACCCGGAAGGGCTGTTCCCGGCCATCCTCGGCCATGAGGGCGCCGGCATCGTCGTCGATGTCGGCCCCGGCGTCACCTCAGTGAAGAAGGGCGATCACGTCATTCCGCTCTATACGCCGGAATGCCGCGCCTGCCCCTCCTGCCTTTCGCGCAAGACCAATCTGTGCACCGCCATCCGCGCCACCCAAGGCCAGGGCGTCATGCCGGACGGCTCGTCGCGGTTTTCGATCGGCAAGGACAAGATCCACCACTATATGGGCTGCTCGACCTTTGCGAACTTCACCGTCTTGCCGGAGATCGCCGTCGCCAAGGTCAACCCGGACGCAGCCTTCGACAAGATCTGCTACATCGGCTGCGGCGTCACCACCGGCATCGGTGCGGTGATCAACACGGCACGAGTCGAGGTGGGCGCCACCGCGATCGTCTTCGGGCTCGGCGGCATCGGTCTCAACGTCATCCAGGGGCTTCGGCTTGCCGGTGCCGACATGATCATCGGCGTCGATTTGAACAACGACAAGAAGGAATGGGGCGAGCGCTTCGGGATGACCCACTTCGTCAACCCGAAGGAGGTCGAGGGCGACATCGTTGCCTACCTCGTCAACATGACGAAGCGCGGTGCCGACCAGATCGGCGGCGCCGATTACACCTTCGACTGCACCGGCAATACCAGGGTGATGCGCCAGGCGCTCGAAGCCTCGCATCGGGGCTGGGGCAAGTCGGTGATCATCGGCGTGGCCGGTGCCGGCCAGGAGATTTCGACCCGGCCGTTCCAGCTGGTCACCGGCCGCTCCTGGATGGGAACCGCGTTTGGCGGCGCCCGCGGCCGCACCGACGTGCCGAAGATCGTCGACTGGTACATGGAGGGCAAGATCGAGATCGATCCGATGATCACCCACACGATGGCCCTCGACGACATCAACAAGGGCTTCGAGCTGATGCATTCCGGCGAAAGCATCCGGAGCGTGGTGGTCTATTGAGCGCGAAGATGGAACTTGTAGCGCAAAACCAATGCTTCGGCGGGACCCAGTCGGTTTACCGACACGCGTCCGAGGCTTGTGGCGTTGAGATGACCTTCGGCCTTTACATGCCGCCGCAGGCGCGGACGCGTCCGGTCCCGCTCTTATGGTTTCTGTCAGGGCTGACCTGCACGCATGAGAACGCCATGATCAAGGCCGGCCTGCAGCGGCACGCGGCGGAACAGGGACTGGCACTGGTTTTCCCCGACACCTCGCCGCGCGGCGAGGGCGTTGCTGACGACGAAGACTATGATCTCGGTCAGGGCGCGGGGTTCTACGTCAATGCGATGCAGCAACCCTGGGCACGGCACTACCGGATGTATGATTACATCGTCACCGAACTCCCCGCCTTGCTGCAGGAGCACTTGCCGGTCAACGGCGTCAACGGCATTACCGGGCACTCGATGGGCGGCCATGGCGCGCTGACCATCGCCTTTCGCAATCCCGGCCTATTCCGTTCGGTTTCGGCCTTTGCGCCGATCGTCAACCCGACCCGCTCGGATTGGGGCCGCAAGCAGTTTTCGGCCTATCTCGGCGACGACGAGGCGCATTGGGGCAAGTACGACGCCTGCCTGCTGCTCAGCGAACTTGGCTGGCAGGGCGATATCCTGATCGATCAGGGCGCGGCGGACCAGTTTCTCGCACAGTTGCAGCCCGAGGCGATGGCCCGGCTGCTGGCGGAGCGCCGGCAGGCCGGCGTCCTGCGGCTGCAGGCGGGATACGATCATAGCTATTACTTCGTGGCGAGCTTCGGTGAAGACCACGTGCGCTGGCATGCAGAGCGGCTGAACGCCGCGTAAGGGAGAGGAATGGATGACTTCAAGACTTGGTGCCCTCGTCGCGGCTGTAGTCGTATTCGGCGGAATATTCACGGGCGCGGTCGAACCGGCGCTTGCGCTGGATCCCGCGGCGGGTGATCCGGCCGCGGGCGAGAAGGTCTTTCGCAAGTGTCAGGCCTGTCACGCGATTGGTCCGGATGCCAAGGCAAAGACCGGCCCTGTGCTGACCGGCATACTCGGCCGGCCAGCCGGCAAAGCCGAAGGCTTTGCCTATTCCACTGCGATGGGCAAGGTGGCTGAGAGCGGCCTGGTCTGGACGCCGGACAAGATCGGCGAGTTTCTGACCAATCCCAAAGCCTTCCTGCCCGGCACCAAGATGACCTTTGCGGGATTGCGCAAGGATCAGGAGCGCGCCGATCTGATCGCATATCTGGCGAAGTTTCCTTAACCGCAAAACAGGAGCCGGTACACCAGCAGGAGGAAGGCGGCCCAGGCAGCGCATGGATCTTCGAAAATAGTGTCGCAAGCCGATACCGGGAAAGAGGAGACCGCAAGGTTTTCCCGGGGCGAGCGGGGTGAAGTGCCCTGATCGGCAGCACTCAAGAGGAGGATGAAATGAAACGAATTCTTTCAATGCTTGCCTTGATGTCGATAGGCGGTGCGCATGTCGCCCTCGCCAACTCGGAACTGCAGAAGCAAATCGATGACCCCAATCAATGGGCCATCCAAACCGGCGACTACGCCAATCTGCGCTACTCCAAGCTCGACCAAATCAACAAGGATAACGTCGACAAACTACAGGTGGCGTGGACTTTCTCGACCGGTGTTCTGCGCGGTCATGAAGGCTCGCCGCTGGTCGTCGGCGACATCATGTATGTCCATACGCCGTTCCCGAATACGGTTTATGCGCTGGATCTCAGCAAAGAGGGCCAGATCATCTGGAAATACGAGCCGAAGCAGGATTCGGAAGTCATACCCGTCATGTGTTGCGACACCGTCAACCGGGGCGTGGCCTATGCGGATAACAAGATCTTCCTGCATCAGGCAGATACGACCGTGGTCGCACTGGACGCCAAGACCGGCAAGGTGCTCTGGAGCGTCAAGAACGGCGATCCGGCCAAGGGCGAGACCAATACTGCCACCGTTCTTCCGGTGAAGGACAAGGTCATCGTCGGCATCTCCGGCGGTGAGTTCGGGGTTCGCGGTTCCGTGACGGCCTATTCGATGGCCGATGGCAAGCTCCTGTGGCGCGGTTATTCCATGGGCCCGGACAGCGACACGCTGATGGATCCTGAAAAGACCACTCATCTCGGCAAGCCGGTCGGCAAGGACTCAGGCCTCACCACCTGGGAAGGCGATCAGTGGAAGATCGGCGGTGGCACGACCTGGGGCTGGTATTCCTATGATCCCGAAGAGAACCTGATGTATTACGGATCGGGTAACCCTTCGACCTGGAACCCGACCCAACGGCCCGGCGACAACCGCTGGTCGATGACCATCTGGGCGCGCGATGTCGACACCGGCATGGCCAAATGGGTCTATCAGATGACGCCGCATGACGAATGGGATTATGACGGCATCAACGAAATGATCCTGACCGAGCAGAAGATCGGCGACACGGATCGCAAGCTGCTGACCCATTTCGACCGCAACGGCTTTGGCTATACTCTGGATCGTGTCAACGGCGAGTTGCTGGTGGCAGAGAAATACGATCCCACCGTCAACTGGGCGACTGAAGTCGTCATGGACCCGAAGTCAGACCAGTATGGCCGGCCGCAGGTGGTGTCGCAGTATTCGACCGAGCAGAATGGCGAGGACACCAACACGACCGGCGTCTGCCCGGCCGCGCTCGGCACCAAGGACCAGCAGCCCGCGGCCTACTCGCCGAAGACCGAGCTGTTCTACGTGCCGACCAACCACGTCTGCATGGACTACGAACCGTTCCGGGTAAGCTACACCGCCGGTCAGCCCTATGTCGGCGCCACGCTGTCGATGTATCCGCCGAAGGATAGCCACGGAGGCATGGGCAACTTCATTGCCTGGGACAACAAGGAAGGCAAGATCAAGTGGTCGCTGCCAGAACCGTTCTCCGTCTGGTCGGGCGCTCTGGCAACGGCAGGTGACGTGGTCTTCTACGGAACGCTCGAGGGCTATCTGAAGGCGGTCGACGCCGCGACGGGCAAGGAGCTCTATCGCTTCAAGACGCCTTCCGGAGTGATCGGCAACGTGATGACCTATTCCCATGGCGGCAAGCAGTATGTGGCCGTGCTTTCGGGTGTCGGTGGTTGGGCGGGTATCGGCCTGGCGGCCGGCTTGACCAACCCGACTGATGGTCTCGGAGCCGTCGGCGGCTACTCGGCCCTCAGCAACTATACTGCGCTGGGTGGCACGCTCACCGTGTTCTCGCTGCCGAAGTAAAGGCACGCCCAGGGAATTGGCGCGGGTTCATGAAAGCCCGCGCCAATTCGTTCTCTGCCTAAAAGGACGTAAGATGACCAGAATCAGACCAGCACTGCCGATGATCTTCGCCGTGTGGACGCTTATGGCCGGCGCCGCCGGCGCACAGGACGCCCCGGCGGCTACGGACAATATCACCGCTGTCCGCGACGAAAATGGGCGCTACTACACCGCCGATGACGTTCCCACCTTCAATATTGCCAAGGATGGCACGGTCGACTGGATGACCTATTCGGGCTTTCGCCGCTATCACTCCGAATGTCATGTCTGTCATGGTCCAGAGGGCGAAGGCTCGAGCTATGCGCCAGCCTTGAAGAAGTCCGCGATAACCATGGACTACTACGCTTTCGTCGATGTCGTCACGAACGGACGAAAGAAGGTGAATGTTGCCGAGCATTCGGTGATGCCCGCCTTTGGTCAGAACGTCAACGTGATGTGTTATCTCGATGACATCTACACCTATTTGAAGGCGCGCGGAGCCGATGCCCTGCCGCGGGGACGCCCGGCCAAAAAGGAACCGAAATCCGATGCGATCCGAGATGCTGAAAACGATTGCCTCGGCCGCGATTAGCCTCGCTGCAGCCGCCGGCATTCTGCTGCTGGCGGTTGCCTCGACGACGCCGGCGGCGGCCCAGACGTCGGACCTGGTATCGAAACAGGCGTTTCGTGTCTGTGCCGATCCGGCCAATCTGCCGATGTCGGATCGCTCAGGTAAAGGGTTCGAGAACAGGATCGCCGAACTGATGGCATCGAGGCTCGGACTGCCGCTCGAATACACCTGGTTTCCCATGGCGACCGGCTTTATTCGCAAGACGCTGCAAGCCAATGCTTGCGATGTGGTCATCGGTTATGCCCAGGGCGACGAACTGGTATTGAACACCAACCACTACTACACCTCGGCCTATGTGCTGATCGTCGCGTCTAGCAGTCCGCTGGCAGGCGTCACGACTCTGGCCGACCCTCTTCTCAAGGACAAGCGGATCGGCGTCATCGCGGGAACTCCGCCGGCTACGCATGTGGCAAGAAACGGACTGATGCCGAAGGCGAAGGGATACCATCTGATGGTCGACCGGCGCTACGAGGATCCGGCTGAAGAGATGCTGGCCGACCTGAAATCCGGTGCCATTGACGCGGCCATCCTCTGGGGCCCGATCGGCGCCCCGCTGGTCAAGGCGAGTCATCCGGAGTTGAAAGTGACGCCGCTCTTGTCGGAGCCGACTTCGCCGAAGCTCTTCTACCGCATCACCATGGGCGTGCGGCAGGGCGAGAAAGTCTGGGAGCGCAAGCTGAATTCCCTGATCCGCCGAAACCAGTCCGCGATCAACGCCATTCTCGCAGAGGCGGGTGTGCCGCTCCTGAACGACATGGGCACGGGACCGCTCGAGCTGCCAAACTGATCCGCCTGCGCCTTCTTTCCTATTTCCTGCTTATCGACCGTCCGGCGGGCTCCCTGACACGGTGCGCCACGATCTCGGCCCTGAAGCCGGGTGG
This sequence comes from Sinorhizobium fredii USDA 257, assembly GCF_000265205.3. Classification (NCBI taxonomy): domain Bacteria; kingdom Pseudomonadati; phylum Pseudomonadota; class Alphaproteobacteria; order Hyphomicrobiales; family Rhizobiaceae; genus Ensifer; species Ensifer fredii. Next base: position 3,251,715 of record NC_018000.1, read on the forward strand.
GCGGTGAAACGGTCACCGCCACATGGAGGGGGCCGCGACATCACCGGGCGCCGGCGCCAGAAAGCGTCCGAAAGCGCGCGGTCCGTCGCCGGTGGCGATCTCGCCAATAACCTTCAGACTGTTGGAGTCGATTACCGTGAGGCTGTTTGAAAACCAGTTCGCCACGACGATCTGACGACCGTCCGTCGATGTATCGATGCCCTCCGGATACTCGCCGGTATTGATGACGGCGACTGCGGCCAGGCTTTGCGCGTCGAAGACGCTGACGCTGTCGTCATATTGGTTGGTGACGAAACCTCGTCCCGAGGCAAAGGCCACGGCATAGGGTCGTTCGCGGGTCTCGGCATGGCCAAGGACCCGACCGCTGACGGGATCGACGGCCGTTACCGTATTGCTGCCGACATCTGCGGAAAACAGCCGGCCATTCGGCGAAAACGTCACACCGAACGGACGCGATCCGACAGTTACCCGATGTCGAAGCGTCAGCGTTTCAGCATCGAAAATCGAAACCTGATTGGCATCCCGGTCGGCAGTCGCCAGCCACTTTCCGTCGGGGGATAGTGCAAGGCCGGCCGGCGCGCTGCCGGTTGAAAGCACCTTCAATGTGGCAAGGCTATCAGCGGCGATGACAAAGACGCGCGCACTGTACCAGTCCGATACGAAGACCCGGCCGCGCCGTTCGTCAACCGCAACGCCGATCGGCCCGCCCTCAAGCCTCCGCTCGGCGACCGGCGCGCCGGCGGGCATGCCATAGCGGCGCAGCACCTTGCTGTCCGGGCTGACGGTGAAAACGGCAGCAAGCCCGGGCGCGACGGCGATGCCGGCCGGCTGGCCTGGTACTGAGATCCGCTCGACCTCTACCATTCGGTCGAGATCGATCACGCTGAGATCGCTCGACGACTGGTTGGTGACATAGGCATAGTCGGCGAAGGCGCTGCCCGGCGTCGTCAGACCGACGAGCACCGCGGCAAGGAGGAGGCGACTATTTGCCGAACTTCTTTTCGAGCGCATCGAGGCCGGCCTTGTAGACTGCGCCAACAGCGGCAAGGGCGGCCTCGTCGTTCAGGTTGGCGGGGGGATCATTGTTCGGATAGCCGCGATAGAAGGCGCCCTTCCATTCGATATGCGAGCCGCCGCCGGCCTTCGGCGTCACCGTCAGGTGCGCGGAATAGTTGGTGACCGGCAACACTGACACGTCGACATCGGTAATCCTGTAGGAATAGGACATTTTCGCCGCATCATACTTGTAGAGGACCTCGGAGATTGTCGGGCCTTCGGCCTCTTTGAGCGTCAGCACGCGGGTCGCGTCAAGCGCGTTGCCACCCTGGCCCGTGGTCGAGAACACGGCCGGGTGCCAGCTCATATTCTGGAAATTGCCGATCACCGCCCAGACGGCATCCGGTGCTGCCGCGACATCGACCGAGAGCACCAGCTTCTGGCGTGTCGGACCATGGGCAAGGACTGTACTTGGCAACAACAGCAGGAATGTCAGCAGGAGATGACCGAGATACCGCATGAAACGCCTCACGATTTGAAGAAGTGGTTGTTCAGGATGTAGCGCATGCCGCGCAGCCAGCTGTCGTCAGTATTCGACCGGATGTCGACCGCAAGGCCACGCCGTTTCTCGCCGGAACGTGCGTCGCGCAGCACGAGATTGATCGATAGGACGAGGTTGGAGACCTTCCGCACTTCGCCGACCAGCACATAGTCGGCGCCGAGCCGGGCGGCCATGCGCACGTCGCAGCCGTAGCAGTCGGCCGGGTTGACTGTGGCGGCAAGCTCGGTCGCCACGGGATCATTCGAGAGGACGACGAAACCTTCGTCGACGAATCGATCGCGCGTGGCACTCTTCAGGAGTTCGATCCGCGCTGTTTCGTCGGCGCGCACACCATTATAGGCGCCTTCCGTCGAGAGATCGATGAAGGTCAGGCCAAGGAACGCCACCTTGGCGCCCGGCATCAGCGGCTTCTCCGGCGCTGCCGAAGCAAGCGTCGGCGACAAGGCGAGCACAAGGGCGACCAGGATGCGTTGCATAAGGCTCAGCCTAGCACAGGCATTTTTCGAGACTACGCTCCATAAGTCTCGGTTTTGCTGTACAAATTGCGCTGCTAATCTCCTCTTCCAGAGGAGTGTCCGGAAGATTGGGAGGTCGTCCCGGCGATGTCTAACCTGTCGCTTGCGCTTGCCGCCTTTTGGGTGGCGATGCTTGTTGCGTCCCCTATGCGGGCGGCGGATGTAAAGACGGCCGTGCTGCGGATCGATCGAGTGGTTGGACCGCCGATCTCTCGGCTCGACGCGCCGCCTGCCGACCTGGGCTTTGCCGGCGCCATGCTGGGGAACGAAGACAACAGGACGACCGGCGCCTTCACCGGCATGGAGTATACGGTGAAAACGCAGGCGGTGGCCCCGGACAAGGCAGCAGCGGCACTCAATGCGTTGAGGGCCGAGGGTATCGGCCTCATTGCGGTGATCGCCGAAGGGGAGACCCTGAAGGCGCTGTCCGACAGGGCCGGGCCGGAGGTGTTGCTTATGAACGCAGGCGCCCGCGACGACGCGCTGCGCGATGCCGACTGCCGGGCCAATGTGCTGCATGTCTCGCCGAGCCGCTCCATGCTCAGCGACAGTGTCGTCCAGTTTCTCATGTGGAAGAAATGGTCGCGTATCCTGCTTATCCACGGCTCGCACCCGGAAGACAAGCTGCTGGCCGACAGCTATCGCAAATCGGCTGCCAAATTCGGCGCGAAGATTGTCGAGGAGCGCGAGTTCGTCGACACCGGCGGAGGCCGCCGCACGGATACTGGCCATGTCATGGTACAAAAACAAATCCCCGTTTTTACACAGGATGCCGAGGATTATGACGTGATTATCGCGGCCGATGAGGCCGGCGTTTTCGCACCCTATTTGCCTTATCATACTTGGGATCCGAGACCTGTGGCAGGATCGGCGGGCCTTCGCCCGGTGTCCTGGCATGCCGCTCATGAAGCCTGGGGCGCGACCCAGTTTCAACGCCGCTTCGAGAAGTTGACCGGCCGCAACATGCGCGAGGAGGACTACCAGGCCTGGCTCGCCATGCGCGTGATTGGCGAGGTCGTGACGCGATCCGGCAAGGCTGATCCGGCGAGCGTGCGGGCCTATGCCCTTTCGGCGGAGTTCGAATTGGCTGCGTTCAAGGGCCAGAAGCTGACCTTCCGCTCCTGGAACGGACAACTGCGCCAGCCAATCCTTTTGACCGAGGGCCGGGTAACAGTTTCCGTGTCGCCGCAGGACGGCTACCTGCACCAGCACTCGCCGCTCGACACGCTGGGCATCGATGCGCCCGAAACCGCCTGCCATGCCTTTGGAGGATAGAATGCCGAGATCCGTACTGGTGCTCGTGCCAGCCTTTCTGTTGTTTGCGGCTCCTGCCGAGGCCAACAAGGTTTTCGTGAGCAACGAGCGCGGCAACAGCGTGACCGTGCTCGACAGCCAAAGCTGGGAGGTGATCGCCACATTTCCGGCCGGCAACAGGCCGCGCGGCATCACCATCAGCCCGGATGGCAAGGAACTCTATGTCTGTGCGTCGGATGATGACACCGTCCGGGTCTTCGATCCCGAGACCTACAAGGAGTTGCACACGCTGCCGTCTGGCCCGGATCCGGAACTTTTCGCCCTCGATCCCAAGGGAAATCCGCTCTACATCGCCAACGAGGACGACAATCTGGTCACCGTCGTCGACGTCAAGACACACCAGGTGCTGGCCGAGGTGCCGGTCGGCGTCGAACCGGAAGGTGTCGCGGTCAGTCCGGATGCCAAGACCGTGATTAATACCTCCGAAACCACCAACATGGCGCATTTCATCGACGCCTCGACCTACAAGATCGTGCACAACGTGCTGGTGGACCAGCGGCCGCGCTATGCCGAGTTCACGGCCGACGGCAAGAAGCTTTACGTCAGTTCCGAGATCGGCGGCACGGTTTCTGTGATCGACTTGTCGGCATCCGAGCCGAAGATCGCCAAGAAGATCAGCTTTGCCGTGCCTGGCGTACTGCCGGAATGGTTGCAGCCCGTCGGCGTCAAGGCCACCAAGGACGGCTCGCGCATTTTCGTGGCGCTCGGCCCGGCCAACCGCGTCGCGGTCATCGACGGCGCGACGGATGAGGTTCTCGACTACCTGCTTGTCGGACAGCGGGTCTGGCAGATGGCATTCACCCCGGGCGAGGAGTTCCTGATCACCACCAATGGCAATTCCAACGACGTTAGTATCATAGACGTCAAGGCGGAAAAGGTGCTCCGATCAGTGCAAGTCGGCGAGCAGCCCTGGGGCGTTGTGGTCGCTCCGAATTGAGACGGCACTATGCATCGACACATTGGGAGGATCTTCATGCATAAATGCGTTTTCGCGGCGCTGGCAGCGCTCTTCTCCGCAATCCCGGCCGTCGCGGCGCCGCTCTGCACCGACCTCGGCTTTGCCGGGTTGCTCGCCAAATGCAATCGCGGCGAGCCGATCGAGATCACGCTCGGCTCCGGCAAGCCGCTGGGCAAGGGTGCCGTCGCGTTGCAGTCCGGCGCCTATTACGAAATGCGCATCACGGCGGACGGCTCGGCGGAACTCGCCATTACCGGTGAGCCGTTCTTTCGGGCGATCTGGATGAACGAGATCGTCATCAACGGCATCGAAGTGCGCCCCATGGCGATCGACAGCCTCGAATTCGACGAGGCGGGCACGGCGACCCTGTCCTTCATCGCCATAAAGCCGGGCAGCTATGAGGTGAGGATTCCGAACACGACAAGCGACAGCCAGAAAGTGGCGATTTCCATTCAGTGACCAGATGGGGACAGGGAAGAAATGCGATGAAAATCCGTTTGACGACCAGCGTCGTTCTTGCAGTTCTGCTTGGCGCGCCGTGGGGCCTGCGTGCCGAAGAGATCGCTGCCGACAAGCAGAAGGCGATAGGGGACATGCTCGCCACCATGAAATGCGAGGTTGACCCCGCCAATATCGAGGCGGGCGGCAAGGGCTACGAGCTCGACGATGTGTTCTGCAGCGATGGCCAATACGATTTGGAGCTCAATGCTGACCTCACCGTCGCCGATAAACGCAAGGAATGAGTGCGGGCGCGAACTGAGTAGCGAAATCATATAGAGATCCGCTGGACGGCAAGGCAGAAACGAAGGCGGCAGTTTCGAGGGGAAGGCAATGAAGGTTTTGAAACGATTTCTCGCCGCATGTTTGTTCGCCTTCGGACCGGCGATTGCTGTGGCCGAGGATCTGCCGCAATTGCGGGCTGCGATGCTGGCGTCAGGCACGGTCAACTGGGAGATTTCTACCATCAAGGCCCACGAGTTCGACCGCAAGAACGGCTTCGAGCTGGCTGTCCAGGACTATGCAGACAACGGTGCAACGCGCGTCGCCTTCGAGGGCGGCGAGGCTGACACGATGGTGGCCGACTGGATATGGGTGGCCAACCAGCGTGCCGCTGGCAAGGACTACGTTTTCATCCCCTATTCGCTGGCAGTCGGGGGGCTCGTGGTCAAGGATGACAGCGGCATCAAGGCGCTGCCAGACCTTGCCGGCAAGAAGATCGGCATCGCCGGCGGGCCGCTCGACAAGAGCTGGCTGATCCTGCGCGCCTATGCCAAGCAGCAACATGGCATGGACCTGGCCACTGAGACCGATCAGGTGTTCGGGGCGCCGCCGCTGATCTTCAAGTCGGCGCTTTCCGGTGAGACGGCGGGCGCGATCAATTTCTGGCACTTCCTCGCCAAGATGAAGGCCAAGGGCATGCATGAGCTGATCTCCGTCTCCGAGGCCGCAGCGGCGCTCAAGCTGGATCCCGACACGCCGCTGCTCGGCTATGTGTTGAAGGGCGAGTATGCCGCGGCCCATCCGGACATCGTCAAAGGTCTCTATAAGGCGTCGCGCGGGGCCAAAGACCTGCTGCGCAACGATGACGCGGCGTGGGAAGGACTGCGAGAAAAGATGAATGCGGGAGACGACGCTGAATTCATCGCGCTTCGCGACGGCTATCGCGCCGGTATTCCGAGCGGCAAGCCGATCGACGAGGCGGCCGCCGACCGGTTTCTGCGGCTGATGGCGGAGCTCGGCGGAGCGGAGCTCGTCGGCAAGGCAACAAGCCTGCCCGAAGGATTGTTCCTGCAACTTGAGTAAGACGCTGCAACATCCTGCGCTGGTGCGGTCAATGTCGTTGGGCCTTCTGCTGCTGCTCTGGATAGCGGCGGCCGAACTGACGGCGGACGCCTCCGTCCTGCCTCAGCCCTGGACGCTATGGGCACCTTTTGTGGAAGCCGTTGTTTCCGGCACTTTGCCTTATCATCTCGGCATGACGTTGGGGCGCGTGGTTTGCGCCTTCGTGCCGGCAATGGCCATCGGCGTGGCGCTCGGCTTCGCGATGGGCCGCGTTCCCTCCGTCGATCGATGGCTCGATCCCTGGCTCGTCGTGTTTCTCAATCTGCCGGCCCTCGTGCTCATCGTGCTGTGCTATCTCTGGATCGGCCTCAACGAGACGGCGGCGATCATGGCCGTGGTGCTCAACAAGATTCCGAATGTCGCCACGATCCTGCGCGAAGGTGCAAGGGCCCTCGATCCGAACCTCGGCGCCATGGCCGAGGTCTATCGCATGGCTCCTCTGGCGCGGCTGCGTCACGTGATCATGCCGCAGCTTGCGCCGTTCCTCGCCGGGGCTGCCCGCTCCGGTATTGCAGTGATTTGGAAGATCGTCCTGGTGGTCGAGTTTCTCGGCCGCTCCAGCGGCGTCGGCTTCCAGATTCATTTCTATTTCCAGCTCTTCGATGTTGCCATGGTGCTGGTCTATGCGCTTTCTTTCATCGGCGTGATGCTGCTGGTCGAAGCTCAGTTCCTGCAGCCGGCCGAACGCCGGGTACGGCGCTGGAGGACGGCATGATCAAGGTCGATGTCAGACGAAAGATATTCGGCGACGAGGAGATCCTCCGCGACATCCGTTTCGAGATGGAGGTCGGTGAGACGCTCGCCATCCTCGGCCCGTCGGGCATCGGCAAATCGACGCTGCTTCGGCTGATCGCCGGGATCGACCACGCCTTCAAAGGCGAGATCAACCGCCCGGAAAAGATCGCCATGGTGTTTCAGGAGCCCGTTCTGCTGCCGTGGCGGAGCGTCCTGCAGAACCTGACCTTGGTGCACACTGAACTCGGTACGCAAGCGGCGCTTTCGGCGCTGGAGCGGGTCGGCATCGTCGACAAGGCGCACCAATTTCCCGGCCAGTTGTCGCTCGGGCAGCAGCGGCGGCTGGCGCTGGCGCGCGCTTTCGCCGGACGGCCGGAACTTCTGGTGATGGACGAGCCCTATGTGTCGCTCGATCCGGCGACCGCCGAGGAAATGTTGGCGCTGACCGAGGCGCTGATCGCCGAAACCGGCCCTGCCGTCATTCTCGTGACCCATTCAGACGTCGAGGCGAACAGGTTGACCCGGCGCTGCCTCCGTCTTGCCGGAAAACCGGCGACAATTACTGGTGACGTTGCGCCACGATCGGTATTGATCACCTCGGAGGGCGCGTTGTGACCGGGCTTGAGATCAGCCATGTCAGCTACAGCTACGGATCGCGCAAGGCGCTCGACGATGTCAGTTTCTCCGTGGCGGCCGGCCGGTTCTGTGCGCTGCTCGGGCCGAACGGTGCCGGTAAATCGACCCTCTTCGCTCTCCTCACCCGGCTGCTGGTCACGAAGGGGGGCGATATCAGCGTGGCCGGCTTCGATATTGCGCGCGATCCCCGTGCGGCGCTCGCCCGTATCGGCGTTGTGTTCCAGCAGCCGACGCTCGATCTGGACATGACGGTGCGGCGCAATTTGCGCTATTTCGCTGGACTGCATGGACTGTCTGGGCGGCAGGCCGTTTTGGCGATCGACGCGGCTCTGACGCAGCTCGGCATGGCCGAGCGGGCCGACGAGCAGGTGCGTGCTCTGAATGGTGGACATCGGCGCCGCATGGAGATCGCCCGGGCGCTGATCCACGACCCTAAGATCCTGTTGCTCGACGAGCCGACGGTCGGATTGGATGCTGCCTCCCGCCAGGCGATCACCGATCATGTGCATCTGCTGGCAGAGCGCGGGCTTGCCGTGCTCTGGGCAACCCATCTGGTCGACGAGATTCAGGCCGCCGATCAGGTCGTCGTTCTGCATCGTGGAAAGGTGCTCAGCGATGGCAGTGCCGAGGACCTCGCTGGCGAAGAGGGGCTCGCCAAGGCATTCCTGTCGATGACGGCCGAGGGCCGGGAGGTTCCGGCATGAAGGCATGGTTGATTGCGCTTTCCGTTATCATCACCCGCGAAAACCTGCGTTTCGTCCGCCAGCGGGGCCGCTTCCTGGCGGCCCTCGTTCGCCCGCTCGTCTGGCTTATCGTCTTTGCCGCGGGCTTCCGCGCAGCGCTCGGCGTGTCGATCATCCCGCCCTACCAGACCTATATCACCTATGAGGTCTATATCCTTCCGGGGCTTTGCGGGATGATCCAGCTGTTCAACGGCATGCAGTCGTCATTGTCGCTGGTCTACGATCAGGAAATGGGGTCGATGCGTCTATTGTTGACGTCGCCCCTGCCGCGCTGGTGGTTACTGTTCTCAAAGCTGCTGGCCGGCGTGATCGTCTCCATTCTGCAGGTCGCCGTCTTCCTGGCAATTGCCGCGCTCACCGGCATCACGCTGCAACCCATCGGCTATATCGCGGTGCTGCCGGCATTGCTGGTGAGCGGATTGATGCTCGGCGCCCTCGGGCTCCTGATTTCCTCGACCGTCCGGCAGCTCGAGAATTTCGCCGGGGTCATGAACTTTGTGATCTTCCCGATGTTCTTTCTCTCGTCGGCGCTCTATCCGTTATGGAAGATGGCGGAAAGCTCTCCGTTGCTGCGCGATATCTGCGCCTTGAACCCGTTTACCTATGCGGTCGAACTGATACGTTTTGCGCTTTATGGCCAGCTTAATCTCACGGCACTCGCTTGGGTCAGCGCCTGCTTCGTCCTGTTCATGCTGGCCGCCCTCTGGGGCTACGATCCGGCCCGCGCCATGCTCCGGGCGAAGAGCTGAGCTACCGCACGTTCCCTTAAATCGTAGCCGATGTAAGGATAAGAGCATGCAGCAATTCAATGGACTGCAGCGACCTTTGTGATCTGAAAAGACGCACGGCGCTGTAGGCGCTGTCGCAGCGGTTCGACCTGAAAACCGACACTTTCCGCTATATTGCCGCCGGCGTCATTTGCCGTGATCCTGCTTTCTCGGAAGGACTTAAAGACGTTCAAGCGAGAGGAGGAACCAATGCTGAAGCTACATCCATCGATCGACAACGGCTTTCCGCCGGCCAGTCCCGGCTTTCACGGCGGCACGCTGAAATGCCAATGCGCCACCAATCCGGTGACCGTTGAGATCGGTGCGCAGACGGCGCACAATCATGCCTGCGGCTGCACCAAATGCTGGAAGCCGGAGGGTGCCACCTTTGCTCAGATCGCCGTCGTCAGCCGTGACAAGGTGAATGTCGCCTCAGGCTCGGAGAAACTGCAGATCGTCGATCCGAGCGCGACGATCCAGCGCTACGCCTGCAAGGATTGCGGCACGCACATGTACGGCCGCATCGAGAACGCCAAGCATCCCTTCTATGGCCTCGATTTCGTTCACACCGAACTCAGTGACGAGACCGGCTGGTCGCCGCCGGAATTCGCGGCCTTCGTTTCTTCCATTATCGAAAGCGGCGTCAACCCCGACAGGATGCCTGAAATTCGAGCTCGCCTGACGGAACTCGGACTGCAACCCTACGACTGCCTGTCTCCGACCCTGATGGACGCCATCGCGACGCATGTCGCCAAGCAGTCCGGCGCCCTGCCGGCCTGACATTCCTTAAGTCGGCTACGATTCAAGAAAACATGCAGCAGGCACTCCGCCTCCTCCCTCGGACCCCGCCCGTGGCCTTCTTTCTGAAAGCCATCAAAACGGGCGGGGGCCTGAGGCGGGTTCCTGAAAAGGGAACGAATGCCATCGCGAAGCCGTCCGATTCCCGGCGCGGCTGAGCAATAGAATGGTTCCTTCCATGCCTCAGACTGGCATTTTCCACTTGATGGAGCAGCCGATCGAGGGCTGCTGTTCCGCCGGACCTCTGCCGGTTCGCGAAACCATGACCATGGCCTCATAAAGGTCACGCCTCAGATCGCCAGGCCCGATTTCCTTGCGAGAGGCGTCCAGCCGGCCGCGATATTGCAGTTCCATGTCCTTGTTGAAGCCGAAGAAGTCGGGCGTGCAGACGGCGCCATAGGCTTTGGCGACGGATTGGTCCTCGTCATAGAGATATGGAAAGGGCAGCATGTTTTGTGATGCGAAACGCTTCATATTGTCGAACGAATCCTGCGGATAGGCTTCGGCATCATTGGAGTTGAGTGCTACGAAGCCGATGCCATGATCCTCCAGCTCGATCGCGTCCCGGACGATGCGGGCGATGACCGCTTTCACATACGGGCAGTGATTGCAGATGAACACGACGACCAGTCCGTTGGGCCCGGAAAAGTCCAGGATCGAACAGTTACGGCCGTCGGTATTCGGCAGGCGGGCATCGACGGCCTTCCAGCCGTAATCGCAGAGCGGTGGGTTCGCTGCCATGTCGCCGTCACCTTACTTCTTAAGTGCCGCCAGCCTCGGATCGTCAGCGGCGGTGCGCAGCGCGATTATATTGCCGGCATAGGCCTCCTGGCCACCCCTGAAGATTGCCGAGCCAGCAACGAGCACATCGGCGCCGGCCCGGGCGACGAGCGGCGCAGTCTCGGGTGTTACCCCGCCGTCGATTTCGATGAGGATCGGCCTCGCGCCGATCATCGCCCGGACCTTGGCCACCTTCTCGATGACCGACGGGATGAACTCCTGGCCACCGAAGCCGGGATTGACCGACATCAGCAGGATCAGGTCGAGCCGGTCCAGCACATATTCGATGACGGTTTCCGGCGTCGAGGGATTGAGCGACACACCGGCCTTGCAGCCGAGGTCGCGGATCGCCTGAAGCGTCCGGTCGAGGTGGGTGGTCGCTTCGGCATGCACGGTGATGATGTTGCAGCCGACGACGGCGAAGGCCCCGAGAAATCGCTCGGCCGGTTCGATCATCAGATGACAGTCGAACACCTTGTCTGTTCGGTCCCGGATCGCCTTGATAACCGGCGGCCCGAACGTGATGTTTGGCACGAAATGGCCATCCATCACGTCAAGATGGATCCAGTCGGCGCCGGCCTCGCAGACGGCCTCGACTTCTTCGCCGAGCCGGGAGAAATCGGCTGACAGGACCGAAGGAGCGATGATGGTCTTCTGGCTCATGGCGATATCTCCGGATGAGTGGGCTCGACGGTGCTGAACACGCGGCTGGCGGAAATGTCCCGAGCCGTGATGGTAGACAGTTGCTCGGCGTCGACCGGCCCGGCGCTTTCCTCGAACAGGCGGTTCGCCTGCCGCAGCCGGGCCCGGTCGAGCGCGTTGCGGATCGAGCGCGCATTGGCGAAATGCGGCTGGCGCCGACGACGGGAGATGTAGTCGCTCATTACGGTCGCCGCCTTGGTGTCGAAATGATAGCCCTGACGGCTTAGCATGCTCTCGGCAATCGACAGGAGCTCCCCGTCGTTATAGTCGGGGAAATCGATATGATGGGCAATGCGCGAGCGGAAGCCCGGATTGCTCTCGAAGAACCGATCCATGCGGTCGGCGTAGCCGGCGAGAATCACCACCAGGTCGTCGCGGTTGTTCTCCATCACCTGCAGCAGGATCTCGATCGCCTCCTGGCCGTAGTCGCGCTCGTTGTCCGGACGGTAGAGATAGTATGCCTCGTCGATGAACAGCACGCCGCCCATTGCCTTCTTCAGGATCTCCTTGGTCTTGGGCGCCGTGTGGCCGATATACTGCCCGACCAGATCGTCGCGCGTCACCGAAACCAAATGCCCCTTGCGGATATAGCCGAGCCTGTGCAGCAGATTGGCCATGCGTAGCGCGACCGTTGTCTTTCCGGTGCCCGGATTTCCGGTGAAGCTCATGTGCAGCGACGGCGGCTCGTGGCTGAGACCCATTGCACGGCGGGCCCGCTCGACGAGCAGCAGGGCTGCCGTCTCGCGGATCCGCTGCTTTACGGGCTTCAGTCCGACGAGTTCGCGGTCCAGTTCGTCGAGGATCTCGGCGACGCCGGAGGCCTTGTATTCCTCGGCGAGGTCGACCGATGTCGGCAGGCCTTCGACACTTGATGAAGCTTCCGCCATTGCCATCTTGCTGCTCCTCTACCGCTGCGTTTCCCAGGCATAGCGTTGGCTGCGACCGCGGCTCTCCGTCCGGGTCATCCGCAGTGTCGGCTCGTTGTCGGGACGGTTGACGATGAAGGACATCGTCACGGTTTCCAAGCCGCGGCTGGAATCGAAGGCGTTGAGGCGGATGTAATCCTGTGCGTGAGCCTTGCGGCAATCCTCCAATTCCATCATCACGCCCTTGGCGTCCTTGAGGTCGAACATCGGATTGCCCCACATCTCCCAGTAGGTGTTGCGCGGGTGCGGGTCGTCGGTATATTCGACGCCGATCGCCCATCCCTTGCCGAGGCAATACTCCACTTGTGCCGTTATCTGCTCATCCGTCAGGTCCGGCAGGAATGAGAAGCATCCTTGGGTGATACGCATGTCGTCTCTCCTTTCTGTCATACCCGTCAGGCGACGCTTACGCTCGGCACGAAATCCGAACTGTCCGTCGGGGTATAGTTGAAGCTGATATTGCCCCAGGTATCGAGGGCGGCTTCCAGCGGCTTGCACCACTTGGCCGCGGCCCTCAAGATTTCAGGACCTTCATTGGCGATATCGCGGCCTTCGTTGCGGGCCAGCACCATGGCCTCCAGCGCCACCCTGTTGGCGGTGGCGCCTGCCTGGATGCCCATCGGATGGCCGATCGTGCCGCCGCCGAACTGCAGCACGACGTCGTCGCCGAAAAGATCGAGCAGTTGGTGCATCTGGCCGGCATGGATGCCGCCCGACGCGACCGGCATGACTTTCTTGATGTCGGCCCAGTCCTGCTCGAAGAAGAGCCCGCGCTGAAGATCGACGACGCTCTTCATTTCGCGGCAGACATTGTAGTAGCCCTGCACGGTCATCGGGTCGCCTTCGAGCTTGCCGACGGCGGTGCCCGCATGCAGATGGTCAACGCCGGCAAGCCGCAGCCATTTGGCGATGACGCGGAAGGAGATGCCGTGGTTCTTCTGCCGCGTGTAGGTGCCGTGACCGGCCCGGTGCATGTGCAGGATCATGTCGTTCTGCCGGCACCATTCCGAGATCGACTGGATTGCCGTCCAACCGATGATGAGATCCACCATGACGATGACCGAGCCGAGCTCCTTGGCGAATTCGGCGCGGCGGTACATTTCCTCCATCGTGCCGGCGGTGATGTTGAGGTAGTGCCCCTTGACCTCGCCGGTGACGGCGGAGGCGTGGTTAACGGCGTCCATGCAGTAAAGATAGCGGTCGCGCCAATGCATGAAGGGCTGCGAATTGATGTTCTCGTCGTCCTTCATGAAGTCGAGGCCGCCCTTCAGGCCCTCGTAGACGACCCGACCATAGTTCTTTCCGGAAAGTCCCAGCTTCGGCTTGGTGGTGGCGCCAAGCAGCGGCTTGCCGAACTTGTCGAGCCGTTCGCGCTCGACGACGATGCCGGTCGGCGGGCCCTTGAAGGTCTTCACATAGGCGACGGGAAGGCGCATGTCCTCAAGCCGTGCCGCCTTCAGCGGCTTGAACGAGAAGACGTTGCCGATGATCGACGCCGTCAGATTGGCGATCGAGCCTTCCTCGAACAGGATGAGGTCGTAGGCGACGTAGCAGAAATATTGCCCAGGCGTTCCGGGGACCGGATCGACCCGGTAGGCCTTGGCGCGGTATTGGTCGCAGGCCGTCAGGCGATCGGTCCAGACGACCGTCCAGGTGGCTGTCGAGCTTTCGCCGGCCACGGCGGCGGCCGCTTCGATCGGATCGACCCCCTCCTGCGGGGTAATCCGGAAGAGCGCGATCAGATCGGTGTCCTTCGGCTCGTAGTCGCCGTTCCAATAGCCCATCTGCGCGTATTTCAGCACCCCGGCCCTGTAGCGTTCCTTGCCTTTGATTTCTGTCTTTGCATCGGCGTTCATATCACAGTCCCTTTCTCTCGATGGATCTGGTCAGGCGGCTCGCGACCGCGCCGCCTGAGGTTTCAGGGAGCCGCTTGCGTAGCGTCGGGCCATCTCCGACATTGGTGCGACCTTGATGCGAGATGCGTTGCCGGCAGTGCCGAATGCCTCGAAGCGGGCCTTGCAGACCGCTGACATGGCGTCCATGGCCGGTTTCAGGAACTTGCGCGGATCGAATTCACTGCGGCTCGTATCCGCAACGCGGCGAAAGGCAGCGGCCGCCGCCAGGCGCAGATCCGTGTCGATATTGACCTTGCGCACGCCGAAGCGGATGCCGCGCACGATCTCCTCGACCGGCACGCCGTAGGTCTCGCGCATTTCGCCGCCATGGGCGTTGAAGACGTCCTGCCATTCCTGCGGCACCGAGGAGGAGCCGTGCATGACGATATGGGTGTCCGGCAGCCGGTTATGGATCTTCTCGATCACGTCCATGGCGAGCACGTCGCCGGTCGGCTTGCGGGTGAACTTGTAGGCGCCGTGCGAGGTGCCGATCGCCACTGCCAGCGCATCGACCTCGGTTTCGGCGACGAAGCGCGCCGCTTCATCTGGATCGGTCAAGAGTTGCGAACGATCGAGTGCGCCTTCGAAGCCGTGGCCGTCCTCGGCCTCACCATGGCCGGTTTCGAGCGATCCGAGGCAGCCGAGCTCACCCTCGACCGAAGCGCCGACCATATGGGCGAGGCGGCTCACTTCCGCAGTGATCGCGACGTTATAGGAATATTCGGCAGGGGTCTTCGCATCCTCCCTCAGCGAACCGTCCATCATCACCGAGGTGAAGCCGTGCTGGATCGCAGTGAGGCAGGTCGCGACATTGTTGCCGTGATCCTGATGAATGCAGAGCGCGATATCGGGATACATCGCTTCAAGCGCTTCCATCATCTTGGCAAGCATGATGTCGTTCGCATAGGAGCGGGCGCCGCGGGAGACCTGCAGGATCACAGGCGCGTCGCAGGCGCGCGCCGCCTCCATGATCGCCAGCCCCTGTTCCATGTTGTTGATGTTGAATGCCGGCACGCCATAGGTTCGTTCTGCGGCATGATCGAGCAATTGGCGGAGCGTGATACGGGCCATGGTCAAGCCTCCTGTGATGAGCGGATGATGTCTTTGCCCGCCTGCCGGCGGACAAGCTTCAAGGCTTCGGCGACGACGTGGTCGGCGGTGATGCCGAAATGGCGGTAGAGCTCTCCGGCCGGTGCCGAGGCACCGAAGCCGAGCATGCCGACGAAGGCACCGTCCGGTCCCATCCAGCGATCCCAGCCGAGGCGGCCGGCCGCTTCGACGGCAATGCGCGGGGCATCTCCGAGGACCTCTTTCTGGTACGATGCATCCTGGACCTCGAACTTCTCCCAGCAGGGTATGGAGACCACCGCCGCCTCTATGCCTTCCTCGCTGCGTAGGTTTTCGGCCGCTGCAAGGGCGATCTCGACCTCGGATCCGGTGGCGAGCAGCGTGATGTCACGAGGTCCGTTCGCATCCTTCAGGACATAGCCCCCGAGCGCTGACAAATTCTCGTCCCCGCCCGTCTGCCGCAGCATCGGCAAAGCCTGCCGCGAAAGGGCAAGGACGCTCGGCCTGTTCTTCTCGCCAAGGGCAATCTCCCAGCATTCTGCCGTCTCGATGATGTCGGCGGGCCGAAAGACATTGAGATTGGGGGTGGCACGCAGCATGGCCAGATGCTCGACCGGCTGGTGGGTCGGTCCGTCCTCGCCCAGCCCGATGGAATCATGCGTCAGCACATAGATGACGGGCAGGCCCATCAGTGCCGAGAGGCGCATCGCGCCGCGCGCATAGTCGGAAAACACCAGGAAGGTGCCGCCATAGGGAATGAAGCCGCCATGCAGGGCGATGCCGTTCATCGCGGCCGCCATGCCGTGCTCGCGGATCCCGTAATGCAGGTAGCGGCCCTTGAAATTGCCCGGCGCAATGGCTTGAGTCTGCGACGTCATTGTCAGGTTCGAGCCGGTCAGGTCGGCGGAGCCGCCAACCGTCAAAGTCGTCGCCCCATTGATGACCTCCAGCACCATCTGCGAGGCCTGCCTTGTTGCGACCTTGGAGGCTCTCTTGCGATGCGAGGCCCGGAACTTTGCCAACAGAGGGGCGACGTCATCGCCCAGCTCTCTGCCGACGGTCTGCTCGTAACGTTTCTTTGAGCGAGACGCTTCGAGGCGGATCTCCCATGCCTCCCGGGCCATCCGACCGCGCAGCGCCACCCTCTCCCATGCCGACTTGATCTCGGGCGGCACGAAAAACGGCGGATGGGACCAGCCAAGCTTTTCGCGCGTCGCCGCGATTTCCTTGTCGCCGAGCGCCGCCCCATGGGTCTTGTGCGAACCCTCCATGCTGGCCGCCCCCTTGCCGATCCGGGTTCGGCAGGCAATCAGCGACGGCTTGCGGGTCCGGCGCGCTCGCTCGATTGCCTTGGCCACGGCCTCAGGGTCGTGGCCATCGACGCGTTGCGCATCCCAACCGGCGGCGCGGAAGCGGGCAAGCTGGTCCATCGAGGTGGAGAGTTCGGTCGAACCGTCGATCGATATCCGGTTGTCGTCCCACAGCACGACCAGCTTGCGCAGCTTCAGATGCCCCGCAAGGTCGATTGCCTCGTGGCTGATGCCCTCCTGCAGGCAGCCGTCGCCGGCCACCACATAGGTGAAGTGGTTACAGAGCGAACTGCCGAAGCGGGCGGCCATCATCTGTTCGGCAATTGCCATGCCGACGGCGGTGGCGATGCCCTGGCCGAGCGGGCCGGTGGTGGTCTCGATACCGAGGGCGTGGCCGTATTCGGGATGGCCGGCGGTTTTCGAGCCGAGCTGGCGGAAGGCCGCAAGCTCGGCCATCGGCATATCGGCAAAACCGATCAGGTGATGGATGGCATAGAGCAATATCGAACCATGGCCGGCCGAAAGCACGAAACGATCGCGATCCGGCCAGTCGGGAAGCGAGGGATCGATCCTGATGAAGCGGTTGAAGAGGACGGTTACTGCATCGGCCATGCCCATCGGCATGCCAGGGTGGCCGGAATTGGCCTTCTGCACTGCATCCATGGCGAGAAACCGGATCGCATCGGCCATGTTCCGTTCCGATGCGGCGGCACGAGTTTCGATCTTCTGCGAAACGTTCATGGTGTCCTCCTCACGACATGCGGTGTTTGCGCTCGAGCAGCTTGTGGATGAGCGGCGTGAAAATCAGCTGCATGGCGAGATCGAGTTTGTCGCCCGGCACCACGATGGAATTGGCGCGCGACATGAAGCTGTTGTGGAGCATCGACAGCAGGTAGGGAAAATCGATGCTCTGCGGTTTGGCGAAGCGGATGACCAGGATGGATTCGGCCGGCGTCGGTATCCAGCGGGCGATGAAGGGATTGGACGTATCGACGATCGGCACGCGCTGGAAATTGATGTCCGTCAGGGAAAACTGCGGGCAGATGTAGTGGACATAATCCGGCATGCGCCGCAGGATGGTGTCGGTCACAGCCTCGGTGGAATAGCCGCGCGTCGCCTTGTCCCGATGGATCTTCTGGATCCATTCGAGGTTGATGACCGGAACGACGCCGATCTTCAGATCGCAGTGCTGGGCGAGATTGACCGTGTCGGTGACGGCGCAGCCATGCAATCCCTCGTAGAACAGCAGATCGCTGTCGCTGAATTCCTCCCAGTCGGTAAACGTGCCCGGTTCCGCGCCGTATTTCGCGGCCTCGTCGTCGTCATGCACGTAGTGACGGGTGCGGCCGACGCCGCGCCTGCCATATTCGGCAAAGACGCTTTCGAGGATTTCCAGTTCGTTGGCCTCGGCGGAGAAATGCGTGAAGTCGACGCCTCTGGCTTTCTCGTCGGCGATCTTGCGGCGCATGGTTTCCCGGTCGAAGCGGTGGAAGGCATCGCCTTCAATGAACGATGCCGAAATCTTCTCGCGCTTGAAGATCTTCTCGAACGTGTCCTTCACGGTCGTGGTGCCGGCACCGGACGAGCCGGTGATGGAGATGATGGGGTATTTGGCTGACATGCTTGTCTCCTCAGGCCCGGAACAGACCGCGCTTGCCGAAGAGCGGTGCGCGTTCGCCGATCATGTTGGGGTCGACGTGATAGCGGGCGACGCGCGCCACCTCGCGGCGCGAACCGAAAGCCAGCGGCACGCGCTGGTGCAGGTTTTCCGGAACGAGATCGAGAATGCGCGTGACGGAAGTCGTGGCAGCGCCGCCGGCGTTCTCGATGATGAAGGCGATCGGGTTGGCCTCGTAGACAAGGCGCAGCCTGCCGTGATGGTAGCCTTTGCGGCCGTCGGCGGGGTACAGGAAGATCCCGCCGCGTACCAGGATCCGGTAGGTATCGGCTACCAGCGAGGCGATCCATCGCATGTTGAAGTCCCGCTCGCGCGGCCCCTCCGAGCCTGCCAGGCAGTCGTCGACATAGAGCCGGATCGCTTCTTCCCAGTGTCGGTAGTTCGACATGTTGATGGCGAACTCGCTGGTGCGCTCCGGGATGTTGACCGACTTGTAGCCCTGTACGAAGCATCCAAGCCGGCTGGAGAAGACGAAAATCTCCGTGCCCCTGCCTAGCGACAGTACCAGCGCGGTTTGTGGTCCGTAGAGGAAGAAGCCGGCTGCCAGCTGCCGGTGTCCGGGCTGCAGAAAGGACTGCGAGGGGTCCGCGCCCGGCCCTTTGACGGCGGGCAGCACGGAGAAGACGGTGCCGATGGAGACGTTGGTGTCGATGTTCGACGAGCCGTCGAGCGGATCGATTGCAACCGCAAGACGCGCATTCGGATCGAGCAGGACGGGATTGTCCAACTCCTCCGACGCGTAACAAGCGACCGGTGCGCCCTGCAGGCATGACAGGAACAGGCCGTCGCATACAACGTCCAGCTCCTTCTGCAGGTCGCCGTCGGCATTGCTGCCGCCGCGGGGGCCGCCGAACGCCGGGCCGAGCGCTCCCAGGTTGACGAGTTTGCGGACATCGAGGGCGGCCGTGGCCAATCTTTGGATTACTGCGGCCACTTCCCGTGCGATGTCGTCGCCATGGGCCGTGCATGAGGCAAGATAAGCCTCGAGAGTTGCGCCTGACATGATGTCTCCTCCCACACAATGTCCAGCGAAGGATGGCGCAAACGGAGAGTTTGTAAAATTTATTCAATTGACTTTGGAAGTTAGTTTTACTTACTTAATTCCATTATGCGCAATGTAACCCTCCGCCAACTTCGCACCGTTGAGGCCATTTGCCGGCTTGGGAAGATCAATCTTGCCGCCGAAGCTTTGGGTCTGACCGGGCCGGCGCTCACCCTGCAGATCCAGCAACTGGAACGGGATGCCGGTGTCTCGCTGTTCGACAGGACGCGCAGCGGCATGGTTCCGACCGAATACGGTCTCGCTTTCCTCGAGGCAGCGCGGGCGGTTGAAGACAGCCTGGTGGGCCTTGGGGATTCGATCGGTGCGATAAAAGGGCTGCGGACCGGGCGATTGCGGCTTGGCGTCGTGTCGACCGGCAAGTATTTCGCGCCGCAATTGATTGCCGCCTTCCGCAATGAGCTTCCTGCGATCGAGATCAATCTCTTTATCGGCAACCGCGCCGAGATCATTGCCAAGCTCAGGGATCATGAGATCGATATCGCCCTGATGGGGCGGCCGCCGCGCGACTTCGAGGTGCGCGCACAGGTCTTCGGCGATCATCCGCTGGTCTTCATCGCCCCGGCCGGTCACGCGCTCGCGGGCGTCCTCGAAATCTCGCGAGAGCGGATTGCGCAGGAACAGTTTCTGGTGCGCGAAAGGGGCTCGGGGACGCGCATCTCGCTCGAGATCTTTCTCAGCGACACGCCGCACAAGCTGGAGGAACTCGGCACGGAGATCGGTTCGAACGAGACGATCAAGCAGGCCGTCATCGCCGGCCTGGGGATCGCCTTCATCTCGGCCCATACCATCGAGCAGGAGGTGAAGCTCGGCCGACTGGTCATACTCGACGTCGTCGATACGCCAATCCGCCGGCAATGGTTCAGCGTATCGCGCTCGGACCGTGCCACCACCCCGGCGATGCAGGCTTTCGAGCGATTCCTGCTTGCGTCGGGCGCGCGATACCTGCCGGTGGTCAGTAAGCCCTATCCCGCCAACGCGTTTCGTTAAGACGCCTGTAGCCAGCGCCCGGAAGCTCCTCGGGCAGCCAGCCGGCACTCCGTGAGAAGATCGGCGGCTATTGGACATTGGCGCTTGCAGCCGCGGCTCCCTGCGGGCAGAATTGCCACCTAGGTCTTAATTGCCGGCCCCTACCTGGTCCGCTACCATTCGGCATGAAGAGAGAGGTGCCTCATGCTGCTTTCGGTCGTGGCCCCCAGTGATACTGCGCAGGGTCGTTGAGCCGGTTTCCGATTGGGGCTCTCGCCGTTGGACACATTGCCATCCGGCGAGCGTGCTTGCCGCGAGATTTGCGAAAAGCCTGGCGGCAGCGCCGCCGCCGGGCCTTGCCGGGGCAGCGGAAAGCCGTTCCGGCTCTGTCACCCAAGCTTCGCTCCTGGAGCAAAGCTTGCCTCATGCTTGCCCTGGCTGGGAGGCGCCTGCAAAGACCGGAGCGAGCATACAGTTGGACAAAGCGCATGGAGGAAACATGTCCTGGCATAAACCGAAATTCATCGAAGTGAGCTGCGCTATGGAAATCACCCGCTACGCTCCCGCGGACGGCGATGAGCCGATCCTCTTCTGAGGCTGATCTCCACGACGATCGGCTCACAACGCATCAGGTAGCCCGGTGAAGGAAAAGTCCGGTCTTCGCATCATCATTCTGGGGACCGCCGCTGGCGGCGGTCTTCCACAATGGAATTGCGGCTGTCTCAACTGTACGATGGCGCGTGATCCAGCCTCCGGCCTCAGGCCGCAGAGCCAATCGTCGCTGGCGGTAAGCCTCGACGGCGAGACTTGGGCGGTCTTCAATGCCTCTCCGGACCTCCGCCAGCAAATTCAGGACAATCGCCCGCTGCAGCCCCGCCGTCTGCGCCACAGTCCGATCAAAAGCGTCGTGCTGACCAATGGCGATATCGATCATCTGGCCGGACTGCTCATTCTGCGGGAAAAACAGGCGTTCACCGTTTTCACTACCGGCGCAGTCAGCCGGATCCTAGCCGAGAATTCCATCTTCGGCGTTCTCGATCCGGAACTCGTTTCAAGGACGATCGTCGCGATCGAGGGAACTTTCTCCCCGCTTCCCGGTCTTCAGGCCCGGCTCTTCACGGTCCCCGGCAAGGTGCCGCTCTTCCTCGAAAGCGGCGAACCGGATCTCAACGTCGAGGGCGAAAACACGGTCGGAGTAGAGCTCAGAGCCGGCACCAGGCGCATTTACTATATTCCGGGATGCGGCATGCTGACCGACTCCCTTACCGCGCGCCTCAGCGATGCCGACGTCGTGTTCTTCGACGGTACGCTCTTCAGCGACGACGAGATGATCGCCACCGGCACGGGGCAGAAGACCGGCCGCCGCATGGGCCACGTGCCGATCGACGGCGACGGCGGCAGCCTCGATGCGCTCGCGGCGTTGAACATCCGCAGAAAGATCTACGTCCACATCAACAACACCAACCCGATCTGGCGGCCCGGCACCGAGCGCGAGCTCGTTGAAAGCCGCGGCTTCGAAATCGGCTTCGACGGCATGGAGGTCCGGCTTTGACGACGGCAGTTGACAGGCAGGCATTTCACGCCCGCCTTCTGGAAATAGGCAAGGACCGCTACCACGACAAGCATCCCTTCCATGGAATGCTGCATGGCGGCCGCTGCACGATGACGCAGGTGCGGGCGTGGGTGATCAACCGTTATTACTACCAGAGCCGGATTCCAATGAAGGATGCCGCCTTCCTGTCGCGTTGCGACGACCCGGACCTGCGTCGGGCATGGCGCACGCGCATCGAGGACCATGACGGCGGCGTCGATGAAGGCGGCGGCATCCGCCGCTGGCTGCGTCTCGCCGAAGCCGTCGGTCTCGATCCCGGCTATGTCGCCTCGACACGGGGCGTGCTGGCGTCGACCCGGTTTGCCGTCGACGCCTATGTCTCGTTCGTGCGTGAGAAGCCGCTCCTCGAAGCGGTGGCCTCCTCGCTCACCGAGCTTTTCGCGCCGAAGATACATTCAGAACGGATCGCCGGGCTTCTGGAGCACTATGCGTTCGCCGACGACGCGGCGCTCGCCTATTTCCGCCAGAGGCTGGCTGAGGCCCCTCGCGATGTCGAATACGGTCTCAGCTATGTCCTTAATCACGCCGACACGAGGGAAAAACAGGATGCAGCCGCTGCGGCGCTCACGTTCAAGACGGATGTTCTGTGGTCCCAGCTCGATGCGCTCTATTCAGCCTATGTGACGCCCGGCCGTATTCCGCCGGGAGGCTGGGACGGCCGGGAAGGCGTTGTCGGCAAGGCGATCTCGACGGAGGCAGCAGAATGACTGCCGATGCGCCCGTGATTTCCGGTTCCAGCGTCGTCAAACTCGCCCGAGGAGTGCGGCTGCGCGAGGATACGGTTCGCGGCCAGACGGTTCTGCTGGCACCGGAACGTGCCATGGCTCTGGACGAGATCGCCGTCGCAATCGTTGCGGCCCTGGATGGCAAGCGGAGCCTCGATCGGATCGCCACCGACTTCGCCGCGCAGTTCGAGGCCCCGGTTGCCCAGGTTGCCAGCGATGTCCAGTCCTTCGCCCGCGAGCTTGCCATCCGCCGCATGCTGGAGATCGTCGAATGAGCGATAGCATCGCCCTTGCAGAAGAAGTCAAAGCCAGTATCCCAAGCGTGCCGCCTCCGATGGCAATGCTGGCGGAGTTGACGCATCGATGTCCCTTGGCCTGCCCGTATTGCTCCAATCCAATCGAGCTGACGCGGGCAGATGAGGAGCTTTCTACCGAGGAATGGATCGGCGTCTTCAGGCAAGCCGCCGCCCTCGGCGTGCTGCATCTGCACTTGTCCGGCGGCGAGCCGGCGGCACGCCGGGATCTGGTGGAATTGACGCAAGCGGCGGCTGCCTTTGGGCTTTATTCCAATCTGATCACGTCGGGCGTCGGCCTGACTGCGGCTCGCATTGGCAAGCTGGCCGATGTGGGTCTCGACCATATTCAGCTCTCCATCCAGGGCGTTTCTCCCGAAAGCGCCGACAGAATCAGCGGATATGGAGGCGGTTATGAACGAAAGATCGCCGTCGCGGGCTGGGTGGCGGATGCCGGCATTCCGCTGACGCTGAACGCCGTCTGTCACCGGCAGAACATGGGCGAAATCGAGGCCATGATCGAATTGGCGATCCGGCTGAAGGCGCGTCGTATCGAGGTCGCGACCGTGCAGTTCCACGGTTGGGCCGAGCGCAACAAGGCGGCTCTCATGCCGACACGCGAACAGGTCGATCGGGCGACGCAAACCGTCACCGAGGCGCGCAAGAAATATGAAGGTACACTGGTCATCGACTATGTACCCGCGGACTATTATTCCACATACCCGAAGGCGTGCATGGGCGGCTGGGGGAGGGTGGGCTTGAACGTCACGCCATCCGGCCGGGTGCTTCCCTGCCATGCGGCGGAAACCATTCCAAGCCTCTCCTTTGAGACTGTACGCGAAGGGTCGCTCTCCCAGATCTGGTATGAGAGTGACGCATTCAATGCTTATCGCGGCGAGGACTGGATGCCGGAACTCTGCCGGAGTTGCGAACGCAAGAAAGTTGATTTCGGCGGCTGCCGTTGCCAGGCGATGGCGCTGGCCGGCGATGCGAGTACGACCGATCCGGTCTGCGTTCGATCGCCGCTTCGCGATCGCCTGACCCGCGAAGCAGATCAGCTTTCGATGGCGCCATCGGATACCTTGACCTACCGCGCTCGTATCAGATGACCCGGTCAACGTCTGGAAGCCTGCATCGCCATTTCTTGACGCGCAGAGCCGGATGCTGCTGCGACCAACTGGCGATGTGCACGGGGGACTGGAACATGCATTGCGCCAGCGATCCGTGGGCCTGAAGTTGCATACTCTCTTCTCGGCACCTTTCGGGTGCCGAGACAAGGCATACGGTCATGACGAGCGTTACCAAATCCATGAAATTCCCCCTTGGTGCGTCAATTTACGCATATGCTAATAAACGCGTCAAATGAACTGAAGCCGGAGCACCAAATCTGGGTTCTGGTAGTTGAGCCTGTCTAGTGTCTCCTTGAGGGAAATCATCGCGGCCAGGCACGACCGACACGACAAACCGCGGCACAGGGCCGCGGTTTTCCTGGCTGGGAATACTCTAATTAGTTGCGCATTTCCGCCGGCAGTCGACGAGTTTCAATCCGGAACGACGACGAGTTTGCCGACGAAATTTTTCGCCATGAAGTCTCTTTGCGCCCGATGGAATTCCGACAGAGGATAAACGCCGCCGACGAGGGGACGGATCTTCTTGTCTTCGATGTATCGGACCAGCCGCCGGAAATCGGCGCGGCTACCCTGGCTCGAGCCGTGCAGCTCCAATTGCTTCAGATACATCGTCCTGAGATCGAGCTGCACGACCGGACCGGCAATGGCGCCGGCGGTCGTGTAGCGACCTTCCGGGCGCAGGATCTTCAAGAGATCATTGAAGAGGGGACCGCCGACCAGATCGGCGACGACGTCGATCGGTTCGCTTTGGACGGCTTCATTGACGGCTTCGAAGAGATCGCCTCGACCGCGGGTCACGACGGCTTCGGCGCCGATATCGAGCATGGCAGCCTCTTTGCCCGGGCCGGCGACGGCGATCGGGATGGCGCCACGGGCGCGGGCGAGCTGGATGATCGCCGAGCCGACGCCGCCCGACGCGCCAGTGACGAGGATCCGTTCGCCCGCCGCAAGCCCCGCTCGTTCCAGCATCCGCTCGCCGGTGAGATAGGCGCAGCAGAAGGTGGCGAGCTCGGTATCGGTGAGATCGGTCGCCACCACGTGAGCGTTTTCGGCCGGCAGCGCCATGTATTCGGCATAGCCGCCATCGCGGCCGTGGCCCATATAGTCGATGTCGGCCAGGCTGTCGTCGTCGCGGTTGTAGATTGAGAAGTCGACCATGACGCGCTCGCCGATACGCGCCTTGTCGATACCGTCTCCGACGGCGACGATGTGCCCGACCGTGTCGGTGCCCTGGATGCGCGGGAAAGTAAGCGTGTTGCCTTGGCGCCGCCAGGTCGACACGGCACCCGGATCATCCTCGGTGCCATAGGCGCCTTCGCGCACCCAGACGTCGGTGTTGTTCATGCCGCAGGCGGTGACCCTGATCAGGATCTCGCCGACTGCCGGAACCGGCACCGGGACCTCTCGGCTATAGACGAGCTTATCGAGCCCGCCGTGGCCGGTGAGCAGCACGGCCGCCATGGTCTTCGGAACGGAATGCATCATAGGCGTTCTCCTTCAGCGGCCGAGGACGGACCGGATCGCGTCGGCGGCCGCCTTGACGACGATGTCGGCTTCCTCATGCGTCAGGCAGAGCGGCGGGGCGAAGCCAAGAATATCGCCCTGCGGCATGGCGCGGCCAATGACGCCACGTTCCAGCAGTGCTGCCGCCACCTGCGGCCCGACCTTCTGGGCCGGATCGAAGAACTTGCGGTCGTCGCGATCCTCGACGAACTCGATTGCCGCCATCAACCCGTCGCCGCGCACCTCGCCGACATGGCGGTGATCACCGACGGCCTTTTGGAGTTCCGCCCGGAAATAGGCGCCGGTCGAACCGGCGTTCTCGACGAGGCCGAGCTCGTCGATCAGCTCGAGATTGGCGATGCCTGCCGCCGCACAGATCGGATGGGCCGAATAGGTCCAGCCATGGCCGATAGCGCCAAGCTCGTCAGAACCGCGCACAAGGACGTCCCAGATCTTGTGCGAGACGATCGAGCCGGAAAGCGGCGCATAGGCCGAAGTCAGCCCCTTGGCGATGGTGATCAGATCCGGCCTGATGCCGTAATGATCGGAGCCGAACATCGTGCCGAGACGGCCGAAGCCGGTCACGACCTCGTCGGCGACGAGCAGGATGTCGTATTTCTGAAGCACCGCCTGGATTTTCTGCCAATAGCCGTTGGGCGGCGGCACGATGCCGCCGGTGCCGAGAATCGGTTCGCCGATAAAGGCCGCAACGGTATCGGGGCCTTCTGCGAGGATCATCTCCTCGAGCTTGTCGGCGCAATATTGCGAGAACTGCTCCTCGTTCATCGAGCGATCGGGACGGCGGAAGTAATAGGGGGCTTCGGTGTGCAGGATCGGCGCGCGCGGCAGATCGAAGGCATTGTGGAAGAGGTGCAGGCCGGTCAGCGAACCAGTCATCACGCCCGAGCCGTGATAGCCGCGCCAGCGCGAGATGATCTTCTTCTTTTCCGGCCGGCCGAGAATATTGTTGTAATACCAGATCAGCTTGATGTTGGTTTCGTTGGCGTCCGAACCGGATAGCCCGAAATAGACGCGCGACATGCCTTCCGGCGCCCGGTCAATGATCATCTTGGAAAGCCGGATCGAGGCTTCCGTGCCGTGGCCGACATAGGCGTGGTAATAGGCGAGGTTCTTCGCCTGCTGTGCAATGGCGTCGGCGATCTTCTGACGGCCATAGCCGACATTGACGCAGTAGAGCCCGGCAAAAGCATCGAGGCTGCGCTTGCCGGCGATGTCGGTGATGTAGACGCCTTCGCCGCCGCCGATGACCCGCGTCGGGCTCTCGCCACGCGCGTGCATCCCCATATGGGTAGAGGGATGGAAGAAGTGGTCGCGGTCCCAGGCGGTGAGTTCGTTGCTTTTTTCGAGCATTGTCTTTCCTTTCGTCAGAAGTCGGTCAGGCGGCGGTGTCGATGCAGAGATATTTGAGCTCGGTGAAGGCCTCCATGCCGTGGCGCGAGCCTTCGCGGCCGAGCCCGGATTGTTTCCATCCGCCGAAGGGGATCGGCCCGCCGGTGATCTTCACCCGGTTGATCGCCACCATCCCGTATTCGAGTGCCCGGGCGAGCCGCATCTGGCGGGCGCCGTTTTCGGTGACGACATAGGCGACGAGGCCATATTCGGTGTCGTTCGCCCGGGCGACTACGTCGTCTTCGCTGTCGAAGGCGGTGACGGCCGCGACGGGGCCGAAAGTCTCTTCGCGCATGATCAGGGCATCGTCGGGCACATCGGTCAGAAGCGTCGGCCGGAAGAACAGCGGCCCGGCCGCGTGGCGCGTGCCGCCGACGGCAAGCTTGGCGCCCAGTTTGAGCGCGTCCTGAACCTGTTCCTCGATCTTGGCGACGGCACGCTCGTGCATCAGCGGCCCGATGTCGGTGCCCGGTCGAAGTCCGGGTCCTACCGTCAAGCGAGCGATCCGCGCCGCGAAAGCCTCCTCGAAGGATTTGAGGATCGGGCGCTCGACATAGATGCGGTTGGCGGCAAGGCAGTCCTGTCCGGAAGTGGCGAACTTCGCGGCGATGGCAATATCGGCCGCTTTCTCTACATCCGCATCGGCAAAGACGATCAGTGGAGCGTGGCCCCCGAGTTCCATGACGAGCCGCTTCATCGTCGGCGCTGATTGGGCGGCAATCAACCGGCCAATCTCCGTCGACCCGGTGAAGCTCATGGCGCGGACTCGCGCGTCTTCGCACACGCGCCCGACGATCGTTGCGGCGTTGCCGGTGACAACGTTGAAGACGCCGGCGGGAAGGCCGGCGCGTTCGCCGAGCTCGGCAAGTGCCAAAGCGGAAAGCGGCGTCTCGGAGGAGGGATGCGCAACCACCGTGCAGCCCGCCGCAAGGGCTGCGGCCGCCTTGCGGGTGATCATGGCGGAGGGGAAATTCCACGGCGTGACGATGCCGACGACGCCGAGCGCCTCCCGGCGGACGATCATCTCGGCGCCGGCGAGGTGGCTCGTCACGGTCTCGGCGTTGAGGCGCTTGCCCTCCTCGGCGTACCACTCGATGAAGGAAGCCGCGTAGTCGATCTCGCCGCGGGACTCGGCGAGTGGCTTGCCCTGTTCAAGTGTCATCAACAGGGCCAGGTCCTCGCGGGCCGCGAGCATCAGCTCGTGCCACTTGCGCAGGATGGCGGCGCGCGCCTGCGGCAGCATATTGCGCCAGGATTTGAATGCCTTCTCCGCCGCATCGATCGCTTCGGTCGTCTGGCCCTCATCGAGCGAAGCGACGAAGGCGAGGGCGGCACCACTGGCTGGATCGCTGACTTCGAGACACCTGCCGTCCCGTCCGGCAATCCAGCGGCCGCCGACATAGGCGAGCTCCCGCAGCAATTGTCGGTCGTTCAGCTGTTTCAACGCTTCGTGAAAGGCGGTGCGCGCAAAAATAGCGGTCATATCCAAGTCTCCTCGTCCGTTGCGAAAGAGATTGACACTGTTACCGCGAGAGATTGTCCATTCCGCCGCTCGCCGGGAGAGACTTTGACCAAAGGAGAGGCTTCCGCGAGAGAGACTGTCTGGACTGGTTGAGGAAAAGTGCGTGCGGTTTTCCGCCGTTTTTGTGAGAGGTCATCCACCTCTCCTGAATATCGATGAGCGAGCGTGGAACAGAAGCTTGATTGGGACGTTGTGAAAAAACACGTCCGCGTGAACGACGGAGGATTGTGCCATGACCGCGTCACTGCCCCATCGCCCTGTCGTGATGGCTGGTGAACACATCCTGACCGTGCAGGAAGCGTTAGAGCCTTTGTATATGGAACTCGAGCAACAGGTAGAAACGAGGCTGGTGCAGGCCGCGGTTTCTGCAGGCTGGTCGGCCGACGAAGCGATTGAGGCCATCGACGAATTGAAACGGCATGAAGTTCTGTCGATGGACGATGGCGAAAGTTAAGACATCTCCTATCTCTGAGGAGAGAGTGCCTAAACCACGGCCGCCTATTTAGTGCAGCGATCGCTGCGCTTTACCAATTCACCCCGTACCAACACCTTCTCGGCCGGTCCAAGAACCCGCGCGCTCGGAAAGGCGTGTGGAATTTCTCCGCCTGCTCGTCGTTTCTAATTCACCTGCGATAACAGCGAACCAAGCGGCAGCACGGTCTCCTCCTTGACCGTCTTGGTGACGATGTAGGTGAAATAGCGGTCGATACCGAGTTCGCGCCCGAGTAGCTCGTCCACCAGCCGCTGATAGGCGTCGATGTCGGCGGTCACGACCTTGAGGATATAGTCGACGCCACCGCCGACCGACCAGCAGGAAACGATCTCTGGAATTGCGGCGATGGCGCGTTCGAAGCGGTCGAAGTCGGCCTGCCGATGATTGCCGAGCGTGACCTCCATCATCACGCTGGCGACCGGTGCCACACGGCGCAGTGCGACGCGCGCATGATAGCCGGTGACGATGCCGGCCTTTTCCAGTTTCCTGAGCCGCATCCAGCAGGGCGTCGGCGACAGCCCGGCCTTTTCGGCGAGCGCCAGCTTGGTGATGCGTCCATCGGCCTGGATCGCCTCGAGGATGCGCAGATCGATCGCATCGAGCTTCATGCGGGTTCCTTCCGTCGATCCCATGCGGCAATCAAAGTGCTGCAGCGACCTTTGCACGTCTTATGAGACGCGCGGCGCTGCAGTCGCGTCAAAGTCCAGGAAAAGACATTGGGTGCTCAGTTTTGCATTGTCAATTGAGCTGATTTTGATCACTGTTCAAATCATGACAAATTGGACGCCCGACACAACACTCCTGCGCCGCCCGGCTTACCTCTCGCTGGCCGATCAATTCGCCCGTGCCATCCAGGAGGGCAGGCTGCAGAACGGCACCCGGCTGCCGACGCATCGCAAGCTCGCAGACGAGCTGAAGCTCTCGGTGCAGACGGTGAGCCGCGCCTATGACGAACTGATCCGGCGTGGTCTGATCTCCGGCGAGGTCGGGCGCGGCAGCTTCGTGCAGACGCGGCCGCGTGAGCCGGAGCCGCCGTATCTGCCCGAGCGGCTCGGCGAGCTGGTCGACCTTTCCATCCTCAAGCCGGTCTGCGAGCAGATCCATCTTGACAAGATGCGGCAGGCCTTCGGCTGGCTTGCCGAGAACCTGCCGGCAAGCTCGGCGCTTTCGTTCCGGCCGAACATGGTGTTTCCGCGCCACCGCAATGTCGCCGCCGAATGGCTTTCGCGCTGCGGTCTCGACATTTCGCCGCTCAACATCAGCCTCACCAACGGCGCGACCTCGGCTATGACGGTGGCGCTGATGAGCGTTGCGCCTCCCGGTTCGACGATTGCGACGGAGGCGATCAGCCATCATACGCTTGTGCCGCTTTCGACCTATCTCGGCATTCACCTCCAGGGCGTCGCGATCGATGACGACGGCATGATCCCGGATGCCCTGGACGAGGCCTGCCGCAAGGGGGTGATACGGGCGATATTCCTGCAGCCCTCGGTGATCAATCCGACGGCGACCTTGATGAGTGCTGCGCGCCGCGCAGCGCTTGCGGAGGTCGCGCGCCGGCATGACATCGCCATCATCGAGAACGACATATTGGGGCCGCTGGTGGAGGAGCGCCTGCCGCCGGTTGCGGCACTGGCGCCGGAACGCACGTTGTATGTCACGAGCTTTACCAAGATCACCGTGCCAGGCTTGCGGATCGGCTACCTCGCTGCTCCCGATCGCTACGTCGCGGCGGTTGCCAACCGGCATCTCGTCTCGAATTGGATGGCGACGCCTTCGATCGCGGAGATCGCAACGCATTGGGTGAGCGACGGCACGGCAATGGAGCTCGTCAACTGGCAGCGCCGGGCGCTCGCCACGCGCCACGCAATCGCCACGGAGACGTTCGGCAGACTTGCCCACCGCACCCATCCACAGAGTCTGCATGTCTGGCTGCCGCTGCCCGAGGGTCACTCCGAAGACGCCTTCGTCTCGCAGGCGCGGCTGCGCGGCGTCGCGATTGCGCCGGGTGCCTCCTTCCGCACCGCCGACAGCGGCTGGCGCCCGGCCGTGCGGATATCGCTCGGCTCGACCAGCGAACAGGAGCTCAAGACCGGGCTCGGAATCGTCGCGTCCCTCGCGCTCGGCGATCCGGAGGCTTTGCTGCTCGTGATTTGATGGCAATGTTCATCCATTGGGCATTTTCGGAATAATTGTCATGATATTATTATTCACATTGACATGATTTGGGAACCGGATCATCGTTAGGACATTATCGGTCTCGAAGGGAGAGCCGCGAATGCCCCAGCCGATCATCCGCATCGACAACATCGTCAAGAGATACGGTCCCCTGACCGTGCTCGATGGACTGTCGATGGAGGTGATGCCGGGCGAGAAGCTCGCCCTCATCGGGCCCTCCGGTTCCGGCAAGACGACGATCCTGCGCATCCTGATGACGCTCGAGACGATCAGCGACGGCTTCATCCAGGTCGATGGCGAGCAGCTCTACCACATGAAGAAGGGCGGCAATCTCGTGCCGGCCGACGAGCGGCATCTCCACAGCATGCGCGAGAAGATCGGCATGGTCTTCCAACACTTCAACCTGTTTCCCCACAAATGCGTCCTCGACAATGTGACGCTGGCGCCGAGGCTGACCAAGGGCATCGCCCGGCCAGAGGCCGAAAAGCGGGCATTGGAACTTCTCGACATGGTCGGCCTCGCCGACAAAGCCAAAAGCATGCCGGCGCAGCTCTCCGGCGGCCAGAAGCAGCGCGTCGCGATCGCCCGGGCGCTGGCGCTTTCGCCGAAGATCATGCTCTTCGACGAGGTGACATCCGCGCTCGATCCGGAGCTCGTCGAAGAAGTCCTGAACGTCATGCGCAAGCTTGCCGCCGAGACCGACATGACGATGCTCCTCGTTACCCACGAGATGGGTTTCGCCCATGACTTCGCCGATCGCGTGCTCTTCTTCGACCGCGGAAAGATCGTCGAGGAAGGCAAGCCCGAGGACATCTTCCGGCATCCGAAGCAGGAACGAACGCAGACCTTCCTGCGCAAGATCATAGCGGCCGGGCACCGCGTCTAAGCCCTTACGGCCGACATTGCCTCACACAACAACAGCAAGAGAACAACAGAGGAGTTGGGAACGATGAAACTGAAAGACTGGATGGCAATGGCAGCAGGTGCAACGGCGTTGATGGCAGTTGTTGTGGCTACTTCCGCCGCCGCGGATGAAAACAAGCTCGAGGAGCTGAAGGAACAGGGCTTCGCGCGCATCGCCATCGCCAACGAACCGCCCTTCACGGCGGTCGGGGCCGACGGCAAGGTTTCCGGTGCAGCACCGGATGTTGCCCGCGAAATCTTCAAGCGCCTCGGCGTTGCGGACGTCGTCGCGTCGATCTCGGAATACGGCGCGATGATCCCGGGCCTGCAGGCGGGGCGTCATGACGCGATCACCGCCGGCCTCTTCATGAAGCCGGAGCGCTGCGCGGCGGTCGCCTATTCCCAGCCGATCCTCTGCGATGCCGAGGCCTTCGCGCTGAAGAAGGGCAATCCGCTCAAGCTGCAGAGCTACAAGGATATTGCCGACAATCCGGATGCGAAGATCGGCGCCCCCGGCGGCGGCACCGAAGAAAAGCTGGCGCTCGAAGCCGGCGTGCCGCGTGATCGCGTCATCGTCGTGCCTGACGGCCAGAGCGGCATGAAGATGCTGCAGGACGGCCGCATCGACGTCTATTCGCTGCCGGTGCTGTCGATCAACGATCTGGTGTCGAAGGCGAATGACCCGAACAT
Source organism: Sinorhizobium fredii USDA 257 (assembly GCF_000265205.3). Taxonomy (NCBI): domain Bacteria; kingdom Pseudomonadati; phylum Pseudomonadota; class Alphaproteobacteria; order Hyphomicrobiales; family Rhizobiaceae; genus Ensifer; species Ensifer fredii. The sequence continues at coordinate 3,284,428 of NC_018000.1, forward strand.
CGAGGTGGTTGCTCCGGTCGAAGGGGCTCCGGTCTATTGCGATGGCGCCGCCTTCAGGAAAGGCGACGAGGCGCTGCGTGACGCCTTCGACGTCGAACTCGCCAAGATGAAGGAGTCCGGCGAGTTCGCCAAGATCATCGAGCCCTACGGCTTCTCGGCCAAGGCAGCGATGTCGACGACGCGTGAGAAGCTCTGCGCCGCGAAGTAAGCCTGGGCTGGGTTTTCCCCGCCTTCCCTGCGCCTCGACGCGGGGAAGGCGACCTGGGTCAAGCCCTGAAGCGAGCCGAAATCTGACTGGAACAACTGAACGATGATCGACTGGTCCGGCTATATCGGATTGATCCTTGAGGGCGCATGGGTGACCGTTCAGCTCACGCTGATGGGTTCGGCGCTTGCCGTCGTGGTCGCCTTTGCGGCGGGGCTCGGCCGCGTCAGCCGTTTCACGGCGGTGCGTGCGCTGGCCACGACCTATATCGAGTTCTTCCGCGGCACCTCGATTTTCGTCCAGCTCTTCTGGGTCTATTTCGTGCTGCCCTTTGCCGGCATCACGTTGACGCCGCTGCAGGCCGGCGTCTTGGCGCTCGGCTTGAATGTCGGTGCCTATGGCGCGGAGGTCGTCAGAGGTGCGGTTAAGGCGATCGGCCGCGAGCAGCGCGAAGCCTGCATCGCCCTCAATCTCACGCGCTATCAGGCGATGCGGCACATCATCCTGCCGCAGGCGCTGCCGCTGATGCTGCCGACCTTCGGCAACAACGCGATCGAGCTTTTGAAGGGAACTGCCGTCGTCTCGCTGATTTCGCTGACCGACATGACCTTCCAGGCCCAGGTGGTCCGGGCACAGACCGGTAGCACGCTGATCCCCTTCGCGACGATCCTGGTGCTCTACTTCGTCATGGCCTGGCTCATCTCGCTCGGCATGCGCTGGCTGGAGCGGCGCGTCAGCCGTGGCCTCGACGGCGTGAGGGTTTGATCATGGAATGGGATTGGGAATTCGTCCGCCAGATCATGCCGACCCTCATCGAGGGGCTGCAGATCACCATCCTAGCCACTATCCTCGGCGCCGCCGTTGCCGCGGTGATTGGCCTCCTCTTCGCCATCCTGCGTATGGTCGCGCCGGCGCCGGTCGCCCGCGCCACGAGCTTTGCCGTCGAGTTCATCCGCGGCACGCCCTTGCTGGTGCAGCTCTACTTCATCTTCTACGTGCTGCCGGACATCGGCATCCGTCTGCCGGCTCTCGTCGCCGGCGTCATCGGTCTCGGCATCCACTACGGCACCTATACGGCCGAGGTCTATCGCGCCGGCATCGAGAACGTTCCGCGCGGCCAGTGGGAGGCGGCCAAGGCGACGAATCTCACCGCACGCCAGGCCTGGATCCACGTGATCCTGCCGCAGGCGATCCCGCCGATGATCCCGGCGCTCGCCAACTACCTGATCGCCATGTTCAAGGAGACGCCGCTGCTTTCGGCAATCACGGTGCTCGAACTCATGAACCAGGCAAAAAGCATCGCCAACAGCAACTACCGCTATATCGAGCCGATGACGCTGGTCGGCGTGTTCTTCCTGATCATGAGCCTGATCTCAGTCTTCTTCCTGCGCTGGCTGGAAGAGCGCTACGCACGGGTGGACGAGCGCTGATGGAAGAACCTGTTGCCCTTTCCCTGGCGCGGCGCGCCCCGCGCCTCGACGATCGGCCGCTCGCCAAACGCATAGGTCTCGTCATCCTCGCCACCGATCATACGACTGAGGTGGACTTCCAGCGTCTGGTGGCATCCGACGAGATCGGAGTTTATGTCGCACGCATCCCCTACGCCAATCCGGTGACCCCGGAAAATCTCCGGGCGATGCAGCCTTCGCTGACGGCGGCGGCGGCATTGATCATGCCCGGCGAGACGCTCGACGTTGTCATGTATTCCTGCACCTCGGCCTCCGTCGTCATCGGTGATGAGGAGGTAACTGCAGCGATAAAGGCAGCGAAGCCGGAGGCGGCCGTGGTGACCCCGACGGCCGCCTCGGTCAAAGGCTTGCGAGCTCTGGGCGCTCGACGAATATCCATTCTCACACCCTATACGATCGAGACCAGCCGGCCGATGGCCGACTATTTCGCCGAACTCGGCTTCGGGATCGACCGGTTCACCTGCCTGGGGCTGACCGACGACCGGGAGATGGCGCGGATCGCGCCTGCGGAGATCGTCGCCTTTGCAAAGGAGGCAATGGCGCCCGAATCCGACGCGCTGTTCATCTCCTGCACAGCGGTGCGCGCGGCCGGCGTGATCGCCGAGATCGAAGCTGCGATCGGCAAGCCCGTCGTCAGCAGCAATTACGCGACGGCCTGGGCCTGTCTTCGCCTCTGCGGCCAGTCGGCGCGTCTGGAACTCGGACAGCTGATGGCGCTGCCGCTCGAGGGGGAATGGCCATGAGCGCTTCTCTCCCGGTGACGATTGACGACATCGAAGCCGCGTCGCGGCGCACCTCCGGCCGGGTGTCGCGCACGCCGCTCGTTGCCTCGGCATCGCTCGGCGAGCTCTGCGGCGTCCCCGTTTGCCTGAAACTCGAGCACCACCAGACAACCGGCAGCTTCAAGCTGCGCGGCGCGACCAACGCGGTGCTGTCGCTTTCTGCTGAAGAACGGGCACGCGGCGTCATCGCCGCCTCGACCGGCAATCACGGCCGGGCGCTCGCCCATGCGGCAAAGACGGAAGGCGCGGTCGCGACGATCTGCATGTCGCATTTGGTGCCGGAGAACAAGGTCTCCGAAATCAGGCGCCTTGGCGCCGACGTGCGGATTGTCGGCAAGTCCCAGGACGAGGCGCAGGAAGAAGTCGAGCGTCTCGTCACGGAAAAAGGCCTCCTCATGATTCCGCCCTTCGACGGTCCGTCGGTCGTGGCAGGGCAGGGTACGTTGGGCCTCGAGATCGTCGCGCAGATGCCCGAGGTCGCCACGGTGTTGGTTCCGGTTTCGGGCGGCGGGCTCGCCGCCGGGGTGGCTGCAGCGATCAAGGCGCGTAAGCCGGCGACGCAGGTGATCGGACTCACGATGGAGCGCGGCGCGGCCATGAAGGCGAGCCTTGCCGCCGGCAGGCCCGTGCTCGTCGAGGAATATCCGAGCCTGGCGGATTCGCTCGGCGGCGGCATCGGGCTCGACAATCACCTGACGTTCCGCATGTGCCGCGAGCTCCTCGACGACATCGTCCTGCTGACGGAGGCGGAAATCGCCGCCGGCATGCGCCACGCCTACACGCAAGAGCGCGAAGTGGTGGAAGGGGCCGGCGCCGTCGGCATCGCGGCGCTTCTTGCCGGAAAGGTCAAAGACATCGGCGGCCCGATCGCGGTCATTCTGTCCGGCCGCAATGTCGACATGGGGCTGCATCTGCGGGTGATGAACGGCGAAACGGACCCGTTTCGGGAGGAAGTGGCATGACACGGATGACGATTCTCACGGAAGCGGAACTGCGCCGGATCGTGCCGCTAGATCGCGAGGCGGTTACCTGCGTCGAGGATGCGTTCCATGCGCTCGCCACCAAGGCGGTGGCAATGCCGCCGATCCTGAGGCTCGATATTGTCGAGCATCGCGGCGAAGTGGACGTGAAGACGGCCTATGTGCCGGGTCTCGACGGCTTTGCCATCAAGATCAGCCCCGGCTTCTTCGACAATCCGAAGATCGGCTTACCGAGCACCAACGGCATGATGGTGCTCCTGTCGAGCAAAACCGGGCTGGTGCAGGCGCTGCTGCTCGACAACGGCTATCTCACCGACGTGCGGACCGCGGCGGCCGGTGCGGTGGCGGCCAAGCATCTGTCGCGGGAAGACGCTTCCGTCGCCGCGATCTTCGGCGCCGGCATGCAAGCGAAGCTGCAGCTCGAAGCACTCGCTCTCGTCCGGCCGATCCGCGAGGCGCGCCTGTGGGCCCGCGACGCGGCCAAGGCCGAGACGACGGCGAGCGCGCTTGCAGGAAAGCTCGGCTTCCCGGTGAAGGCGACAACCGACCCGAAGGCGGCAGTCGCGGGCGCCGACATCATTGTCACCACCACGCCGTCGGAGGCGCCGATCCTCAAGGCCGATTGGCTGCAGCCGGGGCAGCATGTCACCGCCATGGGCTCCGACGCCGAACACAAGAACGAACTCGACCCGCAGGCGATTGCTCGCGTCACTTATGTCGCCGACAGCCTGAAGCAGACGCGCCGGCTCGGTGAACTGCATCACGCGATTGCCGCGGAACTCATCACGCCGGATGCCGAATTCGCGGAGCTGGGCCAGATAATCGCCGGGCTGAAGGCCGGACGGAGGCGGGCGGACGAGATCACCATCGCCGACCTGACCGGCACCGGCATCCAGGACACCGCTATCGCAACGCTCGCCTATGCCCGGGCCAACGCGACGAATGCCGGAACCACTTTCGAGAGCTGAAGCCGGCACGGCCGGAAAAACGAGGGAAGAGATATGACCCAACCCATCCTCAAATTCTCCCTTGGGGAATACGAAACGCGCCTCAGGAAAACACGGCAGGCGATGGAAGCCAAGGGCGTCGAGCTCCTGATCGTCAGCGACCCCTCCAACATGGCCTGGCTCACCGGCTATGACGGCTGGTCCTTCTATGTGCACCAGGCGGTGATCGTTCCGCCTTCCGGCGAGCCGATCTGGTTCGGCCGCGGCCAGGACGCCAATGGCGCCAAGCTCACCGCCTATCTCGAGCACGACAACATCGTCGGCTATCCGGACCATTACGTGCAGTCGACCGAGCGCCACCCGATGGACTATCTCTCGGGAATCCTCACCGACCGTGGCTGGGGGTCGCTCAGAATCGGCGTCGAGATGGACAATTACTGGTTCTCGGCGGCCGCTTTCGCCTCGCTGCAGAAGCATCTGCCGAATGCGCGCTTTATCGACGCGACGGCGCTCGTCAACTGGCAGCGCGCCGTCAAGAGCGAGACGGAAATCAAATATATGCGCAACGCCGCGCGCATCGTCGAAGCCATGCATCAGCGCATCTTCGACAAGATCGAAGTCGGCATGCGCAAATGCGATCTGGTCGCCGAGATCTACGATGCCGGCACGCGCGGCGTCGATGGTATCGGTGGCGACTATCCGGCGATCGTGCCGCTTCTCCCGTCCGGCGTCGAGGCTTCCGCTCCGCATCTGACCTGGGACGATCGGCCGATGAAGAAGGGGGAGGGCACCTTCTTCGAGATCGCCGGCTGCTACAATCGCTATCACCTGCCGCTGTCGCGCACGGTGTTTCTCGGCAAGCCGACCCAGGCCTTTCTCGACGCCGAGAAGGCAACGCTCGAAGGTATGGAGGCGGGCCTCGCGGTGGCCAGGCCTGGAAACACCTGTGAGGACATCGCCAATGCCTTCTTCGCGGTCTTGAAGAAATACGGCATCGTCAAGGACAACCGCACCGGCTATCCGATCGGTCTCTCCTATCCGCCGGATTGGGGCGAGCGCACCATGAGCCTGCGCCCGGGCGACAAGACGGAACTGAAGCCCGGCATGACCTTCCATTTCATGACAGGTCTTTGGCTCGAGGACATGGGCTTCGAGACTACCGAGAGCATTCTCATCACCGAGAACGGCGTCGAATGCCTCGCCTCGGTGCCGCGCAAGCTGATGGTCAAGGACTGAGCCATGACGGACCAGCATTTGCGGCCGTCGCCGATTAGCGCCACGGTCGATTTCGAAGCAGACGGCATTCAGCACGGGTTTCTGCGGCTGCCCTATAGCCGCGACGATTCCGCCTGGGGCTCGGTGATGATCCCGATCACCGTCGCCAAGAACGGCGAGGGCCCGACGGCCCTCCTGACCGGCGGCAATCATGGTGATGAATATGAAGGGCCAATCGCCCTTTTCGATCTGGCGCGCAATCTTGATCCGGCGGAGGTGCAGGGGAGGGTGATCATCGTACCAGCGATGAATTACCCCGCTTTTTTGGCCGGAACGCGAACTTCACCGATCGACAAGGGTAATATGAACCGCAGCTTTCCGGGCAGGCCCGACGGTACGGTGACCGAGAAGATCGCCGATTATTTCCAGCGCGTCCTTCTACCACTCGCCGACGTCGTGCTCGACTTCCATTCCGGCGGGCGGACCCTCGATTTCCTGCCTTTCTGCGCGGCCCACATTCTTCCGGAAAAACTGCAGGAGGCAAAGGCCTTCGACTTCGTCAAAGCCTTCGGCGCACCCTACTCGATGAAGATGCTCGAGATCGATGCGGTTGGCATGTATGACACGTCCGCCGAGGAGATGGGCAAGATCTTCATCACGACCGAGCTCGGCGGCGGCGGATCCGCGAGTGCGAAGAGCGTTGCCATCGCCAAGCGCGGCACGACAAATGTCCTGCGCCATGCCGGGATCCTCAAGGGCGAGATCGATGTTCAGCCGACACAGTGGCTGGACATGCCGAGCGGTGATTGTTTCGCCTTCGCCGAAGATGCCGGGATTGTCGAATTCCTGATCGATCTTGGAGAGGCGGTCGAAGCCGGCGCCGTAATCGCACGGATTTATCCGACTGGTCGCACCGGCGCCGAGCCGATCGAAATCCATGCCAAGATGACGGGAATGCTGGTTGCCCGTCACTTTCCCGGGCTGATCAAGGCGGGCGACTGTTGCGCCGTGTTGGCGGTGGCCGTTTAGACATTTCACTGTTTCATTTAAACAATGAAATGACTGGCCTAGGAAAACCGTTACACACTTTCCTGGAATTGCTCTCCACGACGGTTCATTGCCGCGGTCGCCAGCGGCGCGAGGAGGCTGTCCGTGCCGATGGGCGACATCGAGGGCCGCTGCAGCGAGCACCGATACCGGCCCGGTGATTCCAATGGAACTTTTCAACGGTTCGACCGGTTGTAAGTTGCACAAGTCAGCAAAGCTGACGCCGAAGACCAATGGAAATCATCGCTATGCAAGCCGTCGTGTTCGTTTCGGTTCTGGGATCACCGCTTGCGGCAGGTCTGTTGCTCATCTGGCTCGGACCGTTTTGGGTCGCGGAGCGGAATTCCGGTGACGGCCGCTACTGGACAGTACCCAAGCCCAAAGAGACAAGTTCTTCGCCACTCTCGGGCTGCCGCCGTTGATGCCCTCATCGGCGTTGGGCAGGATTTTTCCTTCGCCCGCAGCGCCCCATGTGCGGTGCGTCGTTATATGTGAATAGCTTCCCCGCGAATTCGCATCGCCGCTTCCTTGACCGCTTCACTATGGGTGGGATGGGCATGGCAGCTATAGGCGATGTCTTCGGACGTGGCGCCGAATTCCATGGCCTGGGCGACCTGCGCAATCATCGTGCCCGCCGTCTCCGAAATGATGTGGGCGCCAAGCACGACGTCCGTTTCCCGATCCGCCAGGATCTTGACGAAACCCTCCGGCTCGCGGTTGGCCTTGGTGCGGCTGTTGGCGGACATCGGGAAGACGGCTTTCGTGAAGGAGACGCCGGCCTCCCTCAGTTCCTGTTCCGTCCGACCGACGCTGGCAATTTCCGGGCTCGTATAGACAACGGATGGGATCACCGCATGGCTGATCGGGCGGACGAGGCCCGCCAGATGTTCGGCGACGGCGATCCCTTCATCCTCGGCACGATGCGCCAGCATGGAACCGGGCGTCACATCGCCGATTGCATAGATGCCGCGCACTGCCGTCTCGCATTTGCTGCCGATGGGGATGTGGCCGCGGTGGTCCGTTTGCAAGCCGATCTTTTCGAGCGCCAAACCATCGGTGTTCGGCCGGCGGCCGGTCGCAATCAGGACGGCCGATGCCGAGAGGGTTCGCTTCCCTTCGGCGCCAGCGATTGACAAGGTGACGCCATTCTCGATTTGCGAAATCCGTTCCACCGCCGTGGAGGTGAGGATTGTCATGCCCTGTTGCGTCAGGATCTGCAGGGCCTTGGCGCGGATGTCCTCGTCCATGCCCGGAAGGATGGCGTCCAGATATTCGATGACGGTCACCCGAGAACCCAGCCGCCGCCATACGGAACCGAGTTCGAGACCTATGGCACCGCCGCCGATCACGGCGAGATGCTCCGGAACCTTGCTGAAGGAGAGTGCACCTGTCGAGTCGACGATGCGCCCGCCTGGATTGTCGATCGCGTGGCCATTGAAGGGGGCGGACTTCGAACCAGTCGCGATGACGATGGACTTCGCAGTAACCTGCTTTCCATCGATCGAGATGCTGTTTTCTGCTTCAAACCGCGCCTTGCCTTTCAGGCGTGTGACGCCGCTCTTGCGGAAGAGAAAGTCGATGCCTTTCGTCAGCGACGAGACGGTGTCGTCTTTTGCTGCCATCAGCCGGCTGAGATCGAAGGCTACATTGCCGATGTCGATGCCGAGCGCGCCAAGCTTTCCACTTACGGCGAGTTCGTAGTGGTGCGTCGCGTTGAGGAGCGCCTTGGACGGGATGCAGCCGACATTCAGGCAGGTGCCACCCAAAGTGTCTCGCAAGTCGGCACAGGCCGTCCGCAGCTTCAACTGGGCGGCGCGGATCGCACAGGCATAGCCGCCAGGCCCGCCGCCGATGACGAGCACGTCGTAGTCAGGGGATTTGCTCATTGGGGCCAGCTCTCGAGGGTCTGGACGAAATGGGTGAGCCACGTATTCGTCTGATGGCCGTCCAGCGCCCGGTGATCGATGGTCAGCGACACATAGGCCATCGGTCGGATCTGGATGGTGTCGACACCATCGACCTCACGGACGACGACCCGCTTCTCGAGCTTTCCGACGCCGAGGATCGCCGATTGGGGCTGGTTGATGATGATCGGCGCCGCGACCAGTGATCCGGATATCCCATGATTGGAAATGGTGAAGGTACCGCCCCTGACGTCCGCGGCGTTAAGCGCGTTCGATCGCGCCCGTGAGGTCAGATCCTGCAGCTTCGCCGCAATGCCGGCGAGCGAAAGGTGCTGGGCCTGATGGATCACCGGCACGATCAAGCCTTTGTCGCCAAGGGCGGTTCCGACACCGACATTGATGTCGTCGAACACTTCGAGCGCATCGTCGTGCCAGCGGCTGTTGACCTCGGGAACGGCGCGCATCGCCGCGACGCAGGCGGAAACGATATAGGCGGTGTAGGAGAGAGCGACACTCTCCGCCGCCAGCTTCGCCTTATGGGCGTCGCGGTGGCGCATGATCGCCGAAAAATCGGCTTCAAAGACGGCGGTAACGTGCGGTGCTGTCGTCATCGATTGCAGCATGTGGGTGGCGATCGCTGAGCGCATGCCGCTGTGCGGTATCCGGCGGGAACGCAGCGCCGGTCCGGGCTCGGCGGAGACCGACCTGGGAGCGGGAGTTTGCGGCTCGGGGGCGCTGATTTCGGCCGCAGCCTCGAAATGCTCCGGCTTGGCAGCAAAGGCCCTGTCCATGTCGGCGCGCGTGACACGGCCGTCCCGACCGGTGCCGGCTACGGTTGCGGGATCTATGCCGTATTCTTCCGCAGCGCGGCGCACGGCTGGCGAATAATGCGGAGACTGGGGAGGGGCAGACGACGTCTCCAAGGTGACCGCCGGCACAGGCGAGGCAGGCAGATCGACACCGGCAGCCCGGCTGCCGATCCGGCCGAGAACGGCGCCGGGGGTGGCATTGTCGCCGTTCTCCATCAAAATTTCCTTGAGGACGCCGTCGGCGGGAGCGGGGACCTCCTGCGTCACCTTGTCGGTTTCGAGTTCGACGAGCGGGTCGCCCGATTTGACGCTTTCGCCGATCTTCCTGAGCCAGTTGCGGACGACCGCCTTCGTCCCCTCCTGTTCGACGGGGGCGTTGATGTCGACAAGTTCACCCATGCTCAATACTCCAGAAGCCCGGTGATCTTCCGGCGAATCCGCTCGGTCGAGGGGACCGCCCAGTCGAGCAGGACAGGGTTATGCGGACTCGGTATATCGGGCATGGCCAGCCGCGAAACCGGGGCATCGAGATCGATGAAGGCTTCGTCCGCGACCGCAGCGGCGATTTCCGCCCCGAAGCCCGCGGTGCCGAGATCCTCGTGGACGATGAGGCAGCGACGGGTGCGGCGGACCGAGGAGAGCACGGCATTGCGGTCCCAGGGCATCAATGTCCTGAGATCGATGACGTCGGCGGAAATTCCCTCTGCCGCCTCTTCGCAACGGTGCACCATGGCGCCCCAGGTGACGATGGTGATGTCGTTGCCTTGGCGCGTGAACTTCGCCTTGCCGAAGGGCAGCGCGAAGTTGTCGCCGGGATAGGGGCGCCGTGCCCAGGCGTGGTCCAGCATGGCGCGATGTTCGAAGAAGATCACCGGGTCGTTGCCGCGCAACGAGGTACGCAACAGCCCGACGGCATCCTCGGCATTCGACGGAACGGCGACCTTCCAGCCGGGCTGATGGACGAAGGCGACCTCATTCGTCTGGCTGTGCCACGGATCTCCGCATTTGAAGAAGCCGCCGGGCATACGCAGGACGATCGGCGCGGCGAAGCGGTTGTTGGTCCGCCACCGGACCGTCCCGCAATCGTTGATCTGTTCGCTCGCCGGTTCCGCATATTTGCGGAACTGGATTTCAGGCACGGGCACGAGGCCGGCCAGCGCCATCCCGACGGCGCGGCCGACAATGCCTTCCTCCGACAGCGACGTGTCGAAGACGCGGTCTGTGCCGTATTTTTCCTGCAGCCCCAGGGTGACGGCATGGACGCCGCCTTTCGGGCCGATATCCTCGCCGAACAGGATCACTCGGTCGTTGATCGACATTTCGTGGTCGAGCGTCCGCCGGATCGCCGTCACCATGTTGATTCGCTGGCCGTCACCTGCCGCCCTCTCGGTCGTCTCCGGAGGCCGGTATCCGGCACGGTGCTGACCGCCCATCACCTGCATCTCGCCCTCGAAGAAAACATTGCGGGTGACTGTTTCGGGATCTGCAATCGGTCGGGACTCTGCCTCGACCCGTGCCTTTTCGGCCATCGCCTTGGCAGCGCCGGCGGCCGCATCCCACTCCTCTTCGCTCAAGATGGCAGGAACCAGGTAAGCCTTGAGCCGCGGTAACGGGTCGCGTGCCCACTCGCTTCTGACGAGCTCTTCGCTCTTATAGGTCTGGGTATCCTGGAAGCTGTGTCCCTCGAGGCGAGGGACCCTCAACCGCAACAGGACGGGCCGGCGTTCGTCGCGCACCAGGTCGACGGCGCCTCTGGTCAGGCGCGCGGCCTCTTGCGGATCGGAGCCGTCACCATCGAGGATGGTGAGGTTCTTCCAAGAGGCAAGATTGGCGGCGATGTTGCCCTCGGGCGTCTGCAAGGTGGAGGGTACCGAAATGCCGAAGCCGTTGTCTTCGATATAGAAGAGCATCGGCAGCCCCTGCGTCGTGGCGACCGTGAGCGCCGACCAGAAGCCATTGGAGGCGACCGAACCGTCGCCGCCGAGGACGACGGCGATGTCCCGGTCATAGTCCCCGTTCTTGAGCTGCTTGCTGAAATAGGTGATCGCCTGTGCCCATCCGGCCGTCGGCGTATATTGCGACCCGACGCCGCCGCACATCGGCAGCGCCGAGGCGCCGTTCGGATTGGGGTAGTTGAAGACGACGCCGATATCGCGGCCATCGGAATATCCTCCGGCGCGCGCCATGGCGGAGCCGAGCGCATCGGCCGGATCAACGCCCAGCGACAATAGCAGCGGCCGCGAACGATAGTAGCCGCAGGCGGCGTCATGCCTTCCCGTGAGGTTCAGCCCCAGAAGGATCTGTGCCATGTCATGGCCGCGCGCCGAGAACTGATAGAGCACCTTCTTCTCCGGAACGAGGCGTTTTTCCTCCATCTCGTCGAGTTCCCGGGACAGGAGCATGAGATGCACGACCCGCTTCCAATCGATGCTCTCGTCCGGTGCGTTCCGCCGGTCTGGCTTGAGTGCCGCCTGTCCCATCTTTCGATATCCTCCCAAATTCCTCATTGGAAGAATAGCTCGTCTCAGGCGCAAATCGGTTTCAATCTTAGGGATTTTTCGGTATCAATTGATGAGTTTGTTTCATTTTCATTAGGATTTTGATGAACATGTTCAATTTCGACGCGATCGACCGAAAAATCCTGAGGGTTCTTCAGGAACAGGCCGATATCAGCCATGCCGCATTGGCAGAGGCGGTCGGTGCTTCACCGGCCTCGTGCTGGCGGCGTATCAAGGCCCTCGATACCGCCGGCGTGCTCGGAAAGGCCGTGCGGCTCGTCAATCCCGACATGGTCGGGCGCGGGTTGAACGTCTTCTGCCACGTGCGGATGAAATCGCACGATCCGACCGCGCGCCGCAGCTTCGAGCGCTTCGTCGAGAGCCACGAAGAAGTGCTGGAATGCTATTCGATGTCGGGCGAGTGGGATTATCTGTTGCGTGTCGTCGTCGCGGATGTTGCGGATTACGAACGATTGCTGATGCACGGCATCCTGACGCATGACGCGGTCGCGAATTCGTCGTCGCATTTCGCCCTGAAGAGCGTGAAATACTCGACCGCTGTTCCGGTGTGATGCTCTACAGCGCCATGCGCCATTCAGACGCAAAGCCTAGGCGACCTGTGTTTCGAGGTGCGAAAGACGCTTCTCCGTCTCCTCAGTCACGGCACTGAGCGGACCGGAGCCACTGATGAAGGAGCGCCCGACGTGGTCGTCGGCGGAAGGAGACAAGTGCCGGTAAAGCGCGGCGAAGAGGCGGCGCGCCTCGATGCCGGGCCAATCCGGAGGCAAAGCGGCGGCGGGCAAGCGGGGATCATGCAGCAGGACGGTGCGGAAGCGATGGATCAGAAGCAGCCGCATTGTCAGCGCCGTAGCCGGTGCAAGGGGGCGCTTCCCTGCCAAACGGAGAACCGGGCCGAACTGATCGAGGAACGTGTGATAGGCGGCGGCGTGCGGGGCGAGATTCCAGTAGGCCTCGACGAAGGCCGCCAGTGCCTTCGGATCGGGCGAGTCGGCACGAAGGATCAGGGCGTCGGCCGATGCTGGCGCCTGCCTTGCCGGCCCGATTGCCAGGCGCGGGTCCAGCCGCGCATAGCCGGCGCGCTCGAGGGCCTGCATCCTTTCCTCGGCTTCAGCGCCGGTCAGATGCACGAGCTGCCAGCTTTCCTCTGGAACGCCGCCGAAAATGATGCGCGCCGCGGAGGCGAACTCGCTGCCGGCTGCTCTTGAGAGCCGGTAGTAGCTGCGACGTCCCTCCCTCTCGCCTAAAAGCTGGCCGGCGGCAACGAGTCGCGACACGGCCGTCCGCACCAGCGTTTCGCTGATCCCGACGGCGGCGCAGGTCTCGATCAGATTGCCGATCCACACGACGCCGCCGCGGGGCTCCACGACGTCTCCATAGATCGTCACGATGAAGCCGGCTGCCTTCAGGGGTGTCTGAGCGAGGATGTTTTCGACGCGTTCCGTGACGCGCTCGTCTGCCCCATTGCCTGCTGACATCACTCGACTCGCCTTCTCTCCGCCTGCGGCCCCTCATCACATTTCACGGGCGGCGGCAGAAGACAATCGGGATTGGCGCCCACAATCGCGGAGTGGTGGCGGTGGGCCACAGTGCCCAAGCGCTCAGACATCCGCCTTTGCATTGGAGAGCGGCAACTGGCCCAGTATCGTCGTCCAAAGACTGGTCGCGTTGAATGTCCACTCCTGCGGCGGAGCATGGCGTTCCGCCGGCATCCGTCGCAGCGCTTCGAGAAGTTCGAGCGCATCGATACGTTTTTGGTCGACATATGCGGCGCGCAGCATCGCCGCATCCATTCCCGGCGAAAGCCTTGAGCGGGCAAGGATTGCGGACCAGGTCCGTTCCTTGTAGAACAAGCTTGCCGCCGCATCCTCGATGATGGCCGCATCCGAGGCGGACAGGAGGTCCTGTTCGGTGAGGTGACGAAGTGTGGCGCGTAGATTGACGAGCGGCACGGTAAGCGCTGCGTAGTCGAGTTCCTCCGGCGCATGCAGCAGCGCCACATCCGAATCGTCCGCCGTTTCGCCGACAACATATTGACGAAAAACCTCACCGATCCCGACCATGCCGAAAGGGGCGCATTCAGCCGCCCGCAGGGCGCCCATGCTGGCGGCACCGAGGACCACGACTCCCTCGGAGAGGGCGAACAGTATTTCCTTGTGCCAGACCGGGGCGACGTACTCGAAATTGCCATCGATCAGGCCGATCGCTGTCGCCCCGTCATATACGGCGCGGACGATATCGCCCTGGGTGGCGGGCGGCCGGATCGCCAGTGCGTCGCCGACTATCTTCGCCGCATCGGGGATAGTCGGGCCGACGAACACGACTTTCATGGGGATTCCGCAAAGGGAAACATTAAAGACCGCGCCGCGTGCCTTGTGCGAAGGCGACCGATTGTCCTCTTGCTCTTCGACGCCAGCGACCGCAGGTTGATCAGCCGTGCAAGGGTTCCGTATGGTGGGCCGCCGACGGCACGGCCGTCTGTTCCGTCTCGCCCGACTGCGCCATGGCGGCGACGAGAGCGATGATCTTCTTCCGCAACACTGGATCGGCGATCTTCAGGAAGGCGCGGTTGAGGGCGATTCCCTCTTTCGAAGCGACGAAGGAAGAAATTTCGTGCGACTCATGCACGTCGGCCGCAGTCTCGCGCGACTGGGGCCCTTCGTCCTGCTGAAAGAAAAAGCTCGGATGAACGCCGAGAATGTCAGCGATCGCCTGCAAGCGGCTGGCGCCGATGCGGTTTGTGCCCTTCTCGTATTTCTGCACTTGCTGGAATGTGATGCCGAGACCGTCGGCGAGTTTTTCCTGGCTCATTCCGACCATCAACCTGCGCATTCGGACCCGCGAACCGACGAAGGTATCGATCGGATTTGGATTCTTCTTCATCTGCGATTCTCCTCGCGATCTTTCGTCCTAGTTATATATAAGTCTGCTCGAATACGCGAGCGGATGCAATCACTGCGCGCTAAATTCTACGGTTGAAATGGCGCTTTTGCGGCAAGGGTGCGTGGCGGCCTTGGGTAAACGTCAGACGCGGTTAGAACTCGGCCAAGTTGAGCGCAGCCGAAGCAAGAGCGGCCAGGCCGAAAGCGATGAGGACGAGCCCGGAAATGCGCGAGGTCCAGGCGGCAAAACCGTCAGGCAGCCTGGTCTTGGCGAGGGCGATACCGCCGCTCAGGAGCAACCACCAGCCGAGTGATCCGAGGAAGACACCAGCGACAACGATCGCCGCGCTCATTCCATCACCAACGGCGGCGAGGCCGAAGCCCGCAAAGATGGCGGCGAAGGTCAGGATGGTGGTCGGGTTCGCCATCGTCAGGAGGAACGTCGCAGTCGTCATGTGCAACAGATCACGGGCGCCGATTACGGCCGCCGCCGCAACCGGCCGGGGCTTCAATCCGCGCCAGCCGAGCCACAGCATGAAGGCACCGCCGACGAGCCCGAGGGGAACCGAAAGCGTCGAGAGAAACGTCGCAAAAGCCGCGAAGCCCGCGGCCGCCATCAACGCGTAGGTCGCGTCGGCAAGCGCCGTCCCGAGACCGCCTGCGACGCCGGCCCAGAAACCGCGTTCGAGCGTGCGGCTGATGCAAAGCGTGCCGATCGGTCCAAGCGGCGCGGCAATGGCAAGCCCGAGAAGCAGTCCTTTTGCAAAAAGCAATGCGGTCATCATCTCCCTCGTTTCGCTTCGTCCGCCGCAGGCAAGGTCACGGGTCGTTCCGCGGCGGTGGAGAGCGCGATGACGGTCTCGCTCCGGGCGAGATAGCGGCGCGCTTTCAGTTCCGCCAGAAACGGTTCGATGTCGCCGAGCGCCGGCATGCGCACCTTGGCGCAATAGGACCATGCGCCGGTCACGTGATGACACTCCGCAACCGCCGGATGCGAGGCGATGAAGCTGCGGAACTCGCTCTCGTCGGCGTCAGTCGCCAGGGCGATCCAGACGAAGGCAAGCACGTCGAAGCCGAGGATCCGGTGGTCGACATCGAGCGTGAAGCGGCGGATGACGCCATTTGTCACCAGACGGCGGATGCGTTCGTTGACCGCCGAGGGAGAGAGGTCCACCGCCGCGCCAATGTCGGTCAAAGAGGTGCGGGCGTCTTCGGCCAGAATTCCAACGATTTTTCTGTCTGTAGAGTCCATTGCAGAAAAATATATGGAAATGAGGAAGATGTACAGAGGATGCTAAGTCTTGCCCAGCGACAGGTCGATGTCCTTCAGGGCGTCGAGTGGACCCGTAAGTGCCGTCCTCGGCGGCACGAGCTCCGGCTCGACGAGATGTATTCGCGGCGCCGCCCGAGGTTGGTCGATGACCTCGAAGGCCTTGGCGATCATCCCCTCGACATTTTGCCGGATCATGATGACGGGGAAGGGCAGGAACGAGGCGAAGGGATCGTAGTCGTAACAGCCGACGACGAGGTCCTTGAAATTGTCGTGCGGATGCTCGGCCATGAAGCGCAGCAAGCCTTCGAAGTTGATCGACGAGTTGACGAAGAGGCCGCGGGGCAACTTGCCATGCCCCGCGTAGAAGGCCTCGAAAGCCTTTCGCGCGTTGTTCGCGGCGTAGCCGGTCGGCTGGATGCATTCGTCTGGATCATCCCCGAGCAGTTCCTGTTTGACGGCACGGAAGCCGCGGATGCGCTCGTGGCTCGCATGGTCGTTGCGGCCGCCAAACAGATAAAGGTCGTTCGGCTCGAGCGGGCGGTCGGCGGGAAAGTGGCGGATGATCGCTTCGGTCAGGAGCCGGCCGCCTTCGAAATTGTCGCTGATGACGGACGGGACCTTCGTGCCGGGGAGGTCGATATTGATGTGCTTCAGCCCGGCCGCCTCGCAGACCTCGTGGACCCCGTCCGGATCCGTCGCGCCGCAGATGAACAATTCGTCGATGGAATAGGAGATCAGCGTTTCGGCCGTCCTGCGCTCCTCATCGGGATCGCGGCTGGCGCTGACCACGATCGGGCACTGGCCCTTGCTGCGCACATGCGCCTCGAAGGTCTGGGCGAGAGAGGAGAAGTAGCGGTTGTCGTGCACGGGTAACAGCAGCCCGACGAGTCCGGAGCGCGAACTGCGCAAGCCGCGTGCCTGGCGGTTCGCCGTATATTGGTGTGTCTCGGCGAGGCTGCGGATGAGTTCGGCGGTGCTTTCCTTGATGCGCCGCTTGCGCCAGGTGCCGTTCAGCACTGCGCTCACCGTCGAGGGCGAACTGCCCGAGAGCACCGACAGATCGTAGATCGTCGCCTTTTTCTTGCCGCTGTTCGCCATCTGAGCCTCCTCGAATCTCTTAGAGCCGATTTCCGCTTGACGAAGGATTAAGTCTGCAGGATAGTCTTTGCACCATCGATTGTGCAAATGAGAAATATCAATTGTGCAGTGCTTTGGGTCGTCTGAGGAGGCGACGGTCAGCGGCGGGAAATTTGCTTCTCGTCAATGGAGGATTGAACTGGAGGCCGGCGCGTCAGCGCCCGGGAGAGTTCCCGCTGCGGGAACCTGTGGAGGAGAGACATGATCAAGACATTTCTTGCTGCCGCTCTGGCGGCTTCGCTTTCGCTCGCCGGTGCCTTTTCCGTCGCGGCGCAGGATGCGCCGAAGGTCGGCGTGGTCGTCAAGATCGGCGGCATTCCGTGGTTCAACGCCATGGAAGCGGGTATCAAGGAGCGAGGCCAGCAGCTCGGCCTCGACGCCTTCATGGTCGGCCCCACCAGCGCCGACCCTGCGCTGCAGGTCCGTGCCATCGAGGATCTGATCGCCCAGGGTGTGAAAGTCATTGGCGTGGTGCCGAATGACGCCAAGGTGCTCGAGCCGGTCCTCACCAAGGCCAAGGAAAAGGGCATCATCGTCATCACGCATGAGTCCCCAAGCCAGAAGGGCGCCGACTGGGATTTCGAGCTTGCTTCATCTCAGGGTTTCGGTGAGGCGCATGGCAAGCTGCTCGCAGAGAAAATGGGCGGCAAGGGCGAATATGCGGTGTTCGTCGGCTCGCTGACCGTACCGCTGCACAACGCCTGGGCAGATGCGGCGATCGCCTATATCAAGAAGAACTATCCTGAGATGACGCTGGTCGGCGAACGCTACGGCGTCGCCGAGGACGTCGACAAGAGCCGTTCGACGGCCCTCGACCTGATCTCCGCTCACCCGAACCTGAAGGGCTTCCTCGCCTTCGGCAGCCAAGGCCCGATCGGCGCCGGCCGCGCCATCGAAGAACGCCGCAAGGTGGGTGAGATCTTTGTTCTCGGTCCCTTCTCGCCCGGACAGGGCCAGAAGCTGGTGAAGTCCGACGCGATCTCCGGCGGCTTCATGTGGAATCCGAAGCAGGCCGGCGAAGTCTTTGTAACGATGGCCGATAAGCTCCTCAAGGGCGAGGAGATCAAGGACGGCGACGAGATCGAAGGCCTCGGCGTGGTCCATCCGGATTTCCAGAACCGCAACATCATCGTCGACCAGCTCGTGCCGATCAACAAGGACACGGTCGCCGATCTCGCTGCGATGGGTCTCTAGACCGCAACGGCTTCGGGCGGGATGCCGCGCCGCGCATCCCGTCTACAGCGCCGCGCGTCTGATCAGACGCGCAAAGGTCGCTGTAGCACTTTGAATTGCTGCATGTCTTTGTCCTTCAATCGAGGTCGATTTAAGGAGACATGCGGTAGGGTTCTCCCGGCTGCTGGGCCGGTTCCGGCCGGCCTGGCAAGTCTCATGAAACGAAGTACGACAGGCGCAGGGTCCATGCATCAGGCAACGAGCGCGACGGTCGGCGAGAAGCCGCTTCTGTCCCTCCGCAACATCAACATGACCTTCGGTGGCGTCAAGGCGCTGAAGAATGTGAGCTTCGAGGTGCGCCCCGGCGAAGTGCATTGTCTCGCCGGCGAGAACGGCTGCGGCAAGAGCACGCTGATCAAGGTGATCACAGGCGTCTATCGCCCTGCGGATGGCGCAGTCATCGAATATGACGGCGAGACTTACGCGCATATGTCGCCGGTCACCGCCCAGGACCGCGGCATCCAGGTGATCTGGCAGGATCTGGCGCTTTTCCCGGAAATGAGCGTCGCCGAGAATATCGCCTTCCACGAGGTCCTCGGACGCCGCCCGCGTCTCGTCGACTACGGCCGCATGCGGCGGATTGCCATCGACGCGCTCGGCCGCCTTGGCGTCAGTCTCGACGTCGACCTGCCGCTCAAGGAATATGCGATTGCCCAGCGCCAGATCGTGGCGATCGCCCGCGCACTCATTGGCGAGGCAAAGCTCGTCTTCATGGACGAACCGACCGCATCGCTCACGCAGTCCGAAACCGACCACCTCCTCGATATCGTCCGCAACCTTTCCGCCTCCGGCGTCGCCGTCGTTTTCGTCAGCCATCGACTGGCCGAGGTTCTGGAGATTTCAAGTCGCATCACGGTGCTGCGCGACGGCGCGCTGGTTGGCGTCTATCCCGCCGCCGGCATGACACAGTCGCGGATCACCGAACTGATGACCGGCAAGACATTCGACCAGCACGTCCGCGCACGCCCGAAGGACGATCAGCCTGTCGTGCTCGAGGTTCGTGGGCTGACCCGACCAGGCCAATTCGAAGACATTTCGCTGACCGTCCGCCGCGGTGAGACGGTCGGCATCACGGGCCTGCTGGGGGCAGGGCGGACCGAGCTGGCGCTCGCCCTGTTCGGCATGCTGAAGCCCGCCTCGGGCTCGATCAGCATCGAGGGCAAGGAAGTGCGCTTCGGCTCGAACCGTGAGGCGATCAAGGCTGGAGTCGCCTATCTGTCGGAGGACCGGCTGTCGCTCGGGCTCATCCAGCCGCAGCCGATTGCCGACAATCTGGTGATCGCCTCATTGCGCAAGATCCTTTCCGGAGGGCTGCTTTCGGAAGATCGCAAACGCAGCCTCGTGTCGCGCTGGATCGCCGATCTCGGCGTCAGGATCGGCCGCCAGGCCGATGCGATATCGACGCTGTCCGGCGGCAACCAGCAGCGGGTGGCGATCGCCAAATGGCTCGCTACTGACCCGAAGCTCCTGATTCTCGACTGTCCGACGGTCGGAGTCGATGTCGGTGCTCGCGCCGGGATCTTCGACATTGTTGCCAAGCTCGCCGAGAGCGGCCTTGCGATCCTCCTCATTTCGGACGAGGTGCCGGAGGTCTATTTCAACGCCGACCGGGTGCTGCACATGGCGCAGGGCCGCATCGTCGGCACCTATGATCCGCGTCAGACGCGGCTGGAAGACATCGAGGCGGCCGTCTATGCGTAGCCTGATCCGCACTCACGCGACCGAGTTCTCGTTGCTGGCGGTGATCGTCGTCATCAGCACCGTGCTTTCCTTCGCCACGGCGAACTTCTTCTCGCTCGGCAACGCCTTCGACCTCCTGAACATCAGCGCCGTCAACATCATCTTCGCGGTCGGTCTTCTGGTGGTGCTCATCGCCGGCGGCATCGACATCTCCTTTGCCGTCGCCGCTTCCGTCGTCCAGTATTGTACGGTGATCGTGCTCGGCTGGATCGGCGGTGGCGGCTGGGTATCCGGGCTCCTGATCGCCGGTTCGCTCGGCGTGCTGCTCGGCTGTCTCAATGCTTTCCTGATCCACCGTTTCCGGATCATCTCGATCGTTGCGACGATCTCCACCTTCAACATCTATTTCGGGCTGCTGATGTTCTTCACCCGGGGCGTGTCGATCTATGATCTGCCCGACTGGCTGACCGACCGCGTCATCCTGTTCGAGCACGAGATGCCGGACGGGACCTGGATCGAGATCACGCTGCCCGTTCTCGTCATGGCGATCTGCGTCGCCGCGACCTGGATGCTGATCACCCGCACCACGGTCGGCCGCCAGCTTTATGCCTTCGGCGACAATCCGGAAGGAGCGCGCCGCTTCGGCATCAATATCGGCGCCATGCAGTTCATTGCTTTCGGCTGGCTCGGCCTGATGGCCGGCATCGGCGGCCTCATTCAAGCGCATTATGCCCAGGAGGTGGTGCCGAACGCGCTTTACGGCCGCGAGCTCGACGTGCTTGCCGCTGTAGTCCTGGGCGGCGCCCGCCTCGGCGGCGGCAAGGGCTCGGTGCTCGGCTGCGTGCTTGGCGTGCTCTTGATCTCGATCACCCAGAACGGCCTCAACCTGATGGGCGTCTCGCCCTTCGCCTTCAAGATGATCGTCGGCGCCATCATCCTGGTCGCCATCACCCTTTCGAACACCCGGATAGAGCGCTTGCTGCCGCTCGTCGGACGGGGGACGGGACGATGACCACGATCCTCGAACGCGTCAAAACCGCTCTGGGACCCGAAATGGCCGGTCCCGGCCTCGCCTTCGTTGCCGTCCTCCTCGTCTTCGGGATTGCCTCGCCGCAATTCCTGAGTGCGGCGACCTTCGGCTCGGTCGCCTTCCAGCTTCCGGAGCTGGGCTTGCTGACACTCGCCATGCTGCTGCCGATCCTCACCGGCGGCCTCAATCTGGCAATCACCTTCACGGCGAATATCTCTGGGCTGACGCTCGCCTGGGTCCTCAGGGAAAACGGCGGCGTCGATGCCGGCGTCGGTATCTTCATCGTCGGCTGCCTGCTGGCGTTCATGGTCGGGGCCGCAAGTGGCGTCGTGATGGGGCTGGTGATCGCCTTTACTCGCGCCCACCCGATCCTCGTGTCGCTGTCGATGATGATCTTCCTGCGCGGCCTCGGCGAATTTCTGACGCGCGGCGGCGATATCTCCGGTTTCCCCGCCTTCGTTGGGCCGATCGGCCATGGCTCGATCGCCGGCATTCCCGTGCCGCTGATCGTCTTCATCGTCTGCGTGCTCGGCTGGCACGTGCTGCTCGGCCGCACCAAGCTCGGCTTCAACACCTATATGATCGGCTCCAATCTCGAGGCGACCCACTATTCCGGCATCAATACCCGCAAGGCGATCGTGCTCGTTTACACACTCTCCGGCGTGATGTGCGCCATTGCCGGCATCATCATGCTGGCGCGGTTCAATTCGGTGCGCATCGGCCACGGCGAATCCTATCTGCTGATTACCGTGCTTGCCTGCTTCCTCGGTGGCGTCAATCCGTTCGGCGGTTTCGGCCGGGTGATCCCCGTCTTCGTGGCACTGGTGGTGCTGCAGCTCCTTTCGTCCGGGCTCAATCTCATTGGAGCCAACCAGCATCTCGCGACCGCCGTATGGGGCATCCTGCTCGTCGGCGTGATGATCCTTCGCTGGGTCGCTTCGAGGATCAAGATGTCAATCGTCAGAAGAGGATCATGACCATGCAGGGTTTTGGCGTCCATACGAGCATGTGGACTATGAATTGGGATCGGCCCGGCGCCGAGCGGGCAGTCGCGGCCGCCGTCAAATATCAGGTCGATTTCATCGAAATACCGATGCTCAATCCTCCCGCTGTCGATACGGAGCACACCCGCGCATTGCTGGAGAAACACCGGCTGCGCGCGCTCTGCTCGCTCGGCCTGCCGGAGCGCGCCTGGGCCTCGGTGCGCCCCGATGCAGCGATCGACCATCTGAAGGTCGCGATCGACAAGACTGCCGATCTCGGCGGCGAGGCGCTCTCCGGCGTCATCTACGGCGGCATCGGCGAGCGGACCGGCGTTCCGCCGACCTTGGAGGAGTACGACAACATTGCCCGCGTGCTCGAGGCCGCTGCCAAGCACGCCAAGACGCGCGGCATCGAGCTCGGAGTCGAAGCGGTCAACCGTTATGAGAACCACCTGATCAACACCGGTTGGCAGGCGGTGAAGATGATCGAGCGGGTCGGCGCCGACAACATCTTCGTGCATCTCGACACCTATCACATGAACATTGAGGAGAAGGGTGTCGGCAAAGGCATCCTCGATGCGCGCGAGCATCTCAAATACATCCATCTGTCCGAGAGCGACCGCGGCACGCCCGGATACGGCACCTGCGGCTGGGATGAGATTTTTTCGACACTCGCGGCGATCGGCTTCACGGGCGGGCTCGCCATGGAGAGTTTCATCAACATGCCGCCGGAAGTGGCCTACGGCCTCGCCGTCTGGCGCCCGGTCGCGAAGGACGAGGAAGAAGTGATGGGCAACGGCCTGCCATTCCTGCGCAACAAGGCACGGCAGTACGGGCTGATCTGAAGAGACCTGCAGCGACGGCGGACCGGCTCAGCTGGACCGCCGCGCCGCCGATCGAGGGACAGGAAGTGGAGGCAGCGGTGAGCGACCGAGGAAATGCAGCGACGATGGTCGCCGTCCTCGACGTCGGCAAGACCAATGTCAAGCTCAGCGCCGCCGATGCGGACGGCACGATCATTGAGACACTCAGCGTTCCCAATCCCGTTCTTCCTGGCCCGCCCTGGCGCCATCACGACCTCGACGCCTTGGGTGAATGGGTCTTCGAGACGCTGGCGAGCCTCTCGCGCCGCCATGTCTTCAGCGCCTTCGTCGCCTCCGGACACGGCTCTGGCGGCGTCCTGACCGGCGCCGACCCGAATGCCGGCGATGGGGCCGTGCTGCCGATGATCGACTACGAGCAACCCCTGCCGGCCGACATCCGCGACCGCTATGCGCCGCTGGCCGGTTCCTTTCTCGATCGCGGCAGTGCCACGATGCACGGCGCCACCCATCAGGCCCGCCAGCTCTATTGGATGGAGGAGCGGGAGCCGGATGCGTTCGGGAAAGCCCGCTGGTACCTCGGCCTGCCGCAATATTGGGCCTGGCGGCTCTCCGGCGTCGCTGCCTCCGAAACCAGCTTTCTCGGCGCGCAATCACATCTCTGGAACGTCGCGGCACGTCGCTGGGCGCCGATCGTCGGCGCCCGTGGCTGGCAGCGGCTGATGCCGCCCTTCGCCAAGGCTTGGCAGACTCTGGGGCCGATCCGGCCTGAGCTCGCCCGCCGCTTCGGCCTTCCCGGCGAGTTGGCCGTGCTGACAGGCGGCCACGACAGCAGCCTCAATCATTATCGTTACCACGCTGCGGGGCTGCGGGACTTCACGGTGATCTCGACGGGGACCTGGATCGTCGGCTTCTCAGGCTCGACGCCAATCGAGCGGCTCGACGAGCACCGCGGCATGACCTTGAACAGCGATGTCTTCGGCAACCGGCTCGGCGG
Organism: Sinorhizobium fredii USDA 257; assembly: GCF_000265205.3. Taxonomy (NCBI): domain Bacteria; kingdom Pseudomonadati; phylum Pseudomonadota; class Alphaproteobacteria; order Hyphomicrobiales; family Rhizobiaceae; genus Ensifer; species Ensifer fredii. The sequence continues at coordinate 3,308,338 of NC_018000.1, forward strand.
CATCCTGACCATGGGCGGGCGGGAATTTTCCCATATCGCCGGCAACGACCCTCCAGCCGACGATGTCCCGGCGGAGGTTTTGGCCAGGCTCATCGGAGAGCGGATCTTCGCCCTGCCGTCTTTCGGTGACGACGACGGCCTGTTCCCTGGAAGTGCGGCTGCCGGACGGTTTGTCGGACCGCCGGCCGAGAGCGCGATGGAACGCAAGGCGCTCGCGCTTCTCTATTGCGCGCTGCTGACCGCCGAATGCCTCGACGCGCTCGGTGACGACCGCCTCGTCGTGCTGGACGGCAGCTTCCTGCGCGATCCTCTCTATGCGCAGTCCCTGGCCGCCCTGCTACCCGAGCGCGAGGTGCGGTTCAATCTCGATTCCTATGGTGTTGCGGCCGGCGCGGCGCTGCTTGCCGGTCACGAAACGCGCCGCCACCCCGCGCCGCTTCCGCTTGGCGAGCCGGCCGATCTCACGGAATTGAATCCCGACCTTTGCCGCTATGGCGCCGAGTGGCGCAACCTTGCCCGCGCGGCGCCGAGTAAGCGAGACGAATTCGAACAGACGAAAGGAAGCTTCCATGGCTGAAACCCCGACGACCGACAAGCTGGCGCTGAGGCGCGAGATGGTGGACATCTGCCGGCGGATGAATTCGAGCGGCATCAACCAGGGCACGGCCGGCAATCTTTCGGTCCGCGCCGGCGACGGATTCCTGATCACGCCCTCTTCCATGCCCTATGACACGATGCAGCCGGAAGATCTGGTCGAGATGGATTTCAACGGAACCTATGTCGGCCATCGGCCGTCGTCCGAATGGCGTTTCCATCGGGATATCCTGCGCGCGCGCACCGATATCGACGTGGTGCTGCATTGCCACTCGATCTATGCGACGACGCTCGCCTGCCACCACAAGGCCATTCCGAGCTTCCACTATATGACTGGGATTGCCGGCGGCACGACGATCCGCTGCGCCGGCTACGCCACCTTCGGCACGCAGGCGCTCTCCGACAACGCGCTCGTCGCGCTTAAGGATCGCACCGCCTGTCTGCTTGGCCAGCACGGCCAGATCTCGCTCGGCAAGACACTCGAATCGGCGCTCTGGCTTGCGATCGAAGTGGAAACGCTGTCGCGGATCTATGTCCAGGCTCTCACCCTCGGCGAACCGCCGATCCTGCCCGACGACGAGATGGAGCGCGTTATCGAGCAGATGCGGCGCATGAGCTACGGCCAGGCGCCCGATGCGGAGAGCGTAAACGATGTTGCCCGCCCGCGCGGCTCCGAGTGACGGGACTCGCAATGCCATCTTGACCCCGACGGGACGGCGTTGGGTGAAGGAGTATTCGGATAATGTCGGCGTGGTGGAGGGAGCCCCCCAACTGCGGCCAGCGTGACGTTGGACGCGTCGGTCCTTAAGGGGACTTCGCCGCCGCCAGCGGTGTTAAATTATCAATTGCACGATCTGAGAGAAGGGCGTCATCGCCCATTTGCCGCTGTCATCTTTCGTCGTTCGATAAATGATGAAGTCTCGGCCGACGGTGAACTTTCCGTGCATGGTGATCTCATTGCCGGTTGAGAGAATTGCTCGGAGTTCGTTTGCATGACGCTGCTCGATTTGGTCGCTGATCAAATCGGCCAGGACCTGATCTAGAATTTCCGGTTTCGCAGTCATTGGAAGCCATCCAACTGTTGCCACAGGCAGGTTGTTGATGGGGCCATATTCCGAGGCCGTAGGCAAGGGCCACCGCCGGTCTAGTTGTCCGGAACGATCGTCGGCATGGCAGGCGGAGGCTCCTCCACTCCTGGATCGAGTGCGAGGATACTGACCACCAGAGCGATGAGGATGCAGATAAGCACGAGGAAGGCCATACCTGCTTTGTCGGTACGCTTCGGCATGCCCCATATGGAGCGCTGAATGTGAGAAATTCGAGGCAATTCCCTTAGAGATCGGCGGGGCTCCGCATCTGTATCCGAAGCCAAGCAATGGCCCTCGCCAATGACCGCCGACAACTCGTCCCAGCGTCTACGCCTTCCGCCAATCAAAGCATCGTTGCGCCGATTGCGTGCCTCCTTCTTTTGCAATTCGTGCTTGGCCACCAGGCTCTTTGGAAGGAAATTAGCCGGCAGCGATGTTATCGTTCGCGAGAGGCCCGCGTAGCGGTAACATGAGCCGGCGCGTCCGCCCGACGAGGAGGAGATCGTCGGGCGGACGTCGGGAGGAGAATGGAATGTTTGAAGGTGGATTGAATTTCGCCCTTGGCGAGGAGATCGATGCATTGCGGGACAGCGTGCGCCGCTTTTCGTCCGAGCGGATCGCGCCGCTGGCGGACGAAACGGATCGCAGCAACGTCTTCCCGGCGCCGCTCTGGCGGGAGATGGGTGAACTCGGCCTGCTCGGCATCACCGCCGACGAGGCCCATGGCGGCGCTGGACTCGGCTATCTCGCCCATTGCGTCGCCATGGAGGAGATCAGCCGCGCCTCGGCGTCGGTGGGCCTGAGCTACGGGGCCCATTCCAACCTCTGCGTCAACCAGATCAACCGCAACGGCAATGCCGCGCAGAAGGCGAAATACCTGCCGAAGCTGATTTCGGGGGAGCATGTCGGGGCGCTCGCCATGTCGGAGCCTGGCGCCGGCTCTGACGTCGTCTCGATGAAGCTCAAGGCCGACAAGCGCGGCGACCGGTATGTTTTGAACGGCAACAAGATGTGGATCACCAACGGCCCCGATGCCGACGTGCTGGTCGTCTATGCCAAGACTGACCCGGCGGCCGGGCCGCGCGGCATCACCGCCTTTCTCGTCGAAAAGACCTTCCCTGGCTTTTCGACCGGCCAGAAGCTCGACAAGCTCGGCATGCGCGGCTCGAACACGTGCGAACTCATCTTCAAGGACTGCGAGGTGCCGGAAGAGAACGTGCTCGGCACGGTCGGCGAAGGCGTCAAGGTGCTGATGTCAGGTCTCGACTATGAGCGGGTCGTGCTTTCCGCCGGGCCGCTCGGCATCATGGCGGCTTGCCTCGATGTCGTCGTCCCCTATCTCCATGAACGCAAGCAGTTCGGCCAGCCGATCGGCGAATTCCAGTTGATGCAGGGAAAACTTGCCGACATGTATGTGACGATGAATACGGCACGCGCCTATGTCTATGCGGTTGCAGCGGCCTGTGATCGCGGCGCGACGGCGCGCAAGGATGCTGCCGGCTGCATTCTCTATGCGGCCGAGAAGGCAACCGCCATGGCGCTCGAGGCGATCCAGGCGCTCGGCGGCAACGGCTACACCAATGACTATCCGGCCGGCCGCCTGCTGCGTGACGCCAAGCTCTACGAGATCGGCGCCGGCACGAGCGAGATCCGCCGCATGCTGATCGGGCGCGAACTGTTTGCCGAAACGAAATAGCCGGGGACGCGGCGCACCGCTGGAATGAGGAAGGGCAGGGCTGGGGGACAATGACAATATTGCGATCGCACATCTCGCCATCCTCGGATGTGTTCAAGGCAAACCGTGCCGCCATGGCGGAGGCGATCTCGACGATAGAGGAAGCGGTGCGGCTGGCGGCGGGCGGCGGTGGAGAGACCGCACGCGAGCGCCATGTCAGCCGCGGCAAGCTCCTGCCGCGGGACCGGGTGGCGGCCCTCGTCGATCCGGGCACGCCCTTTCTCGAAATTGCAGCGACGGCCGCGCATGGGATGTATAACGGCGACGCACCGGCCGCCGGGCTGATTGCCGGCATAGGGCGGATTTCCGGCCGCGAATGCATGGTCGTCTGCAACGACCCCACCGTCAAAGGCGGCACCTATTATCCGCTGACGGTGAAGAAGCATCTGAGGGCGCAGGAGATCGCCGCCGAGAATAGGCTTCCATGCGTCTATCTGGTCGATTCCGGCGGCGCGAACCTTCCGAACCAGGACGAGGTCTTTCCGGATCGCGATCACTTCGGCCGCATCTTCTATAATCAGGCCAACATGTCGGCGGCCGGGATCCCGCAGATCGCCGTGGTCATGGGGTCCTGCACGGCAGGCGGCGCTTATGTGCCGGCGATGTCCGACGAGACGATCATCGTCGAAGGTCAGGGGACGATCTTTCTTGCCGGCCCGCCGCTGGTGCGGGCGGCGACCGGAGAGGTGGTTTCAGCCGAGGACCTCGGCGGCGCCGACGTACATACGCGGCTCTCCGGCGTTGCCGATCACCTGGCGCGCGACGACGCGCACGCGCTGGCGCTCGCCCGACGCGCTGTCGCCGCGCTCAACCGCGAGAAGCCGCAATCCGTGGAGCTTCGCAAGCCGGAACCGCCGCTCTACGATCCGGACGAGATCGCCGGCATCGTCTCCGGCGACCTGAAGACGCCCTATGAAATTCGCGAAGTGATCGCCCGGATCGTCGACGGCTCGCGGTTCGACGAGTTCAAGGCACGCTTCGGCACGACGCTCGTCTGCGGCTTCGCCCATATCCACGGCATCCCGGTCGGCATCGTCGCCAATAACGGCGTATTGTTTTCGGAATCGGCGCTGAAGGGCGCCCATTTCGTCGAACTCTGCGCCCAGCGCAGGATCCCGCTCGTCTTCCTGCAGAACATCACCGGCTTCATGGTCGGGCGCAAATACGAGACCGAAGGCATCGCCAAGCACGGCGCCAAGCTGGTGACGGCTGTTGCAACCGTGCAGGTTCCGAAGATCACCATGCTGGTCGGCGGCTCGTTCGGAGCCGGCAACTACGGCATGTGCGGACGAGCGTTCTCGCCGCGCTTCCTGTGGACCTGGCCGAACAGCCGCATCTCGGTGATGGGCGGCGAACAGGCGGCGGGCGTGCTTTCGACCGTGCGCGGCGAGGCGCTCAGGCGCGCCGGGACTCCCTGGAACGAAGAGGAGGAGGCTCGCTTTCGCCAGCCGGTTCTCGATCTCTTCGAGCGTCAGAGCCATCCGCTCTACGCGTCGGCGCGTCTGTGGGACGATGGCGTCGTCGATCCGCGCAAGAGCCGGGAGGTGCTGGCCCTGTCGCTGTCGGCTGCGCTGAACGCGCCGGTCGAGGACACCCGTTTCGGGCTGTTCAGGATGTAGCGGGGAGAGCTCGGGAATGAAACGCGACAATATCAACGCCATGAGCGCGCCGCAGCCGCGCGGCGGCTATTCGCAGGCAGTCAGCATCGAGAATTTCCGGCGTCTGCTTTTCGTCAGCGGTCAGGTGCCGATGAACTCGAACGATGTCGTGCCGGAAGGTTTCGAGGCGCAGGCCCGCCAGATTTGGCTGAACGTCGATGCACAGCTGAAGGCTGCCGCCATGTCCAAGGCCGACATTGTCAAGGTCACGACCTATCTTGCCGACAGGCATCATCTCGTCGCGAACCGCGAGATCCGCAACGACTATCTGGGGGCGCTGGCGCCGGCGATGACGGTGGTGATTGCCGGCATCTTCGATTCTGCCTGGCTCCTTGAAGTCGAAGTGGTGGCGGCGCAGTAAAGCGGGAAGTGAGGCGCATGTTTTCGAAGCTCCTGATTGCGAATCGTGGTGAGATCGCCTGCCGCGTCATACGCACGGCCCGTCGGCTCGGCATCCGCACTGTCGCCGTCTATTCCGATGCCGACGACGACGCGCTCCATGTGGCACTTGCCGATGAAGCGGTGAGGATCGGGCCGGCGCCGGCCGCCGAGAGCTATCTGTCGATCGAGCGCATCATCGCGGCGGCGAGAAGCGTCGGCGCGGACGCCATTCATCCGGGCTACGGTTTTCTTTCGGAGAATGCCGACTTTGCCGCCGCAGTCGAGGCCGCGGGCATGGTGTTCGTCGGGCCCTCGCCGGACGCGATCCGCGCCATGGGATTGAAGGACGCGGCCAAGGCGCTGATGGAGCGCGCCGGCGTTCCGGTCGTGCCCGGCTATCACGGCGAAGAGCAGGATGCTGCGTTCCTGACGGCGCAGGCTGCCGAGATCGGCTACCCGGTGCTGATCAAGGCCCGCGCCGGCGGCGGCGGCAAGGGCATGCGGCGCGTCGACCGGCCGGAGGATTTCGGCTCGGCGCTCGAGGCTGCCCGGCGGGAGGCCGAGGCAGCCTTCGGCGACGGCTCGGTGCTGATCGAAAAATATCTGTCCAGGCCGCGCCACATCGAGGTTCAGGTGTTCGGCGACCGGCAAGGCAATATCGTCCATCTCTTCGAACGCGATTGCTCGCTGCAGCGCCGGCACCAGAAGGTGATCGAGGAGGCGCCGGCACCGGGCATGACCGCCGAGGTGCGCCGCGCCATGGGCGATGCGGCGGTGAGGGCAGCGCGGGCGATCGGCTATGTCGGCGCCGGGACCGTCGAGTTCATCGCCGACGTGACGGATGGGCTCTGGCCGGATCAGTTCTTTTTCATGGAGATGAACACGAGACTGCAGGTCGAGCACCCGGTGACGGAAGCGATCACCGGCTTCGATCTCGTCGAGTGGCAGTTGCGCGTTGCCGCCGGGGAGCCTCTGCCGAAGAAACAGTCCGACATCCACATCGACGGCTGGTCGTTCGAGGCACGGATCTACGCGGAGGATGCCGCCAAGGGATTCTTGCCCGCAATCGGCCGGTTGAAGCACTTGCACTTTCCCGACGGCAATGTGCGGATCGACTCCGGGGTGCGGCAGGGCGACATGGTCACGTCCTATTACGATCCTTTGATCGCCAAGCTCATCGTCCATGGCCCCAACCGGTCGGCGGCCCTTGGCCAATTGCAGGCGGCGCTTAAGGAATGCCGGATTGGCGGTACGGTCACCAATCTCGACTTCCTCATCCGCCTGACGGAAGAGCATGATTTCCGTTCGGGCAGGCCGGATACAGGGCTGATCGACCGCGAAATCGAGCGTCTGACGGCGCCGGTTGCGCCGGACGACGAGGCGCTGGCGCTGGCGGCAATCGTTGCGACGGGCGTGCTCGATCCCGTCGTCACAAGCGATCCATGGTCGTCGCTCGGCTATTGGCAGATCTGGGGCGACGCGCAGCGGACGGTCACGATCGAGCAGGGGGGAAGCCGCTCGGCGGCAACCCTTAGGGCGCGCGGACGCGACCAGTTCGCAGTGCATGCCGGGTCGAGTACTCTGCCGGTTCTGGTGCTCGAGCGGTTCGAGGGCGGCGCCCGGCTGGAGGTCTCCGGGCAGAAGCGCTTGTTTGGCTTCCTCCGCGACGGCGAGACATTGACCTTGTTCCTCGGCGGCCGCAACCGGGTCTACCACCTGCCGGATTCGCTGACGGGCGGGCACAGCAGCGAGGTCGCCGATGACGAACTCATCGCGCCGATGCCGGGCCTCATCAAGCTGGTGCGCGTCGGCGCCGGCGAGGCGGTCTCCAAGGGGCAGCCGCTCGTCGTCATGGAGGCGATGAAAATGGAGCTGACGCTGTCCGCGACGCGGGAAGGCAAGGTCGCCAGCGTGCATGTCGCCGAGGGCGCGCAGGTCAGCGAAGGCACCGTGCTCGTCAAGCTCGACGAGGAGGCTGCTGAGTAATGGAAAAGTCAAGCCGCTTTTCGGTTGGGATCGAATGCCTGTCTGGATCGGATCATGGTCCAGAGGACGGTTATGCGCCGTCTGGCCAGGGCGATGATAGCCTGGGTGTGGTGTTTTCCCTCTTTTCGCTTTCGGTCGTAGAAGGCCTTGGTCAGTGGGTCCCTTGTGGAGACGGCGCAGAAGGCGCTCTGGAAGAAGACGCGTTTGAGGGCCTTGTCGCCGCCATGGGCACGTCGCCAGTTCCTGGACATTCCGGACTGTCGGATGACAGGCGCCAGACCGGCGGCGCTGGCCAGCGCGTCGGCGGAGGGGAACCTGTCGATGGTGCCGATGTTGGCGATGAGTTCCGCCGTCAATACCGCCCCCATCCCCGGCAGGGAACGGATGAGGGCGCCATCAGGGTGGTCGTCGAGAAGCGCCTCGATATCCCTGTCGAGGCGGCCAAGGATCTGGCGGGCTTCGAGCGCTTCGGCTGCGATCTCACGGATCATGTCGGCGAAGACGGCCTCCCCCGGCACGACGGTTCGCTGGCCCTGGGCGGCTTCGAGTGCGGCCCGGGCAAGCGCTTCGGCCGCATGCAGATGCGGCGTCTTCCTGAGGTAGGCTACGATCCTCTTGTGGCCTGCAGAGCGGATCTCGCCCGGCGTGACATAGCGGGTGATGAGCACGAGCGGTCCCTTGCCCGTCAGGTCGAGGCGCCGCTCCAGGCCGGGATGAATGGCGCCGAGGAGCTGGCGCAATCGGGAGATACGGCGTGTCTGGTCATCGGTGATCTCGCGTCGGCGTGTGACCTTCAGTCGAAGCGCGATGACGGTCTCGTCGTCGGGCAGGATCGGACGCAGCGACCGGGTGCGGACGAGATCGGCGATGGTGTGGGCATCGCGTGGGTCCGACTTGCGCTCGCCGCCGGCAAAGCCGTGTCCGGCCCGGTTGACGGCGATGCCCGGTACGTGGACGAGACGCAGGCCCTCGGCCAGCAGGACCGCTTCAAGGAAGCGGGCCAGCGATCCGGTGATGTCCAGCCCGATCACAACGTCGTCGCCAAGGGCCACCAGTTCCCTGACAAGGGCGTCGATATCGGCCTGTTCGTTGTCGACGGCACGGTTGAGAAGAACGCGAGCCGCATGATCGAGCGCACAGACCCAGTGGGTCTCTTTTGCGACGTCTATTCCAACAAATACCTCCATCGGGTGCCTCGCATCGTTGGGAGCCGGCGCAGGCCTGGGATCGCCGACATCGCCTTACTTAGCCATCGCGGGCATCGAGCAATCAGCGGTCGAACCAAGGGCGGTGAGACAGGCGGCCCAGCCGCCGGAGCCATCGAGGACAGCCGAATGACAGCCATACCCATCTCACCTGCGCCACGACAGCTTGCGGCAATCAATGGCACGTTGAAAAGGGGTAAGGCCGAATGACTTCGCAGCAAGGCGAACATGTGACGATCGTGGAGATGGCGCCCCGGGATGGCCTGCAGAACGAGGCGAGGCTCGTCGATACCGGCGACAAGATCAGACTTGTCGACCTGCTTTCCGACTGCGGCTACGAGCGGATCGAGGTGACGAGTTTCGTCAGTCCGCGCTGGGTGCCGCAGATGGCCGATGCTCCGGCAGTAATGGCCGCAATTGCGAGACGCCAGGGCACGCGCTATGCGGCGCTGACGCCGAACATGCGCGGCTTCGAGGCCGCCCTTGCCTCCGGCGCCGACGAGGTAGCGATCTTCGCTTCCGCCTCCGAAAGCTTCTCCCAAAAGAACATCAACTGTTCGATCGCCGAAAGCATCGAGCGGTTCCGCCCGGTGGCGGAGGCGAGCCGCCATCACCGCCTTCCGCTGCGCGGCTATGTGAGCTGCGTCGTCGAGTGCCCCTATGAGGGTGCAATCGCGCCAGCGGCTACCGCCCACGTGGCGCGGCTGCTTGCCGACCTCGGCTGCTACGAGATCAGCCTGGGTGACACGATTGGGCGCGGTACCCCGGAAGCCATCGACGCCATGCTGGAAGCGGTGCTCGGCGAGATTGCCGCAACGAAGCTCGCAGGCCATTTCCACGATACGTCGGGTCGCGCACTCGAAAATATCGCGATGTCCCTGGAGCGCGGCCTCAGAGTGTTCGACGCATCTGCGGGGGGTCTCGGCGGATGCCCCTATGCGCCGGGCGCAGCCGGCAATGTCGATACGGTCGCGGTGAACACTTTCCTGCAGAAGAGAGGTTTTTCGACAGGTCTCGATGCCGAAAAGCTCGATCGCGCCGCCGCCTTCGCGCGATCCTTGAGGAGTGCGGCATGACTTATCAGACGATCCGTTACGCGAGCGATGAGCGTGGCATTGTCCGGCTGACGCTCGCCCGGTCGGAAAAGCACAACGCGCTCTCTGCCCTGATGATCAGCGAACTCACGGACGTGGCGGGCCGGCTTGGAGCCGATGCGACGGTGCGGGCGGTCGCCCTCGTGGCAGATGGCAAAAGCTTCTGTGCGGGCGGCGACCTGGATTGGATGCGGCAGCAGTTTACCGCCGACAGGCAGACGCGGATCGCCGAGGCGACGCGGCTGGCGATGATGTTCAAGGCGTTGAACGAGATGCCGAAACCCTTGATCGCGCGCGTCCACGGCAATGCTTTCGGCGGCGGCGTCGGGCTGATCAGCGTGTGCGATGCCGTCATCGCCGAGAACGGTGCAAAATTTGGGCTGACGGAAACCCGCCTCGGGCTCATCCCGGCGACGATCAGCCCCTATGTCATCGCCCGGATCGGCGAGGCACGGGCGCGGCCTCTGTTCATGTCCGCGCGGCTTTTCGGGGCCGAAGAGGCGAAAACCGCCGGATTGGTGTCGATGGTTGTCAACGTCGCCACGCTGGATGCCGCCGTCGAAGCGGAAGTTGCGTCCTATCTGGCGGCGGCGCCGGGGGCGGCCGGCCGCGCCAAGCGGCTCGCGCGGTCACTCGGGAGCCCAATTACCGATGTCGTCATCGCCGCGACGATCGAGCAGCTCGCCGACACCTGGGAAACGGACGAAGCGCGGGAAGGGGTCTCCGCCTTCTTCGAGCGCCGCGAGCCTTACTGGCGGACCTGAGCCTTCCGGGCCAAGGTTTCGAATTGTGCTTGAATTGAGCGGCAACTGATCCTATTTTCATGATGAACTGATCAAAACAGGTTCGAGCTCTGTGATGGTGGCGGTCGATTTCCAGATACCGGCGGCGCGTTTCGGGGATGATCACTCCCCGTTCCTGTCGGCACGCCTTGTCGCCGATCGGCTCGGCGTCACGCTTGCCGAACTCGCCAAGCTGATTGGCGTCGCGCGCAATACGCTGACGGCAAAGTCCGGCGCGCGCAAGGTCGACAGCGCCTTGAGCAAGGTCGTTCGCATTCTTGCCATGGCATCCGAGATGGCGGGAGACGAAGCGCGCGCCGTCATCTGGTTCAAGCACCAGCCGATCCCCGGCTGGGCCGGGAAGACCGCATACGATCTGGTCGGCGAAGGCAAGGCCGACAAGGTCCTCGCCTATCTCGAAGCCATCCGCGCCGGCGTCTACGCTTGAGAGCGGGACGAGGAAACGCGTGAGCGGTTCTCCGCCTGCGCCCCGCTCTAGTTCAGGGCCAATGGCGTCGGCCGGGCCGATGACGCTCTCGCGCGCCTTCGTGCCGCGCTGGGCCCATATGCCGCTTTCCGGCGACGGCGCTGCCCGCTTCGGCGGCCGATGGAATCCGATCGGCACCCCGACGATCTATGCCGCACGCGAACTTTCCACCGCCTGGGCGGAATACAATCAAGGCTTCGTGCAGCATCCGGCGCTGATCGTGCAGCTCGAGCTTCGCGATGCGAAGCTGGTGGATCTCACGGATGGCGATGTCCTTGCCGGACTCGGGCTCGAGGAAACCATTCACCGCTGCGAGTGGCGCGACGAGCTCGATAGGGGCTTGTTGCCGCAGACGCACAAGACCCACGCCGACCTTTTGAAGCGCGGCTACGACGGCGTCATTTATCCGTCCTACATGTCACCCGGCGGCACTTGTGTGGCCCTCTGGCGCTGGAACGGGCGCGGCGGCCCTCAACTCGAGGTCATCGACCCGGAAGGCCGGCTGCCGAAATCGCCAGCGTCGTGGCTTGAGTAAGTCATCATCGGCCAAGTACCTTGCCGGGGTTCAAAATACCGTTCGGGTCGAGCGCAGTCTTGATGCGCCGCATCACCTCGAGCTCCGCAGGGCTGCGGGAGCGGTCGAGAAAGTCGCGTTTCAGGATGCCGATGCCGTGTTCCGCAGAGATCGAGCCGTGGTAGCGGCCAACAAGGGCGTAGACGATCCCGTCGACCTCGTGCAGCGTCTCGGCGTCCGCGTCCGGCTCCGAGAAGGCGATGTGCAGGTTCCGGCAAGCACCGTCATCGTTGCGGCGGCGCTGTCGATCTCCTCGATGCCGCTCATCCGCTCCAGCGAGATGACGATATCGTCTGCGTCCGGATTGGCGCCGCCGGCAAGACCGGTCATGCCGCCCTGCGGCACCACGCTCTGGCGGTGCTCGTTGCAGATGCTGAGGGCGGTGGCGACGTCGGCCACGCTCGCCGGACGAATGATGGCCTTCGGCAGGCTGCGTCCGCTCAGGCTGGCATCGCTGCGATAGCGTCGCCGATGCGGTCGCCGGTCAGTAGGACGTCGCCGAGGGTTCGGACAAGCTCTTCGATGATGGTCATGAGGTGGCTCCAAAGGCGATGGGCAGCCGGTTGCGGAATCCGGAGCCGACGCTATCGCTCTGATAGAACAAACCTCATCCCGGCACTACAGCGCCGTGTTCTTTTCAGAAGCACAAAGGTCGCTGTAGCACTTCGAATCGCCGCATGGGCGGCACGTCTGCGGCGCCCGTTCAGGTGCCGGTGCGTGCCAGTTCGCTTGCGGGGGCTTCCACGCGTTGCGGGATGGCTGCTAAGCCGCCTTGCTTGCGGAAAAGCGTCCATTTGGTCGGCCGGAAGGCGATGCGGGTGTGGTCCGTCGAGGAGGCCCGCTCCGGCGGCAGTTCGATCTCGATCGAAGGATGGGTCTTGCCGAGATCGAGCTCCAGGTGCCGGGTGCCCGCGACGCGTCGGCTCGCCGTGACGAGGCCGGCGAGACAGCCGCCGCAACCGTCGATGAGTTCAATGTCGTGCGGGCGGAAGTAGAGGGTCGCCGCCCCGTCCGGTTCGCTTGCGGCACGCAGGCCGATCGGCCGGTCCTCGAACCAGATCTCGCCGCTCGAAAGGGTGACATCAATGCAGTTCGACTGGCCGATGAAGCCGTAGACGAAAGGCGACACCGGGCGATCGTAGATCTCGTCGGGCGTGCCGACCTGTTCGATCGCGCCCTTGCTCATCACCACGACGCGGTCGGCAAGCTCGAGCGCCTCCTCCTGGTCGTGGGTGACGAAGACCGTCGTATGGCCGGTGCGGTCGTGGATCTCGCGCAGCCAGCGGCGGAGCTCCTTGCGAACCTGCGCGTCGAGCGCACCGAAGGGTTCGTCGAGCAGCAGGACGTTCGGCTCCACGGCCATGGCGCGGGCGAGCGCCACGCGCTGGCGCTGGCCGCCGGAGAGCTGGGCCGGATAGCGCTTTTCCAGGCCGGAAAGCTGCACCAGTTCGAGGAGATCGAGGGCTCGGCGGCGGATCTCGGCGGCCGGCGGACGCCGGCTGGAGGGCCTGACCTTCAGCCCGAAGGAGACGTTGTCGAGCACGGTCATGTGCCGGAACAGCGCATAGTGCTGGAAGACGAAACCGATGTTTCGCTGCTGCACACTTTTCCGCGACGCGTCCTCGGCGCCGAAGAAGATCGTCCCGTCGGTCGGGCTTTCGAGCCCGGCGATCAGCCGCAGCAGCGTCGTCTTGCCGGAGCCGGATGGGCCGAGCAGCGCGATCAGTTCGCCGGACCGGATGTCGAGCGATACGTCGTCGAGCGCTGGAAAGCGGCCGAATTCCTTGCGTATGTTCTGGACGCGGACTTCCATGGATGTCTGGACCTTTCAATGCCTGCGGCTGGCAGCGATCTCGTCGCTGTAACGAAGTTCAAGTGCCGTCTTCAGAACGAGCGTCACCAGCGCCAGAAGCGCAAGGACTGTCGCCACCGCGAATGCGGCGACGAAGTTATACTCATTGTAGAGGATTTCGACCTGCAAGGGCATGGTGTTCGTTTGGCCGCGGATATGACCGGAAACCACGGAGACGGCGCCGAACTCGCCCATCGCCCGGGCATTGCAGAGCAGCACGCCGTAGAGCAGGCCCCATTTGATGTTCGGCAGCGTCACATGCCAGAAGGTCTGCCAGCCGGTCGCCCCGAGCGACAGTGCTGCTTCCTCGTCGCTCGTCCCCTGCTCCTGCATCAGCGGGATGAGTTCGCGGGCGACGAACGGGAAGGTGACGAAAACGGTGGCAAGCACAAGGCCCGGCACGGCGAAGAGAATCTGCATGCCGTGCTTCTGCAGGAAGGGGCCAAGGGCGCTGTTGGCGCCGAACAGCAAGATGAAAACGAGACCTGAGATCACCGGCGAGACGGAGAAGGGCAGGTCTATCAGGGTCGTCAAGAACGCCTTGCCCTTGAATTCGAACTTGGCGATCGCCCAGGCGGCCGCCACTCCGAAAATAAGGTTCAGCGGGACGGAGATCGCGGCGACGGTCAGCGTCAGGCGGATCGCCGAAAGGGTCTCGGGATCGCGAAGCGCCGTCGCGAACTCGACCGGTCCCTTGCGAAACGCCTCGATAAAGACGGTCGCCAAGGGTAAGAGCAGGAAGAGGGCAACGAAACCGAGCGCAACGATGATCAGCGTGAGACGCGCAAATCGCGTTTCCGAGGTTGCCGTTTTCACGATTTTGGATGGCGCCGCCGTCGGCGCTGAGCTGGTATCAAGCGTCATTACTGTATCTCCGTCTGCTCCAGGACTGGATCGTGTTGATGATGAGCAGCATGATGAAGGAGAGGACCAGCATCACCGTCGCGATAGCGGTCGCAGCGGGATAGTTGAATTCCTCCAGACGGATAATGATCAGCAGCGGTGCGATCTCCGAGACATAGGGCAGATTGCCGGCGATGAAGATCACCGAACCGTACTCGCCGACGCCGCGGGCAAAGGCAAGCGCAAAGCCGGTCAGTCCGGCCGGAAGCAGACCCGGTAGCAGCACCCGGCTGATCGTCTGATACCGTTTGGCGCCGAGCGTCGCGGCCGCCTCTTCGACCTCCTTGTCGATTTCCTCCATGACGGGTTGAACCGTGCGCACCACGAAGGGCAGACCGACGAAGACGAGCGCCACGACGATGCCGGCCGGCGTGAAGGCGATCTTGATGCCGAGCGGTTCGAGGAGCGAGCCGATCCAGCCGTTCGGCGCATAGAGCGCCGTCAAGGCGATGCCGGCGACCGCCGTCGGCAGCGCGAAGGGCAGATCGACCATGGCGTCTATCACCCGCTTGCCGGGAAACCGATAACGCACCAGCACCCAGGCGAGAATGACGCCGAAGATGAGGTTGACGACCGCGGCGATGAAGGCCGTGCCGAAGCTGATCGTCAACGCGTTGACGGTGCGCTCGTCAAGGACCAGTGCCATGAAATTGGACCAGCCGAGGCCACTTGAGCGCCAGATCAGGCCGGAAAGGGGGATGAGAACGATGAGGGTAAGCCATGTCAGTGTGACGCCGAGCGCCAATCCGAAACCCGGAAGGACGCTCGGCTGCCGAAACCGCCATCGCGTGCTGCTGCGAACGGCCATTGGGTTTATTGTCCCGGCTTGTAGATCTGATCGAAAACGCCGCCATCGGCGAAGAATTTCGGCTGAGCTTCCTTCCAACCGCCGAATTCGTCAATAGTGACAAGTTTGAGATCGGCGAAGCGGGCGATGTCCGCGGGGTCGGCCAGCTGGGGCTTGAACGGCCGGTAGTAGTGCTTCGCAGCGATCTTCTGGCCGGCATCGCTGTAGAGATAGTTGAGGTAGGCTTCGGCCACCTTGCGGGTGCCCTTGCTGTCGACATTGCCGTCGACGAGGGCCACCGGCGGCTCGGCCTTGATCGAAATCGATGGCGTGACGATCTCGAAATTGTGGGGGCCGAGTTCTTCGAGAGAAAGATAGGCTTCGTTTTCCCAGGCGAGCAGCACGTCGCCAAGGCCACGCTGCACGAAGGTGGTGGTTGCGCCGCGCGCACCGGTATCGAGGACCGGAACGTGCTTGAAGAGTTGCGTCACGTATTCCTGCGCCTTGGCATCGTCGCCGCCGTTGGCGGCACGCGCCCAAGCCCAGGCGGCCAGGAAGTTCCAGCGGGCGCCGCCCGAGGTCTTCGGGTTCGGGGTGATCACCTGAATGTCTTCCTTGGTCAGGTCGCCCCAGTCCTTGATGCCTTTGGGATTGCCCTTGCGGACCAGAAAGACGATTGTCGACGTATAAGGAGCACTGTTGTTGTCCAGGCGGCCTTTCCAGTCGGCCGGAATCTTGCCGGTCGCCTTGGCGATCGCGTCGATGTCGGCCTCGAGCGCCAGCGTCACCACATCGGCTTCGAGGCCGTCGATCACAGATCGGGCCTGCTTGCCCGAGCCGCCATGCGAGGTCTGGATTGTTACGGTTTCGCCCGTGTCGGCCTGCCACTTTTCAGCGAAGGCGGCATTGAAATCCTTATAGAGTTCCCGGGTCGGATCATAGGACACGTTCAGGATTGTCGTATCAGCGGCGGCAAGGCCGATCGAGCCGAGCTGCAGGCTTCCGACCAAAAGTGCTAGTTTCACTATTCCGGCAAGTCTATTCGAACTCATGTCGACCTCCATCCTTTGCCAGATAAAACTATCAATTTAATCGACTATCTCAACGCAAACATATGACACCGTCGGGCGGACTCGGGAAATCTCCTATCCTTCTTTAGGCGTTTCCGGGAATTTCTTGCCCCTGCCGACCCAGCCTCCCGATGTTTTGTCGCAGGAATGCCCATCTTGGCCGCGCTAACATAACTGCATTTGCGGCATCTGACGATTGCGGGCTACGAAATATGACTCGGCCACTTTCGCCCAAGCGACTTCATGGCGCTGCTCTCATCTCTCGAAGATGCCGTTGAAAGACGATTAGAGAACGCGGCCGCGGGCGACGACGGTCCACTTAGCCATCGGCTCGCCGCCTTCGATCACATGGACGAGATCGACCATGTTGGTCACCACGCAGGCGTGGTTCGGTACGATGCGAAGCTGCTCGCCGACCTGGAGGCCGATCGGGCCATCGGAAACAAGCCGGCCATGTTCCTCCGAAAGCTGGTCGATGCGGATGTCGTCGCGCCCGAGCACATGGCCGTAGCCCGTGAGACCGAGAAGGTCGGAGGTCAACACCTTGCTGCCGGCGTCGATGATCGCCCTGTTCGGCGCCGGCACGGAGACGACCGTGGCAAGCACGGTGAGCGCACAGTCCTGCCAAGTCGCGACACCGCGGGAGACGAGCGAGCGATCGTTGTAGATATAGGTGCCTGGCCGATACTCGGTTGCGACTGGCGCTTCGGCCGCTTGCATCATGCTCGGCGTGCCACCCGACGTAATGCTCGGAACCTCCAGCCCATCCGCCTCGATCAGCCGTTTCGCCTCGCTCATGAAGGATTGCACCCGCGCCGCACTGCCGACCGGCGGATAGGTCATCAAGCCGCCGAACCGCAATCCCGCTGCATCTGTTATGCGCCGGGCAAGGTCAGCCGCCGCTTCGGGGGTCGCGACGCCGCAGCGATCGCCGCCCGTGTTGCATTCGACCAGCACCGTGAGCGGCTTCTCCGCACCGGCAAAATAGGCTGACAGCCCGTCGATGACCGTCGGATTGTCCGCCACCACACTGAGGATCACCCGCGCGTTCAATCTGGCCAGGCGCGCGAGCTTTGCTTCGCCGAGGATGTTGTATGTGATCAGCACATCCTTGATCCGCGCGCTGCCGTCGACCATCGCCTCCGCTTCGGAAACCTTCTGGCAGGTTATGCCGATGGCCCCTGCCTCGAGTTGCAGGTCGGCCATCTGCGGCAGCTTGTGCGTCTTGATGTGCGGACGCACGCGGATGCCGTGCCGATCGGCATAGGCCTGAAAGGCGTGGACGTTTCGGCGGGCGATGTCGAGATCGACGAGCACCGCAGGCGTTTCGATCGGCAGGGTCATAGGCTCGGTCCTCCCACGAGAAATCACGGACGGCGAATCTCGCCGATGCCGCTTGACAAGTTATGAACTGAGGCATTTCATAGGTCAATCCGGTATTAAGGACGAATGTCCAATATAACGGACAACAGCCCGGGAACGAAAAAGGGGAGATCTCCGATGATCAAGACATTCACCATCGCCGCGAGCCTCGCAGTCGCCGCGCTCGCCGCCATGCCCACTCAAGCGCAGCAACCGTCCAGCAAGCTCGATGAAGTTCTGGCGCGCGGCCACCTGATCCTCGGTACCGGCAGCACGAATGCGCCGTGGCACTTCAAGAGCGCCGAGGACAAGCTGCAGGGCTTCGACGTCGATATGGGTCGCATCATTGCCAAGGCGCTGTTCGGGGACCCGGACAAAATCGAGTACGTCAACCAGTCGTCGGATGCGCGTATCCCGAACATCACCACCGACAAGGTCGATCTCACCTGCCAGTTCATGACCGTCACCGGCGAACGCGCCCAGCAGATCGCCTTCACCATTCCCTATTATCGGGAAGGTGTCGGCCTGATGCTGAAGGGCGATGGGAAGTATGCCGATTACGAGGCGCTGAAGGGCGCCGGTTCGTCGGTCACCATCTCGGTGCTGCAGAACGTCTATGCGGAAGACATGGTCCATGCCGCACTTCCAGAGGCGACGGTCGACCAGTATGAATCCGTCGACCTGATCTATCAGGCGCTCGAATCCGGCCGCGCCGATGCGGCGGCCACCGACCAGTCGTCGCTCGCCTGGTACATGACCCAGAACCCGGGTCGCTACAAGGATGCAGGTCACGGCTGGAACCCGCAGACCTATGCCTGCGGCGTCAAGCGCGGCGATCAGGACTGGCTGAACTTCGTCAACACCGCGCTGCATGAAGCGATGACCGGCGTCGAGTTCGACTTCTACGCCAAGTCGTTCAAGACCTGGTTCGGAAAGGACCTGACCCCGCCGCAGATCGGTTTCCCGGTCGAGTACAAGTAAGCCTTTGTCATCGGCGGCTCCGCCTAGGCGGGGCTGCCGATCGCTTTGCTTCGAATGGCTTCGCCCATGACCTATACATTGAACTTCGCGGCTGTCTGGCGCTCGTTCGACCTGCTTCTCCAGGGGCTGGCGCTCAGCCTTGGTCTCGCGGTCGTGGCGATCCTCGCCGGTTGCGTGATCGGACTGATCACCGCCTTCGGCCTCGTTTCCAAGAGCGTCCTCTTGCGAAAACCGGCCGGACTCTACGTGACGATCATCCGCAACACGCCGATCCTCGTGCTTGTCCTTTTCAGCTATTTCGCCCTTCCCGAGCTCGGCGTCCGGCTTGGAAAAATCGAAAGCTTTGTGATGACGCTGGCGATCTATTCCGGCGCCTATCTGGCCGAAGTGTTCCGCGGCGGCCTGATCGCCGTGCCGGCGGGTCAGCGGGAGGCGGGGCTCGCGATCGGCCTCACGGAGATGCAGATCCGCACCTCGATCATCATTCCGCTGATGCTGCGCAACGTCCTGCCGTCACTCGGCAGCACATTGATCTCGCTGTTCAAGGACACCTCGCTTGCCGCAGCAATCGCCGTGCCGGAGCTTACGTTCGAGGCACGCAAGATCAATGTCGAGACCTTCCGCGTCATCGAAACCTGGATCGTCGCGAGCTGCCTCTATGTCGCAACCTGCTCGCTGCTGGCCGCTCTGATGCGCGCCGTCGAGCGACGTCTTGCCGTTCCGAGGTGATCGCCATGGATTTCAGCTTTGTCGATCAAATCTGGGTCGCACGTGTCCCGCTCCTCAAGGGGCTCGGCGTGTCGATCTCCATCTCGCTCCTCTCGATCGTCGTCGGCACGGTGCTTGGCGTCTTTGTCGGCCTTGCGCTCACCTATGGCTACAGGCCAGTCCAATGGCTTGTGCGCGGCTATACGGACTTCATCCGCGGCACGCCGGTGCTGGTGCTCGTACTCGCGAGCTACTATGTCCTGAGCACCATCGGCATCGATCTCGGTCCGTTCCAGGCGGGCGTCCTTGCGCTGGCGGTCTTCTGCAGTTCGCATGTCGGCGAACTGGTGCGTGGCGCGCTCCAGTCTATCCCTAAGGGCCAGACCGAGGCCGCCAAGGCGATAGGGCTGACCTTCCCGCAGACCTTTGTCTATGTGCTGGGGCCGCAGGCGCTGCGTCAGGCGCTGCCTGCCTGGGTCAACACGGCGGCCGAGATGGTCAAGGCATCGACGCTGCTTTCGATCATCGGCGTCGGCGAACTGCTCTTGCGCACCCAGGAAGTGATCTCCCGCACCTTCATGAGCCTCGAGTTCTATTTCTTCGCGGGCTTCCTCTATTTCGTCATCAACTACGGCATCGAGCGCTTCGGCCGCTACGTCGAGCGCAGAACCGCCGTTCCATCGTGAGGCCTCGGAAATCCGATGACCAATCTTCTTGAAATCCGCGATCTCCATAAGCGCTACGGCACGGTCGAGGTGCTGAAGGGCGTCGACTGCTCGATGCGGCAGGGCGAGGTGATCAGCATCATCGGCTCCAGCGGCTCCGGCAAGACGACGATGCTCCGCTGCATCAACATGCTCGAGGAGTTCCAGGGCGGCACGATCTCGATCGACGGCCAGGAAATCGGCTACGAGACGGCCGGCGGCGTGCGCCGTCGCAAGCCGGAGCGGGAGATCGCCCGACAGCGGGCGCTGACCGGCATGGCCTTCCAGCAGTTCAACCTGTTTCCGCACATGACCGCCGCCGGCAACGTCATGCTTGGGCTCATCAAGGTGAAGAAGATGAGCCGCGACGAGGCGCGGGCGGTGGCGGAGAAATGGCTCGACCGCGTCGGCCTGCTCTCACGCATCGACCATTATCCGGGCCAGCTTTCCGGCGGGCAGCAGCAGCGCGTGGCAATCGCCCGCGCCATCGCCATGAACCCGAAGTTGATGCTCTTCGACGAGGTGACCTCGGCGCTCGACCCGGAGCTCGTCAACGAGGTGTTGCAGGTGATCAAGGCGCTCGCCGACGACGGCATGAGCATGCTGATTGTCACCCACGAGATGCGCTTTGCCTATGAGGTGTCGTCGCGGGTGATCTTCATGAACCAGGGACGCATCGGCGAGGAGGGCAATCCACGCGAAATGTTCCTGAAACCCAGGACCGAACGACTGGCAGAATTTCTGAAAACGTCGACGTTCAACTGACCAGTAAGAGTAAAATCAAGAAGTGGAGTGAAGTGTGACGATCAAGCGTTATGGAACGGGAGAATCCGGTGCGGGCAAGCAGCCGCTGCCTTTTGCGCGCGCCGTCGAGGCGAACGGTTGGCTTTACGTCTCCGGGCAGGTCGCCATGGAAAACGGCGAGATCATCGGCGGCGGCATCGTCGCCGAGAGCCGCAAGGCGATCGAGAACATGATCGCCATCCTGCATGAGGCGGGCTATGGCGTCGAAGACGTGGTGCGCGTAGGCGTCTGGCTCGACGATCCGCGTGACTTCTGGACGTTCAACGGCGTCTACGCGGGATATTTCGGCAGGAACCCGCCGGCGCGTGCCTGCGTGCAATCGCGCATGATGGTCGACTGCAAGGTGGAAGTTGACTGCGTCGCCTACAAGGCTAAATGAGATGCATCCCCCGGGGCCGCTTTGAGCTGGCCCCGACTCACACAAACGAGGACGTGATGGCGGAGGCGGAAGACACGATCAATCGCAGAGCACGGGGTCTCGACCGGGCGTTCGAGATCCTCGATTATCTGCGCCTGCAGCGACAGCCCCTGCGCCCGAACGAGATCGCGCAGGGGATCGGTGCGCCGCGCTCATCCGTCTATGAACTGATCAATCTGCTTCTCCGCCAGGGCGTCATCGAATACCGGGGCGACGACGGCCGCGTCTTCCTCGGCCGCAAGCTCTATTTCCTCGGCGCGGTATACGCGGAGCAGTTCGACCTGATGCGCGAATGCGAGCATCTGCTCGCAAGGATTGCCGAGCAGACTCGCGAGACCGCGCAGATGTGCCAGCTCGAAGGGAACAAGTACGCCGTCGTGCTGATGAACGAGGGCAGTCGTCCCTTCCGCATCTCCACCAATATCGGCGAATCGGTCGCGATTCCCTGGACCGCTTCCGGTCGTCTGCTCGTCGACCACATGAGCGACGAGGAGATATTGGCCTTCATCCCGGAGGCAGATTTCGTGCTGCCGAGCGGCCAGCGCCTCGATCCGGCCGAGTTCATCCGCCAGGTCCGCCAAGCCAAGCAGGACGGCTATTTCACCTTCAACAGCATCGTCGACAGCTTTACCCATTGCTTCGCGGTACCGGTCTACGACGCGGAAGAAATTTGCATCGCCACGCTCTGCCTCGTCGCTCCGAAGGAAGACGGGTTGCGCAACCGCGATGCCTATCTTCGCGTTCTGGTCGATGCGGCAGGCGAGCTGTCCGAGAAGCTTGGCTACCGGCAAGACCGCGGGCCTTCGCCGCGGACCGCTGCAGGTCGCTGAGGGTCTCAGAGGCAGCGCAGTGTCTCGGCGCTACCGCGCCAGAAGCGACCGGCTGTTTTCGGCGTCGAAGAGATGCAGCGCATCTTCATCGAAGCAGAAGATTTGTTCCGATCCGGGGCCAAGCGATGTCCGCGGCGGTAGGCAGGCGGTGATGCGCTGTTCTCCGATCCTGGCGGTGGTCACCAGTTCCGGCCCTGTCAGCTCCATAACTTCAATGCTTGCCGGCAGGCGGATACCTCTCGCGTCCGGGGTGGCAAGCCGGAGCGCCTCGGGCCGGACGCCCACTTTGACGCGACGGGTTGCAGACACGGCGCTGCTGAAAGCTTCCGGTAGTGGAAACGCCTCGTCGGAGCCCGCAATCCTCAAGTCCCTTGCGGTCACTTCCGCATCCAGGATGTTCATGGGCGGCGAGCCGACGAAGCCGGCGACGTAAAGCGTCGCGGGCCTGTCATAGATCTCCCCCGGGGAGCCGAGCTGCTCGATGCGGCCGTCGCGCATCACGGCGATGCGGGTGGCGAGCGTCATCGCTTCGATCTGATCATGCGTGACATAGACGACCGTAGTCTTCAGCATCTGGTGCAGGCGCTTCAGTTCCGTGCGCATCTCCATGCGCAGCTTGGCATCGAGGTTCGACAGCGGCTCGTCGAAGAGGAAAACCCGTGGATTGCGTACCAGCGCCCGGCCGATGGCGACCCGCTGACGCTGCCCGCCGGAAAGCTGGCTCGGCTTGCGGTCGAGCAGGTTCTCGATCTGGAGCAGCTTTGCGGTGTCGCGCACCGCCTTCTC
Source organism: Sinorhizobium fredii USDA 257 (assembly GCF_000265205.3). Lineage (NCBI taxonomy): Bacteria > Pseudomonadati > Pseudomonadota > Alphaproteobacteria > Hyphomicrobiales > Rhizobiaceae > Ensifer > Ensifer fredii. The sequence continues at coordinate 3,331,127 of NC_018000.1, forward strand.
CCGCTCGGCCACCGGTACCTTGCGCATCTCGAGGCCGAAGCCGATGTTGCGGGCGACGCTCATGTTCGGATAGAGCGCATAGGACTGGAACACCATGGCGATGTCGCGGTCCTTGGGATGGGCGCCGAGGATCGAGCGTTCGCCGACCAGGATGTCACCGCCGCTAGGTTCAGCGAGCCCCGCAATGATGTTCAAGAGGGTCGACTTGCCGCAGCCCGAGGATCCGAGCAGCACCAGGAACTCGCCGCTTTCCAGCGCGATATCGATGCCTTTAAGCGTTTCCATATCGCCGTAGCGTTTCTGGATATTGCGGATTTCGAGTGCGCTCATTGACGGGCTTCCTCGACGAGGGCCGAAAGGGGCTTGCCGTAGCTGCGCGGCAGGGTGGAGATCGCTTCCGAGGCGACCGTGACGCCGATCCTCAGGCAGGCCTCCAGCGGCATGTCGGCGGCGAGCGCTGCCAGGAAGCCGGCGTTGAACACGTCGCCGGCGCCGATGGTATCGATCACGGCAACGTGCGGCGCCCCAACGGAAAATTCCTTGCCGTCGCGATCTAGGGCGAGTGCCCCGTGCGGGCCGCGCTTGACGACCACGATCGCGTCGGCAGGCATCCCCGCTTTCAGGCCGCGCGCCGCCTCGGCCGGGTCGGAACGTCCGGTCAGAGTGGTTGTTTCCACTTCGTTGAAGAGGGCGCAATGGCAGCGTTTCAGCCAGCCGAGCGTTCTCAGTCGATTGGCCTCCGTCCAGCCCTCGAGCGGCCAGCCGGTGTCGAGCGCCACGGCGATGTCGTGCGCATCCGCCCAATCGAAGAACGCGTCATAGGCAAGCGTCAGCGCATCGGTCAGGAATGCTCCGGAGAGCAGGGCGAGCCCGCCGCGAAGGCGGCTCCAGTCGAACATCGCGCGCACCTCTTCGAAGTTGAAGAGCGGCAGGTGGCCGCGGGTGGTGAAGAAGGTGCGCTCGCCGTCCGGATGAGTGATGCCGACGGAGAGCGTCGAACCCACGGCTTCAACAGGCCAATGGCGCGACCGCGCGCCGAAGGCCTCCTTCAGCCAGGTACCGAACTGGTCATTGCCGACATTGGCGGCAATCTCGTAGTCGACGCCGAGCGACTCCCAGGCGAGCGCGCTGTTTCCCGCGCAGCCGCCGACCCGCAGTTCGTCGTGGTCGACGATGATTTCCGTGCCGGCCTTCGGCCAGGGCTCGGCAGGGCCGAGGATGAGGTCGACATTGACATTGCCGATGACTGCCAGCGGACGCATCTCTCTACTCGCTCCGGGTGATCTTGGTGGATCGCACCGGCGTGCCGGCGTTTTCGACGCGGGCGTCGGCAAAGGCGATCATGAAGGCTTGTGCGACCGGCAGCATGGCGAAAATCGCCGCCATGCTTGCCGCTGGCCGGAAGGGAACTGTCGTCACGCCTTCGATCGGTGGCTCGCCCGATGCATCGAAGACGACCACCGGGGCACCGGCTTCGGCCGCGGAACTTGCCATTGCCGCAACAAGCCCGGCGGCCGGATCGGCGGCACGGAAAAGCACGACGCCGACGGAGGCGCCGAGCATTTCCATCGGCCCGTGCCGCAACTGTCCGCCTTCGAGCGAGAAGCAGGGCAGCCGCGACAGTTCGGTGAGGCCGAGTGCGATCGCCTCGGCGAGGCCCTGCAACCGTCGGCCGGAGGTGACGACGGCGCGGACGTCGGCGAGCGCGGTAAGCGCACCTTCGATGTCGGGAGCTTCCGGTCCCTTAAGGGCGCGAAGCGCCTCGCTCGGATCGTCCCCGAGGGCGGAAAGGATCGCAAGATGCAGCGCGAAGCTAATCGTCAGGCTGCGGGTTGCCGCGAAGGCCTGCTCGCTGCCGCCGGCGCCAACCAGTGACGGCACGGCCTTCGCGAGAAAGGACTTCGCCTCAAGCGTCAGGCCAAATGTTTCGGTCGTGCCGCCATTCGCTTCCTTGAACCAGCGCAGCACCTCGGCACTTTCACCGGATTGCGAGGTGATGAGAATGGTCCTGCCTTCGACAGCCAAGGGCTGGCCGAGTTGCTCGGAAAGTGGCAGGGCGACGGCCTCGATGGCAAGGGCGCGGTAGAGCGGCTCAACGGCGCGGCCGACAGCATGCGAGCCGCCCATGCCGAGAAGCAGAAGCCGGCCAGTGGACTTCAGCGATGCGGCAATCCGTGGCGCAAGAGCCGACGCTGCCTCATAGGAAGCCAAGGCATCGGCGTGCTGGCGGGCCATCTCCCGATCGATCGCGACGAGCCCGGCCGGGCGCTCTCTTGATGTTCGCATGATCATCCCTTTACGCCACCACTTGTCAGCCCGGAAATCAGGGCGCGTTGCATGACAAGGCCGATCAGCACCGGGGGCAGGGCGGCGAGCACCCCGGCGGTTGCGATCAGCCCGTAATCGGAAACACGGCCGCCGGCGAGATCGGCAATGGCGACGGTCAAGGTCTTGGCGCGCAGATCGGAGGTGAAGAGCAGCGCGTAGAAGAACTCATCCCAGGCAAGCAGGAAGGCGAAGAGCGCCGAGGTTGCCATGACGGGGGCGGCGAGCGGCAGCGTCAGCAGCCGCAGGATCTGATCGAGCCGCGCGCCGTCTATCATTGCGGCGCTCTCGATCTCCCTCGGTATGGCATCGAAGCCGGATTTCAGGAGCCAGGTGGTGAAGGGTGCGAGAATCGTCAGGTAGACGAGCGCCAGCCCGAAGACCGAATTGAGCAGACCGAAATAGGCAAGGCCCATATAGAGCGGCACGGCAAGCGCCACCGGCGGCAGCATATAGGTGGCGATCACCGCGTAGAGCGACCAGGAGACGGCAGGCGTCCGCGACACCGCCCAGGCAGCCGGGATGGCGACCACGATCGCGGCGAGCGTTGCCATGGCGGCGACCTGCAGGCTGTTCATCAGCGAGGCGATGAAGGCGCCGCCGGCGCTGTTTTCGACCGCCGACAGCAGGATGCGATAGCGGGAGAGGTCGATTTCGCTCGGCCACCAGGCGAGCGGCTTGGCGCTGAGGTCGGCGGCCGGCGAAATGCTCATGACGAAGAGCCAGACGACCGGCGCCAGGATCACGGCAGCGAGAAGCAGGGCGCTCGCATAGACGAAGGCGGTGAAGAGCGGGCTCTGGCGTTCCATCACGAAGCTCCTGCTGCCCTGCGGAGCAGTGCGGCATAGGCGGCTGCAAGAACTGTCACGAGCAGGGTGACGATCAGCGCCAGCGACGCGCCGGAACCTGCCCGCTGGAAGGAGAAGGCTTCCTGGTAGACGAGGATCGACAGCGTGCGCGTGCTATTAGCCGGTCCGCCGCGCGTCATCACCCAGATGATGTCGAACACCTTGAAAGCCTCGATGGTGCGTAGCACCAACGCCACCAGCAGGGGGCCAGCCAGGTACGGCATGATGACGAAGCGGAAACGATTGAAAGCACCGGCACCGTCGACGAGCGCCGCGGCAGTGATTTCGCGCGGAACGGCCTGGAGGGCGGCCAGTGCGATGAGCGCCACCAGCGGAAAATTCTTCCAGCAGTCCGCGACGATGAGGGCGGTGAGCGCCGAACCCGGTTCGCCGAGCCAGGAGCGATAGCTGTCGATCAGGCCGAACTGGGTGAGCGCCGCGTTGAGCGCGCCATACTCCGGATTGTAGATCAGCCGCCACAACGTTGCATTGACCACCGTCGGCAACGCCCAGGGCAGGATCATCAGAGCCCGGAGCGCCGTTCGGCCGCGGAACCGCTGATTGAGGAGGAGGGCGGCAAGAACGCCGAGCACCATCTCGGCGGCGACCGACACGACGGCGAACCAGGTCGTCGTAACGAGCGCCCTTCGGAAGTTCGAGCCGGTCACTATTCGCTCGTAATTGTCGAAGCCTACGAAGCTTCCCGCGGTGCCGACGAGCTTCGCGTCAGTGAAGGAAAGCCGGACCGTGTCGACGAGCGGCCAGCCGATCACGCCGATCATCACCACGAGCAGAGGCAGCATCAGCAGCCACGCGCGCGTCGAAATCCAGGTGCCGGACATGGTTGAACCTTTACCGCTCTCGGGTCGGATTGGTGAGACTCGAGATCACATGGCCCCGGACGCGGTGCGTTCGGGGCCCAGATCCGTTTGCTTCAGAGGCCGCTGTTTTCGGCGGCGGTCTTCAGCGCATCTTCCGGCGAAGCCTGGCCGAGCAGCGCTTCCTGGATCGCCTGCTGCAGCGCAGTCGAGAGCTCTTGATATTTCGGCGTGGTCGGCCGCGGATACATGGCGGCAAGCCCGCGCTTGGCCGCGGCGATCAGCTCTTCCTGCCCCTTGGTCACGCTGGGGTCCTCATAAGACGAGGCCCAGATCGGCAGGCTGAGCTTTGCATAGGCGTTCTGCGTTTCCTGCGAGGTCATGTGGACGATATATTTCCACGCCTCTTCCGGATGCTTGCTGGTTGTGGTGATGCCGAGCCCCATGGATCCGTTGACGGCAGAAACCTCGCTCTTGCCGGTGACGCCCGGAGCGGGCACGACGCCGACCTTGCCGGCCACCTTGCTCTCCTTGGGATCATTGGCGAGATTGTACATGTAGGTCCAGTTGAGCGCGAAAGCAGCTTCGCCGTTCTGGAACACCTTGCGCACATCCTCCTCTAGGAATTCCTTCGAATTCGGATTGGTGAGACCGGAGGTGTAGCTCGTCACCATGTAGTTCAGAGCGTCGAGGCCGCCACCGGTCGTGAAGGCGGGCTTGCCGCCGTCGAGAAACTTGCCGCCATAGGCGCTGACCAGTGTCGTGTAGTCGCAGATCGCCGCTTCCGCCTGCGACCAGCTCCAGGCGATCGGCGTCTGGAGGAGCCCCTTGTCCTTGATCGCCTTCGCCTGTTCGGCAAGCTCTTCCCAGGTCTTCGGCGGCGCCTTGATGCCTGCCTTTTCGAGGATTTCCTTGTTGTAGAAGAGGTATTTGGTGTCGAGGATCCATGGCATGCCGTAGCGCTTGCCGTCGTACTCGACCGTCGTCCAGGCGCCCGGCAGGATGCCCTTGTTCATCTCGTCCGTGACGCGCTCGGTGACATCGACGAGCACCTTGTTGCTGGCATATTCCGCTGGCCAGATCACGTCGAACAGGACGACGTCGTAGCCGCCGCCCGAGCCCTGCGCCAGGACCGTCTTGTCATGCAGGCCCTCGTAGGGCACGAATTCGAGATTGATCTTCACGTCCGGATTGGCCTTGGTGAAAGCCTCCGTCATGGCACGCACATCGGCTTCGCTGTAGGCCGCCTGCGCCATGAACAGCGCATTGAGGGTCGTTTCCGCGTGGGCCTGGCCCGCTAACGTGACGCCGAGAAGTGTCGCACCGAGTAAAACATTGCGTGTGGATTTCAACATTGCTGCCTCCAAAGCTGATCGTTCCAGTCTGCGGGGCGCGCCCAACGGCGTGCCGGATGCGAGAATCCGTCGCGCGTCGCGACGGTCGTCGAGAACTCGATCGAAGCGTTTGCGGCGCTGACTGGCCGCTATCGTCGTTCCCCGAGGTTCTAGCGACCTCTCATTAAGTCAATTGTCTTGACTTATTTCTTGTTCAATATTCTAGATGTGTCAAGCGGGATTTGTGGGATGAACGAGATGCGCCCGATCCGGGCCAAGAGCGGCACCAATCAGGAGGGCGCGAGTGCCCACAATAGGCGCGTCATGATCGACGCACTCCGAGTAAACGGGCAATTGTCGCGGGCCGACCTGGCGCGCGCGACCGCACTCACCAAGCAGGCTGTGTCCAACATCATCGAGGAACTCGAGCGCGACGGGCTGGTCGTCTCGCTCGCCGCCGTGCGCAAGGGACGCGGACAGCCTTCGACCCCCTATCGGCTGGTGCCGGAAGGCGCCTTTGCCATCGGCCTGCAGATCGATCGACATGTGACGCGGACGATCGCGGTGGACCTCGTCGGCGCCGTGCTTGCGCGGGGAGAGGCGAACCTGCCCGCCGGTGGACCGGAGAGGGGGACCGAGACCATCCTCTCGCTGATCGAAAAGACCCGGCGAGAGCTGGCCGGGGTAGCGTCGCAGTCGCGCGACCGTCTCGTCGGGCTCGGCGTGGCGATGCCCGGCCCCTTCGGCATCGATACCGATCCGGACGACCCCTGGATGATGGCACTCTGGCAACGCTTCCCGCTATCGGAAGCCTTGGCAATCGGAACGGGTCTCGACGTGCGCTTGCAAAACGATGCGGCCGCGGCGGCGACGGCCGAAAAGATGGTCGGGGCGGCCCATGGCCTGGATCAGGCGATCTGCATCTATGTCGGCTACGGGATTGGCGCCGGCCTGATCCTCGACGGAGAACTGTACCGCGGTGCCAACGGCAATGCCGGCGAAATCGGCATGATCCTCAGCAGGCCGCGACATGGAACCGAAGCTCAGCGGGCGCCGCTCGAGCATCGGGCGTCGATCGCCTCGCTCTGCAAGATTCTGGATCTCGACCCGGCCGATCCCGACCATTACCGGCAGCTCGACGATATCGCAGCGGCATCGGACGCCAGAATTGCCGATTGGATCGCCGAAGCCGCCTTTGAGCTAAGGGGCGCCGTGCAGATCCTCGAGACGATCTTCGATCCGCAGACGATCGTGCTCTGCGGAGGCATGCCGCCAGGGCTCGCCCGCCAGCTCATCGACGCCATTCATCCGTTGCTGCCGTCGATTGCCGAACGGCGGATGCGAAGCGCGCCGCGTCTTCAGCTTGGCTTCACCGATCCCTGGGCAGTGGCGATCGGCGCAGCGGCGGAGCCGATCGGCCGGACCTTCGACCCTCGTTTCTCCGCCATTCTGAAGACCAGATCGGTCGGTCCCATCTGACCGGGAACGGCTGCGATCGTCTTGTTACTTGAAATGTTAGTGATATAGCGCTTAAATGTCGCCTTTCAGTGGGGCAAATTTCGACCGCCCTGCGATTGCTGAGAAACACCCGATCGTTTTTTACGGGTTGCGCATTCGACAAATGCATAGAGAAAAGTTTCTTTTTTCAAAAGTCAGAGGGGTTGCGGCATGTCTCTTGCCAACCTTCGGCGACTTGAAGCTGAAGCCATTCATGTCCTTCGAGAAGTAGTCGCGACATTTTCGAACCCGGTCGTCCTTTATTCGATCGGAAAGGATTCGTCCGTGCTCTTGCATCTGGCCATGAAGGCGTTCTTCCCGGCAAAGCCGCCATTTCCTTTCCTGCATGTGGACACGAGGTGGAAATTCCGGGAGATGATCAAGTTTCGCGATCGCATGGCGCGGGAACTCGGATTCAACCTTCTCGTCCATACCAACCAGGATGGCGTCGACCAGGGCATCGGTCCCTTCACGCATGGGTCCAACCTGCACACCCATGTCATGAAGACGATCGCGCTCAGGCAAGCGCTCGAGAAATACGGCTTCGACGCGGCGCTCGCCGGAGCGCGGCGGGACGAAGAAAAGTCGCGGGCCAAGGAGCGCATGTTTTCGATCCGTAACGCGCAGCATGGATGGGACCCGAAGCGCCAGCGTCCCGAGATGTGGAAGACCTATAACACGCGCGTCGGCGCCGGCGAGACGATGCGGGTGTTTCCGCTGTCCAACTGGACCGAATTCGACATCTGGCAATACATCCTTCAGGAAAGCATCCCGATCGTGCAGCTTTATTTCGCTGCGCCCCGACCGATCGTGCAGCGCGACGGCATGCTCATCATGGTCGACGACGAGCGTATGCCGCTCGATCCGGGCGAAGAGGTGGCGGACCGGATGGTTCGCTTCCGGACGCTCGGTTGTTATCCGCTGACCGGCGCAATCGACTCCGAGGCTGCCACGGTTCCGGACATATTGCGGGAGATGTTGACGGTGCGCACCTCCGAGCGGCTGAGTCGGCTGATCGACACGGACGAGGCCGGTGCGATGGAGAAGAAGAAGCGCGAGGGGTACTTCTGATGTCGTATCTTCAATCGGTGCCGCCACATGACCTGGAAGCGCACCTGGCCGATCACGACAGCAAGTCGGTCCTCCGATTCATCACCTGCGGCTCCGTCGACGATGGCAAATCGACGCTTATCGGGCGCTTGCTCGTCGACGCCAAGCTGATCTTCGAGGACCAATTGACGAATCTCGGGCGCGTCGGTTCTCAGGCCGCCGCCAACGGCGAGGAAATCGACCTTGCCTTGCTGCTCGACGGGCTCGAGGCGGAGCGCGAGCAGGGCATCACCATCGACGTCGCCTACCGCTATTTCGCCACATCGAAGCGAAAATTCATCGTCGCCGACACGCCCGGCCACGAGGAATATACGCGCAACATGGTAACCGGCGCTTCGACGGCGGATTTGGCCGTCATCCTTATAGACAGCCGCCAGGGCATTCTCCAGCAGACCCGGCGCCATTCCTATATCGCCTCGCTGCTCGGCATCCGCCACATCATTTTGGCCGTCAACAAGTTCGATCTCGTCGAGTTCCGTCAATCGGTCTTCGACGAGATCGCCCGCGACTACCGAGCTTTTGCGAAAAAGCTGGGCTTTGTCAGCATCCAGCCGATTCCCATCTCCGCGCGGTTCGGCGACAACGTCATTTCGGCATCGCAGAACACACCCTGGTACAAGGGGCCGTCGCTCCTCGAATACCTCGAGACGGTGCAGCTCGATCCGCCCGAAGCGGAGAGGTCTTTCCGCTTTCCGGTTCAACTGGTCATGCGCCCCAATGCGGATTTCCGCGGCTATGCCGGGCAGGTCGCTTCCGGGAGGATTTCGGTCGGCGAGCCGGTCGTCGTCGCGAAATCCGGGCAACGATCGACGGTCAAGGCGATTGTGTCGTTCGACGGCAATCTGGCCACTGCGGCGGAGGGCGAGGCCGTGACGCTCGTCCTGGCCGATGAGGTCGACGCCTCGCGCGGCAACATGCTGGTGGCACCCGCCTCGAGGCCCTTCGTGGCGGACCAGTTCCAGGCCCATGTCATCTGGTTCGACGCCAATCCCATGCTTCCCGGGCGCAGCTACATCCTGCGCACCGAGACCGACAGCGTCAGCGCAACGGTCACGGCGCTCAAGCATCAGGTGAATATCAACAGCTTTACCCGCGAGGCGGCCAAATCCTTGCAGATGAACGAGGTGGGCGTCTGCAACATCTCGACCCAGGCACCGATCGCCTTCGACGCCTACAAGGACAACAGGGCGACCGGCAATTTCATCTTCGTCGATCGGGTGACCAACGCGACGGTCGGCGCCGGCATGATCGATTTCCCGCTCAGGCGCGCCGACAACGTGCATTGGCAGGCGACCGATGTGAACAAGGGCGCGCGTGCGGCGATGAAGAGCCAGCGCCCCGCCGTGCTGTGGTTCACCGGGCTTTCCGGCTCGGGCAAGTCGACAATTGCCAATGCGCTCGACAGGCTCCTGCATGCCCGCGGCAAGCACACCTACATGCTCGACGGCGACAATGTGCGCCACGGGCTCAACCGGGACCTTGGCTTCACCGAAGCCGATCGCGTCGAAAACATCCGTCGCATCGCGGAGGTCGCCAAGCTGATGGCCGATGCCGGGCTGATCGTGCTTGTGTCCTTCATCTCGCCGTTCCGCGGCGAACGCCGCATGGCGCGCGAGCTGATGGAGGAGGGCGAGTTCATCGAAATTTTCGTCGACACACCGCTCGAAGAATGCGCGCGGCGTGATCCGAAAGGGCTTTACGAGAAGGCTCTCGCCGGCAAGATCGCGAACTTTACCGGCGTCTCCTCGCCCTACGAAGTGCCGGAGAACCCGGAACTGCATCTGAATACGGTCGAAGAGGACCCGATTGCGCTGGCGTTGAAAATCGAGGCATTCCTCGACAGACAGATGGAGGACAAATGACGCCCCTTTGCGAACTGTTCGAGCGCATCGCGCTCGAGGCCGGCGCGTCGATCCTCGCCGTCTACGAGGCGGGCCCGACTGTCTGCTTCAAGGATGATTGTTCGCCCGTGACCGAGGCGGATGAGCGGGCCGAAGCAATCATTCTCGACAGGTTGGCGGCAGCTTTCCCGCATATTCCGGTCGTCGCCGAGGAGGCCGTCGCCTCCGGCCGCGTCCCCGATATCAGCTGTGGCAGGTTCTTCCTGGTTGATCCGCTCGACGGAACGAAGGAATTCATCAACCGGCGCGATGACTTCACTGTCAATATCGCCTTGATCGAGGGTAATGTCCCTGTTGCCGGCATCGTCTACGCGCCGGCGCAGCGCTGCGCCTACGTCGCCGACAGGGACAGGGCGGAGAAGCTTGTCTTCGGCACCGGCACTGCGGTCGGGCATCGGCAGGCGATACGGGTTCGGGCGCGCGGTCCGGTGATGACCGCCGTCGCCAGCCGCTCGCACAACAGCTTGGAGACCGAGGCGTTTCTCGCCGGTCACGGCGTGACGGATTACACCTCCGTCGGCTCGTCGCTTAAATTCTGCCTGCTCGCCGAAGGCAGGGCGGATGTCTATCCCCGCTTCGGCCGCACGATGGAATGGGATACGGCGGCGGGCAATGCGGTGCTCAACGCCGCCGGCGGATCGGTTGTCCGGCTGGACGGTTCTCGCCTCCTTTACGGCAAGATGAAGCAACTGGACGACAGCGATTTCGCAAATCCGCATTTCGTGGCCTGGGCGGACATGTCTCCGGTTTTGGCGGCTCTTTAGTCAGCGGTTCGCTGCAAACCGCCAAAGGAATTTCTCATGTGTGGAATTGCCGGCCAGATAGGTTATGCGCAGCACGGTCGGGAGGAAGTGGCGCAGATCCTGACGCACATGACGGACGCGCTCGCTCACCGCGGGCCCGACGCGTCGGATACCTGGCTCGATCGCGAGGGCTGTGTAGGGCTCGGACACCGCCGCCTGTCCATCATTGACCTCTCCCCCACGGGTGCCCAGCCTATGCATTCAAGCAGCGGCCGCTACTCCATCGTCTTCAACGGCGAGGTCTACGGGTTCCTTGGCTTGCGGGCCGCATTGGAGGAGCAGGGCGCTCGCTTTCGCGGCCACTCCGATACCGAAGTGCTCCTGGAGGCGATCGAGACTTACGGTCTGGAAGGTGCATTGCAGCGCTGCAACGGCATGTTCGCCTTTGCGCTTTACGACAGCGCCACGCGAAATATCATTTTCGCTCGTGACCGTATAGGAAAGAAGCCGCTGTATATCGGCGTATCCAAGAGTGGCATTGCCTTCGGCTCCGAGCTGAAAAGCATCAGGGCGCATCCGTCCTTCCGCTCCGTTGAAGTAGACCCCCAGGCGGCCACGCTTTTCTTGCGACACGGCTACGTGCCAACGCCTTATTCGATCTACCGCGGCGTCTTCAAGCTTCCGCATGGCTCTTGGCTGAGCCTCTCGGTCGACACTCCGCCGGCGTCGGCGTCGGCCGCCCTGAGCGGAGTCAAGAGCTATTGGGATGCTTTCGAGGCTGTGGAACGAGGCTATGAGCAACGGATCGAATGCCCCGACGAAGCCTTGGACGCGCTCGACGCCGAATTGAAACGGGCGGTGAGCGAGCGCCTTGTCTCCGACGTGCCGGTGGGAGCCCTCCTTTCCAGCGGCGTCGACTCTTCCCTGGTGTCGGCCGTTATGCAGGAAGTTTCGACCTCGCGTGTAGAGACCTATACCGTGCGCTTCCTGGAGGAGCAGTATAACGAGGCGGATCTCGCGTCAGGCATCGCCAGGCAGCTCGGCACCGATCATACGGAGATCACGGCAGAACCCGACACGGCACTGCGCATGGTCACCGAGTTGCCGGATGTGTATGACGAGCCCTTCGCCGATCCTTCACAGATTCCGGCGCTGCTTGTATCGAAGCTGGCGCGAAGAACCGTAACGGTGGCACTCTCGGGTGATGGCGGCGACGAGTTCTTCGGCGGCTACAAACGCTATCGGCAAATGCTCGCCTTCGACCGGCTGGCGAGGAAAACGCCTGCCGTTGCCCTGCGGGCGGCAAGGCACGCGCCTCACTGGGTGCTGGAATTTGCTGCCGCGGCGGCTCGCTATGCGGGGCCGTCTTCGCTTCAGGACGAAGTGACCGGCAAACGGCTAAGAAGACTTGCCGAGCTCCTGGAGATCGAGGATCCGGACGCCCGCTACCTGGACTTTCGCTCGCTCTGGCCACATCCGGCCGACGTCGTGCTCGGCGGAGCAGAGCCTCCGACCGCAATGACCTCGAAGCGGATACCGGCTTGCCTGGGCGCAGTCGACAGAATGATGTACCGCGACATGGTCGACTATCTGCCCGACGACATCCTCGTGAAGATGGATCGAGCTTCGATGGCGGTGGGCCTGGAGATGCGGGCTCCGTTGCTCGATTACCGCTTCGTCGAACTGGCCTGGCGCGCGCCAAGGGCGTTGTGTTTTGCCGAAGCTCCGAGCAAGCCCGCGCTGCGCAAGCTCTTGTCCCGGAGGCTGCCGGAACAATTCATAAGTCTTTCAAAACGCGGATTCGGCGTTCCCGTCAATGCTTGGTTGCGCGGACCGCTGCGTGCCTGGGCGGAAGAGATGCTGTCGCCGTCTCGCCTGCAGCGTGATGGAATCTTCCGCGCCGAGCCGATCGTCAGTCGCTGGAAGGCACATCTTGCCGACCGCCGCGACTGGGGTCCGCAGTTGTGGGCGGTGCTGATGTTCAACTTGTGGCACGACCGCTGGGTGCGCCCCGACTGATGGAAACAGAAGGAAGCTTATCAAAGGGCGCAATGAAAAGCATGGAACCGCAACGAAAGACGGATAGCGGCAAGCCTGTGTTCTCCCGTTTTCGGGATCTCAGTCGCGAGCAACTGAATGTGGAACTCCAGGTCCATACCAACTGGACCGATGGGGAGGCGACGGTGCTCGAGGTGCTGCAAACCGCCAAAAAACGCGGCCTCGCCGAGCTCGCCTTCACGGAGCATGTCCGAGAAGACACGTCCTGGTTTCCCGATTTCAAGGCCGAGATCCTTTCGGCTGTGGATGGCTTCGGCGATATGTGCGTCTATGTCGGTTGCGAGACGAAAGCCATGGACGACGATGGACGGTTGGATGTGTCGCAGTCCGTGCTCGACGCCTGCGATATCGTTCTTGGCGTCGTCCACCGCCTGCCGGACGGGCAGGGCGGCTATCTCGATTTCAAGCAATTGTCATTCGAGGAGACGGCCGAAATCGAATTCCGGCTGTCAATAGGCATGATTGCGAACGCGCCGATCGACGTGCTCGGACATCCGGGTGGGATGAGCCTGAGGCGATACGGCCGGTTTCCGGAGAATTACTTTCGCACGCTGATGACGGCGACGCTCGAGCGGGGGATCGCCATCGAGATCAACTCCTCGTACCTGGTCGATATGTCTGGATTCTTGGCGTTGTGCGACGAAATCAATCCATTTGTTTCGATCGGTTCCGATGCGCACAAGCTCAGCGAGTTGGGCCGTTGCCGGGACAGGCTTGTTGAACTGGGGGTAGGGCTGACATGAAGGTCTTCATCACGGGCGGGGGCGCCCTCCTTGGACAGGGCATCATTCGCGCATTGCGGCGCTCCACGCTTCGAGCGACCATAATCGTGGGGGACCCGAGCCCGCTCTCGGCCGGGCTCTACTGGGGCGATGCCGCCTATCTTGTTCCGATGGCGAAGGACCCGGAATATCTGGACAGGCTGGGCGACCTGCTGCGAGCGGAGCGGCCCGACATCCTCATTCCCGGAACCGACGTGGAATTGCCGATCCTTTCAGCCAACCGCGAAGCGATCGAGAGGACCTACGGAACCAAGGTGATCATCAGTTACCCATCTGTCGTATCCATCGCCAACGACAAGTGGCTTACCTCCGAGTTCCTCCGGGAACGCGGACTGGGCTTCGTTCCCTCCTGCCTGCCAGGCGATGAGGAGGCGCTCATCGAAGAGTGCGGCTTTCCGCTTATCGTCAAACCGAGGATCGGCGCCAGGTCGATCGGCTTTGGCATCGTCCGCGATCGAGACCAGCTAAGGCGCGCAATAGCCGAGCAGCCCGGCATCGTCATACAGAAATATGTCGGCTCCGATGCGACCGAATACACTGCCGGCACACTTACCTTCGACGGGAAATGTCGCGCGACGATCGTCATGCGCCGGGATCTACGCGACGGCAATACCTACCGCGCCTTTGCTGAGCCGTTTCCGGCCCTCAACGCGGCAATGGCGCAGGCGGCAGACGCCCTCGGCGCCTACGGGCCTGCAAATTTCCAGTTCCGCCTCGACGACGACGTTCCCAGGATCTTCGAGATCAATGCGCGGTTTTCGGGTACGACCGGGGTGAGGATCCATGCTGGCTTCAATGAAGTGGAGATGTGCATCCGGCGTTTGCTGTTCGGCGAACCGGTCGTTCAGCCGGAAATCACGCCCGTAACCATATTGCGGCACTGGTCGGAAACAGTGGTCAGACCCGGCGAACTGGTCACCGCCCCCGCTCGTCTTGAAGAGAAAGCCTGAGGGAAGAGATCGGCCGTGAGTCCAAAGGAACTGGTGATAACTGGCGCGACGGGCTTTATCGGGGCGAGACTCATTGAGCATGCACTTGCACGAGACTACGCCGTCACGGCGCTTGTGCGCGATCCAGAGCGGGTGCCGGCGCGCAAGCATACGCGCTTGCGCATTGAGCAGTGGTCGATCGGCGAGCCACTTCCGTCGATAAGGCAAGCGGAGGCGCTTCTTCATCTCGCAGCCTTTATTCCTGCCGACCTCAGCGATGCCCATCAGGCCGCCAAGTGTTTCGAACTCAACACGAACGGAGCGCTGCAGGTTGCGATGGATGCCGCCTCGCAGGATGTTCAGCAGTTCGTCTACTTTGGATCGGGGCAGGTGTACACGCCCGCCCCCGAGCCGGCCACGGAGACGAGTCCCGCCTTTCCCGTCAATCGCGCCAGCTACTATCTGTCGAGCAAGCTCTCGGCGGAGATTTGCCTGCTCGCCTTCGGAAAAGCGAAGGGGATGCCCGTGACGGTCCTTCGCCCCGCATCGGTCTACGGTCCCGGCATGCACGGCAAAGGCATGGTGACAGCGTTCATCCGCGCGCTTGCTTGCGGACAGCCCGTGATTATTCGCGATGGGGGCGCCTACCGCGTTGATCTCGTCTATGTCGACGACGTGGTTTCACTGGCTCTCGAAGCCGTCGCAGCCGAAAGGGAGGGCGTGTTCAACGCGGGCAGCGGGCAGGCCTGCACGTCGCTGGAGGCGGCCCGTATCATTGCCGAGGTGATTGGAGCGGACCCCTCCCTGATCAAAGTGGAGGGTGAAGACAGGGACGCAGCGGCGGCGGGCTTTGCGGCGCTGAATGTCGCCAGGGCCGCCGAGCAATTGGCCTACACGCCGCGCGCGTTCCGCCACGGCATCGAGGCATGGAAAGCAGAGACCGGGCTTGGGGACCTTCAGAGCGCGAGCGGGCAGATCAATACTGCCTCGCGAACGGAGGCCGGGACCGCAGTGAGGCCCTAAACAGCAACAGGAGGTCGCCACCCTTTAACTTATTTTTGCTGGCAAGCACGTTGCCTTGAAGAGGACATCGCGTTGAAAGTACGCCAAGCAACACTAAGGGCGAACAAAGCAGGATTATGCGTATATTCCGGCCGCTCGGCGGAAGGCCCTCGTTGACGCACATGCGGATTTGATCAGGCGCGCTCGCGCATTTCGGGTTGCCTGGGCCTATCCATCAGATCCTTCACGTATCAACTTCATGGAATTATGGGAGTCCGAAGCCGACCTGGACCGCGGCCTAGTGGTTTATGCCGCCGACCCTCATAATTACACGCCCCTGACCGGCAATATCCTCGGCAATTCGGTGGATAGGCTCGGCGTCGCTACGCTTAACCACATTGCCTTCGATTACAATGCTGCCGCCCAAAACACGGTACGATAAACTCGTCACGGCGAATGGCACTCCCGATGCGATCGCGCAACGGACAGATGCAATGAGGGACGCCGAGCCGGAGCCTTGGCAATTCTGCCGGCGTAGATCATGTGTGACCAGGACGATGGCAACCTCCCTAACCCTCAAATGCGCAAACGCTAAGTAACCAACGTTGTTCCAGGTGCCGACAATTCACACAAAGATCCGCGTACAGAGATCCGCTGCCTTAACTGACGTATTGGGGTGGTCAGTCATCGAGGCGCGGAAGGCACAATAGGAATATGCGAATGCCACTTTCCGTGAGGATTGCGCTCATCTGCCCGTTTGCGGCGGTATGCCCGCGCTCTGTTAAGAGCGGTCGCACGCACGTAGGATGAGGGCGTCGACCTCTATGGCAAGACATCGCCCAAAATGATTCTGGCGGACATCTTGCCGATGGCAGTTCCGGGATCGATGCGGTCAAGAACATTCTTGCTCAATCTCCAGTGCCGGTGAACTTCATAAACGGCGTTTCCCGAGCGCCTGCTGACTGGTGCGAGACCGGAGCCGGCGTTCCTGGTGACGAAGCCGTTCAATGCGGGTGAAGATTCCGTTTATCGGCGTGAGTTGGAGTCCGCCAAGCCGCCGTTCTGACATATCACTGCGACGGCTCGAACTAATTCAACCGTTGTGAGTTTGTTGTATAGGCGCAAACTCCGGAGAAAACGCATATGGATTGGAATCGGGTCGAAGGCAATTGGAAGCAATTCAAAGGTAAGATTAAGGAGCAGTGGGGTAAGCTCACTGACGACGATCTCGACCAAATCGCCGGTAAACGCGACCAGCTCGAAGGCAAAATCCAAGAACGCTATGGTCTTGAGAAGGACCGCGCGAAGAGGGAGATTGACGACTGGTACAGCAAACAGGACGACTGGTAAGGGTCCCGCTCTGGCATAATCAAGACCCCGCTGTCGGCGGGGTTTCTTATTCGCTCGGTTTGGGCTCTTCCACTGTTCCGTTTGTGCCTGATCGGCGCACACTGATGTTGCTCGCCATTAGTGGGTCTTGCCGAACTACTTGGTGTACAGAAACCTGCCTAGATGTGGAGCCTCAACAGGTTGTCGTCGGTGAGGCCTAGTCTGCTGATCGGCTTGGATTTTAAGCTGCCGTGGGGGCGATGCCAATTGTATCGGTAGAGCCAGATCGGTAGGTCGGCGGCCCGCTGCTCCGATGTTTTGTGGGCCTTGGCATAGGCCCATTCGCGCAGAGCGGTCTGGACGACACGTTCGGCCTCGCCATTGGTCTTGGATGTGCTTGACGGCGAGCCGCCGCAGCGCCTTGGCGCAGCGATGGGAGCGCAAGCTTGTGCCATTGTCGTCATTACGCGATGGACCTTGACGCCATGGGCCGTGTGAAGCGCAAGGCATTGAAGAGAAACCGGAGGCAGGAGCGCCGCGTTTCGTCGGGAAAGATTTCCGAAAGGATTGGGCGGCGGCGCTGGAGGTGTTTCGAGCCTCATTGCAGCGCCGGCGACAAGGACAACCGGCAGGCGGCACGAAACGCGGCATCATCCCGGTCCTTCCGCACAAGGCCAATGAGAAACAAAAGCCGGGCTTCTTCGCCAAGGCCCTTTACATAGGACGCGCCCGCATCGAACAAGCCGTCGGCGAGCTCAAACGCTTCAACGCGTCGCCCTACGATGCGAGAAGACGAAGCGAAATTCCGCTTCCATTTTCGCACTCACAGCAGGCTTCATCTTGGTCAAATCCGTCCACACCGCCCAATTCACTGAGGTCGTTGGAACTTTCGATCGCTTCATGGCGTTTCCGGGTTCCTGAACATCCTCCAAGGGGTGGGACCATGCGACGTATTCTGATTGCTCTTGCAGCTACTACGATGATTGTTGGAGCGGCTGCCGCGCAGACGGCGGAAACCACGACCACCGAAACCTTCATCACCGCCAAGCCGACCGACGTGCTGAGCTACAATCTCGTCAATCTCAACGTCACCAACAATGCCAACGAGTCGATCGGGGAGATCAAGGATCTGGTCCTCTCGGAAGGTCAGCTGGCCGGATATATCGTGTCGGTCGGAGGTGTCCTCGGGATGGGCGAGCGCTACGTTGTTGTCAGCCCGAAGGCTGTCAAAATCACCTACGTCGAAAACGACAAGAAATGGACGGCTGTGATGGACGCGACCAAGGATCAGCTCAAGGCGGCCCCCGAGTTCAAATACGAAGGCCGCTGGAAACGCTAACTCCCGAAAGACGGCTACGCTGCTTTAGCATCGTTCCGTCATTCTCCTATAAGGACACGTTGAATGGCCCAGACTCTTAACCCCGCCGCACCTGGTGTCGGTGATACACAGGAGGCACTAGAAAAACAGATCGCGACGCTTCGCAATGAAGTGACAAAGATCAACAAGATCCTTGCGGAACGAACTGTCGGCGTTTTTGATCAAGCGCGCGAGCGGGCATCCGATCTTTACAATGACGCGTCGAACACGGCCGCGCGCGCAGCGAAGCAACTAGGCACGCAGGTCCAAGCGGTATCAGAGGTCGCTCGAAAGAACCCGGGCGCCACAGCGACTGTGCTTGGCGGGGTCGGCATTGTCAGTTTTCTGCTGGGCGTGGCTGTCGGGCTGACTTTGGCGGATACGCGCCGCCGTTGGTATTGATTCACACTGTTCAAAACTAGGACCGGATAGTCCCAGTTTCTTCCACTTACAAGAAGGCAAGATTGCTCTCCTCATGCAGCAAAACAATACCTTGTACCTGATCATTGGCGGCTTCGTTGTCGCCGTCATAGTCCTGGGCGTCTACCTCTATCGCGAGGAAACGAAGCCGGCCGGCGTTGAACTCCGGCTCGACCAGAATGGCGTTTTCGGTCCAGGAAAACTGAGTGCTGAGCGGATCTGTCAAGCTCCGGGATCGACCGGGAGCGGAGGCCGTCAACCCCATCAGGTCAGCCTTCAGGGACATCTGTTGAGCGCCCCCGATTTCTGCCGATGCGATCGAAGATTTCGTTCGTCAATCATCAATGGAAACTCAATAGACGACGCTCCGCCGCTTTACGCAGAGCGTCGGCTAAACGACCGTTGAGGAGTTGGAGATCGCGGTAATCAACTGCGCTATGGCGAACGGCTTCTCAAGCACGATACTGTTTGGGAACGCCCTTTCGGACGGCCAGTCAACCGCGCCGTGTCCACTGATGTAGACGACAGCTACCTCCGGGTCGATCTCCCGGGCAGTGCGCGCTACCTCCCAACCGTCGACGGCCCTATCCGAGAGCATGATGTCAGTGACCACACCCTTGGCTGCGCCTTCTGCGCTCCTGAGGTACTCCATGGCCTCGTTCCGCTGGAGAAGGCGATGACATTGAAGCCTGCCTCGGTCAGCGCTTCTTCAAAGTCGAAGAGTAACAGCCCTTCGTCTTCCACAAGCATAATCGTAACCGGTTCCATGGCCTTCGACCGTTGCAAGCCCATCCCAATGGCGGGAAACGCAGGCGAAGAGCAACCGTTCCAATGCAACTGAGTCTCCTTTGGACGTTCAATAGGTGACCGTCAACCGCGTCGCTGTAAGTGCCGGCCGGCGAAGTCGCCACCTCGTTTCGTGTCCATGTCCATCCGACCCCTTTGGTGTCTCTTATGTCGGCGTCGTCACCGGGACAAGTAGACGATCGATCACCACGTCGCTGCGTTCGTGAGCTTGATTGTGTCAAGGAGAACGAACTCACGTCAGCGGTATCATGCGTAGCTCAAAATGGAACAAAACCGGGTGCCAAACGTTGTCCAAGGTTGGAGTACAATCACGAGAAAAGCACCGTTCTAGGTACTCCTAGGAGACGTCTATGGATATTACCACGCTTCTCATCATAGTTCTGATAGTTATTCTGCTAGGCGGCGGCTTCTACGGACGAGGACGCTGGTATTAAAACCACGCCAGGATACTTTACTTGTCCACGGAGAAATTTTGGGATTCCGTCAAGCTGCGGTACCACACTGTAGTACAAAACAGCGCTGCAACGGGTCGCCCCATTAATTGAGGTCCACTTTATCCTGCGTCTTGGACGCGAGAGAAGAGTTCAAGAGATATCAGATTTGCTCAGTGGGGTGCCTGCGTTCCTCGACTTCAGCGGTGGTCCACTCAAGGAACAGGCTGTAGGCGACCGCCAACAGCGTTGGCCCAAGGAATACCCCGATGAAGCCAAAGGCGACGACGCCACCAAGGAACCCGAAAAGGCCGAGCAACACGGGCAGGCTGTTGGTCTTGCCGAGGACGTAGGGTCTGAGGACGTTGTCGATGCTGCTGACGAGAAGCAGACCCCATGCTGCGACGAACAGGCCCCACCAAACGGCTCCCTGGACAAAAAACCATAGCGCCACCGCGCCCCACACAAGCGGGGGGCCTATCGCCACGAACGACAGGACAAACGTAAGGAAACCAAGCAATAGCGCCTGAGGCACACCGGCGATCCAGAAACCAATGCCGGCCAGGACGGCCTGGGCGAGGGCCGTGCCGATCAAACCGTAAATGACGCCTTTGACGGTCCCGCCGACGACCGTGAGCAGTTTTCGAGACCGGAGGCCGGCGAACCTTTCGCCAACTTCGCGCACGTAGGCTGCAATCCGCCGACCGTGAAGGAAGAAGAAAAAGGCGATGAATACGCTCATCCCGAGTTCTAAGAGCCCGGCGCCGAGTACCGCTCCGCTGGCTACTGCCAAGTTTGTGGCGGGGCCGATCAGCTTCTTGAGCTCAATGATGAACGCGGGCGCATTGTGGGCCAAGCTCTCCCAATAGGCAGCCACGTTTTCGCCAATGACCGGCAGTCCTGCGACCCAAAGCGGTGGCGCCGGGGGCCCCTGCTCGAGAATCTGGTTCACCGCCGTGAGCAGGTTGCTTACGCTGTCGGTCAATGACGGCACCATCACGGCGAACGGTGCGACGAGAACGAGGGCAACCAGCAACGTCATCACGGCGGCCGCCAGGCTTTTATTGCCACCGACTGCCCGCTCGCACCTCTGGTAGACCGGCCATGTCGAGAAACATATGACCGCCGCCCACAGGATAGCTGAGAGGAAGGGCTGAAGGACGAGAGCGCAACCGAACGCCAGCAGAAGAAGGGCGCCGACCCCGAGAATTTGTTCGATTGGCTTACCGAGGGGTATCATGCCCAACTTTCCTATTGCTTCCGGCCAAATTAACAGCGGGCGAACGCGAGTAGCGGCTCGGGTGGCCATATCGCCGGTGATGTTCGAGCCGCCGCAGAATCATCGAGTATCTCCATTCTTGTTCCGTCGCAGCCGATCGTCTCACTGACGAAAGCCGGTACCTCTAGGCCCATCTTACGACGAGTCGCGCATCCTTCGATGGGCGGCCCCTGGCCGCTGAGCCCGCTGCCAGTATCGCGCTGTCGACATCCCGACACCATCCGCCCGATCCTGATCGGTTGACCTAGGTTCCGTCAATCGGTTGCGGTCTAGTCATCTGGAACTAAAATTCACTACATTGTATGCTTGGCCTCTTCATCGGAGGTTGAGGCATGGCAAATGCGACTGGCCGACCAACGGCCCCATTGGTTTTGAGCGAGGCGGAGCGGGAATATCTGGAGCGACAGGTGCGCAAGCATCGCGTTGCGCGCTCCATGTCGGAGCGGTGCCGGATCATTCTTCGCTGTGGCGAGGGAGTTCCGAGCAAGGTCGTTGCGGGCGAACTCGGCGTGCATGAACATACGGTTGGCAAATGGCGACGGCGCTTCCTTAAAGACCGGCTCGATGGTCTGCTCGACGAAGTTCGCCCTGGTCGGCCCCGAACAATCGACGACGATCAGATTGCGGCTGTGATCGAGCGCACGCTGCGTTCAACGCCAAGCGATGCGACCCATTGGTCGATCCGCTCGATGGCAGGGGCCACAGGCTTTTCGCACACGACAATCCGCCGGATATGGAACGCTTTCGGCCTGCAGCCGCATCGCACAGAGACGTTCAAGCTTTCCAGCGATCCTTTGTTCGTCGATAAGGTCCGCGACATCGTCGGTCTTTATCTGTCACCTCCCAATCGGGCGCTGGTTCTCAGCGTGGACGAGAAGAGCCAAATCCAGGCCCTCGACCGCGAGCAGCCAGTGCTGCCGATGATGCCTGGCGTGCCGGAACGGCGCACGCATTCTTATGTCCGACACGGCACAACCACGTTGTTTGCCGCTCTGGACGTCGCCTCCGGCTTTGTCATCGGCAAATGCTACAAGCGGCACCGTGCCACCGAATTCCTGGATTTCCTGAAGCAGATCGATGCGAGCGTACCGTCCGATTTGGACGTTCATATCGTGATGGACAACTATGCGACCCACAAAACTGCATCGATCAAAAACTGGCTGATGCGACGGCCGCGCTACCACGTCCACTTCACCCCGACCTCGGCGTCATGGATCAATCAGGTCGAACGCTGGTTTGCGGAACTGACCCGCAAGCAGCTCCGTCGCGGCGTCCATACTTCGACTATGCAGCTCGAGGCCGACATCCGAAGCTTCATCGAACGCCACAACGAGAACCCGAAGCCTTACAGGTGGACGAAATCCGCAGACGACATCCTGGCCTCCGTCAAACGTTTCTGCCAGAAAGTCCAGGACTTATGACACGAATTTCGGATTCAGGTGACTAGCATTACAGTTGCATATTTATCTATGGTCTGAATCTATGGGTCTCCATGATTCGGAGGTCATGGATGACAGGTGCATCAATCGAGACTACGCTTGAGCTTTGGGCATCATCGCTGCGTGACGTGAAGGCTCGTATGCGGAAGCTGTTTACGCAGGAGCGAGTTGCAGCATCTGCGAACCTTTTCCTGGACGGCTTGCTGGGTGACGAGCGGCGTAAGACAGGTTGGATGCGCGCTGAGGCGGCCGGTGATCCCGGCCCGTGGCGGCAACAAGCCATTCTGGGTCGCGGGCGTTGGGACGCGGACGGACTTCGCGACATCGTGCGAGAGTATGTTGTCGAAAACCTCGCCACAGATGATGCGGTCCTGGTCATCGATGAGACGGGCTTCCTCAAGCAGGGCAAGACATCGTGCGGTGTTGCGCGTCAATATACAGGTTCGGCAGGCAAGATAACGAACTGCCAGATCGGTGTGTTCGCCGCCTATGTGTCCGCTCGCGGTCATGCCTTTATCGATCGGGCCCTGTACTTGCCCAAAAGCTGGACCGGCGATCCGGCAAGGCTTGCAGCAACCCATGTTCCTGAGGCTGTAGCCTTCGCTACCAAGCCAGGCTTGGCTGTCGATATGATACGGCGTGCGCTGGCAGCCGATGTGCCGTTTTCATGGGTGGCCGCAGATGCGGTGTATGGCGTCGGGGACGTCGAAGGAACCCTGCGCCGAGCCTGCAAAGGCTACGTTCTTGGGGTCAAATCGGACCACCATTTCGGCTCCTGGTCGGGTAAGCCTCCGGTCGCCGGCACAGCTCAGGAGATCGCCCGTGATCTCGATCCAAGTGCATGGCAGCGTCTTTCCGCCGGTGAGGGCACCAAAGGCGCGCGGCTTCATGACTGGGCCTACTGCGAACTCGCCGATCTCGATGCCGACGAATATAACGAGACGAAATCGGGGCTTTGGACCCGTGGCCTGCTGATCCGGCGCAATATCAGCGACGGTGATCTCGCATTCTTCACCACATGGTGCCCGGCCGGGACGGGCATCCAGACGCTCGTTTCCGTGGAAGGCCATCGCTGGGCGATCGAAGACAGCTTCGAGACCGCCAAGAACGAGCTCGGACTCGATCACAACGAAACCCGGTCATGGCATGGCTGGCATCGCCACGTCTCCCTCGTCATGCTCGCCTTCGCCATGATGGCGGTGATCCGATACCGCGCCAATGACGCGACGCCCCAAAAAAGACCGCGGATGCCGACCATCAGGATTTGATCCGCTGGTCTATCCAGGAAGTCCGGCGCATCGCCATCAGACTTGCCCAGCGTCGCATAAACCCCGCCTACGTCATCGCATGGTCATGCTGGAGGCGCGCTCATCAGGCGGCCGCTCGACGTGCTCATCTGAGAACTAAAATGCAACTGTAATGCTAGGGCGTGAACTCATAAACGTGCCCCGCGGATGCTTGCGAGGCCTGTCTCTTGAGCGACGTCTTGCCGGGCTTGGAGGCCGTGAACTGGAAGGGCCTACCTGAAAACATCGCAGACCCACAGCTTGAGGCCGGTTAGCCTTCCCAGGTTCTTTGGCGCGCTGCGGGTTCTTGGACTTCTGGCCGACGATGGAGTTCTTCACAACGGCGTCGCTCAGGTGATCCACCACTGCCGCGATGGCGAAGCCGTCGCCCAGTCGCTCGTAGAAACTTTTCTTTGTTTGCCTGCGCGAACGCGGTTTCCGTCCCCGCCAAAACTGCCACGGAGGCGGCGGTCAGCGTCAGCCCTGCGACCACGCTTCGTTCTTGTGACAGAAGTCCACCTCCTTGGTAGTGAAAGAATGCTGGTCCGTTTAGAACATACCGCCCATTCAAACTTGACGGCGGGCCAATTTAAACTTCACTGGATTTAGATTGGGGCGCAGGGATAAAGTACGGTTAGCATCATCGCGCGTCTAAGTTGTTCGGACGTCTACAAGACTAGGCGATGTCGGCGTGTTACGACTGGATATGACAAACTCGCAGTCAATTATTTGGCTTTCAACGAGCTCGCATCAAACCGAATTTGGCAACGCTGTTAGTGGTGAAAACCTGACGGTTGATCCCCGTCGTGGAAGTCCGCTCTGGGTAGGATTTTCCGTTCGCGTTCGCAATTAGAACGAGCAACCAGCGTACTATACTGACTTCGATGACTACGGGCCTCTCGATGGTATGGGGTTGCCTGCTACACTGAGCCCGTGCCGACCTGGGGAGTACTGGGGCGGGTTATGCAAAGAGATACTGTTTCGGACCGAGGTTCAATCATGATCGAAAACCGGCTCACCATCCTGAATCTTTACGAGCTGAAGAAGACACCGGCAGACTTCGAGATTGCGGTGGGCGCGCTGGCAAGGCGGGTCGAAGCCGAAGGTCATCCGGGAGTCCTGTCCTACAGGTTCTTCGTGAACGCATCGGAGAGGACAGCGCGCGGCGTCATCGACTACAATGATCCTGACGCTTGGATCGGGCACCATGACATCGCCATGAGGTGGCCCGAAATGACCGTGTTGCATGCGGCCGCGACGTTGGCGGAGGTCATCTTTCTCGGCCCGCTGACATCCGAAATCCAGGCCTGGATTGAAAGCTCGGCGCTGACCGCACGAGTTCGTAGCGGGAGTATATTTGCAGGCGGATTCCAGAGGCTGAGTGGCTGGTCGAACGAATGACTGGATGGGGTCACGACTTCCCCTTCGGACACTTCGGCGGAAGGGTAGAAAAGGGGTCCGAGTTGTATTCGCCTCGGGTACCAAGCGTTGATTTTCACCACTAGGTCAATGACATTTAGCGAGGAATCATAATATACGTTGAAAATAAAGCCTTCATTGCAAACAAGTGATCCGCGGCCAGGATTGGATCTATTACGCCATGATCGATTTTCAAAATATTGAAGACGCACAGACGTTGGCGCAAGCAATTGTGAATACCATTCCAGAGCCCTTTATTGTGCTCGACGACCAGTTTTGTGTGCTGGCTGCCAGCCGTTCCTTTTATGAGACGTTCAAGTCCGATCCCGAATATACAAGAGGCCGTCTGCTTTACGCGCTCGGTGACGGCCAATGGGACATTCCCGCCCTGCGCGTTCTTCTGGAGACGATCATTCCCAAACATGTCTCGATGGATGGCTTTGAGGTTGCGCATGATTTTCCCGATCTCGGCCGCCGGATCATGCTGCTTAACGCCCGACAGGTCACTTACGGGAGCCGCTCGACGATCCTCCTGGCATTCACTGATGTCACGGAACGCCGCAAGATCGAGTGGGAAAGGGAAGAGCTCCTTAAACAGACAGAACAGTTGCTCCATCAGAAGGAAATCCTGCTGCGGGAAATGCAGCACCGCGTTGCCAATAGTCTCCAGATCATCGCCAGCATATTGCTGTTGAAAGCCCGGGCGGTCACATCCGAGGAAGCACGCCGCGACTTGCGGGATGCCCACCAGCGCGTAATGTCGGTCGCAGAGGTGCAAAGGCACCTCCACGTATCCGGCATCGACCAGATCGAGGTCGCTTCCTACCTGACGAAGCTTTGCGGCAGCCTGGCTTCTTCGATGATCGGCGAAAGTCAGCCCCTTGCGATCAAGGTGATAGCGGACGAGGGAAGGATGGGGTCCGACAAGGCTGTCGGCCTGGGACTGATCGTCACCGAGCTCGTGATCAATGCTATAAAATACGCGTTCCCTGTCGCCAAGCCGGACACCGTGATCCTCGTTACCTATGAGATTAGGGGCCCGGATTGGCAGCTGATCGTTTCCGACAATGGTGTAGGAAAGCAAGCTGATAGTGCAGTCGAAACAAGTGGCGGGCTCGGGACTGCGATTGTCCAAGCTCTTGCGAAACAGCTCGACGCGCGAGTGGACGTGGTCAGCAATTCCACCGGCACGAGCGTGTCGGTCACGCGAGCGAGCTTCACGTCGCTATTGCCGCGCGGGGTGTGAACTGCTTTGAGCCATCGGCACGTTCTGCATGTTGACGGGTTCCGCTTACCGCCAAAGGCGAAACCGATGCCCGAAGATAAACGACATCCACCGGCAGCTCACAGCATTGGGCTCCGAGGTTGCGGGCCTGATCAGAAAAGTGTCTGGTCAATCGAATGGCGAAAGCTCGGAAACGCGCAACGTAGGAGCGAGTTGCGCTAGCCAGGGCGGCTGATGCCTAGCCGGCGCATTTCGCGATAGACCGTCGAACGGCCAAGGCTAAGTTGCTTGGCAGCCTCCGCCGGAGGCGTTTTCGCCTCGATCAGCTTTATGGCCGCATCGACCTTCTTCATGTCGAGCGGCCGGCGTCCGGGCCTCTTTCCCTTCGCTCGCGCGGCGGCAATGCCATCCTTTGTCCGCTCTGAGATCAATCTGCGTTCGAAATGCGCAATGGCGCCGAACACATGGAAGATCAGCTCGCCAGCGGCCGAGGAGGTGTCGATCTTCTCCTCAAGGCTGAGAAGGTCGATCTGCCGCTCCCGCAGCATCTTTACCGTTTCCAGCAGCTCCGCCAGTGACCGCCCGAGTCGGTCAAGCCGCACGACGGCGAGCGTGTCGCCAACACGGGCATAGGCCAGCAGTTCGGCCAGGCCAGGCCGATCCATGCTCTTGCCAGATTTGATGTCGGTGAAGACCTTAATGGCGCCGGCCTGTTCAAGGCGCATGGTCTGACCGGCGACATCCTGATCGCCGGTGGACACACGCGCGTAACCCAGAATATCCCCCATTTTCCTGTCTCCGAAACGGCCATTCTGTGGACAAACTTCATTGATCTGTGGAACGGCTCTGATTCCGTCCACAGAATATGTCTCTTTACCCTTGTGTGTCCACAAAATCCATGAGCCTTTTATGGACGTCGGGAGGATGGCAAATGCGGAAGCACGAACTGCTGACCGAAGCGGAGCGGGTACAGTTGCTGGGAGTCCCGACCGAGCGCGACGATCTCGCCCGGCTTTATACCTTTGAGCGCCGCGACCTCGACCTGATCAGGCTACGCCGGGAGGACCGCAATCGCCTCGGTCTTGCTCTACAGCTTGCGCTGTTTCGCCACCCTGGCATGACCCTCGCCCAGATTCTTCTGCGATCCACATCGCTCCCTGAGGAACTTGTATCCTTCGTCGCCCAGCAGCTGGACATACCGGCGGCCTCGTTCGCCGACTATGCAGGCCGGGAGCAGACAATGACGGATCACGCCCGCGAGCTCGCCGCTGCGGTTGGCCTTCGCGGCGCAAGCAGAACCGATATCCCCTTCATGATCGACGCGGATGCCGGGGCCGCTTGGGACACCGATAGAGGCATGGCGATCGCCGCCGGCATCATTGCCGCGTTGCGCCAGGCGAAAATTCTCCTCCCCGCGATCTCAACCATCGAGCGCGCCGGCATTGCGGGCCGGGCGCGGGCCAGGAAACAGGCGGCTCATGCGCTTGTCGCCGGTCTTCGCCCGGAGCAACTGGACGCGCTCGATGCCCTTCTGATCCCCCATGCCGGCAAGAGTGCCATCCCGCTTACGTGGCTCAAGACAATCCCGACGACGGCAAAGCCCGACCACGTCCGCGACATTCTCGATCGCCTGCGAATGGTGAGGGAAATCGGGATTCCGGCGAAACTGACCGCCGCCGTGCATCCCGACCGATATCGTCAGTTCGTGCGCGAGGGGCGCGCGTCTCCTGCCTAACTACTCGAACGCTACACAACATCACGCCGGCGCGCGACACTGGTCGCTTGCCTGATCGATCTGGAAGAGCGTCTGACGGACGCCGCCATTGGCTTGGCCGACAAGCTGATCGGCAATGCCTTGAACCGTGCCCAGAACAAACAAAGCCGGCGCTACGCTGCCACCGCCAAGGACGTCGGCCGACTGATGCGCTTGTTTCACGGGACCATCGACGCACTTTCCACCGCTCTCAACAAAGACTCCGACCCGATCGAGGCGATCGAAGAGACAGGCGGCTGGGCGAACTTGATCAAGGTAAGACCCGAAGTCGTAGTACTCGCTGAGACCGCGGATGTCGATCCGCTCATGGTGGCGGTGGACCGCTATGCGACACTGAGAAAGTTCGCCCCCGCGCTGATCGAAGCGCTCGACTTCAAGGCCGGACGAGGAAGCGCCCGGACGATCGCCGGCATTCATTTGCTTCGCGATCTCAACAGATCGGGCAAACGAGATGTGCCGCCCGATGCGCCAATGCTCTTCAAGAAGGAGTGGCGCAAACTCGTGATCGGGCCGGACGGCAGGGTCAATCGCCGGCTCTACGAGACCGCGATGCTCGCTCACCTGCGCAACAAGCTGCGTTCAGGCGACGTCTGGGTCGAGCGATCTTCCGCCTATCGGCGTTTCGACAACTATCTCCTGCCGGAGCCTGCCGCCGCGCCGATAGTCGCCGAACTCGGGCTGCCAACGGCAGCCGAGGGATGGCTCCAACAACGTGGCCGCGAGCTCGACTGGCGGCTGAAGAAATTTGCGCAGCGCCTCAAACGGGAGCAGCTCGAAGGCGTGCGCTTTGTCGAGGATCGGCTGCAGATCTCGCCGGTCAAGACCGCGGTCCCCTCCGAAGCGGAAGCGCTTGCCGATCGGCTTGACGCGTTGATGCCACGCATTCGCATCACCGAACTTCTGCACGAAGTCGCTCGCGAAACCGGCTTCATGGCGGCCTTCACAAACCTGCGCACCGGCGAACGCTGCCCCAACGAGAGCGCTCTTCTCGCCGCCATTCTTGCCGATGCCACCAATCTTGGGCTCTCCCGGATGGCGGCCGCCAGCCAGGGCTTGACGCGCGATCAACTCATCTGGACACAGGATGCCTATGTCCGCGAGGATACCTATCGGGCAGCGCTCGCTACCATCATCAACGCTCAACATCGCCTGCCGATCGCACGGAGTTGGGGCGATGGTACGACGTCAAGCTCGGACGGGCAGTTCTTCCGCGGCGGAAAGCGCGGCGCCGCGGGCGGCGACATCAACGCCCGCTACGGCGTTGATCCCGGTTTCAGCTTCTACACCCACGTCTCGGACCAGCACGGCCCTTATCACGTCAAGGTGATTTCGGCGGCGACGCACGAGGCGCCCTATGTCCTCGACGGCCTGCTTCACCACGGGAGCAATCTCTCAATCGTCGAGCATTACACCGACACTGGCGGCGCCACCGATCATGTGTTTGCGCTCTGCGCCATGCTCGGTTTCCGCTTTTGCCCGAGACTACGCGACTTTCCGGACCGGCGGCTGATCCCGATCGACCACCCTGCGAGCTACCCGACGATCGCGCCGCTTCTCGGAAAACGCATCCGCGCCGACGTCATCGGCGAGCATTGGGATGACGTCATGCGGCTCGTCGCCTCGCTCAAGGCCGGCCATGTCGCGCCATCGGTGATGTTGCGGAAGCTCGCCGCCTATGAGCGCCAGAACCAGGTGGATATCGCCCTCCAGGAAATCGGCAAGGTCGAGCGGACCCTGTTCATGCTCGACTGGCTGGAGAACCCGGCACTGCGCCGCCGATGCCACGCCGGGCTCAACAAAGGCGAGCAGCGCCATGCCCTCGCGCAGGCCATCTATACTTTCCGTCAGGGGCGCGTCATCGATCGCAGCCATGAGGCCCAGCAATACCGGGCGTCGGGCTTGAACCTCGTCATCGCGGCAATCGTCTATTGGAACTCGATCTATATGGCCGACGCCGTGGCGCACCTGCGGGCACAAGGCGAAATTGCCCCCGACGATCTCTTGACCCATACCTCACCGGTCGGATGGGAGCACATCGCTTTCTCCGGCGATTTCCTTTGGGATCGTGCCGCAAGTGCGACCGGTCGGAAACCGCTCAACCTGACCGGAAAACAGCGAGCAGCGTGACGGCGTTCAGGCTTCGTTCTACCTTAGCGTTGTTTAGTGGGAAACCAACGCTATGCCCTCTTGAAGGCGACACACCGCAAGGCGTGTCGCCTTCCCGAATTTATAGGTGCGTCACGGCCTCGTGGCGATCTGCATCAGGCGAAGAGAAAGTCGCCTCTTGAAAAACTAGCGGCGCTCAGAGTGCCGTTGGGGTCGTCCAAGAGAATGGAGAATGCGTTGCCGCCGGAGCTGTGACCCTTTATCAACACGCCGCCGCCGGAGGTATCATAGGCATAGACGGTGCCGTTGCCGCCGGAGCTGGAATACTGGGTGACTCCAAGTTTCTCGATCACCAGGCAATCGACCCCATCCTGGAAATCCATGATCATGTCCTGGCCGCTGAGCGCGGGGGTTGCCTTGAAGACGAAACGGTCGGAGTCGGCACCGCCCCAAAGGATGTCGCTTCCCGCTTCACCGATGAGAGTGTCCTTCCCGGCGTCACCGCGCAAGGTGTCATTGCCATCGCCGGCATAGATGAGGTCGACACCGTTGCCGCCCCTGAGCGAGTCCGCGCCGCCTTCGCCAGACAGGATGTCGTCGCCGTCATCCCCGAAGGCGATGTCGTTACCGTCACCGACCGAGATCCTGTCGTTGCCGATGCCGCCGTGAGCTTCGTCGATTCCAATTTCGGAATCGAGCACGTCATTGCCATCGCCGCCATCAAGATAATTGTTCCCGTCGCCGCCATCGACGATGTCGTCGCCGATGCCGCCATAGACGCGGTCGTGTCCCGACTGGCCCTTCAGGGCGTCATTGCCCGCTTCTCCATAAATTGTATCGTTGCCAGCGCCACCCGAGACAGCCTGCTGCGTCAGCTTTCCAGTTGCCGGATCTATGCGATTGTTGAAGCCGTCATTTCCCGAGCCGGCATAGATGAGGTCATCGCCATAGCCTGCGTCGATATATTCTTCGCCTGCTCCACCGTAGATCTTGTCGTTTCCGCCGTCGCCCAGGATATGGTCGTGACCGTCACCACCGTCGATGATGTCGTTGCCGTCACCGCCTTCGAAGATATCGTTGCCCAAACCACCGATGAGCGTATCGGTCCCAAGCCCACCCTCGATCCTGTCGTTGCCGTCGCCGCCTTCGGCATAGTCGTCACCGAGGCCCGCCTTGATGTGGTCGTTGCCGAGCCCACCGAAAAACCTGTCATTGCCAGCTCCGCCGTCGAGATAGTCGTCGCCGGCATAGCCCCAAAGCTCGTCGTCGCTGAGAGCCCCGCGGATCGTGTCGGACAGAGTGGTTCCCTTCAATATCATCCTCATCTCCTAGCTGTTGCAGGAGGGCCGATAGTTTCAGAATGGGGCGCAAACGTGAACTGGCGCAAAAATGTGAACTAAGGTCTTAGTTTAGTTACCCTCGTCACAAGAACACACAGTTCTACAGGGAAAGAATATTTACTACCTATTTTAGAAATGATCAATGGGCATTCAACCGAATTGAAGACGCCAACGGAGAACCGAGACCGCTTATCGATCTATAAATGCTCGGCCACAAATCTTCCTGATTTCAGTCTTGGTTAAGGCGCTAGAAAACTTGCATATTTTGCCCTTATCGCGCTGATCTCGTACTCATTTTCGACACGCTCTCGGGCGTTGCGCGAATAGCGGGCATATTCGGTCGGGGAAAGGTCGAGGATTTCGCGGATCGCCTCGGCGAGTGCCTCGGGGTCGCATGCGGGTACGGCAATGCCCGCATTTCCGGCGATGGCGGCGGCATCGCCGACGTCCGTCGTGACGATCGGCTTAGCATAACTCATCGCTTCTGCAATCACGTTGGGAAAACCCTCGGTCCTCGACGACAGCACCAAGGCGTCGATGCTGCGGTAGTAGGAAGGCATGTCGGAGATTTCACCCTTGAGATCGATGACGTGCTCAGGCAGACCCGCTTCCACCATCAGGTCGACCACAGCGCGGTTGTCGTGGGAAAGCCCGTTGCCGGCCGCAGAAAAGACCGCTTGTGGGTGCGTCTTGCGAACGGCAGCCACGGCTTTGAAGAACGTGGCGTGATCCTTCTGCGGATGAAATCGGCCGACGATACCGATCCGGCGGGCGGTTGTCGCCTCAGTGGGACCGATCCGCGGCAACTCGAAGCCGTTCGGGATGGCAACCATGTTCCTGTTTGCGTAACCGTAAGCTCGATGTAACTCGAGGGCGCGGGCGCTATTGTAGATGATACCGGCAGGCTGGCTCGACAGGAGCTTTGCGCCGGCAATCGCGAGGCGTGAGCTGCGTGTAAGCGAAGCGGGATCATCCAAGGATTGGCGAATATTCCAGTAGATCGGCACACCACGCCCGGCAAGGCGGGCCGCGATCGTGCCAACGATCATCGCGTGGTACATCCAGCACAGGATCACATCGGGTCGTTCCTTGCGGATAACCCGAGCGAGCCGCAGGATCGCGCCCGGAAGCGCGGCGGGGGACGAGGCGGCCAGCGATACATAGGCAACTCTCGGATTGTCAGCGAGGTTGCGATTCCGATCCGAGACACCGATCAGCGAAACGACGACAATACGCTCATCTGCGGCACCGTGAAGGAGACGTGCGAGCATGGTCTCGGCACCCGCACTGGCCGTGAAATTGGTGATAACATGCATGATCATCGCGGCCGCTCTATCTTCGGCGCTGCCCATGCATCCATCGGAGGAACGATCTGCTGCGCCATGAACGTCCATCAATCGGTCAAGCCCATGCCGGCAAAGAGAATTCGGTTGATCATGTGCACATCAAATCTGGTTTCCGCGAGTTCCCGCGAGCGCCTGCCCATCTTTACGGCGACATCCGGATCGCGCGCAAACGACGCCATCGCATCCGCAAGGGCGGCGACGTCGAGCGGCTTCACGGTCATGCCGTTCACACCCGGCTGCACCGTATCGCGGCAACCCGGCAGATTGGTCGTGATCACCGGTCTTCCGACGGCCAGCGCTTCGAGGATGCTCCGCGGAATGCCTTCGCGATAATAGGAGGGCAGGACGAAGACATTGCATGCCGCTAAGTAAGGGCGCACGTCGTCGGTGGTGCCAAGATACTCCAATACGCCTTCGCCGACCCAATCGTTGATCTCTTGGCGCGAGATTGCCGTCGGATTGCTGTCGAAGTGACCGAGCAATTGAAATCGGGCATCGGGGAAAGTGCGTCGCACGATCCTTGCGGATTCGACATATTCCACCACCCCCTTGTCGCGCAGGAGCCGTGCGATCATAAGGAAGACGGGCCCGCCGGGAGCCGCTCGCGCAAGGGCAAAGTGCTCCAGATCGACGCCGGATCCGGGGACCATCGTTGGCGTTAAAGCGTCCGGCAACATACGGTAGCGGCGAATGTCTTCCGCATCCGCTTCGTTATAGACAAAAACGACCCGCGCGCGCTTGAACGCCAGGCGATATAGCCGGACGCACAGGTGGCGGATGGCCAACGCTTTGAACGAGCGGCCGCCAGCTTCGGAAAAAATGTGGCCGAGACCCGTGATGAGGAAGCAGCGTTCCTTGATCCCGAGCGTTCGGGCGGCGATGCCGGCATAGATGATCGGTTTCATCGTATAGGGCAGGATCATGTCAGGCTTCAGGCGCTTTAAGTGTTGCCGCAGCGACCAAAATGTCCGGATGTCCTCCAGCGGGTTGAGGCCGGTTCGGGCCATGGGAATGCGAATGAAGCGCACGCCGATGTCAGCGAGCGCCTGCTCGACTCGCGGGTCGTGCTCGGGAGCAAAGGCTATGACGTCATGTCCGGCGCAGACCAGGCGCTTCAGCAATTCCAACCGAAAAATCGTGAGAGACGCCGCCAGGCTTGCGACGACGGCGATCACGCGTCTGCCCGCTGGAGGGTATGCAACATCGGGCCGACCCGTCGAACAGGCAACGTCTTCTGTTTGCATGCGAGCAACATGTTCAGCGGAACTCAAAGCCGACCTCCCGAATGGACAGCCGGATTGCGTCCCGTGTGCAGAGCGAGGCGTGAATGTCGCCGCCACGCTCCGGCGCCGGTTTCGGCAGCGCTGCTCGGTGGCACGCCCGAGCCTGAGACGAGGATCTTGGCGTCAGACGGTTTTCGAGAGAACGGCCCCTTTGTGGCCAAACCCCTGTGACCAGTAATGGAGTTCAGGCGAACCGCGCTTCTCATTTTCAATTAATCCGGCAACCGAAGCCCTCCGCGGGCGCTCTTTTGGTAGACTTGTCGCGGTGCAGGCCCAGCCTTGCTGCGGCTTTTCGACTGGAGCCGGCCACGCTTCTTCTTCATGGCGGGAGGCTTCGTAACGGCGGCCTCGTGCTCGTAGCGCGGAAGCAGTTCGCGCATGACGGCCACGACGACCGGATCGTTGCCCCGTTCCGCGTGGCGCTGCAGACGGGCGAACGCGTCCCGCAACGTGGGCAAGGGAATCGGCTCCGGAACCGCGCCCAGAACGCCCGGCACCGGCGACGTTGTGCGCTTGTCGCTCTCGTCGAAAAGTTCCTCGTAGAGCTTCTCGCCCGGCCGGCAACCGATGATCTTGATCTCGATGTCCTGGTCCGGGGTGAAACCGGCCAGCCGGATCATCCGGCGTGCAATGTCGACGATCTTGACCGGCTCGCCCATGTCGAGAACGAAAATCTCTCCCTGTCCGAGCTGTTTTTCAAAACCGTAGGCCGACGCCTGCAATGTCAGTTCCACGGCCTCACGGATCGTCATGAAAAAGCGCGTCATGCATGGATCGGTGACGGTCAATGGGCCGCCTCTTGCAAGCTGACGCTTGAAGAGCGGGATCAGCGATCCGCTTGATCCCAGCACGTTGCCGAAGCGAACAGTCATGAACCGCGGACCTTTGCCGGTTTCGTGACCCTCCAGGTCGAGCGCCTGGCAATAGAGCTCCGCGAGGCGCTTCGTCGCACCCATCACGCTTGTCGAGTTCACAACCTTGTCAGTCGATACCTGGACCATGGCAAGGGTGCCGTATTTCTTTGCCGCATTGGCAACGTTCATAGTGCCGATGACGTTCGTGAGGACGCCCTCGCACGGATTCATCTGCACCATAGGCACATGTTTGAGGGCAGCAGCATGGAAGACCAGCTCGGGCCCGTGTCGCTTGAAAATTTCCTCAACACGCTGGCTGCGACGGACGCTGCAAAGGTAACTCCGCCGAGACAGCTTCGGGAAGGTCTCGGTGAGCGTCATGTCGATCGAGTAAAGATTGTATTCCGAATTGTCGACCAGCACGATCTCCGCCGGCTCGCACGCAGCGACTTGCGAGGTCAGCTCGCTGCCGATCGATCCGCCGGCTCCGGTGATCAGCACGCGCCGGCCACGAACAAGACGGGCGATCGCCTCGCGGTCGAGCGCCGCTTGTGGACGCTCAAGGAGGTCGGTGAGTTCGATCGACCGCAGTTCGTAAGGGTTGTCTCCTTTGGCGTGCTTGAGCTCGGTCAGCTGCGACAGGCGCGACACTGCAATGCCGAGCCTTTCGGCGGACCGCAGCAGCTCGCTCGACGCGGTTTCGCCGAAGTTCGCCGGAGCTTCCGTGAAAACGACGTGACGCGGCCGCTTATCGATTTGCTGCAGTTCCGCCACGACCTGCTCGAAATCCTCGATCCGCCCCGCGATCGGTACGCCACGAAGGCTCATCCCGAGCTGGTCTGCATTCTTGTCGAGGCAGGCCACCGGCACATGAGTGGCGTTTGGATCCCGGGCGAGTGCGCGCAGATAAAGCTCGGCGGCGTCGCCCGCTCCGACGAGCAGCAGCGGGACTTGGTGGTCGTCGCCCGCCCCCTTGCGCCCATTCTTGAAAACGGGCCGCACCAGCGGGAATTCCTCGGCGCGAAAGCTCAGCCGCGCGGCGGCGAGGAAGGCGATCAGAAGGAGCGACTGCATCGGCACGACGGTTCGCGGCATATCGATCAGTCTTGTCGAAAAGAACAGGAGCGAGATGAGCAACAAAGATGTGACGAGGACGGCGCGAAGAATGATCAAAAGATCGGAGATGGAGCCATATTTCCAGTTTCGGCTATAGAGGCCGAACAAGGGGAAAATGAATGCGCAAATGGCGAGGTACTGAGCACCGGACCACAACAGGACAGAGGCGGTTTCAGGCCTCGTACTGAGCTCCGCAAAGCCGTAACGCAGCAACAGCGCCACGGCGAGCGCAATGACTGCGGAGCCAAGGTCGGCAACATATAGGGCAGGGTATTTCTGAACGCTGGAAAAGGCCCGTCGTAGACGCCGAAAACCGATGTCGATGGCCGCACCGCATACCGCCAGCAGCATTTTGGCCGATGATCTTGCTGCTTCGCCTCTCGGCAACATTAGGAAACTATCGCGCACTGCCTTCGCGGCGTCGTAAAAACGCTGCATGACGGCCCCTTCCTAATATCTGCAAGCCTGTCGTCCCGGCGAACGAAAACCGCACCTCCCCAAGAAGGCTAAGGGTGGATCAAGAACGGTGCGTCTGTAAGTCTTGTCGTCGACCAGGTCGAAAGGCTTGATAAAACTAATTCGACAAAAGATTGCGGATCGCGATATGCTAGATCGCGATACAAAACGAACTATGCTAAAAAAGCACTTAATTAGCGGGTTGTAAATAGTCTTCAGTGCATCGGCCCAATTATAGTTTTCCACAAAAATTGACCGGCTGCTGAGAGGTTGAGCGCCTCCGGTAAAAGCGGGCGCTCCACACGAAATTTTGCCGTTCAAGGTGTCGATGAGGGCATGTCGGTCGGCTTGTCTGGTCGCGAGATGAGCAGGGCACACAGCTCAACGAGGCTATATATCCAAAGGCATATGGTGCAACGTGGATGAAGAAGATAGTCTGTGCGCCGTACTTGAAGCTTAGACATTCAAGCTTTCGATGAAATTGTAATCGATCACGCGCCATCTGGCGCATCGCCATAATGATAGTGGCGTCAGCCCCTCTTTTTCACCGAGGTGGGGGGAATCATGCAAGCACGAAGCGTTATCGAGATTGCTGAGTCTGGCGGGCGGCTGCCCACTGAACTGATCGTGGTCGGGTATTGGGCAAGCCAGGCTGGCGTCGTGGTCTATGTTCTCAATGGCGTCACCCCCCACGCGATCAATTTGGTTCTGGACCCGATCGTGACAACGCTGCCGTTGCAGATCCCTGGCGTGCTTTATGTCAGCATCAACGACACGGCGCGCGTATGCGAGGCTGTCCGATGCGCCGAGGAGATTTATGCCGCGACCAGGGTCTTCCGTCGGCAGACAGCTGACTACGGCATCGCACCGAGCCTCATCCGGTCTGTCGCCGCCGCCATTCCAAGACTGGAAAGCCGCACTCTACTGTCCGAAAGAGACGCGCGCGCGCCAAAGCTCGCGAGGCCCCATGTTGTCATGCCTTTCCCGGCGATGAACCGGGTCCACTGGGCTGCGACGGACACGACCGGTAAGCATCCGGCAAAGGCCGCGGTCTGAAGGACTTTCAGATTTTTCGACGGCATGTTTCACCGCCCTCGACATGGGCGAAGGCGACAAGGGCGAACGCGATCTGCGCTCGGCGTGATCACGTCGCCCTTTTTAGGCGGCATGCATTAGTCGAGCTCAAATTGCTCTTTGTAGTCCCGCCGCAGGTGTGACGGCTGATCTTCTTTCCTCAGAAAGCAGTTGCCGACGACAAGACATTCGATCTCGGTGCCCATGAAACAGTGGAACGCATCCTCCGGGGTGCAGACGATCGGCTCACCGCGGACGTTGAAGCTGGTATTGACCAGTACGGGACAGCCGGTTCGCTCCTTGAACGCGCTCAGCAGCTCCCAATAACGCGGATTGGTATCGTGATGCACCGTCTGCACGCGGGCCGAATAATCGACATGGGTGACCGCCGGGATCTCCGATCGTGGGACGTTCAGGCGGTCTATGCCGAACAATGCAGCCTCGCCGGGACCAAGGGGCAATTTCCGCCGGTCGAGCACATCGGCCACGAGCAGCATGTAAGGACTGTCGCTGTCGATATCGAACCACTCCGCCACGTCCTCGCGCCGGACCGAGGGAGCAAAGGGACGGAAGCTTTCCCGGTATTTGACCTTGAGATTGAGCGTCTTTTGCATCGTCGGCGAGCGCGGATCACCCAGGATCGACCTTCCGCCCAGGGCCCGCGGACCGAACTCCATGCGCCCCTGCATCCATCCGACCGCCTTGTCGTCTACCAACGCGTCGACGGTGCGCGCGATCAACACGTCGTCGTCCAGGACGGTGTAAACCGCGCCGGTGGCCGTCAGCCGCTTCTCGATCTCGCGTTGTTCGAAGGCTGGACCGAGATAGGCGCCGGCCATGCGGTCCCGTCCGTCGAGAATGCGGGTGTTTCCGAGATAGCCGTGCCAAGCCGCCAGGGCCGCACCCACCGCGCCACCTGCATCGCCGGCCGCTGGCTGGATCCAGATGTCGTCGAAAATCCGCTTGTTGAGCAGCTTGCCGTTCGCGACGCAGTTCAAGGCGACGCCGCCGGCGAGACAAAGGTGACGCTCGCCGGTTTCCTGACGGCAAAAACGGGCAAGTTTCAAAACGACCTCTTCGGTGACCGCCTGTATCGAAGCGGCGAGATCCATCTCGCGCCGGGTCAGGGGCGATTCCGGCTTTCGAGGCCCGGCGCCGAACAGTTGATGAAAGGCCGGGGACGTCATGGTGAGACCGGCGCAGTAGTCGAAGTAGCGCTGATCGAGACGGAACGAGCCATCCTCCTTCAGGTCGATCAGATGATCCAGTATTTTCTGCGCGAACTGCGGGCGGCCATAGGGAGCCAAGCCCATCACTTTATACTCTCCGGAATTGACCTTGAATCCGGTGTAGTAGGTGAACGCGGAATAAAGCAACCCTAGGGAATGCGGGAAGCGAATCTCCTTGAGTATCTGGAGGTCGTTGTCGCGGCCATGGCCGAGCGACGTCGTGCACCATTCCCCGACCCCGTCCATCGTCAACACCGCGGCGCTCGGGAAGGGCGACGGAAAAAACGCGCTTGCCGCATGCGCCAGATGATGCTCGGTGAACAGGAGCGAACCGGACCATTCCTTCGATCCGGCAAGCTTTCCCAACTGCCTGCGCAACAGTTTCTTTTGAAACAGTTTTTCCTTGATCCAGAGCGGCATCGCCATCCTGAAGGAGCGGAAACCGCGCGGACTTGTCGCAAGATAGGTCTCCAGCAACCGCTCGAACTTCAGGAACGGCTTGTCGTAGAAGACGACATGATCGACGTCGACCATGTCGCATTCGGCCGCAGCTAGGCAATAGGCGATGGCGTTCGCCGGAAACGCGGCGTCGTGTTTCTTGCGAGTGAACCGCTCTTCCTGCGCGGCAGCAACGATGCGCCCATCCTCGATCATCGCAGCCGCGCTGTCGTGGTAAAATGCCGAGATACCGAGAATACGCATGGATGGCCCGGCTCAGAACAGGGTATAGATGAACGGCGCCACCGCGGTACCCTGCGTCAGCACGATCAATCCGCCAAAGACGCCAAGTATTATGAAGATCGGCAGGAGCCAGAACTTCTTGCGGATGCCCATATAGGCCCAGAGTTCACGTACCAGTTCCATATTGCATTTCCTCCACTCAAGAACTCGACAACGGTTTTGGCGCTTCAGAACTGCTTGCGTTCAGAATTGATTGCGCATCGTAGTCGGATCCGGTTCATGTGGTGACCGCTTGTTCCAGTAAGTGTCGACGCTTTTGTCGAATGAGGCGGCGAGCGGATCGTAGCCGCGCAGCCTCAAGAAGAGTCCGATCGGCACGAAGGCCACCGCATAAATCAGCAGCATCACCACGGGATTGACGATCTTGAAGAGCAACAGACCGAGCTTGGTCCATAGCCGGTTTGGCAAGGCAAGCCAGTCGGGCAAGGCGAACGCCAAGAGGACGAGGACACCGCCAATAATCGCAAGTCCTGTTGAGATCGGGGTCAGCTGGCCGCTGATAAGCCACCTCACGAGGACAAAAGCGAGGAGGATGCCGCCGACCGTATAGCCGAAACTGCGGTTCGACGGCCCCTCCAAGGAGTGCTCGGGAAAAGATTCGTGCGACTGGTTCATTGTGCACTTCCTC
Organism: Sinorhizobium fredii USDA 257; assembly: GCF_000265205.3. Taxonomy (NCBI): domain Bacteria; kingdom Pseudomonadati; phylum Pseudomonadota; class Alphaproteobacteria; order Hyphomicrobiales; family Rhizobiaceae; genus Ensifer; species Ensifer fredii. The sequence goes on from NC_018000.1 coordinate 3,371,413, forward strand.
AGCGGTCAGTGCTAATCCTTGCAATACGGTATGCGCGAAATGCAGTCGCGCTTGCTTGAAAGGAATAATCGAGACGGATGGTATAGAACTAGCGGTGACCGATCCGGTCAATATGCCATTAGATATAGACGGCCGAGAACGCGTGCTTGCGGTTGAAATAAATGGCCGCTTCAATCGGGCCGTCAAGCAAGCCGGGAGTTTTTTTGGGGAGACTCGATCGGCAAAACTCCTTATATTCCGCGCTGCAAAATGCTGCCCATAAGTTCTGTTCTCAATCCATTTGTGTGAATTCAAGTGCAAGAGAAAAGACTCTTATCAGCCAAAGCCGGTGAAACAGACAAGTCTGAATCGGCCGCTTGAACGAGCGGTCCGCAAGCGCTCGTCTTGCTGAACGGTTTGCTAGAGGACAAGAGGTCATGACAAAGCGGCATCTTGGGCTTTTGGTCTGCGCAGTCCCTGGGCTGTACCTTTTATTAAGCCCCATTTACGCTCTGCTGCATTACCAATTGTTCGCAGCCGAAACCCCGCATTTCATCCGCTACGTGCTTATCCCAGGCCTGCTGGGCGCAGCCATCATTGCCATCGGCTTGCTTGCGAAGCCGCGCTTTTCCGCAGTTGTCGGCATCTGTGCCTCGAGCGTGTTGCTCGCCCTCTTCATCTTTGAGGCGATGCACACGGTTTCGGTCGTGTCAGTCCGGTTGGAAATGCTCGGCCAGCTCAGCGAGGCGCAGGCCGAAATGCTCAGGCGCAACAAGAACATTGTTCCTGGCTTCACACTTCGGAGCCTGAACCGGCTTTCCGGCACCGACGAGCTCCCCGAGGCGCTGCTGTCGGGTTTTCCGTCGACGCAAGTGGTGCTGTGCACGTCCAAGGGCGGCATCGTCAGCTACACGGCGGACCGGTACGGCTTCAATAATCCCGACGATGTGTATGACCGCCAACTGGATTTGATGCTCCTCGGAGACTCGTTCGTCGAAGGCTTCTGCCTGCCTCCGGGCGAGGACCTTGCATCGAGCGTGCGGGCGGGCGGCGCTACCACCGCGAGTATAGGCATTCGAGGAAATGGTCCCCTGGTCGAACTCGCAATGCTCGGTCGTTTCGGTGAAGTTTTGCGTCCCCGTCATGTGATGATGGTCTTCGTTGAAGGCAACGACTGGGAGAATCTGGAGCGCGAACTCGCAGTGCCCTGGCTTCGGGAGGCGCTTTCGCCGGATGCGAACTACGGTTTGCAGTCGACCGCGCAGGCAACCATGCGCGAGGCTCGGAGCATTTTGGCGGAGCGAAAAAATACGCCGGTGACGAGTATCGACCTGCTCACGAGAACATCCTTGTTGCGCAATTTCGTCGCCCTGCAGCAAACCCTCGCGAGACTGGGGTTGGTGTATCCGAAGATTGCTGGCAGCAAGCCGGAGTTCAGAAAGATCCTGCACCGCGCGAAAGAACTGGCCACGAGCTGGGGCGGCACGTTTACACTGGTCTACGTACCGAGGATGGACCGTTTTATCGGACCGCTCTCATCGGATCAGCCCTTTGACCCGCTGAGGAGGAGGGTTCTCGATGCTGCCGCGGCAGAGGGGATCCCCGTCATTGATCTTCATGCGACTATACGCGCTCAAGGCGAGCCTCTTCTTCTGTATGCGCCCGACGCTCATTTCAGTCGTGCCGGGGCCAAAATCGTTGCGAACGAAATCCTCCGCTCGATAGCGGCGAAGGAGACTGACATTCCGATAACCGCAGAGAACAAATGATCGGCAAACTGCGGCGCAGCGTGCCAGCCGCCCGTGATGATCAATTCGAACCAAGCTGTAGCCGCTGGGAAATATTCGCGAGCTCCACGCGAGTCGTGATGTTGAGCTTGCTGTAGACACTGTGAAGGTGGAGCTTGACGGTGCCGGGGGTTATTCCGAGCCGCGCGGCTATTTCCCGACTGCGTAAACCTTCGGCTGCGAGGCCGGAGATCTCAAGCTCGCGCGGCGTCAACTTCTGCATGACCGAGCGACGTTCGACATCGCGTTCGCGGATACGATCAATCGCGGCACTCAAACTTTGATCCACCAAATAGGTGCGGCCTCCCATTACCGCCTGAATGCATTCGATAAGGGCGCTCGGCGCCTGTTCCTTGAGGACAACGCCGCGCACACCATTGCGCATCGCCTCGGCAAGTTCTTCATCGCTAATATCAGCGGTGAGAATGACGCAAGCCAGCTCCGGCCGATCGCCGTGGAGGCGACGAACGAGGTCCAGTCCGGTCATTTCCGGCATCCGCAGATCGAGGACGACGACATCGACGGGCTCGCTCGAAACAACATCGATCGCCTCGGCGGCAGTACTGCATTTAGCAATCACCTGCCAATCGGACTCAGCCGCAATCAAAAGGCATAGCGCATCCAGGACTATCAGGTGATCATCGACGATCACGATACGCGGGCTCATGGATGAGCCGGGATCTTGATGGTTATCCGCGTCCATTGCTCCACCTTGTCGATCGAGAGCTCCCCGCCCCACGTGGACACGCGTTCACGCAGACTTCGCGGACCCACCTTGCTGCTCTCCAGCTCGGAATGCTCGAGCCGCCGGTCAAAGCCGAAGCCCGTTCCGTCGTCGTCCACGGTCAGGATCACCGTGGCGCCGTCGAGCCGGAGCCGGGCCTCGACCGTTCGCGCTTGCCCATGACGTGCGGCGTTGGCGGTTGCCTCCGCGATCATCCGCGCCAGCTCGTCGATGATCCCCGCCGGCAACCAAAGATCTTCTGGATCCAGAACGAAGCGAAAGTCGATCGACCATTGCTGCCGCAAACGCTCGGCCAGGGCTTCCAATCGCAGCGCCAGTTGAGAGTCGCCGGCGTGGCGATGGTCGGATCCCGGTTCAAGCGCGCGAATGAGGGCGCGGAGGTCTCTTTGTTCCTCGAAAAGCGTGGCTTGGATAGCCATCAGACGTCTGTCGATCTCGTCAGGCGCGGCCTTTGACGAGCGCAAGGCTTGTAGTTGCAGGGCCGTTCCTGCCAGCGTTTGCAGCACGCCATCGTGTATATCCCGCCCAATTTTGATGCGCTCCTCAAGGGCGGCTGCATCGCTGAGACGGCGCAGCAAGATCGATTGCTCGAAGAGTGTCTTCAATCGGTCGGCGACAATCTCCGCCATGGCGACGTCATCCAGTGTCGGGGCCGGCGGATCGAGAAGGAACAGGCGCGCCTCGACATCGTTCGCGTGGAACTGCACCGAGATTGCCGACGCGATCGAGAAATCGGCGACAAGCGCCGGAGAAATTGGCAACTTGTCTCCGCGCCATCGGTCGAAGCGTCCCTCGCCGCGATGAATGAGGGCTCGGGAGCGCTTTGCGTCGATGATCAGAAGACTGGCATGCTGCAGCACTTCCGGTGTCCACGGCAGATATGCGGCCGGCGACAAATGCCTGACCTCATATGCGCCGTTCTTCCATATAGCGAGGTTGGTCCAAGGTTCGTCACCGTCACTCCAGATCAGCAGCGCTCGGTACACGCGCATCATCTGCGCTGCATAATCCAACGCCGCTTCGGCCGGCCAATCGCGCCCCTCGGGCGCCGAAGGCGTCCGCTCGACCAATCGCAACAAATGGGAGCGCACCGCCTCCTGGTGAGTCCCCAGCCATGTGAGAAGAATCGTCGCCGTCAGCAAGGAGAGAATGAACGACAGGGCGACCGCCGCGTCCACGTCCGAATTAAACGGCCAGCCGGTATTCGAAAGCGCCAAGTATGCCAGGACCGCAATCCCAATGGAACCGGTCCACAGGGCACCGCGCCAGAGCCAGTGCAGCGTCGCTGTCAGCTGGACAAATGGCATGAGCATGAAGACTGGGCCAGACACACGACCTGTAAGAAACGCTAAGGCAATCAAAGTGGCGACGTCGATCATATGCCGAACGAATGTGCCGCGGACCAGATGAACCTGCGCTTTCCAAACGAAAAGGGCCGCGGCGATGGCGTAGACCAGATAAGCGATGAGCAGCCAAAAGGCGAGGTCCGAACGAGGGGGCCGAACGGCGGCATCAAGCCAGGTAATCCAGAGGCTGCCAATCGCCAGAACGATGCGAGCGATGGCGATCACGCCGTCCGAGCGAGCCCGAAATGTGTTGATCCAAGTCTGTCGATTGGTCCCCTTGGCCAACGCATTTTCGCCCTGCACCGTGGAAATTGCGGACGCCCAGGACTTCACCTTCAAGGTCCTTCTTTCAGGCCCACACACCGCTGGCAGGGATTGAACGCGCGCTGCTGGTGGAAGGCCTGCGACAGTCTCATTTCGGCTCCTGTAGCGATAAAATGCACTTACAGAGCTGCGCCAGAGATTGGACGCTTCGCGCAGTGGCAGGCAAGTAATGCCCCGCGTTTCGGCAGAACAGAGGGAATTATGTCGAATTGCGCTCCCAAAGGCCAGATTCGTTGCGGATTTTCTGGCTATGTCCGCCTTCAACGACTGGCAAGCGGCACTTGCACGGTGAAGCGAATAGCCGAAGGCTGACACTTGCTCGAAGATGCCAGTGTTGGAGAGGCACTCCGATGAGTGTCACCGGCCAGTTGCCGGCGGTCACTAGGAGGGACGGAGTTCTGCCCCACTCACCGTCATCTAAGGCGCATGTCGATCGAACTTGCCGTGTACCGGCGGACGCCGGCCAGTGGGCGAGGCCCAGGCGAGCACATCGATACACTCACCGTCGCCACATAGAACGACGAAGCCGCGTTTCGAATGGCATTGAACCTGGCCCACCAACCCGATAAAGCGGCCCGAATTTTCGAACTGCACGGCTGCGTCGATACGGATCCTCTCGCCGGCATAAATGGAAAATGCGCCGGGGTAAGGGGCGCCGACTGCACGGATCAGCCGGAGCACCGAGCCGGCAGAAGCATTCCAGTCGATCAGGCCGTCTTCGGCGGTTCGCTTCGCACAATAGCTCGCCTGGCCATGATCCTGCTCTATCCGTGGCGGGTTATCCGTCTCAACGAGCGTAGCCGCCTCAGCCACCATCTCGCTCAGATTCGTTGTGTGCTTTGCATAGAGGCTCCCAGCGGTTTCGTCGTCCGCGACGGTGAACAGCCGCTGAAGCAGGATGGGGCCGGAGTCGATACCCTCATCCAACCAAAACAATGTTGATCCGGTCTCATGTTCGTCGCGTATTATCGTCCAGGGAATGACCGCACGACCACGCAAATGCGGCAAGGCGGCCGGGTGGAAGCCGATCGTGCCCAGGCGTGCGACATCTCGAAATGGCTGCCGGCAGACTTGCGACCAGCCAATGACAAACGTCAGGTCTGGCTCAACCGACGCCATCGCCTCCAGCACGACAGGGTGATTGATGTCTGTTGTGTAGCAAACGGCACATCCGGCGGTGCGCCCCACGACTGCTACATCGGCATAGTCGGAGTGGCGTCCGGCCAACTCGGGTGGCAGGGTAATAACCAGTGCAGGAGCGCGCCCCGTCTTTACGAGAGCTTCCAGAGCGATTTTGGAGCTCTCAACGGCGCCGACGAAAACGATACGCATGATCTAGCAACGGCCGAACTATTGAAAAGCGCGGGATGTCCTGCGCCGAAGGGCAAACGATGTGATGCAATGCGGGCTGCATTGAACACAATAATGACCACGGTGTCCAGCGCAGGAACAGCCAGTTTGAAGGCCGTATTCGAGAGGCCGCTGCCGCCCTTGCCCTGCATGCGCAATGGCGTTTTCCGAAACCTAATGATCCCTGGCAACGATTTCCGCGCCCGCTTCGAACGCCCGTGCCCCAACAAATTCTGCCCTCGCCTCTTCGGCAAGAAATAAAAAAGATGAGGCTATTGAATGAGTTACGCCTAATTCCGCCAAACTACAGGTGGCGACGGCGATACTAAATTATTGCGCCTTACTAAACATTTCACTAATCTAACCAGATAGAGAAAATTGCTGCTTTAGATGGTTTCCATGACGACATTCGTTTCTGATGGCAGCCTATCTGCTCGCGATCACTACCGAGAAAGCGTCGAACTTGCGGTCCAGCGCGAGGGGAATTCGGTAGGTCTGCTGGATGCCTGGGCCTTGATCAGACGGCGCATGCGGCTCCTTGCGTCAGTGATTGTCGGGTGCACCTTGCTCTCTGCGATAGCATCGTTCACGCTGCCGAAAACGTACACCGCCATTTCTGAAGTCGTGCTCGAGCGGAAAGATGTTCGACCATTTGCCACTGATGCTTCTTTGACGTCCCTTGACCGCGATCGCTCTGCGGCAGAAACCGAAATGGATGTCTTACAGTCCAGACAGTTTGCTGGCCGCGTGGTGGACAGATTGAATCTCACCGACAACCCGGACTTCAACCCGTATGCTCGCGGGGCCACACAACCGCTATCCATCGGTGGCGAAGCTCTTAGACACTTCCAAAGAATATTCGGAATCGATCGGTCGCCTAAGTCTGTCAGGACGCTGCCGGATCTGAAAGCTCAACGGGACCGAGCAATTTCGTCACTACTGCCCCAGTTCAATGTTAGCCGGACAGGGGAGAGCCTGGCGGTAAAAATTGACGTATCAAATCCGGATCCCAAGCTTGCTCAGAAGATAGCGAATACGATTGCCAACCTGTACGTTGAATCCTCGCTCGAGTTCAAACAGGACGAGCGGATCGCCGACAAGCAACGGGCGCTTAATACGGGCGGCGCTGTAGGGTTCCTTCGGCAAAGCATGACGCAACCGCTTTTGGTCACATTGCGGACCGAAGAGGCCCGATTGCTGCAGAGTAGAGCCGAGATCTCAGCGAAGTTCGGTAAGAACCACCCGCAGATGATTGATGCAGATTCGCAACTGGCTGGCGTGCGCAGGATGATCGAAGATGAGGTTCGTCGTATTTTGCTGGACCTTGAGGCGGAAGCTCTAAAGCCAAGCGCTCGAATTGTATCGGCGGCGGAACTTCCGAATTCACCGTCGTTTCCTCAAGCAAGTATTATTGTTCCGGCGGCATTCGCCGGTTCGACTTTGTTGGCCTTTTTGCTCGCGCTCCTGTTTGAAGCAACTGATACGCGAATCCGCAGCGGACAACGCACCGCGCAACTGCTGCGAATACCCAACTTAGGCTACGTGCCCAAGATTCCGAAGAAGTATATGTCGCACGGCGCTAGGCGTTCGTCATGCATACCAGACTGGAGTAATGTGACATCTGCAGAAGCAGAGCGGTCGATCTATATGGCTTCCCGCTTCTCAGAGGCGAAACAACTGCATCGTGTTGTGATGGTCACGTCTTGTCGTCACAACATTGCGAACGCCTCAACAGCTTGGGGGATTGCAACCGCAGCAGCAGCCGACGGCCGCCCCACCGCTTTCGTGAACCTGGATTTCCATCAACACAGCGTTCCATGTTTGAAAAGTATGGGGCGTTCGCCCGAACTCGTCGAGCGCTATCTCAACAATGAAGCAACGCTATTTGATGTTGTGCAGACGATTCCTGCCTTGCCTGGGTTGGGCTTCATTGACGCGACGCGCGCAATGACGGAGCCGTTCAGATTAGTAGACTCTGACAAGCTATGTGAACTGATCGTAGGGCTCAAGCAGAGCGGGTATGATTTCATTGTGCTTCACGCTCCACCCGTCCTTACCTCGGGGGATGCAACTTGGCTCGCGCCCTTTGTTGACGGGGTCATCCTCATGGTTTCTTGGGGCGAAACAACCGAGGACCAATTGTTGGCAGGTGTTTCGCAGCTCCGGATGAACCATGCGCCCCTGATCGGCACTGCAATTAACCAAGTTAATCCTGAAGTTCATAAACGCCACCGCTACGGGGGGTATGTGATAACCTCAAAACGCGTCCCGGCCGGTGGCTGGATCAGGAGCCATTCCCGCGGCAATGGTGCGATCGCCGACCGCCTGACCAAAGAAACGAACACCGCGCCCGTGCTTTCGGCGAGAGCGGCACCCACTTCTTCGTCGAACGTCGTGTAGTTCTGGCTTCCCAAAGTTGGTCGATGGGTTGCTTACATCGAGCAAAGCTCGCCGGTCGGAAGCGATCGTTTGCCAGGGAGAGCATTCAACATGAGCAACGGGGAGCAGCGGATCGTGTGCTTTCCTTTCATAGGGGATTTTATCGGTGGAAGCCATCTGTCTGCCCTCGGACTGATACGAAATCTTCCCAAGTCGGTTTTCGCGCCCTTGGTTGTCCTTCATGACACCGAGGGACCGGTAGCAGAGCTGTTTCGCCGAGAAGGTATCGACTTTGAACCAGCGCCCGTCTTAAACCGCCTAGAGCGGGCCGGTGGGCGCAACGGCGCGGCAGCGCTCAATGTCGCCCGAACTCTTCCGGCGCTTGTCAGATATTTGCGAGCCAGGAACGTCGCAATCGTGCACACCAACGACGGTCGCGCACATCTCATGTGGGGTCTGGCAGCGCGACTGGCGGGATCGAAGCACCTCTGGCACCACCGTGGCGACGCGACTTCTTTCGGGTTGCGGCGCATCGCGCCCTGGCTTCCGAACCGTCTCGTGGCCGTTTCGAAATTTGCGTCGCCGCGCCCTGGGTTTTTTTCCGCTGCGGCCAAGTGCAGTGTCGTTCATAGTCCATTCGACGTCATGAAAGCGATAGAGGTCGAGCGTGGTGATAGCCGAAGAAACATCATAGCCACGATCGGATGCTCGCCGGAAACAAGGCTCGTCGGATATGTAGGAACCTTGGTTGATCGCAAGCGGCCAATTCTTTTCGTCGAGGTACTTGCGGCCCTCAAGCGGCTGGAGCCGAATGTCGAATTTGCGGGGCTGTTCCTGGGTAACGCTCTGAACGGGCTTGACGACGCCGCAAGATCGCGCGCTCAAGCTCTCGGAGTCGGCGACCGCATTCATTTCATGGGTTTCCGCTATCCGAGCGAACCTTGGATCGCGGGGCTGGACGCCCTTCTGGTAACCGCGGTGAATGAACCGCTCGGAAGGACGCTTGTTGAAGCAATGCTGCTCGGAACGCCGGTCATCGCCGCAGACTCAGGTGGCAATCCCGAAGTTGTAGAGGACGGCGAAACGGGCATGCTCGTGCGCCCGGACGACCCGGCTGAATTCGCAAGAGCTTGCTTAAAACTGTTCGGCGATTCCAGCTATCTTACGCACATCGTGGAAACGGCTCGTAGCGAAGCACGCGCCCGCTTCAGCATCGAGCGCCACGTGCACGCAATCACGGCGGTCTACGAAGATCTACTACGCACTGGCGATACGACAGCGCCGCGCGTCGTATCAGACGCGCAGAGATCGCTGTAGCACTTTGAATTGCTACATGTTTTTATCCTTAAATCGGCTGCGATTTAAGGAAGCATGCAGTAGGGGTGCTGACCGAGTGCAGGCCCAGACCCGGTGACGGAGTTGCGATATGCGGCGCGAGACGACAGTGTCAGAAATCGGCAAAACAACGACACCTCACAGTCATTCTGACAGCCATCTGCGCACATTGGCCTTGCCTGCAGTCGAGCGTGCTGTCCTATACACAGGCGTGTTTTTAGCGCCCTATGCAACATTACGGTTTTCCGAACTGTTCTTTACGCTCAGCGATTTCTTTTTCTGTCTTAGTTTTCTCTCCTTTTTATGACTGGACGGATTGGCAGTAAGCCGCTCGGCGAAGCAACGCCACTTTGGCTTATCGCGTTCATGCTCTTGTTCGTCGGGCTAATGATTGGCAGCCTCTTGCACAACAGTCCCGAACGGGGGCTGATCGTGACAGCACAGTATTTGTTCGCCTACATATTTCTAATGTTCATTCTGATCCGAGATGAACCTAAGGTAGCGTATCGTCTGGCCGGCATTTTCCTAGTCAGCATGGTTCTCATCGATATTCACGGTATCATTACGTTCTACGCGATTGGCTATGTGCCTGGGGAGGGAAAGGGCGTCGTAACCGGGGGACGGCGTTTGGCCACACTCCTTCGAAACCCGAACTTAGCTGCGGCAATGAATGCATTGACGCTGCCAATTCCGCTCTTTTTGTGGGCGACGGGCCGGATCAAGTCATACGTCGCTTTACCGATAATAGCGGTATTTATAGGTACGGTGATACTTACCAGCTCGAATAGCGGTCTGTTCGTAACATTGCTTTGCTTGGCTGTCTTCACGGCGTTCCTTTCCACGCCTAAGCTGTTGTTGCGTTTGGCGCTTGCCGCCGGCATACTGGCTGCGGTTGTGGCGGGATTTGGAAGCAAGGACCTGTTGCCCAAGACATTTCAAACGCGTGTCTTGGGCGCGCTTTCCTCTGGCGACATATCTGAAGCGGGAACTTTCGTTTCGAGAGCCGCACTTATCGAGGAAGCACTCGATTTGATATCCGAGGAGCAGATTGCGTTTGTGGGATTGGGCGCAGACCAGTTCCGAGAGAGAAGTGTACAAACAGCTCCCGTTCACAATCTTTATCTTCTCCTCTGGGTCGAAGGCGGACTGCTTGCGCTCATGGGCTGGATCATGTTTTCAGCAGTCGGCATGCTGCATGGATTTATGCTCAGAAAGGCTGGAGGAGATAAGAGGGTACTGGCAGCGATGATTACGACCATCGTCGTTTTTCTCACGATCGCTTTATTCAATCCGCATATGTACGCGCGGTATTGGACGATCCCAATTTTCTTGTGCTGCGGACTCGGCCTCGCGCAACTCCGGCAGGCAGCAGACCTTCCTCGGGCGAGTTTGAGCCCGAAGGCTTTGTCGCTCAAGCGCCGCTAAGTTTATTGTGCCACCGCGTGGAGGAAGGGGTAGTGGTTAACATGGCTGGAACGCCTCCACGTGGAATAAATAGTTGAAGAATATTTGAAATGAAGCGCGTTCAAGGCCGAACGACAGTAAAGCTCATCGGATTGCTAATCAGCCGTACATGCACTATCATTATTTCTTTCTTTCATTTGTCTTGTCGAACGAGAGCAGACATTCCCAGCAGGAAGTTGGACGGGGCTGGTCCACGCGGCTCGCGTCCGATTGCTAGTGAGGTTGCGGCTATTTCGTGCCGACCCTTCTAGTGATGGCGCCCGTGGCAACAAGATTGCAGTCGACCCCGCCTGCTGGTGGGGCGTGCGCAGCCGGCCTTGATGCGCGCAAGTAGAATTGAAGGCAAGCTCAAGCGGTCTCAGATGAAGGGCTGTAATGATGACCTCGCAACCCGCTCGTATTGCTTACATCGCAGGTTATGGACGCAGCGGGACCACCATACTCGACATTGCGTTGGGCCAGCACGATGCCGTGTTAGGGGCGGGTGAGATAACGTCGCTCACACGGCATGTTTGGCGTCACAACGAATATTGTGCATGCGGCAATCCTATTCGGGACTGCAGCTTCTGGAGCACCGTTTGCCAAGAATGGTTTGCGAATTCGGACTCGAGACTTATGTCAGAGTATTGCGCCCTTCAAGCAAAATTCGAGGGCCTGTCGGTACTTGCAAAAGTGTTCTCCGGGCTGGGCCTGGGAAAGCAATTTGCACCGTATGCCCTTCACACAGAGCGTCTGATGAACACGATGCTGTCCTGTTCCGGTAAACAAGTAATCGTCGATTCTTCGAAATTGCCGGGAAGGGCGATGGCGCTTGCTCAAATACCGGGAATAGACATGCGTGTCATCCACATGGTGCGTGACGGGCGCGGAGTAGCCTGGTCATTGCTGAAACCCTATGCGCGTGACGCGAACTCGGGACTGCAAAAGGAGATCCGGCCAAAATCGGTGTTTAGAACGGCGTTGCGGTGGAGCATAGTCAATCTCGCGGTCGAGTACCTCTCGCGAAAACTGGGCCCTGATAAAGTACTGCGTGTGAGGTATGAGGATTTCGTGTCAGACCCCGTCGCTACCATGCAGCAAATCGGGGTGTTTCTCGAGCTTGACCTCCACCAAATCGGCTCTTCTCTGCAGAATGGCGATTCTGTCGGTCCCGGGCACCAAGTCGCAGGGAACCGGCTGCGGATGGCGGGATCTGTCGCACTCACGAGAGACGAGTCGTGGCGGGCCCGGATGCCGGCCGGTCAGCAGATCTCCTTCGAGCGGTTGTGCGGCTGGATGCTCAGACGCTACGGCTATCTTTAAGCATCGCCCGCAAGAGCGAGGGAAAACTTATGCTGGCTGCGCGTTCAACTGTTTCGCGAATATCCCGACACTGGCACAGCCCCGACTTTGTCGTGGCTCCGCTGATGCTGGCAGGGCTACTCCTTGGATTGTGGACCGGGCCTGTGCGGGAGGCCGAGGCTGCAACGGCAGTACAGGAACCGCTTTCACCCAAGCTTCAAGATGGCAGGCAGCGTGCCTTTCCTACGGCCGAAGGCTTCGGCGCCGGTTCCGTTGGAGGCCGAGGCGGCAAGGTGATCTATGTCGTTAACACGAACGAGTCGGGCCCAGGATCTCTGCGTGATTGCGTCGAAGCGTCCGGGCCACGCGTTTGCATTTTCCGCACGGGCGGTACCATAACACTGCGCGAGAAATCGCTCGTGGTCCGAAATCCGTTCTTGACCATTGCCGGGGAGACGGCCCCGGGCGGCGGCGTCGCGATCCGGAACGGTGAGACACAAATTCGTCCTTCAATCGAAATTTGGACCAACGACGTGATCATCAGGCACATTCGCCTCCGTCCAGGGCCGCATGCGCGCAAGGCTTGTTGTTCTGGCGGTCTCGGGATGTACTCCGAGGCGGCAAGAGACATCATGCTTGATCATATCTCCGCCAGCTGGGGATCGGACGAGACGATAGATTCAGAAGATGCCAGAAATTTCACCTGGCAATGGGGAATTGCCAGTGAGCCGCTGTTGAAAGGCGGCCCGGGGAAACAGAATCGTGCACGCAACATGCTGTTCACCAAGGGCGGCAACGTTTCGGTGCACCACTCGCTCTTTGCGTTCGGCAGGTTCAGAAATCCGCAGATAAAAATGAAAACTCCCGGCGCGGTCGCGGATGTCGTGAACAATGTTTTCTTCTCGCCAGCGTGGCAATACGTCGTAAGCTTTGGCGATGAATGGACGCATATTCAGGCCAATGTCGTCGGCAATTACAAGATCGCAGGTCAGAAGTTGCGCAACGACCACATGGTGCATCTTTTCACCGAAAGCGGACTCGGGCACTCGATCTATGTCAAGGACAACTATGACGAACCCTATCGTACTGAGGCTGGCCAAGATGACAGCTTGGTTCTAGCCGAGGATCAAAGGCGGTTTGTTGTGAAGGCACCGTTTGAGGTGCCGACGATTCGCACTTCCGTGCCCAGGGTCGCTTACGACGAAGTCCTGGCGAATGCCGGTGCCACAAAGCCCGAGCGCGATGCGGTCGACAATCGCATCATTGGGGCCATCAAGAGTCGAAGCGGGCGACTGCTGAAAACGGATCCGCGCGACGTTGGCGGCTGGCCTGATCTTGGTGCTGGAACGCCGTACCAAGACGGGGACATGGACGGCATTTCAGATGATTGGGAGACCAAGAACGGCATCGATCCAATGAAGCCGGATGATGGGCAGCAGGACATGGATGGTGACGGGTGGTCAAACCTCGAAGAGTTTCTCCATTTCATGGCCGGCGATCCCGAAGACGGCGTCCAACTGCCCCAACAATGAGCTGATGCATTCGTTGCCCGAGACTGCAAGGGCACGCACAGCGAACATACCGCAAGCGCACCAAACCGGTGTTGAGGCGCCCGGTGTGCAGGGGCTTGAAAGACCGATGCGCTGGCGCGGGCGAGATGATCGTAGTCAGCGATTCGTGAGGCGGGTTCGTTTGGGTTAACTGGGGGATTGATAGGCCATGATCTTGAGTGCCAGCAAGTTCTATTCATCGGGGATGGATTCGACCGACGTGGCGTTGGAATCTGCGTTCTTCGCAAAGCTCAAAATGCGGAACGGCACTTTCAAGTTGACCCAACCGTCGCGCTTTCAAGAACTGGAGGTCGCGTTCCGACCATATGTCGAGGAGCGCGCGAACTCGCTTCGCGAGGTTCTCGACGTGGGAGTTTCCACCGGGCTAACGACCGTGGAGCTCGCCAGATTCCTGACTGATTGTGGAGGTGCTGCCAGCATCGTTGCAACCGATCTTTTCATCGAGGCCCACATCGTCGAACTGGTTCCGGGGTTTAGAGTTTTCTGCGATCCGGAGGGTTGGCCGTTGCAGTATGACGTTCGGGGTATCGCAGTTCGTCCATGGGTCCGAAGACTGGACTACGTGACGCTTGCTTTTATTCCACTCATGTTTGGCCGCAGCGTCCTACGACCTCGCCTGCGCTCGCGCATAGTGGCCGGTATGAGCAGGCCGGTGCAAATGATTACCCGGTCACTGCCATCGAATGGTGAAATCGAATTTGTTGAAGATGACATTATGCGTCGCTCGGAGCGCTTTATCCGCCGGTTCGACATGGTACGCGCCGGCAACATCCTGAATACAGGATACTTTTCTCCGGATCAGATTCATATCGCAATTGAGAACATTTACTCCTATCTCCGCGGTCCCGGCGCCTTGTTCATGATCGCCCGCACCAATCGCGCTCAGGAAAACGCTGGCACCCTGTTTGAGCTAAACGGGAACGGATCGTTTGCCGCATTGGAGCGCGTGGGCGGGGGATCGGAGATCGAAAGGCTCGTGCTGGATTTCCGCGCCCCCGCAACTGTTGACGGCTACCCGGTGAGTTCATTGGTTCATCGATAAGGCGCCAAGAACGTCAGCGAGCGAGCTTTCGGTGGCCGTCTACTGACGCGTCAACTCAAGAGGCATTGTCAACATGGTCGGCTCTCGTTCAGACTCTGCCTGGGGCGGCGTGCATGCCGTTTTGGTGGCAGTGCTCATTACTGAACGCTCCCATTTCTCAGCCACCCATTCAGATCTCTGCCGACGATGGCGCCTAGCTTCTCGATCTCCGTGGTGTAGAAATCGCTCATGCGTTCCCGCAGTTCGCGGGTCAGCGGCGCGTACTCCACTTCGGCAGCGGCCATTGACCGCATTTTCTTGAAGCCGGCATTGTTCCTGAAAGGCGCGACTATAGGCTTCAACGGGCGCAGCAGACGGCGCAAAGTCGGGTTAATCATCGGCTCCGCCTTGTCTTTAACTTTCTTCTCCAGAGGCCTGAGCGGCAGATCGTCCGTCATCTTGATGTGCTTCCGAACGCGATCGAGCTGCGCACACGCGTCAATTCGCATGTCCTCGTAAAGCACGACAAGTATCTGCTCGGCTGGAAACCGATCAAAATAGGCTCGCAACTGCTGAAAGTAGAGGCCGCCGTTCAGGAAACGCCCGCCGGCACCCATGCGTGGGTCAAGATATTGGGCGATGTCGCGGCCGACTTCGCCCCTGCGGTATAGCATGCAATAGTCCGAGTAGGCCCGCTCGATGGGATTGCGCAGCTGTGCGATCAGCATCGCGTCGGGAAGTTTCTGGCTTATTCGCTCAGCTGCGCCCTCTGTATCCATATAGGAATTGGATTTTTCGCCGACGAGATGTCGATCCTTCTGTCCTTCGAAGTTCGAGAGGTACCACTGGTCTCCGCGATCATAGTAACGACTGAAATAATGCAATTCTGGAGCCGGCATGTAAATGCGGGGGTGCTGTTGCAGCGATTGCTGGAGCCACGTCGTGGCGCTCTTGGTCGCGCCGATAATCAGGAAATCGATATCGTGCAATTTCATGGATTTCCCTCCGTCACAGGTCTCGAGAGAAGCGTTCTGCTATCTTGCCTCTGTCTGCCGATACGCCACCGCCATCGTCCAGAGCCAGATGACAGCCATGAGGATATGAGCCAGATTTGCGCCCATTGGGCCGACCCGTGGGATCAGCGTCAACGCGGTGGCATGAAATGCGATTGTTGCGACGAGCGCGCTGCTCAAAACCCGGTCCTCCCGCCCCATGGCGAGAAGCGCTGAGCGCGTAACCGTACCATACAACGTCATAGCCGCCGCGATGGTTTGAACGACGACCAACGGGCCGGCCGCCTCGAATTCCGGACCGACAGCTAGTCTTAGCACCGGATCGATCGCCAAATACACCGCGCCGACCAGCAATATTCCGAAGCCGAGAAGAAGTACTCGCATTTGCGTGGCGGCCCGATGAAACGCTTCAATTGCGCCCGAGGCCCAGGCCCGGGCCAAATCCGGGTAGAGCACGGCCTGCACGTGATCTCCGATTTGCAGCGTCATTCGGCCAATACGCTTAGCAATGTGATAAAGACCCGCGGCGGTCGGGTCGGCCAGGTACCCGACGAGAAGCGTGTCGAGCTGGTTGGCACTCGAACGCAGGGTCAATGACAGGTTCGTCGAGATCGCGAATTTCCAGAGACCTGGAAAATGAGCGGTGATACCGCGAACAGAAGCCTTAAGCATGCTCGCCAACATTCCTTGTCTTCGCAACTCCGCAAGCGAAAGGAAGACGATGGTCAGCGAGCCGAAGATGTGGGCCACCATCCATATCAGGACAAATTCCTGCAAAGTAGCGCCGAAGGCAAACCCGATTGCGCACAATCCCGCGCGGAAAATGCTCGTAGCGACCTGGCCATAGGCGATTGATCGAAACTTCCCGAACAGGCGCAGCACGGCAATCGGCATGCCGGAGATCTGAAACGGCAGAATGGCACAAAACAGGGTGACGAGTCCGGTCATCTCGGGCGAGATCCCGAGCGAGGGACCGAAGGCCCACACGAGCGCCACGGCAATCACGCATCCGGTCGCCGCTGCGGAAATGTCAAGCACAAGGCCGAACTTGAACAATGAAGCGAGCGTTTCCGTGCTCTTCGATTGCGCGCCGAATTTGATCAGTGGCTGCCATGACTGAAAGTTCACGAGCCGCTCTATGGCGCTCGTGTATGTGAAGCAAAGCGCCAAAACGCCATACTCAGACGGACCAAGCGCCCTGGCCGTCAGGGCGAATCCAACGAGGCCTAGCAGAGAGGTAAGCGCATTCCCTGTGAGGAGATGCCGTATATTTCCCAGACGGCCTTTAAGGCCTTTTTCCTGAGCGAGTATCTTGTGGAGGCGGTTGAAATATTTGGCCAGCTTTTCTCGAATCGCCAACGAGACCTCCTGCCTCTAACGAGGCCGCCGGATCAAAAAAAGCGCCGCCCTTCGGCCGTGGCACGCGGCTGGTGCCCCTTTAAATCTATCAGGAGTGAGCCCGACACCGCAGGGCAGGACACCCGCGCGGCCCCCTAGGCGCAGTCGTGTTTGAGCGTCCAGGAAAGTCGCCTTGCCGGTCGCCGGCGCAATAAACAACTAAAATCCTTTGACGGGACAGTATGAGGGAGAATATAGTCGCGCAAGATATTTTGATAGCCTTTTCTTTGTTGCTTTTTGGAGGGCGGTTGCGATGGGGACATTACCTCCGCTGACGGCCATGAGCTTGTCCCTACGGGTTTGGGGCGCGTATATTTTGGCGATCGTGCTGCTGGTGGTCGGACTCTTGGTAGGCCCGACGCCGCGTGCGTTTGCCAGTGAATATCGGCTCAACACGGGAGATGTTCTGACCTTCGACTTCCTCGACGATGCCGAGCTGCCAGTCACCGCGACCATTTCCGGCAACGGCGAAGCAGAGTTCCCCCTTATCGGTGGGGTCAATCTCGTGGGGCTCACGATAACGGAGGCCTTGGAAAAGCTTGGCAGCGAGTACCGGAGACGCGACATCCTCGTCGATCCAAAGCTGTCTCTCAATATCTCGACCTTCCGGCCGATTTTCGTCCTCGGTGAGGTCAGGAGTCCCGGTTCGTTTCCCTTCTATAGCGGCCTAACGGTAGAGCAGGCCATCGGCCTCGCGGGCGGTATGCAGGTTGTCGCGGCGAACGCGTCCGACCGGCTCCTTGTACGCGCCCGCCTGCGTGGGGAGATCGAGTCCGCAAAAACCGAAATCGTTCATGAGGCCATCTATGCGGCGAGACTTGCGGCGCAGTTGAAATCCAGCGAGAAGGTCGACCTGAACGACGTCCCGGAGGTCGCCCGCACGCATGTCGAGGAATTGCCGTTTGAGGGCGTCATCGAGCTTGAGGAGAAGATCCTAAAGGAGGATCTCGCCGCCTATAGATCGCAAGCGCAAATTCTCACGGAAGGGATTGCCCAGGTCGAGGGTGGGATAGAGATCCTGAACGAGCTCGTGCAGCAGCAAAAGGATATAGTGAGCAACAGCGTTGACGATGTGGCGCGCGTCGGCGCGCTCCGGCAGCGCGGGCTGAACACCGAAAGCGAGCTCTCTCGCGCGGAGAACAGCGCGGCAACGGAAAAGGCCCAACTCCTGGAAACCTTTGCGACCCTTGCACGTACGCGCCAGGAGGTGAGTGAGCTGAAATTGCAACTGGCAAAGCTCGCAGCTGATAGAAAGAAGGATATTCTGACCCAGCTCCAAGAGCGTGAAATTGCCATCAAGAAACTGATTTCGGAGCAACGCTCCGCTGAAGAGCAGATCCTCCTCATGGCCGCGGTGGCTCGGGATGAATCGAAAAAAAATCAAATCTCCTATGCTTATGAGATCCGTCGAAACGCAGTTGGCGGCAAGCCGACCAGCCTTCAGGCGTCCCTCGTCACAGAATTGCTGCCGGGCGATGTCGTCGTCGTGAGTATCGCCGGAATGTAACATTCGCAGGCAAGTATATTTGAGAACACGCTCCACGCGCCGAGGGCCATTGAAGTGAAGCCCAATCGAGAGCATGCAGTCTTCGCTTTTGGTTTGCCTGCCTCGTCGGGATCGTACCGTCTCAAGCGCGTTCTCGAGTGTGCGCTTGGCGGAATGCTTCTCGTCCTCTGCCTACCGCTGATGGCGGTAACGGCGATCGTCGTTTGGGTGAGCCTTGGCTCGCCATTGTTCTTCACCCAGTCACGCGCCGGTTCGGGCATGCGGGTATTCACGGTCGCCAAGTTTCGCACGATGACGGACGCGCGCGGTCCGGACGGCGCATTGTTGCAGGACCAAATGCGACAGACCGCCGCGACCTCGCTGCTGCGCAGACTTCGCTTCGATGAGCTGCCACAACTCCTTTCCGTGTTGGCAGGCGACATGTCGATCGTAGGCCCGCGCCCGCTTCCGTTGGCGACGGTTGTAAGCTTCGGTGACCTTGGCCGCCTGCGCTCACTGGTGGCTCCCGGCATGACGGGCTGGGCGCAGGTGAACGGCAATACGTTGCTATCGGACGAGGAGAAGATCGCGCTTGACCTCTGGTATGTCGCGCACGCTAGTGCTTGGCTCGACGTGCGAATTCTCCTGCTGACACTGAAGACAATCGTTCTCGGCGAGCGCGTCAACGAAGTACACCTAAAAATTGCCAAGGATTTTCTTTTGCGTCATTCTTGCGGTCAGCAGCCGCGAGGAAAGATGCGATAGCAGGCCGGGTAGCAGTTTCGGCGAAAAGCCCACCTCTCGGCGTGGGTGGCGGCAAGGTCTTGTGGAGATTTCCGTGGACGGTTCGCATTTCCCTTTTGGACGCACTTTGGTCGTCGCTCCGCACCCTGATGATGAGGTGCTAGGCGCCGGCGGGACGATCGCGAAGCTGGCTTCGGGGGGCGAGGAGGTCTTCGTCGCGATCGTAACCGAGGGAAAGCCGCCGGCTTTCGACGCCGCGACTATCGCCAAGACGCAGGCCGAGGCGAGGGAGGCGCACCGGGCCTTGGGCGTGCGGGAAACCCTTTGGCTGCGTCTGCCTGCCGCACAGCTTGCGGAAACCGCGCACGCGTCCGTCAACGGTGCGCTGCTTGACCTTGTGCTGCGTCTGCGCCCGCAAACCGTGCTCGTTCCCTTTGTGGGCGACATACATATGGATCATCAGCTGACCTTCACCTCGGCGCTGGTTGCCTGTCGACCGCACCAGGCGGGATTTCCGAAGCTGATCCTCGCCTATGAAACGCTTTCGGAAACGAATTGGAATGCGCCGTACCTGTCCCCGGGATTTCTGCCGAATTTTTTCGTCGACATCACCGAGCATCTCGAGGCGAAGGTCAAGGCAATGCAGCTATTTGCATCGCAGCTACGCGAACCACCGCACGAGCGTTCCATAGCGAGCTTGCGTGCGCTCGCCACTTTGCGTGGGGCGACGGTGATGCTCCCCGCGGCCGAAGCGTTCGTCCTGGTTCGACACGTCGTTTGAGGTGGGGACCACCGACCGCGGCATTGCCCGTTGTATATTCGATGCACTCTTTCGGCTCGGCCGGAGGCGGATGAAATACGGAGCTGGAGGGATCCATGGGGCGCTGGCCGATTTACGACGAGGAGCAGATCGAGGACGTCGTCTCGGTTCTTCGATCGGGCGAGGTGAATGCCTGGACGGGACCCCATGTCCGCAACTTCGAGGAGCTTTACGAGCGCTTTCTTGGCGTGAAACACGCGGTGGCCGTGGCGAACGGAACGGTGGCGCTGGACCTGGCTCTGTATGCGCTCGGGCTTCGGCCGGGCGACGAGGTGATTGTTACCCCACGAAGCTTCATCGCCTCGGCCTCTACGGTGCCGATGGCGGGCGGGGTCGCGGTTTTTGCCGATGTTAATCGCGATAGCCAGAACATCACCGTGGAAACTATCAGTGCGAGGCTGACACCGAAGACCAAGGGCATTATCGCCGTCCATCTTGCCGGGTGGCCCTGCGACATGCCGGCGATCATGGCATTCGCGCGCGAAAATGGGCTGTGGGTGATCGAGGACTGCGCCCAGGCGCACGGGGCCGAACTAGACGGTCGGCCGATCGGCAGCTTCGCTGACATAGCAGTCTTCTCCTTCTGTCAGGACAAGATCATTACCACCGGAGGCGAGGGCGGGCTCGTGGCGATGAACGACGACGAGCTATGGAAGAAGGCTTGGAGCCGCAAGGACCACGGCAAGTCTTTCGATGCCGTCTACAACAGAAAGCACCCGCCCGGGTTCCGCTGGCTGCACGAATCAATTGGGACGAACTGGCGCATGACATCTATCCAGGCGGTGTTGGGATCGCGACAATTGCTGCGCCTCGAGCAATGGCGCAGCATTAGGACGCACAATGCTGCCATCCTCGCCAATGCCGCCAAGGAGATCGACGCTCTGCGTACGCCCCTTCCTCCGCGTGGTGCCCGGCATGCTTGGTATCGGTTCTACACCTTCTTGAAGCCGGAGCTTCTGAGGCCGGGATGGAGCAGGGACCGGATCGTCGCGGAGATTAACAGTGCCGGGGTCGCCTGCTTCAGCGGCAGCTGCTCGGAGATTTACCTCGAGAAGGCGTTTGTGGGCTTAAACATGGGGCCAGTCGAGAGATTGCCGAACGCGCGGGAGCTCGGAGAGACGAGCCTCGCATTCCTCGTCGATCCCGCTCTTGACACGGCTGCGGTGGGGAGGGCTGCACAGGTTCTCCGTGAGGTCATGGCAAGCGCCAGTTCAACGAGAAGCGTGCCGTGGAACGTCATAGTTTCGCAAGAGGAGCAACAACCTCGAAACTAATGGCGCGTCTCGGAAGCCGTCGCCTTCATCTCATCCCACAGCGACGAGGCGGTTCTTGCGAAAGCTTCATAACCAGATTCAAACGGATGACCATCGCTGTCCGGATAAAAGCGCTGGCCGGCCAGGATAGCCTCCTGCAGCGCGTCGGCAGTTTCAGCAACCGCGCTGCGATACGGCAAACCAAGTCGGTGGGCGATCTCCCGGATTTTTTCCTCAAGCGCAATCTGACGTTCAACGCTGCCGACAAAACCAGGGTCGGCGGTTGCAAGTTGGCCACGGCGACGCAAGTGTTCGAAGATCACACGCTCTTTTGTCGGAAGCACCAAGAGCCCGACCCGGCCGACCCCTCGTTCAGCCCAATCGACCGCAAAGCGCTCAAAATCCGCAAACATTGCCGCGATCTCGGGCGAGTTCAGATCGGCCATTCGACCAGCTTCGTCGACATAGCGCCTAGACACCGAGGGACATCCGTCCGGAAATACATAGTATTCGGATAGTTCACGATCCCTGGCTGCGAAAAGGCGAGCGTACAAGCTCTTCGCGCGGTCCTTTATCACGTATTGATAGGCGCTCAGAATTGCGACATTCTCGAAGAGCTTCGTCTTGAGGCTTGTCGATCGCGCCTTGGTGCATTGCGAATGGCCTTCGCCCGGACCGGTGAGGGCTTGCAACTGGAGCCGCTCCTGCTCCGCAAGCCAGAAGCCAGAACGCGCGTCCATTATATCGCAAGCGGAAAATACTATTGCGAAGTCGTTGCCAGGGAAAACGGCGACAATAGCTCCTTTCGCGCCAGCAGCCAGCGCATCAAGAACGATCGCGTGGTAGGTGTAAATACCGTAGCTACCAACTCCAAAGTTGTAGGTCGGCTCGCCTGTGATTGCCTCGAAGGCCGCCGGCCAAGCGTTAGCCCTCTCGACGTTGTTGCCGTATGTCATCGAGTCGCCAACCGCCGCGACTTGTAAGCCGTGATGTGCGCCAGCCGGATTCCGGAAGCCCTCCTCATCGACGTCGCCAAGAGCAGGATCGAGGCGATAGCCATACTTCTCGTCGATACTCCGATGCGACTGCGTGCCGACGGGAAAAGGTGTAAACATGCGCAGCATGGCTTCCCCGGCTCCCAGCGCCAGGGTCACCGAGACCAACAGTGCGATCAGATTTTTCA
This sequence comes from Sinorhizobium fredii USDA 257, assembly GCF_000265205.3. Classification (NCBI taxonomy): domain Bacteria; kingdom Pseudomonadati; phylum Pseudomonadota; class Alphaproteobacteria; order Hyphomicrobiales; family Rhizobiaceae; genus Ensifer; species Ensifer fredii. The sequence goes on from NC_018000.1 coordinate 3,393,892, forward strand.
TGTGCCCTCTCATCTCTCCGCACGATCAGACGAGATCTCCCTACAGCGCCGTGCGTCTTTATCAGACGCACAAAGGGCGCTGTAGCACTTTGAAATGCTGCATGCTTTTATCCTTAAATCGACTAGGATTTAAGGAAACATGCAGTAGCATTGCGATCCGGCTGGCTGTTTACCGCGGGCCGGCTACGGCTTCCCGGTGTCTGCCAGCACGCGGTGGGGGGAAGCCGATCAGGCCATATTACCCCGCCAGATGCCTGCGGATATCAGAAAGGTCGATGAAGCGGTTTACCAGTCTGAGCAAATACTTCGCCGACACATGCCGCCTCCAAGCCCTGAGCAAAAATTCTTGTCGTCCCCAAGGAATGCAATATTGTCGTGCTGTCGAGCAATACAAGTGCGTGTTTATTGGGAATTCATTGTTCTTATAGTTTCTACCATGTGTTTAGTGCCTCAGCCAGTAGAAACACTCAGCATGCGAGGTTCTGGGCACAGTTTTGAGGACTGATTTTGCGTCTCTCCCAATGCAGTCCCGCTGGCACAGCTTTAGGAAAATCAGGTCTTCAAGTTGATTATCACATGAAAACTTCGCATTCTGTCGACAACGCACTTGCCATTGCGCCGAGAGGCGCGCGCAGGGCCATGGCGCCGGCAACCCTGCGGATCCGCTTGGCGGTCAACGGGAGCTGAAGGTGCGGTCTTCGCTCCGATCACTGGAGAACGGTGGGAGGGCATTTCGGGATGGACAAGCGTGCAGATTCTCGGGCGTCCGGGTTGCCGGAGATCGCGGGGGCAAGGATAACGATCATCGTTCCGGCCTTGGGCGCGGGCGGTACCGAGCACGTCGTAAATCTCGTCGCCAACCACTGGAACAGCATCGGCTGCACGGTGACGCTCATCACGCTGGAGCCATTAGATGCGCAACCTTATTACGATTTTGATCCCGAGATTGCCATTGTCCGTCTGGGTGTGCCGCCGCGTAGAGCCTCGAAGCTGCGGTCGGCTTTCCTTGTGCTTCAGCGAGTTGGACGCTTGCGGTCCGCCATTCGACGGTCTCGGCCGGATTTCGTCTTAAGCTTTCTGACGCGAACGAATGTCTTGACGCTCCTGGCGACGATCGGCTTTACGGTTCCGGTGATCGTCTCCGAGCGCAATAATCCGGCTTCGCAGCCTTTCGGGCCGCTTTGGAGGTGGCTTCAGACAAGCCTGTACCCTCGAGCATTCGGTCTGGTCACGATGACCCAGGGGGCCTTGGATCATTTTCCATCGAACATTCGCCGAAAAGGATGGATTATCGCGAATCCGGTCGATTTGCCGCGGGATTGGCGAAATAGACGTGGAAAGAGCATTCTGGCGGCGGTCGGCCGATTAACCCACCAGAAGGGCTTCGACCTCTTGCTGGAAGCCTTTTCCAAGATCGCCGACGCTCATCCCGAATGGCAGTTGGTAATCTGGGGGGAGGGCGATGAACGACGCAGCCTCGAGGCATTGCGCGACGCGCTCGGATTGCAGAAACGAGTAGACATGCCTGGGATCACCGAACGACCTGGGCTTTGGATTGAAACCGCTGATGCGTTTGTCCTGTCCTCGCGTTACGAGGGATGGGGAATCGTCTTGCTGGAAGCCATGGCTGCTGGCTTGCCTGTTGTTTCCTTCGAATGCGATTGGGGACCTCGGGTCATGATAACGCACGAGAGCGACGGCATACTGGTGCCGAGAGGGGATGTCGAAGCCCTTGCGAAGGCACTCGACAGGATACTTGCCGATCGTGGGCTTAGGGAAGAACTTGGGGCGAGGGCTGCGGCGAGCGCCCAAAGGTACATGCCCGAGCAGATACTTGCCGAATGGGATGTGCTAGCCTCATGCGTGTTGAAGCAGACGTCGAAGATGCACTTGCAGATGCCTGATAACGCTGGCTAATCGGGGCACTCTATTCGTACCTGTTACTTCGCGCCGGGTTTGCGGAACCGGCGCTGCGCGTCTGAACCGGGTTACCGACCTGACCTATGCCGCAAATATTTGATATAACTGGCATTGCGCGATGGTTCAGCGCGTTCATGGGGGGCGCTTGCATGAGTTCGACGTTCAGGCTTGGCGGGCAAGGCGCAGTCCTCGCCCTGTTCGCCCTCGTTCTTCAACTGGCTGGTGGTTTCGACGCTCCCCTGGCTGCGCAGGAGGTTCCGACAACGGCGCCGCCGGCCAAGGTCCAGCAGTTGATCGAGCTGATGGACGACCCGGAGGTACGTCAATGGCTGGCCGCCAAGCAGACCACGCCGCCGCCGGCGGTTGCGACGCCGCCAAGCGGTGTTGCCTCGCAATGGGTCGCGCAAATCAGGCGACATCTCGGCGGCATGCGCGAAGCCGCCCCGCGACTGGTTCCCGAGTGGATGGCGGCAAGAGAGCGCATTGCGGCCGAGATGCAGAACCAGGGCGCGATGCCGATCCTGCGCGGTTTCGGCTTCGTGCTCCTGGTCGGCTATGGCGCCGAATTCCTGCTGCGCTACCTCCTGCGCCGCAGTGCAAACCGCAGCGACGCGACGTCGGGACACGGCCTGGCTGCCCTGTTTCGCATCGCGCCGCTCATCGCCTTCGCGATCGCAGCGATCGCCGCTTTCGTCCTGGCCGACTGGCCGATGCGGCTGGAGGCAGCGGTCGCACCATTGCTGATCGCCTGGATCGCTGCCCGCTTGCTGATTGCCGTCGCAGCGGCAATGGCCAAGCCGGCATACGAGAAAACGCAGGAGGTGGAGGCGGCCCAGCTGGACGCATTGCCTGCGCCAGATGTCGCCCGGTTTTGGCATGGGCGCTTTGTTGTCTTCGTCTGCGCCGTCGCCGTCCTGTGGGCCGTCTTGGATATGATGCAGGCCCTTGCCTTCCCCGCCGACGTTCGGGACTTGACCGCTGCCGGACTCGGTCTCGTTATCCTGGGAATTGCAATCGACACGGCGCTTCGCCGGCCCGCCGCGGACGTGACGGCCGGGCGGCGGTTGTTGGCCAATGCGCTGCTCGTTGCCTTCCTCATTCTACTATGGTTCGTCTGGAGCGCCGGCATGAAGGTGCTGTTCTGGGTCGGCGTCTATATTGTCGGTCTGCCGCCGCTGCTGCGCTTCGTAAGTGCTACAACGCGGACGATGCGGGATGCCGAAGCGGCCGACAACATCCGGGTGATGCGCAATGTGCTGATCGACCGCGGTGCCCGGTTTGCGATCATCGCGCTCGCCGCCGCCTGGCTCGCCGTCGTTTTCCGCTTCAACGGCAGCACGATGATGCAGGACGATGCCTTCAACCGCGTCTTTCGCGGCGTGCTTGCCGGCATCGTCATCCTGCTTGCGGCGGATTTCATCTGGCAACTGGTGAAGGAATTCATCAATCTCCGCCTGAAACAATCAAGCATCGAAATGGCCGATCCGGCGCAGGTCGCCCGCGATATGCGGCTGCGGACTCTGCTGCCGATCCTGCGCAATTTTCTCGCGGTCTTCATTGCGGTGGTCGCCGGGATGATGGTGCTCTCCGGCCTCGGAGTCGCTGTTGGTCCGCTTATCGCGGGGGCGGGCGTCTTCGGCGTCGCCATAGGCTTCGGCTCGCAGACGCTCGTCAAGGATATTCTCAGCGGCGTGTTCTACATGATGGACGATGCCTTCCGGGTCGGCGAATACATCCAGAGCGGCAGCTATATGGGGACAGTCGAATCCTTCAGCATCCGCTCCGTAAAGCTGCGCCACCACCGTGGTCCGGTGTTCACCGTGCCTTTCGGCTCGCTCGGTGCGGTCCAGAACATGAGCCGTGACTGGGTCATCGACAAGTTCAAGATCAACGTCTCCTACGACACCAATATTGCCAAGGTGAAGAAGGTGGTGAAGGGCGTTGGGGCCGCGCTGCTGGAGGATGAGGAGCTCGGACCGCTGATCATCGAGACCGTCAAGATGAAGGGCGTCGAGCAGTTTGGCGACTACGGCGTCACCTTGAGCTTCGCCATGACCACCAAACCGGGTCACCAGACCCAGATCAGGCGGCGGGCCCAGGCGATGATCAAGGAGACCTTTGACGCCAATGGTATCAATTTTGCCTCGCCGACCGTCCAGGTGGCGGGCGACGACGGACAAGCGACTGCGGCAGCGGCCGCGACCCGCGATGCCATTGCCAAGAAGAACGCTGCCTTGGCCGTGCCACAGGGAGGGGAGGCCGCCGCGGAATAGATCGCCCGGGGGAAGGGTGCCGGCCGCGGCCAATCGCCTTCGTGTTGACATCGGAAGGCGAAGGCGGGATAGCTCGCGGCGCATGAAGATCGCCTTCTACGCGCCACTGAAGCCCCCGGATCATCCCGTCCCCTCTGGCGACAGGCAGATGGCACGCATGCTGATCGAAGCGCTCAAGCTGTGCGGACATGACGTCCAAATTGCATCGCCGCTGCGGGCCTTCTCGCGCGAAGCGTTCGACGCGGCTTATTTGGATTTGCGCAAGCAAGCGGACGAGGAAATCGTCCGTCTTCGTCGAACCTGGACCGAGGAGGGGCCGCCGGACACATGGTTCTGCTACCATCCCTATTACAAGGCCCCTGACCTCATCGGCCCCGCGCTCGCCGCCGAATTCTCCATTCCCTATGTGACGGCGGAAAGCTCCTATTCGTCGCGCCGCAACGAAGGGGCGAGGACGCTCGCTCAGGACGCGGTAGCGGCGGGTGTAAGGCAGGCGGCGGTGAACATCTGTTTCACCGAGCGTGATCGCAAAGGGCTGGAAGAGGCGATACCGGAGGGGCGCTATGCCATGCTGCCGCCGTTCATCGACGTCGGACGTTTTCAGGCAATCCCGGCGACGAAACCGGCCGACGCGCGCCTGATCGCGGTCGCCATGATGCGCCCGGGCGACAAGATGGACAGCTATCGGATGCTCGCGGCCGCACTGCAACTGGTCGTCGACATCCCCTGGACGCTGACCATCGTTGGCGACGGCTCAGCGCGCGCGCAGGTGCAGGGGGTGTTCGCCGGATTGCCGGCGGAGCGGCTGGATTGGGCCGGCGAGAATGCGCCCGAAACGGTGGCAGGCCTTCTCTTCGGTAGCGATCTCTATGTCTGGCCGGGGTGCGGCGAGGCCTACGGCCTCTCTTATCTGGAGGCGCAGGCGGCCGGCCTGCCGGTTGTGGCACAGGCGACCGCCGGGGTCCCCGAAGTCGTCAGACATGGGCAGACCGGGCTGTTGACGGCGGCGGGTGACATCGCTCTTTTTGCGGAAGCGATCCGGCGCTTTCTCACCGACGGTGCGTTGCGCGCCGAATTCGGCAAGTGGGCGCGCCGCTTTGTGCTCGAGGAGCGCTCGCTGACTGCTGCCGCTCAGCGACTGGAGGCGATTTTTGACGCCTTTATGAGGAGGGTTGGATGAATACTGGGTCCATCTGGCAAGCGCTTATCGACAGGCTCGACCAAATGCAGGACGCCGGTCAGAACGTCGATTTCTGGCTGCGCGACGATGATGCGATCGAACCGACGGCGGCGCTGCATCGATTGCTCGAAGTGACGGAGCGGTTTTCGGTGCCGCTGACCTTGGCGGTGATCCCGGCGCATACCGACGAGCGCCTCGAGCGCTGCCTCGCCGGCCGCCGTGATATCAGCATTGCCGTTCATGGCTGGTCGCACGAAAACCATGCGCCGGCGGGAGAGAAGCGCCAGGAACTCGGCGGCCACCGTCCCGGCGGTAAGGTATCCGAAGAACTGCGCACCGGATATACCCGTCTCAGGGCCCTCTTCCCCGCCTCCTTCGTACCGCTGCTCGTTCCGCCGTGGAACAGAATCGATACCGAAGTCGTCGCGGGGCTGGGCGCCATTGGGTTCAGGGCGCTGTCCGTCTTTGGGCCGGAGGCGAGCGGCAAGGCTGCCGCTCTTCTTCGACCGGAGCTACAGATCATCAACACGCATGTGGACGTCATCGATTGGCGCGGGACGCGCGGTTGCCGCGATCATGCGCAGATCGTTCGAGACATTCTCACCAGAGTGGAGCAAGTGGCCAAGGGCGAGGGATCGGTCGGCATCCTCACGCATCATCTCGTCCATGACGAGAATGTCTGGGCGTTTCTGTCGAAGCTGTTCGAGATCACTGCCACTCATCCGGCCAGCCGCTGGCGGAAGGTGTCCGATCTCATAGGTCGATGACCTGGTGGTCGCGGGCCGCAAAGGCGCCCGCAAAGAATGTCTGCACTTCCTGTTCTATTGCCGCAAGCGCCGCGTCGGTGCGGGAGGGGTCGTGGTGGAACATGGCAAGGCGCGGAATGCCGGCGGCCATCGCCAAGCGCGAGCCGTGGATCCCGGTCGAATGCCCATAGCCGCGATAGGCCGCCATCTCCGATTCGAGATAGGTGCAGTCGTAAACCAGCAGGTCGGCGCCGGCGATGAAGTCGAGGAGCTCACGATCGAGAATTCCCGGCTCGTGCTCGGTGTCGTAGATGAGAGCGACGGCGCGGCCACCCCAATCGACCCTGTAGCCGACGCAGCCGCCCGGGTGGACAAGGCTCATGGTGCGGATCGAGACGTCCTTGCGCGGCGAAAGCGTCTCGCCCGGGCGGAAGTCGAGGGTGTCGAGGCTCGCCTGACAGATGCCCGGGCCCACCGGGAACCACGGTGGTCGCATGAAGTCATTGATCATCTCCGCCGTGGACATCTTGCCGTGGAGGTGGCCGGACCAGAAGCGGACCGCCGAGCTACAGCGGTAGATCGGCTTGAAATAGGGTAGGCCGATAATGTGGTCATAATGGCTGTGGGTGAAGAAGACGTCGAATTCGGAGACGCTCTCCGACATCAGCGACAGACCGGCCTCACGCAATCCCGAACCGGCGTCGAAGATCAGCACCTCGGCGCCGCAACGGACTTCGATGCAGGGCGTATTGCCTCCATAGCGCAGGAACTGCTCACCGGACACCGGCAGACTGCCCCTTACGCCCCAAAACTTCACTCGAAAGATGTCGTCCCGCATTCCGTTTCGGTTTCATCCTGCCCACCCCAGGCACTTTGCCTGGGCGCGCTCATTAGACAAGCACAAATCATGAGGGTCCTGCAATGCCATTGGCACTTTTGGGGCGTGGAATGCTCGCTGGCCGCCTTCCGGCACCCGGCCGCTATTGAAAGCTTATCGCCGGGCTCAACCTTGATTTAAAGGTTCGTGTTCAGCGATTCAGGGTTGAGAACTTTGGCTTCAAGCCGGTGCCGCTAGCAATCATCATTTGCACAGCTACGTGCGACTTATCAAACGTGCAAAGGTCGCTCTAGCACTTTAAATACTATATTTTTTTGTCCTTTTATCGGCTAGAGTTTAAGGAACCTGCAGCAGGGGATTCGGGGCATCCATGGCGCAGCCAGCCGACATGCGGTTTTACGAGAGCCTGCCGCTCTTCGAAGAGTTCGAAGGCGTGGCCGACGATGCGAATTACAGGCCCCTGCCGGAAGGTTGGTCGCTGGCGATTGCCGACATCGTCGATTCGACCGGGGCAATTGCCGACGGGCGATATAAAAGCGTCAACATGGCTGGCGCCAGCGTGATCTCGGCCCTCATGAACGCGCTGGAGGAAAGAAACCTGCCGTTCGTCTTCGGCGGCGACGGGGCGCTCGCCGTCATACCCGCGGCCTTGGCGGCAAAGGCGCGCACGGCGCTCGCCGCGGCAAAGACCTGGGTGGCGGAAGAGCTCGGCCTCGAGCTCCGGGCCGCGCTCGTTCCGGTCGCCGACATTCGCGCCAGAGGTCTGGATATGCGCGTCGCCCGCTTCAAGACGAGCGAAGAGGTTTCCTACGCGATGTTCTCGGGCGGTGGCGCAAGCTGGGCGGAAGCGGAGATGAAGGCGGGACGCTACCAGATCGACGCCGCAGCGCCGGGGACCAGGCCTGACCTGACCGGACTCTCCTGCCGCTGGAATCCGATCGACTCCCACCACGGCGCCATCGTGTCGATCATTGCGGTACCCGGCGAGCGTGGCAACGGACCGGAATTCCAGGCCCTGATCGCCGATATCGTGGCGCTCGCCGAGGGCGAAGAGCGGGGCGGCCATCCCGTTCCGGAGAACGGTCCCGAGCCTCGCCTTTCGATGCGCGGCGTCACCATGGAATCGCGCGCCATCGCCTCAACGGGCAGACGCGTGCTGGTCTGGCCATGGATAGCGTTGCAGAGCTTGCTTCTGTTTGTGTGCTTCAAGATCGGGCTCAATATCGGCAGTTTCGACGTCACGCAGTACAAGCACGATCTCGCCAACAATTCCGACTTCCGCAAGTTCGACGACGGCCTGAAGATGACGATCGATGTCGGCGCCGGCCGGCTGAAGCAGATCGAGGAGCGATTGAAGCGGGGCGCTGAAGAGGGCGTTTGCCGCTACGGGCTGCATCGGCAGGATTCCGCCTTGATGACCTGCATCGTCCCGTCCCCGATGAGCCGCGATCACATGCATTTCATCGACGGCGCGGCCGGCGGCTACGCCATGGCGGCAAAGAACCTCAAGGAAACGCGTGCAGACGACGGGCCGCAGGCCCGCGCGATCACGCCTTGACGATGTGATCGGCTGCCAGGCGGCGGCGTGCGAAGACATTGCGCGTATCGACGATCAGCGGTGCCCAATCGCAAAGTGCGGCGTAATCGACGGCGTCATGGTCCGTCGCGATGAGCACCGCGTCGAAGCTGCGCACGGTCTTTTCGTCGAATGCGATCGACCGGCGGCCCTTGAGCGCAAGGTGCTCCCGGGTTGAGGGAATTTCCTCGACATGCGGATCGTAAAACGCCGCCCGGCCGCCGCGTTCCTCGATGAGTTCGATCAGCCTGAGCGAGGGGCTTTCGCGAATGTCCGGCACGTTCTTCTTGTAGGCGAGGCCCATGACCAGCACGTTCGAGCGGCTGAGCGCCTTGCCCTGTCTCCGGTCAAGCGCCTCGGCAAGCCGCGTCACTACATGGCGTGGCATGGCCGAGTTGATCTCCCCCGCGAGCTCGATGAAACGGGTCGGCAGCTCGTATTCGCGCGACTTCCATGTGAGATAGAAGGGGTCGATGGGGATGCAATGTCCGCCAAGTCCGGGGCCGGGATAAAACGGCATGTAGCCGAACGGCTTCGTCTTTGCCGCCTCGATGACTTCCCAGACATCGATGCCCATTGCCTCGTAGACAACCTTGAGCTCGTTGACGAGGGCGATATTGACCGCCCGGAAGATGTTCTCCGTGAGCTTCACCGCCTCGGCCGTCGCGTTCGAGGAGACCGGCACGACCGTCTCGACCACGGCGGCGTAGAAGCGTTCCATCAACGCTGCTGCAAGCGGCCCGTCGCCGGCCACGACCTTGGGGATGCTCGCCGTCTCGAAATTCCGGTTGCCGGGATCCTCCCGCTCCGGTGAAAAGCCGAGGAAGAAGTCCTCGCCCGATTTCAGGCCCGTCTCTTCCAAGATCGAACGGACGACACCGTCCGTCGTCCCGGGATAGGTGGTCGACTCGAGAACGACGAGCTGGCCCGGCCGCAGGCAGGCCGCGATCGAGCGGGAGGTCTTTTCCACGAAGGAAAGGTCGGGGTCGCGATGTCTGGTGAGCGGCGTCGGCACGCAGATGACGATCACGTCGCAACGACCGAGCGCGGCGAAGTCCGTCGTCGAGCGAAAGCGCCCGGCCGCGGCCTCCCGGCTGAGCGCATCGTCCGAGACGGCTTCGATATAGGAACGGCCGCCGTCGAGCGCGACGATCTTTGCCGGATCGATGTCGAAACCGGTGACCGGGAAACCTGAGCGCGCAACCGCGATGGCAAGAGGCAGGCCGACATAGCCCAGGCCGATGACACCGACCCTGGCGGTACGCGCGGAGATCGATTCGAGGAGCCTGTCGTGATGAGGGGAGGTCAAGGTCGTTTCCAAATTTGTTGGCGAACAAGCCGTTTTGCGGCGGGCGGCCCGCGAGTTGGTTCCGTTTTGTTGGCGAGAAAGCGGCGCCAAGTCAAGCGCTGGCCTACAGCCGTGCGTCGCTTCAGACGTAAAAAGCGCGCAGTAGCCCTTCGAATTGATGCATGCTTTTATCCATAAATCGGCTGCGACTTAACGGCACATGCAGGAGCGTCCGTCGATAACCCCGACAATTAGAGGGTGTAAACGGATGGTCCCTTCCGTGTAGGATTCACTCACGATTTAAATTGTGAACCCTCTCTGGAAATCGGGCTCGGCGGTGAATATCTGCAAGACAGAATCGTGGCGATCCGATCGCTGCGCGCTGCCGCCGTCAGATGCGGCCGGAGCCTTTCTTTACTGACGGGTGCCACACAGCCAATGCTGCCGGGCAGGCGATCTAGGTCGCCGGTGCACGGGAGTGCTGTTGGCATCGGCCGTCGCGACAAATGAGGACGTGGAATGAGTACGATCAACGACAAAGTTTCCGAAATCCTCCTGGACAAGGTCGCGGATTGGCTGATGCGGACGTCCCTCAGCGACGAATCGCTCGAGACGATTGTGCGGGGCTTCTGCGAGCGCCTGGCGGCGGCCGGCCTGCCTCTCATGCGCGTCCACCTGTCCTTTTCGATGCTTCATCCGCTTTACGACGCGCTCGGCTTCACCTGGTGGCGCGGCCGGGGCGTCGAGGTGAGCGGACTTCGCCACGAGGAATTGGCGCTCAATCCCGATCGTTTTCTCCGCAGCCCCTATTACTATCTGCTCAGCAACAACCTCGACCACGTGCGGCGACGCATCGATCCGGCGCGGCCTTCGGAGTTCCCGATCTTCGACGAACTCAGGGAACAGGGGGCGACCGACTATATCGCCTTCATGCAGCCGCTCGGCGCCGTCTCCGAGCATGGTATGGTCGGCTCCTGGACGACGGATCGTCACGGCGGTTTCAGCGACGACGTCATCGCCGCGTTGCTGAGGCTGCAGAACCATCTGGCGATTGCGGCCAAGGTCGCCGTGCTCGGCAAGCTCGCCGACAACATGTTGACCACCTATCTCGGCGCCAATGCCGGGCGACGGGTCCTCAGCGGCCAGGTCCGCCGGGGCGATGGCGAGACGGTTCGCGCTGTCCTCGTCATGGCCGACATGCGCGACTCGACCGTTCTTGCGGAAAGGGAGGGCCGGCAAGCCTATATCGAAACCCTGAACGGCTTCTTCGACGCGATCGCGACGCCGTTCAACCGCCATGGCGGGCAGATCCTGAGCTTCGTCGGCGATGGGTTCATCGCCGTCTATCCCTGCGGCCGGCACAAGGAACCTTCGGAACTGGCAAGCCGTGAGGCCTTCGCTGCCGTGGGCACGGCACGCGCCCGCGTCGCCGCCCTCAACGCCGAACGGAAAAGGCAGGGTCGCGAACCGATCGGCTATGGGGTCGGCCTCCACATAGGCAACGTCATGTTCGGCAATGTCGGACTGCGGGACCGGCTGACCTTCTCGGTTTTCGGCTCCGCCGTGAACGAGGTTCAGCGGCTGCAGAACCTGACGAAGAAATACGGCCACAACGTTGTTGCGAGCGAAGCTTTCGTCAATTATTGCGGCGGCGATTGGCTGACGCTCGGACAGGAGAGATTGCGCGGGGTGCGCCAGAAGTTCACCGTGCTCTATCCCAAGGACGCTGCCCTGGCCGCGATTGCGCAGGAACGCGCCGAGGATCAGACGGAGGATGGACTTTCCGAAGCGGAGCATGTCATGCTTCTCTATCGCAACAAGATCGGGCCGCCGGGGCCGCGCGGCCTGATCGACAAGATGCTGCAATGAGGGATCTATGTTTCGCGTAAGTTTGCTGGCCGCCACACTTCTCGTACCGAGCACCGCAAATGCTCAAGCACTGCAGCAACAACAACCGCCTCCGGAGCAGAAACTGGTCGACGGTTTCGAAGGTAAGGACTTTGCCCCGGAAGGCGGCCTCTATTATCGCGAGAATTTCGAGCAGAGCGCCGGTACCGTCGAGTTTCAGGAAACGGTCAAACGGACGGGAAATGGCGGGCTGAAGCTCAGCGTCGTGCCGCATTGCCCGACATTGAACGACGGCTGCAGCGAGCGGGCGGAAATCTGGGAAAAGACGGCCCTTCGCGTCCCCTATGACCAGGGCGTCTGGTACGGCTTTGCCGTCAAGTTTGAGGACCCCATTCCGAGAGGGAACCATCGTTACCTGATCGCGCAATGGAAGCGCGAGATCGTTCCTGGCGCCGACGGGGATTTCAGCCCGTTCCTGGCGCTGCGCATGGATCTCGGAAAGCTCTTCGCCACGGTTGAGACCAATTATCAGCCGCCGACTTCCACGGGACCGGAGGGCACGCCGGCCCGCTGCGGCCCGGGGGAGGTGCCTGCCTGGGGCCGGCCCGACGTCAACCAGGTGCGCATCCTGGTTGCCACGGATCCAAACTGGACGACGCAGAACGGCAGCCTTTTCAATTCCTGCACGAAGGCGGTGACGGTCACCAATCACGGCAATCCGCTCCCCGAGCCGAATTCCGGCTGGATCGATTTCGCGATCTTCACCAAGCCCGGGCCGGACGGATCGGGGCACATAGAGCTGTTTGCCAATGGTAAGCCGATCATAACGGTCAAGGGCCATATCGGCCACGCCGACAAGGGCCTGGGAGAGAACCAATATTTCAAGTTCGGTCCCTATCGCGCGGCCGACACGACTGACTGGACGCTCTATTACGACGACTTCCGCCGTTCATCGCGCTGTGCCGATGTTCTGACGGACGGCGTTTGTCCCTTTCCGTGAGGTCCGGCCACCTCTTCCGAACCCCTCCACGCACGACTGCATGCATCCTTAAATCGGCGCCGATGTAAGGATGAGAACATGCAGCGATCTCAAGTCCTACAAGTGACCTTTGTGCGTCTGAAAAGACGCAAGGCGCTGTAGCCGGGTGGCCTGCTGGACAGCCTGCGGAAGCTAAGCTACTGTTTCGACGGTGGCGGACGCTACAGCGCCGCGGGGTTCGTCAAGGTCGCTGTGACACTTGAAATTGCTGCGTAATATCCCCGCCGGACGGCAGGGAGTCATGCAGGAGGGATAATGAGGGTAGTGTGTTGCAATGACTTCAGCAGCGGACCTATTAAGGGTTGAGGGTCTGCGGATCACATTCTCCGTGCTTGGCGGCCAAGTGGAGGCCGTCCGGGGAGCGAACTTCAGGATTTTACCGGGTAAGGTGACGGCACTCGTCGGCGAATCCGGGTCGGGCAAGTCGGCGATCAGCCAGGCGGTGATGGGCATCCTGCCGAGCGTCGCGAAGGTGAGTGGCCGGGTCCTGTTCAACGACACGGCGGCCGGAGAAAAATCGGTCGATCTGCTCTCGCTCGAAACCGACGGGGGCGAGATCCAGGAAATCCGCGGTGCGCGGATCAGCAAGATCTTTCAGGAGCCCATGACTTCACTGTCGCCGCTCCACACGATCGGCAACCAGATTTCCGAAGTGCTGCAGATCCATACGGACGCGGACAAGGCGGAGCGCAGGGCACGAACCGAGGAGCTTCTGGGCGATGTCGGCTTTGCCAATCCGAAGCGGGCCTATGACATGTACCCCTTCGAGCTTTCCGGCGGCATGCGGCAGCGGGCGATGATCGCCATGGCGCTGATCTGCCGTCCGGCGCTGCTGATCGCCGACGAGCCGACGACAGCGCTCGACGTGACGGTGCAGGCGCAAATTCTGCAGTTGCTGCGCGAGCTTCAGTCCAAGCTCAACATGGCCATGCTGCTGATCACGCATGACCTTGGCGTCGTCGCCAACATGGCCGATGAGGTCGTCGTCATCTATCACGGCGATATCGTCGAGGCGGGGCCGGTCGACGCGATCTTCCGCAATCCGCAGCATCCCTATCTCAAAGGGCTGATGGCGGCCGTGCCGCATTTCGACATGAAGCCGGGCGAAAGGCTGAAGGCGCTTCGCGAAGTGCCGGTCAAGGCTGGGACGCTTCTCGGACGCCAGGGAGCCACGAAAGCCACCGGACCGGACGTCCTCGTCTCGGTTCGTAATCTGTGCAAGACGTACTCGACGCGTGCATCGGGTTGGTTCGGCAGCGGCAGCGCGTCGCGTCATCGTGCCGTTGACGATGTCAGCTTCGACGTCCGCCGCGGCGAATGCCTGGGGCTGGTCGGCGAGAGCGGCTGTGGCAAAACGACCGTCAGCAAGATCCTGATGCGCGCGGTGACGCCGGATCAGGGTTCGGTCACCTTCGACGACGGGGAGGGCGCCGTCGACGTCCTGAAGCTCGATGGCGCCGAACTCAAGGCGCTCCGCGCCAAGATCCAGATGGTCTTCCAGGATCCGGTCTCGTCGCTTTCGCCGCGCATGACGGTGAAGAACATTCTCAGCGAGCCGCTCGAGATCCACGGGCGGGGCAACACGAAATCGCGAGTCGAAACCGTCCGTTCCCTGTTGCAGGCGGTCGGCCTCGACCAGCGCTTCATCAATCGCTATCCGCACAGCTTCTCCGGCGGTCAGAGGCAGCGCATCGGGATCGCTCGGGCGCTCGCGCTCGTTCCGCAGCTCTTGATCTGCGACGAGCCCGTTTCGGCTCTCGACGTCTCCGTCCAGGCCCAGATCCTCAACCTTCTCAAGGATCTCCAGAAAGAACTCGGCCTGACGATGCTGTTCATCTCGCACAATCTCGCGGTGGTTGACTACATGGCCGAACGGATCGCCGTCATGTGCGCGGGGCGGATCGTCGAGCTCGCACCGCGCGAGGTGCTGATGCGCAATCCGGTTCATCCCTATACGAAATCGCTGCTGGCAGCCGTGCCCTATCCCGATCTGGATCGGAAGCTCGACTTCGACTCGCTCCAGGCGAGCGGGGGCTCGGACCAGCGTCAATGGGGAGCGCAATTCTCGGACGGCGGCGAGGAGAACGCTCTCTTTCCGGCTGATCTTGGCGGGGGCCATTATGTGCTCGCCAGGAAAACGGCAGATGCAAGGGAGTTACGACCGTGATTACCCGAAGAACAGCGCTTGCCATCCTCGCTTCAACTGCTCTGCCGAAGGTCTTGCTCGCCGCCGCGGGCGGGGTCGACGCCTTGGCGCCGCTTGTCGCAGAAGGCAAGCTTCCGCCGCTCGGCGAGCGACTGCCGAAAACGCCGCGGGTGATCAACGTCGCGGCGATGGGGAGACAAGCCGGCCGGCACGGCGGGACGATCCGCAGCCTGATCGGCAGCGCCAAGGACATCCGCCTGATGACGATCTACGGCTATGCCCGGCTGGTCGGCTATGACGAGGCGCTCAATCTCCACCCGGACGTCCTGGAACGCTACGAGGCGGTCGAGGACCGGATCTTCACCTTCCACCTGCGCGAGGGGCACAAGTGGTCGGACGGCACGCCGCTGACGGCCGAGGACTTCCGCTACTGCTTCGAGGACGTACTGCTCAACGAGGACCTCTCGCCAGCGGGCCTGCCGACGGCGATGGTCATGGACGGCAAGGCGGCGAAGTTCGAGATCCTCGACGAGCGCACGCTGCGCTATTCGTGGCCGATGCCTAATCCGGACTTCCTGCAGAAGCTGGCAGCGCCGCAGCCGCTGGTTCTCGCCATGCCGTCGGCCTATCTCAAGCAGTTCCACAAGAAATACCAGGAAGAGGACAAGCTGAAGGGGCTGATGAAGGAGGAGAGGGTCAAGAAATGGCACCAGCTCCACCAGCGCATGGCGCGTTCCTATCGCCCGGAAAACCCGGACCTTCCCACCCTCGATCCATGGCGCAACACCACGCCGCTGCCGGCCGAACAGTTCATCTTCGAGCGCAATCCGTTCTTCCACCGCGTCGACGAAAACGGCCTGCAACTGCCTTATATCGACAAATTCGTATTGAGCGTCAGTTCGTCGGCGCTCATTCCGGCTAAGGCCGGCACGGGCGAAAGCGACTTGCAGGCGGTAGGCATC
Source organism: Sinorhizobium fredii USDA 257 (assembly GCF_000265205.3). Taxonomy (NCBI): domain Bacteria; kingdom Pseudomonadati; phylum Pseudomonadota; class Alphaproteobacteria; order Hyphomicrobiales; family Rhizobiaceae; genus Ensifer; species Ensifer fredii. The sequence goes on from NC_018000.1 coordinate 3,409,708, forward strand.
GACTTCGTCGACTATACCTACCTGAAGGATGCCGAGAAGCGTTATCCCGTGAAGGTCAAATTGTGGAAGAAGACCTCCGGCTCCCGCCTGGCCCTGCTTCCCAACCTCAATTGCGCCGATCCGGTCTGGCGGCCGCTCTTGAGAGACGTGCGGGTCCGCCGGGCCCTGTCGCTCGCGATAGATCGGCGCGAGATCAACATGGCGGTTTTCTACGGGCTGACGAAGGAGAGCGCCGACACGGTCCTGCCGGACAGCCCGCTGTTTCGTCCAGAGTTCGCGAGTGCCTGGGTCGCCCATGATCCGGAGCAGGCCAACGCCCTGCTCGATCAAGCCGGCCTTGCCAAACGCGACAGCGACGGCATCCGCATCCTGCCCGATGGCCGCAGGGCGCAGATCGTCGTCGAAAGCCCCGGCGAAAGCACGCTCGATACGGATGTGCTGCAGCTGATCACCGACTACTGGCAGAAGGTGGGCATTTCGCTCTTCATTCGTACCTCGCAGCGCGACACATTCCGCAGTCGGGCAGTCGGCGGCGAGATCACTATGTCCATGTGGTTCGGCATCGACAACGGCGTGCCGACGGCGGACATGAACCCGGGTCAACTCGCCCCGACCGCCGATGACCAGTTGCAATGGCCGGTCTGGGGCCTGAACTATATTTCGCACGGCGAAATGGGCGAGGCACCCGACCTGGAGCCGGTCGTCGAGCTTCTCGACCTGCTCAAGCGCTGGCGGCATTCCGCAGACGATGCCGAGCGGGCCGACATATGGCGGCAGATGCTGTCCATCTATACGGACCAGGTCTTCTCGATCGGCCTCGTCAACGGTTCATTTCAGCCGATCCTCGTGACGACCAAGCTGCGCAACCTGCCTGAGGAGGCGCTTTGGGGCTTCGACCCGACGAGTTACTTCGGTGCCTACAAGCCGGATACGTTCTGGCTGCAACAGGATAGCTGAGATGCTGCGGTATATTCTCTGGCGTATCGCAGTGATGGTGCCGACCCTGCTCATCATCTCGGCGCTTGTCTTTACCATCATCGAGCTGCCGCCGGGCGACTATTTCGAAAGCTACATCGCCGAGCTCAGGGCGCAGGGCGAAGGCGTCGACATGGAGCAGATCGAGTCGCTGCGCCAGCAATACGGTTTCGATCAGCCGCCGCTGCTGCGCTACATCTATTGGGTCGGCGGCATGCTGCAGGGCGACTTCGGCTATTCCTTCGAATATGAGCTGCCGGTCGGCGAGGTTGTCGGAGACCGGCTGTGGCTGACGATCCTGGTGTCGTTCTTCACGATCATCTTCACCTGGGTCATCGCCTTCCCGATCGGCATCTATGCGGCGACCAACCAGTACAGCTGGGGCGATTACGGTCTTTCGCTGGTCGGTCTCATCGGCATCGCCATCCCGAACTTCATGCTGGCGCTGATCCTCATGTATTTCGCCAATATCTGGTTCGGCACGACGATCGGCCATCTGATGGACCAGAAATACCTCTCCGAACCGATGAGCTGGGAGAAGGCGAAGTCGATCCTCGAACACATCTGGATCCCGGTCATCATCGTCGGCGCCGCGGGCACGGCGGGGATGATCCGGCGGCTGAGAGCCAATCTGCTTGACGAACTGCAGAAGCAATATGTCGTGACCGCCAGGGCCAAGGGCCTTTCGCCGACGCGAACGCTCGTCAAATATCCGCTGCGGATGGCACTCAACTTCTTCATCTCCGACATTGGCTCGATCCTGCCGGCGATCATCTCGGGGGCGGAAATCACCGCGATCGTGCTTTCGCTCGAGACCACCGGACCGATGCTGATCAAGGCGCTGCAGAGTCAGGACATGTATCTCGCCGGGTCGTTCCTGATGTTCCTCGCATTCCTCACCGTCATCGGCGTCTTGATTTCCGACCTCGCGCTCGCCGTCCTCGACCCAAGAATTCGCCTGCAAGGCAGGAGCACCAAGTGACGTCACCGATTCCTGCCCCCGGCGAGCCGCTACCGCATTACGTGTCGACCGCCCCCTTCGATCCCTATTCCGTCGAGGTGATGACGGAGGAGCAGGTGCGCGTCAATCAGGCGTCGCAGTTGCGGCTGATGTGGTGGAAGTTCAAGCGGCACAGGGTTGCGCTGGCGTCCGGCATTTTCCTGGCGGTGCTATACGGGATGATTCTCATCTGCGAGTTCCTGGCGCCCTACAACCTGCACACGCGCAACATGGACTTCATCTATACGCCGCCGCAGCGGGTGCATTTCTTCCATGAGGGCGACTTCGTCGGCCCCTTCGTCTACGGACGGACGATGGAGCTCGACATGGATACGCTGAAGCGGAACTACTCGGACAATCCCGCCGACATCCAACCGATCCGCTTCTTCTGTCGCGGCGACAGCTACCGCTTCTGGGGCCTGTTTGAAAGCAACCTGCATCTGGCCTGCCCTGCGGAGAATGGCCAGCTGTTCCTGCTCGGGAGCGACAGGCTTGGACGCGACGTGCTGTCGCGCATCATCTACGGCGCGCGGATTTCCCTGACGATCGGGCTTCTCGGCATCACCGTGAGTTTCGTGCTGGGCATCGTGATCGGCGGCCTTGCCGGCTATCACGGCGGTGTGTTCGATCTCGTCGTGCAGCGGTTGATCGAAGTTCTGCAGTCGATTCCGAGCATTCCGCTCTGGCTTTCGCTTGCGGCGATCATGCCGGCGACGTGGAGCCCTATCCTCATCTATCTCGGCATAACCGTCATTCTAGGCCTCCTCGATTGGACTGGGCTGGCACGCGCCGTCCGCTCCAAACTGCTTGCGCTCAGGGAAGAGGATTACGTGCTCGCCGCCCAGTTGATGGGAGCGAGGAGCAGCCGCATCATCGGCCGGCATCTTGTGCCGGGCTTCATGTCGCACCTCATCGCGACGGCAACGATCTCCATTCCTGGCATGATTCTCGGCGAGACGGCGCTCAGCTTCCTCGGCCTCGGGCTGCGCCCACCGATCACGAGCTGGGGCATTCTGCTGACGGAAGCAAAAAGTGTCAGCGTGATTGCCTTCTATCCTTGGCTGTTGTTTCCGACTATACCAGTCATTCTTGTGATATTGGCGTTCAACTTCCTGGGAGACGGGTTGCGCGACGCCGCAGATCCCTACAAATAGCCCCGGGTATCGCCGTTCGATCGAGGCAGGCGCTGCAGCGGACTTGGCATTTCCACGTATGAGAGAAAGGTTCTTCGTATGATTCGGCGCTTCGAAGATGCCCGGATTCTCATGTACAGCCACGACACTTTCGGTCTCGGTCACCTGAGGCGCTGCCGCGCGATCGCGCATGCCCTCGTCGAGGATTATAGCGGCCTGCAGGTGCTGATCATTTCCGGGGCGACGATCGCCGGCGCCTTCGACTACCGGGCCCGCGTCGACTTCGTGAAAATCCCCAGCGTCATCAAGCTGAGGAACGGCGAATACACTTCGCTCGACCGCCACATCGACCTGCACGAGACGCTGAAGATGCGTCAGTCGATCATTCGCTCGACCGCCGAGACCTTCAAGCCGGACATCTTCATCGTCGACAAGGAGCCGATGGGGCTGCGTGGCGAGGTTGAGGACACGTTGACCTACCTGAAGACGCACGGGACGAGATTGGTTCTCGGACTTCGGGAAATCATGGATGCGCCGCACCTGCTCGAGGAAGAGTGGAAACGCCGCGACACCATGCGCAAGATCGAGCAGTTCTACGATTCGATCTGGGTCTACGGCCCCCCGGATTTCTACGACCCGCTGATCGGCCTCGACGTGCCGGCGGCGGTGCGCGACCGCATGAATTTCGTGGGCTTCCTGCAAAGAAGCGTTCCGCATGACGGATTGCCCGATCACAAGCCGGAGGGCGACTATATTCTCGTGACCACCGGGGGCGGCGGCGATGGCGCCGAGCTCATACACAACGTCATCCACGCCTACCAGCAGGATCCCAAGCTCACGCATAATGCGCTTGTGGTCCTCGGTCCCTATATGCCCGCCAAGCAGCGCAACAAGCTGATCCGGAAGGGCAGCCGCATCCCTTTCATCAAGATCATCGAGTTCGACAATCGCATGGAAGAGCTGGTCGCCGGCGCCCGCGGCGTCGTATCGATGGGCGGTTATAACACCTATTGCGAGATCCTCTCCTTCGACAAGCCGGCGCTCATCGTGCCGCGGCTGCAGCCGCGTGAGGAGCAGCTTATCCGGGCGCGGCGTGCGTCCGAATTAGGCCTAGTCGAGATGTTGCTGCCGCACGAGTCGGAAGACCCGCTGCGCTTCGCGGCGGCACTCAAGGCCCTGCCGCAGCGGGCGGCGCCGTCGAGCAACAGGAACGGCCTGAGGCTCGAGGGCCTTGTCCATATCTCCGGGATTGTCGGAGAATGGCTCGATCACAGATCGAAGGAACACCTGAGCGTCGTCAAGCAGACAAGCTGAAAAACCCGTGTCGCAAACTCGAAAGATCGCCGTTGTCCTGAAGGGCTACCCACGCCTTTCCGAAACCTTCATTGCCCAGGAGCTGTTGGGCCTCGAAAGGGCAGGGCACGACCTCGTGCTTGTCGCCCTGCGGCGCCCGACGGACACGAAGCGTCATCCCGTCCATGACGAGATCCGGGCTAAAGTGTTCTATCTGCCGGAATACCTGCATGACGAGCCCTGGCGGGTGTTTGGTTCCCTGTTGAAATCGCTGCCCAAGGCCGGGTTCTGGCGGGCTCTGGTTCCCTTCCTACGGGATCTCCGTCGTGACTGGACGCGCAACCGCTTCCGCCGTTTCGGCCAGGCGCTGGTGCTCGTCGCCGAGTGGCCGGAGGGTGCCCGCTGGCTGCATGCGCATTTCATCCACACGCCGGCCTCGGTGACTGCCTATGCGAGCATCATGGCCGGCGTTCCCTGGACCTGCTCCGCGCACGCCAAGGACATCTGGACCTCTTCGGATTGGGAGTTGTCGGAAAAACTCGGACGGGCGCGCTGGACGGTGACCTGTACGCGCAGCGGCTTCGAGCATCTCAAAAGCCTGACGGCCGAGAAGTCCCGTGTGCATCTGAGTTATCACGGCCTCGACCTGCATCGCTTCCCGAGCTTCGAAGGCGATCATTCTCGCCGCGATGGCTCCGATCCTGGCGACCCGGTGCACATCCTGAGCGTCGGGCGCGCTGTCGCCAAGAAGGGCTACGACATCCTCCTCAAGGCGCTGTCGCTGCTGCCCGCCGATCTCAACTGGCGCTTCGAGCACATCGGCGCAGGCGATCTGACGAAGGAGCTTCGGGGGCTTTCCGACCATCTCGGACTTGCCCAGCACGTCACCTGGCGCGGGGCCCTCGACCAGAAGGACGTGCTCGCACGCTATCGCGCGAGCGACATTTTCGCACTTGCCTGCCGGGTTGCGGTCGATGGCGATCGCGACGGGCTGCCAAACGTGCTGGTCGAGGCGTCGAGCCAGCGGCTTGCCTGCGTTTCGACACGGGTCTCCGGCATTCCGGAACTGCTTGACGACGAGGAGAACGGCCTCCTGGTGCCGCCGGAGGAACCCCGCGCCCTCGCTGCCGCGCTCGAGCGGCTCATCCGCGATCCGGCTCTGCGCATGCGGCTTGGCGCTACGGCGGAAAGGCGCGTGCGGGCCGAGTTCGATCATCACTCGAGCGTCAACCAGTTGAGCGGCCTTTTCGAAAGCGAATGGAGAAAGTCGCCTTGAGCCAGCGTCGCGTTTTTTTCTATGTGCAGCACCTGCTCGGTATCGGGCATCTGGCAAGGGCCAGCCGCATTGCAAAGGCGCTGCTGGTCGGCGGCTTCGATGTGACGATGGCGACCGGCGGTTTGCCCGTCCCTGGCTTCCCGGGAGAGGGCCTGAGGACGGTCGTCCTGCCGCCGGTGACGGCGGGCGACAAGGGCTTCTCCGGCCTGGCTGACGCAGAGGGTAATCCGGTCACGGCCGCTTTCCAGGAACATCGCAAGGATGTGCTCCTGGAGGCGCTTCATCTCTCTGAGCCGGACGTCGTCATCGTCGAGGCCTTTCCGTTCGGCCGCCGGCAGATGCGCTTCGAACTCCTGCCCTTGCTCGACGCGATCGAAGCGATGGATCGGCGCCCGCTGGTGGCGGCTTCGCTGCGCGACATCCTGCAGGAGCGGACAAAACCAGGGCGGGCCGAGGAGACGGTCGAACTGGTGAAGAAGCACTTCGATCTCGTCCTCGTCCATGGCGACCCGGCCTTCGCGCGGCTCGAGGAGACCTTTCCGCTTGCAGGCGAAATCGCCGACCGGGTGGTCTATACCGGGCTTGTCGCTCCGCCTCCGCCGGCTGAACCTGCCGAGACATTCGACATCCTGGTTTCCGCGGGTGGCGGCGCGGTCGGCAAGGAGTTGATCGGCGCAGCACTCGGGGCGGCGAGGATATTGCCGCAAGACCTCCGCTGGTGTCTGGTGACCGGCCCCAATCTGCCGCAGCCGGATTTCGACGACCTCTCCGCCGCGGCGCCGCATGGCGTCAGCCTGTTTCGCTTCCGGCAGGATTTTGCAAGCCTCCTTGCCGGCGCGCGTCTTTCGGTTTCGCAGGCCGGCTATAACACCGTCTGCGACATACTCCGCGCTGGCTGCAGCTCGCTGCTCATCCCCTTTACCGCCGGCGGCGAAACGGAGCAGAGTACGCGGGCAACGAGGTTGGAGAGCCTCGGCCTCGCCGCCGTTCTGCCGGAAGACGGAATCACGCCGCAGGAACTCGCGCAGCAGGTCGAATCGATGCTCGCGCGATCGAAACCGGATATCCCGCCGCTCGACCTCGACGGAGCCGACAGGACGGCGACGATCCTCGAGGAGCATCTGAAGCGGATGGTAGGCCTCAGATCGTGCCGATCAGCATGAAGCGCGTATATTTCTTCATCTGCAGCGCGCCCGCGAAATCGACGCGGGACAGTCCAGCCTTGGCTTGGAATTCCTCGAGCGAGGCAACGCAGTTTATGTGGCTCGGCTCGCTGAAATAGTCGTTTGACTGCAGCAGCACGCGGGTGCCGGAGGGGACGAGGCCGAGCCATGTGCCGAGGTCGGCGATGTGCTCGCAACTGGTGTTGACCACGAGATCAGCCTTCAAGCTGCGATAGTCGATCGCATACATGTCCGCCGTGACAGCGCGAAACCGATCGCCGAACCCGGAATTCAGCGTGCGGGCTACCTGTTCGACAGCCGGATCGATGTCCAAACTGTCGATCGCGTCGATCGTGAAGCGCCGATCGTCGAGGAGCATGGCCGGCAGGACACCGTACCAGCCGCCGAGAACGACGACCCTGCCATAGGCGGGACCGGCATTGTTGAAGAGCTCGTCGCGCGCCCAGAGCTTGCACAGAACCTGCTTGTGGTTGAAGGCATTGGCGATGCTCGCATCGGGATGCTTCGCGACGACCCTGGCTATGCCGTCGACGAGTACGCTTCCCGTGTAAGCGGCCAATCCTCGCGCAAGGTCGTAACCGTTCTCGTGCCATTCGCTGGAACTGTGGGGGGAGTGGCTGGCATGCGTCATGCGGCTGTTGTAAGCTCGGGGTCCGGCAAGCGCAAGGCGCGCAAGGAAAACCGCGACTGACAGGTTGCCGAAGGAGCCGAGTGAACACGCCGCTCGCGCCGGAACGACAGGAACTGGTTCGATTTTTTGGCGGCAGGGAGTTTGCTTGGTCAGCCAAGCGCTTGACATGGAGTAGGCCTCTGCTCTCATGGCAGGTAGTCACGAGTTCGTAGAAGAGGCGCACGCCATTGAAGATCTGGTGGAGAGAAACCATTTGCGGCCAGCGTCCGCTTCCGGAGCGGCGCTGCGATCCCGAAATTTAGATTAGGTCTCATTACCCGCCCATGGAACCACGTCTTTCCCGCTACATCTGGACCCATACCCGAAAGTCACAGCTCTGGATCCTCCTGATCGTAGCGCTGTCAATGATCCCTTATTTCATGTCCTTCGACCTGCCTAAGCAGATCGTCAACGGGCCGATCCAGGGGCAGGGATTCGAAACGCCCGGGGCAACCCAGACGTTTCTGCCGATTTCCTTCAGCCTGCCATTCGTTGGCGAGGTCAATGTCTTTTCGGGAATCGAGCTTGGGCGGCAGGGCACGCTGCTGGCACTCAGTCTCGTCTTTCTCCTGCTGGTGATCATCAACGGGCTCTTCAAGTTCTACATCAACACCTACAAGGGCCGGCTTGGTGAACGGCTCCTGAGGCGCATCCGTTTCGAGCTTATCGATCGCGTCCTGCGCTTCCCACCGCATCACTTGAAGCGCGTGAAGCCGGCGGAAATCTCGACGATGATCAAGGATGAAGTCGAGCCCATGGGCGGCTTCACGGGCGATGCCTTCGTGCAGCCTGCGCTTCTCGGCGGCCAGGCGCTGACGGCGCTGATTTTCATTCTGATTCAGAGCTTCTGGCTCGGCATCATCGCCTTTGTCATCGTCGCGGTCCAGGCGGTGATCATCCCGCGCATGCGCCGGCGGCTGCTGGTGCTCGGGCGCGAACGGCAACTTACGGCGCGTGAGCTCTCGGGGCGGGTCAGCGAAATCGTCGACGGCATCGGCACGATCCGCGGTCATGATACCTCCAATTACGAGCGCGCCGACATTGCCGCGCGTCTCGGCCGGATCTTCAAGATCCGCTACGACATTTATGAATGGAAGTTCCTGGTGAAGTTCCTGAACAACTTCCTCGCCCAGGTCACGCCCTTCTTGTTCTATTCGATCGGCGGCTATTTCGCCCTGCAGGGGCGCCTCGACATCGGCCAGCTCGTCGCGGTCATCGGCGCCTACAAGGATCTGCCCGGACCGCTGAAGGAGCTGATCGATTGGGATCAAGCGCGTCAGGACGTGCAGGTCAAATACTCCCAGGTCGTGGAACAGTTCAGCGTCGAGCCGTTGATCGACCCGAAGGTGCAAGAGGTTTCGGTTGCTCCGCCTCAGGCGCTCTCAGGCACGCTTGCGGCCGTCAATCTCACCATTGCCGACGATGGCGGCGCCAAGCTGATCGAACATGTCTCCTTCCAGGCACGCCCGGGCGAGACGGTCGCCATCACCGGGGGGACGGGCGGCGGCGGAGAGGCTCTGGCCGAGGCGCTCGGCCGCCTAGCCTGGCCGGCAAGCGGCAGGATCGTCATCGGCGACGAGGATATTCACGAACTGCCGGAAGCGGTCATCGGGCGGCGGATGTCGTACGCCTCCTCGGAGGTCTACGCTTTCCAGGGCAGACTCGGCGACAATCTGCTCTATGGTCTCAAGCACGCGCCGCTGACCGAGGTGGCTTACGAGGGCGACAAGGCGGCTCATCGTCGGTGGGAACTGCTCGAAGCGAAGCTCGCTGGCAATCCCTCGTTCGACCTCAATAGCGATTGGATCGACTACGGAGCTGCGGGGGCCAAGGGGCCGGAAGATCTGTTCGGGAAGATCAGGGCCGTGCTCGATGTCGTGCTCCTGACGAACGACATTTCGGCGCTCGCTGTCCGCTCGACGATCAATCCCGTCGAACACGAGGCTTTCGCCAGCGAAATCGTCGAGATGCGTGCCGCGCTGCGCCGGCGGCTCGAGGCAGAGAGGCTCAGCGATCTTGTCGTGTTCTTCGAGCCGGGCTCCTACAATGTCGAAGCAACGGTTGGCGAAAACCTGCTGTTCGGCACAGTCACAGACCAGGCGCGGTGGGAAAGGGCACTGGAGAGCCACCCCTTCTTCAAGACCGTGTTGAAACGGGCCGGCCTTCACGAGACCTTCTACGAAATGGGGCTCGAAATCGCCGAGAACGTCGTCGAATTGTTCCGCGACCTGCCGCCGGATCACCCCTTCTTCCAGCAGCTTACCTTTATGACCAGCGAGGAAATTCCGACCTATGAGGCGCTTCTTCAGAAGCTCAGGGGCCGGCCGCTCGACGAGGTCTCGGAGGAGGACGCAATCCGGATCATCCGGCTGTGCTTCGGCTATATCGAGCCGCGGCATCGCTTCGGCCTCCTGACCGAGGATCTGATGCAGAAGATCGTCGAGGCGCGGCGCGAGTTCAGCGACGGCCTGCCCGCCGATCTCGTCGGCATCATCGAGCATTATCAGCCGAACCGCTATATTGCCTCGGCCAGCATTCTCGACAACGTGCTCTTCGGTCGGATCGGCCATAAGCACACGGACGGGTCGGACAAAATTCGGGCGATCGTTCGCGATCTCTTCGAATCGCTCGGCCTCTACAACAAGGTGTTGGCCTTCGGGCTCGATTTCGATGTCGGGGCCGGTGGCAAGCGCTTGACGGCCGGCCAGCGGCAGAAGCTCAACCTGGCGCGCGCCCTGATCCGGCTTTCCGATTTCTATATCTTCAATGAGCCGCTACGGGCTCTCGACCAACGCACACAGGACCAGATCACCCGCAACACCTTCGCCTTCCTGCATGACGAGAAGCGCGATCCGGCGATCGTATGGGTCCTTTCCAATCCCGCCCTTTCGGAACTCTTCGACCGGGTGGTGCATTTCGAGAACGGCCGGTTGGTATACGAAGAAGCGGTGGAAACGCCGTCGAAAGGCAGCGACTATAAGGAACTGGCATCTTGATGTAGTATTAGCATCGGGAGGCAGGCGTAATTTCCCGGTCGGTCGGGAAGGGACGTGATAGCGCCCACGACACACTCGGAGAAGCGGACTGATATGCTCCTAAAAGACGAAGTGGAAATGTTGCGCCGGATCACGCTTTTTTCCGGCCTGCCGCCTGCGAAACTCAAACTTCTCGCTTTCACCTCCGACCGGGTGATGTACAGCGCTGGCGAAGACCTGTTCCATCAAGGAGATATCGGCGACGCCGCCTATGTCATCCTGTCCGGCAAGGCCGACGTGCTGGTTTCGACGCCAACCGGGCAGTTGAAGGTTGCCGAGGTCGAGCAGAATTCGATCGTCGGCGAGATCGCCATCCTCTGCAACACGCCGCGTACGGCAACCATTCAGACGACCACTCCGCTCGAGGCCTTGCGCATTCGCAAGGACGACTTCCTGAAGCTGCTCGCCGATTTTCCGGAAATGGCGGTGGAGATCATGCGTGTGCTCGCCGACCGCCTCAGCCAAACGACCTCCGAGCTCACCGAAGCCCGCAGCCGCGCGCAACGAGTTGAAGCATAGGGTTCTAAGACGCTCCCGACGGGTCTTGTCCGCCGCACCTTGAGCGGCTGCATGAATTTATTCCGGTTCCGAATTCCGGAATCATGCAGTAGAGAGGCGCGATGCGCGCCATAACCTATTTCGACAAGACCGTTTACTTCCCCGACAAACCGGAAAAGAAGCGCTTCTTCGCCCGCCTGCAAGCGGGCCAGTGGGAGCCCGGCACGTTTCGGAACATCGCCCGCCTCGTAGATACGAAGACGACCTTCATCGACATAGGCGGCTGGATCGGCGTGACGTCCTACTGGGCGGCTCAGATCGCAAACAATGTCATCGTCGTCGAGCCCGATCCGGTGTGCTTCGACATCCTGACGCAGATGAAGGTTGGCAACGCCGGCGAGGTGGCACTTGTCAACGCCGCGCTGTCGCAGGACGAGCGCCTGGTGCTCAACTCCGTCGGGGGCGGCTTCGGCAGTTCGGAAACCTCGGCGCTGATCGCCGACGACACCGGCATGGCGATTTCCGCCGAGACCGTCACGATCCCGAAGCTGCAGGCGATGGCGAAGACCGGGCGGCTCTGCTTCAAGATCGACATCGAAGGCTATGAATACAAGGCGCTCGACCAGTTCCGGGCAATCGACCGGAAGCGGACGGCGGGCGTTCTGCTGGCGGTGCATCCGCAGATCCTGGCTGCCTCGCTTTCCGGCCCCGCGGTTTTGCGGTCGATCCGGACCATGGCGGCAACGGTGCGGCTGATCCGAAGCTTTCGCGGATTTCGCCTGGAGAATCGGTCGGCGATCTTTACGGCGATCCGCAAGTCGATCGCCCGACGCGAACTCAGAGGCTTCGACCTGCTCTTCCTTGCCAAGTGAGTGGCGCGTAGGATGGCGTGTTACGTTGCCGGGCGAACGCTATGGAAAACGGTCGGCGCCGCGCCGGGTATCTTGCTGAACGCATATACTTCATAGGCGGCTTGGGGATCGTCTCCCATGCCGAGCGACCCCGCAGGCATGCCGGGTACGGCGAGACCCGCAATGTCCGGACGCTCAGCCATCAGTTTCTTGATCGCCGCGAGCGGCACGTGTCCTTCAATCAGATAGCCGTCGAGCGTGGCGGTGTGACAGGCCTCCATATCCGCCGGGATGGCGAAGCGGCGTTTGACTGCTGTCATGTCGGTCTCGTTGTGGACTTCTATCGCGAACCCCGCGCCCATCATGGCTGCCGCCCAGCTTTCGCAGCAGCCACAGAGCGGATCCTTGTAGATCACCATGCGCCCGGCACTGGCCAGCGCGATGCGGGGACCGAGCAAGACGAGGAATGCGCCTGCCAGGGTGCCGGCCAGGAAATCTCGGCGATGGATGGTCATGGGGTCACTCCTTTCCTGGCTATTCCTTGCAGCTTGATCCGCTGCTGATCGCACGAAATTAATGCATGTCGCCCAAAAGTGTGCAGCGGTTTTGGGATGACGACATGCATAAAAACAAGAGCCTAAAGCGCTTCGCATGAATACGTTTGAATGCGACGCACTTTAGTAGACGCCGGGTCGCTCAGCGTGTCGATGCACCAGATCGCCGCACACCGCGCACCGGTTCGACACCGCCGCGGCCGAACCTGGCAGGCTCAAGCGGCTTCTCCGGCAGCTTTTCCGCATCGGCAAGATCGTCGATTATCGGGCAATCCGGCCGCGCATCGCCGTGGCAATGGGCGGCAAGATGCTTCAGCGTGCGGCTCATCGCCTTCAACTCCTCCGCCTTGCGTTCGAGTATCGCCACTTGATCGAGCGCGATCTTCTTGACCTCGCTGCTGGCGCGCGAACGATCGCACCAAAGCGCCAGAAGGTCCGCCATCTGCTCGACGGTGAAGCCGAGATCACGGGCGCGCCGGATGAAGCGCAGCGTATGGACATCGTTGTCGCCGTAATTGCGGTAGCCGGACTGGCTCCTGTCGGCCGGCGGGATGAGACCGATCTTCTCGTAGTAACGGATCATCTTCGCCGAAACGCCTGAAGCGTGCGCGAGATCGCCGATATTCATGTCATCACCCTTTCGACAGGCGGCGGTTATCTTGGAGATATAAGGTGGCCCACGACCGGAAGCGAATAGAACCGCTTGTCAGTGCCTATCACCCACGCGCAGAGGACGGAAATCTCTTGAGCCGCAGGGCATTGCCGACCACGAAGACGCTGGAAAGCGCCATCGCACCGGCGGCAAAGACGGGCGAGAGCAGCACGCCATAGCCGGGATAGAGCGCACCGGCGGCCACCGGTATCAGCACCACGTTATAGGCAAAGGCCCAGAACAGGTTTTCCTTGATGTTGCGGATCGTCGCCCGGGAAAGTGCTATCGCATTAGGCACGCCGAGCAGATCGCCGGACATCAGCACCACGTCGGCGCTCTCGATCGCGACGTCGGTTCCCGTGCCGATGGCAATCCCGACATCGGCGGTGGCAAGCGCCGGCGCGTCGTTGATCCCGTCGCCGACGAAGGCGACATTGCGGCCATCCGCCTGCAGGCGGCTCACCGCCGCGACTTTGCCGTCCGGAAGCACCTCGGCGAGAACATCGTCGATGCCGAGCTTGCGGGCGATGGCCTCTGCAGTCCGGCGGTTGTCGCCGGTGACGATCGCGATCTTCAGGCCGAGATCATGCAGCGCCCGAATGGCTTGTGGCGTCGTCTCCTTCACCGGATCGGCAACGGCGATTATCGCGGCGAGCCTGTCATCGATCGCGGCATAGAGCGGGCTCTTGCCTTCGTCGCCGAGCCGGGCGGCCTCCGAGGCAAAGACCGAGACGTCGAGGCCGAGGCGCGCCATCAGCCTGTCGGCGCCCACATGGACGGTCTTTCCGGCGATCTCCGCCCGGGTGCCGAAGCCAGGGATCGCCTTGAAATTGTCGGGGTCGCTGACAGCGAAGCCCTCGGCCTTGGCAGCCGAAACAATGGCTTCGGCGATCGGGTGTTCGGAGCGTGCTTCGGCGGCGGCGACCAAAGCCAGGACGGAACTGCGATCGAAACCCGGCGCCGTGTTGAGGTCGGTCAGTTCCGGCCGCCCCTTGGTCAGCGTGCCGGTCTTGTCGACGGCGATAATTTCGGCATTGCGCAAGGTCTGCAAGGCTTCGCCCTTGCGGAAAAGCACACCCATCTCGGCGGCGCGGCCGGTGCCGACCATGATCGAGGTCGGCGTCGCGAGGCCCATTGCGCAGGGGCAGGCGATAATCAGCACCGCAACGCCGTTGACGAGTGCGAAGGCCAGGGCCGGGTGCGGTCCAAAGATAAGCCAGACGACAAAAGTCAGCAGGGCGACGGCCATGACAGCCGGCACGAACCAGGCCGTGATGCGATCGACGAGCGCCTGGATCGGCAGTTTCGTGCCTTGCGCCTGCTCAACCATCCGGATGATCTGAGCAAGGACCGTATCGGCCCCGACCTTGGTGGCGCGGAATGTGAAGGCGCCGGTCTTGTTGATGGTGCCGCCGACGACGTCCGATGCCTTCGTCTTTTCGACCGGCACCGGCTCGCCGGTGATCATCGATTCATCGACATAGGAATCTCCCTCGACAATCGTGCCGTCGACGGCAATCTTCTCCCCGGGACGCACCAGCACAAAGTCGCCGGCGCGCAACTCGGCAATCGGGATCTCCAGCGCCTCGCCGTCGCGGCGGACCCGTGCAGTCTTCGGCTGAAGCCCCATCAGATGCTTGATCGCCTCCGACGTGCGCCCCTTGGCGCGCGCTTCGAGCAGCCGTCCGAGCAGGATCAGCGTGACGATCACGGCTGCCGCTTCGTAATAGACATTGGATGTCCCGGTCGGCAGAAGCCCCGACGCAAAGGTCGCGACGACGGAATAGCCCCAGGCGGCCGCCGTCCCGATCGCCACCAGCGAATTCATGTCTGGCGCGACACGCAGCAGGGCAGGCACACCCTTCGCGAAAAAGCGCAAGCCGGGGCCGAAGAGAACGATCGTCGCGAGCGCAAACTGCAGGTACCAGCTCTGCTCCATGCCGATCCGGGTCATCACGAAGTCATGGATCGCCGGCACGAAGTGCGACCCCATTTCGAGGACGACGATAGGCAGCGTCAGTAAAGCGGCGATCAGGAAGTCCCGCTGTAGGCGGTTGAGCTCCTCGTCGCGCTTCTCCGCTTCGCGGTCGATGTCGCGGTCATTGCCGCGTTGATGCGCCTCGTAGCCGGCGCCGCGAACCGCGTCCAACAGCATCTGCGTAGACGCGAGCCCCCTGACCAACCGGATCGAGGCTCTCTCGCTGGCCAGATTGACATTCGCCTCGACAATGCCTGGAACGGCCCTCAGCGCTTTCTCCACGCGCCCGACGCAGGAGGCGCAATTCATCCCCTCGATGCCGAGCTCGAGCGTGTCTTCAACCGCTCCGTAACCGACATTCTCGATCGCTTTGACGATCTCGGCTGGTTTCGCCGTCGTATCGAGCCGGACGTCTGCGCGCTTCGTTGCCAGATTGACGGACGCGGATACTACGCCCGGCACGGCGCTGATCGCCTTCTCGACGCGCGCCACGCAGGAGGCGCAGTTCATGCCCTCCACAGAAAGGCTCAGCCTTTGCAAATCTTCTGCATTTCTGACGGCACTCGGGGATGCCATGGTCCTATTCCTTGTGATGTATCTGCCTTGAGGATGGGGGTTTTCGAATGGAGCGCGGCCGAGCAATCGCTTCATCCGCCTAAAGGGGCAGGCTTTCGTAGCCGGCGGCGTTGAGCGCCCGCGCGATCACTGCTCTATCGGCCGCCGTCTCGATGCTGACTTCCCTCGCGCCAAGATCCACCTCAATTCCGGCCGTCGGATCGACGCCGCGAATCGCCTTCTCCACTGCGCTTGCGCAACCGCCGCAGTTCATATCTTCGATCTTGTAGCGCTGCATATCTGTCTCCGTAAATGCGTATGACCGGAAGATAGGCCTTCCCACCGTTGGAAGGTCAAGGGATGCTTTGTGAAGGAAACTCTGCGCAGTGAGAGGCGCCGGTCATTGATGCTTGCGAGGACGTCGGCGGCCATCCGCGTCAATTTTCCTTCACGGCGCTGGAATAAGGTTCAATATGCGGCCTTTACCCAAGACGTCGGAGCGGTGAAATGACCAAATCAACACGCGAGGAAGAAAACTTCGACTGGCTCGAAGCGGAGCTGGCGGACACCTTGGACGAGGATTACGAGCTCGAGCTTTCAGAACCGGCGGATGCGAGCAGATCTCCCGCAGGTTCATGCCCTTACAAGGAAAAATTAGTTGAACCTTTCCATGCGGCTTATTCTTCTCGGGCTCGGTTGGATCATGGTCTGTATCGGCGTGGCAGGCATATTCCTGCCGCTTCTGCCGACGACGCCCTTCCTGCTCCTGGCCGCCTGGCTCTTTGCACGATCATCTCCGCGTCTCGAACAATGGCTGTTCGATCATCCCTTGTTCGGACAGCCATTGCGCGATTGGCGGAAAGACGGTGCTATATCGCGGGGCGCAAAGATATGCGCGTTGTCGCTCATGGCTCTTGGTTTCGCATTCTTCTGGCTCCGCCTTCAACCCTCCATGCTCACGGCATCCATCATTGCATTGATCATGCTTGCCCTGGGCGCGTTCATCGTCTCGCGGCCTGACCCACGGAGGTAAATTCCGTGACAGTGTCGGCCGCGAGCGGAACCGTCTCGTGCGTTCCTATCCCACATTTGGTGGGTGGATCGGGGAAGGAGCGTTCCATAGGTAACACGTACCGCGCGCACTCTGTGGCAAAATACACTGGGTCAGTCCGACCTGGCATTCGCAACCACGGGAGGCAGGCATGCAAGTAGCAGATCACATTGAACGCACGAGAGCAGATCGGTCGTCCCCAGAGGTCCTGGATCGGCTCCAGGCGATCTATCAACGTCGGCAAAAGGATGAGTGGCGCGCAACCGTGGATAAGCTGGATGCGCTGCGCCAGTCGTTCGGCGAAGAGCGGCGCCAGATCTTTCCGTCCGCATTGCGCGACAGAATCACAAGCACTGCGAGGGGCGGCAGACGCGACGATCCCCGCGGTCCGGGCCTTCGCTACAAGTCGCTTCTCGAAGCCAGAAACGCAGACGTGGACCTAAAGGCGGTCAAGGGGCTGCACGACCGTGCCTATGACAAGTTTGGTCAGCTGGTGAAAGGCTACAGTGCCTTTCACTTTCACGAATCGGTGGTCGGAAGCCTCGCCGATGCCTTGGCTCAGCCGCCGATCGTTTACGTCGCGCCCGATCCCGACAAGGAAAAGCTGTTCTATCCGCATTTCGGCGGCTGCTGGGACCGGCTTGATCAAAACCAGGCGACCGGCGACGGAGCGATCGTCGAAAACCGTTCCTATCTGGATTGCGCCGCCCGCATGGGATCCAAGCTGGTTGCCCGCAACGATGACGCGTCCGACGTCGACCTCCTCTGCGCCTATCGGGAGAACGGCTACCTCGTTCCCTTCAAGACGCTGCGCACGGGCATACTTCAGGTCAAGGCCGATCTGTCGGCGCTCATTTGCCGCCATCATATCTCGACCTATGACGAGTTCGGCTGGTCCGACTTCCATGCCACCACGCGCGGCAGGCTCGTCATGGCCGTGTTCTGGAACTGGGATGATGTCGATCCGGCCAACGAGGTAAGTGACCAATGGTTCATATCGGGCCTCGACTGCCGCGGCGACGGCGAGAGCTTCCCCGGCACGAGCGTCCAGGCGACCCCGGGTGAAAGAAGAATCATCAACCTGTTCACGGAGATGGCCTTCCCGGCTGGCCGCGAACTCTGGGTCTATGTCGGCGTTGCTGATCGTATCTGGGCGCTGCTCAATGATGTCAGCATCGACATCTCGATCGACTCGGCTTGGCTGCTGAACTCGCTGGCGATCCGTTCGGTCTGAAATGATCCGGTGGAAAAAGAGCAGGACCTATCCGCTCCCGGTGTGAGGGACAGAATAACTCTTGCCTTTTCAAGGAGATAATGGTCGGAGCGGCGGGATTCGAACCCACGACCCCTTGACCCCCAGTCAAGTGCGCTACCGGGCTGCGCTACGCTCCGACCCGCTTTGTTACAAGCCCGCTCTCATTAATCGGAACATACGGGCGGCGCAAGGGGAAAATGGATTATCGCCCGTCTATGGCAGCTTCGAGGAAAGCCTCAGTGGCGCAGACGCATCGAAGCGAACGGATTTGTGATTTGGTCGACGGCGGAGGCGCAGATACACTGCGCCTGCAACAACAGGAGAAGCCCCATGAAGCGCATCCTCGTACTTGCAGCCGCCCTCGCATTTTCCGCGACGGCAGCATCAGCCGCTTGCCTCGGCCACAACGACACCACGGCCTCTGCGGGCCCGGTAGACAAAGAGATCACGACGGCCAGCGTGACGAAGACCGAAGAGTCCAAGCCGACCGACGAGCTTCTCCTGCAGCAGAAGCTGCAGCAAGAAGAACCGACCACAGAAGACTAGCCCAGGAGAGCGGCGAATGCGGGTCTCGCCGGGCGTTTCATGGCGCCTTCGAGGCCCGCTTTCCGCGTCATATCCGACCACGGTCGCAAGCATCTAATCTGCCGATAACGCATGTTTATTGAGCCCGCCAGCGGTGCGGGCGCATGGCGAGCTGGTTCGGGCACTTCGAGGAGGCGCAATGAAGCGGCTGCCGATCCGTCTCGATCGGCGGCTTCATGGCAGAGCGTGTCTTTCCGCATGGACCTGCCGCCGGTTGCGGTATTCGAGCGCGGCGCAACCCCAGACAATCCCGAGCAGCATGTAGAAATGACGCCAGTGATCGGTATCGATGACATTGCCGATGCCGACATGGCCGACCAGCGTCACCCATGCAATCATCAGGTGTGGCTGCCAGGGTCGGTCGAGCAGCAGAAGTCGAAAGCCGAGCGCGAGCGTCCACGCAATGAGCGTCACATAGGCGACGAACCCCAACCAGCCATAGGAGGTCAGGCTTTTCAGCCAGACATTGTGCTCGTCCTCCAGAAACATCATGCCGAACATCAGCGGCCCCATGCCGAGTGGCCTTTCCATCGACATCAGAAAGCCGATCCGGTGCCGGTCGAAACGCCCGAGGTGCCCGCCGTCATAGTCTTGGACAAGTTGCGAGCGGCTCGAAAAGAGCGCTGCCACCTGTTCCGATTGCAGGGCGGCGGCAAGTGCCGCCATGACGAAGAGCGCGCCGCAGAGCGTAAGCACAAGGATTCTGAGCCGGAACAGGCCGCTGCGCTCCTTGAGGAGCATGACGAAGATCAGGGCGGCGACACAAAAGAGATTGAGCGCCCAGGCAGCGCGGGAGAAGGAAAGGAAGACCCCGAGAGTGAGCGCGACGAGGCCGGCGATTTTCGACGGGGCCCGCCGGATCGGCTGCGTGAGCAGGCCATGCACCAGATAGAGCACCGGCGCGGCGAGAAACGGCCCGAAGACGTTCGGATCCTGGAAGGCACCCTTGGCACGGTCATAAAGGGTGAAGTGTGCCGCCCCCGGGATCGCACCGAAATAGCCGAGAATGCCGAGAAGGGCGGTGATCACAGCGGCCGAAACCCAGGCGTTGAAGATCAGCCGCAGGCGCTGGTGACGGTCTTCGACGATCGCGGCGAAGAAGACGGCGGTAAGCGCGAGGAAGCCCGAGACGGCCATGTACAACGGACCGGTGGCGAGTTCGTCCATCACCGTCAGCGACAGCATGCCGCCAATCATGAACAGGATGAGCAGGGCAAGCAGGGGTGCGATGGCGCGCGAAATCTTCAGACCGAAGAGAAACCAGAGACCGATGAGGCCGGCCATGAAGACTTCATAGGGCGCGGGCTCCGCGATCACGAAGCCCGACAGGAAGACGCCGATCGTCACCAGGCCGGAGCCGATGATCGATACCGCGGCGAGCTGTGGCCGGAAGATGGCCGCCTGCGAAGCGTTGGCGGAGATCAATACGCGTTTTCCGTATTGAGCAGCCGGAAGGGCGTCAGAAACAGAATCTTGAGATCGAGAAGCAGCGACCAGTTCTCGATATAGTAGAGATCGAAGGCGGTGCGGAAGCGGATCTTTTCGTCATTGTCGATCTCGCCGCGCCAGCCGTTGATCTGGGCCCAGCCGGTGACGCCGGGCTTGACCCGGTGGCGGGCGAAATAGCCTTCTACGACATCCGAATAGGTGCGGTTGTGCGTTTGGGCGAGAACGGCATGCGGGCGCGGTCCGACAAGAGAGAGCTCGCCTTTCAGCACGTTGAGGAGCTGCGGCAGTTCGTCGATCGAGGATTTGCGCAGGAAACGGCCGACGGGCGTGACGCGGGGATCTCCCTTGGTTACCGCATTGCGGGCGGTCGGATCGCTCATGTGCGAGTGCATCGAGCGGAACTTGTAAACTTCGATGGTCTCGTTGTTGAAGCCGTGGCGGTGTTGCTTGAAAATGATCGGGCCGGGGGAGGTGAGTTTGACCGCGACCGCGGCGACCAGCATCACGGGCCAGAGCAAGGCGAGCGCCACGATGCTGAAGAAAATGTCGAAGCATCGCTTGGCGACGGAATCCCAATCGGCGATCGGCTTGTCGAAGATGTCGAGCATCGGCACCTGACCGACATGGGAGTAGCTGCGGGGCCGGAAGCGCAGATTGTTGGCATGGGCGGCGAGGCGAATGTCGACCGGCAGCACCCAGAGTTTCCTCAGAAGTTCGAGGATGCGCTTTTCCGCCGTCAGAGGCAGCGAGAAGATCAGCATGTCGATCCGGGCGAGCCGCGCGAATTCGACGAGTTCGTCGACGGTACCGAGCTTCGGGTAACCGGCGATCACGTGCGGCGAGCGCCGTTCGTCGCGGTCGTCGAAGATGCCGCAGATGCGGATGTCGTTGTGTGGCTGGTGCTCGATCGTACGGATCAGGTCTCTTGCCGGAGCACCGCCGCCGACGATCACCGCGCGGCGCTCCATCGTGCCGTTGCGCGACCAATGCCGGATCGAATAGGCGATGAAGGCGCGTTCGGCAACCAGGAAGAGCGCGCCGGCGACGAACCAGCCGCCAACCCAGACGCGCGAATAGAGATGGCCCGATTTCAGGAAGAACAGAACGAGCGCGATCGTGCCGAAAGTCGCCACCCAGGCGGCCAGAATGCGTGGCGTCATTCGCAGCCATGCCCTGAGTGCCGGCACCTGGTAGGTGTCGGCAATCTGCATGGCGATCACGGCGAGTGCTGATCCAAGGGCGAGAATGGCGAGGTAGACCGGTAAATCCTGGAGCGCCGGACGGACATATTGCGTATTGATGGCATAGCCGATCGCAAAGAGGGCGCAGAGATCGAGCAGCCGAATGAGACCGGTGATCATGGACGGAGAATAGGTATCGGCCCGGAACTGGAGCGCGATCTGCCGGGCCAGCGGGTTGAGCGGCGGCAGGCTTTTCTCGGTCTTTTTTCCGTCGAGAGAAGTCGTTCGGATCTCGGAGACCTTCTTGCGAAGCGCCTCGGTATCGAAGGTCTCGGGCCTGTCAAACTGGTTCATGGTGGCTTCCCGGCGCTGTCCCTACGCCCGGATAGCAGAAAGCCACTAAGAAACGCTTACGTTGTACGAAGGCGCGCCTCGGCAAAAAGCGTTTCCTCCGTAAGTTCACGATAGAGCTGCATGACGCGCCGGGTCATCACAGCGGCCGAGAAGCGGGACTTGAAGCGCTCCGCGTCGGGCATCGTCCGGGCCGCCCAGTCCTGATCGACGGCCGCCGCCATGACATCGGCGAGCGCCCTTGCATCTGCCGGCTCGACGAGTGCTCCGCTGTCGGCGCCCAGCACTTCCGGCATGCCGCCGACGCGCGACGCGATGACCGGCTTTCCGGCGGCGAGTGCTTCGAGAAGGATGTAGGGCATCGATTCGGCGCGAGAGGGAATAACCACAGTACGGGCAAGCGTAAACGCATCGCGCGCCTTCATCGCCGGGAGCATCCTGACGCGATCTCCGAGCCCCATGCCCGCGATCATGTCTTCATACTGGGATTGCTGCGGACCGTCCCCGATCATCACGCCCGAGAGCGGCCGTCCCGCAAGTCCTTCGGCCTTTGCGAAGCCCTCGATAAAAAGATCCGGCCCCTTCAGGTCCCGCATCATGCCGATATAGAGGAAGTCGGCTGCATCCGCGCTTGCCGCGACCGGCGCGAACTCCGTGTCGCCGATGCCGTTATAGATCAGCTCGTTGCGCCCCACCGGCCGCCCGACCTTGGCGAAATAGGTCTGCCGCTCGAAATCGCAGACGAAGACGAGCGCGTCGGTGAGACGCTCCTGCAAGCGCTCCATCCGGAAGATGGCGCCGCCGGTCAGGGATCCCCGCTCATAGTGGAGGCTGCCCCCATGGGGCGAATAGAGGCGGGCTACGCGATACTTGTTGACCCGCAGTGCTGAACCGATGATGCGTGCGAGTACGCCGCCCTTGGCGCCGTGCCCGTGCAACACATCCGGTTGCAAGCTCCTGATCTGCTTGTAGCTGCGCCAGAGCGCGCCAATGTCCGAGGGCCCGATCGTGCGATGGATCGGCGTGCGGACGATGCCGAGCGCCAAGAGGGGGCGGATCTCGTCGAAAAGCGCGTCCTCATAGGAGCCGCCCGTCGTGCTGTCGCAGAGAATTCCAACCTGATGGCCCGCTTCCGCATGGGCCTCGGCGAGATCCCGAACATGACGGAAGATGCCGCCGATCGGCGATCTGAAGCAATGAAGGATCCGTATGGGGCGTTCATTCGGCATGGGTTTAGAAGAGCCGTTCGCGAACATAGATCGTGTCGCCCGCAAGCACCGGATCGGTGATCGGCACGCGACCCGTTATGATGCGGCCATTGACCTTGCGGGTGATATCGGCATTTGCCTGGTTTGCACGCGGGGTGAAGCCGCCGGCGACGGCGATGGCGTTCTGCACCGTCATCCCCGGGACATAGCTGTATTGGCCGGACTGACCCACTTCGCCCATGATGAACACCGAGCGGTAGCGGTCGACTTCGATCGTCACGTCCGGATCGCGCAGAAAGCCTTCGCGCAGCTTGGCGGCGATCATTCCCTCCAGTTCCGGCAGCGTATGGCCGCGGGATGGGACGGCTCCAATCAGCGGGAAGGCAACGTAGCCGGCCTGGTCGACCGTGTAGCTACCGCTAAGGCCGGGCTGTTCGAACACGGTGACGCGAAGCCGGTCGCCGCTGTCCAGCCTGTAGGGCTGGATCGTCGCCTCGCTGAAGCCCTTCGGAGCCGGCTGATAACTCGTGCAACCGCTGGCGAGCGCCGACAATATTGCCACGGCGAAAGCGCGTGCGGTCTTTGTGCCTGCGATCGACATGCGGGTTCTCGTTGGCTCCGGAAATGAACACCTCTCTGCGACGTTATCGATCCGTTAGGGTTAATAGCCGGTAAACTCCCGGTGGAATTCCGATGGAGCTGCGATCGGGGTCAGTCAAGGCGCGAACATCTCACAGTTGTGCCTGCAATTAACACTTGCGTTACCATGTTCCTTTACCTTCCGGCTGAATGCGGAAGCTTTGGGGTAGGGCATGTCGAGCGTCGGCGGTCAGCAGGATGTGGATATCGATCTCGGCGGACTCTTTCGCGCCATCTGGCGGCGTCGCGCCCGCGTCTTGCTCGCGACCGTGGGTGCCGCGGCGATTGCTTTTGGGGCGGCGAAGATGGTCGCACCGGCCTATGAGAGCGAGACGCGCGTCCTGATCGAATCGCGCGAGCCGGAATTCAGCGGTCCGAACCAGACTTCTCAGACGGGTGCGGATCGAATGTTCGACGAGTCCGGCATCGCCAGCCAGGTCCAAGTGCTGCGTTCCGCCGACCTCATCAAGCAGGTGGCCCGAAATATGACGCTGCACGAGCTGGAGGAGTTCGACCCGTCCGCGCAGCCTTCTGCCATTTCCGATCTATTGGTCATGCTGGGGCTCAAGAAGAACCCGCTCGAATTGCCGCCCGAAGAACGGATCCTGAATGCGTTCAATTCGAAGCTGCAGGTCTATCAGGTCGAGAAGTCGCGGGTGATCGCCATTGCGTTCACATCGAAGGATTCGAAACTCGCTGCGGCCATTCCGAACGAGATGGCCGAGGTCTATCTCTCGCTGCAGAGCGGCGCGAAGCTCGACTCCAACTCGGAGGCCAGCCGCTGGCTGGAGCCGGAAATCGCCAACCTGGGGGAAAAGGTTCGTGAGGCGGAGGCCAAGGTCGCCGCGTATCGGGCCGAATCCGGTTTGCTTCCGGCCGGCGAGACGGAGAATTTTGCGACCCGGCAGCTCACCGATATTTCAACCGAGTTGGCGCGGATCCGGGCGGAAAGGGCGAATACCGCGGCGCGTGCCGAAGGCGTGCGTGCAGCGCTTGCCGGCGGCCGCTCGGTCGATACGCTCACCGACATCGTCGGTTCGCCGATGATCCAGCGGCTGAAGGAGAGCCAGGCCAGCCTGCAGGCGCAGATCGCCGATCTGTCTACGGCGCTGCTCGACGGTCATCCTCGACTGAAGGGGCTGAAATCACAACTCGAAGGCATTCAGGCGCAGATTCGTGCGGAGACGCGGAAAATCCTCTCCAGCCTCGAAAACGAGGCGCAGGTGGGTCAACTCCGCGAACAGCAATTGCTTCAGCAACTGAACGCGTTGAAGGCGCAGTCGGCGCAGGCGGGCGAAGAAGAAGTGGGGCTCCGCGCCCTCGAACGGGAGGCGGCAGCCCAGCGCCAGCTTCTGGAGACCTATCTCGCCCGTTACCGGGAAGCGACATCGCGAACCGTCGCGAACGCAACGCCCGCCGATGCACGGGTGATATCGAATGCCGTGGTCCCGACCACTGCGACCTTTCCCAAGGTCTTCCCGATCACGATCGTCGCGGCACTTGCAAGCTTCCTGATCAGCTGCGTCGTCATCATGCTGGGCGAACTCTTCAGCGGCAGGGCACTGAGGCCGGTGTCAAGTTCCGGAAGGATGTCCGAGACTACCGCTGCGGCAACGCCGCTTGTCGTGGACGAGGCGCCGGCACTCATTGTCGCGGTCGAAGCACCCGCCGAGGACGAGCAGCAGGAGCACGAGGCAAGCGGTGCCGCAGAGCACGACTTCTCGATCGAGTCGGTTGCCGACCACCTGCTTGGCAATGACATCCGGGTTGCCGTTTCCGTGTCGCCGGGAGGCGACGAGGGATCGACGGCAACGGTGATGCTGGCGCGTCTGCTCGCCGAAGAGGAACACAAGGTCGTGCTCATCGACCTTTCCGGCTCGGCCTGCCCGACGCGGCTGATGGCCCAGTCGCTGCATCTGCCCGGAATCACGAACCTGCTGTCGGGCGACGTCGCCTTCACGGAGACGATCCATGCGGACAGATTTTCCGAGGCCCATGTCATCCCGCAAGGCGATGCCGATCCCCACGCGGCGATGCGCGGCATCGAGCGCCTGCAGATGATCATCGACGCGCTGACGAGTGCCTATGATCTGGTGCTGGTCGAGTGCGGTGCTGCGGACGCGGCTTCCATCGCCAAGGTGGCGCGGCGCGACGACGTCGAGATCATCCTTTCGGCGCCCTCGGTCACCGAGGAAAAGATCATCGAGGAACTCACAAGCTTCGGCGAGGCCGGCTACCGCGACATCGTTTTGATGACCGGCGGGGCGGAAAGCGGCCCGGAGCTTCCCGATCGCCGCGCGGCCTGAAACAGGCCGCAGACTCGGCCGTCGGCTGGTCTGATCTAGTCTTCCGCGCTTTCTGCAGCAGCGCGCAACATCTGGCGCCGTCGTCTCTGCACGAAGGCATAGAGGGTTGTGTTCGCTTTTATGGCGCGCTTGGCGCGGACTACGGCGCGATGCAGGCCTGCTGCCGCATATCCGCGCAGCGTCAGCGGCAGGGTGATGTCCCGCAAGCCGGTTTCCATCGTGCACCATGATCGCTTGTAGGGCTGGTCGCCGATGCCGAAGTCGAAGAGCGCGACGCCTTCACCGCAGAGACGTTCGATCACCCGGTAGAACAGCAATTCGCCCGGGCTGCTGTCGGCCGCGATCGTGTCGTCGATCGAACCAAACTGGCAGATGACGTGGTCGCCTTTTCGCGACAGGCCGGTCACGGCGATGATCCGGCCCTGATGTTCCCCCTTGAGGCGGATCGCGTTGAGTTCCAGCAGCCTGTCGCCATCGCATTGCCGATCGATCAACAGGCGGAAGAAGGCGCGTGTCTCCGAATTGTCGAACACATCCGGCAGGCCCTGGGCCTCCAGCCGCGCGGTTTTCTGCCGGAAGAACGTCTCCAGCAGCGCTTGCGCCTCCGCAGGTTCACGGGCAATTACATAGTCGTAGCCGCCGAGCTCCGCGAGGCGCCTTTCGGAAAGACGCATTTTCTTGCGCCGGCGCTTTGCGTTGAGCTGGACGAGCGTGCGGTCCATGTCGCCGGCGAGCCCGAGCTGGAAAGAGGCGTTCGGATTGGCGATCCCGGGCAGGGCTGCGAGCGGATGGGGCAGGCCGCGCCACACTGCCGGCGTTTTTTCGAGCGTAGCCACATCGGCGTGACTGCGAAGCGCGCGACGGAGTCCCCCGGTCAGCACGCGCCTGAGTTCGTCCCGCGGCACGCGCTCGATGTCGGCGGCAAAGAGCCCGGTGTTGAGATTGCTGTGCCCGGTCGCGATCAGCCGGGCGGTGCGGAAGAAGCGACCTATTTCGACCTCGAACGGCAGGAGGAAGAGCAGTTGCTTCCCGATAGCGCCGCGCACGACAAGCAATCGGCTCTCATGCGCGCTCTTCCAGGCCGCGCACCAGTCGAAGCTCTGATGCAGGGAGTTCAACCTGTTTGCATCGAGCGCACGCCAATCCGCCTCGAGCTCCGCCATATCGTGATGCACGGACAGCGTGATGCGGTCCGCGTTGCGACTTTGAGCAAGCGGTCGCATTGGACCCTCGAGCGTCGATTGCCCGCTCGGCGAGGCAAGGGTGAAATAGGAGTTGGCCATCTCTCGGATCGTTCAGCATGCTTCGTATCTCGATTGGACGGCAAAAATTGCTACATCCCCTTAATGTCTGCATCGGCTTCGTCCGCGAGCGGAAACGCGGTTAGCAAAGCATGAAGCGATCGCTTCACCGTCGGCTTGGAAAATCGTCGCCGGAGCGTTACATCACGCAGCCGATACGAACGTCTCGAGGAACTGCAACTGTGGACCTGCTGATGATGCCGAGCCATGCCCTGCCCGACCCCGAGGCCAAGTTTCCGGTCACGGAATTTCCGCGGATCGGATTTCTGAAGAACATCGTGCGTTCGCCGCTGATCGAGGTCGGAGACTACAGCTACTACGACGATCCGGACGGGCCCGACCGTTTCGAGGAGAAGTGCGTCCTCTATCACTATGACTTCGTCGGAGATCGGCTGGTGATCGGGCGGTTCTGTGCAGTCGCGACGGGTGTTCAGTTCATCATGAATGGCGCCAACCACGCGCTCGGCGGCTTTTCGACCTTTCCGTTCGGCATTTTTCCGGGTGCCTGGCGCGAGGGTTTCGATCCGGCCGCCTATGCGACGGGCCATCGCGGCGACACGACGGTCGGCAACGATGTCTGGCTTGGCATGGAGGCGACGGTTCTGCCGGGCGTCACCATCGGCGACGGCGCGATCGTTGCGGCAAAATCGGTCGTGACGAAGGATATTCCTGCTTACGCGATCGTCGCCGGCAATCCGGCACGGGTCGTCAGGATGCGTTTTCCGGCCGCGACCGTCGAGCGACTGCAGGCGATTGCCTGGTGGAACTGGTCGGTCGACAAGGTGACGCGCAACATCGCGGCGATCACCGGCGCGGACATCGAGGCGCTCGAAAAGGCGGAATAGCCTCAGGCCAGAAAGCCGGTCGCGAGCGCGGCCGCCCATTCGGGTCGGTTGCGGTCGGCGGCAAGGCGCGACATCGCCATGTGGTCATAGCGCACGCAGCGGAAGCTGACGCTCCAATCGATCCCGTCATGCTCCATGACGGCATATCGCGCGTCCGGCGAGCCGGTTTCGACCTTATGCGCGACGGGCTGGTCATCGTCGTAGCCAGGGCAGCCGACGCTGCCGGGATTGACGAGAAGGCGCCCGTCCGCCAGCCGCACCGCCCGCGGAATATGCGTATGGCCGCAGAGGATCACCGGGTAGTCGATACCCTCGGCGAAAGTCTCGATCGCCCTGCGCGCCGCCATGTGGACGACTCCATTGTCCGTCAGCGCCTCCATCCAGTAGGTCTCGTCACTCGTGGGCGTGCCGTGGCAGAGAAAGAAGGTGTCGCGATAGACGAGCGTTTCGGGAAGCGTAGCGAGCCAAGACTTATGGCGCGGCTCGAGCTCGTCATAGGCTGCACGGTCGGACAGTCCCATTTCGTTCGGGTCAAGCATCAGAAGGTAGCGATCATGATTGCCGCGGATCGAAGGCATCTTGCGCCCGATCAGAATGTCGGCGGTGCGTGCGGCATTGAGCGGGCCGCTCAGATGGTCGCCCAGATTGACGATCTCGTCGATGCCCTGAGCGCCGATGTCCGCAAGCACCGCCTCGAGCGCCAGATCGTTGCCGTGAATATCGGAGATGACGGCGATCTTCATTTAGGTGCGCCTCAGTCGGTCAGTGATTGTTTGCAGGCTTTTCCATCCATTTGATGATCAACATCGCCGGAAGGATCCACAGGAGCCCGGTGAACAAGAAATAGAGAAGATGCACCCACCAGGGCGACGCGCCGAGGAGGAGGGAGGCAAAGGTGACCGCCGCCAGCGCATAGACGACGACAAGAATGATGATGAGGATGGTGCCGATCAGTTTTCTGAGGCGTGGAGGCATTGGACTTCTTTCGAATGACGGCAACCGAGCGGGATGAGGAAAGTGCGTGCGGTTACCGCTCGCATCCCCCTTTTGCTCAGAATCAGCCGCGACGGCATGCCGCAAAGGCTTTGGCCTTGTTTTGCACGGCGCTCTGGTGCAAATCAACGGCTTTCGGACCGGCTCGCCAGGCAACCCGTTGATTGCGAGGTCGCGGCCGACAAGCGAGGAAGACGTCATGGCGCATGCCGACCTGGCAACGGAACAGACGCTGCGGAGCGAGATCGACAGGACCGAGCGCAATCGCCGGCAGATCCGCGGCTGGCTCGCCGTCGTCCTGTTTGCGCTGTTTGCCCTGGTGATCGTCGGCGGCGCGACGCGCTTGACCGAGTCCGGCCTGTCGATCACCGAGTGGAAGCCGATCCATGGCGTCGTTCCGCCCTTGTCCGCGGAGGAATGGGAGGAGGAATTCCGCCTCTACCAACGCATTCCCCAGTATGAGCAGATGAACAAGGGAATGACGGTCGAGGCGTTCAAGACGATCTTCTGGTGGGAATGGGCGCACCGACTTCTGGCCCGCTCCATCGGGGTGATTTTCGCCCTGCCGCTTCTCTTTTTCTGGCTGGCGGGGCGGGTCGAGCGGCGACTGCGACTGCCGCTCCTCGGTATCCTGGCGCTCGGGGGCTTCCAAGGCTTTATCGGCTGGTGGATGGTCTCCTCGGGACTTGTCGAACGGACCGAAGTCAGCCAATACCGCCTTGCCACGCACCTGGTCATCGCCTGTTTGATCTTTGCCGCCTGCATGTGGATCTACCGCGGGCTTTCTCCGCATTCCGGCGACGCGGCGCCGACGAAAAGGTCGCAAACGATGGCCGGCATCATCGCCGCCATGAGCCTCTTCCAGATCTATCTCGGCGCTCTGGTCGCCGGTCTCGACGCTGGTTTGAGCTACAACACCTGGCCGCTGATGGATGGCGCCTTCATGCCGGGAGATCTCTTCGTGCAGCAGCCGGCCTGGATCAACTTGTTCGAGAACCCAAAGACGGTGCAATTCCTGCACCGCGCCGGCGCCTACCTGCTTTTTGCCCTGGTCCTCGCGCACATGGCGGTGTCCTTGCGCGCTGCGCCGGGCACGACGCACGCACGCCGTACCGTGCTTCTTTTTGCGCTGGTGACAGTTCAGGCTGTGATCGGGGTCACCACGCTTCTTCTGCAGGTGCCGATCGGCTGGGGCGTGCTGCACCAGGCGGGCGCGCTCCTCGTGCTCGGCTTCGCGATCGCCCATTGGCGCGGTTTCGTCGGTGAATATCCGAGGCCGACCGCCATCGAAGTTCGCGACTGATCAATCTTCGCTTTGGACAAACGAAAACCCCGGCAGAGGTGACTGCCGGGGTTTGGTTTATTGAGCCCCTATCAGGCCGACAGCATCAGATCCATGTTCTGGACGGCGGCACCCGAGGCCCCCTTGCCGAGGTTGTCGAGCAACGCAACAAGGTTCACATGCGCACCGCCAACGGTCCCGAAGACGAAGAGCTTCATCGTGTCCTTGCCGGCAAGTTCGGTCGCGTCGATCCGGGCGATCTGCGCGCTTTCGGCAAGCGGAACCACCTCGACGATCGACTGGCCGGCATAATGCTCGACGAGCGCGGCATGGATAGTTTCGAGCGTCGCTCCGGCGGCGAGGTCGTCGAGGTAGAGCGGCACTTGGACGATCATGCCCTGCGGGAACTTGCCGACGGACGGAGAAAAGATCGGCGCGCGCTCCAGCAGGCCGTGTATCTTCATTTCCGGCACATGCTTGTGCTTGAGCGGGAGCCCGTAGAGGAAATGCGGCGCGCTGATGTGGTCGGCGTGATTCTCGTCTTCCATCTGCGCAATCATCTGCTTGCCGCCGCCGGTATAGCCGGAGACGGCGTTGACGGTCACCGGGTAGCCGTCCGGCACGACGCCTGCCTGGCGTAGCGGCCGGATCAGGCCGATCGCCCCGGTCGGGTAGCAGCCAGGGTTGGAGACGTGGCGCGCATCGCGGATCTTGGCAGGCTGTGTCTTGTCCATCTCGGCAAAGCCATAGGCCCAGTCGGGCGCGACGCGATGCGCGGTAGACGTGTCGATGATGCGGACGCGATTGTTGCCGGCGACCATGGCGACCGCTTCTCGAGAGGCGTCGTCTGGCAGGCAGAGGATGGCAACGTCGGCGCCGTTCAAGAGGTCTTCACGCATTGTCGCGTTGCGGCGTTCCGCTTCCGGGATAGACAGGAGTTCGAGGTCCGAGCGACCGGCCATGCGCGAACGGATCTGCAGGCCCGTCGTGCCGTGTTCGCCATCGATGAAGATCTTCGGTTTCATGATTTTCGTGCTCCTGCAGACGGTTACGGAGGTTTCCGGAATCAATCTTGCATAGAATTGAATCAGTTTCTTGGGAGGCAGGCGATCAGCCGCGCCGTTCCGCGAGCCATTCGGCCCGCAGGCCCAGCATATACATGGCGATGGTCGAGCCAGCAATGGCGGTCAGGTCGGCATGGTCATAGGCAGGCGCTACCTCGACCACGTCGCTTCCGGCGATATGCAACGCTCCAAGCTTGCGCAGTACTGAGAGGATTTTGGCGCTCGACGGACCGCCCGCGACCGGTGTACCGGTGCCCGGTGCGTGGGCCGGGTCGAGGCAGTCGATGTCGAAGGTCAGGTAGGCCGAAGCGCTGTCGACATGCCGGATGATCGTGTCTGCGATCTCCTCGGCACGCATCTCCTCCACCTCGTAGCCATAGACGATCCGAATGCCGCAATCATCGGGGGCGTGCGTGCGAATACCGATCTGGATCGAACGCTCGACGTCGATCAGCCCCTCGCGCGCGGCCCGGCCGACGAAGGAGCCATGGTCGATGCGGCCCTTCTCGTCCGGCCAGGTATCCTGGTGGGCGTCGAACTGTACGAGGGCGAGGGGCCCGTGAAGCGCCGCATGGGCCTTGAGGATTGGATAGGTGACGAAGTGGTCGCCGCCGAGCGTCAGCAGATAGGCGCCGGATTTCAGAATCTTCGCCGCCTCCCGCTCGATCGTGGCCGGCGTCTTGGCGTGGTTGCCGTAGTCGAGCAGGCAATCGCCGTAGTCGATCGTCGCCATGTCGGCGAAGAGGTCGCGTTGAAACGGATACTGCGGATCGTTGTCGAAGATCGCCGATGCCCGGCGGATCGCCTGCGGGCCGAAACGGGCGCCGGGACGGTTCGAGGTCGCGGCGTCGAAGGGAATGCCCCAGACGACGGCGTCCACGCCTCGCAACTGCTTGGAATATTTCCGGCGCATAAAGGAAAGCACGCCGGCATGGGTTGGGTCGGAGGCAGCCGACGCAAGGGACCTCGCGGTGATCGCGTGGTCGATCGTCTTGTTTGCCATGCCGTACCCTCCGGTGAAATCGGCGAGAAGATGGACAATCCGTTCCGGCAAGGCAAGCGCGTGCCGCCAAAATCATGTCCATTTGACTGCAACGAAAAAGGCCGGGACAAGCCCGGCCTTCGAAATGCAGTCTCTGCGAGCGATTAGCGCTTCGAGAACTGGAACGAACGGCGTGCCTTGGCGCGGCCGTACTTCTTACGCTCGACAACGCGGCTGTCGCGGGTGAGGAAGCCGCCACGCTTCAGAACGGAGCGCAGGCCCGGTTCGAAGTAGGTCAGCGCCTTGGCAATGCCGTGACGAACGGCACCGGCCTGGCCGGAGAGACCGCCGCCGGCAACGGTTGCGTCGATGTCGAACTGGCCGTCACGGGCAGCAGCAACGACCGGCTGCTGCAGGATCATCTGCAGAACCGGGCGGGCGAAGTAAGCCGAGAACGGCTTGCCGTTGACGGTGATCTTGCCGGAGCCGGCCTTGATCCAAACGCGGGCGACGGCGTCCTTGCGCTTGCCGGTCGCGTAGGAGCGGCCCTGCGCGTCGACCTTCTTGACGTGAACCGGAGCGGCCGGTTCCGCGGTCGTGGCGATATCCTTGAGGGCAGAAAGGTCAGCCATTATCAGGCGCTCCTTGTGTTCTTGCTGTTCAGCTTGGCGACGTCGAAGACGGCCGGCTGCTGTGCTTCATGCGGGTGGTTGGAGCCGGCGTAAACACGCAGGTTCTTCATCTGGCGGCGGCCGAGCGGGCCACGCGGAACCATGCGCTCAACGGCCTTCTCGATGACGCGCTCCGGGAAGCGGCCTTCGATGATCTGGCGCGCGGTGCGCTCCTTGATGCCGCCGGGATAGCCGGTGTGCCAGTAGTACTTCTTGTCGGTGTACTTCTTGCCGGTGAGCACGGCCTTCTCGGCGTTGATCACGATGACGTTGTCGCCGTCGTCGACGTGGGGCGTGAAGGTGGCCTTATGCTTGCCGCGCAGGCGGTTTGCGATGATGGAAGCGAGGCGACCGACAACGAGGCCTTCGGCGTCGATGAGGATCCACTTCTTCTCCACCTCTGCAGGCTTCTGAACGAAGGTTGCCATATCTAAACTCTTTCGTTGGACCCGGTATCAGGCCGGGCGTTTCTTGTTGCTTGCTTTGGCCCCGATGAGGCCAAAAAAGAAGGCGGCCCGAATAGGACCGCGATCTGCGGCAGCTTATACGGAAGCGCAAAAGCAAGGTCAAGAACAGAGTTTTTTAGATCGTCAGACAAAATGCAAAGAAATCAAATGCTTGACAATGTGGTCTTTTGATACCACACATCAGCGGGGTGGAATCGAGTAGGTCGCGGTTGCGTGAGCCACCAAAGCGTCGCCCTCGACGGGCTTGATCGACGCGTCGAGAACGGCGAGCCGCTTGCCAAGCTTCAGAATCCGGCAGGTGCATTCGAGCGGTTCGGGATCGGGCTTCCTAAGAAAGTTGATGTTGAGGTTGGTGGTGACCGCAAGCGCGACCGGACCGATATGTGCAATCAGCGCGATATAGGCCGAGACGTCGGCAAGCGCGAACAGCGTCGGCCCGGAGACCGTTCCGCCGGGCCGGACATGGCGCTCGTTCGGGTCGAGCCGCATCGTCGCAAAACCTGGCCCGGCGCCGGTCACGGCAAAGACCTTGCCGTCGGTGTGCACCTGCGGGAAATCCGTGTCGAGAAAGCGATTGAGTTCCTCGACGGTCATGATCGGCTGCAAGGCCATGCGCGCCCCTCCATTCTGACCGCCGTTACAGGACGTCTCTGCCTGTCGCGCAAGCCGGAAAATGGTCTTAGGCGGGAAATGCTGCCGGGGTTGAAAGACCGGTGACGGCGGCGTACCACGGGCCGACCCTACGGCCAATCGGGAGAAGACCATGGCGGACGTCGTTGCATTTAAAAAGGAAGAGCCGAACGGCCTGTTGCTGCGAGAGACGAACGGCCCCGTCTTGCGGCTGACGCTCAACAATCCTCCAGCCAACGCGCTGTCGATCGCGCTCCTGCAGGCGCTCGCGGCTGAACTCGACGCTGTTGCCGTGGCGAAGGAGATCAAGGTTGTCGTCATAGCTGCTACCGGCAAGGTCTTCTCGGCCGGGCACGACTTGAAAGAGATGACCTTGCATCGCGCCGACGAGGATGGCGGAAAGGCTTTCTTCGAACGCGCCATCCGCCTGGCGGCCGACATCATGCTGAAGATCACGAAGGTGCCACAGGCGGTTATCGCCGAGATCGACGGCCTCGCGACGGCGGCTGGCTGCCAACTGGTCGCGAGCTGCGATCTCGGGATCTGCACCGACAGCTCGACCTTCTGCACACCGGGCGTGAATATCGGCCTCTTCTGTTCGACGCCGATGGTAGCGTTGTCGCGCGCCGCGCATCGCAAGCAGGCGATGGAGATGCTGCTGACCGGCGAGACGATCGACGCCGGGACGGCCAAGGATTTCGGCCTCGTCAACCGCATCGTGCCGCAGCAATATCTGCGCCAGGTGGTCGACAAATACGCCGCCGTCATCGCCTCCAAGTCGCCGCAGGCCCTGAAGATCGGCAAGGAAGCCTTCTACCGCCAGGCCGAATTGCCGCTCGCCGACGCCTATGACTATGCGGTCGGCGTGATGGTCGAGAACATGCTGGCGAATGACGCGCAGGAAGGGATCGGCGCGTTCCTCGGCAAGCGGATGCCGGAGTGGAAGGAAGACTAGGCGAGCCTCAGCAGCAAGGCCCCAAGAGCGATCACGCTGGCGGCGGCAATGCGCCAGACGCTGACGCGTTCGTTGAGAAAGACGACGGAGATCACCACGGCAAAGAGGATCGCCGTTTCGCGAAGCGCCGCGACGGTCGCCACTGGCGCCTTGGTCATCGCCCAGAGCGCCAGGCCATAAGCGCCGATCGAACCGGCGCCGCCGATCAGACCGCGCCACCAGTGGTGATGGACGTGCCGCAACACCGGCCTGACGCCGCGGCCTGCGAACGCCCAGGCGAAGAGAAGCACCGGCGGCAGCAGCGCCATCCACAGCGTGTAGGAGATCGCATTGCCCGATACCCGCGCGCCGATGCCGTCGACGAACGTATAGCTCGCAATCACGCAGGCATTTGAGAGCGCCAGTGCGATGGCCTGTTTGCCGCCCCTGCGCGACTCGAAGGCAAGCGTCAGCACGCCCGCCGAGATTGTCAGGATGCCCGCGAGGGCTCCGCTGGTCAGATGCTCGCCAATGACGATGCTGCTCGTGGCGGCGACGATGAGCGGCGCAACGCCGCGCATCAGCGGATAGACGAGGCCGATGTCGCCGGCGCGATAGGAGGCAGCCACGAGCTGGAAATAGGCGAACTGAAGGACTGCCGAAACGAGGATGTAGGGCCAGGCTTCGGAATTGGGCAGCGGCATGAAGGGCAGGAAAGGCAGCGCCACGACCGCGGCGCCAAGCGCCACCATGGCGGCATCCAGCGACTTCTCCGAGCCCGCCTTGACGAGCGCGTTCCAGATCGCGTGCAGCAGCGCCCCGAAGAGCACGAGCGCAATGACATCGAGCGGCAAGATGAACCTCAGCGGGCGATTTGGAAGGAAATCTCGACGTTTGTCGCTTTGGCTGGCTCGAAATGCAACCGGATTCGATGGATCGGCGTTGAGATGGTGGCAACCGGCAACGAAACGGTGCAAATACCCTGGCGCGAACACAGGCTCGGTTGACTCGGCGTCATGGGGCGCCAACTATCCGCGCAACCAATAGCAATTCCCGGACGTGCAAGCATGAACCACGATGTCTACCCGGATCACTACCTCGCTGACATCCTGCGCGAGACCAAGACCATCGCGCTCGTAGGCGCGTCGCCGAAGGCAGAGCGTGCGAGCCACCGCGTCATGGCTTTCCTGCTACGCAAGGGCTACCGCGTCATCCCGGTCAATCCCGGTCATGCGGGCCGGGCGATCCTCGACCAGACCGTTGTGGCGAGGCTCGCGGATATTCAGGAGCCGATAGACATGGTCGACGTCTTTCGCGCCGCTCATGCCTTGCCTGCTTTGGTCGACGAAATCCTGGCGCTGCCGAACCTCCCGAAGGCGATCTGGGGTCAATTGTCGGTCCGCGACGACAAGGCGGCCGAAAAGGCCGAGGCTGCCGGCATCAACGTGGTCATGGACCGCTGTCCGGCGATTGAATACCCCCGCCTGATCGGTTGATCGATGAAGCCATGGAGGAATGAATGACGAAGGCCGGCCCCGGTTTCAGCACGCTCGCCGTCCATGCGGGGGCCCAGCCCGACCCGACGACGGGCGCGCGGGCAACACCGATCTACCAGACGACCAGCTTCGTCTTCAACGATGCGGATCACGCGGCCGCGCTCTTCGGCCTGCAGCAGTTCGGCAACATCTACACGCGCATCATGAACCCGACGCAAGCCGTGCTGGAAGAGCGCATCGCTGCGCTCGAAGGCGGAACGGCGGCTTTGGCGGTCGCCTCCGGGCATGCGGCCCAGCTCCTCGTCTTCCATACGATCATGAGCCCAGGAGATAACTTCGTTGCCGCAAGGCAGCTTTACGGTGGCTCCGTCAACCAGTTCGGCCAATCCTTCAAGTCCTTCGACTGGCAGGTCCGCTGGGCAGATTCCGCCGACCCGGAAAGCTTTGAAACGCAGATCGATGAGCGAACAAGGGCCATCTTCATCGAAGGCCTTGCCAATCCCGGCGGCCTGTTCGTCGATATAGCCGCCATTGCCGAAGTCGCACGCCGGCACGGGTTGCCGCTCATCGTCGACAACACGATGGCGACGCCCTATCTGCTGCGACCGCTGGAGCACGGCGCCGATATCATCGTCCACTCGCTCACCAAATTCATCGGCGGCCATGGCAACTCGATGGGCGGGATCATCGTCGACGGCGGCACGTTCGACTGGTCGAAATCCGGGAAATATCCGCTCCTCTCCGAGCCGCGTCCTGAATATGGCGGCGTCGTGCTACTCGAGGCCTTCGGCAATTTCGCCGTTGCGATCGCCGCGCGTGTACTGGGTCTCCGGGATTTCGGCCCGGCGATCTCGCCTTTCAATGCCTTCCTGATCCAGACCGGGGTCGAGACGTTGCCACTCAGGATGCAGCGCCATTGCGACAATGCGCTCGCCGTCGCGAAATGGCTGAAGGGCCAGGAAAAGGTCTCCTGGGTCCGCTATGCCGGGCTCGAGGACGACCCAAACCATGCGCTTCAGAAGCGCTATTCGCCGAAAGGGGCTGGTGCCGTCTTCACCTTTGGTCTTTCGGGTGGATACGAGGCGGGAAAGCGCTTCGTCGAAGGCCTCGAGATGTTTTCGCACCTTGCCAATATCGGCGACACCCGGTCGCTGGTCATCCACCCCGCCTCGACAACCCACCGGCAACTGACGCCGGAACAGCAGGTTGCGGCAGGAGCGGGGCCTGATGTCGTGCGCCTTTCGATCGGCATCGAAGATGTCGATGATATCATCGCCGACCTGGGACAGGCGCTCGCAAAGATCTGAACCGCAGGCGACCGCTGCGTCGCGCCGACAGAGGTGCCCCATGAGTCACATGCTGAAATTCGACCTTTCCTCGGCCGAGGCCGAGATCGGCGCCCCGGCACCGGACCGGCTGATTTCCGGAAACCCGGAGTTCCGCACCTGGAATTTTGAAGATGCGCCGGGAGGGCTTTACGCCGGCATCTGGGAGGCGACACCCGGAAAGTGGCGGATCGTCTATGACGAATGGGAATATTTCCACATCCTCTCCGGCCATTCGATCGTAACCGAAGATGGAGGCGAATCCGTCCATGTCAAGGCCGGCGACAGCATGATCCTGCGGCCGGGTTTTACGGGGACATGGGAAGTCGTCGTGACGACCCGCAAGGATTACGTGATCCGGCTCTGACGCGCGGCAACTCCCTCGGCTCGCCTAGTCACCTGCCGTTGGCGCCGACGTCGTTCGTCGGATCGTCGTTGCGGATGAGGCTGTCTGATCCGCCTTCGAGCTTGTTGTTACGCACCACGTTGTTCTGCGCGAAATCGAGATTGCTGGCGCTGCTGCCGAACGGGTAGGCCGGATCCGTGAAGCAATAGCTGCTGCTGCCGTTGCGCGAATTCAGCCAGACGGCCGGCTTTACGAGAAACGAAGACCGATAGCGGAAGGTGTTGCCGACGATCTGATTGTGCTGCGGTTTCTGGTGGCGGATGACGCCGCCTTCGCCGCAGTTGCGGTAGACGAATATGCCGCCATTGTCGGAGTGTTCGAAGATGTTGTTGGTGATGCGGTTGTTCGCCGAGCCGTCGATTGCGATCAGTTCACGCTTCTCCGTGGATATGCCGAAGACGTTGTTGCTGATCGTGTTGCCTGAGGACTCGGCGTCAAGATAGACGGCGACGGCTGTCGACCGGCCATTGACTTTCGAGTTGACGAGAGCCGCGTTGGTGACGCCGGGTCCAACATAGAAGGGGATGCCATCGGGTGCGTCGAAGGTGACGTTCTCGAGCCGCGCATTCTTCGGAGCAGAGGTTTGAGCAAATGCCGTGTGGTCGGGATTTCGTGACGACGCTTTCATGACCGCGCCATTGGCGTTCTCGCCAAGCCCGGAGATGCGGACGAAGCCCTTGATCCTGCAATTGCGGATCGTGACGCTCGATGGCGCATCCCAGGGGCCGGAGCCGGTTTTTCTGGAGCGAATGGCGACAGCGGTCTTCTCTTTGCGCGATTCGCCTGCGCTGACATCGAGCGTTCCGCCGCCGCAGTCGAGCACCGATCCGGAAGCGGCACTTCCCTCGAAGATCAGCGGATGGGTGATGACATCGGCCGCGGACAGGCGAAGGCTGCAGGCGAGCGTGATCGGATTGCTTCCGGGCGCCTTTAGCTTGGATTGGACCTCCGCGCCGCAATCCGGTTTTGCTTCGACATTCTCCACTGGCGGCGTGGGCGGAACCGTCGACGAGTCAGTTGGTGTCGAGGGTGTGGTCGGCTGACCCAACTCAGGTTGCGTAACCGAATACCGGGGCGGACCCCTGAAAGCCGCATCGGCGACCGTCGCCAGATCGTTCTGGCAGCCGCTCAAGGCAAGGCCGATGAAAACCAGGCTTGTGAACTTGATCGGCGGCATGGCAGGCTCCTGTCGCGGTTCGGTTCAGACCCGATTAGGCCTTTATGCTTAATCGATTCTGAACGCCGGCCCTGACTTTACGGCTACCAGACGAGGTCCAGCCGCTCCAGCCCGTGGAAGTGGAAGCTGTCCTTGACCTGCGGCTCATGCTTGAGCCGAAGGCAGGGCAGGCGCTGGAACAGGATCGGCAGGGACAAATTGAGCTCAAGCCGCGCAAGCGGCGCGCCGATGCAAAAATGCAGGCCGGCGCCAAACGAG
Source organism: Sinorhizobium fredii USDA 257 (assembly GCF_000265205.3). NCBI lineage: Bacteria > Pseudomonadati > Pseudomonadota > Alphaproteobacteria > Hyphomicrobiales > Rhizobiaceae > Ensifer > Ensifer fredii. The sequence continues at coordinate 3,449,218 of NC_018000.1, forward strand.
ACATTGGCGCCCTCGTTGCGGTCCGGTTTGAATTTGCCGGGGGCGGTGAATTTGCGCGGATCGACATTTGCCGCCCCGAGCATAAGGCCGATCTTGTCGCCCTTTCTAAGCGCGATGCCGTCCTCCAGTTCGATATCCGACAGTGCATAACGCTGGAAGATGTGGAGCGGCGCGGCGAAGCGCAGGCACTCCTCCACCGTTCGCTCCGTCGCTTCCTCGCCCGCGAAAAGTGTGGTGGGGGAGAGGCCGGATTGCAGGATGGTGCGGACCGCATTGCCGATCTGGTGTACGGTCGCCTCGTGACCGGCGTTCAGCAGCAGCACCGTCGTCGAGATAAGTTCGGCCTCCGAGAGGCGCTCGCCATCCTTCTCGGAATTGATCATATGGGTGAGCAGGTCGTCTGCGGGCTTCGTTCGTTTGTCAGTGATGATGTTCTTCAGGTATTCAGCAAATTCCGCCGACGCCTGGTTGGCGTCGAGCTCGGTTTCGAAGGTCGGATTGAAGACGTACATCTTCACCATGCGGTGCGACCAGTCGAGAAGGCGAGGGGCGGCCTCGACCGGAATGCCGAGCATGCGGGCGATGATGGTGACGGGGATCGTCTCGGCATAGCTCTTCAGCAGTTCGACCTCGCCATCCGTCTCGAAGCTGTCGATGATCGCGTGCGACAACGTTTCGATGTCCGGCCGGAGCTGTTCGATCTGCCGGGAAACGAAGGCGCGGTTGACGAGCGTCCGCAGCCGCGTGTGGGCCGGAGGCTCCAGTTCGAGCAGCGAATGCGCTTCCAGCGCGTCGAAGTCCTTGAGATGCGGCTTCGGCTCGGGCAGGCCGAGTTCCTCACGGGTCGCAACATGCAGGATCTGACGGCCGAAGCGGCGGTCGCGCAAAAGCGCGTTGACCTGATCATAGCCCGCGAAAAACCATTGCTGCGGCTCTTCCCAGAAGAAGGCCGGACATTGCGCATGGAGTGCGGCATAGGCCGGCAGCGGATTGCGGAAGAAGTCCGGATTGCGAACGTCGAGAGATGCGCGCCGGGCGGGGCCGTCTATGGTGAAAGCGGGGACTGCTGACATGACATCGGCTCTGGAAAACAGACGGATTGAATTCCACCATATCTCTATTGCGCCGGCCGCGGCTGCGGCAAGCGCAATCGACAGACCGTCCGGCTGAAGGAACAAGATCCCTAATATCGACTTTTTCAGTGGCAATGATCGGCCTCATTGAGCATGATGCGGCAGCAGCAGGGAACGGCATGGCAAGAACGCAAGGCAGTTTTTCCGCGGGCATCATGGCCGCGATCCGAAAACGGCGGCCGACCGTGGTCAATCGCGACGCGGCCGTGAGCCGTGGCGATGTCGTGATCGCCTCCTATAATATCCACAAATGCGTCGGCACCGACGGCCGGTTCGATCCAGGCCGCATCGCCCAGGTCATCGGCGAAATTGGCGCGGACATCGTCGCCCTCCAGGAGGCCGATCAGCGGTTCGGCGAACGCGCCGGGCTTCTGGATCTCGAGCATCTGCGACGCGAGGCTCATCTTGTGTCGGTGCCGATTTCTCCTTTCTCGGAAAAAGGGCATGGGTGGCACGGCAATGTCCTTTTGCTCAGGGAAGGTGCCGTATCGGACGTTCGGCAATTGAAACTTCCGGGCGTCGAGCCGCGGGGCGCGCTGGTCGTCGATCTCGACCTGAAGGTCGGACCGCTCAGGGTGATCGCCGCCCATCTTGGCCTGTTGCGTCACTCCCGGGCGCGCCAGGCAGAGACTATTCTGCGGGTCGCGGCCGATGGCGTCGGCCGGCCGACGCTGCTCATCGGCGACCTCAACGAATGGCGCATGGGGAAGCGTTCGTCGCTCACCTTCCTCAGTCCCATCTTCGACCCGAGCCATGCGACGGTCGCGAGCTTTCCGTCGCGCTTCCCACTGTTCCCCCTCGATCGCGTGCTTGGCAATCCGCATCATCTTGTGACTTCAGTGTCGGTACACGACACGCCGCTCGCGCGGGTGGCCTCCGATCACCTTCCGGTGAAGGCATCGATCGACCTGAAGGCCGCTCTCAAGGAAGGCGGTACCGATGACCGCTCCGGGTTGATCGATTTGGAGCCGGCGTGAAGGCCCGCTTGAGCAGCCCCTTAAATCGACACCATTTTTCGAGTAAAATCTCTCGACTATTCAAGATGTTGAAGGAGCCCCGGCGAGTCTGAAGACGCAGCCGATGCTGTGGACCGCGTGCATGTTCTTCTGGATTGCGTTCTTTCTTGCCGTTCTCCTCGGTCTTGTCGCTGCCGCGACACTATATGTCTATGGCGTATTCGGGCGCCGTCCGCAGGCGCCGCCATCCTTTGCCCTGCCTCTCACCGGGGAGCCGACCCGGATCGATGAAAGCGTCGCATCGCTTCTTGCCGCCCACTCCGGCGAATGCGCCGTCGCCCTGATTTCGGACAATATCGAGGCCTTCGTCGCGCGCGCCCATTCGGCGCGATCGGCCGGCCGCAGCCTCGACCTGCAATATTATTATTGGAAGGACGAACTGACGGGGTTTCTTCTGACCCGCGAAATCATTCAGGCGGCCGAGCGTGGCGTGCGTGTGCGGCTGCTGCTCGACGACATCAATGCCGGCATCCACGACCGGCTATGCATCGCGCTTGACGCGCATCCGAATGTCGATGTGCGCCTCTTCAATCCTAGCCGGGCGCGGACCGACCGTTTCCGCCGTGGCTTCGAAATGGCGGTCCGCGCCTTGAGCGCCACGCGGCGGATGCACAACAAGTTGTGGATCGCCGACGGCCGGGTGGCCATTGCCGGCGGACGGAATATAGGCGACGCGTATTTCGATGCCGCCGAACTGTCAAACTTCCGCGACCTGGATGTCTGGATGACGGGACCGGTGGTCGATCAGGCGACGGCCATGTTCGATCAATATTGGAACAGTGCATCCGTGTTGCCGATCGCGGCGCTTCGGACACCGCGCAAGCACTACCTGCCGGCGCTGCGCGAAACGCTCGATGCGCTGGCGCGGACCGCGGCGGCCCGCTTCTATCTGGAACGGGTGGGCGATGCGGAGACAGCAGCGGATCTCTATTGGGGCAGCCGCAGGCTTCACCGCAGCGCCGGCGTCCGCCTGGCTTTCGATCCGCCGGAAAAGGCGCTGATGCAGAAGCGGCAGAACTGGTTGCTGCGCGAGCTTTTTCCGCTGATCAATGGCGCCGAGTGCGACCTGCGCATCATGTCCCCCTATTTCATTCCTGGCGCCGAGGGAACGCGCCAACTGACGGCGCTCGCGAAGAAGGGCGTGCGGGTGGCGGTGCTCACGAATTCACTGGCGGCGACGGACGTTGCCGCCGTGCATGGCGGCTATATGAAATACCGCAAGGGCCTGCTGGAGGGGAGCATCGATCTTTACGAGCTGAAGGAAGACGGCGACGTGATCGATCGCCATCGCATGTCGCTGTTCGGGGCGCGCAATGCCAGCCTGCACACCAAGGCTTTCGTCGTCGATGGCAAGTCCGGTTATGTGGGATCGATGAACTTCGATCCGCGTTCCGCCTCTCTCAATACGGAGATGGGGGTGATTTTCTCCGACGAGGCACTGGCTGCCGAACTCCAGTCCATTTTCGACGAGGAGACGCTGCCGGAGAGGAGTTATCGGTTGGCGCTCGAAGGCGGAAGGCTCGTCTGGCGCGACCGGGCGAACGGAGCGACACGGCTGCTCGGACGGGAGCCGGACGCGGGCGCCCATCGCCGCCTGATTGCCGGAGCGATCCGCTTCTTGCCGCTCGAATCCCAACTCTGATAACAAGGACTTCGGTTTTACGGATCGTTTACCGCGACTTCGCGAATGCCTGTGAGCAAGGCGGCAATGGGCACGCCATCGGGCGGCAACGCTGGAAAATGTTCTATCGTCAGGTCGCCGCGGTCAATGAAAAACGTTGGTCCGAAGCGCTGCGACCATTAAGCTTATCGAATGTTCGCGACTTGAAGTGAAGGGCATTGACACTCTATGTAAGGACTGAGGCTTATCCAATGATTCCCGGTCCGCGAAGGGATTGCGGGCCCGACTATGAAGGTTCGATATGAGAAATCCAGTTGATACGGCCATGGCGCTGGTGCCGATGGTTGTTGAGCAGACCAACCGCGGCGAACGGTCCTACGACATCTATTCGCGGCTGCTCAAGGAGCGCATCATCTTCCTTACGGGCCCCGTCGAAGACCACATGGCGACGCTCGTCTGCGCGCAATTGCTCTTCCTGGAAGCCGAGAACCCGAAGAAGGAAATCGCCCTCTACATCAACTCGCCGGGCGGCGTCGTGACGGCTGGCATGGCGATCTACGACACCATGCAGTTCATCAAGCCGGCGGTATCGACGCTCTGCATCGGTCAGGCAGCGTCGATGGGCTCGTTGCTGCTGGCGGCCGGCCACAAGGACATGCGCTTTGCGACGCCCAATGCGCGCATCATGGTGCACCAGCCCTCCGGCGGCTTCCAGGGGCAGGCCTCCGACATCGAGCGGCATGCCAGAGACATTCTCAAGATGAAGCGCCGCCTGAACGAGGTCTATGTCAAGCATTGCGGCCGCACCTACGAGGAAGTCGACCAGACGCTCGATCGCGACCATTTCATGAGTGCCGACGAGGCGCTCGATTGGGGTCTGATCGATAAGGTAATCACCTCGCGCGAAGCTGCAGAGGGCAGTGAATAGGGTTGAAATCACGCCGCAGATGCGGTTGTGACACATTTGTAACGGCTGAGGGCTTTATCGGAAGGGCAAAGCCGTTAATATGAACCGCTAATGCTATGCCGGAGTTTAGGGTATAGCATGCGGATTTCGACGGGAGAGTCGTTGCAACCGAAATCAGGCATTGCCCTGAGGCGGTGAGTACTCCCAGGAACCCTGCGCGGCGCCTTGATCGCGCGCAAGGCGAATTGACTGGTCCGTGATATCTTTCCGAAGGTGTCCGGCGTGCTGGAAGGAAGTGAAAATGAGCAAGGTCAGCGGCAGCAACGGCGGTGACTCGAAGAATACCCTCTATTGTTCGTTTTGCGGCAAGAGCCAGCACGAAGTGCGCAAGCTGATTGCCGGCCCCACCGTGTTCATCTGTGATGAATGCGTGGAACTCTGCATGGACATCATCCGCGAAGAGAACAAAACCTCGATGGTCAAGTCCCGCGATGGCGTTCCCACCCCGCAGGAAATCATCAAGGTTCTCGACGAATACGTCATCGGGCAGCAGCAGGCCAAGCGCATCCTGTCCGTCGCCGTGCACAACCACTACAAGCGCCTTGCCCACGCGGCCAAGAGCAGCGACGTGGAACTGGCCAAGTCGAACATCATGCTGGTCGGTCCGACCGGTTGCGGCAAGACCTATCTGGCTCAGACGCTCGCCCGTATCATCGACGTGCCCTTCACCATGGCCGACGCGACGACGCTGACGGAAGCGGGCTATGTCGGCGAGGACGTCGAGAACATCATTCTGAAGCTGCTGCAGGCCGCCGACTACAACGTCGAGCGCGCCCAGCGCGGCATCGTCTACATCGACGAGGTCGATAAGATTTCGCGCAAGTCCGACAATCCGTCGATCACGCGCGACGTCTCGGGCGAGGGCGTGCAGCAGGCGCTGCTGAAGATCATGGAAGGCACCGTGGCCTCCGTGCCCCCCCAGGGCGGCCGCAAGCATCCGCAGCAGGAATTCCTGCAGGTGGATACGACCAACATCCTGTTCATCTGCGGCGGCGCCTTCGCGGGCCTTGATAAAATCATCTCCGCCCGCGGCGAAAAGACCTCGATCGGCTTCGGTGCCACGGTTCGCGCGCCGGAAGACCGGCGGGTCGGCGAAGTGCTGCGCGAACTCGAGCCGGAAGATTTGGTCAAGTTCGGCCTCATTCCGGAATTCATCGGCCGTTTGCCGGTTCTCGCGACCCTCGAGGATCTCGACGAGGACGCGCTGATCCAGATTCTGTCGGAGCCGAAGAACGCGCTCGTCAAGCAGTACCAACGGCTGTTCGAGATGGAAGACGTCGAGTTGACCTTCCACGAGGACGCCCTGCGCGAAATCGCCAAGAGGGCCATCGTCCGCAAGACCGGCGCCCGCGGCCTGCGCTCGATCATGGAGAAAATCCTGCTCGACACAATGTTCGAACTGCCGACGCTCGAGGGGGTTCGCGAGGTGGTGATCTCGGACGAAGTGGTCAAGGGAACCGCCCGGCCGCTCTATATCTACTCGGATCGCTCCGAAGAGAAGACCAACGTCTCGGCCTGACGGCTTGCCACGTTCAAATTGCACGAAAAAGCCCGCCCGAGTGCGGGCTTTTTCGTGCGCATACGGCGCATCCTTGATGCTCGCGAAGATGTGAAGGTGGAGATCAGCACGGCTCTTGTCCGCCGTGCGCCTTGTCGTTCGTGAGGACGGAGCAAGCTTGCGAACACTTTCGCCCTAAAATGATTGTGCTCGAGCGATTCGAATGTTGCGAAAGCTCCACAACAACGCAATGATACGACGATTCAATGAACGCGTTTGTGCGCCGGCGTCCGGGGAGCCACGTAAGGCCGGCATCAGCCTCTCAGCGTAAGAAACGGGAATTGTCCATGGAGGCGGAGAATGCGCCTAGCCTTGAAAAGGCCCCTGTTGCACTCCACTTTCATGAAGGAAATTTGACAGCCGGGAGTGCCGTTGAGGCTCCCGGGAACGGGCCCGAAATCGGGACGGAAAGGAAATGACATGACGAACAAAACGCCTCCGGCCGAAAGCGCGACCTATCCGGTTCTGCCGTTGCGCGACATTGTGGTCTTCCCGCATATGATTGTGCCGCTTTTCGTCGGCCGCGAGAAGTCCATCCGCGCGCTTGAAGAGGTGATGGGCACCGACAAGCAGATCATGCTGGCGACCCAGATCAATGCGACGGATGACGATCCGGAGCCTTCTGCGATCTACCGCGTCGGCACGATTGCCAATGTGCTGCAGCTTCTGAAGCTCCCCGATGGCACCGTCAAGGTTCTCGTCGAGGGGCGCGCACGGGCGGAGATCGACCGCTACACGGCACGCGAAGACTTCTACGAAGCGGTCGCCCATGTGCTGCGCGAGCCGGAAGAGGATCCGGTCGAGATCGAAGCGCTGAGCCGCTCGGTCGTCTCCGAATTCGAAAGCTACGTGAAGCTGAACAAGAAGATTTCCCCGGAAGTCGTCGGTGTCGCGAGCCAGATCGATGATTATTCCAAGCTCGCCGATACGGTTGCTTCGCACCTGTCGATCAAGATCGTCGAGAAGCAGGAAATGCTCGAGACGACCAGCGTGAAGATGCGCCTGGAAAAGGCGCTCGGCTTCATGGAAGGCGAGATCTCGGTTCTGCAGGTCGAAAAGCGAATCCGTTCGCGCGTCAAGCGGCAGATGGAGAAGACCCAGCGCGAGTACTACCTCAACGAACAGATGAAGGCGATTCAGAAGGAGCTCGGCGACAGCGAGGACGGCCGCGACGAGATGGCCGAACTCGAGGAGCGCATTGCCAAGACGAAACTTTCCAAGGAAGCCCGTGAGAAGGCCGACGCGGAGCTGAAGAAGCTGCGCCAGATGAGCCCGATGTCTGCGGAAGCGACCGTCGTGCGCAACTATCTGGATTGGCTTCTGGGCCTGCCCTGGGGCAAGAAGTCAAAGATCAAGACCGACCTCAACCACGCCGAGAAGGTGTTGGAGTTGGATCACTTCGGTCTCGACAAGGTCAAGGAGCGCATCGTCGAGTATCTGGCCGTGCAGGCGCGCTCCACGAAGATCAAGGGTCCGATCCTGTGCCTCGTCGGCCCTCCGGGCGTCGGCAAGACCTCGCTTGCCAAGTCGATCGCCAAGGCGACAGGCCGCGAATATATCCGCATGGCTCTCGGCGGCGTTCGCGACGAGGCGGAGATCCGTGGTCACCGCCGGACCTATATCGGCTCCATGCCGGGCAAGGTCGTGCAGTCGATGAAGAAGGCCAAGCGGTCCAACCCGCTCTTCCTGCTCGACGAGATCGACAAGATGGGCCAGGACTTCCGTGGCGATCCGTCTTCGGCGCTTCTGGAAGTACTCGATCCGGAACAGAACTCGACCTTCATGGATCACTATCTCGAGGTTGAATACGACCTCTCGAACGTGATGTTCATCACCACGGCGAACACGCTGAACATTCCGCCGCCGCTGATGGACCGCATGGAAGTCATCCGTATCGCCGGCTACACGGAGGAGGAAAAGCTGGAGATCGCCAAGCGACACCTGCTGCCGAAGGCGATCCGCGATCATGCGCTGCAGCCGAACGAATTCTCCGTGACCGACGGCGCGCTGATGGCGGTGATCCAGACCTACACACGCGAAGCGGGCGTTCGCAACTTCGAACGCGAGCTGATGAAGCTTGCCCGCAAGGCAGTGACCGAGATCCTCAAGGGCAAGACCAAGAAGGTCGAGGTGACGGCCGACAACGTCAACGACTATCTCGGCGTGCCGCGCTTCCGTCATGGTGAAGCCGAGCGCGACGATCAGGTGGGCGTTGTCACGGGTCTCGCCTGGACCGAGGTCGGCGGCGAACTGCTGACGATCGAAGGCGTGATGATGCCCGGCAAGGGCCGCATGACGGTCACCGGCAACCTGCGCGACGTTATGAAGGAATCGATTTCGGCGGCGGCATCCTATGTCCGCTCGCGTGCGATCGATTTCGGCATCGAGCCGCCGCTCTTCGACAAGCGCGACATCCACGTGCACGTGCCGGAAGGTGCGACGCCGAAGGATGGCCCATCCGCCGGCGTTGCCATGGCGACGGCAATCGTCTCGGTGATGACCGGCATTCCGATCCACAAGGATGTGGCGATGACCGGCGAGATCACCCTGCGTGGCCGCGTCCTGCCGATCGGCGGTTTGAAGGAGAAGCTGTTGGCGGCGCTGCGTGGCGGCATCAAGAAGGTGCTGATCCCCGAAGAGAACGCCAAGGATCTCGCCGAGATCCCGGACAATGTGAAGAACAACCTCGAAATCATCCCGGTTTCGCGGATGGGCGAGGTGCTCGAGCACGCATTGACGCGGCGTCCCGAGCCGATCGAATGGGACCCGGCAAGCCACGCCAGCACCATTTCGCCGGTCGATTCGCAGGACGAAGCGGGGGCCTCGATCGCCCACTGAAAATGCGCAAAGAGGGCCGAGACTGTGTCCCTCTTGCGCCCTTTGCCGAGAAAAACGGAAAAGACCGGCCATTTGCCGGTCTTTTCTGTTGTAAAAGCACCCTCTAAGCCTTGCATTTCAAGGGATTCGGCGCAATTGGGAATGGCAAGACGTGGGCGTGCGCAAGCCGCCCCGGCTTAAAAGACAGTCGTTTCGAACCAATATGAAAGGGGTGGAAACATGAACAAAAATGAGCTCGTGTCTGCCGTTGCGGAGAAGGCCGGACTTTCCAAGGCCGATGCGTCTTCCGCTGTTGACGCAGTGTTTGAGACCATTCAGGGCGAACTGAAGAGCGGTGGCGACATTCGTCTCGTCGGCTTCGGCAACTTCTCCGTGAGCCGTCGCGAAGCGAGCAAGGGCCGCAACCCGTCGACGGGTGCGGAAGTTGACATCCCGGCGCGCAACGTGCCGAAGTTCACGGCCGGCAAGGGCCTGAAGGACGCCGTCAACTAATCGGACGCGTTTCAGGTCCGCAAGGATCTGGACGATGCCGGTACGGCCTCTGCTTGGCGGCGCCGCTACAGAGGCCGCAAAGGTTCATGTTCCATCTGCCGCTCCTCGTCGCAGGATCGTCGGCAGGTTGATTGGGGCCCGGTCGATCCGGGCCTCTTTTCATTTCAACCTCCGCTGTCATCGGGCTGTTACAGGACGGTTGCACAAGCCTCCCATTCGGAAGGTGGCGAGTACCGATTCCGGTTAACACCGCGGTGTCGGAATGCCCGATCCCCGGGCGCGCGCCGCGACAGGAGGGACAAATGAGGGCTTTTTCCATAACCGCTGCCTTGGCCACGGCGCTGGCCGCATCGACGGCACCCGCCGCTCGGGCCGAACAGGTCTTTAACCGCATTGCATCCTTTGCCGTCGCCGGCAACCTGCCCCAAGGCGCCGACCGAAAGGCGCCGACATCGGCGGAAATCATCACCGCCAGCGACGACGGCAAGACGCTCATTTATACGGATAGCCCCGGCAAGCGCATTGGCTTCATCAACATCACCGACGCCCGGATGCCGAAGGCTGATGGCATCGTTCCCTTCGACGGCGAGCCGACGTCGGTCGCGGTCGCCGACGCGAAGGCTCTGGTCGCCGTCAACACGCGCGAAAGCTTCACCAAACCCTCCGGCCTGCTTGCCGTCGTCGATATCGCGACGAAAAGGGTTGACGCCACTTGCAATCTCGGCGGCCAGCCGGATTCCGTAGCGGTCAACAAGGATCGGACGCTTGCCGCGATCGCCATCGAGAACGAGCGCGACGAGGAGGTCAACGACGGGCAAATCCCGCAGATGCCGGCGGGCGACCTCGTGATCCTGTCGCTGAAGGACGGAGTCGCGGATTGCGCGACGATCAAGCATGTGGCGCTCACCGGACTTGCCGAAGTCGCCGGTGAGGATCCGGAGCCGGAATTCGTCGCCTTCAACGGCAAGGACGAGATTGCGCTCACCCTGCAGGAAAACAATCACATCGTCATAATCGATGGCAAGTCGGCGACGGTGAAGGCGCATTTCTCCGCCGGGACGGTGGATCTCAACAACGTCGACGCCAAGCGTGACGGCGCCATCGCCTTTACGGGCGAACAGGCTGGCCGCAAACGTGAGCCCGATGCCGTCAAATGGCTCGACGACAACCGCCTGGTGGTCGCCAATGAAGGCGACTACGTAGGCGGCGCCCGCGGCTTTACGATCTTTGACGCGACCGGCAAGGCTTTGTTCGAGTCCGGTGCTAGCCTCGAACACGCGATCGCGCAGATCGGCCACTATCCGGAGAAGCGCTCGTCGGCGAAGGGCATCGAGCCGGAAGGCCTGGAAATGGCGCAATACGGCGACGACAAGCTCTTCTTCGTGCTCTCCGAGCGCGCCTCCATCGTCGGCGTTTACCGGGACACCGGCGCGGAACCGGAACTGCTCCAGCTTCTGCCGTCCGGAATCTCGCCCGAAGGTGCGATCGCCATCCCCGGCCGCAATCTGTTTGCGACCGCCAACGAGGTCGACCTCGTCGAGGACGACGGCGCGCGGGCGCATGTGATGATCTATGAGCGCAGGGAAGGGGAGGCCGCCTACCCGCAGATTCGCTCCGCGGAGAAGAACGGTCTGCCGATCGGGTTCGGCGCGCTGTCCGGCCTTGCGGCGGTAGAGGACAAGCCGGGCATCCTCAGGGCGGTCAACGATTCCGTCCTCTCCTCGCAGCCGACGATTTTCACGGTCGATGCGACGCAGAAGCCGGCGCTGATCACCGAGGCGCTGCCGATCACCCGCGATGGCGCAGCCGCGCAAAAGCTCGACATCGAAGGCGTCGCAAATGACGGCGAAGGCGGATTCTGGCTGGCGTCCGAAGGCAACGCGGACAAGCTTTATAGCCACGCGCTCTTCCACGTGAACAAGAAGGGCGACATCAAGCAGGAGATTGCCCTTCCGGCAGAGCTCGCCGCCAACGAAATTCGCTACGGCTTCGAAGGGATCACGGCCGTTGGCGAAGGGGACGACCTGACGCTCTGGATGGCGGTTCAGCGCGAGTGGAAGGACGATGAGAAGGGCTTCGTCAAGCTCGTCTCCTACAAGCCGGCGAAGGAAGAGTGGGGCGCGGTGCGCTACCCGCTCGACAAGTCCGAGGAAGGATGGGTCGGTCTTTCGGAGATCTCCGTCCATGGCGACTACGCCTATCTCATCGAGCGCGACAATCTGATCGGCGAAGCGGCGAAGCTCAAGAAGCTCTACCGCGTCGCGCTTGCCGATCTGAAACCCGCCGCGCTCGGCGGCGAACTGCCGGTCGTCAAGAAGGAAGAGGTGCGCGATCTCATTCCCGAGCTGAAGTCGCTGAATGGCTATGTGGTCGACAAGGTGGAGGGCTTCACGGTCGATGCGGCTGGAAACGGCTACGTCGTCACGGATAATGACGGCGTCGACGACTCGTCCGGCGAGACCCTGTTCTTCTCCATTGGCGCAATTAACGCGATGTAAGCGTCGGCCGGGAGAAAACGGAAGAGGCCGGGACATGACGACCCAGCCCCTTGTTTTTGGTACCGTGTTCGGCCCGAGCCTGCACGATCAACGCGCGGCAGCGATTTCGGCCTCTTCCTCCGCTTCCTTGCGCTTGCGGATTTCATCGGTCTTGTCGACGAGCTTGCCAACGATCTCGTAGAGCTGATCGAGCTGCTCGTCGTCCAGGGCCGAGAAGATTTCCTCGAGAAGTTGCTTGCGCGGATGTTCCGCCGCCTGGAGGACGGCCCGGCCGGTCTCGGTGATCGAGACGATCTTTGCACGGCGATCGTCCGGATCGGGCTTGCGCATCACCAGACGATCGCGCTCCAGCCCGTCGATCGCTTCCGTCACGGTTCTGGGGGCGAAGTTCAAGGCGCAGGCGATATCGGTGGAGCGGCAAGGGCCGAGTTTGCTCAGGAAGAACAGGAACTTGCTTCGGGCAAGCGATACACCTTCCTCGGTCATCGACTCGTTTACCAGGCGATGGACGCGATGGTAGAGTTCGAACAGCTTGTCGGAGACTTCGAATGTCGTCTTCATGAATACCGTTGAGATATGGTGAGGTGCCATGTCAAATGGCAGTTGGACTATATTTAGTGACGATCGCCGTATTTGTCGACAAAAACCTCCTAATTCTTACGGACAGGGCCTCACGAAGAGAAACGGCGCTCGGATTTGAGGGCCGTTGAACTGGCGTGACGAAGAATTGCTGCCGGCTGAGCCTAGATTAAAATTAAGCGGCGAGGCGCGGTCCGGATGTTCGGCCTTGGGTCCAGCCGTGGCCATTGTCCGTTGTTCCAGCCAGCGTGAAGCGGCCGATCAGTTCGCGCAGGCGGCCGGCCTCCTGTGCCAGGGTGGCGCTGGCGGCATTGGCTTCCTCGACCATAGCCGCGTTCTGCTGCGTCACCTGGTCCATCTGGTTGACTGCCATATTGACTTCGGAAAGGCCGGCGGACTGCTCCTGGGCCGAAACCGCAATGGCGTCCATGTGTTCGTTGATCGTGACGATAAAGCTCTCGATGGTGCGAAGGGCTTCGCCTGTTTCGCGCACGAGCCGAACGCCGCTTTCGACTTCGTTCGCCGAGTTGCGGATCAGCTCCTTGATTTCCTTGGCTGCGTTGGCGGAGCGCTGGGCAAGCTCCCGGACCTCCTGGGCGACGACGGCGAAACCCTTGCCGGCGTCGCCGGCGCGCGCCGCTTCGACGCCGGCATTGAGCGCCAGGAGGTTCGTCTGGAAGGCGATCTCGTCGATGACGCCGATGATGTTGGAAATCTGGCTGGAGGAATGCTTGATCCGCCCCATCGCGTCGATCGCGGCGGAAACGATTGCGCCGGACTTGTGGGCGCTAGCGTTCGCCTGACTCGCCACTGCACGCGCTTCATTGGTGCGCTTCGAGGAATTGGAGACATTGACCGTGATCTGATCGAGCGCGGCGGCGGTTTCTTCGAGCGATGCCGCCTGCTGCTCGGTCCGCCGCGACAGGTCGTCGGCGCTGTGGCTCACTTCGCGCGCGCCCCCGTCGATGCTGCTCGAGCTCGTCGCGACGGCGGAGAGCGTGTCGGCGAGCTGGGCGACCGCCTGGTTCAGGTCGTGCCGCAGCGGTTCGAAGTCGGGCGCGAAAGCTTCGTCGAGCTCGAAGGCGAGGTCGCCGCTGGCCAGCCGCCGAAGGCCGTTGGCGAGACCCGCTCTCGCTTCCTGGAGGCGCCGCTGTGCCGCCGCTTCGGCTTCCTCTGTCACCTTTTGACGCTCGGCTTCCGATTCGGCGCGCTGGAGGCGGGCTTCCTCCTCGAGCTTGTGATTAGTGATCGCCGCCTGGCGGAAGATTTCGACGGCACGAGCCATTTCACCGATCTCGTCCTTGCGGCCGCCGTGGGGAATGCTGCTTGCCGTATCGCCACCGGCAAGTTTCGCCATCGCGGCGGTGATGATCCGGATCGGGCGAGCGACGCCGCGGACGGCATAGGCGATTGCGCCCAGAACGACGAGGGCGGCAAAACCGATGACCACGGTTTCCATCGTCATGGCCTGCTCATGTGTCGCGGCGCTTGCGGCAACGGCGGCATCCGCACCAGCAAGATTAGAGGCAAGCACTTCGTCGATCGCCTCATCGATCTTCTTTTCGGTCGCCGCCATCTCGACCTTGAAAACGCCCTGGGCCTTCATGTTCTCGAGGTTGTTGGAGTATTTCAGCATACTGTCGGCGGTCGACAGATAGGCCTGATAGGCCGCATGCACCTCGGCAAGTGCCGCCTTGTCGGCATCCGAAGTCGCGAGAACCGCATACTCTTCCGAGAGCTTGCCGAAACCGGCGACAGTCTCGCCGATGACCTTTTCCGCCCGTTTCTTCTCGAACGGGGTGAGCGAGATCAGGTGGCGCGCGAAAGCCATCCGTGTGTCCGAGAGCTGGGTTTCGAGAGCGCGCGCTAGCGAAACGCGTGGCAACCAGCTGTCGGCAAGCTCGTTGTTTCGCTCGTTCAGCATGCGAATGCTGTTCATCGAGGAGAGGGCAAGTGCTGCGACGATAACGACGACCAGAACGAAAAGGCCGATCAGCGTATGCGATATCTTCAGGCGGGACATGGACAACTCCGGAATAGCATCCGCAAATCTTGGTGAACTGTTCCGGCTCTTGATCGTCATGACGGAGCGGATGCCGAAGCAGGAATCATTCCGGTGCTGAAAATGCCCAAAGGCGTTCCCGCCGGGAAAACTACCGGGCAAGACGTTACAAAACCGATAATCGGGGAGCCTGCTGGGCGCGGATGCGGCCCACTTGGACAGTTGCGGAACGTTGCCCACAGCTGAGGTTGGGCTATAGCCCCGCGCGCCATTGACGCGCTATTCAGGGGCAGCCATGGTCGGCCATGCCCTTCCGATTTGTTCATACCGCAGATCTCCATCTCGATTCGCCCTTACGCAGCCTGGCACTGCGAAACGAGGAGCTTGCCGGGATCGTCCGGGGCGCCACCCGCAATGCCCTGGTGCGCATCGTCGATCTCTGTATTGCCGAAGGAGTCGATGCGCTGCTGATCGCCGGCGATCTCTATGACGGCAATCAGACCTCGATGAATACGGCACTTTTCCTCGCGGGCGAGCTCCGCCGCCTCGACGAGGCGGGCATCCGCACCTTCATCATCCGCGGCAATCACGACGCCCAGTCGCAAGTGACGCGCGAGCTGACGCTGCCGCCGTCGGTGCATGTCTTTCCGGGGCGCGGCAAGCCGGTCGTCGCCAAGATTCTGGAGAACGGCAGATCCGTCCATATCCACGGCATGAGCTTTTCCGACCCGCATGCGCCGGAAAGCCTGCTGCCGCATTTCCACCCCCCCGTTGCGGATGCCATCAACGTCGGCATGCTGCACACGAGCCTCGCCGGTTCGGCGGGCCATGATCCCTACGCCCCCTGCAGCGTCGCCGACCTTCGGGCACACGGCTACGATTACTGGGCCCTCGGCCACGTCCACCAGCGGCAGGTCCACAGCGAGAGCCCCTGTATCGTCATGCCTGGCATGCCGCAGGGACGCGATATCAACGAATCGGGGGTGAAGGGCGTCACGATCGTGATGATCGACGACGACGGTGAGGTGACACTGGAAGAGCGGCCGGTGGGCGCGGCGGTGTTCGAGCGGGTCTCGATCGACCTGACGGGAACCGCGGACTGGCGCGACATGCTCGAGACGGTTGGCAGGCAGCTCGCCCTGCTTCGCAAGAGCCAACCGGAAGCCGATCTCATCCTGCGGATTACGCTGACGGGCGCGACACCGCTTTCCTGGCGGCTGCGGCGGGATTTCGATCTCCTGCAAGGAGAGTTGGAGAACATCGCAGCCGGGCAGGGCCGATGCTGGGTCGAGAAGGTCGAGACCCTGTTTGCGGGCTGCAGCAAGCATGCGGGCCGCGTCGCTGCCGATCCGATTGGCGAACTGACGGCGCTCGTCGAGAACGAAGTGTTGTCGGCCTTTGCCTTCCGCGCCGACATGCGCGCCGTCGCCGAGGAGCTGTTGCCGCATCTGCCTGCGGAACTGCGGAACCTGCTCGCCGCCGACGAGGAAGGGCTCGACGATCTCGTCGAGAACGCGGCCCTTTCCGGAAGCGCCGACGTCCTGTCGCATCTCCATGGCCGCAGCGCCATCGATGGCATCGACTGATGCGGCTGCAACAGCTGGATCTCGTCCGTTACGGCAAGTTCACCGGGCGCAGCCTCGATTTCGGCGCCGCCAGGTCGGGAGAGCCCGATTTCCACCTGATCTACGGCCCGAACGAAGCGGGCAAATCGACCTTGTTCTCGGGCTTCCTCGATCTCCTCTTCGGCATCGAGCGCGTCAGTCCCTATGGCTTCCTGCATCCCTACCCGACGATGCGGATCGGCGGCGTCGTGGAGGCCGGCGGCAAGAGGCATCACGCCTATCGGATCAAGCGCAACGCAAACAGTCTCGTCGGTCCCGACGAGCAGCCGCTGCCGGACAACCTCTTCTCCGCGGCTCTCGGATCGATCGACCGCGACACCTATCGCATGATGTTCTCGCTCGACGACGACAGCATCGAGGAGGGTGGGGAGGCCATCCTCAAGAGCGAGGGGGAGCTGGGTTCGCTGTTGTTTTCGGCAAGCTCCGGCCTGCCGGACAGCGGCGCGGTGCTCGCCAACCTGCGCGCCGAAGCGGATGCCTTTTTTCGCCCCCAGGCGCGCAAGCATCGGCTAGCGGAACTGAAGGCGGAGTTGGACGCCCTTAAGTCAGAGCGCAAAGCTGTCGACGTCAATGCGCGCGAGTATGCCGATCTTCGCAAGGCGCTGACGAAAGCGCGGGAACGCCATGATGCGGCAGCGCGGCAGCGCGCCGAACTGCGCGTCAGACGGGATCGGCTGCGCGTCGAGCTCGAGGCACTGCCGCTCCTGGCAAGGCTAAGCAATGCGCGGGAACAGCTTGCGGAGATGCAGGCGTTGCCGGTCCCGCCGCAAGATTGGTGGAACGACCTGCCGGCGCTCCGCAGGCAGGAGGTCGAAATCGCCACCCGACTGCGGCAACTGGACGAAGAGCTGGCACAGCGCCGGGCGGAACTCGAAGGACTGCCGCGGGACGATGAGGCGCTTGCGCTCGCGGGGCGGTTCGAGGCGCTGCGTGATTCGGCACTCGACGCCCGCTACCAGACGGCCGCCCGCGATATGCCGTCGCGACTGGACGAACTGGCAAGGACCTCGGCCGAGATCCGCGCATGTCTCATCCGTCTCGGCGAGGCTGACAATCCCGATCCCGTTTCGCTGGTACTGCCGACCACACGGGCTGCTCGACTCCAGGAACTGATTCGTCAGCATGCCGGCCTTTCGGAAAAGCTGGCATCGGCGCGCGAGGAGCTCGACAGTGCAAGGCGCAATCGCGCCCAGTCGGAACGCGAGCTGGACCGGCTCAAGGGCGGCGTCGCCGATACCGGCATCCTCATCGAACGGCTGCATGTGTTGCGCCAGAATGATTGCCTGTTGCGTCAGCAGGCCGCGACCAGGGAGATCGACCGGCTGGAGGCAGCACTTGCCGATGCAAGGGACAGGCTGCGGCCTTTCGCCGGCGATGCCGATGAACTGGCGAGGCTTCCTGTTCCCGCGGCCGGTGTCGTCGCCATGTGGAGGGCGGAGGAAGCGGCCCTCTCGGAGCGGCAATTGCGGCTCGACGATCGGATCGGCGACGAGCGCGAGCGCGAGGCGGGGGACGAGGCGCGGCTCGCCGCAATGGCGGCGGACGGCGCGGCTGTGGATGACGCGACGGCGGGCGCGCTGCGCCGGCGCCGGGACTTTGCCTGGCAATTGCATCGCTCCAGCCTTGACGAGGGGACGGCAGGCGCATTCGAGGCCGCAATGAGGGATGACGATGCCGCCGTGGCACTTCGTCTGGCCCATGCCGAGCGGGTGGCCGAGATGCGCGGCCTCGCTCTCGCGATTTCGGAAAGGCGCGCTCGTCGTGAGGCGCTCGAGAGACAAAGAGCGGCCTTGTCCGAACAGGGTGAGCGGTTGGGTGCGACGGTGGCTGCTGCCGCAACCGCAAGCGGTTTGCCTAACGTGAAGCTGGTGCCGCATCTGGAGGCCTGGCTTGCCACGCGAGCGGCGGCGCTCGAGTTGCGCGCCGATCTGCGCGCCGCGTGCCAGGCGCGCGACACGGCCTCTTCGGAAGAGCAGGCGGCGACACGCGCGTTGCGGGAGGAATTGCTGCGGCTCGGCGTGACCGATTACTTGCCGGACCGGCTCGATGAACTCCTCGTGGCTGCGGAACAAATCGTCTCCCGTGCGCAAAGTGCGGTGGCGGCCCACGGCGCGGCTCTTGCGCAGCTTCGCCGCGCGTCCGAAGCCATGGAAAACCGGGAGACGGTTCTCGCCGCCGCCGAGGCCGCCATGGTCGGCTGGCAAGAGGCGTGGTCGGGGGCGCTCGCCGCGACCTGGCTTGGGGGCCGCACCGATCGGCCGCCTCCGCACGAAATCGGCCCGGCGCTCGCCGTGCTGCAGGATTTCGACAAGCTGATGCAGAGGAAGACCGAACTCGACCATCGCATTGCAGCCATGCGGAAGGATCAGAAGAGCTTTGCCGAGGCGATCGCGGATCTCGCCCGCGAAGTGGCGGAGCGGGGAGGGGGCGATCCGCTCGAGCTCTACGCGTCGCTGCGTGACCGCATTGCGGCGGCGCAGCGTCAGGAAGGGCGACGCCTCGATGCTTCGGGCAATATCGTACGCCTGGAAGAGGCCCTTCGATTGCTGCGAAGTGAAGAGAAGCAGCATCTGGCGATGAGGCAGGTGATTCTCGACTTCTTCGGATGCGGGACGCTCGAAGAGGCCGGGTTCTGCCTGGAGGCGGTTCGCGAGCAGGAGAGGCAACGGCAGAGATGCGCAGAGTTTGAAGATGACCTGGTGACCAGGCTCGGCACAGCCACGAGCAGCGAGGCCGAATTTATCCTCGCTGGTGTGGATGAAGCGGAGCTCAGGCTTGAGCTCGCCCGGCTCGAGGAAGCGATCGATGTCGCCGATCGTGATGTCAGCGAGCTGCATTCGGAAGTGAGAAACAAGGAAAGGGCACTCGCGGAAATCGAGGGCGGCGACAGGGTGGCTGAACTCGAGCAGAAGCAGCGGACGATCCTGCTCGAGATCGAGCATAAGGCGGTTGGTTATCTGAGGCTGAAAGCGGGCGTCGTTGCCGCCGAGCATGCGCTGAGGCTGTTTCGCGAGCGCCATCGCAGCGCCATGATGCAGCGCGCCTCCCGGACATTTTCGCATATCAGCGGCGGTGAGTATGCCGGCCTCTCGACTGAGGCCGACAAGGGGCAGGAATTCCTGATCGCCAACACGGCTGTGGGCGGATCGAAGCTCGCAGGCGATCTCTCGAAAGGCACGCGCTTCCAGCTCTACCTGGCGCTGAGGATCGCCGGCTACCACGAGGTCGCGGCGGCCCGCGAGACGCTGCCTTTCATCGCCGACGACATCATGGAAACCTTCGACGACAATCGCGCCGGCCGGGCCTTCGATCTGATGGCCGAGATGGCGCGGGTCGGCCAGGTGATCTATCTGACGCACCACGAACACCTGTGCGATATCGCCCGCAGCGCCTGCCCCGGGGTAACCGTTCACAAGCTGTAGCGACTTTGCGGAAAAGAGATAAGGTGCAGGCGCTTTGTGCCCGCATTCGCGCTACAAGTTTTGACGCGATCGCCAAGAGGAGGTTCAGATGGAAGTCTTTGAGTGTGGATCGAGGCCCTCGTCCCGCGGACCGGCCGAATATTTCCACGGAGCCGTGCGCCTCGATCCAGCCTTCGAGGCGCCTGCGCCGGCGCGGGTCCGCGGAGCGACGGTGACCTTTGAACCGGGCGCGCGCACCGCCTGGCACACGCATCCGCTCGGCCAGACCCTGATCGTCACGGCCGGTCGTGGCCTCGCACAAAGCTGGGGCGGAGAACTCCGCGAGATCCGCGCCGGCGATGTCGTCTGGTTCCCGCCGGGCGAGAAGCACTGGCACGGCGCGGCCGCGGATACGGCGATGACCCATATCGCCATCCAGGAGGCACTCGACGGCAAGGCGGTCGATTGGCTGGAACATGTGACGGATGAGCAGTATCGGGGGGCGTAAGAGGCGCTGCACGGCAACGATCTTTGCCACTTGCGATCAATTTATGCTTTCGGAAAAATGGTGGGCGATGAGAGACTCGAACTCCCGACATCCTCGGTGTAAACGAGGCGCTCTACCAACTGAGCTAATCGCCCTTTCGCGTGTCGAACATTGTCCGCCGCGTCGGTGGGCGTGATCTATGCGCTGCCGGCGAAAACCGCAAGAGGATTTGCGCGTTTTTTTAGATTTTTTTGCGAGCAGGCGCGATGCAGCTGGGCGGCGCGCTGCCCTCCTTGTGGACAAACCTTCAATGGGGCTGCGCAAACTTGGAGCCGGTAAGGCGCCTGTTCCTGCACACACTTTCCGCCCGCGGGGTACCTTGTGGATCAAAATTCCGTCCGTCACGGTTTTGTCTTCAAACACGCTTGACACCCCAAGGCGAACCGCTTAGTTAGCCGCTCATCGAGACGGCTGGGCCGCCTTGATTGCGGGGTGCGCGAGCGCCCCGGCCAGCCAAGAGGATGCGGGTGTAGCTCAGTCGGTTAGAGTGCCGGCCTGTCACGCCGGAGGTCGCGGGTTCGAGCCCCGTCACTCGCGCCACTCTTCTGGTGCATAGGCATTCTCAAAGAGTGTCGATGGTGAAATAAGGGCCATTCAGGCCACAATGCGCGGGTGTAGCTCAGTCGGTTAGAGTGCCGGCCTGTCACGCCGGAGGTCGCGGGTTCGAGCCCCGTCACTCGCGCCATTTCTCCTCCTTCCGTCTTTCAAGGCCATTCAATTGATTTTTGCATTGCGGCAATGTGTCTCGGACCGTTTCCCATCAGCAAGATGAGCCCGTTCCGGGAATTCGGCGCTTCGCTGTGTCAACAGTGCGAAAGTGCCGTTCAAACGTGTGCCGCGAACCGGTTTAAATGCCTGTACGAGGCTTGCACATGGGCGCGGGCTGCGCTAACCACTCTGGCGTTGCAACATGATTTTCGGCCTGCGGCATTCGTTGTTTTAGCACCTCTCCCGGTGCGCTTCGCAGGCAGGGACGGATAACAATGACAGAACTTCTCGGTTCCTATGTTCCGATCGCGATTTTCATTGGAATCGCTCTAGTGATCGGCCTCGCACTCCTGATCGCTCCCTTCGCAGTTGCCCACAAGGCGCCCGATTCGGAAAAGCTTTCGGCCTATGAGTGCGGCTTCAATGCGTTCGACGACGCCCGCATGAAGTTCGACGTCCGCTTCTATCTCGTGTCGATCCTCTTCATCATCTTCGACCTCGAAGTCGCCTTCCTCTTCCCCTGGGCGGTTTCGTTCAAGGTGTTGGGCTGGTTCGGCTTCTGGTCGATGATGGTCTTCCTCCTGGTGCTGACGGTCGGCTTTATCTATGAATGGAAAAAGGGAGCGCTGGAATGGAACTAGCATCCGGCACCACGCTCGTTGCGCCGCAGCCGAAGGGCATTATCGATCCCGCGACCGGCAAGCCGATCGGCAGCAATGACGCATTCTTCGGCGAGATCAACAACGAGCTCGCCGACAAGGGCTTCCTCGTCACCTCGACCGATGAGCTGATCAACTGGGCGCGCACCGGCTCGCTGATGTGGATGACCTTCGGTCTTGCCTGCTGCGCCGTCGAAATGATGCAGATGTCGATGCCGCGCTACGATGCCGAACGCTTCGGTTTTGCGCCGCGCGCCTCGCCGCGCCAGTCGGACGTGATGATCGTTGCCGGGACGTTGACCAACAAGATGGCGCCGGCGCTGCGCAAGGTCTACGACCAGATGCCGGAGCCCCGCTACGTCATCTCGATGGGCTCCTGCGCCAATGGCGGCGGTTACTATCACTATTCCTATTCGGTCGTGCGCGGTTGCGACCGCGTCGTGCCCGTCGATATCTATGTGCCAGGCTGTCCTCCCACGGCAGAAGCGCTGCTCTATGGCGTGCTTCTGCTGCAGAAGAAGATCCGCCGGACCGGCACGATCGAGCGCTAAGGCAGGGGGTTCTTTTCAATGAGTGAAGCCCTGAACGAGCTTGCGACCTATCTTCGCGAAGCACGCGGATCGCTGATTGCCGATTCGGCGATCAAATATGGCGAGCTGACGCTGACGACGACGGCCGAGAACGTCATCGCGCTGCTGACCTTCCTGCGCGACGATCCGCGATGCGGCTTCGTCAGCTTTATCGACGTCTGCGGTGTCGACTATCCGCAGCGGCCGGATCGATTCGACGTCGTCTACCACCTCCTGTCGCCGCGCCAGAATCTGCGCGTCCGCGTCAAGGTCGCGACCGGCGAGGGCGAGCCGGTGCCGTCGGCAACTCCGGTATTTCCGGGCGCCGACTGGTTCGAACGCGAAGCCTACGACATGTACGGCATTCTCTTCACGGGCCATCCGGATCTGCGTCGCATCCTCACCGACTACGGTTTCGAAGGTTATCCGCTGCGCAAGGACTTCCCGCTGACCGGCTTCGTCGAGGTTCGCTACGACGATGAAGTCAAGCGCGTGGTCTATGAGCCCGTCGAGCTGAGGCAGGAATTCCGCAACTTCGATTTTCTATCGCCCTGGGAAGGCACGGAATACGTCCTGCCCGGCGACGAAAAGGCGAAGGCACGGTGAGATAAGTCGGCCCGCGGGGTCCCGAGGGGATGCCATCCGGCCTGGAGCAATCGGTATGACCGAACACAACGTCCGCAACTTCAACATCAACTTCGGTCCGCAGCATCCGGCGGCGCACGGCGTTCTCCGTCTGGTGCTGGAGCTCGACGGAGAGATCGTCGAGCGCGTCGATCCGCATATCGGTTTGTTGCACCGCGGCACCGAGAAGCTGATCGAAGCCAAGACCTACCTGCAGGCCATTCCCTATTTCGACCGGCTCGACTACGTCGCGCCGATGAACCAGGAGCACGCATTCGCGATTGCCGTTGAAAGATTGACGGGCACGGAGGTGCCGATCCGCGGTCAGCTCATCCGTGTCCTCTATTCGGAAATCGGCCGCATCCTCTCGCATCTCCTCAACGTCACCACGCAGGCGATGGACGTCGGCGCGCTGACGCCGCCGCTCTGGGGCTTCGAGGAGCGCGAAAAGCTGATGGTCTTCTACGAGCGGGCCTGCGGCGCGCGCATGCACTCGGCCTATTTCCGTCCGGGCGGCGTGCATCAGGATCTGCCGCATGAATTGGTCGAGGATATCGGCAAGTGGATCGATCCGTTCCTGAAGACCGTCGACGACATCGACGAGCTTCTGACCGGCAACCGCATCTTCAAGCAGCGCAACGTCGATATCGGCGTCGTCAGCCTCGAGGACGCCTGGGCCTGGGGCTTCTCGGGCGTCATGGTGCGCGGCTCGGGTGCCGCCTGGGACCTGCGCCGGGCGCAGCCCTATGAATGCTATTCCGAGATGGAGTTCGACATCCCGATCGGCAAGAACGGCGACTGCTACGACCGTTATCTCATCCGCATGATCGAGATGCGCCAGTCGGCGCGGATCATGCGCCAATGCGTCGATCGCCTGCTGGGCGACGCGAAGATCGGGCCGGTTTCGTCGCTCGACGGCAAGATCGTGCCGCCGAAGCGCGGTGAGATGAAGCGCTCGATGGAGGCGCTGATCCACCACTTCAAGCTCTATACCGAGGGCTACCACGTGCCGGCCGGCGAGGTATATGCCGCGGTCGAGGCGCCGAAGGGCGAATTCGGCGTCTATCTGGTCTCCGACGGCACCAACAAGCCCTACCGCTGCAAGATCCGCGCGCCCGGCTATGCGCATCTGCAGGCGATGGATTTCCTCTGTCGCGGACACCAGCTGGCCGACGTCTCGGCCGTGCTGGGCTCCCTCGATATCGTGTTCGGCGAGGTGGATCGCTGATGCGTCTGGCGCCGCTTGCCGTTCTCGGATGTGTCGCGCTTGGCCCGGCGGCCCTGGCTCAGGAGGACGTCGGCAGCACGTCGTCGTCGGGGCTGCACGGGGGTTCCATGGCCACGCTCCTGTCGAAGGGATACGAGATCAAGGCAGCCGTCGCCAATGGCACGCGCTACATCGTCTTTATGCAGAAAGACCAGTCCGCCTATGCCTGCGAATTCGTCACGCTGACGAAATCGCGGTGCGGTTCGATTAATTGATAAGGTGTCCACTAGAATGTCCGTTCGTCGACTAGCCG
Organism: Sinorhizobium fredii USDA 257; assembly: GCF_000265205.3. Taxonomy (NCBI): domain Bacteria; kingdom Pseudomonadati; phylum Pseudomonadota; class Alphaproteobacteria; order Hyphomicrobiales; family Rhizobiaceae; genus Ensifer; species Ensifer fredii. The sequence goes on from NC_018000.1 coordinate 3,473,575, forward strand.
AAGACACTGTCCAGCCAGCGGCCTTTGCATTCAGCAAGGAGAACGCCGCCTGGGCTGAGGCAACGATCAACAAGTATCCGAAGGGCCGCGAGCAGTCAGCGGTCATTCCCCTGCTGATGCGCGCCCAGGAGCAGGATGGGTGGGTGACGAGGGCGGCCATCGAATCGATCGCCGACATGCTCGGCATGCCCTATATCCGCGCCCTCGAAGTGGCGACCTTTTACACGCAGTTCCAGCTGAAGCCGGTCGGATCGCGGGCCCATGTGCAGGTCTGCGGCACGACGCCTTGCATGCTGCGCGGCGCCGAAGACCTGATCAAGGTCTGCAAGACGAAGATTGCGGCCGAGCCTTTCACGCTGAATGGGAGCGGGACGCTCTCCTGGGAAGAGGTCGAATGTCAGGGCGCCTGCGTCAACGCGCCGATGGTGATGATCTTCAAGGACGCTTTCGAGGATCTGACGCCCGAGCGGCTCGAGGAAATCATCGACGGCTTCGACGCAGGCAAGGGCGCTGAAATCCAGCCCGGTCCCCAGATCGACCGCATCTATTCCGCGCCGATCGGTGGGTTGACGACGCTGCAACCTCCGGAAGCCCCCGAAAAGGCGAAGGCGCCTGCCCGGGCCAAAAAGGCAAAGGACGACAAGGCCAGGGATGAACCGGCGGTGAGCGTGCCGCCGTCGAACGCCGCCAAGCCGAAGACCGCTGCAGACGTTACCAATCCGGCGGTAAAGACCCCGGCGACCGCGAAGAAAGCGGCGGCGAAGAACGCCAAGATCGAAGGCGAGACGGTCGACAAGTCCAAGCCGGCAAAGAAGCCGCGGTAAAGAGGTGATACCCCATGCTCAGAGATGAAGATCGCATCTTTACCAACATCTACGGCCTTAAGGACAAGTCGCTCAGGGGCGCAATGGCGCGCGGCCATTGGGATGGCACCAAGGAGTTCCTCGAGAAGGGCCGCGACTGGATCATCAACGAGGTGAAGGCTTCGGGCCTTCGCGGTCGCGGCGGCGCCGGCTTCCCGACCGGCCTCAAGTGGTCCTTCATGCCGAAGGAAAGCGACGGCCGCCCGCACTATCTCGTCGTCAATGCCGACGAGTCGGAGCCTGGCACCTGCAAGGACCGCGATATCATGCGCCACGATCCGCATACGCTGATCGAGGGCTGCGTTGTGGCAAGTTTCGCCATGGGCGCGCACGCCGCCTACATCTACGTGCGTGGTGAGTTCATTCGCGAGCGCGAAGCGCTGCAGGCGGCGATCGACGAATGCTACGATTACGGGCTGCTCGGCAAGAACAACAAGCTTGGCTACGATATCGATATTTTCGTCCATCACGGCGCCGGCGCCTATATCTGCGGCGAGGAAACAGCACTGCTCGAAAGCCTTGAGGGCAAGAAGGGCCAGCCGCGTCTGAAGCCGCCGTTCCCGGCGAACATGGGCCTCTACGGCTGCCCGACGACGGTGAACAACGTCGAATCAATTGCTGTCACGCCGACCATTCTGCGGCGCGGCGCCGGCTGGTACAGCAGTTTCGGCCGCCCGAACAATCACGGCACCAAGCTTTATTCGGTTTCCGGCCACGTCAACCGGCCGTGCACGGTCGAGGACGCGATGTCGATCCCGTTCCACGAACTGATCGAGAAGCACTGCGGCGGCATCCGCGGCGGCTGGGACAACCTGCTCGCGGTCATTCCCGGCGGCTCGTCGGTTCCCTGCGTGCCTGGCGCGCAGATGAAGGACGCCATCATGGATTATGACGGCCTGCGCGAGCTCGGCTCGGGTCTTGGGACGGCGGCCGTCATCGTCATGGACAAATCGACCGACATTATCAAGGCGATCTGGCGCCTCTCCGCCTTCTACAAGCACGAAAGCTGCGGCCAGTGCACGCCGTGCCGCGAAGGCACCGGCTGGATGATGCGCGTCATGGAGCGCATGGTGCAGGGCCGCGCGCAGAAGCGCGAGATCGACATGCTCTTCGACGTGACGAAGCAGGTCGAAGGCCACACGATCTGCGCCCTTGGCGACGCGGCCGCCTGGCCGATCCAGGGCCTGATCAAGCACTTCCGTCCGGAGATGGAACAGCGGATCGACGAATATACGCGCAATGCGACCTCGCATGGCGCCGTATTGCAAGCAGCGGAGTAACGAGCGATGACCGGGACGCGCAATGAAGTACAGGGCATGAAAGCGGCTGCAGTCATTCCTTTTGTGCGGCCCCTGGGCGCCGGCTCGGCCGATCCTTTCGGCATGGCTGAATGGATGAAGGCCATGCCGGCTGTTCCGCTGATGGCCAATCCTGTGGCCGCCGTGGCGGCGGCGACGGCGCTGGGCTTCGGCCTGTCGAGCCACTTCGCAGGCGTCATGTTCGGGGCAATGCAGGGGGCTGCAAGTGCCCTGCAGAAAAGCGCCGGCGCGCTCGAACCGGTAGAATTTGCCGAACCGGCTCCGGCCGTCGCACCGTCGGAGCCCGTAAGCGGGGAGGCCCCGGCCGCGCCTGAAACCCGGCAGGTCCCACCGGCGCCGCCCGCTGTCGCGAAGCCGAAGGCGCGCGCCGCCAGGAAGCCGGTCGCATCGAAGCCGAAAGGCCGTGCCGATGACGATCTGAAGCGTATTTCCGGGATCGGCCCGAAGCTCGAGCAGGTCCTGAAAGGCCAGGGCCTTCGCCGCTTCACCGATATCGCCGGTCTGAGCGAGACGGATGTCGCGCGGATCGATGCCGAATTAGCTCTCAATGGCCGCATCTCCCGGGACGATTGGATCGGGCAGGCGAAGGTGCTGATGCGCGAGAAATGACATGACGGCTGCCCGGTCGTCACCATACCGGAAGAGCCGTGAAGGAATTGTCCGGCGCCACAGAAGGCAGCCGGACGGAAGACAGGATTGAGTACGAAGATGGCAAAGCTGAAAGTCGACGGAAAAGAGATCGAGGTCCCGGATCATTTCACGCTGCTTCAGGCGTGCGAAGAGGCCGGCGCCGAGGTTCCGCGCTTCTGTTTCCATGAGCGGCTTTCGGTTGCCGGCAATTGCCGCATGTGTCTGATCGAGGTGAAGGGCGGCCCGCCGAAGCCGGCTGCCTCCTGCGCCATGGGCGTGCGCGATCTGCGTCCCGGCCCGAATGGCGAGGCGCCGGAAGTCTTCACGACGACGCCGATGGTCAAGAAGGCCCGCGAAGGCGTCATGGAGTTCCTGCTGATCAACCATCCGCTCGACTGCCCCATCTGCGACCAGGGCGGCGAGTGCGACCTGCAGGACCAGGCGATGGCCTTCGGCATCGACAGCTCGCGCTATCAGGAAAACAAGCGCGCCGTCGAGGACAAGTATATCGGCCCGCTCGTCAAGACGGTGATGAACCGCTGCATCCACTGCACCCGCTGCGTCCGCTTCACGACGGAAGTGGCGGGCATTGCCGAACTCGGGCTGATCGGCCGCGGCGAAGATGCGGAGATCACCACCTATCTCGAACAGGCGATGACGTCGGAACTGCAGGGCAACGTCGTCGATCTGTGTCCGGTCGGCGCGCTGACCTCGAAGCCTTTCGCCTTCACGGCGCGGCCGTGGGAGCTCAACAAGACCGAATCGGTCGATGTCATGGATGCGGTCGGCTCGGCGATCCGCGTCGACACGCGCGGCCGCGAGGTGATGCGCATCATGCCGCGCGTCAACGAGGAGATCAACGAAGAGTGGATCTCCGACAAGACCCGCTTCATCTGGGACGGGCTGAAGACGCAGCGTCTCGACCGGCCCTATGTGCGGAAGGACGGCCGCCTGCAGTCGGCGACCTGGAGCGAGGCCTTCCAGGCGATCAGGGCTGCCGTCGACAAGAGCTCCGGCGACAAGGTCGGTGCGATCGCCGGCGACCTCGCATCCGTCGAGGAAATGTACGCCCTGAAGGAGCTGATTGCCTTGCTCGGATCGCAGAACGTCGATTGCCGCCAGGACGGCGCAGCGCTCGACCCGACGCTCGGCCGCGCCAGCTACCTCTTCAACCCGACGATCCAGGGGATCGAGGGCGCCGACGCGCTGCTCATCATCGGCTCCAACCCGCGCTTCGAGGCTTCGGTTCTCAACGCCCGCATCCGCAAGCGTTATCGCATGGGCAATTTCCCGATCGCCGTGATCGGCGAGCGGGCCGAACTGCGCTACGAATATGAATATCTCGGCGCCGGTACGGATACTCTCTCAGAGCTTATGTCCGGCAAGGCGAAGTTCTTCGAGACGCTCGAGAAGGCCGAGCGGCCTCTGATCATCGTCGGTCAGGGCGCGCTCGCAGGGGAGGGCGGCGCTGCCGTTCTCGCCTCCGCCGCGAAGCTCGCCGCCGCGGTCGGCGCAGTCGGCGCGGACTGGAACGGCTTTGCCGTCCTGCACACGGCGGCCTCGCGCGTCGGCGGTCTGGATCTCGGCTTCGTCCCGGGCATGGGCGGCAAATCGGCGGCCCAGATGGTCGACGGCACGGACGTGCTGTTCCTGCTCGGCGCCGACGAGATCGACCTCTCGGCGAGGAAGGGCTTCACCGTCTATATCGGCTCGCACGGCGACAGTGGCGCGCATGCGGCGGACGTCATCCTCCCGGGCGCGGCCTATACGGAAAAGTCCGGCACCTGGGTCAATACCGAAGGCCGCGTCCAGCTCGGCAACCGCGCCGGCTTCGCACCGGGCGACGCGCGCGAAGACTGGGCGATCATCCGTGCGCTTTCGGATGTGCTCGGCCGGAAGCTGCCGTTTGATTCGCTTGGCGAATTGCGTGCGAAGCTCTATGCCGCCCATCCGCATTTCGCAGAGATCGATGGCATTGCCGCTGGTAGCAGCGACGAAATTGCCGCACTTGCCCAAAAAGCCGGTGAGATGGCCAAATCCGTATTTGCGTCTCCGGTCAAAGACTTCTATTTGACGAACCCGATAGCGCGCGCATCCGCCGTCATGGCCGAATGCTCGGCCTTGGCGCGCAACAATCTCAAAGCTGCCGCGGAATGAGCGCGAGGGACTAGAGCATCATGGACGCTTTCATTTCGAGCTACGTCTGGCCCACGGCCATCATCATCGGCCAGTCGCTCCTGCTTCTGGTCGCGCTGCTGGTCTTCATCGCCTATGTCCTGCTGGCGGACCGCAAGATCTGGGCCGCCGTGCAGCTTCGCCGCGGCCCGAATGTCGTCGGCCCGTGGGGGCTGTTCCAGTCCTTTGCCGACCTTTTGAAATTCGTCTTCAAGGAGCCGGTCATTCCGGCCGGCGCCAACAAGACGATTTTCCTGCTCGCGCCACTTGTCTCGGTGACGCTGGCCCTCGCGGCCTGGGCCGTCATCCCGCTCAACGCCAACTGGGTGATCGCGAACATCAATGTCGGCATCCTCTTCGTCTTCGCCATATCTTCTCTTGAGGTTTATGGCATCATCATGGGCGGCTGGGCGTCGAACTCGAAATATCCGTTCCTCGGCGCGCTGCGCTCCGCGGCGCAGATGGTGTCCTATGAAGTCTCGATCGGCTTCGTGATCGTCACCGTGCTGCTCTGCGTCGGCTCGCTCAACCTGACGGACATCGTCAATGCGCAGTCGGACGGCCTCGGAACGATGATCGGCCTGCCGGCCTCCTTTCTCGACTGGCATTGGCTGTCACTGTTCCCGATGTTCATCGTGTTCTTCATCTCGGCGCTTGCCGAGACGAACCGCCCGCCCTTCGACTTGCCCGAAGCCGAGTCCGAACTCGTCGCCGGCTTCATGGTCGAATACGGCTCGACCCCGTACATGATGTTCATGCTCGGCGAATACGCGGCGATCTGCCTGATGTGCGCGCTGACGACGATCCTGTTCCTCGGTGGCTGGCTGCCGCCCGTCGACATCTGGATCCTGAACTGGGTGCCGGGCATCATCTGGTTCGTGCTGAAGGCTTCGTTCGTGTTCTTCATGTTCGCGATGGTGAAGGCCTTCGTGCCGCGCTACCGCTACGACCAGCTGATGCGTCTCGGCTGGAAGGTGTTCCTGCCGCTGTCGCTGGCGATGGTCGTCATCGTCGCATTCGTTCTGAAGCTCATGGGATGGGCATGATGGCCCCGCAAGCTTCGCTGCATACCGCCGGCTTCTCCCAGGCCGGCACATTTGGAGGTTTATGATGGCCGGTCTTTCGCAAGCCGTCAGCTCGCTGTTCCTCAAGGAGTTCGTCGGCGCGTTCTTTCTGTCGATGCGCTATTTCTTCCGGCCGAAGGCGACCCTGAACTATCCCTTCGAAAAAGGCCCGGTCAGCCCTCGTTTCCGCGGCGAGCATGCGTTGCGCCGTTATCCGAACGGCGAAGAGCGCTGCATCGCCTGCAAGCTCTGCGAGGCGATCTGTCCCGCCCAGGCCATCACCATCGAGGCCGGCCCGCGCCGCAACGACGGCACCCGCCGCACGGTGCGCTACGACATCGACATGGTGAAGTGCATCTACTGCGGTTTCTGCCAGGAAGCCTGTCCGGTCGATGCCATCGTCGAAGGGCCGAACTTCGAATTCGCCACCGAGACGCGCGAAGAGCTCTATTACGACAAGGAAAAACTGCTGGCCAATGGCGACCGGTGGGAGCGGGAAATCGCGCGCAACATTGCAATGGACTCGCCCTATCGCTGAGGCCATCTGCGTAAACGCAGCATCGCGCCGCTCGTAAGAGGGTGCATGCGGAACGGGTTGGGCACTGGCCGGACGGACTGTCCGGCTTTGCCTCATGGAGTGAGGGCCGCGCCTTCACGCCGAGCAAGACGAAAAAGGCACCGATCATGGGTCTGCAGGTTCTTTTTTTCTATCTCTTCGCCTTCATCGCAGTGGCGTCGGCATTCATGGTTATCGCGGCAAAGAACCCGGTCTATTCGGTTCTGTTCCTGATCCTGACCTTCTTCAACGCGGCAGGGCTCTTCCTGCTGACGGGTGCCGAGTTCCTGGCGATGATCCTGCTGGTGGTCTATGTCGGCGCGGTTGCGGTTCTCTTCCTTTTCGTGGTCATGATGCTCGACATCGACTTCGCCGAACTGCGCGCAGGCGTACTTGAATACGCGCCGGTCGGGGCGCTGATCGGTCTGATTCTCGCCGCCGAGCTCATCGTCGTCGTCGGTGGTTCGACCTTCTCTCCGGAGATCGCCAAGGGCATCGCCATGCCGATCCCGGCCGCCACCGAACGGACCAACACGGCCGCGCTCGGCGACGTTCTCTACACCCACTACATCTATTTCTTCCAGATCGCCGGGCTCGTGCTTCTCGTCGCCATGATCGGCGCCATCGTGCTCACCCTGCGTCATCGTGAAAACATCAAGCGCCAGAGCATTCCGCGCCAGGTTGCCCGCTCGCCCGAGACCGCCGTCGAGGTGGTCACGGTCAAGCCGGGGCAGGGCCTTTAATCGGGACGCGAGGTCGAGGGATTAGACTTATGGAAATCGGAATCTCCCACTATCTCACCGTCAGCGCCATTCTCTTCACGCTCGGCGTCTTCGGCATCTTCATCAACCGGAAGAACGTCATCATCATTCTGATGTCCGTGGAGCTCATTCTCCTCGCGGTCAACATCAACATGGTGGCCTTCTCGGCGTTCCTGAACGACATCACCGGCCAGGTCTTTGCGCTGTTCATTCTGACCGTCGCGGCCGCCGAAGCCGCTATCGGACTTGCAATTCTCGTCGTCTTCTACCGCAACCGCGGTTCCATCGCCGTCGAAGACGTCAACATGATGAAGGGCTGACAGGGCCATGGACACCATTATCAAGGCTATCGTCTTTCTGCCTCTGATCGGCTTTCTGATCGCCGGCCTTCTTGGCACGCAGATCGGTGCCAAGGCATCCGAATATGTGACCAGCGGCCTGATGCTGATTGCGCTCGCGCTCTCCTGGTTCGTCTTCTTCGACGTCGCTCTCGGCGAGGAAGAGATGATCAAGGTCTCGGTGCTGCACTGGATCCAGTCCGGCAGCTTTGACGTCGAATGGGCGTTCCGCGTCGACAGCTTGACCGCCGTCATGTTCGTGGTCGTCAACACGGTCTCGACGCTGGTGCATATCTATTCGATCGGCTACATGCACCACGATCCGCACCGTCCGCGCTTCTTCGGCTATCTGTCGCTCTTCACCTTCGCGATGCTGATGCTGATCACGTCGGACAACCTGCTGCAAATGTTCTTCGGCTGGGAAGGCGTCGGCCTCGCGTCGTACCTGCTGATCGGCTTCTGGTACAAGAAGCCGTCGGCCAATGCGGCGGCGATCAAGGCCTTCATCGTCAACCGCGTCGGCGACTTCGGCTTCTCGCTCGGCATTTTCTGCGTCTTCGTTCTCTTCGGCTCGATCAATCTGGAAACGGTCTTCGCCGCCGCGCAGAGCTACCTGCCGGCTGAAGGTGCAGAGGCAGGGGAGGCCGTGATCACGCTCTTCGGCATGCACCTCGACAAGGCGGATGCGCTGACGGCAACCTGCCTGCTGCTCTTCATGGGCGCAATGGGCAAGTCGGCCCAGTTCTTGCTGCACACGTGGCTGCCGGACGCCATGGAAGGCCCGACGCCCGTTTCGGCCCTCATCCATGCCGCGACGATGGTAACAGCCGGCGTCTTCCTGGTCGCCCGCATGTCGCCGCTCTTCGAGCTGTCGCCGGATGCGCTGACCGTCGTCACGCTCGTCGGTGCGATCACCGCCTTCTTCGCCGCGACCGTCGGTCTCGTCCAGAACGACATCAAGCGCGTCATCGCCTATTCCACCTGTTCACAGCTCGGCTACATGTTCGTGGCACTCGGCGTCGGAGCTTACGGCGCCGCCATATTCCACCTGTTCACGCACGCCTTCTTCAAGGCGCTTCTCTTCCTTGGCGCCGGTTCGGTGATCCACGCCGTCGATGGCGAGCAGGACATGCGCTACATGGGCGGCCTGCGCACCCATATTCCCGTCACCTACTGGATGATGTTCATCGGCACGATCGCGCTGACCGGCGTCGGTATCCCGGGCACGGTCATCGGCACGGCAGGCTTCTTCTCGAAGGATGCGATCATCGAGTCCACCTTCGCGTCGCACAGCGTCGTTTCGGGGATTGCCTTTGCCCTGTTGGTGATCGCTGCGCTGTTCACCAGCTTCTATTCCTGGCGTCTGACCTTCATGACCTTCCACGGCACGCCGCGCGCCTCCCACGAGGTCATGCATCACGTCCACGAGTCGCCCCAGGTCATGCTGGTGCCGCTCTATGTCCTCGCCCTCGGTGCGCTTGTCGCCGGTTTCCTGTTCCACGACTATTTCTTCGGCCATCACTATGCCGAATTCTGGCAGGGCTCGCTCTTCACCGGGCCGGAAAACGAAATCCTCGAGGAATATCACCACGTTCCGCTTTGGGTGAAGTGGAGCCCGTTCGTGGCCATGGCCCTCGGCCTCTACACTGCCTGGTACATGTACATCCGTTCGCCGGAGACGCCGAAGTACCTGGCCGAGCAGCATCGCGGTCTCTACCAGTTCCTGCTCAACAAGTGGTATTTCGACGAGCTCTACGATTTCCTCTTTGTCCGCACCGCCAAGCGTCTCGGCACCTTCCTCTGGAAGGAGGGTGACGGCCGCGTCATCGACGGCTTCGGGCCGAACGGGGTGGCGGCGCGCGTGCTCGACGTGACCGACCGCGTCGTCCGGCTGCAGACCGGATACCTCTATCACTACGCGTTCGCCATGCTGATCGGCATCGCAGCGCTCGTTACATGGATGATGCTCGGGAGTTCCTTCTGATGACCGATTGGCCCGTACTTTCCGCGGTCACCTTCCTGCCGCTGGTCGGCGCCCTGCTTCTCTTGCTGATGCGGGAAGACAGCGCCAACGGCCGCCGCAACATCCTGAACATCTCGCTGCTGACGACGATCGTCGTTTTCGGCCTGTCGCTCTATGTCTGGTACCAGTTCGACAGCTCGAACCCCGGCTTCCAGATGGTCGAGAAGCATGAGTGGCTCGGCACCGGCATTTCCTACCATCTCGGCATCGACGGAATTTCCGTATTGTTCCTGCCGCTGACGGCATTCCTGATGCCGTTCTGCGTGCTGGCGAGCTGGGTCACGATCGAGAAGCGCCTGAAGGAATACATGATCGCGTTTCTGCTTCTGGAAACGCTGATGCTCGGCGTCTTCGTCTCGCTCGACATCGTGCTCTTCTACGTCTTCTTCGAGGCGGGCCTCATTCCGATGTTCATCATCATCGGCGTCTGGGGCGGCAAGGACCGCGTCTATGCGAGCTACAAGTTCTTCCTCTATACGCTGCTCGGCTCGGTGTTGATGCTGCTCGCCATCATGGCGATGTATTGGCAGGCCGGCACCACCGACATCACCGAACTGCTCAAGTATAACTTCCCGCGCCAGATGCAGACCTGGCTGTGGCTTGCCTTCTTCGCGTCCTTCGCGGTGAAGATGCCGATGTGGCCGGTCCATACCTGGCTTCCCGACGCACACGTCCAGGCACCGACGGCGGGCTCGGTCATCCTGGCCGGCATTCTGCTGAAGCTCGGCGGCTACGGCTTCCTGCGCTTCTCGCTGCCGATGTTTCCGCTGGCCTCCGACTATTTCGCGCCGCTCGTCTATACGCTGTCGATCATCGCGATCATCTACACTTCGCTGGTGGCGATGATGCAGACCGACATCAAGAAGCTGATCGCCTATTCCTCCGTCGCGCATATGGGCTATGTGACGATGGGCACCTTTGCGGCCAACATCCAGGGCGTTCAGGGCGCGATCTTCCAGATGCTCTCGCACGGCATTGTCTCGGGCGCGCTCTTCCTTTGCGTCGGCGTCGTCTATGACCGGCTGCACACGCGCGAAATCGCCGCCTATGGCGGTCTCGTCAACAACATGCCGAAATATGCGGTGGCCTTCATGGTGTTCACCATGGCTAATGTCGGGCTTCCGGGCACCTCGGGCTTTGTCGGCGAAGTCTTGACGCTGGTTGGCGCCTTCCGCGCCAATACCTGGGTTGCGCTCTTTGCGACCAGCGGCGTCATCCTGTCGGCGGCCTATGCCCTTTGGCTCTATCGCCGCGTCATCTTCGGTGCGCTGGAGAAGGATAGCCTGAAGGCGCTGCTCGACCTTTCGACGCGCGAGAAGGTCATCCTCTATCCGCTGGTGATCCTGACGATCTTCTTCGGTGTCTATCCGGCGCCGGTCTTCGATGCGACGGCGGCTTCCGTGGATCTGCTCGTCAACAACTACGCCGCAGCCCTGCAGGCAGCGCAAAACGTTGCGCTTTCGGTGCAATGACCACAGGACGTGATGGACATGACTGCTGAAACCCTATTTGCAAGCCTGCAACTCTCGGTCCCCGAACTGATCCTGGCGGTCGGCGCGCTGGTGCTGCTGATGGTCGGCGTCTATTCGAACGAGCGCGCGACGCCGGTCGTGACCGGGCTATCCGTCGCCGTGCTCGTCGTTGCCGGACTGTGGCTCATTCTGAACACTGATAACGGCGAGGCCTATGCCGGCGCCTTCCTGTCGGATCCCTTCGCGAAGTTCATGAAGGTTCTGGCGCTGATCGGCTCGGTCACCGTCATGGTGATGACGATTGGCCAGGCTCGGGCTGCGCAGATCGACCGCTTCGAGTTTCCGGTGCTTCTGCTGCTCGCGACGCTCGGCATGCTGCTGATGATTTCGGCCAACGACCTGATTTCGCTCTATCTCTCGTTGGAGCTGCAGTCGCTGGCGCTCTATGTCGTGGCCGCGATCAATCGCGACAGCGTGCGCTCGACAGAAGCGGGCCTCAAGTATTTCGTTCTTGGCGCCCTGTCGTCCGGCATGCTGCTTTATGGCATGTCGCTCGTCTATGGCTTCACCGGCCATACCGGCTTCGACGAGATCGCAGGCGCACTCACCGCGGAAGGGCGCTCGCTCGGCCTGGTCTTCGGTCTGGTGTTCATCCTTGCCGGCCTTGCCTTCAAGATCTCGGCCGTTCCGTTCCATATGTGGACGCCGGACGTCTATGAAGGTGCACCGACACCGGTGACGGCCTTCTTTGCGGCCGCACCGAAGGTGGCGGCCATGGCGATGCTCGTCCGCATTGTCATTGAAGCCTTCGAACCGGTCGTCGCCGACTGGCGGCAGATTATCGTCTTCATTTCGATTGCTTCGATGCTGCTCGGTTCCTTCGCCGCCATCGGGCAGCGCAACATCAAGCGACTGATGGCCTATTCCTCGATCGGTCACATGGGCTATGCGCTCGTCGGTCTAGCCGCCGGATCGATGGCCGGGGTGCGCGGCGTCATTCTTTACATGGTGATCTACATGGTGATGACGCTCGGCACCTTCGCCTGCATCCTCGCCATGCGCCGCAGGGACGGCGAACATGTCGAAGGGATAGATGACCTCGCCGGTCTGTCGCAAACCAATCCGTTCATGGCGACGGTGCTGACGATCCTGATGTTCTCGCTCGCCGGCATTCCGCCGCTCGCCGGCTTCTTCGCGAAGTATTTCGTGTTCGTTGCGGCTATCGAAGCCCAGCTCTACGGGCTGGCGATTATTGGCGTGCTCGCTTCCGTCGTCGGCGCTTACTATTACCTGCGCGTTATCAAGGTCATGTGGTTCGACGAGGCCAAGGGCGAATTCGCCCGTACGGCCGGCGAATTGCGGCTGGTCTACGGACTTTCCGGCCTGTTCGTGCTCGGTTACGTGCTGATTGGTGGTCCGCTTGGAAATGCCGCCGAGGCTGCGGCCCGGACCTTCTTTTGACCGGCGGGCGCGGCAGCGGCCCGATATCGCCCGACGATTTCCGGCACATAGCGCTTGCCGAAACTGGCTCGACGAACAGCGAATGCCTGGCGAGGGCGCGCAATGGTGATCCGGGCAATCTCTGGGTCACCGCCACGCGCCAGACGGGCGGCCGCGGTCGACGCGGCCGCGAATGGTTTTCCGAGCCGGGCAATCTCTACGCATCCCTGCTGCTCATCGATCCGGCGCCGGTGGAGCACCTGCATTCATTGCCGCTCGCGGCGGCGGTGGCGGTGCATCGGGCCATTCGCAGGGTGATGCCTCCGGGTTCTGCGGAGGTGGCGATCAAGTGGCCGAACGACATCCTCATCGATGGCCGGAAAGCCTGCGGCATCCTGCTCGAAGGCGAAGGACTTGCTGACGGCCGTCATGCGCTGGTGATCGGCTGCGGTGTGAATGTCGCGGTCATGCCCGAAACGGGGCTTTACCCGGTCACGTCGCTTCGGCACGAGGGCGCGACGATCTCCGCCGAGGAACTGTTTGCTCACCTGTTCGTGACAATGGCGGAGGCTCTCTCGACTTGGGACCGCGGCGCCGGCATCGCCGCGATTATCGATCAGTGGCGGGCCGCCGCGAAGGGCATTGGCGAGACCATCACCGTCAACCTGCCGAACCGGTCTCTTGCGGGCCGCTTCGTCGGTATCGACGAAGGCGGCCGACTGCTGCTCGACACGGGCTCCGGCCCGCCGCAGGCGATTGCGGCGGGCGACGTATTTTTTGGATGAACAAGAATAGAGGCGCATTACAAATGGCGCAGGATGAAGACCTGGTGTTCTTGCCGCTTGGCGGCGTTGGCGAGATCGGCATGAATCTCGGCCTTTATGGCTACGGCAACCCCGGATCCCGGCAATGGATCATGGTCGATTGCGGCGTGACCTTTCCCGGCCCGGAACTGCCCGGCGTGGAACTTGTGCTGCCGGATATATCCTTCCTTGCCGAGGAGCGCCGCAATCTCAAGGCGATCATCATCACGCATGCCCACGAGGATCACTACGGTGCCCTGAACGATCTCTGGCCGGGTCTGAACGTTCCGGTCTACGCCTCGCCCTTCACCGCCGGCATGCTCGAGGCGAAGCGAGAATTCGAAAAGAGCCGCGGCGAAATCCCGATCACCATCTTCAAGGCCGGCGACCGCATCAATGTGGGGCCTTTCAGCATCGAAGCGATCGGCGTCAACCATTCCATTCCCGAGCCGATGTCGCTGGTCATCCGCACGCCGCTCGGAAGCGTCGTGCATACGGGTGACTGGAAGATCGACCTGGAACCCTCGCTTGGTCCGATCACCAATGAAGCGCGTTTTCGCCAGGTGGGTGAAGAAGGCGTTCTGGCGCTCGTCTGCGACTCGACCAATGCGCTGCGCGACGGCGTTTCGCCTTCCGAGCGGGAAGTGTCGGAAAGCCTGGCGAAGATCATCGCGGATGCCGAGGGGCGCGTCGGCATCACCACCTTTTCGTCGAATGTCGGCCGCATCCGCTCGGTCGCTGAAGCCGCCGAGGTCGCAGGCCGCGAAGTGCTCCTGCTCGGCAGCTCGATGAAGCGCGTCGTCGACGTCGCGAAGGATCTCGGCATCATGGAGGGGCTGAAGCCGTTCCTGGCCGAGGACGAATTCGGCTACATCCCACACGACAAGGTCGTCGTCATCTTAACCGGAAGCCAGGGAGAGCCGCGCGCCGCCCTCGCCAAGATCGCCCGCGACGAGATGCGCAATGTGGCGTTTTCGGCCGGGGATACGATCGTCTTCTCGTCGCGCACGATCCCCGGCAACGAAAAGGCGATCAACGACATCAAGAACGGGCTGATCGAGCAGGGCATTCATATCATCACCGACAGCGAGGCGCTGGTGCATGTGTCCGGCCATCCGCGCCGCAATGAACTGCAGCAGATGTATCAATGGCTGAAGCCTGAGATCGTCGTGCCGGTGCATGGCGAAGCGGCGCATCTGACGGCACATGCCGAGCTTGCGCTGCATTCGGGCATCGCGAGCGTTCCGCGGCTGCGCAACGGCGAGATGCTGCGCCTCGCTCCCGGACCGGCCCAGGTCATAAACGAGGCGCCGCACGGCCGCATCTACAAGGACGGGACGCTGATCGGCGATTTCGACGAGATGGGCATTGGCGAACGCCGCAAGCTCTCCTTTGCCGGCCACGTCTCGGTCAATGTCGTGCTCGACAACCGCTACGACTTCCTCGGCGACCCCGACGTCGTGCCGATCGGGCTTCCGCAGTTCGACGACGAAGGCGACGAGATGGACGACGTGCTCTACGACGCCGTCCTCGGCGCGGTGGAAAGCATCCCGCGCGTCAAGCGCAAAGACTTGGCAATGCTGCAGGAAGCTGTCCGGCGCGCGGTGCGCAGCACGGCCAACCAGATCTGGGGCAAGAAGCCGATCGTCACGGTCTTTGTCACCAAAGTCTGATTTGTCCGGCGGCGGAGCCGGTGTAAACCCGTGATCTTCCAATATGGGAGGGCGTCGATGCTCGGAAGAGTGAACCATGTGGCGATCGCGGTGCCGGACCTCGCGTCCGCGGCGGAAAGTTACCGTGCCACCCTCGGCGCCGCGGTCACGCAGCCGCAGGCGCTGCCGGAGCACGGCGTCACCGTAGTCTTTGTCACGCTTCCCAACACCAAGGTCGAATTGCTGGAGCCGCTCGGCGATCAGTCGCCGATCGCCGCCTTTCTCGCGAAGAACCCGGCAGGTGGCATGCACCACATCTGCTACGAGGTCGACGACATCATAGCGGCGCGCGACCGGCTGCGGCAGGCGGGGGCGCGCGTGCTGGGCGACGGCAATCCGAAGATCGGCGCCCACGGCAAGCCGGTGCTCTTCCTGCATCCCAAGGATTTTCAGGGCACACTGATCGAACTCGAAGAGGTGTGACAGTCGGGCGCGGCGAAGCCATTTGCGCGATCGACAGCAAAAGCGCTATAAGGCGCCTGCCGCTCAGGGCTCTTTCGAGAGCCGCTTGTGACCCGCGCAACAAAATACCGCCGCCAAGTTGGCTGCCTGACCGCGTCTTTCATCAGAGAGCCTGGATGTCCGCCTTTTCGACCTTTGCCGTCTATTTCATCATCTGGTGGCTCACGCTTTTCACCGTGCTGCCGTTCGGTGTGAAGACCCAGGCCGAGGAGAACGATGTGGTGCCCGGCAGCGTGGAGAGTGCTCCGGCGCGCTTTCGTGGCCTACGCGTGGTTCTGGTGACGACGGTCATCGCCGCCTTGATCCATCTCGGCTGGTATGTGCTCTCCGTGAAGCTCGGATATGACCTTGATGCGATATTCGGCTTCATCGGTCCGAACGGCTGATCGCGATGCAGGCGCATCACGGGAACTGACGATACGCAAGAAACATGCCGCAAGGTGAAGGGAGCTTTTGTCGGCGGCTCTGCGAACTGGCACAGAGACAAGCCTCTTGACAGACAATGAATTGACATCTTTCGCCGACTGCTTCGCTTCGAACGCGGCCAGAAAAGCAAAAAAAACAAGGCCAAAGCCTTGTTTTTCAAGTTTCGCGTGATCTCAACCGTTACCGGCGGCAGCGAACGAGCGCGCCTAAGATCTTATCCTCCCAAGACTTGACCGCGAAATTCGGCAAGAATTTGGTCTTCTTGCCTGTTTTGTGAGCCGAAACTAGCTTAAACATTGGGCTATGTCATCAGCTTTTTTTGCATTTTTGCTACAGTTTGGCAAAAAAATCCGGTTGACAGAAATCGTCCTTGTCCTGTTACTACCGTGCTCTTTTGACGCAGGGCCCCGAGCGTGTTGCCGCCGGAGGGTCATTATTGGCGCGGCGCTCTTCCCCATGCTCTACAGCGCGCGCGTCTTATTAGACGCGTAAAAGGTCGCTGTAGCGCTTTGAATACTGCATTTCTTGCCCTTAAACCGAGGTTGATTCAAGGAGACATGCAGTAGGGTTTTCTTCCGCGCCCGAAGCGGCTATGAACGCTGAACTCGAAAGTTCCCCTTTGGTCGCGCCGCTGGGAAATCAAGAGCCCGATTTCAAACGGCAATCGCCACCTTTCTCTGTCCGAAGGCGAGGGCGGCTGCTGCAGCACAACGTCATTTCGCCCGAATCCACCGATAGTGCGAGAGTCACCAGTTCCGGAACCCGTCATGCGCCTGTCCCGCTATTTCATGCCCATCTTGAAGGAAAACCCGAAGGAAGCGGAAATCGTTTCCCATCGGCTGATGCTGAGGACCGGCATGATCCGCCAGCAGTCGGCCGGCATTTATAGCTGGCTGCCGCTCGGCAAGCGCGTGCTCGACAAGGTCAATGCGATCATCCGCGAGGAACAGAACCGGTCCGGCGCGATCGAGCTCCTGATGCCGACCTTGCAATCGGCGGAGCTCTGGCAGGAAAGCGGCCGCTATGATGCCTACGGCAAGGAGATGCTGCGCATCAAGGACCGGCAGGATCGGCCGATGCTCTACGGTCCGACCAACGAGGAGATGATTACCGACATATTCCGCTCCTACGTGAAGTCCTATCGCGACCTGCCGCTCAATCTCTACCACATCCAGCTGAAGTTCCGAGACGAGATCCGTCCGCGCTTCGGCACCATGCGTTCGCGCGAATTCCTGATGAAGGACGCCTATTCCTTCGATCTCGATCGGGAAGGCGCGGAGCATGCCTATAACAAGATGTTTGCCGCCTATCTGCGTACCTTCGACCGTATGGGCCTGCGCGCCATTCCGATGCGTGCGGACACCGGCCCGATCGGCGGCAATCTCAGCCATGAATTCATCATCCTTGCCGATACCGGCGAGTCCGAAGTGTTCTGCCACAAGGATTTCCTCGGCTTCGACATCCCCGGCAGGGAAACAAATTTCGACGACGTTGCCGGACTGGAAGCGATCTTCGACAAATGGACCTCGCGCTACGCCGCCACCTCGGAAATGCACGACGAGGCCGCGTTCGACGCGATTTCCGAGGACGAGCGGCTGTCGGCGCGCGGCATCGAAGTCGGCCATATCTTTTATTTCGGCACGAAATATTCGGAGGCGATGGGCGCCAAGGTGCTTGGGCCTGACGGCAAGGAGCACGTCGTTCATATGGGCTCCTACGGCATCGGCCCCACACGTCTCGTGCCGGCGATCATCGAAGCCTCGCATGACGAGAACGGCATTATCTGGCCGAAGTCGGTGGCCCCCTTCGACGCGATTGTCATCAACATGAAAACCGGTGACGCCGCTTGCGATGCGGCCTGCGGCACGCTCTACTCCGACCTCGGCAAAGCCGGATTCGACGTTCTTCTGGACGACACGGACGATCGCGCCGGTGCCAAGTTCGCAACCGCCGATCTCATCGGCGTTCCGGTGCAGATCATCGTCGGGCCGCGCTCGATCGCCAATGGCGAGGTCGAGGTGAAGGACCGCAAGACCGGCGCGCGCGAGACGATGACGGTGGAAGCGGCGATCAACAAGCTGGTTGCGACGAGATAACAGGCGAAGGAACGACGATGACCGCGGCGACGGAAGAGCAAGTGCAGGTTGCCGCCCCGGCCGGCAAATCGTCGAGTCGCCCCTTTTCCGCCTTCGAGCGCATGGTTGCCTGGCGCTACCTGCGCTCGCGGCGGAAGGAAGCCTTCATTTCCGTCATCGCCGGCTTCTCCTTCATCGGCATCATGCTCGGCGTGGCGACGCTGATCATCGTTATGGCGGTGATGAACGGTTTCCGCACCGAGCTCATATCGCGCATCCTCGGCATGAACGGCCATGTGATCGTCCAGCCGCTCGATGGACCGCTCACCAACTATGCCGAACTCGCCACCAAGTTCTCCGCCGTGCCGGGGGTTACGATGGCGATCCCGCTGGTCGAAGGGCAGGTGCTCGCCCAGGGCGTCGGCGACGCTTCGACAGGTGCTCTCGTTCGCGGCATGCGGGCGGAAGACCTCATGAAGCTCAAATCGATTTCGGAGCACATTCAATCCGGTGATCTCGTCGGCTTTGCCTCAGGTGCAGGCGTTGCCATCGGTTCGCGCATGGCCGAACAATTGGGGATTCGCGTCGGCGGCACGATCACGCTCACCTCGCCGAACGGCGACGTTACGCCGCTCGGCATGAATCCCCGCGTCAAGGCCTATACGGTTTCGGCGATCTTCGAGATGGGCATGTCGGAATATGACGCGACGATCGTCTTCATGCCGCTCGAGGAGGCGCAGCTCTATTTCAATGCCGAGGGCCTCGTCCAGTCGATCGAGCTCTTCGTCGAGCAGCCCGACGCCGTCGACGCCTTGCGCAAACCGATCGAGGACGCCGCCGGCCGGCAGGTCTACCTTACGGATTGGCGCGACCGCAACAGAACCTTCTTCTCGGCGCTCGAGGTGGAGCGCAACGTGATGTTCATGATCCTGACGCTGATCGTGCTGGTCGCGGCGCTCAATATCGTCTCCGGCCTGATCATGCTGGTGAAGGACAAGGGCAGCGATATCGCCATCCTGCGCACGATGGGCGCGACCTCCGGGTCGGTGATGCGTATCTTCTTCATGACGGGAGCGGCGATCGGCGTCGCCGGCACGATCGCCGGCGTCATCCTCGGCGTCGTCGTCTGCCTCAACATCGAGTCGATCCGCCAGTTCTTCTCCTGGGTATCCGGGACGACGCTCTTCGATCCCGAGCTTTACTTCCTGAGTCAGCTTCCAGCCGACATGAATGCCGACGAGACCGTCTCCGTGGTCATCATGGCGTTGGCGCTTTCCTTCCTGGCGACGATCTTTCCGGCCTGGCGTGCCTCACGTCTCGATCCGGTGCAGGCCCTGCGGTACGAATAATAGGACAAGAACGTAGATGAATGCGCGCGTGGCACTGCAGCTCTCCGGCGTCGAACGACACTATGGCGAGGGGGACACCTTCCTGCCGATCCTCAAGGGCGCGGATCTGACCCTGCGGAGCGGAGAGACCATCGCGCTTGTTGCGCCCTCGGGTACCGGGAAGTCGACCCTGCTTCACATTGCCGGGCTGCTCGAGCATCCGGACGCGGGCGACGTCGTCGTCAACGGCATTCCATGCAACGGCCTCAGCGACGACCGGCGCACGGCGATCCGCCGCAACGAGATCGGCTTCGTCTATCAGTTTCATCATTTGCTGCCGGAATTCTCCGCGCTCGAGAACATCATGATGCCGCAATTGATCGCCGGCTTGTCCAAGGGGGAAGCGGCCGAGAGGGCAGGGGCTCTGCTGGATTATATGCGCATCGGGCACCGCGCCGCGCACCGCCCGACCGAGCTTTCCGGCGGCGAGCAGCAGCGGGTGGCGATCGCCCGGGCGGTGGCCAACGCGCCGCTCATTCTGCTGGCCGACGAGCCGACCGGCAACCTTGATCCGGAGACGGCCGGCTATGTCTTCGAGGCGATGGAGGCCCTTGCGCGTCAGTCCGGGTTGGCGGCGCTGATTGCCACCCACAACCACGAGCTTGCGGCTCTTATGGATCGCTGCGTGACGATCGAGGACGGCAAGGTCGTCGAGCTGAGATAAGCCGGAACGAGCCTCACGGCACGATCAGCCCGTCGCGATAATCGAGCTCATAGGCCTCTTCGCCATCGACGAAAATGGTCTCGCGTCCGGAAAAGTGGTCGGTCGCGCCGCGGCTGCTGTCGATATAACAGCCATAGGCATGTTGATATTCCATGCCGCCGAGGAAGTGGCGCTTTTCGCGATACATTGTCTGCAGTGCCGCCTTGATGACGGCGCCTGCCCGCCGCGCATCGATAAGTTCCGGGCGAATGATGCGGCCGAAGTAATTCATGGCCCAGCACGGCTTGTCGTCATGCCAGACCGCTTCCTGGCCGGCAAAGTCGGTTCCGCCGAAATAGCTGTCGAGATAGCGCCACGTGCCGCGCTGATGGCCGATATCATGGGAGCCTGTCCGGCTGGACGCCAGTCTTGCGCCGTCGCCGACATAAGTCTTTGCCTTCGCTTCGACGATGAAGCCTGTGAGTTCCTCGATGTTGATCATGGGCGGTCCCCTCGGTCTCCCGCGGAGGATGCCTCAAGAGACTAAGCGTGTAAAGAACAAATAGGGAACGAACTACTTCGCGTCACAGGCCCTTTGGCCGATCTCATCGCTCCAGTCCTTGAGCAGAATGGTGTCGCCCTTGGCCCTGATCGGCTTCCCATTGGCCGTTCCCTTGCCGCTGAGGACGTTGAAGTCGCATCGCATTGTGTTGTCCAGGTCGAGCGTGTCGTAGGACCAATAGGTATAGCCGGCGACGACGAAATCGGAGCTGCGATAGGCGATCGTCAGCGTCTGCTCCCAGCGGTTGCGGCCGATCGCATCGTTGTGCGAGGTGATCTGTATCGAGCCGTTCGGCAGGGCGTTGACCGATGGTGCCTGGCCGTAGACATCGAACTGTCCCCAGACCTTGTCGGGGATCAGCGACCTCAGCACCAGCCTGCCGACGTCATTGGTGAGATAGAGATAGACGGCGTTGCTCTCGCCGCCGGCTTCTACAGGGGCGACAAGCAGCACCAGATCGCTTGCATCATCCTTGTCCCAGTCCCCCGTCGCGGCTGAAACGATTCGGGCGGGATCGATGGCATCTGCCGCGACGGTGAGAGACGACGGTAACAACAGACACGTTGCAAGCAGAACCGTTCGCATGGAAATCCCTTGAAAAGGAGAGGCGGGCGCACTGCACAGATGGTGCGATGCCACAACCTTACGTGATTCGCTCCTTTCCTGTGGTGCCGGGGCTGACGGGTGTCGGCAAAACTGAACGCGCCGGTTGTATTAACCATAGCCGGTGAATAACGGGCGTTTCATGCGCGCTTGCTTGACTATCGAACAAAAATAGAACAAAAAAGAACAATAGCCGAAAGGAGCCATGTTATGACTGATTTCGTCCGTGATCTCGCTGCCTTCGCCTCTATGACCCTTTTCATCGCGAGCATTTCGGTGATCGCACTCGGCATGTAGCCGGTGGCGGCCGGGCGGACCGGCGCAAAAGGCGCAATCCGCACAAAAATGCGCGGTCTGGTTCGTAAGGCTGGACAGTCTGTGCGGGAAACGGGATATCCTCGCTCCGGACAGGAATCGGAGTGCGGCGATGGCAGGTGATGGAAGCATAGGGCAGACCACGGTGGGTCCGGCAGACCCGCAGTTCGTGCACCTGCGCGTGCATTCGGCCTATTCGCTGCTGGAAGGGGCGCTGCCGCTCAAGAAGATCATCGGCAAGGCAGTGGCCGACGATCAACCGGCCATCGGCATTGCCGATACCAACAATTTGTTCGCGGCACTCGAGTTTTCCCAGAAGGCCGCGGACGACGGATTGCAGCCGATCATCGGCTGCCAACTATCCATCGATATGGAGGACGAGGCGGAGGGGGAACGGCGCAGCCATGCGCAGCAACTCGCCAAGCTGCCTTCGATCGTCCTGATTGCCGCGTCCGACGAAGGCTACAAGCGGCTCGTCGACCTCGTCAGCCGTGCCTATCTTGAAGGGGAGGGACATCAGGCGGTGCGCATAGCGCGGTCCTGGCTTGCGGCGGGCGGCACCGATGGTCTGATCGCCTTGACCGGCGCCGGCGGCGGCCCCGTCGACCTGGCGCTGAAGGCCGGCTCGCCGGCCCTTGCCGAGGCGCGCCTCAAAACGCTGATCGAGCTGTTCGGCAATCGTCTCTATGTCGAATTGCAGCGCCACGGCAGTTACGACCGCCGCCAAGAGAGCCGCCTGGTCGAACTTGCCTATCGCTACGACATTCCGCTCGTTGCGACGAATGAGGCCTTCTTCCCTTCGCCGGCCGATTATGATGCGCACGACGCGCTGATGGCCGTCGCCCACAACGCCGTGGTCTCCGACGATCGCCGCTTCCGGCTCACGTCCGATCATTATCTCAAGAGCCGCAAGGAAATGGCGGCGCTTTTCGCCGATCTGCCGGAGGCGCTGGAAAACACCGTCGAGATCGCCCGCCGCTGCTCCTTCATGCTGAAGACCCGCGGGCCGATCCTGCCGCGCTTCACAGGTGCCTCGGATGATCCCGAGGAGGCCGAGCGCGCCGAGTCGGCGGAGCTTCGCCGCCAGGCGGAGGAGGGGCTGGAGCTGCGCCTGGCCAAGCTCGGCATGGCGCCGGGCTACAAGGAAGAAGACTATCGCGAGCGCCTGGCCTTCGAACTCGGCGTCATCGAGCGGATGAAGTTCCCGGGCTACTTCCTGATCGTTGCGGACTTCATCAAATGGGCGAAGCAGCATGACATCCCCGTCGGCCCGGGCCGCGGCTCTGGCGCCGGCTCGCTGGTCGCCTATTCGCTGACGATCACCGATGTCGATCCAATGCGTTTCTCGCTGCTGTTCGAACGCTTCCTCAATCCGGAGCGCGTCTCGATGCCGGACTTCGACATCGACTTCTGCCAGGACCGCCGCGAAGAGGTGATCCGCTACGTGCAGCAGAAGTACGGGCGCGAGCAGGTGGCACAGATCATCACCTTCGGATCGCTGCAGGCGCGCGCGGCGCTGCGCGACGTCGGACGCGTGCTGGAAATGCCCTATGGTCAGGTCGACAAGATCTGCAAGCTGGTGCCGAATAATCCGGCAAATCCGACACCGCTTTCAAAGGCGATCGAGGAGGAGCCGCGCTTGCAGGAGGAGGCGGAAAAGGAGCCCGTCGTCGGCCGGCTTCTCGACATCGCTCAGAAGATCGAGGGTCTCTATCGCCACGCGTCGACGCATGCCGCGGGCATCGTCATCGGCGACCGGCCGCTGTCGCAGCTGGTGCCGATGTACCGCGATCCGCGCTCCGACATGCCGGTCACGCAGTTCAATATGAAGTGGGTGGAGCAGGCCGGCCTCGTCAAGTTCGACTTCCTTGGCCTGAAGACGCTGACGGTGCTGAAGACCGCGGTCGACTTCGTCGCCAAACGCGGCATCGCGGTCGATCTTGCGAGCATTCCGCTCGATGATCCCAAGACGTACGAGATGCTCTCCCGCGGTGAGACGGTCGGGGTGTTCCAGGTGGAAAGTGCCGGCATGCGCAAGGCGCTGATCGGCATGCGGCCCGACTGCATCGAGGACATCATCGCCCTGGTCGCCCTCTACCGGCCGGGTCCGATGGAGAACATTCCGGTCTACAACGCCCGCAAACACGGCGAGGAAGAGATCGAATCGATCCATCCGAAGATCGACTATCTGCTCAAGGAAACGCAAGGGGTTATCGTCTATCAGGAGCAGGTGATGCAGATCGCCCAGGTGCTTTCGGGCTATTCGCTCGGCGAGGCCGATCTCTTGCGCCGCGCCATGGGCAAGAAGATCAAGGAGGAAATGGACAAGCAGCGGGCCCGCTTCGTAGAAGGCGCGATCGGCAATGGCGTGTCAAAGCCGCAGGCAGACCTGATCTTCGATCTGCTCGCCAAGTTCGCCAATTACGGCTTCAACAAGTCGCACGCGGCCGCCTACGCCATCGTCTCCTACCAGACGGCCTATATGAAGGCGCACTATCCGGTCGAGTTCCTGGCGGCGTCGATGACCCTCGACATGTCGAACACCGACAAGATCAACGACTTCCGCCAGGACGCGATGCGTCTCGGCATTCAGGTGTTCGCTCCCTCGGTGCAGACCTCGTTCCGTAACTTCGAGACCGGCGAGAACCGCATCTACTACTCGCTTGCCGCCATCAAGGGCGTGGGCGAATCCGCCGTCGACCACATCGTCACTACTCGCGGCGATCGTCCCTTTGCAAGCCTCGAGGATTTCTGCCTGCGCATTGATCCGAAGCTCTTGAACAGGCGCGTCTTCGAAAGCCTCATCGCCGCAGGCGCCTTCGATTGCTTCGGCTACGACCGGGCCGAACTGATCGGCGGACTCGACCGGATCCTCGGATTTGCGCAGCGCGCCCAGGAAAACAAGCTGAGCGGCCAGAGCGACATGTTCGGCGCCGGAGCGGCGACGGGGCCGGAGAAGGTTGCGCTGCCGGTCTTTACGCCCTGGCTTGCCTCGGAGAAGCTGCACCGGGAGTTCCAGGTGCTCGGCTTCTACCTGTCCGCCCATCCGCTCGACACCTACAACAAGCTCTTGGCGAAGATGCGCGTGCAGACATTCGCGGATTTTTCCGCGGCTGTGAAGCAAGGTGCGACCGCAGGCCGGCTCGCCGGCACGGTGACCTCGAAGCAGGAGCGCAAGACGCGCACCGGCAACAAGATGGGCATTGTCGCCTTTTCGGATGCGTCGGGCCAGTTCGAGGCGGTGCTCTTCTCGGAGATGCTGAACCAGTACCGCGACCTCCTGGAGCCCGGCAAATCGCTGGTGATGACCGTGGATGCGGAGGAGCGGCCGGAAGGCATCGGACTTCGCATCCGGACCCTGCGCTCGCTCGAAGAGGAATCGCTGCAGATGCAGAAGGCGCTGCGCGTCTATGTGCGCGATTCCGGCCCCTTGCGCTCCATCACCTCGCACCTCAATGCCAAGGGGGATGGCCTCGTCTCGTTCATCGTCATCAAGGACAATGGTCAGCGGGAGATCGAGGTGGAGCTCAGCGAAAAATATCGGATCTCGCCGGAGATTGCCGCAGCTCTTCGCTCGGCGCCCGGTGTAGTGGACGTCGAGCTCGTATAGGAGCTTCGACCACTGATCATCAGCCGCCGCTTACGGAACGCGTGACGGTGATGAAGTCGGTCCCTTCGCCGGTCTCCAGCCCCGTGTCGGTATCCGAGATCGAAAGCGACGACCCATCGGCAAGGAGGCCCGCGATGCGCCGGCGGACGTCTTCAGGCAAGGTGATGCGGTTCAAAGTCCGCTGCAAGGCGTTGAACTCCATGGGATCTGCGTCGACCGCTATGCCGAGCCGATTTTTCGCGGCTTTTGACAGAGCGTTGTCCAGGGACATGCCGAACCATTTGCCTTGCCCGGTTGCCGCGTCGATATCCTGGAACTGCAGGAAATGCGTGCCGAGCGCCAGTTCGGCTTTGTCGATCCTGATCTCTGCCTCGAAAAGAGGTTGAAACTCGCGGCGAACGCGCAGAATGCCGTTCGACGGCCGGTCTCGGCCAGCCTTGCGATAGACGGCCTCGACCAGTTCCGGGGTCGCTTTGCCGTCCACCGGCAGCCCCTCGGCCGTTTGGAAGGAGCGGATCGCAGCAAGTGTCGTTGGGCCGCTGTGGCCGTCCGGATCGCCGGCATCGTAGCCGAGCGTTGTCAGCAGCATCTGGAGATCGCGCATGGTCTCCTGAGTGCCACGCCGGGTGATCAGGATTCGGATCGGCGCCCGATCCTCGTCAAGGAACGCCGGCGAAGGGCGTCTGTCCGTCATGGCGACTTCGACAGAACTTCCGTCGAAATGGGTGATAGCGGGGCGGAGGGGCACGTCCGACATCGGCGGCTCTGGCGGTCGCGACTGGTTCGGCTGAAACAGCGTGCTGCTCACGACTTCGACGGGCGTAACCTGACGATCCGAGATCACCACATGCATGCCGCGTTCGGTCATATTGAACAGGCCGACGGCGAACTTGATCGGAAGGCGCACGCAGCCGTGCGAGGCCGGATAGTCCGGTACATGGTTCGATCCATGCAGCGCGATGCCGGACCAGGTGAGCCGCTGCATGAACGGCATCGGCGCATTCGAATAGATATTCGATCTGTGATGACGTCGCTTCTCGAGAATCGAAAAAATGCCCGTCGGGGTCGTGTGGCCGCGCCTGCCGGTGGAGACATTGGACGTGGCGACGACGGTATCGCCGTCATAGACGACGAGCGATTGCTGCTGTCTCGATACGACGATCTGCAAGGGCGCCTTGGCGCCGGCCGCAAAGGCCGATGGCGCCGACACGATGAGAACGGCCAGTCCGATCCTGAGAGTGAAACGCAATACAAACCCTCATTCCGACCTGAAGCGCAAACATGTCGCGGCGCTTCCATCCGGGCGTCGACGTGCGCGTCCATGTTGCTGCTGAACGGGCACGCCGAAGCTATCGATCTAGGGTAACGGGCAATATTTAACGAATTGGATTACTGGAGTCGCGCCGCCGGTCATCGAGCGAGAAGGTCTACTGATCGCGCCGGCGATGTTCGAAGGTGTATCCCGTTTCGACGCTGATCTTGCCGAATTTGTCGCGCAGCTTGTTGATCGCCTCCTCGGCGGCAGCCCGCCGCGTCGCCAGTGGATCGACGAGATCCGGCGGATCGGCGAGATCCGGGGAGGTGAGGTCGCTGACGCCGATGCCGATCAGACGGTATTTCGTACCATCGACTTCCTTCTCGAGCAGCTGAAGGCCAATGCGAAAGATGCGGTCGGCGAGGCGGGTCGGACTTTCAAGCCGTCGATTGCGTGTGCGGATCTTGAAGTCCGCGGTCTTGAGCTTTAGGACGACCGTCTGCCCGGCAAGGTCCGACTTACGCAGCCGCAGCGCGACCTGCTCGCTCAAGCGCCTGAGATGCGAAACGAGTTCGTCCGGGCGCGACAGGTCCACGTTGAAGGTCGTCTCCGAGGACACGCTCTTTGCTTCGTCGTCGGTCTCGACGATGCGCTCGTCCTGTCCGCGCGACAGGCGGTATAGCCTTTGCCCCATCGAGCCGTAGCGGCGCATGAGATCCGCTTCGTCCATCGTCTGCAACTGACCGATGGTGCGGATGCCGTCCCGCTCGAGGGTCGCGGCGAAGGCCTTGCCCACGCCCCAGATCAACGTCACTGGGCGCTCCTTCAGGAAGTCGACCGCTTCGGACTGACCGATGACGGAGAAGCCGCGCGGCTTCTGCAGGTCGGAGGCGACCTTGGCGAGGAACTTGCAGTAGGAAAGTCCGACGGAGACGGTGATGCCGACTTCCTGCTCGACACGCTTGGCAAAGCGCGCCAGCGTTCGTGCGGGGGGATCCTGGTGCAGCCGCTCGGTACCGTTCAAGTCCAGGAACGCCTCGTCGATCGACAGCGGCTGCACGAGCGGCGTCAGCTCGAACATCATCGCCCTGACCTCGCGCCCGACGCGTGAATATTTTTCCATGTTCGGCTTGATCACCACGGCCTCAGGACAGGCTTCGAGCGCCTTGAACATCGGCATTGCCGAACGGACGCCGTGAATGCGGGCGATGTAGCAGGCGGTCGAGACGACGCCGCGCTTGCCGCCGCCGATAATCACCGGCTTGTCGGCAAGCTCTGGATTGTCGCGCTTCTCGATTGAGGCATAGAAGGCGTCGCAATCGACATGCGCCAAGGTCAGCCGATAGAGCTCGGAATGGCTGAGAAGCCGCGGGCTGCCGCAGGCCATGCACCGTCGCGCCGGAGCGGCCAGTTCCTTGAGGCAGTCTCGGCAGAAGCCGGAAAACGGAGCAGAGCTGGGCATGGCCGGAACAAATGTTGAACGCGGCGACTTTACGCTCTACGCTAGTGAGTCTCAAGGCGACGATCGGAGACCATGGTGGATATCGCCCTGCATTTTGCGCCGGTGACAGGAGAGCTCTGGCCGGATTTCGAAAAGCTCTTTGGGCCGAAGGGAGCGTATTGCGGTTGCTGGTGCGTTGCGCTGCGCCTGCCCTATAGGATCCGCGGCAACATGTCGGCCGAGGATCGGAAGGAGTTCATCCGGGCGCGCATCGAAGCCGGTCCGCCGCCGGGCATCCTCGGCTATTGCGAGGGAAAGCCAGTCGCCTGGGTTCAGGTAGGGCCTCGTTACGATGTGCCGCAGTTCAATTCGCCGCGCACGTGTTCGCGACCGCTGGAAGAGAGAGAGGCCGAGGACGCGAGCGTCTGGGCGGTCAGTTGCTTCTTCCTTTCATCGCCGTTGCGCGGCAAAGGATTGAGTCACCGCATGCTCGCCGCCGCCATCGGTCACGCGCGGACAGGAGGCGCGCACTACCTCGATGCCTGCCCGATCGACCACACCAAGCAGCCGAAATCCGTCGCGGTCTATATCGGCTCGACGGCGATCTTCGATGCCGCCGGCTTCGAGATGGCCGCCCGCCGCAAGGTCGGCAGGCCGCTGATGCGACTGGACTTGAGGCAATGAGGATGCTCACGCGCATTGCGGCCGACAGCGGAGTTGAGCGACGTTCAACCGCTCTTTGCGGCGCCCCAGTGGTTGCGGATCAACTTGGCCGCTTCAGGCCAATTCGTCGCAAGCTGCATGCCGGCGTCAGGCGGCGGGGCGAGGCCGCGAAAATCCGCGTTGGCCATCAGGTTGATCAGGAGGCAAGCGGGCGCTTCCGCGCGCACGGAACGGAGATTGCGGAGAATATCGTCGATAAAGACCAGCGGAAACTCTCGCCCGCCATGCAGGTGTTTGACGAGCGGCCCCTTGGGCTCCTCGGAAGCGAGCAACGGATAGGGGAGGCCAAGCGTATCGAGCAGCGCCCGGCGCACCGCAGCATGACGCGGCGGCATCGCCGTCAGGAAGACGATATCCGCGTCGTCGGCAAATCCCGCCAGCGTCTCGATGACCTCGCTGGCTGGCGTCTGCCACTGATCCTGCTCTTTGTAGAAGGCGTCGAGCAGCGCTTGCGTCGCAACATCGCTGACCGCTTCACCGTTGCGTCGATCGACGATATTCCCGGTGAGACGGAAGGACCGCGGCAGCAGCGTGTGCTCGCGCGCCTCAAGGAACGCAGTGAAGGGCGTCAGGAATTCGAGCACGACTTCGTCGACGTCGGCGACGATCAACGGTCGCCGACCAAGACGGATGTCGCCAAGGATAGACACGCTCAGATGTCCTCAAAGTTCGCCGGACCGGAAAATGCCTGGTGTGCCCTGACGACCTCCTCTGGAGCGGTCTGCGTCGCGGTACAGAAGGCGATCAAAGTCGGCTCGTGGTCCATCAGAAACGCGACGAGCCCGCCCATGAAGCCCGGCTCCCCGATGGCCTTGCGCAGCGAATCAGGGTCGGTACCGGTCAGCGCCAGGAAACGGGACAGGAGTTCCGGCTCGCCCGCGAGCCAGCCGAGGATCGCGATCGCCGTTTCGTCAGCGCTCTTCATGCTGTTGAATCTCTTCTCATATGACGTCCGGAGTTACCTCTTTTTCAACCAAATATCGTTAGTCTTGCGACCGAGGAAATGGGTCGAGTCACCGTTCATGAAGCTTATATCTCTCCAGGGGACTTGCAAGGCGGCGACAGACAGCAAGGGATCGACATGCCCAAACAGGTGATGATTGTTGAGGATAACGAGCTGAACATGAAGCTCTTCCGCGACCTGATTGAGGCTTCTGGTTATGCGACGATCCAGACGCGCAACGGCATGGAAGCGCTCGAACTAGCGCGCAAGCACCGGCCCGACCTTATCCTCATGGACATCCAGTTGCCGGAAGTGTCCGGCCTCGAGGTGACGAAGTGGCTCAAGGAAGACGACGAACTCCACGTCATTCCGGTCATTGCCGTAACCGCTTTCGCCATGAAGGGCGACGAGGAGCGCATTCGCCAAGGCGGATGCGAAGCCTATGTTTCCAAACCGATTTCCGTTCCCAAATTCATTGAAACAATCAAGACATATCTGGGCGATGCCTGAGTGCCGGGAAAGACGATATGACTGCGCGCATCCTCGTCGTCGATGACATACCAGCCAATGTGAAGCTTCTTGAGGCGCGGCTGGTCGCCGAGTATTTCGATGTCTTGACGGCCGGCGACGGGCGCTCCGCACTGGCGATCTGCGAGAACACGCCGGTCGATCTTGTCTTGCTCGACATCATGATGCCCGACATGAACGGATTCGAGGTCTGCGAGAGGCTCAAGGCAAACAGCCGCACCGCCCATATTCCGGTGGTCATGGTGACGGCGCTCGACCAGCCCTCCGATCGGGTGCGCGGCTTGAAGGCTGGCGCAGACGATTTCCTCACCAAGCCGGTCAATGATCTCCAGCTGATGTCGCGGGTGAAAAGCCTGGTGCGGCTCAAAAATGTCAGCGACGAGTTGCGCCTCAGGGCGCAGACGGCGCACACCATCGGTTTGCAGGAGCTTGCCCGCGTTGACCGCCCCGACGAGCTAGGCAACGTGCTCCTCGTCGATGGCCGAGCCTCCTCGCAGGAACGGCTGCTGCGCGCCTTGAAGCCGATCGCCGAAGTCGCGGTGATCTCCGATCCCCAGGCCGCCCTCTTCGAAGCCGCCGAGAACAGCTTCGATCTGGTGATCGTCAACGCGAACTTTGATGACTACGATCCGCTGCGCCTCTGCTCGCAGCTACGCTCCCTCGAGAGGACGCGCTTCATACCGATCCTGCTCGTCACCGAGCAGGGGAGCGAAGAGATGATCGTTCGCGCCCTTGAGCTTGGAGTGACGGACTACATCATGCGTCCGGTCGATCCCAACGAATTGGTCGCGCGCTCCCTGACACAGATCCGCCGCAAGCACTGCAATGACCGGCTGCGCGCGAGCGTCCAGCAGACCATCGAATTGGCGATCACCGACGACCTCACCGGTCTCCACAATCGGCGCTATCTCGATACCCATATGAAGCTGTTGATCGACCGGGCGAGTGCACGCGGCCGGCCACTGTCGATCTGCATCACCGATATCGATCGCTTCAAGCTGGTGAACGACACCTATGGGCATGATGCAGGTGATGAGGTTCTGCGCGAATTTGCCAACCGCGTCCGCGCGACGGTACGCGGGGCCGATCTCGCCTGCCGGTTCGGCGGCGAGGAGTTTGTGATCGTCATGCCGGACACCACGCCCGAAATGGCGGCGATCGTGGCCGAACGGCTTCGCTTGATGGTCGAGGGACGCGCATTCGGAATTTCGCAGGAAGATACGGTCCTCACCATTACCGCATCCCTCGGCATAGCCACCTTGCGGCCGCACGAGGATACGGCCGAAGCCTTGCTGAAGCGCGCCGACACGGCGCTTTACCAAGCGAAGAACAACGGGCGCAACCGGGTCGTCGCGGCGGCCGCCTAAATGCATGTCGCTCGAAGGTGTGCAGCGGTTTTGGGATGACGAGATGCATAAGAGCAAGGGCCTATGGCGCGTCGCGTGAATACGTTTGAGTGCGATGCGCTTTAAAGCAACCAGCAAGCCTCTAAGCCCAAATTGGCAAGCAGCGCTTACGGGCGGTCTCGAGCCTCGCCGTTCGGCGTAGCGGAGACTGTAACTTACGCCCAACTCATCTTGCCAGCTTACTTATAAGTTGTAATTTCAGCGGCATCGCTGGCGCTGGGGCAAGCATTTGCATAGGGCGGCGAGTTTGGATTCGTCCGAATACGAGACAGAATTAACCAAACACTGAGCAACGCGTTTCGGTGATTAAGAATTCGTTGATTTTTTTTATTTTCAAGCAATGCTGATATTAAGGAAGTGTGACTTCCACGATCGATCGGTTACCCCATGATGCTCAGGTCCGCCGCATCTCCTGGGTCGTGGGGTCGGTCGGCTGGTTTCTGACATCCGCGGATTCCTCGTGCCGCAGTCGGAGCCAGCCGACCCCCTTTCAAAACGCCGCTTCGAAAGAGGCGGCGTTTTTCGTTCCGATCTCCTGCGCCGCGCATCTTGTCAGATGTCGCTCAGTCGAAGATCTCCGCAGCGACAGCAGGCGCCAAAGAAAAAGCGCCGAACCTTGCGGCCGGCGCTCGTCGGTCGAACCGAAACGTGATCTTACTTGATCTTCGTTTCCTTGAACTCGACGTGCTTCTTGGCGACCGGATCATACTTCGTCTTCGTCATCTTTTCCGTCATCGTGCGGCTGTTCTTGGTCGTGACGTAGAAGTAACCGGTGTCGGCCGTCGACAGCAGCTTGATCTTGATGGTGGTAGCTTTCGCCATGGTCGTCCTGCCTTTTAAAAGATGAAAGCCGTGGACAACCGGTTGCGGGCCACGGTCAAGGTTGGCGCGAAACTACAAATCGCGGTCGAAAAGTCAAGACCGTTTTGGGTTCAAAACAATACGGGCGAGCGAAAGCACAACATAAAGCCCGAAGAAACCGGCAATCGCCCAGGCAAAACCGTCATTGCCGGTGACATCCATCGCTACACCGACAACCTGAGGTCCGGCCACGGTGCCGACCGCATAGGAGAAAACGAAGGCGGCGTTAGCGGCCGCAAGATCGGCTCCCTGAAGCCGCGAGCCAAGATGGCTAAGGCCCACCGTATAGAGGCCGGAGACGCATCCGCCCCAGAACAACAGGACGAGGGCCATCAGGACCCAGCTTTCGACGAGCATCGGCAGAAACAGGGCGCCCACGAAGCCGACCAGCGTCAGCGCCGACAGGATCGTACGGCGATCCTTTACGTGGTCGGAGAGCATGCCGAGCGGGATCTGGAAGATGAAGTTGCCCACGCCCATGACGGTCAGCAACAGAGCGGCCTGCGATTCGGTGAAGCCGGCGCGCGTTCCGAAGATTGGAAACAGCGAAAGCCCGCCTGATTCGACCGCGCCGAAGATGAAAACGGCGGCCGTCGCCGTCGGCACCAGGAAGACGTAGCGCATGAAATGCCGGTCCGGTTTTTCGTCGATAACCGGACTTTCGTCGCGGGCCAAATAGATCGGTATGGCGGCAAGCAAAATGACGCCGGCGCCGACGGCAAAGGGCAGGATCCCCTCGCTGCCGAGGATGGAAAAGAGCAGGGGTCCGCTGGCAAAGCCGAGCGACAGCACGGTGCCGTAGATGCCGAGCACGAAGCCGCGTTTGTTCGGCGGCGCCGTCGCATTGATCCAGAACTCCGAGAGAATGAACAGCACCGTGATAGCGCCGTGAAAGATGATTCTGAGCGGAAACCACAGCCAGAAATTGGTGATGTAGTAGAAGCCGAGGGCGCTTGCCGCCGAAAAGAGAATGGCCAGCAGCATGGTTGGCGCAACGCCATGCCGGTGCGCAAGCTTCGTGGTCAACGGGGCGGCCGCCATCGATGCGAGGCCGGCCATGGCTGAATTGAGCCCGATCAACGTCGGGGCAATTCCGCGCTTCTCCATGATGATGCTGAGCAGGGGAAGGCCGAGGCCGATGGCGATACCCACCGCAGTGATCGAAGCGACTGCAGCGATCAGCGAAGGCCAGTGAATTTCGTCAACCGGCGCAGATGTGCCGGACGGCGGCTTCGACATTCGACAGGATCCCTAGAGAAGCGTGCGAAGAAAGCGCCCGTGGCGCGTGAAATAGAACGGTATCGCCCGTTCAGGAGGAAGCGCGGGATCCGATTCGAGCCCGCCTCTCAGATCGGCGAGGATGGTTGCGGTGATCTCCGGCACTTGTAGAGACGAGAAGTCGTTGACATCGATCCACTGCAAATCCTGAAGCTCCCGGCTGTCCAGGACTTCAGACGGATCGATCTCGGCCTCATCCGCGAAGACCGCAAAGAAGCGCGTGTCGAACCGCCGTGTCTGTCCCGGCGGAGTGATGGCCCGAGCCATATAACGCAAGTTTGTGAGATCGGGAAGAAAGGGAAGGGTGGCATCCGCCCCGTTGTGTGCTCTGCCGAGGCATACGCCCGCCTCTTCGAAAAGTTCTCTGGCGGCGGCGAGGGCCAGCGCGCGGGCGCGTCCATCGGTAATTGGGTGACCGTCGCCTGCTTTCAGAGCGCGCAGGACCGACGGATGGAGATCGCCGGAAAATCTTAGCCGATGGTCGGTCGGGTCGCGACGGCCGCCGGGAAAGACATAGAGGTCCGGCATGAAGGCATGGGCACTATGGCGCTTTCCCATCAAGACGCGCACGCCCACGCCGGAGCGGTCGAGAAGCATGATCGATGCCGCATCCCGCGGTCTGAGCGGCTGATGTCTATTTGTCCCAAGTTGCGGCTGAGAGGGGCTGCCGCTGCCGCGATCAGGCCTCATGTCGACGGATCCCGCGGCGGCAGGATGTCTTCCGGCCGATCCTCGTGATCGCCGAAGCCGTGCAGCTTCAGGGCCCATTGCAGCCCGATGACGGCGCCCTTGACGGGCTGCATCAGGGCGAGAGCGCTGACCAGCGTCACCGGTGCCCAGAGGGCCAGGTGCTGCCAGGTGGAGAGCGGCAGAACGAGATCCGTCATCATGTAGCCGCCGAGGACCACATGGCCGACGATCGTCACGACGATATAGGGCGGAAAGTCGTCGGCACGGTGATGGTCCATCCGCTCGCCGCAGGCGGCGCAGGCATCCACCGATTTGACGAAGCCTCGAAACAGTCGGCCTTGGCCGCAGGCGGGGCACTTTCCCAGAAAGCCGCGCTTGATAGAGCGGCCCACGGGCCGCTGCTCCTGCTGCTCCCCGCCGAGCTGGAGCTTGTCCGTTGCCATTGCCTTCATGTTCAATCCTTAATCGAACGAGGACCGTACCGGCCCGCTGGCGATCAGCGTTTGCCGCGCGGAGGCCGCGTTCCCGGCCGCTTGCCTGTGTTCCCTCGATCGCGGCGGCCGGACTTGTGGAAGGAGCGCATTGCCGTCGGCATCTTTTGCCCTTCGCTCAGCATCTCGAAGCGGAGCGCGCCGGCGAGCGGCACGGCTTCGGCGAGCCTGACGCGAACCGGATCGCCGAGACGATAGCCAAGTCCGGTTTTTTCACCGGACAGCGCCTGATGCGCTTCATCATAGATGAAATAGTCGCGCCCGAGCGTTGATATAGGTATGAAACCGTCTGCGCCATAGGACGGGAGAGTGACAAAAAGTCCCGCCTTGATCACGCCCGAAACGCGCCCGTCGAACTCCTCGCCGACGCGTCCGCTTAGGTGATGGGCGATCAGCCGGTCGACGGTGTCGCGCTCGGCGGCCATTGCGCGTCGCTCGAAAGTGGAGATTTCCGCGGCGATATCGTCGAGCACGCCCTCTTCCTGCGGCGTCAAGCCGCCCTCGCCAAGGCCGAGCGAGCTCACCAGTGCCCGGTGCACGACCAGGTCGGCATAGCGACGGATCGGCGAGGTGAAGTGGGCATAGCGCATCAGGTTGAGGCCGAAATGACCGATATTCTCCGGACTGTAGATCGCTTGGCTCTGCGACCGCAGCACCATCTCGTTGACCATCGTCTCAAAGGGCTTGCCGTCGGCGCGTGCGAGAACGCCGTTGAAGTGGTTGGCACGCATGGCGCCGCCCTTGGCGAGCGAAATGTCGAGCGTCGCCAGGAACTCACGGAGGGTTTCCTGCTTGGCGAGCGATGGCTGGTCGTGAACGCGGTAGATCAGCGCCTGTCGCTTCTGCTCCAACGTCTCCGCCGCGGCGACGTTGGCCTGGATCATCATTTCCTCGATCAGCTTGTGGGCGTCGAGGCGTTCCGGCACGAAGACCCGGTCGACGGTTCCGTCCGGCTTCAGGACGATCTTGCGTTCGGGCACGTCGAGTTCGAGAGGCTGGCGCCGTTCCCGCCCACGGGTGAGGATCCGGTAGCCCTCCCATAGCGGCCTCAGGATCGTGTCCAGAATGGGTCCGGTCTTTTCGTCCGGCGCTCCGTCGATGGCGGCCTGGGCTTGGCTGTAGGAAAGCTTGGCGGCGCTGCGCATCATGATGCGGTGGAAGGTATGTCCCGCCTTACGGCCCTCTTTCGAGAAACGCATTCGCACCGCCAGCGCCGGGCGATCGACACCCTCCTTCAGCGAGCAGAGATCGTTGGAGATGCGCTCGGGCAGCATCGGCACGACACGGTCGGGGAAATAGACCGAATTGCCGCGCTTCAGCGCTTCGAGATCGATCGCCGATTTCGGCCGGACATACCAGGAGACGTCGGCGATCGCGACCGTGACGATGACGCCGCCAGGATTGTCGGGCGAGGGATCCGGTTCGGCATGGACTGCGTCGTCGTGGTCCTTGGCGTCGGCCGGGTCGATGGTGACGAGCGGCAGCGAGCGCCAGTCCTCGCGATGCCCCATCGTAGCGGCCTCGGCCGCATCGGCCTCCTGCACCACGCGCTCCGGGAAGACATGCGGGATGCCATGCGCATGGATGGCAATCATCGAGATCGCCTTTTCGGAGGCGACGGAACCGATGACGTTCTGCACCTGGGCGCGCGGCAGCCCGTAGCGCCCAAGCCGGGCGAGATGCACTTCGACGAGGTCGCCGTCCTTGGCATCGCCGATGAAATCCTGATCGACGAGCACTTCCTCGCCACGCTTGTCGATCGGCATCAGCCGTCCGCCGCCGCCCGGAGTCGCGCGGAAGACGCCGAGCACAGCGTCCTTGCGTTTGTCGAGAACCTTGATAATGCGCGCCGTATAGGCCGGGCCGCCCCGCTCCTTGGCAGGGAAGATCTTGGCAAGCACCCGATCGCCGAGGCCGGCGACGGGCGCCTTGCCCTTCGCCTTGCCGGCCGCCGACTGCCGGATGAGGACTGCCGGTGCGACGCCGTCGTCGTCCAGCCATTCTGCCGGGCGGCCGATCAATTCGCCGTCGATATCGCGGATGGTGATGTCGAGAACGGTGACGGGCGGCAGCGCGCCGGGGCGAACGAGCGACTTGCGCTTCTTCTCGACCAGCCCGTCTTCTTCCAGCGAGCGGAGCAGCGCCTTGAGTTCGACGCGCGCCTCGCCCTTCAGGCCGAATGCCTTGGCGATCTCCCGCTTCGAGGCCTGCTGCGGGTTCTCGGCGATGAAGCGCATCAAGACGTCGCGTGGCGGAACGGCGCCGTGGACGATCGTTTCCCTTACGGAGGGCGCCGCCTGGGCCGCGCGCAACTGCTTCTTGCCGGCACCTTTTGCGGGCCGTTCGGCCGGATCGCGCGGAATTCTGCTCAATGTCAGTCCTTCTTGGCCTTCGCGGCCGTCTTGCTCTTCGGCTTCGCCGCTGTCTTGGGCTTCTCGGCTTTCGCCGCCGTGCTTTTCGTTGCTGCGGCCGCGGATCTGCCCCTGGTCGCCTTGCCCTTCGATCCGCCACCCTTCGCCGCACGTTCGGCAATCAGCGCGAGCGCTTCCTCGACGGTCACGGATTGCGGATCCTTGCCTTTCGACAGGGTGGCGTTCACCTTGCCCCAGTTGACATAGGGGCCGAAGCGCCCGTCGCGCACGGTGATCGCGCCGCCTTCGGGATGTTGGCCGAGTTCCTTGAGGGCGGCGGCAGTGCGCCCGCGTCCGCCGCCGGCGCCCTTCGACTGCTTGTCGGCGAGTGCCGAAACGGCGCGGTTGAGGCCGATCGAGAAGACGTCTTCGACCGATTCCAGATTGGCATAGGTACCATCATGCAGCACGAACGGCCCGTAGCGGCCGAGCCCGGTCGAAATCATCTTGCCCGTTTCCGGATGCTTTCCGATGTCGCGCGGCAGCGAAAGAAGAGCGAGCGCCTTCTCGTGGTCGATCGTCGCGGGCGTCCACCCTTTGGGCAGGCTCGCGCGTTTCGCATCCTTGCCGTCGCCGCGCTGGACGTAAGGTCCGAAGCGACCGCTGCGCAGCGTGATTTCCTCGCCGGTGTGCGGATCCTTGCCGAGGCTCTGCGGCTCGTTCGACGCCGCCGCTTCCGCCTCGCCATTGCTTTCGGACGACAGCTGGCGCGTGTAGTTGCACTCCGGGTAATTGGAGCAGCCGACGAAGGCGCCGTATTTGCCGAGCTTCAGCGAGAGCTTGCCGGTGCCGCAGACCTGGCAGATCCGCGGGTCGCCGCCGTCCTCGCGTTTCGGGAAGACGAGCGGCGCCAGCTCCTCATTGAGTGCATCGAGCACATTGGTGACGCGCAGTTCCTTGGTATCCTCGATCTGCGAGAAGAAGTCCTTCCAGAACTCGCGCAGCACATCTTTCCAATTGAGTTCGCCGGCTGAAATCTGATCGAGCTTCGCCTCGAGCGATGCGGTGAAATCATATTCGACGTAGCGGGCGAAGAAGCTCTCGAGGAATGCCGTCACCAGCCGGCCCTTGGCCTGCGGCACCAGCTTACGCTTGTCGATCTCTACATAGTCGCGGTCGACGAGCGTGCTGATCGTTGCGGCATAGGTCGAAGGGCGGCCGATGCCGAGCTCTTCCATCTTCTTGATGAGCGTCGCTTCCGAATAGCGTGGCGGCGGCTCGGTGAAGTGCTGGGTGGCGTTGATCTTCTGCTTGGCGAGATTTTCGCGTGCGTTGATCTCGGGCAGCCGACCATCCTCGTCGCCGTCGTCCGCCTGTTCGCCGTCTTCCTTCATGTCCGTATAGGCGGCGATGAAGCCGTCGAAGCGAATGACCGAGCCGGTTGCCCTGAGGCCGGCCTTCTTGCCGCCGTTGTCGGCCAGGATCTCCGCTGTCGTCCGTTCGATCTCGGCCGATGCCATCTGGCTGGCGATACCGCGCTTCCAGACCAGATCGTAGAGCTTCAGCATGTCGCCGTCGAGGAAGCGACGTACCTGATCGGGCGTGCGGTTGAAGTCCGTCGGCCGGATGGCTTCGTGTGCTTCCTGGGCGTTCTTCGCCTTGGTCGAGTAGAAGCGCGGCTTTTCCGGCAGGTAGCGGGGACCGAACTGGCTGCCGATCGCCCGGCGCGCGGCGTCGATCGCTTCGGGTGCCATCTGCACGCCGTCGGTTCGCATATAGGTAATGAGACCGACGGTTTCACCACCGATATCGACACCTTCATAGAGCTTCTGCGCCACCTGCATGGTCCGCGACGCCGAGAAACCGAGCTTGGAGGAGGCGGCCTGCTGCAGCGTCGAGGTGGTAAAGGGCGGGGCTGGGTGCCGCTTGACGGGCTTCGCTTCGACGCTTGCGACCACATAGCTTGCGCCGTCGAGCAGGGCCTTCAGCCGATTGGCCTCCTCGCCGTTGCCGATCGACCTCGGCTGCAGCCGCTTGCCGTCGGCCGAGACGAGCCGTGCTTCGAATTCGTCGCCGCGCGGCGTCTTCAAAAGCGCCGAGATATTCCAATATTCTTCTGTGACGAAGCGTTCGATCTCCCCCTCGCGATCGCAGACGAGACGCAGCGCCACCGATTGCACGCGGCCGGCCGAGCGCGCGCCCGGCAGCTTGCGCCAGAGAACCGGCGAGAGGTTGAAGCCGACGAGATAGTCGAGCGCGCGGCGGGCGAGATAGGCGTCGACAAGCGAAATGTCGATGTCGCGCGGATCGGCCATCGCATCGAGCACGGCTTTCTTGGTAATCGCATTGAAGACGACGCGCTTGACCGGCTTGTCGCCAATGACCTTCTTCTTCTTGAGGAGGTCGAGCACATGCCAGGAGATCGCCTCACCCTCGCGATCCGGGTCGGTTGCGAGGAACAGCCCGTCCGACGACTTCACAGCGTCGGCAATGTCCTTCATCCGCTTGGCGGAGGCGCCATCGACTTCCCACGACATTTCGAAGTCTTCGTCCGGGCGAACCGATCCATCCTTGGCCGGCAGATCCCGCACATGGCCGAACGAAGCAAGTACCTTGTAGCCGGGGCCCAGATACTTGTTGATCGTCTTGGCCTTGGAAGGCGACTCCACCACTACAACATTCATCGTCATTCTCTGAGACAATCTCTTCTGGCAAAGCGCAGGCGTTGCGCGGCCGCTATTGAGGCCACGAAATGGACAGGGATTCGGGCGCGGTCAAGGGCTTTATCGAAAATAGCGACATTCCGGCCGACCGCAACCAAACCGCAACAAACGACATTCCGCAACTCGTGGTGGTTCAATTTGCGATTTCTGCGCGTGTTGCGAGGCGACGTACAGCTGTGTTTTCGCGCTATTGCGGGGGAGCGAGGGAGACGAGATTGGCCCCGTGGCGGCAGAGCTGGCCGGCAAGATCGAGTTCGAGCAGCACGAGATAGACCTCGGAGGCGGCAAGGCCGGTGTGGCGAATGATGTCGTCGATCTCGACCGGCGTCGGGCCGAGCGCCTCGACGATGCGGGCACGGTCGCCTTCGCCGGGTGCCGCCGTCGCCGGTATCCCGGAGGGCGCGTGTTCGACCGACGGCTCGCGGGCGCTCAAGCGCGAGAAAAGATCGTCGCGGCTGAGAGGCGACAATCCCTCCAGAACGTCACTTGTGGCGGTAGTGACGATCGCCCCCTGTTTCAGCAGATCGTTCGTGCCGTGACAGCGCGGATCGAGCGGTGAGCCCGGCACGGCAAAGACGAGCCGCCCGAAATCGGCTGCATAGCGGGCGGTGATGAGCGACCCCGAACGGCTGGCAGCCTCGATGATCGCGACGCCGAGGCTGATGCCGGCGACCAGGCGGTTTCTTCTCGGAAAGTCGCGGGCGCGGGGCTCCCAGCCGAAGGGCATTTCGCTGATCGCCAATCCCGTCCCCGCGGTGATCTCCTGCAGAAGGCCGACATTTTCGGGCGGGTAGGGTTGATCGAGACCGCCGGCGAGCGCGGCGATCGTACCGGTCTCAAGGCTGGCGCGGTGGGCGGCGGTATCGATGCCGCGGGCAAGGCCGGAGCTAATGACGTAGCCGGCCGCACCGGCATCGCGGGCGATCATCGCAGCGAATTTCGCGCCGCTGACCGAGGCATTGCGTGAGCCGACGATGCCGAGCGAGGGGCGGCTTGCCGCCTGGAGGTTGCCTTTCATGGCGATGAGCGGAGGTGCGCCGTCGATCTCCCTTAGCGCCGGCGGATAATCGGGTTCGCCGATCCCGACGAACACCGCGCCGAACCGATGCGCTGTTTCGAGCTCCCGCTCCGCGTCCGCCAGCGAGGCGATGCGAAACTGTCGATTCGAGCCACCGCGGCGGGACAGTTCCGGCAGTGCCTCGAGCGCCGCCTCGGCGGAGCCGAAATGGTTGACGAGATCCCGGAAGGTCGCAGGACCGACATTGTCGCTGCGGATCAGCCGCAGCCACGCGATCCTCTGCCGTTCCGTCAGCGCGGTTCCGTTCCGTCGAGCGCTGCCGTTCGGCATTATCCCTTTTCTCCGATCCGGCTTTCCGTGCCGCTCAGGAGCCGCTGGATATTGGCGCGGTGCTTGATCCAGGTGATCACGGTCATCAAGGCAAAGAGCAGGGCGACTTTCCCGTATCCGGTTGCATAGAGTGCAATCGGAATGACCGCCGTCGCGACGAGAGCCGACAGTGAGGAGTAGCGGGTGATCTTGGCCGTGGCGAGCCAGATCGCCGCGAAAGCGGGCACCATCAGCGGCGCAAGGCCAAGCAGGACGCCGATATAGGTGGCGACACCCTTGCCGCCCTTGAAGGAGAGCCAGACCGGAAAGAGATGGCCGAGAAAGGCGGCAAGGCCAGCGGCGATGCCGGCTTCAACACCCCAGAAAGACGCGATTGCTGCTGCAGCCGTTCCCTTGAGTGCGTCGAGCAGTAGCGTGGCGGCCGCGAGTTTCTTGTTGCCGGTTCTCAGCACGTTCGTCGCGCCGATATTGCCGGAGCCGATCTTGCGCACGTCGCCGAGCCCCGCCATGCGGGTGAGAATCAGGCCGAACGGGATAGAGCCCAGCAGATAGCCAAAGACGAGGC
Organism: Sinorhizobium fredii USDA 257; assembly: GCF_000265205.3. NCBI lineage: Bacteria > Pseudomonadati > Pseudomonadota > Alphaproteobacteria > Hyphomicrobiales > Rhizobiaceae > Ensifer > Ensifer fredii. The sequence continues at coordinate 3,515,418 of NC_018000.1, forward strand.
ACAAGAATGTCGCGGGCAGCCCCAGCTGCCAGGAAAACAGATCCACCGGTTCCTCCCCCGCCTATATGCTTCGGCTCATGATGAATGGACGAGCTTGCCGCCAACATAGGTTTGCACGACCCGGCCGGTAAAGCGCGCATTTTCGAACGGCGTATTCTTGGAGCGGGAAACCAGCTCTTTTTCGTAGAGGATCCAGGGCTCGTCGAGATCGAGGACGGTAATGTCCGCCTTCGCCCCGGCTTTCAGCGTGCCCGCTTCCAGGCCGAAGATTGCGGCAGGGCGCGTCGACAGCGCATCGATCAGCCGCATCAGCGGAACCTGGCCGCTGTGGTAGAGCCGAAGGGCAGCCGCCGCCAGGGTCTCAAGGCCGATCGCGCCATCCGCTGCATCCGCGAAGGGCAGGCGCTTGGTATCGGCGCCCTGTGGGTCATGCGAGGAGACGATGATATCGATCTTGCCGGCGGCAAGCGCTTCGACCATCGCGACCCGGTCGTCTTCGCCGCGCAGCGGCGGCGCCAGCTTGAAGAAGGTCCGGTATTCGCCGATATCGTTCTCGTTCAGCGTCAGGTGGTTGATCGAGATGCCGCAGGTGACGTTCGCCCCGCGCTCTCTCGCCGCGTGCACGGCATCCACCGCTTCGGGGACGGAGATTTCGGCGGCGTGATAGGCGGCCCGGGTCAGTTCGGCGATGCGAAGATCGCGCTCAAGCGGAATGATCTCGGCCTCACGCGGAACGGCCGGAAGTCCGAGCCAGCTTGCCAGCAGGCCTTCATTCATGACGCCGTTGGCGCCAAGATATTTGTCGCGGGTCTCCAGCGCAACGACCGCATCGAACTCGCGCGCATAGGTCATTGCGCGGCGAAGCACGAGCGTGTCGTGGACCGGTTGCCGGCCGTTGGTGAAGCAGACCGCACCCGCATCGCGGAGCAGTCCGAGTTCGCTCATTTCCACCCCGAGCAGACCCTTGGTGACGGCCGCCGCCGGGTAGACGTTGACGAGCGCCTTGTCGCGGGCGGTCTTCTGGACGAATTCGACGAGGGCGATCTCGTCGATCACCGGATTGGTGTCGGGCATGGAGATAAAGGACGTGACGCCGCCGGTCGCCGCCGCCCGCGAGGCCGACTCGATCGTCTCGCGATACTCACTGCCCGGTTCGCCGACGAAGACCCGGGCGTCGACGAGCCCGGGCACGGCGACGAGACCGGCGCAATCCTTGACGAAGGCGCCCGCCGGCACGCCCTGGTTCTGGGCGTTCTTTCCGGCGGCAAGGATCCGTCCGTCGCTCCCGACGATGATCGTGCCGATCTCGTCGAGATTTCGCGAGGGATCGACGATGCGCAGGTTCTGCAGAACAAGCGGTCTGGTCATAGGCGCGGGCCCTGGTTCTGAGAGAGAAGAAGCGTCTCCATGACGGCCATTCGGACGGCGACGCCCATCTCAACCTGCTGTTCGATGACGCTTTGCGGTCCGTCGGCGATCTCCGAGGCGATCTCGACGCCGCGGTTCATCGGTCCTGGATGCATGACGAGCGCATCGGCCTTGGCCGCCTTCAGCTTTTCCGCGTCGAGCCCGTAATAGTGGAAATATTCGCGCACCGACGGGACGAAGGAGCCGGCCATCCGCTCGCGCTGGAGTCTCAGCATCATCACCACGTCGGCGTCCTTCAGGCCTTCCGCCATGGATCGATAGACCTCGACGCCCATCTGTTCGATGCCTGCGGGGAGCAAGGTCGCCGGTGCGACGACGCGAACGCGTGCACCCATCTGGTTGAGCAGCAGAATGTTGGAGCGGGCGACGCGGGAATGCAGGACGTCGCCGCAGATCGCCACGATGATCCGCGACAGCTTTCGCTTGGCGCGGCGGATCGTCAGCGCGTCGAGAAGCGCCTGCGTCGGATGCTCGTGCTGGCCGTCGCCGGCATTGACCACGGAGCAGGAGACCTTCTGCGCGAGCAGTGCTGCGGCGCCGGCGGAAGAGTGGCGAACGACGAGCACGTCCGGGTGCATCGCGTTGAGCGTCATCGCCGTGTCGATCAGCGTCTCGCCTTTCTTCACCGAGGAGTTGCCGACCGACATGTTCATGACGTCGGCACCGAGCCGCTTGCCAGCGAGTTCGAAGGAAGATTGGGTGCGGGTCGACGCCTCGAAGAAGAGGTTGATCTGCGTCAGTCCTCGCAGCGAAGAGGTCTTTTTCTCCCTCTGCCGGGAGATCTTGACCGCTTCGTCGGCGCGATCGAGCAGGAGCGTGATGTCCTGTTCCGTCAGCCCTTTGATGCCAAGCAGGTGGCGATGCGGGAAAGTGATCATGAGCCGCCCTTGCAAGCTGGAATTTGGCTCGCTCTATAGAACGTGGCCCCGGGCGCGGCAAGGGGCGCGGCAAGCCGCGCGCCGGGCCTTCCGAAGAAAACTTGCCGTCGCCACGGTTCTTGGCGCGGGCCTGTTTCGTACCCGCGAAACTTGCGCTAGAACCGGGCCTATGAATCAGATGAACCGGACCGAACAGAAACTCGCCGAACTGAACCAGCCGAAGCCCTGGTCCGGTATCAATGCCTATCGTTCCGACCCCCTGGTCGTCGATATCACCACGGCCATGCCGAAGACGCTGCGTGACGAGTTCGACGCGCTCGGCCGCTATGTGACTTCGCCGGAGGCGCAGGAACTGGCGCGCATGGCCAATGAGGGCGTTCCGAAGCTGAAGACTCACGGGCCGCGTGGCGAGCGCCTCGACGTCGTCGAGTTCCACCCGGCCTGGCATGCGCTGATGCGCCGATCGATGACGACCGGACTGCATTCGTCTGCCTGGGAGAATCTGCCGGACGAGCGCGGCCGTTCGCACAAGGCGAGGGCGCTCCGCTTCTATCTGACGGCGCAGCTCGAATGCGGCCATCTCTGCCCGCTGACGATGACCAGCGCCTCGGTTGCCGCGATCACTGCGTCGCCGGCCGTCCAGAAGGAATGGGCCCCGAAGATCCTGTCGCGCAAATATGACTCGACCAACCGGCCCTGGATGCAGAAATCCGCGGTGACGATCGGCATGGGCATGACCGAGAAGCAGGGCGGCACGGATGTGCGCGCCAACACCTCGACCGCCGAACGCGTCGGTGAAGGGATCTATCGCCTGAACGGCCACAAGTGGTTCATGTCGGCGCCGATGAGCGACGCCTTCGTCATGCTGGCGCAGACGCGCGAGGGGCTCGGCTGTTTCCTCGTGCCGCGGCTGCTCGAGGACGGCGGCGCCAACGGCCTGCGCTTTCAGCGTCTCAAGGACAAGCTCGGCAATCGTTCCAACGCGTCGTCGGAGGTCGAATTTTCGGATACCTTCGGCTTCCTGCTCGGAACGCCGGATGCCGGCATTCGCACGATCCTCGACATGGTGACGCTGACGCGGCTCGATTGCGCGCTCGCCTCGGCCGGCATGATGCGCGCTTCGCTCGCCGAGGCCGTGCACCACACCCGCGGCCGCAAGGTCTTTGGCAAGACGCTCGTCAGCCAGCCGATGATGACGCGTGTTCTGGCCGACATGGCACTCGATGTCGCGGCGGCAAGCGCGCTGTCTTTCCGCCTCGCCGAAGCCTTCGATAATGCGCATAGCAGTGCCGAAGATGCAGCCTACGCCCGCATCATGACGCCTGTCGCGAAGTACTGGTGCTGCAAGATCGCCCCCGCCTTGATCTACGAAGCGATGGAGTGTCTCGGCGGCAACGGTTACGTCGAGGAACGGGCGCTTGCCCGCCACTATCGCGAAGCGCCGGTCAATGCGATCTGGGAGGGCTCCGGCAATGTGATGGCGCTCGACGTGCTCCGGGTGCTCGGGCGTCGAAAGGAACTGTTCGAGCAGTTGTTCGGCGTCTTCAGCCGCGATCTCGGACCCGCTGGACCCAAGACGATCGATGTGCTGCGCGCCGCCATGTCGCTCTGCGAGCGTGACGAGGGCGCGGCGCGCCTGCTGGTCGAGCAGCTTGCGCTGGCGGCGGCAGCGGCCGAGCTCTATCGGCTGGGTGCCGGGCGCATCGCCGATGCCTTCCTGGAGTCGCGGCTGGCCGCCGGCTGGCGCGCCACTTACGGCATGCTCGATTCGCGCTTCGATTCCGCCTACGTGCTCGACCTGCTCTATCCGGCCGCTACATAGCCGGTGGCGAAAAGGACGAGCGGGATCGTGAAGAACGACACGGCCGTCTGCACCGTCGCGACGGCGGCGTAAAGCTCCGCATCTCCCCCCATCTGCTTGGCAAGAAGATAGCCGTTCATCGCCGTCGGCACGGCGGCGCCGAGCGCGATGACGAGCAGGGCGTCGCCGGTGATGCCGAGCAGCGCGCTGGCGCCCACCATGAAGATCGGCATGACGATCAGCTTGAGCGCGACCGCAAGCATCGCGGCGCCGGTCGGCTTCAGGGCGTCGGCGATCCTCAGTCCGGCACCGACCAGCACCAGGCCGAGGCTCAGGGAGGCCGTTGCCAGCATGTCGATCGCCGTCATGACCGGCTCATAGAGCTCGATGCCGGTGAGGTTGAACAGTATCCCCAGCGCCGACGCGATGATCAGCGGATTGGTGATGATCTTCAGGAAGAAGAATCCGACGCCGCGGTCACCGCCGCCGAACCACACCAGCACGGCGACATTATAGAAATTGATCGGGATGATGATCAGCGTCATCACCAGCGCCGTCAGGCTGAGGCCGATCGCACCGTAGAGCTTCTCGGCGACGGCCAGCGCGATGAAGGCGTTCCAGCGCGTCGCTGTTTGGAAGATCGAAGTGAAGGTGGCACCGGAAATGCCGTTCTTTCGCAGGAGGGGCCAGATCAGGAGGAGAGCGATCGACATCAGCGTGACGCTGCCGATTGCCGCAATGGCCGTCGCATCGGCCTCCATCCCGGTGAAGTCCGCTTTCGCCAATGTCGAAAAGAGAAGTGAGGGAAAGAGAAAATAGTAGCCGAACTGCTCGAGTCCCACCCAGAGCCCCTGATCGACGAGCCTCGAACGGCGAAGCCAGACGCCAAGCAACACGAGCAGGAAGACGGGAAGGATGCTTTCGAAAATGGCGGTCATGACGGCTCATGCAGAGGGAGGTGCTACGCTGGGGCGGAGGCGAGAAGGTCTCGCACTCACGCTAGGCTTTTAGAACCGGCGGGCGACGGGCCGCAAGCCGCCTTTGCTTGTGAATATTAACCTTAATGAATGGTTTACGTTGCGCTAGGCCGGCTATGACAGAGATACTGACGTCAGTTCAATGAAGTCTGGAACGGAGCGGTTCGGTGAGAACTGGCTTGATGATCGTCATGATGATGTTTTTCGCCGGAGTGGCGCTCGACATAGCGACGCTCGCTGTCGGCCTGGTCGGTTTTGCCCTCGCCGACCGCGCCGTCTACCCGCTGCTGTGCGGTTGGGCCGAAGGGAGAGGCGCGTGAAGTGGCTTTTGGTCTTCTGGGGCGGCCCGGTGATGCTGCTGACCGGCTGGTATTCGCTCTCCTATTATGACATGAGCTTCGGCATCTTCATGCTGACGCGCGAGGCGCACGACCTGGTCTTCCACCTCTACGGCCATGTTCTCGGAATTCCGCCGGAAAGCATTCCGCCGCTGGTTGCACGGGCGATGGTCCTCGACACCATCGTCCTCTTCGGCCTCGTTGCGCTGCGGAAACATCGGCAAATTACGTCCTGGTACCGCGCGCGGTTCGGAGGCGCGAAATCTCAATCGACGGACGTGTCGCGCCTGCCGAGGGACGCCAATCTGTCGAGCGCTCCCTGAAGGATGAAGGAGGCAGCAGCCGAGTCGATGCGCTCGGCGCGTTTCCTGCGCGAAACGTCCATTTCGATCAGCACCCGCTCGGCCGCGACCGTCGAAAGCCGTTCGTCCCAAAGCACGAAGGGGATATCCGTCTTCTCGCCCATGTTGCGCACGAAGGCCCGCGTCGCCTGGCAGCGCGGCCCTTCCGTCCCGTCCATGTTGACCGGCAGGCCGATGACGAAGGCGGCGATCCGTTCCTTTGTGGCAGCATCGAGCAGCGCCTGCGCGTCGACGCCGAACTTGACGCGGCGAATGACCTCGCGCGGCGTTGCAAAGCGCCGTCCGAGATCGGATACCGACAGTCCGATTGTCTTGGTGCCGAGGTCCAGACCCGCGATCGCCTGATGCGGCGGCAGCCGCGCGGCGAGTTCTTCGATGGTGATAATTGCCATGAGGTTGCCGATTCGATCTTTCCAGTTCGCTGGTGCGATCCATATGCTCGTCTGTCAGATAAATCGATCACCTTTATGGTTTGCTTCGAAGCCGCCATGATTTGAGGGAGAACGTCATGAAGATCAAATGGCTGGGCCATTCCGCCTTTCATATCGAGACCGCGAAGGCGAAGATCCTGATCGATCCGTTCTTCACCGGCAATCCGGCGTTCCGCGCCAGCGAACGCATCGCCGCGACCGCTGGCCTGACGCATATCCTTCTGACGCATGGCCATGGCGATCATGTCGGCGACACGGTGGCGATCGCCAAGGAGACCGGCGCCACCGTCGTCGCCAACTTCGACCTGTGCATGTGGCTCGGACATCGTGGCATCTCGAATATGGAGCCCGGCAATACCGGCGGAACGATCAAGCTCGGTGCGTTCTCGGCCACCTTCGTCAACGCCCTGCATTCCTCGGCTCAGATCACCGAGGACGGCGTTTCGCATTGCCTCGGCAATGCCAACGGCCTCGTCCTGCATTTCGATGACGAGCCGACGCTCTATCACATGGGTGACACCGACATCTTTTCCGACATGGCACTTGTCCAAGAACTGCACGAGCCGGATATCGGCATCGTGCCGATCGGCGACCGCTTCACCATGGGCGGTGCCGTGGCGGCGCTCGCCTGCCAGCGCTATTTCAAGTTCAATACAGCGATCCCTTGCCATTACGGATCATTCCCCATCATCGACCAGACGCCGGAAACCTTTGTCGCCGGCATGGACGGCGCCTCGACGCTGGTCGCGACACCCGAGGTCGGCGGCGTCGTCACCCTTTAAGGAAGAGCTGCGCCTCGCCGCAGAAGCGGGTCGCCGATATTCACGAGTTGCACATTGTGCAACTCGTCTTTATAGCGGGGGAAATCTTGAGATACCGGAGACGATCATGTCCGTAGACCTAGCCACCGTGAAGCGTGTCGCGCGCCTTGCCCGCATCGCCGTCAGCGAGGAGGAAGCCGAACGGATGACCGGCGAGCTCAACGGTATCCTCGGCTTCGTCGAACAGCTTTCCGAGGTCGACGTCGATGGTGTCGAGCCGATGACATCGGTGATGCCGATGGAAATGAAGAAGCGGTCAGATACCGTCGCGGATGGCGACAAGGCGGCCGATGTCGTCGCCAATGCGCCGAATTCGGACCGTGACTTCTTCGTCGTCCCGAAGGTGGTCGAGTAAGACCCGCTTCCGCCGTCCGCGTCCAGATTCCGAAGTTCGATTGCACCATGACCGACCTGACCCGCCTCACGATCGCAGAAGCCCGCGCCAAGCTTGCCGCCAAGGAAATTACCGCCCTCGAATTGACCGATGCCTATATCGCGGCGATCGAGGCAGCCAATGATACGATCAACGCCTATGTCACCGTGACGCCGGAAAAGGCGCGCGACATGGCCAAGGCTTCCGACGCCCGTATCGCCGCCGGCAATGCCGGCGCGCTGGAGGGCATCCCGCTCGGCATCAAGGACCTTTTCGGCACCGAAGGCGTCCATACCCAGGCCTGCAGCCATATCCTCGACGGCTTCAAGCCGCGCTACGAGTCGACCGTCACCCAGAACCTCTGGAACGACGGCGCCGTGATGCTCGGCAAGCTGAACATGGACGAATTCGCCATGGGCTCTTCCAACGAGACATCGTATTACGGCCCGGTCAAGAACCCGTGGCGCGCCAAGGTCTCGAACATGGATCTCGTGCCTGGCGGCTCCTCCGGTGGCTCTGCGGCTGCCGTCGCGGCCTATCTCTGCGCCGGCGCCACGGCCACCGATACCGGCGGTTCCATTCGTCAGCCGGCCGCCTTCACCGGCACTGTCGGCATCAAGCCGACCTATGGCCGCTGCTCGCGCTGGGGCATCGTCGCCTTCGCCTCCTCGCTCGACCAGGCCGGTCCGATCGCCCGCGACGTGCGCGACGCGGCAATCCTGTTGAAGTCGATGGCCAGCGTCGATTCCAAGGATACGACCTCCGTCGACATTCCGGTTCCGGACTACGAGGCGTCGCTCGGCCAGTCGATCAAGGGCATGAAGATCGGCATTCCGAAGGAATATCGCGTCGACGGCATGCCGGAGGAGATCGAGGCGCTCTGGCAGCAGGGTATTGCCTGGCTGAAGGAAGCCGGCGCCGAGATCGTCGACATTACCCTGCCGCATACGAAATACGCGCTGCCCGCCTATTACATCGTCGCGCCGGCCGAAGCGTCGTCCAACCTCGCGCGCTACGACGGGGTGCGCTACGGCCTGCGTGTCGACGGCAAGGACATTGTCGACATGTATGAGAAGACCCGCGCCGCCGGTTTCGGCCGCGAGGTCAAGCGCCGCATCATGATCGGCACCTATGTGCTTTCGGCTGGCTATTACGATGCCTATTACCTGCGTGCCCAGAAGGTTCGCACCCTGATCAAGCGCGACTTCGAGCTTGCTTTCCAGGCAGGTGTCGATGCGATCCTCACGCCGGCCACGCCGTCTTCGGCCTTCGGTATAGCCGACGAGGACCTCGCATCCGATCCGGTCAAGATGTACCTGAACGACATCTTCACCGTGACGGTGAACATGGCCGGACTTCCGGGAATTGCCGTGCCGGGCGGGCTCGACCACAAGGGCCTGCCGCTCGGCCTGCAGTTGATAGGCAAGCCTTTCGACGAAGAGACGCTGTTCAAGACGGCCCATGTTATCGAACAGGCCGCCGGCCGCTTCGCTCCTTCCAGGTGGTGGTAAACGGGGTCACCGCCTGATCCCCGGCAATGGTCAAGCGGCGACAGAAATGATGTAATGCAGGCGGAAAGGGGCTCCGCTTCATGATCGTCATTCGCCACGCTCGCCAGAACGAGATCGGTCCGCTTGCGGCGATCGGGCTCAGGGCCTGGGCGAAGGCGATTGCAGGGCTCGCCGATGTCGCGGGAATGCAGGGCGCGGCGGAGCGTGCTTTCATAGATTTCCTGACGGAGCACTGGCTTTCCGTTCTTCTGATCGAGGAGGAAAACCGCATCTGCGGCTGGGCAGCCCGCGAGGACCTCGACGACACCATCTCCGATCTCTGGATCGATCCCGGCGCGCAGGGCAGGGGACTCGGCCGGGCGCTGCTTGCCGAAATGGAGCAACGCATGGCGGCTGAAGGCTTTGATATCGCCAGCGCAAAGACACACGCGCAGAACGCTTCCGCGGTCGCCTTCTTCCAAAGCGCCGGCTACCAGGTGAAGTGGCTGTCGACCGCCTATTCACAAAAGCTCGACCGTGACATGGAATTCATCGGCCTTTCGAAACAACTCACAGGAGAACCGTCGGAGCACTTGCGATAGTTCGCGTCGCAGGGAACGGCGATACCGGAGATATCCTCTCCGGTATCTGAGCACTTGGTCACGTACCCGCAGGTCACCGGTTGTCGAGTTCGGAGCGGACGAGACACAGGCCGCGCTCGGTGATGCGATAGGGCCTGCCGCCCGACGACTTGATCGCCCGCTTGCGTTTCAGCTTTCGGAAAAGCTCGAGATCGACGCCGGGATAGACCCAACCGTCACGAGTGAAGCAACGGATATCGGCGATTGCCTTGCCGTCGCGGGTAATTTCGATGCGGCCGCCCTGGGCCAAATGGTGAAGGATGCGCTGTTCGGCGCGCGAAATGTCCATGATTTGAGTGTTCCGGAATAGCGTTCTTCAGAACGCAGGAAAACGGACCGCCAATCGACAGGATGAGCGGGGTTCGCGTTTCCGGCCCATGCGCGCACTTCTGGTGAATGCGGGCAGGGCCCTTACCGGGACTCAAGCTGAAGGAACATAAAGACTCCGTTCGGACGCGAATTTTTAGAATGCAGCCGTACGAACGTCAAGGTTGCGCACGTTGGGGGTCGGGATCATTGCCAGCGTGCGCCGGGTCGCGGCTCGCCTCACAAGCCTTGCACCGCAGAACCAATTGCTCTACCGAGAAACCTCAGAATTCAGGCTTCAAAGAAGAGCATGAGATGAGCATCGTCGACGTCCGCACTCCCGATCCGAAACGCTTCATTCCCGGTGCGACCGGCGACTGGGAGGTTATCATCGGCATGGAGGTCCATGCCCAGGTGATGAGCAATTCGAAGCTGTTCTCCGGAGCGTCGACCGAGTTCGGCAATGCGCCGAACGCCAATGTCTCGCTGGTCGATGCGGCGATGCCGGGCATGCTTCCCGTCATCAACGAGGAATGTGTCAAGCAGGCCGTCCGCACCGGCCTCGGTCTGAAAGCCCAGATCAACCATCGCTCGATCTTCGACCGGAAGAACTATTTCTATCCGGACCTGCCGCAGGGCTACCAGATTTCGCAGTACAAGGATCCGATCGTCGGCGAAGGCAAGATCGTCATTTCGATCGGGCCGGACCGCCAGGGCCAGTTCGAGGATGTCGAGATCGGCATCGAGCGCCTGCACCTGGAACAGGATGCCGGCAAGTCGATGCATGACCAGCACCCCTCCATGTCCTATGTCGATCTCAACCGCTCGGGCGTGGCGCTCATGGAGATCGTCTCCAAGCCGGACCTGCGCTCGTCGGACGAGGCAAAAGCGTACCTCACCAAGCTGCGCTCGATCCTGCGCTATCTCGGCACCTGCGACGGCAACATGGACGAGGGCTCGATGCGGGCCGACGTCAACGTCTCGGTGCGCCGTCCGGGCGAGCCCTTCGGCACGCGCTGCGAGATCAAGAACGTCAATTCGATCCGCTTCGTCGGCCAGGCGATCGAATACGAGGCCCGCCGCCAGATCGCGATTCTCGAGGATGGCGGCACGATCGATCAGGAGACCCGGCTCTTCGACCCGAACAAGGGCGAGACACGCTCGATGCGCTCCAAGGAAGATGCGCACGACTACCGCTACTTCCCCGATCCGGACCTGCTGCCGCTCGAGTTCGACGACGCCTTTGTAGAGGCGCTCAAAGCCGATCTTCCGGAACTGCCGGACGACAAGAAGGAACGCTTCGTCCGCGATCTCGGGCTGTCGGTCTATGACGCCTCCGTGCTTGTTTCGGAAAAGGCGATTGCCGATTATTTCGAGGCGGTCGCCGAGGGGCGCGACGGCAAGATTGCCGCGAACTGGGTAATCAACGACCTGCTGGGTGCGTTGAACAAAGCCGGCAAAGCCATTGAAGAGACTCCGGTTTCGCCGGCCCAGCTCGGCGGCATCATCGACCTCATCAAGGCGGAGACGATCTCCGGCAAGCTCGCCAAGGATCTCTTCGAAATCCTGTGGAACGAAGGCGGCGACCCGGCGGAAATCGTCGAGAGCCGCGGCATGAAGCAGGTCACCGACACCGGGGCGATCGAGAAGGCCGTCGATGAGATCATCGCCGCCAACCCGGATCAGGTGGAGAAGGCCAAGGCAAAACCGTCGCTCGCCGGCTGGTTCGTCGGCCAGGTGATGAAGGCGACCGGCGGCAAGGCAAACCCGCAGGCGGTGCAGGCTCTCGTCAGGTCCAAGCTCGGCATCGAAGAGTGACGGAGTTCTTCGTCCGGACGGCAAGCGAGCGCGACCTAGAAAAGGTACGCGCTCTGCTCACCGAGACCTGGCATGCGACCTATGACAGCCTTTATGGCGTCGACAAGGTCGACGAACTGACGGCCAGGTGGCATTCCATAGAGGCTCTCAGAGCTCGGCTGCAGCGCAAGAGGGCCGAATTCGTCGTCGCGGACAATGGCGGCGAGATCGCCGGCATGGGCTTTGCGGCCATGTCGGAGACACTCCCGAAGACCGTCATCCTTCATCAGCTCTACGTCTTGCCGAAATACCAACGGCAGGGGATCGGCCGCGACATGTTCGCCGAACTCGAAACCTGCTTTCCGGATGCAGAGCGCATGCGGCTTGAGGTCGAGCCGGAAAATCTGCATGCGCTCGCCTTTTATCGGGCGCACGGGTTTTCGGAAGTTGACAGGACGTCCAGTTGCGGGGAGGACGGATCCGGCATTCCGGCGCTTGTTCTTGAGAAACGTCTTCCTTGATCTGTACATCTGATGCTGGGACTCCTCACACGCTGTCACAATAGCTTCGCCTCGGGGTGGTTGATGCGATAACTCAGATATCTGCACGCTGGGGCATCACAGTAATGGAAATAGAGATCCGCAAAGCCGAGCGCGAAGACTTGCCAGCCATAATCGGACTTTTCGCGGATGATCTTCTTGGCGGTCACGGCGACACGACCGAACCTGAAGCCTTTGGCGTCTATCTGTCCGCCTTCGAGAAGATCACCGCCTCGGCGCATCAGACGCTCTTCGTCGCCTGCATAGGCGACGAAGTCGTCGGTACTTTCCAGACGGCAGTTTCGACGTCGCTTCCCGGGCGCGGCAGTTCCAGCCTGGTGATCGAAGCCGTGCAGACGAGGGAGGACATGCGCGGCCGTGGCATCGGGGCGCGGATGATCCGCCACGCGATTGCCGAAGCGCGGGAAAGGGGTGCGGCGAAAGTGCGGCTCACCTCCAATGCGGTTCGGGTCGACGCGCATCGCTTCTACGAACGCCTCGGTTTCGAACGCAGTCATTTCGGCTTCAAGACGCAGGTGAAATGACCGCCGGTCCGGTTGAACCACTGGACAAGGCATGAGGGGCGCGGCATAAGCGGGTGCGAGATTTTTATATCCGGCTGGCTCCCATCGGTCGGTAAAGGACGATGCCCATGAAGCTCCTGCTGCAGATATTCACCTGGTGGAACGGACAGACGATCGGTACGCGCTTTCACACCTGGCGCCATGGCCAGCGTGTCGGCGAAGACGAATTCGGCAACGTCTACTACCAGGGCGGCAAGGATTCCGAGGGCCGCACGCGGCGCTGGGTGATCTACAACGGCCCGGCCGAGGCCTCCGCCATTCCTGCCGGTTGGCACGGGTGGATGCATCACCGCACCGATATTTCTCCCGCCGACGAAAAATACGTCGCGCGCGAATGGCAGCAGTCGCATCGCTCGAACCCGACCGGCACGCCCAATGCCTACCGCCCGAAAGGTTCGCTGGCCAATGCAGGCCTGCGCCCGCGCGTGACCGGCGACTACGACGCGTGGACGCCGCGCTCCTGATAGGTGCTGACGAAGGCGGTCCGACCCGCCGCTCCGGTCTCAACTTATGGATCGATCATGGCGCAGCCACATTTCGGGTTTAGCGCCTGAAGGGCTATCCAGAACAAACAGCATCGCAGGGGATTGGCGGGAATGGCAGGTTTCTGTCTGCGGAATTTGATGGGCCGGACGGCCCGGCATACGGGCCTTGCGTTTCTCCTGGCTCTGCCTTTGATTTCCACCGTCGAACCGGCACGCGCGACGCGTCTCTCCAACGCCGTCGCCGTCTTTTCCGGTATCGACAAGATCACCGGCCGCATCACCACCTTCGACGTCTATATCGGCGAGACGGTTCAGTTTGGCGCCCTGCAGGTGACCCCGCACGTCTGCTATAGCCGCGACGAGACTGAGGCGCCGAAGACCACCACCTTCGTGGATGTCGACGAGATCACGCTCGACCGCAAGATCCGCCGCATCTTCACCGGCTGGATGTTCGCCGACAGTCCCGGCCTCAACGCGGTCGAGCATCCCGTCTATGATGTCTGGCTGCAGTCCTGCAAGCCGACTTCCGACGTTCCGCCCCCGGATACGGCGGCGAAGCAATAGGCCGCCGTCCCGCACAAGCAGAGGACACAGCAGGTCAATGTGCGATTGAAAAGTCGCAGGGGCTGCAGGCGGGCATCCCGACTAAAATTCAAGATTCGGCGAGGCGATCGCCCTGGCAAGCAACAGGTCATACTCGGCCTTCGGCACGTCGACAGCGCCGAAGGCTTTCAGGTGCTCCGTCGTAAACTGCGTATCGAGGAGCTGGAAGTGCCGGGCACGAAGCCGCTCGACGAGATGGACCAGACAGATTTTCGAGGCATCGGTGCGCAGCGAAAACATGCTCTCGCCGAAGAAGGCTGCCCCGAGCGAGACGCCGTAGAGGCCACCGACGAGCCTGTCGTCCTCCCAGGCCTCGACGCTGTGCGCATAGCCCATGTGATGCAATGCCGCGTAGAGCGAGCGGATCTTGCCGTTGATCCAGGTGGTCGGACGACCGGGTGCGGGCTTCGCGCATCCCTCGACAACCGCTTCGAAGGCTGTATCGAAGCGGATCTCGAAAGGACGCTTGCGAATTCTCTTGGCCAGGCTGTGGGAGACGTGAAATCGATCCAGCGGAATGACGCCGCGGATTTCCGGCTCGACCCAGAAGAGCTCCGGATCGTCGGCCGAGTCAGCCATCGGAAAGAGACCGATGGAATAGGCGCGCAACAACATGTCCGGGGTGATTTCCGGTTGTTTGCTGCGCGATCCTTTCAATCTCTTACCCTATGCGGACGTTGCGGCCAGATGGTGCTCCAGCCAGTGGATATCGTAATCACCATTGGCGATATCCTGATTGTTTATCAGTTCCTGGAAAAGCGGCAACGTCGTCTTGATGCCATCGATGACAAATTCGTCGAGCACACGGCGCAGCCGCATCATGCATTCGACGCGCGTCCGCCCGTGGACAATCAGCTTGCCAATCAGGCTGTCATAATAGGGGGGAATCCGATAGCCCTGATAGGCGCCGCTATCGACGCGCACGCCGAGGCCGCCGGGCGCGTGGAAATGCGTGATCGTGCCCGGGGAGGGCACGAAAGTGCGCGGATCCTCGGCATTGATGCGGCATTCGATGGCATGACCGGAGAAGACGACGTCTTCCTGCTTGACCGATAGGCCACCGCCCGATGCTACGCGGATCTGCTCGTGCACCAGGTCGATGCCGGTGATAGCTTCGGTGATCGGATGCTCGACCTGCAGGCGCGTGTTCATTTCGATGAAATAGAACTCGCCCTCCTCGTAGAGGAACTCGATCGTGCCGGCGCCGCGATACTTCATCTTCTTCATCGCGTCGGCGCAGACCTGACCGATCTTCATGCGCTGCTCGACGTTGAGAGCCGGGGAATTCGCTTCCTCCCAGACCTTCTGGTGGCGGCGCTGCAGCGAGCAGTCGCGTTCGCCGAGATGGATGGCATTGCCTTCGCCGTCGCCGACGATCTGGATTTCGATATGACGCGGCTTTCCGAGAAATTTCTCCATATAGACCGCGTCGTTGCCGAAGGCGGCCGCCGCCTCCGAGCGTGCCGTCGCGACGGCATGCTCGAGATCCTCTTCCGTTCTGGCGACCTTCATGCCGCGTCCGCCGCCGCCGGCCGTCGCTTTGATCAGGACTGGGAAGCCGATCTCGCGGGCAATCTTAAGAGCGTTCTCGGGCTTCACTTCGCCGTCGGAGCCGGGAACGACCGGAATGCCGAGCTCCTCCGCGGTCTTCTTGGCGGTGATCTTGTCGCCCATCAGACGGATGTGCTCGGCCGTCGGGCCGATGAAGGTGATGCCGTGCGCCTCGAGGATATCCGCGAACTTGGCGTTTTCCGAAAGGAAGCCGTAACCCGGATGCACCGCATCAGCGCCGGTGATCTCACAGGCAGCGACGATCTGATGGATGTTCAGATAGCTTTCGCGGGATGGCGGCGGACCGATGCAGACGCTCTCGTCGGCCAACCGGACATGCATGGCGTCGCTGTCTGCGGTCGAATGCACGGCCACGGTCGCGATGCCGAGTTCCTTGCAGGCGCGCAGCACGCGCAGAGCGATTTCGCCGCGATTGGCAATGAGGATTTTCGAGATCATCGCCATCGTGCCTTATTCGATCACGATCAGAGGTTCGCCATATTCGACCGGAGCGGCGTCTTGCACGAGAATTTCCGTCACCTTGCCGGAGCGGGGAGCCGGGATCTGGTTCATCGTCTTCATGGCCTCGATGATCAGAATCGTCTGGCCTTCCTTGACCGTCGCGCCGACCTCGATGAACGGGCGGGCGCCCGGGGCCGGGGAGAGATAAGCCGTGCCGACCATCGGCGCCGTCACCGCGTTCTTCGTATTGTGGCCACCTTCGAGAGTCGCGGCGGGTGCGGCGACCGGCGCAGGTGCCGCGGACATTGCCGGATGCATCTGGTAGGTGGGCATTGCGTGCATGGGCATCGCAACAGGCGTGCCGTTCCGCGAAACGCGGATGCGCAGATCGTCCTGTTCCACTTCGATCTCGGTCAGGTCGGTATCCTTGAGGATATTGGCGAGATCGCGGATCAGCGCCTGATCGATACCCGGTTTCTTGTCAGCCATGGGATATGAGCCTCGTGTACTTCTTATTTCGACGTGTTTGTCAGGTTCTTTAGCGCATGCAGCGCCAGAATGTAACTCTGCGCACCGAAGCCGCAGATCACGCCCTTGACGGCCGGCGCAATCATCGACTTGTGGCGGAATTCCTCGCGCGCATGGATGTTGGAAAGATGCAGTTCCACGACCGGAACCGCGATCGCGCGAATGGCATCGTGCATGGCAATCGACGTGTGCCCATAGGCGGCCGGATTGATCGCCACGCCGGCGGCCTTTTCGCCCGCCTCGTGCAGCCAGTCGACCAGCACGCCTTCGATGTTCGATTGGCGGAAATCGACGTCGAAGCCAATGAGCTTCCCCTCCGCTTTGCACATCGCCTCGATATCGGCCAAGGTCTGGCCGCCGTAGATGCCCGGTTCGCGCTTGCCGAGGGCATTCAGGTTTGGGCCATTCAGCACAAAAATCGTCGAGGACATAAGGGATTCCGGTCTGGTGATGGGAGGTTACCTATAGACCGATGGTTCCGTGAGGGAAAGCCCCCCGGGTACCCAGGGGATTTGTCCACAAGTCATAGGCTGAATTGAGGGAACCGGCTGTGACGCGTTCCGCGTCGCTGCTCGGTCAGCAGGCCGTTTTGCCGCATTCACGCAGATTGGCGACCTTGCCGGTGAGCTCGGCGGCGCCGACGGCGCCGTAAACCGCCTCGTTGCCGATCACATAGGATGGCGTGCCGGTGATGCCGAGATCATTGGCGAGCATATAGGCTTCGCGCATCGAGGCGTCATTCGGGTCGTCTTCCATTTTGGCGCGCAGTTGCTCTTCGGTCACCCCCAGCTTGGCAGCAACGGCGATCGCCGTTTCCTCCGTGGCCCGCTCTTCGGCGCCAAGCAGCGCACGGTGGAAATCACCGTATTTCTCCGGTGCGAGCACGCGGAACGCGGCGCTGACCTTGTGAGCGGCGAGCGAATCGGGCCCGAGGATGGGGAGCTCCTTCAGCACGAAGCGCACGTTCTTGTCCTTGGCGAGGATCTCATCCATGTCGGAGAGTGCCCGCTTGCAATAGCCGCAATTGTAGTCGAAGAACTCGACGATGGTGATGTCGCCCTTGGGATTGCCGAGCGTCGTGTCGTAGGCGGAATTGAAGATCGCCTCCTTGTTGTTGGCGATCGCGGCTTGCGACGCTTCCTGCTGCTTGGCGCGCTGTTTGGCAGACAGCGCTTCCTGTACTTCCAGCATGATCTCCGGATTGGCGAGCAGATACTCCTTGATGTAGGCGCCGATCTCTTCCTTTTGCTTTGCGTCGAGCGCCGCCGCGGACTGGGGCAGGGCGATGCCGCCTGCGAGCGCAATCAGCGCTCCGGCGGCGATCATCTTCTTCTTGAGCGTCATCATTCCCTCGTTGTCTTCTCGTACCTGTCTGTCGCCCATTTCGCATTGCCGCGTCAACGCATCTTCGAAGGCAACGACAATAGCGAGCCTGCCGTCGATGCGAGCATAGGGTGCGCGGGCGCGAAACGAAACGGCAAAATCGGCCGAATTGCGGCGCTCCCATACTTGTGAAGGGTGAAACGATCGGGCAAAGGGGCGGGATGCCAGCCAACTTATGAGGATCAGCCATTGGCACAGATTTCGAAACGCAGCGCGGTCGAACCGTTTCATGCCATGGATGTACTGGCGGAAGCGACGCGTCGCCGCGATGCCGGCTATCCTGTCATATCTATGGCAGTCGGCCAGCCCGCCCATCCCGCGCCGAAGGCGGTGCTCGAGGCGGCGCGGCGGGCGTTGGAGCACGGTCGTCTCGGCTATACGGACGCCCTCGGCACGCTCTCCCTGAAGCGGGCGATCGCCGCCCACTATCAGAGCCGTCACGGGGTCACGCTTGATCCGCAACGGATCGCGATTACCACTGGCTCCTCGGCGGGCTTCAATCTGGCCTTCCTGGCTCTCTTCGATCCGGGCGACTGCGTCGCCATCGCCCGTCCCGGCTATCCCGCCTATCGCAACATCATGGCCGCACTCGGCCTGAGTGTGGTCGAGATCGAAGCGAATGCCGAAACCGGCTTCACGCTCACGCCGGAAAGCCTGGAGCGGGCCGCGGCGCTGGCCGGCAAGCCGCTGAAGGGGGTGCTCCTCGCCAGTCCGGCAAACCCGACCGGCACGGTCACGGGCAAGGCGCGCCTGAAGGCGCTCGCCGACTATTGCCGAACACAATCGATCGCCTTCATCTCCGACGAGATCTATCACGGGCTGACCTTCGCCGGCGAAGAGACCTCGGCGCTGGAGATCGCCGATGACGCGGTCGTCATCAACTCTTTCTCGAAATATTATTGCATGACCGGCTGGCGCATCGGCTGGATGGTGCTGCCGGAAGCCCAGATCCGGGTCTTCGAGAGAATCGCCCAGAGCCTCTACATCTCGCCCCCGGAGCTTTCGCAGATTGCCGCCGAGGCGGCGCTCGGAGCGCACGAGGAACTGGACGGTTACAAGCGATCCTATGCCGCAAACCGCGATCTCCTGCTGAAGCGCCTTCCCGAAATCGGTTTTTCGATCGCATCGCCCATGGATGGCGCCTTCTATGCCTATGTGGACGCCCGCCGGTTCACCAATGACAGCATGGCATTTGCCCGTCGCATGCTGGCCGAGATCAACGTCGCCGCCACACCAGGCTTCGATTTCGATCCGCTCGAGGGGCACCGCACCATGCGCTTTTCCTACGCGGGTTCGGCCGCCGACATGGCCGAAGCGATGGACCGCATTGCAGGCTGGTTGAAATAGCCGGCCTCCTGCGCTGCTCGGCCGATAGTCGCAATAAAAAAGCCCGGAGCGATCCGGGCTTTCTTGTTGGTAAGCTCATGGTTCCTTTAGAAAAAGCCGCGGCGCTGCCACCAGCCGCCCTTTTTCGGCTTGGCCGGCTCTTCTTCGGCTTCGCCCTTGGCGACGTTCGAGGTCACGACGGGCTCTGAGGCAATCGTCGTCAGATCGCGGTTCGCGCGTGCGGGCTTGGCGCCTTCCAGGTCCGCGGCCGCTTCTTCCACCGCAGCAGGGACGGGTTCGTTCGGCTGCGCTTCGATAGCCTGTTCGGCGGCTGTGTCGGCATTTTCCGCCGGTGCCTCGGCCACGACGGCCTTCTTGCGGCTGCGCTTCGGCTTTGCCGGCTTTGCTTCCTCTGCCGGGGGCTCTGCGACGACAGGCGCGGCATCCACGACCTGTTCGATGGCCGCGGCGGCAGCAACATCCGCATCCTCCGCCTCCGCCGCTTCCTCGGCATCAGCCGGTTCTTCACCGGATTCCGCCGCAAGAGCGGATTCGCCCTCGGCTTCCGACAGCTCCGGCCGGTTGCGGCGGCCGCCCCGCTTGCCGCGACGGCGGCGCTTGCGCTTCTGGTCGCCGTCTGCCGTTAGAGCATCCTGGGCTTCGCCTTCGTCCTCGGCATCGTCGGCTTCGTCGACTGCGCCATCGTCCATGTCTCCGGCTTCGGCGGCGGCCGATTCCGGCGTTTGGCCTGCGCCCTTGCCGCGGCGGCGGCGGCGGCGCTTGCGCTTGCGGCCATTCTGGTCGTCGGACTGCTGTGCCTTCGGCTGCTCCCGGCGTTCGGCGGTGATCTCTTCCGCTTCTTCTTCGTCCAGATCTTCCTCGATGACGACGTCTTCTTCGTCTTCCGGTTCAGGCGCGAAATGCAGGATCTGCTCGATCTTCACCGGATTTTCGACCGGTTCGCCCCGGTCGATCGCGAAGTGCTGCGCGCCCACATGGGCATCGGCTTCGATAATGATGGAGACGCCGAAGCGCCGTTCATAGTCGGTGATCGTGCCGCGCTTCTGATTGAGCAGGTAAAGCGCGATTTCCGGGATCGTGCGGACGGTGATGTCGTGCGTGGTGTTCTTGAGCAGATACTCCTCGATACCGCGCAGGACATGCAGCGCGACGGACGACTGCGAGCGGACATGGCCCGTGCCGTTGCAATGCGGGCAGGACTGCATCGTGCTTTCGAGCACCGAAGCGCGAATGCGCTGGCGCGACATTTCAAGCAGACCGAAATGCGAGATGCGGCCGACCTGGATACGCGCCCGGTCGTTCTTCAGGCAATCCTTGAGCTTCTTCTCGACGGCGCGGTTGTTGCGCTTTTCTTCCATGTCGATGAAGTCGATGACGACAAGCCCGGCGAGGTCGCGAAGACGCAGCTGCCGCGCAACCTCCTCGGCCGCCTCCAGATTGGTCTGAAGCGCGGTGTCCTCGATCGAATGCTCGCGGGTGGAGCGCCCGGAGTTCACGTCGATCGAAACTAGCGCTTCGGTCTGGTTCATGATGATGTAGCCGCCCGACTTCAGCGTCACCTGCGGTTGCAGCATGCGATCGAGCTGGGCTTCGATGCCGGATCGCGAGAAGATCGGATGCACGTCGCGATAGGGCTGCACGACCTTCGCGTGGCTCGGCATCAGCATCTTCATGAAGCTCTTGGCTTCCTTGTATCCCTCTTCACCGGAAACGATGATCTCGCTGATGTCTTTGTTGTAGAGATCGCGGATCGAGCGCTTGATCAGGCTGCCTTCCTCGTAGACGAGGCAGGGGGCGGTCGAATTCAGTGTCAGCGTGCGGACGTTCTCCCACAGGCGCATCAGATATTCGAAGTCGCGCTTGACCTCGACCTTCGTGCGGTTCGCGCCGGCCGTGCGCAGGATCACGCCCATGCCCTGCGGCACGTCGAGCCCGCGGGCGATTTCCTTCAGGCGCTTGCGATCCTGCAGGTTGGTGATCTTGCGGGAGATGCCACCGCCACGCGCCGTGTTCGGCATCAGCACCGAATAGCGGCCGGCAAGTGAAAGATAGGTGGTGAGCGCTGCGCCCTTGTTGCCGCGTTCTTCCTTGGCAACCTGAACAAGAAGGATCTGCCGACGCTTGATCACTTCCTGGATGCGATACTGCTTGCGCGGCTTGCGGGCGTGGCGGTCCGGAACTTCTTCCATCGCGTCTTCGGCACCGACGGACTCGATGATTTCCTTCTCGCCGTCATGGCCGTCGTCATCGTCATCATCATCGTCGTCGCGGCGACGGCGCGCATCGACGTCCTCGGAAATCGAGTCGACATCGACCATCGCGGCCATTTCACCGCTGCTGCCCTCTTCGCTGGCTTCGGCGTCGCCCGGAGCTTCTTCCTTCTGCTCGCTGGCCTTGGCTTTCGGCCGGCGCGTGCGCTTCGGCTTGGCCTTGGGCTTCTCCGCCTCGACTTCCGTTGCCTCTTCCGGCGTCTCGGTTGCAGTCTCGGCGGCCTCGGCCGGAACCTCGTCCTTTGTCGGCGCCGCGGCATGATCGTTTGCGGTTTCGACCGGCTCGATGTCGTCCTCGCGGCGGGCGTCCTCGGCTTCGGCCTTCAACAGGGCCTGACGATCGGCGAGGGGGATCTGGTAGTAGTCGGGGTGAATTTCGGCGAAGGCCAGAAAGCCGTGGCGATTGCCGCCGTAATCCACGAAGGCCGCCTGGAGCGACGGCTCCACTCTGGTCACCTTGGCCAGATAAATATTGCCGCGGATTTGCTTCTTATGTTCCGATTCGAAATCGAATTCTTCTATGCGGTTCCCGCGAACGACAACGACGCGCGTCTCCTCTGAGTGAGACGCATCGATAAGCATTTTCTCTGCCATCTAAGTTCTGCTCCTCGGCGCAGAGCAACGGCAGACAGAGGCACTTCGCGTTGAAGGCTGTCGAACACGTCGGAAACTGCGCCGGATGTGAAAGGTCCTGTTTGGCGCAGGTGATGGTGCAGCAGCCAGACGGCGGCCGGAACGATTCCGTCCCGGGGCCTCTTTACTTCTGACCGATGCTGCTGAGTCACATCAAAGACCAAACAAGAATGCCAATGTCCTGGACCTCGAGGGGGAGGCCCGATGAATACGCCCGCATGCGGGCAGTCGGTGAAAATCACCATCAAGAACTCCGGCCACCGCCGGAAATTGCGATCCAGTGTACGGGAGGAAATGCAGCGACGGCGGATGAATACCTGCGGCCGCGGAAGCTTGATACGGTTGCAACCGGCTGTTCCGGCTCGATCACTTCCCTGGCGCCAAGCTTCTCTAAAGCTCCGGCTGCCCGGCCGACGATTCTATCCCGTCAACACTTTCTCCTTGTGACGCTTTTATGTTTTCTATGTCACATTGGCAAGGGAAAAGCCTTTGCCGCCACAATATTGATCGATTCGCTTGCCCGGGTGAAATCAGGTGTTCGATGAAGCTTGCATCGGTTCGAACCGTGTCGCATTTGGTCGCTTTCGGTGGCCTTGCGTCAAGGTTTGGTTAACCATGACGGTTCATTGGTGGGCAGGTCATGGTCGCGGTTCCTGGGGGACTTGCGCCGGATTTCGAATGACAATGGGGGAGCCCGGGTGAAGCGTTCCGCAACAGAGCGGCATTGGCCGCAGGCGAAAAGGATGTCGCGCCGCGCCCGGTCCGTGGCCGCCGTCCTGTTTGCGGCGCTGGCCATCCTGCTGCCCGTCGCGAGCTGGGCAGCCGATGGGAATGCGCCGTTATTGGCTTATGGGGCGCGAGTCGCCGGCGACGACGCGCGCACGCGCCTCGTGATCGAATTCGATCGCAACCCCGAATACTCCATTCATTACGTCGCAAATCCGGTTCGCGTCATCATCGACCTGCCGGAGACGTCCTTCGGCCTTAAGCCGGAGAGCTTGGAACCACGTGGTCTCTTCGATGCGATTCGCTATGGCGGGATGGGGGAAGGGGCGTCGCGGCTGGTTCTATCCGCCAAAGGGCCGACGGAAGTGACCCATGCGGAAGTGAAGCCGGAGGAAGACGGCAAGGGCTTCCGCCTGGTCATCGATGCCGAGAGAATCGATCAGGCCCGCTTCGACAAGCTTCTTGGCGATCAGCAGTGGACGGGAACGGTGCGCGCCGCCAAGACCGACCGTCCGACCCTCGCGCCGGCAAAGGTTTCCGGAGCGTTCGTGATTGCCGTGGATGCAGGACACGGCGGCATCGACACCGGCGCCATCGGCACCGTCACCAAGACGGAGGAGAAGCACGTCACGCTCGACTTTGCACGGGATCTGGTGGCGACGCTCAATCGCGAGGCCGGCATCGAGGCCTTTCTGACGCGGGATGCCGACGAATTTCTGTCTTTGCCGCAGCGTGTCCAGATCGCCCGTCAGAAAAGCGCCAACCTGTTCATTTCGGTCCATGCCGATACGCTGAAGCAGAAGGACATTCGCGGCGCCACCGTCTACACGATCTCGGACAAGGCGTCCGACCATCTCGCGGCCGATCTCGCGGCGCGCGAAAACCTCTCCGATGAGATCGCCGGCATACCGCTGGAAAGCGAACCGGCGGAGGTTGCCGACATTCTCATCGATCTCACCCGCCGCGAAACTCAGGCCTTTTCGGTCAATCTGGCACGGAGCGTCGTCTCCTCCTTCGAAGGGCAGATCGGACTGATCAACAATCCCCACCGCCATGCCGGCTTTCGCGTCCTGCAGGCGCCGGACGTCCCTTCGATCTTGCTCGAACTCGGCTTCATGTCGAACAAGGAGGACGAGAAGCAATTGCTCGATCCGGTGTGGCGCAAGAAGGTCTCGGAACTGCTGGCCGTTGCCGTCCGACGCTACCGCCAGGCGGCGGTTGCGAACGGCGGATGAGCGGCTGCCTCCCCTACACAAGCGGGAAGTGATTTGTGTCGCCGGCGTAACAGCGATATGCTTTTCAGCGAGATGCGCACGGTATAACCGAAAACCAGCCCTATTTTACTCACAATCCGGGCCTTTTGGGGGAAGGGCATCCCGATTTGTTGGGAAACGATGTTGAAGCTTGAGTTTCCTCGCCATATGAGGGAACCCGCGAAGCGTGTGGCTTTCGTGCCAGGCGATTTCTGACGAAAGAGCTTGGCGCGGTCGCTTGGCTTTGGACAGTGGGTCTTTCGAATGGCGACCCGGCAATGGGACAATAAGGTACCGGTATCTGGCTGATGATCAGACTGATAGGATATTTTTTCGGGATTGGTGCGTTTCTGCTGCTCGGCGTCGCCGCGGCCGTTGCGATCTATCTCGGGGCGATCACCAAGGATTTGCCTGACTATGAGGTGCTGGCCAAATATGCGCCGCCGGTCACGACCCGCTTTCACGCCGGAAACGGGGCGCTGATCGCCGAATATGCGCGCGAGCGCCGCCTCTACCTGCCGATCCAGACCATACCGGATCGCGTCAAGGCGGCCTTCATCTCCGCCGAGGACAAGAACTTCTACCAGCATCCGGGCGTCGACGTGACCGGCCTCGTGCGTGCCATCGCCGTCAACATCCAGAATTATGGCTCGGGCCGCCGTCCGGTGGGTGCCTCGACGATCACCCAGCAGGTGGCGAAGAACTTCCTGCTCTCTGCCGATCAGACGATCGACCGCAAGATCAAGGAGGCGATCCTCTCCTTCCGCATCGAGCAGGCCTACAGCAAGGATCGAATTCTCGAACTCTATCTGAACGAGATCTTCTTCGGTCTTAATTCCTACGGCGTTGCTGGTGCGTCGCTTACCTACTTCGACAAGTCCGTGACGGAACTGACCGTCGCCGAGGCCGCCTATCTTGCGGCGCTTCCGAAGGGACCCGCCAACTATCACCCGTTCCGCAAGACCGAAGCGGCGATCGAACGCCGCAACTGGGTGATCGATCGCATGGTCGAAAACGGTTACGTGACCAAGCCGGATGGCGAGGAGGCGAAGAAACAGCCTCTCGGCGTGATGCCGCGCCGCGGCGGCGCCCATCTTTTCGCGTCCGACTACTTCGCCGAAGAGGTGCGTCGGCAGATCATCCAGAAATATGGCGACAATGCCCTTTACGAAGGTGGTCTCTCGGTGCGCACGTCGCTCGATCCGCACCTGCAGATCATTGCGCGCAAGGCGCTGCAACATGGGCTGTTGAGCTATGACGAGCGCCGCGGTTTTCACGGACCGGTCAAGACGATCGAAATCGGCGGCGACTGGGGCGAGCCTCTGAGCAAGATCCCGGTATTGAACGACGTGCCGGAATGGAAACTCGCCGTCGTGCTCGCCGTCGACAGCGAAGGGGCAGAAATCGGCATCCAGCCGGAGAAGGAAGCGTCCGGCAAGATCGTTGCGGAACGCGTCACCGGACGCATTTCCGCAGAGAACATGCAATGGGCCTATCGCGCCGCCGGCGGCCAGCGCAAGAGCGCGAAGTCCCCTGAAGGCGTCGTCGGCCCCGGCGATGTCGTCTATGTCGAGCCGCTCGATCAGCAGGGCCAGTACCGACTTCGCCAGCCGCCGAAGGTTCAGGGCGGCCTGGTGGCGATGGACCCGCATACGGGCCGCGTCCTGGCAATGGTCGGCGGCTTCTCCTATGGCCAGTCGGAGTTCAACCGCGCCACGCAGGCGATGCGCCAGCCCGGTTCCTCCTTCAAGCCCTTCGTCTATGCGGCAGCCCTCGACAGCGGCTACACCCCCGCTTCGGTCATTCTCGATGCGCCGATCGAGATCGTCGCCGGCGGTCAGGTGTGGCGGCCGGAGAATTACGGCGGCGGCTCCGCCGGTCCCTCGACGCTGCGCCTCGGCATCGAAAAGTCGCGCAACCTCATGACGGTGCGGCTTGCCAACGACATGGGCATGAACCTCGTCGCCGAATATGCCGAGCGCTTCGGCATCTACGACAAGATGCCGCCGCTTCTTTCAATGTCGCTCGGCTCCGGTGAGACGACCGTGCTGCGCATGGTTTCCGCCTACGCCGTCATCGCCAATGGCGGCAAGCAGATCAAACCGTCGCTGATCGACCGGATCCAGGACCGCTACGGCAAGACCATTTTCCGGCACGAGGATCGCACCTGCGACAATTGCAACGCGGACGATTGGACCGAGCAGGAAGAGCCGGTCTTGACCGACAACCGCCTGCAGGTGCTTGACCCGATGACGTCCTATCAGATCACCTCGATGATGGAGGGTGTCATCACCCGGGGTACGGCGGCGGGCAAGATCCAGCTTGATCGCCCGGTCGCCGGCAAGACCGGCACGACCAATGACGAAAAGGATGCCTGGTTCGTTGGCTATACGCCCGATCTCGTCGCCGGACTTTATCTCGGCTTCGACGATCCGGCACCGCTCGGCCGCGGTGCGACGGGCGGCAGCCTGTCGGCGCCGATCTTCAACGCCTTCATGCAGGAGGCTGTCAAGGGAACGCAGCCCGGCAAGTTCGTGGTGCCGGAAGGCATGAACCTGATCCCGGTCAACCGCAAGACCGGCATGGCGGCGGTCGAAGGCGAGCCGGACACGATCATCGAAGCCTTCAAGCCTGGGACCGGTCCGGCCGAAACCTTCTCGGTCATCGGCGATCTCGATGAATATGCGCCCCCGGAGGAGATCCTGAAGAACTCCCCGCAGGCCAATCAGGCGGTTACCTCCGGCTCCAACGGCCTCTTCTAAGCGCTCCCTCCAATACGATGCCCGTCGCCTTTACATTGGCGGCGGGCATCGCTATTTGACCCTCACATTTGTGAAGCCACACCAAGAAGCAGGAACATGCGCAGCGAAATCGAGAACATTGTCGACGAAATCAAGCAGGCCATAAGCCTGCTGAGGAGGCATCTTTGACTGGGACCAGGCGGTAAGACGACTGGACTGGTTGAACAACAAGGCGGAGGATCCGTCGCTCTGGAACGATGCCGCCGAGGCCCAGAAACTGATGCGCGAGCGCCAGCAGCTCGACGACAGCATCATCGGCCTGCGCCGTTTCGAGCGGCAGCTCAACGATAATATCGAGCTCATCGAACTCGGTGAAGAGGAAGGCGATTCGGCAATCGTCACCGAGGCCGAGGAAGCGCTCCGCGAGCTTCGCAACGAGGCTGCGAAGAAACAGGTCGAGGCCATGCTTTCGGGCGAGGCGGACCAGAACGACACCTATCTCGAAGTCCATTCGGGCGCCGGCGGCACCGAAAGCCAGGACTGGGCAAACATGCTGCTTCGCATGTATTCCCGCTGGGCCGAGCGCCAGGGCTACAAGGTGGAACTCCTGGAAATCCAGGACGGCGAAGAGGCCGGTATCAAGTCGGCGACGCTCCTCGTCAAGGGCCACAACGCCTATGGCTGGCTGAAGACGGAATCGGGCGTCCATCGGCTCGTCCGCATCTCGCCCTATGACAGCAACGCGCGCCGTCACACCTCGTTTTCGTCTATCTGGGTCTATCCGGTCGTCGACGATTCGATTCAGATCGACGTCAACGAAAGCGATTGCCGCATCGACACCTATCGTTCGTCGGGCGCCGGCGGCCAGCACGTCAACACCACCGACTCGGCGGTGCGCATCACGCATATGCCGAGCGGCATCGTCGTACAGTGCCAGCAGGAGCGTTCGCAGCACAAGAACCGCGCCAAGGCCTGGGACATGCTGCGGGCGCGGCTCTACGAAGCCGAGCTCAAGAAGCGCGAGGAAGCGGCCAATGCCGAAGCCGCTTCGAAGACCGAGATCGGCTGGGGTCATCAGATTCGCTCCTATGTCCTGCAGCCCTATCAGTTGGTGAAGGACTTGAGGACCGGCGTCGAAAGCACGAGCCCTGGCGACGTGCTCGACGGCGAGCTCAACGACTTCATGGAGGCGGCCCTTGCCCACCGCGTCAGCGGCGGGGCGGATGCGGTCGTCGAGGACCTGGGCTGAACGTCCCGAACGGGATATGCGACAATCGGCCGGGTGCTCCCCGGCCGATTCTATTCTGAGGTTCAGTTGGTCGCCCGCTCTATCTTGATGTCGCCGACTTCGTCGATCAGCACCGTCCAGGATTCCGGTTCGCTGGCGGATGGGTCCGTCTTCAGATAAACGGTCGCGAACATTCCCGGCTGCCGCGTGATGCCTGTTGAGGTTTCGGGTCGAATGTCGGTGACGAAGGGCTTCATCGCCGAGAATTCCTCGAGTTCGGCGGAAGAGATTACTTCGGGACCGGACGGCGTCGAGGCGATCTGCTGGAGATGGATGCGTGCGGTGCCGTCCGTCTGCCGGACGGCAAGCAGCTTATAATAGCCGCGCTGTGCGGCAGCCGACCCTTGCGGGCTGCCGGCCGGATCGTCCGACGGCTCCGGGCCGGCCCCGGCCTCCCAATAACCTGTACTGGTCACGAAGGTGACGTTCGACGGAACGATCTCGCCGTCCTGCGCCCGTAGAGCGCCGGCAGCCAAAACCAGGCAAAGCGCGATCGACAGGGGCTTGTACATCGTCGAGGGTCCCTCATGAATGTCTGGTGTTCATCGCCGCGATGCAGCACGGATGACAACCGCTTCTGCAGAATACCATATTGGTCTGCAACGTGTGATTTCAATTGGAGAACTGTTCGGCCAGGATGCGGTCGGACCACGAATGGTCCGGATCGGAAAGAATGCGGGCCGTGAGCTTTTCCGATTCGGCGATGCGCACCCGGACGACCGACTTGACCTCCTGGTGGTCCGCGACGGCATTGACCGGCCGCTTTTCGGCCTCGATAATCTCGATCTCGACGGTGACCCGATTGGGAAGCAGGGCGCCGCGCCAGCGGCGCGGCCGGAACGGACTGACCGGGGTAAGCGCGAGAAGAGGGGCCTCCAGCGGCAGAATCGGCCCGTGCGCGGAAAGGTTGTAAGCGGTCGAGCCGGCCGGTGTTGCCAGGAGCAGCCCGTCGCAGGTCAGTTCATCGAGCCGCACCTTGCCGTCGACAATGACCTTGAGCTTCGCGGCTTGGTAGGACTGCCGGAAAAGATAGACCTCGTTGATCGCCAGAGCGGTGAATTCATTGCCGTTTGCGTCAACCGTACGCATTTCCAGGGGGTGGAAGGCGTTGTCGACGGCGCTGGCAATGCGCTCGCGCAGGTTCTTGGTGCTGTAACGGTTCATCAGGAAACCGACCGAGCCGCGATTCATGCCGTAGACGCGCTTACCGGTGTTCATCGTCCTGTGCAGCGTGTGCAGCATGAAACCGTCGCCGCCAAGGGCGACGATCACGTCCGCCTCCTCCGGATCGTGATCTCCGTACAATGCCTTGAGTTCCTTTGCCGCCTTTTGCGCCTCTTCGGCCGTCGAGGCTATGAAGGCGAGTGTGCTGAACTGGGTCATGCATTCAGTCCGTTTGTCGTTGCGGCGGCGAAGGGGATCGATGCCATGCCTGTTTTTCTGTCACGCCCCTGCGGCGAGTGCACCCGAAATTTTTAGGGGAGCCGCATTTTTGCTTTACACCGGGAAGGAATATGGTAACTCCCGTGGGCGAATGTGCCCTTATAGCTCAGTTGGTAGAGCGGCTGATTTGTAATCAGTAGGTCGGGAGTTCGAGTCTCTCTGGGGGCACCATTTCTCCAAGCCTTCGGAACATCTGTCACGGCGCCGGGCACGGCTGGTCGGCGCTTTGCGCTTCCCTCAAATATCGAATGATTGTGCCGGCCTCGGATCGACCTCACGGCAGCGTTGCATAGCTTTGATCAGGTTTTCCGCAAGGTAGTCGATCAGCGCGCGCGTTGCCGGCAACATGCCCTGGCGGGAGGGGAAGACGAGGTGGACCATGACGTTGCCGGACGTCCACTCGGGAAGCACCGGAACCAGCACGCCGGTGCGGAAGGCACGTTCGCAGATGTGGTCCGGCAGCAGAGCAATGCCCATGCCCTCGATCGCGGCGCGTTCGAGAATGACAAAGTCGCTGCAGCCGATCACCGGCCGGTGTGCGATCTCGATCGATCCCCCATCGGCGTGGAAGAGGCGCCAAACGTCACTCGGATGTTGCTCGTTCATGGAAAGTGTCGGCATCTCGGAGAGATTGGAGGTCGTGATTTCTCCGAGCCGGGCGAGAAGCGTTGGGCTCACGGCCAGCCGCGATCGCACCTCGCCGAACTTGCGCACGATCAGTTGGCTGTCGGTATCGAGCTGGTCGCGAGCCCGAAGCGCCACGTCGAATCTTTCTTCGATCAGGTCGAGACGGCGATTCGTCGCGGTGATCAGCAGCCGCACACCGGGATAGCGGCGGTGAAAGCCGGGGAGGATATCGGCCAACATCGGCGCGAAGCCGAGCGGGCAGCCGAGCCGCACAACGCCACTCGGTTCTGCCCGCACGGCGGCGACTTCGGCTTCGGCCGCAGCGACGCCCTCGAGCAGCCCCTGCGCATGTTCGTAGAAAACGCGGCCGATTTCCGTCACGCGCAGCTTGCGGGTGGAGCGCTCGAGAAGGCGGACACCCAGTTGATCTTCAAGTCGCGCCACGTGCTTGCTAAGCTTGGATTTCGGGATATTCAGATCGCGCGCCGCGGCGCTGAAGCCGTTGTTCTTCACGACGGCGGCAAAAAGGGCGATATCGTTCAGGTCCTGCATCCCAACCTCCATCAGAGCGGACGAAGAGGCACTCGCAACCGCTCTGGCATGCATTGATTGTTTCCCTCAGGAAACGGAATGTCAAATATTCTCGCTCTTATCCCGCGATTGTTTTCAAATCATATTTTGTGCACCGCAACTCGAAACAAAGGTGCCTCCCATGAACGTCCTCCATATCGACTCCGGCATTCTCGGGGAACATTCGGTTTCCCGTCGCCTGACGGCGGCGATCGTCTCGCAGATCAAGGCCGATCGGGCCGATGCGAAAGTTACTTATCGCGACCTCGTCTCTGAGCGATTGCAGCATCTGACCGGCGCACAGATCATGGCGCCTGCCGACCTCAATGGCGTCGACCCAGCGCTGGCTTCGGATGTCCGAGCCGGACGCGAGATGCTCGAGGAGTTCCTTGCCGCCGACACCATCGTTGTCGGCGCGCCGATGTACAACTTCTCGATCCCGAGCCAGTTGAAAGCCTGGATCGATCGCCTGGCCGTCGCCGGCAAGACCTTCCGCTATACCGAAGCCGGTCCGGAGGGTCTTGCCAAGGGCAAGAAGGTCATCGTCGCCTCGACGCGCGGCGGACATTACTCTGCCGGTCCGGCCTCGGCCATGGACCACCAGGAAAGCTATCTGCGCACCGTCTTCGGCTTCTTCGGAATCACCGACGTCGAGTTCGTCCGCGCCGAAGGCCTGAACCTTGGCGCCGACCAGAAGCAGTTCGCCATTGCCGAAGCTGAAAAGACGATCGCTGAAGGCAACGTTCTGCGGCTGGCCAGCTAACGATTATCTCGGCCGGCGCTGGAACGGAGTGTGCTTGCGGTGTTTCTGCCGCATTCCGCTTCAATCAGGTGCCGGTCTGTTGCGGAAGAATGCCGGCTGCGCAAGCGGCCGGCATTCTTCGTTTCTGCTCGGCTTGGATTTGCGCTATTCTGGCGGAATGAAAAGCCCGATTGCTCTGCGCGTTCTGGCATTGTCGCTGGCAGCTGTCGCCATGGTCGCCGAAAGTGTGGCTGCGTCCCCGCCGGACCGGCGCTGCACCTGTCGCAATCGCGACGGGGCGAAATATGAGCTCGGCCAGGTCGCGTGCATCCGGGTCGACGGCATCGCCTATCTGGCGCGTTGCGAGATGAATCTCAACGTAACGACCTGGAAGAAGGTGCGCGACGGCTGTCCCACGGCTCACCTTACGACGACCGGCGCTGCAATAGACTGAAGTGTCAGGCTTTCAGATGCTGCCTCGCCGCGTACATGGCGATCGCGGCGGCGTTCGAGACGTTGAGCGACTTGATGGCGCCCGGCATCTCGAGTCGCGCCAGCGCCGTGACGGTCTGCCGCGTCTTCTGACGCAGCCCCTTGCCTTCCGACCCCAGTACGAGAGCGATCTTTTCGCCCGAGAAGGTGTCCTCCAGCGGCTGCGGACCCTCCGAATCGAGGCCGATCGTCTGGAAGCCGAGCTTGTGCAACGCATCGATCGTATCGGCGAGATTGGTGATCTGAATATACGGGATGAGTTCCAGCGCACCCGACGCCGACTTGGCCAGCACGCCCGATTCCGTCGGGCTGTGGCGCATGGTGGTAATCAGCGCGCCAGCCTCGAAGGCGACTGCCGAGCGCATGATGGCGCCGACATTGTGCGGATCGGTCACCTGGTCGAGCAGGAGGATCAACGGGCACTCGCTGAGCGCCTCGAGCTTTCGGTGCGGCAGCGGCCGCGTCTCAAGCATCACGCCCTGGTGGATGGCATCCGGCCCGAGGACCCGGTCGAGATCCTGCGGCGTGACGGTCTCGACCGGGAAGGGGAGTGCGGAAAGTTCGCCGAGTTCCAGCCGTGTTGCCGCGTTCTGCGTCACGCTGAGGCGGATGATCGTGCGCTCCGGATTGTCGAGAGCGGCGCGGACCGTGTGCAGCCCATAGAGGAGCACCTCATCGGGCGCGAGCGCCGGTGACTTCCAGTCGACCGGCAGCTTCCGGCGCTTGTCGGGGCGGGGTGTCGGAATCTCGCCACGTTCGCGGCGGGCGTCGCGGTGCGCGCGCCGGAGAGTGGCGTAATGGCTGTCTTTGGCGCTCTTGTCGCCGGTCTTGTCCTTGCTCATGCGCACCTTATAGTAAGGTTTGTGCTGTCTTGGAAATGGATTCGCAAATCCGTGGTCGTCCGTGCCTGTGGAGAATTTCTGAAATTTTCCGTTTCGCTCCTGTTGACAGGAAGAATGTGGGCGGTCATATACCCGGCGCAGATCGCGAGGCGGCACGAAACGGCGCCGGTTCTTCTACGATCTCAAAAGCTTGGTCGATTGATCCCGACAGGATAATGGAGGGATGCCCGAGTGGTTAAAGGGGACGGACTGTAAATCCGTTGGCTCAGCCTACGTTGGTTCAAATCCAACTCCCTCCACCATTCTGCTTCAGGATCGAAGGCCCGCGGGTATAGCTCAATGGTAGAGCAGCAGCCTTCCAAGCTGAATACGCGGGTTCGATTCCCGCTACCCGCTCCAACTTCTTTTTTCATATCGGCAACTATTGGCACGCGACTTTAAAGAAGTCCTGTATGCACTTGGCGGCGCTACGATTCCGGTTTTCGTAAAGTCTGTTCGCGAAGGTTCGGGGGATTCTTTGCGACGGCCTTTCGAACAGCCTGGATCTTGCCGTTTCGGCGGACGCAATTAAGTCTTGCGCAAATGCCGCGAAACCCTTAAACGGCTGCACAAACCGGTCCAGCCGGCTGATCCATCGTATTTGACCACAGGAAGCGTACCCATGGCAAAGAGCAAATTCGAGCGCAACAAGCCGCACGTCAACATCGGCACGATTGGCCACGTTGACCATGGCAAGACGTCGCTGACTGCAGCGATCACCAAGTACTTCGGCGAATTCAAGGCGTATGACCAGATCGACGCTGCGCCGGAAGAGAAGGCCCGTGGCATCACCATTTCGACGGCGCACGTCGAATACGAGACGCCGGCCCGCCACTATGCGCATGTCGACTGCCCCGGCCACGCCGACTACGTCAAGAACATGATCACCGGTGCGGCGCAGATGGACGGCGCGATCCTGGTGGTTTCGGCCGCCGACGGTCCGATGCCGCAGACCCGCGAGCACATCCTGCTGGCTCGCCAGGTCGGCGTTCCGGCGATCGTCGTGTTCCTGAACAAGGTCGACCAGGTTGACGACGCCGAACTGCTCGAGCTCGTCGAGCTGGAAGTGCGCGAACTGCTGTCGTCCTACGAATTCCCGGGCGACGACATTCCGATCGTCAAGGGTTCGGCGCTCGCCGCTCTCGAAGACTCCGACAAGAAGATCGGCGAAGACGCGATCCGCGAGCTGATGGCTGCGGTTGACGCCTACATCCCGACGCCGGAGCGTCCGATCGACCTGCCGTTCCTGATGCCGATCGAAGACGTGTTCTCGATCTCCGGCCGCGGTACGGTCGTCACCGGCCGCGTCGAGCGCGGCATCGTCAAGGTTGGTGAGGAAATCGAGATCGTCGGCATCCGTCCGACGACGAAGACGACCTGCACGGGCGTTGAAATGTTCCGCAAGCTGCTCGACCAGGGCCAGGCCGGCGACAACATCGGTGCGCTCTTGCGCGGTGTCGACCGCAACGGCGTCGAGCGCGGTCAGGTCCTGTGCAAGCCGGGTTCGGTCAAGCCGCACCGCAAGTTCAAGGCTGAAGCCTACATCCTGACGAAGGAAGAAGGCGGCCGTCATACGCCGTTCTTCACCAACTACCGTCCGCAGTTCTACTTCCGCACGACCGACGTGACCGGTATCGTGACGCTGCCGGAAGGCACGGAAATGGTGATGCCGGGCGACAACGTGACGGTCGACGTCGAACTGATCGTGCCGATCGCCATGGAAGAGAAGCTGCGCTTCGCTATCCGTGAAGGCGGCCGCACCGTCGGCGCCGGCATCGTCGCCTCCATCGTCGAGTAACTCCGGTTCTACCGGATTTTGATGAGGGCCCCGCAGGCAACTGCGGGGCTTTTTTCGTTGGCGGGACAACCCCTTGCGTGTGTTGTTTGCAACAGAGCGCCCATGGCTTGGCTTGCCGCGGGCGATTGCCGCGAGGCACTCGCGCCTGAATGTGCTATTCTCCGATCGAGACGATTTGCCGGAATGGCACCGGTTGCGACCGAGGATCGGAATCCCAAATGATAAAATGCAAAGCTGCGCGGCTGGCCGTGGCGAGCATCGCTTTGATCTGTGCGGGACTCTCTGCGGCTACGGCATCGGCCACAGACAGGGACGCCTTTATCTGGGCGCCCTCGAAGACGGGAGCCAATGCCTACAGGCTACGCGCCGGTGTGCGTCTGCCGGGGCGCTGGGACGCGACCGCGGGTGCCGAGATCTCGATGCGTGCGGCGCCGTCCGGGAAACTCGATCCACCGGATGCGCCGTTTCGGCTCTGGGGCTTGCTATCGCGCAAGCGCGGCCACCCGGCGGCCGCACGTTCCACACAGATCAATATGGACTTCAATGCTCTGAGCGGGGTGGGCAACATCGGACTCGGAACCGCGCGCACCTGGATCGTAACGCCGGCACTCGACGCGGAGGTCCGCCGCAACCTGTCGCTTCAATGCAACGCCTATGAAAACCACTGCCGTGGACCAAGCCTGACGCAATCGGCCAGGGTGATTGCTCCGGCAACCCGGACGTCCGTCGTTGTGCATAGTCATATTTCCGATGACGGGCTGAGCGGCTTGAGTCGCATCGGTGTCGAGCAGAAGGTCGGCAACCTTCAATTCGGCGCCGCCGTTGTCGATCCGCTGTTGGCGCCACGCAGCGTTTTCGACGTCCGCTACAGCCTGAGATGGTGACGTGGCAGGCACATGAATCGCCCTGCCGCGTCGTCCGCTGACCATGTTGACCGCACGCCTCGTGCAAACGCATCTTGCGCACGCGCGGAAACGACTTAACTATTGCCGATCATTGTTGCGGGGGAGGCGTCATGAAGAAGCGGATTCTCTTTACCGGCGGCGCCGGCAAGGCCGGGCGGCATGCCGTGCCCTATCTCGTCGAAGCGGGGTATGAAGTGCACAATGTCGACCTTGTGCCGCTCGACAGCCCTGGCGTCACCAACCTGATCGCCGACATCACCGACGGCGGCCAGATGTTCAACGCGCTGTCGATGCATCGGGATTTTCCGGATCTCGATCAGGGGCAGGGGCCGCAACCCTTCGACGCCGTCGTCCACTTTGCCGCCATTCCGCGCATCCTCATCAAGCCGGACAACGAAACCTTCCGAGTCAATGTGATGGGCACCTATAACGTCATCGAGGCGGCGGTGAAGCTCGGGATCCGCAAGGTCATCGTTGCGTCAAGCGAGACGACCTACGGCGTCTGCTTCGCCGAAGGCCACCGCGATTTCCATCGCTTCCCGCTGGAGGAGGATTACGACGTCAATCCGATGGACTCCTACGGCCTTTCCAAGGTGGTGAACGAAAAGACGGCGCGCGCTTTTGCGGAGCGGACCGGCTTCGACATTTACGCGCTGCGCATCGGCAATGTCATCGAGCCGCATGAATATGAGCGCTTTCCCCATTATTTCGCGCATCCGGAGATACGCAAGCGGATTGCCTGGAGCTATATCGACGCTCGGGACTTGGGGCAGATCGTCAAGCTCTGCATCGAGAAGGACGGGCTCGGTTTTGAGATCTTCAATGCCTGCAACGACACGGTCTCTGCCAATACGCCGACCCGGGAACTCGCCAGGCGCTTCTACCCGAATGTACCGTTCACCAGGGAGATCGACGAGTTCGAAGGGCTGCTCTCGAATCGGAAGATCCGTGAGGTCCTCGGCTTCAAGGAGGAGCACGACTGGCGAAAATATGTGCCGCTTGACACCTGATGCATGTCGCCCAAAAGTGTGCAGCGGTTTCGGGATTACAACATGCATGAAACAAAGCCGAAGCCCCCCGCCTGAATACGTTGAAAGGCGACGCGCTATAGCCACGGGGCGATCCTGGGTGTGAACCAATGACCGGAAATTTTCTCGGCACTTTTTTGCTCTTTTGTTGCAAATGCGCTTGAAAGGATCCGGTAAACTGAATAAGAAGCCGCAGACTTGAGATGCATCCGGTCGCGGTTGCGCGTCTTGGTCTAGGGGTATAGCTCAGTTGGTAGAGCGGCGGTCTCCAAAACCGCAGGTCGGGGGTTCGAGCCCCTCTGCCCCTGCCACTTTCCCTCGTTCTTGCCCTGTCGTTCGAATTCGGCGAGAATGTCCGGGACGGGCGGTGCGGCCGTCCTTATTATTCACAAAAAAGACCGATCGGCTCTTGTGGTTTTTGGAATCGGTCTTTATGTAGGGTCCAAACAGACACGCGGTGCGTGGGGCTGATACATCGGCTTTACGTGCCGTAATGGCGTGAGCATTTTATGGCATCCAAAACGAATCCGTTCACGTTTCTGCAGCAGGTACGCTCTGAAACGTCAAAAGTGACTTGGCCTTCGCGGCGCGAGACGACGATCTCGACGCTGATGGTCTTCGTCATGGTCTCTTTTGCCGCCGCCTTCTTCTTTGGTGCGGACCAGTTGATGGGGTGGCTGATGAGCCTGATCCTCAACGTTGGCGCTTGATTTGGGTGGAGAATAGCATGGCTGCGCGCTGGTATATCGTTCACGCCTATTCGAATTTCGAAAAGAAGGTCGCCGAATCGATCGAGGAGAAGGCGAGGCAGAAGGGCCTTTCGCATCTGTTTGAGAAGATTCTCGTTCCGACCGAGAAGGTGGTCGAGGTGCGTCGCGGCCGCAAGGTCGATGCCGAGCGAAAGTTCTTCCCGGGTTATGTTCTCGTGCGGGCGAATTTGACGGACGAGGCCTACCACCTCATCAAGAATACGCCGAAGGTGACCGGATTTCTCGGGACGGACAGCAAGCCTGTGCCGATTCCGGATCATGAGGCGGACCGTATTCTCGGTCAGGTGCAGGATGGCGTCGAGCGTCCGAAACCTTCTATTTCCTTCGAGATCGGCGAGCAGGTCCGTGTCTCGGATGGCCCCTTCGCCTCCTTTAACGGCATCGTACAGGATGTCGATGAGGAGCGCTCGCGCCTGAAGGTCGAGGTGTCGATCTTCGGCCGCGCGACCCCGGTCGAGCTGGAATACGGCCAGGTCGAAAAGGTCTGAGAGAACGCAGGTTTATGAAGTGGGCAGGCTGACGTCGTCGGCTTGCTCCGGCGGAGTGATCCGCATGCGCGTGGGAGGGAGCCGGTCTTAGCCGGGCCGGTATATCCGCACCACGCAACCGCAGCCGCCGGTCAACCGACCGGCAAGGAAGCCGGGCAACCGGCTGAACAGTTCCCGCTTCCGGTTAGCCGGGCGGGGCAAAGAGAGGCAGAGAGAAATGGCTAAGAAAGTTGCAGGCCAGCTCAAGCTGCAGGTAAAGGCCGGCTCGGCGAACCCGTCGCCGCCGATCGGTCCTGCGCTTGGTCAGCGTGGCATTAACATCATGGAATTCTGCAAGGCGTTCAACGCCGCCACGCAGGAAATGGAAAAAGGTATGCCGATTCCGGTCGTCATCACCTATTACCAGGACAAGTCCTTCACCTTCATCATGAAGCAGCCGCCGGTCAGCTACTTCCTGAAGCGCGAAGCGAAGATCCAGTCCGGTTCGAAGACTCCGGGCAAGGCCAAGGCAGCTTCGATCTCCAAGGATCAGATCCGCACGATCGCAGAGGCCAAGATGAAGGACCTCAACGCGGCCGATATCGAAGGCGCAATGGCAATGGTCGAGGGCTCCGCCCGCTCCATGGGCCTGGAAGTGACGGGCTAAGACCATGGCGAAGATTGCAAAGCGTGTACAGAAGTCCCGCGAGGGCATTGATCCGGTGAAGGTCTACGGCCTCACCGAAGCAGTGACGCTCGTCAAGGAGCGTGCAACCGCCAAGTTCGACGAGACGATCGAAGTGGCGATGAACCTCGGCGTCGATCCGCGCCATGCCGACCAGATGGTCCGCGGCGTCGTCAACCTGCCGAACGGCACCGGCCGCTCGGTTCGTGTCGCCGTTTTCGCCCGTGGCGCGAAGGCCGATGAAGCCAAGGCCGCCGGCGCCGACGTCGTCGGCGCGGAAGACCTCGTCGAAATCGTCCAGGGCGGCAAGATCGACTTCGATCGCTGCATCGCGACCCCGGACATGATGCCGCTCGTCGGTCGTCTCGGTAAGGTTCTCGGCCCGCGCGGCATGATGCCGAACCCGAAGGTCGGGACCGTCACCATGGACGTCACGGCGGCCGTCAAGGCTTCGAAGGGCGGCGCCGTCGAGTTCCGCGTCGAGAAGGCGGGCATCGTTCATGCCGGCATCGGCAAGGCATCCTTCGATGCCAAGGCGCTGGAAGAGAACATCCGCGCCTTCGCAGACGCGGTGATCAAGGCGAAGCCGACCGGTGCCAAGGGTAACTACGTCAAGCGCGTGGCCATCTCCTCGACGATGGGCCCCGGCCTCAAGATCGACCCGGCAACGCTGAGCGTCGCCTAAGAAATTGCGGGCTTCGGCCCGAAACCGAATTTCCGGCCTTTCGAGGCCGGAAATATCCGGGCTTCCGGCCCGGAGTTCCTGTCCGAGATTGCGGGTGGTTCTACCTTAATCACCATTGCCCGCATGAGACGGGGAAGACCTGGATTTCAATCGCGCCATTGGCGTCGAAATTCGGTTCGAACCTCGCTTGCCTTGTGTCAGACCCGGCTCTTCCGGGAACGCCAAGGGACAGGATCCTTAAGCGTTGCTTGGGATCGAGCATGATCCCGGTGACAAAGGCAAACCCGGCAGGGCTGCGATGAGCAACCCTGTCAACTGGAGACAGACAGTGGAAAGAGCGGAAAAACGCGAATTCGTCACGGAGCTGAACGAAGTCTTCAAGGCTTCCGGTTCGGTTGTCGTGGCCCACTATGCTGGTGTCACAGTTGCGCAGATGAACGACTTCCGTTCGAAGATGCGCGCTGCTGGCGGCACCGTCAAAGTCGCGAAAAACCGCCTGGCCAAGATCGCTCTTCAGGGCACGGAGTCTGAAGGGATGACCGATCTCTTCAAGGGGCAGACGCTGATCGCTTTCAGCGCCGACCCGATCACGGCTCCGAAGGTCGTCATGGATTTCGCCAAGACCAACGACAAGCTCGTTGTTCTGGGCGGCGCCATGGGGACAACCACGCTCAACGCCGAAGCAGTCAAGTCGCTTGCGACCCTGCCTTCGCTCGATGAGCTGCGCGCGAAGCTGCTGGGCCTTCTCAATGCCCCGGCAACCCGCGTCGCGACGGTTGTCGCAGCACCGGCAAGCCAGCTTGCCCGCGTGTTCTCGGCCTATGCCAAGAAGGACGAAGCCGCCTGAGGCGGAATTTCGCTGTTGTATTTAAAACCAGTTCGAACCGAACAAAAGGAAAAGTAAAATGGCTGATCTCGCAAAGATCGTTGAAGACCTCTCCTCGCTGACCGTTCTGGAAGCTGCAGAACTTTCGAAGCTTCTCGAAGAAAAGTGGGGCGTTTCTGCTGCTGCTCCGGTAGCAGTTGCTGCTGCTGGCGGCGCTGCTGGCGCTGCTGCTCCGGCTGAAGAAGAAAAGACCGAGTTCGACGTCATCCTGACGGATGCCGGCGCGAACAAGATCAACGTCATCAAGGAAGTCCGCGCCATCACCGGCCTCGGCCTCAAGGAAGCCAAGGACCTCGTCGAAGGCGCTCCGAAGGCTGTCAAGGAAGCTGTTTCCAAGGCTGAAGCTGCTGACCTCAAGAAGAAGCTCGAAGACGCTGGCGCCAAGGTCGACGTCAAGTAATTCGACGAAATGCGAAGGGAGGGGGCCCTTGTGGCCGCCTCTCTTTGACCGTTTTTGGAACATATTACCCAAAAGCCTGTCGAAAACGGCTTTTGGGTAATGGGTTCTTCAAGAGGATGGTCGCGATCGGGGGATAGCACAGCAATCCGTGCTGGCGTCTTTCGGAAGCTCGACGAGATTGAACTACTCATTGATCGACGGGATCGACTGGCCATCGGTTCCCGTCCGTTGCAGGCCCGGATGCAAGATTGACAAGGAGCGACGATGGCTCAGACCCTTTCGTTCAACGGTCGTAGGCGCGTACGCAAGTTTTTTGGAAAGATCCCCGAAGTCGCAGAGATGCCGAACCTCATCGAGGTTCAGAAGGCGTCCTACGACCAGTTCCTCATGGTGGAAGAGCCCGCAGGCGGACGCCCCGACGAGGGACTTCAAGCTGTTTTCAAATCGGTATTTCCGATCAAGGATTTCTCGGGCGCCTCGATGCTCGAATTCGTTTCCTACGAATTCGAACCGCCGAAGTTCGACGTCGAAGAATGCCGCCAGCGCGACCTGACCTATGCGGCGCCGCTCAAGGTGACGCTGCGGCTGATCGTGTTCGATATCGACGAGGACACCGGCGCCAAGTCGGTCAAGGACATCAAGGAACAGAACGTCTACATGGGCGACATGCCGCTCATGACGGACAATGGTACCTTCATCGTCAACGGCACCGAGCGCGTCATCGTCTCGCAGATGCACCGTTCGCCGGGCGTCTTCTTCGACCATGACAAGGGCAAGAGCCACTCTTCCGGCAAGCTGCTTTTCGCCGCGCGCGTCATTCCGTATCGCGGTTCGTGGCTCGACATCGAGTTCGACGCCAAGGACATCGTGCATGCGCGTATCGACCGTCGCCGCAAGATTCCGGTGACGTCGCTCCTGATGGCGCTCGGCATGGATGGAGAGGAAATCCTCGACACGTTCTACACGAAGTCGCTCTACCAGCGTGACGGCGAGGGCTGGCGCGTGCCGTTCCAGCCGGATGCGCTGAAGGGTCAGAAGACGCTCGCCGACATGATCGACGCCGACACCGGCGAAGTTGTCGTCGAGACCGGCAAGAAGCTGACGCCGCGCCTGCTGCGGCAGTTGCAGGACAAGGGCCTGAAGGCGCTCAAGGCGACCGACGACGACCTCTACGGCAACTACCTCGCCGAGGACGTCGTCAACATCGAAACCGGCGAAATCTACCTGGAAGCCGGCGACGAGATCGACGAGAAGACGCTTCCCGTCATCCTGTCGGCCGGCTTCGACGAGATCCCGGTTCTCGACATCGACCATATCAATGTCGGTGCCTACATCCGCAACACGCTTTCTGCCGACAAGAATGAGAACCGGCAGGATGCGCTGTTCGACATCTATCGCGTCATGCGCCCCGGCGAGCCGCCGACCATGGATTCGGCCGAAGCCATGTTCAACGCGCTGTTCTTTGACGCCGAGCGCTACGACCTCTCGGCCGTCGGCCGCGTGAAGATGAACATGCGCCTCGACCTCGACGTGCCGGACACCGTCCGCACGCTGCGCAAGGAAGATATCCTGGCGGTCGTCAAGATGCTGGTCGAGCTGCGCGACGGCAAGGGCGAGATCGACGACATCGACAATCTCGGCAACCGCCGCGTCCGCTCGGTCGGCGAGTTGATGGAGAATCAGTACCGTCTGGGCCTCCTGCGCATGGAGCGCGCGATCAAGGAACGCATGTCCTCGATCGAGATCGACACCGTCATGCCGCAGGATCTGATCAACGCGAAGCCGGCAGCTGCTGCCGTTCGCGAGTTCTTCGGCTCCTCGCAGCTTTCGCAGTTCATGGACCAGGTGAACCCGCTCTCGGAAATCACCCACAAGCGCCGCCTTTCGGCTCTTGGCCCGGGTGGTTTGACCCGCGAGCGCGCCGGCTTCGAAGTGCGCGACGTGCATCCGACCCATTACGGCCGCATCTGCCCGATCGAAACGCCGGAAGGTCCGAACATCGGTCTGATCAACTCGCTTGCGACCTTTGCCCGCGTCAACAAGTACGGCTTCATCGAGAGCCCGTATCGCAAGATCGTCGACGGCAATGTGACGAGCGACGTCGTCTATCTTTCGGCGATGGAGGAAGCGAAGTACCACGTCGCTCAGGCCAACTCGGTGCTGAACGATGACGGGTCCTTCGCTGAAGAGTTCGTCGTCTGCCGTCATGCCGGCGAAGTTATGCTGGCACCGCGCGACAACATCAACCTGATGGACGTTTCGCCGAAGCAGCTCGTTTCGGTCGCCGCGGCGCTCATCCCGTTCCTCGAGAACGACGACGCCAACCGAGCGCTGATGGGCTCGAACATGCAGCGTCAGGCTGTGCCGCTGCTGAGAGCCGAGGCTCCGTTCGTCGGCACCGGTATGGAATCGGTGGTTGCGCGCGACTCCGGCGCGGCGATTGCCGCCCGCCGTGGCGGCGTCGTCGACCAGGTCGATGCGACGCGTATCGTTGTCCGCGCTACCGAAGACCTCGATCCGTCGAAGTCCGGCGTCGATATCTACCGTCTGCAGAAGTTCCAGCGCTCCAACCAGAATACCTGCGTCAACCAGCGCCCGCTGGTCACCGTCGGTGACTTGGTGAACAAGGGCGACATCATCGCGGACGGTCCGTCGACCGATCTCGGTGACCTGGCTCTCGGCCGCAACGCGCTCGTCGCGTTCATGCCGTGGAACGGCTACAACTACGAAGACTCGATCCTGCTTTCCGAGCGGATCGTGCGCGATGACGTCTTCACCTCGATCCATATCGAGGAATTCGAAGTGATGGCACGCGACACCAAGCTCGGTCCGGAAGAAATCACGCGCGACATTCCGAACGTATCGGAAGAAGCGCTGAAGAACCTGGACGAAGCCGGTATCGTCTACATCGGCGCCGAAGTTCAGCCGGGGGACATCCTGGTCGGCAAGATCACGCCGAAGGGCGAAAGCCCGATGACGCCGGAAGAAAAGCTGCTGCGCGCCATCTTCGGCGAAAAGGCGTCGGACGTGCGTGATACGTCCATGCGCATGCCGCCCGGCACCTTCGGTACGATCGTCGAAGTTCGTGTCTTCAACCGCCACGGTGTGGAGAAGGACGAGCGTGCGATGGCGATCGAACGCGAGGAGATCGAACGCCTCGCCAAGGACCGCGACGACGAGCAGGCGATCCTCGACCGCAACGTCTATGCGCGCCTCATTGATATGTTGCGCGGTCATGTTGCCGTTGCCGGGCCGAAGGGCTTCAAGAAGGGAACCGAACTGTCGAATGCGGTGATCAGTGAATATCCGCGCTCGCAGTGGTGGATGTTCGCCATCGAGGACGAAAAGGCTCAGGGCGAGATCGAAGCGCTTCGCGCCCAGTACGACGAGTCCAAGTCGCGCCTCGAACAGCGCTTTATGGACAAGGTCGAGAAGGTCCAGCGTGGCGACGAAATGCCTCCGGGCGTCATGAAGATGGTCAAGGTCTTCGTCGCCGTGAAGCGCAAGATCCAGCCGGGTGACAAGATGGCCGGCCGTCACGGCAACAAGGGCGTCGTGTCGCGGATCGTGCCGATCGAAGACATGCCGTTCCTCGAAGATGGCACGCATGTCGACGTGGTGCTGAACCCGCTCGGCGTGCCGTCGCGCATGAACGTCGGTCAGATCCTTGAGACGCATCTCGGCTGGGCTTGCGCCGGAATGGGCAAGAAGATCGGCGCGATGCTCGATGCCTATAAGGCCGGATCTGACATCCAGCCGCTGCGCGACACCATTGACAGCGTCATCGGATCCGGTCCGAAGGGCGAGCCGATCAAGCAGTACGACGATGAATCGATCGTGCGGCTGGCCGAGCAGACCCGCCGCGGCGTCTCTATCGCAACGCCCGTCTTCGACG
Organism: Sinorhizobium fredii USDA 257; assembly: GCF_000265205.3. Classification (NCBI taxonomy): domain Bacteria; kingdom Pseudomonadati; phylum Pseudomonadota; class Alphaproteobacteria; order Hyphomicrobiales; family Rhizobiaceae; genus Ensifer; species Ensifer fredii. Next base: position 3,559,728 of record NC_018000.1, read on the forward strand.
GCGCTGTCGAGGCGGACGTCAACGAGATGCTTGAGCAGGCAGGTCTGAAGGTAACGGGTCAGTCGACGCTTTATGATGGCCGTACCGGCGATCAGTTCGACCGTCAGGTGACCGTTGGCTACATCTACATGCTGAAGCTCAACCACCTGGTCGACGACAAGATCCACGCCCGTTCGATCGGTCCGTACTCGCTCGTCACCCAGCAGCCGCTGGGCGGCAAGGCGCAGTTCGGCGGCCAGCGCTTCGGCGAAATGGAGGTCTGGGCGCTCGAAGCCTACGGCGCCGCCTACACGCTGCAGGAAATGCTGACGGTCAAGTCGGACGACGTGGCCGGCCGCACCAAGGTCTACGAGGCGATCGTCCGTGGCGACGATACGTTTGAGGCGGGCATTCCGGAGAGCTTCAACGTTCTCGTCAAGGAAATGCGCTCGCTCGGCCTCTCCGTCGAGCTGGAGAACTCGAAGGTCGACGATGTCGGCACGGCGGCGCAGCTGCCGGACGCGGCGGAGTAAGACGATATCCGGTGCGTGCCGCTAGACGGCACGCACCGTTTCCGCCGCTGGGCATCTCGCTTTGCCCGCGGCAGGAACAGGGCCGCACCCGATGCGGTTTTAGCTGTTTATGGGCAGGGGCTGGCGCCCGGGATTTGCCGGCACCCTCGCCAAGCTCAGGGCGTATCGCCCGCAAAGGAGACAGGCATGAACCAAGAGGTCATGAATCTTTTCAATCCGCAGGTGCCTGCACAGACCTTCGATTCCATCCGGATTTCGATCGCGTCGCCGGAGAAGATTCTTTCCTGGTCTTACGGTGAGATCAAGAAACCGGAGACGATCAACTACCGCACCTTCAAGCCAGAGCGCGACGGTCTGTTCTGCGCACGCATCTTCGGTCCGATCAAGGACTACGAGTGCCTGTGCGGCAAGTACAAGCGCATGAAGTACAAGGGCATCATCTGCGAAAAGTGCGGCGTCGAAGTAACGCTGTCGCGCGTTCGCCGCGAGCGCATGGGCCATATCGAGCTCGCCGCGCCCGTTGCCCACATCTGGTTCCTGAAGTCGCTGCCGAGCCGCATCGCGACGCTGCTCGACATGACGCTGAAGGATATCGAGCGCGTTCTTTATTTCGAGAACTACATCGTCACCGAGCCGGGCCTGACTTCGCTCAAGGAGAACCAGCTTCTCAGCGAAGAAGAGTATATGATTGCCGTCGACGAGTTCGGTGAAGACCAGTTCACCGCGATGATCGGCGCCGAAGCGATCTACGAGATGCTCGCTTCGATGAATCTCGAGAAGATCGCCGGCGATCTGCGGGCCGAAATGGCCGAGACGACTTCGGATCTGAAGCAGAAGAAGCTGATGAAGCGGCTGAAGATCGTCGAGAACTTCATGGAGTCCGGCAACCGTCCGGAATGGATGATCATGAAGGTCGTTCCGGTGATCCCGCCGGATCTGCGTCCGCTCGTGCCGCTCGACGGCGGCCGTTTCGCGACGTCGGACCTGAACGACCTCTACCGCCGCGTCATCAACCGTAACAACCGCCTGAAGCGGCTGATCGAACTGCGCGCGCCGGGCATCATCATCCGCAACGAAAAGCGCATGCTGCAGGAATCCGTCGATGCGCTGTTCGACAACGGCCGTCGCGGTCGCGTCATCACCGGTGCCAACAAGCGTCCGCTGAAGTCGCTCTCCGACATGCTCAAGGGCAAGCAGGGCCGCTTCCGCCAGAACCTGCTCGGCAAGCGGGTCGACTATTCCGGCCGTTCGGTCATCGTGACCGGTCCGGAACTCAAGCTGCATCAGTGCGGCCTGCCGAAGAAGATGGCGCTCGAGCTCTTCAAGCCGTTCATCTATGCCCGTCTCGACGCGAAGGGTTATTCCTCGACCGTCAAGCAGGCGAAGAAGCTCGTCGAAAAAGAAAAGCCGGAAGTCTGGGATATCCTCGACGAGGTCATCCGCGAGCATCCGGTGCTCCTGAACCGCGCGCCGACACTGCACCGCCTGGGCATCCAGGCCTTCGAGCCGATCCTGGTCGAAGGCAAGGCGATCCAGTTGCACCCGCTCGTCTGCACCGCCTTCAACGCCGACTTCGATGGCGACCAGATGGCCGTTCACGTGCCGCTGTCGCTCGAAGCCCAGCTTGAAGCCCGCGTGCTGATGATGTCGACGAACAACATCCTGCATCCGGCAAACGGCGCACCGATCATCGTTCCGTCGCAGGACATGGTTCTCGGTCTCTATTACCTGTCGATCTTGAACCAGAACGAACCGGGCGAAGGCATGGCCTTCTCCGACATGGGCGAACTGCACCATGCGCTGGAAACCAAGGTCGTCACCCTGCACGCCAAGATCCGTGGCCGCTACAAGACCGTCGACGCCGAGGGCAACCCGGTCTCGAAGATCTATGAAACGACGCCCGGTCGCATGATCATCGGCGAACTCCTGCCGAAGAACCCGAACGTTCCGTTCGAAACCTGCAACCAGGAGATGACCAAGAAGAACATCTCGAAGATGATCGACACGGTCTATCGCCATTGCGGTCAGAAGGACACGGTGATCTTCTGCGACCGGATCATGCAGCTCGGCTTCGCGCACGCCTGCCGCGCCGGCATTTCGTTCGGCAAGGACGACATGGTGATCCCCGACACCAAGGTGAAGATCGTCGGCGATACCGAAGCGCTCGTGAAGGAATACGAGCAGCAGTACAATGACGGCCTGATCACCCAGGGCGAAAAGTACAACAAGGTCGTCGACGCCTGGGGCAAGGCAACCGAAAAGGTCGCCGAAGAGATGATGGCGCGCATCAAGGCGGTCGAGTTTGACGACAATGGTCGCCAGAAGCCGATGAACTCGATCTACATGATGTCTCACTCGGGTGCTCGTGGTTCGCCGAACCAGATGCGCCAGCTGGGCGGCATGCGCGGCCTCATGGCCAAGCCGTCGGGCGAGATCATCGAAACGCCGATCATCTCGAACTTCAAGGAAGGCCTGACCGTGAACGAGTACTTCAACTCGACGCACGGTGCCCGTAAGGGTCTGGCAGACACCGCCTTGAAGACCGCGAACTCCGGCTACCTGACCCGTCGTCTCGTTGACGTCGCGCAGGACTGCATCGTCACGCATGTCGATTGCGGCACGGACAAGGGTCTGACCATGACGGCGATCGTCGATGCCGGTCAGGTCGTCGCCTCGATCGGACAGCGTATCCTCGGTCGTACGGCGCTCGACAACATCGACAACCCGGTCACTGGCGAACGCATCGTCGATGCCGGCCGGATGATCCTCGAAGCCGATGTCGCACTCATCGAGAAGGCCGGCATTCAGTCCGTCCGCATTCGTTCGGCACTGACCTGCGAAATCCAGACCGGCGTCTGCGGCGTCTGCTATGGCCGTGACCTGGCCCGCGGTACGCCCGTCAACATGGGTGAGGCCGTCGGCGTCATCGCGGCACAGTCGATCGGTGAACCGGGCACGCAGCTGACTATGCGTACCTTCCACCTCGGCGGCACTGCGACCGTGGTCGACCAGTCGTTCCTCGAAGCGTCCTACGAGGGTACGGTCCAGATCAAGAACCGCAACATGCTGCGCAACTCCGATGGCGTACTTGTCGCCATGGGCCGCAACATGGCGATCCAGATCCTGGACGAACGCGGTGTCGAGCGGTCCTCGCAGCGCGTCGCCTATGGTTCGAAGATCTTCGTCGATGACGGCGACAAGGTGAAGCGCGGCCAGCGTTTCGCCGAGTGGGACCCCTATACCCGTCCGATGATGACGGAAGTCGAAGGTACCGTTCACTTCGAAGACGTGGTCGACGGCATCTCGGTTCTCGAGTCGACGGACGAATCGACCGGCATCACCAAGCGTCAGGTTATCGACTGGCGTTCGACGCCGCGCGGTACGGACCTCAAGCCGGCGATCGTCATCAAGGACAAGAGCGGCAGCATTGCCAAGCTCGCCCGCGGCGGCGAAGCCCGCTTCATGCTCTCGGTCGATGCGATCCTTTCGGTCGAGCCGGGACAGAAGGTCAGCCAGGGCGACGTTCTTGCCCGTTCGCCGCTCGAAAGCGCCAAGACCAAGGATATTACCGGTGGTCTGCCGCGCGTTGCCGAGCTCTTCGAGGCCCGTCGTCCGAAGGACCACGCCATCATCGCTGAGATCGACGGTACGGTTCGCTTCGGCCGCGACTACAAGAACAAGCGTCGCGTGCTGATCGAGCCGGCGGAAGACGGTGTGGAGCCGGTCGAGTACCTGATTCCGAAGGGCAAGCCCTTCCACCTTCAGGATGGCGACTACATCGAAAAGGGTGATTACATCCTCGACGGCAACCCGGCGCCGCATGACATTCTGGCGATCAAGGGCGTGGAGGCACTGGCTTCCTACCTCGTCAACGAGATCCAGGAAGTCTACCGTCTGCAGGGCGTTGTCATCAACGACAAGCACATCGAGGTGATCGTCCGGCAGATGCTGCAGAAGGTTGAAATCACCGACGCCGGTGACTCGACCTATATCGTCGGCGACAACGTCGATCGCATCGAGCTCGAGGACGTCAACGATTCGCTGCTTGCCGAGGGCAAGAAGCCGGCATTTGGCGAGCCGGTCCTGCTCGGCATTACCAAGGCATCGCTGCAGACGCCGTCCTTCATCTCGGCTGCGTCGTTCCAGGAGACCACCAAGGTGCTGACGGAGGCCGCGGTCGCTGGCAAGACGGACAACCTGCAGGGCCTCAAGGAAAACGTCATCGTCGGACGCCTCATCCCGGCCGGTACCGGCGGTACGATGACGCAGATCCGTCGCATCGCCACGGCGCGCGACGAATTGATCCTCGAAGAGCGCCGCAAGGGTACGGGTGCCGACGCTGCGACGCCGATGCTCGCCGACATGGCGAACGAGAACGCCGCGGCGGAGTGAACTGAGAGCGGAGGGCGATCGTCACCCTCTTCGCCATCGAAAAAGCCGCCCGGAGCAATCCGGGCGGCTTTCTTCGTTTCATCTCAAGAAAGTTGGGTCAGCCGAAGCGGATGATCGACACCTCGCCCTCGAGCGCGCCCTGGTAGGCCGACGCATGCGGTTCCTCGTCGGGAATGTCGGTCAGGGTGCCGATCTGATCGAGGTCCGCTTGGAAGAAGCCTTCCTCGGCAAGCGCGTTGAGCGCTTCCCGCACGGCGGTGTCGTCATCCGGTGCCCGGAGCATCACGTGAATCTCCACCCCCTCTTCGTCTCTCTCGTTCTCGTAGGCTTTACCGATGATGACGAAGATCAGCGGCTCTTCGGGTGAATTGTCGTTGTCGGGCAAAATGGGCATGGAAAGATCCTCGTTCGAATGCCGGTTACCTTAACCCGGTTTCGGCTTGTCGCGAAGGTGATAGGAGCCGGGATCCTCGGGAAAGGAGAAAATCGACGGCCGTCAGGGGCGGCCGAATCGTGCCGACTCGCGGGAGTGGGGGAACCTCGGGATGTGTTGCCGATTCCTTAAGGGGAGAAGACAATGCGGCGGTTGGTATGACGTGTTTTTACGCGGGAAGCGGCCGGGGCGCCGCAAAGCCTTGTATTTCAGGCATGTCAGGGCTGCAAGACCGAGATTATTTGTTAATTGCCCTTGACTGATCGACCTGAAATCAGTACACCCCGCCGCATCAGAGCCCATGTGAGGCTGGCTGGTTCGGAACGTCGCGTTCTGGAGTTCGCCTCAAACAAGGTTCAAACGCACGCTGAAGACACAATGCTGCACGCAAGACGCGCGAGATAGTGCGTCCTCTGCTTTTGTCGGGGCCATCTGCGGAAAAAGCGGATCGGCCCTCGTTTTGCGCATTTCATAGGCGTTCGGTACCGCCGGCGACGGCAACGATCCGCCCGAAAGGGTAACGAGACAAGTTTTTGCAAGGGATGGTTACATGCCTACCGTAAACCAGCTGATCCGCAAGCCGCGTCAGGCACAGGTAAAGCGCAACAAGGTTCCTGCCCTGCAGGAGAACCCGCAGAAGCGCGGCGTTTGCACCCGCGTCTACACGACGACCCCGAAGAAGCCGAACTCGGCTCTGCGTAAGGTTGCAAAGATCCGCCTGACCAACGGCTTCGAAGTGATCGGCTATATTCCCGGTGAAGGGCACAACCTTCAGGAGCACTCCGTGGTGATGATCCGCGGCGGCCGCGTGAAGGACCTTCCGGGTGTTCGTTACCACATCATCCGCGGCGTTCTCGATACGCAAGGTGTGAAGAACCGCAAGCAGCGTCGTTCGAAGTACGGCGCGAAGCGTCCGAAATAACATCGCAACCGGCGCCATTTCGCTGGTCACAAGATTTAAAAGTTGAGAGACGAAAAGTATGTCCCGACGCCACAGAGCAGAAAAGCGTGAGATCAACCCGGATCCGAAGTTCGGTGATCTGGTCGTCACGAAGTTTATGAACGCAATCATGCTGGACGGTAAGAAGTCCGTCGCAGAAAGCATCGTCTATGGTGCCTTCGAGGCGGTCCAGTCGAAGCTGAAGCAGGAACCGGTTACCGTGTTCCATTCTGCGCTGGACAACATTGCTCCGCATGTCGAAGTGCGTTCGCGCCGCGTCGGTGGTGCTACGTACCAGGTTCCGGTCGACGTTCGTCCGGAGCGTCGCCAGGCCCTCGCCATCCGCTGGCTGATCGCGGCCGCGCGCAAGCGCAACGAAACGACCATGGTTGATCGCCTGTGCGGCGAACTCATGGACGCAGCAAACAACCGTGGCAGCGCCGTGAAGAAGCGCGAAGACACGCACAAGATGGCCGATGCCAACCGTGCGTTCTCGCACTATCGCTGGTAACGGCAACACGTCTCGAAAGGCAGTCACCCATGGCTCGCGAATATAAAATCGAAGACTACCGAAATTTCGGTATCATGGCGCATATCGACGCCGGCAAGACGACGACGACCGAGCGGATCCTCTACTACACCGGCAAGTCCCACAAGATCGGCGAAGTTCACGACGGCGCCGCGACGATGGACTGGATGGAGCAGGAGCAGGAGCGCGGCATCACGATCACGTCTGCAGCCACCACGACCTTCTGGAAGGGCCGTGACGGCAAGATGCGCCGCTTCAACATCATCGACACTCCCGGCCACGTGGACTTCACCATCGAAGTCGAGCGTTCGCTGCGCGTTCTCGACGGCGCCATCGCGCTTCTCGATGCCAACGCCGGCGTTGAGCCGCAGACCGAGACCGTCTGGCGTCAGGCCGAGAAGTATAATGTCCCGCGCATGATCTTCTGCAACAAGATGGACAAGACCGGCGCGGACTTCTACCGCTCAGTCGAGATGATCAAGACCCGTCTCGGCGCGACCGCTGTCGTCATGCAGTTGCCAATCGGCGCCGAAAGCGAATTCAAGGGCGTAGTCGACCTGATCGAGATGAACGCTCTCGTCTGGCGCGACGAGTCGCTCGGCGCCCAGTGGGATGTCGTCGAAATCCCGGCCGACATGAAGGAAAAGGCTGAAGAATACCGCGAAAAGCTGATCGAGACGGTTGTCGAGATCGACGAAGCGGCTATGGAAGCCTATCTCGAAGGTAGCTACCCGGACAACGACAAGATCCGTGAACTGGTTCGCCGCGGCACGATCGACGTGAAGTTCCATCCGATGTTCTGTGGCACGGCCTTCAAGAACAAGGGCGTTCAGCCGCTGCTCGACGCCGTTGTCGACTACCTGCCGTCGCCTATCGATATTCCGGCGATCAAGGGCATCGACGTCAAGACCGAGGCTGAAATCACCCGCAAGGCTGACGATAACGAGCCGCTTTCGATGCTGGCGTTCAAGATCATGAACGACCCCTTCGTCGGTTCGCTGACCTTCGCCCGCATCTATTCCGGCAAGCTCGAAAAGGGCACGTCGGTGATGAACACGGTCAAGGAAAAGCGCGAGCGCGTCGGCCGCATGCTGCAGATGCACTCCAACTCGCGTGAAGACATCGAAGAAGCCTTCGCCGGCGACATCGTTGCTCTCGCGGGCCTCAAGGAAACCACCACTGGCGATACGCTTTGCGATCCGCTGAAGCCGGTTATCCTCGAGCGAATGGAATTCCCCGAGCCGGTCATCCAGATCGCGATCGAGCCGAAGACCAAGGGCGACCAGGAAAAGATGGGCCTCGCGCTCAACCGACTGGCTGCAGAAGACCCGTCCTTCCGCGTCAAGACCGACGAGGAATCCGGCCAGACGATCATTGCCGGCATGGGCGAGCTCCACCTCGACATCATCGTCGACCGCATGCGTCGCGAGTTTAAGGTCGAAGCATCTGTCGGTGCTCCGCAGGTTGCCTACCGTGAAACCATCACGCGTCAGCACGAAGAAGACTACACGCACAAGAAGCAGTCCGGTGGTACCGGTCAGTTCGCACGCGTCAAGATCGTCTTCGAACCGAACCCGGAAGGCGAGGACTTCGCATTCGAATCGAAGATCGTCGGCGGTGCGGTTCCGAAGGAATACATCCCGGGCGTTCAGAAGGGCATCGAAAGCGTCCTGTCTTCGGGTCCGCTCGCGGGCTTCCCGATGCTGGGTGTCAAGGCGACGCTCATCGACGGCGCGTTCCACGATGTCGACTCGTCGGTCCTCGCGTTCGAAATCGCTTCGCGCGCTTGCTTCCGTGAAGCGGCCAAGAAGGCCGGTGCTCAGCTCCTCGAGCCGATCATGAAGGTCGAGGTGGTAACGCCGGAAGATTACGTCGGTGACGTGATCGGTGACCTGAACTCTCGCCGTGGCCAGATCCAGGGTCAGGAATCACGCGGCGTCGCCGTGGTGATCAACGCCCACGTGCCGCTCGCGAACATGTTCAAGTACGTGGACAATCTGCGCTCGATGTCGCAGGGCCGCGCTCAGTACACGATGCTGTTCGATCACTACGCGCCGGTTCCCTCGAACGTCGCGCAGGAAATCCAGGCGAAGTATTCCGGTCAGAAGTGACCGGAATACCCCCGCGCTGAAACAGAATGAAAAGATTTCCCCTCTAGGGGACAGGAAACGGAGAGCCGAAAATGGCAAAGAGCAAATTCGAGCGCAACAAGCCGCACGTCAACATCGGCACGATTGGCCACGTTGACCATGGCAAGACGTCGCTGACTGCAGCGATCACCAAGTACTTCGGCGAATTCAAGGCGTATGACCAGATCGACGCTGCGCCGGAAGAGAAGGCCCGTGGCATCACCATTTCGACGGCGCACGTCGAATACGAGACGCCGGCCCGCCACTATGCGCATGTCGACTGCCCCGGCCACGCCGACTACGTCAAGAACATGATCACCGGTGCGGCGCAGATGGACGGCGCGATCCTGGTGGTTTCGGCCGCCGACGGTCCGATGCCGCAGACCCGCGAGCACATCCTGCTGGCTCGCCAGGTCGGCGTTCCGGCGATCGTCGTGTTCCTGAACAAGGTCGACCAGGTTGACGACGCCGAACTGCTCGAGCTCGTCGAGCTGGAAGTGCGCGAACTGCTGTCGTCCTACGAATTCCCGGGCGACGACATTCCGATCGTCAAGGGTTCGGCGCTCGCCGCTCTCGAAGACTCCGACAAGAAGATCGGCGAAGACGCGATCCGCGAGCTGATGGCTGCGGTTGACGCCTACATCCCGACGCCGGAGCGTCCGATCGACCTGCCGTTCCTGATGCCGATCGAAGACGTGTTCTCGATCTCCGGCCGCGGTACGGTCGTCACCGGCCGCGTCGAGCGCGGCATCGTCAAGGTTGGTGAGGAAATCGAGATCGTCGGCATCCGTCCGACGACGAAGACGACCTGCACGGGCGTTGAAATGTTCCGCAAGCTGCTCGACCAGGGCCAGGCCGGCGACAACATCGGTGCGCTCTTGCGCGGTGTCGACCGCAACGGCGTCGAGCGCGGTCAGGTCCTGTGCAAGCCGGGTTCGGTCAAGCCGCACCGCAAGTTCAAGGCTGAAGCCTACATCCTGACGAAGGAAGAAGGCGGCCGTCATACGCCGTTCTTCACCAACTACCGTCCGCAGTTCTACTTCCGCACGACCGACGTGACCGGTATCGTGACGCTGCCGGAAGGCACGGAAATGGTAATGCCGGGCGACAACGTGACGGTCGACGTCGAACTGATCGTGCCGATCGCCATGGAAGAGAAGCTGCGCTTCGCTATCCGTGAAGGCGGCCGCACCGTCGGCGCCGGCATCGTCGCCTCCATCGTCGAGTAACAAGAAACGTCTTGAGCTGTTTCGGCAGGGACATGGTCGCCCATGTCCCTGCGATTTTTGAAAGAAGCGGCTAGACGAAACGAATACAGAAGTTTGAGTGTGTGCCGTCGAAGGGCACACGGGAAACACGAGCAAGGACAAGTCGAATGAACGGCCAGAATATCCGCATCCGCCTCAAGGCGTTTGATCACCGGATCCTCGATGCCTCCACGCGCGAAATCGTGTCGACGGCCAAGCGCACCGGTGCGAGCGTGCGCGGGCCCGTGCCGCTTCCGACCCGGATTGAAAAGTTCACGGTCAACCGGTCGCCGCACGTCGACAAGAAGAGCCGCGAACAGTTCGAGATGCGCACGCACAAGCGTCTTCTCGATATCGTTGATCCGACCCCGCAGACGGTTGATGCGCTGATGAAGCTCGATCTGGCCGCCGGCGTCGACGTTGAGATCAAGCTCTAAGAATCCCGGCGCAAGCCGAAATAACAAGGAAGGTACGTGGAGTTTCTCCAACGGCTTCCAGGAACAGGAAACCGGAAGGTGCGAATGCACCGGACGGGAACCCTTAACAAGAGGCGTGAACCGATGCGTTCAGGTGTGATTGCACAGAAGGTGGGAATGACCCGCGTCTACAACGACGCCGGTGAGCATATCCCGGTAACAGTTTTGCGGCTGGAGAACTGCCAGGTAGTGGCCCACCGCACGGAAGAAAAGAACGGCTATACCGCAGTTCAGCTGGGTGCTGGCCGTTCCAAAGTGAAGAACACGACGAAGGCTCTGCGCGGCCATTTCGCCGCTGCGAGCGTCGAGCCGAAGGCGAAGCTCGTCGAGTTCCGCGTCAGCGCTGACAACCTGATCGACATCGGCGCCGAACTGACGGCCGGCCATTTTGTCGCCGGTCAGCTGGTGGACGTCACCGGTACCACCATCGGTAAGGGTTTTGCCGGCGCCATCAAGCGTCATAACTTTGGCGGTCTGCGCGCCACGCACGGTGTATCGGTATCGCACCGTTCGCATGGTTCGACCGGTTCCAACCAGGATCCGGGCCGCGTCTGGAAGGGCAAGCGCATGGCTGGTCACATGGGCCAGACCCGCGTCACCACGCAGAACCTGGAAGTCGTGTCGACCGACGAGGATCGCGGTCTGATCCTGGTCAAGGGCGCTGTTCCTGGCTCCAAAGGAGCATGGATCGTGGTTCGCGACGCAATCAAGTCGGGCACTCCGGAAGGCGCACCGCGCCCGGCCGCCGTGCGCGCCGCAGCATCGAAGTAAGGGAGCCGAATAATGGATCTCACCGTCAAAACCCTCGAGGGCAAGGACGCGGGAAAGGTTTCCCTTTCTGACGCCATTTTCGGCCTCGAACCCCGTGAAGACATCATCGCCCGCGTCATCCGCTGGCAACTCGCCAAGCGCCAGCAGGGCACGCACAAGGCCAAGGGCCGCGCCGAAGTCTCGCGCACCGGCGCCAAGATGTACAAGCAGAAGGGTACGGGCCGCGCCCGCCACCACTCCGCTCGTGCTCCGCAGTTCCGCGGCGGTGGCAAGGCTCATGGCCCGGTCGTCCGCAGCCATGAGCATGACCTGCCGAAGAAAGTCCGCGCGCTCGGCCTGCGCCATGCGCTGTCGGCCAAGCTGAAGGCAGAAGAGATCATCGTCCTCGACGATCTCGTCGCCAACGAGGCAAAGACGAAGACGCTCGCCGGCGCATTCGCCTCGCTCGGCCTCACCAACGCTCTGATCATCGGCGGCGCCGAGATCGAGAACAACTTCAAGCTCGCAGCCCAGAACATCCCAAATGTGGACGTTCTGCCGGTCCAGGGCATCAACGTTTACGACATTCTGCGCCGTGGCAAGCTCGTGCTTTCCAAGGCTGCCGTGGAAGCTCTGGAGGAGCGGTTCAAATGACGGATCTTCGCCACTACGACGTGATCGTGTCTCCCTCGATCACCGAAAAGTCGACGCTGGTTTCCGAACAGAACCAGGTCGTCTTCAACGTCGCCAAGGGCGCTTCGAAGCCTGAGATCAAGGCTGCAGTCGAAGCTCTGTTCGGCGTCAAGGTCACGGCCGTGAACACGCTCGTCCGCAAGGGTAAGCTGAAGCGCTTCCGCGGTTTTGCCGGAAAGCAGAAGGACGTCAAGAAGGCGATCATCACGCTCGCCGAAGGTCAGTCCATCGACGTTTCGACCGGTCTCTAACGGATAGGCCCATTAGGGTAAAAACCCAAAAGGGAACAAGAAAATGGCATTGAAAAGTTTCAATCCGACGACACCGAGCCAGCGTCAGCTGGTCATCGTCAACCGGACCGGCCTCTACAAGGGCAAGCCGGTCAAGGCGCTGACCGAGGGCCTGTCCTCCAAGGGCGGCCGCAACAACCTGGGCCGCATCACCGTCCGCTTCCAGGGCGGCGGTCACAAGCGGTCCTACCGTCTGGTCGACTTCAAGCGTCGCAAGTTCGACGTCGAGGGCACGGTCGAGCGTCTGGAATATGACCCGAACCGTACGGCCTTCATCGCGCTGGTCAGCTACGCCGATGGCGAACAGGCCTATATCCTGGCGCCGCAGCGTCTTGCTGCCGGCGACAAGGTCATCGCTTCGGACAAGGCTGTCGACGTGAAGCCCGGCAACACCATGCCTCTGCAGTTCATTCCGGTCGGCTCCATCATCCACAACGTGGAAATGAAGCCGGGCAAGGGCGGCCAGATTGCCCGCTCCGCCGGAACCTACGCGCAGCTCGTCGGCCGCGACCAGGGCATGGCAATCCTTCGCCTGAACTCGGGCGAGCAGCGTCTCGTGCACGGCTCTTGCCTTGCATCGATCGGTGCTGTATCGAACCCCGATCACGGCAATATCAATGACGGTAAGGCTGGCCGTTCGCGTTGGCGCGGCAAGCGTCCGCACGTACGCGGCGTCGTCATGAACCCGGTTGACCATCCGCACGGCGGTGGTGAAGGCCGCACGTCCGGTGGCCGCCACCCGGTAACCCCGTGGGGCAAGCCGACGAAGGGCAAGCGCACGCGCTCCAACAAGTCGACCGACAAGTTCATCATGCGCTCGCGTCATCAGCGCAAGAAGTAAGAGAGGAAGTCTCAAGTGGCTCGTTCAGTTTGGAAAGGTCCGTTTGTTGACGGCTATCTTCTCAAGAAGGCTGAGAAGGTCCGCGAAGGCGGTCGCAACGAAGTGATCAAGATGTGGAGCCGTCGCTCCACGATCCTTCCGCAATTCGTTGGTCTGACCTTTGGCGTCTACAACGGCAACAAGCATGTTCCCGTCTCCGTGTCCGAGGAAATGGTCGGGCACAAGTTCGGTGAATTCGCTCCGACCCGGACCTATTACGGTCATGGCGCGGACAAGAAGGCGAAGAGGAAATAACGATGGGCAAGGCAAAAGCCGAACGCCGGCTGAAGGATAATGAGGCGCAGGCAATTGCGCGCACGATCCGCGTCAGCCCCCAGAAGCTCAACCTCGTTGCTGCGCTGATCCGCGGCAAGAAGGTCGATCGCGCGCTGGCCGAACTCGAGTTCTCCCGCAAGCGCATTGCAGGCACCGTCAAGAAGACGCTTGAATCTGCAATCGCAAATGCCGAGAACAACCACGATCTCGACGTTGATTCGCTCATCGTCGCGGAAGCTTACGTTGGCAAGTCGATCGTGATGAAGCGCTTCCACGCCCGTGGTCGCGGCCGTGCATCGCGCGTCGAAAAGCCGTTCTCGCACTTGACGATCGTTGTTCGTGAAGTGGAAGCCAAAGGGGAGGCCGCATAATGGGCCAGAAGATTAATCCGATCGGTTTCCGTCTCGGCATCAACCGGACCTGGGATAGCCGTTGGTTCGCGGACAACGCCGAATACGGCCAGCTGCTGCACGAAGACCTGAAGATCCGCGCCTACCTGATGGAAGAGCTGAAGGCCGCCGGCATCGCCAAGGTCGTGATCGAGCGTCCGCACAAGAAGTGCCGCGTGACGATCCACTCGGCTCGTCCGGGCCTGATCATCGGCAAGAAGGGCGCCGACATCGAAAAGCTGCGCAAGAAGCTTTCCGAAATGACCAACTCGGAAACGCACCTCAACATCGTTGAAGTGCGCAAGCCCGAAGTCGACGCAACGCTCGTTGCCCAGTCGATCGCCCAGCAGCTCGAGCGCCGCGTGGCTTTCCGCCGTGCGATGAAGCGCGCTGTTCAGTCGGCGATGCGCCTTGGCGCCGAAGGCATCAAGATCACCTGCGCCGGCCGCCTCGGTGGCGCGGAAATCGCCCGTACCGAATGGTATCGCGAAGGCCGCGTTCCGCTGCACACGCTGCGTGCGGACATCGACTACGGCACGGCCGAAGCTGAAACCGCCTTCGGCATCTGCGGCGTCAAGGTCTGGATCTTCAAGGGTGAAATCCTCGAGCACGATCCGATGGCTTCCGAGCGCCGCGCGACCGAGAGTGACAACCAGGGCGGTGGCGGCAGGGACCGTCGTCGTGAGAACGCGTAACATACGCGCGTGGCAGCCAATATCGGAGAAGTAAAAAAATGTTGCAGCCAAAGCGTACGAAGTATCGCAAGCAATTCAAGGGCCGCATCAAGGGCGTAGCCAAGGGCGGTTCTGATCTCGCCTTCGGCGAATTCGGCCTGAAGGCTCAGGAACCGAACCGCGTCAATGCGCGCGAGATCGAAGCGGCCCGCCGCGCGATCACCCGCCACATGAAGCGCGCCGGCCGCGTCTGGATCCGCGTGTTCCCGGACGTCCCGGTTACCGCCAAGCCGACCGAAGTCCGCATGGGTAAGGGTAAGGGTTCGGTGGAATACTGGGCATGCAAGGTCAAGCCCGGCCGTATGATGTTCGAGATCGATGGTGTCAACGAAGAACTCGCCCGTGAGGCACTTCGTCTTGGCGCTGCCAAGCTCTCTGTCAAGACGCGCTTCGTGCAGCGTATCGCAGAGTAAGGAGTGAAGCTCATGAAAGCCGCAGATGTTCGCGCTCTGAGCGCCGATCAACTCAAAGAAGAGCTCGCCAAGCTGAAGAAGGAGCAGTTCAACCTGCGCTTCCAGAAGGCTACCGGCCAGCTCGAGAAGTCTTCGCGTATTGACGAAGTCCGCAAGGACATCGCACGCATCAAAACCATTGCCCGCCAGAAGGCGGCAGAAGCCAAGGCCTAAGGACCACAAAAAATGCCGAAACGCATTCTGCAGGGCACCGTCGTCAGCGACAAGAACGACAAGACCATCGTCGTCAAGGTCGAGCGCCGCTTTGCGCATCCGATCCTCCAGAAGACCGTCCGTCGTTCCAAGAAGTACAAGGCTCACGACGAGAACAACCAGTTCAAGGTCGGTGACGTCGTTTCCATCGAGGAATGCGCGCCGATTTCCAAGGATAAGCGCTGGACGGTTGTCTCCGCCCAGGCTTGATTTCTGCAGGTTTTGTCCGCCGGACCCTTGCGTCTTGGGCAAATATCTGTATGAAGCACGCAATTAAAGCTGGGGAACGCTCGAGTCCGGGCGTTCTTTTGCTTTGAGATGAGCACAATAAGCTGGGCGAGGGGGTTTCGACCCAACCGGCCTGGTAACAACAAGAAGGCGACCTGACATGATTCAGATGCAAACAAACCTCGACGTGGCGGATAATTCCGGCGCACGTCGTGTCATGTGCATCAAGGTGCTGGGCGGCTCCAAGCGCAAGTATGCGTCGATCGGCGACATCATTGTCGTTTCGATCAAGGAAGCCATTCCGCGCGGCCGCGTGAAGAAGGGTGATGTCATGAAGGCCGTTGTCGTTCGCACCGCGAAGGACATCCGCCGTCCGGATGGCAGCGTCATCCGTTTCGACACCAACGCAGCCGTTCTTATCGACAACAAGAAAGAGCCCATCGGCACCCGTATCTTCGGACCGGTTCCGCGCGAACTCCGCGCCAAGAACCACATGAAGATCATCTCGCTGGCTCCGGAAGTACTCTAAGGGGGCGTTGAGAGATGCAGAAGATTCGCAAGGGCGACAAGGTCGTCGTACTCACCGGTAAGGACAAGGGCCGCACCGGCGAAGTCATCCAGGTCATGCCGAAGGAAGACCGGGCTGTGGTGCGTGGCGTCAACGTGGTGAAGCGTCACCAGCGCCAGACCCAGAACCAGGAAGCCGGCATTATCAGCAAGGAAGCCCCGATTCACCTTTCGAACATCGCGATCGCCGATCCGAAGGACGGCAAGCCGACCCGCGTTGGCTTCAAGATCGACGGTGAAAAGAAGGTCCGCGTGGCCAAGCGTTCGGGAGAAGTGATCGATGGCTAAGACCGCTTATGAGCCGCGGCTCAAGAAGGAATATGTAGAGCGCATCCGCAAGGCGATGCAGGAGAAGTTCTCCTACGCCAACGAAATGCAGATCCCGCGTCTCGACAAGATCGTCATCAACATGGGTGTTGGCGAAGCAACGGGCGACTCGAAGAAGCCTTCCGTAGCCGCTGCCGACCTCGCAGCGATTGCCGGCCAGAAGCCGGTGATCACCCGCGCTCGCAACTCTATCGCCGGCTTCAAGCTGCGCGAAGGCATGCCGATTGGTGCCAAGGTTACCCTGCGCGGCGTTCGGATGTATGAGTTCCTGGATCGTCTCGTGAACATCGCTCTTCCGCGGGTCCGCGACTTCCGTGGCCTCAATCCGAAGTCCTTCGATGGTCGTGGCAATTTTGCCATGGGCGTCAAGGAGCACATTGTGTTCCCTGAGATCAACTACGACAAGGTTGATCAGATGTGGGGCATGGACATCATCGTTTGCACGACGGCATCTAACGACGACGAAGCGCGCGCTCTGCTTGCAGAGTTCAACTTCCCGTTCCGTCAGTAATCCGTAACGACAAGCGTAAAGAAGGATAACTGTTATGGCGAAAACGAGCGCAGTTGAAAAGAACAAGCGCCGCCGCAAACTGGTTGCCGGACAAGCCGCTAAGCGTGCGGCCCTCAAGGCAATCATCATGAACCAGTCTCTGGCGATCGAAGAGCGGTTCAAGGCCACTCTCAAGCTGGCAGAACTGCCGCGGGATGGGTCCAAGACTCGTATCCGCAACCGTTGCGAAGTCACCGGCCGTCCGCGCGCCTACTATCGCAAGCTTCGCATGTCGCGTATCGCGCTTCGCGAACTGGGCAATCTCGGCAAGGTGCCGGGCATCGTCAAGTCGAGCTGGTAAGGAGACGGGTACATGGCAATGACTGATCCTTTGGGCGATATGCTCACCCGTATCCGCAACGGTGCTGCTCGCCGCAAGTCCAGCGTTTCGACGCCGGCTTCCAAGCTGCGCGCACGCGTTCTGGATGTCCTTCAGGCCGAAGGCTATATCCGCGGATATTCTGAAGTCGAATTCGGCAACGGCAAGGCCGAGCTGAACATCGAACTGAAATACTACGAAGGCGCTTCCGTGATCCGTGAGATCTCGCGCGTCTCCAAGCCGGGCCGCCGGGTCTATGTCTCGGTCAAGTCCATTCCGCAGGTCGCGAACGGCCTCGGCATCACCATCCTTTCGACCCCGAAGGGCGTGATGGCCGATCACCAGGCACGCGAACAGAATGTTGGTGGCGAGCTTCTTTGCTCGGTCTTCTAAGACCGGGCAGGATCTCCATGGCGAACAGACAGGTATAAAAATGTCTCGTATCGGTAAGAAACCCGTTCAGGTTCCGGCAGGCGTCACGGCAAGCGTTGATGGCCAGAAGGTAACGGCGAAGGGTCCGAAGGGCGAACTGTTCTTCGTCGCAAATGACGAAGTTTCGGTGAAGCTCGAAAACAATGCGGTTGTCGTTCAGCCGCTCAATGAAACCAAGGATGCTCGCGCCAAGTGGGGCATGTCCCGCACCATGGTCGAGAACATCTTCAAGGGCGTCAAGGACGGCTACGAGCGCAAGCTCGAGATCAACGGCGTCGGCTACCGCGCTTCCATGCAGGGCAAGAACCTGCAGCTGGCGCTCGGTTTCAGCCATGACGTCGTCTACCAGACGCCGGAAGGCATCACGATCGCTGTGCCGAAGCCGACGGAAATCGTCGTTTCGGGCATCAACAAACAGCAGGTCGGCCAGGTTGCCGCGGAAATCCGCGAATACCGCGGCCCCGAGCCCTACAAGGGCAAGGGCGTCAAGTATGCCGGAGAGCGGATTGTCCGCAAAGAAGGCAAGAAGAAGTAAGGATCACGCGAAATGGCTAGCAGGAAAGATACTCTTGTGCGTCGCGCCAGCCGCGTGCGCCGTCAAATCAAGGCGGTCGCCAATGGCCGCCCGCGCCTGTCGGTTCATCGCTCGTCGAAGAACATCTATGCGCAGATCATCGATGACGTTGCCGGCAAGACGATCGCCGCTGCCTCGACCCTCGAGGCGGATCTCAAGACTGCGCTGAAGACCGGCGCCGACACGGCAGCAGCCGCTGCCGTCGGCAAGCTCCTCGCCGAGCGCGCTTCCAAGGCAGGCGTCAAGGACGTCGTCTTCGATCGCGGCGCCTTCATCTACCACGGCCGCGTCAAGGCGCTGGCCGAGGCGGCCCGCGAAGGCGGCCTGAACTTCTAAGGTTCACCGCCCGGGCAGAGATGTCCGGGCGAATGCCGCCTCGCATTCCCTCGGTCGCTTCGGCTTGTACGAGGCGACTTTCGTCAATCTGCCGATTGCACCCGGAAAAGAAAAAGGAAGAGGACAATGGCACAAGAAAGAAGAGGTTCTCGCGAAGATCGCCAGAACCGCGAAGAGCGCGACAGCGAATTTGTCGATAAGCTCGTCGCAATCAACCGCGTCGCCAAGGTGGTGAAGGGCGGTCGTCGTTTCGGTTTCGCCGCTCTCGTCGTCGTCGGCGACCAGAAGGGCCGCGTTGGCTTCGGCCATGGCAAGGCTCGCGAAGTGCCTGAAGCCATCCGCAAGGCAACGGAAGCCGCCAAGCGCGACCTGATCTTCGTGCCGCTGCGCGGCGGTCGCACGCTGCATCACGACGTCAATGGCCGTCACGGCGCCGGCAAGGTGCTGCTGCGCTCGGCCAAGGCCGGTACCGGTATCATCGCCGGCGGTCCGATGCGCGCCGTCTTTGAAACGCTCGGTGTGCACGACGTCGTCGCCAAGTCGACCGGTTCGTCGAACCCCTACAACATGGTTCGCGCAACCTTCGACGCGCTCAAGAACCAGATGCACCCGAAGGACATCGCGGCACAGCGCGGCATGAAGTACGCCACGCTCCAGTCCCGTCGCGTTGCCGCCGGCGCTGCTTCCGAAGAATAAGGGAGCTGACAGATGGCTAAGAAAGAAGTTGCCAAGAAGACGGTTACCGTCGAGCAGATTGGTAGCCCCATCCGCCGTCCGACCGTGCAGCGTCAGACGCTTGTCGGTCTGGGCCTTAACAAGATGCACCGGGTTCGCACGCTGGAAGACACTCCGGCCGTCCGCGGCATGATCCGGGCCGTCCAGCACCTCGTTCGCGTCGTCGACGAGAAGTGAGGGGGATCGAGATATGAAACTGAATGAAATCAAGGACAACGAAGGCGCGACGAAGAACCGCAAGCGTCTCGGCCGTGGTATCGGCTCCGGCTCCGGCAAGACCGGCGGTCGCGGCGTGAAGGGCCAGAAGGCTCGTTCGGGCGTCGCGATCAACGGCTTCGAAGGCGGCCAGATGCCCATCTACCGCCGTCTGCCGAAGCGTGGCTTCAACAACATCTTCGCTTCGGAGTTCGTTGTCGTCTCCCTCGGCCGCATCCAGACTGCCGTCGACGCCAAGAAGCTTGATGCTTCGAAGACCATTGATGCGGCCGCCCTCAAGGCTGCCGGCGTCATCCGTCGCGAGAAGGACGGCGTCCGCATCCTCGCCGACGGCGAGCTGAAGGCCAAGGTTTCGCTCGAAGTGGCGGGTGCTTCCAAGCCGGCCGTCGAGAAGATCGAAAAGGCCGGCGGCTCGATAAAGCTGCTCGCAGCCGCCGCTGCCGAATAATATGACTGATGAACCGCCCGGGGTGCTTCACGCCGGGCGGTTTTGCTCCCATATGTGAGCCTCACGTCCGAGGGCGGCGAATCACTTGCCGCGACGGGACACAACGGAAACCACGGTGAGGCATCCGATTGCAGCGACAATCGTCTCGCGCCCGGTTTTCAACGATGAAGACTTTCTCATTCCGGAACTGACCGGGTTTTCCCGCTGATTCCGAGACTTGGTACGCGGAGAATTGCATGGCTTCTGCAGCGGAACAGCTCGCCTCGAACCTGAATTTCTCGACTTTCGCCAAAGCGGAAGATCTGAAGAAAAGGCTCTGGTTCACCCTCGGTGCGCTTCTGGTTTACCGTCTTGGCACCTATATCCCGCTGCCCGGCCTCAATCCGGAAGCGTTTGCGCAAGCCTTCCAGGGGCAGAGCGGCGGCATTCTCGGCCTCTTCAACATGTTTTCGGGCGGTGCGGTTGAGCGCATGGCGATCTTCGCGCTCGGCATCATGCCCTATATCTCTGCCTCGATCATCGTGCAGCTGATGACCTCGGTCGTCCCGGCGCTCGAGCAGCTGAAGAAGGAAGGCGAGCAGGGCCGCAAGGTGATCAACCAGTATACCCGCTACGGCACGGTTCTTCTGGGGGCACTGCAGGCCTACGGCATCGCGGTCGGCCTTGAAAGCGGCAGCGGTCTCGTCAACGATCCGGGTTGGTTCTTCCGTATTTCCACCGTCATTTCGCTGCTCGGCGGTACGATGTTCCTGATGTGGCTTGGCGAGCAGATCACCTCGCGCGGCATCGGCAACGGTATCTCGCTGATCATTTTCGCCGGCATCGTCGCGGCTCTGCCGGGTGCGCTGGCAGGTACGTTGGAACTCGGCCGCACCGGCGCTCTGTCGACGCCGCTCATCCTTGCCATCATCGTGATGGTGGTTGCGGTCATCGCCCTGATCGTCTTCGTCGAGCGCGCCCAGCGCCGCCTGCTGATCCAGTATCCGAAGCGCCAGGTCGGCAACCGCATGTTCCAGGGCGATACGTCGCACCTGCCGCTGAAGCTCAACACGTCCGGTGTGATCCCGGCGATCTTCGCTTCGTCGCTGCTCTTGCTGCCCGCGACGCTTGCCGGTTTCGCCAATGCTGCGACGCTGCCGGGCTGGGCGACCACCATCGTCGGGGCTCTCGCCCATGGCCAGCCGCTGTATATGCTGTTTTATGGCGGGATGATCGCCTTCTTCGCCTTCTTCTACACGGCGATTGTCTTCAATCCGAAGGATACGGCCGACAATCTGAAGAAGCATGGCGGCTTCATTCCGGGGATTCGCCCGGGCGAGCGCACGGCCGAGTATATCGACTACGTGCTGACACGCATCACTGTTATCGGTGCGATTTACCTAATCTTCGTCTGCATCTTGCCTGAAATCCTCATTTCGCAGACCGGCGTGCCGTTCTACCTTGGTGGTACGTCGCTTTTGATTGTTGTCAGCGTCACCCTTGATACGGTAGCACAGATCCAGGGTCACCTCATTGCCCAGCAGTATGAGGGGCTGATCAAGAAGTCGAAGCTGCGCGGAGGAAAGAGGGGACGATGAGACTTATTTTTTTGGGGCCGCCGGGCGCTGGCAAGGGTACGCAGGCCAAGCTTCTGACGGAGAAATACGGCATCCCGCAGCTTTCCACAGGGGACATGCTCCGGGCCGCCGTTGCCCAGGCGACCGAGGTCGGCAAGCGCGCCAAAGCGGTGATGGATGCCGGCCAGCTGGTTTCCGATGAGATCGTCAATGAAATCGTCTCCGACCGCATCGACGTGCCGGATTGCGCGAAAGGCTTCATTCTCGACGGCTATCCGCGCACGGTGCCGCAGGCGATCGCGCTCGATCGCATGCTCCAGGCCAAGGGTTTGAAGCTGGATGCGGTCATCGAGTTGAAGGTCGACGAGGTGGCCCTTGTCCGGCGCATGGAGAATCGCGTAGCGGAGACCGTCGCCTCCGGCGGCACGGTTCGCTCCGACGACAATCCCGAGGCCTTCAAGCGACGCTTGACGGAGTACAGGGAAAAGACTGCGCCGCTTTCGGAGCACTATGCCCGCACCGGTCAGTTGAAGACCGTCGACGGGATGGCGGATGTGGAAGCGGTCACCGCCGAGATCGACAAGATTCTGGCATAGGCTTTCGTCTTTGCCAAAATGGAAGCGCCGGGGAGTTGACTTTTCCGGGTGATTCCTCCAAAGACAGCGTCAACTCGCGACATGAGAAGCGATCGGCGCGGTCTTCAAAAGAAAGAAGTCCGGGTGCGGTCGTTTTTGACATGTCTCGAACCTCAATCAACGTGCGGCTCTTCAAAGTCGCGTAACGAAGCACCTATTGCCGGATGGCAACTGGAACGCAAGGAGAATAGACGTGGCACGTATCGCTGGCGTCAACATCCCGACGGCAAAGCGCGTCGTCATCGCGCTGACCTACATTCACGGGATCGGCACGAAATTTGCTCAGGAAATCGTCGCGAAGGTCGGTATTCCGACTGACCGTCGCGTGCACCAGCTGACGGACGCCGAAGTCCTTCAGATCCGTGAGACGATCGACCGCGACTATCAGGTCGAGGGTGACCTGCGTCGCGAAACGTCGATGAATATCAAGCGCCTGATGGACCTCGGTTGCTACCGTGGTCTGCGTCATCGTCGCGGTCTGCCGGTGCGCGGCCAGCGTACGCACACCAATGCCCGCACCCGCAAGGGTCCGGCAAAGGCGATTGCCGGCAAGAAGAAGTAATTTCCCGAATAGGGAAAGCGGGAGGCTGGCGTCCGCGCCGGCCTCCTTTTTGCAGTTTGGGAAGGGCGAGTGCCCGACCTGTGCAGGACCGCTCGCGGTTCAGCAAATAATAGCGGGGCCGGCGTAACGGCTTCGTGAAAATCTAAGATGCAGGGCAGGGGACGACCAATCCTTTTCCCGGTGGAGCCGCTGGAATTACGGCGGTGCAGAGATCTAAGAAAGGGATCCTATGGCCAAGGAAGCCACCCGCGTTCGCCGTCGCGAGCGCAAGAACATCACGTCTGGCGTCGCGCACGTCAATTCGTCGTTCAACAACACGATGATCACCATCACCGACGCGCAGGGCAATGCAATTGCCTGGTCGTCCGCCGGTGCGAAGGGCTTCAAGGGTTCGCGCAAGTCGACCCCGTTCGCCGCTCAGATCGCCGCCGAAGACTGCGCCAAGAAGGCTCAGGAACACGGCATGAAGTCGCTGGAAGTGGAAGTTTGCGGACCGGGCTCCGGCCGCGAATCTGCCCTTCGCGCGCTGCAAGCCGCGGGCTTCATGATCACGTCGATCCGCGACGTGACGCCGATCCCGCACAACGGCTGCCGCCCGCGCAAGAAGCGCCGCGTCTGATCATTGGTATTCAAGATTCCGGTGAGGGCGCGGGCGCGTTCTCCCGGACTTCGGGGCTCGGTTGCCACGATTGGATGGTGGCAACGAACGGAAGGCAGAAAACATGATCCAGAAAAATTGGCAGGAATTGATCAAGCCGAACAAGGTGGATTTCACCTCCTCGGGCCGCACCAGGGCAACGCTGGTGGCGGAACCGCTTGAGCGCGGCTTCGGTCTGACCCTCGGCAACGCGCTTCGTCGCGTGCTTCTGTCGTCGCTGCGCGGTGCTGCCGTCACCGCAGTGCAGATCGACGGCGTGCTGCACGAGTTCTCCTCGATCCCGGGCGTCCGGGAAGACGTGACGGACATCGTGCTCAACATCAAGGAAATCGCCATCAAGATGGATGGCGACGATTCCAAGCGCATGGTCGTGCGCAAGCAGGGTCCGGGCGTCGTTACGGCCGGCGATATCCAGACGGTTGGCGATATCGAGATCCTCAACCCGAACCATGTGATCTGCACCCTCGACGAGGGCGCGGAAATTCGCATGGAGTTCACCGTCAACAACGGCAAGGGCTACGTGCCGGCCGAGCGTAACCGCTCGGAAGATGCGCCGATCGGTCTCATTCCGGTCGATAGCCTTTATTCGCCGGTCAAGAAGGTGTCCTACAAGGTTGAGAACACGCGCGAAGGCCAGGTTCTCGACTATGACAAGCTGACGATGTCCATCGAGACCGATGGCTCCGTCACCGGCGAAGACGCGATCGCGTTTGCCGCCCGCATTCTTCAGGACCAGCTGTCGGTCTTCGTCAATTTCGACGAGCCGCAGAAGGAAACAGAGGAAGAGGCAGTCACCGAGCTCGCCTTCAACCCGGCGCTTCTCAAGAAGGTCGACGAACTGGAACTCTCGGTCCGTTCGGCCAACTGCCTGAAGAACGACAACATCGTCTATATCGGCGACCTTATTCAGAAGACCGAAGCGGAAATGCTCCGGACGCCGAACTTTGGTCGCAAGTCGCTCAACGAGATCAAGGAAGTTCTCGCTTCCATGGGCCTGCACCTCGGCATGGAAGTGCCGTCCTGGCCGCCGGAGAACATCGAAGATCTCGCCAAGCGATACGAAGACCAATACTAACCATTAGACTGCGGGCGGATGCCTGCAAGTAAAGGAGAATAGCCATGCGCCACGGTAAAGCCGGCCGCAAGCTGAATAGAACCGCAAGCCATCGCAAGGCGATGTTTGCCAACATGGCAGCTTCGCTGATCGAACACGAGCAGATCGTCACGACCCTGCCGAAGGCCAAGGAAATCCGTCCGATCGTCGAGAAGCTCGTCACGCTCGGCAAGCGCGGCGACCTGCACGCTCGCCGCCAGGCGATTTCGCAGATCCGCGACGTTGCTGTCGTCTCGAAGCTGTTCGACGCAATCGCATCGCGCTACGCCACCCGCAACGGCGGCTACCTGCGCATCATGAAGGCGGGCTTCCGCCAGGGCGACAATGCGCCGCTCGCCGTCATCGAATTCGTTGATCGCGATGTCGATGCCAAGGGCGCGAAGGATCGCGCTCGCGCCGCTGCGGAAGCGGAAGCCGTCGAAGCAGCCTGATCAGAGGCAGCTTCCAATCGATTTGAAGCGGTCGGGTGAGTTTCACCCGGCCGCTTTTTGCGTTGCGGGACGGGATCGCACCACGGCGGTCCGCTGCCGCTTCCAGCGCAGGAAGGGCGTCCGGACTGCGCGCCAGGCAAGCAGCAGTGCGACAAGGACGATGTAGAGCATCTGCTCCGGTCCGACGACCTTGACGGCCATGGTGAAATGCAACGCACCGGCTGCCGCGATCACATAGGCGAGCCGGTGCAGCTTGTTCCACCGCTGACCAAGCTTGCGGATCGACCAATTGTTCGAGGTAAGCGCCAACGGGATCAGCATGACGAGCGCCGCCATGCCGATGGTTATGAAGGGCCGGCGGGCAATGTCGGCGAGGATCGCCGGGACGCGCAGCATCTGGTCCAAGAGCATGTAAGAAAGGAAGTGCATCAGCACATAATAGAAGGCGAGCAGGCCCAGGGCGCGACGGTACCTCAGCCAATTCAGGCCGAAGAGGTCGCGAAGCGGCGTTATCGTCAGCGTCGCCACAAGAAAGCGCAACGCCCATAGGCCTAGCAGATGTTCGAATTCCTTGACTGCATTGCCCGGCAATTGGCCGGTTGCGCCGAGATAGAACGCCCAAACTGCGGGTATGAAGCCGAGCGCGTAGAGCGCCCAGACCGAGGCACCGTGAAAACGTTTCGGTAAGGCGGGAACGAGGGCCATGATCAGAAGTTTGCCCTGAGGTCCATGCCGGCATAGAGTCCAGCAACGTCGTCGGCGTAGCCGTTGAAGGGAAGTGTGTCGCGACGGTTGGAGCCAAAGAACCCGTCTCCGCCGATGCGGTTTTCCGTTGCCTGGCTCCAGCGCGGGTGATCGACCGCCGGGTTCACATTGGCATAGAAGCCGTATTCATCCGGGGCGGCGAGGTTCCAGGTGCAGGGCGGCGCGGTGTCGGTCAGCGAGATGCGCACGATCGACTTGATCCCCTTGAAACCGTATTTCCACGGGACGACCAGCCGGATAGGGGCGCCGTTCTGGTTGGGCAACGTCTTGCCGTAGAGGCCGACGGAAAGGATCGTCAGGGGATGGCGTGCTTCGTCGAGCCGCAAGCCCTCGCGGTAGGGCCAAGGCAGCGGCTGGAAATAGCCGGATTGGCCGGGCATTTCCTCGGGCCGCACCACGGTTTCGAACGCGACATACTTGGCGCTGCCGAGCGGTTCGACCTTGTCGAGGAGGCTGGCCAGCGGAAAACCGATCCAGGGGATCACCATCGACCAGGCCTCGACGCAGCGCATCCGGTAGGTTCGCTCTTCGAGCGGGAAGGCAAGGAGCTCCTCGAGGCCGAATTCCCGCGGCTTGCCGACGAGGCCGTCGACCTTCACTGCCCAAGGCGTCGGCTTGAAGCCTTCCGAATTGGCGGCCGGGTCGCCCTTTCCCGTGCCAAACTCGTAGAAATTATTGTAGGTCGTGACGTCCTTCTCTGGCGTCGGGGTCTCGTCGACCTTGTAGGGGCTAGCGGAGGGCTTGAGCGTGGCCGCGTGAGCCGCGCTTGCCCCGCCGAGAACGAGGCCACCTGCGGCGGCGAGAAAGCTGCGTCGATCGAGAAAGAGACGCTCCGGCGTGATTTCGGATGCGGAAATCTGTGGTGGGCGGTAGGCGGGCATAGCGCTTCCTCGACAGGGATTGAAAGCTGATTTCAGCCAAGATGAACAGAGATTCGATCACTGGGAAAGATGGAAGGGACCACGTTTTCGTGTGCGGCGCGTGAGCGGAGCCAGATTCCCAATGCAGCAGCCACCGCGCCTTCACGAATAGACGCAAAAGCCTGAAAATGCGTAAGAAACCCCAGCGCCTTTCATTGCGTAGCGGCGGCCTCGCGTTTGCCTTTTTTCTTGGGAAATCCTATCTGAACTAGCGGTAACGAAAGGGAGAATGCTTCATGATGTTTGGCTGTCGAGCCCTGCCGGCTCTTGTTCTTGCAATTGTCCTGTCGGCACCGGCCGTAGCGCAGGACGTCAAGACCGTCCCCCAATCCCACACGGAAATGCAGCTCTCCTTCGCGCCGCTGGTGAAACAGACGGCGAATGCCGTGGTGAATGTCTATGCCGAGCGGGCCGTCGAGCGGCGTTCGGTCTTTGCCGGCGATCCTTTCTTCGAGGAATTCTTCGGCCAGCGCATGCCGAACCGCACGGAAAAGCAGTCGTCACTCGGTTCGGGCGTGATCGTGCGCCGGGACGGCATCGTCGTTACCAACAATCACGTCATCGAGGGCGCAGACGACATCAAGGTGGCGCTCGCCGACGGGCGTGAGTACCCGTGCAAGATCGTCCTCAAGGACGATCGGCTCGATCTCGCGGTGCTCAAGATCGAAGCAGACGGTCCGTTCGATATCATCCCGATCGGTGATTCCGACGCGGTGGAAGTCGGCGATCTGGTACTGGCGATGGGCAACCCCTTCGGCGTCGGCCAGACTGTAACGAGCGGCATCGTATCTGCACTTGCCCGCAATCAGATCTCAAACGGCGATTTTGGCTTCTTCATCCAGACCGATGCGGCGATCAATCCGGGCAATTCCGGCGGCGGCCTGATCAACATGAAGGGTGAACTGATCGGCATCAACACCGCGATCTTCTCGCGCGGCGGTGGCTCGAACGGCGTCGGCTTCGCGATTCCGGCAAATCTGGTCAAGGTGTTCGTGGGATCGGCGGAGGGCGGTGGTGGCTCCTTCATCCGGCCCTTCGTCGGCGCAACCTTCGAGCCGGTCACCTCCGACGTAGCGGAAGCCCTCGGCCTCGATCGTGCCCGCGGCGCTCTGGTGGCGGCCGTCCAGCCAGGCGGACCGGCGGCAAATGCCGGCATCAAGCCCGGGCAGGTGGTCACGGCCGTCAACGGGATATCTGTGGAGCACCCGGATGCCCTCGGCTACCGTTTGACGACCGTTGGCATCGGTCATGAAGCGCGAGTGACCGTTACCGAACACGGTGAGGCACGCGACATCATCCTGAAGCTTGAGCAGGCGCCGGAAACCGCACCGCGTGACGAGCGACTGATCGAAGGAAGGAATCCCTTTGCCGGCGCTGTCGTCGCCAATCTTTCGCCGCGCCTCGCAGATGAGCTGCGTATGCCGACATCGCTGCAGGGCGTCGTCGTCACCGAGGTCAATCGCGGCTCGCCGGCGGCGCGCATTGGCCTTGGACCGAAAGATATCGTACGCTCTGTCAATGGAACGCCGATCGACAACTCGAAAACGCTGGAAAGCGCAGTCGCTGAAGATGCCTCGTTCTGGCGCGTCGAGATCGAGCGCGACGGCCAGCTTATCCGACAGTTCTTCCGATGAGCGACCTGTTTTCCACCAGTGAACCACCGGAAATGGCCTCGGCCAGGCCGCTTGCCGATCGGCTGCGGCCGCGGACGCTCGCCGAAGTGACTGGGCAGGAACACCTGACCGGTGCGGATGGCGCCCTGACGCGGATGATCGCCGCGGGCTCGCTCGGCTCGATGATCTTCTGGGGGCCGCCGGGCACCGGCAAGACCACCGTCGCCCGGCTGCTTTCCGGGGAGGGCGGTCTCGCCTTCGAACAGATCTCGGCGATCTTTTCCGGCGTCGCCGACCTCAAGAAGGTTTTCGAATCCGCCCGTGCCCGGCGCATGTCGGGTCGGCAGACATTGCTCTTCGTCGACGAGATTCACCGTTTCAACCGCGCCCAGCAGGACAGTTTCCTGCCGGTCATGGAAGACGGGACGGTCATCCTGGTCGGCGCCACCACCGAGAATCCGTCTTTCGAGCTCAATGCGGCGCTCCTTTCGCGGGCGCGAGTGTTGACATTCAAGCCGCATGACGAGGAGAGCCTTGAAGAGCTCCTGAAGCGCGCCGAACAGACCGAGGGCAAGCCGTTGCCGCTCGACGTGGACGCCCGTGCCAGCCTGATCCGCATGGCGGATGGCGACGGCCGGGCGGTGCTGACGCTCGCCGAAGAGGTCTGGCGGGCGGCGCGCAAGGACGAGATTTTCGACACTGAAGCGCTGCGCGAAATCGTCCAGCGCCGTGCGCCGGTCTACGACAAGAGCCAGGACGGCCACTACAATCTGATTTCGGCGCTTCACAAGTCGGTTCGCGGATCCGATCCGGATGCGGCGCTCTACTATCTTTGCCGCATGCTCGATGCCGGCGAGGATCCCTTGTATCTCGGCAGGCGGCTGGTGCGCATGGCCGTCGAGGATATCGGCCTTGCCGATCCGCAGGCGCTGGTGATCTGCAACGCCGCCAAGGACGCCTATGACTATCTCGGTTCGCCGGAAGGGGAACTGGCATTGGCGCAAGCCTGCGTCTATCTCGCCACCGCGCCAAAATCGAACGCCCTCTATACCGCCTATAAAGGGGCAATGCGCGCTGCCAAGGAAAACGGCTCGCTGCTGCCGCCGAAGCATATTCTCAACGCCCCGACCAAGCTCATGAAGGGCGAGGGCTACAGCGAGGGATATCGCTACGACCACGACGAACCGGATGCCTTTTCCGGCCAGGACTACTTTCCGGAGAAGATGGGCCGGAAAACCTTCTACGATCCTCCGGAGCGCGGCTTCGAGCGGGACATCCGCAAGCGGCTCGAGTGGTGGGCCAAACTCCGGCGCGAGCGGAATTCGTGACGAGCCGTGCCGGGGGGCGCAGGGCAGCTTTGCCGACCAGCCACTTGCTGCCCACGCCGCCTTATGGCACAGACCGTAATGCAGACGGCTGCACGGCTCGATCCTGATCGACCCGAACATCCGCGGGGACGGCCTCGCTCCAGATGAAGGAGCCTGAAATGGCCTGGTTCATTCTGATTCTGGCCGGAATTCTCGAAATTGGCTGGGCAATCGGCCTCAAATACACCGACGGATTTACGCGGCTGACGCCGACCGTGCTCACGGTCGGCTCGATGATCCTGAGCATTGGCTTGCTTGGAATTGCCGTTCGTTCACTGCCTCTCGGCACGGCCTATGCCATCTGGACCGGCATCGGCACGATCGGCACCGTCGTGCTTGGCATCATCCTCTTCGCCGAGCCGCTGACGGCTGTGCGCCTCGGCTGCATCGGCCTGATCATCGCCGGTATCGCCGGCCTCAAGCTTGCGGCCTGACCCAAGCTCTGCCTAACCGATAGTAAGGCGCCTGCCGCAACGGCAGGCGCCTTTTTCGACGCTACCGCAGCGAGTCGAGTACCGCGCTGGCCGCACGCATTTCCTGCCAGCGGTTCTCGCGCCGTCGGAAGGCCTCCTCATCGGTGCCCCAATGTTCGATTTGCCAGTCCTCGTCGACATGGGCGGCCGCCCAGGCTTCTTCCGTCGAGAGTCGGCCCATGGCAAAGGCGAGCGCAAGCAGTGCCGATCCGGTCAAGGTGGTGATCGTGTGCAGGCAGGCGAGGCCGAGCGGTGTTGCAAAGGCGCGCAAGCCCTCCGCATAGGCGGAAATCGCCTCGCGCGGCTGTTCCTGGTGAATGACCCCCTCGACAAGGATGAAGCGGGCGCCAAGCGATTGGGCGGCCCAATCGAGGATGGGATTCCAGATGGCGTTCTGCCGTTCCACCAGCCCGGCCGGGCTGTCGGCGCGATAGCAGAGAAGGTCGGTGCCGGCGAACTTTAGGATGTCGTCAAAAACCGCGCGCTGGTCGAGAGCGACACCGTCGATGGCCGTGTTGACGATGCGGGTCAGCGGCATGGCCGAAGGGTCGATGATATCGGCCTGTGCGTCCCACTCGGCGGCCAACAGCTCGGCGAGCTTGAGCGTCGGCACGGTGAACGACCGCCTTGCGGGCGTGCGAACCGACCGTCCGTCGAGTAGCACCGCGTACCCGTCGCCCTCGGCCTGGGCGACGCCGACACCCTTGTAGAAGCGCTTTGCCAGCGGCTTCTGCATCTGAATCTGGGCGCGGCGCACCGGATCTTCGTGGCTAAGTGCACCGCTCAAGTCGTCGCGAATATCAGGCATGGTTCAATCCCATCCATTCGATGATGTCTGCCGGCACTCGGGCGATGTGGTCGGCGCCGGCCTCGATCAGTTCCGGAACGCTGGCATAACCCCAGGAAACGCCGAGGGCGCCGGCCCCGGCTGCCTTCGCCATCTGCATATCGTAGATCGCGTCGCCGATGACAATCGTGTCTTTCGGATCGACGCCCGCCTCGATGCAGCACTCCATCACCATCGCCGGATTCGGCTTCGACGGGCAATCGTCTGCGGTCCGCGACACGAAGAACAGCTTGTCGAAGCCGTGCGTCGCGGCGATGTGGCGGAGGCCCTGCCTCGACTTCCCGGTTACCGCCCCGATCAACAGTTCGTCCCGGGCGGCCAGGGCCTGCACCATCTCGGCAATGCCCGGAAACAGCGCCTCCTGAAAGACCTGTTCGCTGCGCACCGAGCCAAAGATGGCCTTGTAATGTGTCGTCATCGCGGTGGCGCGCGGGTCGACGTGAAGCTGGCCCAGCAACCGGGCGATGGCGATGTCGAGCGTCAGCCCGATGATCGCCCTCGTCGCCAGCGCCTCCGGCCGGGGGAGATCGAAAGCCTCGAAGGTGCGGCTCATCACCTCATGGATGAGACCGGCACTGTCGACCAGCGTTCCGTCACAATCGAAGAGCACCAGTTTCATCAATCGTCCTCGCCGGCGGCGTTCTCGTCGAGGCCGAGCAGATTCCAGCTCTGCACCATATGCGGCGGCAGGGGTGCGGTAATCTTGAGGCGGCCGCCATTCGGATGCGGAATATCGATGGAGCGGGCGTGCAGGTGCAGCCGGTTCTGCATGCCGCCGGGAAAGGTCCAGTTGACGTCCGCATCGAAATATTTCGGGTCGCCGATAATCGGATGGCCGATATGGGCGGCGTGGACGCGGAGCTGGTGGGTGCGGCCGGTATAAGGTTCCATTTCCAGCCAGGAGAGGTTCTGGCCGGCCTGCTCGATGATCCGATAATAGGAAATCGCGTGGTCGGCCCCGTCGTCGCCGTGCTTGGCGATCCGCATCCGGTCGCCGTCCGGCGTCTGCTCCTTGACGAGCCAGGTGGAGACACGGTCCTCGCGCTTGCGCGGGACGCCCTTGACCAGCGACCAATAGATTTTCCTCGTGTCGCGTTCTCGAAAGGCGGCGGTCAATTGCTGTGCCGCGCCGCGCGTCCGGGCGATAACGAGTACGCCGGACGTATCACGGTCCAGCCGATGGACGAGGCGTGGCTTTTCGCCCTTCTGGCTCGTCCATGCTTCGAGCATCTTGTCGATGTGCCGGTTGACGCCCGAGCCACCCTGCACGGCGAGGCCCGCCGGCTTGTTGAGGACGATGACCTTGGCATCCTCGTGCAGTACCATGCGCGACAGAAGGTCTCCATCGGAGGAATGGCGCAAGTCCCGTCCGCCGATCGGGCCCGACTTGGTCTCCTTAGCGTCGACGCCAAGCGGCGGCACGCGGATCGTCTGACCGGGTTGGATACGCGTATCGGATTTCACCCGTGCGCCATCGACGCGGATCTGGCCGGAGCGCAACAGCTTCTGCAGCGGGCCGAAGCCCAAGCCGGGATAATGCACCTTGAACCAGCGGTCGAGGCGCATGCCCGCTTCGTCACCGTCCACCTGCCTGTGTTCTATGCCTGCCATCTGCCGCGATCCGCTTCCAGTTTTTCAAGAGGTGGCTTTAGACCATTGCGGCCATCAGGGCCAGTCCGGCGAAGGCCGTGGGATCAAAAGAACGACGGCGCAGAGGAGGCCGTCGCACCGCCTGTATGAACCACAACACCATTCGTTAAGCGCCCGCCGCTACTGTCGTGAGCGGTGTCTTATAAGGTCCGGTCGACGGCGATGGCGAAGCAAGCATTGAACTACACGCATTACGATCTGAACGCCCAGAGGGCCGGCACGCGGATCGAGATCACCCTGTCGGCCGTCGCCAATGTTCGCCTGATGACCGATGTCAATTTCGCGCGCTACAGGGAAACCCTGAAGCATCAATTCCTTGGCGGCGTGGCGCGGAAGTCGCCGCTACGCATGACGATCCCGGAGACCGCGCACTGGCATCTCGTGATCGACACCGAAGGCCATCACGGCCTGGCGGATTCGAGCGTCCGCGTGATCGAGTCTGCCGGCCAGCCGCGATTCCAGCCGGCATCCTGACGGGCCGACCTTCGGCCAGCGACGTGCGCCTCAGCCGAGCCTCTCGGCGTGCCATCTCAGGTGATCATCCATAAAGGTCGAGATGAAATAATAGGAATGGTCGTAGCGCTCGTGCATGCGAAGCGTGAGGCCGATCCGGGTGCCCTTTACCGCCTCTTCGAAGAGCCACGGTCTGAGACCGTTGTCGAGGAAGCCATCCGCCTTGCCCTGATCGATCAGGAATTCCGGGAAGCGCGCCCCGTCCTCGACGAGCGCGCAGGCGTCGTACTGCCGCCAGGCGGCTTTATCAGCGCCGAGATATTTCTCGAAGGCGCCGACGGACCAGTCGGCACTCGACGGCGCGACGATCGGGGCAAAGGCCGAGCAGCTCTTGAAGCGCTCGGGGTTCTTGAGCGCGATGGTCATCGCGCCATGGCCGCCCATCGAATGGCCGAAGATACCCTGCCGGTCCATGTCGACGCGGAAATGCTCGCGGATAATAGCCGGCAGTTCTTCGGTGATGTAGCTGTACATCCGATAGTGCTCGGCCCAGGGCTCTTCCGTGGCATCGAGGTAGAAGCCGGCGCCCTTGCCCATCTGCCAGTTGGTCAGCTCGTCCGCCACGTCCGGCCCGCGCGGGCTCGTATCCGGGCAGACGACGATCAGCCCGAGCTCCGAAGCCATGCGGCGATACTCGCCCTTTTCCATGACATTGGCGTGGGTGCAGGTGAGGCCGGAGAGATACCAGAGCACCGGGCGCGGTTCGTGGGTCGCCTGCGGCGGCACATAGACGGCGAAGGTCATTTCGCCCTTGCAGGCAATTGAGTCGTGGGCGAAGACGCCCTGCATGCCGCCGAAGGCGGTGTTCTGCGAGACGATTTTCATCGAATGCTCCCTGGAAATTACGGAGTGCCGCCGGCAAGCTGGACCGCGGCGTTGACCGCAGCTGCAACAAGCACCGTGTTGAAGAAGAACGAAACGACCGCATGCATCAGGTTGATGCGTCGCATCGCCGTCGTGGTGATGGCGACGTCGGAGGTCTGCGCGGTCATGCCGATCACGAAGGCGAAATAGAGGAAGTCGTAGCCGCCGGGCGCGTCCGTCTGCGGAAAGGCAAGTCCCCGCGAAGCGGGATCGCTGCCGTCGGCGCGACGGTTTGCGAGCCAGTAAAGATGCGCATAGTGGAGCGCCGCCATAGTATGAACGGTTGCCCATCCAAGTGTGACCGAGGCGAAGGCAAGGATCAGTTCAACCGCGCCGCCGTCGCCGGTGCGATTGAGCGCGACGAACATCGCTGCCAGCGAGATTGCTGCAGCCGAAAGCGTCACAAGAAAGATGATCGGTTCCGGCTCGCCGGTGTCGCGCGCATTTGCCTCGAGATACCCTCCGGTCAGCTTGGGCAGCCGGAAGGCCGTTATCGTCAGATAAATGCAGAAGAAGACGATGGCGGCGACCTCGATCGTCTGATCGCGAAACAATGCATGCCCCACCGGCGCACTGAGAAGGGCACCGGCAAGCGCCAGGTAGAATGGCCAATGTCTCAGGCGCGTCTTTGATTTCATTCGCCGCTCACGCTTATCGGCGCCGTTCCGCGCGTTACCTTTTGACCTGACGGCAGAGCCGGTCAAGCGTTTCGAGAAAAGCGGAGCGGTCCCGCGCCGTAAAGGAGGCGTTGTAGCCCTTGCTTTCGCCCGTCTCCCGCAAATGCGCCCCGAGGTCGCGCATCGCAGAAGCCAGCCCGATATTCGCCTTGTCGAAGACGCGGCCGGTGGGGCCGGTGACGAGCGCGCCCGCGGCGACGCAGCGCCCGGCAAGCGGCACGTCGGCGGTGACGACGATATCGCCTTCACCCGCGTGCTCGGCGATCCAATTGTCCGCAGCGTCGAAGCCCGCCGATACGATGACATTGTGCACCATCGGGTCACGCGAGGGCCGTAGGCCCGAATTGGCAACGAAGGTGACTTCGAAGCCGCGGCGCTCGGCCACCTTGAGGATTTCCGCCTTCACCGGGCAGGCATCGGCATCGACATAGATCATCGGCAATCAACTTCTGAACAAAACGGAAAAGCGCCGGAAACCGCTCCGACGCCTCGATACTTTCGTTGCGACCTCAGTAGACAACGACCGAGCGGATGCTTTCGCCGGAATGCATCAGGCGGCACGTACGTCCATTTTTCTTCTCCCTCGAAAATCGCAACTGTCGGCAATCGCACTGCAATCGTCAATACAACGACAGGCGACGCGCGTAATCTGAAAATGCATGACTTATCGGATATTTTCCTCGATCCGCTCCAGCTCGCTCTCAAGCGCAGCGATCGCTTCCCCGGTTTGTTCGTGGAGCCTTTTGACGAGCTCGAGTTGCTCGCGAAGTGAGGCATGCGAATGGAACGGCCTGTCGTCGGGGGCGCGGCCGATTCCGGCAATCAGCCAGGCTGGCGTGACACCAAGCACGCTGGCGAGCATGAAGAGGCGGTTTGTGCGAGGCTCGGCGCGGTCGCGTTCCCAGGCGGATATGGTCTCGCTGCGCACGCCGACCCTGCTTGCCAGTTCCTTGATCGAAAGCTTTGCCGCGTCGCGCGCTCTCCAGATACGGCCGCCCAGCGTGTCGCCATCTCCTGTTTGGCGCAGGCGCGCGATCACGGTTTCGGTGGATAAGCGCATGGCTCGCTCTCCTCTTCACCTACATTTTCGACGGCCCGCACGGTGTCGGAGTGCCTTGCGGAGCAAAGGTGAGCCGAGCTTATAGGCATTTCTTCTCAGGCGGAGCACTCCGAAGCGTCATAAACACAGCCAAATGCGGCTCGCTCCCTTCGTTCACCATTGTGCTCAGCTCGGCGTTGAAACCGGGGTGAAACGGGCTAGGTTCAGGATCGAAGTTCAGCATTGGAAATGGAATTGCCCGTGAACGGATACGCACGAGCGGCCACTGCCCCGCGCAGCGCAGTGATGCAGGGTGTGACGATTATGCTGTTTGCCATGATCATCCTGCCCTGCATGGATGCCATTGCGAAATACATGGCGGTCCACGAGGGCATGTCGCCTGGGCAGGTGACCTTCTACCGCTTCTTCTTTCAGCTCGTCTCGATCGTTCCGCTGCTGCTGACGGCCGGCGGATTACAGGCGATTTATCCGAAGCGGCTATGGCCGAACCTGCTGCGCGGCGTGCTGCTTGCTGGGGCCGCCCTGTT
This sequence comes from Sinorhizobium fredii USDA 257, assembly GCF_000265205.3. Taxonomy (NCBI): domain Bacteria; kingdom Pseudomonadati; phylum Pseudomonadota; class Alphaproteobacteria; order Hyphomicrobiales; family Rhizobiaceae; genus Ensifer; species Ensifer fredii. The sequence continues at coordinate 3,596,027 of NC_018000.1, forward strand.
GTTCTTCGTTTCCGTGAAATACATGCCGCTTGCCGACGCATTCGCGATCTATTTCGTCGAGCCCTTCATCCTGACCTGCCTGTCGGCATTGATCTTGCGAGAGAAAGTCGGCTGGCGCCGGTGGACTGCTATTGCCGTTGGATTCGGCGGCGCGATGATCGTCATCCAGCCGAGCTTCGCGGTCTTCGGTTTGACGGCACTGCTGCCGATGGCCTGCGCCTTCCTGTTCGCCTGCTATCTTTTCCTCAATCGCGCCGTCGGCAGCGCCGATTCGCCGCTCGCCATGCAGACTGTTGCCGGAATTGGCGGCACGCTCTTCATGGTGGTCGTCATCGCAATCGGCAACGGATTCGGCGCGGTCGATTTCGAGCCTTCGCTGCCGCAATCGATTCTAGGCTGGATACTCGTGATCGCCCTGGGCGCGATTTCGGGCTACGGCCATCTCCTCGTCGTGAAGGCCTTCCGCCTTGCGCCGCTGTCGCTACTGGCGCCCTTCCACTATTTCGAGATCGTTTCCGCCACGGCCCTCGGCTATCTTGTGTTCGGCGATTTTCCGACGCCCTCCAGATGGCTCGGCATCGCGGTCATTGTCGGCTCCGGGCTGTTCATCATCTGGCGCGAGAGAGAAAAGCGAGACGCCGACTAAGCCGGTTCCGCTTATTCCCACCCGTTGTCGGTGCGCGTCGGACCGAAAACCATCTCGAACGCTTCCCTGATCCGGATATCCACGTCGGACATCATCACCGGCAGGCCCAGGTCGACAAGGCTGGTCACGCCATAGGCCCGAATGCCGCAGGGCACGATGCCGCCGAAATGATCGAGATCCGGATCGACGTTCAGCGAGAAACCATGGAAGCTGACCCATCTGCGCAGCCGGATGCCGATAGCGGCGATCTTGTCTTCGGCCATTGATCCGTCGATGAGCGGCGGCTTTTCCGGACGGCGCACCCAGACGCCAACGCGGTCCTCGCGGCGCTCGCCCTTGATGTTCATCGAACCGAGTGTTGCAATGACGACACTTTCAAGCGCCGCGACGAAACCGCGAACGTCCTGGCGGCGGCGCTTCAAGTCGAGCATCACATAAACGACCCGCTGTCCCGGGCCGTGATAGGTGTACTCGCCGCCGCGACCAGTCGCAAACACGGGAAAGCGTCCGGGCATCACCAGGTCGGTTTCATTCGCACTCGTCCCGGCCGTGTAGAGGGGGGGATGCTCGACCAGCCAGACCAATTCGTCGGCGGTGCCGTCCGCAATGGAGGCCGCCTCCCGCTCCATTGTCTCGACCGCCTCTGGATAATCGACGAGGGTAGGGGCGATGCGCCAGCGCACCGGCGGCGATTCCGGCGGCGCAAACATAGTTTGGCTGAGAGTCTCACGCTGCATAGGAAGCCTGCATTGACGATTTTTCCGGCCTGTACATGGGGCCGCGCGCAGCAAGAGTCCAGCGTTTCCAGAGCTTCGCGGAGAGGCCATGGAAATAGTTCCATTTCGCGTCAAATTTCTGTCGTCATACCCTTGTGCACCCCGAATCCTTTTGCTACATGCAGCCCCGCCGACGCAATCGGCACCTACCACGATGCGGTCGTGGCGGAATTGGTAGACGCGCAGCGTTGAGGTCGCTGTGGGGCAACCCGTGGAAGTTCGAGTCTTCTCGACCGCACCATCAAAGATTAAAAAGGCCCCGTAACCTTCTGGTTGGACGGGGTTTTTATTTGCCAGACGTCGACGCGTGGACATCTCGATGAGCTCGGCCGCCAGGTTGCCGCAGCTCGCTCTCCTACATACGGGCGTCGTTTCTTTCCCGGAATTGTTAGAGAGTGCCCGACTAGGCTACTCACGATGTCACCGTCTCTACACAACATTGTTTACCGCTAAATTCGTGAAATCCTAAAAAAAAAGTCGGCGAATGGCCGGGTTTTGGTTATGCTCTTATTGTCATGACGGATTCGCGAGAAGCGCCGGCATGATGGGGTGACAGAGCGACGAGTCTTGCGCAATGGCGTTCTCAAGCATCTGATGAGGCGCCGATCGATCGGTCCCGAACTGATATGCGGATAGTCGTCGTGAGCTGCTGCTTCGGCATCCGTTTTCAGTGCCGGTTAAAAAGGAACTTTGAAGTCAGGAAACCGTTCACTTGAAGCAATAGCCGAATGGCAGCGATCCCGGTTCAACCAAGCGGCTTGCCGCGGGAGAGCACGATGCAAAGGAGTGAATCTGACGTCTTCGACCTCTTTTCGGAGATTTATTCGAGTGCAGCGCAAGAAGAGATAAGTCTACAGGAATATCTCCTCGCATGTCGCGACGACAAGACTATGTACGCCACCGCGCAGGAGCGGATGGTGGATGCCATCGGGGAACCGATCCTCATCGATACCAGCGCTGACGAGCGCCTCGGCCGAATATTCTCAAACCGAACCATCAAGATCTATCCGGCCTTCTCCGATTTCTTCGGCATGGAAGACACGATCGAGCGAATCGTGGGCTACTTCCGCTACGCCGCCCAGGGCCTCGAAGAGCGCAAGCAGATTCTCTACCTCCTGGGTCCGGTCGGCGGCGGTAAGTCGTCGCTTGCGGAGCGGCTGAAGAAGCTCATGGAGCAGCGGCCGATCTATACGCTGATGGTCGACGGCAAGATCAGCCCGGTCTTCGAGTCTCCGCTGGGCCTATTTCATCCCGAGCGCATGGCCGACCTCCTGGAGGACAAATACGGCATTGCAAGGCGAAGGCTTACCGGCCTGATTTCGCCCTGGGCCGCAAAGCGGCTCGACGAGGTCGGCGGCGACATATCGAAATTCAGCGTCGTCAAGCTGACGCCGTCGCGCCTGCGTCAGATCGCCATTGCAAAGACGGAACCCGGAGACGAAAACAATCAGGACGTGTCCTCGCTGGTCGGCAAGGTCGACATCCGCCAATTGGAGAATTACAGCCAGGCGGACCCGGATGCCTATTCCTATAGCGGCGGTCTGAACCGCACCACGCAGGGGCTGCTCGAATTCGTGGAGATGTTCAAGGCTCCGATCAAGGTCCTGCACCCGCTTCTGACGGCGACCCAGGAGGGCAGCTACAACGGTACGGAAAACTTCGGTGCCTTCCCGTATCAGGGCACGATCCTGGCGCACTCGAACGAATCGGAATGGCTGCAGTTCAAGAACAACCGCAACAACGAGGCGTTCCTCGACCGCATCCTGGTGGTCAAGGTTCCCTATTGCCTGCGCGTCACCGAGGAGAAGATGATCTACGAGAAGCTTCTCCGCGAGAGCGAGCTTTTCAGCAATCCCTGCGCACCGGAGGTGCTGGAGATCCTGAGCCGCTTTACGGTCTCCACCCGGCTCGTTCCGCACGAGAACTCGTCGCTTTACACGAAGATGCGCGTCTATGACGGCGAGAACCTCAAGGACGTAGATCCCAAGGCCCGCTCGGTTCAGGAATATCGTGATGCCGCCGGCGTTGACGAAGCCATGACGGGCGTCAGCACGCGTTTCGCCTTCAAGGTTCTGTCGGAAACCTTCAACTACGATACGAAGGAGGTCGCCGCCGACCCCGTTCACCTGATGTACATCATGGAACAGGCCATCAAGCGGGAGCAGTTCGCGAAAGAAACGGAAGCGGCCTATCTCGACTTCATCAAGTCGGAACTCGCCAGCCGCTATGCCGAATTCATCGGCCATGAGATCCAGAAGGCCTATCTGGAATCCTACAGCGAATACGGCCAGAACCTCTTCGACCGCTACATCGCCTATGCCGATGCATGGCTTGAGGACCAGGACTTCAAGGACCCCGACACGGGGCAGATCCTCAACCGCAAGATCCTCGACAGCGAGCTGTCGCAGATCGAGAAGCCGGCGGGCATTGCCAACCCGAAGGACTTCCGCAACGAGGTCGTCAAGTTCACCTTGCGGGCCCGTGCCAAGAACCACGGCCGTAACCCGTCCTGGACGAGCTACGAGAAGCTGCGGGAAGTCATCGAGAAACGCATGTTCGGTCAGGTCGAGGACCTGTTGCCGGTTATCAGCTTCGGTTCCAAGAAGGACAGCGCGACCGAGAAGCAACATGCGGAATTCGTCCAGCGCATGAAGGAGCGCGGCTACACCGAGCGCCAGGTACGTCGACTGGTCGACTGGTACATGCGCGTGAACAAGGCAGGGTAAGCGTGCGGTTAACAGGGGGCAGCACATGCCGAACTTTATCGACCGCCGCCTTAACCCGAAGGACAAGAGTCTCGGTAACAGGCAGCGCTTCCTGAAGCGCGCGCGCGAGGAACTGAAGCGGGCCATCAAGGAACAGGTCAAGTCGGGAAAGATCGCCGACGTCGACGCTGAACACAATGTGACGATGCCCGCCCGCGGCGTCGGCGAGCCGACGTTCCAGCCGGCCGGTGACTCCGGCGAACGGCAATATGTCCTGCCCGGCAATCGCGAGTTCGCGGCGGGGGATCGTCTTCCGAAGCGGGCTTCCGGCGGGGGTGCCACGGGCGCGGGTGCCGGCACCGGACGGAGCGAGGACGAATTTCAATTCGTCCTTTCGCGCGAGGAGGTCCTCGATCTCTTCTTCGAGGACCTGGAACTTCCCGATATGGTCAAGCTCAACCTGAAGGAGTCCGTCGCCTTCAAACGGCGCCGCGCCGGCTTTGCCGCGACGGGCTCGCCCACAAATATCAACGTCGGCCGCACGATGCGCAACAGCTTTGGCCGCCGCATCGCCCTACACCGACCGGGGCGACGGGAAGTGGAAGCGATCGCCGAGGAGATCGCCAAGCTGCAGGCAGAGCCGAAGTCCGGCGCGAAGCACCAGCAGCACCTCGAGGAACTGCGTGAGAAGCTGGAAAAGCTGGAGCGGCGGCGCCGGCGCATTCCCTATGTCGATCCGGTCGACATCCGCTTCAATCGGTTCGAGCCGCAGCCGCTGCCGAATGCCAGCGCCGTGATGTTCTGCCTGATGGATGTGTCCGCTTCCATGGGCGAACGCGAGAAGGACCTCGCGAAGCGCTTCTTCGTACTGCTGCACCTCTTTCTGAAGCGGCGTTACGATAGGATTGACATCGTCTTCATTCGCCACACGGACGAGGCCGGCGAAGTGGACGAGAACACCTTCTTCTACAGCAAGCAGAGCGGCGGCACGATCGTCTCGACGGCGCTAGAGGAGATGCTCCGCGTCATTCGGGAGCGTTATCCGGCCCGCGAATGGAATATCTATGCGGCGCAAGCCTCGGATGGCGAGAACATTTCCGGCGACTCGGAACGTTGCGCGTCGCTCCTGCACGATGAATTGATGCGGCTCTGCCAGTATTACGCCTATGTCGAGATCATCGACGAGCGCGAGACGGAAATTTTCGGCACCACCGACAATGGAACCTCGCTCTGGCGTGCCTATCGAACGGTCGATGGCGAGTGGCCGAATTTCCAGATGACCCGCATCGCCAAGCCGGCCGACATCTATCCCGTCTTCCGGAAACTCTTCGGCAAGCAGCCGGCAGTGCAAGTGCGTAAGTGAGAGGCGACCGGGATGCCAAAAAAGGGTGCGGCTTCAAACCTCCTGTTTCAGGGTTCCGACTGGAATTTCGAGACGCTCGCGCGCACCTATGATGCGATCGAGACCGTGGCGCTCGAGGACCTTGGCCTCGACGTCTATCCCAACCAGCTCGAGATCATCTCTTCCGAGCAGATGCTCGACGCCTATTCCTCCGTCGGCATGCCGCTGATGTACCAGCACTGGTCCTTCGGGAAGCGCTTCGTTTTCGAGGACAATCTTTATCGCAGAGGCAGACGCGGGCTCGCCTACGAGTTGGTCATCAACTCCAATCCCTGCATCACCTATCTGATGGAAGAAAACACCATGGCCATGCAGGCCCTGGTGACGGCGCACGCGGCCTTTGGCCACAATCATTTCTTCAAGAACAATTACCTGTTCCGGCAATGGACCGATGCCAGCGCTATCCTGAGCTACATGGAGTTCGCCAAGAAATACATTACCAAATGCGAAGAGCGCTACGGGACCACGGCCGTCGAGGCCATTCTCGATTCCGCCCACGCCCTCATGGATCAAGGCGTCTTCCGCTATCGGCGGCCTCCGAGGCTGTCGTCGGAAAAGGAGCGGGAGCGGATGCGGGAAAGACTGGAATACGAGGAGCAGACCTATAGCGATCTTTGGCGGACCCTTCCGACGACGAGCGAGAGCAGCGACCCGGACGCCCTCGAACGCGACGTGTCGGAGCGCAAGAAGGCGCTCAACCTGCCCGACGAGAATCTTCTCTATTTCCTGGAGAAGACCAGCCTCATCCTCGAACCCTGGCAGCGGGAAATCCTGCGGATCGTCCGTGTCATCGCCCAGTACTTCTACCCACAGCGGCAGACCAAGGTGATGAACGAGGGATGCGCGACCTTCGTTCACTACACGATCATGAACAATTTCTTTGAACAGGGGAGGATAACCGAAGGCGCGATGCTGGAAATTCTCCAGAGCCACACCAATGTCGTCTTCCAACCGTCTTTCGACGATCCGCGCTTTCCTGGAATCAACCCTTATGCGCTCGGTTTCGCCATGATGCAGGACATCGAGCGAATCTGCGTCGATCCCACGGCCGAGGACCGGGACTGGTTTCCCGAGATCGCCGGCAGCGGCAACTGGCGCGAGACGCTGCTGGACGCCTGGGCGAACCACCGCGACGAGTCCTTCATCCTGCAGTATTTGAGCCCGACACTGATACGCAAATTCAGGCTTTTCCTGTTGTCGGATGAGGCGGACGAAAAGTATTGCGAGGTCGCCTCGATCCACAACGAGCGCGGTTACGAGGCCATTCGCGCCGCCCTTGCACGCAGCTATGACATTGGCGCGAATCAGCCGGACATTCAGGTCATGGATGTCGACCTCTTGGGGGATCGCCACTTGCGGCTGCAGCACAATGTCAAGAATGGCATTCTTCTCGAGGAGGCCAGCCGCGACGCCACGCTCCGACATGTACGCCATCTGTGGGGTTATGAGGTCAGCCTTGCCGGTGTCGAGCCTGAAACGGGCGAGACACTCTACGAGTGCTCGACGGCGGATATCGAGGAAGAGTGAAGGGCGATCTGCGCTTTCCGACATAGGCCACCGCTCGGAAATCGCGACGATTTCGGGGTGAAATCATCGCGACCGAGGGGCCATGTCGCTACGACGTCTACGGTTGGCAGTCACTTCTCCGTGCCGTCGGGCGCAACCTGCTGCATCTCTCCGCCGGTTCCAGTTTGCGCGGTCGGGTCGCGGTCCGTCGGCGCGGGTATAGCTGGCGTGGACTGATCTTGATTGACGCTGCCGGTTTGTTCAGGCGACGGCCCCGGCTGCATCTGCTCCGTTTCCGCCGTTCGGTCGCTGTCTATGCTTTCGCCCCAAATTTCGACCGCGCCCCAAACGATGAAGGCTAGCATGAGCCCGCCGAGGAGTACCGCCAGAATCGCGGTCCCGCTGCGGCCTTGCTTCGCCTCCGCAGCCGAAAAACTCTCTCTCTCGGAGTCATGCGTCGCGGTTGCCGGATCGCCGCGTTCATCGAGATATTTGGCCATGGCATCGTCTCCTTAGATTTCCTTGGAGAACGGGCTCGGCATCGCAATGTTCCGACGAGGGTTAGTCGCCCAAGGAATCGACCATGCTGCGGCGAATGAGCTTGTAGGTGTGATCGGGCTGAACCTCGTAGGTCTCGTAGACCGTTCGGCCCTCATGAAGGAACCGGTTCTGTATCTTCGTGCCCGGCGCGGCCAGCGTCTTTCGGGACGAGGCCGTTTCCCCATAGGTGAGGCTTCCGGGAAGCGGCTCGAGGTCGGGCGTGGCGGTGCATCCTGTAAGCGCTATGGCGCAGAGGAGGGGGAGGTGCAGAAGTTTCATCGCATGTCCTTCGGTTTCATTCCGGAACTGCCGAGTTCGGCTCTGATCTTCCCAATTCGTCAGAGGGCGGCGGGCTTCCGGAGCGGCGCGACCCTATTGAACTGGAAGCCGCAGCGCAACCTTGGCGCGCCGATCAGGATGTCAGGTCAGCTTTTCCAACCGCTTCACCGCCCGTTCGCGCTTCAGCCTCGACAGCCGACGGATCCAGAAGATGCCGTCGAGCTGGTCGATCTCGTGCTGAAGGCAGACCGCCATCAGTCCGCTTGCCTCTTCCTCGACCGTCTCGCCCGAAATCGTCTGGTAACGGACGCGAACGCTGCCCGGCCGCTCCACCTCTTCGGTAATGCCGGGCATCGAGACGCTGCCCTCGCTGTGACGCGTCGTCTCTTTAGAGTGCCAGACGATCTGCGGATTGACGAAGATTCGGGGACCTGCCTGGCGATCAAGTTCGATCACCGTCACCCGTTGCAGGACGCCGATATGCGGCCCGGTGATGCCGATTCCGGGAGCCGCACGCATCGTCTCGGTGAGATCGTCGACAAGGCTGCGAAGGTCATTGTCGAAGCGGCTGACCGTTTCGGCGCTCTTGCCGAGGGCCGCGTTTGGAAACCGGATGATGGGTCGAATAGCCATGCAGGATGCTCTCTTGTGTGAATGACCGTCCTGTCGCTTTCGGGTGGTGCCGGCAGGCCTTACTCATTTCACTTTTTTCATGTGCATTTGCAACAGCTTGGAGAAAAGGTCCGCGGCCCGGCGTGGATGTGTGGACCTGGGCAGAGCTTTGCGCTAGCAGGGCAATGGGCTGTCTATAGCGCAGGTTCGGGCGGCGTATTCTTTTGGAGGGCGGGTCCATGAGCGATACAGGCGACGACGACCGCAGTTCCGATGAAATCGCTGCCTTCGAAGGTTCGGATATCTATGCCGACGACGGCTCGGTGCGGTCGGATTTCCTCATGCATGTCGGTGCCGCGATTGCCGACCGCGACACGATCTATCTCCGCAAGCACGTCGCCGGGCTGCACGCGTCCGAATTGGGCGATCTGCTCGAGGCAATCCAAGCGGAACAGCGCCTGGCGCTTGTCTCGCTGCTTGGAAAAGAGTTCGACCTTGCGGCGCTGACCGAGGTCGACGAGGCGATCCGCCTCGATATCGTCGAGCACCTGCCGAATGAGCAGATCGCCGAGGCGATCGGCGAGATGGATTCGGACGACGCAGTCTATATTCTCGAGGACCTCGATCAGGAGGATCAGGAGGAGATCCTCGCCAAGCTGCCCTTCACCGAGCGCGTTCGTCTGCGCCGTTCGCTCGACTATCCGGAAAGCACCGCCGGCCGACGCATGCAGACCGAGTTCGTGGCCGTGCCGCCCTTTTGGACGGTTGGTCAGACAATCGATTACATGCGCGAGGACGAGGATCTCCCCGACAGCTTCACGCAGATCTTCGTGATCGATCCTACCTTCAAACTGCTCGGCACCGTCGATTTGGACCGTGTGCTGCGCACCAAGCGATCGGTGAAGATCGATGCGATCATGCGCGACACCAGTCACTCGGTCCCGGCTGAAATGGACCAGGAGGAAGCGGCTCAGCTTTTCGAGCAGTACGACCTCCTGTCGGCGGCCGTCGTGGACGACAATGGGCGGCTGGTCGGGGTTTTGACGATCGACGATGTCGTCGACGTCATCCAGGAGGAGGCCGAGGAGGACCTGCTGCGCCTCAGCGGCGTCGGCGACGAGGAACTGTCGGATTCGGTCGTCGAAGCTTCCCGCTCGCGCGTCCCCTGGCTGTTCGTCAATTCGATGACCGCCTGCATCTCGGCGTCCGTCATTGGCCTCTTCGATGCCACGATCCAGCAGATCGTCGCACTCGCCATTCTCATGCCGATCGTCGCCGGCATGGGCGGCAATGCCGGCTCGCAGACGATGACCGTGACTGTGCGGGCGCTCGCGACGCGCGGTCTCGATATCCACAACGCGCCACGAATCATCCGCCGCGAAGCGGGCGTCGGCCTCTTGAACGGCATGATCTTCGGCAGCTTCATCGGCCTTGTGGCAGGCTTTTGGTTTCAGAACGTCCATATCGGCGGCATCATCGCAACGGCCATGTTGATCAACATGATGGCAGCGGCACTAGCCGGCATCCTGATCCCGCTTCTCCTGGACAAATCCGGCGCCGATCCGGCCGTCTCCTCCGCGGTCTTCGTGACGGCGGTCACGGATATCACCGGCTTTTTCAGCTTTCTCGGCATCGCCACCTGGTGGTTCCACGTCACATGAGCCGTGTTTGACTTTTACGTCAAAGTCAATGATAGTGAACCTGTGATTGGATGGAATGGCGGGCGTGAACAAATATTATAGCATTACGGAATTGACGCGGGAATTCGGTATCTCCACCCGAACGCTTCGCTTCTACGAGGATGAAGGTCTCATCCATCCGGAGCGCCGCGGACGCACGCGCCTGTTTCGGCCAGCCGATCGACATCTGATCAAGGAAATCCTGCGCGGCCGGCGCATCGGTTTCACCATTGCGGAAATCCGCGAGATTATCTCGGTCTATAAGGACCCTCCGGGCGAAATGGGCCAATTGCAGCTCCTGATGAAGCGCGTCGAGGAGAAGCGCGAGGACCTGCGGCAGAAGCGTAAGGATATCGAGGATACGCTTGCCGAGCTCGACAATGTCGAGGAGGCCTGCCTGACGCGCCTCGCCGAGATCGGCGTCGGGACATAACACGCGAAAAAATCCGCTGTCCGTCGAGAGGTGGCCGCGCGCCGCTTTCTTTCGTCCGCCGTTCAGATCCACCGTGTCGTGTGGCGGCAATAGCGTTCGAATTCGAAGCCGAAACGCGAAAGCAGGTGACGCTCCTCGTTGCGGACGGCGATCAGCGTCGTCAGGGCGACGGCAACGATCCCCATGACGAAGAACCAGGGATTGAGGGTGATGAGGCCAAGGCCGACCATCACGAAGGTATAGCCGAGATAAATCGGATTTCGGGTGAAGCGGAATGGCCCGCCGGTGACGAGGCAGGTTGCGCAACGGTGGGGAAGTACGGCCGTGTGGCGTTCAAGGAGGGTCTTGACGGCCCAGAGATCAAGTGAAACCGCCAGAAGGATCAAGGCGCATCCCGCTAGCCATGGAACCCAGCTGTGCCCGTGGGCGACGGGGATGGGAAAAACGCGGCCCAGCCCCAAAGCCGCCAGGGCCGCCGCACCATAGATGAGCGGAGGCCACGGGAAATTCAGCGGCTTGGCACGATAGGCGTTCATGTCCTAGAGCCTTTCATGGCTAACTGGAAACATTCTGCCGGAGCAGGCTTCGTCAGGGCGGAGGCGATTGACGAAGGTCGTACCCGGATGCACGGCCGAGGCGATCGCCTCTGATCCTTTCGGAAGGATGCCCGGCCCTTCGGGTTGGCTGAAGCGGGGGGCCTGTTTGCTCGGCTGGCTTGGGCGTATGCTCGGGCTACGCCGCGCGCCAGCCGAGCAAACATTCCGCGCCGCTTGAGCCAACAGAATTGTTTCCATTTAGCCATGAAAGGCTCTAGTCCCCCGACTGTGCTTCCATTGTGCACTGAGTCGCGATGCGCGCAATGCGTTCATCAGTCCTCATGTCGATCTTCCCCAGGTTTAGATCCTCGAACAGGTTCTGCTCTTTCAGCCGGTCGAGCGTGCAGCCGCAAAAGGCGCTGCACGAGATATTCGGTTCTTGGCGGTTGCAGGCCTGCTCGCAGTTCAGGCGGTAGGCCTGCGCCGGGCCCGGTACCGGGGGCGGGAACGATGAGAGAGAAAGCATAGACGAGCCCCATAAGCAGCGGCTGGTGTATGAGGTATATGGCCAGACTGTGGCGCCCGCCGAAAGCGAGGGGCTTGATCCACAGCCTGCGATGCCCCGCGTCGCCTTGCGCGGACCGCCACCGGGCCGAGAGCATCGGGTGGAGCAGTTTCGCCGTGCCGAGGCCGAGGAGAAACGGTGCCAGCCACGGCAGCAGCGGCACGTAATCATTGGAGCGGGGGATCGTCTCGGAGAGCCCGATCCACCAGAGCGCCGGCGTGTCGAAGACGGCCGAGCGCAGGTAAAGCGGCGCGGCGAAGGCAGCGGCGGCGGCGAGGAAGGAGACCGCCGCCGGGAGCCGCAGGAAGAGGAGACCGACAAGGCTTGCCGCCGCGATCGCGTGGAGAATGCCGAAAAAGATGAAAGACTGGGGAACGGCGAACCAGGTGGCGATGCTGATGACCGCTGCCGCTCCGGCGATTTTCGCGAAGCGCCGCAGGAATGGACGCACGCGGAATTTCGGACCGTGGCCGAGCACCAGGCTGTAACCGGCGAGAAACAGAAAGCTGCTGGCGATCAGCCTCGCAAACAGCCTCCAACCGCCCGTGCCAGCCGTACCCGCCGCCACATAGCCGAAGAACTCGAGATCCCACGTGAAGTGATAGATTGCCATGGCGACCAGCGCGAGGCCGCGCAGCGCGTCGAGGAGATCAATTCGACCGGACCTCGTCACGCTCGGCTGCGGAGCCGGCGTTTCGTCGATCGTCGTCGCAGGCGTATCAGGCATGTAGTCGCCTTCCTGTTGGGAGAAGGGGAATGCGTTCGGCATTTCGCAGTCGCGTCGCGACTATGTTGAAATGAAGGCCGATGCGCGGCTTTGTCCAGCAGCAAACGCCTCTATGCTGGTGATCAACAGCCAACGGAGGAGGGGGCAATCCATCAGGCCTCTGCGATCAGCGCCTCGCGTGCTTCGGAGAAGAATTGCCGGCGAGTAAGCACGAAAATCACGAAGCCCGTCAGCACGATGAAGATATAGGGGCTGATGAACCAACCGAGATAGCCGATCGACAGGAAGATCGCCCTCAGGCCGGCATTGAAATGCTTGGCGGCGAGGATGTTCATCCGAATGGCGCGCTCGGCGGCCCGTTCGCCGGAGTGGCGATCGCGCGACATGTCGGCCGTCATCGGAATGCCGCCCATGAGGATGGAGCAGTAGTTGAACAGCCGATAGGACCAGCCGAACTTGAAGAAGGAATAGCCGAACAGGCAGGTCAGTCCGCCGACCTTAAGTTCGAATCCTGCCCGTCCACCGCGAAAAACCTGCGGCAGGTCGTTGAAGATCATCTGCACCTGTTCGGTCGCGCCGAGCAGCGCAAAGCAACCGCCGAGCGCGAAAATCGTCGTCGAGGCGAAGAAGGCGGTGCCGGCCTGCAGGCCGGCGATGATCTGGGTGTCGATCATCTTCAGGTCGCGGTTGAGCGAGTTGCGAATCCACCGCGCTCTATTTTCGTTCATCAAACGGGTCAAGCTGACGCGCTTGAAATTGCGCCGGGCATCGGTCGCCCAATTGAAGCTGCCCCACAGCAGGAGGAAGATGCAGAGTGCAATGTAATCTTCGATTGTCATGCACGTCTTTTGGCATGGCCGTTTGAAAATGCAAGATCGCCGCAGCCTGCCCGGACTCGTTGCGACGAGGCAGCCGGGTCCCGCGATGTCGCACGGACAGAATCCGATGTCGGTCGATCACCTGACCGATCGGCATAGGATCGCATAGGCTTTCACCCTATATAAGGAAGATCGGACCGCCTTCGGAAGGATTCGGGACCGGTTACGATCTAATCATCGACAGGGCTTTGGTTCCCACTCAGGCGGGAGCTCTGTCAGGCGCTGGGCAGGCAATTCATGTTTCTTTCCGTCTTCGACGTTTTCAAGATCGGTATCGGTCCTTCGAGCTCACACACGATGGGGCCAATGTCGGCGGCAAACCGGTTTCTCGATCTTATCCTGTCGGACGAATGGCCACGTCCGTCGCACGCCGCAGTAGGCGCCATCAAGGTCAGCCTGCATGGATCGCTGGCCCATACGGGCATCGGCCACGGCACGGGCAGGGCGGTGATCCTGGGGCTGATGGGCGAGCGGCCCGATCTGGTCGATCCGGACCGGATGGACGCGGTCATCGACGAGGTTGAGCGAACGGGCCGCATCACGCCTCCCGGTCACCCCTCCTATGCGTTCCAGCCGAGGACAGATCTCCTCTTCGACAAGAAGGTGCCGCTGCCGGGTCACGCCAACGGCATGTCCTTTTCCGCCTTCGACCGAGATGGCCGGCTGCTGTTGAAGCGGATTTATTATTCGATCGGCGGCGGTTTCGTGGTCACCGACACGGAGCTCGAAGCAATGCGGGCGGCAAAGAACAAGCCTGCCGGCGCCAAGATTCCTTATCCCTTCGCCACCGCTCAGCAGATGCTCGACATGGCGGCGCGCTCCGGACTGACGATTGCCCAGATGAAACGGGCCAATGAGGAATGTTCGATGTCGAGAGAGGAACTCGACGCCGGTCTCGATCGCATCTGGTCGGCGATGAGCGCCTGCATCGATCGCGGCCTCAGCCAGGACGGGATCATGCCGGGCGGCCTGAAGGTTCGCCGCCGGGCCCGTGCAATTCATGACAAATTGCAGGAGGAGTGGCGCTCCAACAAGACCAATCCCTTGCTCGCCAACGATTGGCTGAGCGTCTATGCCATGGCCGTCAATGAAGAGAATGCTGCCGGCGGCCGGGTGGTTACCTCGCCGACCAATGGTGCCGCCGGAGTCGTCCCGGCGACGATCCGCTACTATCTGCATTTTCATGAGGATGCCGATCAGGACGGCATTCGCGACTACCTTCTGACGGCCGCCGCGGTCGGCGGCATCATCAAGCACAACGCCTCGATCTCCGGTGCGGAGGTCGGCTGTCAAGGCGAGGTCGGCTCGGCTTCCGCGATGGCGGCGGCCGGCCTCGCAGCGGTGATGGGCGGCACGCCCGAGCAGGTCGAGAATGCGGCCGAGATCGCGCTGGAGCACCATCTCGGCATGACCTGCGATCCCGTCGCCGGCCTCGTCCAGGTGCCTTGCATCGAGCGCAACGCGCTCGGCGCGGTGAAAGCGGTTACGGCCGCGTCGCTTGCGCTGAAGGGCGACGGCAAGCACTTCGTGCCGCTCGATGCCTGCATCGAGACGATGCGGCAGACCGGCGTCGACATGAACGAAAAATACAAGGAAACCTCTACCGGCGGTCTTGCGGTCAATGTCGTCGAGTGCTGACGCTGAAGCGGCTTTTGTGGACGAATCCGCTCATTGCGCTTGACCGTGACCGGCGGACGGGTGTTCAAGCACTGCCATGGCCTTGCATCTCATAAAGCTCTGCGTCGGCGCAGAATCCGTCGAAGACTTGCGCGAGTGGGTTTCGCGCAAGGCCTTGGCGGCTGTCGCTGCCGGGCAGGAGCCCCATTCCTTTCATACGACCCGCATGGTTCCGAAACGCACCGAGGGCCTTCTGGGCGGCGGATCGCTCTACTGGGTGATCAAGGGTTATGTCCAGGCGCGCCAGCCGCTGATCGGCATCGAGACCTTCACCGACGGCGAGGGCATCGGCCGCTGCAATCTCATCCTCGGACCACAGGTGGTGGAAACCGAACTCCAGCCGCGCCGCGCCTTCCAGGGTTGGCGGTATCTGGAGGAAAAGGAGGCGCCGCGCGATCTCGCTTCGCTTTCCTCCGATGGCGGGGAGATGCCGCTCGAACTGCGGCGTGAACTTGCAGAACTCGGACTTCTGTAGAAGCAAATTCGCCCGCAATCAAAATGCCGCGCTGAGTCTCAATCGATCCGGATTCTCAAGGGATGCCGGCGACCGGCTGCCGTCACGTGGAGATGTATTCCCGCCCGCGGCTGGGTCGAACGCCAGGCGCGGGCGCCATGCGTCAGCAGCATGGCCACCAGATCTCGCGTCTTGGCTTTGGAGCGGTTGAGACCGGCATCCGCTATGCGCATGGCCGCCTCATGGAGCGGATGCAGGCCGATCCGCGAGGGCTTTCCCTTTTTTCCCGGCATCGCAACAACGCCGGGGACATTCTCGTTCACTGCCATGACAAACCTCGTTACGCTATACAATTTCCGAGGAGGACGGCCGGAAACACGCGTCCGGCCGAGTCGTGTCTGTCACTGCTGGCTGGCCCAGCAGGCGAATCCCTTCTTCTTCAAGACCTTGCAGGCGTTGACTGCCTTGTTCTGATCGTCGAAGCCGCCGAAGCGCGCACGATACACCTGCGCCGAACCGTCGCCGAAAGCCACCGCGAACGGCTTTGCATCGCGCAGCACCTTGCCGCCTTTTTCCTTGGCATTGCCGAGGAGGGTCATGGCCTGCGCCTTGTCGGCCGTGGCACCGATCTGGATGACCCAGCCCTGCGGTTGTACGTCCGCCTGCAGCTTGGCCTCCGTGCCGGCCGAAGCTTCTGCCTTGGCGACCGAATTGGTGATTTGCGAGTCGACATCGGCGGAGACGGCGGCCTGTCGGGCAAGCTTGGCGCTTTGGGCTTCGAGCGTGTTCGGCGCTGCCTTGGCGGCGAGAACCGGGTTGTCCGAGGCGGGTTCGGCGGCTGCATAGGCCATCTCGACGCTGCCGGCGCTTTCGCCGCTATAACGGAAATCCGGCACCGGGCCGGTATTCGGCAGGTTCGAAGCCGGCGCGGCAACGGGTGCGGCTGCAGCGACCTCGGTCTCGGCGGCGGCCGTTTCCGCGACGATCTCGACCGGTGTTGCCGGCGCTTCGGCGATCAGGTTGCCGTTGCCGCGACGGGAGGCGGCCGGCATATACTTGGCGACCAGCTTGCGCATCTGCGCATCGCGGGAACCGCCGGACGTCCCGCCCATGACCACGGCAACGATGCTGCGGCCATCGAATTGAGCGGAGGTCACCAGGTTGAATCCGGAAGCGCGCGTATAACCTGTCTTGATGCCGTCGACGCCGCGTACATTGCCGAGGAGGCGGTTGTGGTTGCCGATCGTCTGCTTGCCGAACCGGAAGCTGCGGGTCGAGAAGTAATCGTAATATTGCGGGAAATGCTGCCGCAGGGCGAGACCGAGCCGCGCCTGGTCACGGGCGGTCGTCTTCTGCTCGCCATTAGGCAGGCCATTGGCATTGCGATAGGTCGTGCGCGTCATGCCGAGGGCGCGCGCCTTGTTCGTCATCATGCGGGCGAAGCGCTGTTCGGACCCGCCGAGCAGCTCACCAAGCGCCGTCGCCGCGTCGTTTGCCGACCGCGTGACGAGCGAAAGGATCGCCTGTTCCACGGTGATCGACTTGCCGGCACGCACGCCAAGCTTCGACGGCGGCTCCGCCGCCGCCTTCTTGGAGAAGGGAACGGGTGTGGATTTGCTGATCCGGCCGGCCTCGAGCGCCTCGAAGGTGAGATACAGCGTCATCATCTTGGTGAGCGAGGCCGGATAGCGCAGCTGGTCCGCATCCTCGCCATAAAGCACTTTGCCGGATTTCGCATCGACGACGATGCCGGCATATTTCGAATTGGCAAATGCCGGCGCCGAGAAGGCCAAACTGGCGATAACGCCAGCGAGGACAATTCGTCCAGCCCACTTTGAAAGGCCGCCGAGCGGACGTTTCGCGAGATCAAAAAAAACGGATCGAGACACTGCGCTGCTCTTCATTCTTATGTCGTGGGTGTCGTCCGGAGACCGTTTCCGGATGCGACCGTTCCCGAGACAGTATCGGGATAGCGTTACCAATCGGTTTATGATGAATGATTGGTTTCCGGGGCTGGTCGTTTGTTCGGGAATGGCATCCGCTGGCCGCATCGGCGAGCAGGTGCGTCGACCACGACTCTGTGACAAATTCACGGCACGAGTCGGTCCCGAATGAATCTTTCCATCGACGCGTCGATTGCCTGCCAATCCGGCAGCAACCTTGCCGAGAAACGGTAGAGAATGGTGAGATCTTTGCCCGTGTGAAAGTCTCGCTGGCAATCGGCGCTTGTCGAGGCCGCTGGGCTCTCCGGCAGGAGGCAGCGCAGGACGAACGGCGGACGCCCGGGTCGAGGGGCAGTGAAGAAGACCTCGCCGCCATAGCTGGAACTCGGCTTGGCTTCGTATCTGGTCAGCCCGGCCGGGCCGGGTTGCGGGTCGCTCTCCAGGACGTGGCGATAGATCGGCTCGAGCCTCCCGGACATGTCGCGTGACATCGTGCTTTGGGCGGCCTGTATGAAGATCAGCTTTTCCGGTTGGTCGACATTGTTAAATACATGACGGGTCTCGTCACTGTAGCCCTCAAGCGCCGGCCAGGTGAGATAGAGGTCGACACGCTCGGCGACCCCAGTGGCGCGCTGACTCTCGAAGCGTATGGCGTTGGCCGGCAGGCGCAGGTGGTCCCCTCCGATGAAAATATCGAAGCTACCGCGACTGGAAGTGTGTCCGCCGCGCGCCAGATTCTCGCCGAACCACTGACTGGACAGGGAAATGGCCAATACGAGCGTCGCCAGAAAGCCGACGATCGCCGTGATCTTGTAGGCGAAGCGCGGCGAGAGAAGCGGGGCAAGTTCCGGCTGGGGACTCAGGGGCGTGTTCACGAGAGGCGCCGTCCGTTGCGATGGCGTGGCGAATTAAGATGGCGCGCTCGTCCGCCCTGCAGTCTGATGTCGAGGGCGGGGGCGCCCCCTGACGCTCGCTCAGCATGGTTAATTTTCGGTGAAGCGCGGCGCCGGGTCTCGCACCCAGAAATAAGGACCGGTTCCGGGGACAAACGGAACCGGCCCGAGGGCTTGGTCTGGACGGGGACAAGGACTGACCGAAGCCCGGGTCGCATGGTGATAGCCGGGGGTTCTGCTTACTCGGTGCGGATCGTACCGACGGCAACGGCGCGGCCATCCTGCAGCTTCACCCAGCGTCCGGCATTCTCCGAGGACTGGCGCTTCAGAAAGGTGTATTCGGTCTCCGACCACAGCAGGACCTTGCTGCGCATATTGTCGAGGATGAAATCGCCGCGATCGGTGCGCACCGTCAGGACCGCGTGGCCGTCGCCGTTCTGCTGCAGGACGACGGTGATCAGGAGGTCGGCTGGGGAGAAGCCGCTCTCGATCAGCTTGCGGCGCTTCAGGAGGACATAGTCCTCGCAATCGCCAACGACGTCCGGATAGGACCACTTCTCTTCCACGCCGTGGATTTCCATGTCGGTCATCGGCGTGATGGCCTGGTTGATCGCGTGGTTGACCGCGAGAATTGTCTTCCAGCCTTCGCGCGTCAGTACCGCCGGGCCAGGATCAGCTGTTGCGAAGCACTCGGACGAATGGCCCTTGCAGAACTCGTAATGGCCAACCGGCGGGTTCGTCGAGCCGCCCACGGTCATGTTTGCCGGAAGGGCGTGGGCCGGGCCGGCCAGCAAGCCTGCTATCAGAGCCACGGCGGCGATCGTCTTGGCGATTGTCTTGTGCATGTTTGTCTCCCCGTTGTGGTTCGACAATGGCACAGAGATTTTTATCGCCGGCGAAGATACGAGGTAAAAACAAGTACAAATTAGAACAGCTTAAGAATAAAATTAGAATATAATTTAAGTCGAACAAGAATAAAATTTGATTCAAAATTTAGCAATCAAGGTCACGGATGGATATCGGCGTCGCGTATCCGTTTGAAATATATCGATTTTTACGGGGAGGGTTCGAGCGCGCGCTGCGCATCACACCGCACGGCCTCGGTCGTCCGACCGGGAATGAGCCAAACGGTAGCGATAAAGTTAATCGGCGGCGCACTTGTCGTAACCGGCGATTAACCAAAGAATATTTCCGATCCAGCTCGGCGCGGCTGACGCCAATACAGGAAGGTGGCGTGCAATTCGCAAAGTGAGCTGTAGCGATGGAGGCGCGCTCGGACAGGCGAGGTGTACGGTTCAGGGGAAAAGGAAGGAGGGTCCAGAATTCAGCGCCGCCTCAGAGGTCGGCGTGGGTCGTATCGCTCCGGACTTAGAGGAACTCGGTCAGCGACTCGCGCGCCTGGATTCCGGAAAACTCGATCGCGACGCCCTCCTGGAAATGGCGCACGATCCTGCCCTTCATGCCATTGCCGAGCCTGACCGCCGTTCCTATGGCGGGACGAATGTCGATATCGACCGCTGCGCCCGAGAGCGAAAGGTCGATGATGCGGCAAGTATACTTCTCGCCGCTGTCGACGGTGAGCTCGGTCACGATCTTGCGTGGCGCAAGCCGGTCGTGGCGCCGGTCTTCGGGCAGTCCGAGTTCGTGCTTGTTGGCGATCCAGGTGAGCTGCGCGGCGAGCTTCTCGCGTTTGCGCTCGGTGGCGTTCAACTGGATGACGAACGCATCCTCGGCGAGCCTTGAGACGGTGCCTTCGAGTCGGCCGACATGATCGATATAGGCAATGATGCGCTCACCGGCGCGCGGGCGGGCGGCAGACGCAAAAAGGACGTCGCCCGGCGACATGTCGACCGCAGTGCATTCATATTCGTCGCGATTGGCAAGCATCAGCCGCCCTGTGAGATTTACGGAAACGCGCTGAAAGGCGTTCTCCTGGTGTGGCCTCGGGCCGCTGTTTTGGGCGTGCTGAAACGAGAACATGGTCACTCTGCGATCGACGTATGCTTGCACGCGGAAGTATAGGTCTCGCCGGTTAATAGAAGGTTCGTCAGAAGTCCGGATCCAATCGCAAGTCAGCCGCTTTTCCCGCCTTCGAGGATACGCAGATGCAACAGCTTCCGATTGTCCCCTCCGCGCCATCCTGCAACGCTGACTTTTGTTCCTGAGGATTGGGGCCGATCGAGCGGAAAATTCCGTGAAGTATCGGGAAGGCTGAGGCCGGTTGCGACAAGATGAGTGAGCGGTGTCATGTGCAGCCATCCCGGGCGGGACAGGGGGGATAGCGCGCCGAGCAGCCGATCGTTCGTGCCGTCGGACGACGCGAGCGGCGCAAGCAGCAGTTCGACCTCGAGCTCTTCACCGGCTTCCGTGGCGCCGCTCGCATATAACAGCAGGGGCGTCAATTGCGTCATCACCTGGTCGGCGGTACGGGCGACCCCGTCCGCATCCGAGTTCAACCAGAGGTCGGCGATTTGCCGGTCGCGCAACTCACGACCGAACAGCGCGCAGACCCGGGTGCCTGCAAGACGAAAGTTGATGCCGCCGCTTGCCCGTCTTTGAAGAATGAACAGATCCGGCAGCAGCGAACGGATATGCGACGGATCGATTTCGTCCCGGCGGGGAAGGTCGCGATCTCCTCGGGCGGCATTCCAGTATTGGAACAGCTTCATTGTTGTTCTGCTGTGCATATGGGCGGTTCACTTCCTTATTGAGCGGGTCGGCTGTACCGGAGTGATACAGGCGGCGCGCTCTCGCTCGGTCCCTGGAAACGACGGAGCGATTTCCGTGCCACGCCGGAATTAAGGTTAATGATCGGTTTCGCTTGCCCGCGAGGCTGCCGGCTGGCATTCCGTCGCTATCACTTCACGAAGGGTTGCCTTCGGCACATCGACTGGAGCACTGGAATTGGGCTCGGCGGCCGTTCAGTTTTTGCTGGACGGCCTTTTTTGTTTGCTTATCCCTTTGCGCGCCGTCGCCGGCATTCGTCCGGTCGACCGAGGCACGACCGCCGGTGGTGTGTGAGCAGGAAGAGAGCGATGGAACAGGATCAGCCGGCGACATCGGTCGATGGCGACAGCACGGCCGCCCGCAGCCGGGAACCCGCCTTCAACCTTCCACGCGGCCTGAGCTTCGTTCTGCTGTTCCTGATCGCAATCCACGCGATCAGAACCTACCTTTTGTCGGAAGCACTGGATCAGGAAGTCATCCTGAACTTTGCTTTCCTGCCGGCGCGCTACACGATTCCGCTTGGTGAGCAGGGTCTCGTCTGGCTCTGGACACCCGTGACCTATTCCTTTCTCCACGGCAGTTGGGAGCACCTGATCTTCAACATCTTCTGGATGGTCGCGTTTGGAGCGCCGGTCGTGCGGCGCATCGGCATTGCGCGGCTGGCCATCTTCTGGTGCCTATCGGCAGCGGCGGCCGTTGCCCTGCACGTCGTCTTCCACTGGGGCGAGATGGCGGTGGTCATCGGCGCTTCCGGTGTCGTCTCCGGTTTCATGGGCGCGGCGGCGCGCTTCGTCTTCTCGCCGAGCGGACGCATCAGCCGTCAATTCGCCCATCTCAATCGGCGCCTTTCCCTCACGGAAACGCTCGCAAACCGTTCCGTGTTGGTCTTCACCGGAATATGGTTCCTGACCAACTTCCTCGTCGGACTCGGCCTGTTTTCGATGGGAGGGGCGGGAAGTGTCGCCTGGGAGGCGCATATCGGCGGTTTCCTCTTCGGTTTCCTGCTGTTCCGCCTGTTCGATCCGCGTGACTAAGGCCGCATCCGGCCTGTTTGGCGAGTGATGGATTGTTTCAGCACCAGGACCATCGTGATGGTCAGTTGCCCAGAAGAGACCGAAGGACGCTAGGCGAAGGCTTGATTTCATTGGAGTACTGACGCACCATTCACCACGGTCGCCGATCATCCGATCGGGAAGCGGCCGCTGAAAGGCCGGGTATCGGGCGGTTTCGTGTGGAGGCACGAAGGCTATATCGGGTCAGGTTCCTGCGGCCGTCTGTGCGCAAAGCATCGCCACGAGCGTCTGGATGCGAGCGTAGCGACTGATACGGCCTGAACCACGTCCCGCGAGCCCGGAATTGTCGCAACGGGAGATGTGTGCATGTCAGTTAAAGCGATTCTCAACGAAAAGGGCCGCAATGTCGTAACCGTGACGCCTCAGGTGACGGTGCAGCAGGCGGTAACATTTCTCCACGACAATCATATCGGCGCAGTCGTTGTCGTCGATGCGGATGATTGTATTGTCGGCATTCTCACCGAACGCGACGTCGTCGCCTCCATCGCCAAATATGGCGCCAGCTGCCTCGACAAGCCGGTTTCCTCGGTTATGTGGCAGAACGTCTATTGCTGCGGCGAGGAAATGACCGTGCAAAGCCTGATGGAGATGATGAGCAAATTCCGCGCGCGCCATCTCCCGGTCGAAAGCGAGGGCCGCCTGGCCGGCATCGTGTCGATTGGCGACGTGGTGAAGTATCATATTCGCGCCATCGAGCGCGAGACCGAAGAGATCAAGGCGTATATTGCCGGATAGAGTCGAGGGGGTGGCGCCGCCCACCCCCATCGCGGGTCGTAGACACGCGCAATGGACAACCTCTCCAATCTTTCCAGAATGCTGTGCCGCGCGGCGACTATCGGATGAGTGCTTCCTGCATTCGCTTGATCTCGGCGAGCTTGGCCTTCGCCTCCAGGTAGCCGCGTTCGATCGCTTCACCGGCGCGGTGAAACTCCGACAGTCCGATGTCGTTCAGCTTCGGATGGAGCGCCAGATCCGGCGGATCGCCGGCCAGACGAGCGCGCGAAATGCGGTCCTGGATGATGTTGAAGGCCTGCACCATGACGCTCGTCATGCCGAGGCGCGCCGAATAGGCACTGCCCGTCCTGGCGGGGGCATCGAGGGCTTCCATACCGGCGCTGTGCTTGACGACGGCGGAACGGCCATAAAGATCGTAGTTAAGGTTGACGGCGACGACGAGCTGCTGCTCGTAAGCGCGGCAGACCGAGACGGGAACGGGATTGACGAGCGCGCCGTCGATCAGGGTGCGGCCATTCGCATGGATCGGCTCGAAAATCCCCGGCAGCGCGTAGGACGCGCGAATAGAGGTGATCAGCGACCCCTTCTCCAGCCAGACCTCGTGGCCGCTGTGAACTTCGGTGGCGACGGCGATGAAGGGGCGGTCGAGTTCCTCGATGCTGATATGTTCGAGATGCTCCTGCATGCGTTTGGTGAGCCGCAGGCCGCCGAACAGGCCGCCGCCGCCGATCGCGAAATCGAGCAGGCTGGCGATGCGGCGGACGGTCAGGGACCGGGCGAAGGCCTCCAACTCGTCGAGCTTGCCGGCGAGATAGCAGCCGCCGACGAGCGCACCGATGGACGTGCCGGCGATCATGCCGACCTCGATACCCTCTTCATCGAGCGCTCTCAATACCCCGATATGCGCCCAGCCGCGTGCCGCGCCGCCGCCGAGTGCTATCGCGATCTTCGGCTTCGCAGGAAGTGGGACTGGTTCAGGGGGGTGGTCGTCAGCGATGTGCCATTAGGGCCGGACAGGTCGGCTATCTGGTTGTTGCGCGTAAACGTCCAGTTCAACATCCGGCACCTCCAACACCGCCGAACCAATATGCGCGCGTCTTGTAGGAGACCCTGCCAAGCCGGCGATGGTGCCGGCCTTGTCCACATTCATAGCTGAAAGGCTGGCACCAGGATTTGAGATATAGCACCGAACCTGTCGCCAATGCGGCCGGCCCAGTAAACATTGGATACAAGTTGCAGCACATTTCGGCACGCCGCAGTTACCGCAGGAACCAACTTTACGTTTAATGATTAGGCGCCCGTTTAGTTTCTAAAGAATGAATATAACACGGAGATGTGCGAAGAAAATCCAGATGCTGCGGGCTGGACCTATCTTTCGGCGTAGATCTGTGCCGGATCGAAAAGTCTGCGCTCATCCGCAAGCGTTACTCTCGCCTGACCGTCCTCGAGCCCCACCGTGCGGTAGAAGCAGGAACGGCGTCCCGTATGACAGGTTGCGTCGTGGCCGGCCACGGTCACCTTCAGCCAGATGGCGTCCTGGTCGCAATCGGTCCTGATTTCCTGGACCGTCTGCACGTTGCCGGAGCTTTCGCCCTTCTTCCACAGGCTGTTGCGCGAGCGGCTGTAGTAGTGGGCGATGCCGGTTTCGATTGTCAGTGCCAATGCTTCGGCATTCATATGCGCGACCATCAGCAATTCGCCGTCGCGGGAGTCCGTCACGACGGCCGTGACCAAACCTTTCTCGTCGAAGCGGGGCGTAAAGGCCGAGCCTGTTTCCAGTTCGGCCTTGTCGTTTGAGGGAGCAGCAAAAGTAAGCGTCATCGCGAAAGCTCCACTACAGCGCCGTGCGCCTTTTCAGGCACCCAGTGCTCGCTGCACCTTGAACTGCGGCATGCTTTCCATTCGAGGAAGCATGCCGCGGCGGAGCTTACTTGAAGCCCCTCAACATGGTCATGAAACGGGCCTGCTCGGCCGGCTCTGTCTTGAAGGCACCGGTAAAGGTGGTCGTCAGTGTTGTCGCGCCCTGCTTCTTGATGCCGCGCATCGCCATGCACAGATGCTCGGCCTCGATCATCACAGCGACGCCGCGCGGAGCGAGCGTCTCGTCGATGGCCCTGGCGATTTGCGCCGTCATCGACTCCTGCGTCTGCAGGCGCCGCGCATAGATATCGACGACACGGGCGATCTTGGAGAGGCCCAGGACGCGGCCGTTCGGCAGATAGGCGACATGCGCCTTGCCGATGATCGGCACCATGTGGTGTTCGCAATGCGAATAGAACGGGATGTCCTTCTCGAGGACGATGTCGTCGTAGCCGGAGACTTCTTCGAAGGTCCGGCCAAGCACGTCCTCGGCGACGAGGTCGTAGCCGCCGAAAATTTCCCGATAGGATTTGACGACACGCGTCGGGGTGTCCTTCAGGCCTTCTCGGGTTGGGTCTTCGCCTGCCCAGCGCAGCAGTACGCGAACAGCTTCCTCGGCTTCTTTCTGCGTCGGCCGACCACTGGTGTCGTCGAGCACAGGGAAATTCTTTACTATGGCGTCCATATGGCCTCTTTTGAGCAATCCGGGATTGCTGACGTTTTATCTTTCGGACAACTCGCCATTGGCCATTCGCCTATCCCTGCAGGCTTGGGTTCCGTTGGCGGGCTCCGGGGCTTTCCGGTCCTGGCTTAGCAGTGCACTGGACCGTCCGGCACGGTTTCCCAAACAACAGGCGACACTTATCCCCTTGCGGAACTGTCACCCCAACACGACATAGCATATAGTATGGTGCCACATGGATGAAAGAGGCCCAACGGAGCGCGTCGTGCTTTTTTCCCCTCTACCGGAGAAAATCATGCGCCGATCACTCAAAACCGCGAAAAACCAGCCGGATCGCGTCAAATGATGGATGACATTTATAACAGCAGGATTCTCGAATTCGCCGGCAACATTCCCCGCATCGGCATGCTCGCCGATGCGGATGCTGAAGCTGCCGCGCATTCGAAGCTCTGCGGGTCGAAAGTGCGGATCTGGCTGAAGATGGACGGGGACGTCGTCACCGATTTTGCCCACGACGTGAAGGCCTGCGCACTTGGTCAGGCATCCTCCTCGATCATGGCCCGCCATGTCGTCGGCGCGCAAGCGGCGGAAATCCGCAAGGCGCGCGAGGACATGCTGGCGATGCTGAAGGCGGACGGAGAGGGGCCTGCCGGCCGCTTCGAGGACATGCGCTTTCTGATGCCCGTTCGGGACTACAAGGCGCGCCATGCCTCGACGATGCTTACCTTCGACGCGGTTGTCGACGCGATCGGCCAGATCGAGACGAAGCGCCTCGCAACGGCAGTGTGAAATATGTGCGGAAAGCCGCAGTCTGACCAGGTTCTTGGACGTAGCCGGACCGACATCGCCGGCAGCGGCCGCAATTGGTCCGGGCCGTTCCGCAAGACGCCTGGCCGGCTTTTTGGCATGGCCGCCATCCGCGCCTACCAGCTGACGCTGTCGAGTTTCATCGGCAATTCGTGTCGGCACCTGCCCACCTGCTCGGAATATGGCTTCGAGGCGATCGCCCGGCATGGTCTCTGGGCCGGGGGGTGGCTGACGCTGTTTCGCGTCGTGCGCTGCGGACCCGGCGGGACGCATGGATTCGATCCGGTACCGGAGATGGTTGCGCCGCGCCAGCTCTGGTATGCGCCATGGCGCTTTTGGCAGCGTCGGCGAAAGGATGCGTGAGCGTCATGACGATCCCGATGGAATATCGGCAGGCGTCTGCCGACTTTGACCGCTTCATCCTCGATGCGCGCGACACAGCCGGTCTACAGACGACCAATCAGGCCTATACGATGATGCAGGCGGTGCTTGAGACCTTTCGACGCCGCCTGGACATTTCCGAAGCGCTGCTCTTCGCCAGCGTATTGCCGCCGGTGCTGCGGGCGATCTTCGTCGCGGATTGGGATCTCGAGGAGCCGACGGTGCCTTTCTCGGGCCGCGTTGCGATGACCCGGGAGGTTCAGGGGTTTCGCGGCAATCACAATGTGTCGCCGGATTCGGCCATTGCCGACGTCGCCGCGGCGCTCCGGCGGAACGTCGATGAAGTGAGGCTGGATCGCGTGCTTTCGCGGCTTCCGCAGGGCGCCGTGGATTTCTGGCGGGCGTAATTTCGGAGGGGGAATGAAGAGCTACGTCGCGCTGCTCTATAGCATCATATTGGGGGAGGGCCGGCGTGTCGTAATGGCGGATCTTCGCCAGATGGCGGAGCGGCTCGGCTATCGCTCTCCGCGTACCCTTGTCGCCACCGGCAATCTTATCTTCGAGGCGCCGGTACAGCCGCTTGCAGACATTGAATCGTCGCTCGAGGAGGCATTTTTGGAGACGTTCGGCCGGCATGTGGACATCATTGTCCGCTCCGCCGACGGCTGGCTGAAACTCGCCGCCGACAATCCGTTTCTGGCAACAGGCGAGGAGGACCCGACCAGCGTTCACATTCGCGTAATGCGTTCGCCGCTTGCGCCGGACGTGCTCGATGGACTCCGGAGCTACTGTTCGAGAGGCGAACGCGTCGCGATCGTCGGCGGCGATCTCTGGGCGGATTTCGGCGGCAAGGCGAGCGAGTCTAAACTGCTCGGCGCTGTGACGACGAAACGGCTGGGCATCGGGACGTGGCGCAACTGGAACACGGTCAAGGGTTTACGCGCAATGCTTGGCGGTTGAGAGGCCGGCGCGCCTTTACTCGTCAGCCAAAAACCTTTATCAGGCCCGCGTCAATTCACCGGCCCGGTCGGCAACCATACCACCCGCATTCGTTGGCGGGACTGGATAGGAGATCATGATGTCGCATTTCGTTTCCCTTACATTCCCTGATGGCTCCGTCCGCGAGTTCGCCGCCGGCACGACCGGCCGCTATGTGGCCGAGTCGATCTCGAAGTCGCTGGCCAAGAAGGCTGTGGCAATCGCTCTCGACGGCGAGCTGCGCGACCTTTCCGATCCGGTAGCCGGCGGCAAGATCGAGATCGTCACGCGCGAAGACAAGCGCGCGCTGGAGCTTATCCGCCACGACGCGGCCCATGTGATGGCCGAAGCCGTGCAGGAATTGTGGCCGGGAACGCAGGTGACAATCGGTCCCGTCATCGACAATGGCTTCTACTACGACTTCGCCAAGAACGAGCCCTTCACGCCCGATGACCTGCCCGTCATTGAGAAGAAGATGAAGGAGATCATCGCGCGCAACCAGCCCTTCACCAAGGAGATCTGGTCGCGCGACAAGGCGAAGGAGGTCTTTGCCGCCAAGGGCGAGAGCTACAAGGTCGAGCTCGTCGATGCGATTCCCGAAGGCCAGGACCTGAAGATCTACTACCAGGGCGATTGGTTCGACCTCTGCCGTGGGCCGCACATGGCCTCGACGGGCCAGATCGGCACGGCTTTCAAGCTGATGAAGGTGGCTGGCGCCTATTGGCGCGGCGACAGCAACAATCCGATGCTGACCCGCATCTACGGCACTGCCTGGCATACGCAGGAGGAGCTCGATCAATATCTGCACGTGCTCGCCGAAGCGGAGAAGCGCGACCATCGCCGTCTCGGCCGTGAGATGGACCTCTTCCATTTCCAGGAAGAAGGTCCGGGCGTCGTCTTCTGGCATGGCAAGGGCTGGCGCATATTCCAGAGCCTCGTCGCCTATATGCGGCGCAGGCTCGAAGTCGACTATCAGGAGGTCAACGCACCCCAGGTCCTCGACAAGTCGCTCTGGGAGACCTCCGGTCACTGGGGCTGGTACCGCGACAACATGTTCAAGGTGACGGTTGCCGGCGACGAGACGGATGACGACCGGGTCTTCGCGCTGAAGCCGATGAACTGCCCCGGACACATCCAGATCTTCAAGCATGGTCTGAAGTCTTACCGGGAACTGCCTGTGCGGATGGCCGAATTCGGAGCAGTGCACCGCTATGAGCCGTCCGGCGCGCTTCATGGTCTGATGCGTGTGCGGGGCTTCACGCAGGATGACGCGCACATCTTCTGCACTGACGAGCAGATGGCCGCCGAATGCCTGAAGATCAACGATCTGATCCTCTCCGTCTACGATGACTTCGGTTTCAAGGAAATCGTCGTCAAGCTTTCGACGCGGCCGGACAAGCGGGTCGGCTCCGACGCGCTCTGGGATCGCGCCGAAGCGGTGATGACGGATGTGCTGAACACCATCGAGGCGCAATCCGAGGGCCGCATCAAGACCGGCATCCTGCCGGGCGAGGGCGCCTTCTATGGGCCCAAGTTCGAATACACGCTGAGGGATGCGATCGGCCGCGAATGGCAGTGCGGAACGACTCAGGTCGATTTCAACCTGCCGGAACGGTTCGGGGCCTTCTACATCGACAAGGATTCCGAGAAACGCCAGCCGGTGATGATCCATCGCGCCATCTGCGGTTCGATGGAGCGTTTCCTAGGCATTCTGCTGGAAAACTATGCCGGCCATATGCCGCTGTGGATCTCGCCTCTGCAGGTGGTGGTCGCAACGATCACCTCGGACGCGGACGATTACGGCCGCGAGGTCGCGGCGCGTCTGCGTGAGGCCGGGCTTACCGTCGAAACCGACTTCCGCAACGAGAAGATCAACTACAAAGTCCGCGAGCATTCGGTGACGAAGGTTCCGGTGATCGTCGTCTGCGGCAAGCGCGAGGCGGAGGAGCGTTCGGTCAATATCCGTCGGCTCGGCTCGCAGGCGCAAACGGCGATGACGCTGGAGGAGGCGGTCGCTACGCTGTCGAGCGAAGCGATGGCGCCGGATCTCAAACGCAAGGCGGAACGGAGCGTCAGGGCTGCCTGAGGCTCCGGGTCGTTCGAGCTTCTGAAGTGTGATGGCGCGCGACAGATCGGACGTGCGTCATCAGGCCCGCTAGAAATCAACGGCCTTCCCCACGGTGATTGCCTGACGCTGCGTCAAGCTAACCGCAATCCAGTCAGTCCTGAGCGTGGGCGTTCGCGGTCTCGTCGAGCGCATCATTGCCGTTGAGCAATACTTCCACATCCGTGTTGACGCCTGCCTTCACGGCAAAGTCGCGCTGGTAGATCTTGTCCTTGTTGCGTGCCACGGCCGTGTAGCTGCCTTCCGCGAGGACGAGCGTCGGAAAGGCCCCGACGCTTTCGCTGACGACGTCGCCCGAGGAGGTCAGGATCGACCAGGCGGTATCGGCGATCGCCTCGCCGCCGGGTTCCGAGACGAGCTTCAGTGTGAGCTTCGCGGCGCGATGTTGGATCGTTGCTTCGGTCAGCTTGCCGGCTTCCACCTGGATGTCGGCGCGGATCACCGCATTGACGGAGCCGTAGTCGGAGACGACGTGATAAGTGCCGGCGCCGAGCCGGACCACCGTGCTGGGCTTCACGTCGGCGACGATCAGGGCGCGCTCGCCATCTTCCTTCACATCGGATGAGAAGATCGAAAAGCTGAGTTCGGCCGGTGGAATGCGCACGTCGCTGCCGGAGACGGCGTTCAGCATGACCCCGCCGGCGTCCAGCACCAGAACCTGTTTGTCCAGCTCGCCTTGATCGGGCACACGAATCTTGCGGGTAGCTGCCGCGCGACCGAAGGCGACATTGACGAAATATTCGCCGGGCACGAGATTGAAGGCCGTGGAGCCGCCTTCGGAGGTAGCCAGCAGCGGAAGCTTGCCGTCACCGCCGGGAATGGGACTGAAGACGCGCCAGGTCAGGCCCGACTCCACCGGCTGGCCCTTCGTGGTCAGCAGCGCTTCGAGCTTCACATCCTTCAGTTCGCCATTCTGTGTAGGGTCGCTGACGAGTGGATTGAAGCTCGTGAGTTTCGGCATCTTTCGACTGCCGGAGATCGACGGAAAGCTCTCGAAGGCGTCGGTCGCGTCTTCCGCCGCGGCTCGCTGCGCACCGGAACCGGCGAGCGTAATCGCCAAGGCGGCTCTCAGCAAAATACGAGTGCGGATGCGCATGAGTACAGTTGACTTCCTGACTGCGTGACTCCACTTGAGACGCCGGTATGGCATTTTCGTGGCTGTCGATCCGGCGGCAAGGTAGTGGAATTCGCTCGATATGAAAACCGAAATTAAGCTCGTTGACTATCTCACTTCCCGCAGGTCGATTCCGGCCTTCCAGATGGGGCCGCCGGGACCCGGCAAGGCCGAGGTAGAGGAGATGCTGCGGCTCGCCTCCCGCGTGCCGGACCATGGAAAACTGGCGCCCTGGCGCTTCATCGTCTATCGCGGCGAGGAGAGGGCGCGGATCAGCGGCGAGTTGAAGAAGATGGCACTTGCCGCCAAGCCGGATCTCTCCGAGGAACTGATCAAGGTGGAGGAAACGCGGCTGACGCGTGCCCCCGTCGTCGTCGCGGTCGTCAGCAGGGCTGCACCGCATTTCAAGATTCCCGAATGGGAGCAGATGATGTCGGCCGGTGCCGTGTGCCTCAATCTGTTGATGGCAGCAAACGCGCTCGGCTATGCTTCCAACTGGCTGACCGAATGGTACGCCTTCGACGAAAAAGCTTATCCGCTGCTGGGCGTGGCGCCCGGCGAAAGGATTGCCGGCTTCATTCACATCGGCACGGCCATGGTGCCGCCGACCGAGCGCCCGCGGCCGGAACTGGCCGAGATCGTCACCTGGGTCGGGGAAGACGCCTGATGTTCTACGAAACGGCTACCAATCGGCACGGCTTGCCGCACGATCCGTTCAAGGCGATCGTGTCGCCGAGGCCGATCGGCTGGATCGGCACGCGCGCCACGGACGGTTCGTTGAACCTCGCGCCCTATTCCTTCTTCAATGCGATCAGCGACCGGCCGAAGCTCGTGATGTTTTCATCGAGCGGCTACAAGGATTCCGTGCGTAACATCGAGGCGACCGGTGAGTTCACCGCAAGCTTCGCCAGCCGCAACTTGAGCGAGGCCGTCAACACGAGCTCGGTGGCGGCGCCGCACGGCGAGAGCGAGTTCGAGATCGCCGGACTGACGCCGGTCGAGGGAACGCTCGTCAAGGCGCCTTTCGTCGGCGAGGCCTTCGCCGCGCTCGAATGCCGGATGACGGAGCTGTTCCGGCCGAAGGGCCTCGATGGAGTGATCGCCGACGCCTATGTGGTCATTGGCGCGGTTGTCGGCATCCATATCCGCGACGAGGCCATACGCGACGGACGCTTCGACGTGACGACCGTCAAGCCGCTCGCCCGCCTCGGCTATATGGATTACTGCGATGGCGGCGATGTCTTCCAGATGGTGCGGCCGGTTCGCTAGGCTCTAGGATTTGGGCAGCGCCCCTGCTGCGGCGAGAAGATCGATCTGCTCTGGCGAGCGGGTGGCCACGGCCGAGAAGCCGTTCTCGAGGCTGTTGGTCCAAATCCGTAGCACCGCTGCTTCGTCGACGGCATCGGCGGGCAGCATATCGTAAGCCGCGATGCCGGCCTCGCGCGCCCGGAGCACCGCCGCGGCGCGACCGGCGCGGACGACGGCCGGCACATCGCCCGTCCCGGTGACGCGGTGGCAACCGCAGGCTTCCGCGAGGGCCGAGGCGTCGAATAGCAATGCGGAAAGGCGCGGGGAAACGCCTGCCATCGAGTGCGGCGAGAGCACGCTTTCGGCAACCGTGGCATATTCCGCCAGCAAGGCCGTTCGGCCCTGGCAGATGCCTGCGGCCGCCTCGGCGACTTTCAGCATTACGTCGAGCTTCTGGATATCGGCCGGTCCCCGGCACGCTGTCAGCACGACGCCGTCCATCTCGGTGAGGAGCGCTAAGAGGCCGTCTTCATCGATTGTTTCGGCCGGCCCGATCCGCGCGAGAACGAGGCAGGCTGCTTTCTTGCCGGGCCATCGCAGGCTTGACCGCGTTTGAGGCGTCGTCGCATCGACAACGATCCCTTGAACGGCCTCCAGCATCATCGCCGCCGGAAGCTGCTCGCCTGCTGCAAGATACAGAAGAGGCTTCATAGTTTGCGCGCGGTTAACGGACATGGTGAACCAATCTTAAACCTTTGACCGCTAATATTCGGACATTGGGGCTGATGGGTGTCTAGTGGGGCATAGGTGATCATACAAGCATTTCTTCGCTGGGTCGAAACGGCGAGAACCGGCGATCGCGCGCGCGCCGCCAGTGCGCTGGGCCGAGCCTATGCCCAGGCCGAGATGAACGGCCTTGATCGGCATGCCGCCGAAATGGCGATGACCTTCCTGCTGGACGATCCCTCGCCAAAGGTCCGCCTTGCGCTCAGCGAAGCCCTGGCCGATAGTCCGACGGCGCCGCGAGCGATCGTCAGGGCGCTCGCAGAGGACCAGCCCGAAATCGCTTTCGCGGCAATCGCCCGTTCGCCGGTGCTTACCGATGCGGATCTCGTCGACCTCGCAGCGCGCGGCACGGCCGAGACGCGTGCGCTGATCGCGGCGCGGGGCACTGTTTCTTGCTCCGTCGCCGCTGCGATCGCCGAGATCGGCGACGAGGAGGAAGTCTCCATTCTCCTCGAAAACACCGGCGCCTTGCTCTTGCAGGGTTCACTCAGGAGGATCGCCTGCCGCCTCGGGCATGCTGCGGCGGTGCGTGACCGGCTGCTGGCGCGCGCCGACCTGCCGAGCGACGCGCGGCATGCGCTTGCCGAAAAGATCGGTGCGGCGCTCTCGGCTTCCGGGCTCGTCCAGGCGGTGATCGGCTCGGCTCGCGTGGCGCGCGTCATGAGAGAGGCATGCGATGCAACCGCCTTGGCCATGACGGCAGCCGGCTCGCCGAACGACTTGTCCCGGATGGTCGCCCATTTGCGCGAGACCGGACGCTTGACTCCCGCCTTCCTGATGAGCGCGCTTTGCAGCGGTGCGACGGAATTCTTTATCCTGGCGATCGTCGATCTTTCGGGCCTGTCGGAGAAGCGCGTGCGCTCGATCCTGTCCGGGGGCCGCCTCCACTCGATTCGCGCTCTCTTTGAGAGTGCCGGCCTCGCGCGCGATGTCAGCGAAGCATTCGCAGAAGCTGTCCTGTATTGGCAGGCTCAGGCGGGCGAGGGCGCGCCCGCGTCGCTCGCCGCTCTCCTCGAACGCCTTCGCCGGAGGCCTTCCTCGACGTCGGCCTCCGTCGCCGAATTGGTGGAACGACTGGGCTTTGCCGAACAACGGCAAGTCGCGCGGAACTATGCCCTCATTGCCTCGCGCCAGGCAGCCTGATCGGCAACTCAGTTGCCGAACCGGCGCGCCACCCAGGAATAGCCGTCTTCCATGTAATGCACCGGGGCACTGACGATCGCTTGCAATTTCTGGCGGTCCGGCACCGCGCCGCCGAGCCATGCCAGAGCTCGCTTCGGCAGGCCCGGCTTTTCCTCGTGCATTGCCGGGGGCGTTGCCGCTTGCGGCGCCGGTGTGTTGGGCTCCGGCGCGATCTTGGGAGCCGGCGCAGGTTCGGCGGACGCCACCATGCCGGTCCCGGACGTTTCGCAAACGGCGACGACCACCGGGTAGTTCTTGTTGGAGAACTTCGGCGGTTCCTTTTGCGATTCCGTGTCGCACAGGGCGATCGACGGCCAGGTGCCGTTCACGGTCGAGATGTAGTGGCATTTCGTGACATTGTCATCGCAACCGAGAATGGTCATGACGATCAGGGCGGCTTTCATGTCTTGGGTCCGTTCAGAAGACTGTTGCCCCTATGTTATGGAGCTTCGATTGTTTCCGAAGTAGGGCAAAGTTTCGCATCGTGAAACAAATTGTTTCGACCCGTCACTCGGATTGATTGCAACTCTCCTGCGCCGTTTGACGTATTGGCACCGTTCGTCATCGAAGTTAGTTTTCCTCCCGTTGATCTCTCTAACGACATGATTTGCGTCGAGGCATGGAATGACCGAAATCTCTATCGCCGAGGAACCGCCGCGCCAGCCGGCCATCCTCCGCCTGCTCGAACTCTCAGACGCCTATGCGGCATCGCTTTATCCGGCTGAGAGCAACCATATGGTCGATCTCTCGACTCTGGAGCGGCCCGGAGTGTCCTTCTTCGTCGCGCGAGGGAACGGCGAGATCGTCGGCTGCTGCGCGCTGGTGGACGCCGGCGACGGGACGGCGGAGATCAAGCGGATGTTCGTCGATCCGCAGGCGAGGGGACTGAAAGTCGGCAAACAGCTTCTTGCTGCGCTGGAAGCCAAGGCGGAAGGGTTGGGCCTGACCGCGATCCGCCTCGAAACCGGCATTTACCAGCCGGAAGCGATCGGTCTTTACAGATCGTCCGGTTATGTCGAGCGTCCGCCCTTCGGCGGCTATCTGCCCGATCCGCTGAGTCTGTTCATGGAGAAGGCGCTCGGGCAGACCGTCTAAGCGCGTTACAGCCTGTCAGATATCCAGATTGTCCGCAAAGACGGCGCGCTCCTGGATGAAGCGGAACCGGGCATCGGCCTTCGTTCCCATCAGGTTGTCGACGGCTTCGCGCGTGCCCTCGAAATCGACGTCGTCGATCTCCACCTTGAGCAGGGTCCGGTTGGCCGGATCCATGGTCGTTTCCTTGAGCTGAGCGGGCAGCATCTCGCCGAGACCCTTGAACCGACCGATCTCGACCTTGCCGCGGCCGTTGAACTCGGTGCGCATCAGCTCTTCGCGATGCGCGTCGTCGCGGGCATAAAGCGTCTTTGATCCTTGGCTCAACCGGTAAAGCGGCGGCACGGCGAGATAGAGGTGGCCGCCGCGAATGAGTTCCGGCATCTCCTGATAGAAGAAGGTGATCAGCAGTGAGGCGATATGTGCGCCGTCGACGTCCGCGTCGGTCATGATGACGACGCGCTCATAGCGGAGATCCTCCTCGCGGTACTTCGACCGCGTGCCGCAGCCGAGCGCCTGGACGAGATCGGCGATCTGCTGGTTGGCGCCGAGCTTCTCGCGGCCGGCGCTGGCGACGTTCAGGATCTTGCCTCGCAGGGGCAGGATCGCCTGATTGGCGCGGTTGCGCGCCTGCTTGGCCGAGCCGCCTGCCGAATCGCCCTCGACGATGAAAAGCTCCGCGCCTTCCGCCGTGTTCTGCGCACAGTCGGCCAGCTTGCCTGGCAGGCGCAGTTTGCGCACCGCAGTCTTGCGGTTGACTTCCTTTTCCTTGCGCCGGCGGACGCGCTCTTCGGCGCGCTCGACGACCCAGTCGAGAAGTTTTGCGGCTTCGGCCGGATTGTCGGCGAGGTAATGGTCGAAGGGGTCTCGAAGCGCGTTTTCGACGATGCGCTGCGCCTCGACCGTCGCCAGCTTGTCTTTCGTCTGGCCGACGAATTCCGGTTCGCGAATGAAGACCGAGAGCATGCCTGCCGCCGAGATCATCACGTCGTCGGTGGTCACGATTGCGGCCCGCTTGTTCTGGGTGAGCTCCGCGTAGTTCTTCAGGCCCTTGGTCAGCGCGATGCGCAGTCCGGCCTCGTGCGTGCCGCCTTCCGGCGTAGGGATCGTGTTGCAATAGGAGTGGATCTGCTGATCGCCGCCATACCAGGTGACCGCCCATTCGAGCGAGCCGTGGCCGCCGGCCTTTTCCGATTTGCCGGAGAAGATCTCGCGGGTGACGGTGAATTCCTTGCCGAGCGTCGCGGCTAGGTAGTCCTTGAGGCCGCCGGGGAAATGGAACACGGCCTTGTCGGGAGTCTCCGAACCTTCCAGCAGCAATGCCGGATCGCAGGACCAGCGGATTTCGACACCGCCGAAGAGATAGGCCTTGGAGCGGGCCATGCGGAAGAGCCGCGCCGGCTCGAAGCGGGCATGCGGACCGAAGATTTGCGGGTCCGGATGGAAGCGGACCCTCGTACCACGGCGATTGTGCACCTCGCCGAGTTCTTCAAGTTCACCCTGCGGAATGCCGCGGGAGAAGCGCTGGCGGTAGAGTTTGCGGTTTCGCGCCACCTCGACCTCGAGCGAGTCCGACAGCGCGTTGACGACGGAGACGCCGACGCCATGCAGACCGCCCGAGGTCTCGTACGCCTTGCCGTCGAACTTGCCGCCGGCATGCAGGATCGTCATCACCACTTCGAGGCTCGATTTATTGGGGAACTTCGGGTGATTTTCAACCGGAATGCCGCGGCCGTTGTCGGTCACCGTCAGGAAGCCGTCGGCGTCGAGGTTCACTTCGATGAAGTTCGCGTGGCCGGCGACGGCCTCGTCCATCGAGTTGTCGATCACCTCGGCAAAGAGATGGTGCAGCGCCTTCTCGTCCGTTCCGCCGATATACATGCCCGGCCGGCGACGCACCGGTTCCAGCCCCTCGAGGACCTCGATCGCGGACGCGTCGTAGTCGCTGCCGTCGCTGTTGCGGGGCGCCGGCCGCGATGCATCGTTGCCGGCGGCAGGCGCGGCCGGCTTGCGCGGCGCGGCGGTATCGGCCGGCTTCGGCTGCAAAGGCATGGCGGAAAAGAGATCGCTGCTGTCGTCCATGGGTTGGTTAGATCATTCCTGTCGTCTGTGTCGGCAAGGGCATAGCAAGACCGCGGCGCCGTCGCTATCCCTTGCCGGGCGAATCATCGAGATTCTGCCAGAGTCTTGGGGAAAGCGCGAACAAAAGGCGAATTTTCGTATGCTCGAAGCCGATAACGCGGTGAATTGCGGCTTCAGTGTTGCGTAGCGGAGGTGCGAGTGGCAAGGCATGGGCCGAACCAGGGAGCCCTTGGGTGTCTATGTCCACGATTGTTTTCTCTGTCGGGTGCCTGCTTGCCGCGGTGCTTTTTCCAGGCATTACCGCTTCCGCCGAAGCCGAGCCGTTACGGCCTTACAAGGATGCGTTGTTCGGCTACCCCGGAGTTCTGCGGGAGGAGGATGGCGGCGGTTTCCGTGTCGTCGATTATCAGGAACTCAGGGATATCAACGGGCGCGATCAGATTCCGGAGCGACGCGTCAAGCGGTCCTATGTGTCGCTTGGCGTGAAGAGTTCGCAGGCGGACGAGACGCTGGATCTCGGCGGTCGTTCTCTCGACGTCACGCGCGTTGGTCCGGATCGCGGCGCCGCGTTTACGGTCATCTTCATCCATGGGCGCGGCGGTGACCGGCGCCTCGGTGCCAACGACTTCTCCTTCGGCGGCAATTTCAACCGGCTGAAGAATCTGGCGGTCGGCAATGGCGGCACTTACTATGCGCCGAGCGTGCGCTCCTTCGATGCGGCGGGCGTGGCGGACGTTGCCGCGCTGATTCGTTCTGCCGCCGAGCGGTCCGGCGGCCGGCCGGTGGTGCTGTCCTGCGCGTCCATGGGCAGTTTCATCTGTTGGGGTATCTCGCGCGACCAACAGGCAGCGGCGATGCTCGGCGGCATGATGGTGATGGGCGGCGTCGCCGACCCGGCGTTTGAAGAGAGTGCCGCTTACAAGGCAAGGCTGCCGGTCTTCTTCAGTCATGGCAGCAATGACAGCGTCTATCCCGCCGAGGCACAGGTTGCGCTCTATCGCTCCCTGAGGAACAAGGACTATCCCGCTCGCTTCGTGTTGTTCGAAACCGGTTCGCACGGCACGCCGGTGCGCATGACCGACTGGCGGGATGCGCTGAACTGGATTCTCGAGCGTTGAGCTCTCGCGGTCGTCGTTGGAACCCTGGAATGAGCATCGACAAATTCGAACATTGGTGGCGGACGGAGAAGCGGCCCCGCGGCGCGATCTCGCCCGACGACTATGAGGATCGGCTGGGCACCGTCGCGCCGATGGCGTACCTGCCCTTTGGCAATGGCCTTAGCTACGGCGACGTCTGCCACAATGATCGCGGCACGCTGATCGACAGCGCCAAGCATGGCCGCATACTGGCCTTCGACCCGGGAACCGGGGTGATCACCTGCGAGGCCGGCGCTACACTCGGCGACATTCTCGTCAAAGCGATACCGCATCGCTTCTTCCTGCCCGTGACGCCGGGAACGGGTCTCGTCACGGCCGGTGGCGCCGTCGCCAACGACATCCACGGCAGGAACCATCATGCCCGGGGCTCTTTCGGCAATCACGTCCGGCGGCTGACGCTGCTACGTTCGGACGGCGAACGCCTGACCTGCTCCGCCGAGGAAAACGCCGAGCTCTTCACTGCCACGATCGGCGGAATGGGACTGACGGGGCTGATCCTCGACGTCGAGCTGCGGCTGATGAAAGTTCCGTCGCCGCACGTCCAGCAGCACGCGATCCGCTTCGAAAATTTCGCCGATTATTTCACCCTCATCGATCGCGTTGGTGAGGAGCACGAATATTCCGTCGCCTGGATCGATCAGCTTGCGACCGGTCGCCGGGCGGGCAGGGGTGTGCTCTGGGCTGCCGACCACGCCGACGCATCTTGCGAATATCCGGACATACCCAAGGGACCGAAGGTCGCGTTTCCCTTGTCTCCACCGTTCAACCCGTTGAATTCCGTGATGCTGAAGGCGCTTAACGGATTCCGCTTTCGCCGGGAAAGGCCGGGGGAAACGGTTTCGACAGAGACATGGACGTCCTACTTCCATGCGATCGACCGGCTCGGTGCCTGGCACCGGCTTTACGGGCGCCAAGGGCCTTGTCAGCACCAGAGCGTCTATCCGGCCGAGAATGCGAAGCAGACCACGATCCGCCTCTTGGAGACCGCGCGCAGGCACGGCCACGCATCCTTCCTGACCGCTCTGCACCGTTTCGGAGACGCGGCAGGTCGAGGGCTTCTCTCCTTCCCCCGGCCGGGCTTTTCCCTTACCATGGACTTCGCCAATCAGGGCGAAGCGACCGTCAGATTGCTCGACGCGCTCGACCGTATTGTCATCGAGGTCGGCGGCGCGGTGAACCCGAGCAAGGATTTTCGCATGAGTCCCACAGCCTTCGAGGCCTCTTTTCCGTCGTGGCGAAAGCTCGAAGCATTGCGCGATCCGGCAATGGCCTCGGATTTCTGGAGACGCACCGCGCTCGCACTCAACAACTGAGAACGGTCAACGCCTCAGTCCCCGTATGTCCATGTCGAACTCGACGACGTTGGAATAAATGGGTGTGCCGACGTCCATGCCATAGGGCGCACGGCGGATGCTGCCGCGGATGGTGAAGGAGATCGAGCGTTTGTCCCAGTCGGTCAGGGTGACGGCGAAGCGTTCCTTCCGCGTCTTGCCGCGCGCCGTCAGCGTACCCTCGACGGTCGCCCTATCTGGTCCGGTCTGTGTCACGCTGGTGGAGCGGAAGGTCACCGTCTGATAGTTGGCTGTGTCGAAGACGGCGCTGGACCGCAAAAAATTCTCGATGCGGCGCTCTCTCGCCCTGACACTCTCCGGATAGAGCGTGAACTCGACCGACGACCGCCCGACATTGCCGCCGTCTATCCGGAATCTGCCTGAAAACTTCGCAAAGTTGCCGGCGATGCCGCCGCCGCCCGTCTGCCCGACAGTGAACTGGATGCGCGAGGAACTGGTGATGCTGTAGCTGCCAGCCGCGTCCGCAAGGGACGGGGCCTGCGCGCGAGCCGGCAGAGCGACAGTGATCAGTGCGAAGGTCGCCTTCAGTGCAAGGTTGCGTGGAGCGATCATGGATCATTTCCTTCCAGCAACGGCTTCATGGGTTTCTCGACCATCGGCTGCGCCCGCATTACTCGACCGTAAGCCGGAGCGCAGCATGCGGATCAATACCGCGTCGCCTCGGACGAACTGGTGGTAGAGCGCCGCCGCAGCGTGGATGGCCACCAGAGCGAGCATGACATAGGCAAGCAGTGCGTGGGCGAAGGCCCAAAAAGCTTCCGAGCTCTCCGATTGCGGCAGCGGCAGGTGCGGAATGACGAGGATGTCGAAGTAGAAGCTCGGGATGTTCAATGTCGAGGCGGAGGCGACAGCCCAGCCGGCCAGCGGCGTCAGAAGGCCGAGGATGATCAGCATCCTGTGCGTTTCGCGCGCTGCGGCATGTTCAAGCGGGCGGAGTCCTGGGACCGGCGGCGGGGTTCGTTCCGCCAGCCACCAGATTGTTCTCAGGAGCGCGAGCCCCAACGCGGTGAAGCCGAACGACTTGTGCCACTGATAGAGCGAGAACTGCAGCGCCGGATCGATCTCGGTGCGCCGCATGACGAAACCGATCAGCATCAGGCCGAGGATGAGCAGCGCGATCGTCCAGTGCAGGACGATCGTTACCGTTCCAAAACCACTCTCGCTATTGCGCAGCATTGGACGACTTAACCAACTCGCCTGGGAGTGCCGGTGGGCTGTTTCCGCTGACGTGAGACGCTCGAAGCCGCGGTTTTATTCGGAACGTTGCTGTCCAAATTCGCCCCGGCATCGGGCGTCACTAGCGCGTCACCCGTACTGCTGGCCGTTGGTCGGACCGGAATTTGCGTGCCAGGTGCTTTCAATTGCCCTACCGATTTGCTAGGCCGCTTGCCCAAGAGGCCTGATCCCGGAGGAAGTTTCATGACGCCCGATATCCGCCCGCTGGTTGCCGGCAACTGGAAGATGAATGGTACGCGTGCTTCGCTGGACCAGATCAAGGCAATGGCCGAGGGCGTCAAGGGCGAACTTTCCGCCAAAGTGGAGACGCTGATCTGCCCGCCGGCGACGCTGCTTTATGTTGCAACCGCACTTTGCGACGACAGTCCGCTGATGATCGGCGCTCAGAACTGCCACCAGAAGCAGTCGGGCGCCCACACGGGCGAGATTTCCGCTGAGATGATCGCCGATTGCTTCGGCACGCATGTCATCGTCGGCCACTCCGAACGCCGCACCGATCATGCCGAGACCGATGCGCTGGTACGGGCGAAGACCGAAGCCGCCTACGTGGCGGAACTCGTCGCCATCGTCTGCATCGGCGAGACCGAAGAAGAACGCAAGAGCGGCAAGACGCTCGACGTCCTGAGGCGCCAGCTCGCCGGAAGCTTGCCGGATGGCGCGACAGCCGAGAATACCGTGATCGCCTATGAGCCGGTCTGGGCGATCGGCACGGGCCTGACGCCGACGGTGGGAGATGTGGAAGAGGCGCATGCCTTCATGCGCAGTGAACTTGTCTCGCGCTTCGGCGCCGAGGGCGGCAAGATGCGCATCCTCTACGGCGGCTCTGTCAAGCCATCAAATGCCAAGGAACTGATGGGCGTCGCCAATGTAGACGGTGCGCTGATCGGAGGCGCCAGCTTGAAAGCGGAAGACTTCCTCGCCATCTACCGGGCCTATGAAGAATTGACTGCGTGATCGCCGCGTCGGGCTGGCAGGGGCTTGGAATAGCCGCCTGCTTGGTATAAAGAGGCGCGAAATTTGGACGCGGCCCGCTACGTGGCCGCGATCGTTCGATTCGAATGCCCCGAAGAGGGCAGGACTGGAAGCTGATGCAGACCGTACTCCTCGTCATCTATCTCATGGTCGTCGTTGCCCTGATCGGCGTCGTCCTCATTCAGCGTTCCGAAGGTGGCGGTCTCGGTATCGGCGGCGGTTCGGGCTTCATGTCCGCCCGTGGCACGGCCAATGCACTGACCCGCACGACGGCGATTCTCGCCTTCCTGTTCTTCGGCCTTGCACTTGGGATGGGTATCCTGGCGCGTTACGAGCCGCAGGCAACCGACATTCTCGAGCGTATTCCGGGCACGAGCTCAAGCGGCGGCGTGCTTGATTCGCTCGGCGGCGGCCAGACGGCGCCGGCCGGTGGGAACACGACGGCCCCCGCGACCGGTAACGGTGCAGGCAGCACGGTTCCGGCAGAGGGCGCGGCTCAGCCCGCTCAAGCTCCGGCTGCTCAGCCGACCGCCCCGGCCCCGGCCCCCGGTGCCAACGGCAATACCGGATCGCAAGTTCCGAGCGGCCAGTAAGGTCGAAATTCAGAAGAACCGCCGGCGGATGTTTCATCCGCCGGTTTTGTTTTGTGTGAAATCTGCCGCGGCGAAAAACGGAAAAATTCGGGAAGACGAGTTTTTTCGGTGGCGGAATCGTTTGTGAAAAGGTATCCGGTGACTCCCATGGCGCGATATGTATTCATCACTGGCGGCGTGGTCTCCTCTCTCGGAAAAGGCATCGCTGCGGCTGCTCTCGGAGCTCTGCTGCAGGCGCGTGGCTACCGCGTGAGGCTGCGCAAGCTCGACCCCTATCTCAACGTCGATCCGGGCACCATGAGCCCGACGCAGCATGGCGAAGTGTTCGTCACCGATGACGGGGCGGAAACCGACCTCGATCTCGGCCACTACGAACGCTTCACCGGCCGTTCGGCGACGAAGACCGACAACATCACCACGGGGCGGATCTACAAGAACATCATCGACAAGGAGCGGCGCGGCGACTATCTCGGCGCGACGGTCCAGGTGATCCCGCACGTCACCAACGAAATCAAGAACTTCGTCACCGAGGGCAATGAGGATTACGATTTCGTCATCTGCGAGATCGGCGGCACCGTCGGTGATATCGAGGCGATGCCCTTCATGGAGGCGATCCGCCAGCTCGGTAACGACCTGCCGCGCGGCACCGCCGTCTACGTCCACCTGACGCTGATGCCTTACATTCCGGCGGCGGGTGAACTGAAGACCAAGCCGACCCAGCATTCGGTCAAGGAATTGCAGGCGCTCGGCATTCATCCCGACATTCTGCTCGTGCGCGCCGATCGCGAGATTCCGGAAGCGGAGCGCCGCAAGCTGTCGCTCTTCTGCAATGTGCGGCAATCGGCCGTGATCCAGGCCCTCGATGTGGCGTCGATCTACGACGTGCCGATCGCCTATCATAAGGAGGGGCTGGACAACGAAGTGCTCGCCGCCTTCGGCATCGAGCCGGC
The DNA here is from genome assembly GCF_000265205.3 of Sinorhizobium fredii USDA 257. Classification (NCBI taxonomy): domain Bacteria; kingdom Pseudomonadati; phylum Pseudomonadota; class Alphaproteobacteria; order Hyphomicrobiales; family Rhizobiaceae; genus Ensifer; species Ensifer fredii. The sequence continues at coordinate 3,639,410 of NC_018000.1, forward strand.
ACCGAAGCCGCGTATGGAAGCCTGGGAGAATGTGGCGCACCGGATCCGCACCCCGGAAGGCGAAGTCACGATCGCGATCGTCGGCAAATATACCGGCCTGAAGGACGCCTATAAGTCGTTGATCGAGGCGCTCTATCACGGCGGCATCGCCAACCGCGTCAAGGTCAAGCTCGAATGGATCGAATCGGAGGTCTTCGAAAAGGAGGATCCGGCGCCCTATCTCGAGAAGGTCCACGGCATTCTCGTTCCCGGCGGTTTCGGCGAGCGCGGTTCGGAAGGCAAGATCAACGCGGCGCGCTTTGCCCGCGAACGCAAGGTGCCCTATTTCGGCATCTGCTTCGGCATGCAGATGGCGGTGGTCGAAGCCGCACGCAATCTTGCCGGCATCGAAAAGGCGTCGTCGACCGAATTCGGCCCCGCCAAGGAGCCGGTCGTCGGCCTGATGACCGAGTGGGTGAAGGGCAACGCTCTCGAGCAACGCTCGGCCTCCGGCGATCTCGGCGGCACCATGCGGCTCGGCGCCTATCGTGCGACCCTCAAGCAGAACACGAAGATTGCCGAAATCTACGGATCGACAGACATCTTCGAACGCCATCGCCATCGCTACGAGGTCAATGTCGACTACAAGGATCGCCTGGAGTCCTGCGGCCTGGTTTTCTCCGGCATGTCGCCGGACGGTGTGTTGCCGGAAACGGTGGAGTACAATAACCATCCGTGGTTCATCGGCGTGCAGTACCATCCGGAACTGAAGTCCCGGCCTCTTGAACCGCACCCGCTCTTTGCGAGCTTCATCGAAGCGGCGCTCGAACAATCGCGGCTGGTGTAGCCTCGCTCTTTTCGGATGATGCCGATCCTTTCGCGGCCGGTTCCCCAGGGACCGGCCGCACTTATAACTGCCAGTGGCTGCTGGCACTCCGGTCCTCCTGCCGCTTGCAATCGACGGTCAAAAGTTGCAAACAGCGGCAAACCGGTCATCAGGGAAACCGCCATGAGCCTGCCCACGCGCACCGCCCGCCCGCTCGATCATCTCGTGCTGCCGGTTGCGGAACTCGGGCGGGCAAGGCAGCGCCTCTCCGATCTCGGCTTCACCGTTGCCGATGACGCACGTCATCCCTTCGGCACGGAGAACGCCTGCGTCTTCTTTTCCGACAACACCTATCTGGAGCCACTCGCCATCGCTTCCCGCGAAGAATGCGAGGCTGCCGCCCTTGCCGGCAATGCCTTTGTCGCGCGCGACCATGCGTTCCGCTTCCGGCAGGGTCCGGAAGGCCTATCCTCAATCGTGCTCGGGACGCCGGATGCCGCCGCTGATCACATCCGCTATCGGTCCTGCGGCATCTCCGGCGGCGAGATGCTGGAATTCTCGCGGCCCATGCGTCTGCCGGACGGACGCGAAGGGCTCGGCTCTTTCAGGCTGGCTTTTGCCGCCGACCTGCGCGCGCCCGACTTCTTCCTGTTCAGTTGCCAGCGGATCCGCGCCCTGCCGATCGACAGCGCGCTCGCCAACCACCAGAATGGTGTGACCGGTATCGCCGAAGTGGTTCTCTCGGAGCCCAATCCGACAGACTTCCAGTATCTGCTGCAGGAAGCCGTCGATGAGCGCGAAGTCTCGGCCCATTCCTTCGGCATGGACATCCAGGCCGGCAGCGCCAAGCTGTCGGTGCTGAACCCGGCAGGCATGGAGGCCTTCTACGGCCGCTCCGTCAGCGCGTCCGAACGCGGCTTGCGCGGCCGTGCCGTGGTGTTCCGCGTCGCCGACCTGGAAGCGACGCGCGCGCTGTTCGCGCAGAATGATATCGAATTTGCAGAAATGGGCGGACGCCTCATTGTCCCGGAAGCGCCGGGGCAGGGAGTGATCTTCGCGTTTGGAGTGTGATGATGGAAACGAATTCAAGGGTTGTCGTCGGCGAAGGTACCGGCCAGGTGGTGTTCTCGCAGAAGGAGCGGCTGACCCTGATCGCCGGCCCCTGCCAGATGGAAAGCCGCGAGCACGCCTTCATGATGGCCGGCAAGCTTGTCGAGCTCTGCAGGTCGCTCGGTCTCCGCCTCGTCTACAAATCCTCCTTCGACAAGGCAAACCGCACCTCGCTCTCGGGCAAGCGCGGCATCGGCCTTGAAAAGGCGATGGAGATCTTTGCCGATCTCAAGCGCGAATTCGGCTTTCCGGTGCTGGCCGACATCCATACCGAAGAACAGTGCTCGCAAGTCGCCGAGACCGTCGATATTCTGCAGATCCCCGCCTTTCTGTCGCGCCAGACCGATCTGCTCGTCGCTGCCGCCAAGACCGGGAGGACGATCAACGTCAAGAAGGGCCAGTTCCTGGCGCCCTGGGACATGAAGAACGTGCTCGCCAAGTTCACAATGAGCGGCAACCCGAACGTCCTTCTCTGCGAGCGCGGCGCCTCCTTCGGTTATAACACGCTCGTTTCCGACATGCGCTCGCTGCCGATCATGGCGGCGCTCGGAGCGCCCGTGGTCTTCGACGCGACCCATTCGGTGCAGCAGCCGGGCGGGCAGGGTGGCTCGACCGGCGGTCAGCGCGAATTCGTCGAAACTCTGGCACGGGCAGCCGTTGCCGTGGGGGTCGCCGGCGTCTTTGTCGAGACACATGAGGATCCGGACAACGCCCCCTCCGACGGCCCGAACATGGTGCCGCTCGAGGCCATGCCGCGTCTCCTTGAAAAGCTGCTCGCTTTCGACGCGATCGCCAAGGCTTGAATGAGGCGCGGTGTCGCCCAGCGTGAAATTTTCATGAAGGGCGATGGCTCGCCTGCTTCCGGCGCCGCGCGCCATTGTAATTTCAGGGCCATGAATTAAGACAGGCCCACCATCATCATCGTCCACAAGCAGGGAAGAGATCATGACTGCAATCATCGACATCATCGGCCGCGAGATTCTCGACAGCCGCGGCAACCCGACCGTCGAGGTCGATGTCCATCTCGAAGACGGCAGTTTCGGCCGCGCCGCCGTTCCCTCGGGCGCTTCGACCGGCGCGCATGAAGCAGTGGAACTGCGCGACGGCGGCACCCGCTACCTCGGCAAGGGCGTCCAGCGCGCCGTCGATGCGGTCAACGGCGAAATCTTCGAAGCGATCGGCGGTCTCGATGCCGAGAACCAGATCCAGATCGACAAGACCATGATCGAGCTCGACGGCACGTCGAACAAGTCGCGCATCGGCGCCAACGCCATTCTCGGCGTGTCGCTCGCCGTCGCCAAAGCTGCGGCGGAAGCTGCCGGCCTGCCGCTCTACCGCTATGTTGGCGGCCCGAACGCGCATCTCCTGCCGGTGCCGATGATGAACATCATCAACGGCGGGGCGCATGCCGACAACCCGATCGACTTCCAGGAATTCATGATCATGCCGGTCGGCGCCGAGACCCTGAAGGACGCCGTCCGCATGGGTTCGGAAGTCTTCCACACGCTGAAGAAGCAGCTCGCCGCCGAAGGCCACAACACCAATGTCGGCGACGAGGGCGGCTTCGCGCCGGGCCTCGCTTCGGCACCGGCGGCGCTCGACTTCATCATGAAGTCGATTGAAAAAGCCGGCTACAAGCCGGGCGACGACATGTATGTCGCGCTCGACTGCGCCTCGACGGAATTCTTCAAGGACGGCAAATACGTGCTCGAAGGCGAAGGCCGGACGCTCGAGCCGGGCGCAATGGCCGAATACCTCGCCGAGCTTGCCGCAAAGTACCCGATCATCTCGATCGAAGACGGCATGGCCGAAGACGACTGGGACGGCTGGAAGGCCCTGACCGATCTCATCGGCAACAAGTGCCAGCTCGTCGGCGACGACCTGTTCGTCACCAACTCGGCGCGGCTGCGCGACGGTATCAAGATGGGTGTCGCCAACTCGATCCTCGTCAAGGTCAACCAGATCGGTTCGCTCTCCGAAACGCTCGATGCCGTCGAGACGGCGCACAAGGCGCGCTACACCGCGGTAATGTCGCACCGTTCCGGCGAGACCGAAGATTCGACGATCGCCGATCTCGCGGTTGCTACCAATTGCGGTCAGATCAAGACCGGCTCGCTGGCCCGTTCCGACCGGCTCGCCAAGTACAACCAGCTGATCCGCATCGAGGAGCAGCTCGGCCTGCAGGCGGAGTACGCTGGCCGCTCCATCCTGCGCGGTTGATCGCTACCACTGGCGTCAGCGCCAATTTTCGAACCCGCCCGCCTCCCGGCCGGCGGGTTTCCTTTTCCTTGCCATTCATGGTCAACGGTCGGTTAATCAATCGACGTTAATCTGCCTTGGTATTGCGTAGCAGGGCATTGACGATGTGGACACGGCATCACAAGAAGCGGAGACTGGGGCGGCTGGTAGTGCCGGTGATCGCGGTCGCCTTTCTTTCTTACTTCGGCTATCATTCGATCCATGGCGGTTACGGCTTGACGGCGACGGAGGAGTTCGACCGCCAGATCGCCGAGCGGCAGGCACGGCTCGACGAGCTCACTCAGAGGCGGCAAATCCTGGAAAAGGAGGTCGTGCTGATGAGTGACGGTTCGTTGGAAAGAGACATGCTGGATGAGAAGGCTCGCCTCGCGCTCAACATGTCGCGTAGCGACGAGATCGTCATTTTTCATCGACCGGCGGATTAACTGAAATTAGGTTAATTGAAAATAATCCTTTAAGATCATTCAGTTATGCTGAATAATAGCCATGCAAATATGTCATTGCTGTGGCGCTCTTCTTTCCCTATGGTAGCCCACCAAAGGCTAACCATTGGGAGGAATGAATGGCTCCGCGAAAAACCGCGCCCGTCTCCGGCCGCAAGACTGCTGCCAAGCCGGCTAAGAAGGACTTCACCGGCGGCACGATCGCCGAATTCTCCAAAGAAGCTGAACTCAAAGCCTACCGCGAAATGCTGCTGATCCGGCGTTTCGAGGAGAAGGCCGGCCAGCTTTACGGCATGGGCTTCATCGGCGGCTTCTGTCACCTCTATATCGGCCAGGAAGCTGTCGTCGTCGGCATGCAGCTGGCGCTGAAGGAAGGCGATCAGGTCATCACTGGTTACCGCGATCATGGCCACATGCTCGCCTGCGGCATGAGTGCCCGCGGCGTGATGGCCGAACTTACCGGTCGCCGCGGCGGTCTTTCCAAGGGGAAGGGCGGCTCGATGCACATGTTCTCCAAGGAGAAGCACTTCTACGGTGGTCACGGCATCGTCGGCGCCCAGGTTTCCCTCGGCACCGGTCTGGCCTTCGCCAACAGGTATCGCGGCAACGACAATGTCAGCCTCGCTTATTTCGGCGACGGTGCCGCCAACCAGGGCCAGGTCTATGAGAGCTTCAACATGGCAGCGCTCTGGAAGCTGCCGGTGATCTATATCGTCGAGAACAATCGTTATGCGATGGGCACCTCCGTGTCGCGCGCTTCGGCGCAGACCGATTTCTCGCAGCGCGGCGCTTCCTTCGGCATTCCCGGCTATCAGGTCGACGGCATGGACGTGCGTGCCGTCAAGGCGGCAGCCGACGAGGCCGTCGAACATTGCCGCTCCGGCAAGGGGCCGATCATCCTCGAGATGCTGACCTACCGCTACCGCGGTCACTCGATGTCCGACCCGGCGAAATATCGCTCGAAGGACGAAGTGCAGAAGATGCGCTCGGAACATGATCCAATCGAGCAGGTGAAGGCCCGCCTTGTCGAAAAGGGCTGGGCGAGCGAGGACGAGCTGAAGCAGATCGACAAGGAGGTTCGCGACATCGTTGCGGACAGCGCCGATTTTGCCCAGTCTGATCCCGAGCCGGATGTATCCGAGCTCTACACCGACATCCTGCTTTGATCCGGGGAGGGACGAATATGCCAGTAGAAATTCTCATGCCTGCCCTTTCCCCGACGATGGAGGAAGGCACGCTTTCCAAGTGGCTGAAGAACGAGGGCGACAAGGTGTCCTCCGGCGACGTCATCGCCGAGATCGAGACCGACAAGGCGACGATGGAAGTCGAAGCCGTCGACGAAGGGACGATCGGCAAGCTGCTGATCGCCGCCGGCACCGAAGGCGTCAAGGTCAATACGCCGATCGCCGTGCTGCTCCAGGACGGCGAGGCCGCCGGCGATATCGCCACTGCCAAGACGGAAGCGCCGAAGCCGGCAGCGGTCGAGGCTCCGGCGCCGGCCGCTGCCCCCGTCGCGGCTCAGCCGAAGGCCGAAATTCCCGCCGATCCGGCGATTCCGGCCGGAACCGAAATGGTCACGATCACGGTCCGCGAAGCGCTCCGCGATGCCATGGCCGAAGAAATGCGCGCCGATGACAACGTCTTCGTCATGGGCGAGGAGGTCGCCGAATACCAGGGCGCCTACAAGATCACCCAAGGGTTGCTGCAGGAGTTCGGCCCGCGCCGGGTCGTCGACACGCCGATCACCGAGCATGGCTTCGCCGGCGTTGGCGTCGGCGCGGCGATGACGGGCCTGCGCCCGATCGTCGAATTCATGACGTTCAACTTCGCCATGCAGGCGATCGACCAGATCATCAACTCCGCCGCCAAGACGCTCTATATGTCCGGCGGCCAGATGGGCGCGCCGATCGTCTTCCGCGGGCCGAGCGGTGCTGCGGCCCGCGTCGCCGCCCAGCACTCGCAGTGCTATGCCGCCTGGTACAGCCACATTCCCGGCCTGAAGGTCGTCATGCCCTACACGGCGGCGGATGCGAAGGGCCTGTTGAAGGCCGCGATCCGCGATCCGAACCCCGTCATCTTCCTCGAAAACGAAATCCTCTACGGCCAGTCGTTCGAAGTGCCGAAACTCAACGATTTCGTCCTGCCGATCGGCAAGGCGCGTATTCATCGCGTCGGCAAGGACGTGACGGTCGTCTCCTTCGGCATCGGCATGACCTATGCGGTCAAGGCCGCAGCCGAGCTCGAGTCACAGGGCATTGATGTCGAAGTCATCGACCTTCGCACCATCCGCCCGATGGACCTGCCGACCGTCATCGAATCCGTCAAGAAGACCGGTCGCCTCGTCACCGTCGAGGAAGGCTACCCGCAGTCCTCCGTCGGCACCGAGATCGCCACCCGCGTCATGCAGCAGGCCTTCGATTATCTCGATGCGCCGATCCTGACGATCGCCGGCAAGGACGTGCCGATGCCCTATGCGGCCAACCTTGAAAAGCTTGCTCTGCCGAACGTCGCCGAGGTCGTCGATGCGGTGAAAGCCGTCTGCTACAAATAAGAGAGGGACGTTCGATGCCAATCAACATCACAATGCCTGCCCTCTCGCCGACCATGGAAGAAGGCAATCTCGCCAAGTGGCTGGTCAAGGAAGGCGACAAGGTCAAGTCCGGAGACGTCATCGCAGAGATCGAGACCGACAAGGCGACGATGGAAGTCGAAGCCGTCGATGAAGGCACTGTCGCCAAGATTGTCGTTCCAGCCGGCACCGAAGGTGTCAAGGTCAATGCGTTGATCGCTGTCCTGGCTGCTGACGGCGAAGATGTCGCAACGGCTGCCAAGGGCGGCAATGGCGCAGCCGCGCCGGCGTCTGCCGCGAAGGCGGAAGCACCTGCTCCGGCGGCGCCCGCCGCGGCTCCGGTACCGGCCACAGCCCCCGTTGCTCCGGCTGCATCGGCGGCTCCGGCAGCGGCCGGTGACGGCAAGCGCGTCTTCTCGTCGCCGCTGGCCCGGCGTCTTGCCAAGGAAGCAGGCATCGACCTCTCCGCCGTTGCCGGTTCCGGTCCCTATGGCCGCGTCGTCAAGAAGGATGTGGAAGCTGCCGTGTCGGGCGGCATCGCCAAGCCGGCGGCACCGGCTGCCGCTCAAGCACCGGCCGCCGCGCCGCTTGCCAAGGGCATGTCGGAAGACGCCGTCCTCAAGCTGTTCGAGCCGGGCTCCTACGAACTCGTGCCGCATGACGGCATGCGCAAGACGATTGCCAAGCGTCTGCAGGAATCGAAACAGACGATCCCGCATTTCTATGTTTCCCTCGATTGCCAGCTCGATGCGCTGCTGGCGCTGCGTGCCCAGCTCAATACGGCTGCGCCCGAAAAGGACGGCAAGCCGGTCTACAAGCTTTCGGTCAACGACATGGTGATCAAGGCGCTGGCGCTGGCGCTGCGTGACGTTCCGGATGCGAACGTCTCCTGGACGGACAGCAACATGGTCAAGCACAAGCATTCCGATGTCGGCGTTGCCGTGTCGATCCCGGGCGGGCTGATCACGCCGATCATCCGCCAGGCGGAGCTGAAGAGCCTTTCGGCCATCTCCAACGAGATGAAGGATCTCGGCAAGCGCGCCAAGGAGCGCAAGCTGAAGCCTGAGGAATACCAGGGCGGCACCACGGCCGTCTCCAACATGGGTATGATGGGCGTCAAGGACTTCGCCGCCGTCGTCAACCCGCCGCATGCAACGATCCTCGCGGTCGGTGCCGGCGAGGAGCGCGTCATCGTCAAGAACAAGGAGATGGTCATTGCCAACATGATGACCGTGACGCTGTCGACCGACCATCGCTGCGTTGATGGCGCGCTCGGTGCCGAATTGCTCGGCGCATTCAAGCGCTACATCGAAAACCCGATGGGCATGCTTGTCTGATGCGATCCGGACCGGCATCACGCCGGTCCGTCCCTTCCCTGACATGCGAGTAGGCAGATGAAGACAGTCCTTTGCTACGGTGACAGTCTGACTTGGGGCTATGACGCGGAGGGTCCGGGTCGGCACGCTTTGGAAAATCGCTGGCCGACACTGCTTCAGAAGGCGCTCGGCGCCGGCGTCAACGTCATTACCGAAGGACTGAACGGCCGCACCACGGCCTATGACGATCATCTCGCCGATTGCGACCGCAACGGCGCGCGTGTCCTGCCGACCGTGCTGCACAGCCACGCGCCGCTCGACCTCATCATCTTCATGCTCGGCTCGAACGACATGAAGCCGATAATTCACGGCACGGCCTTCGGCGCCGTCAAGGGCATCGAGCGTCTTGTTCGCCTGGTCCGCCGGCACGATTGGCCCGTACAGACGGAGGAGGGGCCGGATATCCTCGTCGTCTCGCCGCCGCCGCTTTGCGAGACCGCCAACGGCGCCTTTGCCGCCATGTTTGCCGGCGGCGTCGAGCAGTCGGCGATGCTGGCGTCGCTCTATCGCGATCTTGCCGACGAACTCGACTGCGGCTTCTTCGATGCCGGCTCGGTCGCCCGGACGACGCCGCTCGATGGGGTTCATCTCGACGCCGAGAATACGCGCGCGATCGGCCGGGGCGTGGAGCCGGTCGTGCGGATGATGCTCGGGCTTTGACGATGGTGGCTGGCGCGACCCTGAGACCTGCGCAGCGAAGCGAAGCGGCGGAACTGGCGATCCTCGTCGATGTAGCCTCGCACGGCTTTGCCTCCTGGCTGTGGTACGGCGGCGTGTTGAGCAAATCGTCGGATACCGCTTTCGAACACGGCCGGAACCGGATGCGTCAGGATAGCGGGCTCGGCACTTGGCGCGACGCGGTCGTCGCCGTCCTCGAAGACGAGATTGTCGGCGTTTCGGTATCTTACGGCATCAATGCATCGGTGCGGGATATCGAGCCGAAACACCCGGTGGTCGTGCCGCTGCTTGCGATCCAGAGAGAGCTTGTCGGCCACTGGTTCATCGACAGCCTCGGCGTCTACAGGGCGCATCGCGGCAAGGGGATCGGCCGGGCGCTGCTCGAAAACGAATTTGTCCGCGCTCGCGAGGCGCCGGTGAGCCTGATCACCGAGAGCCACAATGAGAAGGCGCAGGCGCTTTACAAGAGGAACGGCTTCGAAGAGGTGACGCGCGCTGCAGCCGTGCCGCTCTTCGAAGATAGCAGGAAACATGATTGGGTGCTCTTCACCCGCAAGGTCGCTTGAAACAAAGGTAGGAAACACATGGCTGAGAATTACGACGTCATCGTTATCGGTTCGGGCCCGGGCGGCTATGTCACCGCCATCCGCTCGGCGCAACTGGGCTTGAAGACGGCGATCGTCGAGCGCGAGCACCTGGGCGGCATCTGCCTCAACTGGGGCTGCATTCCCACCAAGGCCCTGCTGCGCTCCGCCGAGATCCTCGACCATGCCAATCACGCCAAGAACTACGGCCTGACACTCGAAGGCAAGATGACCGCCAACGTCACGGATGTCGTGGCCCGCTCGCGCGGCGTTTCGGCGCGCCTGAACGGCGGCGTCGCCTTCCTCATGAAGAAGAACAAGATCGACGTGGTCTGGGGCGAGGCCAAGCTGACGAAGCCCGGCGAGATCGTTGTCGGCGCGCCGTCGAAGCCGGCCGTCCAGCCGCAGAACCCGGTGCCGAAGGGCGTCAAGGGCGAGGGCACCTACACGGCCAAGCACATCATCATCGCGACCGGCGCGCGGCCGCGGGCTCTCCCCGGCATCGAGCCGGACGGCAAGCTGATCTGGACCTATTTCGAGGCGATGAAGCCCGAGGAACTGCCGAAATCGATGGTCGTGATGGGGTCCGGCGCCATCGGTATCGAATTCGCGAGCTTCTATCGTTCCATGGGCGTCGATGTCACGGTCGTCGAGCTCTTGCCGCAGGTGATGCCGGTCGAGGATGCCGAGATTTCCGCCCTTGCACGCAAGCTGCTCGAGAAGCGCGGCCTGAAGATCTTCACCGACGCCAAGGTCACCAAGGTCGAGAAGGGCGCCAACGACGTCACGGCTCATGTCGAGACGAAGGACGGCAAGGTAACGCCGATCAAGGCGGACCGCCTGATCTCGGCCGTCGGTGTTCAGGGCAACATCGAGAACCTCGGGCTCGAGGCGCTCGGCGTGAAGACCGAGCGCGGCTGCATCGTCACCGACGGCTATGGCAAGACGAACGTCGCCGGAATCTATGCGATCGGCGATGTCGCCGGTCCGCCGATGCTGGCGCACAAGGCCGAGCATGAGGGCGTGATCTGCGTCGAGAAGATCGCCGGCGTGCCGGGCGTCCATGCGCTCGACAAAAGCAAGGTCCCGGGCTGCACCTATTGCGACCCGCAGGTCGCTTCGGTGGGTCTTACCGAGGCAATGGCCAAGGAACTCGGCCGCGACATCCGCGTTGGCCGCTACAGCTTCGGCGCCAACGGCAAGGCGATCGCGCTCGGTGAGGACCAAGGCCTGATCAAGACGATCTTCGACAAGAAGACCGGCGAACTGCTCGGCGCTCATATGGTCGGTGCGGAAGTCACCGAACTCATCCAGGGCTTCGTTGTCGCCATGAACCTGGAGACCACCGAGGAAGAGCTGATGCACACGATCTTCCCGCATCCGACACTCTCGGAAATGATGAAGGAAAGCGTACTCGACGCCTACGGAAAAGTGCTGAACGCCTGATGTCGTGCGGCCGTCCGGAACTTACGGTATACTCACGCATTGATTGCGTAGCATCTTCAGTGGGCGGAGGTCGTCATGAGCGTGAACGGCGTGGGTATTTTGGCAGCGATCATCATCGGTGGGCTGGCCGGCTGGCTGGCGGAGAGATTCATGAACAGCCAAATGGGGCTGTTCATGAACATTATTCTCGGCATCATCGGCGCGGTCGTCTTGAACTTCATCCTGGCGGCATTCGGCATGGCCTATACCGGCTGGATCGCCTATCTGATCGTCGGCTTCATTGGCGCCTGCCTGCTGATTGCCGCGGGGCGCGCCGTCCGCGGGTAGAAATATATCCGCCATCCAATTGCGGTCAGGCTGCCATGCAAATGACGGCCTGACTTTTCATGTCTGGCTGTTTATATAGATCGAAAAACCAACGGCCTCCGGCCGCTTGCTCGATGCGATGAAGGAAGACAGATGGTAACGGTTTTCGATGCGGTATCGGATCGAGCTGAACGCGTTCGCCACCCGGAAAAGGCGCACCGGCCGGATACCGAGGTGCTGCGCAAGCCGGACTGGATCCGGGTCAAGGCGCCGACCTCGAAGGGCTATATGGAGACCCGCTCGATCGTGAAGGGCAACAAGCTCGTCACTGTCTGCGAGGAGGCCGGCTGCCCGAACATCGGCGAATGTTGGGACAAGAAGCACGCCACCTTCATGATCATGGGCGAGATCTGCACGCGCGCTTGCGCCTTCTGCAATGTCTCGACCGGCAAGCCGAACGCGCTGGATCTCGACGAGCCCGCCAACGTCGCCAAGGCGATCAAGCAGATGGGCCTCAGCCACGTCGTCATCACCTCGGTCGACCGCGACGACCTCGAGGACGGCGGCGCGGAGCATTTCGAGAAGGTGATCTTTGCGATCCGCGAGGCCTCGCCCACGACGACGATCGAAATCCTGACGCCGGACTTTTTGAGGAAGCCCGGCGCGCTGGAGCGGGTCGTCGCCGCCAAGCCGGACGTCTTCAACCACAACCTCGAGACCGTTCCTTCCAATTATCTGACCGTGCGTCCGGGGGCGCGCTATTTCCATTCGATCCGCCTGCTGCAGCGGGTGAAGGAACTCGATCCGACGATGTTCACCAAGTCCGGCATCATGGTCGGCCTCGGCGAGGAACGGAACGAGGTGCTGCAACTGATGGACGACCTGCGCACCGCCGACGTCGACTTCCTGACGATCGGCCAGTACCTGCAGCCGACCCGCAAGCATCACAAGGTCGAGAAATTCGTGACCCCCGAGGAGTTCAAGTCCTACGAGACGGTCGCCTACACCAAGGGCTTCCTGATGGTTGCGTCGAGCCCGCTGACCCGCTCGTCGCACCATGCCGGCGACGATTTCGCCCGGCTGAAGACGGCGCGCGAGAAGAAGCTGCTGGCCGCAGCGGAGTAGTCCGTCGGCCATCGCCAAAGGAAAGGCCGCGGCGTTTCGACGCCGCGGCTCTTTTGTCTTGGAGGTGGAATGGTGAACTATCTCGCCGATCTTGCGGAGGCGGCGTCCGTCCTTTCCCGTGCGAAGCGCATTCTGGTCGTCGGCTGCTCGGGCGGCGGCAAGACCACATTGGCGCGGGGGCTCTCCACACGATTTGATCTGCCTTTCGTTTCGATGGACCGAGAGTTTTTCTGGCTACCCGGTTGGGTTTCGAGGCCGCGTGCCGAACAAAGGGCAATGATCACGGCCAGGGTCGACGAGCCGGAATGGATCATGGACGGAACCAATTCATCGAGCTTCGATCTGAGACTGCCGCGCACAGAAATTGTCTTTTGGGTCCGGATGCCGCGTCTGCTTTGCCTATCGGGAGCCTTACGCCGTTGGCTGCAATGGCGTGGGCAAGCGCGGCCGGAAATGGCCGACGGCTGCCCCGAACGAGTGAACTGGGAGTTCGTGCGCTACATATGGACGTTCGAACGCAGATACGCGCCGATAATTGCCGCGGGCCTCAAGGAGCACCGGGTTCCCGTCTTGCAGATAAGAAGCCGGGCACAAATGCGACTTCTCCTCGATTTTCTCGGCTGCAGTCCTAACTCGGATTTTGCAACCAACCACGTCGTCAAACATTCGGCCGAATAGATGGTCGACCTCGATGTCGAGCCCTATCCGGAGTTTCTGTCCCATGCGACATTTGGCGCTACTTGAAACCGTGTCCTGCTTCTCCACCTTCTTAAGAGTGGGTACGAATGGAAGAAGATGGGAGCGCCGGGAGCGACCCTGCTGGCCACAGATAATTCAACAGAGCATATCGCCCTGCTGTTCGTCCGAATTGACCGGCTTTGAAGGAGTCACCTGCCTTCCTCTTCGCTTCCAGTGAAGGGAAATGGAAATGGCAAAGGTCGTTTGCGTCCTCTACGACGATCCGGTCGAGGGATATCCCACCGCCTATGCGCGGGATGGGCTGCCGAAGCTTGAGAGCTACTCCGGCGGCCAGACGCTTCCCACACCGAAGGCCATTGATTTTCAGCCGGGTACGCTCCTCGGCAGCGTCTCCGGAGAGCTCGGCTTGAGGACGTTCCTCGAAGGCCAGGGACATAGCCTGGTGGTGACGTCGGACAAGGATGGTCCAGACAGCGTCTTCGAACGTGAGCTCGTCGACGCCGACATCGTGATATCGCAACCTTTCTGGCCGGCCTACCTGACCGCCGAGCGGATCGCCAAGGCGAACAAGCTGAAACTCGCGATCACCGCCGGCATCGGCTCGGACCATGTCGATCTTCAGGCCGCGATAGACCGCGGCATGACGGTCGCCGAGGTGACCTACTGCAACTCGATCAGCGTGTCCGAACATGTGGTCATGATGATCCTCAGCCTGGCGCGGAACTATATCCCCTCCTACCAGTGGGTCGTGAGAGGCGGCTGGAACATCGCCGACTGCGTCGCGCGTTCCTACGATATCGAGGGTATGGAAATCGGCACGGTTGGCGCCGGGCGGATCGGCAGCGCGGTGCTGCGTCGGCTGAAGCCGTTCGACGTCAAGCTGCACTACACCGACCGCCACCGGCTCCCCGACGCGGTCGAAAAGGAACTCGGCGTTACTTTCCACCAGACGGCAGCAGACATGGTGCCCGTCTGCGATGTCGTCACGATCAACGCCCCGCTCCATCCGGAGACGGAAAATCTCTTCGACGAGGCGATGATCGCCGAGATGAAACGTGGCGCCTATCTGGTCAACACGGCGCGCGGCAAGATCTGCAATCGCGATGCCGTTGCGCGGGCGCTGGAGAGCGGCCAACTCGCTGGCTACGCCGGCGACGTGTGGTTCCCGCAGCCGCCGCCCAAGGAACATCCGTGGCGATCGATGTCTCATCACGGCATGACCCCGCATATTTCGGGGTCGTCGCTATCCGCCCAGGCACGCTATGCTGCCGGTACGCGAGAGATTCTGGAGTGCTGGTTCGAAGGCCGGCCGATCCGCGAGGAATATCTGATTGTCGCAGGCGGCAAGCTGGCGGGCGCCGGCGCACACTCCTACAGCGCGGGGGATGCGACCCGCGGGTCTGAGGAGGCGGCGCGTTTCAAGACCTAAGCGTGGCACTGTCGCTTCGGGTGGTTGCAATTATGAAGGCACAAGTGCGCCTTCTTCTTGATCTTCTCGCGCTGCGGCCTTAACTCAAAAATCATGCCGCATTTTGAAACCAACCACGTCGTCAAGCATTCTGCCGAGCAGATGTTCAATCTCGTCGCCGAAGTCGAGCGCTATCCGGAATTTTTGCCGCTTTGCGAGGCGCTGAGCGTGCGCTCCCGCAAGGAACGCGACGGCAAGGCATTGCTGCTTGCCGACATGACGGTGGGCTACAAGGCGATCCGCGAGACGTTTACGACGCAGGTGCTGCTCAAGCCGGCCGAGCGGATGATCGATGTCAATTACATCGAGGGGCCGTTCAAGTATCTCGACAACGTCTGGCGTTTCGAGCCGCTCAACGAGAACCAGTCGATCGTGCATTTTTACATCGACTACGAGTTCAAGAGCCGCATTCTCGGCGCCCTGATGGGCTCGATGTTCGACCGCGCCTTCCGCATGTTTTCCGAAGCCTTCGAGAAACGCGCCGACGCGATCTACGGCGCCTGAGCGATCTCCTTGAGGAGATCGAGCGCCGTTCTGACCGTTGCCAGGCGCACCGCGTCGCGGCCGATATCGCCATAGCGCATCTCGCGGTGAATGAACGAGCCTTGCCGCCCCGCCGCAGCGAGGTGGACAAGCCCGACCGGTTTCTCGGCCGAGCCGCCGCTCGGGCCTGCGATACCTGTGACAGCGACCGCTAGATCGGCACCGGATCGGGAGACGGCGCCCCGCGCCATCTCCGCGGCAATCTCGCGGGAAACGGCACCGTGGGCCGCGAGCGTCGCGGCTTTAACCCCGAGCATGTCGATTTTCGCCGCGTTGGAATAGGTGACGAAGCCGCGGTCGACGACTATGGACGAGCCGGCGATCTCGGTCAGCGCCGCAGCGATCAGGCCGCCGGTGCAGGATTCGGCGGTGGCGACTTTCTGCCCGCGCGCGGTGAAGTCGGCAATGACGGCGCGCGCCGCCGCTTCGATGTCGGCCGGCCACATCAGGCTTTGGTCCCTGGCGCATAGAAGACCGTTGCCGTGGCGATGGCGGCGATGCCTTCCCCGCGCCCGACGAAGCCGAGCTTCTCGTTGGTGGTCGCCTTGACCGAGCAGCGGTCGAGCGCAATGTCGAGCATGGCGGCAAGATTCTCGCGCATCTGCTGGCGGTGGGGGCCGACCTTCGGCGCCTCCGCGATCAGCGAAACGTCCGCATTGGTGATCGTGCCGCCGCGTTCGTGCACGATGCGTGCCGCGTGTTCCAGGAAGATGCGGGACGGCGCGCCCTTCCACTGCGGGTCGGAGGGCGGAAAGTGATCGCCGATGTCGCCGGCGCCGCAGGTGGCAAGCAGCGCGTCGGTCAAGGCATGCAAGGCGACGTCCGCATCGGAATGGCCGGAGAGCCTGCGGTCATGCGGTATGAAGACGCCGCAAAGCGTGACGCCGTCGCCCTCGACGAGCTGGTGCACGTCATAGCCGTTGCCGGTGCGCACGTCGGGAATTGCGTGGCGGGTCAGCCTTTCATCGGCCATCGATAGGTCCCTCTGAAGGGTGAGCTTGACGTTTTCGACCGCACCTTCGACGAGGACGACCGGCATGCCGGCCCATTCGGCGATGGATGCGTCGTCGGTGAAGTCGCTCCGGCCGCTGGCGCTTGCGGCGCGGTGGGCGGCAAGGATCGCCTCGAGGCGGAAGCATTGCGGTGTCTGGGCTGCGTAGAGGCCGGTCCGCGGCACCGTCTCCTCGACAACGCGGCCGTCCGTCGCCCGTTTCAGCGTATCGGCGACAGCGATGGCCGGAAGTGCCGCCTCGGCGCCGCCCTCGAGCGCTGCGCGGCAGCGGTCGAGCAAGGCGTGGTCGGTGAACGGACGCACTGCGTCCTGGATCATCGCGTGTCGGGCGCCGGCCTTGTCGAGCGCTTCGAGGCCGGCAAGAACCGAGAGCTGCCGCGTTGCACCGCCGTGGACGACCGACACCGCGATCGGGCAGGTCATCCGCTTGAGTGCCGCGGCGAGAAGCGCCTCGTCCTCGGGATGGATGACGACGACGATCGGGCCAGTGCCCGGCCATGTCGCGAAAATGTCAAGTGTATGCGCGATAACGGGACGGTCGCCGATCGTGCGGTACTGCTTTGGCCCGTCCGCAGATTGGCCGGCGCGCTCGCCGCGGCCGGCGGCGACGACGACGACGCCACAGGAGAACTGTTCTTCCGGCTGCATCTTCTGTATGGGGTCCCGCAATTCGAAAATCTCCCCCGTCATGTACCGCGAAGGTTCCGTCATTGCCAGCCATCTGTGCATGTCGCCAAAACTGTGGAGCGGTTTTGGGGAGTGTCGACCTGCATGGAACGGAGGATGGGAGGCGCGCTTGCGCGCTCAAAAGGAATTTTGGCGGGCGCGTGGAAATCGCTTGGCAAGCCGAAGAACAATGGCTAAAAATAGTGCATCATAATTATGTGCCTGAAAGATATGCATTTGCCACTGCCGGCCCTGTCATCGTCGCTCCGGATCGGGAATGTTGAAATCCGCAATCGGGTGGCGCTCGCGCCGATGTCCGGTGTAACCGACTTGCCCTTCCGCAGGCTTGCCTGGCGCTTCGGCGCCGGATTCGTCGTGACGGAAATGGTGGCAAGCCGCGAACTGGTCTGCAACGCCGCCGAATCATGGGCGCGGCTGAAGAATTCCGGGATTGATCCCCATATCGTCCAGCTTGCCGGGCGCGAGGCCCACTGGATGGCCGAGGCGGCCAAAATCGTCGAAGCCAACGGCGCGGACATTGTCGACATCAATATGGGCTGCCCGGCAAAGAAGGTCACCGGCGGCTATTCCGGCTCGGCGCTTATGCGCGATCCGGACCATGCCCTGTCGCTGATCGAGGCGACGGTCAAGGCCGTCCGCGTCCCGGTGACGCTGAAGATGCGGCTCGGCTGGGACGAGAACTCAATCAATGCGCCGCTGATTGCGCGCCGGGCCGAAGCTGCGGGCGTGCAGGCGATCACCATTCACGGCCGCACGCGCATGCAATTCTATAGCGGCAAGGCCGACTGGGACGCGATCAGGGCGGTTCGCGACGCGATCTCCATTCCTCTGATCGCCAATGGCGACGTCGACGCGGTCGCCGATGCCACGGAAATCCTGCGCCGCTCCGGTGCCGACGCCGTCATGGTGGGCCGCTCCTGCCAGGGGCGGCCGTGGCATGCAGGCGTGCTGGCCGGTGCCGCAAGTCAGCCGGATGCAGCGGCGATCGCGGCAATATTCGCCGAGCACTACGCGATGATGCTCGAATTCTATGGGTCGGAGATCGGGCTTCGTCATGCCCGCAAGCATGTCGCCTGGTATCTCGAGCGTTTCGCGCCGGATATTGCCGCCGCGGAAAAGGCGGAGATCCTGACGTCGAAGGACGTGAAACTGGTGAGCGATCGGGTTGCGACCGCGATTGCTTGCTCCGGCCTGGAGCCGGCAAGGGAGGGGATGGCGGCATGACCGAAAAGGCACTAGTTCCGGAACCGGCGGAAGGCGCGAGCGACCTCTCGATGGCCGTGCTGAACGCCATACAGAACCCGGTCATACTTGTTGACGAGAACGGGCACGTCGCCTTCGCGAATTGGGAAGCGGAGTCCTTCTTTGGGGCGAGCGCCAACCATCTCGCCCGCCACGATATCAGCGCCTTCATTCCGTTTGGCAGCCCGCTCCTGACGCTCGTCGAACAGGTGCGCGAAAGGCGCGCCCCGGTCAACGAGTACCGCGTCGATCTGAGCTCGCCACGCCTCGGAGCCGACAAGCTGGTCGACCTTTACGTGGCGCCGGTGCTGTCGCAGCCGGGATCCGTCGTGATCGTCTTCCAGGAACGCTCGATGGCCGACAAGATCGATCGGCAGCTCACCCATCGGGCCGCGGCGCGCTCGGTGACCGGCCTTGCCTCGATGCTGGCCCATGAGATCAAGAACCCGCTATCCGGCATCAGGGGCGCGGCCCAGCTCCTCGAAACATCGGTCAATGACGAAGACCGGGCACTCACGCGGCTGATCTGCGACGAGACCGACCGCATCGTCTCTCTCGTCGATCGCATGGAAGTGTTTTCCGACGAGCGGCCGGTCGATCGGGTGCCGCTGAATATCCATTCGGTTCTCGACCATGTGAAGGCAATCGCCAAGGCGGGCTTTGCCCGCGGCATCAAGATTTCCGAAAACTACGACCCTTCGCTGCCGCCGGTCTATGCCAACCGCGACCAGCTCGTCCAGGTATTCCTCAACCTGGTCAAGAACGCCGCCGAGGCGATTGGCGATCGGCCCGAAGGCGAGATCATGCTGACGACGGCCTACCGCCCGGGCATCCGGCTCTCGGTGGCGGGAACCCGCGAAAAGATTTCGCTGCCGCTGGAGTTCTGCGTCCACGACAACGGACCGGGCGTGCCGTCCGACCTGCTGCCGCATCTCTTCGATCCGTTCATCACCACGAAGACGAACGGCTCCGGTCTCGGGCTGGCGCTGGTGGCCAAGATCATTGGCGGCCACGGCGGCATCGTCGAATGCGACAGCCAGCACAGCCGCACGACTTTTCGCGTTCTGATGCCAGCCTCGAAGGGACGGGCGGCAGATGACGTAACACCGATGACAGAAGGAACCATTGCATGACGGGCGCTACGATCCTCGTCGCGGATGACGACGCAGCCATTCGCACCGTGCTCAACCAGGCTCTCAGTCGTGCCGGATACGATGTGCGCATCACATCCAATGCAGCGACTCTGTGGCGCTGGATCGCCGCCGGCGATGGCGACCTGGTCGTCACCGATGTGGTGATGCCGGATGAGAACGCGTTCGATCTCCTGCCGCGGATCAAGAAAGCGCGACCTGACCTGCCGGTGCTGGTGATGAGCGCCCAGAACACCTTCATGACCGCCATCAAGGCGTCGGAGAAGGGCGCCTATGATTATCTCCCGAAACCCTTCGACCTGACCGAACTGATCGGCATCATCGGGCGGGCGCTCGCCGAGCCGAAACGGCGTCCTTCGAAGCTGGACGACGATTCGCAGGACGGCATGCCGCTTGTCGGCCGCTCCGCCGCCATGCAGGAAATCTACCGGGTGCTCGCCCGACTGATGCAGACCGACCTGACGCTGATGATCACCGGCGAATCGGGGACCGGCAAGGAACTGGTCGCACGCGCTTTGCACGACTACGGCAAACGCAGAAATGGTCCGTTTGTCGCGATCAACATGGCGGCGATCCCGCGCGACCTCATCGAGTCGGAATTGTTCGGTCATGAGAAGGGGGCGTTCACGGGCGCCCAGACGCGCTCCACCGGCCGCTTCGAACAGGCCGAGGGCGGAACGCTGTTCCTCGACGAAATCGGCGACATGCCGATGGATGCGCAGACGCGGCTCCTGCGCGTCCTCCAGCAGGGCGAGTATACGACCGTCGGCGGGCGCACGCCGATCCGCTCCGACGTGCGCATCGTCGCGGCGACGAACAAGGACCTGAAACAGTCGATCAATCAGGGACTTTTCCGCGAGGACCTCTACTATCGCTTGAACGTCGTGCCGCTGCGCCTGCCGCCGCTCAGGGACCGCGCCGAGGATATTCCCGATCTGGTTCGGCATTTCGTCCAGCAGGCCGAAAAGGAGGGGCTCGACGTCAAGCGCTTCGACCAGGAGGCGCTGGAACTGATGAAGGCGCATCCCTGGCCCGGCAACGTTCGCGAGCTTGAGAACCTCGTGCGCCGCCTGACCGCACTTTATCCACAGGACGTGATCACCCGGGAGATCATCGAAAACGAGCTGCGCTCGGAGGTGCCGGACAGCCCGATCGACAAGGCGGCGGCGCGTCCGGGCTCGATGTCGATCTCGCAGGCGGTTGAAGAGAACATGCGGCAGTATTTCGCGAGTTTCGGCGAAGCCCTGCCGCCCACCGGCCTTTACGAGCGCGTGCTTGCGGAAATGGAGTATCCGTTGATTCTAGCAGCCTTGACGGCGACGCGCGGCAACCAGATCAAGGCTGCCGATCTGCTCGGGCTGAACCGCAATACGCTCCGCAAGAAGATCCGGGAACTGGGCGTCTCGGTCTATCGGAGCTCACGCACCGCTTGACTGCTTTGCAACACCGTTGCATTTTCGCCACAATACGTTGCTTGAAGGGCTTGTAGGGCGTCGATTCGCTCTGCACCTGGGCGACGGCGGCTCGTGAAGCGGCGCATGCCAGCGCCGTCCGAGCCGAGGCACGTTCAATATCTTGGTCCGGACTTGCAGGCGGGTGCCGGTGTCTTCGGGACGCCGGTTTTGGGGGAAGCTTTTTTCATGGTGGATGGAATGGCCTTGCCATTGGGCACGGAGGAGGGAGGTGCGGCTGCCCAGGATCGGCGAGCCTCCTTCGCGCTCCCCGGCCTAATGCTGGCCACCGGTGCGCTGGTCTGCGCCACCCTGTCGCTGCTCGTCCTTCTTGGCCTCACCCCCATTCGGCCGGAGCGAAACATCGTCATTGCCTGCGCCGGCATCAATGGCGTCTTCGTCGTCGGACTGATCTATCTCATCGCTCGCGAGATCATCAGGCTGCTTCGCGCCCGCAGCAAGGGAAGGGCGGCTGCGCGGCTGCATGTGCGCATCGTCGCCCTGTTCTCGATCGTCGCGATAACGCCGGCCATCCTCGTTGCGATTTTTGCCAGCATCACCCTCGACGTCGGCCTCGACCGCTGGTTCTCGCTGCGCACCCAGGCGATCGTGCGCTCCTCGCTGAACGTCGCCCAGGCCTATGTGCTGGAGAATGCGAGCTATCTCCAGGGGCAGACGGTTTCGATGGCCAACGACCTCGAACGCAACCGACAGCTGTACGCCCTCGACCGCACCGGCTTCACCGAACTGATGACGCGGCAGGCGAGGGGACGCGGCATGCTCGGTGCATTCCTGGTTCGCGCCGACGGCAGCGCCATCCTGCAGGCCAATATCTCGACCGAGCGACCCTTGCCGGCCATTCCGCAGGACGCTTTGAAAAGCACGGTCGCCGGCCAGCCGACGCTCATTCCCCCGGGCGTGACCAATCTCGTCGGAGCGGTCGTACCGCTCGAGAATTTCCCGGGGATCTACCTCTATACGCTTCGCAACGTCGATCCCGAAGTCATGCGTTCCATGCGGTTGATGGAGGAGAACACCGCCGAATACAAGGCGCTCGAGGCGGGGCGCACGTCGTTGCAGGTCGCCTTTGGCGTCCTTTACATCGGCTTCGCGCTGATCGTGCTACTGGCGGCGATCTGGACCGCCATAGCGGTTGCCGACCGCATCGTCCGTCCGATCCGGCAGCTGATCGGGGCGGCCGACAGCGTCGCCTCGGGCAATCTCGATGTCGTCGTGCCGGTGCGCGCCGTCGACGGCGACGTCGGCAACCTGTCACGCACCTTCAACAAGATGGTCAGCGAGATCAGGACGCAGCAGGATCAGATTCTTGTCGCGAAGGACGAGGTCGATCAGCGCCGCCGCTTCATCGAAGCGGTGCTTTCCGGCGTCACGGCGGCGGTGATCGGCGTCGGCCGTGACCGCCGCATTACGATCGCAAACCCCTCGTCGGAGGAATTCCTGCGAAAATCGGCTCCCGGACTGCTCGGTGCGAGCCTGCGCGAAGTCGCGCCGGAGATCGAGCAGGTTCTGGTCGAGGCGGAAAGTCGCTACCGCAACGACTACCGCAAACAGATCAACATCATGCGTGGCGGAACCGAGCGCACCCTGAATGTTCAGGTGACCCGGGAGGAGGGCGAAGGTTCGCAGGGCTCCTACGTCATCACCATCGACGACATCACCGATCTGGTCATCGCCCAGCGCTCGACCGCGTGGGCGGACGTGGCCCGGCGCATCGCGCACGAGATCAAGAACCCGCTGACGCCGATCCAGCTTTCGGCCGAGCGCCTGAAGCGGCGCTATGGCAGGCAGATCGACCAGGAAGACAAGGCCGTGTTCGACCAGTGCACGGATACGATCGTGCGCCAGGTGGAAGACATCGGCCGGATGGTCGACGAGTTCTCGGCCTTTGCGCGCATGCCGAAGCCGACGAAGGAAAAGTCCGACCTACGCTCGATCCTGAAGGATGCGGTCTTCCTGCGCGAGATGGGCAACAGCCATATCACCTTTGTTCGCGATTTCGGCGACGAAGCGCTCGAGGGGCAGTTCGACAGCCGTATGCTCGGCCAGGCCTTTGGAAATATCGTCAAGAATGCGGTGGAGGCGATCGAGGCGGTCCCGGCCGAGGCGGTTCGCGGCGCACCCAGGATTCTGGTGCGCTCCCGTCGCGACGATGTGACCGGCCGCTTCGTCGTCGATGTGATCGACAATGGCAAGGGGCTGCCCACCGAAAACCGGCACCGGATTCTGGAGCCGTACATGACGATGCGCGAGAAAGGCACGGGGCTGGGTCTCGCTATCGTCAAGAAGATCATCGAGGACCATGGCGGACAATTGGAATTGCACGACGCACCGGCGGATTTCGACGGCGGCGTCGGAGCGATGATCCGCGTGATCCTGCCGCCCGCCGGCGAAACCGAGGGCGATGAGACTGTGAAGGATAAGGGTAATACCAATGGCGGCTGACATTCTGGTTGTGGACGATGAGGAAGATATCCGTGAGATCGTCTCGGGTATCCTCTCGGACGAAGGTCACGAGACACGAACGGCTTTCGACAGCGACAGCGCGCTGGCGGCGATCAACGATCGCGTGCCCAGGCTTGTCTTCCTCGACATCTGGATGCAGGGCAGCCGACTGGACGGGCTGGCGCTGCTCGACGAGATTAAGGGCCGTCACCCCGATCTGCCGGTGGTGATGATCTCCGGCCACGGTAACATCGAGACGGCCGTTTCGGCGATCAAACGCGGTGCTTACGACTTCATCGAGAAGCCGTTCAAGGCCGATCGGCTGATCCTGATCGCCGAGCGGGCGCTGGAGAACTCCAAGCTCAAGCGCGAGGTCTTCGAGCTGAAGAAGAGATCCGGCGATCCGGTGGAACTCATCGGCACATCGGTGGCGGTCTCGCAACTGCGCCAGACGATCGAAAAGGTGGCCCCGACCAACAGCCGGATCATGATCCAGGGCCCCTCCGGCTCCGGCAAGGAGCTGGTGGCGCGCATGATCCATCGCAAGTCGACCCGTGCGACCGGTCCCTTCGTGGCCTTGAACGCGGCCGCCATCACGCCGGACCGCATGGAGATTGCTCTCTTCGGCACCGAGGGCACCGCCGGCCAGCCGCGCCGCACCGGTGCGCTGGAGGAAGCCCATGGCGGCATCCTCTATCTCGACGAGGTCGGCGAAATGCCGCGCGAGACGCAGAACAAGATCCTGCGGGTGCTCGTCGACCAGCAGTTCGAGCGGGTCGGCGGCTCGAAGCGCGTCAGGGTGGATGTCCGCATCATATCCTCGACCGCCTACAATCTCGAAAGCATGATCGCGGATGGCCTTTTCCGGGAGGATCTGTATCACCGCCTGGCCGTCATCCCGGTGCGGGTTCCGGCGCTGGCGGAGCGGCGGGAAGATATCCCGTTCCTGGTCGACATGTTCATGCGCCAGGTGAGCGAACATGCCGGCATCCGCCCGCGCAAGATCGGCGAGGATGCGCTCGCGGTCCTCCAGGCGCATGACTGGCCGGGCAATATCCGGCAATTGCGCAACAACATCGAGCGCCTGATGATCCTCGCCCGCACCGACGGGCCGGATACGCCGATCAGCGCCGACATGCTGCCGAACGAGGTGGGCGACACGCTGCCGAAGATTTCCGCCAAGGGCGACCAGCACATCATGACGCTGCCGCTGCGCGAGGCTCGCGAAATGTTCGAACGGGATTATCTGATCGCCCAGATCAATCGCTTCGGCGGAAACATCTCGCGCACTGCGGAATTCGTCGGCATGGAGCGTTCCGCGCTGCATCGCAAGCTGAAGTCGCTGGGTGTCTGATCCGAACGCATGCGAAGCGGCCTTCGGCCGCAGCAAAGCATCCAGTAAGGCCGCAAGATCAGATGCCTAGAATTGCTTATGTCAACGGCGCCTATGTGCGCCATTCGCAAGCCGCAGTCCATGTGGAGGATCGCGGCTACCAGTTCGCCGATGGGGTCTACGAAGTTTGCGAGGTGCGGCACGGCTTCATCGTCGATCTCCGCCGCCATCTCGATCGTCTCGACCGGTCGCTGGGTGAACTCAAGATGGACTGGCCGATGAGCCGCGCCGCGCTGATCCACGTCATTCGCGAGGTGCTGCGGCGGAACCGCGTCCGCAACGGGCTTTTCTATCTTCAGGTGACGCGCGGTGTCGCGCGACGCGACCACGTTTTTCCGGCGAAGAACACGCCGCCCTCTGTCGTCGTAACAGCCAAGCGCACCGATGCCGCCGCAATCGCCCGCAAGAATGCCGAAGGCATCTCGGCGATAACGGTGCTGGAGAACCGCTGGGAGCGGGTCGATATCAAAACCGTCGGTCTTTTGCCGAACGTTCTCGCCCGCCAGCAGGCGAAAGAACTCGGCGCTCAAGAGGCAATCTTCGTCGATGCCGATGGCCTGGTCAAAGAGGGGGCGGCGACGAATGTCTGGATCGTCGATGCTGAGGGAACGCTGCGCACCCGTCCGGCCGAGCACGGCATCCTGCGCGGTATCACGCGCACGACACTGATGGAGGTAGCGAAGCCACTACGCTTGAAGGTCGAGGAAAAGGCCTTTTCTGTAGAGGAAATGCTTGCCGCACGGGAAGTGTTCGTCACCGCTGCAACGAGCATCTGCTTTCCGGTGGTTTCCATCGATGGAAAGACGATCGGCAACGGTCATCCCGGAAGCATAGCACAGAATATTCGTGAAGCCTTTTTCGACGTTGCGGAAAAGACGGCGATTTGATACCAAACCTGAAGAGGTGTCGGGGGAAGGCTTCTGTGATACCTCGGATCGCAATATGACAAAATGCACCGGCGCCAAAGCCGGCAAATAAGAAAGAAGCGGCGCGATGGCGGAACGTTCTCAAAACTTGCAGGATCTTTTTCTTAATACGGTTCGCAAGCAAAAAATATCATTGACCATTTTCCTTATCAATGGCGTGAAACTGACGGGTGTTGTGACATCGTTTGACAATTTCTGTGTCCTGTTGCGCCGTGACGGCCATTCTCAGCTCGTCTATAAGCATGCCATCTCGACCATCATGCCGGGCCAGCCTCTGCAGATGTTCGAGAACGAGGAAGCGGCATCCTGACGGGACCTGAGGACCATCACCAAACGTAATTCGAAATCGCCGTCATCGATCATTCCGGAGCTTGAGAAGCGCCGCGACGACATGCGCGCGGTCGTTGTCGTGCCGGTCTTGAAGAAGACGGGCAAGCCAGCGGCGGAGGTGGCGACGGCCACCACCCGTTCCGATGAAAGCCGGCTTGAAGAGGCAACCGGGCTTGCGCTTGCCATCGATCTCGACGTCGTGCACGGCACGGTCGTTGCCGTCGCGCAGCCGAAACCAGGCACGCTGCTCGGCAGCGGAAAGATCGAGGAGATCGGCCATATCCTGAACGAGAAGGATGCGGGCCTGGTCATCGTCGATCATCCGCTGACGCCGGTGCAGCAGCGCAATCTCGAGAAGGAATGGAACGCCAAGGTCATCGACCGGACGGGTCTTATTCTCGAGATTTTCGGCCGACGCGCCTCCACCAAGGAGGGCACGCTTCAGGTCGATCTCGCCCACCTGAACTATCAGAAGGGCCGCCTGGTACGAAGCTGGACCCACCTGGAGCGCCAGCGCGGCGGCGCCGGCTTCATGGGCGGCCCGGGCGAAACGCAGATCGAAGCCGACCGCCGCCTTCTGCAGGAGAGGATCGTTCGGCTGGAGCGCGAACTGGAGCAGGTGCGGCGTACGCGCCAGCTGCATCGCTCGAAGCGCAAGAAGGTGCCGCATCCTATCGTCGCGCTGGTCGGCTACACCAACGCCGGCAAATCGACGCTCTTCAACCGGATGACCGGCGCTGGCGTTTTGGCCGAGGACATGCTCTTCGCGACGCTCGATCCGACGCTCCGGCGGCTGAAGCTGCCGCATGGCCGAATGGTCATTCTGTCGGACACGGTCGGTTTCATCTCCGATTTGCCGACGCACCTCGTCGCGGCCTTCCGGGCGACGCTGGAGGAGGTGCTCGAAGCCGATCTGGTTCTGCATGTGCGCGATCTCTCTGATCCGGACAATCAGGCACAGGCGAGCGATGTGCTGCGTATCCTTGCCGATCTCGGCATCGACGAGAAGGAAGGCGCCGAACGCATCGTCGAGGTCTGGAACAAAATCGACAGGCTCGAGCCGGAGGTGCGCGAGGCTCTGGTGAAGAAGGCCGCGAGCGCCGACAACACCGTCGCCGTTTCCGCGATCACAGGCGAAGGCGTTGACGATCTGCTTGCCGAGATTGGTCAGCGGCTTTCGGGCGTGATGACCGAGTGCACCGTCGTGTTGGCCGTGGACCAGCTGCAATTCCTGCCCTGGATCTATGAGCACGCGATCGTCGACGGCCGCGATGATCTTGACGACGGAAGGATCAGCCTCGACCTGCGCTTGACCGAGGCCGAGGCGGCCGAGCTCGAAAGACGGTTGGGCAATGGGGCCAAACCCGCGGCAGAGGATTGGTAGGCGCCTTGCGTAACGGCATGCCGCTACGTCAATTGCCTTTCGATCGCCTTTGCCGCCTGCCAAAGCTCTTCCATGCGCTCCAGCGATGCGGCATCCAACGTCTCGCCGCCCGCATGGAGTTCCTGTTCGATATGGCTGAACCGGCGCCGGAATTTCGTATTGGTGCCGCGCAACGCCATTTCGGGGTCGGTGCCGATATGGCGTCCGATATTGACGAGCGCGAAGATCAGGTCGCCGAGCTCGTCGGCGACCTTCCGCCGGTCTCCATCTCTCAGCGCCTGCCGCAATTCGCCGATTTCCTCCTCGACCTTGTCGAGGATCGGTTCGGGTTCCGACCAGTCGAAGCCCACCTTGGCGGCGCGCTCCTGAAGCTTCAGCGCTTCGACCAGCGCCGGAAAACTACGCTGCACTGAACCGAGATGGCCGGAATGCTCCTCCTGCGGCAGGCCGCGTCGCATGCGGCGGGCTCGCCAGTCGGCCTTCTCGGCCTGCTTGATCTCGTCCCATTGCAGTTTGACCGCCTCGGGCGTGTCGGCATTGGAGCGGGCAAAGACATGCGGGTGGCGGCGGATCATCTTGCGGGTGACGGCTTCGACGACGTCGCCGAAGGAGAATTCGTCCGCTTCCTCCGCCATTTGCGCGTGATAGACGACCTGAAGCAGCAGGTCGCCGAGCTCGTCGCAGAGATCGTCCATGTCATGGCGCTCGATGGCGTCGGCGACCTCGTAGGCTTCCTCGATCGTGTAGGGCTTGATCGTCTCGAAGGTCTGGACGATGTCCCAGGGACAGCCGGTCTTCGGGTCGCGAAGGGCTGCCATGATATCGATGAGGCGTTGAATATCGCGAGAAGGTTCCATCGGTTCAATTCAGCGGTATGGCGTTGTTGTTCTTGCCCGCCTGATAGGCTTCCGACAGGCGTTCGTAGCGCTTACGGATACGGGCATCCTGTGCCGCAAGCCGCTTCGCCGTCTCCGGATCGGCATCCTGTACTAGCGCAGCAATCGAGGTCGACTTCCAGAACGCATTTTCCGGGGCATAGCCGCCGGGTTCAAGCCGGAAGACTTCCTTGAGGATCCTCAGGTCGTGCGGGATCGAGAAGCTGTCGCGCGAATCCGCGTGGCTGAAGAGGAAGTAGAAATTGTCGAAACCGGCCCAGGTGATCGCGGAGAGACACATGGAGCAGGGCTCGTGCGTCGACAGGAAGATCAAGTCGCGCGTGTCGGGCTTCTCGGCCATCTCGTAGAAGCACTTGAGCGTGTGCACCTCACCGTGCCACAGCGGGTTTTCGGTCTCGTTGTTGGTCTCGGCCAGCACGAGAGAGAGATCGGTCTTGCGCAGGATCGCCGCACCGAACACCTTGTTTCCTGCCGCAACGCCCTTCTCGGTCAAGGGAAGTATGTCGTTTTCGATGACCGCCAGCAGACGCTCGGCCAATTCGGATTTCTTCATCCTGCAGTCTCCCGCACATGCCTGCCGGCATTTAACGGAGCTTCGGCGGTTGGCGCAATGGCGGTGCCGATGCGATTCAGGATCATCTTCCGGAGATATTTGCTCAAAAAGATTGGCTGTCGAGCAAAACAATACGTGGCCGGAAAGCCATAGAAATTTCTGTTTCTTCAATTGTCAGCGGCTATGAGGGATATTCGCCGCAGCCTGTAGAAGGAGCCGTCCCCTCGATATGTCGCAGCAACTGTCCGTTTTTCCGGCATTCTTTCGCGTCGCGCAGAAGAGCGTGGCGGTGTTCGGCAATGGGGACGAAGCCTTCGCCAAGGTACGCCTGCTGCTGAACACCGAGGCGCGCATCCTCGCCTATGCGGATCAGCCGGAACCGGCCTTCGAGGCCTTCCTGAAGGACAAAGGCATCGAGGCGGTGCGTGGGCCCTTTGCCGACCATCAGGTCGAAGGCGCCGTGTTGGTCTTTGCGGCGACCGGCGATGCGGCTGCCGATAGGGTGATCGTGAGCGCGGCGCGCGAGCGCAAGATCCCTGCGAACGCCGTCGACCAGCCGGACTATTGCGATTTTCTGACGCCGGCGCTCGTCAACCGCGCCCCTGTCGCGGTGGCGATCGGCACGGAAGGGGCGGGGCCGGTTCTGGCGCAGATGATCCGCGCGCAGATCGATCAACTTCTGTCCCCCTCGCTCGGCATCGTCGCGACTTTGGCCGCGAGCTACCGCGAGGCGGTCGATCGTCTTATCCCACGCGGCGTTGCGCGCCGCGTCTTCTGGCGGCGCTTTTTCTCGGGGCCCGTAGCGGATCATGTCGCTCTCGGCGATCTTGCTTCCGCCCGCCGCGAAGCCTCCAGGCTGCTGGACGCGGCCGACCGCATTTCCGGGCACGTCTGGCTGGTTGGAGCGGGTCCGGGTGCTGAGGACCTGCTGACGCTCAGGGCGCAGCGGGTGATGATGGAGGCGGATGCGATCGTCTATGACGCGCTGGTGCCACAGGCAATCGTCGACATGGGGCGCCGCGATGCCGAGCGGCTTTCGGTCGGCAAGCGCAAGGGATGCCACACCAAGTCGCAAGCCGAGATCAATCAGCTGCTGGTGAAGCTCGCCAATGAAGGCAAGCGCGTCGTGCGGCTGAAATCCGGTGATCCACTGATCTTCGGCCGTGCCGGCGAAGAGATGGCCGCGATGCGCGAAGCCGGGATCAGCTACGAGATCGTCCCCGGCATCACCTCGGCCTTTGCCGCAGCGGCGGATTTCGAGCTGCCGCTGACGCTTCGCGGTGTCGCGTCGTCGCTGGTCTTCACGACCGGCCACGATCTTGCCGGCGATGTCCTTCCCGATTGGGCGCGGCTTGCCGTCTCCGGCGCGACGATCGCCGTCTATATGGGCCGTACGGTGGCCGCTTCGGTCGCAGGCCGGCTGATGCAGGCGGGGCTGCCGGCGGAGACCACAGTTGCCGTCATCGAGAATGCCAGCCGCGCCGAGCGGCGTCTGCTGCACGGGATCCTTCGTGAACTGCCGGATCTCGAGAACCGGACGGAGCTCGACGGGCCAGTCATGGTGATCATCGGCGATGCGGTCGCCGGCGCGAATTTCGCCCGGTCGGAACCACTCGCTGCCGGCCTGCGTCACAATGCGGACGCGAGCGATGCTTCTGACGCGAAACGCGCAGAACAGATTTTGAATTGAGGACGACGTGATGGTGAGCAAGGTTTTGACGGCAAATCGCTTGGCGGACGGCATTTCCGTCTGGCTCGACGCCTCCGGCAATTGGGTGGAGTCGCTGCAGGACGCTTTCGTTGCCCGCCATGCCGAGGCCGTCGCCGCGCTCGAGGCGACCGGTAAGACCGCCTTCGCCGACAACAAGGTCGTGGATGTCAACGTCGTTGACGTGGAAGAGGTCGACGGCATACTCCGGCCGCTTCGCATGCGTGAGCGGATCCGGGCGGAAGGTCCGTCAATCGCCTATGCCCCCGGTTATCACGGCCTTGCCGGCCCCAAGAATTTTGCTGCCTGAGGACCTGAGCTTCCATGTACCGTTACGACGAATTCGACCACGCCTTCGTTTCCGCACGCGTCGAGCAGTTCCGCGATCAGGTCCAGCGGCGGCTGTCCGGGGAACTGGCCGAGGATGCCTTCAAGCCGCTGCGCCTGATGAACGGCGTCTACCTGCAGCTTCATGCCTACATGCTCCGCGTCGCGATTCCCTATGGCACGCTGTCGAGCCGCCAGATGCGCATGCTCGGTGATATCGCCCGCAAATATGACCGCGGCTACGGCCATTTCACCACGCGTCAGAACATCCAGTACAATTGGCCGCGCCTTTCCGACACGCCGGACATCCTGAAGGATCTGGCGAGCGTCGAGATGCACGCGCTGCAGACCTCCGGCAACTGCATTCGCAACGTCACGGCGGACCATTTCGCCGGCGCGGCGGCCGACGAGGTCGCCGATCCGCGCCCTTATGCCGAGATCCTGAGGCAATGGTCGAGCGTCCATCCGGAATTCTCGTTCCTGCCGCGCAAGTTCAAGATCGCGGTCACCGGCGCCGAGCGCGACCGCGCCGCCATCCAGGTGCACGACATCGGCCTGCATCTGAAAAAGGGCGACAACGGCAAGATTGGTTTTGCTGTTTATGTCGGCGGTGGACAGGGCCGCACGCCGATGATCGCCAAGAAGATCCGCGATTTCCTGCCGGAAGAGGACTTGCTTTCCTATACGACGGCGATCATGCGCGTTTACAATCTCCATGGCCGACGCGACAACAAGTACAAGGCGCGCATCAAGATCCTCGTGCACGAGACCGGTGCGGAGGAACTGGCGCGTCAGGTCGAGGTCGAATTCGCCAGCCTGAAGGATACGGAACTGAAGCTTCCCGACGCCGACATCCAAGCGATCGCGAGTTACTTCGCGCCGCCGGCGCTGCCGAACCGTCCGGAAGGCTGGGGCAACCTTGCCCGCTGGAAGAAGGCCGATGAGGCTTTCGCTCAGTGGGTCCACCAGAACGTCCAGCCGCACAAGCATCCCGACTACGGCATGGTGACGATCTCGCTGAAGCCGATCGGCGGCATTCCGGGCGACGCGAGCGATGCCCAGATGGATGTCGTGGCCGATATTGCCGAGGACTACGCCTTCGACGAGATCCGCGTCAGCCATGAGCAGAATCTGATCCTGCCGCATGTGGCGCTGGCCGACCTGGAGCCGGTCTATCGTGCGTTGCTAGCCGCTGGCCTGGCGACGGCCAATGCGGGGCTGATCACCGACATCATCGCCTGTCCCGGGCTGGACTATTGCGCACTCGCCAATGCGCGCTCCATTCCCGTCGCCCAAGAGCTTTCGAACCGTTTCGGCGCACCTGAGCGCCAAGCCGACATCGGCGAGCTCAAGATCAAGATTTCCGGCTGCATCAACGCCTGCGGTCACCACCATGTCGGCCATATCGGCCTGCTCGGCGTGGAGAAGAAGGGCGCGGAACTCTATCAGATCACCCTCGGCGGCTCCGGTGACGAGAACACCTCGATCGGCGAGATCATCGGCCGCGGCTTCGAGCCGGAGAAGGTGACGGATGCGGTGGAGACGATCGTCGACACCTATCTTGGCCTCCGCCGCGACAAGTCGGAGACCTTTCTCGAGGCCTACCGACGTGTCGGACCGCAGCCGTTCAAGGATGCCCTTTATGGCGGTGGCGCCCAGGAAGCTGCCTGAACGAAGCGCTATAAGGATTTGGAAGATGACGAAAATCTGGAAAGAAGGCGGCTTCGTGAATGATGACCCGTGGGTCGTCGAGACCGAGGAGGTCAAGGCCGGCTCGAACGAGAAGGCAATCCTCGGCCTTGACGCCTTCCTGGAGCAGGCAGCAGGCGGCGCTTCCGGCCTTGGTGTCCTGATCGCCCCTGCGGACGACGTGACGCGCCTGGCGCCGCATCTCGACCGCATTGCTCTGGTAGCCTTGGGCTTCCCGGCCTTCAACGACGGGCGCGCCTTCAGCCATGCTTCGCTGCTGCGCAGCCGCCTCGGCTTCGAAGGCGAGGTACGTGCCGTTGGCGACGTGTTGATCGACCAGATCCCGTTGATGCTGCGTTGTGGGGTCGACAGTTTTGCGGTGACCAATGCCACGGCGATCAAAATGCTCTCGGAAGGGCGCCTGCCGGGCATCGCCAACCACTACCAGCCGACGGCAAAACCGTCGACCGACGCCAAATCCTACAGTTGGCGCCGCGTTTCCTGAAAAAAACGCGGCCCGCGACAGAGTGAAGCAAGCCGAAATGCTCGAAAGCGACTATATTTGGAAGGGAATTCCTTTCAATTTGCCAAGGCTTGGAATATCCGCTTGTACTTGATAAAAAGCCTCACCATTACAGGACTGAAGCAACGATGAATGCGCCGGCAAAAAAGGAAGATTTCGCGGTACAGGCACCGGCGGGTGTCTTCGTCGAAACGGTCACGAGCGTCGAACATTACACGGACCGGCTCTTCCGCTTCCGCATGACGCGCCCGCAGGAGTTTCGCTTCCGCTCCGGCGAGTTCGCGATGATCGGCCTGATGGTCGGCGAAAAGCCCGTCTATCGCGCCTATTCGATCGCAAGCCCCGCCTGGGACGAGGAACTGGAGTTCTTCTCGATCAAGGTACCTGACGGTCCGCTGACCTCGCATCTGCAGGCGATCAGGCCGGGCGATCAGGTGCTGATGCGCAAGAAGCCGACGGGCACGCTGGTGCTTGACGCGCTTGTGCCCGGCCGCAGGCTCTACATGTTCTCGACCGGCACGGGCATCGCGCCCTTTGCGAGCCTGATGCGCGATCCGGAGACTTACGAGAAGTTCGAGGAGGTCATCCTCACGCATACCTGCCGCGACGTGGCCGAGTTGAAATACGGCTTCGATCTCGTCGAGGAAATCCGCAATCACGAGTTCCTCAATGAAATCGTCGGCGACAAGCTGCGCCACTACGCGACCGTGACGCGCGAGGATTATGGGTTCAAGGGCCGGATCACCGACCTGATGACGAACGGCAAGTTCTTCGCCGACCTCGGCCTGCCGTCGCTCGATCCGGCGATCGATCGCGGCATGATCTGCGGCTCCACCGCCATGCTGAAGGACACCAAGGAAATCCTCGAGGCTGCCGGTCTCACCGAAGGCGCCAACAACAAGCCGGCTGAATTCGTCATCGAGCGCGCATTCGTCGGCTGATACGGCAACCGCCAATCTGATCGGAAAAAGAGGTGCATCCCGCGATGCGCCTCTTTTTCGTCTTGCCGTCCGGCAAACGCCGATGCTGTCTAGGCCGTAGTGACGATTTAAGATTTGGGATTCCCATCAGGGTGCAAATCAGATTCAACGCTGGCTTTTGGAGGCCAGCGATGGAAGGCGAAGCTCTTCGTGACGATCAGTGGGAGAAGGTGAAGCCGTTCGTTCCCGGGGGACGGAAGGGAAGGCGCGGCCCGCGCAGCGACGGGCGCCGCTTCTTCGACGCGTTGTTATGGATGGCCCGTTCCGGTGCACGCTGGCGTGATCTTCCAGAGCGATTCGGCCCATATCAGACGGCCAAGCGTCGCTATTACCGCTGGATCGAGATGGGCGTGTTTGACCGCCTGTTCGAAGCGATTGTCCGTGATCCCGATCTCGAATGGCTGGCGATCGACGCCACTGTCATCCGGGCGAATGCACAAGCCGCAGGCGCGCGGCGCAAAAGGGGGGACCTGAAGCCCAGGCTCTCGGGCGCTCGCGCGGCGGCTTCGGCACCAAGCTCCACGCCGTCGTAGTGCACTCGGCCTGCCGATCCGCTTCGCGATCGGACCCGGCCAGCAGAACGACATGGCGCCAGCCTGCGGCCTTGTCGCCGGACTGGCTTCAGGCCAAGTCATCGCCGACCGCGCCTACGATGCCGACAGCCTCCACGACGCCATCCTGGATCAGGGCGGCGAGCCGGTCATTCCGCCTCGCCGTCATCGCAAGCATCAGCACGGCTATGATCGGATCGCCTACCGCCAACGCTGGGGAATTGAGGGCTTCTTCGCCAAACTCAAGCAGTGGCGCCGCATCGCAACACGCTACGATAAGCTCGCAGCAACCTTCCTCGGCCTCGTCAAGCTCGCCAGCATCATGCTCTGGTTCAAATGATTAAATCGTGCCTAGAGCCTTTCCTGATTAAATTGAACCATTCTGCCGGAGCAGGTTTTCGTCAGAGCAGAGGCGATCGCCTCTGATCCTGGCGGAAAGATGCCCGGCCCTTCGGGTTGGCTGAAGCGCGCGGCCTGTTTGCTCGGCTGGCTTCGCCGTAGCGTTGGCTACGCCGCGCGCCAGCCGAGCAAACATTCCGCTCCGCTTGAGCCAACAGAATGGTTCAATTTAACCAGGAAAGGCTCTAGCCGTCAGCGAGGTAATCCATCAGCTGCGACATGGAAGCGGCGGCGCCCACTGAGTCCGCAGCCTCGATCGCGCGCATCACCTTCACGTGACGCTCCACCGATCCTTTCATCTTTTCCGGCGAGGCGGATGCGAACCAGATGCGCCGCGCATGGGTCTGGAGCGGCGCTAGCGCTGCGGTCAAAAAGCGGTTGGGGCAGGCCGCTTCCATCACCTCGTCGAACCTTTTATCCGCAACCAGAAAGCCCTCCAGATCGCCGTGACCGGCGCAGTCCGCCATCTGTTGCCGGCAGTCGCTAATCTCGTGGCGGGCCCCGGCGCTTGCATGCTCCGCCACAAGGGCTGCCGCCAACGGTTCGAGCCGTTGACGCGTCTGCATCAGATGCATTCGATCGTCCGGCCGGATGGTGCTGATTTGCAAGCCGACTCGCGGGCGAACCTCGATCAGTCCTTGCCAGGCGAGCTTCTGGATCGCCTCGCGGACCGGCGTGCGGCCGTGGTTGGCGAGCTCCAGCAGCTGCCGCTCGGTGACGAGCGTTCCCGGCTTCAGCTTCAAGGTGACGATGAGGCGTTCGAGGGCCAGATAGGCGAGGTGCGATTGGGACGACATGAATGTCCTTGGGCGTGTGATATATCAGAGGTTGACACAGTTCCGAAATCATGGCAAGTGAGCTGATATATCAGAACCAAGGAGGCTTCCCATGTGGCGCGGCGTATTTCCGGCAGTAACGACGAAATTCACCACTGAAGGCGATCTCGACAAGGCCGAGATGGAGCGCTGCTTCGCGCTGCAGTTCGAGGCGGGCGTCGACGGCATGATCGTCTGTGGTTCGCTCGGCGAGAACATGACGCTGGAGGCGGACGAAAAGATCGAGATCCTCAAGATCGCCAAGTCGGTCGCCGGCGGCAAGCCGGTGCTGATGACCATATGCGAAAGCGCAACGCGCCGCGGCGAAGCGGCGGCCAGCGCCGCCGCCAAGGCCGGCGCCGACGGTTTTATGGTTCTGCCGGGCGTCCCTTACAAATCGGCGCCTACCGAGACGCTCAGCCACATTCAGGCGATCGCTGTCGCCGGCGGGCTGCCGATCATGGTCTACAACAACCCGGTCGCCTACGGCGTCGACGTGACGCTTTCGATGTTCGACGAACTGGCCAAGAACGAGTTGGTCGTTGCGATGAAGGAATCGACCGACGACATCCGCCGCATCACCGAGGTGCTGACCCGTTTCGGCGAGCGTTTCGACTGCTTCACCGGCGT
Organism: Sinorhizobium fredii USDA 257; assembly: GCF_000265205.3. Taxonomy (NCBI): domain Bacteria; kingdom Pseudomonadati; phylum Pseudomonadota; class Alphaproteobacteria; order Hyphomicrobiales; family Rhizobiaceae; genus Ensifer; species Ensifer fredii. Next base: position 3,675,931 of record NC_018000.1, read on the forward strand.
CGATAATCTGGCACTCGAAAGCCTGCTGATGGGCGCCCATGGTTGGGTTGCTGGTCTTGTCGTCGCCTTTCCGAAGGAGACAGTTGCGATCTGGAAGCTCGTCCAGGTCGATCGCCTGGAGGAGGCGAGGGCGATCTACCGCTGGTTCCGTCCGCTGCTCGATCTCGACGTCTCCACCAATCTCGTCCAGAACATCAAGCTCGCCGAAGTCTTCGCGATCGATTCCAACGATCGCGTCCGTGCGCCGCGGCTGCCGCTTGCCGGCGCCGAGCGTCAGCGGGTCCAGGGCATCATCGAAGCAGCGCTTGCGAAGCGGCCGGCACTCCCGGTTTAGTGGAGCATGCGCCGGGCGTCGCCCGGTGGCTTTTTTTCTCCTTGGAGACAATGAAAACGGCCCGCCTGATGGCGGGCCGTTTTCGTCTGAGGTCGTTTCGAGACTTCAGTGCAGGATCTGGCTCAGGAACAACTTGGTGCGCTCGTGCTGCGGATTGTCGAAGAACTCGGCCGGCGAATTCTGTTCGACGATCTGGCCCTGGTCCATGAAGATGACCCGGTTGGCGACCTGGCGGGCGAAGCCCATTTCGTGAGTGACGCACAGCATCGTCATGCCTTCTTCTGCAAGGCCCACCATCGTATCGAGCACTTCCTTGATCATTTCCGGATCGAGCGCCGAGGTCGGCTCGTCGAAAAGCATGATCTTCGGGTTCATGCAAAGCGAGCGGGCAATCGCGACGCGCTGCTGCTGACCGCCCGAGAGCTGGCCCGGATATTTGAGTGCCTGCTCGGGGATCTTGACGCGCTTGAGGAAATGCATGGCGATTTCCTCGGCCTGTTTCTTCGGCATCTTGCGCACCCAGATTGGCGCCAGCGTGCAGTTTTCCAGGATGGTCAGGTGCGGAAAGAGGTTGAAGTGCTGGAACACCATGCCGACTTCGCGGCGCACTTCATCGATCTTCTTCAAGTCGTTGGTGAGTTCGATGCCATCGACGACGATCTTGCCCTTCTGGTGCTCCTCGAGACGGTTGATGCAGCGGATCATCGTCGATTTGCCAGAGCCCGACGGGCCGGCGATGACGATGCGCTCGCCGCGCATCACTTTAAGATTGATGTCGCGCAGTACGTGGAAGTCACCATACCACTTGTTCATGTTGGTGATTTCGATTGCGACATCCGTCTTCGAGACGGTCATCTTTGACGCGGTGGCCGTGTTTGCCATTTATGTTTCCCCTTTTATCGGTGGCTCTTGTCGAGCAGGCGTTCCATGAAGCCTGAATAGCGCGACATGCCGAAGCAGAAAAGCCAGAATACAAAGCCCGCGAAGATCAGGCCCGTCAGCGGCGTTACCGCGGACGCCCAGTTCGCGTCGCTAAAGTTCAGGCGGACAATGCCGAGCAGGTCGAACATGCCGATGATCGAAACGAGCGAGGTGTCCTTGAACAGGCCGATGAAGGTGTTGACGATACCGGGAATCACCAGCTTCAGCGCCTGCGGCAGGATGATGAGGTTCATCTTCTGCCAGTAGCTGAGACCGAGCGAATCGGCGCCTTCATATTGGCCCTTCGGAATGGCCTGCAGCCCGCCGCGGACGACCTCGGCCATGTAGGCGGACGCAAAGAACGACACACCGATCAGCGCCCGCAGGAACTTGTCGAAGGTGACGCCCTGCGGCAGGAACAGCGGCAGCATCACGCTAGCCATGAACAGAACCGTGATCAGCGGGACGCCGCGCACCATCTCGATGAAGACGGTGCAGAGCATCTTGATTACCGGCATGTTCGATCGCCGTCCGAGTGCCAGTAGAATGCCGAGCGGCAGCGAAACCGCGATGCCGACGAACGAGAGGACCAGGGTGACCATCAGGCCGCCCCACAGTGCCGTCTCGACATAGGTGAGGCCGAGCCAGCCGCCGGGAAGCAGGATCGTGGCGAGGATCGGCAGGACCGCCAGCAGCAGAACCGCGTTCAACCCCTTGTAAGGAATCTTTGGGATCAACATCGGAACGAGGAGCAGCACGAAAAGGATGCCGACGAGGGCGGGACGCCACTGCTCCTCGAGCGGATAACGGCCGAAGACGAACTGCCCGAGCTTTGCATTGACGAAGGCCCAGCAGGCGCCGCTCCAGCCTTCCGGTTGCGAGCCGCCTTGGGCGACCGTGGCGCAGACGCCGCGACCGCCGCCTGTCCATGCGGCGTCGACGAAAAGCCACTGGATCGCAGGCGGCACCAGCCATGCCAGGATGAGTAGGCTGATGATCGTCAGGACGCTGTCCTTCGGCGTGGCGAAGAGATTCTTGCGCAGCCATCGGACGATGCCAGCTTCCAACGCGGGGGCGGGTGAGGCTTCGATCATCGAAGCACGAACAAAACTTGCCTGATGCGTGCTCATGTTCTCACCTCTCCACCAGCGCCATGCGGGCGTTGTACCAGTTCATGAACAGCGAGGTTGCAAGGCTCAGGCTGAGATAGACGATGAGCCAGATGCTGACCACTTCGATCGCCTGTCCGGTCTGGTTGAGGATCGTGCCGCCGACGGCGACGAGATCCGCATAGCCGACGGCGACCGCGAGCGATGAGTTTTTGGTGAGGTTGAGATATTGGCTGGTCAATGGCGGAATGATGATGCGCATTGCCTGCGGAACGACGACCAGACGAGTCGTCAGCCTTGGGCGTATGCCAAGTGCGTGAGCGGCTTCCGTCTGCCCCTTCGAGACTCCCCGGATGCCGGCCCGGACGATTTCCGCGATGAAGGCCGCAGTGTAGAAGGAAAGCGCGAGGAAGAGCGACATGAATTCCGGTCCGACGACCGAACCGCCCGTAAGATTGAACTTGCCGGCGATCGGAATGTCGAAAGTCAGCGGAGCGCCGGTCGCCAGGAACGTTATCAGCGGCAGACCGATGAGCAAGCCGAGCACGATCGACAAAACGGGCAATCGCTGACCGGTTGCCTCCTGCCGTTGCCGGGCATAGCGGGCGAAAACGAAGCTCGCGACGACGGCGATGATCAACGCGAACAGCGTATATTGCGAACCCTCTCCGAAGATGGCCCTCGGAAACGCAACGCCGCGGTTGCTCACGTAGATATCGAGGGGGAGGGCGAGCGCATCTCGCGCCTGGGGTAAGATCGCCAGAACGCCGCTATACCAGAAGAAGATGACCAGCAGCGGTGGAATGTTGCGGAACACCTCGACATAGGCGAGCGAGAGCTTGGCGATGATCCAGTTGTGCGACAGACGTCCAACGCCGACGATGAAGCCGATGATCGTTGCCGTGATGATACCGGTGATCGCCACCAGCAGTGTGTTGACGAAACCGACGACGAGAGCGCGGCCGTAGGTGGAATCGCTCGTGAAGGCGATCAGTGATTGTCCGAGATCGAACCCCGCCCGGCCGTTCAAAAAGCCATAGCCGGATGCGATGTTCGCGCGCTGCAAGTTCTCGACCGTGTTTTGGATGGTCCAGTAGATGAGAACCGCGAGGATGATGATGGTGATTGCCTGGTAGAATATACCGCGTACCTGAGGATCGTTGATGATAGATCCGGAGGATTTGCTCTTCTCAGGCGCGTTTGTAACGCCAATGGCCATACAATGCCTCTTTCCCCGATCCGCCCTGTTCTCGGGCGTTCTTATTGTAGAACGGAGGAGCGGCGTGCCGCTCCTCCGAGACTCTCAAGCCGACCAGCTTTTAGCGGACCGGCGGTGCGTACTGGATGCCGCCCTTGTTCCAAAGCGCGTTCAGGCCGCGCTCGATCTTCAGCGGGCTGCCAGCTCCGATGTTGCGGTCGAAGACCTCGCCGTAGTTGCCGACGGCCTTGATGATGTTGACGGCCCATTCATTGGTGAGGCCCAGGTCCGTACCGATCTTGCTGTCGGCTTCGACACCAAGGAAGCGCTGGACGTCAGGGTTGGCCGACTTCTTCATCTCTTCGACATTCCCCTGGGTGACGCCGAATTCCTCGGCCTGGACCAAGGCGAAGTGAACCCAGCTGACGATGTCGTACCACTGGTCGTCACCTTGGCGGACGGCCGGGCCGAGCGGCTCCTTCGAGATGATCTCCGGCAGGATCATGTGGTCATCCGGCTTCGAGAGGGTGAGGCGCAGGGAGTACAGGCCGGACTGGTCGGTGGTGTAGACGTCGCAACGGCCTGCGTCATAAGCCGCGTTCACTTCCTCGAGCTTCTCGAAGACGACCGGGTTGTACTGCAGGTTGTTGGTCTTGAAGTAGTCGGCGAGGTTCAACTCGGTCGTGGTGCCGGTCTGGACGCAGACAGCAGCGCCGGAGAGTTCGAGCGCGGACTTCACGTTGAGGCCTTTGCGGACCATGAAGCCTTGGCCGTCATAATAGTTGACCGGGCGGAAGTTGAAGCCGAGCGCCGTATCGCGGTTGATGGTCCAGGTCGTGTTCCGGGCCAGAACGTCGACCTCGCCGGACTGCAGCGCCGGGAAACGCTCCTTTGCGGAGGTCGGCGTATACTTCACCTTCGTGGCATCGCCGAAAACGGCTGCAGCGATCGCCTTGCAATAGTCGACGTCGAAACCGCTCCAGTTGCCGGAAGCGTCAGGGGCTGCGAACCCGGCGAGACCGGTGTTCACGCCGCACTGGACAAAGCCCTTGGCCTTCACGTCGTCAAGGGTCGCGGCCGATGCCGCATGTGCGCCAATCCCCATGACAGCAGCGCCAAAAAGAGCTGTCAGAATTCTTCTTGCCATTTTTTTGAACCTTTTCGGTTGTTCGTAAGTTCCCGTCTGCACCGTGCGTTCTGTCGGCGCGTGCAGCCTCAGCCACCCTCCTGGCATGAGTGCAATCTATCTCATGCTCAAAATCCATGAGGGTCAAGAGATGTTGCCGATTTTCTCATTTTCGATGTGAAAAACTGAAATTTCGCCAGAAGTTTAAGCAGATTTCGCTGGAAAAGCTCCGATCCTGAATAAAAACCACCAATTGTGCCCTTGTCGCGGATGCACATCTCGGCATTGATTTTTCCCTTGACCCCACCCGTGCAGCGTTCGATGAGTTTCCATCGAGTTTTCAACGGCGGAATCGTTCAATGGCAGACAAAATGAGCGCGCGCGGAGAGATCGGCATCAACACCCGCCTCGCGCACACCGGCAACAATCCTTTGGACTACCATGGATTCGTCAATCCGCCGGTGGTCCACGCGTCCACCGTGCTTTTCCCGAACGCGAAAACCATGGAAACGCGGGCGCAGAAATACACCTACGGCACGCGCGGCACGCCGACGACCGATGCGCTCTGCGACGCAATCAACGAACTCGAGCGAGCGGCCGGAACGATTCTCGTCCCCTCGGGCCTGGCCGCGGTCACGGTGCCCTTCTTCGCCTATCTCTCCTCGGGCGATCACGCCCTGATCGTCGATTCGGTCTATTTCCCGACCCGGCACTTCTGCGACACGATGCTGACCCGGCTTGGCGTCACAGTCGAATATTACGATCCAATGATCGGTGCTGCTATTGAAAACCTGATCAGGCCGAACACGCGGCTGGTGCACACGGAGGCACCGGGCTCGAACACCTTCGAGATGCAGGATATCCGGGCGATCGCCGATGCCGCCCACCGCCACGGTTGTGTCGTCACTATGGACAACACCTGGGCAACGCCGCTCTACTTCCGCCCCCTCGACCACGGCGTCGACGTTTCCATCCACGCGGCGACGAAATACCCGTCTGGGCACTCGGACGTGCTGCTCGGAACCGTTTCGGCCAACGCGGTACATTGGCCGGCCTTGACGGAGGCGATGGTGACGCTTGGTGTCTGCGTCTCGCCGGACGACAGCTATCAGATCCTGCGCGGCCTGCGGACCATGGGCATACGCCTCGAGCGCCACCAGGAAAGCGCGCTGGCGCTCGCCCGTTGGCTCGAAAGCCGCGAAGAGGTGGCGCGCGTGCTGCATCCGGCGCTCCCAAGCTTTCCCGGGCACGAGCTCTGGAAGCGCGACTTTGGCGGGGCGAGCGGCATTTTCTCATTTGTGCTGAAGGCCGAACCCGAAACAAGCAAGGCGAAGGCGCATGCCTTCCTCGATGCGCTCTCGTTCTTCGGCCTCGGTTATTCCTGGGGCGGATTCGAAAGCCTCGCGCTGCATGCGAACCTTTCCGATCGCAAGGTCGCCAAGGCCCCGGACGGAGGTCCGGTCATTCGACTGCAGATCGGCCTCGAAGATGTTGCCGACCTGCGCCGCGACATCGAGGCAGGTCTCGCGGCGGCCAATGCGGTCTGAGTAATGAACAGGGCCGGGGCAGGCGGGACGAATTTCTGTCTGTCGCTTAGCGCTTTTTGCGTTCCGAGGCGTCGTAGCCATAGAGCCAATCGAGATCGGCGGCGAGCGCTTCCGCGCCCTTCAGCGCGAGGACCAGGTTTCGTGCGACCCGGACCGGTCCCCGGGCGTGGTAGGCGAAGCGGTTGAAGGCGGCACGTTTGCGCACCCGGGCGATCCGTGCCCGACGCGCGTGCTCGTAGCGCGCGAACGCGGCCGGAGCCTCGGCGCACGCCGCAAGGCAATGCGCGAGTTCGCGGGCATCCTCGATCGCCATCGCCGCGCCTTGGGCAGCAAAGGGCGACATCGCATGGGCGGCATCGCCAATGAGGATGATGTCTCGCCCATTGTGCCAGGCCCCCTCGTCGACGGTGCACAAGGGCCAATAGGTGGCTGAGACGGCATTTTCGATCATCGAACGCAAGTCGGGGTGCCAGGCTTCGAAAGCGGCCGCAAATTCCCGCCGTCGCTCCTCTGATTCCTTGCCGACCCATTCAGTGTCGCTCGACTTGCCTTCGACGATCGCGACGAGATTGAAGCCGTCGATTTCGCGCAGCGGGTAGGCAACCAGGTGCGCTCTAGGTCCGAGGAAGGCGGTGATGCGATTTGACGACAGGCAGGCGGACGCTCCGGCGCGCGGTAGCAACAGTCGCCAGGCGATACTGCCGGAAAACCGGACGGCGCCCGCGCCGGGGATGGCGGCTCTTGCCTGCGACCAGATGCCGTCGGCGCCGATGACCACCGTCGGGCGGCGTCCCGTTGCCGCGGCAATGGCCGCCACCGGATCACCTTCAATGCGGCTTCCCAAATGAAGGCGGCAGCGTGGCTCCGACCGTGCGGCGTTCAGAAGGATTTTCTGCAGACTGGCGCGGTGCAGCACCCCGTAGGGGGCGGCCCAGCGGCTGCGCGCATTCGCACCGGTTGGCACTTCCGCGAGCGATCGCAGAGAGCGTCCGTCGACAAGCGTGATCGACTCCGGTTCGCTCCACACGTCCTCAAGGGCAGGGAACAGGCCGAGTTCCATCAGGACGCGCGAGGCGTTCGGCGACAATTGCAGGCCGGCGCCCACATCGTCCAAGGTGGCGGCCTGCTCGAAAATATCCACGGCAATCCCGTGCCGTGCGAGGCACAGCGCCATTGTCAGTCCGGCGATGCCGGCGCCGACGATCGCGACCGGAGCAGAGTCTTGCATCGACGTCGCGCCAGCGGAGGCAGGGAGGTCAGGCAGCCTTGGTCTCGAAGAGACAGCCCGGCGGGATTGTTTCGGTCGCCTTCAGGCTCGAATTGTAGCGATAGAGCGTCGAACAATAGGAGCAGACCTTCTCATTATCGTCGCCCATGTCGATAAAGATATGCGGGTGGTCGAAGGGAACGGATGCGCCGGTGCACATGAATTCCTTGACGCCGATCTCGATGACCCGGTGCCCGCCGTCATTCTGGAAATGGGGGATGCTGTGGCCGGCCATGTCGTACTCCGATGAATGCAAGTCTGGTGTCGATTTTGCCGGCACCATAGTGAGCTTTGGCACAAATGTGTAGCAGCAATCATGACGCGATTGTGGTTTTTGAGCCGGCGGGGGTTTTCGACAAATCCGTTACCACCTAGTTTGCCGGAAACGGATTGATGTCTGGGAAAACCATGGATTTGAACCCTCCGCCATATTCGCGCTTCACGCATGACGGCCTGGAAATCGCCTACTTCGACGCGGGCGATCCGTCGGGAGATCCAGTCCTGCTCATTCACGGATTCGCTTCGAGCGCCAATGTCAACTGGGTCTACCCCGGCTGGCTGAAGACCCTCGGCGACGCCGGCTATCGGGTCGTCGCACTCGACAACCGCGGCCATGGCGCGAGCAGCAAGCCCTATGACGCTTCGGTTTACCATCCGCACCAGATGGCCGGCGACGCGGCCGCCCTCCTCGTCCATCTTGGTATCGCCGAGGCGCATGTCATGGGTTACTCAATGGGCGCGCGCGTCTCGGCATTTCTGGCGTTGCATCACCTGCATCGCGTCCGTTCGCTCGTGTTCGGGGGCCTCGGAATAGGCATGGTGACCGGGGTGGGGGACTGGGATCCGATCGCCGAGGCGCTGCTTGCACCGTCGCTCGAAGATGTGACGCATGAGCGTGGCCGCATGTTCCGCGCCTTTGCCGACCAGACGAAAAGCGACCGCCACGCGCTTGCCGCCTGCATATCGACCTCACGAGACCTGCTTTCCGCAGAGGATGTCGGGCGCATCGATGTGCCCGTTCTGATCGGGGTTGGAACGAAGGATGACGTAGCGGGTTCCGCCCAGGACCTTGCCGCTCTGATGCCGCATGCCAGGGCCTTGGATATTCCGGGCCGAGACCATATGCTGGCGGTCGGCGACCGCGTCTTCAAGAAGGCGGTCCTGGAGTTTCTCGGTGAGGTCGGCCGAGCATAGTGGCTCGAAGTGACCGCCGATCGAAACGCTGCGCGCCCATTTATGTCGATCGGGATTTGCCCTATATATGTGGCAGCGCAGGCCAAAGATCGGCCCGGCAGCGTTTGACCAGGCCACGTTTGACTCGGCCACGTCTGACTAGGCCACGTTTGACCAGGAAGGAGCGCGACCATGGTCGCCAAGACCGAACTTCGCCACACGGAACCGCTGAAGGCGATCGATCCCATCTGGGACAGCCTGCGTGAAGAGGCCCGCTTCGCCGCCGAGCGCGATCCGATGCTTGCAGCCTTCCTCTATTCGACTGTAGTCAACCAGCATTCGCTTGAAGAGAGCGTGATCTATCGGATTTGCGAGCGGCTCGACCATCCCGACCTGCAGGCAAATCTGCTCCATCAGACCTTCGTTGAGATGCTCGAAGATTGGCCTGAATGGAGCACGATCCTGCGGGTTGACATCCAGGCCGTCTACGACCGCGACCCCGCTTGCACCCGGTTCCTCGAGCCTGTGCTTTATTTCAAGGGCTTCCACGCGATCCAGACGCACCGGCTTGCCCATTGGCTGTGGAACCGCGGGCGGAAGGATTTCGCGCTTTATCTCCAGAGTCGCTCCTCGAGCGTCTTCCAGACCGATATAAACCCGGCCGCCCGCGTCGGACGCGGCATCTTCCTCGACCACGCGACAGGCCTCGTTGTCGGCGAAACGGCGGTCATCGGCGACAATGTGTCGATCCTGCACGGGGTGACGCTCGGCGGCACCGGCAAGGAGGGCAGCGACCGTCACCCGAAGATCGGCGATGGCGTGCTGATCGGCGCCGGGGCGAAGATCCTCGGCAATATCCATATCGGCCATTGCTCGCGGGTGGCGGCCGGATCGGTCGTGCTGAAGGCGGTTCCCCCGAAGACGACGGTGGCCGGTGTCCCCGCCAAGGTCGTTGGCGAGGCCGGGTGCTCCGAGCCGTCGCGGCAGATGGACCAGATCCTGGCAAGCTTCGATATCTGAGGCGGAGGAGGGGCGCGCTTTTTCGCCTCATTCGCTGCAGATCCGGAAAAATCTGAGCGGTAATACAATGCGTTACGGCTATCCTTGATCATCTTCATGAGTGCTCGGCGTCGTGATGGGTTTACACCTGGCAATGCCGCATGCGAGAAGCGCGGCAAATCAATCGGCTACGGAGAATAGATTTGAAGCCCGAAGAAATCCGCAAGCTTGAGGCCTATTTCAAGCGCACCTTGAATCCGGCGATGGTCGTCAAGGCCCGTCCCAGGAAGGACGAATCCGCCGAGGTCTATCTCGGCGACGAATTCCTCGGCGTCATTTTTCGCGACGATGAAGACGGCGAGCTTTCCTATAATTTCTCGATGGCGATCCTCGACGTAGATCTGTGAACTGCAGCAACGCGCCGGACGTGAGAGCCCCGCGGAACTCACCACCCACCGCTGCCGGCCTGAACTATCGGGCCGGCTTTTCTTATTAAGTCATATTTTTACTGAAATTTCTCGATGACGGCTGAAGCTTCATCAAGTCGTTGCAAGCATTGTGGTTTACTGCATCGCACACTGAACTTGACTTTTTGTGCAGTGCACCTAGACTAACGCCTGCCCACCGCCCACAAGGAGAAGCTTGATGTTTAACCTCGACGACGCAAACAAGAAAAGCAAGGAAGCACTAGATGTGGCTGTGAAGAGCTACTCGGCGCTGACCAAGGGCTATCAGGCCATTGCGACCGAAGCAGCAGACTTTTCGAAGAAGTCCTTCGAAGACGGTATCGCTCATCTCGAAAAGCTGTCCAGCACCAAGAGCCTCGAGGCTGCTTTCGAACTCCAGACGAACTATCTGAAGTCGAGCTACGAAGCTTTCGTCGCCGAAGCATCGAAGATCGGTGAAATGTATGCCGATCTCGCCAAGGACGCCTACAAGCCCTATGAGGCACCGGTCGCCAAGGCAACTGCAGCCGTGAAGTCTGCTGCCGCCGCCTGACGCTAAAGACCATTGCTATCGCAACAAGGCCGGTCGCGGTTGCCGCGGCCGGCCTTGTCGTTCTGAAATGCTCGGCCCCTGGAGACCTTGGGAATAGGCTTAATGCCGAGCGTAGCGCCCGAAGAAATTTGATCAATCTTGTGTTCGGCCGTGCGAATATGATTGCAGTGCGTTGGTTCGGTCTTAAAATCCAAGAACGAACCATTAGATAAAGGCAAGCATGCTGCAGCCACCTTCATGGATTGCGGCTGTCAAGGGAATGAAACAGAATGATCGCCATGCCGGTCCGGATGCAGCAGGGTAGCGATGGAAACGGAGGCGCCCCCAATCGCGGCACGTCCGTTATCACACGCACCAAGCCGAAGACCAAGAAGCCGAGTTTGTACCGCGTTCTGCTTTTGAATGACGATTACACGCCGATGGAGTTCGTCGTCCATATCCTGGAACGTTTTTTTCAAAAGGACCGGGAACAAGCGACGATCATCATGCTTCATGTCCACAACCACGGCGTTGGAGAATGCGGCGTCTTTACCTACGAAGTCGCCGAAACCAAAGTGACGCAGGTAATGGATTTCGCCAGGCAGCATCAGCATCCCTTGCAATGCGTCATGGAAAAGAAATGAGGATCTAACGTGCCAACATTTTCGCCCAGCCTCGAAAAGGCGCTGCATCAGGCACTGACTTTTGCCAACGAGCGCCATCATGAATATGCGACGCTCGAGCACCTGCTGCTGGCATTGATCGATGATGCCGATGCGGCGGCCGTGATGGGCGCATGCAATGTAAATCTAGAAACGCTTCGCAAGACCGTGACGGACTATGTCGACAACGAATTGTCCAATCTGATCACCGGCTATGACGAAGATTCGAAGCCGACCGCCGGCTTCCAGCGCGTGATCCAGCGGGCCGTCATCCATGTGCAATCCTCCGGCCGCGAAGAGGTGACGGGAGCCAATGTGCTCGTCGCGATCTTCGCCGAGCGCGAGAGCCATGCGGCCTATTTCCTGCAGGAGCAGGAAATGACGCGCTACGATGCGGTGAATTTCATTTCGCACGGCATTGGCAAGCGGCCGGGCAGTTCGGAATCGCGGCCGGTGCGCGGCGCAGAGGACCAGGAATCGGAACAGAAGTCACCGCGCGAGAGCGAGGAAGCCAGTCCGAAAAAGCAGCAGGATGCGCTGACGGCCTACTGTGTCAACCTGAACGAAAAGGCCAAGTCCGGTAAGATCGATCCGCTGATCGGCCGGCACGCCGAGGTAAACCGGACCATCCAGGTCCTTTGCCGGAGGTCCAAGAACAACCCGCTCTATGTTGGCGACCCCGGCGTCGGCAAGACGGCGATCGCTGAAGGGCTTGCCAAGCGCATCGTCGAGAAGCAGGTGCCGGAGGCACTTCAGGACGCCACGATCTTTGCGCTCGACATGGGAACCCTGCTCGCCGGCACGCGCTATCGCGGCGATTTCGAAGAGCGGCTGAAGCAGGTCGTCAAGGAACTCGAGGACTATCCCGGCGCCGTCCTCTTCATCGACGAGATCCATACGGTGATCGGCGCCGGCGCGACCTCGGGCGGTGCGATGGATGCCTCCAACCTTCTGAAGCCGGCGCTCTCTTCCGGCTCGATCCGCTGCATCGGTTCGACCACCTACAAGGAGTATCGCCAGTTCTTCGAGAAGGACCGGGCGCTTGTCCGCCGTTTCCAGAAGATCGACGTCAACGAGCCGACGGTCGCCGACGCAATCGAGATCATGAGGGGGCTGAAGCCCTATTTCGAGGAGTATCACCACCTCAAATATTCGAACGATGCGATCAGGGCGGCCGTCGAGCTTTCGGCCCGCTACATCAATGACCGCAAGCTGCCGGACAAGGCGATCGACGTCATCGACGAATCGGGAGCGGCGCAGATGCTGTTGCCTGTCAGCAAGCGCCGCAAGCTGATCACCGAAAGGGAGATCGAGGCGACGGTCGCCACGATGGCGCGCATTCCGCCGAAGTCGGTGTCCAAGGACGACGAAGCCGTTCTCGCCAGTCTGGAGAAGGAACTTCGCTCGGTCGTCTATGGCCAGGATCTGGCGATCGAGGCACTCGCCTCGTCGATCAAGCTCGCACGCGCCGGGCTGCGGGAACCGAACAAGCCGATCGGCTGCTACGTGTTCACCGGCCCGACCGGTGTCGGCAAGACCGAAGTGGCGAAACAGCTGGCGACGTCGCTCGGCGTCGAACTGTTGCGCTTCGACATGTCGGAATATATGGAGCGGCATACGGTTTCCCGTCTGCTCGGCGCACCGCCCGGCTATGTCGGGTTTGACCAGGGCGGTCTCCTGACCGACGGCGTCGACCAGCATCCGCACTGCGTGCTGCTGCTCGACGAGATCGAGAAGGCCCATCCGGACCTCTTCAACATCCTTCTGCAGGTGATGGATCACGGCTCGCTGACCGACCACAACGGCAAGAAGATCGACTTCCGCAACGTCATCCTGATCATGACGACCAATGCAGGCGCCTCCGACATGGCGCGGCCGGCAATCGGTTTCGGCTCGTCGAAGCGCACCGGCGAGGACGTCGAAGCCCTGAATCGCCTGTTCACGCCGGAGTTCCGCAACCGTCTGGATGCGGTCATTCCGTTCAACTCGCTGCCCACGCCTGTCATTCATCAGGTCGTGCAGAAGTTCGTCATGCAGCTCGAGACGCAGCTGGCCGAGCGCAACGTCACCTTCGACCTCGCGCCGGAGGCGATCGCCTGGCTTGCGGACAAGGGCTACGACGAAAAGATGGGCGCACGGCCGCTGGCGCGCGTCATCCAGGAAAACATCAAGAAGCCGCTCGCCGACGAAATCCTCTTCGGCAAGCTCAAGAAGGGCGGCGTCGTCAAGGTGACGATCGGCACGAAGGAGGACGGTACCGAGGGGTTGCTCCTCGATGCCGTGCCCGAGACGGCACCGATCAAGCCGAAGGCGGAAGTGTCGCGGCCCGGCGGCAAGAACGTCAAGCCGAAGAAATCGGAGGTGGAAACCGTCGCTGCCGAGGCTGGGCCGAAATCGAAACCGAAGAAGTCCGCCAAGGCAGCTTCGGATGCGGTTCCGCTGAAGGGCAGAACGGTCCCCAAAGTCCCGCGCAAGAAATAGCGCAATCGCGATTTTCGCAGACGGTGCCGGGTGGCTTCACCCGGCACCGTCTTGTTGAGCGGGGCAGTCCCATTCCGCGTGATTTCCATGGATGATTTCGAAGACGAACGGTCAACGCTTGCCTGGTTTTTGACGGGCGCCCGGGGGATTTTCAGTCTTCCGGCCGTCATCCTGATGCTTTCCTTCGTCGGCTTTTGCTCGCTGACCGTTCAGGCCGGCATCCCGCCGGAGCAGGTCGTCTTCATGACCGGAATCGTCTGGGCCTTGCCGGCGAAGGTCATTCTCGTCAGCTCGATCCTGAGCGACGCGAGTCTTGCGACTGCGTTCCTGGCGGTTACTCTCTCATCGGTCCGCCTGATGCCGATGGTCGCGGCGCTCGTTCCGGAATTGCGCAGCTCGAAAACGCCGACCTGGCTGCTGCTCGTCCTGTCGCACTTCGTGGCCATCACCGCGTGGGTCTTCGCGATGGAGCGTGTACCGCAAGTGCCGCGCGACCATCGCGTCGCCTTCTTCGCCGGCTTCGGCATCACCCTGGTGGCGGCTAACATGGTGCTGGTCGGCATCGTCTATCATCTTGTCGCCGACTTTCCGCCGCTGGTGGCGGGCTGCCTCTTCTTCCTGACGCCGGTCTATTTTCTCACTTCGATCTGGCACTCGGCCCGACAGCCGGTCATCTATGTGGCGCTTGCGATCGGCCTCGTTGCGGGCCCGCTGTTCTACTGGATCGCACCGGAATTCGACATCCTCCTGGCCGGCGTCATAGGCGGCACGCTTGCCTGGGGCGCGGAGCGTTTCTGGCGTTCGCGACGGGAGGCGCGCCCGTGACCTGGACCGACGGATGGTGGGCCTACGCCTTCATTGCCGTAGCCGGCTGGCTCGCCACCGATCTCTGGCGCTGGCTCGGCGTGCTCGCCGGCAAGCGGCTTCGCGATGATTCGGAGGCATTGAATTGGGTGAGGGCGGTCGCGACCGCCCTGGTCGCCGCGGTGATCGCGAAGCTCATCCTCTATCCGACCGGGGTCCTCGCACAGTCGCCCCTGTGGCTGCGGCTCGGCGCCGTTGTCATCGGCGCAATCGCCTTCTTTCTCGCCCGGCAAAAGCCGGTCGCGGGCATCGCGACATCGATCGCGGTGCTCGCCATCGGGCTATGGTGGCTGGGGTTCTGACGGCAGGTCGTCTAGATCAGCGCCCGCCGGATCTTCTCGGCATTGGCTGCCAATAGCTCGCCATCCTCCATCTTCCCGGAATGCGGCTTCAGCGGAATGCCTTCCCGGCGCGGGATCACGTGGAAATGCAGGTGAAAGACGGATTGGCCGGCCGGCGGCTCGTTGAACTGCATGATCGTCACGCCGTCCGCGTCGAAAGCGTCCTTGGCGGCAATCGCGATCTTCTGGACAGTGGCGATGAGCGCCGGCAGGGTGGCGGCGTCCGCATCGAGAATGTTGCGCGATGGCGACTTCGGCAGGACGAGCACATGCCCTTCCGCCTGCGGCATGACGTCCATGAACGCCACCGTTGCGTCGTCCTCGTAGACCCGATGCGATGGAATTTCGCCGCGCAGGATCTTGGCGAAAATGTTGTTGGTGTCATAGCCGCTCATGTCGTTTCCTCTTGTCGGTTCGTCGCGGAAGTTCGCTTTTGGTCAATGTTGTTGGCGCTCACCCTTGCGGAAAGGCCCGTGCTCGGCAAGGAATTCGCCGGTTTCTTCGACGTCGCGGCGCTCCCGTTCGAGATAATCCGCGACCGCCCTTGCCAGACCTGGATGGGTGATGAAATGGGCGGAATGGGTCGTGACCGGCATGTAGCCGCGCGCCAACTTGTGCTCGCCCTGCGCGCCCGCTTCGACGCGCCTCAGCCCTCTGGCGATCGCGAAGTCGATTGCCTGGTGATAGCAGACTTCAAAATGCAGGAAGGGATGGTCCTCGATACAGCCCCAATGGCGCCCGTAGAGCGCATCGCCGCCGATGAAATTGATCGCGCCGGCGATATATCGGCCGCCGCGCTTGGCCATGACCAATAGAATGTCGTCTGCCATCCGCTCGCCGATGAGCGAATAGAAGGCGCGGGTCAGATAGGGCCGGCCCCATTTGCGTCCGCCGGTATCCATGTAAAAAGCGAAGAACTGGTCCCAGATGGCTTCGGTAAGATCGCGGCCCGTCAGCCAGTCGATGGTAATTCCATTTTCGACGGCTGTCCGACGCTCCTTCTTCAGCGCTTTGCGCTTTCGCGACGCAAGCGTGGCGAGGAAGTCGTCGTGCGAGCCGTAGCCTTCATTGATGAAATGGAATTGCTGGTCCATCCGGTGCAGAAACCCGGATCGTTCGAAGCTCGGCATTTCCTCAGGGGGGACGAAGGTGACGTGGGCAGAGGAGACGCCGTGACGGCGCGAGAGTTCCTTGAGGCCGGCGGCAAGCGCCTCGCGCACCGGGAGCGGATCGCCGCCCGCGGCGCTGAGCAGGCGTGGCCCAGCCACCGGCGTGAACGGCACGCAACATTGCAGCTTCGGATAGTAGCGGCCGCCGGCCTGTTCGAAGGCGTTTGCCCATCCATGGTCGAAGACATATTCGCCCTGGCTATGGTTCTTCATGTAGCAGACAAGGGCGCCGCGCAGGAAGCCATCGGCATCCTCCATCAAGAGATGCTGACCGAGCCAACCCGTCTCCGCCGTCGCCGAGCCCGACTCCTCGAGCGCCGACAGATAGGCGTGCGAGACGAAGGGATTATAGGCCGTGACGGGGAAGTCTTTCGAGGCGCCGGCAAGCCTGTTCCAGCTCGTCGGCGGGATCGAAGTGAACGAATGTTCTATGCGGATGTTGATCGCGTCTGACATGCGCCTAGGAAATCATGGTCTCCCTGGGATCGAAACCCTCGAACGTCATCTGATCGGCGTGGGCGAAGGTGTGCTCCTGCGCTCGGCCGTCCCGCACCGTCCAGGTGATGATGGTACGGCCGAGGGCTCGCTCCTTGGTTACGAAGGGGTTCGGCAGATCGCCGTAGAAATAGGAGATGAAATCGAGCCCGAGCTGCATGGCCTCCTCGTGCATGAAGAATTTTTCCGGATTGGCGCCGTCAGCGGTAAGGCCGAGCGGATAAGGGGCGTCGAGCGCCTTCAGATCCTTGAGCAGCCAGTGATCGAAGCTCATCAGCGCGACCGGTCCCTTGTACCCCTCGAGCGTGTCGAGCACGGCCGCCGCAAAACCCTCGTCGTCATCTTTGCGGCCCTTGAGTTCGAGGACGAGCGGCACCCGTCCGTCGACGAGACGGAGCATCTGCGTGAGCGTCGGCACCTTGTCCTTCGTGCCGCCGATCGACAATAGGCCGAGCTCGCCGGCGGTCTTCGCCCGCACGTCCCCCCTAATGCCGCAAAGACGCTGAAGGTCGTGGTCGTGGAAGACGACCGGAACGCTATCCGATGTAAACTGCAGATCGCATTCGATCGCAAAGCCTGCTTCTGCGGCGCGGGAGAAGGCTGAGAGTGTATTTTCCCAGACTTCTCGGTTCATGTCGTGGTAACCGCGATGGGCGATCGGCTGGGCTTTGAGCCAGGAAATATCCTTCATGGAGCGTCCCTGATCAGGCGATTTCGAGGATGGCGTCGATTTCGACGGCCGCGTTGAAGGGCAGGGACGCCATGCCGACGGCAGCGCGCGCATGCTTGCCGGCTTCGCCGAGCACGGCGGCAAGGAAGTTCGACGCGCCGTTGATGACGAGGTGTTGTTCGGTGAACTCCGGAACGGAGGCGACGAAGCCGTTGATCTTCACGAGCCGGCGAATGCGTCCGAGATCGCCGCCAAGAGCGGCTTTGGCCTGGGCCAGGATGTTGACTGCGCAGAGTTCGGCGGCGCGCTGCGCGGCCGCGACGTCGACATCCTTGCCGACATGGCCAGTCACAGCGACCTTGCCTGCTTCCATGGGCAGTTGGCCGGAGATGTAGAGCGTCGAGCCGGTAATGACGTAAGGCACATAATTCGCGACCGGCGCCACCGCCTCTGGAATGACGATGCCAAGTTCGTTGAGACGCGTTTCGATCTCTGCGGACATGGAAGGCTCCCTTGTTGTCTTTTGTGATAAAATCCTGCATGCAAAACAGGATCGTGACAGGCACGGAACGGATCTGCCTCGCTTCTGCCGAATGTTTGTTTATCCCATTGCCGGCGAGTCCAACAGGAGGAAACGGATGTTTCGTAAAGGCTTCGGTCGTCTCACACTGGGGAGCGCCTGTCTCGCCGCCGTGACCGTCGCGGGCGCTGCGCACGCGAGCGCACTGGCACCGCACCGCGCCGTCTACGATCTTGAACTGAAAAATGCCTCCGATCGCTCCGGCATCACCGGCATGTATGGACGCATGGTCTATGAGTTCAACGGGTCGGCCTGCGAGGGATATACGGTGAGCTTCCGCTTCGTCACCCAGGTCGACACCGGCGAGGAAGTTCGCCTGACCGACCAGCAGACCACCACCTACGAGGACATGAAGAACAGGAGTTTCCGCTTCCTCACCCGCTCCTTTACCGATGAGAAGCTGGACAAGGAGGTGCGCGGAAGCGCTCACGACGACAAGTCCGGTGTCAAGGTCGAACTCACCGCGCCCGACAAGCGCGAAGTGGCTCTGGCCCAGAGCCGGTTCCCGACCGAGCATATGCTGGAGGTGATCGAGCGGGCCAAGCGCGGCGAGACGCTTTTTGAATCCCGTATCTTCGATGGCTCCGATTCGGGCGACAAGACGCTGATCACCTCTACCTTCGTCGGCAAGCCGGGCAAGCCCACGTCCGACGATGCGGACGCCGGAAAGGCAGGGAAGCTCGCCGGCGAAAGCTATTGGCCGGTGACGATATCCTACTTCAACGACGAGGCGAGCGGCGATGCGCTGCCCATCTACCGCATGTCCTTCAAGCTTTACGAGAATGGCGTCACGCGCGACCTGACGATGGACTACGGCGACTTCGTGCTTTCCGGTAAGCTTGCCGATCTCGAAGTCTTCAATGCGGAAGAGTGCAAGTAGCGCCTGTCACCCGAACTGTGCAGCGGATTCGGGGCAAAGACATGCGACACGCTCTAGACAGCGGTAAAAAACAGACTTCCTGCCTTGATTTATCGGGCAGTTGCAGCTAAGGGGCTGACCATTCCACACGTGAGGCATGGGATTTTCCGGGAGAAATCCGGATTGTTCCGCCGGTGGGCGCATCAAGATGCGCTCGACGCCTTGCGGAGGTTCAACCGGAAAAGGAGAAAAAGGCATGGCATTGCCTGACTTTACCATGCGCCAGCTTCTCGAAGCAGGCGTGCACTTCGGTCACCAGACGCACCGCTGGAACCCGAAGATGAAGCCGTACATCTTCGGCGATCGTAACAACGTTCACATCATCGACCTCGCCCAGACCGTGCCGCTGCTGTCGCGCGCCCTGCAGGTCGTCAGCGACACCGTTGCCAATGGCGGCCGCGTGCTCTTCGTCGGCACCAAGCGCCAGGCGTCCGAGATCATCGCCGACGCTGCAAAGCGCTCTGCCCAGTATTACGTCAATGCCCGCTGGCTCGGCGGCATGATGACCAACTGGAAGACGATCTCGAACTCGATCCAGCGCCTGCGCAAGCTCGACGAAATCCTCGCTTCGGAAGCCTCCGGCTTCACGAAGAAGGAGCGCCTGAACCTCGAGCGCGAGCGCGAGAAGCTGAACCGCGCCCTCGGCGGTATCCGCGACATGGGCGGCACGCCGGACCTGATGTTCATCATCGACACCAACAAGGAATCGATCGCGATCGAAGAAGCCAAGCGCCTTGGCATTCCGGTCGTTGCCGTCATCGATTCCAACTGCGATCCGGACCAGATCGACTATCCGATCCCCGGCAATGACGATGCGTCGCGTGCGGTCGCTCTCTATTGCGATCTCATCGCCCGTGCCGCCATCGACGGCATCGCCCGCCAGCAGGGCGCTTCCGGTCGTGATCTCGGCGCAGCCGAAGAGGCTCCGGTCGAGCCGGCTCTCGACGAATCGTCCGAAGCCTGATCGGGCGTCCGGCAGCCTACCGCGCCGTGCGTCTCTTCAGACGCACAAAGGTCGCTGTAGCACTTTGAATTGCTGCATGTTTTTGTCCTTGAATCGGCTAGGATTTAAGGAAACATGCAGTAAGCTGTCGCACCCAGGAAATAGCGGGACGAGGCCGTTTGTGATGAAAATCTGAACGGCCTTGTTCTTTTCAGCAAGGAATGGTGCCGGGACTACCCTTACCCGCGCAAGCATCGAATGACGGCGTCATAACGATGTCACAGTGAAGGGCCATTCCCTGCCAAACCCACTGGCACGGCGCCATTCGCGGTTGGCGCGCCAGCGAAACAGACAAGAGGCAACAAGATGACTGTTACTGCCGCAATGGTGAAGGAACTGCGCGAAAAGACGGGCGCAGGCATGATGGATTGCAAAAAGGCCCTTGCCGAGACCAACGGCGACATGGAAGCTGCCATCGACTGGCTGCGCGCCAAGGGCATTGCCAAGGCCGACAAGAAGTCCGGCCGCACGGCGGCCGAAGGCCTCATCGGCATCGCCAGCGCCGGCAACACGGCCGTCGTCGTCGAAATCAACTCCGAAACCGACTTCGTGGCCCGCAACGATGCTTTCCAGGACCTGGTTCGCGGCGTCGCTAATGTCGCGCTTGGCACCGACGGCACCGTAGGGGCCGTCGCCAAGGCGACCTATCCGGCGACCGGAAAATCTGTTGAGGATTCCATCAAGGATGCGATCGCAA
This sequence comes from Sinorhizobium fredii USDA 257, assembly GCF_000265205.3. Taxonomy (NCBI): domain Bacteria; kingdom Pseudomonadati; phylum Pseudomonadota; class Alphaproteobacteria; order Hyphomicrobiales; family Rhizobiaceae; genus Ensifer; species Ensifer fredii. Next base: position 3,696,464 of record NC_018000.1, read on the forward strand.
CGATCGGCGAAAACATGACGCTGCGCCGCGCCGCCTTGCTAAAGGTCGAGGACGGCGTGGTTGCGACCTACATCCACAACGCGGCTGGCGACGGTATCGGCAAGCTCGGTGTTCTGGTCGCGCTGAAGTCGACTGGCGACAAGGAAGCGCTGAATGCGATCGGCCGTCAGATTGCGATGCATGTTGCTGCGACCAACCCGCTCGCCGTTCGTCCGAGCGAGATCGACCCGGCCGTCGCCGAGCGTGAGCGCAACGTCTTCATCGAACAGTCGCGCGCTTCCGGCAAGCCGGACAACATCATCGAGAAGATGGTCGACGGCCGCATGCGCAAGTTCTTCGAAGAAGTCGCGCTTCTGTCGCAGGCTTTCGTCATGAACCCCGACCAGACCGTCGAGGCAGCCATCAAGGATGCCGAGAAGACCGTCGGTGCACCGATCGAGGTTGCCGGTATCGCGCGCCTGCTGCTCGGCGAAGGCGTTCAGAAGGAAGAATCCGATTTCGCGGCGGAAGTTGCGGCGGCCGCAAAGGCTTGATTTCTTCTTTCCGATTGGGAAAAGCTGGGGGCATCGCGTGACAACGCGGTGCCCTTCGTGTATCCGGCATGCGTTATTGCGGCGGACCCGCCCGGGCTGTGCCAGGTCGGTCGATACCACGCAAGACGATTTGTCCTCACGCCGCTGTGCGCGTCTGTCGCATGCGTGCCGATCTGCTCAGGAGTGATGATGTCGGCCAAGCCAATCTACACGCGCGTTCTTCTCAAAGCCTCCGGTGAAGCCTTGATGGGAAGCCAGGGCTTCGGCATCGATGTGGCCGTGGCCGATCGGATCGCCTCGGACATTGCCGAGGCGCGAGCCATGGGTGTCGAAGTCGGCGTCGTCGTCGGCGGCGGCAACATCTTCCGCGGCGTCGCCGTCGCCTCGAAGGGCGGCGACCGGGTGACCGGCGACCACATGGGCATGCTGGCGACCGTCATCAATGCGCTTGCGCTCGCGACCTCGCTGCGCAAGCTGGATATCGATACGGTCGTGCTGTCGGCGATCGCCATGCCGGAGATCTGCGAGAGCTTCTCGCAGCGCGCCACGCTCTATCACCTTTCGCTCGGCCGGGTCGTGATCTTCGCCGGTGGCACCGGCAATCCCTTCTTCACCACGGACTCCGCAGCGGCGCTCCGCGCGGCGGAAATGGGGGCGCAGGCGATCTTCAAGGGCACGCAGGTCGACGGGATTTATTCCGCCGATCCGAAGAAGGACCCATCCGCGACGCGCTTCGATCGCCTGACCCACAGCGAGGTCCTCGAGAAGGGGCTCGCCGTCATGGACATTGCCGCAGTGGCGCTGGCGCGGGAAAATGCCATTCCGATCGTCGTATTCTCGATCCATGAGAAAGGTGGCTTCGCGGACATATTGACCGGCGGCGGTCGCGCCACCATCGTGTCGGATAATAATTGATAATCTGCAGAGGCCCAAACGGCCCTCGAGATGAAGAATGGGAGTCTGAACTATGAGTGAAGGTGTGGATCTGAAGGAATTGAAGCGCCGCATGGACGGAGCGATCGCCGCATTCAAGCACGACATCGCGTCGCTGCGCACCGGCCGCGCATCCGCGAACGTTCTCGATCCGGTGACTGTCGAAGCCTACGGTTCGCGCATGCCGCTGAACCAGGTCGCGAACATCACGGTACCGGAGTCGCGGATGCTCTCGGTTTCCGTCTGGGACAAGTCCATGGTCGGTGCTGTCGATCGGGCGATACGGGAGTCCAATCTTGGTCTCAACCCGATCATCGATGGGCAGAATCTGCGCATTCCGCTGCCGGAACTGAACGAGGAGCGGCGCAAATCCCTGGTCAAGGTCGCGCACGACTATGCAGAGAAGAGCAAAGTCGCGGCGCGTCACGTCCGGCGCGATGGCATGGACGGTCTGAAAAAAGCCGAAAAGGATGGCGAGATCAGCCAGGACGAGGGCCGCGCTCAGTCCGAGCGGGTGCAAAAGATGACCGACGAAGTGATTTCCGAAATCGACCGCTTGCTCGCGGAGAAGGAAAAGGAAATCATGCAGGTCTGACCGCGGAAAATCGAGTCTCTAGTTTCGGACGGCCCATGCAAGAATTCGTTTCCACAAACGTGCCGGCTCACGTCGCCATCATCATGGACGGCAACGGTCGTTGGGCGAACGCGCGTGGATTGCCCCGGACGATGGGCCACCGCAAGGGCGTCGAGGCCGTACGCGGTGCCGTCAAGACGGCTGCTGAGCTCGGCATCCGCTATCTGACGCTCTTCGCGTTTTCCTCCGAGAACTGGAGCAGGCCGGAAGACGAGGTCAGCGACCTCATGGGCTTGCTCAAGGCGTTTATTCGGCGGGATCTCGCGGATCTTCATCGCGAGAACGTCCGTATCCGCGTCATCGGCGATCGCGCTAATTTGAGCGGCGACATCCTGCCGCTCCTGATCGAGGCCGAGGAGACGACGAGCGCCAACACCGGGATCACATTGGTGATCGCCTTCAACTACGGCGCACGCGACGAACTGGCGAGAGCGATGCGGCGTCTCGCAGAAGAGGTGGCCGCCGGCCGCCTTCGTCCGGACGATATTACCGCCGGCCGGATCGCGGCGACGCTCGACACCGCAGGTATACCCGACCCGGATCTCATTCTTCGAACGAGTGGCGAGGAGCGCCTTTCCAACTTTCTGCTTTGGCAGGGGGCCTATTCCGAATTGCTGTTCATTCCCGAACTTTGGCCGGATTTCACGCGCGATACATTCATCGCCGCCATCGAGAAATACGCCTCCCGCGAACGCCGATTCGGCGGGCTGTCGCAACCGACTCTGGCGGTCGGGTCCTGATGCAGAGAGAACTCAAGCTGCGCATTGCATCGGGCCTCGTGCTCGCGGCGATAACACTCGGCGCCACCTGGGCGGGCGGCTTCGCCTTCCAGCTTCTGTCTGTCGCAATCGGCCTGCTCGTCTACTACGAATGGTCGATGATCACGAAGCTTGCCGAGCGGGATTTCCAGGGCAATGCCGTGGGCTGGCTTGCGCAGGTCGTCATCGCCGCCCTGGTGCTGATGGACTACATGCCCTACAGCCTGCCGGTGCTCGGCGGCAGCTTGGTCCTTTCGGGTCTCTGGGTGTTGCTCAAGAAGACGAGTTGGTGGCTGCCGGCTGGTGTCGCCTATGCCGGACTGACGAGCATATCGCTGGCGGCCATCCGTGGTGCGGATTACCTGGGCCTCATTGCCATGCTCTTCGTGTTCGCCGTCGTCTGGGGAACGGATATCTTCGCCTATTTCGTCGGGCGGGCGGTCGGCGGTCCGAAACTGGCCCCTGCGATTTCGCCCGGCAAGACTTGGTCGGGGGCGATCGGTGGCGCGGTTTGCGGTGTTCTCGCGGGCGTCGCTGTCTTCATGGCGCATTTCTCGCTCGACGAGGTGCGTCTCCCGGTCGTGGCGCTGTTGCTCTCTGTTGCCAGCCAGATCGGGGACCTTTTCGAATCCTTCGTGAAGCGCCGCTTCGGCGTCAAGGATTCCGGCCGACTGATCCCTGGACACGGCGGCGTCATGGACCGAGTTGACGGGTTGATTTTCGCCAGTGTCGCGGCGCTGCTTCTGGTCCTGGTTCAGCTCCTGCTTGGTGGCGGAACGAACGAGAACTTCGCTTCCGTCCTGTTGGGACTGTAACCAGGAAGCCTCACGCTTTTGTCATCACATCCGGGGCTGCTGCATAGTTTCTTAAACACCACTAGAAATCAGCGTAAGATCGCGCGGCAATCCGAAGTCTGACGGCGGCGACAACAGCGGATGCGATAGGAATCGATATGAGCCTTCTGCTTGACAATCTGCAATACACCATTCCCACCTTCCTGTTCCTCCTGACACTGCTGGTCTTCGTCCATGAAATGGGGCACTACCTCGTAGGTCGCTGGTCCGGCATTCGCATCGTCGCCTTCTCCGTCGGCTTCGGCCCGGAACTCTTCGGCTGGACGGATCGCCTCGGAACGAGATGGAAGTTCTGTGCAATTCCGCTTGGCGGCTATGTGAAATTCTTCGGCGACGAGGATGCGGCAAGCACGCCCGACTACCGGCGGCTGGAAACGATAAAACCGGAAGAGCGCGCCCGGACCTTCCTCGGCGCCAAGCTGTGGAAGCGGGCGGCAACTGTCGCGGCCGGGCCGATCGCCAACTTTCTCCTGGCAATTGCGATCTTTGCCGTCCTCTTTTCGATCTACGGCCGCGCCGTCGCCGATCCGGTGGTGGCATTCGTGGCACCTGGCAGTGCAGCCGAAAAGGCCGGCGTCCTGCCGGGCGACAGGTTGATCTCGATCGACGGCAAGCGGATCGCCACCTTCGACGACGTTCGCCGTTACGTCAGTGTTCGCCCGGAACTGCCGATCAAGGTGCGTATCGATCGTGCCGGTGCGGTCGTCGACCTCGACATGGTGCCGCAACGCACCGAATCGGTCGACCCGCTCGGCAACAAGGTCGAGGAAGGAAAGATCGGCATCGGTACGAATCAAGAGGCCGGCAACTTCCGCGTCGAGACCTATGGCCCCCTCGAAGCGGTCGGGCAGGGCGCCTTGCAGAGCTGGAGGATCGTCACCGGTACGTTCGATTATTTATCGAATTTGTTCGTCGGCCGGATGAACGCCGACCAGGTGGGCGGGCCTATCCGTATCGCACAGATGTCCGGACAGATGGCAAAGCTCGGCATTGCCGAAGTGCTCAATTTTGCCGCGGTGCTCTCGGTTTCGATAGGATTGCTTAACCTCATGCCGGTTCCGGTTCTTGATGGCGGCCATCTCATGTTCTATGCGGTCGAGGCGCTGCGCGGCAAACCGGTCGGCCCGGCGGCCCAGGAACTCGCGTTCCGGATCGGCTTTGCCATGGTGCTGATGCTCACCGTCTTTGCCGCCTGGAACGACATCAACTGGCTGTTCGGTTAGCATTGCGGGCGCGAATGAGGGGATACGAACTTTCAGGAAAGCTGTGAACGAGCGCGTTTCACAAGCTTGCTTTGCAACGATTTGTTTACGATAACGCAACGCCGTAGTGGCTGTTAAGCCACGGTTCGAATTGAAGTAAACAGAAATTAACGAGCTGGCTTGCTTGTATGGGAAAAGCGGGTAAAACGGCAACCGTGACCGGAGTCGGTACGAAATTGCCGCGGGACGTTGGAAAAAGGTAAGAATTGCAATGAAAGCTGGTTCAAGGTTTTTGAACGCGGTGTCGGCGTTTGCGCTGTCGGCAAGCATGGTTGCGACAGGAACCGGTGCGGCGCTGGTTGCGAGCGCGTCGGTCGCACAAGCCGCGGTCATCAACCGTGTTGAAGTGCGTGGTGCCACGCGTGTCAGCCCGGAAACCGTTCGCGCGAACATAACTATTGTCCCCGGCAGGACCTTCAGCAACGCGGATATCGACGCTTCGGTGAAGCGCCTTTATGCAACCGGCTATTTCTCCGATGTCAGCATCAGCGTATCCGGCGGCACGCTCGTCGTGAACGTCAGCGAGAATCAGCTCGTCAACCAGGTCGTCTTCAACGGTAACCGCAAGATCAAGGACGATAAGCTCCAGGGTGTCGTCCGCACGCAGCCGCTCGGTCCCTACAGCGAAGCGACGGTCGAGACCGATATCCAGGCCATCAAGGATGCCTATGCCGCCATCGGCCGCAGCGACGTCACCGTGACGACGCAGGTCGTTCCGATCGCCGAAGGCCGCGTCAACCTCGCCTTCGTCATCAACGAAGGCGAGCGCACGAAGATCACGCAGATCAATTTCGTAGGCAACGAGGCCTACAGTGACGGTCGCCTGCAGTCGGTGATTGCGACCAAGGAGTCCGGAATCTTTTCGTTCCTGACACGCAAGGACGTCTACAACCCCGATAAGCTCCGCGCCGACGAAGAACTGCTCCGCCAGTTCTACTACAATCGCGGCTTTGCCGACTTCCGCATCATTTCGTCCGAAGCGACGCTCAATGAAGCGTCCAACGAATACACGGTGACGATCACCGTCGAGGAAGGGCCGCGCTACGACTTCGGCGCGATCAATGTCGAATCGACCGTCGAAGGCGTCAATGCCGAGGAGTTGAAGGGCCTCGTTCAGAGCCATCAAGGTTCGGTCTACAAGGCCAAGGACATCCAGGACACGATGAGCGCGATCTCCAAGCGTGTCGCCTCGGCGGGCTATCCCTTCGCCCGCGTGACGCCGCGCGGCAACCGCGATCTCGCCAATCACACGATCGCCGTCGACTATCTCGTCGACCAGGGCGAGCGTGCCTATGTCGAGCGCATCGAGATCCGCGGCAATACCCGCACGCGCGATTATGTCATTCGTCGCGAATTCGATGTCGGCGAAGGCGACGCCTTCAACCAGGAAATGATCGCGCGCGCCAAGCGCCGGCTTGAAGCCCTCGGTTATTTCTCGACAGTCAACATCACGACCGAGCCGGGCAGCGCGGCTGACCGCGTCGTCGTCGTTGTCGACGTGCAGGACCAGTCGACTGGCTCGTTCGGCATCGGCGCCGGCTATGCGGCCGGCAGCGGCGGCGGCTTCCTCGTCGAAGCCTCGATCGAGGAAAAGAATTTCCTTGGTCGCGGTCAATATATCCGCTTGGCCGCCGGCAAGGGCGAAGACAGCCAGACCTACAATGTCTCGTTCACGGAACCGTACTTCCTCGGCTACCGACTGGCTGCGGGCTTCGACCTCTTCAAGAACGAGCACGACTACGACGACGATCACTACAGCTACAACGACCAGGGCTTCAGCCTGCGCGTTACGGCGCCGATCACCGAGAACCTGTCGACGACGCTGCGTTACAACTACACAGAGCTTGAATATTTCGGCGATCAGGACGAACTGTCGTCGCCTTACGACCGCGTGATCGACGGCAGCCCCTGGACGCGTTCGTCCGTATCGCAGTCGGTCACCTATAACACGCTGGATGACGCGCAACTGCCGCACGAGGGTATCCTCGCATCGGTGACGCAGGAGTTCGCCGGCCTTGGCGGCACGTCCGATTTCTACAAGCTCACAGGTAAGGCCAAGTGGTATTACACGGTGAACGACGAAGCGGACATCATTGCCTCGCTCGCCGGTAGCGCCGGGCACCTGTTCAAGACCTCGGGTTCGATGGAAGTCTTCGACCAGTTCCAGCTGGGCAGCAACGACATTCGCGGCTTCGAGCGCAACGGTATCGGTCCGCGCGCCAACAATGGCGATGCGCTGGGCGGCACGACCTATTTCACCGCCTCGGCCGAGGCGTCGTTCCCGCTGCCAGGCATTCCGCGTGACAGCGGCTTCCGCGGTGCCTTCTTCGTTGATGCGGGCACGCTGTACGGCAACGACGTAGCGCTGACCGGAGCGGGCGAATTCGCCCGCGGTACGGACGCCTCCTTGCGCGCTTCCGTCGGTGTCAGCCTGATCTGGGCTTCGCCGTTCGGTCCGCTTCGCGTCGATTACGCAGTGCCGGTTGCAAAGGAAGACTTCGACGAGATCCAGAACTTCAAGTTTGGTATCAACTCGTCGTTCTGATAAGTGCAGTCCAGAACTGCCAATAAATCGTTCTGGAGTGTCCATGGAACAGAACTGGTTTTTTCCGCCCCATCAAGGGATTCGTCTGGGTGACCTCGCGGATCGGATTGGGGCGGAACTCACTGACGCCAGCGTGACCGATCATGCCATCCGCACGGTCGCGCCGGTCTATCGCGCCAAGCCCGGCGACGTTTGCTACATGCTGTCGCGCAAGAGCCGGGATGAGTTGGAGACCTGCCAAGCCTCCGCGATCATCTGCGACAAGGCGATCGCATCGATCGTTCCGAGTCACATTCCCGTTCTCCTGACGCAGAAGCCGCATACCGCATTCGCGCTCGCCGGCGCGTTGCTGCATGAGGAGGCGTTGCGTCCATCGTACAACACGAGCGGGCGGGGCATAGCGCCCGGAGCCTTTGTCGACCCGACGGCCCGTCTCGAGCCTGGGGTCGAGGTGGAGCCGACGGCGGTCGTCGGCGCAGGTGCGGAGATCGGCAGCGGCACGCGGATCGCCGCCGGTGCGGTCATCGGGCCGCAAGTTCGGATCGGCAGGGACTGCACGATCTCGGCCGGCGCCAGCATCCTGTGTGCGCTGATCGGCAACAATGTGATCATTCATCCGGGCGCGCGCATCGGCCAGGACGGCTTTGGCTATGCGCCTGGGCCTAAGGGCGGAATGATTAAGATCGTTCAGGTCGGCCGCGTGATCATCCAGGATCATGTGGAAATCGGTGCCAATACGACGGTCGATCGTGGCACGATGGACGATACGGTGATCGGCGAAGGCACGAAGATCGACAATCTCGTCCAGATCGGTCACAACGTCCGCATCGGCCGCTATTGCGGCATCGTCAGCCAGGTCGGCATCGCCGGCAGCGCGCGCATCGGCGATGGCGTGATGATCGGCGGCAATGCCGGCGTCAACGGACATACCACGATTGGAGATGGAGCGCAGATCGCCGCGATGAGCGGTGTGGCGAGCGATGTGCCTGCGGGCGAGCGATACGGCGGAATTCCGGCGCGGCCGATGAGGGACTTCCTGCGGGAGATCGCGGAAATCGCCCTGCGATCGAGCGAAAGGCATAAGAAAAAGGGTGGCAAGGATGAATGACGCTGCGACAGTTCTCGGTACGGCGGATCTTCAAGAGATACTCAGACTTCTTCCTCACCGCTATCCGTTCCTGCTCGTCGACCGAATCATCGAGATCGATGCCGACAATTCGGCGATCGGCATCAAGAACGTGACGGCGAACGAGCCGCATTTCACCGGCCATTTCCCGGAAAAGCCGATCATGCCGGGCGTGCTGCTGATCGAGGGCATGGCCCAGACGGCGGGCGCCATCTGTGCACGCAAGTCGGGCATCGGCAGCAACCTCGTCTACTTCATGACGATAGACAACGCGCGGTTCCGCAAGCCCGTGGTGCCAGGCGATCGGGTCGAGTTCCACGTCACGAAGCAGAAGCAGCGGGGCAATATCTGGAAATTTCACTGCGACGCGAAAGTTGACGGGCAACTTGTCGCGGAAGCTGATATCGGCGCGATGATTGTCAGCAAGGAAGATGCCTGAAAATGATTGCATCAAGTGCCAAGGTCCACCCGGCGTCGGTTGTCGAAGAGGGCGCGGCGATCGGCGAGAACGTCAAGGTCGGCCCGTTCTGCCACATCGGGCCGAATGTCGTTCTGGGCGACGACATTGAACTCCTGAGCCATGTGGTCGTGATCGGGCGCACGACGATCGGCAATGGAACGAAGATCTTCCCTGGCGCGGTGATAGGCGGCGATTCTCAAAGCGTGCATCACAGCGCCGTCGACACGACGCTTGTGATCGGTGAGAAATGCACGATCCGCGAAGGCGTGACGATGAATACCGGCACTGTCGAACATGGCGGGGCGACCGTCGTCGGCGACAACAATCTGTTTCTCGCCTATTCGCATGTGGCGCATGATTGCCAGCTCGGAAACAATATCATCCTGTCGAACAACGTGATGCTTGCCGGTCATGTGACCGTCGAGGACCGCGCTATTCTCGGCGGCGGCTCGGCCGTTCATCAGTTCACCCGCGTCGGCAAGAATGCCTTCATCGGCGGACTGTCGGCTGTCAGCTACGACGTCATTCCCTATGGCATGCTGAACGGCAATCCCGGCGTGCTGAGCGGTCTCAATGTCGTCGGCATGACGCGCGCCGGCATCGATCGTCAGGTCATCCACGCGGTGCGTCGCTGCTACAAACAGATTTTCGAGGGCCCGGAATCGATCCGTGCCAACGCGGCTGCGATCCGCAACGAATATCTCGACTGCCCGCCGGCATTGGAGATTCTCGATTTCATTGCCGCGGAAAGCGACCGCGCGCTGTCGTCGCCCAATCGCGGCGGTAAGGGTTGAGGCCCATGGCCGCTCCGCGCCTGCCGGCTACCGGCGGCAGGCTTGCCATTATCGCCGGCGCCGGCGCGCTTCCCCACCACGTCGCAGAGGCAGCCCGCAGACAGGGGGAAGATCCGTTCATCATTGCGCTTTCGCGGGAGGCCGATGCCGACTGGAGTGGATTCGACCACTCCACTCTGGCCATTGGCGATTTCGCGGCGATCAGCCGAACGTTCGCGACGGAGGGGATTGATCGGGTAGTGCTTTCCGGCGCAGTTCGTCGGCGGCCGGATTGGCGTGACATTCGTCCGACACTGAGAACGCTCGCAAAAGTACCGAGCGTCCTGCGGACGCTGGTCTCAGGCGGCGACGATGCCGTCTTGCGCATGGCCATGGAGCTTATCGAAGCAAGCGGCGCCCGAGTGATCGGCGCTCACGAAGTTGTGCCCGACCTGCTTGCGGATGCAGGTCCGGTTGGAGAGCATGCGCCGACGGATGAGGATCGACGCGACGTCGAGGCGGGCATTGCTGCCGCCGACGCGCTGGGGGCGCTTGATATCGGGCAGGGGGCAGTCGCGGTCGGGGGCAGAGTGGTGGCGCTTGAGGGCGCCGAGGGAACGGACGCAATGCTGGCGCGGGTCGCCGAATTGAAGGCGGACGGCCGCGTCTCGAGCCGCCGTCGCGGGGTTCTTGTCAAGCTCTGCAAGCCGCAACAGGACGAGCGCGCAGATCTGCCGTCGATCGGGCCTTCGACCGTGGCGGGTGCCGCGGCGGCGGGGCTCGCCGGCATAGCGGTCGAGGCGGGGCGCGCACTCGTCCTCGAACGGTCGACGGTAATCGAGACGGCGAATGGATACGGACTCTTTGTTCTGGGGATCGAGCGGAATGCTCGGGAGCGGCCGCGATGACAGAGCAGACGTACCGGCTGGCGATCATCGCCGGGGAGGTTTCCGGAGACCTGCTCGGCGCCGATCTGGTGCGTGCGCTGCAGGCACGGGTCGACGGGCCGATTGAACTCGTCGGCGTCGGTGGCGATGCGCTGGAGGCCGAGGGCCTCGTCTCCCTGTTCGATTATTCCGAGCTGTCGATCATGGGCTTCTCGCAGGTCCTGGCGCGCCTGCCGAAGCTGCTCATGCGCATCCGGCAGACGGCTCGAGCCATCGTGGCGGCGTGTCCGGATGCCCTCGTGATTATCGATAGCCCCGATTTTACCCATCGCGTCGCCCGGCAGGTGCGCGCCGCCCTGCCGAACATGCCGATCATCGACTATGTCTGTCCGAGCGTCTGGGCCTGGAAGCCGGAGCGGGCGCCGCGGATGCTCGGCTATGTCGATCATGTACTTGCCGTCCTGCCCTTCGAGCCAGAGGTGATGGCGAAGCTCGGCGGTCCGCCGACCACCTATGTCGGCCACCGGCTGGCGTCGGACGCCAACCTGCTCGCGGTTCGGGAACACCGGCGTCGGAGACAGCAGATGAATCCGGGGGACGAAACCAAGACCTGTCTGCTGCTCCCTGGCTCGCGTGCCGGCGAGGTCAGCCGCCTGCTGCCGATGTTCGGTGAAGTCGTTTTGGAAATTGCGGCACGCAACCCCGGCACGCGTTTCCTGTTGCCGACCGTGCCACGCCAGGAACGGCGCGTGCGCGAATTGACGACATCCTGGAAGGTCCAGCCGGAGATAACCGTTGATTCGGAGATGAAGTGGCGTGCCTTTAGTGAGGCGGACGCGGCGATTGCCGCGTCGGGCACGGTGATTCTCGAATTGGCCCTGGCAGGCGTTCCGGTTGTTTCGACCTATCGGGCGGACTGGCTCGTAACGCTCCTCCACGAAAAGATCCGCATCTGGACGGCGGCCCTGCCGAACCTCATCGCCGATTTTCCGGTCGTTCCCGAATATTTCAACAAGGCCATTCGGCCAGGGACGCTGGTTCGTTGGTTCGAGAGGCTGTCGGTCGAAACGCCGCAGCGCGCCGCCATGCTCGATGGCTTCGCGATCGTGCAACAGCGCATGACGACAGAGCGTCCGCCGGGCGAAGAAGCGGCTGAGATCGTTCTCGGCTATCTCCAAAGCAAAAAGCCCGGCCATTCCTGACCGGGCTTTTTCAATGGGCGCTGCGATCAGCGCTTGGAGAGCGGCACGTAATCGCGCAGCGGTGCGCCGACATACAGCTGGCGCGGCCGACCGATGCGCTGTTCCGGATCCTCGATCATCTCGTTCCACTGGGCGATCCAGCCGACCGTGCGAGCAAGCGCGAAGAGAACGGTGAACATCGTGGTGGGGAAGCCCAGCGCCTTCAGCGTGATACCGGAATAGAAGTCGATGTTCGGGTAGAGCTTCTTCTCGATGAAGTACTCGTCCGTCAGTGCGATGCGCTCGAGCTCCATCGCCACTTCGAGGAGCGGGTCGTCCTTGTGACCGAGTTCGGCCAGCACCTCATGCGTCGTCTTCTGCATGATCTTCGCACGCGGATCATAGTTCTTGTAGACGCGGTGACCGAAGCCCATCAGGCGGAACGGGTCGTTCTTGTCCTTGGCCCTGGTGATAAATTCCGGAATGCGATCGACGCTGCCGATCTCGGCGAGCATGTTGAGGGCCGCTTCGTTGGCGCCGCCGTGAGCGGGACCCCATAGGCAGGCAATGCCGGCAGCGATACAGGCGAACGGATTGGCGCCCGACGAGCCGGCAAGGCGAACGGTCGAGGTCGAGGCGTTCTGCTCATGGTCAGCGTGCAGGATGAAGATGCGATCCATCGCGCGCGACAGGACCGGATTGACGACATAGTCCTCGCAGGGCACGGCAAAGCACATGCGCAGGAAGTTCGAGGCGTAGTCGAGGTCGTTCTTCGGATAAATGAAGGGCTGGCCGATATGGTACTTGTAGGCCATTGCCGCAATCGTCGGCATCTTGGCGATCATGCGCAGCGAGGCGACCATGCGCTGATGCGGGTCAGTGATGTCGGTCGAGTCATGATAGAAGGCCGACAGCGCCCCGACGCAGCCGCACATGACGGCCATCGGGTGGGCGTCGCGACGGAAGCCGGTGAAGAACCGCGACATCTGCTCGTGAATCATGGTGTGATGCGTCACGCGATAGTCGAAGTCGTCCTTCTGCGCCTTGGTCGGCAGTTCGCCGTAAAGCAGAAGATAGCAGACTTCGAGGAAGTCACCGTGATCGGCAAGCTGCTCGATCGGGTAGCCGCGGTGCAGCAATACGCCCTCGTCGCCGTCGATATAGGTGATCTTGGATTCACACGATGCCGTCGACGTGAAGCCAGGATCGTAGGTGAACATCTTGGTCTGCTTGTAGAGCGAGCCGATGTCCACCACGTCCGGACCGATGGAGCCCGATCGCACCGGGAGGTCCGCTGTTTTTCCATCGATAGAGATCGTCGCGTTTGTTCCTGACATGGGGCCCTCCGTCTAGTGGCGCTGTGGCACGTCGTCCAGTGCCACCAAATTAAGCGTTGCGATTTTGCTATATGATTTACTTTCGACTGCCAAGCTGTACGAAAGGCAAATTGTGCGATGCGAAAATGTGCATATGGCGGCGCAACAATCGTATGCTATGGCAATATATCCGCAAAGATCAATGATCGCTAATCTGGCGGCGCAGCCTCATCCCTCGAAGTCCTGCCTATTTTTTCGGCAGCTAGTCTTCCGATTGCAATACGGTTCCTTTGGTTGCAGGATCGATGCGGGCAGCCTGAGGGACAGAGCGGAACGAAATGCAGGAGGGGCAGGGACAGGCAGCGATGCGCGACACGGAACGTAGCGCATGGCGTCTCTCCGGCCCCGAGGTCGTCCTTCAGACTGCCGAGCTCCCGCAGATCAAGGCAGGTCAACCTCCCTCGGCGAGGCTCGATCGCCGCTTTTCTGCCGGCCGGCTCCGATCTGCGGCGGGCTCCATAGCTGGTCTTCTGCGCTCAGCGCTGCTCGAGGAAGATGACTTCGGCCATGGTTTCGTGTTGATTCCGGTGCTTCTGGCGCTTGGCGCCATTCTGTGGTTTTCGCTGCCAGAGACCGTCGGTATTGCTAAACTCGCAGCACTGCTTTGCATTTTCGGCATATCTGCATCGCTGTGCAGGGGAGAAATGCGTGCGTGCCGGCCGCTGGCGCTCGCGCCAACTCTCCTGGCAGCCGGCATGCTGCTCGCCGCGCTCGAGACGCGCCGTGTCGATACGGTCATCCTCGATGGTCCGGTGACGACGAACCTGCGCGGGACGGTGCTATCGCGTCAGCCGGACGACAAGGGGCGATGGCGCTACCTGGTCGAGATCGTCCGGACGTCCGGGCCGAAGCTTCGCAGGCCCCCCGAGCAGGCGACGCTTTTGGCACGCAGTCGCCACGAACCCTTCCCCATTGGCTCGAGTATCGAGGGCCGGGTTCGTCTCTCGCCGCCCTCCGGTCCGGCGCTGCCGGGTCTCAACGATTTCGCGTTCGATGCCTATTTCAAAGGCGTGGGCGCCGTCGGTTTCTTCTACGGTGCGCCGCGCAGGGCGGAGGATAGCGCCGATCTCCCCCTCTCATTGCAGGCGAGCGCCCGCCTGGCGGCGTTGCGCGAAGCGGTCGGCAATCGGATTCGCTCGGCGATCGGCGGGGATACCGGCGCCATCGCTGCAGCACTGATCACCGGCGAGGAACGTGCCATCAGTCGCGAAACCGTCGAGACGTTGCGGACCGCCGGGCTTTCGCATGTGCTTGCGATCTCCGGGCTCAACATGGTGCTGGCGGCCGGCACCTTCCTCATCGGCGCGCGAACGCTGCTGAGCCTGGTCCCCGGCCTTGCGGCGAAGCGGCCGATCAAGAAATATGCAGCGTCGGGCGCGCTGCTGATGGTTTTCCTCTACATCCTGATTTCCGGCGGCGCGGTGTCGGCCCTCAGATCCTGGATCATGATCTCGATCATGCTCGTCGCCGTCCTTTTCGACCGCGTCTCGATCAGCCTGCGCAATGTCGCGCTTGCCGCGCTCATCATCATCGTGTGGTCGCCCTCGGCAGTCGCCGGTCCCGGCTTTCAGATGTCCTTTGCTGCGACCCTGGCGCTCGTGGCCGGCTACGCCCGCTGGCGCGACCATCGGCTGCGGAACGCGGAGGCCAAGACGTCTCGACTGAGCCTCGGCCAAGTCTCCGGTCCGGTCGTCGCCACCGTCGCGACATCGCTGATAGGCGGCCTGGCCACTGCCGTCTATGCCGCAGCGCATTTCCACCGCCTGCCGGCATACGGCCTGCTGGCGAATGTGCTCACGACGCCATTGATCGGCATTCTCATCATGCCGTTCGGCCTCTTTGCCATGCTGCTCATGCCCTTCGGGCTCGAACATTACCCCTTGATGGTGATGGGGCAGGGGCTGGATTGGATGCTTGCCGTCGCGCGCTATGTAGCGGCGCTCGATGGTGAGTGGGTCACCGGTCGGATCGGCGTCACAGGCTTTTTCCTGCTCGCTTTCGGCGGCGTGTTGCTCTGCGTGCTGAGGACCCGTCTCGCTTTCGCCGGTGCCGCACTGATCCTTCTGGGCGGGTCATCCATCGCGCTGGAACGCCAGGCGGAACGACCCTCGATCACGATATCCGAGGACGGCCAGTTAGTCGGTCTGATCTCCGGCGACGCGATCGCTACCAACAAGGCACGGCCGCCGGAGTTCATCTTCTCGCAATGGCAACGGGCGCTTGCCCTCGACAACCACACCGCGCCAGTCGAGACGTCCGCCTCAGGCCAGGCCCCTAAGAACGGTGTCGACCGCCCCGCGCGGAATGGCGCAGGCTCGCAACAGATCGATAGCGTGGCGAGTGCCGCCAAGGCGACGACGGCCCTGGCTGCCGCGAAGCCAGGAGCCTTTTCTTGCCGCAAGGACGAATGGTGCGTCGGCCGCAGCCAGGAAGGCTGGTCGGTTGCCGTGGTCGATGCGCCGGATATCTTCGCCGTCCTGTGCGGCCGCGTCGATCTGCTGGTCGCGGCAACGCGGCGGACGTTGCCGACCTGTTCGTCAGATAAGTCACTGGTCGTGACGGGCAGGACATTACGGCAGACCGGTGCGGTCGAGATTTATGTTAGTGCGGCTGTTAGTGCGGCGCGGCCTGCGCGCTTTCGCATTGTGACGTCGTTTCCATCGACGCAGAGGCCTTGGCAGCAGCATCGCCGCTATGACTGGCGCAGCGACACTTTTGCCTCGCAACAGGCGGCATACTAGTGCATGTCGCCCAACGTTCGAATGCGGCGCGATTTAGGAAGTGCCGCGGCGCGCCGTTCCGTTTCGGCGTTGCCCCGCCGTTATTCCTGATTATTATACTCCAGAAATCCTTGTCATCGGAGCCTGGTTTGTCGTAAAGAGCGGCGACCTGTTGAGATTGATCTGCCTGACGCGCCGACGTCGATCGGGAAGCGCGCGAAATTATGAGGAACGAGATGTCGAATCGGAGCCGACCGACCTTGAACATGTTGCTGGCGGCTACGCTTGCCATTTTCCTTTCGTGTCCGGCTGTGGTCGTAGCCCAGACGGCACCATCGGCGCCGGTCGGGCAGCAGGCCGCCGCTCCGGCTGCGGCGGAGAGCAATCCGGCTCCCGTAACGACGCCGTTGCCAGCCGAAGGCGTCGCCGGAAGCGCCCCAATCCTTCCGCACGACCTGTCGCCGGTCGGCATGTTCCTCGCAGCGGACGTGGTCGTCAAAAGCGTGATGATATCTCTTGCTTTGGCCTCGGTGGTCACTTGGGCGATTTTCTTCGTCAAGACGCTGGAGCTTGCCTTTGCGAAATCGCGGATGAAGCGCGCGGCTCGCGTGCTCAGTGCAGCAAAGGGTCTGGCCGAGGTGGAACTCGACCGCAAGACTGGAGCGGCTGCCGAGATGGTCGCTGCTGCAATCGACGAGATCACCCGTTCCGAGGCGGTGCTGGATCAAGCGCCGGTAGCAGGCGTCAAGGAACGTGTCGCCTCGCTGCTCGCGCGCATCGAGATCCGCGCCGGCAAAAGGATGAGCGCAGGCACCGGCATTCTCGCATCGATAGGCTCGGTCGGTCCCTTCGTCGGCCTGTTCGGCACCGTCTGGGGGATCATGAACTCCTTCATCGGCATCAGCAAGGCGCAGACCACCAATCTGGCGATCGTCGCGCCCGGCATCGCCGAGGCCCTGCTGGCGACCGCCATCGGGCTTGTCGCGGCCATCCCGGCCGTGGTGATCTACAATTACTTCGCCCGCTCGGTAGGAGGGTACAAGCTGATCCTGGCGGATGCCGCCGCCGCGGTTGAAAGGCTCGTCAGCCGCGATCTCGACCATCGTCATATTCGCAAGGCGCAGCCGCGCCGGCAGGACGGTTACGGCCATGGTGCCGATGCGTCGATCGCCAGGATCGGGTGAGGGCCATGGCGGGAAGAATATCCGAAGGCAGCGGCGATCTCGACGAGAACAGCGATATCAATGTCACGCCGTTCATCGACGTGATGCTGGTTCTCTTGATCATCTTCATGGTGGCGGCGCCCCTGGCGACGGTCGACATGAAGGTCGACTTGCCGCAATCGGTCGCCAGGCCGACGCCACGCGACGACAAGCCGGTGTTCGTGACGTTGAAGGCGGACCTCTCACTCGCGATCGGCAATGAGGAGACGGGACGCGACGCCTTTGTGGCAGAACTCGACCGGCTTACGAACGGAAACAAGGAAACCCGCGTCCTGCTTCGCGCCGACCGGCTGGTCGACTACGGCGAGTTGATGGCGGTCATGAACCTCATACAGGGAGCGGGCTACGCCAAGATAGCGCTCGTCGGGCTCGAGGCTGCTCCGGTGCGCTGACGGCTCTCGCCGTGCCAACCGTCGTCAATCCGATCGCATCGAGCCGCCAGCCTTGCCCGCTGGCGGCTTCGCTTTTTGCGGGCCGAATGCCGCGGTCGCTTGAAACCGGCGGTGTGGCGAATTATGAGCTTAGGAAGAGGCTGTCACGCAGCCAGGCTAAGATCGCGCGGGGTTCCGGGTTGGCGGCGCCGCGTCCATTCGCACACGAGGCAGTATCATGAACTTCGAAGCAGCGCGCATTAAGATGGTGGACAATCAGATCCGAACGACGGATGTGACATCCCATTCGGTTCTGACTGCCTTCCTCTCGGTGCCACGCGAGGAATTCGTGCCAGCGAAGATGAAGGAACTGGCCTATATCGATACCGATATCGAGCTCACTGGCGGCACCGCCCCGCGCTACCTCATGGAGCCTTCTCCGCTGGCCAAATTGCTGCAGCTCGCCGAGATCAGCAAACCGGACAAGGTGCTCGAGATCGGTTCGGGGACCGGTTACGCTTCCGCGGTGCTATCGCTCATCGCCGGCTCCGTCGTGGCGCTGGAGAGTGATGAGTCGTTGGCCGGGTCAGCGACCGAGACGCTGGCGCGTCTCGACTATGGCAATGTTACGGTCGCGACTGGCGATCTCACCAAGGGACACGCTGCCGAAGCGCCCTATGACGTGATCTTCATCAACGGCGCGGTTGAAGTGATTCCCGCTTCCCTTTTCGAGCAGCTTCGAGACGGCGGCCGCCTGGTCGCCGTTGAAGGGTTTGGTAACGCATCGCGTGCGAAACTCTATGTACGCGAATCGGGCAGGACGTCCGAGCGATCCGATTTCAACACGTCGGTGAAGCCGCTGCCTGGCTTCCATCGCGCGCGGTCGTTCATTTTCTGAGGTGCCCCTTGTTGAGGCACCTCAGCATACGCATGTGAAGACCAAATCTGCAATGTTGCCAATCGGCAACGTACCATGTGTTTCTTTTTGAAATACCCCCCTCGTATGCAGTGCACGGTTGTCGTAAGTTCGAATCCGGGGTTCAAAGTGGAAAGAAGCGGTGATTTGCCCGCCGAGGGGTGGCTGGGCGGATCGTTGCATGGAATTGAACAGGCCGCCCATGAGGATTGGTCTGCTGGAAATTGCCGGGTGCGTGCCGCCTGGCTGAACGGAGGGAAGATGGTGTCGATTGTCCGCAAAGCAGCCTTGTGGGCGGCTGTCTCGACCAGCTTATTGCTTGCGCCGCACGCCGTGCTCGCTGAGACGATCTACGGGGCAATGGCCAAGGCCTATGCCAACAATCCGGATCTGAATGCCGCACGTGCCGGCCTGCGTGCCACCGACGAAGGCGTTCCGATAGCCAAGTCCGGTTACCGCCCTCAAGTTGCAGCTTCGGCGACCGGCACGCTGACGCGCGTCGAAAGAGAGGACGGAACTTTCAACTTTCATGACGGGCAGGTCGGGATATCGATCACCCAGATGATCTTCGATGGATTTCAGACCCTGAACAACGTCAGGGCGGCGCAGTCAGACGTATTCTCCGGACGCGAGACGCTGAAGGCGAACGAGATCCAGATTCTTCTGTCGGCCGCCCAGTCCTATGCGAACATCGCCCGCGACCAGCAGATCGTCTCCATACGACGTCAGAACCTGGCCTTCCTCCGGGAGCAGTTGAATGCCGCTCAGGCTCGCCTCGATGTGGGCGAGGGGACCCGGACGGATGTGAGCCAGGCGCAGGCGGAACTCGCCAATGCGCAGTCGCTGCTGGTTTCGGCAGTTGCACAGTTGAAGCAGAGTGAGGCGGTCTATGTCCAGATCGTCGGTGCCGCTCCGACAGGCATCCGGCAGCCGAGGCCGGCTTCGAAGGGCATGCCGAGGTCTCTGGATCAGGCGGTAGCCACGAGCCTGAGGGAGAACCCGCAGATCATCGCCGCCCAGTACAACGTCGACTCGGCGGGCTTCCAGGTGAAATCGGCTGAAGGCACGATGCTGCCCGGTGTCGTTCTTCAGGGATCGGTCACGCGCAACACCGGCAATTCCGGCGGCGGCCTCGATGATACCACCGCGAGCGTTACTGCCCGTGTCGAGGTTCCGATTTACCAGGGTGGCGCTGAATACGGCCAGATTCGCCAGGCGAAGGAAGTTCTGGGTCAGCAGCGCATCCTCGTCGATTCCGCACGCGCCTCGGTGCAGCAGACGGTCGTTACGGCCCATGCCCAGCTCGAATCTGCCCTTGCCCGGATCACGGCCAGCAGGTCGCAGATTTCGGCCGCAAACCTCGCCCTGGAAGGCGTCATCGAAGAACGCAAGGTCGGCCAGCGCACGACGCTGGACGTGCTCGACGCGCAGCAGGACGTTCTGGATGCGCAGGAATCGCTCGCCGGCGCACAGCGCGATGCCGTCGTGGCGAGCTACGCGCTGCTCGCGGCCATGGGCAAGCTGACCGTCTCGGTTCAAGGTCTGCAAGTGGCCGAGTATCGCCCGGAACAGCATTACGAAGCCGTCAAGGATAAGTGGTTCGGCCTGCGTACGGTCGACGGACGCTGAGATTTCCACGCTTCGCTCTGCTTGAACCCGCTTCGGTTTAAGCAGAGGGCTCATATTGTAACGAAGTATCGCGCGCCCATGGGTTATCATGGGCGCGCGATTTGCTTTCGTTGCTGTGGCACCTGCTGAAAAAAACAAATCTGTGCAACAATTTCCTCAGCTGATTCGCGACATTTGTTTCGTTCGCGAACTCACATAAGGTTCGTTCGAAATCGGCACGCGGACAGCTTTTGACTCGCGCTCGTCCGCAGCAAACGAGGATGGAAATGGCACAGCTCAATGTCGCACGAGAACCTTCGATGGATGAGATCCTGGCATCCATTCGCAAGATCATCGAGAACAACGAGCCTGGTCTTGCCGGCGCCCCTGCACTGCAAAACTTCGAGGAAAGTACGGACGACGAGATCGAATTGACGATCGACTCTGAAATCGATGCTGCGGTATTCGATTCATCCGACCACCATGCCTCTTCTCGCATCTCGTCATCGGGCGCCGAGCCGACCTATAGCGGCGCGGGGGCGGCGGCTGCATCCTCTTCGCCGCCGCTTTCGCTTGCCGATGTGGCGGCACGCGTGCGAGCGGCCTCCGAGCGGCATGCATCGCATTACGGCGCCAAGGAGCCGACAAACCCGGAGCCAGCAGGTCCGGTCGAGGACAGCCCGCTGATCACTTCGCGAATGGCGGCAGTGTCGTTTGCGAAAGCGCCTTCGGCCGCCGCCGAACAGGCGCCCGAAGGCGCTTCGTCGCGCATCCTTGCCGAAGAGCCTGCGCCGGTGGCCGCCGTGCCAGCGGCTCCATCGTACCCGCCCGCTCCGGAAGCGGCTGCAGAGAATGAGATGACCGGCGGCGCGATCGTTTCACCGGCCGTGAGCCGTCAGGTGGCGCGTGCTTTTGACGATCTGGCGCATGCGGTGGACCGGGGGCCGAGGCGCTCTTTCGACGAAATTGCCGAAGCCATGCTTCGCCCGATGCTGCAGGAATGGCTCGACGACAATTTGCCGACGCTGGTCGAGCGATTGGTTCGCGAAGAAATCGAACGGGTCGCACGCGGCCCCCGTCGCTGAGCTGTTACGCGCTCAAGATAGCGGCGGGACGCAAGTCCGAGATTCTACCCGGTAGAGCAGTTCAGACGCAAGCCGCTGCCAGACACTCGCGATTCGACAAGATAAAACCGTAATCGTCGCGGCTTTTTCCCGTGTGTGTTGACTTGCGCAGGCCGTTCCGGTTTACAAAACGCAGACATCAATCTCCAAAATTGGTCAAAAAATGCTCGATAAGACCTACGATTCCGCATCCGTCGATCCGCGTATTTCCAAGACGTGGGACGATGAAAACGCGTTTCGTGCCGGCGCCGGCGCAAAGCCGGATGCCGAGACCTTCTGCATCGTGATTCCGCCGCCGAATGTTACCGGCTCCCTGCACATGGGCCATGCGCTCAACAACACGCTGCAGGATGTCATGGTGCGCTTCGAACGCATGCGCGGGAAGGATGTGCTCTGGCAGCCGGGCATGGACCATGCCGGCATTGCCACGCAGATGGTCGTCGAGCGGCAGCTCGCACAGCGCAAGCTGCCGGGGCGCCACGAGATGGGACGCGAGGCCTTCATCGAGAAGGTCTGGGAATGGAAGGCCGAATCCGGGGGGCTGATCTTCAATCAGTTGAAGCGGCTCGGCGCCTCCTGCGACTGGTCGCGCGAGCGCTTCACCATGGACGAGGGGCTGTCCGAAGCGGTCATCGAGGTCTTCGTCAGCCTTTACAAGGAAGGGCTGATCTACCGCGACACCCGTCTGGTCAACTGGGATCCGAAGCTGCAGACGGCAATCTCGGACATCGAGGTCGAGCAGGTCGAGGTCAACGGCCATCTCTGGCATCTGCGCTATCCGCTCGAAGAGGGCGTCACCTATCAGCATCCGGTCGCCTTCGACGAAGACGGCAACGCCACCGAGTGGGAAACCCGCGACTACCTGGTCGTTGCCACCACGCGCCCGGAAACGATGCTTGGCGACACGGGTGTAGCGGTGCATCCGGACGACCCGCGCTACAAGGGGATCGTCGGCAAGCACGTCATCCTGCCGATCGTCGGGCGCCGCATACCGATCGTCGCCGATGAATATCCGGACCCGACGACTGGGACCGGTGCGGTGAAGATGACGCCGGCACACGACTTCAACGATTTCGACGTCGGCAAGCGCAGGGGGCTTCGTCAGGTCAGCGTGCTGACGCCCGACGGACGGATCTCGATCAAGAACAATGAGGACTTCCTCGAGGGCTTGGATCACCCGGCAGCGCTCCACGGTGCCTGGGACCAGATCGAGGGCAAGGACAGGTTCGAGGCGCGCGGGCTGATTGTCGAGATTCTCGAGGCCGCGGGTCTCGTCGACCATATAGAGCCGCACAAGCACACGGTGCCGCACGGTGATCGCGGCGGCGTGCCGATCGAGCCTCGCCTGACCGAGCAGTGGTATGTCGACGCAAAGACGCTGGCCAAGCCAGCCATTGCCTCTGTCAGGGAAGGGCGGACGGCCTTCGTTCCCAACAATTGGGAAAAGACCTACTTCGAATGGATGGAGAATATCCAGCCCTGGTGTATTTCGCGTCAGCTCTGGTGGGGTCACCAGATCCCCGCCTGGTACGGACCGGACGGTCAGGTCTTCGTCGAGAAGACGGAGGAAGAGGCGCTGCACGCGGCGATTCAGCATTACCTGGCGCATGAAGGGCCGATGAAGGCCTATGTCGAGGACCTGCTCGAGAACTTCAAGCCGGGTGAAATCCTGACGCGCGACGAGGATGTGCTGGACACCTGGTTCTCGTCCGCCCTCTGGCCCTTTTCGACGCTCGGCTGGCCGAAGGAGACGCCGGAGCTCGAAAAATACTACGAGACCGATGTGCTGGTTACCGGTTTCGACATCATCTTCTTCTGGGTCGCCCGGATGATGATGATGGGCCTGCACTTCATGAAGGACGCCGATGGAACGCCGGTCGAGCCGTTCCACACCGTCTACGTCCATGCGCTCGTTCGCGACAAGAACGGGCAGAAGATGTCGAAGTCGAAGGGCAACGTCATCGATCCGCTCGAACTGATCGACGAATACGGTGCCGACGCGCTGCGTTTCACACTGGCGATCATGGCGGCCCAGGGCCGCGACGTGAAGCTCGATCCCGCCCGCATCGCCGGTTACCGCAACTTCGGCACCAAGCTCTGGAACGCCACGCGCTTTGCCGAGATGAACGGCGCCACGAGCAGCGACGGCTTCATTCCGGAAGCCGCCTCGCTGACGGTGAACCGTTGGATCCTGACCGAGCTGTCGCGCACGATCCGCGACGTCACGGAAGCGATCGAGGGATATCGGTTCAACGACGCGGCCGGAAGTCTCTACCGCTTCATATGGAACCAGTTCTGCGACTGGTACCTCGAACTGTTGAAGCCTGTCTTCGGCGGCGAGGACGAGGCCGCCAAGCGCGAATCGCAGGCCTGCGTCGCCTACGTTCTGGATGAAACCTACAAGCTGCTGCATCCCTTCATGCCCTTCATGACCGAGGAGCTTTGGGAAAAGACCGCCGGTCCGGGACGCGATCGGGCGACGCTTCTGTGCCACGCCGAATGGCCGGGGGCCTTTTACGCGGATGATCTGGCCGCGGACGAGATCAACTGGCTGATCGATCTCGTCTCCGGGATTCGCTCGGTGCGGGCGGAAATGAACGTTCCGCCCGCGGCAATGGCGCCGCTGGTGATCGTCGGCGCCAAGGGCTTGACGGGCGAGCGGCTCGATCGGCATGCCTCCGCGATCAAGCGGCTGGCAAGGGTGGAGAGCATCGAGCACGCGGCGGCGGCGCCGCGCGGCAGCGCCCAGATCGTCATAGGCGAGGCGACGGCATGCCTTCCGCTCGGCAGCCTCATCGATCTCACAGCCGAAAAATCTCGCCTCGAGAAGGCAATCGCCAAGGTCGAGGTCGAGCGCGAGAGAATTCTCGGCAAACTTGCCAACGAAAAATTCGTCGCGAACGCAAAACCCGAACTGGTCGAAGCGGAACGGGAGCGATTGGCAGAACTCACCCTGCAGAAGGACTCGCTTGGAGTCGCTCTAAGCCGCGTCTCGGAAGCAGGTTAGCCTTCTTCGTGCTAGGATGAAGACGCGAATCCGCGGCAGAAATGCCGCGGATTTTTGTTCGTCGCAGTGCAACTGCGAATCGGTCCGCTCCGGGCGATCAATGGGACAATTACACGCATGGGTTTTGATGAGACCTTTTCCAAGGGGCCTTATCCGGGCTGCTTTGCAAAAAGCAATGTTGTTGTCGTGACGTCACACATTGCTGGTTTGTTAGAATTCTTTTTTAAACTGGGGAGAGTTCATACTGAAAGTGGGAAATGCATTTCGTGTACTTGGGAATATGGCCGAATCGTGAAATTCTTACGTAAATTTGATGACCGAATCTGTCGGGTTCAGGCCCCGGGCCGCGAATTGCCAATCACCGGATCGTGACGAATATTCAGCCCAAGTGCGGCGGCGCGAGGTGAAACGCCGCATTCATGAAATGCAGGGGAGGAGCTGAATGGCTCGAAATAGATTGAAGAAGAGCATTCTCGCAGCGGTTGCCGGAATGCTCGTCGCGTCGGCTGCGCAGGCGGGGGGGCTCGAGCGCAGCGGCTACAATATCGATCTCTTGTTCGATCCTTCGGATTTCGCGGCGGAAGCGACGGCGACTTACGTCAATCCTCAGCGTGAATTGAAGAATGTCGTCGATACGAACCCCGCAAATTCGGATGCGGTCGCGGAGACATTCGGGGGTGGTGACTTGAACTACCGTCCCAATTCTGCAGATGAGACGGAGAGTTATTGGGCGCCCCGCATCGGCTTTAAGGCTGCTTTGGGTGACAGTGTTGACTGTATGGCGGACTACTCGCAGCCTTGGGGCGCCCACACCAATCCCGGCCAAAACTGGGCCGGCGCAAACAACAATATTGAAACGAAAGTCGAGAGCGATAACTACGCGGCGACGTGCTCCTACAAATGGGACATGGGGCCTGGTTTTATGCGCGTTATCGGAGGTGTCTTCTACCAGGAAGTGGGCGGCTTTAAAGAGCGGCTTGTACAGGATTTTACCGGTACCGGGCTCCCATTCTCGGGCGTCGGAAGGCTTGAACTTGAGGACAGCGGATGGGGCTGGCGGACGGGTGTCGCCTACGAAATCCCCGAATATGCCATGCGGGCGAGCCTCGTCTATAATAGTGCTGTCGACCTCGACAACCTCAGCGGCTCCATCGACCTACGTCAGGTCGGTTTTGTGATCCCCGGTGTTGGAGTAGTCAGCGGCAGCAAGTATGATGTCCACGGCTCTGCATCAATGCCAGATTCGCTGGAGCTCAAGGTTCAATCCGGCATTGCTCCCGGGTGGCTGGCCTTTGGTTCGGTTAAGTGGACTGACTGGAGCCAGTTGCAAGTGTTGCGCTTCGTGCCAAATGAACCGGGCTTTGGGAGGTTCGGCACGAGCCTTGACCTGCTGTATCGTGATGGTTGGACAGTCACCGGCGGCATTGGCCACAAGTTCAACGATCAGTGGAGTGGAGCCATCAGTCTCACTTGGGACCGCGGCACGAGCCATGGCTATGGAGCGCAAACCGATACCTGGTTGCTTGGGACAGGCGTGACCTACGCGCCGACCCAGAATGTCGAACTTCGCTTCGCTGGCGTCGCTGGGATCATGACTAGCGGCAGTTCGGGGCAGGTCACCTACCAAGGCGAGGTCATTGGCGACGACGTCTCCTATGACTTCGACAATGACTTCGTCGGGGCGATCTCGACATCGCTAAAAGTCAGGTTCTGATCTCCATCGATCAGCATCTCGAGGCCCGGTTCGCCGGGCCTTTCTTTTTGGCTGGGCGGCGCAGTTCGGCCGCCTCTTATGAGCAATCGCGAATGTGACGATTCAGCAACACATTTATTACTATGGTTCGCTAGTATCCGGTCCGTGTTGGATATGTCCATTTCCCGCCACAAAATGGGAGCAGCGATATTAGCGACAGACGTGCGAGTGCCGTGTTTGCGTTTGAGGTGAACTGAGTTTGTGTGCCGCCGAGACATCCCCTAGCAACTGGCGCTTTGCGCGTGGTCGGACCGATATCGATCGCGGCAAGGCTGACGCGCGCGGCAAGCGAATGAGCCGACCGGCGTCGCTGCGAGAGAGCGCTCGGACGACACAGGGCATGGTCGATGTTGTGGATGGTGCTTGGGTCGGCGTAGCCGGCCGGAACGGAAGAAACTGATTGTGATGCGCACGGGTGAATTCAAGTCGCTTAGGGTGGCGGTACTGGGCATGTCACTGGCGGTTGGCGCCGCCGCCGGGCCGGCGCGAGCCTTCGATCCGTCCGCGGGCGTGACGAAGGAATCCGGTCCGTTCGCGCTCTTCAAGTTCGGCTTCTCCGCCTACAAGAACGGCCGCAAGGACGAGGCGGTCGAGGCCTATCGCTACGCCGCCGAGAAGGGCCATACGGGGTCGCGCTGGGCGCTTGCCAATATGTACGCCTATGGCGACGGAGTCGCCGA
Organism: Sinorhizobium fredii USDA 257; assembly: GCF_000265205.3. Lineage (NCBI taxonomy): Bacteria > Pseudomonadati > Pseudomonadota > Alphaproteobacteria > Hyphomicrobiales > Rhizobiaceae > Ensifer > Ensifer fredii. The sequence goes on from NC_018000.1 coordinate 3,723,188, forward strand.
GAACGATCTCGAAGCATTCAAGATCTACAGCGAGATTGCCCAGCAGGGCGTCGAGCCCGGTTCGGAAGATACCGGCTATTTTGTCAACGCGCTGATCGCGCTTGCTGGCTATTACCGGCGCGGCATTCCGGACAGCCCGGTAGCGGCGGACCTGCCGCAGGCAAGACAGCTTTATTTCCAGGCGGCCTCGACGTTCGGCATTGCCGAGGCGCAGTTCCAGTTGGCACGGATGCTGCTTTCGGGCGAGGGCGGCACGGTCAATGTCCAGCAGGCCAAGAAATGGCTGAACCGGGCGCGCAAGAACGGCCATGCCGGCGCCATGGGCGTTTTTGGAAACGTCATCTTTCAAGAGGGGCAGACGGTGCGCGGGCTCGCCTACATGACGGCGGCGCTCGACCAATGTTCGCCGAAGGACAGGCTATGGCTCCAGTCTATGCAGGAGCAGGCCTTCTCGCTCGCGACCGAGGACGACCGCCGCGTCGCAATCGCTATGGCGCAGAACATGCATCCGCAGGCCGACGAGTGAGCGGGCCGAGCCGGCTCCTATAACGTCTCCGACCGGCATGCAGCGAGGCGGACGCCTCGCTTTTCGATTCTCTAGCCTACTCAGAAAGCAAATTGGGCGGCGACCGGCACATGGTCGGACGGCTTTTCCCAGGCGCGGACATGCTTTTCGATCGATGTCGATACGAGCTTGTCGGCCGCCTCGGGCGACAGCATCAGGTGGTCGATGCGGATGCCGAAATTCTTCTGCCAGCATCCGGCCTGATAATCCCAGAATGAATAGAGCGGCACTTCGTCCGTCGTGGTGCGAACGGCGTCGGTGAGGCCGAGATTGCGCAGCCGCCGGAAGGCTGCGCGCGTCTCGGGGAGGAAGAGCGCATCGTTGCGCCAGACATTGACATCCCAGCAGTCATGGGCCTCCGGAATGACGTTGTAGTCGCCGGCGAGGATGAGCGGCTCCTCGAGCAACAGTCTCTCCTTGGCGAAGGACGCGAGCCGCTGCATCCATCCAAGCTTGTAGGGGTATTTCTCCGATTCGACCGGATTGCCATTCGGCAGATAGAGGCAGCAAACGCGGATCGCCCCGCCCGCAATGGAAAAGACGCCTTCGATGAACCGTGACTGCTCGTCGGAATCATCGCCCGGCAGTCCGCGGTTGACTTCGTCCGGACGCAGCTTCGAAAGCAGCGCGACCCCGTTGAAGCCTTTTTGACCGTGCGTCTCGATGTGGTAGCCGAGCGCCTCGATCTCCTCCCTCGGGAAGGTGTCATCGACCGACTTGATTTCCTGCAGGCAGGCGATATCCGGGTTCGATGCCTTGAGCCAGGCAACGAGGCCATCGAGCCGCGCCTTGACGCCGTTGATGTTCCAGGTGGCGATCTTCATGGGGCCGCATCTGCCTTTCTTTTATGGTCTCGCTTTGGCGCCGAGTCGTTGTAGCGGCTGCCATTTCTTTTGACAAATCCGATAGCTGCAACATTCGCTTCGCTGGGAGGTGATCGGCAACGGGCCGAATTTTCCGTGCGTTCGCATAAGGAAATGCAGCCGTCGGTGGCGGAATTGATTCCTCATTCGGTCCGTCTATAGTCCCGCGCATGATCGCGTTCATCGAGAATTATTGGCCGCATTTCCTGGCGCTCCTGTCGTTCGCACTGGGCGTGCCGGCGATCATTCATGCGGCCATGACGAAGGACGATGTACGCGCTGCCGCCGGTTGGGTCGGCGTCGTCCTGCTTTCGCCTGTAATCGGGGCAGCCATCTATGCGGTTGCTGGCATCAACCGCATTCGCCGCTCCTCGATCGGCTTGCAACGCTCGCTGCTGCGCACGAGCGGTCCGGATCCGCTTCTCGGTTTCGATGTCACGGACGAAAACGTTGCGGTGCGATTCGGACAGCGATTCGCGGCGATGAAGATCCTCGGCGACCGGGTGTCGCGTTTCGCGATGTCGACCGGGAACCACATCGCCATGCTGGAGGGCGGCGACGACGTCTACGGGGCGATGCTCGAGGCGATTGCTGGCGCTCGCCGCAGCATACTGTTCGAAAGCTATATCTTCGATCGCGATCAGATCGGGCTTCGTTTCGCCGATGCACTGATCGCCGCGGTCAAGCGCGGCGTCAGCGTGCGGGTGCTGATCGACGCGGTCGGTGCTCGCTATTCCGTGCCGAGCATCGTCAGCTATCTGCAGGAAGGAGGGGTCACGACCGCAGTCTTCAATGGCAACATCATCATGGGCCTGAGGCTGCCCTATGCCAATCTGCGGACGCACCGAAAGATCGTCGTCATCGACGGTGGGGTCGCCTTTACCGGCGGCATGAACATACGGGCGGGCTTCACGACGGAGATGGCCGGCATCGCCGCTTCGTTCGACACGCATTTCCGCGTTACCGGACCGATCGTTGCCGACATCTTCCAGGTGGCGGCCGAAGACTGGCAGTTCTCGAGCGGAGAACTGCTCGGGGGCGAAGCCTGGGGGCTGGCCGACCTTGAGGAGCGGGGCGATACGCCATCCGTGCTGATGCGAGCCGTTCCTTCGGGACCTGACAGCACCAACGAGACCAACCATAAGATGCTGATGGGGGCCTTCTCCATTGCGCGCAAGCACATCCGGGTGATGTCGCCCTATTTTCTTCCCGACAGGGAATTGATCAGCGCGCTGGTGACGGCTGCGCGCAGAGGCGTCGAAGTCGATATCATCGTGCCGGCTGTCAACAACCTGACCCTCGTGGATCGTGCAATGACCGCGCAATTCGACCAGGTGCTTGAAGGTCACTGTCGCGTGTGGCGGGCGAAAGGCAGCTTCAACCATTCGAAATTGGTCGTCGTCGACGGTCATTGGTCCTATGTCGGCTCGAGCAACCTGGATCCGCGCTCGCTCCGCCTCAATTTCGAATTCGATGTCGAGATTCTCGACGAGGATTTTGCGAGGACGATCAGCGACAAATTCTGCGCGGTACGCGAGTCGGCCGCGGAAGTGACGCTCGCAAGCCTTGACGCGCAGCCCTTGCTGAACCGACTGGCGAACCGCCTTCTTTGGCTCGGTTCGCCCTATCTCTAGCACTTGGGGATGGGTGGAGGAGGTCCTCTAGACCGAGAAGCTTGTTCCGCAGCCGCAACTTGCGACGGCATTCGGATTCTTGATCTGGAACGACTGGCCGAGCAGATTGTCGACGAAGTCGATTTCCGAGCCGCCCATATAGACCAGCGAGAGACTGTCGATCAGCACCTTGGCATTGCCCTTTTCGAGGACGAGATCGTCATCGTTCTCCTGGTCCACCAGGTCGAACTTGTAGGAGAAGCCGGAACAGCCGCCGCCTTCGACGGAGACGCGCATCGCCGTCTTGTCGTGTTCTGTCTGAAGTATCGTGGCGATGCGCCTGGCGGCCGCATCCGAAAGCGTCACTGTTTCCTGCATCATGTCTGGCCTCCTGCCGGGGTCAAGAACCGGAGAGATTCGTTAGCGTTCTGGCGTTACAATTGCTGCGCTTGAGAAGCGAGCCGCGGGGTGTCCCGGTCATTAAGCGGCGACTCCCTCGTCGCTTTCCTGCAACGCATACTATAGGTATGAAGGCTTGAATGTCCCGTCAATGGGACTGCATCGCAGGTGTGAAATGGCTTTCGACACAAAGGCCCTGGGCTTCGGTTATGGTGAGCACGCAGCTTTCGCTTCCAATCCTTGGGCGTCGCGCGGCAGGCTCTATCCCGAAACCTCCAGTCCGACGCGTTCCGATTTTCAACGCGACCGCGACCGCATCGTCCATACGACCGCCTTCCGTCGCCTGAAACACAAGACCCAGGTGTTCATTGCCGCCGACGGCGACCATTACCGCACGCGTCTCACGCACACGATCGAAGTCGCGCAGATCGCGCGCGCCTTGGCACGGGCCTTGAAGCTCGACGAGGATTTGGCCGAAGGGGTGGCGCTTGTCCACGACTTCGGCCACACGCCGTTCGGCCACACCGGCGAGGATGCGCTGCACGAGATGCTGAAGCCCTATGGCGGCTTCGATCACAATGCCCAGTCGCTGCGCATCGTTACGAAGCTCGAGCGTCGCTATGCGGAATTCGATGGCTTGAACCTCGCCTGGGAGAGCCTCGAGGGCCTGGTCAAGCACAACGGGCCGCTGATGACGCCGGAAGGCGAGGGAATCCGCGGCCCGGTGCCGCAACCGATCCTTGACTATTGCGCCGTCCACGATCTCGAACTGGCGAGCTTCGCCAGCCTCGAAGCCCAAGTGGCCGCAATCGCCGACGATATCGCCTATAATACCCATGACATCGACGATGGATTGCGCGCTGGCTACCTGACGCTCGAGATGCTGGAAGAGGTTCCGTTCCTGGCCCGGGTGATGCGCGAGGTGCACGACCGTTATCCCGCCTTGGAAACCAGCCGCTTCACCCACGAGATCATGCGCCGGCAGATCACCGCGATGGTCGAGGACGTCATCGGCGTCGCCCAGACGCGTCTGCGCGAAGTTCGCCCCAAGAGCGCCAGCGACGTGCGTAACGCCGGCCGGGTCATCGCGACCTTCTCCGAGGAGATGAGCGAGACCGACCGGCAGATCAAGAACCTGCTGATGACGCGCATCTATCGTCACCCGGAGGTCATGCGTGTGCGCCAGGCAGCGGCATCGATCGTCACCGATCTCTATCGGGCGTTCATGGCCGACCCGCTGTTGATGAATGAACACTACTGGATCGACCAGATCGCCGGGATGGCCGAGCCGGCCCGAGCGCGCCATGTGGGCGACTATCTCGCCGGCATGACCGATACCTTCGCGATCAGCGTGCACCGGCGCTTGTTTGACCACACGCCGGATTTGCGGTAGTGACGCGCCGCGCGGAGGCTGCAGGTTCCCTACGGACCCGGCCTCCTTTTATAGTTTTGCGCCATTTTCCAGTTGGCCTGGAAAGAGCGGATGGATCAGATGAACCTTTTCACAGACTTCGAATCAAGAATTAAGAGAATTCTGGAATCGCTTGATATCGTTCGTGAAAAGCGATCCGAAATCGACTTCGGACGGGTTAGCATAGAGCCGCCGCGCGATCCGAGCCACGGCGATGTTGCGACCAACGCAGCGATGGTTCTCGCCAAATCGCTCGGCACGAACCCGCGCGCCCTTGCCGACCTTATCGTTGAGAAGTTGCGCCAGGACCCGGAGGTGGTGGAGGTCACCGTTGCCGGGCCGGGATTCATCAATGTCCGGTTGTCGGTATCCTATTGGCAGAAGCTTCTTTCGGCGATGGTTCGGGCAGGGACGGATTTTGGACGCAGCACAGTCGGCGCCGGGCGGAAGGTCAACGTCGAATATGTTTCGGCGAACCCGACCGGGCCGATGCATGTCGGCCATTGCCGTGGCGCCGTCGTCGGCGACGCCCTGGCAAATCTTCTCGCCTTCGCTGGCTATGACGTCGCCAAGGAATACTACATCAACGACGCTGGCTCGCAGATCGACGTGCTCGCCCGCTCGGCATTCCTGCGCTACCGGCAGGCACTCGGTGAGGAAATCGGCGAGATTCCGGCAGGGCTTTATCCCGGCGATTATCTCGTGCCGGTCGGCGAGGCGCTTGCCGACGAGTTCGGCACGAGCCTGCGGATCATGCCGGAAGACAAATGGATGCCGCTCGTCAAGGAGCGCGTGATCGACGCGATGATGGCGATGATCCGCGAGGACCTGGCGGCGCTCAACGTCAACCACGATGTCTTCTTCTCCGAACGGACGCTGCACGACAACGGCGCGGCGCGGATTCGCACGGCGATCAACGACCTGACCTTCAAGGGCCATGTCTACATAGGCACGCTGCCGCCGCCGAAGGGCCAATTGCCGGAAGATTGGGAAGACCGCGAACAGACGCTCTTCCGTTCGACCGAGGTGGGCGACGACATCGACCGGCCGCTCATCAAGTCCGACGGCAGCTATACTTACTTCGCCGCCGACGTTGCCTATTTCAAGGACAAGTTCGACCGCGGGTTCCACGAGATGATCTACGTCCTTGGCGCCGACCACGGCGGCTATGTCAAACGCCTGGAGGCGCTGGCGCGGGCAATATCCGAGGGCACGGCGAAGCTGACGGTACTGCTGTGCCAGCTCGTCAAGCTCTACCGTAACGGTGAACCGGTGAAGATGTCGAAGCGCTCGGGCGAATTCGTGACGCTGCGCGACGTGGTAGACGAAGTCGGTCGCGATCCGGTCCGGTTCATGATGCTCTACCGGAAGAGTTCGGAGCCGCTTGACTTCGACTTTGCCAAGGTAACGGAACAGTCAAAGGACAATCCGGTCTTCTACGTTCAGTATGCGCATGCGCGTTGCTGCTCGGTCCTCCGCCAGGCAAAAGAAGCTTTCTCCGATCTCGATTTGGCTTCGATCGATCTTGCCGGTGCAGTGATCGGGGCTATCGTTGATCCTGCCGAACTGCAGCTCGTCGCCAAGCTCGCAGAATATCCGCGCGTCGTCGAGGCTGCAGCACTCTCGCAGGAGCCTCATCGAATCGCTTTTTACCTGTATGATCTTGCTGCAGCCTTCCACGCACTCTGGAACAAAGGTAAGGAAAATCCGGAATTACGTTTTGTTAACGATAAGAACAGACAATTGAGCATTGCCAGACTCGGGCTGGTGCATGCTGTCGCCTCGGTATTGAAGTCGGGTCTGTCTGTTACGGGCACCTCGGCACCGGAAGAGATGCGGTAAGTAGTGTCACCATTTCCCCACAATGCGCTGGCAATTCAACGCAGGCAGTTGTGAGTGGAAACTATGGCAGACAAACAATTCGCACGAAGCGGGCCGGCAGAAGTCGATAGATTGGCCGATGATGATCCGTTGAGCGAACTTGCCCGCATTGTCGGTTACGATGCTCGGCCAGCAGTTCAGCAACTGCAGGAGTTGCAGCGGCACCAGGAGGCGATCCGGCGCGATCCGACTTTTGACCTCGAAGACGAGCTGCTGCGCGCATTCGACAGCTACGACGCCCCGCGCGCGGCGCCGGTTCACCCCGACAGCGGGCTCGTCGAGCATCCGGCCGCCAACGCGTCTGCCGGCACGCGTGCCGAGCCGGTGCTGGAAAGCCAAGAACCTGAAGGCGCTGAGCCTTCCGCGCCGAACGTCGAACCCGTCGACGAGGTGGATTACGAGTCGGTAGCGTTGTCCCCGGCTTCCGAAGACCAGATCGCCAACGACCACCAGACGGAAGTTGTTGCGACGCAGGACGTCGATTCCACGGTCGACCTGGAACGCGAACTCGAGCTGTCGCTCGGCTACGAAGATCTGTCGGCGGAGCCGGCACACCGCGTCGATGCGGTGGAATCCGGTCCGCAGGCCGAGACGCCGGAGCTGCCGGCATTCGAAGACTGGCAGGAGCCGCTTGCCTCCAGGCTCGCTGCCGCCGGCAAGGCTGCCGAGCGCGCGAATATCGCGGAACCGGTCTATCTCGATATGGCCGGACCCGATCTACCGCAGGAGGCAGCCGTCACCGAGGCGATTGCCGCGCATGTATCGCCGCCGATGCCGTCCGAGCCGGCCGCTTCGGACCATGTCGATCGGCTGCTCGCCGATGTGGAGCGCTTTCCGGTAATGCCGATCGTCGCGGCAGGCGCTGCGGTCACAACCGCGGCGGCGCAGGCGGCGTCTCCGGCCCCTGTCGCAAAAAAGAACACTTATCCCTTCACGCCGACGTTCAGCCGCGCGACGCCGGTCGCCTCGAGCGCCGGTCCGTCTCAGCAGCGAGCCTTCGCCACGCCGATGTCGGCTCCGGAGGCGGTGAAGACACCGGTCGCTTCGGTCGTCCCGCCGGAGGCAGTCGCCGAACCGGAACCGGAGATCGCGCAAAACAGGCTGCCGCAGGGTGAGGCCGAGCCGAGCTTCGATCTCGATGATTTCGAGTTGGAACTCGCCGACATTGCGCTGGATATGGATATGTCGAAAGACGATGAGCCGCAGGCAGTTGCAGAAGCGCCGCCGGTGGTGGGTCATCCTGCCTTGGTCGAGCCGGCTGCTCAGCCGTTCCTGCAGGCACTCGCTCCGGCGAGCGAGCCGGAACCGCGTCGCGAACAGGCACCGGCGCCCTTAGTTGCTCAAGCGCCTGCGGTCACCGAGGTTGAAGAGACAACGTCCGAAAGTCCGCTGCCTTTCGATCCCGCCATGATCGGCGAGATGGAAAGCGGTGTCGCACCGATCGCCGATCTCGATGTCCCGCAGCTGCCGTCACTGGAGGCCGAGGAGAAGCCGGTTTCCTACCCGGGTGATTTCGACCTGGACATCGACGCGGAAATGGCACAGCTCTTCAGCACGCCGGCTTCGGCTGCAAAGGGCGGTGTGCGCTCCAACCAGGCAGACCTCGCGCCCGCAGCGCACGCCGGATCAGCGGGCAACGGCGGCGCCCCGCTCGCTTCGCTCAACGATTTCGAAGAATTCGAGAAGGCGATGGAAGAGGACTTCCAGCGGTCGATGTCGGAGCGCCGAAGCGCGGCGCAAGACGCCGAGGGGCTGGCGGCAATGCCGCGGGCCGAGGCGGACGACTTTGTTGAACAGAGCTACGGCCGCCGTTCGCAGGCCACGATGCTGCTCGCCGCAAGTGTTGCCGGTGTCATCATCCTCGGGGGTGCCGCCGTCTACGCCTGGATGGGCGGGAGCAGCGCGGTCCTGTCCGGCGACGGCCCCAAGATCATCCTGGCCGACAAGGACCCGGTTAAGATCGTGCCCGAACAGAAGGGCGGCAAGATGGTGCCGAACCAGGACAAGGCGGTCTACGACCGGGTGGCGGGCGACCAGAGCAATGCGCCGCGCCAGGAAGCCCTGGTCTCCTCGACGGAAGAGCCGATGGACGTGGTTCAGAAGACTCTGACACCCGAAACCCTGCCGCTTGAAGGCAGTGACGACGGCGATGCGTTGCCCGGAGTATCCCCCCCGGACGAGGAAGAAGTCGCACGCCTGGCGCCCGATGCGCCTGCGGACGAAGCTGCTGCCGAGCAGGAAAGTGCTCCGGCCGTCGCGCCGCGCAAGGTTCGGACGATGATCGTCAAGCCGGACGGAACGCTCGTTCCTCGTGACGAGCCGGCCGCCGAAGCCGACAACGCCGTTGCGGCTGCCACTCAGCCCATCCCTGCCAACGCTTCGGCGGAAGCGGGCGCTTCCGGCTCCAAGGGCAAGGCGGCGGTCGCGGTTGCTGCAGGCGAGCTGCGCGCCGTCGCAGAGCTGGCCGCTCCCGCCGAGAAGGTTGCGCTTGCAGCGCCAAGCGAGCCGGCCCAGAACGAGGTTGCTCCCGTCCGCAGCGTCAAGACGACGGCCGTCGGCAGCGAACCGGTCCCGCAAGCGCGCCCCGCGGCCGAAGCTCCGGCCGCTGCGGGGCCGAGTGCGGCGCCGCAAACCCAGGCGGCCACGGAAACGGCAGCTGCGCAGCCCACCGCGCCGCTGGCGACCGCGTCCGTCCCGGCCGGCAGCTATGTCGTCCAGATTGCCTCGCTGCCTTCCGAGGCCGAGGCGCAGAAGAGCTACAACAGCCTAGCGGCCAAGTTTGCGAGCGTCATCGGCGGTCGTGGCGTCGATATCCGCAAGGCGGAAATTGCCGGCAAGGGTACCTATTACCGGGTGAGGATACCGGCCGGCTCGCGGGATGAAGCGAATGCGCTTTGCTCGCGCTACAAGGGCGCCGGCGGAAGCTGCCTCGTGACGAAGTAGTTTCAAAAAGCGTTCAGGGAACAAAGCGGGCGCGGCAGGAATGTCGCGCCCGTTTCGTTACTGCATGTTCCTTAAGTCGTATCGATTTAAGGAACATGCAGCGATTCAAAGTGCTACAGCGCCGTGCGTCTGATAAGGCGCACGGCGCTGTAAGGCAGGCGTTTGCCTGTGCACGGAGATGCCCGGCGTCGGTTTGCGGCTTCGCGGTTCGGCAGCAGGATACTATGATCGACTTATGAGCGAATCAAAGGCATTCATCTCGGGCTGCAAAGGCCTTTCCCTGACGGCGGAAGAGCGCAGCTTCTTCGCCGGCGAACGCCCCTGGGGCTTCATTCTGTTCGGCCGCAACATCGGTGAGGAAGAGCAGATTTGCGATCTCGTCGCGGCCCTGCGCGACAGCATCGGCAATCCGAAAGCACCGGTCCTGATCGATCAGGAGGGCGGCCGTGTCCAGCGCATTCGCCCGCCGCTCGCGCAGCAATATCCGAGCGGTGCGGCCATCGGCGAGATCTACCGACGCGACGATCAGATGGGGCTGCGCGCCGCGTGGCTGCTCGGACGCCTGCATGCGTTCGATCTCATGCGCTTCGGCATCACGGTGGATTGCCTGCCGGTCCTCGACGTGCCGGTGCCCGGCAGCCATGACGTCATCGGCAACCGGGCCTATGGACACGATCCGGCGACCGTGACGGCGATCGGCCGTGCGGTGAGCGAGGGCCTGAAAGCCGGCGGCATGTTGCCGGTGATGAAGCACATGCCCGGCCATGGCCGCACCTTCGTGGATTCGCATCACAATCTGCCGGTGGTCAACGCCTCGCTGGAGGAACTGAAGCGGGTCGACTTCCAGCCTTTCGCCGCCATGAAGGACGAGGCAATGGCCATGTCGGCGCACATGGTCTTCATGGCGATCGATCCGGACAATCCCGCGACGACGTCTCCAAGGGTCGTGCGGCAGATCATCCGCGACTATATCGGCTTCGACGGCCTGTTGATGTCCGACGATGTGTCCATGAACGCACTTGCAGGGGATATGACAAGCCGCGCCCGCGGGATTATCGGCGCAGGGCTTGATCTGGTCTTGCATTGTCATGGCATTATGGAGGAAATGAAGGCCGTCGCCGATGTGGTGCCGGTTCTCGCGGGCGATCGGCTGCGCAGGGCCAGCGCGGCCGAGGCTGCCTTCCGGCAGCCTGATGGTTCGGACGAAGACATATTGCGAGCGGAGTTCAATGCGATGTTCTCGCTCGTTTAAGAGCTGATGAGCAAAGGCGGCTCCGGCCGCGCCGGGGGGCATGGTGGCGATGGGTTCTGACGAGAGGCAGGGACAGCCTGCGGCAAAGGCGCCGATGGAGCCTTTGTGGCAGGAGGAATCCGCCGATCGCGGCCTTCACGAGGAAGAGCTCGTCGTCGACATCGGCGGCTTCGAGGGACCGCTCGATCTGCTCCTGCATCTTGCCCGCAGCCAGCGCGTCGATCTTTCCCGCATCTCGGTTCTGGCGCTTGCCGAACAGTATATCGCCTTCATCGAGCGGGCGCGTTCCATCCGTATCGAGCTTGCCGCCGATTACCTGGTGATGGCGGCGTGGCTTGCCTATCTGAAATCGCGCCTGCTGATCCCGCAGCAGCCGAAGGACGAGGGGCCCTCCGGCGAGGAGATGGCTTCCGCCCTCGCATTCCGGCTGAAGCGCCTCGAGGCGATGCGCGATGCGGCGACGCGGCTGGTCAACCGCAACAGGCTGGGTCGCGATGTCTTCGCGCGCGGCGCACCCGAGCATCTCGTATCGGAGAGAAAGTCCGACTACGACGCTTCGCTTTACGACTTGCTCACGGCCTATGCCACGCTTCGGCAACGCCAGGCGATAACCCAGGTGACAATCGAGAAGCGCCATGTCTGGTCGCTTGCCGACGCGCGCCTGATCCTCGCCAGGATGGTCGGTGGCCTCGAAGATTGGACAGCCCTCGACCATTTCCTCATCCGTTACATGACGAGCCCGAAGGAGCGCGCAACGGCAATTGCGAGCTCCTTTGCCGCCTCGCTCGAACTGGTGCGGGAGGGACGTTTGGAAATCCGGCAGGAAGCCGCTTTCGCGCCAATTTATCTGAGGCGCGGGCCGAGGCCGATCGATGCTGCGACCCTGGCGGAAATGGAGGCAGCGCGTGGCTGAGGCACAAAAATATTTGCCCGGATTACCCGACGACGAGGAAGAGGTGGGCATTCTCATCGATCCCGGACTCGCGGAGGAGGCGGAGCGGATCGCCGAAGCGCTCGTCTTCGCATCGGCGCAGCCGATTTCAGAGACCTATATCGCCAGCCGGATACCCCGTGGCGTCGATGTCGGCCGGATCATGTCGCGGCTGAAAGCGTTCTATGCGAGCCGCGGCGTCAATCTCGTGCAGGTCGCCGATCACTGGGCCTTCCGCACCGCGGCCGATCTCTCCTTCGTCGTGCAAACGGACGAGCAGGAAGTCAAGAAGCTCTCCCGCGCTGCTCTCGAAGTGCTGGCCATCATCGCCTACCACCAACCGGTCACCCGCGCGGAGATCGAGGACATTCGCGGCGTGCAGACCTCCAAGGGCACGCTCGATGTGCTGATGGAGGCGGGCTGGGTGCGCTTTCGCGGCCGCAGGCGCACGCCGGGGCGGCCGGTGACGTTCGGGACGTCACGGGATTTCCTCGACCATTTCGGGCTGGAGGAAATCCGCGATCTCCCGGGGATCGAGGAACTGAAGGGCGCGGGTCTCCTGTCCGGTCGCGTTCCCTCGAACCTGCATATCCCGGTGCCCGTCGGCGAGGACGAGCTTTCCGACAATGAAGATCCCATCACCCAGATGGACCTTGAGGAACTGGGCCTCTTGACTCCGAAGGCTGAAGAAGACGATTAGAAATCCTGAGTGGGCGTATCGGCTTTAAAGCCGCTATGCGCGCCGATGCCTTCGGTTCAAGGAATGCAGGTATGGTTTCAGACACGCTCAACGGCGCCCTTGCGACGACGAGGCGGTCGGGCGTGTCGTTTGCCGCAAGTATTGCATTCGAAAACATCAGCCACCGATATCATTCCAAGGACACGATCAAGGGCGTCTCGCTGACCGCCGAAGCCGGAGAGGTGCTGTGCCTGCTCGGGCCCTCGGGCTCCGGCAAGACGACCTTGTTGCGTATTGCCGCCGGTATCGAGATGCAGACCGGCGGCCGTCTTCTGCTGAATGGCCAGGAAATATCGGGTCCTTCCGTTTTCCTGCCGCCGGAAAGGCGCGGCGTCGGGCTGATGTTTCAGGACTTCGCGCTCTTTCCGCACATGACGATCCGGGACAATGTCGGCTTCGGTCTGACCGCCTTGCCGAAGAAGGAGGCCCTTCTCCAGGCCGATGCAGCACTGGATCGCGTGGGCCTGGTTCATTACGCCGATCGCTATCCCCATGTGCTTTCTGGCGGCGAGCAGCAGCGGGTGGCGCTTGCCCGGGCGCTCGCCCCGCGGCCGGCGGTGTTGTTGATGGACGAGCCTTTCTCCGGCCTCGACTCCCGTCTGAAGGACTCCATCCGTGCCGACACGCTGGCCATTTTGCGCGAAACGCGGGCGACGGCGATCGTCGTGACCCACGACGCGGAAGAAGCGATGCGAATGGCCGACCGGATCGCGCTTCTGAAGGATGGCTGTCTGATTCAGGTCGGCACTGCCGACGAGCTCTACCGCAAGCCCCGCAACCTTTTTGCCGCGGGGTTCTTTTCCGAAATCAACGTGTTCGACGCGCGTGTGCGCGGCGGCCGCGTCGAAACGCCGCTTGGTGGCGTGCCTGCCGGAGAGTACAAGGAGGGGCAGCCCTTGAGCGTGGCCGTGCGGCTCTCCGGTGTTCAGTTGAAGCCGGAAGGCGGCGACATCCCGGCGCGCATCCTGTCGCGGCGCTTTCTGGGCGTGGTCGAGCTCCTCGAACTCGCGGTACCGCAGTCGGAACGGACGGTACGGGCCCGCATTCGCGCCGACCTGTTGCCGCAAGGATTGCGTGACGTCACGCTTTCCGTTAACGAGCGCGACATATTGGTGTTTGAAAAAGACGCCTCGACATCTTAGGTTCGGTCAGAACGACGGCGAGCTTTTAAGCGGCGCCTGAAAAATGACAACGTGATGGCTTTAAATCGATAAAGCCGCGAGGGAGTAAGTGGATGGGTTCGTTTAGCATCTGGCATTGGCTGATCGTTCTGGTGGTCGTGCTGCTGTTGTTTGGTCGCGGCAAGATTCCGGAATTGATGGGCGATGTTGCCAAGGGCATCAAGAACTTCAAGAAGGGCATGACCGACGAGGACGCCGCCTCGGCCGACAAGACGCTTGACGGCAAGACCGTCGAACACAAGTCCGACGAAGTCCGCTGACGATCGGAAAATGGCGGGATCGGGTGCGTAGGCGCCCGATGAGCCGCATTACGGGTTTGTAGGGCGCGTCGGATGCTTGATATCGGCTGGACCGAGCTTGTTGTTATTGCAATCGTCTTGATCGTCGTCGTGGGACCGAAGGACCTGCCGCCCATGCTGCGGGCTTTCGGACGGATGACGACACGGATGCGGGGCATGGCCTCCGATTTCCGCCGTCAATTCGATGAAGCGCTGCGGGAGGCCGATCTCGACGAGGTCCGCAAGACGATCAGCGACGCGCAAAGCCTCAATCCGACCACGGCGCTGCGCGACGCGATGAACCCGCTGCGGCAGCTCGGCAACGAGATCAAATCGGACCTGCAGAAGGCGACGACCCCCGACGCGCCGGCTCAACCCGCAACGCCCGAGCCTCCCGTAACGCCCGAACCTCAACTCGAGCCTGCGAGCGCGCCCGCAGGGGTGCCAGCGAAGCCCGTCGACACGGTGGCGGCCGCCGCGGTCGGGTCTGCGTCCCGGCAGATGGAACGTGCAGCCACGGATGAGGTCAAGGTGGCGGCGGCCAGTGAGGCGACGCCGAAGCGCGCCGCCAAGTCCAGGGCCGGAACCGCTGCGCAGAAGGCGCCGACCCAAAAGGAAGCCACCGACGGGGCAGCCCGGAAGAGGACCGCGTCTGCGGCAGCGCCGAAGAAGGCGGCTGCCAGGAAGACTACGGCAGGCGAAGGCGCGGTCGCTGTCAAAACCGATAAGACAAGCGCGTCTGCGCGCAAGAAAAAGGGTGACGCATGAGCGGCGACATCGAGGACAAGCCGCAGCCGTTGATCGAGCACCTGATCGAGCTTCGCGCGCGGCTGATGTGGGCGGTCGGCGCGTTCTTCGTCGCCTTTCTGGTCTGCTTCTATTTCGCCAAGCAGCTATTCAACCTCCTTGTCCTGCCGTTCAAGTGGGCGGTGAGCTGGGCTGGCCTCAGCCATCGCAACGTCGAACTGATCTACACCGCGCCGCAGGAATTCTTCTTCACCCAGATCAAGGTGGCGATGTTCGGCGCGTTGGTGATCGCCTTTCCGGTCATTGCTTCGCAGGTCTACAGGTTCGTCGCACCCGGTCTCTACAAGAATGAACGGGCCGCCTTTCTGCCGTTCCTGATTGCCTCTCCGCTCCTTTTCCTGCTCGGCGGCGCGCTCGTATATTTCTTCTTCACCCCGATGGTCATGTGGTTCTTCCTGGCCATGGAGCAGGGCGGCGGTGAAGGGCAGGTCGCGATCCAGCTCTTGCCGAAGGTATCGGAATATCTGAGCCTGATCATGTCGCTGGTGTTCGCCTTCGGGCTGGTCTTCCAGTTGCCGGTCGTCACCACGCTTCTGGCACGCGTCGGCTTCGTCACCTCGCAGGGGCTCGCCGAAAAGCGCAAATATGCGATCGTTATCGCTTTCGTCGTTGCCGCGGTGCTGACGCCACCGGATCCGGTTTCCCAGATCGGTCTTGCGCTGCCAGCCATCCTTCTCTACGAGATTTCAATCTATACGGCGCGACTCGTTGAAAGACAGCGGGAAGCTGAGGCACGCGCAACCGAGTCTGCCTCGTCGCAGGAAGGTTCTTCGGGGACGGTCGGGCCTGCCCAGGGCTGACGTTCTCGCGCCGTGACCTGACCAACGCGTGGGACGACTATGCTCGATATCAAATGGATTCGTGAGAATGCTGGCGTGCTCGACAGTGCTTTGGCGAAGCGGGGCGCGGAGCCGCTGTCCTCATCGCTGATCGCACTTGACGAGCGCCGCCGCGCGATCCTGCAGTCGTTGCAGGAGATGCAGTCGCGCCGCAATACCGCCTCAAAGGAAATCGGCGCTGCCATGGCGCAGAAGAACAGCGAGCTCGCCGAAAAAATCAAGGCGGAGGTCGCCGAACTCAAGGACGCCCTGCCGGCCGCCGAAGAGGAAAGCCGGCAGATCGAGGCCGAGCTCACGGATATCCTGTCGCGCATTCCGAACGTTCCGCTCGATGACGTCCCGGTCGGACCGGACGAGAGCGGCAATGTAGTTAAGGGGGTCGTCGGCGCCAAGCCCACGTGGAACCACAAGCCTCTCGAGCATTTCGAAATCGGCGAGGCCCTGGGCTTCATGGACTTCGAAGGTGCCGCACGCATTGCCGGCTCGCGTTTCACCATTCTGAAGGGTCAGCTTGCCCGCCTTGAGCGCGCGCTTGGCCAATTCATGCTGGATTTGCATACGCAGGAGCACGGTTACATCGAGGTGCAGCCGCCGCTGCTGGTCCGTGACGATGCGATGTATGGCACCGGCCAACTGCCGAAATTCGCAGAAGACCTTTTCCGCACCACGGACGAACGGTGGCTGATCCCGACGGCGGAGGTTCCGCTGACGAACATGGTGCGCGAACAGATCCTCGAGGGCGAGAAGCTGCCGCTGCGCTTTGCGGCCTTGACGCCGTGCTTCCGCTCGGAGGCGGGTTCGGCCGGGCGCGACACGCGCGGCATGCTGCGCCAGCACCAGTTCAACAAGGTCGAACTGGTATCGATCACCGATGCCGAAAGCTCTATCGAAGAGCATGAGCGGATGACCGCTTGCGCCGAGGAGGTGCTGAAACGGCTCGGTCTCCATTACCGGGTGATGACGCTCTGCACCGGCGACATGGGCTTCGGCGCACGCAAAACCTATGACCTCGAAGTCTGGCTGCCGGGGCAGGATAGCTATCGCGAAATCTCGTCCTGCTCGGTCTGCGGCGACTTCCAGGGGCGCCGCATGAATGCGCGCTATCGCACGAAGGAAGAGAAGGGGACGAAGTTTGTCCACACGCTGAACGGTTCCGGAGTCGCTGTCGGCCGTGCGCTGATCGCCGTCATCGAGAATTACCTGAACGACGATGGCTCGGTCTCCGTGCCTGAGGTCCTCATCCCCTATATGGGCGGCCTGCGACGCATCGAGAAAGCGGCCTGAGGCTCGGGCAAGCGAAAGAGACCGGAATGCGCATCCTGCTGACCAATGACGATGGCATTCATGCCGAAGGGCTCTCTGTCCTCGAGAAGATCGCGCTGACGATCTCGGACGACGTCTGGGTCGTCGCGCCGGAAGTGGACCAGAGCGGTCTCGCTCATTCACTGACGCTATCGGAGCCGTTGCGGCTGCGACAGGTTTCGGAGAGGCGTTTCGCCCTGAGGGGAACGCCGACCGACTGCGTGATCATGGCGGCGCGGAAGATCCTCGATCGCAAGCCGGATCTTGTCCTTTCAGGCGTCAATATCGGCGCCAACCTTGCAGACGACGTCACCTATTCCGGTACCGTGGCCGGCGCCATAGAGGGCACGCTGCAGGGGATACGGTCGATCGCCGTCAGCCAGGCCTACCAGCATGCGCTCGGTGGCGCCGTTTCGTGGGATGCGGCCGAGACCCATGCGCCCGCTTTGATCCGCACCTTGATGGATGTCGAGCTTCCCGGCGGAACCCTTCTCAACGTGAACTTCCCGAATTGTGCGGCCGACGCCGTGGCAGGCGTGGAAGTGACCTCGCAAGGCAAGCTCGAATTCGGCCTCAGCATCGACGAACGTATCGATGGTCGTGGCTTTCCCTATTTCTGGCTCCGCTTCGGCGAACGCTCCGGCGACTTCCGCTCGGGAACGGACATTCGCGCCGTGCGCGAAAACAGGATTTCGGTAACCCCGCTTAAACTGGATATGACCGACTATGCCGTCCAGGAGCGCCTGGCGCGCGCACTGCGGGAAGGGACTGGCGCTTGAACGGACGCGTTTCGCAGCAGGAAGGGTTGGCGGCCATGGCGCTGCGCCTTCGTTCCGCCGGCGTGGTCAATCACGATCTGCTCAAGGCCGTCGAGCAGACCCCGCGAAACAATTTCTGCCCCCCGCAGTATCAGGACGACGTCTATTCCAAGCGGTTGATACCGCTTGACTGCGGTTCGTTCATGGAAGGTTGCGACTTCGCCGTTCGCCTGCTGCACTGCCTCAATATCAAGCCGGGCCAGCGCATTCTGGAAGTCGGGACGGGCAGCGGCTTCACGGCGGCCGTGATGGGGCGTATCGCGGAACGCATTCTGACGATCGACCGGTATCAGACATTGGTGAGTTCGGCGCAGAAGAACCTCGAAAAGACCGGCATGCGCAATGTCGTCGTGAGACACGTGGACGGCAGTTCCGGGGTGCCGGGCGAGGGGACGTTCGACCGGATTCTCATCACTGCCGCCTTCAACAGCCTGCCCCGGATGTTTTCCGATCATCTCGTCTCCGGCGGCACCCTGTTGGTGCCGATCATGATGAGCGAGACCCAGTGCCGCATCGTGCGGGTCAGCCGGACAGGCAGCCGCTTCGATCGCGAAGATCTGTTCGACGCGCCTTATCTACCCATCGTGCCGCAGCTCGCTTCGTTTCTTTAGTGCATCGCTTCTAAGATCGTCGAAATCCCGCGTCGCGTTCGAAAATCAGCGTCGCGGCAGCAGGTGATTCTCGGCACCAGCCATGACACAGGCCTTCCTGCACCCTTCGGCTGGCCTCCGTTCAGAACAGTCGGTTAACGCATTTTTAACGAAATCCAGCTTCGCGCAAGCTTACAACCGTAGGCCGGACGGGCACGATGGCTGAAGGCGCGCTTGCGTCGCTCCATCATGTCAGTGACGGAGACGGTGGATGGAGATTGCAAACAGGCTGACTGCAGCGACGACCGGTGACGGTTTGGGCAATCTTGCCGGCCGTCCCGCCGGGCAGGTTGTCTCCGGAAGCAAAGACGACGGCGGGGCTCAAGCGACGCCGGCAAACTTCTTCGATCCGACGCCGCGCATTTCGCTGTCGGTGGACGCGTTGCTTTATCTGAGCCGGACAAAAAAGGCGCCCGAAAAGCTGCCGCCATTGACCAGGGACGAATGGAACAACACGCTTTCGCCCCAGCTGGCTGCGCGCGAATATCAGGCGTTTGGGAAGCATGCCGAAACCGGCGACTACAAGGCCTATTATAGTGCCTTCATCGATTACCATGACAATCTCCGCCCGGAGGACCAGAACAGCTTGCGTTACTTCGGCACGCGTGAGGCAGCCGTGGCCGGCTTGCGGTCACTCGAATACGATGCTGAAAGTGGGTTGGATACGGGCGGAAATTTCGAAAAGCTCGTTAGCGTTTTCCTGGACAAGGACAAGACGGCGTCTTCAGCCGGCGTCACTGACGTGCCGGCGCTCGAAACCCCTTTCGCCGGTTGGGACGTCGGCAGTATCAGCTATGAGGAGCAACCGCCTCAATCGCGGTCGCTTTCGGAAATCGAACGCCTCTATTCCGAGCTTCTCTAGGCTAAACTAGGCTTCGGCCACAGCCGCGCTTCGCGCGGAGCAGCCTTTCGCCGCATGGGTGGCGGACATCGTATGGTTAGCATTTCGTCAAATCATTGCCGCCCTTAACCGGGCGGTAACTCTAATGCGCTTTAATCATTCCACAGCGAGTTGCGTTCGGAGTGGGTAAGCGTCATGCGTAATTTTTCATCTCCCAGTGCAGGGAAGTCTTTGATCCGCCTGTGCGGGGCGGTTTTGCTGGCAAGCGTCGCGACCGGTTGCAGCTCCGACGTAAGCCGCTTCAACGGGCTCTTTTCGAGTTCCGACGATATTACCACCAGTTCCATCCCGGGAAATGTACCGCGTGGCGATGTTTCTAGCGGCCAACTGGCCTCGTCCTCCGGTTCCGGTGGCGGGTCTTATGGCCAGGCTTTCCCGAACTCCGGCCAGAGCGCATCCTACGATCCGATGAGCACGGCAAGCACTCCGGTCTCCAGCGCCCGGGCTGCTTCCACGCCGGTTAGCGTTCAGCGTACCGCCTTGGCGGAGCCGGCGCCTGCCGCGCCGCGTCAGCCGCAGGCGCCAGCTGCCCGCCAGGTGCAGCCCGCACTCGCGACGGCTGAGCCGTTGCCGTCGGCTCCCAAGACGGCTTCGAACAAAGGTGGCTGGACGACCAACAATGCGCCCACCATCATGGTTCGCCCGGGCGATACGGTGGCCGCATTGGCTCGCCGCTTCGGCGTTCCGGAAAAGGAAATCCTCAAGGCGAACGGCTTGAAATCCGCGAACCAAGTAGAGCCGGGGCAGCGCCTCATCGTGCCGACCTTTGGTGGTGCGAGCAGTGCAGCGAAGGCCGCAGCATCCGGTTCCATCGCCGACTTCGAAGGCGGTAAAAGGCAGCCTCCGCCGCTACCGGCCGGCCAGCGCGAAGTGGCAATTCTCCCCGGCCAGTCGCAATCCCGCGACAAAAGCGAATCGCGCAGCGATGTGGCCGCGGGCAAACTCAATAACGCCGGTGCCGGTGACGGCTCGGATGGCGCCTATACCGTCAAGCCGGGGGACTCGCTGAACAAGATCGCGAAGGCGAACGGCGTATCGGTGGCGGCCCTGAAGCAGGCAAACGGCCTGACGGCAGAAGGCATTCGCGTCGGCCAGAAGCTGAAGATGCCCGGTGCTGCAGCGACGGCAACCGACGCGGTCGTCGCGGCCTCCGTTCCGGCGAAGGGGGAGACGAAGGTGGCGTCGCTTGATCAGGGCAAGCCGGCGGAATACAAGCCGCCGGTCGCCAAGGAAAGCGTATCGGACGTTGCCATCAGATCCGATGTCGACCAGGAGTCTCCGAAGTCGACGGGCATCAGCAAATATCGCTGGCCGGTCCGTGGCGCGGTCGTTGCCGGCTACGGCGCAAATGTCGACGGCAATCGCAATGACGGCATCAACATCTCGGTGCCTGAAGGCACGCCGATCAAGGCGGCCGAGAACGGCGTGGTCATCTATTCCGGCAGCAGCTTGAAGGAACTGGGGAATGCTGTGCTGGTCCGCCACGATGACGGGACTGTCACGGTCTATGGCAATGCTTCGCAGCTCAAGGTGCAGCGCGGCGAGAAGGTGCAGCGTGGTCAGACGCTTGCCGCCTCCGGCATGACCGGCAAGGCAAGCCAACCGCAGGTGCACTTCGAGGTACGCAAGAATGCGACGCCGGTGAACCCGGCGACCTTCCTCGAGTAGTCTTCATCGCGGGCCGCAATGCGCGTCCAATCAGGCTGTTTCGTCAACTTGGCGGCGCAGACGGCCAGCCAGATCCTGAATGAACTGCCAGGCGACGCGGCCGGATCTCGATCCCCGCGTCGTCGCCCATTCCAGCGCCTCGGCGTGAAGTGCCTCGCCCTCGACAGGCAGGTGGAAATAGCGCGCATAGCCATCGACCATGGTCAGATAATCGTCCTGGCTGCACTTGTAGAAGCCGAGCCATAGCCCGAAACGATCCGAAAGGGAGACCTTTTCCTCGACCGCCTCCGAAGGATTGATGGCGGTCGACTGTTCGTTCTCCATCATGTCGCGCGGGAGAAGGTGCCGGCGGTTCGAGGTCGCATAGAGCACGACATTCGCCGGGCGCCCCTCGATGCCCCCGTCGAGAACGGCCTTCAGCGACTTGTAGGATGTATCGTCGTGATCGAAGGAAAGATCGTCACAGAAGACGATCACCGGCATCGGGGCCTGCCGCAGGATGTCCATCAGGGCGGGGAGGGACGCGATGTCCTCACGATGCACCTCGACGAGCTTCAGGTCGCTGCCGCCATCGCGCGCCACCTTCGCGTGAACCGCCTTGACCAGCGAAGACTTGCCCATGCCGCGCGCGCCCCAGAGGAGCACATTGTTCGCCGGATACCCTTGCGCGAAACGAAGCGTGTTGTCGAAGAGAATGTCGCGGACATGGTCGACGCACGTGATCAGCGAGAGATCGATGCGATTCGGTTTGGTGACCGGTTGCAAATGGCGGGTGGCGGGAGCCCAGACGAAGCAATCGGCCTCGCCCCAGTCGTTGTCCGCTGCGGGCGGTCCGGCAATCCGGTCGAGCGCTGCCGAAAGCTTCTGCATTTCGTTGATCAGAACGTCGAGCTTGCTTTCGCGCATCTGCATTTCTCCAGGAATTTTGGTCTGCAGCCCTCACGGAACATACGGAGCCACCGCAATTGCTTGATTTATCGGGCCGCTTCTCCTCCGGCCGTTGCGATTTTGTCGGTAGCACGGCGGTTTGCGCTGGAAAAGCCTGGCTGCACGCGCTCAAGGGGTTCTCCTGTTGCGGAAATTATGTCAGAGGCAGGAGCAACGGAGAAGGGTGCCGGCATTTGTGTCGTGGGATTGCGTCCCTATATTCCCGACGGATTTCGCGCGGGCAAGGTAACCGCGTGGGTTGAACTCAAGGAGTGATCGATGTTCATTACCGAAGCTTTTGCGCAGACTGCCGCCCCCGCCGCCGGCGGGACCGACATTTTGATGTCCATCCTGCCGTTCATCCTGATCTTCGTCGTCATGTACTTCCTGATCATTCGCCCACAGCGTGCGCAGATGAAGCGTCGCGAGGAGCTCTTGAAGAACATCCGCCGCGGCGATCAGGTCGTTACCGGCGGCGGTATCGTCGGCAAGGTGACGAAGGTCGTCGACGATTCGGAACTGGAAGTGGAGATTGCCGAAGGGACCAAGGTCCGCGTGATTCGCAGCGGCGTTTCCGAAGTTCGGGTGAAGGGCGAGCCTGTCAAGGAATAAAGCTCGGCTGCCACGACCGGCCGGGCCTGGCGATGGAGCATTTCGAGGCATGCCCACACTCTCGCCGTTGAAGAACACCCTGATCTGGCTGGTCGTTCTGGCCGGCTTTGCATTTGCTTTGCCGAACATCGTTCCGAGAGAGCAGCTTGCCGGGTGGCCAACATGGCTACCGCATCGGCAGGTGCCGCTCGGCCTCGACCTGCAGGGCGGATCCGACATCGTCCTCAAAATCGACCGCAACAGCATCGTCGTCGAGCGGCTGGAAGCCACGATTGCGGCGATTGCCCAGGCGCTGAGGGATGCCGACATCGGCTATACGGGCCTTTCCGGCAGTGGTCAGCAAATCCAGTTTCGGCTGCGCGATGCGGCGAAGGCGGCGGCTGCGCGCCAGGCGCTCAGCGCACTCACCGCGCCGGTTGAAGCGCCTGAGCAGGACGGAAGCCCGATCCGGGAATTGGTGGCTGACGAGACCACCGCGGTGGAGCCGCTTCGGCTTCGACTGACGGACGAGGGGATTGATTTCCGACTGAATGCAGCGCTCACCCAGTCGATCGAAGTGGTGCGCCGCCGCGTCGGGGAGGTGGTGGCCGTGGAGCCGGTGATCCGGCGTCGCGGCAGCGACCGCTTGAGCATCCAGATACCCGGCTTGGACGACCCGCAACGGCTCAAGGATCTCCTGGGCCAGCGCGGCATTGTCGCCTTCCGGTGGCTCGATCCATCGATGCCGCCGCAGCAGGCGCTCGACACGCGGCCACCAGCCGCATCGGAAATTCTCTATTCGCTAGACGATCCGCCGGTTCCCTATCTCGTCGAAAGGCGGGCGTTCGCTTCTGCCCAAGACTTTACCGATGCGCTACCCGGGCTTGATGCGACCGGCGAGCCCGTGGTCGATATCAAGCTGGCGGCCGATGCATCCCAACGGCTCGTATCGCTGTCGCAATCCGCTTCCCGGCGACAATTCGCCATCGTACTCGACGGACAAGTGGTCTCGACACCGGCGCTTGGGGACGTCATCGAAGGCGATATGGCTCGGCTCTCCGGCGATTTGTCCGAGGAGGGAGCGGCAAATCTCGCCGCATTGCTAAGAGCCGGGCCGCTTCCCGTCTCGCTGACAGTGATCGAAGAGCGCACCGTCGGTCCGGAAGTCGGAACGGACGCCATCGCAAACGGCCTCAAAGCCGGGCTGGTCGCGGCAGCCGCTGTCGCCGCTTGCATGATCGGCTTCTACGGCTTCTTCGGCCTTGTCGCGGTGGCTGCTGTCATCGTCAACGTCGTGCTCATCGTCGCAGTACTGTCGCTCCTCGGCATAACGCTGACCTTGCCGGGGATCGCGGGGATCATTCTCACCATCGGGGTCGCGGTCGATTCGAACGTGCTCATCTACGAACGACTGCGAGAAGAGGTGCGCAACAGCAGCGAACCCTTGCGCAAAGCCCTCGACAACGGTTTTTCGCGCGTATTGAGAAGCATAGTCGACGCGAACCTGACCATGCTGATCGCGGGCGCCATACTCTTCTTTCTAGGTACAGGAGCCATAAGAGGGTTTGCGGCGACGCTTGCGATCGGCAGCGTGACGACCATCCTGACGGCGCACAGCCTGACGCGCCGGCTTATCCGCGGTTGGTATCGCCGCCGCCGGCCGAAACATCTGCCGAGGGGCATCCGTACAGGCTTCTTTGCCGAGGCCGATATCCGATTCATGGCCCTCCGCAATCCGGTCTTCGTCCTGATGGCGTCTCTCTCGCTTGCCTCGCTCGTCCTATTGGCGAGCCTTGGCCTCAACATGGGTGCCGACTTCAAGGGTGGTTCTCTCTTGGAACTGCGGTCGAAGGCAGGCGCTGCCGACGTCGCGGACCTCCGCGCCCGCCTTGACGGGCTGAACCTCGCAGAGGTCCAGATCCAGGAACTTGGCTCGGTGCGGGATATCCTGCTGCGTATCCCTTCGCAGGAAGCCGGCGACAATGCAGACCAGACTGCGATGGGGCTGGTTCGCGCCGAACTCGAAGATGACTACAGCTTCCGGCGTGTCGAAGTCGTCGGCCCCGCGGTTTCCGGAGAACTGACGCGCGCAGGAACCCTCGCCGTCGCAGCGGCGATACTCGCCATCATCTTGTATGTCTGGTTCCGCTTCGATTGGAAGTTCGCTGCCGGCGCCGTCATCACCACGCTTCACGATGTGCTGTTGACCATGGGCTTCCTCGTGGTGGCCGGCATAGAATTTAACCTCGCGAGCCTCGCCGCTCTCCTGACGATCGTCTGCTATTCGCTGAACGACACGATGGTGATCTACGACCGCGTTCGGGAGAACCTGACGCGCTATCAGCGGATGCCGCTTTCGGTTTTGATCGACGCATCGATCAACCAGACCCTGTCGCGTACCATCCTCACCGCAATGACGACGGCACTGGCCCTCGTTGCGCTTTACCTGTTCGGCGAAAGTCGTCTCGTGCAGTCCTTCAGCGCGACGCTGCTCTTCGGCGTGGTTATCGGGACGATTTCATCGATCTACATCGCTGGGCCGGTTCTCATTCTCTTCAACCGCCGAAACAATCGCCTCGGCGGGGCGTTGGGAGGACGCGGTACGAGCCCGCATGACACAGCAACGGGTGCGGCTTGATTATGACAAAAGGTATAGAAATGCGTGAAGCGCACTTCCCCGGACGTGCGCCGATCGACGCCTACGGCAATGGCGGCTTTCGCTTCGCCGACATGTCGCACGTCGGCTCGGTGCTGATGCTGCCATCCGGCATCTATGCCTGGGACGTCGCCGAGGGCGACCCTTTGACGACTGACAAATTCCGGCGCGTCCTGGATGAGGCCCAGGAGATCGAAGTCCTGCTCGTCGGCACCGGTCGTGAAATCAGGCCCTTGCCGGCAGATCTGAAAGCAGCACTGAAAGCCGCCAACATTTCGTCCGATCCGATGAATACCGGCGCAGCGGTCCGCACCTACAACGTCATGCTGGCAGAAACACGCGCCGTCGCTGCAGCACTGATTGCGGTGTGATCGAGTATCGAAGGAATCCCAGCGTGCAAGAGCCCGATGCCCAGATCCTCGCGACTCTGCGGGACACCGATCGCGATCGCTATCTTGCATGCCTGCTCGCCCCGCCGGAAAAGCGGCGTTCGCTTGCCTGTCTCTACGCCTTCCACGCCGAGATTGGCCGTGTCCGCGACATGATACACGAGCCGCTCCCTGGCGAAATTCGGCTGCAATGGTGGCGTGACCTCCTGGAAAACCGATCGGGCGGTGAGGGCCACCCGCTGGCGGAGGCGTTGCTCGGCTGCATTGACGAGCATCGTCTGCCCGTTGGCGTTCTACAGAACATGCTCGACGCGCGGATTTTCGATCTTTACGACGATCCGATGGAGGACACGACGGCGCTGGAAGGCTATGCCGGCGAAACGGCGTCGGCACTCATTCAGCTTGCCTCACTGATTCTCGACCCGGCGAATGCCGCGAAATCGGCGGATGCAGCAGGGCATGCCGGCGTTGCTCAAACGATCGCCGGGCTGTTGCTGCTCCTGCCGATCCATTCTCGGCGGGGTCAGGTCTATTTTCCCGCCGATCTCCTGCGGGCGACCGGGCTCGACAGGGAAATGCTGCTCGACGGCCGCGACGAGGCGGCGATCGGCCGGGCCGTCCGCGCCTTCTGCGGGCTCGGCCGGGATCATCTCGCCAAGGCACGCAGCGGTTTGAGTTCAATCTCTCCGCAGAATTTCTCTGCCTTCGTTCCCGTCGCTCTTGCCGAGCCGATTTTCGAGCGCGCCGAGGTCGCCGGCGCTCGGATCCTCCGGCACTCGATCCAACCGCCCCAGTGGCAGCGTCAATGGCGGATGTGGCGGGCCGGCCGCCGCCGGCGTTTCTGACGGCAATCCCTGCCGGTCGCGTTTCTGTCCAAGCTGGCGCAAGCCTCGAGCAATAGAGGTTAGGCCCCTATAAATACCTCTCGTCCGAAAGGGACGGATGATGCTCTGGTTGATACTTATCGCTCTGATTGTGTTCGTCGGTGCGTTTTATGTCTGGATGAATGCGCGCGCTGAAAGCGACGCCAGCAATCCCGACACCGGTTCGGCGATGGTAGAGTTTGGCCGCGCTTTTCCGGAGGAGGCGATCCGGGCGCTGCATTCGACCACCGATGGCAAGGCCATCTTCCTTCGTCTGCACGACGGCAAGGCCGGCTTCATCCAATCTCACGGCACGCATTATGTTTGCCATGTCATTCAGCCCGGGAAATTGCGGGTGAACAGCTCCGAAAGCGGGCATGGGCTCATCGTCCATTTCCCGGATTTCGCCTATCTGGACAATAACTTCGAATTTCGCACCGCTGCCGAGGCGGCCGAGGTGTCGCTGTGGCTGCTCGGCAGCTTCAACCTAGGGATCGACGCACCGGTGGATGGGAGAGTCGCGGTGCAGACGATCGACTGAAGCCGTCAGGCGGCTTCGTGCGCCAGCCAGTCGGCGCAGTCCTTTAGCGCCCGTGCCGCGGTCGCCTGCTTCTTGGCAACTGCCTTTTCCTTGCCGCGGAAGCGCTTGGCACCCTCGGGCCTGGTGAGCGCACCCGGCTCCAACGGCGGAAACAGGCCGAAATTGATGTTCATCGGCTGGAACGAGCGCTTGCCGGGCTCGTCGTCGGAAACGATGTGCCCGCCGGTGATGTGATTCAGGAGCGCGCCGAAGGCGGTCGTGGCGGGCGGCAGCGATGGCGCTTCGCCCTTGCGTTCGGCAGCGGCAAACCGTCCGGCAAGAAGCCCGATGCTGGCACTTTCAACGTAACCCTCGCAGCCCGTGATCTGGCCGGCGAAGCGAAGACCCGGGCGGGATTTCAGCGTCAGCGAACGATCCAGCAGGATCGGCGAGTTGATATAGGTGTTTCGGTGCAGGCCGCCGAGCCTTGCGAATTCGGCGTTCTCGAGGCCCGGGATCATCCGGAAGACTTCCGTCTGGGCGCCGTATTTCAGTTTGGTCTGGAAGCCCACCATGTTATAGAGCGTGCCCAGCGCATTGTCCTGGCGCAGTTGCACGACGGCGTAAGGCTTGATCGAGGGATTGTGGGCATTTGTCAGCCCCATCGGCTTCATCGGGCCGTGACGCAGCGTTTCACGGCCGCGTTCCGCCATCACCTCGATCGGCAGGCAGCCGTCGAAATAGGGCGTGCCTTCCCATTCCTTGAAGCCGGTCTTGTCGCTGTCGATCAGCGCATCGACGAAGGCGTTGTACTGCTCCTGCGTCATCGGGCAGTTGATATAGTCCTTGCCCGTGCCGCCGGGACCGACCTTGTCATAGCGCGACTGGTGCCAGCACACATCCATGTCGATCGTCTCGGTGTAGACGATCGGCGCTATGGCATCGAAGAAGGCGAGCGCGTCGGCGCCGGTTTCGTGGCGGATCGCCTCGGCGAGAGCGGGGGCGGTCAGTGGACCGGTGGCGACGATCGCGAGGTCCCATTCCTTGGGCGGCAGATCGCCGATTTCCTCGCGAACGATCGAGATCAGCGGGTGGCTTTCGATCCGGGCGCTGACCGCGTGCGAGAAGCCGTCCCGATCTACGGCAAGCGCGCCGCCGGCCGGCACCTGGTGGCGATCGGCGGCCTGCATGATCAGCGAGCCCGCCAGGCGCATTTCCGCATGCAGCACGCCGACGGCATTGCTGGCGGCATCGTCGGAGCGGAAGGAGTTGGAGCAGACGAGTTCGGCGAGACCATCGGTCTTGTGCGCGTCCGTGCCGCGCACGCCGCGCATCTCATGCAGAATGACCGGCACGCCCGCCTCGGCGATCTGCCAGGCAGCTTCCGAGCCGGCAAGCCCGCCGCCGATGACGTGAATGGGAGAATAGAGGGAGGTAGTCTTGTTCATGCGCGGCTTCCTACCACAGCCATTCCGTGCTTCCAACAAAAACGGCGCCCGTGGGCGCCGTCTTTGAAGTCCAGGCTCCGTTCCGATTAACGGAAGGAGCGAGCCGCGATGTTGCGGATATCGTAGCGGGTGATGCCGATGTCGCTCAGCGCGTGGTTCGAGAGGCCGCCGAGCTCGGCGACAGTGCGGCGGTAATTGATCCAGCTCTTTGCAATGCGAATGGGGTTCATGGTCGTTCCTCAGATCAGTTGGGCGCGACAGTGATTTGTCTGCGTCGTTGAGGTTCTTATACGCTTGTCTAATTGGGAGATGGAGTGCAAAGAAAATGCATCTGCTATGCATTTGTGCACTGCGTCGCCGATTTGATGAGCAAGGGCATGAGCGAGCCCGAAAATGCATCACACCACGGGGCGGACGTAAAGGGCGCCTAGGCTGCATAGGGTCTTGTTTCGCCGGAGTTTTCCGGCTGCCAACTGTTTCGCTAGCAGGGGCACCCTAAAGGGGCCGTGGGCGGGGATTTCGCAGGCGCGAACAAGGTGCGGTTTCGCCACCCGATTTTGGCGAAGTCTACAAAGAAAAACGCCCGCCGGCGAGTGCCGGAGGGCGTTTTGAACCAGTGCTTGTCTAGTCGATTACTTGACTGCCTGGCGGGCAACGTAGGGAATGTCAGAGCGGCCGATGCCGAGATCGTTCAGCTCGCGGTCGCTCATGCGGCCGAGCTCGCTGCAGGTCTGACGATACTTGCGCCAGTTATTGAAAGAACGTGCGAGGTTCATGATCCTATTCCTTTCAGGGTCGTTTGCCAGCGCTCTATCTCTCTTGCTGGCCACCATCTTATGGCTCTGAATATAATCGATTTGCGCACCGAAAACAGAGACGATGCTGCATCGCACCCATGCAGGTTTTGCAATCCTCCGCCGGCCGTTAGCCCAGTCTTAATCTATTGCACCGGTGTGCACCTCGAAACCGCCCCGGATGGGGCGGAACAGGGCGGAATCCTGGCTAACTGGAACAAAAACAACGCCCGCTGGGGGAGGAGATCCAGCGGGCGTTGCCTGTTCTGATTGGCAACTGGGAGGAGGAGTGTCGCCAATCCGTATCGGGAGCGCCGGGAGGAGGAGTGCGCTGCCGACCGATGATCTGAAGATAGGCTCGCACCCCTAATTTGTATAGGGACACTGTGGAATGGCACATATGCGCCTGCTGCATGGCTGGAGGCCCTGCTTTAGCTGAAGTGCTTCAATACTGTGCAACTTCGCCCCGGGTAGCTCCGGAAGCGTGATGGTTGCTTCGCAGGTGCAATAAAAAACGCCCGCCGGGGAGGAGGTCCGGCGGGCGTCATTAAGGTGATTGGCAACCGGGAGGAGGAGTGTTGCCAATGCTATCGAAACAGCGATGGGAGGAGGAATGTGCTGTTTCGAATTCCGTCGAGCTGTCGGCTCGGGTCCTTCCGGAAGTCCGGGCGGCGACCACTCCGCGGGCTGCTTTGGCACTCACCGCCGTCGCCGCTTTGATGTGTGGAATATAAGACGGCCGCGCGGACTTGTGCAGTGCGATATCGGCATGGAAGATGTGCGTCTCGCGCAAATAGGCCTTTGCCGAAAAACCATTGGCCGTTTCACGACATCGACGCCGCAGCGTCGCGGGAATCACGTACTTGTACGGCGGGGCGGGTACGATGGTGCCCGGTGAGGGACTCGAACCCCCATGCTCTCGCGCTTGGACCTAAACCAAGTGTGTCTACCAATTCCACCAACCGGGCAACGGAGGGTGCTTGCGAAGCCTGTAGAACAATGACAGGCATTTTGGCAAGCCTTGGATGAAGGCAGGGGGCGACGGCTCCGAGCAGGGCGCGCCGATTGCCCCTTGGCCGGTATGTGCCCCCGCCGGCGCAGCCAAGAACTCCACGGCTCCGGCACCGGAAATGCTTGCCATTCGGCGGCTATCGGGTGTATTTGGCGCCCGTGACACCGCGAAATGTGCCATGACTCCGTGACGCCCTGTCGAAAGTGACGTGGCGATCGCGGCTAAGTGATTGAGTTCACTGTCCTCTGGTAGACGGACATTGCGTGGCGATGAATTGGCCCTGGTGCGGCGAGGCGAGAACGTTCATGTCTTGCCGATCAAACCGGGACAATATCGCGGCCGCATGTCGGTATTCGACGGTGAGGAGGGCGGGCAAAATGCCATTTTGCTTGCAAAACGCTTGCGGAATTGCGTAAAGCCACTCCCGGCAAATGGATCGGCTCAAGTGCTCGCCACACCTTTCGGGGCAAGAGCACTGTCAACGTGAAGTGAAGGTTTGAACATGCAGGTTATCGAAACGCTCGCTCAAGGGCTGAAGCGCGAACTCAAGGTCGTAATCCCGGCCGGTGAAATGGAAGCTCGGATGAACGAGCGTCTGGCCGACGTGAAGGACCGTGTCCGCATCAACGGCTTCCGTCCCGGCAAGGTGCCGGTCGCGCATCTGAAGAAGGTCTACGGCAAGTCGATCATGGCCGAGCTCGTCAACGAGATCGTTCGCGAAAAGCCGACCGAAATCCTCACGGGCCGCGGCGAGAAGTCGGCTACCCAGCCTGAAGTCGCCATGACCGAGGACGAGGCCGAAGCCGACAAGATCCTTAAGGCTGAAGCCGATTTCGAGTTCACGCTCGCCTACGAGATCATCCCGGCGATCGAACTCAAAGATGCGACCGGCATCAAGGTGACCCGCGAAGTCGTCGACATCAGCGAGGACGAAGTCAACGAGCAGATCCTGCGCATCGCCGAAAGCGCGCGCACCTATGAATCGAAGAAGGGCAAGGCAGCCAACGGCGACCGTGTCACCATCGACTATCTCGGCAAGGTGGACGAAGTCGCCTTCGACGGCGGCAAGGACGAGGACGCCGAACTGGTTCTCGGCTCCAACCGGTTCATTCCTGGCTTCGAAGAGCAGCTCGTCGGTGCCAAGGCTGGCGACGAGAAGACGATTACGGTCACCTTCCCGGCTGACTATCCGGCCGCCAACCTCGCTGGCAAGGAAGCAACCTTCGACATCACCGTGAAGGATGTCGCCGGCGCCGCGCCGATCGAAATCAACGACGAACTGGCAACGAAGCTCGGGCTCGAATCAGTCGACAAGCTGAAGGAAATCGTCCGTGGCCAGATCGAAGGCCAGTACGGCTCGGTCACCCGCCAGAAGGTCAAGCGCCAGCTGCTCGACCAGCTCGACGAGCTCTACCAGTTCGAGACGCCGGAGCGGCTCGTCGACGCCGAATTCGAGAACATCTGGCGCCAGATCAACACCGACCTCGAGCAGGCCGGCAAGACCTTCGCCGATGAGGACACGACGGAAGAGGAAGCTCGCGCCGAGTACCGCAAGCTCGCTGAGCGCCGCGTCCGCCTCGGCCTCGTTCTCTCTGAAATCGGCGAGAAGGCCGGCGTCCAGGTGAGCGATGACGAAATGCAGCGCTCGCTGTTTGAGCAGCTGCGTCAGTTCCCCGGCCAGGAAAAGCAGATCCTCGACTACTTCAAGAACACCCCCGGTGCCGCCGCTTCGCTGCGCGCCCCGCTCTTCGAAGAGAAGGTCGTCGATCACCTGCTGTCGGAAGTCTCGGTGACCGACAAGACCGTCTCCAAGGACGAGCTGATGGCTGAGGACGAAGCCGAGGATAAGCCGGCAAAGAAGGCTCCCGCCAAGAAGAAGGCGGCTGCCAAAGCGGAAGCTGCCGAAGGCGAAGAAGCAGCAGCTCCGAAGAAGAAGGCTCCTGCCAAGAAGAAGGCTGCGGACGAAGGCGCCGAGTAATCGAGCTTTCCCGAATACTTTAAAAGAGGCCGCCTCCGGGCGGCCTTTCTCATTTGCGAGAAAGTAAAAGGCCGCCGAAACCGGCGGCCTGACTTGCGGGAACCGAAGGGATTGCGCCTAGATGGCCTTGATCTCGCCCATACGGTTCCAGGCGTCGAGCCCGGCGATCTTGTAGGCCTCGGCAAGCGTCGGGTAGTTGAAGGTGTTCTCGACGAAATATTCGACCGTGCCCTTCAGGTTCAGGACCGCCTGGCCGATATGGACGAGCTCGGTGGCGCCTTCGCCGATGATGTGCACGCCGAGCAGGCGCCGGGTCTTCAGCGAGAAGATCATCTTCAGGAGGCCCGCATCGAGCCCCATGATGTGGCCGCGCGATGTTTCGCGGAACCGGGCGATGCCACACTCATAGGGGATGCCGCGATCCTTCACTTCCTCTTCGGAAAGCCCGCAGGTGGAGATTTCCGGCACCGCATAGATGCCGTAGGGGAAGTACTTTTGCGGCTCCTTGGCGATCGCGCCGACAGCGACGCGCGCTGCGACGCGACCCTGTTCCATCGAGGTCGAGGCGAGGCTCGGGAAGCCGACCACGTCGCCTGCGGCATAGATGTTCGGAACGGCGGTCTGGAATGTTTCCGGATTGACCTTCAGGCGCCCGCGGCTGTCCGCTTCGAGACCGGCAGCCGCGAGATTGAGTGCATCGGTTGCTCCCATGCGGCCGGCGGCGAACAGGACCATTTCCGTCGTGATCTTGCGGCCATTGTCGAGGGTAAGCATGACCTTACCATCATCGAGCCGCTCCACCTTCTCGGCTTTCTGGCCGAGATTGAGTTTCATGTTGCGGTCCCTGAGCTGATAGGTGAAGTCCTCGACGATCTCCTTGTCGATGAAGTCGAGCATGGTGGTCTTGGGGTCGATCACCGTCACCTGCGTATCGAGCGCGCTGAAGATGGTGGCGTATTCGATGCCGACGACGCCCGCGCCGATGACCACCAGCGAACGCGGCAGATTCTGAATCTCGAGGAGCTCATCGCTATCGAGAACGGTCCTGCCGTCGAACGGTATATAATCCGGTCGGAGAGGTCTCGTGCCCACGGCCAGCAGGATGCTGGTGCCGGAAACGTGCATGCTCTCGCCGTCATCCTTGACGATCTCGAGCGTGGTCGGACCAACGAAGCTCGCTTTGCCACGGATGTGCTGGACGCGGTTTCGCGCAAATTGATGCTCCAACACCTCGACCTCGTGGTTGAGCGTGATGATCAGGCGCTGACGCAAGTCTTCGGCGCTGATCTCCTGCTTCACCCGATAGGAACGGCCGTAGAAGCCGCGCTCGCGCCAGCCCGAGAGGTTGAGTGCCGTTTCGCGCAGCGTCTTGGATGGAATCGTGCCGGTGTGGACGGAGACGCCGCCAACACGTTTACCCTGCTCGATGACGAGCACTCTCTTGCCGAGCTTGGCAGCCTGAATTGCGCCTCTGCGGCCGGCCGGACCGCTGCCGACGACGATAAGATCGAACTGGTTCATGAACGCTTCCCTTGAGCCAAGCGAGAATCGTTTTTGCGATGCGGCAAAATTCGCGCACGGACATCTATATCGTCAATCGGACGGTTTGATGAAGTAGCAATGCCGCAACGATCTGTCCTGGATGCGTCCGATGCCAAACATCGCTATGCTGCCTGCGTTCGGCGGCGAGAAAGGGAGAATGGTCAGGCATGGCGCTCGAGTGGATGAAGGGTTCAGCGAACGGTGTGCAACCCGTGCACGATGGCGACGCGCCAGCGGTCGAAGGAAAGGCGAGCCATCGGCACGGCGTCGTGGCGGCTGCCGTCTATCAGAACGGCCGGCGCGTTCGCGACATAGAGATCGAAGAGGCCGGAGAGTGGCGACATCGCGAGAACGCCGTCGTTTGGATCGGCCTGCACGAGCCGGACCAGCAATTGCTGCGGCAGGTGCAGAAGGAGTTCGACCTGCATGATCTGGCGATCGAGGATGCGGGCAAGGCGCACCAGCGTCCGAAGCTCGAAATCTACGGCGATGCGATCTTCGCCGTGGCACGAACCGCTCATATGGTCGATGACGAGATCGCCTTCGGCGAGACGCATCTCTTCGTCGGGCGCGGCTATGTCGTCTCCGTTCGTCACGGTGCATCGACGTCCTATATGGCGGTGAGGCAGCGCTGCGAATCCTCGCCGGGAGCGCTTGCCCATGGCGAAAACTACATTCTCTATTCGATCCTCGATTTCATCGTTGATAACTACATGCCGGTGGTCGAGGCGATCCACAGCGAGGTTGAGGAACTGGAGGATCGGCTGTTGCGCTCACGGCTGGACAAGGCGGATGTCGAGCGGCTCTATTTGATGCGCCGCAATCTGCTCAAACTGCGCAATGCTGTCGTGCCTTTGGTCGATGTCTGCCGCCGTCACGAGCATCTCGAACTGCCTGGCATGGACGCGGCCATGCAGCCGCTCTTCCGTGACGTCACCGATCACGTTCGCCGCGTGCAGGAGGACATCGACGCGCTCCGCGAAGTGTTGGCCTTTACCTTCGAGGCAAGCCTGATGATCGGTCAGTCGGAGCAGACGGAAATCTCGCGCAAGCTCGCCTCATGGGCGGCGATCCTGGCAGTCCCCACGGCAATCGCCGGGATTTACGGCATGAACTTCGAGGACATGCCGGAGCTCCGGTTCCGTTATGGCTATTTCGTCGTATTGGCTGTGATCTTTGGGCTCTGCGCGACGCTTTACCGGTTGTTCCGACGGGCGCGGTGGCTTTGATTTGGAACCGGAACGGTTCTGCGCGAGCCTTATTTAGAACAGCCGCAACCCCTTCATGCTGACGTGTCCGTCCTTGCCGATGATCACGTGGTCGTGGACCGTGATGCCGAGCGGCTTGGCCGCCTCGGCGATCAGCTTCGTCATTTCTATATCCGCGCGCGACGGCGTCGGATCGCCGGACGGATGGTTGTGCACCAGGATCAAAGCGGTCGCGGAAAGCTCCAGGGCACGCTTGACGACCTCGCGCGGATAGACGGGCGTGTGATCGACGGTTCCCTGCTGCTGCACCTCGTCGGCAATCAGCGTGTTGCGTTTGTCGAGAAACAGGATGCGGAACTGTTCCTTCGTTTCATGCGCCATTGCAGCGTGACAATAGTCGATCACGGCGCTCCAGGATGAGAGGACCTGCTTGTTGCGCAGTTCGCTCTTCATCATCCGTTGCGCCGCGGTCGCGATGAGTTTCAGGTCGAGCGCGACGGACTCGCCGACGCCCTTGACCTCCTGCAAAAGCTGCTGCGGCGCGCCGAAAACCCCGGCCAGCGTACCGAAGCGAGCGAGAAGGTCCTTGGCGATCGGTTTCGTGTCGCGGCGGGGTATGAGGCGGAACAGAATGAGTTCGAGGATCTCGTAGTCTGCGAGCGCCGCATCGCCCTGTTCGCGGTAGCGAATCCGTAGCCGATCCCGATGGCCGTGATAGTGCGCCTCGGCGGTGCCGCCAGGCGTCGGCGCCTTGTCGAGCTTGCGTGTCTTCTGGCGCGCGAAGAACTGCCGTTCGTCGGCGGGCTCAGCGGCGTCCGGTTCAGGAAAAAGAGGCGGTTTCGTCACGCGTTGCCCAGTGCGCTGACGCCAGGCATGAAAAGGCCAGCCGGTGAAAGCGTGAAAACTTCGCAGCCGTTCGCCGTAACGCCGACCGTGTGTTCATACTGCGCCGAAAGCGACCGGTCGCGCGTCACGGCCGTCCAGCCGTCTGAGAGCACCTTTACATGCGGGCGGCCGAGATTGATCATCGGCTCGATCGTGAAGATCATGCCCTCCTTAAGTTCCGGACCTTCGCTGGCGTTACCATAGTGGAGGATGTTCGGAGCATCGTGGAAGAGGCGGCCAACGCCGTGGCCGCAGAAGTCCCGGACGACCGAGCAGCGCTCCGACTCCGCATAGATCTGAATTGCCTCGCCGATCGCGCCGGTACGGGCGCCGGGACGAACCGCCGCTATGCCGCGCATCAGGCATTCATGCGTGACTTCGAGCAGGCGTTCGGCGGCGCGCTTGATCTCGCCGACCGGGTACATCCGGCTGGAATCGCCATGCCAGCCATCGACGACATAGGTCACGTCGATGTTGACGATATCGCCGTCGCGCAACGGCTTGTCGTTCGGAATGCCGTGGCAGACGACGTGATTGATCGAGGTGCAGGACGACTTTGTATAGCCGCGATAGTTCAGGGTCGCGGGCAGCGCACCGTGATCCATGCCGAATTCGTAGACGAAGCGATCGATCTCTTCCGTCGTGACGCCGGGCTGCACCTGCGACGCCAGTTCGTCGAGGCAGCGTGCCGTCACCTGACAGGCCTTGCGCATGCCTTCGAATCCATCCGGTCCGTAGAGACGAATGACGCCGGTGTTCTTGTAGGGGGCGGCGCCGGCCTCGATGTAAGTTACCATTCCAAGACTTTCGATGTTTCAGGCGATTTTCTTAAATCAGCAAGGACCGGTTCGTCCACTGTCATCGCTGCGGTCGGCACGATCTCGAATGGCGATATCGCGCATCTGATCGCATAGGCTTCGACGCCGCGCGCAGTGGCCCGTTCGAAAGCCCGAGCATAAACCGGATCGAGGTCGCGGCATATCCGCAAGACGCTGCAGTCGCTTCTTTGAACAAGATAGAGCATGATCGCCCGGTGTCCGGCCTCGACCATGTCGCCGAGTTCGTCAAGGTGCTTGGAGCCGCGCGCCGTCGGGCTGTCGGGAAACTCCGCCATTGCCTCGGCTCGGCTGAAATGGACATTCTTTACTTCGACATAGGCAAGGCCCTTCGCCGGATCGATGAGCAGAATATCGATCCTCGAATTTCGCCCGTATCTCTGTTCGCGGCGGAGCGTTTCATAAGTATGGAGATCGCTGACCAGTCCGGCGGCGATCGCTTCCTCGGCGATCCGGTTTGGCAGCCCGGTGTTGATGCCGACAAGCGTTCCGTCCGCCTCGACAATCTCCAGCATGTGGCGGTACTTGCGTGTTGGCGAGTCATGCTCCGACAGCCAGATGGCCGATCCGGGCGCCGTGAGGCCGCGCATCGAGCCGGTATTCGGGCAGGAGCCGGTGATCCGCGTCCCGTCGGCAAGATCGGCATCGAAGAGGAAGCGTTTGTAACGCTGGAGAAGCGTTGCTGGAACGAGCGGGCGGGAGAAGTTCACGATGCGTTTCCGCGGGTCAGGCGCGAACGCGCACGTAGGAGCCCGGCGCTTCCTCGATGGAGTTGAGCGGCCCTCCGGCCTTGCGGGCGGGAACGCGTCGCTTGTCGAGCTTTTCGACCCAGTCGTGCCAATGCGGCCACCAGGAGCCCGGCGTTTCCTTGGCCTTCTCCAGCCATTCCTCCAGATCGCCCTTCGGGGGTCCGCCCGTCCAGAACTGGTATTTGCTCTTGTCCGGCGGGTTGACGACGCCCGCAATGTGGCCGGAGCCGGACAGAACGAAGGTAACCTTGCCGCCGAAGAGCCCGCTGCCAAGGAAGACGGACTTCGCCGGTGCGATGTGATCTTCCTTGGTGGCGAGGTTGTAGATCGGGATCTTTACGTCGCCGAGCGACACCTTGCGTCCGGCAAGCACCATCTCGCCCTTGGCGAGCTTGTTCTCGAGATAGCAATTGCGCAGATAGAAGGAGTGGTTGGCAGCGGGCATCCGCGTCGAATCGGAGTTCCAGTAGAGCAGGTCGAAGGGCAGGGGGTCCTGGCCCTTGAGGTAGTTGTTCACGAAATAGGGCCAGATCAACTCGGAAGCGCGAAGCATGTTGAATGCGGTCGCCATTTTCGAGCCTTCGAGATAGCCGGTGGCGCTCATTTTGGCTTCGATCTGCTGAATCTGGTCGTCGTCGACGAAGACCTTGAGGTCGCCCGCATAGGTGAAATCCACCTGGGTGGTGAAGAGCGTCGCCGAGCGGATACGGTCGTCGCCTTCGGCTGCATGGAGCGCCAGCGTGGCGCCGAGCAGGGTGCCGCCGACGCAATAGCCGATCGCATTGACCTCGCGCTCGCCGGTTGCCTGTTCGATCGTGTCGAGCGCGAAGCCGACGCCTTCGCGTGCATAGGCTTCCCAGTCCTTTCGGGCGTGGCGCTCATCCGGATTGACCCAGGAGATGACGAAGACCGTGTGGCCCTGGTCCACTGCCCATTTGATGAAGGACTTTTGCGGGTTGAGGTCGAGCACGTAGTACTTGTTGATCCACGGCGGGCAGATCAGGAGCGGCCGCTTCAGCACCGTTTCGGTGCTCGCTTCGTATTGGATGACCTGGCAAATGTCGGATTGTGCGATCACCTTGCCGGGGGTGATCGCAATGTTCTCGCCGATGGCGAACTTGCTGGTATCAGTTTGCCTGAGCCGGAGCTCGCCGCGCCCGGCGGCGATGTCCTCGGCGAGCATCTGCATGCCCTTGACGAGATTTGCCCCGCTCGAGGCGACGGTCTCCCGGTAGAGCTGCGGATTCGTGGTGATGAAATTGCTCGGAGAGAGCGCGCTGGAGATCTGGCGCACGTAGAAGGCCGCCTTGTGGCGGGTATGGTCGTCGAGGCCCTCGGCCTCCTTGACCATTTGCTCCGCCCAGTCGGATGTCGTGAAATAGGCCTGGCGAATGAAGTCGAAGAAGGGATTCTTCACCCAGTCCTCGTCCGCAAAGCGTTTGTCGTTGCGTTGGAGGTTCTCCGATTCGGCGACGTCGTCGCCGGCCATCCGGTGCAGTGTCCGCGACCAGATGTCGAAGAAGCTCCCCATCAGATGCGTCTGCGCTTCCAGCGTTCGACGCGGATCGGAGAGCCAGTATTCGGAGACTTTGGAGAGTGTCTTGACCATGTCGGAGACAGGCTCGGAGTAAGTATCTTTTTTCTCGCCGGCCTCCCGCGGCGCCAACCATGCGGAAGCCGCCTTTCCCATCTGTTCGACCGCGCGGGCCAGGTTGATGGCCAAGTTCTGGGGGTCCTTGACGATGTAAGGCTCGACAGATTTGGGATCGAAGCCTGAAAAGCCGCCCTTGCCCGTGGTGTCCTCGGCCTTGTCTGATGTCACCCGGCGTCCTCCACAGCACGTTGTTTGTTTTGTATTTTTACATTCTGCCCGAAAATGATTACAAGGGCTAGCGCATCGTCGCTCCTTAAAAACAGAGGTCATCGCCAGCATGCTCGTCGTCGCAAACCAGCGTTCGCTTTCCCGGATTTCCGGGTTGATTCTCGCAGGCATGCTTGCCGGATGCAATTCGACGGCCGATCTCGCCACCTATCCTTCGGTCTACGGGCAGAAGCCTGCCGCCATGCAGCAGATGACCGACGCAGAGGCGGTGAACATGCAGGGGCAACTGACGGCGCTTGCCGCGCAGCGTAAATCCGGCGTCATCTCCGAAGCGGAGTATCAGCGCCGTCTGAAGGAATTGCAGTTGCTCGCCGAACAGCATGGGGTCGAAGCGCAAAAACAGATCGAGAATTAGCACTTGCCTTTCTCGTGATTTGGCCGCAAAGCGTTGAATGGCCGCACTGACGGCCATTCACCCCGCGCATGTTGAGCGATTGCCGATGAGGCCCGCGAAACCGCGCGCCAAATGAGGTCTGGAGATGGAAGAGTTTCATAAAGTCCGGCGTTTGCCGCCCTATGTTTTCGAACAGGTCAACCGTTTGAAAGCAAGCGCGCGAGCCGCCGGTGCTGACATCATCGACCTCGGCATGGGCAATCCGGATCTTCCCACTCCGCAGTCGATCGTCGACAAGCTCTGCGAAGTCGTCCAGGACCCGCGCACCCATCGTTATTCTTCCTCGAAGGGCATTCCGGGGCTGCGCCGCGCCCAGGCCGCCTATTATGCCCGCCGCTTCGGCGTCAAGCTCAATCCCGAGACGCAGGTCGTCGCCACGCTGGGCTCAAAAGAAGGCTTCGCCAACATGGCGCAGGCGATCACCGCTCCGGGCGACGTCGTTCTGTGTCCGAACCCGACCTATCCGATCCATGCCTTCGGATTCCTGATGGCCGGCGGCGTCATCCGTTCGATCTCGGTCGAGCCGGACGAGAGCTTCTTCCCGCCGCTTGAGCGCGCCGTGAAGCACTCGATCCCGAAGCCCCTGGCGCTGATCCTCAACTATCCGTCCAATCCGACCGCCCAGGTCGCCACGCTCGATTTCTATAAGGACGTTATCGCCTTCGCGAAGAAGCACGACATCATCGTGCTGTCGGACCTGGCCTATTCGGAAATCTACTTCGACGACGTGCCGCCGCCCTCGGTCCTGGAAGTGCCGGGCGCGATCGACGTCACGGTCGAATTCACCTCGATGTCGAAGACGTTTTCGATGCCCGGCTGGCGGATGGGCTTCGCCGTCGGCAACGAGCGCCTGATCGCGGCGCTGACGCGGGTGAAGTCCTATCTCGATTACGGCGCCTTCACGCCGATCCAGGTGGCCGCGACCCAGGCGTTGAACGGCGACGGCAGCGACATCGCCGAGGTGCGCAACATCTACAAGCGCCGCCGCGACGTGATGGTCGACAGCTTCGGCAAGGCCGGCTTCGAAGTGCCGCCGCCGCCGGCGACGATGTTCGCCTGGGCGAAGATCCCCGAGAAGTTCCGCCACCTCGGCTCGCTGGAGTTCTCCAAGCTGCTCGTCGAGAAGGCGGATGTCGCGGTGGCCCCCGGCATCGGCTTCGGCGAGCAGGGCGACGATTATGTCCGCCTGGCGCTCGTCGAGAACGAGCACCGCATCCGCCAGGCGGCGCGCAACATCAAGCGCTTCCTGTCGACGGCGGATGAGACGATGCACAATGTCGTCTCGCTGAATGCACATCGGTAGGAAAAGAGCCGACTTTCGCGCAAAATGGCCCTGCCGCTCCGGCGGGGCGCCTTCTACATGTTAGGAACTTGCTATGGCAGATGCCCTCAAAATCGGCATTGCGGGCTTGGGGACGGTTGGTGCCTCACTCGTGCGGATTCTCCAGGAACGTCGTGAGATGCTGGCAACGACGTGCGGAAGGCCGATCGAGCTTGTT
Organism: Sinorhizobium fredii USDA 257; assembly: GCF_000265205.3. Classification (NCBI taxonomy): domain Bacteria; kingdom Pseudomonadati; phylum Pseudomonadota; class Alphaproteobacteria; order Hyphomicrobiales; family Rhizobiaceae; genus Ensifer; species Ensifer fredii. The sequence continues at coordinate 3,764,402 of NC_018000.1, forward strand.
GCCGTGGCGGCAAGGGATCGCAGCAAGGACCGCGGCGTCGATCTGGGTAAGGCCGCCTGGTTCGAGAACGCGGTGGCACTCGCCTCCGAGGCGGATATCGATGTCTTTGTCGAGTTGATGGGCGGGGCCGGGGATCCGGCCTATTCCTCGGTCAAGGCGGCACTGAAGCGCGGTATCCATGTGGTTACCGCCAACAAGGCGCTGCTGGCGCAGCACGGCATCGAACTCGCCGGCATTGCCGAGGAACAGGGCGCGCTGCTCAACTACGAGGCGGCGGTCGCCGGCGGCATCCCGGTCATCAAGGCGCTGCGCGAATCGCTGACGGGCAATACCGTCTCGCGCGTCTACGGGATCATGAACGGAACCTGCAACTACATCCTGACAAAGATGGAGAAGGAGGGGCTGACCTTCGAGGCTTGCCTGAAGGAAGCGCAGCGCCTCGGCTACGCCGAAGCGGACCCGGCCTTCGATATCGAGGGCAATGACACCGCCCACAAGCTCTCGATCCTGACCAGCCTAGCCTTCGGCACGGCGATCGCCGCCGATGACATCTACCTGGAAGGCATCACCAATATCTCGATCGAGGACATCCAGGCAGCCGCCGACCTTGGCTACCGCATCAAGCTGCTCGGCGTGGCGCAGCGTACCGATAGCGGTATCGAGCAGCGCGTCCACCCGACGATGGTTCCGTATGACTCCGTCATCGCACAAGTCGACGGCGTGACGAATGCGGTCGCGATCGAGTCCGACATTCTGGGCGAATTGCTGATGGTCGGCCCCGGCGCCGGCGGCAATGCGACGGCATCGGCGGTGCTTGGCGATATCGCCGACATCGCCAAGAGCCGCCCGGGCGCCCAACACGTCCCGGCGTTCGGACGGCCCACCACGGCCCTGCTGCCCTACAAGCGGGCCCGGATGCAGAGCCACGAGGGCGGATACTTCATTCGCCTGAAAGTGGTCGATCGCACCGGCGTCTTCGCCAACATCGCCCGGCACATGGCGGAAAACGACATCTCGCTCGAATCGATCATGCAGCATTCCAAGCATTACGCGGATCCTGCCGAACCGAAGACGATCATCCTGGTCACGCATGCAACGCACGAAGCTTCGGTGCGCAGGGCGATCGTCTCGATCAAGGGCGAGGGCTATCTCGTCGGAGAGCCGCAGGTGATCCGCATCGAGCGGCCCAAGGACTGGTGATCCCTTAAATCTGTTGAGAAACACTCCAGGATGCCTGTTACGGGCTGGAGTGGCCGACCTGCCTGTTTTTCTGCCTTAAAATCTTGGTTAAGAACGGAGGGACTTCAGGCGGACAGGCAGCATGGACCTATTGGCGGATCCGATAGAGCGGGCATTTCTCGGCGTCGAACGCTCGATCAGCGGTCAGCGCTGGGTCTCGCGCCTCGATCAGGCCGGGCAGAATCGCGCTTTGGCGATCAGCCAGGTGCACGGCCATTCGGAGCTCATCGCCCGGGTGCTGGCAGGCCGTGGCGTCGGTCTCGACGACGCGGCACAATTCCTCGATCCGACGCTGCGCGCGCTGATGCCCGATCCGGACGTGCTGACCGATTGCCGCAAGGCTGCGGAGCGGCTCGCCGATGCCGTTCGCCGCGGCGAGAAAGTCGCGATATTCGGTGACTACGACGTCGATGGCGCGGCGTCTTCGGCGCTGATGCTGCGGTTCCTCCGCCATTTCGACGTTCAACCCGAGATCTATATTCCCGATCGCATCTTCGAGGGCTACGGGCCGAACCCGCAGGCGATCGAACAGCTGATCGGCAACGGTGCCGGTCTGATCGTCACCGTCGACTGCGGTTCGACAAGCCATGAGTCGCTCGCGGTCGCTGCCGAGCGCGGCATCGACGTGGTCGTCATCGATCACCACCAGGTCGGCGCGACGCTCCCGCCATGCCACGCGCTCGTCAATCCGAATCGCGAGGACGATTTGTCCGGACAGGGGCACCTCTGTGCGGCGGGCGTCGTCTATTTGGTGCTCGTCAACACCTTGCGGGTGCTGCGGCTTGGTGGCAATGCGCGTGCCGCCTCGTTCGATCTGCTGGCACTGCTCGATCTCGTGGCGCTGGCAACGGTCTGCGACGTGGTACCGCTCAAGGGGCTGAACCGTGCCTATGTCGTCAAGGGACTGATCGCGGCGCGGCACATGGGCAATAACGGGCTGGCAGCCCTGCTGCGCAAGGCCGCGATCGGTGGCCCGGTCACGCTGTATCACCTTGGGTTTCTGATCGGACCACGTATCAATGCGGGTGGCCGGATCGGCGATGCCGCGCTCGGCAGCCGGCTATTGACCCTCGACGATGCGACGGCGGCCGAGGTGATCGCCAGCCAGCTCGACGAGCTCAATCGCGAGCGCCAGGCGATGGAGGCGGCGATGCTCGCCGAGGCGGAGGCGGAAGTGCTGGCGGAATACGGCACGGGTGAGGGGGCTTCCGTGATCGTCACCGCCAGGGAGAACTGGCATCCGGGCATCGTCGGTCTCATCGCGGCACGCATCAAGGAGAAGTTCCGCCGGCCGACCTTTGCCATCGCCTTCGATCCGAGCGGCCGCGGGACCGGCTCCGGCCGCTCGATCACTGGTTTCGACATGGGCCGGCTCGTTCGCGCCGCGGTCGACGATGGCCTCCTCGTCAAAGGAGGCGGACATGCGATGGCGGCCGGCCTGACGGTCGAGCGGACCAAACTCGGGCGACTGCGCCAATTCTTCGAGGAACGCGCCGAGGGCGCAGTACGCAACCTGGTCGCCGTTGAGACCCTCAAGCTCGACGGCGCGCTGGCGGCGGCCGGAGCGACGCTCGACCTCGTCGACCTTCTCGACCAGGCCGGCCCCTACGGCTCGGCCCATCCTCAGCCGGTCTTCGCCTTTCCGCAGCATCGGCTGCGCGACAGCCGACAAGTCGGCGCCAATCACGTCAAGGTCACGCTCGAGGGCCATGACGGCAGCCGAATCGACGGCATTGCCTTCCGGGCGACGGAAACGCCGCTCGGCGATTTTCTGCTCGGCAACCGCGGCTCGACGATCCATGTCGCCGGTTCGGTTTCAGCGGACCTTTGGCAGGGATCGCGCCGGGTGCAACTGCGTGTGACGGATGCGGCAAGGGCCAATTGAGTGCGCTCGCGCCGCGGCGAACTCCCCAAGCCGTATCAGCGGGTTGCGCAATGTAACTAAAGGGAATTCTGAAGATTGGAAAATGGCACGCCCAACGGGAATCGAACCCGTGTTTCCGCCGTGAAAGGGCGGCGTCCTAGACCGCTAGACGATGGGCGCCTCCGCACGGCTATTAGCCGTGCAAAGTGTTGCAGCGAACTTCGTGCGCCGAAACGGAGCACGGCGCTGCAAGACGAGGTGGCTTATAGAGGTGCCTTTGGATTCCCGCAAGGGGACCAAGCGCGACTACATTCGATTTTTCTCGGGAAAATGTCGAGGGTAAAACTGGTACGCCCAACGGGCGTGCCATTCCTTTGAAATCATTGACGAATTTTCGGGGACATTTCGGCCAATGTTCCCATATCGTTCTAAACCGTTGGGGACAGTGGTATCCTCTCCTCGCCTCGAAAGAGGCCGGGGCGTCGCGGCTCGATTGAGTTGACCGACCGCCGACGCCCTCTGCGTTTTTATCGTCCCGAACGCGCCGAGGAATGCGCCCATGTCCAATGATGTCGCCGAAATTGCCTCAATGATTCGCCGATTGGAAGAGACCGGATTGTCGCGCAAAGCGATTGCCGAGGGTGCGAATGTCGGCGCGAGCGCGATCACGCGGATCATGCTCGGTGATGCCAAGTCGCCGTCATTCCGGGTGGTCAACTCGATCAAGCGCTTCTATGGCGAAACCTTCCCGAATGCCGATCCGCCGCAGCAACGGTTCGCGCCGGGATGCCAGCCACGGGCGGGGCGGTAAAGCAAAGTGGGGGTGCCCCTACTTTGCTTTAGCCTGAAACTTCCCGCCGGCGGGAAATTCTTGCAGTGGAATCAAAGGGCAATATTGCCGCATGCGGTAATAACTTCTTTAGCCGCTAAACATGTTCACGACGGCATTTTTCGCAGCAGTCCGCCCGGGCGCGACTCGGCGACGAGGACGGATCGAACCGCCGAATTGATCCGCTCGCCGATCTGCCTGCCATCCTCGGACGAGGCGACCACCATGCCGGTTTGAACGTCGACCTTGACGTCGCCGAGATAGGTCCTCGAATTGTCGACCATTCCCGCGCTGCTGCGCCTTGCCGCCTTCGGAATGACGAGTTCACCCCTTTGCAGGATCGCCGGAAACTCGTCCGGCATGAGACCATTGTGCAGCCTCGGCGCGCCCATGAAGACGGCTGGTGAGACCCTGCGCATCGGCGCGGTTGCCCGGACGTCGCCGCCGCCATGATAGAGACCGGCACCGCCGCCGAATGCAATTGCAGCTTGCCCGCCGCCAAACCCGCCGCCGAAGAGACCGCCGAGCGCGTTTTTGGCGAACATCGCCTCAATCGCCATGTTGATCATGCCGTCGATGACGCGGTCGAGCATGTTGCGGAAGGCTTCGCCCGCCGACACGCCGTTCCTCAGATCGTTGACGAAGCCGGAAAATGCCGTCTTCGCGGTGGAAGCGACCGCCTCGGCCAGTTCCCGCTGCTGCCGCGCCTGCTCCTCGGTCCGGGCGGTATCTTCCTTGCGGGCGGCAGTGAGCCGCCGCTGTGCCGCCTCGGTGGTCGCGTAGGCCGTCGCCGTGCGCTCGATCTCGGCGCGGACCTGCGGCGTGATGGCAATCCCTTCGGCCTCGGCCTGATGCAGGAGTTTCGTCGACATCGTCAGCTTGTCGATGGCAATGGCGCGTTGCTCGTCCGACAGCGTCGCATCAGCATTGATGCGGTTTATCTCCTGCTGCAATTCGACAGCCTGCTTCTCCGACAGCACGACGTCCTGAAGCGATTTCTTCTTACGCTCGCGCTGCCCCTCGCGCCTGAGTTCGACGTGCCACGCCTCGTTCTCAAGCCGGAAGACAAGCCCGTAAGCCTCGGCATTGGCGTGCGCCCATTCCCGGACCGCATCCGACTCGAACTGCAAATCGGCGGCGCGTCCGACGTTGTGCTGCGAGCGGCCGGGCGGTGCGACCCATTTGCGCGCCGCTTCCGGTGAGCCGTATTTCTGCAAAGCCTGCTGCCACAGTTGCGCCTGTCGCTCGATCGAACGCGCGCCGCTGGTAATTGTGATCCTGCCCGCCTGCTCGCCCGCCGCCGCGAGGAATTGCGCCAACCGGCTCTGGAATTCCGGATCGAGTTCGGTGATGTGCGACAGCGGTTTGTCCCGCGCGAGATAGTCGCGGAGACCGGTCCTATATGCCTTCGCGTCCTCCTCCCCCTGCTTGATCATCTGCTCGCGACGGAAGATTTCGTTCTGCCGTTCGATGGTGCCCGCGACCGGCCCGCCCTGTCCGGGAATGGGAGTCATCGACGGCGGCGCGAAGGGCGGCGGCCGCATGTCGATGAACGCCTTCTCAATGCCCTTGGCCTCGTTCGCTGCCCTTTTCAGGGCTGGCGTCAACCGGCTGTCGATCTTGCCGGTGAGGTCGTCGACCGAGATGCCGGTGAGATTCGCCGCCTGAGTGATGAGGTCTTGCAGCCGCTTCAACTCGTCGAGACCTGGTCGACCGGCATCGATCTCGGCGCGCCATGCCCTTTGCGCCTTCTGCAGTTCGCGGATGGCGTCCAGTTGCCCGAGATTGTCCAGCTTCAACGTCAAGTCGAGGAGCGCCTGGTCGACCTCGTCGACGAGGTCGCGCACCGGTTCCCACGCCTTGTCGAGGAGCGCCTGCTTGTCGGCGAGCTTCTGCGTCTGGTTCGTCGCTTCGAGCAACTGGTCGATGTAGGTCGCCACCTCCGGATTGATGTCCTTCCAGCGGTCGCGGATCGCCGTCAGTTCGTCGGCCTGCGCCTTGATCGCCTTTTTCGCTTCCTCGCTGCCTTCCTCGGTCGACGAGAAGAATTCGATTGCCTCTTGTGTCAGGTAGCCGAAGGCGAGGATCGCCGCCGAGACGCCGAGCGATGCCGGTGAGATGAGGCTGGCGAGCGACGAGCCGATGCCCTTCAAGAGCCCGCCCGACTTGCGCAGATCATCGATGGCGGTGCCCGCCTGCGCCGCCTGCTGCGCCATGACGGTAAAGGGCGAAGCGCCGGACAGCAGCGACGTGGTGACATCCTGAAACTGAAAAGAGAGATTGCGCGTCGCGTTCTGCATCGAGGCGGATATCTGCTTCGCCGCCCGATCCGCCGCCGGCCCGACCCGCTTGAAATTGTCGTTTACGGCATTGGTGGTTTGCTTGACCGTGATGTCGGCGTCCTTCATCGCCCGTTTCAGGCTGGCGATATCGGCGCTAATCGCAAGGATCAGTCTGGTGTCTTCTTCGGCCATGTCTCACCACCTTTTCCGATTTGAAAAAGGCGGCCCGGCAATAGGAAAACCGGACCGCCCCCGGCAGATGCGCCGCCGAGCCCGCGTGAACAGCGGCGCAAACCGTCAATTGCCGCGAAACGCCGACAAGCCGTAAAGTTCGATCAGCTTCTCAAGCATCTCGGCTCGGGAAAGCCTTGTCGCGCTCATCTGCTCGCCGTCCGGGACGCAATAGAAGCCGGTCCCGTCCGGCATCGTCACAAGCGCGAAGATGCCTTCGCCGGAAAAGCTCTGCCGATGGCGCGCAATGGCGTCGGCGAGCGGTTCGCATTCAGCCTTCATTTCGCGGCCCTCGCTTCCAGTTCCTTCACTCGCGCCTCAAGGAAGTGGAGCGAATTCCTGAGCGTCCCAATTTCGCTGGCGAACGCCTTGCTCTGGTCCTTCAACGCTTTCTTGACCAGCCGCTCGACGAGCGTTTCGTGCGTGTCTCTCAGTTCCGCAAGCAGCGCCGCCTCGTCGTCGTAGACGGCGCGCTGCACCTGCATCTCGGTGCGCAGGTCGCCGAAGGCGAGTTCGACGGCCTTGACGATTTCCCCGAGACGTTTGTCGGTACGCCTTGCCAAGGCCGCGAGCCTCGCCTCGAGTCCGGCTTGTGCCTTGCGCTCGTCCATCTCGCGAAGTTTCCGCGCGGCCCACTGCTCGTAGTCTTCGCCGTTATCGTCCTTGTACGTGCTCACCATGTCACCGCCTCAGTATAAGCGACCGACCCGGCGGACCGCAGACCCCAGCTGACCTGTTGCAGCATGCGCAGACCGAGAAGCCGCATCTGCCACAGCGAGACCGTGCTGGCGGTTGCGAAGTCCGGAACCGGCAGGCCGTCGTCGTTGACCACGACCGCCTTGTCGGAAATGTCGAACTGAGGCGCGTCGCCTTCGCCGGAAACGAAAGCGGCGGCATCGATGGCAACGACGGTTCCGGCGGCAAGCGTCGGTGCGGCGATGATCGTTGCGGCGGCCAAGCCCGGCGCGAGTGTGAGCGCTCTGATGCGCTCGGCGGGCGGCATCAGGTAAACGAGGTCGTCGGCATCGATGGCGGCGGCAAGCGCACCGAGATCGCGCGCAAGAGCGGCAGCACCACCGCCGCCGGTTGGCGTCAACGGCACGACACCGGCAAGCAAGCCGCCAGGTGCGGCGGCGGTCGCCGCCTCGTCCGAAAGCATGACGCTGTCCAGAGCCTCGGCCGTGTCCTCGCGAATGATCGCGGACAGGATCGCCTCGACATTCGAATGCTTGGCGAGTTCAGCCGAAAAGATCGTCAGGATTTTCGCTATAAACGGCCGGATGACGTTCGAAGAGAGGCCAACGCGGCGGACCGGGATCGGGTCGCCTTCGCCGGGAAAGACACCGGCCATCGTTGGCGTCACGCTATCGTCGCGCCGCGGCACGGGAACCGACGAGACGCCCGCAAGCGAAATCCGCAAGCCGCGTGAGGCGAGCGCAGAATACACACTTTGCGGCGCGATGACTTCGAGAACACCCGCAAAGGCGGGTTGCACGATTCCCCACGATGCAGCGTCATCTGTAGTCGCCGGGGGCGCAGCCGCGCGGGCTTTCAGGAAACCGCCGATATCGGAAAGCGCGCGGCTCACATCGGCGTCGCCGGGATAGAGCGAGGCCGCCACCTGGTCGGCATCAGTCTTCCCGAGGAAGGCGTGAACGCGGCAGATGGCGGCGCGGATGATCGCTTGCTGCGGTGCCTTGGCCCGTTTACGCCCTCGGCGTTCGAGGCTGATCAGGAGATGTTTCTGCTCGGAAAGCGCGCGCTCGACGCGGGCAAGTTGGTGATCCATAAAAAACCGCCTCCGTTTTCGGCGGGGCGGTCGGGTATCGACAACGCTTGCCCGCCGGGGGCTTTCTCACGGCAAGGGAAAGCATAGCACTTTCATTTCGGAAGCGAAACGATCATGTTTCGTTCCGTCATAGAAGGCCGCAGACGCGCCTTTTCGTTTTGGACGATCAATCCATCAGGCGAGGGGTGGAACGGCGATCACCGGGCGAGCCTGTCCGTGTGATCGAAGGGATATTCTCGTCTGGAATATCCGCGAATACGCAAAGGCGGGTCGGGAAGGCACACAGGACGATAGCGGATCGGGTTGAGGCGGCGAAGGTTGCGGACAATGTGGGGGATATCCCCCAAAGCGATCTTGCTACTCATTGGTCCTCCTTGGTGGAAATCCATGCCGCGCCGGAACCGGCTTATTCGTCGGTTGCCTTCGGCGCGTCGGGATCGCTGCCATTCCTGCGCTGGGCTTCGCGAATATCGGCGATGATCGTTGCGATCAGATCAGGATCGCCGTCTTCGAGCGCGGCTTCGAGAATGCCAGCCTGATCTTCCGGGGTCTTGAGGAAGTCTTGGATGTCGAAGCGGATTGTTTCCAGTGTCATAGAACGACTCTTAGCGGAAATCGGCGGATTAGGCGAGGTTAGCGCCGGTTGCGGGACGGTCAAAAATGGCAATTTTGTATAGACATAGCCCCCCCATCAACAATTTCCCGATTTTTAGCGTTTGCCTGCGCCGCCGGTCCCGAAGGGACGTCCGAAAGGTTCGAGGACGCCCCCCTCCCTTCGGCATGGCCCCTTATGGTCAAGCGACGATCATCCTTCCATCCTTCAGACGCAACGGTTCGAAGATGTTTTCAAACCATCGTATCCCGTCCATGGGACCGTGCATGCGCCTCGCCAGATCATCGCATTCATAAGCGATGTTATCCCATTGCTCGAAGGTGAGATAAGGCGCAACGCGTTTGGCGAACTCGCGATGCTTTCGCTGCCACGGCTTGTAGAAGAACGGTCGATTGAACATATCGGCAGCAGTGTAGACCCGCACTGTCGAGACTCCCATCCTATCGCATCTGGCATAGAACTTGACGCGGCGTTCGATCTCTTCGCGGCAAAGCGCCAATGCTTCACGGCGTATCGCGTGATAGGTCATCGTGCTTCCTCCCTTTCCGCCTCCAAATCAGTCATTGCACTTCCTCCTGTTGCCCGGATCGGTGGCTCCGGATTGGCCGTATGAACGGGATGACGTTGCTCGCCGTGTACGCCTTCGCTTTCGGCACGGGCGGCGGCTTTTGAACGGGTGGCTTGGCCTTCGCCTTGGCCTTCCGCTTGCGCGGCTCGACTGGCTTGCCTGGGTGAGCGCAGCGCCAGCATCGCCGGTTCGGCGAAAAGCCTGCGGTGACGTGTGCCCGGTAGGCGAACGAAAAGGACGCGCCGCAATCGGCGCATCGGCTCGTCCATTGGGCGACGAGCTTGCGACCGTCGTCGGACAGGCGGACAGCGCTGCACTGATAGCGTTGCCCGCGATAGGTGACGATGACTCCGGGAGCGATCATGATGCGGCACCTCCGAAATTCCCCACGGTGGCGAATTTGCGGGGAAATGCCTTCGGTGCCTTCGCGCCGCTATCGTAGTAAAGGGGGCCGCCGCAAAGCGGCCCTCTATTACGATAGTAATAGGAGAGGGCGCGTCGAGTTTCTAAGTGCTTGTTTTCGTTGAACAACAGCCGAGGCATCGAGAGGCGTCGAGGGGAGAGGGCGTCGATCAGCAGAAGTTGTATTATGCAACCCATAGTCGCCTCGTTCCGGCTGATGGCGGGCCATAAGGGACGCTGGCGATCTGCCCCTTTTCGAGCAGTTCGAACATCGCCGTCTCAAGCATCTTGCTCGATACGTTGTCGTTCTTCGGATGGACGTAGAACCGCTTCGGCGCGTAGTTATTGGCGGTCGGGTTGGCCGAGACGTTGATGCCGAGATCATTGTGCAGCCGAAGCAGTGCGAGGAAGATGCGACGCGCCTTGTCCGCCTTGCCGATGTCCGATCCGGCGCGCGGTCGCTTGTCGGTGCAGATGTAGCGCCCGCAATCCCATTTCAGATTGATAGGCTCGCCGCGCGGGCCATAGTTGGCTTTCATGGTTTCGAGCACGCGCACGCTCTGGTCGGCTTCGCTTCCGTCCTGGCCGATCTGCTTATGCAGGTAGAGCCGAGCGCGAACCGAGTTGGACCATGCCGTCGAGCCGGACGTCCCGGTACCGGAATTAATGCCGGTCAACGAAGGATGCCCGAGCAAGAGGATGTAACAATTGAAACGAATGGCGAGACGCCTGAGCATGCCGATGAACTGTCTGGCCTGCGCGCGAGAAATCTCGTTGCCGCCGAAGACATCGGCGAGATTGTCGAGGACGATCAGCAGCGGCTTGATATTTTCGAGCGAAAGTTCCAAGCGCTGGTAAAGCGTCGTGGTTGCAACCCGCCCCTTTTTGTCTTCGGTCGCCAGCGCCGCATCTTCGCCAGCAAGGCAACTGATCCGCAGATGCTTCATGTCGACGAGGTCGAGCGGTTCGGCGGCGGCGATCTCGGCGGCGCGGATGTGATTTTCCGCTTCGTCCTCCTCGGCCGAGAGATAGAGAACCGCGCCACGTTTGACGGCGATGCCGAGCCACGTACCACCGACCGCCACCGCCATGGCGAGTTGCATCGCGAGCAGCGACTTGCCGGTGCCGCCATCGCCCTGCAGGAGTGTGACATTACGGGCCGGGAACAGGTGGCGGCCATCGAGGAATTCACGCTCTGGAAGGGGCTTTCCGGCGAAGTCGGCAACCGAAAATGTGGCGAGGGGTTCGAGCGGCTTGTCGTCGTTGCTGTCCGATGGCGGATCGCTCTTCTTATAGGTCTCCTCAATCGCGCATGTGAAGCATTCGACGGCGATCTTCCCTTGGCTGTCCTTGACCCGCCGGATCGTCATCCGGTCACCACAATCCGGGCAGGACAAATCCTTTTTGTGGTGCTTGCCGAGTTCGCGATCCAGAGATCGATAGTCCATCACGCCTCCTCCCTCGGCAGAGGTTTGGTGCCACGGCGGTACCATTGTCGGGTGTTTGGAGATGTGTCCCGTTGGGGACGGGTGCGGCGGGTTTCGAGCCCGCCCGACATGTCAGACAGTCCTGCTCATGCTGGCGTTCCTTCACTTTGGAACCGCCGCCGCTTTCATCCGAAATTCGGAAATGATATCTTTGCGACGGGCGACGGGTTTTCCTGCCCTAACCTTGTCTCGAAACCGCCGCGCTGCCCCTCATACGTCGCGGCGGTTTCTTTTGCCGGTCACTCTGCCGTCACACGACGGCGCTCGCACTCCTCGACGTCTTCGGGCCGGAAACGCCACTGGCGACCGAATTTGACGCCTTTCAGTCCCCACAACTTTCGACGGCGCAGGACCGTCTCGCGCTCACAACCCCAGCGGTCGGCAAGGTCGTCGTCTGTCATCAGCTTGCGGATAGGGGTGTCGTTCATCTGTTCCTCACACACGTTCAAATCCAAAATGGTGCTCTACGGGAACCATTTTAACGCTTCCAAATCCGATCTAGCAACAGTATAGTTTCGAGACGGACTTGCATTTCCAAATCTGAACTTTGAATTTTAAGGTATAAATACAGATTTGCACTTATGGATCGAAAGTAGAAAGTGCAAATTTGCATTTATACTCGATGGACCTGTTAAGGGACGGGGAGGATGCCGAAGACTGATCCGCATGGCTGGCCGCCCAGGGGACTGTCGCGAGAGGAGAGCGCCCGCTATGTCGGCGTTTCGCCCGCCAAGTTCGACACGCTCGTCGCCGACAAGCGGATGCCGAAGCCGAAGCGGATCGACGGCCGGACCGTCTGGGACCGCTATCAACTCGACGCCTGTTTCGACGACTTGCCGACTGAGAAGTCCGGCATCGAGGCGCAACTCGAAGCCAGTGGACCACGGATAAGATGAGCTTGCATGATTGCGCAGTGTGCGCATATACATTGCCCTATGCGACGCTCGAGTCGCGTCAAGACAGAAGGGCAATGAACATGGATTTATCCGAGATAGTGAGGGCATGGCGGCAACGGCAGGGGATCACGGTGAACGAAGCCGCCCGCCGCCTGGGCATTCCGGTGAGGACGCTGGACGGCATCGCGCAAGGCCGACCGTTCAGATACGAACGCATGATGCGGCTGGCAATCGAACGACTGGAGGCCCGCGATGGCGACGCATCCTGACTATCCCGGCGCTTCGAGCCGCATGCATCGCGGACGCGAGGTCTGGCGCTATCGCGGCAAGGGTCGCAGCGCAAAGGAATTTGGTCTGCCCGGTCAACCGGGCGACGAATGCTTCGAGGTCGCCTATCAGCGCGCCACGACCGAGACGAAGACCGAAGTCGTCGAAATGCCGCGTGGCATCGTGCCGAAGTCCTTCGCGCATGCGCAGCGCCTCATGCTCAAACAGGCATGGTTCACCTCGCTCGTCGAGTCGACCCGCAACGAGGCGCTTCGCGATCAGGACGAGTTCATGAAGGCGCATGTCGACGACGAGCACGAATTGCGCTGGAAAGACGTCCTCGTCGAGAACGCGCGGGTGAGGGACCTTCGCCGCTTCCTCAACAATGTCGATGCGAAATCGAAGACGAAGGCGAAGCATTTGCTGACCGGCGTCCGCAAACTAGTGCGTGTGGCACTCGACGAAGAATGGGTTGAGATCGATCCGACCCATGTGCTGAAATACGAAGCGCCGCAGACGGACGGCTTCCTTTGGTGGCCCCCCGAAGTGCGCGAGAAGTTCAAGGCGCATTTCCCGCTCGGCACGCGGGCAAGAACGGCTTTCGTGCTCGCCTACGGTCTCGGCAATCGCCGCTCGGACGTCGCAACCGTGAGATGGGATCAGATCGTCAAACGCGAGATCAAGATGGCCGACGGATCGTTGGTCACCGTCGAAGGCTTCCACTTCCGTCAGATGAAGAACCGCAGCGTCAACGGCGGCAGGGAAGTGTTTCTGGTCATCACTGACGACGTCAGGGAAGCGCTAGACGCGCTCGATGGTCCGAGGGAAGGCACGATCCTAAAGAACGCCTATGGCCGCCCGTACACCATCGCGGGCCTAGGCAACCGGATGCAGAAATGGGTGAAGCAAGCGGGCATCCCCGAGGGATATACGTTGCACGGATTGAGGAAGGCGCTCGCCACCGACCTTGCCGAGAACGGTGCGACCGAGTCGCAGATGCAGCATAGCCTCGGCCACGCAACACCGCAGGAAGTGCGAGTCTATACCCGCAAGATGAACGAGGCGGCGGCGGCGACAAAGGCGCTGCTCGACCTAGAAGCGGCGAGGAAGAAAGCCCGCCAGCCGAAACTCGTCGTCGTTAAATGACGGGATGTCGGGGACATCAAATGACGATGTCGGGGACAAAAACCCTATGTTGGGGACAATGTTGGGGACATGTCGGGGACACGTCTCTAAGTCATTGAAAAATAAAGATAGTGGTACGCCCAACGGGACTCGAACCCGTGTTACCGCCGTGAGAGGGCGGCGTCCTAACCGCTAGACGATGGGCGCCTGCGCCGAAGCTTGAGCAACATACTATGAAAAAGATGAAATAGGAAAGAGGAGGAATAGCACGCTCAACGGTTCTGCCGCCACTTAGTTTTTGGTGCTGTGGAGCGCTGTCGCGAACCCAGAAGGACGTGTGGGAGGCGACGTGCGCCAGCGCCGCATTCTCCTCTAGCGGGGAGCAAACCAACGCAGTACTATGGCAAGTCGCCCCGGCGGGACCAAGCTATGGCAACGCTCAGCCTCATTTCGTTCAGCCTCGTTTTGCTACTTGGGTCTCCGGCAGGCCGGGAGGCAGCAACTGTCGACGCACTTGCTCCACAGGACATGCTCGAAATACGCGCTTCGGCGCGAGGAGAGGCTGCTGAAGCGTCGATCAACGATACACCTGAGTTGACCCTGCGCGGACGCGCCAGGAGTGCCGCACCTGAAAAGCTCCTCGCGGCGAGCCAGAACGTCGATGCACCCAAGAACGGTACGCAAATGGCGGGTGGTAAGCTGGAGGAAATTCTCCGCCGCGCTTTGGCGGCGGCCAGAAGAGACCTTGATGCGATGCGGCAAGTCGCCGAAAAGCAACGCCAAAGAGCCGAAGCACGCGCGCGTGATCTGACGATGGTGCTGCAGATAGTTGAAGAGTTGGAGGCCAAAGCCGCCGGAGCAATGCGGTCAAAGGCTGCCGCGCTCAGGGCACGAGACGCCGCGGAAGCGGCGCTGGCCGATGAGAGACGAGCGCTTGAGGAGGTGCGGCAAAAGCTTGGAGCTTACGAGCGCGATCTCGCCTTGGCCCGCCAATCGTCCGCTGCCGCGGAACCCGGCGCCGATTAGGCAGCGGCGGAGAAGGCCGCCGTGCTGGCTCGCCAAGTTGCCGAGGCTGCGGCAAAGCGGGCTGGCGAAGAGCTCGCATTGGAACGCGAGAGGGCAAGGTCGCTCGCTCGCGATCTCGACACTGCTCGCCGGGAGCGCGACACGGCGATGCGGGCGATGCAGCAGCGGGCGATGGAGGACGGGCGCGATCTCGCCCATGCCCTCCAATCGGCTGCTGTTCCGAAGCCCGACGCCAATTTAGCAGCGGCAGAGATGGCGGCTGCTGTGCTGGCTCGCCGGAATGCCGAGGCTGCGGCGAGGCGGGCTGGCGAAGAACTCGCATCGGAACGCGAGAGGGCAAAGTCGCTCGCTCGTGATCTCGACTCTGTTCGCCGGGAGCTCGACTCGGCGATGCGGGCGACGCAGAGGCGGGCGGTGGAGGACGGGCGCGATCTCGCCGATGCCCTCCAATCGGCTGCTGTTCCGGAGCCCGACGCCAATTTCGCAGCGGCAGAGAAGGCTGCCGCTGTGCTGGCTGGCCAAATTGCCGAGGCTGAGGCGAGGCGAGCTGGCGAAGAACTCGCATTGGAACGCGAGAAGGCAAGGTCGCTCGCTCGGGAGCTCGACACCGTTCGCCGAGAACGCGACGTGGCAAAGAAGCAATTGACCCGGGTATTGGCGGCGCAGCGCCGTGCATCGGACGCTGCGCGCGATCGGGGTGGTGGCCGCGAGCGTGCGGCGACGCCGGAGGAAATAGATGGCCGCAAACCCGCTACCGAGCGTCGAAAGGTCGATGTTCAGCCTGTACCGAAGGCGCTGCCCGATTCGCTTTTCCCCCGGCGGCTCGTGCCCGGCCTCTGGTAAGGGAAGTCGAGGTTGATATGCGCAGATTGAGGACTCTGGTGATGCGCATTTACCTGGCTGCCACATTCGTGATTGCAATTGCAATTGGGCTGGCCCCGGCTCTCGACCTCGGTGTCGCCGGCAAGTTCAGCGCCGCCGCGGCTGGTGGTAAGAGCGGCGGCTCGCCAGGGAACAGCTCAGGAGGCGCAGCAAAGGCCGGAGCCTCGACCGGCGCGAAGGCGGGATCAAACAGTGGAGCTAGCGGCAAGAGTCACGGGACCTCGTCCGGATCTGGTGGGGGAGCCGCATCGTCGAAAGGCAAGCGAGCGACCCCTGTTCCGAGCCGTGCTTTACCTGGTCTCCTCGTAAGCCCCGGATCTCGAAAGAGTAGCGTCACTCCAAAGAGTGTCGGTGCAGGAGCGATTGTCGGCATTGCTCCCGCACAGGCCGTACCGCCATCCATCCGTCTGCCTCTCATCCTCTGGCCGATAGAAACTGGGCCTGGTGAGCGCGGCGAATACAAGCAAGGCGTTTCGGGCTATCCCGTTACGGACCCGATGACGACGGGAGCGATTTCGGGTGACTCAAGCGCCGTGGTGCGCGTCTGCCTCCAGGCGATCGCATCGGCTGCGTTGCCCCTTGGCGCCGTGCGCATACGCGCGGCAAGCGCCGGTCCTTTCGTCTCGCAACGCGACGGCGCGCTCACCGCGCCAATTGCAGTGCGCATAGACTATGCAGGACAAGGCGGCATCGAGGTCCGTCGGGCGCGAGTCAGGTGCCATCTCGACTCGAACGGCATGGTCATCGCGGTGAATTAAGCCGGAGCCGCGCGATAGGATCATCGGCGAGTGACCATGGCGATGGACTCCCATTTAGCTGCCACATTGGCTGGCCCGCCTCGCCATCCATCGTCCTGCCACGCATATCTGCCGATCCGCGACGCATTGAGCCCTTGCCACGGAGTATGCTCCTTCCACCAAAAGTCGCACTGCTATTTTGCTGGATAGACAAGCTAGAATGCCGGTCACGCCCCACAGCGCCGCGCGCCTTATCAGACGCGCAAAGGCGGCTGTAGCACTTTCAGTAGGAGAGGATCACAGGCCATGCAGACGATCAGAATGCTCGGTGCCGCCATGTTTTTTCTCGCCGGTCCAGCCTTCGCGGCCGACTTGCTGCCGGAACCGGTGACGCCGGTCAGCCACGGCGTTTCGGAGGCCGACCGGCCGACCGTCGAGCGCTGCAACGAGGCGATCGCCCAATGGGCCGCGCCATACAATCCGGCTGCCGTCGAAACTAGCCTGACCGAGCCGGTGCGCACAGGCGCTGACGGCGCGCAGGTCGCCACGCTTGACGTCAAGATCGACTACCTGCGCCAGGGTGGCGTCGAGCCGCGCTCGGCGACCATCGCCTGCACGGTCGCGTCGGACGGCGAGGTCAGTGTCTCTGTAGTCAAGCAAGGGTAAGACCGGAAATCGAGCCGCAGCGACGTGCGTCTGCAGCTCCTCCGAACTCCGGTTTCGATGGCCGAAACCCACGGTCGTGGATCTGCCTGTAAAAAATGGAAATTTTTAGTGGATGGCACGCCCAACGGGAATCGAACCCGTGTTTCCGCCGTGAAAGGGCGGCGTCCTAGACCGCTAGACGATGGGCGCCTCCGCACGCTTATTTACCGTGCAAAGTGTTGCAGCGGCCTTTTGTGCGCCGGAACGGCGCATGCGCTGCAAGACGAGGTGGCTTATAGAGAGCACTTCGGATTACCGCAAGTCATCCGAAGCAATATTTTCGATCTTTCTGCCGAAATTTAAGAGCAATTGCCGCAAGCCGTTATCACTCGCAAGCATAAACATGCCGTGTGCGCCGATGTCGGAGTATCCGTAAGTATTGGATAAGGAGAATGGCACGCCCAACGGGACTCGAACCCGTGTTACCGCCGTGAAAGGGCGGCGTCCTAACCGCTAGACGATGGGCGCCTCAGCACGGTTATCAAACCGTGCAAAGTTGCAGCGGCCATTGTGCTCCGGAACGGCGCGTGGCGCTGCAAGACGAGGTGGCTTATAGAGAGCACTTTGGATTCCCGCAAGCGGCAAATCCCACTTTTTCTCAGAAAAATGTCCGCAACCACTTCAGCCGTTGCGACGGCGACAGCGCCAATTCCAATCACGCTGCCGGCCGATGTCGATATGCACGGATTCGGTGTGGCAATAGGTGCCGACACCGCCACGGCCCGGCAGGCTCCTGAGATATTCGGCCAGGTCCCACTTGCTGACGCCCTTGACCTGGATGTCGGCCGCTTCGCAGCGCGTGTGGAGCGATTGGCGTTTCCGGTTGACCTTGATCGGCCGAAGCCCTGACGTGACCATCACCTTCTGACCGTAATGCCGCTCGACACTCTTCAGCATTGCGAGAAGCGTCGGTTTGAAGCAGCCGGTTTCCACGCTCTCCGTCTGCAGGATCAGGCCGCTTGGCGCCAAGCGGGCGAGGCCCGACAGATTGGCGACCTCCACCGGCGCGTCATCCTCTTCGCCTGCGTGGTCGGCATGATCCATGTTGAACAGCGGATTCAGCTTGACGCCCGGAAGCGCGGTGTAGGCGAGCGAGGCGACCTGCGGTTCAGCCGCATTGGCGGTCGTGATGGTCCGCTTCTCAGCGGCCTCAGTGTTGCTGGCGTCGCTGCTGCGGAGCTTCGGCTTGCGTTTGGCGGCAAAGAGACTTGCGAACGTCCAGCTCTTGCTCGTCCGCTGCGGCTCCTTCTCGTTGTCTGCGGGCGAGGCGGGTTGAACCGGATCCGCGGCAGGCGGTGCCACCTGTCCGGTCGATGCGACGTCGACCGTCTGCAATGGGGCGGACGTCTCGCCGGCACGCGCCGCCTGTGCGCTCGTGGGCAGCGGGACGGCGGGAGGAAGATCGGCCGTGCTGGCGGTGCTTTCTGTGCCGGGCTGCGCCACCGTCGGAGCTGCATTGCTCGCTCCTTCCTGGGCCGGCAGGACGGGCGGCGCAGCCGGCTGTGCACCGCCGAAGAGGCTGTTGCTCGTCGCATTCACGCCCGGCTGAGCGCCGGCTGGTGTTCCGGATGGTTGGGCGGCGCTCGCAGGCACGCTCCCAGTAACGGGCGACTGCCCGTAAATGCTCGACGACGTGGCGTTGAGGCCGGTGCTTTGCGTCGTCAGGCCCTGTGGCAAAGCGGCCGTATCCGCCTGGGCAGCCGGATCCTCCACTTGCAGTTGAGCGGTCGTACCGGCGCCGGCGGTCTGATTGGAAAGCTCGCCCTCGGATTGCGGCGTCGCGGCACTCGATGGAGCGACGGCTTGCTGCGATTCGACCGGATTGGCGCCCTCCCTGTCGGCGACCGCCGAGACGCAGCCGGCCAGGGCGAGAAGTGATACGGAGAGCGCCGCGACGCGCCCGATCGTCTGGAGCGCGCGTCTCGAATCCAGGTGTTGCAACGTCTTATCCCCACTCTCCGTGCGTGGCCCGGCTTCTCTCACGGACACGCATCAAGTCTCAGTTCCGAAACAGTTCTCAGAACAGACAACTTTGCTCTCGCGGCGAGAAATTACCCCGCCACGGGAAGGTCAGGCCAAGTAGAGGGTTATGGTGCCGCAAATGATTGCGAAGCATAACCCCGTTTCAACTATGGCGCGGAAATTAGTGGACACCGCGCAATTTGTAAACCGGCGCTAACCAATTCCGACTTCACAAAACATATACGAAGGCCGGCGCGCTGGCCGGGCCTGAAAACCTCTGGATCGTTCAGTTGCTGCTGCTGATCTTCGAGTCCGGTCCCGCGCGCCGTGCCGCACCGGCCTACAGCGCCGCGCGTTCACACGCACCAAGTTCGCTGTACCACTGTAAAGTGCCGCAACGTCTTGCCCTTGGGGCGGTCCCCGATCGAGGCAATCATGCGGTACCGGTCGCACCCCCGCACCTTGGGCGCTCCGGATTGTGCGGGGCTTACCAGCTGCCGGTATTGCCCATCGACGCCCAGGGTTCCTGTGCCGATAGGTGCTCTCCCTTCTGCAAAATCTCGATCGATATCCCGTCGGGCGAGCGAACGAAGGCCATGTGACCGTCGCGGGGTGGTCGGTTGATCGTCACTCCGTTATCCATCAGACGCTTGCAAAAGGCGTAGATGTCATCGACCTCATAGGCGAGGTGACCAAAATTCCGTCCACCGGTATAGTCCTCGGTGTCCCAGTTGTAAGTGAGTTCCAGACAGGGCGACACCTCTGCCTTGGCGCGGTCGAGGTCGCCGGGTGCGGCGAGGAAGACGAGCGTGAAGCGGCCTTTCTCGTTCTCGTATCGGCGAATTTCCTGGAGCCCGAACAGCGTTGAGTAGAAATGGAGAGCTTGGTCGAGGTCCTTTACACGAACCATCGTGTGCAGATAGCGCATTGGATTGTCCCTGTTTTGCCGAAGATGGCGTATACTTAAGGGACAGCAAGCCAGAGGCAAGCCTGCGGCCCCATAAATGACCTCGGCCAATTTACGTCGAGGGACTTGCGCATGCGCAGCGGGACGATGTTATTCTGGTCCATAAGAATCAGTTAACCGTATCGAGAGTTGCGCGTAACGAGGGGCTGGGAGAATGGCGGACAGAACATCTTCAAAAGGTGTCATCGAGAATGACGGCCTTGGCAATGACGCTCTCGATCTCATCGAGATCACCGGCGTCATCAAATGGTTCGACGTCGCCAAGGGGTTCGGTTTCATCGTTCCCGACAATGGCATGCAGGACATCTTGCTGCACGTCACCTGCCTGAGGCGCGACGGCTACCAGACCGTGCTCGAGGGCGCCCGAGTCGTGGCGCTCGTGCAAAAGCGCGAGCGCGGTTACCAGGCCTTTCGTATTCTCTCCATGGATCAGTCGACGGCGGTTCATCCCTCGCAGCTCCCGCCGGTACGCACCCATGTCCAGGTGACGCCGACGAGCGGCCTGGAGCGGGTCCTGGTCAAGTGGTTCAACCGCACCAAGGGTTTCGGCTTCCTGACGCGCGGCGAAGGCACCGAGGACATCTTCGTGCATATGGAGACCCTCCGCCGTTTCGGTCTGACGGAACTGCGCCCGGGCCAAGTTGTGCTGTGCCGCTTCGGTGACGGAGAGAAGGGTTTGATGGCTGCGGAAATTCATCCGGACGGCCCGACACCGACCAACCGGTCGCACTGATGCACACGCTTCGCGACTTCCTTGCAAGAAGCGCCATTTCGGCGCTTTTTTTGTTGTCGGTGCTCGTCTCGTCGCTCGCCGCCGATGTCTCCTTCGATAGAGACAAGATCCGGCTTTTCACCAGTGGAGGGCGGGCCCACGACCTCACCGTCGAACTGGCGATCGAACCGGACCAGCGCGAACAGGGCCTGATGCACCGGCGGCGGATGGCGCCGGACCACGGCATGCTGTTCGATTTCGGCGAGACGCGGCGGGTGATGATGTGGATGAGGAACACATATCTGCCGCTCGACATGCTCTTTATCGCCGAAGACGGCACCGTCCGGACCATTCATGAGAACGCCGTCCCCCTGTCGGATGCGATCATCGATTCGAAAGAGCCGGTCGCCTTCGTGCTCGAGCTCAACGCCGGAACGGTGAAACGGCTCGGGATCAGGCCCGGCGACCGGATCGCCGGCGCACGCATTCCGGTCAACGAGCGCTGAGTCCATCGTACGGCCGGCACGACCAAATTTGCTGTTGCAGGTGGAAGGCGAAGCGTGTATCTCCGCCTTCGTCGGTTCGGAGTGTAGCGCAGTCTGGTAGCGCATCTGGTTTGGGACCAGAGGGTCGGGAGTTCGAATCTCTCCACTCCGACCACTTAAATCTTTGATTTTGCTATCCAGTTGAAGATAGCGGGCAGCCGAGGCCCGGCGCCTGCGAGAGCTGCAAATTGTCGCGGCCTGTCGCCACGAGTACCCGCGGCACACGCTTGAAAAAGCTGTATTTTCCTGTCGGAAGTCATTCCGTTTTAAATCATTCTGCGCTAAGGGAAGACGAGGCATGGGGCAGACATTGCCCCGCAGGGCATGGGTCTCGGGAGATTGCACGCGATCCAGGGACAAAATCATGCTCAAAGTCCAAGACACGACAGCGACTTCGCGCATCCGGTGATGCGTCGGGGTCGAGATGGAGAGACGGGAAAGCAATGTCCGCGAAGATCTATCGTCCCGCGAAGACAGCGATGCAGTCCGGCAAGGCCAAGACGAATCTGTGGGTGCTGGAGTTCGATCAGGAAAAGCCGCGTACCATCGACCCGATCATGGGTTATACGAGCTCCGGCGACATGCGGCAGCAGTTGCGGCTGACCTTCGAGACCGCCGAGCAGGCGATCGCCTATGCCGAACGCAACGGCATCGAATACCGCGTCATCGCGCCCAAGGACGCGACGCGCAAGAATGTGTCCTATTCGGACAATTTCCGTTTCAATCGGATGCAGCCCTGGACCCACTGAGGTCCGCGGCAGGCCGGGCCACCGGTCCGACGGCCCCTTAGCTCAGCTGGATAGAGCACCTGCCTTCTAAGCAGGTTGTCGCAGGTTCGAGTCCTGCAGGGGTCGCCAAAAAATTCAATTACTTAACTGATGATTTCGCGGAGCCGCGATTCCGGTGAGGTCTTATTGTGGTCGCATCCGCAGCCGACTGGGCCTGATTGTAATCCAAGCCTTGCTGACGATGGAAACGTGCGCGAGTTTGGCGACGAGCATCGGTTTGGCAGATCAATCCTTCCCAGTCCAGTGCAGCCGGATCCACTCGTGCGCTTGAGGTCTAGGCCAGCCGATCCGCGTGCCGTATATCGATCGGGCCTTCGGAAAAAATCCCGTCCTGCGCAACCCGCAGCATGAGAGCGGGGTCGCAATCGCAGTGCGTCTCGCCGATACCGGGATTATCAGGAAGCCTATCTGAACGAAATCCTCTCGCGTGCAGTGTAGGTTGTGGTGGCCAAGCAATTTGCCTAGCCGGGCTCGTAGCCGCCTCTCTGCACATTCTCAATGGACTTGCGAATCCAACCCTGCCGCGACTGATCTGAACCGGAAAGAGTGACCCAGCACTGTCGTTGGCGTCCGGCGCACGAATGGGTCGGTTGAGCCAAGATGGACATCGCTCAGCTAAGGGCATTTGCGGGAAGGGACGGAATTCCTACGCCAAGACCGCCGCCTTGGCCAACTCCGCCATTGCCCGTGTTGCCGATCGGAGCCGTTCATCACGGTGCTGATCCCAGAGCGGTCGCTGACCGTTACTCGCGTCGACGAGACAAAGGTGGCCGCCGCGGAGGCCGCGGCCGACCGAAGCCTATCAAAGACACCCGCGGGTCTAGGAGTTCGCAGTTCTCCTTAGATGCTGTTGAAAGAACAACTTGAAATCTCGAAAACTATCGAAGCCAAGGGCGGTAGCAAGCCGTGTGACCGTGGTGGGAGAGACAGAGCAAGCAACAGCGATCAAACGCGCGCTGCCGAAGGCGACAACCTCTGGCCGTTCGAGGGCCAGACGAGCGACCTGCTCGAGCTGTTTCGGAAGTTTAAGGGCCCTGGAAGCGAACATGCCTTTAAGCTCCGTGACGTTGGTCGGAGGTTTCGACGCTAGGCTCATTTTTATGACCGCCTCCATTTCTCGCCCTTTTACTTCAGCGCGACGGCTGCCTTCTGTGAAACGGACTCGATGCAGGCAAGCGCGATGCTCAGCGCATTGCGCGCATCAATGCCGGTCGGTCCTTCGGTAATCTCGCCGCGACGAACGGCGGTTACGAAGGACGCGAGCTGCGCTGTGTAACCGTGGACGAAGTGGTCGGTGTCGCGACGCCAGGTCTCGTTTGACACACCGTTCTTATCGAACAGCGTCATGCTGGAGCGGCGCACATCGCCCATGGTCACCATGCCGCCGGAGCCGAAGACCTCGCCGCGGATGTCGTAGCCGTACATCGCGCAAAAATTCGCTTCGGCGACAGCGATCGATCGGTTGTCAAAACGGATCGTGACGACCGCCGTGTCGTGGAAGCCCTTATCCGCAAAATCCGGGCGAACGAGCGCGTCGGCAACGGCCGTAACCTCGACCGGCTTGGCGTTCGGGTTCAGCCAAAGCAGCGTGTCGAAATCGTGGATCAGCGTTTCGTAGAAGATCGTCCACTGCGGAATCCTAGCGGGGTCGGCACCAAACGGACCGGGGTCGCGGGTGAGCGAGCGGAGCAATTGGGGGGCGCCGATCTTTCCGCCATCGATCGCAGCACGTCCTTCCGAGAAGGCCTGATCCCAGCGGCGGTTGAAGCCGACCTGAAGCGGAACGCCGGCAGAGCGCGCCGCCGCGATCGCCCGGTCGGCATCCTCCAGGGTCAACGCCATGGGCTTCTCGCAAAAGATCGCCTTGCCGGCTTCGGCGGCCTGCACGAGGATGTTCGTGTGAAACCGCGCCGGCGTGGCGATGATCACGGCATCGAGACCCGGATGGGCGAGGAGATCCGCGACGTCGGTGTACGAGCTTTCGACGTCGAGCTTGCCAGCGAGGCTAGCCGCGGCCCCTGGCGCGGGATCGGCGATGGCGACGAGCTCGGCGTCGACGACGCGGCGTGCGACGGTCTCACCGTGAAAGGAACCGATGCGGCCGGCACCGATGAGACCGACATTGACGGGTTTGTTCTTGGGCATTGAATTGATCCTGCTGGCTGAAAAAGTCAGATGGTGAATGCGTTACGGAACGCTTCGAGCGCCGCTTCGGGGTCTCCAGCGGCCCAGGCTTCCATGCCGATCGGGCCGGAATAGCCCATGGCATTCAGCGCCCTGGCGACGCCGTTCCAGTTGACCTCGCCGGTACCGGGTTCACAGCGGCCAGGGACGTCAGCCACCTGGATCTCGCCGATCCAAGGCAGGCACTTACGGCAGAGTTCGATCAGGTTCCCCTCGCCGATCTGGGCATGATAGAGATCGAGATTGAGGCGAAGCCGCGGATCGTCGACGCTCGAGACCAGTGTCAGCGTGTCCTCGGCGCGGCCGAAGGGCACGCCGGGGTGGTCGACCGGCAGGTTGAGGTTTTCGAGCGTGAAGGTGACGCCTTCTTCTTCAGCCATCTCCACGATGCGGCAGAGAGTATCGCGCGCCTTCAGCCACATCGCGCCCGTGACGACTTCGACAGGCTGGACCGGCAGTCCGCGGTCTCCGAGGCCCGTGCCATGCAGGTTGAGCCGCTGTACGCCGAGCCGTTTTCCAACCTGCGCGGTCTCGCGCGCCGTCTTGAGGAGCTCTGCTGCACCGTCGTCATCTGTCAGACGGCCGGTCAGATAGCCGTTCATGATCGTGAAGGTCGCGCCGGTCGCTTCCAGTTTCTTGACATCGTGCTCCGGCCAGTTCCAGAGACCAACGCCGAAACCCATTTCCTTGAGGCGCGAGGCGCGCCACTCGATCGGCTTGTCGCGCCAGAGCATTTCCGCGCAGGCTGCGAGGGGGAAGGGAGAAGTCTTCGATACAGTCATTGGCGTTTCCGTATTTTGGGTATGACGATGGGTGGCGCGGCGCAGAAGCGCCGCACCGAAGAGGCATGCGATCAGGATTCGATCAGATCGTTCCGCCGAGCTCTTCCGACAAAGACTGCAGCTCCTTGCCGCCGGCCATCAGGTTCTGCAGTTCGTCGATAGCGATCTCGTTCTTGGCATAGGTTCCAAGCGTCTTGCCGCGGTTGAGCACCGTGAAGCGGTTGCCAACGGCATAGGCGTGACGAACGTTGTGGGTGATGAAGATCACGCCTAGGCCCTTGGCCCGGACCTGGTTGATATACTTCAGCACCATCGACGTCTGGGCTACGCCCAGCGCGGATGTCGGTTCGTCGAGGATCAGCACCTTGGCGCCGAAATAGACCGCTCTGGCGATCGCCACGCATTGCCGTTCGCCGCCTGATAGCGTGCCAACGGCCTGCTGCGGGTCGCGCACATCGATGCCGATCTTGTGCATCTCGTCGCGCGTCACGTTGTCAGCCTCGTCCATGTCCATGCGCTTGAAGGGGCCGAAGCCGATCAAGGGTTCGCGACCCATGAAGAAGTTGCGGGTCACGGACATCAGCGGGATCATCGCAAGGTCCTGATAGACCGTGGCAATGCCGGCATCGAGGGCGTCGCGCGGGCCGGAGAACAACCGAGGCTGCCCCTCGACGAGGAACTCGCCCGAGGTCGGCTTATGCACCCCAGCAAGCGTGTTGATCAGCGTCGATTTGCCCGCACCATTGTCGCCGAGCAGGCATAGAACCTCGTTCCGATACACGTTCATTGACACGCCGTTGAGAGCAATGACGGAGCCGAAATGCTTGACGAGATTCCTGACCTCGACGAGGGGCGTCTGAGATGTGCTCATCAGCGTTCTCCCGTGACGCGTTTGCGGATGACGTTGTTGAAGACGACGGCGGTCAGCAGCATGCCGCCGAGGAAAACAAGGTACCAATCCTGGTCGATCGACGTGTAGGTCAGGCCAATCAGCACCATACCGAACACGATCGATCCGAAGAAAGCGCCGATGGCGGAGCCGTAGCCGCCGGTTAGCAGGCAGCCGCCGATGACAGCCGCGATGATCGCCTCGAACTCTTTCTGAAAGCCGCGGCGGGCGTCCGTCGAACCGGCGTCGAGCACGGTCAGGATGGCGACCAGCGTGGCGCAAAGGGCGGTGATGACGAACAGCGTGGTCTTGACCCTCGCCACCGGCACGCCCGACTTGCGCGCCGCACGTGGATCACCACCGGACGCAAAGATCCAGTTGCCGAAATGTGTTCTCAACAGAACCCAGGTGGCAAGGAGTGCGATGGCGATGAACCACAGGATCTCGACCGGAATACCCGGCACCCTCGGGGTGCCGTTCGGAAAGGTGTCGATGATGCCGGCTTGCGCAAGCCAGGTGAACAGTCCGGGGAAGGCATCTCCGGAGAACAGGGGGGCCAACGGGCTGCCGGCCACTGCTTCCTTCATGCCGCGAAGCTGGGTCGCGCCACCACTTGCCCATTTCAGGCCGACCAGCGTCAGGCCGCGCAGGATGAAGAGGAAGGCCAGCGTCACGATGAAGGAAGGAAGGCCGGTGCGCATGGTGAGCTGCGCGTTGGTGACACCGATGAATACGGCAAACCCGAGCGCCACGAGAATGGCGACGCTGAGCGGCATCTGCCAGACGACGAGCGCCGTGCCGAAGACGAGACCGGCAAAGGCGACCATGGAGCCGATCGAAAGGTCGAATTCGCCGCCGATCATCAAGAGGGCCGCGCCGATGGCGAGAATGCCGAGTTGGGCAGCCGGTGCCATAAAGTTCATCACACCCGCCAACGTGAACATGGCGGGATTAGCGGTGAGGACGAAGAAGATGGTCACGAGCACCAGACCGGCTACAGCGCCGAGCTCGGGACGCCGTAGAATTGCGGTCAATGTCGAAACCTTTTTCAGCCGCTCATCGGGTCCGACTGCAGACCCGTTCTGTTCGTTGGCTAGCGTCATGGTCCGTTCCTTAGATGTCGGTCGTTGTCCGTGCGCGCGACGACCGCCTGCGAACTGAAGTCTCGCGTCGACGGAATGCGCGGGCGCCAGGGGCAGCCCCCGCCAAGACGGGGGCTGCCAGGCTCCGCCTTAGCGGATGCCCTGGGAGGATTTCTCGATCACTTGCGCGGCCGTCTCGGTGGTGACGAAACTGGGGCCAGAAGCCACATTGCCGGCCGGGACCGTGCCGTAACGCGCATTGAGCGCCAGGAAAGTCACCGGCAGATATCCCTGCAAGTATGGCTGCTGATCGACCGCGAACAGCGCCTTGCCGTCGGCTACAGACTGAAGGAAGCTCGCCGAAAGGTCATAGGAGGCGACCTTCACCTTGTCGCCGGCACCCATCTTCTCCACGACCGCCACTGCCCGTTCGCCGACAAGCGGAGCCGAAAGGCCGAGCACTACATCGATCGAAGGATCGGACGTGAGCGCCGCCTGGATCTTCGATTCGATCTCGGCGGGATCGGAGGTCGTCGGCAGCACCGTGACCTTGCCACCCTCGAAGCCCTGCTCCGTGCCGGCACAACGCTGGTCGAGCGCGGCGTTGCCAACTTCCTGGTTGACGCAGAGGACGTGCTTGAGGCCGAGCGACTTCAGCTTCTCGCCGACCTTGACACCAGCCGGCGTCTCATCCTGGCCGACATGCAGCTTGATGCCGAGCTTTTCGGCGGCGGAGATGCCGGAGTTCATCGATATGACCGGAATGCCGGCGGCGACGGCCTTCTCGATCGCCGGGCCGAGCGCGTCCGGATCCGGGTTGGAAATCACGATGCCCGCGGGATTCTGGTTGACGGCAGCTTCGATGAGCTGAGCCATGGCCACCATGTCGAAGGTCTCCGGCGCGCGGTAGTCGACCTGGACGTTGCTGTCCTTGCCGGCTTGCATGATGCCGTTCTTCACGATCGACCAGAACGGGTCGGATGCCTGCCCATGCGTCACGGCGATGATGGTGGGCTCCTGAGCTTTCGCGCTCACGGCCGCCGAGGTGGCGACGCCGAATGCGACAGCGCCGAATGCGAGCTTCTTCAAGAGAGATTTCATTTGCTCCTCCTCAATTCGCCCTCCACTCCACAGGAAGGCGAGAAAAACGAATGCTACCGGGTGCATGTCGGTTTGCTACCGGGTGCAAACAGGTGCATATTATCCTCGGATGCAGTAAAAGCAAGAATTCATTTCATCTGAATCAAAAATGGAATGTCCATTCCATTTGCAGGAGGCTCTATGCGCAAGCGAGCGACAGCGAGGGAAGTAGCGGATGCCGCAGGTGTCTCGAAGTGGACGGTCATACGGGCCTTCACTCCGGGCGCATCGATCGCGGAGGAAAGCAAACGCAAAGTCCTCGAGGCGGCCGCGGCGCTCAACTACACTCCGAACCTGCTTGCCCGCAGCCTCGCGACCAACTCCACCCATCAGGTGGCAGTGTTCGTCGATGATTTCGCCAATCCTCAGAAGTTGCCGTTCCTGGAGACATTGACCGAACGACTGCAGGCCGAAGGCCTCGTCGCCATGCTGATCAATATCAACACGCACTTCGACCATGTGCACGCACTGCTTCACGCAGACCAGCGCCAGGTCGATGCCGTCATCCTGTTTGGGACGGCATTTCGCAGCGAGACACTTAGCGATTTGCAATTGGGCCGGGGGACGCCACCCATGTTCGTGCTGGCGAGAGACAGCCAGATCGAAGGCGTGCCGGCAGTCACATGCGATGCCGAACTGGCGCTATGCGAGATCGTCGATCATCTCTTCGAAAGAGGATACCGGCGGCCCGGCTTCATGACGGGTGCGACAGTCCTATCGACGGCACTCAGACGTCGGCAACACTTCGTCGATTTCTGGAAGGAGAAGGGTGTGGATGACGTCGCGGTGTTCTCGGCTGAGAAATACAGCGCCGAGGCCGGGGCCGAAGCCGTCCTCAGCTATCTCAAGCAGACCGACCCCGTGGACCGAGTCGACGTCCTTATGTGCGAAAACGACATCCTGGCGCTCGGAGCGATGGATGAAATCCGCGGCCGTTTCGGTTTGCGGGTCCCGGAAGACATAGCCGTCGTCGGCTTCGACAACTACGAGCTCTGCGGATCGTCCGCCTACAGCCTCACAACATACGAGCAGCCGCGGCAGGAAATGGTTCAGATAATCGTTGGAATGATCACGGGACGGCTGGAGCCGGAGACCGTGACACTGCCGGGCACCCTTGTCGTGCGCAATTCCACATGAGCCGCCGTCATTAGCGAGACCATCCTCTAACATAGGGAGGTGGCGCACCAGACTGTCGTCGCTGCGCCTTGTTCCACTGTTTTCAGGTCCCTTGCCGGGTCGATTACGGGGGACCCGTCCGGCGCGACTGCACCGAAGGCTTCGAGTTCGAACTGGGTCAGGTTACGAACCCCTGGTGTCACTATCATACCGGGGCGTACGGGTCGTATGCGACCGGACCACCTAGCGTGATATAGTTCTTCCATCGCATGAACCGCGGGAGGGGTGAATGCGCGCAGGAGCGTCATTTGTTGTTGTGCAGGTGTTGCTGCTCTCGCCCGTTGCGGCGACCGAGCCGGTCGTTTTTCATACCGCGCATTTTAGTGATGATACGGTCGTCAGTCTCTCCCTGGTAGGCAGCCAACTCGCCTCGAAGATGGGCTACGATTACGACGTTCTCATTTCGCTGTCGCAGATGCATTCCAAAAACGGTGCTGTGTACAGCGATCCGGGAAAACATCGAGCGTTGGTGAAGTGTGCCGATCCCGCCAAGGTCTCCGTCAGGGGAGTCGACTATCCGATACCTGCGTCGCAGGACGGAAGCTCGGATTGGAAGGACGATCTCTGGAAGGCGGTGTGCACACCTCCGGTCTCGTAGCGCTGATCCGCGATCCGGTGCTGTTCTCAGCCAATATTAAGACATCGATTGGAACGCGCCTGCCAGGTAACTGGGCCGAACTCTGCAGCTGCCAATTTGCGGGCGGGGCTGGGCCCTTCAGTTGCGCTATAAGGTCGGAGGAGACTGACAGGGGAGTAGAGAGCGTTTTTGCGAGGGCCTCGAGCCGTTGTGCCACGTTCACGGCATCGCCGATCACCGTAAACTCGCTGTGGCAGCCGCTGTCGAGGACGCCGCAGACGACCGTGCCGGAGTACAAGCCAATGGCAGCATCGAGGGCAGGGTACCCGTTCAAGAAATTGTGGTTCATCCCGTCTTAAGCGCATCGACCAGGTCGAGAGCGCAAGGTTTCGGTCGTCCGAACACTGCCATGACTCCGTCGCCAATGAACTTGTCGACCGTTCGTGTTCAAAGATTGTCTGGGAAACCAACCGGCGGTACTCCGCAAGCACTAACGCCAGTTCCTGGCGGGCGCTGTTTCGGCAGAACTGGTGAAATCGCGCAGATCGACGAACATGATCGCTGCGTTGTGTCGCTCCAGGCCAAGCGTCTCACCCCGTTCCTGTAGTTCCGAGACAATAAACGGCGAGAAGAATCGAGAGAGATTGAGACGCCGTTGATCCGCCTTCAGGGCCCCCCTGCGCGTGCGGTCGTGATCCTGCGAGGACGATGCCTGAAAAGACGAGCACCAGAAGACGGTCGAGCTTGAGGCCGATATGGACGAGCAGGAGGAAGTCAGGAGGGTATCCAGGATGACGAACAGCGTCTTGAGCCAAGAGCGTCCCGGCAGCAAGCGTACGGTCACGACGGAAGCGACGCTGATGAGGAAATAGCTGACCACCACGAAAGGTGCGTCCCTTCGGCCCCCTCGCTGCCGCCTAGCAGGAGGTTGGCGAGCAGGATCGCGAAGGCGACGAAGCGCAGGAGGATTGCACGGAATTCCCTTGCGGCATCCCATTCAGGGTGAAGCGACGACGTCATGTCCGACAACGTGAGTTCGGGTTCTTTCCGGTTCACACCGGGTAAGTAAAGGACGCGGCCGAGTGATCGTCCGCGTCCTGGCCTTCTTACTTGACCTCGGTCACGGTCAACTTGCCGTTGACGCGCTCGGCGACAAATTCGATATTCGAGCCTTCCTTCAGCTTCTCCAGGATGGCGTCGTCCTGGACGCGGAACACCATGGTCATCGCGGGCATGTCGAGGGACTTCAGTTCCTCGTGGATCAGCGTGACCTTCTTGGCCTTGGCGTCGATCTTCTTGACCGTGCCCTTGGTGAACTCGGCGGCGAGAGCGCCGTAGGCGGTACCGAGGGCGAGAGCGGAGGCGAGGGCGAGTTTGATCAGCGTTTTCATGTCAGGCTCCTTTCGAATTACTTTCCGGCGACGGTGACGTCGCCGTGCATGCCGGCGTCGTAGTGCCCGGGCACGAGGCAGGCGATCTTGAACGTGCCGTCGTTGGTGAACTTCCAGATGATCTCGCCGGACTCCCCTGCGGCGAGACGGATGGCGTTCGGGTCGTCGTGCTCCATCTCCGGGAATTTCTCCATCACCGCCTTGTGCTCCATGATCTTGTCCTCCTGGTCGAGCACAAACTCGTGGTCGAGCTCGCCTGCGTTCCTGATCGCGAAGCGGACGGTCTGGCCCTTGCGGACCTTGAAGGTCGACGGCGTGAAGATCATCTTGCCGTCGTCCGTCTCCTTCATCGTGACCTGAATCGTCTGGGTGGCGGCGGCTTTCTTGCCGGGTTCGCCGACGGCCATGGCCTCGCCGTGCCCGCCCGCGTGATTGCCACCGGCGAGCGCCGGCGTGGCGAGCGCGGCGACGAGAACTCCGAAGAGCGCAGCTTTCATGGTGTGTTCCTTTGGTTGGTTAAACATCGGCATGCGGGATCAGCCGTGGTTCTTATGGTTCGGCATGATCTGGGTCTTGGCGTCCTTGGCTTTCGGCGCGTCGGGAACCTCGCCCGTCCACTCCCAGGCCTGGGTTCCGGGCGGGTTTTCGTACCAGCCGGGATCGGCGTAATCGCCCGCGGAGATGCCCTCGCGCACCTTGACGACCGAGAACATGCCGCCCATCTCGATTGGGCCGTGCGGACCCCAGCCGGTCATCATCGGGATGGTGTTCTCGGGGATTTCCATCTCCATCTCGCCCATGTCGGCCATGCCCTTGGTGCCCATCGGCATGTATTCCGGGCGAAGTTTCTTGATCTTTTCAGCGACCTTCGATTTGTCGACGCCGATAAACGTCGGGATGTCGTGCCCCATGGCGTTCATCGTGTGGTGCGACTTGTGGCAATGAATCGCCCAGTCGCCCTCGTACTTGGCGTCGAACTCGTAGGCCCGCATCGCCCCGACCGGGATGTCGATGCTGACCTCCGGCCAGCGCGCTTCTGGGCGCACCCAGCCGCCGTCGGTGCAGGTGACCTCGAAGTCGTAGCCGTGCATGTGGATCGGGTGGTTGGTCATCGTCAGGTTGCCGACCCGCACCCGCACACGGTCATTCTTGGAGACGACGAGCGGGCTGATGTCCGGAAACACACGGCTGTTCCAGCACCACATGTTGAAGTCGGTCATCTCCATGACGCGCGGCACATAGGAACCGGGATCGATGTCGTAGGCGTTGAGCAGGAAGACGAAGTCGCGGTCGACCGGCATGAACTTCGGGTCTTTGGGGTGGATCACGAAGAAGCCCATCATCCCCATCGCCATCTGCACCATTTCGTCGGAATGCGGGTGGTACATGAAGGTGCCCGACTTCACGAGGTCGAACTCGTAGACGAAGGTCTTGCCGACCGGGATATGCGGCTGCGACAGGCCGCCAACGCCGTCCATGCCGGAGGGAAGAATCATGCCGTGCCAGTGGATGGTCGTGTGCTCGGGGAGCTTGTTGGTGACGAAGATGCGCACCCGGTCACCTTCGACCGCCTCGATCGTCGGGCCCGGCGACTGGCCGTTATAGCCCCAGAGATAGGCGGTCATGCCCTCCGCCATCTCGCGCTCCACCGGCTCGGCGACCAGGTGGAACTCCTTGACGCCGTTATTCATCCGGTAAGGCAGGGTCCAGCCGTTGAGCGTGACGACCGGATTGTAGTCGGGGCCGGAGGTGGGCTTTAGCGGCGGCTGCGTCTCCGCCGTCTCCATCACGGCGGCTTCGGGCAGTCCCATGTTGGACGTCTTCGCCCAGGCGGCGGTCGATACCAGGGCGGCGCTCGCGCCGAGTAGCTGTCTTCTGTTGAACATTGCCTGTTCCTTTCTCAGTGGCCGCCACCACCGCTTTCGGCGGCAGCCGCGATTTCCGTTCCGCCGGCGGCCGCACCCGCGCCGCCGCCGTAGATGGCGGGGACGAGATTGGCCTCGGCCAGCCAGAAGTCGCGCTTGGCGTTGACGGCAAGCAGGTTCGCATTGACCTTCTCGCGGCTGTCGGCAAGCAGCTCGAAGGTGTTGGTGATCATGGCGTTGTAGGTGAGGAGGGATTCCTCCTCGATCTTGGTGCGCAGCGGCACGACGCTGTTTCGGTAGTGGCGGGCAATGTCGTGGTTGGCACGGTACGCCTGGTAGGCCGAGCGCGCTTCGGAGCGGACGTTGACCGCCTTTTCCGCGAGAAGGTTCGCCGCCCGCATATAGGCAAGCTCCGCTTTGCGCATGCGCGCCTTGCCGCTGTCGAAGATCGGGATGACGAATTCGAGTTCTGCCTGGCCGGTTGTCTCGGTTTCGACCTCACCGTCCTCCTTTTCCCGCTCCGTCTCGAACCCGGTGAGGAGTTCGAGGTCGGTGACGTAACGGGTCGCTTCCGTCAGCCTGTAGGACTTGGCGGTCGCCTCGAGGTCGAGCTTCGCCATCTGCAGATCGACGCGGCGCTGGATCGATTCCGCCTCGATCAGGTCACGCTTCATAATTCCCCTAGGCAATTGCGGCAGACGGTTCGGAACCTGATAGTCGATCCCCGAACCCCAGAGCCCCATCAGCCGCGTCAGCTCTTCTTTGGCGAGCCTCGCCTCCAGCCGCGCCTTTGCCGTCTGTCCCGCCAGTTCGGCATAGAACACATGCTCGCGGGCCTGACCTTCTTTCGTCAGCGCGCCGCTCTTGCCGAGTTCCTGTGCAAGTTCCGAGGCCGCATCCGCCGCGGCCTGCGCCTGGTTGAGCTGGCCGACCGTTTCCCAGGCGGCTACCGCATTGATCCAGGCACGGCGTGTATCTGAGGCTAGCTGTAGCGTGCGAAGCGCGGCATTCAACTGCGCCCTTCGGAACTGGGTGTCGGCGATGGCAATATTCCGGTCTCGGGTGGCAAGCGCGAGAATATTGTTGGCGATCATGCCTTCTACGGACCTGAAGGCTTCCAGCCCCGGCGCGCCGATACCGGTGACTCCGAGGGAAACGGTCGGATTGACGAGCATCGTCGATTGCCAGGCGTCGGCGGCCGTGTCACCGAGGTCCGCGTAGGCCGCCTGCAGACCCTTGTTGTTGAGAAGCGCCACCTGGACGGCGGTCTCGACGTCGATGGTCTTCTTCGCCATCAGCGTCTTTACGCGGTCGGAGACGACGCGTGCCTGCTGCTGGTTCTGTATCCAGACCGTCTGCTTGCCTGCGGCCTCGGCGGTCTTGGCCTCGACCGAGGAGAAGCCAGCGTTTTTCGCCGCATACCCCGTGGCTGACACGCAGCCGCCGAGCACGAGCGGCAGGGCGAGGGTCGCAGCGAGTTTGACAGTGGCTCTCATCATGACGCGCCTCCTTCCGGAGTCTGCGCGTCGTTCTGGTTGCGCCACGGCTGGGGATCGACCGGAACGCGGTGGGTGTAGCCCGAAATCGGGCTCGTATATCTGAGGGGGCGGACCTGAGCCTGGGAGGCGGCGAGGTCGCCCGTGGCAATGACATCGGGAGGCAATGTGGCGGCGCATCCGCTCGCGAAAAGCGGCAGGGCGGCCACGAAGAACAATGGTTTCATGGTTTTATCCGAATAGGAATTCTAGCGGCGCTCGAGAGCAACTTACTCGCGAACACTCCTGAGACCCGTGAGAAGAACGGGTGCGTCCTATTCAGATATTTGGGGGACGGTGCAGAGGCGGAAGCTCGCCCGTGGTCCGGGCATCGTCGATGAACTCACGGATGGAGGCTACCCGCGGTCCACCAACAGGGTCGGTTTCCGCAACAATCGCCATGCTGACACAGAATCCCTTGCAGCAGTCGGTCTTCGCAAGCTTCTGCGCACCTTCCGGGGAGGACTTCTGGTCGCCATGCGTATGTCCGCCGCTCGCCATCTCATGATGATGATTGTCGGACTGCGCGATTTCAGGATTGGACCAAGCGCCATGCATGGCGGCAGCCGCCGTCGGCAATGAGTAAACCGTCAGCGACATGACAATCGCCAAGCGGAGCAGAACCAACATCTTTTGCAATGTGATTCGAAACATACCCATGCCCCGAGGACTACCATCGGTCCGTTCAGTTGTCAGCTTCTATCGTCGTTCGTATTCGCGTCTATTATATGGCACTGCAGCAAATCGGCTGATCGTCTTGCGATGCTGATTGAAGGTGTACTGGTTCCAACGATGGTAAGGTCAAGCGAGAAAGTTTTCGAATGCAGAACGACGACGACTCAATCGTTCTTGTCATTTTACGAGACCCGATGACGAGCCTCGCTGCGTATCTGGGATTGTTCTTGGTCGCCTTCGGCGCGGCGACGGTGTTGCCATTCCAATCAGAGCCCTTGCTTGTTGGCCTCCTTGCGTCCGGCAAGTTTTCGACCGCATGGCTTCTTGTTGTTGCCACCATCGGTAACGTACTAGGCGCAGTCTTCAATTGGGTTCTCGGCCTTTTCATCGACCGTTTCCATGACCGGCCCTGGTTTCCGGTTAAGCCGTCCTCCCTGACAAAAGCTAGTGGATGGTATCGGCGCTATGGCCGCTGGTCGCTGCTTCTCTCCTGGATGCCGCTGATCGGGGACGCCCTCACGGTGCTTGCCGGGGTGTTGCGGGAGCCCCTCTGGTCTTTCTTGCTGCTGGTGACGGTCGCAAAGGCCGGACGGTATCTCGTCCTCACCGCAGCCACGCTGGGGACTCAGTCGGTGCTGGGTGGTTAGCCTACAACAGGGGTGAGCGTGATCGCAGCTTGGAGACGCTCATCCAGGAGGGACGTGGCTAAGGCCCGACGATCGCGATACCGCCCCAAAACGGCCACCGATCTCTCATCATCTCGCTCGAGCGAAGCAGCGTAGTGCCGCTCGCGTTGACCGTGATCAATCGCGCGTTCGATGAATTCGTGGAAGGGGAGAGCTGAATGGGGCCAAAGGCGGCGATGACGTTCCGGCTCGTCCTTGCAGGGGCGGCCGTGGCGGCGATCCCCGCGGCGGCGGCACCTGAGTCTCAGCCGCGCGACATCGTGCAGCAAAGACAGCAGGACATGAAAGCGATGGCGAATGCAGCCAAGAGCATCGACGCCATGTTCAAGGGGTCGTCCCCTTATGACGCGAAGGCGTTCAAGGCCGCGGCTGAATCCGTCGGGTCTCATTCGGGAGACAGGCTGTCATCGCTTTTCGACGGGTCTATCGCCGCACCCGGTTCGAAGGCCAGCGCCAATATCGAAGCCGAACGCCAGAAGTTCGACAAACTGGCCGCCGACCTTGGCGTCTATGCTTCGGCGCTCGCGGCGGCGGCAGAGCGCAATCCGGATGTTCTTAGTCCTCAGATGCGCATGCAAGGTGGAGACGCGATGATGGGCGGACCGCTTGCCAGGAAAGCGGAGGCGGATCGGGATGTGAGTTCAATGCCCGCCGAGCATGCGTTTCACCTGATGCTTCAGACCTGCACCTCCTGCCATGCCCAATTTCGAGTGCGAGCCGAGTAGCCGACGTGTGCGGAGCTACGGTCGATTGGCGAGTTGGCCGTGCTGTTTACGCCATCCGTAGCGCGTCAATCCGCGCGGCTTGTAGATCGAAAGCACCGTCGTCGTGATCAGCACGACTATGCCGCCAGCGGCGTGGACCACGAGTGAGCTTCTCGGACCGAGAAGATCGGCTTCCGCTAGTCCTTTCGCAGCAGCCGCCGCGACATAGCCTATCAGGTCCAACTGCAGCAGTAGGACGACGGCGGTCAGCACGGTCAGCAGGAATTTCGCGAGCACCCAGTAGTGGAGGAACACGCCCCAGACTGTTCCGAGTGCCTGGACGAGTCCTGTGATGAGCGATGCCAAAACCATAGGAAGTATGACGAGCCGCGCAATGGCGTCCATCGCCACATAGAGGCTTCCTGCTGTCTGGGCATCCGCGCTGCCGAGGCCGACGAGTCCCAGCGCAAGGAAACACGCCACCGCGCCGAGCGAACTGACGGATGAGATGACATGCACCACGAGAGTGAACTTCCGCAGGGCAGGAGGCATCGTCATGGAGGGTCACCTGCTGGCGGCATTTCGCTGTCGGGCGACATGTGGCGGCCTGGGCCGTGGGGACCGCCGATATCGAAGACGACGATCATCGCCGCAAGCAATATCAGCACAGCGGCAACGATCCCGGAGATTTTTACCCAGCGCGGCATGCCAGGATAGTCGTTTCCCTCGGCCATCTCTCTTTGTCTCCGCCATCTTAGCATCCGGTCCCGTGGCTCGACGTTCTATCGGGAGTTTTGCAACACCGCAGAGTTTACGAAATATTTAGCTTAATTTTGTCGACCTGAAACGGCCTATTTCGATCTGAAAAAAGACAGCTACAACTGTTCCTGGCACCTACTTAGGCGTGTCCAGATCCCTTCTGGTTCAGCCGCGGATCGTCACAGTGGTGGAGAGAACATTCCTCCTCGTTCGGGATTGTGTTCTCTCTCCGAAATGACCCCTCGCGAAGAAAGGCGGATGCCG
The DNA here is from genome assembly GCF_000265205.3 of Sinorhizobium fredii USDA 257. NCBI lineage: Bacteria > Pseudomonadati > Pseudomonadota > Alphaproteobacteria > Hyphomicrobiales > Rhizobiaceae > Ensifer > Ensifer fredii. The sequence goes on from NC_018000.1 coordinate 3,802,027, forward strand.
ATTCCAATGCGTCACAAGGCGTTCAGGCCGAACGCGCATTGACGCCGGGGCTTCTTGGCATCGGCCGCGTTAGCGATCTCTACGATGATCGGGCATTCCGGCCGATCGGCGCCATGGCAGGGGTTGGCGTCAAGGGGTGATAGCGCGTTTGCTGCTGGGCTTCATCGATCGACCTTCCTGTAGGATGAGGTGTCGGCGGCTGGACAATTCCCGATAGAGCGCTTCGGGAGATACGCCGATCTCCTCGGCCAGTCTGCGCCATTCACCCTTGGCTGGAAGCTGCCCGTCATTCCACGTTAGCCAAGCGTCGAGCCTGGCTCCCACCGTGCGCAACGACACGATCTCGGCTCGTTTCCTGGCGCTCTGAAGCTCGTGCGATAGATGCCGTGCCCAAGCGCGGGCAAATGCGGGCTCATTGTCCAGCAGGTCACGAATGACGCCCACGGGGACAACCAGAATGTCCGTCTGCGTCGCCGCCACGGCATCGCAGTGATAATGATCCGAAAACACGGAGGCCTCCGCTAGAATCGAGCGGCTCGCTGAACGCTGCAAGACAGCGGGGCTGCCGTCCTCGTGGTAGCGCAGGAGGTTGACGCACCCCTCCATTACGAGAAACAGTGCACGAACGGGGTCGCCCCGATGAAAGAGGTGCTCATTCTTTTCGAGCGACTTTTTCGCGACCGCTTTCGGCTGGAGATGGACGAGAATTTGATCCGACATGATAGCTATCATGGCCAGGACGATCATCGTTTGGCAAGCTCGAGGCCTCGAACTTGTGAACGGTGACTCATGAAAAAGCTTATCCCTGCGCTCGCAGTTTTGCTGCTTCCAATTTCCGCTGCTGCGGAGGGCAAACACGTCCATTCTTCACCGTATGCCGGACAGGAGCATCGCGACATAAAAAGCCTATCGGCGAAAGACATTGCCGAGCTGGAGACTGGAGGAGGCTGGGGCTTGGCGAAGCCCGCCGAGCTCAACGGAATGCCCGGGCCGTCACACGTGCTGAAGATGAAGGCCGAGCTTCATTTGACTGGCGAACAGGAGGATAGAACGCGGAGCATTTTCCAGAGAATGCGCGGCGAAGCGGTTGCGGAAGGCAAGAGATTGGTGGCCGGGGAACAGGCGCTCGAGTTCGCTTTCCGCGAGCGCTCGATCAACCATGGTGGGCTGCGCGAACGTCTCCGCCGGATTGAGGCGAGCCGCGCCAACCTCCGTTACATCCATCTGGCCGCGCACCTGGAGATGCTAAAGGTTCTGAGCGCGAGCCAGATCGACCGCTACAGCGAGTTGCGCGGATATTCCCGGTAGGACAAGGCTGGTAGAGCCGCCCCGTCTTCCCTGGACAGCAGTCGTCTGTTACCGTGCACTTGCGTTCCATCTTTGTTCACCAACAACACGCGCCGTTGCGACGGCGCGTGTTGAATTCATGCGACGTGGCTGCAGCAGGACTTCGCGAACGAAGCCTTGTAGCCAGCGTCTTCAATCGCGGCGACGATCGCTTCGGAGGCGGCCGGCAGCTTGCCGAGAAGCAGCTTGTTTACGCGGTTGGAGACCGAGCTTCGAAAGGATGACGATGAGGCATCGTCGGGGATCGACCTTACGCCATCCAAGGACGTCGCTGAAATTGACTCGACCTTGGAGGAGCGCCCCGAATGGTATGTGCTCGTCGCCAGATGCGGAAAGTGCCGGCGTCGGGCCGGGATTTCCCGTTTTTTAAGCGACCACATTTCAGCATCGGGGCGATAACATTCAACGATGTCTTGTGAGATTTCGGCCAGGGGAGGGTCGTGTCGAACCCCCGGCGTCAGGGACACGCGTACCGAGGATCAACTCTGCACGTCGATCACCAGCATCAAGCCGCCGCCTCCCTGAATCTCGACATTGTTGTTCGTGGTATGATGGGAGATATGGCAGTGAACGAGCCATTTTCCGGGACGCTGGGCCTTCCACAGAACGTCGAACCGCTGACCAGGGCCGACATTTACAGTGTCGGCGAGATAGCGGGCGCTTTGCCGCAGCGTCACGCCGTCGACTGCGGCAACCTCGAAAGGCCCGCCGTGGATGTGCATCGGGTGTATTGCCGTCGTGTGCGACCCGACGAAGCGAACCTTGAGCGTTTGCCCGACCTTCATTCTTATCGTGTCGGTTGCCGGATACGATTTCCCGTTGATGGTGAAGAAGTTCGGGAGCGCACCTTCCATCGGCATCGCGGGGAAGGTTAGCCACTCGCGCTTTAGCCACTCCTGAAGCTGCATAGTATATTCCAGATCGGCGGGAATATCGTCGGAGGGGTCCTCGGGATCGATGATCAAGGCTCCGTAGAGGCCGAGCGATTGCTGGCGGTCGACATGGTCATGCGTGTGGTAGAAGTAGGTGCCGCTCTGACCGACCGTGTACTCGTAGCTGTAGGTTTCGCCGGGTTCGATGGGCTTCTGCGTGATCTCTGCCGGACCGTCCATGTCGTTCGGCAGGATCAGGCCGTGCCAATGGACCGTGGTGCTTTCCGGCAGCCTATTGGTGACATTGATCCTTACCCGGTCGCCTTCCTTTACGCGCAGAGTCGGGCCTGGGACCTGATTGTTGTACGCGTAGGCCTCAACGGTCTCGCCAGGGAGAATCGGCCAGCGGACGACAGAGGCTTCGAGGTCGAAGATCTTGACACCGCCGTCCAGGCGCGGCTTCAAAGTCTGTGCGCCTTGCGCGGTTGGCTCAGCCTCGAAGCTGACGTTCCGTGGATCGACGGCTGCCATGTCCAGCATCGCCCGTCCTGGCGTGTCGAAGGTCATGACCATGCCGGGAGCCATGATAGCGCCGCCCACCTCATGGGCGCTTAGCCGCATGTTCACCTTGGCGAACGGGTACGCGAACCCGGCAGCGAGGAGGATCGTCGTGAACGCCGCCACGGCAGTGATCTGCGCTCTTGTCGGATCGAACGCTGGCGAGTGTTGCCTGTGCTGGGAGTGGTGTTCTCGCGCCATGCCATGCGCGAAGGAGTGAGCAGCTTGGGTGGCGTGACTGTTGCTCATTTCGGATGCCGGCGTCTCCGAGGAATGCTCGCTACGATCCGTCATGAGGCCATGCTTCATGCCTTTGGCGACGAGCCAGACGTTGAACGGATAGGCGGCGAGGAAGCCGACGCCAACGCCGAGAGCCATGACGCCCCAGAACAGCATCTCGCCCGGCCACATGGCACGCATATCGCGGCCCATCATCAGGATTGCCATAACCGGAGCCATGCCGGCCATCATTGCATTCATGCTGATGAATTCGGGCATGAACGACTTGCGGACGTTCTCCGAATAGCTTCCGCCCATCATGTTCTTCATGAACAGCGCCTGGAAGATGAAGAGGCCGAGGGCGAAGCCAGCCGCGTACTCGATGATGATGTCGAGCCACATCGGCAAACCCAGGACCGCCGTGATAACGGCCGCGATGATGATTCCGGTCGCGTCTCCCGCGACGCAATGAATAGTGCTGCCCACCCCTTGCTTCCAAAGCGGCCTGATAAACTCCTCATGGGTGCCGGGGACAGGTTCCTTGTCGGCCAGCACATATAGCAGCAGTCCGACCGGGCCGAGATAAAGCGTGACGAGGATGAAGCCCCATTTCATCACCGACGGCTCGGGATTGTTCCGGAACTGGTCCCAGGCCACATAGATGGTGCTGCCAACCGCCAGGACGAACCAGCCGAACAGCAGATAGTCGATTGGCTGGATGAACATGTTCATCATCTCCCTTGCGCGGTTGCGGAACTGCGATCCCCGGAAAGTTTGCGCGTTACAACTGTTGGAAGGTCAACCCGCAGTTTCTGGAAGCACGCGGGCGAACCGCCGGCGGGATTTCCGGAACCTTCTCCTGGACAGTGGCGTTCGCATCGTGCAGCAGCACTACATGGCGTGGGTTGCCGAGAGGCCAATGCTCCCAGCGGCCATCCAGACTGCCATGGCGATCATCATCAGGTTTTCGGTCAGCGAGATGAAACCAAGGGGGACGTCGCTCGATCCGCCGACGCAAGCGCACTTCAGTTCACGCTTGTCAATGTAGACGGCCTTGAAGACCGAAACAGCCCCTACCGTACCGATGAACATCGCGACCGGAACCGACAGCCAATTCAGAACGCCTGCCACCATGAGCACGCCAGCCAGTCCTTCGGCATAGGGATAGATGTAGCTGTATGGCACCCAGCGCTTTGCCAGGAGGTCATAGTTCAGGAACATCGTCGCAAAGCTCTCGACGTTCTGGAGTTTCATCATTGCCAGAACCACCATTGAAAAGGCGACGAACCATTCGGCTGCGCGCAAGGTGAATGGAGTTCCGTTGACGGCATGGCTCGCCGCCATCGCCGTGAGTGCGGTCAGCGTGAACAGCACGGTAACCGGGCGGTAGGTAGTCGCCTTCGGATCGGCGACCGGCTTCCCCATAAAACGACGCAAATCGTCGTAGCCGCCGACCCGCTTACCATCGATGAAGACCTGAGGCGTCGTCGCCACGCCGTGCTGCGCCTTGAAAGCGTCCGTTTCCTCGCGGGTGGTCAGGTGATGATCATCCACCTCGTAGCCTGACCGCTGCAGCAGGTCCTTCGTCTTCAGTCCGTAGGGGCAGGTGTGGCTTGGCATCACCATCCGGTACAGGACGGCCTTCGTGGAGAGATTCTGCGGATTGGTCTTGTCCAACATTTTCACATCTCCTTGTCCTTGTGAAATCGTTGGCAGGACTATAAGTTCCGTACCATGGTACGGAGTCAAGACCCTCAAGAACTGACGATCGGGAAACTTGCGGCTGCCGGAGGCGTGGGTGTTGAGACCATCCGCTTCTACCAGCGCAAGGGGCTGTTGGCGACGCCGAAGCGGCTGGAGGGCGTGCGGCGTTATGGCGGCGAAGACGTGCGTCGGCTGCGGTTCATCAAACAGGCGCAGACGGCGGGCTTCACGCTGGAGGAGATCGGGGAGCTTCTGGCGCTGGATGCCGGACACAACCGCCCGGCAGCACGGGAACTGGCGAAGAAAAGGCTTGAGCAGCTGGAAGCCAGGATCGGAGAGCTTAATCGTGCTCGGGAAGCACTCCGTAAGCTGGTCTCCGAATGCGCAGAGGGCAAGACCGGGCCTTGCCCGATCCTAGCGTCCTTTGGGGTCTGAATTCGGATCACAGTGCAAGTTTTCGGTCGAAAACGGCCACCGAGAGAGGGCGTGGCTACCCGTCCAAGCACGCGTGGCCTTTTATCGAACATGGCGCGACATCGTACATAGCCCGCATGGGTAATCCCAAGTCTAGACAACTAGAGTATGCTCTCGCCGCCGAGTACGATCAGCAATGACGCTTTCATTGATCGGCGCGCCTGGCCCGTGACGGCGGGGAACTATCTACTGAACAGAGCTTCAAAAAGTCTAGGCGCTTTTCAAATGACCCGCGACGCCGCCATAGCCAAGGCAGAAGACTATTTCGATTCCGGTGACTTCCGCGCCCATCTCGCGCGGCGGGTTGCTATCCCGACTGAGAGCCAAAACCCAGACCGCCGTTCGGTATTGACCGCGTATATCAAGAGCGAAATGGTTCACGCCTTGGAAGAGCTTGGATTTGCCTGCCGCGAGCTTTCCCAAGATGGCTGGCCCTTTCTCTATGCCCAGTGCATTGAGGAGGAAGGTCGTCCGACGGTGCTGGCTACGGGCATGGCGATGTCGTACGAGGTCTCGACGCTGACTGGGACGAGGGGCTGTCGCCCTGGAGCCTGATAGAGAGCGACGGGAAGTGGTTCGGACGCGGCACCGCCGACAACAAGGGCCAGCACTCCGTCAACATCGGCGCGCTTCGGGCCGTGCTGGAAACCCGCGGGAGGCTCGGATTCAACGCCAAGTATCTGATCGAGATGGGCGAGGAGAAGGTCTCTCCCGGGCTACGGGAGCTAGCCGAAAGCCACAAGGAACTCTTGCTCGGACGTCCTGATCGCGTCCGACGGCCCAAGGCTGTCCGGGCGTTCTACGCCACGCGCCTCGACCCGGATCATCCCTGGGTCCGGTGGGCCGTCGGCTCGACCGCCCAAACCGCAGGGAAGAAGCCAGCCGTACTTCCCAATCTTGGCCGCTCGCTGCCGAACGACTCTTCTCGGAAATTCTCGGGCTTCCCACGATCTGGATACCGCATTCCTATCCAGGATGTCCCAGCATGCGCCCCAACGAACATCTCCCGACAGCCATCATTCGCGAGGGGCTGGCGGTGATGGCAGGCATCTATTGGGACCTTGGCGAGACAGGTGCTCCACAGAGGGTCTCTGGGGTGAAGTCGGCCTGCTAAGTCGCACAGATTTGTAGTCGAACGGGGGAGGCAGCATGCGTCTGAAGGATCAAGCGGCGTTCATCACAGGCGGCAGCAGTGGAATCGGCCTTTCCGCAGCGAAGGTGTTTCTCCGAGAGGGCGCGCGAGTAGCGATCACGGTCCGCGGGCGGAGCCAACTCGACGACGCGGTCGAAATTCTGGGCAAGGTTATCGCCTGCGAAGCTGACGTCGACGACGATGAGGCAATGTCCAGGACGTTGGGGGCCGCGGCCGCTGCGTTTGCGGCATCGATGTTGTCTTCGCTAATGCCGGATCATATCGTGATGCCACGCGGGGTAGTGCGACACGCGAGGTCTTCTCGGCGGTCCTGGCGACCAATGTCATCGGGGTGTTCATGACGGTACAGCAGGCGCTGCCTCGCGGATGATAGGGAAGACGATCCAATCTGACGATCCGACTTGGGGAATCGTTTCCTATTTAGGCTTGACCTAGACTTGTAGACTTGAACCGAAGGCGAGGTTCGGCGCTTCCGAAGGCATCGGTCGCGAACTGCTTTGGTCGACCGGTCACAAGATCGAGCGGCTGTGTCAGAAGCCGTTGGCGAGCGCCGCGGTCCGCCGGAAACGCTTGGAGCACTCGCAAACGTCCCCTATTGTCATACCGTGGGGTCTTTTCGAAATTGAGTACTGGCCCTCGGCACCGAGAAGGTCAAGCGGATATGAAGCTCGTCCTCATCGCCCTTGCTGTCGCCCATAATTGGTATTCCGGCCACCATGATCCGGTCACCGGCTACGAATGCTGCGACAACAAGGACTGCCGGGTCATCAGCCCGCGCTATGTCGAGCCGCTGCCGGGCGGCAACTTCAACATCCGCACCGGGTCCAAGACAAGATACTTTATCCCCAGGGACCGGGTTTTGGAGAGCGAAGACAGCCAGTATCACATCTGCACGTCCGCCCCGCATATGACGATCCGCTGCTTCTTCGCGCCACACACTGAGGCAAAAGCGATGGGCAGCGTTGCGGGCTCACTTGAGAGGTAGGCTGAGCCTCCGGCCGGATACGGCGCGCGTTCGCGAGCTGAATGATTTTTTAGGTCAGCCATCGACCAATTGTAAGCGCTGTTGCGGGACCACCTGTCTGGAATGCGCTCAAGCAAAGACGCCGGCAGACTTCAGAATAGACGACCGACAAATCGCTCGGTCTCCCACGTCCTGAGAAAAGTCACCTCCCGTGCTATCCACCCGACACTGTTGCTCCCCCACTCTCGCGCGCGGCTCGCGTACTCACCCATCAGCCAAAAATGGCGGACGATCACAAACCGAATAGCTGCTTCGAAGTCGTCAGGAGTTATTGGTCGGATTGACTGATATCCATCAACGAAGGCAGCCCACATAGCAGTCAACGACCGGCCGAAGGAGACTTGTGCCCACAAAAAAACGGCCAAGTCATACGCAAGGTATCCCGGACCTCCGTCATCGAAGTCGAAAAACACCGCTTCTCCAGCCCCATTTATCCGCGAATTGAAGCCATGGCAGTCCCCGTGGCAATACGTCCATGTTAGATTGCTGAACGCCTTGATAGCCGTCGCAGTCCGCTCGGCGATCTGTCCAAGGTCGCTAAGGACATGTGCGTCTTCCACAATTCCGCTATCGCGAATTCGGGCAAGAGGCCGATGCAGTAAATGTTCCAGATCAAGCCGATACAGCGCACCGCCAACCGGAAATGTCTCGGCCGCGTTATGTAGTAGAGCAAGGGTCTTTCCGTTGGCCCAAGCATCACCGGTGTCAGTTGCAAGCGGTTCTCGGCCATTGATCGCCTGAAAAAGCACACCGTCGCGCGCACCCTCTGGTGCGTGCCCTTGAAGGAAAAACGTGCCATCGCGTGTTGGAATGGGCGCGGCGACCGGAACTCCCAATTTAGAGAGGTGCGTCAAGAATGCAGTTTCGCTCTTGACGTTGGCTGGCCCACGCGCGCGGTGGTGAGAAAGCCGAAACACATAACGCTCGCTGCTGGTCACGCTGGCCAGGTAAACGTCATTCAAGCCGCGTTGAAGCAATTGGCAAGAAACCGGCGATCCCAACACATAGTGCTTATCGATAAAGCGTTCGATCGCCTCAATCTGAGAGGTCGAATATAGCGGATCAAAGTCAAACATGGCCGGTGTTCCGTGGGTGCCGTATAAGCAATCTAGCCTTGCAAACTACGGAGTTCTACAACGACCGCAATGGCGCGAAGCTGTCATGCCGCATCTGTATTGGACTACCGCTCCCACCCTCCACCTCCGCAATGAAGAATTCAAATGTACGGGACCTGGCGTATGGCCGGCGGTGTCCAGGACCAGCATGCCAGGCACGATCTCCTCGCCCGGTTTGACGAGCTCCAGTCGATCGCGGATGGCTACGCGCTCCTCGATGGTCCGGATGGACATCTCGACATCGTGGGCGGCGTGAAGGTGTGGTCGGTCGAAACGACGCTCTCCTTCAACGGCGGCCTGCCACATGCATCGTGCGGTTTCGCCAAATACCGCCGGCTTACATTGCTCCACCAGTTACCGGATTGACCTTCGGTTTTTCGCTGGTGTCCTTCGCGCCGGGAGGCTGAACCACGGGAGGCGCGATTGAAGTCTCGTCTGCATCCGTCTGGCGTCCTGCAGGTGGATGCACGTCTTTCGGATTTCTCTGCTCGGGTTCGGCGTTCGTGTTCTTGATGGCCATCTGAGGTCTCCTTCGCAAGCGAAACGGAGGAGAAGTCGATGAGGTTCCGGCCAGTTTGTCGCGCGGGACAGTCGCGCCTAAGTGTTGCCTTGCTCCTTTTTCGCCGGCGCTCGCCGCTCGAGGAGCTGCTGAAAGATGTCCGCCTGCCGCTCGGCCGCGGCGCGGATCGCAACTAGGTGATCGAGCATCCCGCCAAAAGCGACTAGGACCAACCCACCGGCAATGGTCGCAAACGCCCAGGGAAGAACGGCAAGCAGCGTTTTGACGTCGGGCGAGGGCATCAACATGGTGGCGAGCACGACCAGCGTGCCGATGACGATCGCGCCGCCGAGAAACTCGAGAAACTTTCCCATCTTGGCTCCCCTAACTCGTTGCCAGTCCGACTCGCCGCACTCTTGCTGCTGCATCCGCTGCATGATTCCTCAATCGTGCAGCAATTCAAAGTACTACAGCACTACTTCCGCTTTGAGTGGGACGTGCTCGCTTTCGAGCGGCCTTGACTGCTCCCAGCATTGACCGCCGAATTTCCAGAAAAAACCCCGGCAGGGCCGGGGTTGAGGTCGGGAGGCACTGGAGAATTCAGAATTTGACGCCGACCCCCACCGTGAACTGGTGCTGGTCGAGATCGACATTGGCGCCGCCGATGTCCTTGTCGCCGAAGTCATTGTAGCGATACTCGGCGCGGCCGAACATGCTGTTGGTAAAGGCGTAGTCGATGCCACCGCCGATCGTCCAGCCGTTGAAGGTTTCCTTCTCCTTGGGCGCCCCGGCGACGTCGACGAATCCGCGCGTGACCGCCCAACCACCGGTGCCGTAAAGAAGCGCCTTCTCGTCGAGCGTATAGCCGACCCGGCCGCGCACCGATCCGGAGACGTCCGTCCCGACCTCCGTGCTCGCGCCGAAGACCGTGAAGCTCTTGTCGTTCCAATTGTAGCTGACGTCTCCTTCGACGCCGACGACCCAGTCGCCGATCTGATAATTATAGCCGGCGAAGGCGCCGAAAAGTCCGCCGTTGAAGTCTTCCGAGGCGCTGGCGCCCGGAACGCTGAGATCGCTGTTCAGCCATCCGCCGCCGCCTTGCAGCCCGACATAGCCGCCGGTCCAAACGAAGGTGGGCGTCGTTTCAATGGCCGCGGGGGCCGGTTCCGGAGCTTCGGTGATGTCTGCCGCATAGACTGTTCCGGCGGCCATGGAGGCGCCGAACATTGCAACAAGCACGTTTCTGATCATCACAGATGCCTTCTGTTGTCCGACGACGAGAGTAGCAACTTATCGGGAACAAGTCTGCGAAAAATGGCGCTTTTCGGTATCACTTGCGCGTGCGGCGAAAAAACAGGCCGGTGGATTGCCTCCAGCCGGCCCGCCCGGAAAATCGCGGAAAGGGGAACGTCTCTGCGCGGGGCTGCAAGGCCGCGCGGAAGAGACCGATTGCTTCTTGATAATGCCCGAACGCGATTTTACGCGTTGACATCCTGCGCATGAAATTTGACATTATGCGCATGCCAGCGGCTGCCGAAAAGAGTTCTCCGATTGACGTGGTCGTGGTGGTTCTGCCGGACTCCTCCATCATGTCGCTCGCTTCGGTTCTCGATCCGATGCGGGCCGCCAATCGCGTTGCCGGCCGGCCGGTCTTTCGCTGGCGCCTTCTCTCGGGCGACGGGCAGGCCGTGACGCTGACCTGCGACATCCCGATTTCGGTCGATGGCCGGTTCTCGCTGCCGCTTGCGGGCGACCTTCTCCTGGTCATCGGCGGCTTCAATCTCGAGCGGCACGTCGGCAAGCGGTTTCTCGCGGCCTTGCAGGAATGCGCCCGCCATTTCGACATCGTCGCCGGTATCGAATCGGGCTGCTGGCTGCTTGGCCGATCCGGATTGCTCAACGGCCGCAAGGCGACGGCCCATTGGGAAGAACTCGAAGACTTCAGCCAGACGTTTCCGGCCCTGACGGTGATCGGCGACCGTTTCGTGATGGACGGCAAATACTGGACCTCGGGTGGAGCCTCGCCGACCTTCGACATGATGCTGCATCTGATCACCGAGCGGCTGGGCCCGGCCTTGGCTCTCGATGTCGCGAGCATCTTCGTCTACGACCAGATGCACAGCCCGACCGATGTTCAGCCCTTCGTCTCGCTCGGACGCATCGAAGCGCGCGATCCGGAGCTCGCCGGTGCCATAAGGCTGATGGAACGCACGCTGGAGCGACCGATGACGGTTGCGGCCCTGGCGCGGCGGCTCGCCATTTCGCAGCGCAAGCTCGAATTGCTTTTTGCCAAGGGGCTGTCGATCAGTCCCGGCGCCTATTACCTGCGCCTGAGATTGCAGGTTGCTCATCGGCTCGTCCGCGATTCGGGCATCCCGATGCGCGACATCGCGCTGCGCTGCGGCTTCGACAGTCTTTCCGCCTTCTCGCGTGCCTATCGGCGGGAATATGGGGCGAGTCCATTGAAGATGCGTAGCGCCAATCGCGCGGCGAGCGCTCAGACAGCGGGCAGTTCTCTAGCGCAAACGTAAGTCTAGGTCCTGACCCTAGTTTCGGGCGTGAGGGCCGGATCCGGCCAGCGCGCAGGCTTCTTCGAATTCCTTGACGGTCTCCGGCGTGTTGTCCTCCGGCAGCACCGCGTCGGCGACTTCTTCCGCGGCCGCCGTCTCGCCCCCATAGACAAAGGATTGGATGTAGTAGGCGATTTCTCCCTTCCACACCTTGCGACCATCGATCTGCCGACAGGCGACGGCGGTCTCGAAATCAGCCTGCAGGTCATCCACGCTGGCTGCGGCGGAAGCGCCACCGGAAGGTGCCACAAGCGAAGCAATCAGCAGGGCGGTGAACATGGCGGCAGGCCTCCGGATGGGTCGACAAGGAAGGTGCCGGGTCGTTTCCTTGGTCTCGCTTGATAGAGGGCGAATCTGCTCCGAACGAAAGGGGAATTCTCGCGCTACTGAATTTTGTTGGGTGGTCGATGTGTATAAGTCACAGTCGTGCCTTCCGGCATAAATGCCGTCGCGGGCGCGAACATGAGGGAAGGGCCTTCCGCTCCGCTGAGCGAAAGGCCCCTGGCCCTTACTGGACGATCTGGACGACCGTATAGGTCTTTGGATCGACGATAACGCGCTGCTGATTGACGACAGCATACGCATAGGCAGGATTCTCCGGAACGGGTGTCAGAACAACCGTGCGAGGCAGCGGTCGGCCGACGGCGATCTGCTCCTTGATCATGACCGTGTCAGCCGGGACCGGCTGCTGCTGAACATAGGTCGTAACCTGTCGTGGCGGCGGGGCGATCACCGCTCCGGCAACCAGCCCAACCGCGCCACCGACGGCGGCACCAACGGGGCCGCCAACAATCGCGCCAGTAACGGCGCCGCCTGCGGCGCCAGTTACCGCACCTTGATTGTTGTCATTTGCAATAGCGGGCGCTGCAAAGATGCCGGTCGCGATCGCAGTAGCAATGATGATCTTGGCATTCATCTGTCGTACTCCCTTGCTATACGTGGGGTACAACGCCACACAATTTTATTTGTTCCTTAATATGACTTTCACATTTCCGGGTATGTCTTATAGTAACGCAATGTTACATTTACGTAATCTTGTGAATACTAACCACGGCGCGTGATGGTTCCTGCGTCTCGATCGAGAGGGGCGGATTGCGATCCTTACCGAATCTAACGCCAAACCGCCGGTGTGCGGGCAAACTCCATCGCAGGGGTTTCGTTTTTCGCCCACTCGGCGACCGCAATCGCGGAGCCGAGCATAAGGACTGGCAGAGCCAGCGCGCCGAAGAATTTGAGCACTAGCAGGAATCGCCTGCGTTTTCCTTGCCGATCGTAAACCATGCTCTTTCCGCCGAATCGCATCTGAAGAACAGGTGGGATGAAAACAGAAAAGCCTCGCCCCGTCAGTCTCTTTGGGAACACAGCTTGCAAGTTTCGTCCAACGACTGAGGAGCAACTTGCGTGGTATTGAGAGGTTGGGACGAGAAAAAATCCTACAACCCCCCAACACACCCGCTGTGCCGGGAGGCTATATCGTGGGAAAATGCTGCCTCAGCGGTCAGTTGATGACCTGAACGACAGTGCGAGACTTTGGCTCAACGATCACACGCTGCTCGTTGACCATTGCAAATGCATAGGCCGGGTTATCCGGGATCGGCGTCAGCACCACCGTTTCAGGGATCGGCTTGCCGACAACAACCGGCTGCTGCACGACCACGGAAGCAGCCGCAGGCTGTTGCTGGACATAGGTCACAACCTCCGGAGGAGGCGGAGTGAGTGCGCCGCCTAGTGTGGCGCCGACAACTGCGCCGACTCCTGCGCCAACCGGCCCCCCAAGAATGGCGCCGGTTGCGGCACCACCCACCATACCGGTCGCCGCGTTCTTCCCGTCGTTTTGCTGGGCCACTGCGGCCCCGGAAAGTAGCGTTGCCGCAGCGGTGATAATTACTAGCTTCTTCATAGTCACGTCCTCGCGTTGAAGTCGGGAACTAACGAAGAGGCACAGAAAGAGTTCCCTCCCTTGGACTTTGGTCCGAATGAAAGTTTTGACGGCTGAGCATCCGCCGCGCGGGTTGTGCGAGCTTTATTTCACGTCAGTTCAGAGGCGCAAGAATGTAGCGACTTAATACTGCGATTGTCGCCCGAATTCAGAGTGTCGACACCCGGCATCATGATGACCAGTGCCATGGAGTTTTGAGGGTCGGCGTATCGTGCAGGAAGGCATCCCGTGCGTCCGTCCTTAGCGGGAATATTTAGGGCGCCGATGATGTCATACCGCTGTCGCGCCTATGGAGGAGATGCGCTATGGAAATTGAACCTCCCATCGCTCTTCACGATGCCGACATGCTCAGCGTCGTGTTCGAGGAGTTGCTGCAGGATTATCAAACATCCCGCGACAGCGCAGTCGCAGAGGGCATCCTCACACGCTTGATCTTCACCTATGACCTCGGCGTCCGCGATCCGGTGCTGCTGAAAATGCTTACCGTGCCTTTTCTGCGGCAGCGTTTATCGGGGACGCAGTGAGTCGGGGGACGATCGACCTTGACCCGGAGGCGCCTACTCGTGACCCGCCTGGGATCTATCTGGTCTTCGACGGGCCGATAGAGGTGCCGCTGCCCCGGCAACCGGCGTCGCCACCGATTTGACGGTGGCTGCATGGTAATTGCGACACGAGCGAACAACACTACGGCGGCGCGGTAAGGACTCAAATCCCTGTCGCGCCGCAACCGTTTTGGCGGCAAGGGTCGCCCGCCCGTAAAAACGCCGTAGGAGGCCGCTGGAGAGCGTTAGGCCCCGCCGACCCTACCTTAGAGCCCGCCCCGCCGCGAGAGCGGTCGATCGTGCCACGGTCTGGGCGCTCGTTCCGCGCGGGAGGGGCGCGGCTAAGGCGGCGTGGACCGGGGTAGGAGGGCCTTTGCTGCCGGAGGCGCTGTAAAGGCCGGGGTCTTACGCGCATGATCGAGCGTACGTACGAACGCATAAGCGTATATACGCGCGCCGCGCGAAGGGCTTTAACGGCTTTAAGGCATTACGCATACGTTTTAGGAAGCGTTTCCAAGGAGTTGGCGCAAAGGTGTTTTAGGCGGAAGCCCCTTTCGCTGGCTTTGGAGTCCCCCGGCCCCTGCCGGACACCGTGACGGACCAACTACCTTTCGCCGCCCTCTTGGCCGGGCCGGAACTACCGATGGACCTCGACCGGCTGCGCGAGACAGAGCCGCAGTCGCTGCTGTCGAACATCGTGGCGCTACGCCACCGGCTCTTCGCCATGATGGACGCCGCCGAGGAGGTCATGGACACGGCAGCGGCGCCGCAACTACGAACTGACGGGCAAGCTGTTGGGCGACCTGAACACCGGCACCCAGATCACCAACAATACCCTCGTGTCCCCGGTCTACATCGAGATGCGCACTGAGTTGGTCAAGGCGCTACGGGGCTTTCCTGAGGCGCGGCAGGCCGTGGCGCTGGTGCTCCAGGGTCTGGAGACGCGGTTTGCCGAGGACATGGTGATAGACCATTCCTACGCCAGCGGCCCCGTACCCGGTAGCGGGGAGGCGGGCTCATGAAGAGCATCCCCCGAGTACCAGCGCCGCCCCGTGTGCTGGTTACAGGCAGGCCGGCAGCGCCGACGCGCAGGTCTCCGGCTGGTTTCCCTGTGCGTCGTATCGGGTCTCCTCCTTCTCGTTCGCCCGATGCGCGCCGGTCTGCCCCTTTTCTCCTCTCGCAGAGGTCGCGCTGATGCTGGCTCGTGACCTCGCCCGTGCACTGGACCCCGTCGTCATGGCCCAAGAGTGCGGCATACAACCGGACACGTGGCAGGCGAACCTGCTCCGTGCCAACCCCCGGCGCTCCCTCCTGTTGTGCTCGCGTCAATCGGGCAAGTCCACCGTCGCGGCCTTCCTCGTGATCCAGACGGCACTCTTCGTCCCAGCGGCGCAGATCGTCGTCGTCAGCCCGACGCTCCAGGACCTTGGAGGACCACAGGCTGCGCAGTGAAAATACGCGGCTGAAGGAGGAGGGTAACCGGCGGCGGGTAGTCGAGACGGTGCGCGAGCATCTGTCGCGCCGGATCAGGCCGGAGCTGCTCAATGGTGCCGTGGCGCAGTTCATCGCCGAGCATAAGTTCGGCATCAAGGACGGCAAGGTCGTCATCTACGGCACGCGTGGACGCGAAGAAGCCGAGATGGCGGCGATCAACTGGATCGCTGAGGAGGGGGAGGCTTACGCCGCGCCGCAGCGCGCAGAAGCCGGGGGGCTTTGCCGCCGAGATCGCTAAACTAAAGCGCGCGATCCACTAAATGGTGAGAGGTACGTTCTTCTCCACGTACTGCTGACCGAGTGGAGAGATCACAAGAGCGCTGGTCTTAGAGTTGAAGTCGATTAGACCGGCCTTATGCGCAGGAATCACGATCCCCGTGCGAAATCGAGTGGGATTGCTATACTCAATGGAATCCACAACCTCGCGCACAGTCATGGGGCCGGCTGAGCCATAAAGCAGAGCCATCATCTTGTCCTTGGCGCTCATGCCGGGGCCCAGCACTCGGGTCCGCTCGCCTACCTTCCACAGAAGTGGGACCGGTCTTTCGATCAAGCTTTCTACAACTGCCGTGGCTTCGTCCGTTGAGACGCTGTGAAAAACTCTGACGAGTTCGGCCATTATCCACTGGCACATCGCGAAGACGACAGATGCGTCCATGTGACTGGGATCGACGTCAGCGCCCACATGTCCCACGTTGCGATTGTTGCGCACCTCATAGAGGGCAATAAGCATGCGAGGAATCTGTATTCGTATTGATCGAGGAAACGTGCTACCCGCCTGCTCCAGCTTGCGGCAGTCATCCGCCATGCTCTTGGGTTTGTAAGGGGCATTTGGGAAAGAGCCGTCAACGTGGCCCTTCAATATGGAGTAGACAATCTCGCAAAGCTTGCCGCCGCTCAACTCGGCGGGCTCCCATCGGCCCTCGCGAAAGTTCTTGGCGATCTTGTTGTACTCGTCAACAAGAGGGGTGCGAAGGCAATCAGGAATGTTTGCGAGCACGGTTACGGCATTAGTTGTCATTTAGACGCCTTGTGCGGAAGTTCACGCCTCACAAAGTTTCTTCCCGCCGTCGTTATCTTAATATTGCTCATGTTTGAAACATCAATGTAGAGCTTACGGAAAGCCGCGTTTTGCAACCCCGAACGAAGATTGGTCGGCTCCTTCCAAGCATTGGTCCGACGAAATACCGTGCCGATCTCATTCATCGTAATCGGATTCAGCTTCAAAGTCTCTTCGAGATAATAGACGACTACGGCGTAACGCTCTTGATCGTTGGTGGGCTGCTTTTCGGCAATAAAATCCTCAAAACTCTGTTCGTTTTCAGGATGCAAGTCTATGTCAACCGGAGACCACCCATTTGAGTTACCCCCACCCTTCTTACGCCTCTTCTGTTGCGATGTAGGCGGTGGACTGCTCACGGTCTCAGTGCCGCGCTGTGGCTCGGATTGCTGTTCCTCGAGTGCTGGGTTTTGTTCCGCAGGTTTTGGGGGCTGCACATGCGATTTGCGGTGATGTCCGCCGAACGCTGCTACAAGCGAAGAGAACGCCTCCTGCTGAACTGCTTCTGAGTTGAAACCGTTCACGGCTTCCGCAATTTTAGGCATTCGCTCAAGAAGTGCATCAAGATCTTCGGTAGACATTGCTCGCCCCAGTTGTGATTCGCCCAAAAAAATATTATGGCGGGCAACATTGAGGTGTCTAGCGCGATGAATAAGTAGAAAAACCTCGCGGAGCCCATGGTAACTCGTTAGCGGGGCGTTAGCCGCAGACACAAGCCAGCTAACGTGCTTTTAGTGTGTCCGGCAAGCAACTGATTTTAAAGGATTTTTTGGTGAGCGCGCAGGGATTCGAACCCTGGACCTACTGATTAAAAGTCAGTTGCTCTACCGGCTGAGCTACGCGCTCCCGTGCCCGGCTTGTGAAGCCTGGCGGAGTGGGCGGACATATGCACGCGAGCTTCGCGCCGGTCAACCGAAAAATTGCGCCAGACCAGGATTCTAGACCCTCTCTGGGATAAGGGAAGTCGCAGGCCGCTGCTCCCAGGAGCGAAGCCCGCACCAGCATCCTCCGGCACCCCCGGCCGACCATGCCGGTGCGGCAAAATGATCGCCGAAAGGTGATTGGTGTCGCTGTATACATGCGAGTAAGAAAGCCACCAGCCGAGTGCCGGAGTTCTGAATTTGTCGATTGCCGATGTCTCCATCTGGACCGCCGTTCTTGCAGGCGCTCTTTCCTTTCTCTCCCCCTGCGTCCTGCCGCTCGTCCCACCCTATCTCTGCTACATGGCCGGCGTTTCGGTCGATCAGTTCCGCGGCGGAGATGCTGCGGCGGTCGGCAATACGCGACGGGCGGTCCTGCCAGCGGCATTGTTCTTCACGCTCGGCTTTGCGACGGTCTTCGTGGCGCTCGGGGCAGGGGCGTCGTCGATCGGCCTCCTGCTGAGGCAGTATATCGATCTGCTGTCGCGTATCGGCGGCATCATCATCATCATCATGGGGCTGCATTTCCTCGGCGTCCTTCGCATCGGGCTACTTGCCCGCGAGGCGCGCTTTCATGGGGGCGGCAAGCCGGCGACGCTGTCGGGCGCCTATATCATGGGGCTTGCCTTCGCCTTCGGCTGGACACCCTGCATCGGCCCGGTGCTCGGCACCATCCTTGGCGTCGCCGCGGCGCGCGAGACCGTCGGCGACGGGGCGATGCTGCTGGCGATCTATTCGCTCGGCCTTGCCGTGCCGTTCTGGATCGCCGCCGGCTTTTCCGAGGCCTTCATGCGCTTCCTCATGCGTTTCCGCCGCCATCTCGGTCTGGTCGAGAAGCTGATGGGCGCGCTTCTCGTGCTCGCCGGCCTTGCCTTCGTCTTAGGCTTCATCAGCTCGGTTGCAATCTGGTTCCAGCAGACCTTCCCGATCCTGTCGCAAATCGGCTAAGCAAGGCCGGAAGCCGGACCGGGGGAGAAGATGACGGACATTGCAGGCCTGGTGCTGCCCTTTTTCGGGCTCATCTTTCTCGGTTACCTGACGGCGCGCTTTGTCGAGCACCCCGGCGAGGCGATGGGTTGGCTGAACACCTTCATCGTCTATCTGGCGCTGCCGGCGCTCTTCTTCAAACTGGTGTCGCGCACGCCCGTCGAAGAGCTGACTCGCGCCGACTTCATTCTCACCAGCGTCGGGACGACCTATGTCGTCTTCGTGTTGATCTTTTCGATCGGCCTGTTCCTGCGCCGGAGCACGGTCGCCGAGGCGACGATCCAGGGTTTTGCCGGGGCCTATGGCAATATCGGCTATATGGGACCCGGTCTGGCGCTGCTCGCTTTCGGAGAGGCCGCCGCCGTGCCGGTGGCGCTGATCTTCTGCTTCGAGAATGCCGCGCATTTCACCGTTGCCCCGGCGATGATGGCGCTTGCCGGCGGGCGCAAGCAGAAGCCGCTGTTCCTTGCCCTCGGTATTGTCAGCCGGATCGCCCTTCACCCGTTCATCCTGTCGACCTTCACCGGCGTGGCGGCCGCCTTCCTGGCGCTCGAGCCGCCGACGCCGCTGCAGAGACTGATCGATTACCTCGCGCAGGCCGCCGCGCCCTGTGCGCTGTTTGCCATGGGCATAACCCTGGCGCTCCGTCCGCTGAAGCGTATTCCCGTCGAGATCGGCTACATCGTTCCGGCGAAGCTCGTGCTGCATCCGGTGCTCATGTATCTGGCGCTGAGCCTGGTCGGCACCTACGACCCCGTATGGATGCAGACGGCGGTGCTGCTTGCCGCCTTGCCGACTGCCACCAACGTCTTCGTGATCGGCCATCAATATGGCATCTGGCAGGAGCGTGCCTCCGCGACGATCCTGATCACCACGCTGATCTCGGTCGCGACGGTGACCGGCCTGCTCTATCTCATGCGATCAAGCGCGCTGCCGGCCGATCTTTTCCCGTAGGCTTTCCTTGAGCGACCGTAGCACGCTGCCTGGATGAATGCCTTCGCGCATCAGCAGGCCCCGCAGCGGACCGGCGGAGGCGATGAATTGCAGGCCCACCGCCCGCAGCGCCTGGATGGGCAGGAAATCCGAGAGCAGCGACCGGTTGAGCAGGTCGACGCTTGCGGTTCGGCTGACGATGTCCATGCGGCGGCGGCCGTCGAAACGATCCCCTGTATCTGCCGCCAGATGCCCGCCGGTCGGCCGGCCGACGAGTTCAACGAGCGTCATCACGTCACGCAGGCTGAGATTGAGCCCCTGCGCACCGATCGGCGGGAAAGCATGCGCCGCTTCGCCGACAAGCGCGGCGCGTCCTTTGCCGAAGCGGCGGGCGGTCATGCCGGAGAGGGGAAAGGACTGCGGCGTCCCTTCGGCCGTGACCTTCCCGAGAATCGACTGCATTCGGTCCTCGATGGTGCGCGACAGAACGTCTGTCGGAAGTTTCAGCGTCTCCTCCGCGTCGCGCGGCCTTTGGACCCAAACGAGGCTGGAGCGGTTGCCCGGCAGGGGCACCTGCGTGAACGGACCGCTTTCCGTATGGAACTCCGTCGAAACCTCCTGGTGCGGCAGCTCGTGGCCGAAGTTCAGCACGACCGCCGTTTGCGGATAGGACCATGAGAACGTTTCGATCCCGGCTGCCTCGCGCACGACAGACCGTCGGCCATCGGCGCCGACGATGAGATCCGCGGTGATCGTTCGCCCGTCCTCCAGGCCCACCCGCACCTCGACTTCGCCGAAGTCGAAGGTCATGGCCGGGGCGGTGATCCGCTCGAGCGTCGGCAGGCTCGCTTCGTGCTTTTCGAGGATTTCGAGGAAGGGGGCATTCGGAATATTATAGCCGAACGCGTCGAGACTCACCTCGGCAGCGCGGAAATTGACCGGTGGCGCTCGCAGAAGCCGCTTGGTGCCATCGATGATGTGAATAGCGACCAGCGGCGCCGTCAGCGGCTCGACCTCGTCCCAGAGAGCGAGCGCCTTGAGGTACTCGATCGATTGGTCCATGAGGGCCGTGGTGCGTCCGTCGGCGATGACCGGCCTCGGCCCGATGAGCGCGACGCGGTGGCCATCGCGCGCTAGCGCGATCGCCGCGAGCGAGCCGGCAAGTCCCGCGCCGATGATGGCAATGTCATGATGTTGCATGGCCGGCACCTTCCGGGGCGGTTGTCCGCCTCCAACTCACTTTCTTGGGTTTGTTGTACCCGCTTAGCCCATTGAAATAAATGGGCTGAATCGGCGCAGACGCATTTGTCGCGTGTCCACAGGACAATTACGCTTGAAGGTTGACGGAGGTGAATTTTGCTGGCGATGCCTCGCAATCGGTGCATATTAACCGCCGAAGGGCCGTCACTCGCGGGTCAGCGGCGGTCCGGCGATGGCGCGAAAGACGAAACGAAGGGATGGGGCGGCATTCGCAGATGAAATTCTTCAACTATAAGCCCGTTCCCTATGCCGAAATCCGCGCCTTTTCGGTGCATATTCTCACGGCATCCGGCTCGTTCCTGGCGTTTCTCGGCGTGGTGGCGGCGGCCGAACACCGTTTCGTCGACATGTTCTGGTGGCTGGGGCTGGCGCTGCTCGTCGACGGTATCGACGGCCCGATCGCGCGCAAGGTTCAGGTCAAGGAAGTGCTGCCGAACTGGTCGGGCGATACGCTCGACAATGTCATCGACTACGTGACCTACGTGCTCTTGCCTGCCTTCGCGCTCTACCAGAGCGGCATGATCGGCGAACCCTGGTCCTTCGTGGCGGCCGGCGCCATCGTCGTGTCGAGCGCCATCTACTATGCCGATATGGGGATGAAGACGGATGAGTATTTCTTCTCGGGTTTCCCGGTCGTCTGGAACATGGTCGTCTTCACGCTGTTTGTCATCCAGGCGAGCGAAGTGACTGCATCAATTGTTGTTTTCCTTTCTGTCGTGCTGACGTTCCTGCCGATCAACTTCCTGCATCCGGTGCGCGTGAAAAGGTTGAGGCCCCTCAATCTCGGCGTCTTTCTGGTCTGGTCGGTGCTGGGCATGTACGCCTTGCTTCTGCATTTCGAGACGCCGCCCTGGGTGTTCCTCGGCGTGGTGGCAACGGGGATCTATCTCTATGTCATCGGTTTTGTTCTGCAGCTTTTTCCCAATCTCGGGCGCACTTAGGAGTTGCTCATGCCACAGGCGATCGTCGTTCGCGAACTCGGCGGACCGGAAGTTTTGAAGATGGAGGGCGTGACGCTCGCGGCGCCCGGACCCGGCGAGGTGCAGATCCGGCAAGTCGCCATCGGCCTCAACTTCATCGACGTCTATTTCCGAACCGGTCTTTACAAATCGGCAACCGGTCTGCCCTTCGTTCCGGGCAAGGAGGGTGCCGGCATCGTGACCGCTGTCGGAGACGGCGTCAGCATGTTTTCCGTCGGTGATCGTGTCGCCTATGCTTCCGCCGACGGCGCCTATGCAAGCGAACGCAACGTCGATGCCTCGCAGCTCGTCAAGGTTCCGGATGGGATCAGCCTCGAAACGGCGGCGGCGATGATGCTGAAGGGGATGACCGCGCAATATCTGCTCAATCAGACCTTCAAGGTCGGACCCGAGACGACCTTGCTCTTTCATGCGGCCGCCGGCGGCGTCGGGCTGATTGCCGGACAATGGGCGAAGGCCCTTGGCGCGACGGTCATCGGCACGGCCGGGTCGCAGGAGAAGATCGATCTGGCGCTCGCCCACGGCTACGACCATGTCATCAACTACCGAACGGAGAATTTCGTCTCCCGCGTCAGGGAATTGACGGGCGGACGAGGCGTCGACGTCGTCTATGACTCGGTCGGTCGCGACACCTATCCGGCTTCGCTCGACTGCCTGAAGCCGCGCGGTCTTTGGGTGAGTTTCGGCAATTCTTCCGGGCCGGTGGATGCGTTCAATATCGGCATCCTGGCGCAGAAAGGGGCGCTCTACGCGACCCGCCCGACGCTTTTCACCTATGTCGCGACCCGGCCGGCGCTGGAGGCGTGTGCAAATTCCCTGTTTGATGTTGTGCAAAGCAACAAAGTGCGTATCAATATCCATCAGACCTATCCGCTCGCCGAGGCCGGCCGAGCGCATACGGATCTCGAAACAAGAAAAACGAGTGGAACGACACTGCTGATTCCCTGATCGACGCCTCAAGGCGCCAGGGGATTTTGAAAGAGGGAAAAAGAGGGCAGCGTGCCTGTTAAGGGACAAATTGCGAGCGGTCCGTTGCTGGCCGTGAGCAACCTGACGAAATTGTTCGGCTCGTTCGCAGCCTGCAATGCGATCAATCTGCACATAGAACCCGGAGAAATTCACGCCCTCCTCGGCGAGAACGGGGCGGGGAAATCGACCCTGGTGAAGATGCTGTTCGGCGTGCTTGCGCCGACCGCCGGAGAGATCCTGTGGATGGGCGACACTGTCCGCATCTCCAGTCCCGGCGACGCGCGCAAGCTCGGCATCGGCATGGTCTTCCAGCATTTCTCTCTCTTCGAGGCTTTGACCGTCGCCGAAAACATCGCGCTTTCGATGGATCGCAGCATTTCGCTTGCCCGCGTTGCCGAAGAGGCTTCGCGGCTGTCGCGCCTCTACGGCTTGCCGCTCGATCCAAATGCGCATGTCGCCGATCTTTCCGTCGGAGAACGGCAGCGCATCGAGATCGTGCGCGCTCTGCTGCAGAATCCGCAGCTGATCATCCTCGACGAGCCGACCTCGGTGCTGACCCCGCAGGAGGCCGACCGATTGTTCGAAACGCTGTTGAAGCTGAAGGCGGAGGGGCGCTCCGTCCTCTATATCAGCCATCGGCTCGAGGAAGTGCAGCGCCTTTGCGACCGCGCCACGGTTCTGAGGCACGGCAAGGTCACCGGCGCCTGCGATCCGCGCGTCGAGACGCCGGCTTCGCTGGCGCGCATGATGGTCGGCAACGACGTGGCCGTGGTGACGCCCGAAGGCACGAACACCAAGGGCGACGTGCAACTCGAAGCGCGCCATCTTTCGGTTGCGGCGCGCACGCCGTTCGCGGTTTCCCTGAAGGACGTCTGTCTCAAGGTGAGAGGCGGTGAGGTGTTGGCGATTGCCGGCGTTGCCGGCAATGGCCAAAGCGAGCTCTTCGACGCGCTTTCGGGCGAGTATCCGGTGGCCGACGATAATGCCGTGCAAATTCGCCAGAAGCCGGTCGGAAGCAAGAACATCAATGCTCGCCGCCTGATGGGCGCCGGCTTCGTGCCGGAGGAGCGGCATGGGCATGCCGCGGTCGCCGCACTCTCCCTTTCCGACAATCTGGTCCTGGCGCGCAATCAATCGGACCGGCGCGCTTTTCTCGGTGGCGGCTTCTTGAAGATCATCCGCCAGGGGGCGGTCAAAGCGGCAGCCAAACGAATTTCCGAGGCGATGGACGTGCGCAAGAGCGGCGAGGACCCGCCGGCTGGTTCGCTTTCGGGCGGCAATCTGCAGAAGTTCATCGTTGGCCGCGAACTCGACCGGCAGCCGGCCGTGCTTATCGTCAACCAGCCTACCTGGGGCGTCGACGCCGGGGCGGCGAGCCGGATCCGCCAGGCGCTCGTCGATCTCGCCAAGGCTGGCTCCGCCGTGCTGGTGATCAGCCAGGACCTCGATGAGATATTCGAGGTGGCGACCGAGATCGCCGTGATCAGCGAGGGGCGGCTTTCCGATCCCTATCCCGCCCGCGAACTCTCGCGCGAGAAGATCGGCCTGCTGATGGGGGGCATGCACGGCACCACGGAAGCTGCGGGAGCGGCACATGCGCATTGAGCTCGAAAAGCGCCCGAAGATCTCGGCGCTGTTTTCCATCCTGTCGCCGTTCATCGCCTTTGCGCTGACCATCGTCTTCGGCGGCATCATGTTCGCGCTGCTCGGCAAGAACCCGATAGCGGCCCTCTACAGTTTCTTTGTCGAGCCGCTGAGCGAGGTGTGGTCGCTGCACGAGCTGGCGATCAAGGCCGCACCGCTGATCATGATCGGCGTCGGCCTCTCCGTCTGCTTCCGCTCCAACAACTGGAATATCGGTGCGGAAGGCCAGTTCATCATGGGGGCGATCACCGGCTCGATCCTGCCAGTCATCTTCTACGACTGGCAATCGCCGCTGGTGCTGCCGCTGATGCTGGTGCTTGGGATGATCGGTGGCGCGCTTTTCGCGGCGATTCCTGCCTTTCTCAAGGGCCATATGAACACCAACGAGATCCTGACCAGCCTGATGCTCGTCTATGTTGCCCAGCTCTTTCTCGACTGGCTGGTGCGCGGCCCCTGGCGCAACCCTCAGGGTATGAACTTTCCGGAAACTCGGACGTTCGGCGCCGACGCCATCCTTCCAGAAATGCTCGCCTCCGGGCGCACGCATTGGGGATTTGCCTTCGCGATCATTGCGGCGATCCTGGTCTGGTTCATGATGCGCTACACGCTGCGCGGCTTCGAGATCACCGTTCTCGGCCAGTCCGAGCGGGCAGGGCGCTTTGCAGGCTTCTCATCGCGCAAGATGATCTGGTTCTCGATGCTGTTCTCGGGCGCGCTTGCCGGCCTTGCCGGCATTTCGGAAGTGAGCGGTGCGATCCAGCAGCTCAGGCCTGTCATCTCGCCCGGCTACGGCTTCACGGCGATCATCGTCGCGTTCCTGGGGCGCCTCAATCCGCTCGGCATAATCGCTGCCGGTCTGGTCCTGGCGCTCACCTATCTCGGCGGCGAGGCGGCGCAGCTTTCGATCGGCGTGTCCGAAAAAATGACGCGCGTCTTCCAGGGGCTGCTGCTGTTTTTCGTGCTGTCCTGCGACACGCTCATTCATTATCGGATCCGACTGGTCAGGGAGAGATTCGCGGCGCTCAAGACGGATGAGGCGCGCTGATGGGTATCGTCGAAGCAATCCTCCTGAGTGTCATCACGGCCGCGACGCCGCTCGTCCTTGCCGCAGCCGGCGAGCTTGTCGCCGAGCGGTCGGGCGTGCTGAATCTCGGCGTCGAGGGCATGATGATCATGGGGGCGGTCTGCGCCTTCGCTGCCACGCAGCTGACCGGTTCGCCCTACCTCGGCGTGCTCGCGGGTATCGCCGCCGGCGCGTTGTTCTCGCTGCTGTTCGGTTTCCTGACGCTGACGCTCGTCGCCAACCAGGTGGCGACCGGCCTCGCGCTGACGCTGTTGGGCCTTGGCGTTTCCGGCATGCTGGGTGAGAGTTTCCTCGGAATGCAGGGCATCAAGCTGCAACCGATCGCCGTTCCGCTTCTGTCGCAAGTTCCGTTTGTCGGGCCGCTCATCTTCCGGCAGGACGCGATCTTCTATCTGTCGATCGCGATCGTCGCGGGAATCCATTGGTTTCTGTTCAGAACGCGTTCGGGGCTGAAGCTGCGCGCCGTCGGCGACAGTCACGGTTCCGCCCATGCCCTGGGCGTCGACGTCATCCGAACCCGCTACCTGGCGGTGCTTTTCGGCGGCGCCTGCGCAGGACTTGCCGGCGCGCAGCTTTCGCTGGTCTATACGCCGCAATGGGTCGAGAACATGTCGGCCGGCCGCGGCTGGATCGCGCTTGCCCTGGTGGTCTTCGCATCCTGGCGTCCCTGGCGGGTGGTTGCCGGCGGCTATCTGTTCGGGGCCGTTTCGATCAGCCAGCTTCACGCCCAGGCCTTCGGCATCGGTATACCCTCGCAGTTTCTTTCGTCGCTTCCCTATCTGGCGACAATTGTCGTACTCATTCTGATATCGCACAACCGGCGGATGACCCTGATCAACACGCCGGCATCGCTCGGCAAACCGTTTGTGCCGGACCGGTGAACAACAACCAGACGGAATACTCGAACCGACAGAGGTCAAAAATGAAAAAACTACTCCTCGCCCTCGCAACCACGACTGCGGTGCTCGGCTTTGCATCAGTCGCAAGCGCCCAGGAAAAGGCCAAGATTTGCTTCGTCTACGTGGGCTCGAAGACCGATGGCGGCTGGACGCAGGCGCATGACATCGGTCGCCAGCAGGTCGAAAAGGAACTGGGAGACAAGGTCGAGACGCAGTTCCTCGAAAACGTGCCGGAAGGGCCGGATGCGGAGCGCGCCATCGAGCGCCTGGCGCGTTCGGGCTGCGGTCTGATCTACACCACGTCCTTCGGATTCATGGACGCAACGGTCAAGATCGCCCAGAAATTCCCGGACGTGAAGTTCGAGCACGCCACCGGCTACAAGACCGCACCGAACGTCGCGACCTATAACAGCCGCTTCTATGAGGGCCGCTACATCCAGGGCCAGATCGCCGCCAAGATGTCGCAAAAGGGCGTTGCCGGCTACATCGCCTCCTTCCCGATTCCGGAAGTGGTGATGGGCATCAACGCCTTCGTCATCGGCGCCCGCTCGGTCAATCCGGACTTCAAGATCAAGGTCGTATGGGCGAACACCTGGTTCGACCCGGGCAAGGAGGCGGATGCCGCCAAGGCGCTCATCGACCAAGGCGTCGACATTCTCACCCAGCACACCGACACGACCGCTCCGATGCAGGTTGCGGCCGAACGCGGCATCAAGGCCTTCGGTCAGGCATCCGACATGATCGCCGCCGGTCCGAAGACCCAGCTGACGGCGATCGTCGACACCTGGGGCGCCTATTACGTCAAGCGCACCCAGGCCTTCCTCGACGGCAAGTGGGAGACGACGTCGAGCTGGGACGGCCTGAAGGACGGCATCCTGACGATGGCGCCCTACACGAACATGCCCGATGACGTGAAGGCGATGGCGGAAGCGACGGAAGCGAAGATCAAGTCCGGCGAACTGAAGCCGTTCACCGGTCCGCTCAACAAGCAGGACGGCACGGCATGGCTCAAGGAAGGCGAATCTTCCGATGACGCCACGCTCCTCGGCATGAACTTCTATGTCGAAGGCGTCGACGACAAACTGCCGCAATAAAGCGGGAAGGGCATCGGCCTTTGAAGTCTCTGCAAACCCCACGCAAAGGCGTGGGGTTTTGTCCTTTACGGTATCGGCAATGCGGCACGGGAACCGCGTCCGATGGGCGCCGGGAAGCCTACGTCGGACTATCGGGAATCGTATATTCGATCTACTGTTATGTGAGCTTCTGCTCTCGGAACGAGAAGCAGGGCGACGACATGAAAAACAGCGCCTGCCGCGGCAAGGAGGCACTCTTGGAGGGGACGGGGTGAACAAGAGCCTGCTTGATACGGTCATATCCAGGACACCGAAGCGAACGAGCCATGCGCAGGTCGTGGATCAACTCGGCAAGGCGATCGTTTCGGGAGAATTTCCGGTCGGCAGCATTCTTCCCGGCGACCCTGAACTGGCACTCCGGTTCCGTGTGTCGCGCACTGTTTTGCGCGAGGCGATGAAAACGCTTGCGGCGAAGGGCATGATTGTCCCCCGTGCCCGCATCGGAACGCGCGTGACACCCAGGAAAGAGTGGAATCTCTTCGACGCCGATATTCTGACCTGGCATTTCGCATGTGGGGTGGACGAGGATTTCCTTTATCATCTGAGCGAGGTGCGGCTCGCATTCGAGACGCACGCGGCTGCTTTGGCCGCGCGCAACGCGACCGATGCGGAAATTGCCACCATGATGCGGCTTGCGGTTGCCATGGGCGACGCAAGTCACACGGCTGAAACGCTGGCAGTGGCCGACCTGAAGTTCCATCTCTCCGTTCTCGAAGCATCCGGAAATCCGTTCCTCAGAACGGTCGGCGGTCTGATCGAGGCGGCCTTGGTCGGCGTGTTCAAATTGAGTTCGCCGACTGACGAAAAGGGCGGCATAGACGAGGTGGCTCGCAACCACATCCGCATCGTCGAGGAGATCGGCAGGAGGGATGAGGTTGGCGCGCGGCAAGCGATGGAATACGTCATCAAATACGGGCGTGATCGAATCCAGAAAGCCTTCCATCCGGAGCAGAGCGGCAAGAACTGACGGCGCGGCTGCGCTGTACAACCGCTGCTACGTCCGCGGAAGCCGCAGATCGCCAGACTGGCCTTGCCCGCACAGCCGCCGTGGCCTATCTGAGAGAACAGTCGTTTCTCATCTGCCGACTTCCCAAGAGCGGTGAACGGAGCCTATGTCCGAGCTTTTTGTCATTCTTCTTCTGCTTCTGGTCAATGCTTTCTTTGCGCTCTCGGAAATGGCGATCGTTTCGGCAAGCAAACCCTTGCTGCGTCAGATGGTCAAGCAGGGAAACCTTCGCGCCGAATATGCTCTGCGGCTTGCCGAGGAGCCTGGCAAGTTCCTGTCCACAGTCCAGGTCGGCATTACGCTCGTCGGCATCCTGGCCGGCGCCTATGGCGGCGCGACCATCGCGGCGAAGCTTGCACCGGTCCTGGACGAGATTGCCTGGATAAACCCCTATGGCAATACGGTTGCCGTGGCCCTTGTCGTCACGCTCATCACCTTCCTGTCGGTCGTGATCGGCGAGCTCATCCCGAAGCAGCTGGCGCTCAGGAACTCGGAAGGCCTGGCGATTTTTGTTGCACGGCCGATGACCTTGCTTTCGCGGATAGTCGCGCCGGTTGTCTATCTTTTCGAGACTGCCGCTCGCCTGGCGATGCGCCTGATGGGCATGCAGGCCGAGGATCCCGATCACGTCACCGAAGAGGAAGTGCATGCGATCATGGCCGAAGGCGTGGAGAGCGGCGCGATCGAGAAGAGCGAACACGAGATGCTGCGGCGCATCATCCGGCTCGGCGACAGGAACGTCAAATCGATCATGACACACCGCACGGAGGTGAGCTTTATCGACGTCAATGACAGCCTGGAGACGATCGGTCGCAAGATTCGGCAGTTCGGCCATTCCCGTTATCCGGTCATCGAGGGCCCGGCCGGCGACGTGATCGGAGCGGTGCTGGCAAAGGAAATCCTCAACGCCACGATCGCCGCGCCGTTCGATATCCGCAACTATGTCCGCGAGATTCTGACGCTGCCGGAGACAGCCTCGTGCCTCAAGGCTCTCGAAGCCTTCAAGGCGTCGAGCGTCAACATGGCGATGATCGTCGACGAGTACGGCAGCACGGAAGGCATCATAACGACCGCCGACATCCTGGAGGCGATCGTCGGTGTCATCCCGTCGAACTACGACGATATCGAGCACGCCCATATTCGTGCACGCGAGGATGGCAGCTATCTCGTCGATGGTCGGACGCCGATCGATGAAATTCATCTTCAGATCGGCATCGAAGGCATCGATATGGATGGCGATTTCGAGACGATCGCGGGTTTCCTGGTGCAGCAGTTGCGCAAGACTCCGGAGGAAGGCGATTGCGCCGAGGCGCACGGATATCGCTTCGAAGTGCTCGACATGGACGGCCGCCGCATCGACAAGATCCTTGTCAGCCGCCGCGCCGAAGAACATTCGGCCTGATGGAAGGAAAAGACCGGGCGACGCCTCAGCCCGCACGAGCGTTACGACAAATGCTCGTTGCGGCCAGTCTCAGGCCGGATCCCGAAGCTTGAGAACGGTGCAGTGGTCTCCAGGCGCCGCGGCCGGCGTTTGTGGCGGGCGAACGATCAGGCCGTCCGACTGCGCGAAGACCTTGGTCATCGACGAGTCCTGGCGCGGGAAGGGGTGCGCCAGCAGCGAGCCGTCCGGCTCGCGGGAGAGGCGCGCCCGAACATAGTCCTGGCGGCGGTCGTTGGCAGGCAACGGCGCGGCGAGCTTCGCCGAGATTAGCCGCGAGCGGTGCGGAAGATGTGCAAGCTTACGCGTCAACGGCTCCAGGAAGAGCAGGGCGCAGACGAGACTCGAGACCGGATTGCCGGGCAGTCCGAGCACCGTCATGCCGGCGAGATCTCCGACCATCAGCGGCTTTCCCGGACGCATGGCAATACGCCAGAAATCGAGCGTCATACCGCAGCCGAGGAGCGTCGATTGCACGAGATCATGGTCGCCGACCGAGGCTCCCCCGAGCGTGACGAGCACGTCGGCTTGAGCGGCCTGCGCCTTTGCGACCGCAGCGGCAATCGCAGACTGGTCGTCACGAACGATGCCGAGATCCAGTATGTCCGCGCCATTTTCGCGAGCGATCGCCGCAACACCAAAACTGTTCGAGGCGATGATCTGGTCGGCCCCGGGCAAACTGCCGGGCGGCAGCAATTCGTCACCCGTGGCGAGAATTGCGATCTTTGGACGGAGGAAGACCGGCAGGCTCGCTTGGTTCATACTGGCGGCCAGCGTCAGCCGGCCGGCATCGAGGACGCTTCCGGCATGGAGTGTGATCTCACCCTCTTCGAAGTCCTGTCCCGACAATCGGATATGGCGGCCCTTCGCCGGCGCGAAAAGGGTGCGAATCCGATTGCCCTTAAGGCGCTCGATATCTTCCTGCAGAATGACGGTATCGGCGCCGTCCGCGAGCGGCGCGCCGGTGAAGATGCGTACCGCTTCGCCTGGCCCAACTCGGCCTCGAAATCCGCGTCCCGCCGCCGATTGCCCGATTACCGTCAGTTCGGCGCCGACATCGGCGATGTCCTCGTGGCGGACGGCATAGCCATCCATGGCGGAATTGTCGAAAGGTGGGTGCGTGAGCAGAGCTCCGGTGTCCTCGGCAAGCACGCGGCCGAGGCAATCATGCAGCGCAAGCCGCTCCGTACTCAGCCGCGACCGGGCCAGGGCAAGTACCCTTTCGAGCGCCTCTTCGACCGGGAGCAGCGACATCAGCCCTGGTCTCCATCCCGGCGATAGTCGCCGGATCGCCCGCCCGATTTGCTGACGAGGCGAATGCCGCCGATCTCCATCTCCCGGTCGGCGGCCTTTGCCATGTCGTATATCGTCAGACAGGCTATGCTCACCGCCGTCAACGCCTCCATCTCGACGCCCGTCCTCCCCTTGAGCTTCGCCATTGCCTCGACGCGCAGACCTGGCAAGGCATCGTCCGGCGCGATATCAACGGAGACCTTGGTCAGCATCAGCGGGTGGCAGAGCGGAATGAGGCTCGACGTCTGCTTAGCAGCCATGATGCCGGCGAGCCGGGCCGTGCCGATGACATCGCCTTTCTTGGCGTTGCCTTCGAGGATCAGGGCCAGCGTCTCCGGTTGCATCCGGACAAAGCCTTCGGCGACGGCGACACGCACCGTCTCCGCCTTGTCGCCAACGTCGACCATATGGGCTTCGCCGGCACTGTCGATATGGGTGAGGCGCGGGCCGCTCATCACTCGGCTGCCAGAGCGCTTCCGGAGCCGGTCAACAGCGCGCGCGTTGCCGCCCCCACGTCGTCTTTTCTCATCAGGCTTTCGCCGACGAGAAATGTCGTGATGCCGCTCTTTTCGAGGCGCTTGCAGTCCTCATGCGTGAAGATGCCGCTTTCGCCGACCAGCAGGCGATCGGCCGGGACCATCGGCGCGAGCTGTTCCGAAACGGCAAGATCGACCGCGAACGTCCTCAAGTTGCGGTTGTTGATGCCGATGAGGGGAGACGACAGCCGCAGCGCTCGCTCCATTTCCTCCGCGTCATGCACCTCGACGAGCACATCCATGCCGAGCGCAAACGCCGCGTCTTCGAGACGGTGTGCATCGTCGTCGGTGAGCGATGCCATGATCAGCAGAATGCAGTCTGCGCCCCAGGCGCGGGCTTCGAAGACCTGGTAGGTATCGAACATGAAGTCCTTGCGCAGCGCCGGCAGCGAACAGGCGGCCCGCGCCGCCGTCAGAAATTCGGGGGCGCCCTGAAAACTAGGCGTATCCGTCAGGACCGAAAGGCTGGCAGCCCCGCCCGCCGCATAGGCTTTCGCCAGCCCAGGCGGATCGAAATCCGGGCGAATCAATCCTTTCGATGGACTGGCCTTCTTGATTTCGGCGATCAGACCGAATTCGCCTTTCTGGCGACGCGCCGCAAGCGCGGCGTGAAAGCCGCGCGGCGACGACTGATCGGCGATCCGCGCCCTCAGCGCGTCGAGTGGAACGCGCGATTTCGCGGCAGCGATCTCCTCGCGCTTGTAAGCCTCGATCTTGCGCAGAATGTCCGTCATGTCTTCTCCTCAGGCGGCGTTGGAGACGGTGATCAGCCGCTGCAGGGCGGTCTTGGCAGCGCCGGTCGAAAGCGCCTTGCGCGCGACCTCCATGCCTTCGACGAGATCCTTGGCGCGTCCGGCTATCATCAACGAAGCCGCAGCGTTCGCAAGGGAAATGTCCCGGTAGGCATTCTCCTCGCCATCGAGCACCGCCTGCAATGCCGCCGCATTATGCGCCCCGTCGCCTCCCTTCAAGGCATCGAGCGTGGTGCCCGCCAGACCGAAGTCTGCCGGCGTCAGCTCGAAACTGCGGATCTTTCCGTCCTTCAGCTCGGCAACTTTGGTCACGCCCGTCGTGGTGATCTCGTCCAGTCCCTCGCCGTGTACGACCCAGATACTCTCGGAGCCGAGATCGCGCAGGACTTCCGCGAGCGGATCGACCCACTGCGGCGCGTAGACGCCGACGAGCTGCCGTTTGACGCCGGCCGGATTGGAGAGGGGGCCGAGGAGATTGAAGATGGTTCTCGTGCCGAGTTCGACCCGCGTCGGACCCACATGGCGCATCGCCGAATGGTGCTGCTGGGCGAACATGAAGCCGACGCCAGCCTCGCGGATGCAGCGGGCGATTGTGTCCGGTCCGATATCGAGCTTGACGCCAAGGCAGGAGAGCGCATCGGCCGTCCCGGACTTCGAGCTCAGAGCCCGATTGCCGTGCTTGGCGACCGGCACTCCGGCGCCGGCGACGATCAGCGATGCCAGCGTCGAGATATTGTAGGTGCCGGCACCGTCGCCGCCCGTTCCGACGATGTCGATCGCGTCCTGAGGCGCTTCGACCGGCAGCATACGCGCCCGCATCGCGCTGACGGCGCCGACGATCTCGTCGACGGTCTCGCCGCGCACCCGCAGCGCCATGAGGAAACCGCCGATCTGCGACGGTGTGGCGGCTCCGGACATGATGATCTCGAAGGCCGCTCGCGCGTCTTCGCGGCTCAGTGCCTCGCGTGCGGCCACTTTTGCGACGAACGGCTTCAAATCACTCATGCGTTGTTCCTCGTCCGTCAGCGTTGCGCCAATGCCTGCTCGGCAAGCGTCTGGTTGATCGATACGCCATAGACCGACTGCAGCGTTGCGACCATCTGATCGAGTATGTCGTCGCCGCTCGCGCGGGCGATCGCTTCGATCTGGCGGCTGTCGTTGTCGAGCGCATTGGCGGGCGCACTGTCGTCGAGTCCCGTCACCTGCATGAGAATCTGACCCTCGCCGCCCATGCCCGCCGCATTGGCGACATGTCCGTTCGGGCCGCCGAAGGCTGCCGCGATGGCGGCCTGGCTCAAGGCCGCGTCCTGGGTGGAGCGGCTCAATCTGGTCTTCGTTTCGACGACAAGGCCGAGTTCGGTGGCAATGTCCGCGAGCTTCGCGCCCTTCTTGAGCCGATTCTTCAGTTCGGCCGCCTTGGCGGCCAGCGCCACCCGCTGCTGCTCGGCCGTCCAGTCGGCAGCCACTTCGTCGCGAACCTCGTCGAGCGTGCGATCGCGGGCAGGGATCACCTCCTCGAGGTCGAACCAGGCGTAGCCGTCGCGTCCGATATGGACGGCGAGGGTCTCGAGGCCGACCTCGGCCTTGAATACGTCCTGGAGAAGAGTGCGTTGCTCCGGCAGCCCGGTCACGTCGTCACCGTTCTGGTCCTTGCCAGTCGCATCGATCGCGTCGACTGTGGCGAGCTTGAGCTTCAATTGGTCGGCGACCTCCTTCACGGTCGCACCAGCAGCCCGTTCGTCCTCGATCTTGTCATGCAGGCCGACGAGCTGATCACGCGCCACAGACAGCGCGATCTCCTTGCGCAACTCCTCCTTGACTTCATCGAAACTGCGAACGGCTTCCTGGCGGATATTGGTCACGCGCAGGATGACGGGGCCGAAGGCGCCTTCGACGACGGGCGTCACGCCGCCGTCATTGGCGACGGCGAAGGCCGCTTCAGCCACTTTCTGGTCGGGCATCTGCTCCTTGGTGAAATCCCCGAGGAGAACGTCCGTAGCGCTCTTGCCTTCGGCCTTGATAAGATCGTCGAAGGAGGTGCCGGCGGCAAGTTTTGCGCTTGCAGCGTCGGCCGCTTCGCGGGACGGAAAGGCGAGTTGCTCGATCGTTCTCGTTGCCGGCGTGCGGAAGCTTCCCTGCCGCTTTTCATAGTCGGCGCGCAGCTCTTCCTCGGTAACCGCCTCGGTCGCCATCAGATCCTCGGGTTCGAGTTTGATGTAGCTGAACTTCCGATATTCCGGAGCGCGATAGTTCGTCTTGTGGCTTTCGAACCAGGGAGCGAGCACATCGTCGCCCGGCGCCTTCACCGGATCGATATTTGCGTTCGAGAGCATCAGGTATTCGACGGTGCGGGTCTCATGCCGGTATTTGCCGACGGCATCGACGAGGATCGTCGGTGCCGCAAACCCGTCCGAGAGCGCATCGACAATTTGCGAGCGAACCGCCACCTGGCTGCGGTTCTTGATGTAGTCCTGCTCGGTCAACCCGGCATTGCGCAGCACGCTCGAGAAGGTCATCCGATCGAATTGGCCGTTCGCGCCGTGAAAGGCGGGGTCCTCGCCGATGAGTCTGGCGAGGCGGTCTTCGGAGAGGCCGAGATTCATGTCTTCAGCGAGCTGATCGAGGGTGGCGCCTGCGACGAGCTGTGAATAGACCTGCTGCTCAACGCCGAAGGCGCGGGCCTGCTGTCGTGTGAGTGGCGTTCCAAGCTGCCGCGAAAGCAGGCTCAGCTGACGCTCGAAGGCAAGGCGATAGTCGCTCGTGGATACCTTCACGTCGCCGACCGTCACCACCGCATCGGATGTCCCGGTAACCATCAAGGTCTGACCGCCCCACACCATGAATGAGAGGATGAGAATGGCCAGGAGGCCTTTGACGATCCGCGTCTGGGCGGCGTTTCTCAGGGTGTCGAGCATGGGGGGCAGAAACCTCGTTGCAGTACAGCGGCATTACGGCGAATGATGTCGTTCCTTAGAACAAACCAAATGGGAATTGAAGGCCGATCCGTCGTAAATCGCGATGCCGCGAAGCAGAGGCCCGGGAGATGCGCGGCCCGGCGAATTTCGGAGCGCCGTCTGGCGCTTGCGCAAAGGCATCCATCTACGAAAATTGGGAATCGACGCGAACAAGAAAGCGGATGTCGGAATCGTTAGCCGGCAATTGAAATCAATCTGCAAAATTGTCAGCTTCAGGCTGGTCTCTCTATGGTCAACGAGGGGGATTCGTGTCTTCGATATGTCAGAAACTTGAAGCCCGGCGGCCGTTGCGGATTTCCATGCCATGCAATCCACCATCGTAATGGTCAATCTTTTCGGGGCTGTCGCACTGCTCCTGTTCGGTCTTTCGCTGGTGAAGGAGGGAGTGACGCGCGCCTTCGGATCGAGGCTGCGCGCCGGTCTGGCACGCGGAACGAGCGGCTCGCTGCGGGCATTCGCGACGGGCTTGGTTGCGACGCTCGCCCTACAGAGCTCCACGGCCACCGCCCTTATGACGGCATCCTTCGTGGAGAAGGGCCTCGTGAAGTCGCGGATGGCGCAGATCGTGTTGCTCGGTGCCAATTTAGGCACGGCCATGACGGCATGGATCGTTGCGATCGGCATCGGCTGGCTGGCGCCGTTGTTCATTCTCGCCGGCGTGATGATGCACCGAATGAGCCAGTCGAGCGCGCGCCAGGGTGGCGGATTCGCTCTGGTCGGTGTGGGCCTGATGCTTCTGTCGCTCGAACTGCTCGGCACGGCAACGGAGCCGATGCGTGAGTCCGAGGCTCTGGGAGCCTTTCTGGGCATGCTCGACAACGCCTTGCCGGTCGCCATGCTCATTTCGGCTGCCCTGGCCTTCGCCTCGTCTTCGAGCTTGGCGATCGTCATGCTGGTGCTGTCCCTATCGTCCGCTGGCGTGCTTTCGGCCGGTTTGACCGTCGCGTTGGTGCTGGGAGCCAATCTGGGCGGCGCGATCCCACCGGTGATCGCTACACTCGCTGCGGCTCCTGGCGCTCGGCGTGTGACGCTCGGCAACCTGATTGTGCGCGGTATCGGATGTCTGATCGCGCTTCCGCTTGCCGGTATCAACGCAGAGATGCTGCAGAGCTTACCGCTGCCGCGACAGAACCTGCCGGTCGATGTTCACCTTCTTTTCAATCTGGTCGTCGCGCTGATCGCCTGGCCTTTTGCAGGATTGCTGTCGCGGATGATGAGCCGCCTGATCCCGGACGAAGAGGTAAGCGAGACGGGTCCGCGCTATCTTGATGTCGCGGCGCTCGATACGCCTGTCATGGCGCTCTCCGGCGCGACACGGGAGGTGCTTCGGGTCGGAGACCTCATCGAGGCGATGCTCATCCGGGCATCGTCCGCATTCAACAAGAATGACCTTAGTGAACTCGGCGACATCGGAAAGATGGAGAGACAGGTCGATCTGCTGCAGCAGGAAGTGAAGATTTTCCTGTCACGGCTCGGACGTCACGGGCTGAACGAAGAAGACGGACGCCGCTCGATCGTCATCATCGACTATGCGATCAATCTCGAGCACATGGGCGACATCATTGAGAAGGGCCTTTGCGAGCAGATCCGCAAGAAGGTGGCCAACGGTCTGAAATTTTCCGACGAAGGCTATCAGGAACTGAAGAACCTGTTCGATCTGACCCTCGACAATCTGCGTATTGCCCAGACGATCTTCGTCTCGCGCAATGCGGACCTTGCCCGTCACCTCATCGAGGTCAAGGTCGATGTACGTCACATGGAGAAACGCTCGTCGGAACGGCATCTCGAGCGCCTTCGCGACGGCCTGCTTGAAAGCCTGCAGACGAGTTCGCTGCATCTCGACATGCTGAGAGATCTGAAGCGCGTCAACGCGCACATCGCGTCTGTCGCCTATCCAATCGTCGAAGAGAGCGGCCTTTTGACGGAGAGCAGGCTACGGCCGCAGGCATGATGTCGACGATTACCTGCACGTGGAAGGCGCGGCGGGACTTCCCCGAGATAGAGGAGCCACCATCGCTTTTTAACCGGGTTAACGGGACGTGATTGTGCGATATATGCTTTTCGCAATAATTTGCTGACAGCACGCGTCGAATCGGGCGACGGGCACGCAATTACCCGAAGAATACCAAGGAGAGCAGAGTATGGAACGGACTTGCCTGGCGATCATCCTGGCGGCGGGCGAAAGCACGCGGATGAAATCGGCCACGTCGAAGGTGCTGCATCCGGTGGCAGGCAGGCCGATGATTGCCCATGTCGTCGACGCCCTGGCAAATGCATCCATCTCCGACGTTGCCCTGGTCGTCGGCCGGGACGCGGAGGCCGTTTCGGCTGCCGCGACGACGGGTACGGTTAAGGTTTCCTCCTTCCTGCAAAAGGAACGGTTGGGAACGGCGCATGCCGTCCTTGCGGCGCGTGAGGCGATCGAAAAGGGCTATGACGACGTTCTCGTCGTCTTCGGCGATACGCCGCTCATCACCGCCGCACCTCTGAAGGCGGCGCGCGAGCAGCTGGCCGAGGGCAATGATGTTGTTGTTATCGGCTTCGAAACCGCGGATCCGACCGGCTACGGCCGTCTGATCGTCAAGGATGGGGAGTTGCTTGCGATCCGCGAGCACAAGGACGCTTCGGAAGAGGAGCGCCGCATCACCTATTGTAACGGCGGGCTGATGGCGATCAGCGGCAGCAAGGCGCTCGATCTCCTCGGCCGCATCGGCAATGCCAACGCCAAGGGCGAATACTATCTTACCGACCTCGTCGAGATCGTCCTATCGTTCGGCGGCCGGGCGATTGCCGTCAAGGCGCCGGAGGAGGAACTGACCGGGTGCAACACGCGAGCCGAACTCGCCTATATCGAGCGTCTTTGGCAGCAACGTCGTCGCCAGGAACTGATGCTGGCCGGCGTATCGATGATCGCGCCCGAAACGGTCTTCCTTGCCTGGGACACTGAGCTCGCCCAGGATGTCCTGGTGGAGCCGAATGTGGTCTTCGGCCCCGGGGTGCGTGTCGAGAGCGGCGCCATCATCCACGCTTTCTCGCATGTCGAAGGCGCTTATGTCCGCACGGGCGCGACGGTCGGCCCCTTCGCCCGTCTTCGTCCGGGCGCCGATCTCGGTCCGAAATCGAAGGTCGGCAATTTCTGCGAGGTGAAGAAGGCGGAGATCGGCGC
Organism: Sinorhizobium fredii USDA 257; assembly: GCF_000265205.3. Taxonomy (NCBI): domain Bacteria; kingdom Pseudomonadati; phylum Pseudomonadota; class Alphaproteobacteria; order Hyphomicrobiales; family Rhizobiaceae; genus Ensifer; species Ensifer fredii. The sequence continues at coordinate 3,840,572 of NC_018000.1, forward strand.
CGGCGCCAAGGTGAACCACCTTACTTATATCGGCGATGCCTTCGTCGGAGCCGGCTCGAACATCGGCGCGGGCACCATCACGTGCAACTATGATGGCGTGAACAAGCACGTCACGCGGATCGGCGAAAATACCTTCATCGGCTCGAACTCGTCGCTCGTCGCTCCCGTGGCGATCGGCGACGGGGCGCTCGTCGCCTCCGGCAGCGTGATTACCGAGGACGTCCCGGCCGATGCCGTGGCTTTCGGCCGGGCACGGCAGGAGATCAAGCCTGGCCGGGCTCCCATATTGCGGGAGCGCTACGAGGCCGAAAAAGCGGCCAAAAAGAAGGTCAAAGCTGCCGAATAGTCTCGTTAATCATTGAAACTGAAAGTGAAATTGCAGCGGATTGCTTCGCGCGATAATTTCGCTACCAAGGCTTCGACATTGGCGACGGGGTCGCTGCATTTGATCTGACACGCCACAACCGGCGTGCGACGGAACGGAGAATGACATGTGCGGGATTGTGGGTATCGTCGGGCAGCAGCCGGTCTCGGAGCGGCTGGTCGATGCGTTGAAGCGCCTGGAATACCGGGGATACGATTCGGCCGGCGTCGCAACAATCGAGGGTGGAGCGCTTGACCGCCGCCGCGCCGAGGGCAAGCTCGTCAATCTCGAGACGAGGCTGAAAGAGGAGCCCCTGGCCGGCACCATCGGCATCGCCCACACGCGCTGGGCGACCCACGGAGCTCCAACCGAACGCAATGCCCATCCGCATTTCACTGATGGCGTCGCCGTCGTTCACAACGGCATCATCGAGAATTTTGCCGAGTTGAAGGACGAGCTTTCGGAGTCGGGTGCCGAATTCCAGACGGAGACCGATACCGAGGTCGTCGCCCAGCTCCTGGCGAGATTTCGCCGCGACGGCCTGGGACGGCGCGAGGCGATGCATGCGATGCTGAAGCGGGTGAGGGGCGCCTATGCACTCGCTATTCTTTTCGAAGACGATCCATCGACGATCATGGCGGCCCGCAACGGCCCGCCGCTGGCGATCGGTCATGGCAACGGCGAGATGTTCCTCGGCTCCGATGCCATCGCCCTGGCGCCCTTCACCAATGAAATCACCTATCTGATCGACGGCGACTGGGCGGTGATCGGCAAGACCGGCGTCCATATCTTCGACATGGACGGCAACGTCGTCACGCGGCCGCGCCAGGTGTCCACGGCCGCCGCCTTTATGGTCGACAAGGGCAACCATCGCCATTTCATGGAGAAGGAAATATACGAGCAGCCGGAGGTCATCTCCCACGCGCTCAGCCATTACATCAACTTCATCGATAATCGGGTGCTGCCGGTTTCCGACGATATTGACTTCGCCAAGGTGCCAAGCCTGGCGATCTCCGCTTGCGGAACGGCTTACCTGGCCGGCCTGATCGGCAAATACTGGTTCGAGCGCTATGCGCGCCTGCCGGTCGAAATCGATGTCGCTTCCGAGTTCCGCTACCGCGAGATCCCGCTGTCGCCGCAGTCGGCCGCTCTCTTCATCTCGCAGTCGGGCGAGACCGCCGATACGCTTGCCTCGCTGCGCTACTGCAAGGAGCACGGCTTGAAGATCGGCGCCGTCGTCAACACGCGCGAATCGACCATCGCGCGGGAGTCCGACGCCGTCTTCCCGATCCTCGCCGGACCCGAAATCGGTGTCGCCTCGACCAAGGCCTTCACCTGCCAGCTCGCCGTCCTGGCTGCCCTCGCTGTCAGTGCGGGCAGGGCGCGCGGCACCGTCAGCGAGCAGGAAGAACAGGCGCTGGTGAGAAGCCTTGCGGAAATGCCGCGCCTCATGGGGCAGGTGCTCAACAGCATCCATCCGAAGATCGAATTCCTGTCGCGCGAATTGTCGAAATGCCGTGACGCGCTTTATCTCGGCCGTGGCACGAGTTTCCCACTCGCCATGGAAGGCGCCCTGAAGCTCAAGGAGATTTCCTACATCCACGCGGAAGGCTATGCGGCCGGCGAACTGAAGCACGGGCCGATCGCGCTGATCGACGAGAACATGCCCGTCATCGTCATTGCGCCGCATGACCGCTTCTTCGACAAGACCGTCTCAAACATGCAGGAGGTGGCGGCGCGCGGCGGACGGATCATCCTGATCACCGACGAGAAGGGTGCTGCCGCATCGAAGCTCGACACGATGCACACGCTCGTGCTGCCGAATGTCGACGAGATCGTCGCGCCGATGATCTTCTCGCTGCCGGTCCAACTGCTCGCCTATCACACGGCGGTCTTCATGGGGACGGACGTCGATCAGCCGCGCAACCTGGCCAAATCGGTCACCGTGGAATGATCATCCGACCGGAAACCGATCGCGATCACGCGGCGATCCACGACGTGACGGCAGCGGCCTTCGCGGGACAGCCCTATAGCGATCAGACCGAGCCGCTGATCATCGACCGCCTGCGCGCCGAGGGCGCCTTGACGCTGTCCCTCGTCGCCGAGGAGCGTGGTGAGGTCATCGGCCACGTCGCATTCTCGCCCGTGACGATCACGCCCTTTGCGTCCGGCTGGTATGGGCTCGGTCCTCTGTCCGTGCGGCCGGATCGGCAGGGACGTGGTACGGGTAACGCGCTCGTCCGACAAGGGCTGGATATGCTTCGAAATTTCGGTGCTTCCGGCTGCGTCTTGGCGGGAAATCCGGCTTTCTATGGTAGGTTTGGTTTCCGAAACGATCCCGCTCTTGTCTTTCCGGGTTGTGCGCCGCAATATTTTATGACGCTGGCCTTGTCCGAGGCGAAGGTTTCCGGCACGGTCAGCTACCATCCGGCATTCGGGCCGGTCTGAGGGTTTTGGTGGCATCAGCATGACGGAAGGTTCCAGAGGCGGCATGATCGCAGCTCGGTTGCGCAACTACTTCCTCACGGGCCTGATCATCTGCGCGCCCGTGGCAATAACGGTCTGGCTGGTTCGCTCTTTCATCGAATGGGCCGACAGCTGGGTGAAGCCCTATCTGCCAAGCTTCTACAATCCGGATAACTACCTGCCGGTGGCAATTCCCGGCTTCGGCCTCCTCGTCGCCATCCTCGTGATCACCCTCGTCGGTTTCCTGACGGCGAACCTCGTTGGCCGCTCGATCATCAATTTCGGCGAGTCGCTGCTCGACCGCATGCCGCTGGTGCGGACGATCTACAAGTCGCTGAAGCAGATTTTCCAGACGGTGCTGCAGGATCAATCCTCCTCCTTCAAGAAGGCCGGGCTGATCGAATATCCCAGTCCCGGGCTTTGGTCGCTGGTCTTCATCGCGACCGACGTGAAGGGCGAGATCGCTGCCAAGTTCGACGAGCGCGGCATGGATATGGTGGCCGTGTTCCTGCCGCCGACGCCATTGCCGACCGCCGGCTTCCTGCTGTTCGTGCCGCGCGACAAGATTGTCCCGCTGCAGATGAGTGCCGAGGATGCGGCCAAGCTCCTGATTTCCGGCGGTCTCGTCACGCCAGACCATAAGCCGCTCGCCAACGCACCGCCACGGACCATCACGCAGCAGAAAAGGGCGTGACGCCCCTTCGCCCAATCCCAAATGTCAACCGGCGCGCAGGAAGCGGATCGCTTCGTCTCGCCGGTGGAGATAGAGCAGTGTCCTTAAAGCCTGTCCGCGCTCCGTCGTCAGGTCCGGGTCGCGCTCGATGAGATAGGCGGCGTCCTTCCGGGCGATCTCCAGAAGATCCCCATGCGCCTCGAGGCTGGCGATGCGAAATCCGGGCGTGCCGGATTGCCGCGTTCCGAGCAATTCGCCTTCGCCGCGCAGCTTCAGGTCCTCTTCCGCAATCACGAAGCCGTCCTCGGTATCGCGCAGGATCGAAAGGCGCGCGTGTCCCGCATCGCTCAGCGGTCCCTTGTAAAGCAGGATGCAGGTCGAAGCCTCGTCGCCGCGCCCGACGCGGCCGCGCAACTGGTGCAGCTGCGCAAGCCCGAAACGCTCCGCATGCTCGATCACCATGATCGTCGCATCGGGAACATCGACCCCGACCTCCACCACCGTCGTCGCCACCAGCACGCGAATCTCGCCATTCTTGAAGGCGAGCATGACAGCGTCCTTTTCCGGCCCTGCCATGCGGCCATGAACGAGTCCGACGTCCTTGCCGAAGCGTTGTACAAGGCTTTGGTACCGCTCGTCGGCGGACATGATATCCGTCTCCTCGGATTCCTCGACCAGCGGGCAGATCCAATAGGCCTTCTTGCCCTGGCTGAGTGCCGAATAGAGCCTGTCGACGATTTCGTCGGTGCGCTCGGTCGGGATAGTGACGGTCTGGATCGGCTTGCGCCCCGCGGGCTTCTCCGTCAGCTTCGAGACGTCCATGTCCCCAAACGCCGCCAGCACCAGCGTGCGCGGGATCGGCGTCGCCGTCATCACCAGCATGTGTGGGGAAATGCCCTTGGCCGTCAGCCGCAGCCGCTGGTGAACGCCGAAGCGATGCTGCTCATCGACAACGGCCAGCACGAGTTGCCGGTAACTGACGGCGTCCTGGAAGAGCGCGTGCGTGCCGATGACCATCTGGGTCTCGCCGGAGGCGATGCGCTCGACGATTGCGTCGCGTTCCTTGCCCTTCGTCCTGCCGGTCAAGACGTCGATCGTGAGGCCTGCCGGCGCCGCCATCTTCGCAAGCGTCGCATGGTGCTGCCGTGCGAGAATTTCCGTCGGCGCCATCAGCACGGCTTGGCCGCCGGATTCGACAGCCGCAAGCATCGCCATCAGCGCAACGGCGGTCTTGCCGGAACCGACATCGCCCTGCAACAGACGCAGCATGCGCTCGCTGCCGGACATGTCGGCAAGGATGTCCCCGACGGCGCCTGACTGGCTGGCCGTGAGAGAGAAGGGCAGGGCGGCGATGACCGGTCGACTCAACTTCCCTGTCGCGTGAACCGGGACTCCGGCAACTTTGCGTAAGCGCTGGCGCACCAGGGACAGCGATAGCTGGCCGGCCAGAAACTCGTCATAGGCGAGCCGCCGGCGCGCCGGTGCCTGCGGAGCGATATCGGTTTCGTCGCGCGGATGATGAAGGCGATGAAAACAGTCTTTCGCGCTCTCGAAGCCCTGCTGGCGCAGCAATGTCTCGTCCATCCACTCGGGCAGATCGGGAACCCGCGCCACCGCCGCTTCGATCGATTTGCGCAGCGGCCGCGGCGAGAGGCCGGCGGTCAGCCCGTAGACCGGTTCCACGAGCGGCAGGCTTTCGGCTTCGGCCGCTCGGACCATATAGTCCGGATGCACCATCGAGGCACGTCCGTTGAACCAGTCCACCTTGCCGCTGACAATAACGATCTCGTCGATCGGCAGGGCCTTCTCCAGCCAGTTTCCCTTGACCCGGAAGAAGGTGAGCGCCAACTCGCCGGTATCGTCGTGTAGGAAGACGCGATAGGGCACGTTCGGTCGGCCGCGCGGTGATGGCTGGTGCCGATCCACGCGGCCAGTAATGGTGACGATCGAGCCCTGCGGCGCATGGGCGATGCCGGGCTGCCGGCGCCGATCGATCAGCGAATAAGGAGCGTGAAACAGGAGATCGATCACGCGGCAGTCGTCGATCGACTCGCGTCCAAGCAGGCGGGCGTAAAGCTCGCCGGTCCTGGGGCCGATGCCAGGCAGGCTATCGAGCGGTGAAAACAGCGGATCGAGCAGGGCAGGGCGCATGGTCATGAAATTGCGACAAGAAATCCGGCATTGGCAAGGCTGACAAGCCGCTTTCCAGCGTTTATAGAGCCCGTGGACACGATCCGCCGTGGCGGCGGGTGGCAGGAAGGACGTTCCATGACCGGCATTTCGCGTACGAGCGCCGATCTTGATCCGCGTCGGCGCCGGATCCTCTTCCGCGCCTGGCATCGCGGTATTCGCGAGATGGACCTGATTCTCGGGCAATTCGCAGAGGCGGAGCTCTCCACGCTTTCCGATGCGGAACTGGATGAGCTCGAAACGATCATGGGCGAGGAAGACAACGACCTGGTTCGCTGGATCACCGGGGAACAGCCGCTGCCGGAGCGCTACGCGACGGACCTGTTTGCGCGCATAGCCGCCTACCGCCCGGATTTCCACCCCGTTCAGCGAGAGGCGGAATGAGTTCGACGATGATCCCTGGTCTTGACGCGAAGAGAATTCTTACGGCGACGCGGGAAGTGACGATCGGGCCCGTACCTTCGGGCGCCGAAGCGCTGATCCTCGCCGATCTGGCGCGGGCCGGCGCGCCGGTCGCCTATGTACTTTCCGACGGCCAGCGGATCGGCGATCTCGAGCAGGTGCTCGGCTTCGTGGCGCCCGACATTCCGGTCCTGACTTTGCCGGGTTGGGACTGTCTGCCCTACGATCGCGTTTCCCCGAGCGCCGATACGTCGGCGCGAAGACTGGCCGCGCTGAGCGCCCTGATCGCGCATCGGCACAAGCCGCACCCGGCGATCGTGCTGGTGACCGTCAATGCGGCCCTGCAGAAGATCTCGCCTCAGGACGTGATCGAAAGCCTCGCCTTCTCGGCCCGGCCCGGCAATCAAGTGCGCATGGACGATCTCGCCGCCCGGCTGGAGCGCAACGGTTTCGAGCGTGTGCCCACCGTGCGCGAGGTCGGCGAGTTTGCCGTGCGCGGCGGCATCCTAGATGTCTATGTGCCGGGAAGTGGCGAGCCGCTGCGTCTCGATTTCTTCGGCGATACGCTGGAGACGATCCGCTCCTTCGATCCGGCCAGCCAGCGCACGACCGGGCAGGTCCGCTCCCTCGATCTCAATCCGATGAGCGAAGTGTCGCTGACGCCCGAGACAATCAGCCATTTCCGCACGCAATATCTCTCCCTCTTCGGAGCCGCGACGCGTGACGACGCGCTTTATCAGGCGGTCTCCGAAGGACGGCGCTATGCCGGCATGGAGCATTGGCTGCCGCTCTTCTACGATCGGCTGGAAACGATCTTCGACTATCTCGAGGGTTTCCGGATCGTCACGGATCACCTGGCGCGCGAGGCGGCGGCGGAGCGCTCGAAGCTCATTCTCGACTACTATGAGGCGCGTCACGCTTCCGCATCACCCGGCAAGTCGCAGATATCCCAGGGCACGCCCTACAAGCCCGTGCCGCCGGAGCTGCTCTATCTCGGTGCGAAAAGCTTTGGCGCCGCGCTGACCGAGCGCAACGCCGTGCGTCTGTCGCCGTTTTCCGAACATGAGGGCGAGGCCCGTCAGGTCCTGACCATCGAAGCTCGGCAGGGCGTCCGCTGGGCGAAGACCGCCGGCGAAGCCGAGAGCGAGAACGACGGCACACGCGCCAATGTCTTCGATCAGGCCGTGAAACACATAGCCGAGAGGCGGGCGAAGGGCGCGAAGGTCGTCATTTCCGGCTGGACGGAGGGTTCGCTCGACCGCCTGCTTCAGGTGCTCGCCGAGCACGGCCTGGCCAACATCCGTCCGGTGAAGGCTCTCGCCGATCTGCGCTCGCTGAAGCCGGGCGAGGCAGCTTCCGCGGTTCTCAGCCTCGAATCAGGCTTCGAGGCCGGCGATCTGGTGGTCATCGGCGAGCAGGATATCCTCGGCGACCGTATGGTGCGCCGCTCGAAGCGCCGCAAGCGCGGCGCCGATTTCATCGCCGAGGTGACGGGCCTCGATGAGGGCAGCTACGTCGTCCATGCCGAACACGGCATCGGCCGCTTCGTCGGCCTGCGCACGATCGAGGCCGCCGGCGCGCCGCATGATTGCCTGGAGCTCGTCTACGCCGATGAGGCGAAGCTCTTTCTGCCGGTGGAAAACATTGAGCTTCTGTCGCGCTACGGGTCGGAGGGGACTGATGCGATCCTCGACAAGCTCGGCGGCGTCGCCTGGCAGGCGCGCAAGGCGAAGCTCAAGAAGCGGCTGCTCGACATGGCGGGCGGCCTCATTCGCATTGCCGCCGAGCGGCACACACGGCACGCGCCGGTCCTTGTCGCGCACGACGGCGTCTATGACGAATTCGCCGCGCGCTTCCCCTATGACGAGACCGAGGATCAGTTGAACTCGATCGAGGCGGTCCGGGACGATCTCGGCGGCGGCAGGCCGATGGATCGCCTCGTCTGCGGCGACGTTGGCTTCGGCAAGACCGAGGTGGCGCTGCGCGCGGCCTTCATCGCGGCGATGAACGGCGTGCAGGTCGCCGTGGTCGTGCCGACGACCTTGTTGTCGCGTCAGCATTTCAAGACGTTTTCGGACCGCTTCCGCGGGCTGCCGATCCGCATCCAGCAAGCCTCCCGCCTCGTCGGCTCGAAGGATCTGGCGCTGACGAAGAAGGAAGTCGCCGAAGGCAAGACGGATATCGTCGTCGGCACCCATGCGCTTCTCGGTTCCTCGATCAACTTCGCCAATCTGGGCCTGCTGATCATCGACGAGGAGCAACACTTCGGCGTCAAGCACAAGGAGCGCTTGAAGGAGCTGAAGACCGACGTTCATGTCCTGACGCTCTCGGCGACCCCCATTCCGCGCACCCTGCAGCTTGCGCTCACCGGCGTTCGCGAATTGTCGCTGATCACTACGCCGCCGGCCGACCGCATGGCGGTGCGCACCTTCATCTCGCCCTTCGACGCTCTGGTCATCCGCGAGACACTGATGCGCGAGCACTATCGCGGCGGCCAGAGCTTTTACGTCTGCCCGCGGCTCAGCGACCTGTCCGAGATCCACGATTTTCTGAAATCCGACGTGCCGGAGCTGAAGGTCGCCGTGGCGCACGGCCAGATGCCGGCAACCGAGCTCGAAGACATCATGAACGCCTTCTATGAGGGCCGTTATGACGTGCTTCTGTCGACGACGATCGTCGAGTCGGGTCTCGACGTGCCGACCGCCAACACGCTGATCGTGCACCGCGCCGATATGTTCGGTCTCGCCCAGCTCTACCAGCTTCGCGGTCGGGTCGGCCGCTCCAAGGTGCGCGCCTTCGCGCTCTTCACCCTTCCGGTCAACAAGACGCTGACGGGCCCGGCGGAGCGGCGCCTCAAGGTGCTGCAGTCGCTCGACACGCTCGGTGCCGGCTTCCAGCTCGCCAGCCACGACCTCGACATTCGCGGCGCCGGCAACCTGCTCGGCGAGGAGCAATCCGGACACATCAAGGAGGTCGGCTTCGAGCTCTACCAGCAGATGCTGGAAGAGGCGGTCGCCGAGCTCAAGGGTGAAGAGGAAATCCACGATTCCGGCTGGTCGCCGCAGATATCGGTCGGCACGCCGGTGATGATACCGGAAGTCTATGTGCCGGATCTCAACTTGAGGCTCGGGCTTTATCGTCGCCTCGGTGAGCTGACCGACCTCAAGGAAATCGACGGCTTCGGCGCCGAACTGATCGACCGTTTCGGCCCGCTGCCGATCGAAGTCCAGCATCTCTTGAAGATCGTCTACATCAAGGCGCTTTGCCGCACGGCCAATGTCGAGAAGCTGGATGCCGGGCCGAAGGGCGTCGTCGTCCAGTTCCGCAACAAGGAGTTTCCCAATCCGGCTGCCCTCGTCGGCCACATCGCCAAACAGGGGACGCTCGCCAAGATTAGGCCCGACCAGAGCATCTTCTTCCAGCGCGAACTCGTCACGCCGGACAAGCGCCTCGCCGGCGCGGCCATGGTGATGACCCAGCTTGCGACACTCGCGAAGGCAGCTTGAAACGTGGCGCGGGGATGCCGGCGCCACGACCCAAAATCGATTGAGCGGATCAGTGGGCTGGGCTGGCCGCCTTCATCTGTGCGATTTCGCGAAGTGCATTCGTCAGCACTTCGACGGATTGCGCTCCCATCACCGCATATTGCTGTTCGATGATGAAGCAGGGAACGCCGGTCACGCCGATCTCCCGGGCCATTTCGATTTCCTGCGTGACGGCGTCCTTGTCCGCATCCGAGGTGAAAAGCGCAGCGATGACGGGTCGGTCGAGGCCCGCCTGTTCGGCGATGTCGAGCAGAACGGCGTGATCGCCGACATTCTTGCCCTCCTCGAAATTCGCCTTGAAAAGCAGCCGTACGGTCTCGGCCTGGGCATCTGCGCCGCTGGTCGATGCCCAGCGGATAAGGCGATGTGCATCGAGCGTGTTCGGGCTGATTTTCACGGCATCGAAATCGAAGGCGATGCCAGCTTCCCGACCGAGGTCTTCCAGCATCTTGTGCGCCCGGTCGACGGCCTCTTGACCGCCGAGCTTTGCCGCAAGATGGCGTTTGTGGTCGACGCCTTCCGGCGGCAGATCGGGATTGAGTTGATAGGGACGCCACTGGATCGCGACATCAACTTCGCCCGCGACATTGGCGATCGCTTGGTCGAGACGGCTCTTGCCGAGATAGCACCACGGGCAGACGACGTCCGAGACGATATCGATATTGACGGTTTCCATGGCGTCGGCCTTTTTCTGTTTTTCTAAAGCAGCGACATAGGCCGACCAGCCGCTTCTTTCAATGCGTTACCAAAAGGGAACTATGGCACCTGCTGTGCGCGCTCATCCCACCAGGTCGGTAGTTGGTAGCCGTAGAGCGGCACGGCCGATGGGCGCCCGATATGCTTCCAGCGGGCAATCCATTGCGCATCCAGATGGTAGAGCGGCACGACATAGGCGTTATTGACCAGCAGCCGATCGTGGGCGCGCACGGCAGCGGTGAAATCTTCGGGGGTGCGCGCCTGCAGGATGTTGTTGATCAGCTTGTCGACGTCCTTGTCGGCAACGCCGGCGAAGTTCTCGCTGCCCTGTCTGTCCCGCGCCTGCGAGCCCCAGCGGCCGACCTGCTCCACGCCCGGCGACAGCGAGGAAGGATAGGACTTTATAATCACGTCGTAATCGAAGGATTGGCTGCGCAGCTGGTATTGAGAATCGTCGACCGTTCGGACGGTTGCGACGATGCCGAGCGGCGCGAGGAAGCGCTGATAGGCAAGCGCGATCTTCTCCTGGCCGGCGTTCTGGCTCATGATCTCGAAGGCAAGCGGCGTGCCCTTGTCATCGACCATCTTGCCGTCCTTGATCGAATAGCCGGCCTCGCGAAGTAGCGTCACCGCCTCGCGCAACACGTTGCGGTCGCGGCCGGAGCCGTCGGTGACCGGCAGCCGATAGGTTCCGTCGAGGATGGCGGGGTTGATTTTCTCTCTCACGTCTCCCAGCAGACCGAGCTCACGGTCGTCGGCGGCGGCGCCCAGGAAGGAGAGCGACGAGTTCTGCCAATAGCTCTGAGTTCGCGCATAGGCACCGTCGAACAGGTTCTTGTTGACCCATTCGAAGTCAAAGACGAGGGCGAGGCCCTGGCGAAGCTTGACGTTGTTGAACATCGGCCTGCGGGTGTTGAAGACGAAGCCGAGCATCCCGGACGGCGTTTTCGGCTTGAAGCTCTCCTTGATGACGTCGCCGGAGCGAACCGCGGGAAAATCATAGGCGCGCGCCCATTTGGTGGCGCTGCCTTCCGGATAGACATCGACCTCGCCCTTTTTGAAGGCTTCGAAAAGGGTGTTCTCCTGGAGGAAATACTCGACGGAAATCTCGTCGTAATTGTCGACGCCGACTTTCGACGGCAGGTCCTTGCCCCAATAGTCGGCATTGCGGCGATAGACGATCCGCTCGCCCGGCCTCACCTCGGCGACGCGATAGGGGCCGGAGCCGAGCGGCGGCTCGAGCGTGGTCCTGTCGAAGCCTTCGACGTTGATGGCGTGCTTCGGCAGCACCGGCGAAAGCGCCAGCAATAGCGGGAACTCGCGGTCGGCATCTTCCTTCAAAGTGAAGCGAACGCTGCGATCGCCGGTCTTCTCCATCTTGGCGACCTTCGACAAACGGTTGCTGAACGGCGCACGTCCCTTGTCGCGCAGCAATTCGAAGGTGAAGATCACGTCCTCGACGGTCACGGGCTGACCGTCGGCCCAGCGCGCCTTGGGATTGAGGTTGAACTGGATGAAGGTGCGGTCGTCGTCCCACTCGACCGATTCCGCAAGCAGTCCGTACATGGTGAAAGGCTCGTCCTGGGAGCGCTGCATCAGCGATTCGTAGACGAGGTTACCGAAACCCGGGTCCCACATTCCCCGCGCGGTCGTACGCATGCTCTTAAGGATGAAGGGGTTGAGGCTGTCGAATGTGCCAACCACTCCATAGGAGATCTTTCCGCCCTTCTTGACGTCCGGTTTGACGTAAGGGAAGTGCTTGAAATCGGCCGGCAGGGCCGGCTCGCCGTGCATGGAGATGGCGTGCACTGGGGCGGCGGCGGCTTCATTGGCCGATATGCTGGTCGCCAGAAGCATGACCAGGCCGGAAAGAACTGCGCGCAACTTCACCTCCCGTAGGATTGGACGGTCCGATTCCCGGCACGTTACCAATGCGCGGGGATATTTCCAACAAGGCAGCCGGGAAGACCCCTATACAGGGCCGCGGTGTCCTCCTCGCGTCTCGTGCGCAATATCCGCTGTCGCCGAGTACAAAAAATGCAAGGAAACACTGGATAAACGGCACGAGCCAATGTAACAGGTGTTTCCGGAATCGGGGCCATTCAAAAGCCTCAATTGGCCAACAGGACAACGGCGGCTGACGATACTCACCAGCGGAACGAACTGTTCCGTGGCCGGTTTTCAGGAGACGGAATCACAATGATCTTCAAGTCGAACTTCACCAAACGTGCGGGAATGGCAGCGCTGGCGCTCTCCGTAGCAGCAGCCGGCGCGCCGGGTATCGCCTCTGCGCAGCAGGGCAAGCCCCCGCAGGGTTGGTTCAAGGTTTGCACGAAGCAGGAGGATAACGACGTCTGCATCGTTCAGAACCTGCTCACCGCTAATAATGGTCAGCTTATCACCGCCGTCGGCCTTATCACCGTCTCCGGCAAGGTCAACCGCAAGGTTGTGCAGGTTTCGGTACCTTCCGCGCGCATGATCCCACCGGGCGTTCAGATGCAGATCGATGGCGGCAAGGGCGTCAAGCTCGACTACGCCATCTGCATGCCCGACAAGTGCGTTGCCGAGGCGCCGCTCTCCGACGCACTCATCGCCAACCTGAAGAAGGGCAATGAAGTCGTCTTCACGTCGGTCAATTTCCAGCGTGCTCCCAACCCGATCAAGATGACGCTGGAAGGCTTTACCGGCATTTTCGACGGCGAGCCGATCGAACAGTCGCAGCTTGAAGAGCGCCAGCGCCTGCTGCAGGAAGAAATGCAGAAGAAGGCGGAAGATGCGCGCAAGAAGCTGGAAGAGGCCCAGAAGGCTGCCAAGCAGCAGTAACTCTTTCGCTTCCGAGATGAAATGCGCCCGGTAGTTCGCCGGGCGTTTTTTTATGGGAATCGGAGGCAGTTAAGAAAAGGTGCGAACGGTTCTCCGTCCGCACCTTGCGCATCCATGGGCCGGTCTGACTTCAGCTCGGCACGGAACCGAAGCGCAATCGTCTAGTGGCGATAATCCGCCCTCGGCTTGTAATGCCCCACATCCGCCTTCTCGAACAAGGCGTCCACCTGCGCGTGGCGGATCGGTTGGTCGCTCTCGTCAGAGACGAGGTTCTGTTCCGAGACATAGGCGACATATTCGCTTTCGTCGTTCTCGGCGAACAGATGATAGAAGGGCTGGTCCTTGCTCGGCCGGATTTCCTGGGGAATTGAGTTCCACCATTCTTCGGTGTTCGCATATTCCGGATCGACGTCGAAGATGACGCCGCGAAACGGAAAGAACCGGTGGCGAACGATCTGCCCGATTTCGAATTTCGCGTTTCTTTGTTTCATGACGCAACACATCCTTTCAGACCAATATTTGGGTTGTCGCATGTGGAACATCAATAGGTGCCCGATCCTGCCGAAAAAGCTTTCCTGCTGTCGCATTTGAGAAAAGGCGGGCTTCGATCGAAGCCCGCCTTTCGCTCTCATCTCGAATGGACCAGCCTTGTCTGACGGACCGGTGGCCTCGCCATCAGACGGAATAATACATGTCGTACTCGACCGGATGCGGGGTCATCTCGAAGCGCATGACTTCCTGCATCTTGAGCTCGATGAACGAGTCGATCTGGTCGTCGTCGAAGACGCCGCCGGCGGTCAGGAACTTGCGGTCCCTGTCGAGGCTTTCGAGGGCCTCGCGCAGGCTGCCGCAAACCGTCGGGATCTTCTTCAGTTCTTTCGGCGGCAGGTCGTAGAGATCCTTGTCCATCGCCTTGCCGGGATGCAGCTTGTTCTTGATGCCATCGAGGCCGGCCATCAGCATGGCGGCGAAGGCGAGATAGGGGTTGGCGGCCGGATCCGGGAAGCGGACTTCGACGCGCTTCGCCTTGGGGTTGCTGCCGAACGGAATGCGGCAGGAGGCCGAGCGGTTACGGGCCGAATAGGCAAGCAGAACCGGTGCCTCGTAGCCGGGGACGAGACGCTTGTAGGAGTTCGTCGACGGGTTGGTGAACGCGTTCAACGCCTTGGCGTGCTTGATGATGCCGCCGATGAAAAAGAGGCAGGTTTCTGAGAGGCCGGCGTATTCGTCACCGGCGAAAGTCGGCTTGCCGTCCTTCCAGATCGACAGGTGCACATGCATGCCCGAGCCGTTGTCGCCGAAAACCGGCTTCGGCATGAAGGTCGCGGTTTTGCCGTAGGCATTGGCAACCTGATGCACGACATACTTGTAGATCTGCATCTTGTCGGCGTTGCGAACGAGCGCGTCGAACTTGACGCCAAGCTCGTGCTGGGCGGCGGCCACTTCGTGGTGATGCTTCTCGACCGTGACGCCCATTTCGGCAAGCACCGTCAGCATTTCGGAACGCATGTCCTGGCAGCTGTCGACCGGCGGAACCGGGAAGTAGCCGCCCTTGATGCGCGGACGATGACCGAGGTTGCCGGTCTCGTAGTCCGTATCGTCGTTGGAGGGCAGTTCGGCGCTGTCGAGCTTGAAGCCGGTGTTGTACGGGTCGGCTTTGTATTTGACGTCGTCGAAGACGAAGAATTCAGCCTCGGGGCCGACGAAGACGGTGTCGCCAATGCCGGATGCCTTGAGGTAGGCCTCGGCCTTCTTCGCCGTGCCGCGCGGATCGCGGTTGTAGGCCTCGCCGGAAACCGGATCGAGAATATCGCAGACGATGACCATGGTGGATTGCGCGAAGAACGGATCCATATGGGCCGTTTCCGGATCGGGCATCAGCACCATGTCGGACTCGTTGATCGCCTTCCAGCCGGCAATCGAAGAACCGTCGAACATGACGCCGTCGGCGAACATGTCCTCGTCGACCACAGCAATGTCCATAGTCACGTGCTGCAATTTGCCCTTCGGGTCGGTAAAGCGCAGATCGACGAACTTGATGTCGTTGTCCTTGATCTGCTTCAGAATTTCACTGGCAGTCGTCATGGTTTGCAAATCCCCGTGTGAGATGACGCAGTTGGAAAATCGGGGCCGAGCGGCCCTCAGGATGGGATGGAGGTATCGGACGGACAGTCAATCAGATGGCGTCGAGGCCGGTTTCGCCGGTGCGGATTCGGATCACTTCCTCCACATTGGACACGAAAATTTTTCCATCGCCGATGCGGCCGGTCTGGGCGGCATTGCGGATGGCCTCGATTACGGCTTCCGCATTCTCGTCCGCCAACACGACTTCGACCTTCACCTTTGGCAGAAAATCGACGACGTATTCGGCGCCCCGGTAGAGCTCCGTGTGTCCCTTTTGCCGTCCGAAGCCCTTGGCTTCCGTGACGGTAATGCCTTGCAAACCGACTTCCTGAAGGGCTTCCTTCACTTCGTCGAGCTTGAAGGGCTTTATGATCGCTTCGATCTTTTTCATGAGAAAATTTCTCTCCGCTTCTCCCTGTAAAGCCGGGTCTCACCCGCTCGCCTTCCAGTATGCATGTAGTGTGCCAATTTTATAGAGGCATGATGCGAGGAGGGGGAATTTTCACCCGCTCAAGTCGAGTCCGCCCGGCACCGGCTCCCGGTCCTGCATGTTCTGCCTATTTTTTATGAAGATTCACCCACTGGAACGCATTATCCCCAGCGATCGCCGCAGTTTCATGCGCAAAGCCCGTTATTTGAGCGCCATTCATAGGCAAATGCCGAAAAAAAGAGCGACATGCATAGTTCCGGCGTGCTCTTGTCTAGCAGGCCTGGGCGGGATTAGATCAGCCCCATGCTCGACGCGCTTGAAAACATGCTGGTGACGCCGACCGAAATGGCGGAGATCGACAGGGGCGCAGCCGATTCCGGCATCGACAGCTTTTCGCTGATGCGCTCGGCGGGGATGGCGGTGTCGGCTGCCGCCCTCCGGCTGTTTCCGGCTGCCTCTCGCTTTGTCGTGCTCTGCGGCCCGGGCAACAATGGCGGCGACGGCTATGTCGCGGCAGAAGCTCTGGCCGAGAGCGGCGCGCAGGTTGTCTTGTACGCGCTGGGAGACCCCGACAAGTTGCGGGGTGACGCGGCCAAGGCCCGCAGCGCCTGCCGGCTCGGGATCATGGACCTCGAGGCATATGAACCCACATCTGGCGACATTGTCGTCGATGCGCTGTTCGGGGCAGGTCTCGCGCGCGACCTGCCGGATGCGGCGCAAAAGCTCATCAAGCGGGTCGATGCGAGTGGGATCCCAGTTCTGGCGGTTGATCTGCCTTCCGGCATCGATGGGCGCACCGGCGAGGTGCGCGGCGCCAGTTTCACCGCCGCGCATACGGTCACTTTCATGGCGGCAAAGCCGGGGCATGTCCTGATGCCGGGGCGTGCGTTGCGCGGCACGCTCGAGGTTTTCGATATCGGCATTCCCGCTCGGCTTGTGGCCGCGAGGGCAAGCGAACTGCGGATCAATACGCCGGCCGTCTGGAGGCAATATGCCGACGGTCTCGAGGCTGGCACTCATAAATACAAGCGCGGCCACCTTGCCGTCCTTTCGGGAGGTCCGACGTCTACCGGCGCGGCGCGGCTTTCTGCGGCGGCCGGTCTGGTCGCAGGGGCAGGGCTGGTGACACTCGGCTCCCCACCGGAAGCGGTCGCCGTCAACGCTTCGCACCTGACGGCCGTCATGCTCAAGGAAATCGGCACTGCCGCCGATCTCGCCGGGTGGCTGCAGGACAAGCGGCTGAATACATTCGTGCTTGGTCCGGGTTTCGGCGTCGGCAAGAAGACGAGGGACTTCGTCCTGATGCTGTGTGATCGGGCCCTGGTTCTCGATGCGGACGGGATGAGTTCCTTTCAGCAGGGCAGGGAAGAGCTGTTTGAAAAGATCGTGAAAAGCAGTGGCCAAGTCGTGATGACGCCGCACGAAGGCGAGTTTGCGCGGCTTTTCCCTGAGATCGCCGCCGATACCTCGTTCTCCAAGATCGAGAAGGCGCAGGCGGCGGCAAGGCTCAGCCATGCGGTGATCGTCTACAAGGGGCCGGATACGGTGGTGGCTGCGCCTTCCGGCCGTGCCGTTGTGAACAGGAATGCGCCGGCCTGGCTTGCCACTGCTGGATCGGGCGATGTGCTGGCCGGGATCATCGGCGCCCATCTGGCGCAAGGCTTGCCCGCCTTCGAAGCGGCCGCCGCTGCGGTCTGGCGCCACGGCGAGGCGGGCGTCCGCGCCGGCCGTACCGCGACGGCCGAAACGCTCGTCGAAAATATTCCGCCGCTCCTTTGAAGCGGCGAAGGGTTAGACTAGCCGCGCGTTCCCTTGGCGATCGGCTCCTGATAGGTGAAGCCCATGTCCCAGGGGAAATAGATCCAGGTATCCTGGCTCACTTCGGTGACGAAGGTGTCGACCATCGGGCGGCCCTTCGGCTTAGCGTATACCGCGGCGAAATGCGCCTTGGGTAGCATGGCACGGACTTCGGCGGCGGTTTTGCCTGTGTCGGTCAGGTCGTCGACGATCAGCACACCTTCGCCGCCGTCTCTGGCGATCTCCGGCGAGATGCCCTTTAGCAGCTTCATCTGCCCCTGCGTGTCGTAGTCGTGATAGGAGGCGATGCAGACGGTTTCGATCATGCGGATGTTGAGTTCCCGGCTGATGATTGCCGCCGGCACTAGGCCGCCCCGGGTGATGCACACCATTGCGCGCCATTCCTGTCCGTTGTCGGCCAGCCGCCAGGCGAGTGCACGCGCGTCGCGGTGGAATTGGTCCCAGGATACGGGGAAGGCTTTTTCGGGAAGAGACATGTGACGCGCTCCGATAACTGGTCGAATAGAAGCGCTCCGGCTGATTGGGAGTGACCCTCGGCGCTTCCGTGTTGGCGAATGCAATACTGGCAAGGAAGCCTGCAGCGCAAGGGCTTGCCTAATGCATGTTGCCCAAAAGTGTGCAGCGGTCTGGGATGACGACATGCATAGACAAGAACCTAAAGCGCGCCGCATGAATACGTTTGAGTGCGACGCGCCTTAGAGTCAGGACCCATAAACTGAGCGAAGGAGTCGCGTGACAGGTTCGAGCCTAGAGCGGCCTTTGTCCGTCGGTCGATGCGGCGGCGAAAACCGCCAACTGGGCGTCGAAAGCACGCTTGTATGCGGGCCGCGCTTCGCCACGGGCGACATAGGCGGAGAGGTTCGGATATTCCTCCAGTATCCCCGATCCTTTCAACCTGCGCAGCACCGTCACCATCAGCAGGTCACCGGCGCTGAACGCACCATCGAGCCATTCGGCATCGCCAAGGCGACTGGAAAGGCCACCCAGCCGTTTCCGGATGCTGTCCTCGAGAGAGCGCAGGCGCTGCTCGTACCAAGGCTCGTCGCGCTCGAGGATCTTGGCGAGGGCCCGGTCGAAGATCGGCGGCTCCACTGTGTTGAGCGCGGCAAACATCCATGTGATCGCGCGCGCCCGAGCATTCGCATCCTCGGGCAGCAGGCCCGCATGGCGCTCCGCGATATGGAACACGATTGCCCCCGACTCGAACAGGGCGAGATCGCCTTCTTCATAGGTCGGAATCTGCCCGAAAGGTTGAAGCGCGAGATGCGCGGGTTCCTTCATCGCTTTGAACGAAAGAAGACGAACCGCGTAAGACTGGCCCACTTCTTCGAGCGCCCAGCGAACGCGCATGTCACGCGCCAGACCCTTGCCGCCATCGGGCGACCGTTCGAAGGCGGTAATAGTAATAGTCATTGTTGTTCTCCATAGCTTGTCTGTCTTGAAGACGACTGGCTAAACGAGATTCCGACTCCCGATGCTCGAGATAGTCCTCGCGGTCAGTTCATCGTGGTTCTAATGCGGCAGGAGGACCTGCCGATGTCTGATCAAGTCTGGTTGCCCGTACTGCAGATGAGGTTGAGCCCGCTGCCGTCAAACTGCGTGCGGACCGAGTCCGAAAGCGAGTTGCATTCAAACCTGTTCACACGGCGCACTTAGGCCTTGGTTTTATGCATGTCGTCATCCCAAAACCGCTGCACACTTTTGGGCGACATGCATTAGCGGCCCTGGCGTAAGCGTGAGATCGCCTCGATCATCGCCACCACCTCGGTCTCGGCCGCGGCAAGCGCCGATTCCTCGCGCCCGCGGATCACGATATCGGTCGAGAAGCTCTTGCCATCGAATTTCGGATAGGAGCCGATGCTCGTTTCGGGATGGCGCTTTTGCACGTCGGTCAAGGGCGTGCCGATATCACCTTCGCCAAAGGGCGAGCGGACCGTTCGCGACAGGATCGGCGTCCCCGCCTGAAGGCTGGGCAATAGGCCATCGAGCATCGCCTGAAACACTTGCGGGACGCCCGCCATGACATAGACATTGCCGATCTTGAAGCCGGGTGCGGTCGATACCGGATTGGCGATGTGATCCGCCCCGAGCGGCATGCGCGCCATCCGCTTGCGGGCCTCGGTGAACTCCATGCCGCGCCGCTCATACATTGCGCCGAGCAGTTCCATCGCCTTCGGATCGTGGACGCATTCGACCCCGAACGCCTTCGATATCGCGTCGGCGGTGATGTCGTCATGCGTCGGGCCGATGCCGCCGGAGGTGAAGACATGGTCGTAGCGTCCGCGCAGTGCATTGACGGCCTCGACGATTGCCTCTTCATCGTCGGCAACGATCCGTACCTCGCGCAGATCGATGCCGACCATGGTCAGCACGTCGGCCAGGTGGCCGATGTTCTTGTCCTTGGTCCGGCCGGAGAGAAGCTCGTCGCCGATGGCGAGCATGGCAGCGGTGACGATACTGGCACTGTTCATTTGCGCTCCGGAATGGTTCGGATCGTTCAACGCGATCTGCTTACTGTTGAACAAGACTGAAAGGTCTGTCGACCGGTCTCGTTCTGGCAATACATCCGTTTGATAGAACCTGCCGGCCGCGGCGATCAAGCGGAATTGCCAATATGTCGAAACGGCTCGTGCCAAAGGGAAGGTCGTCGTCGCAGTGAAGTGACCTCTGGAGCCAACAGGATCCAGGGATAAATGGGCATCACCACATTAAACGGGATGCCCGTATGACTTGTCGACGATCACCGGCGGCGAGGGCTCGCGCCAGTCGTCCGAGGTGGAACTCGACACTTTCAGGGCGCCCACGTCGCGCGGATAGCCGCCAAGCTGGCGGACTGATCAAATGAGCTAGTCCCCTGCGATTGCGGCCCCACTTTGGAGCCGCCTTTAGAATTGAAATTGTTCGGTAATCTTGGCTATAGGCGAACGCCGCGGAGCGCTCTTCAAAAATGGCACAACTATAGCCAATTTGTGTTAACATCGCGCCGTCCGGGTGGACATGCCACAGGCAAGGAGGAGCAGAACGGCCGTGCCGCAACGGCCAAACCGGGGGCAGGATGTCCCTGGAAATCCACGGGAGTGAAGAATGGCGCGGATCACTTATTCGATCGTTCAACACGACGGAGGCTGGGCCTATAAGGCCGCCGACGCGTATTCAGAGTCCTTTCCCAGTCGCGAGATGGCGCTGGCGGCCGCGAAAACTGCGGCGGCGGAACAGCAAGTCGGCGGCGACGATGAGGAAATCAGCTTCCAGGATGAGCAGGGAAACTGGCATTTCGAACACGCCGATGGAGGAGATCGACCTGAAGCAACCGTCGAGGATGGCTGAGAGTGTCGTAGGGGCATTTGCCTGCGGACCTATGTTTCGCCCCTAAAAGCCAGGCCGTCCACGGACGCAAGCGACAGCGCGACGGAGGATATCTATGCACTACAGCGTTCAGATCTTCACCTGGACCGCTCGGGAGGGCGTACACCAGGTCGGATCGGTCATTGAAGTCGATGCACCCAATCCGAAGGCGGCTGCAGTATCGCTGCTCGGGTTACGGCTCGAAGACGACGGCGAGTCGTCGAAACTGGCAGTCCGGGTCTGGCGCGGCGAAGACGCCCAGAAGGCCGATTGCGATTGTTTCTTTTATCACTGAGACGACCGCGCACGGCTTGTTTCCGTGAATGAAAAGGCAAGCCTCGGCATTCGCGTGTATGGCGAATGTGGGAAGCGATGTGCTGCGGATTCACGTCGAGAATGGATGTGTCTCAGCGCTGTTTTCGCGCAAGCATGCCTATCCAACCCGCCCGGTGCCCAGGCATGTCCCGGGCGCGCAGTTCCGCCTGGCGCGCTTCGATCGCGCTTGCGAAGGCATCCTTCATGGCGTCGATGACGCGCCGCTTCTCGGCGAGATCCTCGCTGTCGATCGAAACCTGCTGCGTCATGCCGGCCTCCTTTGTGCGAGGGAATTTTCGATGAACGAGCGTCCGGCGATCAGGAGCACGAGCTCGTCCCTAGTGCCGGCCTGGTACTCTTCGATCAGCATTCGGCCATATCGCTGCGCCTGTGCGCTATTGCGCGACCACCGATATTCGTCACACAACCGGTCGTAGACGCGCTGAAGCGCGTCGAGGTCTTCCGGCAACAAAGCTGTGCTGCTGGACGCTCGCAATGGACGCACGCCGATCCCCTCTGCCATCGAATGTTAGGACAGTCTTGCGGTCAATACATTGCCAGCAACACGCAAGGATTGAACCCCTGGCGAATCAGGGGTTCGTGTGATTTTCTTTGTCAAGGGGGCGTGATGGGAGAGGGATGGCTACCCTCATAGTGCGGCACGGACAACCTGCGTAGGGCGGCTCGACTTTTCGGACTTTGCGAGCGACACTCGCCTGGGTTGTGTCCCGTCGAGTGGTGTAACTCGGCGGTAGCGAAGCCGCTCGGGAGCGCGCCCTCAACAGCGCTGTAGCGAGCGAGCGGCTAGCAGCGGTCATCGATGTTCCCCGGTAGGGTCGGGTTGCTCACACCAACCTGATTCGAAGGAAGCACCGATGACCGATGCCATGATGAACCTGCGCATGCTCGTGGAGAAGACCCCCGACGCCGATATTCTGCGCGAGATGATCGGCTTTGCCGCTGAACGGCTGATGGAGATGGAGGTGGGTGCCTCCACCGGCGCCGGCTATGGCGAGAAGAACCCGTTGCGCACGGCCCAGCGCAACGGATATCGCGACCGGGACTGGGAGACGCGAGCCGGCACCGTCGAGCTGCGCATCCCCAAGCTCAGGAAAGGCACCTACTTCCCTTCGTTCCTGGAGCCGCGGCGCATGGCTGAGAAGGCGCTGACGGCGGTGATCCAGGAGGCTTACATTCAGGGCATCTCGACCCGCTCGGTCGACGACCTGGTCAAGGCCATGGGCATGAGCGGCGTCTCCAAGAGCCAGGTCAGCCGGCTCTGCGAGGAGATCGACGGCAAGGTGAAGGCCTTTCTCGACCGGCCGATCGAGGGCGACTGGCCATATCTGTGGGTCGATGCCACCTACCTGAAGGTGCGCCGCGGCGGCCGCATCGTCTCCGTCGCTGTGATCATCGCCGTCGGCGTCAACACGGACGGCCGGCGCGAGGTGCTGGGCATGGAGGTCGGCACATCGGAAGCCGAGCCGATCTGGACAGAGTTCCTGCGCAAGCTAACTCGGCGTGGCCTGCGCGGCGTCAGGCTCGTCGTTTCCGATGCCCACGAAGGCATCAAGGCGGCGGTTTCCAAAGTTCTGTGCGCCACCTGGCAGCGCTGCAGGGTTCATTTCGCTCGCAACGTGCTGGCGCATGCCGGAAAGAGTGGCCGTCGTGTCGTGTCGGCCTTCATTGCCACCGCCTTCGCCCAGGAGACGGCAGAGGCGGCAAGCCTGCAATGGCGCGCCGTCGCCGACCAGATCCGCCCGAAAGTGCCGAAGCTCGCCGCCATCATGGACGAGGCCGAGCACGACGTCCTCGCCTACATGAGCTTCCCCAAGGAGCACCGCGTCAAGCTACACTCGATCAATCCGATCGAGCGACTCAATGGCGAGATCAAGCGGCGCACCGAGGTCGTTGGCATCTTTCCCAACGACGATGCCATCGTCCGCCTCGTCGGCGCATTGCTGCTTGAACAAAATGACGAGTGGGCCGTGCAGCGGGCTCGCTACATGACACTGGAAACTATTAGCCAGATGAGTGATGATCCGCTCATCAGCCTGCCGGCAGTGGCACGCTGATCAGTCCGGCCTACGCCGGAGAGCACGGCGACCAAAGCCGTCAGTTACACCACTCCAGTGGGCACGATCCTCGCCTGGGCAACGGTCTCTGAACAAACACTAGCGTTTTGTCGGTAAAACTTCGCTTGACTGGAGCGTCTAAGTAATTGATTTAAGTCGCACGCGGACATGGTGGAATTGGTATACACAACAGACTTAAAATCTGTCGCTTCAATAGCTTACGGGTTCGAGTCCCGTTGTCCGCACCAAATGATTGCACAGACGTCGAAGCGTTCTGGAGAAAACTGAGGCCTTCGCCCTTTACTCCCCCGCAATCTTGAAAGGTTGGTCGACGGTCGCGTTCTTGCCGCTGTTGATGTCGTTGAAGCGGAAGCGCAGGACATAGTCGCCGGCCGGGGCGCCGGTGACGTCGACGGTCAGCGTTGCGTAGATCTCCTGGTTACGGAGATAGCCGGTGAAGGTGAAGTCGCCGAAGGCCTTGCGGGTCGCGAGCACTTCGCCCTTGGGGTTGACGATGTCGAGATCGACGGTGAAGCGCGTTTCAAGCTTGCCCTTGGCGCTTGCCTCCTTCCAGGTCAGCCCAACCGGTTCGACATAGGAAACAATCGTTTCGCCCGCCTTGAAGACCGAATCCTGCTTCGGCTCGTACATCGCATAACCTGCCGGTTCGGCCGTGACGAAAATCGCCTTGCCAATCGTGAAGGGGAGGGTTTGCGAGAACGCGCTGAGAGCGTCGCGCAGCGTTTCCCGGGCGCCTGCCGCGTCGCCGGAGCTTGCCTGCTTTTCAGCTTCCGCCGCCGCGTCGGAGAGCGGCCCCGCTTCGGCTTCGCAAACGACGAGCGCCGAAGCCGCAAGCGAGAGTATCGCAAGCATGGGCAGGTAGTTCGCCATCGCACTTCCCCAAGCATCCCGACTGCTCAAACTGTCGGCATTTGAGAGCGCAAGTCAAGACAAGGAAGGTTGTGCCGACTGCAGCAGATCGGCGTAGGATGACGTCCCGAGCCGTTCTCTGCGGCCGAACCGCGAGACGCGCCAAATCGATGGTTTCAACGACAGCAATGTGCGATAGCGACAGCAATCTCAAAACGAACGGATGAATGTGACGAGATGAAGCAGGAAGTTGAACAGGCGGCCGCGGCGATGCGCGAAATCTTTCCGGCGACGCCGCTGCAGCTCAACGACCATCTGAGCGCGCGTTACGGCGCCACGGTCTATCTGAAGCGCGAGGATCTTTCGCCGGTGCGCTCCTACAAGATCCGCGGCGCCTTCAACTTCTTCCGCAGGGCGCTTGCGGCGGGGGCCTCGGGCAAGACCTTCGTTTGCGCCTCTGCGGGCAACCATGCGCAGGGTTTCGCCTTCGTCTGCCGGCACTTCGGCGTTCCGGGCATCGTCTTCATGCCGGTGACGACGCCGCAGCAGAAGATCGACAAGACCCGCATCTTCGGCGGCGAATACATAACGATCCGCCTCGTCGGCGATATCTTCGACCATTGCTACAAGGCCGCACGCGACCACGTGGAGGCGATCGCCGGCGTCATGGTGCCGCCTTTCGATCACCCCGATATCATAGAGGGGCAGGCGACCGTCGCGGCGGAAATTGTCGAGCAATTGCCGGACGGCATGATCCCCGATCTCGTCGTGCTGCCCGTCGGCGGCGGCGGACTGGCGGCTGGCGTGACCGGCTATTTCGCCGATGCTCTGACGACCGATCGGTTTATCTTCTGTGAGCCGGAGGGTGCGCCGAGCTTTAGGCGCAGCCTCGAGGCGGGCAGCGTCGTCACGCTCGATCAGGTGGACAATTTCGTCGACGGCGCGGCGGTGGCGCGGATCGGCGATCTCAATTTTGCAGCGCTCAGCGGCTTTGCGCCTGAGCAGGTCATGCTCCTTGCAGAAAACGCGATCTGCCTGACGATCACCGAGATGCTGAACGTCGAAGGCGTCGTTCTCGAGCCGGCCGGCGCGTTGTCCATTACCGCCCTCGAAGCACTCGGCCGCGAAGGGCTCGAAGGCAAGACGGTGGTCGCCGTCGTTTCCGGCGGCAATTTCGACTTCGAGCGCCTTCCCGACGTGAAGGAGCGGGCGATGCGTTACGCGGGCTTGAAGAAATACTTCATCCTGCGCATGGCGCAGCGGCCGGGCGCCTTGCGCGACTTCCTGAATATGCTGGGCGAGGAGGATGACATTGCCCGGTTCGAATATCTCAAGAAATCGGCGCGCAACTTCGGCTCCGTCCTGATCGGCATCGAGACCAAGCACGCGGAAAATTTCCCGCTGCTGAAGCAGCGCTTCGATGCGGCGGGGCTGCGCTACCAGGATATTACCGAGAACGAGATTCTGGCCAATCTGGTCATCTGACGGGCCGTCGCCGCCTGGCTGCGCGAGCCAACCAACTTTGGCTTTGACAGAGACTGCAGCCACGGCTAACCATGAGACATGGCATCGTTTTTCTCGAAATTGTTCGGCTTGTCCGGTGGCTCCGAAAAGCAGGCTGAGCCTGTCCCAGGCAAGGCTGAGTCCTATGCGGATTGCCTGATCCGCGCCACGCCGATGCGCGAGGGCGCGCAATTCCGGCTCGCCGGCAGCATCGAAAAGGCGATGCCGGACGGCGCCACGAAGGTGCGCAATTTCATTCGTGCCGATCTCTTCACCTCCGAGCAGGACGCCATTGATTCGGCGCTCCGCAAGGGGCGACAGATCGTCGACGAGCAGCGCTCCGCGCTCTTCTCCGACGATGCTCCGTCTCGCTCCGTGTGACGGCATAAATACCGCACATTCAGTCGGTTATGAAGTTTTTCTAAGGCTATAGCTCAATTCTGCTCAGGGCGGGATTCTCATCCTACCGAGCGAGCATCCGCGCATGCGCCGCTCGGCAGAACGGCGCATGCTAGACTCGCCGTTACGCTCAAAGCCTGATGCGAAAGCGGGCGAAGCCGTCAGCGCCGTCGCCGGCGTCTTCGACGGTAACGGCCTTGACCTCAGCCAGGAATTGCCTCGCCTTCGGGCTGCTGTCGAAGACGACGCTGGTGTCTTTGAGCGGCGCAAACTTCCAATTGGCGTCGGCCGACGGGTTGATCGTCCCTTGCTCCACAATGTAGCGGACGATCACGTCGCGATTGGTATCGGGGGCGACGAAGACGACCTTGTCGGCGGCGATGTCCGGAAAATGCCCGCCGCCGCCGGCGCGATAATTATTGGTCGCCACGACGAATTTCTGGGCCGGATCGATTGGCTTACCGTCGTACTGCAGGTCGCGGATGCGGTTCGCAGCCGCGTTCACCAGATTGCCGTCCTTGTCGTATTTGGCCGGCTGGGAAAGGTCGATCTGATAGGTGACGCCGTCGATCACGTCGAAATTGTAGGACGGGAAATCGCCGTTGATCAGGTTCGCATCGGTCGATCTGGAAGCGATCTGATTGAAGATGCCGGCGGACATTTCGAGCCAGTTGTGCACCTGCTCGCCGGTGATGACGACCGCCTGCACGGTGTTTGGATAGAGGTAGAGATCGGCGACGTTCCTGATGGCAATGTCGCCCGCCGGAACGTCCGTATAGTAGTCTGCACCGCCGCGCCCGCCGGCCTTGAAAGGGGCTGCCGCGGAAAGCACCGGCAGGTCCTTGTGCTCGGTGTCCTTCAGCATGTCGCGGATATACCAGGTCTGCGCCTGGCTGACGATCTGCACGGAGGGATCGTCGGCGACGAGGGCGAAATAGGAATAGAGCGGCGCCGAGGTCTTGCCGACGGGCGTGCGGACATAGGCGAGCGTCGCCTCGTGGTCCTTCTGCGCCGCCGCCAGCACTTCCGGCTTGTCACCGACCTCGGCAATGACCTTTTTTTCCTCCCGCCGATAGATCGGCCGTGCCTCGCTCGTCGAACTGATCACGCGCCATGCGCCGCCGTCGCGCTCGAGAAGCAGATCGATCAAGCCGAGATGGGAGCCCCAGAAGCCGCCCATCACGCCGGGTTTGCCCGAGATGAGCCCTGTCTTGTTGTCAACGCCGGCGACCGCCTCGAACTTCGGCCCCGGGAAATCGAGATGGCTGTGCCCGGTGACGATGGCGTCGATGCCGTCGATGGCCGCCAAAGGGACCGAGGCGTTTTCGAGGTTTTCGGCATAGGCCTGTTGTCCGATGCCGGAGTGGGAAAGGGCGATGACGATATCGGCGCCTTCCTCGCGCATCTGCGGCACCCAGGCTGCCGCTGCCCTGACGATGTCGCGGGCGTTTGCCTTTCCTTCGAGGTTCTTGGCATCCCACGTCATGATCTGCGGCGGTACGAAGCCGATCAGGCCGATGCGGATCGGGTGCTCCTGGCCGGCTCCGTCCTTAACCTTGCGATCGAGGATGACGTAGGGCTTGAGGAAAAGTTCGTCCTGTCGGGGACCGGCGGCGAGCACGCCCTTGGTCAGATTGGCGCAGACGATCGGAAAATTCGCGCCGTCCAGCACGTTGAACATGAAGTCCAGGCCGTAATTGAACTCGTGGTTGCCAAGCGTGCCGCAATCGTAGCGGAGCACGTTCATGGCGGCGATGATCGGGTGAACGTCGCCCTCCTTCATGCCGCGTTTGTAGGCAATGTAATCGCCCATCGGGTTGCCCTGAAGGAAGTCGCCATTGTCGACGAGGACGGCATTGGTCGCCTCGGCACGGATCGCGTCGATAATCGAGGCGGTGCGTGCGAGGCCCAACGTGTCGTTCGGCTTGTCGGCGTAGTAGTCGTAGGGGAACACATGCACATGCAGGTCGGTCGTCTCCATGATCCTGAGATGGGCCTGGTTGGCGGCAGCTTTGACGGAGAAGGGATGCAGCACGGCGAGAGCTGACGAGGCGGCCAAGCCGCCGAGCAAGGCGCGGCGGGAAATGGGATGCGGTGCGGTCGTCGATGACATGGCGGTCTCCGTATTCAAACCTCGTTCGGGCATATCAAACCGTGCAAGCGCCGGCAATCGCGCGTCCGGGCCTGCAACCTGACCGCGCGACTATGGCCGATGGCGGCCGAACGGCAAAGCGGCGGATTCTTGTCTCTTCCTCGCCGGCATCCGTCGACCGGTAAAGCTTTATTCAAGTTCTAGCTTTATGCACCGGACAAGTGAAACCGGAAGTTTTCTACGCGCATGCCAAACGCCAATCTCATGCTCCTGCTTGCCGAGGCCTTGGTTTATGTCGCGTCGATGATCGGGCTTCTGCACTTGCGCGCCCGTCTGGGGCTCGGGGTCTTCGTGGCTGCGCTTGGCGTCATGCATTTCATCGAGACTTATCTTGCCGCCGTTTTCTACGTTCAACTGCCGTTCGGGGTGATTTCTCCCGGCTCGGCCGTGTTCTTTTCCGGCAAGCTCATGATGATCCTTCTCCTTTATGTGAAGGAGGACGCGGCGACGGTCCGCCAGCCGATCTACGGGTTGCTCGCCGGTAACTTCCTGACCGTGGCGCTCAGCCTGCTCTTGAGGCGACATGATACGGTATCGATCGTCGCCGGCCGTGTCGCCGATATCGCCTTCATCGACGAGATGGGCTGGCTGATGGTCTGGGGTACGACGCTCCTCTATTTCGATTCCCTGATCATCATCCTGCTTTACGAGAAGCTCGGTCGATGGTTCCGCCGCTTCGTCACGATGCGCTTCCTGATCTGCGGCGTCGTCGTGCTGACATTCGACCAAGTCGGCTTCTATGCCGCGCTCCACTTTGTGAATGGCGCGCCCGCAGACGTGTTCTGGGGCGGGTGGATGGCCAAGATGCTGGCGGCACCCTTCTATGCCGTCGCCATCGGCTTTTATCTCAACGCCTCGCGCCATACTTTCCTGGCGATCTCGGACCGGCCGCTCGGCGACGTCTTCAACGACCTCACCTTCCGCGAACGCTACGAGGATCTGTTGTCGCGTTCGGGTCGCGATACCCTGACGGGTGCGCTGGACCGTGGCCGCTTCGAAGCGGAGGGGCAGCGGATGATCCGCGATGCGGTGGCGCAAAGTGCCCCGGTCAGCCTGATGATCATCGATGTCGACCGTTTCAAGAGCGTCAACGATCAGTTCGGCCATTTGGAAGGCGATCGCGTGCTGCAGAAACTGGCCGAAACGGTAAGAGCAAAGCTCCGACCCACGGACCTCTTGTTCCGCTACGGCGGTGAGGAGTTCGTCGTGCTCTGCCCGGGGCTCCCCTATGCGGATGCGCACGCGCGGGCTGAGGACATACGGCTCGCCGTCTCCGCTGGAGTTAAGACGCCGAACGGGCACCCGGTTACCGCGAGCTTCGGCGTTTCATCGACGCTTGCCGACGGTGCCGGGATTCACGAACTGCTGGCGCAAAGGGATATTCGCCTCTACGCGGCCAAGAATACCGGCCGCAACCGCGTCGTCGGGCGCTGATCCACGCGGCTGTCAAATGCCGACATTCGGGCGGTCGATGATCTCGCGCAGCGAAAAGCTCGAATTGATTTTCACCACATGCGGCAGCGCCGACAGCCAATCGCGGTGAATGCGCTCGTAGTCTTCGAGATCCCTTGCTGCCACACGTAGGATGTAATCGTATTCCCCCGACATCAGATAGCAGACGAGCACGTTCGGGCAGAGTTTGACGGCCGATTCGAATTCGGCGAGCGTCTTGGCGAACTGTCCGGAGAGCGAAATGTGCACGATGACCATGATCTTGTAGTCGAGCGCCTTGTGCGCAATGCGGGCGTGATAGCCGGCGATCGTGCCGGTTTTCTCGAGGATGTCGACCCGCCGCGAGCAGGCGGAAGGCGATAGCCCGACCTTGGCGGCGAGATCGGCGTTGGAGATCCTGCCGTCCTGCTGCAGGATGCGCAGAATCGAACGATCAATGGCGTCCAGGTTGCTCATTCGCACTTTCCCTCAAAAATGCCGTATTACTTGCAATAAACTACGAAATGCATGCGCCGATGAACGCGTCTTTGCAAGGACATTCTCGACGCCATCTGTTTTGCTTGTCTCACCATCAATGTTGCGAAAGCGCACAGACAGGAGAGGACGCAAAGATGCGTGTCGGTTGCCCGAAGGAAATCAAAAATCATGAATACAGGGTCGGACTGACGCCCGGATCGGTGCGGGAATACGTCGCCCACGGCCACGAGGTGATCGTGGAAACCAAGGCCGGGGCGGGGATTGGGGCGGACGACGACGCCTACCGCGCCGCGGGCGCGCGGATCGTTCCGACGGCCAAGGACGTGTTCGAAAGATCGGACATGGTCGTCAAGGTCAAGGAGCCGCAGCCTTCCGAATGGACGCAGCTGCGCGAAGGCCAGATTCTCTATACTTATCTTCATCTGGCGCCGGATCCCGAACAGACGAGGGGACTGCTGAATTCGGGTGTCACCGCCATCGCCTATGAGACGGTAACGGATGAGCGCGGCGGCTTGCCGCTGCTGGCTCCGATGTCTGAAGTGGCAGGCCGTCTCGCTATCCAGGCTGGTGCCACCTCTCTTCAAAAGGCCAATGGCGGCCGGGGTATCCTGCTCGGCGGGGTGCCCGGCGTTCTTCCCGCCAAGGTAGCGATCATTGGTGGCGGCGTCGTCGGTCTGCACGCCGCTAAAATGGCTGTCGGTCTTGGCGCCGATGTTTCGATCCTCGACCGCTCGATCCCGCGCCTGCGCCAACTTGACGACATCTTCAACGGTCGCGTCCACACTCGCTATTCGACGATCGACGCCCTGGAGGATGAGGTGTTTTCCGCCGACCTGGTGATCGGTGCCGTGCTGATCCCCGGTGCCGCTGCGCCGAAGCTCGTCACCCGCGAAATGCTGTCGGGCATGAAGAAGGGTGCGGTGATCGTGGACGTCGCCATCGACCAGGGCGGCTGCTTCGAGACCTCGCACGCGACGACCCATTCCGAGCCGACCTATGAGGTGGACGGCATCGTGCACTATTGCGTCGCCAATATGCCGGGCGCCGTGCCGATCACCTCTGCCCACGCACTCAACAATGCGACGCTCTATTACGGCCTGCAGCTTGCCGACCGCGGCCTGAAGGCGATTGCCGAGGACCGGCATTTGCGGGCGGGCCTCAACGTTCATCGGGGCCGGGTGACGAATGCGCCTGTCGCCGAGGCGCTCGGCTATGATTCCCATGCGCCGGAGAGCGTGCTCAACGTCGCCTGAGCGGACCGCGTCAAACCGGTCCGGCGTCCTCGGATGTCGGGCCGGTCTTCAGGTCGTTTCGATGCGGCACTGGTAGCAATTGTTCTTGGCGGAGCGCACGTGCACAGAGGCGACCTCCGGCCGCGCCAGCAGCTCTTCTGCCCGTTGCTCGAGCATTTCGGCAGGGACGACGCCGCCGGTCCCGTAGACGATGCGCTCGTTGGAACCGTGTCCACGAAGCAGGTATTCCTTGCTGGATGTGAGGATAGGCGGGAGCAGGGACCCGTCCGGCGCAGGGCATGCATCAGCATGCATGAAGATCGGTCCGGTTTCAGCGTAAGGCTGGGCTGACGAAAAGGGGCGATAGGCAAGGATCAGGTAGGCCTGGCCCTCCTTGACATTGCGCAGCCAGTGCCGGCACGGAACGCCCACGCCGTCTGAGATTTGCCGCTCCGGCAGATTGCCATAAGCGTCCCGGCCACCCTGCCGTAGCCATTCCGCTTCCACGTCAGACATCGCGATGTAACGCAGCGCCATTGGGTCTCTCCTCGTCGTTTTGAAGCGTCGAGAAGAATGGCGCCTTGTGTTTGTTGCGACACCCGAAACTTGCCGCAGGCGGCCGTTCAGAGCTTCTTTGCGAAGGTAAGGAGTTCGTCGTCGCTCAGAGGCCGAACGATCGCCTCCCGCGTCGCGACCGGGGAAAAGCCGAACTGCTGATAGAGCTGCAGGGCGCGGGGATGATCGAGATTGTTCGTGGTGACTGTGACCTTGCTCGGGTCCATCGCCCAGGCAGAAAACAAGGTCTGCAGCAGGAACCATTTGCCGAGGCCGAGGCCGAGCGCGTGTTCCATCAGCCCGAAATGGGTAAGTTCGATGACGTCGCCATCCCGCTGCTGCAGTTCGAAGAAGCCGGCGGGAGCACCATTGACGTAGAGGACCGTCAGGTTCGTCCGCTTGTCGTGGACCACCGCCGCCAGGTCTTCGTCGCTCATCCGCAGCCGCTCCGCCCAGTGCCAGCGCTTGCCGACGCGCAGATAGAGAAAGCGATAATAGGGGAGCGGAATGTCGGACACTCGCAGGATCGCGGTGTGTATATTGACGGGCACCGGCAGGCTTTGCTTCGGCGGCGAGGTCATCTCGAGTTCAGTCACGTGTGCCGTGATCGCACCAGGCTTCGATCCTTGCATGGTTCTCACTCTCTACCGATTGCGACCGGGGTATCGGGCCGGCCGCCCCATTCCGACCAGGAACCATCATAGAGCGTATTGTCCGTATGTCCCAATGATTGAAGCGCCAGCGTGATGATTGCAGCCGTCACGCCGGATCCGCAGGTCGTGACGACCGGCTTCGTCAGGTCGATACCGGCATTCGCGAAGATTTGGCGCAACGTGTCGAGGTCCTTGAGCTTGCCTCTTTCGGAAAAGACGCCGGAGGGAAGGCTTCTGGCGCCAGGCATATGGCCCGATCGCATGCCGGCACGCGGCTCCGGCTCCTCGCCGCGGAAGCGGCCGGCGCTCCGTGCATCGGCAACCTGGGCGAGTCGGTTCTCGACCGTATCCTTCATCCGCTCGAAGGAGGTGACGGCCTTCGCGTCGAAGCCCGCATGGAAGCTGCGCGGCGCGGGCCTCGGGATTTCGGCGGTCGTCGGTCTGCCCTCCGCCTTCCAGCCGTCCATGCCGCCGTCAAGAACGAACACGTTCTTCGCGCCCATGATGCGGAAGATCCACCAGACCCGGGGCGCCGTGAAGATGCCCGGTCCGTCGTAGACCACGATCGTGTCGTTCTCCCCGATGCCCATCGCCCCGACTGCTTCGGCAAAAGCTTCCGCAGACGGCAGGGTGTGCGGCAACCCGCTTGCCTGGTCGGCGATCGCATCCTGGTCGAAGAACACCGCTCCGGGGATATGTGCGGCTTCGTATTCCGCCTTGGGGTCGCGCTTTTGCGCCGGCAGGTACCAGGCGGCGTCGACGATCTTGATCTTGGGATCGTCGAGGTGCTGCTCGAGCCAATCCGGGGAAACGACGAAGGCGCTTCTTTTGTTATTATCGTTGGTCATGTCGTTTCCTCCGTGGACTCAAGGGGCATCACGGTCTTCGGCCGATCCGAAACGGATCCGGAAGCGCCGGTTCTCCTTACCCTTCTTTTCGATCTTGGATATGTGAATCGCGCCTACCTCCTGCGTCTCCGAAACGTGGGTGCCGCCGCAAGGCTGGCTGTCGATGGCGGAGTTTTCGCCGATACACACGAGGCTCACGCGCCCCATGCCGATGGGTGGGCGGACATTCTTGGATTTGACGATGCCCGGATTGGCGGCAAGCTCCTCGTCGGTGATCCATTGCACGTAGACCGGATGATTCGCCTCGACGAGCTTCATCAGCGCCGTCGTGACCTCATCCTTGTCGATCGTCTCGCTCATGTCGAAGTCGACCCGGCTCTCCTCCTCGCCGACGGCGGCGCCGGTGATCGGGAAGGGGCAGACGACCGACAGCAGGTGGCAAGCCGTGTGCATCCGCATCAGCCGGTAGCGACGCGGCCAGTCGATGTGGAGAACGACCTTCTCGCCGATCGTCGGCCGTGCGTGTCCATCGGCGGGGACATGGATGATGACATGCTTGGTTGCGCCCTGCCGCGTGTCCACGATGGGGATACGGCTGCCATCCTCTCGCTCGAAGAAACCGGTGTCGCCAGGCTGTCCGCCCGACATTGCATAGAAGCAGGTCTGATCGAGTTCGATCCCGCCGTCTTCCAGTATGGCCGCGACGCTTGCTTCGCAGGTCGAGAGGTAGAAATCCTCGCGGAAGAGGGCGGTCACGGTCCTGGTCATTGCAAGGATTATCCGACTGGTTCGTAGGGAACGGTGATATTCGAATTTCTGTTCAGCCAGGCCGGTACCGGCAGGCCTTTCGAGGCAAGGAAGTCCGGATTGAAGAGCTTCGACTGATAGCGGTTACCATAGTCGCAAAGGATCGTCACGATCATATGCCCAGGACCGAGCTCGCGCGCAAGTCGAACGGCGCCGGCGATATTGATGCCCGTGGAACCGCCGACGCAGAGGCCTTCTCTTTCGATGAGATCGAAGACGTAGGGCACTGCTTCCGAATCGGGAATCTGATAGGCGAAATCGGGTGTAAAGCCTTCGAGATTCGCGGTGACGCGCCCCTGGCCGATGCCCTCGGTGATCGAGCTCCCGCTCGCCTTGAGTTCACCGTGGGCGTAGTAATTGTAAAGTGCCGCACCTTCCGGATCGGCAATGCCGATCTTGACGGCCGGGTTTCTGGCCCGCAATCCCTGCGCCACTCCGGCGAGCGTCCCGCCGGAGCCGACGGCGCAGATGAACCCGTCGACCTTGCCGTCGGTGTCGCGCCAGATCTCCGGCGCTGTTGTCTGGACATGCGCTTCCCGGTTCGCAACGTTATCGAACTGGTTCGCCCAAATGGCGCCGTTCGGATCGGTCTTGGCGAGTTCGGCTGCCAGTCGGCCCGAAACCTTCACATAGTTGTTGGGGTTCTTGTATGGCACGGCCGGAACCTCGACCAGTTCAGCCCCGAGAAGGCGCAACGCGTCCTTCTTTTCCTGGCTCTGCGTTTCCGGAATCACGATGACGGTGCGATATCCGAGCGCGCTGCCGACAACCGCCAGCCCAATGCCGGTGTTGCCGGCAGTTCCTTCGACGATCACGCCACCGGGGCGCAACTGACCGGCCTTCTCGGCCTCGCGAATGATCCACAGCGCCGCCCGGTCCTTCACCGATTGCCCCGGATTGAGGAATTCCGCCTTGCCGAGGATGGTGCAGCCGGTGGCTTCGGACACGGCGTTGAGCCGGATCAACGGCGTATTGCCGATCGCTTCGAGCACGGACGGATAGACACTCATCTTAGAAAACCTCACGCTGGACGGAACGGACGCCGGGCCTCAGCCAAGCATTAACCTCGACGAACGGCAAGCGATAAACCTTTGGAGTAAGAGCAGGATCGCCGAAATATTGGCGTGTTTTCGGCGCACTCTGTTCAATAGGCAAGAAATAGCGTTTCGCCGCTTTCCTGTCCGGGGCAAAAATCGTCTCCGCTGTCAATCGACGGGCGGGAAGCGGAGACTGTGGGCAGGATTTTGCCGTCGGAGAGGCAACTGGTTCGGACGTGCCGAACCTTGCGGGAAGGGAAACCTTTCCTGAACGACGTGCGAGGACGAAAAGATGAACGCATTTACCGCCCGACCCGAGCATGGATGGGCGTGGGTCACCGGCGCAAGCTCCGGAATAGGGCGCGCCGTTGCGCTGCGACTGGTGGAGGAAGGCTATGCGGTCGTCGTCACGGCGCGCAGCCATGAGAAGCTCGTCGCTCTTCAGCATGAGGCCGAAGGACCTGGGAAAATCGTGGTGCTCGACGGTGACGTCACCGATCCGCGCGACATGGAGCGGTTGCTGACGGCGATCGAATACGAGCATGGCCGGGTGGCGCTGGCGATCCTCAATGCGGGCGTCGCCATCCCGGTGCGCGGCGACGACCTTCATCTTGAGGCTTTCGACAGGAGCTTCGCCGTCAATCTGCATGGTGTCGTCAATTGTCTCGTGCCCTTGGTCGAGCATATGAAGACGAACGGACATGGGCAGATCGCCATCATGTCGTCGGTGGCGGGCTATGGCGGCCTGCCCATGAGCGCGGCCTATGGCGCCACCAAGGCGGCTCTCATCAACATGACCGAGAGCCTGAAATTCGATCTCGACCGGATCGGCATACGGCTCCAACTGATTTGTCCCGGCTTCGTCGCGACGCGCGGCACGGTGAAGAGCAACCTTCCGCGCGCCGCCCTCGTCAGCGCCGACGAGGCGGCGGAGTGGATATGCCAGGGACTGAAGTCGAAAAGCTTCGAGATCACCTTTCCGAAACGCTTCACCTATGCCGTCAAGTTGCTGCGGCTGCTGCCATACGGCGCCTATTTCGCCCTCGTCGACTGGCTTGCGTCCGGGCCGGGGCCGCATGGGGCAGCGCCGAAGCACAAGGAGTCTCCCTCCAACAAGCGGCCGCGTCAGGCGGTGTGAAGCACCAGCACTGCGCTGAAGACGAGCATGAGGCCGACCCAGCCGATCGGCTTCAGCTTCTGCCCGAAGAACAGCCGGCCGCAGATCGCCGTGCCGAAGATGCCGGTGCCGCCAAGCACGGCATAGGCGATGGCAAGGTCCATGCCCCTCACGGCTTCGGCAAGCAGGGCGAAGGCGGCGAGCACCAGCAGAATGGAAAGGAGACCCCAGCCGCGCTTTGCGAAACCATTCGACTTCGTTGAAGCGAGATTTGCCGCGACGTCGAGGATGCCGGCCATGACCGCGAAGGCGAAGCAGAGACCGGACGCACTCATACCATTGCTTCCTCCGCCGTCTCTTCCTCGCGAGCCCTCCCGGCATTGACGAGCAACATGCCCCCACGGCCATCGACAGACCGAGCATCTCGCGGCCGGTCAGGACGTGGTCGAAGACGAACACGGAAACAAGGGTGATCAGCGCGACGCCCGAGCCTTCCCAGATCGCACAGGCGACGCCTTCACGGCCCTTGCGAGGAACACGTAGGAGAGGGCGATCGAGGCATACATGACCGCATGGCCGATATAGGCGTCCGACGTCGAGGCTGCCTTCATGACGGTCAGACCGACCACCTCGGTCGCAATCGCGAGCACCAGGAAAAGCCATGCAAAGCGAATGAGGCACCTAAATGAAGATCGGTTGAGGGCAACAAAATGAAAAGAGCCACTCGGGCGCTCGGCGCGAATGGCTCTTTCGAAACTGGCTCCCCGGGCCGGGCCTGGCTCCCAAAGTGGATCTTCTCTTTTAGTGAATAATTCCAAACCGTTAAAAGGTTGTACCAGCGCTGTTCGCTTCGAAGTGCCCACCTTCCACCTGCAGCGTGAGCCCGGAGACTCTCGCGTCGGTCTTGGCGTAGGCGACCACGAAATCCGACCGGTAGTAGCCGTTCCATTTTTTGCACCTGTTCCATTGCCTCGACATTGCAGAGCTGAATAATTCGGTCCTCCGCAGCCAATTGCCTGAGCGCCGCCAACGCCTGGCTGCTGCGCGGATCGGCAAGGACGCTTGCGGAGAACAGTTCCTTGGCGCGCACCATGCCGCCCTTTCCCGGCGCCGAAACAGAGGCGTGAGAGCCTGCCCCGATTTGATCTGCTTGACGGTGGATAGCTCAGATGGGGGCTCAATCCTTCCTTCGACTGCGAGGGGGGACTCCTGTGATATTTGCGTCGGAGGCACGGCGAGAATTTCGACAGCAATACTCTGCTCTGCCGGCGGAGTTTGTAGCTTCTTCGTTGGAACCAAGCCGGCACGAGCAGAAGGAGCACATGAAGCGCCGCTGAGGCTGCGACGCTGCTCAAAAGTGTGGGAGTCTGTCCTCCGCTTCCCCTGCCGATCGGCAAAGCAGTCTTCATATCATCTGCCCGAATGGTGTGCGGATTTTCCGGGCGAAGCGCGACGATCGGTCGGGGCCACCGAGCGGTCTTCTACCTCAATCGACCCGGCGCAGACGTTCTGCAAACACGCCTATATTAGTGCCGCGGCCGATGACGACGATGCGGCTACCGGCTGCCAGGCCTTGCCTGAAGGTGTCTGGGACGCCGCAAATGCTTTCGAAGATAAACGGGAGCCCTTGCAGATCAATGGGTGAACTGCATCGACGGCCGCCGTAACGATCGGCGTCTGCTACGGTAAAAGGGAGCTCGACCTGGTGGCCAGCGATCAACGCAAGCATCATCGGAGGGGCGATGACGACGACATCTTTTCCGAGAACGTAACCGAAGAACACAGCGCCGAGGATGCCGACAGCCTTCTTGACGGGGCTGCCCGGCGTGACGTCCATGCCTTTCCGGGCAATCCAGAGCAGCAGCACCGCAGAGGCTAGACCGGCCGCAACTCCTGGAAAGTTTGTCCTGGACGTCCATTCGATCGATGGCAGGAAGTCATACCCGACCATCTTGGGGAACAACGGCAGCATACCGAGCAGTAGCGAGACGATCAGCAGGATCCCGGCCAGCTTAATACGCGGCTGCCTTGCGACCTCTCCGTTTGAACCAAGCATTAAACCACACACTGCACGTTCGATAGCGATCCTTCTCGAAAGCTCAGTGACATACTCTGGGTTGCAGTTCAAGGCGCCAGTCAGTTATGCGGTGAGTTTGCGTGCGCGGCGTGGACCGTCGTGCCGCCATCGCCCATGGCGAACGGGCGGTAACTTTGACGTCGCCGTCCACTTTGGGCTCAAACGCACCATTCCCGGTCCGCGTCCACTACCGCCGCAGGGTAGAAGGCGCAACTAGCCGATGTAGAGCGCGCCAGTAAGCGAGGTTGTTCCTGTGCTGACGACGGCTGCGGCATCCGAGTCGCTAAAAGGCTTGGTCGCCATCAACGGTGGCCAAACAATTGCCGATCAACTTAGAAGTGCTGGCAGTCAGCACTTGAAAACCAAAGGTCCTTGTAGATTGCAACGGCCGTCTCGTCTGGCGAGCGATCCCGCGTCAGCCAGACCGAGCGTATCGACCATGCATCGGCCGAAGCTGGGAACTTGCTGCATTCGGCACTATCCGGTGCACCGACGCAGGGAATGAACCAAGCCGGCATTAGTGGTCGCGCTTTGTAGCCTGCGGTTGTCCGAGTGATCAGGACTGCAAGACCGGTCCTCTTATTTGCCTGCCAAGGAAAGATTAGCCGGCCTCCCGGGCGCAGTGCTTCTAGCCAGTGCGCTGGGAGCGCCACGACGCCGGCACTCACATAGACGAGATTGGCGCTCTGCATGGGCAAAGCCGTTGCGTCGTCATTGGTGAGCGCAACTCCGTCAAACGGCTCGAGGTTTTCCCGCGCCCGGTCGGCTAAGCGCCGGTCTACCTCAAAAGCTTGAACATGCCCGTTCGGCAGCACGAGCATCGCGAGCAGCGCGGTGTAATAGCCGGTTCCCGCCCCAACATGAACTACCATCTCACCGGCTTTGGGGGCAGCAGCGCCTATTAAGGCCGCGTGGAGGAGTGGTTCGCCGTTGTTGATGCCCTTTGTGACATCCAGTGCGACAAGGACATTCTGATAGACGTAGCAGGGATCGGCACTGGGGGTCTCCACGTAGCGCCGATTGACCTTGATCTGCCACGGCCCGGGACCCAAGAACGCCTCGCGCGGGACAAGCTCGAAAATCCGCTCAAGCCGTTCACCTGCTGAGTTACTGGCAACCGCCATCATCCTCGCGTGGAATGCGCGTATCTCATCCAAGCTGGCACGGCGATTTGTAGTCATTACCTTCCTCCGTCCGTCCGCAAGATATTTTCGGCCGCCCGCCCACTCCCGTTGGTGACGTAGGCTATAGCGACAGCCCTCAGATGAGAAGCTAAGATCTCCTGTCATCAGGAGTTGCATTACGCCTGCTCCGTTCGCATTCTGTCCATGCTCTGATCGCAATGATTCCCTTCGCGCCGTGCCTTTCTCTCCCTCAGCCGGAGCCGCCATGTCGTATTCGGATCTCATCTATCGTCCCTTCGAGACGCTCATTCGTCCGCTCGATATTCCGTACACGCCGCTGCCGTCACGCGGGCCTTTTGCGCTGCTCGTGCATTTCGCCTCGATGTTCCGCGGCGTGCTCGCGGCCGTCGCCATCCTCATGATCGCCATCGAAGGCATCAATCTCGCGACGATCTGGGGCATTTCCTTCGTCGTGGACGGAGTGACGGCCAAGGGCGCAGCCGCTTTCCTCGAAGAGAATTGGCCTACGCTAGCCGTCCTCGGCGTTCTGATTTTCCCCGTGCTGCCGCTGCTGATCTTCCTCGGCAACACACTGAACTCGCAGACCGTGGCCGTATGTATGCCGGCCGCGATGCAATGGCAGGGCCACAGGGCGGTGGAGCGCCAGGACCTCGCCTTCTTCCACGATCTCTTCGCTGGCCAGGTGGCTACGCGCATTTCCCAGGTCGCGTCTGCCGTGCAGCAGCAGATCGTCGTGGCCTTCTACCAAGTACCGCTCTTCCTGGTACAGTTTGTCGGCTCGCTCGTTCTACTCAGCGCGCTCGCCTGGCCGCTGGCGCTCCCGGTCTTCGTCTGGATTGCGGCCAACATCG
The DNA here is from genome assembly GCF_000265205.3 of Sinorhizobium fredii USDA 257. Taxonomy (NCBI): domain Bacteria; kingdom Pseudomonadati; phylum Pseudomonadota; class Alphaproteobacteria; order Hyphomicrobiales; family Rhizobiaceae; genus Ensifer; species Ensifer fredii. The sequence goes on from NC_018000.1 coordinate 3,881,013, forward strand.
CGCTTGCGGTGGCGGCGGTGCCACATTTTTCCGAGCGTTCGCGCAGGACCGCCCGCGCTCGCAGCCTCGTCGTCGGCGCCATGACCGACCTCTATAGCAACATCCAGATGGTGAAGCTGTTCGCGGCGGAAGACAGCGAGGCGGGCGCGATGCGCAAGATCATGGAGAACACCGTCGAGAGCCAACAGCGCGAAAGGCGCATCCACTTGACGACCGACACGGGCGTCGTCCTGCTCAACATCGTCCTCATACTCGGCAATTCCGTCATAGGCTTCTGGGGACTTGTGGACGGTTTCGTCACCATCGGCCAGTTCGTCGCCTCGATCGCCATCGTGCTGCGGCTCAACGCCAACTCCCGTGCCTTCCTGCAGATGGGGCAGCAGATTTTCCAGGCGGTGGGAACGATCCGCGACGCCATGCCCGTCGTGACCATGCCACCGACCATCATCGACACGCCGAACGCCAGGTCGCTCGCGGTGACGGCCGGCGAGGTCGAATTCAGGAAAGTCCAGTTTGAGTACCGGCTGGGGCAGGGGGTGATAGAAGGCCTGTCGCTCACCTTGTGCGCCGGCGAGAAGGTGGGGCTGGTCGGTCTCTCCGGCGCCGGCAAGTCGACCCTGGTCAGCCTGCTCCTGCGCTTCTTCGACCTGAAGGGCGGCGCGATCTACATAGATGGACAGGACATACGCAGCGTCACGCAGGCGAGCCTGCGTGAGAGCATCGGAGTGGTCACCCAGGACGTGTCGCTGCTGCATCGCTCGGTCGGCGACAACATCCGCTACGGCCGGCCAAGTGCCTCGCGGGAAGAGGTGGAACATGCCGCGATGCTGGCCGAGGCGGATGGCTTCATCGCCAACCTCAAGGACGGCGAAGGCCGCACTGGCTACGACGCCTTCGTCGGCGACCGCGGCGTAAAACTGTCCGGTGGCCAGCGCCAGCGCGTCGCCATCGCCCGCGTTCTGCTTAAGGACGCGCCGATCCTTGTGCTCGACGAGGCGACGTCAGCATTGGATAGCGAAGCCGAGGCCGTCGTGCAGGAAAAGCTCGCCCTGCTGATGGAGGGAAAGACGGTGATCGCCATCGCGCATCGCCTGTCCACCATTGCCAGCATGGACCGCATCGTCGTGCTCGACAAAGGCCGCATCGTCGAGGAGGGAATGCCGTCGGTGCTGCTCGAACGAGACGGACTCTACGCGCGGCTATGGAAGCGGCAGACGGGTGGCTACATTGCCGATACGGTGGATGCGGCGTGAACTGACGCTGATGGATCAGTCCCGTGTCGCTAGTAAACAGCGAGGTTCGGCTTCGAGGCCGGGCGGAAGGCGGTCTGCGCATTCGAACGTTCCCAAGACCGCTGTGTGAGAATGCTGCTGATGCCGACCGGCCCCATGAAGCGACGTGTTTGCCCCTTTACAGGCTGTGCGGCGGGCCGCAAATTGCTGGCACAACCGCAGACTATGTCCGGACCGAGGACTTCGCATGATGACCGATCCGAATTCCTATTACGCCGGAGGCCTCGGTGTGGAGCTTTACGACCTCTTCACAGGCGGGGACTGCTTGCCAGCGACATTGAGTTCTACCTGGAATACGCACGACGCTTTGGCGGGCCAATCCTTGAGCTCGGGACGGGCACCGGGCGCGTGTTGGTCCCGTTGGCGGACGCGGGCCATGAGGTTGTGGGAATGGACCTTTCCCGGCCCATGCTGGATCGTGCCGCCGCCAAGCTGCGCGAGCGGCCTGAGCTGAGCCATCGCGTCCGGCTTGTCGAAGGTGACATGACGAGCTTCGATTTGGAACAACGGTTTGCACTCGCCCTCGTGCCGGCACGAAGCTTTCAGCACGTGGCCACGCCAGAAGGGCAGCGGAGGGCGCTGGCTTGCATTCGCCGGCATCTCCTTCCGGGCGGCCACCTAATCCTGGGCCGCATTGATCCGAACTTCGAATTGCTGTTTGGAGACGACGGCAAGGCTCCGCCACGCGAGGCGCAGCATCCCCGATCGGGTCACCTGATCCGCAGGATGGTCGTCGCCCGCCACACTGACCCGTTTCAGCAGACAGTCCATGAAGTCCTTCGTTTCGAGGAATTCGACGCAGCGGGAAATGTCGTGGACTCCGAGGAAAGGTCGTGGTCGCTGCGCTGGAGCATGCGGCAGGAGACCGCCTACTTGCTCGAACTGAGCGGTTTCGAGGTGATCGATCTATATTCCGATTTCAGCCGATCATCGCCTGATTACGGCCGGGAACAGCTTTGGATCGCGCGCGCGAGACAATGAACACAGGGAGACCGCAACGTTTGAAAGCTTGCAGATGAAGTCCAACCTTCCCCAACTCCAAGGTGCTCGTCTGACGCTGCGCAGGCCCACTCGTGAGGACGTGGATGTCCGCCTTGCGCTGAGGCGGCACAAGGAAATCATCGAGGCATATGGCGGCACTTTCGACCCTGACGCCCCCTTTACGAGGGAGCATGCGGAAGCCGCCATTCGCTACATCGAGGAGCAGGAATATGCCTGGGTAATTGATGCTGGTCGCTTCATCGGTCATGTCCGCTTTCACAGCATCGACAGGCAGGACAGGCGGGCGGCACTCGCCATCGGCATCGATGACCCCGCCTATCTTGGCAGAGGGTATGGCACGGAAGCGATCAGGCTCGCTCTCACGCATGCATTTTCGACCGGCCTCCACCGCATTTCGCTGCGGGTGCTGGCGAGCAACAGCCGCGCAATGGCCTGCTATCGGAAGTGCGGGTTCGTCGAGGAAGGGCGTGAGCGGGAAGCAGCCTTCGTCAACGGCGGATGGGAAGACGATATAATCATGGGGGTGCTTGACAGAGAATTCTGCCCGTCCTGAGTGGCCGCAATGGGTGGAGGCCGTGTGAAAACGCGTTTTTGGGCGGGACATGAATCTTCAAGGTTGCGGCGTGCGAGGTCGAGACGGTCTCACCCTCTCATTGCACCCATCAACGCGGGAGCGCCGAGGACGGCGATGGCTCGCTTGATGTTGTAGGCGAGGACGTGGAGGCTCATTTCCGTTCCGACATTTCGTAGCCTTCGCATCCGGAAGTGGTCTCTTCCCATCCAGTCTTTGAGGCTGCCAAATACGTGCTCGACGGTGCTGCGCCTGATCCGCATCGCGTCCGGCATCTCGTCCAGCCTGCGCTGCATCTTCTCCAGGACTGCCTCATGCTCCCAGCGGGTGATGCGCCGCTGTTTGCTCGGCGTGCATTTTGCCTTGATGGCGCAGCTGCCGCAGTTGCTCGACCAGTAACGGCTGAGGATCAGACCCTTCTCCACCGCGGTGAAGCGCCAGATCAGTTGTTCGCCTGCCGGGCAGCGATAGCTGTCGGTCTCTGGCTGATAGATGAAGTCCTGCTTGTCGAAACGACCGTCCGCCTTCGCCCCGGATGTTAACGGTCGGGGCACGATCGGCGTCGCTCCAACTGCCTCGCAGGCAACGATTTCCTCACCGGAGAAGTAGCCGCGATCGGCCAGGACTGTCAGTTCCTCGACGCCGGTCGCTTCCTTGGCCTGCTGAGCCATGTTGGCAAGTTGGGACCGGTCGTGGCCGACATTGGTGACCTCATGCGCGACGATCAGATGGTGCTCGGCGTCGACCGCCGCTTGCACGTTGTAGCCGACCATGCCGGTGCCTTTGCCGCTCGTTGCCATGGCCCGCGCATCGGAATCGGTCAGTGAGATCTGGCGGTCCGGCGCGTCTTGGACCGCTTGCTCCATCGCCTGCAACTCGCGCATCTGCCGCCGCAGCGAGTCCAGCCGTTCCTTCAGCCGGCTGACCCGCATCTGTGCGACGTCATCCTCCTGCCGGTCGGCCGTGTCGAGCATGCCCAGATACCGCTCAATGCTGGCATCCACCTGCTCCATACGTCGGCGGATCGCGCCAGGCGTGAAGTTTTTGTCGCGTGTGTTCACCGCCTTGAATCGGCTGCCGTCGACCGCAACCGTGCCACCCGCGATGAGGCCGATCTTGCGGCACAGAAGCACGAATTGGCGGCAGACCGCACGGATCGCTTCGCCGTTGTCACGCCGGAAATCGGCGATCGTTTTGAAGTCGGGCGCGAGCTTACCCATCAGCCACATCAGTTCGACGTTGCGGCCCGCCTCCCGCTCCAGCCGCCGGCTCGACTGCACTTGGTTGAGGTAGCCATAGAGGTAGAGCTTCAGCATGGTTGCCGGGCTATATCCCGGCCGCCCAGTCGCCGCCGCGGCGGCAAAGCCCATTGCACGCAAATCCAGCTCATCGATGAAGACATCGACAACGCGGGCCGGGTTGTCTTCGGTGACATAATCATCGAGGCATTCCGGCAAGAACAGCTGCTCTCGCCGATCCTTACCCTCGATGAAACCCGCCATGCCGAATCCCCCGCTCAACTGGAGGTAGACTATCATGAGCGGGAGTTTTCACACAGCCTCGGTGGATTGCGGAAGTTCATTGCCCAGGCGCGGGACGACTGCTCAGCGCCAAAGCAGTCGCACGGGCCGGGAGCGACCCTCGTCGCTGCGCCCTTGCGCAGGGCGCAGCTTTTATCGCGTGAGGCGCTTACAGATCCGTCACACGCTCCGGATCAGCTGAGGCCAGCGCCGCGGCACGCTCGGCCTTCGGCGGATATATCCACACCGTGTTGATCTCCTGCTTGGTTTTCTTGGCGCTCTCGCCGACCATCTCCACCTTGCGGTCCCAGCCGCGGGTGAAGATTGCGCCGGCTTCGCCGAGGTCGAGGCAGGTGACGTAGGCCTTCTGGTGATAGCACCGGGTCGGCACATCCAGCAGTTCGGCGGCTGCGTTGTTGCCCGCGAAGGCGCCCATGCGGGTGGCGTGCTGGCACGACATCAGCGCATAGTTGCCGATGTCATCGCATGCTGCGCGCGCCGCGTCGCCGGTGGCGAAGACGCCAGGCACGGACAGCACGCGCAAGCACTTGTCGACGAGCAGCCGGTCAAAACTGTCACGCGCGGCGGGAATTTTCGTTGTCAGCGGATTGGCGCGAAAGCCTGCCGCCCAGATCACGGTCGCGGCTTCGATGCGCTCGCCGGTGCTCAGGCTGACGCCGGATTTGTCCAGCGATGCGACGCCAGCATTGAGCCGCGTCTCGACGCCGACGGTGCGCAATGCGTCTTCAATGAAAGGGCGAGGATATTCACCCATGTCCGGGGCGACTGCAGGGCTACGATCGACGATAATGACGCGCGGCTTGGTGTTTTTGTCGAAGATGGTCCGCAGGCGTGAAGGCATCTCCGTTGCCGCCTCGATTCCTGTAAGGCCGGCGCCTGCAATAACGACGGTGTCGCGTGCCTTTGAGGCGGGCATAGTCGCAAGCTTGTGCAGGTGGCGGTCGAGGGCGATTGCGTCATCGAGATTGTCGACGCTGAAGCCGTGTTCTGCGAGGCCGGGAATATTCGGGCGGAACAGCCGGCTACCGGTTGCGATCACCAGGCGATGATAGGAAAGGGACTTGCGCTCCCCCTTGGCATTGACGACGTCCACGGCGCGGGCTTTGGTGTCGACGGCTTCGACGCTGCCTTGCACGTAGACCACGTTGACGGCGTCAAGCACCTCCTTGAGAGGCGCGGTAAGGGTCTCGGGCTTCGGCTCATAAAGCCGAGGGCGGATCACCAACATCGGCTGAGGAGCTACCAGCGCGATCTCGAGTTCTTCGGGCGAAACGTCTTCGATGTCGCGCAGGCGGGCCGCGGAAAGGGCGGCGTACATACCGGCGAAGCCGGCGCCTACAATAACGAGTCTCATGTTATTTACTCCATGGGTTTTAGTTTCAAACGGCCGCGCGTCATCGTTGCCGCTCTTGATAAGCGGCGACGCCGTTGAGCGATGACGATGCGGGTCGTTGAAGCGAAATGCCTATCACCGACCAACTCTAGGCCGGTCGCAACGGCCTCAGCACAGGCGCGATCAACCCGGCCAGCCAGACGGGATCGTTGCCGATGTCCATGGCGAACAGTTTCCTTAGAAATGAGCTGCGGCATTTGATTGCCGCAGCTCGCCCTTGAGGACGTCAAGCCTGGACGAAGGCCAGTAGATCGGCGTTCAGCGCATCGGCATTGATGGTCAGCATGCCGTGCGAGAAGTTCGGATAGGTCTTCAAGGTGCCATTCCTCAGAAGCTTGACTGACTTCAGTGCGGAGTCCGCGATCGGCACGATCTGGTCGTCCTCTCCGTGCAGCACGAGTGTCGGAATGGTGATGGCCTTCAGGTCCTCGGTCTGGTCGGTTTCCGAAAAGGCCTTGATGCCCTCGTAATGAGCTTTGGCGCTGCCCATCATGCCCTGACGCCACCAGTTCTGGACCACCGCTTCCTGCACCGTGGCGCCCCCCCGGTTGAAGCCGTAGAAGGGACCGGCCGGGACCTCGCGGAAGAACTGGGCGCGGTTTGCAGCAAGCGCGGCACGGAAACCGTCGAACACTTCGATCGGCAGACCTTCGGGATTGGCTTCGGTCTTGAGCATCAGCGGCGGAACGGCGGAGACCAGGACGGCCTTGGCAACACGGCCTGCCGGCCCGCCGTATTTTGCGACATAGCGGACGACCTCGCCGCCACCGGTGGAGTGGCCGATATGGACGACAGTCTTCAGGTCCAGCGCTTCGACGACGGCGAAGGCATCGGCTGCATAGTGATCCATGTCATGGCCCTCGGAGACCTGTGAGGAGCGGCCGTGGCCGCGGCGATCATGGGCGATGACGCGATAACCGTTGGAGAGGAAGAAGAGCATCTGAGCATCCCAGTCGTCTGAGCTCAGCGGCCAGCCATGATGGAACATGATCGGCTGTGCGCCCCTCGGTCCCCAGTCCTTGTAGAAGATGTCGACGCCGTCCTTGGTGGTAACATATGCCATTGGCTTGCTCCTTTAGTGAATTGTCGCTGGTGAGCGTCCGCTGCGTGGAAGGGCCCACCAGCAGTGATGTTTAACGATCGGGAAAGGGCCAGATGCCGCAGACCGCCGCTAGCCCGCTCGTCTACTCCTTGATCGGGAAGGTCAGTTCCTTCTCGCTGCTGTCGACGACGAAAACGGCCAGCAGCTTCGCCGGTTCGGTCTCGCTGGCATTCTCGCTGACGCCGTGGCGGTCTCCTGGCATTTCAGAGAAGCTCTCGCCCGCCTTGTAGGTCTTGACGGGACCGTCGTTGACCTGGCTGCGGATGGCACCCTCGAGGACGGTCGCATAGATGAAGGCCGACTCCGGATGCGTGTGGGCCGAGGAGAGGCCGCCGGGACCATATTCAACGAGAACACCTTTCATGCTCTTGCCCGGAACATTCGGCAATTCGTGCTCGTAAACCAGCGTGACCGTAGCATCCTTATCGCCGACGTCGTCAGCAGAGGCGGCAGCGGACAAGAGAGCCGTCATGGCAAAGGCGGCAAAGATTGGCTTGATCATGTCTAAACTCCTTTCGTGAGGTCGGAAGGTGCGCCGCCTCATGCGACGCACCGGTGCTCGGTCATTTCCGCGCTGCGGTTGGGAACCACTGCTCGAAGGTGATGCGGCCGATGCGGGGATTGTTGTCGGAGACGAGCGAGCCATCTTCCAGTTTGGCGCCGAAGTAGCGAGCCTCCGGATCTGCCTCGACCTTGCGAGCATCGCCCATTGCTTTCAGGTAGCGAGCAACGAGTTCGTTCAGCCGGACGCGCTCCGGCCCCGAGATCTCCACAACGCCATTGATCGGCGCGGCCGTCGCAACAGCGGCCATGTTGTCGGCCACATCGTCCGAGGCGATGGGCTGGACGTAGGCTGGCGACAGATGCACCGTGTCGCCGATCGTGCCGGACTGGGCGATGCCGCTGAGGAATTCCATGAATTGCGTCGAGTGGACGATCGTATAGGGAATGCCGGATTCCCGGATGATCTTTTCCTGGGCGACCTTGGCCCGCATGTAGCCGCTGTCAGGCAGCCGATCGACGCCGACGATGGAAAGCGCGATGTGATGCTTTACGCCGGCGGCCTCTTCCGCAGCCATCAGATTGCGGCCCGACGTCTCAAAGAATTCGAGCACGGCCTTGTCTTCGAAGGACGGCGAGTTTGCGAGGTCGATAACGACGGAGGCGCCGGCGAGCGCCTCGGCGAGACCTTCGCCGGTAATCGAGTTGACGCCGGTGTTCGGAGCGGCGGCAATGACTTCATGGCCTTGCTTGCGAAGGCGGTCGGCTGTCTTTGAACCTATCAGGCCGGTTCCGCCGATGATGACGATTTTCATGAGTTTCTCCATTCGCGGGCGCTCAGCGCACCGCATTGTTCATTCGTTCCAGTAGGTGGTTGCGCCGTCTTAGCTCGGGCCGGTCCAGTCCAGGCCATAGGCGTGTCGGCCGAACTGGAAGGATACGCACCCAGTTCAGCCCTAACCCAACAAGGGGTCAGTAGTCCCAGAAGGCCGCGACCCAACGAAAGTCGTCGCCGTCGACCGCCACCCGGCCGACGGACGGGAACGGCAGGTGAGTGGCCACCAGCTGTCCGCCGGTTTCCGCCAGCTCGCGCAAAAGACGGACCCGAACGCGCGCCGCCTCCTCGGGGTCGTGTTCGAAACCGTTGTGCCAATCGGGGTGTTCGAACCCGACCGCGAACACGGCGTCTCCGGCGAACATCAGCCGGTCGCCGCCGGACGCCACGCGGACCACGCTGTGCCCGGGGGTGTGGCCGCCGGTACGAGAGACGATCACGCCCGGCGCCACCTCGTACTCCTCATCGAACAGCCGCAGCTGGCTCTGATACTCCTTCGTGAACCGCTTGGCGGTCGCGCGAAGCGCGTCCGGGAAGCCCGGCGGCATGGAGACGTGGGAGAAATCGGGCGACTCCCAGAACTTGACCTCGGCGGCGGCCACGTGGATCCGCAGGTCCGGACGCAGCTGCTCCCTCACCCCCTCGACGAGCAGCCCGCCGATGTGATCCATGTGCATGTGGGTAAGCACCACGTCGGTCACCGATGCAAGGTCGATGCCGGCGGCCTCCAGTCGCTTGATCAACTGCCCGGCCCGCGGCAAGTTCAGGTCCGGATCCAACCCTAGCCCAGCGTCGATGAGTATGGTCTGGTCGCCGCTCCGCACCACGACCACATTCAGCGCCCAGTCGAAGGCGTCCTGCGGCAGGAACATGTCCTTCAGCCAGGCCGCCCGGGCGGCCGGGTCGGCGTTGTGTCCCAACATCTGGGTTGGGAGCGGCAGCACCCCGTCGCTGATTACCAGCACTTCAATCTCGCCGACCTGCACCGCGTAGCGCGACGGAACCAACTCTTCGGGTCTCGATCTACCGGAGGGTGAGGTGTTGTCCAAGCTCATGTTTGTCTGCTGCTGTGTGTTGGAGATAATCTGGTTCATCTTTGAAAACTCCTGCGTTCGATGTTGGCGCTCGATCCTGCGGCGACCGCGCTCTCCGCGTGAAAGCGCGATCGATGCCGGTGAGGTGTTCAGAGATCGGTGACACGTTCATTGCTGGTGCGTCACAATGATGAATCTATCGAACTTGACTTGCGGCTGCCCCAGAGCGATTGCCGCCGCTATAGAGCGATTGCTGCTAACACTGCGCCTCCACCAATCGAGCAGGGTTTCGCGGGTCAGCTTCCTGAATGCGGCCGCGAAGGCAGTCTGGAGGAGCTAAGCGCCGCGGCAATCGAGACGACCGATTCGTCGGTGTCGCGCGGCATCGTCCGGCTGGGGAGCGGGACGATGCGAGAGCCGGTGCTCTCCTTGAAAGCGCGGCAGAGTTGGAAGCGCGACAGGCCGGCGTCCGAAGCCAGCGCTGCTGGCTGACCGCGGTTATGACGCCCTTCGTGACGTGGCTGGTCTTTTAACTGGATGGAAGACCCTGTTTCCGCCGCGAGGTACTCCGAAATCGCTCTTGGAGTGTTGCCAGATGGCTGACTGCCCCTGAGCGATTGACGTGACTGAGGAGCAATTGCTGCTAACGCGATCGCTGTCGCCATTCGGTCGGGGTCTCGCCGGTCAACTGCCTGAACGCCGCAGCGAAGGCGGTTTGCGAGGCATAGCCGAGCGCCGCGGCAACCGATGCGACCGACATATCGGGGTCACGCAGCATGTCCATGGCCTGATCAAGCCGGTATTGGCGCAGCCAGGCATGCGGCGAAAGCCCGGTGCTTTCCTTGAAGGAACGGCAGAAATGGAAGCGCGACAGGCCGGCATCCGAAGCGAGAGCAGCGAGAGAGAAGTCCGCATCGCTATCCGAGCGTAAGCGTTCGATGGCGCGGCGCATCACCGTCGGCGACAGCCCACCGACGACTGGCTGGTGGGTGGTTGGCGAGCCGACGTGCGCAAGCAGGAGGCGCGTGGCAAGCAGCTCTGTCAGCTGTTGCCTGAACAGTGTATCCAGGGGCCCATTTCCGTCCAGGGCATCGACCGCGCCCAAGAGCAATCGGGATGTAATGGGGTCGGTATGCGCCGTTCGGTCGAGGAGATCGGTCTGTGTGGCGGTCTCGGCTTCATCCGCGACACGCTTCAGCATTGCGGGAGGAAGATAGAGCTGAACGACATCAACAGGTTTCGGAATATCCCACCGGGAGCTTGATCCGGCCGGAATGATGACCACAACCCCACGACGAAACGTTCCAGGCGAAACCGATCTTCCTGATCGCCGCTCCATACGCTGTACCACGCCGTTGTAAGCCATGATGACGTGATCGCCCATCGGCTCGACGACATCGTGCAATGGGTCATGTTTCCAGTGGGCGATCCCGCCACCGGAGGGATCCAATGCCATGCGAAATGGAGTGGTCCCGAGCGCGCGGGCCATCTCCGCATCGGCGGCACGCCCCTTTACATTCGATGCGTTGCTCTTTTGCGCCGCGGCCGACAGATCTCCCGAATGATCATGCAAGTTGGGCTTGCTCATGACTGGTGCTTGCCTGGGCTCGTGACTGCTGGAGATGCAGAGGGGTTTGGCCGCAACTATGACGACAGGCACCGCCCGTGTCAACGCGACTAAAACTCGACTGTTGGCGCGCCCGGGACGAAGGGAGGACCACGGCGGCTAAGACGCCGTCGTTTCTACTGCTGAAGAGGCAGTGCTTGAATTCACCGATCTTTATACAGGCAGGTCGCATTCCGAAACGCCTCACGGTCGCGACTTACATTACTGCGATCGCTTTCGCTGCTTCAGCGACGAAGTCGCAGAACAGTCTCACCCGCAAGGGCGGGGTGCGCCCGAAAGCGTGTAGAGCATTGAAGGGAACCTTGGGAAGGGAGATCCGTGGCGCGAGGTCTACAAGCGTGCCGGACTTCAATTCTGCTGCCACCAGGCATCGTAAAAGGTAAGCCGCACCAAGTCCGCTTTGCGCTGCCTGGATCATCGCAAATCCCGAGTCGCAGTCGACGCGGCCGGAGGGGGCAAAGCTGGTTCCATCGCCAAGCGCACCGGCGCCACCATGCCATCCAATGCGAACCGAGCGAAGGGCAAGCCTGCGAGCGCTTCTGCGGACGTCTGACTGCCCCACCTGCGGAAAAAGGGCGGCGATGCAACCACGACCATTGGCAGATCTGCCAGGTGGCGTACCATCAAGTCGCCCTGCGCGGGATAGCCCACGCGCAACACGACGTCGTAGTCCTCTTTGACCAGATTCACGAACCGATCTGTCAGTCCGACGTCGAGATGCAGATCGGGATAAGCAGTCGCAAAATCGGTAAACATGGCGGGTAGCAGCAGCGGCGCCAGTTCACCCGGCATGCTGACCCGCAGCCGCCCTGCCGGCCCGGCCCGCGACATGATCACCTCGTCGCTCGAATCGAGGTCCCGCAAAAGCGGCGCAACACGTTCGAAAAAGACCTGACCGTCCTGGGTGAGGGTCAGCGCGCGTGTGGAGCGGAGAAAGAGGCGCGTTCCGATTTTCTTTTCCAGCCGCGCCACACTTTTGGAAATCGCAGATGGCGTCGTATTCAAGTCGCGCGCGGCAGCGCTGAAGGTGCCGGCCTCTACAGTCCGCACAAATGCCATCAGTCCTGACGTCTCGCCCAGCAGATTTGGCACTTGCACCTCCGGGGCACAAATCATGTGCCCGACATCGATCTAACAGCTCACGGCGCCGGCGTTTATCTCAAAGGTCAACGGAAATGGAGTTAAGCGATGCAGCACTTGAAAGACAAGGTCGCCGTCATCACGGGTGGCAACAGCGGCATAGGCAAGGCGACCGCGCAGCTGTTTGCGGAAGAAGGAGCGCAGGTCATCATCACTGGTCGGCGGCAGGACGTTGTCGATGAGGCAGTGGGCGAAATCGGCCATGGCGCGATTGGCATCGTTGGCGACGTCGCTGACATCGCGCATCATCGAACTCTCGCAGAGACAGTCAAGAACCGCTTTGGCGGCCTGGACATCTACATGGCCAATGCCGCAATCATTAATCTCACAGCTTCCGGCAACATCACGCCGGAAGAGTACGACCGGCACTTTGCCATCAACACGCGTGGGGTGTTCTTCGGCGTGCAGACGATCGAGCCACTGATCCGCGATGGCGGCAGCATCATCATCACGAGTTCACTGGCCGCGACGAAAGTCCTTCCGGATCATACCGTCTATGCCGGTACAAAGGCAGCAGTCGCAGCATTCGCCAAGAACTGGACGATGGAGTTCAAGGCGCGGCGGATTCGCGTCAACATCCTGAGCCCAGGACCGGTCGACACCGCCATCTTGGGCAAGCTCGGTGTTTCGGAGGCCGAGCGTCCGGCATTCGAACAGCACATGGCGTCACTCATTCCGGCAGGGCGGCTGGGCCGGCCTGAAGAACTCGCGCGGGCGGCTCTTTTCCTCGCCTCCAAGGCAGGTAGTTTCGTCAATGGCATCGAGTTGCATGTCGACGGCGGCATGACGTTGGCTTGAAACGCCCGCGCCATTTCCTGTTTGCTGCCTGCAGAAAGGGTTTTCCGGAGCTTGTTCAGGTCGAGGTGGGCGCCCCCCGCTTCCTTCACCCTCGCGCTTGAACCGGCCATCTTGCGAGCGGTAATTGCTTTGGGGTTCACTTAAAGCAACGCCCGCTAACTCGCCATACTATCTGGCCCGTGGTTTCAAGCTGATCGAGAGCAAGGACTGAACGTGTTTCGATCCAGCGATGCGTCCGTCAACGCCCCAAGACCGGAACTTCGGGGTGCTGTCGGCAAATGGCCGCTTCGGGTGAAGGTTTTTCGATGCGGGCCGTGACACGACGGTCGCGGCTGGGCCTGTGTCGGCCCGCGTTGAAAAACCTCCCAAGGAGGAGGCCGCGGGGCTGGGTGGAGCGCCTATGGGGGAAGCGTCCGGCTGCGGTTCTTCAAGGTGGCTATCGGTGGCAGCGTCGGCTGCAAAAGGATAGCCCCGAAGCTTGCAATGACATGATCGGGATCGGGGGCACAGATCTTTCGCCGGTTCGCTTCGGCGATTTTGCGGTGTGCTGGGTTGCCTGAGGCAGACCGGCGCCACCGCGCAACGCATCGCAGATCCGGGCCGGTCTTGGCTGATGTGACAGGCATTTCGTCATGCGCGTCCTTTCGGGGTGGCGCGCGGCATTTGGGTTGCTGGCCACGGCGGACGATCTCGACATGCGCATCGGACCGCCGCAAAGGGCGCCAGTGCCGCGCGAGCGGCTTCGTCCTTGGGTCGAATCTTCCGGTTCGATAGCGACAGGATGTAGACATGCATGCGGAATTGTAGCGAGCGCCGTAGCGACCGGACACTCTTGAGCTTGCCCTCTAGGCGAACATACCGGTCGAAGATTGAGCGGAAAACGCGCCAGACCCCCGAGAGAGACCAAACACCGTTCTACTTGAGAAAGCCGCGCAATTTTATGTTGTGGCAAATGAAAAATCTGATTTACTGCCACTTCGCTGCTTGGCTTTACAGGGGGATATTGCCGATGGGGTGGATGCGCAGGGATATTGTGCTTGGTGGTTTAGCGTCACTTGGCACCGTGGTGGTCCAGAAACCCACATTCGCAGCGGCGTCTTCCTATTTTTCCGGCACCGCCGTCGACAATGGCGTAACGTTCCGAAGCACCAACTTTGCCAAGATAGATAAGAAGTGGCGCCGCCAGGTTGTCAAATACTTCAGCAGCGAGCCGATTGGCACCATCGTTGTCGATACCAGGCACCATTTTCTCTACCTGATCATGGAAAACAAGACTGCCATCCGCTATGGCGTCGGTGTCGGGCGCGAGGGCTTCAAATGGTATGGCCGCGCCACGATCGACCAGAAATCGCTCTGGCCACGCTGGACGCCACCGCCGGAGATGCGTGAGCGCCACCCGGAACTGCCTGAATCGGTCGCGGGAGGTTCGCCAAAGAACCCGCTTGGCCCGCGCGCCATGTACCTGCTTCGCGATGGTGTCGATACCGGCTATCGCTTACACGGTACGCTGGAGCCGGGCAGCATCGGTAAGGATGCCTCCAGCGGTTGCATCCGCATGTTCAACGAAGATGCAATCGACCTTTATCAGCGTTGCCCCATCGGCACCGCGGTGCAAGTACTGCCGCACATCGCCGACCAGGCTGAAAGTGCCGCTCAGGTCAGCCAAGCAACCTCGGTTAAATGAGGAATATCACCCTGATGTCTGCTTTGACCGGATATACGCGGCTGCTTGCCGCCGCGGCCATGCTCCTGACGCTCGCCGCCTGCAACACCACTGAAATCGCCGCTTTGGAAGAGCCGGGCGCGGCGCCGATGACCGGACATACCAACGATCCTGCGCCCGGTTTCGAAAATGTCGTGGCCGGCAGCGAAGAGGACTTCATCCTGAATGTGGGCCGACGGACCTACTTCACTAAGGACTCGGCCACGCTCGATTCGGTCGCCATGGCAACATTGGATAAGCAGGCCATTTGGCTCAACAGCAACCCGCGTTGGCTGATCAAGCTGCAGGGATTTGCCGACGATTCCGGGTCCGCGTCAGACATGGCAACGCTGTCGCAGAAACGCGCCGATGCGGCAATGGCCTATCTCGTCTCGAAGGGCGTGGACGCCAACCGCATGTGGGCCAAGGGTTACGGCAACGACCGCGAGGTCCGTGATTGCACGGACCGCTCCTGCATGGTGCAGAACCGGCGCGTCGTCTCCAACCTGCGCACCGAGTCCGACTCACTCTGATCGCAGGTTGCCTTGCGGATAGATCTATCTTGCCTCGCATCAAACCCCGTCAGCGAAATGCGTGCAAATGCATGTCGATAGCGGGTTAACCGCCGCCTGTCCGCTAAGGCCCATTTGAGACCTTCAGCGCCTTCACCGCAGATGTCCGCATTGGTCGATCCTTCCGGTTCCCATGCCGCGTCAAGGGAGGGTGGAAGAAGGTCATTCGTCTCGCTCACCGGAATGAGCAGGGTGCGCCAATTGCGGTCATTGCAAGAGGAGGGGCACGCTGGACGAAGAAGATCGAAAAGCTCCGTCCCGAGCCAGTTTTCCGAAGCGACATTCATCCGACGTGCCAATGGGCCACTATTGGGCGGTGTAGCCACCATCGACCGGCAAGGCATGTCCGACGATGAAGCTCGCCGCGTCGCTGCAAAGCCAGAGAACGGCGTCGGCGATCTCCTCAGCTTTGCCAAGCCTGCCGATGGGAACGACCTGCATCAATGCATCCATCGCTTCCGGCTGGGTCTCGAGCATTCCGGTCACCATCGGCGTCTCTATGATGCCTGGGCAGACCGCGTTGACCCGTATTCCCTTGGCGGCGTATTCGAGCCCGGCACTCTTGGTCAAACCGACTACGCCATGTTTCGAGGCATGGTAGATGCCGCGTTCCCCGATGCCGACCAAGCCGCCGAGCGAGGAGTTGTTCACAATTGCTCCGGAACCCTGCTTGCGCATCTGCAGCAGCTCGTACTTCATGCAGTCCAAACGCCGCGCAGGTTGACGCCCATGACGAAGTCGTAATCCTTGGGGTCCGCGTCGGCGGTCTCGGCGACGGGGCTTTGGACTCCGGCGTTGTTGAAAGCGGCGTCGAGCCGGCCAAACTCCGAGACCGTCTTCTCGACCATGGCAGCAACGTGCTCCATGTCGGCGACGTCGCACTGGATCGCGATCGCGCGATGCCCGGCGGAAGTCAGGTTGTCCGCCGCGGCGCGCGCCGCGGTCTCATTGACGTCGGCCAGAGCGACCGCCGCGCCGGCTTTCGCGAAGGCGTTCGCGGTCACCAGACCCATGCCGGACGCGGCACCCGTGACGAGAGCGACTTTATTTTTGAAAGAGATGTTCATGGCATTCACTCGTTGTTGCGTTGGAGAGTTTGTAATGTCGTCCGCTAGAGCTTGGGCGACAGCTTGATGAGATGATCGTCCGATGGACCTTCACCTCGTGGCGATCGGTTCGTCGTGATGGCGTAGAGGTCGTCGCCGACGGAGAGCACGTCCCTAAACCGATCGCCGGACGCATCGATCGGCTTTAGATCGTTTCGGTCGCTCGTCGAGAGAAGCTCGTCCCCTCTGAATGCGATACCCGAGGGTGCCCAGGTGTCGTTGTCGGAATGAAGGTGTGCGGTCTCCATTCCCTCTTGTCGGTCGTCGCCGTCGATCAGCGTCCAGCCGAAGTTCAGGCCCGGCTGGAACGCCGACTGCCTACTAGGCTGGGAGGTGCCGGTCGAAAAAGGACTCAAGCTTGTCCCAGGGGATGAGGTCGGCCTTATCGTAAAGGTCAACGTGACCCGCGCCCGGAACGATGAATAGCTCCTTCGGCCCGGCCGCCTTCGCAATCGCCTGCTCGCTGAAGAAACGCGAATGGGCATTCGCGCCTGCGATCAGTAATACGGGCCGGGGCGAGACCATGTCGAGATGGTCGAACGGCCGGAAGTGCAGGTAAGAAGGGTCTCCGGAAATGGTCATCGCGGTTGTCGCGCGCGGATGAGCGCCACGGGGCGTCCGGTAGTAGTCGAAGAACTCCCGCGTGATCGCATCCGTCTCAGGCGTCAAGGTTTCAGGCAACGCGCCATATTGCTTCTGTGCGCCTGCGGCCTCTGCCCAGCGCTGCTCGCCCATTATGGTGAGCATGTCGATCCGGGCGTCGGCCTTCATTTCTTCGCCCTTCCATGCCCATTTCGCGCCGCCCATGTCGTACATGCTCACCGTTGCGACCGCCTTCATGCGAGGATCGATCTGTGCGGCGGCAAGTGCGAAAGCGCCACTTGCGCAAACGCCGATGATGCCGATGCGATTCCGGTCGACACGCGGGTCAAGACCAAGGAAGTCGACGCCTGCGCTGAAGTCTTCGACAACGGCCTCCGGCGAGGAGATGAAGTGAGGCTGGCCTCCGCTTTCGCCATTGTACGAGGCATCGTGTGCGATGGTGATGAAGCCGCGTTCCGCCATCGTCTGGGCGTAGAACCCGGAAGTCTGCTCTTTAACACCGCCATAGGGATGGCCGACTATCAGCGCGGGATGGCGTTGCGAGGCATTGATGTTCTTCGGGACATACATGTCCGCAACGAGATTGATGCCGAGGCGGTTAACGTACGATACCTTCTGATGCTGCACGCGATCGCTTTGCGCGAAGGTCTTGTCCCACGTTCCGGCATATTGTGCGAACGCGGGGCTGCCCGCGAGCGACATTACGCCTGCAGCGGCAGCGCCGGCCCCTGTCAGTTTCAGAAGATCGCGCCGACCAATACCGATCGTTTCCTGTCCGTCGGTTGATCCAATGGGTCCATTTTCCATAGCCATTCTCCGTTGCCGTCTGATTGGTTCCAGGAGGAATATAGGCCGCCTGGACCTGACTGATTATCGTCTGCGATCTGCAAGCGCTTATGTACCGTGCGCATAATTCGATGACATGGAGACGCCACCCTCCGTGGCTTTGAAAGCATCGCGAACGTGCAGAAAATACGCTGGTTCACGTGCTTAACGACCGTCCATAATGCATCCTCGGCAACCTCAATTCGGATCAATTTATTCTTGAGGAGCAATAATCGGTAATGATGTTGCGCGTTGCAGCCAGTATGTTTCGACGATCACGTGGATAGGAGCGGATGGATGCTGCGTGCGAACGTAAACGACCTGTTGGCTTTCATCGTCGTGGCGCGGGAACGCAGCTTCACGAAAGCCGCCGCGCAGTTGGGTATGTCGCAATCGGGTCTCAGCCATACGATTCGGGCACTCGAGGCTCGTCTTGGGCTTCGATTACTGACTCGCACCACGCGCAGCGTGTCGCCCACGGCCGAAGGCGAGCGACTTTTGAACGTGATCGCTCCCCGGTTCGAGGAGATCGAAGACGAACTCTTTTCAATCACCGAGCTGGGAGAGAAGCCCGCAGGCACGCTCCGGATCACCGCCGAAGACTACGCGATTGACACGGTTCTCTGGCCGAAGCTCGAGAAAGTCCTGCGTCGATATCCCGACATCAAGGTCGAGTTGATCGTCGACTACGGACTGACGGACATCGTCGCCGAGCGGTTCGACGCGGGCGTTCGACTTGGGGAGATCGTGTCGCAAGGCATGATCTCTGTCAGCATCAGCCCCTATCAACGGATGATCGTTGTTGTCAGCCCGGTCTACGTCGAGGAGCGGGGCATTCCGATGAAGCCTCAGGAGCTGACGTCGCATAAATGCATTAACCTCAGACTGCCTACGCATGGCGGAACCTACGCCTGGGAATTCGAAAAGGATGGCGAAGAGTTAAGAGTCCGGGTGGACGGCCAGATCACCTGCAACGGCATCAGGCAGATTTTGAACGCCGCGGTCGATGGCTACGGTTTCGGGTTTGTGCCTGACGGCTTGGCGAAATCTGACATCGAAGCCGGACGGCTGGTTCAGGTGCTCGCCGATTGGTGCCCGTCATATCCTGGGTATCACCTCTATTATCCGAGCCGTCGGCAACCGTCTGCGGCGTTCAAGGTGGTCCTCGATGCGCTTAGGCAGAAGTCCTAGCGCATTGTCTTGCAACACGACCCTCAGCGTCCGGGGGGGCCGTGCGGTTCGCAATCGAGCAGCCGGAAGACGTCAATGTCAGCGAGATCGTCGTGCGTCCAACGCGGGCGGCGCACTGATGCACGGCCGCCCTGACCTTGGCGCAGCCGCCTCTCACCGCTCGACTGCGCGGTGCCAGGCGGGCATTCTTATGGATGTTCATTCGGTCCCCCGAGAATCACTTAAGCTTCGACAACCTCAGTTTTCTCGGCCGGACCGAATGGACAGCCTGTTGAAAGGTCACATCTAGTTCGGCCGTAACCTAATAAGCGGTCAGTAGTCCCAGAAGGCCGGCACCCAACGAAAGGCGTCGCCATCGACCGCCACCCGGCCGACGGACGGGAACGGCAGGTGAGTGGCCACCAGCTGTTCGCCGGTTGCCGCCAGCTCCCGCAAAAGACGGACCCGAACGCGGGCCGCCTCTTCGGGGTCGTGTTCGAAACCGTTGTGCCAGTCGGGATGGTCGAACCCGACCGCGAACACGGCGTCGCCGGCGAAGGTCAGCCGATCGCCGCCGGATGCCAGACGGACCACGCTGTGCCCCGGGGTGTGGCCGCCAGTGCGACGAACAACCACCCCAGGCGCCACCTCGTGCTCCTCATCGAACAGCCGCAGCTGGCTGCGGTACTCTTTTGCGAACCGGGTGGCGGCCGCCCGAAGTGCGTCCGGGAACCCCGGCGGCATGGAGACGCGGGAGAAATCGGGCGACTCCCAGAACTTGACCTCGGCGGCCGCCACATGGATCCGCAGGTCCGGACGCAGCCGGTCTTTCACCCCGTCGACGAGCAACCCGCCAATGTGGTCCATGTGCATGTGGGTCAGCACCACGTCGGTCACGGACGCAAGATCGATGCCGGCAGCCTTCAGCCGCTTGACCAACTGCCCGGCCCGCGGCAAGTTCAAGGCCGGGTCCAACCCTAGCCCAGCATCAACGAGTATGGTCTGCGCGCCGCTACGCACCACGACCACATTCAGCGGCCAGTCGAGAGCGTCCGGCGGCAGGAACATGTCGTCCAGCCAGGCCCCCCGGACAGCCGGGTCGGTGTCGTGCGCCAACATCGCGGTTGGGAGCGGCAGCACCCCATCGCTGATAACAAGCACCTCAATCTCGCCGATCTGCACCGCATAGCGCGACGGAACCAGCTCGTCGCGGGCCGTCGTACCGAGGTTTGAGGTCTTGTCCAAGCTCATGTTTGTCTCCTGCTGACCAATCCTGCGGGGTTTTGTTTCTGCCTGCGACATGATGCGCTCCTGTTTTGCGTGATCGAGACACGTCGATCACGAGCTACGTCGCGGACTCTATGTTGAAGCGTGTTTGGCGGTCGAGCTACACCTGAGGATAGGGCAGCCTGTGCTCTCAGTGGACCGCAGCGAGATTTGGTGGTGAAGAGGCTGGTATGAAGGAGTAGACGCTCTCGCCCGCCGGTGCCCCGCGCTCAGCGTTGATTCGAAGCCGCTCGGCGTCCTCGATATCCGCGACACATTGTCCAAATTTGGCATGATTGCCCCGAGCACCCTGAATCGCCACGGTTCCTCTCCTCTGGGAATGGTCTCGGTATGCGTCGCATCGGCAGAAGGCGGGCGATGTCCAGGCGCGAATACCGCGCTCGGCTTCCTCGTCAAGGAGCCCGAGCGCGAGTTTTGCTAAATAGAGCTTCTGCTTCCTTTAGTCTGGTGCTTCACAGACTCCTTCCAGCCTTATGAGTGCATCGTTGAAGCGGGCAAAAATGCGCTTTTTCAGCGTTGACCTTCTGCATCGCATACGCCGGTTCTTTCCGATGCCAAGACACGCTGCGATAGAATGCTCGAGAACGAGTAGCTCAAAAAACCTGCCTACGTGTACCCGTATCCGAGATCGGCTAGCTTGGTCGCTAGGGCGGCCTAGCGGAAGGTCTAGGGCGAACTACGCCTTTGTCGACAGCAAACATCGGTTCGAACGATAGCGACTGCACTGCCCATTGCGTCATCTTTCACGAAAAACCACCGCGCGGACACATAACGCGCCCGCAGCTCCTCTGCCGCCCTGATGCCATGGCGTTCAAGAAGAGCATGCGAGTGCCACACCCGAGACCATGAACTCCCGATCCACTTCTCCCGAATGCCAAATCCCAATCAACTACAAAGGAGACCGATATGAAGTCTATCCCCCTCATGGTGCTCTTGTCGGCCACGGTCGGCTTTGGCACCTTGTCAGTTGCAGCTGAAGACGGCGCAAAGGTCACACCATTGATGACCAAGGATCTGCCAGACTATCCGGGCAAGGAAGGGCTCATGCTGTCGGTAGAATATCAGCCAGGCGGCTCCTCGCCTATCCACCGCCACGATGCCAACGCATTCGTGTACGTCCTGGAGGGCGCGATCGTGATGCAGGTTAAGGGCGGCGAAGAAGTCACCGTTGCTGCTGGAGAAACCTACTACGAGAACCCCTCCGATATTCACCTCATTAGCCGCAATGCGAGCAAGACGAATTCCGCCAAATTCATCGTAGTACTGCTCAAGAAGAAGGACACGCCGGCCGTTATCCCGCTGGAGTGATCAAGGCGAACACGAGGAAAACCGAAGTGTAATCATCCCCATGGCACATCTGCCTGCTTGCCAAATTCGATACTCCAAGCTTGCAGTTGCGCACAATGCCCCGCTCACACCCTCGATTCTGACCGACGAAAAGGAAAGAGCCATGCAACCTCGTCAAAATAATTACTTCAAACTTGCCGAACCGGGCTTTAAACACGTCTTCGCGCTGGAGAGCGCTCTTAAAAGTGGTCCGCTAGAGCCAAAGCTGCTGCACCTTGTCAAGCTGCGCGCCTCACAGATCAATTCATGTGTGTTCTGCATTCATTTGCACACGACAGAAGCTCTGAAAGACGGGGAAGATCCCATGCGCCTCTATTTGTTGACCGGGTGGCGCGAGGCAACGCTTTACTCGTCGCGTGAGCGTGCTGCTCTTGCCTGGACTGAGGCGTTAACCAACATCGCGCAAACTGGTGCCCCCGACGATGATTGGGGGCTGGTTGAGGCTGCATTTACGGCAGAAGAACGGTCTTGGTTGTCTCTTGCAATCGGTGCGATCAATCTTTGGAATCGGCTTCAGGTAGGGTTCAGGGCTACACATCCTGCTTAACAGCTCGACGTGCGCCGTCAGGCATAATGTCTTTGTGGCGCAGCAGTCGAAATCGCTGCGCCGTTCTTGCCGGTTCGAACAGATTTGAGGAATTAACTGGGTGGTTACAACCAGTCTGCCTCCAGCCTTCGACGATCGCCACCATGCAGCTTCTGACCGGTCGCAGGGCGCAAGCGCTTTCGGGCACCAAGTTCGACGGCCCTAGATAACATCATCAACGGCCATGCACCGGGGATGGATTAGCGGACCTGTTTCGGCGGCCGTCCCTTGAATGCTTCGGCGGGTTACGATCGGAGCCGCCGGCGAGCCCGAGCCTGTCAGGGGAATACATCATGCCCCCCACGAGCCTCGAACCAACACTCGAAGAGATACTGGCCGACCCCATCATCCAGCTTGTGATGAGGCGCGATAACGTCGTCGCGGATGACGTGCGGCGGGTCATTTATGATGCTAGGGAGGCACATCGACGTCGAGACCTGCTGGCCGAACGCCGCCACGCGAGCCCGAACCGGCTAGGGGACCATATCATGGGCACCACGAGGCCCGAATTAACCCTCGAAGAGATGCTGGCCGACCCCATCGTCCAGCTCGTGATGAGGCGCGATAACATCCTCGCGGACGACGTGCGGCGGGTCATTCATGAGGCTCGGCAGGCACATCGAATCGAGAACTGCTGCTAGAGCGGCGCATCGGCGTGGTGCCCGACACCCTCAGCGGCTCAAACGATGACGAAGGCAGGGCCCGAGTTCTGGAGACGAACTGAAGGAAATAATGCCTATGAGCTTTGACGCATCCAATCTGCGATTGCGGATGTTCGCCACTTTATTTTTCTTATTACCATGCATTCTCGTCCCTGCGGCCTGCTCAAGTGGAAGAGGCCTAGTCGGCGAATTGCCGGCTGGGACAGAAACTGCTGCTTCTCCCATTGAACAGAATAATTCGCTCGACCTACTTTACGTGACTAACCGAGCGCCTGCCGCTTCGGCTAATGACGAACTTTCCTACACCTCGTTTCGAGGTCATTCATTGAGCTTCGGTTCGGTTACGCTGGCTCGGGAGCGGTTGCGCTTTCACGATGGGCCGGCTGTGCAGCCTGACGCGTCGCTGCATATTTCACGCACGACCAAACTAGGAGAGTTTCCGAAGTCGCCATACCCAATTGAACTCACGCGTCAGGGGCCCCGACGGGTACCCGCAACTGTAGATGCCCATATACGGGCAGCGGCAGGGTTGCAGGGTGAGGTGACTCGGCGCCTTGCGATGGCAAAACGTAAAGAAGTGGTCATTTTTGTTCATGGCTATAACAACAGTTTCGACGATGCTGCGAAAGCCACTGGCAAGATTTGCAATACCCTTTCTGCAGAGTTTGTGTGCGTGTCGCTTTCGTGGCCAGCGGGCGGATCGGGCGGCGCTTTCTACGGTTACAATATCGACCGGGAGTCTGGCGAGTTCGCAGTGTCGGATTTGAAGAAGGCGATTCGTATCATTTCCGGGACCGACGGTGTCAAACGTCTCCACCTCATCGCGCACAGCCGCGGAGCAGACGTTCTAATATCCGCCCTTCAGCAGTTGGGAATGGAGGCCTACGCCACCCGGTCTTCCCCCACCGAGCGCTACAAAATCAGCAATGTCGTGCTGTTCGCTCCTGACATCGATCTGGATGTTGCCACGACAAAATTGTTCGGCTTCGTGTCTGATCCCGATGCGCCGTTCGGAGCCAAAGCAACCCCCTACGGCCTTTTGCCGCCCATAGGCTCGCTGCATCTGACAGTTTATTCATCCCCAAATGACAAGGCGCTTGCACTTTCAAGCGGGCTGTTCGGAAGCGTTGTTCGACTCGGGCGCCTAACAAGCGCCAGCATCAGCTCTAAGGAGGCGGGCTCGAATGCGCTGTGGAGGAACTCACAGTTATCGGGTATCGCCGACTTTATCGAATACAGGGGAAGTGCGGGCTTTGCGGGTCACAGCTATTTCTTGTCCGACTCTGCAGTTCAAAAAGATCTACGTGCTTTACTTAGGGACCGTCTCAAGGCTGGTGATCCCGGTCGGCAACTGGTCGAAATCAAACGTCCATTTTGGAGAGTGCTCAGCCGCAATAGTAGGCTATCTCACTGATAAGAATACTACTTCATTCGTGACGCTTTGCTCGGTCGTCAGATTCGGTGGTCGGGTTAGACTAGCCGTCGCGGCTTGGCCTTTTACCAGAGCTCGACTTGCTGTCGCGGGAGCTCATGCAAGGCCTCGGGTGTATCGACGTAAATTGTCGCCCTTGTTCACTGTGTCGACGACTGTCTTACGCATTCTTGGTGTGAATGCGCCGATCAGATCCGCAGATATCCACTTTATCTCATGGATTTCCATGAGGTGCGGTTGGGCCATGGCGGGATTAGGGTGGGTCTATGAGTTCGCCAGGCCAGATATTGAAAACAAGTGCTATACGAAGCGCGCTGATAGCCCCCAGGGCTTTGTCCGGCAGGAGAAGCCAATGATATGCGTCTGGTCGCACCGCCCCCAATTCTTGCATCTGGGATTTTTTGTCGCAGCCTATGTTCTGGGCTGCGGTTTCGCTCAGTCGCTCGCAATCGTACCCGGAACAGGTATTTCCATTTGGCCTCCAGGCGGGCTTTTCATGGCTACGCTTATCCTCGCTTCCAGGCACAGCTGGCCGTGGTGGGTGCTGGGAGGCCTTCTGGCGGAACTGTTTAGCAATTTCCTGTGGTTCCATAGTCCGTTTCCTGCCGCCGTCCTGATCTATGCCGGCAACGCTCTTGAAGCGGTGGTTGGCGCGTGGCTCGTGAACCGAGCTTGCAAGCACCCGGTTCGGCTGGAAACCTTGCAGGAGGTTCTCGCATTCGTCGTACTGGCGGCTGGAATTGCCCCGGTCGTAAGCGCGACGGTGGGAAGCGCGACACTTGCGTGGTTTGGCATACAATCGCAATCCTTCACAACTGCCTGGCCTCTTTGGTGGATCGGAGACGCAACCGGAGTCTTGATCGTGGCACCACTGGCGCTGGTCGTGTTGCAGAACTGGCGCGGCAAGGCCCAGCTCTCGGCCGCGCAATGGATGGAAGCCTGTGTCCTGGGGCTGATCTTTCTTGGTGTCGCTGCCCTTTCCTTGAGCGGTTTCTTGCCCTTCGTCTACATAACCATGCCGCCTCTTCTTTGGGCCGCAGTCCGCTTTGAGTTCAAAGGCGCCGCCGTCGCCTTGATCCTCCTCGCTGTGATCACAGCGGTATTCACGATATCAGGCTCCAGCGAATTTGCCGGCGATACTGAGTCCCAGAGGCATAAGCACTTTATGCTGCAGCTGTTTCTGGCCGTCTCGGCATTTTCGGCGCTCATCGTGGCCGCCATATCCCGGCAGCATCAGCTGGCGGTGCTCACATTGCGCCAAAGCGTGGAGGCGTTGCGCGACGGGAAGCGTGAATTGTCGCAGCTCGTGGATATGGTTCCGAGCCTGCTCTGGCGGTTGAGTCCGGAGGGCGAGCCGACCTTCTTCAACCAGCGCCTGATAAATTTTCTCGGCCTGGACATGGCAGATGCAGACAAGCCGGGCATGAGCCGGCTGGCGGCCATCATAGAAGCCGCCGTCCATCCCGATGATGCGGCCAGCCTTAGGGAAGCGCTCAACCATTCTTTCGTCACCGGCGAGCGCTTCTCCAAGACGTATCGCTTGCGGCGTGCGGATGGCGTCTACCGCTGGGTGGAAGGCAGCGCGGAGCCGCTGCGCGACGAGAGCGGGCGCATCCTCCAATGGTACGGCCTCTCGCATGACATCGACGATCAGCTGCGTGTCGAGGAGGCGCTACGACGCAGCGAGCGGCAGCTTCAGCAACTCATTGACACAGTGCCAGTGCAGATTTGGTGCGTAACGCCCGGGGGCGAGCCCGCATACATCAACAAGACCATGATGGATTATATCGGCCTGAAGCTGGAGGATTTTGATGCCCAGCAAGGATTAGCCGGAGCAATTCAGACCATCGTCCATCCTGACGACAGGATCCCTTTGCAGCGCGCCCTAACCCACTCCTTCAGCACGGGTGAAGCGTTTGAGTTGAAATTTCGCAACCGCCGACGGGATGGTTCATACCGCTGGACAGAGGGGCGTGCGGATCCGCTCCGCGATGGGAGTGGCCGCATCATCCGGTGGTACGGCGCCAACGTCGATATCCACGATTTTGTGACTTCTCAGGAAGCGCTGCGCGAGAGAGAACGCTCCCTATGGGAGCTCGTTGAAACGCTACCGGTAATGATCGATTGCGCTGCGCCGGACGGCGAGCCGTTATATCGCAGCCGACAGCTCCGGGAATTTCTCGGGTATGAGCTTGAAGAATTGGACGGAACCGGGAAGTCTCGCTTGGCCGGCACACTCGATGCCGGTGTTCATCCCGACGACGTGGCGGGTGTCAAAGAGAGATATGCCCATTCGCTATCCACCGGCGAGCCGTATGCTCGGAAGCACCGTCTGCGGCGCTTCGATGGCGAATATCGCTGGGTCGATACGCGCGCCGCGGCGATGCGCAACGCCGAAGGCGCCATCGTGCAGTGGAACGTCACCTGCCTGGACATTGATGGTGAGGTTCGGGCGCAGGAAGAGCTGCGTCTGGCGCAAGAGAACCTGGCACGTGCGAGCCAGGCGGCGAGCCTTGCTGAGCTTTCGGCTTCTATCGCGCATGAGGTGAACCAGCCTCTAGCGGCCGTCGTGGCGAACTCGCACGCCTGCCAGCGCTGGCTCACGGCCGAACCGCCAAATCTAGTGCGCGCGCAAAAGACGGTGGAGCGCATCATTCGTGACGCAAACGCCGCCGCCGCCGTCGTGAGCCGCATCCGCGCCTTGTTCAAGCAATCGGTCGAGACGAGGCATGCCACGGCACTGGACAGCGTCATCGCGGAGGCGCGTGACCTGACCGCTGAGGAGGCGGCGCGGCGGCGCGTCCGTATGGACGTTGATGTCGACAGCAACCTTCCGCCTGTTGCGCTCGATCGCGTCCAAATCCAGCAGGTTCTGGTCAATCTTATTCGCAACGGCATGGAGGCCATGGACACCATTACAAGCGACAGAGTTCTTCGGATCCGTGTGCGCCGGATGGGGGACACGGCCGAGACCGAGATCAGTGATCGCGGCCGGGGTGTCGAATCTCCTGACAAGATCTTCGAGCCGTTCTTTACGACGAAAGCTCATGGGATGGGCATGGGGCTCGCCATCTGCCGTTCGATTGTCGAGTCTCACGGCGGGCGGTTGTGGGTGGAGAAGAACCAACCGCATGGAGCGACGTTCGTCTTCACATTACCCGTTGAAGTGGAAGCAGCGTGATGATGACGGACGATCATATCGTCTTCATCGTTGATGACGATGAACGCATTCGGGAGGCGCTCAGCGAACTGCTGGACTCGCATGGCATGCGCGCAATTGCCTTCGGATCGGCCGGCGACTATGTGAATGCGGATAAACCGGACCTGCCTGCCTGTCTGATCCTCGATATCGAGCTGCCCGATATCAATGGCCTCGATCTCCAGAGGCAGATCGCGAACGGCGATCATCCGCCGATCGTCTTCGTTACAGGACATGGCGACATCCCGTCCTCGGTGCGTGCGATCAAGCACGGTGCCGTGGATTTCCTGACCAAGCCTTTCAGCGATGCGGATCTCATGGTCGCAATCCACGCGGCGATCGCCCAGGACCGGGAAAAGAGATCAGAACGCGCTGAACTCGGCGTGTTGAGGCAACGCTATCTCGACCTGACGCCGCGCGAACGCGAGGTGCTGCCGCTCGTGGTGAGTGGTCTTCTCAACAAGCAGGCCGCCGCTGAGCTGGGGATCAGCGAGGTCACGCTGGAAATCCATAGAAGGAATGTGATGCATAAAATGGCAGCGGCGTCGCTCGCTGATCTCGTGCGTATCGCGGAGCGATTGGAAATACCGGTCACTCATTCGCGCCGAGCGGGAGGGAGCGGAGCGTGAGCAAGCGAAGACCTGTCGTGGCGGTCGTCGATGACGATCCAAGACTGCTCGAGTCGCTGGAGGACCTTCTGGAGTCCGCGGGCTATGCCGCGCACAGCTTCTCGTCCGCGGGATCGCTGCTCATCAGCGGGCTGTCGGGCGTGGACGTGCTCATCACCGACATCGGCATGCCAGGCATGGACGGCTTTGAACTTCGTGACTGGGTGAAGAAGGTGCGTCCGGAGCTGCCGGTGTTCCTGATAACCGGCCGCCACGAGATTGCGGATCAGGATCGCGCCCAGGGCATCAGTGGGTTTTTCCGCAAGCCCTTCGATGCCCAGGTCTTGCTGGCTGCCGTGGACAACGCCTTAAACAATCGAAACATGGAGGATGATCATGAGAGTTGACCAGCCGTTCGTGCGGAGATTGGCGCCGCTGTCACAGCAGAGCAAAAGCGAAGCGGAGCAGCCGCTCGTCATCATTGTCGATGACGATGCGTCTGTGCGGGAGGCGCTGTCGGAGTTGATCCTGTCGGCCGGATTCCAGCCCGTTTGCTTTGCCTCGACCGGCGAATTGCTCGACACCAACGTATTGGACAGCCCCGGCTGCTTGATCCTCGATGTTCGCATGCCAGGAGTGAGCGGTCTGGATCTGCAGCATCATTTGGCCCAAAATGGCAACCCCACGCCAATCATCTTCCTGACCGGGCATGGCGACATTCCAATGACCGTCCAGGCGATGAAGGCCGGCGCCGTGGACTTTCTCACCAAGCCAGTACGGGACCAAACGCTGCTTGACGCTGTGATTGCGGGCATTGCGATGGACGCCGCGCGGCGGGAGGAAGCCGTGATCGTCAAGCGCAATGTCGAACGCCTTGAGACGCTGACGCCACGGGAGCGCGAGGTTCTGCACGAAGTGGCGCGCGGACGCCTCAACAAGCAGATCGCCTTTGACCTCGGCATTAGTGAAGTGACGGTCAAGCTGCATCGCGGCAATGTCATGCGCAAGATGGAGGCCGCCTCCGTCGGCGAACTGATCCGGGCATGGGAAACGCTGCCCGCGCCGATGCGTGGGGCCGGCGCGGCCTAGACTCTGGCCAACGCGCGATAGTCGCGGCGGCTGTTCAACGATATTGGCACTGCCGGCGCGACCTCGCTACTCATATTGCTGCGGTGCTCGCTCGCCATAAAGTGGCAGTGCAGCTTCACGCGCAACACCACTGTGCGCCCAAACAGCATGCACGATCGCCTGCTGTGCTGCTTCGTTCCGACAGCGGCGGGCGGAATCAAATAATAACCTGAACAAGGTTGACGCGGCTCATACCTGCAAAGTGCCCGGCCAGGCGTAGGCAATCATCAGTCCGAATTTCTCCTCGTTCGCTGGCGACTTCAAGGACGTCGGCGAGCCGCGACGTGGCCCAACCCGGTCCTTGCTCATAGAACGACTTCACGAGATCAGGAAATCGGTTGCCCATGAGATGCTGACCAAACGCTGTAAGCGCTCTGCCCTCGTGCCATGATGGTCGTTTTCTCCGAGTGCTTCACGGGAACACACGTTTGGAAGCTGTGCTTCAGCTCGGTCAGGGCGCTCCGGCGATCATGTGCCCGTTCCCGGCGTTGGCTGACTAGCGACACGATAAGGATCCCCATCCGCTGGGCGCATCCGACCTAGACCTTACCCTCGCATCACAGAGACTTCGGTAGAATGGGTTCGCCGGACGCATAGGCGCATTCTGGTCATTGCCGGCCACAGCCTGCATGGAGCAAACAATGCGCAATATCATCGGAATTGGAGGTCGTCGTGGCGCAACTGAACAAGAAAAAGATGATCGGCTTGCTGCTGTGCCTCGGCGCCGTGGTGGTCGTGGCTGGCGGATGGGCCAAGGCTCGCTCGAGCGGCGAGGCGTCGACCGACAACGCTTACGTCCGCGGCGATGTGACCTCGCTCGCTCCGAAGGTTGCGGGTTACGTCACGGCGGTAGATATCAAGGACAACCAAGCCGTCCAGGCGGGCGACGTCCTGTTCCGGATCGACGATCGCGACTACCGGGCACGGCTTGCGCAAGCGGTCGCCAACGTCGAGGCGGCGGCGGCTCGGCTCGTCAATGTCGATGCGGAGACAAAGCTTCAGCATGCGCTCATCCGGCAGGCGGAGGCCCAGAGACGGTCGGCCGTGGCCGAGATGAATCTGGCGACCAAGGCCTACGAGCGCCGCCGCGAACTGATCCGCAGCAACACCATCAGCCAGGCCCATGTCGATGAAAGCGACGCGGCGCGATCGAGAGCCGAGGCGAACGTGTCGGCCGCCTCCGCGACGGTAGAGGCGCAGCAGCAGCGCATGGCCGTCCTAGCCGCCCAGCGCGAAGCGGCCGTTGCCGCCGTGGCGCAGGCAGAGGCGGCGCGCGATCTTGCCCAGATCGATCTCGACAGCACCGTGGTACGCGCGCCTGTCGGCGGCGTTATCGGCAACCGTCAGGTCCGCATCGGCCGGCTCGTTGCGCCGGGCGCCGCCTTGCTCGACATCGTTCCGATCAACGATGTCTGGGTCGTGGCGAATTTCAAGGAAACCCAGCTCGAACATATCCGGCCCGGCCAGCGCGTCCGTATCACCATCGACGGCTATCCGAACGGGGCGCTTGAAGGCGTGGTCGACAGCTTTGCGCCCGGTAGCGGCTCCGCCTTCAGCTTGCTGCCGACGGACAATGCCACCGGCAACTTCGTTCGCGTCGTCCAGCGCGTTCCGGTGAAGATCAGGTTTGCCAGCAATCCGTTGCCCGGCCGCCTCGTGCCCGGCTTGTCCGCGCGTGTCGAGATCGCGCCGGGAGGCGGCTCATGACCAGGGTCGTCACTGCCACGCCGAGCCGCGACGGATCGACGGCCGGCGCCCTGCTTGTGGCGGGCATAGTGCTGGCCACGCTGACCGAGGCGATCGCCAGCACCGTCCTGTCGCTCGGGCGCGCCGACATCATCGGCGACACCTATGCAACGCCTGACGAGTTCGCCTGGCTGGATATCGGATACACCGCTCTCAAGCTCATCGGCTTCATCGCCGCCCCCGGGCTGATGAACCGAGTCCGTCCGCTGAGCCTGATCATCGGCGCAACGCTCGCCATGGGCATGGCGTGCGGCATTGCCGCCGTCACCGCCCGGCTGGACCTGCTGGTCGCGCTTCGAATTATCCAGGGCTTCGCCGGCGGCATCCTGCTTGTCGGTGGCCAGGCGATCATTTTCCTCGCCTATCCGCGGTCCCGCCAACCGATCCTTCAAGCCCTGTTCGCGATGGGATCGGTTGTCGCCCCCGCGACCATTGCGCCTGCCCTTCAGGGGTGGTTGATCGACAGCCAATCCTGGACATGGATCTTCTTCAGTGTCGTTCCGCTGGCGCTCGCGGCTGCCGGACTTCTGCTGATCGCCGACGGCCCGATGCCCACCAACACCGCGCAGCGTCCGTTTGATTGGATCGGCTTCTCGCTGATCTGCGTCACGCTGTTCTGCTTCACCTACGTTCTCAGCCAGGGCAGCCGATGGGACTGGTTCGAGGAACCTCGCATCCTGTGGCTGACGGTGATCGGCGCCGCCACCCTGCTGGCCTTTCTCGGCCAACAAGCATTGGCCAAGGGCGAGGGCCTGCTCGACTTCACCCTGTTCCAATCGGACGATTTCTGCTTCGCCCTGATCGTCAGTTTCGTCGCCGGCGCCGCATTGTTCGGGAGCGCCTTCCTGATCCCGTCCTTTGCCGTGTCCGTCCTGGCGTTCACGCCGACCGATGCCGGCCAGCTGCTGTTGCCGAGTGGCGCGCTTTTCGTCGGCGCACTTCTCTTGCCGCCTTTCTCATGCAGGTGCGCCGCGTTCCGCCGTTCGCCACGGTGCCGTTCGGCATCCTGATGATCATGGTCGCGATGTGGATGCTGTCCGGATCGACCAGCGAAAGCGGCGCGGACGACATGATGGCAGCAATCCTGCTGCGCGGCCTCGGCCTTGGCTTCCTGTTTCTGTCGATCACGCTGATCGCTTTCGGCAACCTCAACAACCGAAATCTCGCCTCCGGCATCGGCCTCTTCAATACCGGCCGTCAGCTGGGTGGGCTTATCGGAGTGGCCGCACTCCAGACGCTGATCGACCATAATGTCGTCGCCAATGTCGCGGTCCTCGGTGCCAACGTCACCGCAGGAGGCCCCGCGGTCATCGAGCGGCTGGCGACGACGACCGCGATGCTGACGGCCAAAGGCATGGACGCCGCGGCCGCTGGCCGGGCAGCGACCAGCCTTCTCGGCCGGGTCGTGACAGGTCAGTCCACCGTGATTGCCTTCGACACGGCGTTCAACGCTGTCGCGCTGCTGTTTGTCATAGCCGCGCCCATCCTCGTCGCAATCAAGATCGGACTAGCGAAAGTGCGCGCTGCGCGGTTGCTCAAGACCAAGGAGTCTCGTGAGAACTATGCGGCTTTTTTGGAGAATGTACGCCAAGAGTTGCTGTGGACCGCCGTTCGGACCGGTAAATACGGTGAACGGGCCAAGGAGCGTTCCATCAATCCCTGCTTGTTGCTACTCATCTTCGCTCTACTGATGCCGTGCCAACCAGCCTTGGCCCAAACCGACCGCAATCCGGTCGGGCAGCCGACATCCGTTGCCGCGCTACCTCCGGAAGATTTGCGACAGCTTCTCGATCTCTTGCAACGCCCCGACATTCAAACATGGCTTCAGTCTCAAACGGGGAACCGCCCGGTCGAAGAGCAAAGTTCGGCCGAAGCCGCCAACGCCCGCGAGATCATCGTTGGCCGGCTGAATGCAGTACGCTCCTTCGTTCACGACATGGCGACCGCCATTCCGACACTGCCCGCCGAACTCCATCGAGCGCGTGTCGCTTTGATGACCGAGATGAGGGGACAGGGATCCTTCGCCGCCATTCTGCCGCTGGTCTTTTTTGCGACGCTGGGGTTCGGTTTGGAGTGGCTCTATTGGCACGCCACATCTGGCTTCCGCGACCGGATGATCGTGACACATCTGGATACCGTCGACGATCGATTGCGGGCTGCGGGATTGCGTATCCTCTACGGCCTTGGCGTCCTTCTGGCCTTTGCAGTCGGAAGTGTTGGCGCCTTCCTGCTGTTCGACTGGCCACCGTTACTGCAGCACAGCGTCCTCGCTTATCTTCTCGTCTTCCTGGCCGTCCGTTTGACATTGGTTGTAGGGCGGATCGTGCTTGCTCCCGGCGCTGAACGGTTTCGGCTGATGCCTGTGGCGACAGTCACCGCTCGCTTCTGGTTTTTCTGGTCGGCAGTACTGGTTGGCCTCTTCGCATTTGGGCACTTCACCTATCAGCTGTTGCCGATGCTCGGAGTAGGACATGAGGCCACATACATCGTTGCGCTTGCATCGGGTTTGATCCTGTTCGGGCTGGCCCTCGTCGCACTTTGGCGCTGTCCAACATTCGACGGTGTCGATATGGTGAGCCGCCGACACCGCGTCAGTACCGTCCTTGGGACGCTCTATATAATCGCCAACTGGTTGGTCGCGCTGTCCGGCGTTGCCGCCACGTTTTACATTGGGGTGGTGCTTCTGGTTTTGCCGATTGCGATTTCCTGCGTGAGGCTCTCAATAGACCATATTATGCGTCCGCCGGGCACGATCGCCGCTAATGAAGGTGTACCTTCGCTCGCTGGGGCAGCATTGGAACGCGGTCTCCGCTCTCTGCTGCTGATCGGAGGCGCTTACCTCATTGCATCGCTGCTTGGACTCGACTTCGGCACACTGGCGGCCAGGGACACCATGGCAACCCATTTGATTCGAGGGCTCCTGAATGCCTTTGTCGTCATTCTGCTGGCCGATTTTACATGGCGGATGACGAGTACATGGATAGATCGCAAGCTGATGCAGACAGCGGTGGGCGACGCGGTCGACCCCGACGAGTTGCGACGAAGTGCTAGGCTTCGCACATTACTTCCCGTCCTTCGCAATGTATTGTTTGTCGTGCTGCTCGCAATGGCCATACTGATGGCGCTTTCCAGTCTGGGCGTGGAGATTGGTCCGCTTATCGCCGGCGCAGGTGTCGTCGGGCTTGCTGTTGGTTTCGGTGCCCAGACGCTGGTCAAAGACATTATCTCCGGAATGTTCTTCCTCCTCGACGACGCCTTTCGGGTCGGCGAATACATTGAGAGCGGCAGTATCAAAGGCACCGTCGAATCCTTTTCGTTGCGCTCGATAAAGATCAGGCATCATCGTGGTGCGCTCCATACGATCCCGTTCGGCTCGCTCGACAAGATCACCAACTATTCGCGTGATTGGGCAATCGACAAGATCATGGTGAGCGTCACCTACAATACCGACTTGGACGTCGTAAAAAATACTGTCAAGCAGGTTGGCAAGCAGCTGCTGACAGATGAGGAAATCGCGCCGAGCATCATGGAAACTTTGAAGATGCAGGGCGTCGAGCAGTTTGGCGATTTCGCTATTCAGATTCGCATGAAGATCATGACAAAGCCGGGCGAGCAGGCGGTGATCCGTCGCCGTGCCTATGCTTTGATCAAAAAGGCCTTCGATGCCAAAGGGATCAAATTTGCCGTTCCGACTGTCTCCGTCGCCGGCGGCGGGGACGCAAGCAGCGCGGTCGCGCAGAAGGGGCTTGATCTCATCAAACCACCGCCGCAGACCGAGCAAGCGGCCTTAGATGCCTAGCCACAGCGCTCAAGCCGCCCGTCGCCGCAAGCCCTTGCGAATGCTTATGACCGGCAGATTTCCGATGCAGCGTTCGCGGATGAGACCGTGCTCATCAAGGGTGCTCGATCGCGGCCCCTAGTATTTCGGAAACCCAGGTGGAAGCGCTTCTACCGGTTGGAGCAATCCCGCAACCGTGATACCGGTGAAACCGGCCTCGGGCTTCTCATCGCCCGACAACTCGCGATGGCGATCGGTGCTCACTACACTGCCCTGCGCAACCGCAATGGCGGCGGTCTATCAACAAGGAACACTCGATCAGTGCAAGCAGTCTGAATCGTCTGCTACCCGCACTCAATCGAGCCATTCGGCGCGCCGGACGCCAACGACGACAATCGGTCGAAACGAGGCGCTCACCGACCGGCCTGCTGATGATAGCTCATGGCGCGCAAAGCAGGAAGTCGGCCGACACGCGCTGGCATTCTGCTTGCAGTCATCAGACGTACTGGACGTCCTGATCACGAGCGCTAGGTTGATGCCGCATGTGTAATGACTACGAGCAGCACATCAGATATGCCGAATACTGCAGAATGATGCAGGAGCTCGCGCTCGGCATGCCTCCGCATCAGTCGGAACTCGACCTCCCACAGGCGCGCGACGTCCGGATCGGCGATACGGGACCTGCAATGAGAGCTGCAGATGGTAACGTGGTCGAACTCGTGCCGATGACGTTCGGCTTCCCGCCGCCTGAAGGACGCAAGGGCGGACCGGTCTTCAACTTTCGGAGCGAGGGGCGCAGCTTTGCAGAGAGCAGGCGATGCCTCATACCGGCGTCCGCCTTCTTCGAGTTCACCGGTACAAAGTATCCGAAGGCCAAGCATCGATTCACACTGAACGACGCGCCTTTCATGGCGATTGCCGGACTCTGGCGGGAAGGGCAGGGAAACCAGCCCCCGTCGTTTACAATGCTGACCACGGAACCCGGACCTGATGTCGCGCCTATCCACAATCGCCAGATCGTCGTTCTGCGCCCGCCGGATTGGAAGCGCTGGCTCGACCTGTCGAAGCCGGAAAAGGAGCTTCTCCGGCCGCTTCCCGAGGGAAGCCTCCACGTCGAGGAGGTCAGGTCAGGCAGCGATTGATGATCGACCGATTGACATTCCCATCCGAAGAGGCGGCCTTCGCATATTTCGACCGGCTGCATCCGGTGCCTGCGGTCGAACTGGTCGGCCTTTGGAAGGGAAGCGAAATCTCGACGGGGCATCCGTTCGATGGCGTGCTCGAAAATCTGGGATGGTACGGGAAGCGTTTCCGCGCCGACATGCGCGCCGACGCCCTATTGTTCAAGAAAGATGGCTGCAGTCTCGTGCCGATCGATCCGTCTCCAGTCCCGCTGGGGCTTGCCTTTCGCTTCCATCGGTTGGGCCGTACCGAAGCGGCGAGGACTCTGTTCTCCCACCTGATCAAGCATCTGCGCGCGACGGGTCCAGTCGCTTCGTTGCGAATGATACGCTTCCGCGGCGAGGTCAGCGCGGCAATGGTCTATGACAGTAAGCCTGTTGCTGATCATTTCAGAAAGATCGACACTGACAGGTTGATAGGGGTCATGAGCATACAGGGACACGACGGGCATTTCTTCTTCCAGCTCGAGCGCGTCACGGAGCCTGGCCCTTCGCTTTCGAATGCCACCTAGCGTATGTCACAGCGGCTGCTGCCTTAGCGGCGGCACTTCTGGGGGCGATAAGCGAACTCACTCACGATATGCACTGGTTGAAGGCACCGGTGCCAATGCTGGTGCCGGTCATAAATCGTCACCACAGCCCAGAGCGATCGATGCTTATATGTGTGCTGGAGCACGGCGTGGAGCGACCTGCCCGGATGGGCAGTTCGCGCCAAACCTAGCCGTGCGGCCAGTTGGACGGCGTCGTGAAATAGACGAGATTCCTCAGATGGATTGAGGAGAAAGACCATGCCGAAAGCCAGCCTTGCCGACTTCTCCCGAGAGATCGCCGGCCTTGTCGCCGCCACCGCTCCGGGGATCGCCGCCGTTCATGCCAGCCGCCATAATTCTTCGAGCGCCGTCCATTGGCGTGAAGGATTGTTCGTTGCCGCGAGCGAGGCGATCGAGACCGAGGAAGGTATCACTCTAACTTTGCCGTCCGGCAACTCCGCGGCGGCTGAATTCGTCGGGCGCGATCCAACGACGGGGATCGCGGTGCTGAAATCGGATGTGCCTGATGGCGCGCCGGCTCTAAAACGTGCCGGGCGGACGGAGGCAGGGAATCTTGTCGTCGCTGTCGGCCGGGGGGAAGCTTCTACACTGGCCGGCTTCGGGATTGTCAGCGAGGCCGGACCCGCTTGGCGCAGCATGCGTGGCGGCCTGATCGACCGGCGCATCCGCATTTCCGCGAGCATCGATCCGCGCGCCGAGGGCGGCGCGGCGATCGATGCCGAGGGTGGCTTCATCGGACTCGTCCTGTTCGGCCCCGGCCGGCGCGCTCTTGTCATTCCGGCCGAAACGGTCGAGCGGGTCGCGGCAACGCTCGCCGAAAACGGACATATGCCGCGCGGATACCTCGGAGCAGGGTTGCACCCGGTGCGTCAGGAGAAGGCGCGGGGCGCAATGGTGATGAGCCTCGAGGCGGGCAGTCCGGCGGAGAAGGCTGGGCTGGTGCTCGGCGACATCATCACGTCCTGGAATGGCGAGACGGTGGAAGGCGTGCGGGACCTAATCCGCCAGATCGGTCCCGATAGTGTCGGCAAAACGGTGGCCCTCGGAATATTGCGCGGTGGTGAGGCGCGAAATCTCGACGTCGTCGTCGGCGCACGCCCGCGCTCCTGAGCGACAGTGAGGATGGATGGCTGAGCGCCCGCTGACAGTGATGATAGCCCTCTCCGATCCGGAGCAAACGGAGGAATTGGAACATGCTCTGGGGGAGCGCGGTCATGTGGCCGTAGCGACGTCTTTCGATATCGAGCAGCCGGAGGATTTCGATGTGGTCGTGACCGATGGCGAACCTCTCGACGTGGCAACGCCGCATATCGTGCTTGGTGCAGCAGCCTCGGCTGGCAACATCCATGCTGTGCTGCCGCATGCCGCGGATGCTGCGCTCATCGCTGCCGCGACGACGGTCGTCGCGGCAGGATATCGCCTGTCAGTCGCTGATGCTGGAGATGCAATCGAGACTGCTGATACGGAGGAGGCAGTGCTGCCGAGAGACGTGCCTCACAACCTGTCACTCAGCCCCCGCGAATTGGAAACGCTTGCGCTGCTTGCTGACGGGGCCTCGAACAAGGTGATCGCC
This sequence comes from Sinorhizobium fredii USDA 257, assembly GCF_000265205.3. Taxonomy (NCBI): domain Bacteria; kingdom Pseudomonadati; phylum Pseudomonadota; class Alphaproteobacteria; order Hyphomicrobiales; family Rhizobiaceae; genus Ensifer; species Ensifer fredii. Next base: position 3,918,905 of record NC_018000.1, read on the forward strand.
CGCCAGCTCAAAATCTCGGTGCATACCGCGAAGTTCCACGTCGCTGCAGTGCTCGCCAAGCTTCATGCGCAGAACCGCGCCGACGCTGTGGCCATAGCGCTGAGGCAAGGGCTGCTTTACATATAACGCTCAGCTAATAAGTGTGAAACCGCAACGGCAGCACAAGGGTGCCCTCGGGTCATAGGGGTCGCGCCGCTCAACTGCCCGGCAGCACGATCAATTCGCCCACCATCGACGGCTGATGAGTCCCACACGGAAACTCAAACACCCCGGCTTGTCAGCAGTGGAGGTTGCGGTCGTGAACTGGCCGCGCTTCGCGCCGTTGGCACCAAGGATCTCGAGCATTCGCCCTGGTTGACGATATCTGATCGGGCTCCCAGCGGTCGGTCGATACGTCTCATCGGCCCTGCCAAGGTCTTCAAAGGGCTCAATCGAGCCGTTCATCGCGTACGCACCGTAGTCCGCAACGGGTCGAGCGCGGAAGACGGGCTATGCGACGAAGGAAACGTTTACCTGACACACGTCTAACAATGAACCGCCTATACAGCCGAAATTATACACCGGCCACTTGGGGCCAGTCGAACATGATTAACCTCGAGGAGCTTCTTCCGGCGCATCATGTCGGCGCCGTCGCCATAGGTTGGGCGGCCGAACTCGTGTCCCATCAGGTCGGCCTGCATGCGATCCGAGCAGCCAACATTCTCAATGCGATCCTGGAAACTGTGCCGCATCGAATAGATCGTATGGTCGGCGGACGGCATCAGCGATGCGCCTCGCACGACCTTGTTGATCAGCGCCGAGGCGTGATCGGCCTTGTCCTGGTAGCGTTTGAATCCTTGGGGACGGCGGTTCATTGCCCAGAGCGACACCCCGACGAGCGGAATGCGGCGAATCGAATACTCGGTTTTTTGACGCCGATCCTCGCGATCGGCAACCTCGACATGCGGCACGTCATCTTCGAGGCGGATATCCTGCGGCCGCAGATTACAGACCTCTCCGAGGCGCAGGCCAGTCTCCACCATCGCATAGACGATATAGCGAGCGTCGTCATTCATCGCGTCGAGCGCGCCTGGTGCCAAAATTTTCTGACGAATCCAGGAAATGGGGAAGGGGGGCGCCTGTTCAGCTTGGTCGCGTTCGTTTCCTTGATGCGTCTTTTCCCATGGCAAATGAAAATCGCTATGCAACGCATTGTCGGTCACCGACAGCATACCCATTATGTCGCTGAAGCAGCGGTTCGCGCTGTAGGCGGTCAGGCCCTCCTTAGCAATCTTGGTCGTCCACCAATCGCGAAGCCTCAGGACATCCTTCCTGCGAATGATCGCTAACTCCATGTCGCCGAGCTCTTCGATCGCGTAGCGGATCGCCCGCTCGCGCGACGTCCTATGCTTCCTTAGCTGATCTCTGGACATTCCAGTGAGGCCGCCCGCATTATGACGTTCGTAGAGTGCCCAAATGTTGCTGAGGCGCGGTGAGGGCTCATCGACAAGGCCGAGGATCGCCGCCTCGACTGCTGGGTGCTCTCTCGCGATCGAGAGGCGCTCGTGCAAATCGGCATAGGGCATCGTCGCCAGTTCGGCGGCGGGCATGTAGGTATAGCCGAGGGAGTGAACGATTTTAACCGCCGCCTAGTAGCGCGCGAAAGCATGCTCGTTATTATTTCCGGCGAGAAGCGCGCGCCAGAAGTTCTCAGCCGCCTCGTGCACTTGCTCTGCCCGCTCCAAGGCCGTCTTCAGGTCCTTCGTCTTCAGCGACTTCTTAACGTGGGCCCGCTTATCGAGATGGGCGACAACGGTCGGAACACGGCGATAGTAGCGGTAGATGCCGCTCGCTGGATGTTTCACAACGTAACGTGAAAAATCATCCGACCTCATCGGATGCCGGTTCTCCACTGCCTTTGTAGGCCTAAAAGTACCCAAAAAGTACCCAGAATGGAAAAATCTAATCGTACTCCACGGGGCTTCACGCGTACGCATGTCACGGTAAGTCTTTGAAGATGCAAATTAAAAAGGCCTGCACTATGAGGTGCAGGCCTTTTCTGAAACTGGCTCCCCGGGCCGGATTCGAACCGGCGACCTATCGATTAACAGTCGAGTGCTCTACCGCTGAGCTACCAGGGATCATCTGCGCCGCAGAAGTGAGGCTGCTAATACAAATGCTTTGTCGATTTGCCAAGCGGTTTTTCAAAAAAATCTACGGTGCCGGTTGCGGGCCTGTGGAGAAAGCACCAACTGTTGGGAAGTTGGATGAAAGAGGCGTGATGACGAACGGCGGCAAGAAGAGGTACTTCGGCATCGATCCGCAAACGCGTCAAATCGTGCTCGGCAAGTGGCGGATCCCGTTGCCCGACTCGCCTGTATTGCGGATTTTGATCGGCTCGCTACTTGTTGTTTGCGGTCTGCTCGGCTTTCTGCCGGTCCTCGGCTTCTGGATGGTTCCGCTCGGCTTGCTCGTCCTGTCCCACGACATTCCTGCAGTGCGCCGTGCCCGCCGCAAGCTCGCCGTCTGGTGGGCCCGTCGACGGGGAACGCAGAATTCATCGGGGAAGTAGGCCACGCTCCGCAGCGACGCCGATTGAAACGCCATAAATCGCAGGCACCAACGGTGCCGCCTTGCAGGCTGTTCAAAGCTATTTGCGAATGTCCTTTTTAGACCTCTCCCTCTTGCGCTCCACATGGATTCGTTTTAAACGCCCGCCATCGCTCGATTTTCCGAGCACGAGAGGCCTCGTGGCGGAGTGGTGACGCAGAGGACTGCAAATCCTTGTACCCCGGTTCAATTCCGGGCGAGGCCTCCAAACAATTCCCTAAATATCACCGCTCAGCGCGATCGGTTTGAATCGCGCCGAAGGCCGGACATTCGAAAACGCCGGGTCGGCCTATCGCCCGCACCGGTCTACGCCTTCTCGACGTTCTCCGCCATGGCGTTCGCGTTCGCGCGCGAATGGCCGGCTTCCTTGATGATCTTTCGAGCCTGTTCTTCGGTGAGCTAGGGCTGTTCCGCAGCAACGCGGCGACGATCGCGCCCCGGGGATTTCCTGACCTCTGCCATGTGCTTCCTCCGACTTTCGCCGAATGACGGCGCCGAAGGAGGTAAGTTCCGTCTGTTGTGGCAGTGGGAACGACCGGGGGCTTGCCGGACGTGAGCGGTTCCAGGCAAAAGATAGTTCGGTGGTGGCCCTGCTATTTGCGCCCGAGGCAGACGAACACTTAGCAAGTCGCCAAGACTGCCCAAGCCGCTCAGTGATAGCGCCGCATCAGGCCGACGAGTTTGCCCTGAATCTTTACCCGGTCGGGACCGAATATCCGGGTTTCGTAAGCCGGATTCGCGGCCTCGAGTGCGATCGATGCGCCCTTGCGGCGGAATCGCTTCAAGGTTGCTTCCTCGTCGTCGATCAGCGCCACGACAATGTCTCCCGGGCTGGCGGTGCTCGTGTTTCGGATAATCACCGTATCCCCATCGAGGATGCCCGCCTCGATCATCGAATCGCCCTTGATTTCGAGCGCGTAGTGCTCGCCATTGCCGATCATCTCGACCGGTACGGAAATTTCGTGGGTGTTGTTCTGAATGGCCGAAATCGGCACGCCCGCGGCGATCCGCCCCATGACGGGCACCGTCATGGACGCGCTGTCGACCGGCGTCGGCGCAGGCTTCGGCGCGAGCGGGGGCTTGCCCAGGCTGCCCTCGATGACGCTCGGCGAGAAGCCGCGTCGCGGCTGAGAGGGAGCCGAATAGGCCTCGGGCAGTTTGATGACCTCGAGCGCACGGGCCCGATTGGGAAGCCGGCGAATGAAACCGCGCTCCTCGAGCGCCGTGATCAACCGGTGGATGCCCGACTTCGACGCGAGATCGAGCGCATCTTTCATCTCGTCGAAGGACGGCGGGACCCCGGATTCCTTCATCCGTTCGTGAATGAACAGAAGCAATTCCTGTTGCTTGCGGGTCAGCATGCGCGTCACTCCAGATTCGCGAAACAAATCAAGAACAGAAACTATCCGTTCCATATGTGTTCCGCAAGCACTTAATATTCCGTGAACTTTAGCCGGGCGTCGAGGCGCGTCGCGGCAACCGGGAGCATTGCCGGACCGGAGTGACAAAGTGTTGGCGAGAGGCGCTTTCGGCGCAGCGTCGCACCTCGGGCGAACGTCCTCTTCGTCCGGGGGGACCTGCGCGTCGGCCTGACGAGCACTTCCTAGTAGGCGAGACGCAACCCGCCGGGGCTAAGAACGTCGAAATCAGGTTCAGGATAGGGGCCGTACCATTGGGTGTAGGTTGTGTTGCCCGTTGCACCCGTCGAAGCGCATCCTGAAAGTGTGAGAAGCGTGATTGCAGTGACGGCGATCAGAGATTTGAGGGGCATGATGTTCTCCACTTCCGGGAGTTGCCGATATGCAATGATGCCAGTAGCTAAGTCTCTCTCAAATCACGGTCTTTGGCAAGCGAGGGCCGATGCCAGAAGCCCGTTTCGGTCCGTGTAAACGCTGTGCCACCACCCTCCAGGGCTCCGGCCGGCGTTCCTTTACTTTCGGGACAGGCGATCGCGGCAGGTGAGGCGCGAATGCAGTTTCTGGTGGTGTTCCGGCGAGGGAAATCCTGGTGGAGTCGAAGGGAGTCGAACCCTCGACCTCCGCAGTGCGATTGCGGCGCTCTCCCAACTGAGCTACGACCCCAGCAAACCAAAGTATATAGGCGGATTTCACCGCCTTCGCCAGTCCATCCTTGTGCCGGGACGACCGCATGTTTTCCTAAAGTTGGGGTCGAGAAGGGTACGCGCCGCGGCGCCCGCTTCTTCACGGGATGAGGATTTGCTCGAGTGTCGCGGCATCCTCGAGAAAGGCGGCCGGGTCGTCATTGGCGACGAATTCCAGCATCGCAAATCGCCGCCCGATCCAGCGAGACCGCGGAAGGGCGGAGAGGATCGTGCGCCAGTAGTCGGCCGCCGACGCCAAGGGAAAGCGGTTACGCTCCCGGTCCCAGGCGAAGACGTGGACATGGGACACATGCTGACCGACCCGCGCGACCTCGGCGAGCGCCTCCTCGACCGCGAGCCCGGGCCGCGGCTGCCAATAGAGATAGACATTGTCGTGGGCGATCGCCTCGATCAGGCGGCATGCCGAATCGGTCGTGTCCGTCAGGGATTGCGGATGATATTCCAACGACACGGTCACCTCGTGCCGCGCGGCCTCGGCGCCCATGTCGCGGATCGCATCTGCCGCAGCGCGTCTCTCAGCGGCGTTGTAGTCCTTGGAATCGCGCCGGCGCGTGCCGGGCCAAATGCGGATATTCGAGGCTCCGAGCGCGGTCGCACTTTCAACTGCGCGCACGAATTCGGAAAGGTCGTCGGTCGGTGGCGCGACGTAGGAGCCGTAGGATGTCGTCAGTCCAGCCCTTTTGCTGAGGCGCCCGACAATCCGGGCTATGGATGTCTTCCCGGGAGGAACATGAGCATCCCCCGCCCATTCGGCTGCGGCAATCCGGGCTTCTCTGGCCAGCTCGACAATTCTGTCCGGGGGCAAGCTACGGAAGGTGACGGTGCAGAGGCCGGCTTCGAAATTGCTCATGCCATGCGCTCCAAGTCGCTCTTGTGGATCTCGAATAGCAGCGGCCGATCCTCAAGAAAACGCTCGATTTCATCGACAGCCATTTCGCCGAGACGTGTCCTTTCGAGGCCGACGGCGCCGGCGATGTGCGGGGTCAGGAAAACGTTCGGCAGATCATAAAGAGGCGACGCATCTTCCGGCACCTCGGGATCTGTGACGTCGATGACGGCGTTGATCGCGCCCGTCTTCAACCTGTCGATGAGCGCGGTTTGATCGACGAGCGCCCCCCGCGCCGTGTTGATCAGGGTTGCCCCGTCCATCATCAAGGACAGCCGCCGTGCGTCGATCATGTGCCTCGTCTCGGGCAGCGCCGGCGCATGCAGCGAGACGATGTCCGAGTTCGCCATCAACGTATCGAGTTCAACTTTTTCCCCACCGAGGCCGGAAGCGCATTCCTGCCCGACCAGCGGATCGTAGAGCAGCACCCGATAATCGAAGGGGCGAAGGAGGTCGATCACCCGTCTTCCGATCCGCGAGGCGCCCACTATGCCGATCGTGCGGCGATAGTTTCCAATCGCCTGTCCCTGCAGGATCAGGGTCCGCTGGCGTCCTCTGTCGGCGGCATAGAGATCGCGGAAGCGAAAGACCTGCTTGCCCGCAAAAATGATTGCCGCGAGCGTGAACTCTGCGACAGGCACGGCATTGGCCACGGCCGCATGGCTCACGGTTATTCCCGCATCAAACACAGTCGTGTCGATCAGGCCCTTGACCGTTCCTGCCGCATGGACAACGAGGCGAAGGCGGGGCGCCGACCGAAGAACGGCCGCATCGAAGCGTGGAGCGCCCCAGCCGGTTACCAGGATTTCCGCTTCGGCGAGCAACCGCTTCGACCGGCTGTCGCCGAACACAGTCATCGGTTGCGGATCGAGTATGCGCGCAAGACCGTCGACCCGCGCGAGAAGTTCCGGCGTCAGGACGTGTTCCGTCCTTTCGGGCTGCATCGCAAAAGCCAGCGCCGGGCGGGTCATGGCTTGCGCCCCGGCGCCTGCATGGCACTGACGGTCACGCCTTGCTCCGCGATGGCGCGCAACGCGGCGATGTCCGGGGCGGCGGGCGGAACGTCCCAGTCGCTCGTTACGGCCGAGATGTCGCGAACCGCCAGGACGGCACAGCGAAGAATCGTTTTGCCAGCGGGAATCGTAGCCCGCAGTTGCGGTATCAACGTCCTTGCGGCGATGAGGTTGGTATTTGGTGGCGCCTTCTGCGCCAGACCTTGGCGCGCGACCATCGAGCCGAGGTCGCGAATTCCGCTGAAATCCTCTTCCCCGATGGCATAGGCCTCGCCTGTCGACGCGGAAAGCGTGTCGGCCTCGAAGTCTCGTCTGGCGATGGCAAAGCCGCCTTCGGCTGTTTCAAGCGGCCTCGGAGTCGTGATCCGGTGCACTCGCACATGCCAGGGTGAGGCCGGCAGCAGCCATGTCTCAACGACAACATCCGGCCAGGGCAACCACCTGGAAAAGAGCACATTGCCATCAAGCCGCGCCTCTTCGTTGGTCTCGCGCACGCGGTAATGAATGCCGTCGTCACTGAAAGCCAGCATGGAATCGAAGGCCCCGCCGGCAAAGGCCCGTTCGTCGCTCTCGACGCTGAAGCCGTAGCGCGTCGAATAAGCGAATTTCGCATATTTTTCCGAGCCGAAGCGCATCTGCCGGTTCTCCTGGCCGGAGGAAAGCGCCACGACGTCACCCTTGCAAGGCATCATCACCATGCCCGGATGACGGAGCGCAACCGTTTCGGAGGGCGGTGAAGGAGGCGTTTCCGTGGAAGTCCAGAACGGATGGTCATTGTCCACTGCGAGCGGCAGGAAGGCCTTGAACGCCCAGTAGGGCGAGCCCGCCGAATTGTAGTTTTCCGACATCAAGAGGTTCGGATAGCTGTAACCGATCGACAGCACGCCGTCCCTGTGCGTCATCGGCTTGTCGGCCCACCATCTGAGGTGGCGAACACAAAGCCCCTTGATCTCGCCCCAAGGCAGCGCCTCGAGATCGGCGAAGGCCAGCGCCGACCAGAAACCGGCGCAGGCGAAGCGATAGGTGAGGCTGCGGCCAAAGGGGACGGTTGCTCCATCCTCGGCGAACCAGTGACGAAAATCCTGAGCAAAGGCGAGGGCGCGCTCGCGATAGCGCTTGGCGTGGTCATCCTCGACGAGGCGCGAGTAGATGAGGCTATAGAAATGCATCGCGAAGGGGATGTAGTGATCGACGCGCGGCACATTGCCGTCCCGATACCACCCGTCCGCAATGTAGAAGCCATCGAGCTCGGAGAGATAGGCATTCGTCAGGCTGCGGTCGTATTCTACGCCCAGGCGATCGAGGGCGATGTCGACCAGGATGCGGAAGAACTTCCAATTGTTGTCGGCGTAGTCGAATTTCCGCGCATGCAGCAGATAGGCGACAAGATTGTCCCGCGCCCGGCCGTTCAGCGGGTCCCATAGTTTCTCCGGCACCAGGGCAAGCGCGAAGCCGAGGGCGGCGAGTTCGACCATGCGCTGGTCGCGGTTGTTCACCTTGCCCCAGAATTCCGGATGGTTCGGATCGGTGCCGTTGGCGATGCCTTCGGCATAACGGTGCCAATGGGGGAAATCGCCGCCACCGGCGGCAAACGGCGCAAGGCCCCACAGAGGCCTCGCGAACCCCTCGAGATCGGCAGCGGCCCGATCGAAGTGGGCGGCCGCAGCGTCAAGGCGCACGCGCGCATTTCCCTCGGAAAAATAAGGCAACAGCGGATCGAAGAGGCCCAGCAGGGCGCGCTGCATGTCGCTGCGCGTTTCGAGTGGATTGGTGGCGAGCGGATTGGCACTGGCGGGATCATAGGTCATGGGCGCTGTCTCTGGTCCAAGCTTCCGCCGGGCACGGGGATCACCGCGTGAGACACATGCCGGGCGGGCGCCTCCCGATGATGGAGACGGAAATGCATCATGCCGATCGCCTCGCGACCAAGGGCGACGCGGTCGACACGCATCGTCGCAAGCCGGGGATTGGCCATCTCGGCGCAAGGCAGGTCGTCGAAACCGATGACGGCGAAATCCTCGGGCACGCGCCGGCCGATCTCCGTGACCGCCTCGAGAACGCCAACGGCGATAAAGTCGTTCATGCAGAACGCGGCGGAAAATCCGCCGTCCTCCGCGAGCGCGGCGAGCGTTGCCGCATGCGCCTCGACGCTGGAATTGCTCTCGAACGGCAGGCGGATGACGCGCGCTTCGCCCCCATCAACCGCGGCGACTGCCGCCTCGAAGCCGCGAACGCGCTCGCGGATCGTGTGCCGATGCGATCCGGTCAGGTGCAGTATGCGGCGATGGCCTGCATCGATTAACCGCTGCGTCGCCGCGTAGGCGCCGAAGAAGTTCGCGGGCGAGACACCGTCGAAACGCATCTGCACATCGGTGCCATTGACCAGAATGACAGGGGTGCCACTGTCCTCGAGCCATTTGCAAAGGACATCGGCCGGATCGATCCCCACCAGGAAGAGCCCTTCTGCGCCGACGGCCTGGAGGTGCTCGCGCACAATTTCCGGCGTCGCTTTCGCCTCCCGGACAAGGCGAATATCGAACGGCATGCCCAATTTGGCCGCCTCGGAACGTAGGCCCTCGACGATGCCCTCATAGAAGACGCTGAGCCCTCCGGTCACGCCATTGCTCGCAATCAGAGCCAGTGCTCCCGGAACCGAAGGCGCCTTTATCGGATAGCCGAGGTCGCTCGCAACCTGGAGGATCTGCCGGCGAACGTCCTCGCTGATGCCCGGTTCGTTCGCAAGGACGCGCGAGACGGTAGAAATGGAGACCCCGGCGCGGGTTGCAATGTCCGCTTGCCGGAGCCGTTTGGAAGATGTGTCTGTCATATCGCAAACATCGCGCAATCAATGCAAATTTGCAAGATTAAAACAAATTCTTGCAAAAGGTAGTTTCTTGCATAAGCTTGCCCGACTTGGTTCCGCCCCGCGCTGGAGGAGAGCGCGAGGCAACGACAGGAGGAGAACGGCATGCTACTCAATCGACGCACATTCCTGCTCGGGTCGGCAGGCACGGCCGCCGCCGGCATCGCGCTCGGGGCAAACTCACCCTTCGCGGCCGAAAACGTGCAGCTACGCGCCATGTGGTGGGGATCCAATGATCGCTCGAAGCGAACGCTGAGCGTTGCCAAGCTGTTCCAGGAGAAGAACCCGGACATATCGGTTGTCGGCGAGAGCCTCAGCGGCGACGGATACTGGACCAAACTCGCCACCCAGATGGCCGGCCGCGCGATCGCCGACGTTTTCCAGCTCGAGCCGAGTACGATTTCCGACTATTCCAAGCGCGGCGCCTGCCTCGCCCTCGACCCGTTCATCCCATCGACATTGGACGTCGATGCCTTCGGCAAGGATGTGCTGAAGCTGACGACGGTGGATGGCAAACTCTGGGGCGTCGGGCTCGGCCTCAACTCCTTCGCATTGTTCTATGACGCCGACGCCTTCGCGAAAGCAGGAATCACGCCTCCCGGGGTTGATACGACCTGGTCCGAATATGCCGACATTGCGATCGAGATGACCAAAGCCGCCGGCAAGAAGAACGTGTGGGGCGGGCCATACGGAGCCCGCTATGCCTATGTCTTCGACGCATGGCTCAGGCAACGCGGAAGCAGCCTCTACACGGAGAGCGGCCTCGGTTTCGGCGTCGATGAAGCCAAGGAGTGGTATGCCTATTGGGAGGATCTGCGCAAGCGCGGCGGTACCGTCGGCGCCGATATCCAGACGCTCGATCAGAACACCATTGACACCAATTGCCTGTCGCTCGGCTACTCGGCCATGGGCATGGCCTATTCCAACCAGATGGTCGGCTATCAGCTCATCATGAAGAGCAAGCTCGGCATCGGCATGTTGCCGCGCGCCGAAAAGGGCGGACCTTCCGGCCACTATTATCGCCCGGCCTTGATCTGGAGCATCGGCGCGACGACCAAGCATGGCGAGGAAGCCGCGAAGTTCATCAATTTCTTCGTCAACGACCCGGAAGCCGGCAAGATCCTCGGCGTCGAGCGCGGCGTGCCGATGTCGCGCAAGGTGCGCGAGGCAATCCTGCCGTCGCTCAACCCGACGGAAACGGAAACAGTAAAATACATCAACGCGCTGAAGGACCAGGTGGGCAGCTATCCGGCGCCCGCACCGCTCGGCTCGACGGAGTTCGACCAGCGGGTGCTTCGCCCGATCGCCGACGAACTGGCCTTCGAACGCGTTTCGATCGCGGACGCGGCGACCCGCTTGGTCGAGGAGGGCAAGGCTACGGTTCGCGCCGGCTGACACCCAATTAGCAGATAGTCGCGGCGGATCGGGGCGGTCGCTCCGACCGCCACGCCTACAGCTCGCTCACTGTTCGCCGACAGTTTCCCTCCAGCCTGACAGCCACTCGTTGAAGGCAACCGATGCCGGGGTCCCCGCGGCGATCGAGATCTCGTAGGCTCCGACGATCGGATTAACGCCGGGGCACAAAGCGACCAGCTGTCCCTCCCGCAACGCTCGTTCGATCAGCGCGGGGCTCGCCTGGCCTATGCCGAGGCCGGATATGCAGGCGTCGATTGACGCTTCGTCGGTGTCGAAGGCGATGCTGCCCCCACGCGGTTTGAACGCCATCTGTGCTGCGCCGCACCAGCGTTGCCATGACCAGGCATCCGCCGTGTCGAGCAGGAGCGGCAGATCGAGGAGGTCCTGCGGCTGGACATGGGACCCCGATCCGCTGATCAGCAGCGGCGAACAGACGGCAATCGACCTGTCGAGCAAGAAGGCGGACGGGAAGTCGGCTTCCGCCGTACCGCGCCTATAGGTGATGACCACGTCGGGCACACCGGTCGCACCGAGTGCCAGCGACTCGATGATGAGATCGACGTTCGGATTTTCATGACGGTACGAGCCGAGCCGCGGGATCAGCCAGCGCCGTGCCAACGTTATCGGCGCCTGTATGACCAATCGCGCCCGATCGGGCTGCAGCGCGCGCGTACCGTTTTCGATCGTCGCGAGGGCGGCGCTGACATGGGTCAGGTATTGCCGCCCGATTTCCGTCAGCGAAATCGCATTGTGGCTCCGATGAAAGAGCAAGACACCGAGCGCGTCTTCCAGCGCCTTGATTTGTCGGCTGATCGCGCCCGGGGTGAGGTTCATCTCGCGTGCGGTGAGTGTCAGACTGCCAGTGCGCGCGGCGCTCGCGAAGGCCGGCAGGGTCGCAAGCGGAGGTAGTTTGAAGCGCTGCGTTTGAGAATTTCTCATGCCGGACTGAAAATCTTTCGCTTGCAATTAACTTGACCATGACTATCCAGATTCCGGCCTGACAGCAACGGATATCTGAAAGTCGCCAGCTTTGAAGACCGTACAGGAGATCGCGCAGCCTTCTCGCGCCGCATGTGAGCCGCAGGGGCCAGATTGCGCGTCACGCAAGCGCCGCCCCTTTGACCGAGTGTCCGTTTCTGAACCCAAGAATTTCTCATCCGGAGAGACCGTCATGTTTCCGAGCCTCACCACTTTCAAAAATTCGGCCGTACTCGGCCGCCTTTTTGCTGCAAGCCTCGCACTCTCCGCTTGTATCGCGGCCCCATCGCACGCCGACGACGCCTTCAACGTCATTGACGACCGCGGTGTCGCCGTCGCCGTCCCGGTACAACCGAAGCGAATCGCTTCGGTTTCTTATTTCGCCGCAGATGTTGCGCTGGCGCTCGGCATCAAGCCGGTCGCCGCCACCTATATGGTCGAGGGCAGGAGCCCTGATTTTCTCGGTGGCCATCTCGACGGGGTGAAGCAGATCGGTCAGCGGGCGACGCCCAATCTCGAGCTTCTCGCAGAGGCGAAGCCGGACGTCACGGTTGCCATCCGCCGCTATACGGAGGGCAACGCCGATCAGTACCAGAAGATCGCGCCTTATCTTGCCTACAGCCTCGAGCTCTTCGCCGATAGCGACCGGACCATCGGCCAACTCGCAACCATCCTAGGCGATACCAAGCGCGGGCAGGAGTTGAACGCCGAGTTCAAGGCCGATCTCGCGTCGTTCGGCGAAAAGGCGCCGAAGGACAAGCATCCGCGCTTCGTGGTGATGTGGGGCGGCGATACCCCATGGGTTTTCCGTTCGGAAAACATGACGGCAGCGATCCTCGTCGCCCTCGGCGCGGAAAACATTGCCGGACAAAACCCGACCCCGTCGGTACCGGACAACTGGGGCATGGAGATGAGCCTCGAAGCCATGCTGGAGAAGGACCCGGAAGTCATCTTCGTCTATGACTACGGTCCGGATCGTCCGCATGAAAACAACCCGATCTGGCAGCAGCTCTCGGCCGTCAGGAATGGACGGGTCCACTATGTCGGCGATCACTGGGTCGAGGCGCATGGGCCGATTGCTCGCGAGATGGTTCTGCGCGAGGCAGCCCATTTCCTCTATCCGGACGTTTTTCCGGCCATCGATGTCAAGGTCGAGGCCCGCAAGATCATCCCGCGACAGTGAATTGATCAGTCGATGGCCGCGAAAGCGGCCGGGCCAAACCGGATATGCCTGCCGTGCCGCTTTCCCGTCCCACCTTCCGCCAGGCGTGCCGCATCGGCGCGCTCGCTATGCCACTGTCCGCAGTGCAATTGGCCCAGGTCGCCATTTCCACCACGGACATGATCATGCTGGGCTGGGTGGGCGGCTCGGCGCTAGCCGCCGGGGCGCTCGGCTTTACGCTGTTCAATCTGCTGCGCACGATGGGGTTCGGGCTCATCGTCGGCACGTCGAACCTTGTTGCTGAAGAAAGTCGTGTCGGCATGTTCCGCGCGCATCTCCTCGCGGGACTTGCCATCGCCACCGGTGCGGCCGTCATCGGCGCGCTGGCTTTGATTGCAGGCGGCTTTCTTCTTCACGGGTTCGGACAGGACGAGAATGTCGCAGAACTTGCAGCGCGCTATCTGCTCTTCGTGGCCCCGGGCCTGTTCCCCCTGTTCTGGTTCTACGCCTACCGTGGCGTGGTCGTTGGTGGCCGGCGCGCCACTCTGTTGCTCTCGATCACCCTGGGCACGGTTGTGGTAAACGCGGTGCTTGACTACGGCTTTCTGTTTGGCGCGTTCGGATTGCCCTTCCTCGGTGTCCCCGGCGTCGCCGCGTCGAGCTCCATTTCCTATTTGGTGCAGTTCCTCGCAATCGCTTCGATGACCCACGGAACGACCCGTTTCATCAGGGAAAAATCCGCAGCCGAGATCGGTTCGTCAGTAAGGCGAATTCTGAAGATCGGAATGCCCACCGCGGGATCCTATGCCTCCGAAGCGGGGTTCACGACGCTCATTGTCCTGATGGCAGGCACTTACGGGGCGGCGGCGCTTGCGGCGCACGCGGCCGTCAACCAGATCATCTATGTCGTCTTCATGCTGTCGATCGGCCTTTCGCACGCCACATCCATCGGCGTCAGCGAAGCGATCGGCGCGCGCGACGGCTTGTCTGCGCTCGCTGCCGGTCGCAGCGGCCTCTGTCTAGGGCTTTCGATCGTGTCGGCCTTTTCAGTCCTGTTGCTGCTTTTCCCATCCGAGGCCTTGGCTCTCTTTTCCATAACGCCGCAGGGCGACCCTCGTCTGCATCAAATCGCAACCGGGCTTCTGTTCGCAGCGGCGTTTTTTCAGGTTTTCGATTTCCTGCAGAACATCGCCATCGGAGCGGTCCGGGGTATCGGCCGCGCGGGGCAGGGGTTCTGGATCACGATCGGAAGCTACTGGATCGTTGGAGCTCCGACAGCATGGCTGGTGGGCTATCATGTCTACCCAGGCATCTTGGGAGTCTGGATCGGCATGGGCGTAGGACTGGCCGCGGCAGCGGCGGGCATGGTGTTCCTGTTCGAGCGGGGCGTTATTCCCACTACCGCCGCGGAACCAGCCCGATGAAAGACATTTCCCGCTCGGCTCTTTTGACAGTGATCATCTCGGCAATAACCTTTGCCGTCGCGATGCTCGGCCTGCTGATCGGCGCAAAGCCGATGACGCTTGCACAGGCCTTGACGGCGGTCGCTTCGCCCAATGATGGGACCGATGGCATCATCGTCTGGACCCTTCGCATGCCGCGCAGCATCGCCGCTTTTCTCGCTGGCGGCGCGCTCGCCGTTTCCGGATTTCTGCTCCAGTCGATCACCAGGAACCCGCTGGCGGCCCCCGACCTGACCGGCGTTTCATCGGGCGCCGTCGCCGCGATCGTCAGCACCTTCGTCTTCTTTCCGGCCATATCGTCGTTCTACTACCCGGCGATCGGCATGGCCGGCGGGCTCGCGGCAGCCTCGATGACGATCTGGGTTGCGCGCGGCGCTCGGGCGTCGCCGCTCCATATGGCGCTCGGAGGCATCACCGTTGCCTTGTTCCTCAACGCGGTCACGACCTACGTGCTCCTCAGGGGCGGCCCGCAATCCCCCTCGGTGCTGTTTTGGCTGTCGGGAGGCTTGCAGGGCAGGTCCTGGCCGCAGATCGTCTACATGTTGCCTTGGATAGTTTCCAGTCTTGCGGTGGCGCTCGCCAGTCACCGGGTCATCGGCGTGTTGATGCTCGGAGACGAAGCCGCTGCCGGCTTGGGTGTCAATCTGTCGATCTGGAAGCCGGTGCTGTTGCTCGCAGCGATTGGGCTCGTGGCCGGCGTCACGCCGGTCGCGGGGCCAGTCGCCTTTGTGGGCCTTGCGGCGCCGCATCTAGTGCGGCTCCTGCGTCCGCAGGACAGCTTCTCGTCGATACTGCTCAATATCGCCATCGGCGGCGGCCTGCTCCTGACAGCCGATGTGGTGGCACGCTCGGTTGCGGCGCCGCGCGAAATTCCGGTCAGCATACTCACTGCGCTGATCGGTGGTCCGATCTTCATCTATCTGGCGCAGCGTCGCGACATCTCGATCGGCAAGGGAGCAATCGAATGACTGTTGCTCCCGTCTCCGATGCAAATCGTTTCGGCAGCAGGGAGATCGCCGGCCTGATCGCGGGCGCTTTCGGCCTCATCATTCTTTCCGTCTTCTTGGGCGTCGTGGATCTGCCCGCTGCGGAGATCATGGCGGTCCTGACCGGGCAGGGATCGGATCAAGGAAACCTCATCATTGCCACGATCCGTATCCCGCGGATCGTCACCGGCATTCTCGCGGGCATGCACTTCGCCGTTGCCGGCATGTTGCTGCAAACGATCACCCGCAATCCGCTTGCAGATCCGACGATCATGGGAATTTCACAAGGCGCGACGGTCGCGGTGACGATCTTCCTGTTCTTTGCCGTCTACCGCCTGAACTCGGATTCCAACACGCTTTACGCCTTGCCAGTCGGCTGGCTGCCACTCATAGGATGCGCAGGCGGGCTCCTCGGGGGCGCCCTGATCTATGCCCTGGCGCTCGGCAAAGGTTTGAGCGCCTTGAGGCTGACGCTCTGCGGCATTGCGATTGGGGCCTTCCTGCATGCGATCGCCATGGGCATCGTGGTTGGCTGGGGCAGCGCCCGCATCGAGATTGTCATGCAGTGGCTTTCCGGCAGTCTCTATGCCCGAGGCTGGGAGCATGTGCTGTTTCTCCTGCCGTTCACAATCGCGGGCCTGTTGGCTCTTCCTTTTGTGCAGCGCCCACTCGCCATGCTCCAGTTCGAGGAGGATGCGGCCCGCTCCTTCGGTCTATCCTATCGCCTGTGGTTCAGCCTTGTTCTTGCGGTTGCCTGCATGCTGGCGGCAAGTGCGGTCGGTGCCGTCGGCCCGCTGATCTTCGTTGGACTTGTGCTGCCGCACATGGCGCGCTTCGTCGCTGGCCGGCATTTCCATCTCGTTCTGCCGCTCTCCGCGCTCGTCGGTGCGGTGCTGGTGACGGCGGCCGATCTCGCTGGACGCCTGGTCGGTGGCCCGGAGGAAATCCCCATCGGTGTCGTCACCGCCTTTGCCGGTGCGCCCATTCTCCTAACGCTGTTGCGACGTCACCAGTGAGGCCCGCCATGCTCCTGTCCGCCAGAAACATCACGGTTCGGTATGGCGAATTGACCGCTCTCAACGATTTTTCCATCGATGTTGCTCCCGGCGAGATCATCGCGCTCATCGGGCCGAACGGTTCCGGCAAAAGCACAGCCCTCCATGCGCTTGCCGGTCTCAACCGACCGTCATTGGGAAGCGCGATGATCGAGGGCCGTGGCGTAGGCCAGTGGAAGAGACGGGAGCTGGCGAAAAGATTGTCCTTCCTGCCGCAGGCGCCGCTGTCGCCGGAGAACATGACGGTCGAACAGCTCGTGCGGCAGGGGCGCTTCGCCCATCTGGGCCTCTTCGGAGGCTTCTCCTCCCGAGATCAGCAGGCGGTCTCGTGGGCATTGAAGCAGACGGGATTGGGCGAACTCGCTGAGCGGCGCCTCGATGCGATATCTGGCGGGGAAAGACAACGCGCCTGGATCGCTGCCGCCCTCGCGCAGGAAGCGAGGATACTCCTTCTCGATGAACCGACATCCTTCCTCGATATCGGTCATCAAGTCGAGGTTCTCGAGCTGGTTTGCCGGCTCGCGCGAGAACGCCAGGTGGCGGTCGTCCTCTCCATCCACGACCTCAATCATGCGATGGCGATCGCTGACAGGATCGTTCTCATGACGAGCGGCGAGGTGCGATTCACCGGCGATGCAACCGCACTTGCGCGAAGCGGACTGATCCAGAAGGCCTTCCAGGTCGAAGGTGAATTCATGCTTGCGCCCGCTGACGGTAGGCCACCCCATTTCCAGGTCCGAATCGCGGCCCGGAATGATTCAGCGGCTGCTGCGTGAGAACGGTCTCGGTCGTCCGGCCGCTCAGGCCTGGAGGCGGGTAAGGAATTGGGCGAATACCATCGTGCCTTCCGGCCATGGCCCGTGGCCGGATTCGGTATTGATGTGGCCCGCCTCGCCGGCGTCGATGAGCATCGATCCCCAGGCATTGGCGATGTCGCCCGCCTGCTCGTAGGAGCCGAAGGAATCGTTGCGGCTGGCGATCACAAGTGATGGAAAGGGCAGCGGGTCGCGCGGATAAGGCCCGAAGGTCATCAGATGCTTCGGGCGGATATTCGGATTGGCGACGTCGGGCGGGGCGACAAGAAAGGCGCCCGCAATCTTCTTCTTGCAATGCGGGAGCGCATGAACGGCAGTGGCGACGCCCAGCGAGTGGGCGATGATCACCACCGGCTTCGTTGCGGCATTGATTTCTTCGATCATCCGCGCCACCCAATCCTCGCGCACCGGCTTCGACCATTCCGCCTGCACGACTCGACGCGCGGTCGACAGCTTCCGCTCCCAACGGCTTTGCCAATGGTCCGGTCCGGAATTGGTATAGCCCGGAACGATGAGGATATGCGCTTCTGAAACCTTCATGATCGCCGCGATTTGGCGACGAAAAGAGCCGAAGTCAAGGCACAGGCGACAAGGGTTGCATTTTCTGTATAATCCGAGATGGCGGTCGCGGTTCGCATCGGCCATCTTCTTGCCGCCGCTGCGGATCCATGGCTGCTCTGGTTCGTTGAGGAGTGTGAGCCATGACAACCTTCCATGTCCTCTCGGGGGCGAACGAAAGCGCCGTTCATCCCGAGATACGAAAGATTGGCATTGCAGATGTGTTCGACGCGCTGCGTCTCGGGTTCGATGATTTCCGCGAGAAGCCGTCGCATTATGTTTTTCTGTGTCTCATCTATCCTATCGCCGGCGTCGTGCTGATGACCTGGAGCGCGGGGGCGAACATGCTGCCGTTGCTCTATCCGCTCGCATCCGGCTTTGCCCTCATCGGGCCTGTCGCGGCCATCGGTCTTTATGAGATCAGCCGGCGCCGCGAACTCGGCATGGACGCGTCTTGGCCGCATGCGCTGCGGTTGCACCGCAATCCGGCAATTCCGTCGATCCTGGCGGTGGCGGCCCTGTTGTTCGTCATTTTCGTCGTCTGGCTCCTGGTCGCCCAGGGCCTCTATGTAACGATGTTCGGCGCAACGCCGCCGAACTCCATCGCCGAATTCTGGAATGGCATCATCGGCACGGAGCAGGGCTGGAACCTGATCCTCATCGGCAATGCGGTTGGATTTGTTTTCGCGGTGATCGTGCTGTCGATCAGCGTCATCTCTTTCCCGCTGCTGCTAGACAGGGATGTCGGCGCCTTTACGGCGATCGAGACCTCGGTAAGAGCAACCCTCGCCAATCCGGTGCCGGTCGCCTTGTGGGGGCTGATCATCGCGGTCGGCCTGGTGATCGGGTCGATCCCGGTCTTTGTTGGTCTAGCAGTTATCATGCCGATCTTCGGCCACGCCACCTGGCATCTCTATCGGAAATTGGTGGAGCCGGCCCAGCCGATCCACTAGTGCATGTCGCCCAAAAGTGCGCAGCGGTTTTGGGGCTACGACATGCATAAACAAGAACCTAAAGCAGGACGGCCGGCCATTGCCGGCCGTCGGCTTACCGGAAAAATTTATAGTAGGACGAGATTTGCGCGGCCGTGTTCGATGACAGCTTGAGCTTGATGCCGATCCTGTCGCCGCGGCACCACCGCACCATGCCGGTGAGGAAGCCTAGCTCCTCGCTGCGGATCGTCACTTCCTGCCCCGTCCGGGCGCCGATATCGAACAGCAGCTGAAAGCAAATTCCTTCGTCGGAAAGATCCTTCACGACGCCGTTGCAAGAGCCGGTCTTGCAACTGACCGTCCCGGTTATTTTCGTGTCAGTGCGGGCGGATGCGCGCTGAACGCTCTCCTTATGCGCCATAGCTTCCTCGAAACCTGATTGTTAGAACGTTCAGATTCCATGCGAGCGCTGAAGGGTCCGCTAATAAAATCGCCCGCATTTGAAGCGAGCGACTCAAATGCGGGTCGATTCCGCGCCTAGCTTTCGAGTGGCACTCGGAGAGTGCGGTCAGACCGCGCCGAACACCCGTCGGAAAATCGTGTCGACGTGCTTGGTGTGATAGCCGAGATCGAATTTCTCGCGGATGTCCTCTTCGGAGAGCGCCGCGCGGACTTCCTGGTCGGCCAGCAGTTCCTCCAGGAAATCCTTGCCTTCTTCCCACACCTTCATGGCATTCCGCTGCACGAGGCGGTAGGCGTCCTCGCGAGAAACGCCGGCCTGGGTGAGGGCGAGAAGCACCCGCTGCGAATGAACAAGCCCGCGGAACTTGTTCATGTTCTTCATCATGTTCTCGGGATAGACGAGGAGCTTGTCGACGACGCCGGTCAGCCGCGCCAGGGCGAAATCGAGCGTCACCGTCGCGTCCGGTCCGATCATCCGTTCGACCGAGGAATGCGAAATATCGCGCTCGTGCCAGAGAGCAACGTTTTCCATCGCCGGAACGACGAAGGCGCGAACTATGCGGGCCAGGCCCGTCAGATTTTCGGTCAGCACCGGATTGCGCTTGTGCGGCATGGCCGAGGAGCCCTTCTGTCCGGGCGAGAAATATTCCTCCGCCTCCAGCACCTCGGTGCGCTGCAGATGGCGGATTTCCGTCGCGAGACGCTCGATCGAGGACGCGATGACGCCGAGGGTGGCGAAGTACATGGCATGGCGGTCGCGCGGGATCACCTGCGTGGAGACTGGCTCCGGCTTCAGGCCTAGCGCCTTCGCGACATGTTCCTCGACGCGCGGATCAATGTTGGCGAAGGTCCCGACGGCACCGGAAATCGCGCAGGTCGCGATCTCCTCGCGGGCGGCGAGAAGGCGCTCTTTGCAGCGGTCGAATTCCGCATAGGCGAGCGCCAGTTTGACGCCGAAAGTGGTGGGCTCCGCATGGATGCCGTGCGAGCGGCCGATTGTCACCGTATCCTTGTGTTCGAAGGCGCGGCGCTTCAGCGCCTCGAGCAGCCTGTCGAGGTCGGCGAGCAGGAGATCCGTGGCACGGACGAGCTGCACGTTGAAGCAGGTGTCGAGCACGTCGGACGAGGTCATGCCCTGATGCACGAAGCGGCTGTCCGGGCCGACGAATTCGGCAAGATGGGTGAGGAAGGCGATGACGTCGTGCTTGGTGACCGCTTCGATTTCGTCGATGCGCGCCACATCGAACTCAGCCGCGCCGCCCTTTTCCCAGATGGTCTTGGCCGCTCCCTTGGGGATCACACCGATTTCGGCCAGCGCGTCGCAGGCGTGCGCCTCGATCTCGAACCAGATGCGGAACTTCGTTTCCGGCGACCAGATGGCCACCATTTCCGGCCGGGAGTAACGGGGGATCATAGGCTCTGTGCTTTCATTCAGTGGAGGATGGCGTGCCATCTATCAAAGATGCGACGGAAGCTCAACGTTATTGCGGACGCGCCAGCCCCAGGCTCGCCAACAGAAGAGCGACAGCCCCGAGGGGCAGGTATAGCCTGACGCCTAGCACCAGAAACTGGTAATAAGCGGAAAGCGACGTGAACAGTGCCTGGTAGAACCAGACGCGCGAGCCGGTCGCCGCATGCCACTGCGAATAGAAGAGCCGATAATCGAGCGCGAAGAGCAGCGCCGTCACCCCGATGGTGCCGGCGATCAGGCACAGGAGATAGGCCGCGAATCGCGTTTCGATGGTGCGATCCTGCGCCAGGCAGCGGCCCGCGAAAAGCGAGAGCGGCCAGGCGATGAGGCCGCCCGAGGCGTAGAGCAGCAGGATGCTTTCGAGGTGGAATGTTGCGTCATGCTCGCGCAGCCAGAGCGCGTACCAGGCCGAAAACGCCATCGCCAGCCCCCAAGCGGGCGCACCGATGAATGTTTCCCGCCATGACGGAATGGCACGAAGCATGCGCGCCCGTGTCGGGCGATTGGCAGGAGCGAACCCGCTCGGGCGGGCCTCTTTCATCGTCCGGGCCAGGTCGGAACCGCGATCCAGCGCCCGTCGGTTGTGCCTTCGAAACCAAGGGATTTGACCAGGACCATAACGACATGCACTTGCGAGCCGTCATCATTGATGTGAGTCACCACCCCGCCGATGCGGTAGCCGGTCGGGCAGTGACGGCTTTCCGGAATGCGGGCATCGTCCTGCAGCACCTCGGACACGGGTTGCCCGGCATTCTCCGCCATAACGAGACGAAAGCCTTTGATCGCTTTCTGGAGATCCTTGCAGATGCCCTGAGCCTCGAAGGTCTTTTCTTCGAGTTTGAGCTCAAAAGTCTTTCGAAAAGGCGGGTCGGCCGCAAAAGCATCGTATCTCAGCCTGTGCTCCGCCGCATCTGCCTCGGTCACCGGGTTGTAGGCGGCAAGCAATCCAGGCGTATCGAGAAGACGGTAGGCGTCGATCAGCGGCGCCGCCCGCTGACGTGCGTCGCGGCGAGCCTCGGGCAGGGCACCGCCATCCTCCTCGACGCGGGCGCGCACGGGGGCGCCTGGGAGAAAAGTGTCGGTCTGCGTGTCGAGGACGTATATCGTCGAATACGGAAAGCCGGAGCCGTCCTGAATGCCATATTCCTCGAAGCCGAAGACCTTGCCGTCCGAAGAAAAGCCGATCGGCTGAAAACTGGCATAGTCGCCGGCGAGCGCGGGCGGCGCGGCAAGCGCCGTTGCGATCAGGGCTGCAGTCGCGATTGCCGCCCGCAAGCTCATCAGCGGCCCTTCTCGGCCGGCGTGCGGATCGCTTCGATGGCGGTGTGGTAGGCCTCGACGGAGCCGCCCTTGAAAATGGCCGAGCCGGCCACCAGCACGTTGGCGCCCGCCCGAGTGACGACGCCAGCGGTTTCGGGCGTGATGCCGCCGTCCACCTCGATCTCGATCGGCCGGTCGCCGACCATTGCCTTGATGCGGCGGATTTTTTCTTCCATCGCGTAGATGAATTTCTGCCCGCCGAAGCCGGGATTGACCGTCATCACCAGGATGAGATCGACGCTGTCCAGGACATATTCGAGTGCGCTTTCGGGCGTAGCCGGATTGAGCGAGACGCCGGCCTTTTTGCCGAGCGCCTTCACGGTCTGCAAGGAACGGTGCAAATGCGGGCCCGCTTCGGCATGGACGGTGAGGATATCGCAGCCGGCCTTGGCGAAGGCTTCGAGAAAGGGGTCGGCCGGCGCGATCATCAGGTGGCAATCGAACGTCGCGTCCGTGTAGGGGCGCAGCGACTTGATCACATCGGGGCCGAAGGTGATGTTCGGCACGAAATGGCCGTCCATGACGTCGAGGTGGATCCAATCGGCGCCGGCATCCACGACATCGCGGACCTCCTGGCCGAGTTTGGAGAAGTTGGCCGCCAGAATTGATGGGGCAATGCGAATGGGGTGGGTCATGAACAGCCTCCGGTCTTTCCCGCGCCCATAGCATTCCGCGACCGGGCGAACAACATGCGAGGGCGGGCCTCGGTTATTCTGGCGGTGCCGACCAGGCCGGCTTGAAATCGCCCGCGGCCGCCGTCGCATCGTGGACGCCACGCGCGATCGCCCGTGCCATTGTTGCCGCCGCCGCGGCGCTGAGATCGATGAAATCCTCCAGAAGGGGTTGCTTGCCGCTCGCACCCGTCGCGAGTGCAAACACAAGATCTCCGTCGAGCGGTGTGTGGGATGGCCACAGCGCGCGAGAGAAGCCGTCATGGGCGGCAATCGCCAGGCGCTTCGCCTCGGCCTTCGAGAGAACCGCGTCGGTGGCGATGACCGCAATGGTCGTGTTGGCGGTTGCCGCCTTCGGCTCGCGGAACTTGAGCCGCGGCTGCGCCGCATCTTGCGGCCAGGGCGAAGGCATCCCGATCCCGCCGAACTCGCCATCCATTTCAAAGGGTGCGGCCCAGAAATGCCGCGTGTCGCCGATCGTGGCCGAGCCGAGCGCGTTGACGGCGACGAGTGCGCCGACGGTGATGCCGTTTGCAAGGATCGTCGAGGCGGAACCGAGGCCGCCCTTGAGGGTTGCCGTCAGTGCCCCTGTCCCGGCTCCGGCGCTGCCGGTCGTGAAGGTCTCGGCCGCAGCGCGTGCAGCCTCGTAGCCGAGTTCGCGATAGGGCGAAAATTGCCCCCAATCCTTCTCGCCGCCGTTCGTCAGATCGAAGAGGATTGCCGCCGGAACGATCGGAATCCGATGGGGGCCGACGGCAAAGCCGCGGCCCAGTTCGCGAAGTGCCGCCTGCACGCCCGAGGCCGCATCTAAGCCAAAGGCCGAGCCGCCCGATAGCACGATCGCATCTACGGTCTGGACCGTATTGTGAGGAGCGAGGAGGTCGGTTTCGCGCGTTCCCGGTGCGCCGCCCAGAACCTGGACCGCAGCCGTGGCGGGCGGATCGCAAAGCACCGCCGTCACGCCGGATTTCAGGCGGTGATCCTCGGCATTGCCGACCAGGACCCCCGCCACATCGGTGATCAGGTTGTTCCGTCCCTTGCGCATCATTGCGCCTTGCCTGCATCCGGGGCGGCCACGAAGCGGCCGTCCTGCCATCGCATCAGCCTATAGGAACTCTCGGCCCGTTCATGTGTGCTGTTGAAGCGGATCGGCCCGAGGACAGTTGCATAGGGCCCTTTCAGCAGAGCATCCAGGACAACTTTGTCATCGTTCTCCGCTTGATCTTTCGCCTGCTCGAGAAGCGACATCGCCGCAAAGGCGGGGAGGACGTAACCGTCTGGTTCAATGCCGGCGGCGCGCATTGCCGCGACGACCGGTGCGGCTTCGCTCGACCGGGCCGGATCGGCAATGGTGACGGCCAGCACGCCATTCTCGAGCGGCACGTCAAGATCCGCGGCGTTCAGCGTATCGCCGCCAAGCAAGGTTATCGGAATATTCTCCGACTTGGCGTCGCGGGCGATTACCGCGGTGTCGTTGCGGTCGCCGCCGGTGAACACATGCGTTGCGCCGCTTTTCGCCAGGCGTCGAACGAGGCCCACCTGCTGTTCCTGCGACGGGCGGTAGGTGTCGGTGAAAACCGGGGTGATGCCGATCTCGGCAAGAGCGTTGCGCACGCTTTCGACAAGTTCGCGGCTGTGGATCGTTCCGTCGTCGATGAGCGCGAGCGGCCTGTCTCTCCAGTTCGTGACGATAGCATCGGTGATCGCCGCGGCTTCCGCCTTGCCGTTCGGCGCCAGGCGAAAGAGCGGCCACTTCTTCTTGAGAGCGTCCTCCATGAGAATATCCGAGCGCACGCTGAGCGTGATTGCGGGAATGCCAGCCTCGGCGAGGGCCGGCAGCGCCGCTTCCAGGCTCTCGGTGCAGAGAAAGCCGATTGCAGCCTCAGCACCGCTGGCAACCAGCGCCTTCGTCAGGGCCTCGCCGCCTGCCGGATCGCAGCTTTCCGCGATGGGGACGATTTCGCTCCCCCGATCGCCTGCCTGGAAGGCGGCGCCATCGGTAATCTGTTTCCCGAGGGCGGCGAACGGGCCGTCGGCAGGAGCGACGACGGCAACCTTCAGTCCGGCGCCAAGCGCCGGGGAGGTCAGCGTCAGTCCGGCGACAAAAAGGGTCGTACCAATTGATTTCAGCATGTTTTTTCCCGTACCGCACGCCATGTTTTAAGGAAGTGGCACAACTCGTCAAAGGAAAAGATCGAGCTGACCCACGATCACCCTGTCTGCGTCATCCGCGTGCGCGCATCGGCAAGAATCTCGGGCGCCCTAGTTTCATATTTTCGGCGACAGTCTATGTATGTGCGAAATACCGATCCGGAGCGTGATGTGTTGGAGAAGACCCGGCTGGACCCGATAAGCTATCGCGATGCGATGAGCCGCCTGTCTCATCACGTGCAGTTGATCACCGCTGCGGATGATACCGAGCGGCGCGGGGTCACCATCACCGCCTCTTGTTCGGTGTCGGACGATCCTCCGACAATTCTCGCTTGCCTCAATGCTGCAAATCCTCGCAACGAGATCTTCTCCCGCAGCGGCGGCTTTGCACTGAACATCCTCGGTGGGCAGCATGTCGCCCTCGCGCACGCCTTCTCCGGACGCGACCAGCTCGATATGGACCGCCGGTTTGCGCTCGGCCGCTGGACGCAGCTTGCTACCGGAGCGCCGATTCTCGCCGACGCCATTGCCGCCTTCGATTGCCGTCTGATCGAAGTGAAGATCATGGCCACCCACGCGATCCTCTTCGGCGAAGTGGTCGATGTGCACATCGGCGAAAGGACACCACCGCTCATTTATGTGGACCGGGGATATCGCACGCTATAATTTTCCTCGACCGAGGAGGGAACATGGCGACACTTGAGACAGGCAGGATGCCCCAGTCCATCGACGAGACGATGGCGCTGCTGGAGGCTGAGAACTACCTCGCCGGGACTGCCCTCGCGACGGTTCTCTTTCTTGCACTCAGAATGAAGCGCCCACTGTTCCTCGAAGGAGAGGCGGGTGTCGGCAAGACCGAGATCGCCAAGGTGCTCGCCCGTTCGCTCGATCGACCGCTGATCCGGCTGCAGTGCTACGAGGGGCTCGACGTCGCATCCGCCGTCTATGAATGGAACTACCCGGCGCAAATGCTGGAAATCCGCCTCGCGGAGGCCGCCGGCATGGTCGACCGGCAAAGGGTGGAAAGCGACATCTTCTCGGAACGGTTCCTCATTCGCCGCCCCGTGCTTCAGGCGATTTCGGCGAGTGTCGGCCGTGCGCCGGTGTTTCTCATCGACGAGCTCGACCGTACCGACGAGGCTTTCGAGGCCTTTCTGCTGGAGGTGCTTTCCGACTTCCAGGTGACAATTCCCGAGCTTGGAACGATCCGGGCGGACGAGCCGCCGATCGTCATCATCACCACCAACCGTACGCGCGAAATTCACGACGCCTTGAAGCGCCGCTGCCTCTATCATTGGGTCGACTACCCCAATGCGGCGCAGGAGCTAGAGATTATCCGGCGCAAGGTGCCGGGCTGCAACGCGGCCCTTTCCCGGGAGATCGTCGCCTATGTCCAGAGACTCCGGACGGTCGATCTCTTCAAGAACCCGGGCGTCGCGGAGACGATCGATTGGGCGACGGCGCTGACCGAGCTCGATACGCTGGCGCTCGATCCGGAGAGGCTGGCCGATACGCTCGGCACCCTCCTCAAATATCAGGATGACATTGCCCGGATAGAAGGCGCGGAGGGGCGTAGGTTGCTTGAAGAGGTCAAGCGCGAACTCACGGCACAGGGCTGACACCATGACCGGCGAGCCTGATGCCGCGAGAGACGACCGGCGCCCGAAGGAGAGCGGGCAGTTTGCCGACAACATCGTCTTCTTTGCCCGGGCGCTGCGACGAGCCGGCATGAGGATCGGTCCAACCGCGATTGCGGATGCCATCGAGGCGGTCGGCGCAATCTGCATCGGATCGCGCCGCGAGTTCTACGCCGCGCTTCAATGCACGCTGGTGAAGAGGCATGAGGACCAGCCGCTCTTTGATGAAGCGTTCCGGCTGTTCTGGCGCAAGCGCGATCTCGTCCGGAAGATGATCGCGCTGTTGTCGCCCGTCGCTCCGGCAGGTGGGAGAGAAGATCGACGGCGGCGCGCCGGCGAGGCACGCCTCAGTGAAGCGCTCCTCAGCGGACGGGACGACGCCCGGCCGCCTCGTGAGGAACAGGAGATCGAAATCGACGCGCGCTATACCGCGTCGGGTCGGGAGATCTTTCGCAAGGCGGATTTTGCGCAGATGACTGCGGCAGAGATCGCGGAGGCACGAAGGGCGATGTCATCGCTGCTCTTGCCGTTCGATCGGGTGAAGACGCGACGTTTCCGTTCTTCCCGTCGGCCGGCCCGGATCGACCCGCGGGCCACCATGCGCGATGCCATGCGGTACGGTGGCGAGTTCATCCTGCCACGTTTCCGGGAACCTCGCCTCAGGCACCCGCCGCTCGTCGTTCTTGCGGATATTTCAGGTTCGATGACACAGTACACGCGGGTGTTCCTGCATTTTCTGCATGCCCTGACAGAGCAGCGGCACCGCGTGCAGACCTTTCTCTTCGGCACGAGGCTGACGAATGTTACCCGCCAAATGCGCAACCGCGATCCCGACGAGGCACTCGACGAATGCGTGGCGGCGGTCAGGGACTGGTCGGGCGGCACGCGCATCGGCGAAACGCTGCACGAGTTCAATCGTCGATGGTCTCGGCGCGTCCTTGGGCAGGGAGCCATTGTCCTGTTGATCACCGATGGCCTCGAGCGCGACGACACGGCGCAGCTCGAGGTCGAGATGGACCGCCTGCATCGCTCCTGCCGCCGGTTGATCTGGCTCAATCCGTTGCTCCGCTTCGAGGGCTTCGAGGCACGGGCGCGCGGTGTCAGGGCGATGCTGCCGCATGTCGATGAATTTCGCACTGTGCACAATCTGAAATCCGTCGCCGAACTGGTGAAGTCCCTGTCGGGCGAAAAGAGCCGCGATGCGGACCCACGACGCTTTCTCTGGCGTAAGCGCGCGCCGGCGCACGCCCCTTGAAGCAGCAACGACGATGTGGGTTGAATCACACCTTTATCGTCATGATCTAAGAAGGAAGAGCGGGAGTGCCCCAATATGACGAACGAAGCGAACATCCGCGATCCGCTGGAGATTGCGGAGGCATGGCATGGGCAAGGCCGCGCCGTGGCACTGGCAACGGTCATAGAGACCTGGGGTTCGGCGCCACGCCCGGTCGGCAGCCATCTGGTGATTGACGGCGAAGGGAACTTCGAAGGATCTGTTTCGGGGGGCTGCGTCGAAGGTGCCGTCGTCGGCGAAGCGGCCAATGTAATCGCGTCGGGTGTCCCCAGGATCCTCGAATTCGGGGTCGCTGACGAAACAGCATGGCGTGTCGGCCTTTCCTGCGGCGGGCGAATCCGTGTCTATCTCGAGCGAATTGACGGCTAAGATCATGCAACTGTCTACCCTTGAGAAGCTAAATGAGGCGCGCACGGCGCGGCGGGCAGCCGTGGTCGTCAACGATCTTTCGAGTGGCCGCGCGGAGGCATTCATCGAAGGAGAACCCTTCCCGGCAGAATGGGATGCCGCAATCTCTGAAACGCTGCGCTCGGCTCGACCCGCTCTTGCGACTGTCAACGAGCGATCGCTGTTCCTCAACGTCTATCTGCCGCCGCCGCGCATTGTCGTCGTCGGCGCCGTTCATATCTCACAGGCGCTTGCGCGACTCGCGCCGATCGCAGGGTTCGATCTAACCATCATAGACCCGCGCACCGCCTTCGCGACGGTGGAGCGCTTTCAAGGCATCGAGCTCCTTGCGGATTGGGCCGAAGATGTTTTGCCCACGCGGCCGCTCGACCGCTACACGGCCCTGGCTGCGGTCACCCACGACCCGAAGATTGACGACTATCCGATCCGGGCCGCCCTGGACGCGGGCTGCTTTTATGTCGGCGCGCTTGGCAGCCGCAAGACGCATGCGGCTCGCGTAGAAAGACTGCGGGCCGCAGGCGTGCCGGAAGAGGCGATCGGCCGCATCAGGGCGCCGATTGGCCTCAATATCGGCGCTGCGAGCCCGGCAGAGATCGCCGTTGCCGTCTTGGCCGAAATCATCGGCGCGTTCCGTCATCGCGATCGCGGGGAACAGGAGCGTGTAGCATGAGGTTCGGTCCTGTGCCGCTCGCCGAAGCGGAAGGTGCGATTCTGGCGCATTCGGTGAAGTCTGCGGAACGCAAGCTGGCAAAAGGCCATCGCCTGAGCGCGGATGACCTCGCGATGCTTGCCGAGGCCGATATCCGGGAGGTCATTGTCGCCCGGCTCGACCCGAAGGATCTGCCGGAGGACGAAGCCGCGGCTCGGGTCGCGGCCGCCATTGCCCCGGATCATCTCCGCCTCTCGCCAGCCGCTACCGGCCGGGTCAATGTCTACGCCACGGCGACGGGTCTCTTCGTCGCTGATCGCTCGATCATCGACAGGGTGAACCGCATCGATCCGGCGATTACGCTCGCCTGCCTTGCAGACCATGTCGCCGTCGAGGCCGGCGACATGGTCGCGACGATCAAGATCATCCCTTTGGCGGTGCCAGAAAAATTCGTTGAGCAAGCGGCGGCAGCACTCCGCGCCGAACCCGCCTTCGAAGTGAAGCCCTTCGCGCCGCGGCGCGCCGCCTTGATTGCAACCGAGTTGCCGTCGCTGAAGCCCCAGGTGATGAACAAGACGCATGCGGTGCTGGCGGCGCGGCTGGCGCGATCCGGCAGCCGCCTTGATACGGAGCGTCGCGTCGCTCACAGCGAGACCGCCGTCGCCGGGGCGATTGCCGAACTGAGGGCTTCGCATGAGCTGCTGATCGTTTTCGGGGCCTCCGCCGTCGCTGACCCTGACGACGTCGTGCCGGCCGCCATCCGACGCGCCGGTGGGACCGTCGAGCATGTCGGCATGCCGGTTGACCCCGGCAACCTGCTCGTCCTTGGCCGCTTGGGGGACATCCCCGTCGTCGGCGCGCCCGGATGTGCCCGCAGCCCAAGGGAAAATGGCTTCGACTGGATCCTCGACCGGCTGCTCGCCGGCGAGTGGCCAAGTCCAGCCGACATTGCCGGCCTTGGCGTCGGCGGTCTGCTCAAGGAAATCCCGTCGCGGCCGCAGCCGCGGGAAGTGGCAGTCGGGCCGCAGCCCGGGCCGGTCGCGATCGTTGTGCTCGCGGCCGGCCGAGCAAGCCGGATGGGACCGGCTGGAAAACACAAGCTTCTTGCCGAGTTCGATGGCGTCCCGCTGGTTCGCCGTTCCGTCGAGACGGCCCTTGCCGCCGGCCAAGGCAAGGTCGTCGTGGTTACCGGATATCGCGAGGATGAGATCCGGGCCGCATTAGGCGGCCTGCCGGTCACGTTTGTTTCGAATCCCGATTACGAGAGCGGCATGGCGTCGTCGCTCGTCGCAGGGCTGACCGCTATGGAAGAAGAGGCGGGCGGCATGCTGGTGATGCTGGCGGACATGCCGGGTGTCACCTCCGGGCATCTGTCGAAGATGTTGGCGGCTTTCGATGCTGAAAATGGCCGCGCCGTCGTGCGGGCGGTCACGGAGGGCCAGCGCGGAAACCCGGTCATCCTGCCGCGGTCCACCTTTGCAGCGGTCCGGCAGCTCTTGGGCGACGTGGGGGCGAGACATATTGTCGAGCGCAGCGGTCTTCCGGTGATCGATGTCGAACTCGGCGCCGCCGCGCGCCTCGACGTCGATACACCCGAAGCAGTCCTGGCCGCCGGCGGCATATTGAAGGATTGAGCGATGGACAATGCTGCGATCGAGGAAATGTTCGAGACACTGGGGCCGATCAGCATTCGCCGCATGTTCGGCGGCAAGGGCATTTATTGCGACGGCGTCATTCTCGCGGTCGAGGTTGACGGGGAGATCCTTTTGAAAGGCGACGCCGAAACGGTTCCGGAATTCGAGGGGGCCGGCGGCCGGCAATGGGCTTACGACGGCAAGGGCAAGCCGGTGAAAATGCCCTATTGGAGTATACCTGAGGCGGCCTATGACGAGCCGGAGGAAATGGCCCGCTGGGTGAAGCTAGCCTACGCGGCCGCGCGCAGGGCGAAGAAGTAGCGGCACTGCTAACCGAGCGCGCGCACCGCATCGGCGGCGAAGCGGGACAATGGCTGGGGCAGGGCGGAAAGGTCGAACCAGCCTATATCGGAAAGCTTGTCCGGTTCGGTGAGGCGCGCTTCGCCTGAAAAATCATTGGTCGCATAGATCAGCGAGATCCAGTGCTGGCGATCGGCTTCGATCATCTGCTCGCTGATGCAAAGAAAGCGCGTCGAACGGACCGAGAGGCCGCTTTCCTCTTCTGCTTCCCGTCGCGCGGCATCCTCCGCGCGCTCCATGTGGTCGACCTTGCCGCCGACGATGCTCCAGTGGCCGGCCTCCGGTGCCTTCAGGCGTCGGCAGAGAAGGATCTTGCCGTCCCGCAGGATCGCAAGGCCGCAGCCGAGGCCCGGAAAGTCGATGCCGGGGAAAGCCATGGGCCGGCTATCAAGCCTTGCCGATGATCAGCATGAAGGCCGGGATCTCGTCGCCGAAGCCGACCGGCGTCGGGCCATCGTCATAATCGCGGCGATTGCGGTTGCGACGGTCGCGATTGTCGTCATTGGCGGCGTTCTGCGCCCGGCCGGGACGCTCATTGCGGCTTGCATGGACCTGCTTGTTGTCGGCGCTACGTTCCGGTTTCACGGCTTCCGCCCTTTCTGCGACTGGTTCGAATTCGGTCACGTTATCGACACGGGCAGTATCGGTTTTATGATCGCCGCGTGCCCGACCGGAGCGTTCCACATCTTTTTTGCGATCCCTGCGGCCGTCGCGGCCGCGCTCGCGCCGGCCGTCATGGCTTTCCATCGGCTCGGGCAGTTGCGAAAGGTCGCCACTCAGCCACTCGACCTTCTCGCCGATCAGCTTCTCGATGGCGTCGGAGAACTTCGTGTCGCGCTTCGTCACGATCGTGAAGGAAGCGCCGGAGCGTCCGGCCCGGCCGGTACGGCCGATGCGGTGCACATAGTCTTCCGCGTGGATCGGCACATCGAAATTGAAGACGTGGCTGACGTCCGGAATGTCAAGGCCGCGCGCCGCGACGTCCGAAGCAACGAGCAACTGGATATTGCCGTCCTTGAAGCTGGCCAGCATCGCCATGCGAGAGCGCTGGTCCATGTCGCCGTGCAGGGCACCAACCGAGAAGCCATGGCGGTCGAGCGAGCGGAAGAGCTCGGCGACGTCCTTCTTGCGGTTGCAGAAGATGATCGCGTTCTTGAGTTCGCCCTGAGCGCGGATGAGATCCCGCAGCACGGCGCGCTTTTCGTAATCCTTTCCGTGCGCGGCGACGAAGCGCTGCGTCACGGTGATTGCCGCCGAGGCGGGGCGGGCGACTTCCACCCGCTCAGGGTTCTGCAGGAACCGGTCGGCGAGCTTCTGAATTTCCGGCGGCATGGTTGCTGAGAAGAACAGCGTCTGGCGGGTGAAGGGAATAAGCTTCGCGATCCGCTCGATATCCGGGATGAAGCCCATGTCGAGCATACGGTCGGCTTCGTCGATGACGAGGATCTCCACGCCGGACATCAGGAGCTTGCCGCGCTCGAAATGATCGAGCAGGCGGCCGGGCGTGCAGATCAGAACGTCGGCGCCGCGCTCGAGCTTGCGGTCCTGCTCGTCGAAGGAGACGCCGCCGATCAAGAGCGCAATATTGAGCTTGTGATTCTTGCCGTACTTGTCGAAGTTCTCTGTAACCTGCGCCGCAAGCTCGCGGGTGGGCTCCAGGATCAAGGTGCGCGGCATACGTGCACGCGCGCGGCCCTTTTCCAGGAGCGTCAACATCGGCAGCACGAAGGACGCCGTCTTGCCCGTGCCGGTCTGCGCGATGCCAAGGATGTCGCGACGCTGAAGGGCCGGCGGAATGGCGCCCACTTGGATCGGTGTCGGCGTTGTGTAGCCCGCGTCAGTAACTGCGGAGAGAACTTTTTGGCTCAGGCCAAGGTCAGCAAAATTGGTCAAAGGGGAATCTGTTTCCGTTCCGGTTCAATAGAACTCTGATCGATCGATGGAAATACACCATCCTATGGCGGCGCTCTTAGGACGAAAGGCGCCGAAAGTCAAGAAATCCAGCACCTTGACGCTTCGGACGGTAAATAGATGCGAATCTATTGCTTTTCTTGTCAAATTGCCGGCGTGGGCTGCGGACGACTTTGACGCGTCAATTCAGATAGCCGGCAAGCTTTGTACCGGCGCGCAGGAAGCGCATCGGATCCGCCGCCTGACCGTTCAGGCGAACTTCATAATGCAGATGCGGACCCGTCGAGCGGCCCGTGCTGCCTGACTGGGCGATCACCTGGTCGGCATCGATGCGATCACCGACATTCACGAGGATCACGGCCAGATGCGCATAGCGCGTCGAGACACCGTTTCCGTGGTCGATCTCGATCATGTTGCCGTATCCGCCCGCCGGCCCCGCCGCCGTTACGGTTCCCTCTGCGGTCGAGCGAATGCGTGTGCCGGTCGCGGCGCGGAAGTCGATGCCGGCGTGGAGCGCCAACCGTCCCAAGAAGGGATCCAGCCGATTTCCGAAACTGCTCGTTACGTCGCTTGTCGGCGCGGGACTTTCGAGCGGGAGCTTCCGTGCAGCGTCGCGGGTCTCTTCCAAGTCGACAAGCGCGCTGTCCAGTGTGGCGAGTGAATGTTCGAAGTCGTCCTGGCTATGCGGCTCGATGAAAGGTCCACCGATCGCCGATCCGTCGGTCGAAACGGGAGTGGCTGAAGCGTCTGCGGTCTTCGGACCCGGAAGGGCAAACCCTGTGCGCTCGACGATCCTCCGGATCGCTTCGGAGGTCCTCTGCGCACTGCTCGTCAACTGCCGAACATGCGCCACCTGGTCACGTTCGATGTCTTTCAGCGAGAGCGTGACTTTTGAAAAGAGGCGATCCGTACGATCTGAAATGGTCTCGCTTGGACCGCTCGACCGCGCTTGCCGCACGTAGCCAAGCGCAGATGCATGAGCCGGCGCGCCGGCGTTCTCTTCCGCGATGCCCATGATCTCCTCGATCGCCTGGATGCCGCCCTGGGCGTCGGCGCGTTTCCCGTAGGCGAGGGGTTCGGCGTCCGACAGCGCGGCCGCTTGTCCGTCGCTCGCGAGCGGCTCGGCATTCCCGGCCAGCGTGCCGAGCCTGCCGCTGCGTGAGGAAAGCTCCAATTGCTGCTGCAGGAGCTTGTCGACTTTTTCCTCGACGATCTGTTGGTCCAGCAGTTGTCGGCTTGTCACTCGATCGACCTGAGCGCGGAGTGCCGTGATTCGGTCCTCGTATTCATGCTGCATGCGCGCTTGGCGGGCGATCGTGCCGCCGATCAGGTCATCGCGAAGCACGAGATAGGTGGTTGCGGCGAGATAGCCGATGCCGAAGACGCCGATGAGCGAGGTGGTGACGGCTGCCATCCACGGACGGACAGTCATGTGACGCACCCTGTCTCCGCTTGCGAGGATCAGGACGTGACTTTGCCGGCGCTTGACGAAGCCCCGGTTTTCCGGACGAACAGACACCCCATCACCCCCGCCAGATGCGACCCAACTCGCGTTTGCCCCGAGGGTGATTACACTTTATTAGGGTTAACAAAGCGTGTGGTGCGGCCCGTTAGATGTTGGTGGAGGCCGTCATTGATCGGTAGAAGGACGGTGTCAAACCGGCCTCGGCCCGCGCGACGTCGTTGAAAGGCGCCTTCAGCGGCCCGCGAAAGTTCGCCCGCACCAGTGCCTGGAAGGTTGCGGCCGGGTTCTTCTTCTGCCGGGCGCACAGGAAGCGGAACCATTTCGCGCCGACGGCAACGTGGCCTTTCTCATCTTCATAGATGACATCGAGAACGGCAGCACTTTCATGATCGCCAGTCTCTCTCATCTTCGCCTGCAGTGCCGGTGTGACGTCCAGGCCGCGCGCCTCCAGGATGAGCGGCACCACGGCCAGGCGCGCGGTCAGATCGTTGCGCGTGTCGTGGGCCGCCTGCCACAGACCATCGTGGGCCGGCAGGTCGCCATAGTCGGAGCCTAGATCGTTAAGCCTTTGCCGCACCAGCCGAAAATGCTTGGCCTCCTCGAAGGCAACCTGCATCCATCCATCGAAGAAGGATTGCGGCACGGGCTCCGTGGCGAAGCGAGCGACGATGTCGAGCGCGAGATCGACGGCATTCAATTCGATATGCGCGATCGCATGGAGCAGTGCGATTCTGCCCTTCGGCGAGCCGAGGGAACGCCGCTTGACCTGTGTCGGCGGCGTGAGGATGGGCTTTTCCGGTCTGCCGGGCCGTGCCGGAACGGGACGATCGAGCGGCGATCGCAAGGAGAGCGTCCGCGCTTGCCAGCGCCGTGTGGCCTTCTGCGCGAGCTCGGTTTTGACGGTCAGGTCACTTGCGCGGAGCGCTTCGACGGCAGCGCCGCGCAGACTGTGGAATTGCGGGAGCACGGCCATCGATCGCTCAGCCGGTACGCAGAGCTTTCGCCGCGGTGAGAACGTCCTCGGCGTGCCCGTCCACCCGGACCTTTTCCCAGACGTGATTGATGATGCCCGCCGCGTCGATCAGAAAAGTCGTCCGTTCGACCCCCATATATTTGCGGCCGTACAGGCTCTTTTCCGCCCAGACGCCATAGGCGTTGACGACAGTTTTCTCCTCGTCCGCCGCAAGCGCGACGGCGAGGTCGTGCTTCTTGGCAAATCGGTCATGGCTTTTGACCGAATCGGGCGAGATACCGATCAGCGCCACACCGGCCGACGCGAACGCTTCCGAGAGGCCGGAGAAGGAAATCGCTTCCACGGTGCAGGTCTTGGTGTCGTCCTTAGGATAGAAGAACAACACAACCGGCTTGCCGCGAAGAGCAGACAATGAAATCGAGCCGCCGCCGTCGCGAGCAAGTTCGAATTCCGGGGCGGGATCGCCGGGCCGCAAAGGTGCCATGATTAAGCCTTTCTTACGCCAAGTTTTATCGACATTTCGCAAATAGGGGATACCCAAGATCGTCGCGGTCCGTCCAGCAGGTTTGCGACTGCATTGACAGCCGCCCGACGGCTTTTATGGCTACGAGCCGTAAAGAATGCCACGTCGCGGGACAAAGGGCACTCCAGCGCCGCGTCCCTTCAGACGCACACGGATCGCTGTAGCGCTTTGAATTGCTGCATGTTTTATCCTTGTTCGGCTTCGACCTGGGAAACCTGCAGTAGGCTGTCGCGCGCTTTCCACAGCAACCACAGCGAAGCGTGGTGACTTGGTTCGGCGACTTATGATCTACAGGATACAACGATCCGGCGCGCATGATGGCGATCCGGACAGGAAGAATGCAATGCAGCAAGCAGGTGGAGGAATCCCGCGCCGATGAGTGATATCCGCGGCGAAAGGGTTTGCTTTCGCAAGGAAGACATCGTCGCGCTGGACGCGCTGCCCTCGGCCCAGGCCCGTGACCCGGTTATTGTGCACACGCCCCTGTCCGGTGGCATGCTGCGTCGTTTCGGCAAGATTCTGCTCTGCTTTTCGCTTGTGGCCTTCGTCGTCATCGCGTCGTTAGTCGCGGTTATCGAAAGCGGGCTCGCCGACGGTCCCTTGAACGCTCGTGCGCGCACTGCGCTCAACACTGCCCTTGGCGCCAACTACAATGCCGAGGTCGAAAGCACAGTTATCCGTGTCACTGGCCAGGGCGCGCTTGCGCTCAAGGCGCGCGGGGTGACACTGAACGACCGCGCCTCCGGCCGCCCGGTCGCCAAGCTGGCGGCCGTCTCGATCGCACTTGATCCTTTGGCCCTGATGACCGGCCGCATAGCCGTGTCGCGGCTGGAAGCGGAAGGAGGGGAGCTCGATACAGGGTTGTTGCCGCGTGGCGAGCCCATAGACCTGACGGCGATTCGTATCGCGGACACCGGCACGGCGCTCGAAAAGCTGTTCGCGCATATCGATGCGATGTCGCGGCTGACGGCGCGGAGTGCGACACGGACCGTTCAGCTTTCGGATCTGACGCTGTCTGTGACCGGATCCCGCGGGCGGATCGTTCCGGTCGATGTAAGGATGCTTGCATTCAGCCGCGACGCCGATGGCGCCATCCGCGTCGACGGCTCCATTGCCATCGACGGCAAGGAAGCACAGCTCGAGGCGAGGGCCGTCGGCCAGGACGAACACATCGCCGGCATCGAGGCGGTCTTTAGATCCCTGCCGCTGTCGCCTTTTCTGTACCACGACAAATCCGGCAGCGAGGATGCCTTCGGGATCGACGCTGCCGCCGAGGTCAGCCTCAGAGCGACGCGCGCCGCGGACAGCGCGAAGCCGGCCTTGGAGGTCGGCATCAGGACTTCTCAGGGATCATTTCACGCCGGAGGACTCGTCTCCGCGCTCAAGCCGTCGGAACTGAACGCTTCCTACGATTTCGAACGCGCTTCGGTCGAGATATTGCCGTCAGCGGTCAAGATCGGACGCTCGGTCTTTCCCTTCACCGGTGCCTTGATTGACCTAGACAAAGTCTCCGATGGAAGCCAGACGGGCTTTGCCGTCGATCTGCTGCTGAAAGACGCGAGCTCCGAGCCGGAAGACATGCAGGAGCGTCCGCTATCCTTCGACGCGAAGGCGAATGGCCGATTCGAAACTGGTAGCCACCGGCTGATCTTCGACCAGCTGGCCATATCGAGCCCGCTCGGATCCATGGCGGGCTCGCTCGCGGTCGCCTTCGGCAAGACGTCGCCTCAGATCGATTTCGCTGCGGTGAGCGACCACATGCAGCCAACGGCGATCAAGCAATTGTGGCCCTGGTGGGTAGCCAAGGGCGCCCGACGATGGGCGATCGGCAATCTCTTCGGCGGTACGGTGACGGATGCGCGCATAGAGGTGTCGATCCCGGAGGGACGAATTGCGAACAGTGATGGCGAACTGAAGCTCAACGAGGACGAGCTCAATATCAACTTCTCTATAGATAACACGCGCGTCAACATCGCCGGCGAAATTCCGCCGCTGCGCGATACCGCCGGGCATTTCAAACTGAGTGGCGAACGCATGACGGTCGACGTTCGGCGCGGCGCGGCGTTTTTCCCGTCCGGACGCTCCGTGGCTCTGAACGGCGGCGACTTCGTCATTCCGGATGTCTACAGCAAGCCGCTGATGGCGGAGATGAAGATCGAGGTCGGCGGCGAGGCCGACTCCATTGCCGAGCTTGTCAGTTACAAGCCGATCCGGGCCCTGCAGAAGACCCCCTTCGTGCCCGAGGATTTTACCGGCCCGATGAGCGCATTGGTCGGTGCCCGCTTCGGCCTGATCTCAAATCAGAATCCACCGCCGCCCTTATGGCAAGCGGAAATGCAGTTGCAGAAGGTGTCGATAAACCGGCCGGTTTCCGGCCGCGAGATCGCCGATCTGTCGGGAGCGATGCGGATCGACAACACCCGAGCGGTTCTCGACGCCGATGCTCTGATCGACGGCGCAGAAATGCGCATCGCCCTGACCGAGCCGGTGGATCCGAAGGCGAATGTCAAGCGGACACGCGCGATCTCCGGAACTCTCGACGATGCGGCGCGCCGCAAGATCGCCCCTGCCTTGTCCGGCATCGTCAGCGGGCCGGTCGGCGTGGAGGTGGCGCTTTCGGATGACGGCAGTCAGTCCGTCAAGGCGGATCTCGGAAAAGCGGCCCTGTCACTGCCGTGGATCGGCTGGAACAAGGGCGCCGGCATTGCCGCCAATGCCGAATTCACGGTGAAGAAAAGCGAGACTCTGACGGAGATAGCTGATTTCCGCATCCAGGGCGATGGATTCGGTGCAGCCGGAGATCTCCGCGTCGACGACCGCGGCCTCGCATCGGCCCGATTGCACGACGTGCGCCTGACCAACGGCGACGATTTTGCCGTGACAGTCGAGCGAGCAAGGGGCGGTCATGTGGTGACACTCACCGGCTCGTCGGCAGATATCAGGCTGCCGCTGGCGCGAGCGAAGGGCGAGTCCGGCTCCGGTGCCGACGGCAATGTGAAGATCAGCGCCCGGCTCGACCGTGTCGTCGGCTTCAACGGCGAGGTCCTTTCCAATGTGAGCTTTGCTCACTCGAGCCGCGGGCAAGAGATCGACGATATCGACCTGTCGGCGGTAACCACAAGCGGGCAGGCGGTGGTCGCCAGGATGGTGAAGGCGGGGCCGGACAACACGCTGGAACTGACCACGAGTGACGCGGGCGCTCTGGCCCGCTTTACCGACATCTATCGCAACATGCGCGGCGGTCTCTTGAACCTGCGACTCCGAGATCGCGGCGCCAGATCCTGGCGTGGTACAGTAGATCTGCGCAAATTTTCCCTCATCGGCGAGCAGAAGTTGCAGTCGATGGTCTCGACGCCGGCCGGTCAGGACGGCCGCAGCCTCAATCAGGCGGTGCGGAGGGATATCGACGTGAGCACGGCCCGTTTCGAGCGGGGCTTCGCCCAGCTTCTATTGGATCGTGGCGTCATCCGGGTCGACAGCGGCGTGTTGCGCGGCCTCGACGTCGGCGCCACCTTCCAGGGCACTGTCCGAGACAGGAACGGTCGCATGGACATGACCGGTACTTTCATGCCAGCCTATGGCATCAACCGCTTGTTCGGCGAGCTGCCGCTGATCGGCGTCCTGCTCGGTAACGGTCGCGATCGTGGCCTGCTCGGCATTACCTTCAAGCTGACCGGACCATTCAACCAGCCGCATCTGACGATCAACCCGCTATCGCTCATCGCCCCGGGCGTTTTCCGCAACATTTTCGAGTTTCAATGAAGGGCCGGCGTAGCGGCCGGCCCCTGGATCGTGACTTGGTGGCCGGTCAGACCGGCCGCACCAGTATGTGCTTCTTCTTGCCGAGCGACAGCTTGAAGACGCCATCGGCGGTGACGTCGCCGCTTCCGACGACACGGCGCTCATCATTGATCTGCTCGTCATTGATGCGAACGCCGCCGCCCTGGACGTGGCGGCGAGCCTCGCCGTTCGATCCGGCGAGGCCGGCACGGACCAGCAGTGTCAGTAGGCCCAGGCCCGATTCGAGCTCGTGGGCGGAAACGTCGATCGACGGCAGGTTTTCTGCAAGCGCACCTTCTTCAAAGGTCTTGCGTGCCGTTTCTGCCGCCTGCTCGGCTGCTGCCCGACCGTGCAGCATCGCAGTGATTTCGGTCGCCAGGATCTTTTTCACCTCGTTGATCTCGGAGCCGCCGAGGTTGGACAGGCGCTCGATTTCCGCCATCGGCAACGTCGTATAGAGCTTCAGGAAGCGCGTGACGTCGGCATCCTCGGTGTTGCGCCAGTACTGCCAGAAATCATAGGACCCCAGCATGTCCGGGTTGAGCCAGATGGCGCCGTTTACCGACTTGCCCATCTTGGCGCCGGAAGCCGTAGTCAGCAGCGGTGACGTCAGCGCATAGAGTTGCGGCGTTCCCATGCGGTGGCCGAGATCGATGCCGTTGACGATGTTTCCCCACTGATCCGAGCCGCCCATCTGCAGGCGGCATCCGGTGCGCTTGCAAAGCTCCACAAAGTCGTAGGCCTGTAGGATCATGTAGTTGAACTCGAGGAACGACAGCGATTGCTCGCGGTCGAGGCGCGTCTTGACGCTGTCGAAGGAAAGCATGCGGTTGACGGAGAAGTGGCGGCCGACATCGCGCAGGAACTCGAGGTAGTTGATGCCCAGCAACCAATCGGCGTTGTTGATCATCAATGCGTCGGTAGGGCCTTCGCCATAGCGCAGA
The DNA here is from genome assembly GCF_000265205.3 of Sinorhizobium fredii USDA 257. Taxonomy (NCBI): domain Bacteria; kingdom Pseudomonadati; phylum Pseudomonadota; class Alphaproteobacteria; order Hyphomicrobiales; family Rhizobiaceae; genus Ensifer; species Ensifer fredii. The sequence continues at coordinate 3,959,396 of NC_018000.1, forward strand.
TAATTCGAGAAAACCGTCTTGATGCTCGCGATGTTGGCGGCGATCGTTTCCGACGTCATCAACTGCCGTGCCTCATCCTTGAAGGACGGATCGCCAACCATGCCGGTTCCTCCGCCCATCAGCGAGATGGGCCGGTGGCCGGTCGCCTGAAGCCAGTGCAGCATCATGATCTGGATAAGCCCGCCCGCATGCAGGCTCGGCGCCGTCGGGTCGAATCCGATATAGGCAGTCACGATTTCCTTGCGGAACAGCTCATCGAGGCCGGTATCATCCGATGTGGTATGGATGAAACCGCGTTCTTTGAGAGTGTGGAGGAAATCGGACTTGAACTCGGACATAAGCTGTCTCTTTCGGCTTGTTGGGACGTCTGCGGCGGGCGTTTATCACTGTTTTGTCGAAAGTGCACGTTTTTGCTCGGGCAGCGTTTTGCTATGACCGGTGGATAAAGAAAAATGCGCGGAGGGCATCCATGGGCAAGGTGTTGACGGCGATCGGCCTGATGAGCGGCACGAGCATGGATGGTATCGACGTCGCCCTCGTCGAAACCGACGGCGACACGATCGTTCGAAGAGGGCCGTCAGCCGGATATGCCTATGATGCTGCCTTCCGAGATCGTCTGAAGCAGGGGCTCGACGATGCCAAGTCGATCCGCAAGAGAGACGAGCGGCCCGGAACGCTGGCGGACCTCGAGCGGGACCTGTCGCTGAGGCACGCGGATGCGGTGAAGATATTTCTTCACGAAAACAATCTTTTGCAAGACACTGTTGACGTAATAGGTTTCCATGGGCAGACGGTCCTACACCGCCCCGACGAGGCCCTGACCGTTCAGATCGGCGATGGACACCTGCTGGCGAGGGAAACCCTGATCGACGTGGTCTACGACATGCGGGCGAACGACATGGCGCATGGCGGCCAAGGGGCGCCGCTCATCCCGGCCTATCACGCCGCATTGGCCCGCGACTTATCCGAGAGCTCGGAGATCGAAGCGCCTGTCGCCTTCGTGAACATCGGCGGCATTTCCAACATCACCTTCATCGGGACCGGCGAGGCGATCATCGCCTATGACAGCGGGCCGGGAAACACGTTGATCGACCAGTGGGTGGAAGCCCATGCCGGCATTCCCTATGACCAGGGCGGCATGATTGCGAGCGAAGGCTCGGTGCTGCCGGAGCTTGCCGAACGCTACCTCGCTCATCCCTTCTTCTCGTCGGACAAGCGCCGCTCGCTCGACCGCAACGACTTTGCGCCGCCTGCAGCTGCTGACGCGAGCCTCGAAGACGGTGCCCGCACATTGGCGCATGTGACGGCGGCCGCCATATTGCGGTCGGCACGGCATCTTCCGAAAATGCCGGGAACTTACATCATCTGCGGCGGCGGCCGCCTCAATCCCGTCATCATGCGGGACCTGGCCTCACTTGCGGAGGCAGCAGCCGGACGGGTGCTTGCCGCTGAGGCGCTGGGCCTGAACGGCGATTCGATGGAAGCCGAAGCCTGGGCCTACCTGGCCGTCCGGTCATTGCGCGGGCTGCCGTTGAGCTATCCCGGCACCACGGGCGTCACCCAGCCGATGAGCGGCGGCCGGCGGGCGGCAAGGCCGAAAGATGCACTGAAGTCAAAGAGCTGAGGCATTATTTAATGAATTCTTCGTGCGCGATGGCTACATTTCCCGCCGCGAGGCGCAATTTCGCGCCTCGTTGATTTGGGCTGGGACTTTCGGATTCTATCGATGGGTGGTGCGATATCCCTGCTGGCGGTGAATTTCATCATTGCCCAGATATTCGTGGTGGCCTTTCTCATCATTGCCGCAAAAAGTCGTGCAAAAGGCCCGGCGATCTGGTGCGCGGCCGGCTTCGCCGTCGCCTCGCTCGCGGCCGTCTTCGAGACCGTACTGCCCTTCACGCCTGTGCCGAAGTTCTTTGCCGTCGGGGCATTTGCCAGCGTTCTTGGCGGCTTCATCCTCCTTCGCCTTTCGTTAGGGCTCTTCTATCAGGTGCCGGCGCGCCTGCTTGTCCTTACAGTCTTCTTCCTGGGTTCGGTGCTGCTCGATCTGCTGATCTACGACTTGCCGCGCGGAACGCTTCGGCACGCCTTCTTCTACCAGCTGCCGTTCTTCGTCATCCAGGCATGGTCGGCATCGACCGTGCTGAGGTCCAAGCGTCGGTCCCCCGCGGACTGGATCCTGTTCGGCCTATTGGTTCTGACGTCGATCTACTACCTTGTGAAAATCTACGCCGCCATTGCAGCCGGATCGGGCGCCACGGCGGCGGATTACCTCGCAAGTCCGTTCGCTCTCATTTCGCAAGCGCTTGGCGCAATGCTGATCGTCGCGACAGGCATGGCGATCCTCGGGGTGATGGTCAAGGATATCATCGACGAGGCCCGCGCCAGCTCCGAGCTCGACGCGCTCTCCGGCCTCTGCAATCGCCGCGGCTTCGTCGATCGCGTCACACCAATGTTGGAGACCTGTGGGGGCGAGGGGCCCGGGACGCTGATTCTCGCCGACCTCGACCGCTTCAAGCTGGTCAACGATACTTACGGCCATCATGCCGGCGACGGCGTGATCCGGCAGTTCTCCCGTGTTCTTGTGGAGCTCATGCCGATGAGGGCCGTGGCAGCGCGGCTCGGCGGGGAGGAGTTCGCGGTATTTCTGCCTCGTGTCGGGCTGGCGGAAGCGCGCGTGCTCGCTCAGGGGATGCGCGCGGCAATGGCATCGACGCGGGTCGAGGGATTGCCCGAAAGCGTCAGGATCACGGCAAGCTTCGGGGTTGCGGCCATTGTTCCGGGAGAGCCGATGGAAGCGGCGATGCAGCGCGCCGACAAGGCGCTCTATGCCGCCAAGGCCGGGGGCAGGAACCGCGTGGAATGCGCCGAACCGCCGGTGCTCGTGCTGCCCGCCACGTCCCGGCGGGTGGGGCGGTCATAGATTAGATACAAAACGGCCCGGAAATCGAATGCGATCTCCGGGCCGGCTCGTATATGGAAATGGAACTTCCTCAGCGAATGCGCTTCGCCGCGGGCTCCGGCACCAGCTCTCCGTTGAGGCGACGGTCGAGATAGTCCTCGCATTCCCCCATCAGGGTCTCGATCTGGCCGTTGAAGAAGTGGTTCGCGCCGGAAACCGTCTTGTGCGTGATCAGGATGCCCTTCTGCGCCTTCAACTTTTCGACGAGACCGTTCACGTCCTTCTCCGGCGCGACCTTGTCGCTGTCGCCGTTGATGATGAGGCCCGATGACGGGCAGGGCGCCAGGAACGAGAAGTCATAGATGTTCGGCTGCGGTGCAACCGCCATGAAGCCCTCGATCTCGGGACGGCGCATCAGAAGCTGCATGCCGATCCAGGCGCCGAACGAATAGCCGGCCACCCAACAGCTCTTCGAATCGGGATGCAGGCTCTGCACCCAATCGAGCGCCGAGGCCGCATCGGAAAGTTCGCCCGCACCATGGTCGAATTCGCCCTGGCTGCGGCCGATGCCGCGGAAATTGAACCGCAGTGTCGTAAAGCCGCGCTTCTGGAACATGTAAAAGAGCTGGTAGACGATCTGGTTGTTCATCGTCCCGCCGAACTGCGGATGCGGATGCAGGATGATGGCGATCGGTGCACTCTTCTGCTTCGAAGGCTGATAGCGGCCTTCGAGGCGACCGGCCGGTCCGTTGAAGATGATTTCGGGCATAGGTTCTCCGGGAACGTTTCTGGTTCAAATCGTCGTTGTTGATGCCGTTCTGTCTTGACGAAAGCAGTCAGCTTTTCTAGAACGCACTTTAGAACCGTTCAAAACTTCGATGCGGGCACTCCGCCGCGTTCGTCGTCTCATAGGACAAGCGGCGCGGAAAATTCAAGAAAAATGCAACGGCATCGATTGCAGGGATTGAACCGTCGGCTCTAGCGAAGGAAGCAATGCCGGGACCGCGCATATACATGGATTGGAATGCGACAGCGCCGCTTCTGCCCGAAGCGCGCGATGCTTTCCTGTCCGCGCTCGATGCGGTCGGCAATCCCTCGTCCGTTCACGGCGAGGGTCGGGCCCTTCGAGGCCTGATCGAAAGCGCGCGCCGTGATGTTGCCGCGCTTTGCGGCGCCAAGGCCTCCTCGGTGATATTCACCAGCGGCGCCACGGAAGCGGCCAACATGGTGCTGACGCCGGATTTTCGTATGGGCCGCACGCCGCTCAAGCTCGGCAAGCTCTATGTCTCTGCGATCGAGCATCCGGCGGTGCGCGAGGGCGGACGTTTCGCGCGAGAGAATATTTGCGAAGTGCCTGTCACCAGCGACGGCGTTATCGATTGTATCGCGCTCGAGACGTTGCTTGCGGCGCATGATCGCCAGTCGGGCCTGCCGATGGTGGCCGTGATGCTCGCCAATAACGAGACGGGCATTGTCCAGCCGATCGGCGAAGTTTCTGCAATCGTGCGTGCCCACGGGGGACTGTTAGTCGTCGACGCCGTGCAGGCCGCCGGCCGCCTGCCGCTGTCGATCGAGAGCCTGGGCGCCGACTTCCTCATCATCTCGTCGCACAAGCTCGGCGGGCCGAAAGGGGGCGGCGCACTCGTCGCCCGCGGCGAGGTCATGATGCCTGCGCCCCTGATCCGCGGCGGCGGTCAGGAGAAGGGCCATCGCTCGGGCACCGAGAACGCGCCGGCGCTGGCGGGCTTCGGGGCAGCTGCCAGGGCGGCTGCCGACAACCTGGGCGCCCGCGCGGCCGCGATTGCCGCTCTGCGCGATCGGCTTGAGGCGCAGATGCTGGAAAGCGCACCGGACGTGGTGATCCATGGTCGAAACGCGCCGCGAATCGCCAATACGTCCTTCTTCACGCTTCCGGGCCTGAAGGCGGAGACCGGCCAGATTGCCTTCGATCTTGAAGGCGTGGCCCTCTCGGCAGGCTCTGCGTGCTCTTCCGGCAAGGTTGGACAGAGTCATGTGCTGACGGCGATGGGTTATGATCCGCGACAGGGCGCCTTGCGCCTTTCGATCGGTGCATCGACGACGCAAGCGGAGATCGAACGCTGTGCGGCAGTGTTCGCTAAAGTGGCGGCGCGGCGCCGCTCGACCGGGCAGGCCGCGTGAATGCGGAATGCCTTGAACGAAATTGCGGAAAAGCAATTTTCCGCTTGGCAAATGGGGTGAAAACCGCCTTTTAGCCATTACATAAGCGGTGCGCACATATTGCACCGCATTGACAAGCCGCCGGACCTTGGATCCGACGAGATTGGAGAGCGACATGCCTGCCGTGCAGGAAACCATTGATCAGGTCCGCCAGATCGACGTGGACCAGTGCAAATACGGCTTCGAGACGAAGATCGAGATGGACAAGGCGCCGAAGGGCCTGTCCGAGGATATCATCCGCTTGATCTCCGAGAAGAAGAACGAACCGGAATGGATGCTCGAATGGCGCCTCGAGGCCTATCGCCGCTGGCTCACCATGGACGAGCCCAGCTGGGCGCGTGTCCGCTATTCGAAGATCGACTTCAACGAGATTCACTATTACGCCGCGCCGAAGGGCACGACCGGCCCGAAATCGCTCGACGAGGTCGATCCGGAGCTGCTCAAGGTCTATGAGAAGCTCGGCATTCCACTGAAGGAGCAGGAGATTCTGGCCGGCGTCGAGAAGACGAGGATCGCCGTCGATGCGGTGTTCGACTCCGTTTCCGTCGTTACCACCTTCAAGGAAGAACTGAAGAAGGCCGGCGTCATCTTCATGTCGATCTCGGAGGCGATGCGGGAGCACCCGGATCTCGTAAAGAAGTATCTCGGTACGGTGGTACCTCAGTCCGATAACTTCTATGCAACGCTGAACTCCGCCGTCTTCACCGATGGTTCCTTCGTCTATGTGCCGAAGGGCGTCCGTTGCCCGATGGAGCTTTCGACCTATTTCCGCATCAACGAGAAGAACACGGGCCAGTTCGAGCGCACGCTGATCATTGCCGAGGAAGGCGCCTATGTCTCCTACCTCGAAGGCTGCACGGCGCCGCAGCGCGACGAGAACCAGCTTCACGCCGCGGTCGTCGAGCTGATCGCGCTGGATGACGCCGAAATCAAGTATTCGACGGTTCAGAACTGGTATCCGGGCGACAAGCATGGCAAGGGCGGCATCTACAACTTCGTGACCAAGCGTGGCGATTGCCGCGGCAAGAACTCGAAGATCTCCTGGACGCAGGTTGAGACCGGCTCGGCGATCACCTGGAAATATCCGTCCTGCATCCTGCGCGGCGATGGTTCGCGCGGCGAATTCTACTCGATCGCCGTTTCCAACGGCCACCAGCAGGTCGACTCCGGCACGAAGATGATCCACCTCGGCAAGAACACGTCGAGCCGTATCATCTCCAAGGGCATTGCCGCCGGCGTTTCGGACAACACCTATCGCGGCCAGGTCTCGGCCCATCGCAAGGCGGAGAACGCCCGCAACTTCACCCAGTGCGACTCGCTGCTGATCGGCGACAAGTGCGGCGCCCACACGGTGCCCTATATCGAGGCGAAGAACTCGACCGCACAGTTCGAGCACGAGGCGACGACTTCGAAGATCTCCGAGGATCAGCTGTTCTACTGCCTGCAGCGCGGCATCCCGGCAGAACAGGCGATCGCGCTGATCGTCAACGGCTTCGTCAAGGAAGTCATCCAGGAACTGCCGATGGAGTTCGCCGTCGAGGCGCAGAAGCTGATCGGCATCTCGCTGGAAGGCTCCGTTGGCTGAGGCCCGGGACTGATTATTGAACCGGCGCGCTGGATCTGCGCGCGAGAACTATTCGTTTCCCAGAGGACGATTTGAAATGCTTGAAATCAAGAACCTGCACGCACGCATCGCCGAGGACGGCACCGAGATCATCCGCGGCCTGAACCTGACCGTGAAGGCCGGTGAAGTCGCCGCTATCATGGGCCCCAACGGCTCCGGCAAGTCGACGCTCTCCTATATCCTTTCCGGGCGCGAAGACTATGAAGTGACCGAGGGCGACATCCTCTACAACGGCGAGAGCATCCTGGAACTCGACGCTTCGGAGCGTGCAGCCAAGGGCATCTTTCTCGCATTCCAGTATCCGGTCGAGATCCCGGGCGTTGCCACCATGCAGTTCCTGAAGGTGGCAATGAACGAACAGCGCAAGTATCGCGGCGAAGATGAGCTGACGACGCCGGAATTCATGCGCCGCGTCAAGGAAGCCGCCGCTGAGCTGAAGATTGCGCCGGAAATGCTGCGTCGGCCGCTCAATGTCGGCTTCTCCGGCGGTGAAAAGAAGCGCGCGGAAATCCTGCAGATGGCGCTTCTCGAGCCGAAGCTCTGCGTGCTCGACGAGACCGACTCGGGCCTCGACATCGACGCGCTGAAGGTCGTCGCCGACGGCGTCAATGCGCTGCGTTCGCCGGATCGCGCCGTCGTCGTCATCACGCACTACCAGCGCCTGCTCGACTACATCGTCCCGGATACGGTCCACGTTCTCTACAAGGGCCAGGTCGTCAAGTCGGGCGACAAGACGCTGGCGCATGAGCTCGAAGCCAAGGGCTATGCCGACATCATCGAGGCGGCAGCCTGACGCCTGTTGAAGGAGTGTTCGAATGAATATGCAACAGGCCATCAAGATGACGGCAGCCGAAACGGCGCTCGTCGATGCCTATACCGCCCAGATCGGCGACCTGCCCGGCGACGGGGCCGTGCTGTCGCTGCGCGACACGCTCGTCCACGAATTGAGGACGGCGGGGCTGCCGACGCGGCGCGTCGAGTCCTGGCACTATACGGACCTCAGAACCTTGCTGCGCGCGGTGCCCTCCGCTGATCCGTCCGCCTTTGCCGACCGAGTCGAACCGATCGTCGCGGGCGCCACCGTGCTTTCGGTGCGCAACGGTGAGGCCGATCTCAAGAGCCTTCCCGAGGGGATCACTGCGCGCTCCTATACGGAGAGCCTGCTCGACGGTTCGGCAGTCGCCGGTCTTGCCGTCCTCGGCTTCGATGACGCCATTGGCCGCATCAATGGCGGTCTGGTTCGCGGCGGCCTGGAAATCGCAGTCGCGGAAGGCGTCGAGTTGGAAGCGCCGCTGGAAATCCAGGTCGCACAAAGTCACGGCCAGGCCCATACGCGCTTCCCGGTTTCTTTCGGTGCCGGATCCAAGGCAACGGTGCTCGAGCGGCATCTGTCGACCAACGGGGATGCGAGCTTCGTTTCCTCGGTGAGCGACGTGACGCTTGCCGAAGGCGCCGACGTGATCTGGATCATCCTGCAGCAGCAGGGGCCGGCCGACACCCATCTCGGCCAGATTCGTTTCGACCTCGGCAAGAACGCGAAACTGCACCTCTTCGTCATCAATGCTGGTGGCAAGCTGGTACGCCAGGAACTGCATGGCAGGGCGAGCGGCGAGGGTGCGGATCTGACGCTGCGCGGCATCAACCTGCTCGGCGGCGAGAGCCACACGGACGTGACCTTCACGCTGAGCCATGACGTGCCGCACACGACCTCGAGCGAAATCATCCGCAACGTCGTTTTCGACCGCGCGAAGGGTGTGCTTCAGGGCAAGATCCTTGTCGCGAAGGATGCGCAGAAGACCGACGCGAAGATGTCGTGCAATACGCTGCTCTTGTCCGACGACGCGGACTTCTCGGCAAAGCCTGAACTCGAGATCTTCGCCGACGACGTGCAGTGCGGTCACGGTGCAACGGTAATCGATATCGATCATACCCAGCTGTTCTACCTGCTCTCTCGCGGCATTCCGGAGAACAAGGCACGCGCGATGCTCGTCAACGCCTTCGTTGCCGAGATCGTCGAGGAGTTGGAAGATGATGAGGCGCTGGTCGAGGCGCTCGAAGGCGTCATCTCGGCCTGGCTCGTAAAACACGCCTGATTGGACAGGACCATGGAACACACTGTGCCGGTGCCAGCCTATGACGTCGAGGCCGTAAGAAAGGATTTCCCGATCCTTTCCCGGACGGTCTATGGCAAGCCGCTTGTTTATCTCGACAACGGCGCATCGGCGCAGAAGCCGCAGCTCGTCATCGACGCCGTTGCCCATGCCTATGCCAACGAATATGCCAACGTCCATCGCGGCTTGCATTTCCTCTCGAATGCCGCGACGGATGCCTACGAGGGCGCCCGTGAAAAGGTGCGCCGCTTCCTGAATGCACCATCGGTCGAAAACATCGTCTTCACCAAGTCCTCGACCGAGGCGATCAATACCGTTGCCTACGGCTACGGTATGCCGCATCTTGGCGAGGGCGACGAGATCGTCATCTCCATCATGGAGCACCACTCCAACATCGTTCCCTGGCACTTCATCCGTGAACGTCAGGGCGCCAAGCTCGTCTGGGCACCGGTCGATGACGACGGCGCCTTCCATGTCGAGGATTTCGTCAAGTGCCTGACCGAGCGGACGAAACTCATCGCAATCACCCATATGTCGAATGCGCTGGGCACGGTCGTTCCCGTCAAAGAAATCTGCCGTATCGCCCGCGAGCGCGGCATTCCAGTGCTGGTCGATGGCAGCCAGGGCGCGGTGCACATGCCGGTCGATGTCCAGGACATCGACTGCGACTGGTACGTGATGACCGGCCACAAGCTCTACGGTCCGTCCGGCGTCGGCGTGCTTTACGGCAAGACGGAGCGGCTCAAGGAGATGCGGCCGTTCATGGGCGGCGGCGAGATGATCGAGGAAGTGACCGAGGACCGCGTCACCTATAATGATCCTCCGCACCGTTTCGAGGCCGGCACGCCGCCGATCGTCCAGGCGATCGGGCTCGGCTATGCGCTGGACTACATGGAAAAGGTCGGCCGCGAGGCGATCAGGGCGCACGAGGCGGACCTGACGGCCTATGCCCGGGAACGCCTGTCCACCGTGAATTCGCTCCGTGTCTTCGGCGATGCGCCTGGCAAGGGCAGCATCTTCGCCTTCGAGATCGCCGGCATTCATGCCCATGACGTTTCTATGGTGATCGATCGTGCCGGCATCGCCGTCAGGGCGGGAACCCATTGTGCCCAGCCGCTCTTGAAACGCTTCGGCGTCACCTCCACATGCCGTGCGTCCTTCGGTCTCTACAATACCCGGGCCGAGGTCGACGCTCTGGCGGACGCGCTCGAACACGCACGCAAGTTCTTTGCTTAAGGAGGCAATCATGAGTCTCGAGGAAACCGGAGCGAAGGTCGATGTCCGCGAAGGCATCGTGCACTCGGCCATTCCGGCCGAGGAACTGGCTCGCCTTAGCGACGACGTCATCGCCGCGCTGAAGACGGTCTATGACCCCGAGATTCCGGCCGACATCTTCGAACTCGGTCTTATCTACAAGATCGACATCGAAGACGACCGCATGGTGAAGATCGATATGACGCTCACCGCTCCGGGCTGCCCCGTTGCCGGCGAGATGCCGGGCTGGGTCGAAAACGCCGTTGGCGCAGTAGAGGGCGTTTCCGGTGTCGAGGTGACCATGACCTTCGATCCGCCATGGACGCCGGACCGCATGTCGGAAGAGGCGCAGGTGGCGCTCGGCTGGTATTGAGCCGGCGCCCTATATTGATCCGTTAACATACGGGCACTACATTTGATTCTGGAAAGCGCCGGGCCTTTAACCCGGTGATATGAAGGAGAGAAAGCCGATGGGCTTTGCCGTAATGAGTCTGACCGATGCGGCCGCCGGCCGCGTGAGGTCGATCGTCGAGAACGCCGGCGGCGATGCCAAGGGCATTCGCCTGAGCATCAAGAAGGGCGGATGCGCCGGCATGGAATATGCCGTTGATCTCGTCAGCGAGGCGAATGCCAAGGACGATCTGATCGAACACGACGGTGCCAAGGTCTGGGTTGCACCTGAGGCCGTGCTTTATTTGCTCGGCACTCAGATGGATTTCGAAGTAAGCGCCTTGCGCTCCGGCTTCACCTTCAAGAATCCGAACCAGACATCCGCCTGTGGTTGTGGCGAATCGGTCGAGTTGAAGCCCGCTGATCTCGCGGCACTTGCCGCAGAGGGCAATCCGGTGGTGCGCGCGAACTGACCGGTTACCTATTCAGTGAGAGGTAGACGCAACAAAGGCCCGGTTATTGCCGGGCCTTTGCTTTTGAACAGTGGGGCCGATCCATGACTCGGCCCCCCGTGGTTCATTCGGCCGCTTCCGCGTAGCTTTCGATCGGCGGGCAGGTGCAGATGAGATTGCGGTCGCCATAGACATTGTCGACACGGTTGACCGGCGACCAGTATTTGTCGACTCGGAAGGCGCCGGGCGGGAAGCAGGCCTGCTCGCGCGAATAGGGCCGGTCCCAGTCGCCGACGAGGTCTTCCACCGTGTGCGGCGCGTTCTTCAGCGGATTGTTGACTTTGTCCATCCGGCCCTCCTCGATGGCGCGGGCTTCCTCGCGGATCGCCAGCATTGCATCGCAAAAGCGGTCGAGCTCGGCCTTGGTTTCGGATTCCGTCGGCTCGATCATCAGCGTGCCCGCGACCGGCCAGCTCATCGTCGGCGCGTGAAAGCCGCAGTCGATCAGCCGCTTGGCGACGTCGTCGACTGTAACGCCGGCGCTTTCGGCGAGCGGCCGCGTATCGATGATGCACTCATGCGCGACGCGTCCCTTGGCCGACTTGTAGAGCACGTCATAGGCACCCTTCAGGCGGGCGGCGATATAGTTGGCGTTGAGGATCGCCACCTTGGTCGCCTGCGTCAGGCCTTCACCGCCCATCATTAGGCAGTAGCTCCAGGAGATCGGCAGGATCGAGGCCGAGCCGAAAGGCGCGGCGGAAACCGCACCCTCATGACCGTCCGTCTCCGGATGGCCCGGAAGGAACGGCGCAAGATGCGCCTTGACGCCGATCGGCCCCATGCCGGGTCCGCCGCCGCCGTGCGGAATGCAGAAGGTCTTGTGCAGGTTCAGATGGCTCACATCCGAGCCGACGTCGCCGGGGCGCGCAAGGCCGACCATGGCGTTCATGTTGGCGCCGTCCAGGTACACCTGGCCGCCATGCCTGTGGACGATGTCGCAGACCTCGCGCACGTTCTCCTCGAACACGCCGTGCGTCGAGGGATAGGTGATCATGCAGCAGGAGAGGGTGTCGGCATATTGCTCGGCCTTGGCGCGGAAATCGTCCATGTCGATCTCGCCGATATCGCTGACCTTGACGACGACCACCTTCATCCCGGCCATGTGCGCCGAGGCTGGATTGGTTCCATGTGCAGAGGTCGGGATCAGGCAGACGTCCCGATGGGCGTTGCCATTGGCGATGTGATAGGCGCGGATGACCAACAGCCCGGCATATTCGCCCTGCGCACCGGAGTTCGGCTGCATCGAGATCGCATCATAGCCGGTAATCGCGCAGAGCTTGTCCGACAAGTCTTGGATCAGGTGTTGATAACCGCGCGCCTGATCGGCCGGCACGAAGGGGTGAATCTCCGAAAATTCCGGCCAGGTGATCGGCAGCATTTCCGCTGTCGCATTGAGCTTCATCGTGCAGGAGCCGAGCGGGATCATGGCGCGATCGAGCGCCAGATCGCGGTCGGCGAGGCGGCGGATGTAGCGCGTCATCTCGCTTTCAGCGCGGTTCATATGGAAGATCGGATGGGTGAGATAGCCGCTGGTCCGCAACAGCGGCTGCGGCAGCCGATAGCCGGGCTCGAACTCTTCCACCTTAAAGTCGCCGCCGAAGGCCCGCCAGACGGCCTCGAGCGTAACCGGCCGCGAACGCTCGTCAAGGCTGATGCCGATCTTGGTATTACCAATCCTGCGAAGGTTCACTTCCTCGGCCACCGCAGTCTTCAGGATGATTCCCTGCAGCTTGCCGACATCGACGGTGATCGTATCGAAGAACACATCCGGCTCGACCGTATAGCCAAGCTTCTCGAGCCCCATGGCAAGGCGCACCGTCTTCTGGTGGACGCTCTGGGCGATCGCCTTGATGCCCTCCGGGCCGTGGAAGACGGCATACATCGACGCCATCACGGCGAGCAGCACCTGGGCGGTGCAGATGTTCGACGTGGCCTTCTCGCGGCGGATGTGCTGCTCGCGCGTCTGCAGCGAAAGCCGGAAGGCCCGGTTGCCGCGCGCGTCGACGGATACGCCGACCAGGCGGCCGGGCATCGAACGCTTATGGGCATCCTTGACGGCCATATAGGCGGCGTGCGGCCCACCATAGCCGACCGGAACGCCGAAGCGCTGCGTCGAACCGACGGCAATGTCGGCGCCCATTTCTCCCGGTGATTTCAACAGAGCAAGCGCCAGCGGATCGGCGGCAACGGCCACGATCGCCCCCTGTTCGTGCAGCTTGGCGATCAGCTCGGAGAAATCGCGGACATGGCCGTAGGTGCCCGGATATTGGAAGATCGCCCCGAACACGCCGGCCGCATCGAGATCGGAAAAGGGATCGCCGATGACGATCTGCCAGCCGAGCGGCTCGGCGCGGGTCTTCAAAAGAGCGATGGTCTGGGGATGGCAGTTCTCGTCGACGAAGAAGGCCGTGGCCTTGGACTTCGCCACGCGCTCGGCCATCGCCATGGCTTCGGCGGCGGCCGTCGCCTCGTCGAGCAGGGAGGCGTTCGCGATGTCGAGTCCGGTCAGATCGCAGACCATCGTCTGGTAGTTGAGCAGTGCTTCGAGGCGGCCCTGGCTGATCTCCGGCTGGTAGGGCGTATAGGCGGTGTACCAGGCCGGATTTTCCAGGATGTTGCGCTGGATCACCGGCGGCGTGATCGTGCCATAGTAGCCCTGGCCGATCAGCGAAACGAGTTTCTCGTTGCGATTGGCCGTCTCGCGTAGCTTGTCGAGCGCCTCCCGTTCGGTCATCGGTACGCCCCAGGAAAGCGGGGACTTCTGGCGGATGGAAGCTGGAACGGTGTCGTTGATGAGCTCATCGAGGCTCGGATAACCGACGGTCTTCAGCATCTCTTCCATTTCGGCCGGCGAGGGGCCGATATGACGTCGATTGGCGAAATCGTACGGCTTGTAGTCGGTAAAGGTGAAATCCTTGGGCATGCTCATCAGCCGACGAGCTCCTTGTAGGCTGCTTCGTCGAGAAGACCATCGGCGGAGCGCGGATCGGCAAGCTTCAACTTGAAGAACCAGGCGGCCCCGTGCGGATCGCTGTTGACGAGCGACGGGTCGTCGACAATCGCCTGATTGACCTCGATGATCTCTCCATCGAGCGGACAATAGACGTCGGAGGCGGCCTTCACCGATTCAACGGTGGCAGCCGTGTCGCCCTTGGAGAAGGTCACGCCGGATTCCGGCAGTTCCACGAAGACGAGATCGCCAAGCTGGCCGGCGGCGTGTTCGGTGATGCCGACGGTCGCAACGCCGCCCTCGACCTTCAGCCACTCGTGTTCTTCGGTAAATTTCAGCATGCGCGCTCTCTCCTGATCAGCGTTTGTAGGTTTGTTTGACGAAGGGCAGGGCGGAAACCGTGATGGGCAGATACTTGCCGCGCACCTCCGCAAAAAGCTTTGTGCCGTTCCTGGCATGGGCGGTTTCGACGTAACCCATGGCGACCGGGCAATCGACGCTCGGTCCGAAGCCGCCCGAGGTAACGGAGCCGACAAGCACCGTGCCGTCCGGATCGGTAAAAAGCTTGGCGCCGCCACGGACCGGAGCCCTTCCTTCGGGCTTCAGGCCGACGCGCCGCCGGTCGGTTCCGCCTGCAAGTTCTGCAAGGATGCGATCGGCGCCGGGAAAGCCGCCGGCGCGCTCGCCGCCGGCCCGGCGACTCTTCTGGATTGCCCATTCGAGCGCCGCCTCGATCGGCGTCGTGCCGGTGTCGATATCGTTGCCATAAAGACAGAGGCCGGCCTCTAGGCGAAGCGAATCGCGGGCGCCGAGACCGATTGCCAACACGTCCGGATGTTCGAGCAGGCGCTGCGTCACGTCGACCGCCGACGCGGTCGGAATGGAAATTTCGAAACCGTCCTCGCCCGTATAACCGGAGCGGGAAATGATGCAGGCGACGTCGTGGAGATCAGCCTCCGCCAGGTCCATGAAGCGCATCGAGGCGACATCCGCCCAAAGCTCGCAAAGCACCGCCTCCGCACGGGGACCCTGAAGCGCGACGAGGGCGCGGTCATCGAGCAGCGTGACGTCGCAGGCATCGCCGAGCCCGTCTTTCAGATGCGCGTGGTCAGCGTCCTTGCAGGCGGCGTTGACGACGAGAAAGAGATGGTCGCCGCGATTGGCAATCATCAGGTCGTCGAGAATTCCGCCTTCCGGATTGGTGAAAAGCCCGTAGCGCTGGCGACCTTCGGCAAGGCCCAGCACATCCACCGGCACGAGCTTTTCGAGCGCCAGCGCCGCATCGGCGATCCGGCCGGACTTCGGGCGAATGGCGATCTGGCCCATGTGCGACACATCGAACAGGCCGGCGGCGGCACGGGTGTGCAGATGTTCCTTGAGCACGCCCTCGGGATATTGCACCGGCATCTCATAGCCGGCGAAAGGCACCATGCGCGCACCGAGCGACAGATGCAGGGCATGCAATGGCGTATGCTTCAAGCGGGAGATAGGTTCCAAATCCGGCCTCCAGGTCTGGCGCATGGCGCGCCGGCTCACACTACCGGCGTCAAACGCCGACAAATTCGAGCCCCCTCTGTCCGTTTGCCTGAGATTGTTATCCCTTCGGCGAGCGTAACCGCTTCTCTCCAGAGTCCTACCGGCACCTTGCTGGTCCTTTGGCCTGAGAGTTTCCGGGGCGGTTGCTCCTTCGGCACCGGATTGAACCGGTTTCTCCCAACAAGATCGTCTCCAGATAACGGCGAAGTCCGGATGTTGGCAAGGGTGAATGTCGCGATGGAACATATTTTTGTCGTCCTGGCTTCATCGGCGCCGCCGGCCACCTGCGGCAAATCGGCCTTTGCATTTGCCGCAGGTTGTGGCTAACGAAGAGACGACAAAGAGGCGACGATGATCGGGCAACGGGACAGATGGCGAATTGCCGTGCGGCTGCTTGCCGCTATCGCGTTCGTTTTCCTGTCTTTCGCCCACAAGCCCGCACTCGCAACCGGCCAAAACGCGGCACTCGCAGCCGAATATCGTCTGCCGGACGGCTCTTTCGCGGAGATCTGCTTCGGCACAGAGGGTGTCGATCACAGGGGCAGCAAACCGGTTCCGAACGCTCCGATTTGCGAAGCCTGCCGGCTCGCGGCGTCGGTGCTTGTGCCCGAGCCGCCGCAGGCAAGCGTGCGGGCCTACAAAGGCAACTGGCTGGCGGAGCCACCTGTTGCCGAAATTCGGGTCGCACTGTCGCCCTTGCGCCTCCTGCCGCCCCCACGCGGACCCCCATCCTGTCGTAGCGCTCTCCCGTAGACTCAAAGTTCATCACGCCGCTTGGCGGCATTGTCCACGAAGCCCGTGTTTTAGGGTGCGTGGTCCGGAGATTACGACATGACCAAGACCAGATTTACCCTTCTTGCCGCCGGCCTGACGCTCGCTGCCGCGGGCATGGCCCATGCACACGCAAGCTTCGAAGTCGATAACACGCCGACCGAAGAGACCTTCAAGACGGTGCTGCAGGTGCCGCATGGCTGCGACGGCAAACCGACGACCGAGGTGCAGGTGAAGCTGCCGGAGGGTTTCGTCTTCGCCAAGCCGCAGCCGAAGCCCGGTTGGGAGCTCGAGATCATCAAGGGCGATTACCAGAAGACCTATGACAACCACGGAACGAAGGTTTCCTCCGGTCCCGTCGAAATCCGCTGGAAGGGCGGAATTCTGCCGGACGAATTCTACGATACCTTCGTCATCCGCGGCAAAGTCTCGGGCTTCGACAAGGAAACCGTGCTCGCCTTCCCGACAACGCAGCTTTGCGGCTCCGAGGCAAAGGTCGTCTGGGACCAGGTGCCGGCCGCGGGAGAGGACGCGCGCGCGCTCGAATATCCGGCACCGACGATAACCGTGACGCTTGCCAGCGAGGAGCAGGCTCAGGGCGGGCATGGCGCGCATCCGGCCGGGTCCGGCCCGGTCGGAGTCGGCGATCTCGAAATTTCGGGCGGTTCAGTCAAGGCGATGCTGCCGGGTGCCAAGGTCGGCGGCGGCGGCTTTGTCATCAAGAATACAGGAAGTATCGACGACCGGCTGATTGCTGTCGAAAGCCCGGCGGCCGGCCGCGTCGAACTACATGAAATGGCGATGGAAAACGACGTCATGAAGATGCGCAATCTCGGCGACGGCATCGCCATTCCGGCGGGTGAGACCGTAGACCTGAAGAGCGGCGGTTTGCACCTGATGTTCATGGAGCTGCAGAAGCCGTTCGCCGAGGGAGACACTGTGCCCGTCACGCTCACGTTCGAGAAGGCCGGAAAGGTAGACTATGTGCTGCCGGTGGGGGCGGCCGGCGGCGAAGCGGCTGACCACAAGCACAAGTAACTCTTGCCGTTTGCGACTTCGGGAGCGGGTCTGCAGGACCCGCTCCCACCATCAAGACCCTTGGATGAGCTGGTCGAGCATGGCGGCGATTTCGTCCGCCTGCTCCTCCTCATCGGCAGCTGGTTCGTCCTGCTTGTCTTCACGGCGATCGCCGCTTTGCTCGTCCTGCATGAATTCCAGGTAGCGGCGCAAAGTCTCCGCCTCGCTCCCTTGCGGCGGACGCATTCCGGCACTGATCAGCATCAGCGCCAGCGAAAGGGCACTCTTGGTCTTGAGGATTGCCGGCGGAAGGACAGACTGCACCTGCGGCCGGGCAGAGAGCAGGGTGATGGCTTCATCGGCCGGACCGCCGTCGCGCGCCCGCGCGGAAGGCTTGACGGCGTCCGCCGCGTAAGCCGCCGTCGTCGCGGAAACGGTAACGACCTGTGTCACGCAAAACACCCTGAAATACGATCCTCCTTCCTCTCTGGCAGATTTCATTTGCGAGCCGGTGAAACCCGGCGCTCGGATTTTATTTGAATCCGAGCGGTTTCCGGGATCGGCGATCGGGCTTGGGCGTTATTTTTGCTGGTCTGTCGGCTCGCGGTTCTCAGGGTCGTCCTTGAGGCATGAACCCGCTTCACCGGACAGAGTGGAGGACCATCAGATGCTGAAAATGACACTCACGATCTTTGCGACGGTTTTGAGCCTCGTATGCGCCCCGGCGACAAACGGCGCGGAACCGGCGGAAAAGGCGGCGGGACAGCAATCCATGCCGACGCCGAAGAAGACCGGCCATCTCGCCGTCAATGGCATAAACTACTACTATCAGGTCTATGGCGAGGGTGAGCCGGTGCTGCTTCTCCACGGCGGTCTCGGCATCATCGAGATGCTGGGGCCGAATCTCGCGAAATTGGCCGAGGGCCGTGAAGTGATCGGCGTCGATCTCCAGGGACATGGACGCACGCCTCTCGGCAATCGGCCGATCGACCTCGCAGCGATAGGCGCCGACATGGGCATCCTCGTCAGGCAGCTCGGCTACGAGCAGATCGACGTGCTCGGCTATTCGATGGGAGGTGGCGTCGGCCTGCACATGGCGGCGCAGGTACCGGAAACGGTGCGTCGCCTGGCGCTCGTCTCCACCCCGTTTGCGAAGAATGGCTTCTATCCCGAGATGATCGAGGCTCAGGCCAAGGTCGGATCCGGCATGGCGGAGATGATGAAGGAGACGCCGATGTACAAGTCCTATGCCGCCGTCGCCCCCGATGTGACTGCGTTCCCGAAACTGCTGGATGCGATGGGCGATCTGATGCGGCGCGACTACGACGCGTCCGCTGCCGTCGCCAAGCTCACTATGCCGGTCATGCTCGTCTATGGTGACGGCGACATGATCCGCCTCGAGCATATCGTCGATTTCTACCACAGGCTCGGCGGCGGGCTGAAAGACGCCGGCTGGATGCGCGAGAACATGTCGAAGAACCGCCTGGCGATCCTTCCTGATCTGACGCACTACGACATCTTCGTCTCTCCGAAGCTTCTCGAAACTGTACTGCCCTTCCTCAATGGCGAGAGCGGCGCGAAAAGCTGGGCAGAGGCGGTGGATGGGAAGTAGGTCGAGGCGCGCGCGGGCATTCCTCGACAAGAGAACCGTCCTCTTTCGGTGGTCTATGCCGCCGGTCGAGCGAGTTGTACAATCACAGCTCAATGAAGAGAACCAGCGCAGATGCTGCGCCAATGAAGGAGCATCGGGGAACTCGGTCAGGAAGGACGGCCCATGCGTGCTCTGCTGCTGCTAGTAACGCTTTTTGCTCTCGCCGCGTGTTCTCAAACGGGAAGAACCACCGTTCACAACCCCTATTCGCCCGGGTCGGGGGACTACTATCCGGGCATCGTGCCGCCGACGCAGTTCTAGAAGGCTATCCGGAGTCTGCCACAGGTAGCGTAAGCAGGCAGCTTACGCCGGCAAATTTCTGCCGGTCGCATCTACGGGATGAGAGCACCGAATAAGGGAATTGATCCTTCGAGATGGGCGGAATATCAATGGCCGTCAATCCTTTGGGAAAGGGGCCGAGATTCATGCGCAGGATCCTATTGTTGCTCGCGCTCGCAACGCTCACGGCATGCTCGCAAACCGTCCACGTCGGCGGTGAAGGCGAGTACTACCAGGGCATCGTTCCGCCGCGGTGATCGGGGGATCATCTTCGGGTTTGGCTCAATGGCGTGCGGAGAACACATGAAGGGCGCTCGACCCTTTCGGGGAGCGCCCTTCAAACCCGGAAGACGCGACGGCGCGCGACAAAACTGTCGGCAGGCGGTCCTCGATACGGGTGGTGAGCGATAGATGGGGACGCTCAGCCGGATTTCAAGAGATCATACCGGCAAGCGTCTGATGCTAACTGGTCAGAAACGCTTCTTCAGGAAATAGCGTGGAATGGCGCCCGGTCCACCCTCGAGTTCGCCGAAGAGTTGGAAGCCGAGTTTTTCGTAGAAGGGCCGTGCCTGGAATTCAAACGTGTCCAGCCACATGCCGATATAGCCACGCGACCGGGCGATCTTTTCCGCCTCCTGCATCAGCCGTCGCTCGCATAAAGCCCGCCGGTGGCGGCGCGCGTTTGCGGGTCGCGGATGATGACGGCAAAGCCCGCCTGGTCGACCATGCCTCTATAGGCATTGTTGTAGGCGTCGAGTGTCGCGATGATGGCGCGGATGTCGTCCGGGTTGGGGTTGTCGGGAACGATGTCGAGGAGGGGAGCGGACAGATTCAATCCCGACTGTCTGGAGGAGGGGTGACTGATCCGGCGATCACCAGACACCACGCGGGTGTCCGATGACAAGCTCAGCCGTTAGTAGGCCATACGCACGCCGCCGGGCGTTGCGGCGCTGAAATCGGGAACGGGGTTTGGCCCGTACCATTGCGCATAAGTCGTATTGCCGGCGCCGGTGCTTGCGCAACCCGAGAGGGACGCAAGTGCCAATGCAGCGGCGATCAGATATTTCAGTGGCATGGAGGCTCCAATTCTGATTCGTCTAGCGAGGAACAACTTGCGGTATCCGCAAATGACAGTCCATCGGTTTCACATCGGCCCACAGGTGCCAAGCTCCGCAAGGTTCAGATGGATTCCGAGCGCCGAAGCAGGCCGGCTGTAGCAGGAGGCCCTCGGGCGGGACCGGCACCGACATCAGCGGGCAGCGGCTTGCCTGGCGCGGTTCTGCAATGGGCTACCTCTCACGTAGCCGGAGGTCGCTGGCATGACGTGTCGACGACATTGCTTGGGTAGGAATGCTCCAAGCAGACTGATCCGATCATGCTGTGAGATCATCGAGAAAATCCCGGCACCAGCGCGAAACGTCGTGTTTCAGCAAGTGATCCATCATCCTCTTCCATCGCTCCTTCCGCTCTTCGAGCGGCATGCTGAGCGCGCGCGCCATGGCGTTTGCGGTACCCTCTATGTCGTATGGGTTGACGAGCAGCGCTCCCTTTAGTTCGCGGGCAGCTCCCGCGAAACGCGAAAGCACAAGCACGCCCGGATCGTCCGGATCCTGCGCGGCCACGTACTCCTTTGCGACCAGATTCATTCCGTCTCGAAGCGGGGTCACGAGGCCGACCTTGCCGAGCCGATAAAGCCCTGCAAGAATGTGGCGGCCAACGGAGCGGTTGATATAGCGTATGGGCACCCAATCGACGGCGCTGAGCGCGCCGTTCACCCTGCCGGCCTGTTCGGCGACAGTGCGTTGCATGGCTTCGTATTCCGGCACTTCGGAGCGGGACTTCGGCGTGATCTGCAGATAGGTGACACGCCCGCGCTGTGCCGGATTGGCAAGGATGAAGCGTTCAAACGCTTCGATGCGCTGCGTGATTCCCTTGGAATAATCGAGGCGATCGACGCCGATGATCAGGCTCCGGCGTTCGATGCTTTCACGCACTTTTTGGACCGTGTTGCTGGTCGATGCCTTCTTGGCGAATTCGGCAAAGGCCGCGGTCTCGATGCCGATTGGATAAGCGCCGCCCTTGAAGATGCGGCCATAGGCGCTGAAGCGGCCGCCGCCAAGTTCGTCGCCGATGCCTTCCCGCCGGAGACAGCCGGCGAAGTTCTCGAGGTCGTGGTCGGTCTGAAAGCCGACGACATCGTAGTGCGACAGACCACGCATGATTTCCTCATGAACCGGCATGGTGAAGAGCACATCCGCAGGCGGCCAGGGAATGTGAAGGAAGAAGCCGATGCGGTTCTTCAAGCCCATTTGACGCAGTTCCGCGGCGAGAGGGATCAAGTGGTAGTCGTGCACCCAGATGACGTCATCGGGTTTGACAAGCGGCGCCAGCCGATGGGCGAAGAAGCGGTTGACGCGGAAATATCCGGCCATTTCCTTGCGCCCGTATTCGGCGAGATCAAGCCGATAGTGGCAGATCGGCCAGAGAACGCGGTTGGCGAAGCCGTGGTAGTATTCTTCTACATCGGTATCGGTCAGATCCGATAGCGCATAGGTGATATTGCCCTGCTGCAGTTGCGCAAGCGGCTGCGCCTCGTGCTCGCCACTCGATTTTCCCGACCAGCCCATCCAAATGCCGCCATGCTCTTCGAGGGCGACTTTCAGCGCGACCGCTAGGCCACCGGCGGGCGCAATGCCGCCCTTGTCCGGAACGGGTACGCGATTGGAAACAATGACGAGACGGCCCATGCCGAATTCCTTTCGTGCAAGCAAATATGTCAGGTGCTCAAAATATTCAGGAGACCAACGCGGCGATGATGCCCCGCAAGAGCTCTGCAGAGGGGATGGTGCCGAGCGCTTCGCTCGCCGGTAAACGCGATCCGATGCGGATCGAATGACCGCCGAGCCCATTGACGGTGCGAAACATCGTTTCGTCGGTCACATCATCCCCGATCGCGATCGCGCGTCTGCCGGCAAACGGCGGCTGGGCGAGAAATGCCGCAACGGCGTCGCCCTTGTTGGCTCGGGCCGGACGGATTTCGATGACCATCTTGCCGTGCTGGATTGCCCAGTCTGGTCCTGCTCGATACAACGCCCGTTCCATCAGCGGTTCAAGATCGAGTCGTCTGTCCGGCGCAAGCCGGTAGTGGGCGGCGACCGCCGCTCCCTTGTCCTCGATCAGAACGCCCGGCCAGCTCGCAGTAGCGGCGACAAGCTCGGCCTTCAGCCGCTCAAAATCCGCGGTCTCTGCGGCTTTGTGCACGCGGCCATCCGGGTCGCGGCGCTCGGCACCATGAAGCCCCGCAATGGGAAAATGGGCCGGCGAAAAAAGCTGGTCGGCATAAGCAAGGCCGCGACCGGTCACAAGTGCCAGGGCGCCGCCGAGCTTTCTCGACAGTGCATCGAGATTTTCAGGCAGCGACGGCGGAACGGCTACGGCGTCCGGCGTTTCAGCAAGGTCAAGCAACGTACCATCGATATCGAGGAACAGAGCCCAGCTTTCGGGATTGGTCGAGAGAGCGGTGAGAATGAAGTCTTTTCCTGAAACCGGATACGGTTTCGCGGCGTTGAGTAACTGTTTGCGGTATGA
Source organism: Sinorhizobium fredii USDA 257 (assembly GCF_000265205.3). NCBI lineage: Bacteria > Pseudomonadati > Pseudomonadota > Alphaproteobacteria > Hyphomicrobiales > Rhizobiaceae > Ensifer > Ensifer fredii. The sequence continues at coordinate 3,982,180 of NC_018000.1, forward strand.
CATGAGGTCCTATCTATGTCGGACTCCGCCATCGGCAACCGTGGTTTTCCATTTGAAGCGATGTGCCGGGCTTGCAACGGTCCATATCGATAGCGCATCGCAAAGCAGGGGCGATGTCAAAGCGAGAGCCATGTGATCGGAACCGGTGCATTTCGCACCGGCTCCGTGCTATGAAGTCCACCGCCGTCCAACGAGGGGTCATATGAGCGACGACAACATCATTAAGTTTGACCGACGGAAACCAAAGCAGAAGCCAAGGTCGGTCAATCAATGGCAGCGCAAGGCCCTTACCTGGCTCGCGGTAATCGCGGCATTGATCCTGGTGTGGGCGTATTACCAGTTCATCGCGCCGCCGAGCCTACCATGAGAACGGGTGGAATTGCTTCTTCCGGCCAACGCGGATTGCTATCTCCAGGTGATTTATCCGGGCGAGCACTCCAGGCGCTCCCTCGTCATCAGTAAATAGCTGCGTTCCTCCGCAGCCCGCACACGAGCATTCAGGCGTACTCAGTTAAGCAATTCCGGGCACCACGGAGGTGCCCGGAAGAAAATCGCCTTGTTTCACCAGCAGTTGCTGCGTGGTGGTGATGGCTGCTGCTGTTTGTACGATGACACGAACTATGTCGCATGTTAACCAAGATAAAGTAATGAAAACAATGACGCTCTTGACGTCAAGGACGTCGTGGAAATGAGGAACCAATGTCATTGGTTGAGCGCGTGATGGGACGCAATAAGAGAACATCCGCCTGAGCGAGCGGCCGACCGTACGCACCCGGTGAAGACCGCGGCCGAACCCCGCCGAGGGCCGCCGCGCTAAGGTGGTGGTGGTGTCAGGGATTTTCTCCGCCCAGGTTCTCGGTCCCTACGCGACGGGCAACCGCCTGGCTTGCCGAGGCCAAGACCCTCGCTTTCGCGCTTGGACCGCGCGGCATCCACGTCAATACGGTCTCTTTCGGTGGCACGCTTACGCCGCACTATCTCGGCCTGCCTACAGGCGCGTGCCGATGCCGGTGGCATTTCCCCGGAAGAACTCATGGGGGATACCGAGAACGTACCGCTTCGCAAGTACGGAACCTCGGAGGAAGCGGCTCGAACGATCGAGATGCTCCTCTCGGATTTGTCAGACCACTTGACCGGTATCAATCTATCGCAGGATGGTGGCTTCACCAGAGCATACTGATTTCCGATTCACACCTCGGGAGGCTCGGCACAAATCATGAGGAGCGAATATAGTGCTGCGGACTAGCGGTACTACGACGACGAGGTCGCCGAAGGACCTGAACGTTCGCCTGGTATTGGCTCGTCCCTTATAACATCCAATGCCGCAGCGATCTCGGATCGTAGGTAGAACTGCGGGTGCTTTTTGCCTTCGGGTATGGGCGCGAGAATGCCGGAGCGCTTAAGTGCAAGTCGCAACCTTCTCATGGTGACATTGTGCTCCCTAAGAGCACCCCGGAAGGTTATAAACCTGCTAAAGAAAGCTTCAGCGTCAGCGGGTCTCACATAGCGGGTAGACTGATTGTGTCCGTTTCTTCCAATGTAGGAGGCGAGACAACCTGACTCACAGAGGTCTGCTGCAGCGTCGCGGCCAATCTTCCAAATTTCACCCACCTCATCGAGTGACAGATCTTCAATTTCTGGCTTGATAATGAAAGCCTCCAACTCTGTCGGATCGACCAACACGGCCTCGAGGCCAACTTTGCCCCAGTCCCAAGCTACATGCTTCAGCTTGTGAGCTTGAAGCAGCCTTATTATGTCGATCGCCCTGTAGCTGGAGAGCCTGGCTGCGGTATTTATAGGTTTCAGGTGCTCCGCTACCGGGTAAATTTCTGTCGGTCGGATGCTCTCGATGAAGGTTTCGAGAGCTCTTCGAGAAAATCTCTCGGACAACGTGACGCCATTGCCAGGCACGATGACCGGGACGAACAGCCCCTCGCGCCTGTACTTCGCAAAATTTGGATAGGACAGACCGACTGCCGCCGCCGCTTGGTTGGCTAGTAGAGAGTCTGCTAGAATCTTTCCTACCTTGAAGGCGACCTCCTTGGGTATCGCTCCGGAGTTGGCTGATGAAGGCTCCAGCATTCCAAGGGCGACTGCCATCTTTCGCATGTGGCTGGGTCTTAGTCCGAATTGCTGACGTAGCTCCGTCTCGGAAAGACAGCGCGCTTTATCAGACGTGCCGAAGACGTTGGCTGACATGCTTAGCGGAAGGACCTCGAACGCATATTCGTGGATGGCTCGCTTCACGGCGTCCCAGGCGGGATCTTTCTGATCGTAAAGGATTTTGTAGAAACGCCCGTAGAGTTTGCCGCCGCCGAAATCGGATTTGAGCAGGGGCGCCCGCTCGTGGAACAAATCGAGTGCTTCATGGAGGCCGCTGACACCTCGAGAGAGATATCCGTAGCCGTTCTCGCCTGCGCGCCATAGGTGCTCATCATCGAGTGCGCTCTGATCCGCATTGATCCCGAAGAGTATTGCGGTGCCAAGTACTTCGCAAAGGTAACCGGCACGGTCTAGCGGCATTTCATCGAGGAGAGGGCCGTGCTGCCGGACGCCGTTCAAGCGGTCGATCGAGAATCGTTCGAAGTCAGTGATACGTCGCGACCGGACAGCCCCATAATCTTGATAGATATCGGCTGCCAAAAGGCTCTCAACGAAATCATGGCATCGATTTGCGTGCAGAGGGGACCGACCGAGATCATTGAGAGCGCAGTGATGATGCGGGCAGGTCCTCAAGAACTGCAAGGGCCAGGTTCGTCGCATGTATTGACGGGTGCCGGGCATTCGGTCCAGGGCTTGATCGTCCTCCTCAAAGCACTTGGGACATATCTTCAGGTGAGTTCGAATGTAAAAGCGTTCTAGAATAGCCTCGCCGCCGACAATCCAGCTCTTTCCGATCTTGCCGACAGCGGCGTCGTTCAATCGTGCGATCGAGACGCCACCAATTTCAGCCAATTTTCGAATGGCGGCATCTGTACCTCCGATCACATCTTGGAAACGGATCCCCATGTCCAAGCAAAAATCCGGAGCGGTTTTGACGTTGGCCGCAGCCAATCTCGAACAATAGCTGGTCAGAATCTCGTCATCGAATAGAGGGACGCGGAACATGGCGGGCCTAGCTACTGGGGCGCTTCGAGACCGGGCCGAAGACACCATTCCGGTTGATGGGCCGAACGATCTTCCGCCAATCATCGGAAGCGATGACATTGTTGTCGGCATCGTAGTCACCGTTCACGAGACGACGATAGCCTTCTTCCCAGCTTTGTGCGGTTACATCTTCCTGATCGTTCTCCAGCGCGTCTTCGATCGCGTGGTAGATGATTTTCATAATCATGCCGAATCGGAAGTGGGCACCGAACATGAGGCGCTCGATGAAGTCCGGCGGCACGTCGGCGGACATGCGAAGTCCTGCCCGCTTTTCTACAAGTTCCAAGATGATGCGCGCTACCAACTCGCCGTCATTCTCTAAGGACATTTCCAATAGGGGAAAGTCATCGACGCGCCGCAGCAACTGATCCTTCGGGTCGCGCAGCACGACTTCCTTGATTTCGGGAAGGCCGAGAAGGACGATGAAGATGGGCCACTTCGGATTTTGCAGGAGGTTCTTGATCGAGTCCGCCACATGGGTAGGCCCCTTCATCTTAGGCGCGTCCAGAACATGCTGGAATTCGTCTATTATGACGACCCTCGTACCACGCCTCCGCAGGTAGTTGCGGACGTCCCTGACAATCTCGCTCTCGCCCTTCCTGCGGGTAACTGGATAGCCCATCGCATCCAGCATCTCCTCACCGAGATCTATCATAGATGCCTTCGACGGAGCCTTGACGTATAGGACAGGATAAAGGTGATTGCCGTAACCATCGGGTATCGGCTGGAAGGATATCTCCTCTTTTAAACGCTGCTCCAGGAGCGTGGACTTGCCAGTTCCAGATTCGCCGTGGATTGCCACTGCGAAGGTGTCCGGATCCATGCTGGAAACGGCTCGTTTCATCCGTTCGAAAGGCACATCAACATACTTGTCGTTCGGTGTGGCGAAGTATGCCGACTTCACCCTCTTCATAGTGGACATTATGCGAAGGCCTTTGGCATCCAAGCCCTTCGTCGCCGCTGCGGCAACGACTTGCGCGTTCGCGTCCTTGGAGCTCGAAAGCTCGGGCTTCTCGCTTATCGCGGGTCTCACGGTCACTTCTCCTCGTCGCTCCAGTCGGACTTGAACGTGCGGAGTCTCCCGGCGGTGCGACCCTTCTCTTTGGCCTTTCTTGGCAATACCTCGTGCGTTCCTCGCAGAAGATCGGTGACAGTTGTCTGGCGCTGAGGCTCTTCCTTCTTTGGCCTTGCTTTTGTCTCCTTCGGCGTCGGTGGCGTGGCTAGGGGAGGTGCCACGCCGTCCTGCTCTCGCCGCCGCGCGAATTCGTTCGGATCGAACTGCCCCACCGACGGACCGAGAGTGTTGCTGCCGCCGTTGTCCTCGTCGTCAGCTTCAATCAGCAGCTCCGCTGCGTCATCCGCCCCGGAGTTGCCGCTCTGTGGAAGATTGTCGATGAGGAACAGCTCTGGATCAGGATCGTAGTCCGGGATGGACCTGTTCCCGACAACGTATCCGTTGAAAACCTGTTTCTCGAAATTGTCGTAGTCTTCCTTGGTGACGACGTGCGAGGCGACGTTGTGCCTGTCCTCGGAGAACTTCGCGGTGTTCATCACCTGCGTCAGCGCCTGGGAGATGGTTTTCAAGTCCTGGATATCGTGCTGGGAGTACGCCTCATCCAGAAGACGCTTCGTCGCGACCCATTCGATGGCGGAGACGCCGTCGAACCCCGGAACCGCCGCCTTCACCCAGAAGAACCCGTCGTCAGCCACCGTGCGGAAGCCTAGGAGGCCGAGGTTGTATGGATTGACCCTGATGATGACTTCTTTGTTCTTATAGTACGCAAACAGGGCCTGAACCTCGGCGCTGTAATAGGGGATGCCTAGGCAGACGATGCCGGACCTGGAAATTTTTCTCTTGCCGGCGTTCAATCCGAATATGAGGCCTTCTCTTTCAGGATCATCGAGCGTTAGCACCGGATGATCCCTCGTCAATCTTCCCCAGGCGTCGATCGGCTTCTGACCGCCGAGCCCTTTGTGCTTCATTAGGTGGTAGGCATCGACGATGAGACGGACAAGGCATCGGCCGAGTTCCTCAAAGTCCATAGAGGCGTTCGTTGTTGAATCATAAGCACCACGAGCGATCGGATTGGAAAACGTCTGGCCCGTAAAAAGACGCAGCCATCTCTTGTTCGTTTTGAAAAAGCGTTCGATCCTGCCTCGTAGCCTCGGAGTTCCGGTTGGGGGCATGAGGTGGCTGCCGCAGAGTGCGAGCACGGCGGCGTGGAATTCCGCATCGAGGTAAGCGCCACCGTGATCGGTGGCCACTTCTTCCGGGATCCCGAATTGAACCCAGTCGCTTTCCGTACCCGCCGCTTCGGCGAAATTGTCCTTTGGCATGACGGCCATATGCAACGTGGCGACGCCCGACCGTCCGTTTGGATCAGAGTCCAGAAGACGTAGCGCCAGGATCGATCTCGTACCGCAGTCGATGGCCATCGATGCCCAAAACCGGTCCTTCAAAAGGAAGATCTTCTCCTGGATCTCAGGACTTATGACATTCCAAAGTCGGGTGCCCTTTAGCAGCGCGATGATATCGAGCTTGTCCTCGTCCATCTCGATCCTCTCGAGAGGTCGGAACTTTCGATTTGCCGTCTTAGACAACTCGTGCTTGTCTCTCGTGACCTCCTCGCCGAACTGACCGAGATCGATAAGCATCCTCTTCTGTTCGGCCACCCGTCGATAGAATGTGCGGATATGTGGAAGAGGAACGGGATCGTCGCTCGCCTCATTCGTGGCTTCCAGAAGCTGCCAATGGAGGGCGATGTCGATACGCTTCGCGGTGGCGAGCTTCCGTGCTTCTGCGTCGAGAAGTTGGTTCGTCCGATCCGACAGTTTGCGCCGAGGTGGCGAGACGTCGCCGGGGTCGCCCCCATACATGAGGGACAAAGGGCTTCTATATCCTTCCTCGAACCTGTTGACGAGACGCATGAAATGTCGAGGCGTGCAGAGGTGATGCGTCTCGATAACGACCTTTTTCCGCCCTCCGCGAGGGGCCGGAATGTGCTTCTCGTATTCCGCTGCGTAATCGTCATAGAAATCCAAAATGCTTTCGTCCGATCGGGAGCGACGCCCCGCTTTCTCCTCTTCAAGGAATCTCGTGATCATTCGAGCGCGATACATGATGTGCTCCGGGATAATGGCCGGATCGATCAACTTCTTCTTGCGCTTGATGGCTTCCTCTTCGGAGTAGTAGTTCCTCTTGATAACGATCGCGCGGCGGCGGATAAACCGCGCGATTTCTGCATATGTGTAGAACTCTTCGGGTCCGGCGGCTCCGATCTCAGTAAAGACGTAGCCTTTCCTGTTTTGGGAGGGCCTCACACGAAAAGCCCCGCCGTTCATCTCGACCCTGTCGACCACGGACAAGCGAGCGGCCGTGAAAGGTTTTGCGTCGTCCATTAATTTGCCCTCCGCGCGCGGACAAATGAAACGGGTTCAAAAGTCAGCGACTTGTCGCTGGTGACATGCTCGACCAAGCCATCCCCCATCAGATTCCAAAGTGCTATCCACCCGGCTCCCCCGAGGCCGAACTCGTCCAGAAGCTCGAAGGCGCGGACCGGCTTGGTCTTCGTCTTGAGCAGTTCCACGAGTCGCGCGCAGTCGGGGGAGTTCTTGAGGCGTCGCGCCGCCAAAATTTCACGAGCCCGGTAAATATCGGATTTCGTCACCACCTTCTCCGTGAGAATTTCGATGCGGTGCGCGTGATACTTGAGCGCATGGTTACAAATATCTTCAACCATAGCTTTCAGCGCGCCGCGCTTGACCTTCTCCGCAGGGCGAACGCAGTAGAGGACGACTTCGCCGTTGTCGTACTGCACACGCAGGTCCGCCCAGTGCTCGTGGATGACGCCGTCTTCGTCGGTCCATTCGATGGGACCGTACTGCGCTTCGACTGAGCGAACGCTTTTCATCGCCCAAAAGACGACCGCGCAGTCCCGCTCGAAGAGGCTCTCGAAGACCAGGTACTGGTTGGTGCCCGGTGCACACATCAGGATGCGGCAGGAGGAACGCGACTTCAGCGCAACCTTTCGGCCGGCCGGGGCGGGCACCACATCGTAGTAGACCGTGAAGCCGAGTAGCTCTTCGATCGATTCCTTATATTTGCGCGCCTCGGTCGCTAGTCGACGCAATGCCGCCGCGATAACCCGCATCGGGCGTCGCGACGTATGTCTTGCGCTCGTAAGGGCGCGCCCAGGGATAATATCCCTGGCGAGCAAAATAGAGGGCTTCAAGCTGATTGAGCACCTGGATCATAGGCCTATCCTTTCGTAATCTCAGATGGCTTCGGGAACGGCGGACTGGAAACGCATCGCCGAGGCGGCGAACGATGTCGGACGACGCCCGTTGCGCGTCATCCAAACGGCTTCGCGCGGCAGGTCGGCGATACGATTGCGGAAGGTGCTGTACGAGGGACGACGCATGGGGCTGCGCTCGGGCATCATGCGGGCGTCCTCATCGATCAACACCAGTAGTTCGTGCCAAAGCTCGCGGACTGTCGGGCGGCGACGGTCGACGTATGCCAACGCGACCACGCACTGCAGCACCGTTTCCTGGTAGGTGAAGGTGCGGCTGCGCTGGCGCGTGAACCAGTTGCGGAGCTCGGAATTCTCCATGAGGCGGCTCTCGAAAACACATGCGTATGCATTCTGCGACATGGCGCAGTACTCCTTTTTCGGTTCTTTAAGAATCTCTTCGGGCTTAGAGCGCGAGCGCGCCTCGTTGATCGCAGTCTCCTGCGGGAAAGAGAGCGCGGCGGATCCGTACTTTGAGATCCGTCAACTCCTGCTTGTCGACAAAGTTTTTCATTTCAGTCTCGTCCATCTGGCAGGTTCGGCGCGTAGACGCACGACTACTCGGCGGCGAACCTGAGTTCACGCGATTTCGTAAGCGTTCCGCAGCCGAGCGAACCGGACGGAAGAGAGACTTCCGACGTGGTTAGCGCGCTGGCTGGAACGCTTGGAAGCGTTGTTGGAGATGGATGGGGTGGAGACCCTGGTTAGTCATGTCTGCTTCCTCAAATTCCCGGTTGCTTGGAAAACTTATCGAGGAGTGCCGGGGCGTCCGTTTCGGCCGCGGCATAGATACCACGGCGCCTTAGGACGCTTGCCGGCAACCTTGTTGCCCAATTGCTGGTATCATCGTCATGACTATCCGTCTCAGTTCGAGGCCGCCCATTATGGTGCGGTGGCGGCATAAAGCGCAGATCTCATTATTTTAATCAAGATGAAAAATCACCTAGGAAAGATATTTTTTGGACATGTGAGAAGAGAAGTCGCGGAGGGCGGCTGTCTAGGTCCAATTTATAGTTATCGCATAGTAATTTTTTGCGTACGTCGAATCCTTGTTGTCAACAATTAGTAACCGCCATCCCCGTACGAGTCCTGAGTTGTTTCAAAACGAGAGAAGTCGATGGCGGTCCGACCGTGCAGCCGACGAAGCTGGCGTCAATGGCGTTCAAGCAACGCTGCTCACAGGCGAGGATCAGTGCTCATCACATGTCGTGGCGAAGAACCTCCGGGTACGATCTGAAGACACAGCCCTTTCGCGTTACCTTCGCCTCAACCACCTCAAGGGGAACAAGGCACAAAGTGGCTCGTTTGAATGAAGCTAACGAGCCACCGAGACGCTAAAGCCGATAGCTTGCCCCAAATGCGCCTGCGTCGACAGCGGCGTTCCTGTCATCAATCGCAGTGGGAGGCGCTCATCGGCGCACATCAAGTGCTGCGCAGCAGGTGCGGCGCGCCAATGTTCGCGATGCTCGGACTATGAGGTCTCAAAATGAACTCCCAAGAAGACGAAGCAAAGGCGGTGGAACGGGCGATCCGGGGAGAGGAAGGACCGCCAGCACCCCAGGCGACTTCCCGGCGCTCGGCCTGCGCGACGTCTTCTGGCGGGTGGTTTCACAGGTCAGCGAAGATCGGGTGACGCTCGTGGCAGCCGGCGTCACGTTCTATATCCTTCTCGCCCTATTTCCAGCACTGACATCGCTGGTGTCGATCTACGGGCTCGTTTCGGATCCGACTGCCATCGGCGAGCAGATCGCCTATCTGGCGGCCGTTTTGCCTGCCCAGTCGCTGCAGTTGGTCACCGACCAGTTGCAGGCCATCACGTCGCAGAAGCCCTCCAGTCTGAGCATCGGCTTCATCGCCGGGCTGGTCGTCGCGCTCTGGAGTGCCCGTGCCGGGATCGCAGCACTCTTCGATGCCATGAATATCGCCTACGACGAAGTCGAAGAGCGCGGCTTCATCCGGCTGACTATGCTTAGTCTTGCCTTTACGGCGGCTGGTCTCCTCGTCACGGCTGTCCTGATCGCTGCGATCGCGGTCTTGCCGGCAGTCCTCGCCTTTCTCTCGCTTGACCGGTGGCTGGAGAGCCTCGCAAGGATTCTGCGCTGGCCGGTGCTGCTGCTGTTGATCGGCGCGGCAATAGCCCTGCTTTACCGATACGGACCCGACCGCGATCCGCCGAAGTTGAGGTGGCTCACCTGGGGCGCGGCGCTCAGCACGCTCTGCTGGCTCCCGGCCTCGCTCTTGTTCTCGTTCTACATCGACAACTTCGCAGACTATAACGCCACCTACGGCGCCATGGGTGCGCTGATCGGCTTCATGCTCTGGATCTGGCTGTCGACTATCATCATCATCGTCGGCGCAGAGCTCAACGCCGAACTGGAGCACCAGACGGCGCGGGATACCACCATGGGTCCTTCCAAGAAAATGGGCGACCGCGATGCTTACGTGGCCGATACAATAGGCGAGAAAAGCGATTGAGTTCCGGTCCTGCGCTGTCAAGAACGGGGCCTTGCCCGCTCGGGATGTCCTGTCTCGCCAGACATTGGGGTTACGCTGGTGGTGCATTGTTATATTCTCGAGCTCCATCCGGCCGTGGCGGGCCATGCAACGAGATGACCTGATGGACGTGTCGCACAATCAATGCGTATAGTGCGGTCCGACGCAGTCGCGCCGAGCCGGGAGACCGGCGCGAGCTTTTTTCCGCGGGAGGACGTCGAGCGCGATGAACACGCGGTCCTGCTGCCGCATCGCGCTCCCGCTTATGCGAACCGATCACGTTCATGACCTTGACGCGATTTGGTCCAGGGTGATCGTGATCCTGGGAGGAAGCGGATGCCTTCAATCAAGGATCACTCGGAGCAGGTCTACCGTGTCGCGAATCAGTCGTCGGCCGCGGTGAGTTCGCCGGTCGCCGCGTCTTGGCGCCGCTGCATGACTCGTCACGGCCTAGCGCCAGAGGAAGCAAGGCTGCCGTGGCGCCTCCCCGAAGCCGAATTGCTGCAAGCGCGCGAGCGATCCGGCGTTTTGATCTCAGAGGCCGGTGGCGAACTCGACCGGTTGTTCGCCATTGTTGGAAAGGCCGGCTGCTGCCTGCTGCTTACCGATGAGAAGGGCATCGCGCTCGAACGCCGAGGCGCGGCCGGCGACGATGCGGACTTTCGTGACATCGGCCTGTGGTCGGGCACTGTGTGGAGCGAGGCGAGCGTCGGAACCAACGGCATCGGTACGGCGATCGCAGACGAACGTCCGGTAGTCATCCAACGCGACCAACACTTTCTCAGTCGCAATATCGGCTTGAGCTGCGCCACTGCGCCGGTCCGCGACGAAGCCGGGCGCCTCGCGGCGGCGCTGGACGTGTCCACCTGCCGCGGCGATGCCTCGGAGGCAATCGTGTCGATCCTTGCTCAGGCCGTGCGCGATGCAGCGGCTCGTATCGAGGCGAACCTCTTCCGCCGCGCCTTTGCCGGTGCTCGCATTGTGCTGGTGCCCGTCGACCGTGCCGGCCCCGCGCTTCTCGCAGTCGACCGCGACGACCTCGTCCTCGGAGCGACGCGGGCGGCGCGCGTGTCGCTTGGCCTCGACGACAGACGCATAGCCGCCGGAGTTCCTGCCTCCGACCTGCTGCAGGAGGACCTGCGCGAGGGCGGAGAGTTGCCGGATGCCGAAAGAGCGGCCCTGCGCCGCGTGCTGTCGCGCAACAACGGTAACGTCTCGATGGCCGCCGACATCCTCGGGATCAGCCGCGCTACGCTCTACCGGAAGATGAAGCGGGTTTCACTGACTTGAATCCGCCGCACTGTTGGGAATGCCCCCGCACCCTAACTTTCTCTTTGCGTTCGGAGAGGGAGTAAGACGCTACGGTTCTTCTCTTCGTCCGATCGCCGCGACCTACCAATGTGCGGCTCTAGGACCGGGGATCTAGCTGATTGGGACGATCATCTGCCGCCAGTCGTCTGGGCCCGGCTCTCCGAGTTCCGGAATGTGCCAACCGTGAGATGGTTCGACATGCCAGATTCCATCGAGAGGGCTATAGAGGCCGGGGAGGGGAAAGTGCCGGTGGATCCTGAGGAAGTCGCCGACGTCGCATGAGGCGATTGGAATGCCATGCACTATCGCCACAGCAGCTATTTCTGGGTCGCATCCGAACCTCATCTTCGACGAATTGTCCGGACTTCGCCAGAACCCGGCGAGCTCGGGCACCATGGACATTCTTGCCAGCAGCTTTTTCACGCCAGCATCGACCGCCGGCGTGTGGACGTCGGTCTTGAGGAGATCGTCGACCCAGTCCGAAAAGCGTCGGCCGCGTTCCTGGTCAAGGATACCCGCATTGATCGCGCCCCGTTCGAGTTCGAAGATTACAGGAGGGGCGACCGCAACGGCGCCCGGAGGTATCTGGAACAGGAATGCCAGCACGTCCTCGTGCGGCACAGATCGCCGCGCTTCGCTCAGGACACTGGTGTCCAGTAAGATGAAGTTCGCCTGCATGCTGCGAACTCCCCTTGGTCCGCATCCAACGAATCGATATGGATTCGACGCCAGTTATGGTTAATTTGGCGTTACGGCGGTTCATAGGATTCGCAGTTTCGATCGCGAGGATTCAAGATGGCTCAAGACAACAAGTGGGACCTGTCCGATGCCGGGACAGACCTCAATGAAGTCTTCGAGGCCGCAAAGGAGGACGGCCCCCAGCTCGTTTTTGATGGAGAAGGAGTCTTTACTGTTTCATATTCGGCGCGAGGCAAGAAGGGCAGCGCTAAGGAGTTTCTGACGAGCGGCGGGCCGGACGACACCTAGGTAAGCGGCGGTATAAGTTTGGATCGTCGCGACGTGTCAGCGAAACCCAAATGGGAGGTCAGGTACTGATCATGTCCGGACCACTCGGCCATCCACAGTTTAGATCTGCGGCTGGTTCGGGTTTTGATTTTGCTGAAAAACTCCATGGTCGCCACCAAAATATGCGAGCGAGGCGCGCGGTCACGCATTATCCGTTTCACCACGCTATTCGCCACATCCAGTGGCAGTCCAATGACCGCAAGGTGATTGTGGGCACGTATTTCGGACGAGACCTGATGGAAGGCGACATTCGACGGGTCGCCGCGGCGACCGAGGCCTTCACCGGGGTGGACATCGCAAAGATCGCGCGAGAGGCTCGGAGGAAGGCGCGGTCGGCCGGCATCGCAATTGATGCGGAGATGGTGCTTGCCGCACTCCCCCCTGTCGTGAAGATTGAAGGTCAACTCTGATGTGAGCTGTGCTCTGCATAGAACGCTCGCTGCCGAATTGGATGCTTGGCTATGAGAAGGCTTTGATGCAGGTTGCTGGGGAGGTTGAAAGGGCGCGCCCATGGCAGTCAGGCTCGAAGATGAATTCCGCCGAACGGAGAACTGTTCCTGCGACTCATCCGAGCTGGGCTTTCGCTACTAGAATCGGTCGCAACCGCAGAGCGTCTCGCTGATATGGAGATCATCGACACGGACTAGGGATCGCGGCAGGAAGTATCCTGGCGCTTCGTAGAACTGGACGGGCGGGTGGTCACCTCACTGAGCAGCCGACATGCTGCCTGCGAGCCGATACCCAGTTGTGCAATCCATCGCTTTGGGAGCAGCTAGCCTCGCATACTTTCTGCGAGTGCAGGGTGCTCAGTGCAGTTGGAGTGCTTGCCACAGCGGGCCCGGTTTGCTTTCCTTCGTGCGTTTCAACTTGGGCAAAACCAATGACGGTGCAGCGGCGGCGGCAGATCATAAAGCGCCAGCGGAGTTCTGTTGGTCTGGCGCTTATCGCCGCAATATCGTTCCTGGCGGGCATGACCGACGCCATAGGACTCATGTCCATCGGAGACTTCGTGTCCTTCATGAGCGGCAACACGACCCGCGCATCCGTCGCCCTCGTCCAAGGCGATGTCGCTCGAGGGTTGCTTCTCATCGGAGGGCTGGTCAGCTTCGTACTCGGGAACGCCGCGGGAGTGATTGTATCGATCCGGTTTAGACCGCAAGCCGCCTTGTTGTTTGTATCGGTTCTGCTCGCATGCGCTGCGTTGTCTGCCAATCAAACAGAGCTCCGTTTCCTTTTGCTCATCTTCGCCATGGGAGCCGTCAACGCCTCAGTCGAACAGATCGAAGGTCTGCCGGTTGGCCTGACGTACGTCACGGGAGCACTCTCGCGCTTCGGCCGAGGACTCGGACGTTGGGCGATGGGCGTCCGCAACACGTACTGGATCATTCAGATCGTGCCGTGGCTCGGCATGTTCGCAGGAGCCATCATAGGGGCGGTCCTGGTGCGAGAAGCAGGGGATCTCGCCTTATGGGTGCCGTCGCTTGCCGCCTTATTGCTTACTGCCGCAGCGTTTCAAATACCCCGCCGCTGGCAAAGCAGGTTCATCCAAAATCGCTAGTGCGAATGTGCCCATCTGGCACCAGCATCAAATCAGGTTTGGCAGCCCGGTTTGGGCCGTCACGGTTTGCGGGCGCGCGACTGTCTCAACTCTGAGACAACCTCCTCCTCGAAACACCCTCCCTTGATTCCCGTCAAGGAACGGCGGCTTGTTCTCCCGCTAAGCTCCCGATCGTCAGCGCTCGCTCGGAGGAGGTGCGCGATGCCGGCCGCGCCGGCGCCAACACCATCCAGTATTGGAGGAGATTTATATGTCCATGAAAGCCGCTGTGGTCCGCGAGTTCGGTAAGCCGCTTGTCATCGAGGAAGTCCCGATACCGCAGCCAGGGCCTGGCCAGGTCCTCATCAAATACGAGGCGACGGGCGTGTGCCACACCGATCTGCATGCCGCCAAGGGCGATTGGCCAGTCAAGCCAAATCCACCGTTCATTCCCGGCCATGAAGGGGTGGGCTACGTCGCCAAGCTCGGCGCGGGCGTCAAACGGCTGAAAGAGGGGGATCGGGTCGGCGTGCCATGGCTGCACACCGCCTGCGGCTGCTGCACGCCCTGCCGCACCGGCTGGGAGACGCTTTGCGGCAGCCAGCAGAATACCGGCTATTCCCTTGACGGCACCTTTGCCCAGTATGGGCTCGCTGACCCGGATTTCGTCGGGCGGCTGCCTGGCAAGCTGGAGTTCGGTCCGGCAGCACCGGTGCTCTGCGCCGGCGTCACGGTCTACAAGGGCTTGAAGGAGACGGAGGCGAGACCCGGTGAATGGGTCCTCGTCTCCGGCATCGGCGGGCTCGGCCACATGGCCGTGCAATATGCCAAGGCCATGGGCATGCATGTCGCCGCGGCCGACATCTTCCCTGACAAGATTGAGCTTGCCGAGAAGCTCGGCGCCGACCTCGTCATCGATGCCAGGGCGCCCGATGCCGTCGAGGAGGTGCAGAAGCGGACGGGCGGCGTCCACGGAGCGCTGGTCACGGCTGTCTCACCAAAGGCGATGGAGCAGGCTTACAGGATGCTGCGCTCCAAGGGTACCATGGCGCTCGTCGGTCTGCCGCCGAGCCAGATCTGCCTGCCGGTGTTCGATACGGTTCTGAAGCGCATCACGGTTCGCGGCTCTATTGTCGGGACACGCCAGGATCTGGAGGAAGCGTTGGAATTTGCCGGCGAGGGCAAGGTCGCGGCCCACTTCTCCTGGGACAAGATCGAGAACATCAACGCCATCTTCGAGCGCATGGAAGAAGGCAAGATTGACGGCCGTATCGTTCTCGACCTGAACGGTTGAGCCTTCGAGTACATATGCAGTTTTGACAAATAAATCCGCCCGCTGACCCATCCGGTCGGCGGGCGGCTAGCCGCCCGCGCCGCCTCACGCAAAAGAGCCAACGAATCCTTGGTCGACTTGTCAGCGCTGTGAGCACCGCGCATGGATACCACTGAAGGCCAGCGGCAGCTTATGTTGTAGTTCATTCCGATGCGCGAGTGCTTGGCCGGGCGCGCAATGCGTTACTCACCGAACGCGCAACAAGTTTCTGAAGAGCCGCCCGCCAATCATGCTTGCGCTCCCGGCGCTCGGGGTCTCTCGGCCGAGCCAGGTTTTATTCCAACCAGCCTTCAGGGCCGTATGCGGAGAGGGAGGCTTGTGTCACGAAAAACCCGGCGATCTATAAGTCCAGCGTGCCTTCGATCCTCCTGGAGCACTTCGAAAAGAGAACTCATTTCCCCAAGAGCGATGGTTTGAGACATGGCGATGTCTAGCGCCGCATCTCGCCATGGGGTTCGTTTCAAGGCGTCCATCAGTGCATTCCCTTTGATGTTGCTGCTCAGGCTTCACTCATCGATGTCGGACGCGGCGCAATTGGCGCTTCCGGCATCCTCCTGCACCAGCTCGTTTGCAAACTGAAGCTGACGCGATTGCCTCAACAGACTCGAACCCAGCTCTGCGGCTGCGGCGATATCGCCGAAGAGCAGGCCGGCTTCATCGATCATGCCGTCGTCCAGCGGCGACGGCTCTTTCGGGTCGAAATCACCAAGCAGCACGAGCAGCGCCTCAATCCTTCGCCGCTGCTCATCGGCAGCGGCCAGCAGACGCTGGACGATCCGGTCGCGTTCAAGCCTTTCCAGGTCGCGCAGCGCCCCGTCCACCCGGTCGCGGCATTCGCAATCGATGGCGCTACTTAGAACCGCGCCACGCATGCGCCCGACTGCGCGGCTAATTTCCTCATTTGCTTGTGCGAAAGTCGATGCGATTGCCGATGAGGAGTCGTTCGCTCTCATGCGTTTGCTCCGTGTGCAATGTTGCGTGCGCGGGCGATCCAGGCGGCGCCTTCCTGTCCGTGATGAAACCCATTGGAGAACGGCGCGGCGGGATAGATCTGCCGCAGCAGGGCGAGACCGTCTTCAGCATCCACACGGCCCTGCAGGACCTCGTCATAGAGGCGGGCGATCGCCACCATGTCGCAATCCTGCGGCGACAGCCGGAAGCGGCTCACCCCGGAACCGACGAGGCCCGACAGCTCGGCAAGAAGGGCCTGACAGGTGAAGGAAACCGTCTGCACGCCGTTGAGTGCCAGAAAGGATTGTCTGTCGAGCGTTCTCACGGGCAGCCCGTCAGGATCGTCCTTGCAGACGAACTGGCAGTTGTCCTTGATGTGCCCCTTGGCGCGGGCATGGGCGCAGCGAGCCGAAATTGCGAGCGGCATGCGCCCGAAGGCCAACACTTCGAAGTCGACGCCAGGCGTGCGCAAAACGATCTCGTCGATCGAGCTTGCTGGCAGTTCGGGCGGCAAACATATGCTGTTTGCACCCCGCCTCGCGAGCACTCGGGCCGTCGCCGCGTTGTAGACATTGACGAGTGGTCCGATCCAGTGCGGCTCGCCTTCAAGCAAGGCCAGAGCGGAAAGGTCGTTCGCCTCGACGGGGTAGGGGCTGTCGGCGACCAGGCTGCGAACGTACTGGCTCTCGCGCTCGAGCGTCACGAGGGCGAGGGTGGAAAAGACGATGCGTTTTCCCGCCGCCACCAGTCGCTCGATCACCGGCGGGAAATAGGGGTCGGTGAAGTGTAGCCGCTTCGAGCAGACCGTTTCTCCGATGACGACGTGGGTCACCGGGGCCTCGTCGGCCATGCGAAAATAGAAGTCCCGCCATTTCTCGCCCTCCCAGAGGTAGAGAACGGGACCGAGCGTGAGCGTGGGCTTGCCGGCGTTCATGGACAATCTACCTCCAGCGCTTCTCATACGCACCGGACGTCGTCCGCTGCCCCTCGCTCAACAGCCGGAGGCGGGCAAGCAGCGCCCGGCGCTCTTCCGGCCTGGCATCGAGCGCCTTGCGCAGCGTCGAGACCACCTCGGCGACATAGGCCTTGCCGCGCTGCCGGCCTTCGATCTTGAGCGCGCTGACGCCCGCCTCCCGCAGGGCGTCGATCTGGTCCATCACGTCGAGCGAGACGGGATCCTCGAAGGCGTAGCCGCTTGCGTCGGCGATATCGAAGCGGCCCTTGCAGAGCGTCGGATAGCCGGCCGCCTCGTCGCGGGGAAAGCGGTTGATCGTATAAGCGCCGAGCTCCGAGACCAGGTCGCTGCCGTCCTGGCGGTAGCGCACGTGGCTTGCCGGCGAGCAGACGCCGTTCATGTTCGGCGACTTGCCGGTGGCGTAGGATGACAGCGAGCAGCGTCCCTCCGCCATGACGCAGAGGCCGCCGAAGACGAAGACCTCGATCTCGCAGCGGACCTGGCGGGCGAGGCGGGCGATGTCGGAGATCGTCAGCGTGCGCGGCAGCACGACGCGCTTTGCGCCGAAGGCCTCCACCAGGAAATTCACCGCGTCCGGATTGGATGCGGATGCCTGCACCGAAACGTGGAGCCGCTGCTCGGGATAGGTCTCGGCGACGTGGGCCATAAGGCCGAAGTCGGCAAGGATGAGCGCGTCCGCTCCAAGACGGACGGCATCCGCGGCGGCCTGATACCACAGGCTCTCATGTCCGGCACGCATGAAGGTGTTGAGCGCGACGAAGGTCTGCGCGCCTTTCCGCCGGGCATAGGCGATCGTCTCGCCGAGCTCCTCGCGCGAGAAGTTGAGGCCGGGGAAATTGCGCGCGTTAGTCTCGTCGCGGAAGCCGCAATAGACGGCGTCGGCACCGGCATCGACGGCCTCGCGGAAGGCGGCCGGCGTGCCGGCCGGGCAGATCAGTTCCATGCGGCATTCTCCCCGGCAAGGGCGCGGCGGCGGATTGCTTCCGCAGTGCGGCTGACGAGCGGCGCGAGCGGCCCGGCGGTAGCCCCGAGGTCGCGCGGCAGGTCGATCTCGCAGCCGTCGAGCGCATTGCGGAGCGCCAGAATCGCCTCCATGTCTCCGACGACGGTGAGCGCCCGCGAGAAGAACAGGGCGTCCGCGTCGCAACGGCCCTCGAGAAGCGCCAGGAGCAGGAACAGGGGGCCCTCCACGACAGCATCTGCGGCACAATCGGCCGGCTTGCGCATTACCGACACCGCCGCGCGTGACGGTTCAACCAGGAAGACGAGCGGCAGGTCGACCGGGCGGAAGGCATAGCGCTTCGCCTTGTGCTCTCCGAGGCGATCGAAGAGAGCCGGATGCCGCTTGAGCAGGCTTTTTAACATGAGCTTCACCGCCCCCTCGATCAGAGGGATCGGCACGACGGCAAGCGGTGCGGCCAGCGGACGCGGGAATTCCATCTCTTTCGCCTTTTGCAAATGACGACTCGGCGGCTTCGGTGGGGACCCTAGCGGCAAGCTCCGCGGAGCAATTTGCGCTGGAGCAAAGACAGGAGGGTTTTCGCAGGCGAGACACCGCGCATGTATCGCAGGGATCAAGCCACCCGCCGCTTTTCAGGCCTCCAGGACTTCGCCGCCATGCTCGAGCGGCGCGGCCGCTTGCGCCGCATCTCGCGTCCCGTTTCGCTCGTGCATGAGGTTACCGAGATCCACCGGCGCGTCCTCCACGCGGGCGGGCCAGCGCTGCTGTTCGAGAAGCCGGTCGACGCCTCCGGCCGCGTATGCGACATTCCGCTGCTCGCCAATCTCTTCGGCACGCAAGAGAGGATAGAGTGGGGTTTCGGGCTTCCCGCTGGCGGTCTTCCGGTCCTGGCGGAAATGCTGGCGGAGCTGCGCGAACCGAGATCGCCGCAATCGCTGTCGGATGCCTGGGGCAAGCTGCCGCTACTGAAGGCAGCACTCGCGATGCGGCCGCGAAGCGTCGCGCGGCCGCCGGTGCAGGAGTCGGTCTGGCGGGGCGCAGAGGCCGACCTTTCGAGGCTGCCGATCCAATGGTGCTGGCCGGGCGAGCCGGCTCCTCTCGTGACATGGCCGCTCGTGATCACCCGTGCGCCGGACGATCCGAGCGATATCAATGTTGGCATCTATCGCATGCAGGTGCTCGGGCCAAACCGGCTCATTCTGCGCTGGCTGGCGCATCGCGGCGGCGCTCGGCACCATCGGATGTGGCAGCAGCGCGGCGAAGACATGCCGGTGGCGGTCGCGATCGGCGCCGATCCGGCAACGATCCTCGCCGCGGTGATGCCGTTGCCGGAAGGCATGAGCGAGCTTGCCTTTGCCGGACTGTTGAAGGCGGAGCGGCCGCAGGTCGCGCCGGCGATCACCGTGCCGCTGACGGTCCCGGCCACGGCCGAGATCGTTCTCGAGGGCGCCGTTTCGCCTGACGAGACCGCCGAGGAGGGGCCCTATGGCGATCACACGGGGTACTACAACTCCGTCGAACGTTTTCCGGTGATGACGCTCTCGGCGATCACCATGCGACGCAAGCCCTACTATCTCTCAACCTTCACCGGCCGCCCGCCCGACGAGCCGTCGAAGCTAGGGGAGGCGATGATGGAGCTTTTCCTGCCGCTCGTGAAGCGGCAATTCCCGGAGATCATCGATCTCTACCTGCCGCCGGAGGCCTGCTCGTATCGTGCGATGGTCGTCTCTATCGACAAGCGTTACCCCGGTCAGGCGAAACGAATCATGATGGGGCTTTGGTCGATGCTGCCGCAGTTCAGCTACACCAAGCTGATCATCGCCGTTGACCCGGACATCGACGTCAGGAACTGGGACGATGTCATCTGGGCGCTATCGACCCGGTTCGACGCCAGCCGGGACGTGACCATCCTCAACGACACGCCAATTGACTACCTGGATTTCGCGTCTCCAAAGCCAGGGCTTGGCGGCAAGCTCGGGCTCGACGCAACGCGAAAACTCGAGCCGGAGACGACCCGCGAATGGGGACGCGTGCTTGCGATGCCGGCGGAAGTTATCGGGAAGGTCGATCAACTTTGGGCGGAACTTGGCCTAGGAGCAACGCCATGAGCAAGGAACGGGTCGTGGTCGGCGTCTCGGGGGCATCGGGTGCGGCGCTGGCGCTCAGGGTCGTCGAGCGACTCGCGGAGATCCCTTCGGTCGAGACGCATCTCATCGTCTCGGATGCCGGAAAGCGAACGCTGCTCCACGAGGTCGGCCCGCATGCGCTGCATCAATTGCTCACGATCGCTGATCGCAGTTACCAGGCTGGCGACATTGGTGCGGCAACGGCAAGCGGCTCCTTCAGGACTGCTGGCATGATCGTCGTTCCCTGTTCGATGCGGACTCTGGCAGCGATCGCAGCCGGTCTCGCGGACAATCTCATCGTGCGAGCGGCGGATGTGCATCTCAAGGAGCGACGAAGGCTCGTGCTGATGGCGCGCGAGACGCCGCTGCATCTCGGTCATCTGCGCAACATGGCAACTGTCACCGAAATGGGTGCGGTCGTCATGCCGCCGGTGCCGGCCTTCTATCACCGGCCGCAAAGCGTCGAAGAGATCATCGACCATCTTGCAGCGCGCGCGATCGATCTTGTCGGTCTGCCGATCGCGCCACTCGCAACCGAATGGGACCCACAGTCGCACCGTCAGTACGCTGCGGCGAGAAAAAGCGGGTCCGCGTAGAAGAGGCGGCGCGGCCGACGGCGGCAAGAGGCACGTCGCCTACTTCCGCAGTTCGGGTCGAGAGACAATGAAGACGCCGACGGCGAGGACGATCGCCGCTACGACAGCCGCAACCATCGGCGACGGTCCGGACCGAAACAAGAAGTATGCGAAGCCCGTAGCCATGAGCGATATCGCACATATCTTCGGCCCCCGCGATATCGCACCCGCCTCTCGCCAGTCACGCAGCGGCTGCCCGAACACGGGATGATCGAACAGCCATTTTTCGAGATTTGGAGAAGAGCGCGTTGTCGTCGGCAGAAGTGGAAGGAATATGCCGACCGAGCCTAGTCCGACCATCGCCCAGCCGAGCCCAAGAAGAACAACGCGCATGGAAAGGTTCAATTGTCTTCTCCTTGCCAGAGCATGAATCTGCGGGGAAACTTCTGGCGATCCTGTGCTCGTCGCTGCCTAGATTGACGAGACGGCCCAATCAGCACTTCGGGCCTGGTGCATTGGCAATTCTATTATTGAGCCGCCGGCCAATGCCATGCGCTCCGAGGCATGCCAACTGCTATGCCGCCGCCAGAAGGAGGGGGTCGGCAAAAAACAGGGCGGCATGGCCTCCGGCAAGAAGCCAGAGGGTCAAGGCTGCCGTCGCCACGGCGGCGATGGCGATCGGCGTGTCACCCGACAAAGGGGTACGTCCGGTGAAGAGTGCGGCAAACGGCAAAATGGAGGTCTTCGCAGACTGGCGCTGCCATTGATCTCCAAGCCGGCGACGGGCGCGCTTCTCCATCATGGGTATGGTGCCGAGCGCAAAAAGTGCAAATCCGCCGAAGAGAATCAATGAGCGCAAATCGCCGTTGGCGACGAGATGGCTGAGAGCCCAGATGGCGAAGCCCCAGAGAACGGGATGGCGGGTGATCGAGACGATCGCGCCTGGCCTCGGCCCCTGACGGATGGAGACCGACAGCGGATTTACACTGAAGAGACCCGCGAGCACGAGAAACACGCCGACCGGGGCGGCAAGCAACGTCACCCAGGCCTGCCAGGCAGCGGGTTCCCACAGCGGAAGGTAATCGACGTTCAGTGCCGCGTAGAACACCCAGCCGAGCACGAGAATCGAGACGAACGAATACAGCGAGAAATAGGCCGTCCGGCCGAGGAGGGAAATCAGCCGCTCGCGGATGGCGGGGATTGCCGGAATCGAATGCAGGGCGAGAAACACGAACAGCGCCAGCAGAAATTCAACCATCGGGACTTGCCTCAGTTCGGCCGCTTCGACCGCTTCATTGCTTCTATCATCGCCTGCTCCGCCGCAACATGCCGACGGAGGCCTTCGAGGAAGGTCCGCAGCATCGAGTCGATCGCCTGCCAGGAGAACGCACCCCTGCCCGTGGCCACCGACCGCAGCGCGTCGGCGACATCCAGTGGGGACTTTGGAGTTGCCGCCCAGGGGTTGGCTTCAGTCCGACGCGGCACCTCGGTCGCTTGACCGAGCTTCAGCGAGGACATCCTTTCCGCCGTAGCTATGCAGAGCTCCCGGTCCACGCGCCCCGCAATCGAGTCGGCAATCGACTCGATTGCATCGCACAGCGCGAGCAGTTCGCCATATCGATCTTGAAAGCGATGGGGTGGAGAAGGCACGGTCAATTGGATCCCCCTCAGCGCTCGATGAAGAGGACCGCAGCGCAGGCGACCGACGCCAGGACGGCGGCGACCGTGCCGGTCCGCTGCAGGACGCCCATGCGGTAGAGCACGAGTGCGAAGATGATGATGATCGGTGTGGCGACCGAGAGGCCGATCTGCGCGTCAGACATGGTGATCTCCGTTTTCGACGGAACATAGCCGGTCGGCTGGACCGGTCTTTGATCGGGCGCAAAGAAACGGCGGCCCCTTTCTCCTATCCGCTTTCCACGACTTGTGCGGAGATGCGGCATGGAAAACGCGATGACGGCCGGCGCGGCCGGCGAAGAGGAAGCCGATACGTTCATCCTCTGGGTGCTGATCTGGAGCGAACTTGCCGCCTTCGGGATCCTCATCGGCGCCTTCCTGGTCGCCTCGATGATCGCGCCGGAGGACTTCGCCGTCGCGCGGCTGCACCTGAAACCGGGAATTGCCGCTCTCAACACGCTCGTCCTGCTGACGAGCGGCTGGCAGGCAGCGGTTGCGGCAGGAAAGGGCGCGTCCGTTGCCAGGCGGCGCCGGGCATTGGTGCTAGCGGCGCTTCTCGGCTTCGCCTTCGTTGCCATCAAGTTTTACGAGTACAGCACGGAAATCCGCTTTGCCGGGGAAGCAGCGTTTCATTCCTTCTTCGAGCTATACTTCATCCTGACCGGCTTTCACCTCGTCCACGTCGGCTTCGTCGCCATCGTGCTGCTCATCGTCGCCTGGAGGCCACGTCCGGCCAATGTCGGGCTCGTCACCACCCTCTGGCATGTGATCGATCTCGTCTGGATCGTCATGTTTCCGATCCTCTATCTGGTTTGAGCACCATGACTGACCGCAGCCCTCGACAGTTGAAGAAAACCTGGATGATCCTCGTCTTGATGATTGTCGCCGGCCTGCCGCTCTCGCTCCAGGTTCAGGACCCCGCGGCTCCGCTGGTCCTCACGCTCGCCTTGCTGACGCTCGCGGTATTGAAAGCCCGTCTCGTCGTGCTGGACTTTCTGGGCTTGCGTTCGGGACCACGGGTCTTGCGGGTCGGTCTTATCGTCTGGCCGCTCTTCTTTGCGCTTGCGGCTGCGGCAAAAGCGCTCATCGCGGCCGTTTCGCCCATCGGTTGAAGGGCTCTTCGCCACTTGTTTGCCGAAACGCAAAGAACGCCCCCGCGCAAACCTTAGAAGAGATCGCGTTTACCGGTGGGCGGGGGACTCCGCGGCCGACCGGCGGGAATTGCTCAGGCCGGCCCGCACATTGCGGCCTCCGGAAATCGAAAGGACCATGGGATGGCAGAACGCCTTACCAAGACAGGGGCACGCAACGTCTTCTACGGCGGCTCCATCTTCTTCTTCGCGATCTTTGTCGGCCTCACGGCCCACAGCCACTACTACATGAAGACTGAATCCACCGACGAGACGACGCTGACGGACTCCGTCGCGCGCGGCAAGCACGTCTGGGAGAAGAACTCCTGCATCAACTGCCACACCCTGCTCGGCGAGGGCGCCTATTTCGCGCCTGAGCTTGGCAACGTGTGGAAGCGGTGGGGCGGCGCGTCCGACCCGGAAGGCGCGCGCGAGACGCTCAAATCCTGGATGGCGGCACAGCCCTCCGGCGCCGAGGGGCGGCGTCAGATGCCGCAATTCAATCTCACCGAGCAGGAACTGAACGACCTTGCCGACTTCCTCGAATGGACGAGTCGCATCAAGACGCAGAACTGGCCCCCGAACGAGGCAGGCTGAGACGGCGGGACAAGGAGAAAAGACATGAAATATGAAACCCAAAAGGTCGCGATGCTGTATTTCTACGGCGCGCTCGGCCTGTTCCTCGCCCAGATCCTCTTCGGCGTTCTCGCCGGCACGATCTATGTGCTGCCCAATACGCTCTCCGAACTGCTGCCGTTCAACATCGTCCGCATGGTGCACACCAACGCGCTGATCGTCTGGCTGCTGATGGGCTTCATGGGCGCCACCTACTACCTGCTCCCGGAAGAGGCGGAGACGGAGCTCTATAGCCCGAAGATTGCCATCGCCCAGTTCTGGATCTTCCTGGTCGCTGCGGCGATTGCCGTTGTCGGCTACCTCCTCCATATCCACGAGGGTCGCGAATTTCTCGAACAGCCGTTCGCGATCAAGGTCGGCATCGTCGTCGTCGCGCTGATGTTCCTGTTCAACATCACGCTTACCGTCTTGAAGGGTCGCAAGACCACGGTGACCAACATCCTGATTTTCGGGCTCTGGGGCGTGGCGATCTTCTTTCTCTTCGCCTTCTACAATCCAATCAATCTCGCGCTCGACAAGATGTACTGGTGGTACGTCGTCCACCTCTGGGTCGAAGGCGTCTGGGAGCTGATCATGGCGTCGGTGCTCGCCTTCCTGATGATCAAGCTCAACGGCATCGACCGCGAGGTCGTGGAGAAGTGGCTCTATGTCATCGTCGGCCTGGCGCTCTTCTCAGGCATCCTCGGCACCGGCCACCACTACTACTGGATCGGCGCGCCAGGCTACTGGCAGTGGATCGGCTCGCTGTTCTCCACGCTCGAGGTCGCACCCTTCTTCACCATGGTGGTCTTCACATTCGTGATGACCTGGAAGGCCGGTCGCAAGCATCCGAACAAGGCCGCGCTCCTCTGGTCGATCGGCTGCTCGGTGATGGCCTTCTTCGGCGCCGGCGTCTGGGGCTTCCTGCACACGCTGTCGTCGGTCAACTACTACACCCACGGCACGCAGGTCACAGCCGCCCACGGACACCTCGCATTCTTCGGGGCCTATGTGATGCTCAACCTCGCCGTCATGGCCTATGCGATACCGGAGATACGCGGCCGGGCACCCTATAACCAGTGGTTGTCGATCGCCAGCTTCTGGGCCATGTGCAGCGCCATGTCCGTCATGACCTTCGCGCTCACCTTCGCCGGCGTCGTCCAGGTTCACCTGCAGCGGGTCCTCGGCGAGAGCTTCATGGCCGTGCAGGAGCAACTCGCTCTCTTCTACTGGATCCGCCTCGGATCGGGTGTCGTCGTACTCATCTCTGCGCTGATGTTCTTCTGGGCAGTCCTTGTCCCCGGCAGGAGCCTTAGCCCAGCCCTTAATCAGGCCATCCAACCGGCAGAATGATGCGAAGCGGCCGGTCCACGTGGCCGGCCGCCTTGCCGGAAATTCGAACTCGGAGATATCTGATGAACATCGCCCTCAAAGCCCCGCCAATTCCGGATTGCACCATTCCGGCCTATTCCCCTTCAGGCCAGGAATGCGCGCTCTTCGAAAGCGCCTGGACCCGTCAGCTCCCGCTTCTGCTGAAGGGCCCGACCGGCTGTGGCAAGACGCGCTTCGTCGCCCATATGGCCGCGAAACTCGGCCTGCCGCTTGCGACCGTGTCGTGCCACGACGATCTTGCCGCCCCCGACCTGACCGGCCGCTATCTCCTCAAAGGCGGCGACACCGTATGGGTCGACGGACCCTTGACCAAGGCGGTGCGCGAAGGCGGCATCTGCTACCTCGACGAGATCGTCGAGGCGCGCAAGGACGTCGCCGTCGTGCTTCATCCGCTCACCGACGACCGGCGCATCCTGCCGCTGGAGCGGACCGGCGAGGTGCTCGAGGCGCCGCCCGGCTTCATGCTGGTCGTGTCCTACAATCCCGGCTACCAGAACCTCCTCAAAACCCTGAAGCCGAGCACGCGCCAGCGCTTCGTCGCCATCGAGTTCGACTTCCTGCCGCGGGACCGCGAGATTGCCGTCGTCTCCGAGGAGAGCGGCCTCGACGAGAACCGGGTCGCGCCGCTTGTAGATCTTGCGCATCGTCTGCGGAGCCTCAAGGGGCATGATCTCGAAGAGGGCGTCTCAACACGCCTGCTCGTATATTGCGCCAGCCTCATCGATAGCGGGCTTACAGTGCGCGACGCCGTTCTCGCGACGATGATCGAGCCGCTTACAGACGAGCCGGTCGTAAAGGCGGCGCTGATCGAGATTGCAGACGCGGTGATCCGCTGAGGATAAAGATAATGCTGGACTTCCTCGAATTCGAAGAAACGGTCGGCCGCGCGTGGCATCGCTTCATCGGCAACACACGCACCTGGCCGCGCTTTCCGGACGAGGCTGTCCGGCTCGAAGAGGTCCAGCCCGTCCTTGCCGTTTACTTCCGCGGTCTCGGTGGCGAGCAGGCGGTTCAGATCGCGCCCGCACGCGGCCGCACCTCCGCGCACCGGCTGCGCTTGCGCCAGCGCATGGGCCTAGGTGAGGAAAAGCTCGTGCAGCCGGCGCGTGACCATGCGACGCTGATGCTGCCGGCGGAAATCGATCTCTTTCCCCTGAGGCGCCTCAACCGCGATCTCTATTTCTGGCTGGCGGCGGTCATGGCCGTCATGCCGCTGTCGCCCGTTAGCGCCACCGACCCGCTATCACTCGATCTGGCACTCCTTGCACGTGCCGATGAGACGGTACAGTCGGTGCTGGCCGCCTATCCCGCAGTGAACCCCCGCTACCGCCGCCTGTGCAAGGCCGTGCTCAACGTTCGGCAGCGACGCTCGCTTCCCTCCGTCGAGCAGCACGTCGAAAAGCGAATCCTGTACATGCTGAGAAACGGCGCGGGGCTGAGCGACGACGTCCTGCCAAATGTCTTTCCGCAGAAGGCGCCGCCCGGCTATCTCCCCATGCTTCCGGTCCCGCTGTGGCCTGACGTGCTGCTCCGCCAGGAGACGGAGGGCCGCCGCGAGGACGAGCCCGCCCGCGGCGGTGGCAGAACGGAAGGAGCCGAGACGACGCGCCACGTCGCAACGCGGGAAGCGCAGCGGCAATCGGAGCGCAGTCCCTTCATCCTCAACCGCTTCGAGAAGATCCTTGCAATGGCCGAACTGGTCAATGTCGACCGCCCGGCCGACGACAGCAACGATCATGATGCCCAGGCGGCCGAGGAGCTCGACGACATGACTCTCGGCGAGCGCCAGGGACGGCCGGCCGCGCGCTTCCGTTTCGACCTTGATCTGCCGCCCGAAGCGCTCGACCGGACGCCGCTGACGGCCGAACTCACCTATCCCGAATGGGACTATCGCAGCGGCAGCTACCTGAAGGATCATTGCCGGGTGCTTGCAGCGCCCGCATCCGCAGAAGGCGCCGCGGGCGAAGCGGACCCGGCGACGAAGAGCCTGATCCGCCGTGTCCGCCGCCAGTTCGAGGTGCTGCGGCCGCGCCATGAGATGCTGAGGGCACAGATCGATGGTGCCGATCTCGATCTCGATGCGGTCGTGCGCGCTCGCACCGACCTTAAAGCCGGGGGGCAGGGCAGCGACCGCATCCATATGATGAGCCGTCCGCAGGCGCACGACCTTGCGGTAACGATCCTTGTCGACGTGTCGCTTTCGACGGACGCCTGGTTCGACGATCTCAGGGTTCTTGACGTCGAGAAGCAGGCGCTCCTGGTTCTGGCGCACGGGCTCTCGGCCTGTGGCGACAGCCACGAGATACTTACCTTCACCTCGCGGCGGCGCGACTGGGTGAGGATAGAGACGGTGAAGGCCTTCGACGAGGCGATGAGCACGACGGTCGAGGCGCGCATCGCGGCGCTGAAACCCGGTTACTACACGCGCATCGGCACGGCGATCCGTCACGCCGCAGCAGGTCTTGTCGAACGGCCGAACCGCCGCAAGCTGCTCATCGTGCTGACGGACGGCAAGCCGAACGACGTTGATCACTACGAGGGACGTTTCGCGCTCGAAGACAGCCGGCGCGCCGTCGGCGAAGCGCGCCGCTCGGGCGTCAACGTGTTCGGGGTGACGGTCGATCGCGAGGCGAAATCCTATGTGCCGGTGATTTTCGGCCAGAACGGCTATGCCGTCGTCAGCAATATCGGCAGGCTGCCTGCAGCCCTGCCGGCAATCTATCGCGGCCTTGTAAGATAGACGGGGGCAGGTCGCGAGACGGAAGGCCCGGCATGCGCGTACATGCCGGGCCTTTCTGTTTCTCAGCTTTGAGGCGAGGCTTCACGCCGCCTTGCTATGCGTCCGCCCCGATTGGTCGATATAGGCATCGAAGGCGGCAGCGGCGGCACGGATGAGGAAGCGTCCTCCCTCGCGCAGCCGTATGACGCCGTCCGCAATATCAAGGATGCCGTCGCTTTCCAGCATTGCGAGCTTGGCATTGCCGCGGAGCAGCATCTCCGGATCGAAGCCGTGCGCCGTGGCAAGTGCGGGAACATCGACGCCGAAGTCGCACATCAGCCGCTCGATGATCGCTGCCCGCAGCCGATCCTCCTGGGTCAGGCGGTAGCCTTTCACCGTGGCAAGACGGCCGTCGGCGATCGTTTGCGCATAGAGGCCGGGCGGCACTTCGTTCTGCACATAGCCCTCGGTCGTGCGCCCGATCGCCGAGGCGCCGAAGCCGATGAGGGTCTCGCAGGCATCGGTGGTGTAGCCCTGGAAGTTGCGGTGCAGTTGCCCGCTTACCTGCGCGATCGCCAAGCCGTCATCCGGGCGGGCGAAATGGTCCAGGCCGATGCGGCGGTAGCCGGCGGCAATAAGGGTTGCCGCAATGGCTTCAGCCTGGGCGACGCGGCCCCCCGCATCGGCAAGCGCCTTCTCGTCGATCAGTTTCTGATGCTTTTTGAACGACGGGATGTGCGCGTAACCGAAGACGGCGAAGCGCTCGGGCGCCATCCGGATAGCCGCCTCGGCGGTGGCGATGCAGGATTCGACCGTTTGGTGCGGCAGGCCGTAGATGAGATCGAAATTAATGCTGTCGACCCCGGCCTTGCGTAAAGCGGTGACCGCCTCCATCGTCTGTTCCTCGCTCTGGATCCGGTTGATAGCCTTCTGGACGACGGGATCGAAGCTCTGGACGCCGAGGCTCGCCCGGCGGACACCCGCCTCTCCGAGCGCCGTCGCCATCTCCTGTTCCAGCGTTCTCGGATCGATTTCCACCGCGATTTCGGCGGTACTGGCGAAAGCGAACCGCTCGCGCAGAAGCGCAGTCAGCGCCAGCATTTCCTCGGGCCGCATGATCGTCGGCGTCCCCCCGCCGAAATGCACGTGGTCGACGTTGAGCGGCGCCTTCGTCCTTGCGGAAACGAGGCCTATTTCCTCGCGCAACATGTCGAGATAGTCGAGGATCGGCTGGTCGCGTTGGGTGATCGTCGTATGACAGCCGCAGTACCAGCACATGGATCGACAGAAGGGGATGTGCAGGTAGAGCGACGCCGGCTTCTCCGGTGCGATGGCGGCGATACAATCGGCATAGGTGCTGGCGTCGATGGCCGGCGAAAAGCGGGGCGCGGTCGGGTAGCTCGTGTAGCGGGGCAGGCGTGCCTCGCCATATTTTGCGACAAGAGCCGGTTGCATAGCAGAGTCCTTCTAGTGCGTGTGGAACTGGATCGAGCCCCATCCTATGGGCGCACCGGGTTCTTCTCTTTGAGCAATGTCAAGGAATGGGACAGAGGCCGTTTCTTGCAATTGTTTGCTCGCCGTCAAAGTATGACTGAGCTCTTGGGGATAGGGTCGGCCAAGTTCCGATCCGGTTCCAGCCGCCGCCGCATCGGAATGCACGAGGGGCGGTCAACAGAGAACTCCACGACAATGACGGAAACACAGCCGAAACCATCCATCGACGTCCGCACCGTCCCGCCGCGCGAGCGTCACCCCCGGATCTTTGGCATGCTCGGAACGCTGCCTGCCGGCGGCTCTATGCTGATCACCAGCGACCACGATCCGCGCCCGCTCCACTACCAATTGGAAACGAATTTCCCAGGCGAGTTCGGTTGGGACTATCTGGAAGAGGGACCCGAAGTCTGGAGAGTCGAGATCGCCCGTCTTGAGAGCGGTTCCGGCTGCGAATGCTCCTGCGGGTCGGATCATTGATCCGACTCCGGCGAAGGTGCCCGGTAGCGAGCATGGTGATTTAAATGCCAGGAGCCACGCTTTCCCCGTGGACGATGTCCTATTTCGCCGCCGCCTGCCTCTTTCTGGTGGTCGGACTGGGCGCGATGGTAGCCGGCTATGGTTATCCGTTCGCCGCCGTCGAGGCCCCGGCCACCTTGGCGCTGGTGCACGTTGTCGCCATCGGCTGGCTGGGCCTGCTGATGACGGGGGCGCTGCTACAGTTCGTGCCGGTGCTGGTTGCGGCGCCGCTTCGCGGGGGGCGGCTCGCACTCCCGGCTCTGGTTCTCCTTATTCCCGGACTTCTTCTGCTCGTCGGCGGCTTTGCCGCACTTGGCGGGGCTGAAGGAGTGTCGCCAGCCATGTTGCCCTCCGGCGCGCTGCTACTGGCGATGGGCTTTGGTCTCGTCATCATCATGCTCGCGGCGACGCTCTTTACGGTGCGTCCGCTGCCGCTTCCCGCGCGCTTCGTCGCTGTGGGTCTCGGCGCGCTGATCGCCGCGGTCCTTGTCGGCGGCGCCTTCACGCTCGTCCTATCCGGCACGGTCACGAATCCCGCGGCGATCGCGCTTCTCCTCGAGGGAGTGCCGCTGCACGCGACGCTTGGCCTCGCGGGCTGGCTGACCTTCACCGCGATCGGCGTCAGCTACCGGCTGCTGCCGATGTTCATGCTTGCGCCGGATGACACGCGGGCCACCAGCAGGGTCGTCTGGTGGACGGGCGCCGCAGCGCTGGCGATCGTCGCGGCCAGCGTCGTCTCTATTGCAGCGGACAGCGGGGCGATGAAGTGGGCCCTGAGCGTCGCGGCATTGCTCGCGGTCTTCGCCGCCGTTCTCTATTCAGCCGACGTCTTGCGCCTGTTTCGCGAGCGCCGCCGCAAGATCGTGGAACTCAACATCCGTGCGAGCTATGCGGCCTTCGCTGCGCTTTTTGCCTCCGTCGTGATGTTCGCCCTGCCAGCGACGAGAGCGGCGGCCGGTGAAGGCGCCGCGGCTCTCGTCTACCTCTTCGTCTTTGGCTGGTTGACCGGTCTTTGTCTCGCGCAGCTCTACAAGATCGTACCGTTCCTCACATGGCTCGAGTGCTATGGCCCCGTTCTCGGCCGGGCCGCAGTTCCACGTGTGCAGGATTTGGTTGAGGAAAAGATCGCAAGACTTTGGTTTTTCGTCTATTACTGTGCCGTTGTTTCGGCGACGCTTTCGCTCTTTGCCGAAAATCCGGCGGCGTTCCGCATCGCCATCCTGGCGCAACTCTGCGCGACGGTCGGCCTGATGGTGGAACTCGTCCGCGCCCGTATGCTTTCCTCCGTCGCAGCGCCCATGCGCCTTCCCGCGGGCGCGCCGAGGCCGCATCTCTTTCTGCCGATCTCTCGACCACAGGAGTAATCGATGACTATCGAGACCCAGAACCCAGCACCAAGAGAACTCGACGTCCGACCTATATTGAGGAGCGGCGGCGAGCCGTTCCAGGCGATCATGGAGGCGGTGAACGGGCTGAGACCGGGCCAAGCCTTCCGGCTGCTTGCTCCCTTTCGTCCGCAGCCGCTGTTCAAAGTGATGGAAGGCCGCGGCTTCAGCCACGAGGCACAGGAGACGGAGGGCGGCGACTGGGAGGTCCTGTTCACGCCGAAGGCGGCGAGTGACCCCGTAGAGGTCTCCGCCGACGCCGACAATCCGGACACCTGGCCGGACCCGGTCGAGCACCTTGACCTCACCGAGCTCGATCCCCCGGAACCCATGGTCCGCATCCTTGCGACTGCCGAGCGGCTGCAGCCGGGCGAGGTGCTGTTCGCCCTTCTTTCCCGCGAACCGATCTTCCTCTTCCCGGAGCTTTCCAAACGAGGGCACCAGTGGGCGGGCAATTTCGACGAAACACGAACCACCTTCCGCATCTTCGTCCGCGTCGGAGATGGGGGCTGAAGCCATGAGCGAACCGACGAACGCGACCATCTGCGATGCGATCCGCGACGCACTGCGCATGATCATCGATCCCGAGCTTGGCCGCAACATAGTCGATCTTGGTCTTATCTACGACGTATCGGTCGAGGAAGGCGGGATCGCCCATGTGACGATGACGACGACCACGAAGGGCTGTCCGGCCAGCGAATATCTGAAGGAGGCAGTGCGCAACTGCGTCTGGTATGTGCCGGGTGTTGAGTATGCCGAAGTGCGGCTGACCTACGAGCCGCCCTGGACGCCGGATATGATGGCCGGCTGATACTAGGGTCAGGACCTATTAACCGACAGAAGCGTCGGATGACTGCTCTGAGCCCAAAGCGGCGATCCGCTAGATGATTCGGAAATTGCCGCAACGGGTGGAAACAAGAAGTCCAACGCACAGGCTCGGAACAGCCCCTTTTGCTGGAGGAACCGGCCGTCGCAGGATTGCTCGAACTCAAGCCGCCCTTCATGTACATCTCCAGCGCCGGTTCCCATATCCGCGGTTCCCATATCCGCTACTATGCCCTACCGAGCGGATTGGCGAGAATCGCATTGGCCCTTCAAGGAAGCTCTCGGAGTGACAAGCATGATCGAGCCGCATGATTTCGATGTCCTGTCGCCGGAGTTCCACGCGAATCCCTTCCCCACGCTCGACCGCATGCGAGCGGAGGGCGCTGTTGTCCGCATGAAGTTGCCTATCGTCGGCCGCACATGGTTCGCGGTCACACATGACACCTGTGCGGCGCTGTTGAAGGATCACGAGAGCTTCGCGCGCGACCCTGCCAATGCGGGGAGCAGGACACAGGCGCGAATTCTGAAGTTGCTACCGAGGACAATCGGCCTTCTGGCATTGAACATGATCGGCTACGACGACCCGGAGCACCGCCGTCTGCGCGGTCTGGTTGACCAGGCGTTCCAGCGCCGATCGATTGAGGCCATGAAGCCGATGATCACGCAAATCGCCGATCGGCTCCTCGATCGATTGGATGGAAAGAGGGAGGTCGATCTCATGTCCGAGTTCTGCCGGGATCTGCCGCTTTCGGTGATCTGCGCGGTGCTCGGCCTGCCGGAGCAGGATCACGATCGCTTCAAGAGATGGCTCGGCGGTCTGAAGGACACTGCCAATATTGGCGCGATCATCCGCGCCGTTCCCGGCGTTGTCCGTGTGGTGCGTTATCTTCGCCGCGTCTCGCGAGCGGGATGCCGAGCGTTGCCTGACGGTCTGGTCGCCGCGTTGCGCGATGCCGAAACGGATGGGCAGACGCTCAGCGAGGACGAACTTGTCTCGATGATCTTCCTGCTCTTCGGAGCTGGGCAGGAAACCACCACGCATCTGATTTCCGGCGGGCTTTTCGCGCTGCTGTCGCACGAGGATGAACTGCTTCGGCTGCAGAATGATCCAAGCCTGATGCCCACCTGTGTCGAGGAGTGCCTGCGCTACGTATCGCCGGTGCAGATGACCAAGCCGCGCTTCGCGAGGCGCGACATGAGGTGGCAGGGACAGCAATTTCGCCGCGGTGACATGATCGCCGCTTTCCTGGCGGCAGCCAACTGCGATCCTGCCAAGTTCGAGCACCCGCACCGTTTCGACATCACGCGCCACCCGAATCCGCATCTCTCCTTCGGTACTGGAGTGCATTTCTGCCTCGGGTTTCAACTCGCGCGGGCAGAGGCGGCAATCGCGTTCGAACGCATCCTTACGCGCTTTCCAGAAATGAGCCTGAACAGCGACCTATCAAACATCAAGTGGCGCAAGCGCCTTGGGATTCGCGCCCTGGCACAACTGCCCGTGAAGCTCGCGGCGTGAAGCTGAATGTCGGCTGGTGCGCCAATCTTCGGTGCGGTAGTGGCGCAATGACCGGACGTGCGGCCGAGATATGGGGGACGTCTCTGCCTGCCTTCCGCACCACTCAGGACGTTCGCGTCAAGACCCGGAAATGCCGGACAGGGTCGCACTTTGCCGTCTGCAAGGAGCCTGCCCAACGACTGTGTGTGGCGAGGCCGGCCTAATTTCCGTCGTGTGAAAGCTGTCATGGTCGCTTAGGGTGTCATTTTCGCCCCTCCCGCAAACGACCCCCTGCTTGTACTCCTTCATGGTGTCCCGGCAGGTGATCGGTTTCAGGCTACGTCCTCGGACCGCTCCGTCGTGCAGAAAGCAGGCTAAACTGCCCCAGGCAGGCCGCAAAGACCGAATTCCTTCTCATACACCCGCCAATTTAGAATGGGCCTGTCGAGAAGACCCTCAGTATGGCGTATCCGCCTGCTCCGGCTATCAGGGAACCGGCCAGGATTCCCAGTTTGGCTTGGTCTTGCAACTCAGGATCATTGAACGCCAGCTGAGCAATGAACAGACTCATCGTGAAACCGAATCCGCAGAGGAGCGAGATACCGGCAACTTGAAGCCAGGTCGCGCCCTCCGGCAAGTCGGCGCTCTTCGAATAAACCAACAGGAGGACAGTACCGAACACACCGACTAATTTCCCGACAGAAAGACCTGCGGCTACGCCGAGAGTGATAGGCTCGATAAGGGCAGCAGGAGTAACACCAGCTAATGAAACGCCGGCGTTGGCGAAGCCAAAGATTGGCACGATGAGGAAGGCGACGGGCGTCCTCAAATAGTGCTCGAGCCGGTGGAGCGGCGATACCGACGGTAACGCTTTCGATGCGTTGAGCGGCAGCTCTGCCGGAATAGTGAGCGAGACGAGCACGCCGGCAAGCGTCGCATGAACGCCCGACCGCAGCAAAAACGCCCAAAGTGCCAGACCCAGAAGCGCATAGAGAGCAAGATTGCTCATCCTCCAGCGGTTCATGACAGCAAGAAACATGAAGAGCAAAGCTGCAACCGCGAGATCCGGTATCGAAAGGCTGCTGCCAAAGAAGAGCGCGATGACAACGATAGCTCCTACATCATCGATGATCGCCAGCGCGGCGAGGAAAATCTTCAAGGAAGATGGAACACGGCGTCCGAG
Source organism: Sinorhizobium fredii USDA 257 (assembly GCF_000265205.3). Classification (NCBI taxonomy): domain Bacteria; kingdom Pseudomonadati; phylum Pseudomonadota; class Alphaproteobacteria; order Hyphomicrobiales; family Rhizobiaceae; genus Ensifer; species Ensifer fredii. The sequence goes on from NC_018000.1 coordinate 4,017,339, forward strand.
CAGCGAAAGCACCCCGAGTGCGAAGGCTACATCCGTCGCCGATGGTATGGCCCAGCCGCGCAAGGCCTCTGCATCATGGCGATTGAACAAGGCGTAAAGCACCGCCGGCACCAACATCCCACCTGCCGCTGCAGCGCCGGGCAGGATGCAGCCTCTCCAGCTCGAGAGCTCCCCATGGACCCACTCTCGTTTGATCTCGAGTCCAATCTGAAGAAAGAAAAGCGCCATCAACCCGTCGTTGATCCATTGCTGCACGCTGAAAGGTCCGACACTCGTGCGGAGCCCAGCAAAGTATGAGGCGGAAAAACGCGAGTTCGCCAGCGTGATCGCGAGCAACGCTGCCACCATCAGCAGCAAACCTGCGGAGAATTCCATGTTGAAAAATCGACGGAGGGGGCCGGTGATGCGACCGTTTACAGACATTGCGGCGCCTTGTTCCTCACGCTCGCCCTAAAAGACAATCCAGCGGAACCGAGCATGACCACCGGTTTCGCAAATAGACGCGTCACGCGATATTTCCAGTGCTTAAAGCAGCAGTCATCCCGAGCAACACCTTTCCGTGTCGCGGATTCGGCATAAGAGCCGCCCTCGCGGCTCTCCCGCAGTACCTCATCCCAGCCATCCGAGATACAGGGCGGCAGACAGGCCGAGCTGGAGAACAGCCAATGTGATCACCAGAACTATGAAACCGCGCTTCAGGAGGGTCATTCGATATCCGTCTCCAAGGGTCCGCCAACACCGATTGCACCTTGCGGGGGGCTCGCGAAATCTCACGGTCAGTGAACGCACGTTAAACTGTATGTCGCCAACTGCCGTGACCTTCGGCTGACAGGCAGAGCGAAACAGCTCATCCCCGCGCCGTTGTCAAATCCCGCGTAGTCGCCCAGTCGGAGTTCGGAGTTGGCCACTTTGCTGGAGTGGTGCGAGAAGCGATGTGCGGCCGCTCTGCGCGAAATGTGAAGGCCGTTTAGATCATTTAGACGGGCCGGCACGGACGGTCTCGAGGAAGGTCCGGACGCTGGAACATCGGCGCTTCCTTGTGGTTCGGCCGTCATCACATCAAATTCAGGAGAGCGTCATGAGTGCTTCCGGTGTCGCCGTCTTCGACAAGACGCTTCAGATCACGAATGGCTGGCTCGATGAAATCATCGAACATCAGGGGCCGGATCGTCAGCGCGCATGGCATATTCTGAGTGCTGTTCTTTACACCCTGCGCGATCGCTTTTCCGCCGACCTGTCGGCTCATCTTTCCGCGCAACTGCCGCTGCTCGTGCGGGGACCTATTACGATCAATACGAGCCCTCCAGACAGCCGGTACAGTCGCGGACCCTGGACGAGTTCCTTGGCCGGGTGAAAGAGGAACTCACGTTCACCCGCCCGGTCGATGCCAAGGAGGCCGTGCAAACGGTATTTCACGTGCTGTCGCACCACCTTGATTCCGGCGAAATCCGCAAGATCCGCGAAAGTCTGTCCCAGGATGTGCGGGCACTCTGGCCAGACCCGACCCAGCGTCAATAGTCCGGCCAAGGGTGGGGAAGGTCATGCACCTGCCTTGCGTCGAGAAAGTTGCTGGGGCGAGATCTTTGGGATGGTACACCTCGACGGAGGAATCCAATGTCATTGTTCGAGATCCTGGCTGACCAGGAAACCACCGATAAGCTCGGCGCCGCCATGATCATATTGACCCGTGACGAAGGTGGTGGCCATCCCCGCAAAGGCATCATACTCACGCACGAGCTCGTCGAGGATGCATTCGGTGGCGACCGCGACCGAGCCGCTGGGGTTATCAGGTCGGGAGTAATCGTTCATGAGGCTATGCGCAGGATCGACAGTCCGGACAGGCTGATCTACCAGACGCTCGATGCAGCGACCGCTGTCGTCCGCTGGCACTTGGCCACCTTCAGCCGCGATGATCTGGGACTCTTCGAAGGACCGGTGCGTTCCAGATGAGACTGCCAGGGATCACAGAGCCAGCTCCCGTCATGCGTGGATGCCCGGCAAATCGGCCGTGTTTCATCCGGCACCTGTAGCTCGCTTTTGAGCTGTGGTCGGTGACCACCTTCGACTGTCACCGTGGTGCCCGGTACCGTCTGCCAGAAAGTGCCTGATCGAAACTCAAGCGATATGGGATCTCGGCGGTCCAACGATCAGCAGCGCATTCAATAGCATGGCGAACAGACCGGGCCGAGATTCCAGTATCTCGCGGACACATCGGGCAGCCGCCTCTGCGCGCACCGTCGCACCGGAATGGCAGCTGCATACAAGCTGGTGCAACTCCCAATCGGTTAATTCGAAGAAACGCTTCGCCTCGCCATAGGTATCGTCTTGAAGGCCCTCCGCACGAAGCACAGCGTCCCCAAATGCGACCGTGATGGGCGAGCCTGCGCTTCTCATCGCGTCACGCGCCCATGCCGGCTGATACTCGGTCTCCGAAAGTGTGCTCAGACGGTTATCAGGTGTATTGTCCAAAAGCTCTGCCCAGCGCGCAAGGCGTTCAGCTCGCGTCATCTCCCGGCGCTGCAGGTCTGCGTGAACGCCGGCTACTGCTTGCAGTCGCTCGCGTGGTTCGTATTTCATCGTTGCCTCTCATATTAGAGTATTCTTTGAGAGGTATGGCGCTTAGAGATATCGACAAGGGGTTGGGAGAAGCTTCAACACCCTGCGCGGAGAACGCGGACCGACGCTCGACGATCTTCATGGCAATCCCACCGAAGGTCCGGTATTGCCGGGATTCCCTTGCATCGCCGCGAGCATCCGTTCCACGGCCCACGGCTACTAGAAGCACCAAGCCAGCGGATTGGCCATCCCAGTCCGAGATCGCAGTCGCGGTTTTCTGTCAGAACCCAGTGGTAGTCAGGTGTCCCTGATCTGGTCGACTGCGGTCGCCAGCAGTTCGTCCATGACTACGCGAATCTGTTGATCGGACTGGGCGACGCCAGCCGCGTCGAAATCGGCCCGCACCTTTCGGAACACATCGTTGTCCCCTGCTTCTTCGAAGTCCGCGCTGACCACCTCCTTCGCATAGGCGTCGGCGTCCGCGCCGGCTTTACCGAGCTTTTCAGCGGCCCACAGGCCAAGCAGCTTGTTACGCCGCGCCATCGCCTTGAACTTCAACTCCTCGTCCATCGCGAACTTCTTTTCGAAGCCTTCCTGACGGTCCCTTATGCTGCTCATCGCTTGGCCTTCGTTTCAGGTTGTTGGGTTTCGACCTTCATCCGACATCCAGAAGATGACCGGCTAGTCCGATCCGAGGGTGGCGCGAATGGACGTCGTTGGCAAGACCAGACCATTCGCGCAGATGATCGGCGAGAACTACAAACGCAAGCTGGAACGGTGCGGTTCTTGTTCTGACCCCGGAAAGGTGGCTGATGGCGGGAAATCCGGACCTTCCGACGGGCCGTCGGGAACCTCCACTTCGGGGTGGAGAGCAGGCTTCTCGGCCTTCAGTATCAAAGTCCACTTCTGGGGCGCGCAGCAGACTTCGGCAGACCAGCATTCCATTTGACGTGACATCGTGAGAGGAAGAGCTCCACGTTCGCTTGGACCTGACCCTTCTCATCAGCAATCAAGGGTCTGTGGTGAACGCGGTGGAATGCTCGAAAAAGAGTGCCCGCTGTCTAGGCAGGCGAGTTCCTGTTGCTTTTTGCTCCACGGCTGTTGTGGAATCCGAACGCTCTAGCGCAACGCGCGGCGCTTGCGCACCAGAATCGGCCCATATTCGAAGCAGAACAGCGCAAAGGCCAGGATCCATGCGCTTCCGGAGACGGCATAGAGTCTCGTTGCGATGGCGGGAAGTATCTCCGCGAGCGGGCGCAGCAGCGCCGAAACCACGACCGCGGCATAGGAGGCGGCCGTCAATCGCGATGCGGTCAGCGGGTGGCCCGTGTGCCCGCGGCTGGCGCGGGTCATAACCGCAAGCATCATCGCGGCGATGGCGCCCACCGTAAGCACATGCATGACAGAACGTTCTTCGACGAGGCCGAGCGCGCCGAAGCCGATTGCGGCGAAGCCCAAGGGAACGAAGGCATAGGCCACGTGCAGAATGACGAGCAGCATTTCCGGCCAGGTGGCCCAGCCGCGCCAGCGGCCGAGCCGGACGGTGTGCAGCAGGGCGGCGGCAAGGGCTGCCACCGCCGTGATCGGATGATCCGGAACAAGCGTCCATGCGCCCAGCGCTGCGATGCCTGCGAGGATGGCGACCGTGTCGAAGTGGTTGTAGGAAACCGGAAAGTCGGTGCGGCCGGCACGATTCAGCCAGTTGCGGGTGAAGCTCGGCAGGATTCGCCCGCCGACGATGGTGATAAGGACCACATAGGCAGAGATGGCGAGACGCATCGCAACGGGCGCATGGTCTCCGGTGATCACCGCCACATGGAAGCAGGCATTGGCAAGAGACAGTGCCAAGAGCCCGCCCAGCACCTTCAGATCCTTCCACTTGCGGCCGGCGATCACCTCGCGGGCGCAGATCAAGAGCAGCGCCGGAAGGAAGAGGCAGTCCACCGCCGCGGCGGCCGGAACGCCGATCACATCAGGCGAAAGCAGGGCCATGCGCCCCGCCAGCCACAGCGCGAACAGTGCGGCGAGCGGCCAGCCGGAGACCGGCAGGCGACCCGTCCAGTTCGGCACCGCCGTCAGCAGGAAGCCGGCAAGGACCGCCGGGGCGAACCCGAACAGCATCTCGTGCGCATGCCAGGCGTGAGCGCCGTAGCTGCCGGCGATTTCGAGATGGCCGGCGAGGGCCGCGATCCAGAGGGTCATGGCGGCTACCGCCCAGATAGCGGCGCCTAGGAAAAACGGCCGGAAACCATATGAGAAGAGCACCGGCCCCGTGCGTGCGAGGCCCCGCGGCACGTAGCCGGGACGCTCGGCCACCTTTGATCCATTCATGATTAAACTCCTGATGTCTGGGTCGCACCTGACTACCGGAGTTGCGCAAGGTGTTCTTTGACAATTGGCAAAGACACGGCAGTTGGGTTTCCGGCAGCGACGACCATGCGGAGCTGTCGCCTCCGCTAGTCAAAATGTCGCAGCAGGGCAATTTGACTGTTTGCTCCACCTCAAAGAGCCAGCCCCCGACCACCCTAGGATGAGAACGACCGAGCGATTTTCGCTCCGTCTTCATAAAGGAGAGGTTCCATGTCCGAGCAATTCCAGATGACACGCCGCAGCATGTTGGCGGGCGCCGCGATCGCGGGTGCCCTGACGCCGCTGGTCGGCGCTGTATCCGCGCATGCGGAAGAGGCGGTCGCCAAGGTCGCTCTCGTCGACGTCGCATCGCTGCCGCGGGTGAAGGTCGATCTCGTCAAGCCGCCCTTCGTCCACGCCCATACTCAGAAGGCCGAAGGCGGCCCGAAGGTCGTCGAGTTCACGCTGACGATCGAGGAGAAGAAGATCGTTATCGACGAACAGGGCACGGAAGTTCAGGCGATGACCTTCAACGGCTCGGTTCCCGGTCCGCTAATGGTCGTGCACCAGGACGACTATGTAGAGCTGACGCTGATCAATCCCGAGACCAACCAGTTGCAGCACAATATCGACTTCCATTCGGCAACCGGCGCGCTGGGGGGCGGGGCGCTGACGGTCGTCAATCCGGGCGAGACCACGGTGTTACGCTTCAAGGCGACCAAGGCAGGCGTCTTCGTCTACCACTGCGCACCTCCCGGCATGGTTCCGTGGCACGTCACTTCGGGGATGAACGGCGCGATCATGGTTCTGCCGCGCGAAGGACTGTCCGACGGCAAAGGCAAGTCGATTACCTATGACAAGGTCTACTATGTCGGCGAGCAGGACTTCTATGTACCGCGCGACGAAGACGGCAAGTTCAAGAAGTATGAAAGCGCCGGGGACGCCTATGCCGATACGCTCGAAGTGATGCGCACGCTGACCCCGTCCCATATCGTCTTCAACGGTGCGGTGGGAGCGCTCACCGGCGACAATGCGCTAAAGGCGGCGGTCGGCGAGAAGGTGCTGATCGTCCATTCGCAGGCCAACCGCGACACCCGCCCACATCTGATCGGCGGCCACGGCGACTATGTCTGGGCGACCGGCAAGTTCCGCAATCCTCCGGACGTCGATCAGGAGACCTGGTTCATACCCGGCGGCACGGCGGGCGCTGCCTTCTACACTTTCGAGCAGCCCGGCATCTACGCCTACGTGAACCATAACCTAATCGAGGCGTTCGAGCTCGGCGCCGCCGCCCATTTTGCCGTCACCGGCGATTGGAACGACGACCTGATGACTTCGGTTCGTGCTCCTTCGGGCACCTGACAGATGCCGGTCGCTCCGATGGCCCACGTCGGAGCGACCGTGGAAATCGCCGCCTGACCCCTCGGCGAGACCGGCATGGAAGGGATCGTCGCAAGGAGGCCGCCATGGCCGCACTTTCCAAAATCAGAGAAGGCGCTCCCATCTCGCTTGCAATACCCTCCGCGCTCTTTCTGATTCTCGCGGGACTCCTTGCAATTGAGACGCGGCTGCTGGGGAGCGCTCCGTCTGGCAGCGCCCTCAATGAGCCGCCCGTCGTGACCGTCGCCTCGCACGATTTCCGGTATCGGGTCGCCGGTGAGTTCTTCAAGAATGACTACGCCGTCGACGGGCCGGTGGAGACTGTGCGCATAAGCGCGCCGCTCACGATCATGAAATATCAGGTGACGGCAGCCGATTACGCGCGCTGCGTGGCGGAAGATGCCTGTCCGGCCGCCGAACCCGAGCACGTGCCCAACGATCCCGAAGACATGCCGGCAACGGGCGTGAGCTTCGACGATGCGCAGGCCTATGCGGCCTGGCTCAGCCGGCGAACCGGCGCAGTCTGGGTCCTCCCGACGGACGAGCAGCTTGCCTTTGCGGCGGGCAGCCGTTTTCCCGACGACGCGCTCGGCGTCGAAGACGACGGCTCCAATCCGGCCTTACGATGGCTCGCCGACTACTACCGCGAGACGGCGCGCAAGGCGTCCCGCGAGCCGGAGCCGCAGCGGCTCGGACATTTCGGCGAGAGCGAGACGGGCCTCTCCGACTTCGCCGGCAATGTCTGGGAATGGACGACGACCTGCATCCGGCGCGTCACGCTCGACCGCGCGGGAAAGGTTGCCAGCGATGCCTCATCCTGCGGCATCTACATCGCCACCGGCAAGCATCGGGCCGCGCTCAGCTCCTTTGTGCGCAACCCTAAGGGGGGCGGCTGCGCCGTCGGCGCGCCGCCTGACAATGTCGGCTTCCGCCTGGTGAAGGATACGCGGTGGTATGCGCCCTTGCTGCAGACGCTGCGCGAGAGGGGTCTCGACGTCTGAAGTGCGCCGCCTCGTCGTGATCCGGCACGGAGAATCCTCTTACGAGGATCCACGTGGTTAAAGGGCAGGTTCCGGAGGCCGAACACAGCGCACGAGAGAGCCGCCGCTCCTGTGCGAACGGATCCACCCCGGCGCCTCCGCTGAGCCGCAGCTCGAGATAGAACGAGTCCTTGGGTTCTTGCGGAGCCGGGCAAAGGGGTTGCCCCTCTCCATGCGACTGTCGCCCTGTCCAGGGGCGAACATAGCGCGGCGCGCCAATCCTTCCTCTCGGGCTGAGAGCCGAATCAGGAGCGAAGAATTCGGACACGAGGGTCAGCGGTCGCAAATCCAACCGTGTCGAATGTCGCCATCAATCCAGGCCGCCTCCATCAGGTACCCGGTCAGGTAGAAGTCGCCGGCAACAATGCTTCGGTGCGGGCGATGCAATGCCCGAGGTGAAGCAGGCGCTCAGTGCGGCTCGTCAATAGGCTTGTCCGGTGCGCCAATGCGACGCGCCTTGCTCACCGAGCGCGGTCGGAAGATGGGGATCAGCCTCCAAGTGCTTCTTCAACCACTCCGACGAATCCGCCTTTTGTCGCCACCGCGAAACCTCTGCTTTTTTCCCTGTTTCCGCCATGTTAGTAAAATCGCAGCCGCAATTGTTCCGATTCAAGGACTCCTGCAGTAGGAAAATGGAATGAAGATCGACCGGAGTGTCGTGAGGTCGCTTGCCCTGTTCGACAGGATGAGCGACGCAGATCTGGACAGGCTGCTCGCCCATGCGACGGCAAGACGCGTCCCGCCAGGCGACGCGGTGTTCGAGCAGGGTCAGACAGCCACTAGCTTTTTCCTGCTCCTGCATGGGCGGCTGAAGGTGACCCAAGTCACCGAGGACGGTCAGCAGATCATAGTGCGCGTCGTCCATCCGGGCGACCTCTTCGGATTTGCAAAGGCGCTGCAGCGTTCGGATTATCCAGGTACTGCGACCGCCGCCACTGAAAGCCTCGCTCTTTCCTGGCCGACGGACCTTTGGCCGCAATTCGTCGAGCAGAATCCGCTCCTTGCCGTCAGCACCATGCAGACGATCGGCCAGCGCCTCGAAGAGGCGCACACGCGGATCCGCGAGATGTCGACACAGGAGGTGGAGAGGCGCGTCGCCCATGCGGTGCTGCGCCTTTCGCGACAGGCTGGCAAGCAGGAAAAAGGCGGCATCCGAATCGACTTTCCGATTTCCCGCCAAGACATCGCTGAAATGACGGGAACCACACTGCATACGGTGTCGCGCATTCTCAGCGCCTGGGAGCAGAAGGGGCTGGTCGAGGGTGGGCGTCAGAAGCTCATCATCCGCGACCTGCCAGGCCTGGCGGCGCTCGCCGAAGGTGGACGGGACTAGCTGGATTTTCCCGTGACTGTTTGACAAGCATCAAAGAGCAGTTGCTCTTTCTGTTTTATCTCCTTGCCGTAAGGACCAAACAGGGTTCTGAAACCAAGGAGAAATTCTAGTGCGCATAATTGCAAAGGGCATGGCAGTCGCCGCAGTTCTTGCCGCCTTCACAGGCACGGCATTCGCCGCCGATTTCGAGGTCCGCATGCTGAACAAGGGCGCCGAGGGCGCAATGATCTTCGAACCGGCATTCGTCAAGGTCAATCCGGGCGACAGCGTCACGTTCGTTCCAACTGACAAGGGACATAACGTCGAGACGATCAAGGACATGATTCCCGACGGGGCCACGGCCTTCAAGAGCAAGATGAACGAGACCTATAAAGTGACTTTCGACGTACCGGGAGTCTACGGCGTCAAGTGCACGCCGCATGTCGGCATGGGCATGGTCGCGGCCGTCGTCGTCGGTGATGCGCCTGCCAATGTCGAGAAGGTGAAGGCAGTGAAGTTGCCCAAAAAGGCGCGGGAGCGCCTAGACGCCGCTCTCGCCGGGGCCCTCCAATAGAATCGGCAGCACTTCAAATGAAATATCGGGCCCGGTGCAGTACAACCCTGTCTGCGCCGGGTCCGCTTAATGTAGCTGCCATCGATAGTTTAGTCGTATCGAAATATACTGGAACCTTCACCGTTTCCCGCCAAGTAGTTGACAAAAATCAATTTCTCCGAGTGTTCGAAACTGAGAATCGACGAATTATCTCGGCTCTCCCTTTATTTTTTTGCTCGAGCCACTAGACTTCCTTGAGGCCCATGCGTTTGGAGAGGAGACGCTTGAATGCCCGATGCCGACCAGCCAACGGCGAGCCTTCCACGCACGCGGCGACGAAACGAAGTCGTCACCTTTCTCGTGTTGGCGTTCGGCATCTGGCCGATCGTGGCCGTGGGCGTGGTCGGTGCCTACGGATTTCTCGTCTGGATGTTCCAGCTCATCTTCGGGCCACCTGGTCCGCCAGCGCATTGAGGGCGACATGGGTGAGGGGATAGGCATATCGAGGCGGAATTTTCTGCGCGGTCGCTACGAGGGGCGGGGCAAGCGCATCTGTCCTCCCGGAGCCACGTCCGCGAGCCTTGAAGCCTGTACCGGCTGCGGGAGATGCGTCGACGCCTGTCCGACGCACATCATCCGGCTGATCGCGGATCGCCCCGCGCTCGATTTCTCCGTCGCGGAGTGCACCTTCTGCGGCCAATGCGCGGAACTCTGTCCCGAGCCGGTCTTCACCGGCCAGCCACAACAATTTCCACATGTCGCGATGATCGGCGAGAGCTGTCTTGCCAGGAACCGCACCGATTGCCAGGCCTGTCGCGATGTTTGTCCGACGGAGGCGATCCGCTTCCGTCCGCGTGCCGGCGGACCGTTCTTGCCCGAGCTCAGCGAAGAGGCCTGCACCGGCTGCGGCGCCTGTCTTCCCGTCTGTCCGGTGGCGGCCATAAGCATCCGAGAGGTCGAGTGGGAGCGTGCCCATGTCTGATCCGAGCGCGTCCTATCACATCTCCAGCGCCGTCATCGTGACGATGCCGCATATGCGGGAGCGTGTCGTCGCCTGTCTCGCCGAGATGCCGAACGTCGAGGTTTACGCCCATGAGGCGGGAAAGATCGTCGTCGTGATCGAGGGCACGAGCACCGGGATGCTCGGCGAAAGCCTTTCGCGCATCGCATTGCTCGAGGGCGTGGTGGCAGCCAACATGGTTTTTGAGCATGTCGAAACTCAAGGAGAGATCGGCCATGACCGGCGAACTGACGCGGCGTGAAATGTTGAAGGCGCATGCGGCCGGCATCGCCGCAGCCACTGCGGGCATTGCGCTTCCGGCCGCGGCGCAGCCGGTGCCGGGGGGTGTCGAGGCGCTGCAGATAAAGTGGGCGAAGGCTCCTTGCCGCTTCTGCGGCACCGGCTGCGGCGTCATGGTCGGCGTTAAGGAGGGACAGGTCGTCGCAACCCATGGCGACATGCAGGCCGAGGTCAACCGTGGCCTCAACTGCATCAAGGGCTATTTCCTTTCCAAGATCATGTACGGCGCCGACCGTCTCAAGACGCCCTTGATGCGCAAGCGCAACGGTGTCTTTGCCAAGGACGGCGAGTTCGAGCCGGTGAGCTGGGACGAAGCCTTCGACGTCATGGCAGAGCAGGCGAAGAAGGTGCTGAAGGAGAAGGGCCCGACCGCCGTCGGCATGTTCGGCTCCGGGCAATGGACGATCTTCGAGGGCTATGCGGCCACCAAGCTGATGCGCGCCGGCTTTCGCTCCAACAATCTCGATCCCAATGCCCGCCACTGCATGGCTTCGGCCGCTTACGCCTTCATGCGGACCTTCGGCATGGACGAGCCGATGGGGTGCTACGACGATTTCGAACATGCCGACGCCTTCGTGCTCTGGGGCTCGAATATGGCCGAGATGCACCCGATCCTGTGGACGCGTCTCGCCGACCGAAGGCTTGGACATGAGCATGTCAAGGTGGCGGTGCTCTCGACCTTCACCCATCGCAGCATGGATCTCGCCGACATTCCGATCGTCTTCAAGCCCGGCACCGATCTGGCGATCCTCAACTACATCGCCAATCACATCATCCAGACGGGCCGGGTCAACGAGGAGTTCGTCAAGAAGCATACGACCTTCATGGTTGGCGCGACCGACATCGGCTACGGCCTGAGGCCCGACGATCCACTTGAGCTCAAGGCGACCAACGCCAAGGATGCGGCCAAGATGACGCCGAGCGACTTCGAGAGCTTCAAGACTTTCGTTTCGGAATACACGCTCGACAAGACCGTCGAACTGACGGGGGTCGAGGCCGGGTTCCTCGAACAATTGGCCGATCTCTATGCCGATCCCAGCCGCAAGGTGATGTCGCTCTGGACCATGGGCTTCAACCAGCATGTGCGCGGCGTCTGGGTCAACCACATGGTCTACAACCTCCATTTGTTGACCGGGAAGATCTCCGAGCCCGGCAACAGCCCATTTTCGCTGACCGGCCAGCCTTCGGCCTGCGGTACGGCACGCGAGGTCGGCACCTTCGCCCACCGGCTGCCGGCCGACATGACCGTCACCAATCCGGAGCACCGCAAGCACGCCGAGGAGATCTGGCGCATTCCCCACGGTCTCATTCCGGAGAAGCCCGGCTATCACGCCGTCGAACAGGACCGGATGCTGAAGGACGGCAAGCTCAATTTCTATTGGGTGCAGGTCAACAACAACGTCCAGGCGGCTCCCAATACGGAGAACGAAACCTACCAGGGTTACCGCAATCCGGACAATTTCATCGTCGTCTCGGACGTCTATCCGACGATCACCGCAATGAGCGCCGACCTCATCCTTCCGGCCGCCATGTGGGTGGAGAAGGAGGGCGCCTATGGCAATGCCGAGCGCCGTACGCATGTCTGGCACCAACTCGTCGATGCGCCCGGCGAGGCGCGTTCCGATCTCTGGCAGATGGTGGAATTCTCGAAGCGCTTCACCACCGACGAGGCCTGGCCGGCCGATATCCTCGATGCCAATCCCGGCTATCGCGGCAAGACCCTTTACGAGGTGCTCTTCAAGAACGGCAATGTCGACCGCTTCCCGGCAAGCGAAATCAACAAGGAATACGCCAACCGGGAGGCCGAGGCCTTCGGCTTCTACATCCAGAAAGGCCTGTTCGAGGAGTATGCCTCCTTCGGGCGCGGACACGGCCATGACCTGGCGCCCTATGAGCGTTACCACGAGGAACGGGGGCTCCGCTGGCCTGTCGTCGACGGCAAGGAGACGCTGTGGCGCTACCGGGAAGGCTATGATCCCTATGTGAAGCCGGGGGAGGGCGTGAAGTTTTATGGCCGCCCGGATGGCAAGGCAGTGATCCTCGCCGTTCCCTACGAGCCGCCGGCGGAATCTCCCGACGACGAATACAATGTCTGGCTGGTGACGGGCCGCGTCCTCGAGCATTGGCACTCGGGCTCGATGACGATGCGGGTGCCGGAACTCTACAAGGCGTTCCCCGGTGCCGTCTGCTTCATGAATGCCGGTGACGCCCGCGATCGCGGCATCAACCAGGGCGCCGAGGTGCGGATCGTTTCCCGTCGCGGCGAGATTCGCGCCCGCGTCGAGACGCGCGGCCGCAACCGAATGCCGCCGGGCGTCATCTTCGTACCCTGGTTCGACGCCAGCAGGCTGATCAACAAGGTGACACTCGACGCAACCGATCCCATCTCCAAACAGACGGATTTCAAAAAATGCGCGGTCAAAATCGTCTCTGTCGCATGATGAGAAGCCCCGGATCGTGGCTCGGAGGGCTGTTGGCGATCCTCTTCGTCGCAACGGGGGCGATCGCCCAGATGGTGCCGGGCGAGAGGGTGCCGGAGCTCTCCGGACCGCCGCAGGAGATGGGCGAGGTGGAGGCGGAGCCAATCCCCAAGTGGGTCGTCGACGACGCCCGGAAGGAGCGGGCCTATCCCGACCAGCCGCCGGTCATCCCCCATTCGATCGAAGGGTACCAGCTTTCGGTCAACACCAACCGGTGCCTCTCCTGCCACAAGCGCGAACTGACCCAGGAGTCCGGCGCGCCGATGATCAGCGTGACCCATTACATGACGCGGGAAGGCCAGATGCTCGCGGACGTTTCGCCGCGGCGCTATTTCTGCACGGCGTGCCATGTCCCCCAGGCCGACGTGCGTCCGCTTGTCGAAAACACCTTCAAAGACATGAGCGAGATGGGCGTCAAGCAGGCAGGGAGCGAGTAGGCCATGGCTCGGATAAAGCGCGTCCTGCTCTGGGTGTGGAAGCTTCTGACAACGCCGGCCGCAACCCTCAGCCTCGCATTCCTGACGCTCGGCGGCTTCGTCGGCGGCGTGATCTTCTGGGGCGCCTTCAACACCGCTTTGGAGCTCACCAACACGGAGGAGTTTTGCGTCTCCTGTCATGAGATGCGGACCAACGTCTATGAGGAGCTTACGCGCACGGTTCATTTCGCCAACCGCTCGGGCGTCCGGGCGTCCTGTCCCGACTGTCACGTGCCGCATGAATGGACGGACAAGATCGCTCGCAAGATGCAGGCTTCGAAGGAAGTCTGGGGCAAGATCTTCGGTACCATCAACACGCGCGAGAAATTCCTCGACCACCGGCTGGAGCTCGCCAAGCACGAATGGGCTCGGCTCAAGGCCAATGACAGCCTTGAATGCCGCAACTGTCACTCGTCGGCGGCGATGGACCTCTCGAAGCAGACACAACGCGCCGCCGAGATCCATACCCGCTACCTGCTGCCCGGAAAGGCCACCTGCATCGATTGCCACAAGGGCATCGCCCACGAACTGCCGAACATGCAGGGCGTCGAGCCCGGCTGGAAGTTGCCGCCTGAACTCGAAGGAGAGAAGCTGCCTTCTGCTTCCGCGATCGATGAGCTGAAGCGGGTCATGGACAAGGCTCACAGCGCGGCGCTCGCGAATTGAGACCACCGAACGCCCGAGGCTTGCGGCGGGGCTTCTGAAGCCTCCCGGTAACCGGAACAGACGGTTATCGGACCATCAAGACCGGCATGGCTGGTGCGTCGATCATCGCCTTGGTTACTCCGCCGAATACCCTCTCGCGGATGCGCGAGTGCCCATAGGCGCCGATCACGATCAGGTCGGCCGAAGTGTCGCGTGCGTGCTTGGCGAGTACCTCTTCGACTGCGCGGCCGGCACTCGGAAGCCGGTCGACTGTCACTTTGACGCCGTGGCGTGCAAGATACGCGGCGACATCGGCGCCCGGTTCTTCGCCGTTCTTGGTCCTTGGATCGACGAGCACCAGGTTCACGCCCTCGGCGTTTCTCATCATGTCCAGCGCCTCGCGGGCGGCCCTTGCGGACTCGATGGTCGAGTTCCACGCCAGGAGGATGTTCTTCGGCTGCAAGGTGGCTGACCCAAGATCCGAAGCGAGCAGGACCGGCCGTGCCGAATAGAAGAGAGCACCTTCTATAACTCCCCGCCGGAGGAGCTCATCTACCCCTAGACTTGTGCCGATCAAGCTGACATCAGCATACCGGGCACGCTCTCCGACGTCTTGCCCAAGCCGCGTCGTCTCTGAGTATCGCCCAACCAGATCGAATGAAATCCCGGCACGTCCAAGGATCTCCCTGGCTTCTCTGACCGCTTGACGCAGTTGCTCCATGTCACTGTCGCGGCTGTCAATCCAGGCGGCGGAGATGGCTGCGAGGTCTCCCATCGGAGGGAGAGTGGCTATCTTGCTGGCGAGAACCGAGAGGTGCGCACCCTCCATTGCACAAAGATCTGCCGCTGCCCTCAGGTCGTCGTCGAATTGGCTGACACCAACCACGAGGAGGATCGTCTTGTACGTCATTGCCCTGGTCTCCCGAAAACCGGCTTGAAAATTCAGGAGCGATCCTACTCCGGGTATTGGTGGCTACATTGATCACGGTCAAGAACGTCGCGACGGGCTGCCAGCTTGGGAGGTCATCCTTCGGTGGATAACGAGATGAATTCAGAAAGGGCTGTTGAGGCGGCCTATTTTCTCGCCGCGACGGCAATGTCGAGCGTTTTGCGTTGAGATTGGCACTGGCCGAACTCATCGGCGATGGCCTTCTCTTCTCGTTCATCCCTTCCATCCTCGTCGTGGCGCTGGTCGGCGGCCGGAATCCGATCCTCTTTGCGGCCGGACTGTCGCTTTTGGTCCGTCCTGATTCTTGCGGAGTTGATCTCGCGCAATGCGGCGCGTTGCCGCAAGCGTTAATGGCGGCTCACGGCGGGCAGGTGCACGCCAGATTGCGCGGGACTGAAATTGTTGGCTGCCAGAAGCATTGTCGTCGTTGCACCGGACCAGGGCCTCCGTCGATCCGTGGCGTTCGCCCTTGAGGTCGAAGGATATTCGACGGAGTGCTACGATGCACTTTGGAAGGCCGAAAGCTCCTCGAGGGAGTCATTTTGCGCGATCGTCGACGACGAGATACTGAAGGCAGACGCGCAGGCCGCGCAATCGCTGCGGAATCTGGGATCGCATGTCATCCTTCTCGTGGATGGGCTCTCGGCAGTTAGAGCGCATGCGGACACGATAGTCTTGACGAAGCCGTTCAGCGGTTCCGACCTGCTCGGCGCGGTCGACGGCCTAGCCGAACTGGCTAAGTAGTTTCCCTTAGTGATGTAACCGAATTTATCGCCGTGGCATGAATTGGCAATCTTCCCCCGCAACGATCAGGGGACAAGAGATGTACGCCGCTTCCAACCTTACAGAGCAACGCTTCGCACAGTCCCACGGCCTCTCAGGAGCCCAGCTTCCTGGCCCACATCTTGTTTCAAGCTACAAGGCTGGTCGAGCCGTGTATGCAGAAGGTGACGCCATAGACAAGTGCTACCAGGTTGCCACTGGAGCCGTGCGTGTTTACCGGCTGCTCTCCGACGGGCGGCGACAGGTCGTATCCTTTCATCTGCCGGGGGAAATGTTCGGTTTCGAGGCGGGCTCCAATCACCGCTTTTTTGCAGAGGCCATTACCGAGACTAGACTGGCCGTCTTTGGGCGGCGCTCGATGCATGAGCGTTCGCAGGAACTTCTCGATATTGCACTGGCTGGTATGGCGCGGGCGCAGGAGCATCTTCTGGTTCTGGGACGGCAGTGTGCCGTGGAACGCATCGCCGCATTCTTGGCGGACCTGTCTGACCGCCAGGGAGGCGTGCGGCAGTTGCGGCTGCCGATGTCGCGGCAAGACATTGCGGACTATCTCGGCCTGACGATCGAGACGGTTTCGCGTGTCATGACGAAGCTGAAGGAGCGCAGTGTCATCGCTCTGCGAGACGCAAGGACGGTAAACATCATGAGGCTCGACGCTCTCCGCTCGCTTTGCCACTGAGGGGCGCCGATCATCCAGCCGGCGCGTCTCACCCGTTTGACGCGCTCGTTTCTGCCTCCATACTGCCGCGTTCTCAGCGTCGGCCGCTTACCTGAGAGGCGGCTTTAAGCCTGACGAAGGAAGAGCCATGTTCGTCAAGGAAATGTCTCGGCAGGAATGTTATGAGGTTGTCGCTTCCGGCGATTTGGCCAGACTGGCCTGCTGTAAGAATGACCAGCCTTACATCGTGCCAATCACCTATGCGCTTGCAGGCACCCACCTCTATTGCTTTTCGATGCCGGGCCAGAAAATTGATTGGATGCGTGCCAATCCCAAGGTATGTCTCCAGATCGACGAGTTCTCTGGCAAGTGCAAGTGGAGGAGCGTAGTTCTCACAGGGCAATTCCGTGAGCTTCCTCCCGCGGGCGGACGCTACAGCGAACGCCTTGATGCGTGGTCCCTTCTCGAGAAGAGGGTCAACTGGTGGGAGCCCGGCGGTCTAAAGCCCGTGCCACAGCAGATTTCGGGCGCGTCCGCCCACATCTATTTCAGTGTCGACATCGACGAGATGTCCGGTCGCCAGACCTCAGAGGTTGAGGCCGGGTCTAGCTGATACTGATCGGCCGTCACGCCGTAATGCCGACAGACGGAGCGCAGTGGCCGCTTGCAGGCGGCCCCCGTCTCAGGCCGGCTGTTTTCCGGGCCGCTCGTCTCTCCGCCGGGCGAGGATGCCGCGCAGGCATTCCTGTTCGAAGGTGATGTGCCTGCGCACGCTTGTGAAGAAGCCGCGCAGCATGTAGCCGGCGGTTTCGGCATTGGCGCTTGCGTCAGCGGCGCCGAGCCGAGCCAGCATCTCGGTAACTTCCTCGGCGTAGCATTCGTCCTCGCAATGCTCGTATTTCAGCTCTTCGAGCATGGCCGCCAGGGAGGGATCGTCGCCGTGCCGTGATTCCAGCCAGGCAAACACCAGCCCTTCCTCACCGGCATGCAGTTCTCGGAGCAGGGGGCCGAGCATTCTTGCGGCGTAGCTGCAGATCTCCCGATCGATTTTCGGAAGACTGTCGGCGATAGCCTCCAGGCTGCCGCAGAGCGCCAACTGGTCCCTGTGAGCCTCCGCAAGCCAAGCGAGCGGCTCAGCGGTAGTCTCTGCCGACCGTTCGGACTGCGCGCCGTGAGAAGGCGCGAGTCCCCTGATATTCGCCATAATGCGCTCGGGTCCTGTCCAGCATCTCTTCACGTCGCGGCCCTCCATAACGGGAGGATGCGGTAGTGCGCAGTGCCGAACCTTGATCTGAATCAAGGCAGACGACGGATGATTCCGGCAATTCTGCAGCCGCGATGGCCGACGCGTCACGACGCGCGCCACGCAGGTAGAAAAGTTGGGGGCCCAACAATGAAATATACAGTCGAGACGATTCTGCTCGGAGTAGGCGCCTTTCTGGCGCTGGTGGGGGCCGGTTTCGCCGAGGATCGCTTGTTCGCGGCGCATATGTGGGTGCTGTTCTTCGTGCTGTTCGGCGGCACGATCGTGCTCATGCGGCGGGTCGATTTTCGTCCTGCGCTCGCCGGCCGCGATGTCCGCCATAGCGAATACTTCGACGACGTCGTGAAGTACGGCGTGGTTGCCACGGTCTTCTGGGGCGTGGTCGGGTTCCTCGTCGGGGTGATCGTGGCGATGCAGCTCGCCTTTCCCGACCTCAACGTCGAGCCGTGGTTCAATTTCGGGCGCGTTCGGCCTCTGCACACCTCAGCGGTCATCTTCGCGTTCGGCGGCAACGCCCTGATCGCGACCTCCTTCTACGTCGTGCAGCGCACCAGCCGCGCCCGGCTCTTTGGCGGCAATCTCGGCTGGTTCGTGTTCTGGGGCTACCAGCTCTTCATCGTGCTCGCCGCCACGGGCTATCTGCTCGGAATTACACAGAGCCGCGAATATGCGGAACCGGAATGGTATGTCGACCTCTGGCTGACGATCGTCTGGGTAGCCTATCTCGTCGCCTTCCTCGGCACGATCCTGAAGCGCAAGGAACCGCACATCTACGTGGCGAACTGGTTCTATCTCGCCTTCATTGTCACCATCGCCATGCTGCATATCGTCAACAATCTGGCGGTCCCGGTCTCGTTTCTCGGATCCAAGAGCTATTCGGCATTTTCCGGCGTGCAGGACGCGCTGACGCAGTGGTGGTACGGCCACAACGCCGTCGGCTTCTTCCTGACCGCCGGCTTCCTGGCGATGATGTACTACTTCATTCCCAAGCAGGTGAACCGCCCCGTCTATTCCTACCGGCTGTCGATCATCCACTTCTGGGCGATCATCTTCATGTACATCTGGGCGGGTCCCCACCACCTCCATTACACGGCGCTGCCGGACTGGGCGCAGACGCTCGGCATGGTCTTTTCCGTGATGCTCTGGATGCCCTCCTGGGGCGGCATGATCAACGGTCTGATGACGCTGTCGGGAGCCTGGGACAAGATCCGCACCGACCCCGTGGTGCGCATGATGGTCATGGCTGTCGCCTTTTATGGAATGGCGACCTTCGAAGGGCCGATGATGTCGATCAAGGCCGTCAATTCGCTCAGCCACTATACCGACTGGACCATTGGTCACGTGCATTCCGGCGCGCTCGGCTGGAACGGCCTGATCACTTTCGGTGCTATCTATTACCTAGTGCCTAAGCTGTGGAACCGCGAGCGGCTTTACAGCCTGCGCATGGTCAACTGGCACTTCTGGCTGGCTACCCTCGGCATCGTCGTCTACGCCGCTGTTATGTGGGTTGCCGGCATCCAGCAGGGCCTGATGTGGCGCGAATACGACGATCAGGGCTTCCTCGTCTATTCCTTCGCGGAAACGGTCGCGGCCATGTTCCCCTACTATGTCATGCGTGCCATCGGCGGCGCCCTGTTCCTCGTCGGCGCGCTCCTCATGGCCTTCAACGTAACAATGACGATCCTCGGTCGCGTCCGCGACGAGGAGCCGATCTTCGGTGCTGCGCCGCTGCCGGCACCTGCAGAATAGGAGGGCATGACCATGTCCATTCTCGACAAACACACGATACTCGAGCGCAATGCCACGCTGCTGCTAATAGGCTCGCTCCTGGTCGTTTCCATCGGCGGCATCGTGGAAATCGCGCCCCTCTTCTATCTCGAGAACACGATCGAGAAGGCGGAAGGCATGCGGCCATATTCTCCGCTGGAGCTTGCAGGGCGCGACATCTACATCCGCGAGGGCTGCTATGTCTGTCACAGCCAGATGATCCGTCCTTTCCGTGACGAGGTGGAGCGCTACGGCCATTACTCGCTCGCTGCGGAGTCGATGTACGACCATCCCTTCCAATGGGGTTCTAAGCGAACCGGTCCGGATCTCGCCCGCGTCGGCGAGCGCTATTCCAACGAATGGCACGTCCAGCACATGATCGAGCCACGTTCGGTCGTCCCGGAATCGGTCATGCCCAGCTACGCCTTCCTCAAGGAGACGCCGCTCGAGGTGAAGAACGTGGCCATGAGCCTCAAGGCCAACCGAGCGGTTGGCGTGCCCTATACGGACGAGATGATCGACAGCGCGCTGGCGGACGCCAAGGCGCAGGCCGATCCGAATGCCGACACGTCCGGCCTCGAGGCGCGCTACCCCAAGGCCAAGCTCGGCGATTTCGATGGCGATCCGCAAGAGCTGACGGAGATGGATGCGCTTGTCGCCTATCTGCAGATGCTCGGCACGCTCGTCGACTTTTCCACCTACGACGACACGACCGGCTATCGCTGAGAAGGAGGCCACATGGAAACCTACACGGCCATGCGCCATTTCGCCGATAGCTGGGGGCTGCTCGCTATGCTGCTCTTCTTCCTCGGCGTTGTCACCTTCACCTTCCGGCCGGGCGGCAAGAAGGCCGCTCAAAGGGCCGCCTCTATCCCGCTGAAGGAGGACTGATCCATGGCGGACAAACATATCGACGAGATCAGCGGAGTCGAAACCACCGGACACGAGTGGGACGGCATCCGCGAACTCAACAATCCGATGCCGCGCTGGTGGGTCTACAGTTTCTATGCCACGGTCATCTGGGCAGTTGGCTATGCGATCGCCTATCCCTCATGGCCTATGCTGACGGAAGCGACCAAGGGAGTGCTCGGCTATTCCAGCCGCGCCGAGGTCAGCGTCGAACTGGCCGCTGCCAAGGCTGCACAGGCAGGCAATCTGGACCAGATCGCATCGAGTTCGGTCGAAGAGATCATCGCGGATCGGCAACTGCAGCAATTTGCCGTTTCAGCTGGGGCTTCCATCTTCAAGGTGAACTGCGCCCAGTGCCACGGCTCGGGTGCTGCGGGCGGGCAGGGCTTCCCGAATCTTAACGACGACGAGTGGCTCTGGGGGGGTAAGCCGGAAGAGATCTATCAAACTATTGCTCATGGGGTTCGACACGCCGGCGATGGGGAGACGCGCGTTTCGGAGATGCCGCCCTTCAGCGACATGCTGACGCCCGAGCAGATGCAGCAGACGGCCGCCTATGTCGTGAGCCTCACCCAGGCACCCTCGCAACCGCACCTAGTCGAGCAGGGCAAGCAGGTCTTCGCCGATAATTGCGCTTCCTGCCATGGCACAGACGCGAAAGGCAACCGTGAGATGGGAGCACCCAACCTCGCCGATGCGATCTGGCTGAAGGGCGAGGGCGAGCAGGCAGTGATCGCTCAAATGAAGACGCCGAAGCACGGCGTGATGCCCGCGTGGCTGCCGCGCCTCGGCGACGAAGCCGTCAAGCAGCTCGCGGTGTTCGTACACTCGCTTGGCGGCGGCGAGTAAGGGCCGAAGATCAATCGGTCGCGCCGCACGCAGGCCATCATCTGGGCACGGGCAGGATGAGCTGCGCCGTTTCCCCGGCACGGAGCCGGAGAGACGGCGGCTTGCTGTTCAAAGCCCTCTTGGGGTTTCGCCGCACCCTGCGGCAACTGGGCGCAGACTTGACGCAGATCAAGGCGAGCGGCGTGCGAATGGGGCAAATGTCGCCTCACAAGCGAAACTATCGCCCGGACCTGCCTGATATGCTCCACCAGCCCGTGACCAAAGCTTCAGTCGAACGGCTCGATACCGGACCGGTCAATGCCGCGCGCGTGCGAGGGCCGCTCTATGAAAAGCGCCGGAAGATCTTCCCGAAACGGGCGGAAGGCCGCTTCCGCCGGTTCAAGTGGCTGGTGATGCTGGTGACGCTCGGCATCTACTATCTGACGCCGTGGATCCGATGGGACCGCGGGGCGCATGCGCCCGACCAGGCTGTACTCGTCGATCTCGCTTCTCGTCGCTTCTATTTCTTCTTCATCGAGATCTGGCCGCAGGAGTTCTTCTTCGTCGCCGGGCTCCTGGTGATGGCGGGCTTCGGCCTGTTCCTCGTGACTTCGGCGGTCGGGCGGGCCTGGTGCGGCTATGCCTGCCCGCAGACCGTGTGGGTCGATCTCTTCCTCGTGGTCGAACGCTTCATTGAAGGCGACCGCAATGCGCGAATGCGCCTCGACGCCGGACCCTGGGGCCTCGACAAAATCCGCAAGCGCGTGACCAAGCATGCGATCTGGTTGGCGATCGGCGCTGCGACGGGCGGCGCCTGGGTTTTCTATTTCGCCGATGCGCCGTCGCTTCTGGCGAGCTTAGTCACGCTTGATGCGCCGCCCGTCGCCTATAGCACGATCGGCATTTTGACCGCGACGACCTACGTCTTCGGCGGACTGATGCGCGAGCAGGTCTGCACCTATATGTGTCCCTGGCCGCGCATTCAGGCGGCCATGCTGGACGAGAATTCGCTCGTCGTCACCTACAATGAGTGGCGGGGGGAGCCGCGCTCGCGGCATGCGAAGAAGGCGGCCGCGGCGGCCGAGGTGGTTGGTGATTGCGTCGATTGCAACGCCTGCGTCGCTGTCTGTCCCATGGGCATCGACATCCGCGACGGCCAGCAGCTCGAATGCATTACCTGCGCCCTGTGTATCGATGCCTGTGACGGCGTGATGGACAAGCTCGGTCGCGAGAGAGGGCTGATCTCCTATGCAACGCTCAGCGACTATGCCGCCAATACGTCCCTCGCAACTAGCGGCGGGACCGCGCCGATCAATCCCACACGCGTGCGTGATGCCGACGGAGCCTTCAGCGACAAGGTGCGGCATCTCAACTGGCGCATCATCTTCCGCCCTCGCGTTCTCATCTATTTCGGCGTCTGGGCGCTCGTCGGACTCGGTCTTCTCATCGGCTTGCTGGCGCGCGACCGGCTGGAGCTGAATGTCCTTCACGACCGCAACCCCCAGTTCGTCGTGGAATCCGACGGCTCGGTGCGCAACGGCTACATGGTCAAGCTGCTCAATATGATCCCCGAACAGCGCACCATCAGCCTGACGATCGAGGGGATGCCGGCCGCCACCATGCGCGTGGCAGGACAGGCGACGGGCGACGGACGCAGCTTCGCCATTGGCGTCGAGCCGGACAAGGTCACGCCGCTCAAGGTCTTCGTCACCTTGCCTAAGGCTTCGTTTGCCGAGGCGGAAGAGGGCTTCTCTATCATCGCGGAGGATCCGTCCAGCGACGAACGCGATGTGTATCAGGCCAATTTCAATCTGCCGGGAGCAGCAAGATGATGAGCATGGTAACGAAACAGCGCACCCCAGCCCGCGGATTCACCGGTTGGCATATGGTGGCAGTCATGGGCCTCTTCTTCGGCACCATCATTTCCGTCAACTTCATCATGGCCTGGAACGCCAGCCGAAGCTGGAGCGGCCTCGTCGTAGAGAACACCTATATCGCCAGCCAGCAGTTCAACGGCAAGGTAGCGGAGGGCCGCGCTTTTCAGGCAAGCGGCATCAAGGGTCGGCTGACGGCCGAACCCGGCGCAATCCGCTACGTCCTTACTCGCAACGGCGAACCGGAGCGAATAATCGACAAGGTCGTCGCCGTTCTCAAGCGGCCGGTTGAGGAGCATGAGGACCTTCGCGTACAGCTCCATCCTCGGGGCGAGGGCGCTTTTGTTTTGGCTGAAGAGCTGAAGCCCGGTCAATGGATCGCCGCCATGACGGCCATGGCGGGGGATGCTGTGGTCCACCGCCAGACTATCCGCTTCATTGCAGAGGGAGGAGACAAATGAGCTGCTGCGCCGTCGGTGCCGCAACCATGATGGTTTCCGAAGGAGGGCAGGCGCTGCCCGCCTCCGAAGAGCTTTGGCTTGCGAGCCGGGACCTCGGAGGCGGGTTGCGCCAGACGGAGCTAAGCGTCCCCGACGCCTATTGCGGCGCCTGCATCGCCATGATCGAAGGAGCGCTGCGTGCCAAGCCCGAAGTCGAACGCGCCCGCGTCAATCTCTCCTCCCGTCGCGTTTCAATCGTCTGGAAGGAGGAAGTTGACGCTCGCCGCACCGATCCCTGTGATTTTTTGCATGCCATCGCTGAGCGTGGCTATCAGGCGCACCTTTTTTCGCCCGGCGGGGACGAAGACGATGGCCTGCTGAAGCAGTTGATCCTCGCGGTTGCCGTTTCCGGCTTCGCCGCAACCAATATCATGCTGCTTTCCGTTTCCGTCTGGTCAGGGGCGGATGCGGCCACCCGCGATCTCTTCCACTGGATCTCGGCGCTGATCGCCGGACCAGCACTGATCTATACAGGTCGCTTCTTCTACCAGTCGGCATGGAATGCCCTCCGCCATGGGCGAACAAACATGGATGTACCGATCGCACTCGCCGTCACTCTTTCCTATGGCATGTCGCTCTACGAGACGATCGGCCATGGCGAACATGCCTGGTTCGATGCATCCGTGACCTTGCTGTTCTTCCTGTTGATCGGCCGTACGCTCGATCACATGATGCGGGGCCGTGCAAGAACGGCAATCAGCGGTCTCGCACGTCTGTCGCCGCGCGGCGCCACGGTTGTCCATCCGGATGGCTCGCGCGAGTACCGCGCTGTCGATGAGATCAGGCCAGGCGAACGCCTGATCGTAGCTGCTGGCGAGCGTATCCCGGTTGATGGACGCGTGCTGTCCGGGACGAGCGATCTCGATCGCTCCGTCGTCAACGGCGAGAGCTCGCCGACGGTAGTCGCCACAGGCGACACGGTTCAGGCCGGCACGCTCAACCTCACGGGACCGCTCACGCTTGAGGCGACGGCCGCGGCGCGCGACTCGTTCATCGCCGAAATTATCGGATTGATGGAGGCTGCCGAAGGGGGGAGGGCGCGCTACCGACGCATTGCCGACCGCGCCGCTCGTTACTACTCGCCGGCCGTCCATCTGCTGGCGCTCGTGACCTTCATCGGCTGGATGCTGGTGGAGGGCGATGTCCGCCATGCCATGCTGATCGCGGTGGCGGTGCTCATCATCACGTGTCCCTGCGCACTCGGTCTTGCCGTTCCGGTCGTCCAGGTCGTTGCAGCCGGGCGGCTTTTCCAAGGCGGCGTCATGGTCAAGGATGGCTCGGCGATGGAGCGTCTCGCTGAGATCGACACAGTGCTCCTGGATAAGACCGGCACGCTGACCATCGGCAGACCACGGCTTGTGAACGCGCACGAATTCGCACCGGGTCGGCTCGCGATGGCAGCGGCTATTGCGGTGCATTCGCGCCATCCGATCGCAATGGCGATCCAGAACGCGGTAGGGGCAGTCTCGCCGCTTGCCGGCGATATCCGGGAAATTCCCGGCGCAGGCATCGAAGTGAAGACCAAGAACGGCCTCTACCGGCTCGGGAGCCGCGATTTTGCGGTCGGCGAGCCGGGGTCTGACGATGGGCAATCGGAGGCAATCCTGTCGTTGGATTTTCGTGAGCTTGCCTGCTTCCGCTTCGAGGACCGGCTGCGGCCGGCAACCCGCGAATCGATCGAAGCCCTCGGCCGGCTGGATATTGCGACCGGAATCCTCTCCGGCGACCGGGAGCCTGTGGTAGCGGCCCTCGCCAGCAATTTGGGGATCTCGAACTGGCGTGCCGAACTCTCGCCACGCGAAAAGGTCGAGGAATGCGCCACTGCCGCCGAGGCAGGTCACAAGGCCCTGGTGGTGGGGGACGGCATAAACGACGCGCCCGTTCTGCGTGCGGCGCACGTTTCGATGGCGCCCGCGACTGCCGCCGATGTCGCACGTCAGGCTGCCGACTTCGTCTTCATGCATCAGGCCCTATCGGCAGTCCCCTTCGCTATCGAGACTTCGCGGCATGCCGGCCGCCTTGTCCGGCAGAACTTCGCGCTGGCGATCGGCTACAACATCATCGCCGTGCCGCTCGCCATCCTCGGCTACGCGACCCCGCTGGTTGCCGCTGTCGCTATGTCCACCTCGTCGCTCGTGGTCGTGGTCAATGCTCTGAGACTGAAGCGCACTCTTGTCGGCGGTAAGGCCGCAACCCCAACCACATCGATGCATTCAAGCAGGGTGACCTCATGAACACCCTCATCTATCTCATTCCTATCGCACTCATTCTAGGCGGTCTGGGGCTCGTCGCATTTCTGTGGGCGCTCAAGAGCGGGCAGTACGAGGACCTCGACGGGGCGTCCTGGCGGGTCCTCGACGACGGCGATGGCAAGCGGTGAGTCAAGCCCGGCTTTCTAACTGTTTGACCAAGATCAACTTACCGAAACCGACATAGCGCTAGACTGGTGCGATGTTTATTGGGACATGCGCAATGAAGACCCTGCAATTGACTGCAAGCGATAGGATGACCTTCTTGGGTTCCCGCTTCTTCGCGCGGCTGCCGCGCTCCACCGTCGAGGCTATTCTCGAGGGCGCCAGGCTCTCCACCTACGAAGAGCACGATGTCCTGTTCCATCAGGGTGACAGCATCGAAGATGTTTTCTTTGTGCTCTCTGGCCTGGTCCGACTCTATCGCATTGGCAAGGACGGGCGCGAAGCCGATGTCGCGGTGTTCCCCAAAGGCGAAATGTTCGCCGAAAACGCAATGTTCTTGGGTCGTGCCACCGCTAGTGCGGAGGCTGCCGAAGCCTCGATCATTGCGCGTCTGCAAAGCGCCAAGCTGCGCCACCTGGCCGCTCAAGACCCGGATGTGGCGCAGGCATTCATCGAGCATCTCTGCCATCGTGGCAAGATGACGGAAGACCTACTCGCTCAAGATCGTCTGCTGACTGCGCCTCAGCGAGTTGCAAGCTATATCCTCAGTCATTGTCCAAACGGCTCGACCAGCTTCTCGTTCCGCCTGCCATTCCAGAAGAGCGTGCTCGCGGGCAAGCTTGGACTCGCCCCGGAAGCCCTTTCGCGCGCGTTTTCGGCCCTGCGCCAATCAGGTGTCAGGGTAAAAGGCCGGATGATCGAGATTCACGACCGGCACGCGCTCGAACGATTCTGATGTGGGGGTTGGATCGACGCGGCGAAGGCTGCCCGCGCAGAGGCGGCGGAGTGAACTGTGATGGTTTGAATGTTTGAGCTCAAACGTGAGCTTTTACGCACAGCTTGGCTCCAAGGCCGCAAGGATCTGCGTCAGGAACAGTCGGCGATAAGGTTGACGTCGGCCACCTTGTTGCATTTTGCCTTTCGTTGCAGCGCAGCTAAATGCCGGCGGTTTCATAGCCGTCCATCATATACTTCGCACATGCCGGGCATCGTCTCGGCAATCGCCGACAATATCGTGCTCGGTGATATCGAGCTGGTTACAGTCGGTCTCGGAGCACTGTTGTCGTTCATTGCTGGTGCCGCCGTTTCGGCCGGAGGTTACGGGACGTACGGCGTTTGCCTTGTGGGTCGCTGTTGATGTGTCAAGGGCGAGATTGACTTGCATCAAGGCTGCTTGACGTAAGGGGCCGTAAACAGGTCTTCGTTTCTACCCTCCAGTTCGTCTCCATGGTCACGCTGTACTTCGTCCTGTCCACTCTCCTGATCCTGCTGACGCCAGGTCCGACGAACACCGTCCTGGCCACATGCGGAGCATCGCTTGGCATTCGACACGCGGCAATAATGCCCTTTGCAGAAGCAATTGGGTATTTCCTGGCCGTGTCGTTCTTTGTCGTGTTGGCCGATCGCGTCCAGGGAAACGCGAGCGCATTCGTCGCAACGAAGTTGCTGGCGGCGGGCTGGTTGCTGTATTCGGCGGTCAAGCTTTGGGGCATGCCGTTGCGAACGGATGCGAAGTCGGCCCGGCAGTTGTTCGTTCGCGTATTGCTGACCACCATCGTCAACCCGAAGGCCATGCTGGTCGGAGCGGTGCTGATACCGTCGGAGGCTGACGTCGCAGTCTCCATTTGGGTGGCGACCTACGCAGCCATGTCGACGCTCGTCGGTTTTGGCTGGGTTGTCTTCGGCGCCTGCTTGCCCTTCGGGGTGCGACGGCACTCCTACAAACTGGCGTCATTGGTCTTGGGTGGGTTCTCGATGGCGGCCATGGCAAGCGCGCTATCCGGCTAGCGACTGCCGCCTCAATGGCGAGTTCGAAAGCATCAGCGCCACGCATTGTCCCAAATTCCGGTGGTCGAGCGAGCGAAACCTACTGAGGTGACTGTGCCAGTCGGCCGGCTTTTGAAACTCATCCTAGCGTCCGCGATGGTTCGACATCCAGCGTCTTCGTGACGCCCCTGTGCTTCGATCTCCGACAAGCGTGTCCGGTGGTTGATTTGGAACAATGACGTGCGTCGCGAGGGCTCCTATTGCTGATCTGGTGAAATGACTGGAGCAGCGGCAGGAGACTGGCGAGATGGCGGGACGACGGGTCGGATCGGGCAGGGGGGTGGCGCTGATTGCCGCCTGCATGTTCGTCCTGCAGTCGGTGTTCGGCGCGCTCGCGGGAGAAATGCCGGCCCTCCGGCACGTCGACACCTTCGGCAATCCACTATGCGCCACAGGCACGAGCCACGGTGGTCCTCAACACAGCGGCGGCGGTCAGGACAAACTGCCCGAGTGCTGCATTCTCGGATGCACCGAGACCTCCTGGCTGCCGGATGCCCCTTACGAAGGCGCGCAGATCCTAACGGCACTGCCTTCACGCGACGGTACCATCGTTACGTATGCCGACGTATCTGTTCGCAGAAGCGATCGCCATCCCGGCAGCCCACGCGGCCCTCCGCCGGCCGCCTGACACCCTATTGCGTCCTTGGACTTCGACTACCTCACAGAGACGTTCGTACTCTGACGCACCCCTCGTGCGCGGTCGCCCAGGCGCTACCCCTTTCGCAATGCAGCGGACCAGTGACGCTGATCTACGTGAACAATCTCCCCGGCAGAGCCGGCATTGAAACAGGAAACAAACTCAGATGTTTAAGAAACGGTCATTAGTCGCCGCGGTGCTCGCTGTGGTTTCGACAGCCGCGTCGGCCCACACCACACTCGAAGCAACAGAGGCCCCGGTCGGCGCAAGTCACAAAGCCGTCTTCCGCGTGCCACATGGTTGCGAGGGCAAGCCGACCAATGTGGTGCGCGTCCAGATTCCGGAAGGTGTAATCGCCGTAAAGCCGATGCCGAAGTCCGGCTGGACCCTGGAAAAGGTCACCGGGGCATACGCGAAATCCTACGACTATCACGGCACTCCGGTGAAGGAAGGTGTGAAGGAGGTGCTGTGGAAGAGCGGCAACCTGGGTGACGACGAATATGACGAGTTCGTAGTACGCGTCTATCTGACGCCGGACCTGCCGGTGGGCAAGATGCTCTACTTCCCGACTGTGCAGGAATGCCCCGAAGGCGCAGTCGAACGGTGGATCGAGATTCCCGTCGAAGGCCAGAACGGCGACGATCTCGAATTTCCGGCGCCCGGCATAAAGCTGCTCGAGAAAAAGGGAGGCCACTGAACCGCCGTGTGACGGAAGTGCGCCCGCCCGGCGCGCCTCCATTTGATCGAAGAGGTATTGCATGACCGCCGCACCGAAGATGCGCTTGAACGAAAGCTGGTCTCGCCTGGCTCGCGTGCTGGCTTTTTCGGTACTCGCCTTTTCCGCCTGGTTCTGGCTTGCTGTGGCCGCCTTCGCCCACGCTTCATTCGTCGGATCCAATCCGGCCGGCGATGCCGTCGTTGCGGAAGCGCCTGCGACGTTCTCTTTGACCTTCAGCGAGCCAGTCTCGCCGCTCTCCCTCAGACTGGTCAAGCCGGATGGATCGAGCTTCGGCCTCGAACGCTTCGTGCTGCGCGACCGAACGCTGGAAATCGAGCTTCCGCCAAGCCTCGTCCGGGGAACGCATGTGCTGAGCTGGCGTGTGGTCTCCGAAGATGGCCATCCGGTCGGCGGCTCCGTAGTCTTTTCCATTGGAGCTCCGAGCACGACGCCTGCGGCATCCACCGTGAAAATCGAACGCGACGTCGGTACAGCAATCTGGTTGGCGAAGATCGCCCTTTATCTCGGCCTCTTTCTCGGGATCGGCGGGTCGTTCGCCGTGACGTGGCTCGGACGGGGCGAGCGCTCCGGATCTTTTGCAATCCTTGTACTTCTCGGAATTGCGCTGGTCGCAACGCCGCTGTCTGTGGGATTCCAGGGCATTGATGCACTCGACGTTCCATTTCGGCGCCTCTTGGATCTGGCGATCTGGCAAGCTGGAATGAGCACGAGCTTCGGTCGGACTTCTGTCGTCGCCGCTCTTGCCTTCTTGAGCGCTATCTGCGCGCTTGCCGCGAAAGCTGACCGCGGGCGCCTGCTTTCGCTCATCGCGCTCGTGGGGACTGGTCTGGCGCTTGCGCTGAGCGGCCACGCCAGCTCGGCGGACCCGCAGTGGCTGACGCGGCCGATGGTCTTCCTGCATGGGGTCGGCATCGCTTTCTGGACAGGTGCGCTCATCCCGCTTGCCCAGGCGCTCGCTCGGCGAACCCCGGAGTCCGGCGAGATGCTTCGCCGCTTCTCCAGAACGATCCCGTTCCTTCTCGCCTTCCTGATCGTGGCCGGTGTCGTGCTGAGCGTGATCCAAGTCCGGAAACCGGCTGCATTGATAGAGACTGCCTACGGACAGGTCCTCCTTGTCAAATTGGCCTTGCTCGTCCTGCTCTTCGCACTGGCCGCATTCAATCGCTGGCGGCTGACGGAGCCGGCAGCGCACCGGGACCCGGCGACAACACGGCGGCTGGCAGGGTTCATCGCTGTCGAAACCGTGGTCGTCGTATTGATTGTCGGAGTGGCCGCCATATGGCGGTTCACGCCGCCGCCGCGCGCGCTGGAGATCGGCGCTGTCGAGCCAACGGCCATCCATCTCCACTCAGCCCGAGCCATGGCGAACGTCCAGCTCTCGCCCGGACGTGCAGGGCAGGTCGCCGGCTCCATCGAAGTGTTTAGCAAGGACAGGCAGGTTCTCACGCCCAAGGAGGTCACGCTCGTTCTTTCCAACCCGTCGTCCGGAATCCAGGCGATTCGCCGGTCGGCGCAGCGCACCGGAGAGGCTAAGTGGCGCGTCGACGGGGTCGCCGTCCCCTTGCCTGGGACCTGGCAGGTGCGGCTCGACATTCTGGTCTCCGACTTCGAGCTCGTGAAGCTCGAAGGCAAGGCTGAAATCCGTCCCTGAGCACCATGTCTTTTTCGCGCGCATCATAAGACTCATATTGTCGAGCGAGGCGATCCCTAAACCATGCCGGCGACGCGCGCGTCGCCAACTGAAGAAGTAGTTCGGATCCTGATCGGCTCCCCAGAGGCTCCGCGCGGCAGTGCAACAGCCCTGCGGGACTGGCATGTCGGCGAGCCGGTCAACCGAACTTGACCAGGTTGAGTGCAGGGAGCGGCGTTCGATTCAGCAAGAGAGCTTGCTTCGTCGGTGATCCCACCCGAAATCAGCGGGAGCGAATCCTGCCTTACGGTGCGAGCGATACCCAAGTGGTCCGCGCGGTCCTCCCCGTCGCGCTTCGCCTGCAGACGTTGTTTGCTCCAGCGCAAAGAACCCCGAGATAGGTGAACGTAAACATGACATCAGAACTCATGAAATAACTCCGACCGGCTTGTGTAGAAGGAATTCCAATGCGTCGCTTCAGCCTGCTCCCGTTCGCATCCCTCGGTCTGCTCATGACGGCAGCCTCTCCAGCATATTCAGCGGAATACTCGATCGGCGAACCGAATGTTCTGAACGGAATGGAAATCGCGGCAGTCTACCTTCAGCCGATCGAAATGGATCCGCCTGGTGTGATGACGCCGGCAGCGGAGGCCGACATCCACCTGGAGGCAGACATTCACGCGACAGCCAACAACAAGAACGGCTTCGCTGAAGGCGACTGGCTGCCCAACCTCCACGTGGAATACCGCTTGGTGAAGGTCGACACCGGTGAGGAAACGGCCGGTTCCTTCATGCCCATGGTCGCGAGCGACGGACCGCACTATGGCGACAACGTCAAGCTGATGGGGCCGGGAAAGTACAGGCTCGAATTGACGGTTCACTCGGAATCTCATGACGATTCGGCCGATTTCGGCCGCCATGTCGACAAGGAGACCGGGGTTGCCGCCTGGCCCGCGGAGTTTTCAGTCGGCTATGAATTCACCTTTGCCGGCGTGGGCAAGAAGGGCGGCTACTGACGCCTTGCGGCGGACGATCGTAGCGGTCGTCGTTCCGACAACGGATTGGCTGCGGCCGCCCTCAAACGCGCAGCAGGCCGTCGCTGCAACCGCCGCAGCACTCAACAACAGCCTGGAGGAATAATGCTGCCGCGGCACGAGGCAGACAACCGCAGGACGACGGGCGTTTTCTTGGCTCAGCCGCAGAGCGACGTCTGGCAACGTATAGGCGACTGGCTGTTCCGCCATCAAAAACAGATCGGCTGGGTGCAGTGGAGCGTCGTTGGCGTCTATCTGATGCTGCTGGTGCTGCCCGCAGTCCTGCCGCTCCCGGACAACTCGGCCCATCTCTGGGACGACTTCACCCGCTTCGCGCAGTTTGTGTTCTGGGGCGTCTGGTGGCCTTTTGTTCTCCTTGCCACGGCGCTCGTCGGTCGTGTCTGGTGCGGGCTTTTGTGCCCCGAGGGTGCGATCTCGGAATTCAGCAGCCGACACGGCCGCGGAGGTGCCATTCCTCGCTGGATAAAATGGGGCGGATGGCCCACGGTGGCATTCGCCTCGACAACGCTCTACGGTCAGATGGTCAGCGTCTATCAATATCCAAAACCGGCGCTGCTCGTGCTTGGCGGCTCGACGATTGCGGCGGCGGCGATCGGCTATCTCTACGGCAAGGAAAAGCGCGTGTGGTGCCGCTACCTTTGCCCTGTCGGCGCCGTCTTCGGCCTGCTGGCAAAGCTTGCACCGCTGCATTTCCGCGTCGATGCGGATCGTTGGAGGCGCTCGCAACTCGCCGGTCTGCAACCGGGCGCAGTGAATTGCGCGCCGCTCGTGCCGCTGAAGACGATGCGCAGCGCCAGCGATTGCCACATGTGCGGCCGGTGCAGCGGCTTTCGCGGAGCGATCCGGCTGGCGCGACGCTCGCCCGCACATGAAATCGTGCACGTTGCGGGTGATCAGCCGAAGCTCTGGGAGACCGTGCTGATCGTCTTCGGCTTGATGGGCGTCGCCGTCGGAGCCTTTCACTGGAGCTCGAGCCCCTGGTTCAATGGTGCGAAACAATCGGCTGCGGAATGGCTCGTTGAACGCGGCGTGCTGTGGCCACTTGAGATCTCGGCGCCATGGTGGGTACTGACGAACTATCCCGAAAGAAGCGACGTGCTGACGCTGTTGGATGGAGCGGTTCTCATCTTCTATGTGCTAGCGGTAGCGTTCGCAGTGGGCATCGTCGTCCTGCTGCTGCTTGCCCTTGCGACCCTGGGTCTCGGCCGCTGGCACGCCGCACGACTTCATCATCTGGCGCAGACACTCATTCCGCTTGCGGCCGCGGGCGTCTTCCTCGGTCTGTCGGCCATGTCGGTCACGCAGCTCCGAATGGATGGAATCGACGTGCCTTGGGTCGGCGAAATGCGGGCGGCCATGCTGCTCCTTGCGAGCGTGTGGTCCGGCACCCTGTGCTGGCGGGTCACCGGCCTCTATTCCGCAACGACAATTCGACGCCTGCTAGCGCTTTTAAGCTTTGGACTGGTTCTGGCGATCGCCGACGCAGGCTGGTTTCTGTTTTTCTGGAGTTAGTAGACAGAGCGGTGCTACCATTGTCGTCGTCCGGGCAAGCGCGCTGCAAGACCCATTCTCGCTCCGAATGGTTCGCCGGGAGTACCGCCAGCGGCCATGCCAAACAAAGATCTGCCGATCCCTGCTGCCCCTAGACCGCCTCCACATGACGGGATGGCCGATTGCGCCTGCATGCTCTATGAAAGGTCACGCGGGTGTGGGGTGGGTCTTGCCGCGCGCCGGGCGCAGCAGCATGCAATTCATTCCCATGATTGGACAACGGAATGCATTCACAAGGCATCGTGGAGAGGGCGCGGCCCGGACAATCGCTCATCAGGTGGCGAGCCAATGGCATCTCGGCCTATCTTCTCGCGTCTGCGGCCGTGCTGGGTGTTCTTGCGCTGAGGTTGGCGCTCGGGGAGTTCATCAGCGACAGCATTGTTCTCCTTTCACTCATTCCCGCGCTCCTGATCACCGCAATGGTCGGCGGCCTGGGACCGATAGCTTTCGCAGCCGGGCTGACGCTTGCTGCAGCGATCTCTGTTCAGCAGATCGATAGCACCTCCGATCTGAGCATCTCCGAACTGGTTGTCTTCGGTTCGATAGTGCTTCTGATCATGGCTTTGGGAGAAGTGCTCCAGGCGGCGAAACGCGCCATCGATCGGGCAGAGGATGTCGTGAGAGCTCGCGACGCGCATCTAAGGTCCATATTGGACACGGTTCCGGATGCCACAGTGGTCAGTGCGACGGATGGCACTATCGTCTCCTTCAACGCTGCGGCCGTCCGGCAGTTCGGATATGCGGAAGAGGAGGTCATCGGCGAGAACCTGCGCATATTGATGCCGGAACCCTATCGTCACGAGCACGATGGATACATGCAGCGCTATATGAGAACCGGCGAAAAGCGCATCATTGGCATTGACCGGGTCGTCGTCGGGCGGCGGAAGGATGGATCGACATTTCCGATGAAGCTCGCCGTTGGGGAGATGAAATCGGGTGGCGTACGGTTTTTCACGGGCTTCATCAGAGATCTGACGGAGCGAGAAGAGTCGGCCGCGCGCCTCGAACAGATTCAGGCTGAACTGGCGAGACTGGCCCGTCTTAATGAGATGGGCGAAATGGCGTCGACGCTTGCGCACGAGCTGAACCAGCCCCTGTCGGCGATCGCAAACTACGCCCATGGCTGCACGAGGCTGTTGCGTGACATGGACGACGCGGTTGCCACGCGAATGCGCGAAGCGCTCGAAGAGGTGGCGAGCCAATCTCTGCGCGCCGGCCAGATCATCAAGCATCTCAGGGAATTCGTCACGAAAGGCGAAACCGAAAAGGCGCCCGAAGACATTCGCAAACTGGTGGAAGAGGCCGGAGCGCTGGCCTTGGTCGGCTCCCGCGAGGGGGGCGTCAGAACCGTATTCGACTATCTGCCGGGTGCCGAAATGGTGATGGTCGACCGCATTCAGGTCCAACAGGTCCTCATCAATCTGATGCGCAACGCCATCGAGGCGATGCGTCACGTCGAGCGCCGAGAGCTGACAATCCGCACGATGCCGGCCGGTGCGGGCGAGGTTGCCGTCGTCGTTGAAGACACCGGCGGGGGCATTCCAGAGGAAATCGCCGGTCAGCTCTTCAAGCCATTCGTCACGACAAAGGCAAGCGGAATGGGCATCGGTCTCTCCATTTCGAAGCGCATCGTCGAGGCGCATGGCGGCGAGATGACCGTCTCAAAAAATGCGGCCGGCGGGGCTACTTTCCGGTTTACTCTTCCGGCATATGTAGATGAACGGATTGATGCAAATGACTGACTATATTGTGCATATTGTTGATGACGAAGAGGCCGTGAGGAAATCGCTTGCCTTCATGCTGACGATGAACGGCTTCGCTGTGAAAATGCATCAATCGGCCGAGGCCTTTCTCGCCTTCGCGCCGAACGTCAGAAACGGGATTCTCGTGACGGATCTGAGAATGCCAGATATGTCCGGCGTCGAACTCCTGCGCAGTCTCGGCACTCAGAAAATCAAGATACCTTCGATTGTCATCACGGGACACGGCGACGTGCCTATGGCGGTAGAGGCCATGAAGGCGGGGGCGATCGATTTCATCGAGAAGCCTTTCGAAGACTCCGTGATCGTCGAGGCGATCGAGAGGGCATCCGAACATCTGGTCGTCCCGGAAGCCGACGCGGAGGAAATCGTCGACATTCAGGCACGCCTCCAGACGCTCAGTGAGAGGGAACGCCAGGTGCTCTCGGCGGTGGTGGCTGGCCTTCCCAACAAATCGATCGCCTACGATCTTGATATCAGCCCCCGCACCGTCGAGGTGCACCGCGCAAACGTAATGGCCAAGATGAAGGCGAAGAGCCTTCCCCATCTCGTTCGAATGGCGCTCGCCGCCGGCTTCGGGCCTTCCTGATTCTTGCAGAGTTGATCTCGCGCAATGCGTTGCGTTGTCGCAATCGCTTAAATGGCAGCTCATCGGCGGGCATGCGCGCGCCGGTTTGCACAGGACCGTAAGTCGTTGGCCGACAAAAGCATTGTCATCGTTGCACCAGACCAAGGCCTCCGGCGTTCCCTCGCGTTTGCGCTCGAGGTCGAGGGATATCCGACCCAGTCGTACGACGCCTTGTGGAAAGCCGAAGGCTCCGCGACCGCCTCGCTCTGCACGATCATCGACGACGAGATATTGAAGTCCGAGGCGCAAGCCGTGCAGTCTCTGCAGCGGCGAGGGCGCCGCATCATCCTGTTGGTGGACGGAATGTCGGTGCTTCAAGAGCATGCCGGCACCATCGTTCTGACGAAGCCGATAAACGGTTCTGATCTCCTGGACGTGGTGAACAGCCTGGCTGCGGTGGTGGGTTAGAGAGGGAAAAGCGCGCTGGCGGAAGCCTGCTCGTGCCGCTCTACGTAGTTCCCCGTAGTGAACTAACCGAATTTATCGCCGAAGCGTGATTTGGCAATCTTCCCTCGGAACGATCATGAGGGACAACAGATGTACGCCGCTTCCCAACCCGCAGAGCAAAGCTTCCAGCCATCGGACAGCGTCACCAGCGCCTCCATTCCGGGACCTCATCTAGTCGCAACGTACAAGTCAGGCCGGGAGATCTACGCGGAAGGCGACGCCGTCGAAAAATGCTACCAGGTCGCCACGGGCGCGGTGCGCGTCTACCGCCTGCTTTCGGACGGGCGGCGACAGGTCGTCTCATTTCACCTGGCAGGTGAAATGTTCGGCTTCGAGGCAGGCGTCGAGCACCGCTTCTTCGCGGAGGCGATCACCGAAACAAGGTTGGCCGTTTTTGGCCGGCGCTCGATCCAGGAATATTCGCGCGAGCTCCTGGCGCTTGCCTTGACCGGCCTGGCGCGTGCCCAGCAGCATCTTCTGGTCGTCGGCAGGCAATGTGCTGTCGAACGCATCGCCGCGTTCCTGTTGGATTTGTCAAACCGTCAGGGTGGCGTTCGACAGCTACGACTGCCGATGTCGCGGCAGGACATTGCGGACTACCTCGGCCTTACGATCGAGACGGTATCTCGTGCCATGACCAAGCTGAAGGAGCGCAGGCTCATTGCGCTACGGGACGCGAGGACAGTGGAAATCATGAGGCCCGATGCGTTGTGCTCGCTCTGCAACTAGAAGGGCGCCCATGGTCCCACACGTGTCTCTGTGCAAGTGAACTGCTCGTGCCGGTAGTCACAAGGGATGCGGAGGAGCATCCCTTTCATCGAATTGACGCTTGATCATGCCGCGCAGGCACTCCTGTTCGAGGCGAACATGCCGGCGGGATTGGTGAAGAAACCGCGCAGCATGTAGCCGGCCGTCTCCGGGTTGACGCTATCGTCTGCGGCCCCCAACCGGGCCAACATATCCGCGAGTTCCTCGGCGAAGCACTCGTCTTCGCGATGCTCGTGCCTTAGGCAATCCAGCATAGTTGGCACTGACGGATCACTGCCAAAGCACTTCTCGGCCCACGCGAAAACGACCTGCTCCTCCGTCACATGGAGGTGTCGTAGGATCGAGCCGAGCGTCTCAGTCGCATAGGCGCACATCTTGCGGTCGAGCTGATCTGGGAGGCTGTCCGCGATTGCCTCGAGGCTGTCGCAGAGCGCCAATAGGTCAATGTGACCTCTTGCAAGCCGGGCAAGCCGAGCGGCGAGCTCTTCCGGAACTGGAGACCGTTCACGCGGGGGTGCAAGCCCGATGATCCTGGCGATCATGCGCCCTGGTCCTTTCCAGCATTTCTTCACGGCATGCAAGGATGCGACCGCACGCAGTGCTTGACGTTGATCTCTATCAACGTCAGCGGCGATTTCGTTAGGACACTCCTGAGGACCGAATGGGACGGGACACAGACAAGCGCTTGGACTCGGTTGCCGAAGCACGCGGCATACGTTGTTCGCCGCAGTTCAGCAATCGGTATGCCCCTCCGGCTGTTTGCGCAGGCACAAAGACGGGCAGGTTCTACTTCGGCACAAACGACGAATGAGGATGCCGCGATCAGGAGAGGCAAACTTGGGCCCGTCGCTTGGCGACTGGAGCAAGCTCTTGACGATCTTGGCAAGCAAAACCAAGCAAGGACCAGCACATGACCGAAATTAGCCTCGACAACACAGTGGCGGCAATCGCAGCAGAGCTGCCCGGAGCCGCGGAACTCTTTCGCCGCCATGACATCAGCTTCTGTTGCGGTGGCCACGTTCGCCTTTCCGAAGCCGCCGTCAAGGCGGGTCTGGCTCCGTCTGCACTTGTTTCCGAATTGAAGGCACTCGAACAGGCGGCAAAACGGGATGCGCCCGAAGAGACGTCCGACCTCATCGGCCATATTCTCGACAGGTACCACCAGACACACCGCGCAGAACTCGCCTGGCTCATTCCGCTCGCCCAGAAGGTGGAGCGGGTACACGGCGACCACCCCTCGGCGCCGATCGGACTCTCCCAGGTACTGGAGCGACTGCGGGACGAACTCGAGAGCCATATGATGAAGGAAGAGCAAGTTCTTTTTCCGATGATGCGGCGCGGCGGGAGTCCAGCAATCGCGCATCCGATCGCGCAGATGCGGGACGATCACGAGGAGGAGGTGGAGCATCTCCGTACGCTCGAACACGTGACCCACGGCCTTTCGCTGCCGCAGGGCGCGTGCGGCTCATGGACAGCGCTCTACACGGGGCTGCGCAAGTTCACCGACGATCTGGTGACGCACATGCATCTTGAGAACGCAGTGCTGTTCCCACGCTTCGAAGCTCAATCCCCGGCGGCCAGTTGACGACAGCCGTTCCGCTTTGGAAATGCCTCTGGGAGGCGCCATACCGCCCTCTGTTCCTGCTAGCGGGGCTCTGGGCGCTTATCGTACCCATCGTGTGGCTTCTCCCGGATGAGACCTCGCCGGAGAGAATTTCTTGGCATAGCCGCGAGCTTCTGTTCGGCATGGCCGGTGCAGCGGCAGGGGGATACCTCCTGACTGCCCTGCCAGCCTGGACGAAGAGGGGGCCCGTCCCCCCGGTGGTCAGCGTAGTCGCCACATGCCTCTGGTGCGCCGCCCGCGTGGCGGCGGCTCTCCCCGAGCATTTGCCGCCCGCTGCTGCCGCGATCGGGGCCTCGGCCTATTTCGTGTTCTTGACTGCAGTACTGGCGAGCGGCGTGGTATCCTCAAAGTCCTGGAGCCGCTCCTGGGCGCCGCTCGGCACGGCCGTGCTTGCCATAAGCGCCTTGCTCTTAGTTGCAAATCGCCCGATCCCGCCGAACGCCACACCGCTGCTATTCATGCTCTTGATCGTCCTCATAGGTGGGCGCGCCGTGCCTGCCTTCACACGGCGCTGGCTGGACCGGATTGGGGCAGGGCAGTTCTTCTTCGATCGTCCACATCTGTCGTGGCTGTCGGTGTCGGGAATCTTTGCCGCTATCTACCTCGATGGCGCCGGCCATCACACCTCGTCTGGAATCCTGTTGCTGTTTTCGGCAGCTCTGCTGCTATTGCAAATGAAGGGATGGCAAAGCCTCAGGACCTGCCGTTACCCGGCGTTGTTCATGCTGCACGTCGCCTTCGGTTGGACACCGACGGCGCTCGTCCTCGGCGGCCTTTCAGCTATAATTCCAGAACAGGTTCCGCCGGCTGCCGCCACGCATGCGCTGACGATGGGCGCTATGGGAACAATGATCGCAGCCTTTATGATGCGGTCCGCTATGGTTCGCAACGGAGAGAGCCTGGTCATCAACTGGACCATGGCCTGTGCCTTCGCTCTCATATCACTGTCGGCGCTGCTGCGTGTTGGCGGCTGCTGGTGGAGCAATGTGCAATTCAATCCGGTTGCTGGAGCCGTCATCTGCTGGATGGCTGGATGGGCGTTCTTCATTTCGGCCTATTTTCCGGCTTTGAAGCGTCCGGTTCCCAGACCGGTTTTGAGCGCCGCAATCGCGACTCGGTCGAGCCTCGCGGCGGTCACCAGCAAGCCCCTTGAGGTCGATATTCGCGGGGGGCCGTTCGTTCAGGCCAACTGCGTGAAGCAAACCCCGCAAGGAAGGAAACCATGATCGTAGAGCGATCTCGGGACGGAGATTTGATACTGGACCCCGCCGAACTGGCCAATCGCTTCGGTGTCTCCGCGGACGACTTGCGTCAGTACCAGAGGAAGGGGCTGGTGACTTGCATGGTCGAGCGCGGCGAGGGGGAGGATGCTGGAACTTGCCGCTTGAGCGTGAAGTTTGGAAATCGCATATGGCGCGTGATCCTGAACTGCGAAGATAGGGTTGTTAGCGAAGAGATGACCTTCTGCCGCATGAACCGGCAGACCGCGCGATCGCAGCAATACCGCACCGGTGAACCGTCACCTCGGCAGCGTTAAGGGGCGCGAGACTGGCTCTCTCATGCGCCCCATCTGCGAGAGAGATTGTTGTCGGACTCTGTTTGTGCGCTTTAGCTCCGTCGTTCCCCACCCGATAAAAAAAGAGGTCGCGAATATCGGATTTCTAGCTCGAGAACGGGGGCGCATCGCCGAGACTAGACCCGTCTAGGAACAAATTCCGACTCCTAGCGTTGGCCCCCTGCTAAAGGAGAACGACGATGGTGAATCCGGAT
Organism: Sinorhizobium fredii USDA 257; assembly: GCF_000265205.3. Taxonomy (NCBI): domain Bacteria; kingdom Pseudomonadati; phylum Pseudomonadota; class Alphaproteobacteria; order Hyphomicrobiales; family Rhizobiaceae; genus Ensifer; species Ensifer fredii. The sequence goes on from NC_018000.1 coordinate 4,057,812, forward strand.
CTACATGAATCCCACGATCTTATAGCCAGCGACATGGTGGAGGGCACCACCGTCTACGACATGAGTGGCAACGACGTTGGTTCTATTGAGCGAATCATACTGGAGAAGCGCGGCGGACGCGTTGCCTATGCCGTGATGAGTTTCGGCGGCTTCCTGGGTCTCGGCCATGATCATTACCCGCTGCCATGGCAGAAGCTCGACTACAATACCACTCTTGGGGGCTTCCAGGTCGACATTACCAGGGACCAGCTTGAAGGTGCGCCGAAGTATCCGGCGGAGCAGGACTTCGACTGGAGTTCAGAGAGCGGTCGCCGTGTCTATGACTATTACGGCATTCCGCCCTACTGGGTTTGATCGGCGTCGTCCAGAGAGCTCGCCACAAGGCACTGGTATGGGCGACCAGTTCAAGTGGCTGCATGGCGTTTGAACACGACGTCGAGAACAAAGGCGAGGGGCACCGAAAGGGCACCTTGGTGTAAGCGCACACCTCAGCCAATCCGGCCGAAGCGCGCGTGGGCACCTGACGTGGACACCAAATCGACTCCAAGATCAGAGTGGCGCTCGCATACGCCGCGGATTGCCGCCCCCTTCATCAGGCTGAAGGCCGTCGAGAACGCGTCCCCCGCCGCCGCAGTCGGGGCCACGACGCTCACCCGCCGGTAGAGCCGGGGCGCTTCCCCGCTCAGCGGGTCGAGAATGTGACCGAAGCGGGCGGAGTCTCCGAAGTGGAAGCCATCCGGACTCGAGGTGGCGACCGCTCTGTTGACGAGGTTCAGAATGCTGTCCGGCGCGCCGGCATCTTCACTCGCTGCCAGCCCGATCCGCCATGGCCCACCGTCCTCTCGCGATCCGATAGCGCGTGCTTCCCCCATGCTGACGAGGCTGTTTGCAACGCCCGCGTCCTTAAGCAGATCGACGATCCGGTCGGTGATGTAGCCTTGCGCGACGCCGTTGAGCGTCAACGCCATTCCCGGTCGGGCAAATACGACGCGATCGCGATCGAACCTAAGCTTGTCGAAGCCGACGCCGGATAATGCGCGACGCTTCTCGTCCTCGGACGGCCCTGCGGGATTGGCATCCGCCGCCGAAAAATGCTGGGCATAGAGGATCCAAAGGGGCTGGACGGTCGGATCGAAGGCGCCGTCCGTCGCCTCCCATGCGTCGCGGCTTGCACCCAGCAGGCTCACCAGATCCGCCGGGGGAGCGGCAATCGCTCCAGTGCGGTTCAGCTCGGAGAGGGCGGAATCGGGCCGGTACAGACTGAATATCCTCTCGAGCCGCGATACCTCGGCAACGACGCGCTCTATCAGCCGCGCTGCTTTGGCCTTGTCGTCGAGGTTCAGGATCAATGTCGCCGGCGCACCCAGGGCACGGCCGTTCCAGGTGATTGCGGTCGTTGCAGCTTCTGCACGGCCGCCATGGCCCAGCAGAGGGAGCCCGGCCGCAGCAGCCATGATGCAGATCGCCCTCCGGCGAGAAATCGCGCTACCCATGGGGGCCTCCTTTCTCCTCGTGTTCGATTTGCAAGTTCGCGTCTTGCTGTTCGCTCCCGGTCCCTAGCACGTATTCCGTGGGCACCTCTGCAAACCGCTTCACCTGGCCCCCGTTCTTCGCAGCGAACTCACGCGCGGCGCCATCGCTAGAGAACGGCACCGCTTCCTCCGAGCCCATGCCGCCTTTGACGGTGCTGCCGACGACGTAGAAGGCCTTTCTTGCATCGATCCAGTTCTCGGCGCCCGGCTCCTCCCAGCTCGGCGCCGTGCCCATGTCCGACACGTAGATGGCGGCGATATCCTTCGGCTCCTCCGGCAGCATGGTGAAGGCGATGGTGTCGCGCGCCGACGAGAACCAGATCGGTTCCGGGATGTCCACCAGAATCACCTGGCCCTTCGGCCCCGGATGCTCGAGGACGTTCATACCGCAATAGCGCCCCATCGCGTCGGTCGTGAGCGAATAGGGAGCCGGCATTTTCGCCTCCTGATCCTTTTCGCAAGCAGCGAGGAAAAGCGTTGCGGTCAGTACTGCCGTGACGATTGCCAGCCTCATAATTCCCTCCTGGAGAAGATCAATGTGGCGAATGCCAGCGGCGCAAGCGTCCAAAGGCCGAGGGCTGCAAGCAGAACGGGCGAGGACAGGCCGGTGTGGTCGGCGACTCCGCCCATGGCCGAAAGAGCGCCGGCGCCGCCCGAGCCGAGATTGAGGAGGCGATAGACGTCCGTCGGATTGGCAAGCAGGAGCAGGTTGAGCAGTCCGGCCGGGATGGTCCGCCCCTGGGCGGCTACCAGGCCGCCCAGCAGCGCCATGTCGTAGATCAGGACGAAGAACAGCCATATCCCGATGGCGATGCCGCCGGCGGTGGCGCGTTCGTTGGCAAGCGTGCTGATCAGATAGCCGATCGCGGCAAACACCGCGCCGAGCAGGACCGAGGATGCGATCATCGAAACGAAGGCCTGCCAGCTATCCGGACCGACAGCGCTTCCCGTCGCGACCAGCGCCGCGGCAGCCAGGCCGTAGCCGAAGAGCGTTGCGAAGGCGAGAATCGCCAGATGACCGAGAAACTTCCCGAAGACGACTTCGCGGCGCCCGATCGGGTAGCTGAGCAGAAGCAGCATCGTTCCCCGCTCCATCTCGCCGACGATCGCGTCATGCGACAGTAGGAGCGCAATCAGCGGCACGAGGAAGATGGTGAGGCTCGAAAGGCTGACGATGACCACGTCGAGCTTGTTTACGCCCACGCTGCCCGTCGGCGCGCTGCCGAGGAAGGACAGCGTCAAGGCAAGCGTGGCAAGCAGCAAGGTGGTCGCCAGCACCCATCGGTTGCGCATGCCTTCCTGGATTTCCTTGCCAGCGATGGTGAGAATATTCAGCATTTCGTCACCTGGCCGTTGAGAAAGTGCGCATAGAGGTCGTCCAGCGTCGGCTCCGTGATCGTCAGACCGGCGAGCAGCGCCGCGTCGGCGGTGATGTCATGCAGCAGCGGGATCTTGCGATCGGACGATATCTCCGCATCAAGGCTCCCGTCCGGGGCGGGAGACCAGTTCATGCCACCATTGAGCCATGCAGGCGCTGCGTTGGCGTGCGAGAGCTTGACGCTGATGCGCGTCGGCATACGGGCGACGTGCCGCAGCTCCTCGAGCGTGCCGTCGGCGATCTTCAAGCCCTTGTTGACGATGATGACGCGGTCCGCGCGGCCCTCGAGTTCGGTAAGAGCGTGCGACGAGAGCAGCACCGTAGTGCCCTTGGCCCGCAGTTCCGTGATCAGGTCGTAGAAGTTCCGCCGCAGGGCGGGGTCAAGGCCGCTGGTTGGCTCGTCGAGAAGCAGGACCCGTGGCGTTCCGAGCAGAGCCTGCGCCAGCCCGAGGCGCTGCCGCATGCCCTTGGAATAGGTCCGCACCGGCCGGTTGACAGCTTCCTCGGCCAGCCCGACCCGCTCGAAGAGGGCGTCGGCGGCGGCAACGTCCACCCGCTTCAGCCGCGCGTAGAAGCGCAGGGTTTCGCGCCCCGTCAACGCCATGTTGAAGGAGACGCTTTCCGGCAGGTAGCCGAGACTTTGACGAACTGCAAAATCGCCGGTTGCCGGATCCTCGCCCAGGACGCGCACCGTGCCGGTGGTCGGCCGGATGAGGCCGAGCATTAGCTTGATGAGCGTGGTCTTGCCGGCGCCGTTGTGGCCGACAAGCGCGACGGTTTCAGCTTCGTCGAGCGCAAAGGACAGGTCCCGGATCACGGTCGATTGGCCGTAGCGCTTGCTGACGCCGGCTATCTTGACGGTCTGGGTCATCGCAAGGCTCCCGCGCGGCCGGCCGGCACCATCAGCGGATGGCTGTCGACGACCCCGCCTGGCAGCAATGCAGGGAACTGCGCCTGTGCCCAGCGGATGACCTGGACCGCCGGGCTGGTGGTCAGCAGCTTGGCCTGGGGCGACGTCCACAAGACCCTGTCGATGAGATCGTTCGGCCTGTAGGGGCTGTCGCCGATGCCGTCGCCGTCGAGGTCGAACGCGGGATTGTCGCTCCAGTAGTTTCCCTGCTTCCCGGACGACCAGTCAAGGTGGCGCGTTCCGACGTACTTGACCTGGTTCCGGTTGCTGATGAAGGAGTTGTGGCTGATCAAGTTGCCTTCCGATCCGGCCGTGAAATGAATGCCGATGGCGCAGCCCTCGAACACGTTGTCGTAGAAGCGATTCTTGTTGGCGTTGTAGATGAAGACGCATTTTTCCGGCCCGAGCCGGCCACCCTCCTGGGCAATCGTGTTCTCGCCCGCGGATTGGGGCACCTCGTGCCCGGCGGACCGCGTTCCTGTCGCCCATCGCTCCGGCGGCTGAAGTCGGCCCAGCACCGTGTTTCGACTGATCTCGGAGCTGTTAGCATAGTTCAGGAGAAGACCGTGGTCGCGGTCGCCGTCGGAACGGTTGCCGGTGATCTTCAGCCGGTTGGAATACATGATCGCATAGCCGACCGAATTGCCGGTGGAGACGTTGTCGCTGATCTCGCTGTCGTTCGTGTACATGTAGTGGATGGCAAAGCGCAGGTAGCGAAAGCGGTTGCCGCTGAAGACGTTCCGCTTGCTAGCCATTGTGGCGATCCCGTCGCGCCCGTAGCTGATGTCGTTGTCGAGAACCTTCGAACCGGGCGCATTCCAGATCGTCACGCCATTGCCGGATTCGCTTAAGCGGCCTTCCATCATGCCTAAGATCCGGTTTCCCCGGACGACGCTGTCGGCCGCTCCGTGAATATATATGCCGAAGAGATTGCCGCTGACGGTATTCCCTTCGATTACGGCACGCTTGGCCGTCTTCGCCGCAAAGATTCCGGAATCCAGCTTCGCGAGGTCGATACCGGATCCGCTGACCCGCACGCCGCGAACCGAGACGCCTTCCGCGGTGATCGTGACGACGCTGCCCTTGCCGCTTCCGACAATCGCCGCGCCGTCCTGCCCCCTCAGCGACAGCGCTTTGGAGATCGTGACCGGCCCCTCGTACTCGCCTGCCTGCAACGTGATGACGTCGCCCGGCGCCGCCGCGTCGATCACCGCCTGCAGCGGGCTTTCAGCCGGAGTAATGGACCGGCTTTCGGCGCTTGCAGTCGCCGGGAGGGCGGCCATGAAGGCCGCCATCCCGATTCTCGTTATGTGGGCTCTCATGCGCATCATGCCGCCGTGGGCTCGACGAACATCCGGCCCTTCATCTCCATGTGCATGGCATGGCAGAACCAGGAGCAATAGTACCAGTAGACGCCGGGCTTGCTGGCCTTGAAGGTCACCGAAGCGGTCGCCTGCGGCGCCACCTCCATGTTGATGCCGTAGTTGATGATGGAGAAGCCGTGCGTCAGGTCCTCGACCTCGTCGATGTTGGTCACGTAGACGGTGACCTCGTCGTCCTGCTTCACCGTGAAGCTCTCCAGACCGAAGGCCGGAGCCGCGGACGTCATGTAGACACGGACCTTGTTGCCGTCGCGGATGACCTCTGAATCGACCAGCAGATCGATGTTGTCAGCCTTGGCCTGGGCGACCGCGTCGGCGAAGACCGGGTCGTCGCGATTCCAGACGTGCACCGGGTTGATCTTGGAGGCGTGCACGATGGTCGCGTCATGCGGCTCGGCGAACGTAGGGTTGTCATGCACGATGACCATCTCGTCCCCGGAGATGTCGATCAACTGATCGTTCTCCGGCTTCAGCGGACCGACGTTCAGATAGCGGTCCTTGGAGAACTTGTTCAGCGAGATCAGCCACTTGCCATCGGCATCCTTGGTCTGTCCCATGGATGTGTGGTTGTGGCCCGGCTGGTAGTGGACGTCGAGCTTCTGGCGGATTGGATCGACCTTCTCGCCGGCGAAGGCCCGCTTGGCGTCCTCGATGTTCCATTTGCACACCTGGCTGTCGATGAACAGGGTCGTGTAGGCGTTGCCCTTGCCATCGTAGGCTGTGTGCAGCGGGCCGAGGCCGAGTTCGGGTTCAGCGACGACGGTGTCGCGCGGCTTGATCTTGTCATCGAACAGATCGTCGAACTTGCGCACGTCGAACACGGTCACGGTCGGGGACAGCTTGCCGTTCGCAACCACGTGGATGCCGTCGGGCGCCGTGTTGATGCCGTGAGGGCTGTTGGAGACCGGAATGTAGCGCGTGTAGGGCGATCCCTTGCGGCCGTCGAGGACCGGCACGCCGCCCATTTCCTTGTAGTCGCCCTTGGCGACCGCTTCCTCGATCCGCTTGAGGTTGAAGACGACGACCCAGTCCTGCTCGCTGCCCATCATCTCGGCGAGATTGACGCCTTCTTCGGAGTTGTAGCAGGTTGCGAAGCAGTACTTGCCCTGGTAGTCGGCGTCGACGTTGTCGAGGTTGCCGTCGACCATGACCTGCCAGGCGACCTTCATCGTCTCGCCGTCGACGGCGGTGAAGATCGCGCTGTACTGCTTGTGGTCGTCGAGCACCTTGCCGTCGTTCGGGATCGGCACGCGATCCTCGCCGTTGCAGAAGACGTAGCCGGTCTTCGGATACTTCTGGACCCGGAGCCCGTGGACCGTGTGCTGGTTGGGAAGCTGGATGATCTTGTCGCACTTCATAACGTCGAGTCGGATGCGGCAGACGCGCGTGTTCGCCTTGTCGTTGGCGAAAAGGTAGCGGCCGTCGTAAGTGCCCTCGGTGAACGACGGATGCGGATGATGAAGGTCGCCGTTCGTGTACACGCCGCCCCGGTCCTTCAAGAACTCCACGGTCTCGGGAAGCAGGCCTTCGGTCAGGATCTTGCGGCTTTCGTTCGTCTGGCCCCAGCCGGTGGCGCTGCACCGGTTGAAGACGGGAATCCGCATCATTTCGCGCATCGACGGCGCGCCGACGACACGAATTTCACCCGACTGCCCCGACGAGAAGAAGACATAGTATTCGTCGAGTTCTCCCGGCTTCACCTCGTAGCTTCCCGCGGACGCCTCCTGCGCCTTCGCCGCGGTCGCCATGCCGCCCGAAAGCGTCAGCGCGCCACCGGCGCCCACGGCACCGGCTGCCGCCACGAAGGCGGTGGTGCCGAGCATTTGTCGTCTGTTCAGACGCATCTTGGTTTCTTCGTTTGACATTGTGCCTCTCCTTGGGTGTTGGCGTCAGACGGGATTTCCGGGCGCCGTCTCAGCTTTTCTGATCGGGGCGCCCTTGTGGGTCACGGCGGTCTTTGCGGGCACTTCTCCCCGCGAAACCGGGGTGGAAAGCGCCATGAACTTCTCGCGCTTCAGCCGCACCTGGATCATGTGCGGACAGCGCTGATCGTCGTGGTAAAGCTCCTGGCAGTGCATGCAGTAGATGCACTCGTTGACATTGATTGCTCCCTCCGGGTGGATCGACTGGACCGGGCACTCCTTGGCGCAGCGCTGGCAGGGCGAGCCGCACTCCGGCCACCGCTTCAGCCACTCGAACATGCGGATCCGGCCCGGTATCGCGAGAGCGGCCCCCAAAGGACACAGATAGCGGCAGTAGAACCGCTCGATGAACAGGCCGGCGGAGAGCATGGTGAGCGCAAAGATTACGAAGGGCCATTCCCGGACGAACTTCAGGATTATCGCGGTCTTGAACGGCTCGACTTCCGAGAACATTTCTGCAAGCGCGAGCGAGTAGAGCGACAATCCGAAAAGGCCGAGGAAGATGATGTACTTGATCGGCCAGAGACGTTCGTGCAGGCCCCAGGGCACCCGCACTTGAGGCACCTTCAGCCACTGCGCGACGTTGTTGGTCAGTTCCTGCAGCGCCCCGAACGGACACAGCCAGCCGCAGAAGGGACCCCGGCCCCAGAACAGCAGCGCGGCGGCCACGCTCCCCCACAGGATGAAGACTAGCGGGGCGGAAAGGAAGAATTCCCAGTGAAAGCCGGTCACCAAGGAGTTGAAGAATGTCAGGACGTTGACGACGGAAAGCTGGGCGTTGGCGTACCAGCCAAGCCACACGAGCGTGAAGGACAGGTAGCCGCGCCTTACCCAGGCAAACAGTGCAGGCCGTTTCACGAGCCAGTCCTGGAAGAAGAAGATCAGGGTCAGGACGAGCACGGCCGCTACAGTGATAGCCACCGTTACGCGGTTCATGTCCCACATCTTCATCCACAGCGGCTCGCCTTCAGGGATCGGCTCGGCGGGTGTCGCCTGTTCGGCGACACTTGGCGCGACTGTTGTCGGCGGCGATGCTGATGCCGCCTCGACAGTCACGTAGTCGCCGGGAAGGGTGAAGCCCAGATTGTAAGGCAGCGCGGCCTTTTCGCGCCCGCCGGCGCTGCGCTGCACCAGCAACTGCAGCTCCCAGGGCGCGGTCACATCGAAGTCGAACTCGGCGGGAACGACGAATAGCGCGATTTCGCGAAGCCGCGGCGCGCCGGGCGCTGCAAGCGCCGGCAGCCTGGTGTGGTAGCGGTCGCGGAACCGCAGCCCCTGACCGTCCTGAAGCAGTTCGATGCGGTCGAAGATGCCGCCCCGGACGTAGCCGGAACCCTTGAATGAGTAGGCGCCGTCTCCCGCCACGACGATCGCCTCTTCGCCCGGCTTCAGCTTGGCGCGCATCTGCTGATAACGCGAATCGCCGAGCAGCGATCTTCCGATTGCCGGCACGCTCACCGGAGCGATGTAGAGGTCGATGAATCTGTCGCCGGGACCGTGCGTCTCGGGTCGCCCGGCTGCACCTGGCTGGCCGGCCTGCCGGAACGCCTCCGAAACCTCGCCGACCGTCAGCCGAAGGCTTCTCACGGAGCCGTTGCCGATCAGGGTCTGCCAGTCGCTCGTGTCTGTCTTGTTCGGATCGACCTTCCGGATTTCGGTGGAGGATCCGGGCCGCGCGGCGGCGTCCGCGCCGAGCCTGTTGCTGCGGATCAGCTTGACGGCGGAGCGGACGACGCTGTCGCCCATGACGAGGACGGTCACGGTGGCTCCGCTGACGATGTCGACTTGCGGTGGCCGTTCTGCCCCTGCCGAGACGCGCCCGAGGTCCTTGCCGATGAGTGCGTTGACCGAGGCGACGACCTTCGCCTCCGGTATGCCTATGAGGACGATCGGCTCCTTGTGGTCGACGAGCTTCAGCCCGCGGACGACGCCCTTTGGATCGATGCCGACGACGATATGGATGGGCTTGCCGGAATAGCCGACGGAGCTCGTGACGTCGGAATTGAGATAGGCGTAACCCAGCAGGCTGTCGCCGCGGAAGACCGGTGCGATCGGCGGATATCCGGTCACCTCGCCGAAACGGGTCGCGCCCGGAAAGATCTCCGCTGGCTGCACCTTTTGAAGGTAGATGGAAAGTTGGCCCGCGGCCATGCTTGGAAAGGCCAGCAGCAGAGCGACGCAGAGAACAACGAGACCGCGGAGAAGGCGTTGCACGTGCATTTTATGAATCGCTGCCTGGTACATCGGGTTTCCTGGGCCATGCGCGGCCACTGCATCGCAGCCATTTCACACGGGTGGGAACGAGTTTCTTTGCGCCAAATCAACTTGATCAAATTCAACTAGGTCCAAACTGTCTGGGGTCCTGAGGACCAGAACCAAAATGCGCAACTTGCGCGTGCCAACCGGGAGAACAGGAACATGCCGGAAAAGAGAACCGAGCCTTGGGTGATGGCTTCGATGAGCGAGCTGCTGTCGTTCGCCCGAGCGATGGAGCAGGAGGCCGTGGACGGCTATGTCGCCCTGGCCGCACGCATGCGGACCGAAAGGCGACCCGACCTGGCCGCGGTCTTCGAGCGTCTGATCGCGGAAGAGGAGGGACATCTTGGGAAGGTGGACCAATGGCTTGGCGGCAGGGCACCCGAACCCGTCGACCTCTCGGAGCCGCTCTTCGACGACGAAGGGGCGGGGATCGTCGCCCCGGAGCTGCTGACGTCGTACCGCGCCTTTTCCATGGCGGTCCGCAACGAGGAGCGGGCCTTCGTGTTCTGGACTTATGCGGCGGCGCACGCGCCTTCCGAAGAGATCAGGCAGGCAGCCGAGCGACTGGCAAGGGAGGAACTGGGCCACGTCGCGACGCTGCGCCGCGAGCGGCGTCGGGCGTTTCATGAGATGCGCCGCGCGGAACCCGATTCCGTCAGGGGCGACCTCCCGTCGCTCGAGAGGCGGCTCTTGGAGCTGCTGAGACACCATCCATCGGCGCCCGGCGCGCGCGCAGAGCGGCTGCGAGGACTGGCGAACGAGGCGCTCGAGCGGGCGACTGCTCTGTCGGAAGCGCCTCCTGGCGAAACGCCTCTCCTGGGCCATGTTCCGGAGAACGTGCCGGGGCGGCTGGTGCCTCTCTGCGAATTCCTACTCGACTGCTACCTGGACCTCGCGGAACGCGGGAGCGACGAAGCGGGGAGGGCACGGATGCAGACATTCGCCAGCGAGATGATCCGATGCCTCTACGCAGCACGGGAACTGTAGTTGCCGCCGGTTCATCGGCCGCGGCGAGCCGGTCGCGACAGTCGCGACGGATCTTCCCGGAATTTCGGGCGTGAAATATTGCGGCATCAACCCGTTCGAGGCCGGTGCCACGGCCGCTATGTGATGGGGCGAATGGTGGGGAGGGCGGGCCGCGTGCTAGTGATCGGATCGCGCAGCGACTACCATGGCCATCAGGACAGGCGGGCAGGGTTCGCCGCGACGATCGCACGTTTCCCAAATCATGTGCTCGAGATCGGTGACACCGACACCCATGACGATCCGGAGCGATGCTTTCGGGCGGTGTCCTCGTCCTTGCGGCGCCAGGAGCCGCCCTGTGGCGTTTACAATACCGGCGCGGGCTCGGAAGGCGTGCTGCGTGCGCTGCAGGCAGGGTCGAAGCCGGGCGAGATCATCTGGATCACCCATGAAATCTCGCCGGATCACCGGAGCTATCTGCAGCAGGGCTGGCTGGAGCTTGCCATCGATCAGGATCCCGAGCGCCAAGCCTCGGCAGCACTCCAGCATCTGCTCTTTCGAAACGAAATCATTCACCAGTTGCCGAAGTCGGCTGGCCGTGGAGAGCTCCGGTTGTTTTTCGCCACGAACGTTGGACCCGGAATGTTAGCTTGACACGAGCCCACCACGGAAAGTCCACCTTGAGGTCCGTAGCCTGGAGGGCGCGCCCCGAGAGCTGATTAGGAACCAATCAGCCAACGAAAAGTTTTGCCTGCTCTAGATTCTGCGAATGTGAGTGTGTCAATGAGCCGTGAGTCGGGACAAAATCAGTATAAGGCCTTCCTGCGTCACGGCAGGGAAGTAAGGCGATATCTGCAAACGCTTCGCGCCTTAGCACTGCCCGAGGATTCTCCTCACGTGTTCAGCGATCTGCTCCAAAGACTCGACAGTGCTGAGAGAACGGCGAGACGGCACCCTGCAGATGACCTTGCTCGCCCTAACTAATAGCGCTCATCTGCCCATGTCAGAGTCTAAGCGACGCCGACATGGGCTTGCTTACGGAACCCGTAGATAGGCGCCTCTTAGATCAGCTTCCATTGCGGGCGCCAGCGAGGCTCCGCGCGGCCTCAAGCGCTTGCTGCAGCGAGCCGCAATGCGTTCAGGCTCACGAGAGTGCAAACCGACCCATTTGCCCCGCTGTACGCGTTCAGGCTTCAGCGAAAGTGACCGTAGGGTGGCGATCTTCTCCGACGAGGCCGACGGGACTTAGCAACGGCGCCTCCATCGCGGTCCTTGGCGCCTCCACCCGTTCCGCTTGGTGCGGCCGCAGCAACATTCTGGCGTAGTCAAACACGACCTCGTCGAGTGCCGCATGAATCGCCAGGCCCATCGCTTGGGCGATTACGGGTGGAACTGCATTTCCGATCTGCCTCGCCGCCGAATCCTTTCCTCCGACGAATTGCCAGGAGTCGGGGAATCCTTGAAGCCTGGCTCGCATCCTTAGCGTCAGCCTAGGCAGAAAGCCTTCGCCGGCCGCATCCGCATCGGCCCGCGTCGGCGCCTCGTCTGCGACGCCGTCGATGCTCAGGCCCTTCAGCGCCCAGCGGAGGCGCTCCTTCTCGCGCGAGCCTCCCTTGCGGCCAACGATCGTCGATGCCAGCACGCCGCGCAGCAGAGCCCCGTCCTTCTTGACGATCTGCTCCCTGCGCGCCCGGCTCCATTCCTGGGCGCCCTCCCAGCCGTTCGCGGCCATCAGGTCGCCGATAGCGTCACCCAGGTTCGTGCGCCATTGGGGGAAGCTTGGAGGCATGCGGAAGCCGCTCATGGATTCGCCTCGCATGCCGACGATCAAGAGGCGCTCCCGTTCCTGGGCCACCCCGTAGTCCTCCGTATTCATGCGGAACAGGTCGACCACATAGCCGGCCTTCTTCAGTGCGCTGAGGAAGGCTCCGAGATGGTCGGCGTGCTTTGAATGCTGCAGGCCCGCCACGTTCTCGAACATGCATGCCCATGGACGCATCTCCTCGACAGCTCTTGCGCCCTGCATCAGGAGATCGCGGGGATCATCCTTGCCGAGGCCCTTGCCGTCCTCGGAATACGGCTGGCAGGGCAGTCCTCCTACAAGCAGGTCGATGCGCTGGCTGCGGAACGGCTTGAAGTCGACGGTCCTGACGTCTTGCTGGATGACGTTCCAGCCCGGCCGGTTGAGGCGCAGCGTCGCTGCCGCGTTCTTGTCGATCTCCACCAGTGCCGCCGGCTCGAAGCCCGCGGCTTCCAGGCCGAGCGCCATCCCACCAGATCCAGCGCACAATTCGACGAACGAGAGGCGGCGGTCCGGAAGCTCCACAAGAGGGCCGTGCTGCTTGATCCAGGGGCGGACGATCCATGACCGAGGCGCGCTCGTCACCGCGCGCAGGCACTCGATGATGTTCGTCTGCCTTGCTCCGGCGCGCGAGCTGTCGAGCGCATATCCGCCATGACGTCCGAACCTTCCCTCGGCGAACTTCCGCAACGAGTGGTGTACGAGGCCGATCCGCCGTTCCTCGGGGCTCGTCGAAGACGCGACAAGGTCCCGCACGGAGCGATGGCTGCTGCCGAACGCCGCTTCAAACAGGGGGAGGAGGGTGGTGGCTTCCGCCTTGACTCGCTCGGATGCGAGGGATTCGCTCTCCACTTCCATACGGTCCATTCCGCTGCGGCAGTCCTCGGCAAGGCGGATGAAGGCGGTCATTCGGCCGTCGAGCCCCGCCGCGGCCTTGGAAGCCCGCCTTCCGGCGGCGGCCACCACTCTCCGCATGCGCGACTGCGCCAGCACCTGTTCCGGCAACAGCTTCTCCTCGCGAAGCCTTATTTTGATGGCGGCGACGTCGCGCACTTCGACGCGGGCGCCGGCGCGCATCTTCCAGAGAGCTTCCTTCCGCGTTTCCGCGTCGGCGGACACGAGCGCTTTGACGAGGGGGAACTGGGTCCGGGAGGCGCGGAGGGTTTCGCCGACTCCATCCAGCCTTGTCGAGAACTTGCAGTAGGTGGAAGCGTCGGAAGCGCTTAGGCCGCAGGCGGCCTGAAGGAAGTGCACGGTCTCGCGAGGCGTAAGGTGCTCCATAAGATTATCGACTTCGGCAGCGACCTTCAGGATGCGCTCCGTCATCTGTCGCTGAAGGTTCACGATTGCCTTCTTCGCCCTTGCAAGCGCTTCCGCCTTTGCGTCCATTCGCAGTTGCCCCTCTGTCGTATTAAGCTCGGGCTGTCTCATAACGGCACGGATCTTGCGGGACCGGTAAGCTGATCGGTAAAATTTGAGAGGAAGACCTTATTCAATCGGGCAGGCGGACTGGGTCATGGCACGAGCGTGCATCATTCGCGTCTCGACTCGGGGGAGCGGCAGCTACAAGGCCACGGCCGAATGCTTCCGATTTCGCTCCGCGAAGCTGCGGATGTTTCGCCCCAACTTTATCTCCGCGACCCGGACTTGAATGTGGTGAGATCAATGGAGCGCCCTTGGGCAACGTTACCCGCGACGTCAAGCTCACCACGAAAGCGTGTCCAATCGGACCTGGACTCTTCTGATGACGTGTCCGCTCCGGTGCGGGCGTCGCAAGGCGCGACCCCGCCCGTCGCACGGAAGACCTGCATGCTTCAGTAAACTTTTTCGTGCACCCTCATTCCAATACGGCATTCGACGGTTGTTTGCCTGAAAGATTCGATGGAACATCGGATTATGGAATCGGCGGAGTCGAGGGAACCATGCAGAGCTTTCTTACCGACCTTGAGCGGGCAGGCAGACGTGACGCCGCCATCGCGGCTGGCAAGCAACTCGCGGATCTCCTCAATCCCGACCGAATATGCGGTGATCTCATCAGCATAGACTACAGTTCGGCCACGGTGCTCGTACACGACAGGCTCCGCGCGAACGTGGGAGGCGTTTCGAAGGGATGTTTCCTCGTCGCTTCACGGATTGAGCCTGGCTCGTCCCCCGACGCCTCTTCCGAAGACACCTCCCTGATACTGCTGCGAGTCCTGGACAAGGCGCCTCTGCCGAACGCCTCGGAAACGGACAGGATGCGCTATGAGGCTGGCACCAGGGTGTCGGCGTCGAAGGACCGTGTGAACTGGGACGACGAGCGTTCGCTGGATAAGTTCACGGCGAACTTCCTGCGCTTCGCAGGGGTCGACTGCCGCGTCGTCGGCACCTTCATGATGCGGATGAGCCGGAACGGGGTCTGGCACTTCGTGTTCGGTGCGGATCTGTCGAACATCTATTCCGGCAGGGGCATGAAGGTCTACAAGCCGGACGGCGAGGCTCTGAGCAAGATCGCCAACTATGTGCGGCCTCAGGGCAGGGATGCGCACCCTCTTGCGGGAAAACGGATAAGGATCGGACGCGTCCGGTACGCCGCCAGCGAGCGCGAGGGCGATACGATTGACCAGGTCGAGGTGACACTGGACCCGACGGATCTGATCGCGCGCCGTACCGCGCTGTTCGGAATGAGCCGCACCGGCAAGTCCAATACCGTAAAGATCATCGCATCCTCCGTCTTCAATCTCAGATCCAGCGACGCGCAGCTCGGGCGGGTCGGCCAGCTAATCCTCGACGCCAACGGCGAGTACGCGAACGAGAACCCGATGGACAGGGGCGCGCTGCGCAACGTCTGGCGCGGCTGTCGGAACGCGCAAGAGACCGACGTGGTCACCTACGGCCTGCACGAGCATCCGGGGGACCCCAACAGGCGTCTCGTCAAGCTGAATTTCTTCGGAGCCGAGCCCCGCAACTGGCGGGAGCGAAAGGAGGTCGTCGCAGCTCTGACTCCGCTAATACAGGCGAAGGCCGTCGTCGATTCGGCTCTGATCTCTCAGGGAACGGCTCAGTACAGGACAGCGTTCATCAACGTCAGTCTGGAAGTCCCGGAGACATGGGACGAGGGCGCAAGAACGCGCTACCAGCGCGTTGTCACAGCCTATCGCGCTTTGCTCGCGAAGGCCGGCCTGGCGCCTCCGGCCCTTCTGGGGAAGGCCACCATATCGGGCTGACGAACGCCGCGCTGAGAAAGAGCCTGAGCGCAAACGAGACCTACAGCCGCGCGGCCGTCCTGTTCGAGAAGGGAACGGTGTCGTGGGACGAGGCATACGAGGCGTTCAACCTCCTTCGGCTGGCAATAGGCGACAAGGACTCAGGATACGCCGAATTCAACAGGGAACGGCGCAAGGAGGACGAGGAGAAGGATTGGCATGACGCCAATCTCATGGGAATCCTTGCACTGATGGAGCAGCCGGGCGGTCTCAGGCTGCTAGGCAAGGTCGCTCCGCAGCATTCTCCTAAGACGAGCGAAGACTTTGCCGACCAGATTGTGTCCGACCTGTCCAAGGGTCGGCTCGTCATCGTCGACCAGTCCACAGGCGACCCGGAGATGAACGAGGAAGCGGCCCGGCGTCTGATGTGGCGCGTCTTCGAACACCAGAAGTCCGCGTTCACCAATCCTAGGCTCGACGAGTCGGGGGAAATGATCCTCCCGCCCGACGTCATCGTCTACGTCGAGGAGGCCCATAACCTCCTTCCGAAGGACGGAGAGGACCTTCGAGAGGTCTGGCCGCGCGTGGCTAAGGAAGGGTCCAAATACCGGATAGGGCTGGTGTACGCCACGCAGGAGCCGAGCTCTATCATGACGAACATCCTTTCGAACACCGACAACTGGTTCGTCGCTCACCTGAACCGGGGGGCGGAGGTCAAGCAGGTGCGCGATTTCTACGATTTCGGCGACTTCGAGCAGCAGATACTCAATGTGCCGCTGCCAGGGTTCATACGAATGAGGACGCTGTCGAATCCATATGTGGTCCCGGTGCAGATTGACCCATTCGTCGCGCTAACGCCTGCCAAAGAAAGCGGGAAGCCGTAGAGATGCCGTTCGAAATGGAAAGAGCATCCGGCGAGGCGCTTTTGACCTTGGAAGCGAGCCAAGCCATGCAGCGCTTCCGCGCCGAAATCCGGGCGCCGGAGGACGAGGATCCCGTTCCCCCGCAAGTGGCGAACGTCGCCCGCAGCCGCTGGATTCCGGGCCGGGTCATTGCGATAGATGGATCTACGATTACGACGCAGCTCAGGCTGGGGCCCCCGGCGCGGACGCCTCGCTCTTGAAGGTCTCGGTGCTCCTGATCGACCTGAAGGAGCTTAGCGCACTGCCCCCCGACGAGATACCGTCGCCATCGTTGTTTCGGGATATGGAGCAGGTCGAGACGCTTGACGCCGTCCTTCCGGGCGCGAACGTCGTTCGCAAGGGACTGATCAATGACACGCCGTCGGCGTTCTTTCGCGAGTCCGTCCACGACCTGCTGACGTCGCGCATCGACAAGAGCTGGGAGACGCTCGGCGAGACGCTGGCGGCGATCACCTATGGTCACGACACGTCGCGGACGCGTTGCCCGGTCGAAGAATGCGAAGAGCGCCTCACGCCGGGCAAGGGGGCTTATCCCTGCCACTGTCACAGGGCCCAGACGATCTTTGAAAGCGATTCGCTGCGATTCGTCGAGCGCTTCAATCCTACCGGCAGCAACGGCGAGGCCCATGGCGAGGTCCGGCATCTGCTCGAAGTCCTGGCTCTCTTCAACATCCTGAGATTCTTTGCTGCCGAACCGGACCGGCTGGTTCACCTCCGAGACAATGTTTTCATTCTCGACGGCCCGCTTGCTATGTTCGGCCACGCCGCCTGGCTGACTCCCTACCTCCGGAAGGAGCTAGCCCGCATGAACGACCTTTGCCGCTCCAGCGGTTTCGACATCGCCCTTTTCGGCTTCGAGAAGTCTGGCCAGTTCGTGAACCATTTCGAGATGATCGACTTCGACGAAGAGGAGGGGCCGAGGAAGGTCTTCTCCGCAGGGACCGTGATCACCCCAGACGCGGACTACATAAACCGGCGAATCACCCTGCGGCCGAAGGGGGCGAAGGTCCACGGCGACATCACGTATTTCGGTAGAAAGGTGCTCTACAAGACCCGGTCCGGTGACCATGCCGTTATCACGACAGCAATGGTGGACGGCGCGTCCCAGGACTTCACCCGGAACGACTCGGGCTGCTATCCCAGGCTCGGAGACTGCCTGAACGTCCTGGACGAGCTCTCCACCTACCTCTACAGAGATGGCTTCATGCCTCTCATACGCGCCCATGCCCATGCCGCGATTCCGATCCAGCGTGGTTCCGACATCCTACGCAAGACCTTCATTGACACCAGCCGTCCACCCAAGGTTTCCGAGGGACCGGCTTCCTCGAGAGCCGGCTCCTTCGGAAAACCATGAACAAGACGATAGACTGGACCCCCTCCGTCCCAGAAGGAAGGTGGGCGACCCTGGGCCCCTACTACGCCATGTTTCCCACTGATTTCGTTCGGGAAGCTGTTGCTCGATTTTCCAGACCGGGGGACGGGGTTCTGGATCCGTTTTGCGGTCGAGGCACCGTCCCATTCGTTGCGGCCTCCACGGGTCGCTTCGCCGTAGGTGTCGATGTCAATCCAGTCGCCTGGGTGTTCGCCTCCGCCAAAACGTCGCCCGAGCCCGACGTCCAGAAGCTTGTCCGCCGCATCCATGAGATCGCGGCCTTGGTGGCGCCCGAAGATCGGCACCCTGAGAACGAGTTCCAGGCTTGGGCCTGGGATGCCGGCATGCTCGGCTTCTTGCGCGCCGCAAGGCGCGAACTTCGCTGGCGGGCGGACCGGACCGACTGGACGCTAGCGGCGATAATACTTGTTCATCTCCACGGCAAGGCGGGAACAGCGGTGAGCAACCAGATGAGGCAGTCGAAGGCGATGTCGCCGGACTATTCTGTCCGATGGTGGAAGGCCCGCGAGATGCGCCCCCCGGAAATCGACCCCGTCACCTATTTCGAGGCCAGAGTGGCATGGAGGTATACCAAGGGGCTGCCCCGCATGCGCGAGTGGAGCGAGATCGAGCTTGGCGACGCCCGCGACAGGCTGGTCTCCTGGAAAGGTTCTGCATTCCGGCTCCTGCTGACCTCGCCGCCTTATTGCGGGGTGACGAACTACCGTCTGGACAACTGGATCCGGCTGTGGCTTCTCGGGGACTCCCCGCTTCCTAACGGGAGCACCGCCCAGAAGTATGCTGACCGGGAGGGATACAGGCGGCTTCTCATGGAGGCCTTTTCCACGGCACGGAACGCGATGTCCCCGCACTCGGTCATCCTCGTTAGGACGGATTCACGCGTGTTCACCCGTGACGCGACCGCTGCCACCCTCCGTTGTCTCTGGCCGTCGCATCGGATGCTTGCGAGAAGTGAAAAGCCGGTGCGTTCCCAAACGCAGCTTTTTGGGGACAAGAGCGAGAAGCCCGGCGAGACGGACATCCTGATGCTTCCGCCCCTGGACCGACGTCGTCCCCAGGGATACAGGTCCGTACCCGACGCCGCGATGACTAGCGTGCAGCCTTGGCTCGAAGCGTTCCCTGACAGACAGCCGGCCGCAAATCGGTCCGTTCGTTCCGTGTCATGATATCGGCATGGTGCTGAACGCGACCTGGCGACGCTGCCTGATGGGGTCTCCCAGATCGTCTAAAGACGTATCGTCGAGCTTGCCCTTAGCGCCCACTTCACCCCGGCGTGGACGCGATCGATTCCAGGGCTTGGCTCCATATCATTTGGTTGTAAGATACGCACGGCACCGACCTGAAGTGGATGACGTTTGCTTTCCCGCCTTCTTGGAAAGTTGGGGGTGAAGTGACAGGTCATAGTCAACACTGCTTAACCGATTGACTAAGCAGCGATGCTAAAAGGCGATAGTGCCAAGACATTCCGTCCGGGGGGCTCGGGACATGGCTATTAGACGGCTCGATCGAGAGTACGATCAACTCTCACTACGCGATCTTCTCGACGCGCGTGACCAATACCACGTCCACCTGATGCGCCACCCGAACGTAGTCGCGACTGCCGTCGGGCTTTATCGCATTCGCTCGAAGGATAGTTGGCCGAGCGAGCGCGGCTCCGGAAAGGTCCATGGCACTTATGCACGTACGCTGGCAAACTCCCAAGTTCGCTATTACTCGTGGCCTTCCATTCT
This sequence comes from Sinorhizobium fredii USDA 257, assembly GCF_000265205.3. Lineage (NCBI taxonomy): Bacteria > Pseudomonadati > Pseudomonadota > Alphaproteobacteria > Hyphomicrobiales > Rhizobiaceae > Ensifer > Ensifer fredii. The sequence goes on from NC_018000.1 coordinate 4,077,190, forward strand.
CGTGTTCGTCGAGCAATGGGTTTCGAAGAAGGATCTGGAGCCGGGCGAGATCGTACCAAAGACGCTCTATCTGCCCGACGGTCGTCGGGTGCCAGTCTGCGTCATAGAGGCGCCGAAAGAGGAGAAAAACGAAAAGCGGCCGCTGACCACGGTCTTCCCGGTCAATAACATAGGGGGCGGTTGGCCAGTTATTTCTCACAACCAAGGTCAAAGCTACGCCGCGACCATTGCCTGCCTCGTAAGCGACGGCCATACAGTCTACGCCTTGACCAACCGCCACGTCGCCGGAGAGGCTGGCGAGATCATCTACTCGCGGCTGGGAGGCAAGCAGGAACGGATCGGAGTGAGTTCCGAGAAGCACCTGACTCGAGCCCTTTTCACCACGCACTATCCCGGCTGGCCTGGTCGAGACGTCTACGTCAATCTCGATGTTGGCTTGATCGACATCGACAACCTCGATCGGTGGACCGCCGAAATCCGCGACATCGGCCAAATGGGCAAGATGGTCGACCTGTCGGTTCACACCATCTCATTGGCACTGATCGGCCGTGACGTACGAGGCACCGGTGCGGCAAGCGGCCTGATGCAGGGCGAGATCGCGGCGCTGTTTTACCGCTACAAGACGAACGGCGGTTTCGAGTATGTGGCTGACCTCCTGATCGGTCCGCGTCCTGCCGACGACGGGGACCGGAACACAGTGCCATTCGAGACACATCCAGGCGACTCCGGAACGCTCTGGCTCCTTGAGCCTGATAAGAACGACAGGTCCGGCAAGTCCCCGTCCAAAGGCAAGAAGCCGCCAGACTACCTGCCGCTCGCCATGCAGTGGGGCCGGAACATGCTCTATTCTGCCGGCGAGGCGCGGCCACAGAGTTTCGTCCTGGCAACGCTGTTGTCCCGTGTCTGCGCTGATTTGGGCGTTGATCCGGTCCGCAACTGGAATCTCGACCAACCGGACACTTGGAGTGCCATCGGCCACTTCTCGATAGCGTCGCGCGCCCAAGTCGCGCTGTCGAACCGATCTCAGAAGCTTGTCTCGCTGATGAACAACAACGCCGAAATCATCAGTCATGACGACGCAGCCATTCTTGCAGGGAACTTCTCAGGCATGGGCACTGCAGACTTCGTCGCTCTTGCAGACGTGCCCGATTTCTATTGGAAGCCGAGAATCGCCAAGCAAGGCTTCGATCGCACTTACGAAGGTCCGAACCACTTCGCCGACATGGATCAGCCCGACGCCAACGGAGACACGCTCCTGGATTTATGCAGGGACCCTGTTTTCCTCGATCCCCGAAAATGGGCGAACTTCTACGACTCCATCGTTGACCTCGAGAGCGGCGAGCCCATTGCCGAGGATCGCCGTGGCTTCCTGCCGTTTCGAGTCTGGCAGATTTTCGATGCGATGGTCACCTTTGTGGCGGCTGGGAAAGGGCCGGAGTTTGTGTGCGCGGCCGGAACTCTGACCCACTACATCGGCGACGCATGTCAGCCCCTGCACATCTCCTACCTCCACGACGGGGATCCTTCACGCCGTGTCGAATACACGATCACCCGCGGCGCCAGAAAAGGCCAAACCGAAATGCGGCGCTTTGGCGCGGGCGTGCATAGCGGATACGAGGATGCGATGATCAGCGCCTTCCGCGATAAGGTCCTCGCCGGCCTGATGAACACGCGCAAGACGGAAGCAGCGGAGATGATTACGACCGGGTTCGAGGCCGCGCAGCTCACGGTCGCAATGATGCGCAAGACGTTCACCACAATTCCGCCTATGGCCATCGTCAGGGAATTCGGCAGCTTTGCAGGCAAGCCGAAGGAGCGCGCTGAGCACTTGTGGACGAAGTTCGGCACAAAGACCATCAAGAACATGCAGAGCGGCGCGCACCTGCTCGCCGTTCTGTGGGAGAGCGCTTGGGCGGTCGGCGACGGCGACTCGCATGTGTCCTCGACAGAGGCCCTAACGAAGGAACGGGCGATGCGCATATGCGCGGACTTCAACTTCATTCCTTCAGTTACTATTTCCAGGATTGGGGCCCTTCTGAAACCTCCCGTCGTCTAGGGCAGTTGCGCCTTTTCGACTTTGTTCTCGGCAATGGCGAGCCCTTATGCAGCGTATGCAGTCCTTCGTATGCCAGTGAAACCGGGAACGAGGAGAAGTCGCCAGCTTCGCGTCTCGAAGAAATCCGGCCGAGTCGTCGGACATCGTCATCGACATAATCTGCGGGTTTCAGGACGCCGATCTTGACGCGGTTGTCGATATTGTCCTTCCAGCTCGTTGCTCGATCACCATGATCTTTTCCTTTTTCAAGATTGCTCCGATAACCTGGTCGCTCTGGAGCGCCTCCCATTCTTCCGACGTGTGCAGATTAAGATCGACTTCTCGTCCAAGAACTTTCTGGATACGCTCGATTGCTCCCCCGAGGTCGAAGACGTCGAGATTTCCAACGACCATGAGATCGACGTCGCTGTCTGCCCGCTCGGTTCCCTGGACGATCGATCCAAACACGAATGCCAGACTGATGCGGTCCTTGAACGGTGCAAGTTCCCCGGCGATCACGTCCGCGATCCCGAATGTCTTGAAGCAGATCGAGCGCAGATCTGGATAAATAGGATGCCGGCCGTTCACGGAATAGAGGCGCTGATTGCCACGGGCAGTCTTCACGACGATCGCCGACCGCTCGAACTGTTCGAGAATTCGCTTGCCGGCGCCGTAGCCGGGACCGCCGATGGCGATAAGCTCGTTCGAGCCGTACTGCCGGTCCGGATGGAGCAGCAATGCCCCCAGCATCTTCTGCTGCCGTTCCGAAAGCATGAAGTCGATGGCTGACATTTTGCACCCATTACTGGTTTGATCGCACCAATATTGGGTGCGTTTCGAGCTTTATCAAGTCCACCGCCAGTCATGCCTAATCCGCAAGGGTCAACGGGGCAGGCCTACTCCCTGATCCCCTTCAAAGCGGACTTGCTTACCGCCCTGATGTTCGTAAGAACGTAGCTCTCGAATCGTCCAGGAGAAATGTTCGAACATGCATCAGAACACGCCCGTCTATCTCGGCCGCTACCGCGATATCATAGATCGGAAGGGCGAGGAGGCGGTGAAGTCGAAAGAGACGTTGATGGCGGCCACCGGGTCCGACGAGATCTTCTATGTCCCGTTCGAGTGGACAAACCCAGCGGCGAAGCTTGTCGTTGTGGGCATAACGCCCGGACCGAACCAGATGGAACTCGCTTACCGCACCGCCAGCAGCAAGATAAAGGTGGGTCTCGATGACGAGGGAATCCTGAAGGCCGCAAAGATTCACGGTGCCTTCGGTAGTCCGACGATGCGTCCGAACCTTGTTAAGATGATGAACCATTTCGGTTTCGCGGATTTATTTGGAATCGACACTGTCGATGATTTCTGGGGCAAGAACGCGGACATCTTTCTCGGCACGTCGGTTGTTCCGCACGCTGCTTTCAGGCGGGGAAAGCCGTTCGCGGGATCCTTCGAAGACATCATGAAGTCCTTGGTCTTTTCAAAGTGCTTCCATTCCGACTTCATAACTTCATTGAAGGACATTCCGGATACGGCGCGCTTCGTCGCTCTGGGCGAGACGCCGCTTTCCGCACTCGCGTGGTGCGTTCGCCAGGGACACCTCAAAGATGAGCAGGTGCTCGGTGCCTTCGCCCATCCGTCGACAAGCGGCGGCAGCGCAGTCGATGCCTACCTCGGCATCAAGACGACATTCGATCCGCGAGATCCGGTGAAAGGTCGAGTCGATCGCCTGAGAATGTTCTACGATCGAATGAGGCAAAGCGTCGAAGTGCTGAAGTCGCATCACAGCGCAGACGCGCAGAGCGGGTAAACTTGCGGAAACAGCGGCCGTCCGCGTCATAGTTGGCTCGCCTACCGATGAAGCGTTTTTGAAACAGCATGTTGCCGGTCACGACGCCGTCATTCTTGCGATCGGCATCGACAGCACTGGCAGAACGACGTTGTTCTCGGAGACCGCCAAAGCCGTCATAGCCGCGATGAAGGCGGCGGGTGCCAGACGCCTCGTGGTGATTACCGGGATCGGGGCCGGGAACACCAAAGGCCACGGAGGGTGGGTCTACAATCACGTCATCTATCCCCTCTTCACCCACAACCGCTATACTGACAAGGATCGGCAAGAAGCGATGATTGAGCAAACCGATCTGGATTGGACTATCATTCGACCTGCCCCCTTTGCCGCTCATGCCGGAAACGGGCCGTGGCAGGTCGTCACGGAAATCCCGGAGGAGCTGCAACTCCGCTCCATTACCCGTGCGGAGGGCGTCACCTTCATCCTCGATTGCATCGAGAACGGCAGTTTCATACGTCAAAAACCTTTTATAGGGCATTCTTGACCAGCATCGCCGAATACGTGCTCTCTTTAGCAGCGGACAAGCGCCGGACGATCAATCGCAAAGCAGAAGGGTGTCCGTTTCGACCGACCGCTCGTACTCAAGGCCGAACAGATAGCGCTTGGGCAGAAACTACTCGATGAAGGGACGGCCCCACGAGAGGTCACCAAAGCTTTGAATGTTCACCCATCGACCATTTACCGAGCGATTCGCAGCTCGATATCCAGCGTCATTTGACTTTGGGCCGCGTTTTCCATGGTCCCGTCGACGCTACAGAGCGACCTCGCGTTCATACCTGTTCATCCACCTGGCCAATATCGCAGCTTCGGGCCGATTGCCGGATCGGGCGCGCGGACATCCGTCCGTCGCAAACGGCGGCGACACCTATCCGACGCCGGGCTCCCATGGCAAGGCGTCTTTAGTCTACGAAGCTCTTATAATGAGGAGGCCCACTTGGCCTCGCAAGCTAATAGGGTGGGCAGGGGCCCACCGCGGCTCCGCGATCGACAACGGCCTTCTCGCAGTGCTTACGCTGCCCGTAGTTAAATGTGCCTGTGAAGCAATATTGCTTGCCGGCAAACGTGAGCGACGGCGCTGGCTGACAGAGCGGCAGTGTGGTCGATTTGAGCGTCTCACCGAGTTCAAAGTCACGGTTGCAAAAGCGATTTAGCGTATCGAGAAGTTCGCCCTTTTCCTCCTCGTCCACAACACCATCGGACAGGATTTCATTCACTCGCTGATAGAGAGTGCGCAGGAGTGGCTGGTCGCCGATATCGATGTTGGCCACGAGCCATTTCTGTAGGAACTCAACTTCCGCTTGATTGACCAAGCCGTCCGCCGCAAGCCCCCGCGCAATGCCTCAATTCGTCGACTTGCCGGCTTGTAATGCGATCGCCGCCCAGAATGTTGTGATGCTGTGTAGTCATTTTGCTTCTCCCCTCAGCATCGGAGCAGAGAAGCAGAACTTCAACCGAAAGTCGATTATCATTTCCCTTGTCGCCTATCCCCTTCTCAGGGACGAGATCACCAGCTTGCTCCAGTGCTGCGGATTTGCCCCAGAATATCGAGGCGCTCGAGCACCTTGAACGTCGGGCTGCCTGTCTCCGCTGTATGGGCTCCGCGATCTCCTCTGGATTGGGCATCGGGCACTCGCCGTTCTCTCCCTCGAAGCCCTTCGCGGCGCATAGGCAGCCCATCACTGGAAGACGCGCTGCCGAGGAGGAGCTGCTTGGCTCCGCCTACGAGGGAGCCGGAAGCAGCGAAGGATCCGACCTCCACGCGGCTAGAAATCTGGCAATGTCGGTGGAAATCCAACTCGACATGGGTGAGGGACTTTCATATCTGTCGGCGAGGTCGCCTGAGCAGCGGATACGCCGGGACAATCCCGATAAGGGCGATGCAGGGAAAGGAAAACAAGGAGGTCATATGTCACAGCCGAGTAAGGTAGCTGTAGGCACGGAGTATGAGAAACTGGCTCGCGACATCTACGAGCGGATCATCAGGGCCGAGGGCGTCGAGACGATCGAGGTGGAGCACAACAAGATTGTCACCGGCAAATCCGGTTGCAACCACCAGATCGACGTTTACTGGGAATTCCGCATCGCCGGCAAGACGTATCGGACGGCAATCGAATGCAAGGCGTTTTCCAGCGAGGTCTCGATCGGACGAATCCGCGACTTCTATGGGGTCCTTGTCGACGTCAACAACCTCAGCGGCCTGTTCGTCACCAAGGTGGGGTTCCAGAGCGGTGCAAGAAGGTTCGCCGAGCATTATGGAATTACCTTGAAGGAGTTGAGAGAACCGACCGCAACTGACTGGAGCGGGCGCGCCAAGGACATCCACCTCAAGTGCCATGTCGTCCAGGTCGACATAGTGGAATTCGCACCTCGAGTGAGCCAGGCATTCCTCGACACTCTCCCGCCCGAAGGCATCGGACTGTCAGGAGGTATCATGACCGACGAGCAGATCGTATTCGACGCTTCAGGCGCTCCGGTTGCCAGCTTGGAAGATCTTAGGCAGCGCCTACCGAGCAGCAACGAGACGCTTAAAGGCCAGCAGCACTATTTTAAGTTCCCTGGACACATTCTTCGAATTGAAGGGTACGACCTGCCTCTCGATGGCATCGATATTGTCTATGACGTGAACATCGAAACAGAAGAAGTGATCTCCCGTGGGGAAGAGATCGTGCAGGCGATCATCAAGGACGCGTTGGACGGAGACCTAACCGTCGTCCACCATGACGGCACGGTGAAGAAGGTCCCCGCTTGAACACGCGAAGCTACGAATGGACGACTGATAGACCACGTCCTCGACAAAGAAGTAGCCGTCGATGCCCTCATCGCCAAGACTTCCGTGCGGCTCGCCACCCTTCGTGACAAGGGGGCGGCGCGCGGGGTGAGGGTGGGCAGCTTAGCCTGCCGGGTTCCTGAAGCTTGTCGATGGACTCGATGCGCGCGGACGGGAGCGTATTCTCGGCGGCCGGCCGGCGATCATATCGACCAGCATGCGGACGGCCAGAGCGCCCATATCGCGATAAGGCAAGGCCATCGTCGTGAGAGACGGGTGAATACCCGTCGAGACGACCTGGAAATCGTCGAAACCGACGATTGGACGTCCTCCGGCACCCGCAATCGCAGGTCCGCGGCCGCGCCGTAGACTTGCAGCGCGGTCTCGTCATTTCCGCAGACGATTGCCGTCGGCCAGTCGGGGCAGGAACGTTACCCCTTCCTCCGCGGACGCCACGCCGTCGCCATCCCGGTCAAGCTTCCGGCGTTAGTCGGCTCGCCGAAACGAATCGGCGCTGCACCAGCCGCGCGCGCGGCGGCGCAATTCCTAAAGTGGCGTCCACCGTTTTCGGAAGCCACTGGCCGTCCTCCAACGCCTGCCGGTCTTTATAATTCGTCTGCGCCATCGGCGGCAGATCCATGACGGCAAGCAGGGTGTTCTTCATTCGATTTCTCCGTGGCCGGAAGGAAGGTCGATGTGTTGGAGTCTTCGACCTGGGGGCGCCAAGATCGTTAGACGGTCGCGTTCTGCGTGCCTATGGCTAGTCTGGTTGGCTGCGGCCTCGTGACTGATCGGTCGAGGCTCGGGGCGACTGTGCTGCCGATCGCTCCTTAGAAAGCTACATCGTCAGGGGTCAGCTACGAATATGCGACGGCCGCCACTTGCCATAGTGCCGCCATCGCCTTCGCTTGTCACACAAGGCGAGATAGAAAAAATCGGCGAAGATTGACAAAGAAACTCATCGCGGTCCATGCGAGACCGAGGCACCAGCCGATTGCGAATACGATCGCGGCGGCGATCTCGAATATCAGGTCTCCGAGCCAGATCGCCCCTTTACCAAACAGCCGTATAATACCGGCTGTCCGATCTCCCATCCCTTTAGCGAGAGACCTGAAACGCCCGAGTTCGGCAGGACTGTCGGCCCGTTCGATGACCTTGAATACCGAACGGATGCCGGCATCGCTTCGGATGCTGCTGATGCTCGAGGCCGCGATCCGAAGCTCGTCGATGGCGGCCGGCCTTAGCACGCCGTCGAATTGCCTGCGGAGGGCAGAGGCGTCGATCGGCCACGCATTCTTCACGGCGCCGTCGAACTTCGAGAAGTCGAGCTTCCTAACGTCGGCAAATGTGAGATCCGATATGGCGCTCGTCAGGCGCGGCAGACCGGAGAAGGAGACCTTGGGAGGTGGCATCGAGGTCAGGCCCTTCTTCAGGATATTGACATCGATGGTTTCGTTGGCCGATCGGACGAGCCGGGTTGCCAGCTTGCTGCTCAGCTTGCCCGCCTTGTGGGCGTTCTTCAGGACAGAGGCTCCGGCATCGAACGCTCCCGTGCCTGGGGCGAGCATTGCAATTCCAAACAAGGAAGCGCCGAGAGTGAAACGGTCGTAATCGATGCCGGAGAGAAGCTTGCTGCCCTCTGAATAGGTGTCGCGGATGTCGCCGAATACGAAATAGTCGGCTGCGACGGCGCCGAAGATGCTGGGTACCGAATTCACCTTCCCGTAGATGAAACCTTGGGCGAACCCAGTCGAATGCCTCCACAACGCGTCAGCAGTAGGCTCTTCTGTGGAGGCAACGACCTCTGGCGGAATCTCATGCCCAAGCTCGTGTCCGATCCTCAACAGATCCTCGGCGTCGGCAAACTCGCGCGCCGCAACGGCTGCCCTAATCTCCTTCACGAGAGTTTCGGTCGAAAGGCGCTCCAGCCTGTACCGCGTGATGGCTTCGGGTTCGTGGTCAAACACGAGAGGAAGAGCGCCTGCGAAGGGCGACGAGTAGAAAGCCGTCAGCGACCCCGCGAGAGTCGTAGCGGCCAGTGCCAGACGTGCAGCAGAACGGATCTGCCCAAACATTTACGGAACCCTTATTCGACGCATGAGCTCGGGTCCACCCAGTTCCGACAATTTATCACTACGTCCCTCCGGTGGTAACTGAACGCCCTTCTGTCCGCAACTAGACTAGGTAGCACCTGCCCCCAATGCCCAATCCTAGCTCTGTCCTATGGAACTCTTGAAAAAGGCAGATAGCTAGATATTAAGGGGTTTGACCAGGTATTAAGGCGAGCCAGAGGAGTTTCGTTGGCCCGTTCGGAACGAGAAAGCGCGATCAGAAATCCCCTAACTTTCGTGCTCGGCGTGGACTCAAGCCTCAGGGTTCTACGCGCGCTGGTGCAGCATGGAGGGATGCTTGCAGCTTCCGAGATCGTCCGGATGAGCCGACTGTCCCGTGAAAGCGTGCGGCTCGGACTTCGCTCGCTTGAGTCCATGGGGATTGTCGCCTGGTCAGGGTCGGCACATGCGAGGGTATACCGCTTTAATGACAGCCACTATCTCGCGCCGGTGTTGACGGCGCTTTTTGAAGCCGAGAAAGAACGGTTTTTGGCGGTCCTGGATACAGTACGCCAGAGTGCTGCCGACAAGCCCGTCTTCAGCCTTTTCATCTATGGCAGCGCGGCTCGCGGGGATGACGGGCCGGATAGCGACCTCGACATCGGCCTGGTCGCAAGGGCGGACGACCTCGCCGCAGTGGTGGCGGGCGTCCGGGAGGCATTGAGGGAGCCGTCAGAGAAGTTGGGCTTTCTGCCGAATGTTGTCGGACTCGACTTCAATGATGTCCGTCGTCTTGCTGGAGGCGAGGACCCGTGGTGGAAGAACGTCAAGCAGGATGCTGTCGTGCTTTGCGGTAGCCGCCCCGAAGACGCTATTTCACTTCGAGGGGAACTGCGTGGCTAGGGCCGGATTAACCAGGGAAATGACGCGGCGCATGTCTCAGGAAGGCTCGTGATCGCCCACGGCTTCTTGAATAGCAGCCTCGTTGACGACCCAGGAGGCATCGGAAGCCAGTCCATGGTCGAAGTTGCTCAACTGCGATCACCTATGCCACTGCCCTGACGGCAAAGTTGCGCGGCGAGGTCAATCAAGACTGCGGTCGTCGAGCTGTTGCGAGCAGCTTTGGGAAAAGGTCTTCCTCGAAACACAATGGTGTTCATAGAGCCAGCTTGAGCTGCGAAACCGGCGGATCGATCGCGGCATCTAACGAAGACAAGGTGACGCCGAGGAGGCGGATGCTGCGCCTGAATGGATACACCATAGAAAGCAGCGCCCTCGCGATCTCAGCAATCTCAGCCGGTCCGGTTACAGGGACGGGGAGGGTTCTGCTTCGCGTCGCCTGGGTAAAATCCGAGTACTTGATCTTCACGGTAACTGTCCGGGCGCTGATCGCGTTCGCCTCGCAGTAGCGCCAGACCTTCTCGACGAGGGGGACGAGTTCCTTGGAGGCAGGCTCGAACTCGAGGAGGTCTTCAGCAAAAGTGTCCTCGGCACCAACTGACTTGCGCACGCGGTCTGGCTTGACCTCTCGCTGGTCGATGCCGCGGGCAATCCCATAGAAATAGGCGCCGGATTTTCCAAAGTGCTCCTGTAGGAAAACGAGCGACCTTGTCTTGAGGTCCAGGCCCGTTTCGATGCCGAGCCGTTTCATTCGCTCAGCCGTCGCCGGACCTACACCGTGGAACTTTTTCACTGGCAACGCCTCGACGAAGGCGGGGCCGTTCCTGGGTGTAATTACGAAAAGACCATCGGGCTTGCGCTGGTCGCTCGCCATCTTCGCCAAGAACTTGTTGTAGCTCACTCCGGCCGAGGCGGTGAGACCCGTCGTTGCCTTGATCTTTGCCCGGATCTCCTCGGCGATGTCGGTTGCGATCTCCATGCCCTTCAGGTTTTCGGTGACGTCGAGATAGGCCTCGTCGAGAGACAGAGGCTCGATGAGCGGCGTGTACTCAGCAAAAATCTGCCGGATTTGCTCGGATACGGCACGGTACACGTCGAAACGCGGAATGACGAAGATGAGGTCAGGGCACTTGCGCTTGGCCGTGACAGAAGGCATCGCGGAATGCACTCCGAACTTCCGCGCCTCGTAGCTTGCCGCGGCGACGACGCCCCGTGCGGCAGAGCCGCCGACTGCGACTGGCTTGCCGCGCAGTTCCGGATTGTCACGCTGTTCCACAGATGCGTAAAAGGCGTCCATGTCGATATGGATGATCTTGCGCTGTCGCGCCGGGTCAGATGTCCGTGAATTTTCGCTGCTACGGGATGTCATTTCACCGACCATCAGATCAGATTGTCAGAGCACCTTGGTTCCTCGCGCGCCGAGCGGAAACTTCGACAGCAGACGTCCTTCAGCACGAACCCTCTCGGCCTGCATGCTCGGCGCGAGCTTCGCAAGGCAACTGGAACTTGCCGCGCCAGATAGCGGTACCCTTTGATCGCGCGGCTCGCTGAACGTCGGCATAGTCACCGCCGCTGTACTTTCCCCAATCGATCGCGTTTCCGCTTTCCACGAGCCACCGATTGACCTCTCGTCCGTCGGCGCGGAAGCACGTTGCAACGAAGCGCTCGTATCGATCGCGATCGAGGAAGTCGCAGCGGGTCGGCCGGGACGCTGCGATAAACCGGTCGAGCGCGAAGGCAGCCTCCTTGCCGCACCGGTAGTTGCCGCCGTCGCCGTCCTCGCAAGTCTGCCAGCTTTCCGGAGCGTCGACGCCGTGCAGGCGAATGCGCTCGCCGCTGATCTTGATGGTATCGCCGTCGATCACGGATGCTCGGCCGGTGAGGGTCTCCGCAGGAATGGCGATGTCGGCCGGCAGCAGAAGTGCTGCCGCTAGGTGCAGTTGATCCCCTCAAAGCAACAAAGCCTCCTGTGTGGTCTCGACTGGCAGCAGTGTCATCCGCTCGGCCGAAAACGGCCGCTGCAGCGCCTTGGCATCCTTCCACTCGGCGGTCAGCCACAGTTCGATCTCGGCTGGGTCGGTCAGGATGACCGGCATCGCCTTAGGATGGATCGGCTTCACTAGCGCGTTCGCTTCGCAGGTGAGGAAGGCGAACAGCTCGTGCTCGCCGGTGCGCGGGGTCCTTATCGAGCCGCGCGCGCCCTTCCATGGCGTCCAGATGCCGGCGAAGAAGGCAAGCGGCTGCTGGTCATCGATGGCGAACCAGCGGGCCGTCTTCTTTGGCCTGGTGTCCTCGTATTCGCAGAAGGCTGTCCACGGCACGAGGCAGCGGTTGTTGACGCCGGTCCAGCCGCGCCAGTGCGGAGAATCGAGGTTGCGGATATTGGTGACGCCATAGTCCGGCCTGCCATTGGTGACCGTCGGCGGGGAGGGCATTCCCCAGGTGAGATTGACCAGTTCGCGTTCGCCGTCGGCGCTGTTGCGGACGACCGGCCCTAGCTTGTCCGGAAACACCTCGGTCGTCGGATTGGCACGGTTGGTCATGTCCCGATGCGGCCGCGCCGCGTGCCATAGCTCGTCAAATTGAACTTCGATGCGGTACCGATTGCACATCCACCCACTCCGAGTCGCGGTCGATCCTGCCGAGCCGCCAGCCATTGTTGCCCTTGTTTCCGCAGCGCCCACAACGGAGCATCTGCCGCAGCTCGTCAAGAGTTCGCTCGCTGCCGAACCGGCGGGCGATCTCCCATCGGTTCATCCAGTTCTTGTAGTCGCACGCGGCGCAGCGCGCGCCGAGGATCTGTTCTTCCTGGAGATCGGCAAGACGCAGATGGCCTATGCCGCTTACCGGGTCGAACGCATGTATTTCAGGAACAAGGTCAATGCTGCGGCTGTGCCTCATGGCGCGACTTCCATTCCGGCCTATGTACGAAACAGAACCATTTCGGCTCGGTCCTGCCGCGCGCAAAGCCAAAGCTGCCCCATTCCTTGCAGCCGGAGTGCTCGCAGTAGTGAACATATGGACCAGCCTCGTAATGCGGCGTCGCCCCTTGTTCGTCGTTCACCAGACGATCTCCTCTGGTTGCTCCCCAATTCTCGAGGTTTCGAGCAGCAGTTGGTTGTTCTTGTTTTGTTCTTACGCTATCTCATCGCCATGGTCGAGACAATTGGCGAAGCTTCAGGGTCAAGAAGGGTGACCGTCGTATTCATGTCGCCGTCAACCGGTGACAGGAGGCCGGGGCGGCATAGTGCGGGCTGAGCGCAGATCCGGGACGACGCTTCGCAACTCGGATTAGTCAGAACAATGATCGGTTCGATATTAGATCACTTGATCGGATATCGGATCATTTGATCTGGTCTGTCTGGAGAAAGACGCCGCGAGATTGGAAACGCGGAATACAATGCTCGCGTAACCCCTCCCCATACGGCGCATCACTGATGGTCACCGGTTCACCCGTTAGCGACGACCGATGTCACGTGGTCCGGTAAGGACTCGAAACGGGGATCTAGACCTGCACACCGGTCGCAGCAGTATCTGAAGCGCTGCTGCTTGACCTCATTGCTGAAAACCCAGTTTAAGATCGCCCGTCCAGGTCCTTGGCGCGCAAGTACTTTCGGCCCCTCGAAATACTCGACGAGTCCCTTACGGAAGCAGTTCTTCGAGCCAAGCAGGGCGGTGAGGTCGTCTATCTGAGAGAACCGCTGCAGCAGCATCGCCCGCGCAGTGATCTCATCCAGGCCCGAACCGCTTGCGGTCTTTTCGGCCATAAACCGAAGGAGTCCAACATCGCGGCCGGCGCGGCGTCCGGTTTCGATGAACGTAACGGCGACAGACTGCCTGCCGTCGCGACCAGCTCGGCCGAATTCCTGTAAATAGTCCTCTACCGAAGCGGGCTGCTGCCAATGGATCACCAGACGAACGTCTGGAACATCCAATCCCATGCCGAAGGCGTTCGTGCAGATGATGTGGTTGACGACCGGACGGCTCTCTCCTTGAAACCGCTTGAGCAGTTCCTGTCGCTCCCACTCGGTTCCGAGTTTCGAATGATAGAAGGGAATCTCGAGGCCATTGTTTCGGAGGTCGTTCTGCAGTTCCTGCCCAACGCGTGCCGTCGGTACGAAGATCATCGCCTTGCGGTCCGCGAACATAAAGAGCCGCAGCAGCTTGGCGATCTCCAGGTGACGAGCTCCCGGCGGCGCGCTCCATCTGATCAGCGCAATGTTGGGACGGTCGACGCCGCGGACGAACACTGTCGCGTCCTCTATGCCGAGGGACGAAAGGATTCGCTTCTGCATAGCCTGTCCCGCAGTGGCGGTGAAGGCAAGTACCGGTGGCGAACCAAGGCTGGTGCGGACCTCTTTCAGCCGCCCATATTCGGGCCGGAAGTCACGGCCCCATTGATCGACGCAGTGGGCTTCGTCGACGACAAGGTATTCGGGGCGGCTGCGCAAGAGTGCGTCGCGTTCTCGCTGTCGTTTGACGAAGAAGCGCTCGGGAGCAACGTAGAGGAACTTCACCGCGTTCCTGCCAATCAAGGAATAGCGGATCTCCTTTTCCTCAGAACCGAGTGCGCTGTTGATAAAGGTAGCCGGTATCTTCTTTCGCAGGAGCCCGGAGACCTGGTCGCTCATAAGGGTCTTTAGAGGACTGACGATAATTGTAATCCCACGGCGAAGCAGGGCAGGGAGCTGGAAGCAAAGCGACTTCCCTGATCCTGTGGGACTGACGACCAGGATCGATTTCCCCGATAGCGCCGCAAGCACTATCGGGAGCTGCCCTCCGCGAAAATGGAACGTGCCGAACAACCGAAGGACAGGGCCGAAGTTTATCTCGGCCTCGAGTGCGCGTGCTTCGCTGTCCAGCCAGCGGGCTAGACGCATCGCCCATCGTTCGATCACCCGGCGTGCCAGGCCCCCGGCGAGGTTCGGGTGATGCGCCGCGTGGCAGCCATCGCAGAGGGTAACAAGGTTCGAGAGTTCGTCGGAGCCTCCCATCGATCTCGGAAGAAGATGATGGATGTCGGAGTCGCGCGAACTCAGCTTCGTTGAGCACGAAACGCACTGGTAGCCGTCTCTCTCAAGAACCAAACGGCGCGTCTCTTCCCACTTACCCACCAGGCCGAACTCGTCACGCGGTTACCATTGCTGCCGCGAAGATGCCTGAAACCCGCTGACAAAAGGTAACTGCGACCGGGATTTGCCGCCCAGGGGGTGAAGATGTTGCTCTGATAACCTTCCCAGCACCCCCTCTCGAAGGATTCATCGTCGTCCAGCACCAGCCGGACGTTGCCCGACGCCTGGATACTGCGCTCTCCCACGCGAGGGCGACCGTCCTCCTCGCGCGATCCGCCGCGGAAACTATCGAGGTCATGAAGCGCTATCAGGCCCATCTGGTAGTGATGGACACCCCCATTACGCTGAACAGGTGCTCAACGAACAGGTGGCGTTCGCGGCCTTCCACAACCAGGAGAGCGCGAGCATCTGCAACAGCGAGAAACTGCCGGCACGCGGACTGATTGCACTCGCACGGTGGGTGGACATCGCGCGGCCCGTAGCGGATGTCGTAGATGAGGCCGTGGCGTTCAGGGCAAGGACGAAGGCGTAGCGCTTCACTTCCATTTCGCGGCCCACTCGCGGATTTCGGCTTTTGCTTTCTCGGGCTACTCCTTGACGGGGGGGCTGACCTTGATCTTCTGTCCCGAGGGCTTCCAAGCCAGGTAGATCTTCTTGTTCTGCATGTCGGCGATGACCAGACCTTCCTGATCCAGGCACATGTGGCGGGAGCAGGTCAGTCCAACGAAGTAGTCGCCTTTGAACTCGCCGGAGCCGACGCCCATCAGGATGTCGTTGACGAGCTCCCGATCAGGTCCGGCCATGCTGGCTATCTCGTTCCCGATCTCGACGTAGTCCAGCAGTTCGCTCGGATGTGATGCCGTGCGCTCCCGCAGTTGAGCCCAGCCTTTCGAGCTGTCCGCCACAAACTTGTCGCCCTGGACTGCCTTGAGGCCGTCCGACGCCGTCCAGATCCATTTCTCGCCCGCCTTGTTCGGCGTCGGGGCAGTGGAGAGGGTGAGGGATTCTGCAGACCTATCGACGCGGACGCCGAAGCATGTGTCGAGCGGGCCGTCGAGACGAGGGTTGCCCTGTTCCGCAGCTTTCGTGATGGAGACATGATGACCGAACATGGTCATGTCAACTTCGGCTGCCGCAACTGCGGTCGTCAACAGGCTGCCGATGGACGACACCAGCAAGATTTTTCGGATCATCCGCGCTCTCCTCCAGACCACCCGCTCGCAGTTATCCAGCCACGGTTCACTCTTTGCAAGTGTAAGGAGCCGACACGAGCGACGGACAGTTTTGACGGTGAAAGCCCCAGTCTAAAATTTCCTCCCGAGGCGCCTTGACGCCCAAGTCTTCGTTCTTTATTTGTTCTCACCATGATCAGGACCCGTCGACAACCGCAACAACGCTGACCGTACCGCCGCAATCGCGGCGCGCCTAGGTAGTTGCTGTGGAGACAGACGATGAATCCTTCAGATGCAAGTGGCCGACCGGCCTCCGATGCCGCGCACGCCATTCATGAGCGTTTCCGCCCGTTCGGGACAGTACGGTGCTCGAATCCCTCATACTTTCGATCTCAACTCGCGCGAGACTTGGGCTGCCTGTTGGACGTCGATGATAAAGTCGTCGCCTGGTGCTGCCGGCCATACGGGCTGGATGACGTCCTTCTGGACATCGGATGGAAGGGACCGCCTCCAGATTTCTTGGCAACCTACGCGGACGGCCGTGACGTTTATCTTCACGCGGTTGAGGACGAGGGCGATCCCGAGGTCACGGAAGCGGCCGCATGCCGACGTATCTGGCATCGGTTCGTAACGGCCTCGGACATTCGATCCGGCCACCGCCTTCAGAACGCCAAGGACCTCCTTCGCTACTCGGGCTATCGGACGCCTCTCGGTGACAGGATACGCCTTCTTGCGGCGCTCGAACAAGAAGGCTCTGCGACCGTTGCCGAGTGCCTGTCGGTCTTCCGGGAGGTCAATCCGATGGCCGGCCTGTCCTCCCTTATCCTCCATAGATTTGTCACCGTCGATCTCGACGCGGAGCTGCTCGCTCCGCACACCGAGGTCCGAATTTTCAGGAAGTAGTCGCCATGCCCAGACGTTCCGATACGGAAAATGCTTCGTCCAATCTTGCCCGTGTTGCATGCACGCTGGCTCTCCGCAAATCCCTTCGGCAGCATGCGCCGGTGTTTCGCGGAGAGCCGTTCACGCTTGCTTTGCTGATTCCGGAAGAGACCCGGAAGGACTTCGAGCGCGCCTTCTACGACTTGAAGAAGGCGGAAACGGTGCTAGCCAATGTCGATCTCGGTCTGGCAACGACCAGCATGAGAGGGAGGCACGACTACACCGATATCAAGGCATCTCTTCGGGCCAACCGGCGGGTTGTGATCTTCCTTGAGAAGGAAGATGGAATCCCCGCCTATGTTGTCGCGGCCGCGGACACGGTCAAGCCCGTCCACCCGATCGACGCCGCCGTACTTGCCGATGCCGTCAAAACAGTACACGACGTCGTGCTTGACTCCGTCGTCGCCGAGCGAATGCTAGCCTTTCCTCTTGAGGATGTCCTTGCGGCCCTTCGCCCAGGAAGAAGCCACTCCGACACCCTGAGGCGGCTTGAGGTGGCGAAACAGAGCACGCTCGACCGAAAGATTCCGCCTGTTGAGCAGCTTGCCGGGTACGGTGCCGCAGGGGAGTGGGCTCGTGTCATTGTCTCGGAACTGGCTGACTGGAGGGATGGCAAACTTCCGTGGGAGGACCTAGACTCCGGCGCTCTTTTGAGCGGTCCACCGGGCGTTGGTAAAACACTTTTCGCACGGGCGCTGGCGAGAAGCTGCGACTGCTCTTTTGTCGCCTCGTCAATTGCTCAGTGGCAGTCAGCCGGTCATCTGGGCGAGATGCTGAAGGCAATGCGAGCGACGTTCAAGCTCGCTGCCGAGAGAGCGCCGACGATACTGCTGTTGGACGAGTTCGACAGCGTCGGCGACAGAGCCAAGTTTAGCGGGGACAATGCCCAGTATTGCACCGAGGTTGTCGCCGCGCTGCTTGAATGTCTTGACGGCGCGTATCGTAGAGAAGGAGTCGTCGTCGTTGGCGCCTGCAACCACCCCGCCCGCATCGACGCGGCATTGCTCAGGCCGGGCCGGCTCGGCAGGAATTTTCCATTATCCCTACCGGACATCGGCGCTCGCAAGGGGATACTGGCCACACATCTTGGAGCTGCCCTAAGCACGAACGACTTCGATCGCGTCGTCGCAGCGACCGAGGGCTTCTCCGGAGCCGAACTCGCCCAGCTCGCCAAAGACGCGCGCCGCCGGGCCAGAACACGAGCGGGGGAGGTTACGGTTGACGACGTCCTGGCGTCGCTGCCCCCTGTGAAGCCCATCGAGGGCGTGCTGCGCGACCGCATATGCGTCCACGAGGCTGGACACGTGGCAGCGGGGCTCGCCCTTGACGTCGGCAGGCTCGCCGGGGCGGTCGTCATGGATGGATTCCGCAGTGGCGTCGGGTTAGGCGGCGCCGCCTACTTCGAACGCGAGGACCGCCTTCCGACGAGCGAGTTCTACATGAACAACCTCGTGACCCAGCTTGCCGGGATGGCCGCCGAGTTCGTGTTCTTCGGCGACCATCTTGATGGATCGGGGGGGCCGGGCAGCGACCTGCAGCGGGCTGCCGACCTCGCCACGACCATGGTGGCCCAGCTTGGCATGGGCGGCATCACGAACTTCCTTTCGGCCGGCAGCTTCGAGGAGCTCGATAGGATTCGCCGGACGGTTCGGAGCGTCAATCAGCGGGTCGAGGGGATGCTCGCGGAGCAGTACGAGAGAGCGAAGGAGATCGCGATCAGGAACTCGCCCTTTATCTGCGAGCTTGCGGCGATTCTCAACAAGGAGGGTTGCGTTGACGGCATCAGGGCGACGACGCTTTTCCGGGCGCAGGGGAAGTCCGATGCCGCATGATTGGAAATCGGAGTTGGTTCGCCTCCGACCATTGCCGCCCGAGAAAGCCATCGGTTACATCCGAGGGATCCTCGCAAACGCGTCCGGTGGGCCTGCCACGGTGAAGGAGGCGCGAGCGAAACTCTTCCTGATTTCCCTCGCGGCTCTCCGCGGGGAACCTACGCTGATCGAGATCGATGCCCAGGTAGTCGTCGTAATGTCGGCGGTCGACCTAGCGGAAATCATCTGCATCCCTAGCATTCCAACGTTCGACAAGGGAACACGCCGCCCCCGGCGCATCGTGGGCAATCGATAGAAGATCGAGAGAGTTCGTCGCGTGAGTCGAGCCGGATCCTACGCCGAAGACCCGCCGCAAGATCAGAAACCGATAGACACCATGCCCGGTACCGTCGCCCCAATCGATATGTCCGATCACAGGAACGTTTGTCTCCAATTCGCGGACCACTCTGCGGAACGTTGGTGGGCCATTCTCGTGAATGGGGCTGGAGGCAAAGCGTGCCTATCACGATGAAGCAGGAGACACTATATTATATGGAAGTCCGATTCGGGTGGGCACCGGAAGCTCGGACGTCCCTCGGCTGAGGTCTGGTTCGCGCAAGGGAAACGGACTTTGGTTCTGGCTGCCTCGTCCTGGAAGCTGCATGAATGGCTGATCGGTTTACTGCCCTTTCTGAGCGAGCCCTGCGTTGAATGCCTGCGGGGCAGGAGCACCTCACCTGCTGCTTTTCGCTCCGGCGGCCGGCTTTACCCATCCACAAAGTGCCTCCACATCGCGCTTCACCCAAGCGGAGGGAGTACATTTTCAATTTGCCGAGTAGTTCGGAAGGCGCTGGCGGTGTGATAAGCGGTAAACCAACATGCCGACCAGCATTGCCGCAACGAAGAGAGCGGCCTCCCATCGCCCCGTCGACAATGCAGCGATAGCGGGGCCGGGGCAGAACCCCACCAGTCCCCAGCCGAGTCCGAACAGGGCCGCGCCAGTCACCAGTTTCCAATCGATCGATCTATTCGTCGGCACATAGAAGCGGCTGTCGAGCAAGGGAGCCGAGCCGCGGCTGCGGATGATGTTGGCCACGGCAGAAGGGATCAGCGCGCCACCCATGACAAAGGCCAGCGACGGGTCCCAGCTACCCGCGACATCGAGGAACGCCAGCACACGTCCGGGATTGATCATGTCGGAGATTACCAGACCCGCCCCGAAGATGAGCCCGCACACAATCGCTGCCAACATGCGGGCCCTCATGGCTGGACTCCAACGAGATGGCGGGTGACGAAGACCGTCGCGCCCGCAACGGCTATGAAGATTGCTGTGGCGGCAAGCGAACGCGGCGAAAGCCGCGCAAGCCCGCAAACGCCGTGGCCGCTCGTGCAGCCCGATCCGAGCCGGGTGCCATAGCCAACGATGAGTCCGGCGGCAATCAGCAGTGCTGGCGAAGACGTGAGCGTGATGTCGGGGTGGCGGACGAGCGTGGCCGTCAGCCAAGCGCCTGCGATGATGCCGGCGAGGAAACCCAGTCCCAACTTGCTGTCGCCGTCATGGGTCAAGCCGGCTGCGGCGGCCGCGAGGCCGGAAATCCCGGCTATCCTTCCGTTCAGCAGAAGGTAGAGGCCTGCCGACAGGCCGATCAGGAGGCCGCCTGCCAGGGGCCAGAGATAGTTTATTTCAGTCATTGCGCTCACACTACGTTCTCCGGTCGGACGTCGTTCTCCTCGGCCGGAGCAGAATCAACTAAGGTCGTTTCGCCTTGATGTACGCGACGAGATCGGCAATCTCGGAACGTGTCAGCGACAGATTGGGCATGCGGGAGTGGTGAGGAGCAGCCAAGAAATCCGAAAGTTTCGCCTCGTCAAACTGCTCCGATTTACGAATTTGAGCGAATGTCGGGACCGTATCAGAGCCGCGCATTTGTCCAGGTGTGACGACGTGACATTCGCTGCACCAGCGTTGGGCGATGCCGCGGCCGCGGAGTCGATCGGCCGCGGCGCTCTCGCCGACGACCATCGAAAGGAGAGCAACGGTGACAGCGCTTTGAAAACCGCTTATTCGCTTCATTGCAGCCAGGTCCTATTGGGTTCACCAGCAACTCGCGTTCGTGTCACCGGCCAGGGTTGCAAGCAACACATCTCAAGCCGCGTCCGGGTGAAGAGCTTTCCAAGCAGACACATCAGTCGCAGTTACTGTCACGCGCCCATCAGACGTGAGCTCTTTGCCATCGAATTTGTGAGACGCGATTTCGCTGAAGACTGAGACATACTCCTGTAGGCGGCACTCGTTGCACAGCGGCGGATCGGCGATGTCGAGCAGCGCTTCCTTCGTAACAAGAACGATCTCGTCGCCTCCGACGTCTCTTCCCATGATCAGAAGCGCCTCGTCACCGGATGCCTCCATCATTCCACTGACCAACTTCAAGGGCATTTTCGTCCTCCCGGCACGCGTGCGAGTGGAGCCACCAATCTGTGTTCACTCAAGCATTATGCTTCGCGCGCACAGAAACTCCTTGATCAAGCTCAAAGTCGGTCTCCAATCGCGAGCCTCTCGTAAAGGTAGATCGGGCGATCTGTTCGTGCTGCACTCAAGCGACCGGGTCGTTAGCAGAGGAGAATGCGCTGAGGGGCCGCCGCGTTCAAACGGCCTTGCGTAACTGGCGACCTTTCTATCTGACCAGCAGGAATGAGTTTCCCCGCTTTGAGGTTGAAGTCAGCGCGCCCGTCTGCCGAAGTCGCGCATGTCTTTGATCCAGCGAGAGCGCTTCTTCTCGTCGGCAAACGAGAGGCCATAGAAGCTCTCGCGAATAGGCTTGATTCCGGCGAAGCCCAGCATACTACGCTCGAAACTGCGCACGCCATAGGCGCCGAAATACCACCGATAAAGAAGCACCGGCATTCCCATTGTGACGATTATGCGGGCGGAGCGCCCGGCCAGCAGCCGCTTCGGAAAGCCGCCCTTCTTGTATTCCATCGCAAAGCCCGGCCTGAAGATGTGCTCGAGAAAGCCCTTGAGCAGGGCGGGCATCGTTCCATGCCAAAGAGGAAACAGAAAGACCCAGTGTTCTGCCCAGCGCATATCCTCACGCGATTGCTCCAGGTCGGGTGGCAATGCCCCGGTCTCGAAATCCTCCTGGGTTCGCAGCAGCGGGAACTCGAGCTTGGCCACTTCTATGCGGCGCACCTGGTGTCCCGCTGCCGTGGCAGCATCGGCATAAGCGTCAGCCATGGCGTGCAGGAGGTGCTGCCCGGCTGGGTCCGGATGGCCCTGGACAATTGTGACGCGCCTGGTCATCTGCTGCGCTCCGTAAAATTGTGAGGCATGCCATTGCATGCCTTGCTAGCGGTCTCGATCATGACCGAGTCGACGACGGTGCGGGCGAATCTGGCCGAACAGACGGCCCGCCACGCGACCCGGAAGGTTGCATTGTGCCTGTCTGAGCAAGGAAGTCGCTGACGGCCCTCTTAACTTTCTCCCCGTGTCCAACGAGCAGATGCCCGCCGGTGTCGTAGACGACTAACTTCGCGCCCGGAATGCTGCCGGCCGCGAATTTGGCTGCGGGGAGCGTGTTGAACAGATCGTCCTCGGCCGAGACGACCAGGGTGGGAGCGGCGATCTTCTCGAGGGGCAGGCGATGGAGATCGGGCGCACTGTCGATGTTAATGCCGGGGAAGCGCTGCGAAAGCGGTTCGACGCTGCGAATAATGGCCATCACCCGGTTTCGGTCCTTCGCCGGGGCCGCTTCAACGACCTCGGGCGGCACGCCGAGGAAGCGGATGAGAACCGACGGAGCAATCTTTTCTGTCGCCCACCAGGCGAAGTCGGCCCCGGTATTGACCAGCCAGAAGACAAACGCGCTGCCACGACTCCCCTCGACCATCACTGGACTCTCGGGCGCGTAGGTTCCAGGGACGATCAGAATAAGAGCTGACACCCTATCCGGATGGCGAAGCGCCAGTTCGATTGCCGAGCGCGCGCCAGCCGAAACACCGACGACCACGGCCCTGTCGATTTTAAGCCAGGAGAGCAGCGCCCTATGGGCGTCGGCTTGGGCGGCGGGCGACGCATCGGACGGAATCGACGTCCCCAGATACCCGAAGCGCGACGGGGCGATAATACGAAAATCGTTTCCGACCAGGTCGGCAACGTTGGTCAGCCCCTGATCCCACCCGCCACCCGCGCCATGAATGGACAGGAGCGGAATGCCGTCACCCCTTTCGGCATATTCGATCGGACCTGCGGCCGTATTCGCAACTCGCGCGCCACTGACGACCGCGAAACGCGCGCGGTCGATGTCATTGCTGTAGGACAGGAAAACTAGCCCGCCTGCGACCACGACAGCGATAGAGACCGCTGACAACACCCACCCGATCCGACCCATGGCCGCCATCCTAGAATTTCAACCTTGCGGGTATCCTAGTCGGGTTGAGCCCGGAGGACTTTGATGTCCCTCAAACGGATCGATGAGATGCAAAGCGATCGGCCGATTTCGATCCGCTCTTTCCTACTGCTCGTCCTCGAGCAAGCGATAGATTTCCTGCTCCTGGGCAAAGTGCAGGCGGGTGATCGCTTCGAGCCCGTGGAGCAGCCGCTGGATCTCGTAGCGCTGCGCCGGGCTCGGCCCATGCGCGCCGAGGGCCTTTCGAAGGGAGGTCAGGCTGTGGACCTGACGCTGAATCTCCATGTGAGCCCTACTCATGCCGGCAAGGGCATCCGGCGTGGCCGCCCGACTGCGCAGTCTCGGATAGAGTTCCTCGTCGTCGTGCCGCTCGTGCGGCAGAAGACGTCGACGGAGCAGGGCGTCCAGGTCCGCAAGCTCCTTACGGACTTCCGTTTTCGGCAGGTTCTGAATGCGTTCGGTCGTATGGCGTAGCTCGTCCACCACGTCCATCAGGGCACGATGCTCGGCTTCGAGCTGCATGAGCTCCGCGTGTGGCAAATGTGTTGTTTTCCGCCAGCCGCGCTTAGGGTTTCCAAGAGCGCGCAGCGCGTTCAAGATGGCGACGACGTCGATCGCCTCTTGCAGCAGTGCACCCTGAATCGGTGTCAGGTAGCCGAAGGCAGCCGCAAACATGCCAGCGACGGACAGGCCCATGCCCATATAGACGCTCTGGAGGGCTATGCTGCGTGACCGGTGCGCGATGCGGATGGCGCTGACGAGGCGATCGAGCCTGTCCACCAGGATGACGACGTCCGCCGCTTCCGAGGAGGCAGCCGCCCCGCGCGCGCCCATAGCCACCCCAACATCGGCGGCTGCGAGAGCCGGCGCATCGTTGACGCCATCGCCCACCATCATGACCGGTCCTGCCGATCTTTCCGCTTCCACAATCCGAGTTTTGTCCTCCGGCTTCAATTCGGCGACAACGCTGTCCAACCCGAGGAAGGACTGAAGGCTTTCCGCGAGCTCGGTGCGATCCCCGGTCGCAAGCACGATCCGATCGACGCCGGCCTCGCGCAATCGCCTCAGCACGCTGCCGGCCTCCGGTCTGACCTCGTCCGCAAGCAGAAACGCCCCCGCCAGAGTTCCGTCCTTCGCGGCGAGAACCGAAACGGTGCCATCCCTCCTGATCCACTCCCGGATGTCTCGCGAGAAGGCGGTCTCCTCGATCCTGGCGCTGACGAAATCCCAGCCGCCTACCGCGATCTCGTGGCGGTCGATGCAGCCGGTCACGCCGGAGCCCGCCTCTTCACGGGATCCAGATGGTGCGGCCAGCCGCAATCCCCGCTCTCTTGCGGCTGCGACCAGCGCGCGGGCGATGACGTGGTGCGAGCCCTGATCCAGCGATGCGGCCAGACGCAGCACTTCCAAAGGGTCGAGATCGGTGCGGGACTTGACCTCGATAAGACGGGCCCGGCCATCGGTAATTGTCCCGGTTTTGTCGAGGATCACCGTCTTCACGCGCGCAAGCATCTCGAGCGCGCCGCCGCCCTTCACGAGCACGCCTTTGGCGGCGCAACGGGAGACACCGGAGACAATCGCCACCGGGACCGCGAGAATAAGGGGGCACGGTGTCGCAATGACCAGGACGGCGAGCGCCCGGATCGCTTCGCCACTCACGGCCCAAGCGCCGCCGGCGAGAAGGAGGGTGATCGCGAGAAACCCCAACGCGTAGCGGTCGGCGAGCCGAACCATCGGCGCCTTCGCGGCTCTTGCCTCCTCCACCAGCCTGACGATTGCCGCATAGGTACTGTCGCTCGCCGAATTTGCGGCGAGCATTTCGAAGGCGTCGCCGGCGTTCGTCGTGCCGCTCGTCACCGGCTCGCCGGACCGGCGGCGGACCGGCAGAGCTTCGCCCGTCAAAGCCGCCTCGTCGAGCACGGCGATGCCATCCATCACGTTTCCGTCGACCGGCACCACCTCGCCACGGCGCACCAGGATCCGGTCGCCAGGTTTCAGTTCTTCGACGGAAACCTCCTGCAACTGCCCATCTACATAGCGAGGGGCGGTGCGCGGTACCCGACTGAGTAGCGCCGTCAGTTCTCGGCGTGCGCGCCTTTGAGCGAAATCTTCGAGCGCCTGTCCACCGGTGTACATCAGTGCGACGATGCTGCCGGTCAGGTATTCGCCGAGAAGAAGGGCGCCGCCCATCGAAAGCGCCGCAATGAGATCCAGCCCGAATTCCTTCCTACCGAGACTGATCGCGATCTCGGTAAGGAGGCTCGCAAGGATGACCGCGGTGCCGGCAGCCCAGGACGAGGCGCTGAGATCGGGCCGGTCCGCAAGCCAGGCGACCGTGCCGGCGAGCAACGCTAAAGCCATGACGGCAAGGAGAAGGCGCTTTCCCAGCTCTCCTCCTTGCCAAAACGGCTGGAAAGTTCGGCTCTTATTCAAAGTGCTCTCCAACAGATCTTGTGAAGGATATTGGATCCCAGGATCGTTGCCTTGATTCCGCGCAAAGGCCCTGCAGGAACGCTAACGGCGACCGAGGTAAAATAGTGCATGACAATGGGAATGGCGGCGCCGTTCTGCGCGTGCTTGCAACAACGGGCGGTGTTTGCTTTGCTTGGAGAGGTTTCATTTTGGGTCATCACAAATGACGGTACAGCGGCGGCGGCGCATCATTAAGCGTCAGAGGAGTTCTGTTGGTTTGGCGCTTGTCGCTGCAATATCGTTCCTCGCAGGCATGACGGATGCCATAGGACTCATGTCCCTCGGGGACTTTGTGTCGTTCATGAGTGGCAACACGACTCGCGCATCCGTCGCCCTGATCCAGGGCGACGTGGCGCGGGGAGTGCTTCTCATCGGGGGCATGATCACCTTCGTGATAGGGAACGCCGCGGGAGTGATGGTCTCGATCAGGTTCAGGCCGCAAGCTGTTTTGCTGTTTGTATCCGTTCTGCTCGCATGCGCAGCCCTGTTATCCGATCAAAGAGAGCTCCGGTTCCTTTTGCTTATTCTGGCGATGGGAGCGATCAACGCCTCTGTCGAGCAGATCGAAGGGCTGCCGGTTGGCTTAACATATGTTACCGGGGCACTGTCACGCTTCGGACGAGGTTTGGGACGCTGGGCGATGGGCATCCGCAACACGCATTGGGTCATCCAAATCGTGCCGTGGCTCGGCATGGTGGCAGGAGCCATTTCAGGGGCAGCCCTCGTTCAACAATTGGGCAACCTGGCCCTGTGGTTACCGTCGGCTGCAGCCCTGTTATTGACAGCAGTCGCGATCCAAATACCCCGGCGCTGGCAAAGCAGGTTCATTCAACACCGTTAGTGGCTTTCCGCATGTGCAACGCCGTTCATGGTTCCTTGACTCGTATCAAGGAGGCGAAGGCTTGTATCGTTCATTATCATTCCAGCCGGTGATCACTCGAGGATTCCTGGCCCGTCACTTTTTCAGAGGTGCATTCCATGATTGCCCAAGACCAGTCGGAGGTGGTCGAATTTTTGAGCGGGCCTCACTTGGTTGGCGCCGATAAGATCGAGATCATCGAGACGCACATCTCTTGCATCTTCCTTTCCGGCGATCGCGCTTACAAGATGAAGCGAGCGGTGAAGCTGCCCTATGTGGATTTCTCGACGGCGGAACTGAGGCTTGCAGCTTGTGAAAAGGAGGTGGCGCTGAACAGTGCCACTGCACCGGGCCTGTACCTTGGCGTGCGGCGGATCATGCGCGGCCGCGATGGCCGGCTTGTTTATGATCAGGGCGAGGAGCTTGTCGATGCGGTCATTGAAATGATCCGGTT
Source organism: Sinorhizobium fredii USDA 257 (assembly GCF_000265205.3). Lineage (NCBI taxonomy): Bacteria > Pseudomonadati > Pseudomonadota > Alphaproteobacteria > Hyphomicrobiales > Rhizobiaceae > Ensifer > Ensifer fredii. The sequence goes on from NC_018000.1 coordinate 4,103,977, forward strand.
CGACCAGGGGGCGTTGTTCGATCGCATGGCCGTTGGCGGCAAGCTCGACGCCGAACTGATGGCCCGGACGGCACACATGATCGCCCGCTTTCACGGGGGCGCCCAGATCGTTCATCAGGGACCCGGCTCTGCGAACATTGCCGCCGTGCTCCGTGTCAATGCCGCCGGTTTTGCCACGAGCCGGCTCTTCGACCCCGTCGAGCTGGCCGATTTCGAACATGCTTTCGAGCGCAACCTGGCGGCTTATGCACCGCTGCTCGATGCGCGTGAGGCCGCAGGCAAGGTCAGGCGATGCCACGGTGACTTGCATCTGCGCAATATCTGCCTGTTGAACGGCGAACCGCGGCTGTTCGACTGCATCGAGTTCAACGACCAGATTGCCACTATCGATACGCTCTACGACCTTGCCTTTCTGCTGATGGATCTTTGGCATCGCGGTTTTCCGCAATTCGCCAATCTGGTCATGAACCGGTATCTCGACGAATCGGGCGACGAGGATGGCTTCGTGCTGCTGCCTTACTTCATGGCGATCCGCGCTGCCGTGAGGGCGCATGTCACAGCGACTCAGATTGAAGAAAGCGGCGAGCGGTCGGACGCGCTCGCCGTCGAGGCTCGATCCTATTTCGAACTGGCGCTCTTCCTGCTGGAAAAGGGGCCGCCCCGGTTGATCGTCATTGGCGGATTGAGTGGTTCCGGCAAAACGACTGTGTCAGAGAGCTTGGCTGCGCAATTCGGTTCGCCTCCGGGGGCGAGAATTATCGAAAGCGATCGTGTCCGCAAGGCGATGTACCGGGTTGCGGCCGAAACGCGACTCCCTGCGGAGGCCTATCGTCCGGAGATTTCCAAGAAAATCTACGGCGAGATAGCGTGCCGCACATTCTCGATCCTGCGCGCAGGAGGATCCGTGGTCGCGGAAGCCGTCTTCGGCAAGTTCGCCAATCGTCAGCGCATCGAGGCGGCCGCGCGCGAGGCGCATGTGCCCTACACAGCTATCTGGCTGGACGCGAGCCCATCCGTCCTTCGCGGCCGCGTTGCCGAAAGGACCGCAGGGCCCTCCGATGCGGATCTGAATGTCCTTTCCCGGCAACTGGCTTACGACGTGGGGGACCTAAATTGGCACCGAATGGATGCCGATCGGCCGGCAGATAACATCGTCGCGGATATCCTGAAGCTCAGCCGTGATTGACTGTGGTGCTGAACTCACGAGGCGCGCATGTCGACGGGCCTGCTGCGGACCCGCCATTTGTCGAATTCCATGACGAAGAAGATTGAGGATGCGGCCAGGAGCAGCATCGCCCATTCCAGCAGCGATATCGGCGACAGTCGCAGGACCTCTCGCAACCAAGGGGTATACATGGCGGCGATGTGGAGCGCCTGTGCCGCTACAATAGAGGCAAGCAGAAGGGGATTGGCAAGGAACCCGAGCGCGAAAATGGATTTGCGCTCAGAACGGCTCGTGAGGGTCTGGAAGTTCTCGAAAAGGACGAACAACAACAGCAGCAGATTGCGGGCTTCGCTTTCGCCGTAGCCCTGCTGCAGCAGTACGTAGAACATTGCGAAGCCTCCGGCTCCCATGACGAGCGCGGATTGCCATATCCGCCGGACCATGATCCGATCGAAGATCGGTTCGGACGGCCGGCGCGGCGCGCGGCTGAGTTCGTCACCTTCTGGACTCTCGCCGGCGAGCGCAATGTCCTGGATGCCGTTGGTCACGAGATTGAGCCAGAGCAACTGCACGGGAAGAAGTGGCATAGGCACGCCGAGCGGAATCGCCAGCAGGAACAGCAGCAGTTCCGCAGCACCTGTCGACATCAGCATGAAAATGACCTTGCGGATGTTGGCGTAGGCGACGCGGCCCTCCCGGATGCCGCTGACTATCGAAGCGAAGTTGTCATCGGTGATGACGATGTCGGCGCTCTCCTTGGCGACCTCCGTGCCCTTGCGCCCCATCGCCACGCCGATATGCGCGTGCTTCAGCGCCGGCGCATCATTGACGCCGTCGCCCGTGACGGCGACGAAATGCCCGTTGCGGGCCAGCGAGAGGACGATCGCCAGCTTTTGCGAGGGGGCAACGCGCGCATAGATGCGACCATCGCGGATCAGTCCGTCGAGACTTTCCTGTCCCTTTTCCTCGGCCCTGCGCACGTCATCGCCGGTGACCACCTGGTCATCGGTGAAGGTCAGCCCGGCATGGGAGGCAATTGCCGCCGCGGTTCTCGGATCGTCGCCGGTGACCATCGCCACATCCACGCCTGCCGTGTGGCAATCGCGAATGGCTTGCGGCACTTCCGGCCGTACCGGATCCTGCATTCCCGCGAGACCCAGGAAGACCAGATCGACGAGGAGGTGCCGGCCGAAGCCTCCATCTGCCTCGATCGCCGTCTCGCCCTCCGCAAAGGCAAGCACCCGCAGGCCACGCGCGGCCATCTCTTCCTTTTGCCGGAGGAGGAGCTCCCGATTGATCGGCTCGGCGCGACCTGCCATGTCCATCCGGTCGGCCATCTCAATGAGGGTTTCCGCAGCGCCTTTGACGAAGATGCGAATGCTGTCGCCGTGGTGGTGGAATGAGGCAGCATATTTGAGGTCCGGCTCATAGGGAATGCGGGCGACGAGAGGATAGTCATCGTCGATTGCCTCCCGCGGCAGCCCTGCCTTGTAGGCGGCTGCCAGCAATGCAACGTCGACCGTATCGCCGACGGCGGTCCAGCCGTTCGCTTCCTTGACGAGCGATCCTTCGTTGGGCAGCGACGCGGCCTTAAGCAAGGCAATGGCACGTTCCCGCGCTTCCGCGGGAGGGGTTCCGTCGCCCCGGATCGCACAGGCGTCCAGGTCGGCACCCGTATCGCAAACAATATCGGTGCCGTCCGGCAATCGTATATCCGTCACAGTCAATTCGTTGAGCGTCAATGTGCCGGTCTTATCGGTGGCGATCATGGTGCAGGAGCCAAGCGCTTCCACGGCGGGCATTCGGCGCACGATCACATGAGCCTTCGCCATACGGCGCATGCTGATTGCCAGCGCGACCGAGATCGCTATCGGCAGACCCTCCGGAATTGCACTTACCGCCAGTCCTACGGACATCATGAACAGCTCGTTGAGCGTCATCGCGCGGGCAATTCCCACAACGACGAGAAGAGCGACTGCAGCCGCGACGATCCAGGCGATGAGCTGGGAGAAGCGTTCCAAGCGGATCATCAAGGGAGGCTTGGCAAAGGATGCCTTGCCGATTTCGGCGGCAATCTTTCCCATCTCCGTGGTCGCAGCCGTAGCGACGACGACGCCGCGTCCGCGACCACGCGTGACGAGAGTGCCCGCGAACGCCATGGGGCGCTCGCGCTCTCCGGGAGCAGCCTCGACGACCGGACCGGATTTGTGCACCGGTGCTGATTCGCCGGTGAGCAGGGACTCGTCACAAACGAGATCGGTCGCCCACAGGAGCCTGATGTCGGCCGGCACGCGTCCGCCCGCCTCAATGGCCACCATGTCGCCCGGCACTAGGAGCCGAGCGTCGATTTCCCGCAAGCGTCCATCGCGGATGACGTTCGCATACGGCTGTTCAAGCCGGCGCAACGCCAAGGCGGCTTTGCCAGCGGTGTGCTCCTGCAGAGACCCGATGATGCCGTTCGCGATGAGTACGATGCCGATGAACAGCGCATCTTGCAGATCGCTTAATAGGAGAGATACCAGTGCCGCAGCCAGCAGAATGTAGATCAGAGGGCTGCGGAACTGGCGCACGAAAGTGATTGCGAGCGAGGAGGCTCGCGGTTCCGGAAGGCTGTTCGGGCCAAATTGCGCAAGCCGAAGGCGAGCCTCCTCTTCTGTAAGTCCGACACCCTCGCTACCGACAAGGGCTTCCCTGCGCGGAGTAAGATCGGGGAGGGTCGCGTAGGTCATCCGAAGCGCTCCATTCAGGAATTGAATCGGCCTTTGGGTTCTTCGATTGTCAAGTGATCCTCAACCGCCGTCACGCCTCGAGCCGACCAGGCCGCTCGCTCCGCCATGATCCTTTCGCGCCGGCTTTGAACCTTCCCCCGCAAGGTGACATGACTGCCGGATACTTCTACGTCGATGTTTTCGGCTTCTATCTCAGCATTGCGTTTTAGCGCCTCTCTGATGCCATGCCTGATCTCGAGCACATCCATCATGGGACGGATCCTGAGGCGGTTGTCGATTCCGGTGATGCCCGTCAAGCGACGCACCAAGCTCTCGGCTGCAGAGCGCTGGAAATGAAAGTCGACCGTTCCCTCCAGGGTCACATAACCGTTTTCGATTTTGACTTGGATGTCCTTGAGGTCGGCGATTGCGGCTCCCCAAGCAAGGATTTTTACCACGCGACTGGCGATCTCGTCATCGGCAGCCTTCTTGTTCTCTGGCAAACGCACGACGATTTCCTCGGCGATCGCGCGTACGCCCTTCACTCTTTGGGCAACCCGTTCCGCAGAGTGTTTTTCCGCAAAGCTGTGAACATGGCCCATCAAAGTGACAACGCCGTCTTCGACCGTGACGCCGATGTTCGCGGCGTCTATGCTGGGTTCATATTCGAGCTCATCCAGGATGTCCTGGCGCAGGCGAATGTCGCTCATGATCGTCTCCTTCCTCAAAACCACAACGACGGCCAAGTATCGGCCATTCCAGACTGTCGGTCTTTGAGGGACATCAAGGCACGAGCGCCCCTGGAGATTTAACCTCAACCAATAGATCGACGCCGTAAGGAGGGGAGATCATGTTCATCAAGGAATTGTCCCGTCACGAATGCAACAGCGTGGTCCAGGCCGCTCACGTAGCTCGCCTTGCCTGCTGCAAGGAAGGCAGGCCGTATATCGTGCCGATCACCTATGCTTTTGCGGGCAACTGCCTTTATTGCTTTTCCATGCCTGGCCAGAAGATCGACTGGATGCGCGCGAACCCGTGTGTGTGCCTTCAAGTCGATGAGTTTTCAGGTGAGCGCCGGTGGAAAAGCGTCCTTGTATTCGGCCGCTATCAGGAGCTGCCGCCGGAAGGGCGATGGCAGAGAGAGTGCATGCATGCCTGGTCGCTTCTCGAGGCGCGACCAAACTGGTGGGAGCCGGGCGGGCTAAAGCCTGCACCACAAGGCGTCGCAGCCTCTTCGCCGCATCTCTTCTTCTGTGTCGCTATCGAAGACATGACCGGCCGAGGCGCATACGAACGTGAGGCATGACGGCAAATGATAAAGGCGCCGTTCTATGCGGCGCCTTTATTTCGATGTGACAGGGAATGTTCAGTGCACCATTAACACCGGAACAGCAGGTGCTTCAATCATCGCCTTGGTAACACCGCCGAATATTCTTTCGCGAAGACGAGTATGCCCGTACGCCCCCATCACGATCAGATCGGCAGAGGTATCGACGGCATGCTGGATTAGAACCTCTTCGACGCGGCGTCCGGCGCTCGGAAGCCGATCGACGGTCACCTTGATGCCGTGGCGAGCGAGATAGGTGGCAACATCAGCACCCGGTTCTTCGCCGTTTTTGGTCGAAGCTGCGTCCGGATCGATCAGGACGACATTCACTTCCTCCGCGCTCTCCATCATTTCCAAAGCTTCGCGGGCCGCTCTCGCGGCTTCCATGGTAGAGTTCCATGCGAGAACAATTTTCTTCGGACTCAAGGTGACGGATTGGCGATCGGCTGTGAGCAGAACCGGTCGCGCCGAATAGAAGAGCGCGCCGTCAATGGCACGCGCTCGCAACGGAGCATCCGTCTTCAGGCTCGCGCCGATCAACGTAACGTCCGCATAGCGTGCGCGGTTGCCGATATCGTCATCGGCCCATGCGGTTTCGCAGTAGATGCCATTTGCATCGAATGAGATCCCGAGGCCCTTCAGCGTCGCTCGGGCTCTCTCCACCGCCTTTTCCAGTTGCTGCATATCCTCGGCCCGTTCGTCGAGCCAAGCGACCGACATGGCCGCATACTCTCCGAGCGGTGGTGGAGCGGCAAGCTTGACCAGCAGAACCGAAAGATGGGCATTTGCGGCCGCGCAGAGATCCGCTGCCGCTGTTAGGTCGTTTTCGTGCTGGTTGCCATCGATCACCAAAAGAATTGTCTTGTAGGTCATTGCTTTTTCCTCCGAAGCCGATTGGCAATTTCATAAGCAATGTGCTTCAGGTGACGGCGGCTACATTGATCGTTGTCAAGAAGCTCCCGCCTGACTGCGGCACGAGTGTTGCATTCCTTTAAGTCGAATTGGCCGGGTGCGGCGCGATCGCATATCCGCACCGAGCACCCGCGCCCATGTTTCTATCTGGCTTGAGTAATGTCAGCGGACCATCAACACCGGCACAACTGGCGCCTCGATCATCGCCTTGGTAACGCCCCCGAAAATCCTCTGGCGAAGACGTGTATGTCCGTATGCGCCGATTACAATCAGGTCGGCGGTGGTATCAATTGCATGCTGATTGAGAACCTCGTCGACCCGGCGTCCGGCGCTGGGAAGCCGATCGACGGTCACCTTAATGCCGTGGCGGGCAAGGTAAGTCGCCACATCTGCGCCAGGTTCGTGGCCATTCCAGCGAGAGGCCGTAGGATCGACCAATACCACGTTTACGCCTTCGGCATCTTTCATCATGTCGAGCGCTTCGCGAGCCGCCCTTGTGGATTCGAGGCTTGAATTCCACGCCAGCAGAATCCTCTTGGGAAGCAAGGTTACTGATCGACGATGGGGTGCAAGCAGGACCGGGCGCGCCGAATAGAAAAGGGCGCCTTCGATGGCGCGCGCCCGCAACGACGGGTCCATGTTGGTCCCGATCAATGTAACATCAGCGTAGCGTGCCCGCTCTCCGACCAGATCGTCGGCCCGTGCAGGCTCGGTGTATTCGCCGGCGACGTCGAACGAAAAACCCACGTCCTTGAGCGTCGTTCGTGCCGCCTCGATGGCCTTTTCGAGCTGTTCTATCTCGGCCGCCTGTATGTCCAGCCACGCGACCGAGAGGCCCGCATGGTCCCCGAACCGAGGTGGAGCCGCGACCTTGACCAGGAGGACCGAGAGATGGGCGTTGGCGGCGGCGCAGAGAGCTGCCTCCGCTGTGAGGTCCGTTTCAAACTGGTTTGCATCGAGCACTTGAAGAACTGTCTTGTAGGTCATTGCTCTGGTCTCCCCAAGCGGTGTGGTTTTCTAAAAGCCAATCTACGCCAGATGGGGGCCGCGACATTGATTTTCGTCAAGAAGCTCCCGCCTGAGATTGCAGTGCCAGTGATGCGACCCTGAGGGTCGCATCGGTCGGGTGCGGCGAGATGGCAAATCCAAACTCGCGGCACATTTTCAGCATCTTCGCATTGTCACTCAGAATGAGACCTTCGACGCGCTTCAGACCGTCGGCTGCAGCATAGTCCCTCAGATGAGCCAGAAGAGCCCAGCCAAGACCTTGCCCCTGCAAGTCGGTCCTGACCAGCAAGCCATATTCGGCCGTTTCGTGATCGGGATCCGCGTAAAGCCTGGCAATTCCAGCGAGCTCGCCGCTTTCATCATCGAGAGCGACGAAGGCCATCTCGCGCTCATAGTCGATCTGCGTGAGCCTCACCAGCATCTGGTCCTGAAAGTGCTTGCGGGATGACAGGAAACGAAATCGGATGTCAGCCGGAGACGTCTTTGCCAGAAAATCCGGGTATAGAGCCGCATCGGACGGTCTGATCGGCCGCAGATGGTAAGCGCGTCCAGCGAGCGTAACCTGCTTTTGCCAATCGCTCGGATATGGGCGGATCGCGAGATCGCGGTTGGGGCCGGGGCGCGCGACAGCCTGCGGGTCGATTTCGATGCGCGCGTCGAGCGCGATGACGCCCTCGGCGCCGGCGACCAGCGGGTTGATATCCATCGAAAGCACGCAGGGGAAATCGGCGATTAGCTGCGATAGCGCCGTGAGCGCTTTGCAGATCGCTGCTCTGTCTGCTGGCGGCTCGTTGCGGAAACCGGCGAGGAGCTTTCCGACGCGTGTCCGATCGATCAGGTCCGCAGCGAGCATGGTGTCAAGCGGGGGAAGCGCCACTGCGGTGTCTTCGACCACCTCGACGGAAACGCCGCCCGATCCGAATAGAACGACCGGGCCGAAGATCGGGTCTCGAGTGATCCCCAGGATCAGCTCCCACGAGTGTCTGCGTTCAATCATCGGCTGGACGGCAAAGCCATCGACAACGGCATATGGGTCGTGCGCCTTCAGCCGCGCGACAATCGCCTCGGCGGCTTCTCGGGCGGCGATAGGGGTTAAGATATCGAGGACGACGCCGCCCACATCGGATTTGTGCGTGATCGACTTCGAGATCAATTTGACGACGACCCTCGTCGCGTCCTCGAGAAGCGATGCGGCAACCCTTTCCGTCTCCTCCGGCGAGCTTGCAATAGCGGTTCGAGGGACTGGAATGCCATAAGCCGCAATGACCATCTTGGCTTCGGGCTCGTTCAGCATACGGCGGCCTTCACGAGCCACCTGTTGCAAAATGGATTGGACGACTGCACGGTCCGCAGGCGCCTCCTTCGTCCGGCTAGAGGGCACCCGCAGCAGCGCCTCCTGTGCCTTCGACCACCTGGCGAGATAGGAAGCCGCCAATGCAACGTCGGACGGTGTGTCGTAGCTTGCCAGCCCGGACTGCTGCAGCACATGACGACCCTCACGAGCGGTCAGGCCGCCCAACCAGCATGTCAGAACGGGCTTGCCCGAGATTGTCCCGGACCGCGCAAGGGAGGCGACGGCACGAGCGGCATCAACGGGCGAGGCAAGGGCCGTCGGGCAATTCATGACGATCAGGATGTCCACCCGTGGATCCTGAGCGACGATCTCGACCGCTGCCTTGTAACGCTCGGGCGAAGCATCGCCGATTAAATCGACGGGATTGGCGCGCGACCAATTGGCGGGCAGGTTTCGATCCAGGCCGCGTATGGTATCCGGAGAAAGATCTGTAAGCTCGCACCCTAGGTCCACCAGCCGATCCACGGCGAGAACGCCGGCTCCGCCGCCATTGGTGACGATTGCGACACGGCTGCGCTCAAGAGGGCGAAAGCGCGCGATGGTTTCCGTTGCGTCGAACAATTCGCCAAGCCCTTCGATTCTCAAGATACCGGCCCGGCGCAGAGCCGCGTCGACGACCCTGTCGGCACCTGAAAGCGCGCCAGTATGCGTGGCCGCCGCTTTGGCCCCCTCTACGTGCCGGCCCGACTTGATGGCGACAACCGGCTTGACCCGAGCGGCGGCGCGAGCCGCCGACAGAAACTTCCGGGGATTTGGGATGGTCTCGAGATACATGACGATCGCCCGCGTCTTGGGATCGCCAGCCAGCAGGTCGAGGAAATCGCCGGCGTCAGCATCGGCCATGTCACCAAGAGAGACGATCTTGGAGAAGCCGACATTGTTGTCAGCCGCCCAGTCGATCAATGATGTCGCGATTGCTCCGGATTGTGAAAGCAACGCGATGTCGCCTGGCTGAGCCTGCAAGTGCGCGAAGCTCGCATTCAGCTTCGCTGATGGGACGATGAGGCCTACGGTGTTCGGCCCGATTATGCGAAAGAGAAATGGTTTCGCTGCATCGAGCATCGCTTGTCGCAAACCTTGGTCGGCATTCAGGCCAGCCGTGATGACCACCGCGGCGCGCGTTCCCTTCACGCCCAGCTCATGGATGAGCGCCGGCACGGTTTTCGGAGGTGTGACAATAATCGCGAGGTCGGGAACACTTGGAATGTCCGCTACACGGCGATAGCAGCGAAGACCTGCAACCTCGTCGTATTTGGGGTTCACGGGCCAGATTTCGCCCTCGAATGCTGCCGCCATCACGTTTTGGACGATAACCCGGCCAAGCGATCCGCTGCGACTTGAGGCGCCGATAATCGCAAGCGACTTCGGATTGATGGCGTAATGAAGATTGCGAATGGTCATAGCGCGGTCTCCATCTTCGCCGATTGAAGATATCGAAACCTCAGGGCAGCGCGTTGATCGCGCTCAAAACGACAATCCACGTGGAAAGTTAATGCATTCGCGATCGCAGCGCCGTCATCCTCATCGACCAGCCCATCCTGCACATCGTGCACGTCAATCCAGTAGCTCGCGAAGCCGCAGCGCCAGCTCTCTGGCCGTGTAGGGTTTTTGCAGCCAGCTTCCTGCGGCCCTCCCGGCCGCGCTCGGCTCGGCATAACCCGACGTGAACAGCATCTTTACATCGGGTCTGAGCGCGCGCACATGCTGGGCCAATTCGTCGCCATTCATTCCTCCCGGCATTATCATGTCCGTAAAGACGAGGGAAACCTCCGGATGCTCCGCAAGCAGTTGAAGGGCCCGCGCGCCGGCCTCGGCCTCGATGACTGAATAACCGGCGTCCTGGAGACGCGAGACCACGACACGGCGCACGCGCGCATCGTCTTCCACGACAAGGATCGTCTCACGACCTGTCGGAATACGATCGTGACCGGCATCTTCTCCTTCAACCTGGGCAAGCTGGTCTTCTCCTTGGGCCGCTGGCAGAAAGAGGCGCACGCTCGTTCCCCGATCGGGTTCACTATAGAGCTGTATATGCCCGCCGGACTGTTTGACGAATCCATAAACCATGCTGAGGCCGAGACCTGTTCCCGCCCCGGTTCGCTTCGTTGTGAAGAACGGCTCGAAGGCGTGGCGTTTGACGTCGTCGCTCATTCCGACGCCCGTGTCGGTGACGGCAACGAGGACATAGTGTCCCATCCGTACCTCGGGGTACATCAACGCATAGTCGCGGTCGAGAATTGTCGTCGAAATTTCAATCGTCAGGTGGCCACCGTTTGGCATCGCGTCGCGCGCGTTCAACCCCAAGTTCAAAAGCGTGTTCTGAAGCTGGGAGACGTCTATAAGGGCGAGATTGTCGCTGCCGTTTACGATCGTGGACAGTTCTATTGTCTCGCCGAGAGTTCTGATGAGGAGCTTGGAAAAGTTCGAGACGAGTTCGCCCACGTCGATAAGCTTCGGGTTAAGAGGTTGCCGCCGACCGAATGCGAGCAACTGTGCCGTCAGCTTTGCACCATCATCAGCCGCCGCCTGAGCTTCTCGTAAGAGAGCCCTCAGCTTCTTGTCTTGCAGGCGGGCCTCGATCATCTCCAGATTGCCGGTAATCACAGTCAGCAGATTATTGAAATCATGCGCCAAGCCGCCGGTTAGTTGCCCGACGGCTTCCATCTTCTGTGCTTGCCTGAGCTCTTCCTCAACCCGCTGACGGCTGGTCAGGTCCCGAATGAAGCCGGTGAATATCCGGCGACCATCAGACATCGCTTCTCCGACCGAAAGCTCCATGGGGAAGGTTGTGCCGTCCTTTCGTTGTCCTGTCACGACCCGTCCAATTCCGATAATGCGCCGTTCCCCGGTGCGCAGATAGTTATTTAGATATTGGTCATGCGCCTCGCGGTGGGGAGAGGGCATCAGGATCCTGACGTTGAGCCCGCGTACCTCGCCTTCGGCATATCCGAACAGGCGTTCCGCGGCTGCGCTGAAAGAGGAAATCATGCCGCTTTCGTCAATCACCACCATTGCCTCGGGGACGGTATCCAGGATTGAACGAAGATGTGCCTCTCGCGCTGCCAGATCGGCCTCAGCGCGTCTGAGATTTGTGATGTCGCTCTCGGTTTGCACGACCACTGGCCTCCTCTCCCTTTAGCTCGGCCGTCTTCACGCGTTGGCCGATACATACGGAGCACGCGGTGCGAGAGACGGCACCCAATGCTCGCTTTCGTCACCGTCCGCCAGTGATCGAAGCGTTTCCATCTTCAGGACCGTGATCGAGCGGCGTTCCGGTGTCGCGATGATACCGCTATTTGCAAGCTTTGTTATAGTGCGGGATACTGTCTCGATTGTCATGCCAAGGTAATCCGCGATGTCGAGCCGCGTCATGGGAAGGTCGACGACCCAAGTACGCTCGCAAATCTCGCATCGCGTCATCATCAGGAAGAAATTCGCCAGTTTTTCCTCGGCGCTCCGGCGGGAAAGAAGGACTGTTTGATCCTGCGCGGCGGTCATCTCATCACGAAGTTTGGAGAATAGTTGCTGCTGCAAGTGCGGATAGCTTGCCACTTCGTCTTCGAAACGGCGGCGAGGGAAGCGGCGAAGCTCCACGGCGGAAACGGCCTCGACCGTATAGAGATAACGCTCCTTGAGCGATACGCCGAGAAGGTCTCCGGGACGCAGGAAGCCGACGATGATCCGTCGGCCGTCGCCGAGCAGCCGCAACGCGCGCAGCATTCCATCCGCGACCTCGAAGATATGCGTCGCCTCGTCACCTTCCCAGAAGACGGCTTGACCGGGCGCGACTCTTTCGACGGGTCGCCGACTAAATAGACAGGGAAGATCCGGTACAGGCAAAGCCGCCAAACCCATGGCTGCTGCTCGACCCTCCTTGATTCTTAGGACCTGAACGCTCATGACTGCCCTCCATCTTTCGTGATGGCAAGAGTTGAACGCCGGGCCGTAATCTCATGACGACACGCGTGCAAAAATCGGTACGATATTGTGACAAAGTGTAACGGCGCTTTGAGGGAAGGCGCCGTTCGGGGTAGCTTCATGGCGAATGCGCGAGCCTTACCGGAGCACATTCTCGTCGTCGATGACGATCCGAGAATCCGACAGATGCTGTCTCGCTATTTCGAAGAGGAGGGATATCGCGTCAGCCTGGCGGGCGACGGAGACGAGATGCGCGCGTGCCTCGACAAACAACCAATCGACATCATTCTGCTCGACCTCGTTCTGCCTGGCGAGGACGGACTAACGCTTGCACGCGGTATACGGGCGCGCTCGGACGTACCACTCATTATGCTGACCGGTCGCAATGACGTGGTCGACCGGGTCGTCGGGCTAGAGGTTGGTGCGGACGACTACATCGCGAAACCCTTCCATCTTCGGGAGGTCTTGGCGCGCATCAGGGGAGTTCTTCGTCGCCGCCAGCTTCAACTTTCGCAGAGCGATCGCGATGCGCCGTCAGCAGAAGTCTATTATTTCGAAGGGCTGCGTCTTGACATTGATCGCCGCCAACTGGTCTCGGATGACGGACGGGAAGTCCCTCTGACTACCGGTGAGTTCGACATGCTTTACGTACTTGTGAAGCATGCCGGCCGCGTGCTGCAACGCGAATTGTTGATGGATTTGACGCGAGGGAGAAACCTTGAGGCTTTCGACCGCACCATCGACGCGCAGATCGCTCGGCTGAGACGCAAAATAGAGCGTGACCCTAGCCGCCCCGCTCTGATCAAGTCGGTTAGAGGTGTAGGATATGTCTTTAGCGCAAGGGCGACACGCCAGCACGCCTAGGCTCCGCCGCATGGCCACGGCACGCGGACAGAATCGGTTCTCAGGCTTAAGTCGGGGCTATTGAACAGGTATGAGGATTCCGCGACCATCTCGCGGCAGGGTGGCCCTGGACCCTGGCCAGTCGGTTGGGTCGAGTGCAGCGACGCGAATGAACCCGCAATTGTATTTGCGAGCGACCGCCATGAAATACTCGACAAGCGAGTTGGCCACGCCACGCGTGTCCCCCGCGCTTATAATGATGAAGACCGGCACGTCGAGCATTCTGCCGTATATTTCGTTCTGCACTGGACGCATGATGCAGACTCCGGCGATATAACCGAGCGGATTCTCTGCGGTCACTATTCCTTCGACATAAAGTGCCGGGCATTCTCGGGCGACGGTCGCTGCGCAGAATTCGCGCCAAGCCTCCAAGTCGAAATGGCAGCCCGCGGCGTCGATCAGTCGGTACGCTTTGTCGACTTGATGGCGCTTGATCGGACCCACGGTGTAGGCAACAGCCATGTCGCTCTCCATTAGAAAATGCATCCCAGTCCCAACCGTCGACCTCGAGGACAGGCGCAGTCCGCGGATATATCTTCAGCCACCTTCAACTCAGAGCCGCAAACTTGTTCATGTGCATTGACGGAGCATTTTCCGGGAAACGAGATGGGCGGTCATTGATCTTCATCAAAGCCGTGGAAGCGCCTGAGTTTGACGAGAATCAAAGCCTGCGAGTCATATCCGTTGTTCAATTCTTAATCGGCAAACGTTGCAATTTTCGGCGATAACCAAAGCGACGGGGCATGCCATGTCCATCAGTCTTCGAGGCCGCAGCGTCCTGACGCTCGACGAATTCACTTCAGAGGAGATCGGGGTTCTGTTGCAACTCGCCGCCGAGTTGAAGGCTGACAAGCGAAGTGGCAAAGAAATCCCACGGCTCCGCGGCAAGAATATCGCGCTTCTGAGCGAGGAGGATTCGATCGGCACTCTCTTCGGATCTGAAGTTGCGGCCTATGACCAAGGCGCGCGCGTCATCAGCCTGACGCTGCCCGCTGGCTATGCAGGGCAATGCGGATCACTGAAGGACACAGCCCGTATGCTCAGCAGGATCTACGATGCCGTTGAATATTGCGGCCATGCCCAAAGTGCCGTGGAGGAGTTGGCGGCTCACGCCCACGTGCCTGTCTACAATGGCTTTACCGATGAATCGCATCCGATCCAGGCGTTGGCAGATTTGCTGACGATGCGGGAAGCCGCAGACAAGGCGCTGCCGGAGGTCACGGTCGCATTCCTGGGTGACGGTCGCAGTGCTGTCGCTAGATCGCTCGCCTTAGGAGCGGCGAAGCTCGGCATGGACTTCCGCATCGTCTCGCCGCCGATATTTTGGCCCGCTTCGTCCTTCATCGACGGTGTGACCTCGGAAGCGCGCAAGAATGGCGGGAAGTTCACGATTCTGGAACATGTCGGCGCCGGGGTGTTGGGTGCCGACTACGTCTACACGGCTTCGTGGCTAGGAGAGCATGAGGCGGGTTGGGCCGAGCGCATCAGGTTGCTGGCGCCTTTCGGCGTCAGGGCCACCGTCATGGAAGCCACCGACAATCCGCGTTGCAAGTTCATGCATTGCTTGCCCGCTTTCCACGACAGCAGCACCAACGTCGGAGCCCGCGTTGCGAAGCAGTTCGGTCTCAACTGCATGGAAGTCTCGGACGCGATCTTTGAATCGAAAGCTTCCGTGGTTTTCGACCAGGCGGAAAACCGGATGCACACGATCAAGGCTATTTTTGTCGCGACCATTGGGGGTTGGGAGACCGATGCGCGAGAAAGAGATTGTTGATAACTAACCGACGACCGTTTGTGACCCCAAGCGGATCTCGCACATCAGCATGCGAAGTCCCAATCGGTTGCGAGTTGTCGGTCGCTCGTCTGCCAAAACGAAAGCTTGGGCCGAGATGCAAGTTTGCGGCTTGGCTGGCCCGTTTACGCACGCGGACCCGCTGCGGGTTAGCGGTTAGTTCCGAGTGTCTGGCCGAGGCCCATACCGCAGGATACCTTTCGCTGGGACCGATCAATGTTGCGCATTCAGCCAACCGCCGTCGAAGCCGGCGCGCCGCAATCCCGTCACTACATAAGGGCAGGTCCGCATTAATCGCCACACCAAGCCGCTGCAGTGATTTTCAATCATCAGCACGATCGGCCCCTGATTGAGTCCGAAGTGCCAGGACGACACCCACCAGCCATAGGGGTTACCCGGCTCGCCCGGATGGGTCGGGTTGAACGCCGCCTTGAATCCATATCTGTTGAACATCGTCAGCTTGGCCTGATGAACGCAGTAGTCGATGGCTTGCAGGACGATTTCCGGCGCGAACGGCAAGGAGGCGACGACCGTCCAGGGCGCAAGCGTCCCGTCGTCGGGCCCATAAGGAACGCCGCGGCCGACATAGTCATAGAACTCGCGCTCGACGCCCTCTAGCTTGAGCGTCGCAGGGCCGGGACCCTCGCTAGCGGTTATCCCCCAGCAGCATTCTCGGTAGCCGTCGAACTTGCGCGGGTTGTCAATTGCATAGGCTCGCTGCACATGAGTCGCCCGGCGGCTGTTCTCGAAGTAGTCGAGGCCCTTTCCGCGCATGTAAGCGTCTTGAATCCCGCGAAAGTCGATCCAGACGTGGGACAATTGGTGCGTGAATAGCGGGCCCGCGTAGAGGTATTCATAGCCGTAGCAACTCTCCCACCGATATGTGGAGCTCCAGGCGGCGTAGCTCGATTCCTGGAGCGGATGGGTCGGCGATCCGAGCCCCAAGATGTAGAGAAGCAGCGCCTCGTTATAGCCCTCCCAGCGATACTTGAGAAAGCCGGTCTCCGGTGTCCAGCCGTGCGTCACCGTCGCTGCGCCATTCAGCGCCCACTGCCAATCCGTTCTCCGGTAGAGTGAGTCTGCGACCTCGCCTATTTCCCGTTCGCGATCTTCGGCCGCGTCGAAGTACGCCGCAGCCGACAAAGCCCCAGCCAGGAACAGGGCGGTGTCGATTGTCGACAGCTCGCATTGCCAGGCGCGACGCCCGGTCGCCATGTCGAGGAAGTGGTAGTAGAAACCTTTGTACCCAGTGGCATCGGGCTCCGGTCCCTGAGGACTGTGTAAGAAGAACCGGAGCGTGGCCAGCGTTCGCGCCACGGCGGCTGAGCGGCTCATCAGTCCGCGCTCCACGGCGACGGGGTAGCAGGCGAGCGCGAGACCTGTCGCGGCGATGCTCGATGGCCAGTTCAGGGCGGTCTTGTCGACAATCAGCCCGTTGGCGGGGTTCACTTCGCTGAGAAAGTAGTCAAACGTGTCCCTCTGAAGTTGGCGAAGCTCACCCATAGACCCGGCCGCTTCCATGCTTGCCTCCTGCCCGCGCGAACATGCGCGGCAGCGAAAACACCGGACGAGTTCACAGTATACCCGATCGCCAGCCATGAAGCTCTTGTTGTGCGGCACAGATGGCGCCTTGTCGCCCAAGTTCGCCGATCGACAGGACTGGTTGAGGAGCCACATCGTTTGATGGTCATCCTCGAAATGGCGCTTCGTCTTTGATCCGCATCAAGTCGCCCACCTGCGCGAGCGTGCATGCTCAGGCATGCCGTCTTTCAGATTAGGTTTGCGACCATGGCGATTGAACCGATCATCCGTTTTCATGGTGCCGCAGGAACCGTTACAGGCTCCTGCCAACTCGTCGAATTCGGTGCCACGAAGATCCTCGTAGATTGTGGTCTTTTCCAGGGATCGAAGACCGAGAAGGAACTGAATTACCGTTCTTTTCCGTTCGATCCGAAGAAGATCGACGCTGTCATCCTTACACATGCGCACATTGATCATTCCGGTCTGCTGCCGAAACTTGTTCGGCTCGGTTATGACGGGCCGATCTTCGCTACGTCCGCTACGGCCGACCTCTGCTCCGTCATGCTGGCGGACTCTGCCCACATCCAGGAGAGCGAAGTCGATCAGCTCAATCGCCGCAATCTGCGCCGCGGGCGGCACACTGTGACCCCCATCTATACCGCCCGCGATGCCGCCGTCGCGGTTACGCTGTTTCGCCAGGTGCGCCTGGGGTCCTGGGAGCGGACCGGGGAGGGAATTCGTTTTCGATTCTGGAATGCGGGACATCTGCTCGGATCGGCTTCGGTTGAGATGGAGATCGATGCCGGGCCGTCAACATTGCGCTTGCTTTTTTCGGGCGACATCGGTCCGCGACACAAGCTCTTGCAGTTCGATGCGAAAGCGCCGAGTGGTTGGGACTATGTCATCTGCGAGAGCACCTACGGCGATGTCGAGCGCAAGGAAGCAGACGATTCCGCTCGGCGTCACACCTTACAGTCAGAGGTCTTGAATGCGACGCATCCGAACGGTGCGTTGATAATTCCGTCCTTCGCCGTGGAGCGCACTCAGGAACTGCTGACTGATCTTGGCCACCTGATGGAAACCGGCGCCGTCCCCAAAGCGCCAATCATCATTGACTCTCCCCTTGCGAGCCGTGCGAGCGAGATTTTCCGCAGACATGCGCGCGAGCTGGAAAACGGCGACGCTCTTGTCAGGGCCATCGAGTCGAAAAACGTTCGCTTCACGGAGACGGCGGAGCAATCCAAGGCAATTGATTTCATCAGGGGCTTCCACATCGTCATCGCTGCGAGCGGCATGTGCGAGGCCGGCCGCATTCGACACCGATTGAAGAATTGGCTTTGGCGAGATGAAGCGACAGTGCTGTTGGTCGGATATCAAGCGGCCGGCACGCTCGGGCGCCTTCTCGAAGAGGGGGCGTCTGCTGTACGCATCCAGGGGGAGGACATCCATGTCCGTGCTCGGATCAGGAAGCTTGATATTTACAGCGGCCATGCCGACGGGACTGAGCTTGCCGAATGGGTGCGGGCCCGGCAGCCAATCAGCGCTGCTGTGTTCCTCGTGCACGGAGAGGAAGACGCGCTTGAAGGGCTGCGCCAACGCCTTTGCACCTTCTTGCCTGAGGATCACGTGACCCGACCGAGGTTAGACAGCGCGTTTCGTCTTGGCACGCACGGCGCAGTTGAGATCTCCGAAGCAATCCGTCCGCCGCGGATCGACCCGGTTCGGGCGGGAAGGACGGATTGGCACAATGACTTTCAAAAGCTCATCCTCGATCTGCAGGACGAACTGGCCGAGGCCGCCGACGATAAGGCGCGTGGCGTCGTGATCCGCCGGTTGCGTCGCGCCTTGCAGGAAGAAGAGGCGTGAGGTGTTCCAGCCACGCACATCGGAATTGACGCGTGTCAATGCACGGGCGGCCAAAAACGGCTGCAATCGCGGCACTGGTGTTGGATGGAGCGCAATGATGCTCAGGGTTTCAAGATTGCTGGTCCTAGCTGTTCTTCTCAACCTTTTAGCCTGGGTCGGCGAAGCAAACGCAATTGACGCCAGCGTAGCCGCTATGTTGGAGCGGGTACAGCCGGCGGTCGTCAGCATCCGCACCGCGAGCAGCGGCATCTTCAGAAGCGAGATGCTCGAAGATCCGAATGTCCGGAGAGTTCTGGGCCTGCCGGACAACGTGCTCATCGTTCAGACGGGTGCAACCGCAACGGGGTCCGGCGTTATCGTTGACCAGCAGAATGGCTACATCGTCACCAGCCGTCACCTCGTTGCGGACGCCGACGATGTTTCTGTGACGCTCGCGGATGGACGGGTCTTCCCGGCCGCCAGGGTAGGGGAGGATGTGCCAACTGATCTTGCAGTGGTCAAGATCGATGCGTCAAATCTTTCCGCTCTGAAGTGGGGAAATTCCTCGGAACTAAAGGTTGGTGACTTCGTAGCCGCGGTGGGCAGTCCTTTCGGCCTGACGCAGACGGCGACCTCCGGCATCGTTAGCGGCTTGGGTCGCTCTGGCTTGGGTGCCGATGAATACCAGGATTATATCCAGACGGACGCGGCCATTAACCCCGGCAATTCCGGCGGTGCGCTGGTTAGTGCATCCGGTGATCTGATCGGCATCGCGCGCGGTATTCCCGCAACAAGCGAAGCAAGCACCGGCATCGGCTTTGCGATTCCGTCGGATATTGCCGTGCAAATCGTGCGGGAACTCATCGCTCACGGAGAGTACAGGCGCGGCTGGCTCGGCCTTTCCGTAGCGACCATCGCGGGCGCCCAGGACGGAGGAACCGCTCGCACACAAGGTCTCCTTGTGAATGAATTGGCCTGCAATTCGGCGGCGGAACGGCAAGGTGTGCGGCTTGGCGATGTCATCCTTGCATTGGATGGCCGCACCTTCTCGACGGACGCCGCCTTTAGAAACGCGATCAGCCTGCTTCCGGCGAACGCTCGCATTACGCTTGATATTCGTCGAGGATCCAAGTCGCAGAAGCTGCATGTCACGCTTGGGGACTCGACCGATCGAAGCGAGTTGGTGACGGGGCAGGTAGCGGTCACCCTGGAGTTCCCACCTACCAACGGTTCACCGGCTTGCGCGCCCACGGGGCCGGTCCTTGTTGAAGTAGCCGCCGGCAGCGCCGCCTATTCGATAGGACTGAGGGCAGGAGACTACCTGACGGCTATCAACGGCGAGCCGCCCGTCTCTGCGGATCAGGTTCAAAGCGTTCTGGAAAGCACGGAGGGGAGCGCTTCCATTGACGTCCTGCGCGCGGGAACCGCGTACCGGCTAGAACTCGAATAAGCGCAAGCGACGCGGGCTAACGCTCAACAATAGTGACCCCATCCTTGATCCGGTCGCTCGGATAGAGGATAACTCTTTGTCCAGGGCGGAGCCCTTCTCGGATTTCGACTGAGAGGCTATTTCGCTGCCCGACGGCAACGCGGCGCAATCGCGCCTGTCCGTCTGCGGCGACAAAGACCGCCCACTCGTCGTCCTGGCGGAACAGAGCGCCAAGCGGCAGCCTGAGGACTTCACCTTCGAAAAGGATGACCTGCACGTCGACTCGATAACCATGCCCGAGCGAACGCCAACGTTCCGGCGGATCGGCAAAATCCAGGACGACGTCTACCCGCTGTTCCTCGATCCCGAGCGCCGACACCTCAGTTTTTCCGAAGGGCTCGATGCGCTGCACGACGCCCTTGAGATCCTCTCCGCCCCAGCCGGTGATAATTGCTTTCTGGCCGGGCCTGATCTGGACCGCATCCTCCGAGAGCAGATTGACGACGATTTCCAGATCCGCAGGATCGCCGATGTCGAGCAAGGGCGTTCCTGCTTCGACGACGCCCTCGCTGCGGCGCATGACCTGCAGGACGACGCCGCTCACCGGCGCCGTCACCGCGACGCATTCGCACGCACTGCTGCGGGTCCTGATCTCCTGGCGCGACAAGAGCCGCGACCGGGCTTGATGAAGCTCGTGCTCTCGCACTTTCAGACCGGCTTCGGCCGTGGCGAGATTGGCTTGTGCCACGTTATAGGCGCGTTCCGCATCTTCCAGGGAGCGCTGCGAGATCGTCCTGCGCTCGATCAGCATGCGGGCGCGGGCGCGCTCTCCCTCGGCAAATGTCAGGTCGGCCTTCGCCTTGTTGAGTTCGGCGGCGGCGAAATTATACGCGGCCCGCGCCGCCTCGACAGCGGCCTGCAGCTCCGCCTCTGTGCGAACGTCGAGAAAGGCGGGGGCGGCGGGCTCGATTTGTGCGAGCAAAGTATCCCCGGCCTTGACGACGTCGCCCGGCTCGGCGGTGATGCGTTGCAATTGGCCGCGCAACGGCGCGTGAAGTGTGTAGACATCGCGCACCCGCGTCTCGCCCTCCTCATCGATGGTGACGCGCAACGTGCCGGTCTCCGCAAGCGCGAGGTCGACCTGAATTGGCTGCGGCCGCAGCGCATAGGCGATGCCGGCAATAAGCAGCGCCAGTAAGCTGCCCCAGATGGCCAATCTGCGCTTCGCGACGCTCATAGGCTACTCCCTTGTCTTCAGCACGGCGATCAGATCCAGACGATCGAGACGCCGGCGCACGATCGCAGCGCAGACCAGCGTAGCCGCGAGCGCGATCAGCGCCGCCTTGCCGTAGGTTGCATCCCGCAAGACGAGCGGCACGCGGTACAGTTCCGTCTCGAAGGCGCTCGTCATGTACCATGCGAGGCCGTAGCCGATCGCCGCACCGAGCGGGATCGCAACCCATGTCAGGATGCCGACTTCTCCGAGGAGAATGTAGGAGATCTCCCAACGGCTGAAGCCGAGGACACGGAGCGTCGCGAGTTCGCGAGCCCGTTCGGAGAGCGCAATGCGGATCGAGTTATAAGTGACGCCGACGGATAGCGTCATCGAGAAGGCGACGAAGAAGCCGATGAAGATGAAGATCGTTTCGCCCATGGTCTTGTAGAAGGTGTCGATTGCAGCCTGGCGGAACAGAACGGCGGCGATGTTCGGGATGTCCTTGAGCCTCGCTAGCAGGGTCGCGCGGCTTGCGGCATCGACACGGATATGCAGGCCGCTCACGACGCGACCATCGCCGGCGATGCGATTGAGCGCGGCCATGTCCATGTAGGCGGGCGTGCCGAGATAGGTTTCGAAGATCTGCGCCACCGGTAGGTTCAATCGTACCTGACGGCCTTCCAGGAGTTCGACAGCCACGGTGTCGCCAGCTTTGACGTCCAGAAGTTCGGCGAGCTTGCGCGAGACCATAAGCCCGCCTGGAGGAACCTCGATGCGTCCGCGCTCCACGTCGAAGACGGGGCTGAGGATGGCGCCGTGCGGTACGCCGATGATTCCTTGGCGCTCGGCAAGATGCCCCTGGCTGATGCGCGCCGACGCATAGCGGTAGGGTTCCGCCGTCAGGACACCGGGTAGACCCCCGAAGTCTCCGACCGTGTCAATGGGCTGCAGGTCGTTGAACGCAACCGTCGCGTCCTGGTGCTGCCCGCGCTCGAAAACGGTTTCTGCGAGGGAGTCGATGGCGTCGACCCATTGCAGCGCCATGATCAGCACGGCGATCGACATAGCGAGGCCGAGACTGGCGAGGAACGCCCTTGCCGGCCATCGTATGATGCGCCTGAGAACCATGCGCGACGGTTCGTCCAAAGCGGTGGCGAGTGCCGATCGCGATGCCCAGGTGCGCCGATAGATCGGCGGGGAAGGGGGCAGCATGGCTTCAGCAGGCGGGAGCCGGACGGCGCGGCGGACCGCGGCGAGACTGCCGGCGAGCGCCGCGCCGAGGCTGATCGCGCCGGCAATCACGAAGCTGGCTGGGCCGGGGCGATAGAGCAGGAACGGAAAGCGATAGAACTTGGTGTAGAGCTCCGTGTTCCAGTGGCCAAGCCAGGCGCCGACCAGCGATCCGATCAGAATGCCGATCGTGCCGATGACTAGAACCATTTTGGCATAATGCCAGCCGATCGCCCAATTGCCATAGCCAAACGCCTTCAGGAGGCCGATCTCGCGACGCTCGGTCTCGATCAACCGCGCCATCACCATGTTCGTCAGGAAGGCGGCGACCGCAAGGAAGATGGTCGGCATGATCCGCGACATGTTCCTTTGCTGGGCGATCTCGCTTTCCAGAAACCAGTTTGAGGTCTGATCGGCGCGGCCGTAGGCTCCCGCGCCGCCGAAGGGGGCAAGCAGGTTGTCGAGCCGGCGGATGACGTCCCTTTCGTCCGCGCCGGGCAGGAGACTAAGCGTGACGCTGTTGAAGGAGGCCTTGAGGTCGAAGGCCGCAGCCAGCGCATCCTGACCCATCCATAGGATGCCATAGCGCTCGTCGTCCGGCATGAGGCCGCCCGGTGCGATCGCGTAGACGAATTCTGGGCTGAGCGCGGTGCCAACGACGTGCAGAGTGCGTTTGCGCCCCCTCAAGACGGCCTCGAAACTGCCGCCGGGCTTTAATCGGTGAGCCTCGGCGAAGGGCTCGCTCACGACCACCTCGTCGGGCCGATTCTTGTCAGCCAGACGGCCGGACCGGATCACCAAGGCGTTCAGAAGCTCAGGGCCTCGTTCGGGGAGCGAAATCAATTGTGCGACGACGGGCTCCGGAAAGCCCGGCATGTCGAGAATGGCGCCTTCCGTTATGCGCGTCTCGGCGAGTCGGACGCCTGGAATTTCCGCGATATCGCGGCTGAGATATTCCGGCGCGCGCTTCGTCTGGGAAAACACATTGGCAAAACGCGTTCGCTCGTAATAGGCGGCCGTCGTCTCTTCGAGCGCTTCGATGGTCGTCAGCGCCATGATCAGCAGGGCGGTGCCGGAAGCGATCACCAGCGCGATCGCGAGAATCTGGGCCTTCAGCCTCCAGAGTTCACGAAGCAGCCTTCGATCGAGACTACTCATCCTGCTCACCAGGCGAGTTCGCCGGGGGCGCGCTGAACGGCATTTTGCCGCGTTTCGACGATACGCCCGTCGGCAAAGTAAAGCACGCGATTGGCGATCTCGGCAATCACTGCGTTGTGGGTAATCAGCGCCGTCGTTGTGCCGAGTTCCCGATTGATCTTCAAAATCGCGTCGAGCACGAGGATACCAGTCTTGCTGTCGAGCGCGCCGGTCGGCTCGTCGCAAAGAAGCAGGTTGGGTCGCTTCGCGATCGCGCGGGCAATAGCGACGCGTTGCTGCTCGCCGCCGGAAATCTGCGCGGGAAAATGATCGAGCCTGTCGCCGAGGCCGACCATTGTCAGCGCGTCTGTGGGCGGCATCGGGTTCTTCGCAATCTCGGTTACGAGGGAGACGTTTTCGCGCGCGGTCAGGCTAGGTATGAGATTGTAGAACTGAAAGACGAAGCCGACGTGGTTGCGGCGGTAGAGGTTGAGCGCGCGTTCACTGTCCATTGTGAGCTCGTGGCCGCGAAACATAACGCTGCCGCTTGTAGGCCTGTCCAGCCCGCCGAGGATATTGAGCAAGGTCGATTTGCCACTTCCGGATGGCCCCAGCAGAACCACCAGTTCGCCCTCGCGAAGGTCCACGTTCACGCCGCGCAGGGCGTGAACTTCTACCGTACCCATCCGATAGATCTTGGTGAGTTCGCGTGCCTCAAGGGCAACGGCCGATGCCTCGTTCCCCACCACTCGCTCCTCCAATCGCCGGCATGTCCCTGCGATCCCCTCGATCATTGCTCTGTTTCAGGTGGACCATTCCGAAACATGATGCTCGATCTCCGGCGTTGGAAATCTTAGCAAATCTTTCGCCACTTCGGCGGTGATGTAGCGCAACAGGAGCGCCTTCACCCGGTCTCTCTCAGACGAATTCCCGTCCGCAACGGTCTAAGCTTTGCGGACGGGGAAATGACAGACGCTCAAGCCGGCTTGATCTGGATCTTGCGCTCGCTCTGCTGCGCTTCCGGGGTCTTCGGCAAGGTCACGGTCAGAACTCCCTTGGTGAAATTGGCGGTGATGTTGTCGGCATCAACGCCCTCAGGCATCTGGAATGCCCGCTGGAACGAGCCGTAGCGACGCTCCGAGAGCACCCGGTCTCGATCGCTTTCTCCACAACGGGTATTACCGGACCAACATCAAGTCCGGCCGGCTTGAGCCCAGTGTAGGGAGCGCCTTCTCCGGCTCGATGCAGCCGCACGGCAGTTTCGTAGAAGTAGAGGTCTGCGACCTCGCGCGCTGCTGGACTGCTCTTGCGAGCTTCCATCACCTTCGTGAATGCAATCATCAACTCTGCGGCGCTGCTCTCCTGAACGTAGGGCAGGACCAAACTGACGTCTTCCATGTCCAAGGCCTGGCGCGCGGCGGTGACAACCGGTCCGTCCATGCTGTCGCAATGTGGAGGCATGATAGATGTCCTCAAGTGCATCTTATCAATATTGCCGCATGTTGAAGGTTCGACATTGATCTGGGACAAAATCGGAACGACGTCTCCAGGGCGTTCGTGTGACTCTCGACCACCCCCGCTCCTAAGTGCCCGATCTGCGGTAGAACGAGGCTCGACCGGTCCGTGCCGCCGACGAGCGGTGGTTTGCCGGGCTGTGTTGACTCTCGGCGTCATGTCCCAGGATTCTGTTTCGGTGACTCTGGCTGATCGCAACCTAATCAGCTTGGAGCTCACGGTCGATTGGCCATGGTTTGGCTCATTCCCTCCGTCGACCTATGACCGCCCGCTGCCTTCAAACGCGTTCGCTGCGTCTTTCGCCATGCGGTTCACGCACCAGCGTGCGTAGATGGGGCCAAATAGCGGGCCGAGCAGCTTGCCCGCGAACGTGCCCGGATAATCATAGTCGATGCACACGCGCAGCCGCGAAGCCCGGCCAGAGGCATTGATCGCGAACCCCATCCGGTAGGAACCGATCACCAAGAGGTTGGGATGGCCTCGCGTCTCCCATGTCTTGCGGTGGGGTGGTTGCCGCTCGATGACGACTTCTTCGACGGAGAGCACGAGGCCGAGTATGTTGCCTTGCATCCTGATGACGGAACCGACGGTGCGGCCTTGGGCGTCGTCGAATTCGTATGACATCCGTCCGCCGAGCATCATCATCGAAGGCTTCTGCATGTGCGACCCGAGGCTGGCCTGGTCATCGAGGTAGTCAAAGAGCACCTCCGGGGAAGTCCCGATATCGGCAAGGGCTTGCGCTGAGTGAGCGTAGGTCATGTAAGATCGTCCGTCTTCGTCGTCCGATGATGATGGCGATCACTGCCGTGGCCATGGAAGAGATGCATCAACGGGCAGGCGAGCAGCAGAAGATAGGGCGCGAGGCCCAGTGCATGCTGCCAGTGCTCGCGGAGAACGAAGAAGGCGGCGATCACAGCGAGCGAAGCGGCGAAAAGCGTCCATTTGCGTTCCCACTTCATATCCGCACACTCCTCAATCTGAGAGAATTCCCAATCACGCTGACCGACGAGAGCGCCATTGCCGCGGCCGCGATAATCGGCGACAGCAGCAGCCCGAAGGCCGGGTACAGAACGCCCGCCGCGACCGGAACTCCCGCAGCGTTGTAGATAAAGGCGAAGAACAGGTTCTGCCGGATGTTCCTCATCGTTACATGGCTTAGCTGCCTTGCCCGCGCGATCCCCTGGAGGTCGCCCTTGAGCAGGGTTACGCCTGCGCTCTCGATCGCCACGTCCGTTCCGGTGCCCATGGCGATGCCGACATCGGCGGCCGCCAGCGCCGGCGCATCGTTGACGCCGTCTCCGGCCATGGCGACGATCCGGCCTTCGCTGCGCAACCGGGCGACGATTTCGCTCTTGTGATCCGGCAGCACCTCCGCTTCCACCTCCGTGATGCCCAGCTTGCGCGCGACGGCGTTGGCGGTGGTTTTGTTGTCCCCGGTCAGCATCACCACCCGGACGCCTTCGCTCAGCAATGTCTGCACGGCCTCCGGGGTCGTCGCCTTGATCGGGTCCGAAATCGCGAGCAGGCCGCTGACACGCCCGTCGATGGCGACGAAGATGACGGTCGCTCCTTCGCCCCGCAGAGCCTCGGCCTCCTTTGCGAGGGCCGACACATCGACGCCGGACTCCTCCATGATCCGGTGGCTGCCGATGATCAGCTTGCGCCCGTCGACGGAACCGGTGACGCCTTTGCCGACCGGGCTGTCGAAGTCTTCCGCCTTGCCGAGCGCCAGGCCGCGTTCCGACGCGGCGTCGACGATGGCGGCCGCGAGCGGATGCTCGCTGGCGCGTTCCAGGGTCGCCGCCAGTCGAAGCAGCTCGTTCTCGGTCAGCCCCTCTGTTGTGGCGATCGACGTCACCTTGGGCTTGCCTTCGGTGAGGGTCCCCGTCTTGTCGACGACGAGCGTGTCGACCTTCTCGAAGCGTTCCAGGGCCTCGGCGTTCTTGATCAGCACCCCGAGGCGTGCGCCGCGGCCGACGCCGACCATGATCGACATCGGCGTGGCGAGACCAAGGGCACAGGGGCAGGCTATGATCAGCACCGCGACAGCGGACACCAGTCCATGCGTGAAGCGCGGTTCCGGTCCCACCCACATCCAGACGGCAAAGGCGATTATGGCGATCGCGATGACCGCGGGGACGAACCATCCGGAGACCTCGTCGGCCAGGCGCTGGATCGGAGCGCGCGAGCGCTGGGCATCCGCCACCATCTGCACGATCCGCGACAGCATGGTGTCGCGTCCCACCCTGCCAGCCTCCATGACGAAGCCGCCCGTCTTGTTCATCGTGCCGCCGATGAGGTTCGCACCCACCTCCTTGGTGACGGGCATCGATTCTCCGGTGATCATCGATTCATCGACGGAGCTGCGGCCATCGACGAGGGTGCCGTCGACCGGGACCTTTTCGCCCGGCCGCACACGCAGCCGGTCGCCGACGGCAACCGCCTCAAGCGGCACGTCTTCGTCGGTCCCGTCGTCCCGGATGCGACGGGCCGTCTTCGGGGCGAGGTCCAGAAGCGCCCGTATCGCGCCGCCCGTCTGTTCTCGGGCGCGCAGTTCCAGAACCTGCCCGAGCAGGACGAGCACTGTGATGACGGCGGCCGCCTCGAAGTAGATCGGTACCGCTCCGTCGGCCGAACGGAAGGTGGCGGGGAATAGGCCGGGCGCAAGCGTGGCCACGACGCTGTAGAGCCAGGCCACCCCGGTGCCCATCGCGATCAGGGTGAACATGTTCAGGTGCCGCGTGACGATTGACCGCCATGCCCGTTCGAAGAATGGCGCGCCTGCCCACAGGACCACGGGCGTTGCGAAGACGAGCTGCAGCCAGTTCGATGTCTGGGCGTCGATGAGCATATGCAGATCGACGAGGTGGCCGCCCATCTCCAGCGCCAGCACTGGTACCGTCAGAACCAGCCCGATCCAGAACCTCCGCCGCATGTCGATGAGTTCGGGGCTCGGCCCCGTTTCGGCGGTCACCATTTCCGGCTCGAGCGCCATCCCGCAGATCGGGCAGTTTCCAGGGCCGATCTGCCTTACCTGCGGATGCATGGGGCAGGTATAGATCACGCCTGCCGTCGGCGTCGCTCGCGACTCATCGGCGCGAACGGTCGCGGCTCGATCGTCCAGAGGATTATGGCGATGGCGTGGATCAATGCTCATCCAGGCATCCTATCCGTTCGGGACGCCAATTCTTTGACCGGCATCAATCTCCTGCTGCGCGCGACGGCGTATGCTGCGCGGCTGAAACGGGAGTTCGATACGATGCTAGCAAAAGACATCATGAGCAAGAACGTGCTCTCGCTAAGCCCCGAGCACAGCATAAGTCATGCTGCGCGTATGATGCTCGAGAACAGAATAAGCGGCCTGCCTGTATGCGACAACAGCGGCAAGCTGGTCGGTATCTTGTCGGAGGGCGATTTGCTGCGGCGTGCGGAGCTGGGATCGGCTGCGGGGCGCGGCCAGGTGAGCGATAGACCGGAGCCGGAGGCCTTTATCAAGGGACATAGCTGGCGCGTCGGCGACGTAATGACGCGGGACGTTGTCACGGTTGATGAAGATGTGCCCCTCGGCCGCGTTGCCGCGATCATGGCCGCCAACGAAATCAAGCGCATTCCGGTCGTGCGAGCTGGCGCGATGGTTGGCATCATAAGCCGAAGCGACATCCTTCGGACGATCACTGAAGCCACGCCTGATGTTGTTGCTGTCGGTGATGAGGCAGTGCGGCGGGCCGTCTTGGCGCGGCTTTGTTCCGATCTCGGACTTGACCGAGGGTCAATCGACGTGACGATCGAGAATGGAAACGTCAGTTTGTGGGGACAAGTCGAAAGCGAGGCGATACGCGAGGCGGCCCGCGTCGCTGCCGAGACGATCAGCGGTGCCGGGGGCGTCAGGAACAGACTGCGTATTGTCGCGAATCGAGCGGCTGTCTAGTGGTATACCGAGAGTGTGCGCGCCAGCCATCGCGAGTGTCGCAATTGGATCGAGGTCGAGTCCTTCTCCCGAGACTGATCACGCAATCACTGAGCAGAACCGTCGCGGTATCACCCGTCCGTCACACAATCGGGGATCATATTCGATCGCCGCCAGTTGTGTTCCGGATATGACCCTCGGTTGGAGAAGGCCGGCAGAAATGCAGAATGGTCGAAACATCCTGATCCTGAATGGCGGCTCTTCTAGTCTGAAGTTTGCCGTCTGCGAAAGTGCGCGTCGTGACTCATGGACGTCGCGCGGCCGGTTCGAGCGCATAGGCACGTCAGACACGCTCTTCATCGTAACGGAAGGCCGGACGGAGAGCCGCCGCGACGCCGGCTCGATCAATCATGGCACCGCCACGAGCTTCCTGCTTGATTGGTTGGAGAAACGTCTCGGGCTCGCATCGATCGCCGCCGTCGGGCACCGGGTCGTGCACGGTGGGCTCAAATATCAGGCACCCGAAGTCATCGACGATTCTATGATCGCCGAACTTCGTCGGCTGCGGCCATTTGCCCCCGAACATCTACCGACGGAACTTGACGTCATCTCGGCCTGCACAAAGCGTCTTGAAAAGGTTCTCCAGGTCGCCTGTTTCGACACCGCCTTCCACCGGGACATGCCGGCCGTCGCACGCGTCCTTCCTCTTCCAAGACGGTTCAATGCGGAGGGGGTCCTGCGATACGGCTTTCACGGCATCTCCTACACCCACATTCTGGAAAGCTTGCGCACCAGTGCTCCCGAACTGGCGTCAAAGGGGCGTCTGATCTTCGCGCATCTTGGTAACGGGGCAAGCCTCGCCGCGATCAAGGACGGCAGAAGCATTGATACGACGATGGGGTTTACGCCGGCGGCGGGTATTCCGATGAGCACGCGGTCCGGCGATCTCGATCCCGGCATCTTCCTTTACCTGCTAACAAACTCAGGCGTCGACGCGACCGGTTTCGACCGAATGATCAACCATCATTCGGGCCTCCTGGGCATATCCGAAACGAGTGGCGATCTGCGCGATCTGCTCGACCGCGAGGAAAGCGATGGCAGAGCGGCCGAGGCGGTGGCCCTCTTTTGCTACAGCGTCAAAAAGCAGATCGGTGCCTATGCGGCGGCGTTGGGTGGACTCGATCTTCTGGTTTTCACCGGAGGCATCGGGCAGCATTCGCCGGTGATCCGCAAACGGATCTGCGACGGCCTTGGCTTTCTGGGTATCGAACTCGATCCGGCGCTCAATGCCTCCGCCAAGCCAGTCATCTCTGCCGCCGGAACCGGCGTAGAGGTTCGCGTGGTCGCCGCCGACGAGGAAGCTGTCATCGCAGCAGCAGTCAACGATATTCTCACCAGGAAGGAGACCTCCCGATGACCGGCCCCCTGTCGCCAGACCTTCTGGAGCGGATGGACGCCTATTGGCGAGCCGCCAACTACCTTTCCGTAGGGCAAATCTATCTCCGCGACAATCCGCTCCTGAAGGAAAAGCTCACGCTCGCACATGTAAAGCCGCGCCTGCTCGGCCACTGGGGCACGACTCCGGGATTGAATTTCCTGTATGTCCACCTCAATCGGCTGATCCAGGCACATGACCTGAACATGATCTATGTCACGGGTCCGGGTCACGGAGGTCCCGGTCTCGTTGCAAACACTTATCTCGAGGGCACCTATTCCGAACTCTATCCGGAAGTCAGCCCGGACGAGGCCGGGCTGAAGAGGCTCTTCACGCAGTTTTCCTACCCCGGCGGCATACCGAGCCATGTTGCAGCAGAGGTTCCAGGATCGATAAACGAAGGCGGCGAGCTTGGCTATTGCCTCATGCATGCCTATGGCGCGGTCTTCGACAATCCCGACCTCATCGCAGCCTGTGTCGTGGGCGACGGAGAGGCAGAGACAGGAGCGCTCGCGACGAGCTGGCACTCCAACAAGTTCCTCAACCCGGCGCGCGACGGGGCGGTTCTGCCGATCCTTCATCTTAACGGCTACAAGATCGCCAATCCCACGGTTCTTGCACGCATCAGCCACGAAGAGCTGGAGGCTCTGTTTAGAGGCTATGGCTACCAACCGCTGTTTGTAGAGGGGGCTGATCCGCGGCAGATGCATCAGGATATGGCGGCGGCACTCGACAAGGCTCACGGAAGAATTGCCGAGATCCAGCGGCAGGCGGGCAGTGCGGGATTTTCCGGTCGCCCTGCCTGGCCCATGGTCGTGCTCCGCTCTCCCAAGGGCTGGACGGGGCCGCGGGAAGTCGACGGCAAGAAGACCGAGGGCTCCTGGCGCTCGCACCAGGTGCCGCTTTCAAAGCTGGCAGAAGTGCCGGAACACCTCGGAATTCTCGAGGAGTGGCTCAAGAGCTATCGCCCGTGGGAGCTGTTCGACGAGAGCGGCCGACTTCGCGCCAATTTGCGGGACCTCGCGCCAAGGGGCGAACGCCGCATGGGAGCGAATCCGCACGCCAATGGCGGCCTTCTCCTTAAAGATCTCAACCTGCCGGATTTTCGCCGCTACGCGGTGGAGATCAATGGTCCGGGAGCCGAGACGGCGGAGTCGACCCGCATCGCCGGCCTTTATCTCCGTGATGTCATGAAACTCAACGAGAAAGAGCGGAACTTCCGGATCTTCGGGCCGGACGAAACGGAGTCAAATCGCCTGTCGCCGGTTTTCGAGGTAACAACTCGCGCCTTCACCGGCGAGATATTGGATAGCGACACGCAGCTATCTCCTGACGGCAGAGTGATGGAAGTGCTGAGCGAGCATCTCTGCCAAGGCTGGCTCGAGGGTTACCTGCTGACAGGTCGGCACGGCTTCTTCTCGTGCTACGAGGCCTTCATCCACATCGTTGATTCCATGTTCAACCAGCACGCAAAATGGTTGAAGGTCTGTCAGGACATCCCCTGGCGTAGGCCAATTGCGTCGCTCACTTACCTGCTGACCTCCCACGTCTGGCGTCAGGACCATAACGGCTTTTCACATCAGGACCCCGGTTTCATCGATCATGTGGGCAACAAGAAGGCCGACATCATTCGTGTCTACCTGCCACCCGACGCCAATACGCTTGTCTCGGTGGTTGACCACTGCCTCCGGAGCCGCGACTACATCAACGTGATCGTCGCCGGCAAACAGCCTGAACTGCAGTGGATGGACATGGACGCGGCCGTGGCGCACTGCCGGACCGGCCTCGGCGTATGGCATTGGGCCTCAAATGACGACGGCAATCCCGACGCCATAGTCGCCTGCGCCGGCGATGTCCCGACCATGGAAGCACTCGCGGCCGTGATGATCCTGCGGGAAGCATTTCCTTCGCTGCGATTGCGGGTCGTCAATGTCGTGGACATCATGGCGCTGCAAGCGCCCAGCCAGCACCCCCACGGTATCGCGGACGAGATGTTCGATCAGATGTTTACCCACGATAAGCCCGTTATCTTTGCCTATCACGGCTATCCCTCTCTCGTTCACCGGCTGACCTACCGCCGCACCAACCATGCCAACTTCCATGTACACGGCTACCAGGAGGAAGGTACTACGACGACGCCCTTCGACATGGCCGCTCTCAACGGACTTGACCGTTTCCATCTCGCCAAGGCGGTGGTCGACCGTGTTCCTTCCCTGGCCGCAGCGCGGGAGGGCTTCGCTCGTTTCGTCGAGGGCAAACTCGCGGAACACGACGCCTACATCCGCGAGAATGGAGAAGACCTGCCGGAGATTCGAAATTGGCAATGGTCGGCCTCCGAAGCGTCGTGACGACGGCAGTTGAACGACGCCGCGCTTGATTTGCATCAAGGTGGGTTTTCTCGGCTGGCGTATCTTTGAGGTGAATAGTTTCGCGAACGTGGAGGAGAAGCGAAATGGCGACACTGCGAACGGTACTGCTGGCGACTTCACTGCTCATGCTCGCGACGCCAGCCTTTGCCGAGGACGCACATCATCCCGAGGGCACAACCGGGCAGGCGAGTGAAGAAGCCGCGCAGCAGCTTCCCGCTGCCAACCCGAGCGCTCCGATGCCGAGCGGCATGATGTGCGGTGACATGATGGGCGGCATGATGCGAATGATGGCCGGCGGACAAGATTCGATGGGTATGATGACCGGTCAGGCACCTTTGGGGCAGACCGGCATGGGTGCGATGGCCCAGATGATGGCTCCCGAACACATCGAGGGACGTGTCGCGTTCCTGAAAACGGAACTCAAGATAGTCCCTGAGCAGGAGACATTGTGGAACGCGTTTGCCGAGGTTCTGCGTGCCAACGCCCGCGGCGCTCCGGACGGCATGATGCAGACGCCGCGGGGAATGGCAGGTCCCGCTGGAGCAGCCGCGACCCCTTTGCAGCATGTTGAACTGAGCGAAAGCGCCCTGGCCGGCAGGCTCGAAAGCGTGCGGAAGCTAAAAGCCGCGCTCGCTCCTCTCTATCGGTCGCTCAACGGAGCGCAGAAACAGATGGCCGACAGGCTGCTTGTGCCTCCGATGATGGGGATGATCTAACCGACGCAGGTGAGGAGTTGATTCCGATAAGAACGCGTCACGGTACTTTGCGTCAACGACGAGTTCGCAGCGAGAGAACTACTTGCTCGTGGCGATCGGCTCACCGCTCGGTGACCGAGGCCGTTGCCGATTTTGCCGGCTCAGCCAACGTCACTGGTTAACATCCTGTGTGAGCATCCGCTCTGGGGCAATACCGGACATCCCCGGAGCTATCGGCGAGCGTCCGCAACGGGTCGGAAGCTGAAGCTTGTTTTCGCTTGGCCGAGTTAGGATCAGCTCTGTTGCCGTTTGGGGACCATATCAGGCCGGCTGCAACTCTCCCTTTCGGGCTTCTGGGCCGCCCTCATCGCCGCCGTCTTCCTGCCATCAGCCCTGCCAGTCTTCCCCGAGTGCGTCCTTCGCCTGTAGAACTCAAGGCGGGTTATGAACCGCTGGAGCCACTAGTGTTTGCTGATGCCACTTTCTGTCGGCGGATATTCGGCGATATCGCGTTGGCAGTCCTCGATCAGCCTTCTCATCTTCTCTTTGTCGGCCATGATCTGTATCCCTTGATCGGTCAATGCGAGGGGAGGTTCCCGCCCTTGTCGCATCTCGGTCGGCTCCTATCCTCTCAGCAAATCAAGATCCTGGTCATCGAAGTCGGACAAAGGTGTGGAGAACAGAACAAAACGCGAATTGTTTGTCGCCTCGACTCAACCGCTGACGTATGAAGACAGGTCAATGCTCGAGGTACTACATTGGCCTATCGCTTCCTGCATACCGCCGACATCCATCTTGACTCGCCTCTGAAAACGCTGGCTCTCCGTAATTCCGAACTTTCCGATTTGATCGGAGTGGCGACGCGGCGGGCGTTCATCCGCGTGGTCGATCTTTGCCTAGAAGAGCGGGTGGACGCGCTCGTTCTCGCAGGCGACCTGTACGATGGCGATCAGACGTCGATGAAAACGGCTCGCTTCCTCGCCGAGCAGCTTCGGCGTCTTCACGAGGCGGGCATTCGAACGTTCATCATCCGTGGCAATCACGACGCCCTGTCGAAAATCACGGCCGAGCTCCTGATGCCGGAGACGGTCAAGGTGTTCGGCGCGAGCGCAGAAGCGGTCGCGATCGACCGCGGCGCCGGCAACTTTCCGGTAGCGATCCACGGCCTCAGCTTCGCAAAGCCGCACGCCCCGCAGAGCCTGCTTCGGCACTACGCTCTTCCCGTCCCGGACGCGGTCAACATCGGCATCATGCATACGAGCCTAGGTGGATCGGAGAAGCACGACCCCTACGCTCCGTGCAGTGTCGCTGACCTGCAGCAGAGCGGGTTCCGCTACTGGGCGCTGGGTCATATCCACAAACGGTCGGTCGTCGAAGACGCCGCCTCCGTCATCGTGATGCCTGGCATGCCGCAGGGGCGCGATATCAACGAGGACGGACCCAAATCGGTGTCCCTCGTGACGATCAAAGACGACCGTTCGGTGATCGTCGAGGAGCGGCACACGAGCGTCGCACAGTTCGAGCGTCTCGTCGTCGATGCCTCGCACGTGTCGGAGTGGAAGGACATGATCGCCCAGATCTCGACCGGCCTTGAGGCGCTGCGCTCGACATTCGCCGCTGATCACCTTGTGGTGCGCATCCAGCTCCATGGTTCCGACGAGCTTGCCTGGCGCATTCGTCGCGATGTGGATCTCCTTCGCACGGAGATGGAAACGCGCGGCTCGATGATCGGCAACGTCTGGATCGACAAGGTGCAGACCGCGTGCTCCGCACCCGGTGGGATCGGCTGCGGGGCAGGCGCCCTCTCAGAATTGGCGTCGATCATAGACGGCGAGGTCAGCAGTTCGACAGCCTATCATCAGGAACTCATTTCGATAGCGGAAGAGCTTCGCGCCCAGCTTCCGGCCGAACTCCGCGACATATTTGGGACGGACGAAGCGTCCTTCAAAGATGTGCTTGCCAACATTGCTCGGGACGGTTCGTCCGAAGTAGTGGCGCGCTTGCGTGGCGCCGTGGGAGAATGAATGCGCATAAACCGGCTCGATCTCGCTCGCTACGGCAAGTTCACGGACGGGGTCCTGGACTTCGGCTCACGGCCCGTCGGTTCGCCCGACCTGCACATCATCTACGGCCCCAACGAAGCCGGAAAGTCCACGACGTTCGATGCGATCGTGGATCTCATCTTCGGCATCGGCGGCTCAAGCAAGTACGGCTTCTTGCATCCTTACCCGACCATGCGTATCGGAGCGGACATCAACGTCGCCGGAAGAGATCGCGAGTTCGTCCGTATAAAGAGGCCTCAGAACAGCCTCCTCGACGGCATGGAGCGGATCCTTCCTGACGCAGACATCAGGGCGGATCTCGGGGGCATCGACCGGGACGCGTTCACCACGATGTTCTCGCTCGACGACGATACCCTGGAGAAGGGCGGGGAAGGGATCGTTGCCAGCAAGGGAAATCTCGGAGAACTGCTTTTCTCCGCGAGCGCGGGTCTTTCGGATCTGAGCCGGCAGTTGACCGCTATTCGCGCAGAGGCCGACGGCTTCTACAAGTACCGCGCAAAGAGCGGCGCACTTGGCGAGCTCAAGACGCGGCTGGCCGAACTGAAGCAAAAGCGCGATGCGCTCGATCTGCAGGCGAGCGACTATCAGCGACTCGTCATCGAGCGCGATCGGCTGGCCCGTCTGTATGATGAGGCGATCGACGCGAGGGCAGGGACGCAGCGAAGGATCGACGAGATCAGACGCATTCTGAACGCGCTGCCCGCCATGGCTCGCCTCAGGACGCTGAAGGACCACCTTACCAGCCTCGAGGTGGTTCCCGAGCCGCCTGAGGCATGGCGACAGGAAATCTCCGAGCTCAAGGGCAAAGAGATCGAACTGCGAGTGAAGCTGCAGGACGTTTCCCGTTCGATTGCCTCCGTCGAGGAGGAAATCTCGGGCATCGCCGTCGACCCCCTCGCTTTGGCGGCGGCTGCGCAAGTCGAGGAGCTTTCGGAGCTTAGAGCGCGTTATGTGACCGCTGGAAAGGACATACCCAAGCTGTCGGCTCGTGCGGCCGAGCTGTCGATCGAAAGCATTCTTCTTCAGCTAGGCAGGCCGAGTGAACAATCTCCAAAGCGCCTTGTTCTCGACGCCCCCACAGTCGGCTCCCTCCGAGCGCTCATCGGCTCGAAGTCGGGCGTCGACGCAACGCGCCTCGCAGCACAGCGGGAGCTCGCAAGGGTCGAAAGTGCCCTCGCACAGGAGTCCGAGGCTGGAGTCGATGCCGACCTTCTGATCCCGCCGGAGCGAGCCAAGGCGTTGGAAGCGCTCCAGACAACTATCAAGGTTGCGCCGAAATCGGATCAGGAAATGGCGCTACGGTCTCTGTCGCGGCGACGCGATGCTGCGTCGGCAGCGCTGTCGGAGGTCCTGGCTGGTTTGCACCCTTGGCGAGGCACCGCGGAAGAGCTTGCGTCGCTTGCCCGTCCGTTGGCTTCAAGGCTGGAAGGTTGGAAGTCAAGTTTCTCGAGCGTTGATGAGCAGCAGCGCGCATCGAGAGCGGAGCTGGAGCGGCTTGAGCCGGAGACACGGCGGCTGGACGCTGAGATCGAAGTTCTGCGCGAACAGGCCGGAAACATAGACGAGGCGACTGCGGCCGGCAGCCGCGCCGCGCGTGAGAAAGCGTGGACGGCGCATCGGCAGCTACTGGACGCAGCATCCGCCGAAGCCTTCGAAGCAGCGATGCGGGCCGACGATCAAATCGTCGCGCAGCGGCTCATTCACTTCGCGGAGATGAGCAGGCTGAACCAGCTTCTGCAACGTCGTGCCGTGGTCGAAGCGGACATTCAAAGCCACCAGAAAATTCTCGGGACCGCGGCGTCGAGGATGGAAGCCCTGCGGTCGGAAATCGAACAATCCTTCGGAGAGATGGCCTCGGGCGGCCCTCCAGTCTACGATCCCTGGGAGCTCGAAGAATGGCTCCGCATGCGGGACGCGGCGCTGAAAGCCAAGGGCGAACTGGCGGCGATCGAGCAGGAGATCGCCGAAGTTCGCGATCAGGTCGAACACGCGAAGCGATTGCTGGCGGAGGCGCTGACCAACGCGAAGATCACTTTCCATCCGAACGCCGACATTGCGGCGCTGGTTTCCGTGGCGGAGGAAGCGGTGGATGCTTACCAGAATGCCGCGAGCGCGGTCGCGAATGTCGAGCGGCTACGGAACGATATCGCCGAACGGAAGCGTATCCTGCAGCAGGCCGACGACACTGCCAAAGCATGGCTGGCGGAATGGGAGGCCGTCTGCGGCGCATGCTGGCTTCGCGAGCTTGGGCCCGTTCCCAACGTCGGCGCCGTTGCCGAAATCCTGTCAGTTCTCGAGCGGCTTTCGTCGGCGGTCGGGGAGAGGGAAGGGTTGATCGACCGCGTCCAGAAGATGGAGAAGGACAGGGCCGTCTTCGAGTCGAGGGTGCGCGAGTTGTCCGACGCGCTCGGTTTATCTCCGGACGAGACGCCGTTCGCGCTCTTCCAGGCAATCTCCGACAAGGCCAGGACTGCGGGCTTGAACTTGGATCGTCGCGAAAAGCTTCAACGCGATCTCGCCGACATCCGAAGAGAGGAGCATGACCTAAACGTCGCGCACGAACTGCTCGCAGCAAGGGTCGCCCAGATGCTGGAGTTCTTCGGCGTCGCAAGTCTCGGCGAAGTGGAGCGCAGCATCGACGTCTCGGTACGGCGCCGCGATCTGACGAGGAACATTGCGGAAACAGAGCACGAGCTTCTCCAGATAACCGGCGCAGCCGCCATGTCAGAAGTCGAGGAACTTGCGGTCGGAGCCGACAGGCCGGCGCTGGCGGAAGAGCTCGCCAGACTCACGCCTGTTCTCGACGACCAGGATGCCAGGTGCCGCGAGGTCTTCCACAACCGATCGAAGGCCCAGGACGCGTTGGATGCGATCGGCGGCGACGCGAAGGTGGCAGCATTGGAGGAACATCGACGGACAACGCTTCTTGAAATCGAGGAAAGCGCCCGTCGCTACATGGAGTTGCGCGCGGGCGTGGCCGCTGCGGAGCATGGCTTGAGGATTTATCGGGACCGTCATCGTAGTGGCATGATGGCTCGTGCATCCGATGCGTTCAGGACAATCAGTCGAGGAGCCTATCAGGGTGTCGCCGCCCAGCCCGGAAAGGACGGCGACGTCTTGATCGCCCTGTCAGCCTCCGGCGGATCGAAGGCGGCGAACGAGCTGTCGAAGGGGGCTCGATTCCAACTGTATCTGGCACTCCGCGTTGCCGGGTACCATGAGTTCGTCGCCAACCGGACGCCGACCCCTTTCATCGCCGACGACATCATGGAAACGTTCGACGACTTCCGTGCGGAAGAAGCATTCCGCCTCTTTGCCGACATGGGCATGCAGGGGCAGGTGATCTACCTTACCCACCACAGGCACTTGACGGAGATCGCCCGGAAGGTCTGCCCAAGCGTCCGGCTGTACGATCTCGAAGAGGTGGCGAGGACAGGAGGATTGCGCGTCGTTGCCGCAGAATAGAATGGAGCTCGAACGTTCCTTGTGGTGAACCGCAGCGTTCCGCCCGCCCCGCGGAGTTGGCCGAACGCATCCAGGGAAAACGCGATCGCGTTCGCCACAACGTGCTGGCGGCGGGCCTTGCCGTTCCGCCGTGAGCAGCTTTCCCTGAAGCCAGCCCGTACGATCACCGCTTTGCCTTTCGTGCGGGAGATAGGCGCACATCCGCCGCATTCATCGCGGCCTGAAGGAATGTCACGCGCGCATATGTTCCCATTTTCGTTCTCGGCGTCAAAGTCCCCTTTAGAATCCTGTAGGCGCCCTTGGGACAGGGCGCTTTTTGAGGAAGCCGCTACGGGATCGCCAGCGGTATCCTTCAGCGCGGCGGGCGAACAGCAGCTACAATACGAGACGTTCCTGACTTCCTCCGGAAGATGCGGGTTCGACTTCCGCCACAGGCGACTTCGCACAATGATGTAGCGGCCATCCGGCTTCTCAAGAACGGTTCCTTCACCTGTGCCCTCGGGCTTCCGCTTTCGTCAGCCTGAAGAAGAACCGTCTCGGGTCGCGCTCGACGACCATCATCCCGGCGACCTGGTTGCCGTCGATCCTGCGGAAGTAGTCCGTGATCGGCTGCCGGTCGTAGACCATCGCCGCGGTCATCACGTTGTCGTCCTCCCGCATCTGCAACGACGCCGTCGTGCCCCCGGCACGAACCCTTGTCCGGATGCCTTCGCAGGCATGCAGCAAAACATTGATTACGAGTTCGCGACCGTCCCTGCTTATGCCGAACCCATGCGGCCGTTCTACCGCCAAACCCAGTGCAACCAATCGCTCGCCGATCAATTGGGGGATGACCTCCGTAGGTACTCGGCCGACTTTCGATTTCCGCCTCATGCTTCATCGCCGCCATGTCTCGGCGCCTCCTCATGACCCTGCCGTTGCGACCACCTCGACTACTATTAAAAGTCGGTCGCTATTGCGAAATGATCGGATCCACGCAGATCACAGGCTCTCACCGCCCGGCCGTCGAGGAGCGCCGGAGCATGGCAGGGAAGGCGCGCGGAACATCGCTCGCTCGCTCGCCTAGACCGCCAGATGGTCGATAGCAGCGTCCGCAACGGCGGTATCGTCGTAGGTTCGTCCGAGTCCTTCACTGAGGATCGCAATTCTCAGTTCACACCAGGGGTTTCGACAAGATCGTCGAAGCCGTCGCCACTCGTGCACCCCGCAGCCGGGAAGGGGGTTTCTTGCATTCGAACGGCTTGAGTTCGCAGTCCGCGAATTCGGCAGCGACCTTTCCCTGCTCGAAGCTGGTGTTGTAGTCCCATGCAATAGATCACCGCCCGGCCTTCCGCAGCCGCCTCGTCTGCGACCTTCTTCACGGCGCGACCACGCGCTCCCGCTCGGCTGCGTTGCGCTTGTCCGCCTCGACCTGTCGCTCGAAGCCGCGCGCGATCGCTTCGACCAGCTTTGGCGGCACCCTGCGTGCCTCGATCGCATTGGAGCATGCACCGTTAATATTGCACTTCAAGTGGACGGGCAGGAGGTCAGGAGGTCCACACGCACGGTGCCCCGGTTGAAGCGACCAGTCTTCCCCACCTGGGGAATGCCAGCGGACGACAGCAGCCTCCCTTGGCACCGCCGGTGATCCGAACGTCCCGAAAACGGCGTTGGTGTTTCGATCCGGAGTGACGTCGTATTCGGTAGCGGGATTAATCGGAATCTTGGAGATGACCGTGACTTCCAAGCCCTCGTGGGCCGCGGTCGCGGGTATGGCCAGATCCGTGACGGCCGCATGGTACTCCGGCCAGCCGAGATGCTTAGTAACGATTTCTGCGCCTCTGCGTCACGCCGAGGCTAGGCTGACCATGGTCCATCTATTCATCAGCAACGAACTTGCCGACGCGCCCACTATCCATAAGCCATTTGATATCCTGACCAGCGATATCGTCGCAACTGAAGTCGCTTCGACCTGAAGAAACAAACTCAACCTGCTGCCCCGACAGCGCTATTCCTTCGTAGGTATCCAGCGGATTTTTCGAGCAGGCCTTCAAGAATGACGCGAGGTTGGGAGAAATTTCCTCAGCCCACTCCAGCATGAGATGCCGCGTTGACGTGGGGGCCGTCCCGTAAGGCCAGTGCTGTTTCAGGAAAAGACATGGCTGACAATCGTCGTACGGAGGCGGCTCTCGCCGACCGGCATGAAATAGCACGAAACCTTCTGGATCGATCGACCAATTTCCTGCCGTCAGCATCATCCTGACGCAGGCCGATGCACAAACGGAATTGGCTGGCACCAGCAAAGGTAGGCCAATAGTTCGTAGAACAAGGCCGCCGGCTGTCGCGGCAAATCCGTACCCTCCAGGTCCCCAGATAAGCACACGCGACAAATGGTGAGAGCGCTCGCGGTAAGCAATCGCGATACGAACGGGCGTGGCATAATCGATGCCTCCATCCACGACGAGATCATCCGGATTTGCCTGGGTAAGCGCCTTAAACTTCCGGTGCTGTACAACGACCCGATGATGGGTTTCGCAATAATGATCAA
Source organism: Sinorhizobium fredii USDA 257 (assembly GCF_000265205.3). Lineage (NCBI taxonomy): Bacteria > Pseudomonadati > Pseudomonadota > Alphaproteobacteria > Hyphomicrobiales > Rhizobiaceae > Ensifer > Ensifer fredii. Next base: position 4,145,418 of record NC_018000.1, read on the forward strand.
CAACAAACCATGAGACCACCACAATAAAAAGGCCGCCACATAACCAGATGCCTGCGGAAAGAAGATTTAATACCAAGCGTCGCAACTGCCATCTCCTTAATGAAATGGCGCCGCTCTACCGCGCACAGTTAAATGAAGTGTTGACGTGAGAACCGGGTGAAGGTCCTCCCACTCGGAATTCGGCTGATGGCTTTCAGCCGGTAGGTTCGGCAGCAATAATAGTAGCCTACCGGGAGACAAAAAATGACAGAAACGCTCAGCAACGAATTGGTCCCGCGCCGAATTGCGATGAACCGGATTGCTGGCAACGGGACTTTTCATCTGGTTTTCGTGATCGGCACGTTCGCGGCCTTGGTCGAAAAGGTTTTGAACAGCAGCACAGACTCACCTCTAATCGCCCTGGCGACCCTGATCCTCCTTTGTGTAGCTTGTTTCCTGTGTTTAGCGGGCCTTGTCGAATTCCGCGCGGCAGTGGCTGCTGGCCGAGGCAATTACATTCGCCCGGCGAGAACCGTTCTGGTTGGTTTCGCGATGGTAGCAGTGCATATTTTTGCTAAGGCGTCCTACTGCTGCGCTCCCCTCGGCTACCGATAATCTTGTGCGCCATTCAGTTCGGCTTTTGGCAAACGCGGCGGGCCTCGGGACCGCCGCGACGGCCTGCGCCGCGTCCCCCCGCGGGGAGGTCAGCCGAGTGAGGATCGGTAGGCGTCCAGGACCCGCGGAGATGGAAGCCTAGGGGTCGCGGATCGCAGTTGGCAAGAATTCAGCACGAGGTATAGCAGTGCCTTCTCACGTTGGAATCGCAAGCAAGCAAGTCTACCGTGCGTTAGGGTCGAATCAATTCAAGCGCTCGCACGATGTTCTTTCGAGTATTTTCCGCCGCTATTCCAGCCGACGCGAGAGACTGCGCCTACCTGATGGTGGACAACTGGGATGACTGGTTCTCGTTCCGGACCATGTTCACAGTCCTTGTCATCGATGAAACCGGCGTTCGACACCAGGTAGGCTCAGTCAAGATCGGGCGTATAGGACTCCAGCCAAGTCGCGAACTCAAGCCGGGACAACGTGCACCGGAACTCTACCCGGAATTCGACGAGCTTCCTGAAGGCTATTTCTCTCTCGGCCAGGGCGAGGATTATTATGAGTCCCTGAACAAGCTTAGTGACGCGCAGCGGCAGAAGATGCTGGAGGGCCTACGAGACGTTGCGTTCAATCTCGCCCTGTTCGACCAGGTCCAGCACGAACCTTCGATGACGACTTCGCTTCTGCGAAGCGTAAGCGCCAAGAGCGTCACGGGCCGTCTTCATCGCCTCACGACCGGGGATGCGGAACTGACGAAGTTCAGCTTCCTCTATACGCTGCCGCCCTCGATCGCACCGGAGGGTGTGACTTTTGAACCGCCCACGATGAGCTTCGAGGTCGTGCCGGATTCGGAGCCACCGTCGAACGTGCACGTGTTGATCGGTCGAAACGGAGTGGGGAAGACGCGAGCAATGAAGGGCCTGATCAAGGCGTTGCTCGACAGACACGACAAGGCTCCTGACTCTGGCGGTGGGGTCGTCTTCAACGCCGAGCGTGCGGGGGAGGGACAGTTTTCCAGCCTTGTGCTTGTATCGTTCAGCGCTTTCGACGATTTCGCGATTGTTCCAGCGGTCACCGACCCGATTCCGATAGAGCAGGTTGGCCTACGCGACACGGCCCCGGATTCGCAGGACCGGACTTTGAAGATCGGAAAAGCTCTTGCGATCGACTTCCGTAAGAGCCTGGATCGGTGCAGGACGGGCCTGAGGGCGTCCCGATGGCGGGAGGCAGTTGCAACACTTGAAGCCGATGATCTGTTCGCCGAAGCGGAGATCAGTGAGCTTCTTGGTGGGGAGGGGGATGAGTGGGCCGCAGCCACGGAAGAGCGTTTCGGTCGGCTCAGCTCCGGACACGCTATCGTTCTACTGACGATTACACGCCTGGTCGAACTCGTCGACGAGCGAACATTGGTGATGATCGACGAGCCGGAGGGCCATCTCCATCCTCCGCTTCTATCCGCATTCATTCGTAGCCTTTCCCGGCTCCTTGTCTCACGCAATGGCGTCGCCATCGTCGCCACGCACTCTCCCGTAGTGCTCCAGGAAGTTCCGAGATCGTGCGCCTGGAAGCTCCGGCGATCCGGTCGGAAGTCCGAGGTCGAACGGCCAACTATCGAAACCTTTGGAGAGAACGTCGGCATCCTGACGCGCGAAGTCTTCAGTCTCGAGGTAACGCGAACAGGATTCCACCGCTTGCTCGTCGAGGCAGTATTCGAGCGCAGACTCAGTTACGACCAGGCCGTCGCTCAGTTTGGGGATCAGCTTGGGACAGAGGCGAAGGCGATCATCCGGGCGCTTGTTCTCGAGAGGGACCGGTCTTAATGAGATCGCTCCCGAGGCCGCCATTCGCGGCAAAGAACGTGCTTGACGCCTGCGTCAACAGCATTCGTGACGAAGGGCTGAACAAGAACCTCTTGCTTGCTTCGACCGGGATTATCCTCGCAGAACTCGATTACCTGAATCAAGGTTTGGGGATGACGCTCTACTCGATCCCCGGATCCAACCTCGTAGCGTCGGCGCTTACAACAGCGGATATGAAGCGCGTGTACTCCGGCACCTTCGTGAAAAGCAAAGGCACTCGAGGACTATATGATCAATTGAAGGCGGCGCCAAAGAACGACGTGTGCCCGTTGTGCGCCCAGCGAACTGTCTCGACGCTCGATCACTATCTCGCGCAGGCGATACACCCGACGCTTACAGTTGTCCCATTGAACCTCGTCCCGGCTTGCGCGGAATGCAATAAGCTGAAGCTTGACTACCAGCCAACGTCGGAAATCCAACAGAGCTTCCACCCTTACTTCGACGACTTCGACGATGCCCAGTGGCTGGTGGCGGAAGTCGTGGAAACGTCGCCGGCGGCCGTCCGTTTCTCAGTATCTGCCCCAGCCGGATGGAATGCCACGAAAATCTCGCGGGCGGCATCGCATTTCGAAACGTTCCGTCTGGCATCGCTTTACGCCAGTCACGCGGGCGTCGAAATCAGCAACATCCGATATTCGCTGGAGCGGGTGGCGTCGTCCGGAACCGCCGATGATGTTCGGCTTCTCCTTTCCGACAGAGCCGAGAGTGCCCGGCGTGCCCAACTGAACGCCTGGCAAACCGCTACCTATCAGGCGCTTGCCGCATCCGACTGGTTTTGTTCCGGCGGCTTCAGGGCATAGGACTGCGCTGGTGGCACGGATACTCCAAGTGCCAGGCATGTCGCTGTGAGTTCTCCGTCACGACCGGTACAGTCTTCGCATTAGCTTCCAGGACATCCTGGCGGGCTCTGGTTCTCCGTGAACTCGGTCAAGGGGAATCGGTGCTGAAGGGGCGTCCAGGAACCATCGGGATCGATGGTCAAATCGTCGTGCTGGTGTCGCTCAAGGCGCTGGCAGACATCCTGTGCGGCAACGGACTGGAAGAATTCAAGCACGTTGTCGCGCGTGTTCCAAAGGGGAGGCGTCGCATCGTCTCGAACCGATAGCTTCAGCCGGTTCCACAGGATAGGTCGCGAAGCCGACGAGGCACGGGAGACGCGACGTAGTTAGGATTCGACCGCTGGTCATAAGAACAGGTTTACCCGCGGCGGCTATGACGGTCGAAACCTTCAGACGGACCGGTACATGACCAGAATGCTGATCGATGCGGAAGAATACCTTCCAGACATCCACAACGACTCTTCGAAATCCTACTTCGCGGAAGCGGTCGCGTGCTTCAATGCCGGCGCCTACAGGGCTTCCGTGGTCATGATGGCATGCGCGGTCTTTGAGGACCTAAGGCTGAAGGTCAAGGCCTACGGGCCATATGATGGCACTGCCGACGAACTCAGCGGAGTGCTAGAGAAGGCATATCAGGAGCAAAAGAGCTACGAGGCTGAATCCTTCAGAATGTTGCGGCACTCGGGGATGTTGGAGCCGACGGACAAGAACTATCTGTTGTCGCTAATCACCGCCCGGAACAACGCGGCCCACGCCTCAGGAGTCGCCATCACCGAGTCGGAGGCGTACCGCTTTGTCGAAGAGGGTGCCCGCAGGATCGTTGCCGTCCGGCTGATGTGGGACGAGCAGGGGGTGGCCGAGCTTATCCGGCGGATGGCGCGAACCGACCTCTTTCCTCCGACCGCATTCGAACATTTCAATGAAATAACACAAGCGGAACTGGCGTCGCTTCATCCCCGAGTCCACGGGCTCCTGATCGATACGATCGCTGACCAGCTCGGATCGGCCGGCCCAATCTTCCAACGCAATACGACGAGGCTTTTTACATGCCTCGCGGCTCGCCAGGACGGCGCAATTCGGCACGCTCTTTTCGAGAAGCTGATCGCGACGAGGACCCTCGACCCGTCGAACGTCTGGCTTTTCGAAATGCTCGCTGCCGATCCCCGTATCCTGAAGGGCAAGGCAAGAAACATCCATGCCGTCGATGCCGGACTCGCTGCGATCTGCGCGAACATAGACACTGAGGACGACAACCAGATTGCAGCACTCGAGACGGTTTTCCTCGGACTTCTTGCGGACGGCTCCTCTGGGACCTTGAGCTCCGACCTTGCCGCGCTCACCAGAGCAATCGGAAGCAAATTATGGCTGCGCCCGACCTTTGTCAGCGGTCTGGAGCACGGCGGGCCGGTCCGCGACATTCTAGTGGATGGACTGGTGGTCCGGACCTTAGATCCTGACATGGCCGAAGGCTGGCTCGCCGCCGTGGTGAGGACATGGGAAGAGGATGACGAACGTTTCTTCGCGGCCGCCATCTCGGAGGAGACGGCCCTGAGCCTGCTGCGCAACCTCGCCAACGGGGCCTCCGCCGGCAAGCCGGTATGTGCTAGGGTGCTAAATTCCGGATGCCAGATGCTTCCGTCGCTCCGACGCAGGGCGATCGGATGCATCGAGGCTGAACCGGATGTGGCTTGGCGCATCCTCGAAGACGATGAGGACGGAGGAATCTCTCCCAAAGAGTTCCTGGAACGCTATCTCAGCGTGGACCGATGGATCCGAGAAGAGGAAGGCGGAGAAGAGGATGCTGGGAGGAGCCCCAGATCGTTCGCCGGTCGAACGGTCACCGCTGCAGGGGCGAGGGCACGACGCTTTGGGCGTTGACACGGCGGGAAGTGGATCTCGTAGCGTCGGTACGCTCGCGGCGGGTGATCCACTCGCGGAGCGGCCGGTTCTCCTCCCAGCCGTTCCTCTGCCAGAGCGGCCAGCCGCCGATCCGATCGGAGCATAGACGACCGTGCCGGTTGAGACCGCTGCGGACTATGGCCGGAGGCATGATCGACTCCGCCATGTCGAGATCGTCGCGTACCTGGCGGCGCTCGAGGATGCGGACGCGGAGAGCGGTCTGATATTCCGCGGTGTCGAACCCTAGGATCAGAGCGTCCTTCATCGACAATGCTTCAAGGCCGACGTCGCGCAAGGGGGCGTCGCTCCTTTCGATAGAGCCGGTGGACCCATCTCGGACGAGGTAGTGCCGGAGGAAGCGATCCTCTGCCCAGACCAGGCTATCGTCGACTTCGTCGGCCGCCCAGCCGATCACTTCGTGCCTATCGAACATGGCGTCGGCCGGATATGGAACGCGGCGAACCGGATTCCATTCCTCCCAGTCTCCCGCCCCCTCGCGCTCCTCGGCCTCCCACTTGTCCTCGGGCGGGAGAAGTTCTGCTGCCAGCTCTTGCTCGCTTTGGATGAGAGCCCTCCGGAGCCAGCGGCTCCTCAGCCCCGCTTGATATTCGGCACTCGTGAAACCGAGGACTGTGGCGTCGTCGAGCGAAAGGTCTTCGAATCCTTCAACAGACAGCGGCCCCCAAGTGAAGGTGCGGCCTTCTTGACCGGCGCAGACCAACGGCGTGGCGAGTCGGTCGGAGGTTGTCTTCGTCGGGCCGCCGTCGGGACCTTCCCACCCGAGGACTCGGGCGCCGGTTTCGAAATAGTCGGACCCTCTGAAAATGCAGCGCGTCGCTACGGTGGTTGTGCCAGTCGATGGTGCAGTCATCACTATGTTCCCTGTTAAGGGGATGGTGGCCGACCGGCATGCAATGGACAAAGGGAATCTCGAAGGCCTGATACCGACCTTCACACGACCCCGACAGGCGACGGAGCCCAGGCTCTTACCGTACTAACCCAACTATGTGAGGCAGGTTCGACAGATGCAACATGTGCACGCCCGCGCGGGACGAGGAGTTCCTGGCGCTGACAAACCTTCGAGGCAAGGCCATAGAGGCGGTGTGTTCGAGCCCCGACGAAGCTGAGGCCATAATCGAGAGCAATGCACATCACGCTCGGGCCGCCGGCTCGCTCGACTTTCTCTTCACGGGAAGGATGGCGGCGGCGTAGGTTCATCCTCACTAACGGAGCTGCCCTGCATCCAACGGCGGGTTGGCCCCTCGACGTCCCACATGTGGTAACCCCACGCGACATCCCGGTTCTCCGGTTCCAGGAAGAGCCGGCCGTGCCTGTTGAGCGCAAGCTGTACATCTCTAGGCGGCGTCACCGAGCGCGCAAGATCTTGCTCGTCTCGAAGATGGCGCCGCTCGAATAGCCGCACACGAAGGGGCGGTGCGGTATTCCATCGTCGTGAACCCGAGCTTGATCGCGTGCTTGACAGACAGGGATTCCATCCCGACTTGAGCGATAGTGCATGCGCTCAGTCTCAACTGATTAGTAGAGGTGTCACGAACCAACCAGAGGCAGTTGAAGCGATCCGCCGGTGATTCTTTCAAGAGACGCCCGTCGACTGTCGCCCAACCTACTGCCTTTTCGTCCTGAACCAGATCTTCGCTGAGGGAACCTGCTCCACTGCGGTTGCACCTGGCCACTCTCCAGGTTCGTCGGTGCACAGTTCGCGATCCACTGCTTCAGAGAAGTCCGCAGGAGGGATATAAGCTCCGCTGCGAGCTCGGATCATGTGGCTTGGTTCCTGTTGACTAGGGAGGCGCCGGTGCAAGCGAATCGGCGCTTTCCGGCGCGATAGAATTGGCACTCCCGCCGCCTGTGGAATTTGATGTCGGCGCCTTGCGGCAGCGCCGCTACCTATCTACCTTCAGCTTTGAGCGTCGGCAGCGGCGCTTCGCACATTGATGATTGAAGCCGAGGTGGTTCTTGATGTCCGGAAATGACAGCGATCATGGCAGCAGAAGCTCTACTCCTCGCACAACGCCTCCGGCGGCCCCGGAAAGGGGACCGGGTCAAAGCTCGGCGCAGCCGTTGACCACTGGATCCGGCGATCGGCCGCCACCGCCCAGGCGCTGATTACTTCTTCCAGCCGATATCGATCTGCTTGATTTCGGAACGCGGAACGTAGGTGATAACGTTCTCCCCTGAAGAAGTGATCGTGTCGTAATCTTCTCGTTCACCTTCCGCCCGGTGAACTGCCGTAACGTAAAGCGCGATCCCATCTTCGTTGATGATCAGTGGTTTCGTCGGGATGCCTGACGATTCGGCTCTGTGAAACAGACTTTCAAGGATCTTTCCGCTGGCGAGATGAATCTGGATGAAACTCCACCTCGCGTTGGCGGATGTGAGAGATCTCAGGGCAGATGTCTCGTGGTCATCATGGTATACATTTAACGCCGACATTAGCTGTTTGATAGCTCTGTCCAGATAGCGCCGCCAGAGGAGTGCGAAGAAAGTGGAGCCTACCACGGCGAGCGTACCGATGATCAGAACGCTCCTGTAGTCGGTATCCACCACTGCCGTCGGTGCCGAGTAGCCCACCTTTACCGCCAGTTTTGTCACGACGTAGGAGAATGCCCGTCCGAGGGTGCCGAGGACCAGAACCTGCAGAAGGAAGTCTTCCGTCTTATGCTCGAGCTTCCGTGCGGCCGTGGTCAGCTTGTACCCGAGATAGCCAGCGACGAGAACGATCTGGATTTCGAAGGGAAGCTTGAGAAGCTCGTTCATACGTTCTCTCTACGCAACATACTGCGGAATGACTGGCACGGGTGCTGCCACGGCTCTCTGAGTCCGCTCTGCAGCCATCTCAACTGCCTTGCGGACGATCTTAAGCTTCTCGAGATCGTCGCCAAGGACGCGGAGGATGTCGGCGTCCTCGGCGCTTTCGATACTCGTCCCGGCGTCCAGCCGAGCTTCCGCGAGGGCACAATAGTCGCCGCGCGTGAGGGCGGCTCCAGCTTCCCTTGCCAAATCGACGGAGGTCGGCGCCACGCCATAAGTCAGCCTTAGGGTCAGCCGCTGGACGCGTTCTGAAAGATCTAGTTCGGGGTGCAGGATCTCGGCGACCTTCGCTGCGACGCCGATCAAATCTGCGGCACGGGACGATACACTTCGGATCGGACCGGCCGACCCGCCGAAAGCGCCGCCATGCTGCCCCATGGTGACTTCGATCTCGCTGATCGGTCGGCCCGACACATAGAGCAGGGAGGCCACTGCCTTCTTGGCCCGAAGAGTAGCGCTATGCTGATCGAGCGCCTCGGTTTCGAGGCTGCGCAGGACGTTCCAGTGGATGCCCTGCTGCTGAAGGAGGGAAGGCCACGTATGTGGTTCCTTATGCTTGCTGCTCTTGTTGATTGGAAAGTAGATCTCATCCAGCTCGATAGTGTTCTGAACAACAGCGAGCAGTGCCGGATCTGTGATGTCCGAAGGCGCGAGCCGCGAAAGGGCAGCAACAAGGCGAACGATCGACCCAACCTCGGTAGCACTTTCCCCTGCAAGGCGACCGAGCGGCGCAAGCGTATAGAAGCCTTCGGGATCCTTCTTGATGAGCCCATGCTTTTCGAGACTCGTCAGCGCACGCAACAGATCTTCATGCGACCATCGCCATCCGTCCTGCCGGCGACCAGCAAGGAATGCTCCGAAGCTGCTCTCCAGGAAGGAAACGACCGCGTCACTCGACACCCCGGCCTTCGCTGAGCGAGGCAATGCGACAAGGACGCGAAGGACAAGCGATCTCGGATCGGTGTTGCCAGCAATGAACCGCGACGATAGATCTTCAGGCCTTCCAGCGACATATCGGCGCCAGAGGTAATCTTCATCGCGTGAGTTCAGGGCCAGCAGATAAGATGTTCCGGCCTCGGCAAACCCCAAGCGGCCTGCGCGACCGACCAGGTTCTTGTATTCGGCAATTGAATACGGCACCTGGCCGGGATGTTCGAGGCCTACAATGATCACGCTGTTCGCGGGAGTATTCACGCCCATCGCGAGTGTCGTTGTGGCGGAGATCACTCGCAGGCCAGATCCTTCGCGACGGAATTCTTCCTCGATGACCTGCCTTTCAGCGGGCTGAAGGTCGGCGTTATGAAACGCGACCCCATGCTGAAGATCGGCGATCAGATCCTTGTGCGCCTGCGATGGGTCGAGCCGCGGCATGCGCTTCACCGCCTCGGTTGCCGGTGGCAATCCGAGCTGCGCTGCGAGGTAGTTGCCGACATGCCGGGACTCGCTCTTGGTTTCCCGGAAGACGATGACCTGCTCTCCGGCGGCTGCCAGCTTCCGGATCAGCGGGATGATCCAGTCCTGCGCACTGTCCTTCAGCCCCATACGGGCGGCTGCACCTCTTTCGATCTTCTCGCTTCCATCCGCTGGATCGATGTACCGGAAAGAGCCGTCGTGCCTCAGGATTCCTTCACGCAACGGAACAGGTCGCTCATCTCGCCGCAGCAGCCTGCCACCGAGCCAGGCCTCCAGACCACCGGTGTCGCCGATCACAGCGGAGAGAGCGATGATCTGTGGCTCGATACCTTCTCGTCTTCGCATTTTGATCAGCGTGAGGATGAACTCGAGGTTGGCTCCACGCGAGGGGTCGGCGATCATCTGAACCTCGTCGACAACGATCGTCCCGGCCTGAGCCAGGACATGCGGATGGGCCAAGGCGAGGGCCGCGAACTTCTCGTAGGTAAGAAGCGCGATATCGTACTTGCCGCGGATGAGTGGGGAAATATCGTCAGTTTCGCCGGTTGCCTCCAGGATGCGCAGACCGAACCCGCCATAGACTTTCTCGAAATGACGACGCTTGTCAGCGACGAGAGCCTTGAGGGGGAGAAGGAAGATCGCCCGCTTCCGATCCAGGACCTGCCGAAGGGCGGCCAACTCTCCGACCATCGTCTTGCCAGACGACGTCGGTGCGGAGACGAGGAGATGTTTCCCCTGAAGGATGCCGTACTCGTTGATCGCTTCGATCTGAAGCGCATTCAGCGAGGGGATTGCCTGTCTCCAGGCGGTGACGATTTTTTCGGGGAAGCCGTGAGCCGCAAGACTGTGGATGTCCGATGTGACGGCAGCCGCGCAAATCGAAGGAAAGGCCTTCGTGAAGCGCTCTCCCTGAACGAAGACGGGCCAAGTGAGGCCACCGTCGATCTGGCCACGCATGGATGGATTCTGGCTCTTGCCGATCTGCTGAGCTGCGGCCTTCACGCGCGCGGTCACATATTCAAGAATTCGGTAGACGGAAAGTCGTCCAGCCTCCTGGATTTCAGCCGGGCCGCGGAGCGCTTTCAGAAGGTAGTAGGTGAGGAGTCCGTGGCCGTGGCTCGAAAACTCCCATGCCTCTTCCGAGACACCTGATGCGGTGAGGATGAGACGACCATCACCCGCCAGGTTCTGAAGGCGGACCTCCGTCGAAGCGAGGCTGCGAGGCACTGCTGGCACCTGCAGAACCTTCGCGCCTAGGCCACCCGAGAAGCAGCAGTCGAGGAACAGGATCACGCGGCGAGCGGGTATCCGAGAGAACCAATCCTGAAGACGATCAAGCGGGAGGGAAGTAGCCGGTATGTCGTCGTAGGCGGTATCATGGACGATCAGTTCGTGCGTTTCCGAACCGTGACCGGAGAACGCGATGACAACGGTATCGTCAGGGTCGCAATTGGAAAGTGTCTCGAATTCCTCCTCGATCCTCCCCAGCGAAGCGTCCTGATCAGTCAGCAGGACCGTGCGGCCGCCCAGAGTATCGGCGAACATTGCCCAAAGCGCTCTCGCATCACGCGCCGCGCACGACAGGTCGCGGATCTCGGACGACTGGTAGCGGTCAATACCGACAAACAAACCCCTGAACGTCAACATATTCACCCTTTGTTCTGGAGGCTATTTTCCGGACGCCATAGACGCCCGGAAAGTTCATGTTCAAGACAGAAACGCCTTTGCGACAGAGTTTATGTCAAAAAGACAAAGTTCGTGTCATCGTACACTGTTGCTGACCGATAATCAGCTGCAGCCACTCGTGGCGCCGCACGTGTCGCACTTCTCGCAGGTGCCGTTCCTGACCATCGTGAAGTTCTGGCACTCGGAGCACATGTTGCCGGTGTAGCCCTGCATGATTGAGCGGGCGCGGCGTTCCGCTTCGACCTTCTTGGCTTCCGACTTGGCAGCGGCGGCCTCCGCGGCTGCCTTGTCGGAGAAGAGGGCGGTCACTTCCTGCTCGACTTCTTCGGCGATCTCCTCGGCGAGCTCGGCGGCGCGCTCCTCATAGTCGCGCTTGAAGGCGACGACCTCCGAGCTGGCAATGGCCGTTGTGGGCTCCAGCTTGCGGGCGGCATTGCCGGCAATCGAGGTCACCGTGGCGCCGCCGGCGGCGCGGGCCGGAGCGCCGGTCGAGGCACCCTTCGGCTCCGAGCGATCGCCCGTGCCGCCGACGATCGTCGGCTTGTAGCCGCGCGTCCAGCCGGTCGAGACGAGGTTGGTCTTGCCTTCCTGAATGCCGCGGCCGAGCGCCGTGTTGCTGAAGTCGGAGGTGTCGACATGGGCAAGGTCGTGACGGCCGAGATAGGAGACGGCGAGTTCGCGGAACACGTAGTCGAGGATCGACGTCGCGTTCTTGATCGCGTCATTGCCCTGAACCATGCCGGCCGGTTCGAACTTGGTGAAGGTGAAGGCCTCCACATATTCCTCGAGCGGCACGCCATATTGCAGGCCGAGCGAGATGGCGATGGCGAAGTTGTTCATCATCGCGCGGAAGGCGGCCCCTTCCTTGTGCATGTCGATGAAGATCTCGCCGATGCGGCCGTCGCCGAATTCACCGGTCCGCAAGTAGACCTTGTGACCACCGACGATCGCCTTCTGGGTATAGCCCTGACGGCGGTTCGGCAGCTTCTCCCGGGCGCGCACGACCTTCTCGATGACGCGCTCGACGATCTTTTCGGTGACGGCGACCGCTTGCGCAGCGGCCGGCGCCTGCAGCAGTTCTTCAAGCGCGTCCTCGTCTTCCTCGTCCTCGATCAGCGAGGCGTTCAGCGGCTGCGACAGCTTCGAACCATCGCGGTAGAGCGCATTCGCCTTCAGCGCCAGCTTCCAGGAGAGCATGTAGGCGTTCTTGCAATCCTCGACGGTCGCCTCGTTCGGCATGTTGATCGTCTTGGAAATGGCACCCGAGATGAACGGCTGGGCGGCGGCCATCATGCGGATGTGGCTTTCGACCGAAAGGTAGCGCTTACCGATCTTGCCGCAGGGATTGGCGCAATCGAAGACCGGCAGGTGCTCGGCCTTGAGGAACGGCGCGCCTTCGAGCGTCATGGCACCGCAGACATGGATGTTCGCGACTTCGATGTCCTTCTTCGAGAAGCCCAGGTGCTCGAGGAGATTGAAGTCCATTGAGGCGAGCTGCTCGTCCGTGACCTTCAGCGTGTCCTTGAGGAAGTCGGCGCCGAGTGTCCACTGGTTGAAGACGAACTTGATGTCGAAGGCGGATTTCAGCGCCGTGTTGAGGGCGTCGACCTTGTCGTCGGTGAAGCCCTTGGCTTTCAGCGTCGAAGGATTGACGGCCGGCGCCTGGTTGAGATTGCCATGGCCGACCGCATAGGCCTCGATCTCGGCGATCTGGCTTTCCGAATAGCCGAGGGTGCGCAACGCCTCCGGCACGGCGCGGTTGATGATCTTGAAGTAGCCGCCGCCGGCGAGCTTCTTGAACTTGACCAGCGCGAAATCGGGCTCGATGCCGGTGGTGTCGCAATCCATGACGAGGCCGATCGTGCCGGTCGGCGCGATCACCGTCGCCTGGGCGTTGCGGTAGCCATGCTTCTCGCCGAGCTCGACGGCCTTGTCCCAGGCGCTCTTGGCGTGCGCGATCAGATCCTGGTCCGAGCAATCGGCGTGGATGAGGGCGACCGGGTCGACCGACAGGCCCTCATAGCCCGTGGTTTCGCCATGGGCGGCGCGGCGGTGGTTGCGCATGACGCGCAGCATGTTGTCGCGGTTCGGCGCGAAGCCGGGGAAGGGGCCGAGCTTGGCCGACATTTCCGCCGAGGTCGCATAGGCAACGCCGGTCATGATGGCGGTCAGCGCGCCGGCGATGGCGCGGCCTTCGGCCGAATCATAGGGAATGCCGGTGGACATCAGCAGCCCGCCGATATTGGCATAGCCGAGGCCGAGCGTGCGGTATTCATAGGAGAGTTCGGCAATCTCACGTGACGGGAACTGCGCCATCATTACCGAGACTTCAAGCACGATCGTCCAGAGACGCACGGCGTGTTCGTAGTCGGCGATGTTGATCCGCTTGTTGGCGGCATCCTTGAACTGCATCAGGTTGAGCGATGCGAGGTTGCAGGCCGTGTCGTCGAGGAACATGTATTCCGAGCACGGGTTCGACGCGCGGATCGGCCCCGCCGCCGGGCAGGTGTGCCAGTCGTTCATCGTCGTGTTGAAGTGCAGCCCCGGATCGGCCGACGCCCAGGCCGCATAGGAAATCGACTCCCAGAGATCACGAGCCTTCAGCGTCTTCATCACCCGGCCGTCCTTGCGGGCCGTCAGGTGCCATTCGCCGTCGGCCTCGACGGCGCGCAGGAAGTCGTCCTTGATCGAGACGGAATTGTTGGAGTTCTGGCCTGAAACCGTAAGATAGGCTTCCGAATCCCAGTCCGTGTCGTAGGTCTTGAATTCGATGTCCTTATAGCCCTGCCGGGCGAACTGGATGACGCGCTTGACATAGTTTTCCGGTACCAGAGCCTGTTTGGCAGCGCGGATCTCGCGCTTCAGCGCCGGGTTCTGTTTCGGGTCGAAGCAGGCATCATCGCTGCCGTCGCAGTTGATGCACGCCTTCATGATCGCCTTCAGGTGCTTGGCGACGATCTTCGAGCCGGTGACGAGTGCGGCGACCTTCTGCTCTTCCTTGACCTTCCAGTTGATGTATTCCTCGATATCCGGATGGTCGATATCGACGACCACCATCTTGGCGGCGCGGCGCGTCGTGCCGCCCGACTTGATGGCGCCGGCAGCGCGGTCGCCGATCTTCAGGAAGCTCATCAGGCCGGAGGACTTTCCGCCGCCCGAGAGCTTTTCACCCCCGGCGCGCAGATGCGAGAAGTTGGAGCCGGTGCCCGAGCCGTATTTGAAGAGACGCGCCTCACGCACCCAGAGGTCCATGATGCCGCCCTCGTTGACGAGGTCGTCGGCGACCGACTGGATGAAGCAGGCATGCGGCTGCGGGTGTTCGTAGGCGGACTTCGATTTCCTCAGCTTGCCGTTGAAGGGATCGACATAGAAATGACCTTGGCCGGGGCCGTCGATGCCATAGGCCCAGTGCAGGCCGGTGTTGAACCATTGCGGCGAATTCGGCGCGACGCGCTGGGTGGCGAGCATATAGGCAAGCTCGTCACGGAAGGCGCTAGCGTCCTCTTCCGTGTCGAAATAGCCACCCTTCCAGCCCCAATAGGCCCAGGTGCCGGCGAGGCGATCGAAAACCTGGCGGGCATCCGTTTCGGATCCGTATTGCTCGTCCTTCGGTAGCGCCTTCAGCGCCTCCGTGTCGGGAACCGAGCGCCACAGGAAGGAGGGGACGTCGTTTTCCTCGACGCGCTTCAGCTTGGCCGGCACGCCCGCCTTGCGGAAATATTTCTGCGCGAGAATGTCGGCCGCGACCTGGGAGAACTGCGCCGGCACGTCGATATTGGCGAGGCGGAAGACGATCGACCCGTCCGGATTCTTGATCTCGCTCGTCGCCTTGCGGAATTCTATCTCGGCATAGGCCGATTGCCCTGCCTTCGTGAACCGACGTTCGATCTGCATTGTCCCGTCCTTCGTTGCCATGCGCCAAGGCGCAGTTAACCTCGCCCGGCCGCGAGGGTCCGCAGCCAGCTTCAGCTTCCGTTCTCTAGAGGAAACCCAATACCCGGGTGTTCCGTATCTTGTGGTGATGCTGGCTGCAATCACTAAATATAGTATTAACAGGTTCTTTATGCCAGCCTTAACATTGTTTCGGCGCCCTCGAATCGCGCAAAATTCCGCCGCTGCGGCCACGCGAGATCACCCGCTTCAGCCACATGCCAGAACCGACGATATGGGGGAATGAACCGGCTTCTCAACTTCCCGGTTCGCCGCCGTCGCAACGTGCAATCCATTAACCGTGAATCGCCTTGGGGCGTCAAGGGGTGGTTTGTGACGGAAATTTGAGCGCTAGATCTTGTGTGGATCGACTGTGGAAAACGGGGACATCAACCAAGCCGTTGAAAATCAGGGACTTCCGGTGGCTATCTTGCAACAGGCGGCGACCAGGGAAAGAAAATGAGAGTTTTCACGGGTAAAAAACAGGTAACGGGGCATCCCACGGTGCTACTAGCAATTGCGGTGCGCGCCGGAATGTGAAGCGATCGCTTTCATGATTCGGCTGACTATATGTTGTGCCTGGAGGGCCAGCACCCGAAGTCCGGTACATGCCTCGAATCGCATGTGAACGCGACCATGGCTCTCGTGCGGGGGCTCTCGTGCGGGGCTCTCTTGCGCTTGCGTTAGCCCACCCGCTTCTGCAATTCCCGCGCCCCGTTCGGAGCATTGACCTTGCCCGAACTGATGAAAAAGGCAAAAACATCGCGTGGCGCCTTCTTCGCCTTTCGGTCTGGCGCGCTCTTTTCCAATCCGTCCGGCTCGCCGCCGGCGGCAAAGGTCTTGAGCCTGTCGGCCCAGAGATCGAGTCCCGCCGGTGGATAGCAGGTCTTGACGTCGTCGCTGCCCTTCTGCAGCCGCGCATAGACGAATTCTGCGGTCACATCGGCGATCATCGGATAGTCCTCGTGCTCGGCGAGAACCACCGCCGCCTTGTATTTATCCAGAAGCTCCACGAAATCCGGTACCTGGAAGGAAGGATGGCGCACTTCGACGACGTGCCGGAGCTTGAGGCCGTCCTGCTTTTCCGGCAGGAGCTCCAGGAAGCCCTCGAAGTCGTCCGGCTCGAATTTCTTGGTCGGCGCGAATTGCCAGAGAATGGGACCAAGTCGGTCGCCGAGTTCCGTCAAACCCTGCGTCAGGAATCGCTCCATGGATTCGCCGGCTTCCGCCAGGACCTTGCGATTCGTCACGTATCGGCTTGCCTTCAGGGAGAAGATGAAGCCGTCCGGCACCTCCGCGGCCCATTTGGCGAAGGTTGCCGGCTTCTGCGAGCTGTAATAGGTGCCGTTGACCTCGATCGCGCGGAGTTCCTTGCCGGCGAATTCGAGCTGCCGCTTCTTCGGAAGGTCGGAGGGATAGAAGCTGCCCTCCCAGGGCTCGAAATTCCAGCCGCCGATGCCGACGCGGATTTTCCCGGTTTCTGCCATCATTCCTCCTTGAGGCCCAAAGTGCGCCCGCGCTTCTCATCTCATTCGACCGTCTCGCCCCCATCCCCGCGAGGCGCAAACCTTGGCGGATCCGTATAGGAATCGCCACCCGTTCCTTGAGCAGCAAGTCCGCCGACGTACTCCGCTTGCCCGTCCACGGCACGGCCAGATCACTCCGCCGCGACGACTTTCCTCACCGGACGTCGCTCCAGAAGCTCCTTCAGGAACTGCCCGGTATAGGAGCGTGGTTCCTTCACGACGTCCTCCGGCGTTCCTTTCGCGATGACCTCGCCACCGCCGTCGCCGCCTTCCGGCCCGAAGTCGATGACCCAGTCGGCCGTCTTGATGACTTCGAGATTGTGCTCGATCACGACCACCGAGTTACCCTGGTTGACGAGTTCGTGCAGCACTTCAAGAAGCTTGGCTACGTCGTGGAAATGCAAGCCGGTTGTCGGCTCGTCGAGAATGTAGAGCGTGCGTCCGGTCGAACGCTTCGACAGTTCCTTGGCGAGCTTCACGCGCTGCGCTTCGCCGCCCGACAGCGTGTTCGCCTGCTGGCCGATTTTGATATAGCCGAGCCCGACCTGGTTCAGCGTCACAAGCTTGTCGCGCACGGCGGGAACGGCCGAGAAGAATTCGACACCTTCCTCCACCGTCATGTCGAGAACGTCGGCGATCGACTTGCCCTTGAAGTGCACGTCGAGCGTTTCCCGGTTGTAGCGCTTGCCATGGCAGACGTCGCAGGTGACGTAGACATCCGGCAGGAAGTGCATTTCGATCTTGATGACGCCATCGCCCTGGCAGGCCTCGCAGCGGCCGCCCTTGACGTTGAAGGAGAAACGGCCGGGCTGGTAACCGCGCGCCTTCGCCTCCGGCAGGCCCGCGAACCAGTCGCGGATCGGCGTGAAGGCGCCGGTATAGGTCGCCGGGTTCGAGCGCGGCGTCCGGCCGATCGGCGACTGATCGATATCGATCACCTTGTCGATATGCTCGAAGCCATCGATCCGATCGTGATCGGCGGGGTTTTCGCGCGCCCCCATGACGCGGCGGGCGGCCGCCTTGTAGAGCGTCTCGATGAGGAAGGTGGATTTGCCGCCCCCCGAAACGCCGGTGACGGCGGTAAAGACGCCAAGCGGGATCGACGCCGTCACATTCTTCAGATTGTTAGCCCGCGCGCCTACGACAGTGATTTCCTTCTTCTTTTTCGGTTTCCGCCGTTCGCCGGGAACCGCGACGCACAGTTCGCCGGAGAGATATTGTCCGGTCAGAGACTTGGGATTGGCCATGATGTCGGCGGGCACCCCTTCGGCGACGATCTCGCCGCCGTGAATGCCGGCGGCCGGACCTATGTCAACGACATGATCCGCCGTCAGGATCGCATCCTCGTCATGCTCGACGACGATCACCGTGTTGCCGATGTCGCGCAGATGCCGAAGCGTGTCGAGCAGGCGGGCATTGTCGCGCTGGTGCAGGCCGATCGACGGCTCGTCGAGCACATAGAGCACGCCGGTCAAGCCTGAACCGATCTGCGAGGCCAGCCGGATGCGCTGGCTCTCGCCGCCGGAAAGCGTGCCGGAATTGCGCGACAGGCTCAGATATTCGAGGCCGACATCGTTCAGGAAGCGCAGCCGCTCGCGGATTTCCTTCAGAATGCGCACGGCGATCTCGTTCTGCTTCGTGCTGAGATGCTCGGGCAAGGCCTCGAACCAGTCGCGCGCGGAGCGGATCGACATGTTGGTGACCTCGCCGATATGCAGCCGGTGGATTTTTACCGCCAATGCCTCCGGTTTCAGCCGGTAACCGGCGCAGGCGGGGCACGGAGCGGCCGACATGAAGCGCTCGATTTCCTCGCGCGCCCAGGCACTATCGGTCTCCTTCCAGCGCCGCTCAAGATTGGGCACGATGCCCTCGAAGGTTTTCGTCGTATTGTAGGAGCGGGCGCCGTCCTGATAGTGGAAGGTGATCTTCTCGTCCGTGCCATGCAGGATCGCCCTCTGCGCGTCCTCGGAAAGCTCGCTCCAGCGATTGCCGAGCTTGAAGTCGAAGACCTTGCCGAGCGCCTCAAGTGTCTGGTTGTAATATGGCGAGGTCGATTTCGCCCAAGGCGCGATGGCACCGTCCCGCAAGGTCCGGTTTGGCTCGGGGACGATCAGCGCCTCATCAATCTTCTGCTGACTGCCGAGACCGTCGCAGGTCGCGCAGGCGCCGAAGGGATTGTTGAACGAGAACAGCCGCGGTTCGATTTCCGAAATGGTGAAGCCGGAGACCGGGCAGGCGAATTTCTCCGAGAACAGCACGCGCTCATGCGTTTCGTTCAGCGACTTGTTGGCGGAGCCACCGGCGGCTGTCTCTTCCGGCGGCAGCGGCTTGTCGGCGAATTCGGCGATCGCCAGTCCGTCGGCAAGCGTCAGGCACGTCTCCAGGCTGTCCGCCAGCCGGGCGGCGAGGTCAGCGCGTACGACGACGCGGTCGACGACGACATCGATGTCGTGCTTGTACTTCTTGTCGAGCGCCGGCGCGTCGGCGATTTCGTAGAACTGCCCGTCGACCTTGACGCGCTGGAAGCCCTTCTTCATCAGTTCGGCGAGTTCCTTCTTGTACTCGCCCTTACGGCCGCGCACGAGCGGCGCAAGGATATAGAGCCGCGTGCCTTCGCCGAATTCCAGGACGCGATCGACCATCTGGCTGACCGTCTGGCTCTCGATCGGCAAGCCCGTCGCCGGCGAGTAGGGGACCCCGACGCGGGCAAAAAGCAGGCGCAGATAGTCATATATCTCGGTGACCGTGCCGACCGTCGAGCGCGGATTGCGCGACGTCGTCTTCTGTTCGATCGAGATTGCCGGCGACAGCCCGTCGATCTGGTCGACGTCCGGCTTCTGCATCATCTCCAGGAATTGCCGGGCATAGGCCGACAAGCTTTCGACATAGCGGCGCTGGCCCTCGGCATAGATCGTGTCGAAGGCCAGCGAGGATTTGCCGGAGCCCGATAGGCCGGTCATCACGATCAGCTTGTTGCGCGGCAGATCAAGGTCGATGCCCTTGAGATTATGCTCGCGCGCGCCGCGAATGGAGAGGGTCTTGAGTTCGCTCATCGGAAGCCAGTTTTGCATGTCGGTTGAAAGCCCCCTATGTAATGACGAGAACGCCCATGTCGAGGCGCAAACGGCAAACAGGCGGCCCAATTGCGATTCGGTTGACAGGATAATACGGGAATATTAGAACAAATAAAGAACATACATAAGCCTCGGTCTGCCAAATGAGCTGTGGATTATGTACGATGCGGGGCGTATCGGCGACGGCTGGTCGCTAAGATGCGCGCTCTTGAGACATTCGAATGCCGGGCCGGTGGCCCTGCGGAAAGCACGGGAAAAGCGATATGGCTGGTAGCGTCAACAAGGTGATCTTGATCGGGAATGTCGGGGCCGACCCAGAAATCCGGCGCACGCAGGACGGCCGGCCGATCGCCAATCTCAGGATCGCCACCTCGGAGACCTGGCGCGACCGCAACAGCGGCGAGCGGCGCGAGAAGACGGAATGGCACAATGTCGTCGTCTTCAACGAGGGCCTCTGCAAGGTCGTCGAGCAATATGTGAAGAAGGGCGCCAAGCTCTATATCGAAGGCCAGTTGCAGACCCGCAAATGGCAGGACCAGACCGGCAATGATCGCTATACGACCGAAGTCGTGTTGCAGGGCTTCAATTCGACGCTGACGATGCTTGATGGCCGCGGCGAAGGCGGCGGAGCAGGTCGCGGCGGCAGCGATTTAGGCGGCGGTTACGAGGACTACGATCAGCCGCGGCAATCCTCCGGTGGCGGACGTTCCGGCGGCCAGCCGAACCAGGGCGGCGGCAATTTCTCGCGCGACCTCGACGACGATATCCCGTTCTGATCGTCAGGGTTTAAAACCTGCAGAAAAATACGGCCCGCCTCTGAGCGGGCCGTTGCGTTTTCTCGATCTAAATTGAGAATGCCGAGCGCACGCCGTCGATGACGAATTGCACGGCCAGCGCCGCAAGGATCACGCCAAGGAGGCGGGTGAGGATCGCCCGGCCGGTGACACCGAGAAAGCGATCGATCCGTTCGGCAATCACGAGGGCAAGGAACAGGATTGCCATCGACACGGCAATGACCACAAGAAGCTGCACGCGCTCGACGACCGAGGGAAACGAACTGCCGAGCAGGATGGTTGCCGAGATCGCTCCGGGGCCAGCTATCAGCGGCAAGGCGAGGGGAAAGACGGCGATGTTGTGGATGTGGTCCTTGGTCACCGCCGTTTCTCCGGTCTTTTCCTTTCTCTCCTGGCGCCGCTCGAAGATCATTTCGAAGGAGATCCAGAAGAGCAGCAGGCCGCCGGCAATGCGGAAGGCACCGATCGAGATGCCGAGCAGGCCGAGAATGCCGTCGCCGAAAAGCGCAAAGGCGGCAAGAATGAAGAAGGCGATCAACGAGCCGCGGGTAGCGACCTGGAAGCGCTCCTGCCGGCTCAAGCCGACCGTGAGGCTCAGAAAAATCGGCGCGAGACCCGGTGGATCGAGCGTGACGAGAAGCGTCGTGAGCGCGTTGACCAAGAGATCCAAATCGAACATCCGTTCCCCCTCCGGATTGACCCCGGTATTTCCGGTAGCAGAGCCGCATTGTTAGGCAAGCCATGCGTGCTTGGAAAGGGGCGCTAGCCAAGCGCCGCGCAATGGCTTAAACCCGGTCGACGCGGGAGCATGCCAGCAGATCCGGCGCCTGTAGAGGAAGTTATTCCGATTGGTGCACGCGTGCCCTAGAAAAGCCCGTTCCGCCAGCAAAAGACTGTTCAAAACCATTGGCCAAAATTGGCGCTTGAAGCGGCATTCGGCTATAAGAACTGACTGATTCTGAACAAAGATCGTGATCGACATTGACTGAACAAAGCACTCCCGGCGGCGGAAAAACTCCGCCAGGCATCGAGCCGATTTCCATCATCGAGGAAATGCAGCGGTCCTATCTCGATTACGCCATGAGCGTGATCGTTTCGCGCGCGCTTCCCGATGTGCGTGACGGCTTGAAACCCGTTCACCGCCGCATCCTTTACGGGATGAGCGAGCTCGGCATCGATTGGAACAAGAAATACGTCAAATGCGCCCGCGTTACCGGCGACGTGATGGGTAAATACCATCCGCACGGCAACGCGGCGATCTACGATGCGCTGGCGCGCATGGCGCAGGACTGGTCGCTCAGGCTGCCGCTGATCGACGGGCAGGGCAATTTCGGCTCCGTCGACGGCGATCCGCCGGCGGCCGAGCGTTACACCGAGTGCCGGCTGCAGAAGGCGGCCCATTCGCTGCTCGATGACCTCGACAAGGAAACGGTCGATTTCCGCGACAACTACGACGGCACGCTGCACGAGCCGGTCGTCGTTCCGGCGAAATTTCCGAACCTGCTGGTCAACGGCGCGGGCGGCATCGCCGTCGGCATGGCGACCAACATCCCGCCGCACAATCTCAGCGAAGTCATCAATGGCTGCATCGCGCTGATCGACGATCCGGCGATCGAATTGCCGGATCTGATGCAGATCATTCCGGGACCCGATTTCCCCACCGGCGCCCTGATCCTCGGCCGCGCCGGCATTCGCCAGGCCTATGAGACGGGCAGGGGTTCCGTCATCATGCGGGGCCGCGCCCATATCGAGCCGATGCGCGGCGATCGCGAGCAGATCATCATCACCGAAATTCCCTATCAGGTGAACAAGGCGACGATGATCGAGAAGATGGCCGAACTGGTGCGCGACAAACGCATCGAGGGCATCTCCGATCTCCGCGACGAATCCGACCGGCAGGGCTATCGCGTCGTCATCGAGCTGAAGCGCGATGCCAATGCCGAAGTCATCCTCAACCAGCTCTATCGCTACACGCCGCTTCAGACCTCCTTCGGCTGCAACATGGTGGCGCTGAACGGCGGCAAGCCGGAGCAGCTGACGCTGCTCGACATGCTGCGCGCTTTCGTCTCCTTCCGCGAAGAGGTCGTTAGCCGGAGAACGAAATACCTGCTGCGCAAGGCGCGCGAGCGCGCGCACGTCTTGGTCGGCCTTGCCATCGCCGTCGCCAACATCGACGAAGTCATAAAGTTGATCCGCCACGCGCCCGATCCGCAGACGGCGCGCGAGCAGTTGATGGAACGCCGCTGGCCGGCCCACGATGTCGATTCCCTGATCCGGCTGATCGACGATCCGCGCCATCGGATCAACGAAGACGGCACCTACAACCTCTCGGAAGAGCAGGCACGCGCCATTCTCGACCTGCGCCTGCAGCGTCTGACCGCGCTTGGCCGCGATGAAATCGGCGATGAACTCAACAAGATCGGCGAGGAGATCCGCGATTATCTCGAAATCCTCTCCTCGCGGCTCCGCATCATGCAGATCGTCAAGGACGAGCTTGCAGCGGTTCGCGACGAATTCGGTACGCCGCGCCGCACCGAGATCGCCGACGGCGGTCCGGATATGGACGACGAGGACCTGATCGCCCGGGAAGACATGGTCGTCACCGTGTCGCACCTCGGCTACATCAAGCGTGTGCCGCTGACGACCTACCGGGCGCAGCGCCGCGGCGGCAAGGGCCGCTCCGGCATGGCGACGCGCGACGAGGATTTCGTTACCCGCCTATTCGTCGCCAATACCCACACGCCGGTTCTGTTCTTCTCTTCTCGCGGCATCGTCTACAAGGAGAAGGTCTGGCGATTGCCGATCGGCACGCCGCAGTCGCGCGGCAAGGCACTGATCAACATGCTGCCGCTGGAACCCGGCGAGCGCATCACGACGATCATGCCGCTTCCCGAGGACGAAACGACCTGGGAAAACCTGGACGTGATGTTCTCGACGACGCGCGGCACGGTGCGCCGCAACAAGCTGTCCGACTTCATCCAGGTCAACCGCAACGGCAAGATCGCGATGAAGCTCGAGGAGGAGGGCGACGAAATCCTCTCGGTCGAGACCTGCACGGAATTCGACGACGTCGTGCTGACGACGGCGCTCGGCCAGTGCATCCGCTTCCCGGTCTCCGATGTGCGCGTCTTTGCGGGCCGCAACTCGATCGGCGTGCGCGGAATTTCGCTCGGCGATGCCGACCGGATCATCTCCATGGCGATCCTCGCTCACGTCGAAGCCGAACCGTGGGAGCGCGCTGCCTATCTGAGACGGTCGGCGGCCGAACGTCGCGCTACCACCGGCGAGGATGAAGAGATCGTGCTTGTCGGGGAGGAGGTCGCCAATGGTGGCGAACTCACCAACGAGCGCTACGAGGAACTGAAGGCCCGCGAGCAATTCGTGCTGACGCTTTCCGAGAGGGGCTTCGGCAAGCGCTCCTCCTCCTACGACTTCCGCACCTCCGGTCGTGGCGGCAAGGGCATTCGCGCCACCGATACCTCGAAGACAGCGGAAATCGGCGAACTCGTCGCGGCCTTCCCGGTCGAGCACAACGACCAGATCATGCTCGTTTCCGATGGTGGCCAGCTCATCCGCGTGCCGGTGGACGGTATTCGCCTGGCAAGCCGCGCCACCAAGGGCGTCACGATCTTCTCCACCGCCAAGGACGAGAAGGTTGTCTCGGTCGAACGGATCAGCGAACCGGAAGGCGAGGACGAGATCGAGGAGATCGTCACGGCCGGTGAAGCCATTGTGGCTGAGCCGCCAGCGGACGCCGACGATTGAGCGAGTTTGCTATAAGCGACAAGGAGCCCGCCGGATATGGCGGGCTTTCTTTATAAGTGAGTTTCGTCGAGGCCCGTGCGACGACACCGAGCTCTCGAATCAGTTCTTGAAGACAACGCAGGCGCCGCCGCTCCGGCGAATGGCGGTGCACAACTTGTCCGCCTCGGCGCGGGTCTGGCGGCCGATGCGGGCGG
Source organism: Sinorhizobium fredii USDA 257 (assembly GCF_000265205.3). NCBI lineage: Bacteria > Pseudomonadati > Pseudomonadota > Alphaproteobacteria > Hyphomicrobiales > Rhizobiaceae > Ensifer > Ensifer fredii. The sequence goes on from NC_018000.1 coordinate 4,169,811, forward strand.
CATAACGCGTTCTGCCTCCGAAGCTGCCATTGCGCTCGCGCACCACCAGCGCCTTTTCACCACTGATTGGCGCCGGCAGTCTCTTTACGGCATTCACGAACAGGCGGTACGCAATGGTTTTGCGCTGGTGGGCCGCCAGTTGAACGCCCCATGGTGCCCAGGGAGCCTCGTCCACGACGACGACCTCTCGCAGTCGCCGGGTGTTGGCGAGCGCAACGCAGCCATCCAGGAAGCTCTTGTTTTTGTCGAGCGCGAGGTCGGGCGACTTTGGCGGGTTGTCACGCCAATCCTCCACCGGATGGGCGGTGATCGCCAGGACATATTCGCGCGTCTCGTAGGGCAACCAGTCAATCTCGAGAAACCGTTCGAGCCCGGCCTCTCCTGCATTGTAAGCGGCTGCTGCGAAACCAAGATTGCCGTAACGGAGCTTGAGTTCGCTCAGATATTCGGCCGACTTGCCGAGGGCCGCCACGGCGTCGAAGCTGTTGGACAGGCCGCGCAGCTTTGCCGTTCCGGGCATGAATTGGGCGATCCCTTCGGCGCCTTTCGGGCTGACGGCGTCCGGTTGAAACAGGCTTTCGCGCCAGATCAGCCGTGCGAAGAAGGGCGCTGGCAGACCGTTTGCCTCGGCATAATGCTCGATAATGCCGCATACGTCCCGGGCAAAATTCTCGCGGCGGACGCAGAGGGAAACCGACGGGCTTGTCGCAGACACACCGGAGTAGAGGCATTTGCGCGCGACCGGGGCGTCGGTTCGCGCGTCGGCGATACCGGCAAAGGCCATCACGGTCAGCAGTCCGGCCCCGGCAGTGCGCGCCAGACGTCCCATTCGGTTGCTCCAGATGTGGCATCGGCCCGCTCTGCTCGGTTTGACCATACGGCTCCTCGGCGCTGAACGAGTGAATATGAATAGCATCTTCGCCGCCGACGAGAAACGGGGCAGGCGCGGCGGCCGAACGAATCGCTGCTCTGCGCCCATACGCTTCGTCATCTCCCTCAACGATGTCGGGCAAAAAAAGAGGGCCGCAAGAAAACTTGGGCCCTTGTAGTTGTGAAGGTAATTAGAACCTCCAGAGGGGAACAGCTGCTGCGGTGGCACTGGGAGGAGAAGCCACCAAAGTGCATCAGCTGGGTTTGGTATGCTGCTTTTTTGGGCGAGGAGCAATCATATAATATGCATGACAGCCATGCCGCCTGCGCATCCCTGCATATTTTTGCATCGCACAATGGCATTGCCTTGCAGTACGGTTTCGCAGCGGAGAAATACTTATTCGCAAAAACAAGAGGTTAAGAGAAGTGCTGGCAACTGCTCATAAATCGAGCAATCGCTCCGAACGTCAGAAGTTCCAGTTGCGTGCCTTGGCGACAATAAAGTCGCGAAAGACCTTCAGCTTCGCGGCGTTCTTCATTTCGTCTGGATAGCAGAAATAAGTATCGAATGAGGGGATATCGGCGCTGATCGGCAGCTGGATCAACCCAGGATCCCGCCCGACGATGTAGTCGGGAAGCATGGCGATGCCGATACCAAGCAGGCAGGCGCGCTTGATCGAGGTCTGACTGTTGATCTGCAAGTGCGATACGCGCGGATTGTCCGGGTCCCGTCCGGCGATCTCCAGCCAGTTCACGTCAAGCAGGTAATTGGGTGCCGGTTCGCCGAAGGTAATGATGCGGTGGTTGTCGAGGTCCTGGATCGACTGCGGCTCGCCGTGCTTGTTGATGTAAGAGGGCGCGGCGTAGATATGCATGTGCACCGTGAAAAGCTTGCGCTGGATCAGATCCGATTGCTGCGGCTGGCGCAAGCGGATGGCGCAGTCGGCGTGCCGCATGTTCACGTCGAGCTCTTCATTGTCGAGAATGAGTTGCACCTGGACGTCCGGGTAGAGCGCCATGAATTCCTGGACCTTGTCCGTCAGCCAGCCCTGGCCGAGACCGACGGTCGTGGTGATGCGCAATTTTCCGCTCGGCTTGTCGGTCGTCTCGGTGAGCTTCGCCTTGACGCTCTCGAGCTTCATCAGCACTTCGTGCGCCGTCCGATAGAGCATCTCGCCCTGTTCGGTCAGAATCAAACCGCGCGCGTGGCGATGAAACAGTTTGATGCCGACATCCTGCTCGAGCGCGCTGACCTGCCGGCTGATTGCCGATTGCGAGAGGTGAAGTTTGTCTGCCGCATGCGTGAACGAGCCGGCCTCGGCCGCCGCATGAAATATGCGCAGTTTGTCCCAGTCTAGCGACATGAAATCCCCCATAAAGGACCGTTCGGAGGAAAGGGTAGAGTCCTCCGCGCGTCACCGATGCGTCTGTTCCCATGCGAAGCCACGCCCTCTACAGCGCCGCGTCAAGTCAGACGCAAAGATCGCCGTAGAACTTTGAATTACCGCATGTTTTTATCCTTAGATCGGCTCCGAACTAAGGAAACATGCAATAGGACGTAGGCCCCGTTTTGCAGCTTCTATTCGGCTGCAATTGCGACGGGCATATGACCCGCCAGATATTTCTCCGCCTCGAGCGCCGCCATGCAGCCCATCCCGGCGGCGGTGACCGCCTGACGATAGATATCGTCGGTCACGTCGCCGGCAGCAAAAACCCCGGCGACATCGGTCGCGGTCGAGTCCGGCGCCGTCCAGAGATAACCGTTTGGCTTCTGGCGCAGCTTGCCCTTGAAGAGTTCCACGGCCGGTGCATGACCGATTGCGACGAACACGCCATCCGCCGCCATTTCGGAAAGAACGCCGGTCTTGGTATTGCGAAGTTTCGCGCCATTGACCGAAGCCGGCATCGGCGGTTTTGCCGGTGTACCGAGATATTCGACCACTTCATGGTCCCAAACGATCTTGACGTTCGACTTGGCGAACAGGCGTTCCTGCAGGATCTTTTCCGCCCGGAATGAATCCCGGCGGTGGACGACCGTGACCGTCTTGGCCAGATTCGAGAGATAGAGCGCTTCCTCGACGGCGGAGTTGCCGCCGCCGACGACGATAACGTCCTTGTTGCGATAGAAGAAGCCGTCGCAGGTGGCGCAGGCGGAAACGCCGAAGCCCATGAAAGCCGGCTCGGTCTCGATCCCTAGCCACTTGGCCTTGGCGCCGGTCGCAATGATCAGGGCGTCGGTCGTCCATTCTGTGCCGCTGTCCGTCCTGATGCGGAACGGCCGCACGGAAAGGTCGACATCGGTGACGATGTCGTTGACGATCTCCGCGCCGACATGCATCGCCTGCTTCAGCATCTGCTCCATCATCCAGGGCCCCTGGACCGGATCGGCATAGCCCGGATAGTTCTCCACATCCGTGGTGATCATCAACTGGCCGCCTTGCTCCATACCGGCAATGAGCACGGGCGAAAGCATGGCGCGGGCCGTATAAATCGCTGCCGTGTACCCGGCAGGGCCGGAGCCGATGATCAGCACTTTGGTGTGGCGGGCGGTCATGCTTGGGTCCTTAGTTCGCCGGACGGGCGTGCGAGCCGGTTCGGTTCGATGCTAAAAAATATCGCCTTACTTTAGGTATTCACAGCGCGCTCTTTCAAGGGCACCGCTGCTGATACACACAAGTGGTTGCGTCCGCACCATGAATTTGACACCAGATCGGGCATTTTTGCATCGTTTTCGATGCAAAACGACCAATCGGGGGTCTGGAATCCGGCAAGCTGCGTCGTCGTCGGCGACGGCAGAAAGGTTTTTGTGCACGCAACCCCTTGCACTCTCGTTCAAGGGCGCAGTTACGTGCTACCCACAGCATGAAGAATATCGCCTCGGGCGAGACCCGACTCGCCCCGCCCGGGGAGCGGCGGGCAAGGGGAACCTCGTCGAGCGAGCTCCATGGAAACGGGGATTGGCAAATGGTCTTACGCGTCGACCTCGATGCAATCGACATGAAAATTCTGCGCGAGTTGCAAGGCAATGGGCGCATGACGAATGTGGAACTGGCCGAACGCGTGGGCATCTCGGCGCCGCCATGCCTGCGCCGCGTTCGCAAGCTCGAGGAAGCCGGCGTCATCCGCGGTTACCGCGCCCTTCTGAATGCCTCTGCGCTCGGTTACGACCTGGTGGCCTTTTGCATGGTCGGGCTAAAGCACCAGTCGGACGCCAATCTCAAGGCCTTTGCTGCACGCACCGCATCATGGCCGCTCGTCCGCGAGGCCTGGATGGTCTCGGGTGAATCGGACTTTCTGCTTCAGTGCGTCGCCGAGAACCTTGCGGCCTTTCAGGATTTCGTTATTGAAGAGCTCACTGCGACGGACAATGTCGATACAGTACGGACGATGCTGACGATCCGCCAAGTGAAGGACGCCTGCCAGGTGGAGATCTAGCGAAGCATCGCCGTTGTCAATCAATCTGGGCGAAACTGGGAAGCGGAGCTTGAAACTCGCTCGACAAGAGCCCTTTCGCGCCACGCAGGCTGCCGGTCGCGGCCGGTCAGAGGATCTCCATGACGCCAAAGCTTCCCCTGTCCGCTTTCATCATCTGCTTGAACGAGGAGGCTTATCTCGGCAATTGCATCGAGAGCCTCGAACAATGCGCGGAGATCGTCATCGTCGATTCCGGCTCCACCGACGGGACGGCGGCGCTGGTGCAATCCTATATCGACAAGGGCTGGCCCATCCGGTTCATGTACGAACCATGGCGTGGCTATGCCGGGCAGAAGCAATTCGCCCTCGAGCAGTGCGGCCAGCCCTGGTGCTTCAATATCGACGCGGACGAGCGGTTCGACGAACCGCTCAAGGCTCTGTTGCCTTCGCTCTTGAACGCCCCGGCCGACATCGTCGGCTGGCGGGTGGCGCGCCGCCCCTATCTGATCGGCTACGGCTACACGCCCGAAAAAGTGCAAGAACGGCGCAATCTTCGCCTGATCCGCAACGGCCGCGGCCGCTATGATCTTGGCCAGAAGGTGCATGAAGGGATCGTTCCGGACGGCAAGGTGGGCGCAGCCCGTTCCGGCAGCCTGCTGCATTATCGGCCGCTGATCATCGACGAGCAGATCCTCAAGGAGAACAAGTATTCGACGCTGAAAGCGGATCAGCAGATGGCGGAGGGCAAGGCAGCGCGGCCGTACAAGCTGCTGTTTAGTCCACCGCTCTATTTCTACCGGCTCTACTTCCGAAACGGCCTGTGGCGCTGCGGCTTTCCCGGCTTCATCGAAGCGATGACCGGAGCAGTCTACGCGTTCCTGACTGCTGCCAAGGTCTATCAGCGGCATGCGCTGAAGGCGCGGCCAAACATCGACGATGCGCTTTCCCGCTAATGCCCGGAAAAGGTGACCCATGAAAGTCATGCATATTCATTTCGGCAAGGAAGGCGGCGCGGAACGGTTCTTCGTGAACCTGGTCAACGCCCTGCATGACAGGGGTGTCGAGCAGCGCGTGCTGATCCGGCCCGGGCGTAGCTGGCGCAGCGAGATCGAGCGGAGCGCGCAGGTCTACGAGGGCGTCTTCCGCCGGCTTTCGCTGTCGCGATTTTTCCTGCAGTGGCGGATGTCGCGCATCCTGAGGGAGTTCCGGCCCGATGTCATCATGGCCTGGCAGTTGCGCGCCAGCCGCTTCATGCCTTCCTACAAGAACGCCTTACGGATTTCTCGTCTCGGCGACTATCCGGAGCATCTTGGTTACTACACCAATGTCGAGACATTGGTCTGCATCACCCCGGACATCGCCGCCAAGGTGCGGGAATTCGGATGGCGCCGTGATATCGAGGTGATCGCGAATTTCACGCGTGCCACACCCGTCGCGCCGGTCGCGCGATCGGAGATGCAAACGCCCGCCGAAGCATTCGTCGTAGTCGGCATGGGGCGTTTCGTCAAACGCAAGGGCTTCGACGGGCTGCTTCGCGCCATCCAGAAGGTCGAGGGTGTTTATCTTTGGCTGCTCGGCGACGGGCCGGAACGGGATGAGCTTGAGGCGTTGACCGACAAACTGGGAATACGCGAGCGTGTCCGCTTTCCCGGCTGGCAGACCAATGCCTATGGTTACCTCGCTGCCGGTGACGCTTTCGCGATCAATTCGTCGCATGAGCCTCTCGGCAACGTGTGTTTCGAGGGCTGGGGCGCCGGCAAACCGACTATTGCGGCACGGGCCGAAGGGCCTTCCTGGGTGATGACGCATGAGCGCGACGCCTTGATGGTGGACTGCGCCGACGACGAGGGCCTCGCGAACGCGATTCGCAGGCTGCGGGACGATCCGGTGCTACGCGAAAGACTGAGTGCCGGCGGCCGCGAAACACTGCAGACGCGCTTTTCCGAGAAGGCGATCACCGACGCCTATCTCGAGCTCTTCGCAAAAGGTGCGGCGCAGCGATGAAAGTGATGCACTTCCATTTCGGAAAAGACGGCGGCGCGGAACGTTTCTTTGTCCACCTCGTCAAGGCGCTTGCCGAACGCGGCGTCGAGCAGACAGCGGTTATCCGGCCCCACCGCCCGTGGCGCCCCGAAATCGAAGGTTCGACCAGGATAACGGAAAGCCATTTCCGGAACTTGTCTCTGGATCGCCTGCTTCTGCCGCGCAAGGTGATGCAGATGGCGCAGCGCGACAGGCCGGACGCCCTCATGGCCTGGGCACCGCGCGCCAGCCAACTGATGCCGCCTTATAAGCGGTGCATCAAGATTTCCCGGCTCGGCGACTATCCGCCTCGCCTCGACTATTTTCACAACACGGACTGCATTGTCTGCAATACGCCGGGCATTGCCGAGCATGTCCGCAAGCTCGGCTGGAAGCGGGATGTCGAGATCATTTCGAATTTCACCAGCACCGAACGTGTCGAACCTATAAGCCGGGCGACGCTCGACACGCCGGAGGGCGCGCCCGTCGTCATGTCGATGGGCCGTTTTGTGGAACGCAAGGGCTTCCACACACTCATCGAGGCCGTTGCCAAAGTGCCGGGCGCTTACCTTTGGCTGCTGGGCGATGGCGAGGAGGGGGAAAACCTCCACAAGCTCGCAACCGATCTCGGCGTCAGCCAAAGGGTCCGCTTCGCCGGCTGGCAGAAGGACACGAGACGCTTCCTCGCGGCGGCCGATATTTTCGTCATGGCTTCGAACCACGAACCGCTCGGCAATGTCATCCTGGAAGCCTGGGCCCAGGGAACGCCAGTCGTCTCGAGTCGCTCCGAAGGGCCGCAATGGTTCATGCGCGATGGCGAGAACGGCCTGATGGTCGACATCGGCGATGCCGATGGGTTCGCCCGCGCGATCGAGCGGATTGCCGACGATCGCAGCTTGGGCGCCGCACTCGCCGAACGGGGACATCAGACGCTGGTCAGTCATTTCTCCAAGGAGGCGATCACCGACGCCTATCTGACGCTATTCGCCTCGAAACGGTAAGCTTCAGCGTCAGCGCATCAGACGGTCGTAGATCGCGCCGATTGCCCGAGCTTCGCCCTCGATAGCGAAATCTCTGGACGCACGCGCCAGACCGTTCGCGGCGGCAGCCGCAAGGCGGGGCAGGTCGTCCATGAAGGTGGCGGCGCCATCGACCATCGCTTCGAGATTGCCGGCCGGAATGATGAGCCCGGTTTCGTCCGGCCCTTCTGCGATCAGTTCCGAAAAGGCGCCGACGTCACTTGCCACGACCGGCACGCCGCTCGCCATCGCCTCGAGTGGCGTCAGACCGAAGCCTTCCCAGCGCTGCGGCGCGACAAAGAGATCGAGGGCGCGATACCAATCGGGAATATTCGTGTGCTCGCCGACGAACAACAGGCGATCGGCGAGCCCCGCCTTGGCGACCCGGTCCTTCAATTCAGCCTCGAAGGCGAGGTGAGGGCCCGTGGCGCGTCCGGCGACGATCGCACCCCATTCGGGCCGGCCGGGCAAAAGGGCGATCATGCTGTCGACGAAAAGGTCGGTTCCCTTCTGGTGGCGGACACGGCCGAAGCAGCCGACGTATTTCCTGGACGGATCGAGATCGAGCCCACGCTTCGCTGCCGCCTTGTCGACCGGCGGGTGGAAACGTTTGGTGTCGATACCGTGCAGGATGACAGTGCTCGGCACCGCCAGATAGGCGGCGGTCTTGGCGCTGGTGGCGATCACCGCATCCATCCGGCCGATGAGGAACTTGCTCCACCCGGTATGCCGCCGCTGCGAGGCGGAGGTGAAGACGATCCGGATCTTCATGCGCAGCAGGTCGCGCAGCAGGATTGCCGGCAGCATTTCGACATTGCGGCGCGCATGCCAGACGCGGCAGCGGCGGCCTTTCGGCGTCCGCCACAGCTGGATCAGGTCGCGAAACCGGATCGATGGCAGACTCGTGGGCAGCCCGAGCCCGAGGACCGCGATCTTCTGCCCGAGGTTGCGCTGAACGGGAACAAGCTGGATGATCGTCGAAGTGACGCCGGAGAGCCGTCGCTTGAAATTGGGCGCAATAATCTCGATGTCCCGAATATCGGCCACGTGAGCGCTCTCCTTGCGCCGCTAGCAATCAGTTGTTTGGGGGAGAGGGGGGCGGAGCGAACGCCGCGCCCTGGGTGGAATGGCGAGGCCCTGTTCGGCCTCTGCCGCGTTCGCGCGTTTCGGCCGTGGGATCGGGCGCTCAGCCCCACTGAACGGCGAGGATCTCGTAGGCCTTGGAGCCACCCGGTGCGTTCACTTCGATCGAGTCTCCGACTTCCTTGCCGATCAGCGCGCGGGCGATCGGCGACGAGATCGAGATCCGGCCAGCCTTGACGTCAGCTTCCTGGTCTCCGACGATCTGGTAGGTCTTTTCTTCCTCAGTGTCCTCGTCGACGAGCTTGACCCTCGCGCCGAACTTGATCTTCGAGCCGGACATCTTCGACAGATCGATGACCTCGGCCCGGGCGATCAGATCTTCGAGCTCGGAAACGCGGCCCTCGTTGTGGCTCTGGGCCTCCTTGGCGGCATGGTACTCGGCATTTTCCGACAGGTCCCCATGGGCACGCGCCTCGGCGATCGCTTCGATGATTCGCGGGCGTTCTTCCTGCTGGCGCCAGCGCAGTTCCTCCTGCAGATTGGCGAATCCACCCTGGGTCATCGGAACTTTGTCGACCATTTCATTGTCCTTTACCAAGCGCGCGGCGCCACCTCCCGGCGGCATCGACGCAAAAGAAAACGGTCCCCGGTGCAAAAGCACCGGAACCGTCCGAAACATCCGAACCGTTCTTATAACAGAAACGGAACTGCGAAAGCCAGATTTTTCGCGACTGTCCACGGGCGGCCAAGGCCGCATACGACCTTGAGCTTCTCGCAATAAGCGGTCACTTGCAAAAGGCCTCTTTACCTCAACAGCACTTGAGGTTGTATCAATGCTGGTTCCATGAACAAACGATCGGAACCAATCTATGAGTGTAGCCGAAGAGAACCCGAGGATCTCCAGCGTGACAAGGCACAGGGAAGGCGAGGGACGCTGGAGCGAGTTGCTACGGAGGGATCATCTCGCCGCGACCGTGACATTGTGCCTCGGCGTCGCGCTCTTTGCTTTCAACGAATTCTTCATTTCGACGGCCTTGCCGACGGCGGTCGAGGAGTTCGGTGGCGCAGCCTTGCTGTCCTGGGCCTTCACCCTCTACCTCGTCTTCGCCATCATCGGCGGCGCCCTGGCGGCCAATCAGAAAGCCCGATTCGGTGCGCGCAATACGCTCATCGCTGCAGCGCTTGTCTTCGCCACAGGCACCGTCATAGCGACCTTGGCGACCGGAATGCCGCAAGTGCTCGCCGGCAGGCTGCTGCAGGGACTGGGCGAGGGCATCATTGCCGGGGTTTGCTACGCACTGATACCGGAGCTTTTTCCGCCGCGGCTCGTTCCCAAGGTCTTCGGGGCGGAAGCGATCGTCTGGGCTTCTGCAGCCTTTGCCGGACCGCTGATCTCCGGGCTACTCACGGAATACTGGTCGTGGCGCGCCGCCTTCTTCGTCAACATACCGGCCGTGGCGGTCTTCATCGCCCTCGTCATTGCGATCGTCGGTCAGCCGAAGCAACGCACGGTAGCGGCGGGCGCCGTTCCATTGCCGCGACTTGTCGCTTTCGGCCTCGGGATCTTGCTGATCTCGCTCTCCAACACCGCCAGCAAGGGTTATGTGATGGCGGTTTTGCTCATGATGGCACTCGCAGTTTTCATAATTGCGATCCGGTCCGACCGCAGATCGCCGCATTCCATTCTGCCGTCCGGTGCGTTCTCGCTCCGCACCGCACTTGGCACCGGCCTCTGGGTCGTTCTGTTGATGCCGCTGGCCCAGGCATCCGGTTCCGTCTATCTCGTCTATTCCATGCAGCAGCTGTGGGACTTCGGACCAACAGCCGCCGGCTTTTCCAGCGCCTTAATGGCCATGTCCTGGAGTGCAACAGCAATTGTGGTCGCCAGTCTGCCCTCGCATGCATTTCGCATTCGGCTGATGTGGACGGGACCGCTGATCCTCTGCCTTGGTCTCGTCGGGCTGACACTCGCCGTCGGCAGCGGCGAGCACCGGCTCGTCTTCATCGGGCAGGTGGCGATCGGTGCAGGCTTCGGGATCAGTTGGGGAACGCTCAGCCAGTTCCTGATGGACGTGTCGACCAGAGAGGAACGCGACAAGATCTCGGCGCTACTGCCGACGCTGCAATCGGCCGGCTACGCGATCGGAGCTGCCGCTTTCGGCGCAACCGCCAATGCATTCGGCTTCGATGAAGGCGCCAGCGACAATGTGTTGTCTTTGTCGTTGCTTGCCGTGTTTGCACTCGCTTGCGTGATTGCCGTCGCATCGGTCTTCTTTGCCGTCAGCACGCTAAGCTTGTCGCGGCAGGCACCTTCAGCCGCCACGCTCAAGTGAGAGCTCCAGTCACGGCGGAGAGGACGGCATTCTCAGGGAGGCGTCGCCTGGACGACGCCTGCCAATGAAAGCAAACTGCTCGTGGCCGCGGCCTTCGGATGGCGCGACGGTCGCGAGCAGTTTACCCTCGCTCGAGCGTACCTCCACCTTCAGCGATCCATAGTCCGCATCACGGCCGATCTTGTCGGCAATGCGCCGAGCGTAATAAAGCGCCGAACCCTCGTCGAAATGGACGATGCCATCCTCATCGATGAAGCGTTCATCGCCCCAGCGGAGATCGAAAAAATAGAGTTGCACGTCGTGGCCCCGCTTCGCGCGTTGCCGTTGATTGCGGCTTTGCTGACGGGTGGCATGGAACCACGGCGCATCCGAATGCAGCCTGAAGCAAACGTTCAGGTTGCATTCAGATATCTAACGAGAATTGACGCGCAATGGCGCACCGGAAAACAGATGCGCTATCAGGCATTCGTCAAGCCTCGAAATAGCTCTGCAGCGGACGCACCTCGAGGCTCCCGGCCTTCAGCGCCTTGATGGCGTGTGCCGCTGCCTCGGCTCCGGCCATGGTCGTATAATAGGGAACCTTCTGCATCAGGGTCGCACGGCGGAGCGACTTCGAGTCGGAGATCGCCTTGTTGCCATCCGTTGTGTTGATGACGAGCTGGATCTGGCGGTTGCGAATGGCGTCTTCGACGTGCGGCCGGCCCTCGAGCACCTTGTTCACCTTGGTGGCGGTAATGCCATGCTCGGCCAGGAACCGGGCCGTGCCGCCGGTTGCCATGACTTTGAATCCGATGTCCACGAGAACGCGGATGGCCGGCAGCACGCGTGCCTTGTCCTCGTCGCGCACCGAGACGAAGACGGTTCCGTCGCGCGGCAGGTCGACGCCGGCGCCGAGCTGGGACTTGGCGAAAGCCAGCGCATAGTCGGTATCGAGGCCGATCACTTCGCCGGTCGAGCGCATTTCGGGACCGAGCAGCGTGTCGACGCCGGGGAACCGGGCGAAGGGAAACACGGCTTCCTTGACGGCAATGTGCTTCAGATTGCGCGGATCCGGCTTCTTCCCATAGGCGGCAATCGCGTCATCCAGAGTTTCCCCGGCCATCACCCGTGCGGCGATTTTCGCAATCGGCGCCCCGATCGTCTTGGCGACGAACGGGACCGTGCGGGAGGCGCGCGGATTAACTTCGAGCACGTAGATCGTGCCGTCCTTGATGGCGAACTGCACGTTCATCAATCCGCCGACGTTCAGTGCCTTGGCAAGCGCTGCCGTCTGACGCTCGAGTTCGTCCACCAGGTCGTTGTCGAGCGAGTGCACCGGCAGCGAGCAGGCCGAGTCGCCAGAGTGAATGCCCGCCTCCTCGATATGCTCCATGATACCGGAAACGAAGACATCCTTGCCGTCGCACAAGCAATCGACATCCACTTCGATCGCATTCGTCAGATAGCTGTCGAAGAGCAGCGGGTTCTTGCCGAGCAGCGTGTTGATCTGGCCGGTCTTGTCGTTCGGATAGCGCTGCTTGATGTCTTCCGGCACGAGTCCGGGAACGGTGTCGAGCAGGTAGCTCTGCAGCATGCTTTCCGAATGGATGATCTGCATGGCGCGGCCGCCGAGAACGTAAGACGGCCGCACGACCAGCGGAAAGCCGATTTCGCCAGCGACGAGACGGGCCTGTTCGACGGAGTAGGCGATGCCGTTGCGCGGCTGGTTGAGGTCGAGCTTCATCAAGAGCTTCTGGAAGCGGTCGCGGTCTTCGGCAAGATCGATCGCGTCAGGTGCCGTGCCGAGGATCGGGATGCCGTTCTTCTCCAGCGCTTCCGCAAGCTTCAGCGGCGTCTGGCCGCCGAACTGCACGATTACGCCGTGCAAGGTGCCGTTTTCCTGTTCGGCCCGCATGATCTCGATCACGTCTTCGGCCGTCAGCGGCTCGAAATAGAGCCGGTCGGAGGTGTCGTAGTCGGTCGAAACGGTTTCCGGGTTGCAGTTGATCATGATCGCTTCATAACCGGCGTCCTTCAAGGCGAAGGCCGCGTGGCAGCAGCAATAATCAAATTCGATGCCCTGGCCGATCCGGTTCGGGCCGCCGCCGAGAATGACGACCTTCTTGCGATCGGAGACCTGTGCCTCGGAGCGGGCAGCGCCGACGAACGGCGTTTCATAGGTCGAATACATGTAGGCGGTCGGCGAAGCGAACTCCGCCGCGCAGGTATCGATGCGCTTGTAGACCGGGCGGACGTTCAGCGCATTGCGCAGCTCCGCCACTTCCTTCGGGCGCTTGCCGGTCAGCGTCGCAAGCCGGGCGTCCGAGAAGCCCATCGCCTTCAGCATTCTGAGGTTTTCGGCATCCTGCGGCAGGCCGTGTTCGCGGATGCGGGCCTCCATGTCGACGATCGCCTTGAACTGGGCGATGAACCAGGGATCGATCTTGCAGGACTCGTGCACTTCCGCCTCGGTCATGCCTAGGCGCAGCGCCTGGGCGACCATGCGCAGGCGGTCGGGGGTCGGGATGCCGATCGCGGCGCGAATGGCGTTGCGGCCGTCACCGTTCTCGTCGAAATCCGGAACTTCGATCTCGTCGAGGCCGGTCAGCCCGGTTTCAAGCCCGCGAAGCGCCTTCTGCAGCGATTCCGCAAAAGTGCGGCCGATCGCCATCACTTCGCCGACCGATTTCATCGCGGTGGTCAGCGTCGGCTCGGCGCCGGGGAACTTCTCGAAGGCGAAGCGCGGGATCTTGGTGACGACATAGTCGATCGACGGTTCGAAGGAGGCAGGCGTGGCTCCCCCGGTGATGTCGTTCTCCAGCTCGTCGAGCGTATAGCCGATGGCAAGCTTGGCGGCGATCTTGGCGATCGGAAAACCTGTCGCCTTGGAGGCGAGCGCCGACGAGCGCGAGACGCGCGGGTTCATCTCGATGACGACCAGGCGGCCGTTTTCCGGATTGACCGCGAACTGCACGTTCGATCCGCCGGTTTCAACGCCGATTTCGCGCAGAACCGCGATCGAGGCGTTGCGCATGATCTGATATTCCTTGTCGGTCAGCGTCAGCGCCGGCGCGACGGTGATGGAATCGCCCGTGTGGACGCCCATCGGGTCGATGTTTTCGATCGAGCAGATGATGATGCAATTGTCCGCCTTGTCGCGGACGACTTCCATTTCATACTCCTTCCAGCCGAGCACCGACTCCTCGATCAGGACTTCGGTGGTCGGCGAGGCATCGAGACCACCACCGATGATCTCGAAGAATTCCGAGCGGTTGTAGGCGATGCCGCCGCCCGTGCCGCCGAGCGTGAAGGAGGGCCGGATGATTGCCGGAAGGCCGACATCGTCGAGCGCCTGGGCGGCGATCGCCATCGCATGGTTCACGTAGCGCTGCTTGCGGTCGCCTTCGCCGAGATTCCACCTGTTTTCGAGATCGTCGAGGGCGGTGTCCAGTTCGGCACCGGAGAACTTGGCCTTGAGCGCGGCGCGCTCCGCCTCGTGCGCCTTGCGGTCCTGCTCCTTGATGTCGGTGGCGTTCGCCAGCCGCGACTTCGGCGTCTCGAGCCCGATCTTGGCCATCGCCTCGCGGAAAAGGGCGCGGTCTTCGGCCTTGTCGATCGCCTCTGGCTTGGCGCCGATCATCTCGACATTGTAACGATCGAGGACGCCCATCCGCCGCAGGGAAAGCGCCGTATTCAATGCCGTCTGGCCGCCCATGGTCGGCAGCAGCGCGTCGGGGCGCTCCTTGGCAATGATCTTGGCGACGACCTCGGGGGTGATCGGCTCGACATAGGTCGCATCCGCAAGCCCGGGATCGGTCATGATCGTCGCCGGATTGGAGTTGACGAGGATGACGCGGTAACCTTCCTCTTTAAGAGCCTTGCAAGCCTGGGTGCCGGAGTAGTCGAATTCACATGCCTGGCCGATCACGATCGGCCCCGCGCCGATGATGAGGATCGATTTGATATCTTGGCGCTTCGGCATGGTTCTCATCCGTTTTCTGGCTGCGCGAAAAACCGGCCGAGCTGGGAGATCGCCGGCCGGGTGCGCAATGAATGGTGTTTTCAGGCTAGAAGCGGCTTATAGGCAAATGTCTGTGCCAGCGGAACCCCGAAAATTCCGGAATCGACAATAAAGCGAAGATATTTGTGCGCCGATCAAGGGGGACGTCAGCAATCGATTTTCGCTGACGTGCGCGGCCTTCTAGGAAGACGGGATCACCAGCACTTTAACCTCTCCCGGGAGGGCTGGATTGGCAATGATATCCGGGGCCGCGTCGAGGGTCACGCGCCTTGAAATGAGCCGGTCGATTTCGATCGCCCCCGAGGCGACGAGGTCGGCGGCGCGGCGGTGCACAAAGGGATTGATGAAGGAACCTTGAACGCGCAGTTCACGGAAGAGAATATCGAAAGGTTCGATCTCGACCTTTTCGCCCTGCGGCAACACGCCGAGGATGACGACCGTTCCGCCTGCCTTGGCGAGACGTGTCGACTGCTTCACCGTTTCTGCCACGCCGGCGCATTCGATCACGACGTCCACGCCACCGGGAACGAGCCCGTGTGGCCCTGAAATCGCCTCGATGGCGTCGCCGGCGGCCGGATTAACCGTTGCGGTCGCCCCGACCTCTTCCGCCAAACGGCGCTTCGAAGCCTGGCGTGTCGAAAGAATGACCGTCGTGGCGCCGGCCAGCCGCGCGAGTTGAACGGTGAGGAGACCAATCACGCCGCCCCCGAGGACGACAACCGAGGATCCGGCGACGATGCCCGCGCTGTCAATACCGTGCAGGCAGCAGGCGAGGGGTTCGCAGAAGGCACCGTGCACCGGATCGAGACTAAGCGGAATTTCAAAGGCCTGCTTCTGAGGGACCAGCACGTACTCCGCGAAGCCGCCGTCACGATGGATGCCGATGGCGCGTAGATTGCGGCAGAGATTCACGCGGCCCGCCTGGCACTGTGGGCAGCGCCCGCAAGAGATATTGGGGTCTCCGGTGATCCTCGTCCCCGGCTTGAAACCGTGAACGGCGCTCCCGGCCCTCACGACAATGCCGCAGAATTCGTGACCGAGGGTGACCGGAGGCGTGGAGGGAAACTCCCCATGAAGGAGATGCCGGTCGGTCCCGCAAATGCCGCAAGCCTCGACTTTGACAAGCAGATCGTCGGGGCCAGGCTCGGGCACCTCGACGTGCCGAACGGAGATGTCGCCGACCGCTTCCAGACGCACTGCCTTCATGCACTGCTCCTCCGACCGTCCTCGCGCCATAGGAACGCGAAAGCGAAGAGACGTCAATCCTTTACCTGGCAGGACGAATCGGCGGCACACGCATCGCGGAAAATGACCGGTGCGATGAAACCGCGTGGCGGCGATTGCGTTTTACATGGGTTGTCGTGCGGGCATATAACTACTCAACGCGTCAGACAGAAAACGACGTCTCCGGAGGAAAGATCATGGAATGGAAGGGCCGCCGCCAGTCCAGTAACGTCGAGGATCAGCGGGGCGCGAGCCCCGGCGGCCTTGGAGGCGGCCCCTTTGGACGCGGCGGCGGGTTCCGCATACCGACCGGCGGGGGCATGCGTCGCGCCGGCGGCGGCTTGAGCTTCGGCACGATCATCTTCCTCGTCATTCTTTATTTCGTCCTGAAAGCCATGGGCATCGACATGCTCCAGATACTCGAGGGTGGTCCGGTGAACATGCCGGGCTTCGAACAGAGCGATGGCTCGCAGGCGCCGCGTGGCTCGGCCGAAGAAGAGGAAATGAAGGCTTTCATGGCGACGGTACTCGCGGAAACGGAGGATACCTGGAACGGCATCTTCCAGGCGGGTGGCGAACAATACGAGGAACCGAAGCTCGTGCTTTTCAGCAATGCCGTCCAGTCGGCCTGCGGGTTCGCCTCCGCTGCCTCGGGGCCGTTCTATTGCCCGGGTGACCGCAAGGTCTATCTCGACATGAACTTCTTCGAGGAACTCGCCCAGAAGTTCGATGCAGCCGGCGACTTCGCCCAAGCTTATGTTCTGGCGCACGAGGTTGGCCATCACGTGCAGAACCTGGTCGGGGTCCTTCCGAAGTTCAACCAGATGCGCCAGCGCATGAGCGAGGCCGAGGCAAACCAGATGTCGATCCGCGTCGAGCTGCAGGCAGACTGCTTTGCCGGCATCTGGGGCAAATACACCGAACAGAAGGGCTTGCTGGAGCGCGGCGACCTCGAAGAGGCACTCAATGCCGCGACCCAGATCGGTGACGACACGCTGCAGAAACGCACGCAGGGCTATGTCGTGCCAGAGAGCTTCAACCACGGCACCTCGGAGCAACGGATGAAGTGGTTCAGGCGTGGTTTCGACAGTGGCAGGATGTCGGATTGCGACACCTTCTCCGGTTCGGTTTGATTGCTCTCCGGACCGGGTAAATCCGGTCCGGAGCTCCGTCATTGTTGCCGCTCACTATCCATATGAACAAGCTGCGCCTCGGGATAGCGCGCGCCGGCGGCAGCGCCCTTCGGAACGGCACGCTCGATTGCCGCGAGATCATCGGCGTTCAATTGAACCGCCTGAGACCCGAGCGCCTCGGTAAGACGCTCACGCCGCCGGGCGCCGACGAGCGGCACGATATCGCACCCCTGAGCGGCAACCCAGGCAATGGCGATCTGCGCCACCGTCGCGCCCTTGTCAGCCGCGATGCGTCGTAACGCTTCAACCAAGGCGAGGTTCTGTTCGAGATTGCCTTCCTGGAAGCGCGGGCTCATGGCCCGGAAGTCGCCGCTCCCGGCCGCACCCTTTTGCCAATGACCGCTGATCAGGCCGCGCGAAAGCACGCCATAGGCGGTGACGCCGATCCCGAGTTCGCGGCAGGCAGGCAGGATTTCGTCCTCGATCCCTCGTGAGATGAGCGAATACTCGATCTGCAGGTCACTGATCGGGTGGACGGCGGCGGCGCGGCGGATCGTCTCCGCTCCCACTTCGGACAGGCCGATATGGCGAACGTAACCCGCCTTCACCATATCCGCGATCGCACCGATCGTCTCTTCGATCGGCACATCCGGGTCGAGCCGGGACGGACGGTAGATGTCGATATAATCGACGCCGAGGCGCTGAAGGCTATAGGCGAGGAAATTCCGCACCGCCTTCGGCCGTCCATCGTAGCCGGACCAGCCGCCCGCCGCATCGCGCAGCGCGCCGAACTTGACGCTCAGTTGCAGCTGATCGCGACGCCGGCCTTCGAGCGCCGCGCGGATCAGCATCTCGTTGTGCCCCATGCCGTAAAAGTCGCCCGTGTCGAGCAGCGTGATGCCGGCGTCGAGGGCGGCATGAATTGTAGCAATGCTTTCTTCGCGATCGGCGGGACCGTACATTCCCGACATGCCCATGCAGCCGAGGCCAAACGCCGAAACTTGGGGGCCGGACTTGCCTAGCGATACCATCTGCATCTGACTTCTCCTTGGTGAGGCCGCTGTGGCCGTATCGTTCGCTGCAATATTTACCCCGGATCAATCTGTGCGATAATCAGGCATTCCACACACAGGTTGTACGGATTTTTGCACAATGAACGATCTTCCCCTGGCCGATCTCGACGCCTTCGCCGCCGTGGCGCGCGAACGCAGCTTTCGTTCCGCCGCGAAGAAGCGCGGCGTATCGGCGTCGGCTCTCAGCGAAGCCCTGCGGCGGCTCGAAGCCAGGCTGGGGGTGCGGCTGCTCAATCGCACCACGCGCAGTGTCACCGTGACGGATGCGGGCAGACGCCTCATCGAACGGCTGGCGCCGGCGCTCGGCGAGATTGCCGGAGCTCTCGACCAAGTGGCGAGCGAACGCGACAACCCGGCCGGAACCTTGCGGCTGAACGTGCCGACGATCGTTGCGCGTAAAATCCTGCCATCCATCGTCGGTCCATTTCTCGCGGCTCACCCGTCGATTGCCATGGAGGTAACCGCCGAAGACGGATTCATCGACGTGCTGGCTGCCGGATTCGATGCCGGTGTGCGTTACGAGGAGCGCGTCGAAAAGGACATGATCGCGATCCCGATTGGCCCGCATGTGCAGCGCTACGTCACGGCGGCCGCACCGACCTACCTTGCCCGGCACGGAGTACCGCAGCATCCCCGCGATATCCTCGAGCACGCCACCATCCGCCATCGGTTCCAGAACGGCATTGCACTAGCCTGGGAATTCGGTGAGGGCGACGCCGCAATGACCGTGGCGCCGCCGGCAACCGTGCTCGCCAATGCGATCGACCTCGAGATCAGTGCGGCTGTGGACGGGCTCGGAATCATCCGGACGTTCGAAGAATTCCTAATGCCCGAAATCCATGCCGGACGCTTAGTGCCAATCCTCGAAGATTGGGTGACCAGCTTCCCCGGACCGTACCTCTATTACGCCAGCCGACGGCACATGCCGGCGCCGCTGCGCGCCTTCGTCGATTTCCTGAAGGCACGGCAGCGGCAACTGTCGCGGTGAGATACACGCGCCGCACGAAGAGCCATTCACGAATGTGATCATTCCGATAAGAACCTTTGAAATGTTCTCGGATTGTTTCGTTCCGGGCGATGCGATACACCTTATTTGGTGACGTCGTTCATGTTCTGTCTCCGTTTTGGCGGACAGCGGAGAGGAAGCTTCATGCTCGACAAGAAATTCGCGCGACGTGGCCTGTTCCTTGTCTTTCTGATTCTGCTTCTCGACATCATGGGCATCGCCATCATCGTGCCGGTGCTGCCCAGCTATCTCCAGGAACTGACCGGAACGAGTGTCGGCGAGGCCGCCATCGAGGGCGGTTGGCTGCTGCTCGTCTATTCGGCGATGCAGTTTCTCTTTGCACCGCTGATCGGCAATTTGAGCGACCGGTTTGGACGCCGGCCGATTCTGCTGGCCTCCGTGCTGACTTTCGCGATTGACAACCTGATCTGCGCTCTGGCAACCAGCTACTGGATGCTGTTTGTCGGCCGCATTCTTGCCGGCATCAGTGGCGCGAGCTTTGGAACGGCGTCCGCCTTCATCGCCGACGTCAGCGACGACAGCAACCGCGCCAGGAACTTCGGGCTGATCGGCATCGCCTTCGGCACGGGCTTCGCGCTCGGTCCGGTAATCGGCGGCTTGCTCGGCGAACTTGGCCCGCGTGTTCCCTTTTATGGGGCGGCTGGCCTGTCCTTTGTCAACTTCGCCATCGGCGTGTTCCTTCTCCCCGAGACGCTTGATCCGGCAAATCGGCGCCGCTTCGAGTGGCGCCGGGCAAACCCGCTCGGCGCGCTGAAGCAGATGCGCAACTATCCCGGCATTGGCTGGGTGGGTCTCGTCTTCTTTCTTTACTGGCTCGCCCATGCCGTCTATCCGGCGGTCTGGTCCTTCGTTTCCTCCTACCGCTACGGCTGGAGCGAGGGGCAGATCGGGCTGTCGCTCGGCATCTTCGGCGTCGGCGGCGCCGTTGTGATGGCGGTCGTCTTGCCGCGCGTCGTGTCTAGATTTGGCGAGCGAAGAACGGCAACGCTTGGTCTTATCTTTACCGCGCTTGGCATGGCAGGCTACGCCGCAGCCTGGGAGGGCTGGATGGTTTATGTCGTGATCGTCGCGACAGCGCTCGAAAGTCTCGCCGATCCGCCCTTGCGCAGCATCGCGTCGGCCCAGGTGCCGCCCTCGGCGCAGGGCGAACTACAAGGAGCTCTCACCAGCATTTCGAGCATAACGACGATTCTAGGACCGCTTCTTTTCACGCAGATCTTTGCCGTCTTCACAGGCCCGGCAACGGCCTATTCGTTCTCCGGCGCCCCTTACGCGGTGGCGGCGTGCCTGATCGTCGCAAGCCTGGCCGTCTTCCTGTTGCGGGTGCGCACCGTCCGAGGCAATGCGTTCCAGAATATCGTGCCGACTCCAATCGACGCTCCGCGTGGACAGGTCACGCCGCGATCGCAAGCGCCTGCGGATTGATCAATTTTCTTGATAGACCGATGAAAAATTAAGCAGCTCCGCCCTTGTCGCTGGCGCCCGTCCCGGTGGTGCTGTAATTCGGCTTACTCCTAGAATTTAATTTGTGCCTATGCGCCGCAGAGCGAGGATTTTTCCATGCTGATCGCGACAAAAGAGTTTGTCCCTGCGCAAACCGATAATTCGTGGGGCACCCACTTTCGCGCCAGCATCTATCTCGGCGTTCCCTTCATCGGTGCACAGCTAGCACAGCTTGCCATCAACACCACCGACGTGCTGATGGTCGGCAGGCTCGGAGCGGTCCAGCTTGCCGCGATTATCCTTGCCACGCAGCTCTTCTTCACCGTCTTCATCTTCGGCAGCGGCTTCGCAAATGCCGTGGTGCCGATGGTCGCGCAGGCACAGGGGCGCGGAGACCGGATCTCCGTTCGCCGCTCCGTGCGCATGGGCATGTGGGTGGTCGTGCTTTATGGCCTCGTTACCGCGCCGATCCTCTGGATGGCCGAGCCGATCCTGCTTCTCGCCGGCCAGAAGCCGGAGGTTTCGGCGCTTGCCGCGGAATATCTGCACATCGCGCAATGGGCGATCTTTCCGAGTCTTATCTTCATGGTGCTGAGGGCGTTCCTGAGCGGACTGGAGCGGGCTGGGATCATTCTCTATGTGACGCTCGCGACCTTGGTTCTCAACGCCGTGCTCTGCTACCTGCTGATCTATGGCCATTTCGGCTTTCCGGCGCTTGGCATTTTCGGCGCTGCGGTCGCGGCTCTCGGCGTGGCACTGCTTGGCGCAGCGCTGACGATCGGCTACATACGCAGCCAGCCTGAACTCGATCGGTACGAGCTGTTCGTGCGCTTCTGGCGTCCGGACTGGCTGGCTTTCCGAGAGGTCATCTATCTCGGCGTGCCGATTTCGGTGACGATTCTCGCGGAAGTGAGCCTCTTCACCGTCGCTTCGCTGCTCATGGGGACGATCGGCACGATCGAGCTCGCCGCGCACGGCATTGCGCTCCAGTTCGCGTCGATCGCCTTCATGATTCCGCTCGGACTCGCCCAAGCGGGCACCGTGCGCGTGGGTCTCGCCTATGGCAGCGGCGATCTCATCGGCGTCCGGCGCGCCGCCATTGCCGTTCTTGCCCTCGGCTCCGGGTTCGCGGCCATCGGCAGTACGATCTTCGCGCTGCTTCCGTACCAGCTTGCGACGCTCTATCTCGACACGAGCCGGCCCGATGCTGCCGAAGTACTAGCCTTCGCCGGCCCGCTGATCGTCATTGCGGGTGCGTTCCAGCTGGTCGACGGGCTTCAGGCGCTCGCCGCCGGCATGCTGCGCGGACTAAAGGATACGACCGTCCCGATGATCCTGGCGATGATTTCCTATTGGCCAATCGGCTTCGTCTGCGCCTGGGCCTTTGCCTTTCCGCTGAAGTTCGGCGGCGTCGGCGTCTGGTTCGGCTTCGTGCTAGGGCTGGCGGCGGCGGCCGTGCTGCTCAACTGGCGCTTCTTCCGCCTCATTCATTCGATGCGCGCTCCGACTGCTATTTGAGTGCACGGCGATCGCAAGAATATGCGAACAGGGTTCGCAGAAAAAGGAAAGCCGGACGCGCAGGGGATGCCGTCCGGCTTGTAATGAGCGGCCCCACCAGGGGAAGAAATGAGACCGCTTGTTGCGAAACTTCCTGGCAGAAGTTTCTGGAGGCATTCATCTCACAGCCACAGCGACCTAAGCACGGTCGCCGTCATTTTCTCCTCAGCCGATCCCTTGCTGCCGACAGGACCGTCACACGGTCACGGGCCTCGTCACGAAGCGCATGGATCGTCGCGAAAATCATCGCGAAAAACATCGCCATCGAAAACAGAGCAAGTCCCATGTCCGTCTCCTTTCAGCTGCTAAACGGCACGCCCTATGAAAAGTTCCGTTCACTTGTTGTTTCACGCTACAACTTCCGGTGTGAAACCATCTTGAACGTTGCCCTTCATCTAGCATTCATTCTCCCGTCGCTGCTGTTTCCGGTGGAACAGGGCTAGGGGGATCGCCCCACCCTTGCGGACGAGCGCCGTCCGTGACAAAAGGCTTCACCAAACGGAAACAGGCGCGATGACCACGGCTTTCTATCCCGGCTCCTTCGATCCGATGACAAATGGTCATCTTGATGTGCTCGTTCAGGCGCTCAACGTAGCGTCGAAAGTGACCGTCGCGATCGGCATTCATCCCGGGAAGGCGCCGCTTTTTTCGTTCGACGAGCGGGCAGACCTGATCCGCCGGTCGCTGAGCGAATTCCTGCCGGAAAGGGCAGGGGACATTGCCGTCGTCTCCTTCGACAATCTGGTCGTGGATGCGGCCCGTCAGCATGGTGCAGGCCTCCTTGTGCGCGGCTTGCGGGACGGTACGGATCTCGATTACGAGATGCAGATGGCCGGCATGAATCGACAAATGGCCCCGGATATCCAGACCCTGTTTCTGCCCGCGGGGACCGCATCCCGGCCCATTACGGCCACATTGGTCCGGCAGATCGCAGCCATGGGCGGCGACGTCAGCGCCTTTGTTCCCAGGGCGGTCTTTCAGGCGCTGCAGGCGAAGCACAGGGCCTGAGCTTCCACCACGCAAGGAGAACGCATGAAAATCCTCCAATTCGCTTTTGCAGGCGCCCTGGCGCTCGCCACCTTCACGGGAGGCGCGCAAGCGCAGTCGAGCGACAACATCCTGACGATCGAGCTCAAGGACGGCCCCGTCGCCATCGAGCTGCGCCCGGACATCGCGCCGAAGCACGTTGAGCAGATCAAGGCCCTGGCAACCGCGGGCGAATACGACAATGTCGCCTTCCATCGGGTCATCAAGGGCTTCATGGCACAGACCGGCGACGTGCAGTACGGCGACATGAAAGACGGCGTTCAGCCGGAGCTTGCCGGCACGGGCGGCTCCTCGAAGCCGGATTTGCCGGCCGAGTTCTCGGATGTTCCCTTCGAGCGCGGCACCATCGGCATGGCACGCTCGCAGGACCCGAACAGCGCCAACTCACAGTTCTTCATCATGTTCGCTCCTGGCGACTTCCTCAACGGACAATACACGGTCGTCGGCAAAGTCGTCGAAGGCATGGAAAATGTTGACAAGATCAAGCTTGGCGACGAAGCCAACAACGGCGCCGTCACCGACCCTGACCGCATGATCAGCGTCAAGGTCGGCAAGTAAGCTCAGCAGAAGGAGAAAAACCATGGCCGAGATCAAGGATCCGGAAAACACGATCATCATGGAAACCACCAAGGGCAGGGTGGTGATCGAGCTTCGGCCGGACGTGGCTCCCGGCCATGTCGCCCGCATCAAGGAGCTGTCACGAGAGGGCGCCTATGACGGCGTCGTCTTCCATCGCGTGATCGAGGACTTCATGGCCCAGACCGGCGACGTGCAGTACGGCAAGTCCGGCGGCGAGCACTTCGACCCGGCGCGCGCCGGCATGGGCGGTTCCTCCAAGCCGGACCTCAAGGCCGAGTTCTCCGAGGTCGCCCATGTGCGCGGCACCTGCTCGATGGCACGCAGCCAGATGCCGAATTCGGCAAACTCCCAGTTCTTCATCTGCTTTACCGACGCTCCCTGGCTCAACAAGCAGTATTCCGTCTGGGGCCAGGTCATCGAAGGCATGGAAAACATCGACCAGATCAAGCGCGGCGAGCCGGTGCGCGATCCCGACTCGATCGTCTCCATGCGAGTTGCCGCCGACGCCTGATTTGCGCCAATGCATGTCGCCCAAAAGTGTGCAGCGGTTTTGGGATGACGACATGCATAATAATAAAGACCTAAAGCGCGCCGCATGAATACGTTTGAATGCGACGCGCTTTAATGCACAGACCCGCCCCGGTGGCGCTTGGATCACAATGATTATCGGTCGAATCGACCCATAATCATGACCCGTGATCGATTCCAAGAAGTTGGAGCGGGACGCGGGCGGAAAACCGCGCACACTTTTCCTCATCCCGCTCTAGAGCCATCGGGGCGGGTTTGCTTTTGTTCGACACCCAGATGCGCGTAGACCTGTTCGATTTTGACCTGCCGGAGACTTCCATTGCGCTGAGGCCCGCAAGCCCCCGCGACAGCGCCCGCATGCTTGTCGTGCTGCCGCAAGGGGAACAGGTGCTCGGCGACCACGGCGTGCTCGATCTCCCTTCCTTCCTGAGACCCGGCGATGCGCTTGTCTTCAACGATACGAAGGTCATCCCGGCGCAGCTCGAGGGCATTCGCCGACGCGGCGAGGACGTCGCCACACCAGTCTCGTTGACGCTGCACATGCGCGTCGCGCCCGACCGCTGGAAGGCATTCGCACGGCCGGCGCGGCGGCTGAAGCCCGGTGACAGGATCAGTTTCGGCCACGGCGAAAATGCCTGCCTGCTCGGTGCGCTCGATGCGACCGTTGAAGAAAAGGGAGAGGCGGGCGAGGTCACGCTTCGCTTCGATCTTTCAGGCCCGGTGCTCGACGAGGCGATCATGTCGGTGGGGCACATTCCCCTGCCGCCTTACATCGCCGCCAAGCGCCCGGAGGATGCCCGCGATCGAACAGACTACCAAACGGTCTATGCGCGCGAGGAAGGTGCCGTCGCTGCCCCGACAGCGGGTCTGCACTTCACCGATCGCCTCTTCGCCAAGCTCGACGAAGCAGGCATCGAACGCCACTTCGTTACGCTTCACGTGGGGGCGGGAACTTTCCTGCCCGTCAAGGCCGACGATACCACGGATCATGTGATGCATGCGGAGATCGGTCATGTGGATGCGGCGACCGCCGAAAAGCTTAACGCGGTTCGGGCGCGCGGCGGGCGCATCGTCTGCGTCGGCACGACGTCGCTTCGGCTGATCGAAAGCGCAGCGACAGAGGAAGGCGAGATACGTCCCTGGTCGGGACCGACCAGCATCTTCATTACCCCCGGCTACCGCTTCCGTGCCGTCGACATGCTGATGACCAATTTTCACCTGCCGAAATCGACATTGTTTATGCTGGTGTCCGCCTTCGCTGGGCTGGAAACAATGCGTGCCGCCTATGCTTATGCGATCGAGGCCGGCTACCGCTTCTATTCCTATGGCGATGCAAGCCTGCTCTTCCGGAAAGACCAATGACCGAGACCTTTCAATTCAAACTACTCGCGACGGACGGTAAAGCGCGCCGCGGCGAGGTCTTGACGCCACGCGGAACGATCCGCACGCCGGCCTTCATGCCGGTCGGAACCGTTGGCACGGTCAAGGCCATGTATCTCGATCAGGTGCGGGATCTTGGCGCCGACATCATCCTCGGCAATACCTATCATTTGATGCTGCGTCCGGGCGCCGAACGTGTTGCGCGGCTCGGCGGACTGCACGATTTTATCCGCTGGGAGCGGCCGATCCTGACCGACAGCGGCGGCTTCCAGGTCATGTCGCTCTCGAGCCTGCGCAAGCTCAACGAACAGGGCGTGACCTTCAAGAGCCATGTCGACGGCGCGCTTTATCATATGTCGCCGGAACGCTCGATCGAAATTCAGGGACTGCTCGACAGTGACATACAGATGCAGCTCGACGAGTGCGTCGCGCTGCCGGCAGAGCCGGGCGAGATCGAGCGCGCAATGGAAATGTCGCTCCGCTGGGCGGAACGCTGCAAGGTCGCTTTCGGCGACCAGCCGGGCAAAGCGATGTTCGGTATCGTCCAGGGCGGCGACATCCCGAAATTGCGCGAACGTTCTGCCTTGGGACTCAAGGAGCTCGATCTCAAGGGCTATGCCGTCGGCGGTCTCGCAGTCGGCGAGCCGCAGGAGGTCATGCTCGACATGCTCGACGTCACGTGCCCCGTCTTGCCGGCCGAGAAACCGCGCTACCTGATGGGCGTCGGAACGCCGGACGATATCCTGAAGTCGGTCGCGCACGGGATCGACATGTTCGACTGCGTCATGCCGACGCGCTCCGGTCGCCATGGGCTGGCCTTCACGCGCCATGGGCGAATCAATCTGCGCAATGCGCGGCATGCCGAAGACACGCGTCCCCTCGACGAGCGGTCATCGTGCCCGGCGACGCGGGACTACTCGCGCGCCTACCTGCACCACCTGATTCGTTCCAACGAATCGCTCGGCGGCATGCTCCTGAGCTGGAACAATCTCGCCTATTACCAGGAACTGATGGCAGGCATTCGCAACGCGATCGAGGAGGGGCGTTATGCCGATTTCATGGCCGAGACGCAGGAAGACTGGCAGCGCGGCGACCTTCCGCCCGTCTAATTCGGCGTCGTGAGCTTGTTCAGAGCGCAGGACCAGGTGCCGTCGGCACCATCAAGACGCCATTGACCTTGTAGCTGCCGTCCGGCTGCGGGACGAGTTCGTAAATTGCCGTCCAGTCCTTGCCGTCTGATCCGACGATCAGCACCTCCTGGATGACTTCGTTGCCGACCAACTTCGATCGCCCGAAGGCAAAATTGCCGGGGCGGTACAGGTGCTGGTAGCGTCTCTTGACCATCTCGAAAAAGGCCAGCTCGTCCGGAAATTTTTCCCGGATTCCGGGGGAGGCGAAGGAATAGGCAGTTTCCGCGTCGTCCTCCAGAAAGGCCGTGATCTGGGCACGAATGACCGATTGCGCCTCATCGACAGGGTCCGCAAGTGCAGGTTTTACGCCCAGCGCGAGCACCAGACAGAGAGCGACGGAGACCCATCTTGTCATGGGTGCCTCTATTAGCTTCTTGTCATTGAAGCATATGCCCGGCAGTCGCATTGATAAGCACCACCTTCGGCTTACGGCGAGGCCGTGCGGGTGAACTCTACGATAGCGCTTTAATCTTTTCAGGGACTTATGCGGGCCAATTAAACATCTTGCGAAGCAGTCACAATCTCGTGAGCGAGGCCGCGTCGCCCTTCGCCTCGGGACGCACCGCAAGGAGCGCACGCACGCTTCTCGAAAGACTAACCGCGCTTCGAGATCGCCGGTTCTATCTTATGGTGGCGCGCGCCGTGGCATGTCGCGTATTTCTTGCCGGATCCACAGGGGCATGGATCATTGCTCCGGCGCTGCAGACGGCCGATCAAAGGCAGCAATAGCTTGGACGGCAACAGGGAAGTAACAAGGATTGCCAGCTTGGCCGAGATACCCGGTATGACGAGGCGACGGCCGGATCTGAAACCGCGCCAGGCGCATTCGGCGACATATTGAGAATCGACCTTGGGCAAGACCTTGAAGAGCGCCGCCCTGTTGGCACCCGATCGCTCGAGGAACTCGGTCGATACCGGTCCGGGGGCGACGCAGGTCACGGTCACGCCGGTGCGATGAAGTTCCTGGTGAAGGGCCTCCGAAAACGACCGCACGAAACCCTTGCTGGCGTAGTACAGGGCCATGTACGGGCCGGCCGTGAAGCTCGCGACGGAACCGAGATTGATGACGCCGCCGCGGCCGCGCGCCACCATGCCCGGCAGGAAGCGAAGGGTAAGGTCGGTGAGGGCGCGTATGTTAAGGTCGACGATCCCCAACTGCTCACCAACGGGCAACACCGTTGCACTGCCGCGAAGACCATAGCCGGCGCTGTTGACGAGGACATCGCAGAACAGGCCGTTGGCAGACAGGTATGATTCGAGCTGGCGTGCCGCATCGCCCGCCGAGAGATCCAAGGCGAGGGTGAATACCTCGCCGCCGGCCTTCGGCATATGCGCAGCGGCGGCCGAGAGACCGTCTGGCGAACGCGCCACCAGCACCACCGTGGCGCCGTCCCGGGCGGCAATGTCGGCAATCGCCTTGCCGATGCCGCGTGAGCCACCAACGACGACGACGGCTGGCCGGAGTTCCGTTTCCGCCGTCATGCCGCACCTGAGACGGCGGCGCCCGCAACTCCGGTGGTTTCCGCCAGACTAGCCACCTCGGCGGCGATGTCACCGTTCAGAATACTTTCGAATCGCTCCAGCGCCCGCGCCACATTGGCGCCATCCATGACCCGATGATCGTAGTGGATGCGGACGGTCACCGTTCCCTGGTCGTCGATCGGACCATAGTTGAAGATCGTCGTCAGAGGTGTCAGCGGATTGAGGGATTCGGCGCCGAGGCCCGAATAAACCGACAACTGGAAAGTCCCGAAATGACGGCCGCGCTGACGACCGAGATTGAGTCCCAACCACATGAGCAGCCAACGGATCGGCCCCGGCAGGCGGGCAATCTTCAGGGCGCGCCGGAACTCCTTGACCTCCATGATGGGACGCGTCCGCGCGGCCTCAACCAGGGCCGCGAGCTCGGCAATCGGCCGGCGTTCGGGAGTCTTGATCAGGCTCAGAAGCACAACCCGCTCGCCGTCAAGCTCGCGCTCGTGGGCGATCGAGGCGAGGCTTCCCGGATATTCGTAAAGCTGCGGTCTCGGCAGCTTGACATAAGCCCGCCGCAACTCTGGGGTTTCGAGAGACAGAAGCGCATATCCCTTGAGAAAGAGCACCGTCCAGGAGGGTCTGCTTTGCAGTGCCATGCGGGCCTTCAGCAGCGGACCGAGATTCATCTGCCGCTGCACGGTTACCCTCGGCACACGAATCGAAAACCGCATCAGATCGCCGACGAGGCGTCGCGACCCCGAAAGCTTGAGAGCTCGGCCTCGCATCAGGGCACCTCTAGTAAAGATATGGGATGATTCGCTTGGTTCTTTCCATGTAGGCGCGGTACTGCGGGCCGAATGTTTCCAGCATCATGCGCTCTTCGTCGTCCACCCTTAGGAAAAACAGGATCGCGAATCCGACGAGACCAGCGAATCCTGCCACCCAGTTCGACACCAGAAATGCCTGCCCGACTCCCATGAGCATGAACGAAGTGTACATCGGATGGCGGACGAGGCCATAGGGCCCGCCGCTGACCAGCTCGTGCCGATCGCGAATCTCCAGTGTGATGGACCAGTTGCGGCCAAGTTCCTTATGGGTCCTGCGAAACACCCACATGGCGGCAGCGAAGACGACGGCCCCGATCGCCACAGACCAGGCCTTGGCCGGATAATCGGCGGACTCGGGAATCCCCGTTACCACATAGAACCCGGGTACGATTCCGAGCCCGAGCAGGGCCGCAGCAAGCCCGATCATCTCCGAGCGCGAGCGACGGTTGCTGACGACCTCTACGCGCTTTGCGCGGCGTTCATAGGGACGGCGAATGAAGTACCAGGCGATGATGCCAAGCACCCAAATAATCTGGCCGATGGAAGCTATCGACATGCTTACCCTAGCTTACAAGGCTTTATTGCGATCATGCCGCTGAGAAGCGGGCAGAGCTCAAGCCGACCGCGTTAGCCGCCGTTCATCTCACGGAGCCTTGTAATGAATTCCTGCGGCCTTAGCCAGATGCCCGGCGTCTTATACCCCATGGAGCGCGCAATCTCCGCCACGAAGGCATTGCAGTTGTAGACCGACGCATGCCAGACGCGCGACTTTTCCTTCAGCTTGCGTATGAAGGCGACGACCTCGTTGTACTCTGCCTCGGTCAACATGATACGCCAGCTTGCCGACCTGTATTGCTCTTCCAGGTCGCCATCACTCGCTCCGGTCTCGGCCGGCACGGGAAAGAAATGACCAAATACATAGGGAGCGGCGTCATTGGTCGCCGGAGCGAGACCCGCAACCTCGGGGCTGATCATCGCCCCCGACGCATTCGTGCGGCCGAAAACTGCGTAAGTGTGGCCGTAGCTCAGCGCATAGCGCGAGCGGAATTCGATGAAGTAGCCTTGCTCTCGGGATTGGGAAACCAGCTTCGCCGGGCCGCCATTCTTCTGGCTGCTCGACACGTAAGCGGGTAGGGGGCCCTTGTCTTGCGTCTGGCACGCTGTTGCAGCGAATGCGAGTAAGAACACAGGGAGGATACGGCTTGCTGCAGATGTCATCACGTCACTTCGCTCTGTCGCCGAACTTTATTTTAGCAGAACTTTGGCCGGCTTGGGCCGATCAGTGGCGTTCTTTGACCGTCGGCCTTGCGCTGATTCGGTCGTAAAGGCGCCCCGTGGAAGGCGATTGGAGCCTCCCACGGAGCAAATTTAGATTTTACTTAAAAACGGGGGCAGGTTCTACTGCCGGCTCTGCTGCAACTGGCGGCGGAGCCTTCCCTTTGCCCTTGCCGATCGTGTCACAAGCCGTCAGGCCGGCGACAGAAAGCAACGCAATCATCACGATCAGAATTCTGCTCATCAAGTAGTCCTTTCCTCAATAGTCGGAATGGTTTATCGAAGGCAACACTCGAAGTAATAGTGGCGATTTGCGCCTAGGCCTAGTGCAAGAAGGACACAGTTGGCATCAGCTTTGTCGGTGCGGAACTGTTCAACGGGTACTTCAACACACATGGCTTGATTATTTATACCAAATACGCGCGCAAACACCATCAGATGATCAATACCGTGGTCCCGACGGGGGTCCGATTGTAGAGATCAACGATGTCGTCGTTCGTCAAGCGGATGCAACCGCTCGATACTGCCTGGCCGATCGTCCATGGTTCGTTCGTGCCGTGCAGGCGGAACATGGTGTCATTCCCGCCACGATAGAGGTAGAGGGCGGACGCACCAAGCGGATTGTGTAACCCGCCTGAGACACCCCCCGCATACTGACGCAGGTGCGGTTTGCGTTGCATCATGTTTTCGGTGGGTGTCCACGACGGCCACTCCGCCTTTCGGCCGATCGTCGCCTTGCCCTTGAGCGTGCGTCCTTCCTCTCCGACGCCGATGCCGTAGCGCATCGCCCAGCCGCCCCCTTGGACGTAGTAGAGATAGCGTTGCTCGGTGTCGACGACGATCGTTCCCGGTGCCTCGCCCCCGTGATAGACCACTTCCTGCCTGCGGTAGCGCGGGTCGATACGCGTCCTGGACGCGATGGAGCTTTCCATCGGTCGCGAAATCGAACTGCATCCAGTCACCAACGAAGCCAAACTACCCAACACGAGCATGCGACGCGTAACGTGGTTCTTGTCCATCTTCACCTGCTGAGAAATTCGTGAGTCCCCATTTTGCGTATTTAACACCGCTGCGCGTGTCGGCCAAGCCTAGCATCTCAGGCGGGCACAACGATGTGAATTTGACGTTCAAAATCAGGACGGTGCTGGCTCGATCCGACACACCACGTGGGTTCGCTGCGTCGAATCGGTCGACTGATTCGCGTCTGACTTACTCCTCTCAGTGTCCGATTCTTGCGGCCGCGGACGCCGAATCATGAACGGCTACGACTGCTGACGCCTGCGAATCATGGGGCAGTCCAACTGCGCGGATGGATTAAACCCTTGCGGCAACCACCTGTGTCTGCTCGACTAGGAGTGGGAAGAGGTAAGAAGGATAGAGAGCATGAAACTGGGCTTCGAGGGCAAGGTCGCCATCGTCACCGGCGGCGGTTCGGGAATCGGCGCCGCTATCTCCCGGCAATTGAGCGGCGAGGGGGCGGAAGTTGTCGTAGCCGATCTCAATCCCGAGGCAGCCCAGCAGATCGCCGAAGAGATCCGCTTCAATGGAGGCCGAGCCCGTCACTTCACGGTCGATATCGCCGACCCCCACGCCGTAGAGCGTTTGGTCGACTTCACTGTCCAGGAGTGCGGAGGCCTGAACCTGGCCGTCAACAATGCCGGCATTGAAGGCGTCCGGAAGCCGACCGCGGACTATCCGCTCGACGATTGGGCGCGCGTGATCGACGTCAATCTGAACGGCACGTTCTTTTGCATGAAACAGGAGATCGCCGCGATGCTGGGACGGGGAGGAGGCGCGATCGTCAACGTGACGTCGATTCTCGCCTCCGTCGGCTTGCCAACGGTATCGGCATACACCGCGGCAAAGCATGGGGTTGTCGGCCTGACCAAGACGGCAGCGATCGAATATGCGCGCATGGGCATCCGTATCAACGCTGTCGGTCCCGGATGGATCGAGACGCCGCTTCTGTCGGAGCATGCCGAGCTGGCGAAGACCCGGCGGCTGGAGGCCCTTCAGCCGATGGGCAGGCGCGGAATGCCGGAAGAGGTGGCGGCCCTTGTATGCTTTCTCTTGTCCGACCAAGCGAGTTTCATCACCGGCAGCTACCATCTCGTGGACGGCGCCTACACGGCTCACTGACGGTCATGAAGGTGCTGCGCTGCAGCTCGCGATGTCGTCGAGCGATTGGCGAGCGAATTGCTGCCTTATAACGGATTTGATACTCGCCAGAAGGGCTTGGCGATCTCTGCCTCGATCTGCCGTCTCGTCAGACCGATATCGTCGATCAAATGGGGATCGTCCTTCAATTTCTGCTCGAGCTCCCTGCGAAAGCGTATCCGCTCGCCCCAAGTCGCGATAATGCTTCGCAGGGTCGCTATGCTGTAGTGCCGATGCGAGACTTCCGCCAGCCCCACGGGCGTTCCCGGCCGCGCTGCCTGGTGCGGGGCCGACGCGAAGGTGGGGGTATTGTTCATGGCAACCTCCTTATGGTTTGAGGGTCCGGGGGCCCTCGACCTGAAAGAGGATGAATTCTGCAGGATGCGAACAGCGTCGTAATTAAGCTCTCCCAAAAAGTTCTCGAAAACTTCCAAACGGACTATAGATGCGGCTTATGCAGGGATCGCGTGTTGCCTTTGGTCCGTTCGTGCTTGATCCGGGTGCGGGAACGCTCCTCCGGAACGATGATCCCGTTGCCGTTGGCCATCGTGGGCTGAAGCTGCTTGCGGCGCTCGTCGGACGGCCCGGCGAAATCCTGGGCAAGGCCGAGCTGATGGACGCGGCTTGGCCGGGCACGGCCGTCGAGGAAGGCAACCTCACCGTCCAGATCGCGCAGCTCAGGAAGCTGCTTGGTCCGGCCGCCGACGGCGGTGAATGGATCTCGACGGTTCCGCGCGTCGGCTACCGCTTCACGGGGGTCATCGAACAGCTTGGTGGCGCGAGGCGAAAACCTTTGCCGCTGCCCAGCAAACCATCGATAGCCGTGCTGCCCTTCGTGAATGTCAGCAACGACCCCGAGCAGGAATCCTTCGCGGATGGGTTGACCGAAGACCTGATCACCGACCTGTCCAGGAGCTCCGGTCTGTTCGTCATCGCACGCAACTCGGCCTTTGCCTATAAAGGAAAGGTGATGGACGTCCGCGAAATCGCCGAGGACCTTGGCGTGCGCTACCTGCTGGAGGGGAGCGCAAGACGCGCCGCTGGGCGCGTGCGCATCAACGCCCAGTTGGTCGACGCGGCGAATGGCGATCATCTATGGGCGGAACGCTTCGATCGCAGCCTGAAGATATATTTGCCGTTCAGGACGAGGTCACCGGCAAGATCGTGGAGGCGTTACTCGGCCGGCTGCGCGCACCGCCGCCGCGCAATCGGCCCAAAAATCTCGAGGCTTACGATCTCTGCGTGCGGGCGCGCAAGCTGATCGATGATTCGCCACAGACGGCGCGGGAAGCGCATCTGATGCTCACGCGCGCGGTTTCGCTCGATCCGGGATACGCGGAAGCCTATCGTTGGCTGGCGATGAACCACTGGATGGGATGGGTGCATTGGGGCGAGCCAATCGAACCAAACCGTAGCGTTGCCTTGGAACTGGCGCGAAAAGCTGTAGCGATCGATCCCAACGATGCAGGCTGCCGCTGGGTCCTGGCCAACCTGCTTGCCTATGAGCGCAGCTTCGCGGACGCGGAATTCGCCAAGGCGATCGAGCTCGACCCGAACGAGGCCGACACCTGGGCGACATTGTCCGACATCGCGGTCTTGGCCGGGCGGGTAGAGGAGGGCCTTGAGCACATTCGCAAGGCGTTCCGGTTGAACCCGTTTCCGCCAAGCTGGTACTATCTGACGCTCGGCCAGACGCAATATGCGGCCGGCGAATACGAGGCCGCTGTCGAGACACTGCGCAGGGACGAGACTTATCGTACAAGCTCACGCCGTTTCCTGGCGGCAAGCCTTGCCCAACTGGGCCGGCTCGACGAGGCGCGCGCAGAGGTCGAACTGTTCCTCGTCAGCAACCCGCATTTCACAACCCGCCACTGGGCCACGACGGAACCATTTCGCGACGCTGCGACGCTTGAGCATTTCGTCGATGGATACCGCAAGGCCGGTCTTCCGGAGTGACGCTCCGGCGTGATCGAGGGCGCTGTCCTCGAGTATCTGGTTTGAGATGTCGAACAAGGCTTACATCTCGGTCACTCGTAACGGCGCCTTCGCACCTTTCGTGCGACCTACTCCTCAAAGCGACCCGTGGCGTCACGATCGCGTTCGTATCGCCTCGTGAGCGGAAACGGCGGCAACCAGGATTCGCGACGGATGATCCAGCTTTCGTAGGTTGGCATCAGTTGATCAGGGGCATCCAGGGAACCGAGGTTCACTTCGATTTCGTCTGCGGTGCGTGCGAAAATGGTCGAGCCGCAGCGGGGACAGAAAAACCGCCCGGCGTAGTCGCGTGTTTCGCCATTGATCGTCACCGCATCCTGAGGGAACACCGCGGAAGCGTGAAAAAGGGCGCCATGATGCTTGCGGCAGTCGAGACAGTGACAAAGGCCAACCCGGTATGGGAGTCCCGACGCCACAATTCGGACGTTGCCGCACAGGCAACCGCCGGTGAATCGGTCCATGCTGCGTCTCCTTTAAAATGAAGCGGTCCGAATGGTTACGACGAACAGCACCGTCATTGCAATTGCCCGCTGCGCGCGGTGACGCGTCGTTCTTCCGTAGCGGGCGATAGTGATCATCGCTTCCAGCCGAATGGAGCCTATCAGATGACACACCTGCATCCCCACCCAAACCGAGGCCCGATAAGGCTCTGACGAGCCTAGGGGTATAGCGAGGCTAAACCAAAGGAGAATATAAGCATCCTGGGCGGTTTCGAAGTCGAGGATCGGCTGAAGGCAGCCGTGCAGAAGATCGCCGTGGAGTTGCTTGCCGCTACACTGAGGGAGAAGGCTGCGAAGGCAAAGGCGTCGCATCTTCAGGTCGGAGACCTGTTGACGACGGCTTAGCGTAAGTGGGGCTCTCTGATCGGCTGGGGTATAGATCGATGCGCCTCCAATCGATCGATCACACGGTGGCGCAGCTGCGGGTGGCGCCTGAGCTTTCGTAAGCGTCCTCGACGCTCCTTGCTGATGTCGTCGGCGATGCCGCCGTAATAGCCGCTGTATTCCGGAAACTCGCGATCATGGAAGGTGTTGAGCGATAATCTTCGCTCGGACATGCAAAAATCCGCACCGCCAGCTCTGATCCGATCCAGCAGACGACGCACCTGGCGGGTGCTCAGATCGAGCACATGGGGGTCGGTTCCGGCACGGGGCGAAATGACACCTTAAGCCGATGCGATCTGTTTATCGGGCGCTTCGATCATAAAACGTGCGCGATATTCACTTGGGCTAATACCGACTTTCTTTCGAAAGTGATGCCGAAGCGTATGAGAGCTTCCGAAACCCACTGTCATCGCTACCGCCTCCATTCTTGCGTTGCCTTGGCACAGCAAACGCTTCGCTTCGTTGACGCGTTCGGCGGCGACCCAATCCCCTGGGGTCTGTCCCGTGGCTTCAGAAAACCGGCGTAGAAATGTTCGCGTGCTCATCCGGGTTTCATGTGCCATTCGCTCGACGCTCCAGTTGTTCGTGAGATCGGCACGTATTCTGTCCAGAAGCGGGGCGATTTCCAGCCCTTCCCGGATCGGAACAGGACGCTCAAGAAACTGCGCCTGCCCCCCTGTTCGGTGCGCGGGCATCACGAGACGTCTAGCGACGGAGTTCGCTGCAACCGCCCCGAAATCCTGCCTGACGATCTCGATCAGGAGGTCGATCCCGGCCGCGCTACCCGCTGACGTGTGGATGCGATCATGCGCACGATAGAGCGACGCGTCATCGACCTCGATATCGGGATAATGTTCGCGGAGCTTGTCAGCGTAGCGCCAGTGCGTCGTTGCTGTCCCACCCGAAAGCAGACCTGTCGCGGCCAGAACAAATGCGCCGGAACATATTGACGCGAGCCGGGCTCCGCGCATGTGAGCGGCACGAAGCTGCTGGCATAGTGTCTTTGGAACGGGAACGTCGGCGCCCTTCCAACCCGGAACGACAACGATGTCGGCTTGCTCGATGACCTCTGGTCCATGGTCCGCCACGATCAGCAAACCGCCATGGGCGCGCATCGGTCCTTCATCGACCGCGCAACTCGCAAAGCGATACCATTCTGATCCCATTTCTGGTCGAGAGAGCCCGAAGATTTCGGCGACGATGCCGAATTCGAAGGTGCAAAGGCCATCGTAAAGAAGGGCGACAACGAGTGGTCCGGTGAGGTTTGGCATAATCTTTACGTACATTGTCATTCACGCCAATTGCAAGCGTGGCGGCAAATCGTAGACAGAGAGAACAAAGGAGACCGATATGACCACATCCGTTACAGCTGTCCCGCCTGCACCGAGCGCGCTCGCCCGCGAACACTTCGCCGCTGAATTTGCCTTTGAATCCGATTGCTGGGACGTACACGAGGCCCTGGAGAAGGGTGCTGATTTCGTACTGCTCGATGTGCGTAGCCCAGCGATGTTTGCCAAAGGCCATGTGCCTGGCGCGATCAATCTTCCTCACGGCAAGATCGTCCGGTCGAAGATGAGCGTCTGGCCTGAGGATACGATATTCGTGACCTATTGCGCCGGCCCACATTGCAACGGTGCGGCACGTGGTGCTTTGCGTCTCGCTGAGTTGGGGCGCCCAGTCAAGATCATGGCCGGGGGCATCACCGGGTGGATCGATGAGGGTTTCAGGCTTGAAACGGTCGAAAACACATGACTCGAGTAAGGGGTGCTTTGCCGGAAGATGCCGCACAGTTGCTGGATTTGATCCGACAACATGCCCTCTTCGAGCGGGCGACCGCGCGCGTGACCGAAGCGGGGCTTGTCTCCATTCTTAGTACCGATAAGCCGCTTACACATCTTATCGTAGCCGAAGATGGAAAAAGTCTGATCGGCTATGCGGCAGTGACATTTGACTATGCATTGTGGACCGTTTGCCGCTTTGCTCACCTCGACTGCCTGTTCGTGCGCGAAACGGCGCGCGGACAGGGAATCGGAAAGCGTCTCTTTGAGCGCGCCTGCTTGCTGGCCGAGGAAGACGGTGCGGAACGGATAGAATGGCAAACGCCATCATGGAATCTGGATGCAATCCGATTTTACCAACGCGAGGGCGGCACAGGTCAACCAAAGATACGTTTCAGCAGGCATGTCAACCAACCGGAAGGATCTGGTGGTTCCGGCCGACATTAAGAAGGCATACCTAACCGATTTTTCGGTGGCCGTCGCCGAACGACGAAACGAAGGGCCGTGGGGAATCTAATCCAAGTGCAACATTGACGTGTGAAGGGTAGGGCACTACGCGCATTCGCGCAAATGCGCCATGAACACCTCGGCTGGTGTCCGATAGCCAGGCACTTCCTGGGCAGCGAATTTAGATGGTGGGCAAGGGCGAAAAGCTGCTGCTGGCTGACAGCGGATAGGTCCGTATCGCTCGGCACAAAGCGGCGGATGCGCTTATTGGTGTTCTCGACCGCACCTTTCTGCCACGGTGAATTTGGATCGCAGAACCAGCTCTTGGCGCCGATCCCATCTTCCAAAGCCCTGAAACCGCGAAACTCGGTACCACGGTCGAAGGTGAAGCCCTGCCGGGCAAAGGCGGGTAGCGGTGAGAAGGCATCGACGATCTTGTCGATGAGCGGCCGAGAGTGGCGGCTGCCATTCTTGATCATCACCGTGTAGCGGCTTTTGCGCTCGACCAGCGAGGTGACATTGGCTTCACCGAGGTCGCGCCGGAAGATCAGGAGATCGCCTTCCCAATGTCCGAACTGCGAGCGATCGGCAATAAAATCAGGACGTTGGCTGATCCTGCAATCAAACGGGATCGAGCCGTCGCGGGGCTTGCGGGAGCGGCGTGGGCGGCGCTTACGGCGGCCTTCCGGCAGATGCTGATAAAGCTCCCGCGCATCATCTTCCTTGCAATAGATGAAGCGGTAGATCGTCTCGGTGCAGACACGGACCGCGCTCACACCGTCGGCAAGCAGGCGGCCGGCGATCTGCTCCGGCGACCAAAGTGCCTTCAGTCGATCGATAATCAGCTCACGCAGCTGCGGGTGGCGCCTGAGCTTGCGCAGACGTCGCCGACGCTCCTTGGAGAGGTCGTTGGCGATGCCACTGTAATAGCCGCTGTATTCGGGAAACTCGGCATCATGAAAGGTGTTGCGCTTCAGCTCGCGGTAGATCGTCGAGCGATGGCGCCCGAGTTGCCGGGCGATCTCACCGACAGGAACCTTGCGTTCCATGAGCTGATGCAAACGTCGGCGATCGGGAAGGGCGAGCTGCGAATAGCACTGCGACATACAAAAACTCCAAGGGACAAGCCATTGTTTTATTGGCATGTCGCACTTGGAAATAGAATGCACCCCCGCTACACACAATGTCACAGCTATTTAAAGATGAGACAAAGTAGTCAACTTAGAAATGCGACACCATCTTATTCCTTAGTACTGCGTTTGCAAGTTGCTATATTTACCAAGTACGAAGGCGCAAGCCGCCGACCGGGTGGAGCTGGTCAGGGTTGCATAGCCCGGTCGGCGGCGGATGGCTCCAGCTGCAAGATAAACTTTAGCTTGGACATCCCGATCACTCCGCCGCTTTCAGCTGCGCAAGGGCTTGCTGGCGTCGGGCGATGACCACCGGATCCTTGGTAAAATCCGTCTTGCGGCCAGGCTTCGTGCCGCGCTTTTGGTAGCCATTGCTCTGACTGCCGTCGCGAATGCCGAACATATGGTCCGTCTGGCCGGTGCGACGCGGCCCGCCCTTGCTGCGCTGTTGCTCTCGTCCGGCCTGCATCCCGGCCACCAGCGCCAGCATGTCATCAAGGCGCTTGTTCTCAACCACCTCGGAGCGGTGCACCGAGCGCAGCGTGTCGAAGGTTCTGTAGGGCAGGGACGTCCCCTCATGGGTGATCTCGAGGCGACCATCGGGATAGTCGCAGACAATGACCTTCTGGCCGGCCAGCGCCGTGGCGAAATCCGTCGGATCGAGGATGAACATCACCTTGTCATAGCGCAGCGTCAGCGACTGCGACAGCTTGCGGATCTCCTTGCGGCACATGGCGCCATCGAGGTTCTCATGCGCGGCAAACGGCCGATGCATGTCCTTCGGATTGCGCGGCGCCTTGCCAAAGCGACGATTGAAGTCGGCCATGAACGCCGGCGCATAGGCATTGGCCGCCGCGATCGTGTCGATGCCGCGCAGCCGCAGTTCCTTGACGAGGCGATCCTGCAGCGTCTGGTTGGCGCGCTCGACGCGGCCTTTGGCCTGCGGGGTATTGGCGCAGATGATGTCGATGTTGAGTTCATAAAGGGCCCGGCCGAACTGCGTCAGGCCACTGGTTCTGTCCTTCTTGGAAGCATGGGTGGTGCGGAAGATGCCATGCTTGTCGCTGTAGAAGGCGATCGGCTTGCCCCATTGCTGCAGGTAGGCCTTCGTCGCGTGCAGATAGTCGAAGGTGCTCTCCGAGGCAGCAAAGCGTAAGTGCAACAGCTTGCCGGTGGCATCGTCGATGTAGACGAGCAGGGCGCATTTGGGACCGCGGTTCTCGAACCACCAATGAAGCGAGCCATCGATCTGGACCAGTTCGCCGAAACAATCGCGCCGGCCGCGCGGCTGGAAAACCCGCTTCTTGCGCTCGCGTCGCGACACCCAGATGCCGGCTTCCATCATCCACTGACGCAGCGTCTCCTTGCTGACGGAAATCCGGTGGCGTTCGAGCAGCTTCTCGGCGGCCAACGTCGGTCCGAAATCCACGTAATGCTCACGCACCAGGTCGAGCACCAGGTTGCGGAAATCCTCGCTGTGGCACCGGTTGCTCGGCCGGCCGCGCTTCTTCGAGACGAGACCGTCGGCGCCGACCAGGTCATAGGCCTGCAACAGCCGATGCACCTGACTGCGACTGAGACGAAGCAACTCGGCCGCCTGGACGACGCTCAGGCTACCACCGCGAATCCGCTGGATCAGTTCAAGACGATGCAATTCCTTCTGCGACATGGTGATCAAACAAGACATGACGACTCCGAACGCTCATGGTCTCAACCACGCTTCACGTCGCCAGTCTTCCTTCCAAACGTTGACGTTTGACCAGCCTCCCAAGAGGCGACGACTGTCGCATCTCTAACTGGCTCATATGTCGCATCTCTAAAATGCCGCTACACAACAAGATCGCATAAGATAGATTATGGAACATGCAATACGTGGCTAGGGGCCGCATGTCCCAATCTAAATCAACATCTTGCAGGCAAATTCTGTCAGCGGACTTTAGGCTTCTTCCGCCGATGGCATATCGATCTCGAACTCCAGCCGCATCATGTCGTAGGCCGGCTCGACATGCTCCGGCGTCTCGTCGAGCACAACGTCGTAATCCAATGGCACATGCATGTGGGTCAGCACCGCGCGCTTCGGCTGCAACCGTTCGATCCAGCCAAGCGACTGCACCAGCGACAGATGACTTGGATGAAATTTGTACTGCAGCGTGTCGAGGACAAGCAGATCGAGCCCACTGAGCTTGTCGACGGTTTCGGCCGGAAAGTCGCTGACGTCGCTGCAATAGGCAAAATTGCCGATGCGGAAGCCGAGCGAATGGATATTGCCGTGGAACTGCAACAACGGCTGGAATGCAATCGGCCCGCCGGCGCCTTGAACGGTAAACGGTGGAAGATCTTCCGGCATGACGTGCGGCTCGACGATCGGCGGATAGCCGCTTCCAGGCGGCGATTCCAGACAGTACCGAAATCCGTCGCGAATCCGCCCCATGGTAAAGGCGTCTGCCCAGATCGGCACACGCTTGCGATTCTCGATAACGAAGCCGCGCAGGTCGTCGATCCCGTGCAGATGGTCCGCGTGGGCGTGGGTATAAAGCACGGCATCGATGTGGCGGACATTGGCCGCCACCATCTGGGTACGGAAATCCGGCCCCGTATCGACGACCACGGTCGTCTTGCCGCCGTCCGGTGCGATTTGCTCCACGAGCAGAGCGGCCCTCGAGCGACGATTCCGCGGGTTTGACGGATCGCAGGCGCCCCAATCGCCAGTGATGCGCGGCACCCCGGGCGACGAGCCGCAACCCAGGATCGTAAAGACGCGCCGGAACGCCATGTCAAAGCCTCGGCATCTTAGCGAAGATCCGAAGGGCGTTTTCCGTGGTGATCTCCGCGATCTCCTCCTTCGAGACGCCGATCGTTTCGGCGAGCACTTCGGCCGTGTGCGCAACATAGCCCGGCTCGTTGCGCTTGCCGCGGAAAGGCTTCGGCGCCAGATAGGGCGCATCCGTCTCGACAAGCAGCCGATCGCGTGGAACCGTTTTGGCGATGTCCCTCAGTTCCTGCGACTTCGGAAAGGTGAGAATTCCGGAAAAGGAGACGTAGCCGCCGAGTTCGACGCCGATACGCGCCAGTTCGGCTCCAGACGAAAAGCAATGGAGAAGAAAAGGAAAGGCACCCTTCCCGGCTTCCTCCGTCAGGATCGCGGCCATGTCGTCGTCCGCCGACCGGCTGTGAATGACGAGCGGCAAGCCGGTTTCACGAGCCGCCGTTATGTGGCGTCGCAAGCCTTCCGCCTGGGCATCGCGCGGCGCGTTGTCATAGAAATAATCGAGCCCCGCTTCACCGATCGCAACGACCTTCGGATGCGCCGACAGGCGGACGAGATCCTCCGTCGTGACGTCCAGTTCTTCGTCGGCGTTGTGCGGATGCGTGCCGACCGAGCAGAAGACGTTCTCATATTCCTCGGCGATCGCCAAAATCGTCTCGAACCGTTTCACACGGGTCGAGATTGTCACCATCTGGGTCACGCCTGCCTGCCGGGCGCGCTCGATGATCGCGTCGCGCTCAGCGTCGAAGTCCGGAAAATCCAGATGGCAATGCGTGTCGATCAGCATGGGTTCGCTCTCGCTTACGCTTCCGGCGCGACGTAACGCGGGAAGACCGGCTTCGGCGCCTCGAGCGGCGTTCCGGGCACCAGACGGCCGGCCTCGCCGAGCTCGGCGAAACTGCGCTTTTCCGCAGGAACTGCCAGCAGGTCCAAGAGCTTACCGGCCGAGTCCGGCATGAAGGGTTGCAGAAGGATCGCGATCTGACGCACGACCTCCGCCGTTGCGTAGAGGACGGTCGCCATACGCTCCGGATCGGTCTTCTTCAGCGCCCAGGGCTCCTGGCCCGCGAAATAGCGATCCGTCTCGGAAACGACGGCGATGATCGCGGCAAGCGCGCGGTGGATGAGCTGTTTGTCCATTTCCTCGCGCGTCGCCTGGAGTAGCGAGTCAGCGGCAGCGAGCATTGCGCTATCCTCTTCCGTCAGCGCTCCGCACGCCGGGATCTGGCCGTCGCAGTTCTTAACGATCATCGATAGCGAGCGGCTGGCCAGATTGCCGATCCCGTTGGCGAGGTCGGAGTTGATTCGGGTCGCGATCCCCTCCTCGCTGTAGCTGCCGTCCTGGCCGAAGGAGACTTCCCGCAGGAAGAAATAGCGGATCTGATCGAGGCCGAAATGCTCGACGAGGTTGAACGGATCGACCACGTTGCCGAGCGACTTCGACATCTTCTCGCCCTTGTTGAGCAGAAAGCCGTGCGCGAAGACGCGCTTCGGCAGCGGCAGTCCGGCCGACATCAGGAAGGCCGGCCAATAGACGGCATGAAAGCGAATGATGTCCTTGCCGATGACGTGGATATTTGCCGGCCAGAACTTTGCTCGCGGCCCTGATGGATCGGTCAGATAGCCCGTCGCGGTGACATAGTTCGTCAGCGCATCCACCCAGACATACATGACATGGGAAGGATCGTTCGGGACACGGATGCCCCAATCGAACGTCGTGCGCGAGACCGACAGATCCTTCAGGCCCGACTTGACGAAGGAGATGACCTCATTTCGCCGCTCGGCCGGGCCGATGAAATCCGGGTTCTCCTCGTAATGCTTCAGGAGCTTTTCCTGATAGGCCGACAGGCGGAAGAAGTAGCTTTCCTCCTCCACCCACTCGACCGGCGTTCCCTGAGGCCCGTAGCGCACGCCGTCGCCGCGCAGTTCCGTCTCCTTTTCCTGGTAGTAGGCCTCGTCGCGGACGGAGTACCAACCGGCATAGGAATCCTTGTAGAGATCGCCCGCCTCGCCCATGCGGATCCAGATCGCCTGCGATGCCTCGTGATGTCGCTTCTCCGTTGTGCGGATGAAGTCGTCATTCGATGCGTTAAGCAGCTCGGCCATCTTTTCGAACTCGGCAGAGTTGCGGTCAGCGAGCTCCTGCGGCGAGATGCCTTCCTTCCGCGCCGTCTGCTGCATCTTCTGGCCGTGTTCGTCCGTGCCGGTCAGGAAGAAGACCTCGCGCCCGTCCAGCCTCTGATAGCGCGCCATGGCATCCGTCGCGATCAACTCATAGGCATGACCGATATGCGGTTTGCCGTTGGGATAGGAAATCGCGGTGGTGATGTAAAACGGGGACGTGTCTCTCATGGCGGACTTCGACTTACCTCGGATCGGAAACTACCGCTGCTATTAGCGCATCGCCTTTAGGTAGGGAACCGCCGCGCCAGAAAAAGCCTCACCGACAAGTGTGCCGCTTTCTTCCGCGGACGTTGACATCTGCGGCCATCAGGAACAAAACAGAAACACGGAAAAAGGGGAAATGCCGTGCTAAGCGACCTCAAGGACAAATTCGAGAAGGCTTCGGCCGCCTATGCGGCCGAGCACGCGATCATTCGCGATCCGGATTGGTACATTCTGAAGCTGCAGGAAGAGCTGGGTGAGCTCACACAGGCATGGAACAAAGCGAGCGGTCGCGGCCGAAAGCGCGGCGCGCCGATCGAGGAACTGCGCCGGTCGCTTGCGGATGAAACAGCCGATCTCCTCGGCCACGTCCTGCTCTTTGCGCACAACAACGGTATCGACCTTGCCGCGGCGATCGAGCGGAAGTGGAAATTCAGGCCGGCCCTATAAGGCGTCCTTCAGATCATCGAGCAGTGACAGGATCGTCTGCTTGCGATCGAGATTGTACGCGTCGCTTAAATTCAGGCGCTCGGTAAAACTGCTGGAGAGCCTTGCAAAGCGCTCGGCGCGGCCGATGTCGCCGGCAATCGCCGCCTCGCGCGCCAGTCGCATCACACGCCCCATGAGGAGCGACGAG
Source organism: Sinorhizobium fredii USDA 257 (assembly GCF_000265205.3). NCBI lineage: Bacteria > Pseudomonadati > Pseudomonadota > Alphaproteobacteria > Hyphomicrobiales > Rhizobiaceae > Ensifer > Ensifer fredii. Next base: position 4,214,491 of record NC_018000.1, read on the forward strand.
AAGAAGTCGTAGATCGTTTCGCCATCCTTCGCCGAAAGGATATCGGCAAGCTTGTGCATCTGCTTGCGGACAGCTGGCCCCTGCCCTCTAATGACGTCCTCGAAGGCGGCGGCGATATCGACGCCGCCATAGTTGATCAGCTTCAGCGCCTCCGAAACGCTGCCGCTCGCCGCGGCAACGATCGCATCGGCGTTCGGACCCGTCATTTCGAATCCCAGATGGGTGAGCGCCAGGCGCATGGAGTCGGCCTCGAGCGGCTTCAGCCGCAGCGGCAGACAACGCGAACGGATCGTCGGCAGCAGCTTGCCCGGCGCGTGCGTCAGCACCAGGAAGAGCGAGCGGCGCGGCGGTTCCTCGAGAATCTTCAGAATGGCGTTGGCCGCATTGCGGTTGAGGTCGTCGGCAGGGTCGATGATGACGATGCGCCAGTTCCCCGTTCCCGATGTCTGCCCGAAGAACTTTCCGGCGCGCCGGACCTCGTCCACAGTAATTGCCCCTTTCGCCCTGCCCGTCTTCTCATCGACGGGGCGCGTCAGATGCAACAGGTTGTGCGACGCGCCGGAGGCAAGCTGGCGCGTGACGATCGAAGTCGGAACGGGGTCTGCGAGGTGCTCCGGCGCCTGCGCAGGTTCCGGATGGCTGAGCACATGGTTGGCGAATCGGAAGGCGAGCGTCGCCTTTCCAATGCCTTCCGGACCCTCGATGAGGATCGCATGGTGACCCTTGCCGGACCTGTAGCTCTGCGCCAGAAAGGCTTCGGCATCCCGATGGCCGAAAAGCTTGCTGTTTTCGACGGGAGCGACTGCCCCTTCGAGCACGCCGGGACGTTCCATCGTCATGACGCCGCTTCCACCCTGGACGGTTGCGGTTCGCCATCGTCCGGCAGCAGCGCTTCCACGTGCCTCAGCACTTCTGCGGCGATCACTTCCGGCGGACGCGTCGCGTCGACGACACGGCACCGTTCCGGATCGGCCTCGGCAATATCCAGGAAGGCCTCCCGGCGTTTCTCGTGCGTCTCCAGCTGCTCCTTCTCGAACCGGTCAGGCCCCTCATTGGCGGAACGGCGCCGGGCGCGTTCGAGCCCGACCTCTGCCGGCAGGTCGAAGATGATCGTCCGATCGGGAGTGACGCCGTTGACGGCGACGCGCTCGAGCGTTTCGACGAAGCCCGGCTCGAGATTGCCGGTGACCCCCTGGTAGACGCGGGAGGAATCCATGAAGCGATCGCAAAGGACGATCCTTCCCTGCTGCAAGGCGGGCCGGATGACTTGCTCGACATGATCGCTGCGCGCCGCCGCGAAGAGAATCGCTTCCATGCGAATGCCGAAGGGCTCCGCCGCGCCTGACAGCAGGACGTGTCGAACCGCCTCCGCGCCGATGGAGCCACCGGGCTCCCGGGTGGTCAGCACGTCATAGCCTCGGGCACTGAGCGAATCGGCAAGAAGGCGCATCTGGGTCGACTTTCCCGCCCCTTCTCCACCCTCGAATGTTACGAACAAACCCTTTGTTGGCGACACAAGTTCTTCCAGATCGGCGTGCATATCGGTTCTGTTTAGCCGATTGATCTGACGGAAGGAACCGCCAAGCGCCGCATTTGTCACAGCCAGAAGAACAGGAGTTCCTGAAGCGCATCGAGCGCACGGCTAGTGAGCGTGCCGGGTTCTACCGCCTCGGCCGTTTTGACCGGAACTTCCCTCAGCAGCTTGTCGCCGTTCCAGAGTTTGACGACGCCCACTTGCTGACCGGCCGCCACCGGCGCTGCCAGTGGCCATTTATAGACGATCCTCGCCGTCAGCCGTTCCGGATTGTTGACCGGAAGCAGCAAATCGACCGGGCCGGCGGCAACCAGCGAGACACGAGACGCTGCGCCGCCATAGACGCTCGCTTCGCCGATCGTTTCGCCATTGGAGAAAATGCGCCTTTTCTCGAAGTTCGTCATCGCCCAGTCGAGTACCCGGCGACTTTCTTCCGTCCGCTCCTTGTCGGTTTCGAGGCCGCCCATCGCCAGATAGACCCGGCGGTCGCCGCGCTGCATCGATGCGGCAAGCGAGAAGCCGAAGCCCTCCGCAAACCCCGTCGCCAGCCCGTCGACACCGACATTGGCGGCAATCAACGGGTTCTTGTTGCGCTGCAGGATCTTGTTCCATTCGAATTCCGGCTGCGCGTAGAGGCGATAGAAATCCGTATGCGCCTCGCGCAGATGGCGCGATAGCGCCACGAGTTCGCGCATCGTGATCCTGTTTCCCGGATCCGGGAGGCCGGTTGCGTTCTTGAAGGTCGCAACCGGCATACCAAGTTCGCGCGCACGTGCCGTCATCCGCTCGGCGAAGGCAGCCTCGCTGCCGGCCAGGCCCTCGGCGAGGATGATGCAGGCGTCATTCGCCAAGTGAACGATTGCACCTTGAACGAGGTCCGCAACGCGGATCTGGGATTTGATAGCAGCAAACATTGTGGACGTGCCGGAGGGCGCGCCGCCCGTGCGCCAGGCATGTTCGGAGACCGGGAAAACCGTCTCGGGCGTCAGTTCCCCTTTGTCCAGAGCCTCGAAGACCACCTCCATGGCCATCAGCTTGGCAAGCGAGGCGGGCGGTACGGGCTCATCTTCGCCGCGGGCAAAGAGCACGGTCCCGGTTTCCGCGTCGATGAGATAGATCTGCTTCGCCTTCGTATCGAAGGCCGGCGTTTGCGCCGCCGCCTCCCCCTGAGCAATCGCGGCCAGGATGCCCACGATCGCGAACCACTTCATGCGCATGAGAAACTCCGGTTTCTACACGGGCATAGCAGCGCAGACACCCCCGTTCAACCGGCGTCAACAGGATCAAATGGCGCCTTGCTGCCGCTTTGCATAGGCAAGGATCGACTCGGGCGTCAGCGGATTGGGGTCGACCATGATCGCTTCGAACGGCGAGGCCTTGTCGCTGACCCGCACTTCGACATAGGCCGCAGCATAGGCCAAGGTGCCGTCCGGCAGCGGGATCAATTCCGGTCTCTCGGTCGGGATCGGCCCGATCTCCGGCAGCAGCACGAACTCGGTCATCGAACGCGGCGTCGGAAAGCCTTGCGCCGGCGCGGCAAGGGCATTCACCGGGACTCCCGTGTCGAGCCGCGATTTGGCTGGGACAGTGACGGTGCCGAGGTCTTGCACCTGATTGCGCAACGGCTCGTTCGATGCGACCATGACACCCGTCGCGATCTGTCCTTCCGGCCTCACACCCGGGCTGCGATCGCCTTTGGTGACATAGGACGCCATAAGATAAGGCATGTCGTTGCCCTCGAGAGGTGCCCGGCCGACATATTGAACGCGGACCTTGGCACTTCCCTTGCGCTTGATGTCGAGCATGTCCGCCGTCTTCGACGATACATCGATGATCCGGCCGTATTCATAGGGACCGCGATCATTGACACGCACGATAACCGAAGTGCCGTTCTCCATATTGGTGACGCGGGCATAGCTCGGCAGCGGGAAAGTCGGGTGCGCGGCCGAGAGGTGATACTTGTCGTAGACTTCGCCGTTAGCGGTCATGCGACCGTGAAAGGCCGACCCGTACCAGGACGCGACACCGGTCTTGTTATAGCCGAAATCCTCTTTCGGCTGATACCATCTGCCCTTGACCTGATAGGCTTTGCCCACCTGATAGCGGCCGCCGCCCTTGGGGATGTTGCGGCCGGTGGCGACCCGGGGGCTGGCTTTGACCCCATAGACGGATTCGGCGAAGTACTCCGTGCTTCGCGACTTAGTCGTCTTGACACTGGATGCCGATCCGCAAGCGGCAAGTGCCGCGCACAGTAATGGAACGGCTGCGAGCCGTATTCCCCCCGCAAGGTATGCCGCTTTTCTATCGGAAGTCATCTGTCCCACAAGATCATTCGCAAAGCCGCACTCGAAACAATCCGCACGAGCCCCCGCGGACATTTCGATGTTCCAAAAAAGAACAATCGAGTAATCATGACAACAACAAGGCGAAATTGCGAATTGGATGGCGAAGACGCGATGCAAATCTCGCGTTATGGTTTATAAAGAGTAAAGCGCCGAAGCGGCACGCCGGCCAATGCCACCCCTGCGCAGTCCAATAAAATCATGCCGCCGCGCATCCTAAATCTTGCAAAGGCTTCCTGCTTCGGGCAATAACGCGCTGCCCGGAGGAGTGGCCGAGCGGTTTAAGGCACCGGTCTTGAAAACCGGCGTGCGTGAAAGCGTACCGTGGGTTCGAATCCCACCTCCTCCGCCATTTCCTCATTTTTGCCTCCCCTGCCCCATTTCTCAAATCGAGTACAAGGCGCATTATCGCCCCCGCCATGAAGGGGAAGGATCACAGCGAGCCGCCAACCGATTGCCGGGCCAGCGCTCAACGGCAAGCTCGGCAACATGAGCCCACGGCCATGACCCGCGAACCGCCGACAGCCGAGCAGATAGCCGGGATGATCGGCGAAATCCGCCGGCACGGTTTAGGACCGGCGGCGATAGCGCGCGAGGCGGGGATATCGAGGGATATTTATAGGATTGAGCAGGGCAACTCCGCGCGACCTCTTACGAAACCGTGCGCAAGCTTGAGGCGCTGCGGGATAGGGTATCGGCGAGCAACGATAACAGAATGCTCCGTGCTTACTAAACTTCATCAAAGTCACCCTCGTTGTCCTCAAGAGTAGCCTCAAGGCGTTGGAGCCTCGTGGCGACCCAAGGGTCCTCAGGCCTTGCACCTGCCAGACGTCGGATCGTTGTGTGCACAATACAAGCATCAAAGAGTTCATCGAGCGAGGTTCGCTTTGCTCTGTAGCCTGGCGGCATAAACAAAGCTGCCAACGTTGAGAGTGCCTCCAGAAAGTCGAGCTGCGCCGTGAGCGCGGTGCGCAATTCGCCGTCTCAGCGATCCGTGTTTGAAATCACGCAAATCGCTTCCACGTTTGGCAACCGCCTGACCGCCGTGCGCCGTCCAGCACCGCATCTCGATACCGAGGTAGCTCGCGGGAGAGCAAGGCTTGGGTTTCCTGCCGATCGAACACCTCGTTTCCTCTCGCAGGAGAGTGTTTTGCTGGGCCGTGAGCGAAGAGATGTTTGCGCAAGATCCACGGAACCAAGACGAGATCTCCGGCGGCTATCAAGGCTTCGATTGCGGCTCTAAGCCTAGCAACATGTTCGCTGTTGCGGTGCCCAAACCGGTACAAAGCAGCCCGCCGCGTCGTCGGCCAGCATATTCGTTGCGTCGCGGCCGACCAACCAATCTGTCTGTCTCAAAGGAATGTTGCACTTCAATTTAGCAGACCGATAAAAATCGCCCGAATACGGACACGGCAAGCGCCAGCGCGTACAGCCGCTAGAAGTTAAAGTAGATGGTGACGCCCGATCGCCGGTGGTAGCGGTGATAGTGGCGGTAGTTGGAGTACCCGTAATGGCGAGGGTAGCAGTGACCGTAATATCGGCAAGAACGGCGCGCGTAACGTCTATTCCAGTGACGTTCCGCGCGCCAATGGCGGTGACGTCGGTGATTGACTTGCTCGACGGCGTCAGCCTGCACTTGCGCGGGTTTCGGCACGAAAATGGGTGCGGCGCTTAGCGGCAAGGCAAAAGACGCGGCCAGAATTGTGGCTGTGAGGGCCGATAAGAGCTTACTCATCATGGTATCCTCCTCGGTGGCTATCAGAGTGCGCCAGGGAGGCTGAACTGCGGATGAACGGCTGCTCTTGAGGTTGACCTGCTGCGAGCAATGCGGCGTGCGGGGTCGGTGTGCTGATATCCGGAACCTCCCCGCCCGTTGTCGGTTCCTCCTTTCTCAACAGGAGAAACAACATGGCCAACGACGAACTGAGCGCCGGCTTCACCGGGACGCCGACCGAACCGCCCACTGGTGTCCGAAAGGTAGCGAAGACAGCCACCGACGCAGTGAGCCGCGAAGCAAACGCTGTGGTGGTCGGGGCCGCGGATCACCCATACACCGCAACTGGCTTGGCGCTCACAGTCGGCCTCGCCTTCGCGATCGGTTATGTTTTGGGCCGATCGTCAGTCGACAACGGGCGGAGTTACTGGCGATAGACGCCGCGCGAGACAAAAAGAGTACGGCGGGCCGGCGCGCTGCTTGTGTAGGCGCAAGTTGTGCTCGCGCCGGCCATAGGCAACTCAGAAATCGCCAGAGAATCTCGAAAAACTCACCTCGCCGCCAGGTCGTGTATGTCAACCAATCCATCGCGCCACGTTCTCTGTTGCAGCGGAGGCACGCGAGCGCAACGTTGTCGCGGCGCTTGCTTCCTCCCTCAGCGCGCCGCTCGAGGTGCTCGATCGTCTCAGCGTCGAGTGGCAGGAGCCTAGCTGTTCTGGACTTGCTCGATCGCCTGCGCCAGAAATTCCAGCATACGAACGCGGATCTCGCCTTCCGACTGAGGCACTCCGGCCGCATCGAAGTCAGCCTTGATCTTGCGCACGACATCTTCGTGGCCCGCTTCCTCGAAATCGGCGGCAATGACGTCCCGGGCATAGGCTTCCGGGTCCGACTTATTCAGGAGACCTGCGGCCCAAAGGCCGAGCTGCCTGTTGCGCCGTGCCAAGGCCTTGAACCTCAACTCTTCGTCCAGCGCAAACTTCGCCTCGAAGGCCTTCTCGCGATCCTGCATCGTCGTCATCAATCGGTCTCCCTGAAGTTCCTAGCGAGCATTCTCGCACAATCCAGTGCGCGGGTGAAAGAGCTACGTGCTTTTTCGTCTTTGGTGACTTTCATGATACCCTAATCTAATTCGGGGGACTGAAAGATACGCCGATTGTGAAATGCGTTCTTTTCAGATATGGACCCGCTGAGAAAATTCCAAATGCGCGACCCAAGAGCGCCAACAACCACAGAGACAAGTCCATGAATCGTCGCCGCCGTATCTACGAGGGCAAGGCCAAGATCCTTTATGAGGGCCCGGAACCGGGCACGCTGATCCAGTTCTTCAAGGATGATGCGACCGCCTTCAACAAGAAGAAACATGACGTCATCGACGGCAAGGGCGTGCTCAACAACCGGATTTCCGAGTACATCTTCACCCATCTGAACAAGATCGGCATTCCGACTCACTTCATTCGCCGACTCAACATGCGCGAGCAACTGATCAAGGAAGTGGAGATCATTCCGCTCGAGATCGTCGTGCGCAACGTTGCCGCCGGCTCGCTCGCAAAGCGTCTCGGCATCGAGGAAGGCACGGTGCTGCCGCGCTCGATCATCGAGTTCTATTATAAGGCCGATGCGCTCGACGACCCGATGGTGTCGGAAGAGCACATCACCGCCTTCGGCTGGGCAAGCCCGCAGGAACTCGACGATATCATGGCGCTCGCCATCCGCATCAACGACTTCCTTTCCGGCCTTTTCCTCGGCGTCGGCATCCAGCTCGTCGACTTTAAGATCGAGTGCGGCCGCCTCTACGAAGGCGACATGATGCGCATCATCCTGGCCGATGAGATTTCGCCCGACAGCTGCCGCCTGTGGGACGTCGAAACCAAGGAAAAGATGGACAAGGATCGGTTCCGCCGAGACATGGGCGGGCTGGTCGAGGCCTATCAGGAAGTGGCCCGCCGTCTCGGCATCATCAACGAGAACGAGCCGCCGCGCGGTTCCGGCCCAGTGCTCGTCAAATAGTGATGCTGGTCAAGTAATTTTCGGAGATAGCAAGTGATCAAGGCACGCGTAACCGTGACGCTGAAGAATGGTGTTTTGGATCCGCAGGGCAAGGCCATCGAGGGGGCGCTGGGGGCGCTTGGCTTCGACGGCATCGGCCAGGTCCGCCAGGGCAAGGTGTTCGACCTGCAGCTCGAGACAGCGGACAAGGCCAAGGCCGAAGCAGAGCTCAAGGCCATGTGCGAAAAGCTGCTCGCCAACACCGTGATTGAAAACTACAGCATCTCCCTCGCCTGAGGGCGGGCATTTTGCGCCGGCGGCCTCGCACGGACAGTCATCCGTACGGTCCTCCGGCGTCTGCAATGCACTGAAAATCGCCTCACGCCGCAGAGGCCGCGGGGCCAAGGCAAGGTATCTACGCCCATGAAGTCAGCCGTCGTTCAGCTTCCAGGCCTCAACCGTGATCGCGACATGATCGCGGCGCTCACGAAGATCTCCGGCAAGGCTCCGGTGACCGTATGGCAGACCGAGACGGAAATTCCGGATGTCGACCTGATCGTCATTCCCGGCGGCTTTTCCTACGGTGACTACCTGCGCTGCGGTGCGATTGCCGCACGCATGCCGGTGATGCAGGCAATCAAATCCAAGGCCGAGCAAGGCGTGCGCGTCCTCGGCGTCTGCAACGGTTTCCAGATCCTCGTCGAAGCGGGTCTGCTGCCCGGCGCACTGATGCGCAATGCCTCGCTGAAATTCGTCTGCCGCGAGGTGAAGCTCGAAGTCGTCAATGCCGATACGGATTTCACGCGTGCCTATGCCGAGGGCCAGGTGATCCGCAGCCCTGTCGCGCACCACGACGGCAACTATTTCGCCGACGCCGAAACGTTGAAGGCGGTCGAGGGCAATGGCCAGGTCGTCTTCCGCTATACCGAGGACACCAATCCGAACGGCTCGATCAACGACATTGCCGGCGTGATGAACGACAGGGGCAATGTTCTTGGCATGATGCCGCATCCGGAAAACCTCATCGAGGTCGCCCATGGCGGCTCGGACGGTCGCGGCATCTTCGCCTCGGCGCTCGATGTAATCGCTGCTTAACCTTATCGCTGCTAGATGGCGGCATCGATCGTCCCCCGTGTCCGAGGCCGCCTATGCCATCCATGAACCGCAGACATTTCAACGCTCTTGGCTGCGCTGCCGCAAGCCTCCTGCTCGTCGCCGGCTGTCAATCCAATCCCCCGGCCTCCCCGCCCGCGAGTTCCGCCGCTTTGCCGACGATGGAGCGCATCGCGCTTGGCGCCAATGGCTGCTGGTTCAAGTCGGGCGACGCGGCCTTCAAGGCCTATCGTCTTGCGCCGGAACTCAACTCCTTCTCGGGCCGCCCGCGCATCCTGATCGTGCCACGCAAGTCGCCCGAGTCGCGCCCCCTCGCCGTCATCGAGGCCGAAGGGCACCCTGCCCGCCTGCAGGCTTTCGGCCCGCTTCTCAGCGAGCCGGTGGGCACACGGATTGCGTCGGACGTCCGGCGCTGGGCCGCCGGCGGCCAAGGCTGTGGTTAACTTAGACAAATCTCCCGCGTCCCCGCCTAGCCTTCGCTGTGTGCCGGGTGGCTAACGCCAGAACGGAATGGCGGCCTCTCGCCGGGCCTCCGCCTCGGTGACGCCGATATCCTTGAGCTGGTCGACGCTCAAATCGCCAAGCTCCAGACGGCTGCGCCTCTTGGCGGCTAAAGTGCAATAGGCACGCCAGAGCCGAGCCAGAATATTCTCGTCACCAGGCGAAGCCCGAAACGCGGAGTTCTTGGTCCTTTGCGGTGACAATCGGATTGTATCAATTGTACTCATTGCATTGACCTGTGTGCCGTTTAAGTCTTGTCTTGTTGTAATAATTGACAGGGCAATCGTGGCAATATAGATAATTGTCACCATGACAACTACTTGGCTTCCCGACATACAGCAGGGACACGGCCCGCTTTACGCGCGGATCGCCGACCAGATCGAGCAGGCGATCGGCAATGGGGCGCTGCCCGTCGGCACCAAGCTGCCGCCGCAACGCAACCTCGCCTTCGATATCGGGGTGACGATCGGCACGATTGGCCGGGCATACAATATCGTGCGGGAGCGCGGTCTCGTCAGTGGTGAGGTCGGCCGCGGCACCTATGTGCTCGATCATCCGGAGAGCAGACCGCCCGAACAGGCCGATCCGCTCACCACCTCGCTTGCCGGTACCCGGCCGATCGTCGCACCGCCCGGCAAGCTGCGCTTCGACAGTACGGCGGCGCCGGACATCGGTCAGGGTGACATACTGGCGAGATTGCTCGGCGACATTAGCCGGGAGCACCACGCGGACATCGCAAGCTATGCCCGGAATTTTCCGGATCATTGGTTCGAAGCGGGCGCGCAGTGGCTGGCGAGCGGTCGTTTCCGGCCCGCACCGGAATGCATCGTGCCGACGCTCGGCGCGCACGCCGCGGTCATCGCAGTTATTTCTGCCGTCACCTCGCCAGGCGACCGCATCGCCTTCGAGACCCTCACCTATTCGCAGGTGAGCCGCAGCGCCGGGCTGATCGGGCGCCGAATCACGTTGATGGCAAGCGACGAGTTCGGCTTGATACCGGAGGATTTCGAGCGCGTCTGTGCCCAGCAGCATCCGAAGCTCGCATTCCTGATGCCCAGTGCGCAGAACCCAACGGTAGCAATCATGCCGTTCGAGCGGCGCCAGGCGGTCGCTGAGATCGCCAGGAAATACGGCGTCTGGCTGGTCGAGGACAATCTCTACGGTTCGATGACCGGTGACCCCATTCCGCTGCTTGCCGAACTCGCGCCAGAGCGGACCTTCCTCGTCGGCGGCCTGTCGAAGTCCGTCGCCGCCGGTGTGCGCGGCGGCTGGGTGGCCTGTCCGCCGCATTTCAGCCAGCGCATCCGCATCGCCCACAAGATGATCAGCGGCGGCCTCCCCTTCCTCCTTGCCGAGCTTTGCGCGCGGCTGGTCCTTTCGGGGGCCGCATCTTCATTGCGCGGTCGCGGCGTCGAGGAAATCGGCGAGCGCGTCGCCATGGCGCGGGAAATCTTCGCCGGCTTCGAGTTCAACTCCCATCCCAAGGTGCCCTTCCTCTGGCTGAAGCTGCCGGAGCCGTGGCTGTCGGGAACCTTCAAGCAGGCGGCACTCCAGGAAGGCGTGCTGATCGATGACGAGGACGAATTCAAGGCTGGCCGGGCCGATCGCGTCTTCCACCGCATCCGTATCGGCTTCTCCTCGCCGGCCAAGCGCGCCGACGTGGAAGCGGGATTCCACATCCTAAGACGCCTGCTCGACAGCGGCCGGACCGGCTACGACAGCTTCGATTGAATCCCTGGAAGACAGGTTTCGCGCAAGCGACGACGGTCTATAGTTCTTCGCATTCTGCGTGAGTCGATTCGTCTTTCCGAGGATTTTGCATGCTCTCTTCAACTTGGCTTGGGAGTCGGGATCGAGTCGTTCGCTCTACGGCTATCTCGGTACTGCTCGGATGCGCTTTAGCGACCTCCGTCCATGCGGAAGAGCCAATTTTCGATGAACTGCGTTTCGGTGCCACGACCTCCATCGGCGACGGCGACAATCAGGAAGACGGCGTCTTCCCGTCCGTCACGGTCTTTTTTGACCCATTTGGTGCGGACAATGCCGGCGGCTTTGTCGAAAAGGTCCTGCGGCCACGGGTGCACGCCGGAGCCTCGATCGCGACCGCGTCGAACGGCGTCAACCAGATCTATGGCGGCTTCAGCTGGGATGCCGATATCACCGAACGCTTCTTCGTCGAACTGGGCGCGGGCGCGACGGTCCACGACGGCGACCTCAACGACGATGGAGCGAGCGGACCGAAGCTCGGCTGCCGGCTGATGTTTCGCGAGTATGCCGCCGCCGGCTTTCGTTTCGACGACCACTGGAACCTTTCGGCAACCGTGGAACACTCCTCGAATGCCAATCTTTGCAACGGGCCCAACGACGGTCTGACCCGTGCGGGCCTGATGCTCGGCTACAAGTTCTAACAGCGGGAACGACGGAGTTTCCGGCCAGCAGTGCGTCGACCGGCCACCTGTTGATCTGCGGTATTTTTCTGTCGCGCCATGACGCAGCTTAGGCTAATAAGCCGCAAAGCGCCCCCACAGCGCCGGGCGTCTTATCAGACGCGCGAAGGTGCTGTAGCACTTTGAGTTGCTGCCTGTTTTGTCCTTGCATCGGCTACGATTAAGGAAACATGCAGTGTGTCTGTTGCGGTTCGCACGCGCCGTGTCCCTGTCGGAAGGGGTGCGGGCCGCCCGAAGGATTGACGGTCGACGATGACGATTTCCAACACCCGCCCCATCACCCCGGACCTCATCGCCTCGCATGGGCTGAAGCCCGACGAATACGAGCGCATTCTGAATCTCATCGGGCGCGAACCGACCTTCACCGAGCTCGGCATTTTCTCGGCGATGTGGAACGAGCACTGCTCGTACAAGTCCTCGAAAAAATGGCTCAGGACGCTTCCGACCAAGGGTCCGCGCGTCATTCAGGGGCCCGGCGAGAACGCCGGCGTCGTCGATATCGATGACGGCGACTGCGTCGTCTTCAAGATGGAGAGCCACAACCATCCTTCCTATATCGAGCCGTACCAGGGCGCGGCGACCGGCGTCGGCGGCATCCTGCGCGACGTCTTCACCATGGGCGCGCGTCCGATCGCCGCCATGAACGCGCTTCGCTTCGGCTCACCGGATCATCCGAAGACCCGCCACCTTGTTTCCGGGGTCGTTGCCGGTGTCGGCGGCTACGGAAATTCCTTCGGGGTGCCGACCGTCGGCGGCGAGGTTGAGTTCGACGCGCGCTATAATGGCAACATCCTCGTCAACGCCTTTGCGGCCGGCCTCGCGAAGAGCGATGCGATCTTCTATTCGAAGGCGGAAGGTGTCGGCCTCCCCGTCGTCTATCTCGGCGCCAAGACGGGCCGCGACGGCGTCGGCGGCGCGACCATGGCGTCGGCCGAATTCGACGAGTCGATCGAGGAGAAGCGCCCGACCGTGCAGGTCGGCGACCCCTTCACCGAGAAATGCCTGCTCGAGGCCTGCCTCGAACTGATGCAGACCGGCGCCGTCATCGCGATCCAGGACATGGGCGCGGCGGGTCTCACCTGCTCGGCCGTCGAGATGGGCGCCAAGGGCGATCTCGGCATCGAACTCGACCTCGACAAGGTGCCGGTGCGCGAGGAGCGCATGACTGCCTACGAAATGATGCTTTCCGAAAGCCAGGAGCGCATGCTGATGGTGCTGCGCCCGGAAAAGGAAGAGGAAGCCAAGGCGATCTTCGTCAAGTGGGGCCTCGATTTCGCAATCGTCGGCAAGACGACCGACGACCTGCGCTTCCGCATCCTGCATCAGGGCGAGGAAGTGGCGAACCTGCCGATCAAGGACCTGGGCGACGAGGCTCCGGAATATGACCGCCCCTGGAGCCCGGCCAAGAGCCCCTCGCCGCTTGCCACCAACGACATTCCCGAGACCGATGTCGCCGAAGCGCTTCTGAAGCTGGCGGGTTCTGCCAACAACTCCTCGCGCCGCTGGGTCTACGAGCAATACGATACGCTGATCCAGGGCAATTCGCTGCAACTGCCGGGCGGCGACGCCGGAGTGGTCCGCGTCGACGGCCATGCGACGAAGGCGCTCGCCTTCTCCTCCGACGTCACGCCGCGCTATGTCGAGGCCGATCCTTTCGAAGGCGGCAAGCAGGCCGTCGCCGAGTGCTGGCGCAACCTCACGGCAACCGGTGCGCTGCCGCTCGCTGCAACGGACAATCTGAACTTTGGCAACCCCGAGCGGCCGGAAATCATGAGTCAGTTCGTGCACGCGATCAAAGGCATCGGCGAAGCCTGCCGCGCTCTCGATTTTCCGATCGTTTCCGGCAACGTGTCGCTCTACAACGAGACGAACGGTCAGGCGATTCTGCCGACCCCGACCATCGGCGGCGTCGGCCTGATCGGCGATTGGGCAAAGATGGCACGCATCCGCTTTGCAGCCGCCGACGAGGTGATCCTCGTTGCCGGAGCGCCGGAAGGCTGGGGAACCCATATCGCCCAGTCGGTCTACATGCGTGATATCCACGGCCGCACCGATGGCCCGGCGCCACATGTCGATCTGGCGCATGAGCGCAAGGTTGGCGACTTCGTTCGCGGCCTGATTGCGGACGGGCTGGTCACGGCCGTGCATGACTGCTCTTCGGGTGGCCTGGCCCTTGCCGTCGCGGAAATGGCGATGGCCTCCGGGATCGGCGCGACGATTGAAGCGCCCGCTGGACACGATCCGATTGCGGCCTTCTACGGGGAAGACCAGGGCCGCTATGTCGTGACCGTTACGCCCGGGAAGCTCGAGACGGTCGCCGCACGGGCGAGAGACGCTGGCGTGACCTTGCCGGACATCGGCACGACCGGCGGCGACACGGTGAAGCTCGGCGATGCGAAGGCGGTCTCCGTCGAGGAATTACGCTCGGCCCATGAAGCCTGGTTCCCCACTTACATGGGCGGCGATCTCGCTCCCGACAATTGAGGGATTGGCGGTTCGAAGGGGGCAAATCATGATTTGCCTTCCGCCCCTGAATCGTGGTTCCCTTGAAGTCACGAGCGGTGGCAGCGCCGCCACAGAAAAATAACAAAGGGAGTTGGCATGTCATGCCCATGACACCAGGCGATATCGAAGACATGATCAAGGCCGGGATCCCCGGCGCCAAGGTCACGATCCGCGATTTGGCCGGTGACGGCGACCACTATGCCGCCGAAGTCGTGGCCGAAGCGTTTCGTGGCAAGACCCGCGTGCAGCAGCACCAGATGGTCTACAACGCTCTAAAGGGCAATATGGGCGGCATACTCCATGCGCTCGCCCTACAGACCAGCGCGCCGGAGTGAGCCTGTATGGCGGATCTGATCAAGGAGCTCGTCAGCGGCATCGTTGACAGCGCGCTGAAGGAGATTCTGAAAAAGACCGGCGCCAGGAAAGCCTCAACGCGGCGGGCGAAGCGTCGGACCCGGAAGACCGTTTCGGGCGGTGGCATCCTCGAGGAGATCATCGAGGCTGCGATCCGCAGACCGGCAAGGAAACAGGTCAGCCGCCGCCGCACGGCTGCGTCCCGAAGCAAAGTGCGCCGCCGCTCCGCCTGAGGGAGTGGTTCGCGAGCCGCATTTTGAGGACCATCAATATTTCTTGAGATTGGGTGGTGAAAATCGCGCCCGCGCATGCTATCTAAGCTGCAAAACGACATCCGGTCCTTGAAGCCGGCCAGGAAGGAAGACGATATGAGCGGAATTCAAGATTTCATCGCCAACGAAGTCAAGACGAACGACGTCGTTCTCTTCATGAAGGGCACGCCGCAGTTTCCGCAGTGTGGTTTCTCCGGCCAGGTGGTGCAAATTCTCGACTACATCGGCGTCGACTACAAGGGCATCAACGTGCTCGCCGATGCAGACCTGCGCCAGGGCATCAAGGATTACTCCAACTGGCCGACCATTCCGCAGCTCTATGTGAAGGGCGAATTCGTCGGCGGTTGCGACATCGTGCGCGAGATGTTCCAGGCGGGCGAGTTGCAGGAGCATCTTCAGGGACAGGGAATTTCCGTAAAGGGCGCCGCGTAAGGCCGCTAGTACCGAACAACTCTCGGAAAAGGCGGGCTGACCGCCTTTTTTGATTCCGGGATTATATGTCTCTCGGCTAATTTTCGACGTGCTCCAGGACCAGGCGGAGAAATTCACCCGCTCGGAATGCGCCTTCAACGGCCCAGAATTGGCAGACTTTTGACTTGCCCTCCATGGGGTTATCGACGGCATGCATTGACCCGGGGTGTGCGTCGTTGCGGCGGGATATTCTCGGCATCGACATCGGCAACGGTTCAACTCAGAACTGAAGTTTTACAGATAGTTCAACGTATTAAAGAGAGTTTTGCGCCTTCCGCATTAGCGGCGCGCTCTGGACTGCCGCCTGGTGGACGGTTAGCGGGAATCATGAAATGACAAAGCCTATAGATCAAACTGCCATGCTTTCCGGGCTGACCAAGGTCCAGTTCATCGCCCTGATGGCGATGCTGATGTCCATCAACGCAATTTCGATCGACATCATGTTGCCGGGACTGCAGGAAATCGGTGCGAGCCTTGGCGTTGCCGACGAAAACGACCGGCAATATGTCATCTCCGCCTATTTGTTCGGCATGGGCTTTGCGCAATTGTTCTTCGGCCCGCTTTCCGACCGTTTCGGCCGAAAAGCGCCCCTGCTGGCCGGGCTCGCGCTTTATGCTCTCTGCGCTGTCGCGATTGTATTTGTGCCGACATTCACGGCTCTTCTCTTCTTCCGCTTCCTGCAGGGTGTCGGTGCGGCGGCAACGCGCGTCGTCACCGTCTCGATTGTGCGGGATGTTTATGGCGGGCGCCAGATGGCGGAGATCATGTCGCTGGTGATGATGGTCTTCATGATCGTCCCGGTCGTTGCGCCGAGCATTGGTCAGTTGATCATGCTGTTCTCCGAATGGCACATGATCTTCGTCGTGATCGCCCTGTTCGCAATGATCGTGTCCACGCCGGTCGCTTTGCGGCTTCGGGAAACACTTGTTCCGGCGAACCGACGCGCTTTCACCCTGTCGACGATCCTGGACGGCTTCCGCATCGTTCTAACGAACCGGATCGCCCTATTCTATACGCTCGCGACGTCCGCGCTCCTCGGCGGCCTCTTTGGCTTCATAAACTCGGCGCAGCAGATCCTCGTCGGGATCTACGGGCTCGGCATCTGGTTCCCGGCTGTCTTCGCCACCTTTGCCGGGATGATGGCCGTTGCCTCGTTCACGAATTCGCGCCTGGTGGAGCGATTCGGCATGCGGGCGCTGTCGCATGCGGCACTGCTCGGTTTCGCCCTGGCAAGCTTCGTCTGGATGGTCGCGTCGCTGATCGGGCCGCTGCCGCTGCCGCTCTTCGTTCTCCTTCAGGCCGCCGCAATGTTCCAGTTCGGCCTGATGGCCGCGAATTTCAACGCGATGGCGATGGAACCGCTTGGCCATGTGGCTGGCACCGCCTCCTCCGTGTTGGGATTTACGCAGACGATCGGCGGCGGCTTTATCGGTGCACTCGTCGGCCAGGCTTTCGACGGGACCGTGACACCGCTGGCCGTCGGCTTTTCCATCGTAGCCACCCTTGCTCTGGTCTTCGTGCTGATCGCGGAGCAGGGAAAGCTTTTCAAACCGCACAATCCTGCCGGCTAGCCGGACGCCCGGTGTGGCACAACGGCCGGATTGTTCCTCCCAAATCTGCCTATTGTGGATACTCAAATGACTTCCATCTCAGAAGATACCCTCAACGCCCGACAACAATCGAAACATATCGACACGGTTTCAGGCGCGGCACGGATCGGCATGGGCCTCGTCGAATTCGTCGTGACCATTGCCGTGATGACGGCGAGCGTCGCGCTTGCGATCGACAGCATGCTGCCGGCGCTTTCGAGCATCGGACAGTCGTTCGGCGTTGCCAATGCCAATGACGCACAGCTCGTCATCGGCATCTTTTTCCTCGGATTCGGCTTTTCGCAGATATTCTTCGGCAGCCTTTCGGACGCTTTCGGGCGCCGTGTCGTGTTGCTCGGTGGATTGGCCTTCTTCACTCTTTCGAGCTTTGCCGCCTCGCAGGCGACGAGCTTCGAAGCGCTGCTCGTCCTCCGTTTCATCCAGGGGATCGGCGCGGCGGCCGTGCGGATCACGACCATGGCGATCGTGCGCGACTGTTTCGGCGGTCGCGAGATGGCACGCGTCATGTCCTATGTGATGATCGTCTTCATGATCGTGCCGATCGTCGCTCCGTCGCTCGGACAGCTCGTCATCCTCTATGCCGATTGGCACTGGATCTTCATCCTGATCGGACTGATCGGCCTGATCCTGTTCCTGGTAGCCCTGACGCGCATGTCGGAGTCTCTACCGGTTGAGGAGCGCCTGCCACTCTCGGTCAGCGCGATCCTTTCAGGATTCCGGACAGTCCTGACGAACCGCATCACCTGCGGCTATATGATCGGCCTGACATTGTTCACAGCGGTCATCTGCGCCTACATCGTCAGCGTTCAGCAGGTGTTCGGCGAGATCTACGGCCTTGCCGATTGGCTGCCGATCGCCTTCGCCGGAACGGCCGGCGGCATCGCCGTCGCGAATTTTGCCAATGGCTTCTTCGTCCGCAGCTTCGGCATGCGCCGTATCTCGCACGTTGCAATGATCCTGTTCACGCTGCTTTCAGCGGCAGGCTTTGCCATATCGCTTGCCGGCACTCCGGCCTTCGTCGTCAGCTATCTGCTGTTCTCGGTCCTGCTGATGTTCTTCGCCCTGATCGCAACAAACTTCACCGCCATCAGCCTTGAGCCAATGGGACATCTCGCCGGAACGGCGACGGCGATCACAGGCTTCATCTCGACGACCGCCGGCGCCCTCGTCGGCAGCGCCGTCGGTCAGCTGTTCAACGGAACACTGCAGCCCCTGTTCGGTGGTTTCGCCCTGTTCGGACTGCTCACCATTGCCGCAACGCTCTGGGCGGAAAAGGGAAAGCTCTTCACGCATCCGGGCGACAATCCCACGGCGCACGATCACGGCGGCGGTCATATCTAAGACAACGCCCGCTCGTCGTTTCGAGCGGGCTTTTTTGTCTCCGTGCTTCCTGTCGCGCTCAGACAGTAAAGACCTCGCGCCGCAGCACTTCCCAGCTTTCCTTGTCGGTGGTGAGCAGCAGCCCGCCATTGGTGTGCGCCGGTAGGTAGCGTGACCCGTCGAAGCGTGCCGCATAGGCGCCGGCCTCTTCGGCGATCAGCGTGCCGGCGAGGTGGTCCCACGGCATGAGCTTCTGGTACATCAGGAAATGCAAATAACCAGAGGCGAAGATGCGGTATTCATGCGCGGCACAGCGGTAGCTGGTGGCAATTCTCACCTTGGCCATATTGCCCATCACGATGCGGCGGTCGTCTTCCTTGTAAAAGGCCGTCGATGCGCCACCGACCATGTTTCCAAGCGGCACGCCGGCGGTGACCGACAGCTTCTCCTGCGATCCGTTCGGCCGGCACATCCAGGCACCGGAGCCCTTCTCGGCAATGACCCAATCGTTGCCGAGCGGGTCGTAGATAATCCCGGCAACCGTTTCCCCCTTGGCGACGACGCTCGCCATCACCCCAAAGAGCGGCATGCCGGCCGCGAAGTTGAACGTGCCGTCGATCGGATCCACGACGATAGCGAGATCAGCCTCTGCCAGCTTGTCGAGGAGCGCGGGATCGGCAGCGACCGATTCCTCGCCGATGAAGACTGCGCCAGGCGCAACCGCATCGATCTTCGATTTGATGAGCCTCTCGGCAGCCTCGTCGCCCTCGGTCACGAGATCGATAGCCTCGGACTTCATCCGCACATCGCCCGATTCCAGATTCCGGAAGCGAGGCAGGATCTCCTTCACCGCCGCCTCCTGCAACAGGTTTGCGAGGGCGGCGATATCGACGGATTGGCTCATTCTTTGGGCTCCGGAGAAAGGGATTGGAAATCGAAAAGCTTCGGGTCGAGAAGGTGAGACAGGTTTACATGCCCGAGCGCGCGCAGCATCGTATCCTTGCGGCCGGGCATGCGCCGCTCGATATCGGCAAGCATTGCCTTCATGGCATTGCGCTCGAGGCCATCCTGCGAGCCGCAGAGATCGCAGGGGATGATCGGAAACTCCATCGCTGCGGCGAATTTCGCCAGATCTTCCTCGGCCGCATAGGCAAGCGGCCTCAGGACCATCAGGTCGCCTTCGTCATTGAGGAGCTTCGCCGGCATGGATGCAAGCCGGCCGCCATGGAAGAGATTCATGAAAAAGGTTTCGAGAATGTCTTCGCGATGGTGCCCGAGCACCAGCGCGTCGCACCCCTCCTCCCGCGCGATGCGGTAGAGGTTGCCACGTCTGAGCCTGGAACAGAGCGAGCAATAGGTGGCGCCCGTCGGCACCTTTTCCTTCACGATCGAATAGGTGTCGCGGTATTCGATCCGGTGCTTGATGCCGATCGAGGCGAGATAGTCCGGCAGGATGTGCTTTGGGAAATTCGGCTGGCCCTGGTCGAGATTGCAGGCAATGAGCTCGACCGGCAGAAGCCCGCGCCATTGCAGGTCCATCAGCAGTGCCAGCAAGCTGTAACTGTCCTTGCCGCCCGAAACGCCGATAAGCCATCGCTTTGACCCCTTCAGCATCCCGAATTCATCGAAAGCCTGACGCACCTGGCGCAACAGGCGCTTCCTGAGCTTATTGAAGGAGACGGAGGACGGCATGCGCGCGAACAGCGGATGCGCACCGGTGTCCAAGCCGGGATCTTGCTCATCGATTGCGATGCCCGTCGTTTCGCACTGGGACGATTGTGAGAGTTCCATGGCGGTGGTCTCGGAATCTGCGGCGATAATAGAGCGCCCAAAGGTCTGCCTCAGCACTTGCCCCGTCCGGCCCGGAAGATCAAGGGAAAACGGGGGGCGTCCGTTCGTCACTTCCGTCCGTTCGTCACTGGCCGAAGACCGACCAGCCGGTGCGGGCGGCCAGCATTTCGAGTGCCAGCGATCCGAGCAGCGAATTGCCGTTCTCGTTGAGGCCCGGCGACCAGACGGCAATGGAGGCCTTTCCGGGCGCAACGGCCATGATACCGCCGCCGACGCCGCTCTTGCCGGGCAAGCCGACGCGATAGGCGAAGTCGCCGGAACCGTCATAGTGGCCGCAGGTGAGCATCAGTGCATTGATGCGCCGCGCCCGCTGGCGCGACACGACGGAATGGCCGGTCAGCGGGTTGGTGCCGCCGGCAGCCAGAAACAGGCCGGCCTTGGCAAGCTGGCTGCAGGTCATGGCGAGCGCGCAATGGTGGAAATAGACGCCGAGCACATGTTCGACCGGATGATCGAGGCGTCCGAACGACCGCATGAAGCTGGCAAGCGCGAAGTTGCGGTAGCCGGTGGCCGTCTCGGAGCGGGCCACCTCGTGGTCGATGACGATATTCTCGTCGTCGGCAAGATAGCGGACGAAACGCACGATCTCGCCGATCAATTCCCTCGGGGTATGGCCGGCGAGGATGAGATCGCTGATCGTGATCGCCCCGGCATTGATGAACGGATTGCGCGGCTTGCCGCCTTCATGCTCGAGCTGTACGATCGAGTTGAAGGCAGAACCGGACGGCTCGCGCCCTACCCGGTGCCATATATTCTCGCCATGCTTGCCGAGCGCCAGCGTCAGCGTGAACACCTTGGAAATGCTCTGGATCGAGAACGGCGCTTCCGCATCGCCGACGCGATGCATCTCTCCACCCGTCGTGATGATTGCCATGCCGAAATGCCGGGGATCAACGCGGGCAAGCTGGGGAATATAGTCGGCTACCTTTCCCTCGCCGAACCGCGGCGTCAGCTCTCGATAGATGTCGTCGAGGATCAGTTGCAGATCCTGTGGCGCTTTCTGCTCCGGCATACGGCACTCCTCGATCTCAAGCGGGATAGGAATGGTCTTTGCGGCGCGTCACCGCTTTCCCACTCCACCTATGATTCTCGTTTCAACATTTCCGTACAAAAAAACCGCCCGTCTCCGGGCGGTTTTCGAAAGTCGCAGGCGAGCCTGGATTAACGCGAATAGAATTCGACGACCAGGTGCGGTTCCATGACGACCGGGTACGGGACGTCGGTCAGAGCCGGAACGCGGACAAAGGTCGCGACCATCTTGTTATGATCGGCTTCGAGGTAGTCCGGAACGTCGCGCTCAGCGAGCTGGACGGATTCGAGGACCGAAACGAGCTGTTTGGACTTGTCCTTGACTTCGATGACGTCGCCCGGCTTGCAACGGTAGGAACCGATGTTGACGCGAACGCCGTTGACCTTGACGTGGCCGTGGTTGACGAACTGGCGGGCGGCAAAGACGGTCGGAACGAACTTGGCGCGGTAGACGATCGCGTCGAGGCGCGACTCGAGCAGGCCGATCAGGTTTTCCGGGGTGTCGCCCTTGCGGCGGGAAGCTTCGGCGAAGATCGCGCGGAACTGCTTTTCACGGATATCGCCGTAGTAGCCCTTCAGCTTCTGCTTGGCGCGCAGCTGCACGCCGAAGTCGGAGAGCTTGGACTTGCGGCGCTGGCCGTGCTGGCCCGGGCCGTATTCGCGACGGTTGACCGGGGACTTCGGACGGCCCCAGATGTTTTCGCCCATGCGGCGGTCAATTTTATATTTGGACGATTCGCGCTTGCTCATCGCATTTCCTTTCAAACAGTTACACCGGCCTGTTACCAAACCGGATCAAGGAAACACGCCCTCCTCTGAACCCATTTTAGGGGTTCTGACAGGTTTCTCACGATCGCTGCCGGAGAAACCACGGGACATGTCAAATGAAACACCGGGCATCGCTGCCCGGCGTTGGGCGGGTGTTTACGCATTGGGCGGTGAATTGTCAAATGGATTTACGCGAAAAACGCAGAGATTTCCGGCACTCGTCATTCCGCGGCGGCGCGTTCAGATATGCCGGTATCGAGCGCATTCGCATCGCCCGGCATGGTCTCGGCCGCGAGATCGGGAAAGGCTACGATGCGCCTGCCAGAGAAATCCGCATGAACGACGATCAGCCCCTGCTCCTCGAAATAGCCGAGCAGCCGCCGCGCGCGTCGGGCCGAGTGGGTGCCGTAAGCGCGCGCGATCATTGTGTCCGATGGGCACGGCAGGCCCCGCACGGCCGCCTGTGCGATCATCAGGAAGACAGCCTGCAGGTCTTCGGTCACCCGATCGGCGAGCCGGAGAGCCGATGCCCACGTTTCGGTCGCGGCCGTCTCGGCATCGACCCCTGAGCGGGCCACAGCCATTCTGCGCCGAAAGACACTCAGAGATGGTGCGGAGCCGGGTACACGGCGAATGCGGCAGCGGACGAGAAAATCCTGATACAGTTCCGCGTCCGGCCGGAAGGCCGCCTCAGGGTTGGCGAGAATTTCCGCGAACAGGCCGTCGAGCATGGCTTCGCGTTCTTCCGCTGAAATCTGTGGCTGCGCGGGCTTCAAGTCCACCGGCGCCACCGGCTCCGGTCGCGGTCGGGACAATTCTGCAAGGATATCGCTCGCGGGCCGCGGCTGCGGCGCCGGACGGCGCATGACGGGCCGGCTCAACTCTTCCGGATCCGGCGTGAAGATCAGGTCCTCGACGTCCTGCGGTGCTTCCGGCAGCGGCATCAGCTTCGGGCTCGTCGAGCGCGCCGAAGTCTCGACCGATCCGATCGTTACCTTCAGCGGCCGACGGGAAAGCGCCGGGCCAAGCGCCACGAACGAGCCGCGCTTCAGGTCGCGGAACATTTCGGCCGTGCGCCGGTCCATGCCGAGAAGATCGGCAGCGCGCTGCATGTCGATATCGAGGAAGGTGCGCCCCATCAGGAAGTTCGAGGCTTCCGCCGCGACGTTCTTCGCGAGCTTCGCCAGGCGTTGCGTGGCGATCACGCCGGCAAGCCCGCGCTTGCGGCCGCGGCACATCAGATTGGTCATCGCGCCGAGCGAGATCTTGCGCGCCTCTTCCGATACGTCGCCTCCGACAGACGGCGCGAACATCTGCGCCTCATCGACGACCACCAGAACCGGATACCAGTATTCGCGCTCGGCATCGAACATCGCATTGAGGAACACGCCGGCGCTGCGCATCTGCTGCTCGATATCGAGGCCTTCAAGCGAAAGCACGCAGGAGACGCGGTGCTGCCGAATGCGCGTCGCGATACCGATCAGTTCCGCGTCCGTGCGTTCGCCTTCGATCACCACATGGCCGAACTTGTCGGCAAGCGTCACGAAATCGCCTTCCGGATCGATGATGCACTGCTGCACCCAGGGCGCGGATTGCTCGAGCAGCCGGCGCAACAGATGCGACTTCCCGGAGCCGGAATTGCCCTGCACCAGGAGACGCGTCGCCAGAAGCTCCTCGATATCGAGCGAGGCCGAAGTCCCCTCGGACGTCGTTCCCATGTCGATGCCGACTTTCATTCTTACCTCTTCGTCAGGAATGATTCGCAACCCCGCCGGGATCGCCAAACGAGCGACACCTAGCACGCTTTTGCCAGCGGTCTGCGCCGCTATTCTGACAACTCACAGGAATACGAAGGCCACTCAGATAGAGCAAAACGCTTTGCAGGGAAAAGCTCGCAAAGGTTGAAATTTGATAGATGCGCTCCTATATGTTTATCGCCGCCTGAAAATGGCCCACAGAGGACTGCAACTCTTCCGATGTCCCAGTACGAAACCGAAAACCACTTTCAATTCGACCAGCAATTGCGCGAATCCGGGAAGGACGCTTACCGCGTCATCTCGCGAGCCGAAGCGCGGCGCTCCTGGCTCTAGCGATCGCCATTGTGCTTGCAATAGCCGCCTTCATCCTGCCGACGGCCTTCTGACGATCATGCGGAACGTACAGTGAGCCCAAAGCCCTGCATCAACCGTCGCGTCGCGAAATCGGGCCTGCCGGAGGTGAATATCGCCGGGTCCTCGCCATTCAACGGTTCGAAACCGTTCGGCAGCGGCACGAGCGAACGCGCCCGCCGCGCGATCGCCTCGGCCGGATCCAGCCAGTCGACCGGCCAGGGCGCGAGGCGTCGGAAGACGTTCGCCATGAAGGGATAATGCGTGCAGGCCAGCACGACGATATCGGTCTGCCTGCCGTCCATCTCGACGAAGCACGGCGCGATCTCCGCCAGCACCGCCTCGTCCTCCAGCTTTTCACCGCGGATGTAAGCTTCCGCCATGCGCGCCAGATTTTCGGAGCCGACAAGCCGGACGTGACATTGAGAGGCGAAGGACTGGATGAGGTCGCGGGTGTAGGCGCGCTTCACCGTGCCGGGCGTCGCCAGAACCGCGACCAGCCCTGAACGTGTGCGCTCGGCCGCGGGCTTGATCGCCGGCACCGTCCCGACGAAGGTCATCTGCGGATAGGCCGCGCGCAGATCCGACCCGACGAGCGTGAAGGCTGTGTTGCAGGCGATGACGCAGATTTCCGGATCGTGCTCCGCCAGCAAGTCGCCGAAGAGCGCAATCACCCGGGCCTTCAGAGCGCCCTCCTCCCATCCGCCATAGGGAAAGCCCGCATCGTCGGCGACATAGATGAAGTGCCGCTCCGGCATGAGCACGCGCGCTTCGCGCAGCACCGTCAGGCCGCCGATGCCGCTGTCGAAGACGAGAATGGGTTTCAGTTCAGTCGTCGTCACCGCTGCCTCGCACTTTCCTGCTGTCGGCGGGTGCGCCCGAGCCGCGCGGGTTTTCGCGCGTGAATCGGTCGAGCGATGAGATGACGCCGCGGAGCACCCGGATTTCGGATTCGCTGAAGGATGGCCTAGTCAGAACAGCGCGGAGATTTTCCACTAATTTCGGCTTTTTATCGGCGGAGCGAAAATAGTTGCGCGCCTCGAGCGCCTCCTCGAGATGATCGAACAGGCCCTGGAGATGCTCCTTGGTGGCAGGCTGCTGTTCGATCGCCTGGAATGAAGTTTCGTCCTCCGACTCCATGCCGGTCTTCATCCACTCATAGGACATCAGCAGCACGGCCTGGGCAAGATTGAGCGATGCGAAGGCCGGATTGACCGGGAAGGTGACGATCTCATCCGCCAGAGCCACTTCCTCATTGGTCAATCCGGTGCGCTCGCGGCCGAAAATAATGCCGACCGCCTGGCCGCTCTTGAAGCGCTGACGCAGCGTGCGAGTGGCGACGATCGGCGAACGCACCGGCTTGTAACCGTCACGGTCGCGGGCCGTGGTGGCATAGACGAAGTTGAGGTCGCCGATCGCCTCCTCGAGCGAATTATAGAGCTTGGCGCCGTCGATCACGTGATCGGCGCGGCTCGCTGCCGAGCGCGCCTTCTCACTTGGCCAGCCATCGCGAGGATTGACGAGGCGCAGCTCCGACAAGCCGAAATTCGCCATCGCCCGGGCGACCATGCCGATATTTTCGCCGAGCTGCGGATAGGCGAGAATGATCGCCGGACCTTCGGTCAAGAGTTCGCGCTCGCTGTTGGTGCCTGCCATTATGATACCCTGCCTCTCTTTGCCGCTTCCCTCGCACAAAAGCCTTCGAAGTTAAAGCCGGGACGCTGAAGACGGCGACCGTCCTACGTCACCTAAAGTTTCGGCCAAGCATGCTTTGCCTTGTGGGTCCACAGTGCTATAGGGCTCTGGATTTTCCCACCGTCGGAATGCCGCACGCGGTGTTCCGCAAGCTACGAGGCATATTCATGGCAAAGATCAAGGTCGCCAATCCGGTCGTTGAACTCGACGGCGATGAGATGACCCGCATCATCTGGCAGTTCATCAAGGACAAGCTGGTCCATCCCTACCTCGACCTTGATCTCGAATACTACGATCTCGGCGTCGAAAACCGCGATGCGACCGGAGACCAGGTGACGATCGATGCCGCAAATGCCATTAAGAAGCACGGCGTCGGCGTCAAGTGCGCGACGATCACGCCGGATGAGGCACGCGTCGAGGAATTCAACCTGAAGAAGATGTGGAAGTCGCCGAACGGCACGATCCGCAACATCCTTGGCGGCGTTATCTTCCGCGAGCCGATCATCTGCAAGAACGTGCCGCGTCTCGTTCCCGGCTGGACGAAGCCGATCATCGTCGGCCGTCACGCTTTCGGCGACCAGTACCGCGCCACCGACTTCAAGTTCCCGGGCAAGGGCAAGCTGTCGATCAAGTTCGTCGGCGAGGACGGCCAGACGATCGAGCACGACGTCTATGACGCGCCGGGCGCCGGCGTCGCGATGGCCATGTACAACCTCGACGAATCGATCACCGAATTCGCCCGCGCCTCCTTTAACTACGGCCTGCAGCGCAAGGTGCCGGTCTATCTGTCGACCAAGAACACCATTCTGAAGGCCTATGACGGCCGCTTCAAGGACATCTTCCAGAAGGTGTTCGAGGAGGAATTCGCCGAGCAGTTCAAGGTCGCCAAGCTCTGGTACGAGCACCGCCTGATCGACGACATGGTCGCCTCGGCACTGAAGTGGTCCGGCGGCTACGTCTGGGCCTGCAAGAACTACGACGGCGACGTGCAGTCGGACATCGTCGCCCAGGGCTTCGGTTCGCTCGGCCTGATGACCTCGGTGCTGATGACGCCGGACGGCAAGACAGTCGAAGCGGAAGCTGCACACGGCACGGTCACCCGCCACTACCGCCAGCACCAGAAGGGCGAGGAAACCTCGACCAACTCGATCGCCTCGATCTTCGCCTGGACGCGCGGCCTCGCGCATCGCGCCAAGCTCGACGGCAATGCCGAACTCGCGAAGTTCTCCGAAACCCTGGAACGCGTCTGCGTCGAAACCGTCGAAGCCGGCTTCATGACCAAGGACCTGGCGCTGCTGATCGGTCCCGACCAGCCGTGGCTCTCGACCACCGGCTTCCTCGATAAGATCGACGAGAACCTCAAGAAGGCGATGGCCGCTTAATCGGCCCATTCCAAACCACGAATGAGAAACCCGGCCTCGCGCCGGGTTTTTGCTTTTGACCAGAATAGACGGCTCGCGCGATAATTGGAGCGCCGGAGAGGCCGGCAGAGGACACGGTACTCGATCCTTTCCTATGGATGGTCCAATCCTACGGACAACGGAGATGGGGCGATCGCGATCTAGACCGGTAAGACTCGTCGCTTCTGATATCGACGGCACGCTGCTTGGCGATGACGCAGCTGCCGCACGCTTTCGGTCGACCTGGGAAGCGCTGGCCGAGGGCGAGCGCCCCCTTCTGATCTACAACAGCGCCCGTTCGTCCGAAGATATCCTGTCATTGGTCGACGCAAATCTATTGCCGGCGCCGGACTACGTGATCGGTGGCGTCGGCACGATGATGACCGAAGGGCGGATGCGCACGCGGATGGAGGCCTTCATCGAGGAGCTCGGTCCAGCCCTCGACCCGGCTGCCATCGCCGCGATCATCGGCTCGATCGAGGGTGCAATACTTCAGGTGGCCGCGGACCAGAATCCGCACAAGGCGAGCTGGCACCTACATGATGCCGAGCAGGAACGCATCCACGACATCGCGGCACGATTGAGGAGCGCCGGGTTGGACGTGAAGCTGATCTATTCCAGCAGGCGTGATATCGATATATTGCCGCGCACCGGCGGCAAGGGCAGCGCGCTTGCCTGGATTTGCCGGGAGCTTGCAGTCGATCTCGACGAAGTGGTCGTCGCCGGCGACACCGGAAACGACCTGGAGATGTTCGAGATGCCGCTTGTCCGTGGCGTCGTCGTTGCCAACGCACTTGCCGAACTTTGCCGGGTCGTTGCCCAGGATCGCCGACACTATCTTGCCCGCGCCTCCCACGCCGACGGGGTGATCGAGGGCCTGCGCCACTTGGGTGTCGTGCGGTAGTTCCGGCCGAACGCCAATCTGACAATGTCACTTCAGCGGCAGGTAGATTTCCGTCAGCAGCTCGGTCGGCGCCACCTCACGCGGATTGTTGAGGTATTTCTCGAACATGACGCTGTCACGGATTTCTCGGCCGGAGTTCGACAGCCAGGTCCCATAGAACCATTGATAGGCCTTCGGCATGTCGGCATAGGGCCCCTTATGCCGCAGCACGGCGTATTGCCCCCCGTCGATCGTCTGCGGCGTCAGCGGCGCCTCCGCCAACCGGTCTTCCTTTGTCGTGACGCAGGCGAAAGATCGGAGCTTGTCCGTCTCCACCAGTTCCGGATCATCCAGGTAGATGCCGATCATTTCCATCTCCGGCCGGAACAGGCCGCGCGCGAAGAGTGTGCCGTAGAGTGTCTCGAAGGCCTGACCGACGGCCATGTAAGAGCCGGAATGGGCAACGCCCAGCAAAGTCAGCGGATCTATCGTCCTCAGCGTAACGTCGTACATGACAGCATTTCCTTCCATCCAAGGGGTTTCAAAGGCTTTGTGGCTCCCCTCCTTCCTGTAGCGCGCCGGCGGAAGGCCAAAGACGGCCTTGAAGGTACGGTTGAAGGATTGAACATTCGGGTAGCCCGAGCGTCGCGCAATCGCGTCCACTGCGAGGTCGGTCTGGACGAGTTCTGCCGCCGCCCGCTGCAGCCGCAATCTCTTGACCGTCGCTGCCAAGGTCTCGCCGTGCACCGCCCGGTAGATGCGATGCCAGTGGTGCGGCGACAGGCAAGCGATCTCCGACAACCGATCGAGATCCAGCTCTTCGTCGAGATGTCCGTAGATATAGGCCGAGACGCGATGAAGCCGCCTCTCATATGTCGCCCATGCACCGCCCGTCATATCGAACCTTTCGCACTTCGCTCGAACACGTTCAAACCACGTATCGATTTGACAAATCCTGCTGATCTGAAGACCCGACCACCCGCTTGTACGGCATGGCGACTCAGATAGGCTGAGAATGCCCGGCACGTACGATTCCGCCAACGTGGCGGATCTGGAAAGTCTCGCCGATGTCCGATTCCCTCGTTCCGAAAACCGCCAGCGTCCTGGCCGAAGGATATGGCCTTGCCCGGCTGAAAGCGGACGCTTTCGCAGGCCTGACCGTCGCTATCGTTGCCTTGCCGCTCTCCATGGCAATCGCCATCGCCTCCGGCGTCACCCCCGATCGCGGCCTCTACACCGCGATTGTCGGCGGCTTCCTCGTTTCGCTCCTCGGCGGCAGCCGCGTCCAGATCGGCGGTCCGGCGGGTGCCTTCATCGTTCTCCTCGCCGAGACCGCCGCCCGGCACGGCATCGATGGCCTGTTGCTCGCGACTGCCATGGCCGGCGTCATGCTCGTTGCGGCCGGCTACTTACGCCTCGGGCAATACATCAAGTTCATCCCCTACCCCGTCACGGTCGGCTTCACGGCGGGCATTGCCGTGATCATCTTTGCCAGCCAGTTGCGCGACCTTTTCGGCCTGACGCTTCCGGGCGGCGAACCGGGACCGATTGTTGAAAAGATCATGGCACTCGGCCGGTCGGCCGACACGTCCAATTGGGCGGCAGTACTGACGGCTGCCCTGACCATCACCATCATTCTCGCGCTGCGCCGGCTGGCGCCGCATTGGCCCGGCATGCTGATCGCCGTCGCAGCGGCATCGATTGTCGTCGTCATCCTGCACCTGCCGACCGAAACGATAGGCACACGCTTCGGCGGTATTCCTCGCGGACTGCCGCTTCCGACCTTGCCGCCGCTGTCCTTCGAGAAGGCCGTCGCCGTCTTCCCGGATGCGGTCTCCTTCGCCCTTCTCGGCGCGATCGAATCCCTGCTTTCGGCCGTGGTCGCCGACGGCATGACGGGTCGCAGACATCGATCCAGCATGGAGTTGATTGCCCAGGGAATCGCCAATCTGTGTTCGGCGCTCTTCGGCGGCATTTGCGTGACCGGCACCATTGCCCGGACGGCGACGAATGTGCGGGCCGGAGGGACAAGCCCCTTCTCGGGCATGCTGCATTCCGCCTTTCTTCTTCTCTTCATGCTGCTCGCAGCACCACTCGCAAGCTATATCCCGCTCGCCTCGCTTGCGGGCGTGCTCGCCGTCGTCGCCTGGAACATGATCGAGAAGCCCGCCTTCATGGCGCTCTTGCGATCCTCCTACGGTGACGCCGTCGTGCTGCTCGCCACCTTTCTCATCGTCGTCTTCCGCGAGCTGACGGAAGGGATCGTAGTCGGCGTCGCACTAGGCGCCGTCCTGTTCATCAATCGAATGGCGAGAAGCATCGCAGTCGGCGAAACGAAGCCGCTCGCGATGCTGCAGTCGGCGAACGGCGAAGAGCACCCGGTCATCGCCGATGATCCGGATACGGTGATTTATCGGATCTCGGGTATCTTCTTCTTCGGCTCGGCGGCCACCGTTGCCGCAGTGCTCGACCGGATCGCCGACCAGCGCCGAAACTTCATTCTCGACTGCTCCGAAGTCCCCTTCATGGATTCGACCGCCGCCAACGTCATCGAAGGTACGTTGCGCAAGGCGGAGAGGATCGGCGTGCACTTCATCATCGTCGGGGCCAATACGCAGGTTCGCCGCGCCCTCTATCAGCACCACGTTCGTCCGCCGCGCGTCTTGATGCGCGCCTCTATCCAGGCGGCGCTCGAAACCATCCGCAGCGAAAAAGGCGCATGAAAAAGGGCGCCGCAGCGCCCTTCCCTCTGTCTTTTCTCAATGCTGTTCAGCCGGCTAGTGCGACGGCGACCGCCTCGATCGCTTCGGCGGCGCGCCCGCCATCCGGGCCGCCGGCCTGGGCCATATCGGGTCGTCCGCCGCCCCCCTTGCCGCCGAGCGCGGCTGAGGCGACACGCACCAGATCGATGGCGCTGACCTTGGAGGTGAGATCGTCCGTGACGGCCACCACCGCGCTGGCCTTCCCGTCGCCCGTGACGCCGACGAAGGCGACGACACCGGAACCGAGCGTCTTCTTGCCGTCATCGGCTAGGCTTTTCAGGTCCTTCGCCTCGACGCCGGAAACGACCTTGCCGAGGAACCGGACGCCGCCGATCTCGCGGGCCGCATCGCCCGAGCCATTCTGGCCGTCGCCGACGAGCGCGAGTTTCTTCTTGGCTTCGGTGAGTTCGCGTTCGAGCTTGCGTCGCTCGTCGAGGAGTGCCTCGACCCGACCAAGAACATCCCCGGCCTGTACCTTCAGCGCAGCCGCCAGCGTCTTGACGCGCTCATCCTGTTCGTTGAGGTAAGCCCGGGCCGCTTCGCCGGTCAGCGCCTCGACGCGGCGTACGCCGGCGCCCACCGCGCTTTCCGAGACGACGCGCACCAGGCCGATGTCGCCGGTTGCGGAGACGTGCGTGCCGCCGCAGAGTTCGACCGAATAGGGTTTTCCGGCCTTCGAGCCGCGAATGCCTTGGCCCATCGCTACGACGCGGACCTCGTCGCCGTATTTCTCGCCGAAAAGTGCCATGGCGCCCTCGGCGATCGCATCGTCCACGCTCATCAGCCGAGTCGTGACTGGCGTATTCTGGACGATGATCTCGTTCGCCATCTCCTCGACTTCCTTCAGTTCCTCCGCCGACATCGGCTTTGGATGGGAAACGTCGAAGCGCAGCCGCTCGGGTGCGACGAGCGAACCCTTTTGCGCCACGTGGGTGCCAAGCACCTCGCGCAGCGCCTCATGCAGCAGGTGGGTTGCAGAATGGTTGGCGCGCAGGCGCGCACGGCGCGCATGGTCAACGGTGAGTGCGGCCGCCTCGCCCGTCTTCAGAATGCCTTCCGCTACCACGCCATAATGGACGAAGAGCCCTTCGCCGCGTTTCTGCGTGTCGTTGACCGTAAGCTTTCCCGTTTCGGTGGCGATCACGCCGGTATCGCCCACCTGCCCGCCGGATTCTCCGTAGAAGGGCGTCTGGTTCAGGATCAGCTGGACACTCTCGCCTTTGGTGGCGGACTCAACGACCGCGCCATCGCGGACGATTGCCTGGATCACGGCCTCAGCCGATTCCGTGTCGTAGCCGAGGAAGTCGGTCGCGCCGTGCTTCTCCTTCAGTTCGAACCAGATCGTCTCGGTGGCGGCTTCGCCGGAGCCGGCCCAATTGGCCCGCGCTTCGGCTTTCTGCCGATCCATGGCAACCGAAAACGCGTCCGTATCGACGGTGATGCCCTTGGCGCGCAGCGCATCCTGCGTCAGGTCGAGCGGGAAACCGTAGGTGTCGTAGAGCTTGAAAGCCGTTTCGCCATCGAACTGGTCACCCTCGGACAGGCCGGCCGAAGCGTCTGCGAGCAGGTTCAAGCCGCGCTCCAGCGTCTTGCGGAAACGGGTTTCTTCGAGCTTCAGCGTTTCGGAGATCAGCGCTTCGGCGCGGACCAGTTCCGGATAGGCCCGGCCCATCTGGCCGACAAGCGCCGGCAAGAGCTTCCACATCAGCGGATCCTGCGCGCCGAGGAGCTGCGCATGACGCATGGCGCGGCGCATGATGCGACGCAGCACATAACCGCGCCCCTCGTTCGAAGGCAGGACGCCGTCGGCGATCAGGAACGCGGAGGAACGCAGATGGTCGGCGATGACGCGGTGGCTCGCTCGACGGTCACCCTCGGCCTTGACGCCGGTCGCTTCCTCGGAGGCAGCAATCAGTGCGCGGAACAGATCGATGTCATAATTGTCGTGCTGGCCCTGCAGCACCGCGGCGAGGCGCTCCAGACCCATGCCTGTATCGATCGACGGGCGCGGCAGGTCGACACGCTCTTCTTTCGTGATCTGCTCGTATTGCATGAAGACGAGGTTCCAGATCTCGATGAACCGGTCGCCATCTTCCTCGGCCGAGCCGGGCGGCCCACCCCAGATCTGCTGGCCGTGGTCGTAGAAGATTTCCGAGCACGGACCGCAGGGGCCGGTATCGCCCATGGCCCAGAAGTTGTCGCTGGTCGGAATGCGGATGATGCGGTCGTCACCGAAACCGGCGATCTTCTTCCAAAGGCCAAAGGCTTCATCGTCGGTGTGATAGACGGTGACGAGCAGGCGCTTGGCGTCGAGACCGTATTCCTTGGTGATCAGGTTCCAGGCGAGCTCAATCGCGCGCTCCTTGAAATAGTCGCCGAAGGAGAAGTTGCCGAGCATCTCGAAGAAGGTGTGATGCCGGGCCGTATAGCCGACATTATCGAGGTCGTTGTGCTTGCCGCCGGCGCGCACGCATTTCTGCGACGTTGCCGCCGTCGTATAGGGACGCTGCTCGAGGCCTGTGAAGACGTTCTTGAATTGCACCATGCCGGCATTGGTGAACATCAATGTCGGGTCGTTACGCGGCACCAGAGGGCTCGACGGCACGATTTCGTGACCGTTCTTGCGGAAATAGTCGAGGAACATCGACCGGATTTCATTCACGCCGCTCATCTTGCGTCCTATCTGTGCACATACCCGGCTGCAACCCACACGTTTTCCGCGCTTTGAGCCGTTATCTTTCAATCCCGCGTCTATCACCATAAACGCCTGCCCCGATGACGCCGCCATCGGAACCACAGGCTTTTATCGTTCGCATATCATGCTGTCCAGACGGCAGCAAAAACCGGCCGATCTGACCGACGGCCGGTTGATGCAGCATCCAAACCCGAAGCAGCTCCTACATGTCGGCCGCTTCGTCGCCTTCGCTCTCCGGCCCGCCATTCTCGAGGAACCGATCGGCGATGAGCCCGGCGTTCTGCCGCAAGGACATCTCGATCTCGCGGGCCAGATCCGGGTTTTCGCGCAGGAAAAGCTTGGCGTTTTCGCGGCCTTGGCCCAAGCGCTGGCTGTTGTAGGAGAACCAAGCCCCGGATTTCTCGACGATACCTGCCTTGACGCCGAGGTCGATGAGTTCGCCGGTCTTGGAAACGCCCTCACCATACATGATGTCGAACTCGACCTGCTTGAAGGGCGGCGCCATCTTGTTCTTGACGACCTTAACACGCGTCTGGTTGCCGACGACTTCCTCGCGCTCCTTGACCGAGCCGATGCGGCGGATGTCGAGGCGGACCGAGGCGTAGAATTTCAGCGCGTTGCCGCCCGTCGTCGTTTCCGGCGAACCGAACATAACGCCGATCTTCATGCGGATCTGGTTGATGAAGATCACCATGCAGTTGGACTTGGAGATCGATGCCGTCAGCTTGCGCAGCGCCTGGCTCATCAGGCGGGCCTGCATGCCCGGCAGGCTGTCGCCCATCTCGCCTTCGATTTCAGCACGCGGCACGAGTGCTGCAACCGAGTCGACGACGAGCACATCGATTGCGCCGGAGCGAACCAAGGTGTCGGTGATTTCGAGCGCCTGCTCGCCCGTATCGGGCTGTGAGATCAGCAGGTTTTCGAGATCGACGCCCAGTTTGCGCGCATAGATCGGATCGAGCGCGTGTTCGGCGTCGACAAACCCGCAGATGCCGCCTTTCTTTTGCGCCTCGGCAATGGTCTGCAGCGCCAAAGTCGTCTTGCCCGAGCTCTCCGGCCCGTAGATCTCAATAACACGCCCCTTTGGCAGGCCGCCGATGCCGAGCGCGATATCGAGGCCGAGCGACCCGGTCGAGACGGTTTCGATCTCGACGACGCTGTCCTTCGATCCGAGCTTCATGATCGATCCCTTGCCGAACGAACGTTCGATCTGGGAAAGAGCCGCTTCAAGTGCCTTGCTTTTGTCCACCGATTTGTCCTCTACGAGCCGCAAAGAGTTTTGTGCCATTGGTCCACCTTTAGGTTATTGGAGCTATCGAGGCAATGAAGCCGCCGCAGGAGTTTTTGTACATGTTTTGTTCCGCTTTGGCAATGGCGCTTCAAGCAACTGAATAATAAGGATTATCTCCAGAGTGTTCGATTCCTGTTCACGGGATGTTGTACTCCGTTTCCAGAAATTGTCCGGCGGTTCAGTCTGACGTCTCGCCAATGGGCCGATTCGCCGATAGAGGTGTTCAAATGACGAAGCGGGAAATTGCCGTTCTGGGCGGCGCCCATATCGACCGGCGCGGCCGTATCAGCGACACGACCGTCCCGGGTGCGAGCAACCCCGGAACATGGTTCGAGGAAGCGGGAGGCGGCGGCTTCAACGCCGCCAGAAATCTCGCGCGTCTTGGCCATCGGGTGCGGATGATCAGCCCGCGCGGCGGCGATTCCGCCGGCGAGACGGTGGCAGCCGCAGCCGCAGCGGCGGGCGTGATCGATTGTCCGTTCACCTTTCTCGACCGGAAGACGCCGAGCTATACGGCGATCCTCGAAAAGGATGGCAACCTGGTGATCGCGCTTGCCGATATGGATCTTTACGCGTTGTTCTCGCCGCGGCGGCTGCAGCAGCGCGCGACGCGCGAACTCCTCGCGGCGAGCGATCTCGTGCTCGCGGACGCCAACCTGCCACAAGAGACGCTGACGGCGCTGGTCGAGGCGACCGCCGGAACGAACCGGATCCTGGCCGGCATCGCCGTTTCACCGGCCAAGGTTGTCCGCTACAGCCAATGCCTGGCCGGGCTCGACTTCCTCTTCATGAACGAAGCGGAGGCCCGTGCCCTGACGGGCGCCGAGGCTGACGCCGCCGAGGAATGGCCGTCACTGCTGCGTGCCGCGGGCCTTTCCGGCGGCGTCGTAACTCGCGGCGGCAAGGCTGCGGTGGCCTTCGACCGCGAGACCGCCTGCCTGGCCGTACCGCCTGCCCTGCCCGCGCTTGCCGACGTGACCGGCGCCGGTGACGCTCTGGCGTCGGGCTTTCTTGCCGCCCTGCTCGACGGCATCGGTCTTGCCGGATGCCTCCGGCATGGCATCGCCGCCGCCATATTAACGCTCCACTCGCCCTTCGCCGCCGCTGTAGAGATGTCGCCGGGCAAGCTTGCACGGGTGCTGACCCTTGTGCCGGAGCCGCAAATGCTGTCATGAAATCGGCAGCCGAACTCCAGGCGGGAAGCGGAAAAATGCACGGCAATTTTCCGCCACGCCCCACTCATTGGAAGCGAAAGACCATGACAAGACCCACCTCGCCCCTCCTGCCCATTGAATATTCCGATGAAGTCGCATCCGCCAAGGCGCGCGGCGCGTCGATCGTGGCGCTGGAATCGACGATCATCACGCACGGCATGCCTTATCCGGGCAATCTAGACATGGCGCGCAGCGTCGAGGCGATCATCCGCGACCAGGGGGCGGTGCCCGCCACCATCGCGGTAATCCATGGCATTCTTTACATCGGTCTCGATGACACGAAGCTGGAGGCGCTCGCGAAAACCCAGGGAGCCATGAAGCTGTCGCGCGCCGACCTCGCCTTTGCACTCGCCGAGCGCCGCACGGGAGCCACGACGGTCGCAGCAACGATGATCGCCGCCGCCCGCGCCGGCATCAGCGTCTTTGCGACCGGCGGCATCGGCGGTGTCCACCGCGGAGCCGAACAGAGCTTCGACATCTCCGCCGATCTGGACGAACTCGCCCGGACCGGCGTGATCGTCGTCTGCGCCGGCGCCAAGGCCATTCTCGACATACCGAAGACGCTCGAAGTGCTGGAAACGAGAGGCGTCCCGGTCGTCACCTATGACAGCGAGACCTTCCCCGCCTTCTGGTCGCGCGATTCCGGCATCAAGAGCCCGCTGATGCTGAACAGCCCGGCGGCTATCGCCAACTTCCAGCGGATGCGTGACGTGCTCGGGGTCGAAGGCGGCATGCTGGTCGCCAATCCGGTTCCGGAAGAAAGCGAGATTCCGCGCGAGGAGATGGAAATCTACATCGCGCGGGCGCTGGACAATGCGGCGAGCGATGAGATCTCCGGCAAGGCGGTGACGCCCTATCTGCTCGACAACCTCTATCACATGACCGAGGGTCGAAGCCTCGAGACCAACATTGCCCTCGTCGAGAACAACGCGCGCCTCGCAGCCGAAATCGCCGTCGCCTTGGCGGCAAGCAAGGCGAAATAGAAGACCTCTGCGCCCGGCGCAAAAGCGTCGGGCCATCTTCCGGACTACCGCAGAGCCTTAGGAATCCAGCATTTCACGGACGGCCACCGCCAATTGCTTCAGAGAGAAGGGCTTCGGCAGGAAGCCGAACTTGGCATCGGCCGGCAGGTTGCGGGCAAAGGCATCCTCCGCATAGCCCGACACGAAGATGAACTTCAGATCCGGGTATTTCTTCCGCAATTCGCGCAAGAGCGTCGGCCCGTCCATCTCCGGCATCACCACATCCGACACGACGATATCGACCGCGCCGTCGAGCTCCTCCATAATCTCGAGCGCTTCGACGCCCGATCCCGCCTCATGGACCGTGTAGCCGCGTGTCTCGAGCATCCGCTTGCCGCCGCGACGCACCGCTTCCTCGTCCTCGACAAGGAGCACCACGGCGGAATCGCCGGTGAGATCCGTAGGCTCCGACTGAGCGGCCAGTGTCGCTGCATCGCTTGCCGGCGCCCGCGCTTCCTTGACCGGCGCGCCGCCGGATGCGGACGCTTCGCCGGTCTCGACCACTTCCACATAGCGCGGCAACAGAATACGGAAGGTCGTGCCCTTGCCGACCTCCGACTCCGGATAGATATAGCCGCCGGACTGCTTGACGATGCCATAAACCATCGAAAGCCCGAGGCCCGTGCCCTTGCCCACCTCCTTCGTCGTGAAGAAAGGCTCGAAGATCTTGTCCAAGATCTCCGCCGGAATACCCGTGCCCTGGTCGGAGACTTCGACCATGACGAAGTCGTCTTCCGGCAGTTCTCGACGTGCGAGCGCGGCGACTTCGCCCGCCGGCAGGTTTCGCGTCCGGAGCGTGATGATTCCGCCCTCGGGCATGGCGTCGCGGGCATTCACAGCCAGGTTGAGCAGCACCTGTTCGAACTGGCCGAGATCGGTCCTTACCGGCCAGAGGTCGCGACCATAGTCCACCTCCACCTTGACGTTGGTGCCGGTCATCCGATCGACGAGCATCCTGAGATCGCCGATCACATCGGTGAGATTGAGGACGGTCGGCCGCATCGTCTGCTTGCGGGAGAAGGCGAGCAATTGCCGCACCAGGACGGCGGCGCGGTTGGCATTGCGCTTGATTTCCATCAGGTCGGCGAACGTCGCATCCGCCGGCCGCGCCGAGAGCAGCAGATGGTCGGCAGAAAGCAATATCGCCGTCAGCACATTGTTGAAGTCGTGCGCGATGCCGCCGGCGAGCGTTCCTACGGCATTCATCTTCTGCGTCTGCGCCATCTGGTTCTCGAGCGCCTTCTGCTCGGTGATCTCCAGCGCATACACGATCGCCGCTTCTTCCGGTGCCTGGTCGCTCTGGTCGATGACGGCATTCACGTAGAAGCGGAAGTGGCGTCCTTCATCCGCCGGGTGCAGCGAGTCGATCGGCGCTATGTCGCCTTGCCGGTCCTTCGCCGCGGCGAGCGCCTCTTCGAGCTGGCCCCGCACGGCTTCGTGCATAACCGCGTCGATCAGCAGGCCGCGCTCGACGTCGTCCTGCGAAACAAGGCCGGCAAAAAGCTTCAGGAACGGGGCGTTGGTTCTGAGAATCCGCCCGTCACCGTCCACCGAGGCGATGGCCATCGGCGTGTTGTTGAAGAAGCGTGTGAACCGCATCGCCGCATTCGAGGCCGACTGATCGCCCTCGTCGCCCTCGCGGGACATGACAATCGTCCTGCTTTCCCCGGGCGCGCCGTCGCGGGTCGAGGAAACACGGTGGACCAGTCTTACCGGCAGGCTCTGGCCGTTCCCCTTGCGCAGGTCGAGATCCAGAACCTTGGTCTTCTTGAGGCCGGGCTCGGCCTGGACGGACTGAATGAGCGCAAGTCCCTCGCCGGCGACGAGATCGGCGATGCTGATCGATCCCGGCTGAAATTTTGTGAGGTCGATCCCCAGCCAATCGGCAAGCGTAGCGTTGATATAGAAGATCTCGCCCTTGCGCCCGGCGGAGAAAAAGCCTGCCGGCGCGTGGTCGAGATAGTCGATGGCGTTCTGCAACTCCTTGAAAAAGCGTTCCTGATCGTCGCGCTCTGCCGTTATATCGGCAATCTGCCACAGATAAAGCGGGTTGCTGTCGGCGTCCTCCAGCGGCAGCACCCGCGCCTTCAGTCGAAACCAATGCGCTCCTGAACCCGTCATCGCGCCATTTGCCAGAGGCTTCAGCAGGCGGAATTCCTCGTGCCCCTGCTTGCCCTCGTGCAGTCCGTTGGTCAGCCGGTAGATCGCCTCGGTCGCCTCCCGGTTGCGCGACAGGATGGTTTCCAGCGATTGGATTCCGGCGGCACCTTTAGCGCCAGTCAGGGCGCCGTAGGCCGCGTTCGCGTAGACGATGCGTCCCTTGCGGTCGGTCA
This sequence comes from Sinorhizobium fredii USDA 257, assembly GCF_000265205.3. Lineage (NCBI taxonomy): Bacteria > Pseudomonadati > Pseudomonadota > Alphaproteobacteria > Hyphomicrobiales > Rhizobiaceae > Ensifer > Ensifer fredii. The sequence goes on from NC_018000.1 coordinate 4,253,714, forward strand.
CCACGGTGCCGTCCTCATGGGCATCGACAAAGGCGCGGGCCAGTTCATCCGGTCGGGATTGCGGCATGACCTCGATAAAACCGATCACCGACGAAACCAGGAAGAATATCCCGACCATCGCCAGCACGCCGAGAATACCGAGGACGATCTCGTTCTCGAGCTGATTCTTGAAAACGACGAAGGCGGCAGCGGACGCGGTCAAGACGATTGCCAGCACGATGATCCTGAACACGGTACCCGGCCGCACGCCCCGGTCAACGACCGGCATCTGGTAGTCACCTGACTGCCGTAATTTCGTCATCGGGTCCTCACCTGCTGGCGGGATCGTCCGCCGCTACACCGGTACCCCGCTGACTTGCCGCGCCACGCATCCCGCGGACGCACAAGGGCCACCGTAATCCTTTGAATTTCCGCATAATTTATCCCTAAAACCGACACGGTTTAAGGTCCTATGCAGTTGCCGGCGTCCGATAAGGGTTTGCGAGACTCAAGTGTGTCGCATCCGCTTCGTCGAACTGGAATCATCTTTAACAATCAGAGATAACAGCAGAAAGCGTCTCGACGGAAGCGCAGAGGTCAATTCACAGGGAATGTCGGACGCAACCTTGTCCCGGCCCGAAAAAAGCCGTCAAATGTTGCAATTCGACCGGTAAAAGGAGTTCAGCCCATGATGGAAACGTTGGTCGGGGACAACGGTAGCCGATTCATCATCGCCGCCGGAGCCGTCGCCATCGGCCTCCTGTGCCTCGTGGCGGTGCTCTGGATCATGCGGACCAGACCCTCGTCTCCGTTCGTGCGCGGTGGCAAGAACCGACAGCCGCGGCTCGCCGTGCTCGATGCCGCCGCCGTCGATACGCGCCGGCGGCTCGTGCTCGTCCGCCGCGACGATGTCGAGCATCTGATCATGATCGGCGGGCCCACGGATATCGTCATCGAAAGCCGCATCGTGCCCGATGACGCGACGCCGACCGCGAGCCCCGTTCGCGCGGCGGCGGAACAGCAGACCGGCAAGCCCGCGGCCGCGCCGGAGCAATCCGTCTCGGCACCTCAACCTGTCGCGCCCCCCACACCTGCGGAAACCGAAAAGATAGAACCGATCCGGTCCGTGGGGCCGGATGAGACGCCGCGCGCCGCGCCCGTCCGAGAGCCACCGAAGGCGGAGGCGACCCTGCAGCAGCGTCCCATGCCTGTCGAACCGCCGCCTCGGCCGGAACCCGCCGTCAGGACCGCCCCCCCCCGCCCCGGCGATCGCTCCGGTGTCCGCCGTCGAATCGCCCCAGGAAACCCTAAGGGCGGCGCGCGACCGAATTCTTCCGATGACCCACCCCTTGCGTGAGGAGCGGTTTCCGCAGCCGGTAGCAGCGGCGCCGGAGGCTCCACGACCCGTCCAGATCCCGCCCGCCCCGGCCCGGCCGGCCGAGCCGGTGGTCGCCGAACCGGTTGCCATTGACAAGCCGGTCGCCGTTGACAAAGCAGCGGATTTCGAACGATTCCTCGATGCGGAAATCAGCGGCGATCTCCAGCGGCTTTCACCCACAGTGACGCCGAGGCCGGAAGTCCGCCCGACAGCAGTCACCCGCCAGGAACCGGTACTCGGCCCGGCACGAGAAGACAGCCGCAAGGAAGAGACGATCGAGGAAGAGATGAGCCGCATGCTGGCTGACATTTCCGCTGGCCGCAAACCCTGACTGGCGAAGCATGCATTTCTGCTGCTTCTGGACGTCTTGGCCCACACGCAAAGAAAAGTCGATAACGCAAAGAAAAACGGCGCGACCAAGCCGCGCCGTTCTCATAAGTCTGGAAAACCGGGCCTACTCGTCGCGATAGACCTTCTCGCGACGCTCGTGACGCTCCTGGGCTTCGATCGAAAGCGTCGCAATCGGCCTGGCGTCCAAGCGCTTCAGGCCGATCGGTTCACCCGTTTCTTCGCAATAGCCATAGGTGCCTTCGTCGAGGCGCTGCAAGGCGGCGTCGATCTTGGCGATCAGCTTCCGTTGGCGATCCCGGGCACGCAATTCGATTGCCCGGTCTGTTTCTGAGGAGGCTCGGTCTGCGAGATCCGGATGATTGGCGCTTTCCTCAGCCAGGTGATCAAGCGTCTCGCGGGCTTCGCGAAGGATATCGTTTTTCCAGGCATTCAGCTTTGCACGAAAATATGCCCGATGATTGGCATTCATAAAATCCTCGTCCTCGGAGAGGACATAGGTACTAAGATCGATCTTCTCACTCAACGCGATTCTCCTGAAGAACATCTCATTGCGGCGGTGTATAGACCTATGAAGGGCGCGATTCAAGCCTCGCCGACGACACCTCCGCTTATTTTAACAATGCTTTCATTGCAGGCTAACTGGCGAATATTTCACCAAAAATACACATGAAACGCCTTTCATAATATTCCGCTGGCGGTCGATGGCAATCCTGGGTGATGCCGGCCCAGCAGTTCAACCACATGGTCAATTGCGACGTTCGGTGTGCGGCGTGCGTCATATCAACGGCAGTGAGATTGCCGAACTAAAACCGTGGAGAACGGCTTGATCTTTGCGCCGACAGGGAGACAAGTTACCAATGCGACGGTATCCCGCGAAAGACTTCGCAGCTCCGGCGGCATCAGATTCGGATGGACATATGCAAGACAGCGCTCCGGCATTCCGCCTCATCCTCCTGCGTCACGCCCGGTCCGGCTGGGCCCTGCCTGGACAACGCGATTTCGACCGGATGCTTGACGAGACCGGCTATGCCGAGGCGAAACTGATTGCACAAAGTGCGGCAGATCGTGGGATACGTCCGGACCTCATATTGTGCTCGACCGCGGTGCGCTGCCGCCAGACCGCCGAACCATTCCGCCGGGCGCTTGGCGAAGACATCGACATCCGTTACGTCGATCACCTCTATGCTGGGCCTGCAGCCGTCTACACCGATCTAGTCGAGGCGCATGCTGAACGGGCGTCGCTGATGCTGATCGGACACAACCCCATGATCGAGGACGTTTTCCGAAGGTTCCTTGGCGAGGAGCATTCCGCCTTGACGAACGGCTATCCGCCCGCCGGCCTGGCGGTCATCGATTTCTCGACACGTTCTGCGGCCGGCCGCATCTCGGCTGCGGCGCTCTCTGCATGGCTGCTGCCAGAGCCCGAGGAAGTCGCAAGGCGGTGAACCGGTCCTTCATCAGGTTCGAATTGGGGGCCCAGGAACAGTCAACCCGGGAACGGTCAAAAGGCGGTGCATCATTGCGCCGACGCAAACGCTCCCTATATCGCGAAACACGTGAATGCGCGTAACCCGATGGGATATCGGGAAAAACGCTGGATCGATGGAAAATCCCGAAGGGGCGGAGACATTTGGCGTCCTTACTGACCAGCTTTAAAGACGGCGCGCTGATCGCCCTGGACAACCTCTCCGATCGCGCGGCGGGGCTCGTCAGTCCCTCCCTTCGGCTCGGCGTGACCGGCCTGTCGCGGGCGGGCAAGACCGTTTTCATCTCTTCATTGGTGCACAATCTGCTGAACGGCGGACGCCTGCCGCTTTTCGAGCCGGTCCGCTCCGGTCGGGTATCGAAGGTAAGGCTCGAGCCGCAGCCGGACGATGCGGTCCCACGCTTTCAGTACGAGGACCATATTGCCGCTCTCGTGCGCGACCGCGTCTGGCCGGATTCGACCAGGGCGATTTCGCAATTGCGCATCACCATCGACTACGAGAGCGCAAGCGGTTGGAACCGGATGTTTTCTGCCGGGCGCCTGTCGATCGATATCGTCGACTATCCGGGTGAATGGCTGCTGGATCTGCCCCTGCTCGCCCAGGATTTCCGGCAATTCAGCGAAACCACCGTGAAAAGGGCGCGTATCGGCACGCGGGCTGCACTGTCTCGGGAATGGCTGGCGCTTGCCTCCGCGAGCGGAGCGGAGACGGCGGCCGACGAGGGGAGCGCCCGGCGCCTCGCCGAGAGCTTCACCACCTACCTCAGGGCCTGCAAGGAAGACGACCATTCGCTCTCCACCCTGCCGCCTGGCCGATTTCTGATGCCCGGCGACCTCGAGGGATCGCCCGCGCTGACCTTCTCTCCGCTTCCGAACCTGCCCGAAGGCCGGGCACCCAAGGGCTCGCTCTGGGCGATGATGGAACGGCGATACGAAGCCTACAAGACGCATGTGGTGAGCCCCTTCTTCCGCGAGCATTTCGCCCGGCTCGACCGCCAGATCGTCCTCGTCGATGCGCTCCAGGCAATCAATCGCGGCCCGGAGGCAATGAGGGATTTGGAGCAGGCGCTCGCAGACGTGCTCGCCTGCTTTCGACCCGGGACCAATTCCTGGCTCTCGTCTTTCCTCACGCGCCGAATCGATCGGGTGTTGATCGCCGCCACCAAGGCCGATCACCTCCATCATGAGAGCCATGATCGGCTTGAGCGCATCGCCGCGCGCCTCGTCGGCCGTGCCGCCGATCGGATCGGTATGAGCGGCGCCGGCGTGGAAGTCATGGCTCTCGCCTCCGTCCGGGCGACGCGCGAGGCGACCGTCAATCATGACGGACATGCCCTGCCCGTTATCGTCGGCACGCCGATCGCCGGAGAGAAAATCAACGGAGAGGTTTTTGACGGCGAAAAGAAAACAGCGATATTTCCTGGAGATTTACCGGAAGATGCTGAAGTTCTTTTCCAACATATCGGTGGCAATTCTACGTCAATTCCGGCCGACCTGGAGCACGCAATGCCGGAGCTGAATTTCGTGCGCTTCCGCCCTCCTCATCTAGAGGAGACGCGCGGCGGATTGAAGCTCTCCGTACCGCACATCCGGCTCGACCGGGCCATGCAGTTCCTGCTTGGAGATCGACTGGCATGAACGACGATCCGAAGCATCGCCCCCGCAAGCCTGCCGTCTTCCCGGTGGAACCAGAAACACGTGCGGCACAGCGCACGCAACCAGCACGGCGCCCACCCGCAAGCTTCAGCGACAGGGTCATAATGACGCCCGATGCGGAGGATCCGTTCGTGGCGACGACCGCAGCGGTCGAAGCGCTCGATCCGCCCGAGGCGCGTCCCCGCCGGCACCGCCTCTCCTTCGGCAAGGTGGCTGCCGGGGCGTTTGCCATTGTCCTTTCGCTCGCTGCGGGGCTGTGGATCGACCACCTTGTAAGGGACCTCTTCTCGCGTGCCGATTGGCTCGGCTACACGGCGATCGCCGTCGTGGCGATCGGCACCCTCGCCCTGCTGGTCGTCGTCGGCCGCGAACTCGCCGGCATGATGCAGCTGACGGCGATTCAGAAACTGAAATCGGACGTCACCGATGCAACGACGCTCGGCAACAGCAAGGCCGCGCGAGCCACGACTGCGCAATTGGTCCATCTCCTTGCCGCCAATCCCCGCACCGCCAAGAGCCGGGCGCGGCTTGCGGAGACCGACGGCGAGATTATCGACGCGGCCCATCTTATCGAACTGACGGAGCGCGAGCTCCTTGCCCCGATTGACCGCGACGCCCGCCGAATCATCCTGGCCGCCTCGAAACGCGTCTCGATCGTCACTGCCGTCAGCCCTCGTGCCCTCGTCGATCTCGGTTACGTTCTTTACGAGTCGGCGCGGATGATCCGGGCGATGGCGGAACTCTATGGAGGACGGCCCGGCACGCTCGGCCTGCTGCGGCTGATGCGCGATGTGATCGCCCATCTGGCGGTCACCGGTTCCATCGCCGCCGGCGACAGCCTGATCCAGCAGGTCCTCGGCCACGGTCTCGCTTCCAAACTCTCCGCCCGCCTCGGCGAGGGTGTGATCAACGGCCTTATGACCGCGCGTATCGGCATCGCGGCTATGGATCTCTGCCGGCCGATGCCGTTCCGCGCTTTGAAGCGCCCGGGCATCGGCGATTTTCTGGCCGATCTGACGCCGGGCGCCTCGAGATCGGAGGGCTCGAACGGCGCCTGAGGTCTGCTTTCTGGAGCGGCGCGGAAACCCTCCATTAACCATTTTAGCGCAAATGTGGTTGCCAGATTTCGACGTTGACCCATCAAGGATCGATCATGTTCTCGCGCCCTTCTTTGATTGTTCGCGGCGTTGCCGCCATCGCGCTTGCAGCCACTGCCGGCACCGCGACGCCCGCGTCTTCCGGCGCGCGGGATAAGGCCTTCTTCGAGAAGGTCGCCGGCCAGTGGAAAGGCCCCGGCGAGATCGTCGCCGGTAAATACAAGGGCACCAAATTCACCTGCGATCTGACAGGTGAGCCGAGTTCAGGCAAGGACGCCGGGATAAAGCTCGACGGCTTCTGCCGCGTCGGCGTCTTCAAGCAGCCGATGTCGGCGATGATCACCCAAAAGGGTACCAGCTACACCGGGAAATTCCTCGATGGTGCGGATGGCAAGGGCCTGGACATCGTGTCCGGCAACGTCGCCAGCGACAAGGTCGTCGTCGGAATCAACCGCAAGAAATTGAATGGTGCGATGATTGCCCGCCTGCAGGACGCGGAGACGATGAACATCACGATCTCCGTCAAGGTCGAGGAGACGATGGTGCCCGTCATCGGCGTCAGCCTCAACAGGCAGATGGACGACATCGCCGTCGGCTCGATCAAGTAGCTGCATCGATCGGCTCCGAGCATGGGCGGACCTGGCAGCTACTCCAGATCGAGGAAGCCTGCGATCCTGGGAAGACACAGCTTCAGCGCTTGCCCTTCGAACGCGTAGAAGTCATGAGCGGCGGCAGGGACTGTATAGCTTTGCACAGCCTCGCCTCTTGCCCAGCAATCCGGGGGTCTGTTCGGATCATTTTCGCCGAAGACGGCCAAAGTCGGCTTCGGCATCATCGAAGAATTCACCTCGCGTAGCCTTGTCGAGGATATGCAAATCAGGCGATCAACGGTCAAGCCGTGTAGTACGCTGTGCCATAGAAGCGTGCCACCGGCGCTGTAGCCCAAGGCAACATCGGCAAATGCCGCAAGGCCCACCAGACGTTCGGATGCCCGGATAAATCCCTCGTTTTCAACAAGCTCGCGATGCAGGCGTTCGCCCGCATAGTCCACCCCAAGCAATTCGGAGACGCTTACAGTACGAACGAGCGATTGCTGCACGCCAGGCAAACGGCGCGACAGGCAATGATCGGCTGACGGCCTTCCGTGGATGTCGGTGACGATCAATAAACGCATCACTGCCTTCCCGATATGGAGCGCAACGCCGTCAATTGTAGGCCCGCCACCAGTCGGCCTTCTCGTCGGCCACTTCGATTCCTGTCACGTCTGCGTCCGCCAGCCACTCACCGACCGTTCTGCCCGCGACTTCGAGTTCGGCCGCAAAATCGGCAAGCGGCATCAACACGAAACCCCGCTCTGTCATGCGTGGATGAGGCAACTGCAGCTTGTCGCTGGCCAGGCTCGCTCCCTCGAAGGTCAGGAGATCAATATCGATCGTGCGCGGCCCCCAGCGCTCCTTGCGGACGCGCTTCATGACCCGCTCGATCTCGAGGCAGGTTTCAAGAAGCGCTTCTGGATCGCGCGTGGTTTCGACCGCTGCGCAGGCATTGAAGAACCAATCCTGGTCCGTCTTGCCCCAGGGCGGCGTCCGGTAGAGCCGCGAAACTGCCGCGACCCGGCAATCCGGCCGATCGTCCAGCTCCCGCAGGGCGTCCGCCATAGCACGGCGCGGATCGCCGATATTGCCACCCAGCCCCAGTGTAGCGCGCCGCCACTTCTTATCCCGCGGCATGCTCGACCGTGACTTCCACGTAGTCCAGGACCCCTGGGACCGGAGCATTGGGCTTGCGGATGGAGACTTTCGCTCGGCGTACCTGCCGGAAACGGGCGCACAACGTCTTGGCGACTTCCAGGGCGAGCGCCTCGATCAGGTAGCGCCGGCGCCCGGTAACGATCCTTTCGATCTCGGCGAAGGCGATACCATAATGCACGGTGTCATCGATGCAGTCTTCGGCGAGCGCCGTGCCCTGCTCCACCTCGAGTTCGGCGTCCACGAAGAAACGTTGGCCGAGGAACTCCTCCTCGTCAAGCACGCCATGGCGGGCAAAGAAGGCGCAGTTCTTCAGGGTGATCGTATAGGTCGCAGTCATGGCTTCATGTCCCGTCGGCTGTTCTTTGCGATGAGCATAGCATCCGCCATCGCCAGTGCATCCCTGTTGATTGCGACATCATGCACCCGAAAAATCGCCGCTCCAGCAACCCTGAGGAGCGCAGTCGTCGCGGCGGTACCGGCGTCGCGGTCTTTCGCCTCGCGGCCGGTGACGGCGCCGATGAAGCGCTTGCGCGACGTGCCGACCAGGAACGGCAGGCCGAGCCGGTGCAGTTCCGCAAAACGCGCCATGAGTTCCAGATTTTCGTCTGCGTCCTTGGCGAAGCCATAGCCGGGATCAAGAACGATCCGGTCGCGCGCAACGCCTGCCTCGGCGGCAATCTGCAGCGATCGACTCAGAAAATGGAACTGATCCTCGACGACATCGCCGAGCTTCTGACGATCGCGCCCCGTATGCATGACGCAAAGTCCGGCGCCTGTTTCGGCAGCGACTTGCGCGATCGCCGGCTCTCGCTGCAGACCGTGCACATCGTTGACGATATGCGCGCCGGCTTTCACCGCCAGGCGCGCCGTATCGGCGCGATAGGTGTCGACCGAGATGATTCCATCCGTCTGGCGGGCCAATGCTTCGATGACCGGCAGAATGCGCGCCTGTTCCTCGGCGGCATCGACCGGATCCGCGTCGGGGCGGGTCGACTCCCCGCCGATGTCCAAGATCGCCGCCCCATCATCGATGGCACGCATCGCCGTGGCGACAGCAGCCGTGGCATCGGCAAAGCGGCCACCATCGGAAAAGGAATCCGGCGTCACATTGATTATCGCCATCAGGACACCGCGCGGTCCCAGTTCCAGCGTGCGCCCATGCGCCAATTGCCAATGAGATATTCGGAAGGGGTCATAGGTCATCTTCGGGCGGTCCGCGGCTTTAAGCAGCGCCATCCTCGTCGGCATCGTGGGAGAGCGAGCGCCTTTGAAAGCAAAGGGTTAGCACGACTCTTTCACGCAGCTATCGATTTGTCGACTTCGGAATGGGCCGATTTTATGTTGCGCTCGCCCCGGCTATGCCCCAAGCTTGCGCCAACATCAATCCACGAGTGCCGACCAATGTTCCGAGTTCGCTATCCGCTGAGAGCCGTCCTGATCGCATTTCTCATCGGCCTTCCGCTTGGCAATGCCTCGGGCGAGACCTTGATCAGTAAAACCGTCACCTATTTCTCGATCGGCGGACGTACGGCGGCGGAGCTCGACAAGGCCCTTGCCGCCAGCGGCCCGCTGATGAAGAACACCGGCACGCGCCACCCCGGCGCGACACGCATCCAGTTCGGTGGCACTATAACCTATGTCAGCCGCGGCGGCCGCTGTGCGGTCGGCACGGCGCGCGTGACGCTTAGCACGCGCATCATCTTGCCGCGCTGGAAATACCGCCGGCAGGCAGGCCGCGATCTCGCGGTCGTCTGGGATACGCTCGCAGCGGACATCAAACGCCATGAGGAGCGCCATGCCGAGATCGCACGCAATCACGCCCGTCACATGGAAAGGGCGTTTCTTGGCCTGAAGCCGGAGGCGGATTGCGACCGCATGCAGGCCCGGGTGGCCGATCTGAGTGCGGCGGAAGTCGAACGCCACGACAAGGACCAGGCGCGCTTTGACCGCACGGAAGCAGCGAACTTCGACCGCCGGATGATTCGACTGCTGCAATACCGCCTGGACTCGCTGAAGAAAACCGAACGCTAGTCTAAGGCTAAGCGACGCCGGTGCTGACCACTGGCCATTGGCCCCGTCCGTACCATTCTCCGCCAAACGCCACCGCCCCAAAGAACAGCGTGATTTCGCCCTCAGCCGCCTCGGGCAAAGGAGCGAAAACCCACAGTATTTTATTGGCGGATTCTAACGATAGCCGGCGATAAACGACTCAGCTATATTAACACCATGAAACGAGTGGCGGAGCTAAAGTTCAACCACTCGACGGTAGGGACGTTTATTTTCGGATCGACAGTAAAAACGTCGCATTTGGATCGTCGACTTTGTACTTAATAGGGTTCGCTTCATTGCTTGTGGGTGTTCCAGCGGCCCCCGTGACATGAAGCAAAACAGGTTCTCCTGGCGTGTCTTGGTGCAGCAGGTGCTCCCTCCCTCATCTGTATGCGATACGCCCCCCTTGCCTCGCTCGTCGCCACGACCAGCGAGGCATTTTTTTGCGTATCCTCGATGCGTGGAGAGCAAGGACCGGGGGCGTGCCCCAGAAAGATAGGCCCTAGGCCTGGCGCTCCGGCACATGCACGACGAGGCCATCCAGGGCCTCGCTCATCTTGATCTGACAGGAGAGCCGCGAGGTCGCCCGTAGGTCATAGGCAAAGTCGAGCATGTCTTCCTCCATCGCCTCCGGAGCACCGACGGCCGCCGCCCAGGCATCGTCGACATAGACATGACAGGTTGCACAGGCACAGGCACCGCCGCATTCGGCCTCGATCCCTGGCACGGAATTGCGAACCGCATTCTCCATGACCGTGGAGCCGTTCTCGACATCGAGGTCGTGGCGCGTGCCGTCAAAGGCTACGATCGTAAGTTTTGTCATTTCTCTTTCCGGAATGAATGGATGGGATCCGCCCGCGAGCGCCGACCGCCGCGGCAGACACCGCCGGCCTGAATTCAGGGCAGTTTCTTCCAACAAATCGGCTGGTCAGTCAACACGAGGCCGTGCCGGGCCGCGGGATGTCCGCGCAAAAAGACCATGACCGGGCATTCAACGACGCCCGGCCGGACCCGGGATCAGCGGCAAAGCTTGAGGATGAAGAGCTCGGCTTCGAGTACGGCTGCGCCCAGTGCCGCGCGCAGGGTCCAGTCGGTCGGCCGCTGCTCTATGGCGGCGGCGGCTTCAGCGACACGAGTGGCTCCGATCGCGAGAGCTGCCCCCTTCAGCCGATGCGCCGATTGACCGAACCCGCCTGCATCCGCGTCGTTGAGTTCAGCCATTGTTTGACGTGCCTGGCGCGCAAACAGTTGAAGCACCTCGATTTCGAGGCCCTTGTCCCCCATCGTTTGCATGGAGAGCTGGACAAAATCGATAGGCTGTCTCCCGGCAGGAGATGAGTTTGCCGGGTTATCTGGCGAGTCGAAGGTTATTTTGAGCGCCGTCATGAGCCGATTTCCTTAATTGACGATACATCGGGTCCTGATCGACAATGCATCGGGCAACCGCACCATTTTCAGACATGATCATCCGGCGCGTGCGCTGCCATCGGCTTAAGAGCCATGGCGATGGAGGGGGGAATCTGAGGACATGGTTAACGATTGCTAAACAGGCTGATTCTCTTGGTTTTTCGGAGCGCGGCATCGTTGCCTCGTTAACAATTCATTAGGATTCTAGCGAATGCGGATTGCACTTAATTGTAAGAACCGGGCTAATGTGTCACTACGATACGATTAGGAACGGGCCTGCATATGAAAATGGCAACTGTTCTGGTGGATAAGCTGCGCGCCCGGTGTCCTGGGACGAGAGCTACGGCTATTCCATCGAGGCGATGCAATGGTGACCAATAGTAGTATTTGCGTAGATGTCTTGCGCGGAGCTTATGGGTCACCGCCCTGGTGAGGGAGTCTTGTGGCCTGGTATCGGCGCCAATGAGACGGCCATGAGCGGGCAATAGTAGTGAGGCGTATCCCTATGGCGACGAAGAAGAGCAACGAATCGATTGACGAAAAGGCCTTTCAGGCTCTGGAAGCGGCGCTGAAGATCGATTTTGACGACCTGAAGTCGGCCGTGCATGACAAGAATTCCTTGGATGATCCGGAGGAACAGGTGTCCGAGCCCAGCAAGAAGGCGGCCGCATCCGAGCAGAGGCGCCCTGCGAAGGAACAGCAGGAAGCACAGAAGGCCCGGACGAGTGAGACGCCTCGCAACCTTGCGCCGGAGCCCGCCCCGAAGCAGCCAGCACTTTCCCCGGCCAATGACGATACGCGCAGATCGCCTGCGGCAATGCTCCGCTCCCTCGAAGTACGATCCAGCCGAGCGGCGATCCGCGTCGCGGCGCTGATATCGCTGGTGTGGGCGCTTGCGGGTGTAGCGATCGGCCACCTCCTCTATGCGCCGCAGATCTGGCAGATACGCTCCCTCGGCGACCTGGCGGCCACGCCCGGTGTGGTCGGCATCCTGATCGGCATCGCCTTGCCGATCATGCTCTTCTTCTCCTTTGCCATCATGATTGCGCGTGCTCAGGAACTGCGCAATGCGGCCCGCTCGATGGCCGAGGTCGCCTTGCGGCTGGCGGAACCGGAAACCGCGGCAGCAGACCGCGTCATGGCCGTGGGCCAGGCGGTTCGGCGCGAAGTGTCGGCCATGAACGAGGGCATCGAACGCACGATCGCACGGGCGACCGAACTCGAGGCCCTTGTCCATTCCGAAGTCAGTGCGCTTGAACGCAGCTACAGCGAAAACGAACTGCGCGTTCGCACTCTGGTCCAGGAACTGGGGCTGGAGCGCGAAGCCATCGTCGGCCATTCCGAGCGGATCCGCTCGGCGATTGTCGGTGCCCACGGCAAGCTGAAGGATGACCTGGAGCTCGCAAGCGAAGACATCGCCTCGCGCATCGCGGTCTCGGGCGAAGCCTTCGCATCGCTGATCGACACCCGCGCCGCGGCCCTCAGCGAGAAATCGGATCATGCGCTGCAGACCCTCGGCACCATGCTCGACACCCGCACGGATGCGCTGCTTTCCGGCCTGACCGACGCCGGCGTGACGCTCAGCAAAGAGTTCGATGTGCGGCTCGATGCCCTCAGCGAGAACTTGACGAAGCGCGGCGAACAATTGCTCAGCCAGTTCGAAACCCGTGCCTCGACGCTCGATGCAAACACCGAGAAGCTGAACACCGCCCTTAACGAGCGCGCCCGCCAGTTGAATGAAACCCTGATCGCGCGCACCCGCGACCTCAACGAAAGCTTGAGCGTCGGCCAACACGCGATTGCCGGCGGCCTCGAAGACATGCTTTCGTCGCTCAATGCGGCACTGGACGAAAAGGGCGCGAGTTTCCGCCAGAGCCTGAAGTCGAGCGCCGACGACGCGATCATGGATCTGGATCTCCGCGGCGGTTTCTTCGAAGAAAAGCTGCAGACGACCGTCGGACACCTGGCAACCGCCTTCGACGAGCGTTTCCACGAATTCGCCAGTGCCTTCGACAAGCGGGCGAGCCTGCTCGACACCAAGTTGATGGAGAGCCTGCACAGGATCAACGAAACCGTGTCCGGCGGTTCGGATGCGATCGGCACTGCCTTGGACAGCAGCGTCGACAAGATCAGTTCGGCGCTCTCCGACCAGTCTCTGACGCTCGCCACGGCGCTTGGAGCAACCCAGGATTTCATCGAAGAGACGATCGGCAATCGCACCTCGGAACTCAGCAGCCTCATCGGCAATGCTCACAGCCGCATCGAGGGCGTGCTTACCGACAAGACCAGTTCGCTGATGGGCGCTCTGACGGAAGCACAGGAGAGGATCGAAGGTGGTTTCGGCCAGCGCGCCGATGCCCTCGCCAATGCGCTGACGACAAGCGAGCAGCGTCTGACGGATGGTCTGGATTCCCGGACATCCGCCTTCATCGACGGCCTGCAATCGGCCCATGCCCGCATCGAGCAGACGCTCACGGGCTCCACCGACGAGATCACCAGCGCCATCGCTGCCAGCCAGCATCGGCTGGACAATACGCTTTCGGAGCGCACCGCCGCGCTGTCGGCCGCCCTCACCTCGGGCGCGAGCGCACTGGAAGACACGGTCGGCGGCACGGCCGACCGTCTGGAGCGCGTCCTCTCCGAACGTGGCCAGACGATCTCCGCGGCCCTGACCGGCCAGACGACAATGCTTGAAGGGGTCCTGTCGGAGCGCAGCCAGGCGATCACCGACACGCTGGCCAGCCAGACGGCTGCCCTCGACGGCGTGCTCTCCGAGCGCGCCGTGCAAATCGATAAGACCATGTCGGCACGCGCAAGTGAGATGGCGGACTCGCTCAGCCGCCATGCCGAAGACGTCGCCGACAGCCTGACCTTCCGCGCGATGGCCGTGGCCGAAACGATGACCGACCGCGTCGGCGAGATCGAGAACAAGCTTTCGCTAAGCGTCTCCGAGGTCGCCGAGAATCTGGGCGGTCGCGTCAGTCAGATCGCCGACACCCTCACCGATACCAGTGCACGCATCGCCGAGGATCTCAGCAGCCGCGTCGGCAAGATTTCCGACTCGCTGGCAGGAACCAGCGCTGAGATCGCCGAAGCGCTGACGGCCCGCACGTCGGAAGCAACGGCGTCGCTCGCCGGCAAGGCGGCCGAGATCGAGCAGACGCTCTCCGGCAAGGCCGACCATCTGCGGGACACGCTGACGACGACGCATGATCAGATACGCTCGACGCTCGACGATCGCATAAAGGCGATCAATCTCGCCGTCGGACAGGGCCGCGATCAACTGGAAGAGCTGCTGTCCGACCAGTCGATGGCGATGGCAACGTCGCTTGCGACGAGCGCCGGTATGCTCGAAATGTCACTCGAAGAACGCCAGGCTTCGATCACTGGCGCGATCGAGCGCGGCACCGAGGCGCTCACCGCACGGACCTCGGAAGCGGCCGCGTCGCTCGCCAGCACGGCGGCCGAGATTGACCAGACGCTCTCCGGCAAGACCGCACAGTTGCGCTCGAGGCTCGACCAACAGATCGACACAATCAACCTGGTCGTCGGACAGGGCCGCGAGCGATTGGAAGAGCTGCTGTCCGATCAGTCGATGGCGATGGCGACAACGCTTGCGACGAGCGCCAGCATGCTCGAAATGTCGCTCGAAGAACGCCAGGCTTCAATCGCCGGCGCGATCGAGCGCAGCACCGAAGCATTCGCAGCACGGACCTCGGAAGCGGCCGCATCGCTTGCCGGCAAGGCGGCCGAGATCGACCAGACGCTCTCCAGCAAGACCGAACAATTGCGAGACACGCTGACGACGACGCGTGACCAGATACGCTCGACGCTCGACGATCGCATAAAAGCGATCAATCTCGCCGTCGGCCAGGGCCGCGAACAATTGGAAGAGCTGCTGTCCGACCAGTCGATGGCGATGGCGACGACGCTGGCGACCAGCGCCAGCATGCTCGAAATGTCGCTCGAAGAGCGGCAGGCCTCGATCGCCGGCGCTATCGACCGCGGCACCGAAGCGCTCGATCAGCGCATGCGCTCGACGACCGGCAACATCGCCGAGCGACTTGCCGAGACGGCCGACCAGATCAGCCTCGCTGCCGACACTCTGACCAATCGCGTCGATATTTCGCTCAACGGCATCAACAATCGTCTCGACGAGACCGGTGCGAGGATCGAATCGAGCTTCGCATCGCTCGAAGACCGCGTTCGCGGCGGCGTCAGCAACGTCAGCGCCATCGTCGACGACACCGGCGGCCGCATAGAAACGACGCTGGGCTCCCTCGAGGATCGCGTCCGCGACAGCGTCGGCAGCGTCAAGGCCATTGTCGACGATACTGGCAACCGCATTGGAACGACGCTCGGCTCTCTCGAGGGTCGCATCCGCGACAGCGTCGGCAGCGTCAACGCCATCGTCGACAATGCCGGACAGCGGATCACGGAAAGCCTCGCGGAGCGCGCCGGCGAAATCGACCGAATCAGCGAGACCGCGGCGGCCCGCATCACCTCCGCCATGGACGACGGGGCTGGCCGCATCGCCTCCGCGATGGATGCTGGTGCAGGCCGCATCGAAGAGCGACTCGGCACGATGGACCGCGCCCTCAACATCGGCCTCGAAAACGTCAACCGGACGATCGAAGGCAAGGCGGCGGCGCTTGTCACCAGCCTGCGAAGCGCCGTCAAAGATGCTTCCCAGGAAATTGACACGGAAGCCGCACGTTCCGCCGAGTTGCTCTCCAAGGCCGGTGCTGATTTCGCCAGTGCCTTGGCGGCCCGCAATGCCGAGTTCGCCAATTCGATCGAAGAGACGGCCTCGGCGACGGCGGCACGCCATGCCGAACTTGCCCGGACGGTCACGGACGCCGCCGATAAAGCCACAACCCGCCTCGCCTCGACCCAGGATCAGATCGCCGGCCACACCCAGAGCATCCAGCAAAGCCTGACGGATGCGGAAAAGGCGCTCGATGCGCGCGGCCAGTCGATCCGCAGCGTACTCGACGACAGCACCCGCGAGCTGAATTCCATGCTGGCCGGCCGTTCGCTCGAACTCACCCGTCTTCTCGACGAGCAGGCGCGTCCAGTCATCGAGCAATACGCGGCAACGGGCAAGGAAGCCGCCGCACGTATCGCCGCCCTGACCCAGGAAAGCGCCGAACGCCTGCGGGCGGAAAACGCGGCGCTCGTCAACGCCATCACGGAACGGACCAGCGAAACGCTCGATGCGATCTCGCTCCGGGCCGAAGAGACCGCCAAGGCGATGAAGATGGTCGAGAACCGGCTGCAGTCGACGGCCATGGGGCTCATCGACCAGCTCGCGACCAACAATTCCGCCATTGCATCGGTCATCGAGCAGGCGAACGGCAGTCTCGGGGACATGGATCAGCGTCTGGAAGCGGCCGCAGCGAAGGTTTCCGAATCGACGCGGCATGCATCCGACATGCTGTCCAGCTCCACCCGCCTCATCGAAGGCCGCGTCGACAAACTCTCCGACATCGCCGCATCGACGCTCTCGCAGATCGGCGGCATCGTCGGCCGGTTCGAGGACCATTCCAAGGTGCTTGGCCAGGCCTCCAACCTGCTGGCAGCAGCCCAGTCGAACCTGGTCAGCACGCTGGAGGAGCGGCAGGACGCCCTGCGGACCCTTTCCGTGGGTCTTGTTCAGCGTTCGGAAGAGATCGAACGCACGATGCGCGCGCTCGAAGGTTTCGTCGACGGCGCCTTCCAGCGAGCCGAGGAGCGCTCCGGTCAGGTCGCCGGCAACCTTCGCAACGGCATCCAGTCCTCCTTCACCGATGTCGGAAAGCTTCTCTCCAACACCGAGCAGCGTGCTGCGGAAGCTGCCGAGGCCATGCGCACCACACTTGCCGAAGCAGGCGGCGAAGCTGCCGCGTCCGTGGAGGGCGTGTTCTCCCGCGCCGAAGAGCGGTCGCGGCAGATCGCCGAGGCGCTGCGCTCCGGCGTCGAAAGCTCAATCGCGGACGCGAACAAGACGCTATCGCAGATCGAGGGCCGCGCGCTCAGCGCCTCCGAGGCCCTGCGCCAGGCAGTCGCCAAGGCTGGTGACGAAGCAAGCCAGGCACTTGAAGGCGCTTTCGGCAACGCGGAGGAACGCGCCAAGGATGCGGCGTCCCGCCTGCGCGGCAGCATCGGCGCTTCGGTCTCGGACGTCGAGCGGATGCTGGCGGAAAGCGGCAAGAGGTCGGATGGCGTTGCAACGCAGCTGCGCGAGGCCATGCGCCAGGCGATCGACGAAGCGATCAGCCGCTTCAGCGGCGCGACCGATGACATCCGTCGTTCCGCCGGCGAGATCCGCAAGGAACTCGACATGACCCGCGAGGAATTGAAGCGCGGCGCCTTCGACCTACCGGAAGAGGCCAAGGAGAATGCCGCGGTGATGCGTCGTGCCGTTGCCGAGCAGATCAAGGCGCTGCAGGAGCTCTCCGAAATCATCGGCAAGTCTTCGACGCATCTCGAGGTCGCCCAGCCGGTTCGCCAGCAACCGGCGCTGGCCGCTCCCGCCCCTGTCGTTCCGGCGCCCGTCGCGCCGCAAGAGCCTGCAGCCCAGCAGCCAGCGATCCAACAGCAGCCAGCGGTCCAGCCGCAGCCTGCCGCGCCGGCCCCGGCGCTGCGCGGCAGCCTGGGCCTGGAACAGGCGACGCGGCCGTTGCAGCCTGCCCGTCCGACGGCTGCCGAAGAGCGCGTCGAGGAAGGCGGCGGCTGGATGCGCGACCTTCTTCGCGCCGCCTCCCGCGAGGAAGAGCCGCAGGCCGCACGCCCTCGACCGGCCGAGAGCCAGCCTGTGGCACGCGCCGGAGACAGCCGCAATCCGCGTCACGTGGTCGAATCGTTGAACTCGCTGTCGGTGGATATCGCCCGGGCGATCGACCACGACGCCTCGGTCGAACTGTGGCGTCGTTACCAGCGCGGCGAGCGGGACGTCTTCACCCGCCGGCTCTATACGCTGAAGGGGCAGCAGACCTTCGACGAGATCAAGCGGAAGTATGATCGCGAGCCCGAGTTCCGCACCGCGGTCGATCGCTACATCGCCGACTTCGAAAAGCTGCTTGCCGATGTCGCACGCAACGATCCGGACAAGCGCATCACCCAGACCTACCTGACGTCGGATACCGGTAAGGTCTACACCATGCTCGCCCACGCGGCCGGACGCTTCAGCTAATCGCTGGCAAAAAGATCCTAGATGTTGAGAACGGCCTCGTTGAAAGACGGGGCCGTTCTTGCATTTGAACGAACGCAGCCCCAGCGTGATGTCAGCTCCTGCAAGTCTCCTTAAATCGGAGCCGATTTAAGGGTAAGAGCATGCAGCAGCCATTCAAAGTTCTACAGAGACCTTTGTGCGACTGAAGAGACGCAACGGCTCTGCGGTCCGCAGCCGCTCAGGAGTGTGCCATGAGACCCCGGATAAAAGTCCTTACGCTCGCCGTGAACGATCTGCAAAGGTCCCTCGCCTTTTATCGCGACGGCTTGGGCCTGCCGACCAAGGGCGTCATCGGTGAGGAATTTGAAGACGGCGCGGTCGTCTTCTTCCACATGGGCGATGATCTGATACTGGCGCTATATCCGGCGCCGTCGCTTTCCAAGGATGCGAAGATCAGCGTGACAGAGGCGCGGCTTGGCGCCGTATCGATCGGTCATATCGTCAACTCGAAGGCCGAAGTCGATGCAATCATGAAGCAGGCGGCGGACGCCGGCGCCGTCGTAACCGACCCCGCGTCCGATCGTTTCTGGGGCGGCTATTCGGGCTACTTCCATGATCCGGACGGACATCTGTGGGAAATCGCCTGGAACCCGCAATGGACCGTCGAGGACTGAAGCGGTCCGAGGGACGAGCGCGGATCGCGTCGAGAAAAAAGGCTCCATGCAAAAAAGCCCCGGTTTCTGCCGGGGCCTTTCTCCGTAACGCGGTCTGGCAATGCAAGCTTCCGATCAATGTTCCTTGTTGGCGTAAACCGACTTCTTCGTCAGATAGATCAGGCCGGTGAAGATCAGCAGGAACACCATGACCATGAAGCCGGTGCGCTTGCGGTCTTCGAGATGCGGCTCTGCGGCCCACATCAGGAATGCCGAGACGTCCCTGGCGTACTGGTCGACAGTCTGCGGTGCACCGTCGTCATAGGTGACCTGGTCGTCGGAGAGCGGTTTCGCCATCGCCAGCGCCGAGGCGCTCACGAAGTACGGGTTGTAGTGCGTCCCTTCGGCGACCTGAACACCTTCCGGCGGCTCCTGGTAGCCCGTCAGCAGCGCGTGGATATAGTCCGGACCGCCTTCCTGGTAGGGCCAGAAGATGTCGAAGACGAATTGCGGGAAGCCGCGCTCGATGCCGCGCGCCTTGGCGATAAGCGAGAAGTCCGGTGGTGCGGCGCCGTTGTTGGCGGCCGCTGCGGCTTCCTTGTTCGGGAACGGAGACGGGAAGTGGTCGGACGGAATGGCCTTGCGCGTGAACATCTCGCCATCGCCATTCGGGCCGTCCTGCACCTCGTAGTTCGCCGCAAACGCCTTCACCTGGGCGTCGGAATAGCCGAGGCCGTGCTCAAGCGTGCGGAATGCGACGAGCTCCATCGAATGGCAGGCAGAACAGACTTCGGTGTAAACCTTGAGACCGCGCTGCAGCTGGCCCTTGTCGTAGTGGCCGAAGAGGCCGGCGAAGGTCCAATCCTGCTGTTCCGGCTTGTGCAGCGGATAGTGCGGCGTAGCGCCGGCGGCATGCTCCTCGCCGCCTGCTTCCTCGCCTTGGGCCAAAGCAGCCCCCAGACCGAGACCGGCGACGACAGCGAGTGACAGAATGCCTGTAACAAGCTTTTTCATTTTTGTGAGTTCCTTATCAATCGCTGTTCCGGTCAGGCGTGCGCGGTCTTCGGCTGCGCCTTGGCATTCTGCTTCTCCAGCACCGCCTCGGTGATGGAGTTCGGAATGCGCTTCGGCGTTTCGATCAGGCCGAGGAGCGGCATGATGACGAGGAAGAAACCGAAGTAGTACAGCGTGCCGAGCTGCGACATGACGACGTACAGGCCTTCCGCCGGGCGGGAACCGAGCCAGCCGAGCATCAGGGCATTGGCGACGAAGATCCAGAAGAACAGCTTGTACCAGGGACGGTAGACGGCCGAGCGGACCTTGGACGTGTCGAGCCAGGGCAGGAAGAACAGGACGATGATCGAACCGAACATCACCAGAACGCCACCGAGCTTGGAGTCGATCGGGCCGATGTTGAAGGTGATGGCGCGCAGCATCGCGTAGAACGGCAGGTAATACCATTCCGGAACGATGTGAGCCGGGGTCTTCAAGGCGTCAGCCGGAATGTAGTTGTCCGGGTGACCGAGATAGTTCGGCATGTAGAAGACGAACCAGGCGTAGACGATGAGGAAGATCGAGACGCCCAGCGCATCCTTCAGCGTCGCATAGGGCGTGAAGGCCACGGTGTCGGTCTTCGACTTCACTTCGACACCGGTCGGATTGGTCTGGCCGGTGACGTGCAGAGCCCAGATGTGCAGGACGACAACGCCGGCGATCATGAAGGGCAGCAGGTAGTGCAGCGAGAAGAAGCGGTTGAGCGTCGGCTGGTCGACGGCGAAGCCGCCAAGCAGGAACTGCTGGATCCACTCGCCCACCAGTGGGAAGGCCGAGAAGAAGCCGGTGATAACCGTTGCACCCCAGAAGGACATCTGACCCCAGGGCAGAACGTAGCCCATGAAGCCGGTCGCCATCATCAGCAGATAGATGACGACGCCGAGAATCCACAGGATCTCGCGCGGCGCCTTATAGGAGCCGTAATAGAGACCGCGGGCAATGTGCAGATAGACCGCGATGAAGAAGAAGGAGGCGCCGTTGGCATGCAGGTAGCGCAGCAACCAGCCATGGTTGACGTCGCGCATGATCTTTTCGACCGAGTTGAACGCAACGCTTGCTTCGGCGACATAGTGCATCGCCAGCACGATCCCCGTCAGGATCTGGACGATGAGCATCACCGAGAGCATCGCGCCGAAGGTATAGGCATAGTTCAGGTTGCGCGGCACCGGATAGGAGACGAACGAGTCGTGAACGAGGCGCGGCAGCGGAAGACGGGAATCAACCCACTTCTCTATGCCCGTCGTTGGCGTGTAGGTTGAATGTTCAGCACTCATTATCAGTAGTCCCCTCAACCGATCTTGATAACTGTGTCGGAAACGAACGTGAAGGTCGGCACGGCGAGGTTTTCCGGTGCCGGGCCTTTGCGGATGCGGCCGGCCGTATCGTAGTGCGACCCGTGGCAGGGACAGAACCAACCGCCGAAATCGCCGGCCTGCCCGAGCGGAACGCAGCCGAGATGCGTGCAGGAACCGATCATCACGATCCAGTTTTCCTTGCCCTCGCCGGCGGAGCGATCGAGATCGGTCGCTTGCGCATCGGTGGTGAGATTGGCGTTGCGCGCGACCGGGTCCTTGAGCTCTTCGAGCGGCACGGCCTTCGCGTCCTCGACTTCCTTGTCGGTGCGGTTGCGGATGAAGACCGGCTTGCCGCGCCACTTCGCCGTCAGCGACATGCCGGGCTGGAGGCTCGAAACGTCGACCTCGATCGAAGCAAGCGCGAGCGTCGATGCATCCGGGCGCATCTGGTCGATGAACGGCCAAGCCGCCGCGCCGGCGCCGACAACGCCGGCCATGCCTGTGGCCAGATACAGGAAATCGCGGCGAGTGGGCTCGCCCAAGGTCTCGCTTGAAGTGTCGTGTTCGCTCACGGCTAAACCATCCTCTCACGCAATGTGCGGAAACCGCATCCGCCCCCGGCGCGTTTCCTTCCCTTCCCAGGTCTCGAAGCGCACCCTATCTTCACGCTGCCACCCTGCCCGACTTGCAGCAGCAAGCCTTGGCGGGCGTCAGAATCCGGAGAATCCTGCACGCAGAATCCCCAACAATCCGGCGCGTTCTATGCTTGATCGTGAACTATGTCCAGCCTTCACAAGAGGAGGTGGGCAGATTGTCGCGGGGGAGAGAGGCAGTCAATGAGCACAAGGGGTTGACGCGGTCGAGGGGCGTGTTGGCGCCCCCTATTCCGCCGCCTCTTCCTGCGCGATGAAACCGCCGGACTGGCGCGCCCAGAGTTCAGCATAGAGGCCGCCGCGCGCGATCAGCTCGGCGTGGCTGCCATCCTCGACGATATGTCCTCGGTCCATCACGACCAGACGGTCAAGTGCGGCGATCGTCGATAACCTGTGAGCGATCGCGAGCACCGTCTTGCCCTGCATCAGTCGCTCCAGATTGGTCTGGATCGCTGCCTCCACTTCCGAATCGAGCGCCGAGGTCGCCTCGTCGAGAACGAGAATGGGCGCGTCCTTGAGCATCACCCGGGCGATCGCAATCCTCTGCCGCTGGCCGCCGGAGAGCTTGACGCCCCGTTCGCCGACATGGGCGTCGAAGCCCCTGCGGCCGCGCTGATCCTGCAGACCGACGATGAAGTCATAGGCTTCCGCCTTGCGCGCCGCTTCCGTGAGCTGTTCGTCCGTCGCACCGGGCCGGCCGAAGAGAATATTGTCGCGGATCGATCGATGCAGAAGCGACGTGTCCTGGCTGACCATGCCGATCTGGGCGCGAAGCGATTCCTGCCGGACCGTGGCGATATCCTGGCCGTCGATCAGAATCCGGCCGCCCTCGAGATCGTAGAAGCGCAGCAGCAGATTGACCAACGTCGACTTGCCGGCACCGGAGCGGCCGACGATGCCGACCTTTTCACCGGGGCGGATGGTGAGAGAAAAATCATCGATGACGCCGCCACCCTTGCCGTAGTGAAACGCCACCTGCTCAAAACGGATCTCTGGCCGGTTTACGGTCAGATCAGGCGCGCCGGGCCGATCGACGAGGCCGATCGATTGGGAGACCAGCTCGGCCGAATTCTGGATCGTGCCGATATTGCGCATGATGGCGTTGAATTGCGACATCATCCGCCCGAGCAGCATGTTGAGGCGCAGCACCAGCGCCAGCGTGAAGGCGACCGCACCCGAGCTGACCGCCCCTGCAAGCCATAGGTGAACCGCGTAGACGGCAATCGCCGCGATCATCATCCCCGAAAGTAAGGCCTGCGACGCCCGCACGCCCGTCAGAAGCCGGGTAAATGGGATGACCGCCCCTTGGAAGCGGTCGAAGCCCGCGCGGATGTAGCGATCATTCTCCTCGTCGCTGCCGAAGAGCTTGAGCGTCTGGATGTTCGAATAGGCATCGACCATGCGGCCGTTCAGCATCGAGGCCATTTCCGCGGTGTCGCGGGCGTGCTTGCGCACGCGCGGAACGAAATAGCGGGCAAGCGAAAGGAAGACAACGATCCAGAAGGCCACCATCGCCGCCAGCCGCCAGTCGAGCTGGGCGATCAGCGCCATGGTCGACGCAGTATAGATGAGGATGAACCAGATGACCTGCAGCAAGGATACGATCAGGTCGCTCGTCGCTTGCGCGCCCGACCAGACCTTGGTGACGATGCGACCGGAAAAGTCGTTCTGAAAGAAGGTGAGCGATTGCCGGGCTACGTAGACATAGGTCTGCCAGCGCACCAGGTTGAGAAAGCCGGTGATGATCGCCTGCTCCTCGACCAGCGCCGCGAGCGCCACGGCCAGGAAACGGAACACCAGCACCGTCAGCAGCATGAAGAGCAGCTCCGGGCCGTTGGAGGCGATCAATCCGCTCCAGCCATCCTGCGGCCGGATGGTGTCGAGCACGTCGACCAGCCGGCCGACGAAATAGAACAGTCCCGCTTCGAGCATGGCGACCAGCCCGCCGAGCGCCGCCATGGCGAGGAACGGACCTTTCGCCTGACTTGCATAGAACCAGGCGAAGCCCCAGAGCGACCTTGGCGGCTGCAGCCGATCGCGCGGCGCGAAGGGGCTGATCCAATTCTCGAAGATGGTGACGATGGCGCGCAGCATTGTTCCGATAATAGGGGGCTGAGACCGGACGGCAATCCGTTTCCGCCGCCGGCCTGATTACAAATGCGTAAGCTTTTGCCCTGAAACGCGAGGAGGCGGCGGATTACTCCGCCGCCTCCTCCTTTTCGACATCGTCGGCGATGAAGCCGCCGGACTGGCGCGACCAGAGATCGGCGTAGAGCCCACCCTTCGCAACGAGCTCGGCATGCGAGCCGGTCTCGACGACCCGCCCCGCCTCGAGGACGACCAGGCGGTCCATTTCGGTCAGCGTCGACAGGCGGTGCGCGATGGCGATCACCGTCTTCCCGGCCATCAGGGCGAAGAGGTTCTCCTGGATCGCCGCCTCCACTTCGGAATCGAGCGCCGAGGTTGCCTCGTCGAGAATAAGGATCGGCGCGTCCTTGAGGAAGACACGGGCGATCGCAATTCTCTGCCGCTGGCCGCCCGAGAGCTTCACACCCCGTTCGCCGACCTGCGCGTCGAGCCCTTGCCTGCCCAGGTTGTCCTCGAGCGCCTGGATGAACTCCCAGGCGTTGGCTTTCTTGGCTGCGGCGATGACCTGCGCGTCGGTTGCCTCCGGGTGCCCATAGGCGATGTTGTCGCGAATGGAGCGATGCAGGAGCGATGTATCCTGCGTCACGACGCCGATCTGCGAGCGCAGGCTGTCCTGGCTGACGGCTGAAATATCCTTGCCGTCGATCCGGATCACGCCGTCCTCGAGATCGTAGAAGCGCAGCAGCAGGTTCATCAGCGTCGTTTTGCCGGCACCCGAGCGGCCGACCAGGCCGATCTTCTCGCCGGGACGGATGTCGAGCGACAGCCGATCGATGACGCCTTTTGCCTTGCCGTAATGGAAGCGGATATCCTCGAAACGGATCGCCCCCTTCTCGGCCGTCAGCGCTACGGCATCCGGCTGATCGACGATGTCGTGCGCCTTGGTCATCATTCCCATGCCGTCATAGACCGTCCCGATATTCTCGAAAAGCGCCGAGACTTCCCACATGATCCACTGCGACATCCCGTTGATGCGCATGGCAAGACCGATCGCAACGGCGATTGCTCCGACCGAGATCGCGCTGGTGAGCCAGAGGTAGATCCCAAGCGAGCCGACAGCGAAGAGCGCCACGCAATTGTTCGTGTAGACGCATATGTGGAACAGCGTGACCTTGCGCATCTGCCGGTAGACGGTGTCGAGAAACTCCTCCATACCGGCGCGCGCATAGGTTTCCTCCCGCCCGGCATGCGAGAAGAGCTTCACCGTGCTGATATTGGTGTAGCTGTCGACGATGCGTCCCGTCATCATCGAACGGGCATCCGCCTGCTCCTTGGAGATCTTCTGCAGGCGCGGCACAAAGGTGGTTACGATCACGACATAGATGACCAGCCAGATGGCAAGCGGCGCGACGAGCCGCAAGTCGGCAGCCGCGACGACGACCAGCATCGTCGTGAAATAGCTCACCACATAGACGAAGACGTCGAGGATCTTCATTACCGTTTCGCGCACGGCGAGCGACGTCTGCATCACCTTCGTGGCGACGCGACCGGCGAACTCGTTGGCGAAGAAGGTCATGCTCTGCCGAAGCAGATACCGGTGCATCTGCCAGCGCGCCATCATCGGATAGTTGCCGAGCAGCACCTGATGCATGATGAATGAATCGAGCGCCACGAGGGCCGGCAAGCCGATGAGGATCAAGGCTGCCATCCAGGCAAGCCTGCCCCCCTCGGTGGCGAGGAAGGTTTCACGCTCGGCATTGGACAGCCAGTCGACGACGTTGCCGAGGAACTGGAACAGCGCCACCTCGCCGATCGCGATCAGCATGGTGCAGACTGCCATGATGAGCAGCCAAGGCGCCGCGGGCCTGGTGTAGTGCCAGCAGAAGGCAAAGAGGCCCTTCGGTGGAAGCGTCGGCTCCTCCAGCGGGTAGGGATTGAGGCGGGATTCAAACCAGCCGAACATTAATTAGCTCCTTCAGATATTTTGAAGGAAGGCGGGTCGCCCCGCATTCTTTATCTTCGGAAAACTCGAAACCGGAGGGGATGCCCCGAATCGAGCTGCGCCCTCCGGGAAACCGGAGCACGCGTCATTCGATCGACAGAATGAAAGGGCGCGGAACCGGTCAGGCCTGGAACGGCCAGGCTACTTGCGGGAGGCGGGTCAACATCAGAATGGTCATGCATGCCTCCGTCGGTTCGCGTTGAAGAGGATTGAGCTTTACCTCTATTCCCGCCATTGCGCCAGATTGTCGCAGCCGTTTTCTTGCCTATTTTTTCACCGGGATCAGGTCTGTTGCCAATACGGCACAGATTAGCAAAGGGAAATTCGGCAGCGCGGCACGCAATCTCCCGCGCCCAATCCGGCAGTGGATCACGAGGCAATATGATGCCATACGGCCTCGCACGTTTTCGCGTCGCACCATCCTGCGTCTTCGGTACAGGCTCATGAACGACCTCCGCATCGCCCTCTACCAGCCGGATATTCCGGGCAATACCGGAACCATCCTTCGTCTCGCAGCCTGTCTCGGACTTGCCGTCGACATCATCGAGCCGGCGGGCTTCGATCTTTCCGACCGCAACCTCAAGCGCGCCGGCATGGATTACATCGCGGCTGTCACACTCACCCGCCATGTCAACTGGGAGCGCTTCGAGACATGGCGGGCGGAAACCGGCCGGCGGCTGGTGCTCGCTTCCACCAAGGCCGCCGAGCCCTATGCGCGCTTCGACTTTCGGGCCGACGACATTCTTCTCTTCGGCCGGGAAAGCGCCGGCGTGCCGGATCATGTCCATGACCGCGCCGACGCCCGCATCCTCATTCCGATGGCGCCCGGCCAACGTTCGCTCAATATCGCGATGGCGACCGCCATGATCGTCGGCGAGGCGATGCGGCAGACCGGCACGTGGTGACATGGTCGTCAACGCGCTGACACAAAGCAAGGTGAGATTGCGGCCGCGCGTTCCTGCAGCGAGAACGCCCGGCTCGCCCTCGTACGAAGATGCCGCGCTCGTCATGCGGCGATCTCGCTGTAGGGCGTAGTCTTGCGGGCATATTTCAGCGTTCGCGCCCACCAGGTGAGCCGGTCCATCATCAGGAACAGCGGCGCGCGCAGTTCTTCGGGCTTGTAGAGATTCCCGGCAGCGTCGAATTTCGACCAGGCCTTCGGAAGCGCAACACCGTCCCTGAGCGTCACCGCATGCAGCTCTCCGAAGACCTGGCGCAATTGCTCGACGGCGCGGATACCGCCCGAGGCGCCGCCGTAGGAGACGAAGGCGACAGGCTTGGCGTGCCAGGGTTCATAGACCGCGTCGATCATTTCCTTCAGCGCCGCGGGATAGCCATGATTGTATTCCGGCGTGATGACGATGAAAGCGTCCGCTTCGGCGACCTTTCGCTTCATCCATTCGGCCGGGTCTGCCGATTTCTCGCCGCGGGAGCTTCTCAGCCGCAACGGATCGATGATCGTCAGGCGGAAGACGTCGGATGCCGAAAGCTCGCGGATAAGCCAGCTGGCAACGGTATCGCAGAACCGGCCCTGCCGCGCGCTGCCGTAGATCAAGGCGAGGGTCAACTTCTCTGTCATGCGGGATCAGCTCCTAGTTGTCGGCTACAGGAAGCTCATGCTATAGAACCTCAACTATAGTTGAGGTCAAGAGCGCCCGTGAAAAAAGAAAATGACAGTGAATTCAAGCGCGAGCTGACGGTCGGCGAAGTGGCCGAACGCAGCGGCATCGCCGTCTCGACGCTTCATTTCTATGAAACGAAGGGGCTGATCCGCAGCAATCGCAGCCGCGGCAACCAGCGGCGCTATCCGCGCTCGGTGTTGAGACGTGTCGCTGTCATCAAGGTCGCCCAGCGCACCGGGATCCCACTGGCTGAAATTCAATCCGCCCTGTCGGTGCTCCCCAACGATCGGCCGCTGACGGTCGAGGACTGGGGCCGGCTGTCGAAGACCTGGCAGCAGCAACTCGACGATCGCATCGCCAAGTTGACTTCGCTGCGCGATCAGCTGACCGGCTGTATCGGCTGCGGCTGCCTTTCGATGCGGGACTGCCCGTTGCGCAATCCCTATGACGTGCTTGGGTCCGAAGGTGCAGGACCGCGCCTGATGGATCCCTCCGACAGCGTCGAGGACGCGGAATATGCACCCGGAGCTTGAGCGGTAAGCGGCCTCATCCGGTTGAGAAGCATCATGCTCGTCAAGGTACCGACGGAGCAAAAGAGCGCAATCGAAAGCGCCCAGCCATTCCCGGCTACGCCGAGGACGAATGAGAAGAATGGGGGTGCGGCGGCGAAGGCAAGGTTGAGCGGCAGCCCCAGGCGCGCCATCACCAACCCATATTGGGCCGGCGAGAAGAACACGAGCGGCATCGTCGCCCGGCTGACTGACATGGCGCCGCTCGAAAGGCCGTAGAGCACGAGGAAAAGTACGATCGATCCCTCGGTGCCCCCGCCGAGGATCAGAGCAAGCAATGCCAGGGGCATGATTGCCGCCGCAACGAAACCTGTCGTCAGCCCATCCCAGCGGTTGCCACCGAGGAAATCGAAAAGCCGCGCCGAGAGCTGAATGAAACCGATCGCCGATCCGAAGCCGACCGCGAGATAGTCGGGCACGGCATAACTGCGAAAAAGGTCGATGACGACGAGCTGAAAGCCCCAGGTGACGAAGCCGTTCAGCGCAACGGCTGCAACGATAAGCGCAACAAGCCGCCGATCGCGACGGGTCTTCGGCCGCTCCTGCCCGTCCGTCGCGGCGCGAGCTGCCTGGCCCACCGGTTCGCTTCGGGGCAGACCGAAGAAATGCAGCGGTGCACAGACGAGCAACATCATCGCACCGTAGATCACGAGAGTGCCGCGCCAGCCGAGCGCTGCCTCGAAGAACACGGTGACGGGCCAGGACACACTGGGTGCCAGCGCCATGGCGAGCATCTGCGCTCCGATCGCGCGGCGAGCGTCATCGCCGGCGATCTCGGTCAGGAAGACATGAGCAGAAGTCGTCAGCGTTGCAACACCAGCGATGCCAAGGACAGACCAGGCGACGAAATAAGTGATCGGCCCGTCGCCGCTCGCGAGCAGCCACAAGCCGGGTGCGGCGAGCGCCGAACCGGACGCGAGCACCAGGCGCGCGCCGAAGCGCGCATAAAGCGTCCCAAGCGGCGGCGAGCACAGCGCCATAGCCACCAGCATCACGGTCGGACCGAGATAGACCATCGATGGCTCGAGGCCGAGATCGCCAGCCATTCCCGCCGCCGTGACCGATACGAACATGAACATCGCGCCCCAGGCGACGATTTGCGTTACGGACAGGACGATTACCGAGCGGAAGACGGGCATGAGGTGAAGGCCGGTGAAAACGCACGCAGAAAGGGTGCCGAGAAGAGTGTCGGCAACTGTCTAGCGCGCCGGCGGGACCTTGGCGAGACGAATTGTCCATCACAAAGCGGAAGCTTTTGTCTCACGGACCGACCGCATGTGGCGGTCTTCGCCCCGGGCGGGAAATGCGGTCGTTCAGTCAGCGCTCGGCAGGCGCCGCATCGTGAACTCGATCTCGTCGCCCTCGAGTTGGCGCCAGCTCTCGACTTCCGTCCAATAGGCGGCCTTGGGCCAGGTCTCGAACCATTCGCGCGCCTTGGCGCGGGCGGCGCTGCGTTCGAGACGGAAGGTTTCGCGTACGAACAGGCTGCCGCCTCGCGCGGGGTGTTCCCGGCGGTGTCGGGCGATCTGGCGCCGCAAGCCATCGAGCGGCGGTCCTGGGGGTATCTTCGCCATGGCTGTACCTCTGATCATAAAGATAGGATGGGCACCGCCCCTTGGCCAGTCCATCGTCTCCAGCGCCTGCCAGCCATCGCCACGACCAAATGCCCGAGGCCCGTCATTGCTGTAGACTACCTTGGAGAAAGAGCCGCCGTTGCCATTCGGCCAAAAATATGGACTGTGACGGCGGCGACAGAATCGGCGGTCTCCTCTGCGGGATGCCGCAAATTGGAACCTGAACTCCATGGAAAGACCGCAATTGCCGCAGGAGCTGCCTGCAGACATCGAAGACAAGAAGGCCGAGGCGAAGGCCTGGTTCGAGAGCCTGCGCGACTCGATCTGCGCGGCCTTCGAGACAATCGAGGACGATTTGACTGGGCCGTTGTCGGATCGTCCGCCGGGCCGGTTCGTCGGCAAGGATTGGCTCCGCGAGGAAGGCACAGGCGGCGGCGGGCGCATGTCGATGATGGAGGGCCGCGTCTTCGAGAAGGTCGGCGTCCATACATCGACCGTCCTCGGCGAGTTTTCCCCCGAGTTCCGCAACCAGATCCCCGGCGCAAGCGAAGATCCGCGCTTCTGGGCGTCAGGCATTTCGCTGATAGCCCATCCGGTCAATCCGAACGTGCCCGCCGTGCACATGAATACGCGCATGGTCGTGACCACCAGCAACTGGTTCGGCGGCGGCGCGGACCTCACGCCCGTTCTCGACCGCCGGCGCCTCATGACCGACCCGGACACGGTTGTCTTCCACCGGGCGATGGAGATCACCTGCGACCGGCATCCGGTCGCCGATCATGCGAAGTTCAAGCAATGGTGCGACGAGTACTTCTTCCTCAAGCACAGGAACGAACCGCGCGGCACCGGCGGCATTTTCTACGATTGGCTGCACTCGCCCGAGGACATGGGCGGCTGGGAGGCCGATTTCGCCTTCACCCGGGACGTGGGCAAGGCGTTCGCGATTGTCTATCCGAAAATCGTCAGGGCAAATTTCAACACGCCATGGACGGAGGCAGATCGCGACGAACAGCTCGTGCGTCGCGGCCGCTATGTGGAATTCAACCTCCTCTACGACCGCGGCACGATTTTCGGCCTCAAGACCGGCGGGAACGTCGAGTCGATCCTGTCGTCCCTGCCCCCGGTCGTGCGCTGGCCCTGATTGCGCCTCCGGCTCAATGAAGAGCCGAACAAATCCCGAGGCTGCGGCGTTTTCTCCGGAACGAGGAGTGATCGCCGCATGATATTCAAGAAACGCACATTCTTCGGCCAGGAGCCCGAGAGGGAAACCCCCGAGCATCCGGCCGAACTGGAGCGCCGGGTTGCACACTGGCTCGCCGTCGCGCCGGGGCTCGATGCCGCCGACGTCACGGTGACCTGCACCGGCAACACGGTCCTGCTAGGCGGCACGGTTGCCACGGAGGACGAAATCGTCCGAGCCGCGGAAGCGGCAAGCCGTGTCGAAGGCGTCAGGGAAGTCATCAACCGAATCAAACGCGCCAAAGCGGGCACGGGATGACGCGGAGCAGCTGTCGCCGCTAGATCGACCGGAGCATCCAGCCGACGATATCCGCCGCCACGTGAGCGAAGGCAGAGTCGAGGGCTGCGACAAAGGCTGGATTGCCGGCGCCCTGGACCGGCGCGACGGCACGAAAGACCTGCTGCCGGCGGACGGTACCGGAGCGGTCGTCCAATATCTTGGCGAAGATCTCGACGACGGCCGTGTCGGGGCCATCGGTGGCTATCTCGAAGGCCCGGAGTTCGGTGACCAACTGATAATCTATGGCAAGCCCCTGGCCAGGCTTGCCGACACGAACCTTGCCCGTGTTGTCGAAAGTCTGAACGAGCCGATCCTGCACCATGCGCGGCAGACTATCGCCCCATTGCGCCCCGGCGAGATACCGAAGTTCCGATTTCGAAAGGCGAACGACGATCTGGTCGCTGCCGAGCGTCTTCAGGGCCGTCGGCTCCGGCACCAGTATCTGGCGGTTCGTCGCTGCCGGGCGCTCGACGACGGGCGTCGATGCCAGGCTGAATGTATCATTGGCCGCCTGGCGCGTGCCACAGCCCGCCAGCATCGTCGCCAATGAAAGAACCGCAGCAAACCGGGCCGTTCCCGCTCCACGCCATGCTACCAGACCCGGAAAACCCATACGCAATTATCCCCAAACAACGCGGCGCCGTTCGGCTCCCCGCCCCCATGCAACCCGCCCGCGACCGATGATAAGCGAATCACCGCCGCGTGCGGCCATCATATTGCTTAACAGTCTCGCCGCCGAATAGCAGGCGCTGTGGATTTCGATCGAAATTGGAAATCGTACTCTGCAGGCTTTGCACCGTTCGCCGTGTTTCCGTGACAAGCGTCTCCATGTCACGCAAGCCGGAATTGGAGAAACGCTTCAGGTTGTCGGAGATAGGACCGATTTGAGCGTTGAGGTTGTCGGCCATCCGGCGGAACGATTCAAGCGTCGAGCGCGCCTCTGCCGAAAGCGACGGCGCATTCGCGTCGCCGAGGAAGCCGTCGACCTTCGCGAGAATGCCGTCGACGCGGTTCGATGCCGCATTCAGCTTGTTCGACATCTCCGTGAAGTCGGTGATCGTCTGGTCTATGTCCTCCTGGCGGGCCGAAATCTTGTTGGCAAAATCGGACACCTGGGCGGCGACCTTGCGCGCATCGGCGCTCGCCGCGGAGATGTCGTTGACGACCAGCCCGACCTTCTGTGTATCGACGGCAGCCACCAGCGCATCGACGCGCTTCAATGTCTGCTGCGCGTTCTTGCCGAACTGGTCATAGGTCTCCACGGTGCGCCTGAAGCCGGCGACTGCCTCCGAGACCCCGCCGGAAGCTGCCTTGAGGTCGTTGCTCACCTCTTCGACATTGCTCACGATCGTATCGATCTTCTTCGGATCGACCGACTTGATCAGCCTGTCTGCGCTTTCAAGCGTGACATCGAGCTTCTTCGACGCAGCGCTGACCGATCCAGACAACTCCTCGACGCTCTTCAGGAATTGATCGATCGCGTCGGAATTGTCGGCGAGCGCCCTGGAGAAACGTTGCGCATTGCCGATCGTCGCGGTCAACGGGCCACGAACTTCGGTGACGAAGCCCTGAATGTCGCCGATGGCGCTGTTTGCCCGATCAAGGATCTGGTCGGCGGTCGCAAGCAGGCTCGTAACGCTCGACTGGTCGGCAAGGATCCGCGCCTGCGTCCCCTTTTCGAGTGCGCTCTTGAGGATGTTCTCATCGCCTTTTCGCCCGCCGCTAAGCTCGATATAGGCCGCTCCCGTCAAACCCTGGATTTCCAGCGTCGCCCGCGTGGACGTCAGAACCGGCGCATCGGCCGATACCTCGGTGAGGGCGATCGAATAGCGCGGATCATTGGCGTCGATCGCAAGGCTGTTGACGGTACCGACATTGATGCCGTTGAACCGCACCGGTGAGCCGACCGACAGGCCGTTGGCAGAGCCTGGAATGTTGACGACGAGTTCGACCATCTCGCCGCTTCGGCCGTATTGTGACATCCAATAGACGAAACCGAAGGCAGCGGCGATCACGAACACCGTGAAAAAGCCGACAATGGCATAGTTCGCTTTTGTTTCCATCGGTTCCGACTACCCCTGCGGCCCTTGCCGCCCTTTCACCTGCTTCGACAACAGTTCCGCCGAAACTATTTTAGCACCTTTGCCGTATCAGTCGTGCTCGCGCACGATCGCCCTCGCCCGCTTGCCGCGAAAATAGGATTTCACCCACGGCTCGTCGCAGGCAAGCATGTCCTCGATGGTCCCCTCGACCAGGACGTGTTTCTGGCCGAGGACGGCGATCCGGTCGCAAACCGAAAACAGGCTGTCCAGATCGTGGGTCACCATATACACGGTCAATCCAAGCGTGTCCCGAAGCTTGGCAATCAACTCGTCGAACTCCGCCGCGCCGATCGGATCGAGGCCTGACGTCGGCTCGTCGAGGAAGACGAGATCCGGATCGAGCGCCAGCGCCCTTGCCAGTGCGGCGCGCTTGATCATACCGCCGGAAAGCTCCGAAGGATATTTTTCTGCCGCTTCCGGTGCCAGGCCCACCAACTCGATCTTCAGACGCGCCAATTCATCCATCAGGTCTTGCGGTAGATCGAGATATTCCCGCATCGGCACCTGGATGTTCTCCCGCACCGTCAGCGCGGAAAAGAGCGCGCCATGCTGGAAGAGAACGCCGAGACGCATGTCGAGCGCGATGCGTTCCTCATCACTCACCTTGTCGTACTGCGCGCCGAGGATCTCGATCGTTCCGGAGCGCTTCGGCAGCAGTCGAAGGACCGTGCGCATCAGCACCGACTTTCCCGTCCCGGAAGCTCCGACGAATCCGAGGATTTCCCCGCGCAGCACGTCGAGATTGAGTTTGTCGAGGACGATATTGTCGCCGAAGCCGACCGTCAGGCCGCGAACGGAAAGGATGGTCTCGCGCCTTGCCGCCTGCTCCGGTTGCTTTTCCATGACCGCCTGAACCATTTTTCCGCCCACCTCAGAAATCGATCGCCGCATAGAACATCGCGAACAATCCGTCGATGAGAATGACGACGAAGATCGACTTGACGACCGACGATGTCACGCGGCGGCCGAGGGATTCCGCACTGCCGCCCACCTTCAGCCCCTCGACCGCGGCGACGACCCCGATGATCAGCGCCATGAAAGGCGCCTTGATCATGCCGGCCGCCACCGAGGAGAAATCGACGGCCTCCTGCAATCGGCCGAGGAAGGTCGGAATCGTAATGCCAGAATAGGTCCAGGCAACGAGCGCCGCCCCGGCGAGTGCGGCGAAGTTCGCGATGATGGTCAACAGCGGCAGCACAATCGTCAGTGCCACAAGCCGCGGAAAGACGAGCACGCCGACCGGGCTCAAGCCCATGACCTTCAGCGCGTCGACCTCTTCGCGCATCTTCATCGAGCCGATCTCGGCCGTGATCGCACTGCCCGAGCGGCCCGCGATCATAATCGCCGTCAGGAGCACGCCGATTTCGCGCAGTTGCAGGATGCCGACCAGATCGACGACGAAGATTTCCGCACCGAAGGACCGAAGCTGAAAGGCGCCCTGTTGCGCGATGATGGCGCCGATCAGGAAAGACATCAGCGTGATGATCGGTGTCGCCATCACGCCCATGCGGTCGATCTGGTGGACGATCGCCGCAGGCGAGACGCCGGCGTGGCGCCCGAGCTTCATCTGCGCACCGCGGACGGCCGAGCCGAGAATATACATCGCGGCAACCGTATCGGTCCAAATCGACACCGTCACTTCACCGATCGGCGCAAACAGCCGCTGGAAAAGCGGGTCCTTTCGCTTCGAACGCTCGGGCTGCCGCAATTCTCCGGGCAGTGCGCGGACGAGCTCGACGTAGCGCTCGCCGCCGTCGCTGAAGCGAACCTCCCCGCCGGCCTCGCTGCCGATGCCGTTCATGAAGCGGCGGATGATCCAGGCGCCGGCCGTATCCATCGCCGTGATCCCGGAAAAGTCGAATTCGTTACGGCCGCTCGCCGGCTTGCCGAGCCGCTTAAGCTTGTTGGCCATGGCTTCTGCCGTCTGGTGTCGCCAGTCGCCGCTGAACACATAGCGTCGCCCGGTCCCCCCGTCGGCCTCGGCGAGGGCGACATCGGCAGCATTCTGGGAAGGCGCTCGCGTCACGTGATCTTGGTCTTTCAATTGCTATTCGATAATCTCTTAAACCAGATTCGATCTTAGGACAAAATCGCCTAGAAATTCAAAGCCGTACAGCACGCTTTGTACGACCGATGCGACCCAAAAGACACAGCGCGGCATGACCGGCAAGCACCCGCCAAGCATCGAGGGGGCTGCGCGGCCTGCCGCGACCCTTTCGGAGGACACCAATGTCGATCTCGCTTGCAGCCGCCGTCGAACACTTTCCGATCGCCGGTGCCTTCACGATCTCCCGCGGCTCGAAAACGACGGCGAGCGTCGTCACCTGCCGCATCGGCGACGGCACGGCGTTCGGCCGGGGCGAATGCGTGCCCTATGGCCGCTACGGAGAATCGATCGATTCTGTCCTGAGCGAGATCGAAGCGGTTCGCCCGCTGATCGAAGCCGGCATGACGCGGCTGGAACTGCAGGAGGCGATGAAACCGGGTGCGGCCCGCAACGCGGTCGATTGCGCGCTCTGGGATCTCGAGGCAAAGCAGCGAAATACGTCGGCCGCTACACTTGCCGGCATAGCTGATCCGGTCTCCCTGACGACGGCCTATACCATCTCGCTTGTCGAGCCCGAAGAGATGATGGCGCAGGCCGCCAAATACGCCCATCGCGCCCTTCTGAAGGTCAAGGTCGGAACGGCTGACGACACATCGCGGATCCGTGCCGTCCGGAAAGGCGCACCGGATAGTCACATCATCCTGGATGCCAACGAAGGCTGGACTCCGGAAAACCTCGCCTTCCATTTTACTGCCTGCGCCGAAGCCGGTATCGATCTCATCGAGCAACCCCTGCCGGCAGGAAGTGACGCGGCGCTGGCGCATGTGGACCGCGCCGTTCCCGTCTGTGCGGATGAAAGCGTGCACGCGACCGCAGACCTCAAGGCGCTGGTCGGGCGGTACGATGCGGTGAACATCAAGCTCGACAAGACCGGCGGCCTCACCGAGGCGCTGCGCATGCGCGAAGAGGCCAAGGCGCTCGGCCTGAAGATCATGGTCGGCTGCATGGTCGGCAGTTCGCTCGCAATGGCCCCGGCGATCCTCGTTGCGCAAGGCGCCGATTTTGTCGATCTCGACGGTGCGCTGCTGCTTGCGGAAGATCGCAGTCCTGGTCTCCGCTACGAGGCCTCCCTGGTCTTCCCGCCCGATCCGAGCCTGTGGGGCTGAAGGTACCAGCCGGCGAAAGCGAAGCAGCAGCCGGAGAGCGCCACGACCGACATCGAGTAGAAGCCGGCGACGCCGAACCAGGCGTAGAAATAGCCGGAGAGAAACGTGAAAATTGCGGTGAAGATGCCCGTGTAGAAGAAATAGATGCCCTGGGCGGATGCCTCCTGCTCCTCGGCGACCCGTTCGACCAGCTTGTGCTGCATGCCGGTATGCATGATCGCATAGGTGAAGGCATGAAAGCACTGGAGGACGAAGTAGCCCGAGAAGCCCAGGTCCATCGGGAAGATCAGCCAGCGCACCACCGCCAGCAAACAGCCGGAGAAGATCATCGTCCAGACGCTGAAACGCCGGATGATTGCCTTGGCGAAAAAGAACATCAGCACTTCCGCCGCCACGCCGGCACTCCACAGGGCGCCGATCTGCGTGCCGCTGTAGCCGATCTGCTGCCAATAGATGGCCGAGAACGCGAACAGCATCGCATGGCTGCTGTTGACCAGCGTGACGCCGATCAGCAGCAGTTGCAAATCGGGCTGTCGCAGCGATTGCGGCGGCGGTTCGGTGATCGCCGTGATTGGCGAAGGCCGGCGCGGACGGCCGATGCGCGGGGCTGCGCAGGCCATCACTACGGTGAGGCCGAAACCCGCCGCCATCGCCGGCAGCACCATCGTGCCGCCGATGAGGCCGATCATCCAGCCGCCGAGCATCGTCGCGCCGATAAAGGCGATCGACCCCCAGACGCGCATCAGCGCATAATCGAAACCCCAGCGACGCACGCCCGACAGCGCAAGCGCCTCGACGATCGGCACGTAAGGCGAATATGCGGCCGATTGCAGGGCATAGATCACCAGCACAGGCCAGAAGCCCTTGGCAAAGAAGAGGACGAATGCCAGGGCAAGAGAAAGGCAGCCCGACCAGATCAGCACGATGGTGCGCTCGCCGAGCCGGTCCGCCAGCACGCCTGCCAAGGGCGCGGTGATGACGCGGATGAACATCGGAACGGCAAGCACCACGCCGATCTCGAAATCGCTCATCGAAAGGCTGCTGAGCCAGACCGGAAAATACGGCATGGCGAAGCCGTTGACGATCAACGGCGCGCAGAAGAGCAGCGCGATGCGGAGCGCAAAACGACGCGGCGGGGGCCCCAGGACGGGGGGCGCTGATGCGGGAATCATGGGAGGACCTGATGGTTGTCAGCAACCTCTAGCACGGCTGCCCGCTGCCTCGCCAGTCGCTAGTTTTAGCCAGTTGGCCCGGGGACGGTGGCTTCAGGCTGCCTGCGGTGCGGCAAGCGTCACGGGCAATTCCTCGACCGTGGTCTCCGACGCGGTCACGCCGCCCTGCAGGCTATGCCAGGTGATCAGTTCCATCGTGCCGTCGAAGTGCTCAGCGATCGCCGTGCAGCTTTCGACCCAGTCGCCGGTATTGATGTAGCGGATCTCGTCGATATCCTCGATCACCGCGTGGTGGATATGGCCGCAGATAACGCCTTGGGCGTGGTGTCGGCGGGCTTCCTCCGCCACGACTTTCTGGAACTCTCCGATGAAGTTCACCGCGTGTTTGACCTGCAGCTTGGCCCAGGACGAAAACGACCAATAGGGCATGCCGAGGCGGCGGCGGACGGCGGCAAGGCCGATATTGATGGCGATCGCCATGTCGTAGGCCCAGTCGCCGAGATAGGCGAGCACTCGCGCGTTGCGCACCACGACGTCGAATTCGTCGCCATGCAAGACGAGGTAGTTGCGCCCGTCCGCTCCTTCATGCATGTGGCGTGCCGCGACCTCGATACCGCCGAAGTGGACGCCCGGGAAATCCCGCATGAACTCGTCGTGATTGCCGGGAATATAGATGATGCGCGAACCCTTGCGCGCCTTGCGCAGCAGCTTCTGGACGACGTCGTTGCAGGACTGCGGCCAATTCCAGCTGCGCTTCAGACGCCAGCCGTCGACGATGTCGCCGACAAGAATGATAGTCTCGGCCTCATGGTGGCGCAGGAAATCGAGCAGATAGTCCGTCTTCGCCGCCTTCGAGCCCAGATGAACGTCGGAAATGAACAGCGTCCGCAATTTCCGAACCGGATTCTGTTGAGATCCCGATACCGCAGCCATGCGATCCTCGCCTTCTCGAGCTTTGTGTCGTCTCGTCAAAACCAGACTCGTGTTTCAGGAAGATGACACCGACACGTAGCCGGCGGGATCACACGGACGAAAAGCGCTGCCGTGAAACTGTACGTGGAGGGGAAATCATGCCAAAAGGCCGCCATCCAGAAACAGGGATGCTAGGTATGACCACGGGCGACAAAGCGAAACCTCAAGCGGCTCCGGCAAGCGGAGACATCGACCAGCAGGCACTTTTCTTCCACCGCTATCCTCGCCCGGGCAAGCTCGAGATCCAGCCGACCAAGCCGCTCGGCAACCAGCGCGACCTGGCGCTGGCCTATTCGCCGGGTGTCGCCGCACCCTGCCTCGCCATCAGGGACAATCCGGAGACTGCTGCCGATTTTACCGCACGCTCGAACCTCGTCGCCGTGGTCTCGAACGGCACGGCCGTGCTCGGCCTCGGCAATATCGGCCCCCTCGCCTCCAAGCCGGTGATGGAAGGAAAAGCCGTCCTCTTCAAGAAGTTCGCCGGCATCGATGTTTTCGATATCGAGATAGACGCACCGACCGTCGAACGCATGGTCGATGTGATTTCCGCCCTTGAGCCGACCTTCGGTGGCATCAATCTCGAAGACATCAAGGCGCCGGAATGCTTCGAGGTGGAGCGACGCCTGCGCGAGATGATGGAGATTCCGGTCTTCCACGACGACCAGCACGGGACGGCGATCATCGTCGCCGCTGCCGTTCTGAACGGCCTCGAACTGGCCGGCAAGGACATCTCCAAGGCGAAGATCGTCGCCTCGGGTGCCGGAGCCGCGGCGCTTGCCTGCCTCAATCTTCTCGTCATCCTCGGCGCCAAGCGGGAAAACATCTGGGTCCACGACCTCGAGGGCCTCGTCTACAAGGGCCGTGAGGTCCTGATGGACGAATGGAAGGCCGTCTACGCCCAGGACAGCGCCAATCGCGTGCTCGCCGACAGCATCGGTGGCGCCGACGTCTTCCTGGGGCTTTCGGCGGCGGGCGTCCTCAAGCCCGAACTGCTCGCCCAGATGGCGGAGAAGCCGCTGATCATGGCGCTCGCCAACCCGACGCCGGAAATCATGCCGGAAGTCGCGCGCGCGGCGCGGCCGGATGCGATGATCTGCACGGGGCGTTCCGACTTCCCGAACCAGGTCAACAACGTTCTCTGCTTCCCGCACATCTTCCGCGGCGCGCTCGATTGCGGCGCCCGCACCATCAACGAAGAGATGAAGATGGCGGCGGTGCGGGCGATCGCTGGTCTGGCACGCGAGGAACCGTCGGATGTCGCAGCCCGTGCCTATTCAGGGGAAACGCCGGTCTTCGGACCCGACTACCTGATCCCCTCGCCCTTCGACCAGCGGTTGATCCTGCGCATCGCCCCGGCCGTTGCCAAGGCTGCCGCCGAAAGCGGCGTTGCCACCCGTCCGATCCAGGATTTCGACGCCTACCTCGACAAGCTCAATCGCTTCGTCTTCCGCTCCGGCTTCATCATGAAACCGGTCTTCGCGGCGGCGAAGAACGCCACCAAAAACCGCGTCATCTTTGCCGAGGGAGAAGACGAACGGGTGTTGCGTGCCGCCCAGGTGCTGCTCGAAGAAGGTACCGCCAAGCCGATCCTGATCGGCCGCCCGCAGATCATCGAAACCCGCCTGCGCCGCTATGGCCTGCGAATCCGGCCCGATGTCGACTTCGAGGTGGTCAATCCGGAAGGCGATCCGCGTTATCGCGACTATGTCGACGACTACTTCGCTTTGGTCGGCCGCCGCGGCGTCATCCCGGAAGCCGCCCGCACGATCGTGCGTACGAACACGACGGTGATCGGTGCGCTGGCAGTCAAGCGCGGTGAAGCCGACGCATTGATCTGCGGTGTCGAGGGACGCTATAACCGACATCTGCGCGACGTTTCGCAGATCATCGGCAAGAAGCCCGGCGTGCTCGACTTCTCGGCTCTCAGCCTGTTGATTTCTCAGCGCGGCGCGACCTTCTTCACCGACACCTATGTGAGTTACAATCCGAGTGCCGAAGAGATCGCCCAGATGACCGTGATGGCGGCGGGAGAAATTCGCCGCTTTGGGATCACGCCGCGCGCTGCCCTCGTTTCACATTCGAACTTCGGATCGCGCGAATCCGAAAGCGCCGCCAAGATGCGCGCCGCACTCAAGCTCGTCCGCGAGCTCGCACCCGATCTCGAGGTGGACGGAGAAATGCACGGCGACGCGGCAATCTCCGAAACGCTGCGCGAGCGGGTGATGCCGAACAGTGCGCTGAAGGGCGAAGCCAACCTGCTCGTCTTCCCCAATCTCGACGCCGCCAACGTAACGCTCGGCGTGGTCAAAACGATGACCGACAGCCTCCATGTCGGACCGATCCTGCTCGGCTCGGCGCTGCCGGCGCACATCCTTTCGCCGTCCGTCACGTCCCGCGGGGTCGTCAACATGGCGGCTCTCGCAGTGGTCGAGGCAAGCCATCCCGCCTAGGGATGGCTCTCCGGACTATCGCGCCTTAGGCGATTTCCCTGGCCAAGTATCGCGAAACGCAACCTTGGGTGGATTTAATCCAAAGAGTTGCACCGATTACGAAATATAGCACTAGACAAAAACCGCCAGGCTAAACCATGTTTATTCTAGGGGCATGAATCGGTGTTACGGCATGACTAATCAACAGGCTGTCCTCGATCTGCTAGATATCGTCGAATATGGCGGGTGCGCGGAGCCGCAGCAATTCTTCGCCTTGATGCGTCGCACGTTCGATATCGCGCATCTCCTCTATGTCGAAGCGGAGCCGACGGCCGAAGGCCTCAAGGTCTGCCGGCTGCATCACACCTTCGGGGCCTATGCCGAGGAGCTCTATCTGTCCCGTGGTCTTCACCGGATCGATCCAATCCTTCGGCTTGCCCTCGGCGGCGTGAGACCCGTTGAATGGGCGACCGCCCGCCGCCGCTTTCCGGAATGCGAGCCGCTCTTCCAGGCTGCCGAGGAAATCGGCTTGGCCACGGAAGGCGTCGCTCTGCCGCTGCCTTCACCGACCGGACGCCTGGCGCTGCTCGCAATCAGTGGCAACATGTCGCCAGCGGAATGGTCCGAATATCGTCGATGCCACCTGCGCGACTTCCAGCTGGCCGCCAATCTTTTCCATGCCTCGATGCTTGAGAAGGCGGCGATGGTCGATGCGATGGACGAGCGCGATACGCGATTGACCAGCCGGGAGACAGAGGTCTTGACGTGGTCGGCAGCCGGCAAAAGCTATTGGGAAATCGCGACGATCCTCGGCATTTCCGAGCGCACGGTTCGTTTCTTCATGAGCAATACGCGCCGCAAGCTCAACGTCGTGTCCAACACTCAGGCCGTTGCGCAGGCGGTCCGCCATGCGCTGATCCCCACCATCTGAAGGGTGGATTTACCATCTGAGCTCGACCCATTGGCCGAAAACCCCACAAATTTGGTGGGAAAAACCTCCGGATTAAACTGTCACTACCGACAGTTACATGTGTCACCCGAGCCTGACAGCATCGCTCCATCGCGCAAACACGATGGAGCGAAAGATGATCAGGATAGTGAACGGAAACGCTCGCGGACAGCACCCGCAGGCCATCGACGAGATGTTTCGGCTGCGCAAGCGCGTCTTCCATGACTTTCTGAAATGGGACGTCAAGACCGAGGGCAACTGGGAAATCGACCACTACGACAAGGCCAATCCGCTTTATGTGATGTCGTATTCGCCGGACACCGGAAGGCTTCGCGGTTCCCTGCGACTTCTACCAACGCTAGGGCCGAACATGCTGGATGATACATTTCCGGTCCTGCTCGGCGGAAATCCGGAAATCCGCAGCGCATCGGTTTGGGAATCGAGCCGCTTCTGCATCGAACCGGATATCTCCCAGGACCGGACGTCGAACCAGGTGACGGTCGCCGCCGCCGAGCTCATGTGCGGCGTCGGGGAACTGGGCCTTGCCTCCGGCATCAGCCATATCGTCACCGTCACCGACGTCTTCCTCGAGCGGATGTTCCGCCGGATGGGGTGCCCGGGAGAGCGCATCGCAGAGCCGCAGAGGATCGGCAATGTCTACGCGGTCGCTGTCGCTTGGGAAGTGACGAACAGCCTTCTTCAAAGAATGAAGGCCGTTGCCGCCATCGAGGGCACTGTGCTCGAACGGCCGATGTCGCTCGAAACCGCCAGAGCGGCCTGATCTGTCGCCGGGCCGCTCACTCGGCCCGGCCGTTTCTGCTTCCAAACGCATTAACGCAAATGCCGACTCGCCGTTGCGCCCTCGCATCAACGTCGTATGATGTCAGGAAACAGGCGCCCCGCTTGTTCCGCGACTACTGCCTGTTTCTTTAAATCGCAGCCGATTTAAGGAAAACAAATATGCAGCAATTCAAGGTGCTACAGCGTCCTTTGTGCGTCTGAAAAGACGCACGGCGCTGTGGCGGGGCGAAACGCAGGAAAAGACGAGTGCCAGTGTTCAGAAGTGCGGCGTCCTGGAGGATGATGCGCCTTGCTGCAGCGCTCCTGCCGCTCGCCTTGTGTATGGCCGGACAGGCTTCGGCCGCAAGCGTATGCGAACGCCTGAGCGCCCGCCTCGCGGAGCTGCCGGCGGCCTTCACCACAACCGCCGATCTCCGCGATTTCACCGGCGCGGTTTCACGCCAGAACATCGAAATTCGCCGCGCAAAGAACGAACGCCGGCGCATGGCATGCAGCAATGACTCCGTCGTCTACATCGACAGCGAAAATGAAGCTGCCTGCGCCGAACTCGACGATGCGATCGGCCGGATGGAGGACAATCTCCGCACGCTCAAGGCGCAACGACGGCATTTGATTTCCAAAGGCAATGACGACATGCGCCGGCGGATCGTCGCCGCCATGGAGTTGAATGGTTGCTCAAGAGAAGCCGGCCTGAACTGGGACGAGACGATCCCTGACGAGACGATTCCTGACGAGTCGAGCACCGAAGAGGCTCACGTTCACCGCAACATTCTCGAAGACTTCCCGCCGGACGGCGAGGACTATCCGTTGCTGTTCGACGGTCCAGCGGACGACTTCACATTCATGGAGGACGGCGCTGCAGGCGGCCTCAGGACCATGTGCGTGCGTACTTGCGACGGCGCATTTTTCCCGATTTCGTCGAACGCGACACCGGCCGACTTCGGACGCGATACCGAGCTTTGCCGGGCACGATGCCCGGCAGCCGACACGGAACTCTACTATCACGTGCTGGCCACCGAGGAGAGCGAGCAGATGATTTCCGCGTCGACGGGCAGGCCGTACACGGAACTCCCCAACGCCTTCGCCTATCGTACCCGCGGGGTCGGTGCGCCCGGTATCTGCGGCTGCCAGATACCCAAGGTCGCAACGGGTAAGAGCAGCAACAATTCCGCGTCAGGAACGAAGCTTTCGGTGGTCAGCCCCTCCGTCGTGACGATCAAGGGCACGGCTTTGCCGGCGTCCGGATCGCCGGCAGCAAAGCCTGTGGAAGAGCGCCCCTACGACCCCACGACCAGCAAGGTCCGCGTCGTCGGCCCCGCCTTTCTGCCGCAGCAAGAGAGCGCGATCGATCTCAAGAACCCTCGGGGGCCGCGCTATCAGCCGCTGCAGAATGAATGACCTGGTCGACAAACCGCTTCCCGCCGTCGCGAAGGCCCCATCTTTCCTCGAAGATCAGGTCCTCGAGCGGTACCCGTTGCCGCCAGCCCTTCACCGCTAGTTCCGGTTGCTGGTAGAGTCGGTCGACAAAACCGAGGCACAGCCAGGCGACGATTTCGATGTGTTCGGGCATGCCGAGGATCGCCTTGATCTCGTCCTCGTGGAAAATGCTGACCCAACCGACGCCGACCCCCTCGGCCCGCGCTGCGAGCCAAAGGTTCTGGACCGCGCAGACCGTCGAGTAGACGTCCATTTGCGAATTATGCGTGCGCCCGAGCACGACGGCGCCGCCGCGCGTGCGATCGCAGGTCACGCAAATGCTGAGCGGCGCCTTGCGTATGCCCTCGAGCTTGAGTGAGCGATATTTCGCCTGCGCCTCGCCTGAAAACATGCCGGCGGCTTCCTCATTGGCGCGCCGGAATGCCTGCCAGACTTTCTCCCGCGTCTCGCTCCGGCGCACGAGCACGAAGTTCCACGGCTGCATGAAGCCGACGGACGGGGCGCGATGCGCCGCATCGAGCAAGCGGGAAATCAGAGGCTCGGGCAGCGGTTCAGGCAGGAAC
Source organism: Sinorhizobium fredii USDA 257 (assembly GCF_000265205.3). Classification (NCBI taxonomy): domain Bacteria; kingdom Pseudomonadati; phylum Pseudomonadota; class Alphaproteobacteria; order Hyphomicrobiales; family Rhizobiaceae; genus Ensifer; species Ensifer fredii. The sequence goes on from NC_018000.1 coordinate 4,298,687, forward strand.
TCGTCGCGTACGTCGCGGCGCGTCTCGATGGCGCGATAGACGGCGGCACGCTCGTCCGGCGAAAAGGCACCGGCCGCCGTAAGGCAGTCGTTCGGGTCAGGCAGCATCGTTCGATCCCCAACAATGCACAACCTCCCGCCGTCCATGCGGGGCCGGTCTATCTTGTCAGGCCGGTCTTCTGACTACGGATCACTCGACTGGGCCGCCTTCCCGGATCGCATCAAGACCCAGTGGCAAAGCTCTGAAAACGTTCAAAGCTGTTTTGGCGCAGCCGTCCCCATCACAGCGTTGGGCACGTGCCGGAATTCAACCGGCTTCCCGATTCTCCCGCCTCAGCGGGCACCTGACGGCCGCATATGGGCACAGGCGCAGGCGAAAGGCAAGACTACAGCACGTGCGTCTTATCAGACGCACAAGGTCGCAGTAGAGCTTTGGATTGCTGCATGTTTCTACATGCAGCAGGCCGAGAGCGACTCAAAGCGGCGCTGTCGGATGCGGCGATCCGTCATACGCACCCCAGATTGACTGGTCGAAGCAGATCACCGAGCCGGTCATCAGACCGGACTCGTCGGAGGAGAGATAGGCGCACGCGCGCGACCTCGGCGGGATCGACGAGCCGCCCGAAAGGCTGGCTTGCCGCCGCCTTCTCCAGCCAGTCCTCGGGAGCGCCGTGATATTCCCGTTGGATGCGGTCTTCGCCTTCCGATGCCATCCAGCCGATGTTGAGGCCGTTGACGCGGATGCGGTTGCGCAGCAGCGCATAGGCGGTGTTCTTCGTCAGCGCCTCCAGAGCACCCTTGGATGCGCAATAGGCGGCGATGAAAGGCTGGCCCGCCTTCGCCGACATCGAACCGATATTGACGATCGTGCCTTCGGTCTTCTCACACCGCATCACCTTCACCGTCTCCTGCATCAGGAAGGAGGGAGCACGCACGTCTATCGAAAACATGCGATCGAAGAGTTCCGCGTATCGAGGATCGTGCCGCGGTCGGTGATTGCGGCGGCATTGACGAGCCCATCGACTCGGCCAAATTCACGATCCCAGGCCGCAACGACCGCCCGGGCGTCCTCCACGCGCTCCAGGTCCGCCTGGACATAAACGACCTTCGCGCCGGTCGCCTCACCGATCTCGGTCGCCTTTGCCTCGCCCTTCGCCGCATGGCGCCCGCAGATGACGATGCCCGCAGCGCCCCGTTCAGCGAACAGTCCCGCAATCGTGGCGCCGAGCCCCTGCGTGCCGCCGGTCACGACGGCGACCTTGCCGTCCAGCCGGGCGTAGTCTTTTCCCATGAATTCCTCCCATAGATCTGAGAGCGAACCGTCGGCTCGCCGTTGGCTCACGCGGGCCAATACCGCACGAAGGCGAAAGCCTCGCCCGAGGGCGACCAGTTCGGAACATTGATTGTCCCCTGCCCGCCGAAGAGCTCGAACAGGACGCGCGCATTGCCGCCTTCCGGATCCATCAGCCGAAGCCGCACATCGAGGTCGCGGGGGTGGTCGAAGACCTCGCCATCATAGGAAAGCACCAGCAGATGCTTGCCGTCTGGCGACGGATGCGGGAACCAGTCGCCATAGGAGCTGTCGGTAACGCGCTGGACATCGCTGCCGTCCGGCCTGATCCGCCAGATCTGCATGCGGCCGGTGCGGCTCGAGTTGAAATAGATCCACGCGCCGTCCGGCGACCAGTCCGGTCCGTCGTTGCGGCCCTCGCCATGCGTCAGCCGCCGCTCCTCGCCGCCATCGACCGAGATCGTGTAGATGTCGAAGACTTGGTCGCGGATGCCGCAATAGGCCACGGTCCGCCCGTCCGGGGACCAGCCGTGCCAGTAGGACGGCAGGTTGCGCGTGACGAGCCGCGGCGTGCCGCCCGCGACCGGCAGCAGATAGATCGCCGACTTGCCGAATTCGGTCTTGTCGCTGATCGCAAGCATTCTGCCGTCCGGCGAGATGCCGTGATCATTGTTGCAGTGGCGGGCAAAGCCCGTGTCGATCTCGGTAGGGTCGGCCCCGTCGAAAGCAAGTCGATAGAGCCTGCCGTCGCCGTTAATGATGAGGAATTTGCCGTCAGGCGACCAGTTCGGCGCCTCGACGAGCCGCTCCGTCTACCACACGACGCGCGTCTCTCCACTTGCGATATCGAAGATCTCGACCGAGCTACGCATGGCTAGCCCCTGTCACGGAAACGGTTGGTGATCGGGTAGCGCCGATCGCGGCCGAAATTCTTCTTGGTGATCTTCACGCCCGGCGCCGACTGCCGGCGCTTGTATTCGGCGATGTAGAGCAGGTGCTCGATCCGATGGACCGTCGCCTCGTCATGCCCGCGGGCGACGATTTCTTCCGTACTCAGTTCCTTCTCCACCAGGCACTCGAGAATGTCGTCGAGCGCCGGATAGGGCGGCAGCGAGTCCTGGTCGGTCTGGTTGGGGCGGAGTTCGGCCGAGGGTGCCTTGTCGATGATGTTCTGCGGAATGACCTCGCCGGAGGGACCAAGCGCGCCGGGCGGCACGGCACCATTGCGCCAGCGCGACAGCGCATAGACCTGCATCTTGTAGAGGTCCTTGATCGGATTGAAGCCGCCGTTCATATCGCCGTAGAGCGTGGCGTAGCCTACCGACATCTCCGATTTGTTGCCGGTGGTCACCACCATCGAACCGAATTTGTTAGAGATTGCCATCAGGATCGTTCCGCGCGTGCGGCTCTGCAGGTTCTCCTCGGTGATCCCGGACTCGGTTCCCTCGAAAGTATCGGCGAGTGCACTGAGAAAACCTTCAACCGGCTCCTCGATCGCGACCACGTCATAGTGGCAGCCGAGCGCCTTGGCGCAGGCTTCGGCGTCCTTCAGCGATTCCTGCGAGGTATAGCGATAAGGGAGCATGATCGTGTGGACCCGCTCCTCGCCGAGCGCGTCCACCGCGAGCGCCGTGCAGATCGCCGAGTCGATGCCACCGGAAAGGCCGAGCACGACGTTCTTGAAGCCGTTCTTGTTGACGTAGTCCCTGAGCCCCAGCATGCAGGCTCGATAGTCCGCCTCGTCGCTTTCCGGCAGGCGCGACCGAAGCCCGTTGGTCGAGACCCAACCATCTTCACCCCTCGTCCACTCTGAAATCGAAAGCGCCTCCTCGAACTGACTCATCTGGAAGGCCAGCGAGCGGTCGGCATTGAAGCCGAAGCTTGCGCCGTCGAAGACCAGTTCGTCCTGCCCGCCGATCTGATTGGCATAGATCAGGGGCAAGCCGGTTTCTATCACCTGCTTTAGAACGATCTGGTGGCGGACATCGACCTTGCCGCGATAATAAGGCGAACCGTTCGGAGAGAGCAGGATTTCGGCGCCGCTCTCCTTGAGAGTCTCGCAGACGCCGAGCTCGCCCCAAATGTCCTCGCAGATCGGGATGCCAATGCGAATGCCGCGAAAATTCACCGGACCCGGCATCTCGCCTGCATCGAAGACCCGCTTTTCGTCGAACTCGCCGTAGTTCGGCAGGTCCACCTTGTCGCGGACCGCGATGATCTTGCCCCCGTCGAGGACCGCCACCGAATTGTGCCGCTGGGCAGCGGCCTGACGCGGGAAGCCGATGATGACCCCCGGCCCTCCGTCTGCCGTCTCTGCGGCGAGTTTCTCGACGGCGCGCAGGCAGGACTTCAGAAAGGCCGGTTTCAGCACGAGATCTTCGGGCGGATAGCCGGACATGAAAAGTTCGGTGAACAGCACCAGGTCGGCGCCTTGGCGCGCCGCGTCGGCGCGCGCTTCACGCGCCTTTGCCAGGTTGCCGGCGATATCGCCGACGGTCGGATTGAGCTGGGCTACGACGATCCGCAGCTTTGAAGGTACGGCTTTCTGTGGGGTCATGGCAGGCCTGTCGGTTTTCCTCGGCGAATGCAACCAGCTTAGGCGTTGTTCTTACCGCATCCGGTGGGAAAAAACCCACTCCCAATCGCAGTGCCGCCGGAAAAATCCGAAAAATCCTGCGGTTCCGGTCCCTTAACGAATAGGCCCGCGGCCCTTCGACGCGGCCGGAACCTGAGGATCATCATAGCCGTTTCGCCATTCATCCCCTGTTCAAGATGACAGTCGTATGACAGTTGAGCGAAAGATTTATGAAATTGGAGAAGTTTTTGGCCAGTATCGATTCCGCCGCGAGAGGTTCTCAGGTCTATGTCGAAAGGCCGAGCTTTTCCGTTAGACATGCAAAAACCCTGGCGGGCGGCCGCAGCGCACTGTTTTCGCTTTTGATCGCGACGGCGATCGTTTTTGCAGTCGAGCTCCTCGTCCGCCAGTCAACTTCCGACACGATCGCCTATTTTATCGATCCGATGCGGCCAGCCTGGACGACGGTTGCTGCGTTCTTCCTCGTCATGCTGACGCTGGACGCGCTTTTCGGACGCGAACACAAGGGCGCGCTTCTCGTAGCGCCGCTCGCCATCGTACCGGCCTTTATCTGCCAGCAGAAGCAGGTCTTCCTGTCCGACCCGCTTTACCCGACCGATTTTCTGTTCGGCCGGCAGATCGTGGAACTGATGCCGGTGCTGGTGAAGGACAGGCCATGGACCGCCGTCGGCGTCGTTCTCGGCATTCTGGCGACCATCATCGTCATCGGGCTGCTGCTGCGCTACGCCTGGCGGAACTTTCCGAAGCTGGCGCGCAAAGAGCGTCTCGCGCGGGTAGCCTTCGCCCTGCCGCTCATCGTCGCCTTCTGGAACATCATGGATTACAACCAGTTCTCTTGGGTCCGCGACCGATTGCGGGTCATCCCGATCATGTGGGACCAGACCGAGAACTACCGGCACAACGGCTTTGTGCTCGCCTTTGCGATCAATTTGCCGATGGCGAATGTGAGCGCCCCGGCCGGTTACATGGCGAATGCCATCGAACGCATTCCCGTAAAGCCGCTTCCCGCCGGAACCACGCATCGGGGCAAGCCGGACGTGATCGTGCTGATGAGCGAATCCTTCTGGGATCCGACGCGCCTGCCTAAGGTCAAGCTGACACCCGACCCGATGCCGACGATCCGCGAATTGCAGGGCGGCAATGTCTTCTCGCCCGAATTCGGCGGCATGACGGCAAATGTCGAGTTCGAAGCGCTGACAGGCTTTTCGAACGCATTCCTGCCCTATGGCAGCATTCCCTATCAGCAATATATTCGCAATCCGATCCCGTCGCTCGCCACCTTCTTCCGTGGAGAAGGCTATGTCTCACGCGCCATCCATCCCTTCCAGGGGTGGTTCTGGAACCGCACCGCCGTCTATAAGGCCTTCGGCTTCGATACGTTCCGCTCGGAGGAGAACTTGCCGCCGATGCAGAAGCGTGGGATTTTCGCCTCGGATGAATCCCTGACGAAGGAGGTCATCCGCCAGGCGGACGCAACGGACGATCCCTTCTTCTTCTTTGCCGTGACGCTGCAGGGCCATGGGCCGTACGAGCCGAATCGCTACGCGAAGAACACGATCAAAGTCGAGGGCGATCTGCCGGAAAGCGACCGCCAGGTTCTCGCCACCTACGCCCAGGGCATCAAGGAAGCCGACGACAGTCTGAGAATGCTCATGGACTGGGCGAAGCAGCGGGACCGCGAGACGATCATCGTTCTCTTCGGCGACCACCTGCCGCCGCTGAACACCGTCTATACCAGCACGGGTTACATGAAGGACGTGACGGCGGAGCGCAAGGGATCGAAAGACCAGATGAAGGCGGAGCACGAAACGCCGCTCGTCGTCTGGTCGAACAAGACCGGTGCGCGCAAGGATATCGGCAGCATCAGCCCGGCCTTTCTCTCCTACGAGATCCTGAAGCAGGCCGGCTACGAGCACCCGTACTACACGGGCTTCCTCGGCAAGGTTCACGACCACTTCCGTGTTCTCGACCGCTATATGCTGATCCGCAAGAACGGCAAGGAGGTCGCAAACTGGCTGCGCCAACCGAAGATCCCGCCGTCCCTGCGCGACTATCGCTTCCTGCAGCACGATATGATGTTCGGCAAGCGCTATAGCACCGAGCGCTTCTTCAAGTCCCACGCCGAACTCTTCAGCGCGGGCTTATGAACGTATGCGGAAGCGACTTGTCGGCCCGGCGCCCCCGCCGGGGCCGATCTTCATTTCGAACTTTGCTCAATAGATTTCCGACTGCGAAACCGATCAGCGCATTCTGATGCGAGCTGTAAGCGAGATGCGGCCGCTGTAGATTCTCGGAATTCTTCGACGGTTTACGGGAGCCCTTGTTTTGCGGAATTGCCGCGCCCTGCTGCCCGGTTGTTGGCCTCTCCAAACACGCGCAATCCATACGCGAGTACCATTTGCTAAAATACCAAATAGACACGGTGTATTAACGGTTTTCGCGCATCGTACAGACGCATGGATGCTCAGAATTAAACTGCAAGTTCAGCGGAAACGGTGTCATGTCTGCTTTCAAGCACCATTCTGCGCGGGTCCTGAGGGCATCGGTCAAGCCGATATTCGTGCCGGCGATTGGCAGCCGTCTATCACCCGCTGGTCGCATCGGCCCCGCAAATTCCCCTAAATTTTGCGTGAACCCAAACGGTGTACTTGCGCGTTTAGCCCAAGGTGAGTTTTTATGTCGATTGCACTGGGGCACGGCGTAAGCGATGCGTTTGGTGCGTGGAGAGATCGGGAGCACGCGCAGCAGATGCAGCGGCTTGCAGGGACGGAAGATGCCGAACGGAAGACTCCACCCGCCTATACGGTGGATGCTCTGTTGCAAAATCCTCGGTTCCTTGAGGTCTTGCAGGCCGGCGCACGTACCCTCATTTCCATCAACGACCTGTTTCCGCGCGTCGCCCGCCTGGTGGCCGCCCACCAGAAATGGATGCTCACGCAAGCCGCCTATGCTTTGCATCTGGAGCGCGACCGAGACAACGCAGACTCCGGCATAACGGCAGCGCGATTGCTGAAAATCATGCGCGAAACGGGCGCTGCCAGCCGGAACACGGCAACGGCCTTCCTTGCGGAACTCATTGCCTACAAACTGCTCCGCCCCGCAAATGGCGGCCGCACCAAGAGGACGCGTCCACTCGAGCCGACGGAGATCAGCGAGAACGCCATGCGCCTCTGGTTCAGGACGCAGATGAGCACGCTCGATCTGTTGGATGGCGGATCGCGGGTGAGACGCGTCGAGGCCGATCCCACCATATTCGAGCGCGCGCAGCCTCGTGTCGCAAAACGGCTGCTCTCGGACGCAAGATGGACACAGCCTTCAGAAGGCGTTGCGATCTTCGTCTGGTCGGAATCTGGCGGGGTGATCCTCGACGACCTGATGGCGCGCGCCCCAAGTCTCCTCGCCGTTAACGGCAAGGTCTGGATAGACGTCAGCCTTGCAAGACTTGCGGAGCGCTACCTGATCTCGAATACGCATATTCGCCGCCTGTTCGCGCGCGCCGAGGCCGCCGGCTTGATCGGCAAGGGAGACGATGGAGCGCGTGGCCGCTACTGGTTGAGCAGCCGGCTTGTCGAGGAATACGCTGCGTGGGAAGCCGTCAAGTTCGAAGCTCTGGCGGACGCTTTCGATCAATCCGTCGTGGCGGTCCCTGACCCAACAGCGCCGCGCATCTCATGAGACGCACAAAGATCGCTGTAGCACTTTGAACGCTGTAAGTTTTCATCCTCAAATCGGCTAGGCTTCAAGGAAACATGCAGTAGGCGCGCTACCGAGACTCGGCGAAGCGCGGCAGGTCGTCGCCGATGTCATAGAAGTCGCCCTTGTCGGCGCAGAAGATGTGATAGCCGGGCTCCAGCCCTGTCGGCCCGTCAAATGTCCCCGCCAGGATCGAGGTATAGTCGAGTCCGTCCGCCTTCCAGAACAGCGCCGAGCCGCAATGCCGGCAGAAGCCGCGCCGAGCTGCGCTGCTCGATCGGTACCAGGTAATCTCGTCGGCGCCTTGGACATCCATCTGGTTGTCGAGCACATTCGTGGCGGCGTAGTAGAGGCCTGTCTGCTTTCGGCATTGGGAACAATGGCAGAAAATCAGTTCCCTCAGCTTTCCCTGCGTTTTGAACCGCACCGCGCCGCAAAGGCAGCCGCCCTCGTGGATGTCCGTCATTCCCCTCTCCCTTCAGCAAAAAGCCGGGCCAGCTTCACAAAGCTGACCCGGCCCTGTCAAATTCAGAAGACGCGCCGATTGTTCAGAAAAATTGAGCCATCGGCGCGGTTGCGATCGCTCAGCCGTTGACCACCATCTTCTTCTCGTCGCGCCCACCCTTCATCCGCTCGGCGAGCAGGAAGGCAAGCTCCAGCGCCTGGTCGGCATTGAGGCGCGGATCGCAATGGGTATGGTAGCGGTCGGCGAGATCGTCACCGGAAAGAGCGCGCGCGCCGCCGGTGCACTCGGTCACGTCGTTACCGGTCATCTCGATGTGGATGCCGCCCGGATGGCTGCCCTCGGCACGGTGGATCTGGAAGAAGCTTTCGACTTCCGAGAGGATCCGCTCGAAAGGCCGGGTCTTGTAGTTGTTGAGCGTGATCGTGTTGCCATGCATCGGGTCGCAGGACCAGACGACCTTCTTGCCTTCGCGCTCGACGGCGCGGATCAGACGCGGCAGGTGCTCAGCGACCTTGTCGTGACCGAAGCGGCAGATCAGCGTCAGGCGGCCGGCCTCGTTGGCCGGGTTCAGCAGGTCGATCAATTCCAGGAGGCCGTCGGCGGTCAGCGACGGACCGCATTTCAGCCCGAGCGGGTTCTTGATGCCGCGGCAATATTCGATATGCGCATGGTCGGGCTGGCGGGTGCGGTCGCCGATCCAGATCATATGGCCGGAGGTGGCGTACCAGTCGCCGGAGGTCGAATCGACGCGTGTCAGCGCCTGCTCGAAGCCAAGCAGCAGCGCCTCGTGGCTGGTGAAGAAATCGGTCTCGCGCAGGCTCGGATGGTTCTCCGAGGTGATGCCGATCGCCTTCATGAAATCCATCGTCTCGGAAATCCGGTCGGCGAGCTTGCGGTAGCGCTCGGCCTGCGGACTGTCCTTGACGAAGCCGAGCATCCATTGATGCACGTTTTCAAGATTGGCGTAACCGCCCATCGCGAAGGCGCGCAACAGGTTGAGCGTTGCGGCGGACTGGCGATAGGCCATGATCTGCCGCTCCGGATTGGGGACGCGCGCCTGCTCGGTGAACTCGATGCCGTTGATGATGTCGCCGCGGTAGCTCGGCAGCGTAATATCGCCCTGCTTCTCGACGCCCGAGGAGCGCGGCTTTGCGAACTGCCCGGCGATACGGCCGACTTTGACGACCGGCTGTTGCGCCCCGAAGGTCAGCACCACCGCCATCTGCAGGAAAGCGCGGAAGAAGTCGCGGATGGTGTCGGCGCCATGCTCGGCGAAACTCTCGGCGCAATCACCGCCCTGCAACAGGAAACCGCGGCCCTCGGCCACGTTGGCAAGCGCACTCTTCAGACGCCGAGCCTCACCGGCAAAGACGAGCGGCGGAAACTTCGCGAGACGGCCTTCAACAGCCTCAAGCGCTGAGAGGTCCGGATAGTCCGGCACCTGCTGAATGGGTTTTTGCCGCCAGCTGTTCGGAGTCCAAGTCTGTGCCATTTCCATCACCTGTTGTCTGACGCAGCCAGGGCCGCGTCGCGGATGCGGGCTTATAAACGTTAACAAGGAGCTTGGAAAGTCATTCTACCAGAAAATATGGGTTGCTTTCGAGCCAAACGGAACCGCGGTTCAGGCAACCCGCTCGCCCTTCCTCACACGGTAGCTCGGCTGATACATGGTCACCAACTCCTCCGCCGCCGTCGGGTGCACGGCCATGGTGCGGTCGAAGTCGTCCTTGGTGCATCCTGCCTTCAGCGAGATCCCGAGCAGTTGCGCCATTTCGCCGGCGTCGTGGCCGAGGATATGGGCGCCCACGACCTTGCGGTCCGCGGCATTGACGAGGAGCTTCATGATCATCTTTTCCTTGCGCCCCGAAAGTGTCGCCTTCATCGGGCGGAATTCGGCACGGTAGACTTCGAACTCGTCATATTTCCGCGCGGCCTCCTCCTCGCTCATTCCCACCGTACCGATCTCCGGCTGCGAGAAGACTGCCGTGGCGATCAGGTCATGATCCGGCGAAGTGGGATTGTTCTTGTATTCCGTCTCGATGAAGCACATCGCCTCATGGATCGCCACGGGCGTCAGTTGCACGCGGTCCGTGACGTCGCCGAGCGCATAGATTCCCGGTGCGCTGGTGCGTGAGAAAGCGTCGACGATGATGGCGCCGCGCTCGTCGATCTTGACGCCGGCATTCTCGAGCCCGAGGCCCTTCGTGTTCGGCACGCGGCCGAGAGCGAGCATCACCTGATCGACGGCGATTTCGCCATGCTTCATGGTCCTTGCAATCCGCTGGCCATCGGCGCCAGCCGATATCGACTGGATGATATCCTCGCAGAGTATGCGGATACCCTTCTCTTCCATCGCCGCATGCAGGCCGCGTCTCAGATCCTGGTCGAAGCGAGAGAGAATCTCCTTGCCGCGATAAATCAGCGTCGTTTCGACGCCGAGGCCGTGGAAGATGTTGGCGAATTCGACGGCAATATAGCCGCCGCCGGCGATCAGGATCGATTTCGGAAGCTCCGGCAGGTCGAAGGCTTCATTCGAGGTGATGCAGAGTTCGTGTCCCGGCAGCGCGTCATGCGGGCTGGGATGGCCGCCCACTGCGATCAGGATGCGCTCCGCAGTGACCGTGTTGCCGCTCGCGAGCAGTCGCACCGCATTGGTTCCGGCGAGTTCGGCGCGCGTGTTCAGGATCTCCGCACCGGCACTTGCAAGCCCCTTGCGATAAAGGCCCTCGAGCCGGGAGATCTCCTGTTCCTTGGCCGCGACGAGCTTCTTCCAGTCGAAGCGGCTTTCGCCGACGCTCCAACCGAAGCCGGCGGCATCCTCGAAATGCTCGGAATATTGGGAGGCATAGACATAGAGCTTCTTCGGCACGCAGCCGCGGATCACGCAGGTGCCGCCGTAGCGAAATTCCTCGGCGATCGCCACCTTCTTGCCGAGCGCTGCCGCCAGCCTTCCGCTTCTGACGCCAGCCGAGCCGCCGCCGATCACGAAGAGGTCATAGTCGAAAGCGCTCATGGAGAACTCCTGGAAAGCAATGGAATACCGATAGGAAGGCCGTTGGTCGGAACGTCAGGCTCGCGATGAAACGACGAGCCGGAGTCGCCTTTCGCCCCTGATATAGTATTGCGATGCAGAAAAGGAAAAGCCCGGATCGCTCCGGGCCTCGTAAATGGACGAGCCAAGGCTCGCCGCAAGCTTACTGCTGGGCGGGTGCCTGCGTGCCGGCATCTGCGGCAGGGGTGCTGCCGATCTTCTCGTCGAGCGACTTGGTGGCATCGTTGGCGAGGTCGCGCGAAACGCCGGCTGCCCAGATGTCGGCCGCCTTCAAGAGTTCGCGCGAGGCGATCGGACCGTCGTTCAGCAGCTTCTTGCCGGCCCCCGAGCTATAGAAAGCCGTGATGGCGTTGAGTTCCTCGACCGAAAAGGTCTTGGCATAGATCGTCGCTGCCTCGCGTTCCAGATCCGAGCGGCGTGCCGCCAAACCAAGCGCCTTCTCGTCAACGGTCGCCGAAATCAGTTCCTGGTGGTTCGGTGAAGCCTGAATGAGCGAGTTCTTCAGCCGTTCGGCAAGATTCGGCAGAATGTTGTCGAAGCTGTTGGTGACGCCGAGCGCTGCAATGGTGGCGCGAGCCGCCTTGATCTGATCTTCCGTCACGTCCTGCGCCATTACGGCCGGCACGGACGCCGAAAGAAGAACGGCTGCGGTTGCGAATGCGCGGGCAAAACCTGTGATTTTGTTCATTTTTATCAATGCTCCTGTGTTAGCACATGTCGCCCGGCCAATTGCCGCCGCCTGGCATTCATGTGCGGAATTTCACTTTTGCGCCATGGGCGCGGCGCGAGGTCAGATCGGCTTGGCCTCAGCCTGCCGTGAGCGTGCGCGCCCCCTCCGGACCGGCGATGATCGCCAGCGACGCCATCCCGATGAAGAGCCCATGCTCGACGACTCCCGGAATCGCATTCAACTCGGCCGCAAGCGCCTCTGCATCAGGAATACGGCCAAAAGATGCATCCAGAATGAGGTGCCCGCCATCGGTCGTGAAGGGTCCGTCGCCCGAGGCGCGCAGCGCGATGTCGCCAGTCAAGCCAAGACGCGCGGCAACTTTCTCGATTGCCAGCCGCGTTGTTGTCTGACCGAACGGGTTCACCTCGATCGGCAGCTTGAAGGCACCAAGAACGTCGACGACCTTCGATTCATCGGCAATGACGATCATCCGTTCCGAGGCGCTCGCGACGATCTTTTCGCGCAGCAGCGCTCCGCCACCGCCTTTGATCAGGCACAGTTTTCCGTCGAGCTCATCGGCACCGTCGATGGTCAGATCAAGCTCGGGCAATTCGTCGAGCGATTTCAGCGGCACGCCGAGTTCGAGGCAAAGCCGCGCCGTCCGCTCGGAGGTCGGCACACCTTGGATCTGATAGCCGGAGGCGACTTTCTCGGCCAGCAGCCGGACGAATTCCTCGGCCGTCGAGCCGGTGCCAATACCCAGCCGCATTCCACTTTCGACATAATCAAGCGCCGCCTGCGCGGCCTTGATCTTCATCTGGCGGGCGTCCATGCGCCACTCGCTCCCCTTCATGACCCGGCCGGCGAGCGGCCATCGGCCATCTCCCGTCCAATTTCCGCTGAGACACTTACACGCCCATCGCCGCAAACAAAAGCCAAAATGCGTGGGCTTGCGCCGGATTTCGGCAGCGCTACCGACCTAGGTCGCCATTGCATTCTCCGTGGACTTCGCCTACCCGAACGGATAGGCTTTTATAGAACGAGGTTCCCGTGTCTCCGCCCCTTGTCGTCTTCGATCTCGACGGTACTCTCGTCGACACCGCCCCGGACCTCGTCGCCAGCCTCAACCACGCGGTCACGCAAGCAGGTATCGAACCGGTTACTTACGCCGATCTCACCCATCTCGTCGGCCATGGCGCCCGCGCTATGATCGAGCGGACTTTCGCAATGCGCGGCAAAGCGCTCAGCGAGGAGGAACTGACCTGGCAGATGAGGGAGTTCGTGGACTTCTATCATGGCTCGATGCCGGGCGAATCGCTGCCTTATCCGGGGCTGATAGCGGCGCTCGACCGCCTGCAGGACGCAGGCCTCAAGCTTGCCGTCTGCACCAACAAGCCGGAGATGCTGGCGAAGCGTCTGCTCGACGGGCTCGGCCTGATGGACCGCTTTGCCGCCGTTTCCGGCGGTGACACCTTCTCCGTCCGCAAGCCTCACGCCGAACACCTCCTCTCGACGGTGGCCAATGCCGGCGGCGTCGCGGAACGCGCGGTGATGGTCGGCGACAGCCTCAACGATATCCTCGTCGCCCGCAATGCATTGGTTCCATCGATCGCCGTGCCATTCGGCTACTCCGATGTGCCGATTGAAAGCCTTTCGCCCGACCGGATCATCAAGCACTTCGACGAACTCACCCCAGAACTCGTCAGAACGCTTCTCGGCCGCGACAAGAAATGAAGCGTCGGTTTAGGGGGCGGAGTTCAAAGGTGCCGAACCTCGGCCGGCCTCGCTCCCCAATTGTCGTTCAGTCCGTCATAATAGGTCACCGGCGCCGCGATTAGCTCATTGATGTCAACGGCGTCGAGACAAGCAACATTGATGTTGTAATAGGGACTCCCGGTCATGTTGGGCATGTCGATCCGTTCGAAAGGATGGATTCCGCAACGCTTGCAGAAAAGATGGTGCGCGACCGGATTCCTCCCCTGAAAGTCAGTTAGTTCCTCCTCGCCGGCAATAAGGCGAAAAGCCTTCGGCCTGGCACGGGCCGACCAAAGGCGCATCTTCGTGCAGATTGAACAATTGCACTTGCCGGTGCCGGCACTGATATCCAGATCGGCCTCGAAGCGGATAGCGCCGCAATGGCAGCTGCCCGAATAGGTTCTCAGCATCGAATGGTCCCATCGCATGGCTTTAATGCGCGAAGGCCCCGCGCTTGGCAGGGCCTCCCTATTTTCGTTGGCATGATGCACATGGCAGCCGTCAGCCCTCGGCCTGCTGCCGAACCTTCCGCGTCGCTTCAAAGGCCCGATTCATGTACATGTCCCGGTCATAGACGTCGTTGAAATACTCGACCTTGCCATCCTTGTTCGGCCATGCGGTGAAGTAGGAAACATAGACCGGCACTTTCTGAGGCACCGGCAAAGCCCTGTTGTGCCCCTGGGCAATCTCTCTGCCGACATCGTCCATGCTGATGCCGAGGACGGCCGCGGCCATGCGGCGCGGGTCGGCAAGACGGACGCATCCGTGGCTGAGCGCGCGCTGGTCGCGCTTGAAGAAGCTCTTCGACGGCGTGTCATGCATGTAGATCGCATGGGAGTTCGGGAAGAGGATCTTCAGCTCGCCAAGCGCGTTGTCGCTGCTCGGAGGCTGGCGCACGGCGACCGAATTCGTCGATCCGTACCAGTCGACGGCGTAGGACGGAACGACCCGGCCGCCGACCTCGACCTGATAACCCATACGGTCGAGATAGCTCGGATCGCTGCGCAGCTTCGGCAGCATTTCGTTGACGATGATCGACTGCGGCACGCCCCAATAGGGATTGACCTCGACGGTCTGGATCTCGTCCTGGAAGAAATAGGTCTGGTTCGCCTTCGACCCGACCACGACCCGCATGGAGAACTGCTCCGCGCCATGGTCGGTATAGTAGGCCATGAAAGCGGGCTGGTTGATGAAGACGTAGCGACTGCCAAGATCTTTTGGCAGCCAGCGGGCCTGCTCCATCGCGATCTCGATCTTGTTGATCTTGCTGGAGGTCGTGTCGCCGCCAGTCAGCACGCGGATCGAGGCCTGGCCGACGACACCGTCCGCTTTCAGCCCTTGCTCCTTCTGAAAAGCTTCGACGAGCGAAACCAATTCGGGCGTCCCCTGATAACCAGCCAGCACGACCGCGTGCTCGGCCTTCAGCGCCTCGGAGGCCTTCTGCTTGATCCCGGAAACGATATTGGCAAGTTCCGGATTGTTGTCGCCTGGCTTCAACAGCGTTCCCGGCGCGATCTCGACGCGCGGAGCGGCGACCGTTTCGGCTCTAAGCCTTTCGAGCTCCTGCTTCAACACCAGGAATTGCGGGCTTTTCGGAGTCTGCTCTTCGATCAGGGCTGCGACGTCGGCACTCGTTGCGGCTTTATCGAGAAAGGAGACGAGATCGACGCTCTTACGCTTGAAGTCGTGATAGCCGGATATCTTGTTCGGGTCGATGCGGCCTCGCACCGTGTCCTGAACATAGGTGAGGACCGCGGCGGACATGGCGATCTCGAAACGCACCAGATCCTTTTCCCGCGTCACTGTGTCAGCGCGATCGAAGTTATCGGCCGGAACGGCGATGGCATAATCCTGCGGATCGAGCCCGATCCTTGCCGCGTCGGCAAGCACCGTGAGAGCGGATCGGGCCCGCGCATTCAGGCCATTGCCGTCGATCCAGACGAAATCGGTTCGGCCGGCATAAAAGGCTTCAACCGCCTTCGCTACATCGGCCGGTGCGCGCACCTCGACTTGCGGCAGAAATTGGCGGGCATCAGCAAGCGGAATCCGAAGCATGGGCGGAAGGCCGTAGTTCTGCACCGAGCCCGTGACGACAGGATCGAGCAACCGATCGGTCGCAATCTTGCGCATCTGTTCGGGCTTGTAGGTGTAATAGCGGGGACTGGAAACCCGCGGCGGCTTTGCCGCGCTCCTGTCTTCGAGGCGCTGCGGCGCCATCATGCCGTAACCCGGCTGACCTGGATAAGCCTGTTCAGGCGCGGTGCGCTTTCTGCCGCCGCGGATGAAGTCCATCAGCGTAATCGCCGAGGCAGGCCGCACATCCATGGTTGCAATCGCACAGCTGCCCATGAGCGCGACAATCGCTACCGTTCTGATAGTTTTCATAAGAATAAACGTCCCCGTATCGCGTTGCCGCCGAATTCGGCCGCTGCCAGATTCTCGCCCGCCCTCGTGCCCGAAGACTTATAGAAAAGGATGGTGAATGAAAAGGAAACGACCAGCGCTCGATGTTGATCAACTGCCCTGAAACCTCTCGCCCGCGTGTCGCGCGCAGATCCGCAAGCCTCTGATTTGCATCTACTTTGCACCAATCGCTTCCGCTTCGGCGTTCCCTGCGGCACTGGGAGTGCCAAAAAGGAAGGCGCCGCCTGTGACAGAATCGCCACAAGAATGCGCGTGAGGCGACGGCGTTGTGCAATGCTTCCATTCGCTGGCCGCAATTGCCGCATCGCAGCAGTATTCAAACGATTGTAGCTCGCTGCAGGTCCCCTGCAGCCCTTTACAAGCCGGCATGGTCGGGGCAGAGAGATGCCCGGCACCGGGGAGGACAACCGGCGGACAACCGGCATCTTCGCCTCGGCTTGATGAAGCGCATCACGAAGGCAGGTATCACGATGACATCGACGCGCACGGAAACAGATACGTTCGGCCCCATCGAAGTGGCGAACGACCGCTACTGGGGTGCCCAGGCCCAACGCTCGCTCGGCAATTTCAAGATCGGCTGGGAAAGACAGCCGCTGGCGATCGTCCGGGCGCTCGGCATCGTCAAGCAGGCGGCAGCCCGCGCCAACGTGGCGCTCGAGCGCCTCGATCCGAAGATTGGCGACGCCATCGTCAAGGCGGCCCAGGAGGTGATCGACGGCAAGCTCAACGATCATTTCCCGCTCGTCGTCTGGCAGACCGGCTCCGGCACTCAGTCGAACATGAATGCCAACGAGGTCATTTCCAACCGGGCGATCGAATTGCTCGGCGGCGTCATGGGGTCGAAGAAACCCGTGCACCCGAACGACCACGTCAATATGAGTCAATCGTCGAACGACACTTACCCGACGGCCATGCACATCGCCTGCGCCGAGCGGGTGATCCATGATCTGCTGCCCGCGCTCAAGCATCTGCACAAGGCACTTGAAGAGAAGGTCAAGGCTTTCGACCACATCATCAAGATCGGCCGCACCCATACCCAGGATGCGACGCCGCTGACCCTCGGCCAGGAATTCTCCGGCTATGCGGCACAGGTCGCCTCGTCGATCAAGCGCATCGAGATGACGCTGCCCGGCCTTTGCGAGCTCGCCCAGGGCGGCACCGCCGTCGGCACCGGCCTCAATGCCCCGATCGGATTCGCCGAGAAGGTGGCGGCGGAAATCGCCGCGATCACCGGCATCGCCTTCACTTCGGCGCCGAACAAGTTCGAGGCACTCGCCGCGCACGATTCGATGGTGTTCAGCCATGGCGCCATCAATGCGACGGCCGCCGCCCTCTTCAAGATCGCCAACGATATCCGTTTCCTCGGCTCGGGTCCCCGCTCCGGCCTCGGCGAACTCGCGTTGCCGGAGAACGAACCGGGCTCCTCGATCATGCCGGGCAAGGTCAATCCGACCCAGTGCGAGGCGCTGACGCAGGTCTGCGCCCAGGTCTTCGGCAATCACGCCTCGCTCACCTTCGCCGGCAGCCAGGGCCATTTCGAGCTGAATGTCTACAATCCGCTGATGGCCTACAACTTCCTGCAGTCGGTCCAGCTTCTCGCCGATGCGGCGATTTCCTTCACCGACAATTGCGTCGTCGGCATCGAGGCGCGCGAAGACAACATCAAGGCGGCGCTCGACCGATCGCTGATGCTCGTCACCGCGCTGGCGCCGAAGATTGGCTACGACAATGCCGCCAAGATCGCCAAGACTGCGCACAAGAACGGCACGACCCTGCGGGACGAGGCTGTCGGCGGCGGCTACGTGACGAATGAGGAGTTCGACGCGATCGTCCGCCCGGAAACGATGATCAGCCCCGCCTGATAGCTCACCGGCCGCGGTTGCCCGCCGGCGCCGCGGCCAACCTCACGCAAGTTTAATTCGAATTGCATGGATGCGCCCAAACAGTCGTTAAGACTCCACAAAACTTTTGTCCCTAAAAAATAGCAGACATTTAAGAAAATAATTTTAAGGGCTTGGCATATGCAGACGGCAACCTCGAACAAGACGCCGACTCCCGATATCGCTGCGCAGATTACCCATGCAATGCGTATGATGGGCGTCGCGCCGATACCGCGCAATTACGAGCTTTACTACGAGGCCTATCTGGGCTCGAACCCGCAACTGTCGAAAGAACTTGCGGCGCTCGGCAGCCGCGCCACACAGGACGAGCTCGACGCCATCGGATCGCGCTATTTCAGCCATATCCACCATTCGCGCGGGATCGAGCGTGCCCATAGCACGCTGGCGGAAAAGCTGACCGAACTGGTCACTCTCCTGCGGGACGAACAATACGCACTCGAGAGCTACAACAGGGTTCTCGACGAGGCTTACCTCAACATCACCAACAAGAGTGCCGCGAGCGCCGACATCCTCCGCCACGCGATCGACATTTTGAGCGAAGCGACCGCCGATACGATGAACCAGGGCAAGGAGCGTGTTCAGACGGTCGTTCAGAAATCCTTCGAGATGGAAGCGATTCGCCAGGAGCTCGATGAGTACAAGCGCATTGCCAATACCGATTCACTGACGCGGCTCGGCAATCGGCGTGCCTTCGACGAGACCCTCGCCGCGGTCTACAACAATGAGCAATTGCGCAACTACACGGGTCTGCTCGTCGTCGACATCGACCATTTCAAGAAGGTCAATGACAGCTTCGGCCACCCGGTCGGGGACAAGATCCTCTCCACCGTCGGCACCGTCATTCGCGCCAATCTCCGGCGCGACGCCTTCGTCGCCCGCACCGGCGGCGAGGAGTTTGCCGTCATCCTGAACGACAGCACGCAGGAGGAATGCCTGCAGGTCGCCGACCGCATCCGCAGCGTTCTGTCAAACACGCCGTTCAAGAACTCCAAGACTGGCGTCAACTACGGCCCGATCACCCTCTCGGTCGGCGTCTGCATGGCAACGGCGGCGGACGATCCACTCGATCTCTACCACAAGGCCGATATAGCGCTCTACGCGGCCAAGAATTCCGGTCGCAACAGGACGGTCCTCTTCGAGGACGGCATGCGTAAGGATTCCGGACGGAACTGGTTGATCTATCGCCGCTAAGCAGCGCCGCGTATCTATGGGCACCAGGTTCATCGTCCGCGACGAGCGGTTGCTACCACATCGTCTTCGCCGCGCGACCCGGCCATTCCCCGTCGTAGGTGTCCTTGTCGAAATCGGCCTTGGCCGCCTTCAGGAGGGTCCCGGGGGTCGGCAGCGACGTCGGTTCGACGAAGCGTTCCGAGTTCCAGAGCTGCGAGCGCAGCAAAGCCCTGGCGCACTGAAAATAAACCTCGTTGATCGTGACGACGACGACCGTGCGGGGATGCTTGCCGTCGATCTCGAAGGAGCCGATCAAGGCGGGATCGACACTGACGACCGCTGTCCCGTTGATGCGCATCGTGGTGTTCGAGCCGGGAACGAGGAATAGCAGCGCCACCCGCGGATCACGGACGATATTGATAAGCGAGTCGATGCGGTTGTTGCCCCGCCAATCGGGCATCAACACGGTCTTGTCGTCGGCGATCCGTACGACCGATAGGTCGTCGCCGCGCGGTGAACAGTCCAGCCCTTCCGGGCCGACGGTCGCCATTGCCGCGAAGGGCGAGGCCTCGATCATCTGCCGGTATTCGGCCGTGAGCGCATTTGTGACCTTGACGATCGATGTCTCGCCCGCTGCACCGTAGAGCGCCTTCAATTCCTCAACCGTCCTGATGATCGTCATTTCTCCCTCCGACCCGGCGATCCGCGCCTACGCCAGCAGCCCTATGCTGTGCGCTCGTTTGGGGGAATAGCATGACGCCCCGATGACGGCATCATGCGATCTTTCTGAGATGAGCCTCTTGTTCATCTTCGCCGAGGAAAGCGACGATCCTCTCGATGACCGGAGGCGCGGAAACGATGCGACGGTGGCCCAGGCCATTCGCCCAATGCAGTTCCACATTCGGCCCGATCGCACCATAGCGGCGCGCGTGATCGGCGGAGACCTCCTTGTCGTCTTCGGCATGGACGACAAGGACCGGCTTTCTCAAGGCACTCAGAACGCGTGCCGCGTCAAAGCCCTCCACGCGGCGGCCCGACAAGCGCTCGACCATGCCTTCGAAAGCCGCCTGAGCGACCGGCGCAAGGCCCATGATCTTGCCGAAGCCCTTGAAGAGCCAGGCCATTTCGCTCGGCGCGCCGATGAGCACCAGCTTGGCCGGCATGCGCGCGGGCGCGTCGCAAAGCACGCCTCCCGCCGCACAGGCGAGGCTGGCACCGCCGAAGGAATGGCCAATGCCGACATCGAAACCATCGAAGTGACGCCAGGCGGCATCGATCGCCCTCACCGCCTGCGGCATGGTGAGGGACCGACCCGGCGATGCGCCATGCCCCGGCCAGTCGAGCGCGACCACCTCGGCGCCCGCCGCCAACAAGCCATCGATAAGCACGGCCAGATAATCGCTGCGCGATCCCCAGCCATGTGCGAGCAGCACGCGCGGTCCCCTTCCGCTCCCGCGGCGCTCGAAATGGCGGGCAAAAACCCAGCCGCCCGCGAAAGAGAGCGTCACTTTTCGCGATTGCTCCATCAACGGCGCCGCTGCTTTCAGCAGTGCCCGTTCCTTGCCGTTCTTCGGCTTGCGGTTGGGGGTAAGGCAGAATATCCGAAACGCCAATTCGCCGGCGGCAGCGGGAGAGATCGCCGAAACGGCCTGGAGCGAGAGACGGATGACCTGGGTCGCAAAGGATGCCATAGTGAAACGAGCCTTAAAAGTTCAAGCATGAACATAATTGTACAACGATGAACAAAAAGCAAGTGACTGCCGAACATCACCACTTCCCCTGGGATCACCCGCGCTTTCGAAGCTGGATTGCCGTCGGGCGTGCCTGCCAACTGATGCAGCAGACATTGACGCGCCGGCTGGCCCATCTCGACGTCAAGCCGCCGCATCTCGATATCCTGATCAACCTTTACCGCTTCGACGGCATCACGCAGCAGGAGCTCGCCCGCAAGCTGCTCGTCGGCCGCTCCAACATGAGCATGCTGCTACCGCAGCTCGAGCGGCGCGGCCTCATCGAACGCC
Organism: Sinorhizobium fredii USDA 257; assembly: GCF_000265205.3. Taxonomy (NCBI): domain Bacteria; kingdom Pseudomonadati; phylum Pseudomonadota; class Alphaproteobacteria; order Hyphomicrobiales; family Rhizobiaceae; genus Ensifer; species Ensifer fredii. The sequence continues at coordinate 4,319,725 of NC_018000.1, forward strand.
GCGGTGACGCAAGGGACAAACGTGTGCTGCGGTTATCGCTGACGCCGGCCGGACAGACCCTGACCGAGGAGGCGATGGAGATTCAGACGGCGATCATCGAAAGCTCGCTTGGCGGTGCTCCGATCGAGGATTGCATGAAGATCGCGGAATCGATGGAGCGGGTGATCGCCACCCTGCTCAAAGAGGATTACGAGCTTTCCTGATGTCGATGGAGTGATCAGCGCGGCTTCTCGGACCTGTCGCGGGACATGCCCTTTTCGGCGAGCTCCCGCTCATAGGCCCCGAAAAGCTCGTCGCCCTTCTCGCCGAGTTCGCGCAGATAGGTCCAGGTGTAAATACCGGTATCGTGGAAATCGTCAAAACCGATGCGGACCGCATAGTTGCCCGTCGGCTGTACAGAAATGATCTGCACATTGCGCTTGCCCGGCACGGTCACCCGTTGGCCTGGTCCGTGGCCCTGCACTTCCGCCGACGGGGAAAGCACCCGCAACATTTCCGCCGAGAGATCGAAGGAGGCGCCGTCGTCGAAGCTCACGGTCAGCCGGTTGCGATCCTTCGAGACACGCAGTTCGGTCGGCCAGAATTCACTCATCGTCATCGCTCCGTTTCTACTGCATGTTTCCTTAACTCGTAGCCGATTTAGGATAAAAACATGCAGCAATTCAAAGTGCCACAGCGACCTTTGTGCGTCTGAAAAGACGCACGGCGCTGTGGGTCACCGCTGAGTAAAGCATAATTGAACCGGCGAAAATCTCCCGGAGGTGTCTTTCCCGATATTTGAAACAGTTTGCGACAGTATGCGCCTTGACGCGACCTCTTTTGGTCACGACATTGAGCGCGCAGGGAGAAAAGACTTGAACACGGCCGCCATAGACCAGACCAACGCACGACCGCTCGACAAGATGACTGCGCCGATGATCGACCCCTTTGGCCGCATGGTCACCTATTTGCGCGTGTCGGTTACCGATCGTTGCGATTTCCGCTGCACCTATTGCATGGCGGAGCACATGACCTTTCTGCCGAAGAAGGATCTACTGACGCTCGAAGAGCTGCAGCGGCTCTGTTCCGCCTTCATCGCCAAGGGAGTGCGCAAGCTGAGGCTCACCGGCGGCGAGCCGCTGGTGCGTAAGAACATCATGTTCCTCGTGCGCGAACTCGGCAAGGAGATCGAAGCGGGCCGGCTCGACGAGCTCACCTTGACGACAAATGGCTCGCAGCTCTCGAAGTTCGCCGCCGAACTGGCCGACTGCGGCGTGCGCCGGATCAACGTGTCGCTCGATACGCGCGATCCGGACAAGTTCCGCGAGATCACCCGCTGGGGCGAACTGGCGAAGGTCATCGAAGGGATCGATGCGGCACAGGCGGCCGGCCTCAAGGTCAAGATCAACGCGGTGGCGCTCAAGGGCTTCAACGATGCGGAAATTCCCGACCTGATGCGCTGGGCGCATGGCCGCGGCATGGACCTGACGCTGATCGAAACCATGCCGATGGGCGAGGTCGACGAGGATCGTACCGATCACTACCTGCCACTCTCGGAGATGCGCGAGCGGCTCGAGACGCAGTTCACGCTCAGGGATATCCCCTACCGTACCGGCGGCCCGGCTCGTTACGTCGAAGTGTCGGAAACCGGCGGCCGGCTCGGCCTCATCACACCGATGACCCACAATTTCTGTGAGAGTTGCAATCGCGTCCGTCTCACCTGTACCGGCACACTCTATATGTGCCTCGGCCAGAATGACGCCGCCGACCTGCGCGCCGCGCTGCGCACCACGGATGACGACGCCTATCTCTCTCAGGTGATCGACGAAGCGATAGGCCGCAAGCCGAAGGGCCATGATTTCATCATCGACCGCGAGCACAACCGCCCGGCCGTGGCCCGCCACATGAGCGTAACCGGCGGCTGACGTTTCGTCCCTGTGAAAAGAGAACCGCCGCTGTGCGACACAGCGGCGGTTCTCTTTTGCACGATTCGTTTCTAGGCCGCGTAGCCCGAGCCGTAGCGCGGCTGGCCATAATCCGGGGACGCCCCGCCGGTGCCGGTCTTGAACCGCTCGATCTTCTCGTTCAGCACCTCCACTTGCCGGCGCAGGCCGTGGATTTCCGCGGTGTTCTCCTCGACCATGGCGGCGTTCTGCTGGGTGATCAGTTCGACCTCGTGAACGGCAGAATTGACCTCGTTGAGGCCCGTATACTGTTCGGCGGCAGCCGCTTCGATATTGGCGACAAGCTGGTGAATGGTTGCGATATGATCGTTGATGACCGACAGGGCATCGCCGGTCTCCTGTACCAGCGCGACGCCGCTTCGCACCTGGGCGGAGCTTGCCGAGATCAGCCCCTTGATCTCCCGCGCCGCTCCGGCGCAGCGCTGCGCCAGTTCACGGACTTCCTGTGCGACCACCGCGAAGCCGCGGCCCGCCTCGCCGGCTCGCGCCGCCTCGACGCCGGCGTTCAGCGCCAGGAGGTTGGTCTGGAAGGCGATCTCGTCGATCACGCCGATGATCGTGCCGATCTTCTCCGACGAGCGATTGATCTCCGCCATCGCATCGATCGCCTTGGCGACGACCTGACCGGAATGCTGCGCGTAGGAGTTCGTCTCGTCGACCGAAATTGTTGTCTTGCGGGCACTTTCGGCGGTCGTCCGGACGATTTCGGTAAGCTGCCGCAGCGCGCGTGAGCTCTCCTCCAGCGCCGCCGCCTGCTGCTCGGTGCGGCGCGCCAGATCATCAGCCGATGCCGAGAGATTGCCGGTGCCACCGGTGATCTCCTCGGTGACGAGGCGGACATCCATCAGCGTGGCGCGCAGAGCGTCGACGGCATTGTTGTAGGTCCGCGCCATCATCACATAGTCGGCCGGCAGATCCTCCGCCATACCCTCTTCGAGGTTGCCGGCGGCAAGCTGGGCAAGGACGTCCGACAGGGCATTGAGGGCCTGCATCTGCTCGGCTTCGATGCGGGCGCGCTCCTCGGACCGGCGCGCCTCCTCCTCGGCCGACAAGGTACGGGCAGCCTGGGCTTCGCGCTCCAGCCGCACGTTTTCCACAGCATTGTCGCGGAAGACGGCGACGGAACGCACCATGTCGCCGATCTCGTCGCCACGATTGCGACCTTCTATCGCCACCTCCAGGTCGCCATTGGCGAGACGCGTCATGGTTTCGGTCACCCGCTTCAGCGGGCCGCGCAGCGTTTCGACGAGCATCAGCCCCCCGATGATCGCAAGCAAAGTGCCGGCGACCATCGCGATGATCGAGACCGTCGCCGAGCGCTGGCTGTCCTGCTTGCCCGCTTCCTGGGCGCTACTGACGAAGCTCTCCAGCGTGCCGCTCGCTGCGGCGACAAGGCTCGACGCCTCGGCCTTGGCGGTCTGCCAGCGGGCGCCGACATCGATCAGCGCGCCGGTGCCTTTGTCGATATTGTCTAGCGACGGTCCGAGCTTGGCCGGCAGGTCGCGCAGCGCGGCGTTCTTGGCGCCGAGCTCGGACAGCTTGCCGGCCGTTTCGCGGACGGTGTTGATGTCGGCGACGATCGGCTCGCGGCTCGCCACGTCGAGGCGACGATGCAACTCGCTGATATGCAGTCGGGTGCTGGCCAGCCCCTTGAACGTGTCGTCCATCAAGGCGATCAGCGTCTTCAACGTCGAAATTTCTCCGTCCATGCCGACGAAGCGCTTGGCGGCGGTATCGGAATTCTTCGCCGCGTCCTTGGCGAAGTCGGCCTCGTACTTCGAGAACTTGCTGAGGATCGGCACAAGCGCGTTCTTCTTGGCCTCGTTGTCCTGCGCGGCCGCCAGGATCGCCTGAATCTTCTGGGCCTGCTCCTTGATTTCGCCGATCGGCTTCTTGACCTTGTCGGAGGCAATCCTCTCCGACTCGCCGATCTGCTTCATCAGGTGCGGCAGCAGCTTGTTTGCCTGTTCGATCTTCGCATCGGGATTGACGGCCATCGTCACCGGCAGGCGGAACTTCTTGATGCGCTCGGCGAGGCCCTGATAGGCGGCCGCATCGAAGAGCAGCGCCTTGGCGAAGGCTTCCTTCTCGCCCGATTCATTGCGGAGGATGTCGATCTGCTTATAGGCGCCATTGCCGTTCTTGGTCATCTCGGCGAGCGCCGTTTCCAGCGATTTCGTCACCGTCTCCCGTTCGACCTGGACTGTCCAAAGCTTGTCGGCCTGGCCCCGCATCTCTTCGCCGAGGGCGACGACGGAAGCGATCTGCGCCCGGTCCTCCTCACGCGTCAGCAGAGACTCCAGGCCTTTCACGCCCTCTTCCTGCTCGTCGATCATCTTGGCAAGCAGGCCGCGGCTGTCCTCGCCGGGATTGTCCAGGAAGTCCTGCAACGCGCTGCGCAGCGCCTGGAAATCCGACAGGTTGTTGATGGTTTCGCGCGTCACGGTCATGTGGCCGTTGAGCGTACGGGCCGTAAAGAATCCGACAAGGCCAATCCCGGCGATCAAGGCCACCAGCGGAACGACGAAAAGAAGGACTTTCGTAACGATGCGCAGGCGCTGCAGAAGACGATCGATGACAGACATCGCGAACCCCGATTTTTGTTATGGAGGGACATGTCCGCGCGGCTGGTATGCTTGACGGTGGCTCGCCTTCGGACGTTACGCCGTTGCAAAGCTCCGGACTGGCGCATCGAGGCGACAGCACAAGCATTAACGACTGCCGGCGGAAGCACCTCCCTGGCTTCGGCTGGCAATTCAGGATCGACGGCAGAGTATTTCCGAGCCGTCGCCCGCCGATCGCGTCATGCGATTGGACTGCGGAATCATCGGCACGATAGGCAGCGAAACTTAAGAATCCGCGAATGGACATCATTCTTGCGGGAGGCGGGTAGCCACAATGTAGCATTGCCCGCATCGCAGCGCTTCCGATGCAAACACGTGCTTGAGTTTACGCGCGTTGGAGGCCAAAGCTTTATCAGTGGGCGGCAGCCGATGGATTCGCCCATTCCCACCCGGAAACGCGCCCCAGCCGAAGGTCATCAGGAATGCATTCCTCAGCCAATATCCGCGGCATCGTCTTCATGACGCTTGCCATGGCCGGTTTCTCCTGCAACGACGCGCTCGTCAAATCCGTCACCGGCGCCATGAATACCGGGCAGATCATGTTCATCCGCGGCCTGATGACGACGCTGATGATCCTTGTGATCGCATACCGCTTCGGTGCCCTGCGCCCTGTTCGCACCGTCTTCAGGCCGGTCATCATGCTGCGCATCGCCATGGAGGCGCTCGCCTCGCTGACCTACATTTCCGCACTCGGCCAAATACCGCTCGCCAATGCCTCGGCAATCATGCAGGCCTTGCCGCTGGCCGTCACGCTCGGCGCAGCGCTCTTTCTGGGCGAGCCTGTCGGCTGGCGGCGCTGGACGGCGATCGTGATCGGCTTCCTCGGTGTCCTGATCGTGCTTCGGCCAGGGCCGGAAGGCTTCACGCCGGCCGCGCTGACCGTCGTCGCCTGCGTCTTCTTCACGGCAACGCGCGACCTCTGCACCCGCCGCATCGGCAGCGACGTGCCATCGCTGTTCATTACCGTCACGACCGCATTGGTAACGACGCTGGTGGGAGGCGCGCTCATCGTCCCGTTCGGCGGCTGGCAACCGGTGTCAGTGACGTCCTTCACCAATCTCGCCGGCGCCAGCGTGCTCCTCATGCTCGGCTACCAGACCATCGTGCTTGCCATGCGCGACGGCGACATTTCGGTGGTCGCGCCCTTCCGTTACACAGGCCTTCTCTGGGCGATCACCATCGGCATCATTTTCTTCTCGGAGGCACCGGACCGCTGGATGCTGACCGGCGTTGCCATTATCGTCGGCTCAGGCCTTTACACCTTCTATCGCGAGAGCCTGCGCGGCCGGCAGCCCGTCGCGCAGCGATCTCTCGCCGGCCCCCTCGAATAGAGGAGCGCAAGAATGGCCGAGCACGCTGCCGATTCGAACCTCCTTCCGCCCGCAGTCATCCTGGCCGGCGGGCGCTCGTCGCGTATGGGTAGACCAAAGGCCGCCGTCGTGCTCGGCGGACAAACCATGCTTGCCCGGGTCGTCGAGCGTCTGTCGCCACAAGCCGCGAGCATCGCCGTCAACCTCAACTCCGACCCGGGCATTGCTCTGCCGAGCGGGCACCCGGTCATTGCGGACACGATGTCCGGCTTGCCCGGCCCCCTCGCCGGCGTTCTGGCCGCCCTGCAGCACGCCAGGAAGGTCGCGCCGGAGGCGAGCCACGTTCTGACGGTGCCGATCGACACGCCGTTTTTTCCGGTCACGCTCACAGCCCGGCTACAGGGCGCGCTGATCGTCGGCGACGAGATTGCCGTCGCTTGGTCCCTCGGCGAGATGCATCCGCTCTTCGCCCTTTGGCCACTTTCGATCGCCGACGATCTCGACGTCTGGATCCGCACGGATGAGAAACGCCGCGTACGCGCCTTCATTGCACGCCATCCATCGGTCGCGGTAGACTTTCCGACGGTGACGACGAAGGCGGGGCTGCTCGACCCGTTCCTCAACATCAACACCCCGCAGCAGCTTGAACAAGCTGAAGAATGGCTAAACCGCCTCGAGGATTCCGCATGATAACCGCACCCAAGATATTCGGTATCGCCGGCTGGAAGAACTCAGGCAAGACCGGTCTGATGGTCCGGCTCGTCAGCGAAATGACCCGACGCGGCTATGTGGTGTCGACCGTCAAGCACGCCCACCACGACTTCGACATCGACAAGGTCGGTGCCGACAGCTACCGCCACCGCGAGGCCGGTGCTCATGAGGTGACGATCGTCTCCTCGACGCGCTTTGCGATCATGCATGAATTGCGCGGCGCACCAGAGCCGAGCTTCGAAAATATCCTGGCGCGGCTCGCACCCTGCGATCTCGTGCTGATCGAGGGCTACAAGCGCGAACCGATCCCCAAGATCGAGGCCCGCCGGCTCGAATCGGCCAACCGCGAACCGCTCGCGCCCAGCGATCCGCATATTGTCGCGATCGCTGCCGACCATCCTGTTACCGGCACCGATCTTTCCGTCTTCGATCTGGACGACACGGGAACGATTGCCGATTTCGTCGAGAAGACGGTCGGCTTGCGGCGCTGAGCATCGGACTTCGCTCACTGCTTGCTCGAACGGTCCAGACCCTGCCGCGCCGCGGGTAGCTGTTTCGCCGCCCTTTGCAGCCACTCAGCCGCATCCGTGGCGCCACAATAAAAATCGGGACTGGTTACCCAGCCCCGATTGAGAGCAACGGCGGCAGCAGAAGCCGCCGCCTCGAGTTTAGATATTATCGCTGCGCGACCGGACGCACCAACGGAGTGACGCGGCGGATCGTGACACGGCGGTTCTCCTGCTCGGCCTCCGGCGTGCGGATCTTCAGGAAGCGCTCGCCATAGCCCTGGGTCACCAGGTTTTCCGCCGGAACGCCATAGACCTCGGTCAAGAGCACCGCGACGGACTCCGCGCGCTCATCGGAGAGCACGAGATTCGACCGATCGTCGCCGACGGCATCCGTGTGGCCCTCGATGAAGAAGGTTTCACCCGGATCCTTCTCGAGGACCTTGCTCATTGCGTCCGCGACGCTGCGAAGTGTCTTTGCCTGCGACATCGATACTTCCGCACTGCCCGTGGCGAATTCGATGGTGTCGAGATCGATTCGACGGACCTTGTCGCGGAGGCGCGCGGAGTGGCGAACCTCGTCGATCGTGTAGACGCGCTCGACCGATTCCACCGGGGGTTCGGACAGGAACTCGTAATAATCCCGGTCCGGATCTTCGGCCACATCGACGATATACTCGTCGACCGGTATGGCAAGGCGCATCGGCGGCAGATCGTAGCCGACGTCGACGATCGCCGGCCGATCCTCCTCATATTCCGGCGTATACATCATCACATATTCATTGCCGTCCCGATCGACGCGCGTGCGCGTCAGGATATCGCCGTAGCGATTGTAGACGGTAACGATCTGGTAGCCGCCGGGGCGAACGATCGTTTCTCGGACGCGGCCACCCGAAAGATTATCGTAATACGACTCTTCCGAATTCCGCCGCAGACGCGGCCGGTCGTCGCCCCTTACGAAGATGCGGTCGCCAACGCCGAGGATCACACGGTCGTCGATCTCCTCGACGACCTGCACTTCCGTCACGTTATTTTCGGTCGTGTTGTTGACCGTGGTATTGTTGACAACGGTGTTGTTGATGACGGTATTATTGACGATGTTGGTCGTCTCCGGCACGGCAAAGGCTGGAGCTTCCTCGATCCGCTCGCCTTCCTCCTTCATCACGGCTTCGATCCGTTGCGACAGTTCCTCCTTGGACTCGACCGGGATCGCCGCCCGCGCCTGCGCGGACGCATCGTCGGTGGGAGGCGCTACGCTTTCCTCCTTGGCCCGCAGTTCCTCGCGCTGCTTGCGCCGGGCTTCGCGCGCCTGGTTGCCCCCTGAGTTGTCGGCATCCTTATCGCTGTCGAGCACGGCCGCCCCCTTGTCGACGGGAAGCACGACAGTGTCGTCGGAAGCAGACGGGTCCTCGGCGACCTTCTGCTTTTCTTCCTTCGTGCGCTCATCGACCACTTCGGGAGCGGGCTGGCCCTCGGGCTGCTCTCCTTGCAACTGCTCTGCCGTTGCGGGTTGTTCCGCGCCTGGAACCGGCTGCTGTTCGCCTTCGCCCGTCTGTTGGGCCGGAGCCTCAGTCGCTGGCTGCTCGGCGGTCGTTTTGCCTTCAGGCACGACAGCCGGCTGCTCGGCGGCTTTTTGCTCGTCGGTTTGACGCTGCTCTTCGGCCTGTTGCTGGCGTTTCTTGCGCGTGGGAGCCTGTTCCTCGGCCTGCTGCGGAGTGCCCTCCTCGGCGGCCGGTTGCTGCTCTTCAGCCTGTTGCTGGCGCTTCTTGCGTCTTGGAGTTTCCTGCTCTTCAGCCTGCCGCGGAGCGCCCTCCTCGGCAGCCGGCTGCTGCTCTTCGGCCTGTTGCTGGCGCTTCTTGCGTCGTGGAGCTTCCTGCTCTTCAGCCTGCTGCGGAGCGCTCTCCTCGGCGGCCGGCTGCTGCTCTTTTGCCTGCTGTTGACGCTTCTTGCGCCTTGGAGTTTCCTGCTCTTCGGCCTGCGGCTGCTGTTGTTCCGCCTGTCCCTGGGACTCCTCCTCAGCGGCACGCTGCTTGCGTTTCTTCAGCAGCAGCAAATCCTCCGGAGACGGCTGTTCGGTGCCTTCCTGCGCGACTTCGAACGGCGCCATCAGGCTATCGGCAAGCGCCGGTTGGACCGCAAGAGAAGCCGCGAATACGGGCAAGGCCACCGTTGCGAAAAGTTTGGATCGAATGGACATTGTCTTCCTTCCTCTTGTAGCTCGGCGCCTCGCGCGCCACGCCACAGTTCAAGCCGCATCGCATCGGCACAGGGCCATGACCCGCGGTTCCGACATTTTTGTGTCGGCCGGAAATCCGTAGTCGAACTCCGCAGCCACGGATCGGTTCCGCCCAAAGGCCTATCGGAGCCGACATTAACCATTCCTGAACGGAACGTTCATCCGCCCCCTTCAACCATGAGACAACAGCAAGAGAACATTTCGCGTTTCGCGGTGGGTGACGCCGCTTTCCTGTTGATTTTTACAGGAAAAGCGTACGAATATCGCCGCAACCGGCGGGCAAAGCCGCCGGCGCTATTTGGCATCCGCGCACAAGAACAGACCGGGTGCCGGCCAACAGAGAGGATAATCATGCGTATTTCCAGACGGCTGGCAGCCGCCGCATCGGCTGCCGTTTTCGTGCTCATGGCAGGCGCTGCCTTGGCGGAGGGCGAAAAGGTCGTGATCGGCACCGAAGGCGCTTATCCGCCCTTCAACAACCTCGAGGCTGATGGCTCACTGTCGGGCTTCGATATCGACATCGCCAAGGCGCTTTGCGAAGAAATGAAGGCCGAGTGCACCTTCGTGACACAGGACTGGGAGGGCATCATCCCGGCACTGATCGCCAAGAAGTTCGACGCCATCATCGCCTCCATGTCGATCACCGAGGAACGCAAGCAACAGGTAGACTTCACCAAGAAGTACTACAACACGCCGCCGGCCATCGTCGTACCGAAGGATTCGCCGATCACCGAGGCGACCGAGGCTGCGCTCGAAGGCAAGGCGCTCGGCGCACAAGGCTCGACCACGCACTCCAACTACGCCGAAGCGCATATGAAGGGTGCGGAACTCAAGCTCTATCCGACCGCGGATGAATATAAGCTCGACCTCATCAACGGCCGCATCGATGCCGCCATCGACGATGTCGTCGTCATCTCTGAATGGCTGAAGAGCGAAGACGGCGCTTGCTGCAAGCTGCTCGGCACGCTTCCGATTGACCCGGTCATCAATGGCGAGGGTGCCGGCATTGCCGTCCGCAAGGGCGACGACGCGCTGCGCGAGAAGTTCAACAAGGCGATCGACGCCATCCGCGCAAACGGCAAGTACAAGGAAATCAACGAAAAGTACTTCCCGTTCGACGTTTACGGCAGCTGATCGCCGCGCGTTCTGAGAAGATCCGGCAGTGATGCCGGGTCTCGGGTGATGAAGAAAATGCACCGGTGGATGGGCTTGCCCTTCCACCGTTTTTGTTTGACAACGAAACAAAAAATATGCGCTGCAGCGCCAATAAGAACGGATAAGGGGAATATAGAGTCATGAGCGGACTGTTTGCCGCCCTGTACTCCGGCCTTGCCTGGGTCGTGTCGATGATCGACCCATTCTGCGGGCCGGCCGGGGTCTTTCGTTGGTTCGGTTCCGGAACGCTCCTGGCGTGCGGCGATACCGGCTGGGGCGACGAGATCGCCTATGGGTTCCTGGTGACCGTGAGCCTCGCAATGGCCACCCTGCCTCTCGGGCTGGTGATGGGCTTCTTCCTCGCTCTCGCAAAGGAATCGAAGGAGCGGAGCCTACGGCTTTCGGCCAACATCTACACCACGATCTTTCGGGGGCTTCCGGAACTCCTGACGCTCTTCATTATCTACTACGGCCTCCAAATTCTCGTCCAGCGATTCCTGGCGACGTTAGGTTATGACGAGCCCGTTCAAATCAATGCCTTTGCCGCCGGCATGGTCGCGCTTGGCGTCGTTTTCTCCGCCTACTGCTCGGAGGTGCTGCTTTCCGCCTTCAAAGCCATTCCTCACGGCCAGTACGAAGCGGGCGATGCCCTCGGTTTTCACCGTGGCAGGACGATGCTGCTGATAATTCTGCCGCAACTCGTGCGCATCGCCCTTCCGGGGCTTGGCAATCTCTGGATGGTACTGCTCAAGGACACCGCGCTCGTTTCGGTCGTCGGCCTGCCCGACATTCTTCGTCAGACCGGCATAGCCGCTCGAGTCACCAAGGAAGCATTCCAGTTCTACGGTATCGCTTGCATCCTATTCCTCATTTTGGCGATGGTCTCTTCCATCGCCTTCGCGGCGCTCGAGCGACGGACCAAACGCGCGGAGATGCATCGATGAGCATTGCCGAGACCCTGATTCCGCCTCAGGCCCCGCCCCCGTCTCCACCCAGGCCCTATACGCTTTCCCGTTTTCTCGGCAGCGTGACGCTCGGTATCTGGCTGGCCCTCGCCGTCGGCATCTTCTTCTCCGTCGTCGAAGGTTGGGACCCGGAAAAATTCTCGCGCTACGGACCGAGCTTCCTGTCCGGCCTCGGGGTGACGCTGATGCTCGTCACCTCGTCGATTCTGATGGGCGCGGTTGTGTCGCTGCCGGTGGCGCTCGGGCGGATGTCGAAGCACCGACTCTGGTCCTGGCTCGCCTATGGCTATGTCTATTTCTTCCGCGGCACGCCGCTGATCACGCAACTATTCCTCGTCTATTACGGCCTTGGCAGCTTCCGCCCGCAACTGGACTCGATCGGCCTTTGGTGGTTCTTCCGCGACGCCTGGAACTGCGCGCTCTTCACCTTCACGCTGAATACCGCCGCCTATCAGGCCGAGATCCTGCGCGGAGCGATCGAAAGCGTGCCGCGCGGCCAGCATGAAGGTGCGGCTGCCCTCGGCCTGTCGGAGCGCGTCGCCTTCTTCAAGGTCATCCTGCCGCAAGCGATGATCGTGGCGCTGCGCCCCTATGGCAACGAGATCATCCTGATGATCAAGGGCTCGGCAATCGTCGCGATCGTCACCGTTTTCGACCTGATGGGCGAGACGAGGCGCGCCTTTTCCCGCACTTTCGACTACCAGATGTATGTCTGGGCAGCAGTGCTCTATCTGCTGATGGTGGAGTTGCTGCGCAATATCTGGGGGTGGCTCGAAGCCCGGCTGACGCGCCATCTCAAGCGCTGAGGCGCAACGCCGCGTAGCAGGATGGCTTGGCAGCACTCGTTTCCATGCGCTGCCAAGCCATTGTTTTACCGAGCTAATTTCCACCGCTACGCCAATATTAGGTCTTGATTAACAAATCAAGCGCTTCATCATAGGGACCAACCTTTGTTAGAAGCGAGGTCCTTGATGGCAAACGACATGGAACTGCAGCTCAGAGGGTACGGCCTGACGACGGCCCAGATACTCTACCGAATGCCCGACCATCCGGCCCTGTTGCAAACCTACATCTGGCAGCACTACGACGTCGCCCCGGACTTTCCCGAAATGCGCAGCTTTCTCAAGTTCTGGCAGGAGAAGCTGGACGGCCCGCTGCATTCGGTCCGCTATGTGCATCGCAAGCTGATATCGGCGACGGAATGGCGAGCGCTCAAGGGCGAACTCATTCTTCACTGAAAGTGTCGCCACTTCACTGAGCCGCCGCGGTCAGACATGCACTTCGCCGTGAGCAAGTTCGCCCTCGTGAGCTTCCTTGTGAAGCGAGCCGTAGAGAACGACGCCGTAGAAGAGCGCAACGGCGATCATGACGCTCCAGCCCGGCAAGAGGCCCAGCGCTGCATTCTCGGTCACATCCGCCCAGGATCGGACATGGCCGAAAGGTTCGCCGGTGGAGGCCATCTTCGGCGAGGATATCTTCAGCGTCCAGGCAAGCAGCAGGATCAGATACATCCAGCAGTAATTGCGCTGCAGCCGCCGGCAAACCGCATCCCTGTAAGTCATCAGGAAGGCCGGCCTTCGCAGACTCTGGGCAATTGACGCCGACCATTTGAAGCTCTGCGTGCCTTCCGGGGCAAGGATTTGTGCGAAATAACCGCGTTCAAGTTGCCGCACGCGCGCGCGATAGACATCGAAGAAACGGTAGCGCCTCGCTTCGATCAACAGCAGCAAGGTGATCAACAGGATCGCAAAGAGCAGCACGCCGTGATGCGACGTCGGCGTTGACAGCGACACGGAAAGCATCGCCGCAACCACCGTAATTGCCCAGTTGGACGTGCGGTCGATGCGATCGCGCCAGCCGGCCATCCGCCCCAGTTCGCCGCGGTAATAGTGCACGATGGTATTGATCGTCTCCTGCGACGACTGCGGCAGAGGCGGCCCCTGCCGATCCGGCAGCTCCGTTTCCAATGTCAGCGGGCTCAGTTCAGCAGACATCGGCATCCTCCCGACTTTTCACCCTTTTCATGATCATGACTCCAATCGCTCTCCGGATAAATCCCGCCAGATGGCGCGCCGCCGATTTCTTAAGGAAATGCGAAATGCACCCCAATAGGCAGGGAGTAGGCCAGCGGCCACAAACGGAGGAAAGGAGATGTCAAGCAAAGGACGACCGCTGACGGGCAATTGCCAAAGGTCTCCCGCAGTCGTAAGAAGCGCCCATGACACAAAAGAACAAAAAGATCGACGAGGAAGCGCTAGCGGAAGCATATAACCGCGCCCTTTCCCTGGAAAAGTCCGGCAATTTCGATGCCGCCGCGGCAGCTTACCGCGAAGTGCTGGATCTTGATCCGGATGACCACGGGGGAGCTTCGGTCCGGCTTGCGTCCATGGGTCGGGGCGAGACGCCGCTCAAGGCACCGGATGCCTATGTCGCAACGCTTTTCGACCAGCATGCGGACGTCTTCGACAATGTGCTTGTCGATCAGCTCCACTATTGCGTGCCGCTCCTGGTCCGCCAACGCGTTCAGGCCCTGGAACTCGGCCCCTTCAAGCGGGTGCTCGATCTCGGCTGCGGCACGGGACTGACCGGCGGCGCGTTGCGCGACCTTGCGGAAGACATCACCGGCATCGACCTTTCCGAGAACATGGTCGAGATTGCCCATGAGAAAGACCTCTACGAGACGCTCTACGTCGCCGAGGCGGTCGATTTCCTCGACGATAACGAAGAGGCGCCGTTCGACCTGATCGTCGCAACGGATGTGCTGCCCTATATGGGCGCGCTGGAAGCCCTCTTCTTCGGTGCCGTCGACAATCTCTTGCCGGGTGGCCTGCTGATCTTCTCCAGCGAAACTCTTCCCGATGAAGCATTCGCGGGGCACCCCTTCATGGTCGGCCCGCACCAGCGTTTCGCCCACTCGGAAGCCTATCTGCGCGACCGGCTCACCGCGACCGGATTCGAGATCGTCGAGGTGACCGACATCACGGTACGCTTGGAAGAAGGTGAGCCCATTCCCGGCCAACTGGTGATAGCCCGCTTTCTCTGAGCGCTCGGCCTTCCTCCTTCCGCCCAATTCCGCTAAATCTTTGGCCAATTGGAAACAGGAGCATTCGCAATGGCCAAAGTCGCATTCATTGGTCTCGGCGTCATGGGATATCCGATGGCCGGCCACCTCAGGACCCGCGGCGGACATGACGTGACCGTCTACAACCGCACGGCCGCCAAGGCCGAACGGTGGGCGGCCGAATTTGGCGGACGCGCGGCGGCGACGCCCGCCGAAGCGGCAAAGGGCCAGGACTTCGTTTTTACCTGCGTCGGTAATGACGACGACCTTCGATCGGTGACCATCGGCACGGACGGCGCCTTCGAAACGATCGGCTCCGGCGCAATCTTCATCGACAACACGACGGCGTCCGCCGAGGTCGCCCGCGAGCTCTATGCCGCAGCCCACGCCAGGGGCGCCCATTCCATCGACGCACCGGTTTCCGGCGGCCAGGCAGGTGCCGAAAACGGCGTGCTGACGGTAATGTGCGGCGGCGAAGCCGAAGCCTTCGATCGGGCCAAACCCGTCATCGAGGCCTATGCACGAATGGTGGGACTGATGGGCCCCGCCGGCGCCGGCCAACTCACCAAGATGATCAACCAGATCTGCATTGCCGGCCTCATTCAAGGCCTCGCCGAGGGCATTCATTTCGGCAAGAAGGCGGGGCTCGACATCGACAAGGTGATCGAAGTCATCTCCAAGGGCGCAGCCGGTTCCTGGCAGATGGAAAACCGCCACAAGACGATGATTGCCGGCAAGTATGATTTCGGATTTGCCGTCGACTGGATGCGCAAGGACCTCGATATCGTGCTCGCCGAGGCCCGGCGCAACGGCGCCAAGCTTCCCGTCACCGCCCTGGTCGACCAGTTCTATGCCGATGTCCAGGCCCTCGGCGGCAATCGCTGGGACACCTCGTCCCTCCTCGCCCGCCTTGAAAAGTGACGCTCTCGCCGATGTCCTCGGCCGAAGAGATCCTCGGTCATCTGCGTGGCCTCGGCTCTTCAGAGAACATTGATCGCTTGGGCCGCTTCGGCATCGCGACCGAAGCGGCCTTAGGCGTATCGAATGTCGAGCTTCGCCGCGTCGCGCGGCAAGCCAAGACCGATCACCGCCGCGCCCTCGCGCTCTGGCGATCAGGCATCCGCGAGGCGCGCATCCTTGCGGCCTATACTGCCGCCCCCAAGGCGTTGACACTCGAGGAGGCACGGCTTTGGGCCGGCGACTGCAATTCCTGGGAAGTGGTCGACACTGTGGCCGACCTCTTCGTAGCAGCGCGGTTCGAGCAAGTGCTTATCCCGGAATTCGCCGGCGATGGCCGGGAATTCGTCCGTCGCCTTGCCTTCGCGATGATTGCGACCTGCGCGGTGCATCTGAAGCAGGAGCCGGATTCGGCGCTGCTCGCATGGCTGCCCTTGATTGAGGCACATGCCGACGACGAACGCAATTTCGTGAAAAAGGCCGTCAACTGGGCGCTGAGGCAGATCGGCAAGCGCAGCGCCGCCTGCCACGGGCCGGCCCTGACGCTCGCGGAAAAACTCGCGTCGAGCGGCAATCGCGCGGCCCGATGGACGGGCAAGGACGCTGCTCGAGAACTGTTGGATGCGAAGGTCCGCGGCAGGCTGGGTCTTGCGGATTGAAAACAGAAACTAGCCAGCAAATTAGCGATGATAGAAGCGGAAGTTACACTGCCGCATCAACTGCGACAAGCTATTCCTCGCTGCTCTTCGCCTGATCGATGGCCATGTAGTCGAGCGGCAATTGCGTCGTATATTTGATCTGCTCCATGGCGAAGGCCGAGGAGACGTCGCGAATTTCGATTTTGGCGATCAGCCGCTTGTAGAAGGCATCGTAGGCGGCAATATCCGGCACGACGACGCGCAGCAAATAATCCACGTCGCCGCTCATGCGGTAGAATTCCACCACTTCCGGAAAATCGGCCACCACTTCGGAGAAGCGGCGCAACCACTCCATCGAATGGGAACTGGTGCGAACCGAAACGAACACCGTCACCTTGGTGTTGACTTTGACCGGATCGAGCAGCGCGACGCGGCGGCGGATGACGCCCTCTTCTTCCATCTTCTGAATGCGCCGCCAGCATGGCGTCGTCGAAAGCCCGACCTTCTTGGCGAGGTCGGCAACGGCCAAAGTCGAGTCCTCCTGCAGAAGACGCAGGATCTTGCGGTCCAGACGGTCCATGGAAAATCCTCTCGAATATTTTTCCCTCTATAGCGCGGAATTTATGAAAATAAAGAAAATTGTTTCAGCGGATCAGGGCTTCGACGCGCTCGCGCAGGAAGGGAAGCAGCTCTGCTTCGAACCACGGATTTTTCCGCAACCAGCCGGTGTTGCGCCAGCTTGGATGGGGCATGGGCAAGACGGCCGTGCCGGAATTGCGCTGCAGGTATCGGCGCCAGGCGCGCACGGTGTCGGTCATGGATTTCGGACAATCCGCTCCGAGATGCCAGCGTTGGGCGTAGTGGCCGACCGCCAGCACGAGTTCGATCTGCGGCATGGCATCCATCACCCGCTGGCGCCACAACGGCGCGCATTCGGCGCGCGGCGGCAGGTCGCTGCCGTGCCTGTCGTAGCCGGGAAAGCAGAATCCCATGGGCACAATGGCAAAGTTGCATGGATCGTAAAAAGTGTTTCGATCGACCGCCAGCCATTGCCGCAGCCGGTCACCGGAGGCGTCGTTGAAGGGAAGCCCGCTTTCATGCACCCGCAAGCCCGGCGCCTGGCCGGCAATCAGGATGCGCGCGGTAGCGGAAAGGACTGCCACGGGCCGCGGCTCATGTGGCAGGCGAGAGCCCTCGCCGCGCGCCGGATCGTCACGGCAGAGGCGGCAGGCCCCGATCGCGTGACGCAGTTCCCGCAGCCGGTCCTCGGCGCTAGACACCGCCGATCTCCTTCGCGATCCTCCAGGCCTCATCTTCGAGCCACTGCAGGATGAGTTCGAGCCAGTCGCCGGCCCGGTGCGGCGCCTCTTCGGCCTCGCCCTGCGAGCGGCGCCATTCCTGCGGGCGAATGAAGTCCCCCGCCCACAGCCCGGCTCGACGATTGCGCGCTCGTTCCTCCTCTTCACGGTAGAGCCCATAGCTGACGGCATGGCCGGAGAGAACCAGCTCGCGGCCGACGTCGCGCCCACTGGCGTCGCACAGGCCGAGCTCACGGCCGTAGCGGTCGCGGCCATGGAGGCGGCAGCGGGTCGTCGTTCCGTCGATGAGGTCCTCCAGCCGCCGCCGCGCCGCCGCGCCGCAGTCCCACCTCGTCCCATCGCGTTGGCACCTCTGGCCAATCTCCGGAGCGTCGATACCCTCGATCCTCACCCGGCGGCCGTCGAGACGCAAACTGTCTCCGTCACTCGCGACCGCCACGCCGCGCAGTTCTCCGGTGACGGGCTTTTCCGGCGGTGGCAGCCTGGAGGCCACATATGCGCCAAGGCTCAACAGAAGCAGGAACACCCAGCCGCCGATCAGGCCGCCGCGTCCCTGCGAGCGGTTGCTGCGCTGCAAACTGCCCGGCCGCCCGAATACGAAGCGCCGGCGGGGCGGCACCGGCTTTCCGCCACCGGCAATACGGAAATTGCGCTGCCCTGGCTTCAAGCGGCGACCTCTCTGTTTGGCGTCAGCATAAGGCTTCGCCCATTGTCACGCAGCGGGCACGAAAAACGCAATCGCGCCACAATGGTTTTCGAATCCTTCCTATGGGCAGCAACTTCTTAAGGATTGCATCCTAGACTGCAAGCCAGACGCAATTCCCGACCCACGAGCATGAGCATCGCCGTCAGCACATCGACTGATAAGATCATCGTCGACAAGTCGCGACACCATCGGAACAAGGCTGTTTCGAAGGCGGTGCGCGCGACTCGCCAGCGGCTGCAGACCGGTTCGTCCGCCCCTTCCGGCTTCGACCGCGAAATGCTCCTCCTCCACGTTGATGCCGTACTGCATGGCGCTATCGCCGTCCCCCTGCTCGTCGGCCTGATCTCGGCGATCGGCGTCTACCTTTCCGGGGAGCCGAGCATCCTCTTTTGGGGCCTGATGACGCTCTCGGCTCATGCGGTCACGGTTTACCTGGCGCGCAGGGCAAAGCGCCAGAATATCGGTGCGGAGAAAGTCGCCATCTGGCGACGCCGCTTTCTCGCCGGCCAACTGCTCATGGGGCTTTGCTGGGCAATTTTTGCCCTGCAGGACTGCAGTGCCTGCGGCGGGGTCCAGTTCGCACTCTTCGAAGGCGCCGGGCTCTTCATCGCGCTTGCCGCCACTGCGATGGGCACGTTTCTGCTGCGCAACGCCTTGGTCTATACCTTTCTGCCGGTCGTCGCCGCGCTCGGTTTCTCTTCGCTGGCGGGTGGCGATCCCATCCATGTCGGACTGACCGGAATCCTGTCGCTCTCGCTTGTTTTTCTCGCCTTCATGACCGAGCGCATGAACAAGGCGAACGTGCACATCCTCTCAATGCAATCGGAGAAGGATGACCTCATCGCCGAACTTGAAGTGGCAAAATCCATGTCGGACGAGGCCCGCCGCCGTGCCGAAGAGGCGAATCTCGCCAAGTCCCGCTTCCTTGCATCGATGTCGCACGAGCTGCGCACGCCGCTCAATGCCATTCTCGGCTTCTCGGAGGTGATGTCGACGGAGGTGTTGGGACCGCTCAATAATCCGACCTACAAGGAGTACACGGTCGATATTCACCGTTCCGGCGAGCATCTCCTGAACCTCATCAACGAGATCTTAGACCTGTCCCGCATCGAAGCCGGTCGGTACGAGCTCAATGAAGAGGCGGTCAGTCTCGTCGAGATCGCCGAGGATTGCATCGGCATGGTGCAGCTTCGCGCCCGCGGCAAGAACATTACGATCGAGCCGCAGTTCGAACAGGGCATGCCTTCCGTTTGGATCGATGAGAAAGCGATGCGTCAGGTCGCTTTGAATCTTCTCTCGAATGCCGTCAAATTCACGCCTTCCGGCGGCGAGATCACCGTCAAGGTCGGCTGGACCGCCGGCGGCGGGCAATACATTTCCATCAAGGACAATGGCCCGGGCATTCCCGAGGAGGAGATCCCGATCGTGCTTTCGGCCTTTGGCCAAGGGTCGATTGCGATCAAGAGCGCCGAACAGGGAACTGGTCTCGGCCTGCCGATTGTCCAGGCGATCCTCGCCAAGCACAATGGCCAGTTCATCCTGCGCTCCAAGCTCCGCGAAGGCACCGAGGCGATCGCCATCCTGCCGCCCCGCCGCGTCCTGCAGAGCCTGCCGCCGGTCGAGGACGTCCCCTCGCCCGCGCGCCGCCGCAAGAGCTTCGCCTGATCGAGCGCGTTTACGCTCCGTCGTCAGCCAAGGTAGTGCGCCAGGAACACCACGTAAGAGGCATAGGTGGCGTTCGCCAGGATGAGGCAGAGACAGGCGAAGGACCCGAGGTCCTTGGCGTGCCTACCCATATCCGAGATTTCCGGTGAGACGCGGTCGACGATCTCTTCGATCGCCGTATTGATCGCTTCGAATGCCATCATCAGCAGGAACAGGATGGCCATCACGACATACTGGACGAAGCTGGCGCCGACGGCGACGAAGGCAACCATTGCGACGGCGAAGGCAATCAGTTCGTGGCGAAAGGCCGCCTCGCCGATCAGCCGCTTCGCGCCGCCGAGCGAATAGCTCGCAGCCGCAAAGAGATGGCGGATGCCGGTATGCTTTGTGACAGGGGCGGTGCGACCGTTGCGGGAGGTGGTGTTCTTGGCGTCCATTTCGTCTCGACGAGCTTGAAACTGCGAAGCTTCGACATTCCGATTGCGGCGAATGCGAGGCCGGCTTCAGTTGAAGTACGCGCCAGACATCATCTCAATCCGGCGCAACGCTATTTCGCCTGAAACCGGAACGCGCCCGCTCCTCCCGATATGCGAGAAGACGCTCCGCATCAAGACCTGCAGTCGCCAAGCATAACATGGCCGACAGTCGACCGACAGGAATGGACGAAGCCGGTGCGTCAATCCTTGTTGCTGACGCCGGCCTGGGCAAAGGTCGCCATCCCGCCATGGCAGGCGGCTGCCGCCTTGACGATACCCGCGGCAAGGGCTGCGCCCGTGCCCTCGCCGAGCCGCATGCCGAGCGCCAGGAGCGGCGTCTTGCCGAGCTTGTCGATGGCGCGCATGTGCCCGGGCTCTCCCGAGACATGGCCGATCAGGCAATGGTCGAGTGCTGCCGGGTTGGCGGCCTTGAGGATCGCCGCCGCTGCCGTTGCCACGTAGCCGTCGATGATCACCGGCACTTTCTGCATGCGCGCCGCGAGAATGGCGCCAGCCATCGCCGCAATCTCGCGCCCGCCGAGCCGGCGCATCAGTTCGAGGGGATCGGACAGGTGATCGCGATGCAACGCCACGGCCCTTTCGACCGCCGCGAACTTGCGCCTCAGCACCTCGCCCTCGGAGCCGGTGCCCGGCCCGACCCAGTCCTCGGCCGTCCCGCCATAGAGGCCAAGGTTGATCGCCGCGGCGATCGTCGTGTTGCCGATGCCCATCTCGCCGACGCAGAGCAGGTCCGTACCACCGGCGATCGCCTCCATGCCGAAGGCCATCGTCGCAGCGCAGTCGCGTTCGGACAGAGCCGCTTCCTCGGTGATGTCGCCGGTCGGATAATCGAGCGCGAGGTCGAAGACCTTGAGTCCAAGGTCATGGGTGACGCAGATCTGATTGATGGCCGCACCGCCGGCGGCGAAATTCTCGACCATCTGTGCCGTAACCGACGAGGGGAAGGGTGTGACGCCCTGCCTGGTAACGCCGTGGTTGCCGGCAAAGATCGCGACGAGCGGCCGGTTGACCGCAGGCGGGCGGCCCGTCCAGGCAGCGAGCCAGAAGGCGATTTCCTCGAGACGGCCGAGCGCGCCCGGCGGCTTCGTCAGTTGCGCGTCCCGCTCGCGGGCCGCAACGAGCGCCGCCGCATCGGGTCCCGGCAGGTTACGCAACAACGCGCGGAAATCATCAAACGGCAGGCCGCTGGCACTCATAAGAAATCCTTGCATATCCGAAAGGGCGTTCGGCACCCTCATAGAGGCTGCCATCGCTCCCGGCAACGGCATTTGCGCCAAATGCTGTCGCCGGAGCATGATCCGGCAAAGGGCCGCGATTCGGGTGGTTCCGACCTGGGAGAGACTATGCGCATTGTTGGCGATCTCTGTGATGATCTGGCGCGATCGGTGGCGTTCTTGAGCCGCATCCCCATGCCTCGGCGGCATTTCGTCGGCCATGACAGTCGACTGAGCCGCGCCGTGCGTGCCTTCCCGCTCGCAGGCATTCTGATCGCCCTCCCCGCGGCGTTGCTGGGGGCGCTCCTGGACGTGCTTCAAGCAAGCTCGCTGTTCACCGCTTTCCTGATCGTTGCCTTGCAGGCACTCGTTACCGGCGCGCTGCATGAGGACGGCCTCGGCGATACGGCCGACGGCCTCGGCGGCGGCCGCGATCGCGAATCCGCACTGGCGATCATGAAGGACAGCCGCATCGGCACCTATGCAGCCGTAGCCCTCATCCTTTCCTTCGGCCTGCGCGTCTCGGCGCTCGCTTCCTTCCTGCCGCTTCTCTCACCTATGGGCGCCGCATCCGCGCTTCTCGCAACTGCCGCCCTCAGCCGTACCGCCATGGTCTGGCACTGGTCGCGCCTGCCGCCAGCGCGCCGCGATGGCGTCGCCGCCGCGGCCGGCGTTCCGGAGCCGCGCGCGACGTCACAAGCGCTTGGATCCGGAGCGCTCCTCTCGCTTCTGCTGTTTTATGCGGCCGGGGTTCCTCTGATCGCGGCTCTGCTCGCTTTCACCGCATTCGCCCTCACCGTGCGGGGATTCGGCAGGATCGTCTCCCGCAAGCTCGGCGGCCATACCGGCGACACGATCGGCGCCACGCAGCAGCTGACGGAAGTCGCCGTTCTCGGCGCTCTTGCGCTGGCGATATGAAAGACCGATATAATTCGACCAACCAGAGCAGAGCACGCCCGATGGAATCTCCCTGCATTCTCGTTTGCGCGATCGATGACCGGACAGGCTACTGTTTCGGCTGCGGGCGTACGCGAGATGAAATCGGCTCCTGGACGCTCTACTCCGATGCAGAACGGCACAGCATCATGCAGGCGCTGCCGGCGCGGCTGGAGACAGTCGAGCGCAAGCCGCGACGCGAAACACGCAGGGCCCGGTTGGCGCGGGAACGAAGCGGCGCATGAACCGTCTGATCCTTCTGCTGGCAATCCTCGCCGTTGGCCTCGCACTCCTGATCTTTAATCACGACAGCGGCCAGACTTTCGGCATGAACAATGACGACTTCGGGCGGCTCGTTTCGCTCGCAGCCATTGCGACGCTGTTTGCTGCCGGCATCCTTCACAGCCGACGCCATTTCGGGGAGAGTGTGCGCCAGATCGCCCTATGGCTGCTGATCGCCGTTGGTCTCGTTTCCGGCTATGCCTATCGCGTCGAGCTTCAGACCTTCGGCGACCGGGTGCTCTCCGAACTCATGCCCGGCCGGACGATGGTCATCACCGACGGCGAGGGGCAGCAGGAAATCGTGCTGCGCAAGCGCCTCGACGGCCACTTCCAGGCCGAGGCGACGATCAATGGCGAGGCGGTCAGCATGCTCGTCGACACAGGAGCCAGCAGCATCGCCCTCACCTACGAGGACGCCGAGAGGATCGGCCTCGACCCGGAAAGTCTCGGCTATTCGGTGACGGTGATGACTGCAAACGGCCGGACGCTGGCCGCTCCGGTTACACTGGAGCAAATTGCCATCGGCCCGATCGAGCGGCGAAACATCCGCGCAATGGTCGCCGCCAAAGGCAACCTCGATCGCAGCCTGCTCGGCATGAGCTTCCTCTCGACCCTGGACTCTCTGCAGATGCGCACCGACGAGTTGCGGCTGCGGGACTAGATCCAGCCGTCAATTGCGCAGCCTGTAGCCGGTGCGGAAGATCCAGGCCAGCACGGCCATGCAAATCGCGAGGAAAGCGACGATGATCACGGCGCTCGCGAGCGGATTGACGTCTGAAATCTCGAAGAAGCTCCAGCGGAAACCACTGATCAGATAGAGTACCGGATTGAAGTGGCTCAGCGTCCGCCAGAATGGCGGCAGCATATCGACCGAGTAGAAGCTTCCTCCAAGGAAGACGAGCGGCGGGACGACCAGCATCGGGATCAGGTTCAATTGCTCGAAGTCTTTCGCCCAGATGCCGATGATGAAGCCGAAAAGGCTGAAGGTCACCGCCGTCAGCACGAAGAAGAAGATCATCGCGAAGGGGTGGGCGATGCTGAGATCGACGAACAGTGACGCGGTGATCAGAATGATCGTGCCGATCATCAAGCCCTTGGTCGCCGCCGCGCCGACATAGCCGAGAACGATTTCCAGCATCGAGATCGGCGATGACAGCACTTCGTAGATCGTGCCGGTGAATTTCGGGAAATAGATGCCGAAGGAACCGTTTCCGATGCATTGCGTCAGCAGCGTCAGCATCATCAGCCCGGGCGTGATGAAGGCACCGTAGGAGACGCCGTCGATCTGCTGGATGCGTTCGCCGATCGCCGCACCGAAGACGATGAAATAGAGCGAGGTGGAGATGACCGGCGACACCACGCTCTGCAGCAGGGTGCGGCGCGTGCGCGCCATCTCGAAGAAATAGATGGACTTGACCGCTTCGATGTTCATCGCCCCGCCTCCACGATCTCGACGAAAATATCCTCAAGCGAACTCTGCCGCGTCGAGAGATCCCGTAGCCTGACCCCGGTCTCCGCGAGCGTCGCGAGCAGCGCGGTAATGCCGGTCCGATCGGCGCTCGTGTCGTACTCGTAGATCAGACTCTGGCCATTGTCCTCGAGCGTCAGATTGTAGGACGACAACGAGTCCGGGATGCGCTCCAACGGTTGGGCGAGATCGACGCGCAGCTGCTTGCGACCAAGCTTCGTCATCAGCGCGTTCTTGTCCTCGACCAGAAGGATTTCACCGCCATTGATGACGGCGATCCGGTCGGCGATCTCTTCCGCTTCTTCGATGTAGTGCGTCGTCAGAATGATCGTCACGCCCGAAGCGCGCAGCCGCTCGACGACCTCCCACATGCTCTTGCGCAGGCTGACGTCGACACCAGCGGTCGGCTCGTCGAGGAAGAGCACCCGC
Organism: Sinorhizobium fredii USDA 257; assembly: GCF_000265205.3. NCBI lineage: Bacteria > Pseudomonadati > Pseudomonadota > Alphaproteobacteria > Hyphomicrobiales > Rhizobiaceae > Ensifer > Ensifer fredii. The sequence goes on from NC_018000.1 coordinate 4,344,347, forward strand.
GGTTCGTGCGACAGCGCCTTGGCGATCAGTACGCGCCGCTTCATACCGCCCGAAAGCTCGCGCAGCATGTTGTCCTTCTTGTTCCAGAGCGACAGATCCTTCAGCACCTTCTCGATGTGGGCCGGGTCCGGCTTCTTGCCATGCAGGCCGCGCGAAAAGGAAACGGTGTTCCATACCGTCTCGAAGGCATCCGTCGTCAGCTCCTGCGGCACGAGCCCGATCATCGCCCGCGTCTGGCGGAAGTCGCGCACGACGTCATGGCCATTGACGGTAACCTCTCCGCCGCTCGGATTGACGATGCCGCAGATGATCGAGATCAGGGTGGTCTTGCCGGCCCCGTTTGGCCCGAGCAGGGCGAGGATCTCTCCCTCCTCGATATCGAGGCTGACACCCTTCAGCGCCTCGAAGCCGGAGGCATAGGTTTTCGACAGGTTTGAAACGGAAACAATAGAAGCCATGAAAAAACGGATCCGAATGCGGGCAATATCGGCAGGGTTGCCGCTCCTATATGGGCCAAGTCACGCTGTTTTGCAGCCCATGCCGCGCAAATTTAAAGGTGACGCTCCGTCAAATGATATCCGGGGCAGCGACGCTGAGAGGCCCGACGCCACCGCCGCGCTCCAAAAGGGCGATCATGGGCTGCCATCCCCGCCAGCATCTCCCTGGTGGCAGAAGATCTCATAAAGCGCCATGATCAGCCGCTCGGCTTTGTCATCCGCCAGCCGATAGAAGATTTGTTTGGCGTCGCGGCGCGTTGCGACGATGCCCGCTTCCCGCAGTACGGTCAGTTGCTGCGACAAGGTCGGCTGGTGGATGCCGAGCGTCTCCTCCAACTGGCCCACCGAGTACTCGCCTTCGACAAGCGTGCAGGCGATTATCAGCCGGTTCTGGTTTGCGAGCGTCTTGAGCAACGCCGCGGCTTCGCCCGTCCGCTCGCCCATGTGCGGGCGGACGTTTCGGAATTTCGTCAGCGTTCGCATCTCCATCTCCTTTCAGCCCCATGCCGCTCCCTTGAGCGCATTGAGCGGAAATTTCAGATAGCGCGCGCCATTGGCCTCCGGATCCGGCAAGCGACCGCCGCGAATATTGACCTGCAATGCGTGCAGGATCAGCTTCGGCATCGGCAGAGATCGGTCGCGTGCCTCCCGCAGTTGAACGAACTGATCCTCAGTGACGCCAGCAATATGCGTATTACAGCGCTTCTCCTCGCCCACGGTACTTTCCCAGCGCGGCTCGCGGCCTTCCGGTCGGTAATCGTGACCGGTGAAAACCCGGGTTTCGTCCGGCAGCGCAAGAATCTCGGCGATAGAGCGCCACAGCTGACGTGCGTCGCCTCCGGGGAAATCCGCCCGGGCCGTCCCGCTGTCGGGCATGAAGATCGTGTCGTGGACAAAGGCCGCGTCGTCGAAGATAAAGGTCACGGAAGCAAGGGTATGGCCTGGCGAATAGAGCACCCGTCCTTCGATCGATCCGAGATGCAAACGCTCGCCCCCTTCAAACAGGCGGTCCCATTGCGAACCGTCCACAGCAAGCTCCGGCCAATTATAGATCGCCTTCCAAAGCTTCTGGACGCGCACCACTTCGGAGCCAATGCCGGTCGGCGCGCCGGTACGTTCCTTGAGATAGGCCGCGGCCGAGAAATGGTCCGCATGCGGATGGGTGTCGAGTATCCATTCGACCGTCAGGCCATTCCGGCCCACATATTCGAGGATCAGGTCCGCCTGCTCGGTTGCCGTCGTACCCGATTTCTCATCGAAATCGAGCACCGGGTCGATGATGGCGCAATGCTTTGTCAGCGGATCGGAAACGACGTACTGGATGCTTCCCGTGCGACACTCATAAAAGCCTTTGACGTCCGGCTTTGCAGTTGCAGCTGCACACATCGTTGCCCCCATTTCATCAAAATACAATTAAATATAATGTAATCGTTCGGCCGAACAAGTGACCCAGGACGACGTCAATCTCGCGTCGCGCGTTCAAGAGCTCGGAGAAGCGGATTATCGCACAGGCGCGATACGGAGGGTCACCCAATTTCGGGTTGCCGGCGATGCCATGATGCGGGCCCGCTTATCCCGGGCCAGCCGTAGAGGCTGTAAAGGAAGCGCAAGGCTATCAAGGTCATGAAAATACCGAATACCGCCTCGAGCTGCCTTCTGTCCATCGCATGGGCAAGACGAACGCCGAGCGGCGCCACCAGCAACGAGACCGGAATGATCAAGGCAACTGCGATCCAGTTGACGAAGCCGGTCGAGAGCGGCGGTAGACCCGGCTCGCCCCAGCCCGCCCAGATGTAGCCGAACAGTCCGGGGATCGAAATCAGCACGCCGACGCCGGAGGATGTCGCGATCGCCTGATGGATGGGCCCGTTGTAAAGCGTCATGAATGTATTGTTGAGCACGCCGACGCCGACACCCATCAGCCCGGACAAGATGCCGATCACCGCCGACCAGCCACTTGACCGGATTCTTCGGAAGCTCCGTGCCGAGGCGCCAGGTCGCGCGGTTGAAGATCATCCGCAACGCGACCGCGAACGCAATGACAGCGAAGATCAGCCGCAAGGTCTCGCTGCTGACATAGGCCGCGATCACGGTAGCGAGGATGGCGCCGAGCGGAATGGCAAGGATCCAATTGCGCAACAAGGCCGTGTCAGCGCCGGTAGTGCAACAGGAAGGAGCGCACCGAGGTGGGGACGATGATCGCCGTCGAGGTGCCCACCGAAAGATGCATCCGCACCGCGTCGTCGACACCAAGAATCCCAAAGACCTGAAAGAAAACCGGTACGAGGATGGCACCGCCGCCGACGCCGAAGAGGCCCGCAAGCACGCCGGATACGACGCCGGCCGCGGCCAGCGCCAGGGCAAACATCATCAGTTCCGAGAGCGGCGGCATGGAAAAATCCGATCGTGCTGAAGGCCGGCAGCGGATGTGGATGAGTGCCATCACTGTCATGAAACGGTGATGGATTTCAATCACCTTCAAACGGCGCGGAGCGGCCCCGCTCTCGTGATTTGCACGCCGGAGCCTCCCCTATGCTCCGGCGTTTTGGCCGGCCCCCGCCGGCCTCTTTTTTTGTGTCGCCGACCGCTAATCGCAATGCCGGTAGCCGGATTTACGCGTCCGCAGATCAAAGTGGAAATGGTCCTTGTGGAACGGATCGCTGCCGGGGCCGAGCACGGTGTGGAAATACTTGCAGCTATCGGCGCGCACGGCCTTTAACAGCCCGCGCTCCCGGAAGGCGAAGAAGCCCTTCCGGCGCACGTCGATCTCCTTGCCGTTCTTCAAGACGAATTTGCCGACGTCGATGGCATTGCCGCGCGCATGTTCCGACATTGGATTGCCGCGGCGCGAGTTCATCGTCCGGCAGGAATAGCCGCCGAGCGGCTTGATCGTCTTGACGCCGGACCAGTAGCGGTAGCGCGAAGACGGCGCGAGTTCGTACTTCACCCACTTGGCAAACGCTTCGGTCACTTGGCAATTGAGCTTCACCGCAGGCTTGACGGCAATGTTGCCCGAAAGGCCGCTGATCTCGACCGGATAGTCGATGCCGCAAGACGGTCCGTTATAAATGCGCGGCACATCGCGGAAGATGACGCCGAGCCTCTTCAGTCGCTGGCGGCAGGCGATCTCCGAGCGAGGCATTTCGCCTGTATATTCGGGCGCCGAGAGAGGATTGCGGGCGCGCGGCAGGAAGGCGACCTGCTGCGGCTCCTCGGCACGCCGACCGGCCCGCTGCGGCGTGACGTGTCGCGCCCTCGACGGCTCTTCGGGCGAGATCTGTTCCGGCGTCAGCGGCGGCAGATCGGGATCGTAGCCCGGAGATGCTTCCGCTGCGGGCGCAAGCTCGGCGGAGCCGCCGAGCTGACGCACATTGTCCTCGCCGATACCGCCGACAACCGGCTGAGTGGCGTTGCCTTCGGCAATGTCACCGGCCTGCTCCTGCGCCAGGCCGACGACCGGCTCGACGCCGAGCATTGCATCCATATTGACGCCTTCGGGCGGAACCGACATTGGGCCGGCGCTTGCGACTTGCGTTTCAGCCGTATCCGGCTGGCTGTCGATCATCGGCAGACTGCCCTGCGGCTCGGCAGCGCCAGCGGCCCCGTCACTGAGGGTCGATACCGGCCCTTCCGACGGATAGGCGGCGGCCGCCTGTTCCGGTTTGGTTACGACGCGGCTCGGCCTGATGGCGCCGACACGGGAGGCGCCGTCGACCCTGGTCGGCGGCGAAAGTGCGTCAGTGCTGCAGGCCACAAGCGGGATGGACAGCAGCAGCGCCGTCAACGGTCGATGGAGAAGAGAAACATACGCCATACCAATTGCCGCCTTCGTCCATGACAAAGCCACGACTTTGTCGGTCCATCGCCCGCCCGCAATCAAAACGTGGCGCCCCGCTATGTCGCCAAGCGGGCAAGCGGCCGAGAAAGACGGGTTCAGGCCGTACTATATGCAAACGTGGTAAATGAAGCGTTTGCTCGACACCAAAAGTGGCGCGAGTCCTGCCTCGGGTCGCGGTCTCCTCAACCGCACTCGCCGCGATGGACAATGCGGAAACCAGCGGCGCCGGCTTCGCAGGCATTTGGAAAGGTCGAGAGCCGCCCGCCGCGCTGGCCGCAGACGGGAGCATATTCCCGCGTGCAAAACTGCTGGGGCGGCGCGGGATCTTCGCTGCGCCGGCATTCGCCCGACCCGATCACCCGGAATCCGTCGGCGCGCGCCTCACAGGCATTCGGAAATGATCGCCTCAGCCTGCCGCGCTCGCCGCAGACCGGTGCGAATTCGCGGGTGCAGGCCTGCTCCAGCGGCGGACGGAAATCCGGCCGGCATTCGCCCCGGTGAAGGACGCGAAAGCCGTCGGCGCGCGCGTTGCAGGCATTGGGGAAGGTTCTGAGGCGGTTGCCGCGTTCGCCGCAGACCGGCGCGAATTCCATCGTACACATTTGCGGCGGACGGACCGGCGCGGGCCCAGGTTCGTCGACGACGACCGTGCAGGCGGAAAGAAAGCCGATCACCATCAAGATCGAAGCGGACGGCCGCGAGATGAAAAGCCTGAGTAGCGACATGGAAATCCTCCGCGATCATCTTTGCCTCGAGCGAACTGCAACGGCCGCCCTCTCCCGAGCGTGATCTCACCTGCAATGGACGGTGCCGTCAAGTTCCGCGAACCGGATCCCCTTCATGCAACTGGGGATGGATAGAATAATGTCGAAACAAAGAACCCGCGCTCTTTCGAACGCGGGCCAGTCTGGCAATTGGTCTTCTATTTTGTTGTGTCAGGCCGCCCGATCATAGGCGGCTTGCCCGTCCCGCAGGCGGAACCTCTCGAGCAGCGACTTCAACTCGCGGCTCTCCTGGGCCAGCACCTGGCTCGCGGCGGTTGTTTCCTCGACCATGGCCGCGTTCTGCTGCGTCATCTGGTCCATGCTGTTGACGGCAGTGTTCACCTCCTGGAGACCCGTCGCCTGTTCGCGAGCCGCGGTGGCGATCGAGGCGACCTGTTCGTTCACTTGGTTGACGAGGGCCTCGATCTCCTTGAGGGCGTCACCCGTGGAGCGAACGAGCTCGACGCCCGCGCCGACTTCCTTGACCGACGTGCCGATAAGACCCTTGATTTCCTTCGCTGCCCCGGCCGACCGTTGCGCAAGCTCGCGAACTTCCTGGGCGACGACCGCAAAACCGCGCCCCGCCTCGCCCGCCCGCGCCGCTTCCACGCCGGCGTTCAGCGCCAGCAGGTTGGTCTGGAAGGCGATCTCGTCGATGACGCCGATGATCTGGCTGATGCGGCTCGAGGAATCCTCGATCCGCCCCATGGCATCGATCGCGTTACGGACGATGCCGCCGGATTTCGCCGCACTCGCCTTGGTCTCGTTGACCATGTCGCGCGCCTCGACGGCGCGATCCGAGGCGTGACGCACGGTCGAGGTAATCTCGTCGAGCGCCGCGGCCGTTTCTTCCAGGGCGGCCGCCTGCTGTTCCGTCCGCCGCGCCAGATTGTTCGCCGCCTCGGAAATATCGCCGGCACTGCCATGCACGATCTCGGTCGATTGCGAGATCGCCCCGATGGCATCCCGAAGCGCGGCAACGGCAGCATTGAAGTCATGCTTGAGCTTGCCGTATTCCGGCGCGATCCGCCCGACCTCGGCCGTGAGATCGCCGCTTGCCAGCCGCTCGAGAGCGGCGCCAAGTGTTTCCATCGCCTCGGCTTGGGCGGCGGCGGTCGAGCGCTGCAGTTCTTCATTGCCGCGCCGCTCGGCGTTCAGCCGATCCTGCTGCTCGACTTCGCGCGAGCGCAGTTCCAAGCGCTCCTTCACGGAATCCCGCAGTACCATAAGTACCTTGGCCATCTGGCCGATCTCGTCGGCACGGTCCGTTTCCGGAATTTCCGAGGAAACGTCCTCGTCGGCGATCGCCTGCATGGAGACCTTCAGTTTCTCAACCGGCCGCACCACGCTGCGGACGATCGCCAGTGCCGCCAGCAGGATCGCCAGCGCCGCCGCTGCAAGAATGCCGCCCACCTGCCAGGCGCGCTCGCGGAACATGGCCGCCAGATCGTCGGCATAGACGCCGGTGCCGACAACCCAGCCCCAAGGCTTGAAGCCTGCCACATGCGAATATTTCAGCACCGGTTCCTCGGCACCGGGCTTCGGCCAGTAGTAGTCGACGAAGCCCCTGCCCTGGGCCTGCACCGTCTTGACGAATTCGACGAACAGGAACTTCCCGTTGGGATCCTTGTTCTGGGAAAGATCCTTGCCGTCCAGTTCCGGCTTGATCGGATGCATCACCATCGTCGGATGCATGTCGTTGACCCAGAAGTAGCCACTGTCCTGGTAGCGCATCGCCTTGATCGCTTCCAAGGCACGTTTCTGCGCCTCCTCGCGTGAAAGCGTTCCGGCCTGTTCCTGCTTGTGATAGGCCTCGAACACCGTAACGGCGTTGTCGTTCATCGCCGAAAGCATCGCCTTACGCTCGGCGACGAGCTTGTCCTGCGCCTGGACCAGGCCGAAGGTCAGCGCCCCCGCCATCACCAACAACGCAAATGCCACCAGCGCGTAAAGCCGCGCCGAAATCCGAAATCGTCTCATCCCAGCCTCCCTTTCAGTGGCTTGCAGGATAAAGGGAGGAATTTGCGAAGCTCCTAACAAAGATTCGCTAGATTTTACGATTCAGGATTAACTTTTCGGCAACCAAGGCGCGTGCCGGAGAGGATGCGAGATTTGGTGCTGGCCTCTTTTTCGGATACCCGCCATAGACTAAACCTTTTGTCGGCAACGGGGGAGAAGCCGCATGAATGCAGTGATCAAGCCGAATGGCGAGCTAACCTTGCGCACCCTGGCGATGCCCGGCGATGCCAATGCCGCCGGCGACATATTTGGCGGATGGGTGATGGCGCAGATGGACCTTTCCTGCGGCATCCGCGCCGCCGAACGTGCCAGGGGCCGCGTCGTCACCGCCGCCGTCAAGGAAATGGCCTTCGCTTTGCCGGTCAAGATCGGCGACACGCTGTGCATCTATACGGATATCGTCAAGGTCGGACGCACCTCGATGACCCTCAAGGTTGAGGCCTGGGCGCAGCGCTATCTCTCGCATGTGATGGAGAAGGTTACCGACGCCATTTTCGTGATGGTGGCGCTCGACAGTACCGGGAAGCCGACGCCCGTGCCGGCGGAATAGCCATGGACGAGCCCGCGCCGGATCCGGCAATCTTTTCCTAGCGCCTTGCTCTACCAGTTTACCTGGATGGCGGGAGAAGGTCGCGGCAGCGGGATGAGGGGCAATTCATCCGCCCTCAGCCCTTGAAAATGAACGAGGCGCCGAGCGCGATCAGCGCGAAACCGACGAGTTGATGCCAGCCGATCGGCTCCTTCAGCCAGAAGATCGAAAAGAGGACGAAGATGGTGAGCGTGATCACCTCCTGCATCGTCTTCAACTGCGCCGCCGAATAGACGGAATGGCCGATGCGGTTGGCGGGTACCGCCAGCCAATATTCGAAGAAAGCGATGCCCCAGCTGGCGGCGATGACGATATAGAGTGGCGAGGACGTGAACTTCAGGTGACCGTACCAGGCGAAGGTCATGAAGACATTGGAGGCGAGCAGCAGCAGCACCGGCCAGACATAGGCGGGATTGACGGCAAAGGGCATTGGGACCTCGGGAGGACGCGAATCGGTGACCGAGGATGATCCGGCCGCCGTCCTCCTCGCAAGCGTCTTCGCCGTATCCGGAGCGGATGTGCCCTGCTTTTTCCGCACGATTTCTCGCGACCAGCAGCTGCCACATGCTGTCGGCTCTACGCCACCGTCCTCGAAAAATCCATCCGCTTCGTTTCCCTTTTGTACTCCTTCCCCCTTGGCTTTCGGCCTGACTCTGTCCATATTCCCCGCCATGGCCCAGAAACCGAAAAAATCCCCGAAAAATTCGTCCACACCCAGCGGTTTCGAGGAAGCCCCGCAGGCGCCGCTTTCCGGCACGCCGCTGTCCGGCAACGTCTCCGACTGGGTGAAGCAGCTCGAGGCTGAGGCGGAGGCGTCGACCTTCGAGAGCCAGCGCGAGGTCGCTTCGAAGGCGGGCAAGCACCGCAAGAAGGTCGAGATTGCCGCATCGAAAGCGACCTCGGACGGTGAAGAGAGATCGGCCGAAGGCCGCAAGCCCGAACGGGCGTCCGAGCTGACGCGAGGCCCCCGCGGAGCGAAGGCGCAACGCGCCGACAGCGCGAGCGGAAAGACGATCAGCGGCAAGACCGCACGCGGCACCTCGATGGGCGGCAGCCACGACCCGAAGACGCGTGCTGCCGCCGGGCTCAACCCGGTCGCCGGCCTCGATGTAGCGCTCGAGGATGCCGACAAGCTGACGACGGGCTCCGGCGTCACCGCCACGGTCGATGTATTGGCGAAGCTCATCGAGAGCGGCAATCCGCTGTTCAAGGACGGTAAGCTCTGGACGCCGCACCGGCCTGCCCGACCGGAAAAGTCCGAAGGCGGCATCGCCATCCGCATGCAATCGGACTACGAGCCCGCAGGCGACCAGCCGACCGCGATCGCCGATCTCGTCGACGGTCTCACCACCGGCGAGCGCAACCAGGTGCTGCTCGGCGTCACTGGCTCCGGCAAAACCTTCACCATGGCCAAGGTGATCGAGGCGACGCAGCGTCCGGCCGTCATCCTGGCGCCGAATAAGACGCTCGCCGCCCAGCTCTATTCCGAGTTCAAGAACTTCTTCCCGGAAAACGCCGTCGAGTATTTCGTCTCCTACTACGACTACTATCAGCCGGAAGCCTATGTGCCGCGCTCCGACACCTATATCGAGAAGGAATCCTCGATCAACGAGCAGATCGACCGGATGCGCCACTCGGCGACGCGCTCGCTGCTCGAACGCGACGACGTCATCATCGTCGCCTCGGTCTCCTGCATCTACGGTATCGGCTCGGTCGAGACCTACACGGCGATGACCTTTCAGATGAATGTCGGCGACCGGCTGGACCAGCGGCAATTGCTCGCCGATCTGGTGGCGCAGCAATACAAGCGCCGCGACATGGATTTCCAGCGCGGCTCCTTCCGGGTGCGCGGCGACACGATCGAGATCTTCCCGGCCCACCTGGAGGATGCCGCCTGGCGCATCTCGATGTTCGGCGACGAGATCGACGCGATCACCGAGTTCGATCCGCTGACCGGCCAGAAGACCGGCGACCTGAAATCGGTGAAGATCTACGCCAACTCGCACTATGTGACGCCGCGGCCGACGCTGAACGCCGCCACGAAGGCGATCAAGGAGGAGCTGGCGCAACGCCTGGTCGAACTGGAGCGCGCCGGCCGCCTGCTGGAGGCGCAGCGCCTCGAGCAGCGCACCCGCTACGACCTCGAAATGCTCGAGGCCACCGGCTCCTGCCAGGGCATCGAGAACTATTCGCGCTACTTGACCGGCCGCAGGCCCGGCGAACCGCCACCGACGCTGTTCGAATATATTCCCGACAATGCGCTGATCTTCATCGACGAAAGCCACGTCACCATTCCGCAGATCGGCGGCATGTATCGCGGCGACTTCCGCCGCAAGGCGACGCTGGCCGAATACGGCTTCCGCCTGCCCTCCTGCATGGACAACCGGCCGCTGCGCTTCGAGGAATGGGACGCGATGCGACCCGACACGATCGCCGTCTCGGCGACGCCCGGCGGTTGGGAGATGGAGCAGTCCGGCGGCGTCTTCGCCGAGCAGGTGATCCGCCCGACCGGCCTGATCGACCCCCCGGTCGAGGTGCGCTCCGCCAAGACGCAGGTCGACGATGTGCTGGGGGAAATTCGCGAGACCGCCGCCGCCGGCTACCGCACGCTGGTCACGGTGCTGACCAAGCGCATGGCCGAGGACCTCACCGAATATCTGCACGAGCAGGGCGTCCGGGTGCGCTACATGCACTCCGACATCGACACGCTGGAGCGCATCGAGATCATCCGTGATCTCCGCCTCGGCGCCTTCGACGTACTGGTCGGCATCAACCTGCTGCGCGAGGGCCTCGACATTCCCGAATGCGGCTTCGTCGCCATTCTCGACGCCGACAAGGAAGGCTTCCTGCGCTCGGAAACCTCGCTCATCCAGACGATCGGCCGCGCCGCCCGCAATGTCGACGGCAAGGTCATCCTCTATGCCGACACGATCACCGGCTCGATGAGCCGGGCGATGGAGGAAACCGCCCGCCGTCGCGAGAAACAGATGGCCTACAACCTCGAGAACGGCATCACGCCGGAATCGGTGAAGGCGAGGATCTCCGATATCCTCGATTCGGTCTACGAGCGCGACCACGTCCGTGCCGACATCTCCGGCGTCTCCGGCAAGGGCTTTGCGGATGGCGGCCACCTCGTCGGCAACAATCTGCAGGCGCATCTCAATGCGCTGGAAAAACAGATGCGCGATGCCGCCGCCGACCTCGACTTCGAAACCGCCGCGCGGCTGCGCGACGAGATCAAACGCCTCAAGGCCGCCGAACTCGCGGTCCTCGACGATCCGATGGCAAGAGAAGAGGCGAAGTCGCAAGAGAGCGGGAAGCGGGGTACGAAGAGCGCCCCCAGCCCGAGCTCTCCTGTTGCGGGGGAGATGTCCGGCAGGACGGAGGGGGGTACCTCGTCCACCGGCTACTTCCAGAAACCCTCCCTCGACGACATGGGCCCGGGCACCGACACCGAGCGCCCGCTCTTCCGCAAGCCGGATCTCGACGAAATGGGCCGCAAGTCGGAAGGGCAATCGCTGTTCAGGAAAAACACCCTCAACGAGATGACCGTCGGGCGGACCGAGAAGCCCATCACTGGCCACGTTCCGGAAAAGCCGATCCTCACCCGCGCCAAACCCGGCATCGGCTCCTATGAGGACCAAGCGGACGAGAAGCGGCAGAAGGGCCGAACGAAAGGAAAAACGGGGCGGCCGGGGCGGTAGTGGATCGATGGACTCGATTTTCACGAACCCATTTTTCACTACATTTACGGAAAAACCTCCCCAGACTAATAGAAGTCTCGTTCAGCCGAGTCTTGGGGGTACTTACAACGCGCTCGCACGCATACGTGTAGATATACACGGCAGCAGCCTGATCGTAGCCGACGAGTAGGTTCTCAATTGTGTCAACTTAAGCCATCACATCAGCAAGAGTATCGTTGCGTCGAACCTTAAATGAATGGGCCACTTCGCCCCTTTTTTGCGCCAGAATTATGCATCGCCTGCATTAGCACAACGTCAGTATTTTCTGGATCAACCCCAATGGGAAGCTGGCCATTACGCATTGTCACGGATTAATGCCTTTCCCGCTCCAAATCTCGCATCCCGCTGCAGCCAAGAAGCAACCGATTACTACGCTAATGCTACACCTAGGGATATATGGCTATTTGCATCAACTGTCATCTGGAGAGCACGCTTTTCCCTATATGGACAATCCGCTTTGACATGCCGGCTCTAACACAAACTGAGCGAAAACTCGACTCACCATAAGGTAGCTGGAGCTTGCCTAGACACTCGCGCTAGTCAGGGGGATGCCCCTCCTCCTCCGCCGCCCGACCGATCGATCGGCACACAAGCGCAACGTGAGAAGACGTGTACTCACGCGCTACACCCTATCATTTTCCAGGTCAATTTACGCGCCCACCCCGTTTTCCCGTCCTCACGCAGCCAAAAACCCTAACTTTATAGGGAACATTCCCGCAAATTGCGAATTTCAGTGCCATCTAATTTAGGGAGAACGAAGATGCGCATCTTGGAGACATTTTTAACGAGCACCGGCCTGGCGCTGGTTTCGGCTGGATTTATTGCATCGGCCCCGGTTCCGGCACAAAGCCAGGATGGTCCCATCCTTATGGCTCAACAGTGCAGCCCCCTTACAGACGCGAACTTTGCGGCTTGCTGCGCGGCGGAGAACCGAACCGACATCCTCACGTCCGCGCAGATCGCGCAATGTCCGCCTTTGGCCACGGCAGTAATCACGCCCACCAATCCGTTCTCAACGACTAACGCCGGCGGCGGCGGCAATGACGGCGGCAATGACGGCGGTGGCGGCGGCCAAGATCACGGCCAGGGCGGGCAGGATCGGGGCCAGGGCGGCCAGGATCGGAACAGGGACAACCGAGACCCCGGACCGGGTAACCAGGATTAAGGCAAGTGAACCCAGGATCTGGACGAAACCATTAGCGTAGTTTCGACGAGCGTATCCCAGCGCTCGCTGCCAATGACCTATAAACTAGTCGCGCCGGCTCACCCAACCGGCGCGACCAAAACCCTCCCCTCGGATTGGGAGAAGCAAAGCCACAGCTCCTCCCGTCCTGCCGGTCCCGCCGGAAATGAAGGATCCGGCCCTTTTTCGCCCGCTCGTTTGCTCTAGTCTTGGCTATGCTTGGCGCCGACCGCTGCCGTTCCGCCAGTGGAAGCTGACAAAGGGACCGCGGCGTCACGATTCCTCAGAATGCTTGGACTACTCCGCCGCCCGTGCCTCCACCTGAAGCGGCTCCATCTCATACGAATAGCCTTCCAGCATCGCATAAGCCTCCTCGATGATCTCGATCTGCGCTTCGGCATTCTTGATCGCGTCGCTGATCGACTGGCTGCGGGCGCGCAGCATCGAGCCGAGCACGTCGGTGTCCGGCCGCCGGCCGAGACGGTCCAGGTGCTTGCGGACGCGCGAGCGGTGGCGTTCGAGTTCGAGGATATGGAAGCGGGTCTTGACGATGTCGTCGGAGAGCTTGCGCCGCATCGCCGCCACCGGGTCGAAGCTGCCGGGCTCGCGCAGGTCGAGAATGAAATCGTTGACGAGTGTCTCCAACATCATCAGGCCCTTGAGCTGCTTGGGATCGACGAGCTGCGGATCGTAGCCGGTGTCGTCATAGACTTTGCGGCGCACCGGATCCTTCAGAAGATCATAGGCCGCCTGCAGCTTGCCGAACTGCTCGGCATCGCCGCCGCGGTCCGGATGGGCTGTCTTCACCGCCCGGCGATAGGCCGCCCGGATCGCCCGCTCGTCGGCGTCGCGCTCAATTCCAAGGAGGGCATAGGGATCGATCACGGCCACCTGCTTTCGTCGACTTGCAATTTTCTGTCCGGTTCAGACCTACCGGTTCGCTGTGCCAGCAGCAAGTCCAGTGGATGCGAGAAGACGCGCCACGCTCAGCCCAGCGTCGAGACGAAATTGTGGTCGAAACGAGGCAATCCACGACATTTGTCCGTCACTTCGACTTCCAGAAACACCGGACATAGCACGGCCTTGCGCGGACACTGCGACAGCCGGAACTCTTCGCTTGCCTTTTCCCCGAAATACTGCCACTCCTAACCCCGTTCGGGCGATTTCAATCCCGGAGACTGGACTTTCGTTTGAGCCCGGCCAAGACCGGGACTGCCGCAAGCGGCATCGTAGACGTCTTTTCCCCGAATCGTGACCACTCGACGCCTTTCAGCACCCTACATGGTTCCCTGGATCGGGACCAATTAGGGAGACGCTGAAGACGACATGTTCGTTTCCTTTTAGGGGCACGAACACACTACCTCAAGCAGCCAAGGCGTGCTATTGAAGCGCTGGGTTGCGGCAAAGACAGACTGAAGGAAAAGGACTTCTTCCATGGCCACCAAGGGCATCGTAAAATTCTTCAACCAGGACAAGGGTTTTGGTTTCATCACGCCGGATGGCGGCGCGAAGGACGTTTTCGTCCACATCTCCGCGGTTCAGGCCGCCGGCCTCGCGACGCTCAAGGACGGCCAGCAGGTCAGCTTCGACACCGAGCCGGACCGCATGGGCAAGGGCCCGAAGGCGGTCAACCTCCAGGCTATCTAAGCCGGACGTTCAGATCGGATTATGAAAGATGGCGCTTCGCAAGAGGCGCCGTTTTTCGTTGGGGGGAAGTTTGCCACAGCGCGGTCGCTCAAGGGACCCGCCATGCCCCTTGCTGGGCTCGGCCTACAGCCCTATTCCGCCGCCTGGCGGGCCATGACCGCCTCGAACACCGCGTCGAAGGCGGCATGGATCACCTCCGGGCCGGCGCTCTTGCGGGTGGCGTCGGCGGAGAGAATCTGGCGATAGCGCCGGGCGCCGGGCCAGCCTTGGAACAGCCCGACCATGTGGCGGGTGACATGGATCAGCCGGCCGCCATTTTCGATATGGGCGGCCGCGTAGGCCGCCATGGCGTCGCGCATGTCCGCCCAGAATGCGAGCGACAGGCAATGGTGGCGATCGGAAAAGGCTTCCGGCTTGAGCGGCGCGGCTGCGGCGCCGGTCAGCGGGTGGGCGAAATAGACATCCGCGGCCGTGAGCAGGCCGCTGTCGTGGTAGGCGGCGCGGCCGAGCATGACTCCGTCCAGCGGCGCTCCGTCTGCCGCCTCGGCCGCGGCAAGCCCCGGTGCGGACGCAGGGAGCAGTCGCGGATCAAGATGCGTGAGCGCTTGATCCAGTGTCTGAAGACCGCCATTGAGGCCGATGAAAAGATTCGGATTTTCTACCTTCAGTCGATGCACGAGCCCATAATCGAGCGGCGGGATCTCCCGGTTCTCCCGCGGCGACAGGCCCTGCAGCCAGGCCTTGCGGGCATGCACCCAGACGGCATCCGTGCGTGCCTCCTTGACGCGGGCGACGAGCGCGCGAAGCGCCACCTCCGGATTCTGGTCGTCGACGCCGATGCGGCACTTGACCGTGACCGGGATCGTCACGGCCGCCTTCATCGCCGCCACGCATTCGCCAACCAGCGCCGGGTCCTGCATCAGGCAGGCGCCGAAGGTGCCGGACTGCACCCGGTCCGAGGGGCAGCCGACATTCATGTTGATCTCGTCGTAGCCGAAGCCTTCGGCGATCCGCGCCGCCTCTGCCATCTTCGCCGGATCGCTGCCGCCGAGTTGCAGCGCGACGGGGTGCTCCGAGGCGTCATGGCCGAGCAGCCTATTCCTGTCGCCGCGCAGGATCGCATCGGCGACAATCATCTCCGTATAGAGCAGCGCATGGCGCGAGAGCTGCCGCGCAAAGAAGCGATAGTGACGGTCCGTCCAGTCGATCATAGGCGCCACGGCAAAGACAGGCCCCTTGAAGTACCTGCTCTTTCCCGCTTTTCCAGCCGTTTGCGCCGTTTCCTTCATGTCTCGTTAGCTCTCGTTTGATCCCTTTTTAGCCCGTTTCTACTGTGCTATTGCTACAATGTAGCAAACAGTCAGGGGCTTGTAGCAAATCCATGGGCAGCATCGTCGAGCGAAAGCGCCGCAATGGGCAGAAATCATATACCGCGCAGATCCGCATAATGCGAGAGGGCGTCACAGTCCATAGCGAGGCGCAGACGTTTGAACGCCGGCCGGCCGCCGCGGCGTGGCTGAAGAAGCGTGAGACGCAGCTGGCCGAACCGGGGGCGCTGGACAAGCTGAAAGAACCCCAGTCGACGCTCGCCGACGCTATCGACCGCTATGTGAAGGAGAGCAAGAAGGAGATCGGCCGGACGAAGGCGCAGGTCCTTGAGAAGGTCAAGGAAGAGTTCAATATCGCCAAGATGTCCTGCAACGACATTGGCAGCGCCGAGATCGTCGAGTTTGCGACGGAGCTCTCCAAGGGCCGTAAACCGCAGACGGTCGGAAACTACATTTCGCACCTGGCGAGCATCTTCGCGATCGCCCGTCCGGCTTGGAAGATCGATCTCGACTATTCGGCGATGGAAGACGCCCAGGTGGTGTTGAAGCGCCTCGGCCTCGTCGCCAAGTCGGCGCAGCGCGATCGGCGGCCGACGTTGGAGGAGCTCGACAGGCTGATGGAGCACTACAGCGATCGAGAGACGCGATATCCGTCGTTGATTCCCATGCGTCGGCTGATCGCGTTCGCCATCTTCTCGACGCGGCGCCAGGAGGAGATATCGCGGATCGCCTGGTCGGACTATGAGGAAGACAACAAACGCGTGCTGGTCAGGGACATGAAGAACCCGGGCGAGAAGATCGGCAACGACGTCTGGTGCGATCTACCGCCGGAAGCGATGCGCATTATCGGCGCGATGCCGCGCGGCGCACCAGAGATCTTCCCTCATGACGGCAGGAGCGTTAGCGCATCATTCACCCGCGCCTGTAACCTGCTGGAAATCGAGGATCTGCATTTCCACGACCTGCGACACGAGGGCGTGTCGAGGCTGTTCGAGCTCGGCTGGAATATCCCGCACGTTGCGACGGTGTCAGGGCACCGGTCGTGGAACTCGCTCAAGCGCTATTCGCACATCAAACAGCGCGGCGATAAATACGAGGGCTGGAAGTGGCTGGATATCATCGCGCCTACGCGGATCGCTGGGTGATCCAGCAATTGATCCTGACTGATATCCAGAAAGAAGGACTCCCACCCAGAACCTTGCCATTCTTTGCAGACATGATCTGGTCTGCGCCCCAGCACTTGGGCAGCTTTGCTATAGAGGGCGTGTCGATGCGCATCGCTGCGGCGGCATAGCCTCCTTTGTCCCGTCGAACGCGCGAGTATCGAAAATTTCCGCCATCAACATAGTCGATCCTAGGCACCCAGTTGCCACCTTTTGTCGGATAACGGTGCGGATGGACTGAAGCAAAATCGGCCTTATTCTTGAGTAGAAGCGGATATTTCTGGCGCAACTCGTTTTCTAACCTGACTTCAATCAACGGGAACGATCCTTTTTCGTCTCCGCATCCGGGCAATTCCGTAACGTATCTAGGAAACGAAGAGCCGGCAAAAATCAGAACGTCTGGGTAACTGTTACCCACCACATCGATAATATAAAACTCACACGCGTTCCTAACCTTATCGTACTGATTTTCATCGATGTAGTAGAGCACGGGGCACAAGACGATGTTTTCTGGGAATGTTGCATCCAAGGCCCAGCCATAAAGAGTGCTCGCGAATTCATCTAGAACCGAGGTTCGAATACATACCTTGCCGAACTGCGCAACAATTGCCGATACTTGTCGCTTAAATTCGATCTCTCGCCCCAATTCTATGTAGAGTGCACATGGAATTACAGGCTTGGAAAAGTTTTTCTGCAAGAACGATAGCCAGTTCGAATACCCACCAGTTTCATCGAACAATTCGAGAGTCTCATCGTTCATTAGATCCTGCTCGGTGCAGAGGTCGATGACAAAAGCATTACTTCCGTAGATCTCCTTAAGCTGATCGGCTCGCCGGTATAGATACCTCTGATAGTCAATGCGGCGTTTCCGCTGAGCTGTGCGTTAATTGGCGCATGGGAAAATCGTCATCGAAGAAACCGCCCGCTCTATAAGCCCACCCGATAGATCACGACGCCCTAGCGCTGCATTTAAGGGCGCGCTAAAATGCCAGTATGGCCCAGCGATATGAATTGAAGGATGACGGCAACGGACTGTGGAGCGTGATTGACCGCTTCACAGGAATGCCCGCGCGTTGGGAGGGCGTGCTGCAGACTGGCTTGCTTCTATACGCTGCAGACGATCTAAATGAGTTGCTCAACCTGCTAGACGAACGCAGGCGTGCAAAGGGCAAACCAGAGCGAGACCAGCTGTTGTGAGGGAGACGGCGCGCTCCACAATAGCGATCTAGTGTAGGCGGTCGCTCTAACATGCTCTCGGCATCTGATCTTTAGCTCTATCCGTCCATCCACTCTATACAACCCGATCCTGTGATCCCCAGCCAGAACGCACGGTAACTGGCTGTAGTCCGCTAGCCATGGGCCGCGATCGGAGGGAGGGGCGGGCGCGGCAGTTGCCGGTGGGACCGCTCAAAGGAAATCGTGGCCGGAACCGCTGATGAAATTGCCACGTTTAGCCGCCGATGGCCCACACCTCATCCAAGACGCCAACGCCGCCCACCGATCCAATGCCGAGCCGCGTGGATCCTTGCCTCGCAATGCTCGTAGATCGGCCCCCCAAGGGGCCGGAATGGTCCTGCGAGGTGAAATGGGACGGGTATCGGCTCGCTGTTCATATCGAGCCGAGCCGAGTGCGCATCATCACGCGCGGCGGTTATGATTGGACCAGCCGTTTTCCCTCGATCGCGGCGGAGGTGCCGCAGCTCGGGCATGCGACCATGATCCTCGACGGCGAGGCCGTCGTGCTCGACGACCAGGAGCGCTCCGACTTCGGCCTGCTGCAGCGAGCGCTCGGCAGGAAGCCGAGCCTGCACGATCCGGGCGAGATACTCTTCTTCGCTTTCGATCTGCTCTACCTCGACGGCCGCGACCTGCGCCGGCTGCCGCTCGTCGAACGCCGGCGGCTGCTCGAGCCGATCGTCGCCGGCCGCGACGGCGTCATCCGGCTTTCTGAGGAAGTCGAGGCAGACGGGGACGAGTTCTTCCGCATCGCCTGCGAGCACGGCCTCGAAGGCATTGTCGCCAAGCGGCGCGATAGGCCATATCACTCGGGACGCCGCCCCGACTGGCAGAAGATCAAGTGCGTGCTCCGCGACAGCTTCGTGATCGTCGGCTATGAGCCGTCGACGGTGCCTGGTGCCATCGGCCGGCTATTGCTGGCGGCGCAAAAAGGCGAGGGGCTCGTTTATGTTGGCGGCTGCGGCACGGGTTGGACCTATCAGGAGTCGATGATCTGGTCGCTCTTGCAACGCCAGTCGTGACCACGATCGAGGGGCTACTCGGGCCCTTCCTCGTGCCTTGCTGGCCGGGTGCCATGGTGGTGTAGCCCGCCGGATACCGATCAGAATACGCCCAGAGAGCTGAGCAACGAAACCGCGCCGACGATCAGAATGACGATCTGAGCCATCTGCTTCATCGTAGAGTCGATCGGAAGCTTCTGCACGAGATAGACCAAAACGACGACGAAAAGAACCGTGACCAGGATGCTGATTATCACGGACATGCCCCAAGTCCTTTAAGCAGAAAGCCTTTCGGCGACTAAGGCTTAAATATGACTGAGTTCCTGAAAGGGAAGAGCGCAGGATGGCGAACCCGATCTATACGCGCCTGCAGGGGACCGCGCAGCGCCTAATTGCAAAGTATGGCCAAGCCGGCACGGTGACGCGCATCTCAGAGCCTGACCCGATCGAGGGCGGCGATCCTGTGCCGACGCCGTACGAGGCCACGCTGGTGCCGATGGCGTACAGCGCCCAAGAGATCGACGGGACGGAGATCCTGTCCGGCGACATGCAGATTTACATTTCATCCGTCGGTCTCGCGATCGAGCCCAAGCCCGGCGACCTGGTCTCGGCCAGTGGGAAGACATTCCGCGTCATCAAGGCGGATCCGAACAATTACGACGGCCTGACCAACGTCGTCTTCATCGTCCAAGGAAGGATTGCTCCTTAGTCGTTTTCAGGCGGCGCCCACTGAAGCTGAAAAAGGATGCTGTCATCGTGTGACGGGAACCAGCAGTGAGCATCGAGCCCAGATGTTCCCGTTTCGCCGCTTGGGGCCTTGAGAATGCAGCATCCCGCGTACGTCTTCACGGACTTGCAAAGCCTCACCAAATCCGAATGTCGGACATTTCTGACTAGAACAGGCTCAAACTCTTCCATTGGTCGCTCCCTGCGATCCGGCGGCAAGAGACTATTATCGAAAGCTAATGTTGAAAAGAGAGAATTCTGGCCATGAAAATCCGCTTCGTGAAGGCTATCCAGGCCATTCTGTCGGCGACGTCGTCGATGGAGGTTCCCTGTCTGGTGGCCTTGCTCAGGGCCTCTCTCCGGGCGCTTTGTCCGTTTCTAAGCAGGCCGCGCCACCGGATTTACCGCCTCAAGAGCGTGATAGAAATCAGCCCATTTCGCTACAATTTTGCTACAATCGTTTGCCAACTGTTGCCTTTGCTTTACTTTTTCGCGGTTTCAGTCCCATCGATCATCGGTGCAACGGCAAAGACCGGCGCCTTGAAGTACCGGCCCTTCTCAGACGTTTCGACCGTTTGCGACGTCTCTCTCATGGTCTGGTCAATTCTCTTCAATTCTCTTGCCCGCTTCCCCCGTATACGGCAGAGCCAATTTGACGACACGTGTAGCGTCGAATTGAGCGCGGGATCCGAGCATAAGCACCAGGCGGAACGCGGCCTTATACTGTGCCGATCCAAATAAAGCGAGATGGCGCGGCCGTTCAGTGCGCACGCAAATGCTAGCTGGCATGCGTGCGGAGAAAACAGACGTGCCGCGGAGGCTCGTTCGCCGGGTTGAATAACCCGCATCGGTGAGGCGGCGGGATGTCTCGCGCTACCGAAATCCGGCCTGGCGAAACCACTCCTGGACGCCGGCCAGTACCGCCGCCTTGGCGCCTTCGAGCGTCGACGCATAATGGAAGCTCGGATTGTTGGTGCCGTTACAATGGGATATCCGCCAAGCCCAGTCGCTCATCGTCTCGCGTTTCATGACGAAGGCGACTTCATGCCGGCCCAGCATTGCACAATAGGTCCCGTTGCGCAGTGGCAACCAGGTCAAACGAATATCTGCAACCTCTATCATTTCAGCCTCCCCAGCAGAAAAGATATAGGCCGGCTATCAAGTGCTTAAAACCCCGCCATTTAAGGGGCTTGTGAGCCGTAGGGGCGAAGAAAAGGCGTCGCGAACGGGAACAACCCTGGATAGGGAATCGGGGGCTTGGCGAAGATACGGCAACGCCCGGCCAGTCCCTCGCCAGCATTGCGCACCAATACCCAAGTCCGACTTCGCGAAATTGCGGACAAACGGAAAATCATGCGCTAGATTGAAGACCCTCGCCCGGCTGGCGCCCACAGACAACGCGCGGAACCGGGCCGTGGCCGGCGACGTTTTTGCATTGAAACCCGAAATGCGGGAGGAGCAGCGCGCGAGGGGGCCCTCCACCCGGCTGTCTGTACCGAAATCGCGGTGCTCCGGGACTTGTCGGTGTATCGCACCCCAGGAGGAGAAGCATGCATAAAATGTTGTGGAACCGTCCGATCGAGCTTGGATTGACCGGCGGCGACGTGCGTGTGGTCAATGGGCCGTCCGATGCGCTCGCGTGCCTCGCGGGCCAGTGGCCCCACCGTGGGCCCTATTACGTCGCAGCGCGCAGCGCCTGCCGCGCGGCAATATGCGGTCGGCGGACTCCTGACGAGGCTCGCAGGCTGTTCATTTTCGCGGTCGAGGAAGCGCACCTGTCGGCTCATTGACCGGAGAGACGCGCCGCCAGCAAGCCAGTGTTCAGCGTCTGTGTACGCCGGGACGTCTATTGTTGCTATATGCCTACCGAAAAACGCCTCAGTAGGCAGGAATTATATTATTAATAGGTAGTTCGCACCTGGATAAATAGTATTAATAGCATCTGCGCGCGGCTTTGCTTGAAGATCAGAGTCGTTTCTAATATAAGCTATGGCGCAGGCTTTAAGTCATCAGCATGCCTTTGGGCCTGGCCGGATTTCCGGCCGATCTTGAAATGACACGGAAATCTCCGCGAAACCGCCAGATTTCTGTCGTGAAGCGTTCATTTAAAGCACGTATATTCTGAGGTGCCTCACAAAGAACAAGTTCGGAGTGTTTAACTCCGGATCAAAAGGGAAAAGAAAATAATACGGGAGAGACATCATGATGAGAGAGAGCAATCTCCGACGAATCGTCGAAGTCAGCATGAAGCGCGAAACCGGCCGCAAGGACATCGGCATCATGACCGTACGCCAGGCCCTTGAACTTCCCGAAGTACCGAGCCTCGAATACAGCCACCCGGAACTCAACTCGCGCTCGGACGGTCGCTTTCTGACCCGCGACCAGCTTGAAGCCTATGCCCGCTGCGCCTGACAGCAGACCGCGCGTGGCTAATAAATCATCCTCGGCATAAGTTTGCCTTTTGCCGGAGCCCGTCCGGCTGCTAACGTCCCACCCAAAGAATCGCTACAGCACCACCGTCACCACCGGCATGGTAGGTCGCTGTAGCGTTTCGACTTCCCGCAGAAATCTTTCGCCCCGGTAATTTCTTTTGCTCGGGCCAGCCTGGGTCATGCGAGAACCGGACGACCATGGAAACCGTCATACCGCCCTCACCGCCTATCCTCTTGCCGATTTCCGCAAGCCCGGTCGGCTTTCCCGTGCGGCGGGTCTATTGCGTTGGCCGCAACTATGCCGCCCATGCGCGCGAGATGGGACACGATCCCGAGCGCGAAGCCCCGTTCTTTTTCCAGAAGAATGCTGACAACCTGTTGCCGCCCGGCCAGGATTTCCCCTACCCGCCGCTCTCGTCGGATGTACACCACGAGGTGGAACTGGTCGTTGCCCTCGGAAACGGCGGAGCGGACATCCCCATCGATGAAGCGTTCGCGCGTGTCTATGGCTATGGAGTCGGTATCGATTTCACGCGCCGCGACCTGCAGGCGCAGGCGAAGGAGGCCGGCCGACCCTGGACCGCGGCCAAGGCATTCGAGCATTCCGCGCCGATTTCCGCGATCGTCCCGGCGACGGCGGTCGGCCACCCGACGAGCGGCAATATCTGGCTTAAGGTCAATGGCGAGACGCGCCAACAGGGCGATCTCGGCCAAATGATCTGGACGGTCCCGGAGATTATCGCCGAACTCTCGCGCCTCTTCACACTGGCCCCCGGCGACATCATCATGACCGGAACGCCCGCCGGCGTGGGCGCCGTGCAGCGCGGCGACATCGTTACGTGCGGCGTCGATGGGGTCGCGGCGCTCTCGGTCAAAGTCGTTTAGTCGCTCCCGGATAGGGGAAAGCCGCGCACCCGGCGCTACAAGCAGAAGGAATGAGTCATGCCACTCTACGCGCTCGGTCCGCTGCAGCCGACCACGCCGCCGCAAGGAAGTTACTGGGTGGCGCCGGACGCCAATGTCATCGGCCAGGTTGAGATCGGCGATGAGGTCGGCATCTGGTTCGGCGCGACATTGCGGGGCGACAACGAGCCGATCCGCATCGGCGCACGCACCAATATCCAGGAGGCGGTGATCGTCCATGTCGATCCGGGCTTCCCGGTGACGATCGGGGAAGGCTGCACGATCGGCCACAGAGCGATCATTCACGGCTGTATGATCGGCGACAATTCGCTGATCGGCATGGGTGCCACCATCCTGAACGGCGCCAGGATCGGCCGCAACTGTCTGGTCGGCGCCAATGCGCTGATCACCGAGGGCAAGGAATATCCCGACAATTCGCTGATCATCGGCGCACCGGCCAAGGTGATCCGGACGCTCGACGACGCAGCCGTGCAAGGCCTGAAGCGCTCGGCCGAACATTATGTGAAGAATTGGCAGCGTTACGCCGCACAGTTCAACCGGCTAGATTAAGCCTGCTTGGTTCAAGCAGAACGAGGCATGGGCGCTGTGAGCGCGTTGCGCTATGCTCGGGCCACTACTTCAGAGATCAGAGCAATGAGGCGTGGACTTCTCGTCGGTGCCGTAATTGGTCTCGCCGCCATCCTCAGCGGTGCGTACGCATTGCGGCCGGCCGAAGTCTCGCCTGCCGCGATCCGCGCCTCGGTCGACCAATCACCGGAACTGCTGAACCGCGCCTGGAGCTTGCCGGTGGCCTTGAGCTACGAACGAAGTCTGACATGGCAGGCAAATGGCTCCTTCTGCGGCCCGGCCAGCGTCGCCAACCTCTTTCGTTCCATCGGAGAAGAGGAAACGAGCGAAGCCGAGGTTCTCGCGGGGACCGGCTGGTGCCGCCTCGGTTTCTGCTGGATGGGGCTCACGCTCGACGAACTCGCCGAGGTGGCGAGAGCCCACACGGATCGCCGTGTGACCGTGTTGCGCGATCTGACGCCGGACGAGTTTCGACGCCATTTGCGGGCGAGCAACGATCCGCGCAAGCGCTATATCGTCAACTTTTCACGAGAGGCAATCTTCGGCGCGGGCGTCGGCCATCACTCGCCGCTCGGCGGCTATCTCGAGGCGGAGGACCTGGTTTTCGTGCTGGACGTGAACGAACGCTTCAAGCCCTGGCTCGTCCCGCGCGAAAAGCTCTATTCGGCGGTCGACACATTGGACGGCGAACACAAGCGCGGTTTGCTGCTTATTGAATGAAGCTCAGGCGCAGCTCTTGCAGTGACCGCGGATCTCGATGGTCGTCTTCTCGGTCTTGAAGCTCTGGGCGCGAACCAGCGTCGACAGTCGCTGTTCGATCGCCTCGTCATGGAACTCGGTCACCTGCCCACAGTCCTCGCAGATGGTGAAGGCGGTGACGCCGTGGTCATGCTCATGGTCATGCGGGCAGGAGCAGGCCACGAAGGCATTGAGGCTTTCCAGTCGATGGACGAGACCGTATTCCAGAAGCTTGTCGAGGGCGCGATAGACCTGGAGCGGCGCCCGGAAGCCCTGATCCCTGAGCTTGTCGAGGATCGTATAGGCGCTCAATGGTCCGTCCGAATGAGCGAGCGCCCCCATCACCAGCGACTGGTTTTTCGTCAATTGGGGCGTACCCATCAGTTTCCTCCATGCGAAGAATGTGACGCGCGCTCCAGCCGACCGACAGGCAGCAGGCTCAGCACGAAAAGCGCCAGCGCAGCAACGACGATTGACGGTCCGGATGGGGTGTCCCAGTGGAGCGAACCGAACAGACCGCCGGCAACCGCAACGGCGCCGATCAGCGAGGCAAAAACGGCCATGACTTCCGGCGACCTGGCGAAGCGGCGCGCAGTCGCCGCCGGAATGATCAGCAGCGAGGTGATGAGGAGAATACCGACGATCTTCATCGCAATCGCGATCACCAGCGCCATCAGGAGCATGAAGAAGAGCCGGGCGCGTTCCGGCTTCAGCCCCTCTGCCTCCGCCAGTTCCGGGTTGACGGTCGAGGCAAGCAACGGCCGCCACAGATAGATAAGTGCGAAGATCACCAGAATGCCGCCGCCCCATATGATCTCGATATCGGCCTCCGAAACCGCGAGGATATCGCCGAAAAGGAAGCCGACGAGATCGATCCGGACCCAGGTCATGAAGGCGACGATGACCAGGCCGATCGACAGCGCCGAGTGCGACAGGATGCCGAGCAGGGCGTCGGTCGACAGCGCGCCGCGCTTCTGCAGGAAGAGAAGCAGCAGCGAGACGACCGAAGCGACGATGAAGACGCTGACCATCAGATTGAGTTCGAGAAGCAGTGACAGCGCCACGCCAAGCAGCGCCGAATGGGCCATCGTGTCGCCGAAATAGGCCATGCGCCGCCAGATGACGAAGCAGCCGAGCGGTCCCGCGATCATGGCGATCCCGATGCCGGCGACGAGCGCGCGAATGAAGAAATCGTCAAGCATCGCGCTTCTCCGCCGTCTCATATCCGTGCAGCCGCGTGTGATGGCCGCAGCCGCAGTCCGCATCGTGGTCGTGGACGTTTTCAGCCTCGTCATATTGATGATGGCCATCGCCCGGGAAACAGCTCTCGGTAATGCTGCCGTCGGCGTGCAGCACCCGCCCGTCCGGCAGGTGCGTATGGTCGTGGTGGTGACTGTAGACGGCCAGTGCGCCGGCCGCCCGCCGCCCGAAAAGCTTCAGGTATTCCGGGCTCTGGCTGACGGTCTGCGGCGTGCCGCGGCAGCAGACATGGCCGTTCAGGCAGACAACCGTATCGGTCTCCGCCATGACGATGTGCAGATCATGCGAGATCAACAGAATGCCGCAGCCGGTGCGGTTGCGGATCTGCTTGATCAGTTCGTAAAGCGCGATCTCGCCGGAAAAATCGACGCCCTGGACCGGCTCGTCGAGAACGAGCAGGTCCGGCTTGCGGGCGATTGCGCGCGCCAGCAGCGCCCGCTGGAACTCGCCGCCGGAAAGGTGCTGCACCTCGGCCTTGGCCATATGCAGCATGCCTGTCGACGCCAGCGCCTCCTCGATCTCGCGTCCCTTCAACGGCCCGGTGACAGTCATCAACCGCTCGACCGTCAGCGGCAGGGTCCAATCGACGGCAAGCTTTTGCGGCACGTAGCCGACCTTGAGCCCGGTCATCCGCTCGACATTCCCTTCGTCGGGCTTCAGCACGCCGATCGCGGTCTTCGCAGTCGTCGATTTTCCCGAGCCGTTCGGGCCGATCAGGGTGACGATTTCGCCGCGGCTGATCGAAAATTCAACGCCACGGACGAGCCAGCGCCCATTGCGGCGCACGCCCGCATTGGTGAGGCTGACGAGCGGAGTGACGTCTGGCGATCGGAAATTCAGCATCGAAAAAATTCCGGTTTTGGCGATTGCCTCTGGCTATCGCACACGTTATAGCATAACGCAATTGATGTAATAACATTACACGGCAATGTCGCGCAACATCGGGTGCGAATTCGCCGATGCATGTTGAACTTTGAACTGCAAGCTCGGAGAACCCTATGAAATCGACGCCTGCCCTCCTCCTGCTATCCACTGTCCTCCTGTCGTCGCCCGCCTGGGCGGAGGCGCCGAATGTGGTGGCTTCGATCAAGCCTATCCATTCCCTCGTCGCCTCGATCATGCAGGGCGTCGGCGAGCCCTCCTTGATCGTCGAAGGGGCCGCCTCGCCGCACACCTTCAATATGAAGCCGTCGAATGCCGCCGCGCTGCAGGCGGCAAAGGTCGTGTTCTGGGTCGGCCCCGATCTCGAGATCTTCCTTGAAAAGCCGCTCGAAGCCCTCGGCAGCGGCGCCAAGGTGGTCGAACTCAGCGAGGCGCCCGGCATCGAGAAGCTGAAATTCCGCGAGGGTGGCGCCTTCGAGGCGCATGACGACGGCGACGAGCACGGCGCAGAGGAAGGCACCCATGTGGGGCACGACGCCGACGCCCATGGCGCCGCAGCGGAAGAGGCCGAGCACGACCACGGCCACGGGGAAGGCGAGTTCGACATGCACATGTGGCTCGACCCGGTGAATGCCAAGGCCATGGCCGCCGAGATCGAGAAGACGCTCGCCGAGGCCGACCCGGCCAATGCCGCTGCCTATGAGGCTAATCTGGAGAAGCTCAATCAGAGGCTCGACGCGTTGGACAAGAGCCTTGTCGAGACGGTTGCGCCGATCAAGGACAAGCCCTTTGTCGTCTTCCACGACGCCTATCAATATTTCGAGCACCGCTACAAGGTCAGGGTCGCCGGCTCGATCACCGTCAGCCCGGAGGTGCTGCCGGGTGCGGAACGGCTTTCCGAGATTCACGCCAAGATCGAGGATCTTGGCGCCACCTGCGTCTTCGCCGAACCGCAATTCGAGCCGAAGCTGGTCAATGTCGTCATCGAGGGCACGCCGGCAAAATCCGGCACGCTCGACCCGGAGGCGGCCACCCTCGAGGCAGGCCCGGATCTCTACTTCCAGTTGATGGAAGGCATCAGCGCTTCTTTGAAGGGCTGCCTTTCGTCGGCGAGTTGACGTCGTCCTCCGAAGACGGCGAAGGCGGGCTCGCAAGAGCCCGCCTTCCATGAGGATGCATAACCGGGGCAGATCCTCCGGGCCCTGTCTTTCAAACGCTAGTTAACGGAAGCCAAGCCGACGATGACGCCCGTGGCAAGGCTGATCAGCAGGAAGTCATTGTCGACGCGCACCCATTGCTGGCCACGCGGTGGCGGCCGCAGTCTATAGCGACGATAATCGCGGACATAGGCCATATGGCGCCGCTCGGCCGGGCTCAACCGGTGACCGCGCGCCCAGCGATATTTCTTGATTATCACGCGCTTTTCGATGGTCTTATCGACTCGCTTGTCGAGATGGCGCTCGACCGGCCGGTGTCGATAGCGTTCATGCGCCTGTGCAAGCTCGAAAGACGAGCCAGCCGTCTGAGCGAACGCCATTGGCGTTGCAAGGA
This sequence comes from Sinorhizobium fredii USDA 257, assembly GCF_000265205.3. Classification (NCBI taxonomy): domain Bacteria; kingdom Pseudomonadati; phylum Pseudomonadota; class Alphaproteobacteria; order Hyphomicrobiales; family Rhizobiaceae; genus Ensifer; species Ensifer fredii. Next base: position 4,372,435 of record NC_018000.1, read on the forward strand.
AGGAACTGGCGGCAAGCGCGATCAGGAGGCGTTTCATGGGGTTTCCTTTCGTAGATGCCCCTTGAAATTAGCCCTCGGCCGCTGAACCGAATATGAAATGCGATATTACAATTATGTAATGATAACCGGCACTTATACGCGACTTCTGATAAAGAAATCTCAGATTACACCGCAAGCGCCTCGTAGCGAAACACGTCGAAATCCGCCGGAATGCCACTGCCGGAGGTGTCGAAGGCGAACATGCCGGCGAAGGCGCCGGTGAAGGAACCATGCTCGCCGCGGCCGCCCTCGTCCGAAATCACGCCTGCATCCAGCGCGGGTCCGATCGACGCCCAATCCTGCTGCGCCGACGCCCGCCAGAAGAATTGGAGATCATTGCCCCTGATCTCCATCGCCAGATGAATCGGGCCTTCCGGAACCGCAGCGCCGCTACCGGCCGGATACTCCAGACGCCCGTGCGGGAAATCGCCCGGGCATGAAAGGATGCTGACGACACGGCCAAGCGTCTCGTGCCAGGTGACGCCGAGAGCATGGAACTTGTGGCGGTTATAGTAGTGCGTCAGGCCAGCGACCTGCTGGTAGGTGTCAGGCGCGAAGTCGACGACCGTCTCGGCCCGGAATGAATGATGCTCCTGGCGTCTGGCGACCAGTGCCTGCTCGAACCAACTACCGATGCTTTCGCGGCCGAACAGGCGCAAGTGCCCTTCCCGCCTCTCCAGCGAAAAGATCCGCTCCGGCAGCGGGGTGCGCAGCCATTGTAGCTCGGGCGCAAGCACCCCCTCGTCGAAATCCGTCTCGATGACGGCGGGCTTCGGAACGACGCTCGTCTCGGCCGGGGCTGGCACGGTAATCTCCGGCACAACGCTGCCGCTCTCCAGATAGAGCCAGCCATCCTCCCGCCAGGCGCACTTCTGCAGCGCCGTCTCGCGGCCGAGCGTGCAGCGGCGATGCGGCGGCAGCGGCCGGCCGCAAAGATGCGTGTGATAGGCTTGCCCGTCCGGCGTCTCGACATATTGGCCGTGGCCGGCCCGCTGCAACGGCGCTTCCGGATGGTCCTTCGAGGTGATGAGATAAACGTTCGGATGCATCTCGTAGGGGCCGTCGATCGCCCTCGAGCGCGCCATAGTCACCGCATGATCATAGCCTGTGCCCCCTTCGGCCGTGGTCAGGTAATACCAGCCGTCACGCTTGAAGAGATGCGGCCCCTCGACGAGCCCGAGCGAACTGCCGGCGAAGATGTTCTTGACCGAGCCGACGAGCTTGCGCGTCCGCTCGTCCCATTCCTGCAGCAAGATGCCATCGAAGGCCGGATGCTTCGGCGCACCGCCGAAGCTCTCGGAACGGTGGTTCCACTGCATGTTGAGGAACCACTTGCGGCCGTCATCGTCGTGAAAGAGAGACGGATCGAAGCCCGACGAATTGACATAGACCGGATCCGACCACGTCGCCTCCACCGCTTCGGCCGTGACGATGTAATTATGCGCATCCTTGAAGTTGCCGTCGAAACGCTTGACATCCGTATAGACGAGCCAGAACAGCCCGTCGCAATAGGAAAGGCACGGCGCCCAGATGCCGCAACTATCGGGATTGCCGCGCATGTCGAGCTGGCTTGCACGCTCCAGCGGCCGTCGGACGAGGCGCCAGTTCACCAGGTCGCGCGAGTGGTGGATCTGCACGCCCGGATACCACTCGAATGTGGACGTCGCGATGTAGTAGTCGTCGCCGACGCGGCAGATCGACGGGTCGGGATTGAAGCCCGGCAGAATCGGATTGCGGATCGACGCGGCCATGTTTCCTTCCTCCGTTTGCACGCATCCAGCCCGAAACTCTGGGCCGTTGCAAGGCTTACGCTTCGCTTTTCAGCCTCGAGACGGGCTGCCGACTCGGCTTGTCCGGCGCCGGGCCGCAAGCGGCGTGGGGACATCGAAGGCAAGGCGACGGGTTCTGCCGCGCGCTTGCGCCTTCGATTTAGGCATTCCCGAGGTCTCCCCACCCTACTTTCGTATATGGGCCCGCCGCCAAGCGGAAAAATGGACGCTCAGGCTTGAAAGGAGACTTGAAATCGGCACTGTGACTGTGCTTGGCAAGATAAAAAACCAGCCAATGCGGGGAGGTATTTTGATGAAACCGTTACTCGGCATCAGCCGATTGATAGACGTTGTGACCGAGAAGATCGGCAAGGCGGTCTCCTGGCTCATTCTCGTCGCCGTGCTCGTCAGCGCCGGCAACGCGGTCGTGAGAAAAGCGTTCAACGTCTCGTCCAACGCCTGGCTCGAGGCGCAATGGTATCTCTTCGGTGGCGCCTTCATGCTCGCGGCCGCCTATACGCTGAGCCAGAACGAGCACATCCGCATCGATGTCGTGTACGGCATGTTTTCGCGCCGCGTGCAGCATTGGATCGACCTCTTCGGCCACGTCTTCTTCCTGATGCCGTTTGTCCTTTTGATGCTCTATTATTTCGTGCCTTACGTGCGGATGTCCTACGTCTCCGGCGAGGTCTCCTCCAGCGCCGGCGGACTGATCATTTGGCCCGCAAAGGCCATCCTGCTGGCCGGCTTCATCCTGCTCGCACTGCAGGGTGTTTCGGAAATCATCAAGAAGATCGCGATCATGACCGGCAATATGGACGATCCGACTCCTTATGTGCCGACCCACGCGCCGCTTGAGGACGCCGTAGTTCCGGAGGTGCGCCAGTGATCGAATTCATCGCAGAAAACCTGGCGCCGATCATGTTCCTGTCGCTGATCGTGTTCCTGCTGCTGGGTTATCCCGTCGCCTTCTCGCTCGCCGCAAACGGCCTGCTGTTCTTCATCATCGGCGTGGAGCTCGCACCGCTGTCGGATTCGATCAATCTCTCCTGGCCTCTGCTGAACGCGTTGCCGGAACGTTTCTGGGGGGTGATGTCGAATGACACATTGCTTGCCATCCCCTTCTTCACCTTCATGGGAATCGTCCTCGAACGGTCCGGCATGGCGGAAGACCTGCTCGACACGATTGGGCAACTGTTTGGCCCTGTTCGCGGCGGCCTTGCCTATGCGGTGATTTTCGTGGGCGCCCTGCTTGCTGCCACGACCGGCGTCGTTGCTGCCTCGGTCATCGCCATGGGGCTGATCTCGCTGCCGATCATGCTGCGCTACGGCTACGACCGGCGCGTCGCTTCCGGCGTTATTGCTGCGTCCGGCACGCTCGCCCAGATCATCCCGCCGTCACTGGTGCTGATCGTTCTTGCCGACCAGCTCGGCCGTTCGGTCGGCGACATGTATGCCGGCGCCCTGATCCCGGGTCTCGTGCTGACGTGCCTCTACATGGGCTACATCCTGCTCATGACGTTCCTGAAGCGAGACTCCATGCCGGCGTTGCCGCTCGAGGCCCGCACCCTCGGATCGGGCGTGACGTCGCTCGTCGTCGCGCTCGCCGTCGCCGGCGGCATCGCCTATGCGGCCCATGTTTTTCTTTCCCCGACACAGGGTGAGAACGCGGACATCCTCGGGGCGGCCGTCGGTGTCGCGTTCATCTATGTGGTAGCCCTGATCGACCGGACGATGAAGATCAACGCGCTGTCCCGGCTGGCACAGCAAGTCATCATCGTGCTGATCCCGCCGCTGGCGCTGATTTTCCTCGTGCTCGGGACGATCTTCCTCGGCATCGCGACGCCGACCGAAGGCGGAGCGATGGGTGCCGTCGGCGCGCTGATCATGGCCGCGGCCAAAGGTCGGCTGAACATGGAGGTCGTTCGTGCGGCACTCGCCTCGACGACGCGCCTGTCCGCCTTCGTGCTGTTCATCCTGATCGGCGCCCGCGTCTTTTCGCTCACCTTCTACGGCGTCAACGGCCATCTCTGGGTCGAACACCTGCTGGTCGGGTTGCCGGGCGGCGAGATCGGCTTCCTCATCGCCGTCAACCTGCTCGTTTTCTTCCTGGCGTTCTTCCTCGACTTCTTCGAGCTCGCCTTCATCATCGTGCCGCTGCTCGCACCGGCAGCCGACAAGTTGGGCATCGATCTGATCTGGTTCGGCGTGCTGCTCGGCATCAACATGCAGACGAGCTTCATGCATCCGCCCTTCGGCTTCGCGCTCTTCTACCTGCGCTCCGTCGCAGCCCGGGTGCCCTATCTCGACAAGGTGACCGGCAAGATGACGCAGCCGGTGACTACCGGCCAGATCTATTGGGGTGCCGTACCCTTCGTCGGCATTCAGATCCTGATGGTGGCGTTGACGATCCTCTTCCCGCAGATGGTCATGCATTACAAGGGAAGTGGCGCCACGGTCGATCCGTCCACGATCAAGATCGAGGTGCCCGGCTTCGGCCAGGGCGGCGGTGGTTTGACCCTCCCGGACAATGGCGGCGGTCTGGGTCTTCCCGGTGGACTGCAACTTCCCGGCGGCAGCCCGCTTGATGGGGGCCAGCAACCGGGGCAGCAGAACGCTCCCCAGCAGAACAACCCGGCGCCCGACCTCAGCGCACCGCCGTCCTTCAAGTGAGCAAAAGAGCCGGCCCCGGCGGCCCTTTCTCATTTTCTTCCGAACAAAGAAAAACCCCGGAGCGCCGCTCCGGGGTTTTCTGTTTCGATGAATGAAGCTGAGCTCAGACCTTGCCGTTGCGCTGCTGGATCATCATGAACGTATCGTAGTTGTATTCGGCGATCTGGGCGTTCAGATAGTACTCGCCGCGGAAAGCCTTGATCGACTCCCAGATCTTCTTGAAGGTCGGGTTCGCGGCTTCCATCTCCGCATAGACCTTGTTGGCCTCGTCGAAGCAGGCGGAGAGGATTTCCGGGCTGAACGGGCTCAGCTTCGCACCGGCGCCGACCAGACGCTTGATCGCCGACGGGTTGAGGTAGTCGTACTTCTGCAGCATGTTCGCATCGGTCGCCTGGCATGCAGTGCGCAGCAGCGACTGATAGCCCTTCGGCAGGCCATCGAAGGCCGCCTTGTTGAACATCGCATGGACCGTCGGCCCGCCTTCCCACCAGCCGGGGTAGTAGTAGTAGGGCGCGACCTTGTAGAAGCCGAGCTTCTCGTCGTCATAGGGGCCGACCCATTCCGCGGCGTCGATCGTGCCTTTTTCGAGCGCCGGATAGATGTCGCCGCCGGCGAGTTGCTGCGGCACGACGCCGAGGCGTTCCATCACCTTGCCGGCGAATCCGCCGACGCGCATCTTCAGGCCCTTCATGTCAGCAACGGTCTTGATTTCCTTGCGGAACCAGCCGCCCATCTGGACGCCGGTATTGCCGCCCGGGAAGCCGACGAGGCCCTGGCCGCCCAGGAATTCGTTGAACATGTCGATGCCGCCGCCGTGATAGTGCCAGGCGTTCATGCCGCGCGCGTTAAGTGCGAAGGGTACGGCAGCACCCAGCGCCCAGCTCGGGTCCTTGCCCCAGTAATAGTAGGCGACCGTATGGCAAGCCTCCACCGTGCCCGCCGCCGTCGCGTCGGCTGCCTGAAGGCCGGGGACGATTTCGCCGGCAGCAAAGACCTGGATCTGGAAATTGCCGTCGGTGGCTTCGGACACGTATTTCGACAGAACCTCCGCGCCGCCATAGATAGTATCCAGCGACTTCGGGAAAGACGACGTCAGACGCCAGGTTACCTTCGGAATGCTCTGCGCGATGGCCGGCGCAGCGAGCGCCGTCGCGGCAGCCGCACCCAAGCCGCCGAGGCTTGCGTTTTTGATGAATGAACGGCGATCCATAATTCCTCCCAATTTCCCGCCATGACGGTTGCAAGCACGTGTAGCTGCCCGCGACCGTTGCTTGAGCCATTCCCCGGCGCGCATCCGCATACCGAGAGCTCGTTCTCCTCGTTTACCGGTCGCAAGAGGACAAACATCCTCCCGAAAATCGGACCGGCGACAGTGCACCATACATATTCACTAATGCGTGTCCAGCGGTGGCTTTCAGCCGCCACCCCCTACTTTTGTACAGGCCCTGGAAACCGTGTCGGATTGCCTGAAATCAAGGCGAATCAAAGAATTCAGCTGTGGTCAACGCTCGGCCGAAGATGCCCAGAGATTGACGTCCGCTTCCCGCGCGTAGAGATCGATCTCGGCCAGTTCCTCCGCCGTGAACGTGTCGTTCTCGAGCGACTTGACGCAATCGACGATCTGCTCGGAACGGCTTGCGCCGATCAGCGCCGAGGTGATGCGGCCGCCGCGCAGAACCCAGGCCAAGGCCATCTGCGCCAGCGTCTGACCGCGCCGTTCGGCAATGGCGTTCAACTTGCGGATGTTGTCGGTGATCGCCGGACGAATGAAGTCCTTCTTGAGGAAGTGATTCTGGGCGGCGCGGCTGTCCCCGGGGATGCCGTTGAGATACTTCGTCGTCAGCATGCCCTGGGCGAGCGGCGAGAAGACGATCGAGCCCATGCCAAGCCCTTCGAGCGCGTCGACGAGGCCGTCATCCTCAATCCAGCGGTTGAGCATGGAGTAGCTCGGCTGGTGGATGAGGCATGGTGTGCCGAGGTCCTTGAGGATCGCTGCCGCCTCGCGGGTGCGCTGCGAATTATAGGAGGAGATGCCGACATAGAGCGCCCTTCCCGAGCGGACGATGTAGTCGAGCGCGCCGCAGGTTTCCTCGAGCGGCGTGTCCGGATCGAAGCGGTGGGAATAGAAGATGTCGACATAGTCGAGCCCCATGCGCTTCAAGCTCTGGTCGCAGGAGGCAATCAGATATTTGCGACTGCCCCATTCGCCATACGGCCCCGGCCACATGTCGTATCCCGCCTTGGACGAGATGATCAGTTCATCGCGCAGGCCGGAAAATTCGGTCCTGAGGACCTCCCCGAAGGCAGTCTCGGCCGAGCCGGGCGGCGGCCCGTAATTGTTGGCGAGATCGAAATGGGTGATGCCGAGGTCGAAAGCCGTCCGGCACATGTCCACCTTGCGCTCGTGCGGCGTGTCGCCACCGAAATTGTGCCACAGCCCCAGCGAGATCGCCGGCAGCTTCAGCCCGCTCCGGCCACAGCGGTTGTACTTCATCTTCTCGTATCGGTTTTCCGCCGGTTGCCAGACCATGGGTGAAATTCCTTCGTTTCAGGTTGGGTGCGTTTGAATACCCCTCCCCAACCCCTCCCCACAAGGGGGAGGGGCTAGGAGCCCGCAGCAACGGCCTGCCAAGCTCCAGCCCCGAAGACTGGAGCAAGGGTCGACGCGAAAGCGAAATCGGAGCGGCACCGGAAGCCCCTCCCCCTTGTGGGGAGGGGTCTTCCTGAACATTAAAGGGGGCTCTGTTTACCGCAGAAGCGCCTGCGCCTCATCGATGCCGAGTGCTGCCGGCTGGGTGCAGGTCGTCGAAAGCGTTACGAAGCGGCCCTCCTCGCCCGATTTCAGGATCGACACCATGACGTCGACCGCATGCAGGGCGCGGTCGAGCGAGCAGCGCGCGTCACGTCCATTCAGGATCGCCTCCGCCAGGTCGGCGAGACCGGCCGTGCGGTAGTTGGCGATCGGGCCGAGCGGATGCTGCCAGTTGTTGACGGCGAAGGGATGCTCCCACATTTGCAACGGCTGGATGTCCTTGTCCTGCCCGCTTGCTTCGACCGTCCCCCCGAAGAAATTCGGATCCGGCACGAACAACGAGCCCTCAGTGCCGTAGAGCTCCATATGGGTGTGGCGATGCGACCAGACGTCCCAGCTTGCCGATAGGGTGATCGTGGCGCCGTTGTGGAATTCGAGCAGCGCATGGATGTTGGTCGGCGTCTTGACCGGGATTACCTCCCCCTTGCGCGGCTCGCTGGTGATGGTGCGGGTCCGGCTCGCCATCGAGGAAAGCGCTGCGACGCGTTTCACCGGTCCGATCAGGTTGACGAGATTGGCGATGTAATAGGGCCCGAGATCGAGCACCGGTCCGCCGCCCGGCAGAAAGAAGAAGTCCGGGTTCGGGTGCCACATCTCCATGCCGGGGCTCATCACATGGCAGGTGCCGGAGGTGATGCGGCCGATCTTGCCGGCATCGATATGGGCACGGGCAAGCTGGTGCGCGCCGCCGAGGAAAGTATCGGGCGCCGAGCCGACCATCAGTCCCTTTGCCCTGGCGATCGCCCGGAGTTCCTCCCCCTGCTCGATCGTCAGGACCAGCGGCTTCTCCGAATAGACGTGCTTGCCGGATTCGAGAATTGCCTTCGAAACCGGGAAATGCGCATCCGGGATCGTCAGGTTGACGACGATGTCGATCTCCGGATTGACCAGCATTGTCTCGATGCTCTGCGCACTGACGTCGAACTCAGCCGCACGCGCCTCGGCGGCGGCCGGGTTGATGTCGGCGCAGGCGACGACCCTGATGCCCTTGAAGAGCGGCGCAAGCTTGAAATAGGTGGTTGAAATGTTGCCGCATCCGATGATGCCGACACCGAGTTCCTTTGCCATGGACGTATCCGCTCCTCAGTAGGACTGAATGGAAGCCAGCGAGCGCTTGGCGAAGCGCCTGAAGTCGCTGGGGTTGTCATGTTCTGCGATGAAATACTTGGCCGAGGTCTTGGAGAGCGCCTGGATGAGCGCCTTCCAGCCGAGCGTGCCCTGGCCGACATCCGCCCAGCCGTCCTCGTTCGCATTCTCGCCCTTGGGCGCGATGTCCTTGACGTGGACGGCGGTGATGCGGTTGCCGTATTTCGAAATCCAGGCAAAGGGGTCGGCATTGCCACGCACGATCCAGGCGATGTCCGCCTCCCAGGAGAGATCCGTGCCGCCGGCAAAAATCAGGTCGAGCGGCACCGAGCCGTCCGCAAGTGCATGGAACTCGAAATCATGATTGTGCCAGCCGAAGTCGAGCCCCGCGTCGCGGAACGGCTTGCCGGCTGCCTGCAGCCGTGCACCGAAGGCGCGCCAGCCGGCCGCGTCAGTCGGACGCTGGTCGGGCATCAGATAGGGGCAATAGATGGCGCGGATACCGAGCGCCTTAGCGATCTCAAGGACCCGGCCCGGATCCGTCTCGAGCATGTCGAGCCCGAAATGGGCTGTCGGCATGGCGAGGCCATTGCGATCGAGGCCGCTCTTGAAGCCAGCGATCTCTCCGTCGGTCAGCGACGCGTAGAGTGCACCGTAACCTTCGACCTGGGTATAGCCCGCTTCGCCGAGTGCGGAGAGCACTTCGGCAAGAGGCGGGAAGTTGCGGGCGCTGTAAAGCTGGAAACTGACGTCTTTCATCGAAAATCTCCTCGTGGGTTTTGCGCGAATGGGATTTCGCGGGAATAAAGGTGGAAGCGGCTGGCGCCGCATCGTTGGTTCAAAGGGCGGAGTTCATGATGGAGAGGCACGCGTTCTGACAGAATGCCGCTTCATCTCGCTCAGCCTCTTCCTTGGCAGGATTCGAGATCGTAAGCGCCGAAACACGGAACAGCACCCTCGGTGAGCGGCGCCTTTGGCGTAAAGCGAACGACTTTGGATTGGCCAGCGGTCAGATCGAAGGCATTGTCGGAATAGCGGCCCTCGACATCCGCCTCGACCATGACGTGCAGCGCGAGACCGGTCGCGGTCACGGTAAGGTCGAAACTCCCGTCGGACCGCGGCGCCGCTTCGAGCGTCAGCCCGGACGGCGCGAGATCGAGCGCCTTGTAGGTGCCATGGACGTAATGGCCGTCGCCGCGCATGCCGTTGGATGCCTCGAACGACCAGAACAGGAGCGCATCCTGCGGAATGTCGCTTGCGGCTATCGTGACGAGCGTCGCCGCCCGGTCGGGCGAGCAGGAGCCCATCGCCGCCATCTGCGGGCGGCGGCTGCCGTCGAGCGAAACGAGGAAGGTCTCGAGTTCGATTGTCACCGGCTCGGGCGTGTCGTTCGCTACAGAGAAGGCTATCTCCCCGCCGTCCGACGTCGGAATGGCGGCAACGGCCACCGGCTGGAAAAAGCGCCGCGCCATGTAATGCATCGCTTTCCAATGGCCGCCATAGTCGAGGCTCGACCAGGAGGCGACAGGCCACGTGTCATTGAGCTGCCAGTACAGCGTCCCCATGCAATGGGGCTTCAGCGAGCGCCAGTAATCGACTGCCGTCCGGATCGCCAGGCCCTGCTGGATCTGGCTCAGATAGACGAAGCTAGGGAAATCCTTCGGGAAGCGGAAATAGCGGAACATGGTGCCGGCAATCCGCTCGTTGCCGCCGGCGTTTTTCTGATGCGCCTCCATCACCGGCGAGGCGATATTAAGATCGCTGGCCTCGGCGAACTGCCGGATCACCGGCATCGACGTATAGGACTGGAAGCCGAATTCCGAGCAGAAGCGCGGCCGAACGGTCCGATAATTGTCGAAGGACTTGTTCTCATGCCAGACGGACCAGTAGTGCATGTCACCGGCGCCGTCCGCATGCCAGGCATCGCCGAAATTGAGGTAGCCGACCGACGGGCTTGACGGCCACCAGATCGCCTCTGGCGAGGCAGCCTTCATCGTCGTTTCGACGGTTCGGTTCAGCCGATCATAGGAAACGAGGTAACGATCGCGATCCTTGCGGCTCTCCTCGAACCAGGTCAACGCTCCGACGAGTTCGTTGTCGCCGCACCAGAGCGCGATAGACGGGTGGGAATGAAGCCGCTTGACCTGATAGTCCACTTCGGCGGCGACGTTCGCGAGGAAGTCCGGCGTCGAGGGGTAGAGATTGCAGGCGAACATGAAGTCCTGCCAGACCAGCAGGCCGAGCCGGTCGCAGAGGTCGTAGAACCAATCCGGCTCGTAGAAGCCGCCGCCCCAGACGCGGATCATGTTCATGTTGGCTTCGACGGCGGAACGCAACAGGTCCTCGACGCCATCCGGCGTGACACGGGACATCAGCGCATCCGCCGGTATCCAGTTCGCGCCGCGGCAGAAGATGTCGCGGCCGTTGATGCGCAGCGCGAAGCGGCTGCCGGCTTCGTCCTTGTCGGTAACGAGTTCGAGGCTGCGAAAGCCGATCTGGCGCGTGATGCTCTCCTCAGGCGTTTCCACCTTGAGGATCGAGAGCGCCGGCTCCCCGCTGCCGGCCGGCCACCAGAGCCTCGGTTCCGCCACGTTGAACACATGGGTGATGCGGGTCTCGCCCGCCGCGACGCTGCAGTCCAGCCGCTCGCGCAGGCCGACGAGCTCGAAGTGGATCGGCAGGATACCCGGATCGCGGGCATGGAGCTCGACCGTCACCTGCAGGTCGACAGAACCATCCTCCAGCCAGACCTGTCGCGTCGTGACATGTTCGATCCGCGCCGTCTCGAGCCGGCAGAGCGCCAGCGCGCCGTAGACACCGAGCGGCGCGATGGCGATGTTCCAATCCCACCCGAAATGGCATTGCGGCTTGCGCAGCATATTGCCGTTGGCGATCGGCGAATTGCCGTCGTGATAGGGCACGTAAAAAGGCTGCGTTGCCTGGCGCCGAGCACCCTCAGCAATCGACGAATGAAGCACGATGCGGATTCGGTTCTCTCCGGCGACAAGCGCCTGCGCAACATCGGGGCGATGGCGGCGGAAGCAATTGTCCGCCTGCAGAACGAGGCGATCATTGACGAAGACCGAGGCGACAGTGTCGATGCTCTCGAAATCGAGATACCAGTGTCCTTCGAGATCGCCTGCATCAATGGCGACGGTGCGCTCAAGCACCCACTCCTTGTGGGCCACCCATTGGATATCCGCCTCGTTCCGGCCGCGATAGGGGTCGGATATGATGGCGGCCCGCTCGAGCGCGCTGTGCACGTCGCCCGGAAGCGCAATGGTCAGCGCGTGGCTGTTATCCGCCGAAGCGAGCAGCCAATCGCCGGAAAGGTCGATGCGGATGGCGTCGCGGTTGATGATTTCGGAAGGCATTCCCAGAGTCCATTCGTTGGCCGGCGGTTGGCCCCGGCTTTTTTTCGATCGGAAGCCGTCGGCCCCCGTCAGACATTAGTCAGAGACGGTTTTCCGAGACCGCGTCGAAGATCGAGGCGACGGCCATGTCGAAGGTGAGCCGTACCGTGCTGCCCGGTGGATAGCGACGCTGGCCAGCGATCCGCACGGACATCGATTGTCCGGCAAGTCTCAGCCATAGGAGATTGTCGGCGCCCATCGGCTCCTCGATATCGACGACCGCCTGGTGCACCGCGTCGCCGTCGCGCGCCTCGTCGACCTTGACATGTTCCGGCCTTAGACCAAGCACCACCTTCTGACCGGGCTGCAGCTTCGTTTGCGCCGGATAAGCCGTGACGTCGAAGGCGACGCCGCCGACCCGAACGAAATTGCGGCCGTCCTTCGCTTCCACCTCGCCGCGGAAGAAGTTCATAGACGGCGAGCCGATGAAGCCCGCAACGAAGAGGTTCTCCGGGGCATTGTAGATCGTCATCGGATCGGCAAGCTGCTGGATGACGCCGCTCTTCATGACGGCAATCCGATCGGCAAGCGTCAGCGCCTCGATCTGGTCGTGGGTGACATAGATCATCGTGTTCTTCAGCGACTGGTGCAGCCGCTTGATCTCGACGCGCAATTCGGATCGCAGCTTGGCGTCGAGGTTCGACAGCGGCTCGTCGAAGAGGAAGACGTCGACGTCGCGCACCAGTGCCCGGCCGATCGCCACACGCTGCCGCTGGCCGCCGGAAAGCTCCGACGGCTTGCGCTTCAGCAACGGCTGTATCTGCAAAATCTCCGAGGCGCGCTTCACGCGCTTGTCGATTTCAGGTTGCGGAATCTTGGCGACCTGCAAACCGAAGGAGAGGTTCTTCTCGACCGTCATCTGCGGATAGAGCGCGTAGGATTGGAACACCATGCCGATGCCACGATCCTTCGGCTCCTCCCAGGTGACGTTGCGATCCTTAATGAAAATCTGCCCATCGGACACGTCGAGCAAGCCGGCAATGCAGTTCAGCAGCGTCGACTTTCCGCAGCCGGACGAACCGAGCAGAACGAGAAATTCGCCATGGTCGATATCGAGATTGAGCTTGTCGAGAACCGTTACGGCACCGAAGTTCAGCGACAGATCCCTGACGGAAACACTTGTCATGCTTGCTTATCCTTTCACTGCACCGGCCGCGATGCCGCGGACAAAGAGCCGTCCGGAGACGAAATAGACGACGAGCGGAACGGCCCCCGTCAAAATCGTTGCCGCCATGTTGACGTTGTATTCCTTCACGCCCTGCACCGAATTGACGATGTTGTTGAGCTGGACGGTCATCGGGTAATACTCCGGCCGCGTGAAGACGACGCCGAACAGGAAGTCGTTCCAGATTCCGGTGACCTGCAGGATCATCGCCACCACGAAGATCGGCAACGACATGGGCAGCATGATCTTGAAATAGATCGTCCAGAACCCGGCACCATCGACGCGCGCCGCCTTGAAGAGCTCCTCTGGCAAGCCGGCGAAGTAATTGCGGAACAGCAGGGTGAGGATCGGCATGCCGAAGATCGTGTGCACGATGACGAGGCCGGTCAGCGTTCCGTAGACGCCCATTTCTCGGAGCACGATGACGATCGGATAGATCATCACCTGGTAGGGAATGAAGGCGCCGACGATCAGGATGGTGAAGAAGAGGTCTGCCCCCTTGAACCGCCAGTTCGCAAGCGCATAGCCGTTTACCGAGGCGACCGCGATCGAGATGATCGTCGATGGCACGGTGATGCGGACCGAATTCCAGAAACCGCGCGAAAGCCCGTCGCAGTTGAGGCCGGTACAAGCCTCGGCCCAGGCCTTCACCCAGGGCTCAAAGGTGATCTCGAGCGGCGGCGCGAAGATGTTGCCGACGCGGATTTCCGGCATGCCCTTCAGCGAGGTCATGATCATCACATAGAGGGGCAGCAGATAGTAGAGGGCCACGACGATCAAGGTGCCGTAGACGATGATGTTGCGCCGCGAGAGCCGCCGGCGCGGCTTGCGCCCGCTGGGACCGGTAGTGATCCGTCCGGCTCCCGCATCGGCGGTGAGCGTCCCGTTGCTGGTGACCATGTTATCCACGCTTGCGGCCTCCCCCGAATTCCAGATACGCCCACGGCACGATGATGATGGCGACGGTGACGAGCATCATGGTGGAGGCGGCGAAGCCCTGCCCCAGGTTCTGGGCGAGGAACATGTAGTCGTAGACGTATTTGGCCGGCACTTCCGATGCGATCCCCGGCCCGCCGCTCGTCTGCGCCACCACGAGGTCATAGACCTTGACGATGCCGCTCGCGATGATCACCAGGGTGGTGATGAAGACGCCGCGCATCATCGGGATGATGATCAGCACATAGGTCTTCCACATCGGGATGCCGTCGACCCGCGCTGCCTTCCAGATGTCCTCGTCGATGCCGCGCAGGCCTGCGAGCATCAAACACATGACGAGACCCGTGCCCTGCCAGAGCGCGGCGATCAGGATGCCGTAGATGACGATGTCGGCGTCGTAGAGCGGATCGAAGGAGAAACTCGTCCAGCCGAGCGAGCGAACGATCGATTGGATGCCGTATTGCGGATTGAGCAGCCATTGCCAGACGAGCCCGGTCACGATGAAGGACAGGGCGAAGGGATAGAGCATGATCGTGCGAAAGGTGTTCTCGAAGCGGATCTTCTGATCCATCAATGCGGCGAGCACGAAGCCGATCACCAGGCTGAAGATCAGCGAGAAAAACCCGTAGACTGCAAGGTTCTGGATGGAAATGATCCAGCGCGGCGCCGCCCACAGCCGCTCGTACTGATCGAGCCCGACGAAAGAGAGGCGCGGCAGCAACTTTGAACTCGTGAAGGAATAGACGACGGTCCACATTGTGCCGCCGAGGAAGATGACCACGGCTGTCAGGATCATCGGGATAGAGGCGATCTTCGCATTCAGGTTGCGCAGCCACTGGTTCGGCCTAGCCGAACCACGTGTGAGAGCCGTCATGTTTCCTCCTCCGGAACTGCGACAATGTCTGAGGGTGGCCGGCCTATGCGACGACTAAGCCGCCGAGCGCCAACACCGACCACGAGCGTAGCCCCTGCCCTCGTCTGCCTCTGCCGCCGCACCGCCTCATGCGGATCCGGCGCGGATTTTAGGACGAGAGCTTGGGCGACGGCCCCGCCAGCAGCGAGGCCGTCAAGAGGCCGCGATCAATCTGCCGCCGCGATGATCTCCGCGAAGCGCTTCTGCGCGTCTTCGGGCGTCATGGAGGCGTTTGCGAAGAACTCGGAGAAGAGGTCTTCCTTCTGCTTCTGGCTGTCGGGCGACAGAAGCTGGTCAGTGCCTTGGATCACATTGCCCTTGGCGAGGATTTCGAGGCCCTTCTTCATGCAGTCATTGGCGGTCGCGAGGTCCACGTCGCCGCGCACCGGCAACGAGCCTTTCTTCAGGTTGAACGCCACCTGCGTTTTCGGATTGATCAGCGTCGATGCCAGCACCTCCTGCGCCTTCGACTTTTCCTCATCCTCGAGCAGCGGGAAATAGAACGCATCGCCGCCGGTCGAGATCACCTCGTTCACGCCGAGACCCGGAAGGCAGGTGTAGTCGACACCAGCTTTCTGGCCCGCGACCTGGAACTCGCCCTGCGCCCAGTCACCCATGATCTGGCCGCCAGCCTTGCCGGTGATCACCAAGTTGGTTGCCTGATTCCAGTCCTGAACATTGCTGCCCTTCGACAACTTGCGAGCATCGTCGGCAGCCTTGAAGACCTTGGCGATCTCGGGTCCGGCAGCCACTGCCTCGTCCTTCTTGGCAAAGACGCTCTCGAAGACGTCCTTGCCGGCAATGGCCACCATCAAGACGTCGAACGCTCCTGCCGCCTGCCACGGCTGGCCACCGACCGCAAGCGGTATAATCCCGGCCTTTTCAAGCGCCGGTGCCGCAGCGACGAACTCGTCCCAGTTCTTCGGAACCGGAACGCCTGCCTGCTTGAAAGCGGCATTCGAGAGCCATAGCCACTGCCAGGAGTGGATGTTGACGGGTGCGCAATAGATCTTGCCTTCGATGGTGCAAGAGTCGAGCAGGCTTGCCGGCTTGACGATCTCCTTCCAGTTCTCCCGGGTGGCGACATCGGTCAGGTCGCGCATCAGACCAGCCTCAACCAATTCCTGCGCCTGACGGCCATGGTTGAACTGGGTTGCGCCCATCGGGTCGCCGCCGGTGATGCGGCTGATCATGATCGGTCGCGCCGTTCCGCCGGAACCGGCGATCGCACCGTCGACCCATTTGTTGCCGGTCGCGTCGAAGGCCTTCGCCAGTTCGGCGACCGCTGCGGCCTCGCCGCCGGACGTCCACCAATGCGTGACTTCAAGATCGGTGGCGTGAGCCAGGCCAAACGGCAGGGCCACGGTTGCGGCCAGAGCGCCGGCCAAAGAACGTAATTTCATGAGTCTCCTCCCTCACTGTAACGTTACCGTAAAAAACTTAGTTCAAACCATTTGCCGACGCAACACCCACAACGGATAATTCAAATTAATTAGAAAGCCACATCCGCAGATTGCATCCGGCAGTTCCTGGAACGTCTCCTTTGTTCCCCATTCGTATCCGATGCCATTGCGCGGGCGGAAGACGATAAATACTTGATTTGTCACAAACAACTAATGAAATATGTAGTTGCAACGGGCGCCGCGATTTCGCATGCGCAGTATGGAACTTCGCGGACGCCAGATTCAACCCTCTGTTTATGCTCTTCGCAGTGCAACAACAAAAAAGCTCGACATTGCTACTGTATCGTTACAGATTTCGTGGGCGATTTCGCTCCGCCCCGATATGGTACGTCTGGGCAAATCGTATATAACGGCGGCAATTGGCCAGGAGACGGGCTATCGCCATGGTGTCGGCACCGCGATTGCGGTTCGAAACCGATGGGGGTCCCGAACAGGCAGGCTATGTGACGGGCATGGAAGGCAGGACAAAGAACAGGCCAGCGGCAGCGCCGCCAGCGGAAGGCGGCAGGCCGACACTGAAGACGATCGCCTTCATGACCGGGCTCGGCATCACAACCGTTTCCCGCGCGTTGAAGGATGCGCCCGATATCGGCGCGGAGACCAAGGAGCGCGTCCGGTTAGTTGCAAAGCAGATCGGCTATCAGCCGAACCGTGCAGGCGTGCGCCTCAGAACCGGCAAGACCAATGTCATAAGCCTTGTCCTGACGCTCGAGGAAGAGATCATGGGCATAACCAGCCCGATGGTCATCGGCATCACCGAAATCCTCGCCGGCACACCGTACCACCTCGTCGTGACGCCCTACAGTTCCTCCAAGGATCCGCTCGGTCCGATCCGCTACATTCTCGATACGGGCGCCGCCGACGGCGTGATCATCTCTCGAATGGAGCCGCACGACCCACGCGTGACGCTGCTCACCGAACGTCAATTGCCGTTCGCGACGCATGGACGGACAGAGATGGGGATCGCCCACCCCTATCACGACTTCGACAACGAGCGCTTCGCCTACGAGGCCGTGCGCCGGCTCGTCGAGCGCGGCAGGCGCCGGCTGGTGCTCCTGGAGCCGCCGCCGCACCTCACCTTCCATTCGCATATGCGCACCGGCTTCGAACGCGGCCTCAAGGATTTCGATGCAGAGTCGGTGAGCTTCCACCAGGTCAACATCGACTACAGCCTGGTCGCCACGCGCGATGCCTTCGAAAAGCTGATGCGCTCGGAAGAGGCCCCCGACGGCATCGTTTCCGGTAGCGGTTCCGGCGCGATTGCGCTGATCGCCGGCATCGAGGCGGCACGAAAGAAGCTTGGCGAAGACGCAGACATGGTTTCCAAGGTGCCGAGCGACTTCCTGCGTTGGCTGCGTCCGGAGGTGATGACCATGTACGAGGATATCCGCCTGGCCGGTCGGGAGCTCGCCAAGGCGGTGATCGGCCATATCGAGGGAAAGCCCCCCGAGACCCTTCAAAGCCTCAGCCAGCCGGAGTTTCAGCCTCCGATGGCGAGGTCGGCCAAGGCATAGAGGTATGCTCTCAGGCATCGGCCGAAGTGGACCGCAAGTCTCACAACGCCTCAGAGGACACAGCCGCACCTCGCGGATCGGGCATAGGAGACGATCTCGTCTCGCTTGCTGCGTGCGCCGCCGAGGAACTCATCGACGGCCGCGGCAACGTCGTTCGGCCGGTACCGCGCCCAATGGCCGAGGCCGTGGAGGGCTGCCTCCTGACACGCGATCGAGTCGAGTCTTAACGATCGACGCATCACGTCGATCGCCGCCCTGTGCATGAGATCGCACGCCGGATCGTCGGCAAGCGCCAAACATGGGAACTCGTCCCACCACATGTAGCAGACGGTGTTAAGCGGAGCCGCCCCGGGTTCGTCGATGTGGCCCAACACGGCGGCGCAGCGCGACGCGAACAGGTCGGCGAAGACAGTCTCGATCGCCTCGACGCAGCGCAGCCGCGCTGCCGTGGGCGTGGTTGTCTTGTAGAACCACCCGTTGTCGCCCGAGGCGCTGGTGCTCAGCAGGTAGGTGAAGCCCTGAGCGATCTGCGCGTCGGAGAAGAAGGCCAGCGAACGCTCGGTCGTCGAAAAGAGTCTGGTGAAGTAATCGATGGCGACAGGCGGCTCCGGATCCCACCACGGAGGGTCTTCATCGAAGAACCAGGGATTGCCATGCGGCCGGATCGAGTGGCTGAACGCATGCTCGAGCCAATCATCGTAGCTCAGGTTCGACACCGCAGGCATGCAAACCTCTTCCCACAGGGATCACGTCGCCGACACGCTGGCCTGCCGGCGCGCTTGGCGTTACCTTTTCACGAGCCCGTCGCGCGCGCCAGTCGCGCTCACCGAGTTTCGTCATCGCCTGCGCGTACTCGCGGAACTTAAGGGCTGGAAGGCAGAAGCGCCGCCTTGTAGGCTGCCCGGTGCAAGGTCGAAATTTCAGCCGACAGGAGGAAAGTTGCTTCATGCCGCCCGTCAAGGTCGATCCCGAAAAGGTGCACGAGTTCGAGACCGCCGAGAGCTTTTATCGCTGGCTCGGCAACCACCATGACAAGGAGGACGAAGTCTGGATCAGGATCCACAAGGTGGATTCGGGGCTCAAGTCGATCACGCCCAAGGAAGCCATCGACGTGGTGCTCTGCTGGGGCTGGATCGACGGCGTACGCAAGGGCCTCGACGACAAGAGCTATCTGCAGCGCTACACCCCGCGCGGCAGGAAAAGCACCTGGAGCCAGATCAATGTCGACAATGTTGCACGGCTGGTCGAAGAAGGCCGGATGACCGAGCACGGTCTCAGGCAGGTGGAGATGGCCAAGGCCGACGGCCGTTGGGACCGCGCCTACGGGAGCGGCAAGGACATGAAGATTCCCGACGATCTCCAGGCCGCGATCGATGCGGAACCCAAGGCTCGGGAAATGCTCGGCAAGCTCAGTGAACAGAACCGCTTCGCGCTTGCCTTCCGCACCCATAACATGAAGACGGAAGTCGGTCGGAGGAAGAAGATCCAGACCTTTGTCGAAATGCTGAAGTGCGGCGAGACGATTTACCCGCAGCGGGAGAAGTGAGGCGGCCGAACGCGTGCCGCATCATTTTCGTGGGGCGAGCAACGGCAACCTGAATAGCTGTCTGTAGAAGGTGCAATCCGTCATCAACCGCGCGAGAAATTGGTTGAAGTTCCGTGCATACGCGGATTTCCCGAAAGGATAGTACACAGCAGTTCCATGCCCTCGCCTGAAACCCAGAACTGAATTGTTTCCCAGACTGAAGAAGGGAACTTCGTCGTCGTCGATGAAGTCAGGATCGATACGCCACTCGACCGGGTTACGGCGCAATATCTCGGCAATACTCGATGTGCTTAGGAAGGAATTCTCGAAATCGAGAGTATCCCCGCCGTTGATATCCGCTGTCAGCCGCCCGGTCCCAATCTGCCGCAAGAAGGCGAGATATACCGGCGGCAGAGCGTCACCAAATTCACGTTCGAAATCCTGGATTTCAGCTTCACCGTGAGGGACGAACAAATTCGGTGTCGTGTGGTCGTCGCGGTCACGCACGAATTGCCGATACCAGCCCCAGACTTCTGGTTCCATGTTCTCTTTCATTTGTCGGTAATCTGTTAGTTACTTCCGCTGCCTGAATATCTGCCAAACGAATGGGGCGGCGCATGTTTGGCCGTCCCATTTCCCCCATTCCCCAAAAAATCAAGTTCCGCTGAGACGTTCAACCCACTGCCCACGGCCTGGATGGCTGACGGCACCGTCGATGCGGCCGAAGCCGTTCAGCGCAAATCCGGGTGCGGCCGTATGCTTCATATGCTCACGGCTGGCCAATATTTATCGTCGGCGAAATCCGTCGGGATCGGATTGAGCTGTTCGAGTTTCTCGGCAACGAAATCGATCTGCATCTTCAGATAGCGGATTGAATGCGGCATCGGTGCACCGGTGGCGAGGCTGCGTACCCGCCATTGCTCGTAGCCCGACGCCCTTATGCGCCGCTCCGCCTCGCCGCGGATGCCTGCCGGCCCTTTTCCGGACCTGGTTTCGATCGCTTTGCCCCCTTCGATCACTCTGAATTTCATGCTGCCTTCCCGATTGCTCCCTTGCTTGAGATGCCGTGAGCTTGTCGTGAAAGGGCAGCCAGCGCCACCCTTCCTTTGGTAGAAGCGGTCTAAACTGATCTTACGCGTTCAGCCCGCTGCCCCACGGGCCGTGGTGGCTGTCGGCGCCGTCCACGCGATCGAAGCCGTGGGCGCCGAAGAAGTCGCGCTGCGCCTGGATCACATTGGCCGTGCCGCGGCCGCGGCGGTAGCTGTCGAAATAGCCGAGCGCCGAGGCGAGCGCCGGCACCGGCAGGCTGCCGAGCACGGCCGCGGAGACGACGCGGCGCAGAGCCCCGTCCGTCTCTTTTACCATCGAAGCGAAGGCAGGCGTCACAATCAGATTGGCCGCATCCGGCGCCTTGGTGAAGGCGGTGGTGATCTCGTCGAGGAATTGCGAGCGGATGATGCAGCCGGCGCGCCAGATCCTGGCGATCGTCGGCATCGGCAGGTTCCAGTTGAACTCCTTCGAGGCCGCGGACATTACGGCGAAGCCCTGGGCATAGGCACCAATCTTGGCGGCGAGCAGCGCGTTCTCCAAGTCCTTGATGAAGGCCTGCCTGTCGCCGACCTTGAACTCGCCGACCGCCGGCAGGCCGAGGATCTTTTCGGCGGCTTCACGTTCCTCCTTGGCGGCGGAAATGCTGCGGGCGGCGACGGCCGCTTCGATGGCAGTCGCCGGAACGCCCATGTTCTGCGCTTCGATCACCGACCACTTGCCGGTGCCCTTCTGGCCGGCCTTGTCGAGGATCAGGTCGACGATCGGCTTGCCGGTCAGCGCGTCGGCGGCCTTCAGCACCTTCTCGGTGATCTCGATCAGATAGGAATTGAGCCGACCCTTGTTCCAGGCGCCGAAGACCTCGCCGATCTCCTGCGCGGTCATCTTCAGCCCATCGCGCAGGATGCCGTAGATTTCGGCGATCATCTGCATGTCGGCATATTCGATACCGTTGTGGATGGTCTTGACGAAATGACCGGCGCCGTTTTCGCCGAGCCAGGCGACGCAGGGATCATTGTCATATTTCGCAGCGATCGAGGTCAGCACCTTCTCGACACGGCGATAGGACTCTTCGGTGCCGCCGGCCATGATCGACGGCCCATGGCGCGCACCTTCCTCGCCGCCGGAAACACCCATGCCGATGAAGGTGAGGTCCGAGTCCTTCAACGCGTCGAAGCGGCGCATCGTGTCGCGGAAATTGGCGTTGCCCGCGTCGATCATGATGTCGCCCTTCGAAAGATAGGGCTTCAACGCCTGCATCTGCTGGTCGACCGGATCGCCGGCCTTGATCATGATGATGATCGGACGCGGCGGACGGATCGCGGCGACGAACTCCTCGATCGTCTCGCAGGGAACGATCTGCTCCTTGAGCGCGCCAGCCTCCGCGTAGAATTTGCGCGTCGCGTCAACCGTGCGGTTGAAAACGGCGATCCTGTTTCCTTTTTCAGCGATATTGAGCGCCAGGTTCGATCCCATGACGCCGAGACCGATTAGGCCGATTTCCGCCTTTGACACGTGATTGTCTCCATTGGACAGGAGAGGCTGGCATCGACCGCGATGACCGTGTGCCGACCCCTTGAATTTGATCTGCGCATGTAGGGCACCTCACAAGAAAAGCGACGGGCGAGACATGCGGCGGCGGAGGCTGTTTTGGCACTCAAATCGATTTACGACAAGCCATTCCCGACAAAATCAATGCTTCTCCGGCTTGCCGTCGCCGTCGTCGAGCACGCGCCATGACGCGCCGTCGAGATCCTCATATTGTCCGCTCTTCAGCGCCCAGAGAAACGCGGCAAGACCGAGGCCACCGAGAAGCAGCGCGATCGGGATGAGATAGATGAGAGTGTTCATCGGGCGCTCCCTCAGCGGTCTTCGCGGACGCAAGGCTTCGCAACCTCAGGGCCTTCGCAACGACGATCATCGACGAGGTGGATGTCGCGATCGCCGCCACCAGCGGCGTTGCATAGCCGAGAATTGCGATTGGAACGGCGACGAAGTTGTAGCCGATCGCCAGGCCGAAATTCTGGCGGATCAGCCGACCGGCCCGATGCGAGATTTCGATGGCGAAGGGAACGGCGGTCAACGGTAGGGCATGAAGTCGAAATCGGCAGCCTGGCGCACGACGTCGGCGGCCGTTGCCGGCGCCATCGAAACATGGGCGGCGCGAAGTGCCGGGGCATCGTTGATGCCGTCGCCGACCATCAATACCCGGTGACCACCGGTTGCGGCGGCAAAAGCCCCATCTTGTCGCGCGGCGAAAGCTCGGCCCGCCATTTTAATATTCCGAGCCTGCGGCCGATCTCCGCCACGACTGGCTCCCGGTCGCCGGAAAGAATGCCGGTCGCAAGCCCAGTTTGTGCAGCGCGGCGACGCTCTCGCGTGCGGCTGGGCGCAGGCGATCTTCGAAGCGGAAGCAGGCAAGCTCTCGGCCGTCAAGCGAGAGGATCGCTTCCGGCAGCCCGCCCGAGACGCCGCTGCCGCCAGAGGCGAAGCTGCGGCTGCCAAGCCGATAGACCCCATCCGGCGTCCTGGCTTGAATGCCCGAACCCGGAATTTCGCTTATGTCCCCTTCCAGAAAACTGCCGGCCACGTGGTGCAGCGCGACCGCGATCGGATGGCGCGAATGCGCGGCGAGCGCCGCGGCGGTCGCCAACGCGTCAGGCGAAATCTCGTTCTGATTGACCAGCCGCGGCTCGCCGATCGTCAGGGTCCCGGTCTTGTCGAGAAGCACCGTGTCGATCCCGGCGAGGCGCTCCATGGCCGAGCCGTCCTTGACCATCACCCCTCCCTGGAAGAGGCGCCCCCGCATCATGTGGTCGAGCGTACGACCGATCAGCAGGAAGAACAGCAGGGTTACGGACGCATCGAACCAGGCATGTTCACCATGGCCGATCGTTTCGTAGAGCGACATGCAATAGGAAAGCGTCACCGCCAGCGCGATCGGCACATCCATGTCTATTTCATTGGCTACAATCAGCTCCTTTCGGCCCACTTCTCGTTGTAGGATCGCTGTCACGAGAAAATGCCGCTTTGGGCCTCGGGGCTCTCCTCGGGGCTTACGCGCGACGGAGACGAATGGATTGCGCCCGGCCCGCTCGGCAACGCCCGCGTCCGCTTCGCTCCCGACAATCAGCTCGGCGCCGTGGACCATCTCGTGACGCTCGAGAACGGCGCGAAGGTTCACAATGCGTTGCGTGTCGTACGAATGGCGATGGCGCGGAAGTGATGTTCACTTTGCTGAGACAGGCCGACATGAGCGACGAGCAGTTCGCGGCCGACGCCGCCTGTGTGGAGAAGGATCTCGCCGCGTTGAAGGCCATGCTGGAAACAGGTAACGAGAAGACAAAGACGGGAGAGGACATGCCATGATCGGCAACGACCGACGCATCGACTATATCGAATTCAACGTTGCCGACATCGCAGCGAGCAAAGCCTTCTACGGCAGCGCCTTCGGCTGGACCTTCACCGACTACGGTCCGGAATATTGCGAATTTGCGGACGGCCGGCTCACCGGCGGCTTTACGACGCTCGGATCGGTCCGCAGCGGAGGGCCGCTCGTCATCATCTATGCCGACGACCTGGAGGGCGCCCTGGCCCGTGTCGAGGGCGCCGGCGGCAAGATCCTCAAGCCGATCTTCCCCTTCCCCGGCGGCCGGCGCTTTCACTTTGCCGATCCGGATGGTTACGAGTTGGCGGTCTGGTCCAAGCAATAGTGGCGATGACGGCGAAGGATTAGTCGCCGAAGCGGATGAAAAGCGCGCTGACAAGGCCGAAGACGACGATGCACTGCAGGATGAACATGGGCCATTCCTGTGACATCACGCATCTCCTTTCGAGTGACGCCGCCACAATGGATCAGCTGCAAAGGGCGACGCCCGAACGCAGGTGCCTCTCGCGGCAAACGCCGTTTTCAATCGGCATCGGCGGCCTCCGGCAAAGTTTAGCATCTCCTGTTGATTTGCGCACAGAAAAGCCGCGCGCCCCTGAAGGGCGCACGGCAAATGCGCACAGCCATGCTTTGGCGCTCGATGCCTCTGCTACTCGCCGCCGCCAAGCGAATGAACGAACACGGCGAGTTGCTTGACGGCCGTATCGCCTATGCGGGGCAGCCACGGCATCCTCGCTCGGCACAACTGCATGTTTCCTTAAATCGCAGCCGATTTAAGGGTAAAAACATGCAGCAATTAAAAGTGCTACAGCGACCTTTGTGCGCCTGAAAGGCGCACGGCGCTGAAGGACGAGCTGCCGCATCATGGCGGTCAAGCGGCCACCGCCCTCCGCCTGTCGGCATGTTCCTGAATAACCAGGATGGCGCCGATGAGCTTGCCGGCACATGATCGGCAGGGTGTCATGCGGCAGCGGACGACGACGGTGCGGCCATCGACGGTCTTGGCGAAGGTGTAATCGATTACCTCGCCGGCGAAGCAGCGGTCGAGATGGACCTTGACGCGCTCTTCGAAGCGCCGAAAGCCGATGAACTCGACGACATGTCGGCCGATCAGATCCATCGGCCGGCGTTCGAGATGGATGGCATGCGCGGCATTGGTGTAGAGGTACCGGTAATCCGGCGTGATGACCGCGACGCGGTCGGGAAGACAATCTAGGATCGCCTCGTTCAGCAAGCCCTCGTCGGCGCGCCCTTTGGTCGGCAGTTTCGGAGCCCGGTCAAGGTCGAGCCCGGCGAGATCAGTAGTTCCTGTTGCCGCAAGATAGCGATCGATCAGCGACTTCAGCAATCGCGAGTGGCGCAGCACACAGGCGAGGTCGTCCGCCTCGGCACGCAACAGGTCCACGAGAAATTGGAACTGAAGGCGGGCATCTTCGATGCTCGCGGCCTTCTCGTCGTAGACGGCTCTCAAAATCGGATCGAGCTCTCGATCTAGTATGCCGACCAAATGCTCGTCTGCGACCTTTACCGCATACTGCAACTGCGAATACTTGAACCAAAACAGCTCAATCAATTCGTTCAATTCGCAAACCTCATTCCCACGGCAAAGCCTGCGCCAATGCGTTCAAAGGCGAGCCAGTACAGCTGAAAATTTGTAAATTTTGATCGAACCCCTGATGCGACGCGAGACCGCCTTGCACCTTCCACGCCCTCAGCGCAAGGACGAGTGTACACGCATCGCGTGGTCGTTCAACTGCAGAAGGCAGAGCGAATCGGCCGCAAACGTTTTCGACGCCGAATATTTGCAACATGTTCGATATTCGAGGCGAACTGTACCTCGCGGCGCGCGCCGTGCAAGCACGCCTAGTGACGCGGCAGACACATCCGAGATGATTGGCTAGAGATAGCGCTTGATATGCCAACGGTCGTGGTACCAGAGCCACTGGCCCGGATATTCGCGAACCCAGCTCTCGACCTTGTCGTTCAGCATCTGCGCCGTTGCGTTGACGTCGACGCTGCCATCAGCCCTGCGGGGAATTTCGATCGCCGGTTCGATTTCCAGGCGGAAGCGGCCGCCGGGGAGACGGATGCAACGGGCCGGATAGACCTCGCAATTGAACTGGCGGACCAGTTTTGCGAGCAGCGGATTGGTCTGGACGTCCTGCCCGAAAAACTTCGTCTTCAGCCCCTTGCGGAACTTCTGGTCGACCAGCACGCCAACGCCGCCGCCACGCTCGAGCTGGCGGGCAAGTGCGAAGGAAGAGCCCGCATGCGACGGCACGAGGTTGCCCATCCGCTCCTTGCGGAACTCGAATACCTTCTCCGCCATGTAAGGATTGTTCGGCGGCCGGAAGAGCACAGTCACGTCCAGCCCAAAGGCAGACCCCGCCACCGGCAGCATCTCGAAATTGCCGCTATGCGCCGTGAAGACGATGAAGGGCCGTGGATTGTCGCGCAGTTCGAGGAAGAGCGGTATGCCCGAAACCTCCACCCTGCCCGGCTCCGCACGGTGCGGATCGAAGTCGAACAGCCGGTCCAGGAAGACGTACTCGGCGGCGAGCCGGCCCATATTACCCCAGCTTTCGAGCGCGATCTCCTGTATCCAGCCGTCGCTCTTTTCCGGAAAGGCATTGCGCAAATTGGTGAGCGTCAGCTTGTAGCGGCGGGTCTTCGGACCGATCCAGCGAGCAACGCGATCCATGAAATTGATCGCGCTATCCGCCGGAAAGAGCTTCAGGATATTGAGCAGCAGGAACACGAATTGCGCGATCAGCCATTGCCGGAAGCGATCGGCAGCGAGCACCAGCCGTGTGATCAGCATTCGCACCGGGGTCAATCCATCCGCAGAATGATCTTGCCGAAGATCCGGCGCGACTCCATGCGCTCGAGCGCGCGATCGATGTCGGCAAGGCCGACCTCCGTATCGATCACCGGATGAACGAGGCCGCTTGCCATTTTCTGCATGGCGTTCGCCATGTTCTCCATGCGGCAGCCGAACGAGCCGAGCAGCTTCAACTGCTGCTGGAAGAGCATCATCAGGTTCATGTCGGTCGAGACGCCGGATGTCGAGCCGCAGGTGACGAGACGGCCGCCCCGCTTCATCGACAGCATCGAGCCTGCCCAGGTATCCTTGCCGACATGCTCGAAGACGACGTCGACGCCCTTCTTCTTGGTGAGCTTCCGCACCACGCCCTCGAAGCGGTCGGTGCGGTAGTTGATCACGTGATCGGCCCCGAGCGCCCTGGCCTTTTCGATCTTGTCGTCGGAGCCGACCGTGGTGATGACGGTGCAGCCGATCTTCTTGGCGAGCTGGATCGCCGCCGAGCCGATGCCGGAGCCACCGGCGTGGACGAGGATCGTTTCGCCCGGCTCGAGCTTGGCGTTGTCGAACAGCATGTGCTCGACGGTCCCGAAGGTGACCGGAGCGAGCGCCGCACCGACCGCGTCGACACCGGGCGGTGCGGGAACCAGCAGGCGCGCCGGCAGATTGATCTTCTCCTGGGCAAAACCGTCGAGGTGGAAGCCGTGCACGCCGCCGACATGCTCGCAGAGATTGTCGCGCCCTTCCTTGCAGGGACGGCAGAGGCCGCAGGTGCGCGCCCCATAGATCGAAACGAGTTGGCCCGGCAGAACGCTCGCCACACCCGGGCCGATGCTCTCGACGACGCCGGATGCTTCCGCACCGATGACCAGGGGCATCTTGCGTTTGGCGAAGGCCATGCCGCGCCAGCCCCAGACGTCGATATGGTTGAGCGCAACCGCCTTGACCCGGAGCGTCACTTCGCCGGGACCGGGCGCCTCCGGCTCCGGCAGGTCGGTGATTTCGAGCTTGCGGTCATCGAGCAATTGCAGGGCGCGCATGGTCTTTCCTTTGCGGAAGGCAGGTATTCAATCGTCGAGCGGCTTAGGCCGGCTCGGCGGTCATCACGAGGCTGGCGTTCTGGCCGCCGAAACCGAAGGAATTCGACAGGACGGCAGTGACCTGCTGGCTACGCTTCGCGTTCGGCACGACGTCGAGAACGATCGCCGGATCCGCGTTCTGGTAGTTGATGGTCGGCGGCAGCGTGCCGGTGAGCATCGTCTGGATCGAAAAGACCGCCTCGACCGCCCCGGCGGCGGTCAGCGTATGGCCGATCATCGACTTGTTGGACGAAACCGGGATCGATGGCAGCCGCTCGCCGAAGACGGCCGACATCGACAGATATTCCATCTTGTCGTTCTCCGGCGTCGATGTGCCGTGCGCATTGATGTAGCCGATGCCGGTTTCATCGATACCTGCGTCAGCGAGCGCGGCGCGGATCGTCGCGATCGCCGGCCCGCCATCCGGCGAGGAACGCGTGCGGTGGAAGAGATCGGCCTTTTCACCGCAGCCCTTGAGAATGCCGTAGACGCGTGCGCCGCGGGCGATGGCCGCTTCGAGCGATTCGAGCACCAGAGTGGCCGCGCCTTCGGCGATCACGAAGCCGTCGCGATCTTTGGTAAACGGCTTCGACGCCTTTTCCGGCGGATCGTTCTGGGTCGACAGCGCGGAAAGCAGCGAGAAGCGGATCAGCGCCTCGGCGCTGACGGAGCCGTCGGTCGCGACCGTCAGCGCTCGATCGGTGCGGCCCTGGCGGATCGCCTCGACGCCGAGCTGGATGGCGGTGGCGCCCGAAGCGCAGGCCGTCGACAGCGTCACAGGCAAGCCGCGCGTACCGAAACGATCGGCGAGCCGCTCGGAAATCGAGCCGAACAGCACCGCCTCGTGGAAGATCGGATCGGCCTTCTGGCGCATGGCAGCGAGGAACCGGTTATAGGCGTCGCCTGGCCGCTCCGAGGCCGGCGCCCGGTCCGCGAGCTCGAAGCGCGCGTTCCACTCCGGTTCGATCGGCGGCGCAGCCAGGAACAGCGGGCCCTTGAAATCGCCGGAAAGGCCTGCCTGCGCGAGCGCTTCCAGAGTGGTCTCGCGCGCCATCGCATAGGAGCGTTCGACAGCGTTTTCGGCCGGAATCTCAATGAAGTCGACCGTGCCGCTGATGCGGGTCGAAAGCCCCTCGGTCGGGAAGCGGGTGATCTTGTGAATGCCGGAAACGCCGCCGCTGAGCGCCGCCCAGTTGTCCTCCAGCCCGTGACCGAGCGAAGTGATGACGCCCATGCCGGTAACGGCGACGATCGGACGGCCGAGGTGGTCGGTGTAAGCTTTGCTCATGCTCGAGCTCCTTATTCCGCGGACAGCACGGCGATCCCTTCGCCGCGGGCATGGCCGATGGTCGTGACGATCGCCGCCTTGGCGGGCGCCGTCATCAGCGCTTCGGCAGGATCGAAGGGCGGTACCTTGGCCGCATGCCCGAGCGAAAGCGCGGCAAGGGCCATGCCGACCGGGAACTGCGCCTCGATACCGTGGCCGACGAGACCGCCATAGGCGCGGACCGGCCGTCCGGCCAGCTCCGAATCGAGGAAAGCCTTCTCGCGCCGCGCCAGGTCATGGAAGCCACTGGTGCCGGAAAAGACCACGGTCGACTGCGCCTCAAGCGCTGCGCCCGG
This sequence comes from Sinorhizobium fredii USDA 257, assembly GCF_000265205.3. Classification (NCBI taxonomy): domain Bacteria; kingdom Pseudomonadati; phylum Pseudomonadota; class Alphaproteobacteria; order Hyphomicrobiales; family Rhizobiaceae; genus Ensifer; species Ensifer fredii. The sequence goes on from NC_018000.1 coordinate 4,401,701, forward strand.
CCGTGCCAGATCCCTAAGCCGTGCTTCAAGTCGGCCGTCCTCGCGGCTGCCCCGATCGCCTTCGATCGCACCAATGGTCGCATAGACGCGGGCGCCGCGGGCTTCGGCGTATTCGCGTGACTCCAGAACGAGGAAGGCGCCCACCGATCCCAGGATCATGCCGCCGCCGTTATCGGCTTTGCGCGACCAGATCGGATGCCACTCACCAAGGGCATGCCCCTGGATGGCTTCGATCAAAAGGATGATGTCGAGACGCTCGGCCGAAAAGGCGCCGCCGACGAGCGTATGCGTCGACTGCCCGGCCTTGATGCGGGCGAAGGCGGTTTCAATCGCCGAAATACCCGCCGCTTCCTCGCCCATGAAGGTGCGCGACGAGCCTGTCACCTTGTGCACGATCGAGATATTGCCGGCGAGCAGATTGGAAAGCTGGGCCAGAAAGAGCGTCGGGCGGAGCTCGGTCGTCAGCTTCTCGTTCAGAAGCTGTTCGCGATCGTTGCGCCTCAGGGCCTCGTCGACGATCAGCGAGTCGACATTGATGTCACGCTCGCCGCCACCGGCCGCGACGATCATATCCATGCTGCCGCAAGCTTCGAGATTGTCCTTGAGCCCCGCATCGTCCAGCGCGAGACCGGCTGCGAAGACGCCGAGACGCTGCCAATTCTCCATCTGACGCTGATCGCCGCGCTTGGCGATCTGCTGCGACCAGTCGATCTCCGGCAGAGGATGGACCGGATAGGGTGCAAAACGCTCCGTCTCGATGCGCGCCCTCGGCGGTTCGACGGCATTCAACAGGGCCACGTGCGGCTCGGCGCCAACCCCCTGGCTCGTTACAATGCCGACGCCGGTGATCACCACGTCGTTTGCGGATTTGGTCATCTTTACTTCTCCGAAGCGGCCGTCGCGGCCATCAATCCCACTTCCTCGGCGCGCTTGCGGACGATCTCGCCAAGCGGCACCTGATCGAACGGCATTGTCCTGAGCTTCAGCTGCGCGTCGCAGATCTTCTTGCCGCCCGAGGCGATCTTGGCCTTGGTCACCGCGAAGCCAGAGCCCTCGTGCTCGAGAAATGCTTCGATTTCGAGCTCGGCCGAAGGCTCGACGAATGTGCGCATCTTGGCGCCGTCGACCGACATCAGGAAGGGCATCGCCGCGAATTTGGTGGCGGCAAGCACGAGAAAGCCGGAAGCCTGTGCCATCGTTTCGATCAGTAGCACGCCGGGAACCAGCGGATAGCCGGGAAAATGGCCCTCGAACACCGGGCTCTTCTCCGGCACGACGGATCGCGCCGTGAGCCGGCCCGCCGCGAGATCGACGGATTCGACCCGGTCGACCATCTGGAAATATTCAAGCAGCATCAGGGCTCATCCCGTTCGTTTTGGGCTCAAGTAAAAATGCCGATGCCGCCTGTCAAGCGAAGGTCGCTGCAGGCGGCATCGGGAAACGGATCGAACCGTGTCAGCGGCGTGTCAATCAGGCCTTGGCCGCCCGAAGCTCATCGATTTTGGCACAGAGGTTCTTCAGCACGAAGTATTCCTCGGTCGACACCTTGCCTTCGTTGACTTCCTGGGTCCACTGCTCGAGCGGAATCTTGATGCCGAATTCCTTGTCGATCGCAAAGACGATGTCGAGGAAGTCCAGGCTGTCGATGCCGAGATCATCGATCGTGTGGCTTTCCGGCTTGATCGTCTCGCGATCGATCTCGCTCGTTTCCGCAATGATGTCGGCAACCTTGTCGAATGTAGCTGTCACGCGCTTACCTCTTGAAAATCGAGTCTTGGCGAACCCTATAGAAAAATGCACCGCAAAAGCCAATGCCTCCTGGTCTTTTGCCACTCAGATTTGAAAAACGGTGTTGCCAAACGGCGACCGACTGCGGCTCGAGCGCAGATATGCGCCGGAAACGGGGCCTGCACCTTCAAGCCGAGGATTGCAACATCGGCTGTTCACCCCCTCGGCTCGTCGTCGCGATCGCGCCGGTCGGAGCGCGGTTTTTAATCTCGATCAAGTGATCGCCAGCCAAAGCCGATAAATTGACATTCGTCAGTTCCGCCTGAGAATATCCATCGCCAGACGCGCATCGTCCAAGAGGATAGCGTCGGGTTCGATCCGATGCACTTGCTCAAGTCCTTCTCGGTCGATCAGGCCGACCGGAAAGGGCGGGTATTCCGGCAGTGGAATTGAGCGCGGCTGACCGACCATTACCGCAAGACGCAGGCCAGCGTCGCGAACGATTGCCGCGCGTTCAGGGCTCGCCGCGCCCTGCCATAGCCTGAACCAGTCGGCTCCGGCATCACGCGCCTGAGCGGCGGAGTCCGGGTCCTCCACGAAAGCGAGAATGGCGATGTCCGGTCGGACAGAGCGCGCGCAAGCGATGAGGTCGAAGCTGCGCAGCCCCAGCATCGTTCGCTCGATCGCATTCGCGCGTGCGACCTCATCGATGATGAGTGCGAGCGGCACCGGATCGTTAAGCTTGATGTCCAGGAGAACGCCCAACGGGCCGGACGCCGCCAGCGCCTCGTGGAGCGTCATCGTGCTCGGCAGCAGCTGCCGCAGCGTTGCGAGATCCACAGCCGAGACGCTGCGCGCATCTCCGCAAAGCCGTCGAAGGTCGTCATCATGCATGCAAACGAAGGCGCCGTCCTTCGTGACGCGTATATCCGTCTCGATGGCATCTGCCCCAGCACCCTCGGCGGCACGCAGCGCCTCCACGGTATTCTCGGCAGCAAGGGCAGCACCGCCGCGGTGCGCAACGATGAGAGGCTTGCGGCCGGAGCGACCAATCCACAAATCAGACGACATCGCCTCTCCGACGCTGGACTTTCAGAATAGCAGGAACGGCAGAACGATGACGGCAGAGGCCAGAGCGAGCGCGGTGCAGGCGCCATAGAAGACGCCAACGGCGGCGTCGATATCGTCAATCGTTGCGACTGCGCGGCCGGAGCCGTTGATCATCGGCTCGTCCACCATCGTTCCGCCGTAGACGCGCGGCCCGGCAAGCTGAATGTCGAGCGCGCCCGCCATCGCCGCCTCGGGCCAGCCGGAATTGGGCGAGCGGTGGAAGCCATGGTCGCGCTTTGCCACCTCGATCGCGGCTTTGGCCGCTTCGAGACCCCGTGTGAGACGGGCCCCAGCGGCAATGAGGAGAACCGAGAGCCGCGCCGCCGGAAGGTTGGCGAGGTCGTCGAGCCGCGCCGAGGCCCAGCCGAAATGAAGATACTTCGGGCTCTTGTGGCCGATCATCGAATCTGCAGTATTCAGCATCTTGTAGGCAAACAGGCCGGGAAGCCCGGCAACAGCGTACCAAAGGGCCGGAGCGACGACACCATCGGAAAGGTTTTCCGCGAGGCTTTCGATCGCCGCCCGGCAGACGCCGCGCTCATCCAGCGTTTTCGGATCGCGGCCGACGATCATCGAAACAGCCTCGCGGCCACCCGCAAGACCGTCGCTGCGCAGGCCGTCAGCGACCTGGCGAACGTGATCGGCGAGGCTCTTCTGCGCGAGGAAAACGGCAACGGTCATTGCCTCGAGAACGAAGCCAAGAGCGCCGAGAACATCGAACAGGCGATTGAGCACCACACCGAACACGATGCTCGAGGCGAGGAGGACGAGGATGGTCACAATGCCCCGCATTTTCAGCCAGCCGCCGTCCGCCGCTCCACGATTGAGCGCCGCGTCGAAAACGCCGATCGCCTTACCGAAGAGCACCACCGGATGCGTTAGCCTCTCCCAGAGCCAGTCGGGATCGCCGACGAGGCGGTCGATGATGAGAGCCACAACGAGGACGAGGAAAATTTCGGCCGACATCTAGACTCCTGCCCGGCGCAAGGCTTCGGCCAGACGGCGGTCGCCAGCCGCGTCGGCGGTCAGCCCGATCCGCAGCCAGCGCCGATCGTAGTCGAACTTGCGCGTCAGAATGCGCTCCTGGCAGAGCGCCGTATGAAGATCATATGCCCGTTCATGGTCGACGAGCGTGAAGAGCCCGGTGCCACCGATGAGATCGATGCCGGCGCCGCGGAGCACTGCATCGAGCGCAGCATTCCGTTGGAGGATGCTTTCCCTTATCGGCTTCGTGTCGCTTTCCATCAGCTTCGCCGAAACGGCAAGCGCCGGCCCTGACACCGCCCAAGGGCCAAGCCATTCGCGGAAGGTTTCCGTGATCGACCCGCTTGCGACAACGAAGCCAAGCCTCAGGCCCGCGAGACCGAAGAACTTGCCGAAGGAACGGAAGACAACGAGGTTGCCATGGGCGGCGACATCAGCGGCAACGCTTGCCTGAGGCTCGAGATCCCCGAAGGCTTCGTCGACGACGAGCAGGCCGTCGTGCGCCTTCATCGCCGCTGCCATGGCCAGAATTTCGTTGGGCTGGAAAAGTCGGCCGGTCGGGTTATTGGGATTTACGAGAACCACAATGCCGTGCGCCGCCGCGAGATCATCGGCGCGTGCGACAGTGTCGACGATGAAGCCCGCCGCCTTCAGGACGCGCGCGTATTCGCCATAGGTCGGCCCGAATATGGCGGCGCGCCTCCTCGGGTCAGCAAGCCGCGGCAGCAACTGAATGACGGCTTGGGTCCCGGGCACCGGCAGCGGCAGGAGATCGCTGGTCCTGTAATAGCCGCGTGCGGCTGTGCGCGCTGCCTCCTCCAGATGCCGATCCGGCAAGCGATGCCAGACCCGCGCGTCGATCTCCGGCAGTGCGACCGGGCACGGATTGATGCCGGTCGAAAGGTCGAGCCAATCGTCGGGCGCACCGCCGAAGCGGGCCGCAGCCTCGGTGATTCCGCCGCCATGGACAATCGGCGCAATCATCGTCACTCCGCAAGATCGATGAGATGCATGAAGGAGCCGGCAACAGTCCCGCGGCGAAGGCCGGTGCGGCCGAGGTCGACGCCTGCAGCATCCACCACGGCGAAGAGCGGCTCGGCCGCCCCTTCGGAAACGATGGTCGAATAGTGAAATTCGTGCGCCGTCATCGGTCCCTCGAAAAACCCATTGTCGATCGGCGCGACGCGCCGGTAGCCGAGATGCCGCCTGCGCTCCGCGAAACTGGTGACGAGCGGCAACAGCCCAAGCATCTCGTAACGTCTGCCGTCCGCTGCGACAAGCCCTTCGCCCAGCGCCATGTAGCCGCCGCACTCCCCGTAGATGCGGACGCCTCGCCCGGCCGCAGCCTGCATTGCCATGCGGAAGTGCGAAGCACCGACGAGCATCTCGGCGTGCAATTCCGGATAGCCGCCCGGCAGATAGATCGCGTCGGCGCCAACATCGGGCGCTTCGTCATTCAGCGGTGAAAAGAACGAGATTTCCGCTCCCTGCCTGCGCCAGCCGGAGAGCAGATGCTCGTAACTGAAAGCGAAGGCGACGTCGCGAGCGACGGCGATCCGCTGGCCGAGCGGACTCAGTGCTTTCGCTTCCGGCGGCGTATCCGCCCGCAAGGGAAACGCTACGGCGAGGATGGCATCGACATCGCAGCCCGACGCGACGCGCATCGCCGCATGGTCGATGAAGGCTTCGAGCGCCCCGTGCTCGCCGGCCTGTACGAGACCCAGATGCCGTTCTGGCAGCGTCAACGCGTCATCGTGGCGCAGCACGCCGAAAATCGGGACGGCTGCGCGGTCGAGCGCGTCGCGCAGCATCGCCTCATGGCGGTCGCTGCCCACCCGGTTCAGGATGACGCCGGCGACGCACACATCATCGCGGTGATCCATATAGCCGCGCACCAGCGCCGCGACCGAATGGGAGAGACGGGCGCAATCGACAACCAGGATCACCGCCAGCCCGAGCGTTGCGGCCAGATCTGCCGGCGATCCCGTGCCGTCGGCGGCGCCGTCATAAAGCCCCATCATCGCCTCGATGATGAGCGTGGAGCCGTCCTTCGTCGCGGCCGCAGCGTTGGCGAGGCGCAGTTCCGGCCGCATCGCCCAGGGATCATAGTTGAGACAGGGCTTGCCGCTTGCGGCGGTGTGGAAGGCCGGATCGATGTAGTCCGGGCCCGCTTTGCCTGGTGCGATGGAAAAGCCGCGCCGCGTCAGCGCCCGCAGCAGGCCGAGCGTCACCGTTGTCTTGCCCGAGCCGGAGCTCGGGGCAGCAATCATCAGACCGCTCATGCCGGGTTCCGGCGTATGCGGTTCGAGAATGGGTCCGCGGTAAGCGCGCGGCCACTGAGCGCGCCCACCCAGTCGAGCGACGGACGCAGCCGAACGACTTCCCCGACGACGACGATTGCCGGCGGCTCCAATCCCGAAGCCGCAACATCGGTTTCGGCACGGGAAAGCGTGGTCTCAAGCACCACCTGCTCAGGCGTCGCCGCATTGCAGACGAAGGCGACCGCCTCGTCGGGCGAACGGCCGGCGGCGATGAGGTTCGCCGAAATCTGACCGATATGCTTCATCGCCATGTACATGACGATGACCGGCGACCCCTTGGCGATGCCTTCCCAATTGATCTGGTCCGGCACCACGCCGGAGGAATCGTGGCCGGTGAGGAAGGTGACTGCGTGATTGACTTCACGATGGGTCACCGGAATGCCGGCATAGGCAAGCCCGCCAATGCCCGCGGTGATGCCGGGCACGATGCGGAACGGAATACCGTGCTCGACAAGCGTCAAAGCTTCCTCGCCGCCGCGGCCGAAGACAAACGGGTCACCGCCCTTGAGGCGCAGGACTCTGAGCCCGGCGCGGGCCAGTTCGACGAGGCGGAGCGAGATGTCGCGTTGCTTCGGCGACGGCTTGCCGCCGCGTTTGCCGGCAAATTCGAGTGCGGCGCTCGGCTTGGCAAGCTTCAGGCAATCGGCATTCACCAGCGCATCATGAACGATCACATCCGCCTGGCGGAGCGCATTGGCGGCATGAAGCGTCAAAAGCCCCGGGTCACCGGGTCCGGCACCGACGAGCCAGACCGAACCGGGATCGAGTTCGGGAAGGCCGGCAAAAAACGCATCCGTCACGGCTTGTTACTCCGGGCCTGGCGAAACATCTGAACTAGTTCTCTTTGGAAGGAAATTACGGCAGAGCATTGAATCTGCGCATCAAACACGGAATGGGCGGCAGTACGAACCATCAGACGGTCTCCGAGGCGCCTGTTGCGGCACTGTGAGGTCCGGCGTAGTGGCGCGGCCCCGCGATCGCTGCCGTCGCGCGGGCCGAGCGGATCTTCGGAACGAGCAGGACTGCATCGCACCCTGCCCCCGCCAGCGCCGCTCCCTCGGCGACGCCATGGCAGCCTGTATGGGCAAAGACGATCTCGGAAGGATTCTGCAGTCGGGCCGCCTCCGCCTCGAGCGTCGCCGCCTCGAAGAAGCGGACGGGCACCGAAAACCGCCGGCCCGCCGCATGAATGGCGGGCTCCTCGGAGCGCGCGTCAAGCGAAGCGACGAACGCGACATCTCCTTCGGCCGCGCCCGCGTCAGCGAGCGCCTGCTCGGCAAGCGCGATCACTTCCTCCGGTTTGGCGTTTCGCTCGCAGCCGAGGCCGAGAACAAGTTTGGCGGTCGGGTCTGGTCTCTTGACCGAAGGCATCTGCGGCGCGGCTCCCCGGCAGCGCCCCGCATCCATCCGGATGCACAAAGCCGCTGCGACTCATTGAACATCTGCGCGGTTTACTCCAATACCCACTGGTGTTGGAACCGCGCTGCGGTCGGCGTTCCAAACGAAGCGCCGGCCTGGGCAGACAGCCGCACCGGTCAGGACAGCACCGGATCGGGCCCCCTGAATGGGTCGACCGCACCGGACGCTCTTTCGATCCGCTCGCACGGACGCCGTCGTATGATCGTCATTTCTACCGAAGGCCTTCCGGGCGGTCAAACCGGATTGCGGCATCCCGGCGTCGTAAACGGTCCATCCGGCAGCGTCGGCAATGGATGCGCCGCCGTTCTGGCCAACGAAGGCAACGAGCCTGCAGCAGAAGAACAGCATTTTCTGCAGAAATTGCCGCCGACGAGCCTTTGCTTTTCGCGGCCGGCTCTGACACAAGGCGGAAGCAATTCCATTTCGTCTCGAGCCCTCCGTGACCGATCTCGCCCTTCATCTCCTGCTCTTTCTGTTCGCGGCCGCCTTCATCGCCGGCTTCATCGATTCGATTGCCGGCGGTGGCGGGATGGTCACCATTCCGGCCATGCTGATCGCCGGGATTCCGCCGCTCGAAACGCTTGGGACCAACAAGCTCCAATCGCTCTTCGGCTCCGGTTCCGCCAGCATCGCCTACGCGCGACACGGCCATGTCAATCTGAAGGAACAGTTGCCGATGGCGCTGATGTCGGCCGCGGGGTCCGTGTTCGGCGCATTGATCGCGACGGTCGTTCCAGCCGATGCGCTCAAGGCAGTGCTACCCTTTCTGCTGATCGCGATCGCCGTCTATTTCGGCTGCAAACCGAATATCGGCGATGTCGAAAAGCACCGCCGCATGTCGGCATTTCTCTTCACCCTCACCTTCGTGCCGCTAATCGGTCTCTACGACGGGGTTTTCGGACCAGGTACGGGCTCGTTCTTCATGCTCGGCTTCGTCTCGCTTGCCGGCTACGGCATCCTCAAGGCGACGGCCCACACGAAGTTCCTGAATTTCGGCTCCAATCTGGGCGCCTTCATCATCTTCGTTCTCTACGGCGTCGTTCTCTGGAAGGTGGGGCTGATGATGGGCGCGGGCCAGTTTCTCGGCGCGCAAGTGGGCTCCCGCTATGCGATGGCGAAGGGGGCGAAGATCATCAAGCCGCTGCTTGTCATCGTCTCGATTGCGCTCGCGATCCGCCTGCTGGCGGACCCGGCGCATCCGTTGAGGATCTGGCTGGGCATCTAAATTTCCGACTCGCGCACCGATGAAAACTGCGCTTCCGTCGCCTTGGTTGGCGCGTTCCCCAACGTGTTAACCAAGAAGCGAAAGGCTCGGATGAACCTCTAGTCGCTAGAGAGTGTGACGTCGTCTGCGTTATCCCGAAGCGGGACGGCCTCAAGGCAAGATCGCCGCAAAACGAATGCCGTTCGACCCCGAGGAGCCCCGATGTTCACGACGATCCCTGCGATCCTGATGCTTGTTCTCGGCCTCTTCACGCTGGCGCTGGCGATCCATCGCCGCCTTCCGACGGGGCGATCCCCTGTTGTCCTGACCTATGGCGACAATGCCGAAGGTTTCGCCGGCCGGCTTTTTCGCGTCCTCGCGGCGCTTATCCTACATCTGCTCGCCGTGGCGATCGTTCCCGCAAGCGTCGATGCCCTCCTTGGGCGGATCCCGGCTCTCGATCAGTCGCCACTCGCCTGGCTCGGGCTGGCGTTGATGGCTCTGGGCGTGCTGACGATGCTGTCGCAATGGAAGATGCGCGGTTCCTGGAAGATCGGGATACCCGAGGCGCAGGATGCCCCGCTCGTTACCGATGGCCTATATGCTTTCTCCCGCAATCCCATTTATGCGGCATGGTGACGGCGCTGGTCGGCACCGTGCTTGCCGTCCCGAACGTCCTCTCGCTGGCACTTGCCCTTTCCGCCTGGATCTCGATTTCCTACCAGATCCGCATGGAGGAAGCACATCTCTCCGACGCCTTCGGTGAAGCCTATCTGCACTATCGCCGGCGCGTTAGACGCTGGCTTTGACGGTCAGGACAGCAAAGGCCACCGCGAGCTCTCGCCCATCAGAACTCGATGCCCTTCTGCGCCTTGATGCCGGAGCGGAACGGATGCTTGACGAGTTCCATCTCGGTCACAAGATCGGCGATCTCGATCAGACCTTCCTTGGCGTTGCGGCCGGTCAGCACCACATGCGTCATGTGTGGCTTCTCCTCCTGGAGGAAACGTACGACCTCGGCGATGTCGATGTAGTCGTAGCGGAGCGCGATGTTGATCTCGTCCAGCAGCACCATGGAATTGCGCTCGTCGCGGATCAGTTCCTTCGCCTTTTCCCAGGCTTTCTCCGCCATCGCCACGTCGCGGGCGCGGTCCTGCGTCTCCCAGGTAAAACCTTCGCCAAGCGTGTAGAACTGGCAGAGATCGCCGAAATGCTTGTCGATCAGATCGCGCTCGCCGGTCTGCATGGCACCCTTGATGAACTGCACGACGGCGCAGGGCATGCCGTGGGCGATGTGGCGGAAGATCATTCCGAACCCGGCCGTCGACTTGCCCTTGCCCTTGCCCGTGTGGACAATGACCAAGCCCTTCTCGTCGGTCTTCGTTGCCATGATCTTGTCGCGCGCCGTCTTCTTCTTCGCCATCTTCATGGCGTGACGGGCTTCGTCCTTCTCGGCGACCGGCTCGCCGGTATTTGCGGTTTCGTCGCTCATAATGTCCTCCCTATTCGTTTCCGGCGCGCGGACGGTCAGTCGCCGCGCCGCCGGACAGGCTGTTCAGTTCAAATCGCGCCGAGTTGGAACGCGGGGTCCACAGACCGCGATTGACCGCCTCCAGGAGCCGCTCGGCGATCTCAGCAAGTGCGGCCGGGTTCTTGTCGCGCAGGAAGCCGAGAACCTTCTCGTCGGCGATGAAGGCGCGGTAGGCCGCCTCGAAATGATGGTCGCGCACGGCGCCCGTTGTCGCGGCGAAGGCGAACATGTAATCGACCGTCGCCGCAATCTCGAAGGCGCCCTTGTAGCCGTGGCGCATGACCCCATCGATCCACTTCGGATTGACGACGCGGGCCCGCACCACGCGGCCGATCTCCTCATCGAGCGAGCGGATCACCGGCTTTTCCGGGCGGGAGTGATCATTGTGGTAGATCGCCGGGCGCTTCCCCTTGAGATGCTCCGTGGCGGCGCTCATCCCCCCTTCGAACTGGTAGTAGTCGTCGCTGTCGAGTAGGTCGTGCTCGCGGTTGTCCTGATTCTGGACGACGGCCTCGATCGTCCGCAGGCGCTCCTCGAAAAGCCCGCGCTCCGCCTTGCCGTCTTCGCCTGCGCCATAGGCGTAGCCGCCCCAGGTGAGATAGGCCTCGGCGAGATCGCTGCGCTTGTCCCAGCCTTTTTCGTCGATCAGCGCCTGAAGACCCGCTCCGTAAGCGCCGGGTTTCGCGCCGAACACGCGATAGGAGGCGCGCCTTGAGGCTTCTTTCGGCTCGATACCCCTTTCCTCGAGCCGCCGGGCTTCGGCCCGCATCCGGGCGGCGATCATGTTGTCGGCGTCGTCTTCGTCGAGCGCGCCAATGGCACGGATCGCCTTGTCAAAGAGTGCGATCTGCTCCGGAAAGGCGTCGCGGAAGAAACCGGAAATCCGCAAGGTAACGTCGACGCGCGGGCGGCCGAGCACGGCAAGCGGCACGATCTCGTAGCCTGTGACACGACGCGACGCCATATCCCAGACCGGCTTGGCGCCGATCAGCGCCAGCGCCTGGGCAATATCGTCACCGCCGGTGCGCATGTTGGACGTTCCCCAGGCCGTCAGCCCGAAGGAGGACGGCCATTCGCCATGGTCCTGCAGATAGCGGCGGATCAGCAACTCGGCCGACTTCTTGCCGAGCTCATAGGCCGCCGGGGTCGGCACGGCGCGACTGTCGACGGAATAGAAGTTGCGACCGGTCGGCAGCACGTCTGGACGGCCACGCGTTGGCGCGCCGGAAGGGCCGGGCGCCACGAAGCGACCGTCGAGACCGGTGAGAAGGCCGTTGATCTCGGCCGCGCCCGAACGCTGGATGGAAGGCCTGAGCCGCCCGTCGATCTCCTCGAGGACGGCCTGGGTGTTGGCCCAATCGTCCGGGCAAGCGATTTCGCCCGACACCAGTTTCGTCGCGAGAAGTTCGATGCGCTCGACTGTGTCGCCGGCAGTGCGCCAGGGGGCGTCCGTGAGATTAGCCAGGAAACCGGGTTTCGGGCCGGTCCAGGGTGTGGAGAGGATGCAATCGAGGGGATCGAAGGGATGTGAGCGAGCAGCAACAACCCCCTCTTCCCTGCCGGGCATCTCCCCCACAAGGGGGGAGTGTGACTCGCTGCTGCCACTCGTTCCCGCAACTCTGTCAGAAACTGCGGCACCATCGGAAGTCGCAGGACGCATCTCAAATTCGACCGCCGTCGAAGAGGGAGCGCTTGCCTCCAGCCTCTCCCCCCTTGTGGGGGAGATACCCGGCAGGGCAGAGGGGGTTTGGCCACCCAACCCCAGATCCGCCGCTATCGCCCGCTGCAGACTCTGGTCGCCGCCCTCGCCCAAACCGCGCGGCACCCGGGCGAGCGCCACGGTGAGATCGGTCAGCAGCCGCCCCTCCGGCGCCATGCCGAAGACATGCAGCCCATCGCGGATCTGCATCTCCTTGAGGTCGCAGAGATAGGCGTCGAGCTTTTCGAGCGCCTTGTCGTCGCTATCGCCCTTATCGATGCCGGCGTCATGGTCGAGGCCGATATCGCGCACGAGATCGAGGATCTGGCGACTGAGCAACCGCAGCCGCCGCGGATCGCCGCCGGCGGCCTCGTAATATTCGTCGACCAGGGCCTCTAGGTCCTTGAGCGGTCCGTAGGACTCGGCCCGTGTCAAGGGCGGCGTCAGATGGTCGATGATCACGGCGCTGGTGCGGCGTTTCGCCTGCGTCCCCTCTCCCGGGTCATTGACGATGAAGGGATAGAGGTGCGGCGTCGGGCCGAAGACGGCCTCCGGATAGCAAGCCTCCGAAAGTGCCAGCGCCTTGCCGGGCAGCCATTCGAGATTGCCGTGCTTGCCCATATGGATGATCGCGTCGGCAGCAAAGACCTGGCGCAGATAGGCATAGAAGGCGAGATAGCCGTGCGGCGGCACGAGATCCGGGGCGTGATAGGTTTCCTTGGGATCGATATTGTAGCCGCGGGCCGGCTGGATGCCGACAAGGACGGCGCCGAAGCGGGCAAGCGGCAGCGCGAAGGCGCCATCGAGAAAGAAGGGGTCGGCCTCCGGCGCACCCCAGCGCTCGCGCACCTCCTGCTGAATCTTTTTCGGAAGAGCGGCGAAGAAGCCCTTGTACTCACGCAGGGAAATCGTCTCGCGGATTTCCCGGTCGCGGCTCGCCGCATTGGTCGGCCCGGCCATCAGAAAGCGGATCAGCGCATCGCCGTCCTCGGGCAGGTCGCCGATTGCATATCCTTCCGCCGCCATTGCCTTCAGCACCTGGATCGTGCCGGCCGGCGTGTCCAAGCCGACGCCATTGCCGAGACGGCCGTCGCGGTTCGGATAATTGGCCATCACGACGGCGATGCGGCGCGCCTTCGGCCGAGTGCGACGCAGCCTCGCCCAGTTGGCAGCGAGCCGTGCGGCGAAGCGAACACGATCGGCAAGCGGCTCGTGGCCGACGATGTTGGCTTCCACGAGCGGGTCGTAGACCGATGCCGCCTTGAAGGAGACGGCGCGCGAAAGGATGCGTCCGTCCACCTCCGGCAGAGCGACATTCATGCCGAGATCGCGCGCCATCAGCCCCTGCGGCGAGGCTTCCCACGCTTCCCGAGAAGAAGCGGAAAAGATCACCTGCAAAACCGGCGCGCCGGTGGATTCCAGCACCGTCGGCTGGCGGTCGGCGCCGGGTGCCGAGACGGCAAAGCCGGTGGCGTTCATCACCACGTCGGGTGCGGCTTCGGCAAATATCGCCTCGAGCGTGCCGATCGAGACCTGATCCTTGAGGCTGGAAACGAAGACGGGAAGCGCGCGCATTCCCTCCTCGGCCAGCGCCTCGATCAATGCCTCGACGGGTTTGGTCTCACCGCTCTGGACGAGGGCGCGGTAGAAGCAGATGGCGACGGTGGGGATGGATTCCTTCGTCTCTTTGGAAGCCTTGCCCCCCTCTGCCAAACGCATCCACTCGCCGACCCCGATCACGCCTTCGCCCGGCCACCAGATGCCGGCCTTGAGCAAGGGGCGCGCTGGCTGCGGCTTCTCGCCTCCATCGATCAGCGCCTCGGCATAGTCGAGGAACAAGCCCGCATTGTCGGCACCGCCCTCGGTGAAATAGGCCCAGAGACGCTGACGGTCTTCCGCCGAAACGGTCGAAAAAGGTTCAAGGCCGGGGTCTGGCTTGTCGTCACCCGGCAGAACGGCGATCTGGAACTTGCCAGCGACGGCCGCGGCATAGAGCGCCTCCAGTATGTAGCGAAAATAGCTGGCGCCGCCGAGCGGCCGGACGACGATCAGCTTCGCACGACGCGCCGTGCGTTCGACATAGGTGTCGACCGACATCGGATGCATGAGCGCCATCAGGCTGGCGATACGCAAGGTCTTCGCACCCGTGCGCCTGCGATGGGCGGCGGCGATCGAGGCGAGTTCCGTATCGGCCGCCGACAGAAACAGGATATCGGCCGGGCTTTGGCCGAGATCGATCGCTTCGTTGCCGTCCGCGATCGTGCCTTTCTGGGCTAGGAGGAGATGCATGGATGCTCCTCGTGGATGGCGTGAGAAGACCCGTCTCCAACACCTCCCCACAAGGGGGTGGGGTGGGGCTGAACCGTGCCCGACGCGTCGGTTCGCCAAGCATCAGCCGTTTGTGCCATGCCGCCGTGCCTCTTGACCGGCAGCGTTGCGGCGGACGCCAACGAAGCCCCTCCCCCTTGTGGGGAGGGGCTGGGGCGGGGTTATTCCCATACGCGCTCAAAATCGCCTCACACCAGCGCCGAGATTGCCGCGCGCACCGCGGTCTCGTCCATGTCGTGCAGGCCGATGACGACGAGGCGCGTGCCGCGCGTCTCGCCGGGTGCCCAGGCGCGGTCGTAATATTGATCGACGCGGGTGCCGACCGCCTGGATCAGGAGACGCATCGGCTTGCCGGGTACATCGGCGAAGCCTTTGAGCCGCAGCACGTCGTGCTTGGCAATAACCCCCTTGAGACGGTCGACGAAGACAGCTGGATCGGCGATCGCTCCGAGCTCGACAACAAAGCTGTCGAACTCGTCGTGGTCGTGCTCCTCGCCGGCCTCATGCTCCATCTCGTGATGCGATTTGCGGTTGGCGATCTCGCCTTCCGTGCCGACCCCGAGGCCGAGCAGGATCGCGGCCGCCACCTCGCCGTTCCTTGCCTCGATCATCGTCGGCTTGCGACTGATACGCGAGGCAACCTCTTCGCGTACGGACTTCAGGCCGGCGGCATCGATAAGATCGGTCTTGTTGAGAACAATGAGGTCGGCGGCGGTCAGTTGGTCCTCGAAGAGCTCTTCGAGCGGGCTCTCGTGGTCAAGGTTGTCGTCATTGACGCGCAGTGCGTCGACCTTGTCGTGATCGTCGGCAAAACGGCCCGCGGCAACGGCGGCGCTGTCGACGACGGTGACGACGCCATCGACCGTCACTTCGCTGCGGATGTCCGGCCAGTTGAAGGCGGCGACCAGCGGCTGCGGCAGGGCCAGACCAGAGGTCTCGATAACGATATGGTCGGGGCGGTTCTCGCGCTCGAGCAATTTCGTCATTGTCGGTATGAAGTCGTCGGCGACGGTGCAGCAAATGCAACCGTTGGTGAGTTCGATAATGTCCTCTTCCGAGCAGGCTTCCGCTCCGCAGCCTTTCAGCACGTCGCCGTCGACGCCGAGATCGCCAAACTCATTGATGATCAGGGCGATCCGCTTGCCGTCGGCATTCTGCAGCAGATTGCGAATCATCGTCGTCTTGCCGGCACCGAGGAAGCCGGTGATGACGGTGGCGGGGATCTTGCCCGGTTGGGCCTTCGCGAGTGTCATGAATCAACCCTTCATTTTCAGCGGCAACCCAGCCGCGACGAAATAAACTTCGGCGGATTTCTCCGCGACGATCTGATGGAGGCGGCCGGCATGATCGCGAAAGTCGCGCGCCATGCGGTTCTCCGGAACGATGCCGAGACCGACCTCATTCGAAACGAAGACAAGCCGCGCCCGTGCCGCCGGAAGCAAGGCGGCAAGATCCGCGAATTCGGCTGCCATGTCGCGCCCCTCCATCATCAGGTTTGTCACCCAAAGCGTGAGGCAGTCGACAAGGATGGCGCACCCCGGAGCATCCAGGCGGCGAAGCAGTCCGGAAACATCGATCGGCTCCTCATGCGTCGTCCAGCCCTTGCCCTGCCGCGCGGCCTGGTGGTGAGCGATGCGGTCGCGCATTTCCTCGTCATAGGCGCGGCCGGTCGCGACATAGTGCATCGGGAGCCCCGAGGCTTCGACGAGCTTTTCAGCGAAACTGGATTTTCCGGAGCGCGCGCCGCCGAGCACGAGGACTGGGCCGGCGTTCGAGATTGTCATCCGACCCGGCCTCGCGCGATGAAACCTGTGGGGCTAGGACGGCCATAGGAAGCGGCTGCGTGACCAGCACGCGCAGAAGACAATGTGTAAGCCACGACAACCTCCGTGCTGGCGTTGGGGAGAACTCCCCCGGGCGAAATGCCCTGATGGACGGCAGGTCTCCTGGCTCTCGGCGTCACGGGCAAGCACTGCGCAGGTGCGCGCAGCGATGCTGGGCCCGAACGGGTCCGCCTCGCCTTCCCGGCGTTTGCTGGCTCGTGAAGGCGGACGATTCGTAGAAGAAGAGGCGTCCAGCCCGGCTGCTCACGATACCACGCCAGTGGCTTTTCCGGCGCGCCCTCCGATCCCGCGAAAACTGCCCCGTGCAGGTTCATCGGAAGCGGAGCGGCATGCCCAATGGCGAACCCTGACCGTTCTACAGTCGCGGGGTCGGCTGCGATAAGGGCGCCCGGTGTGGGTCCGCCCGTCACATTCCCATTTACTCCCCCGCGCCGCTTCGGTGCGGGGGAACCATCCATCGTCGTTAATTATGAAGCGCAGGCGGCAAAGTCAATCGACCGGCTGCGACGCGAGGCCGGCGAATTGCGGCAGCGCGGCCGCGTCGCCGACCGTATCCGATCCTCATACTCCAAACGGGTAGGCAGACACCCTTCCCCACCGCATGGTAAAACGCGCATCTCGAACCTGACGCGGGATACATGTTTCGCACAGGTTTTTTCGATCATGTCCATGGCACTGAGTTTCTCAGTACAGCCTTGGTGGGGGGTGCGATGGCATATCTGCGTCGTGCCGCATTTGTCGCGCTAAGCGTCGCGCTTTACGGCTCTATGCCAAGCAAGGCCGCCGAACCAATCGGCCAGGCGATCCGCATCCAGACCCAGGTGAGCGGGGCGCGCGGACCGCTGGTCGTCAGGGACCCGGTCCATCGGGACGAGCGGATTCGAACATCCAGATCGGGACTCGGCCAGTTCGTGTTCCGAGATGGAAGCAAGCTCGCCGTGGGTGCCGGCTCGTCGGTCGTCATCGACAGGTTCGTCTTCGACGACTCGAAATCGGTGCAGAAGCTAACCGTTGCGGCGGCGAAGGGAACATTTCGCTGGATCAGCGGCAACTCGAAACACGCGGCCTATGAGATCCTGACGCCGGCCGGAACGATAGGCGTTCGAGGCACCGTCTTCGACTTTTACGTCGGCGGCGACGGCACGACCGCGGTGGTCCTCTTGAGCGGCGCTGCCGAATTTTGCGGCCGAGGAGGCTGCCAACAGCTGACACGGCGCTGCGACTGTGTCGTCGCCCGCCCGAATGGCGACATGACACGTACAAGGCGGGTCGATCGGAGCACCCTCAGGACACTCGGCAATCAACAGGCGCTGCCGTTCCTCTCCGGCAAGCAGCAGCTCTCGCCCGGATGGAGCGGCACCGGCTGCGGCCTCTCAGCGGCGATCCAAATCCGTCCTGATCCGCCACCCCCCGTGCCGCGCCGCCAACCAAAACGGCTCCCCCTATCGAGAAGCCGCCCAAACCAGATAAACCCAGCAAGCCCGACAAGCCCAGCAAACCAGATAAGCCCAGCAAACCAGATAAGCCTAGCAAACCAGACAAACCCAGCAAACCGGACAAGCCCAGCAAACCGGACAAGCCCAGCAAACCGGACAAACACGGCAAGCCGGACGGACACAAGGATAGACCGAGCAAGCCCGACAGGCCCCACAAGCCAGACGGGCCGCGTAACCATGATCACTCGCGATACGATTGGAGCCGTTCGCCAGGATGATGGTGATTGCAATTGAGATCTTGAGAGAAGCAGCGCGGTCCTAGGGGGCGAAGCGCCCTACTCGGCAACCGCGTCCTTCGCCGTCGGCTCATTGACGAAGTGATCGCCGCGCCGCGAAATCCGGCGATAGAAGTCCGACAAACCTGGCGCCAGCGCGGACGCCGTGAGCTTTGCGGCTCCCAGAGCGCGACGGCTCTCGGTGGAGCGGGTGCGCAAAGCCTCAATCAGCCGCCAGTGGATATTCTGCAACTCGGTGAATTCGCCAGAGGCGGCAAGTCGCTCGTCACCCACGATTGCAAAGAGCCTCGTTCGCATGCTCTTGCCCTTGAGCCCCAACGCTCCGGCCTCTAGCACGGCACAACCACCAGCCAATTTTGCCGTCGTCTCGGAGACAAGGATATCGAAACCGACCTCCTTGCAAGCGGATTCGATGCGCGCCGCCACATTGACGGGGTCGCCAACGGCCGAATAGTTGAAATGCGTCTCGGCTCCCATGTTGCCAACGCAGGCAAGCCCCGTGTGGATGCCAATGCCGATCGCGACCTTTTGTCCCGCTCCAAAACCGAAAGCGTCCTTGTCATTGAGGCGAGCAAGCGTTTCTCGCATGGCCAAGGCGGCACGAACGGCCTTGCGTGGATGGTCGGCGACGTCGACGGGCGCATTCCAGAAGGCCATGATCGAATCGCCGATGAATTTATCGAGTGTGCCCTCGTTTTCGATGACATGCCGGCTCAACGCATCGAGCAGCGTATTCAGGAAACCGACGACCTCCGTCGGCGCCAATCGTTCGCTGATCTCGGTGAAATTGCGGACATCGACGAACATGATAGTCAATTCGCGATCGTCTCCGCCGAGGCGCAAGGCGTTCTGCGTGTGCTCGATGCGATAGAGCAGCGATGGCGACAAATATTGACCGAAGGCGCGCCGCACGACGCGGCGCTCCCTATCGGTCACGAGGAAGCGGTAGGCCGTTGCCGCGAAATGCGTGATCGACGCGGCAAGGATGGGGGCAAGCGGGTCGAGGAGCAGTCCCAGATGGAGAAAGGCGACCCAGGAGGCCGCCAGAGCCAGTCCGGTGATCAATAGCCCGCAGGCGAGCGCCACGCCCGGGCTGACGAAGGTCGTCAGCACCACGAGCAGACTGCCAGCAACCGCGATCGAAAGGATCTCAAGTCCGTTGGCCCAGTCCGGACGCGAGAGGAAGCGACCGGACAGGATCTGCTCGACGGCCTGGGCATGGAGCGAGACGCCGGGGACGTTGTGCCCGAGAGCCGTGGTCCGGATGTCCAGCAAACCGGCAGCCGACGTGCCGACGAAGACGATGCTGCCTTCGACCGCGGCGCTAACCTCCTGGGGAGCGGCGGCTGAGAGCACCTGGCCGGCCGACACATATCTCTCGGCCCGATCCTCGCTGACATAGAGCCAGAGTTCGCCGGTCGCCGTGACCGGAACGGCAAAATCGCCGATCTTGATCCGGGTTATGGTATCGGGCACATCCGTTGCGCCCGCCAGGAGATAGGTGGAGGCGCCCTGTGCGACACGCAGCGCCTCGAGTGCCAGATTCGGATAGAGTTGCTCGCCGTCGCTGAGAAGAAGAGGGATCGCTCGTACGACCGCCGTCGGGCTGCCCGGATTGAGGCTGATATGCCCGATGCCGGTCGCATTGGCCTCGAGCTGCGGCCGGAGCGGCGTTGCGGCCGTGAGACGCGGCGGTGCATCGAACGGGCTTTCGCCCGTGAAGGCGAAACCTGCCTTGACCGGCGGTCGATAATTTCCCTCGGTCGACAGGCCGAAACCCAGCACGACCGGCTTATCGGCAATCGCGCCGGCAAAGATCTCGTCATTGTCCGGCAGTCGTTCCAGCAAAGCGGGATCGATCCCCATGACGTCACGCACAACGGTGCGCGGCGACAGTCGATCGGGCTCGGCGAAGAGGATGTCAAAGGCAATGACGGCGGCACCCATCTCCGAGAGCCTGTTCACCAGGGCGGCCAAGCGGTCCCTTGGCCAAGGCCATTGGCCGAATTCCCTGAGCGACGCCTCATCGATATCGACGACCCGCACGGGGAGGTTTTCGAAGGGCCGCGGCGCCAGGCGCTGGTACTCGTCGAAGGTGATCTCGCGGGCGAATCTCAGCAATTGCGGATCGTTTGCACGCAGCACCGTCAGCGCCGCGACAATTGCCAATCCGATAAGGACGCCGACCAACTGGGCGCGTGTCATAATCGCCGACCTTTGTGCCGGACGGCGGCACGACCGGCTTCTCTCAAGAAAAGCAGGTCTGCCGCCTCGCCGGCCATGCTGCATCCTTCGCAGCAGCCATGCAATATCGACCAACGGGGGAGTCTCACGGGATGGCAGCGCTACAACTTGCTACCCAAGCAAGCGGTCGAGCCAGGCGCGGTCGAGCACGCCCTCCAGTTCGGCGGCAATCTCGTCCAGCGCGCTGTCGACCGACTGACGATAACTCGCTTTGCCGGCTTCAATCCCCAGGCTCCTCAGCAGTGCGGCGCGGTAGGCATCGCTGCCGAAGAGACCGTGGAGGTAGGTTCCCATCACCCGGCCATCGGGCGACATCGCCCCATCGGGGCGGCCGTCGATCGTCACGGGCGCGCGTTCGCAATCCGGCCCGATGGTCTCGCCGAGATGGATCTCGTAGCCCTCGAGTGCCACGCCATGCTCCAGCGACCAGGCGCGGCTGTTGCGAACGGTCTTTTCCGGTGCCATCTCCGTTTCCGCCGAAAGCAGCCCTAGCCCGGCAATCTCGCGCTCGCTTCCTTCGATGCCGAGCGGATCGGTAACCCGGACGCCCAGCATCTGATAGCCACCACAGATGCCGATCACCCGGCCGCCGCGCCGGACGTGGCGCTCGAGATCGCGGTCCCAGCCCTGCGCGCGAAAGTCTCTGAGGTCCGAGATTGTCGATTTCGAACCGGGGATGACCACAAGCCCCGCGTCCTCCGGCAGCGGCATGCCCGGCCGAACGAAGACGAGCTCGACTTCCGGTTCTGCCGCAAGCGGATCGAGATCGTCGAAATTGGCAATGCGCGACAGGACGGGCACGGCGACCTTCAAGGCCTTGCCGCCGCCGCGCGCCAGCTTCTCGAGAACGACGGAATCCTCGGCCGGCAGCCGCCCGGCGCTTTTCAGCCAGGGCACTACACCGAAGCAAGGCCAGCCGGTGAAGCGGCCGACGGCCGCGATACCATCGTCGAAAAGCGTGACGTCGCCGCGAAACTTGTTGATGAGATAGCCGGTGACCATCCGCCGGTCGCCCTCCGGCAGGATCGCGTGGGTGCCGACAAGCGAAGCGATGACGCCGCCGCGATCGATGTCGCCGACGAGAACGACCGGGACATTGGCGCGCGTGGCGAATCCCATATTGGCGATATCGCCGGCTCTGAGGTTGATTTCGGCCGGCGAACCAGCACCCTCGACGACGACGAGATCCGCGCCGGCCGAGATATGCTCGAAACTCTCCATCACCGCGCCGAGCAGCTTCGGCTTCAGCGCCTGATATTCCCTGCCCTTGGCCTGCCCCGCGACCTTGCCCTGCAGGATGATTTGGCTGCCGACATCGGATTGCGGCTTCAGAAGCACCGGATTCATGTGCACCGACGAGGGCACGCGCGCGGCGAGCGACTGCAGCCACTGCGCCCGGCCGATTTCACCACCGTCATCGGAGACGGCCGCGTTGTTCGACATGTTCTGCGGCTTGAAGGGCATCACCCTCAGGCCGCGATTGGCGGCGAGCCGGCAGAGGCCCGCCACCAATACCGATTTTCCGACATCCGAGCCGGTACCCTGGAGCATGATCGCGCGTGTCATGCGATCTCCGTAGCATCGAAAGCTTCTGTCGCAAAGCCCTGTCTCGACGTCATTTCACCGCATTTGCGCCGGCTCCGATCACGGCGTGTGTCACCCGCTCATCAAGCTTGCGACGAACCTTGGAGCGCTGGCCAAAATGCGACATGCGACGCCGAGTTTGGCATCGAGAAATATCCGCCCGCACGCCTATATCGCCGCCATCGCAACAACCGGAAATGAGCCCGGACTCCCAAGGCAGGAAAAATCCATGCTATTCATCTTCAGCAAACCCAACTTCGTTCAGATCGCCTGGAATTCACAGGCGCCGCGCAGTCAGTCCCGCGTCCGCAATATGCCGGTCGATTCCCCGTTAGGCCCCCTCGGCTTTATCCGCACCTCAAACGTCGGATAATCGGCTTTTCGTGCTCTGACTTTTGGCGGCATTCTCGGTCCGTGCAATTGGACCGCGTCCTGATCGCGTCCACCGTCCGGACGGGCCTCCCGCCCCGCAGGATACCGAGGTTGCCAAGGAGGCAGGTCCGGTACGCAACACCTGAACCGGACCTGCGGCAGTCGCCCGCCGCAGGCAAACAATTAGCCTGACATCCTTACCGGATGGTTAGTGAGAGCTTAACCAAACATGAATTCGCATCTTTTTCGAATTCATCGCGCGATCCTTGGTCGAAAGAGCAACCGGCGCGGCCGCGTCTTTCCCAACAGGAGTGCCTCGAACGGCAGCTCATTCCAAAACATTTGAAGAGGTTGATTTCTCTTCGAAAACACCTAGGCTGATTGGTCGTGGGCCGCGTAAAGGCGGGAGGCCTGGGAACATGACGAAACTCCTTGCAATGACGTGCGCGGCTGTTGGCATCTGGGTCCTGGCCGAACCGACGCGGGCCGCCGAGTGCGGCGAGATCAGCATTGCCGAAATGAATTGGGCTTCGGCAGGTATCGCCGCCCATGTCGACAGACTTATTCTCGAGAACGGCTATGGCTGCACCGTGTCTCTGGTCGCCGGTGACACGATGCGGACCTTCGCCTCGATGCACGAGAAGGCGGAGCCCGACATGGCACCGGAGCTCTGGATTCATTCCGTGCGCACGCAACTCGAAGCGGCCGTCAAGGAAGGCCGCCTTATTCAGGCTGCGCCGATTCTCAGTGAAGGCGGCGTCGAAGGCTGGTGGATTCCAAGATTCCTCGCCAATGCCCATCCGGAGATCAAGACCGTCCAGGATGCCCTGAAGCATCCGGATCTGTTCCCCGCGCCTGACGATCCCGCCAAGGGAGCGATCCACAGTTGCCCCTCCGGCTGGAACTGTCGGATCTCGACGGCCAATCTTTACAAGGCACTCGGGGCGGAGAAAGCGGGCTTCAGGCTTGTCGACCCCGCTTCGGCGGCCGAGCTTGACGGCTCCATTGCCGAAGCTTTCGAGAAGAAGACGGGTTGGCTCGGCTACTATTGGGCGCCGACGGCGATCCTCGGCAAATATGAAATGATCCGGCTCTCCTTCGGCGTCGATCACGACAGGGCGGAATGGGACTCCTGCTCGGCCGTGCCGAACTGCCCAAGTCCAAAGGTCAACTCCTATCCGGTCTCGGACGTGTTTACCGTGGTGACCAAATCCTTTTCCGAAAAGGCAGGCGTCGCCATGGATTACGTGAATGTCCGGGGATGGGACAATGCGACGGTCAACAAGATCCTCGCCTGGATGGATCAGAACCGTGCGACCAACGAGGACGCCGCACGATATTTTCTCGAGCACTTTCCGGACATATGGGCAAAATGGGTGAGCCCGGACGTCGCAGAAAAGGTGAAGGCGGCGCTTTGAGGCCGGCCGCGCGGTGGATTCTGTTGCGTTCTGTGGTACTCCCTATCGCATGTTTCGCGACGAAGCGGCCGCGCCCCACGTCGCAAACAGCACAGCAGCGGACTTGTTCCGCTGTCACATTGCTCGAGGGGAACCTGGAAGCGGTTGCGCCCGTGCACGCGCCCAAAGAAGCGCAACGGCGGAACGCAACTCCAGCGGTGTTGCACTGATCGGCAGCGCCATCATTTTCGATCGTGCCAGCCAAGCCTTCGGTAGGTGGCTGCAGAAGCATTCGGAGGTAGTTTATGGCTAGTCGCGCAATCGAGGTGAAGAACCTCTACAAGATCTTCGGCCCGCGCGGGCACGAGTATATAATTCCCGTCAAGAACGGCATGGGCAAGGCCGAGCTAAACGAAAAACACGGCCATGTCCTCGGCCTGCAGGACATTAACATCTCGATGCCCGGTGGCTGCATAACAGTGGTCATGGGGCTTTCCGGCTCCGGCAAGTCGACGCTCATCCGTCACATCAACCGGCTGATCGACCCGACCGCCGGCGAAGTGCTCTATGACGGCGTCGACGTCTGCAAGATGAATCAGAACGACCTTCGCCAGTTCCGCCGCAACAAGACGGCGATGGTGTTCCAGAAGTTCGCGCTTCTTCCGCATCGCACCGTGCTTGAAAACACCGTTTACGGCCTGGAGATCCAGGGGGTCGACCAGCGGGAGAGCGAAAAGCGGGCGCTCGGCTGGATCGACCGTGTCGGCCTCAAGGGTTTCGAGAAGCACTATCCAAACCAGCTTTCCGGCGGCATGCAGCAACGCGTCGGTCTCGCCCGGGCGCTGACCAATGACGCCGATATCCTGCTGATGGACGAGGCTTATTCGGCGCTCGATCCGCTGATCCGGATGGACATGCAGACGGTGCTGCTCGACCTGCAGAAGGAGCTGAAGAAGACCGTGGTTTTCATCACCCATGACCTCGACGAGGCGTTGCGGCTCGGCGACAAGATCGCGATCCTGCGCGACGGCCGCGTTGTGCAGCAGGGGTCCGGTCAGGAAATCGTGCTCTCGCCGGCGGACGACTACATCACCGCCTTCGTCAAGGAGGTGAACCGCGGCCGGGTGGTGCATGTCGAGACGATCATGCGGCCGCTGTCCGGAAATCCGGAGGGGCTCGCGATCGCCGCGGGTACGGTCCTCGAGGCGGCCGCCCGGACGATGACGGGTGCGCATATCAACACGGCCCACGTCATCGACGCCAACGGCCGCCCGATCGGCGCCGTCGACCTGCAGTTGATCATTGGCGCAATGGTGACGCCGACCAGCCACAGCGACCGCAAGGCGGCGTAAAGGCCTCCGTTGAGAAAAGGGCGCCGGGTTCGGCGCCCTAACCGCTTTCTAAGCGGCGGCCTGCAAGTTGCCGCTGATAAACCGGAACTCCTGCGTCTTGCCGCCATAGCTATAAGCGGCGGCAGGCACCTCGTGGACGAGCACGTAGCTTTCGGGGTGGACCTCGCCGAGTAGGGCTTCGAACGCGAGATAGACCGCCTCGACATAGCTGGCGAGTTCCTGTTTTAAATTGGTCCCGTCGACAACCTTGATATCGAGCCAGAAGCTGGCTGTCTGCTGCGAAGCCATCGACTTTCCCCCGGCGAACCAGTGGTGCGGGTCGATATAGCTTATCGTAATCGCCGTGACAGCCGGATCCTTGCGCACATGCAGGCGTGTCAATTCGCTGACGGATGCCGCGATTTGCGCGGCAGATCGGGGTTCGCGGCCGCGGAGACGGCGATGTTGATGATCGGCATAAGAATTCCTTTCTTGGATGGGTTAGACGACGAGGTAAGCTTGTCATCTTCATCACATCAGAAAAATCGAATTGTTCTGCAGAAATAATTCTGCATTATCGAACTATGAGAATGATCGACCCTGAGCTCCTGCGCACTTTCCTCGCCTTTGCAGAGGGCGGATCGCTCGCCCGTGCGGCGGAAGCGGTCAATCGCTCGCCGTCTGCCGTGACGGCGCAGATGCAGCGGCTGGAAGCGCAGGTCGGCGAGCCTCTTCTCGCACCAGCGGGGCGCGGGCGATCCTTGACGCCTACGGGCGAGGAGTTCGTCGCTCATGCCCGCCGTATCCTCGATGCGCATCGCGACGCGTGGCTCAGCCTCAAGGGCGCCCGGGCGGACGGCCGGGTGGTGCTCGGCAGTACCCAGGACTTCGCTGACACAACGCTTCCAGCCTTGCTTCGCCGCTTCGCCCGGTCGCATCCGCGCGTTCGCCTCGATCTGCGGATCGGCCGCACGAAAGAACTGACGGCGGCTTACGAGCAGGGCCAGATCGACATACTCCTGGCGATGCGGCAGACATCGTCAGCAGACGAATTGCTTATCCTGCGCGAAGCGATGATCTGGTTGAGCTCGGAGCATCGCATGACCTCCGCCAACACCGATCTCGCATTGGCAGTGCTCGACCCGCCCTGCGGCTTTCGCACCGCCGCCATTTCCACGCTCGAGGCAATCAACCGCCCCTTCCGGATCGCCGCGACCAGCCCGAGCCTGTCAGGCCTGCGTGCCGCGGTCCTGAGCGGCATTGCGATCACGGTGCGCACGGATCGGTTTCTTGGTACCGGCATTGTCCCCGCGCCGCGACAGCTCGATCTGCCGGCGCTGCCAATTGCGGAATTCAGCCTGCGCCTGCGCCTGAACGCAGAGCAGGTCTCGGTCGATCTCGCTGCCCTGCTGGCGGATGAATTGCCGCGGCTGCCAACGGGCGCTTGATCCTCCGAATCCGATTACCGTCCACTTCGAGCCTCGATTCATATTTAGCTTGCTTCCTCACGCGCAAACACATAAAGATATGTTTATATCTTGCTACACTTTAGTTCAGCCGGGAAAAGCCGATGTCCATTGCAGCCAACGCTCTCTCCGATCTCCTCGCCCAGAAGGGCGTTTTGCTTGCCGACGGTGCGACCGGGACGTCGCTCTTCGCCATGGGTCTTGAGGCTGGCGAGGCGCCGGAACTCTGGAACGAGACGAAGCCGGAAAACATCACCAAACTGCATCAGGATTTCGTCGACGCCGGCGCCGACATCATCCTGACCAATTCCTTCGGCGGCACGCGCCACCGGCTGAAGCTTCACCAGGCGGAAGATCGTGTGCATGCGCTCAACAAGCGCGCCGCCGAGATCGCCCGTGCCGTCGCCGACAAGGCGTCGCGCAAGGTCATCACCGCCGGCTCCGTCGGTCCGACCGGCGAACTGCTGATCCCGCTCGGTGCGCTCTCCTATGAGGATGCCGTTTCAGCCTTCGTCGAGCAGATCGAAGGTCTCAAGGCCGGTGGCGCGGAAGTCGCCTGGATCGAGACGATGTCTTCGCCCGACGAGATCCGCGCGGCAGCCGAGGCCGCAACAAAGGTCGGTCTCCCCTACGTCTACACGGGCTCCTTCGACACCGCCGGCAAGACGATGATGGGGCTGCATCCCAAGGACCTCCACACGGTTGCCGCGGATATCGGCGAGGGCCCGGTCGCGGTCGGCGCCAATTGCGGCGTCGGCGCATCCGATATCCTGTCGTCGCTCCTCGACATGACCGCCGCCAATCCGGAGGGCATCGTCGTCGTCAAGGGCAATTGCGGCATTCCGGAGTTCCGCGGATCGGAGATCCACTATTCCGGCACGCCGCCGCTGATGGCCGAATATGCGCGGCTTGCCATGGACGCCGGCGCCAAGATCATCGGCGGCTGCTGCGGCACCTCATGCAATCACCTGGCGGCGATGCGGCTTGCCCTCGACAATCACGCGAAGGGCCAGCGTCCGTCTCTCGAGGTGATCGTCGAAAAGATCGGCCCCTTGCGCAACAAGACGGCCAATGAAGCTGCCGCCGCTCCGGCACGCGAAAGACGCAGCCGCCGCGCTTAAAGCCTCTCACGGCTCGGTGGAATCAATTTTTTCACCGAGCAGTGTAGGATTTCGTCAGCGCAGATGCCAAGCGCCGCCAGATCCACGACTAAAGGTCGGAAACATCAAAGGCGCGCGTAGGCTTCACCAAGCGAGAGAGGACATCCTGTTCTGCCGCGTCCACGAAGGCTCGGTAGAAGTTGAACGAGAGACCCATCTGGCGTGAGCCCCCGGCAGAGAAATGTCCGTGATCCTCGAATAGGGCGACGCCCTTATCTTCGACTTTGCAGAAGTCCCCGTCGCAAAGATGGTCCATGAAGCTGACCACAGGATATTCTTCGGCGATGTCGGCGATGACTTGAAGCACGCCTTTGTTGCTGGCCCGGACATCGCCCAGCGACAGCTCACAGCGCTCAGTCGCTTGACCAAGAAGCCTCGCCCGCGCAACGCAGAGGCCGGTATCCCTGCCATTCTGCGGCGGCGGCGCTACCGAAACCGTATTAAAACCGTTGGACTCCAGCCAAGCAAGCGTCGAGCGGAAGTCATCCGTCAGGATCTCTATGTCGGAGGGAACCTCCCGACGCCCGTCGAGAAGCACCGTCTTCTCGTTCATGTATTGGCTGAGCTGCGATGAGAGGACAACGTAGCGGATCGACTTATTGGCAAGCAAGAAGCGCCTGACGTCTGCATTGTGCTGCGCGCATTCCTCCGACCAGCCGCGGCCCAGCCGCGGCAAAATGGGCGCCAGGTTCAGAAACGGGCCGCAATTGTTCTTGGTGAGTTGCACCAGTCGCACATCGGGTTTTGAAGCGATGATGCCGTCGACAAGGTGTCGGGCGTACGAGTCGCCCCAGACTGCAATTTCCGGCCTGGGATTCGTCGCGCATTTGAGATCGACGACAGCGTCGCATTCCTTGGCGAGACCGACGCTCGGTTCGATTAGCCGCGCAAGCTCACGGTTTTGGAATGCGAACCCGTCGGTCCCGTCAAGACTCAGCCCCGCGCCGATTGCGACGCTGGCACCGGTGAGCGTCAAAGCGAAAACGGCGCCACGAGCCACGCGAGCCGGTTTGCGGAACGGCAGTTCGATGTAGCGCCAGCTTAGATAGGCAAGTACCAAACACAGCCCCAGCAAGAGGATGTAGCCCATGGGGGGAATCTCGTCGATCGCGCGTAAACGCGCAAAGGCCAAGACCGGCTGATGCCAGAGGTAGAGGCTATAGCTGATGAGGCCGATCGCCACCAGCGGCCGGGCGCTTAATAGCCTGCCGACAAGCGTGTCCGCCCGCCCAAAAGCGAGTACCAATGCGGTCCCAAGCACCACGGGCGCTGTTGTCCAGCCAGGATAGAACGCCGACTCACGGACGAGAAAGTAACTTGCAACAATGGCAAAGAGACCGAGCCCGGCGGCAAATTCGCGAAGGCCTCTGGAAAGACGGATACGCTCCTGACCAGCGAGCGCCAGCATCGCCCCGACGCCGAGTTCCCAAAGACGGCTTGGCAACAGGTAGAAGTTTGCCGCCGGCTCAACGCGGGCGAGAATCTGGGTGGCACCAAAACTGAGGACAACACCGACGGCCGAGACCTTCAGTACCGTCTCCGCTGGATAGCGGCGAAGCGCCAGCAGAAACAACGGAAGGACGATATAGAACTGTTCTTCGACCGCCAGGGACCAGGTGTGCAAGAGCGGCATCAATTCGCTGCTTGGCGCGAAATAGCCGGTCTGGTTCCAGAACACGAAGTTCGATCCGAAAAGATTCACGGCATAGAGACCCTTGCCGAAGTCATTGAGCTCCTGCGGCAGCATCCACATGACGGCGAAGATCGTCGACACGACGCATACGAAGAACAATGCCGGTGCGAGCCGGCGCGCACGGCGCTCATAGAAGGAGACGATGCTGAAGCGGCCCTCACGGATTTCGCGGTGAATGATCGACGTGATAAGGAAGCCGCTTATGACAAAGAAGACGTCGACACCTGCAAATCCGCCCCCAATGAAATCGAAACCAGCATGAAAAAGAAGGACGGGCACGACTGCGATCGCGCGCAGTCCATCGATTTCGGGTCTGTAATGCATCAAGGAAGAAAACGCCTATTGGATGAATGCCCGTTACCACGGACTTCGCCGACGAGCCACCGCGCCGCCCGGTATATTCACCTTTGTGCGAATTCTAAGGCGCGTTGTTTCGGCCGCCGCCGATTAGAGCGATAGCCGTGGCTTACGCGCGGAGCACCTGACTGCGGCCAGCGTTGAGATGTTGGCGCCATGCATCCAGTCCCGCCTCTATGTTCTTCCGACCGAAGCCGACGCGGAAGCGGTCCTGCGCGACCGGCAGGAGGTCGGACGTGAAGAGGCTTGAAGGAAGCAACAGCACGCCGGATTCTTCGACCAACTGCCGGCAATGCGCCTCGACTCCATCCACGCCGAGATAACGGGCGAAACCGACGCAACCGCCATCGGGCGGGAGCCATTCATAAAACTCCGGGAACTTCGAGAAGAAGTCACCGAGCTTTTCGAGATTGGCCGCGCAAAGTGCGCGATTGCGAGCGAGAATGCGTTCGCGCGATTTCAGTGCGATCGTCGCCAGCACTTCCGACGGTCGAGAATTGCAGATCGACAGATAGTGCTTCATGCCCTCCATGCGTTTGAGCAACGCGTGGTCCCGGCAGGCGATCCAACCGATCCTGAGGCCCGGCAGACCATAGGCCTTCGACATGACGTTCAGCGAAACACCCCCTTCGAAGAGCTCGGCCGTCTGCGGCAGGCGCTTGGCGTCTTCGCGCTCGAGTCCGCGATAGACCTCGTCGCTGAAAAGATGGATGCCGCGCTCGGCGCAAAGCTCGGCGAGTTCCCGGAACGTCTTCTGATCGGCGATCGCGCCAGTCGGATTGTTGGGAAAATTGACGGCAATCAGTCTTGTATTGGGCTTCAGCGCCGTGCGCACATCGGCAATGTCGAGCTGCCAATCATTCTCGGGCCGAAGCGGCACCCCGCTGACCGAAGTGGCGATCGTCAACGGCAGCGTCTCCATCGATTGATAGTTCGGCACGGTGACGATGGCATGGTCGTCGGGGCCGAGCAGCGCGAGCATGGCGCAATAAAGCCCCTCCTCCGCGCCGGCGAAACAGAGAATGTCTGCCGCGTCGAGGCCCTCGTAAGTGACCGCAATCGCCTCGCGCAGCGCCGGTGCCCCATAGGTCTCGGTATAGCCAAGCGTCAGCCGCTCCCAGGCGTCGCGATCGGCGTCATCGGCATGGGACAGCAATTCGGCCATCGTCATGGTTTCGCTGTCGCTGGCGGTCATGTGGTGGCGCGCGGTAAACTCCCAGCGCGAGAAATGCTTTTCCAGCCGGAATGGCGGCAAGACCGTCATGGTTTCGTCCTCCTCGTGCAGGTCGGTCGGGCGGAATACGTGGTTCGGAAGTTCAGCCGCCGTTCTCTTGGCGCGCGGCGGCAAGATAGTTGTAGATCGAAGCCCGCGAGGCGCCGAGCAGGCTCGCCAGGTGATCGACGGCGTTGCGCGTCTTGAAAAGGCCCTGCTCTTCGAGCGCCGCCACAAGAGCGACGCGGTCCGCGCGCTTCAAGGCGGAAAGCGCAAGGCTCTTCGCCTTCAGCCAGCCATGGAGCGCCGCATTGATCTCCTCCCGCCAATCGCGCGAGAAGAGCGCCTGTGGCCGCGGTTCCGGGGTGCCGGCAAGGGCCGCCAGCAGCTTCACTGCAGCATCAATCCGCGAGACATCGAGATTGATGCAGAGAAGACCAATGGCGCCGCCGTCTGTATCGCGCAGCACGGCGGAAACCGACTTCAGCCGGCGCCCATCCGGGCCAGTCTTTTCATAGGGTCCGAGCACCAAGGCGTCGTCTGTCACCTCGCCAAGGCCATCCGAGACGAGCGACTCCATGCCCGGTGCCCGTCCAGAAAAGGCGTTCCACAGCGCCGCGATGCGGCCGGTGGCAAGATCGTGGAGAACGACCTCCGCATGCGGATAGAGCAGCGCGCTTATCGCCGCGGCGGATGACCGATGCATCGCGAGATCAGAAGGAATGGCGGGTTCGATGTTCATGAGCACATTTGGCAGGACGTTAGATTTTTTGTCAATATTTGATTTTATGTCTATTGTTGCGGATCGCCTGCGCCTCGCCTATCCCGAGGGTCGTTCGATTCGAGGGGAGACGATTCCATGGGCACAACAGCCGCCTTTCCGGACAGGGACACGACCGCTACCAAGCTGTCGAGCTTTGGCGAAGCGGACCAGGCCTTCGTCAAGCTGCTGATGGAGAACCCGGAACAGGATGAGAACCTGATCGAGGGGCTCTATCGCCATCTCGACCTTACCGCCGAAGCGCGCTTACTGAATTCCTTGAAGCTGGAGAAGCTCGGGCAGTGGCTCGGCAACGAGGCACCGGCCCGGCTCCAGATGCGGCTCATGGAAGCCGCCCGTTCCAGCCAGCATCCGGCCTATCAGGCGTTCAGGGCTGGTCTGACGAAATCCGGCGGCTTGGAAAGAGCCCTTCCAAAAGCTTGAGCGAGCTAGGTTCGGAGCATGGGCGGGCGCTGCATCTTTCAGTTCGCGGCGCCCGTGCACTCAGCTGACCGCTCGCCGTCGCGGCGAGCGGCGTTTCCCGTTTCACCGCCTGCGGATCGCAGCGGCGGACAAGCGGTCATCATTCACCCGAAACCCCTTTTGCCAGCCGAACCAGATTGACGAACTCGCCGCGATATCCGAACGGGTCCGCCCCCTTGGCACCGGCTGCGAGATCGGCAATCGCCGCATAGGGATAGTCGGCAAGCGCCGAATTTCCAGCGAGCTTCTGGCCGAAGGCCGCGACCGACACGGAAAAGCGGACATCCGCAGGTGCTTCCGCGAGCGAGGGCACCGCATTGGCCTCAGTGACCGGCGTTGTGATCAACTCGCTCTTGGCGCCGTCCGGTTTCTTGTAGCGGATCTTCAGGAAGGCGAGTTCGCCACTGTTGGCGGTCGCGTTGGCCGAGGGTTTCTCGGCCGTCGCATAACGCAGGTCGTCGTTGAGGACCGCCGGGCTGCCCTTGGGCGTCACCTCGTAGATCGCCGTTATGCTGTGGCCGGAGCCGACATCGCCCGCATCGACCTTGTCGTTGTTGAAGTCCTCGCGCTTCAACGCGCGCGTCTCGTAGCCGATCAGCCGGTATTCGGCGATCGCCGCTGGATTGAACTCCACCTGCAGCTTGACATCCTTGGCGATCGGGAAGAGCGACGAACCCGCCTCCTCGACGAGCGTCTTCTGGGCTTCCGCCAGTGTGTCGATATAGGCTGCAACGCCGTTGCCGTTCTGGGCGATTGTCTGCATCAGCGCATCGTTGTAATTGCCGCGGCCGAAGCCGAGGACGGAGAGGAAGATGCCGCTCCTGCGCTTCGTCTCGACCAGCCGCTTCAAGTCTTCGTCGCTCGATGGTCCGACATTGAAGTCGCCATCGGTCGCCAGCAGGATGCGATTGACGCCGTCCTTGACGAAGGCTTTCTCCGCCAGTCGATAGGCTGCGTCGATGCCCGCAGCACCGGCTGTCGAGCCGCCTGGCTGCAGCGTGTCGATCGCCGCCAGGATCTTCGCCCTGTCCGTAATCGATGTGGGCTCCAGCACCGTGCCGGCATTGCCGGCATAGGTGACGATCGACACCGTGTCCTCCGGCCTCAACCGATCGACCAACAGCCGGAAGGCATTTTTGAGGAGCGGCAGCTTGTCCGGTTCGTCCATGGAGCCGGAGACGTCGATCAGGAAGACGAGGTTGGCTTTCGGCGCCTCCTTCTGAACCAGCTCATAGCCCTTGATCGCCACATGCATCAGCCGCGTTCCGGCGTTCCATGGCGTCGGCGTCACCGTGACAGTGGCCTTGAACGGCTCCGCCGCCGCAGTGGGGCGCGGCCAGTCATACGGAAAATAATTGACCATCTCCTCGACGCGGACGGCATCGGGAGAGGGCATCTCGCCCGCCATCAGCGAGCGGCGGACGAAGGAATAGGAGGCTGTATCGACATCGACGGAGAAGGTCGAAACCGGCTCGGTCGCGACGCTCTTGACAGGATTGGCATCGGCGTTGCCGAAGCGTTCACGGTTCTCGATTGGCGGCGGGAGGATATCGCTCGGCGCTGCTGGTGCCGGCATGATTTCCATTCGGCCGCGCGCAACAACTCCACCCGCTGCGCCAAGAGGTGCGGCGGCATCGTCCATCGCCTGGCTCGCCACCGCTTCTGCCTCCGGTCCGGCGGCCGGCTTGCTCGCCGGCTGCTCGGCAACTTCGGCCTTCTTCTCCTCCAGAAGCATTGGCGCGGTGGCGTCAGCCGAGGACGCGGCCAGCTTGGCTTGCTCGCGCTTGGCGGCGATCTCACTTTCGAAACCGATCGGTGGCCGATTGCGGACAAATTCCAGAGTCAGGAAGGCGGCGGCAGGTACGACGATCAGCGTCGCCAATGCCGATCCGGCAAGCAATTTGCGGATCATGCTGGGGCTCCATATCCGGTTGAAGATGGAGCTTTGACGAGTGGGCCTCGCCGATCCTTGGCTTGCTGTGGAATTTTCCGCCGGGGCGTCATAGGCGTGCATCGCGGCGGCAAGCGCCCGCGCCCGCGCCTCGTCCGTCGGCTTCGGCGGCGTCCGTCCGGACAGCATGTCGAGTTCGTCAGTCATTGCACTGCCTCCTTGCCGAGCAGCGTCCGCAGGCGCTTGCGCGCCTCGTGGACGTGCCAGGAGATGGTCGCTTCCGAGCAGCCGAGCACGTCGGCGGCTGCCGCATGGCTCAGGCCCTCGGCATAAACGAGCAACACGGCATCGCATTGCTTTTCCGGCAGTGCCCGCACCGCCGCCCAGAGCGCCTCCCGCCGGTCCTCGTCATCGCTTCCTGAACCAGCTTTCAATGCGGGATCGGACGCATAGGCCTCGAGTTTTCGTTCGTTGCGCGCCTGCCGGCGCCGGTGATCGCGCGCCGCATTCAGCGCCAACGTATAGAGCCAGGTTCGGAACCGACTGGTGCCGCGGAAACCGCGGATCGCTGCGCCTAGCCGAATGCAGACGTCCTGGGCGATATCCTCCGCGTCGGTCTCGCTGCCCGACCAGCGCCAGGCGACCGCATGGACGAAATCATAGTGACGCTCGATCAATCGGCCGAAGGCCTCGCGATCCCCCTTCACCGCCCTGTCAACGAGTTCCGCGTCCAAGTCCCTGCCCGCTTTTGTCCTGTTCGACTACTAGACGTCCTTCGATCGCCATTCCTTGGGGTACGAGGCAAAAAATCTTGCGTTGGCTCAACGCGGAAAGCTGGCGACAACAGACAACGGCGATGATCGGCCCGAGCGGAAACAGCCGGTCGTGACGATTGATCTCCGGTGCGTAGAGGCTCGAGATCGTGCCGTCGAGGAAGAGCGCGTTCGGGCAACCAAGCGGATCGCGGAACAGTGTCGCAAAATCATGGAAGCGCACCGGCCGCTTTGAAACCGCGAAAACGACCTCGCCGCTTTTCGTGACGCCGACGCCGTTGCGGGTCTTCAGGCTGTCGCTGTCCGGCAGGAAGCGCGGGTGAAGCGCGCCGTCAATCACCAGCATCGGTCCGGACTGCGTTGCGAAGCGCGCCTTGATGCCGGCATCGCGATAGGCCTCCGCCGCCATCACGCCCGCCTTGCCGTCGTCGACATAGAAGACGCCGTTCGGCAATAAATGGAAATTGCCCCAGCCGGGGTTGGTATTGAGCTGCGCCTGCTCGACGCCCTCTTCGACATGCAGGCCGACCGGAGAAAGGTCCTCATGATACATGCCACCGTTCATCGCAAAGACGATGTATTCGCCCCGCTGGCGCATTTCGAGTGAAAGCGCCTTGAAGGACCTGAACGGCGCACCAGCCTGGTCCTTGTTGTAGAGGCGAATGTCGCTTACCGTACGGCAGGCGGCCGTTGCGGGTTCGGCCAATGAGGGCTTTGCAAGACCAGCCGTGAGGATGGCGGCGCCGACGAGCAAGGCTCTGGGGAACAGCGGCATGGGGCTGGGTCTCGCGTGAATCTCACCCGCAGCATTGCATGAATTGCGGCAGTTTGATGCGCACGATCTTTTCGAGAATTGTAAGCTCAGAGAGTCAATCATGGCGCGTCCGCGGCGCCGGAAATCTTCGTCACCTTCCTATCGGGCCCGACTGGAGCCGACCATCGTTCACCGGCTTTACAGGCTGAGCGCCGCCATATGGAAACTGAGTTGCGCAGGCGGATAGCGGTAGTCCCATCCGACAGGACAGGCGTCGCGTGAAAGACAGCCTCGGGCGAGGCAGCCGCCTGCCGCCTCGGCCTTGAGATGCGCGCGACAGCGACCGACTTCGAAGGTGCCAGACGCCAGAGCATCGGCCGGACAGGCGGAAATGCACGGCTTCGCTTCACAAATTTCGCAAGGGTGGCCGGCCATAACCGAGCCCGTCTCCGGCAATGCGCGGTCAAAACCAAGCGCACCGCGATAGCTGTGCCAGAGGCCATAATGCGGGTGGATCAGGATGCCGAGCGGTGACGGCTCCAGTCCCTCGGCGCGCATCGCCCACTGCTGGAAAGGCTGCCACGGTGGATCGGACGGGAAATAGGCTGTGGCAGCGACCACCTCCGCCACGGGACCGATCACCCGCTTCGACCAGTCGTCGAGCGGATCCGAACCGCCGCGAGACGGCTTGCCTTCGCGCCAGGTCGTGAACGGCTTCCAAATCGAGCCGCCGATATTGCCGATCAGCACGACGCTCGCAGCAGGCTCGCCGCCGCCCAGCAGAGGTGCGGCTTCTCCCGGCGCAAAATTCACGGTGCCGCGCAAAAAAAGTCCGTGCGGCTCGAGAGCCGCACGGAGCGTTTGGAGAAGATTGTCGACACAACCCGAGGCCGCCGTCATTTCGGCTTCGGCCCCTGAGTTTCGTAATGCGGGCGCCAGACCTCCTTCTGGATCATGTCGGCCACCTGCGCCGCGCCGCCTTGCTCCCTGGCTCGCTCGGGAGCCTTTCAGGTGAAGGCGTCGGGCATCGAGTCCTTGCGCTTGGCGATGTAGTCCTTGAGGGCTTCGTCGATTGCCGGATCGAGATAGGGCGCCTCGTAGTGTTCGAGCCAGCTGCGGGCGAGCGCATTGGCGCGCTGCTCGATCCGCTTCTCGCCTTCGATCTCCCACTGTTCGAAGGAATTGTTGTCGGCGAGCGGAGAACGGTAGAAGGCCGTCTGGAAGTTGGCCTGGGTGTGGGCGCAACCGAGATAATGGCTGCCGGGACCGACTTCGCGGATCGCGTCGAGCGCCTGGGCGTTTTCGGAAAGATCGACGCCCTCGGCCATCTTCTGCATCATGCCAAGCTGGTCCTGGTCGATCATGAACTTCTCGTAGGACGAGACGAGACCGCCTTCGAGCCAGCCGGCTGCGTGCAGCACGAAGTTGGTGCCGGCGAGCAGCGTCATGTTGATCGTGTTCGCCGACTCGTGCGCCGCCTGGGCATCGGGGACCTTCGAACCGCAGAGCGAACCGCCGGTGCGGAACGGCAGGCCAAGACGCCGGGCGAGCTGGGCCGCGCCATAGGAGACCAGCGACGGCTCCGGCGTGCCGAAGGTCGGGGCGCCCGATTGCATCGAGATCGAGGCGGCAAAGGTGCCGAAGAGCACAGGCGCACCCTTGCGGATGAGCTGGGTGAACGAGGCACCGGCGAGCACTTCGGCCAGAATCTGCGTCAGAGTACCAGCAACAGTGACGGGGCTCATCGCGCCGGACAGGATGAAGGGCGACAGCACGCAGGCCTGGTTATGGCGTGCGTAGACCTTCAGCGCACCCACCATCGTCTCGTCGAAGACCATCGGCGAGTTGGCGTTGATCAGGTTCAGCGTGACGGTGTTGTTCTCGACGAAATCGTCGCCGAAGACGATCTTCGCCATGGCGATCGTGTCTTCCGCACGCTCCGGCGCCGTCACCGAGCCCATGAACGGCTTGTCGGAATATTTGATATGGCTGTAGACCATATCGAGATGGCGCTTGTTGACCGGGACGTCGACCGGCTCGCAGACCGTGCCACCCGACGAATGGACGGACGGCGCCATATAGGCGAGCTTAACGAAATTGCGGAAATCCTCGATCGTCGCATAGCGGCGGTTGCCCTCGAGGTCGCGTACGAAGGGCGGGCCGTAGACCGGCGCGAAAACCGTTGCCTTGCCGCCGATATGGGCATTGCGCTCCGGGTTGCGTGCATGCCAGGTGAAGTTCGACGGCGCGGTCTTCAGGAGCTCCCGGCAGAGCCCTTTCGGGAAATGAACGCGTTGGCCGCGCACATCGGCGCCGGCCGCCTTCCACAGCTCGAGCGCCTCGGCGTCATCGCGAAATTCGATGCCGATCTCCTCGAGAATGACGTCGGCATTGCGCTCGATAAGCTGCAGGCCCTCCTCGTCGAGCACCTCATATTCGCGAATCTTGCGCTGGATATAGGGCAGAGACGGTCCCGGGCCGCCGCCGGTGCGGGATGCGCGGCGCGCTGCCGCTCCGCGTCCCTCGCCACGCGCGCGGCGTCCGCCGCCTTCGACCGCGCCTTGTTCTGTAACGTCGCTCATTCGCTCATTCCTCTCCCGCCGCGCCCTAGCATGAAGGACGCTGCAATATATCGGTAGGTGGGCGCATAATCCTTTCCGCAGGTCGAATCCAGTGGCGGCACCATGCGCCCGGCATGGATTTGGCCTAATGCTACCAAGCCGCCGGAACCGTACGGGTCTTAATGCGCCAACAGGTGGCGCAACTTAGACACTCGACCGGCGCGTGCCCGCACAGGGACTGCGGTCGCGAGGACAAGGGCAGCACTCCTGCAAAATCTCCAAAGGATTGCGCAAGCGCCCGAACTAACGCCTTGAACTGTTGCATAATTTTACCCGCTGACAGTTTCCGTATCCGCGCATTTTGCGATAGGACTATCAAACGCGCGAGGCGTGAGAGCCGCGTCGTCGTTTTCATCATCTGCGACGTCGCATTCGAAAAGAGTTTTTTAGGCGCCGCCCGCTATGGATGGGGCAACGCGTCCGGAGTGATCGTGCCACCCGCGCGAAACGGCTATGCCAGGAACCGAGGAACCCTACTATGGCAGACGATGAAATCATTCTCGAGGACCTTTCCGACGAGGAACTCGTGCAGCAGATGCATGACGACCTTTATGACGGTCTCAAGGAGGAAATCGAGGATGGAACGAACATCCTCCTCAAGCGCGGCTGGACTCCCTACGATATCCTCACCCAGGCGCTCGTCGAAGGCATGCGCATCGTCGGCATCGACTTCCGCGACGGCATTCTCTTCGTGCCGGAGGTGCTGCTTTCCGCCAACGCGATGAAGGCCGGCATGTTCATCCTGCGTCCGCTGCTTGTCGAAACCGGTGCGCCGAAGCTCGGCAAGATGGTCATCGGTACCGTCAAGGGCGACATTCACGACATCGGCAAGAACCTCGTCGGCATGATGATGGAGGGCGCCGGCTTCGACGTGGTCGACCTCGGCATCAACAATCCGGTCGAGAACTATCTGGAAGCGATCGAACGCGAGCAGCCGGACATCCTCGGCATGTCGGCGCTCCTGACGACGACCATGCCTTATATGAAGGTCGTCATCGACACGATGAAGGAAAAGGGCCTGCGCGACGATTATGTCGTCCTCGTCGGCGGAGCGCCTCTCAACGAGGAATTCGGCAAGGCCGTCGGCGCCGACGCCTATTGCCGCGACGCGGCCGTCGCCGTTGAAACCGCCAAGGACTTCATGAAGCGCAAGCACAACAAGCTCGCTGCCGGCTGAGCCTGAACGATCATTCGAGAAGAAAGCCGGCTGCATCGGTGTAAACCGCAGCCGGCTTTCCATTTTGCGGCAGAAGGGCGCGGATGAGGCGCGCCTACCTCAATCGTCAGTTCGCGGCCCCCGCGACCCGGCGGCCAGCCGACTCTGTCGCG
This sequence comes from Sinorhizobium fredii USDA 257, assembly GCF_000265205.3. Classification (NCBI taxonomy): domain Bacteria; kingdom Pseudomonadati; phylum Pseudomonadota; class Alphaproteobacteria; order Hyphomicrobiales; family Rhizobiaceae; genus Ensifer; species Ensifer fredii. The sequence goes on from NC_018000.1 coordinate 4,441,029, forward strand.
TTGACCGTATTCGCAGTATCCTGTCCCATGCCGCGGATTGTGTTGGCGCAGGAACTCAGGGTCGTCAAAGCCACCAGAATGGCGCCGATCGTTGCGAGAGTCTTCGTTGTCATGACTATGATTCCTTCATGTTGCTGCAAGGACGAATAGAGATGGAAAACGCAACGTCGGCAAGAGAACGTACACAACCAAAGAAAGTTCATGTCATTGGGTGCGGTGCCATCGCGCGCGAAATTCTTGCCATCTGCGAGGCCAACAAGCTCCAGCATATCGAGCTCAACTGTCTGCCCGCCATCTGGCACAATACGCCGGAAAAGATCGTGCCCGGCCTGCGTGAGGCGATCGCCCGGGCCCGCGCCGACGGTTTCGAACGCATCTTCATCGCCTATGCTGATTGCGGCACCGGCGGGCTCATCGATCGGCTCTGCGAGGAGGAAGGCGTCGAGCGGATCCCCGGCCCGCATTGCTACTCGTTCTTCGCCGGCAATGCCGATTTCGCCGCGCGCTGGGACGACGATCTCACCGCCTTCTTTCTCACCGATTTCCTCGCCCGCCAGTTCGAGGCCTTTGTGATCGAGCCGCTCGGCCTCGACCGCCACCCGGAACTGCGTGACATGTATTTCGGCCACTACCGCAAGCTCGTCTATCTTTCGCAGGTGGAGGACGAGGCTCTGCAAGCGAAAGCGCGCCGCGCTGCGGAGACGCTCGGGCTCGCGTACGAATATCGATACACCGGTTACGGTGATCTCAGCCGCTCATTGATCGAAGTGTCATAAACGCGGATCAAATTCCGCGTTGAGTTTTATTCACGGCGCAGAAGCGCCGAAGGCTTCCCTGGTCTTATGCTGAATCGGTTTCGCCATCGTCGCGACAGCCAACCCGCTTAAGACGTCGGTAACGTCTGAGTAGGCATATCTGTTACTGCGCCGCCGCCACGGCCTAGGAAGTCCGCCCAGAACAATCCTTCCCGAAGTCATGTACCGATCGAATAGCGCCCTCTCGGAGAAAGAAGCGGAACCGGCGGGCTCGGCCGGCCGGCGCATCGTCGTCGTTACCGCAGGGGGTGAAAACCCGAATATCCTGATCAACGCGCTCGCCGCCCATTATTGCGACATCGTCGTGCTGCAGGAGCAGCCGGAATCCAAGGTGGTCTTTGTCAGACGGCGCGCCCGAAAGCTCGGATGGAGCACGGCTCTTGGCCAACTCGCAACGATGATCGCCTCGCGTTTCGGCAAGCGCTTCTCGCGCCGGCGAGCCGCCGAAATTCTGCACCAGTATGGCGTCTCTGCCGAGACCAACCGCTTGGTGCCCGTGCACCACATTGCCTCGATCAACGATGCCGAGGGCCGCGCGCGGCTGACGGCGCTTCAACCCGCCGTGGTCTTTCTGGTCAGTTGCCGCATGCTGAAGCCGGAAACCCTGGCTATGGTTCCCTGCCCGATCCTGAACTTCCATGCCGGCATCAACCCGCAATACCGCGGTCTGATGGGCGGCTATTGGGCGCTCCTCAGCAATGAACCGGAGAATTTCGGCGCGACCGTTCATCTCGTCGATGAAGGCGTCGACACTGGCGCCATTCTCTACCAGTCGCGACAGGTGCCGAGTCGCGCCGATACGATGCACACCTATCCGCTGCTCCAGACCGCCGGATCGACAGACGTTGCGATCCGGGCGGTCGAGGATGCGCTCGCCGGAAAACTCCGACCGGTGAATGTCACCGCGCCTTCCCGGCAATGGTATCACCCGCCAGTCTGGACGTGGGTTTGGAACGGCATGCGGCGTGGGATCTGGTAGACCGGGAAACAGGAAACCTGATGCAGCAAGATCGCTATGAACTCGTGCTCGACCCGACGGACCATTGGATCGTGTGGGACAATATGACCGGTGTGCCGGCCGTGTTTGCCGACCAGATCCTAGCCGGGCTCACCGAGTCCGAGGCGGAAGCAACTCTCAGAGTGCTCGTCGCAATCGAGCGGACCCGCCCGACACCAGCGGAGGATGCGGCATAGTCGCTTCGGCGCTGCGAACGCTATCCTACTGAGCAGCCCCCAAGACGCGTTTGGTCGCACTATCCACAGCGTGACCTGTCTGCGTACTGTCCTGTCTGAAGCCGCGCGCAGTGTTTGCGCAGGATGAGAGTGTGAGCAGCGCAAAACACAACATTGCGATCGCAGTCCTTGACATCATAACCTCCAGGTGTGTCGGCACATCCGATGGAAATGATGCTCGTTTGCGCGAAATCAAGCGGCGCGGATATCTCGGGTCTAGGGAATGCTAGCGCCACGCCATATGTCATACCCAATCCATGACTGGAGAATCATGATGAACCCCAAATCATTGATTGTCGCAGCTGCGATTGCACTTTTGTCGGTAGCCGGATGTGTCAGCAACCAGGCCAGCCAACAGAACACCACCCCTCCTCCTCCAAGCGCATCCGGCGGTTCTGGCGGTGGTAGCATGGGCGGCAGCCAGGGCAGCGGAAGCTCCGGCTATTGAACGGGCAGCCGAGCGTCCGCTTCGAACAATCCACGCCGCCTGTCTGTCGCAGGACAAACGCGCCGTGAGAGTCTCAATAGTAGGGCGTGTCTCACACCCGATCTGTTGCTATGCTACATGTTTGCCGGGCGTGACGTGAATGGCTATAAATGACCATGCTCTAGTATTCTGAGCCAGCCACACAAACGCTTCTCAAGCCGACATCCCCCCGCGACGTCACCATCCAAATCAGGGCGCTTTCCAGGGCGCGTTTCGGCGCCGCGAATGACAAATACCGCCGCCAAGATGCCCGTGACGCATTTCGCTCGTATACGAACCGTGGAGCGTCGTTTTTGGACATATCCGACGTCGTGGCAAGGTGAGCCACGGTGCGTGGACATGCGCATTGTCGGCATTACAGCGCCGCGCGTCAGAACTGACACGTAAAGGACGATGTAACACTTTGACTCGGCGCATAATCCATTCCGAAAACCGATTTCGGTTTTCGGCGTTATGCGCTGGAGGAGAACAGGAATTCCATGGCAGACCGCATCATCGTTTACTGGCGCGATATCCCCGCCCAAGTCATCATCAAACAGGGCCGCAAGAGCGCCAAACGCGAGCTTTCGCTGCGCTTCACCGAAGCGATCGACATGTGCGCCATGCGCACCGGCGCCGCCGAGACCGACGACTATCTTGCCGAGTGGCGCAAGGCCGAACCTGTTTCGGTTTCAGACGATCTCGAGGCGGAGGCCGACAAGGCGGCCGCCGAATTGGAGGCTGCTTACGACAGGGACAGGCTTGTTGCGCTCGTCAAGGCCGGAGGGCGGGACAATGCCTGACGCCAAGGTCGTCACCGGCAACGCGCAGCCCGCAAAGAAGGCGGCCACGGGCGCCTTTACGCCGACCAACGTGTCCCCGAGCCGCCGTTCGCGCCACAAATATACGGTCCGGCTCTGGGCGGTGCGCCACTCGCGCTTCCTCGAGTGGTTCTACAATCGCTTCGCCGACATGTTCCTGATGCTCCATCCTCTCTGGAACGCCATTGGCTATAGCCGCGTTGAGCGGCCGGTGACCTTCGTCGAACGCCACGTCAAAGGCTTCCTTTTCGACTGTCGCATGTGTGGCCAGTGCGCGCTGTCCTCGACCGGCATGTCCTGCCCGATGAACTGTCCGAAGCAACTCAGGAACGGACCTTGCGGCGGCGTTCGCGCCAATGGCAACTGCGAAGTGGAACCGGACATGCCCTGCGTCTGGGTTCAGGCGTGGAAGGGTTCGCAGAACATGGAAAAAGGCAACGCGATTATGAACGTCCAGAAGCCAGTCAACCAGTCGCTGCGCGAAACCTCGTCCTGGTTGCGGGTGACGGCGGAAGCCGCAGCGAGCGCTGAGGCGAACAAGGAAGACCAGCGATGAGCCCGGACATCAACCCTTTAGATCCCGGTGCACCGCTCGATCCCCTGCCCGGCCATTCGTCGCGCGGCCGGCTGGAGCGGGTGCTCCGTCGCGGCGAGTTTGCCGTCACCGCCGAACTCAACCCACCGGATAGCGCAAATCCTCAGGACGTCTACGAGCGGGCGGCGATCTTCGACGGCTGGGTCGACGGCATCAATGCCGTCGACGCTTCGGGCGCCAACTGCCACATGTCGTCGGTCGGCATCTGTGCGCTGCTGACGCGCATGGGCTACTCGCCGATCATGCAGATCGCCTGCCGCGACAAAAACCGCATCGCCATTCAGGGCGACGTACTCGGCGCCTCGGCCATGGGCGTACAAAACATCATGTGCCTGACCGGCGACGGTGTGCAGGCCGGCGACCAGCCCGGTGCCAAGCCCGTCTTCGATCTCGACTGCATGTCGCTGCTCGAGACCGTCAGGATCATGCGCGACAACTCGAAATTCCTTTCCGGCCGCAAGCTGACGACGCCGCCGCAGGTCTTTCTTGGTGCGGCGATCAACCCCTTTGCCCCACCATACGATTTCCGGCCCTACCGGCTGGCAAAGAAGATCGAGGCGGGTGCCCAGTTCGTCCAGAGCCAGTATTGCTTCGACGTGCCGATGTTCCGCGAATACATGAAGAAGGTGCGCGACCTCGGTCTTCACGAAAAATGCTTCATCCTTGTCGGCGTCGGCCCGATGGCTTCGGCCAAGACCGCGCGCTGGATCCGCTCCAACGTGCCGGGCATCCACATTCCGGATTCGATCATCACACGCCTTGAAGGCGCTCAGGATCAGAAGAAGGAAGGCAAGCAGCTCTGCATCGACATCATCAACGAGGTGAAGGAGATCGAGGGCGTTTCCGGCGTTCACGTCATGGCTTACCGCCAGGAGGAATATGTGGCGGAGATCGTCCATGAGTCCGGCGTCTTGAAGGGTCGCAGGCCCTGGAAGCACGAAGCGACACCGGCGGAAACGCTGGTCGCCGAACGGCTCGAGCATCTGCGCGAAGGCATCGAGGAAAACCAGCAGCAGATGGCGGAGGCCGCGGCTCACCATCCGCATTGAGACAAGACCGCCGCTCGCGGCTTTATCAGAGGAAAACCGGCGCTTCGGCTCGTCCCGCGCCTTACAAACACAGACGGGGCCTATTACATAGCCCCACGCTTCAAGGATCAGAGGATCTTATATGACCCGCACCATCGTCGCTTCCGCCACACGCGAGATCGTCATCGGCTTCGACCAGCCCTTCTGCGTCATCGGCGAACGCATCAACCCGACCGGGCGCAAGAAGCTCGCTGCCGAAATGATCGAAGGCAACTTCGATACGGTTATCAAGGACGCGCTGGAGCAGGTCGCCGCGGGCGCGACGATGCTGGATGTCAATGCAGGTGTGACCGCTGTCAACCCCAACGAGACCGAACCGCCGCTGCTCGTCAAGACGCTGGAGATCGTCCAGGGCCTCGTCGACGTGCCGCTGTCGATCGACAGCTCCGTGACGGCTGCGATCGAAGCAGGCCTTCGCGTCGCCAAGGGCCGGCCGCTGGTCAACTCGGTCACCGGCGAAGAGGAAAAGCTGGAAGCGATCCTGCCGCTCGTCAAGAAATACGACGTACCGGTCGTGGCGATTTCCAACGACGAAACCGGCATCTCGATGGACCCGGACGTGCGCTTCGCCGTCGCCAAGAAGATCGTCGAGCGCGCCATGGATCACGGCATCAAGCCTCACGATATCGTTGTCGATCCGCTCGTCATGCCGATCGGCGCGCTTGGCGATGCCGGCCGGCAGGTCTTCGCGCTGCTGCGCCGCCTGCGCGAGGAATTGAAGGTGAATACCACCTGCGGCCTCTCCAACATCTCCTTCGGCCTGCCGCACCGCCACGGCATCAATGCCGGCTTCATCCCAATGGTGATCGGCGCCGGCATGACCTCGGCGATCATGAATCCCTGCCGTCCGCAGGAAATGGAAGCCGTGCGCGCCGCAAACGTCTTGAACGGGACTGACGCGAATTGCTCCAACTGGATCATGACCTATCGCGACCACAAGCCGGCCGAAGGCGGCCATGTCGTGGCCGCGGCGTCACCGGCAGCCGGCGGCGGACGGCGTGGCGGACGTGCGGCTCGCGCCGGCGGCGCGGCAAGGGGGGAATAGTCATGGCAAGACATTCCCTCGCGAGCGATCTGATGGCGCTGTGGTTCCAGGCGCCGATGGTCATTGCCGCCCGCACACAAGCCATGGCGTTTGCCGCCATGACCGGCTCTGCAACGGACTATGCCGAAAACAATCGCATGGTGACGGAGAAGATGGCCGCAGTCGCGGAAAGCGTTGTTGCAGCGAACGTCGCCATCGCGAAAGAGGGAATGGGACTCGCATCAGCATTTGCCGCCGGGAAGACCGTTTCCGACGGCCACAACCGCGTGACGGCCGCCGCCCTGCGCCCCTATGCCAAGCGCGTGCGGGCCAACGCCCGCCGGCTCTCGAAATAAACTGGCGCCGCGCGTCGCTTCGGACGCGCGAGGTCGCTCAAACCCCTTGGATTGCTGGCGAGACAGGAAAATGTTGAACGTGCCGCCGAAGGACAACAAGACCGATCCGCTGGTGCTGTTCATGCCATCGGGCAAGCGCGGGCGCTTCCCGATCGGCACGCCGATCCTTGACGCCGCGCGTTCGCTCGGAGTCTATGTCGAGAGCGTCTGCGGCGGACGCGCGACCTGCGGACGCTGCCAGGTCTCCGTGCAGGAAGGCAATTTCGCTAAGCACAAGATCGTCTCGTCGAACGAGCATATCTCGCCGGTTGGCCCGAAGGAACAGCGCTACGCGAGCGTGCGCGAACTGCCCGATGGCCGGCGCCTTTCCTGTTCCGCCCAGATCCTCGGGGATCTCGTCATTGACGTGCCGCAGGATACGGTCATCAATGCGCAGGTGGTGCGTAAAGCTGCGTCGGACCGGGTGATCGAGCGCAATGCCGCCGTCCAGATGTGCTATGTCGAGGTGGACGAGCCGGACATGCACAAGCCGCTCGGCGATCTAGACCGGATGAAGGCTGTTCTGGAGAAGGACTGGGGCTGGAAGGATCTCTTGATTGCTCCGCACCTGATCCCGCAGATGCAGGGCATGCTGCGCAAGGGCAACTGGGCGGTGACCGCCGCGATCCACCGGGACATGGATTCCTCGCGTCCCTTCATCGTCGGTCTCTGGCCGGGATTGAAGAACGAGGCCTATGGCATTGCCTGCGACATCGGCTCGACGACGATCGCCATGCACCTGGTGTCGCTCTTGTCCGGCCGTATCGTCGCCTCCTCCGGCACATCAAACCCGCAGATCCGCTTCGGCGAGGATCTGATGAGCCGCGTCTCCTACGTGATGATGAACCCGGATGGCCGCGAGGCGATGACCAAGGCGGTGCGCGAGGCGGTGAACGGCCTGATCGGTGAGGTCTGCGCCGAGGGCGAGGTCGACCGCCACGATATCCTCGACATGGTGATCGTCGGCAACCCCATCATGCACCACCTGTTCCTCGGCATCGACCCGACCGAGCTCGGCCAGGCGCCGTTCGCGCTCGCCGTTTCCGGCGCGCTGCAATATTGGGCGCATGAGATCGACATCGAGGTCAATCGCGGCGCCAGACTCTACATGCTGCCCTGCATCGCCGGCCATGTCGGGGCGGACGCCGCCGGTGCTGCACTTTCGGAAGGCCCGCACCGGCAGGACAAGATGATGCTGCTCGTCGATGTCGGCACCAATGCCGAGATCGTGCTCGGCAACCGGGAACGCGTCGTTGCCGCCTCCTCGCCGACCGGACCGGCCTTCGAGGGCGCCGAGATTTCCTCCGGCCAGCGCGCCGCCCCGGGCGCGATCGAGCGCGTCCGCATCGACCCGGAAACGCTGGAGCCGCGCTTCCGCGTGATCGGCGTCGACAAATGGTCGGATGAAGAGGGTTTCGCCGAGGCCGCCGCAGCGGTCGGCGTCACCGGCATCTGCGGTTCGGCGATCATCGAAGTGGTCGCCGAGATGTATCTGACAGGGATCATCTCACAGGACGGTGTGGTCGATGGCGGCATGGCCGCAAGAAGCCCGCGCATCGTTCCGAACGGCCGCACCTTCTCCTATCTGCTGCATGACGGGGATCAGCGCATCACCGTCACGCAGAACGACATCCGGGCGATCCAGCTGGCCAAGGCGGCGCTCTATGCCGGGATCAAGCTCTTGATGGAAAAGCAGGGCGTCGACCGGGTCGATACGGTCCGCTTTGCCGGGGCCTTCGGCTCATTCATCGATCCGAAATACGCTATGGTGCTGGGCCTGATCCCGGATTGCGACCTCGATGAGGTAAAGGCTGTCGGCAATGCCGCCGGCACCGGTGCCCTGATGGCGCTCCTCAACCGCGACCACCGTCGTGAGATTGAGGAAACCGTGAGGAAAATCGAGAAGATAGAGACGGCTCTTGAATCGAAATTTCAGGAGCACTTCGTCAACGCCATGGCGATGCCGAACAAGGTCGACGCCTTCCCGAAGCTGGCCGAAGTCGTTGCGCTACCGGAGCGCAAGGTGCTGGCAGACGATGGCGAAGGCGGGGGACGCAGGAGGCGTAGGAGCCGAGAGTAGGCGCGATCGGCGTCCGGCTTCTCACGCCGCCTTTGCGGCGAAGGAGGCCAGCAACCCGCCCCAACCTTTTTCAGAGTCGAGCACACCGCGCAGGTCGTGAGCTTTGGCGCCGTAGTTTGCCAGTTGGCGATGCTCGAGCGTCACGGTGGTCTCGTTTTCGCTCGTCGCTTCGAACCAGACTTCGACTTCGGTTTGGAACGCCGGGTCGAAGTCGAACTCGGCGTTAAGCTGCCACGCGAGAAGAATGCGATGCGGCGGATCGCACGCGATGACGCGGCCCCAATCACGCTCCTCGCCGGCATTGCCCACCTCGAACCATCTGCCGCCGGCTCTGGCCTCGACGATCACCGTCTTCTGGCCGGACTCCGTGAGACTGTGCTCTCTGATCCACCACCCTCCCATGCCGTTGACGAAGACGTCGAAGGCCTTCTGCGGCGATGCGCGGACGATGACTGATTTACGTACCGGAACCGGTTCGATCATGTGCATGAGGTTCCTCCCGGTTGTTCTCACCTCTATCGTCTGCCTCGACGATGGATTTGAACGCGTCAAGCTGGTCGGCCCAGAAGCGGTCCACCCACTGCCGGAGCGGCCCCAGCCCGGCGGGATCTATGCAATAGATCCGTCGGGCGCCCGCGGCTTCGTCCCGGACGAGGCCTGCCTGCTTCAAGACCTTCAAGTGCTGCGAGATCGCCGGCTGCGATACTGGCACGGCACGCGCTAGTTCGGCGACCGACTGTCGACGTCCTGCAACGCATTCGAAAATGGCGCGGCGTGTCGGGTCGGCCAATGCGGCGAAAAGCTTTCCTTCATAAGTCATGGCTTATTATAAGCTCATACTTATGGCGGTCAAGCTGGCGTCCAAGTTGCGGGAGGTCGGGCTAGACGGGCTCAGCCACCCTGCCCGCCTGCATCTGGAGGTCGGCGAAGGCCTCGCGGACGTGTTCGGCAACCGCGAGCACCGGTGCCGGCGCATCCTCGACCACTTTCAGACCGATGTCGTAGTGGCCGAGATCCGGCAGGCCGTCGCGCTCGCCGAGTTGCACCATCTCACCCTGGACGAGGTAGCGCGGCAGAGGCGCGATCGCAAGGCCGGCAAGCACCGCAGCCCGCTGTCCCGTTGTATAGGCGCTGAGGAACGCCACGCGGAACTTGCGGCCGGCCCGCGACAGCTTCTCCACCGCATCGGCGCGCCAGACACAGCCGTCCTCCCACATCGAAACCGGCAACGGATCGCGCAGATGCGCGTTGCCGCACTTGGCGCCAGCCCAGACCAGCTTTTCCTGCATGAGGATTTCGCCGTCCCTGCCCGCTTCGTCGGACAGGCTGTTGTAGATGGCGATATCGAGCCTGTGCTCGTCGACCCGCTTGCGCATGGCGTTGCTCATGCCGATCGACACATCAATTGTGACATTCGGGTACGTCTCGGCAAAGCGCTTCAGCACCTCGGGCAGGATGCGCTCGCCGACGTCCTCCGGCGCACCGACACGCACCACGCCGTTCATGTCGGGCAGCAGGAAGCGAGACACCGTTTCGTTGTTGAGCGACAAAAGCCGGCGGGCGAAGCCGAGCAGCAACTCGCCCTTCGGCGTCAACGAGACCGACCGCGCATCGCGCAGGAACAGCGTGCAGCCCAGCGTCTCCTCGAGCTTTTTGATCTGCATCGAGACGGCGGAGGGTGTGCGGTACACCGCTTCGGCAGCAGTCGTGAAATTGCCGGTTTCGGCAATGGCGACAAAGGTCTTCAACACGTCCATTTCCAGCAGCGGAAGCGCGTGGCGCAGCATCATGTTCATGGCGGCCTCCTCAATCAAAAAATCTGAAAGATAGCTTAACTCCATTTCGTTTGATTGAACATCACATCGGAGCGATAGTCAAGCTCGCAAGCAGGCGGGAACCACCCCGCATAACGCAAAGGAGCAAGGTCATGACCGCCCTGACATTGGCCATCGACAACGCCGCCGCAACCGCACGACGGATCAGTGGCACTCCTGCAAACCGTAAAGGCGTGCCGATGATGGACGCAGAAGGCTTGCAATTAAGAGGCTTCACCCGGCAGGCAGTCGACGACGGTGATTTCGTTCTAGCAATGCTGTCGCGAGCACGAATCTTCATCGAGCGGATTGCTGACAGAAGGCGCGCTACCAACGTCGCGAGAAACCGGGTGGAAACCCGGCGCCAATTGGCGAAACTGCCGGCCAGGGTCAGAAACGACCTGTTACAAGCGGAACAGAAGGTGATCAGGGCACCTGATACAAGCTGTTGCGTGGAGCCGTAACAGATCACGATGTTTGATGGAAAACATCAAGCATATTCGTTTGATTGATCAATAGGGTTGCGCCATAAAACGACACATGGTCGCGACCTTTTGAAAAGCTCAGAAGGAACCAGCAATGTCTACGAACCAGCACTCCTCGCCTTCATCAAGCCAGAGCCTCGCCGCTTTGCCCGGCCTTTTCAGCCTGCGTGCCCGCGCCTGGGCCGCTTGGAAGCGGCATCGCAACGAGCGCATTCTGGAAAACCTCTCCTACGATACGCTGAAGGACATCGGCTACCCATCGGTCGATGACGCGGTGCATAAGACGGAGCAATGAAAAGTGACACGACCTGTCATACGCCCCGCAATTGCTGGGTGATGAGACGATGAAGGGCATTCCCGCAAACGGAATGCCCTTCATGTTTTCGGCTGCCTGCTGATCGAGGAAGAGAAACTGTCGCCTCTTCAATGCATAAAGATTGCGTCCACCATCCGCCGAAAAATAGCCGTCGGTGGGTCTGCATAGAGGTCTTCGCATCGGCGATCCCGTTGAGACGGTCCGCGGCGAAGCGCTGCCGATTAAGGGGATTGGTCGTCACGTCTACCGCCGAATGCCTCTCCGGGATGCGCACGAACGAATCACGGCACGCGAGGGCAAGCCCGCCGGCTGACTACAGCGCCGCGCGTCTTATCAGACGCACAAAGGTCGCTGCAGGGGCTCGACTTCGATGGTCACATGCGAAAGTTCGCGCAGATGCGCGAGCTTGCGGCGATAGAGCGATGGACTCTTCGGATTTCTGCTCACCAGCGAGACAATGGCGCCGTGATGGCCGGGGCCGAGCTGCCAGACGTGCAGGTCGGTTATCCGGTCACCATCCGTCTCGATCGCCGCGCGGATGTCCCCCGGCAGGCGCTCGCCGGCTGGGAGATAGTCGAGAAGGACGCTGCCCGTGTCGCGAATGAGGCTTAGCGACCAACGAGCGATCACCAATGCGCCGACGACACCCATCAGCGGATCAAGCCATATCCAGCCATTCATGCTTCCGACGGCCAGCGCGACAATCGCCAGAACGGAGGTGAGCGCGTCGGCGAGCACATGCAGGTAAGCTGCGCGCAGGTTGTTGTCGCGGCCAGCCGCGTCATCGTGATGATGGTGGTCACCGCGGCCATGGTGCGCATGGTCATGGTCATGATGGCGCAGAGCATGGTGATGCGAGTGATTGTCCCGAAGCAGCCAGGCACAGGCAAGATTGACGACGAGGCCAAGTGCGGCGACGGCGATCGCCTGCGGGAAGCTGATCGCGATCGGATTAGAGAGCCGTACGAGGCTCTCCCAGCCGATAAGCAGAGCGATAAGGGCGAGCGTCACGGCGCTTGCAAAGCCGGCGAGATCGCCGAGCTTGCCGGTGCCGAAAGTGAAGCGCGGATTGCGGGCATTGTGCCGGGCGTAGACATAGGCAAGGGCCGCAATCAGCATGGCGGCGGCGTGAGTGGACATGTGCCAGCCGTCCGCGACCAGCGCCATCGAACCATAGATGGTGCCCGCGGCGATCTCTGCCACCATCGTCGCCGTCGTCAACGCGATGACGAACCAGGTGCGGCGCTCGTTGCGCCGGTGGTCGCCGCCGAGAAAGACATGATCATGGCCGAACCGTGCGGATTCGTTGAGACTGGCTTCGCTCATTTCAGGTATCTCCTGACGACCTCGATCAATTCGGCAGCGCCCTGCTCCCGATCCGTTCCCGCGCTCGGGCCTGCCACGTGCGCAAGGAGATGATCCTCGATCAACTCCAGAGTCAGCCCTTGGACAGCACCGCGCACGGACGCCACGAGATTGAGGATGTCGCCGCAAGACCGTTCGGCCTCAAGCGCACGCTCAATCGCCTCCATCTGCCCCCTGAGGCGACGGACGCGTGCGATGAGCTTCGCCTGGTTTCTGATCGTGTGAGCCATAGTGTGGCCCCCTACCCTATAATAAGCACAAATACAAGATCCCTGCGGCGGGGCGCCGGGCGGCATCTTGTCAGATACCGACATCAGCGTCGTCCCGCGTCGGATTAGTCGCAATTGACAAAACTGCAACCAGGGAAGGCAAGTTGAACCTCCGCGTCGCGAGGGGACGTTTCTAGCCGGTTTGCGCCACCACAGCCGGGCGTTCTGTCGCTTTTTACCAAATCGCCGGAGTATCGCCGTTGACGCCTCCATTTGCCTCATGTCGCAATGCGAAATTTCTTCTCGGTCGCGGCTTTCCATGTCAATGTCGCAAATCGACAAGCCGCATGACATATTACAAGCGACGAATAGACACCCTCGTCCAGCATGGGAAGCCTCATGAACAAGCCTCTGACCAAAAAGCGCTCGCTCGTCTTCTTTCTGGTGCCGAACTTTTCAATGCTGCCCTTTTCCGCGGCGATAGAAACGCTCCGCATCGCCAACCGCATGCTTGGCTACGAGGCCTACACATGGCGCCTCGCTTCGACCGATGGTCAGAAGGTCTTCTCATCCGCCGGCATCGCACTCGAGGTCAACACCTCGCTTGCGGACGAGCGCAAGTTTCTGGCGGGCGAAAACCGTCCGTCCATGGTGCTGGTCTGTTCGGGCGTTTATGTCGAGGAGTTCCAGAACAAATCGGTCAATGCCTGGCTGCGCGAAGTCTACAATCGCGGCATCGCCGTCGGCAGCCTCTGTACGGGCGCCCATGTGCTGGCCTCCGCCGGTCTGCTCACGGGCAAGCGCTGCGCCATCCACTGGGAAAACCTGCCCGGCTTTTCCGAGAGCTTCCCGCAGGCGGAAGTCTATGCCGACCTCTATGAAATCGACAGCAACATCTACACCTGCGCTGGCGGCACCGCTTCGCTCGACATGATGTTGAACCTGATCGACCAGGACTTCGGCGAAAGCCTGGTCAACCGAGTCTGCGAGCAGGCTTTGACCGATCGCGTTCGCGGTCCACATGACCGCCAGCGGCTTCCACTCCGCGCCCGCCTCGGCGTGCAGAATGCCAAGGTTCTCTCGATCATCGAATTGATGGAGGCGAACCTCTCCGAGCCGCTTTCGCTCCTCGAGATCGCCGAAAGCGCTGACCTGTCGCGCCGCCAGATCGAGCGGCTGTTCCGCCAGGAGATGGGCCGTTCGCCGGCGCGCTATTATCTGGAGATTCGCCTCGATCGCGCCCGGCACCTGCTGATCCAGTCGTCGATGCCGGTGGTCGAAGTCGCCGTCGCCTGCGGTTTCGTCTCCGCTTCACACTTCTCCAAGTGTTATCGCGAACTCTACAACCGCTCGCCGCAGCAGGAGCGCGCCGAGCGCAAGCTGACGCTGCAAATGGCGCGTTGAACGAGTTTGGTAGTAGGCCGACGTTCGGCCTACTGCCGCTTACGACGCCAAAGCATCGAGCAGCGTGAGCTCGGAGATGACGCGGTTTCGCCCGGCATGTTTCGCCATGTAGAGGAACTGGTCGGCGGCGTGCAGGTAATTCTCGAAAGCTTCCGGCGCTTCGATCGTCGCAAGGCCGATCGAGACGGTGATCGCCAGTTCCTCGTCGTCGGCGACGATCTTCGATTTCGCGAGCTCCGCCCGCAGCCTTTCACAAAAGGCGAAGGCGTCACGCACGCCGAGGCCATCGAAAAGAATGCCGAACTCCTCGCCGCCCAGGCGCGCCAGGAGATGCTCTTCGCCGACCAGCGTTTTCAATCGCCGGGCAACGTGCTTCAGCACGAGATCGCCGATTTCGTGGCCGTAGGTGTCATTGAGGCGTTTGAAATGGTCGATGTCGAGGACGGCGATCGATGTCCCCTCGCCGCGTCTGAGATATTGATCAACCAGGCGCGGCCCGGTCATGAAGAAATGCCGGCGGTTGAATGTCCCCGTCAGGTAGTCGCTGGCCGCCGCGAGCTTCAGGGCCTGAATACGCTTCTGTAGCGTGGCGGCGTGACGGATGCGGCCGCTGAATTCAGCCTCGAGGAAAGGCTTGCGGATGAAATCCGCCCCGCCGGCTTCGATGAAGCGCGCCGCCAGGCGCGCATCTCCTTGGTCCGAAAGGCCGATGATCGGCACGGCATCATCGCCCTGACGCTTGTGCACCTCTTCGAGCAGGGCGAGACCCGCTAGGTCGGCGAGACCCGTATCGGTGACGATGACGTCGATGATCTCGCCCTGGTCCAGGACTTGCAGTGCTTCCCAGGCCTCCGACGCCTCGATTACCGCAAACAGCCCACGCCGCAGGATGCCCGCAAGGTCCTGTCGCGAGGTCGCACAGGAGTCGACGAGCAGCACCGTGGTTCGACCCTTGGTGAGGACCCGGTCGACCGCCGCGATCAGTCGCTCGATCGATTCCGGCTCGTTCTTGACAATGCAGTCGGCAACGCCTCGATTCAGGATCTGATCGCGGGTGCGGTCGTTGAAGGCGGCAGTGAAGACGATAGCCGGTACATTGTTCGCGAGGATGAAGTCCAATGCCTCGCAATTCGGCGCGTCGGGCAGGTTGAGATCGAGAACCGCAAGCGAAAACGCCCATTCCCCCGCCGCAGCGACCTCAGCCTTCACCGCGGCGAGCGAGGCGCAATGGGCGACATTTATTCCGTGCGTGAGCTCCAGCCCGTGCTTGAGAGCGGCCGCGAACATTCGCGAATCCTCGACGAGCAGCAGACGCTTGTCGCGGTGCTTCTGAACATGGTTCGCCCGTCCCGACGCGCGGCGCAATCTCACGATCCCTGCAACCCCATCCCCTTCGGCAACCCCGTGCTTCAGTCGCAGCGACGCTGAGGCTTTTCGCCTCGGCGCGTACTGATCCCTGTGGCGGAGCCCCCATGGCCCAATCTGTATTTGCGCCCGTTCGCGCCGCTGACCAAACCCCCTTCGGTGAGAAGCGCGTATTCGGGAATTTCCCCATTTCTATTTGTCGCGATTGAACGGGCTGCCGGTTGCAATTTCGTTAACAGGGCAACCAGCAGCACGGAATTTCAATCGCTTGCTTAAGAAATTATACGCGCGTCAGGCGGGGATTTTCGCCCTTTCGCTCAATGTCTTGATCTTTGTCAGAGTATCGAGGTTCTGATTGACGCGGCAATAGAACTCCTCGTTAACGAAGGGACGCAGGACGAAATCGTTACCCCCGGCCTTGAGGAAGCGCGCGGAAAGCAGGCGGTTGGTCGACGACGAAACGCCGATGATGCGCAACTGATGTGGACCATGGGCCGAGCGGATGCGGCGCGTCAGTTCGAAGCCGTCGATGTCCGGCATGTTGTAGTCGGTGATGACCAGAGCGATGTCCTGATTGTTCTTCAGGATTTCCAGCGCTGCTGCCCCGCTCTCGGCCGAGCTCGTGCGAAAATTGTAGCGCTTCAACTGCGTGGTAAGCAGCGCCCGGGCAGTCGGGCTGTCGTCGACGATCAGCACATGATGCTTCTCGTTGGTGAGGAACCGGCAGACCGATTCCGCTAGCATGTCGACGGCGAAGACGCTGTCCTTGATGACATAGTCGACGATATCCTTGGCCAGGATCGCCTCGCGCGTCTTCTCCTGGAAGGAGCCGGTGAAGACGACGGTCGGCACGCTCATGTCGATCAGGTAGTTCAGCGCTTCGCCGTTTTCCGCACCCGGCAGGTTGATATTGGAAATGGCAAGCGAGGCCGGAAAGGAGGCATTCTCGACGGCAAACTGCAGATCCTCGTAGTCGCGGCAGACGATTACGTCGATATCGAACAACTCCTTCAGTCGCTTCGACACCATCGAGGAAAACAGGTTGGAGTCCTCGGCAAGCACAATGCGGTGCTCGCCAAGGGATTCGCCGGAATAATACATTCCGGAAACGCCGAAGAATGACATTGATCGCCTATGTGAAAGAGTGTCCCCGCAAGCATCGTAGGGGAAGAGGCTTTATTGGGTGTTAATGGAGGCCCCGCAGGTACTGAGCGCGACAGCGAGGCTTGCGGAAAAAGCCATCTTTGCCGTCGCCGGGCGAAGCCGTGCCATCCGGTCTGGTTGCACGGAACTTCCGCTTGCTCCATCGCGATCAAATCGCCTGACCGTGGTGGATTTTCCGTATAGAATGCCCGCATGGGTGAAGCTCAGACTCTATTTGAAGTGCTGCGCCAGTCGGTGAAGCCGGAGGTCATCAATGCCTTCGAGCGGCTCGTTCGGGATGCGCCGGACAGCAAGCTCTGCCGCATCAATGCGCTCGCCTTTGCCGCCGCCGAAGGGCTCGACGAGGAGGAGACGATTGCCGCCTTCCTGCACGCCTCGCGGCTCGGTATTTTCGAGCTTTCCTGGAACGTCCTCTGCCCCGGCTGTGGCGGCGTGCTCGATGCCAATACATCATTGAAGACAGTGCAGAGCACCGAATATACTTGCGCACTCTGCGCCGCCGGCTATGAGCCGACCCTCGACGAGATGGTCGAGGTGACCTTCACGGTGAGCCCGCGGGTGCGCCACATCGAGGCCCATAACCCTCACGAATTGCCGGCGATCGAATATTTCCGCCAGATGTATTGGGGCTCCGGCATCGACCTGCCGGAAGACGATTACGAGGAGAAGTTCGATGAGTTCATTATCGAGACGCTGGAACTGCCGCCAGGTGAAAAGGCCGTCATCTCGTTGCAGCTTCCGGCGGAGTTCATCATCGTCTTCGAGCCGGTGACGCATGCGGCACAGTTTCTGGACGTCAGCGGCGAGCCGACCAGGGAGCGTCGGAACCTTGCCCTCGTCTTCGATCGATCACACCGGCATGCCGAGACGCTGAAGATGCAGCCCGGCCCGCTTCGGATCCAGGTGGAGAACCATGCGGAGGTCCGCACCCTCCCCTCGGTCTGCATCGCCAACGAGGCGCTGCATAGCATGCTCGGTCGCCGTCGACCGTTCCTCACCGCCAAGCGGCTGCTCTCCAACCAGACCTTCCGCGACATCTACCGCACCGATACGCTCGACGTCGACCAGCGGCTGAAGATCACCAGCCTCACCTTCCTCTTTACCGACCTGCGCGGCTCGACCGAGCTCTACGAGCGTGTCGGCGACTTGGCGGCGTTCGACCTCGTGCGCGCGCATTTCCGAGTCCTGAACGAAATCGTCGCGGCCGAGGCCGGCGCCGTCGTCAAGACGATCGGCGATGCGGTGATGGCGACCTTCCCGACACCAGACCGAGCGGTCGCCGCGGCCATGCGGATGCGCGACGCCATGCGCAAGCTGAACGACGAACGCGGCAGCGAGGATTTGCTACTAAAGATCGGCATTCACGAAGGGCCGTGTATCGCGGTCAATCTGAACGAGCGGCAGGACTATTTCGGCCAGACCGTCAATATCGCCTCGCGCGTCCAGCACCTTGCCACCGCGCGCGAGATCTTCGCGACGGGCTCAGTGCTCGAAGACCCGCGCGCCTCCGGCCTTCTTTCGGACCGGGGCCTAAGCCCGATGTCGCACAATGTCACACTACGCGGCATCGCCAACGAGATCAGCATTTTTGCGATCCCGTGAGGCCCGCCAAACCAGATATCCATCGTTCAGGAGAGGTTCAGGCTTGACGGCTGAATGTGGTGGCAGGTGAAGGAGTAAGCCATGCGTATCCCGCTGATTCTATTTACCGCCGCGGCAATGGTGGCCAGCACGGCCGAGGCCGGCAGCCAATCATCGAACACAAGCTCGAACAGTTCGTCCAATAACGGGGTCGTGAACGAGCGGATCGTCGATACCTATTGTGAAGACGGCTATTGCGAACGCCGCGTTTTCCGTCGGACATATCGCGAACGACGTCATGGCGGCGAAGGCGAATGGCGCCGCTATTTTGAATACGATGACTGAGCGGAAACCCAAGAGGCACATCGGGCCTGCCCCGACGCGGATCATCTACAACGTCCTGCGAGGTGATGCACAATGCGTTCTCGAACAGCCACGTGTTCATGCGGCCAGTTGCGCATCGAGGTCCAGGGCGAGCCGCTCGGCATCGGTGTTTGCCACTGCCTTGCCTGCCAGCGTCGTACCGGTAGCGTCTTTGCAGCCCTCGCCGGCTTCGCAGCACCTTACAAGGTCTACGGCACCGCGATTGAATACGTTCGCGTCGGCGACCAGGGAGCGAAGTTCAGGTTTCGCTTCTGTCCCGTTTGCGGGACAAACCTGTTCCACACGGAGGAAGGCGGCGATGAATCCTCGGTTGGTGTCGCAGTCGGCGGCTTTGCTGACCCCACGTTTCCGCCGCCGCAGGATTCGGTCTATGATTGCCGCCGGCACTCCTGGGTTCAACTGCCGCCGGGGACGACGATCTACGAGAAGAATCCCCTCTGATTGAGGCTTTCACCGCCGAGACTCGAGTGGAGCACCTATCGCGAGCGAAGTCCCCTTGCCCCACCAGCGACGCGACGGAAAGGGTCGATCAAACATCGAAATTATCGCCTGGCGACTGTCGGAATCAGCCGCTGCAATCCGTCTTAATCCATAGGAACATGGCGACGAAGGAGAGCGATAATGAGAAAGATCATCGTTGGTGCATTCGCAAGTCTTGATGGAATCATGCAGGCGCCGGGTGGGCCGCACGAAGATCCTGTCGGCGGCTTCAAGTATGGCGGCTGGGCCTTCCCCTATTTCGACGAAGCCATGGGAAAGGCGGTGGACGAGATGTTTTCCGAGCCGTTTGACCTTCTGCTCGGCCGAAAAACCTATGACATCTTCGCGGCGCATTGGCCCTATGCCGGCGCCGGCGACCCGATCGGTTCGCTGTTCGATCGAATCACAAAATATGTCGCGACGCGCAATCCGGACTTGAAGCTTCATTGGCAAAACAGTCAGACGCTCGGCAGCGACGTGCTCGCCACGCTTGCCAATTTGAAAAGCGAGGAAGGACCGGATCTGTTGACGCAGGGCTCGACCGATTTCCTTCAGACCCTTTTCCGCAATGATCTGGTCGACGAGATGTATGTCTCGTACTTCCCCGTCATTCTCGGAAAAGGCAAGAAGCTGTTCGGCGACGGAGCGACGCCAATGGCGCTGAAACTGGTCAGTTCGAAGGTTTCCGGAACCGGCGTCACGGTCAACAAATATGTCCGCGGCGGACCGGTCGTCACGGGTTCGTTCGAATTCGCGCAGCCATCCGAAGCAGAGCTGGAACGGCGACGGAAGTTGACCTGAGCGACCGCATTCGCTCCTGTGAGCGCAACCGTCTGCGCGCATAGAATGCGCGTGCGAATTTCCCGTCAGGCCGTCAGTTTCCGACCATTAGCCATGATTTCAGGCGTATAATAGGGTTCGTGAACCATGGGAGGATATGATGAGAACCGAAGAAGCCATGCATTCCGGTGTTCGGTGGGTCGGCCCGGAAACGGATTTGCGGACGATCGCGCGCATCATGAAGGAAGAGGATATAGGCGCGCTCCCGGTCGGCGAGAACGATCGCCTGATCGGAATGGTGACGGATCGCGACATCACGCTACGAGCGCTGGCCAACGGCCGGGACGTCGCCTCCCTGACGGCCCGCGACGTCATGACCGAGGAAATCGTCTATTGCCGCACCAATGAGTCCGTCGAAGACGCCGTTCATCTGATGGAGTTGAAAAAGATCAGGCGGCTGCCGGTCATCAACGAAGACAAGCGCATGGTCGGCATGCTGTCGCTCGGCGATATTTCCCACTGCTCCAGCCAGGAAATGGCAGGCGAACTGGTCAAGGCGGTCAGCGCCCACCACGCCTGAGCTGCAGTAAGAAAAAATGTCCAGCTCAAGACCGCGGCGGCGGAAAAGCGCCGCCGCTCGTTTATTGGTGGCTGTTTTCTTTACTTGACCACAACGGACCCGTTAACGATTTCGATTGTCTCATCACCTTGGAGACCGATGTGATCGCCGCTCGGCGCGGTCACGAAGCAGCCGCTTGGGCAGATCATTTCCGTAGCGCCGGAATCGACGACCACTTCGATCCGGCTTTCCCCCTCGACAATTACCAATATGGCGGATTGCCCATCCTTATTGGTCACCATCGCAGCATTCGCACCGCCGGCGACGAACGTGCCGCAAAGCAAGGCAGCAACAACTGTTTTCATGGCCTTCGACGCGCTACCCGCGCGCCGCCCCTTTGGCCGGTCACCCTTTCGCCCGTGGCAAAACTACCGGCCACCCCCTTCAGCCGACGCCAGCCCAAACGGTGGCGGGTGAATTGCATGCTTTTTTACAAGAGAAGTGCTGAATACGCGCTGAATGGAATATCGAGCGGCTGTTCAGAAGCAATCGCGACCCTCACCCCGTGGGCAAGCCCAAGACAGGACGGGCGAAACGCCCGTTGCGACTGCGAATCGCCGTTCTCCGCAATATCTTTTGGGCGATATCTTCCCTGCCCCTTGATCCCTCGATTGTTCACGGTCTATGCGTTTGCAACGCCGGCCCGGCGTTTCGGGGATACAGGGTATAAGGATTACCGCCTATGGAGATTTTCACGTCCGCCGGACTATTGGCGCTCATGCAAGTTATCGTCATCGACCTCGTACTTGCCGGGGACAATGCCGTCGTTATCGGCCTCGCGGCAGCCGGTCTGCCGATAGAGCAACGCAAGAAGGCGATTCTCGTCGGCATTATCGCGGCCACCGTGCTTCGTATCGTGCTTGCGGCCTTCACCGTCCAGCTTCTGGCAATCATCGGGCTCCTCCTCGCCGGCGGCATTCTCCTGCTTTGGGTCTGCTGGAAAATGTGGCGTGAGATTCGTTCGGGCGGGCACGAAGAGGTTGGACTGGACGCCGCCAACGCGCCGAAGAAGACTTTCAGACAGGCGGCGACCCAGATCGTTGTGGCCGACGTGTCGATGTCGCTCGACAACGTCCTCGCCGTGGCGGGCGCCGCGCGTGAGCACCCGACGGTCCTCGTCTTCGGGCTTATGCTCTCCATCGCGATGATGGGCATTGCCGCGAGCTTCATCGCCAGACTGCTCGCCCGCTACCACTGGATCGCCTATGTCGGTTTGGCCATCATTCTCTATGTCTCTATCGACATGATCTATCGCGGCGCATTGGAAGTATGGCCACACGTCGCGCCGGTCGCCCAGGCCTTGGCCGGGCTGTAGCAGCGGCTTCTGACGGGGTGGCCTCGCGCCGCTTGCTCGTTTTTGTCACCATGTTCGGGAGCCGGTGCCGTGAAGGCGCCGGCCCTTACGGCAGCGGTAGCGAAGTACGGCGCCGACAAGCGTGGCAAGTCGAGCTGGTGATACAGGTGGCCGTGCCAGGCATTCCGGCACCCCTTGCCCGTCCGCACCCTTGCTCGCAAGCCTCGCCGGTGGCCACGATATTCGAGGATCATTCTTCTCAGCGGCTGCTGCTGCGCTTTCCAACGGACCGGCCGCGCGTCTCACTCTCCTCCGCCGGCATCTCCGCCTTATCCTCCTCAACCGCTGGGAACTCGACGTCGGACGGCGTTGCTTCCTCAGGCGTCGTGTCCTCTACCTTCACCGGGAACGGGGCACCGATCTCCTCGTCTCGGAAACGCTCGTAGATCGACACACGAATGTCGTTGCGGACATTGCCGGCCGTCAGCACGTCGGCGACATAGATGCGCAATTCGAAGGTCATGCGCTCGTCGCCGAAGGCGGTGAAGCCGACATTGGGCGCCGGGTTCTTGAGGACCATCGGATGGGCGGCGGCAATTTCGTGCAGCAGATCGATCACCCGGCGCGGATCGCTGGCATAGCTGAGCGTGACGGAGATCTCGGAGCGTCCAAGCTTGTTGCGGTGGGTCCAGTTGCCGACTGACGCGTTGATGAGCAGCGAGTTCGGCATCATGATCGACTGATGCTGGAAAGTCTCGATCTCGGTCGCGCGGACCGAAATGCGCCGGACGAAACCCTCGGTCGTGCCGCTAACGATCCAGTCGCCAACCTTGAAGGGGCGCTCGACAAGCAGGATCAGGCCGGAGACGAAGTTCGAGACGATGTTCTGCAGGCCGAAACCGACGCCGAGCGAGAGAGCACCGGCAACAAGCGCGAGGCTTGAGAGGTCGATGCCCGCCGCCGAAACGCCGATGAGCCCGGCGAGGGCGACGCCGATATAGCCGATGCCGGTGCGGATGGAATTGCGCACGCCGGCATCGACGCGGCTGCGCGCCATGATGTTGCCGTCGATCCAGCGCTGCACCCAACGGGTGACGACAAAGCCCAGCGCGAAGAAAAGCACGCCGGCGAGAAGGCCGACGAGCGAGATGGTAATCGTTCCGATCCTGATCTCGGTGACGAACCGATAGACCCACGACTCAATGTCGGCGATCTGGAAGCCCCATTGCAGCAGGATCAGCGGGATAAAAAACGAAAGTACCAGGGCATAGATGGCGAGCCCGGCGGCAAGGCCTACTTGGTCAAGTGCCACCTGCTCTAGATTGAAGCGGCGTTCGAGGTAGCGCCCTCCCATCGTCTCGGCGAAGGCGCCCTGCTTGGAAACCGATCTGCCGGTGAGAATGCCGATGTACATCGTCACCAGGATCGCGCCGGTGATGATGATTTGCGAGGCGATGAAGCGGGCGAGGCCGACATAGCCGGCGAGCGCAACGGCAATAAGCAGCGCCCCCATGAGGAGAAGCGAAATCCAGATGACCCGTGGCCAGGGCCTGCCCGGCGCGTCGAAGGCTTCCTCCGGCCTCAGCGTCGGCCGGATCCAGGCCATCGACATCAAGATGAGACCGATGACGATCGACGCAAGGAAGCTCTTGGCGACGGTCAGTATGACGGGAGAGCCAAGGGATTCGCTGATGCTTCCGGCGAGGTAATCGAGGATATTGACCAGCGCCATCACGAAGATTGAAATGAACAGCATTCTCGCGCCGCGATCCGAAACGCGCACGAGGCGCCAGTTCGAATGCCGTGGCGACAGCACGGCCTTGGCAAGGCTGGTCACGAAGAGCTGCGCAACGCCGACAGCCAGGATGACGGCCAGGATTGGCGCAATATCCGGCCGCAATACGTTGAAACTATTTAGGAAAAAGTAGCTCGACGCGGCAAAGGCGGAGGCCGACACCGTCGGGATCATGGTTGACCAGAACGCCACCGAAAGCTGCCTGAAATAGTTCGGCTGCTCCTCATCGCCGTCGTGCCGGAGGAAGGGCGAGAAAAGCCGGCGGCTGCCAGCCAGGAAGATCAGCGCAGCGCAGAGCGAGAGGAAGATCGCGGTGAGAAAGGGCACACGCTTGTAGTTCCAGGCAAATGTCAGCCAGCTGCCGACGCTGCGCGACAGCGCCTGGGTCTCGCCGATCGTCGTCGTAACCGCCTCGCCCAGCGTTGCCGCCGAGATTTCCGTGTGCTTCAGAAGCGTGTTCGAGAAGAGCGCACGCCTGGTCGCAGTGACGGCATTGGCAAGCTTCCTCGCCTCGACCGAGAGGTTCTCCGCACGACCCGTCAAGGCGTTTATCGCGCCGCGCTCGGCGAGCAGACCCTTCCTTTCCTCGGTCAGGATAGCGGCTTCCGGCGGTTGCCCCTCGCCGGGCGGATCGCCAAGTTCGGTAAGCCTCGCCTTGATTTCCTCCAGTCGGGGCCGCGTCGCGACGGTCGCGGCGAGAATCTGCCCGGAAAGCGCATCGACCTGCACCTTCAGTTCGGCGAGCAGGGTATCGTCATCCTTGGCACCCTGGACGCGATCGGTAAGCCGCTTGAGGTCGCGTTCGGCCTGGGCGAGCTGCTCTTCCGCCTGCTGCAACAATGGAGAACCAGCTGCTGCCCCGGCATCGTCTGCCTCACCTTGAGCCGGTTGAGCGGCCTGCGCAGGCTTGATTTGCGCGGCCGGCTGGGGCTGCTGCGAGGGGGCCTGCATCGCAGGCGTCGCCTGTTGCGGTTGCTCCGCTTGTTGGGCCGCCGCGGATCCTCCGCCGGCCAGCGTCAGCGCGACGAATGAGACAGCAATCAACAAAACGGTCAACTTTCCAGCGGAATGCAATTCGATATCCTTCGAAATCCGGGGGCCGCACAGGCGGAGTCGCCGAAGCGATCAGCTCGTCCGATGTGCATACGGAACACGGCAAAAAGATGCAAAGCCGTACCGGGGCGACGATTTCTACGTGAATCTCCGTCCGTTCACAATTATCACACCTCTCGGTCGTGCGCGGGACCGGCTTCAATCGGACCTTTATCGACGCATTCACCCAAAAGGGAGACTGGGAAACAAGAAAGAGGTATGATGAACTGCGCAATACCGCGGTCTGCGTGAGGGAACGTAAATGGCAGACTCGATGCATTCGGCCGCAGTCGATCATCTACCCATATTCATCACAGCACCGGGCGACACGGATATCCTCTTCAATGTCATGGTCGTGTTCGTGCTGCTGCTGATCCTTCTGGTCGGCGTCCTGTACCTCAGGCTGCACGCTCTGCCGGAGCATATGGCGCACGGCGCCAGCAAGGTGCAGTTGCAATTGGTGGCTGTTTTGTCGCTGATTGCGCTCTTCACGCACAATCACCTCTTCTGGATCGCCGCGCTGCTCCTGGCATTGATCGAATTTCCGGACTTTTCGACGCCCATGAGTTCGATGGCCGACTCGCTGCAAAAAATCGCCCATCGGGACGAACGGCTTTTCGAAACCGCGGCGACGGTACCTCCCGTCACGCCGTCAAAACCTCATCCGGCGCAGCCCGAGCACCAATGGGCACCGTTCGAACCGGAGCCTTCGCCGAACGACACCTTATCAGAGCGGAGGGGGTGAGCCATGCTGGAGTTCTTGATCTGTTCGATGCTTACGATCCTTCCGGATTTCCTCTTCCGACGCTACGTTCAGGGAAAGCGGATCGGGCGCGAGATCAATCTTTATTCGATGTGGTTCGAACTCAGATGGGGCATCACCGCCTGCGTGATCCTGACGGTGTCGCTGATAACCCTGATTTTCTACTATCATCCGTCAACAAAGAACGTCACGGCGGTCTTCCGTACGGTCACTATATTGCCTGAGAGAAATGGGCGGGTGGCCGAGGTCTTCGTCGGCACGAACGAGAAAGTCGCCGCTGGCGCTCCCCTCTTCCGCCTCGATAACAAGGAACAGCAGGCGGCGCTTGAAACGGCCCGACGGCGCGTCGCGGAAATCGACGCCGAAACGGCTGTCGCCAAGACCGAACTGGCATCGGCCGACGGCCTGATCGCGCAGGCAGAGGGCGCCTACCAGCAGGCCCTCGATGAACTGGCCACACAGGTCGAACTCAATCGGCGCAATCCGAACGTGGTGGCAAAGCGCGACATCGAAAGGCGCCAGGTTACCGTGAACGCTCGGAAGGGTGCACTCGATGCGGCCATTGCGAACAAGCAGACGCTGGAGACAAAGATCTCGACCCTGCTGCCGGCACAGAAGGCAAGCGCCGAGGCGACACTGGCCCAAGCTCAGGTGGAACTCGACAAGACCATTATACGTGCCGGAACGGCCGGCATGGTTCAGCAATTCGCCTTGCGGCCCGGCGACATCGTCAATCCGGCAATCCGGTCGGCCGGCATTCTCGTGCCCGATGATCGCCGCATAGGGCTGATTGCCGGCTTCGGCCAGATCGAGGCCCAGGTCATGAAACCCGGAATGATCGCCGAGGCGACCTGCATCGGCAAACCCTTCACCATCATCCCGATGGTCGTCACCGAGGTCCAGCAGGTCATCGCAACCGGGCAAATTCGCCCGACCGATCAGCTCGCAGACGTGCAACAAATGGCTAGACCGGGAACGCTGACCACATTTCTCGAACCGCTGTTTCTGGGCGAGTTCTCGGACATACCGCCGGGAAGCAGTTGCATCGCCAATGCTTACACCAGCAATCACGATGAGTTGCAGTCGCCCGACATAGGCACCTCGCGGTGGCTGTTCCTGCATATGGTGGATGCGGTCGGGCTCGTGCACGCGATGATCCTCAGGCTGCAAGCGCTGCTCCTGCCGGTGCAGACACTTGTTCTGACTGGGCATTGATCCGGAGGGCGTCCGAATGCCCTTGAACATCCCCCGACTGCCCCTTTTCGCCGGTCTCGACGGTTATCAAACGAGCGCCTTGCGCAGCGACGTCTCTGCCGGCCTGGCGATTGCCGCAGTCGGCCCGCCGAGCGCCATCGCCTATCCCGCGATCGCCGGCCTTCCGCCGGAAACAGGGCTCTACGCCAGCATCGCGCCGCTCGTCGCTTGTGCGCTCTTCGGCCCCTCACGGAAGCTCATCGTCGGGCCGGACGCGGCAACGATGACGGTGCTCGCCGCGGTCCTTGCTGCGATCTTTGCAACGCCGGGAGTAACGACCGACCGGGTCACCGTCACGCAAGCAGACCAGGTCTGCCTCGATAGGCAGCCCAGGTCCGCGTTGATAGAAAGTCTCACGCCTCCGGCTTCGCGGCCCATTCCGAATATTCTTGCAGCAGCCCTTCATAGTCTTCCATAGCCGGCACCGTCTCGTAGCTGTGAATGGCAGGCGTGATCGCCCACGGCAATTTCTCGCTCGTCCAGGTTTCGATGAAGGGTGTGAACCGGCCAGCGTCATCGAGCATGGTCGCGCGAACGTTTACGAACCAGTCCATTCCTTCGGGCCGCGTGAACATCCAACTCATGCAGTGCGGACAGAAATAATGGCGCGTCGCGCCGTGCAGCCCGCCGATCACCGGGTCGCCCTTGGTTACGGCGAAGCCTTCGCTGGGGACCGCGACACTCAGTGAGTAGGCGCTCGCCGTCATGCGCTGACACCCCGTGCAATGGCATGCCATGGTGAGCAACGGCGGAGCGCTGACCTTGATGCGCACTTGTCCGCAGCGGCACCCGCCTTCCCACGGCAGCGTCTTGATGCTCATGACCTTCCCTCCCTACGTAATCCCCATGGCGCCGTAAGTTCTCCCTCAGGCGTATAAAGGCGGCTGTACTTGTTTCGTTCAATCGGCTCCCCGTGATGACCACGCAGGATCTAGAATCCGGCGCCCGGCTGCGCGAGATATTCCTCCTCGGCCGGGGTCGAAATACGTCCCAGGATCGTGTTGCGATGGGGAAAGCGCCCGAACCGTTCGATCACCTCCCGGTGGCGGATGGCATAATCGAGATAGCCGGGATCGCCAAGCGCGGTAAATAGCTTCACCGACATCGTCTGATCGGTGAGGTTTTCGGAGTGCTCGAAGGGCATGTAGAAGAAAGGGCGCCATTCCGACGGCACCGCAATATCGGCGCTGGTACCGATGGCGAGCTTGGCTTCGCGCAACGCAAGGCAGTCGGTCGCATAGGCGAGCGGGGAGCCGCGATACATGTTTCGAGGCAACTGATCGAAGAGGATGATGGCGGCGAGCCAGTTGCTTGGTGTCTGGCGCCAGATATCGTCGAGGCTTCTTGAAAGCACCAGATGCGACGTCTGAAAGCGTTGCATGCACTGCTTATCGAGCTCGGCACTTGGCGTGAACCAGTGGTCATAGGAAAGCTCCGTGAACCAGAATTTCAACACCTCTTCCGGCGTGCAGATTTCCGCTACATCGCTCATGTGACCGCCTCTCCTGTGACTCGTTCTTCAGATAGGCGCCGATCTTCCGGTTTCCACTGTCGATCTTCAATGTCGTTCAGCGCCGCCTTGAAGCCTCGCCGCAACTTGCCGGCGCCAGCAATGCGACAACGCTTCTGCTCTCTCCTCAACGCGCCGCGTATTGCTGCGTCTTACATATGCCCCGATGCGAGATGGGTCTGCTCGGTCCGCCTGCATTGAAAAGTCGGAGTGGAATCCTACCGCAGCGGCCAGACCCACATCAGCATCGGTACGGCGACAATAATGATGACGATGGAGAGCGGCAGGCCGAGCCGCGGATAATCGCTGAAGCGATAACCCCCTGGCCCCATGACCAGCGTGTTGCACTGATGGCCGATCGGCGTCAGGAAGTCGGAGCCGGCGCCGATCGCCACGGCCATCAGAAACGCATCCGGCCGGTAGTCGAGCGCGGATGCGAAGCTCGCGGCGATCGGCGCCATGACCAGCACGGTGGCGGCATTGTTGAGGAAGGGGGTAACCGCCATGGCTGCGACCAGGATGAGCGCGAGTGCACCGGCCGGCGGCAGATTGACTGCCATGTCGCTCAACCAGCCCGCGATCAGGTCTGAACCGCCGGTCGTACGCAAAGTGTCGCTGACTGGAATAAGCGCCGCCAGCATCACGAGGATCGGCCCGTCGACGGCCCGATAAACCTCCCGCAGCGGGATGACCCGAAAGACCACCATGGCAAGCGCGGCTGCGAAGAAGGCGACCTGCACCGGCAGAATGCCGACCGCCGTCGCTCCCATGGCGGCAGCCAACACGAGCAGCGGCACGGGGGCGCGTCGGATGGTCCCGAGTAAAATGTCCCGCTGCGCAAGCGGCAGACAGCTGAAATCCTGGAGGAAGGCCGGCAGGTCCGCCCGCGTCCCTTGAAGGACGACGATATCGCCGGCCCGCAACCTTATGCTGCCGAGGCGCTGCTTCAGCCGTTCGCCCTGTCGGCTTACGGCTAGCAGGTTGATTTTATGATTGTGAAAGAGAGCAAGCCGCTCCGCAGACATGCCGATCAGTGGCGAGCCGCTGGCAATCACCGCCTCGATCGCTTCGATTTCGGTGCGCGCCGTCTCGGCGGATGTGGGCGATCGGTCGCCGGATATTTTCAACTTCGCCTGGGAAACTATGCGGTCGAGCGCAGCGGGCCCACCTTCGAGCAGCAGGATGTCCTCGGCCTCGATCACCACATCGGGCAGCGGCGCCAGATGGGTGCCACGGCGGAAGATCGCAATGACGACCGCGCCGCCGTCGCCGAGCTTCACGAGGCTGCTTAGCGACTTGCCGATCGCCGGTGAGCCGGGCGCGACCACCGCTTCGGACGTATAATCGGTGATCTCGATCGCCTGCTGCACCGACACCTGCTGGCTCTTTCGCTCCGGCACCAGCCGATAGGCGAAGAGCAGAAAGATCGCTCCTACCAGGGCCAGCGAGGCGCCAACGGGCGTGAAATCAAACATGCTGAAGCTCTCGCCGGTCAGGTCCTGCCGCATCCGCGACACGACGACGTTGGGCGACGTTCCGATCTGCGTCATAAGTCCGCCGATCAGCGAGCCGAAAGCCATGGGCATCAGGAAGACCGATGGCTGGACGCTCGAGCGCCGAGCGAACTGGAAGGCGACCGGGATCATGATCGCAAGCGCGCCGATGTTCTTGATGAAAGCCGAAAGCACCGTGACGGTGACCACGAGGAGCGCGAGTTGCGCCCTCACCGAGTTGAGATCCGGGAGGAAGCGCTGGATCGCCGCGTCGACGACACCGGACCGTGCCACGCCGGCGCTGACGATCAGCGCGCTGCCGACGATGATCACGATATCGTCGCTGAAACCGTCGAACGCATGGTCGAACGGTACGATGCCGACGGCGACCGCAAGCATCAGCGCCGAACAGGCAATGACATCATAGCGGAAGCGGTCCCAGATGAAGAAGACCATCATGGTGCCAATGACGAGAAACGAAAGAGACTGTTCGGCAGTCATGTACGATACCTGCGGCGGACTGGACGCGACACGCGCTGAGACGCCCGCAGGGCTGCAACGCGTCATTCCTTGAAAAGGTCCACGTTTCCCCGCACGCCGCAGCTTGCGTGTCCGACTGTCTAAATCGTCCAATCCGTCGGTTCTGCGCAACCGAAATGTTCAAGAATTTTCGCCAAATTGCCGTGCGTCACCAGGAATTCTGAGAAACCTCTGCCTCTCTTTGCTCGTTGCTGCTTCGGGAATACAATGGCGCACCAGTTAGACGTGCAAACAGCACCTGCTGGCGCCGCGCTCGCTGCGCCGTCGCGGCCGAAGCGGAGAACATTGCCATGAGGAGTGCCCTTCCCGCGATTTTCGCGGCTCTGATGATCGGCGCCTGCACCTCGTCACAAACCGTTGGCTATGGGCCCAACCTGGAGCCGATACCCGGCAGCATTACCTATGGCGGCCAGCCGCGCACCAAACTCACCAAGGCGCCGGTCGGCAGCACCGTGCCCCACCGCTTCTTCGACGATTTCGGGCGCCAGGTCTCGGAAACCTATATAATCGAACCGGATCGCTCGTTGCGGCTGACGAGCCGGCGCATCGACTACGATATCTTCGACTGACTCGGCAGGAACTCTGCAACCCGGAGATTGCCATGAAACACACACTTCCCACGCTCTGCACGGCCCTTTTGCTTGCCGGCTGCGAGATGACGACATCGTCTGTCGGCTACTCATACGGCCTTGAGCCCATTCCCGGCAGCATCACCTATGGCGGCCAGCCGCGTACGAAACTCACCAAGGCGCCGGTCGGCAGCATCGTGCCGCACCAGTTCATCGGTCCGTTCGGTCGTCGCGTTTACGAGACCTATGTGATCGAGCCGGATCGCTCGCTGCGGCTGGTCAGCCGGCGTTATCGGGATTTCCTTCTCTTCGACGACGACGACTGACCCGAAAGCAGACGTTCGAACCGGGCGTCGAGGGATAGATTTCCGACGGCACCGCGGCGTTCGCAGACCGCCGGCGCCCACACATACAAAGCTACGCTGCCCTGAGCAGCATGATTGCCCGTCTCGCCACATCGGCGAAGGTGACGCCGAGTGCCGCGCCGCCGATGCCTATGACGCCGAGCGCGCCCATGCCTATCAGCTTCCATTTGCGGACGTCTTCGGTCACCGGCTTCATCTCGGCGATCTCGTCTTTGACGAGCGTCATCGATCCCTCGAGCGTTCCAACGCGTTCGACGAGTTCGACCATGCGCCGGTTGATCGACGCCCGCCCGGCATCGGACCTGTCCTCGGACCGGCGGAAGTCCTCCCGCAGATTTTTCACCTCGGCAATCAGCGTCCCGAGCTGTTGGTGAACCGTGGCGTCAACCATCCTGGCGCTCCCCATGTCTCACGCATTCACTCTTGGCCCAGACGGACGCGGCGCAGAGGCCGACGACCGTCCGGTCTATCCTGCGCTGGTCTGCCGCCGTCGCACCGCGAGCCCCGACGAGGTCAGTGCCGACCACTTCGCGCAGGCCGCTGACATTTGCCGGCCCCGAAGTTCCACAGCCCGCCAGAAGCAGAGCAGGCATCATAGTCAAGGCGCTTCGCATCGGCGCTATTCGCTGCTTCATTGTTTTGCCTTTCGATTGAGTTGCGGACCGCTTGCGCACCATCCTCGCGAATTTGCAGCACGACCCAACAGAGGGCGGCCAGCACAAGCGTGCCGCCCAGTAGCCTGCCCCAGGGAGAACTCATCGCCCAAGCCCTATGGCTACCCGAACCGCCGGCATGGATGAAATTGCGTAAATTGCAAAGCCGACGATCGTCATCAGGATGGCGAGTTGTACGCGCCAGTCGAGCGCCACGAGGTTCAATTCCTTGAGCGCTGTGATGATGGTTCCACCGGCGGTCAACAGCCATGTCCAGAACCGCCCGGAACGGGCAACCGGCTTGCGCCGCAACTCGGGTCTCACCGTCGAGGACAGCACGTCCCCCGCCGATCCTGACGCCGCATCCGAGGAGCGAGAGGCAGCGAGCACCTCCTGGAGCACCGCTTCGAGCTTTCCAGGTTTCACCAGCGCCCTGTTGAGCCCGTCTCCGGCATAGTAGGACTGCCCGCGCTTCACCCGCCGCCACTCGCCTTCGCTCTCGGCAAGCACGGGAAGCGATGCCCATTCCATCGCCAGCCGCCGGCCGAACTCGCTCAGACTGATTTCGCCAGAAACGAAGCTTTCGAAGCCCCTGCGGTTCAGGAGATGAAGTCCCAAACTATCCTGCAAAGCGGGATCAAAGATCTGCTCCTCGTTGAGCCCCGGAATTTCCCTCAGGAGGCCAAGCAACGTCGCGCGCATGAATTGATAGCCGCCGGCGGCACTCGACCCATGCGCCCTCGACCACGTCTTCTGGGCCGCAATCACCTCGCCAAGCGTCATGGTGGTCAACGGTTTCGCCAAGGCATTCTGCTTGTGGGCATAAATCACATCATAGGAGGCGCGGTCACTGCTGCCGACTTCCGCTTCGCGGATGAAGCCGAGCAGAAGCGCCGCGCCGTGAGGCATGGTGTTGGTCATGTGGTTACCTTTGCTGCTGGGGAAAAGGATGATCGATCCCTTGGGAATTGAGAGTGGCGTATTCTCTTTCCGCGCTACTTGCTGTAGGGATGCCTCTTGTTGAGGCGGGGCATCTTTTCGTGGACAGGGTCCTTGTTACAGGAGCAAGCGGCTTTCTCGGCGGGCACATCCCACAGTTTATCTCGGAAGCCGAGGCTTCAGTGCATGCCTTGGGGCGGGCGCCATGACCGGGGCAACCGGATGTCGTGGGTGATGCTGGTGCGGATGTGTCCTGTTGCGGGTGGTGGCAACATTCTGTATGAGCAACACAATTCCAATCCCGAGACAATATAAATGGCGAAAACTAAAGTCGTGGTCGTCTTTCCCGTTTACAATGGCGAAAGAACCCTCAGCAGCAGTCTACAGTGCATCGCTGATCAGACATTTATAGATTTCGAAGCGATTATTCTCGATAATAAATCGACAGACGACACACTCCGCGTCGCTGAGCAATTTTGCAAAATGGATAGTCGTTTCTCCATTGTCCGAACAGAACAGCATGTGAGTGCGCCGGAGAATTTCGCTCGCGCTGTCCAAATCGGTGCAGCGCGTGGCGATTATTTCTGTCTGCGTGCATGTGATGACCATTCTTCTTTAGATTTCTTAGCGTGTCTGGTCGAGGCACTTGATCGCGACCCCACGAAATTACTTGCGGCGTGCTCGACAAAACTGGTTGGGCCGAACGGAAATCGAATCAAATCCCCAGATGATGCTATTTTTGGTTTCACCAAAGCGTATGTGTCCGGGCGCGTACCAAGAAACCTTACGTTTCCGGCAGAATGGATTTACGGGCTCTATAGGACCAGCGCGAAAGACATGCTGATGGCACGCTGGTTCGAACTGGGAAATCCTTGGTGTCTCGCATCCTATGTCGTATCAGAGCTTGTTGTTCGTGATTTGGTGGCGTACGTGCCCGGACCAACATACGACTTCACCGAAGGGTCCGGATCAGAGCAACGTTATGGAGCAAAGAGTCTCCGTGAAAAATTCAATCAACGCTTGAGCTATACTTTAGGATGCTACAAGTTAAGGAGGAAACTTCCAAAGGTTAGTTTCATCACAAGATTGAAGTTCTTGAGGATGTGCTGGAACGATGCGCGGCGAAAGACGCGTTACAAGATTTTTTGGATTTTTTAACAATACATCCTCTGACCAAAGCTTTTGGCTTCCAGCAGAGTATCATTGATCACCTGCAATACGGCAATTGAGGTTATCGCTCGGTCGTGCAGCAACGGTGGAAGGTCCCGACAACTTTGAGCTGCGCACAATTGCTGACAGCACATTGCAAGAGCGCGCGTTAAAGATCGAGCGCGACAGTCCACATCGCATCGATTTGCATGTCGGTTAAGCCGAGCGCCCGACCGACCATTGTTGTCAGCGGATGCAATCGGCTGAACGAGGTAGCATATTCCCACTCAATTTGCGCCCGATCCTTTTCTTGGCCGTCCGGCATCGCGTCAATGGCAGCCGTCACTTGGGTCGGAGAAATCCCTGCGTCGACGAGTCCGAGACGCAATTGCCGCGCCGAAAGCGAAAGCATGGAAGCGCGTATCTGTTCTGCCGCCGGCGGTGTGTGAGACTGGATTGGGAAATTCGGATTTTCGGCGAGCCACTTGCGAATGATAGGGTTCAAACCGAAGGTATCATCGGGTCTTGACAGATATTCGCCGTCGTAAGTTTGTCCGCTCATGTCGGTCAGGTTGATCGAGAGCTCGTAAACTTCCGGCTCCGCCGTCGCAAAGATCGCATGGACCTCATTGAGCGTCATTCTACAGTGCGTAGTGCTAGTCATGTCTATGCGGTCCTTTGAATGATAAGCCAATCAGACGTAGCGACAATCCCCCGCACACGCCAAGTACCTGAAAGCGCTGTGCCTGCCCCGGAATAGCCGCTTTGAACGTAAGCGTTGGTGCTGTACAAACAGGGGATAACTGAAGCTTGCCGCGCGGGGTTGGAGCCGTTCTGCGCCATCGTGAGGATTGTCCCGATCGGGAAGCTGGTATTAGTGGAGGACGTTCCGGTGTAAACCTCCGCTGCTATAAACCCCAACGCATGGGTATGGCTCGTCCCGCTGACAGAATTCGTCGTCGAGTTGGTGATGTCGGATGGCGTGCCCAGCGTCAGCGTGCGGTTTGCCGAAATCGCGCCGCCGCCGGTCAGGCCGCTGCCGGCGATCACCTGTATTGCATTGCTTGCAGGCGTGTAACCATAGAGCGCGTTGACATCGGCAGCAGCGAGATTTCCGGAATGCCAGACTGTGTTATGCGCCGCCACGGAGCTGTCGTAGAATTTCAGCGCGTCGATGCTGTTCACATTCGATAGGTACAGATAGTCTCCGGTCAAGTCATTCGCAACGCGAAGACCGTCACCATTCGCCGTGCCGTCGCGGTGCTGAATGTAGCCCTGGCGAGCCGTCGCCTTCCAGAAACCTACATAGGGGTCGCCCGTCGCCGAGCCGATGAGTTTGATGGCTTCGCTATCCGTAGTTACGGCGATCTGGGTGAAATCGACATAGGCGCCATCGAGTCGAGCTGAGGGTATCGTACCGGTCGTGAGATTCGACGCGCTGTTGGCGCCAAGCGTCACGCGCGCCGCAGCGGCATCCGCATCGTTGAGCACCGTCTGCGCAAAAGCTGAAACTCCGAGCGTCGTAAGTGCGGCGCCGGCGGTCGCATCATCCAGCAGTGTCCGTGCAAATGGCGTCAAAGCCGTCGTCGCATATGCGTCCGACGCGGTCGTGTAGATCATCTTGTCCGCGCTCGTTGCAAGACCAGCAATCGAAGCGAGCGCCGCGCTTGCGGCTTGAGCACCAAGTGCTGTACGCGCCGCGCTGGCGCTTGTGGCGCCCGTTCCGCCTGCGGTAACCGGCCGCGCGGCATTGGCGTCGGCGGTGAGGTCGTCGATCAGCGCGTTATAGGGCACGCTCTGGATCGTCGTGTTCGGCACCCCCTTGGTGCCGGCGGGTGGGGAATAGACTCCGCCTGTTCTTGGCAAGATAGCCTCCATGAAAAAGGCCTCCGAATGGGAGGCCGCTTAGCGATTGGAACGATGATTTGGGCGGACTGCCGCCCGTCACCTCCGCGAGACCAAATTGCGCGTCAGGCCGGATGCGCGTCTTGCCGCGATGCCTCTACTTCCGCCCCTCCCCCGCCGCGAAAAGCCGGCCGTAATCCACCCGGCGCATGCCGTCCGGCCCGCGGCTCACCACGTCCGGGTGGGTCTTTTCCACCTCCTGCGCCATCACGCCGATATGCTTCGGCCCGCCGGCGGGCTCGTCCTTGTAGCGGAACTCGTAGAGATTGTGCCCCTTGAGCCTGCCGACCTTCTCGACGTTCTTCTTGGCGCGGCGATCGGACTTCGGAAGGAAGCCCAGCAGAGAATCGAGCAGATTGCCGCCCGCCTGCTGCCGGGCGTTATAGGACGCCATCTGGTTCTGATAGTTCTGCTGCACCAGCCCGGCATAATCGACCGGCTGGATGCTCTGCCCCTGCGTCGGAACGAAATTCGGGTTCGTCACCTGGGCGCCGGAAAGCAGCGCAGAGATCTCGTTGATCGGCTGGTTGCGCTGCGCATATTGCTCGTTGAGATAGTTGGAACGCGCGGTGTTCTGCGCGTTGATCCGTGCTTGCTCCGCGTTGAAGCTCTGGTCTTTCAGCGCATTGTTGGCGGCCGTCACAGACTGGCTGTTCTGGTGCATCTGCTGTCTGGCATTGTTGCCGAAATCGGCGTTCTGCAGCGCCTGGCCGTAGGCCTGCGCTTGTGCCGCATTCTCGAAGCTCGCCTTCTGGCCGGCGAGATTGGCGAGCCGCGTCTGCTCCTGGCCGGCGTTCAGCACGGCGGCGATGCGTGCGTCGTTCGACGTCCGGTTCGCCTCGTCGATCGCCCTGTTGTAGGCTTCCGATCCCGGCTGAAGACCCTGGTTGGCGAGCCGCGTTTCCAGCGCCGAGCGGTCGCGCGCGAGTTGCGGGTTGAGCCTGGCCATCAGCGCATTCTCGTATTTCGACGTATCGAAGTCAGCCTCGTAGCTGCGGGTGATGTTGCCGGCATTGCCGACCGAGGTCTGAAGTTCGGGACCGCTGGAAAACTGCTGGTATTGCGGCAAGGCGAGCTTCGAAGGGTCGCCGGCGGCCGGGGCCTTCGAAATGTCCATCGGCTTGCCGAGCAGATCGTTCAGCCGGCTCGACTGCGCGGTGGCGAGCGTCGCGAGATTGAGGTTCGCCGAATCGTTCTGATCCTTTATCTTCTGCTGCATCTCCGAAAGCTTCTGGGTCGCCGTCGCCACGGGCAGATCATAGGCGTTCCCGCTCAGCGGATCGGTCCATTTTTGCGTCGTGTAGCTGTAGCTGAGGCTGCCGTCCGGCGTCACCTGGTTGACATTGCCCATGTAGCCGTTGGCAACCGCCGTGCCGACATTGGTCGCGGTCTGCGCCGCCGCCGTCGCCTTCGGATCCGGGGGAGTGGGCGCTTTCGATTTTCCCATAGAGCACCTATCGTTGATTGACGGGATGCGCCCGCCAGTCGTTGTCTGTCAGGGTGAAGATGATTTCCGCCTCCTCCCGCCCGCGAAGGCGGGGAATGCGGTGGCTCGTGAACCCGAAGCGCCGGGCGATCCCGACCATGCCGGCGTTCTCCTCCGAGACGCGCAGCACCGCCAGCTGGCAGCCGATCTCGTCGAAGGCATAATCGAACATGGCCTTCAGCACCGGCCGCGTCAGCCAGCGTTTGCTTGTGGCGGCGGCCGAAAGCTCGATCACGCCCGCTTCGGGTGAATAGTTGTGATAGACGACGCCGGCGACGAGCCTGCCCTCCTCCGTCACGCCGAGCGTGGTGAAGTCGGCAAAGCCTCTCTCGCAGCCGTCGATATGGGCGGCGACGAAGCCGGCGATCGCGTCGTTCTTCGCGGGGTCGCCCGCCCCGCCCCAGATGATGTTCACGCGCTCGCCTCCCCGGCCGCGACCTGCAGTGTGGCGAGGTCCACTTCGATGTCGAGTTTCACCGCGCCGCCGGAGGTGATGACGCAGCCGATCGCCAGCATGTCGCCGCTCGCGCGCACGTTCTGGCGGAAATCGTAGCGTAGCGCCTGCGATACGCCGTCCCAGCGCGCCACGTCCCAAAGGCCGACGTCCCATTCCGGAGAGGCCGTGTCGCCTTCCGTCACTCGATCAAACGGCGGCGCGGTCCGGTCGAAGTCGGCGCGGGCGAAGAGCTGCACTTTGGGCCGGATCTTGGCGCGAAAGTACATATGCGCCATTGTCGCCGCCGTCCGCTGGCCGAATTGCCCGGCCGGCGTGAACTGCGACAGATAGGTGGCCGCAAAGGCCAGCCCATCGTCGGTGCCGCCCGTGTCGCCTTGCCAGCAATAGCCCTCGCGCGAGCCGAAGAAGAGCCCGCCTTGCAGCGTCTCGAAGCAGTTGGCCCGCCAGTTGCTGATCGTCGCCCATCGCCCGCTCAAGACATTCAACACGAAAGTCGTGTCGCTGACGACGCTGTTGTCCGGAAAGGCGACGAAGACCAGGTTCTGCTCTACCCATGGCTTCAGCGTCCAGCCTGAGCCGGTTGCGTTCGCCGCTAGCCTCCAGTCGTCCTCTATCGGCCGTGAAATCGACACCTGGCTGAGTGCGGCACGATCGCGCTGAAACACCTGCGACATCGGCGTCAGCCCGTCCGACGTCGCAATCAGCACGTCACCGCCGACGCGGATCCAAGCATTTTTCCCAAGCGGCTTGCCGATCTGGTACACGCCCTTCAATGCGAAATCGCTGGCGCCCGAAGGATCCGAGCCGGCATAGACGGCGATCTCCCCTTCCGTCGAGACGAAGACGCAGAGATCGGAAAGGCCATCGCCGCTTTCGAGCGACCAGGAAAAGCCAGTGAGCAGCGAACCGCCTTTCTTCATCACGCCGCCGAGCGGAAACACGGCCGCAGCCCCGCCGATGGCGTTTACCGGCAGATAGTAAACGTCGAGCGTCGCGTTCTTGAGGAAGAACTCGCGGTTCTTGAACAGCCAGCCGTGGTTGAGCTGTGCCATGGTCGTGCTGTCGGAAAAGGTAATCGTCGGCGTCGTCGTCCAGACGCTGCCGTCATAGATGCGTCGCGTGTCGGCCCCGTTCAGGCAGACCAGAAAAGAGCCGCCGGCTGTGGTGTGCTGGAACGCGCACCAGTCGCCACCGTTCAGCCCGCTGACCGCCGCCGCCGTCGTCGCCGGTGGGGCTGCCGGCGCGGTCATATTGTGGATCGCGCTGGTCGTCGCCATGAACAGCTTTTCGTTGCTGCCGAACTTGTATTTGAAGGCGCTGCGGATGGCGCCCCCATCGGCAGCGAGTCCAACCTTCCGGGAGCCCCCGCGGATCCTGCAGCCGGCAAGCGTCGGCAGGAAGTTCACCAGCACCGTGGCCGAGCCCGGTGTCTGCGAGGCCATGTCAGCGGTCGTCACCAGTCCGCCTTTCGGCGCCGGGAAGGTCAGCGGCTTCGAGATCTGGAGTCGGCCGATGCTCGCCGGCCCGCGGTTGGTCTGCGGCAGGCGGCCGGGGCGAATAGTTGTCATGATGACCCCCTGTCCGCATTGATCTCCTGCAGGAGATCCGCCTCGAACTCGGCGAGGTTGTCCTCGAAAGCTAGCCCCTTCTGCCGCTTCCAGCGCCAGATCAGCCCTTTCTTCAGCAGCCGTTCGGGAAAAAGCGTCGTGTCGTCGTCGGCCCGGAACGTATCGCGCTCTTCGTAAGGGTCGCCGAGCACCCAGTTCTTCGAGAGATAGTCGATCGTCGCGCCGGCGGCCGTGGCGGCCGGCGAGAAGAGCATCTCCTTGCCGCGGAGGTGGCAATAGGGCTCCCCCGAGGCAACGCCGACGATCACGGCCCATTGCGCACCGTTGGTGACCGTCCGGAAGAAGCGGCCGTCCGACGCTTGCACCGCACCTCCGGGTGCCAGCCTCTGGTAGTCGGCGGGCAGGATCTCCGGCGACGCCGAGACGGCATGCGTCTTCAGCATCCGTTTCCAGTCGACGCGCCGCGCGATCTCGGCGCCCGCTTCCTCGGCCAACGCCACCATCGCCTGCGCGTTCGGATCGTTCATTCCGTAGACGCTGTCGAACCGATCAAGCGAAACGATGTCCGCGACTTCGTTGATTACGCTCAGCAGCGTCATGGCGTCAGCCCTCCGATGACGATTTCGCCATTGCCCCAGCGCAGGCGTTCGTCGGCAAGCCCGAGCCCGGCCATCGCCTGGCGTTTCAGCGTCTCGGCCGCGCCCGCCTTGGCGGCGTCGCGCTCCCAGACGGCGATCTCCTCGACGACCGCGTAGAGATAGACGTCCGGCGCCTTTTCGATCAGCCAGTTGCTCGGCGCCGTGGGAGTGAGCGGTGGAATCTTCGCGTAGTAGGTCAGGTAGAGATTCTCGCCGCCCTTCTGCCGCACCTGGATCGCACTGCCGACGATCGCGTAGCCAATCGACGCACCGCCGGAGGTGACGTGACCGCTCAGTTCCTGCAATGCCAGCGCCCGCAGCGCACGATGATCGGAGCCAAGCACCTGCCGCGCCTCCAGGAAATCGGCAGGCAGGGTGCCCTCGCCTTCGGCAAGCGGCATCGTCATCGTCTTCTCCATGTCGGCGACGCGCAGGACGCGGCTGAGTTTGAGTTCGGCAAGCGCGAGGAAGCGCGGGAAAAGATGGGCGACGTCATCGCGGCCGGAATAGTCGCCGGCATCGACGAGGAGCGACGCATAGTCGGATATTGTCATAGGTGTCCCTCGAAGCTGCGCCAGGCGCGATTGTCGCCGTCGTTGAGCCACCGCTTCACATAGCGGTCGTCGCCTTCGGAATGGGCTCGCACCAGGTTTTCGGAATGCGCGAGGTGGAGCGGGATCGAGGCGACTTTGGTCCACTCGCCGAAAGCATTGCCGGCGGTCGCATGGCGGGTGAATTCGTTCTGTCGGACGAGGTTTTCGACCGGATAGTCCGTCCGCCAATGGGTTCTGTTGCCGTCCTCCATCACCCAGACGGAGCGACCGGTGTGAAAATCGTAATCGAAGAGCTTCCAGTCGCCGTCGCGTACAATCATCCTTCGTCACCTGGAAGAGGATCGTTGCGCTCGGCTTTGCCCTGTGCGATCAGGATCTTTGCCGCCTTGACTGGCAAATCGAGTTCGGTGCCGGCTGGAATCCGTTCCTCGTCAATCGCCCAGGTATCATAGAGAAGCCTGACGGGTACCGTGGTCGTCTTTGTGTCTGCCATTCATTTCTCCCGAAAACAGGGACCGACGCGCAGTCGGTGCGCTTGAGCCGAAACTTGGAACCCGGGCTAGCTTGCGGAGCTCAATCCGAAGAGGTCGGCGGCAACGCCAAGACCCCGCTCGTTGTGTACCTTCAGGGTGCCCTCGCCGATGATGACGCCCTTGTCGGCATCGCCGGTCTTGGCGACGTCGCGGTCCTCCTGGATCTGGCGCAGCCACAGGAAGGAGAGCATGTCGGTGTCGATGAAGAAGGCGTTGCGGGCGACCGCGCCGTTCACCGCCTGTACCCGGTTCGGGTGGATCATCACCGTGCCGAACGGGCCCTCGTAGTAGTCGGCCGTCGCGACGATGGTGTTGCGCTCGCCGCCCTGCGACACCGCGTACCGGAAAGGCGCGACGTTGCTGTCGGACATGAAGGTGACGAAGACGGATTTGACATAGGGAGAGACAGAGACGTGACGGAAGTTGGCACCGTTCTGGTAGCCCTGCTGCATTACGGAATCGAGGATCGCCTTGGTGAAGGCACGCTGCGTGCCGTCGGTCGGCGCCACGGTCAGACCGGTGCCGATGTTGAAGCCGTCATTGGCGCCGCCGGCGCCCCTGGAAGCGTTGCTGACGATCCAGGTGCTGAGCGATCCGAATTCACGCGTACTGCCGGCGACCGTTGCGTTCGTGTCGATGATCGCGAACTCCACGTCCTTCCGAATTTCGACGCCCTTCTTCAGCTTCTGGTACTTGCGCTTCTGCACGTTGCCGGCCTCCGCCGTCACCTCCTGCGTCGCGGAGATGATCCAGTCCTTGCGCATGATCTGGGTATAGTTGCCGAGCCTTGT
Source organism: Sinorhizobium fredii USDA 257 (assembly GCF_000265205.3). Classification (NCBI taxonomy): domain Bacteria; kingdom Pseudomonadati; phylum Pseudomonadota; class Alphaproteobacteria; order Hyphomicrobiales; family Rhizobiaceae; genus Ensifer; species Ensifer fredii. The sequence continues at coordinate 4,482,860 of NC_018000.1, forward strand.
CGGCGGGGTGATTGCGCCGAAGGCGTATTCCTCGCCCTCCTCGCGAATATTGGCGCCGGGCGCGGCCAGTTCGTCCGTCTCCCATTCCGGGTGATAGGTCGTGCACTTGCCCTTCTCGATCAGCGAATAGATCGGTGTGTCTTCCGGGGTGATGCGCGACACCACATCGGAAAGCTCCTCGCGATTGCCGACGGCCTGCGTCGTCTGAAATGTATTGGTTAGAACTGCCATTTCCTGATCCTTCTATGATGATGAGACGCACCGGCCGCTCGGCCGAGGAGGCGCGGAAGCCGATTTTTGATGGGTTGCCTTTGCCGTGGGTAGCCGTTCTCGCATCCGCTACCCTCCGTCACGCAAGGGGGGCGCGGTCCACCCAGGTCTTCCTGTCGCTATTCGAAATCGACCGCCATCGCGTCGCGGATCGACCCGCTTCTCGCGAGCCGCCGCATTGCCTCGCGACTTTCACGCTGCTGGCGCTGTGCTTGGTTCTTCGCCTTCATCCGCGGCGCCGTGGCCGGTGCCACGGCCACCTTCTGCAAGGCCTTTGCCCTCGCTCGTTCCGCAAGAAGCCCGAGCCTGGCATAATGCGCGAGCTTGAAGAGTCGGTGGTCGACGACCTCGCGAACCTCCTCGTCGGAAAAGCCGAGTTCCCTCGCCGCCTCGAAAGCGTCTGCGAAGAAGGCTTGCCGCCCTTCATCCTGCCCGGTCTGCGGAAAGGCCACGAGGAGCTTGGCGTTCTCTGCCTCCAGCCTATCTTCACTCGCAGCGGCTTGAAGCTCCGCCGCAACGGCTGCCGATCCTTCGCCCAGCGCCATTACCCGCGCAAGCTGCTCCAGCCCCGCCTGGTGTACCGCCCACTGTCGCTGATAGGCCTCCGGATCGTGGAGCTTCAGCTCCTCCGGCGGCTCCGCGGGGATCTCGGCCGCGATCAGTTCCGCAACCGTGTTGGCCGTAGCCGCGACCCGGCTGCTCATGCTTTCGAGCATCCGCTCGCGGTTGGCGAGATCCTGAGTCTTGTGCCGGTAGTCGCGGTCACGCATGTAGCCGAGCTTCAATTCCTCGAGCGGAATTGCTTCCCCGCCCTCGAGCGTCACGATGATGTTCTCGGTTTCATCGGTTGCCTCCTCCTCGTCAGGAAAGATTGGCTCATCGCCTTCCCCGGCAGGATCATCCGGCTGGTGAACGTCGTCTATGGTCTCGCGGTCCCGGGCTTCTTCGTCCTCATCTGGCAGTTTGGCCTCGTGCGGCTCCCGGAAGTCGAGCTTGTCGAAGCTTGCGGGATCATGCGAGCCGACAACGGTTTTGCTCCCGCGGGTAGGCGGGTTGGCACTATCGTTCATCATGGAAAGACCTCTTGAGAGAATTTCGGCGTGCAAGTGCCGCTTTCGCGCTTTCCCACACCGTGAAATTCGCGAAGTTTCAGAATGCTGCACCGATTTCATGAATCAGTTTGGCAATAAGGCGCTTGAGGGCGGCCGGCCTGCCGCCCAATGTACCTCGCTTCACACCGGCGCGTTCGCGCCTTCGGCCTTGGCTTGCTCCGTCAGGAACTTCAGCTTTGCGCAGAAATTGCGGACCGCCCGCGCTTCGGCCGCGAAGGCGGCCCGCGCTTCGTGGTCCGTGAGTTTCGCGTTGATACAGCCGTTGATAGCCGCCGCCTCCAACTCCTGCATCAATCGCTCGAACAGCGGATTGTCGAGAAGCGCCCGCGCCGCCGCCTGTTTTTCCTCTGGCTTCATCTCAGTGCCCTTCTTGCGAGCCGACCGACCCACCGAGCAGCGCACACGACAGGATTGCTTTTTGTCTGGAGTTTTTACCGACTGCTCGGGAGGGGGTCGTGCAGGCACCCTCGGCTGCGCGGGATGCGAGCCGGATAGAAGCGGCATCGATTTGCCGAAGATGAGTGGGTATGCCCCGAAGACGACCAGCCGCCGCCGGGCAGCTTTTAGTCGCGCTCGGGAGAAAGCTGCGTTCCCATCGTCGTAACGCCTACATCCGGCGTGCCGTCGGTTGCCCAGCAGGAGCATGGCTCACCGGCGGGACCGGTGCCATAGGGGCAAACCTGAGCCGGCGTCGAGCATTGTCGGGGGCTTGGCTTGGCTGCCGTTTTGGTTGCCGCTTGGACCTTGCCCGACGCGCGTGCGGACACCGCTGGCGTAGCCGATTCGCTGCAAGACGAAAGGATGAGCGGAAGCGTGGCAAGGAACAAGCAGAGGTAGCGAACGTTTTTCATGCCATAGCCATATTCTGAGGCGCGGCAGGTTTCAACCCTCCAACTTCTCATCCCGATAGTCCTCCGATATCGACCGCCGTGACCGGCTCGCCGCTCACTGCCTCCGCCATATTCTGCTGTCGTTTCAGGTTCAGTTCGGCGTCGATCTGGTATCGCCTCAGCGCGCCTTTCTGCTGAAGCTCTGCAAGCTTCAGCTCGCGCTCGATTTCCAGCCTCCGCCGGTCGGTTTCGGCCGAAAGCCGCGCCTTCTCGGCCTCGACCTGAACCCGCATCTGCAATTTCTGCATCTCCGGGTTCGGCTGCTCGGCCCCGGCCTGCATCCGCCGCTGGATCTCCTCGGGCGTCGGCTTGGTGAAATAGAGATCGGGCGATTTCAGCCCCGCCGCCTCCACCGATTTGGCGATACCGTTGTAGAGGTTGTCCGGCGAGACATAGGGATTGTCCGGCCCGAGCGTCATCAAGAGCTTCTCCTGCAATTGCTGGATCATCTGAATCATCATCATGTCGCGCTCGCGCGTGCCGGCGCCGAGCCCGGTATTGACCGTCGCATCCATCTCGGCGTTCCAGTGGCGCGGGTCGAAGGTCACCCATTGGCCGCGCAGGCGAACCGCGCGCGGCCGGTCCTGGTGCTTGATGACGAGCCGTAACAATCCGCGAAAAACGCGCCTTAGCCCCTGTGCGAAGGTGCGCACCATCAGTTCCGTTTGGCCGATGCCCGCCTGTTCGATCAGTGCCGTCGCGCGCGCCGTCATGTTCTGAAGCGCGTCCGGCGCCAGCCCGCTCGACGCATCCGAAATCCCGGTGCGGTCGGTCGCCTCCTGGTCGAGATAGGAGAGCATAGCGAAGGATTCCTTGGCGACGAAGGGCACCATGGTGTAGCCGAGCACGGCACGCGCATCGATCCCTTGGCTGATGCGGATCGGTTGGCCGAACTTCGGGTTGAGCACCGCTTCAGGGTTGGCGATCGCCCCCTCCTGGACGATCGGCTGCTGGTTGTTCTGCCAGTAGAGATTGTCGAGCGTCTGGCGCATCAGCACGGTTTTCACCCGCTGGATCTCCGCCATGTCGTCGGTGACCGAGCCGCCCTCGCGCTGGTGCGGCCGCCGCTCGACGATCAGATCGGCGAAGGGCACCTCGTCCCATTCGTCGTTGGAGAGCAGGTGCTCCTCGCCTGTGCCGCCGGCAAAGACCAGCCGGCGCAGTTCCGCGATGCCGTCGTCGTCAGCGTCCACCTTCACGTAGAGCTCGTAGTAATCCACCTCCTCCAGCGCCTTCGGCACCGCATCACGCGCCTCGAAGGCACCGCGCCGGCGGGTGAACTCCTCGTCGTCGCGGCCGCTGTCGCTCGTCGAGGCGGGCAGTCCTTCAATCAGGTCGCGGTCGTAGCCCATCGCGATCAGGTCGGAGCGGCGCATGCGCGTGGCAATGCCGGTGATCGGGCTGTCCCCGATCGAGATCGCATCCGGATGGATCAGGAATTCCTCGAGCGGAACCGCCGCCAGCCGTGGCATCCCCCGCTCCGCGCGCCGTCTGATCTTGACACCATAGCTGGGCTGATCGATCACGCCCTGCGGCGTTTCCACCTTTTCGATCGTCCGCGATTGCTCCAGCACTTCGACTTCGTCGTCGCCGACGAGTTGAACGAGCGCCGCCTCGTCGAGACCGGTATGGGTCGAGACGGCCACCGACGTGTGCTTCTCATACCACCAGCGGATCACGCCATTCCGGAGCTTCAGCGCGTCATGTGCCGCGTCCTGCACGGCGTCGTAACCGTCGCTTTCGGGAAAGACGACATAGTTGATGTAGTCGGTCGCTTGGCTTGCCGCGGCCTCGTCGCCCTCGTTGACAGGCGCATATTCCACCACTTTGTCGTTGCCGAGAATCGTGCGGATCAGCGAAGGCAGCACCTTCTTGATCGCCGCGCACGTCGCGCGAGACCACCTTGGATCGGTTCGCATCCGTCGGCACGTCCTTCATCGTGCCGTCGTAGTATTCCATTGCCTTGATGCGCTCGATCGCGAGTTCGTCGCGATAGTTTTCGCAGTCCTTCACCAGCTCGGTGACAAGGGCGCACAGGCGTTCATCGGTCATTGCGGCCATCAGAGAACCTTTCGGGCGGTGAAATTCCAGTTGGTGTTGCCGTTGTTCGCTCTCGCGTATCGCTTCATCATCAGCGCGTAGCGCGAGGCGGAGATCAGGTCGTCGCGTTCCTTGACGATCCGGCCGTCCTTGCGGTGATAGAGGCGGAATTCCTCGAACCATTCCGTACAGATGGAAAACACCTTCCAGCGGCCGGTCTGCATCCGCTGCAGCATGTCGGAGAGCCCCGCCTCGACCCCATTGGTGCCGTCGTCGAAGGTCGCCCGCTCGCTAAGAAGCGCCAGTCCCTGCGCGCGATATTGCGCCGCAAGCTGCTCGCCGCTTCCCTTGTCGTGCTGCAGGCCGTCATGCGGCCAGGCGAAGGGAAGCCAGGCGCCCCAAGGTTTCAGCGCCGCGGCGTGGATGATCGGCGTCGCCTCCCGCTCCCGATAGATCCTGGTCACGTAGAAGACGTCGGCGTCGCGATCCCAGGCGCAGCCGGCAGAAGCGAAAGGGTGGTCCCAGCCGAAGTCGAGCCCGCCAATCTGCACCCAATGTTTCGGGACATCGAAAGGATCGACGCGAATGCTTTCTTCCGTCACCGGAAAGATCCGGCCCGAGCCGAGTGCCGGGACGCCCTTGGTGCGGGCCTCCCGCTCGTGTGCGGGATAGCTCGAGATGATCCGCTGCCGCTCCTCGGCCGTATAGTGTTCCGCATCCTCGATCGTCATGTTGATGACCTCGCGATCCGGCGACTTTTCCATCAGATATCGCGTCACAACGCTGCTCAGGCCCTTGAGCGGCGTGAAGGTCACGGCAATAGAGCCACGCGTTGCGTTGGTGCGGGTGATGCCCTCGAAATAGACATCCTCCGGCGGCTCTTCGTCGAACCAGACAAAATCGACCGTGTTCGCCTGCCATTTGCCGCGCCCCTGCTCATAGGCCTTGAAGAGCAGCGTCGAAACGCCGCCGGCGACATGCCGGACCGTCACGCTGTCGAGTGCCCCGGAGGCGCCGGAGCGCCGGCTGGTGGCATTGATCGCCGCCTTCGGAATGAAGCCTGTGCCCCAGTCCTCCTCGGTAAGCGGCGGCCCGACGAGTAGCCGCTGCACGCCGTCGCGCGTCAGTTCGTAGGACTCCGAACCGGCGAGCATGACAATCGGCTTGTCGAAGCGTCTTCCTTGCCACCAACCGGGATACCGCCCGGTCAGATGCATAGCTGCTTCTGCCGCTCCGGCCAGGGTCTTGCCGAGCTGATTGCCGGCCATGAACAGCCGCTCTCGATAGCTGGCACCCGCCGCATGAAATTCCCGTTGCTTTGCGTAGGGCCGATAACGCGCCAGAATGTCGGTCCGCCGACGCCGGTCGAGCTCCGCCATGAGCATGACCTGCTCTTTCAGCAACGCCGAGATCTCAAGCGTAGGCGCCCCGGATGTGCTCGGTGGTGTCATCCGCGGGGAGGTCCTGTTTTCTGGACAAGCGCGAGCAGCAGTAGAGGCCGGCCGATGATGTCGGCGCTGGACTGCGATGGAATAAGTTCAATAATGGGTCAGGCGATTATGCCCGTTGATTACTCGGGCGCCGACCAGGAGACGCAATCATGATCGAAGGCCATTGTCATTGCAGGTCGGTCCGCATCGTCGTACCGGTCCGCCCCGAGACGCTTGGGGACTGCAATTGTTCGCTCTGTAGTCGGCTCGGCGCGCTCTGGGGCTATTACACCCCGAGCGAGGTTACGGTAAGTGACGAGAACAAGCGCCTCGTCGGCTATGTCCAGGGTGACAAGTCGCTGACTGCATTCCATTGCAGCAACTGCGGCTGTACCACTCACTGGTCGCCGATTGGTCGCGGTTCGACAAAGATGGGCGTGAACTTGCGGATGTTCGACCGCGCTGTGTGGGAAGATATCCCGCACCGCCTGATCGATGGGGTGAGTTGGTGAAGCCGGCGGGTGCCTCCGGGGGCTCCCGCCGAGCGTCATATCCTGCCCATCAACAACAGAACCAACAGCACTACGACAAGCACTCCAAGGAGTCCGGAAGGGCCATAACCCCAGCTGGCCGAATAGGGCCAGGCCGGAACGGCGCCGATCAGGAGCAGGATCAGAATAATGAGAAGGACAGTTCCAAGCATATCGCGATCCTCCGCTGCACGACTCGCTGCTCTGGCAACTAAATCATGCAGCAATGTAAGTTACTGCAGCGTTTTTATCGCGTCTTAGAGAACGAGGGCGCTGCAAACTGCATTCACATCCTATCGAATGCCGAAAGGTCTCGGTTGGTTCCGTTTTCGATATCGGCCGGAACGTCCGGAGCGAATGACGGATGTGCCGAAGGGAACAGCATGCAAGCTGCAAAGGCGTTTTTATCAGCTCGTTCTCAGCAGTTGGAGAACATGCTAAAATTCCACCGGCAACAGGGGGGAAACCAAATGCCACGTATTGCAAATCTCTATTTCAAAACAGCCATTATCTTCTTGATCCTGGGCATTTCGATCGGCCTGCATATGTCCATCGCCGGGGACCACAGTGCCACCGGTGCGCATGCTCATGCCAACTTGCTGGGCTGGGTAACGATGGCGATCTTCGGCGGCTATCACGCACTCAATCCGCAAAAGGCGGCAAGACGCCTGGCGATGATCCAGTACGCCGTCTACACCTTCGGCGTGGCCGTCCTGATCCCGTCGCTCTACCTGATGCTCTCGGGCAATGCCGCAATGGAACCGGTTGTCGCCATTTCGTCGCTCATCGCCTTTGCAGGCGTTCTCCTGTTCGCCGTGATCATCTTCTCGAGCAGCGAACCGGCTGTGGCAACCGCACCTTCGCCGGCGCGCTGAGCCATTCTCTGGAAATGGGGAAGGCGGTCGGCTCTCGCCCCGGTCATACTGTGTCCTGAGCGCTCGCCACCTGCCCATCACCGTCGTCCTCGGGCTTGACCCGCGGACGCAAACTTAAGCCACCAGCGCGCGCCGGCCGTCCTGGCCGCCGCGAGCGGGTTTTCTTTGGTTCGAGCAACGGCCGGATGACCGCATCCAGCGCGCGGATCCGCTCGATCAGCTCCTCATCGGACAGGCCATCCATGCACCCGGGAGCGGTGTTCATAACCTTTGGCAGGATCGATGAGACGAGCTTCAGGTAGGCCTCCGGCTTCTCCTCGCGGATGCGCGCGACCACAGCGGCACCATGCGCCCCGAAATCCGCTTGCACCGCGTCCAGGAATGTGCCGCCCAAACGGCCGCGGCCGTCCCTCACCCGCAGTGCCGGAACCCCATCCTCGTTGATATCCTCGGCCTCGCGCACCGTGCTTTCATCGTCCAGCATTGATCGGTCCTTCTGTTCACGTATCAGGCGCTCGCAGGGTCATTGGGCGCGCGGCGTGTGTATAGCCGCAATCGCAATCCATGATTGCACCGGAATCGCGATTCAGATTGAATCCGAGACGCGACCGGCTGCGACCCCGCGGCCCGACATTGGTAGATCGAAACATGCGTTCTGTATTTCCGTCAGCTTTTCTCATTGCCGCTTCACTTTCGCCCGCGTTCGCGGCGGGCCAGAGCGGCGAACCGCGCTACCTTTTTAAGGCTTGGCAACAGCTATCGCCTCAGTGTCTACGCCGATCCGGACGATCCCGCCCCTTGGTGTGTCTTCGCCGACAAGGTGGAAACAGCCTTCATTAATGGCGGAAATCCGCACGCCGAGCTTCTCTACTATCGACTACCCACCGGCCGCGTCGAATTCGGCACCATTTACATCGCGTTGGAAGATCTGCGGTAAACGCCGTCGCTCAACCCAACACCGGCTCCACGCCTGTAAGCACAACCCAACACGAATGATAGCAGCCGTGCGTCTGCTGCCGTCGTGCTCTCTTTTGTCGGATCTGAACAGCGCACCTCTAAGCTTTCCATATAGGCTCTTGCTTCCGCCGGACTCATGCATCCAGGCCTCGGGGCAAGCAGGGTATGTCTCTCGGCTTTGCCCGCGACCTCACTCCGACAATCCGGAGCGGCCGGCGATGCCGTCACGCTCGCATGCCATGCCGTTGTCGGCGTTGCATCGTGCGAGCATGGGGTCGACGCGTCGTGCCTCCGAGCCCCTTGCGGGTTCAGATCGACGCGAAGGCGCATCGCCGGCCGCATACAGCGCCGCGGCGTCGTGAGACGCGCAGGCCGCCGTAAGCCATGAAAGGAGAAACTGCAAAAGCCGCCGGTGATCATCGGGGCCTCGCTTAATCAGAGCTGTCTGTGCGGAAACCGGAGCAGCCGACTTGAGGACAAAATTCCTATCGTTGGTTTATGGAATACTCCACCTGCCCTCATCACGCAAGCGCCGCGCATAGACTGGAAGGTCAAATTCCCGTTTAGCCACAGATTTGTGCGAGCGGTCTGCACGGCGGAACCCATCACGTCTGTGGAAACTGTTATACAAACGTATATTATAAACTTCTTGCATAATACATTAGGCTCTGTTTCAATCCTCAAAGGGTTGATGCAGAAGGGCTGGGCCTAGATCTTTTGAAGGATGCTTTAAACCGGATAATACCACCCGATAGCCCGGCATTGCACAATTTGCGGATGCTGGGCTCATGCTCGCGCCGGGCGCGCCGTATTATGATCTGAGTGCCGGCAGTCAGCACCATTTAAGCTGACGGCCTTATTTAAACAGACTGCCAAAAACGCGGTGCGAACCGCATCTATTTTAGAACCTAAACATATTACCCGCGTCCCGGCCGCGCCGGGAACCAGAAAGGCCCCCACGCATTGCCTTCGCGGGAGAAGGAGTTGATCACATGCGCAATCATTGGATCTATGTCGCCATCGGATTTGTCGCCGGCGCTGCATTGTTTCTCTCCACCGCCTGGCAGCGCACGCCGCCGGTCCAGGAAGTCACCCTCAAGCTCGAAAAAACCAGCCGCCTGCAAGCCCCCTCCATCCAGACCTCGTTCGTAATGGAGCGCTTCGGCCCTGCCAAGGCGATAGAATAGCAACTCGACAGCTCCCTCGACCTCTCACCCCTTGCCTTTCGTCAGCGGATGAGCAAGGTACTCGCGCCGAGCCATTCGGCCGACACGAGAAGCGAGGGAGTCTGCCTTGAATTCTGACAAGAAGGCCGCTGCGACGATAACGGTCGAAAAGCGGATGAATGGCCGCTGGGCCTTCGTGCTCACCTATCGCGGCGTGACCTACCCTGCCCAAGGCCAATTTGGCAGCCAGCTTCAGGCGCAAGCCGCGGCCCAGGCCGCGATGAAGCTGCTTGAGAAGCGGGGCTGAAACGATCCGGACCCGCCGGTTTGCCTTCCGTGGTCAGTCGTAGGGCGAGTTGCACTGACGGCGGCGGCCGTTGAACGGCTGATAGCTATTGTCGTCCAGGCGATACGAGGCATAGCGCTCGAGACACCAGCGCAGATGGGCATTCAAGTCGAGGCGAATCTCGCGGCGCGGCTCCAGCACGCGCGACCCGGGTCTCCCCGGCAGAGGCCCGCCAACCGTCGCCCCTGGGCCTACTCCGATGTCCGGCCTTCGTCCCTGGTAGCGCGAGCCATAACTCGGATACCGTGGCAGGATAAATTCCCGGTATTGTCGTTCGTTAAAAAGCTCATGCTTGGTCATGCCCCCGCAGGCGCCCCCGATGCATGTCTGTGCCTCCGTCGGCACAGCACTCACCAGCGTGCTCGCAAGCGACAAAGCGATGATCGATGGTGTTTTCACTGGCTCGCTATCTTCTCGCGCAACAGTGCTGCGCGTGTGTCTTTAAGAGATCGCGCGAAGCGCGTCGTCACTCATCTTAGCAGGGTATCAACCGCACTGCGCTTCAATTTCTCGCGCCAGTAGCACCGAAAACGGCAGATCGCCTGCCCGCCTCTTTCCCGAGGCGGGCAACGACAATGGCGGGGACTTCGGCTACAGCTTGCTCACAGATAAGGTGAAACGCAGAGTCGACGCGGGCCGTAGTAGGGCTGATACGTGTTGTCGTATGCCCTATACGATCGATAGCGCGAATAGCACCACCGCGTATGGGCACTGCCCCCGGCATAGTACGCCGGTGGAGCATAGTATGGCCGGGGTGCGTAGTATCGGGGCTGTGCTAGCAGCCCGCCGATGATTGCGCCTGCCGCAAAACCGCCGAGGGCTGCACCGAAATCGTCATCGCGATCGCGGTAGCGACGATGGCGGTAATACCCACCTCGGTTCCGATACGAGCCGTACCTCGGCCAGCGGTCGCGGTCCCGCCCGCGAAAACAGGGATATCGGCATCCGCGCCCTTTGAATTGTTCACCCCGTTCGTAGGAAAACTGCACCCGCTGAACATCGGCGGTCTCCGCCCTTATCGTGGGCATTGTGGGAAACGCCTCTGCGGGCGGCGGAACGCTGCTCATCGCCGTCGCCAGCGACAGGGCAATGATTGCTAGCCTTTTCATTGCCTACACCTTTCGTAGGATATTAATCCCTTCAAAAGAGAGAATGGCCGAATTCTGTTTTTGTGCCAGCACTTAGAGACTGATCACGAAGTATTGATCGCGTTAGGCCAAGCGCTTGGCCGGCTGGTTGCAGCTCACCCTCTGCCAGCCAAACTGTTATAGGATATTTTTCCTACCGGTGATTAAATGAATACTCTCTCTCACCGTAGTCGCGCAAGCCCTTATCGAAGACAAGAGCGTTCAAGCCACGCTTCAGCCACAGCAATTGTGCCTCGGGCATCATCCGCAAGCCCTCATAGTCCATGACGCAGACATTGAAGACCGTGGTCTTGACCTGCCGCCCCTCGTCGCATCCGAGCAACAGGCCTTCGAGCCGCATCATTCTTTCCGTCGCTCGGTTGATTTGATGGTGCCGTTCCCCGTTCGTCTCGGGGGGATGCCCGTGCACCCGATCGATCGCCTGGGCGCGTACGCTCGGAAAAGGAATGCCAGTAAGGTGATAGTATCGCGCCATCACGGCCGCGTAGTCGTCGCCCGCCTCCCGCTGCGCTTCCGTGATCCGCCCATCCAGGAACAGGCGCCCAAGCGTATAGCCGGCAAAGTTGCTGCTCGTTGCTAGCCCGTGCATGCGCTTCCGCGCCGCGAGCGCCACGGCCATGACCTCCTTCTCGCTCTCGCGCTTCGACCAGTCCGGCTTGATCTTGCCGCAGGCGAAGCGCTCGGCATTCATTTTGCGCGGACGTCCGAGTTGGGCTTTGCGCTTTGCGCGGAGCTTCTGGGCTTTGCTCATCATGTTTATCCTTTCGACAATGGAGGGAGAAAAATGGCAGCGGTTTTCCGCCTCTGCCGGCTCGCGCCGTCGCGCGGCCGGCGAGGCATCAGCTTGCGCCGTGGTTGGCAGAACGAAACTGTCCTGAGCGGACGCGCGTTAAGGCACCCGGCCTTTCACCGCGGCAAGTACGGTCGTGTGATCGCGGTGGAAAATGCGACCGATCCGAGGCAGCGATAGATCCCTTCGTTTCTCGTAGACCGCGCGCATACAAGCGTGCCGGGGCTCGACCAGCCGACGATCGCGCCGGACGCTGATGACGTCCGCCCAGGTCACCCCCGGAAAGTCCACAAGCACGGCGGCCACGATCTCCTCGATCGTGGCTCGGTCGTCCTCCGGCTCCTCGTCGCCTCCCTCCGCTCGCCGACCGGAAAGCAGCGTTTGCGCCTGCGCGAGCAACCGCGCCTCCGCATCGGCCAGGTCGTCCTCAAGTGCAACGATCCGGCGTGTTTTTGCGACATTCTCCGCGGCGAGTTCAGCTACTTGCGCCTCGAGTTCGGCAATTGCCGCCGATCGGCCTGCCTCTCTCATCGCGCCGACCAGCCGCTCGCGAACGTCACGATAGTGCCGATGTTGCCTTGCGAGTTGCGAATTCGTCATACATCCCTCCCCGCTGCAGTCCCGAGCGCCGCTTGACGTTCCTCCCCGCTCCGATCCCCGGCCTCCGCAGAAACACGCGGCCACTTCAAGAGCATACGTAGGAACCAAGTCCCGCAGGGCCAGACTCGGTCGCTCCTTCTACGCTCCCATTCAGCCCGTTGCTCGATCGCACGTTGGGCGATTGCGTCCTTTCCTTCGGAGATCGGATATGGATGGTTCATAGGCGCTCGTCTCCCTTGCTGACTCACCCATAAATGCCATCATGCATGTTGCAATGTCAACATGATTGATGTTATGCGTGTTGCTATGTTCCATGTTATGAATGAAAAAGCTGAACGACTGCGGCGGGCGCGCATCAAGGCGGGATACCGCTTTGCCTCCGATGCGGCGAACGCCCTTGGCATCGTCGCCTCGACCTATCGCGCCCACGAGAATGGCCAGAACGAATTTGAGTTTGCCGAGGCCAAGATCTACGCGCGCAAGTTTAATGTCGATCCTGTTTGGCTCATGGGTGACGCAGCGGGCGCAGAGATCAGCGCTCCGATCCCAGTCCCCGAGCCGGGAGTGGTCGACCCACCGAACGCTGGCCCTCCCACCAAGGTGGTCGGACGGGGGAAGAAAATCCCTGTCTTCGGCCAAGCCGTCGGCGGTGTAGATGGTGAGTTTCTGATGAATGGTACTGTGTTGTATGAAGTCCTGGCGCCGCCCATTCTCTCGGAAATTACTGGCGCTTACGCGGTGTCAATATCTGGGGATTCCATGTATCCGCGATACGAGGACGGCGAAGTTTGCTTCGTCGACCCCGAACGCCGCGTGAGGAAGGGCGACTATGTGATCGCGCAGATCCGCTTGGAAGAGGGCGGCGCCCTGCTCGCCTACGTGAAGAAATTCGTCCGGCACAACAGTTCCGAACTGGTGCTTGAGCAGTTCAATCCCCAGAAAGAATTGCGCTTCGAGGCGCACACAGTACACTCCGTCCACTACATCGCTCTAGCCGGCAACGCCTGAAGACCTCGTCAGGAGGTACCACATCCCAAAGAACATCTTGGGCATGCCCTGCCATTGCCTGCCGTTTCGAAACCGGAGCACACGACTCCTTCCGTGATACACGCATCAACACGATTCGTGTTGACACTAAACATGTTGAGTGTCATGTTGTAGGGGCGACACACACCGCAGCCGCGGCGGGGACGCTGCCGGCTTGAGAAAACGAGGGACCCACGGATGTCCATACCAGTCATAAAATCCAATCTACACGGTCACGTGGAAGAACTCTTCTCGGCCGATCTCCTGTTATCGAGCGACGCTGAAAACCAGACGGCGCTGAAGACATTTCTCTCCTCCACCTACTCCAGTCTCGCCTCGCTGGCTTGGCATCTCGGCGCCGACGGTGACGTTTTTCAGCGCGAAGCCGTACCCGCGTCCGAAATCACCGACGATGCCTACTTCGAAAGAAATCTCGAGCACGAGTTTGCTGGCGCGCGAGACGATCAATCGCAGAATTCCCACGGAACACACAACCATCGCCAGCAGTTCGGGGGATCCTTGTGATGCGCGCCGAGACCTATGCCGTCGTCAATCTCGCTGCCTTGAACCTCATCGAGGCGGTAAGCGCCGCCTATTATGTCACGGAGGAGGAAGTTGCGGCCCGCCACGAGTTCCGTGCTCACGAGATGCTGAAGAAAATCGCGGCATCATTGGGTTACCAAGTGGCCACGGTTGTCTCCAGCGGGAAACCCGGAGAAGATCCGGATGGCAGCCCTCCCTCTACCCATCGTGGCTTGAGGCTCGTGTCCAACGCATGCGTCGAATGACTGGTATACAGTTATCCGACCTCCAAATTCGCGGCTGGAGCAAATATGACCGGCGCAGTCTCGGAAAGATCTTACGAACCTCTGGGCCCGGGGGACCTTCGAATGATCGCCTCTGTCGCTATGCGCAGCCTTCGCGCTGTTTTTGATCGCGCACCAGTGGCCGGCCTTTATCGCAAGCGTCTGCTCCTGCTGGCCCTCGCCCAAGGGAGCGCGCTCCACTATCTCAATGGAAAAAACGGCATAAAGGACGTCGACGTTTGGGCGTTCTTCGAGGCCGGTCCTGCAAAGCCGTTTCCGCATCGGAAACGATGGTGCACCGACCTCGGTCCGTCACGTTTCGGCAAGCATCCCGACGATGCCGGTTATTCCGGCCGCCGCCTCGATCTCATGGGGCGATCGATCGATGTGGTCAGCGGCGAAAACCCCGAGGACGCTGTGCGGCGATGGTTGGCTTCCGATGCGAAATCGGCCGTCGCTCTACGGCAGAAGCCGGTATTCTGCCTGTTTCCAGAGTGTTCCTTCGGCAAACGGATCAACTGATCCCTACAAGGAATTGCGGTTGTCGTCGAATTGATTCGATTTCAAGAAACATGCGTCGGTGTAACACCTGTACCCGCACTCTTTCGCGGGAGCCTGTGCCACTCAGTCGTCATCGGGAGGGCACGGCCATTTGGACGGCGCCGTAAGGCCAGCGGGAAGTTTCGTTGCAGCATCGCCGCAAGCGAGATCGACTTGGTCCTGAGTAAGACCCTTCGCAGCCGAAAGGTCCAGCCCCTCGATCCTCGTCAGGAACAGGAAGGCCCGGTCGAAGTCGAGTGGCCCTTCGAAAAGGGCGCCGCTCAAGTTGGCGCGCGAGAGATTGGCCACGGAAAAACGCGTTCCAGTCAAAACGGCCTTGCCGAAATTGGCGCGGCCGAGTTCGGCCTTTTCGAAGTCGGCCCCCGTCAGCCGCGCGCCGGTGAAATCGGCGCGCTGCAGCTCGGAACTGACGAATAACGCACCCTCGGCGGAAATACCGGAGAAGTCGCCACGATAGGCCTCGACCCTGGAGAAGTTCGCTTTGTCAGCCTTGGCGCCGGCGAGCGAGGCGCGCACCAACGTGGCCTTCTCCAGATTTGCCGCAGTAAGCTCGGCACCACTCAGGTCCGTGGAGGCAAAATCCGTATCGACCAGATGGCTGCCTTTCAGATCGCTCCCACCGAGCATCAATTGCCTCTTGTTGCACTCCCGCCAGTCCGCCCCCGGTCCCGGCAAGCTCTTGCAATCCGCCGCTGCCGCGCTGCAGGCAAAGCTCGAGGCGATAGCGACAAGACATACAGCCATGGCGCGCCGTTTAAAGCCCTTGCTTAAAGCCGCTCCGTGCTCGGCCAATGTTGGTGCCCACAAGGCCATGTCAGTCCGCCCCCGAGAGGAATGTCCATTTTATTATCCAACGCGCCGGGACGAAAGCCGGCGGTCGCTTCGAATATCTTCTCCGCCGAGCGCTGTCTTCCTACGAAGGAAAATATGACAAGCCAGCGTCTCGACGGGTTGGCAGCACCGTCCGGCCTTTGCCGCTTCCCTATTCCTCAACCGCCTGTATCGCGGAGACCTGCCAGTCGCCGCCTGCCTTGCGCACAAAGGTCCACAATTCCACGGCTTCGGTCGGACGTTCGGCATCGCCACTGACCACTCGGCCGGTCGCGCGGTCGAGCATCACGTCGATGCTTTCGTAGCGCATTGCGACCGTTGCGTAATCGGTGCCGCTCTCGTTCCAGGCCTCGGCGACATCGCCTTGGACAAGGTGAACGTCGCGGACTTCGTTCCTGATGCCCTTCGTCGCGTTCTCGCCGAGCTCTTCGGCGAGATAGGACATGGCCTCCGGCGTCGTCAGCCGCCGCAAGGCCGCGTAATCTTCGGCCGCATAGGCTCCCTGCAACTCCTTCAACATCGCTTCAAACCGGTCGCGGTCGCGTTGCTCGATTCCGATCTCGTCCGTCCGTCCACCCCCGGCGGCCGCAGACGCTGTTGCTGAGGCAGCGGCGGCGCTCGCGCCGAGCCCCTCACCGATCCGCGGCATGCGGAAGGATGCAGGCGCGGTTGCGGATGCGGAAGACTGCGCCGACGGAGATGGCGTCGAATAGGCAGGGCGTTGGCCGCGGCCAAAGAACCGCATCGCCAAGGAAACGACCAGGAAGATCAGGCCAAGCTGCAGCAGCAAACCAAGGAAACCGATGCCACCTCCAAAACCGTGGCCGAGCAGCATGCCGAACAGTCCGCCCATGAGCAGGCCGCCCAGCATCGACCCGCCGAAACTGTTGAAGAAGCCGGGACGGTTTGCCGTCCGGTTCTGCGTCGTCGGGTTGGTCGCGTTCGGTGCATTCTGCCGTGGCGTCATGGTCCGCTCGATCGGCGCGGCCGGGGTCGGCGCGGTGCGCGTTACAGGCGCCGTAGAAAAGGTCCGGCTGCCACGCGAGCCGAAGCCGCCGCCCGCCCGCCGTGCCTCGGCAGCATCAACCACCGTTAACATGACAACAAGGCCAACCGCCATTACCGACAGAACCCGTCCAAAACCGTGCATTTCCATCTCTTCTCTTTTTTACTTCCCGCCGCCCGCGCGCGGCCACGCAAGGCGCATATAGAGTTTATGTCGCGGGAGTTTAAGGGTTTGGGCCGAATTATAAGGAGCCCCAGCGTGCAATGCTGAAGCACTCCCCGGATGTCGCTCGAATTCCCTGAAGTCCTACTGCATGTTTCCTTAAATCGTAGCCGATTCCTGCCAATCGCTGCGTCATCTCTGCTTCGTTGCTTCCCGCGCCCCGTTTTGCTCAAGTGCGAAGGGGATGGGCGCGATGAAACCGAGGTCAAGCAATTGCCTTGATCCGCAAAACCGCACGGAATGCTCGTACGCAAAATCGAATTCGCCGGTTTTCTCCAGGTCGATCAACATCTTGCGGTAGATGGCAGCCCCGTCGAAATACTGCCCGTCGCTTACCGCCTGCTCGATCTTCTCACGGTAGTCTGAAAAGAATTTGAAGTGCAGGAGCACCCCGGAAATCTCCAGGAAGTTTCTCTCGCACGGCAGCGGCTGGTGAATGCTGACGCTGAGACTACAATTCCTGTCCCAGAAGATCAGCGGATATTTGATAAGTTCCAGCACATGCGCAAACTTGCGCTTTCGCGGCCCGCCCGTGATACTTATCGCCCGCTTCGTGTAGGTAAGTTCATAGCCACTGCCGTCAAAATGGTCGGCAATTTCCCAAGGCATGCGATGATCATCGGGGCCGAGGGCGGCTGAGCCGAGCGGCGCGATCGGGTACATGTCGATCATGGGAGCGGCGAGACGCTTTTCGCCCCGCCGTTCGAGTACCCGGATGAGCTTGTCGAGGCGCTGATGCTCAGAATCCTGATAGACCAGAAATTCGTCCGAATCGACATTGAGATACCATCTATCTCCCCCGTAACGATCGAACAAAGCTTCGCGCCACTCGCGACCACGGCGCGCATCGCGGTAACGCAGGGGTGATCTCCACACATCGACGTCCGCTTGCGAGAGCAGGTATTCGCGCGTCCCGTCGGATGAAACGTCATCGACGCAGATGAAACGCGACACGCCAAGCTTCCTGTAATGCGCCAGGAAGGACGGCATCAACTTCAGGTCGTTATGCGTATTGAAAACGAGCGGAATATCAGCCTTGGTGAGAGGTCGATATCCATCTTCGCGGAGGCAAACGATCTCGATCGCGCGTTTCCTTTTGCGCACCCGAGCCGTGAGCTTGTAGGTCTCATAGCGGGTCAGCAACCGGTCCAGAAGACTCCTTTGGTTCCGCTCGGTCCCAGAATGACGAAAAGGATAATCAAGATCGCCCAAAATCCGCTCCAGTCGGCCGCCACGGTACGAGCGTTTATCCATATCGCCCCGACAATTCAACTACACAGGGGGTAGGAGCGTAAGTGGCGCGCTGCCCGCGATCTCAACCTGTCCCATCAAAACGCGAAGGGGTATCGCGCCTCAAGCCTCCGGGTCGCCAGCTTGAAGAAGTTCCTGATCTTTCCGGGTATGTGTTCGCGGCGATCATATGCGTCCAACAAGTGTGCGGATCTGCAATCCTCGTGAAAACGGGCCACCCATTCGTCTGTCAAGTCGTCGCGCTGAACCGCCATCGAGGTCTGGATATTGCCCGGCAGAGGCACCCTCAGGTGTTCGGCAATGCAAGCGATAAACGGAGAAGGGTTCGGCACCAAGTCCTCGTAGACGAACTCTGCGGACTTCGCACCCGTGAGTTCCAGATAGCTCCGCCAGAAACTATAGCTGTCGCGAATATAGAAAAAGCATCTCGCAATCTCTTCAAAATCGTATCGTGGCTCAGTCCGATTTTCGATGTGAGCAGCGAAACTGCGCGTTTGTCTTGCCCTGGCGAAGGAAATTGCTTGGCGCAGCGTGTCTTCACGACGCAGGAAGACGAGCGCCACATCATGAACGGAAAGACAATATTGAATGAAGTCCATTCCGTAGGTTTCGCGCGTGATGAAAAGATGGTTGGGGAATATTTTCAGCCCAAAATTTCCATTATCGGTAGAACTCTTTCTGATGATTTCCTCGAAAAATTCCTCCCACGACAACGAGCTGGTGTCGAGGCGATGGATTTTCGGCGACAGCCATTCGCTTGACCGCCCCATATCTCCCGAATTGTTGATAAGCGAGCCAAGCCAATTCGAGCCGCTTCTCGCCTCGGTCAAAAGTAAATAACCGCGCATAGTTCTCCGTCAGATTCGTCCTGCAACTTCCCAGCCATTGGGTGAGCTAGGGAGAAATATCGGCTTTTTTAGAGCGCCGCTTTGGCGCCCCTGCTACCGGTCTAAACCTCCTCGCCGAGGCTCTTCCAGACGATCCCGGCAATTGCTGCACCGAATAGCGGTGCAATCCAGAACAGCCAAAGTTGGGCAAGCTGCTGTGCCTCTGTTGCGATCGAGGCGAAGCGATCGGTCCAGTCGTAGCCGCCGCGTGAGTATCCACACCCGGCCAGGCTCGATGTGCACGGCGAGCCGATACCTATCCCATTTAACTCGAAGGCCCATCCCGGCCCCTTCGGCGGCAGGTCGACGAGCATTGCGATGCAAGGATCGACGCGCACCGGCATGGGGTCGGGCGGAGGTGCATCAGGTGATTTTTTCGAGGGTGACTTGGCCATGCGCCATTAACACATGAAAAGCGCACCTGTTACCGACTGCCTAATGTGAGCATCTCCCGCAGGGCATCCTCTCGTCTCACGCCTGACTGGAACAGATCAATCAGCCTTTGCGCGAGAATTTCCGCCTCTTCGCTGTCAACCCGGAGCTTTCGAAACTCCAACTCGCAGTCGAAGATTTTCTGAAGCAGGCAGAGGTCATCCGGCCCGACAGGATCCTGGTACGAGTGAACACTGAAAGGATTCATGACGCGACCCTCCTCACTGGGGGCGAAAAGCGCGACGTCCCTTCTGCGCGGGACCCTTTAATCAAGGCCCCTGACGAAGCTAACTGTACACCAAAATTGTGGCAGCCCTGCCACAAACAGATAACGCTGGATTGACTTTCCGGCGCATGAAAACATATCAGCACCCCGGCGCTGTGCGGGCGCTCATCCATGACATGCGGAACCCATCAAGCCTCGAGTCGAGGAGGATTCCCGCATGCCGAAAAGGATCGCCGAGTTCACGCTCCCGCACATGGTTCTGACGTGCAACCAGGGCGGCCTTAAGGGCTACAACGCTCCCACTGATTTTCGGTGCAGCCAATCTCCAGCAAATTGATCACCGCATTCTTCCGCAGAGCGTGGAAGACGATCCGGTTTCCCAGAAGGGCTTGAAGACGATCTGCAACATGTCTGCGCAGATCGTGCAGCACTGGGAGGTGGCTTTGAGAAGCCTCGCGAAGGACGTGATGAAGCTCACGGAATCACGCTGGAGCGAGATTGAGCCGGCCGCTTTTAGGAACAAGAACGGAACGTGGAAACTATTAATCCGGAAATCCCGGATAACATGGAAATTGCGCGATGATTTCAAGAGGCTTTGGTGGGTGATCACGGGCTCGAACCGTGGACCCGCTGATTAAGAGTCACCGGCCACACCAACTTAATCAATGACTTAAACGCTTATAACTCATTGTTTTTATTGGGCTATATATTTTGGTGTGGTTTCGGGTGTTAGGGTGTGTTATAGCGACCTTGCGCGGAAATGCGCGGAAATTTTCCCGAAATCAGCAGGTCCAAACCAAAAATCAGCAGGTCCAAACATGAAGCTCACCGCCGCCTCGATCGCCACACTGCCCCCTCGCAAACTCCCCTATCCCGACAGCCTGCTTCCCGGTCTCGCGCTCTACGTCGGCGCAAAACGCCGCACCTGGCAATTGCGTTACCGGACCGGCGGCGGCGTCCAGAAAACCGACAAACTCGGCTACTTCATTCCAAGCGCGCCGGAAGGCTCGGACAGTCTCGGCCTCGCCGACGCCAGAGCTAAGGCTCGCGAAATTCTCAGTCGTGTCGAGGCGGGCGTGCCGGTCGCCGAGGAGAAGGTCCCGCATCCGAAGACGGGCGGCGAGACCGTCGAGCAATCGCTGGACAAATACGAGAAATACCGCACCCGGCAGGGCGGCAAGATCAAGTCACTGCCGAAAACGATGAAGGCGCTTCGCTCCGCGCTCGCCGACTATGCGTCGTTACCGGTCGCCAACTTCACCCGCCGCGATCTGCGCAAGGCATCCGAAGTGATCGCCGAACGCGGCTCAGTTCATGCCGCCTCGGCATTCCTGCGCTACTCGGGGCCGTGGCTGAAATGGCTCGTCGAACGCGAACTGATCGAAACCAACTTCTCGCGCGACGTCTCAAAGCCAGCCGCAACGAAAAAGCGGAAGCGGGTTTTGACCGACGACGAGATCAGGCGCGTCTGGGCCGCCGCTGGCTCAATGGAAGGCATCCGCCGCAACGCCGCCAAAAACTATGGCCGCGCCGTGCATCTGCTCATGCTGACTGGGCAACGTCTCGACGAGGTGATCAGCCTGAAACACGGCGACATTCTCGATGGTAAATGGCGGCTGAAAGACAAGGACAACAAGAGCGGTCGTGACCATCTCATCACCTTCTCGAAAACGGCGTTGAAGATCATCGGCAGTGGCGAGGCCGACGAACTGGTGTTTCCGGGCGTGCATGAGAAGATTTCCGGCTTTAGTCGCCTGAAACGCGATTTGGACGAGGCTTCCGGCACTAGCAATTGGCGAATTCATGATTTGAGAAGGACGCTTTTCACTCGCCTCGTCGAAGACCTAGAATTCCCCGAAGAGATCGCGCACGCCATTTGCAACCACAAGCAACAAGGGCTTAGCGCCGTCTATAATCAAGCCACGCGTGAGAAGCAGAAGGCGAAGGCATGGGAAGCATGGGACGACCGTTTGCGGGCGATCCTCGCGGCGGAAAAGGTCGTGCCTCTGGCCAAAAGCAAGCGCGCCTGACCGTCGAAAACCGGGACCAACACGAAACCAAGGGGCGGCAGCGCCCCTTTTTTCATGCGCGCCATCACGTATAAATCCAAATCTGCACTAGTATAAATCCAAATCTGCGTTAGCACTCTTGAGCATATAGCAAGTACAAATTTGTATTTGAACAATATAGTTGCACTCATATGTGATTGAGTGTTTTAATGGTCCATGTACCTCTGTGGGCACCATTCACGACGGAGCAGCTTGATGCCTAGTCCTTCGAAACTCCCGCTAGTTGCCGACCAAAAAGTCAAGGTCAGATACGCCGATCTTCTGCGCTTGGGCATCGTCGGTTCGCGCTTCGACCTGCATACCAAGATCAAGAAAGGCCGTTTGCCACCGCCGCACAAGGACGGCGACGACTGGCGCTCGGCTGCATGGTGGTGGGCTGACGAAATAGATGAGGCGCTGGCTCGCGAGCGCGAAATGCTCGACGCCGCCGAATAAAAGGAAACCCGCCACCAGCGATCAGGCAACGGGTCTCAGAGGCTATTATCCACGCCGCGATTATCCCGCAAATGCCTGAAAACGCAAGGTGGCTTCCCTTCGGAGGGAAACCGCGATGCACAGGACTCTCTGAGATGATCGGCGGGATTGACGCCCGCCGCACCGGTCCCCGAGGGGACACATCCCCACATGCGAGTCGATGGTGCCAAAAAGGTACCACCCATCACGGTCCCAACGACGAGGAGGACTGGCGGTGAAAGCCGATGTCATTCCCCCGAAGAAACCTCTACAGGCGCAGCGTTTCGTCTGGCATGATCCTGTTACCATCCCGCGCCGCCAATGCATCTATCCCGATCTCTATTATCGCGGTTTCGCCACTGCCACCGTCGCGCCCGGCGGCATCGGCAAGAGCGGCCTTTGCCTCGTCGAAGCCGTCGCGCTCGCCTCTGGCCGCGATCTCCTGCGCATTGGTTCCCGCTTCCGCACCGACGAGAAATTGCGCGTCTGGTACTGGAACGGCGAAGACCCTTTCGACGAACTGGAACGGCAGGTTCATGCCATTTGCCAGCATTACGGCCTCGGCAAAGACGATATCTATGGGCAGCTTTTCCTCGACAGCGGCCGAACCACGCCGATCAAGCTCGTTACGGCTTCCGGGCGTGAAGGGTTTAGAGTTAACAGCACGGCGCTCAAGGAACTTGAACATACGATCAGCGGCAATGGAATCGATCTCGCGATCTTCGATCCGCTCGCGAACTTCGTCACCGCCAATTCGAATTCCAACGAGGTCATGGGCGCGATCAGCGAAACATGTGCCAACATCGCCAGTCATTGCGATTGCGGCATCGGCATCGTCCACCATCCGCGCAAGACGAACGGCAGCACGGAAATCACCGCCGAGGATGCCAGAGGCGGCGGTGCCTTAATCGCCGGATGCCGTGTTGTCCGCGTCCTGAACCGCATGACGAAGGACGAGGCGGCAAACGCTGGCATTCCCGGCAATGGGCATCGCCGCTATTTCCGCGCCAGCCTCGACAAGATCAACCTGACACCGCCGCGCGACGACATCACCTGGCGCTTCCTCGAGGACGTGGTTCTGCCGAACGGCGACCCGGACGACCTCATCAATCCGGACGGCGATCACGTCCGCGTGGTCGTTCCATGGCGGTGGCCGAACGCCTTCGACGACGTCCAGAGCCGCCACATCATCGCCTTTCAGGATGCGCTCGAACGCGAGGAAACACGCATCCGGTCCGACCAACAGTCCACCGATTGGGTCGGTCATCTGCTCGCTGAAATACTCGACATCGATGCCGGTCGGTTCATCCGCGCCAAGGCGGACCGCAGCGATGCACAGAACGCGGCGCGCAGCCGCTGCGCCGAGATCATCAAGGAATGGATCAAGAGCGGAATACTCATTGAGGAGACCGTGAGAGATGAGAAAAAGAGCCGGGAAATTCCAGTTGTACGCGTCGGCACGCGGTACGCGTAAAAGTTACCCCACCCAAAACGGCAAAGTGGGGAATGGGTGGGGAAACACCACGCGGCGGACCATTACGGGACCAGTCCTCCCACCCGTTTCCCCACCACCCTTATACCCGTTTACGGGTAAGGGTGGGGAAACGCTGGTGGGGTGGTCCTGTTTCGGAGTGGAGACCGCAGACATCCCACCCTGCTCGGGTGGGGTGGAAGTGGGTGGGGATTGAACGGATGACGATCCACCCCGCCGACATCGAGGACGTCGAGGACCTGCGCCGCCAACTCGCCGAGGTTCAGCGCGAGCGGGACGAGGCGATCCGCGAGCGCGACCGGCTGCGGCGGCGGCTGGCGTATGTGCAGATGCAGGTCGGCTTCGCGGTCGACGAGTTGCGATGCGGACGGGTTGATCAAGCGCGGCGACGGCTGGACCGCAAGGGAGTTTCGATGAAGGAACGGCAAAGCCCGAGCCAATGATCCGGGCGAAGGAGGAAAGGCGATGAAGGTAGAGGAGAACTGGCAGCGCATCGAAGCAACGCGGATTGTAAATCGCTGGATTCGTGAGGGCGAAGCTGCTGCGCTCAAAGGGGATTTCGGGCCGGATTGGCTAGTACAACTCGGCGGCACGTTAATCGAACGTGGAAAAATGGGTGCGGAGACCTGCCGCATGCGCCTCGCTCATATCGCCGACGATGCGAGACCAGAACGGGACGCGGAACGAGCGTGGCTTGTCGAGCGGATCGAACAGGAGTTAAGGCAATGAGCGAGCGTCGCCGCATGCTCGACCAGGGTCTCACCGTTGTCGGAACCATGCGCAAGGTCGGCGGCATCCTCGTCGACCATGACCTGATCGCCTATGCGCAGGATCGCGGCCTTGTCGTCCGCATCGATCGCCAGACCGATTGGGGCAATCCCTTCCGGATGACAACAGAGACTGACCGCGATCTCGCCTGCGACCGGTTCGAAAGCTACCTGCGCGCCAATCCCGATCTGCTCGCACGCATCCCGTCACTCAAGGGCAAGTTGCTCTTGTGCTGGTGCCATCCCCGCAGGTGTCACGGCGACACGCTCGCAGCGGTGGCGAATGAAGCAGCAGCTTAAGTGTTGCCGTAGTTCCAGATCAGAACAAGGGAAACACTTATGAGCAGAGGTCACGGCAGGATCGAGCGCGCTATCATCGAACTATTCAAGACCGGTGACACGTGGACCGTCGAAGACCTATGTCGCGCCGCCTTTCCCGGCCTGAACCGGATCGAGCGCAAGCATCGCGTTGCTGCTCGTCGGGCAGCCCATAACGTCGCCGAAGAGTGCGGCGTCGGCACCGTGGAAGGTGGCATTCATTGCGGTCCTGTCCTGCTCTTCGGTCGCATCGGAGCGCCACATGACATCATCAGTCAGGCATGGCGCGCTGCCTTGGATCGTCGCAATGAGAGCGCGAGAGGTGGACGGCCACGCGCAAGACGAATGCGGTTCTCGCGCAACATCATCGATGTATGCGACATCATTGATGTATGACCATGGGGCGGCATGGCGGGGGGGCGGTCTCGACCTGACAGACGGCATCCACGGGACCGGCGGCGCAGGCAAACGCTAAAAATCGGGAAATTGTTGATGGGGGGCTATGTCTATACAAAATTGCCGTTTTTGACCGTCCCGCAACCGGCGCTAACCTCGCCTAATCCGCCGATTTCCGCTAAGAGTCGTTCTATGACACTGGAAACAATCCGCTTCGACATCCAAGACTTCCTCAAGACCCCGGAAGATCAGGCTGGCATTCTCGAAGCCGCCCTTGAAGACGGCGATCCTGATCTGATCGCAACGATCCTCGCCGACATTCGCGAAGCCCAGCGCAGGAATGGCATCGATCCCGACGCACCGAAGGTGACCGGCGCTCTTGGCGACCGGGGTTGATCCTGTCCGTCGCCATGACGGATTCGGTTCCGTGTTTGGTGATGTAGGTTCGTTCACTGGGGATATCCCCAGTGAGGATTTGGTCCATTTCGGCCCGCAACTTGCCGACAAAGCGGTGATCCACTCGACACTGCCGCGCGATCTCGCGATCCGACCAACCGCCCCCCGACAGGTTCGCCCGGTGATCGCGGTTCCGCACTTCGCCCGATAGATTGATCGTCCGGACACAAACGCGCGTCTGCGGCTCGCTATGGCCGAACAAAACGTGATCGCCATTTCAACCCTGAAATAATTTGCAGGCTATGATCCCCTTGCCGTGAGAAAGCCCCCGGCGGGCAAGCGTTGTCGATACCCGACCGCCCCGCCGAAAACGGAGGCGGTTTTTTATGGATCACCAACTTGCCCGCGTCGAGCGCGCGCTTTCCGAGCAGAAACATCTCCTGATCAGCCTCGAACGCCGAGGGCGTAAACGGGCCAAGGCACCGCAGCAAGCGATCATCCGCGCCGCCATCTGCCGCGTTCACGCCTTCCTCGGAAAAACCGAGCCCGACCAGGTGGCGGCCTCGCTCTATCCGAACGACGCCGATGTGTCCCGCGCCCTGAACGATCTCGGCGGACTATTGAAAGCCCGCGCGGCTGCGCCCCCTGCGACTACAGATGACGCTGCATCATGGGGGATCGTGCAACCCGCCTTTGCGGGTGTTCTCGAAGTCCTCGCGCCGCAATCGGTCTATGCGGCGCTTGCCTCGCGTGGGTTGCGGATTTCGCTTGCGGGCGTCTCGTCGGTTCCCGTGCCGCGGCGCGACGATAGCGTGACGCCAACGATGGCCGGTGTCTTTCCCGGCGAAGGCGACCCGATCCCGGTCCGCCGCGTTGGCCTCTCTTCGAACGTCATCCGGCCGTTTATAGCGAAAATCCTGACGATCTTTTCGGCTGAACTCGCCAAGCATTCGAATGTCGAGGCGATCCTGTCCGCGATCATTCGCGAGGACACGGCCGAGGCTCTGGACAGCGTCATGCTTTCGGACGAGGCGGCGACCGCCAACGCGCCCGGCGGCTTGCTTGCCGGCGTCGTGCCTCTGACGCCAACCGGCGGCGGCGGTGCTGCCGCTCTTGCGCGCGATCTCGGTGCGCTTGCCGCCGCCATCGATGCCGACGACCTCGTTTACCTGATGCCGCCCGCCGAGCGCATCCGGGCGCTCACACTCGCGCCGGGCCTGGCCGCCGCAACGATTATCGCCGCACCGACGCTTGCCGCCGGAACCGTCGTTGCCATCGATGCCGCCGCTTTCGTTTCCGGCGAAGGCGACGCGCCTCAGTTCGACATTTCCGACAAGGCGGTCGTGGTCAACGACGACGGCCTGCCGGTTCCGGACTTCGCAACCGCCAGCACGGTTTCGCTGTGGCAGATGCGGCTGCTCGGGCTGCGCATGCTGCAACAGGTCAGTTGGGGTCTGCGGTCCGCCGGGTCGGTCGCTTATACTGAGGCGGTGACATGGTGAGCACGTACAAGGACGATAACGGCGAAGACTACGAGCAGTGGGCCGCGCGGAAACTTCGCGAGATGGACGAGCGCAAGGCACAAGCCGGACTCGAGGCGAGGCTCGCGGCCTTGGCAAGGCGTACCGACAAACGTCTCGAGGAAATCGTCAAGGCCGTCGAACTCGCCTTCGGCGACCTGCGCACCGAGATGCAGGTGCAGCGCACCCTCTATGACGACGAAGCGCAGCGGCTCGCCGACCTCAGGGACACGCATGAGGTGAGAGTCGAGCGGCTGATCCGAAAGGCCGTGAAGGACGAGGCCCGGGCGTTCGGGAATGAAATCCAGAAACTGCGCAACTCGCTCCACTTCCTTGAGGCGCGGGTGAAGGAACTGGAAGCGAGGGCCGCGAAATGAAGGCTGAATGCGAACCGCTCGCCGACGCCATTGCGCGCCATCGGCAGAGCTTTTCCGGCGAAGGCATCTTCGCGCTTGTGACGATGCCGGACGGGACCGGCTTCTATTGCGTCCCGGACGGCGAGCAGATGAGCGCGACAAGGCTTTCCCGAGCCGAGATGCTTGAGAAGCTGATCGAACTTTACGGCTTGTCGGCGTTTCGCGGCAATTGACGGTTTGCGCCGCTGTTCACGCGGGCTCGGCGGCGCATCTGCCGGGGGCGGTCCGGTTCTCCTATTGCCGGGCCGCCTTTCTGGGCAAGCGATCACCATTGGTGATCAAATTCGGAGAAGGTGGTGAGACATGGCAGCCGAAGAAGACACCAGACTGATCCTTGCGATTAGCGCCGATATCGCCAGCCTGAAACGGGCGATGAAGGACGCCGACATCACGGTCAAGCAAACCACCAATGCCGTAAACGACAATTTCAAGAAGGTCGGACCGGCGGCGGATCGGGCGGCGAAGCAAATCACCGCGTCGATGCAGAACGCGACGCGCAACCTCTCCTTTCAGTTTCAGGACGTCACCACGTCGCTCTTGTCCGGCGCGTCGCCGTTTACCGTCATGGCGCAGCAGGCGGCGCAGGCGGGCACCGCCATCGACGATCTGCGCAAGTCGGGCGGGCTCTTGAAGGGCATCGGCTCGTCGCTCGCCAGCCTCATCTCCCCGGCATCGCTCGGCGTCTCGGCGGCAATCCTCGCCTTCGGCTACCTGACACAAGAGGCAATCGAATTCTTCTCGTCGACCGAGGAAGGCAGCGAGGAAGCGAAAAAGGCGATCAAGGCGCAGGCCGACGAACTGACGGCGATCCGCGACCGCTGGAAGGACATCAATCCCGAGGTGGCGACCTACATCGACCAGTTGCTCGAAGCGACGAACCAGACGCAGAAGCTCGCCGACAAGCAGGCGCTCCTCGACAAGGCGTGGGAACCGGTGCGCGGCCTCGTCGACGAGGTCGACCAGGCGCTCCTCGACCTGACTTTGAAGCTGGACAATCTCGGGCAACTGGACGCGATCCGCGAACTGCAGAAGGCGCAAAGGGCATGGCGCGCCGAGATCGATGCCGGTCGACCAGGTCTCGACGAGTTGAAGCGGCTGCAGGACCTCATCACTCAGGCGGCGACGCTGACCGGCATTTCGGTCGACGACCTCACCGGCAAGATCGACAGCCGGTTGACGCCAGCCCTGAAAAGGGCGGCGCAAGAGGCCGAGGGCATCAGGAAGTCATTCATCGACATGCGGCCGCCGCCCTTCGCGCCGCCGTCGATGACGCCCATTCCCGGACAGGGCGGGCCGGTCGCGGGCACCATCGAACGGCAGAATGAAATCTTCCGTCGCGAGCAGATGATCAAGCGGGGCGAGGAAGACGCGAAGGCATATCGCACCGGCCTCTTGGACTATCTCGCCAAGGACAAGCCGCTGTCGCACATCACCGAACTCGAACCGGAATTCCAGAACCGGTTGGCGCAATTCCTCGCGGCGGCGGGCGAGCAGGCGGGCAGGATCACCATCACCAGTGGCGCGCGCTCCATCGAGCGACAGGCGCAGCTGTGGCAGCAGGCTTTGCAGAAATACGGCTCACCGGAAGCGGCGCGCAAATGGGTCGCGCCGCCGGGCCGCTCGCAGCACAACGTCGGACGCGCCGCCGATTTGCAGTTCGAGTCGGATGCTGTCCGGGAATGGGCGCACGCCAATGCCGAGGCTTACGGGCTTGTCTTCCGGCTTGAGAACGAGGCGTGGCACGTCGAGCTCAGGCGCGAGGGGCAGCGCGAGCGCAAGAAGAAATCGCTGCAGGACGTTGTGCTGTCGGAGAAGCAGGCCGTCGAATTGCAGCAGGAGATCAACCGCATCAACGCTGATGCGACGCTTTCCGACGAGCAGCGCGCCATTGCCATCGACAAGTTGACGATGTCGACGAAACTGCTGCATCAGGCCGAGGCCGAGGGGATCGCCATTACACCGCAGGTGCGCGCCGAGATCGAGCGCACGGCGACGGCCTACGCGACGACCGAGGCGGCACAGCGGCGGCTCACTGCCGCTAGGCGGGAAGATACCGCCCGGACCGAGGAGCAGATGCGGCAGCAGCGGGAACTGGCCGAGGCGGTCGCTTCCACCGCCAAGACGGCATTTTCCGGTTTCGTCAACGATCTGAGGAACGGCGTCTCGGCGGGCGAAGCCTTCCGCAACATGCTGGACCGCGTCATCGACGGAATGATCAACATGGCAATCGAGGCGATATTCGCCAAGAACGCGCTCGGTGGCCTCTTCGGTGGCGGTTTTGGCGGCGGGCAGGCGGCAATTGCATTCGGCGGCGGTGCCGGTCTCTACCACGGCGGCGGCGACGTCCGGTCAACCGCGCCGCTTCGCCGGGTCTCGCCTGCCGTCTTTGCGGGTGCGCCGAGGCTGCATAGCGGACTCCTGCCGGACGAATTCCCGGCGATCCTGCAAAGAGGTGAACTCGTCATTCCGAAGGCGGCTCGGCGCGGCAGCGGTCCGGGAATGGTCGACAATTCGCAGGTCCATTTCGGCAATATCAAAGTCGATGTTCAAACCGGCATGGTCGTCGCCTCGTCCGAGGATGGCAGGCAGATTGGCGAACGGATCAACTCGGCGGTTCGATCCGTCCTCGTCGCCGAGTCGCGACCGGGCGGACTGTTGCGGAAGGTGCCGTCGTGAACATGTTTAGCGGCTAAAGAAGTTATTACCGCATGCGGCAATATTGCCCTTTGATTCCACTGCAAGAATTTCCCGACGTCGGGAAGTTTTCAAGCTGAAAGCAAAGGTGGGGGCACCCCTACTTTTGCTTCACCGCCCCGCCCGTGGCGCGCATCCCGGCGCGAACCGTTGCTGCGGCGGATCGGCATTCGGGAAGGTCTCGCCATAGAAGCGCTTGATCGAGTTGACCACCCGGAATGACGGCGACTTGGCATCGCCGAGCATGATCCGCGTGATCGCGCTCGCGCCGACATTCGCACCCTCGGCAATCGCTTTGCGCGACATTCCGGTCTCTTCCAATCGGCGAATCATTGAGGCAATTTCGGCGACATCATTCGGCATCGGCACATTCCTCGGCGGTTGGGGACGGCAAAAACGCAAAAGGCGTCTACGGTCGGTCAACTCAATCGACCCGAGACGCCCCGGCCTCTTTCGAGGCGGGCAAGGATACCACTTGCGCGGAAAAATGCGCGGAAAATGCGATTCGGCCCGCTCTGGCCTTTATCAGCGTTTTCTGTAAATCGTTGGTTTTATTGAGGTTTTTGGTGGGTGATCACGGGCTCGAACCGTGGACCCGCTGATTAAGAGTCAGCTGCTCTACCAACTGAGCTAATCACCCGTCCAGGACCGCGTCGCAGCGGTCTGGTGGGGCGTATAATGGCCTTCGCCTGGCTTGTCCAGCACCCTCTGCAAATTTGTCAGGAAAAATTTCGCGCCGCCTCCGGTCAAGCGGCGACCGAGTGAGCCGCCTCGTTTGCTGCGCATGGCGCCGAGGGTTGAGCCGCGCAAAGATGAACGGGTCCGCTGAACGACGAGCCCCGCCGGTAACCATCGATGCCCCGCTCCACCTAGACCGCCAATTCCCCCTCGGCAATCTTCACCGCATGCCCACCGATACGAGCGGTAGCGATCTTGCCGCCGGTAATGTCGAGATGCAGGTGAATGAAGGAGGGCCGGCCCATCTCCACCCCCTGCTCCACCAGGATCGGGTGATGCCCATCGACAAGCTCGTCGAACAGGTGAATCGCGCCGGAAAGCGCCGCAACGGCCGCGCCGGTTGCCGGGTCTTCGGTGATTCCCATCTCCGGCGCAAACATGCGGGCATGAAAGCGGGCCGTGTGGTTGATGCCGCCGCGACAGTAGAGATAGGCGGCGGCAAGGCGGCCTTCCGCCAGCGGCGCAAGTTGCTCCCAGCGCTGTGGGTCGAACTCCACGGCCGCGACCGCACCGATGTCGTGCAAGGGCACCACGACAAAGGGAACGCCAGCACTCCAGAAGGATATGACATGGTTCTCGAAACCGATCTGCGTCGCCTTGAGGCTAAGCGCATCGGCAATCGCCTGCCTGTCGAAACGCGCATCCAGTC
This sequence comes from Sinorhizobium fredii USDA 257, assembly GCF_000265205.3. Classification (NCBI taxonomy): domain Bacteria; kingdom Pseudomonadati; phylum Pseudomonadota; class Alphaproteobacteria; order Hyphomicrobiales; family Rhizobiaceae; genus Ensifer; species Ensifer fredii. Next base: position 4,514,170 of record NC_018000.1, read on the forward strand.
GGCTCGGCTTGCGGGGCAGGTCGAATTCGGCGAAGGTCGCCCTCCCGGGCCGCAGCCGCACCGCCGTGCGCACCGGCCCCACCTTCTGTTCCAGCACCTGCATGAGATCGAGCGGTTTCTCAGTGTCGCCGTAGAGCGCTTCCGCGATCGCGACCGCCGCGCCGACGGTCGGATGGCCGGCAAAGGGCAGTTCGTGCAAAGGCGTGAAGATCCTCAGACGCACCAATTGGGTGGCATTCCCCGATCGCTGAATGAAGACCGTCTCCGAAAGGTTGAATTCCTGGGCGATCGCCTGCATGGCCGCCTCGCTCAGGTCTTCGGCATCGAACACGACGGCAAGCGGATTGCCCTCGAGAGGCTTCTCGGTGAAGACGTCGTAGATCGCGTAGCGTCGTCCCATGCATCTCCCCTTCGTGAGGCGCGTGTTTCCCCATGCCCCGTCATCCGAGATCCGGTCCGGCGCGAAGCTTGCAACGACCTCGCCCGGGCGGCAAGGCAAAAAACATCTTCTGATTGACCTGAACTGACGATGTAACGCGACTTGCGGCGGCTTTTTGGCCCATCACGCCTCAATGGCAATCGGCCGCACAACTGCTCCTCTTGCCGGTAAATCGAGGCGCTCCGCAAGTCGTGAGGTGGCCAGCCCGCGTTTGAAATGCAAACATCGAGGACAAGGCTGCAGCGCTTGAGAAAAGGCCGTCCAGCGCGACGTCGAGGCGATCGGAAATCATTACCTCGAGAGCATCAGGGTTTGCTTGAGTCATAGGCATAGCCTATGCGCCCTCCAGAACAATGGCTATGAGGAACTGCCGTCCGGCCTCACTACGCGTGAACGCGAGGAGTGGCGTAGTCCGATGGCTTGGCGGAATAGGAGGCTGCTGAGGCACCATGACAAGCGACGCGATGTCACGCAGAGGCATTCCGGCCGGGGTTTGGGCTCTCGGCTTCGTGTCGATGTTCATGGATATCTCCTCGGAAATGATCCACGCGCTGTTGCCCCTCTACATGGTCACCGCGCTCGGGACATCCACGCTCGCCGTCGGTCTGATCGAGGGCATTGCCGAAGCGACGGCCTCGATCACCAAGGTTTTCTCAGGCGCGCTCAGCGACTGGCTCGGCAAGCGCAAGTTCCTCGCCGTCCTCGGCTATGGCCTCGCGGCGATGACCAAGCCGATCTTTCCGCTCGCCACCTCCCTCGAATGGCTGGTGGCGGCTCGCTTCATCGACCGTGTCGGCAAGGGCATCCGCGGCGCGCCGCGCGACGCTCTCGTCGCCGACCTCGCTCCGCCACACCTGCGCGGCGCCAGCTTCGGCCTGCGCCAGTCGCTCGATACGATCGGCGCTTTCGTCGGGCCGCTCCTCGCCATCGGCCTCATGTGGCTGACGGCCGATCAATTCCAGGCGGTGTTCTGGTTTGCGGCGATCCCCGCCTTTGTCTCCGTTGGCGTGCTTCTCATTGGGGTCAAGCAGCCAGAGCGGCCGAAGGAATTGCGCCGGGTGCGCATGCCGCTGCGGCGTGATGAACTCGGCCGGCTCGGATCGGCCTATTGGTGGGTCGTGGCCGTCGCCGCGGTCTTCACGCTGGCCCGCTTCAGCGAAGCCTTCCTCATCCTGCGCGCCCAGTCGATCGGCCTGTCCCCAGCGCTGGCGCCAGTCGTTCTCGTGATCATGAGCCTCGCCTACTCGCTCTCGGCCTATCCCGCCGGTGCGCTCTCCGACCGCGTCAACCGCTCGACCCTGCTCGTGCTCGGCCTTGCCCTCCTGGTCTTGGCCGACCTTGTCCTCGCCTTCGCGACAGGCATCGCTGCGCTCGGCATCGGCGTGGCGCTTTGGGGGCTGCATATGGGCTTTACTCAAGGTTTGCTGACGACCTTGATTGCCGAAACGGCTCCGGCGGAACTGCGTGGCACCGCCTTCGGCATGTTCAACCTGGTCACCGGCATCGCCCTGCTGCTGGCAAGCGTAATCGCCGGCGCGCTCTGGGACATCGCCGGGCCGCAGGCAACCTTCATCGCCGGCGCCGTCTTTTCCTTCTTGACGATTGCCGGGCTGATTCCAATCAGCTCCCGGCTCGGCCAGCGTGACAGAGCATGAGTACCTTCACCCAGACACCGACTTCGGCGAAGACGTCGCACCGAGTGCGCCTCGACCAAATTCAAAGCGCCACTTGCGTACTCACCGCGTAAAAAGCCATTTGAGGATCGGCGGGATGAATTCCGGATAGTTGTGCGCCGTCGGTTCCGGGCCACGGATCGCCAGCGCCTCGTCGATCTCCGGATGCGGATCGGCGGCGACATGCGCCGCCACCCGCGCGATGACCTCGTCTGCTGTGGCGGCCAGCCGGAAAACGCGAAAAACGGTGACGGTGCCGTCCATGTGAATGGCGTGCCAGCGCGGCTCGGCGATCGCCTCGGAAAGTGAGATGCCGGTCTCTTCCTTGACCTCGCGAGCGATATTGCCGGCAACATCGCAACGCCCGTCAACGACGTCTTCCGGCTCCAGCGAGCCGCCGGGGCTGTAGACACGGCCGGCATTGGCCGTGTGCGGGCCCATGCGGATGGCGATCAAGGCACCGTCCGAGGAAAGCAGCATGGGCATGCCGAAGATATGGTAGGCGCCCGACTCGCGCGTTTTTCGCCACCACAGGAAAGTCGAGTAGGGAACGATATGCGCCCGCGCGACGATGCGTCCTTCGGCGATACGGACCGACCGCTGCAGCACCATCCTGCCATCGAAGAGATGCGGATTGGCGGCGATCTCGCGCTGCCAGCTTTCTCGCGCCCGCTCCGCCTCAGCAAGGTGGAACGGATGCGGCTCGGCCGAAACCTCTATGTCGATCTCCGAGACCGGGAAGATCGTGCCTTCCGCCGGCCAGGCTGGCCGGTTGCTTTCAAGAAAGGCCATGGTCAGATGTCCAGCGCCATGACGACGGGGCAATGGTCGGAGGCCTTAGGTCTGTCCCAGCCGGTGCGCGGATAACGCTCCACCGCCTGCCCCGCGGGAAAGATCGTTCGGAAGGGCTGGCCGGCGCGGACGATCTCCGGAACGCGGCTGGCGTTGCGCCGCGCCAGCGCCGGTGACAACCAGATGTAGTCGAGCTGGCAGAGGTGCTGTTCCTCCGGACCGCGGCTGTGGAACAGCGTCCAGCGATCAAGTACCGGCCGCCTCGACATGGGGTTCTCGACAAAGCCGTCATGGCTGAGAATATCGAGCGCGCTCATCTCTTCCGCGTGCGGCACGAATTCGTAGCCGTTGCGACGATCGCCGAGGATAACCACCTTCTCCTGATAATCGTTCATGTCACCACAAATGGCGAATATCTTGTCCGCCGTATGGCCGCGGCCGAACCGGCTTTCGATGACATGGCGTACCGCCCTCGCCTCTGCGGTGCGCATGGCCATCGTCGCCTGGCGGCCGTCGAGGCCGGCGCGTGCCGGCCCCATCGATTTGAAATGCACCACATAGAGCGTCAGCGGTCGGCCCTCGATCCGCAAATCCACTTCCAGGCAGTCGCGCTTGAAGATGCGATCGCGCGGGCGGCTGGTCAGCGCCAGTTCGTCGTTGAAGAGATCGAGATCCTCATAGGTCAGCGCCGCATGGGTCTTGACCTCCAGGCATTCGATCTGCTGCCCGTCGCGCGTTTCCTCTCGCATCAGCACCGCCACGTCGATGCCGCGCGAGTCGTTGCCTTCGATCAGATACTTCTGCCGGTAGCCGTTGCCGACCATGCGGAAGAGATAGCCATATTCGAAAGCCTGCAAGGCTGCCATGTTGTCGGCCTCCTGCAGGCAGAGGATATCGGCGTCGCAGTCGGCGATGGCGAGCGCCGACATCTGCCGCGTGTCGTCCGTATGCGCGATCGTGCGCGCCTCTTCCAGCCGCTGATATTCCGCTTCGCTGCGCACATCGAAAAGCCTCAGCACCCGGTCCTGCTTGAGCTGATTGCGGAAACCGGAAAAATCGAAGCGGCTCAGGAGGTTCTCGATATTGAAAGTGGCGAGGCGAAGCGACATCGGGCAATCCGCAATTGGAAATGCCGCGGAGATTAGTGCGGGACGAGCAAAGGTGTAAAGCGCGACCCGCCCTTTCCAGCCCGATGTCGATCAGAGCGGCAGCCCTTCTCCGGTCTATCGCCTGACGGCGACCACTTGGCCGCGGCTGAAATAGGACAGTTGCACCCTTCCGGATTGGTTGCCGCCGATCACCCGCGCGGTCGATTTCGACAGCGCGGACAGGATGCCGACGTGATAGCTCCGGCCGGCTCTGACGACGATCACGTCGCCCGGGCGTGCATAAGAGAGCTTGATCGGCGCGCCGAATCTGAGCCAGGACCGCGCAAAGCTATAGCTCTGCGGCGGTTGCCGACCGGCTTTTCGGGCGATCATGCCCATGAAGTGTCCGCACCAGGGCGTGCGTGCCGGATTGATGCCGAGGGCGGCGCGCAGCCGTTTGTTGTGCTTGACCTCGTGCAGTCCCGCATATTGCTGGGCCTGCGCCAGCATGCCTGCCGATGCGGTCTCCGGTGATGTAAGCGCGACAAATGCCGCAGTCAGAAACGCCACAACCTTCATGTGTTGGGTCTCCTTTGTGCGCGGACCGGCCTCATGCGGCTTGCGCCCGCTCTGCGCCTCCGTCCATCGCAGCAAGTTCATCCTCCACAGACGCGCAAATTTATGCGCGCGCATAGCACCGCCCGCGTCCGGAAGAGCGTCCCGAACGCAGATGAAATGCTCCGGAATCAAAGGGCTAGAGCGTCCTTTATCGAGGCGTGTCTGCGGGCCCGGCGAGCCCAAGTCACCGCAAGATCGAACCTTCGCATGACTTCGCCCGAGAGCGCTCCGCTCCGGCAACCATGCAAACTGCACCACGCCTACGCTACGACGTACGAAAGACTCTCTAGCGCTTTGAGGCTGCACGTCTCCTGTCGCTGGAACCCGATGTCGGTTTCCAGGCCCGACGTTGCAGCCGGCCCACGAACTGCAAATGGCCGTACCCCAACCTGATGGCGGTCGCTTTGCGAGATATGGAATTCCCCTGCCAGCCGTTGGTCAGCGATGAGGACTTTGCCGGTGAGGTGCAGCGAAATTGTGGCAGGGATCGCGCCCAACGTGCGCGAGGCGCTCATTTCTACGCCGATCCGCCTGGATTGGCCCAAAAATGGTGCGCCTTCGTCGCGAAGTACCGAGATTTTGCGCGCGTGTACATTTGGCGAGCCACCCGCAGCGCGCGCGTGGCCGCATGCAAAAAGGGCGCGCTATTGCTTCAGAACGCCACTCTTCTTCGCAGTCCAGGCGGCAATGAAGTCCATGAGATCGGGCGACAGGCAGTCATAGGGCTCAAGGCCGAGCTGCCTTAGATGACTGCGCACCGAATTCATCCTCGATGGATCGACGCCCGCCTCGATGATCGAGGAGACGAAGGCCGCGAAAGTGGGTTCCGGCCAACCGCGCTCCTGGAAGCGTTCCGGATGAATGAAGGCGAGCCCCTGGAAGGCGTGTTCCCGCTCGACCGGTCCATACAGGTGCACGCCGCATTCGCGGCACCGATGCCGCCGGATCAGCGCCGTCGGATCGACGATCTCCAGCTTGTCGCCGTTTTCAACCACGCTGACATTCTGCTGAGAGGTGACCGCCACGATGGAGAAAGTTGCGTCGGCCGGTTTCCAGCATTTCGTGCAGCCGCAGGCGTGATTATGCGCGATGCCGCCGGAGATCCTGACTTTGACCGGCCGGTCCGTGCAGGCGCAGACCAGCGTTCCGCCGCTGAAGCCCGGATCGCCCTTGGTCAGGCCGTTGTCGAGCGATGGATGCAGTGCAATTGGGGTTTCCATTCGTTCCTCCCCGGACTGACCGCACCCTGCGCACTGCGAAGGGATTGCGGCTTCAGCCTTGAGAATAGCACTGAACGCCCCTGTCGCCGAATGCCCAATCTCCTGGACAAGAGCATTGGAAGACGAGAGAGCGAGCACCATCGCCTCCCCTGTAAAGCTACGCATATCCTGGTGAATGACGGGGCGGGATGCTGCCGCCCCGCCCCATTTCGCAATCAGAATGGTTTTAACGAAGCCTATCAGAACAGCGAGAAATCGCTGGTCGACAGCGTCGTGACGCCCTTGAGGATCGCCACCAGTTCCAGGTCCGCCTCGGTGCCCTTGCCATCGGCATCGAACCACAACCGGCCGTTATCGGATTCGAACAGGAAGGTGCCCTTGCTGCTCGTCGCCACCGGATCGGCGCCGACGACGAGCGTGACCGTCGCGTCGGCGGCGGCAATGCCGTAGTCGCTGCGGTCGATCAGCAGCTTGTCCTGGCCGCGAGTGAAGTCGGTGATGACGTCGCCCTCGCCGTCGCGGCCGGCGCGGTCGAAGACGAAGAGGTCGTTGCCCGTACCGCCGGTCAGCCAGTCGTCGCCGGCGCCGCCGTTCAGCCGGTCCGCCCCACTGCGGCCTTCGAGAACGTCGTCGGCTCCGCCGCCATTGAGGGTATTCGCGAGAGCATCGCCGCGGATGACGTCGTCATTTGCGCTGCCGTTGATGATCTCGAAATTCTTGACCGTCAGCCCCTGTGCCATGCCCCTGTTCGAAGCCTGGTTCTGAAGATCGAGCACAACCGAGATGTCGCTGGCGTCCGCGAAGGACAACGTGTCGGTGCCGGCGCCGCCGTCGAACGCGTCCGTCCCGCTGAACACGGTGCGGGTCAGCGTATCGTCGCCGGCATCGCCGAACAGACTGTCACTGCCGGCGCCGTCGCGCAGCACGTCGTTGCCGTCGCCGCCACGAAGCGTGTCGTTGCCGCCATTGCCCTCCAGCCGGTCATTGAGCTTACCGCCGGTGACGGTGTCCTTGCCGGCGCTGCCGAGATAGTTCAGCACCTCGAATGCCTTGAAGGACGTGGTCGCGTCGACGGTGGCGCTGCCGGTCGCGAAGCTGAAGGTAATGTCCTTCGTCTGGTTGCTCGCATCGAGATCGAGCGTGTCGGTGCCGGCACCACCATCGGCCATGTCGCCGATCCCGGCATAGGCGCGGTCGTTGCCGTCCTCGCCGGAGATCTTGTCGCGGCCGCCATAAAAACCGACGCCGTCGCCAGAAAGCGTGTCGTTGCCGAGGCCGCCGGTCAGCGTATCGTTGCCGAGATTGCCGGCGAGCACGTCGTCGCCGGCGCCGCCGGTCAGGCTGTCGTGGCCGCTGCCGCCGTGCAGTGCGTCATTCAACGCGCCGCCGGCGAAGATGTCGTTGCCGCTGCCGCCGACGAGTTTCACGCGCTCGATGTTCTTGACGGTGACCGGAGCATTGCTGACGGTGACCGAGGGCGACAATTTGAATGTGATCCCGGCGGAGTACTTGGAGAAATCGATCGACGCGTAATCCGTACCCGTTCCGCCATCCACCGTCAGCTTGCCGGTCGATGCGCTCCGCTCGAAAGAGTCGTTGCCGGTGCCGAGATCAACCGTGTTGTGCGCGGCCACGCCGCTGCTGTCACCGACAGTGACCGTGTCGTTGCCGTCGCCGGCCTTGATGACATTGGTGCCGCCAAAGTCGATAAGGCGGTCGTTGCCGGCGCCGGCAGACAGATTGTCGTTGCCAGTGCCGCCGTCGAGCACGTCGGATCCGTTGGTGCCGATCAGCGTGTCGTTGCCGGCATAGCCGGCGAAGTTGACGCTTTGAGCGGCGCCGACCGACTTCACGACGTCATTGCCGGAACCGAATTGCACCTGGTAGCGCTCGAAATTCTTGAGCGAAGTCCCCTCGGAAAGAGCGGCGCTGGCGCCTGTCGCGGAGAAGGTCAGGTCCGCCGTCGCCGAGCGACGATCGACAGTCACGTGGTCGGTACCGAGGCCGCCATCGGCCTTGTCTGCCCCGCCATCGCCCAATTCCACCCGGTCGCTGCCGTCGCCGGCAACAACGCTGTCCTTGCCGAGACCGCTCCTGACATGATCGTCGCCGGCACCGGCATTGACGATGTCGTCGCCTGCCGCGCTGTCGATGAAATCGGCACCGGTGCTGGTGGTGATCGTGTTGGCGCCACTTCCCGCCGCGGTGATGGTGTAATTTTCCATGCCGATGAAGGTCGTTCCGCCGGCAATCGTACTGACAACATTCGCTGCTTTCGCGGTGAAATTGCCGGTAAAGTTCGTCAGCACGAGACGGTCGTTGCCGCTGGCGTCGGTGATCGTGTCCTTACCGTCGCCATAGCGGTAGGTGATCGTGTCGTTCCCTGCCCCGCCCTCGACCTTGTCGTCGCCGGCGCCGCCATCGAGTGCGTCGTTACCATCATCGCCGAACAGGCTGTCGATGCCCAAACCTCCGGAAACGGTGTCATCGCCCGTGCCGCCACGAACGTTGTCATTGCCGCCGTCTCCGGAAAGGAAGTCCATTCCCTGGTCGCCAGTGAGAATATCGTCACCGTCATCGCCGTTGAGGAAATCCGTGCCATAGCCACCCTTGAGAGTGTCCTTGCCGAGCCCTCCCATCAGGAGGTCGGCGCCGCGGCCACCGGTCAGCTTGTCGTCGCCGGCACCGCCGGTGAACATGTCGCTGTAGTTGCCGCCGGTGATCGTATCGGCGAAGTCGGTCCCGGTAATGCTGAAAGCTTCGACATTGGTGGTCTTGATGTTGCCTATCAGCGTCTGGGGCGCGATCCAGTCCTTGATCGCGATGTTCACGCCAGCGGCAAGGTCGGAATAATCGACCGTGAGTCGATCGGTGCCCGAACCGCCATCGACAATGTCACCGACTCCGGAAGACGGAACGTCGGCCATAATCATGTCCTGACCGGAGCCGCCGTTGACAATATCGCTTTCGCCGCCGCCGTCGAGAAAATCATTGCCGCTATTGCCGTTCAGCGTGTCCTTGCCCGTATCGCCCAAGATAAAATCGCCCTGGAACGAGCCGCTGAGAGTATCATTGCCTCCGAGGCCGATAATCTGGTCAGCGCCGAAATTGCCGTTCAGCGTATCGGCGCCGTCCGTGCCCATTATATTTGTTGCCATTAGTATCTCCTGAGGATTGCTGACATAGAAACTCCGTTCGCCGGCAGCGTCCGGCGTCGAAGCGAATTGAACTCTTTGAAATTGCTGCCGCAGCTGGGACATGGCGGCATGCGGTTGGAATGTGCTTGGCTAGCGGATTTTGATCATCCCTAATCTTTCTCTTCGAATCGGACGCCTTACGTCCATGTCCGCCATATTGTTCAGAAAAAACCGTCGCGGTGTTCCCCTGGATACAGCCGGCGATAGGCAATGAATTTACTTCAATCCTCGAAAATACCGCCTATGGAGTGAGCGGATCATGCTGAAAGACTTGAGTTTCTTTACCGTTTGTGATGCACGTTGTGCTTTACTCTGACGCGACAATGGCTGTTCACAACGTTCCTTCCGAAACCTGCTCCGTGCTGCCGCGTGCATATTTCATCGCTTGGCGCCGAGGGCGTCGCGCTCCGATGCCGCTTGTCGCACCGGTGCGCATCCCAATTGAAAATTGAACAACAGCCATTCGTGAAAAGAGCGTGAAATGAACGAGATACCGCGGTTTTCAGAGAACTTCCGTGGGTTGCAGATAGAGTTCAATCTGCTGGGAGGATTCGCTGTGCGCTCCGCCACCGGTGAGGCGCTGATCCTGCCGACCGCCAAGATTCGGCTTCTCGCCGCCTATCTGGCTTTGTCGGCGGGCCAGTATCAGGCTCGCTCCAAGCTGTGCGCGCTTTTCTGGGAGGACCGGGGCGCCGAGCAGGCGCGGGCAAGCCTGCGCAATGCGCTGGCGGCGATCCGTGCCGTCCTGGGCGACCGCGTTCTGATCGCCAACCGCGAGGCGGTCATGCTCGACCCGAATTTCGTTTCTACCGACGTCGATGAACTCAAGTCGCTCCTGGGCCGAACTCCGGCCATCGCGGACGCCGAGACGGCGCGACGCTTGGCCGCGGAGCTTCTGGAAGGCCTGACGGTCTCGGGGGAGGAGCTGACGGAATGGCTCGAGTTCGAACGCACGCGATGCCGCAATCTATCGGAAGCATTGCTTTCCAGAACTACGGAACAGCTTGCCGAGCACGGCGACGAAGCTGCAGCCGTAGCGCTCGCCCAGCAACTAGTCGCGCTCGACCCGTTTCGAGAAAAGAGTCATCGATTGCTGATGCGCCTCTATGCACGCCAAGGGGAGCGTTCGCTTGCCGCAGCGCAATTCCAGACCTGTCGCCAACTGCTTGCCGACGAGCTCGGAACCGCGCCCTCGCCGCAGACCGTCGCCCTGGCCCATGAGCTGTCGTTGGACGCAACGCCCGCGCGGGAAGCCAGACGCCTGGAGCTCGCACCCTCCCCCATCCAGCACGAGGCAGCACGCGGTGCGAATACCGATTTCCGCATTTCCATCGCTGTCCTGCCCTTTCTTCGTCCGGCGGAGGATGCCGATCAGTCGTTCCTCGCGGAAGGGCTCGCCGAGGATCTGATCACCGAGCTTTCGCGCCACAAGGATTTCCTCGTCATTGCCCGCCAATCGACCTTCGCCTTCGGCGCCGGCCCGCGGCTTGCGGAGCACGCCGCCCAAGCTCTTGACGTTCGTTATGTGCTTACCGGAAATCTTAGGCGACGAGGAGATGATCTGAGCCTCGGCGTCCAGCTCATCGACACCGCTACCCACCGGACTGTCTGGGCCGAACGCTATGCACGCAAACTCGCAGAGCTATTCGCGGTTCAGGATGAAATCGTCGGCCTCATCATCACGGCCGTCGACGCAGAAGTGCGTTCGTCCGAGCGCGAGCGGGCTCTACGCAAACTGCCCGAGACCATGGACGCGTGGGAACTTTTCCATCGCGGCCTCTGGCATGTCTACAATTTCTCCATGGATCAAATCGAGGCGGCGGAGCACTACTTCAGGCGCGCGACAGAGCTCAATCCGCGGTTTGCTCTCGGACATGCCGGCTTGGCGCAAGCAGCGGTCGTTCGCGTTGTCTGGCAGATGTCGGACGACATCCCCGCCACACTTGAGTCCGGCCTCGTGCATGCCCGTTACGCCGTAGCCCTCGATGGCGCCCACCCCTACCCGCACGTCATGCTGGGGAGGCTTCTCACCTGCCGGGGCGAACTTGGCCTTGCGCATGACCACCTTCGCATCGCGACAGAGCTTAACCCGAGCTACGCCCACGCTCATTACGCGGTGGCGCAGGTGCATATCTGGTCGGGGCAGCCGGCCGAGGCGCTTCCCCACATCGATCGCGCCATCCGGTTCAGTCCGAGGGATCCCCTTCTCAGCATGTTCATGACCGTTCGTTCGGTCTGTCTTTTTCTGATGGGCGACATGACCGGTGCGGAGGCCGCAGCCCGAGCGGCGATCGGTCGTCAGGCGCGCGAAAGCTGGTCGCGCCTTGGGCTCGCCGCAGCACTCATCGAGAGCGGTCGGACCAACGAGGCACGGGCAGCCGTGGCCGAGGCAAAAGCGCTGATGCCGAACCTGTCGATCGCCAGTCTCGACAATCTGATCGGGCGAATGGCATCAGCTCCGCGTCAGCGCATCATAGAAGTATTGCAACGGGCGGGTCTCCAATAATCAGCCTTGGTACGGGCAAAAGTCCTCCATCGCGCATCCGATCGCACTGCAGTGCAGCATATGCTAAATGCCTGAAACCAGTGGCAGTCCAGGAAGCCCCCGCGCTGCCGCGTCGCCGAATTGGTGCACTGCAAGGCAACTCCTCCTCCGAAATTTCAAGATTATTCTGGAGGAATTGCTAAAATACATGTATCTTTCGAGCTAGATCATCCTTGAGAGGGGGAAGAACTCTGGGGATTGATCGAAGTGATAAGATAAATATTTGCTGTACCGAGCCCAGAGTAACGTCTGTAGGCTGCCATATTCGCGTTCCGCAAGAGGGACATTCTGTATCTTCTTTAACGCCCTGCGAGAGCAGAGATTTTTTCTATTAGCGGCCAATTGCTACATCACCGATTCATCTCGAACAAATTGTGAACAAAGTTTCTATTGCGTGTGTCGACATTGAAAGGGGCGTTTTGTAACCGGAGTACTGGACGATGTCAGATGCGTACCAAGACAAGTTATTGCTCAGCCTCATTCAAGCGATTTACGAGACGGTGTTATTACCCTCCGCTTGGGACCGAATTGTCGCAGATCTGACGAAACTCGCGCGGGCGGAATCGGGCGCTATCCTCGGCTTCGAGGGGCCGGACAACAGGAAAATCAGCCTCGCGGTCAAGGGGGTGCAGAGGTCGGCTCTGCTGGACGTGGATACGCTTTCGGCGCTTGACGAGGCCACGCTCGCGATGGGCTTGGGAGCTATTGCGACATTGCCAGTAAACCTGGCGAACAGCGCGCCGTGGTCATCCGCGTTGCGCCGCTGCTTTGGCGAGGATGGCAAGATTCTCATTCTGCTCGTGTCGAAGGAAGGAAGCCGGCGAATTGTCGTCGCCTGTTTCTTCCCGCACGCAGCCGACAACCACCTGGCGATAGCCGCCGAAACGCTGATGAAGGTTCTCCCCCATTTCCAGACGGCGTTCGCCTTGCAGAAGGCGATGGTTAACGAACGGGAAAAGTCGACCCGCACGGAACGGGCTCTGAGAAGCTGTGCCACGTCGTCGGCCATCGTCACCGCTGATCTTCGCGTGAAATTTGCCAATCGTCGGTTTGGTCGGTTCGTCGATGCCCCAGGTTCGTTCATCGACTTCAGGGATGAGGTGCTTGAATTCCAGGACGAGGAGCTCCAGACGGAGGTCGAGGATCTGATCGAACAGGCGCGCGTCAACAAGCACGATCACCACCTGCGCTGGGCGAAGAGCAAGCGAACGGGCGTGAGCTGGATTGTCAGCGTCGATTTCTTGTCGTTTGGCAGCGACACCTATCGATTCGGCAACGTCTTCTCCAGCAATGAGCCGAGTTTTCTTCTGACGATCCGGGAATTGAGCCGAAACACCTTGTTGACCCCCGACGATATCAAGACAGTGTTCGGGCTCACGCCAACCGAAGCTGCGTTGGTGCATTCCCTTGCCAACGGCGATGCGCCGTCCGACATCGCGAAACGCCGGGGCGTTTCCAAGAATACCGTGCACAATCAGCTCGCATCGGCGATGGGGCGACTCGGCATTCGTCGACAGGCGCAGCTCCTGAGTTCGCTCGCCGTCCTGTCGTTTTTCACGAAGTGACAGCGAGCGTTCCGTACGTCCATCCTTGAGCATCGCGCGTCACGGAACCGAACTTTCGCACAGCAACGTCCCATCGGCGCGATAGACGGACAAGCGAGCGGTCCACACATCAGGTGCGGTGCTGACCAGGATTGTCGAAAGCTCCTGCCGTCCGGCCTGCTCGCTCGCGAACGCGCCGGCTTGCACATTCGTGGACGATTCCGTCGTGACCTTGAAGTGATAGGTGCCCCTTTCGCTCCAATCGCTATGCAATGTCGCGACCAAGGAGGTCAGAGTGTGGGTTTTGGAATGCTCGATGACACATTCTATCGGAGCATAAGCAATTGCATCCAGGCTGATCATGGTCTCGTCTCCGGCAGATTGATTTTCAGAACAGAGGACCGGTCGCCACTACAGCGCCGCGCGTCTTGTCCGACGCTCAAAGGCGCTGCAGCACTTTGAATTGCTACATGTTTTCCCTTAAATCGGCTGGTTTAAGGAACATGCGGTGGCGGCCGGTGGATCGAAATCGATCAGTCCTGCACCGTGATAGAGAGATTTCCTTCGCCGTCCTGCTGGGTCAGCGATTTGTTGTACACGCCGAACTGGAACGTGCCGGACGCGTTGTATTTGCCCCTCTGCAAGGTGATCGCCTTGTTGTGCTTCCCGAACTGCGCCGTTCCGGAAACATTTCCCTTGCCATCCTGGACAGACACGGAGTGGTTACCCTTGCCGACTTGTCCTGTGCCGGAGAAGTTGCCCCAGCCCGACTGGCCGGTTGCAGACATGTTGCCGAAGCCCTTCTGGCTGGTGACGGATACGTTATTGCCGGCATAGGCCGCAGAAACGGTCGAGAATGCGAGAAGTGCGGATATTGCGAGTGTCTTGAGCATGACCCTGTCTCCTTGGACGCCATCATGGCGCAAGGAAACCGTCGCAGAATTACTCTGTTTAGTACTCATCAACATCTGGCTAGAAGATGGATACGTTTCAGGCGGACACTATGCGTTTCATATCAGAACCATATGCTCGAACGTTCGTGCCCTTAGTAGAATTATACCAATGAGCCACGGAAATTGGTCCAACTTCAAGATTACAAACTTCGAAATCTGCAATCTGGATTATGTTTGCCGATACCGGTTCGTCGGTGGCGACGTGCTTCGAAGACCGAAGGCGTGCAGTCGCGCCACTCTTTTTTTACCAATTGCTGAAATACTGCCGATGAACGCCTTGTTCGCCTCAAGATGGATCCGCCAACCGCGCGCCATCCAAGCGGCACGACTGAGCAGTACTGAGTATCAGTGGATAAGGGGAAAACGTTCTGAACGCCGACGATGTGGGGCGGCATCCCTCGACCGACGGGCCGCACGGCAACATCACCGCTTTTCTTGCTCGATTGCCGAGCCACTTCGCCGGTGTTTTGGCGATGGTCGTCTGTTGGCAGCAGTCAACCAACGTGAGGGCCGACGAGCCGATCAAGACGATGTTGAGTTCATCAGACACCCCGACTTTTTCCTGGGACTTTGGCGCCAGGTGGGAAGACGTCGACACGCCGGACCTGTTCCCGAACGTCACCTTTCCCGGCGCGCAACCGAGGGGTTTTGAGCCCCCCGATATTGTTGGCACCAGAACGAATCTCTCGTTCAGGCTGCCGCTCGAATATCCTGGGATTGGTCGATTCTTCCTCGAATGGGACGGAACGATTTCGCATGCAAGTGGCTCCTCCCGGAAGGTCGTGCAGCCGACCGGCAGCAGCTTCGACTTCGTCGCCGGCGAACCAGCCGGTGGCAACATCTCCCTGGCGACGGCTACCGACCTGATGGGTGCGACCGCCGCCGGCACGATCCATTTCACGGATACCTTGGGCGACGATGCCGGAATCATGGCCTTCGCCCACTCGCCCGCGGGAAACGGCAATGCCGTCACACAATATGCCACCAGCGGCACGCAATCGGGTGCCGCGTTCCTGGCCTTGGTCACCAGCGGCAATACACCATCGGCCGCGGCTTACGCCGCCTTCGTGGACGA
Source organism: Sinorhizobium fredii USDA 257 (assembly GCF_000265205.3). Taxonomy (NCBI): domain Bacteria; kingdom Pseudomonadati; phylum Pseudomonadota; class Alphaproteobacteria; order Hyphomicrobiales; family Rhizobiaceae; genus Ensifer; species Ensifer fredii. The sequence continues at coordinate 4,529,314 of NC_018000.1, forward strand.
CCGCGGCCTATTCTTTCAAGCCCTCGGCGACCTCGACGGAACTGTCATAAAATCGAAGGTCGAGCAACGGGCGAACCATTTCGATCAGACGCTCTGGCTCGGAGCATCCCTCGACCTTGCAAATGGCTGGACGATCACGCCGAGGCTGGGCCCGACGTATCGATCGACAAGGCAGGACACCGTCTATCGCACGGAAGTCGACATCGATGAGAGCATTATGTCGGGAGCCGCAATTCCGGCAATCGGCTACCATGAGACGGTGAGGCTCTCCGCCGACTATTACGGCGTCGTCTCCGGTTTCAGCGCAGAGACACCGGTTTCGGAAAACGTCTGGCTTCGGATCAATTTCAGTGCAGGTGTTGCGCATTACAAGGCTCGCCTTGACAATCGCGCTACCGCAATTTTCCCGGAGGCCGACATCGGCTTATCCTCCACCGGGCAACGGCGAAGTGGTGGCACCTTCCTTGCCGACGTCAGCGCTGCCATGATCTTTTCGTCGCATGAAAGCCTCGCGTTGAAGTTCGAGGCCGGCACCAGTTTCCTCGCCGATGTGCCGATTTATCGGTCAAGCAAGCTTGGAACGGACTCCACGCAGAGCTACTTCCTGGCCGTCGGCCTCGAACATCGATTCTGAGGAATGGCGTCACGGTCCAAAGGACGCCGATCTCCCGCTGACGCTCTCCCCGTCGCCGCATCCATCAGGTCGGATATTGGTGGCCTGACCGCTTCGGGAATAAAACGTCGGGTTGCGCAAGAATCGATCGTGCATCGTTACAATTCGCCCTGAAAAGTTACTGGACCGAAGCCGCGGATGTGGCGAAGATACGCCTGCAAATCAGCGAATTGATTTCAGTATCAATTTAGATCAGAGCTCGCTGCGAAAGCGAGCTCTGATTGGAGAAGGGAACCGGTTGAGTTCGCGGGCGGCTCTCGGGGAAACGTGCTGATCGGTATAGCCCAAGACATTCCAGGGCGGGCGCGACATTACCGCCAAGATGACTGCGCCATAGGTGGGACATTTCACCGCTGTCTTGAAGGGCCTGCTTGCTGACAGCGGGCCCTTTCTTTCTCTCCGGAGAGCTGCAACGGTTCGACGCAACTCGCTCTAATCATAGAGATAGTTCGGCAGCCACAGCGTCATGCCAGGCCAGATATACATGATGACCATGCAGAGGATGACGATCAGCATGTAGGGCATCATGCCCGCGAAAATCTGCTTCAGCGTGACGTGCGGCGGGGAAACGCCCTTGAGATAGTAGGCGGACATCGCGACCGGCGGCGACAGGAAGGCCGCCTGGAGGTTGACGAAGACGAGAACGCCCCAGACGATCGGATCGATGTCGAAGTGCCTGAGCATCGGCAGGAAGATCGGTACGAAGATGATGATGATTTCCGTCCATTCGAGCGGCCAGCCCAGGACGAAGATGATCGCCTGCGACAGGATCATGAACTGCAGCGGCGTGAGATCGAGGGCAAGCACCCATTGCTCGACCAGCGCCTGGCCACCGAGGATCGCGAAGACGGCAGAAAAGAGCGCCGAGCCGACGAAGAGCCAGCAGACCATCGCCGTTGTCTTCGCCGTCAGGAACACCGCTTCCTTGGTTCGCTTCCAGTTGAGCGTTCCGGCCTGCAACGCGAGCAAAAACGCCCCCGCCGACCCGACCGCGGCGGATTCCGTCGCGGTTGTGATGCCGAAGAGGATGACGGCAAGCACGAGGATGGTGAGGATGGCGAGCGGCATGACCGAGGAAGCCAGAAGCTTCACGACCTGGAGCCGCTCCGCAGTCATGTTGCGGTAATAGCGGACGAGCAGGATCAGCATGGCCACCGCCGCCAGCCCGAACCACAGGTAAAAGCCCGTAGCCGGGCCGTCGACGGCCGTCGGCCCGGCATCTGCCGAAGGTGCTCCGAGTTCCTCCAGACCCTCGGGCGCTTCGGCTTCAGCCCCCTCAGGATGGATGACCACATACCACCAAACGAGCGCCAGCGTGCACGCCGTCAACAGAAAGGGGACGAACGCCGCGCCCGCGTTCTTAATGAGCTTCCAATAAGTAAGCCGCCCTTCCTCCATCTCGATCGCCAGTGCCCGCCGCGGCGAGACCAGGGCGGCAAGAAGCCCGACCAACATGTTGCGCGAATAGAGCGCCTCGAAGCGCCTCATCCAGCCGGGTACCGGAACCCGCGTCTGTTCCTCAGGCAGGGCCGGCGCAATCTTCGGGTTGAGCGCCGCCCAGCCAAGAACATAGGCAAGATAGAGAAAAGCCAGGAAGAAGCCCGGGAACATCGTCGCGGCATAGAGTTTGACGACCGATTGCCCGGCGACCGCCGCATAGACGATGATCATCACCGAGGGCGGAATCAGGATGCCGAGCGTGCCGCCCGCGGTGATGACACCGGAGGCGAGCTTCACGTCGTAGCCGGCGCGCAACATGGGGTTCATGGCGATCACCCCCATCAGCACCACCACCGCGCCGACCAGACCGCTCGCGATGCCCCAGAAGGTGCAGATGATAAGCGTCGTCACCGCAAGCGATGCCGGCACGCGCCGGAAGGAGAGCTGGACGCTGTAGAACATCTTGTCGACGAGCGCGCCGCGCTCCATCACGTAGCCCATCAGCACGAAGAGCGGGATGGAGATCAGCACGTCGTTGGTCATGGCGCCGTAGGTGCGCTGGACCATCAGGTCGAAGACGCGATTGTCGATCCAGTGCTCGGTCGGGTTGTAGAAGGCGTAGAAACCGAACAGCATGCCGAGTCCCATCAGCGTAAAGGCCGTCGGGAAACCCATCATGATGACGACCACGATAAGACACAGCATTGTCAGCCCGAGAAAAGGGTCGCTCACGGTTCAGCCTCTCCCCCCATCCCGCGCTGCCGCGCCGCCCTTTCGATCTCCTGGGCGCGCTCGATGGCCGCTTCACGCGTTGCAGCGTCGATGTGTTCACTATGCGCAAGCTGTTCGGCAACGACGTCAAGCTCCTCGACGTCCTTAAGCCGCTGTGGCCACTCCCCCGTTCTGAGACAGACGACACAGCGGCCGATCTCCGCGAGCCCCTGCAGCATCACGAGCACGCCGGCGATCGGAATAACGGTTTTGAAGTAGTAGATCGGCGGCCCTTCCGCCGTAACGGTCGAGTGTTCGCCGATCCGCCAGGACAACGCTGCATAGGCGTAGCCGGCATAGATGAGGGCGGCGATGCCCGGCAGGAAGAACAAGACATATAGCAGCAGATCGAGCCCGGCCTGTGTGCGGGGCCTGAGCGAGCTATAGACGAAATCACCGCGCACGTGGGCGTTCTGCGCCAGCGCATAGGCGCCGGCCAGCATGAACAGCGTGCCGTACAGCATGTTGCTGGCGTCGAAGATCCAGGCGGTCGGCGCGTTCAGGAGGTAGCGCTTGAACACCTCCACGCAGACGAGCATCATCAGCCCGATGATCAGCCATGCGGCGGCCTTGCCGACCCAAACGCTGATCTCGTCGATCCTGATCAGAAAACGCTGAACGTCCACGCGCCCCCCCAGAATGCCTCATGCTCCGATCACGCGCCACCGGCATCGGCCCGGTGGCGCGTGAAAGGTGAGAATGTCAGAGCGACTTCGCCACTCCGTCCTTTCCGAAATAGTGGTCGAACGCCAGCCGCCGGCCGACGACGGTATCCTGTTCCCAACGAGTCGCACGCTCGGCAAAGGCGATCTGGGACTGGATGACCTCCTTGAACAGCGGGTTTTCCGCCGCCTTCTTCTTCACCACCTCGTCGTAGACCTCCAGCTGTCTCTTGAGGATCGCTTCCGGCGTCTTGTAGAACTTCACCTGGTCGGAGGTCTGCATCGCCACATAGTCCCGCGAGTAGCGGTCGATCGCCTTCCAATGCATGTCCTGGGAGGCGGCCTCCGCCGCGTTGGAGATGATCGCCTTCATCTGCTCCGGCAACTGGTCGTATCGCGCCTTGTGGAACAGGATCTCGAACTGCTCGGCATTCTGATGATAGCTCTGCAGCATGCAGATCTTCGATACGTCCGGGAAACCGAGCACCCGGTCGGACGAGGCATTGTTGAACTCCGCCGCGTCGAGCAGCCCGCGATCGAGTGCGGCGACGATCTCGCCGCCCGGCAAGGCGTTGACGGCCGCGCCGAGCCCGGTGAAGACGTCGATCGAAATGCCGACCGTACGGAATTTGAGGCCCTGGATGTCCTCGGCCTTGGCAACCGGCTTCTTGAACCAGCCGAGCGGCTGTGTCGGCATCGGCCCGTAGAGGAACGAAACGACATTGGCGCCGATCGATTCATAGAGCTTGGCAAGCAGATCCTTGCCGCCGCCGTATTTGTGCCAGGCGAGCAGCATGTTGGCGTCCATGGCGAAGCCAGGCCCCGAGCCCCAGAGCGCCAGCGCCGACTGCTTGCCGTAGTGGTAGGCGACGACGCCGTGGCCGCCGTCGAGCGTCCCTTGAGACACCGCATCGAGCAGACCGAAGGCCGGCACGACTGCGCCCGCCGGCAGCACCTCGATCTTGAGGTCGCCGCCCGTCATATCGTTCACCTTCTTGGCGAAGTCGAGCGCGAATTCGTGAAAGATATCCTTCGATGGCCAGGTGCTTTGCCAGCGCATGTTGGTCGGCCCTTGCGCCTTGACGACGCTCGGCGCCGCGACTGCCGCTGCGCCCGCCATGGCAGCGCCGCTCAGGAATTGGCGACGCGACGTTTTCCCCCGGGTCCGGGTTCCTTGCTTCATGTCTTCCTCCCAGAGCCTGCGCAGGTTAGGAACAAAGTTTCCGCAGGCGATTCAAAGTTCTAAGAGGCTGCGCGCCCACTGCGAGGCGTCGGGCCCCAGTCGTTTCGAGCTGATTGAAGAATACTCCCGAATGCTGCCCCACGCAAAGATTGCAGGAACAAGGCGGGAACGCTGCTGTTTGGTGGGTTGACGAGGAATATTGCGAAGCGGCCGCGCATCTAACGCCGAGCGGCACAAAACATTCGGAGGGCATCCGATGAAGACCGGCTTCCCGCGTAATTCAGTCATTTTCATCCTCGTAAGCGTGCTCCTTGCCGGCTGCGGCAGCGTCTCCGCGCAACGGACGGGCGCAATTGCCGGGACGGGCGGCTACGGCCCGAACCCCACGCTGCCGAAGCCGAGACCGACGCTGATCCCGACCATCAGGATTGCCGAGGCGAAGGGCTGGCCGGGAGGTGCGACGCCGAAGCCGGCGAAGGGGCTGAAGGTGAATGCCTTTGCATCCGGCCTCGACCACCCGCGCTGGCTGCATGTGTTGCCGAACGGCGACGTACTGGTCGCCGAAAGCAATGCCCCGGAAAAGAAGGATAGCGGCTTCAGCCTTCGCAAGCTGGTGATGGACGCCGCGATGAAGCGCGCCGGTGCCGCGACGAAGAGCGCCAATCGCATCACCCTGCTGCGCGACACGGATGGCGACGGCGTCGCCGACCTGCGCCGTACATTTCTCGCGGGACTGAATTCGCCCTTCGGCATGACGCTGTCGAACGGCAGACTTTACGTTGCCAACACCGATGCGCTGGTCGCCTTCCCCTATAGGAGCGGCCGGACCCGGATCACCGCAAGACCGGAGAAAGTCGTCGATCTGCCTGCGGGAGATCTGAACCACCATTGGACCAAGGACGTCATTGCCAGCGCCGACGGTCGCAAGCTCTACGTTACGGTGGGCTCCAACAGCAATGTCGGGGAGAACGGCATGGCGGCGGAGAGAAACCGCGCAGCCGTGCTCGAGGTCGATCGGGCAAGCCGTCGCACCCGGGTCTTCGCCTCGGGGCTGCGCAACCCGAACGGCCTTTCCTGGAACCCTGAAAGCGGCGAGCTCTGGGTGGCCGTCAACGAGCGGGACGAGATTGGTGACGATCTCGTCCCTGACTACATGACCTCCGTCCGCGCCGGCGGTTTCTACGGCTGGCCCTACAGCTATTTCGGCCAGAACGTCGATGAACGTGTCAAGCCGCAGCGTCCCGACCTCGTCGCACGGGCGATCAAACCCGATTACGCGCTCGGTTCGCACACCGCCTCGCTGGGGCTGACATTCTCCAAGGGCGCCTCACTGGGCCCGGGCTATCGCAACGGCGCTTTCGTGGGCCAGCACGGCTCCTGGAACCGAAGCGTCTACAGCGGTTACAAGGTCGTCTTCGTCCCCTTCCGCAATGGCGAACCCAACGGGCCGCCAAGAGACGTCCTCACCGGCTTTATCGGCCGTGACAACAAGGCCATGGGCCGGCCGGTCGGCGTAGCAATCGACAGGACGGGTGCCCTGCTCGTTGCCGACGACGTCGGCAACATCATCTGGCGGGTTAGCCGCCGCGGGAAATGACACCGAGCGGTCGGAGACTCGGTCACGTCTGAGGCTCGGCTGCCGCCCGCCATGCTTTTGAGGGTGCCGATACCACTTCACAGGCACTCGTGCGGTTGCTAGGCTCCGCCCGTGGATAAAGAACTAAAGCGGCGAATTCGCCGATATCCCGCGGCTCGGAATCGATCGCACCCATGATTTGGATTCGTGAAAGCCCATCACCGCACCAGGTCCGGGAGATTGCCGCATGAGGCGGCTGGCAGCCATCCTGGATGCAGATGTCGTCGGTTACAGCCGTTTGATGGGGCTCGACGAGGCTGGGACCTTCAAAGCGCTGAAGGCCTGTCGCAGCACGCTGATCCTCCCGACGATCGCCGCGCATAGAGGTCGGATCGTTAAGCAGACGGGAGACGGATTGCTGGCGGAGTTCGCGAGCGTTGTGGACGCCGTCGGCTGCGCGATGGCGGTTCAGGAGATGATGCTGCAGTACAACCAAAAGGTCGACGTCCAGCGTTTGGAATTGCGTATCGGCATCCACCTTGGCGATATCATCGTCGAGGACGACGACATTCATGGCGACGGCGTCACCGTCGCAACGCGCCTCCAGGAAATTGCTTCGCCCGGAGGAATTTGCGTTTCACAGCAGGTCCATGATCAGGTCGCGTCCAAACTTGATTTCCCGGCCATCGACTTCGGCAAGCGGAAACTCAGCGACATGCACCGTCCCATTCGCATCTGGCGGTGGCAGCCGGGTGAAGCGCCTGAGCCCGCCCCAGCCGCACCGCCACCGGATGAACGGCCGGTACCGGACAACAAGCGCCCCTCGATCGCCGTCCTGCCTTTCACCAACCTCTCGAGCGTCGGCGAGCAGGAGCATTTTTCGGATGGCTTTACGGAAGAACTGATCGCCACGCTGGCCCGCTGCCGCTGGCTGCGGGTCGTCGCCCGCAATTCGTCCTTTACCTACAAGGGCAAGTCCGTCGACGTCAGGAAGGTGGCCGAGGACCTCGGCGTCAAATACGTCATCGAGGGCAGCGTTCGCCGGTCCGGAGACCGCATCCGCATCACCGCCCAATTGCTGAGCGGCGAAAGCGGCATGCTGCTCTGGGCGGAGCGCTATGACCGGACGCTCGACGACATTTTCGTCCTCCAGGACGAGATTGCGGGCCAGATCACCGGCACCGTCGAGCCGGAACTCGGGATGATCGAGTTCGCGGCGCTGCGCGGACATACCGCCGCCGACATGGATGCCTGGAACATCTACCTGAAGGGCCTCTGGCACCTTTACAAGTTCAACCTCGACGACCTGAAGATTGCCAGGCAGCTCTTCGAGCGTGCCGTCGCCCTCGAGCCCAATTTCGCCCAGGCCAATGCGCGGCTCGCCTATGTCCATATCCAGCTTGGCTGGTATGGGCCGCTGGAGGAACGGGCCGAGCGGATCGGCGATGCCACCCGGCTCGCCGAGCGGGCAATCGCCCTCGACAGCCGCGAGCCCGCAGCGCATCTGGCGCTCGGCCGGGCACTGGCGCTCGGCGGTGAGCCGGCGCGCGGCATCGACCATCTGCGCAACGCGCTCCGGCTCGACGCGAGCTTCGCCCAGGGCCATTTCGCCCTCGGCCAGGCGCTATGCTATGTCGAACATCCGGAGGAAGGCATCGCCGCGATCAACGAGGCATTCCGGTTGAGCCCGCGCGATCCGCATCTCTGGACCTTCCACAACATGCTGGCGATCGCCCATTACCAATCGGGCCGGCTGGCGGAAGCAGCCGCCGCCGCCCGCGCCTCACTGCGCCAGGAAAACGTCACCTTCTGGCCGGCCATGGTGCTGGCAGCCGCCCTCGGCGCCGAGGGAGCAAGCGTCGAAGCGCGTGAAGCGGTCGCCGCCCTTCTTTGCCGCCGTCCGGACATGACAATAGAAAAGGCGCGCGCCGAATTCTATTTCGGCAACGTGCCGGCCATGTCGGTGGACTTCATCGATCGTTTCGTAAACGATCTGCACCGCGCCGGTCTGCCGGAATGATCTTCAGCAAGACCCGTCATCCGGCCTGCCGGTCTCCTTCTCCCCGCCTGCGGGGAGAAGGCTAGTCCTCGGGTTAAACCCGAGGAGAGGGGCAAATCCACGCCGCTTCCAAACCGGCTCCTGGGATAGCGCTACTGCAGCGTGCGAGTCGGCGTGGTAGCTCCCGCCTGACCGTTCATCGCCTCGGGCGCCGCAGCCTCGGTGCCGCGGCCACTGTCAAGGCCGGTTGCAACGACCGAGACGCGGAACGTGCCGTCCAGGGTGCGGTCGAAGATCGCGCCGACGACGATGTCGGCCTCGTCGTAGACTTCCTCGCGGATACGGGTTGCCGCCTCGTCCACCTCGAAAAGCGTCATGTCCATGCCGCCGGAGATCGAGACCAGCACGCCCCTGGCACCGCGCATCGAGACCTCGTCGAGCAGCGGGTTGGCGATCGCCGCCTCCGCCGCCATCATCGCCCGGCCCTCGCCGGCCGCCTCGCCGGTGCCCATCATGGCGCGGCCCATGCCCTTCATCACCGTCTTCACGTCGGCAAAGTCGAGGTTCATCAGGCCTTCCTTGACGATGAGATCGGTGATGCAGCTGACGCCGGAATAGAGCACCCGGTCGGCGATCATGAAGGCATCGGCAAAGGTGGTCTTGGCATCGGCGATGCGGAAAAGGTTCTGGTTGGGGATGACGATCACCGTGTCGGCGCTTTCGCGCAGCCGCTCGATGCCCAACTCCGCCGTCTGCATGCGCCGCTTGCCCTCGAAGCTGAAGGGCTTGGTGACGACCGCGACCGTCAGGATGCCGGCCCGCCGCGCCGCCTCGGCGATGACCGGCGCTGCCCCGGTGCCGGTGCCGCCGCCCATGCCGGCGGTGACGAAGCACATATGCGTGCCGCCGAGATGATCCATGATTTCGTCGATCGATTCCTGTGCGGCCGCATTGCCGATATCCGGCAGCGAACCGGCGCCGAGACCTTCGGTAATGGCCGCGCCGAGCTGGATCCGCCGCGCCGCCTTCGACATGGCCAGCGCCTGCGCATCCGTATTGGCGGCGATGAAGTCCACGCCCTGCAGGTCTTCGGTGATCATGTTGTTGATCGCATTGCCGCCGCCGCCACCGACGCCGATGACAGTGATTTTTGGGCGCATCTCGGTGATGATCGGCTTCTTGTACTCTGTCATGGCTCTTCTCCTTGGGCAGTTTCCCGGCCGTCGAAAGCTGCCCGTGCCCCGGGAAACGCGATCGAATGCTGTGCGGCGCGAATCACGAGCCTCCATTCTAGGAATTCAAAAAGGCCAGGGAGAAGGCAAGAGGGGCAAAATCAAGGCAAGTCCACAGCTACCTGTGCCATGGGCGAATTGGTATGCGGATTGATAGCAAGAGTTGCAGGCTCCGACGTCCGTCTCCGTCGCTGCGGCACGAATCCGAAAACCAATCCTGCGAGAAGGAACAGGAGGCTTCCCCGCACGTTCCAATACGTTCCCATCGAATGAGGAGTGGCTGCAATGGGTGTCGAACAAGCCCCGACGGCAAAGGGCAAGAAATCCGCTGGCGGCTTGCACAAGAGTGCCGCGAAAGAAGAGAAGAAAGTGGAAGCGCAAAAGGGATCCGATCTCGCCAAAGGCGCCGATCGGTTCGAGGAGCGTTCCAAGAGCTCGGACGGCAGGAGCGCCGGCACGAAGCAGAAGCCGAAACGCTAAGCGCTCGTTCCCGCCCTTCCAGTGAGACCGGCAACGCCCGTCGCCGCCGCTGCCTCAGTCCTTCTCGGACGCCGGCGCGGTGTAGCGGCGGCGGACGGCGTCGGCGAGCCTTTTCCGGCTCTCGGCGGGCGAAAGGGAGCGATCCTCTTCGATCCCTGCGGCCTCCTCAGCCAAGTCGGGATCGCCGATGCGCTCGCTGAACCATTTCGAATAGTCGCCGGCCCGCAGATGGTGCTCCCAGGTCTCGTCGTCGATCCCCTCGGCAATCTGCAGGAAGATGATCAGATTGTGGGCGCGCAGGTTCATCTTGTTCGCCGGGCCGCGGAAATAGAAGCTCGCGTCCTCGCCGAGATGACCTTCGGCATATTTCCGCGTATGGCGCTTTCGGACCTGCTTCGGCTTTTCCGCTCGGATGCGCTGAACCGGCGCGCCCGGCGCGCGCCGCCAGAAAAGCACCTCGTCGTCTTCGGGGAGTTGATCGAGGCCCAAAGGCGGCGCCTCGCCGACGGCGTCGCAAAAGGTCTCGATCACCTCGCGCGCCTTGGGACCGAGGGCGACCACCGCCGTCACCGACGCCAGCGCCCTTGGCGAGACCGCGTCCGGATGCACCGTGATCATGATCGTTCCCGAGATGTCGTCCGAAAGTGCCAGCGACGCACTGTCGCGGGACGCCGGCATGAGGTGATGGGCCTCGTCGACGATCAGCCAGTGGGGTCTGCCGGTCCGGGCGCGAAGCGCCGACAGGCCCGGCATCAGCTTGGCGAAGAAGGACGGCCGCTCCTTGAGTTCGAAGCCAAGCGCACTGACCACGACGTTGTCGTCCGGATTGGCGAGGATTTCGAGCACCTGACTGTCCGTCGGCGTGGTCGAACCGTTGCCCACGGTCACGGCGCCTTCGAGATCCTCGTAGTCGCCTTCCGGGTCGAAAACGCAGAACTGGAAGCGCCGCTCGCGCAAACGCTCCGAAAGAGCCGTTGCCAATGTCGATTTGCCGATGCCGGAGCTTCCGGCGATCAGCAAGACATCAGGCGGTCCGATCGCCACCGGCCCGTTCTGGTCCTCGCCGACCGGAACCTGGTGGCGCGCATTGGCACATGAGGCATAATCGCGCTCGATGATCTTGGCGATCAGTTCCTCGACGCCCTCGCCCCGCGCGCCATCCAGCACAAAATCGGCAGTATCCTTGAGTGCCGGCAGGGCGTTCGCGACCGCCGCGCCGCAGCCGCACATTCTGAGCAGCGCGTGGTCGTTCTCCGCATCGCCAACGGCCACGACATTAAGGAAGGAGAACTGCATCTCCTTCAGCGCCGCCTTCAGCCCCGTCGCCTTGTTGACGCCGGTTGGAAGTATCATCACCGCGCCCTTGTTGAAGATAATCTCAAGTTCGAGGCCGAGTTCATTGATCGCTTCCAGAGCTGCGGCCTGGTGCGGCTCCCAGGTGGCGACGATCGAGCGCCCGACCGATATGTTGTCGACCCCCTTCTGCCGCAGACGTTCGACGAATTCCGGTGGCGGCGCCGGTGCGACCGGCTTCTCCTCTTCGGTATCGGGCGAATAGAGCAAGGCGCCATTCTCGACCACCACCTTGTCGAACAGATCCAGATGGGAGAAGACCCGCTTTAGGTCCGGGAGCTCGCGCCCGGTGACGAGCAGCAGCTTGCGGCCCGTTTCCTTCAATCTTTTCAGAGCTTCCAGCGTCTCCGGCCGAACCGCACCGTATTCGGCCAGAGTGCCATCGTAGTCCGTCGCAAGGGCCATGAAATACATGCGCGCGCCGCCTCCGTTGCCGCCATCTTCCCCGGCATCGTCATTGCCGTGCTGACAGGGAACGTGCGAGCCTCATGCAGGTTCCCGCAGCGCGCGCGGCATCCGATCTGAACCATCTGTTCGGGGCGAACCGGCACCTTGTCAGTTTTACCCGGATGCGGTCCGACCTCCCGTTCCGCCCTCAGGCGTTCCAGCTCGGCCGGGTCCTCACACGCTCGTTCCAGCGCTGCACGTTCTGAAGCGAGTGCGGGATTTCCATGCCGAAGACCTCGCCCAACCAGCCGCACACGCCGGCGGTAATGTCGGCGATCGAGAAGCTGTCGCCGGCGAGGAATGGCCGCCCGTCGGCGAGCTCGCGGTCGAGCCAGGCCCACTTCTTCGGCACCGCCTGCCGCTCGGTCTCGGCGAAGGCCGGAAACTGCGTCAGGCGATCCTTGAAGAAGGCATCGGAGTGGACCGCGACATTGCCGATCGTGGCGAAGATTACCAGTTCCGCCCGTCTGTTCCACATCTCTACCTTGGCGCGGCTGACGGCGTCCGATCCGAAAAGCGGCGGCTCCGGGTGGGTCTCCTCGAAATAGCGGCAGATCGCGACGCTTTCGGTAATGACCGTGCCGTCGTCGAGCTCCAGCACCGGAATCTGGCCGAGCGAATTGAGTTTGAGGAATTCCGGCGCCCTGTGCTCGCCCTTGGCGAAGTCGACCTCCACCATCGGCACTTCGAGGTCCTTTTCTTTCAGGAAGATGCGCACCCGATAGGAGTTCGGTCCCATGCCCTGATAGAGCTTCATTGTCTCCTCCCTTGCTTCCCGCAGGCCTTTGCCTGCAAAAATCATGGCACAACTGATTGCAGATTACAACTGGTTTAATAGTTGATAAATTTGGTGCCGCCTGGCCGACCCCCGCGCCTGCGGAATTTCGTATAGTCCCCGTCATCCTCGGGCTTGACCCGAGGATCCATAATCAACCAATCGTCTCTGACGCGTTGTTGCACGGCTGCGCTTGGATCCTCGGGTCAAGCCCGAGGATGACCGAGGGAGAGTTGAACCGCGGCAACTCTATGGCTACAAACGCCAGCCGCCGCTCACGACGAGGGGCATCAGCTCGCCCTCTGCCATCGCCGCACTGCTATAGGCCTTCAGCCCCTGCCCGTCGGGCAGCGAGAGACTGAGCGCAAAGCGCTCCCCCTCGAACACGCATGAGACGACCCGCATCGGAATGCCGTCGGTGCCGCGGTGGACGTGCTCCGGCCGCACCAGCACGTCGGCAACTGGCCCCTTGTCGCCGGACGTCGTGCCGCTTGCGACACCAAACGCCGCCCGCAAGATCGGCCAGCCGAGCTGCCTTTCGCCGTTCTCCGGCAAGCTTAGCCGCAGAATGCTGCCGCGGCCGATCAGCCCGCCGACCACCGGGCCCTGCGGCCGGGCATAGATCTCCGCCGGCGGAGCCACCTGCAGGAGCCGACCTTCCGACATCACCGCCACTTCGGTCGCCAGCGCCATCGCCTCCGCCTGGTCGTGGGTGACATAGACCATCGTCGCGCCGGAGCGCTCGTGAAAGGCGCGGAAGGTCTCCTCCATCGCCTTCCTCAGATGCTGGTCGAGATTGGCGAGCGGCTCGTCGAGCAGCACCACGTCCGGCTGGGTGACGAGGCAGCGGGCGAGCGCCACCCGCTGGCGCTGGCCGCCGGAAAGTTCGGTCGGTCGCCGTTCGGCAAACTCGGTGAGTTTGACCAGCGACAGCGCCTCGCGGACAAGCTTGCGCCAGGTCGCACCAGATACGCCGCGCACCTTCAGGGGATAGCCGACATTCTCCGCGACGGTCATGTGCGGCCAGAGCGCATAGGACTGGAACACCATCGCCATGTTGCGCTTTTCCGGCGGCAGCGCGCGCTCGGCGTCCGAAAGCCGCCGTTCGCCATAGGAGATCGAGCCGTCCGTCGGCTGCTCGAAGCCGGCGATCATCCGCAGCACCGTCGTCTTGCCGCAGCCCGAGGGGCCGAGGAGCGCGAGGAAGGCCTGCCGGCGCAGCGTCAGCGAGACGTCCGCCACCGCCGGCCGGCCGCCTCCGAAATCCTTAGTGAGATGATTGAGGATCAGTTGCGCCACGGCAGCACGCCCTCCGGCAGGTACTTTGCAAAAAACTCCAGCGCCGCCATCAGCGCGATGACCAGCACGACGACGAGCACCGAGAGCGCCGAGGCGAGATCGGACGAGCCGCTGTCGTCGAGATTGAAGATCGCGACGCCGAGCGTCTGCGTACCCGCCGACCAGAGCAGCGCCGAGACCGTCAACTCGTTCGCCGCGATGAGGAAGACGAGGATGATGGAGGCCCCCCGCCGCCGGCGCAATCAGCGGCAGCAGCACGTCGCGCATGCGGCGGGAAAAACCCGCCCCGGCAAGCCGCGCCGCCTCCTCGAGCGAGGGGTCCATCTGCAGAAACGCGCTCATGACAGGCTTCAGGCTGACGGCGAGGAAGGAGGAGAAATAGGCAACGAGAATGATCCAGATCGTGCCGTAGAGCGAGATGCCGACGACCGGCAGGGGTGCGGCGAAGGTGAGGATGAAGGCGACGGCGAGCACGATGCCGGGCAGCGCATAGGGAACCTCGATCAGGATAGCGATGAGATTGGCGAGCGCACCTTTGCGGCGGACCAGCAGATAGGCGGCTGGCACCGTAACGGTGAGCAGCCCGAGTGCCGCGGCGGAGGCGAGGAACAGCGAATTCTTGAGCGCCGTCAGCGTGATCGACTGGCGGAAGAGGATTTCGCCATAGGCACTGAAGGAAATCGTCTCGAAATTGAGCGGCACGCCATAGGCCGGCACCAGCGAGCTTGCGACGAGCGCCAGCAAGGGCGCGACGAGCACCAGCGCCAGCAGCGCCCAGACCAGCGCCTCGAGCGCAATGCGCCAGCGCCCGAGCGCGAAGGCGGCGCGCGCGCTGGAATGGCCGATAAGGCGATAGTCGCGGCCGGCAAGGGCGCGTTGCTGCACGAGCAGCCCGGCGGCGGAGATCGCCGCGATCAGCGTCGAGATCAGCGCGATCTCGCCGAAGGTGGCGGCGCCGAAACTCGCCAGCCGGCTGAAGATCAGGGTCGGCAGCGTCTCGATACCGGCGGGAATGCCGAGGATCGCGGGAATGCCGAAATTGCCGATGCCGGAGACGAAGGCGATCGCTCCGCCGGCGATCAGCCCCGGAGTGGCCAGCGGCAGCACGATATCGCGGAAGACGCGGAACGGTCCGGCGCCCGCAAGCCGCGCCGCCTCGATGCCGTCGCGGGGGCTTGCCGCAAGCCCGGCCTTGAACGCCAGGAAGACGAGCGGCGCATGCTGCACGCCCAAAAGAAGAGCGATGCCGGAAAGCGAATAGAGCGGCTGCGGGCTGCCGAGCGGCGGCGCCAGCCCCAGCGTCTTCAGAAGCGGGCTCGCCGGCCCGGACATCTCCACCCAGGCAAGCGCCGTCACCTGCGGCGGGATCATCATCGGCAGCATGAAGGCGAAGCTTAAGATCAGCTTGCCCCTGATGTCGGTGAGCGCCACCGCGAAAGCGAAGAGCGAACCGAGGAGGAGCGAGACGACCATGCCGCCGGTGGCGGTGATGAGCGTGTTGCGGAGCGCCGCGAAGGTCGCCGGCTCGAAGATCAGCCGCGCCGCCTCCCCGTCAACAAGCCCACTCACCCCCGCCCCGGCGAGGCGGGCAAGCGGCAGCACCGAGAGCAAGAGCACGGCACAGAGCACGAAGGCCAGCAGCCAGCCCGGCTCGTCGGACGACACTCGCCGTTTTCGCGCGCGGAAGGCGAACCACCGCCCTCCCCGATCGGCATGCGACGCCAGCTTCGCCCTGGGGGATTGTTCTTCCGTAACGTAAGGCACCGCCGGCAGCTCGACGCCGCGCAACGCGCGCGTGAGTTCGCCGGGCAGTTTTGCGGGAGTCGTTTGGGGAGGCCGGCTTTCTGCCGCCTCCCCGCCGCCGAAGAGAAACCGCAATGGGCCGGAGCGCCGCGCCCTCGACAGCACGCGTCGAGGCGGCTCCAGCAACTTGAAGCCGGAGCCGCCTTCCGCGTCGGGTTCCACCGGAGCGCTCGCGCGCCGGCCGCGGGCGATCTCGTCCGCTCGCGTCATCAGGCGATCAGTTCATGCCGAAAATGCCGGAGAAGGTTTTCAGGTCCGTTTCGGAATTCTTGACCGCCGCGGCGGCATCGAGCGGCAGCAGCTTGATCGTCTCGCGGGCCGGATAGCCTTCCGGCAGCGCCACGCCGTTGCGGGCCGGGATATAGCCCATCTTTGCCGCAACCTTCTGGCCTTCCTCCGAGATCAGGAAGTCGACGAATTTCTTCGCGGCATCGACATCCTTCGCAGACTTCAAAATGCCGACCGGCTCGGTGACGGCGGAAACGCCATCGGCCGGGAAGACGAATTCCACCGGCGCGCCCTTGGCCTTCTCGCGGATCGCCATGAAATCGACGAGCATGCCATAGGCCTTCTCGCCGGTCGCGACCGCCTTCAGCACGCCGCCATTGCCGCCGGCGGCCGTCGCGCCGTTTTCGGCGAGTGCCTTGTAATAGTCCCAGCCGAGGCCGGGTATGCCGGCGAGCGTCTCGGCATGGATCAGCGCCGCGCCGGAGGTGACCGGGCTCGGCATGGTGACGAGGCCCTTCGCCTCAGCCTTGGCCAGATCCTGCCAGCCTTCCGGCTTCATCTGGGCGGCGGTGTTGTAGACGATGCCGGTGGTGATCATCTTGGTCGAGTAATAGGCGCCGTCCGCATCATAGAGCGCCCCGCCGCCTCCGGCGACTTGTGCGGCAGCAGATGCCCGCCCTCCTTCAGCCGCTGCATCGTCACAGTGTCGGCGATCAGAAGCACATCCGCCACCGGATTGCCCGCCTCGATCTCGGCGATCAGCTTGGCCATGATCTTCGTCGTCCCCTCGCGCACCCACTCGACCTCGACGCCCGGGTTCGCCGCCTTGAACGCATCCACCGTCGCCTGCGCATCCTCGTTTGGCTGGCTGGTGTAGAGGATCAGGTTCTCGGCGTAAGCGGCGGTGGAGAGAAGGCCGGCAACGGCTGCGGCGGCAACGGCGGAGAAAAGCGTTTTCATGGGGGGGCCTCGGTGGGAGAAAGATGGCGCCGAGGGATAGAGCGGGTGTTTTACAGGGGTGTGACAGGGGGAAGAGAGTGCGAATCAGCTTCGCGCCAATTGCGGTCGTCACGACGCGCATAATTAAACGACCGAAATGGGGCCGGTGGCGGTCTGTCCGCTCTTGGTTACCGCTTCTCGAAAGCAGACATCGGCGTGCGGTGCGTCGACGGCTCATTTGTGGCGGCAAGCGGTGACCAAATAGTCAGAGCCAGCGGCGAACCTCGGCCTTGTAGTGGCGGTAGTCGTCGCCGAACTTCGCTTCGAGATAGCGCTCCTCGCGGGCAATCACCTGCGTCTGGATCGCGATCAGCACCAACGGGAGCAAGGCGAAGGCGATCGGCCCGTCGAAGCCGATCGCAAGCCCGGCATAGATAAGCGCCATGCCGAGATACATGGGATTGCGGGTCCACCGATAAGGACCGGTCGTTGCGATGAGGGTCGTTGGCTGCGACGGCGGAATGTTGGTGCCCAGCCGTCGGAACAGCCCCGCCGCCAAAAGCATCATCGCCGCGCCGGCAACGAACAGCAGCGCGCCCGTCGCGACCAGCAACCGCCAGTCGATGCCGAAAGAGCGCAGGGTGACGAACCGCTCCGCCGCCAGCCCCAACAGCAGCGCTCCCAGATAGACGAAGGGCGGAGGGAAGCGCACACCCGCGCTGTCCGGTTCGACGGCCATGCTCATCTCCAATCTGTGCTCTCAAACCAGCATCGACTGCTGGGCGAAGATACCCGCCATCGCGCCTTGCCATGATGCCGTGGTGACCGAGGCCATGAGGGGGTTGGCGAGGTCGCCGGCGGCGTAGATGCCGGGCATGCTGGTTTCGCGGCGCTCGTCGACCTTGAGGACGATGCCGAGGGGCGTATCGACCGTGGCGAGACCCAGTGATTCATGCAGGCTTGCGGACGGCTTGTTGCGCGGATGCGCGAACAGGATGTCGACGGCGACATCGGGGTCGACATTGAGCTTGAGGGTGGGGTTATGGCCCCCATGACGGGTGATTTCAGTGATCCGGCCGTCGACGATGGGTGTGTTGCGGCGCGTCAGATCGGCCCGGATATCGGACGGAATGTCATGACCATCGGCGAAGACCGTCAACCTATCGGTCCAATCGTGGAACAGCCTGACCTGGTTGTGTGACTGCGGGCCGGACCAGACGAGGCCCCAATGTTGGCCTGCGACTTCAAAGCCGTCGCAATAGGGACAGGGCACGATGGACGTGCCCCAGCTTTCGGCAAAGCCCGGCACATCGGGCATCTGGTCGGTGATGCCATAACTCAGGATCAGGCGGCGCGCCGCAAGGCGTTCGCCACCGCCAGTGACGACAGAGAAATCGTCGAGAGCGCCGGAAACGCTGTCGGCCCGGGCATTGACCAAATTGATCGCAGGATAACGCGCCAACTGCCGCCGCGCCTCGGCCAGGATATCCGGCGGTGGCTTGTGATCGTGGCCGAGCAGGCCATGCGAGTGGCCGGCGAAGCGGTTGCGCGGCAGGCCTGTATCGAGAACGGTGACCTTCCGACGGGCACGGCCGAGCTGCAGGGCGGCGGCGAGACCGGCAAAGCTGCCGCCGACGATGATGACGTCATCCATGGTGATGGGCTCCGTATTGCGGATGGAGGGACTTAGGCTGGCGCGCAATCGCCTTGCGGCCAAGGCAAACCTGATCTGGAGGACACGATAAAATCACCTCTTGGAATTTCCGAGACTGCGTAGTATCGTAATTCACGAATAACGATACTGTCAAGGACTGTAATTATCGTGAGCGAAAATAGTCGAGGCAGGAGAGGCCGGCCCGCCAATGAGGCGCTCGGCCAAACCATAGTCGACGCCGCGGGCGAACTCTTTGCGGAATTGGGCTTTCAAGCGACGACATTGGACAAGGTCGCCCAGCGAGCGAAGATATCCAAGCTCAGCATCTACAGGCACTTCGAGAACAAAGAGGCGCTGTTTGGAGCGGCCTTTGCGGCCCGCTGCCAGCAGTTAATACCACAGGCCCTTTTTGAAGGCGTCGACGGCTCGGCCGAAGATCAGCTCATGGCGGTGGGATCATCGCTGCTTCGCACGCTGTTGCGCCCGGACGTCCGCAACGTCGAAGCCATGGTCATGGCCGACACGCCGAACCAAAAGTCGTTGAGCAAGGTCCATTACGAAGCCGGCCCCGCCCACATCACCGCCCAAATCGAGGCCCTGTTGCGTCAGTTGGACGCGAAGGCGG
Organism: Sinorhizobium fredii USDA 257; assembly: GCF_000265205.3. Taxonomy (NCBI): domain Bacteria; kingdom Pseudomonadati; phylum Pseudomonadota; class Alphaproteobacteria; order Hyphomicrobiales; family Rhizobiaceae; genus Ensifer; species Ensifer fredii. Next base: position 4,548,453 of record NC_018000.1, read on the forward strand.
CTTTGAACGTGCCCGATGCTCTCCGGTCCGCCCGCTTGTTTGCCGCACTTTTCAAAGGCTCCGATCTCCTGATTGTCGCACGCTTCGATGAGGCGAGAGCAGAGGACGATAACGAGATCGAATCCTATTGCCGGTCGGCCGTCGCCATGTTCATCGCCGCGCACGGTGGCAGCGACCACGCGGGCGGATAGCCTAGACGAGGCCGCGAAGGAGTACTTGATATTTTGGATGCCCGCATTGACATCAACGCCTTGGGCGGTGTTCCAGGACCTGTGGCAGGCGGCGTAACCGCTACCACCCCATTCGAGGCCTTAGTGCCGGCTTAGCAGACCGTCAGCTTTCGGGAAGCTGCAACGGTGGTCTGAATGGCGGAAATGAGGGCGCAAAGCAGTCGTTCGCCAAGTGTGGCAAGAACGACTGGAACGGGCCGGAGGCGAACGAGAAGGCCCTTGTTGCGGGCAACCCATCTTCCCGCCGCCCCACCCTCGCGTACACTTCCCCTCGCCGCCTGATCCCGTTCTCACCCGGACTGCCGCGATCACCCGGCCATGCCGGCCCGTGGCGTGGGCGAACGGCGGCGGCGAGAGCCGCCATGGACGATGCGCAATCTCCAGTCAAAGCCGAGCCTGCCAGCGCGCCGGCGTCGATCGAGCCGCGGGTCACCGAGTTCCTGCGGCTCGCGTGCTGGCGCTGTTCGCCTATTGGTCGTTCACGCTTGTCGCCCCCTTCGCGATCATCGCCATGTGGGTCGGCATTCTCGCCGTCGCGCTCTACCCGCTTTTCAGGGCGCTCACAGCCCTCTTGGGCGGCCGCCCTCGCCTTGCGGCGGCTGTGATCACGCTTATCGCTTTAGCGGTGATCGCCGGCCCACTGGCGGCGATCGCCATGAGCTTCGCCGAAGCCATCCAGGCGCTTCTCGGAAAATTGGCAACCGGTATCCTTGCCGTGCCGGCCCCGCCGGATTCGGTGCGTGACTGGCCGCTGATCGGCAACTGGCTCCATACCGCCTGGGCCCAGGCCCCCGGCAATCTCGAAGCGACGCTGCAGCGGCTCGCGCCGTCGCTGCTGCAGGCGGGCGGCACGGTGCTTGGCAAGCTCGCCGGCATCGGCGTCGATCTTGCGGCCGCGACGATCCGCAATGTCGCGCGCGGCGTGATCGGCGTGGCGCTGCTGCAGGCGCTGCCTGCCGGGCTTGCCTTCTCGCTCTTCGACGTTCCCGTGGCAAGCGTGCTCGCCTTCGCTGTCCTCATATTCTGCATCATGCAAATCGGCCCGGCCCCTATCCTCCTGCCGGTCGCCGTCTGGGCCTGGATGGCGATGGAAACCCGCGCCGCCCTCGGCCTGACGCTGATCCTTGTCCTGATCAGGCTGATCGACAACATCCTGAAGCCGCTGTTCGTCGCCCGCAGGCTCAGGACGCCGATGCTCGTCATCCTCGCCGGCGTGATCGGCGGCCGCCTCGTAAGGCGGCGCCGTTAGCGCACCGCCTCCACCACATGCGCCCGGATCCGGCGCTCGATCATCCCGTTCCCGAACCGCTTCGCCAGCGCCTCTGCCACGGCCTGCGACACCGCCGCCAGCGCTGAAGCGTCGCGCTCCTCGATCTCGCTGCGGACGGGCGTTCCCTGGCAGATGGCCATCGCCGCGTCGGAAGCGGACACGGGGCCGTTCGTCTTCTCGAGCGTTTCGAGTATGATGTCGTGAAAGCCGGCAGCCTCGAGGTCGGCTCGGATAATTTCCGGATCCCCGTAACCGTGTGGCACGCGGCGCATGAAGCTCGGCGGGTTCTCCGGAAAGCGCGCCTTCAGCGCCTCCAATATCGCGTGCGCAACCTCGTTTGCCTCGATCCGATCCCACACGTTGAAGAGGAAGCGCCCGCCGGGCTTCAGCACGCGCCGCGCCTCGCGGTAGGCTTCCACCCGGTCGGGGAAGAACATCACGCCGAATTGGCACAGGACGACATCGAAGCTCTCGTCGTCGAGGGGCAACGCCATGGCATCCGCCTGCTGCCAGATGATCCGCTCGTCATCACCTAGCTTGATGTGCGCGACGTCCAGCATCGGCTGGTTTAGATCGGTCGCGACGAGTTGCGCCTCGACATCGAGCCTCGGCGCCAGCGCCCGGGTGACGACGCCGGTGCCGGCGGCGATTTCCAGCACGTCGAGAGGTTTCAGCCGCGCCGCCCGCTCGGCAAGGTCGACCGCATAGGGCTCGAAGAGCAGCGGCACCATCAGCCGCTCGTAGAGCTCGGGTATCGCACCGGCAAAGAGCTTGTCCTTATCTGCCATGAGTCCCTCCCGCCTCGGCCGGCCTAATCACGGGCCGGCGCGAAAACATCATACGCTCTTGCGCCATTTCCGCGAAGCCGCCTGGCGCAGACAACCAGAAGCTCGAACGAATTCAGAGCCCTGCCGGCCGGTCTTGCACACTCGCCGCAGCTTCACGTAGCGTCAAAGCGGCTCCCCGCCCCCTCATCCCTGTGCTTGTCACAGGGGTCCAGCCACGGTGCGTCCGCACCGTGATAAAAGCCGTCAAAGCAGCAAGAATTCTCCCGCGCCGCCGACACGTACCCTCGCTAGGCCGGCGCCCGCCTTCACCTATACACCGTCGCATCCGCAGCCTTGCCTGCCTCCATCACCTCGTCCATGTACCGCCAGCAGTCCGGCCGCGAGCCGTCGAGGTCAGTGAAGCCGTAGACCTGAGCCAGCCCGCCGCTTGAAAGCGACTGGCCGCTGAAGCGAGCCTTGTCCGGATCGGCGGCGAGCGCCGCGACGGCGCGGCCGACGAAGCGCGGGCTCTCGGAAATCACGAAATGCGGCTGATGGGCCGTCGCATCCCGCCAGTTCTCCTCCGTCACCTTGAACGCCTCGAGCATCATTTCCGAGCGCAGCCAGCCGGGGGTCAGCGAGACGGCTGTGGCGCCGTGCGGGGCGAGGTCCTTGGCATGCGCCCAGGCCATGCGGTTCGCCGAGGTCTTGGCGAGATCGTAGAAGGGCGAGAGGCGATAGTGCTCGGCATTGTATTTCGCCGTGCCGTCGGTCACCTCCACAAGCAGCCCGCCCGGCCGCCCGATCAGCAGCGGCAGCGCGTAATGGGCGGTGATCAGATGCGTGTCGACCGCCAGCCGAAGGATCTTCAGTCCGTTCTGGAGATTGTGCTCCCATACCGGCTTGTTCCATTCGAAGAGCTTCTCGCCACCCCAGATGTCGTTGACGAGAATATCGAGCCGGCCCTCGTCGCGGCGGATGCGTTCGACAAGCGCCTGCACCGCCTGCGGCTCAAGGTGATCCACCTGCACGGCGATGCCCTTGCCGCCCGCTGCCGTCGCGAGCTCCGCCGTTTCCTCGATCGTCTCGGGCCGCTGGTATTCCGATGGCTGCTCGCGCGTCGTCCGTCCCGTGACATAGACTGTTGCGCCTGCAGCACCGAGTTCTACCGCTATGCCGCGGCCGGCGCCGCGTGTTGCGCCTGCAACCAGTGCCACCTTGCCTTCGAGCTTCATCTCATCCTCCCTGAAAAAACCAACTGGCCTTAATCGCTGCACCGATATATAAACGCTTATTCGGTTATAAATAAAGGTCAAGAATGCCCCGCCCCAAAACCCTGCCGAACGAGGAGGTGCTCGACGCCGCCATTAGCATCATGCGTAAGGAGGGGCCGGAAGGCCTCACCTTCGCGGCGCTTTCCGCCGGCTGCGGCCTTTCCGCCTCGACGCTGGTGCAGCGCTTCGAAACGAAGTCGCGCCTCATCCAGGCAGCCTTGCTTCAGGCCTGGGACCGCCTCGACCGGCTGACGGCGGAACTGGCGGAAAGCACGCCGAAAACACCCGCAGGCGCGGTATCCCTCCTCGTCGGCCTCTCGGGCGACTATGGCGGCATCGAAACCTATGCGGACGATCTGATGATCCTGCGCGAGGACCTGCGCGATCCCGCCTTGCGCGCCCGGGGCGCTGCCTGGCGAGACGCGCTCTCCGCCGCGATCGGGGCGCGGTTCGAAGGCGTCGCCGCCGCCCCCACCGGCGTCGGCCTGATGATGGCCTCCCAATGGCAGGGCGCGCTCCTCTGGTGGAGCTTCGACCCGCGCTTGCCGGTACAGGATTTCGTGGAGGAAAGCCTCAAGCGTTTCGTCGCCGCTTTCGTGACGGCACCTTCCGCCGCGCCTGAGCGGCGATGATGCCCGTGCGGGCTTACGCGCATGCGCTGCGGCCCATCTCACCTGCGAAAAGCACACCCCCTCGTCATCCTCGGGCTTGCCGAGGATCCACAATCGAGCGGCTGTTGGCGGCTGGATACTCGGGTCAGGTCCGAGGATGTCGGAGCAACCGCTCGCGCGGAGGCTTACGCGAAATATCCCTTTCGTCTCCGCGTTCCTGCGCTATACTGATTGCATAATGCAACCAATCTATAGCAGGAACCCACATGGCGTTGACGCTTTACATCCATCCGCTCGCCTCCTTCTGCCACAAGGTGCTGATCGCGCTCTACGAAGCCGGCATCCCCTTCGAGGCGGAGATTGTCGATCTCATGGACCCCAAGGAACATGCCCGCTACCTGGAGGTCTGGCCCGCCGGCAAGATCCCGGTGCTCTACGACAGCGACCACGACAGGACGGTGCCGGAGACCTCGATCATCATCGAATATCTCGATCAGAACTATCCCGGCAGTGTGCCGCTGATCCCGCGCGATGACGCTTTGGCGCTCGAAGCGCGGCTCTGGGATCGGTTCTTCGATCTTTACGTGCAAGTGCCTATGCAGAAGATCGTCACTGATACCTTGCGGCCGACCGGCGAGAACGACCGACGCGGCGTCGCCGACGCCCAGGCGGCGCTGGCCGTCGCTTACGACATGGCCGAGCAACACTTCAAACACAAACGCTTTGCGATCGGTGAGAGCTTCTCGATCGCCGATTGCGCCGCGGCGCCTGCGCTGTTCTATGCCAGCATCGTGCAGCCCTTCAACGGCACTCATCGCAACCTTTCGGCCTATTTCGAGCGCCTGCTCGAGCGTCCGTCCTTCCAGCGCACGCTCGCTGAGGCGAGGCCCTATTTCGATATGTTCCCCTACAAGGAAGCGATTCCGGCGCGCTTTCTTTGACCCTCTGGCTGGGGCGCCGCTTGCTTTCGCGCCCTCTCCGGCTACCTTCTCCGGCAACGCCCACGCAAGGGAGCGACACAATGGAATATCGTCAGCTCGGCCGCTCCGGCCTCAAAATCTCGACCATCACAATGGGAACGATGACGATCGGCGGCGGCGGCAATTTTGCCAAGGTCGGCAATGTCGGTGTCGAGGAGGCGCGCCGCTATGTCGACCTCTGCCTCGATGCCGGCGTCAACCTGATCGACACGGCCGATATCTATTCGACCGGCACCTGCGAGGAGATCCTCGGCGAGGTTCTCGGCGGCAAGCGCAAGAACGGCGTGCTTGTCGCCACCAAGGCGCGCTTCTCGATGGGTCCGGGCCCGAATGACGGCGGCCTGTCGCGCCAGCACCTGATCAGCGCCTGCGAGGCGAGCCTCAACCGGCTGAAGACCGATGTGATCGACCTCTACCAGGTGCATGAATGGGACGGCCAGACGCCGCTCGAGGAGACGATGGAGGCGCTCGACGCGCTCGTGCGCCAGGGCAAGGTGCGCTATATCGGCTGCTCCAACTATTCCGGCTGGCACATCATGAAGGCGCTCGGCATCAGCGCGCTCGAGCATCGCCAGCGCTTCGTCAGCCAGCAGATCCACTATACGTTGGAGGCCCGCGAGGCCGAATACGAGCTGGTTCCGATCGCGATCGACCAGGGCCTCGGCATCCTCGTCTGGAGCCCGCTGGCCGGCGGCCTCCTCTCCGGCAAGCACCGCCGCGGTCAGGCGCCCGAGGGCACCCGCCAGTTCGCCGGCTGGAACGAGCCGCCGATCCGCGACGAGGAACGGCTGTGGAAGATCGTCGACATGCTGGTGGCGATCGCCGCCGAGCGCAGCGTCTCGCCCGCACAGGTGGCGCTCGCCTGGCTGATCGGCCGCAAGGCGGTCACCTCCGTCATCATCGGCGGCCGCACCGAGGCGCAGTTCCGCGACAACCTCGCCGCCGCCAGCCTCAAGCTTACCGACGAGGAACGCGAACTGCTCGACGCCGTCAGTCTGCCGCCGGTCATCTATCCCTATTGGCACCAGCTCTGGACCGCCAAGGATCGGCTCGGCGCCGCCGATCTGTCACTGCTCGGGCCGCATGTCTGAACGGGGGTATTTACGGGCCCCTCATGCAACCGCAGTAAGCGCCGGATCAAAACCGGTTGCTACCGCACCGCGCCGACGCGGCCGTCCCCGAAGATCGCGCGTTCCAGCCGTGGCGCAAGCGATTCCGCATAGGCCGTGGCGATATGGTGGCGGTCGCGGAAGGTGAGCTTTCCGTCGATCACCGCAGGGCACGTTGACCTGTTGCAGAAGAGATCGACCACATCGACATATGACGCATGCATCTCCAACGCCGCCTTTCTTTCCGCGGCGGGGATGGTTTCCTCCACCGCCTCGCTGCGCGGCGTGTCGCAATCGCTTGGACTGCGTTTCTGCCAAAGCGCGCGCGCCACGCATTTGTCGAGATAGGATTTGTGCACCGGCACGTCGCGCAGCAGGACGACGTCGCTGCCGGCGCGTTCCAGTGTCTCGACCGAGCGCTTGATGCCCTTCGCCCAGTCGCGCACATCCATCTGGTGACTGGATATCGAATTGATCTCGTTCCTCACATAGCTCGACGAGTATTGCGAAAGGATCACCACATCGGGCTTCAGCGCTGCGATCTCGCCGAACGTCCGGCGTTTCCACGCGTCGCACTCGTCGTAGTTCCGCATCAGCACGCCGTTCCAGGTCGGCACATCCGCCGCCGGACAGGACGACTTCAGGAAGGTCACGAGCCGCCAGCCATTGTTTTCGGCGATCTTCTTGAGCGGCGTCGACCAATGGTCAGCGTGGGAATCGCCGAGGAGCACAATCGTTTTCTTCGGGTTGGCAGCGCCGAATTTGCAGGCCTTGGGCCGGACCGCCTCCCTTTCGAGCACGCAGGCCGAATCGAATTCCCGCGCCGCCGATTTACGTTCGGCGCTTTGTTGGATCAGCCGCTGCTCGCCATCGAGGCTATAGCCCGCCAGGGCCGCACTGCCATAGGCGAGCGTCGTGCCGGCTCCGGTGAGCAGCACAGCCAGTCCTAGCGATCGGCCCGTCTTGGCCGCCAGCCAGCCGTTTTGGCGGATCGGATTTTCGATGAAATGGTAGCTGAAGAGCGACAGCAGGACGGTGACCGCCAGGCATAGGAACCGATCGACCACCGTCAGCTCGGGCTCGACGATGCCCGCATAAACGATAACCGGCCAGTGCCACAGATAGAGGGAATAGGAAAGCTTCCCGATCTCCTGGAACGGCCGAAACGCCAGAGTGGACTTAGGCCCGGCGGCCCCCTGATGTGCGCCGCTCAACAGCACCATCACCGTTCCGAGAACGGGCACGAGCGCGATCGAGCCCGGAAAGGCGATCTCCTCCGTCACTGTCAGATAGGCGGCGGCAATGAGCAGAAGCCCGAGCCAGCCAAGGGCGGGCGAAAAGCGAAAGCGCCGCGCCCATTCCTGCGGCAGCGCCATCGACGCAAGGCCCCCGATGGCGAATTCCCAGGCTCGCAATGGCGAGAAATAGAAGGCCCAAGGCTGGGACACGGCCGTCATGTGCCAGCAGAGCGCAAACGAGATGGCGGCCACAAGGGCGAGGAGAAAGAAGAGCCCGCCCTTCCCTGGTCGAAGCCGCGCGAAGACGAGAAGCAGGGCCGGCCAGACGAGGTAGAATTGCTCCTCGACCGAGAGAGACCAGAAATGGATAAAGGGATTGTTTGACGCATCCGCGGCGAAATAATCGACCGTCCACCGGATCAGCCAGAGATTGATCATGTAGGCCGAGGCGAACAATGATCCCTTCGAATAGAACTGCTGCTCTGACGGCGCGAGGATGAAATAGCCGAAAAGCAGCGTGGCCAGGATGACGAAAAGCGAGGCAGGAAGCAGCCGGCGGGCGCGGCGCGCATAAAAGCGCCAGAGATCGACTGTGCCGGTTTCTGCAATTTCCTGTTGCAGATGCCTGGTGATCAGAAAGCCCGAAATGACGAAGAAGATATCGACGCCGACAAATCCGCCGGGCAGGCTGGTCATTCCGAAGTGGAAGGCGATGACCCCGGAGACCGCCAAGGCCCGTAGTCCTTCGATATCCGGACGAAACCGTCCCGAGGATGCTTGTGTACTCATACAAACGACGCCCTGTCCCTAGGTCGCCCGGTCGGCCGAGGACATCAGCAAATCGAGCGGCAAAGTTCTCTGACGCACCGCAACAATCCTGCTGCAGCGCGGCGTAATCGGGCGTGATCCTGGTTCAGAATATGGCCTCAATAAGGGGCCTGTCGTTTGATCCCTCGCGCGACCGGTGATCTCGAACGCTCATACGGGCGTTGCGGCCACTCGCTTAGACGGCCTAAGAACCGTTGATCGATTGAGAGAATTTCATTTATAACAGAGACTTGCGCCGAAAACCTCAACTGTAGTCGTTGCTGACCGATGGTGCCTTTTGTCACGGCACCGATCAATTGTGGAAAAAATGTCGAGCTAGGCGGCTTCCGCCATCTCGCCGCGAATCAGATCGCCGAGCCGGCGGATGCCTTCATCGATCATTCTGTCATTGGCGCAGGAGAAACTTAGACGCAGCGTGTTTTCACCGGAGCCGTCGGCGAAGAAGGCGCGGCCTGGAACGAAGGCGACCTTGGCAGTCTGGATCGATTTGGCCAGCAGTTCGGCACCGTCCGTGTCCTTCGGCAGCGTTACCCAGACGAACATGCCGCCCTCCGGTTTCGTCCATGTAACGCCGGCAGGCATGTATTTTTCGAGCGCCGCAAGCATGGCGCTGCGGCGATGCTTGTAGACCCTGTGGATCTTCGCCACCTGTTCGTCGAAGCCGCGCTCGGCGACGGTGCAGATCGCCATCTGGTTGATCGTCGAGGAATGAAGGTCGGCTGCCTGCTTCAGCAGCACCAGCTTGCGGATCACCGGCTCGGCTGCGCAGACCCAGCCGACGCGAAGCCCCGGCGCCAGCGTCTTGGAGAAGCTGCCGCAATAGATTGTCCGGGCACTGTTGATGTCGCCCCTGCGGGCAATCTCCAGCGCCAGAATCGGCGGGATCGCCTCGCCGTCATAGCGCAGTGACTGGTAGGCGGCGTCCTCGATCACCGGTATGGCAAGTTCCTCGGCGAGATCCAGTACCCGCTCACGGCCGGCGCGGTCCACCGTCTCGCCGGTCGGATTGGCGAAATCGGCCGAGAGGTAGGCGAATTTGACCCGGCCGCCTGCCTCAGCTGCCGCCTGGACATAGGCTTCCGGGGTGCGGTTGCCGCCAGGATTCAATTGGTCGTAGTTCGGCTCGTAGGCGTTAAAGGCCTGCAGCGCGCCGAGATAGGTCGGCCAGGTGACGAGTGCCGTGTCCTTGGGCGAAAGAAACAGCTTGCCCAGATAATCGAGCCCCTGCTGCGAACCGGAGGTGATAAAAATGTTGTCGACCGTTGCGGGAATGCCGAGCGCGGCCATCTGCCTGGCGAGCCATTCACGCAAGGGCCGGTATCCTTCGCTGACGGAATATTGCAGAGCGGCGCTGACGGCCGGTCCGCCGAAGATCTCCGCATAGGCTTGGCCGAACTCCGCATCGGGAAAAAGCTCGGGATCGGGAATGCCGCCGGCAAAGGAGATGATGTCCGGACGGTCGAGCAGCTTCAAGAGTTCGCGGATTTCCGAAGCCTTCATCCGGCTCGAGCGCGTGGCAAAAATGCTTTCCCAATTGAGCATGCGGTCCTCCCGTTTGCGAAGGCCGGAGATGATCACAGCGCACGATTTATGTCAACATTCCTGACCTATCTTGCAATTGGCCGACTTGCAGCGCGTGAAGCGCGCGCCTCAAGCAGAGATCCGCGTTGCATGACAATTGCGATATGAAGCTAGCAGGTGCCGCGATCGAACTTCAGTATTCGCGCCGGGCATTCTCGCCTCGGGCGCGCCGCTGCCTCGATCGCTCAGGGCATTGTGCAACGCTTGACTAGCTGCCTCGCCCGCGCGTGACCCACCGAAGGGCTGCGGCGATACCCAGGCCGAGCAGCGGCCAGACAGCCCAGAATCGTCCCTCCCAGGAGAGAAGGTTGATCGTGACAACCGCGATCCCAGCCAAGGCGAGCATGGCAAAACCGCGATCGACCCGCGCGGTCCCGATCCAGAACAATGCTGCGGCCATGCCCATCGCGAAAACGGGCCAGACTGCCCAGAACTCGCCCTCCCAGGACAACAGGTTTATGGCGACGAGGCCGGCCGCGCTCACGCCGAACACGGCATAGATCCGGTTAAATCGGCGCACGGGCTCGGTGGCCGGCGCCGGCTGCACGGGCTGCGCCTGCCGGCCGAAGCCCGGGTTGGCCATCGGCGCGGCTCGTCCCTCCTCGGCCCCGATCCGAACCGCATAACTCGGAACGCCGCCCTCGATGTTTTTGACCTCGAGCTGGCCAAGAAAGTCGAAGCCAACCGCTACCTTGTTGCGCACCTGGTCATAGACGGTGTTGGATATGATGACGCCGCCGGCCGGCGCAGAGGCTTGCAGACGCGCGGCGATGTTGACGCCGTCACCGTAAATGTCGTCGCCTTCCGCGATCACGTCGCCGAGGTTGATTCCGATGCGGAAAAACATCCGCGCCGCGCTCGGTCGCCCGGCGTTCAGTCCGGCCAATTCATTCTGGACGTCGACTCCCGCCCTCACCGCTTCCACCACGCTCGGGAACTCGGCGATCAGCCCGTCGCCCCAAGTGTTGACGATCCGCCCATCATGCGACTCGATGAGGCGCGCCATGGCGTCGCGGTAGTGCTTGAGGGTGGCAAGCGTTCCCTCTTCGTCAGCCCCCATCAGGCGCGAATAGTCCTGAACGTCGGCGCAGAAGATGGTTGTCAACTTGCGACGCGCTTCCGACATGGCCCTTGATCCTCGCTCGATCTCCGCCGCGCGGGAATACAACCCAGAGACGCCGATCCGTTGCACGATTCGCCACTCGAATCCATCCCGGCTCCAGCATACAGAGTGCAAGCTGCTACGGCGACCCGCAATGATGCGAGATGGTCAAACGAGCCACAACCTAGGCACGATTCTCCAGCAGCCACTGGCTGCCTGGTATGCGGCATGGCGTCCTGATAGTTGGGGGGAGCGATGGGAGAGTGTAGATGACGACGATCGATGACGGCAACGCGCGCTTCTACCGCGACAACGCCGCCGCCTATGCGGGCCGTGCCCGCCGAACGCCTGCGGCACGGCTCGAGAAGTTCCTCGCAAGGCTCAAGCCCGGCGCCTTCGTGCTGGAGCTTGGTTGCGGCGGCGGTCAGGACAGCGCCTACATGCTCGCCCGTGGTTTCGACGTGACGCCGACGGACGGATCGCCGGAACTGGCGATGGAGGCCGAACGTCTGCTCGGCCGACCGGTGGAGGTGGTTCGCTTCGAAGAGCTTTGCTGGCGCGAGCGCTTCGACGGCATCTGGGCAGAGGCCTGCCTGCTGCATGTGCCGCGCACCGAACTTCCCGGTGTGCTCGCCCGTATCCTCGTGGCGCTGAAGGCTGGTGGCGTGCTGCATGCAAGCTTCAAAGCCGGCGAGATGGAGGGCCGCGACGGGTTCGGCCGCTACTACAATTATCCCTCGCGCGACTGGCTGTTGCGGCGGTTCGAGGAGACGGGCTGGACGGCGATCGATATCGAGGAGACGGATGGCGGCGGCTATGACGGCAAGCCGACGCGCTGGCTGCATGTGGCGGCCAGCAAGCCCGATAATTGACTTCACAAGGTGAGCGCAAGCGGGAAGTCGAAGAGCGCGCTCGAAAAATCATTGAAGACCTGGAGGTCGCGCCGATGCGCTCGCCGAGACGGCGCTCCGCTTCGTCCTCAGCCACCCGGCGGTCTCAACGATCCTTCCGGGCATGCGCTCCGTCCGCAATGTCGAACACAACTGCGCGATCGGCGATGGGCGTGGCCTTGCCGGCGGGCAGCGCGAGAAGCCACAAATGGCCGCGCAATTTCTATCGGGATTGATTGCCTCGCTGAAGGAACCGAGGTGCCCGTCGGCGGTTGGATCCCGTGCATCGCACGAAGCGATGGAACTGGAGATTTCATATGTTGAAGCAAATGTTGGTTGCAGCCGCGATATCGGCAGTTTGCGTGTCCCCCGTCTTCGCACAGGCGGATCTCGTTTGTGACCAGGCGGGCATGACGAAACTCGAAACAGATGTCGGCCAGATCACCGACTCGGGACGGAAGGAGATGGCACAGAAAGAGCTGGCCATGGCCAAGGAAGCCATGACGGCGAATGACCAGGAAAAGTGCAAGACTCACATGGCAAATGCCATGAAGGGCAAAGACCCGATGTGATGCGGTCCTCCGCCGCCAGACATGAGAAAGCCGGAGCTTTCGCCCCGGCTTTCCTCTAGCCTTGGGAGGTAAGGCTTAGTTCTTCGCCTTGTCGACCAGCTTGTTCTTGCCGATCCAGGGCATCATGCCGCGCAGCTTGGCGCCGACTTCCTCGATCTGGTGGGCGTCGTTGACGCGGCGAATGCCCTTGAACCGGGCCGCACCCGAACGGTACTCCTGCATCCATTCCGAGGTGAACTTGCCGGTCTGGATGTCCTTCAGGACGCGCTTCATCTCGGCCTTGGTCTCTTCCGTGATGATGCGCGGGCCGGTGACGTATTCGCCCCACTCGGCCGTGTTGGAGATCGAATAGTTCATGTTGGCGATGCCGCCTTCATAGATCAGGTCGACGATCAGCTTCACTTCGTGCAGGCACTCGAAATAGGCCATTTCCGGTGCGTAGCCGGCCTCGACCAGCGTTTCGAAACCGGCGCGGATGAGTTCGACCAGACCGCCGCAGAGAACGACCTGCTCGCCGAAGAGGTCGGTTTCGCACTCTTCCTTGAAGTTGGTTTCGATGATGCCCGAACGGCCGCCGCCGACGCCGCAGGCGTAGGAGAGCGCGAGATCGAGGGCGTTGCCGGAAGCGTTCTGGTGAACGGCGACGAGGCAGGGAACGCCGCCGCCCTTCTGGTACTCGCCGCGAACCGTGTGGCCCGGGCCCTTCGGCGCGATCATCACGACGTCAACCGAAGCCTTCGGCTCGATCAGGCCGAAATGGACGTTGAGGCCGTGGGCGAAGGCGATCGCGGCGCCGTCGCGGATGTTGCCGGCGATTTCGTCTTTGTAGATGTCGGCCTGCAGCTCGTCCGGCGTCGCCATCATGATGAGGTCGGCCCACTTGGCCGCTTCGGCGACCGAGAGAACCGAAAGGCCGTCGGCCTCGACCTTGGCGGCGGTTGCCGAGCCAGGCTTCAGCGCGATGCGGATTTCCCTGGCGCCGGAATCCTTGAGGTTCAGCGCATGGGCGCGGCCCTGGCTGCCATAGCCGACGATGGCGACCTTCTTCGATTTGATCAGGTTGAGATCGGCATCACGATCGTAGTAGACGCGCATTGAACTTTCCTTCCCTTTGCTTGTCCGTTTCCCTTTGACGGTCCAGACGTCCGACCGCCGTTACCCTTTTCTGCCGTAGAGCGCGAGAAAGGCGTCAACCGCCCGCTCCGCCCTTCCGCCAAAATTCTTTTTCAGCCCGCTCGGATTCTCGCCGAGCAGCATGCGCAAATGCCAGTCGGAGACGACGAGCCCGTAGAGCGCGCCATAGGCCTCCTCCGCATCGCCGAAGGTGAGAAGCCCCGCCTTGCGCCCCGCCTCGAGCAGTGCCCCTGCCCTGCGGCCGATCTGCCGGCGCCCGCGCTCCTCGAGCAGTCGACCGAGCTTGGAGCCTTCGCGGCTTGCCTGGCCGATCGCCAGCCGGTTGAGCGCCAGCGACACGTCGCCTGCAAGCACGTCCAGCAGATCCTTGGCGAAGGCGACAAGATGCGCCCGGAGGCTCGCCGCGTCCAGCGCATCGGCCGAAACGTCGAGCGTCCTCACCTTGCTCGCCTGGAAGGCGATCATCGCCGAAAGCAGCCCATCGCGATCGCCGAACCACTTGTAAAGGCTTTCCTTGGAGCAATTGGCGGCGCGCGCCACCCCCGCGGTCGTCAGGGCCCTCTCGCCGCCGTCGACAAGGAGCCGCAGCGCCTGTTCGAGCACGGCTCCCTGACGAACCGTCAGTCCGTCCCCGGCACCCGTCTCCCTGCGCTCCAAGACACCCTGCACTTCGCAATCGCTCCATCAGTACCGTACGGTACGGTTCGCATTCTTCTAGTGGCACCGCCGCTGTGCGTCAAGCCAGTTTCGAGCCGGTAGGAGAATTTCCAGGGAAAGGCCAGTGTTGTCATTGGCTCGAAAGTAGTCGAGCCCTCTTGAGCCGGACCCAAGGTCATACCTCGCCGAACTCGTTCGCAGCTACACCACCTCCGTCAAGGGCGGAGCTGGCGCCCTCGGAACATTCCGGCCATCGACTTGAGAGGCGGCGCACGCGACGGCTTCGTTTCTACCCATGTGGCATTCGGCAATGGCGCTCCGAATCGACTTCGGCGCGGCATCGGCTTGGCCAATGGCTGCGGCGATGATTACGAAAATATAATGCTCCCAACGCTGTTCCCTCGTCCCGTTCGCCCTTATTTTGGAAGGAGAATAACCGACGGCGGAAAGCCACTGCGCCGATGAGCAAGACAGCGAAGACGATCACACAGGAAGCGCCGGCTTCGGCGCCGAATGTCACCCTGATGCCGAGCCCCGTGACACCCGTCCGCCGCAAGCGACGCGGGCGCCTTCGGATCGCCGTGCCCGTCCTCATCGCCGTGCTCGGCGCCGGCTACTACGCCTGGAGCCAATACGGGACGCAGCCCGAAACCGCGATGATCACGCAAGTCGTCATGCGGGGCGACATCGAAGACAGCGTCACCGCCGTCGGAACGCTTGACGCGATCAAGTCCGTCGACGCCGGCGCGCAGGTCTCCGGCCAGCTGAAAGCGCTCCATGTGGAGATCGGCGACAAGGTCGAGGCGAACCGGCTCGTCGCCGAAATCGATCCCGCCTCGATCGAGAACAGGATCGAGATCGACCAGGCGGAACTTGCCCATCTTGAGGCCCAGCTCGTCTCGACGAAGGCCCAGCTCGTGCTGAAGGAAGCGAATATCGAGCGCCAGCGCAGTCTCGTCGCGACGAAGAGCGTTTCGCAATCGACCCTCGACCAGGCGATCGCCGACCATACCGCCGCTCAAGCAGACGTGCAGGCAATCGAGGCGCAGATCCGTAAGCAGAAGGCGACGTTGGCCGGCGACACGGTCGATCTCGGCTACACCAAGATCTATGCACCGATGGCCGGCACGATCGTTGCCAATCCCGCCAAGGAAGGCCAGACGCTCAACGCCAACCAGACGACGCCGACGATCGTCACCATCGCCGATCTCGCGACGATGACCGTCAAGGCCCAGGTCTCGGAGGCGGACGTCGGCAAGCTGAAGATCGGCATGGACGCCTATTTCACCCTGCTCGGCCAGCCCGGCAAGCGCTTCGCCGGCAAGTTGCGGCAGATCCAGCCGATGCCGGACACGGAAAACAACGTCGTCCTCTACTACGCGCTCTTCGACGTGCCCAATCCGACCGGCGAACTGATGATGTCGATGAGCGCCCAGGTCTTCTTCGTCGAGGCTGCCGCAAAGGACGTGCTCGTCGTGCCTGCCGCCGCCATCCGCACGGCCGGAGGTGATGGCGCCGGCAAACCCAGGACGGAAGTCACCGTGCTCGGCCCGTCGGGCGCCACCGAAACCCGCCCGGTCGAAATCGGCATCCGCAACCGCGTCAGCGCCGAGATCGTCAGCGGCCTGAAAGAGGGCGAGAGCGTCGTTGTCGACTCGAGCGCGGCCTCGACCGGAAGCAGCCAGCGCAATACGCGTACGCGCGGCATGCGCATGCCGCCGATGTTCTGAGCACGCCGATGCAGGTCCTCATCTCGCTCAAGGATGTCAGCAAGACCTATTTCAACGGCGACCTCGCCGTCGAGGTGCTGCACGATATCTCGCTCGATATCGAGGCCGGCGAATTCGTCGCGATCATCGGCCAGTCCGGCTCCGGCAAATCGACCCTGATGAACATTCTCGGTTGCCTCGACCAGCCGACCTCGGGCGAATACCTGATCGAAGGCGAAAGGGTCTCCGGCTTCGAAGGCGACGAACTCGCCGGGCTGCGCCGGCGCACGTTCGGTTTCGTCTTCCAGGCCTATAACCTCATCCCGACCGCAAGCGCTCAGGAAAACGTCGAGGTACCGGCAGTCTATGCCGGCGTGTCGGCGCATAGCCGGCACGAGCGGGCGCAGGCGCTCCTGAAATCCCTCAATCTCGGTGAGCGGCTAGATCATCGACCGAGCCAGCTTTCCGGCGGCCAGCAGCAGCGCGTCTCGATTGCCCGCGCCCTCATGAACGGCGGCCGCGTCATCCTCGCCGACGAACCGACCGGTGCGCTCGACAGCCAGAGCGGTCGGGAAGTGATGGCGCTTCTGCGGGAGATGAACGAGAACGGCCACACGATCATCGTCATCACTCATTCGCGCGAGGTGGCCGAGCAGGCCGATCGGCTGATCGAGATCCGCGACGGCCGTATCATCGCCGATCGCGCCAAGAAGGGCCGGAGTAATCCGGAGGCCGCATTCGGCCTTGCCCAGCGCACGCGCGAAGGCCTTGCCGCGATCGCCGACGTTTCGGAAGCGGTCAAGATGGCGATGCGGGCGCTGCGGGCCAATCTGTTCCGCACTATCCTGACGCTGCTCGGTATCGTCATCGGTGTCGGCTCCGTCGTCGCCATGTTGGCGATCGGCACCGGCGCTCAGGATTCGGTGTTGAGCCGCATTTCCTCCATGGGATCCGACCTTCTGCTGGTGCGCCCCAGCATGGCCAATTTCCGCGGCAGCGCGGGCGGCAGCAACGTGACGCTGGTGCCGGCGGACGCCGACGCCATTCTGGAATTGCCGAACGTCGCCTTCGCCGTTCCGGAGATGACAAGCACGGTGACCCTTCGGCGCGGCAATGTCGACTATCAGACGACCGCCAACGGAACCGTACCGCAATTCAGGCAGGCGAAATCCTGGCCGACCGGACGCGGTGAGTTCATCAACAGCGACGATATGGAGGGCTATGCCCCGGTCGCGGTCCTCGGCCAAACGGTGGTCAAGACGCTCTTCCCCGAGGACTCAAATCCGGTCGGCCAATATGTGCTCGTCAACAAGATCCCCTTCCAGGTGATCGGGGTAATGAGCGAAATGGGCGCCAGCGCCGGCGGCAACGATCAGGACGACGTTGTGCTCGTGCCGCTCACCACCGGCAGCATGCGCATTTTCGGCCAGCGCAACATCCGCACCATCACCGTCAAGGTGAAGGACTCCGCGGCCATCGACCTGACACAGGAGAGAATCCAGACGCTCCTCAACGAGCGCCACAAGAGGGACGACACGCAGATCACCAATATGTCCTCCGTGCGTGAGGCGTTCACCGAGACGTCGAACACGATGAAGCTCTTCCTGGGCTCCGTCGCAGCGATCTCGCTTCTCGTGGGCGGCATCGGGGTCATGAACATCATGCTGGTCAGCGTCAGCGAGCGTACCCGGGAAATCGGCGTGCGCATGGCGACCGGCGCCCGTCAGCGCGACATACTCGTGCAGTTCATCGTCGAGGCGCTGGTCGTGTCCGCCATCGGCGGCGCGATCGGCATCGTCGCCGGACTCGGCACCGCCTACGTCGCCCGCACGTTCGGCATGCCTGTCAGCTTCACCGCCGGTCCGGTAGCGCTTGCCTTTGCCTGCGCCTTCCTGACGGGCCTGCTCTTCGGTTACCTGCCGGCCCGCAATGCCTCACGCCTGCAGCCCGCCGTAGCACTGAGCGCGGATTAGCGGCCTTTGCCATCACCCGTTCGCTGTGCCCTCGTTAGCACAACGAAACCGGCTGAAACTCAGGACTCTCCGCGCGTCTTATCCGACGCGCAAAAGGGCGCTGCAGCACTTTAAATTGCTGCATCTCCTTAAATCGAGGTCGATTTAAGGAGACATTTAATAGTGCAGGTGCTCGCCCAGCTGCGGGCTGGCCGAAGGCGCTTCAGATCTCTTGAGCGCCGCCGATGAGCTCCCAGCGTCTGCCATTCGACTGCGATTGCCGCGCAAAATAGTCGTAAGGCGTTCGCGACCAGTCGCGCACGGAATTGGTCATGTTGTCGAGCACAAGGTCACCCTCGCTGGTGCGGACGGTAAGCACCGTGTGGCCCGCGCCGTGATAGCGTGCGACCGTCAACAGCAGCGCCGATGCCGGCCAGCCGCGCTTTAGCAGCTCACGCTTCTTCAGGATAGCGAAGTCCTCACAGTCTCCATAGCCCGTCGGCACCCGCCAGTCGTCGTCCTTGCCGACATTGGCGAGGTCACTGCGCTCCCTGATGCGCGCGTTGACGGCTCGATTGACCTGCTGCAATTCGCTGGCCTTGTCGGGCTGAAGCGAGACGGTTTTTGCCCCGCCTTTGGTACTGCACAAGGTGGGTTCGCGCGTGCAGAACGAGGCGAAAGCCGGCGGAGCAAAGGCCTTGCCGCCAATCTTCATGGTTGTACCCGCATGAGCGGCCATCGGGGCCGCAATCAGCAACAAACAGACATGCGCGATGAAGCGTTTCATAAAGTTCCCCCCTCAACAGTCGGCGCAGAGCCCCAGTCCGACGTAGAGTCTAGCTAATAAGGATTAACACCGGCTTGATTAAGCCAAATTGGGGCAGGGATGTGGCGAGACTACCAATATTTCGTAAATTGACCGTCAAGCGGTTCTTGGAAAAATATTGGATAATTTCTTAAGTGTTATTGCGTCGGAGTATTTCTATGCGAAGAATTGGTAAAATATCGCCTAAATTAATTCTCCTACTCTCCACCGCATCAATAGCAGCCATAATCGTAGCAATGGACGCCAACGCAGTAGAGCGCCGGCGCATGACTGCGGCTCAATGCAGTCCCCTGACGGAAGACAACTTTGCATCGTGCTGCGCTGCAATAAATCGTTCGAAGATTCTCACGCGTGCACAGATCAGGATGTGCCCGCCTCTGTCGACTGCGGCCATTGGCAAGAACACGCGCCGAGATGATCGCAGTGATGGCGCCAGCCACGGCGACGGCAAGGACGGCAATGGCGGCGGCAGCTCCGGTGGCGGGAGCGGCGGCTTAGGCGGCAGCGGCGGCACTGGTGGTGGCTCCGCCCCTGGTGGTGGCACCGGCACAGGTGGTGGCGGTGGCACCGGCGGCGGCGGTACCGGTGCTGGCAGCGGCGGTACCGGTGGTGGCAGCGGCGACACTGGTGGCGGCGGCGGCGGTACCGGTGGTGATGGTGGCGGCACTGGCGGTGGCAGCGGCGGTACCGGTGGTGATGGCGGCGGCACTGGTGGCAGCGGCGGCGGCACTGGTGGTGATGGCGGCGGCTCCGGTGGTGGCGGCGGCTCCGGCGGCGGCGGTACCGGTGGTGATGGCGGCGGCACTGGTGGCAGCGGCGGCGGCACTGGTGGCAGCGGCGGCGGCACTGGTGGTGATGGCGGTGGCTCCGGTGGCAGCGGCGGCTCCGGTGGTGCCGGCGGCTCTAGTGGCGGTGGCGGCTCCGGCGGTGGCGGCGGCTCCGGTGGTGGCGGCGGCTCTAGTGGCGGTGGCGGCTCCGGCGGTGGCGGCGGCTCCGGCGGTGGCGGCGGCTCCGGTGGTGGCGGCAGCTCCGGCGGTGGCGGTAGCTCCGGTGGCGGCGGTGGCTCCGGTGGCAGCGGCGGCTCCGGTGGTGGCGGCGGCTCTAGTGGCGGTGGCGGCTCCGGCGGTGGCGGCGGCTCTAGTGGCGGTGGCGGCGGCTCCGGTGGCAGCGGCGGCTCCGGTGGCGGTGGCGGCTCTAGTGGCGGTGGCGGCTCCGGCGGTGGCGGCGGCTCCGGCGGTGGCGGCGGCTCCGGTGGCAGCGGCGGCTCCGGTGGTGGCGGCGGCTCCGGCGGCGGCGGCGGCTCTAGTGGCGGTGGCGGCTCCGGCGGCGGCGGCGGCTCCGGTGGCGGCGGCGGCTCTAGTGGCGGTGGCGGCTCCGGTGGCGGCTCAGGCGGTGGCGGCTCCGGTGGCGGTAGCTCCGGTGGCGGCGGTGGCTCCGGTGGCAGCGGCGGCTCCGGTGGTGGCGGCGGCTCTAGTGGCGGTGGCGGCTCCAGTGGTGGCGGCGGCTCCGGCGGCGGCGGCGGCGGCTCTAGTGGCGGTGGCGGCTCCGGCGGCGGCTCCGGTGGCGGCTCCGGCAGCGGCGGCGGCGGCTCAGGCGGTGGCGGCTCCGGTGGCGGTGGCTCCGGTGGCGGTGGCGGCTCCGGTGGTGGCGGCGGCTCCGGCGGCGGCGGCAATAATGGGCATGGCAACGGCGGGAGCGACGGGACCCCAGGCAATTCCGGTAAAAGCGACGACACTCGCTAACGTATCGCGGTTTTACTGCGCGATGGCATGAAAGCCGTGCGACGTTCGCCTCTGGCAGAGCGTGACATCGCAGGTACCGAGACAGATGATGGCAAAGGGCGGGCTCCGGCGGATCCCGCCCTTTGCCGTTGAGGATGAGAGAAACGAAGGCGCCGACCTCCGTGACAACCTTTCAGCAACCCCTCGCTCCGATAATGCCCGCGCAATTGAGGACCGAATCTGATGGCCAAGGGAAATTCCAGGCGACGGAAGCGCAGCACAAATTCAAAGGGCAGCCGGGGCGGGATGGCCCCCTGGTATCTCGCCGCTATCATTCTTGTCGGCGGCATCGTCGGCTATGATCACCGAGAACAGCTCGAAAACTGGCTGAATAAGCGAGAAATCGCGGCACTCCCTTCGAAGTCTGGGGTGAAGCCAGAGACGAAGTCAAAGGCGACAAGCGTCACACCGCCTCCGAAGGAGCATACGACTTCGATTACACCGAATCGTGCATTGATCCCAGCGGCACCCGTCGGAAGACCGATGCAACAGCCGCCGGTGCGGCTTGCTTCAATTCCAACAGGGGACAACATCTTTTTCTTCTGCGGCATTCGCCACGATAACTGCGTGATCGACGGCGACACATTCCTCTTTAACGGGGAAAGGATCCTCATTGCCGATATAGACGCGCCCGAAACGAAGCTCGCAAAATGCGACGCGGAACGGTCGCGCGGTTCCTATGCAAAGGCAAGGCTGCGCGAACTTTTGAACGCCGGAGAATTCAGGCTGACTGCTTCCGAGGCCGGCTTCGCCGACGAGGAGGCGGGGAAGCCGCGCGTGGTATTGAGAGGCGGCAAATCACTGGGCGATATTCTCGTTTCCGAAGGGCTGGTGAGAAAGCGCGCCAGCCGGCCCGCAAACTGGTGCGGTCAGACGGCCCGCGCCTCCGGCTGAACCAGTCGCGGCCGCTTCAATCGTACCGCAGATGATCGGCGATAACTTCGGCGATCACACGCCGCGACTTTTCGACTTCGAGCCGATCGGTGCCGGGCATCTCGGCAGCGACGATCAGCGCCTTCCACAGGGTCCAGCCGCGGCCACGGGCCCAGGTTCCCCTGTCGAGCGGAAGTGCCGCACGAAACGCCTCGCGGCTCTCGCCGTCGAACATCGTCCAGGCAATCGAAAGGTCGCAGGCCGGATCGCCGACACCCGATGTACCGAAATCGATGACGGTGACCAGACCACCATCCTCGACCAGCAGGTTGCCGGAACTGACGTCGCCATGGAACCAGACCGGCTTTCCCGTCCAGTTGGCGCTGAGCGCCGCCTCCCAGACGGAGCGCGCCGCATCGGTGTCGATCCGGCCCTCAAGGGCCTCAAGAGCCCAGCGCGTTTCATGGTCGTACACGCTCAGCGGACCGCCACGGAAGAAATTGTGCTGTCCCGGTGGCGGTCCGCCACCGGCGTCGGCGCGCTGCAGCGCCGCCAGGAAATCAGCGAGCGTCGCCGCCAAGGCCGTCATATCGGCGATCGGCGCATGCGTCGCGATCTCGCCGCTGCGCCATTGGTAGACGGACCAATGCCAGGGATAGCCCTCGCCCGGCCGCCCCATCGCCACGGGCGCCGGAATGGGCAGCGGCAATTGCGGCGCCAAACGCGGCAGCCAGCGCTGCTCCTTCTCCACCTGGAGCGCATAGGACGCAGCACTCGGCAGACGCACCGTCAAGTCGTCACCGAGATGAAAGGTCCTGTTGTCCCAACCCCCATGCCGGACCGGTCGCACTGGCAGGTCCGCCCATTGCGGAAATTGCGCTGCGATCAGTCGCCTGACGAGGGACGTGTCGATTACGATCTTGTCGGGGGAAATGGTCATCGAAACAACTTGTCGCCGCATGGTGCATCTACAGCGCCGTGCGTCTTTTCAGACGCACAAAGGTCGCTGTAGCACTTTGAATTGCCGCATGTCTTCATCCCTAAATCGGCTACGACTTAAGGAAAGATGTGGAGGTTGCATCGGAAGCCGCCAACTTGCAACCACCGCGGCTACTCCTCCCTGTGCTGCGTCTCCTTTTGCGTGATGAGCCGTGCGCTGTGCTGGCCGCTCAGATAGATCCACAACCAGCTCCAGGCGACGGCAAAACGGCTGCGAGTGCCGATCAGGAAGTAGATGTGGGCAATGCCCCAGAACCACCAGGCAATCCCTCCTTTGAGCTTGATCCTGCCGAAGTCGATGATTGCAGCGCGCTTGCCGATCGTGGCAAGGCTTCCCTGGTGGCGGTACCGGAAATGGCCGGGTGCGGGCTTGCCCTCGAGCCGGGCACGGATCACCCGGGCCACATAGGCGCCCTGCTGCTTGGCCGCGGGTGCGATGCCCGGCACGGGCGCACCGTTTTCCTGTTTGACCGAAGCGGTATCGCCGATCACGAAGACATTCGGGTTGCCCGGCGCGGTGAGGTCCTGATCGACCATGGCGCGCCCTGCGCGGTCCGCCTCGATCCCGAGCCATTTGGCGGCCGGAGACGCCTGCACGCCGGCCGCCCAGACGAGCGTGCGGCTGGGGACGAAGCTGTCGCCGATCTTCACGCCGGCCGCCGTGCAGTCGGTCACCGGCGTGCCGGTGCGCACCTCGACGCCGAGCTTTCCAAGCGCGGTCATCGCATAGGCGGAGAGTTCTTCCGCAAAGGCCGGCAGAATGCGCGGACCCGCCTCGACGAGGACCACGCGGGCCTGGCGCGTATCGATACGGCGGAACTCGTCCGGCAAGGTTCGGTGCGCCATTTCGGCAATGATGCCTGCAAGTTCCACCCCCGTCGGGCCTGCGCCGATTATCGTGAAGGTCAACAGCGCATCGCGCCTGGCGGGGTCCTCCTCGATCTCGGCCTGCTCGAAGGCGAGCAGCACGCGCCGGCGAATTGTGGTCGCATCCTCGAGCGTTTTCAGCCCCGGCGCGACCGAGGTCCATTCGTCATGGCCGAAATAAGCGTGCGTCGCCCCGGTCGCGAGCACCAGCGTGTCGTAGGGAACTGCCTGGCCACCCGCCAGCGTCACGGCCTTTGCCGCCCTGTCGACGCCCTGCACCTCGCCAAGCAGCGTCGTCACCTCCGGTCGGTCGCGGTAAAGGTGACGGATCGGCCAGGCGATCTCGGAGGTCGCAAGAATGGTGGTCGCGACCTGGTAGAGCAGCGGCTGAAAGAGATGGTGGTTGCGCCGGTCGATGAGCGTGATGCGGACCGGGGCGCCCTTCAGGTCATTGACAAGTTGCAGCCCGCCGAAGCCGCCGCCCACGACCACCACGTGATGTCTTTCCTGCATAGCTGCTGCCTCGCTCGCTGAATGGACCACAGGCATTATGTCGGCGGCCATTCGACACGGCCTCGGCGCCGATTCTTGCAACGCGACGTGCCGCGCCGCAAGCCTTACTCCGCGTAACGGACCGGAACCGCCGTTCCGCTTTTCAGGACTTCCATGGAGATAGAGGCGGTAACGTCGAACAGTTCCACCTTTCGCACGATCTGCTTGTAGACCATGTCATACTGCTCGACCCGCGGCAGGACAACCTTGACGATGTAGTCGTAGTTGCCCGTCAAACGGTGC
Organism: Sinorhizobium fredii USDA 257; assembly: GCF_000265205.3. NCBI lineage: Bacteria > Pseudomonadati > Pseudomonadota > Alphaproteobacteria > Hyphomicrobiales > Rhizobiaceae > Ensifer > Ensifer fredii. The sequence goes on from NC_018000.1 coordinate 4,572,498, forward strand.
GCCTCGACGATTTCGGGAATGTCGCTGATCGCACGACGGAATGTCTCGATCCACTCATCGGAGTGATGCGCAGTCTTGATGAGCGCAAAGACCGTCGTTGGCACCCCCATCTTCTCCCGGTCGAGAACGACGATGCGCCTGGATACATAGCCCGCCTCTTCCAGCCGTTGGATGCGGCGAGAACAGGCGGACAAGGAAAGGTTTACCCGCTCGGCGAGATCGCCCATCGCAACGCTCGCATCTTCCTGCAGAAGTGTGAGAAGCTTTCGGTCCCTTTCATCCAGCACGCCCTTTACTCCTCACCCCACTCCAAACTGACGCCTGAAATTTGCACGAAATGAACGGATGACGCAAAAAACTTTTGAACTTCTCTTCTTAGATAGCCCTCAAAGCAAACAAATCCAACCCGACTCCGATCATAATCTTACCGGTGGAACGAGATCGGAAAGTGGCAACGCGCTCTTCTAGTTTCGGGTTCCAGTGATCGAATGCAAAAAGGGAACGACATCATGGAAATGCGCAAGATCGGCCTCATCGGCGGCATGAGCTTCGAAAGCTCGGCGGTCTACTACCGGATGGTCAACGAGGCCGTTCGCGAGCGTATGGGCGCGTTGCATTCGGCGGAAGTGCTCCTCCATTCCGTCGACTTCCAGAAAATCGTCGACCTGCAGAAGGCCGGCCGCTGGGACGAGGCCGCCCGGCGCCTGTCCGGGGTTGCGCGCGCACTTCAATCCGGCGGGGCCGATTGCGTGCTGATCTGCACCAACACCATGCACCTGATCGCCGACACCGTTGCAGCTTCCGTCGAAATCCCGCTGATCAACATCATCGACGAAACCGCGCTTCGCCTGAAGGCTGCAGGCAGCCGCCAACCGCTGCTGCTCGCCACCCGCTACACGATGGAGCACGGCTTCTATGCCGAGCGCATGAAGGCTCACGGCATCGATCTGATCGTCCCGGACGCCGACGGACGTAAACTGACCCACGAAGTGATCTTCGACGAACTCTGCGTCGGCAAAGTGCTGGACGCTTCACGCGAGGCGCTGGTGGGGCTCATTGAAAAAGCGAAGGCGAAAGGTGCCGATGCGGTCATTCTCGGTTGCACCGAGATCTGCCTGATCCTCGATCCAGCGAACCTGCCGCTGCCGGGCTTCGATTCCACGGCGATCCATGCCGAAGCCGCCGTTGATTTCGCACTCCCCGACCAAAAGGTAAATTGCGCTGCCTGACCGAACGCCAACGCTGTTGCAGGCAAGACAACGCCCGCTCCTGCCGGGCGTGCGTTGTCAATGTAACGGCGATCGCCGACGCCGATACCTCGCATCCGACGCCGGCGCGGCGTCGCTGATACATCCCCATCGCAGCACCAAGAGCAATGCCGATCGTGATGCCGAGCGGAACGTTTTCGAGCGCGGCTCCTAAGACCGCGCCAACACCGATGCCCATTGCAATACCAACTGCCATGAGTTTGGCAATACCACAGGCATGTGGCGACAATCCGCCTATGGCCCCTCGTCAAACTCAGCACGCGCCTTGCGTATCGCGTCGTGATTTTCGAGCGACCAGTCGACGAATAGTCTCAAGACATCCAGGAACGAACGGCCGAGATCGGTGAGGCCGTATTCCACGCTCGGCGGCTGCGTCGGGTAGACGGTACGGCTCAAATAGCCGTCGCGCTGCAGATCGCGCAGCGTCTGCGTCAGCATCCGCTGGGAAATGTCCGGGATCAGCCGGCGGAGTTGCGAGAAACGCAGCGGCCCGTCGGCGAGCGACAGGATCATCAGCGAATTCCACTTCCCGCCGATATTGTCCATCACATCGCGCACCGGGCAGTTGTCCATGTCGAGCGGCACGCCGCAGACGATTGCCACCCGCTTGCCCTTCACCGCGCCGGTCGCCTTGTTCATGCCGGTACCCTTTCCGTAACCACCGCAGAAAAAACTGCCTCCTTTACAGCTCTTAGCAGATTACGGGATAAGAGCAACTCTCAAAAAGCGACCAGATTTCGAAATGAGCCGATTCAGGCTGCGAAGCTGGAAAGCAGAGTGAAAGGAAGATCATGCCCCAGAGATTGCTCGTAACCGGCGCCGCAGGTCAGCTCGGCAAACTCGTACTCGATGCGCTTCTCGCCGCCGGCAACACAAAGCCGGCCGATATCATCGCCACCAGCCGCGATGTCACCAAGCTCGCCGATTATGCGGCCAAGGGCATCGAGACCCGCGCTGCCAGCTTCGACGACCCCGCCTCGCTCGAAAAGGCCTTTGCCGGCGCCGACCGCATACTCATCATCTCGACCGACACGCTGGACGAACCGGGCAAGCGGCTGAAGCAGCATCTCGCCGCCGTCGACGCGGCCAAAAAGGCCGGCGTCAAGCACATCCTCTATACGTCCATGCCCAATCCGGAAAACTCGGTCATTCCCTTTGCCGCCGATCATCTCGGCACCGAAAACGCCATCAAGGCGAGCGGCATCCCCTACACGATCCTGCGCAATGCCTGGTACATGGAGAACCTGTTCCTGGCGCTGCCGCACGCACTTCAGACCGGGCAATGGTTCTCGTCGGCCGGCGAAGGCCGCATCTCCCATGTGTCGCGCGGCGACCTCGCCAAGGCCGCTGCCGCCGCGCTGGAATCGGACGCGACGGAAAGCCGCATTTATACGCTGACTGGAGCGCAGGCCCTGACGACCGCGGAGATCGCCACCCTTGTCGCCGAAGCCACCGGCAAGAAGCTCGAAGTCGTCCACATTTCCGATGAGGCATTGGCAGGCGGTCTCAAGGGGGCCGGGCTGCCGGACTTCTTCGTCCCGATCCTCGTCTCCTTCGACACCAATACGCGTGAAGGCCATTTCGATGTCGTGACCAACGATGTGGCGAACCTCACAGCCAACGCACCGCTTGGCCTCGCCGCCTTCCTCGAGGCGAACAAGGCGGCGCTCGCCCACTAGCTTGCAGCGGTTGTTCCCCGAAGGCATAGCCCCGGCCACCGGCCGGGGCTATTTGCACCGCGACTGACGAAGCAAGGTCGCTCGGCATCTTCGGTTCGCCCTCTTTCGTTGCCGATGGCGAACTGTTCTGGGGCCACGATCGGCTGGAGAACGCGATCGAATGGCAGCACAATCTGGATCAGGGGAAGGCGGGATAAGGGACATTCACGCCTTTCCCGATCCGGAAACCAGCCACCTATCCAGCGACAGTCTCCCCGCCCCCCAGGTGATGACGGCAAGCGCCATCGCGGCCCAGGTCAGATGTATCGGCCAACCATCCGGCACCGTCAGTTGGATGACGATCGTCATCGCCAGCAGGCCGAGGGCGGCAACGCGCGTGGCCAGCCCTAGCACGAGAAGCGCCGGCAACAGGATTTCCGCGCAGGCGACTACAAATGCCAACACCGCCGGCGCCGGAAAGTCATAGGGGCCACCCGGCAGGTGCAGTTTGAGTTCCGAGGTAAAGAGCAGGATGGCGACATCGTTCAACTGCAGGAACCCATCCCACTTGCTCATGCCGGAGCGCCAGAAGGGCACGGCGAGGCCGAAGCGCAAGGCAAGCTGGGCAAGCGATACGGGCGCCATGGCGGCAATCCGCCCGTCGATCTGCCCGAGCAAGCCCCCCTCCCCACGGGCTTATCGAAGAATCTCCGTTTGGACGTCAGCATCTCATCCTCCATCTTGGATCGCCGCGACGGCGCCGGCCTCGAACATCGTGCGAATAGCGGTTGCGAGATCGAATTCCTGGCAGCAGGTGCTCGCCGTCGCCGCCGCGTTTCCGAGCGGCTCACCGGCAATGAGGCAGTCGAGAAAAGTATCCGCGCCGGGCGGGAGGCGACGAACCTCCACCTCCAGCACCGGCCTTGTTACAAGGGCGCTCTCCGGAGCCGTAGCATTGATGCGCCCCACCGGGTCGCTCGCACGGTTCGCTGAAAAGATGGTCACGGCCGGATAGGCAGAACGGACAATGCGGGTCGCCGGATGCGCCACGAACACAAGGCCGCCAAGCCGTTCTGGCGGCATTAAGGCCAGCAGACCCGCCTCCAGCACGGCGGCGTCCGCCGCATGATAGGCATCGAGCCAGGCCCTCTCGATGCGTGCGACATCCGCCAGCCAGGGCATGGATTGCGCATGTTCGTAGCGCTCGATGAAATCGGGAAAATCCCGGCCGTACTCGAACAGCAGCGGCGACGTCGGCGGCGCCTCGCGGATGTGGAACCGCGCCATGGCGCGAAAGAATGCCTCGCCGGTGATGCGCATGGTTGCGGGGAACACGGCAGCAAGTGCATCGATCAGGCTGACGGTCACGTTGTTGCGATAGACGTTGAAGCGCTTGTCGGCGGCCTTGCCGTTCGGGCCGGCGACAAGCGCAGGGGTCGCGCAACTGGGATCGAGCAGCCCTTGCGCGAGGCGCCGCGGATAGCTCAGCCCGGCAAAATCGCTCTTCTCAAGCGTTTGCATGCATCCTCTCCCATCGCAATGCCGCGCCACGATCAAGGATGGCCTGCGCTGCCTTCGCCTCGGCTTTCAGCACCGGCCATTCGGGAATCGCGCTATCCCATTCGACAAGCGTCGGGATCGGGCCGCATCGGCCGACGACGATGTCGAAGAGTTTCCACACCGCATCGGCGACTGGCCCGTCGTGACTGTCGATCAGCAGGCGATCGCCTTCGTCGTCCTCTTGTTCGGCATGGCCGGCCAGATGGATCTCGCCGACGTGCTCGAGCGGGTAGTCCGAGAGATATTCAAGCGCCGAAAAATCCTGGTTTGTCGCCGAGACGAAGACGTTGTTGATGTCGAGCAGCAGACCGCAGCCGGTCCGTCTCACGATCTCCCGGATGAAGGCTGCCTCGCTCATCGTCGACTCCTTGAAGAGCACATATGTCGAGGCGTTTTCCAGCAGGAGCGGCCGGCCGATCGCCTCCTGCACCTCGTCTATGTGCTCGGCGACGCGCCGCAAGGTGGCTTCGGTGTAAGGCAGTGGCAGCAGGTCGTTGTAATAGGTCGTGTTGTGGGTCGACCAGGCCAGGTGCTCCGAGACGAGCGCAGGCTCATAGCGCTCGACCAGCTCTGCGAAGCGGCCGAGATGGGCCTCGTCGAGTGGCTGCGGCCCGCCGATCGACATGCAGACACCATGGAGCGACACCGGATAGTCCTCGCGTATTCGCGTGAGCGCCGCATGCGGTGGGCCGCCTGCCCCCATGTAGTTTTCCGCATGAACCTCGAAGAAGCCGCTATCCCGGCCGCCGTCCGCAAGGATGGATGGCAGATGCTGGTGCTTGAAACTCGTACCAGCCCGTCCGTCGATCGGATGCGCCGGAAAGCGGAGCGTTGCCGATGCGCCGCGATCCGTATGAATTGCCAATTTCGGCATCGTTGCCTCCACTTTCCGGCTTGGAGTTGCAAGTTCGCTTAAGACGGAAGGTCGCGCGACAGTGCCTCCGGCGAGCCCTTGCGGCCGCCCGGCAGTTCCATCGTCATGCAGGTGCCGCCATCGACGAATTTCCAGGCGTTGCCCTGATAGTCGACCGTCGACGTGGCCTGGCAGGTCGTGCCCGGTCCGGCCGCGCAGTCATTCTGGCCCTTCAGCGCGACACCGAAGCATTTCTCCTTGCCGGCGTCCATCGCAGCCTTGACCTGCTCCTGCGAAAGCGGCGCGGCGATCGCCAGCGACGAAACCGCTGCCGCCACGGCGCCTGCCAGTGCAGCAGCGCTGATCATTGATTTCTTGGACATGTCATCTCTCCATGTTGATGGGTCTCGTGCACCCCTTGTTTCGGGCCGCACAAAGCCTCGTTCGCCGCCAATGGGAGAAATGTTACATTCCCACCCCACACGCTTTCGTGAGCACGGTTCCGCGCGAGATCACGTTGATTTTGGATTGACTCGACCGAAGATCATGAACGTGATCGGCGATGGGAAGTCTGCCCCGGCGTCGCGCCGGAAGGAAATTTGCGGGCCCAGATGTAACAAGCGCTCGGACCCGGCGAATAGGGAGGAAGTACAGGTGGACGACAGCGATCTCGCCCGGCTGTTCCGCGCAGCGCTCGCCGGCGATGAGCGAGCCTATGGCGACTTCCTGCATGCCGCCGCGGAGCTTGTTCGTGTTTGGGCGCGGCGCAGAACTGCCTGGGGTGGCCTGGATCCGGAAGACATCGTCCAGGAAACACTACTGGCGATCCATGTGAAGCGGCACACCTGGCGGACCGACGGTCCGGTAGCGCCGTGGCTCTATGCCATCGCCAAGCACAAGCTTGTCGATGCGATACGACGATTGGGCCGCAATCCCACTGTGGAGATCAGCGAACTGGAGGGACAGTTCGCAGCTGAGGAAGCGGAAACCGTAAAGGACTGGGAAATAGACCGCGCGCTCGAGATGCTGACACCCGGCCAGCGCTCAGTGGTGACGGCGATCTCGGTCGAAGGACGTACGATAGCCGAGGCGGCGAGAAGCCTTGATATGAACGAAACCGCAGTTCGCGTCGCTCTCCATCGCGGCCTTGCTGCCATCGCCAGACGATTTGGACGTGACTGACATGGAAACGCACGAACTCATCAAGGCCCTTGCGGCGGACGCCCGGCGGAGCGGCGTATCGATGACAGTCGCCTGGTCGAGTGCCGTTCTCGCAGCCGTCGCCGTCGCCGCCGTCGTCTTCTTCGCCCTGCTCGGCGTGAGGCCGGATATTGCCAGCGTCGCGCAAAGCTTCCGCTTCCTCTTCAAGTTCGCGGTGACCATCGTCCTTGCCGCGAGCGCGTTCGGCCTCTTGCATATGCTGTCGCGGCCGGAAGCGGATGCGCGACGGTCGCTGCCGCGCCTTGCTATTGCTCCGACGCTGCTGGCGGCAGGCGTTGTCGCCGAACTCGCCGTCTTGTCGCCGGACACCTGGTCGGCAAGGCTCATCGGGACGAACAGCCTCGTATGCCTCACCTTCATTCCGCTGATCGGTATTGGTCCGCTGGTACTTCTGCTGCTCGCATTGCGCCACGGCGCGCCCTCCCATCCCACGCTTGCCGGCGCAGTTGCCGGGCTTGCCGCCGGCGGCCTCGCCGCGACCTTTTATGCCGCCCATTGCACGGACGATTCACCGTTGTTCGTAGCGACATGGTATACGATCGCGATTGCGGTGCTGACGCTCCTCGGTGCGCTCTGCGCTAGCCGCATTGCCCGCTGGTAGCAAACAATCGAGAATATGAGGGGGCCCCATCGACGGCGTTCCCTCTGCACCGGCGGACACGGCACGGAGCTGATGCGGCGTGCCTCTCCACGCCGCGAGACAGCTGCAAGGGCGCCCTGACCTTAAATCACCGCGCGGCCCGCCACCCATGTGTCCTTAAATGGTAGCTGGAGGCGCCGCCGGTGGGGATGCCGCAGGCTTGCGCACGGGCTTGCCCTCCTCGGCCTTGTAGAAGAACTGGCTCGCAACCAGCCGGCCCTTCAGCGGCCTGAGGGGCGGAATGCAGGTCAAGAGCATGAACGGGCCCGTAACCAACAGCTGCATCCAGAACGGCGCATTGTATTGCACGGGTCGACTAGGCCGCGATTTGGGCTTCTCCGACTACAGCAATCCTGCCGCTCGCCGCCCGCCCGACCCATGGTCGTATCGCAGCTGTTGGATCGCCCTACGCCGCCTCGCCGCAGGCACGGCGGAAGCGGCGCACCGTCTCGGCCATGCCGTATTCCAGCGCGTCGGCCGTCAGGCCATGGCCGATCGAGACTTCGGCGAGCACCGGGATATGCTTGACGAGCCGCGGCAGGTTGGCGACGGTCAGGTCGTGACCTGCATTGACCGCGAGGCCAAGGTCCGCCGCGATTTCGGCGGTGCGGCCGAGCTCGCCGGCGATCCGCTCGGCCTCGTCCGAATCGTCGTGGCAGCCGCCATAGGGGCCTGTATAGAGTTCGATGCGATCCGCCCCCGCCTCCTTGGCGATCTTCAGCGCTTCCCGGTCCGGATCGCCATCGGCAAACAGCGACACGCGGAAGCCCTTCCCCTTGAGGCGCCCGACGACGTTGGCGAGCAGAACGTGGTTCTCGCGAAAGTCCCAGCCGTGGTCGGAGGTCGCCTGCGCCGGGTCATCGGGCACCAGCGTCACCTGCTCCGGTTCGTGCCGTTCAACGAGTTGGAGGAACTCCTCGTTGGGATAGCCTTCCATATTAAACTCCGCCCCCGGAAATTCATCGTCGATCAGATCGCGGATCGGCTGCAGGTCGGAAAACCGGATGTGCCGCTGATCGGGACGCGGATGCACGGTCAGTCCGCTCGCCCCCGCCTGAAGCGCGATGCGGCCGAGGCCGGTCACGGAGGGCCAGGGAAGATCGCGCCGGTTGCGTAGCATGGCGATGGCATTGAGATTCACGGAAAGCTTGGCGGGCATATCGAAACTTTCAAAGCGTGCACTCGAAGGAGTGTGTCGGCGACCAAATCGATCGTCGCAGTTCTACCGCAGATTTTGCAAGATCGGAATCGGCCTTTGCACGGTTTCCCTCGTAGCGTTTTGACAGTGCCTGATTATGTTGATATCAACACAATCGCTTCAATTGGCAGCTTGAATGAGGAGAGCACCATGACGACGCAGGCCCCACTCGTCCCCGCAACGGAACTCGCCGCACGGAACCGAGCCAGCTTCCCGAATGAGAGTGCGGAGTACCGCCAGGCACGCAACGCTTTGCTGGCTGAGGAAATCGAACTTCGACGCCATATCGAGCGCGTGGCTGCGCAACGCAGGCAACTGCCACTGGGCGGCGAGGTGCCGCGGGCTTACGTTTTCGAGGGGGAGAACGGGCCAGTAACGCTCGCTGACCTCTTTGGTGACAAGGACACGCTCATCATCTACAGCTACATGTTCGGCCCGGAGCGCGAGAAGCCCTGCCCCATGTGCACGTCGCTGATGGCCTCCTGGGAAGGGAAAGTGCCGGATATCGAGCAACGCATCGCTCTGGCGATGGTCGCCCGCTCGCCGATCGAGCGGCTGGTCGAGGCCAAGAAGGCGCGCGGCTGGACCCAGCTGAAGGTCTATTCCGACAGCGAGGGGAGCTTTACCCGCGACTATGTCAGTGCCGAGGATGCGGATGTCCCCGGCTACACGGTTCTTACCCGTCGGGACGGCACGATCCGGCATTTTTGGAGCGGCGAGATGAACGGCGAAATGGCCGATCCCGGCCAAGATCCGCGCGACGCGCCCGACCCCGACCCGCTGTGGCACCTGCTCGACACGACGCCGGAGGGCCGCGGCGCGGACTGGTATCCCAAACTGGAATATCGCCGCGGCGCCTAGGCCCAATGTCCGAGGGGGCACATCAATCTGGCACGGACCTCCATCCGTGCCCCTGGCGCTTTGGCGGAAGGCTTCGCTCCATTTCAGAAAATGCTGACACTTCTTGTTGCTAAACCTGACAACCACCATTTTTTGGGTCTAGATTTCGAATCAGGTTAAAGTTGCCGCCTTTTCAGACCCCACGGGCATAACGCCTTTTCTTCCGGAGCCATTGATGACGCCAGCCGAAAGGCCCTGCGACGAGACGATCCGGTCGGCGCTCAGCCGGATTCTCGACAGCAAGAGCTTTCAGCGCTCCGAACGGCTGCGCGCCTTCCTCACCTATGTTGTCGAGAGGGAGATCGTCGGCGAGGCCGGTCAACTGAAAGGCTATTCGATCGCCGTCGACGTCTTTGGACGCAGCCAGGCTTTCGATGCCGATAGCGATCCTCTCGTGCGCGTTCACGCTGGAAAATTGCGCAAATTGCTGAAAGGCTTCTACGAAGCCGAGGGGTCCGGCGAGGAATGGCAGATCGGCATCCCGAAGGGAACCTACGTGCCGGAGTACCGCCGGCGGCGTGACCCCGTCGCGGAAGTCCCTGTGCGGCCGGCCATGACTGCCCGAGATCGCGTCTCCAAGCGCCAGCGCGGATGGCAGCCAACTCCCTTCTCCTCGCCTTGGGCTGTGCTGACGGTACTGCCGCTGCTCTTGTTCACGCCACTGCCCTCACCGAAGATTGCGCTCGACATCGATGCAGAGGCCAAGCTTGTGAATGGTCCGATGGCCGCCGTCCGCGGGCTTCCCTCCGTGCGTTTCATCGTTGACGCGGAACATGGGAGCGCAGAGCATTTCGCCACGATATTGCGTGCAGCGGCGCTGCGCCACAAGACTCTTGGCTCGGCAGACATGGCCGGCGCTTCGCGCGCGACCGGTTCCTTGAACCCGGCGCTCGCCTTCTCCGTCACGGTTGCGTGGCACGATACCCCAAGGCCCGGCCTTCGCGTGACGCTTTCGCACAACGGAGAAGCAATGCCGCTTCGTCAGGACTTCATCAGTGCCGAACACCTCGCAAACGAATCTGACGTTCTCTACAAGACCACCTCGCTTGCAGCGCAGCTCTTCGCTCTCGATGGCGAGATTTACGCCCACGCCGCCACGGAGGGCCTGCAGAGTACATTGATGCGCTGCATGGTGACGACGGCGCGTTACAAGAAGCTCTTGACGCGCGAGAGCTTCCAGGAGGCCTGGACCTGCCAGCAGGAACTTGCCCCTCTTAAGGGCGATGAACCCCTTTTCATCCTCTCTGCAAAGAAACCGATGCAGCTCTTCGGCCACTGAGCAGTTCAAGCGGCAGCAAGGCACCCTGCCGCAACCATCGCGAGGTGCCGTTACGGCGCAATCTGCTCTTGCCAACATTTCACCCCGCAATACTAAGGGCTGTTCACTTGGCTGATTAGCTCCTACCGTGAATTCGTGCAGTTCGATGCCCAAAACCGCTTCCAGGCGGTCGCCAAGGCCGTGCTCACCGGCATAATCGCGTCGGATCAGCAACTGTCAACGCGCTGCCGCTCCACCTCTCGCGGTCTGACAAGCCCGGAGAGTTGTCATTACCCGTCGGTGGCGGTAGTATTTGCGCGCAGTTCCGGACGTCTTCGTCGACAGACTGCATGTTTCGACAATGAGCTGCTTCTGACCGATCAGAAGAGCCTCTCGCACTTCGGGAGACATACTCAGAAGCTTATTTACATCCGACGCCAACAATGGCGCCTTCGCCGATTCGTATTGCATTCGGACGAATATACTGGAGGATAAAATGAGCAAGCCTACCTTAACTCTGATTTTCGTTGGCGCCCTCGCCTTATCCGGGTGCCAATCCGCTGCGACATCCCAAGGCGGAGGCAACGAGTTCGGCTGCATTGCCGGAACGGTTGGTGGCGCGATCGTCGGCGGCGTGGTCGGCGCGACTATAGGATCCGGAACCGGTCAGCTCTGGGCCGTTGGTGGCGGCGCGACGCTAGGCAGCGCGGCCGGCAATGCCTTGACCTGTGCCTACTAGTGGAAATCCGCCATGATTCGAAACGTAGTTCTGGCGGCGGCACTTGCACTTTGCCAGCTTGTTCCAGCCGCCGCCCAGGATCGGCCTGCGGCCATGTCTCAAGGGCAAATGGATCGCCTCGACCGCGACAAAAACGGCGTGGTCGACCGTTCCGAATACCAGGCCTTCATGACAAAGGCCTTCGTAGGTCTGGACAAGAACAAGGACGGCGGCCTGCGCTCCGACGAGGTGGCGCAGGCATTGAACGCTCAGCAATTTGCCGCCACTGACACGAACGGCGACGGCAACCTTAGCCAGAGCGAGTTCCTGAACCGGGTCATGGCAGATTTCAAGGCGGCCGATCGCAGCGGCGACGGCAGCCTGCAATAGGCAGGCACTCCTGAAACGCCGGGCGCTTCTTGACGCTCAACGGTCGTGGAGGTGCCTGTGGGCTGGAATCTGTTCGGATTTGACGTACCGCACGAGATCGCCGCAGCATGAAATGAGGGCCGCCTGCGGCCCTCCGCGCAGATCAGTGATCATGGCCGCTCCCGCCATGAAACCCTTGCAAAGTCAATCGCGATGCCGTTGCGGAGCCAGAGATTGCGCTTGCGCATAAGCCAGTGGCGAACGACTGCCTGGCAGATTTTCGTCGAGGACCAGGGTTTTCACGTCATCCGAGCGAACATCAAGCGCAATGACGCGTTCAAGCTTGTCGATCTGCCAGACGGCGTAGCCGAGTTCCGGAACAAATCCGCAGTCGCACCCGCAATCGCCGCCAAGGATCGCCCTCGGCTCTGCGGGCAGATACATGATTTGCGGTTTCGGCAGTTTGTAGCAATGCCCCTCATAGGCATAACCATAGATCACGCCGATGCTTTTGATATATTTACCGTCGTCGCCGCGAAAATTGCGTGAAGGAATATTAATCTCTACCGTGAGTTTTAAGACTTCGGCTTCCTTCTCATCCACCAAAGCTAAGACTATCTGTTGCTGAAACAGGTCGACCAATTTTTTCTGCGCAACACGCCTGATAATTTCAGAAATCAGCTTCTTGTCATCATCTTTTATTTCACGACCTCGCAGTTCCTCTTCAAGACTGATGTCGAGGTCCCCGATCTCTTTGGGTGTAAATATCGACAGAGAGCTAGCTGGGCGGCCATAAAGACGCACCTCGCTTGGATTGTAGGCGTCATATTGTGGATCTTCGAGGCCCTTGGGCTCGTTACCCACGCCGGGATGGTTACAACAATCACTCATGTTCCCTCTCCTTTTCCTGGCTTCACCTTCGACCGATAATCTCACGCCATGCGAAGTTCGCCTCCAGCACCTCCGCAGCCGCGCCTTGGGCGGCGGCAACGACAGCAGTTGCCGCCTGATCCAGACGCATCGTCGTCGGGTCGAGCGTCCTCAACGATGCCGCAAGCGCCTGTCCCACCAAATCACGAGCAGCGGCCAGCGCCAGTTCGAAGACCATTGGCTTGACCTCAAAGGCCCCGGCCGTTGCCGCGCGGAAGTCATCAAAATCACGTTGATCCAGTTCGCGCAGGTCGATATCGAGAAGCCGAATGTCGGCGCAATCCCGCGCGACCAGTTCGCGGTGATAGAGCTCGACAATGGTATCGAAGATGGCGCCGACGAAGGGAAGCGCGCGGTCGTGCACCTCGCGCGTGACGTCGGACATGCGGCGAAAATTGGTCGCCAGTCGAACCTGGGCCTCCGGACTTGTCTCTGCGAAACGATTGAGCTCGTTGTACAGGAGCAGGTTGCCCCTCGTTCGCCGCAGCAGCCGGTCGATGGCCGAGCCGAAATGCAGGAAGGAGATTAACGATACGGCATCCGAAAAAGCCTCAGAAAAAGGAAAGAAGTCGGCTCCGCGTGAGAATATCGTGGGCACGCCGGTTTCGGACAGGAGGATAAGGTGTCCGACTTCGTGGGCGATAGTATCGAAATTCAACGCATACGGCCGCCGCACTCCATCGGTGTCCGTACACCCAAGTTCCAGGAATCCGTAGCCCGCCTGTGCGTTGTCCCAATTCACAAAGGCAACGATCTCGAGGCGTGGAAAGGTCTGATCAAAAAACCATCGGACCGGTCGGCCGAGATAGCTCTGCCATATATCGAGAACGAAGTGCACGCAGGCATAGGCGTGCACGGAGAGAAACTCCCGTGAGGTCGGCGATACATTATCGAAGTGACGGTCCGGACCCGGCCTTGCCGGGGATCGCATTGCCCCATTGAATGGCGGCAGGCGATCGAAGCCATACGGCTGCTTGTCGGAGAGCGGATCGACGACATACATCCGCGAGTCACTTGGCCCCGCACCGATTTCGTCTCGCAATATCGGCAGCCAGACACGATCCGGCTGCTCGTATCCTGGAATGAAAGGGGGTTGGGGGAAGATCCAGAAGCGCGTACCCAGGCGCGCATCACCAGACTCAAGGGCCTCATTCCGAAGCAAACGCATCGCAAAATCGCCCCTCGGTCGGTGAAATCCGGCAATCAGGGATTCAATTTATAAGTGTTCACTAAATTTGAGTCAATGCCACCGGCTTCCAGGTCCCGCATGAAGGTGTTCGTCGCCGTCCAGGAATCAACGTCGCCTGCCGCCTCAGCCCTTCTTATAAGGCTCGGTGCGGTATGAAGTGCGAGGAGAGCGTCCTTTCCCTTCTGCTTTACCACCGTCTGTCGCACTTCTTGAATGCGGCCATCTGGCCATCCCGCCGCGCCTAGTACAGCCGCAAGCGTGCGCTCGCGAAAGTTCATATCTCGCGCCATTGTTGTGAGCAGCGTGCGTTCGGGAGGCGTGATGGCCTTGCGGCGCATCAGGCCCGAAAAGGTCCGCTGCAGATCGACCAGCGAGTCCGTTAGTTGCAGAAAGCCAAGCTCCGCCGGCCCCGAATGCACGGCCACGGCATCATCCGGTGCCAGAGCTGGAGGCGAGCCGCGAGCCTCCCTCAGCGATGAAAGGGCCCATCGGCGATACCATCTGTAGATCAAGCCGACGCCGATCATGCCGAAATCGTGGAGTTCCGCAGCCCTCAGCGCCCCCATGCTGGAGGCTCCGACCATCACAATGCCCTGCGCCATCGCCCAGAGAATCTCCTTGTGCCTGACGGCCGGCCGATCTTCGAACTGGCCGTCGATCAGGATCATGGCTCGCGGGCGGAAAGCATGGGCGGCCAAAAGAATGTCGCCCTGCGCGGCGGGCTGCAGATAGACGGCGTCGAGCAGCGCCTCGGCGTCGGCAAGCCGAAGCGTCGGGCCAAGAAACACCAGAATCGGACCCTCTTCGCTCGCATCCGCCATCTGCTCACCGTACAACAGAGAAAGGAAGCGCGCGGGCAAGGACCGTCCTTACACACTGCACGCCGGTTTCGAGATCGTGCCCGACCTGCACGGCGATAACCGGCCCCAGCCCGGCGGAGAGTACTCCGTTCAGCAGTGACACGGGATCGGCGATCACGGGCGACAATGCTGCATCCACTGGCCTCCCGGGCCCGTCCTCCAGGATGAGTCGGCGGGTCTTTGCCACGGCGGCATCGATGCTTCTTTTGTAGTGGGCTCTCGTCTGGTCGTCGCGAGCGCCCGAGATTGCCCCTGCCCGGGCCGACAGAGCTTCCAGCATAGCGCTCACCGTTGCCGCTTCGATGCTCGGGCCGGCCGCATAGCCTTCGGTCGGCAGGGCGAGGATCGGTTCACCCGGGCCTGTCTCAATCGTCTGACACCAGATTACCGGAATACCCGCAGGTGAAGGCGCATGCCACAGGGCAAAGGATATCCCACAGGCGGCAGCGACTGATTGGATATGATCCACCCGCGCCCCAAGGCCCGTCGAAGCGATGCGCGTGCGGTCGAAGAAGCCGTGTGTCGCGAAGGCCCGGGCGATCGCATCGCGCTCGATGCACTCGAACACACCATGTAGAAAGGCGCTGCAGGCATCCATATGGCAGGCGAGGCCTGTGGTCGTGCGGACGAACAGGCCGTCGCCAGCAGGTGGCGGTTCCGTGTAGCAGGTATGCACAAGTTCGAGCGGAACCGGCTGGGGATGACCAGTCGCGATGTCTATACCAACGATCCAGGGAATTTCGCGTCGTCGCCAGTTCTCCCGGCACTCCCGCCCCAGCAACCGATCGAATAGTCCGTCGGCAAGATCGAGCTCCTCTGCCGTAGCGCGAAACGTTCGCAGCGGCGGAATGGCCTCGGCGAAATAGCGCTCGAGCGACTCCATGATCGCCCCCACTGCCGCCTCCGTCATGGCAAACCCTCGCCCCAAGGCCGTGACCTCCGAGAGCGCGGCGGGCCGAATGACCTGTACCACCGGCAGGCCGACGCGATCGAGACCGGTGAGGTCTGCGAGCCGGGTTATCCGTGCGCGGCGGCAGAGCGGCATGATCTTTCGAAAGCACTCTTCCGCTTCCTCCGGTCCCCGACACTGCGACCAAGGCCGACGGAGACCAGAAACGATCTCGTGATGAAAGGCCGAAGGTCCCTGGTTGGCGGCAGCACCGCCGCTCGTGTGGCCGCGGGGTTCAAAGCCGACCGACAAGATTGAGCTCCCGAATCGAACGCCTGGCGCGTTGCAGCAGCGCTTTCGCCCCCTGGCGTTCGGCAATCTCGACGGCCGAGCGCAAGTCGTCCACAACACGCGCCGAGTCTTCCCCAGCCCGCGCGCGAAGAACAGCACGGCACCGGAAAAGCTCGGCGAGCCAATAGGCGTGGTAGGTCTCCTGCGCCCGTTCGATCGCCTCATCCGTGACTTTGATCGCCGCATCATGCTTTGCCGCGAGGCCCAGCATTGTGGCGTGCATATAGAGATAAATCGGCAGGTCGATGACGGTGCCGAGTTCCTTCAGGAGCGCCAGACCGCCCTGAAAAGTCTGGTGGCCGGTTGCCAGGTCTTCGCGATGCGCGATGGCCCACCCGCCAAAAAGAAGGGAAAGCCCGGAGAGCGACCGCATTTCATGCTTTCTCGCGAAGTCCGCCATGCGTTCAGCCACGTCAGTGAGGCGCGCGAAATCCTCCCGATAGAATGCGGACACCGCTTCCGTGTCGAGCGAGTGCGCCTTGCTCGGTGCGTGCCCGATCCGGTCAACGAAAGTGATCATTCTTGAAAGCGCCGCATCCGATGCGCTTGTCCTGCCTGTTAACCACAGTGACAATGCCAACTGCCCCAGACCGCAAACCTTGGCGTCGTGCCCGCCATAGAGCGTCCGGTTCGTCTTTGCCGTACGCTCGTCATAAAGTGCCAGTCCCGCCAGGATAGCGTCTTGCGTCTGCCGGTGGTGGCCAAGGTTAAAATCGATTGCCCAAATGCAATGGTTGATCTGCAGCCTTATCTCCGGGTCCTCGGCCTCGGCCAGCATCGATTGCACCTCGAGTGCACGATCATGCATGACCCGAAAATCCGAACCGGTAAGCCACCATCCCCAGTGTATGGGAAACCATCTGGACTGCTCCGACATTGGCTGCCGGCGCGCAATCGCCACACCGTCCTCGTACAGCTGACGCGCCGGTTGCGAACTCATCCCGACCATCCCGATAAGAATCGGCCCCAGCGCCGTCAGCGCGGCAAGCTGCAAGGTCTCGACCGGGCGCCCATCGCCCAATTGGCTGCAAAGTCTCAGCGCATGTTCCAGATACTGTCGCGCCTCGATCATTGCCGAGCGGCTCGAACTCTCCTTTCCGGCGGCAATAAGCAGTTCGATCGCATTTTCGAGGAGACCGGCCCGCTCCGCATGTTCGGCAAGCGCGCCGGTGTCGATCCAGGCGGCCATGCCGCGGTTCTGGTTGACGGCGCCAAAGAGCCGCCGGTGCAGCATCTGCCGTTGCTTGCGCAACAGTGCATTGTAGATCGTCTCCTGGATCAGTACGTGGCGAAAGCCGTAGGCTACGCGTCCGGGCGCCCGAACGCGCGTCAGGAAGCCGGTCTCGCATAGCATGTCGGCTGCACTGGCGATTGCCTTCTTGCTGAAGTCGGGTAGAAGCAGGCGCAGCAGCGGCAAGGTCACCAGCGTACCGGCCGCAGCCGCCGCTCGCGCCACCTCTCTGGCCGGACCTAAATGCTGCAGTCGCGCATCCAGTATGGATTCGAACGCCGACAGATGAACCGGTTTCATGTTTTCCGACAGGCTCGCCTCATCTGCTTCGGCATTCTGGGACGCCCACTGGCAGATTTCCTCGATGAACAGGGGAACGCCACCGGATATCCGTTCGGCCACTTCGAAGAGCTCCGGCAGCCTCTCCAACTGATGCGCCGGCCACTTCGCCCTGATCGCCAGCTTCGTCTCGTCGCTGTCGAGTGGCCGCAGCGACAGCCGCAGCAGGTTTGCCGCGTCCAGCCATTCGACAGGCGAACCGCGACGCGCCGTCAAGATAAGGAAGATTGGAAACTGACCGATGAGACGGGCCGCTTCGCCGAGTAGGTCCCGCGAGGTCGGGTCTATCCAATGGATGTCCTCCACGGCCACGACCACGGGGCCGCTTCGGCAGATTGCTTCAAGCGTTCGCAAGAGCGCCCGGTGCGCCTTTTCGCGAATCGTCTTGGGATTGTCATTCGACAGAAGCTGGTTTCGCCCCTCTGCTCCAAGCAGATAGGCGAAGACATCGATCGCCTCCCTGTCCTCAATGCCGTTACGCCCGAACAACGTCGCCACTTCGGAAGCCGTGACGCCCATCTGGCCGCCCCTCGCCATCGAACCGGGAAAGCTGTGTAGCAGGGGATGCAGCGTCGAGCGCAATCCCCCGGGCAGGCACTGGAAGAAGAACAGCTTCGACCGCCGATCCCGCGTCCTCCTGCGGATCTCCCGCAGCAGCCGGGACTTGCCAATACCGGCGTCGCCCTCGATGAGCAGACTTGCGCCCCGCCCGGCAATAACGCCATCCCAGGTACGAACGATCGTATTCAACTCGCTCTCGCGGTTGATGAAAGGGCCGCCGAGCCGGCCATAGGCATGGAAGCGACCGACCTCGATCTTATGTCCCAGCGCCCGCCATACTTTTTCGGGCGCCGAGAAGCCCTTGAGCGCCTTGCTGCCCTGGAAGACGAAGGCATGTGATCGCCCGGCGAGGTTGCGAGTCTCTTCGGAAACCAGGACGCTGTTTGGCTCGGCGATGACTTGAAGACGAGCCGCCATGGCGAGCGCAGCACCGGTGACGGGCTCCTGGAGCCAACTCTCGCGCTCCATGTCGCGGATAAGTGCCGCCGACGTTGCGATGCCGACGCGGACCCGAAGATCGTCCCGCCCGCGCTCTTGACCAACACGCTTGCAGGCGTCGACGATATCCAGGCCGGCTCGGATGGCGAGCGAAGCCGCATCCTTGGCGTCGAGGTCGATCGGAAACAGCGCCACACCTCCATCACCAGCCTCGTGCTGCATCACGCCGGAGTGCGAGGCGATCGACTGCCTGCTCGCCCCCTGAAAGGCGGACATCAGTTCCTGATAATCCTCGATATCCATGACGTGCAGAAGGTCGGTCGACCCGACGAGGTCGTAGCAGAGTGCCGTAACGATATGGCGCTCGCTGCCATGCGCCGAAGCACCGCCGGCACGCGCCGTGCGACTGACCGATTTTCGTGGTGTATTGGTCCGGCTTTCGCGCAGCATGCACCACCACCCCATTTTCGGCAGCGCGCTCCCCTCGGACTTAAACGCGCATGTTCAACACAAATATTCTGCTTCTTGTAATTCCTGAAATATCTGGTTTGAGGAGCCGCGCTGCAAAGCCCACTTCGCTCTTTTTCCCTTAGCGTGACCAAGGCTGATCGCCGAACCGGTCTATGTCAATCGGCGGAGAGTTGCAACGATCCGATCTCTCTATTTGAGCCTGCACTATGGCATGTCGAGATCAAAGTGATCGCTGCCGTATGACGAAAGCGGCCATTCTGTCAGCTCTTCTGCAGGGCGAGATGGGCGCCCAATCCGATGAGCGTGGCGCCGCCGACGCGCTGAACCAGGCGCTGGGTGCGACTTGAATGCCTGATCCTCGATACGAGCACGCTGGCGAGCATGACGCAGAGGATGTCCGCCGACGAGAACATCAGGTTGACGATCGACCCGAGGACAACGAATTGCACCCATACGGGAAGTGTGGCAGACGTGTCGATGAACTGCGGCAGGAAGGCAACGAAGAAGATCGCGGTCTTCGGATTGAGAACCTCGACTGTGACGCTCTCGAAAAGGGCACGCCGGCCCGATTTCGCCTGCACCCCCGGCAATACCACATCGCCTTGAGCCTTGGCACGGAAGAGCGAAACACCCATCCAGATCAGATAGGCGGCACCGGCCAGCTTGACGGTCAGATAAAGTGTCGGCACGGCATGAAAGAGGGCCGAAAGCCCTGCAGCAGCCGCAGCGACGTGCACATAGCCGCCGATATGAATGCCGAGCGTCGCCATCACACCGGACCAGCGGCCGCGCGCCATTGTCTGGGCGGCCGCGTACAGCATGGCCGGTCCCGGCACATAGGCGAATACGGCGGTGGTGACGAGAAAGGTGATCAGCAATCCGGTCGACGGCATTAGCGGCTCCTTTGGAGGCAACTCTTCGCAGAACGATTACCTGACGATCGTCAGCCGCTCCGCCGCGCGGGTGATCGCCGTGTAGAGCCAGCGTTCGCGCGTATCGCGGAACGCCCAGCTCTCGTCGAAGAGCACGACATTGTCCCATTGTGAACCCTGTGCCTTGTGCACGGTCAGCGCATAGCCGTAGTCGAACTCGTCGTAACGTTTGCGGGTGGACCAAGGAATCTCGCCCTCGACCTCCTCGAAGGCCGCTTTCAACAGCTTGATCTTCGCCGCGCCGCGATCCATGTCATCGTCTTCGGGGCGGATCATCAGGTTGATCCCCGGCTTCACCGTCTCTTTCGACGAGCTCATCACCTGCCAGAGAGAACCGTTGAGCAGGCCTTTGGCCGGATCGTTCCTCAGGCAGACGAGCTTGTCGCCGGATTGAGGATACTCGCTCGAAAAACCCTTCAGCTCGCGCAGACGTTGGTTGTAGCGCCGCCGCGTCCGGTTGGTGCCGACAAGCACCTGATCGGCTTCCAGCACCAGCGGCTGGGTGACCTCACTCTTGGAGATGATCTGTGCCGTGCCGTAGTCGCCCTGCATGATCTCCTTGCCCTCGCGCACATGCATGGCGAGCTGGATGATCGGGTTGTCGCGCGCCTGGCGGTGGATATCGGTCAGCAGATAGTCCGGCTCGTGATTGGTGAAATAGCCGCCGCCCGACACGGGCGGCAACTGACCCGGATCGCCGAGCACCAGGATTGGCGTGCCGAAGCTCATCAGGTCCTTGCCGAGCGCCTCGTCGACCATCGAGCATTCGTCGATAATGATCAGCGCCGCCTTGGCGACGGGGCTCTGGCGGTTGATCGCGAACATCGGCGCCATCGAGGTCTTGCCGGTCTCCTCGTCCTCGACTTCCTCCTCGCCGCGTGGCCGGTAGATCAGCGAGTGGATCGTCTTGGCGTTGCTGGCGCCCTTCGAGCGCAGCACCTGCGCAGCCTTGCCGGTGAAGGCCGCGAACAGGACCTCGCCGTCGACATGCTCGGCGAAGTGCCGGGCGAGCGTCGTCTTGCCGGTGCCGGCATAACCGAACAGCCGGAAGAGCGGCGAACGGCCTTCCTTCAGCCAACGCGAAACGGCCTTCAGGGCCTCATCCTGTTGCGGAGCGAATTGCATGGCCTGAAGTGTCAGGATTCGGTGTCTTGGCGCAAGCCCGGATTTCTATCTGCCCCTCGACGGCGATGCCTCGGCGCTCACAATGCCGCCTGGCGGCGCTTGCGCGAAATCTTCTGCGGCTCGAGAGCCTTCAATCAGTCTCATGCGCTGCGTCCGGAAGCCCACTCTCGATGAATATCGCTGTGGCAGTTTCTTGCCTCGGCACCTTGAATCGGCGCGCGCGATGCTGCTAACAACCCGGCGGCTGCATACAGTGTGCACGCGCAGCGAAAGCCGTCCTCGCCGGAGAACGCCCTTGAAGCCGGAACAGCCCGCAACGCCGATGACCCCTGAAAGCACCGGGCTGGGTCGCTTGCCCCGCATAGGGCAATGGTGTCTGCTGGCCGTGCTTTCACTGATTTTTGCTGCCCTTCTCGAATTAGTGGGCATTCCGGCCGGGCTTCTGATGGGACCGATGGTTGCCGGCGCGTTGGTCGGCATGAACGGCGGCACGATCCGCCTGCCCCGCCAGTTCTTTTTCTGCGTGCAGGTCATCCTGGCGATGATGATCGCCGGCTCGATGCGACCCGACCTGTTCGCCACCTTTTCCAGCAATTGGCTGCTCTTCCTCGCGGTCATCCTGTCGGTGATCGGCGTCAGTACGCTCTGCGGCTGGACGATCACCCGGATGCGCATCCTGCCCGGAACGACAGCGATCTGGGGCTCTTCGGCCGGCGCCGCCTCGACCATGCTGCTCATGGCCGACGCCTATGGCGCGGATACCCGTCTGGTTGCCTTCATGCAATATTTGCGGGTCGTCTTCGTCGCCGGCGCCGCGACGATGGTTGCACATCTCTGGGTCAGCGGCACGGCAGCCGAGACCGCGACCCGCTGGTTTGCGCCGGTCGCCGGCCTGCCCTTCCTCGCGACGCTTGCCGTCGGGATTGTCGGCGGCGTCCTCGGCAAGGTCCTGCGTGTACCGGCCGGTGCCTTCCTCGTCCCCTTTGCCCTCGGTTCGGCTCTCAACGTCTCCGGCATGTTGACGATTGAACTGCCACAATGGCTGCTGGCGCTGTCCTTCGCGCTGCTCGGCTGGAACATCGGGCTGAGCTTCACCCGCAGCATCATTGCGCATGCGCGCCGCGCCTTCGTGCCGACGCTCATCTCCATTCTCGTGCTCATGGCGTTTTCCGGCGCGCTCGCACTGCTGCTCATCAGGGTGGCCGGCATCGATCCGCTCACAGCCTATCTCGCCACCAGCCCCGGCGGCCTCGATTCCATTGCCGTCATAGCCGCCTCCAGCAATGTCGATCTCCCCTTCGTCATGGCGCTGCAGACCGCGCGGCTCTTGATCATTACGCTTATAGGCCCGGTCCTCGCCCGCTTCGTCGCCGACCGCGTCTGACCGAGAAACCGACCGCCCGCTCCTTCGTCCACGCTCACAACTATCGCGGGCGGGCGGGGAATAAATCCGGCACCATTCGTGTCTCATCCGTGAACCTGAAACCGGTTCCGCGTATGGCGCATACCGTCGGCCACCCGTCGGGAGCGTGGCATAGCGCGAACTTCATCCGATTGAGGAAGGAAAGCTCCCATGAGAACGTTTGCATTGGCCATAGCGATTTCGTTTGCCATGACGGCCTCGGCTTTGGCGGCACCGCCGGTCAAAACGGTCGAGAGCGAGAAAGGTCCGGTCCTCGCCGCGGCAAACGGCATGACGCTTTACACGTACAAGGACGACCAGAAGGGTGTCTCCAGCTGCTATGATGCCTGCGCAAAGAACTGGCCGCCCTTCATGGTGGAGGGCGACGGAATGGCAGAAGGTGCCTATTCCATCGTCGAGCGCAAGGACGGCAGCAAGCAATGGGCCAAGGACGGTATGCCGCTCTATTTCTGGATCAAGGACAAGAAGATGGGCGACATCACCGGTGACGGTGTAAAGGGCGAATGGGATGTCGCACGGCCGTGACGGTTCGGAGGCGAACGTGGGTGCGGACGCTTCCGCGCCCGACGCCTTCGAAGAAAACGTCCTCACTCTGATGCCGGCGCTCAGGCGCTACTCGCGCAGCCTCGCCCGATCCGATTCGGACGGCGAGGACCTGTTGCAGGACTGCGTCGAAAAGGTGCTGGCGCGGCGTCAGCAATGGCGAGGCGTGAACCTGCGTGCCTGGGCTTTCACGATCATGACGAACCTCTATCGCAACCACCACCGCCATCGCGCGCTGCATCCCGAGGTCGAGTACGAAGAGGCGCTGGCCCTCGTTGCCGAAGACCAGGACGCCGATCCCTTGCAAAGCCGCCGGCTCGAACGCGCGCTGGACCGGCTGTCGGCGGAGAACCGCTCCGTGCTGATGCTCGTGGTGATCGAAGGCTATCGCTATCAGGATGTGGCGGAGATGATGGCCGTTCCGATCGGCACGGTGATGTCGCGCCTGTCGCGGGCCCGCCGCCAGCTCGCCGAAGCGATGAAAGCCGACAATGTGATTGCCCTGCGGAGACCGAAATGACGGACGAATTCAACACCGTCTCCGAAGACGAACTGCATGCCTATGTCGACGGCCACCTCAACCAGCCGGAGCGGGGGCGTATCGAAGCCTGGCTGGAACGGCATCCGGCCCGCGCGGAAGAAGTCCGCGAATGGCAGGCCCAGGCGGCAGCGCTGAAAGAACATTTCGCACCCTATGCCCGCGACGAAGCGGGCGATCGGCAGCTCCTTTCCGCCCGTCGGCACCAGGGCAAGGCCGTCGCCTCATCCCCCGTCCCCTTACTGCGGCGCATCGCCGCCGGTCTTCTGATCTTCGCCGCAGGAGCCCTTGCGGGCGTCTACACTCCCGGGATTCTCGCCCCGGATCGGCCGCCTGAGACGGCTGAGGGCCCCGCCAGCCTCCCCCGCCAGGCGCAATCCGCCTTCCAAGTCTACGCGAGCGAGGTGCGCCATCCGGTCGAGGTCGGCGCCGACCAACGGGTGCATCTCGCGACCTGGCTCGGCAAGCGGCTCGATTATGGACTGAAGATCCCCGATCTTTCGGCGCTCGGATTTTCGCTCGTGGGCGGCAGGCTGATCCCCGTCAACGACACGGCGGGCGCGATGCTGATGTACGAGGATGGCTCCGGCCAGCGGGTAACCGTTCTTCTTGGGCGCAACAGGGACAATCGCGAAACGAGTTTCCGTATTGCGCGCCAGGGCGGCCTAGAAACCTTCTACTGGATCGACGGCGAGATCGGCTATGCTGTCACCGGCGAAGTGCCGCGCGATCTCCTGCAGAAGGTCGCCAACGAATGCTATCGCCAGTTCGAGGGGTCTGAAGCCTCCTAGCGCCCCGACTTGACCTAATCTTGTCGCAGCGGATCGTTCTCAAGGACGATGGGCTTGCCATGCGGCGTGGCTTCGGCAGCACGCTGCCAGCTTCGGACCAGCGCCTCGAGTTCCGGACCCGAGGTGATGGAGAGCTTCGCGACCAGGTGGCTGAGCGCCGCCACCCAGCAATCATAATAGTCGCTGCCATCCACCTTTCGGCCGGGCCTATGGAGTTCCGTCGAAAGCGCCTCGGCCCATTCATGCCAGGAAAACACGCCCTGCTCATGCAGCCGGACGGTCATGGCAAAGGCGGCCGCCTGCCAAGGCTCGGCAAAGATTGGATCGCCGTCCGCCGATTTAGGCAGTTCGGCGGAGGCGACCAGCGGAGATGTGGTGTTACACGCGCTCAAGATAGCTCTCCCAGGCATCGATCGAGACGGTGAGCGTCGGATCGGCGCCCTCCCCCCAGATCTCTCCGCCATCAAAGACGACCGTGTAAACCCATTGTGGGTTCTCGCCCCTGCCATGGGCGTTATCGTCCGGGAAAACAAAACTGCCCTGCACCGCTTCCACCACGCCCGTCTTGGCACGCGCATAGCGCGGCAGGCGCGTATGAGTATCGGGATGGAAATTTTTCGTACGCACGGTTTCCCCGACGACGAAACGCGGTGGCGTTTGCACCGGTCGGTCACAGGGCCCCCCCTTGGCGAGCACGCCCGCGACCATATCGGCCTTCAGCACCCGCTTCGGCTCCCGCCCCTTTTCAAGCATTTGGCCGACATCAAGCTCCGCTTGGGTCACGAAACCGTGGCGCTTCAGAAGCGTTTCCAGCGCACGAGTCCAGATCTCGTAATAGCTCGCCGCAAGATAGGTCGCAGGCGGCAGGCTCTCGCGCGCATGACGGCTCTCATCGATCGTCCAGGCACCAAAGGCACCGCAGGAGAGCGTTATACCGAGGGCCCGCTTCTCCCAATCCGCGTGGAAATAGGGCTCATCCTTTTCCGGTGCGATCGGGCCAAGGCCGTGCTGGCCGCCAAGGTCATGCGGTCCGTTCATCGCGCAGCCTCCGGTGACAAAGCCAACCCGGTCCCAATCATCGCGTCGCGCGTGACAAGAGCGGCCAGTTCCTCCTCTCCGAAGCCTTCCGTGCCGTCGGGCCGTTCGGGGACGACGATGTATCGCAGTTCCGCTGTCGAATCCCAGACGCGGACCTTCTTCTCCGCCGGCAGCTCGAGCCCGAATTCGGCAAGCACGCCGCGCGGATCGATGACGGCGCGCGAGCGATAAGGCGGCGCCTTGTACCAGACGGGCGGCAGGCCGAGCACGGCCCATGGGTAGCAGGAGCAGAGCGTGCAGACGACGAGGTTGTGCGTATCGGGCGCGTTGAAAACGGCGCGCATATGTTCGCCCTGCCGCCCGGTGAAGCCGAGGCTGGCGATCGCGGCAGTGGCGTCGCGCTTCAGCCAGCTGGCAAAGTCCGCATCACTCCAGGCCTTGGCGACGACGCGGGCGCCGTTGCGTGGCCCCACCTTCGTCTCGTAAGTCTCGACGATCGCATCGATTGCCGCCGGGTCGATCAGCCCCTTTTCCGTCAGCACCGTTTCCAGCGCTTTCACACGCGCTTCCATATCGGTGAAACGGTTGTCGTGCTCGTGATGGCCGTGATCGTCTTCATGACCATGATGATGCTCGGCCATTCGGTCGCTCCTCTACCGGAAATCCGATTATTTCTAATGCACTAGGGTGAAGATCGGAATCACTATTTGAAGAATTTTCCGGTCATTGTCTTTACTTCAACATCGGCCAAAGACTGACGACGAGCAGTACGGCCATGGTTATGTTGAACCATTTGAGCCGCGTCGGCTCCGCGAGCCATTGCCGGAGCGCCGACCCGAAGCCTGCCCAGGTCGAGACACTCGGCACGTTGACGAGCGCAAAGACCAGACCGACGACGAAGACGCTCAAGAGATAGCTGTCGCTGCTCGTATAGGTGGCCATCGCCGAGACCGCCATTACCCAGGCTTTCGGATTGATCCACTGGAACGCGGCCGCCTGCAGAAAGGTCATTGGCGCCGCACTCGCCTTGCCCTCGCCAAGCGAGCGCGAGGATCCGATCTTCCAGGCGATCCAGACGAGATAGGCACCCCCGGCGAATTTCAGCGCGGTATGGAGCAACGGCACGGAGTGAAGCAGTGCACCAAGCCCCAGGCCGACCGCGATCAACAGAACGAAGAAACCGCTGCCGATGCCGAGCATATGTGGGATCGTACGGGCAAAACCAAAACTCACGCCCGAGGCAAACAGCATCATGTTGTTCGGACCGGGCGTGATCGATGTCGTGAAGGCGAACAGGAACAGCGCCAGTAGCGTATCCAGTTGCATGCATTTCCTCCTGCAAGCGCGGTGCGGCACGGCCGTAGCGATGCGCCCTATCTCGCTGATTTGACGTGGCATTCTGCCCGAGCCGGAATCCGGCCGCGCAATTTAGGTCAGCCTACCTGACCCAAATGCTAAGACCAGCCATTTCTTGTCATGGTAACAAACCGGATTGAAGAGACCGACTGGCTCACCGGCCGATGGGGCGATGCACGGCGCTTTCGCCATCGCAACCCCGACGCACATTTCGGCTCGTAGCGTTGTCGTTCCTTAAACGGCGGTAACGCGTTGCATAAACAAGGTGCTGGCGACTAATATGCGGTGCTCCGACGGAGACCTGACGAAATAGTGTTGATTTGGCGGCAGGCGTACTCTGAAGGAGCACGCGCAATTTGCTCGTGGGATCAAGATGATCGCGCCGTACGAGCTAGACAGCGAGCGTTCGCGGCAGCAATGGGCGTTGAAATGGGGGATGCATCTTCACGCAAGGCAAAGGCATGGCACGGCTTCGCTTGCCTGATCTTCCTGCTCGGTCAGCCGCAAGCCGTTCGTGCTTCTGACTGGTTCGATTGGTATGGCATTACAGGGCCATGCGATGGCGACTGCAGTTTCATGATCTTTGGCGGCAAATTCGTCGAGACGCCGATGGATGAAGTCTTCCTCCAAGGCAACCTGGCTCCGTCCGAATGGAATTTTGGCGACAGCGGATTGCTGGGCATTGCGGCATCCCGAAGGGTCGCAGGCCTTCTCGACAACACATTTCAAGTCGAGGCCGAACTCGGATTGGCAAAGCGTTTTGGCGCAATGGATGAGTATGAGGCATGGGCGGCAGCCTATCTGAGATATGCCTCTTTTCCCTGGAACGACTATCTCTACACCACTGTGGCCGTTTCAACCGGCCTTAATTACGCCAGTGGCATCGCGGAATTCGAGACGGAAAAGTCAGACGATGGCGATGGCAGCCGGCTTCTACATTATTTCGCACCCGAAATTACCTTCGCTGCGCCGGAGGACAAGTCCAAGGAACTGGTGATACGATTCCATCATCGCTCCGGTATCTTTGGCCTGGTGAACGATACCGGCGGTGGTGTGCAGTACCTGACTGTCGGCCTAAGGTTCAGATTTTGAGCAGGCCCGCCCGTCGCTCTCTGGTTATGGTTACAAGCCGGATCAGGCAAGCTTGCGGGGGGGAAGCGTCCGGCAGGCTCGCTTACTTGCGCTTTCGCGTATCCCTCTTCTTTGTAGGTTCGGCAACGGAATTCGCCGCCTCCGCGGCTTCCTTTTCCAGCCTCAGCTCCCTGAGGCGGGCCGTCTTTTTCAGCCGCGCCGCCGCCTCCTGTTCGATGATTGCGCGCGAAGCAAGCGTCGCCTGGTCCGCGCGGTCCGACGGATTTTTCTTTTCATTCTTGAACAGACGATTGGTAGCGGTGTCCTTCATTGCGTTCTCCTTTCCGAGAGCAATAAAAAAGGCCGGGCGAACCCGACCTTCCCTATCATCTCAACCGGCCAGTGCCAGTACATCCGTGGTCAAAGGCTGGGAGATGATAATCCTGTGGGATGCGGTGATGAGCACAATCGCGAGCGCACACTTAAAGGGCGCGCAAATTTTCCGCCGACGTCTTGCCCGTACGACGATCCTGCGCAAGCTCATAGCTAACTTTCTGACCATCCTTGAGGGTGGATAGCCCCGCGCGCTCTACCGCCGAGATGTGTACAAACACATCTGCCGCGCCGTCATCAGGCTGGATGAACCCAAAGCCCTTGGTGCTGTTGAACCATTTTACTGTACCAGAAGCCACGTGGCTACCTTTCAATCGCTTATTGAAGAACAACGCCGCATTTCAGCAACGTATTGCTACCGATTTGTCAGGATTTTCGTGACAATGCGCAGCAGCGCAGAAACAAATACCGTCGATCAACATCGTTGGTCAATATGTAGGTCAGGAGTATGTTTCTTACAAGCCAGGATATGATTTTTCTCTTGCCTCTCCATAATTGCCTTAACGGTGACGAGAGTCGTAGTGTGGCTTGAGCCTTGACCCCTCCGGTGGACTTTTTGGGACCGGATTCTAGGGGGAGTTGAACCATTCGCGGGACATCCTCCATGCACGATCCGATTTCCTCCATCACTTTCCCCGATGGACGCAAGGTTCCGGTTCTCGGTCAGGGAACCTGGCGGATGGGCGAGATCCGAACAAAGGCGGCTGACGAAATCCGCAGCCTGCAGCTCGGACTCGACCTCGGCATGACGCTGATCGATACGGCCGAAATGTACGGTGACGGCGGCGCCGAACGGATTGTCGGCGAAGCGGTCGACGGCCGGCGCGACGAAGCATTCATCGTCAGCAAGGTACTGCCCTCCAATGCCAGCCGATCGCGCACGATTGCGGCCTGCGAGCGCAGTCTGCGCAATCTCGGCACCGACCGTATCGACCTCTATCTGCTGCATTGGCGCGGCGGCCATCCGCTCGCCGAAACCGTCGCCGCTTTCGAAGACCTGAAGAAGGCCGGCAAAATCCTCGCCTGGGGCGTTTCGAATTTCGACGTCGACGACATGAAGGAGTTGCAGTCGGTTCCGAACGGCGGCAGCGTCGCGGCAAACCAGGTGCTCTACAATCTCGCCCGCCGCGGCATCGAGTACGACCTGTTGCCCTGGTGCCGGGACCGTGGCGTGCCCGTCATGGCCTATTCGCCGCTCGACGAAGGACGTCTGCTGCACGATGCCGACCTGGTCCATATCGCCAAGGCGCATCAGGCAACTCCCGCCCAGGTCGCTCTCGCGTTTCTCAAGACCCGCTCCGGCGTAATCTCCATACCGAAGACCGGCTCTGCCGAGCGTGCCCGCGAAAACCGCGATGCCATGGATATCCATCTGACCGCGGAAGACCTCGCCGAGATCGACCGGCTCTTCCCGCCGCCAAGGAGGAAAATGCGGCTCGAGGTGATTTGATTTAAGGAGTTCGAGGGGTGAGCGGCCCCTCATGCCGCTGCCGCGACCTTCTCCCCGTTTTCAGCGGGGAGAAGGAGCAAACCGCAATCACCCAAGTCCCCTCTCCCGCTTGTGGGCTAGGGGCAATACGCCAGCCCAGCAGGTCAATCGAGCACGCGCATTACATTCCCTGCGGCCCGCGGTTCATCGCGGCAATACCGGTGCGGCAGACCTCGATCAGGCCGAGCGGCTTCATGATGGCGATGAATTGTTCGATCTTCGAAGGCTTGCCGGTGATTTCGAAGACGAAGTGATCGATATTGGCGTCGATGACCGAAGCGCGGAAGGCATCGGCAAGCCTGAGTGCCTCCACGCGATGCTCGCCCGAACCGTGCACCTTGACGAGCGCCAGCTCGCGCTCGACCGGTCGGTCATGGCCGAGCCCGGCGGCCCGCACGGTGAGATCAACGACGCGATGCACCGGCACAAGCCGTTCGAGCTGGTTCTTGATCTGCTCCAGCACGTGCGGCGTGCCGCGGGTCACGATGGTGATGCGTGATAGATGCGCCTCGTGCTCCGTTTCTGAAACCGTCAGGCTCTCGATGTTGTAGCCGCGGCCGGAGAAGAGGCCGATGACACGGGCGAGGACGCCCGGCTCGTTGTCGACGAGGACGGAGAGCGTGTGCGTCTCCGCAAGTTCCGTCTCCTTGGCGATGAAATAGGCGGAGCCGGTCGGCTGAAGATGTGCACTCATTTTTTCTTTCCTACCTTTTCATCAAACGAGTTGGCGGCCCTTGGCGTCGATCGCGTTCGCTACCGCTTCGTCGGTCGCCTCGTCGGGGAGCAGCATTTCGTTATGCGCCTTGCCGGACGGGATCATCGGGAAGCAGTTGGCGAGGTTGGCGACGCGGCAGTCGAAGATCACCGGTGCCGGCGTGTCGATCATCCGCCGGATCGCATCGTCCAGGTCTACGGGCTTCTCGCAGCGGATCCCGACGCCGCCATAGGCTTCGGCCAGCTTGACGAAATCGGGCATCGCTTCCGTGTAGGAATGCGACAGGCGGTTACCGTGCAGGAGCTGCTGCCATTGCCGGACCATGCCCATGTACTGATTGTTGAGAATGAAGATCTTGACCGGCAGGCCGTACTGAACGGCGCAGGACATCTCCTGGATGCACATCTGGATCGAGGCGTCACCGGCAATGTCGATGACGAGGCTTTCCGGATGCGCCACCTGGACGCCGATCGCGGCCGGAAAGCCGTAGCCCATCGTGCCGAGGCCGCCCGATGTCATCCAGCGGTTCGGCTGCTCGAAGCCGAAGAACTGCGCCGCCCACATCTGGTGCTGGCCCACCTCGGTGGTGATGTAGGTGTCGCGGCCCTTGCTGAGCTCGTAGAGCCGCTGGATCGCATACTGCGGCATGATGACGTCGTCGTTTGGCGTGTAGGCCAGCGAATTACGCGCCCGCCACTTCGCAATTGAGCCCCACCAATCGTTGAGGCGTGCCTTGTCGACCGTCTTTGCGGCAGCGCGCCACAAGCGAACCATATCCTCGAGAACGTTCGCGACATCGCCGACGATCGGGATATCGACGCGGACGTTCTTGTTGATCGAGGACGGGTCGATATCGATGTGGATCTTCTTCGAGTTCGGCGAGAAGGCGTTGAGTCGACCGGTGATACGGTCATCGAAGCGCGCGCCTATACAGACCATGACGTCGCAGTCGTGCATCGCCATGTTGGCTTCGTACGTGCCGTGCATGCCGAGCATGCCGAGCCAGTTCTTGCCGGAGGCCGGATAGGCGCCGAGGCCCATCAGCGTCGAGGTGATCGGGAAGCCGGTGAGCTCAACCAGTTCGCGCAGGAAATGCGAGGCCTCAGTCCCGGAATTGATGACGCCGCCACCGGAGTAGATGACCGGCTGGCGCGCCGACTTCATCAGCGCGATCGCTTCTTCGATCTTCTTCAGGTCGCCCTGGGTCTTCGGCTGGTAGCTCTTTTGCGTCGGAACGGCTGATGGCGGCGTGTAGGTGCCGGTCGCGAACTGGATGTCCTTCGGAATGTCGACGACGACCGGGCCGGGACGGCCGGACTGGGCGACGCGGAACGCCTCATGGATGATGCGGGCGAGATCATTGACGTCCTTGACCAACCAGTTGTGCTTGGTGCAGGGCCGCGTGATGCCGACCGTGTCGCACTCCTGGAAAGCATCAGAACCGATCAGCGGCGTCGGAACCTGACCCGAGATGCAGACGAGCGGGATCGAATCCATCAGCGCGTCCTGGAGCGGCGTCACGGCGTTGGTGGCGCCTGGACCGGAGGTGACCAGCATGACGCCGACCTTGCCGGTGGAGCGGGCATAGCCTTCGGCCATGTGGCCGGCGCCCTGCTCGTGGCGAACGAGAATGTGCTGAATGTCTTCCTGCTGGAAAATCTCGTCATAGATCGGAAGCACGGCGCCACCGGGATAGCCGAAGATGTGTTCGACGCCATTGTCCTTCAGAGCCTGGAGAACGATCTCCGCCCCTGTCATCTGGTTTTCAGTTCCGCTCATTGGCCTGCTTCCGTCCCTTTTGTAAGGTTTGGGGTGATTAGCTTGTTTGAGGACATAAAAAAAGGCCCCATCAGGAGCCTCGTTCAGCGCATGGGTGGCTACCGCCGGATGGTTACACCATCCTGCCCATGCGCCGTCCCACCACAAGAATAACCGCGAAGTTTTTCATGGGCCGATTTGATAAACAGAAATCCGTGACCCGTCAACGCCGATTTGCCGGGTTTCTCCCGCCACACGTTTGTCGTGAACCGAGTGGAAGGGACACCGCAACCACTTATTAAAGCCGCTCCACTATTCTGGAACGCTATTAGTCGAGGTGTGCATTGCCCAACAGTGAAACTCAAGCGCCGATCAGCGCCGGAGAACAGGAACGCCGCGACGGCATGAAGCCGGGAAACCGTTTCCTCGGCCGGGTCGTCGCCTGCAGCGGCTCGCGCGCTACGATCGCGGCGATCGCCGAGCAGGGAGAGACTTCGCTCACCGAACTCTGGTCGGTCGGCCGGCTGATCTCGATCTCGGTCGGCACAAACCGTGTCGTCGCTCTCGTCTGTTCCATGCAGACCGCCGCCGAAGAATGGAGCGAGGAGACCAACAACACTTTTCGCATCGAAGTCGAATTGATGGGCGAAGTCTTCAAGGGCCCCGACGGACGCGAAGAGTTCTCAGCCGGCATCAGCCGCTATCCCTATCTTGGCGCGATCGCGCATCGGATCCGAGCCAGCGACCTGGCACGCATCTATGATTCCCGGCAGTTGGACAGTTGCGTTATCGGTAAGCTGACGCAGGACGAAAGCCTCGATGCCACCATCCACGTGCCTTCGATGCTCGCCAAGCATTTCGCCATCGTTGGCACGACAGGCGTCGGCAAGTCGACGGCAGTCACCCTGCTCCTCAACAAGGCGATCGCCGCCGATCCGAAGCTGCGCGTCTTGATCCTCGATCCGCATAATGAGTTCGCCGCTGCCTTCCCGGAGAACGCGGTGGTCATCGAGACCGACACGCTCGACCTGCCCTTCTGGCTCTTCCGCCTGGAGGAATTCGCCGAAGTGATCTTTCGCGGACGGCCGCCGGCGGCGGAAGAGCTCGACATCCTGCGCGACGTGATCCCGGATGCGAAGAAAGCCTTCAAGGGCGGAGAGACCGGCCTGATGCGCCGCCAGACCGAGAAAAGCTCGATCACGGCCGACACGCCGGTCCCTTACCGCATCGCCGATCTCCTGGCGATGATCGACGAGCGCATCGGCCGGCTCGAGGGCCGCACCGACAAGCCGCACCTGCGCTCGCTGAAGGTCAAGATTGTCTCGGCAATCAACGATCCGCGCTATCATTTCATGTTCTCGTCGAACACGATCACCGACACGATCCAGGATACGATTGCCAAGATCTTCCGCATACCCGGCGAAGGCAAGCCGATCGCCACCTTCGAACTCGCCGGCATCCCTTCCGAGGTTGTCAATTCCGTCGCTTCGGTGCTCTGCCGCATGGCGTTTGAAATTGGCCTCTGGAGCAATGGCGGCATCCATATGCTGGTCGTGTGCGAGGAGGCGCATCGTTACGTGCCGGCCGACCCGACGCTCGGTTTCCTGCCGACGCGCCAGGCGATCGCCCGCATCGCCAAGGAAGGCCGAAAATACGGCGTGTCACTCGGCATCATCACGCAGCGCCCCGGCGAGCTCGACCCGACCATCCTGTCGCAGTGCTCGACCGTTTTCGCCATGCGGCTGGCCAATGACCGCGATCAGGAAATCATCCGCTCGGCGATTTCCAATTCGTCGATTTCGACCACCAGCTTCATCTCCTCGATCGGCAATGGCGAGGCGATCGCCTTCGGCGAGGCCGTGGCGGTGCCGATGCGCATGCGCTTCAGCCGGGTCGAAGAGGAGCGGCTCCCCCGTGCTCACGGCATCATCGACAAGGTCGACGAGGATGCGCCGCCGGTCGTCGACCTTCGTTCGATCGTCAGCCGCATGCGCGCCATGAACGGACCGGATATTACAAACTTCCAGCAAAGCTACCTCGCCGCACAAGGCAGCCCGCCGCCGCTCCACGAGGATGATGCCGCCGATGCCCTCGACAACGCCGAGCCTGCCGAGTTCGGCTACGATCCGCCGGAGCGCGCACTCGAATCCTATCGCCCGGACATGTTGCCGCGCAGGCCGGAGCCGACCGATCCGCAACTCGACCGCTTCAATCAGATCCGCGAGCAGATCCTGTCCGGGCAGGCGGAAAGAGACGCCGCGCGATCGCTGCACATGCCGGCACAGCTGGAACGTGGCTTCACGGCGCCCCCAACCGAACCGCATCGCCCGGGATCATTGCGCGAAAGCCTGCTGAAGCGCCCTCTCGGCAGCATCATCCGCAAATAACAGCAATATCCACGGATCGGATTTCGACCTCCGACGTTGTTGCATAGGCGCCTGGCGTGACCAACACGACGGAGGATCTCATGGACGACCGCGAGGCCTGGGAACTGGAACGCAGGCTGTGGCTCGAAGGAGCCGGAGCATACCAGCACCTGCTCGATGACGAATGCCTGATGGCCTTTGCGCCGGTGGGCATCCTCGTTGGGGTGGAAATCATCCGGGCTCTTGATGGCGCCCCGCGATGGAAGAATGTCGAGATGACGGAGCAGAGGAGCGCTCGGCCCAACGATAGCGTCCTGGTGCTCGCCTACCGGGCCGAGGCCCGACGCGAACCCGATGTCTTCTATGCGGCTTATTGCACGTCGACCTATGCACGAACCGGCGAGGACTGGCGCCTCATTCAGCATCAACAGGCGTCGATCACGCCATCGCAACAGGAGGAGGCGATGGACGACGTCCTTCGGAGCTTTTTCGCACGCTATGAAAGCATGGCAAATCGGGTGCTCGCCAGGAAAATGGATGTAGGCGATACGACCTTTGCCTTCGCATCGGATTTTATCGCGGCTTCGCCGGTGGGCGTCATGGCCGGAAAGAACGACGAGAGCCTGAAAACGTCGATGGAGAAGGGCTATGCCCGTTACCGGGCGATTGGCACCAGGGAGCTCAAGATCCGCGACCTCAAGATCACGCCGATCGATGCGCTGCATTTCCTCGTCCGGGTCGACTGGCGTTCGGTCTATGAGCGGGATAAGAAGCCGGATGTCACAATCGATTTCGAGGTCCACTATTTCGTTCAGCTGCGCAATGGCGAGCCGAAAATCTTCGGCTGGGTGAGCGGTGACGAGGAGGCGGTGCTCCGGGAACATGGGATAGGTTGAGAAAAACCGCCCGCTATAAAACTTCATCTGGTTGCGCAATCCGCTGCCAGCTGTCATCGAGTTGGTTGCGGAACCAGGTCATCTGCCGCTTGGCATATTGCCGTGTCGCCGCTGCTCCCGTCGCGATCACCTCTGCCTCATTCATTTTGCCCTTCAGCATCGCGGCGATCTGCTGCACGCCGATCGCCTTCATCACCGGCATGTCCGGCGGGAGCTTCAGACCGAGGAGCGCCCGCACCTCTTCCACGGCGCCGCTTGCAAGCATCATCTCAAAGCGCCGGTCAATGCGGCTGTGGAGAAGCGTACGGTCCGGCAGGACGACGATCTTCTGCGCTCGGGTCGGATCGACGATCACCGGGCCGCGGCTCTGCTGATAGAGACGAATGGGCTTGCCGGTCGCCTCGACGACCTCGAGCGCCCGCACGATCCGCTGACCGTCGCCGGGCCGCAACTGTTCTGCCGTCTGCGGGTCGCGCCGCTCAAGCTCGGCGTGGAGGGCCGCCGCCCCCTCTAGCTTTAACCGCTCTCGCAACCCCTCGCGGATCTTCGCAGGAATCTCGGGCATGTCCGACAGGCCGCCGGTCAGGGCCTTGAAATAGAGACCTGTTCCGCCGACGAAGACGGGCAACCGGCCCTCGCCGCGCAGCTTGGCGTTCAGCGCCTCGGCGTCCCGCAGCCAGGCGCCGGTCGAATAGAGCCGCCCCGCCGGCACATGGCCGTAGAGAAAATGCTCGATGCCGCCCATCTCGGTCTCATCCGGACGCGCGGTCAGCACCTTCAGGGTGTCGTAGACCTGCATGCTGTCGGCATTGACCACCACCCCGCCGTGCCGCTTAGCCAGCGCCACCGCAAGCGCGGACTTGCCGCTGGCGGTTGGCCCGGTTATCAGGATCGCATCCATATCTCGATCAAGGTTTTTCATCATGGCTCTCGTTGCCACGCTTATCGCCAATCCGTCAAATCCTGTCTTGACGCCCGCGCTGGCGGAGGCGGCGGCCGAAGCCATTCAGGCGTCCGGGCTCTACTGGCTGGCCGACGGCATTGCCTGCGACCTCGCGCTCAAGGACGGCACCGATCCACATGAGGCCGAAGCGCGGCTGCGGGCTTCAGTGGATGGAGCGGCCGTCGACGTCGCCGTGCAGGACGCCGAAACCCGCCGCAAGAAGTTTCTGATCGCAGACATGGATTCGACCATGATCGGCCAGGAATGCATCGACGAACTCGCCGCCGAAGTCGGTCTCAAGGAAAAAGTCGCGGCGATCACCGCCCGTGCCATGAACGGCGAGATCGCCTTCGAGCCGGCGCTGATAGAGCGCGTGGCGCTTCTGAAAGGCCTCCCCGCCACGGTCATCGCCGAGGTGATCGCCAAGCGCATCACGCTCACCCCCGGTGCGCGCGAGTTGATTGCCACCATGAAGGCGAAGGGCCACTACACGGCGCTCGTTTCCGGCGGCTTCACCGTCTTCACCGGTCCGATCGCCGAAAAGCTCGGCTTTGACGAAAATCGTGCCAACGAACTCCTGGAAGAGGACGGAGCCCTGACCGGCGAAGTCGCCCGTCCGATCCTCGGCAAGCAGGCCAAGGTCGACGCGCTTATCGAGATTTCCGAACGGCTCGGCATCTCGACGGCGGATACCATTGCTGTCGGCGACGGAGCCAACGATCTCGGCATGTTGCAGCTTGCCGGCAGCGGCGTGGCGCTGCACGCCAAGCCGGTCGTTGCCGAACAGGCGAAGATCCGCATCGATCATGGCGATCTCTCCGCCCTTCTCTATCTCCAGGGTTATCGCAAGTCGGATTTCGCGAGGTGATCATCCGCGAGACCGAGCGTCTGAGAATCCGCAGCTGGTGCGAGGGCGACCGCGATCTCTTCGCCGAGATCAACAGTGATCCGAAGGTAATGGAGTTTTTTCCGTTTCGACGCAGCCGCTCGGAGTCCGACGCACTGTTCGACCGCAACGCTCGGAGGATCGGCGAGACCGGTTTCGGGTTCTTCGCTCTTGCGCTGCGTGACAGCGACTTGCCGATCGGCTTCTGCGGCCTGGCGCGGACCGATCTTGAGCCGCATCTGCCCGACGGCACGATCGAGATCGGCTGGCGCCTCGCCGTCTCCCATTGGGGCAAGGGCTACGTGACCGAGGCGGCGCTGGCGCTTCTCGAGCACGGTTTCGGCGAAAGGAGGCTGAGCGAGATCGTCTCCTTCGCGGTGGCGAAAAATATCCGCTCGACGGCCGTGATGAAGCGAATAGGCATGCGGCCGGACCCTCTGCGCGACTTCGATCATCCAAGCGTGCCCGACACGCATGCGCATCTGAAGCGTCACGTGCTTTATGCGATCACAGACAAGGAGTGGAAGCGCCGAGCGTAGACGGAGACTCCCGCGCCGACGTGCCGTGATTGACGCACAGCGCCACGCTTTTCTCGGACTTGCAAGCTTGCCAGCTCTTCACCGATGTCCAGGGTCGACTTTCGCCTGGCTACTCCATCCGCACCGTAACGAAGCGCAGCTCGCCGGTCTTGTTGGCGATCATCAGCAATGCGTTGCGGCGGCCGTCGGACTTCAGTGCCTCGACGCGCGATGTGACGTCCTCCGGTTTGTCCATAGCCTCCTGGCCGACTTCGACGATGACGTCACCCGCCTCGACGCGGCGCTCGGCCGCCGGCGAATTCGGCTGGACTTCGGTCACGACGACGCCGTTGACGTTTTCGGCAATGCCGAAGCTCTTACGGCGATCGGCGTCGAGCACGGCGAGTTTCATGCCGAGTATGACGTCCGTCGCCGGTAGTGTGGCGGCGGGCGGTTCGCTTGGCTTGACGCTCTCACCCTTCAGTTCCCCGCTGCCCCCCGCGCGCGCCAGGTGTTCGCCATCCTCAAGCCGGCCAAGCGTCACGCGCACCGTCTGCTCCTTGCCGTCCCGGATGATCACCACCTCGACCGCCTTGCCGACGGGGCTTTCTCCGACCGCGCGCATGAGATCGCGCATTTCTCCGACCTCGTTGCCATCGAAGCGGATGATGATGTCGCCCGCCTTGATTTCGCCATGCGCAATCGGGCCGCCCTCGATGATGCCGGAAACCAGCGCTCCCCGGGGCGCCTCCATCTTCAGGCTTTCGGCGATGTCGTCGGTGACCGGCTGAATCCGCACGCCAAGCCAACCGCGCCGCGTCTCGCCGAACTCCTTGAGCTGGTTGACGACGTTCATCGCAAGCTCGGTGGGCACTGCAAAGCCGATGCCGACCGACATGCCGGTCTGCGAAAGGATCGCCGTGTTGATGCCGATCACCTCGCCCTGCATGTTGAACAGCGGTCCGCCGGAATTGCCGCGGTTGATGGCGGCATCGGTCTGGATGAAGCTGTCATAGGGTCCGGCATTGATGTTACGGCCGCGCGCCGAAACCACGCCGACCGAGACGGATACGCCGAGGCCGAAGGGGTTGCCGACGACCATCACCCAATCGCCGATCCTGATCTTTCGTGAATCGCCGAAGGACACCGCCGTGAGCGGCTTCTTCGGTTCGACCTTGAGCACCGCCAGATCGGTCTTGGTATCGGTGCCGACCAGCTTCGCCTTCAGCCTGGTTCCGTCGGAGAGGTTGATCTCGATATCGTCGGCATCCTGGATCACATGGTTGTTGGTGACAACGTAGCCGGACGGGTCGATGATAAAGCCGGACCCCAACGAGTTGACCGTGCGAGGGCGTCCGCCCTCGCCTTGCCCCTTGAAGAATTCGTCGAAGAACTCCTGATGCGGCGATCCCTCCGGCACCTGAGGCATCGGCGCATTGTCATCCTCGCCCTTGACGTTCTGCGAGATGGAGATGTTGACCACGGCGTCGAGCAGGCTTTCGGCAAGGTCGGCGACCGAGGGTGGGCCGGCGGCCGGCCGCGGCAGCGCCGTCTCGGCAAGAGCCGTATTGGAAAAGAGCAGTGCCGTCGCAGCCGCCAGCATCAGGCCGCGGAAGATTTCAGGTCGTTTCGACAAGTCGCTGTGCTCCTCATTCCATCACGCCGACCATAGCTTTCGGTGGTCCGCGATCACTGCGCAATCCGTTCCATCCGTTTCGGCGAATTATACCACTGCCGCAAGGCGTTGCGGCGGCTACTTTGCGCAGCAAACGATCGTCTTCTGAAGATACGGCGGATTTCCGGAGCGTCCAGACACGATTTCCTGATCTTTGACAGATCAGGTGGTGATTTCGTGGCCGTGTTCCTTCAGCGCCTGCACCGCCTTCTCGAGATCGGAGCCGGCAACGAAGATGTAATCGGTGCTGAAGGTCGAATTGGCGAAAACGCCCACACTGGCTGCCGAGAGCGGGCGAAGCACCGAAGACAGGACACCCGGCACGTCGAAGCTGAAATGCTGCTCTATGCGGAAACAGCGCCAGCCAAGCGAACTTTGAACGCTCGAAGGGACGCGGGCGGCGCGGCAAACAAGTGTCATTTCCTCGCGCGAACTCGAAACTGTCCAGAACCCCGGGCCGGGCAGCCACTCCGGAATAGCGGACCCGATGTTCAGGCGGGTAATCGCATATTCGGCATCGACCAACCGGATCAGCAGTCTATGTGTCATTTCGCATTACCCTCGAAGCAACCAAACAAGTCCGACGCCAACGGCCACAGATGTGAGTCCGGCGAGGCGCAGCTGATGCTCCGGGACATACGGCAAACGCTTCGCCAATTCCACAAGAACCAAAGGGGCCAGTGCGTACACCAGCCCCTCGATGATCAGGAAGAATGCAAAGCCGGTCAGAAGATCGGACATTGCCCGCTCAATCTGCGGTCGCAGGTGCCGCCGGCACGGTTGGCGACAGCGGCGGCGTTGCCCCGTCCGCGCTGTTGAAATAACGGAAGAATTCCGAATGGGGCGACAGCACCACGGTTGTATCGGGATTTCCGATCGCCTGGGCATAGGCCGCCATCGAGCGGTAGAACTCGAAGAAGCCGGGATCGCGTGTAAAGGCGTCGGCAAATATTCCCGTCCGCTCGGCTTCGCCCTCGCCTCGAAGAATTTCCGAATCACGCTGGGCTTCCGCGACGATCTCGACCACCTGGCGGTCGGCAATCGCGCGGCGTCGCTGGCCCGCTTCATTGCCGCGGGCGCGGATCAGTTCGGCTTCAGCCAGGCGCTCCGCCTTCATCCGCTCGAAGGTCTGTTGCGACACTTCCTGGGTCAGGTCGGTGCGGCGGATGCGAACGTCCTCGATATTGAGACCCAGCGATTCGGCGTCTGCCCGAAGATCGGTACGGACCTCGCGCATCATCGATGCGCGCTCGTCCGATAGCGCCGCCTCGAAGCCCCTCAGGCCGTAGACGCGGCGCAGCGACGCATCGAGACGCGTGCGAAGGCGCGCTTCGGCAGATTCCCGGTCGCCGGAAACCGTTTCGCGGAAACGGCGAGGGTCGGCGATCCTGTAGACCACGAAGGCATCCACCTCATAGAACTTGCCGCCGGAAACCTGCACACGGATATTGTCGAGGTCGAAGCGAAGTGCCTGGTCCTCGACATACTGCACGCGGTCGGCATCCATGAAGGCGAAGGGAAGCTTGAAATAAAGGCCCGGCTCGGTCTTCACGTCGCGGATTTCGCCGAAGCGAACGACGATCGCCTGCTGGCGCTCATTGACCACGAACACCGACGAGTAGACGACGACCAGTACCGCTGCGACAACGATGAGGATGATTGAACTGCGATTGTTTATCATTGGGTACCTCCCGACTGCGAGGGTCTACCGATTTCGTTGAGCGGCAGATAGGGCAGCACGCCCTGGCCGTTCTTCTCATCGAGAATGACCTTCTTCGACTTGCCGAGAACATCCTGCATGGTTTCGAGATAAAGCCGCCTGCGCGTGACTTCCGGCGCCTTGGAATAGGCGTCATAGACCGAAATGAACCGCTGCGCCTCACCCTGGGCTTCCTTGACGACGCGGTCCTTGTAGGCGGCCGCCTCTTCACGGATCTGCGCTCCCTGACCTCGCGCCTTGCCGAGTATCTGGTTGGCATACTGATTGGCTTCCTCGAGGAAACGATCCTCGTCCTGCTCGGCGCGCTGCACCTCGTCGAATGCGTCGGCCACTTCGCGTGGCGGCGCCGCGTCCTCGATCGCAACCGTGTTCACCGAGATGCCGGCACCATAGGTATCCATGGTCGCCTGGATCGTGTTCTTGACGTCGGCAGCGATCGCCTGACGGTTGTCGCGGAAGATGTCCTGCGCCGGGCGACGGCCGACGACCTCGCGCATGGCGCTTTCGGCCACCTGCTGCAACGTGTCGGCCGGGTTCTCGACGTTGAAGAGATAGGACTTCGGATCGGTGACCGAGAACAGCACGGAGAACTGCACATTGACGATATTCTGGTCGCCGCTCAGCATCAGGCCCGCACTCGACTGGGCGCCGACGCGGCTACCGATATTGAGCTGCTGCTCCGTCACCTTGACGATCTCGACGGTCTCAAGCGGCCAGAAGTGATAGTGCAGGCCAGGCATGGAGATTTCCTCCTTCGGCTTGCCGAACCGCATTTCGACGCCGCGTTCATCCGGTTGGACGGTGTAGATCGAATTGAGCAGCAGGAAGCCGACGATCAACAGGCCGACGATGACGAAGACGCCGCCGTTGAAGCCGCCCGGAACCACGTTCTTCAACTGATCCTGGCCGCGACGGATGATCTCTTCCAGATCCGGCGGCCCGCCTCGGCCGCCGCGCGGCTTATTCCCCTGACCCCATGGCCCTTGATTGCCGCCGCCGCCCCAAGGGCCGCCGCCGCCATTCTGATTGCTCCAGGGCATCAAAACCTCTCTTCAAAGAAAATTCTCTCGCTCAACGCCCCGCAGATTTGCGGCCGGTCACGACGTGATCCCGTTATAGGTATCATGTGCATTGCTTTCAACGCGATACGGGCGAGTTCACGGTAAATGGCTAAAAATAGTTGACGGCTTCTCGACGCGACCGGAAAGGAACGAAGCGGGGATGCTCCGCCGCTGAGACTTCTGCTATTTTGACAGCGCTTCGCGTCGCCGCCACGTGACAAAGTGCATCGCATGGCTGTCCTTCTCGCCACGCGGCAGGTCCTCTTGGAATACCTTCTCGAAAGACCGAGGATCGATCGGCGGGAAACGCGTATCGCCCTCCACCTCCGCCTGCACCTCCGTCACGTGCAGCACGTCGGCGAGATCGACCGACTGCCGGTAAATCTCACCCCCGCCGATGATACAGATCTCGTCGGCATCGAGCGCCGCGGCATGCGTCCGCGCCCTCTCGAGCGCTTCCGGAACTGACGAGACAGTCTCGGCTCCGGCAGCCGTGAAACTGGGGT
This sequence comes from Sinorhizobium fredii USDA 257, assembly GCF_000265205.3. Taxonomy (NCBI): domain Bacteria; kingdom Pseudomonadati; phylum Pseudomonadota; class Alphaproteobacteria; order Hyphomicrobiales; family Rhizobiaceae; genus Ensifer; species Ensifer fredii. The sequence goes on from NC_018000.1 coordinate 4,615,143, forward strand.
CGCGGCTGATGACGATGTTCGGCCGGCCGGGTAGCGGACGACCGAGCGACACCCAGGTCTTGCGTCCCATGATAACCGGCTTGCCGATCGTCAACGCCTTGAAACGCTTCAGATCCGTTGAAAGCCGCCACGGCAGGTCGCCCTCGCGTCCGATCACGCCATTGGTCGCGACCGCAACGACGATGACGATCTTCGGGTCCGGTCTTGCATCAGTCATGGAAGCCACTCGGTTTGCTGTCGATTTCGCGGGCCCGCAGAAGCGCCGGGCGATCGGTGACGACGCGAATGTAATGATCGATGACGTCGCTTTCCGGCAGGATCTTGCGCATCCATTGCAGAGCGCTTGCGAGCAGCAGGTCGGCCGCACTCATCCTCTCGCCAATGAGATAGGGTTGGCGCGTCAAGACATCGATCACATGCGCGCACATCTCGGTGTAAAGGCGCGCCAGCGCCGGGTTGTTGACGGTCACGCCGGAAATATGCGCAAGCGCCGTCGGCTCGATCACGCCGGCATAATAGGCGAGCCAAGACAGGTAGGCGCCGCGATCCTGGTGACCGGGCGGTCGCCCAAGGCTGCAGTCCGGGTAGAGATCGGTCAGATATTGAGCCACCGCGGCCGACTCCCAGACCAGCGTCCCGTCGTGCAGGAGGGCCGGCACCTTCTTGTGCGGATGCGGATTGTTCTCGTCCGGCCCGCCGGAGCCGTCCCAGCGGCGAATATTGACGTAGCGAATTTCGTATTCGGCCCCGAGTTCCTCGAGCAGCCAGATGATCCGCGACGAGCGCGACAAGGGTGCATGGATCAGCGTCAGCATCAAAACCTCCCGTCCCCGCCGGTCGTCGCCGGCTTTTCGGAGCATGGCCGGGTCGATCAGGCGGCCCCATGCTTCGCTTATTCGCAGAACATATGGGCCGCGCTCGACAAATCCAGTCCGGATGCCACCTGTCACGTTCGCGTCGTGATCAGACCGCGACGGGCGCCTTTATATGTGAATCGGCTTCGTAGCCAACGAGCGTAAAGTCTTCGAACTTGAAGGAAAATATGTCCTTCACCGCCGGATTGATCTCCAACTTCGGCAGCGCCTTCGGCGTTCTCGTCAGTTGCAGCCGCACCTGTTCGAAGTGGTTATGGTAGATATGCGCGTCGCCGAGGGTGTGCACGAAGTCGCCGGGTTTCAGCCCCGTCACCTGTGCCACCATCATCGTCAGCAGCGCATAGGACGCGATATTGAAGGGCACGCCCAGGAAGATGTCGCCGGAGCGCTGATAGAGCTGGCAGGAGAGCTTGCCGTCCGCCACGTAGAACTGGAAAAGGCAGTGGCAGGGCGGCAGCGCCATCTCGTCGACGAGCGCCGGGTTCCAGGCCGAGACGATGTGCCGGCGGGAATTCGGATTGGTTTTCAGGCCCTCGATCAGCCCGGCGATCTGGTCGATGTGGCCGCCGGCCGGCGTCGGCCAGGACCGCCACTGGTAGCCGTAGACCGGACCGAGTTCGCCCCGTTCATCCGCCCATTCGTTCCAGATGCTGACGCCGTTTCCCTTGAGATAGGCGATATTCGTTTCGCCCTTCAGGAACCAAAGGAGTTCGTGAATGATCGAACGCAGGTGCAGCTTCTTGGTCGTCAGCACCGGAAAGCCTTCCGAGAGATCGAAGCGCATCTGATAGCCGAAAACAGAACGCGTGCCGGTGCCCGTCCGGTCGCCTCGGTCGGTTCCATTGCTCATCACGTGGTCGAGAAGCTCGAGATACTGCCGCATGGTCCTTCGCACCGCCGATTCGTTCGTGTCTTGAAAATAGGACGAAGCCACCGGGGAACCAATGGCGCGGCGACGTTTTCCCGCAATTTGGCGTTCCATGGGATGTGGCGCTGTGCGAAGGACCGCGGAACAGCCGGTAGCCTTACGTGTTGGGAGGACCAACGCTCGGAGCTTACGCTTGATAGCCACACCTCAGCTCGTCTTCGTCTTCGGCACATTGAAGAAAGGCTTCCCACTGCACAGGCGGCGCGGCCTGGCCCATGCCAACTTCATTGGGCTTTATCGCACCGCCGCGAGCTACCCGATGTTGATCGCCGGTCCCTGGTTCGCCCCGATGATGTTTTTTGAGCCGGGCTGTGGCTTGCGTGTCAGCGGCGAACTCTATCAGGTCGACCCCGCTACGCTCGAGCGTCTCGATCGCATGGAGTCCATCGGCAGGCCGGGCAATTTCCGGCGGCGTATACGCATCGTGCCGAGGCGGCCGGGCCGCAGTTGCCGGGCCCTCGCCTATTTCAAGGCGAGGTTCCTGGCTGCCTCGCTCCACAGCGGATATCTGCGATCCTATGAAGACAGACGCTTCGTGCCGCCATGGCGTCGTGAAGCTCCTTAACGTCCGTGCGCCGGACGCGCGCCTGTTCCGACAGGCCGCCTATTTCGCAGGCCGCCGGTTACCGGCATGATCCTGGTATTGCTCTGTCTTCGTCGCGTTCTGGTCGAGGCCTCGCGCTTCTGAGTGTTGTGCCTTGTCGCGGTTGGACAGGACATCGTTCTCGCCAAGCATCCCTTCTTTCAGGTCTGTCCGGGCGCCGCTGCCGGCGCCCTTTCCCTTATCCGGTTTTCCCATGTTCTTGCGACTGGCATTGGCCATGGCCATCTCCTTTCGCCGTAAAAACTTTCGAATTTGTCGAACCCGGCGATCTATCGGCCGGTGTCCTTGTGGTGCCTGCTTTCCTGGTTTTCTCCTCTCAGGATGCTGCGGTCATTCTCCTCGCGCGCATCCGCATGCGCCGTGTCGAGCTTGTGCCCCTTGCGCTCGGCCCTGCGCAAGGCATCGGAACGTTTGAGCTCCGCTTCGGCATCGAAGTCCTTGCCGGCATTCGATGTGTTCTCGCGGCCTTGAATGATACGTTGCTGCTGTTCGTGCGTCTTCCTGCCGACCATGATCAGATCTCCTGATTGCTCATTTGTTCGTTCGGCCGCGGTGGCCAGGATTCGCGCCGCCTTGGGGCGTCGGGTCGTTCGCCACATCGCCTTCGATCGTGTTGTCTCGCTTGAGGCTTTCGTATTCCGATGGTCCGCGAATGCCCTTGGATTGACCGATTCCGGGATCCTGCTTGAGGTCCTTGTCGCTCGGCCGCTTTGTTTTCGGATGCTTGGAAGATGTCATCAGCGTGCCCTTCCCTTCCTGCCGATCTTGCCGCACCAACGAGGTCGTGGCCCGGTCTCCCTTTTTAACCGGAGCCGGCAGCGAATGTTCCGAGAATGGCGCGCCTCGCAGAAACGAACACGGAAGCGTTTCCGTCCACTTGCGATTAGAGTTTTGAGGAGAACGGGGATTGAAAGGATGACGATGCGCGAGGTCGGTGTCGACGTCTCGACAAAACCCTGCACGAGACGAGTGCCTGGCTCCGGAGGATCTTCGCCATGCCGCAGGGTAGGCGCCCGAGCAAGGGGGTGGGTAATGCCCCATCCCCTTGCCTCTTCCGATCACTCTTTTCGAGCATGTCAAGCAATTTGGAGGCGGCCGCGGACGGCGAGAACTATCGCCCTCATTTCCCTTTCCCCACCCCTTTTCTTGGGCGTCGGAAAGACCTATATGACAGAAGCCGTCTTCGGGCGGCTATGGCAATAAACGGGCGATGCAATAAACCCATTGGACCCGGGGGCGGTACCCGGCGCCTCCACCAAAAACCGGTCGGCTGGACCGGCTTTTGATGGGGGCGAAATAGGATCGACAAGGGCGTAAAGATCGACTTTTTGCTCGGCATTGTACCACCGTTATCGGGCTAAACTTATAGTTGCAAACGACAACTATGCTGAAGCACGTCTCGCTGCCTAACGGCGGTGCGGCACTTCAAATCAAGCCCTTCCGGGTAGCACCGTAAGGCGGGGTCCGAAGGCACCTGGCAACAGAAGCCTTCACCTTCTCCCCCGTGCTGAAATGGTCTATAGATGCCTCGATAATTGACTCGTCACAGACAGACGGGCAATGAGACGAGAAACGGCTAGGGCATTCGCCCTTACGCCGACAGCCCGAACAGGGCATTGAATTGCTGTATGAAACGCGATTTCGATCCGAGCCATCATGCGGTACAGTGAGTTTGAAGAGAGACGGGGATCACATGGGCCAGGACCACATCCGCTACGACATTCTGGCGCAGGACGCGCTTCGCGGCGTCATCCGCAAGGTGCTGACCGAAGTTGCCGCTACCGGCCACTTGCCTGGTGACCACCATTTCTTCATCACCTTCCTGACCGGGGCTCCCGGCGTACGCATCTCCCAGCACCTGAAGGCGAAGTACCCGGAACAGATGACGATCGTCGTCCAGCATCAGTTCTGGGATCTGAAGGTTTCCGAGACCGGATTCGAAATCGGCCTCTCCTTCTCCGATACGCCGGAGAAGCTGGTGATTCCCTTTAATGCGGTCCGTGGTTTCTACGATCCATCCGTAAATTTCGAGCTCGAGTTTGATGTCGCCGCCGGCGAGGAAGACGAGTCGGAATCGGCGGAGATCACCGCTTACCCGGTCAGCGAAGCCGATGAGCCGACTTCGCAGAATGGCCCCGAAAAGCCGGGCGACAGCCCGAAGGGCGGCGGCGGCTCGGTCGTCTCGCTCGATTCCTTCCGCAAGAAGAACTGATCACTGGAGCGTCGTAATGACCGGCGACGTCGTCAATCTGCGTCAGTTCCGCAAGCGCCAGGCCCGGGCCGAGCGCGAGAAGCAGGCCGAACAGAACCGGCTTTCATTCGGCCGAACGAAAGCGGAGAAGTCCCTCACGACGGCGTTGAACGAAAGGGCATCGAAGACGCTTGATCAGGGCCGCTTGGAGGCGCACCGGCCTGTCTCGGACGGGGACGAGGACTGACCCGCCCGAACGGAAAAGCGATTCTCCCACAAGGGCTTGGAAACGTTTCCGGAATCGGTTTGCCAACGCGCTCAATCGACTTGTGAGGCCAGGGGATGATCGCCAAGCATTCGGCGACACTGCACGGACACCGCACCAGTTTCACGCTTGAGGAACCCTTTTGGCAGGAACTGAAGTCGATCGCCAAAAGCCGCGGCCTGCCGCTCGCGCGATTGATCGCGGAGATCGACGACGGCCGCGACCCCGACGGAAACCTGTCCTCTGCATTGCGGCTTCACGTGCTCGCTTGGATCAAGGCCAAGGCAAAAGCCGCGAACGCCCTTTGAACTGCCGGGCTTCGGTCGCCTGCAAGCTCCATTCTTAGACCTACCGCACCGTGATGTCGGGCAGCATGTCGAAGTTCAGCCCCTGCCCCGCTGGCGGACCTGCGTTCTGCCTGGCGGGGGGTAGCGCATTCCGCTGAACGTCTTGGGCCGGCGCTCCTTGAGGCGGCGCAGCGCGCGGCGGGAGTTGCCGCAAGCGCTGGCGTTCCTCTTCGGCCATCCGGCGCGCGGCTGCTGCCTCGGCCTTCATCCGCGCCGCTTCCACCGCCGCGGCCTGGCGTCGGCGTTCTTCAACTATCGTCCGCCGCCGCTGGAGCTCGCGCCCGGCCGCCCGTGCCCTGTAAAGCGCGACCTCGCGGCGCAGGCGCTGCTTTTCAAGAACGTTCGCCTGCAGTATCTCCACCCGCCGGCGCTCCCGTTCGTAAGCACGAAGCGACAGGAAATTGGCAAGGTCGGTGACATCCACGCTGACACCCGGCGCCGCAAGGAGCCCGGCATAGCCGAAACGCACGCGCGGCTCGGCGCCGGCAAGGGCCTCTTCGCCTGGCCGGAAGGTAAGGTCGATCGCGCCACTCATGCGTTCGGCCGGAAGGTCGAAGGAGACTTCTCCGGAGAAGGCGGCGTTGCCGTCCGCAGCGGTTACGTTCTGCGCCCTGACGGTCCCACCGGCGATGCTGAAAGGCACCTTGACCGCACCGACGACCGATTGCCCGCCGAAAAGAATGTCTTCAGCGGCTTTGCGGATGGCATCCGGCGAGATCTCGGTTTTCATCGCGTCGGCCGCTGCCATCAGCTGCGGCAGCGCCGCCGTGTTGATGCCATTGAGCGTCACGCCATTGAACGTCGCCGTTCCCGAACCACTGACCGAACTTGCCATCGCCTTCGGTGTGGCACCTGAAGCTTCCATCGCGACGGAAAGGTCGAAACGACCGGTCGCCACGGGCCCGTTCTGCCGCGCCCAGCCGGCAGCAGCCAGATCGCCGCCCTTCAGGTCGAAGCGCGAGCGCAGGAAACCCGAGCCGTTTGCATTGCCCACTTGCAGCCGCCCCTCGAGCTTGCCCCCCAGCCAGTCTCCCGCCGCATCGGTCAAGGCGACCTCATCGCCCTTCCATGCGAGCTTTCCGCTGAAACCGGCAACGTCACCATAGAGCCCGGGCCAAAACCGCTTCGCCGTGAGGTCGAGGGCGACATCGAGACCGGTCCAGGCGGGCTGTGCCAGCGGCGCCGTCGACAATCCGCCGACCGAGGCGTCGTGAACCTGTCCGAGAATCCCTTCGCCCAGCCAGCCGAGATCGAGCATATCGAGCGCCAGTTCGCCTCGCGCCGTCCCCTGAATCTTGCGGTCGATGGTCAACGCCCCGGTAAATCCGTTCTGGTCGGCTTTGCCTTCGATGGCCGAGAACGCGACCTTCTCCGGATCGGCAACGAAGTCGGCGGACAGCTTCATTGGCAGCCCGCTGCCCATCTGCGGCAGTGCGATGCCTTGCAGCAACAAATAGGGCTCGAAATCCTCCGTCTGCAGCGTCAGCTTGCCCTGCCCCTCCAGATAGTGATCGCGCGAAAGGTCGACGGTACCCTTGGCGGCGACCTGCGTCTTTTCGGTCGTGAAGGTCAGCGAGCCATTCGCCTGGGACCCTTCCGTGCTCTGCAGTTTGACGGCGAGAATACCGTTGGCGTCCGCATCGAACGGCAGCGGGTCGAGTCCGGCCTGGCCGAGAAGAACGGGGGTCTGCGGGTTCTCGAGCGTCGCCTCCAGCAGCATGCCTTTGCCGGCAAGGGCCTGCGCGACGTCCGGCGCCTGGTAGCTGGCGGCAATCTTGCCGCCATTGGCTGTGCCGATCACCCCGAAGGTGAAGGGCGCGTTCCCCTCCTTGCTGCCCGCCGTCAAGGTCATGTCGAGGGCCGCGTCCGAATAATAGGGCCCGGCCTTGACCAACCGGGCCAAGGCCGGGTGAGCGATCGTGTGCCGTCCGACCAGTTCCAGGAATGGCGTCAGCTCCTCGGCGGCAAGCTTCATCTTCGCCGAAATCACCGGCTTCTCGAAGCCGCCGCTCATGCGACCGGAAAAGGCGAGCTGGGCGCCGGACAGATCACCGATTGCCACCCGTTCGGCCTGCAACTGACCGTTCTTCAGCGTCAGGACCGCCTGCACCTCGCGCGCCTCCTCGCCGAAGGCGGAGAACGTCTCGGCGGAAAGTTCGGCGGCGATGGCATGACTAAGCAAGGTTGCGGTCGAAGCATCCCCGGCGACGAGACCGGCCAGCGCCTGCAGCGCCTCCAGGTCGATACGGTTGCCCTTGAGCTGCAGCGACAGCGTCGGCTGCTGTTCGGCAAAGGACTGGCGCTCCAGCCTCCCCTTGAGCGTCGCCGGGCCCGCAGCCACTTCGAGCTTTTCGAATTGCTGCAGGGTGTCGGTGAGATTGACGGTCGCGGCAAAGCCCGCCGTCTTCAGCTGGCGGATGGCGGGGTCGACCGAGCCGGCCAACCAGTTGGCGAGCCCCGACGGTTGGTTCGAGGCGACGACGATGTCGCCGCGAAAGGCGCGCTGTCCCTTGAGGTTCAGCCGGCCCTTGGCCTCGAGTTGGGTACGGCCGGGCAGGAGCGCCACCGCGTTGTCGATGACCCAACCCGCACCGTCAGGCCTGACATCGAGACGAATGTCGCGCACCGTGGTGTCGCCAATGACGATTGCCGGAAGTTTCAGGCTCGCACGGCCGGGCACCTGCGGAACGGGAATATCCGCCGCGATCGCCATCATCCTTTCCACCCGCTGTCGCAGGGAAACAGCCGGATCGCGGCCGGTCTTGCCGCCTCGGCCGGAATTGCCGATGCGGCTGACGTCGATCTGCTGCCCGTCGGCGATCAACAGGAACTTCTGATCCTTGCCGGTGTCGAGCGTTGCCTCGCCGGTGACGATATAGGGATCGTCCGGCGGGCCCACTTCGAAGTGATATTCCGGCACGCGGATGCTTTCATTGGTGAGCTGGAATTCGCCGTTGATGCGCAGCGCCCGGGCGGTCTTCGCCTCGTCGGCCGGCCGATTTTCCGTCAGCGTGAACCGGCCCGCGTAGAGCGGCCTGAAATCGACGACCTTGAGTTCGCCCTCGAGTTCGACCCCGAAGGGCCGCTTGTCCGGCGTCAGCCGCGCCCGGAGGCCAAGCGCCCCTTCCTCGTTTACCGCGTTGCTCGTGAAGGAGAAGCTGCCCGCCTCGCCATCGAGCGCGGCACGGCCCTCGACCTTCCAGGGACCCGCCAGCGAGCGTGCCGAGACATCGGCGGAAAGGTCGCTGACACGGCGCGTCCGCCCGGTCTGCTCGTCGACGAACTCGATCTCGCCGTCGGCGATCTCGACATTTTCCAGCACCACGGTGTTGGCCGGGATCGCCGCGCGCGGCCCACGCGCCCAATCGAGCGTACCATCCGGCTGCAGCCGCAGTCTCGCCTTGGGGCGGTCGAGGCGCATATCGAAGATCAGCGCCTCGCCGCTCAGAAACGGTGCGAGTTCGGCGCTCATCGAGAACTGGGCGACCTGAATCAACGGCGCCCCGCCGTCTTCAGCCCCGACGCGCACGTCATTGAGCGTCACCGTCGGGAAGGGAATGAGGCGCGCATCGACGCTGCCGTGCACGACCACGGGCTTGCCCATGATTCGGCTCGCCTCACGCTCGAAATCGGTGCGGAAATCGGTCCAGTTTATGAACAATGGTGCGATCAGCGCCACGAAGAGCGCGACAACCAACAGGCCGCCAATGATTACGAAGATTCGCGCCAGCACCGTGTCACATTCCCATCTGTTCCGTTCGCGCCCCTCTTGCGAGTTTCATCCCATCCGCCTGGATCACGCAAAAATCTTGCCTGGGTTGAAGATGTTGTCCGGATCGAGCGAACGCTTGATCTGCCGCATTAGATCGAGCGCCCCGCCAAGCTCTGCTTCCAGGAACGGCATCTTGCCCTGGCCGATCCCGTGCTCACCCGTACAAGTACCATCCATCGACAACGCGCGGCTATTCAGCCGTTCGACGAAGGCCTCGACCCGCGCCACGTCGGCGGCGTCCTTGTCGTCGAAAAGCACGCCGACGTGGAAATTGCCGTCGCCGGCATGGCCGACGATCGGCGCGATCAGCCCATGTGCCGCGATATCCTCGTGTGTCGCCGCGACGCAATCAGCAAGACGCGAAATCGGCACGCAGACATCGGTCGCCAGGATGGCGGCGCCAGGCTTGAGGCTCTTCTGGGCCCAATAGGCGTTGTGCCGCGCCTTCCAGAGCTGCGCGCGCGCTTCCGGGTTGGTGGTCCAGACAAACCCTGTAGAACCGAATTCCGACGCTATTTCGGCGAACTGGCGTGATTGCAGCTCGACGCTCTCGGCGCTGCCATGAAACTCGACGAAGAGCGTCGGCGTCTCGGCATAGTTCAGGCCGGAATAGGCGTTGCAGGCCCTCATCTGCAGCGCATCGAGCAGTTCGATACGGGCCACCGGTATCCCGGACTGGATCGTCAGGATGACTGCGTTGCAGGCGTCGGCAATCGTCGGGAACGGGCAGACGCCGCCCGATATCACCTCCGGAATGCCTTGCAGGCGCAGGGTGATCGAGGTGATGATGCCGAGCGTTCCCTCCGCCCCGACGAAGAGCCGCGTCAGGTCATAGCCGGCCGAGGACTTGCGGGCCCGGTGCGCGGTTCTGATTTCTCGTCCCCCGGCGACGACCGCGGTGACCGCAAGCACGTTCTCCTTCATGGTGCCGTAGCGCACCGCGTTTGTCCCGGAGGCACGCGTCGAGGCCATGCCGCCGATCGAGGCGTTCGCGCCGGGGTCAATCGGAAAGAAGAGGCCCGTGTCGCGCAGATAGGTGTTTAGTTCCTCGCGCGTCACGCCCGGCTCGACGGTGCAGTCAAGGTCTTCGGCATTGACCGAAAGGACGCGGTTCATCCGCATCATGTCGACCGATATGCCGCCATGGGGCGCATTGACATGGCCTTCCAGCGAGGAGCCGGTGCCGAAGGCGATGAGCGGCACGCGATGCGCCGAGGCGACCTCGACGATCGCGCGGACTTCGGCGGCGTTTTCGGGAAAGACGACCGCGTCCGGAAGCTGTGCCGGGATGTAGGTGGTCGTGTTGGCGTGCTGGGTCCGGATTGCCTCTCCCGTCTGGAAGCGATCACCGAACCGTTCACTGAAAAGCGCCTTGGCCGCAGCGATCCCGCTTTCGTTCCTCGACCCTGCCTTGATCGCCTTCAACGGCACGACATGTCCCTTCCCATGCGACGTACACCCTGACAACGCAGATCGTCGCAACGTTTTGAACGCCCGCACAATCTATCCTCAATTCGATGCCGAATTAAGGAATTATGTGGTCGCCGCATGCGGAAAGGCTCCGGCTGCCCACCCGCATGCGAGAATCGATCGCGACGGCCACGAGCCCTCCGGCAACCGTCTTGATATGGCCGTTCCCCGAAGAGGCTCAATCGACCTCCCGGCGGCCAACTCCCAGCGCCGATCGCGAAGCGCTTTCATTTCAAGGCGCTACTGTGCAAATCGGAATCGGTTTGTCCAGCAATTACGTCATCCCATGCGGTTCACGCACATCAAATCACCGGCGCTGATACCGGCTTGTCACAGCCCCCGCAGCGCTTGCGCAACGGAATATTGGCGGACGGCCATCGGCCTATAATGCAGCTTTTGTTTGCGAGGCCTTCGGGTATCATGTCTGAAAACGGGAGAACGTCGATGTTCGGCCTGCTCGCTTTGCTCACGGCATCCGTCTTCTTCGGCGCCGCCATCTATATCAACATTGCAGAACAGCCAGCCAGGCTTCGTCTCGACCACCGCGCCGCCCTCGCAGAATGGGGCCCGGCCTATCGCCGCGGCTTCGAGATGCAGGCTTCGCTGGCCATCATATCGGGCCTCCTCGGCGCCGCCGCCTGGTGGCAGAGCGGCAACGCCCTTTGGGGCCTCGGCGCGGCAGTCATCATCCTGAACTGGCCCTATACCCTGCTGCTGATCATGCCGATCAACAACCGCCTGGAGAACACGGCGCCGGACCAGGCGAGCGAGGCGACCCGCGAGCTCATCATGCGTTGGGGCAAGCTCCATGCCGGACGCAGCGCCCTCGGCGCTGTCGCGGCGGTGATTTATCTCATCGCCGCTGCCGACGGAATGTCGAGCTGACGTCCTGCATGGACTGACGCATATCCTTGCGACTGACCCAACCGCGTCCGTTTTCTCACATCTGCTTAGTGCAACGAGTTTGCTGGCTCTTCAGCGCGTTCGGTGAGGCGCCGTTAGTTTTGTATACAAAAGTTCGCAGAAAAGTTGACAATAATGTATTTTAGGATTTCCCTTACTCATCCGCATCGCGACAGCGCGCGCAGGATCGGAAAGATGGGGAGTGAGATGATCAACAGACGCTCGACATTGAAATCGCTGGCGCTTGGCGCCGTTTCGTTGCTCGCAATAACGGCCGGAGGTACTTTCTCCGCGCAGGCCGAGAACAAGGAACTCAAGATCGGGTTCGTCGGTGTGACCAGCGGTCCCGCCGCGGCTTGGGGGACATCGAATGTCCGCTCGATGCAGACGCGTGCCGACTGGCTGAATGAGACCGGCGGCGTGAAGATCGGCGACGATACCTACAACATCACCATCGTCACTTTCGATGACCAGAAGGATCCCAAGCGTGCCATCGCCGGCATGGAGAAGATGGCCCAGGAAGGCATCCACTATGTCGTCGGGCCAAATGTCGATGACGGCGCGGCCGCTGTCCGTCCGGTGGCGGAGTCCAAGGGGATAATCTATTTCCCCTACGCTTTTCCAAAGGCACTCTACACGCCGCCCGCCTCCAACGCGGTGCTTGGGATGGTCGCCAACTATCAGTCCGGGCCTGCGATCTACAAATACCTGAAAGAAAACAAAGGCGTGAAGAAGGTCGCGTTCATTGCCGCCAATGAATCCGATCCCCTGAGCCAGCGCGACAGCGGCGTCGCCGCCGCAAAGGAACTCGGGCTCGAAGTGGTTGCCGAGAAAGATACATACCAGAATGACACCCGTGATTTCACGCCGGTGCTGACGCCTATCGTCCAGTTGAAGCCGGATCTGCTCGTGCTCTCCGGCGTCGCTCCGGCAAATGCACCGCTCTTGATCCGCGCGGCGCGGGAGCTCGGCTATGAGGGGCTGATCTCGGCGGAAACGGCGCAGGACGCGACCGTGCTGCAGGAAGGCGCGGGCGAGCTCGCTAACGGCTTCATCTCGGTCGGTGGAGCCTCGACGCCGGAAATCCGCACGCCGGTGATGGAAGAGTTCATCGATCGGTACACCAAGAAGTTCGGCGAGTACAACGACGAGTCCAACACGAAGGTCTATGCGCTCGAATACATTATCGAAACGCTCAAAGCGAACCCGAAGGCGGTCGATAACGTAGACGAGTTCAAGAAGACGATGGACACCTTCTCGGCGCCCAATCCCTACGCCAAGGACAGTACGCTGAAATATGTCGGCACCACCTCGTTCGGCCAGAAGCGGCAGCTCTCCGTGCCGATGGTTGTCACCGAGTTCAAGGACGGCGCCTTCCAGACGCTGTTCGTCGGTGAAGTCGACTGACATACGCCCAATGAAGCAGCGATAGGGGCGCGGACGAGACCCAACCGGTTCGGCCGCGCCCTGGCACCTCAATCGAGCGCTCGGCAGTGCCCGAGTCTTCATCGGCTGGATCCGCCGCCATGGAACAGGTGATTGCCAACGGACTTTACCTCGGCGCTCAATACGCGCTGATCGCGCTTGGGTTGACGCTGATCTTTGCACTGATGAACGTGCTGAATTTCGCGCACGGGCAGATGTATGTGCTGGGCGGCTTCGTGACATACACGATCTATGGCCAGCTGAAGCTGCCTTTCGTCGTTGCGCTGATTTGCTCGGGCGTGACCCTCGCGGTCATCGGTGCGCTCATGGAAAGGTTCCTCTTCCGGACGGTAATCCGTCGCAGCAAGCGCGAGGAAAGTACGATGCTGCTTGCGGCGGCGACGGCGTTTTTTCTGGATGCCGTCATGCTGCTTCTTTTCGGCGAGAAGCAGCGCGGTGTACCTAAGATCATCAGCGGCGTCTTCGTCTCCGAGAGGGTAATCCTGCCCTACGACCGCATCCTCGTCGGCGTCATCGCCATCCTGATGATCGCAGCCTTTATGCTCTTCATGCAGTACAGCAAGCCTGGCCGCGCTATGCGGGCATTGGCGCAGGATCGCGTCGCCGCCCAATTGATGGGCGTTAAGGTCGAGCGCTATTCGATGATCGGCTTTGCGTTGGGCGCCATGCTTGCAGGGGTCGTCGGCGGATTGCTCGTCAGCATCACCGGTGTCAATTCCGGCATCGGCGGACCGATCTCCATCAAAGCCTTCCTGATGGTCATGATCGGTGGCGCCGGGGTAGTCGGCGGCGCGATTGCCGGGGGTTTCATTCTCGGCATGATGGAATCCGTCGGCCTCACCGTGCTGCGCGAATATGGCGACATCACCTATCTCGTCATTTTTGCCCTGCTGATGATCTTCCTGAGCATCCGCCCCCACGGGCTGATGGGAAAGCCGTGGGGCTGATCTCATGCGCAAGACTCGAACCGCCATCTTCAAGATCGTTTCGGCAGTGCTCTTTCTGCTCTGCCTGCTCGTCGCAGTACCGCTACTGATCAACGCCACCGGACGAAGCGATCTCTATTACACGCTGACATCGGTCGCGCTGCTCAGCATCATCAGTGCGGGCGTCTGGATCACCTTTTACATCGGTCGAATCAATATCGGCCAGGGCGCCTATGCGCTGATGGGAGGCTATGTCTCCGCCATTCTGGTCATGAAGTACGATACGTCCTTCTGGCTGACCTTGCCGTTGGCGGGCCTCTTCTGCGCCGCCGCGAGCGTACTCATCGGGCTGCCTATCCTGCGGCTGCGCGGCGTCTATTTCGCCATGGTGTCGCTCGTATTGACCGAAGTTGCACGCCTTCTCGCTCTCGCCCTGCCGATTACCAACGGCGCCAGTGGCATCGTCAGCATTCCGCTGCCGTCCCGCCTCAGTCTTTTCGGCCTCACACTCATTCCGGATTTTGCGACATTGGCAAATCCTCGCCTGGCCTTCTACATCGCGTCCGTGCTGCTGATGGCGCTTTGCTTCCTCGGCCTCTATCGACTCGCCCACTCGCGTATTGGCCAGCTTTGCCAATCACTGCAGCAGAACGAGGAGCTCGCTTCGTCGATCGGCGTCAACATCGCCTATCTGCGCGTCGTCGCCTATGCGCTCTCCTCGTTCCTCGGCGGCGTCGGTGGAGCGATGTTCGCCTCGATCTCCCAGTCGATCTATCCATCGAGCTTCACCGTCGCCGATTCCGTCAATTTCATGCTCAACTGCTTCCTCGGCGGTCTCGGTTACGTTCTAGGACCGATGCTTGGCACCTTTGTCCTCTATTTCGGCTGGGATCTGCTGTTCCAGACGGGTGAATTCCAGTTGCTGATCTTCTCGACGGTGCTGATCGTGCTGATACTGGCGCTGCCGAACGGCCTCCTGAGCCTGGCCCTGCCGCGAAAGAGGAACCTCTAGCGATGCCGGATATCCTGGAAATCCTTGCGCTCACCAAGCGTTTCGGCGGCCTTGTCGCGGTAAACGACGTCTCCTTCTCTGTCCGCGAAGGCGAGATCCTCTCGGTCATCGGGCCGAACGGCGCCGGCAAGTCGACCTTGTTCAAGCTGATCTCGTCCTTCCTCAAGCCCACCGACGGCGAGGTGCGCTTCAAGGGAGAGCGCATATCCGGATTGGCGCCGCACATCACCGCTCGCAAGGGCGTGGTGAGGACCTTCCAGGAAACCACGATCTTCAAGAACATGACCGTGCGAGACAACGTCGTGACGGCCCATCATCTGCGCTCACGCGCCAGCCTTGCGGGCTTCTACTTCGCCAGTGCTGCCGCGCGCACCGACCTTGAGGCGTTCGGTTCGTCGGCGGACGAAATCCTCTCCTTCCTCGGCCTTGCGCCAATGGGCGGCGAGATCGCCAGTACCCTACCGCATGGCCATCTGCGCGCGCTCGGCATCGCGATCGCGCTCGCTACCAATCCTTCCGTCATCCTCCTCGACGAACCTTTTGCCGGGATGAACCACGATGAGACCCGGCGTGCGGTCGAGATCGTGCGCAAACTCCGTGAACGCGGCATCACGGTGCTCCTGGTCGAGCACGATATGCCGGCCGTCATGAATATTTCCGACCGTATCGTGGTGCTCAACTTCGGCCAAAAGATCGCCGAGGGCACGCCGGCCGAAATCCAGCAGAACCCTAAGGTGATCGAGGCCTATCTCGGTGCCGAAGACGAATCGATCGGAATGTAACCCATGGAACCGCTGCTCAAATTCGATGGCGTCGAGCTCTATTACGACCACGTCTATGCGCTGAAGGGCGTCTCCATTGAGGTCCATGAGGGCGAGACCGTCGCGCTGATCGGCGCCAACGGCGCGGGCAAGTCGTCCATCCTGCGCGCCATCACCGGCCTGCGGAAAATCCGCAAGGGCGAGATCCGCTACCACGGCAAACGCATCGACGGGGTCGCCCCTGACGAGATCGTTCGGATGGGCATCTCCATGGTGCCCGAGGCCCGCCGTGTCTTTCCTTTCATGACCGTGCGCGACAATCTGCTGATGGGCGCGTTCACCCGCAGCGATAAGGCCGAGATTCAGCGGAGCGTCGATATGGTGCTGGCGCGCTTCCCGCGTCTCAAGGAGCGATATTCGCAGCAGGCCGGGACGATGAGCGGTGGCGAACAGCAGATGCTCGTCATTGGCCGGGCGCTGATGGCGCGCCCGCGTCTACTGCTGCTCGACGAGCCGTCACTCGGCGTCGCCCCTAAGCTGGTTCAGGACATTGCCCGTTCGATCGTGGCGATCAATCGCGACGAAAAGGTCAGCGTCCTGCTTGTCGAACAGAACTCGCGCATGGCTCTGCGCATTTCGCAGCGCGCCTACGCACTGACGACCGGCAAGGTGGCGCTCAGCGGTAAGTCGGCCGAGTTGCTGAGCGACGAACGGGTCAGGCATCTTTATCTCGGCGGCGAATTCTAGGCGGGTGACATGCGCATTCTCGTTATAAACCCAAACACCACCGCTTCAATGACCGACAAGATCGGCACAGCGGCGCAGGCTGCGGCCTCGCCGGCAACTGAGATCGTGGCGGTGAACCCCGAGGACGGCCCCCCGAGCATCGAGGGTTATTTCGACGAGATCTTCGTCGTGCCCGGCATCATCGCCGAAATGGCAAAGGCGGGCCCAGTCGATGCCTATGTGATCGCCTGTTTCGACGACACGGGGCTCGACGCGGCGCGCTGCGCCACGGAAGCGCCGGTGATCGGCATCGGGGAGGCGGCCTTCCACCTCGCCACGCTGGTTGCGGGCAAGTTCAGCGTCGTCACGACGCTCGCGCGCTCGGTGCCGGCGATCGAGCACAACCTGTCGAAATATGGACTCGCCGCGCGCTGTGCCAAAGTCCGCGCGTCGGACGTGGCCGTTCTGGATCTCGAGTTGCCGGGCTCGGACGCGCGCCACAAGATTTCCGCCGAAATCGCGCGCGCCGTCGTCGAGGACAAGGCGGAGGCAATCGTCCTTGGTTGCGCGGGAATGGCAGATCTCGCTCACGCTCTCTCGATCGAGCATGGAGTACCGGTGCTCGACGGGGTGGCCTGCGCCGTCAGGCTGGCGGAGACGGTATCGGCGCTCGGGCTCAGGACATCGAAGATCGGCGGCTATGCCGAACCGCGCGCGAAACAATTTTCCGGACGTTACGCGCCATGGTCTCCGCCGATAGGAAAGAAATCGGTCGGCGCCCCGTAGGCCGACTCCGTCCGAGGCTGCCCCATTGGCTGGATTGACCGACGAGGGCACCCTGTGAGAATTCTCGAGCTTCGAGTCGGAAGCGCAGAACGTATTGGTCAGCGTACCGCATGAGGCAAGCTCACCAGACGATGAACATGTTGACAACACTCAGGCCCGAAAGAGATCACAAGAAACCGGCGGCGCGCTGGTCACCGATCTATCACGGTCTGCGGGATGCAATCGTCAGCCATCGACTGGCACCAGGCACGAAATTGCCGGAGGATGAACTCGCCTCGATCTATTCGGTAAGCCGCACTGTCATCCGCGCCGCGCTTCAGGCCCTTGCCCACGACTGGCTGGTGCGCCTGGAGCCAAATCGGGGTGCCTTCGTCGCGCAGCCGTCGCCAAAGGAGGCACGCGAAGTATTCGAGGCCCGTGCGCTGATCGAGCCCCGAGTAGCCGCACTCGCCGCCCAGGTTGCCAGGACCGAGGACGTGACTCTACTCCGCGGCCATCTCGAAAGGGAGCATGCGGCGCTAGACGCCGGCCGCGACAGCGACGCCATCATGCTGTCGGCCATGTTCCACGTCGGAGTTGCCGAAATCGCCGATCAATCCGTCCTGACCGGTTTCGTGCGCGATCTCGTGTCCCACTCCTCACTGATCATCGCTCTTTATTGGCGGCGTAGGGACACGACCTGCGAGAGCCACGCACATCATGCCCTTGTCGACGCCATCGAGGCCGGCGATTCCGACACGGCCGCCCAACTGATGAAGGATCACCTGCACGACCTGCTCTCCGGCCTCGATCTCAATCGCACGGGCCGAAAACCGGAGAATCTCGCTGACATCCTGAGCTGACGTCTCGGAGTCCGTCCCTCAACCTTTGAACGCCGCCGCCGCATCCATTTCCTCGTGCAGCTTGCGCTCCTCGTCCGCATGCGGGCTGGTGAAGCGGGCGATGACGAGATAGGCGACCGGGGTCAGATAGAGCGTGACGATCACCGCAAGTCCAAGACCGCCGACGAGCACCCAGCCGAGGGCGATGCGCGCTTCCGCCCCCGCGCCGCTCGCCAGCACCAAAGGCACGGCGCCGACGATTGTTGCGATCATCGTCATCATGACCGGCCTGAGGCGGATATTGGCGGCGTTCTCGATGGCGCTGCGCACGTCTTGACCGCGGTCACGCAGCTGGTTGGCGAACTCGACGATCAGAATGCCGTTCTTCGCCATGATGCCGACAAGCATGACGAGGCCGATCTGGCTATAGATGTTCAGCGTGTTGCCGGTCATGATCATCGCGAAGACGGCGCAGGCAAGGCCGAGCGGCACCGTCGACATGATGATCAAGCCACTGACGAAGCTTTCGAACTGCGCCGCCAGCACCAGGAAAATGATGACGATCGCAAAGCCGAAGGTGATGAACAGGCCGCTGGCGTTCTCGTCGAGCGTCGCGGCTTCCGCAAGCGGCATGATCCGCGACCCCGGCGGCAGCAGCGGCTCGGCCATCTCTTCCACCATCGACAGCGCCTCGCCCAATGCCAGGTCCGATTTCAAGCCGGCCGACAGCGAAACGGCGCGAAGCTGGGATTCACGCGCAAGCTGCGGCGCCACCGCCTTCTCCTCGACCGTTGCGATCGACGACATCGGCACGATCCGACCGTCGCCGGCCTTGACGAAGATGTTCTGAAGGTCGGTCGGGTCGTTGAGCGGCGTGGTGGAGGAGAGCAGCTTGACCGGATAGGCCTCGCCCTCGACGAAGATGTCGACGACGCTGCTACCGTCGAGCATCGCCTGCATCGCCCAGGAAAGGGCACTGATGTCGACGCCGAGGTCGGAGGCGCGCTCGCGGTCGATCGTCACGGACAATTGCGCCTGGTTGGCCTCGTAGTTCAGCCGCACGTTTTCGAAGCGGCCGGTATCTTCCATCGCCCGGACGAGCTTGGCCGACGCATCGCCGAGCTTCGTGTAGTCGTTGCCGACCAGGGCCACCTGGAGACCACTGCCCGCACCTCGAATACCGAGGCTGTTCGCCTGGATGGTGGAGGCCCGCACCGAGGGAACCGTGGCGGTCACCTTGTTGATGTCGGCGACGATCTGCTGTTGGGCTCGGTCACGCTGTTCCCAGGGGGCGAGCGTCAGCACCATGAAGCCGCTATTGGCAGAGCCGCCCTGGCCCGAAATCGAGAACACGTTGGTGATCTCGCCGGATTTGACCAGCGGCTGCAGGCCATCTTCGATGCGGCGCATCTGTGCCTGCGTATATTCCAGCGAGACGCCTTGCGGCGCGTTGATCCTCAGCATCACCTGCGAGCGGTCTTCGTTCGGCGTCAGCTCCGACTTCAGCGTCATGAAGCCCGCCGCCCCGGCCACAGTGAAGAAGGCGGCAACCGTGAAGACGACAAGCGGCGCATTGAGGCAGGCCCGGAGCGTGACGCGATAGAAGGCCGCTGCGCGCTGGCCGAAACGGGCCATCGGACCCTGGTGCGGATGCGCCTCGCTGGTCAGCATGCGCGAGGCAAGCATCGGGCAGAGCGTCAGCGAAACGAAGGAGGAGAGCAGGATCGAGAAGGCGAGCACGAAGCCGAATTCGCGGAAAAGCCCACCGGTCTGCCCCGGCAGGAAGGAAAGCGGCACGAAGACGGCCGCCAGTGTCGCGGTGGTCGCCAGAACGGCGAAGAAGACCTCGAGCGTCCCGTGCACGGCGGCCGCGCGGGGACCCAGCCCCTCCGCCCGGCGGCGCACGATGTTTTCCAAGACGACGATCGCGTCATCGACGACGAGGCCGGTCGCAAGCACGATCGCGAGCAGCGTCAGGATGTTGATCGAAAAGCCGGCGAGATAGATCGCCGCCACGGTGCCTATCAGGGCGATCGGCATGCTGATCGTCGGTATCAGCGTCGCGCGCCAGTCGAGCAGGAAGAGATAGATCACCAGCGTGACGATGAAGACGGCGACGCCGAGTGCAATCTCCACCTCATGGATTGCACCATTGATGAACACCGCATCGTCGCTGGTGATCTTGAGCTCGGTCCCCGGCGGCAGGATGTCCGAGGAGATCGTATCGACCACCTTGCGCACGCCTTCGGAAATATCGACGGTGTTCGACTGGGCCTGGCGGATGATGCCGAGGCCGATGCCCTGGCGGCCGTTGGAGCGCAGTGCCGAGCTGCCCGTGTCCGGGCCAAGGGTCACCGTCGCTACATCGCGAAGCCTGACATTGCTGCCGAGGATCAGGTTCTCGAACTGCTCGGGCGTCTGCAGGTCCGCCGTCGCGCGCACCGAAATATCCTGGCTGGCGCTCGTCAGCGACCCGGCAGGCACATCATAGGAGGCATTGGCAAGCGCCTCGCGCAGATTGGCGACGGTAACGCCGCGCCCGGCGAGCTTGGCCTGATTGAGGTCGATGCGGAAGATCTTCTCCTGGTCGCCATAGACGGTGACATCGGCGACGCCCTCGACCGCCGCCAGCCGGTCGCTGATCTCGTTCTCGACCAGCAGAGTCATGTCTTCCATCGACATGGTGTCGGAGGTCAGCGCCAGACGCATGATCGGCTGGCTGTCGGAATCGGCCTTGACGATGCGCGGCTCCTCCGCGTCATCCGGCAATTGGCCGGTGATCCGCCCGAGCGCGTCGCGGATATCGTTGGCCGCCTGGCCGATGTCGGTCGTGTCGGAAAATTCGAGCGTCACGCGGCTGCGGCCGAACGACGACGAAGAGGAGATGCCCTTGATGCCCTGGACGCGCGACACAGCGCCTTCGATGACCGAGGTCACCTCGCGGTCGATCGTCTCGGGCGAGGCGCCCTCGAACTCCGTCGTGACCGATATGACCGGTTGGTCGACCTGCGGCAGCTCGCGGATTTCGATGCCGTTCCAGGCGGCAAGACCCGCGACCACGATCAGCATGTTGACGACGAGCGCGAAGATCGGCCGGCGGATGAAGAGCGCGGTGAAGCCGGTCTTTCCGCCCTGCCCGCCGGCCGAACTGCCATGGTGGCCGCCTATGCCGATGTTCATTGCGTGTCCTCCGCCACCTTCTGCTCGCGCTCGGACCTCGCTTCACCGGCGATGCGGACCGCGCCGCCATCGCGCAGCCGCTGCACACCCTCCGTCACGATACGGTCGCCCTCGGCGACTTGCGCCTCTACGAGTACCCTGTCGGGATTGCGCTGGATGATTTTGATCGGCACCCGTTCGCTCTTGTCGCCATTGACGCGCCAGATATAGGACCCTTCCGAACTCCACTGGACTGCCAGCGGATCGACGGTCGGGTAACGATCGCCGTCAAAGGCCATCATGACGGAAAAGGACATGCCGGCGCGCAGCATGTCGTCCGGATTCTCCAGCCGCGCTCGCACCCTGAGCGTCCTACTCGCCTGATCGAGACGGTTGTCGATCGCATGGATGGCGCCGTCCAACTGCCGCCCGGGCTGCGCCACTGCATTCGCCGTGACGGGCTGCCCGACGGAAATCTTGCTGGCAAAGCGTTCCGGCACCCAGAAGTCGACAAGGATCTGCGATCGGTCGTCAACGACTGCGATCGGCGTCGATGTGGTGACGTAGTCGCCGACATTGATGGTGATGATGCCGACGATGCCCTTTGAAGGCGCGACGATGTCGCGCCGCTTGAGATCCAGTTCTGCCGTCCTGAGCGCCAGTTCGGCCGCCTGCATGGCGATCTCCGCGTCGCGGACCTCGACCGCAGTCACCGCGCGCGCCGTTCCGAGATTGCGATAGCGCTCGACCTTTTCCCGGGCGCTGTCACGCGTCAGCCTGGCCTGCTCGGCGGCAATCATCTGCTCGTCGTTGTCAAGCCGCGCGATGATCTGGCCTTCCTCGATCCGGTCGCCGGATTTTACCAGGATTTCCGTGAGATTGCCCGTCGAAGCAGGCGTCACCGTAACCGAACGGATGGCTTCGCCGTTGCCGATGGCGTTCAGGCGGTCGTTGACGATCGCGCTTTCCGCCGGCCTCACGACCACGAGCGCCCCGTCCGAGAAGCCGCCGCGCCCACCTTCTCCGCGCCCGCCATTGCGCTGTCCTGCGGCGCCTTCCCCCCCTTGCGATCCCGAAAGCGCATCGATCAGCGGATGCGAAACACCGATCGCCCCCAGAGTTTCTCCCGCTCCGGGTACAAAGCGCACCCAGACGACGCCCCCGACGACGAGAACGACGAGGCTGATCGCCAGTTGCTTCAAAAAGCGCATTCATGTCTCCGAATAAGATACGCGCTCCAGCGCGGCGCGTACCGGCGGAACGTTCCGAGTTGTCGAGAGTATCGTTATTAGCGCGCCTTCGGGCAATCTCGGAACGCCATCATTACGCATTTGTAATGAAAGCAGAATTTGATGTCCGCATCATGGCGCTCCAGCGCTCAGCTCCACCGGATAACCAGGGTTTACAGCCGCCGCGGCTCGGCTATTCTGCCGCTGAAGCCGGACGTTGAAGCGCGGGGAGAAAGCACATGTGCGATGCATGCGTGATCGAATCGGTAAAGCAGCAGATGTTGTCGCGACGCGGCTTCTTCCGCGCCACCGCAGTGGGAACAGCGGGCGTTGCAGCCGCCGGGATGGGAATAGCGCCGTCGGCGCTCGCAGCCGGCCATGCCAGCCTCACCGACCTCACCCATGAAGAGTTCCCGACCTTCTTCGGCCAGCAGCAATTCTTCCGCGAGCAGAAATTCAACTATGCCGAACACACGTTCAACCTGTTCGAACTCCGGCTGAACGAACACACCGGCACGCATGTCGACGCGCCGCTGCATTTCTCTGTCGATGGTCTTTCGGTCGCCGAACTGCCGGTCGAGAAGCTCGTCGTGCCGCTCTGCGTCGTCGACATTCGCGAGAAGGCCGCGGCCGACCCGGACGCGCAGGTGACGCCGGACGATATCAAGGCATGGATCGCCACCAACGGCGACATCCCGGAGAACGCCTGCGTCGCCATGCTCTCCGGATGGTCGGCGCATGTGAGTACGGACAAGTTCCGCAACCCGGACAGCGAGGGCAAGCTGCACTTTCCCGGCTTCCATGTCGAAACCGCCAAGTTCCTGCTCGAGGAAACGAAGGCGGCCGGGATCGCCGTCGACACGCTCTCGCTCGATCACGGCATATCGCCAGATTTCGCCACCCACCGCGCTTGGCTGCCGGAGGGCCGCTGGGGGCTGGAGGCTGCTGCCAATCTCGACAGGCTGCCGGCCAAGGGCGCGACGCTCGTTCTCGGCGCGCCGAAGCACCGCGGCGGCACCGGCGGTCCGGCGCGCGTGTTCGCCCTCGTCTAGGAACCGGCGAGAAGGAGGAAGCATGAGCACCGTCGCCCCGCCGTCCGATCCGGAAGCCGACCCGCGCGTGAAGGCGGTTTTCGACGATATCCGCGCCACCCGGAAATCGGACTTCGTCAACAATATGTGGCTCTGGCTCGCCTTCGATCCGGACCTCCTGGAACGCACCTGGGCGGAGGTCAAGGCGGTGATGGCGACGCCCTCGGCGCTCGATCCGCTGGTGAAGGAAATGCTCTATATCGCCGTCTCCGTCACCAATGGCTGCGGCTACTGCATCCATTCGCATACGGCCGCCGCCAAGGCGAAGGGCATGAGCGAGGCCGCGCACGCCGATCTGCTGCGCGTCATTTCGCTGGCCGCCAAGACCAACCAGCTGGCGACCGCGCTGCAGGTTCCTGTCGATCCGGTCTTCGACGCCATGGCCGATCGATAGCGACGTCAAAGCGCGCTCCTGAAAACGCCAGTCTTTCCACAGGCTTGCTCGGATGCGACGAGACTCCGGAATAAAAGAGGAACATCCTTTCTGGCCTTTCGGTCCCGAATCACTACATTGGGCCGCATGAGCAAAGGTTTCGACGACATTCCCTTCTTCGACGAGGAGCCGGCGCCGCGCAAACCCGCGCCTGCCGCCGGCGGCATCGCCGCGCGCGCCATGGCCGCCCGCGACAAAACCCAACGGCCGGACTATTTCTCCGGACTCAATCCGGAACAGCGCGAAGCCGTCGAAACGCTTGAGGGGCCGGTCCTGGTGCTCGCCGGCGCCGGTACCGGCAAGACGCGCGTGCTGACCACCCGCATCGCTCATATTCTTTCGACCGGCCGCGCCTACCCGTCACAGATCCTTGCCGTGACCTTCACCAACAAGGCGGCGCGCGAGATGAAGGAGCGCATCGGCGTGCTCGTCGGCCATGCGGTCGAAGGCATGCCCTGGCTCGGCACCTTCCACTCGATCGGCGTCAAGCTCCTGCGCCGCCATGCCGAACTCGTTGGGCTGAGGTCCGATTTCACCATCCTCGATACCGACGACGTGGTCCGCCTGATCAAGCAGCTCATCCAGGCGGAAGGCCTCGACGACAAACGCTGGCCGGCCAAGCAATTCGCCGGCATGATCGACACCTGGAAAAACAAGGGCCTCGATCCGGCGCATATTCCCGAAGGCGACGCGCGCGCCTTCGCCAACGGCAAGGGCCGCGAGCTCTATGCCGCCTATCAGAACCGGCTGCTAACGCTGAATGCCTGCGACTTCGGCGACCTGCTCCTGCATCCGATCCGGATGTTCCGCGCCAATCCGGACGTGCTCAAGGACTATCACGGCAAGTTCCGCTACATCCTCGTCGACGAGTACCAGGACACCAATACGGCGCAATATATGTGGCTGCGGCTCTTGGCGCAGCGGCACCAGGGGTCGCGGGGAAAACACCAAGTTTCGCCTCAAGAACACCCCTCCCCAACCCCTCCCCACAAGGGGGAGGGGCAAGCCCGTGCGGCCTCCTCCCTTTCCACATCGCACGCGAGAGATGAGGACACGGCGGCGCGTCAGTCTAGCCCTTCCCCCTTGTGGGGAGGGGTTGCGGAGGGGAAATCCCACGGCACGGCGGAAGGGAAGCCCCACGTCAACATCTGCTGCGTCGGCGACGACGACCAGTCGATCTATGGCTGGCGCGGCGCCGAGGTCGACAACATCCTCCGCTTCGAGAAGGATTTCCCCGGCGCCAAGGTCATCAAGCTCGAGCGCAACTACCGCTCGACCGAACATATCCTCGGCGCCGCCGCGCATCTGATCGCCCACAACGAGGGCCGGCTTGGCAAGACGCTCTTCACCGAGCGCAGCCATCCGGACGACGAGAAGGTGCATGTCCACGCCGCCTGGGATTCGGAAGAGGAAGCACGCGCCGTCGGCGAGGAGATCGAGCAGCTCCAGCGCCAGAAGCACAAGCTGAACGACATCGCGATCCTGGTGCGCGCCTCCTTCCAGATGCGCGAATTCGAAGACCGCTTCGTCACCCTCGGCCTCAATTATCGCGTTATCGGCGGCCCGCGCTTCTACGAGCGGCTGGAAATCCGCGATGCCATGGCCTATTTTCGCCTCGTCTGCCAGCCGGCCGACGACCTCGCCTTCGAGCGCATCGTCAACACGCCGAAGCGCGGCCTGGGTGATACCACCGTTCGCAACCTGCACGACTATGCTCGCGCCCGCGACATTCCGATGCTTGCCGCCGCAACCGAGATCATCGACACCGACGAGCTGAAGCCGAAGGCACGCAAGGCGCTGTTCGACGTCGTCACCGATTTCCGCCGCTGGCAGACTTTGCTCGAAACGACGCCGCATACGGAGCTTGCCGAGCAGATCCTCGACGAGAGCGGCTACACCGCCATGTGGCAGGCCGACAAGTCCGCCGAAGCGCCGGGGCGGCTCGAAAACCTCAAGGAACTCATCCGCTCGATGGAGGCCTTCGAATCGATGCGCGGCTTCCTGGAGCATGTCGCGCTCGTCATGGATGCCGAGCAGAACGAGGACATGGATGCCGTGTCGATCATGACGCTGCATTCGGCCAAAGGCCTGGAATTCGACACCGTCTTCCTGCCGGGTTGGGAGGAAGGGCTGTTCCCACACCAGCGCGCCCTCGACGAAGGCGGCCGCGCCGGCCTCGAGGAGGAGCGCCGCCTCGCCTATGTCGGCATCACCCGGGCCAAGCACCGCTGCCATATCTGGTTCGTCTCGAACCGCCGCATCCATGGCCTCTGGCAGTCGACGATGCCCTCGCGCTTCCTGGACGAACTGCCGATTGACCATATCGAAGTTGCCGAGCAGGACGTCTCCTATGGCGGCTACAATCGCGGCGGCTACGGCCAATCGCGCTTCGACAAGGCCGACCCCTTCGAGAACACCTACCAGACGCCCGGCTGGAAACGCGCCCAGCAGCACCGCACAGACGCCACCCGCGACAACTGGGGTACCCGCTCCGGTCACGCCGTCGAGCGCATCGGCTACGGCGAGTCAGGTCCCCGCACCCGCACCATTGAAGGCGAACTCATCGCCAAGTCGACGACTGCGGAACCCTCGCGCTTCAGTGTCGGCGACCGCGTCTTCCATCTCAAATTCGGCAACGGCAACATTGCCGCGATCGAAGGCAACAAGCTGACGATCGATTTCGACCGCGCCGGTCAGAAGCGCGTGCTGGATGGATTTGTCGAAAGAGTGTGACGGGGCGACCTCAAATCACCATCCGATACATCACGAAGCCGGACTTCTCGGCGACCTTGTCGTAGAGGCGCATCGCCTTGAGGTTCGTCTCGTGGGTCAGCCAGTAGACGCGCGACGTGCCGGCTCGTCTTGCCGCTTCGAAGACCCCGTTGATCAGCGCCTCCCCGACCCCGCTGCCGCGCGCCGCCTCGTTGATGAAGAGGTCCTGGAGATAGCAATTCGGCTGGATTGCCGTGGTGGTACGGTGAAAGATGAAGTGCGTGAGCCCGACCAGCCGGCCCTTGCTCTCGGCAACCAGGGCATGCATTGGTTCATAGGCATCGAAGAAGCGCGACCAGGTCATGTAGGTGATGTCCTGAGCGAGAGCGCTTTCGCCCGAGCGTCCGTAAAAGGCGTTGTAGCCTTCCCAAAGCAGCAGCCACTGGTCGTAATCGCTCCGGACGAGCGGGCGGATGGATAGGTTTACGCTCATTGCAGACCCCACCGGAAAGGCCGTTACGGGGGCGCAGCATAACCGTTGATATCGGCGAGGTCTATGTGCCAGCCGCGTGCCGTTCATCACTCAATTTCATCTGAACCCGTCGAGCCGTTTCCCTCTGCGCTTCCTGGGCCCTCCCCCTTGGCGCGCCCCATGAGGGCGATCACCTCGGCGTCGGTGGTTTGCTCGAAATCGTCGTAGTAGATGCTGACGGCATGGAAGGGATGGGGCGTCGCGAGGCAGACGACCCGGTCGACTTGACGGCGGAGGCTGGCGATCGCACTCGGCGGAGCCACCGGAACGGCGATCATCAGCGCCGCAGCGCCCGCCTTCCGGAGTGCCTGAACGGCAGCGCTTACTGTCCCGCCGGTGGCAATCCCGTCGTCGACGATGACGACGTTGCGTTTCTCCGGCGAAATGCGCGGCCGATCCCCCAGATAAAGCCTGCGGCGGCGCTCCAGTTCGAGGCGCTGACGCGCCGTCTCGGCTTTGAGATATTCCTTGGAAGGACTGACGAGGCGCATCGCTTCGGCATTGAGGACCAGCTGCGGCTCGTCGCCATCGACGAGCGCGCCGAGACCGAATTCGGCATGTCCGGGAGCACCGATCTTCCGCACGATCAGGAGTTCGAGCGGGGCACCGAGGATCGCCGCCACCTCGAAGGCAACCGGCACGCCGCCGCGCGGCAGCGCCATCACCAGCGGATCGGCAAAGCCCTCCGGTCCTATCGCCGCGGCGAGTCTTCGGCCGGCATCGACCCTGTCTGCAAAGCAAAGGCTCTCATGGGACATGGCGTACGCTCCGGACCATCGTCCGACGAGTTGAACCGAGGCACTTCGCGAAACGTGATCGGCCCTTCGCCGTCCATGCATTGAGCGAAAGCCCAGCCCTCCTCGACCCGAATCCATTGTTCCGTTCAAAAATTTCATCGCAACCAATGCGAGAAAAGCTAAACGCTAAAATTGCAGCGAATTTGGCCGGCCTTCGTTAACACGGCCCCGCTACGAATTTCATCACGCATACGGCTGGCCCGAAAGCCATCCGCTTCATTTTAGCACGACAGGCCGTTTCGAAATGAGCATTTTCCCTGCCATATCGGTCATTGCGCATTTGGCACTTCTGCCCGCCCTTCTAAGCCTGCGAAGCTCCGAGACAGCAGGGGCGCGGGAATTCTCGATCGCCTGTGCACTATCGGCGATTGCAATTGCTCTGCTGACGGCGGCGACGTCGTTCAGCGTCCCCCTGGTCGCGATACCCGGCCATGCGGCGATGACAGCTGCCTTTTTCGCCATTCTTCTTGGCCTTCGCCGGCTCGTCGACCAGTCGGTCTCCATCGGCTTCTGTGCCACGCTCGCATTTGCGGCCGCCGCGGCCGGCCTTCTCGTCGATCTGGGCGGTCAAGACAGCTTCGGCGTACGCATGTTCGTCATCGCCGGCTGCGGCGCGGCTCTCCTTGTCGTCATCGGCCTGCCAATCCTTGACGGAGGGGCCAGGGAAAAGCCGGCATTTCGAGCCGTGGCAACCGGCTTGCTGGCGGTTGCCCTTACGGGGCTCGTTCACGCCGTCGGGTCCGCGCCCGAAGCGTCCCCTGACGCCCCCTTCTCCGCCGCAGCGCTCGCCTTCGAATTCTCCCTCGCCTTCCTGCAGATATTCTTCCTCCCCGCCCTTTTCGTCGCCGTGATCCTGACGATTGACAACCGCGTTATCGCCAGCCTGAGAACAATGCTCGCCCGCGACCCTTTGACGGGCGCCTTGTCGCGCAGAGCGCTTATCGAAGACGGAGAACGCACGATCGCCGACTGCCTTGCCCGTCATCGCCCGGCTGCCTTCCTCCAGCTCGATCTCGACTATTTCAAGCAGATCAACGACCACTACGGCCACGCTTGCGGCGACATGGCGCTCGCCCATTTCGTCGAGACCGTTTCCGCATTCCTCGACGGGCGCGGAATCTTTGGGCGGATCGGGGGCGAGGAATTCGGGATCGTGCTGCCGGACCATACGGAGGAGCGGGCGACAGCCGTCGCCGAGGCGATCTGCCGCGCCGTACGCGATACGCCAGTCGGCCGCGCGCATCAGCGCATCCGCTTGACGGTCAGCATCGGCATCGCTGCCGCATTAGCCGGCGACACGATCATGGACGTGATGATCCGCGCGGACCTGGCACTTTATGACTCCAAGGCCGATGGCCGCGATCGCTGCTCGATCGCCAGGCATCGCCAAGTCGATGCGAGCGCCCGCGCACTTGCAGCGGCTGCCGCGCAACTCAGAGAAGCCGACACTCACCGGGAGCAGTTGCGCCAGACTGCATGAGAGGCCAAGCAGCACGGGATCCGGCGTCTTGCATTGCCGACGCGACCACCTATGTGAACGATGCCGTTCATTGGAGGATACCCATGTTCCGCCGCACCCGCACCCTGCTTATCGCTGCCTCGCTGTCCTTGCTGGCCGCGACCACCCTGCCTGTTCGCGCCGAGACGGTGGGCAAAGTCGGCGTCGACTGGCTCGGCAACGATATCAAGATCGACGCCGTGCGCGATCCGAAGGTGAACGGCGTCACCTGCCACGTCACCTATTTCGACCGCAGCGTCATCGATCGCTTGAAGAACGGCAACTGGTTCGAGGATCCCTCGAATAATTCGATCGCCTGCCGCCAAACCGGGCCGATCGCCATCGGCGATATCGATCTGTCGAACGAGGGAGAGGAAGTCTTCCGTTCCGGCCTGTCGCTGATCTGGAAGGATCTGCTCGTGACCCGCATCTACGACAAGGCCAATGACACATTGATCTATCTTGCGCACTCGCGCCAATTGACCGACGGGTCTGCCAAGATGTCGATCACGACCGTGCCGCTCTTCGGCCAGACCGTCACTTGGGAAAAGGGCCGCCCCCAATAGACACTGCCGCCGCGATCAATCGCGGCGGCAGTAGGGGTGCTTCAAAGCGAACCTGGCTGAACCACCCGGTCCGGAGACCAGGCCCGATAGCTCCAGACCTTCAGGGTGTCGGCGGGAAGATACCGCGGTAATATTGACCCTCGCCCGTCTCGTACCTTTCCCTATAGGTAGCACCGCCACTCGGATAAACACGCTGGCCGTCGATACTACCCGTAGGCATGACATCGACATTCGACGGGGCGGCCCTTCGGGGCATCAGCACTCGCGTACGGTTCTGCGTTCCCGGAGGATTATTCGTATCGATCCCTTGGTAATAACTGTCTGCAAAGGCCGGTACGGCAACACTAGCAAGTGCGGACGAGAGGGCGAATGCGGCGAATGACGTTTTCAGAGAAAATCTCATGACGTTAACTCCTATCTCCGTTCAGCATCCTCGCCTCCTGACGGATGCAACAGTAGCAGCATACGGCCTCCTAGCGGATGCTGCAGTTACCAGGATAACACCTTTCGGAGCCTCGGCTTCCTCCGCACAGTCAATGTTTCGTCACGTTTGCTCATGCTACCGTGATACAGATTAAGCAACTTTAACTTGACGACCCATGGCAGAC
The DNA here is from genome assembly GCF_000265205.3 of Sinorhizobium fredii USDA 257. NCBI lineage: Bacteria > Pseudomonadati > Pseudomonadota > Alphaproteobacteria > Hyphomicrobiales > Rhizobiaceae > Ensifer > Ensifer fredii. The sequence continues at coordinate 4,645,601 of NC_018000.1, forward strand.
GACGGCTCGTCGACGTCTGGTCGTCGAGTGGCAAGTTCGTTGTTTGACGGCAGGGGTCGGCGTTGCTTGCCGGCCTTTGGCCGCTCAGGGAACTGGTGCCGGAGGGATGATACCCTGGTAGTAGTCGCCCTGACCGCCACCCTGGTACTCATTCTCGTAATGCTCACGGACCTGGGAAGGCGATCCGCCGAAGCGGCGCATAGGCACCGGCTCGACATAGATGCTGCCCGTCGGCGCCGGATCGACGTAGATGCTGCCGGTCGGCGCTGGATCGACATAGACCCTGGGCTCGACGTAATACGGGCTCTCAACCATAGGGACGTACACCGACCCACTGTTCTGGGTCCCCGGAGGATGATGCGGGTCGATGCCCTGATAAAAGCCATTCGCAAGGGCCGGCACGCCAGCCCCGACGAGGGCGGATGAAAGGACAAATGCAGCGAAAGATGTTCTCAGAAAAACTTTCATGGCATTGCTCCTGTGTCCGTTGCAGCATCCAGCTCCAACGGATGCTGCAACTATCAATATAGGACCTCCTCACCGATGCTGCACTTGCCATAACTCGTTTCCCGTGCAGGTGTTCCTCGCCAGCGCTCGACAACTCGTCACGCTCGCTCATCTCAGCGCGATCCGGAATTGCCCCTCGCTCGACCTGCGCCGCTGCGATGAGGCTCATGCAAAAAGGGGCCTGCTTTAGCAGGCCCCTTTGGGGAAAACATGGCTTGCGTTCAAGCCTATGCGGCCTGGGACAGTTCCTCGGCAATGACGGTATCGAGGTTGAGGAAGCAGACCATCGATTTCTCGAGCGCGACGATGCCGCGGCAGAAGGCGCGCTGGGCTTCGGGGATGATTTCCGGCGCCGGCTGCAGGTCTTCGCTGCGGATCGTCATCATGTCCGAAACCTGCTCGACCAGAAGGCCGACGAGCTTGCCGGCGATGTCGGTGACGATGATCGCCGAACGTTCCGACGGCTCGGTCATCTTCATGCCGAGGCGGCACGCCATGTCGATGACGGGGATCACCGCGCCGCGGAGGTTGATGAGACCGAGCACGTAGGGCGGCGTGTGCGGCATCGGCGTCACCGGTGCCCAGCCGCGAATTTCGCGGATCGCCATGATATCGATGCAGAATTCCTGGTCTCCGAGGTGGAAGGAGACGATTTCGAGATAGGCGCCAGACTGCTTGATTGCGTTGCTCATGATCAGAATTCTTCCCAATTGTCACCGGAGGCCGTGACGGAGGGCACGGAGGCCGATGTGTTGCCGAAAGCGCCCGCCAGCTTGCCCATGAGAGCCTTGGCGGGAGATGGAGCCGGACGGGCGGATGCCTGCGCTGCCGCCGGCTGACGAAGCGCAACGGACTTTGCGGCCACTGCCTTGCTTGCGCCGGGTTGAGCGTTCGACCTTGCCGGGCTTGGCTTGATCGACGGCGCTGCCGTCGCTGGAGCGGCAACCCGCATTGCCGTCTCGCTGACCCGTCCGTTGCGGAATTGGCTGAGAAGATCGCTGAGCTTCTCAGCATCCTGTGCGAGGGTATGGCTCGCCGCATTGGTCTGTTCGACCATTGCGGCGTTCTGCTGCGTCATCTGGTCGAGTTGGCTGACTGCGGCATTGATCTCGTTGAGCCCGGTCGACTGCTCGCGCGCCGCCTGCACGATAGAGCTCATATGTTCGTTGATGCGCACGACATTTGCGCCGATGCGTCCGAGCGCGTCGCCGGTCGCCTGGACCAGCTTGACGCCGGTTTCGACCTCGGTGCCTGAGCGCGACACCAGCGCCTTGATGTCCTTCGCGGCACCCGCCGCACGTTGCGCGAGTTCACGGACTTCCTGGGCGACAACGGCGAAGCCCTTGCCAGCCTCGCCGGCCCGCGCGGCCTCGACGCCGGCGTTCAGCGCCAGGAGATTGGTCTGGAAGGCAATTTCGTCGATGACGTTGATGATCTTGCCGATCTCGTTGGATGCCCCCTCGATACGAGCCATGGCGGAGATGGCCTCACCGACGATACGGCCCGATTCCTCGGCGTTGACGCGCGTCTCGCCGACCATACGACTTGCCTCTTCGGCGCGGTCGGTCGCCGTTTTGACGGTAACTGTGATCTCTTCCAATGCTGCCGACGTCTGCTCAAGCGATGCCGCCTGCCTTTCCGTCCGGCGCGCCAGGTCGTCGGCGGCGCTGCGCATCTGTCGGCCGTTGGAGTCAATCGAGACCACATTCTCCTTCACATTGCTCAGAACATGGCTGAGCCGTTCGACCGTGTTGTTGAAGTCGCGGCGCAACGTGTCGAGCCCCTCCTCGAAAGGCTCGCGAATCGCGACTGCGAGATTGCCTTCGGCAAGCTGATTGAGCGCCCGGCCGAGAGCATCCGCTGCGGCCTTTATGCGACCGACCACCTGCTCTCGCTCGACGGCCTGGCGCTCGCGGTCCTTTTCCATCTCGTCTCGGCTTGCGGCGGCATGCTGTTCGAGGGAGCGCTTTTCCGTCGCCGCGGTCCGGAACAGGTCCACCGAGCGGGCCATCTCGCCGATCTCGTCGCCACGATCGAGGGCTGCCACGGCCGATGTGAGGTCGCCCGAATGGATGCGCCGCATGCTGTCGCGCAGGCCAAGGATCCCGCGGCGAAGCGCGTTTCCGTGGAACCAGATCAGCGCCAGCATGCCACCCATGGCCAGGAAACCGACGACCGTTTGCAAAATGAGTGCGTTGCTCGAGGCGACCCGCGCCTCCTCGGTCCGCTCCGTGGCGAGGCTGGCCGCGGCGTTCGTGATTTCCGTCAGCAGGGAATTCATGCGCTCGCCGCCGCCGTCGATCGCGTCGTCCAGACGAGCGAAATCCCCCGCCGGCGCACCCGCCTCCACCAATCCTTTCAGGTCCACTTCGATCGCCTTGCGCAGTGCGGCGAGATCGGATTCGAAGCTCGCGAGAAGCTCGGACTTGCCGAGCAGCCGCGCCAGGATTTCAAGTTCTGGCGTCTTCGCGTCGAGCAGTTCGAGAGACGCTTTTATCTGTGCTGCCCGTTCCGGCTGGATCTTGCGCTCGTCGCGATCGATGATCGAATCCATCGCGATCAGCACCAACCCTATGCTCGCAAACCGCATTGCCCCGGCCGTTTTCATGCCGTCCTCTGCGACGATTGCCTTCTGGAGCGCAACTTCCGAGCGGCTATTCTGGTAAAATCCGACTCCAAGCAGGGAGCCAAAGCCGAGGAAGGCCGCAGCCGCGAGCGTCGCCAGCCGCTGGCTGACCGAGAGGGTGCGCTTTTCAGAAGGAGAAGTGATCATTGAGTGGCAGTCCGTGGCAAATGGACCTGCCCGACGCGAGCGCGGTCCTCCGTTGCGATCGATGCGGATAGCCGGGCTCGATCAACCGGATGACCTCATGTCATGTCGAAGTGGTGCACTTCTCCGCGTCTGCCGACAGTGGCAAAGAGACCTTAAACATTCGCTAATACAAGGGGCCATTTCCTCCAATGGGTTGATCGGACCACTCTTTCCTTGCCGTTTCAGGATGCTATGATCGTCTCATGCGTACGGACATCAAAAAGTCGCTCTCGCCTCTCGTCCTCGCCCTCCTCACGGGCGCGCTCGCGCTCGTCTTCCTGTTCGCCTTCCAGGGCTGGATCGCCCATGGGGCGGATATCTTCCTCTCGCTCGCGCAGGCGGGCATTTCCTGGTGCTTCTGAAAAAAAGGGGCAAAGGGCGGGAGTAGCCGCCACCGCTGAGCGAGGAAACGCCTGCGGCAATTGTGCCTTTGCACCGCCGCTGCCGAAGCGCTATCAAAGCCTCGTGTTCATCGACGGCCGACAATCGGCCGCAACAGTCCGGTGGCAATGATGAAGTCAATACGCATCGCCCTTTGGGCAGCCATCCTCGTCATGGTGGCCCTCCTGGGTTGGCTCACCTACGACATGACCCAGTCGAAACAACAGGCGTCTGCCGGCCCCTTCGGCGTGCCCTTCACACTGGTCGCCCAGAACGGTCAGCCGATCACCGAGAAGGCGTTCGCCGGCAAGCCGACCGCCCTCTTCTTCGGCTTCACCCATTGCCCGGAAGTCTGCCCGACAACGCTGTTCGAATTGAATGGCTGGCTTGAAAAGGTCGATCCCGAGGGCAAGAGCCTGCAGGCCTATTTCATCACGGTCGATCCGGAACGCGATACGCCGGAAATCCTCGGTCAGTACGTCTCCAACGTGTCGAAACGCATCACCGGCATTTCCGGCCCGCCGGACAAGGTGCTGGACATGGTCAAAGGCTACCGGGTCTACTACAAGAAAGTCCCGGTCGACGAAGCCAAGCCCGACGGCGACTACACCATGGACCATACGGCCTCGGTCTTCCTGCTCGACGCCGACGGAAAGTTCCGCGGCACGATCTCCTATGGCGAAAACCCCGAGACGGCCGTCACGAAGCTTGAAAATCTCGTAAAGAGCTGATGGCAGCGTCATTCCATCCAAAGCGCCGGTCACTCCGGCGCTTTGCGTTTGTGCGCCAATCATGTTAGCGGCGAAACCCGCGCGCCTGATCGAGACGCGCAATTGCCGCCAGGCAGCCAAAGGAAAAAACCTTGAGCGAGATACGTCTTTTCGTCACCACCACCGAGACGCAGGCGGGAGCCGTTCTCGACGTCATGAGCGTGAACTTCGAAGACGAGGGTTACGCGGTCGCGACCATGGAGATCGACGAGAAGCGCGACGTCTGGGAAGCCTCTGTCTATATGATGGCGGACGAAGAGGCGAGTGTGAGGGCCCGCCTTGCCGATGCGCTCGCCGCCGATTTTTCCCACCTTCCCATCGAGCGTGAGGTCCTGCCGGAGATCGACTGGATTGCCAGGTCGCTGGAGGGCCTCGCCCCGGTGCGCGCCGGCCGTTTCGTCGTCCACGGCTCCCATGACCGGGACAAGGTGAAGACCGGCGAGATCGCCATCGAAATCGATGCGGGTCAGGCCTTCGGGACCGGCCATCACGGCACGACCGCCGGCTGCCTGGAAATGCTTGCCGGCGTGGCACGCTCGCGCCGTATCGGCAACGTCCTCGACCTCGGCACCGGGAGCGGCGTGCTGGCGATTGCCGCCTGGAAGCTCCTGCGTGTGCCGGGGCTTGCGACCGATATCGATGCGATCGCGACCCGCGTCGCCAGCGAGAATGCGCGCCGCAACGGCGTCGTCGCCGGCCTGACCTTTGCTACCGCGCCCGGCTTTCATTCGACCGCCTTCGGCGCGCATGGTCCTTTCGATCTCGTCATTGCCAATATTCTGGCGCGGCCGCTGATGAAGATGGCGCCCCAACTCGTCGCCAATCTCGCGCCCGGCGGCTCGGTCATCCTTTCCGGCATCCTCGCCGAACAGCGCTGGAAGGTGCTTGCAGCTTATAACGCCCAGCGGCTCAAGCATGTGCGGACGATCTGGAGAAACGGCTGGGTGACGATCCACCTGACGAAATAGGCTTCCTCCATATCCTCGACAGCACCGCCTCGCGTGGCGCTTCCTACCGTGGTGCAACTTCGGCGCTCGATAGACCAACAAACGAAAAAGGCCGCCCGATCCATCATGGCGGGCGGCCTTTTCGAAACAAAGGCGATGCCGAAGCATCGCCTGCTGGCCGGCTTGTGACCGACCATGCCCGCGAGCTTGAGGAGGAGGAGCGCTCGAGCGGGCTCTACCGTTCCGAAATTGGCCACCTTGAGGGAGGAGGAGAACAGACGACCAATTATCTCGGAACTGCAGTCTTTTGAACTGCCGGACGTTCGTCCGTGTTCGTTGGCGCGCTTATAACCCATTATTTCAATAGAGAAAGATACATTGGCGCATGGGAGCCATGCACCTCACGCATATGTATGATAAATGCGCGATCCCAAATCATCATCCTGCACGCGTTGAAGCGCCCGGCGAGCGGGTTGTTCATGGCAGGATGTCGCCTCTTTCCCCCGAAGCGACCTTTCCGCTAACATGGCGCCACATTCCCTGCGGTTCTCCGCCAAACCCTATGGAAATAACCATGTTTCAGTCCTTCGAAGTCACCTCCACGCCCCAGTTCGGCAAGGAGCGGGCCACCGCCTTGCGTGCCGCTTTCGCGCCGCTCGGGATCGACGGGTTCCTCGTACCGCGGGCCGATGAGTTTCAGGGCGAATATGTGCCGGCCTCGTCCGAACGGCTCTCCTGGCTGACCGGCTTCACCGGATCGGCAGGTGTCGCCCTCATCACGCAGCGTGAAGCAATTGTCTTCGTCGACGGCCGCTACGTGACCCAGTTGAAGGAGCAGGTGGACGGCAACGTCTTTACCGGCGGCGACCTCGTCGGCGAGCCGGCGCATGTCTGGCTGGAGGCGCACGCACCGAAAGGTTTCCGTCTCGGCGTCGATCCCTGGCTGCACACCGCGGCCGAAGTCCGCCGTCTCGAAAAGGCGCTTGCGACAATCGGCGGCGCGCTCGTCGTTCTCGACCACAATCCGCTCGACTGGCTCTGGACTGCCAGGCCTGCGGCTCCCCTCGGCCGCGTCACCATCCAGCCGATCGAGCATGCGGGACAATTGGCAAAGGACAAGATCGCCGCGATTGCCGAGACCGTCGCAAAGGCCAAGGCGGCCGCCGTGGTGTTGACCGACCCCTCCTCCGTCGCCTGGACCTTCAATATCCGTGGTAGCGACGTGCCGCACACGCCGCATCCGCTGGCGCGGGCCGTCATTCATGCGAATGGCCGCGCCGAGCTTTTCCTCGACAAGCGCAAGACCGGCATCGAACAGGAAGCTTACCTGACCCAGCTTGCGGATATCGTGCCCCCCGGGAATTTCGACGAACGGCTGGCATCCCTCGCCTCGGACGGCGCCGCGATCATGATCGATCCGGATCTCGCTCCCTTCGCAATCGGCGAACTGATCCGCTCCAAGGGCGGCTCCGTCATCGAGGCCGCCGATCCCGCGCGCCTGCCCCGCGCACGCAAGAACGCCGCAGAGATCACCGGTTCGCTGCGCGCGCATCTGCAGGACGGCGCGGCGATGGTCGAATTCCTCGCCTGGCTCGACAGAAGCGAGCCCGGCAGCGTGACGGAGATCGGCGCGGCGGAGAAACTGGAGGCAGTGCGCGCCACGGTCGGCGAGCGCATGCAGAACCCGTTGAAGGACATTTCCTTCGACACCATCGCAGGCGCAGGCTCGCACGCCGCGATCATGCATTACCGCGTCACCACGGATACCGACCGGCCGATCGAGGCGGGGACCATGTTCCTCATCGACTCGGGCGCACAATACGTCAATGGCACGACCGACATCACCCGCACCGTTGCAATCGGCAGCGTGCCGGAGGAGCAGAAACGCTTCTTCACCCTGGTGCTGAAGGGCATGATCGCGATCAGCACTGCACGATTTCCCAAGGGCTCTCGCGGCGTCGATCTCGATCCGCTCGCCCGCATCGCGCTCTGGAAGGCCGGTGCCGACTATGCGCACGGGACCGGCCACGGAGTCGGCTCCTACCTTTCGGTCCATGAGGGCCCGCAACGGATCGCCCGGCTTGCCACCCAGGAACTGCTGCCCGGCATGATGCTTTCCAACGAGCCAGGCTATTACCGTCCAGGCGCCTTCGGCATCCGCATCGAAAACCTAGTCGTCGTCCGGGAAGCCTCGGAAATCCAAGGCGGCGATCAGCCGATGCTCGGCTTCGACACGCTGACCTACTGCCCGATCGATCGCCGGCTCGTCCTGCCGGCTCTTTTGACGGAAGAGGAACTCGGCTGGCTGAACGACTACCACGCCGAGACCCGGGAAAAGCTGCTGCCGCTCATCGCCGATGATGAAACGCGCGACTGGCTGAAGGCCGCAACGGAACCGGGTTCACGCTGAGTCAGAGGGCGCGTATGGCGGTTGCTAAGGGAGGCCCGGCGGCGTGGGCTGGGGCTACAGGGGGGCAGCCGGGCCTCCGTTGGGAGGTTCGATGTCTCTACCAACAACGCCGTTATAGGCACCCCGGCGCCCCCGTGTAACCCGAGAATTTTACTGGATTGCACGCGAGCTACCGAATTTTCCCGGGACAAACTCTAAAAAGGAAGCGGAAATGCCGGGACGGGCCTGCCTTTCCATTCAGATTCCCAGCATTTTCTTTGCTTCGCCGAGCGCCGCCTCCGAACCGGCGTGATCGCCGGACTGGTGAAGCTGTTCACCCTTCTGCCGCAACTCCATGACCTTCGCCTTGTCAGCTTCGGAAAGAGAGGCGTTGGGCATAGCCGCGTCGATTGCGGCCATCGTCGTGGGGCACTGGTTGGCAAAGGCGGCCATAGGCGCGAGCGCCAACATAAGGGCAATTGAGATCCTGGTAATCATTGTCGCTCCTCCACAGCCGGAGGGCACATGCCTCTCCGGCATTGAAGGAATGATAGGACCGTGCCTGCGCCAATGCACCGCCTTCCCACCCGCGCGCCGGCGCTTGATCTACAGGATCAGATGCCGGACCACCATCACCGCAACCCAGCCGACGAGCAGCATCCGGAGCGTCGAGAAGCGGAGCCCGGCCGCAAAGGCGACAAACATCGAAGCGGCGACGTCGAAGCCGCCATAGACGAAGGCCGGTGCCACAAGTGTCGTCAGCACGGCGGCCGGAACGGCGTTCAGCGCCGCCTCGAGGCGTGGCGGGATCTGCTTGAACTGCGTGATCAGCACATAGCCGCCGACCCGGGTGGCGAAGGTGGCGACCGCCGCGGCGATGATCAGATAGATCAGGTTGAGATGCTCAGCGTCCAAGGTTCAGGCCCCCTTTTCCACGGCATGCATCTCACGCGGCTCCCGTTCCAGCGGCAAGCAGGCGGCGAGCAGGACGCCGGCAAGCGCGCCGATGCTGACATGCCAGGGCGAACCGACGAAATGCATGGCAGCAACCGAGGCGACCGAGCTGGCTGCGACAACGGGCAGGAAGCGGTCGCGCTTGCGGAAGCCGAGCACCAGTCCGAGGAAATAGATGGGCAGCAGCACGTCGAGGCCGATCGCCTTCGGATCGCCGATCAATTGCCCGAAGGCTGCACCGATTGCTGTATTGATAAGCCAGGGGAAATAGATGACTAGGCCGAAGCCGAGATACCAGGAAAAGCTGACCGGGAGGCCATGCTCGGCCCGCCTTTCGCTCTCCGCATATTGCGGATCGATCAGGAGGAAGAAGGCGAAGAACTTCTGGACCAGCGTGAAGTGGCGGATGTGCCTGGCGATAGAAGCCGAATAGAGCACGTGGCGGAAATTGACGGCGAAAACCGAAAGCACCACTAACCAGGGCTGGACATTGTTGCCGAACAGCTCGATGCCGACCATTTGGCTGGCGCCGGCATAGACCATGGCGCTCATGAACACCGCATCGGCGATGGTGAAACCGTTGTCGACGGCCAGCGCCCCGAACAGAGCGCCGAAAGGCGATGCCGCCACCATGATCGGGAAGCCGCCGCGAAGCCCCTGACGGAACTCGTTTCTGTCCATGAAATGCTCTCCCGTCGGAGCACGATGCGCGACCAACGCACCCGAAAGCTCTTGTGCGGGACAGATAGGCCTTGTGGCAGGCTGGGACAATTCAATTGCGCTGATGCAGTGATTGAAATTTATGATGGCTGGAAGAGCAGGCGCGCCCCGGACCGTGAACCGCCAAAGGCGGCGTAGCTCCCGCTCACCCTCATTCCTGAGCTCGTCACGGGAAGCCAGCCACGGCGCGTTGGCGCCATGAATGACCCGCTGCCCAGTCGCCATTCAAGACCGGTCTAGCGCTTCACCTGGAACGTATGCTCGATTCCCGGGAAGGTGCGAGCCTTCACCTCGTTGGCATAGGCTTCCACCGCCTTCGAGATCGCCGGAGCGAGCTCGGCGAAATGCTTGACGAAGCGCGGCTTGAAATCGTTGAAAATGCCAAGCATGTCGTCGGAGACGAGGATTTGGCCGTCGCAAGCCGGCGATGCGCCAATTCCAATGGTCGGACAACGCAGGGTCGCGGTGATCTCGCGGGCGACCGGTTCCACGGTACCCTCGACCACGATTGCAAAAGCGCCGGCGTCGTCGATCGCCTTGGCATCGCGTCGGATCTTCGCCACTTCCTTCTCGTTGCGTCCGACGGAGCGATAGCCGCCTGTGGTGTTGACCAGTTGCGGCATCAGCCCGACATGGCCAAGCACCGGAATGCCGCGGCTGACGAGGAAATCGACCGTCTCAGCCATTTCTGCCCCGCCCTCGAGCTTGACCGCGCTGCAACCGGTTTCCTTCAGGATGCGTGCGGAAGTGCGGAAGGCCTGCTCCTTCGATTCCTGATAGGATCCGAACGGAAGGTCGATGACGACGCAAGCGCGCTCAGAGCCGCGCATCACCGCCTGGCCGTGGGCGATCATCATGTCCAGCGTGACGCCGACGGTCGTGTCGAGACCGTAGAGCACCATGCCGAGCGAATCGCCGACGAGCAGGAAATCCACATGCGGGTCGAGCAGCCGCGCGATCGGCGTCGTATAGGCGGTGAGGCTGACGATCGGCCGTTCACCCTTCAAGGCTTCGATACTGGCGGGGCTGAGCCGCCGCTTCGTGGTCTGGACGCTCATTCTCAGGCAACCTTTGCAAAACGGGCGGATTTCGGAGCGATGACGCGATTGTCGAGCAGCTTCGTCGCGCCGAAGCGGACGAAGAGCAGGAGCAGCACCGGCTTTTCGCCGATCTCGCTGACCGGCTCAAGCGATTGCGGATCGCGGAGTGCCACGACCTCAGGTCGCGCCAACGGCTCGCTCGATAGGAATTCGGTGACGCCCTTCTCGACAGCCGCCGGATCGGTGACGCCGCTGGCGATCAACCGCTCGGCCTCGTCCAGCGCCTTCGGCACGATCGCGGCGGCCTGGCGCTGATCCGCAGTGAGATAGACGTTGCGTGAAGAACAGGCGAGCCCGTCGGCTTCGCGCACGGTCGGCACGCCGATGACGGTAACAGGCTGAGCGAGATCCTCGACCATCCTGCGGATAATCTGGAGCTGCTGGAAATCCTTCTCGCCGAAATAGGCGCGATCCGGCTGGACTATATTGAAGAGCTTGGTGACCACCGTCGCAACGCCGGCGAAATGCCCGGGGCGCACCGAGCCTTCCAGCTCGGAGCCGAGCTTCGGAAGGTCGACGACGGTTTCCATCGGATGCGGATACATATCGGCAACACCCGGAGCGAAAAGAAAATCGACGCCGCCTTCGGACAGCATCGCCTCGTCGCGGGCGAGATCGCGCGGATATTTGGCGAGATCCTCATTCGGGCCGAACTGCAGCGGATTGACAAAAATGCTGGCGACGATCACGTCGTTCTCATCGCGGGCGCGGCGCACCAGTTCCATGTGGCCGACATGAAGATAGCCCATGGTGGGAACAAGGCCGATCGATTTACCGCCGCGCCGGTGCTCTGCAAGGGCTGCGCGCAACTCGGCGATGATGGTTATGGTCTTCATCTCCGGACCCTCCAATCCGCCGGGACGGGAAAGAAACGTCCCGTTTCGCTGATATGGCGAGCGGCCAGCCCCGCGAAAAGGCAATTGCACAAATTTTGGCTGCAAGGTCTATCTTGTGCAGCGCAAAAACACAAATGGAAATGGTGCGAAGGGGGATCGCCGAGAGGGACAGCAGGTCGATTGCCGGCGGCCTGCCTTGGAGCAGTGGATATTATCCTCGCTTCGTAATTACACGCCGATGCCGGACCGATCTCGATGCTTGACAGTCGGTGCCGGGACGCCAGTTAGATCTCACTTCCGCCTGTCGGCCGGCGAGGTCGTGTTTCGTCCTTGTCGGCAGAGACCAACATCAGTCACGAGGAGCACCCCATGCGCATGATTTTCGTCAATCTGCCGGTCAAGGACCTGAAAGCCTCCCGGGCATTCTTCTCCTCCCTCGGCTTCACCTTCAACGAGCAGTTCTCGGATGACTCGGCCGCCTGCATGGTCATCGACGACAACATCTTCGCCATGCTTCTGACCGAGCCGCGCTTCCGCGACTTCATCATCGGTGAGATCAGCGACACGGCGAGGGCCACGGAAGTTATCACCGCGCTTTCCGCCGGGAGCCGGGCCGAATGCGACGAAATGTTCGACAAGGCGATCGCCGCCGGCGGCAAGCCGTGGAAGCCGGCGATCGACTACGGATCAATGTACGGCGTGAGCTTCCAGGATCCCGACGGCCATGTCTGGGAGTTCATGTGGATGGATATGTCGGCGCAACAACAGGGCTGATCAGCCGAGTATTTTCGTCAGAGGACAGTTGGATCCAGCCGAGGGCATAGTACTCAAGCGGCGCGTCTGCGCCATGGAGCGCTGCCACACCTAATTGAAAGCCCGGAGTTAACCACCAATCAGCGCCAGCCACTCGTCCTCGTCCATGGTCTGGATGCCGAGTTCGCGGGCCTTATCGAGCTTCGAGCCGGCGCCGGGGCCGGCCACCACGATATCGGTCTTCTTCGAGACCGAGCCCGCCACCTTGGCGCCGAGGCTTTCCGCCTTCGCCTTGGCCTCGTCGCGCGTCATCTTTTCGAGCGAGCCGGTGAAGACCACCGTCTTGCCGGCGACGGGGCTGTCCGTTGTGACTCGCGTTTCGGCACTTTCCGGCGTCACCTCTTCGAGCAGGTCGGAGACGACCTTGAGATTGCGCGGCTCCTTGTAGAATTCGACGATGGCGCGGGCGACGACCTCGCCGATCCCCTCGATGCTATTGAGCTCGTTCCAGGCGTCGCCGACGAGGCTCCCCGCCTCGACCATCGCCGCGCCGAAATGTTCATAGCTGCCATAGGAACGCGCGAGCAGTTTGGCCGTCGTCTCGCCGACATGGCGAATGCCGAGCGCGTAGATGAAGCGGTGGAGCGCGATCGAGCGGCGGGCATTGATCGCCTCATAGAGTTTCCTGACGCTGACCTTGCCGAAACCCTCGATGTTTTCGAGCTTGGCCAGCGACGCCTCCTGCCGGCGCTCCAGCGTGAAGATGTCGGGCGCGGTGCGGATCGACAGCGCCGAATCCTCGCTTTCGAAGAAGAATTCGATCTGCTTCGATCCAAGCCCCTCGATGTCGAAGGCGTGGCGCGAGACGAAATGCTTCAGGTGCTCGACGGCCTGGGCCCGGCAGACGAAGCCGCCGGTGCAGCGGCGCACCGCGTCCACCTTTCCGGTCTTCTCGTTGATGTCGCGCACCGCATGGCTGCCGCAGACCGGGCATGTGGTCGGGAACCTGTAGGGCTCCGCCGCCTCCGGCCGCTCGTCCATCACCACGTCGACGATCTGCGGGATGACGTCCCCTGCCCGCTGGACGATGACCATGTCGCCGATGCGGATATCGCGCCGCTCACGGATCGGCTCGCCGCTGTTGCCGACGCCACGGATATAGTCCTCATTGTGAAGCGTCGCATTGGTGACGACGACTCCCCCCACTGTGATCGGCTCCAGCCGCGCAACCGGAGTCAACGCACCGGTGCGGCCGACCTGGATGTCGATGCCCCTGAGCCGCGTGAAGGCCTGTTCGGCCGGGAACTTGTGCGCCGTCGCCCAGCGTGGGCTCCGTGAGCGGAAACCGAGGCGCGCCTGCAGATCGAGCCGGTCGACCTTGTAGACGACGCCGTCAATATCGTAGTCGAGATCCGGCCGCTCGCGCTCGATGTGGTGATAGTGCTCGAGCAGTTCGTCGGCCGAGGATATTCGCTGCATCAGCGGATTGACCGGGAAGCCCCAGGCTTTGAACGTCTCGACCATGCCGAACTGCGTATCGGCCGGCATGGCCGACATCTCCCCCCAGGCATAGGCGAAAAAGCGCAGCTTGCGGCTCGCCGTCACCTTGGCATCGAGCTGCCGCAGCGACCCGGACGCAGTGTTGCGCGGATTGACATAGAGCGGCCTGGCCTGCGCCGCCATCTCCGCATTGAGCGCAGCAAAATCGGATTTCGCCATATAGATCTCGCCGCGGACCTCGACGACATCGGGCGCATCGGCCGGCAATGTCTGCGGGATCATCCGGATCGTGCGGATATTGGCGGTGACGTTCTCGCCCGTCGTACCGTCGCCGCGCGTTGCCGCCGTCACCAGCCGCCGGTTCTCGTAGCGCAGCGACATGGAAAGCCCATCGATCTTCGGCTCGGCCGTAAAGGCAATGGAATGGTCCGGCAGCTTGCCCAGGAAGCGGTAAATGCCGGCGACGAAATCGCGGGCGTCCTCATCGGAAAAGGTGTTGTCGAGCGACAGCATCGCCCGGGCGTGGACGACGGGCTTGAAGGTCAGCGACGGGGCCGCACCGATCTTCCTCGAAGGGCTGTCATCGCGAATCAGCGCCGGAAAGTGTGCCTCGATCGCGTCATTGCGGCGCTTCAGCGCATCGTAGTCCGCGTCCGAAATTTCCGGCGCATCCTGCCCGTGATACAGCGCATCGTGGCGCGCAAGTTCCGCCGCAAGGAAGGTGAGTTCCTCCGCTGCTTCGACTTCGGTCAGTTGCTCGACGGGCTTCTTCTCATTCAGCATGGATGGCGACTCCGGATCTGCGAGTCGTTTTTACTGCATGATTCCTCAAATCGGAATCAATTTGAGGAGAAAATCATCCAGCAATTCAAAGTGCTACGGCGAGCTTTGCGCGCCTGAAAGACGCGCGGCGCCGTAGAGTAAACCTGCGCGAAAGAAAGGTGGTTGCGGTCAGCCGTTGCCCGCCAGCAACCGCGCTGCCGCCGCCCTCGCCTCCTCGGTGATCGAGGCGCCGGCGAGCATGCGGGCGATTTCCTCGGTGCGCGCCTCGTCGTCCATGCGGGCGACGCGGGTGGCGATCATTTCGGCCCTTTGCGCCGACGGCCCCTTCGAGATCAGCAGATGTGTCGCGGCGCGCGCGGCAACCTGGGGTGCGTGGGTGACGGAAAGCACCTGAACGGTCTTCGAAAGCCGCTTCAGCCGCTGGCCGATGGCATCGGCAACGGCGCCGCCGACGCCGGTGTCGATTTCATCAAAAACAAGCGTCGGCGCCGAACCGCGATCGGCGAGCGCCACCTTCAGCGCCAGGAGGAAACGCGAAAGCTCGCCGCCCGAAGCGACCTTCATGATCGGCCCCGGCCGCGTGCCGGGATTGGTCTGAACATGGAACTCGACGACATCGATGCCCTCCGCCGACGGCGAGTTGGAATCGCTGGCGACCTCGACCATGAAACGGGCGCGCTCGAGCTTCAATGCTGGCAGCTCTTCCATGACGGCGGCCGAGAGCGCGGTCGCCGTGTTGTGGCGCTTTTCCGAAACAGCGCGTGCCGCCGCGTCGAAGGCCGCTTTGGCGGCGGCCACTTGCACTTCGAGCTGTTTCAGTTTCTCCTCGCCGGCGTCGAGATCCGCAAGCTCCGCGATCATCCTAACGGCAAGCGCCGGCAGTTCGGTGACGGGCACCGAATATTTGCGGCTGGCGGCGCGCAGCGCGAAAAGCCGCTCCTCGACGCGCTCCAGTTCCTTCGGGTCGAATTCCGTGTCGCGCAGCGCCCGTTCCACCGCCATCTGCGCGTCGGAGAGCTGGTTCAGCGCCCCGTCCAGAAGCTCGACGGTCTCTTCCAGCAAGCCCGGCGCCTCGTGGCTCTTGCGTTCGAGGCGCCGCACCAGGGAGGCGATCAGCGGCACCGGCGAAGCGTTGCCGTTCAGGAATTCGGATGCTTCGCTGATGTCGCCGGCGATACGCTCGACCTTCATCATGCGTGCCCGGCTTTCGGCGAGTTCCTCCTCCTCGCCATCCCTTGGCGCCAGCGCCTCCAGTTCCTCGACGGAGGAGCGCAGATAGTCCGCCTCCCGTGCTGCCGCCTCGACGCGCTCGCGGTGCTTCCTCAGCCCCCGCTCGGCGTCTCGCCAGGCGCGATAAAGCGTCCCGACCTCTTGCGCCGCCTCGGTGGTCCCGCCGAAGGCATCAAGCAGCGCGCGGTGCGCGTCGATGTCGACAAGCGCCCGATCATCGTGCTGGCCATGAATTTCGACGAGCACCTGTCCGGCCTGGCGCATCAATTGCACGCTCACCGGCTGGTCGTTGACGAAGGCCTTGGTGCGGCCGTCCGCCGACTGCACCCGGCGGAAGATCAGGTCGCCGTCATCGTCGATGCCGTTTTCGCGCAGCAGAAGCCGCGCCGCATGACCGGGCGGGACGTCGAAGACGGCAGTCACCTGCCCCCTCTCCTCGCCATGGCGCACGAGCGAACCGTCACCGCGGCCGCCAAGCGCCAGCGACAGGCTGTCGAGAAGAATGGATTTGCCCGCGCCGGTTTCGCCGGTCAGCACCGAGAGCCCCGCGTCGAAGCTGAGGTCAAGCCGTTCGATCAGGACGATATCGCGGATCGAGAGCTGGGCGAGCATCCGGTGTCATATCTTCCTTGGCAGCGCTGAGACAGTCAGGCGCCGATGAGTTTCTTGCCCGCCCGCGCGATCCAGGACGTGCCGCTTTCGCGCGGTTCAAGACCGCCCGACTGCAGCAGCTTATAGGAATCGGCGTACCACTGGCTGTCCGGGTAGTTGTGCCCGAGAACCGCTGCCGCCGTCTGGGCTTCTGCCGTCACGCCCATGGCGAAATAGCCCTCGACGAGACGCGCCAGCGCTTCCTCGACCTGGTTGGTGTTTGGATACTGCTCGACGACGACGCGGAAACGCGAGATGGCGGCAAGATATTCCTTGCGCTCGAGGTAGTAGCGGCCGACCTGCATCTCCTTGCCGGCGAGCTGGTCGCGGGCGAAGCGGATCTTGGCCTGCGCGTCGTCGACATATTCGGAGTCCGGATACTTGTCGACGACCACCTGCATCGCGTCGATCGCCTTCTGGGCCGGCTTCTGGTCCTGCGTCACTGCCGGAATCTGCTTCGTGTAGGCGAGGCCCTGGATATATTGTGCATAGGCCGCGTCTTCCGACTGAGGATAGAGGTTCAGATAACGGCTGGTCGAGTTGATGGCGTCCTGATACTGGCCGTTGCGGTAGGCGACGAAGGCGTTCATCACCAGCGCCTTGCGGGCGTATTCGGAGAACGGATGCTGTTTGTCGATGGCGTCGAATTTGCGCCCCGCTTCCGTCGTCTTGCCGGCGTTCAGGTTGGCGAGGCCCTGGTTATACAGCACTTCCGGCGGATCGGTTTCCGCGGTGAGCTTGGTGATATCGATATCCGGGTCGTTCTGGCAGGCGGTGATCAGGCTGCTGCCGGCGATAGCCGCAAGGACGACCGCGACGACGCGCACTGATTTTCTCATGTCAACAGAAACTGCAAGGACCATCGGATATTCCCGTTTCACCTACAGCGTTGCGCGTCTTATCAGACGCGCAAAGGTCGCTGTAGCACTTTAGATTGCTGCATGTCTTTGTCCTTAGATCGAGGTCGATTTAAGGAGACGTGCAGTAGCGGTTGGCATCCGCCAGACTTGCGCGTTTTAGAGCAAGTTGCCTCAAGACCGCAACGTCATGATCGGCAATTCATGCAAATTTGTGGCGCTTCGGGTGGGTTTCCGAGGCGTATGCACTCTTTTCCACCGAGTTCCGCCGCGCTTCGCTGAGACCGGCCACGAAAAAGCCGGCCTTTCGGCCGGCGACTGGAGAGGTAGTGTGCTTTTTTTCTCAGGCAGACCAGGGCGCAAAGCCCGGAGCCGCGACCGCCACCAACTCGCGCGAGCGTGTGCGCTGGCGCTGCGACGCAGTTTCCACCACCTCGTAGGCGGTCGGGTCGCTCAAGAGTGCCTTGAGAGCATTGGCGTTCATCCTGTGGCCACCCCGATAGGAACGATAGCAGCCGAGGAACGGCGCGCCCGCCAAGGAAAGGTCGCCCACGGCGTCGAGCGTCTTGTGGCGAACGAACTCGTCCGTGTAGCGAAGACCTTCGACATTGACGACCGTGTTGTCGTCCGAGATCACCACGGAGTTTTCGAGCGAAGAGCCAAGTGCGAAGCCGGCAGCCCACAGCCGCTCGACGTCACGCATGAAGCCGAAGGTCCGCGCCCGCGACAGTTCCCGCTTGAAGACCGCCGGCGTCATGTCGCCCTTCCAGGCCTGACGGCCGATCAGCGGGCAATCGAAATCGATCTCGACTTCGAAGCGCATGCCGTCATAGGGCGTGAATTCAGACCAGGAAGCACCGGATTCGATGCGAACCGGCTTGAGGATGCGGATGTACCGGCGCTTGACCGCGAGCGCCCGGATCCCCGCCTGCTCGATGGCGTCGATGAAAGGCTCGGAACTGCCATCCATGATCGGCATTTCCGCGCCACTGACTTCGATCAGCAGGTTGTCGAGGCCAAGCGCATAGACCGCCGCCATGACGTGCTCAATCGTTGCGATCGATGTCGCAGGCGAAAGTCCGAGGACGGTGCACAGGTCGGTATTGCCGACCTGCGACGAGACGGCTCTGAACTCGCTCACCCGCCCGCCGGGAAGCACCCGCTGAAACACGATGCCAGCATCCGCCTCGGCCGGATGGAAGGTGATCTCCACCTCGACGCCGGAGTGGACGCCAATTCCCTTGAGGGTTATCGGGCTTGCGATCGTCGTCTGAAACCCGAGCAGTTCGATTCCCATTCTCTTCGTCACTTTCAATCAACTAGGGCCGAAGCCAAACTCTTTCGGGACGCCGCGATATCAGCGCAGACCAATCAATCGTGGCCCGGCAGCTGTCGGCCGAAGCCAAGTTCTTCGAACTAACAGCGTCCGATGGAATCGCATGCGTCCCCTTTCCGCTGCTGAAAATAAGAGTTCGGAGGCACCATTCCAAATCACTGTTCGTTTCGCTTTGTTACGCAATTCATATGCGCACAATGGAATGTTCAACCTATTGAGACAAAACGACAAAGTGAAAATGCCCGGGCTGTCGCCCGGGCATCGGCAAGGTGAAGGAACGGACTGCGAATCAGTTCGATTGACGGCGCAGGAACGCCGGGATCTCGAGCTGATCGTCCTCATTCGAGCGTATCTGCGCCGCCGCGCGGCCATGATCGTCGAGCTGGCCGCGGCGCGGAGCGTAGAGGCTCGCCTCCGGAGACAGCGGGCGGCGCTGCTGGGAAGCGGCGCTCGGTGCCGCCGACGTCATGTCGGAGGAGACGTTCTGGCTTTCCCGCTCACGCAGCCCAAGCGAGCTGGTGATCCGGTTGAGAAGGCCCATCGGACCACGCTCTTCCTGAAGCGCCGCCGCTGGCTGTGCGCGATGGTCGATCTCGGCCTTCACGACGGGCGGAAAGTCCTCGACTTTCGGCATGCGCACCGGCTCGGCCTGCTGGCGAACGACCGGAGCAGGCTCCTGGCGAACCGGCTGCGGTTGGACCTGCGGCTGAACCTGAGCCTGCATCGGAGTTTCGACGGGCCGCGGCATCGGCTGCGGCGCGCGTGCTACGGGAGCGGCTTCCACCGGAGCGGCGCCGGCAAAGAGTTTGCTCTGCGGGCGAAAGGTCTCTTCCTGGACCTGAGGAGCCGGTACGGCGACCTGGGCGCGCGTAGCGATATCGAGCTCCCGCTCCATTTCCGCTTCGCGGATCGCCAGCGCGATGTGGTCGACCGTGTTCTGTTGAACCGGCTGCTGCACCGGTTGCGGCTGCGGCGCCGGCTGTTGAGCGACGATCTGCTGCTGCGGCTGGGCCTGAACGGCTGCAGACGGACGGACGATCGGCTTCGGCGCTACCGGACGAAAGTCGGCAGAGCGGCCGGAGACCTCCGCAGCTCCACGATCGATGCCGGTTGCCACCACGGATACGCGGATCAGGCCTTCGAGGTCTTCGTCGAAGGTCGCGCCGAGTATGATGTTGGCGTCCGGATCCACTTCCTCGCGGATGCGCGTGGCTGCCTCGTCCACCTCGAAGAGGGTGAGGTCGCGGCCGCCGGTGATCGAGATGAGCAGGCCTTGAGCGCCCTTCATCGAGGTTTCGTCGAGCAACGGATTGGCGATCGCGGCTTCTGCGGCGGCCATGGCGCGGCCTTCGCCAGAGGCTTCGCCCGTGCCCATCATGGCGCGGCCCATTTCGCGCATCACCGAGCGGACGTCGGCGAAGTCGAGATTGATGAGGCCTTCTTTGACCATGAGGTCGGTGATGCAGGCAACGCCCGAATAGAGAACCTGGTCGGCCATGGCGAAGGCGTCCGCGAAGGTCGTCTTGTCGTTGGCGATCCGGAACAGGTTCTGGTTCGGGATGACGATCAGCGTATCGACCGACTTCTGCAGGTCGGCGATGCCCTGGTCGGCGATGCGCATGCGACGCCCGCCTTCGAATTGGAAGGGCTTGGTGACGACGCCGACGGTCAGGATGCCCTTGTTGCGGGCGGCCTGGGCGACGATCGGCGCCGCGCCCGTGCCGGTGCCGCCGCCCATGCCGGCGGTGACGAAGCACATATGCGTACCCTGCAGATGATCGATGATCTCATCGATGCATTCTTCGGCGGCCGCACGGCCGACTTCAGGCTGCGAGCCGGCGCCGAGACCCTCGGTGACGGCAACACCCATCTGGATGATTCGTTCGGCCTTGGTCATGGTGAGCGCCTGCGCATCCGTGTTGGCGACGACGAAATCGACGCCCTGGAGGCCCGCGGTGATCATGTTGTTGACGGCGTTGCCGCCGCCGCCGCCGACGCCAAAGACCGTGATACGGGGCTTCAGCTCGGTAATGTCCGGCTTTTGCAGGTTGATGGCCATAGTACCGTTCCTTCTCTTTTTCTGGCCGCCTTGCCGAGCCGGCCAAACCCTTCAAACTCAAATACCTGTCTTGCCCGGCGCCTGACTTGCGCCGGCGAAACTCAGAAACTCTCTTTCAACCACTGGCCCATCCGGGCGATACGGCTGTTGCCGCCGCCGAGGGCTGAGAACACGCCGCCCTGGGTGGCATGCGTCTCGAGATCGGCGACCTGCGGATAGATCATCAGCCCGACGGCCGTGGAGAATGCCGGACCCTTGGCGGCGGCCGGCAGGCCGGAAACGCCGAGCGGGCGACCGATGCGAACGTTGCGCGCGAGGATTCGACGCGCGGCTTCCGGAAGGCCGGTCAACTGGCTGGCACCGCCGGTCAGCACGATCCGCTTTCCGACGATCGGACTGAAACCGGACCGCTGGATGCGGTCTCGGATGAGCTCCATCGTTTCCTCGATCCGGGCGCGGACGATGCGCGAGACAAGCGCGCGCGGCACATGGGTCGGCTGGTCGCGGTCGTCCTCGCCGATCGGCGGAACAGAGACGATGTCGCGCTCGTCGGCGCTGTTCGGAAGCGCCGATCCATGCACGACCTTCAGTCGCTCCGCATCCTCGATTCGGGTCGAAAGTCCGCGCGCCAGGTCGGTCGTCACATGATGGCCGCCAAGGCTGACGGCATCCGCATGGACGAGCTTGCCTTCGGCGAAGACCGAGATGGTCGTCGTGCCGCCACCCATGTCGATCGCCGCGCAGCCGAGCTCCACCTCGTCGTCGACGAGGGCGGCAAGACCGCTGGCATAGGGCGTGGCGACAATGCCTTCGACCGAGAGATGGGCGCGATTGACGCAAAGCTCGAGATTCTTCAGGGCCGCCCGTTCGACCGTCAGGACATGCATGTCGACCCCGAGCGCGTCGCCGAACATCGCCAGCGGGTCGCGGATACCGCGCTCTCCGTCGAGCGAAAAGCCGGTCGGCAGCGAATGGAGGACGGCCCGATCGGTTCTGAGCGACTGCTGGCCCGCGGCGGCAAGCACCTTCTTCAGATCGTTCGCGTCAACTTCCTGGCCGCCGAGGTCGATCGTCGCCGTATAGACGTCGCTCTGCAGGCGGCCGGCGGAGACATTGACGATGAGGCTGTCGATCGTCAGCCCCGCCATCCGCTCCGCCGCGTCGACAGCGAGCCGGACGACGCTTTCGGCGGCATCCAGATCGGCGATCACGCCGTTCTTCACGCCGCGCGACTTCTGGTGGCCGATGCCGATGATCTCGATATTGTGGGTGCGGCCGGGCAGTATCTGGCTCTCGGCGCGCGGCGTCAGCCGGCCGATCATGCAGACGACCTTGGTCGAGCCGATGTCGAGCACCGAAACGACATGCGACCGCTTCGAGGACAGCGGCTTCAGGCGCGGAAGGCCGAAACTGGCGGAACCGAACAGACTCATATCCGCTTCTCCTGCGCCTTCAGCATCTTCTCCCTCGCCTTCAATGCCACTTCCCGGCGCGCAACCGCTTCCGGTGTGAGTTGTACGGTCGTGCGGTCCTCGAGCCTCAGATCGACGGCAGCGATATCGCGCTCGAGAAGCTGATGACCCTCTTCCATCTCCGCGAGAACCCGCATCGCCTGGGCGACGTCCTTCTCCGGAAGCTTCACGACGATGCCGTTGTCGAGACGCAGATCCCAGCGCCGGCTGGCGACACGCACGAATGCCTTGACGCGCGCACGGAACTCGGGCCAGCGAGAAAACTCGTCATAGAAAGCAGCGGCAGCGGTTTCGGCATCGCGGCCGACGAAGAGCGGCAGTTCGGCGAACTTGTTGTCGCGAAGAGGGGCAATCACGCTGCCGCTACGCTCGATGAGCGACAGATCCGACCCGTGCTGCCATATGCCGAAGGCCTGGCGCTCTTTGAGATTCACCTCGATGGTAGCCGGGTAGATCTTGCGTACGGTCACGCTCTCCACCCACGGCAATTCACTGATCAGCCGACGCGCCTCGGCGATATCGAGGGCCACAAGCGAGGTCGTTCCGTCAAGACCGAGCTGCTGGAGAATGTCGATCTCGGAGGTCTGCTCGTTGCCGGAGACCCGGACGTCTTCGATGGCAAAGCCGGCGGCCGTCGTCGAAACCTGCGCGAAGTTCTGCGTGTGACCGCCGAGCGACATGCCGTAGAGCCCGGTCGCCAGGAGAAAGGCGACGGCAGAGACCGTGCCGGTATGAGCAGGAAAGCGGACGCGGCCGGCGCCAAGGCTGACCAGAAAACGGACGCCCTTGCGCAGCGGGCGCGGCAATACGAGCGCATCGTCACCCTCGGCCGCAACGCCGAGCGCAGGACGAACCCTTCTGCCCCTTCTGCCCCTCAACGCAAGCACGATGCGTCCTCCACCATCCACCTTAGAAACTCACCAAACTGAAGGCCCGCATGTTGCGCCATTTCTGGCACCAGGGAGGTCGGGGTCATGCCGGGTTGCGTATTGATCTCCAGCCAGATCAACTCGCCCTCGCCATCGCCACGATCATCGAAACGGAAGTCCGATCGGCTGACGCCGCGGCAACCGATCGCCTGATGCGCCTTCACCGCTAAGGATTGTATTTTTTGGTAAATATTTGGTGAAATCCGCGCCGGAATGACGTGTGTTGAACCACCTTTTACATATTTGGAATCATAGTCGTAAAAGGCATGCCCCTGCGGAATGATTTCGGTGACGCCGAGTGCCACGTCGCCCATGACGCCGCAGGTGAGTTCGCGGCCGGCAATGTAGCGCTCGACCATCACGCGGTCGCCGTAGCGCCATTCGCTGGATGTGATGACCTGGGGCGGATGCGACTGGTCTTCCTTGACGATGACGACGCCGAAGCTCGACCCTTCCCGCACCGGCTTCACCACATAAGGCGGCCGCATAGGATGGACGTTCCCGAACTCGCGGCGGTCCATAATCAAAGCGTCGGCAACGGGAATGCCGGCGGCCTTGGCGACATGTTTCGCCTGCGCCTTGTCCATCGCTAGCGCCGAGGCAAGGACGCCGGAGTGGGTATAGGGAATCTCGAGATATTCCAGGATGCCCTGGATTGTCCCGTCCTCGCCGAAGGGCCCATGCAGGGCATTGAAGACGACATCCGGACGCAAATCGGCGAGCACGGCGGCAACGTCACGCCCGACATCGACGCGCGAAACCCGGTAACCCTCGGCCTCCAGGGCATCCGCACAAGCCGCCCCGGAAGACAGGCTCACCGGCCTCTCCGAGGAAAATCCGCCCATCAGGACAGCAAGATGCCTGCCGCTCATTCAGACCCCCAAACAGTACGCCACTATCGCAAAGCTTGCTTGCGCCTGGCTGTTTCCGACAGCCCGAGTCGCGAGATCTCCGCGTCAGGCCACTACAACGACATTATGGTTAATGAATCGTTTACTTTGGTTAATTCTTCTTGCGGGAGCACTGTCTTCCGCCTCAGGAGAATCAACCAACATCAAGGGCTTCACGACTGAATCGGCGCTTTCTATGGCGACACGTAAAATGCGCAGAGTTGCAGGTTTCATTTGCGAAGCTGCGCTAACTGATGGGGCTCAGCTACAAGAATGAAAAGGCCGCGGCGGTTTCCCGTCGCGGCCTTTTTCACTCTTCCTTCTCGCCTCAGCCCGCGGCGCGGCCGAGGAATTCCTTGATCTCGTAGCCCGGCATGAAATTGCCGATGCGCTTGATCTCCCACTCCAGCTTGATGCCGGAATGCTCCAGCACGCGGGCGCGCACCGTCTCGCCGAGATATTCGAGCTCGTAGCCGCTCGCCTGGCCTGTATTGATCATGAAGTTGCAGTGGAGCGGCGACATCTGGGCTCCGCCGATCATCAAGCCGCGGCCGCCGGCCTCGTCGACCAGCTTCCAGGCCGAATGGTCTTTCGGATTCTTGAAGGTCGAACCGCCGGTCTTCTCGCGGATCGGCTGCACGGTCTCACGATGCTGGCGCACCGCATCCATGTCGCTGCGGATCTTCGCCGTGTCCTCCGGAAAACCTTCGAAGATCGCATGCGTGAAGATCAGATCCTTGGCGGCGGCGGTGTGCCGATAGGCATAGCCCATGTCGGCATTGCTCAACACATGCTTCTTGCCCTTGCGGTCGACCGCGTGGACCTCGACGACGCGTTCCCGGGTCTCGCCGCCATTGGCGCCGGCATTCATCCTCAGCGCGCCGCCGATCGAGCCAGGAATGCCGTAGTAGAAGTAGAAGCCGCCGATGCCATGGTCGAGCGCCATCGCCGCGATGTTCTTGTCCGGGCAGATCGCCCCCGCCATGATGCGGTTCTCCCCGACGATCTCCAGATCGCCGAAGCCCTTGGCGGAGAGGCGAATGACGACCCCCGGAATACCGCCGTCGCGCACCAGCAGGTTCGATCCGACGCCGATCACCATGACCGGCACCTCTTCCGGCACCAGCTTCAGGAAAGCGACGAGATCATCCGTGTCGTGCGGCTGGAACATCAGCTCGGCAAGCCCGCCCGCACGAAACCAGGTGACGCGGTCCATCGGGGCATCGGGCGTGATACGACCGCGAATTGCACTGACGCCGCTTCCGAGCGCGTCCAGGAGTTTCTGACCGTTAACCTGCTTCATGCTTCAACTTCCTGAAATATCCGCGAGTTCCTTGGGAAGCGCCGCGGCCCAATAGGTGATGCTGCCAGCCCCCAAGAGAACCACAAAGTCACCCGGCTGCGCAATCTTCGAGACGGCCGGCGCGAGTGCGTCCTGACCGGCGAGGTAGCGGGCGTCGCGATGGCCGGCAGCCTTGATACTGTTGACAAGCGCTTCGGAATTGACGCCGTCGATCGCGTCCTCGCCTGCCGCATAGACCGGCGCGATCAGAATAGTATCGGCATCGTTGAAGCAGGCGGAAAAATCCTCGAACAGGCTCGACAGGCGCGAATAGCGGTGCGGCTGGTGAACGGCGACGATGCGCCCCTGGCAGGCCTCGCGCGCCGCTCTCAGGACCGCCTTGATCTCGACCGGATGATGGCCGTAGTCGTCGAAGATGCGTGCCCCGTTCCATTCGCCGGTGAGCGTGAAGCGCCGCTTCACGCCGCTGAAGGAGGCAAGCCCCCTGGCGATCGCCTCCCGCTCCATGCCGAGGCGCTGAGCGACGGCGACGGCGGCCGTGGCGTTCGAGACATTGTGCCGGCCGGGCATCGGCAGGCGCAGGTCCTTAAGCTGGATCACCTGGCCGGTGCGCCGGCGGCGGATCTCGACATCGAAGACAGAGGTTGCGCCGTCCATTCGGATATTGTGATAGCGCACGTCCGCCTGCGGATTCTCGCCATAGGTCACGACCTTGCGGTCCTCGATCTTGCCGACCATGGACTGGACTTCCGGATGATCCAGGCAGAGAACGCCGAATCCGTAGAAGGGCACGTTCTCGACGAATTGCCGGAAGGCAGCACGCACGGCGTCGAAATTGCCGTAGTGGTCGAGGTGCTCCGGGTCGATATTTGTGACGACGGCGATATCGGCCGGGAGCTTCAGGAAGGTGCCGTCGGATTCGTCCGCCTCGACGACCATCCACTCGCCGGCGCCCATGCGCGCATTCGTGCCGTAGGCATTGATGATGCCGCCATTGATGACCGTCGGATCGAGACCGCCCGCGTCGAGCAGCGCGGCCACCATCGAGGTGGTCGTCGTCTTGCCGTGCGTGCCGCCGATGGCAATGGCATTGCGGAAGCGCATCAGTTCGGCCAGCATCTCGGCACGGCGCACCACCGGCAGGAACTTCTCGCGCGCCGCAATCAATTCGGGATTGTCCTTCTTGATCGCCGTCGAGACGACCACCACCTCGGCGTCGCCGAGGTTTTCCGCCTTGTGACCGACGGAGATCTTGATGCCCTTTTCGCGCAGGCGCTGCACATTGGCGCTGTCCGACTGGTCCGAGCCCTGCACCCGATGGCCGAGATTGTGCAGCACCTCGGCGATGCCGCTCATGCCGATGCCGCCGATCCCGATGAAATGTACGAGCCCGATCGTCTTCGGCATTTTCATGTGCGTGCTTCCTTGAATTTGGCGACTGTCGAGCCGCTGGCAATAGCCTCTACCAGGGATGCAAGCAAGCGCGCGGCATCCGGTTTCCCGGTTTCGCGGGCGTTCGCCGCCATCTGCGCCAGCGCCCCAGGGGTGTTCATGGCGTCGGAGAGGATGCCGGCCAGCCGTTCGGCGCTGAGCTCCTCCTGGGCGATGACCCGCGCTCCGCCCTTGGCGGCAAGCGCCGCGGCATTCGCTGCCTGATCGTGGTCGAGCGCGTAAGGATAGGGAACGAGAATGGCCGGACGGCCGATCACCGACACCTCGGAAACGGTCGAGGCGCCGGAACGGCAGACCACCAGTTGCGCCGATGCGATGCGGGCGGCCATGTCGGTGAAGAAGGGTGACACCTCGGCCGGAATTCCGAGCTTGTCGTAGGCGGCGGCGACACCCTCCCGGTCTTCCGGCCGCGCCTGCTGCGTCACCTTGAGCCGCCGGCGCTGAGCGTCGTCGAGCCGGCAGATCGCCTGCGGCACCGCCTTCGAGAAGAATTGTGCCCCCTGGCTGCCGCCGAAGACGACGAGATGGAACGGCCCGCCGTCCGGCGCCGCGTAGGCGACGCTGGCCGCCTCCAATACGGCGGGGCGGACCGGGTTTCCGGTCGTCACCGTCTTCGCCGCGAACTCTCCGACCCCTTCGGGAAGAAAGCCACCGGCAATCGCCTGTACCCGCGACGCGAGCAACTTGTTGGCACGCCCCATGACGGCATTCTGTTCGTGAATGAGCGACGGAACACTCATGCCGGTCGCGGCCAACAGCGGAGGCACCGTCGGATAGCCGCCGAACCCCACGACCGCCTTGGGCTTGTGGCGGGCAATCAGGCGCCGCGCGGCGCGTAAACCCGTCCAGAGCTTCCAGGCCGATTGCGCCAACTTGATCGGATTCTTCAAGCTGATCGTGGCGGAAGGCACGACATGCACCTCCTCGGCCGGGAATTTTCCGGCATAGCGCTCGGCACGGCTATCGGTCACGAGATGCACGGCATAGCCCGCCGCCTTCAGTTCATGCGCAAGCGCCTCCGCGGGAAAGAGGTGCCCGCCGGTCCCCCCGGCGGCGAGAAAAATGATGCCCTTGTCCATGTCTTACTCCGCCGGCACGCCGACGCCGGATCGAAAGAGGCTGCGCTCGACCGCGCGTTTCTCCGGCCGATGACGGGTGAGCGCCAGGACGAATCCGGCGGTCACGCAGATCGCCACCATCGACGAGCCGCCATAGGAGATCAGCGGCAGGGTCATGCCCTTGGCCGGAAGCAGTTCCAGGTTTACGCCGATATTGATCATCGACTGGATGCCAATCTGCAGCACCAGGCCGGCGACTGCAAAGCGGTTGAAATCGTTGCGTTCGCGGAAAGCATGGTTGAGCCCGCGCATGACCAGGAAGGCGAAGATCACCACGATGACCATGCAGAAGACGATGCCGAACTCCTCCGCCGCCACCGAGAAGACGAAGTCAGTGTGGCTGTCGGGGATGATGCGCTTGACGATGCCCTCGCCCGGGCCCCGGCCGAACCAGTCGCCGCGGATGATCGCGTCGCGCGCCGTATCCACCTGGAACGTATCGCCCTCACCGGTCATGAACCGGTCGATACGGCCGGCGACGTGCGGCAGCATCGTATAGGCGACGAAGAAGCCGCCCGCGGCCGCCCCGGCCAGCACGATGATCCAGAGCCAGGGCATGCCGGCCATGAAGAACATGCCGCCCCAGACCGCCGCAGTGAGGATCGTCTGGCCAAGGTCCGGCTGGGCGACAAGCAACGCGCCGACGATGCCGAAGAGCAGGATCGACAGCAGGTTGCCGGGGATTTCCGGCTGCTTCGCATGCTCGGCAAAAAGCCAGGCGCAAACGACGACGAAGGCCGGCTTCATGAACTCGGACGGCTGAATCGAAATGCCGGCGATCGAAATCCACCTGAGCGAGCCCTTGACCTCTTCGCCGATGAAGAGGACGAGAACCATCATACCGAGCGATGCAGCAAGGAGAATGATCGCCGCGCGCCTGACCTGTCGCGGCGACAGAAAGGATATGCCCACCATCACCACCAGCGACGGGAGAAGGAAGACCGCGTGACGCTTGACGAAGTGAAAGCTGTCGAGCCCGAGCCGCTCGGCGACCGGCGGGCTGGCCGCGAAGGAAAGCATGAAGCCGACGCCCATCAGGAGGATGAAGGTCGCCAGGAAGAACCTGTCTATCGTCCAGAACCAGTCGGCCACGGGGCCACGTTCGGCTCGGCTTACCATCTGTCTGTCCTCTTTTCCGGCGCACTATACGCCAAGTTCCGAATTCCCGGCTCCGCCGCGCCGATCCCGTCCAGGAAATCTCGCCTCAGATGAGCATGGTCACGCCTTCGAGCGCCGCCACATGGCCGACAAAGGCATCGCCCCGCATCTCGAAATTCTTATACTGGTCGAAGCTTGCGCAAGCCGGGGAAAGCATCACGGCGCCAGGACCCTGGCGATCGCGCGCCGCATCTGCCGCCGCGTGTGCGACCGCCTTTTCCAAGGTGCCGGAAATCTCGTAGGGTACCGCTTCGCCGAGCGTCGCCGCGAATGCGGGCGCCGCCTCACCGATCAGGTAGGCCTTGACGATCGCCGGGAAGAACGGCGTCAGCGAGGCAATCCCGCCTTCCTTCGGCAGTCCGCCAGCGATCCAATAGATCCGCTCGTAACTCGAAAGTGCCGGGGCCGCCGCATCGGCATTTGTCGCCTTGCTGTCATTGACGAAGACGATTTCGCCTCTCTTCGCGATCGGCTGCATCCGGTGCTTGAGGCCGGGAAAGCTCTCAAGCCCGTTGACGATGTCCTGCTCGTCGACACCGACGGCAAGGCAGGCGGCAACGGCCGCCGCCGCATTCTGGGCGTTGTGTCCGCCCCGCAGCGTCTGGATGCCGGAAAGGTCGGCGAAGCGCGCCGACGAGCCGCCCTCGGCCCGCATGAGTGACGACCCTTCGGCATAGATCCCATCGGCCAGTACATGACGGCGCGAGATGCGCACGACCCGGGTTCCGGCCCGCTGCACGCGGTCGGCGACCAGGCTCGAGAAACTGTCGTCGACGCCGACCACGGCCGTGCCGCTTCCCGCCACCAATCGTTCCTTGATGTCGGCATAGTGCTGCATGGTACCGTGCCGGTCCAAATGGTCGGGGGTCAGGTTGAGAAGAATTCCCGCCGTGGGGTCAAGCGTCGGCGCAAGGTCGATCTGATAGGATGAGCACTCGACCACGTAGAAGCGCCCCGCCATCGGCGGATCGAGCGTCAGCACGGCCCTACCAATATTGCCGCCAAGCTGGGTGTCCCGTCCGCTGGTCTTCAGGATATGGGCGATCAGCGCCGTCGTCGTCGATTTGCCGTTGGTGCCGGTGATGGCGATGAAAGGGCATTCGGGCGCATGGGCGCGCCGCTCGCGCACGAACAGCTCGATGTCGCCGATGATCTCGACACCGGCTTGGTGGGCGAGATCGACGGTCCAGTGCGGCTTCGGATGCGTCAGCGGCACGCCCGGCGAAAGCACGAAAGCGGCGAAAGCGTTCCACTCGACATGGCGCAAATCCGCCGTTGCGATGCCTGCCGCGGCCGCCTTGGCGACGCTGTCGGGGTTGTCGTCCCAGGCGGTGACCTTTGCGCCGCCCGCTACCAGCGCCTCGGCCGTCGCCAGCCCAGAACCGCCGAGGCCGAAGAGCGCGACCCTCCTGCCCTTGAATGTGGTGACGGGGATCATCTCGCTTACCTGAGCTTGAGGGTCGAAAGACCGACCATCGCCAGAATGACCGCGACGATCCAGAAGCGGATCACTATCTGGCTCTCCGTCCAGCCCTTCTTCTCGAAGTGGTGGTGGATAGGCGCCATCAGGAAGACGCGCCTGCCAGTGCGCTTGAACCAGAAGACCTGGAGGATCACCGAAAGCGTCTCGATGACGAAGAGGCCGCCGATGATGATCATGACGATCTCGTGCTTGGTCGCGACGGCAACGGTGCCAATCAGGCCGCCGAGCGCAAGCGAACCGGTGTCGCCCATGAAGATCGCCGCCGGCGGCGCATTGAACCAGAGGAAGCCGAGGCCGGCGCCGATGACGGCACCGAGGACGACCGCGAGTTCGCCGGTGCCGGGCACGAAATGGATCTGCAGATAGTTGGCGAACACGGCGTTACCGGCGAGATAGGCGATCAGTCCGAAGGCTGCGGAGGCGATCATCACCGGCACAATGGCGAGACCATCGAGACCGTCCGTCAGGTTCACGGCATTGCCGGCGCCGACGATGACGAAACCACCGAAAAGCACGAAGAAATAGCCGAGATTGAGCATCAGGTCCTTGAAGAAGGGGAAGGTCAGCGACGAGCCGAAGGTCGAGCCCGCGCTACCGGCAGACTGCGCCGCCTGCATCATGAAGAAGACCGCGATGGCTGCGATGACGAATTCGATGCCGAGGCGCGCCTTGCCGGAAAAGCCTTTGTCCGACTGCTTGGTGACCTTGAGATAGTCGTCGTAGAAGCCGATGGCGCCGAAGCCCAGCGTTACCAACAGCGTCGACACGACATAAATGCTTGAGAGATCGGCCCAGAGCAGTGCCGAGCCGACGATGCCGGCGAGGATCATCAGTCCGCCCATGGTGGGCGTGCCAGCCTTCTTGAAGTGCGTCTGCGGGCCGTCGGCGCGTATCGGCTGACCCTTGCCCTGGCGAATGCGCAGTGACGAGATTATGGCCGGCCCGAACAGGAACACGATCAGCGCGGAGGTGAAGAGAGCTGCACCCGTGCGGAAAGTGATGTAGCGGAAGAGATTGAAGAATTGAAAGTGGTCCGCCAGTTCCACGAGCCAGATCAGCATAAGGGACCTTTCCCCAAAGGTTTAGACTTGGACATCGCCCAACAGAATCATCTGATGAACGATACCCACTTGCGCATGACTATGTTAGGCCAATTCCCCTGGCCCAGGCCTTATCCACCAGCATTGGTGGCACTGCCTCTATACTTCGCCTCTATACTTCCCCCGCGCTTCGGCCTTCTCTTCGGGATAGGCATCGAGAAGAGCCTGAACGATCTTGGCGCAGCCGGTGCCCTTCGATGATTTGACCATCACCACGTCGCCGGCAGCAACCGCGCCGAGTGCGTAAGAGGTGAGATCTCCGACCGCCTCGCGGTGAACGACCGTAACCTCGGCCGGCAAAGCGTCACGCAGATGCGCCATGTCGGGCCCGGCGAGCCAGACGTCGGCAATGCCCGCCTCTACGATCGGCTCCGCCAAAGCGGCATGTACAGCCGCGGCGTGCTCGCCCATCTCCAGCATGTCGCCGAGAATCGCGATACGGCGGCCGCCGGCCGCCGGATCGGCATCGCGCAGGAGGGAGATCGCCGCCCGCATCGACGCCGGGTTGGCATTGTAGCTTTCGTCGATCAGCGTCAGGTGACCCGCGCCAATCTTCAGGCGGTGCCGCAATCCCCGGCCCTTTTCAGGCTGCATGGTCGCGAGCGAGGCAACGACGCGATCGAGGTCAGCGCCGGCGAGTTGCGCGGCGGCAATCACCGCCAGGGCATTCTCGGCAATATGCCTTCCCGGAGCGCCGATCGTGACTTCCAGTGTTCGGCCGCCGATGCCGGCCCAGAGGACGGATCGATCCGCGCCCGCGGCGAACTCGATCAGCCGATATTCCGATTTTGGGTTGGCGCCGAAGGCGTGGATGTGACCAACGCCTGCCGCCGCGGCTGCCCTTTCGAGGAGATCGAACTGCGGACTGTCGCGGTTGATCACCGCATGGCCGCCCTTGACGACGCCCTCGAAGATCTCCGCCTTCGCCGAGGCGATCTCGTCAAGACTGGCGAAGTTGCCGAGATGGGCAGCGGCAATGCTGGTGACGACGGCCACATGCGGACGTACCATCGCGGTCAACGGCCGGATCTCGCCATGATGGTTCATGCCGATCTCGAAGATGCCGAAATCGGTCGTCTCCGGCATCCGCGCAAGCGTCAGCGGCACACCCCAATGATTGTTGAACGATGCGACGGAGGCATGGACGCGCCCGAGCGGCGACAGAACGTGCCGCAGCATCTCCTTCGTCGTCGTCTTGCCGACCGAGCCGGTGACGGCGATGACCTTCGCGGCACTGCGGTCGCGCGCGGCGCAGCCGAGGCGGATCATCGCCTCCAGGACGTCATCGACGACGATCATCGGCGCGATCAACCGCCCGAGCGCCGGAAGCTTGCCTTCACTGACAACGAGCAGCGAGGCGCCGTTGGCAAGCGCGAGGCCGGCATAGTCGTGTCCATCGACCCGATCGCCCCTGATCGCGAAAAAGGCCTCGCCCTTGGCGATCGTGCGGCTGTCGATCGAGATGCCGATAATCCCATCCGGCAGGCTTCCGACCGGGCGGCCATTCATGGCCGCAAGCAGATCGCTGCATGTCCAGAGCCAGCTCACATCACAGCCCTCCCAGCGCCTTGCGTACTTCCGCGTGATCGGAGAATGGCAGCGTCACGGAGCCGATTGTCTGCCCCTCCTCATGCCCCTTGCCGGCAACTATCAGCGTATCGCCGGTTTGCAGCATGCCGACGGCGGTCCGGATAGCCTCGGCGCGGTCGGCGATTTCGGTCGCTCCTGTGGCACCGGCCATGATCTCCGAGCGGATCACTTCGGGGATTTCCGAGCGCGGATTGTCGTCGGTGACGATGACG
Organism: Sinorhizobium fredii USDA 257; assembly: GCF_000265205.3. Taxonomy (NCBI): domain Bacteria; kingdom Pseudomonadati; phylum Pseudomonadota; class Alphaproteobacteria; order Hyphomicrobiales; family Rhizobiaceae; genus Ensifer; species Ensifer fredii. The sequence goes on from NC_018000.1 coordinate 4,678,893, forward strand.
ACGTCGGCGAGCCGCGCGGCAACTTCACCCATGATCGGCCGCTTGCCCTTGTCACGGTCGCCGCCGCAGCCGAAGACGACGATAACCCGTCCGGTGGTGAACGGGCGCACCGATTCGAGCACGTTTTCAAGCGCGTCGGGCTTGTGGGCGTAGTCCACATAGGCAAGCGCGCCGTCCTTCGTCTGGCCCACCAGTTCCAGCCGACCGGAGGCGCCCTGCAGTTTTTCGAGCGCCGAGAAGGCCGCCTTGGCGGCGATCCCGGTGGACATCGCAAGGCCGGCGGCGACAAGCGCATTGGCCACCTGGAAATCGCCGGCGAGCGGCACATGGATTTCGAAGATGTCGTCGCCGACATGGACTTCCGCCGACTGCTTGTGGCGGAAATGCTCGACCCGCTTCAAGCTGATGAAATCGCCGTTACGGCCGACGGTGCGCACGTCGTGCCCGGCCTTGCGGGCCGCGGCGATCGCCTCGGTCGACCATTGGTCGTCGGCAAAGATCACCGCCGGCGAACCTTTCGGCAACAGTGCGCCGAAGAGGCGCATCTTCGAGGCCATGTAGTGCTCGACGGTCGGGTGGTAGTCCATATGGTCGCGGCCGAGATTGGTGAAGGCGGCGGCGGCGAGCCGAACCCCATCGAGCCGGCTCTGGTCGAGACCGTGGCTGGAGGCCTCCATCGCCGCGTGGGTAATGCCTTCGTCGGCAAGTTCGGCAAGCAGCTTGTGAAGCGACACCGGGTCCGGAGTGGTCAGCGAACCATAGTCGTTGCGTCCCGGCGCCGTGACGCCTGTGGTACCGATCATCGCTGCCGAAAGCCCGGAATGCGCCCAGATCTGACGCGTAAACGAGGCGACCGAGGTCTTCCCCGCAGTGCCGGTCACCGCCACCATCGTCTCGGGCTGGCGCCCGTAGAGGCGGGCCGCGGCCTGTGCCAGGAAGCGACGCGGTTCGACAAGCTCGAAGACCGGTGTGCCGGCCTCCCCGCCAGAGCCCTTTGCGGCAATTACCGCCGCCGCGCCGCGCGACAGGGCGTCGGCGATATAGGCGGCGCCATTCGCTTTCGTGCCGGCGACGGCCACGAAAAGATCGCCCGGCTTGACCTGCCGGCTGTCGGCGGTGATGCCGGCAATGTCGATCTCCGCGTCATTGCCCTTCAGTTGCGCCAAAAGTTCCGGGAAAGTCGTTCCCGCCAGGTCCCTGATCTTCATGAACTGCACGTCTCACACCGATATCAATCCGCCGAAATCGCGAATCGTCCGCATTCTCATTTCACGGTCAATAAGACACAAGCAAGGCAGAACCGTCTTCTCCGAATTTCGGTTCGACACCGAGCAGCGGCGCCGAGCGGCTGATAATGTCGCGGACCATCGGCGCGGCATTGGAGCCGGCGGTGCGCCCGCCGCCCTCGCCGGTCTTCGGCGCGTCGATGAAGGTCAGCACGATGTACTTCGGATCGTCGATCGGAAACGCCGCCAGAAAGGCGTTGAAGTTCAGGTCATTGGCGTAGCGGCCATTGACGACCTTGTCGGCCGTGCCGGTCTTGCCGCCGACATTGAAGCCCGGGACGAGCGCCCGCTTGCCGGAGCCGGCAATGCCATTCCAGCGAAGCAGGTAGCGCATGTCGTCGCTCGTGCTCTTCTTGACGACCGCAGTGGCGAGTTCGCTCGCCTGCTCCTCGGTGCGCGGCAGGAAGGTCGGCGGGATAAGCTTGCCGCCATTGACCAGAGCAGCGCCGGCTACCGCCGTCTGCAATGGCGTCGTCGAGACGCCATGACCGAAGGAAATGGTGATCGAGCTGATCTTCTTCCACTCACGCGGCTGGCTTGGCGTTTTGACCTCCGGAAGCTCCGTCGGCAGTTTCGTGAGAAGGCCCAGGCGGGTCAGGAATTCCTTATGCCCCGGAATGCCGACGAGATCGGCGACCTTGGCCGTGCCGATGTTGGACGAATACTGGAAGATCTCCGGCACGGTCAGCACGCGGCGCTTACCGTGGAAGTCCTTGATAGTGAAGCCGCCGATGCGGATGGGCGCCGTCGCGTCGAAGCTGTCGTTGAGCGTTACCTTGCCGGAATCGAGACCCATGGCGATGGTGAAGGTCTTGAAGGTGGAACCCATCTCGAACGTGCCGTTCGACATGCGGTTCATCCAGCCCTCTTCGGCCCCTTCGGCGGGCTTGTTCGGATCGTAATCCGGCACCGATGCCATCGCCAGCACTTCGCCGGTGCGCACGTCCATGACGACGGCGCCGGCGGCGATCGCCTTATAGTTCTTCATGCCGGAATCGATGACGTCGCGCACGATGTTCTGGACGCGCACGTCGATCGAGAGCTTGACCGGTTCGAGCTTGGCGTCGCTGGTCATGCCGATCGCCGCCAGATCGGCAAGCCCCTGGCTGTCGATGTAGCGCTCCATGCCGGCGACGCCGCGGTTGTCGATGTTGACATGTCCAAGGATATGAGCGGCCGTCGGGCCGCCGGGATAGAAGCGGCGCTTCTCTGGTCGGAAGCCGATCCCGGGAATACCGAGCGCCAGGATTTCGCTCTGCTGCTTCGGCGTCAATTGCCGGCGCAGCCACTGGAAACGCGAGTTCGATTTGAGCTTGTTGTAGATCTCTCGCGCGTTGAGGTCGGGCAGAACCGTCGCGAGCCGCTCCACCGCCTCGTCGGCATCGACGATCTTGTGCGGCTCGGCATAGAGCGACACGGTGCGGATGTCGGTCGCGAGAATCTCGCCGTTGCGATCGAGGATGTCGGGACGCGAGGCCAAAAGGTTGTCGGCGCGCCCGATCGAGGAAACCGTCTCCGGCTGCGCGACACCGTATTGCACCAGCCGCCCGCCGATCACCGCATAGGCGATGCCGAAGCTCGCAATGACGATCGCAACGCGGCTTTTCGCCTGGCTGGCGCTCTTCTTGCGCGTGCCCTGGAACGTGACGCTGACGCCCGCCTCCGCGGGGCGGTTGTTGCCACCGGCCGAGAAATGCGCCTTGCTCTTCAGCACCATGATACGGGAGAGAAACGACATCAGCGCGCCACCGAACCTGTTTCGATATTATCGGCATTGATGACGGCGGCGACGCCATCGTCCTTCTTGCCTTTCCCCTTCTTGTCCTTGCCCTCCTCCGGAGGCGGCACATCCGCCTTCAGCATCGGCAGTTCCTCGGGTCTGGCGAGTTGTGTCGAGGGCGTCGGCGTGAGCTGCAGGTCGACGGCGAAGGCGCCGACGAGCCGCTCCAGCCGGTTGGGCTGGGTCAGCAACGCCCAGTCGGCCTTGAGCAGGTCGATCGTGTCCTCCTCGAGCTTGATCGCAGCATCAAGTCTGCGGACCTCCTCGAGCTTGTTCTCGGCCTGGTGCTTGATCGTGTAGGTGACCGTGGCGGCCCCCGTCATGATGACAATCAGCACGATATCCAGCGTTCTGAGCATCGTCTCTTAGCCCCCTAGTCTGGCAAGGCTCGCCAGCTCCGGCAGGTTGAAAATGGACAGATCGGTTCCCGGCGACGGAGCCTGCGTGCGGATACCGGCCCTGAGTTTCGCCGACCGGGCGCGCGTATTGCGGGACGATTCTTCCTCGCTCGCCGCAACCATAGGCTTGCCGACTGGCGTGAAGGTTGCGTCGCGTGCCGTCACCAGCGGAAGGTGGCGAGAACCGCCCGCCTTTCCGGAGCGGTCCTGGAAGAATGTCTTGACGATCCTGTCCTCGAGAGAGTGAAAGGTGACGACGACGAGCCGCCCGCCGGGCTTCAGAGCCTGTTCGGCGGCAAAAAGCGCATGGGCGAGTTCGCCGAGTTCGTCGTTGACGAAGATGCGCAGCGCCTGGAAGACGCGGGTCGCCGGATGGATCTTGTCCTTCGCCTTGCGCGGCGTCACCGTCTCGATGAGATTGGCGAGATCACGGGTCTTTTCGAAGGGCTGCTCGGCGCGACGCTTCTCGATCGCACGCGCGATGCGGCCCGCCTGCTTCTCCTCGCCCAGAAAGCCGAAGATGCGGATGAGGTCGGAGACCTTGGCCCGATTGACGACATCGGCGGCCGAGACGCCGGCACCCGACATTCGCATGTCGAGGGGACCCTGCCTCTGGAAGGAGAAGCCGCGCTCCGCCTCGTCGATCTGCATGGACGAAACGCCGATATCGAACACGATGCCGTCGAGCCCGCCTTCCGGCACATGATCCGCCAGCTCGGAAAAGCGCGAATGAATGAGCTTGAGCCTGCCGCCGGCGGCGGCAACCATTGGCTGGCCCGCCGAGATCGCCGTCGGATCCCGGTCGAGCGCGATCACCTCGGCGCCCGCATCGAGGAGCGCCGACGTGTAGCCACCGGCCCCGAAGGTGCCGTCGAGAATGATCTTGCCGGGCGCCGGATCAAGAGCCGCCAGCACTTCGGCAAGCATGACGGGAATGTGACGAACCGGTCCGCCATCGGCTTCAGAAGCTCTGCCGCCTTGATCCGTCACCATTCCGCCTCTCCACTCTAATCCGGACGCAGCCCCCGTCGCTTGCGCCCTTCCCGGGCCTCCGCCTGCGCCCTCGCAAACGCTTGCGGCTCCCAGAGCTGAAAATGATCGCCCCGCCCGACGAAAGTCACGTCGGTCGAGATGCCGGTGAAGTCGCGGATGAAATCCGTCACCATTAGCCGGCCCTCCGGGTCGAGCTTCACGAAGACGCCGCCCCCGTGAACGAGGAGCGACATCTGGTTGGCCGCATCCGAGAACGGATCCTCGGCCGCCATCTGTCTCTCGAACCGGTCCAGAAGCTCCGGCCCACCGACGCTGATCGCCGGAAAGACGAAGTCCTGGAAGCAGTATAGCTCCCGCACCCCCGCCTCCGAAAGCGCGGCGCGGAAAGCCGAAGGCACGGAGACCCGCCCCTTGGCATCGACCCGGTTCGTAGCATGTGACAAGAAGCGGTTCATGACGCGAAACGGCCGCCCCCGACTGACGGGCCCCGTTCATCGGCCCACTCGAACACTCGCCTGCGCTCGCAAAAGACCCCCGCCGGGCACGAGCGCGCCCGCCTGAACCTTCCGAGGAAGGGACCCTGGAATTTCGCGATGAGGGGCCACGACGCGGCCCTTGCGCAGTACCATTATGGGATAACATGGGACCATATGGGCGTCAATGGGAGAAGCTCTTAAACAGCCTCGCGGATGAACCAATATTGATCTGTTGTTAAGTTTAACGAAAGGTTACGATCAGACGCCTATTAGGTTGAATCGAAAGAAAAAGTGCCCCGCAACGGCCGCGGAAGGGACGTTGGCGGAGCACAGTTCATGCATCAAATTGGTTCAGCGAAAAACGCCAGTTGGCCTGTAAGCCGGGTTCTGTATGGCTCCGCCTCCGAGGAAGCGGAACGTGGCAGCCATTCATCTGGGACTGCGCTTGCGCACAGCCTCGTGCAACCCACCCGGATGACCGGCCTGGAAACCGGCTGGGCGCTTGCGCGCCCGTGTCATCCCTATTCGGTTTTGCTCCCGGTGGGGTTTACCGTGCCGTCCATGTCGCCATGTCCGCGGTGGGCTCTTACCCCACCCTTTCACCCTTACTCCGCAGGCGGAGCGGTTTGCTTTCTGTGGCACTTTCCCTGGGGTCGCCCCCGCCGGACGTTATCCGGCACCGTGTTTCCGTGGAGCCCGGACTTTCCTCACCCCGCGGCCTTTCGGCGCTTGCGAGGCGCGGCTGCCCGGCCAACTGACAGAGGCTCATTAACCGACCCGGGCAGCAAGCGCCAGAAAAATCGGCGCTTTCGCTTCCGTGTACCGGTCGCTCATCGATAGGCGATCGCGAAATCGGTCTCGTATTCGCCGACATCGACCCTGCCGCCCATCACCAGCGCCGCACCCAGCCGCCCGATTTCGTCGGAACTCTTCGCTGCCTGACCATTGCCGCCGGTGAGCACGGCAATGCGGTCGCTCGCAAAGCCGATATAGGGATAGCCGTGTCGCGTGAACGAGGTGACGCAGGGTGAAAAATGCGTCGAAACGGGCTTGAAGCCCGCGACCACCTCGGAGAGACCCCCGCGCAGGTGATCGGCCGCCTCGCCGCTGGCGTTGCCACGGAACCATTCCCTGATTGCCGGTTCGCTGGCAAGGATCCGATCCGTCGGATCGCCACCGATCTTGATGTAGTGTTTGCCGTCGGCATAGGCAACCGGGGGCAACAGGTAATAGCTTTTCTCCTGCTCGAATGCCGCGCCGATCAGCGACGGCATGCCGGCAAAACGGGCGAGGTCCTCAGCGCCGACCTCCGCGAAGAGCACCGTGCGTGCCTTGACGGTGAGATCGATCGGCCTCGGCAGCAGCGCAGTCGAGAGCGAAAAGCCACCGGCGGCGACGATGACCCGCCCCGCCTGAACCGATTGACCGTCTTTGGTCGTCACAATCACGCAATCGACAGCCTCTTCGAGCGACACGACCTCGGCGCGGATCACTCGCGCACCCGAATTCTCTGCCGCAATCGTCTGCGCACGGACGAGGGCACGAGGATTGACGTAGCCGGCACCGCGGGCCTCAAGGATGCCGGCATAGTGCTGTGGAAAGCGGAACCAAGGAAAGCGCTTGGCGAGTTCCTCGCCGACGATCAACGGCGCGTCGACGTCGAGCCCGTCACGTGCAAGCACAACTTTATCGAGGTAGTCGAAACCGCTGCTGGGCGCGGGAGCGGCGATCAGGCAGCCCACCTCGTAGTAGAATTCGATTCCGCTTGCCTCTTCTATCTCCCGATAACGCTCGATCGATCGGCGGGCGAGACGCGCCCAAATTGGATCGTTGTCGATCGTACGGGTGATGCGGGCATTGTCGTAATGGCTGGCGAAAACACCACGGTGCTTCGCCCAATCGCCCGGCTCGCCGACAAGAGCGACACGGGCACCCCCCAGACTCAAGTGGCGCGCCGCCGCAGCGCCCATCATGCCCTTGCCGACGATTACGAAGTCAAAGCTTTCCGACATGGATATCCCCTCGACGCTTCGCTGCGGGAATAGCATGCCGCCCGGGCAATGACACCGAGCTCTTGCAAAAACAACTCATGCCGGAACGCGAGACCTATCCGGCCATGTCCTCGAACCCACAGGAGTTCCAGAACGCATCATTTTGACGGCCGCCACTTGCAGCGGCTCGGTTCGATTTCAATTGAGAATGCTCTGGACCTTGCCGCAATAGCGCTTCGACACCGGATTCATCCGCTTGGCGCCATGGCCGGCATTGTATTTGAGGATGGTGCCGCAGGTCGTGCCGTCGGAAAGCTCCTGAGCCTTCGCCAGATACATCATGCCGAACTTGATGTTGGTTGCCGGGTCGTAGAGGCCCTTGGCGGTACCGGAATAGCCCATCATCCGGGCCGTGGCCGGCTTGATCTGCATGAGGCCGATTTCACCCGCGCTGCCCCGGGCGCTCGCATCGAAATTGCTTTCGACCTTGACGATCGCATGAGCCAGATCGACAGCTACGCCGTATTGCTTGGCGTAGGACTGGATGAGGATCGTGAATTGGGAACCGCGCGTGAGGTCGAATTGGGGAGCAGGATAGCCTGTCGTCCTAGTCACCGACGGTAACGCCGAAGTCTTGATGGTCTTGTCGACACCCCCTGCATACGACGTACCAATCCCGGCGATGGACATGCCAAGGCATGCCGCCGCCGCAGCAGCAAACGATATTCTCATGTAGTTTGAAGTCTCCGGTCTGGGGAACTGGTCGGACGGCGCACCCCACCGTCACGACCGATTTCCTGATCGTTTTTATTGACAGGAGCATGGGCGCCAGACGCCGCATCTCCTGCGTTGATGCACCGGAAATGAAGGGGCTATCATGGTAAACATGTGGCAAACGCAAAAAAATCGCGCAGCAAAGGTTCGAGGGCGCTAAATAAGGGCGAGCGAAAAGAGCCGCCTAGGTACCGAAATTCGGCAGTGCCGAAAGCAATCTGTGTAGCGTATCAATGGTGGAAACGTCGGCGATGCCGTCTACCCGCGATTGACGGAAATGCCGCTGGAACGCGGCCACCACGCCTTCCGTCCTCTCGCAGAAATCTCCCGTAACTTCAATGTTGTACCCGTAGAGAGAGAGCATCGACTGGAGCGCGCCAACCGGCTGCCCGTGATCGCCACGCTGAAAAAAGCGGCCGCCGCCGACAGGCGCCGGTTCCACCCAGTGGCCGACCCCGCGGCAATATAGCATATGCCAAGGAAAATTTTCTCCGGGATCGACCTTGCGAATCGGTGCGACATCGCTGTGTGCGAGCACCCTTTCGGGGGCGATTTGCCAGCGCTCGCCACAGTCCCGACACAATTCGGCGACCGCCTCGATCTGCGCTTCAGGGAAGCCCGGTAGCCCTCCCGGGTGGCCTGCATTGGCGATCTCAATGCCGATCGAACAGGAATTGATGTCGGCCTCGCCTTTCCAGAAGCTCTTGCCGGCGTGCCAGGCGCGGCGTTCCTCTGGTACGAGCTGATCGATGCGGCCGTCCTCATGAACGAAGTAGTGGCTGGAAACCTGGCTTTCCTCGCGGCAAAGCCAATCGAGCGCCGAGAGCGCCGTTTCCATTCCGGTATAGTGGAGCAGGATCATGTTCGGCCGGCGTCCGTCGGCCCGCTCGCCGTGGTTGGGCGACGGTACGAAACGAGCGCCTGAAAAATCGCAGTTCCTCGCGGTCATGCGGCGCGGCGTTCTCTCTCGATCGCCTCGTAGGCTGCATTCAACGCGGCCATGCGATCGTTGGCGATCGCGTGGAATTCCGCCGGCACGCCCCGCGCGACAAGCATGTCGGGGTGGTTCTCGGAAACGAGCACCCGGTAGCGCCTGCGAATATCGGAGAAATCATCCTTCGGCGAAACACCGAGAACCTGATAGGGATCGCGGTCGTCGCCATGGACATGGCGCGCCATGATGCGCTCGAAATGCGCCTCGTCCATGTTGAAGATATCCGCTACGCGCATCAGAAAGGCGAGTTCCTTGTCGTGCACCGCACCGTCGGACTTCGCGATATGGAAGAGCCCGTCGACGATGTCCTCGAGAATTGGGCAGTTGCGTTCGCAGGACGAGCAGAGCGACGCCATCTTCTCCGCATAGGCCTCGTAGCCTGCCACGTCCTGGCGTGCGAGGTTGTAGAGCCGAGCGACGTTCTTCCCTTGGTCCGCGGGGAACTTGAAGATATCGCGGAAAGCCGCGACTTCGGCTTCGTTGACGATGCCATCGGCCTTCGCCATCTTGGCCGACAAGGCGATCATGGCCACCGAAAAGGCCACCTTGCGGCGGGTCTCCGGATCCCCTTCGAAGAGTGTACGGACCGCCTCGACCACGCCGGCGAGCGCATTGCCGGTGGCCGTTACGATCTTGAGGAGGCTGTCCCAGAATGACATAAGTGCGATTGTTCCCTGTCCCACGACCGAGCATGGCCCGATGTGGTGGCAAATTGCAAGCGGCCGGCTGCGCCAAACATCACGGATGACGGAATTGTGATGGCCCCTCAATAAATCACTTCGCCGTAAATCTCAAGTGAATTGCTCTGATCATGCCTTTTGCTGGACTGATAGTCACTTTTCAGACATCCACAGCCCTGTCATTTTATTTCCATCGGAATTGCGTTAGACCAACCGCGGTCTTTGACCTGCGCAAATTGAATAGGCGGCCGATCTCCTGAAACGATCGCCTGATGCCGAAAATCCGAGGAGGACACATGGCCAAGAAGAAAGTCGCAATGCTGACGGCGGGCGGGCTCGCGCCCTGTCTTTCATCCGCTGTCGGCGGACTCATCGAACGCTATACGGATATCGCCCCCGACTACGAACTCGTGGCCTACCGTTCCGGCTATCAGGGCCTGCTTCTCGCCGACCGCATCGAGATCACGAAAGACATGCGCGAGCGGGCGCATGTTCTTCACCGCCACGGCGGATCGCCGATCGGCAACAGCCGAGTGAAGCTCACCAACACGGCCGACTGCGTCAAGCGCGGCCTGGTGAAGGATGGCGAAAACCCGCTTCGCGTCGCAGCCGAAAGATTGGCTGCCGATGGGATCACAATCCTGCACACGATCGGCGGCGACGACACCAACACGACCGCCGCCGACCTGGCCGCCTATCTCGGCGCGAATGGCTATGACCTCACCGTTGTGGGCCTGCCGAAGACCGTCGACAATGACGTGGTGCCGATCCGCCAGACTCTCGGCGCCTGGACGGCGGCCGAATACGGCGCACGCTTCTTCGACAATGTGAGCAATGAGCAGAGCGCCGCGCCGCGCACGCTCGTCGTCCACGAGGTGATGGGCCGCCACTGCGGCTGGCTGACGGCAGCGACAGCGCGCGCTTACATTCAGATGGCCGCAGGCAAGGACTATGTCGACGGTTTCATGATGAATGCGCAGTTGAAGAACATCGACGGCCTTTATCTGCCGGAGGTGAAGTTCGATCTCGAAGCCGAAGCAGAACGCCTGCGCCAGACCATGGACCGGAATGGCTATGTCACCCTGTTCGTCAGTGAAGGTGCCTGCCTCGACGCAATTGTCGCGGAGCGTGAGGCCGCCGGCGAGACGGTCAAGCGCGACGCCTTCGGCCATGTGAAGATCGATACGATCAATGTCGGCAACTGGTTCTCGAAGCAGTTCGCCGCACTGCTCGGCGCCGAGCGCTCCATGGTGCAGAAGTCCGGCTATTACGCCCGCTCCGCGCCGGCGAACGGCGACGACCTGCGGCTGATCCAGAGCATGGTCGACCTTGCGGTCGAGAGCGCGCTCAACAAGGTCTCCGGCGTCACCGGCCACGATGAAGACCAGGGCGGCAAGCTGCGCACCATCGAGTTCCCCCGTATCAAGGGCGGCAAGCACTTCGACACCTCCGCCAAGTGGTTCGGCGAGGTCATGGGGGCGATCGGCCAGAAGTGGCAGGCCGCGGACTGATCTGCCGCTCGTTGTAGAGGCCAACTAGCAGTTGACGGCTTCGCGTTTACATGGCTCCCTCCCGATCTCTCGGCTGGAAGCTGTTCAAACGCGGAGCTGTTTCATGTCTTTCGAACACTGGTTTGCATTCGTCGCGGCCTCGGCCGTGCTGCTCGCCATCCCCGGCCCGACGATTCTCATCGTCATCTCCTACGCGGTCAGCCACGGGCGCAAGGCAGCGGGCGCAACCGTTGCCGGCGTGGCACTTGGCGATTTCACGGCGATGACTGCGTCCATGCTGGGCCTGGGCGCGCTGCTGGCCGCCTCGGCCACTATTTTCACGGTCCTGAAATGGATTGGCGCCGCCTATCTCGTCTGGCTCGGTATCAACCTCTGGAAAGCCCCGGTTGCCGGGAGCGGTGAGAATGATAGTCACAATGAACCGCCCGCGGCGGAGCGGCCGCTGCGGATATTCCTGCACGCCTATGCCGTCACCGCGCTCAATCCGAAAAGCATCATCTTCTTCGTCGCCTTCCTACCGCAGTTCTTGGATCTGTCGCGGCCGCTTCTTTCTCAGATGGTGATCTTCGAGACGACATTCCTCGTCCTCGCGGCAACGAACGCCATGCTCTACGCATCGCTTGCCGCTGCCGCGGAAAGCACGATTCGCAGGCCGAATGTCCGGCGGATCGTGAACCGCACCGGTGGCACGCTGCTCATCGGCGCGGGGCTCCTGTCGCTCGGCCTGAAACGCGTGACGGCGTGAAATTCGCCCCCGCGCTTGCCGCAACCGGCGGCATGGGTTAATGGAGATTCAAGCGCAGCGGGTGGCAACCGCTGATTTGCATGGGGCTACGGGGCCCAGAAGCACGAAAGTGACCGCATGGCGAAGATCCGTATTTCCCTTTCGAAACAGGCATTTACGGCCATCGCACTGACATCGGCACTTGCTTCGGGGTGCTCCACGGTCGAGCGCACGTCGCTCGAAGAACTGACCGCCGTGCAAACCGTCACGCCCATCCCTAAACCCGGAACGGAGATGACGGCTTACGCGCTGCCGGCACCGATCGGCGCCGCGTCGCCCGCCTCGGCGGCGCTGAACACGCAGACGGCCTCAGCCACCGCCGGGCCGGCGGACGCCGTTACGGCCGCAGTCACCGCGGCCCAAACGGAAACCGTGCCGGCAACGGATGCGACGCTCGCCTTCGCGGCCCCCCAAACTGTTGCGGTGCCCACGGCCAAGCCCGGTCAGGCCTTCGAAGTGGCCATGGCGACGCCCGCCTCAGCCAATCTCTCACCGGCCGCAGCTTCACCCGCCGCTGAAAGCGCCGAGTCGCCCGCTGCCCCCTCCCTCGGGATTGCCGCCCTGTGGGAATCGGATTTCGACACCGGCGAACCGGTCGGCCTTGAAACGCTGGTGGCCAAGCGCATGATCGTTCCGACGGAGCGGCCCAGGACCGGCGTCATCGGCTCGGCGGTGGGCGCGGTCGCAAGCGTCATTCCCAATTCGCTGAAGCTGACGAAATCCCCGACCAGTTCCAAGCCGGAGCTCGACCGGCTGATCAAGTACTATGCCGAGCTCAACGGCCTTCCCCTCGAACTCGTGCATCGGGTCGTCAAGCGCGAGAGCAACTACAATCCGCACGCCTACAGCAGGGGCAATTACGGCCTGATGCAGATCAGGTACAACACCGCTCGGGGCCTCGGCTACGACGGATCGCCGGAGGGCCTCTTCGATGCGGAGACCAACCTCAAATACGCGACCAAGTATCTGCGTGGTGCCTGGATGGTCGCCGACAACCAGCACGATGGCGCCGTGAAGCTCTATGCCAGCGGCTATTATTACCACGCCAAGCGCAAGGGCATGCTCGACATGCTGGATATGCGGTAGGGCGGACTCGCCCTTTAAAACCCGCAACGTTCCTGATCTGTGCGCCGCTCAATCGAGCGCCGCGATCACCGCGGTATGCAGCTTCTGCACATCGTAGCCGCTGCCTCCCGGCGTGAGCCCAAGCCGGACGACGGCAAGGCGGAGCGAAGGAACGAGCATGATCGATTGCCCGTCATGCCCGAGCATCCAGAACGTATCGGACGGGAAATTGCCCGTCCCGGCGCGGATCCCGTTCTCGGTGAGCCAGACCTGGCCTGAGCCATAGTCGCCGCCCGAAGCCGCAGTCGGAGATCGCATGAAGCGCACAAATCCCTCCGGCAGAAGCGCCCTGCCCTTCCAACGGCCATCGTCCAGCAGAAACTGCGCAAAGCGCGCCCAGTCCTGCGCCGTGGCATACATGTACGAGGAACCGACGAAGGTGCCGCTCGCGTCCGTCTCCATCACCGCGCTGGTCATGCCGAGCGGACCGAACAGCGCCTGCCGAGGATAGGCTAGCGCCGCAGCGGAGCCGCCGAAAGTCTGCATCCACAGGCGTGACAAAAGGTTCGTCGTGCCCGTCGAATAGTTGAACCCGGAGCCAGGTGCGGCTTCAAGCCGCTTCGATGCTGCGAACCCGGCCATGTCGCTTTCGAGAAAGAGCATCCGCGTCACGTCGGTGACGTCGCCATAGTCCTCGTTGAAGGCGAGCCCGCTCTGCATCCCCAGGAGATCGGCAAGCTTGATCCGCGCTCTTTCGTCGCCACTCCATTCTGGAATGAGATTCGCCTTTTCCAGATCCATGCGCCCGTCGGCAATCCGCAGTCCCACGAGTGCCGCAGTGACCGATTTTGCCATCGACCAGCCTAGCAGAGGCGTATCGCGGTCGATACCGCGGCCATAGGCCTCCGCTATCAGGCGCCCGTCCTTGATGACGGCGACCGCCCGCAGGCCAGGACCGGCCAGTTCGGAGTCATCCACGAGTTTCTGGAATGCCGGATGGATCTCCGCCCTGCTTCCCTCGGGCCAGTTGATGTCGGGGCTCTGTGGAGCGGTCGCCGCGCCGCCGACCGCGTTCTCACCTGCCGGCGCGGCCAGCGCCTGCATGGCTCCGCCTGCCGTTACGGTGCAGCCAAATCCCGGACGATGGACAGCCCGAACGGGGGCGGCGAAACCGAAGATGCGTGCCGTCACCGATTGCTGATCGCGATCGACCGACACGCCGACGAACTTGAGCAGCGGGTGACCGGGTGCCTGTACGTCCTCGGCGAGGACCGCCTGCGGGTCGCGCCCCGCCAGGAAAACATTGGAACAGACGATCTTGGCGGCATAGCCGTCACCGACCTTGAGCAGTTCCGGTGGAAAGAAGGCCAGCCAGCCGGCGACCGCCGCCACTACGGCCGCGGCCAATGCACCGGTTTTCCGCAAAACACCCTTCATAGCCCGCCTCCTGCCGACGACAGGAAAACAGGTTTCGCGAGAAAGGAAAAGCCTCTTCCGCGCTTAGGCTTGCCTGTGGACGACGGCCTGTTCCCCGCCTCTCATTCGCTGCGTGGTCTCGTGGCGGAACGCGCCAGGCCTGTGGGAATCCCGTCATCAAAGTGTAGTCGAGTCACACTAGAAGCGCCTCAGTTTCAACTGGATGGCAGACAAAATGACGGAACTCGCCCCCGATGCCGGTTTTGGCGGAAAGAATGCGAAGCTGAAGAGCGCGCTCCTCCAGCACAAGGCCCTGTCCTTTGCCGGGCTATCGGAGCGCCTGTTCGGGCTGCTCTTTTCTGGGCTTGTCTACCCGCAGATCTGGGAAGATCCGATCGTCGACATGGAAGCGATGCAGATTGGGCGCGGCCACCATATCGTGACGATCGGTTCCGGCGGCTGCAACATGCTGACCTATCTCTCCGCCGGACCGGCGCGCATTGACGTTGTCGACCTCAACCCGCACCACATTGCCTTGAACCGGCTGAAGCTCGCCGTGTTCCGTCACCTGCCGAGCCACAAGGATGTCGTGCGGTTCCTGGGCAGCACCGGTACGCGCTCGAATGCCCAGGCCTTCGATCTCTTCCTTGCTCCGAAGCTCGACCCAGTCTCGCGCACCTATTGGAACGGCCGTGACCTGACGGGCCGCCGCCGGATCGGCGTCTTCGGCCGCAATATCTATCGGACTGGCCTTCTCGGCCGCTTCATCGCCGCCAGCCATCTTCTGGCGCGGCTCCACGGCGTCAACCCGGCGGACTTCGTCCAGGCCCGTTCGATGCGCGAGCAGCGGCAGTTTTTTGACGACAAGCTCGCGCCACTCTTCGACCGCCCCATTATCCGCTGGATCACCGGCCGCAAGAGTTCGCTGTTCGGGCTGGGCATCCCACCGCAGCAATTCGACGAGCTCGCCAGCCTCAGCGATGAGAAGTCGCTCGCCGCGGTGCTGCGCCATCGCCTCGAGAAGCTCACATGCCATTTTCCGCTGCGCGAAAACTACTTCGCCTGGCAGGCTTTTGGCCGGCGTTACCCGCTTCCGCACGAGGGCGAGTTGCCGCCTTATCTGCAGGAATCGAGCTATGAGGCGATCTGCAACGGCGCCGATCGCGTCGCGGTCCACCACGAGAGCTTCACGGATTTGCTGGGCCGCAAGCCGGCGTCTTCGGTTGACCGCTACGTGCTCCTCGACGCACAGGACTGGATGAACGACCGGCAATTGAACGACCTCTGGGGTGAAATCACCCGCACCGCCGCGCCGGACGCCGTGGTGATCTTCCGCACGGCGGCTGAGGAGAGCATTCTGCCTGGCCGTCTTTCCGCCGCACTGCTCGACCAGTGGCACTACGACGCCGAAACCTCATCGAGGCTCGGCGCCAAGGACCGGTCGGCCATCTATGGCGGTTTCCACGTCTACCGGAAGAAAGCATGAGTGCCGCGCAGTCCGCCGGCAACAGCCACGCCCGGCTCATGGATCGGATGTATCGCTACCAGCGCTACATCTACGACTTTACCAGGAAATACTATCTCTTCGGGCGCGATACGCTGATCCGCGAATTGGGCGCAGCGCGAGACAGTTCGGTGCTGGAGGTGGGCTGCGGCACGGGGCGCAACCTGGCGATGATCGGGGACCTTTATCCCGAGGCCCGCCTCTTCGGTCTCGACATCTCCGCCGAGATGCTCGCAACCGCAAAGGCGAAGTTGCGGCGCCAGGGCCGAGCGGATGTAAACCTGCGCATCGCCGACGCTACGAACTTCACCGCCGCCTCCTTCGGTGAAGAGGGCTTTGACCGCGTCGTCATCTCCTATGCGCTGTCGATGATCCCCGACTGGCAGGAAGCGATCGACGCCGCGGTCGAAGCGCTCAACCCGGGCGGCTCGCTGCATATCGCCGACTTCGGGCAGCAGGAGGGATGGCCCGGCGGCTTCCGTCGCATCCTGCAGGCCTGGCTCGAGCGCTTTCACGTCACGCCGCGCGAATCGCTCTTCGACGTCATGCGCGCCAAGGCCGAGCGGGACAGCGCCGTGCTCGAGCTCAAGTCGATCGGCAGGGGCTACGCATGGATCGCCGTGTACCGCCGCCCGGCCGCAGAGCGGGTGCCGTGATCCACAGGCGCTTGAAAGCGGTCGCTCCAGCGATGCAATTGACGCTTGAGCTAACGCAATTTTTACGATGATATGGTGAAAAGGAGGTCAAGCCTCCCTGGGGGACATCACCGTTATGGAAACCATCGCGTGAGGCAGGATCGTCGTTCGTCTCGTAACGGAACCCCCATGCGCCGGCTTCTCCTGGCATTGCTGCCCCTCGCCACCATTCTCTCCGCCTGCACGTCGACCGACTATGACCTCGTGCGGACGGCTTCCATACCGCCGCGCTTCCGGGACACCGATCCGCAGGATTTCGGCGGTCGCACGCCGCACAACCACAGCATCCACGGCGTCGACGTTTCCAAATGGAACGGCGACATCGACTGGATGAAAGTCAAGAGCTCCGGCGTCTCCTTTGCCTTCATCAAGGCCACCGAAGGCAAGGACCGGGTCGATTCGCGCTTCCCGGAATATTGGCCGCGGGCTCGCGCCGCCGGGATCGCCTACGCCCCCTACCATTTCTACTATTTCTGCTCGAGTGCGGACGCACAGGCCGACTGGTTCATCGCCAATGTGCCGAAGAGCGCCGTCCATCTGCCGCCGGTTCTCGACGTCGAGTGGAACGGCGAATCGAAGACCTGCCGTTACCGCCCGTCGCCGGAGACCGTGCGCTTCGAAATGAAGCGGTTCATGGATCGCCTGGAAGCGCATTACGGCAAGCGGCCGATCATCTACACCTCCGTCGACTTCCACCGCGACAATCTCGTCGGCGCCTTCAACGACTATCACTTCTGGGTGCGTTCCGTCGCCAAGCATCCCAAGGACATTTACGTCGACCGGCGTTGGGCCTTCTGGCAATACACCAGCACGGGCGTAATACCGGGCATCGAAGGCCATACGGACATCAACGCCTTCGCGGGCTCCGCCAAAAATTGGAAGAAATGGGTGGCAGCCGTTTCGCAATAGGCGGGATACGCCTTGCGTATCGAAGCGCGGCGGGCCGATTTCTTCATTCGGTCATAATGCTCTGAGAAAGCACCGGCATATTGACCTGCGACATATCGCAAGCCCGATGACTACGCCATGCCGTCCGGGCCATCGAAAGGACTTATGATGATCGACAAGGCCCGCAGCGCCCTCCTCACCCTCGGCCTGTTCGCACTCTCCAGCACCTCCGTTCTGGCGCAGACGCAAGCTCAGCCGCAGACCCCGCCGGTTCCCTGTGGTGGCGATCTCGCGACCTTCCTGGAGGGTGTCAGGGCCGAGGCGGTTGGCAAGGGCATCCCAGCGGACGCCGCGGACCGGGCGCTCGCCGGTGTTGCAGTTGACCAGAAGGTGCTGAGCCGCGACCGTGCCCAAGGTGTCTTCAAGCAGACCTTCACGGAATTCTCGAAGCGCACCGTCAGCAAGGCGCGGCTCGACATCGGTGCCCAGAAGATGAAGGAATATGCCGACGTCTTCGCCCGCGCCGAAAGTGAGTTCGGCGTGCCGGCGCCGGTGATCACCGCTTTCTGGGCCATGGAAACGGACTTCGGTGCCGTTCAGGGCGATTTCAACACCCGCAACGCCTTGGCGACGCTGGCGCATGACTGCCGCCGGCCGGAAATGTTCCGGCCGCAGCTCATTGCCGCCATCGAAATGGTACAGCACGGCGATCTGGACCCGGCGACGACCACAGGCGCCTGGGCCGGCGAGATCGGCCAGGTACAGATGCTGCCGGAGGACATCATCGCCTACGGCGTCGATGGGGATGGCGACGGCCATGTCAATCTGAAGAAGAGCGCCCCGGACGCAATCCTCACGGCGGCGAAGTTCATCCAGAGCCTTGGCTTCACGGCGGGGCAGCCCTGGATCCAGGAAGTCAGCTTACCGGATCAGCTGCCCTGGGAAAAGACGGGGCTGCAGCCGGGCACGACGGCTGGCGACTGGTTCGCTCTCGGAGTCGCGCCACGCGACGGCAACACGTCCCACAGCGCGCTCGAAGCAGCGCTGGTCCTGCCGCAGGGACGCAAGGGCGCTGCCTTCCTGACCTATCCGAACTTCAAGATCTATCTCGAATGGAACCAGTCGTTCATCTATACGACGTCGGCCGCCTACTTCGCGACCCGCCTCGCCGGTGCACCGCCCTATCAGGTCGGCAATCCGGAGCCGGGGCTTGGCGACGCGGAAATGAGGGCCTTGCAGACCAAGCTGCAGGCGCTCGGCCACAACGTCGGCAAGATCGACGGTATTCTCGGCTCCGGCACACGCACCGCGTTGCAGAAGGAGCAGTTGAAGCTCGGCCTGCCGGCCGACGGTTGGGCGACGCCGGATCTACTCCAGGCGCTCTGACGTGAATTTCGGAAGCAGGTCGATATTGCAAGAAGCGGGTGGCAACGCCCGCTTCTTCGCATTAACGCTTGCACAATCGCAAATTGCTGGATTGGATACGCACCGCGAATCCAATCCGGCTTCGATTGCAGCAGGGCCGACATGCTTTCATCCGCCAGAACCGCCACCACGCACATGACCTTACGCCTTTGGCTGCTGCTGGCGCTGCTCGGTCTAATTTGGGGCGGTTCTTTCTTTTTCGCCCGCGTCGCGGTTGCCCATGTCCCGCCCTTCACGCTCGTGTTTTTGCGCCTGAGCCTCGCCGCGATCGCCCTGCATGTTTACTTGCGCGGTAACCACGGTCTTTACCCGGCCCTCGTTAGGCGTTGGCGGGAGTTCCTGGTCATGGGCCTCATCAACAACGCCATTCCGCATGCTTTCATCTTTCTCGGCCAGACGCATATCGGCGCCGGGCTTGCTGCCATCCTGAACGCGACGACGCCGGTCTGGACGGTGCTCATTGCCAATATCGCAACCGAAGATGAGAAACTGACGACCGCCAAGATCAGCGGCTGCCTGCTCGGGCTCGCCGGCACGGTCGTGCTCATCGGTCCGAGCGCACTCGCCGGGCTCTTCGGCGCGGCGGGCGACGTGCCGCTCTGGGCGCTCGTCCTGCCGGTTCTGGCGGCCGTGAGTTATGGTTGCTCCGCCACCTACGGCAAGCGTTTTCGCAGTCTGGCACCGCCAGTGACGGCTGCCGGGCAATTGACGGCATCGACGATCGTCATGCTGCCGGTAGCGGCCTTCGCGGACATGCCCTGGACCTTGCCACTGCCGCCCCTCTCCGCCGTGCTTGCGATCCTCGGTCTGGCGCTCGTCTCCACCGCTTATGCCTATATTCTGTTCTTCCGCATCATGGCGGAAGCCGGCGCCACCAACACGTCGCTGGTTACGCTTCTGGTACCGCCAAGCGCCATTCTCCTCGGCTATCTTTTCCTCGGCGAGACGCTGCAGGCGGCGGATGTTGCCGGCATGGCCCTGATCGCAGCGGGCCTCGCAGTCCTTGATGGGCGCATTCTGCGGCCGCGCGCATCGACCTGAGGGGGAATCAAAAGAGCTGCACGGTACGGCTTTGGGACCTTCACAGACCGTTACAGACGTTTATATTAACCTTACGGCAGCAATTGTGAGTAAAATGTGGCAGGACGAATTCTGCAAATGATTCATGCGCTTAGGGCCGTGAATATTCGAAGCGGGCGAGGCGGATTTCGCAGTGCAGCACAAGATTTGCTTTCAAGCGCCGCCTTTTGGCCCTATGTTTTACCCGTCAACGCAGGGAGGATCCTATGGGACTGACACATTCGTTGAATGTCCTCATGATCAGTGCAGCGTTCGCATTCGTGGCCGTGATGCTTTTTGTCTGATGAAAGGCCGCTGAAGGTCCAAGCCGAAGGGGACTGTAACTTTCGGAAGTCCAATTTGCAGCAGAAGGGATAAGGCAGGCCGCTCTTAGAGCACCCGGTCTTGAGCTGCGATTACAGATGAGCCCATGAACGAAGTTCCGTTCATGGGCTTTTGCTTGGATCTTCGCTTCGGGCCTATGCCGTGGCAACCGCCCGGTAGGAGGATACTGTGGCGCGCTTGGCCGGTCGGCGCGCATAGCCGACCAGATCGCAGACAGCGGCGATAAGCGGCGAGCGGTTCATCGTGTAGATGTGGAAGTCGCGAACACCCCGGCGTGCGAGATCGACGATCTGTTCGGCAGCGATATGGCTTGCCTCCTTGAAGCGCTCCTCCGGCTGGTCGTCGAGATGAGCGAGCCGCGAGATGATCGCCTCGGGCACCTTTGAACCGCAAAGCCCGGCAAACCGTATGACCTGCGTGAGGTTGTTGATCGGCAGGATGCCCGGCACGACCGGGATATGCACGCCGGCGCGGCGCACGCGCTCGAGGTAACGCTCGAAATCGTCATTGTCGAAGAAGAACTGCGTGATCGCGCGGGTGGCGCCGCTGTCGACCTTGCGCTTCAGCATGTCGATGTCCGCCGCGACATCCGAGCTCTCCGGGTGCTTTTCCGGATAGGCGGAGACGGAAATCTCGAAATTGCCACGGGCACGGAGCGCCTTCACGAGCGCCGCCGAGCTTTCATAGCCGCCTGCGAAGGGCTGGTAGGCACTTCCGATGCCCCCCTGGGGGTCGCCCCTCAGTGCCACGAAATGCCGGACACCGCAGGCGACGAACTCGTCGATGACCGCATCGACTTCGGTCTTTGGCGCGCCGACGCAGGTGAGGTGCGCTGCCGTGTTCTGCAGACCCATCTCCCCGATCATGCGCTTGACCGTCGTCAGCGAATGCGCCTTGGTCGAACCGCCGGCGCCATAGGTCACGGTCTGAAATGCCGGCGCAAAGATCGAGAGATCCGCCACCGTCTGGAAGAGCTGGACTTCCATCTCTTCGTTTTTCGGCGGGAAGTACTCGAAAGATAGTCTGAGATTGCCGCGCTCCGCGGGATAAAGCGTCCGTGCGTTCATTCTCAAACTCCCCCTGCATGCAGGCGCTGGCGCGGCAAATCGGCCACGTCGGCCACCCGCTGGTCGCGCGCCAGCCATATCGTAACCGTCAGTTTTCCCTCCTCCCCGCCTTCCGGGGCAAGGTCTGTCGTCTTCTCGAGCATCAGGCCCGCCTTCTCCAGCCAGTCGGTCATCGTCTGGCGCGCAAACCCCAGACGGGCGTGAGCATGCTCATTGCGCAGATATTCGAGACCGTGCGGAGCGAAATCGATGATGACGAGCCGCCCTCCCGGCATGAGCATGCGCGCCGCCTCGGCAATCGCCGCCTCCGGGTCCTCCAGGAAGTGCAGCACCTGATGGATCGTCACGAGATCGAAGGACTGGCCATCGAGCGGCAGGTTGAAAATGTCGCCGTGGCGGATCGAAGCCTTGGTGATGCCGGCCCTGTCGAGATTGGAACGCGCCACCGCCAGCATGTCGCGGCTGGCGTCGACGCCGATGCCGCGCCGGTAGAGCCCCTCGAAGAGCTGCAGGATGCGCCCTGTGCCGGTGCCAAGATCGAGCAGGCTGTCGACCGGCTCGTCGCCGACCATCGTCTTCAGGGCCGTCTCGACGTCGCCTTCACTGACATGCAGGCGCCTGAGTTCGTCCCACTCGGCCGCATTGCGGCTGAAATAGGCCTGGGCCTTCTCGGCGCGCGCCTTCTTCAAGGTCGCAAGACGCGTCGAATCCCTGGCAAGGATCGCATCGTCCAGTGCCGCTGCGGCAAGAAGTTCACGAACGAGCGCAACGCGTCCACCCTCCTGCCGCAGACGGAAATAGGCCCAGGCGCCTTCCTGGTAGCGATCGATCAGGGCCACTTCGGCAAGCAGCTTCAGATGCCGGGAAATGCGTGGCTGCGACTGACCGAGAATTTCGGTAAGATCGGTAACGGTGAGGTCGCCGGCCGCAAGGAGCGCCAGAAGACGCATGCGCGTCGGCTCGCCCGCCGCCTTCAAGACGTCGACCAACGCATCCAAGCCAAGTGATCCAACGGTTGCCATTGCCGACCCTCATCAACACATAAAGATATGTTTATGTAATTTACGGGCGTCGCGCAAGCGAGATTTGCGCGGAAAGGCAAGGAGATGGCGTGGAAAGACATGGAAGCGGGCGGACCTTGCGATCCGCCCGCACAAATTTTCTGACGGATGCGGCCGCCTTCGAGATCATGGCGGCTGCCTGACATGAACCTCGGACCCACGCAGGTGCGTTGCCCCCCAAACCCGTTCGGCGGCGTGCCCAGCCTGAGCCGTGAACACCCCCTCACGCGCACCCGCCGTTTCTAGCTCAGCGTCGCCGCGAAGGCTGGTTACCGGGTCAGGCGCTTGTAGGTTACCCGCTTCGGGTTGACCGAGTCCGGGCCGAGGCGGCGGATTTTGTCCTTCTCG
Source organism: Sinorhizobium fredii USDA 257 (assembly GCF_000265205.3). Lineage (NCBI taxonomy): Bacteria > Pseudomonadati > Pseudomonadota > Alphaproteobacteria > Hyphomicrobiales > Rhizobiaceae > Ensifer > Ensifer fredii. The sequence goes on from NC_018000.1 coordinate 4,701,433, forward strand.
TAGTCCTCGAAGTTGCCTTCGAACCACTCGACATGGCTATCACCCTCGAAGGACAGGATGTGGGTCGCCAGGCGGTCGAGGAACATACGGTCGTGGCTGATGATGACCGCGCAGCCGGCGAAGTTTTCGAGCGCATCCTCGAGTGCCGCCAGCGTTTCGGTGTCGAGGTCGTTGGTCGGCTCGTCGAGCAGGATGACGTTGCCGCCGGCCTTCAGCATCTTGGCGAGATGCACCCGGTTGCGCTGACCGCCCGAGAGCGTGCCGACCTTCTGCTGCTGGTCACCGCCCTTGAAGTTGAAGGACGAGCAATAGGCCCGTGAATTCACCTCGTGCTTGCCGAGCTTGATGATGTCGTTGCCGCCGGAGATTTCCTCCCATACCGTCTTGTTGCCGTCGAGGGCATCGCGGCTCTGGTCGACATAGCCGAGCTGCACGCTCTCGCCGATGCGGAACGCGCCCTCTTCGGGCTGCTCTTGGCCGGTGATCATCCGGAAGAGCGTCGTCTTGCCGGCGCCGTTCGGGCCGATGACGCCGACGATACCGCCCGGTGGCAGCTTGAAGCTCAGCCCTTCGATCAGCAGCTGGTCGTCATACCCCTTGGAAATATTCTCCGCTTCGATGACCACCTGGCCGAGCCGTTCGCCGACCGGAATAATGATCTGGGCGTCGCCCGGACGCCGGTCGGCCGCTGCCTTGACCAGCTCGTCATAGGCGCGGATACGCGCCTTGGACTTGGCCTGCCGGGCTTTGGGGCTTGAGGCGATCCACTCCTGCTCGCGGCTGATGGCCTTCTGGCGGGTCGCCTCTTCACGGCCTTCCTGAGTCATGCGCTTGGATTTTGCCTGCAGATAGGCGGAATAGTTGCCCTCATAAGGAATGCCGCGGCCGCGATCGAGCTCGAGAATCCAACCGGTGACGTTATCGAGGAAGTAGCGATCGTGCGTGATCATCAGCACGGCGCCCGGATATTCGCGCAGGTGCTTTTCGAGCCAGGCGATCGTCTCGGCGTCGAGATGGTTCGTCGGTTCGTCGAGCAGCAACAGGTCCGGCTGCGCCAGCAGCAGCTTGCAGAGCGCGACGCGGCGCTTCTCACCGCCCGACAGGTTGGTGACCTCGGCGTCGCCCGGCGGGCAACGCAGCGCGTCCATTGCCATCTCAACCTGGCTGTCGAGGTCCCAGAGGTTCTGGCTGTCGATGATGTCCTGGAGCTTCGCGCCCTCTTCCGCCGTCTCGTCGGAATAGTTCATCATCAGTTCGTTGTAGCGGTCGATGATCGCCTTCTTCGCAGCCACCCCTTCCATGACGTTCTCTAGCACGTTCTTCTGCGCATCGAGTTGAGGCTCCTGCGGCAGATAGCCGACCGTCGCGCCCTCGGCGACCCAGGCCTCGCCGGTATATTCGTGGTCGAGCCCGGCCATGATCCTGAGAACGGTCGACTTACCGGCGCCGTTGGGGCCGAGAATGCCGATCTTGGCGTCCGGGTAGAACGACAGATGGATGTTCTCCAGGACCTTCTTGTTGCCATAGGCCTTGTTGAGCCCGGCCATGTGATAGATGAACTGACGTGCCATAAAGGAATGCTCCGCATCGGAAGGAAAATTTGCCCGCTATGTAGGCGAATTATGGTGGCGGGGCAATCGCCAAAGGCCTGCCCCGCGCCGTTCCTTCGTTGCGATGAGGCCTTCCGCTCAGCCTCGTCCGGCTGCGTCGGCGATCCCCTTGGCGCATTTGAACTCGGTCGGCCCGGCCGCTTTCATCAGGCTTCCAAGGTCCGCCCTGTCAGAGAGATCACCGGAAAGTCCGATGGTCAGTCCGGTGATCACGCTGCGGCCGTCGACGGTCTGGCAGCGCATGCGTACCCGGTCGCCAGCCCCCGCCCCGAAACTCTGGTCGAAGGCCGCTTTGATCTGCAGCTCGCCGATCTCCGAACCGATCTTGTCGGCAAAGAGGGCTCTCACTGCCGATCCGTTCAGCTGGTCGAGAAGACGCAACTGCAGCGAGAAATATGCTTCCGCATTCTCGGTCTGGCAGGTGCCGCTGCGCAGCCATTGGTGCCGGTCGAGGCCGGACTTTACTCCCGGCATGGCGACGAGCAGACGCGCTGCGGTCTCGTCCGCCATGGCGAGCTTCGGCAGGTCGAGCCAATCGCCCTTGCGGTCTTGCGCCTTCAGCTCCGCCTCCACGCCGCAATAGCTCTTCTTCAAAGGCCAAAGGCCGTGAAGCGAAAAATGCGTGGCATCGAACCGCTCGGACGTCTGGTCGACGCCTTCCTTGCGCGTCGGCCGCGTCTCGCAAAAGCCCGGCTGCCAGCTGACCGCCAGCACATATTGCGTCGTCCCGATTGCCGGCGCCGTCTTCGCCTCTTCACCCGGCGCCTCCTCCGCTGCGGCGAGGGACGACAGCCCCAAACCCAGAGCAAGCGTTGCAACTCTCACCACCTGTATCATAGCCCGCACTGCCATATTGGCCTCCAGCAAAACAAAACAAGAACAAAATATCAACAAAAGCGGGAAACTTGCAACCCCCAATATATCTCTCCGGATTCGTTCTGATCTCATGCGCAAGAAGCAACAAGCAGCGATTGCCTTTGCCAGCCAAATCGATTTGATATCTCGCGGAGTGTTCGGCGCACTGGAGTCTCCCGCCCTGTCAATGAGCAAGGGCTGCCTCAACTTGGCGAGCGCATTCAGGCCTGGCGATTTGTATGGGAGTGAGGCACATGTTCGGGCAACTAAGGACGCTTCAGAGCCCGACAGGCGCGACGCTCGGCTGGCGCCACTGGCCGGTTTGCGATGCAGCGGAGGGCATCCTGCTGATCAGCCACGGGCTGGCCGAACATTCCGGCCGCTACGCCCGCTTTGCCGAAACCATGGCCAGGCATGGATTCCATGTCTATGCACACGACCATCGCGGCCACGGCGAGAGCCGCGCGCCGGATGCGCAGCTTGGTCTATTCTCCCAGCGCGGCGGCTTCGAAAAGGTGATCGCTGATCTGCGCCACATGCGCGAGATGGCCGTTACCAATCATCCCGGCCTGCCGATAGTACTTTTCGGCCATTCGATGGGCGGACTGATCGCCCTCAACGCCGCCGAGAGCGACCCAGAACTCTATGACGCTCTGGCCGTCTGGAATTCCAACTTCCGCCCTGGTCTCGCCGGCCGAGGCGCCCTGGCGATCCTTGCGATCGAGCGGATGCTGAAGGGCTCGGACGTTCCAAGCCCGCTGCTGTCGAAGCTCACCTTCGGTGCGTGGAGCAAGGCCATTGCCGACCGGAAGACGGATTTCGACTGGCTGTCGCGCGACCAGGATGAAGTTTCCAAATATGTCGCCGATCCGCTTTGCGGCTTTGATGCCAGCGTGTCGCTCTGGATCGACGTTTTCGAACTTGCCTTTGCCGGCGCGCGGTCCGACCGGCTTGCCCGTTTGCCCGCGAAGCTGCCGGTCCATCTGGTCGGTGGTAGCGCCGATCCTTCAACCATGAACGGCGACGCCATCGGCTGGCTCGGCCGACGCATGAAGGCGCGCGGCATGACAGATGTGACGGTCACGATCTACCAGGGGATGCGCCACGAGACGCTCAACGAAATCGGCCGCGAGACCGCGACGGAAGACTTCGTCCGCTGGTGCCTGGAAGCCGTCGGCGCGGAAAGCCGCGCAATCGAACGAATGTGACATAGATCGTCCGGTCCGACCTTGATGGTGGCGCGCGGCGATCTGAACTCGGAATGAAAGAAACGCATTGGGAGGTGCTGACATGAAAACGGGTGGGCAACTGGTGGTGGAGGCGCTGGTCGCAAACGGTGTGAGACGCATCTCCTGCGTGCCGGGCGAAAGCTATCTGGCCGTGTTGGATGCGCTCTACGACACCGACATCGACGTCGTCGTCTGCCGCCAGGAAGGCGGTGCGGCGATGATGGCGGACACATGGGGCCGGCTGACCGGCGAACCGGGCATCTGCATGGTCACGCGCGGCCCCGGCGCCACCAATGCCTCGGCCGGGCTCCATGTCGCCCGCCAAGATTCGATCCCGATGATCCTCTTCATCGGCCAGGTGCAGCGCGACGCCCGCGAACGCGAGGCCTTCCAGGAGATCGAGTATCGCCGCGCCCTGACGGAGGTCGCAAAATGGGTGGGCGAGATCGACGACCCGGCGCGCATACCGGAATTCGTGACGCGCGCCTTTGCCGTCGCGACCTCCGGCCGGCCCGGGCCGGTGGTGTTGACGCTGCCCGAAGACATGCTGACCGAGAGCGCCGAAGCCCCTGCCGCACGCGTCTACCAGCCGGTCGAGAGCCATCCGGGATCCAGCCAGATCGCCCGGTTTTCCGCGCTCCTCGCGGACGCGAAGCGGCCGATCGCTATTCTCGGCGGCACCCGCTGGTCGGCCGAAGGCGTTGCCGATTTCCAGCAGTTCGCCGAACGCTGGCATCTACCCGTCGGCTGCTCCTTCCGCCGTCAGATGCTCTTCGATCACCTCAACCCGATGTATGCGGGCGACGTCGGAATCGGCGTCAATCCGGCCTTGGCGAAGGAAATCAAGGAGGCCGACCTCATCCTGCTTCTGGGCGGCCGCCTCTCGGAAATGCCCTCCTCCTCCTACACCCTCGTCGACGTGCCCTATCCGAAGCAGACGCTGGTGCATGTTCATCCCGATCCGTCGGAACTCGGCCGCGTCTATCGGCCGGATCTCGCCATCGCCGCGAGTCCCCGCGATTTCGTCGCCGCCCTCGCCGAGGTCGAACCCGCCGGCACGCCGGCCTGGGCGCAACGCACGGCCGCCATGCACGAGACCTATCTCAAATGGTCGACACCACCGGAAACGGGACCGGGCGACGTGCAGATGGGCCCGATCATGAACTGGATCGAGGCGAATACGGCGCCGGACACGATCTTCACCAACGGCGCCGGCAACTACGCCACCTGGCTGCATCGCTTCCACCGCTTCCGCCGCTACGGCACTCAGGCCGCGCCGGCCTCCGGCTCGATGGGCTACGGCCTGCCGGCGGCGGTGGCAGCAAAACACATCCATCGCGACCGCGAGGTCATCTGCTTTGCGGGTGACGGCTGCTTCCTGATGCATGGCCAGGAATTCGCCACAGCGATCCGCTACGGCCTGCCGATCATCGTGCTTGTCATCAACAACGGGATCTATGGCACGATCCGCATGCATCAGGAGCGGGATTATCCCGGCCGTGTCAGCGCCACGGACCTGACGAATCCGGATTTTGCTGCACTTGCCCGCGCCTATGGCGGCCATGGCGAGACAGTCGAGCGCACCGAAGAATTCGCCGATGCCTTCCTCAGGGCGCGCGCCAGCGGCAAACCGACGATCATCGAGATCAAGCTCGACCCGGAGGCGATCACGCCGACGCGCACGCTGAGCGAAATTCGCAATGGCTGAGGGGGGAGCAAACGGTCAAAGCCGGAACTCCGCAGAGCGTCTCGGCGCGGATGCGCCGTGGCTCGCCGAAGGCAAGCTCGTCGCTCCTTAGATTGTCCGGATCATCTCCCACATCTGGCCCGGCTCTCTGATGCCGCTCTGATAGAGCTTGACAATCCTCCTGGCGAGTTGGTCGGCCTCCTCGCTGCCGAACGATAGGTTGCGTTCCTCCAGCGCCCTGGTGAGAACGCCTTCAAGGATCGCGACGTGGCCGGGAAGGATGGGGTAGTCTCGAAAACTGTTGAAGGGATCCATGGCCGATCTCCTCTCTACTGCATGTTTCCTTACGTCGAGGCCGATCTAAGGTCAGCAGTTCAACGCGCTGCAGGTCTGCCCCTTGAGACGCTCTACGCGCGCTCGAAGGGACTGCGAGCACCAAACAACCATACGACGGGGGCAACAACGGCGTCAGAAACGCGAAAGCGCGCTTGTTTGGGCCAAGCGCGCTCCAAGCGATCGATCATTTGAGGGTTGCCGGCACCCTCGATCGAACAAATGAATTATAGCACCAATGCCGACGGCCAACAACAAAATGCGGCGGTTCGAGCTGCACGGGCTCCGCTATTCCTTTGCGGCATAACGCGGAGCGATCGATCGGCGGCGGACACGCCGTCTCAGCTGCGAATGTGCTGCGTCTGCTGGTAGACAGCCGTCGAGCGAGCGCCGGAACGGCAATAGCCGAGCATCGGGCGCTGAAATTCGTCGAGCGCGTCGACCATGCGGGTCACCGCGTCGGCCGTCACGCCCATCGGACCGACCGGGATATGAGCAATGTCCAGGCCGAGCTCCTGGGCGCGCGCGGCGATCGCGTCGAAGGTCGGCTGGTCGGGAGCCTCGAAATCCGGACGGTGGCAGACGATGGACTTGAAGCCGAGCGCCTTGATCTGATCGAGGTCTTCGACCGCGATCTGGCCGGAGACCGAGTATTCATCGTTGATCTGGCGAATGTCCATGATGTCGTTTCCTCACGAGTATTCTGGCCTTTGTGTAGGCTCCGCGTCCGGCGGCGTCAATCGCCAAGCACGTTCAGCCCACCCGGAAGGAGAGCGCATAATCGCGCGACTGACCGGGCGCGATCAGATCGAGTTCGCCGCCTGCCGAGAGATCGACACGCTTGGCAAGACGGTGCGATGCCGGCTCGATGCTGATGACATTCGCCCTGCCGCGTTGGCAGCGCCACATCTGCAGGAAAGGCAGCGTGGTGGTCAGGAACCGCACATGGAGGCCGCGTCCTTGAAGCCCTGGCAGCGCAGACAGCGACACCTCCGCCCATCGGTCGTCGCCGGCTACCGCAGTTCGACAGAAATGTGCGCTCTCCCCTTCGTCGAACCACCAGCCCAGCGAGCCGCCCTCCAGCGAAGCGCTTTCGATCCGGGTCTCATCTCCAAGCAACCGGCCGGCGATGTTCATATGGTACATCATCATCGGCGCGAAGGCGGAAGCGCCGATATTGACGACGCGGTCCTCGAGCATCACGCCCTGCCCATTCCCATCGACTTGCCAAACCCGCTCGATCGCCGCCCTGCCGCCGCAGGCGAGGTCGACTTCCGTGACCGCCGAGCAGCGCAACCCATCGGGAGACATTTCCGTTCGACTGACCGGCGTGCCGGCGAGCGACCCATGCAAGGGATAGCGCACACGGTCGCCACGCCCCTCGATCGGCTCCGGATGGCGTATGTGATCGGGACCGCAGGTGAAAAGAAAGCCTGAAAGTGCACGTTCGATCCGCGGGTCGCCGTCGGAGGGGATCGCGTCGCCCGGCGACAGGTCGATGCCGGCGGTGACGAAGGCAGCGATGTCGAGCGCCGAGGAGCGGTCAAACAGGAGATGGCCGTCGACGCCGTTATCGGCGCTGAAGTTGGTGTGCATTCTCGTCTACGGCCCCGCCCCCAGAATCAGGATGACGAGGGCATGATAGCGCAGAGCCCTCCCCTTGTGCGCCGATCCGTCAAATTGAACCATCCAAGAGGAAAAACGTTATGAATTCAAGGCGGTCGAACCGCAAGCGGCGTCTACCGGAAGCAGCGGCTGTTGCAACGGCGGGAAGGCTCGCTTAATTAGAATTTAAGGGACCGTTCATGATGAATTCATTTTTTTCACATTAACGTCGGAATCGGTATGTACCGCCGCAAAGCAACCACCATGAAAACAGGTTCTCTCGTGTCAGCGACCCGCACCGGCCTTTCGCTTTTTGCCGCACTCGGCCTTCTGGCCGTGGAGCTCGTGCCCGCCCGCGCCCAGGACGGCTACGGAGGCTATGGGGGAGACGGCGATGTGATGCTGGTTACGCCCGAGGGCGACATTCTCGACTATATGCCCGGACCGGACGAAGTTCGCGCGGTGCGCGATCGCCGCGGCCGCACGGTGCTCGTGGACCCTTGGGGCAATATCGTCGCCACGGTCGTGCCGAATGACGGCTACGGCGTGCGGCGGCGCGAATACGGGGACGACGGCTATTCCAATCGCCGCGACCGCGGCTACGGCTATTCCGAGCCGGGCGAGTTCACCGGCACCGTGCCGGATTATCGCGACGCTACGCCTGCCCCGGTGGAGCGCGAAGAGCTTCCGAACAGCCTCCCCTCCCTCTCCGAGGGCGAGCAGGCAGCCTATGATCCGCAATACCAGGACCCGCTGAGCCAGCCGATGCCGCCGGCGATCGAGATGAAGGGCAAGTCGCGCGCCGAAATTACCGCCCTTCAGGTTTTCCTCGACCGCGAAGGCTTCTCGCCGGGCGTGATCGACGGCAAGATGGGCTCGAATGTCACCAAGGCGCTTGAGGCTTGGCAGCAGGCGACCGGCGAGAAACTCGACCCCAACAATACCGAGGACATTCTCGAACGGCTGCGCTTCAACGGCGGCCTACCGATCACGACCTACACGATCACTCCTGCCGATGCCGCCGGCCCCTACGTTGCCTCGATCCCTGAAGACTATGCCCACAAGGCGCAGCTTCCGCATCTTTCATTCACGTCCACCGCCGAGATGCTCGGCGAGAAATTCCACATGGACGAGGGTTATCTGCGCGAACTCAATCCGGGCGTCGATTTCTCCATTCCGGGCACCACGATCAAGGTCATAAACCCCGGCTCGAACAAAGCGGGCAAGGTAACGCGGATCATCGCCGACAAGGGCCGCAAGCAGGTGCTTGCCTATGACGAGGCGGGCAAGCTTGTTGCCGCCTACCCAGCGACCATCGGTTCGGCCGATACGCCCTCGCCGTCCGGCACGGTTTCGGTCGAGCGAATCGCCTTCAATCCGGGTTACACCTACAATCCGAAGATCAATTTCCAGCAGGGCGCGAACGACAGGATCCTGCAATTGCAGCCGGGGCCGAACGGGCCGGTGGGCACCGTCTGGATTGCGCTGTCGCGGCCGACCTATGGCATTCACGGGACGCCGGATCCGTCGAAGATCGGCAAGACCCAGAGCCACGGCTGCATCCGGCTCACCAATTGGGACGCGACCGAGCTTGGCAAGATGGTGAGCACCGGTGTCACCGTCGAGTTCGTCGACGAGCCTGGGGCGCCGATTTCGGCGGATATGTCGGACCCTTATCAATCGGAACCCTATCAATAAGTCGCCTACAGCCTGAGTTAGACGAAGCCGCGGGAGAGCGCTTGCCCGACTTCTTGCGCTGCGCCCGCCATTGTCGGCCCTTCATGACCTCATGATACATTGTCATGAAAAACTTTGCTTCGATGGTTCTATCAAAGGCAAGGAACCCTCAATCACCGCAAAGGAAGGTCCGCGAATGGCGACGGAGCGCCCTCTTCCCAATCTCTGGCACGCAACGGCTCCAGCCGCTCCCGAAACCGGTCCGCTCGACGGTGACCTGACGAGCGATGTGGCGATCATCGGCGGCGGCTTCACCGGCCTTTCGGCCGCCCTGCATCTGGCAGAAATGGGCGTAAATGCCGTGGTAATCGAGGCGCGCATGATCGGCTTCGGCGGCTCGGGCCGCAATGTCGGCTTGGTCAATGCCGGCATGTGGGTGAAACCCGATGATCTCATTGCCACGCTCGGCGCGCAGGCCGGGGGTCGCTTGCTCAACGAGCTCGGCGATGGCCCCTCGCTCGTCTATGACCTTGTCGCCCGGCATGGCATCCAGTGCGAAGCGGTGCGCAATGGGACGCTGCATATGGCCGTTGGAGCCGATGGCGTGAAGGACATCCAGGAGCGCGAGGCGCAATGGAAAAAGCGCGGCGCGCCCGTGGAGGTCCTTTCGGCCGAGAAGGCACAGGCACTTTCCGGTGCTGAAGGCTTTGCCGGCGCACTGCTCGACCGGCGGGCCGGCACGATCCAGCCGCTCGCCTATGCGCGTGGACTGGCACGCGCGGCACTGGCCGCAGGGGCCCAGATCTTCACGGAGACGCCACTCGTTGCCGCCGAGCGTCGCGGCGACGCCTGGAAGCTGACGGCCGGCCGAGGCACGCTTACGGCCCGGCATGTCATCGTCGCCACCGAGGCCTATGGAGCGCTCATCGACGGTGCACCGTGGAGGACGCAGACGCAGGAACTCACGGTCCTTCCCTACTTTCAGTTCGCGACCAATCCGCTGCCGGACCATGTCGCCGGCCGAATTCTCCCCGAGCGCCAAGGCGCCTGGGACACGGGCCTCGTCATGACCTCATTCCGCATGGACCAGCAGAACCGGCTGATCTTCGGGTCGATCGGCCGCCTCGACGCGATGGCCGCCGGCACGCACCGCGCCTTTGCCGCACGCTCGGTCCGCAAGCTTTTTCCATTTATCGGCGATTTTCGCTTCGAATATTGGTGGGACGGCCGAATCGGCATGACCACCAACAACCTGCCGGTCATGCATGTGCTCGCGCCTAACGTCGTTTCCATCAGCGGCTACAACGGCCGCGGCATCGCCCCCGGCACCGTCTTCGGCCGCGCCCTCGCCCGCCATGTCACGGGCGACAGCTCGGCGATCCCGCTCGCCGAGACCCCGATCACGCCGGACCCTTGGCGTAACCTGAAATCCGCCTTCTATCACGCCGGCGCCCAGGCCAAGCATCTCATCGACCGGCGCTTCTAGATCTAGAAGAATTTCGACCGGAATGACGAAGGTCAGTTCCGGTCGGCCTTGGGAGGCATTCAGTGTAATTCAAGCGGCGCGCGGCAAGGCCCAGCGCAGGCGTGACATCACGACATGCCGTGCCGACACCGGGAGCAGCGCTTGCACCTCGCCGGCTAGAGCGAAGGCGTTCTCGCGGGCCTTGTCGAGGTTGCTGACACGGCCTGCGTCCATCGTCTGCAAGGTGCCGCCGCATTCGAAGATTTCACGATAGGCGGCGCGTTCGATGATCGGCGTATCGAGGACCGAAACGCCGCGCGAAGCAAGCAAAGCCTTGATCGCCTGCAGCGCTCGCGTCGTCACCAGTGAGTTGACGCGCGTCAGGACCACCGAGTGATTGATGCGCACTCTTGCCTTCTGTTCGATCTGGCGAATGAGTTCCAGGATCTGGACCGCGCCGCGCGCGTCCATGGCACAGCCCTGAACCGGGATCAGCACCTGGTCGGAAAGCCCGAGCGCCAGCGCAACGATCGCGTCCTTTGCGCCGGCAAGGTCGATCACGATGTAGTCGGCCTCGCCCTTGAGCTCGCGGATATGACAGGGAAGCGACGCGGGCGTGATATGCGAGATCACCTCTAGATTGGCGATTTGGCCGGAAATCTCCGACCAGCTGGTGATCCACTTCTGCGGATCGGCATCCAGGATCACCACACGGTTGCCCTGACGGGCTAGTTCCGTCGCCAGGATCAGGGCAGCCGTCGTCTTGCCGGCGCCGCCCTTTGCGTTGGCCAAAGTAATGACCGCCATCTTACCACCTCGTTCTCTCAGTGCCCTGTCGCCTCGGCGTCGGGGCAGGTTCGATTAAGAGAACCTTTCAGAACATGGTTAACAAAATGGAAATTTTGGTCGGCAAAGATTAACCGGTCAGCCCGGCGAGTGACCGCGTCCGCACAAAAAAGCCCGGGAAATCAACGTCTCCCGGGCTTTCGAAAAAATTAATGCGATGGCTCAGATGCACTCCGCAAAGAGCGTCTTCGCCGCGTCCAGCGTCAGTTCAACCGGATTGGCGCCGGCCGTCGGATCAACGATCGCCATCTCGGCCATCTCGTCGACGCGCTCGGTGCCGACGCCGAGTGCCGCGAGCTTTTCGGGGACGCCGAGTTCCTCGCGCAGTTGCAGCACATAGTCGTAAAAGCCGTCGAACCCGCCGGCAATGCCGAGATAGGCCGCCGCACGGGCGATCTTCTCCTCGATCGCAGGGCGGTTGAAACGCAACACCGGCGGCATCACGACGGCATTGGTCATGCCGTGGTGGGTATTGTAGATCGCCCCGACCGGATGCGAGAGCGAATGGATCGCGCCGAGGCCCTTCTGGAAGGCGACGGCGCCCATCGCTGCCGCACTCATCATATTGGCGCGCGCCTCGATGTCCGTGCCGTCCCTGTAGGCGCGCGGCAGGTATTCCTTGACGAGCCGCATGCCCTCGAGCGCGATGCCGGCCGACATCGGATGATAGAAGGGCGAGGAATAGGCCTCGAGGCAATGGGCAAAGGCATCCATGCCGGTGCCTGCGGTGATGACCTTCGGCATGCCGACCGTCAGCTCCGGGTCGCAGATCGTCACGGCCGGCAGGAATTTCGGGTGGAAGATCACCTTCTTCACGTGGCTCGCCGAATTGGTGATGACGCTGGCCCGTCCCACCTCGGAGCCGGTGCCGGCGGTCGTCGGCACGGCGACGATCGGCGCGATGCCCGCGACGCTGGCGCGCGTCCACCAGTCGCCGATGTCTTCGAAATCCCAGACGGGCCGCGTCTGGCCGGCCATGAAGGCGACGCATTTGCCGAGGTCGAGACCCGAGCCGCCGCCGAAGGCAACGACACCGTCATGACCACCATCCTTGAACGCCTTGATCCCGGCCTCGAGGTTGACGTCGTTCGGGTTCGGATCGACGTCAGCGAAGATGGCGCGCCCGACGCCGCCTGCTTCCAGGATATCCAGCGCATTCTGCGTGATCGCCATCGGCGCAAGCCCGCGGTCGGTGATCAGCAAGGGCTTCTGCATGCCGGCGGCCCTGCAGTGGTCGGCAAGCTCCTTGATGCGGCCGGCGCCGAACTTGATGGCGGTCGGGTAGCTCCAGTTGGCGGTGATCGTCATGCTGTGACTTTCTTCAGATGGTAGGATTTCGGACGGGTGAGATTGTGGAAGCCGAGGAGCGAGAGCGAGCCGCCGCGGCCCGTCTCCTTCACCCCGGTCCAGCAAAGCGCCGGGTCGAGATAGTCGGCGCGATTCATGAAGACCGTGCCGGTTTCGAGTTCGCGGCCGATCCGGGCGGCGCGCTCGGCATCCTTTGTCCAGAGCGAGACGGTGAGGCCGTATTGACTGTCATTCATCAGTTCAATCGCCTCGGCATCGCTTTTCACCTTCATGATGCCGACAGCGGGACCGAAGGTTTCCTCGCGCATGAATTCCATCGAGTGATCGACATCTACGAGAACCTGCGGCGCGAGATAGGCACCGCCATCATCCTGCGGGAAGAGTTTCGGATCGATCAGCGCCTTGGCGCCCTTCGAAACCGCGTCGGCGATCTGGTTGCGCACGGTCGCGGCGAAACGCTTGTTCGCCATCGGGCCGAGAGTCGTTTCCGGGTCGAGCGGGTTGCCGAGCTTGTAATTGGAAACCCAGGCGACGGATTTCTCGACGAAGGCGTCGTAGAGCGACTCATGCACGTAGATGCGCTCGATGCCGCAGCAGCACTGGCCGGAATTGTAGGTGGCGCCGTCCATCAGCGTGTCGACGGCGGCATCGAGATCGGCGTCCGCCATCACGTAGCCGGGATCCTTGCCGCCAAGCTCGAGGCCGAGGCCGGTAAAGGTGCCGGCCGCCGCGCGCTCGATCGAGCGCCCGCCTTCGACCGAGCCGGTGAAATTGATGAAGTCGAAGCTCCTCGCGGCAATCAGCGCCGCCGTCGTATCGTGGTCCAGGAAAAGGTTCTGGAAGACGTCCGCCGGCACGCCCGCCTCGACGAAGGCTCGCACCATGCGCTCGCCGACGAGGATCGTCTGGCTAGCATGCTTGAGGATCACCGTGTTGCCGGCCATCAGCGCCGGCGCGACCGTGTTGATCGCCGTCATATAGGGATAGTTCCAGGGCGCGATGACGAAGACGACGCCATGCGGCTCGCGCTCGATGCGCCGCTCGAAGCGGTCGCTCTCCTCGACGACAAGCGGCTTCAGCGCGTCGGCCGCGATCGAGGCCACATAGTTCGAGCGCTCGTTGAAGCCCTTGAACTCGCCGCCATAACGCACCGGCCGGCCCATCTGCCAGGCAAGTTCCGGCACCACCTCGTCGACCATCTCATTGAGCCGCGCGACGCCGGCGAGCACCAGTTTGACGCGCTCGTCGAGCGGCCGCTTTGCCCAGCTTTTCTGTGCAAGCCGCGCCTGCGCCACCGCCTGCTTGGCAAGCTCCAGAGGCATGGCCGCGCGTTCGGCATAGACCTCGCCATTGACTGGCGAAATGCATCTGATCATCGTCATGATCGTTTTCCTGTTTCTGCTTTCAATTAAACCTTCACCTTCCCCTCCCCAACCCCTCCCCACAAGGGGGAGGGACTTACGGGCGGCATCGCCTCGCCGAACGCAACGTTTCCACAGTTGGCGGCGGCTCGGGCCAGCGAAGACGGGGCGGCAACGGGAGCCCCTCCCCCTTGTGGGGGGGGTGGGGAGAGGTCGTGCCCTATGCTCGTTCGAACCCCCGCGCCACCTCCCAATCGGTGACGCGCCGGTCGTATTCCTCCTGCTCCCACCGGGCGGCGCGAGTATAGTGGTCGATGACCTCTTCGCCGAACGCCTCACGCAACATCTTGGACTCCGTCAGGGCGTCGGTTGCCGCCCTGAGCGTATGCGGAATTTCGCGCACGTCCTTGCCGTGATAGGCATCGCCGACGAAGGGCGCTTCGAGCTCCAGCTTGTTCTCGATGCCGGAAATGCCGGCCGCGATCAAAGCAGCGAAGGCGAGATAGGGGTTAAGGTCGGACCCGCCGACTCGGCATTCGATGCGGATCGCCTTGGTTTCGTCGCCGCAAAGGCGATAGCCGGCGGTGCGGTTGTCCTTGCTCCAGATCGCTTTCGTCGGCGCAAATGTCCCGGCCATGAAGCGCTTGTAGGAATTGATGTAAGGCGCCAGGAAATAGGTGATCTCGCTCGCATGGGCGAGCAATCCGGCCACGTAGTGCCGCATCAGCTCGGACATGCCGTAACGCCCTTCCTTGTCGTAGAATAGCGGCGTCTTGCCGTCGAGGCTCCACAGAGATTGGTGGACGTGCGACGAGGACCCCGCGGCGGAATAGTTCCATTTGGCGAGGAAGGTGATCGCCTTGCCGCGCGACCAGGCAATCTCCTTGCAGCCATTCTTGATGATGGCGTGACGGTCGGCCATCGTCAGCGCGTCAGAGTAGCGGACGTTGATCTCCTCCTGGCCGGCGGAGGCTTCCCCCTTGGAATTCTCGACCGGAATGTCCGCACCCTGGAGGCCGTTGCGGATCGCCCGCATCACGTCTTCTTCCTTGGTGGTCTGGAAGATGTGATAGTCCTCGTTGTAGCCGCTGGCGAGCTGCAGGTCGCGGTAGCCGGACAGGCGCGCATCTTCGTAGGACTGATCGAACAGGAAGAATTCGAGCTCACTCGCCATGAAGGCTTTGAGGCCCATGGCCTCGAGCCGCGCGATCTGCTTCTTGAGGATGGCACGCGGCGAATGCGGCACCTCCTCATGGGTATGGTGATCGAGAACGTCGCAGAGGACCAGCGCCGTGCCCTCGAGCCAGGGAATGCGCCGAAGCGTCCCAAGATCCGGCTTCATCGTGTAGTCGCCGTAGCCCTTCTCCCAGCTCGTCGCCTTGTAGCCGGGCACGGTCTCCATCTCCATGTCGGTCGCCAGCAGATAGTTGCAGCTATGCGTTTCCTTCCAGGCGCTGTCGACGAAATATTGCGCGTGAAAGCGCTTGCCCATCAGGCGGCCCTGCATGTCCACCTGGCAGGCGAGCACCGTATCGATGCGGCCGGCGGCGACATCTTCCTTCAGTTCCTCGAACGAGTAGCTCATGAAAGTCAAATCCCATGTTTCGGCGCGGCCGTTCCCGTAGCCGCCAATACGAAGCGGAGACCGCAAGTGCGATCTCCGCCCTCTTTTTGTCTTCTTAGACTTCGCCGACGGCCTTTTCGGCCGCAGCGATCTCGGCCTGGCGGCGCGCGACCTCATCGCCGATCGGCGGCCCGCGGAAGCGGCGGTTCTCGAAGCCGAACCAGATGATGCCGGTGACGACGAGGAAGCCGACGGTGATGTAGAGCGCCCAGTCATTCGGCGGCTGAATGCCGAGCACGAAGATCAGCACCATCGCGATGATCGACAGGATCGCAAACAGCTTGAACATTCCTTCGCCGAGGTTCCAGGGCCCCATCTTGTCCCATTTCGACGTTCCCCAGGCGAAAAGGCCGAGCGTGATCGGGATCGCGAAGGAGAAGAACAGGAAGATGACCGTGCACGAGACGACGATCGTATAGACCGGCGTTTCGCCGATCGAGACGAGCGACGAGCCCCAGACGAACAGCACTGCGAGGATCGAGCCCGTCCAGATCGCCGCAACGGGCGTGCGATAGGTGGGGCTTACCTTCGAAAGAGCCTTGGAGGCCGGCAGACCGCCATCGCGCGAGAAGGCGAAGATCATGCGCGAGACCGAAGTGACCGTTGCCAGGCCGCACAGCCACTGGCTGACGAAGATGGCGAGATAGAGTATGTCCTTGATGACCGGGTGGACCTGTGCGTCCATCGCCCAGAAGAAGACGTTCCAGCCCTGCTTGGCAGCCTCGTCCATGTTCGGGATCATCAGCACGAAGGCGCACAGCATGATGTAGCCGAAGAGCGCCGACCAGAGCACCGAGGAGACCATGCCGCGCGGCACCGATTCGGCCGCCTTGACCGTTTCTTCCGATGTATGCGCCGAAGCGTCATAGCCGGTGATCGTGTAGATCGGCAGCAGCAGGCCGAGCAGGAAGACCCAGGTTCCGGAAGTCTGCGGCCAGACATTGCCGCCTGCTTCGCCGGAATAGTTCGCGAAGGTGAAGAGCCTGCCGATCTCGTAAGAGTCGGCTGCTGCAAGGCAGGCAATCGCCAGCAGGATCGCGGTCGCGAAGATCAGATAACCCGAGAAGTCGGTGAGCTTCGCCGTCAGCCCGATTCCCATATGGTTCACCAGCGCCTGCGCGCCGGTGATGATGGCCAGGAATACGATGCGCGTGGTCGTCGAGTCCTCCAGTCCCAGATAGGGCGTGCCGAACGAACCCATGAAGAAATAATAGGTACCGACATTGATGGCGCCGAGAACCGTGACCAGCCCGAGGAGGTTGAACCACGCCGTCACCCAGCCGGTAAAACGGTTCCCGAGGATCGAGCCCCAGTGATAGAGGCCGCCGGCCGTCGGATAGGCGGAGCTGATCTGCGCCATGGCAACCGCGAAGACGAGCGAGATGAAGCATCCAAGCGGCCAGCCTATGCCGATTGCCGCTCCGCCCGCACCGGCGGTCGCCTGCGCCAGCGAGTTGATGCCGCCTGATAGGATACAAATGATTGAGAAGGATACGGCGAAATTCGAGAACTGGCTCATTCGCCGCTCGAGTTCCTGGGCATAGCCCATCGAATGCAGGACTTGCAGATCCTGCTTCTTATCGGTTTCGGTGTAGTCTGACATCTCTTTCCCCTGTTTCTCCTGACCCGGCGCGCCATTGCGAAAGGTCATGTCACCTCCTGTTCCGGCACAGGAACAGGACCGCGGCTTTGCCGCTCCCCTGGGTCTTTTTATCTTTTCGGAAGGGCGGCCACGCTTCTGGCGAACAGCCCTTCCAGATAATCGGCCATGACCCTTTGGCCGATCTCGTTGCGAATGAGATCGTTTCTGATCTCGATCATCACGTTCGGCAGCCCATAACGGACGCCGTATTCTATCAAGCTATGCGTTACCCCGTCTGTCGGCCCATAGGGCTCATTGCGACGGATGTCGTATGCAACCTGCCCCGCCGTCGCGGCCGCCAGCATGCGATCGGCGAGCCGACTGTCGGCGTCGTGGAGGATGCCGAGCTCGACGTTGCGCGGCTTGCCGAAATAGACCGGCGTGAAGCTGTGCATGGTGACGAGGATGGGAAGCCTGCCGGCCGCCTTGCGGCCGACGACGAACTCGGACACCGCATCGTGGAACGGCAGGTATATCTCGTCGATCCGCGCCTGGCGCTCCGCCGCCGACATCGATCGGTTCCCCGGCACCTCGTAGACCTCGCTGACGACCGGTGTTGCAGCGTCGGAATCCGGAGGCCGATTGCAGTCATAGACGAGGCGCGAAAAACGCTGATGAATGAGCGTGCCGTCCACTTTCCCGGCAAGCAGCCTCGAAACCGCCAGCGCACCCGGGTCCCAGGCGATGTGGCTTTCAAGCGCCTCCTTGGAAAGCCCAAGCGTTCCGAGGCGCTCGGGCAGACGGCTGGACGCATGCTCGCAGACGAAGAGGAAATCTCCTTTCGCATCGGCATTCTCAATGGCGACCGGCTCGCCTTCTGCCTGCGTCAAAAGCCCCGTCAAAACCGGCTCCCCATTGCCTCGTCAGACGATGTTGATGAAAAGAATTCTTCACGAATCAGCGAGTGTCAATAAAAATCTGAAACGATCTCTTCAGATTTCCATTGACTCCAATTGGGGCCGCGATGTTTAATTTCCTTCAAGCTGGCAAAGACCGGCTGAGGGGCATGACATTGAACGGCAACACGGCATCCATGACGGTGTTGGATGTGATCAACGCACATTTCGCGGTGCTGACGCGCGCCGAGAAGCGTTTGGCGGAGACACTTCTCGACAACTATCCGGTCTCCGGTCTCGGCTCGATCACCACGGTCGCCGAGAACGCCGGCGTTTCGACGCCAACGGTGGCACGCATGGTGCAGAAGCTCGGTTTCCGCGGCTTTCCCGATTTCCAGTCGAGGCTGCACCAGGAATTGGAGGCGACGATCTCCAATCCGATCGCCAAGCACGATCGCTGGGCGGCAAGCGCACCGGGCACCCACATCCTCAACCGCTTCGCCGATGCCATCATGGGCAACATGCGCCAGACGCTATCGCAGATCGAGCCCGTCGAATTCGATCAGGCGGCGGCCCTCGTCGCCGACCGTAAGCGAAATGTCTATCTCGTCGGCGGCCGTATCACCCGCTCGATGGGCGATTATCTCTTCACCCATCTCCAGGTCATCCGCACCGGCGTCACGCAGATTGCCGCCAATCCGAGCTCGTGGCCGCACTACGTTCTCGACATGAAACAGGGCGACGTCCTGATCCTGTTCGATATCCGTCGCTACGAACAGGAAATGGAGACCCTCGCCCGCTCGGCCCGCAACCGGGGCGTCGAGATCATCCTCTTCACCGACCAATGGGGTTCGCCAATCGCCAAGTCCGCCTCCAAGGTTTTCCGCGCCCAGATCGAGGTGCCCTCGGCCTGGGACAGCTCGGTCATGCTGCTGTTTCTCGTCGAGACGCTGATCGAGGCGGTGCAGAGCTCGAATTGGGACGAGACGAGGGATCGAATGAAGACGCTCGAGGGCCTCTTCGATTCGACACGCATCTTTCGCAAGCCAGGCTAGGAGGTACCGGTCGCAGACTGAATGTCCGGATGAAGGATTGAAGGTGCAAGGCGCGCCGCGCACCCCTTGGAACGCAAGCCCGGCCAAAGCGGCGTTCTCGCCGCAAACGGGAAAAAGGCCTGTCACACAAGTTTCATCGCGCCACTTTAACAGCATCGCCGAAGTTGACTGAAAACCGATAAGGAGAACACCAGTGATTTCAAGGACTCAACGCCTGCTCTCGCTCTCGACCGCCATGCTGCTGGCAACCACGGCTGTGGCCGCTGCCGAACCGAGCGAAGAGCTCATCGCCGCCGCCAAGAAGGAAGGCACGCTGACGACCATCGCGCTTCCGCACAGCTGGTGCGGTTATGGCGACGTCATTGCCGGCTTCAAGGCCAAGTACGGCATCGAGGTCAACGAACTGAACCCGGACGCCGGTTCGGGTGACGAGATCGAAGCGATCAAGGCCAACAAGGGCAACACCGGCCCGCAGGCGCCTGACGTGATCGACGTCGGCCTGTCCTTCGGCCCCTCGGCCAAGGCCGAAGGCCTGATCCAGCCCTACAAGGTCTCGACCTGGGACACGATCCCGGACAGCGCCAAGGATCCGGAAGGCTTCTGGTACGGCGACTATTACGGTGTTCTCTCCTTCGTCGTGAACACCGACATCGTCAAGGAAGTGCCGAAGGACTGGGCGGACCTCAAGAAGTCGGACTACGCGAACTCGGTCGCGCTCGCCGGCGATCCGCGCGCGTCCAACCAGGCCGTGCAGGCCGTCTATGCCGCCGGCCTTTCCGCCGGTGAAAAGGATGCCGCCAAGGCGGGTGAGGCAGGCCTCGCCTTCTTCGCCGAAGTCAACAAGGCCGGCAACTTCGTTCCGGTCATCGGCAAGTCCGCTTCGCTCGCGCAAGGCTCGACCCCGATCATCATCGCCTGGGACTATAACGGTCTCTCCTGGCGCGACAGCCTCAACGGCAACCCGCCGGTAGAGGTCGTCGTTCCGGCCTCCGGCGTCGTCGCCGGCGTCTATGTTCAGGCGATCTCGGCCTACGCCCCGCATCCGAACGCCGCCAAGCTGTGGATGGAATATCTCTATTCGGACGAAGGCCAGCTCGGCTGGCTGAAGGGCTATTGCCACCCGATCCGCTTCAACGACCTGGCCAAGAACGGCAAGATCCCGCAGGAAATGCTCGACAAGCTGCCGCCGGCAGCGGCCTATGAAAAGGCCGTCTTCCCGACGCTCGAGGAGCAGGCTGCCGGCAAGGAAGCGATCACCACCAAGTGGGACAGCGTCGTCGGCGCCAACGTGCAGTGATGCAAACGCCTCCCCGCTCATCGGCGGGGAGGCCTACTTCCTCCGACACCGGAACGGCCGAAGCCTTCATGACCACGACTACAGCGACAGCACCTCTGATCAGCAAACGAGCGGTCATCGATTGGCTCGGCATCGCACCCTTCGCAATCTTCGCGCTTCTGTTCCTGATTGTTCCGACACTCTATCTCGTCACCGGCGCCTTTCTGACGCCCGAGGGGGCGTTCACCTTCAAGAACCTCGGCGATCTCTTCACCCCGTCGATCATGAGCGCCTACTGGATCTCGATCCGCGTCTCGGTCGCCTCCTCGCTCGGCGGCGCGCTGATCGGCTTCTTCCTCGCCTGGGCGATCGTGCTCGGCGGCGTGCCGAACTGGATCCGCTCCGGCCTGCTGACTTTTTCCGGCGTCGCCTCGAATTTCGCCGGCGTGCCGCTGGCCTTCGCCTTCCTGTCGACGCTCGGCCGCACCGGCCTCGTCACCGTCTTCCTGCGTGACTGGTTCGGCTTCAATCTGTACGGAACCGGCTTCAATCTCCTGAGCTTCTCCGGTCTCACCATCACCTACATGTATTTCCAGATCCCGCTGATGGTGCTGATCCTGACGCCGGCGCTGGACGGGCTGAAGAAAGAGTGGCGCGAAGCCGCCGAAATCCTCGGCGCCTCCACCTGGCAATATTGGCGAATGGTGGCACTGCCGATCCTCTGGCCGAGCCTGCTCGGTACGACGCTTCTGCTTTTCGCCAATGCCTTCGGCGCCATCGCCACGGCTTACGCGCTGACCGGCAGTTCGCTCAACATCGTGCCCATCCTGCTCTACGCTCAGATCCGCGGCGACGTGCTGCACAACCCGAACCTCGGCTACGCGCTGGCGCTCGGCATGATCGTCATCACCGGCATTTCCAACATTCTTTATATCTGGCTGCGCATGCGCGCCGAACGGTGGCAGAAATGAAAGCACAACGCCTCGGCGCCTGGATCGCCATCGCCATCGGAGCGAGCTATTTCATCGTTCCGCTGCTCGGCACGCTGGAGTTCTCGCTGCGCATGCGTCGCGGCGCCTATTCCTTCGACGCCTACGCATCGGTTTTCTCCGACATCCAGTTCCGCGAGACTTTCGGCTATTCGATGCTGATGGCTGTGCTGACGATCATCTTCGGCATGCTGCTCGTCGTACCGACGGCCTATTGGGTGCGGCTGCGCCTGCCGCAGGTCCGCCCGGTGGTGGAATTCGTCACCCTCCTGCCGCTCGTCATCCCGGCGATCGTCATCGTCTTCGGTTATCTCCGGCTCTACAATTCCTCGTCGATCCTGCCGCTGACCGGCTCGACCTCGGGCACCAATGCGCTGCTGATGTTCTCCTACATGACGCTGTCGCTCCCCTACATGTACCGCGCCGTCGATACGGCGATGCGGGCGATCGATGTCAGGACGCTGACGGAAGCGGCGGAAAGTCTCGGCGCCAAGTGGCCGACGATCCTCTTCCGCTGCATCTTCCCGAATGTGATGAGCGGCGTGCTTTCCGGCGCCTTCATCACCTTCGCGATCGTGATGGGCGAATTCACCATGGCGGCGTTGCTCAACCGGCCGGCCTTCGGTCCTTATCTGCAGCTCGTCGGCGCCAACAAGGCCTATGAGCCCTCGGCGCTCGCAGTCATCGCCTTTGCCATCACCTGGCTCAGCATGGGGCTGCTCCAGCTCGTCTCCCGTTTCCAGAAATCCGTTTCGCCCAAGGCTTGATCACATGGCATTCCTGACACTGACCAATATCCAGAAGTCCTTCGGCCCGGTTCAGGTCGTCCATAATTTCGACATGGGCATTAACAAGGGAGAGTTCGTGTCCTTCCTCGGCCCGTCCGGCTGCGGCAAGACCACGGTCCTGCGGATGATCGCAGGTTTCGAGACGCCGTCCGCCGGTTCGATCGTCATCAATGGCAAGGACCAGGGCACGCTGAAACCAAACCAGCGCAACATCGGCATGGTGTTCCAGGCCTACGCACTTTTCCCGAACATGAACGTGCAGGACAATGTCGCCTTCGGCCTGAAGGTCGCCGGCGCCTCCAAAACGGATATTGATATACGGGTGAAGCAGATGCTCGGGCTCATCAAGCTCGAGCACCTGGCGGACCGCTTCCCCTATCAATTGTCCGGCGGCCAGCAGCAGCGCGTGGCACTTGCCCGCGCGCTTGCCGTCAAGCCGCAAGTGCTGCTGCTCGACGAGCCGCTCTCGGCACTCGATGCGAAGATCCGCATCTCGCTGCGCGAAGAGATCCGGCAGATCCAGCAGCAGCTCGGTATCACCACGGTGTTCGTCACCCACGACCAGGAGGAGGCGCTTTCGATCTCCGACCGCATCGTCGTCATGAACGCCGGCCGCGCCGACCAGATCGGCACCCCCTTCGAGATCTACAATACGCCGGCGACCCGCTTCGTCGCCTCCTTCGTCGGCACGCTCAACATCATCGAAGGCAAGGTGGCCGACCCCGCCACCGGTGCCGTGATCGTCGGCGGACACCGGATCTCGCTGAAGGAGCCGATCGCCGCCCTGAAGGGCGGAGACGGTATCTCGCTGGCGCTCCGGCCGGAAGCGGGGTCCATCGCCGAGGGCGCGAGGGGCGACACAGCGCTTCCCGGTGAAGTTGTCTCGACGAGCTTCCTCGGGTCAGTGATCCGCACCAAGCTGCGGGTTGGCGAGGATGTCATCTCGTTCGACATGTTCAATGACCCAGGCATCACTCCCCCTGTTGCGGGAGAGAATGTGACATTGCGCTTCGCCGCCAAGGACCTGCTGGTCATTCGGGAGTAGCTCTGGGCCGGAATGTTTTGTTGGGCTTCCCAGGTTCGGAAAGAAATCTGTCGTGATTTCTCGCTTTTTCGTCGTTGCGCGCGTTTGACCGGCGCCGACCTCTGTGTATAGTCGCACGCGTTCTCAGGGCGGGGTGAAATTCCCCACCGGCGGTAGCGGTCGGTGGATCTAACGATCCGACGGTCGAAGCCCGCGAGCGCTTCAGGCACCTACAGCGCCGCGCGTCTGTTTGACGCGCAAGGGTCGCTGTAGTTTTTGAGTCGCTGCATGATTTCGCCCTTAAAAGGAATCATGCAGTGCCTGAAGGTCAGCAGATCCGGTCGAAGTCCGGAGCCGACGGTCACAGTCCGGATGGAAGAGAGCAAGCAGTGCGAACCCCTTTCGCGGGGTAGCCGCGCATGCATGTTCGCCCGACGGGATCATTGGAAAAAATGCCAACCCTGAAAGGCTTGAGACCATGACCATTCTTTCCCACCCCTCCACCAAGATCGCCATCGTCCGCGCCCGCTGGCACGCCGATATCGTCGACCAGTGCGTCGATGCCTTCGTCGCGCAATGGTCGAAGCTCGGCGGCAACGCGGCCGACGTCGAGATCTTCGATGTGCCGGGAGCACTGGAAATTCCGCTGCATGCGCAGAAGCTCGCCAAGACCGGACGCTATTCTGCGATTCTCGGCACCGCCTTCGTCGTCAATGGCGGCATTTACCGCCACGACTTCGTTGCCGGCACCGTGCTCGACGGTATGATGCGCGTCCAGCTCGACACGGATGTGCCGGTGCTTTCGGCCGTCCTCACTCCCCACAACTTCCAGGAAAGCGAGCCGCTGATCGCCTTCTTCCGCGACCATTTCGTCGTCAAGGGCGAGGAGGCTGCGAATGCCTGCGCGCAAATTCTCGCTGCGCGCGCCAAGCTCGCCCTAATCAACGCCTGAGGCGTCTTTCGCTAAATCTGAGGAGGGGGCGCGTGAAAACGCGCCCCCGTTACGCCCCTGGCCACTGCCTGCGGTCACTTCGGCGGCAGCGAGAGCACATAGCCGAGCGCCGCATCCAGCAGGCGTCTCCTCAGGGCATCGTCGCCATAGGCCTCGGCACCTGCGCGCACCCAGCCATGCATTCGACGCTCGCCCATCACCATCGGAGCAATGCCCGGGAGGGCCAGGGCCCAGCCGTCATTGCCCTTGCCGAGCCTCACCAGCATCCCGTCCTCCCGGGCGCCGGAGACGAGATTGCCGTTCACGAGAAACGCCAGGCCGCCGAACATCGGCTTTTCGGAGAGCCCCGGCCGCTCGCCGAGTTCCTGCCTGATCAATTCTTCAAGCCCCAGATCGCGCATTGGATTTTTTCCTCGTTCTCTTCCGGCCAAGGCGGCGCGTGCATGATTCACTTCCCGACAAACCGGCAATAAATCTCTGATTCAATTCACGGAAACGGCCTCCGCTGAATCACTCTCTGAAGTCGTTGAATCAGCTCTTGAGCTTCAGTCTCCGCCGCGTCTCGCTCGGGCTCTCGCGATAGTGGGCGCGGTAGCTGCGCGAAAACGACGACGACGAGTTGAAGCCGCAAATCGCCGCGATGTCGGCAAACTCTATTCGCGTCTCGATCACCTTGCGGCGCGCCGCATTGAGGCGTAGCGCCAGATAGTGCTCGTGCGGGGCCACCCCCATGGTGTCCTTGAAGAGGTCTTGCAGGTGCCGGGCGCTGACGCCGATCCGGCGTGCCAGCTTGGCGAGTGTCAGCGGCGCCTCGACGGTATCCTCCATCAGCTTGACCGCCGCGCCGACCCGACTGTCGAGAATGCGCATGTTGCCGATCGCCGGCACCTGCAGCAGGTCGCCGCGCGTGCGCTCCTGCTCGTAGATGAAGAGGCGCGAGACCTCGAGCGCCAGCGAATAGCCGTGCGCACGACGGATCAGTTCCAGCATCAGATCGAGCGTCGGCAGCGAGCCGCCGGTGGTGATGCGCTTGCCATCGATGACGAAACGGTCGCGAACCATGCTCACTTGCGGATAGGCGGTGGCGAAATCCTCGAAGTCTTCCCAATGGGTCGTGGCGGAAAAATTGTCGAGGAGGCTCGTCTCGGCCAAGAGCCAGGAACCGGATTCGATCCCCGCCATCGTCTCCCGGTGCCGCGCCGTCTGCGACAGCAGCATCTTCAGCTGCGAGGTGGCGCTGCGCCGCCAATTGTAACTCGACAGCACGAAGAGCGGCGCCGTCTCGCGCAGCGGCCGAAAGGGGCCGGACACCGGGATCGGGATGCCGCTTTTGGTCTCGATCGCTTCGCCGTCCGGGCTGAACATCGTCCAGCTATAGAGCGCCCGCCCGGCGATCCGGTTGGCGGCGCGCAGCGGCTCGACGACGGAGGCGACAAGAATGAGATTGGTCTCCGGCAGGATCAATAAATCAACATGCTGCACGTGCGAAATCCGAGCGTCCATGGCGAAACTTCGTCCCATTTGTGCCGATAATGTATAGGATCGCTCCATTTATGGAAAGCAGCGTCGCCTTTTCTGGCCCGTAATGGGTGCAACGAAAAGGGAGACAGCTATGCCGCTCAGCATGAACCGCGAGGTCTTCATCACTTGCGCCGTCACCGGTTCGGGGGACACCGTTTCGAAATCGGGCCACGTTCCGATCACGCCGAAACAGATCGCCGAAGCGGCGATCGAAGCGGCCAAGGCGGGTGCCGCCATCGTCCATTGCCATGTCCGCGATCCCGAAACCGGGACGCCGGCTCGCCGCCTCGACCTCTACAGGGAGGTGACGGACCGCATCCGCTCCGCCGATGTCGACATGGTCCTCAACCTGACCGCCGGCATGGGCGGCGACCTCGTCTTCGGCAATGTCGAAAACCCCCTCCCGCTCAACGAGAAAGGCACCGACATGGCCGGCGCCACCGAGCGCGTCGCCCATGTCGCCGAATGCCGGCCGGAGATCTGCACGCTCGACTGCGGCACGATGAACTTCTCGCTCGGCGAGTATGTGATGACCAACACGCCGTCGATGCTGCGCGAGATGGCGCGTCAGATGACCGCCCTCGGCGTCCGCCCCGAGATCGAGGCCTTCGACACCGGCCATCTCTGGTTCGCCAAGCAGCTCGTCGAGGAAGGCCTGATCGAGGATCCGGTGCTGATCCAGCTCTGCATGGGCATTCCGTGGGGCGCGCCGGACGATCTCAACACCTTCATGGCGATGGTCAACAACGTGCCGTCGAACTGGACCTTCTCGGCCTTCTCGATCGGCCGCAATGCGCTCGCATATCCGGCAGCGGCGATCCTCGCCGGCGGCAATGTCCGCGTCGGCCTGGAGGACAATCTCTATGTCGGCAAGGGGCAGCTCGCGACGAACGGTCAGCTCGTCGAAAAGGCCGCGTCGGTAATCGAGGGCATGGGTGCAAAGATCATCGGACCGGCAGAGGTCCGCGAGAAGCTGAAGCTGACGAAGCGGTGACAAGACCCCTCCCTTCCCCACAAGGGGGACGGCTTAGTCTGCCGCGCCGGCAAACCCGAAGTCACCGTCGGCATGCTTGGCCAAGTCTTACGAAAGACCGAGCGGCAGGGCGAAGGAGCGAAGAGGGACGTAGAGGATCCGGAGCCACCCATCCCTCCCCCTTGTGGGGAGGGTGGCCGAAGGGCCGGAGGGGCGCCCACGGAACAAACGGGATGGAGAGGGAATGAGCATCATCACCAGGGCCGCCTGTGTTGGCGGCGGCGTCATCGGCGGGGCTTGGGCGGCGCGGTTCGCGCTCGCCGGCATCGACGTCAACATCTTCGACCCGCACCCGGAAGCCGAGCGCATCATCGGCGAGGTCATGGCCAATGCCGAGCGGGCCTATGGCATGCTGACCATGGCCCCGCTGCCGCCGCGCGGCAAACTCGTCTTCTGCAAAAGCATCCAGGAAGCCGTCCACGATGTTGACTGGATTCAGGAAAGCGTTCCCGAACGGCTGGAACTGAAGCGCGGGGTGGTAACCGAGATCGATGCCTTCGCCCGCCCCGACGCGCTGATCGGCTCCTCCACCTCCGGCCTGCTTCCATCGGACCTGCAGGCCGAGATGAAGCATCCCGACCGTATGTTCGTGGCCCACCCCTATAACCCCGTCTACCTGTTGCCGCTGGTGGAGCTGGTCGGCGGCAAGCAGACTTCGCCGGAAACGATCAAGCGCGCCGAAGCAGCCGTCGCCGAGATCGGCATGAAAGGCGTTGTCATCGCCAAGGAAATCGAGGCCTTCGTCGGCGACCGGCTGCTCGAAGCGCTCTGGCGCGAGGCGCTCTGGCTGATCCAGGACGATATCTGCGATACCGAGACGCTCGACGATGTCATGCGCTACTCCTTCGGCATGCGCTGGGCCCAGATGGGTCTGTTCGAGACCTATCGTATCGCCGGCGGCGAATCGGGCATGCGTCACTTCCTCGCCCAGTTCGGTCCCTGCCTCAAATGGCCCTGGACCAAGTTCACCGACGTCGTCGATCTCGACGACGCACTCGTCGAGAAGATCGGCGCGCAATCTGACGCCCAGGCCGCCGGCCGCTCGATCCGCGAGCTCGAACGCATCCGTGACGAAAACCTCGTCGGCATCATGCAGGCGCTGAAAGCCGGCAATGACGGCGAAGGCTGGGGCGCCGGCAAGCTGCTCGCCGATTTCGAGAAGCGCCTCTGGGCGAAGGGCGGCAATCAGTCGAAGACGTACGACGCTTCCGGCCCCCTGCGCCTGGTCGAAATCAAGGTCAACGCCGCCTGGGTCGACTACAACGGTCACATGACCGAGCACCGCTATCTGCAGCTCTTCGGCGACACGTCGGACGCGCTGCTCAGGCTGATCGGCGTCGACTTCGCCTATGTGGAGGCGGGCCACAGCTACTACACCGTCGAGACGCATATCCGCCATCTCGGCGAGGCCAAGCTCGGCCAGGCACTCCATACGACGCTGCAAATTCTTTCGTCGGACGAAAAGCGCATCCACTTCTTCACGAGGATCCACGATGCCGCCTCTGGTGAGGTGATCGCCACCGCCGAGCAGATGATGCTGCATGTCGATGCCAAGGCCGGCAAGTCTGTCGCTGCGCCGGACGCGGTGCTGGAGAAGCTGAAGCCGATCGCGGAAGGCCACGCGAAGCTCGCCGCGCCGGAAGGTGCAGGACGGTACGTCGGGCAGAAACGCTAGCGCCTGAGGCGGCTGCCCCGAGTCATCCAAGTCCCCTCTCTCCGGGGAGAGGGCTAGGGTGAGGGGAAAAGCACCAGCGGATCGTTGAGGAGCGATCTGCGGGCGAACGCAGGCGGACAAGAACGACGAGGGAGAACCATGAATTTCGCACTGACCGAAGAACAGCAGATGATCGTCGATACGGTCCGCAGTTTCGTCGAGACCGAGATCTATCCGCACGAGAACGAGGTCGAGCGCACCGGCATCGTGCCGCGGGAGCTTGGCCAGGACATCGCCCGCAAGTGCAAGGAGCTCGGCTTCTTCGCCTGCAACTTTCCGGAAGAGGTCGGCGGCGCCGGGCTCGATCACCTGACCTTCACGCTCGTTGAGCGCGAACTCGGCCGCGGCTCGATGGGCCTGACCGTCTTCTTCGGCCGCCCCTCCGGCATCCTGATGGCCTGCAATGAAGAGCAGCGCGAGCGTTACCTGCTGCCGGCGATCCGGGGTGACAAGTTCGACGCGCTTGCGATGACCGAGCCGGACGCTGGTTCCGATGTGCGCGGGATGAAATGCTTCGCCAGACAGGACGGCGACGACTGGATCGTCAACGGCACCAAGCACTTCATCAGCCACGCCGACATCGCCGATTTCGTCATCGTCTTCATCGCCACCGGCGAGGAGCAGACACCGCGCGGGCCGAAGAAGAAGATCACCTGTTTCCTCGTCGATCGCGGCACGCCCGGCTTCGAAATCCGCGACGGCTACAACTCCGTTTCGCATCGCGGCTATAAGAACTGCATCCTGACCTTCGACGATTGTCGGCTGCCCTCCTCGCAGATCCTCGGCGAAGTTCACAGAGGCTTCGATCTTGCCAATGACTGGCTCTACGCAACACGGCTGACGGTCGCCGCCACCTCCGTCGGCCGCGCCCGCCGCGCCTTCGATTATGCCCTCTCCTATGCGGCCGAGCGCAAGCAGTTCGGCAAGCCGATCGGCGCCAATCAGGGCGTCTCCTTCAAGCTCGCCGACATGATCACCGAAATCGATGCCGCCGACCTCTTGACGCTGTCGGCCGCCTGGCGGCTCGACCAGGGCCTGCCGTCGAACCGCGAGATCGCCTCGGCCAAGGTCTACGCCACCGAAATGCTCGCCCGCGTCACCGACGAAGCCATCCAGATCTACGGCGGCATGGGGCTGATGGACGACCTGCCGCTCGCCCGCTTCTGGCGCGACGCCCGCGTCGAGCGCATCTGGGACGGTACCTCGGAAATCCAGCGCCACATCATCAGCCGCGATCTGCTCCGGCCGCTGGGGGCTTGAGGGATGGTGGTCTTGATCGATATGCGTTTTCAAGAAGCCCCTCCCCCCAGCAAAAAAGATCGAGGCGTCTTTATTCGCGAGGGAGGCAATCGATGACCGCCCCTCCCCGCTCCCTCGACCGCCTCATCCGCCCCCGCTCCATCGCGGTCTTCGGCGGCAAGGAGGCGCGCCGCGTCATCGAACAATGCGACAAGATGGGTTTTGCCGGCAAAATCTGGCCGGTCCATCCGCGCGAGGATGAAATCCTCGGTCGCCGCTGCAATCGCTCGGTCGCCGACCTGCCGGAGGCGCCGGATGCTTCCTTTGTTGGCGTCAACCGCGCATTGACCATCGAGATCATCCGTGATCTGGCGGCGCGCGGCGCCGGCGGTGCGGTCTGCTACGCTTCAGGCTTCCGCGAGGCGGCGAGCGAGCTTGCCGACGGCAACGACCTGCAGGAGGCGCTGGTCGCCGCCGCAGGTGACATGCCGATCGTCGGGCCCAACTGCTACGGCTTCATCAACATGCTGGACGGGGCGCTTCTCTGGCCGGACCAGCACGGCATGCTGCGCGTCGAGCGCGGCGTGGCGATCCTCACCCAGTCCTCCAACATCGCCTGTAACATCTCGATGCAGAAACGCGGGCTGCCGCTCGCCTATGTGATGACCGCTGGCAACCAGGCGCAGACCGGCCTCTCCGACATCGCCTGCGCCGTGCTCGAGGATCCGCGCGTCACCGCGGTCGGGCTCCATATCGAAGGTTTCGACGGTATCGAGGCGCTGGAGCGGCTCGCTACCCGCGCCCGCGAATTGCGTAAGCCGGTGGTGACGCTGAAGATCGGCAAGTCGGAGGCCGCGCAACTCGCGACGATTTCCCACACCGCTTCGCTCGCCGGCAATGACCGCGTCTCTTCGGCCGTGCTCGCCCGGCTCGGCATCGGCCGCGTCGACACGCTGCCGGAGCTTTTGGAAACGCTGAAGCTTCTGCATCTTCATGGCCCCCTCCCCAGCGCCGACATCTCCTCGATGAGCTGTTCGGGCGGCGAAGCCTCGCTGATGGCGGATGCCGGCGTCCGGCGCAAGGTCGCCTTCCGAGCGCTCAAGGACGAGCAGCGCCAGCCGCTGCGGGAAAGTCTCGGCGACATGGTGACGATCGCCAATCCGCTCGACTACCATACCTTCGTCTGGGGCAATCGCGAGAAGCAGACCGCCGCCTTCACCGCCATGATGCGGGGCGGCTACGCGCTGAACCTGATCGTGCTCGATTTCCCTCGCCTCGACCGCTGCAACGCCGAAGACTGGGCGACGACCTGTGATGCGGTGATCGACGCGGCGAACGCGACGAGCGCCGTCGCCGGCATCGTCGCAAGCCTTGGCGAAAACATGCCGGAGGAAACCGCGCTCTCCTTGATGGCAGCAGGCGTCGTGTCCTTCTTCGGCATCGACGAGGCCCTCGCCGCGGCCGAGACAGCGGCCGCAATCGGCGCCGCCTGGGCAAGGCCGGCCCCGCCGCCTCTCGTCAAGGCCGCAGCAGCCGGCGGCGATGCCACCACACTGACGGAGGCTGAAGCCAAGGCGGAGCTCGCCCAAGCGGGTGTGGCTGTACCGCAAGGTAAAACCGCTGTAACGCCGAAGGAAGCTGCAGAGGTCGCCGAAACCCTCGGCTTCCCGGTCGCACTCAAGGGTCTCGGCGTTGCCCACAAGACCGAAGCCGGTGCCGTCAGGCTCAATCTGACAACCCGGGAAGAAGTGCTCGCCGCAGCAGAAGCGATGGCGTCGGTCGCCGCAGGATATCTCGTGGAGAGGATGATCGCCAGGCCAGTCGCCGAACTGATCATCGGGGCGATGCGCGATCCGGTGGCGGGTCCGGTGCTG
This sequence comes from Sinorhizobium fredii USDA 257, assembly GCF_000265205.3. Classification (NCBI taxonomy): domain Bacteria; kingdom Pseudomonadati; phylum Pseudomonadota; class Alphaproteobacteria; order Hyphomicrobiales; family Rhizobiaceae; genus Ensifer; species Ensifer fredii. Next base: position 4,732,976 of record NC_018000.1, read on the forward strand.
ACCATCGGGGCTGGCGGAATCCTGGTGGAATTGCTCGACGATTCCGCAATCCTGACGCTACCTGCCACCGAAGCGATGATCAAGGCGGCAATTGACGGCCTGAAAATCAGGAAACTGCTCGACGGCTATCGCGGCGGTCCGAAGGGCGATGTCGCGGCGTTGACAGACACTGTCGCAGCCGCGGCATCCTATGTCGTTGCAAACGCTTCCAAACTCGACGAACTCGATATCAATCCTATTATGGTATTGCCGGATGGCCATGGAGCCGTCGCCGCCGATGCCTTGATCCGCCGGAGGAAATGACGCCTATGACCGGACCGATCCTCACCCGCCGCGAAGGCGGCATTCTCGAAGTCACGATCGACCGGCCGAAGGCGAACGCCATCGACCTGAAGACAAGTCGGGTCCTGGGCGAGATCTTCCGCGATTTCCGTGACGACCCGGCGCTGCGGGTGGCGATCATCACCGCGGCCGGCGAGAAATTCTTCTGTCCCGGTTGGGACCTGAAGGCGGCGGCGGAGGGTGATCCCGTCGATGGCGACTATGGTGTCGGCGGTTTCGGCGGCATGCAGGAGCTCCGCGACCTTAACAAGCCGATCATCGCCGCCGTCAACGGCATCTGCTGCGGCGGCGGGCTGGAGATCGCCCTTTCGACAGATCTCATTCTCGCGGCCGAACACGCGACCTTCGCGCTACCGGAAATCCGCTCCGGCACGGTCGCCGACGCTGCCTCGATCAAGCTGCCGAAGCGCATCCCCTATCACATCGCCATGGACATGCTTCTGACCGGGCGCTGGCTCGAAGCCGCGGAGGCGCATCGCTGGGGTTTCGTCAACGAGATCCTGCCCCCAGGGCGGCTGATGGAGCGCGCCTGGGAACTCGCGCGCCTCCTCGAAAGCGGCCCGCCGCTCGTCTATGCGGCAATCAAGGAGGTGGTGCGCGAAGCCGAGGGCCGCGACTTCCAGACGACAATGAACAAGATCACCCGTCGCCAGTTCAAGACGGTCGACGTGCTTTATTCGAGCGAAGACCAACTGGAGGGAGCCCGCGCCTTCTCCGAGAAGCGCGATCCGGTCTGGAAGGGGAGATGAGGCCGGTGGCCCGGAATGGCGGCGTGGCGCCGTAGACTGGAGTCCACAAGGCCAACTTATGGAAAGAAATGATCATTTAGGACGTTACAAGCTTCGATCGAGCGGATAGCCTTTGGTTGAAGCCTATAGCGCCCCCGAGACAGGACGGAGGATAAAGGAAAGGACATCCAAGCGGTACAGTGCCTTGGGCCATCGAAAAGGATGGCGATACGCAGTCTCTACCAATCACAATGAACGGCGAATGCCGGCTAACGAAAGGGAACAGGGGAATGAGCGATTACAAGGATTATCTGACACGCCAGGTCATGCTGGGCAAAATGAACCGCCGCGAGTTTCTCGGGCGCGCTGCCGCGTTAGGCATTGCCGCATCGACCGCGAACACGCTGTTTGCGACCAGTGCCGCAGCGCAGGAGCCGAAGCGCGGCGGGCACCTGAAACTCGGCCTCGAGGGTGCGGCCGCAACCGATTCGAAAGACCCGGCAAAGGCGCTTTCACAATTCCTGTTCGTCGTCGTTCGGACCTGGGGCGACCTGCTCGTCGAAAGCCACCCGACGACCGGCGCGCCCGTGCCGGCGCTTGCCGAGTCTTGGGAGCCTTCCGCCGACGCGGCGACCTGGACCTTCACGATCCGCAAGGGCGTCAAATTCCATGATGGCAAGGAACTGACGGTAGAGGACGTCGTCAAGACGCTGCAGCGTCACACGGACGACAAGTCGGAGTCGGGCGCCCTTGGCGTCATGAAATCCATCAAGGAAATCAAGGCCGATGGCGGCAAGCTCGTGCTGACGCTGACCGAAGGCAATGCCGACCTGCCGCTGCTGCTTTCCGATTATCACCTCGTCATCCAACCGAACGGCGGCATGGACAACCCCGACGCCATGGTCGGCACCGGGCCCTACAAGGTCGCGAGCTTCGAACCGGGCGTGCGTGCCACTTTCGAAAGAAACCAGGACGACTGGCGTACGGATCGAGGTTACGTGGATTCGGTCGAACTGATCGCCATGAACGACGCGACGGCACGCATCGCCGCTCTTTCATCCGGTCAGGTGCACTTTATCAACCGCATCGACCCGAAGACGGTCAGTCTCCTGAAGCGCGCGCCGACGGTCGAGATCCTGAACACGTCCGGCCGCGGCCACTACGTTTTCATCATGCATTGCAACACCGCGCCGTTCGACAACAACGACCTTCGCATGGCGCTGAAGCTGGCGATGGACCGCGAGACCATGGTCCAGCGAATCCTCGGCGGTTACGGCAAGATCGGCAACGACTTCCCGATCAACGACACCTATGCCCTCTTCCCGGAAGGCATCGAGCAGCGCGTCTATGATCCGGACAAGGCCGCCTTCCATTACAAGAAGTCGGGCCACAGCGGGCCGGTGCTGCTGCGCACCTCCGACGTCGCCTTCCCGGGCGCGGTGGATGCCGCCGTTCTCTACCAGGAGAGCGCCAAGAAGGCCGGCATCGAAATCGAGGTCAAGCGCGAGCCGGGCGACGGCTACTGGACCAATGTCTGGAACGCCCAGCCGTTCTGCACCTCCTATTGGGGCGGCCGTCCGACCCAGGACCAGATGTACTCGACGGCTTACCTGTCCAACGCCGACTGGAACGACACCCGCTTCCAGCGTGAGGACTTCGACAAGCTCCTGCTCCAAGCGCGTTCCGAGCTGGATGAGGCCAAGCGCAAGGACATGTACCGCACCTTGGCGATGATGGTCCGCGACGAAGGTGGCGTGATCCTGCCGATGTTCAACGACTTCGTGAACGCGTCCACCAAGCAGGTGAAGGGCTACGTCCACGATATCGGCAACGACATGTCGAACGGCTATGTCGCAACCCGGGTGTGGCTGGACGCGTGACGATGGAGAGCGGACCGATCACTGGTCCGGTTCTGACCGATGGGGCCGCGGGTGACACACACCCGCGCTCCGCCGAGCTTTCCGGAGTACCAGCAAAGCCCAACCCCGCCACCGGCGAGCTCGGCGGCACTTTCTGGCGGCGTTTCGTCTTTCGCCGCCCTCTCGTGGCGCTGATCCTTCAGCGCCTCGGCCTCAGCGTCGGCCTGCTCTTCGCCGTGTCGCTGATGATCTTCGGCGGCATCGAGGCGCTCCCCGGCGATTTCGCCACCACCTATCTCGGCCAGTCGGCGACGCCGCAAGCAGTCGAGAACATCCGCAAGGATCTCGGCCTCGACCGGCCCTGGAGCGAGCGCTATCTCAGCTGGCTCGGCGGTGCCGTTCAGGGCGACTTCGGCACCTCCTGGGCAAGCAAGAACTCGGTCAGCGAACAGATCGGCAAGAGACTCGGCAATTCCCTCTTTCTCGCCTTTTTCGCGGCTCTCATTTCCGTGCCGCTTGCCGTCGGCCTCGGCATGCTCGCGGTGCAGTTCCGCAATCGACTACCGGACAAGATCATCAACGTGATTTCGCTGGCGGCGATCTCTCTGCCGGAATTTTTCATCGGCTATCTGCTGATCATGTTCTTCGCCGTCCAATTGGGCGTCGCCACATTCCCGGCGACCGTCTACGACAGCATGACCTTCACCGAGCGGCTCTCGGCGATTGCACTCCCGGTCGCAACCCTCGTGCTCGTCGTCCTAGCGCACATGATGCGCATGACGCGGGCGGCGATCCTCAACGTCATGTCATCGGCCTATGTCGAGACCGCTGAACTCAAGGGTCTCGGCACCTTCCGCATCATCGCGCGGCATGCCGCGCCCAACGCCGTGGCGCCGGTCATCAACGTCATCGCGCTGAATCTCGCCTATCTTGTCGTCGGCGTCGTCGTCGTCGAGGTGGTGTTCGTCTATCCCGGCATGGGGCAGTACATGGTGGACGCGGTGACGGTGCGCGACATGCCGGTCGTGCAGGCCTGCGGGCTGATCTTCGCGGCCTTCTACATTTTCCTCAACATGGCGGCCGATATTCTCGCCATTCTCGCCAATCCGAGACTGAGGCACCCGCGATGAACCTGCGATCTATCCCCATCAGCGCCTGGGTCGGCATCATCGGCATTGCTGTCGCCCTTCTTTGCGCCCTCTTCGCTCCCTTCATTGCCCCCTTCGGCGAGCGGGACGTCGTCGGCGAGATCTGGATGCCAGCCGGTGGCGATTTCCTGCTCGGCACTGACAATCTCGGGCGCGACCTGCTCTCGCGCCTGATCTACGGCGCCCGCACAACAATCTTCGTGGCGCTGGCGGCGACCCTGATCTCCTTCGCGCTCGGCATGATCCTGAGCTTCGCGGCGGCCGTCACCGGCGGCTTCGTAGACCAGCTCTTCTCGCGCTTCAACGATCTGATGATGGCAGTCCCGACGCTGATCTTCGCGCTCGTCGTGCTTGCCGTCCTGCCGCAGCATCTCTGGATCCTCATTCTGGTGATGGCGGTGCTCGACTCCACCCGCGTCTTCCGCATCGGCCGCGCCGTCGCCCTCGATGTCGCGGTGATGGAATTCGTGGAGGCCGCACGGCTTCGCGGCGAAGGCAGCCTGTGGATCATCTTCCGGGAGATCCTGCCGAACACGCTGTCGCCGCTGCTTGCCGAATTCGGCCTGCGTTTCGCCTTCTCGATCCTATTCCTCTCCACCCTCTCCTTCCTCGGCCTCGGCATCCAGCCACCGGCCGCCGACTGGGGCGGCATGGTCAAGGACAACAAGGACGGCATCATCTTCGGCATCTCCGCGGCACTGGTTCCCGGCGCGGCGATCGCAACCCTCGCCATCAGCGTCAACCTCGTCGTCGACTGGCTGATGAAGCGCACCTCGAGCCTGAAAGGAGGGCGCGGCGATGCCTGATCTGCTTTCCGTCAAGAACCTGAAGATCGAGGCGACGAGCTATCCGCCCGGCGAACCGCCGAAAGTGGTGACGCTCGTCGAAGGCGTCTCCTTCAATCTCGAAAAAGGCAAGGTGTTGGGTCTCATCGGCGAATCCGGCGCCGGCAAGTCGACGATCGGCCTCTCCGCACTCGCCTATGGCCGCGGGGGCGTTCGCATCACCGGCGGCGAGGTGCTGCTCAACGGCCGGGACATCCTGAAGCTCGACCGCAGCGGCATCAATTCTGTCCGCGGATGCCACGTCTGCTATGTCGCCCAGTCCGCGGCGGCGGCCTTCAACCCGGCCCACAAGCTCGGCGACCAGGTGATCGAAGCCTCGCTCCGCCACGGCATCATGTCGAGAGAGGAAGCGAAGAAACGCGCCCTCTATCTCTTCCGTGTGCTCGGCCTTCCCAGCCCTGAAACCTTCGGTGAGCGCTATCCGCATCAGGTTTCCGGCGGTCAACTGCAGCGCGCCATGACCGCCATGGCGCTCTGCCCGAACCCGGAGCTGATCGTCTTCGACGAGCCGACGACGGCGCTCGACGTGACGACGCAGATCGACGTGCTGGCGGCGATCAAGCACGCCATCGAGGAGACGCACACGGCGGCGCTCTATATCACCCACGATCTCGCGGTGGTCGCCCAGATCTCCGACGACATCATGGTGCTCCGTCACGGCAAGACCGTCGAATACGGTACCACCAAGCAGGTGATCGAAGCGCCGCGGGAAGACTATACCCGGGCGCTTGTCAGCGTTCGGCAGGCGAAGCGCGACGAAGCCCCGGACCAGTCTGGCACGCTCCTCAAGATCGAGGGCGTCCATGCCGGCTATTCGAACGGTTTCAAGGTGCTGCACGATGTCTCGATGCATCTGCCGAAGGGGCAGACGCTGGCGATCGTTGGCGAATCCGGCTCCGGCAAGTCCACCCTCGCCCGCGTCATCACCGGCCTTCTGCCGCCAAGCCAAGGCCGGATCATCTTCGACGGCAAGGAAATGCCGAAGGCGCTAAAAGGCCGGACAAACGAGCAGTTGCGCCGCATCCAGATGATCTACCAGATGGCGGACACGGCCATGAACCCGCGCCAGACCGTGCGCGACATCGTCGGCCGGCCGCTCTCCTTCTATTTCGGCATGCGCGGCGCCAGGAAAACCGAACGCGTCAAGGAACTACTCGACCAGATCGAGATGGGGTCGCGCTTTCTCGATCGCTATCCGGCCGAACTCTCCGGCGGTCAAAAACAGCGCGTCGCGATCGCCCGGGCGCTCGCCGCCAAGCCGGAACTCATCCTCTGCGACGAGCCAACATCGGCGCTCGACCCGCTGGTGGCCGAAGGCATCCTCAACCTGCTTACGAAGCTTCAGGAGGAAACCGCTGTTTCCTTTGTCTTTATCACCCACGATATCGCAATCGTCCGGGCCATCGCCGACTCGGTCGCCGTGATGCATCGCGGTCGACTGGTGCGGTTCGGTCCGAAGTCGAAGGTGCTCTCGCCGCCTTTCGACGACTACACCGACCTGCTCTTGAAGTCGGTGCCGGAGATGGAAATCGGGTGGTTGGAGCGGGTGCTGAAGACGCGGCGGATGGAGAGTGCCGGGAATTGATCGAGAGCGGAGCGCCCCGCCCTGCATTCACAATCCGCGGCAGATCGCTCACGTGCAGAAAATCGGGAGAAAATAACCGTGTCCGATCGCAACTTCACCGTAATGGAAAACGAGTGGATCACGCTCCGGGACGGAACGCGGCTGGCGGCGCGCATCTGGATGCCGGAGGGCACCGAGCAGAACCCCGTGCCAGCAGTGCTCGAATATCTGCCCTATCGCAAGCGCGACGGAACCTGCGCCCGCGACGAATCCACCTATCCGGTCTTCGCAGCGGCCGGCATTGCCGGCGTCCGCGTTGATATCCGCGGCTCCGGCGAATCCGAAGGCGTGATCGACGGCGAGTATACGCCGCGCGAACTCTCCGACGGCTGCGAGATCATCGAATGGATCGCCGCTCAGCCCTGGTCGAACGGCAAGGTTGGGATGATGGGCATTTCCTGGGGCGGCTTCAACTGCCTGCAGGTGGCCGCTCTGAAGCCGACGGCTCTCAAAGCCGTTATCTCCATCGCCTCGACCGTCGACCGCTATAATGACGACATCCACTACAAGAACGGCTGCCATCTCTCGGCCCAGCTTTCCTGGGCGGCGACCATGCTTGCCTATCAGTCGCGTTCGCCCGACCCGGAACTCGTCGGCGAACGCTGGAAAGAAATGTGGCTGGAGCGGCTGGAGAATGAACCATTCTTCCTGGAGGAATGGCTCGCGCATCAGCGTCGCGACGATTTCTGGCGCCACGGCTCGATCTCGGAGGATTTCGAGGGCTTCCCGATTCCCGCGCTCGTCATCGCCGGCTGGGCCGACGGCTACCGCAACACGCCGATCAAGGCGATCGAAGGACTCGGCGGCAAGGCCAAGGCACTGATCGGCCCCTGGGTTCACAAATATCCGCATTTCGCCTGGCCGAAGCCGCGGGCGGATTTCCACAACGAGGCGATCCGCTGGTGGAACCGGTGGCTGCGCGACGAGAGGAACGATGCCGAAAAGCTGCCGCAGATGCGCGCCTATATCCTCGACGGCCCGAAGCCGACGCTGAGGCGCAACGAAGATCCCGGCCGCTGGATCGCCAAGGACGTCTGGAGCGCACCTGAAACGCGGACTTTCGCGGTTTCCAGCGACGGCAGTCTGGTGACCGGCGGCTCGGCCAAAAATGGGATCGGCGACATCTATGTCCGCTCACCGCTCGATACCGGCGCCGCCGCCGGCGAATATTTCACGCTCAAACCGGATGCCGAGATGGCCGGCGACCAGCGCATCGACGATGCGGGGTCCCTCACCTTCGACAGCCACCGCCTGCTCGAGGCGGAGGACTATCTCGGGCAGCCGGTCCTCACCGTGGATGTCTCCTGCGGCGCCGACACCGCCAATCTTGTCGCGCGTCTCGTCGATATCCATCCGGACGGCACGGCAACGCGCGTTGCCTTCGGCGTCCTCAACCTCGCCCATCGCAACGGCAATGCGAAGCCGCAGCCGATGCAGAAGAACCACAAGACGCGCATCACGCTGGTGCTCGACGCCTGCGGCTATCGCTTCCGCGCCGGTCATCGCATCCGCCTGTCGCTCTCGACGTCCTACTGGCCGATGATCCTGCCGCCGCCGACCGATCCCGGCCTGACGATCGATACCGGAAGCCTCTCGCTGTCGCTGCCGCTTCTCGGTGACCACCGCCAGATCGTCGTGCCGCAGCCGGCCAACCCCAATCCGCTGCCCACCTATATCGAGCACTCGCCGGCGCAAACGCGCCGCAGCGTCGAGCGGGACATGACCAAGGGTGTGACACATTACCAGATCTACGAGGACACCGGGCTCGTCGAACATCCCGAAACGGGCAACGCTACGCAGGATATCCGTGACGAAACCTGGTCGATTGCACCGGGCGACCCGCATTCGATGACAGGCATCTCCAAATGGACCTGCATTGCCAAGCGCGGCGAACAGTTTCTCAAGACCGTTTCGACCTCGCGGCTTGGCTGCACGGAAACGGAATGGATCACCTCGGCCAAGGTCGAGGCTTTCGAAGGTGAGGAGAAGGTTTTCGAGAAGACCTTTGAGAAACAGATCATGCGGGATTTCATGTAAGTTGAGCGATCAGACGGATCGCCCCGCTATCTGATGCAAGCCTCCGGCTCAGCTATTGCCACGGCTCAGGGCATGCAACGCCGCGAGCGAGCGATCCGCATCCGCCGTCGGCACGAAGATGTGGTCGTGATAATATGCAGCCACGACATTGGCACTGACACCGGCCCGAGTGAGCGCGGCCGAAACAGCGGCCGTCAGCCCCACCGCCTCGAGGGCTGAATGAACGCTCAGCGTAATCAGCCGCAGGACCGGGCCATAGGAAAGCCCGGCCGCATCCGCCTTTGACCGTTCGAGGATCAGCGTCATCCCCTCTGCTTCGCGGAAAGTGCCGATCGGCTCAAGGGCAAGCCACAACGCGGCATCGCCCAGGACGGTGCAGTAGACATATTCGCGTTCGGCCAGGATCGGGCTCATCTCATTGAGCAGGCGCTGAAGGTCGGTCTCCCCGCTCATGATTGCCTCAAGCTGTTCCGACCAGCCGCGCCACGCCATGAACGAGATGGTCAAACCCTTCGCGCGCGCCCGGACTCATGTGCCGCGCCCGGAGCCAGGCATGGATCATCTGCGGCTCTTCGCGATAGGTGACGTCCACACCTGCTTGGGCAAGGCGCGCCGCATAGCCCCGTGCGTCGTCCCGCAAGGGATCGAAATACGCGCCGGTAATGAAGGCCGGCGGCAGCCCGGCCAGATCGTCCGCCTTCAGCGGATGGGCGAAAACGTTGTCGACCGGCGCCTTCCGCACCTCGCGATAATAGGCGACGTCTTTGGTCGAAAGCCCCAGCGCCTCAGCCATCTCGACATAGGAACTGCCGGCGAGATCACCGAGAAGATCGGGGTAGATCAGCACCTGGCCGACGATGCCCGGACGCCCCTCCACCGTCGCCCTGAGCGCGATCCCCGCAGCGAGATTGCCGCCGGCGCTGTCGCCGGCGACGACCACCGGGCGGCGATCGGCAAGCAGGCTTTTCAGCACCTCGTGGCAATCTTCGAAAGCCGCCGGCCAGATATATTCCGGCGCCAGCCGGTAGTCGACCGAGACCAGTTCCGCCCGCGCGCCATGGGCGACTTCGGCGCAGATCGCGTCATGGCTTTCGAGCGAGCCGACGACGAAACCGCCGCCATGAATGTAGAGGATGCGGGTTTCTGTCGCGACGTCCGCCGGCCGATAGTGTCTGACCGGGATGCGTTCTCCGACGCGCTCGTCCCGCCGCGTCAGCCCGGCCGGAGACGGTGCGTCGAATTCGGCGCAAAGTGCATCGTACCATTTGCGCTGCTGCGCGATCGAGGCGTTGACGGGATCCGCCGGATAGAAAGCCTCGCAACGTTCATGAAAGGCCAGAATTCCAGGCTCTGTCGGCGTTGGCCGCGCTGGTTTCGAATCCATCCTTTTCTCCCTCGAAGGCACCTTAACACCGGCGTCATTCTTCGGGCGACAAAATGCGGCAAGCCAAGGCGCAGCCGCGTCGCATCGCTTGCCATCGGGTCCCTACCCGGTGTTAATTCGCTCATGGCATTCACACTCCGGCAGCTGCAATATTTCGTCGCCGTCGCCGAGCAGGGCTCGGTCACCCGTGCGGCGCAGAACCTGTCGATCTCGCAATCCTCGATCACCGAAGCGGTCAAGGAGTTGGAGACCGATCTTGGCGTCGAGCTTTTCGACCGCCACCCGCGCGGCCTTTCCATCACTCATAACGGTCACCAGTTCCTCAGGCATGCGACGAAGATCCTCGCCGATGTTTCGGATGCTCGGCGCAGTTTCTCCGACAGCCGCGAGGAACGCGGCGGCAAGCTCAATCTCGGGGTCACCTCGCTCGTTGCCGGCTACGTGCTCTCCGATCTGCTCGCCCGCTATCGACGCGCCTGCCCGGGTGTCGAGGTGAGCGCCCTCGAGGACAACGGCTCCTATCTCGAGCATCTGCTGATCGGCGGCGAGCTCGACGTCGCCGTCATGGTGATCTCCAACCTGCGCGACCGAATGGCGCTGCAGGCGGAAATCCTCGAGACCTCGCCCTACCGGCTCTGGCTGCCGATCGGCCACCCGCTCGTCAGCGCCGACATCATCTCGGTCGAAGATATCGCCAAGGAACCGCTGATCATGCTGACGATTGACGAAATCGAGGAAAACACCGGCAAGCTGCTCTCGGCGCTCGGCGCCCGCCCCCATGTGGCCTTCCGCACCCGCTCGGTCGAGGCGGTCAGAAGCCTGGTCGCGACCGGCGCCGGCATCGCCCTCCTGCCCGACCTCATCTATCGGCCCTGGTCGCTCGAAGGCGACCGGATCGAGAGCCGCGATGTTTCCGGCGCTTTGCCGGTCGTTCAGGTGGGCATGGTGTGGCGCAAAGGCTCGAGCCTGCCGCAGTCGGCGCGCGATTTCGTCGGCATCGCCGAGGCTTTGCGCAGCGCCCGTCCCCGCTGAGTCCAACTCCTACTCCGCGTCCCGTATCGGAAAATCCGATATCGCCATTCTGATTAATGAATTTGCGAATGCGGAGAAATAGAGGCACGCTTCATCTCAGGGAACAAGCCCGCAAAGGCGGCACAAACTGGGGAGACTTCAATGAAGCAGATCCTGAATTCTTGTACGGCGCTTACCCTTTCGCTCAGCCTCGTCGCCCCCGCCCTTGCCCAGGAACCGCTGAAGGAGCTCGGCCAGGGTGAAGGCGAACTCTCGATCGTTGCCTGGCCCGGCTACATCGAGCGCGGCGAGACCGACAAGAACTACGACTGGGTCACCGAATTCGAGAAGAAGTCCGGCTGCAAGGTCAGCGTCAAGACAGCCGCCACCTCCGACGAAATGGTCGCACTGATGAACGAAGGCGGCTTCGACCTGGTCACCGCATCGGGCGACGCCTCGCTTCGTCTGGTTGCCGGCAAGCGCGTCCAGCCGATCAACACCGACCTCATCCCAAGCTGGAAGACGATCGACGAGCGCATGCAGAACGCGCCCTGGCACACGGCCAACGGCGTCCACTACGGCACGCCCTATGTCTGGGGGCCGAACGTGCTGATGTACAACACCGAGGCGTTTAAAGGACAACCGCCGAAGAGCTGGAACGTCGTTTTCGAGGAAATGACGCTGCCGGACGGCAAGTCCAACAAGGGCCGCATCCAGGCCTATGACGGTCCGATCCATGTCGCCGACGCGGCCAACTACCTGATGGCCCACAAGCCGGACCTCGGCATCAAGGATCCCTATGAGCTCAACGAGGATCAGTACAAGGCCGCCCTCGACCTGCTTCGCGTTCAGCGCACGCTGGTCGGCCGCTATTGGCATGACGCGATGATCCAGATCGACGACTTCAAGAACGAAGGCGTCGTCGCCTCCGGCTCCTGGCCCTTCCAGGTCAACCTGATGCAGGCCGAGAAACTGCCGATCTCGTCGATCATTCCGGAAGAAGGGGTGACGGGCTGGGCGGATACGACCATGCTGCATGCCGAGAGCGAGCATCCGAACTGCGCCTATATTTGGATGGAGCACACGCTCTCGCCGAAGGTGCAGGGCGACGTCTCCGCCTGGTTCGGCGCCAATCCTTCGGTGGGCGCCGCCTGCAAAGGCAACGAACTCCTGACAGACGAGGGCTGCGCGACCAACGGCTATAACGACTTCGACAAGGTCAAGTTTTGGAAGACGCCGGTGGCGAAATGCGCCAGCCAGGGCGAATGCGTGCCCTATCACCGCTGGGTCTCCGACTATATCGGCGTGATCGGCGGTCGGTAAGCCGCCCTTTCCCCCTCGTCGGGAAGGTTGCCCGCAGGGCCGGCAGGGGTTTTTCAAGGCCCCTCCCCAAACCTCCCCACTAGGGGAAGGAGTGGATCCCGCATGCCGCGCCAACCGCGGGTTCGCCTCCGCCAAAGCTCGGAACCCCGAGAGAAGCTTGACCGAGGCACCGGCCGCGAGTCCTCTTCTCCCCGCTTGCGGGGAGAAGGTCGCGGCAGCGGGATGAGGCGCAAAATTATCTGGAGTCCGTTATGAATACCGCCGTCCTCTTCGACAATGTCTCCCGCCATTTCGGTGCGGTGCGCGCCGTGGATCGCGTCACCCTGCAGGTCGCCGAGGGCGAGTTCTTCGCGATGCTCGGCCCCTCCGGCTCCGGTAAGACCACCTGTCTGAGGCTGATGGCCGGGTTCGAGCAGCCGACGACCGGGCACATCGAGATCTTCGGCGAGACGGCAGAGGGCGTGCCGCCCTATCGCCGCAGTGTCAACACCGTCTTCCAGGACTATGCCCTCTTCCCGCATCTCTCGATACTTGACAACGTCGCCTATGGGCTGATGGTCAAAGGGATCGGCCGCGAGGAAAGACGGAAGGCCGCGGAAGATGCGCTCGCCATGGTCAAGCTCCCCGGTTACGGCGCGCGCCGGCCGGGCCAGCTTTCCGGCGGCCAGCGCCAGCGCGTCGCGCTCGCCCGCGCGCTCGTCAACAAGCCCAAGGTGCTGCTTCTCGACGAACCGCTCGGCGCGCTCGATCTGAAGCTGCGCGAGCAGATGCAGGAGGAATTGAAGAGCCTGCAGAAATCGCTCGGCATCACCTTCGTCTTCGTCACCCACGACCAGGGCGAGGCGCTGTCGATGGCCGACCGGATCGCCGTCTTCAACGAAGGGCGGATCCAGCAGCTCGGCAGGCCGGAAGACGTCTACAATCAGCCGAAGACCCGTTTCGTCGCCGATTTTGTCGGTTCGTCCAATGTACTCTCGGCCAAGCTCTGCCAGAGCCTCGGGCTGAATGCGTCCTTCGCGAGCCTCAGGCCAGAGGCGGTGGCGATCGCGCCGGCGGCGAACGGGGCGCTCAGCCTCTCCGGCACCGTCGCCGGCCGCAGCTTCCTCGGCGCGACCAACCGCATTGTCGTCGATGTCGACGGCAATCGCATTGCCGTTGCCAGCCCCGCCGCGCAAGCCGTGCCCGCAGTCGGCAGCCCGGTTACCTTGAGCTTCGCCGCCCGCGACCTTCACCCGATGGAGGACGCATGACCGTCGTTGTCGAAAGCCTTGTCCTCCCGGAGCGCCGCAGCACAGCCGGGCGTCTTTCGGATTTCTTCTGGCGGCATCCGCACGTGCTTCTGGCGGTCCTGCTCGGACCGCCCTTGCTGTGGCTCGGCATCGTCTATCTCGGCTCGCTCTTCGCGCTGCTCCTGCAGAGCTTCTTCTCGATCGACGAGTTTTCCGGTCTCATCAATTACGAGTTCACGCTTGCGACCTACCGGCAGCTCCTGAGCGAAGCCAATCTCGATATCATCCTTCGCACCGTCTCGATGGCGGCGCTCGTGACGCTGATCTCGGCGTTCATCGCCTTCCCGATCGCCTATTACGCTGCCCGCTACGCGCGCGGGAAATGGAAGGCGCTCTTCTATCTCGCGGTCATGCTGCCGCTCTGGTCGAGCTATCTCGTCAAGGTCTATGCCTGGAAGCTGATCCTTGCCAAGGAAGGCATCCTCACCTGGTTCTTCGAGAAGCTGAACCTTCTCTGGCTGCTCGATGCCTGGCTGGCGCTTCCAATCGTCGGCGGCAATTCGCTGTCGGTCAGCTATACCGGCACCTTCATCGTCTTCGTCTATGTCTGGATGCCGTTCATGATCCTGCCGATCCAGGCGGCGCTGGAGCGCGTGCCGGCCAACCTCATCGAGGCCTCGTCCGACCTCGGCGGCACGCCGGCGCAGACTTTCCGCCACGTGCTCTTCCCGCTGGCGCTCCCCGGCATCGTCGCCGGCTCGATCTTCACCTTCTCGCTGACGCTCGGCGACTATATCATCCCACAGATCATCGGCTCTTCGCGGCTTTTCATCGGCCAGGCCGTCTACGCGCAGCAAGGCACCGCCGGCAACATTCCGCTCGCCGCCGCCTTCACGGTCGTGCCGATCGTCATCATGGGAGCCTATCTCTGGATGGCCAGACGCATGGGGGCCTTCGATGCGCTCTGAGAAATCGAACCGCGCCCCCCTTGGCCTGAAAATCGCCGCGGCAGCCGGCCTCGCCTTCATGCACCTGCCGATCCTGCTGATCTTTCTCTATGCCTTCACGACAGAGGAAAAGACCTATCAATTCCCGCCGCCCGGACTGACGACGCAATGGTTCGCCGTCGCCTGGAGCCGACCGGATGTGTGGGCGGCACTGACCCTCTCGGTCAAAGTCGCCGCCATCGCTACCGCGGCCGCGCTCGTCCTCGGCACGCTCTGCGCCGCCGCCGTCAGCCAGACACGCTTCTTCGGACGTGAGACGGTGTCGCTGCTCGTCATCCTGCCGATCGCGCTACCCGGCATCATCACCGGCATCGCGCTGCGCTCGGCGTTCTCGATGGCCGATATCCCGTTTTCGTTCTGGACGATCGTGCTCGGCCACGCGACCTTCTGCATCGTCGTCGTCTACAACAATGCGGTTGCCCGCTTCCGGCGGATCTCCGGCTCGCTGATCGAGGCGTCGATGGATCTCGGCGCCGACGGCTTCCAGACCTTCCGTTACGTGATCCTGCCGAATATCGGCACGGCGCTGCTCGCCGGCGGCATGCTCGCCTTCGCGCTTTCCTTCGACGAGGTGATCGTCACGACCTTTACCGCCGGGCAGCAGTCGACCCTGCCGATCTGGATGCTCGAGGAGCTGATCCGCCCGCGCCAACGGCCGGTCACCAACGTCGTCGCGATGATCGTGGTCATCGTCACCTTCCTGCCGATCCTCGGCGCCTACTACCTCACCCGCGACGGCGACCAGATCGCCGGCGCCGGCAAATGACATCGAACATGAAGGGAGAACAGACATGGACACCCAACTCCTGATCGGATCGCGCTTCGAGGCGGGAACCGAGGCCGAAGAGCACATCCTGAACCCGCGTACCGGCGCCAGGATCATCGATCTCGCCGAAGCCTCCCATGCACAGATCGACGCCGCCGTCGACGCGGCAGAGCGCGGTTTCGTCACCTGGTCTGAGACGACGCCCGCCGAACGCTCGAGCCATCTCCTGAAGATCGCCGATGCGATCGAGAAAAACGCCGACGACTTCGCCGCGCTGGAAGCCTTGAACTGCGGTAAGCCGATCAATGCGGTGAAGAACGACGAACTCCCGGCGATCATCGATTGCTGGCGTTTCTTCGCCGGCGCAGTCCGCAACCTGCATGGGCCGGCGGCGGGCGAGTATCTGCCGGGCCACACCTCGATGATCCGCCGCGACCCGATCGGCATCGTCGGCTCGATCGCGCCGTGGAACTATCCGTTGATGATGATGGCCTGGAAGCTGGCACCAGCGATCGCCGGCGGCAACACGGTGGTCTTCAAGCCATCGGAGCAGACGCCGCTCACGGCCCTGAAGCTCGCGCGGCTTTTGGCCGACATTCTCCCAGAAGGAGTCGTCAACGTCATCGCCGGCCGCGGCGAAACGGTCGGCAATGCGCTGATCAACCATCCCAAGGTCTCGATGGTGTCGATCACCGGCGATATCGCCACCGGCAAGAAGGTGCTTACCGCCGCCGCCAAGACGGTCAAGCGCACCCACCTCGAACTCGGCGGCAAGGCGCCGGTCATCGTCTATGACGACGCCGATCTCGAGGCGGTCGTCAACGGCATCCGCACCTTCGGCTATTACAATGCCGGCCAGGACTGCACCGCCGCCTGCCGCATCTATGCGGAGTCCGGCATCTACGAGAAGCTCGTCGCCGACCTCACTGCCGCCGTCTCGACGATCCGCTACAATCTCGACGACGATACCGAGAATGAGATCGGGCCGCTGATCTCCAGGCGCCAGCGCGATCGCGTCGGCAGCTTCGTCGAGCGCGCCGCAGACCAGAAGCATATCGAGATCACCACCGGCGGCCGCACGGGCAGCGCCGAGGGCTTCTTCTTCCAGCCGACGGTCGTCGCCGGCGCGACGCAGGAGGACGAGATCGTCCGCCGCGAGGTTTTTGGGCCGGTCGTTTCGATCACCCGCTTCACCGGCAAGGACGACGTGATCGGCTGGGCGAACGACAGCGACTACGGCCTGGCTTCCTCCGTCTGGACCAAGGACATCAGCAGGGCCATGAAGGCGGCCTCCCGCCTGCAATATGGCTGCACCTGGATCAACACCCATTTCATGCTGACCAATGAAATGCCGCACGGCGGGGTCAAACAATCCGGCTACGGCAAGGACATGTCGGTCTATGCGCTGGAGGATTACACCGCGGTCCGCCACATCATGATCAATCACGGCTGAGGCAGCGTTTTTGCTTGCCCGTTTCCGGTGCCGGCAGCCTGGCAATCGATCGCCCGCCGCCGGCCATTCCCCGGCGGCGGGCACTTTTCATTCACATGAGCCAATACCAGCAGTAGCGCTGTTGCCACGCGCGCAGCGTGTTGTTGCACATTTCCCACGAGTGCCTAAACATGAGCGCCATGATCATAAAATCTTGTTGCGCATGCAATAATCATGAGTGAATAACTCATCTTAAAGCTCATCGTTCAGAAAGCTGCAATCGCAATGCCCAGCCAAACCATCCGCCACTGCTTCGACCGGCGCGACGCTATTCGCCGCAGCATCATCGGTTCACAGCGCTTCAACGGGTGACGCGTGGCGACCGGAAGCCCCATCAGCGTGACGGACGCCGCAGGACCGAGAGGCTTGTCGGCGGCGTTTGCCGGTCCGCATGCCTGGTGCAACGAAAAGATGCTGTTGTCGTCCGATCTTGTCGACAGCATGCCGCTGGCCGAGTTCTTCGCCTCCGGCGCCTTCGACCGGGCGCTTTCGACCTATGCGGCAACATTCGGCGATAGCGATCGCCGGGCGGTCGCTTCCATGTGGTCGCTCTTCTACTTGTCGAGCCTTACCATTCCCTATGTCGTCGCCTGGGCGCTGGAACGCCAGGTGTTGCCCGTTGCTTTCGACGAGATGACGGTGGCGCTTTCGGCCGACGGCTTGCCTCGTGCCCTCGGAGTCCCGGCGCCCGGCGAATGGAGCGACGGGGATGGGCAGGAGATTTTCTCCGCCCTTCGCCCCCTGATGGACGAACACCTCGCCAAGATCATTGGCCATCTCAAGGCGGTAGGCGGCATTGCGCCGAAACTCGCCTGGAACAATGCCGCCGTCTATATCGACTACGCGCTCAGGACAGCCGGAACGGAGCCCCTGAACGATGAGGCCGATGCAATGACCAGTTTGCGTCTGATGCCGAACGGGATGCCCAACCCCTTCTTCGACTGCCTGCGCCACGAGGAAGAGGACGGCGCGCGCGTCTGCCGGCGCAAGATCTGCTGCCTGCGATACCTCCTTCCCGGCATCCCGAGCTGCGGCAGCCTCTGCGCACTTCCGAGCCAAAGGAACCAATAGCGTGTCCCTCGTTCGTCAGACCTCCTCGGCCGTCGTTGGAGCCGCCGTATTGCTGTCGATCACTCTGTTGGCGTTTGCAGCCCGGGCGGAAACGCAGTGGCCGATGACGATCACCGACTCGGCAGGACGCCAGGTCACGATCGCGTCGCGTCCCCAGGCGGTTCTGCTTGGCACCGGTTTCAATCTCGTCGCGCTGTCGCTCGTCCTTCCGGATCCGGTGAGCGTGCTTGCCGGCTGGTCCGGCGACATGAAGGGCGACAATCCGGAGATTTACGAAAGCTTCCGACGCAAATTCCCGAGACTTGCCGAGGTGCCGTTGATCGACGACGGCAGCGGACCGGGCCTTTCCTTCGAGACGATCCTGACGCTCAAGGCCGATCTCGCGCTCCTCGCCAATTGGCAAGCGGATACGGAGGCCGGCCAGCGCGCTATCGACTATCTCTCGGGGATCGGCGTCCCGGTGGTCGTCGTGAACTTCAACGACGACGTCCTGAAGCGCACGCCCGACACCATGCGCCTGCTCGGCAAGATATTCGAGCGCGAGGAGAAGGCGGAGGAATTCGCTCGCTTCTATGAGGAACGCCTTGCCCGTATCCGCGACCGGGTTGCCAAGCATCCAGGTCCCGGGCCAACTGTGCTGATGGAGGCCTTCCCCGGTGCGGAACGCTGCTGTTGGGCCTTTGGCATCGGCGGTCTCGGTGAATTCATCAGCCTGACCGGCAGCCGCAACATCGCTGAAGGCAAGCTGCCCCGGCCGGGCGGCATGATGAACGCGGAAGCCGTCATGGCCGCGGACCCCGATGTCTATATCGCCACCTCGTCGCCGGGCGGCAAGTATAGCGGGGTTTCCATCGGCCCCGGCGTCAGTGCCGAAGAGGCCGAGCAGACATTGGCCAAGGCAGTCTACGCGCCCGTAATGGCGAGCATCGCAGCGGTGCGCAACGGTCGCGTCCACGGTCTTTGGAACTTCTTCAACGCCATCCCGTTGAACATCGTCGCGGCGGAAGCCTTCGCCGCCTGGCTGCGGCCGGACCTCTTTCCCGATGTCGATCCGGCCAGGACCCTGGCCGAAATCAACGAACGCTTCGCAGCCGTTCCCTTCGAGGGCGCCTATTGGATTAGCCTGAGGAAATGAACTTCGCCGAAGGCGAGTGAGAGCCCTGTCGCATTGATTTCCGCATACTGCGGCGGCAATTGCCAGCTTTGCGCGAACCCATATAGGATTCCGCCACTGCATGAACTCAGATCGGTATCGATTTAGGGGAAAAATCATGCAGTAATTCAAAGCGCTACAGCGACCTTGCGCGTCCTGTCGGAGGCGCGGCGCTGTAGGAGGATCTTTATGCTGTGGGTGATTGCGCTACTGCTTGGCTTAACGATCGTATATCTCGCGGCCCGCTATGGTCGCTTTCGCAGCTGGGTGGAGCCGGCCCTTTCCATTGCGGTCGCCGTGGGCCTCGCCGCCGCCTTTCTGATCTGGCTGAGCGAAAGCACCCCCGAGCCGCCTGAACCCGCACCCTCCCCGATGCCGGCCGGGCTCGCCGCTTCCGACATCGAGCTCGAGAATCTGACCTTCGAACGCAACCAGTCGGAACGCAGCTATCGCCTCCGTGGAACCGCCAGAAACACTTCCGCACTCACGCTCGAATATATCCGGCTGACCGTCACGCTTGAGGATTGCCCGGAAGCCGGTTGCAAGCCGATCGGCGACGACACGGCGCTCGTGCTCGTACGCATCCCGGGTGGTGAGACACGTCCCTTCGAGACATTTCTCACTTTCCCGTTCCGTCCGGACGAAGCGCCGAGGGCGCCCAAATGGAGCTACCGGATCGTGGAGGCGAAGGGCGCAACGGCCCGATGATTACGCCGCCTTCGCCCTGCCGAGCGCTGTCAGCAATTCCTCTGTGGTCACCACCTCGGCAAAATCGGCTCTGAGCGTCGCTACATGCGCGCGGTGGATGTCCCGCGCTCCGATCACGCTGCCCGCGCCATCCGCCAAATCGAAGCAATCGCAGGCATCCTCCACAAGGAGGGCGCGATAGCCCAGATTGGCGGCGACCCGCACCGACGTCGAGACACACATATCTGTCGAGATGCCGAACATCACAACAGTGTCGGTTGCGAGGCGGCGGAGCCTGAGGTCGAGATCCGTGCCTATGAAGGCGGCGTTCACGCTCTTGGTGACGAGAGGCTCCTGTCCCACGGGACCAAAGCCGGGACGAAAGGCGTTGCCCGGATGCCCCTGTTGCAATGTCGAGCCCTCCTTGACGCTATCGTGCCGCACATGAATGATCGGCCGCCTCGCCTCGCGCCAGGCGTCGAGCAGTGCCAGACCATTTTCATCGACGCGTTCGTTCCAGCGGGGCGGCCACGGCGCAGCATCAAAGGCGCGCTGCATGTCGATAGGGATCAGGACGGTATTTTCGGGCAGTTTCAAGCTGTTCATGACGTGGGCTCCTTCGTTGTGCGAAGAACCTAACTTCCCTATCGTCCGGTTTCATTGAGCATGATGCCGTGTTGGCCGGACATTCGTCCGGCGAACGCGGCCGAGGACGACGAATTGACCGAACTCGACGAGAAAGACCGCCTGCTGCTTGCGGCATTGCGCAGGGACTCGCGCCAGAGCCTGGTGGCGCTTGCCCGCCATGCCGGGCTGTCGCGCAGCGCGACGCATGAACGGCTGCGGCGGCTCGAAACCAAGGGCACGATCGCCGGCTATACGATCCGGCTGGGGGCCGAGGAGAAGGCCCCGGTCGTGCGCGCCCTCGTCGCCGTCGCCTTCCAACCAGGCAAGAATTGCGACCATGTCGTGCCGCACCTTTCCGGCATGCCGAACGTCGTCAGTTGCTGGTCGGTCGCCGGGGCGACGGACTTGATGCTGCTCGTCGAATGCGACTCGAATGGCGATCTGGACACGATCCGGCGGCAGATCGCCACCATTCCGGGTGTCGCTACCGTCCATACACAGGTGACGCTTAGAACGCACTTCGACCGGCGCGGCTGACCAGGCAGCTCTGTCGGGTCAGCAATAGATCTTGAACCTTTCCCGGATGGCCCGGTCGATTTCCGGCGCAATGACCGACGGCGCGACCTCGGCGAGAATGCGGTTCTTCCTCTCGATCGCGCGCGCCACCAAATCCGGTCGGCCGATCTCCACCCATTCCTTCGGGCTCGTGCGGTCGGCTACCGCCGGATAGATGTACTCGGTCTGCATCAGCCCAAGCGTCTGCGGGTGACCGAGATAGTGGCCCGGACCGTCGAGGCAGACGGAGCGCATGGTTTCGAGCGAGACCGAATCCTCGGTCACGTCGATGCCGCGGATGCAGCGCTGTACCTGGCCGAGCAGGTCGTCGCCGAGCACCAGCGATTCCAGGCAGAAGCCGAGGAGCGAGGCGTGCATGCCGACCGCCTCATAGACCATGTTGAGACCCGAGAGCCCTGCCATGACGTTGGAGATCGCCTGTTCCCAACCCGCCTGCATGTCGGGAAGCTTCGCATCGGCGATGCCGGCAGCCGCACCGCCTGGCAGGCGGTAGAACTGGTGCATCTGCGCGCAACCGGCCGTCAGCAGCGCCTGCTCGCCGGAACCGCCGGACATCGCCCCGGTCCTCAGATCCGAAACGAAGGGCCAGGTGCCGAAGATGGCCGGATGGCCGGGCGACATAGCGTTGACATAGACCACCCCAGCCAGGCATTCGGCCACCGCCTGCACAATCGCCGTTGCAAGCGGCGCCGGCGCGGTCGCCCCCGCCTGCCCGGCCGATAGCAGCAGGATCGGCATGCCGCCGCGGATGCACTTCTCCATGGTGATGCAGCTCTCTTCCGCAAACTTCATCGGCGGTACGACGAAGCAGTTGGAATTCGAGACGAAGGGCCGCGCGCGCCACTTGTCCTCGCCGCCGGCGATCATGTGGATGAGGTCGAAGCAACCCTCCACATGCGACGGATCGGAAAAGCTGGTGCCGACATGCTTCGTCGTACCGG
The DNA here is from genome assembly GCF_000265205.3 of Sinorhizobium fredii USDA 257. Classification (NCBI taxonomy): domain Bacteria; kingdom Pseudomonadati; phylum Pseudomonadota; class Alphaproteobacteria; order Hyphomicrobiales; family Rhizobiaceae; genus Ensifer; species Ensifer fredii. Next base: position 4,754,826 of record NC_018000.1, read on the forward strand.
CACAGCAGGCGTAAAGCGTATTGATGTCCATCAGGAAATTGTCGGGAACGTCCCGGCAGACCATCGCGCGCTGGAAGAAATGCACGTTGTCGAGATGGTGGACGAGTTGTGCGGCGTTCAAGAGGTCCTTCGCAGTCGACTCGCGATATTCGCGCTTCTCGACGTCGACCACATGCACAGCGGCGCCGGCCGTGCCGTAATAGACGCGGGTGCCCTCGAGTTCGAGATCCTGTTTCGAATCGCGGGCATAAAGGGTGATGTCGCGCGCGGCGATCGCCAGCATGTCTTCAACCAGCGCCCGCGGGAACCGGATGCGCCCGTCGTCGCCGAGGATGGCGCCGGCGCCGGTCATGATCTCGACGCCGGACTTCGGCGCATTGGCAAGGCCGATCTGCTCCAACGCATCGAGCGCCGCCTCGTGGATGCACCTGACACCGGCATCGGTCAGCGGCCTGTACTGGCCGCCGGACAGGCCCGGTCGGACCGGCCGGATGTTTTCGGCAAGCGGCGCGGAACGAAGCGCCACGCGCGCCGCTCGTCCCCCGGATCGTCTCGAAACCGCAATCTCAGCCATCATTCCATCTCCCAATGGCACTGTCGTTTTTCGCGTCGTTCATCCGAACACGCTTACGCGCGCACCCGCTCCGCCTTCGGGTCGTACATCGGCTTCAGCGAAGCCTCGGCCTTGACCCGCGTTCCGGCGATTTCGATTTCGTAGTTCGATGCCAACACATCCGCGGCTCTGTCGCCGCTACAGGGCACGTAACCGAGTCCGATTGCACCGCCGAGATGGTGGCCGTAATTGCCCGAGGTGATCGTACCGACGATCTCGCCGTCGCGGATGATCGCCTCGTTGTGGAAGAGCAGCGGCTCCGGATCGGCGAGCCGGAACTGCACCAGCCGGCGCGACAGGCCCTTGTCTTGTTTCGCAAGCACCGCCTCACGACCGATGAAGTCGCCCTTGTCGATCTTCACCGCAAAGCCGAGCCCGGCTTCGAGAACATGATCCTCGTCAGTGATGTCGTGACCGAAGTGGCGGAACGCCTTCTCGATGCGGCAACTGTCGAGCGTGTGAAGACCGCAGAGATTGAGCCCGACATCACCTCCCGCCGCCTCCAGCGTTTCGAAGACGTGGGCCGCCTGGTCGGTCGAAACATAAAGCTCCCAGCCAAGCTCGCCGACATAGGTGACGCGATGGGCGCGGGCGAGCCCCATGCCGATTTCGATCTCGCGGGCCGTGCCGAAGGGATGCGCCTCATTGGAGAAATCGTTCGGGCTCACCCTTTGCATCAGTTCGCGCGCCTTTGGCCCCATGGCGCAGAGCACGCTCTCGGCGGCGGTCACGTCGGTGATCACCACGAACTCGTCGCGCAGATGCTTGCGCAACCAGGCAAGATCGCGTTGCAGGGTGGCACCCGGAACGACGAGCAGGAAGGCGGTTTCCGAAAGCCGAGTGACGGTCAAGTCGCTTTCGATGCCACCGCGGGCGTTGAGCATCTGCGTATAGACGATGCGGCCCGGTTCGACATTCATGCAGTTGGCGCAGAGACGCTGCAGGAAGGAAAGCGCGTCGCGACCCTCCACGCGGACCTTGCCGAAGGACGTCATGTCGAAAAGGCCGACACCGTTTCGCACGGCCAAATGCTCGGACTTCTGGTTCTCGAACCAGTTCTGCCGCTTCCAGGAATAGCGGTATTCGCGCTCCTGCCCGTCATTGGCAAACCAGTTGGCGCGCTCCCATCCGGCCACCTCGCCGAAAACCGCGCCGCGCGCCTTCAGATGCTCGTGCAGCGGCGAGCGGCGAACGCCACGCGCCGTCGCCATCTGGCGATAGGGGAAATGGTCCGCGTAGAGCAGCCCGAGCGTCTCGGAGACGCGTTCCTTGAGGTAGGCGCGGTTCTTCTGGAACGGCTGGGCGCGGCGGATATCGACCTCCCAGAGATCGAAGGGCGGTTCGCCGTCGTTCATCCATTGCGCCAGCGCCATCCCCGCGCCGCCGGACGAGACGATGCCGATCGAGTTGTAGCCGGCCGCGACCCAATAGCCTTTGAGCTCGGGCGCCTCGCCGAGATAGTAGCGGTCGTCGGGCGTAAAACTTTCTGGCCCGTTGAAGAAGGTATGGATGCCCGCCGTCTCCAGCATCGGCATGCGGTTGACCGCCATTTCGAGGATCGGCGCGAAATGGTCGAAGTCCTCCGGCAGCTGATCGAAGCAGAAATCCTCGCGGATGCCCTCCATCCCCCAAGGCTTTGCCTTGAGCTCGAAGGCGCCGATCAGCATCTTGCCGGCATCTTCCTTGTAATAGGTACACTCGTCCGGCACGCGCAGCACCGGCAGGCGGCTGAGGCCCGGGATCGCCTCGGTGACGATATAGAAATGCTCGCAGGCATGGAGCGGCACAGTGACGCCGGACTGACGCGCAAGCTCCCTGCCCCACATCCCGGCGCAGTTGACGGCATTCTCCGTCTCGATCGTGAAGCTCTCGCCGTTTTGCTCGCAGGTGACGCCAGTGACGCGGCCGTCCTTCTTCACGACCGACGTGACCTTCACGCCTTCGATGATCGTCGCGCCGTTCTGGCGGGCTCCCTTGGCAAGGGCCATGGCGATATTGGCGGGATCGCACTGTCCATCGAGCGGCAGGTGGACCGCCGCCTTGACGTCGGAAGTGTTGAGATGCGGATACATCGCCTTGACCTCGTCCGGCGTGATCTCGCGCACGTCGACGCTGAAGGCGCGGGCAAGCGAGGCCTGGCGATAGATCTCCTCCTTGCGCTCCTCGGTGAGGGCAACGGTGATCGAGCCGTTCTGCCGCATCCCGGTGGCAATGCCGGTCTCAGCCTCGAGCCTGACATAAAGATCGGCGGAATATTTCGCGAGCCGCGTCATGTTCTGAGAGGCGCGAAGCTGACCGATCAGACCGGCCGCATGCCAGGTCGTGCCTGAGGTCAATTGCTTGCGCTCGAGCAGCACCACGTCGGTCCAGCCGAGCTTCGACAGGTGATAGGCGACCGAGCAGCCGGAAACACCGCCGCCGATGATGACCACGCGCGCCTTTGCGGGAATGGGTTTCGTCATGCTTTCAGTCTTTCGTTCGAGGGATCCCAGAGCGGCTGGTCGGGCTCAACCGTCGCCTTGAAGCGGTCGCCGAAAATCTCGACTTCGATTTCCAGGCCGGGCACGGCGAGATCGGCGCGCAGCATGCCGAGCGCAATCGACTTTCCGACGCGATAGCCCCAGTTTCCGGACGTTGTCTCACCGACGACCTGGCCACCAAACCAGAGCGTCGACATGTAAGGCGCGTCGCAGTCGCCGGCCTCGACGGTCAGCGTGACGAAGCGCTTGATGACGCCCTGCTGCTTCTCGCGCTCCAGCGCCGCCTTGCCCTTGAAGCTCGGCTTCGCCCAATCGACGAAGCGTTCGAGCCCGCCCTGAAGCACCGTATAGTCGGTCGAAAGATCGCCCTTCCAGGCCCGATATCCCTTCTCGATGCGCAGGCTGTCTAGCGCTTCCATGCCGAAGGGTTTGAGGCCGTGTCTCTGGCCGGCGTCCCACACCACATCGAAGATTGCCGCTGTATCGTCCGCCTTCGTATGGATCTCCCATCCGAGTTCGCCGGCGAAAGAAACCCGCACGAGCTGGCAATAGCGCCCGGCGATTTGCGCTGTCTGATGCGTCAGCCAGCCCTTCGAGAGGTCGGCGTCGGAAACTCCAGCGAGGATGTCGCGCGATTTCGGTCCGGTGAGGATCTGGCAGGAGAAATTCGTTGTCACGTCGTCGAGCGTGAAGGCGGCATCGGCTGGTCGGTGCTTCTGAAGCCACTCGAAATCATGCCATTGCGCCGTTGCCGCGGTGATCAGGAAGAAGAAATCCTCCTCGATCGCCATCACCGACATTTCCGTGACGATACGGCCCTTGTCGTCGGCGAAATAGGCAAGCCCGATGCGCCCCGGCTTCGGCGCACGCCCGGTGATGAGACCGGAGAGCCATTCGCGCGCGCCCTCCCCCTTCACGCGGAAGCGCGAGAAGCCCGGCAGGTCGAAGATGCCAGCGGCATCGCGTACCGCCAGACACTCCTCCTCGATGCGCTTAGCCCAGGGGCCTTCCCGTCCCCAGGTCTGGGTCGCCTCTTCGGATGTATCGTCGCCAGGCTTCGCATACCACATGGCGCGCTCCCAGCCGTTATAGGGCTTGAACTGCGCACCAAGGGCGGCAATGCGGCCGTGGATCGGCGAAAGCTTCTTGTTGCGCCCCGCCGGCCAGTAATGCTTCGGAAAATGCATCGCATATTCGTGGCCGTAGATCTCCATGCCCTTGGCGATGCAATAGTCCTGGTCGGTATAGTCGGTGTAGCGGCGCGGATCGCAGGACCACATGTCCCATTCCGTCTGGCCCTCGGTCACCCATTCTGCCAGCACCTTGCCGGCCCCGCCTGCCTGGCAGATGCCGAAGGTGAAGACGCAGGCCTCGAAGGCGTTCGGCACGCCGGGCATCGGCCCGATCAACGGGTTGCCGTCCGGCGCATAGGGAATCGGCCCGTTGATGACGCGCGAAAGGCCCGCCGTACCGAGGATCGGCACCCGCTCGACCGCATCGTTCAGATACCAGTCCAGCCTTTCGAGATCGTCGGGGAAGAGCTGGAAGGAAAAGTCCTCCGGCATCGGGTCGTCCGGCGTCGTCCAATGCGCCCGACAATTGCGCTCGTAGGGCCCGAGATTCATGCCGTATTTCTCCTGCCGGAGATAATAGGAGGAATCGACGTCGCGTAAGAGCGGCAGCTTATGGCCCACCTCCTTCGACCAGGCGGCAAGCTCGGGAATCTCGTCGAAAAGAATATACTGATGGCTCATCACCATCATCGGCACGGCGCGGCCGAACATCTTGCCGACTTCGCGGGCATGGTAGCCGGCGGCATTCACCACATACTCGCAGCGGATTTCGCCCTGCGGCGTTGTAATGACCCACTCGTCGTTCTCGCGCCGGGCGCCCGTTACCGGACAGAAGCGGATGATCTTCGCCCCCATGTCGCGCGCGCCCTTGGCAAGCCCCTGGGTAAGCTGCGCCGGATCGATGTCGCCGTCATAGGGGTCGTAGAGCGCGCCCGTCAGCTCATGCGTTTTGAGGAAGGGATAGCGGCTGCGTATCTCGTCCGGCGTCAGAATGTCGAGGTCCATGCCCTGATAGCGGCCCATGCCGACGACGCGCTTGAACTCCCGCAGGCGCTCCTTGGAATGACCGAGCCGGATCGACCCCGTCACATGGTAGTTCATCGGATAGTCGACCAAGACGCCAAGCTCGCGATAGAGCGATGCCGAATAGCGCTGCATGTTCATGATGGACCAGGACGAGGAGAAGGTCGGCACGTTGCCGGCCGCATGCCAAGTCGAACCGGCGGTGAGCTCGTTCTTCTCGAGAAGCACGCAATCCGTCCAGCCTGCCTTGGCAAGGTGGTAGAGCGAGGAAGCGCCGATCGCTCCCCACCGATGATCACGACGCGCGCGTGAGACGGCAAATTCGACATGGATACTACCCTCTTTTGCCGCGATCTTTGACGAGGAGCCGAAAGCCATCAAGCACACAAAGGAGGCTTTATTGATCGAAGAATTCGATTACGTTCCACCTTGCGGCATGGAGGAGCATCGCAAAAAATGCAGGTAGATCTGATCGAGACCTTTCTGGACCTGATGGAGACGCGGAGTTTCAACCGCACCGCCGAGCGGCTGAACATCACGCAGTCGACGGTCTCCCATCGCATCAAGGCGCTAGAGGCACAGTTCAGCCGCAAGCTCTTCACCCGCAATAAGGGCGGTACGGTCCCCACCGCCTCGGGCCTGCGCTTCCTCGATTACGCAAAAGCGCTGCAAAACCAGTGGCATGAGGCGACACGGGCGGTGGCGAGCGCCGGCGCGCTGGAGCGGTCGATGCGGCTCGGCATCCAGCACGACCTCGCGGAGTCCTATGCCGGACAATGGGTGGCGGCCATCCGGCGCGAATTGCCTGCGACAGAAATCTACATGGAAGCTGATTATTCCAACCAGATGAATCGGGATCTCGCCGCCGGTGAACTCGACCTCGCGATTCTCTACACGCCGCACTACCTGCCCGACCTTCACTATGAAAGGATCGGCGAACTGCATTACGTGCTGGTCAGCACCGAGGCCCGCGACATCGCCGGCGTGAAGCCTGGGAGCTATATCCGCTCCAGCTACTCGCCCGCCTTCGACCGCGCCCATCGGCTGGCGCTGCCGCACCTCTCGGCCGCCTCGCTTGCCGCCGGGCAGAACATGGCGATCACCGGCCTGCTGCGCGCCCTTGGTGGCGCGGCCTATGTGACGAGCGCCACCGCCGAGCGGCTCTCCAATGAGGGCATCGCGGTCATGGTCGCCGATGCGCCGATCATCCCGCAGACCATCTATGCTGCGACGAGCCTTCGCACCCGCCATGCCCACCAGCATCGCAAGATCATTGCCGCCATGGACGGCCTGCTCGCCAATCTGGCGGCGCCGTAATGCAGATCAGAACCTGCCCTTGAACTCGGTCTTCAGCCGGGCGACATCATCGGCCGTAACGCCTTGCGGATCGGTGACCGCCATCCAGGCGTCGATATAGTGTTGCGGCGCATAGACATGGCCGTAGCCGATCGGCGAGGTCGTCGCCAGGGCCATGTCGGCGAGAAGCTGCAGCCCGGTCACGACCGGAAACCAGTTCAATGCCGGAGAAACATCAGGCCCACGCGGCGCCTGCATCCAGTCCGGCTCGCGGTAGAAGGCGCGCGGATCGAAGAAGGTCACCGGATCGCTGGCATATTGCAGATAGACGATCCGCATCGCGCCCCAATGCGCACCGGGAATGTCGAGTGCATTCTTCTGATTGGTGAAGCGGATGACGGAACTGTCCCGGTAGCGCGGCAGCCAGGCGGGCGAACCGGCGACGCGGTCCGCCGTCACCGAACGCCAGAGGCCACTCTGAAAGGGTGGTCCGCTCCAGAGCGCACCCTGGAACGGATCGCTGATGATGTCGAAGAGATCGACCGACCCTTGCGAATTCATCGCCCCTAGGCTCAACCCATGCAGATAGAGCTTCGGGCGCCGGTCCTTCGGCAGCGTCGTCCAATAGCCGTAAACCTCGTCGAAGAGCGCGTTGGCCGCATCGGCGCCGTAGCCCGGTTCGACGAGAAGCGACAGCCAGCTCGTCAGGTAGGAATACTGCACGGCGACGCTCGCAACGTCGCCGTGCAGCAGGTATTCGAGCGGATCGAGCGCCGCCGGATCGATCCAGCCGGTGCCGGTCGGCACGACGACGATCAACGACTTGCGCTCGAAGCCCCCAGCGCGTTTCAATTCCTCGAGCGCCAGCTTCGCCCTTTCCCGTGCCGTCTCGGCAGAGTTGAGGCCGACATAGACGCGCACCGGGTCGGGCGCCGCGCCTGCGAAGAAAGCGCCGATTTCGGCCCCCGTCGGCCCCGAGGCAATGAACTGCCGCCCCTGCCGCCCAAGCTCGTCCCAGCGCACCAGCGACGCATCGCTACCGGTCTTGGCGGGATCGACAGGGGGTGCGACATCGGGATCGATCAGTGCATCGAGTTGCTGGAAAGAACTGTCGGCCGCACGAAGCGCGAACTTGAAGATCACGCCATTCGCCACGGACCAGAAGAGGGCGAGGGCGACGAGCCCGCCAAGGGCATTGGCGATGGGTCGGGTCAGGAAATATTGCAGCCATCGAGAAAGAACGCGGAAGGTCAAGCGGAACAGCCGCGCCAGAAAGACCAGGGCGACGAACACGAGGGCGGCTATGAGGCCGAGCTTCCCGGGCTCGGCGCTCTCGATCGGCGCCAGGCCCATGATGTTGCGGACGGTATTCTGCCATCCCGCCGCCTGCCAGAGAAATACCGCAGCCGCAGCGATGCAGACGATAGCGGCGGCGATCTTCAGCGTGCGCGCCCGCCTGGATGTCGGCTCGGGCAATTCGAAAAAGGACCAGAGCCAACGCAGGAACGCGCCGATCGCGTAGCCGGCGGCGAGCGAAGCGCCGGAAATCACCGCCTGGATCAGATTGGGACGAGGGATGAGGCTCGGGGTCAGCGAGACTGCGAAGAAGATGACGCCGACAAGCAGGCCGCTCGTCGAAAAGGATTGCAGGAGGATTGTTGGATAGGGCCGCAACGGCCGCGTTGGCCTCGACAGGTCCGTCTGTTGAAGGTGTTCCAAAGCGGGCCTCCACTCTGCGGGCGTTGTCACCTTGTCGCCCGAGGCGAGCGACACATTGGCGGCAATGTCGCCTTCCGCTCCGGCACAGTCAACCGGCGCAACCCGAAGGCGCGCGACGACTGTACAGCTGTGTCCATCCATGCAGCGTTCGCAACGGCAAGCGCTAAATTGAGCATTGCTTGCATCTTAGCCTTTCCGCCACGGCGTCAGCCTTGGCAGCCAGCGCGGCACGCTATGCTGATAGGCTGCATACTCCGCTCTGAAGGCGTCGTGCAGTGTCGGCTCCTCGTAGGCGATGACGAAGAGATGGCATACCGCCCAGAACGCCGCTCCGTAGGCAATGAGCCGCCAGTCGCCAAACAGCAGTCCCTGCCCCATGATGATCGCCAGCACCGAAAGGTACATCGGATTGCGCACGTAACGGTAGAACCCCCTGACAACCAGGGTTTGCGTCGGTGCAATCGGCGCCGGCGTGCCGAAGCCTTCCACAGCGAACCGCCTGATCGAGTCGACCAGCCCTGGAAGCCCCGCGACGACCAGGATGACGCCGACCGCCTGCGTCACCCATGTGCCGAGGAAGGGATCGCGGAACTGCCAGCCGGTGATCCACCATGGGACGAGTCCCGCGACCCCACAGGGGACGACGACGAAGAAAACCGCTGAACCGAGAATTGCGACGGGCTTTCGCATGATCAAGCAGTATCCGATTGACGTAAACCCAAATCCGTGCCGATTGTATCGGCGACGCCTAGATTACTAAATTTAGATCCTCCGCTCCTTGATGGTGTTCATCACGAAGCTTGTCTCGATCGAGGCGACACATTTGAGCCGGGCGATCTTCTCCTTGATGAAACGCTCGTAATGCTCGAGGCCGGTGCTCATCACCTTCAGCACATAGTCGCGCGACCCCGTGACGAGGTGGCATTCGAGCACTTCATCCCATCCCCTGATCGCCTCCTCGAACATGACGATCTCGTCCTCGTGCTGGCGGCTGAGGCGGACGGTGGCGATCGCCGTCATCGTCCAACCCTCGATAACCGGGTCGACGAGCGCCGTATAGCCGCGGATGACGCCGGTTTCCTCGAGGCGCCGCAGTCGCCTGAGGCAGGGCGAAGGAGAAAGGCCGACGCGCTCGGCCAGTTCGTTGTTGGTGATCCGCGCGTCGGTAATCAGTTCCCTCAGGATGCGGCGATCCATCTCGTCGGCAATTTTCTGCGTCATATCGCTTAATCCCCGGCAAAAAATTGCGCCCATCAAAACGAAGTGATCGCAAATAGCAAGGATCGGCCCAAGCGTTTGATATAATTTAGCCGATAGTCGAGTCCGCTTGGGAGATAAGCCATGACCGCGCCGCATCCGTCGAAGACCCATATCGGCAACCACAAACTGCATCCCGAAACGCTGATGTTGAATTATGGTTACGATCCCGAGCTTTCGGAAGGCGCCGTCAAGCCGCCGGTGTTCCTGACCTCCACCTTCGTCTTCCATTCCGCCGAGGAGGGCCGTGACTTCTTCGATTTCGTCTCGGGACGGCGCGAACCGCCGGCGGGCGTCGGTGCCGGACTCGTCTATTCCCGCTTCAACCACCCGAACAGCGAAATCGTCGAAGATCGGCTTGCCGTGTACGAGCGGGCCGAGGCCGGCGCGCTGTTTTCCTCCGGCATGTCGGCAATCGCCACCACGCTGCTTGCCTTCGTGCGGCCGGGCGATGCGATCCTGCATTCGCAGCCGCTCTACGGCGGCACCGAGACGCTGCTCGCCAAGACCTTCCTCAATCTCGGCATTCACGCCGTCGGCTTTGCTGATGGCACCGACGAAGCGGCGGTCAGCGCTGCCGCCGAGGAGGCGATGAGCAGGGGACGGGTCGCCGCGGTGCTCATCGAGACGCCGGCCAACCCCACCAACAGCCTTGTCGATGTCGCAATGATCCGCCGCATCGCCGAAAAAATCAGCGAAAGACAGGGGCAGAGGCCGATCGTCGCCTGCGACAACACCCTGCTCGGCCCGGTCTTCCAGCAGCCGATCGAACACGGCGCGGATCTGTCGCTCTATTCGCTCACCAAATATGTCGGCGGGCACTCCGACCTTATCGCCGGCGCCGTCCTTGGCTCCAAGGCGCTCATCAAACAGGTGAAGGCGCTTCGCGGCTCGATCGGCACGCAGCTCGACCCGCATTCCTGCTGGATGCTCGGTCGGTCGCTCGAAACGCTGTCGGTCCGGATGGAGAAGGCGAACGACAACGCCCGGATCGTCGCCGAGTTCCTGCGCGACCACCCGAAGGTCGAAGGGATCCACTACCTGCCCTTCCACGACGAAGCCTCGCCGGTCGGCCGCGTCTTTGCCGCGCAGTGCACCGGCGCCGGCTCGACCTTCTCCTTCGACATCGCCGGCGGCCAAGAGGCAGCCTTCCGTTTCTTGAACGCCCTGCAGATCTTCAAGCTCGCCGTCAGCCTCGGCGGCACGGAATCGCTCGCCAGCCACCCGGCTGCCATGACTCACTCGGGCGTGCCGATCGAGGTGCGGCGCCGGATCGGCGTGCTCGAATCCACCATCCGCCTGTCGATCGGCATCGAACATCCGGACGATCTCGTCGCCGACGTCGCCAACGCACTGACGACCGTCTGATCGGTTGCGCCGGGGGTCGTGCCCCGCTCAATGCGACAGGATGTTGACGATGTTGCCGAACGGATCGCGCAGGAAGAAGCGCCGCACGCCCCAGGGCTCGTCGGTGATATCGTAGACGATCTCTGCGCCGGCAGCCTTCGCACGCCCATAGACTTCGTCCACGTCATCCACTCGATCGAGAGCGCCGGCACTGGCGTTCCCGATCCGCCTTCGGTGGCGAAGCTCACCTGCGGCATGGATGAACTGCCCTTGGCTGCAAAGGTGACGAGCCAGCCGTGATCCATAACGATCTCGAGGTCGAGCAGGTCCGCATAAAAGCGGTGCGCCGATGTGGGATCGGACACCTGAAGATTGGGCACGATGCGTCGGACGGTCATGTTTTCCTCCCGAATTTCATGCGGTCCAGTGTTTGACGCTGCGCTTCAGCTTCGGGCGTAGCCGAGCACAAGGAGCGCCAGCGCCCCGATCGAGGCGATTGTGCGGACGTGGTTCCACCAGACCCAATCCGTTAGATAGCGCTGCTGCCAGATTTCGACCGCAGCCTCACCGCGGGCCGCTGCGAGTGCGTCGTTCAAGGGGACGTTGAAGACGATCGTCACCATCAGCGTGCCGACGATATAGGCAAGCCCCCCCGCTGCCAGCAGATAGCTCCCCTCCCCGCCCCAGACAAAGGCGGCAACGATGAGCGCGAGGCCAAGAAGTGCCGTTCCCATGAAGGCCGCAAGAAACAGCGGATTCTGGATGACCACGTTGATGGCGTTCATCGCAGCGATACCCTCTTCGGGCGGCAGCCGCGAAAGCGCCTGCATGACGCAGACGGAAAAGACGAAGAAGAGCCCAGCCATCAGGCCAGAGCCGACGACGGCAGCGAAGGCCAGTGCGGGAACAAAGGCAATCATCACGCGACACTCCAGACATTGGTTGCGGTTGGTTTCGCGGCCATAGCCGACGATCACCCCGGCTTGAACCTGAGCAAGTCAAGGAAGGAATAACCGACTGACGCATCACAGTCATCAGGGGTTGTCCCGTACCACGTGCCTGCACCGCAAGCTCGCAAAACCCTCTCGTTTTTCCGCCGTGGCTCGATTGACATCGTCGGCGTCCCCACCTAATCATCGATGATCGGTTGGTTCCCGGAATGCGAACGCGTTTCGGGAGTAAACGGGAACGTGACGGGTGGACCCAAGCTGGGCATCTCAATCACGGCCGACCCCGCGACTGTAGAGCAGCGTGAATTTGCTATTCCGGAGCGATCCGGAAGAAGCCACTGGGTAAAACCGCGAGAGGGCGGTTCGAACTGGGAAGGTGAGGCAAATCCCTGGTGCCTAATCTGGGCATCTGACGCTGCGAGCCAGGAAACCTGCCAAGCGATGCGGGCATAGTGCCCAAGGGGAATATCCCATTGCCATCACGGAGGTTGTCATGGCTACGTCTACTGTTTCGAGCATTCCGCTTTCCCTCAGCGACCGACTGACCGCGGGTATCATTGCCCTCATGATCGGTGGCTTCCTGGTCTTCGGTGCCGGCCTGGCGAATTCGGCCGTGCTGCATGACACGGCCCACGACACGCGTCATTCCTACGGCTTCCCCTGCCACTAAGCGAAGCTATGGAACGCTGGCCGCGTTCCAGATCGAACGAAGCAACAACCGACACGCCGGTGCTCGGAGCGTCGTGCCGCTGGCACGCGCCGGCAAGCGCCGGTTTGCGTCCATGGAGCGGGGCCGGCTGCCGCAGGGCGACCGCGCCCGCCGAGGAAAAACGACAATGATCGTCAAGACACTTCTGGCCGCGATTGTGGCCGGGCTGGTTGCCGGCGTCTTCATGACCGGCGCCCAGGAATTGCGCGTCACGCCGCTCATCCTGCATGCGGAAGAATTCGAAGGCGAAGCGCCAGCCGCCCCCGGACAGCCAGCCGGTGAGCAGCCGGCGGCCACGGATCATCAGCAGCATTCGTTGCTGAACGGCGCCCCGTCGTTGGGCGACATGCTTGCCGCGCTTTCCCCGGTCACGCCCGCCTATGCCCATGAGGGCGAAGAACACGAGGAAGGCGGCATCATGTTCGGCATGAGCCGCTTTTCCGGCACGCTTGCCGCCAATCTGGTCACCGGTGCAGGCTTCTCGCTGCTGCTTGCCGGCATCAGCATGGTGGTCGGCTATCCGATCACGCTTGCCAACGGCGCGCTCTGGGGCGCCTTCGGCTGGCTGGCGGTGCACCTGCTGCCCGCAGTCGGCTTGCCACCGGAACTGCCGGGCTTTCCGGCCGCCGAGCTTGGCGACCGCCAGGCATGGTGGGTGGCGACGATACTGCTCTCCGCCGCCGGCCTTTACCTGTTGGCACTCCGGCACGGAATCGTCGCCAAGCTGGGGGGTCTCGTCCTTGTCGCTGCTCCCCACCTCTATGGCGCGCCGCAGCCGCTCGACATCTCCAGCAACGTGCCGGCCGTGCTCGGCGCCGAGTTCGCCGTCGCCGCGCTTGCGACGACGCTCGCCTTCTGGCTCGTGCTTGGCATCGTCTCCGGTTTCATCAACGACCGGTTTCTCCGGGTGAACTAGCCCACATGCGTCCGTTCGCCGCTAGTCTCTTCTCCCCGCATGCGGGGAGAAGGCCAGGGGTGTGGCTCACGTCACACTTCGTTGGCGAGCAAATGGGCCCGTAGCCGATCTCGTCGAAGTTCAGGCTCCAGCAGCACACAGGTGTCGCAGTAGCTGCCGCCACCGGCACGATAGAAGAGGCAGCAGCCGCCGCGTATCCGGTAGGTCCTGGAGCGCACCTCTCCCCCACCACCGCAAGCAACCTCGATCCTTTCGTAATGAAGCTGCCGCGACGCGAGCGGCGAGTGAGCGTGGTTGACGATCGCCAGCGCCTGCTCGATCGCCTTGTCTTCCTCTTGCCGCCGCCGCCCGATCTCCAGGAAAGCACCGGCGAGACTGTCTGCGGCTAGCCGCCATTGCGCGCGGGCCGACAGGCCGCAGCGGCGTTTCAGAAACGCGATCACCGGCTTGATGTGCGCAACGAAGCCATCATGGAGGCGCTGGTCCAACGCCTCCCGCTCCATCTCACTCTCGCTCTGCGGAAGCTCGACGAGGAAATGAAAGCGGCCTGCCGTGAGCGTCCGCCCGTTGAGAGGTCGCGAAAAGGTTTCGAACCGCAGCGCCGCGACGATCGGAACGAGGCCGCTGGCGAGATGGATCGCTCCCGCCGCAAGGCTCAGCTGGTGACTGTAAAAGGCGATCAGGTGCGCCGCCCTGACCTTGTCGTCCATGCCAGACGCAAAGCGATCCTGATAGGTAAGGCAGGTCTCGAGGTTCTCCGCCTCTGACCAAAAACCGCCTGGGGATTGGAAGTTTGCATCGGAGCTCGCAATTGAACAGGCGACTTCCGGAATAGCGGCCGCCAGCCATTCGATCGCTGCCACTGCCGCCCCGCGTGCTGCGCTCCCCTGCTGCCTTTGCCCCATTCTCTCATCCATCAGACCACGCCCGGCGCCAGCCATCCGCCTTCGAAGCCGGCCCTTCTCAGTCCCCGGCTGAAGGCCGGGATGCTGCGTGTGAGTTCCCAGATGAGGCCGCTTCTCCAGTTCTCGATCATCATGACTGCCAACCCCTGGTCAAGTCCGACGATCCTGTCATCGACCCAGCCCTCGCGCGCCCCTCCCGGCAGGCTCGGATTGAAGCCGCCCGGAAGGCGGCCGTCGGAAAGCAACGCCGGATAGTGCGCAAGCATATGGGAAAGCCCCTCCAGGCAGTCGTCCGGCGCGAAAGGCAGGCCGGCAAGCGGCGCCCATGGAACCAGCGTCCCGTCATCGGCGCCAAATGGGGCGCCGCGCGCCGCATAGCCTAGAAGCTTCTGCCGCCGGCCGTCGCGCAGTTGCAGCCAGCCCTTCGGCGCATGGCAGGCACTGAAGCCCCAGAGGTCGCGGCAGTAGCCGGAAAAACCGTGAGGATTTTCTTCCGCATGGGCGCGCTGGAGCGCAATCGCCCGGCATGTATTCGCAAAATAGTCGCTTCCAGCCTCCCGCATCCCCTTATCGCGTATACCGCGGAAGTCGATCCATGCATGGGGAAAGAGGTGGATGAACAGCGCACCCGCATGCAGGTGCGGCGCCCCGTCGATCGTCAGCCACTCGTGCGCCGTCGAGTAGGCGCCGTAGGTCTCCGGGGCAATGGGCCGAGTGGACGAGCCGAGTGCCAGCACGTAGAGAAGCAGCGCCTCGCTATAGCCGTGCCAACGGTGCTTCAGGAAGCGCCCGGGCGGCCTCCAGCCCATTGTCACCGTATCGCCGCGGTTGAGCGCCCAGGCCCAATCCGCCCGCCCATTGAGCCGCGCGGCAAGGCTTCGGATCTCCGCCTCACTCGGATCGGCCCCGGAGAAATAGGCGGCAGCCGTCAGGACGCCAGCCAGGAGAAGCGCCGTGTCGATGGTAGAAAGCTCGCTGTTCCAGCTGCGCTCTCCCGTCCGCATGTCCAGAAAATGATAATAGAAGCCGCGATATCCGGTGGCGTGCCTGTCGCTCGCCTGCCGGCTGCCGTCTAGAAAACGCAACGTCGTGAGCACACGGCGGGCCGCATCTCGCCGCCGCATCCAGCCGCGCTCGACGGCAACCGGATAGCAAGACAGCCCGAACCCGGTTGCCGCTATGCTCGACGGCGACCCCTGCCGCGAGGTGTCGGCGACGAGTCCTGTCCGCGCATCGGAATAATCCAGAAAATAATCGAAGGCAGCGCGTTGCAGCCGGTCGATCAGGACGATGTCTCTGTTCGGCGCGAAGTGAAGCATCACGAGGTTCTGTTTGACGACCATGGCCAGATTGGGTTCGAGCCAGCCAGTGGCCGCGCTGCGAATATGCTGAATTGAACCATCCTTATCCCATGGCGAGCCTGTTTTTAGCCTTTTCTCCCCTCTCAGGCGTCGCGATCAAATAATATTGCGATTGCACCTGTCCGCGACAGTCGCCGATTTTCAATCCTGTGATACATTTCTTTGTGGAGCCCGCGTTTTTTAAGAAGGGCTCGGAAGGGACAGAAGGTCCCGACCGTAGATCATGACGATTGGCGGGTGCGATGTTGAGCATGCTGGCATTGATCATGGCGCTCAGCGGCAGCCCGATACAGACGGCGGCCACGCCTCCAAATGTCGACGTGGAACTGGTTCTCGCCGTCGACATGTCCGGCTCGATGGACATGGAGGAAGCACGGGTGCAGCGTTCCGGCTACGTACAGGCGCTCCGGCACCCGGATTTCATCAACGCCGTCGAGGGTGGATATCTCGGCCGCATTGCCATCGGCTATTTCGAATGGGCCGGCATGGTCAACGAGGCTTCGGTGGTCACCTGGCAGGTGATCGAAGGTGCCGAGGATGCCGAAGCCTTCGCAGCCAAGATCGAGGCTCGGCCGATCGGGACGCGGCGCGGCACTTCGATTTCCAATGCGATTATTTTTGGCACGAGCCTGCTCGAGACGAATGCCTTTTCCGGCGCGCGCCGCGTCATAGACATTTCCGGCGACGGCCCCAACAATACCGGTCCCCCTGTCGCTCCAGCCCGCAACGACGCAGTGGCTCGCGGCATCATCATCAATGGGCTTTCGATCCTGATCCGCCCCTCGGTCTCGACTGGCCCGCTGGATCAGTACTATGCGGAATGTGTGATCGGTGGGCCGGGCTCCTTCGTTCTTCCGGTGCACGAGGCAGAGGATTTCGCAATCGCGATCCGGCAGAAGCTGATCCTCGAGGTGAGCGGGGTGACGCTTCCCCCCACGCTCAGCCTCGCCGCTGGAGAGACGGCAGCAGATTGCATGATCGGCGAAAAGCTTAGGCCGGGCTTTCTCGACCGGGTCTATCCGGAGCTCGACCGTTAGCCCGTCGGACGGCCAAGCCCCGCACGACTGCACGCTTCCTTAATGGATTTAAATCGAGCTCGCGCGTCTGAAAAGACGCCCGGCGCCGTAGACTCCGTGGCCCCCCAGGTCACTGCAGCACGCGAAAGCCGCCCGTCAGATCGGCCCCTGCGCCAGCGAACTCGCGCCGATCGCGCAATTCGGTGGCGACAGCCTGAAGCGCCATGTCGATGCAATATTCCAGGGCTTGCGCGTCCAGGCCGCGGGCGCTGTCGCGGATATGGGTCAGCATTCTGGCGATGCTCGCAAGTTCCGTTTCATGATCGGCCGCTGCCGAGACAGAATAAGTCATTTGAACCCCCATTGCGTGTACTACCCTCGCGAGGGACTATAGACGAATTTCCCGTTCGCGCGCGTTGCACGAGCGTTGCACATCCATCAGTGGTGTTACGCGATAGATTCGCCAGTCCGCGCACACGTAATCTATGCTCGTCGCCTGCCGTTTTCAGTTCCCTTTGGCACAGTGACTTCGTGCGCGGCACCGCCTCACGACGAAATCGCCTTAGACAGCGCGCGGGGCCCGAAGCGACGCGCCCGCTCGCCGTCCGGGCTCTCGAGGTCCGGCACGAGCACCTTGACGACGGCGAAGGGCAGATCGTCGCGAGAGAGGGGAACGGCGATCACAGACCGTACACCCGCCTTCTTCACACAGGAGATGGCATGGCTCAGCAATGCCTCGACACGCGTGCCGGTCGGGGCGATCGGCGTCGTGACCGGTCGCGGCGTTGCGAGAAAGGCGCGCCGCGTCGAGTCCGGCAAGGGCCGGCTGTAGGTCTCGGCGTAGACGTCGTCGCGGGCGCCCCCGATATAGGTGAGCCGCGACTGCGCCACCTCAGTGACTGCCCGGATCGCGGCCCGAACGGCGGAAGGATGCGCCCCGCAACCGCTCGTCACCTCGACGAAGCGGAGGTTGCTGGCGGTTGTAGTGCCGCGCGGACCAAGAAGAGCAAGGAAGCACGGAATGGCCGTGTCGCTGGTGATGTCGAAAAGCAGCAATTCGAGTTCGGCCGCCCGAATGCGGCCGACGAGCGCGTCGAGTGCCGGGTCATCGAGGCTCTCGGGGGTGACGCATGCCCGGTGACGGGCTTCCTGACCGGACACGCGCCAGAGAACATGCGCGTCGCGTTCGACCCGTTCGAGCAGGCCGTGCAGCATCGCCTCTTCCAGGATGTTTCCGCATGCGAGTCCATCCGACGACATCCAGAAACGCGAGGCCCTCGTGCGGTCGAGAAGTACCGCTTCGAGGGGTACGAAGACGTCGTGGCCGGAGATCAGATCGACGCCGCCGGCCCATTCGATTTCGTCGTCCGGCCGGATATCATCCTGGCCGGCGCCGATCAGACCGTTCAGCGGATCGAAGGCCCGGGCGGCGGCGCGCAGGTTTTCTGCTGTGTCGATGAAGCTCTCGACCGTTGGCTCGCCGGCGACGGAGCGCTCAAGCGCCTCCATCACCGCCGATGTCCGGGCATCCGCGTCCGTCAATCCCTTGCCCTGCGCGACGACGATCGACCGCGAATTCGGCGTATACGCGCACCAGACCGGGATCCCGACCTTGTCGAGCCCTGTGTGCCGGGCCACGCGCGTCACGCCGAAAGCGGCGAGGTAAGGCCGAACGCGTTCGAATGTCTCCTCTGGGGTGAACACCCTGTCGGAATAGCTATCGCCCGAGTTCGTCCAATCCTCGATATCGAGGCAGATCAACTGTCCACGTGACCCGCAAAAACGTCATCGACGGACGATACCGCAATTGCGAGATCGACGTTGTTGACGAAGGCGCTGCCCAGCTTTCGAAAGCCGTTCACGGTCGCCAGGTCGCCCGTCACTGAGTCAAGCTGCCTGACGGTTCCGTTTCCAAGATCTACCATCCACAAACCCGGTTCCCCCGGAATCCCGATTACAACAACTTTGGCCATATTGTCCCCTCATGCCCACGATCAAAAACCGGCCTTTTTCAGCCCTTCACGATAAAGATCCTTCTGCCATTGTTCCTTGAACGGAATGACGGCGAGCCATTTATCCACATCGAAAGTCGGGTTCGCCTTCATCGCCCGCATCCTGTGCTGGCGGGCCTTCTGGCGGTCCCCGAGCATCGCCCAACTCGCGGCGACGATCCTGTCCGCCGGCGACTTGTCTTTCATGTCCTGGGCAAAGCCTATTGCCTGCTCGTATTTCCCGAGGAAGTAGCTGGCACCTGCTGCACTCCAAAGATAGGCGTCCGGTGTCAGCGGATTGAGGGAAATCGCGTTGCCAAGCTTTTCCAAGGCCTCGCCGGGACGGGAGGCATGAACGAGCGTATCGGCGTGGCTGTAGAGGACATCGGCATAATGCGGACTCAATTGTTCGGCGCGATCAAGTGCCGCCAGGCTTTCGTCGAGGTCGCCTTGATAGAGTTTGACGACCCCGACCTCGCGATGAGCCGTGGGAAGGCACTCGTTGCTCTCAATCGCGTCCTTGGCATGGCGCTCCGCTATGGTCAGGAGTTCATCGTCGGCCCGCGCGGTCAACAGCCACTCGGTCGCGAAAGTACGCGCCATGCCGCTCAGCGCCGGCGCAAAACCCTGCTTGTGCTTCAGTGCATCCCGGAAATCGTGACGCGCCCTGCGAACCTCCGGCAGGCCGAGGCCGGAGAGATGCCGGAGCCCGCCGAGATAGGCGTAATAGGCCTCGGGATGCGCCAGATAGTCGAGGTGCTCCGTCCGCCCCGTCTCCACCTGCTCGGTCACGGCGCGCGCCACGTGGTAGGCGATCTCCTGGCGCTGCTTGAGAAGGCCCTGAGGCGAGATCAGGAAACGATCGGCCCAGACGATCTGGTCGGAGGGCAGGAAAATCAGCTGGGTGAAAAGCCCCTGATCCGACATGCGGCAATCGAGCGCGTAGGTCACACCGTGTCTTTCGAGGATCGCCGCCTTGTCCGCCGCCCCACGGATGCGCTCGGCTGTATAAGGCGCGACGACCGTCATCGAGCGCAGTGCACAGAGCCCGATCGTGATGTCTTCGATCACTGCCACGCTGACGGCGTGGAGCATCGGGTCGCTGCCGAAGGCAGCCGGCGGAAGCAGTGCGACGCGCGGTAGCTGCACGGTTTCCGGCGCGCCCGTTTCCGCTTGCTCTGCGGCCGCAGCCGTCGTTCTGACACTCAGCAACGGGCTGTGCGTGACACGTTGCAGGATTTCTCGAACGGCGGAATCCCCCGGATCGAGCTCCAGCAGATGGGCGCAAGCCGAGCGCAGCGTCGACCGGTTGGTGGACCGCTGTTCGATAGCGATGAGCGCGCCGCGCAGCAGGTCCGTGAACCCCCGCCGCTTCTCCATGACCCAATCCGTGTAGCGCCCGGGCGGCAGGTCCGCCGATGCCAGAAACGCATCGCGCCAGAGCAACAGGGCGTTGCGGAATGTCTCCTCCGAACTGTTCACCGCCCCAAAAACAGCGACATCACAGGAGACTGCCCCCAGCGCCACCTCCGCCTCCGTCGCCGCTAGAGGCGGGCCTTCGCGGGTGGCCAGGTGCTGCATGCGCCAAAGCGTAGAGCGCAGGTTCTTGAAGGCGACGCTCTTTTCCCTGTCCGGCCAGACCATGGTAGCGAGCTTCTCGCGCGTGGCGACCTTTTGCCCGGATGCCGAGAGATAGGCGAGGATCAACAGGCCGCGCTCCGGACAGGCGACTGCATCGCCGGCGGCATCAGTGAGCCGCAACTCCCCGAAGGTTTTTAGGTGATAGCCAGCCCCCGTCACGACCATCTCAACCGGCCAGGCCTAACGCCCTGCCGCCCCAGAGGGCGGGCCGGACAATGCGGCGCGGGCGCCCAACGACCTTCGATGGAAAAGCCGGGGATTTGCTCATGTCCGGCCCCTCAACCACCTTCGGCAACCCGCCACCCGTCGACGCCGGTGATTCCTCGAAGAAAAATGAAAAATGCACCTGCAGAACATCTGCCATCGTCAGCAACTGGACCGCGCACACTCGGCATGCCCCCTGTTCGTATCTCCGGACCTGCGCGACCGGCACACCGAGTGCGGCGCCAAGATTTTTCTCGTCCATCCCCAGCACGTTGCGGCGCAGTCGAATACGACGGCCGACGAAAGCGTCTATGGCGGGGGGCTGGCTGAGCACTTTTCGCCTCCGCGCAAGAATGGCTAGCTGCTTAAATTCAAACATGCTTGAAAAGCGGAAGCGATGCAACTCGAGGCTTTGCGTGATACACAAGGTTCTCGTTTGCGTTTCGATGCACCGCATGCATTCGCCGCGTTGCAACAACACGAGCCAAAAGAAAACCCCGCGCGAAGCGGGGTGAGGTTTTGAGGGATCAGTTCCAGGTTTGTCGGTTGTACCAATCATCCAGATCCCGTCTGACGAGGTCCTTTTGGATGCCGTACCGCTCCTGGATCTTCCCTTCGAGCTGATCGAGGTTACCGTCGATTTGGTCAAGGTCGTCGTCGGTCAATCTGCCCCACTGCTCCTTGATCTTGCCCTTCACCTGTTTCCAGTTACCTTCGACTCGATTCCAATCCATGCCATTTCCTCCTGGCTTGTGACTGTCATGTCGGGGAAACTCGCGACGGCGAGATTGGTTCACTTGGAAGTGGGCGGGAAACCGACAGGAACGAATCCGTCTATTCACGCATTTACCGGGCAAGTACGGAGGCCCAATTCTGAATCGCCCATCCAGGCCGGGCCTCCTCCGGGTGGGCAGCCGCGTCCGGTCCAACCGGCCATACTCCTGCCGAGAGTCGTAGCCGGTCAATCATCCCTCCATCGAAGCGCCAGTACGCCCTCCCAGCTCAGAGACAGACGACGCCAAGCTGGTGTATAGTCGGAGCGAAAGTTCGGTCGCGCGTTTCAACCTGTTGGATAAGTAGCCGCGGAATATGGAGCTTATCGTTGCCCTTGGCCTGATCGTCTTCAAAGTCGCGTTGCTGATCGCGATGCTCTTGCTCTTGCCCTTGCCGCTGACCTGGGTGGAACGCAAGATCGCCGGGCACATCCAGCAGCGGATGGGGCCGATGCGGGTGGGCTGGCATGGGCTTCTGCAGCCGGTGGCGGACGGGATCAAGCTCCTGACCAAGGAAGACCACATCCCGACCGAGGCCGACCGCTTCCTGTTCAAACTGGCACCAATTCTGGCACTCGCGCCACCCTTCGTCGTGTTCGTCGCCATCCCTTTCGGGGAGAGCGTCTCGGTTCTGGGCAACGAGATAACGCTTTATGTTTCCAACATGAACGTGGCGCTGCTCTTCGTCTTCGCGGTGATCGGTCTGGAGGTCTATGGAGTCATCTTCGGCGGCTGGGCGGCAAACAGCAAATACGCGGTCCTGGGCAGCCTCAGGACCTGCGCGCAGATGATCAGCTACGAGATCCCGATGGGCTTTGCGGTCATCGGCGTGGTCATGCTGGCGCAATCCATGAGCCTGCTCGAGATCGTGCGGGCCCAGGCCGATGTCTGGAACATTGTCTACCAGCCGATCGGCTTCTTCGTGTTCTTCGTCGCGGGGCTCGCCGAAGCGCAGCGCATCCCCTTCGATCTGGCGGAGGCGGAAGGCGATCTTGGGGCAGGCTTCCATACCGAATATAGCGGCATCCGCTTCGCATTCTTCATGGTCAGCGAATACGTCATCATGCTTTTGGTGTCGGTCCTGACGGTGATCCTGTTCTTCGGCGGTTGGAACGGCGTGCTGATCCCGTTGCCGCCGCTCCTCTGGTTCGGGCTCAAGGTGGCGTTCTTCGTCTATTTGTTCATCTGGTTCCGCTTTACTTTCCCCCGTTACCGCTACGACCAGTTGATGGCGATCGGATGGAAAGTCTTGCTTCCTTTGTCGATGGCGAACATAATTCTTACTGGTATTGCTTTCTCTTAAGGGCCCTTGGTGACTCAATAGCAGGGCGGCGATGTCGCGCGCACAGGACATAATCGGGACTTGGATCGGCTGGACGTTCTTCGCCGACCTGGCGAATGGTTTGGCGCTGACCTTCGGCTACATGTTCTCCAGAACCGTGACCATGCAGTATCCGGACAAGGAGAAATGGCTGCCCTATTCGCGTTATCGCGGCCACCATTTCCTGAAGCGTGACGAAGAGGGCGAGATCAAGTGCGTGGCCTGCGAGCTCTGCGCGCGGATCTGTCCCTGCTACTGCATCGAAGTCGTCCCCTACGAGGACGACAAGGGCAACCGTCGCCCGGCCAAGTTCGAGATCGACACGGCCCGCTGCCTGTTCTGCGGGCTGTGCGAGGACGCCTGCCCGGCGGATGCGATCGCGCTCGGTCAGCAATATGAATTCTCGAGCTTTTCCTCGCGCGACTTGGTGATCGGACGCGACGACCTGCTTGCAAAGCCTGGCAAGGCAGCGACCGGCGGCGGCGTGGTCGCCGCGCGCCTGAACACGACGAAGGACGTGTTGGTCGAATCCAACGAGCGGCAAGGCTACAACTGGTGGCGGAATATCCGGCGGAGGTGAGCGCGCGCCCGTTGTCTATCCGACGTGCTTGGACAGGAGGCTCAGATGTTTGTCGGCGAAATCGTGAAGAACAAAGGTGTCGGAGTTATCGCGGTCACGCCCGATCAGCCGATGGTGGAAGTCCTGCGATTGTTTCGCGACAACAATATCGGCTTCGTGGTCGTCAGCCAATCGGCCGGGGAATACTTGGGCACGCTGTCGGAACGCGATTGCTGCAATGCGGTGGCTGAATACGGCGCCGAGGCGGCGGCGATGCGGGTGGCCGACATCATGAACCGCAGCGTGGCGATCTGTTCGACAGAGGATCTGCTGCCCATTGTGATGGCGATCATGACTCAGCGGCGCACCCGCCACGTGCTGGTGATGGATGGTGACGATGTTGTCGGCGTGGTCAGCATCGGCGACGTCGTCAAGCACAGGCTCGACGAAGCCCAGCGCACGGAGCAGGACCTGCACGACTATATTCGCGGAACCCACTATCACTGACGAGAGTAAGTCCCTGCCGCGTGCGACGCTGGGTTAGGGCGAGCCACCTGCCATGCCTTGGCCGAGATCCTCGGGGCTCGCCGCGGAGCTGGCGTGGGGGCCGATCTCTAATGCCGCATGCGCCTTTTGAACCTCCACCGGACATGGATATTCGCCCCGCCGCATCAGGCTGTTGAGGCGAAGCGCCCGGTAGTTTTCGGGAACAAAGACGAGGCCTCGCGGAAAGCGCCTGTTGACCTTGAGCTTTGCGGTCAATTCGCCCTGACCGGATCGCACGACCACCTGATCGCCGTCCGAAAGGCCGAGTCGCCCGGCATCCTGCTCGCTCAACTCGACATAGGGGTCATCCGCAACCGTATTCAGGATCTCCGAGCGTTCGGAATGATATCCGTTGTGGAACAGGCAATCGCCAGTAACAAGCATCAGCCGATCGTCGACCTTCGGGATCGGCGGCGCCGCGAAGAACACGCCTGACGGTGGCGTCGGAACCGCCTTTGTGAATGCGCCGTCGGCACCAAGACCGCCTTGCGTCAATCCCTGATAGGCCGGGACCAGCCGGGTAATCTCGTCAAAAATTTCGCCTTGCGCCGATGGCTGCAGCGCCTGAACGCGGAGCTGCGCGACGAAGTCGAAGATCTCCAGATT
The DNA here is from genome assembly GCF_000265205.3 of Sinorhizobium fredii USDA 257. Taxonomy (NCBI): domain Bacteria; kingdom Pseudomonadati; phylum Pseudomonadota; class Alphaproteobacteria; order Hyphomicrobiales; family Rhizobiaceae; genus Ensifer; species Ensifer fredii. Next base: position 4,779,132 of record NC_018000.1, read on the forward strand.
GCCCCGGGCCTCGAAAGCCGGTTCGCGGAATTTGCGGAGCTTCTGGATCCGGCCTTCATTGTTGGTAAACGTGCCCGCTTCCTCTCCATAACTCGCAGCGGGCAGCACCACATCGGCAAGGCCGGCCGTATCCGTGAGGAACGCGTCCTGCACAATCAGAAGGTCGGCGGCGCCAAGCGCCATCTGCACGATCCTCCGGTCGGGATAGGTCATCACGGGATCGCTTCCGACGATATAGAGCGCACCCATTCGCCCGACATCGCAGAGTTCCAGCATGGCGTCGAAAGTCGCGGCCGGTTCAGACGGGATCTCGACGCCCCAGGCCCGCCCAAGAGCCGTACGCGCCGCATCGTCGTCGGTGGCGGGAAGCAGCCCCGGCAGAGCTTCCGGCAGAACTCCCATGTCCCAGGCGCCCATCTGATTGGCCCTGTCGAAGAGGAACTGCATCGCCACGCCCTTGCCGAGCAGGCGGAGAACCTGCAGCAGGTTGTTGACTTGCTGCAGCGTTGCGCCCGCTGCAGGCGATCTCAGGAGTCCGACGCTGACAAGCAGGGTAACGCTGCGGACGTCCTTGAGAGCGGTAACCAAACGGTCCGACCCTTCACCGCCCGTCGTCGCGCCGATCTCCGCAAGGGTCTCGCTCGGCAGGAGTCCTGCCACCACCGCCGCAAGGCTCGCCGCCTCTCCGCCCGGCGGCACGCGAAGCACCACCCGGGCATCGGCGTCGAGACGCGACGGCCGCGCCGAGAGCATGAGCAATCCGGTCTGCCGCCGCCGCGCGGCATCGCGTAGCAGGTATTCGGTCACCGGGTTTTCTTCCGTCACATTGCCGCCGATCACGAGCACACAATCGCTGCCAATCACGTCGTGCAGGGAGGCGCGCGTGTAGAAGCTTGCCAGCAGCGGGCCGAGCGCGTCGAAGGGCGCGGACCAGCGCGCCGAGCAGTCGATGTTGTTGGTCCGGAACACCGTCCGCATCAGCTTCTGGAACTGATAGAGGACCTCATTGGGCAGGCGCGCAGAGGCGAGCCCGCCCGCGGCCTTGCTCTCGACGGCCGACAGGCGCCGGCGCAGGTAGTCCCCTGCCTCGTTCCAGGAAACCGGCACGAGAGCGCCGTCACGACGGATCATCGGTCGCTTGATGCGGTCCCGGCTCTCGACGAAGTCAAGGCCGAAGCGTCCCCGCACGCAGAGCGTTTCGCGGTTGACCCCGTGCTCCTCCTTCGAGCGGACCCGCATGAACTCGCCCTTGCGCGCCCCGACCGTAAGCTGACAGCCGGTCCCGCAATGCGGGCAGACCGTGTCAGTCTCGGCTAGGTCCCAGGGTCGCGCCTTATAGCGATAGGGAAAGCTCATCAGGGCGCCGACCGGACAGACTTCGACGCAATTGCCGCACTGGTCGCAACTCGCAAGACTGCCCTCGAAACCGGTAACGGCAGTATCCATGCCTTTTTCAACTGTCCCCAGGGCGACGGCGCCGACGACCTCCTCGCACATCCGCACGCAGCGCTGGCACTGGATGCAGCGGTTGACGTTCATGATGATGACTGGACTCAGGCGAATGTCCCGCGAGTGGAATACGCGCTTGGGATCGCGGAACTCACTCCGGCGGGGCCCGTATTCCATCACCATGTCCTGGAGCTCGCACTCGCCGCCCTTATCGCAGATCGGACAGTCAAGGGGATGGTTGGCGAGCAGCATGTCGAGCATCGAAGACCGCGTTTCGTCGATCAGCGGCGTGTTGGTCCGCACGACCATGCCCTCGGTGACCGCGGTGGCGCAGGAAGGCTGCAGGCGCCGCAGCCCTTCGATCTCCACCAGGCACATGCGGCACGACGCCAGCGGCGGCAGCCGCTTCAGGTAGCAGAAGGTCGGGATGTCGATGCCCAGGCGCTCAGCAGCCTGCAGCACCGTGGAGCCCGCCTCCACTTCCAATGTGTGTCCGTCGATCGTAATGCTAACCATGTTCCCTCCCGCGCACGCGTTCAGTGAAACGGGCACCTTCGCTCCTCGATATGGGCAACGAACTCGTAGCGGAAATGCTCGAGCGCGGCCCGCAATCCCATCGCCGCGCCGTCACCCAAGGCGCAAAACGTATTGCCGAATATGCCCTTGCAGAGCCTCTCCAGCTGCTCCAGGTCGCCCGGCGCGCCCTCCCCGGCCTCGATCCGGCGCAGCACTTTCACAGCCCAGTTCAATCCTTCCCGGCATGGGGTGCACTTGCCGCAGGACTCGTGATGGAAGAACTCGACGATCCGGGTGGCAACCTTGACCATGCAGGTCGAGTCGTCGATCACGATCACCCCGGCCGAGCCGAGCATCGAGCCGACGGCGGCGAGAGAGTCGAAGTCCATCCCCACTTCCAGCCCGCTCTCGGGGATCAGCGGCGCCGAAACCCCGCCCGGGATCACCGCCTTGATCCTGCGTCCCGGCAGCGGGCCGCCGGCATGGTTCTCGACCAGTTCGCGCAGCGGTATGCCCATCGGCAGTTCGTAGAGGCCGGGTTTGCGCACCTGTCCGCTGATACAGTAGAGCTTCGGGCCGGGGCTCTTGTCGGGGCCAATCGCGCGGAACCAGTGCGCCCCCCGCATCACGATATGCGGCACGCAAGCGAGCGTCTCGACATTGTTGATCACCGTCGGACTGGCGTAGAGCCCGGCGACGGCCGGAAACGGCGGCTTCAATCGCGGCTGCGCCCGCTTGCCCTCGAGCGATTCGAGCATCGCGGTCTCCTCGCCGCAGATATAAGCGCCGGCGCCGCAGTGAATATGGACCGCGAATTTGAAATCCGAGCCGAGAATGTTTTCTCCGAGATAACCCTTCTCGTGTGCCTCGGCGATCGCCTGCTCCAGGCGGCGAATAGCCGCCACATATTCTCCGCGCACGTAGACATAGGCGGTTTCGGCGCCGATCGCGTAGGCGCTCACCGCCAGCCCCTCGATGAGCTGGTGCGGGTCGCGCTCCATGATGATCCGGTCCTTGAATGTGCCCGGCTCGCCTTCATCGGCGTTGCAGCAGAGATATTTCGGCTTGTCGGCCCGCTTCGGCACGAAACCCCATTTCATCCCCGTAGGGAATCCGGCACCGCCGCGGCCGCGCAGGTTGGATTGTTTGACCAGCTCGACGACCTCGTCGGGCGTGTGCTCGCGCAGCACCTTGGCCAGCGCCTTGTAGCCGCCGCCGGCCTCGTAGGTGGAGAGCAGATGGCCATCCGGAACATCGACATTCCTGAGGAGAACCGGCTCGAACATGGCTATTCTCCCGGAGGTACTGCGGCAGCGAGATCGGCACCGGTCGCTTGCCCGGCCTCCCGCCGCAGCGCGGCGAGAAGCGCATCGATCCGCCCGTTATCGAGGTTGCCGTGATAGTCGTCGCCGACCTGCATCACCGGAGCCATCTCGCAGGCACCGAGGCACTCGACGGTCGAAAGCGTGAACAGCCGGTCCGGCGTGGTTTCACCCTTATTGATCCCCAGCGCCGTTTCCAGATGCTTCAGCAGAGCCTCGGATCCGCACAGCATGCAGGAGACGTTGTCGCAGAGCTGCAGGTGGAACATCCCGACAGGCTCGGTATGGAACAGTGTGTAGAAGGTCGCCAGCTCGTAGACCCAAATCCGCTCGACGCCGAGAATGTCGGCGACCTCTTCCAGCACCGGGCCGGGCAGATGACCATGTTCCTTCTGCGCGATGAGCAGTGCGGGCATGATCGCCGAGCGCTGGTCGGGATACCGCGCCGCCGCCTGCTTGATCTTTTCGCGCATGCTCATCGCGTTCAAAACTCCTGCTACTTGTCCACCTCCGCCATCACCGGGTCGAGGCTGCCGAGCACGGCGATCATGTCCGCCAGATAGCGGGCGTTGGTGACCCCGAAGAGGGCCTGAAGATTGACGAAGGACGGTGCCCGCACCTTCATGCGGAACGGCTTTTCCGACCCGTCGCTGATGATGTAGAAGCCGAGCTCGCCCTTTGGCGCCTCGATCGCCGAGTAGACCTCGCCCTTCGGCACCTTGAAGCCATAGGCGGACAGGTCGAAATGCTGGATCAGCGCCTCCATCGAACAGTGCACCCGATCCTTGTCCATCGGAAAGGCGATCGTCGGCATGTCGATCTGGAATGGCCCCTCGGGCATCTGTTCGAGACATTGCTCGATGAGCCGGACGCTCTCGCGCATCTCCTCGACCCGGCACTGCCAGCGCGCGTAGCAGTCGCCCTCCTTGCGGACAATGACGTTGAAGTCGAGCCGATCGTAGATCTCGTAGGGCTCGTCGCGTCGAATGTCCCAGTCGACGCCGGAAGCGCGAAGATTGGGGCCGCTGAGGCCCAGATCGATGCCGTCCTCGGGGGAGATCACGCCGATTCCCTGGGTGCGGCTCAGGAACACCCGATTGTCCTCGATCAGCCGTTCGTAGTCGCGGATCCGGTTCGGGAAGATCTCGCAGAACTCCCTGATCTTCGGAAGGAACCCGTCGGGCAGATCCTCGCGAACGCCGCCAACCCGGCAGAAGGAGGTGTGCATCCGCGCGCCGGTGATCATCTCCAGAAGGTCCATGATCATTTCGCGCTCGCGCATGGCGTAGAGCAGCGCGGTCATGGCACCGAGATCCATCGGCAGTGCGCCGGTGATCAGCAGATGGCCGGAGATCCGCGCCAGCTCGGCCATCATCACGCGGATATACTGCGCCCGGATCGGCGCCTCGATCCCCAGGAGCTTCTCCACCGCCAGTGCGAAGGCCAGATTGTTCGAAGGCGGGCAGACGTAGTCGAGCCGGTCGGTGAGCGGAAATATCTGGGTATAGGTGAAGCTCTCGGCCAGCTTTTCGGTGCCGCGGTGCAGATAGCCGATATGCGGGTCGACGCGGGCAACATATTCGCCGTCCAGCTCGAGGACGAGCCTGAGCACCCCATGCGTGCTGGGGTGCTGCGGGCCGAGATTGAGAAGCACCTCCTTGGTGTCGAGCGCTTCGCCTTGCGGCCTCATGAGCTCAGTGACTTCGGTCATCTCACGTTTCCGGTGTCGAGCGGCCTCCCGATGGAATTTCCTTGGTGGCAAGGTCCGGCCGGGTCGGTGGCGGCCCTTCGGCGCCAAACGGGTTCAACTCGTCCTTGTAGCCCCGAAGCGGAAAATCCTTGCGCTGCGGGAAACCCTCGAACCCTTCCCACATGTAGATCCGGCGCAGGTCGGGATGTCCCTCGAAGCTGATCCCGTACATGTCCCAGGCCTCGCGCTCATGCCAGTTGGCGGTCCGCCAGACCCCCGTCACCGAGGGGACCCGCGGCGGATCGCCGAGGCGGCACTTGATCCGGATGCGCCATTTGTTCGGCAGCGAATAGAGGTGGTAGACCGCCTCGTAGCGCGGCGCCTCGGGGTAATAATCGACACCACAAATGTCCGATAGGAAATCGAATCGCAGGGCCGGATCGTCCTTCAGGAACCGGCAAAGCTCGACGATGCTTTCGGGCGGAGAGGCGAAAGCATGAACCCCATGCGAGAAGCCGAGCTCCTCGATTGCCCCTCCGAAACGCTCCGCGATCATGGTGGGGATAAGCGGCGTCTCCACGCTCATGGCACGGCGACCCGGTCCAGTGGCGTCCCGGCGAGCGCCTTGGACTTTTTGATCTTCTCCTGCAGCAACAGAAAGCCGTGCATCAGCGCCTCGGGCCGCGGCGGACAGCCGGGCACATGGACGTCGACCGGCACGAAGGTCTCCGCCCCCTGCACCACGGCATAGGTGTTGTAGACCCCGCCCGAGATGGCACAGGTGCCCATGGCGATGACCCAGCGCGGCTCCGGCATCTGGTCATAGAGCCGGCGCACCACGGGAGCGAACTTCCGCGTCACGGTGCCGGCGATGATCATCACGTCGGACTGGCGGGGCGACGGCCGGAACACCACGCCGAACCGGTCGAGATCATAGCGGGCGCACCCCGCCGAGATCATCTCGATGGCGCAGCAGGCAATTCCGAAGGTCTCGGGCCACAGGGCCGACTGGCGACTCCAGTTGATAACGCTCTCGGCCGTGGTGAACAGCACGCTGTCGCGGAACGCATTGCTTACGCCTCCCATTCCAGCGCCCCCTTCAGCCAGGCGTAGGCGAAACCCACGAGAAGCAGCAATATGAAGACGAACATCTCGACAAAGCCGACCAGTCCGATCTCCTTCAGGACGACGGCCCAGGGAAACAGGAACATCGTCTCGACATCGAAGACGACCAGCAGGATCGCGAGAATATAGAACTGCACCCTGAAGCGGCCCCCGGCGGCCTCGCCGGCCGGATCCATGCCGCACTCATAGGGCATGTTCTTTTCGGGATAGGGATTGGACGGGCGCAGCAGCGATGAGACAAACAGCGTCGCCCCGACCACCAGAACAACTCCGGCGATCATGACAAGAACCGGCAGGAATTCGATCGCAGTCATATCGCAGCGCCCGTCCAACGTGGGCTTTCCACAGCGCCAACCCTTCTTCGGGTCGGTAACGCAGGTGCCCTGAAAAGCGAATTGGGCAATTCTTTCTTGAACTTGCAGTCTATTCCGTCGAGCGGACCATTGCAAACAAATCAACCGCCAAACGCCGATTGTTGGGCAAGCCTCAGAAACCACCCCGGAAATAGGCCGATGCCGATGGTGCCGGCGGCCGTGCAGGCGAGCGTGGCGCGGACCAAGGGCGTCAATGCCGGCTCGAACGCCCTCTCCGGCTCGCGCATGTAGATCACCATGACGATGCGGATGTAGAAGTAGGCGGCGACGGCGCTCAGCAGTACTGCGATCACCGCCAGGAAAACGAAACCCTGCTCGACGAGCGCGACGAGCACGTAGAACTTGGCGAAGAACCCGGCCGTCGGCGGAATTCCGGCCAGCGAAAACAGATAGAGCAGCATCAAGAGCCCTAGCCCCGGATGCGACTTGGCGAAACCCGCATAGTCTTCGATGACCTCGCCCGAGAAATCGCCGTTCCGCATCATGATGACGGCGCTGAAAATGCCGAGATTCATGAAAGCGTAGATCAGCAGGTAGAGCATGACGCTGGCGACCCCGTCCTGACCGCCGGCGACGACACCGAAAGTGGCGAACCCCGCATGGGCGATGCTGGAATAGGCAAGCAAGCGCTTGAAGTTATCCTGCACCAGCGCCACGAAACTGCCGAGCGCCAGCGTCACCACCGCAATGACCGCGACGATGATCCACACGTCGGAGGCTGCGACCAGCGGGTTGAGAAACACCCTCAGGATCACTGCGAACCCTGCCGCCTTCGGCCCGACCGACATGAAGGCGGTGATCGTCGTCGGCGCGCCTTCGTAGACGTCCGGAAGCCACATGTGGAACGGCACCGCGCCGACCTTGAAGACCAGCCCCGCGACGATGAAGACCACCGCCAGCAGCAATCCCGGATCGAGCGGATCGCCGCTCACCGCGGCGGCCATCGCGTCCAGTTGCGTCGTGCCGGTGAGCCCGTAGACCAGCGATACGCCGTATAGAAAGATCGCGGTGGAGACCGCACCGAGGATCACGTATTTCAGCGCCGCTTCGTTCGACCGCCGCTCATGCCGGAGAAATCCGGTCAGCACATAGGTGCAGAGCACCATCAGTTCGAGGCCTACATAGATCGACAGGAGATCGGTCGCCGAGGCCATGATCATCATGCCGGAGAGCGCGAAAAGCAGCATGACGTAGTATTCGCTGCTCCCGATCCCTTCGATATCGGCATATTTTCGCGAAAGGAGAAATGTCAGGACGGTGGCCAGGTAGAAGACGAACTTGAAGAAGACGGCAAAACGGTCGGCAATGAACATGCCCGAATAGGCCGGCCGCACTTCGCCCGCCAGCATGAATGTCGCCAGAGCGGCAATCAGCACGACTGCGACGGACGCCCAGACAAGCAAATCTTCCTGTCCCTTCCGCACCAATTGCCCCAGGATCAGCAGGATGCAGGCCCCGGTGATCACGATGATCTCGGGGAGGCTTGCCAGGGCCCACTGGAAAAGCGTGGCGCCGGTCATTGCCCGCTCCTGTGACCGTGCACCTCGGTGAGCAGATGCTTCACCGAGGCATCGATGACGTTGAGAAAGGGTTTTGGATAGAGTCCGACCCAAAGCACGAAGACCGCCAGCGGCAGGATCGCCGCCATCTCGCGGGCGTTGACGTCGCGGATCTCGTAACGCTCGCCGACGCTCGCCGGACCAAGCGCGACCTTGCGGTACATGCCAAGCAGATAGGCTGCGCCCAGCAACGCCCCCAAAACCGCGGCCGTACCGACGGCCATGTTGGCGGCAAATCCGCCCGACAGGACCAGCAACTCGCCGACGAACGAATTGGTGCCCGGCAGCGCCATCGACGACAGGGTAAACAGCGCCAAAAACCCGGTATAGACCGGCGCCACCTTCATCAGCCCGCCGTAATTGGCGATGCTGCGCGTATGGGTCCGCTCGTAGATCACGCCGACGAACAGGAACAGGGCGCCCGTCGTCACGCCATGGTTAAACATCTGCAGGATGCCGCCTTCGAGTCCGCGGAGATTGAGGGAGAAGATCCCCATCGTCACGAAGCCCATGTGGCTGATGCTGGAATAGGCCACCAGCTTCTTCAGATCGTCCTGCGCCAGGGCAAGGAACCCGCCATAGACGATGGCGAGCGCTGAAAGGGCCAGCATCAGCGTCGAATAATAGACCGACGCCTCCGGCAGCATCGGCAGCGAGAACCGCAGGAAACCGTAGGCGCCCATCTTCAGAAGCACGCCGGCGAGAATGATGCTGCCCGCCGTCGGCGCCTGGACGTGCGCATCCGGCAGCCAGGTATGGACCGGAACCATCGGCACCTTGACCGCGAAGGCGATCAGGAAGGCGAAGAACAGCCACGACTGGACCCGGAACGGCAGATCCTGCGCCGTCAAGGCGAGGATGTCGAAGGTCTCACCGCCGTGGAAATAGAGCACGATGACGCCGACGAGGAACAGCAGACTTCCTGCCAGCGTGTAGAGGAAGAACTTGAACGCCGCATAGACCCGCCCGTCGCCGCCCCAGACGCCGATGATCAGGTACATCGGGATCAGCATCGCCTCCCAGCAGACGTAGAACAGGAAGAGGTCGAGCGCGCAGAACACCCCCAGCATCAGCGCCTGCATGGAAAGCAGGGCGACCATGAACTCCTTCACCTTGCGGTCGATCGCCACCCACGAGGCAAGCACGCAGATCCAGCCGAGCAGCGCGGTCAGGAACACGAAAAGCGCGCTGATGCCGTCGACGCCAAGCGCATAGGTGATGCCCATCGCCGGCACCCAGGCGCGCGTCTCGGTGAACTGCATTTCGTGGGTCGTCGTGTCGAAGCCGGCCAGCATCGCAATCGTGAGAGCGAAGTCGACGACGGTGAAACCGAGCGCCGTCCAGCGCACCGCATCGTCGCTGCGCAGAAACATCAAGACCGCTGCCCCGGCGGCGGGCAGGAAGATGATGAGGCTGAGCAGCGGGACCGTCATTGCACCCCCTATTGCCACACGACGGCGAAGACGGCGGTGGCCGCGATCAGACCGGCGACCATGGCCAGCACATAATGGGTGACGACGCCGGTCTGGAGGCGCCGCAGTGTCCCGCCGCCGCCAAGGATCGCGCGCGCGACTCCGTTCACGACGGCATCCACGCCGTTGAGATCGGCCCGCAGCCCGGCCCGTGCCGTGCCGTGTAGCAAGGGCAGCGCCGCGGTCTCGGACACATCGCTCACCGCCTTCTCGTAGCGGGCCAGCGGTCTCTCGGCGAACCACATGAAAAAACGCGCGCCCTTGCGGTAGAACCAGTCGGTGTCGATGCTGATGGTGTTTTCCGGGTCGAGCGCCTTGAGGAAGAGCACGAAGCCCAGAGCGGTGAACATCAGCACGCCGAGGCTCTCGGTGATATGGACGCCGGTATATGGTTCGAAGTCGACCGGATAGGGAAGAAGCGCGTAGAGCGTTTGAGGAAAGACCCCGATTGCGATGCAGAGCGCCGCCGCTATGGCCATCGCAGCCAGCATGTTGCCGGGCGGCTCCCGCGCCTCGAGCCCCCGGTCGGTGCCGAAGAACATATAGTACGGGAGCTTCAGCCCGGTGTGCAGGAACGTCCCCGACGACGCCATCGTCAGCGCCAGCATCACCAGCGCGCGGTGATCCTCTCCGGCGGCGGCCACCACCATCGACTTGGTGACGAAGCCCGAGAAGAACGGAAATGCCGAGATCGCGAAGGCGCCGACCATGTAGAGCGCCACGGTCAGCGGCATGGTCCGGTAGAGCCCGCCGAGTTCGGTGAGCTTGCGCCGCCCGGTGACGTAGATCACCGCCCCCGCCCCCATGAACAGCAGCGCCTTGTAGAGGATATGGGCGAAGGCATGGCTGGTGGCTCCGTTCACGGCCAACTCGGTGCCGATGCCGACGCCCGCCACCATATAGCCGACCTGGCTGACGATGTGATAGGCGAGCAGCCGCCGGCAGTCGTTCTCCAGCACCGCATAGACGACGCCGTAGAGCGCCATGCCGGCGCCGAGCCAGACCAGGAGCTCGGTTCCCGGATAAGCCCGCGCCAGCACATAGACGGCCGTCTTGGTGGTGAAGGCGCTCATGAACACCGCCCCGGTGACGGTCGCCTCCGGATAGGCGTCGGTCAGCCAGGCATTGAGCGGCGGCACCGCGGCATTGAGCAGGAACCCGGCAAGGATCAGGTAGGCGCCGGCTCCCATCGGCCCCGCCTCGATCGGACCGAACAGGAACGAGCCGGTGGCGAGCCCATGCAGAACGACACCGCCGAGCAGCACGACGCCGCCGGTGACATGGACCATGAGGTAGCGGAAAGCGGCACGAACCGCCTTCTCGCCTCCCTGGGCGAAGACCAGATAGGCAGAGGCAAACGCCATGCCCTCCCAGAACAGGTAGAGGGTCAGGTAATCGCCGGCAAACACCACGCCAAGCGCACTGCCGACATAGACGAATGCCGCCACATGCTGGCCGGCCTCGGTCAGGTGCAGGGCGTAGACCATGCCGATCAGCGCCATGATGGTGAAGACCGTGGCAAAGACGATGCTCAGCTTGTCGACCTTGGCGATCAGGATGTCCTGGCCGAGGAACTGTGCCGCGCCGTAGCTGCCCGGCTGCATGGCGAGCACGGCGAGGATCGCCAGTACGGGGATCAGCAGCAGATAGGCCTTACGGATCGCTCCGTTGAGAAAGGCGATCGGCACCGCGCCGACAATGAACAGCAGGGCGGGATGGACGAACTCAGTCATAATAGTCCTCGCGCCGCATGAGCCCGCCCTGATGGCCAAGGAACTTGGAAACGAAAATCAAGAGCACGCAGGAGCCGAAGCCGTAGAAGGCCGACCAACCAGGCAGGCGCTCCCACAGATATTCGGCGTGTTCGCGGGGAACGAGAAAGTCGGCGAGGACGATCAGGACGAGCACGAGATAGAGCAGCCGGCGCCGCTGCCTCGCATAGGCTTCGTCGCCAAAGAAATCGACGATGCTCTCGATCATCTGACCACTCCTTCCGCCAATGCGAGGAAATAGCCGGGGAAGATGCCCATCAACACCGAGAGGATGGCGGTCGCGACCAGCGGGACAGTCACCAGCGGAATTTCACGGACCGTCGCCGGGCTCTCCTCCGCCCCCACCCCGAAAAAAGCGACATAGCTGACCGGCAGGAAATAGGCGGCGTTCAGCACCGAGCTCGCCAGCAGCACGATCAGGAAAGCGATTTCCCCCGCCTGCACGGAGCCCAGCGTCAGATACCATTTGCTGACGAAGCCCGCGGTCGGCGGCACGCCGATCATGCTCAGCGAGGCGACGAAGAACGCCCCCATCGTCCAGGGCAACCTCCGCCCGATCCCAGCCATGTCGCTGATGTTGCGCTTGCCGGACGCGCAATAGATCGAACCGGCGCAGAAGAAGAGCGTGATCTTGGAGAAGGCGTGCGCCGCAATGTGGATGATCCCGCCGACCATCGCAACCGGCGACAGCAGGACCGCACCGAGCACCACATAGGAGAGCTGGCTGACCGTCGAATAGGCGAGCCGCGCCTTCAGGTCATCCCGCGTCAATGCGTAGATCGACGCCATCAGGATCGTGAACGAGACCAGATAAGCCGTGGCGATGCCGAGTCCCAGCCCGCCCATCAGCCCGGGGCCGAAGACATGGAACACCACCCGCAGCACGCAGAACACGCCCATCTTGACCACCGCCACCGCATGCAGGAGCGCGCTGACCGGCGTCGGCGCCACCATCGCGGCCGGCAGCCAGGCGTGCATCGGCATTACCGCCGCCTTGGCGAAGCCGAAGAGATAGCAGAAATAGACGACTGTCAGCAGCTGCGGCGAGGCATTGGCGCCCGCCAGCAGCCCCCCGCCACAAAGTCGAGCGATCCGGCAATGTGATAGGTCAGCGCCAGCGCCGCGAGCAGCACGCTTTTCGAGGCGCCCATCAGATAGACGAGATACTTGCGGCTGCCCGCCCATCCCTCTTCGTCCTCGTGGTGGTAGACGAGCGGATAGGTGACGAGGCTCAGCAGCTCGTAGAAGATCACCAGTGTGAACAGATTGGCGGAGAAGGCGCCGCCGACGGCCGCCGCAAGGCTGGTAGCGAAGCAGGCAAAGAAGCGGGTCTGCGCGTGCTCGTGCAAGTGCCGCATGTAGCCGATGGAATAGATCGCCGCCACGATCCACAGGAGCGACGAGACGGTGGCGAACACCATGCCGAGCGCATCGACCCGGAAAGCGAAGTCGATCCCAGGCAGGATCTCGAACAGCCGCAATTCGACCGTCCCGCCCGAAAGCACCGTGGGCGCCATAGAGGCGACGATCGCGAACATGACGAGCGCGGCGAGCGGCGAGACGAGATCGCGGAGCTTTTCGCGTTTGTTGAGAAGGAGAACTGCAAGGGCCGCCAGGCCTGCGACGGCGACGGCAAGAAGGGGCCGGATGGAGATCACCGGATCCAAGCCGCTATCCTTTCATCACGGTCACGTCGTCGACCTTGAGGGTGGACTTGTTCCGCACCAGGGCAACCAGGATGCCGAGGGCGACGGCAACCTCGGCGGCGGTGATTGCGATGACGAAGATCGCGAAGATCTGGCCGCGGAAATCGGCGTAGTACCGCCCGAAAGCGATGAAATTGATGTTGACCGAGTTGAGCAGCAACTCCAGCGACATCAATACGACGAGGATATTGCGTCTCAGCAGCACACCGGCGGCCCCGATCACGAACAGGACCACTGCAAGGGAAATGTGCCACCAGAGCGGAACCATCACTCCGGCTCCTTCCGCGCCAGCACGATGGCACCGACGAGCGCCGCCAGCAGGATGACGGAGGCGGCTTCAAACGGCAGGAGATAATCGGCGAACAGGGTCGTGCTGAGCTGCCGGATCTGGTCGCCCTCCCGCATGGCGATGGGCTCCGTAGCGGAAAAGCGGTCGCTCGACAGCACCAGCACAAGCATCTCCGCCCCAAGCAGCACGAGCAGCACCAGAGCCGGCAGGTTGCCGCCCGGCAGGAAGCGCTGCAGCACCGCTTCGCGCACGTCTATCATCATGATCACGAAGAGGAACAGCACCATGATCGCGCCGACATAGACGAAGATCTGGACGACCGCGAGCAACGGCGCCTCCAGCAGCACGAAGACGGCCGAAATCTGCAGGAAACACGCCATCAGTGCCAATGCGCTGTGAACCGGATTGCGCGCCAGCACCACGGTCAGAGCCGTGATCACGGCCACCGTGGCGAACAGAAGAAAGAACCCCTGATCCATCGACGCCGACCCTCCCACGCGAACTGTTACTCGGCGCGAGACGGCCTGATTTGAGGTAGCGCCGCACCTCAGATGCGTTCACAAATTGTGCCCTAGTCTCGGATTTTTCACAAGATTATTGTCGGCGGCGAAGTAAAACCGGCCGAGAGGAATATCTCGAAATGAAGACCTCCCCCATGGGGCGCGCCGGCGGAGGCGGCCTTCACGCAGTCTTTCCGACACGCGCATTTCCACTTTAAATTGCCAATACGGCATGGCATGTTCCCGCGGCGCGGATTTGGCTTGGGGGCTGCAGGGGCCGATGTCGGACGAACTGTTCTATCTTCTTTTTCTGTTCGGATTCTACGCCACGACAGTCGTTACCTATTTCGCCTTTGGCTACGGTCTCAGTTGGGTCAACGACCGCAATCCCGAGCGAAAGATTCAGAAGGGGCGCGGCTCCGACAAACGTCGCAATGCGGAAATCCGCCAGAGCCTGGCTTCGATGTTCAGCGCGTGCCTGCCTCTGACCATCGGCCTCTACGTTCAGCAAAAGGGTTGGGCGCCGGCACCCTGGGCGTTCAACTGGTGGGCGGCGGTGCCGCTCTTTGTTCTCTGCATGTTCCTCTACGATACCTGGTTCTATTTCATGCACCGGCTGCTGCACACGAAGTGGCTCTACCCGCTGCACGCACTTCATCATAAGAGTGTCGCACCAACGATCTGGAGCACCTATTCGGAGGATGTCCTCGACAATTTTCTATTGCAGGGGTTCTCAGCCGTCATCGTTTTCGTTGTGCCGTTTCCGCCAGCGATTCTCATCGGACAAAGGCTGTTCGAACATTTCAATGGCATGCTCGGGCACTGTGGGTTCGAGTATTTCGCCTCATCGACAGCGCGTTATCCGTCCCCCTTGCTGTGCACGACGTTCCACGATCAGCACCATTCGGGATTTCGATACAACTACGGCAACTACTTCTCGTTCTGGGATCGCGTGCTGGGCACGATTTCACCAAACTACGATCAGCGCGTGAAGACGTTCGAGGAAGATGGACCGGCGCTCAACTTAAATCGGGCCGCTGGCGCCGATCTGCGCCAGACCGCCGATACTCATGTTGAATTCGACGTGGCTGGGCCCCATCCATGCAGCCCGGGTATCCGTTGCGGCGACGCGGCCTCTTGATTGAACTCGCAATAGGCGCGACTTCCCCGAAGCAACTCGTGACGCGAGGGCCGACAGCGAAATTCATGCAATTTGCGATAGGCCCCGCCTTTGAAGCGAAGTCTAAAAAAAGGTGTTTGTTGTGGAGTGCCGCGGCAACCCCGAAAAATCCTCGGGCTGGCATTTTGGGACGTCGGACCTTGGTCCAACACGGGCCGGCAAAGGTCTGAGGCCGATTGCCGAAGGGCTCGCCTGGTACATATTGCTGCAATCCAGCGCTTATCAGCGGTTGTCCACCAAGCAAGTTCGATTGGAATTATTGCCATGGCGATGTCGCACGGAAGATGGAAAGATCGAGTTTCCGATCTCCTTTGGGGCGTGACTTCCGGCCCCGGGTCGACCGGAATTTATATTGCAGTTGCCATGTCGATTGCTGGGCTCGCGAGCGCAAAAACGGGCATTCCGGGATATGCACTTGTAGCGGCGGCTGTAGTACTGGTGCTGTTCATCGACCCGTCGGAACGGATCCGCAAGCTCCGACGACAACGCCGTCAAGCCGACGTAAACCATCGCCCGACCCGGTCCGATAGCCGACGCGGCCCCGCAATGGGTCCCGGAGCGAAGCTCCGATAGTGGGAGCCGTTTCACACGTTGAATGTGTATCGGCAAAGTTGTCGCTCGAGCCACGGCCTCGTTCGTTACTGGGTGCCGCCGGACGGGCCGACTGCGCGCTGGTGTCGCTGACGGTGGTGCGGCAGCAAAACGGAGTTTGACGGGCGAAGTCCTATCTGCGTGGGGCGGCTAGGCGAGCACCATTCCAATCATAAAAGCCGTGAATAGAGCGATCACCGCAGTAAGCGCGATCGACATCATGGTACGCTGGTCGGCGCTCATCTCATTTCCTCCTTGCCTGTTTGGCCAAGGGAGAACGTTCTGCAAGCTCAAATGTTCATCTTCGGCGACAATCAAGCCGAAAGTTCAGTTTAAAGAACTGTGCTCGGAAAAGGCGTGGCCAAAGGTTTAGGCCGTTTTGCTGTGCAGGCTACCTCACCGATATCGCGCTTCGATTTTGTTGCCCAACGAGGCTCTGCCGGATCGGCAGCGCGCCTGGAAGCCCTGAAGCAAATGGTGGGCCCGGAGGGCCCACTTAACCAGTTGAAATCGTTGCAGGTTACTAACGGCTGCTTCTCACTTTGTTCCCGTAGTTACTTGTTCGATGGCGTGCCCCCTACTATCCTTGACTGCCTTCCAAGAGGCCGGGGCGTCGCGGATCGATTGAGTTGACAGGTTCGTTCGACGCCCTTTGCGCACCCACCGCCGAGGAATGCACCCATGCCCAACGATGTCGCCGAAGTCGCCCGGATGATCCACCGCCTAGAAGACGAAGTCGGTTTGTCGCGTCGAGAGATCGCCGAAGGATCGCAGACCAGTCCGAGCGCAATCACCCGGATCGCAAATCTCACCGCCCAAAACCCTTCCTTCCGAGTGGTCTCCTCAATTAAAGCGTTCTATCGTCAAACTCTCCCGAATGCCGATCCGCAGCAGCAACGGTTCGCCAAGGGATGCCAGCCAAGGGCCGGCAGGTAAAAGAGGCTCGACCATGCCGAAGGAAAAACTGAACCTGCGCAATGTGCCGGACGATCAATGGACCGATGAGCATGAGGCAGAACTGCGTCGGCGGGTCGCCCAAAACCCCGACGATTTCCTGCTGCCGGAAGATGCCGAGGGGCGACCCTTCGCCGAGGTATTTCCCGAGTGGGCCAAGGAAATTGAGCAGCGCAGACGCGAGCGGCGGTGAAACTTCATCCTCGACATAGGTGAGTTGGTATCGTCACCATAACCCGAGCGGCGATAAGCATACGGTGCTGGGCTTGCACCTCCGTCACCGCCGCCAAGCATCGCCTTCCGGGTGGCGCCCCCCGTGGAAGCCGGACTGTGGCGGTGCATCATGCGCCGACGCCCAAGCGCCGCGCACCTGCCCGCCGGTCTTCGGACGCGCCAGGCGTCGAACGGTTGTCTCCTGAGAGCGACCGATCAGAAGAAGGATGCAGCCCGCGATGAACGCGAGACTGGACGCAATCAGCAGCAGCGCGACGAAGAGAGCAGAGCCGGGTAAAGCGCTTCGATATCCAAATTCGGCGGCCCTTTCATTCGCCGCGATGATGTGGACCAGCCACCAGTAGAGGAAGCCGGTCGTTACCGGCGAGCACATCACCAGCCAGATGCCGAGTATGCCGCGATCGGTGAACATTTGCTTGGTTTGCATTTCGTAGAGGTTCGTCATGGTCGTTTTACCTTATCTCGGCTTTGGCGGGAATTTACCTGCGACCTTGCGCGTGGCCGGTTCTACGATCGCGCCGTTCGCAGCCCGCAGAGAGCCATCTTTCTGGCGAAAGCCCTTGACCATAACGCCTTGCGAGGCGAAACACGCAGTGGCGTCTTCAACCAACATGCCTTGTCCGGCAATCAAGGTTGCCTCGGCACCATATCGGGCGAACATTCTGTTGACCTCGTCGTTCATCCGCATCTTGCAATAGCCTTGAGCGCGGATCAGTTGCGCCTGTGTCAGCTTCGGCTCGCCGGGTAGAGCAGCAAACTCGGCTTGGCCGGTCACGCAGCTGGCAAGGGGAAGGGTTGCCATGACGGCGAGCGCCGTCATCATGAAGCGGTTCGTCTTCATTTCGTGATCTTTCGTATTGTTCGGTTGTTACTCGTCGAGCGCCTGATACACGGCTACCTTCTCCAAGCGCGACGGCTTCAATTTCCGCGTACCGGCACGGCAGCGAATTGATTGTCTAAAGGCATCGGGCGGTCGCGTCTATTAAGGCGGTTGGCCTAGGCTAGTTAGAGGGGCCGAAGCGACTGCGACACTGAAATTTCAGAGCCTAATTGCCGCCAACCCGGACGCGCGGGAGCGACCGGCGAAGAACCCGCTCAGGCGCGACCGTTCCGCGAAGCCTTGCCGCACCCCTCTGAGAGCATCGACCGTGGCTTCGCTTGGCGATCAGCCCGGAGGAGTAACTGTGGAGGGAGATAGAGAGCAACGAGCGATGGACACTGCCACCGAAAACCCGGTCGCCGTAAGTGATCGATGTAAGGAGAGCCGAGCAGTACGTCTAGCGCGAGTCTCGCGTGTCCCGAGCCGATATAATCGTGTTGAAATGTAGAACGCTTCTCGTGAAGTTGATCGTCAGCAGTATTGTGTTGAAGGACCAAACAAACACAAGTGCTTGTTGCCACGACCAAAGTGCGATCTTTTCGGGCGCTACGATCATGCAAAGCCAAGATATCAGAATCACGGATATCGCCCAGTAGATATTGAACCGCAATAAACCGACTGCGTTCCGATACGCCTCAGTGTTCTGTATGTTCTCTAGGAATTTGTTCTGTCGCGCGACCACAAATACATAAAAAGTGGCAAGGAATCCCGTTAGTATCGTTGTTATATCGAACACGCCCGAAAAAATCGCGCCAACCTCGATGCCTTCTAAGAAGGACAGGCGTGAAACGACCAGAGTGATGGCTATAGCTCCGCCGCACGCGGCAGTTAATGGTGCATGCGAAATGAACGAATACGTTCTATCGTAAATGCTATTCGCCGTCCGCACCACCATGGCCGTAGATCCTTTCCAGGGTCGGCAAGTTCGCCGCGAAGGTTCTTTCAAGGAATTCCTGTCGAGTCTGCCAATTATGCTCCACCTCATTTCTGAGGTCGAGTGTCTCAGTATTCCTAATTTGATCGGTTAGAATGTCGATGGGATGTTGGTCGTCGGCCAACTTAACCTCAATTTTGTCGAAAACGCCCTCATTTCTGGTTCCCAACCCAATCAGATTGCGCACGGCCGGCATATTTAGACGGCCTCCGCGTTCGTGTCCGGGCCAATAAACTCGCACTTCGATGCTCGGGCCACCAAAGTTGTTCGATAGTGCCTCTAAATTTCTTCCAATGGATGAATTCTGCCCCTCAACCAAGGAGAGATCAGTTGGGCTGTGCACCCGAAACGAAATGGCCCTCGCGTGACGGTCACGAAGTTGCTCTAAACCTGTTCGGGACAGGCACGGCATAAAATGGAACCCTCTATGCCCTGCGATCTTCCGCCGCATGTACTGGTCGATCCGACCCGCAGGTACTGCCTCTTTTCGGCTCTCTAAGAGTATTATGCCTAGGTGACCATCATAACGGAAAGCCGTTCTATGGCCTACCGGATTGGGTTGATCAACCAACTCGCCGTCGTCGAGAGCAATAGGCGGCACGTGGTGACGCTGCTGTCGAACGAATTCGCCCTCGATGAAGCGTCGGTCATTATCAGCGAACGCACAGCGAGCGAGCTTTACACGAACGTCGCCATATAGGGCGGTCCACTGCGTGCGTGTTTCATCATCGATCAGCCGCGTGAGGGCTTCATAGAACGTCGCATTATCATTGTTAAGCGCAGATACACCGAAAAATCGTGCCGTGACCTGTCGATCCAACTTACACCCCCGAGGTTCCCCGTCGGAGGCATGAAACAGATTTGAGGGTTGAAGTACAAGGGGGAGTTGCTTTGTTCCTAAGTTCCCCACAGCGCGTTGCCGCGCTTACCGGCGACCTGTGGGCACGAGGCATAGCCCAAGACCATTGAGAAGCGTTTCCAGCCGCTCCAGCATTTCGGCGCGGTCGCAATGGGTTTGAGCGAGTCTGTCGCCATCGGGGACGACGGCAAGGCCGGTCGCGTCGGGCAAGACGACAAGAGCGTAGGCGGGGCCGCCTCCACCACAGCTGTGACTGGCTGGCGGTTCGAAGGGCAAAACTCTTGCGGCCGTGGCGCTCATTTCACCGCCCTCGCTTCCACTTCCTTTACCCGCGCCTCAAGGAAGTGGAGCGAGTTGCGCAATTTCTGAATTTCGCTGACGAACGCCCGAGCCTCGTCCTTTACGGCCTTCCGGACCTGCCGCTCGACTCTCACCTCATGGGTATCTCTGAGGTCGGCAAGCAGTTGCGCCTCGTCGTCATAGACGGCGCGCTGCACCTGCATCTCGGTGCGCAGGTCGCCGAAGGCCAGTTCGACGGCTTTAACGACTTCCTCGAGCCGGACGGTGAAGCGCCTTTCCAGCGCCGAAAGCCGTTGCTCAGTCCCGGCTTGCACCTTGCGCTCCTCCATCTCGCGATTTTTCCGCGCGGCCCACTGCTCGTAGTCTTCGCCGTTATCGTCCTTGTACGTGCTCACCATGTCACCGCCTCCGTATAAGCGACCGACCCGGCGGACCGCAGACCCCAGCTGACCTGTTGCAGCATGCGCAGCCCGAGAAGCCGCATCTGCCAGAGCGAAACCGTGCTGGCGGTTGCGAAGTCCGGAACCGGCAGGCCGTCGTCGTTCACCACGACCGCCTTGTCGGAAATGTCGAACTGAGGCGCGTCGCCTTCGCCGGAAACGAAAGCGGCGGCATCGATGGCAACGACCGTTCCGGCGGCAAGCGTCGGTGCGGCGATGATCGTTGCGGCGGCCAGGCCCGGCGCGAGTGTGAGCGCCCTGATGCGCTCGGCGGGCGGCATCAGGTAAACGAGGTCGTCGGCATCGATGGCGGCGGCAAGCGCACCGAGATCGCGCGCAAGAGCGGCAGCACCACCGCCGCCGGTTGGCGTCAACGGCACGACACCGGCAAGCAAGCCGCCGGGTGCGGCGGCGGTCGCCGCCTCGTCCGAAAGCATGACGCTGTCCAGAGCCTCGGCCGTGTCCTCACGGATGATCGCCGACAGGATCGCCTCGATATTCGAATGCTTGGCGAGTTCGGCGCTAAAGATCGTCAGGATTTTCGCCATGTACGGCTTGATGACGTTCGACGAGAGGCCAACGCGGCGGACCGGGATTGGGTCGCCTTCGCCGGGAAAAACGGCGCTCATATTCGGCGTCACGGCATCATCCCGACGCGGCACCGGAACCGACGAGACGCCCACAAGCGAAATCCGCAGTCCACGCGAGGCAAGCGCCGCATAGACCGATTGCGGTGCGAGGACTTCGAGAACACCCGCAAAGGCGGGTTGCACGATTCCCCACGATGCAGCGTCATCTGTAGTCGCAGGGGGCGCAGCCGCGCGGGCTTTCAGGAAACCGCCGATATCGGCAAGCGCGCGGGACACATCGGCGTCGTTCGGATAGAGCGAGGCCGCCACCTGGTCGGGCTCGGTTTTCCCGAGGAAGGCGTGAACGCGGCAGATGGCGGCGCGGATGATGGCTTGTTGCGGTGCCTTGGCCCGTTTACGCCCTCGGCGTTCGAGGCTGATCAGGAGATGTTTCTGCTCGGAAAGCGCGCGCTCGACGCGGGCAAGTTGGTGATCCATAAAAACCGCCTCCGTTTTCGGCGGGGCGGTCGGGGATCGACAACGCTTGCCCGCCGGGGGCTTTCTCACGGCAAGGGGATCATAGCCCGCAAACTATTTCAGGGTTGAAATGGCGATCACGTTTTGTTCGGCCATAGCGCCCCGCAGACGCGCGTTTGCGTTCGGACGATCAATCTATCGGGCGAGCCGCGGAACGGCGATCACCGTGTCGATTATGGCTGTCGCTGAACGCATGCCAGCAAATCGGAAAGCCTTTCCGTTTTGACGCGCGATGCCCTTTATGCCCTCGCAGCGCCATCTTCGGTACTCTGTTGCTGAATGTACCGATATCGGTACAGCGGAACTCGCCCCCGCGTTGGTCGGCGCTGTCGGAAATCCATGCCGCGCTTATTCGTCGGTTGCCTTCGGCGCGTCGCTGCCATTCCTGCGCTGCGCTTCGCGAATATCGCCAATGATCGTTGCAATCAGATCGGGATCGCCGTCTTCAAGGGCGGCTTCGAGAATGCCAGCCTGTTGTTCCGGCGTTTTGAGGAAGTCTTGGATGTCGAAGCGGATTGTTTCCAGTGTCATAGAACGACTCTTAGCGGAAATCGGCGGATTAGGCGAGGTTAGCGCCGGTTGCAGGAGGTCAAAAACCCAGTTTTGTATTGACATAGCCCCCCATCAACAATTTCCCGTTTTTTCGCGCTTTTGGCAGCCGCCGGTCCCGAAGGGGCAGTCCGAAGACTGAAGACCGCCCCCCCTCGGCATGGCCCCGTCAGTTTCGGAAGCTGCGAAGTTTAGCGTCGGCTGCGATGGCGAGTGAGTCGCCAGCGGCAACGCCGAGGGCGACCGCTTCGCCGAAGGTCTTGCCAGCGGGATAGCGTCGCATCAATTCCATACCGGCTTCCAAGGCTGCTACTTCCTGCTTGGTCTTTTCCGCTCGCGCATGGAACATTCCCCTCGCGATATCTGTCGCTCGCTTGAATTCGGCGACGGTTGCCTCGGGAAACTGGCGCATGGCGTCTTCTATTCCCGCTTGGGTGGTCTCCGGTCCCGGTTCTCTGCCATCGAGTTCCTTGAAGATGGCGGTTGCCATTTCATGCACTGTGCTCATTGCCTTCTCCTTGGTTATGCCGCAGGTGCGGCGGGTGATGTTTCATTCGCCAGTGCGGCGAGCGTGTCGCCGTGGCATCTGCGAGGATGGCACCAGCACAAGAGCAACTTGCCCTTGAGACTGGGGATGCGTTCGAGCAGATCGGGATTGGCGCGGATGTAGCTTTCGTATCGGTCGCAGACGAGATCGCGATTCGCTTCCGATGTCATCCGGAAGGGATTGCCCCAATCGGTCTGGCGATCAATGCGGACGATGAGGCCGCGTTCTTGCGCATAGGCGATCAGGTCATGGTCGACGAGGATGCCGCCGACCTTGCGCATGGTTCCGACAACGGTGAGACCCTGGTCGAGCATGCGGCGACGCTCGCTCATTGCCTTACCTCCTGTTCGATCCGCTCGACAAGCCACGCTCGTTCCGCGTCCCGTTCTGGTCTCGCATCGTCGGCGATATGAGCGAGGCGCATGCGGCAGGTCTCCGCACCCATTTTTCCACGTTCGATTAACGTGCCGCCGAGTTGTACTAGCCAATCCGGCCCGAAATCCCCTTTGAGCGCAGCAGCTTCGCCCTCACGAATCCAGCGATTTACAATCCGCATTGCTTCGATGCGCTGCCAGTTCTCCTCTACCTTCATCGCCTTTCCTCCTTCGCCCGGATCATTGGCTCGGGCTTTGCCGTTCCTTCATCGAAACTCCCTTGCGGTCCAGCCGTCGCCGCGCTTGATCAACCCGTCCGCATCGCAACTCGTCGACCGCGAAGCCGACCTGCATCTGCACATACGCCAGCCGCCGCCGCAGCCGGTCGCGCTCGCGGATCGCCTCGTCCCGCTCGCGCTGAACCTCGGCGAGTTGGCGGCGCAGGTCCTCGACGTCCTCGATGTCGGCGGGGTGGATCGTCATCCGTTCAATCCCCACCCACTTCCACCCCACCCGAGCAAGTGGGTGGCTGCCGTACCCACTCCGAAACAGGACCACCCCACCAACGCTTCCCCACCCTTACCCCCTTACAGGGGGTATAAGGGTGGTGGGGAAACGGGTGGGAGACTGGTCCCGTAATGGTCCGCCACACGGTGTTTCCCCACCCGTTCCCCACTTGGCCGATTTGAGTGGGGAAACTTTTACGCGTACCGAGTGCCGACGCGTACAACCGGGATTTTTCGATCCTTTTTCCCATCTCTGATGATCTCCTCGATGACGAGCAGTCCGCTGTCCATCCATTGCTTGATGATTTGTGCGCAGCGCTCGCGCGCTGTGTTCTGTGTGGTGGTTCGATTTGCCTTGGCGCCGGCAAAGCGCCCTGTATCGATTTCGAGTATTTCGGCGAGCAGGTGCCCGACCCAATCGGTCGATTGCGGACTAGCTCGATTGCGCGTTTCCTCGCGTTCGAGCGCGTCCTGAAAGGCGACGATGTGATGGCTCTGGACGTCGTCGAAGGGGTTCGGCCAGCGCCATGGAACGACGACGCGGACGTGATCGCCGTCCGGATTTGTCAGGTCGTCCGGGTCGCCGTTCGGCAGAACCACGTCTTCGAGATAGCGCCAGGTAACGTCGTCCCGCGGTGGCGTCAGGTTGATCTTGTCGAGACCGGCGCGGAAATAGCGGCGATGCCCATTGCCGGTAATGCCAGCCTTTTCTGCCTCTGCCGCCGTCATGCGGTTCAAGACGCGAACGACGCGGAATCCGGCAATCAATGCCCCGCCGCCTCTGGCATCCTCGGCGGTTATTTCCGAGCCGTTCGTCTTGCGCGGATGGTGGACGAGTCCGACGCCACAATCGCAGTGACTGGCGATGTTGGAGCACGTCTCGCTGATCGCACCCATCACTTCGTTGGAATTGCAGTTTGCCGTAACGAAGTTCGCGAGCGGATCGAATATCGCGACATCGATGCCATTGCCGCCGATCGTCCCTTCAAGTTGGCTGAGGACTTCCGGCTGCACCTTGAAACCGTCGCGCCCTGATGGCGTAACCAGCTTGATCGGCATATCTCGACCGCTGTCGAGGAAAAGCCGCCCGTAGATGTCATTGGGGCCAAGGCCATAATGCTGGCATATTGCGTGCACCTGCCGTTCGAGTTCGTCCATAGGGTCTTCGCCATTCCAGTACCAGACGCGCAATTGCTCATCGGTGCGGAAGCGGTGACCTATGCGCAGCAGATCGCGACCGGAGGCGAGCGCGACGGCTTCGACGAGGCATAGACCGCTCTTTCCGATGCCGCCCGGTGCGACTGTGGCGGTGGCGAAACCGCGATAATAGAGATCGGGATAGAGGCACTGGCGGCGCGGGATGGTGGCGGGATCGTGCCAGACGAAGCGATGCGCCTGGACGAGGCGTTTTTTCGCGGGGACATCGGCATCGGCTTTCATCGCTGGCGTGCCTTCTTCATCACATCGATGGGAACTGCGCCGCCTTGAATTGAAAAACCTCGCGGGGTATGATTTCGGCGCGGTTCCCTTATCTCGGAATCCCCTCATGTGCCGCCCGTGCTGCCCCCTCAATGCGCACGGGCGGTTTTATTTTGCGGTCACTCTGCCGTCACACGACGGCGCTCGCACTCCTCGACGTCTTCGGGCCGGAAACGCCACTGGCGACCGAATTTGACGCCCTTCAGTCCCCACACCTTTCGACGGCGCAGGACCGTCTCGCGCTCACAACCCCAGCGGTCGGCAAGGTCGTCGTCTGTCATCAGCTTGCGGATAGGGGTGTCGTTCATCTGTTCCTCACACACGTTCCAATCCAAAATGGTGCTCTACGGGAACCATTTTAACGCTTCCAAATGCGATCTAGCAACAGTATAGTTTCGAGACGGACTTGCATTTTCAAATCTGAACTTTGAATTTTAAGGTATAAATACAGATTTGCACTTATGGATCGAAAGTAGAAAGTGCAAATTTGCATTTATACTCGATGGGCCTGTCAAGGGACGGGGAGGATGAAGACTGATCCATTTGGCTATGCGCCGCGCGGATTGTCGCGCTCGGAAAGCGCCCGTTACATCGGCGTCGGCGAAACACTGTTCGATGAACTTGTTGCCGAGGGCACGATGCCGAAACCCAAGCGCCTGCATAATCGCGTGGTTTGGGATCGCGTCGAATTGGATATCGCTTTTTCGGCGGTGCCGCAGAGCGGAAGCACCGAAATCCAGAGGGCACTGGAACGTGCCCGTGCACAACGAAAATGAGAGCTTGTCATTCTGCGCATGGCGCGCAATAACGAGAGCGTATCCACCTTGGACAGGAGAGACGTTCTTGCCCCGAAAGAAGAAATCACAAAGCCCCGCCGGCTGGTCCCGCTTTACCGACGCCTGCACCGAGCCCGAAAAACTGGCCGACATGGTGTTCGGCTGGCGCACCAAGCTCGACATCACCGCCGATTTGGCCGCCGAAGTGCTCGGCATGTCGGTGCGCACGCTGAACGGCGTCGAGCAAGGTAGAGGCTTCCGCTATCCTCTCATGCTCG
Organism: Sinorhizobium fredii USDA 257; assembly: GCF_000265205.3. Taxonomy (NCBI): domain Bacteria; kingdom Pseudomonadati; phylum Pseudomonadota; class Alphaproteobacteria; order Hyphomicrobiales; family Rhizobiaceae; genus Ensifer; species Ensifer fredii. Next base: position 4,804,893 of record NC_018000.1, read on the forward strand.
TTCAAGCCATGCTCCGCATCGACGAGCACTGGCACAAACACCGCGCCGCGCTGGAGGGCACCGCAAGATGACGACCGATGAAGTCAAAAAACAATATCCCGGTGTTACCCAATGGCGGAAAACGCCGGACAGCCCGATCCGCTGGCGGTTCCAGAAGAAGGGCATGAAGACCACGCTGCTGCCGGTCGGCGTCGAACCAGGGACGAAGGTTTTCGATGCCGCCTATAGGGCCATCATTGAGAATCGCGCACCCCGCAAGGCAGACGTCGTCGAAATGCCGAACGCGACGTTGCCCGAGACCTTCAAAGCCGCTTGGAAGCTTGTTCTGCAATCGCAGGAATGGCGTGATCTCGCCAGCGACAGCCAGTCGAAGAACGAACGCATGGCACAGGAATTTTTTGCCATGCAGATTGTTATTGGCGAAAGGCTGTTATGGGGCGAGGTTCCGGTCGCTGACATGACGTATGAGGACCTAGAACTGCTTATTGAGCGTTGGGAGGTCACCCCGTCGAAGCCGTGGCATATGAAAGTCATGCTCAGGAAAATCTTCTTCGTGGCCCGCCGCAAAGGCTGGCGCAGCGATGACCCTACCGAGTTGGTCAAATGGAAGCGCGGCGGCGGCAAGCGCGGCGGCTATATCGGCTGGAAACGCTGGCCCGACGACATCCGCGCCCGATTTGAGGCGCGTCACAAGGTCGGTTCGGCGGCGCGCACCGCCTATGCATTGGCGCTCTGGGCGGGCGACCGGCGCGGCGATATCGCCGTTCTTAGGTGGGATCAACTGATCAGCGTCGAGATCGACGGCGAAACTGTCGAGGGCTTCGAATTCGAGCAACAGAAGCGAGTCCAGAGCGACGAGGATATGATCCAGTTCCGGCCATTGACGAAGATGCTTGCCGAGGCGTTGGCACCGCTTGACCGTTCAACCGAGACCGTTCTTGTGACCGCTTACGGCAAGGCATTTAGCGGAAAGTCGCTTACCGGGATGATGGCGCATTGGTGCAAGCAAGCCGGTATTCCGGTCTCGAATCGCAAGACAGGCGAAATCGGCTACACCCTCCACGGCTTGCGCAAGACCTATGCAACGATGGTCGCCGAGAGCGGTGCCAGCTTCCAGCAGCAGAAGGATATGCTCGGCCATACCACCATGCAGCAGGTGGTCCTCTATGCGAAAGGCGTCGACAAACGCAAGACGGCGACGGCGGGAAGCCGCCTGCTTGAGGAGAAGCAAACGCCACGTCTGCGTGTCGTCAAATGAGGGGTACTAAGTTACTATAGTACCCCTCACCGTAAGCCTTTGAAAACAAAGAAAAATGGTGGGCCCGGAGGGACTCGAACCCCCAACCAAGCGGTTATGAGCCGCCGGCTCTAACCATTGAGCTACAGGCCCTGCCGGGTCGTCCGACCGCCGCGAACCAATGGCAATTCGCGGGCTCGAATGGCTCTAGCGGAAAACCTTTTTGCCGACAAGCCATTGCCGCAATGCCTACACAATCGATAAGCAAGGATTTGGCAGATAACAACCGGAGAGAAACTTCCATGATTTCCACACGCATTGGCCGCTCCGTCAATGTTGCGGCGATTGCCGCCATCTTCGCCGGTGCTTTTGTGGCGGCCGCAGCGGCGCAAGACAATGTTGCCGGCAAGGGCGACGCCAAGGGGCGCCCGGACGGGGTGAGAGGCCGCCAGGCGGTGATCAAGGTTTTCGGCGAAGGCCGGGCGACGACGGCGCCCGACATGGCGATCGTGCAGCTGAGCGTCGTCAAGGATGCGAAGACCGCCCGCGAAGCGCTGGACGCCAACAACAAGGCGATGGCCGAGGTACTTGCGGCTCTAAAGCAATCAGGCATTGCCGAGCGCGACCTGCAGACGAGCGGCTTCTCGATCATGCCGCAATACAATTATCCGCAGAACAGCGACGGCAGCGCCCGCCCGCCGGAGCTCGTCGGCTATCAGGTCGTCAACGGCGTCAGCGTGCGTGTGCGCGATCTGGCGAGGCTCGGCGAAATCCTCGACAAATCCGTCACGCTCGGCGTCAACCAGGGCGGCGGCATCGAATTTACCAACGACAAGCCGGAGCCGATTATCACCGAGGCCCGCAAGGCGGCTGTCGCCGACGCAATCGTGAAGGCGAGGGTCTTGGCCGAAGCGGCCGGCGTCTCGCTCGGGCGGCTGATCGAGCTCTCGGAACAGCCTTCCCGCCCCGAGCCGCCAGTGCCGATGCGCACCATGGCGAAGGAATTCGCCGCCGACCAGGTGCCAATCGCAACCGGCGAGCAGGCCTATAGCGTCACCGTCAATGTGACCTTCGCGGTCAACCACTAGCATCGCCACCGAGCCACCGGGTAGGCCAGCCTGAGGTTTCAGGCTGGCCTCTCCTCGAACGTCAAAAAAAAGAAGAGCCCCCGACGTTTGGCGCGGGGGCTCCTTTTCCGTCAGCGGGGAGACAAGACGGAAAGACTGTCCTTACCAGCGACCGATGATCGGGCAGCCACGGACATTAGCGAAGATGATCGCCTGGCGATCGCCGTGACGGCGACCTTGGACGACGACCTGGCGGCGCGAGATGTCGGCGACATGGGCGCGGCGCAGGCCGCGATCGCGTGCCTTGTCTACGGCAAGCCACGGTTCGCAGCGACCGCGACGTTCCCAGCGGTCGCGGCGCCAATCGCGCCTATCGTCCCAGCGGTCATAGTCATGCTCGCGGTATTGAACTCCGCCACCCTGGCCGAATTCGAAAACCAGCGCATCGGCCGAAGCCGTGGTGGTCGTACCGACAAGGCCGGTCAGCCCGACAACGGCGGCGACGGCTGCATTGACAAGAAATTTCCTCATGGCATTTTCTCCGTTTAGCGAAGGGGTTGGCGGGTCACGCTCTCAACCATTGATCCAAATCTAGACCGGGCAAGCTGAACGGCACCGGAACCCTTCGTTCATGCGGTGTTCAGGAAAAGTCCCGCCCCCCGCTCGAATCTCAGGCGATTCGGCCGGTTTTGCGGCAGGTCAAGGGCGGAGACGTGAACGGACGACCGCCCGCGCTTTCCTCTTCCCGTTCAAGGGGAAACGAGAAAGGGCGGAATTCGTTCCTTTCAGCTGCACAAGAGCGAACCTAAGGCTTTGAAAACCGACGGCTTTCCTTCTCCGTCAGTTAACCGGCGAGTTCCTGCTCGAACAACTTCAGATTGCGATAATGACTGAGCCGTGTAATGACGCCATCCTCGATCTCGAAAATAAACACGCTGGGGATGGCATAGGCCTGGCCCGACGCCTCCGGGAAACCGGCCATCGTCTCGCGGTACGTGCCGCGCGCGGTCGTGTCGGCCGCCACGCGCTGCCCGAAGGCATCGCGCATCACCACGACGTCGCCAAAACTCTCGTCGAAATGACGCAGGTAGCTCATCACCCAGGTTCTGAGCGGCCCGATGCCGAGCGTGCGCTGACCGGTCAGCGAATCGAAGGCGACATCGTCGTCGAGGAGGCGGTCGAGCGTTTCGAAATCCCTGTCGTTCACGGCCTCGATGAAGCGACCGGCAATGGTCTGGGCGTCCGTCATCCTTTCCTCCTCATAGTCGGCAGGCCGTTCATTCTACAGCAGGAATCGTCAGATCGGCCAGTGCAGAGGATAGACTTGCGTCAGCTTCCGAGATGCAGGACAACGTCGCGGCGGTGCGGGCGATCGCGGTGCTCGAAGAGATAAATTCCCTGCCAGGTGCCGAGCGCCATGCGCCCGTCGATGACCGGAACCCCGAGTGAGACCTGGGTCAACGCCGCCTTGATATGGGCGGGCATGTCGTCCGGGCCTTCTTGGGTGTGGACGATCCAGCCCATCGAAGGAGCGGACGACGGGGGCACGAGACGCTGGAAGAATTCGCGCAGATCGCGTTGAACGTCCGGATCGGCGTTTTCCTGAATGATGAGCGAGGCGGAGGTGTGGCGCACGAAAACCGTAAGCAGCCCCTCCGAGGCACCGCATGCCCGGACGAAATCGGCCGCCTCGCTCGTGAACTCGTAGAGCCCCTGCCCCTTGGTGGCGATGGTGATGACGGTCTGCGGCATTACTGTCGTCCTGCATGGCGGGCGCCGCGCTTCCGCCAGCGCCGCTTCTACTGGACACTATCGCGAAATTCATCCGGATTGGAAGAACCGCTCAGCATCTTGGCGTCGCGCAGAGCCTTGCCGGTCGGGCATCTTCGGCCGGACTGCTCGCCGCCCCGTCATCCGGTCGCAGGTCAAAGTTCCAGGAAGGGCTCGAAGCCGCCATAGATCATCCGCTTGCCATCGAAGATCGATTTCCACTCATCGCCCTGCAGACGCGGATCCGCCATCACCTTGGCAACGATCGCGTCACGGTCCTGGCGCGACCGGTAAACGACCCATGAGAAGACGACGGTCTCGTCCTCCTTGGCCTGCACCGCCCGCGGAAACGAGGTGAGCTCTCCATAGGGAACGTCGTCGCCCAGGCATTCGACATAATTCAGCGCACCGTGCTCCTTCCAGACTTCACCGGCCTTGCGAGCCATATCCTTGTAGGCCTCGACGTTTTGCTTCGGTACCGCGACCAGAAAACCATCCACATAAGCCATGTCCGTCTCCTCCATTGAAAGTCAACAAAGGACGGCCGGGGCGGAAAGGTTCCGACACGACAAAGCAAATTTTCGAAGAGCGGCCGACAGATCCTCAAAGAGGCTTGATGAGTCTTACCCCCCGCAGCCCTGCAGCTGGCGCGCGTAGAGCGCCGCGACGTTGCTGGCGCGCTTGGCCCCCGTCTTCGCCGTATCGCTCCAACTGCCGCGCGCATAGCCGCCGTGGCCGTGATAGTAAGCGATGTAGAGCCGATAGGGATCGTTGAGGGCAATGCCGTTCTGCTGGTGGCTCTGATTGTGGTACCAGGCAATGAAGCGGACCGCGTCGGCAAAGTCCGTGCGGCGCGCCATCCAGCGCCCGGTTTCGGCCTGATAGCGGGCCCAGGTGCCGTCGAGCGCCTGCGAATAGCCATAAGCCGAAGAGACCCGCGTCCAGGGGATGAAGCCGAAGAGCTTGGTGCGCGGCGGCCGTGCATTGTGGCGGAAGCCGGACTCCGTATAGATCGTCGCCATCAGTACGGGCACCGGCACGCCATATTCGCGCTCCGCCGCATAGGCGGCCCGGCGCCAACTGTTGAATAGGCCATCTCGCTGCTCGAAGACGGCGCAGGCGTTCCGGGTCTCTCTCGGCACCGTTCCGCAGCCGGCCAGCAACAGGAGGACGACGACAAAAACGCAACGCATCGCGGAACCTCTCGTATGCGAGAGATTGATAAAGCGTAAATGTTAAGGAACGGTTTTGAAGCGAAGTCGAACGACGGGATCGCCGATTGCGCCTGCTGCACCTCGGGCGAAGCTACCATTGGCGATAAGCGGCGTCGGCTTTGACGAGACGCTCCGCAACGCCATCTGCGGCGCGGCGCATATCCTCTCCGGAAGCGTCGCGCCGCAGTAACCAATCAGTTACAATCTTGTTCGCCTAGCCGAGCGTGCCGATCAGTTCGCGATAGGCAGCCTCGGGGAAGGCCTTCAACGTCCGGGTGCGCACATTGCCGTAGGTGCCCAGCGTCAATGAGAACCGTGCGGCAATCGCGTCGTCCGGCGCTTCGCAGATCGCGACCATGTCGTATTCGCCCATGGTGAGATAAAAATCCTTGAAGGAACCGCCCATTTCCTCAAGCACCTTTCTGGCCGCATCCAGCCGTTTCGGCGACTCACGCACAGACTTGATACCCTGATCGGTCCAATTGAGGAGCACGACGTAAGTGGTCATCTCACACCTCCCGCAGAACATCCCGCCCTCGAAGGAGAGCGTCCAAGATGCTCCAAATCAAGAAAAGGCTAGAGCGCTTCTTACGCGTTTAAGGTCCGGCGCTCTAAGGCACGGTGGACGCCTGCGGTGCAACTACTTCTCTCGCACTGCAACCAGTGCCCCCTTTCGCTGCAAGCTCAGAAGTATAATCCCGCGGTCCGAACCGAACAAGTTCAGACGCGTTCGCGCCACCCCGAGGGCGGCACCGAGAAACAAGAAAGCCGGGCGCTGGCCCGGCTTCCGTGCATTTCTTTGAGAGAGCGGTCGGCTCAGCTGTCTCTGTTCAGCTGTCGAGGAACGAGCGCAGCTTGCGCGACCGGCTCGGATGCTTGAGCTTCCTGAGCGCCTTCGCCTCGATCTGACGAATACGCTCGCGGGTCACCGAGAACTGCTGGCCGACCTCTTCGAGCGTGTGGTCGGTGTTCATGCCGATGCCGAAGCGCATGCGCAGCACGCGTTCTTCACGCGGCGTCAGCGAAGCGAGGACGCGCGTGGTCGTCTCGCGGAGGTTCGCCTGAATGGCCGCGTCGATCGGCAGCAGCGCGTTCTTGTCCTCGATGAAATCGCCGAGATGCGAGTCCTCTTCGTCGCCCACGGGGGTCTCGAGCGAGATCGGCTCCTTGGCGATCTTCAGGACCTTGCGCACCTTCTCGAGCGGCATGGCAAGCTTTTCCGCCAGCTCCTCGGGCGTCGGCTCGCGGCCGATCTCGTGCAGCATCTGGCGCGAGGTGCGGACGATCTTGTTGATCGTCTCGATCATGTGCACCGGAATGCGGATCGTGCGGGCTTGGTCGGCGATCGAGCGGGTGATCGCCTGCCGGATCCACCAGGTCGCGTAGGTCGAGAACTTGTAGCCGCGGCGGTACTCGAACTTGTCCACCGCCTTCATCAAGCCGATATTGCCTTCCTGGATGAGATCCAGGAATTGCAAGCCGCGGTTCGTGTACTTCTTGGCGATCGAGATCACCAGGCGCAGGTTCGCCTCGACCATCTCCTTCTTGGCAATCCGCGCCTCGCGCTCGCCCTTCTGCACCATCGACACAATGCGGCGGAACTCGGCGATGGAGATGCCGGTCTCGGTCGCGAGATTCTGGATCTCCTGGCGGATGTCGCGGATCGTCTGGTTCTCGGCCCTGGCAAACTCCTTCCAGCCCTTGCCGGCGAGATTGCTGATCGACTTCATCCAGTTTGGGTCGAGTTCGGCGCCAGAATACTGTTCGAGGAAGGAGTCGCGCTTGACACCGTAGGATTCGGCAAGACGCAGCAGCCGCCCCTCGTTCTGCATGAGCCGCTTGGAAATGTCGTAAAGCTGCTCGACCAGCGCGTCGATGCGGTTCTGGTTGAGCGACAGGGACTTCACCGCCTTGATCAGCTCGTCCTTCAGCTCCTTGTAGCGGCGTTCCTGCGCCGGCGACAGCGTGCCGGTCGCGGCAAGGCGCGCTTCCACCTGCTGATCCTGCAGCTTGCGGAGCTTCTTGTAGGTCTCGGCGATGATGTCGAGCGTATCCATCACCTGCGGGCGCAGCTCCGCTTCCATCGCGGCGAGCGAGAGGTTCGACTCGTCGTCGTCCTCTTCCTCTTCCTCGACCGGCTGGCCCTCGCCGCCGACATTAGTGATGTCGTCGTCATTGGCCGCAGTCCGCGATCTGCGGACCTTTTCCTTCTCCTCGGCCGCCTTGCGGTCGGCCTCGATCTTTTCCGGGCTCTGGAACTGCGGCGCGGCCTTGGCCTCGGGACCGGAATAGGTGGTCTCGAGGTCGATGATCTCGCGCAGCAGCGTCTGGCCCTCGTTCAACTCGTCGCGCCAGATGATCAACGCCTGGAAGGTGAGCGGGCTTTCGCAGAGACCTGCGATCATCGTTTCGCGGCCGGCCTCGATGCGCTTGGCGATGGCGATCTCGCCTTCGCGGGAAAGAAGCTCCACCGAGCCCATCTCGCGCAGATACATGCGCACCGGGTCGTCGGTACGGTCGGTCGGTTCCTTCTTCTTGCCGGTGGCAAGCGCAGTGCCGCTGACGGTCGCGAGTTCGCCGCCTTCGCTCTCGGCGTCGTCGGCACTATCCTCTTCGTCGCCGCCCGCCGCTTCCTCGACTTCCTCGTCTTCGATGACATTGATGCCCATGTCGGACAGCATCGACATCGTATCTTCGATCTGCTCAGAGGTGACTTCTTCGGAAGGCAGGACGGAATTGAGTTCGTCCATCGTCACATAGCCGCGCTTCTTGGCGGCCTTGATCATCTTCTTGACAGCGTCGTCGGAAAGATCGAGAAGCGGACCGTCCGGAGTGCCTTCGCGTTCAACGTCTGCTTCTTCGTTTTCTTTGACTTTTGTTGCCATTTAATCGTCGCTTTCCTTGTCGCAACCGGTGTGTTCCCGGTGCCCAATGCCGCTCGGGGGTTCGGGCGCGCCGCGCACCCGCCACCGACTCATTTCCCCTGACGTAACGGGATGATGTTTAATTCCTGATTAACCACGACAGCGATCGCGGCTGAGCGGGCAAGCTTCGACAGTCCTGCCACTGAGTCGTCTCTGGCATGATTCCCTATCCGCCGTACCATGTCGCCATTTCTGCTTGAAATGGTGATTCCCAGAATTTTTGATCCCGTCAAGCATTTCCGGTGAAAAACCGCGCAAATCGGCAAAAAACGCTTGTCGACGGGAATTCCTCGCCGTTCACCAGGGTTGGCACAAGATGTAGGAGCGCCCTCTTAAAAGACAAGGGGCGCAGGCTTTTTCCGGGATTAGCCCTGTTATTTGGCTTCAGGATGCAACCGGCAGTCACATCACAGCCAATCCATCACCACCTTGCCGGAATTGCCGGAGCGCATCGCCTCGAATCCGTCGCGAAACGCATCGATGCCGATGCGGTGGGTGATGATCGGCGAAAGGTCGAGCCCACCCTGGACAAAAGCGATCATCTTGTACCAGGTCTCGAACATTTCGCGGCCATAGATGCCCTTCAGGTTGAGCATCTTGAAGATCACCTTGTTCCAGTCGATCTCGAAGCCGGCCGGCGCAATGCCGAGAATGGCGATCTTGCCGCCATTGTTCATCTTGTCGATCATGTCGCGAAAGGCGGGTGCCGCGCCCGACATTTCGAGCCCGACATCGAACCCTTCGGTCATGCCTATCGACCGCATCAGATCGGCGAGGTTCTCCTTCGAGGCATCGACGACATAATCGATCCCGACCTTGCGGGCGAGGTCGAGGCGCACCGGATTGATGTCGGTGATCACCACCTTGCGCGCGCCCGAGCGCTTGGCGACCAGCGCCCCCATGATGCCGATCGGCCCGGCGCCGGTAACGAGAACATCCTCGCCGACGAGATCGAAGGAAAGCGCCGTGTGCACGGCGTTGCCGAACGGATCGAAGATGGCGGCGATCTCGTCCGGCACGTCATCCGGGATCGTCACGACATTATATTCCGGCAGGCAGACGAACTCGGCGAAAGAGCCCGGTCGGTTGACGCCGACGCCGAGCGTGTTGCGGCAGAGGTGCCCCCTGCCCGCCCGACAATTGCGGCACTTGCCGCAAACGATATGGCCTTCGCCGGAGACCCGTTCGCCGACATGATGCTTGGTGACCGCCGAGCCGACTTCAGCGATTTCGCCCATGAACTCGTGGCCGACGACCATCGGCACCGGAATGGTCTTCTGCGCCCATTGGTCCCAATTCCAGATATGGACATCGGTGCCGCAGATCGCCGATTTCTTGACGCGAATCAGGACATCGTTCGGCCCGACCTCGGGCACCGGCACGCGTTCCATCCACAGCCCGACTTCCGGCCTCGTCTTGACCAGCGCCTTCATCATGTTGGTCATCGCAAACACACTCCTCCTGGCCGTAACGCGGGCTCCCCCAAATCGCTTCCTAGATTACCCCTAACTCGCGGCCGACTTCTTCAAAAACAGCGATCGCGCGGCGGACGTCGGCCTCGCTGTGGGCCGCCGACATCTGGGTGCGGATGCGCGCCTGTCCTCTCGGCACGACCGGGAAGGAAAAGCCGATGACGTAGACGCCCTTTGCCAGCATGCGCGCCGCCATCTCCTGCGCCAGTGCCGCATCGCCAAGCATCACGGGAATGATCGGGTGCCCCTCGCCGGCCAGCGTGAAGCCGAGCTTCGACATTTCCGCCCGGAAGAGTGCCGAATTTGCGTAAAGTCGCTCGCGAACGGCATCGCCGTTTTCGATCAGTTCGAAGACCTTGAGCGATGCGGCGGCGATAACCGGAGCAAGAGTATTGGAGAAGAGATAGGGCCGCGAGCGCTGGCGCAACCAGTCGACGACCTCGGCTTTGGCCGAAGTGTAGCCGCCCGAGGCACCGCCCAGCGCCTTGCCGAGCGTGCCGGTAACGATGTCGACCCGGCCCTCGACGCCGCAATGCTCGGCCGAGCCGCGGCCATGCTTGCCGACGAAACCGACCGCATGGCTGTCGTCGACCATGACCATCGCGCCGTATTTCTCCGCCAGATCGCAGACGCCCTCGAGATTGGCGATGATGCCGTCCATGGAAAAGACGCCGTCGGTGGCGATCAGCTTGAAGCGGCTGCCCTCAGCCTTCTTCAGCTCCTCTTCCAGCGCCGCCATGTCGTTGTTGGCGTAACGGAACCGTTTCGCCTTGGAGAGCCGCACCCCGTCGATGATCGAGGCGTGGTTCAACGCATCCGAGATGATTGCATCTTCCTCACCGAGCAGCGTCTCGAACAGCCCGCCATTGGCATCGAAGCAGGAGGAATAGAGGATCGTGTCCTGCATGCCGAGGAACGCGGAGATACGCGCCTCGAGCTGCTTGTGCTCCTCCTGCGTGCCGCAGATGAAACGCACCGAGGCCATGCCGTAGCCGTAGCGGTCGAGCGCCTTCTTGCCGGCATCGGCAAGCTCCTCGTTATCGGCGAGCCCCAGATAGTTGTTGGCGCAGAAGTTCAAGACCCTTTCGCCGGACGCGACTTCGATCTCGCCCGCTTGCTTCGACGTGATGACCCGCTCCGACTTGTAGAGCCCGGCCGTCTTCAGGCCCTCGAGTTCCGAACGGAGGTGAGTGAGGAAAGCAGAGGTCATGGCTGGTCGCTTTCAATCGAGGACTGATTTCGTCTAGACAAATAGCATGACGACTTTCGACATGCAGCACATTCTCACTGCATTGTTGAGGTGAAACGCGCGGGTTTCAAGCGTGATCCGCGCCGCCGACGCGGCGCTGCTGGATCCCTGCACGCCTGCGCACGCATGCCGCCGGCATTGCTCGATCAGCCACCATCCTCGAACGCTTCGATTACCGCCAGAAAAGCCTCGCCATACCTCTCCCGCTTGCTCTCGCCGATGCCGGGTATGTCGAGGAGATCGTCGAAGTCGCGGGGTCGCCGTTTGGCGAGCGCGATCAAGGTCGTGTCCGGGAACACGACATAGGGCGGGACGTTCAAGTCCTTGGCGATCGAGGACCGCTCGGCGCGCAGGCGTTCGAAAAGCTCGAGATCGGAGCCGGCAAGGTCGGAGCGCTCACGAGCCGCCGGCTTCTGGCCGCGCGCCGCCTTGCCGGAACCGGGCCGATCCTTGCGGAAGAACACCTGGCGCTTGCGCTTGAAGACACTTCGTGCCTCCGGCTCGAGCTTCAAGGCCCCGAAGGCGGCATGATCCACCGTGATCAGCCCCGCGGCCAGCAATTGCCGGAAGACCGATTGCCAGGTTCGCGCCGGCAGGTCCTTGCCGGCACCGAAGACCGGTATGTCGACATGGCCGAAGCGCTTGGTCTTTTCATTGACGGTCCCGATCAGCACGTCGATGACGTGGCCGGTGCCGAACCGCTCGCCGGTCCGGTAGACGGCGGCGAGTGCCTTGATCGCCGCTTCCGTGCCGTTCCAGGTTTCGACCGGCTTCAGGCAGGTGTCGCAGTGGCTGCAGCGGCCGGGATGCGCCTCGCCGAAATGCGCAAGGATCGCCTGGCGCCGGCAACCGACCGTTTCGCAGATCGCCAGCAGGGCGTTGAGCTTGGACCGTTCGATGCGCTTGATCTCGTCGGGCGCGCCGCCCTCGTCGATCATGCGCCGGCGCTGGATGACATCGGCCATGCCATAGGCCATCCAGACCTCCGACGGCAGTCCGTCACGCCCCGCCCTTCCCGTCTCCTGGTAATAGGCCTCGACCGAACCCGGCAGGTCGAGATGCGCCACATAGCGCACGTTCGGCTTGTCGATCCCCATTCCGAAGGCAACGGTGGCGACGAGGCAGAGATTTTCCTCTTTAAGGAAGGCATCCTGATGTGCATCGCGCAAAGATCGATCCATACCGGCATGATAGGGAAGCGCGCGGATGCCTTGTTCGTTCAGCCAATCGGCGGTGTCCTCGACCTTGGCGCGCGACAGGCAATAGACGATGCCGCTCGAGTCCTTGAAGCGCGACAGGAAACGCAGGAGCTGTTGGCGCGGCTGGTCGCGTTCGACGATCTCGTAGGCGATATTCGGCCGGTCGAAGCTGGAGGTGAAAACCCGTGCGCCATTGAGCCCCAGTCGCTCGATCATGTCGTCGCGCGTATGCGGGTCGGCGGTGGCCGTCAGCGCAACGCGCGGCACGCCGGGAAAGCGCGACGCAAGGCAATCGAGGCCGCGATATTCGGGGCGAAAATCGTGCCCCCATTGCGACACGCAGTGCGCCTCGTCGATGGCGAAGAGGGCGATGTCCATGTCGCCGATCATCTCGGCGAACCCGTCGGTCACCGCACGCTCCGGCGTCACGTAGAGCAGGTCCAGGGCGTCCGCCGAGAGCGCCCGGCGGACGGCGATTGCCTCGTCGCGGGTCAGGGAAGAGTTAAGCGCGGCGGCGCGAATGCCGAGCTGCTTCAGCGCCTCCACCTGGTCCCGCATCAGCGCGATCAGCGGCGAGACGACGATGCCGACGCCTTTGCGACACAGCGCCGGAATCTGGAAGCAGAGCGACTTGCCCGCCCCGGTCGGGAAAAGCACGACCGCATCGCCGCCTTCCGCCACGTGTTCGATGACCGCCTGCTGCTGACCGCGGAAGGCGGAATAGCCATAGATGCGCTTGAGGATATCGAGAGAATTTCCGAGGCCTCGCATGTCGAACAGGTGCGCGGTGGTGTCGTGACTTTCGGACATGGAATCGCTTTCGTCGTGCGGGCAGTATGGGATTTGGGAAAGTTGGACGCAAACGGCTGGAAGATCGTGCTAACCGGGAACTCCGACCTCACTACCGTGCTGCCGGTCCCTTGACCCGTCCGGAAAGCACGCCAAAGCCTTCAATTATTGCTTCCTGGTTCTCGAGCCGGGTCACTTCCAATTGGACCTCCTGAAGTGTGCGCAACAGTTGCGGCACGACCTCGAGATCGCCTTCTTCGGTGGCATGCGCCAGTTCCCTTTCGAGCTCGCGTCGCTGCCAATTGAGCGCCTTGGTGCGCTTGTGCAGCGCAAGCGCCTGCAGGTAACCCTCGCGCGCATCCTCGGGTGCGGCCGCCGTGGTCGCGGTCCATAGCCGCGCATAGCGAATCTGCTGGTCGAGGGCGCCGATCAGGGCGCCGAACCCCTCCGCCTCCAGTTGCTCGACGAGACTTTCCCGTGTCAGCCGCGGGCCGTTTGCCGCCGCCGCGTTCAGAACCGCCGCCCAGCAACGCTGCAGATCGCGATGATCGAACTCGATCGTCGAGATCTCGTCATATTCGTCGAAAAGCAGTTGCGGGTGATTGACGATCGTCAGTGCCAACACACTTTCGCGCAGCGATGGCGCTGCCTGCTGACCACTGACGAGCGAGGAGCGCACAAGGCGATCGGAGATCGTGGTCGGGCCGGCGTTTCGGTCGCCGCCGGCATGACGAAAGCCGCCGCCTTGCCGACCACCGCGCTCCCGTCCACCTCGCTCGAAGGGACGCCGGTCACTTCTGAACGGCGCATTGCCCTGCAGAAAGGCGTTCAGCCGGTCGCGCATGTCCTGGCCGTAATGGCGGCGGACGCTTTCGTCGGCGATGACCGAGGTCACCTGCCTCAGCCGCGCTTCGAGCTCGGCGCGTTTTTCCGGCGTATCAAACGTGCCGCCCTGCACTTCACGCATCCAGACCATGTCTGCCAGCGAGCGGGCATTGGCGAGCACCTTGTCAAACGGCTCGCGTCCTTCATGGCGGACGAGGTCGTCCGGGTCCTTGCCGTCCGGCAGCATGGCGAAACGGACGGAACGGCCGGGCTTCAGGTGCGGCAGCGCCAGGTCGACGGCGCGATTGGCCGCCCGGATGCCGGCGCCGTCGCCGTCGAAGCAAAGCACCGGCTGCGACGTCATCTTCCAGAGGAGGTCGAGCTGGTTCTCGGTGAGCGCCGTGCCGAGCGGTGCCACGGTATTCTCGATACCCGCCTGATGTAGCGCGATCACGTCCATGTAGCCTTCGACGGCGATGATCGTGCCGACTCCATCGGCGCCCTGCGAGGCACGCCGGGCGCGCGCGAAATTGAAGAGCACATTGCCCTTGTGGAAGAGTTCGGTCTCGTTGGAGTTCAGATATTTGGCTGGCGCATCGGCCGACATGGCCCGCCCGCCAAAAGCGATCACCTTCTCGCGTGCCGAAAGGATCGGGAACATGATCCGGTCGCGAAAGCGGTCGTAGGAGACCGGGACGTCCGGCCCATGCACGACAAGGCCACAGGCCTCGATCTGCTCCTTGCCGACACCCTTGCCGGCGAGAAACTCCTTCAAGGCGTTGCGGCTGTCCGGCGCATAGCCCAGTCGAAATGTCTCGATCGTCCGGCCGGTCAGGCCGCGCTCGCGCAGATAGGCGCGCGCCTTCGCCCCCATCGCGCTCTGGAGCTGATCCTGAAAGAACTGCGTCGCCAGTTCCATGACGTCGAGGAGGTTCGTCCGTTCCTTCTCCCGCCGCTCGGCCTGCGGGTCGGGCTGCGGCATCGCGACGCCCGCCATATCAGCGATCTGCTGAACTGCTTCGGGAAAGTTCAAGCCTTCGAGATCGGTCAGGAAGCGGAAATGATCGCCGGAAACACCGCAGCCGAAACAGTGATAGCGGCCCTTGCGGTCCTCGCAATGGAAGCTCGGCGACTTCTCGCCGTGGAAAGGGCAGCAGGCCCAGTAATCGCCGCGCGACACATTGGTCTTGCGCCGGTCCCAGGTGACGCGCTTGCCGATCACGTCCGAAATCGGAACGCGGTCGCGGATCTCGTCAAGGAAGGACGGTGACAAGCGCATGGGTACCTCTGGCCAGCTTCCATATAAGCGGCATGGCTGGAGGAAGCCACAGTCCCCTTTGGTATTGCCCGCAATTCACAGGGAGAGGGACGGCTGAACGAAAGCAGCGCGCCCTCAAGGATCGCGCGCAATGGGCTATTTCAACAGTTCCTTGAGGATGCTGGAAGCCTTGGCGAAATCCATCTGGCCGGGATAGCGCTCCTTCAGCACGTTCATGCACTTGCCCATATCACGCAAGCCCTGGGCACCGGTTTCCTGGATGATCGCGACGCAGAGCTCCCGAATCTTCTCCTCCGAAAACTGCTCGGGCAGGAACGCGTTGATGATGGCGATTTCCTGCCGCTCCTGCTCTGCGAGTTCCGGGCGGCCGCCTTGGTCGTAGATGCGGGCCGATTCCTCGCGTTGCTTGATCATCCTGGCGAGGATCTGCATGATTTCATCATCGCTTGCCGGATCCTTGCCCTGACCGCGATTGGCAATATCGCGGTCCTTGATGGCTGCCTGGATCAGCCGAACGGTCGAAGTCCGCCGGGCATCCCTGGCTTTCAGAGCTTCCTTAAGGGCGTTTGCGAATTGCTCGCGCATATCTGTACTCCGTCCCGAAGCCGGCCCCGGCTGCCAGCGTCCGGACCAGCTCGTTTGCCTCGTTGTTGTCGTCGTCTTAAACCAGTGCGGCAGGTACAATCAAACCGAATGCGCAACCGGTTGAATTTTAAGGAACTTTATTTCCCGACAATTCACGGCGGCCGGTTGACCCGATGAGAGCCTTTGTTTATTTTCCGGCACCTGCACGAACATCGGCATGAACCTCTTTCTCGCGGGGCTTCCGCGCGCCATGCCGCATGCAATTTGAAGGGGGCTGAACCGACCGGCTTTAAAGCCGCGCGGTCCGCCGCAACGGGATAGGAACGATGACCGCGACACCCGCATGGACAATCCAGAAACCCACCGCCCTGCTCGTTCTGGCCGACGGCACGGTGATCGAAGGCAAGGGCATCGGCGCAACCGGCAAGGTCCAGGCCGAGGTCTGCTTCAACACGGCGCTGACCGGGTATCAGGAAATCCTGACGGACCCTTCCTATCTCGGCCAGATCGTCACCTTCACCTTCCCGCATATCGGCAATATCGGCGCCAATGATGAGGACATCGAGGATCTGACGCCGGCGGCCCGCCACGGCGCCGTAGGGGTCATCTTCAAGGCCGACATCACCGATCCTTCCAACTATCGCGCCGCCAAGCACCTCGACGCCTGGCTGAAGGCGCGCGGCGTCATCGGGCTTTGCGGCATCGATACGCGGGCGCTGACCGCCTGGATCCGCGAGAACGGCATGCCGAACGCCGTCATCGCCCATGATCCGGCCGGCGTCTTCGACATCGAGACGCTGAAGGCGGAAGCAAAAGCCTGGGGCGGCCTCGAGGGACTCGATCTTGCCAAGGTTGCGACCTCAGGCCAGTCCTATCGCTGGACCGAGAAGCCCTGGGTGTGGAACGAAGGTCACTCGACACTCGGCGAAACCGAAGCCGCCTATCACGTCGTGGCGCTCGACTACGGCGTCAAGCGCAACATCCTGCGCCTTTTCGCCGGCCTCGATTGCCGGGTCACGGTCGTTCCGGCCGAGACGAGCGCTGAGGAAGTCTTGGCCTTGAAACCGGACGGTATCTTCCTTTCGAACGGCCCGGGCGACCCGGCCGCCACCGGCGAATACGCGGTGCCGGTGATCAAGAACCTGCTGAAAAGCGACATACCGGTCTTCGGGATCTGCCTCGGTCACCAGATGCTGGCGCTGGCGCTCGGCGCCAAGACCGAGAAGATGCATCAGGGGCACCACGGCGCCAATCATCCGGTCAAGGACCACACGACCGGCAAGGTCGAGATCGTCTCGATGAACCACGGCTTCGCGGTCGATTCGAAGTCGCTGCCGGAAGGCGTTGAAGAGACTCACGTTTCGCTCTTCGACGGCACCAATTGCGGCCTGCGCGTCAATGGTAAATCGGTTTTCTCGGTCCAGCACCACCCGGAAGCCTCGCCCGGGCCGCAGGACAGTCACTATCTCTTCCGTCGCTTCCTGAACCTCATCCGCGAGAAGAAGGGCGAACCGGCGCTGGCTGAGCGCTGAGCGCACGGTTCCCGAATTGTGATGAAAGGCCCGCCGCGTGTGCGGGCCTTCTGCTTTGTAATATGGCCTAGCAGCCGCATGTCAGCCCTCGCCGAGGCGAGCCGCCAGGAAATCTACGGTCGCGCGCACCGACGGTAGTTGGCCGCGCCTATGCGGCATCAGGATGGTCGTCATCACTTTGCCCGCAGTCCATTCCGGCAGGATTCGGACCAGAGCGCCGCTTGCGATCTCATCCTGGCAAAGCTTGCCGGGCAAGGTGGTAATGCCGAGCCCCGCCATAGCCGCTTCGCGCAGGACGCGGGACTCGTCCGCCACGAAACGTGGCTTTGGTGAAATCTCCACACTCGCCCCATCGGCGTGCTCCATTACCCAGCCGTCCGACGTAAGCGACGTCATCAGGCCGTCGTGCTGTGCCAGATCCGCGGGCTCCAGGGGCATTCCCCGCTGGTGTAAATAGACAGATGCGGCGACAAGCATTTTCGCTTGCGATCCGACGCGGCGCTGGACGAGGCCCGAATCCGGAAGCGGCGCGAAGTGGTCGCGAACGGCAAGGTCAAAGCCTTCCTGAACAATGTCGACGAAGCGGTCGGTCGCGTGCAGGATCACGCGCAGCTTCGGATAGGCGAGCGCGAGTTCGGGCAGCAGCGGCGCCAGCGAGAGCTGAGCCGTCGGTACCGAAGCGGTGATCCTGACCGCACCGCTCGGCTCGGCGAGCCGCCCCTTCACGATATTCTCTGCAGCCTCCGCTTCGATCAGCATTGCTGCCGCATGGCGATAGAAATCCTCACCCGTCTCGGTCACCGAGAAGCGGCGCGATGTCCGATTGATGAGGCGGACGCCAAGGTCCTGTTCGAGGATGGCTAGCCGCTTGCTGAGCGTCGATTTCGGCAGATTGAGCGCCCGCGCCGCCGGGGCAAAGCCTTTATGGTCGACCACGTGGACAAAGAAGGTGAAGTCGTTCAGGTTCGCCATGATCTCTCTATCGTCTGCATATGTGAACGATAGGTCCACATTTTCCCGTCTAGCATAAAGTCGTCCACGAATGCACCTCTACCTCATCGTCTGTTTTGAACGAAGAGGAAGACATCATGACAATCTACCAAGGCAAAAAGGCCGTCGTGATCGGCGGCACGCATGGCATGGGGCTCGCGACCGTCACGCGTCTCGTCGATGGCGGCGCGGACGTGCTCTTGACCGGACGCAACGAGGACAACCTGGCAAGGATCAAGCAGGAGTTCGGCGCACGCGTGCATGCGCTGCGCTCCGATATCGCCGATCTCAACGACATCACCGTGCTCGGCGCGATGGCCGGCCAAAAGCTGGGCGCCATCGATCTGCTGCACGTCAATGCCGGCATCTCGGAACTGGAGACATTCGACAAGGTAAGCGAGGCGTCCTACGACCGTCAGTTTGCGGTCAACACCAGGGGCGCCTTCTTCACCGTGCAGCGGTTGGCACCGCTGATCCGCGAAGGTGGCTCGATTGTGTTTACATCATCGGTCGCCGATGAGGGCGGTCACCCCGGCATGAGCGTCTACAGCGCCACCAAGGCGGCACTCGTCTCCTTCGCTTCCGTACTAGCGGCCGAGCTTCTGCCGCGCCGCATCCGCGTCAACACGGTCAGTCCCGGCTTCGTCGACACCCCGACCAAGGGTGTGGCGGGCTTGAGCGACGCCGAGCGCGCCGAGTTCAAGGCGCTCGGCGACAGCGTGACGCCGATGAGGCGCAATGGCACTGCCGACGAAGTGGCACGCGCCGTTCTGTTCCTCGCCTTCGAGGCCACCTTCACCACCGGGGCAAAGCTCGCCGTCGATGGCGGCCTTGGCCAGAAGCTTTCCGTCGCCTGAGACGATGTCAAGGAGTAACCCATGAGCAGAATTTCCACCCTCGGCACCGGCGCGATGGGCTCCGCGCTTGCCGCAACCCTCATGCGAAACGGTCATTCGGTAACGGTCTGGAACCGCACGCCAGCGCGGGCCGAGCCGCTCACAGCGGCCGGCGCAAGCATTGCGGCAAGCCCGGCGGACGCTGTGGCCGAAGCCGATCTTGTGATTCTTTGCGTCGTCGACTACGCCGCCGCCAGGGCAGTCCTGGAGGAGGCAGAGGGCGCACTCGCTGGCCGCGACCTGGTCAATCTCACCAATGGCACTCCGCGCGATGCGCAGGAACTGGCGGCTTGGGCGACGGCGAAGGGTGCTGCCTATCTCGACGGCGGCATCATGGCGATCCCGCCGATGATCGGCGAGGCCGGAACCTTGATCCTTTACAGCGGCTCGACCGCTCTTTTCGAGCGGCACAAGCCGTCGCTGATCGCGCTCGCCGAAGGCCGCTATCTCGGCGGGGATCCGGGCCGCGCGGCGCTCTATGACCTCGCGCTTCTGTCTGGCATGTACGGCCTCTTCTCGGGCTTCCTGCATGCCGCTGCACTGGTGGCAAGCAGCGGCGACAGGATGACCGATTTTCTAGCGCTTCTCCTGCCATGGCTCGAGGCGATGAGCGGCACCCTCCCCGACCTGGCCGACAAGATCGACAGCGGCCTGCACGACCGCAACGTCGTCTCCAACCTGGCGATGCAGACGGTCGCCCTCGAAAATATTGTCCGCGCGAGCGGCGAACAAGACGTCGCGCCTGACTTCATCGACGTCATGCGAAGGCTTGCTACCAGCCGGGTCGACCAAGGGCATGGCGACGACGACATCTCCGCAGTGGTCGAACTGATCAGGAGGCGGGAATTAGTGTAGACTCAATAAGATAGGGCTTCTTCCTGAATCGACTTGGGCAATTGCCGAATCGATTTCTGAGCATGAAAAAGCCCGCCGGGAACGGCGGGCTTGACGTGTGTTGCTTTGTCCGCGCCGTTACTTGCAGGCGGCGCAGAAACGCTGGACTCGGCGGCAAGCCTCTTCGAGGAGTTCCTCGGAGGTCGCATAGGAGATGCGGAAGTTCGGGCCTAGACCGAAGGCCGAACCGTGCACCACCGCAACGCCTTCCACTTCCAGAAGCTCGGAGACGAAGTCCTCGTCGGTCTCGATGACCTTTCCCGACGGGGCGGTCTTGCCGATCAGCCCGGCGCAGGAGGGATAGACGTAGAAGGCACCTTCCGGCGTCGGGCAGGAAATGCCCTTGGCCTGGTTCAGCATGGAGACGACAAGATCGCGCCGACCCTGGAAGATCTCCTTGTTGCGTGGGATGAAATCCTGCGAGCCGTTCAGCGCCTCCACAGCGGCCCATTGCGCGATCGAGGTGGCGCCCGAGGTCTGCTGGCCCTGGATCATGTCCATCGCCTTGATGAGTTGCAAGGGGCCGGCGGCATAGCCGATGCGCCAGCCGGTCATCGCATAGGCTTTGGAGACGCCGTTCATCGTCAAGGTGCGGTCGTAGAGGCCGGGCTCGACCTCGACCGGCGTTGCGAACTTGAAGTCGCCATAGGTCAGGTGCTCGTACATGTCATCGGTCAGCACCCAGACATGCGGATGTTTCATCAGCACATCCGTCAGCGCCTTGAGTTCGTCATGCGAATAGGCAGCGCCCGAGGGGTTTG
Source organism: Sinorhizobium fredii USDA 257 (assembly GCF_000265205.3). NCBI lineage: Bacteria > Pseudomonadati > Pseudomonadota > Alphaproteobacteria > Hyphomicrobiales > Rhizobiaceae > Ensifer > Ensifer fredii. Next base: position 4,825,576 of record NC_018000.1, read on the forward strand.
ATGGCGAGTTGAAGACGAACCACTTGGTCTTCGGCGTGATCGTCTTCTCGAGATCCGCGGCCTTGAGCTTGAAGTTGTTTTCCTGCGTCGCCGAAACGAACACCGGCGTGCCACCGCACAGCGCCACCATCTCCGGATAAGACACCCAGTAGGGAGCCGGGATCACGACTTCATCGCCCGGGTTAAGGGTCGCCATGAAGGCGTTGAAAAGAATCTGCTTTCCGCCGGTGCCGACGATCGTCTGCGCGGCGGTGTAATCGAGATTGTTCTCGCGCTTGAACTTCTTCGCGATCGCCTCGCGCAGTTCCGGAATGCCGGAGACCGGCGTGTACTTCGTTTCGCCGCGATTGATCGCGTCGATCGCCGCCATCTTGATGTTGTCCGGCGTGTCGAAATCCGGCTCCCCGGCTCCGAGGCCGATGACGTCGCGGCCTTTCGCCTTCAACTCGCGGGCTTTCTGCGAAACGGCAATGGTGGCGGAGGGCTTTACACGAGAAAGGGCATCAGCAAGGAAGGCCATGGTGTGAGGTCCTGATCGTTTCGAAACGGGGCGTGAGGCGCTACGGAACGGAGGATCGGGCTCCATAGCGGTTAGGTCTATGTCGAAAGACGCAGGGCCTTGCAAGCGTTCGACGCAGAAAAACGGCGGCCAGGCCGTGCAAAATGCGTCACCATGACAAAGTTTCATCAATACGATCACGAGCTTCGATGGAAGGCGGGCACCTGTCCGTTCGCGCAGGCTCCCAGCCTGGGGTAATTTCGCCTCGCCGGGGTTCCCGCGGCCCAACGCGAAGGGTTTCCGCCCGCAGCATCGTCGACACCCTTTATCTCGGAAATCCCGCGATTCTCACGCGTTTACCCACCGCCCTTGTTTCGCCACAATAACTGTCGCAGAGCGCCCCAATTCCGTCCCGCAAGAGCCGATATCCAGGCGTCTTCTCATCTGACGCGAAATGCACTGGCATCGTGGGGGTGTGCTATGTTTCTCGATGACGAAATCGCTTCGACGCGAACGGGCCGTAACGAGGCGCGCTGGGGATTTTTTCTCGCGCTTGCGGCGCTCGCAGTCTGCATGGTGATGATCTTCGGTCTGGTGGTCGAGACGGCGGCCCAGGCGGCCGAGGGCAAGTTCGAACAATCCGCTGGCGCCGACGCGAAGTTTGCGATGCTGATCGTTGCCGACCCTGCCCCGGCTGCCCCCACCGCACGGGCGGGTCTTGATCAACCGCAGACGAGGACGGAAGCTGGCCGGCAGATGCTCGCCGGAGCGACGCTGCTTGCAGCGGCGCTCACGGCCGCCACCACTTTCGTCGTCGGGCGTCGCCAGATCGCCGCGTTCAGCAGGGCGAGAAGCAGACGCCATGGCCGATGACGGAGACGATCTGCCTGAGCAGCGCGCCGGTTTCCTTGCCCGGTTGTCGGCCACCGAGACGATCATCGTGGCGATCATCGCCATGATTGCCCTTGCGGGCCTGTTGCTGGTCGGCAAAGGCTTTTACATGAAGGCCAAGGCTGAGCTCTTCGCCGCGGAGAAGCACGCGGCGAAGAATGTGGTCGGTTAGGACCAACAGGCGTTGGACGTCACGCTCACGCCGCTCACACCCACGATAAAGCCGTTTTGATCGGATTTGACTTGAAGCGGAGGCGGCTGCGCACCAGTTTCTCCCCAATCGATTATGAGCAGCCAAGCCTGGCTGAGCAGGCTTGCCGGCCGAGCATAGGAGCGTCGAAGCGCAATGCGGCCCGTGCGTTGGACAAAAACCAAGTCGAGCAAGAGCCGCGCGGCATTGATCATGGCCGTTCTGCCTCTGGCCACCGCCTTATTCCTGTCCGCCGCTCTCCCTGCCGCTGCACAACAGGCTCGGGAATTCCAGGCACAGACGGGGACGGTCCTCATCGAGACACTCGCAGGCGGGCTTCAGTATCCCTGGGCGGTCGAAGTCATGCCTGACGGCGCGCTGATCGTGACCGAGCGGCCAGGACGCCTCCGCATCCTCCGCGACGGCAAGCTCTCGCCCGCGATCAAAGGTGTTCCGGACGTCGCCGAGCATGGCCAGGGTGGGCTGCTCGACGTCGCACTCGACCCGCAGTTTTCTACGAACCGCGCCCTTTACCTCACCCTGTCGGCGCGCGGCGACGGCGGTTACGGCACCGTTCTCGTGCGCGCGACGCTCTCCGACGACGAGCAGAGGCTGACGGACGTGAAGGAAATCTTCCGGATGGACCGGTTCACGCGGGGCGGCCAGCATTTTGGCTCGCGCATCGCCATCGACCGCGATGGCAGCCTTTTCTTCGGCATCGGCGACCGAGGCGATCGTGATCGGGCCCAGGACCCGCGTGACCATGCCGGCGCAATCCTGCATATCAATGCCGATGGCTCCATCCCGGCTTCCAACCCCTATCGCGGCGGTACCGAAGGCCGAGCCGAGATCTGGTCCAAAGGACACCGCAATCCCCAGGGCATCACCTTCGATCCGGCAGACGGCAAGCTCCTGACCGTCGAGCATGGGTCGCGCGGCGGCGATGAGGTGAACAATCCACAGCCGGGCAAGAATTATGGTTGGCCTGTGATCACCTACGGAAAAGACTATTCCGGCGCGGAGATCGGCGAAGGCACCGCCAAGGAGGGAATGGAGCAGCCTCTCTATCACTGGGATCCCTCAATCGCCCCCGGCGCGATCGCGGTCTATCGCGGCAATATGTTTCCCGAATGGAACGGCAACCTGCTGATCGCCGCGCTGAAATACCAGTTGCTGGCGCGGCTCGAGCGTGACGACACCGGGGCGATCACTTCCGAGGAACGGCTGTTCGATGGCGAATTCGGCCGCATCCGCGATGTGATCGTCGCACCGGACGGCGCGCTGCTCATGGTGACCGACGAGCCTAATGGCGTCGTTCTGCGGGTCTCGAAGGCGCCGACCCAATGAAGTCCTACTTCAGAGCGACGACCTGATTTCCTTTCGGAACATGAACTTCAACCCGGACCACACCGCGTCCACCGCACAGACCTTCACGTCGATGAGGCCGAGCGGCAGGAATATCTCCCGAAGGGCATCCTCGGTAAGCGTGGTGGCAACGCCGGAAGCGCGTTTCGGCCAGGATATCCAGAGCATCCCACCGGGCCTCAGCCGGTCGGCCAAGGCGGCCGCCTGCGCCTCTAGCCTAGACCTCTCGGTATTGAAGCTATGAATGTAATCGAAGCGACGCGACGCCGCACCCTCGATCGCCGTGGCGAGGTAGGTGAATCCAGGAAAAGCGGCAATCTCCTGCAGATGGGGCGGCACATCGAGAAGCAGCGCCACCTGCCCGTCGCGCAGGCCGAGCTTCTTCTCGAGCGGCGTGCCGGAGTAGCCCGCTAGGCTCATATTCGCCACCGATCCGATCGTCACGCCACATTCCATTCCGCGCTTCGGAAAGCGACGATGAGACTTGCCCGACAAAAACGCAACTGGTAGAGCGGCGGTGCAATCACGGGGCGAAGCTGCTTTGTATTGCTTTCCGTCCATTCGCTCGCGCCGGAGCCTTCCGTGACTCGCATCCAGGCCAATCTGTTCCTGCTGTTTTCCGGCGCGATCTGGGGAGCCGGCTTCGTCGCCCAGTCGACGGCGATGGCGGCAATCGGTCCGCTCTGGTTCATCGGCCTGCGGTTCGCAATCGCCACGCTCGTGGCGCTGCCGCTGGCGCTTATCGAGACCCGGCGGGCCACATCGCCGCTGCCGCGCGGGGCGATGCGCAATTTCATCTTTATCGGGTTGGCGCTGTTTGGCGGCGCATTGACGCAACAGTTCGGGCTGCTCACCACCACTGTCACCAATTCCGGCTTCCTGACCGGGCTTTACGTTATCTTCGTCCCTGCCCTTACGGTCGTCTTTCTGCGTCGACGGCCGCACTGGATCATCTGGCCAGCTGCGCTGATGGCAAGTTTCGGCATCTTTCTCTTGAGCGGCGGCACTTTGTCGGGACTGAACGGCGGAGATCTGCTGACGATCGTCTGCGCCTTCTTCTGGGCGATCCAAGTTCTGCTGATCGGAATCTTCGCCGCGGGCACGGGGCGGCCGATGCTCCTGTCGATGACGCAATTTGCCGTCTGCGCCGTCTTGGGGAGCCTGCTCGCTGTTGCCTTCGAGCCGTTGAGTCTCGACGTCATCGAGGCCGCCCTGCCCCAGATTCTCTATGCTGGGGTGTTTTCGAGCGGCATCGCCTTCATCTGCCAGGTGGTCGGCCAGCGCTATACGACGGCACCGCAGGCAGCAATCTTGCTGTCCAGCGAGGCGCTGTTCGCGGCGCTTTTCGGCGTCCTGCTGCTGGACGAGGTCATCACCCCTATCGGCTATCTCGGCTGCGTCGTCATCTGCGCAGCGATGCTGGTCGTCGAGCTCGTGCCGGAGCTCACTAAGCGGCGGCGCGAGGCGGCAGAAGCCGCCGCTTGACTTACAAGAATTAGCTACACAGGCAACCGAGCTGGACTTACTATATTACTTATTACTGTTCACAGCCACTCTACTCTGCCCCAAAACGGATCAGCACGGCGCGGAGGCGAGCAATGGCCAATGTTCTTTGTATTTTTTCTGCAAATTCCTACAGCCACTTTAGCACCGGTCGGCTTTGCTCGAAGGATGAGATTTATCAGAGGGTTGCGACTCGGATCCCGGACTGCCCAACATAGAGGCATGTTCGACAGCGACAGAAATTGGCGCAAAAAATCCACGACCTCAGAACGGCCCACCAAAAAGCTGTGGATTCAACAGCTTGCAGCGCGTCAGGAATGTCCTCCGCCAAGCGGCGAATTGACCTGTTTTTGAGCAATGAGAAGTCTCAATACCTCGGCGGAAAAGTTTTGCTTGCCAAGTCAAAATAAACTGATCACTCTTACTGTGTTCGGGCAATTTGCGAACGCGGGAAGATCTTGAAATAAATGCGAGCCGGAGACGCAAGCCACTCCGGGCGAAAAACCGGGGGAGGGCTATTTTTGCCATCCTTCCAAAGGTTAGTCGCGATAACAGGACCCTTTCCTCAATTGTCGAGAACTGCCTGCCCCACGCCCTTCTGGGCAAAACTGTAATGCCACCCCTCGACCGGGTGGAGAGAAAAGGACCTGACGCATGGCCGAGACTGGCATTGTAAAATTCTTCAACACCGACAAGGGCTTTGGCTTCATCAAGCCTGAAAATGGTGGCGCAGACATCTTTGTACATATTTCAGCCGTGCAGGCCTCCGGCCTGAACGGACTGAGCGAAAACCAGAAAGTATCCTTCGACACCGAGCCGGATCGCCGCGGCAAGGGCCCGAAGGCCGTCAACCTGCAGATCGTCGGCTAACGCCGCTCTCTGTCACTCATTCAGTTTGCAACCCGGCATTTTTGCCGGGTTTTTTCGTTCAGGCTCCGTTCAGTTTTGGCCATATAGGGTCTGTTCATCATGAAAGCCGGGCCTTCAGTCCGGCTCCCCATGCACAGGATTGAAGCCCATGAACAATTTCCTCAAAGCAGCCGTTCTTTCTGTCGCCGCCGCCGCTCTGGTTCTCCCGACCTTCGGCACTGCCCAGGCAGGCGATCACGATGATGCGTGGGCGGCAGGCGCAGTCGGCCTGGTGACAGGAACGCTTATCGGCGGCGCGATCGCCTCGCAGCCCCGCTACAGTGAACGGGTCTATATCGATCCGGAGCCCGAATACTACGAGCCGCGCCCGGTTTACCAGCCCCGCCCGGTCTACCGGGCCCGCCCGGCCTATCGTCAGGTTGTCGTCGATAGCTACGATCTCGAGCCCTGGACCCCGGCCTGGTACCGTTATTGCTCGCAGCGCTACCGTTCCTTCGATGCGGAGAGCGGCACCTTTGTCGGCTATGACGGCCGCAGCCATTTCTGCACGGCCGGCTGATCACAGCCGCTCAAAACCGATGAAACCCTCGCGCCTCGCTCGAGTCGCGGGGTTTTTTATGTCCTGCAAGCAACACCCGCCCTCAGAGCCCGCGCAGATAGGGGTTGGTGCGGCGCTCCTCGCCGATCCGGCCGCCCGGTCCGTGGCCGCAGATGAAGCCGACATCGTCCCCGAGCGGCAGAATCTTGTCGCGAATGGAATCGAGAAGCTGTTGATGGTCGCCCCCGGGCAGGTCGGTGCGACCGATCGAGCCGTGAAATAGCACGTCGCCGACATGGGCGAAATTCTGCGCGCGGTTGAAATAGACCACATGACCCGGCGCGTGACCAGGGCAGTGCAGTACCTCGAAGACGTGATCGCCGAAGGAGACTGTGTCTCCGTCTTCTAACCATTGATCCGGCAGCATGTTCTGCACCTTCATCGCCAGGCCGAACCGCTCCGCCTGTCCCTCCAGCCGTTCCAGCAGCGGCCGGTCGTCCTCGTGCGGTCCGATGATCTTAAGCCCGAGCGCTTCCTTCAATTCCTTGGCGCCGCCGGCATGATCGATATGGCCGTGCGTTAGCCAGATCGCCTTCAGCGTGATGCCGTTTTCGCGGATCGTCTGCAGGATCAAGTCGACATCTCCGCCGGGATCGACGATCACGCCCTCCTTGGTCTCGCTGTCGAACAGCACCGTGCAATTCTGTTGAAAATGCGTAACCGGGATGATGCCCGCCTGTAACATGCCGACCATGCCTCGTTGTTGGATTGCAATCAGGCGGGAGTATGCCGCCATCACTGCGCCACCTATAGCGAGATGTCGGGGCAGAATCAGCGCAAATCAGCGAAGCGCGACAATTTCGGGTGTTCCCGCTTCGGTTGGAAATTGCACCGTGGTGAGCAACAGGGTGGAAACGGCGAGCTTCGCCGCCACGACAACAAGGACCAGCGGACGCAGCCGCCGGGCGGTAAGCTTGGCCTCGTCAACAGTCTCATACTGCATTTCCGGCCTCCCGGTTGATGACGCCCTTTGTTCAGGGGTCGAAACTTCGTCCGTTCCTCGGTGGCTGAGGGCGATCTCTGTTACAGCGAGGCACTCCACCGTCGGCCCAAGCAACGCTCGGCGACGGCAATATGTTTCATGTTCACATTTCCTGATGTCACGCCGGGAACATCCGGGGCGTACGGGGCGTTTGGCCCGCATCATAGAAGAGGAGCAAGACAATGAAGACCCTCTCCCCCCACCTGATCAGAACGGTCGCGGCAGCGGGTTTGATCCTCGCTGGAGGCGTTTCGGCCGCCGCTGCGGCGATGAGCGCGACGGCAGTGACCGATCTCAATGTGCGCGCCGGTCCCGGCCCGCAATATCCGATCGTCGGCCTGGCGGCGCGCGGCAGCACGACCGTGCTCGAAGGCTGCATCGAAGGCAGCCTGTGGTGCCGCGTCAACGTCGGCGGCGTCAGCGGCTGGGCCTATGCCAAGTATCTCGCAGCCGACCAAAGCGGTTCCACGGTGGTGATTTCCGAGCGACGCGCCGAGCTTGGCGTTCCGGCCGTCACCTACGAGGCGACCGGTAGCACGGTGGTCACTCCGGCCGAGCCGCTCGAACTAATCGGCCCGGTCGGAGAGGTCGATGCCATTACCCCGCCTCCGGCAGTAAACACCTACATCACCTCCAACCCCGTCGACCCGGTCTATCTCGATGGCGAGGTGGTTCTTGGCGCCACATTGCCGAACACCGTGGCCGTCCGGCAGATCCCGGACTACAACTACGAATATGTGATGGTGAACGGGCAACCTGTTCTTGTGGAACCCTCCACGCGGCGGATCGTCTACATCTATCGCTGACGCCCGATCTCTCGATGACTTGCTGTCGCAGCGCGTGACAAAACGCGCTGCGAGGCTATTCCGCAGCAGCCTTTCCTGCCTTCCAACTTAGTCCCTCAACAATACAGGCGCCCCGGCCTATCCTGCCCGCCAGCGCAGCACCGATGATTCGACCTCATCCGGTAGAATTGTGTCAACAAAGCTGACATATCTTCCTATATATGTCGCAAGGTGCAATCTGCCTGAAAGGAAATGACTGCGTGGCCGGCCAAACCAGGGATAACAGCCAGTACATGACCGATGTTACCAAGGATGAAGACGCGATCGATTTCGAGATTATAGAGTTGCTGTTCTTTGCCTATCGCGACTTCACCGGCGATCCGGACGCCATTCTCGAAACGAGCGGCTTCGGACGCGCGCACCACCGCGTCGTGCACTTCGTCAATCGGGAACCGGGCATGACCGTGGCCGACCTCCTCGATACGCTGAAGATCACCAAGCAGAGCCTCGCCCGCGTCCTCAAGCAATTGATCGACTCGGGCTATATTCGCCAGGTGACCGGTCCGGAGGACAGGCGCCAACGCATGCTTTATACGACGAAAGAGGGCCAGGCATTGGCGAGGGCGCTTGCGGAGCCACAGTCCCGCCGCATAGCGGATGCATTGGCGAAGACGGGTCCCGGCGCGCGCGAAATCGTGAAGCGGTTTCTCGTCAACATGAAGAACAGCGACGCGGACTGATGCCGGGAGGCTCCGCCTTCGAATTTATTAGGATTAGCGGATAAACCCCTGGAATCAGGGAATGGGGCGACCGCTGCGCATCTGCTTCAATGCGCGGTCACTCAAATTTGGGAGGAGGACCGCTTGTGATCCGGATCGGTTCGGTCCGATCTCGGCGCGGTCGAGGGGAAATAGGCTCTGCCGAGAACAAGGGTTGCCAAGGATGATAGCCAAAGCGAAAGTGGCCGATGACGCGGCGCATCTTCTGATCGTGGATGACGACCGGCGCATTCGCGACCTGCTCAACCGCTTTCTGATTGAACAGGGATTTCGCGTGACCACGGCGGCCGATGCCGGCGAAGCGAGGCGAAAGCTCATCGGACTCGATTTCGACCTTATGATAGTGGACGTGATGATGCCCGGCGAAAGCGGTATCTCGCTCACTCAGAACCTGCGACAGATCAAGACCGTGCCGATCATCATGCTGACGGCCCTCGCCGAGGCGAATTCCCGCATCGAGGGCCTCGAGGCGGGCGCCGACGACTACCTGCCGAAACCTTTCGAGCCGCGCGAGCTCGTGCTCAGGATCAACAACATATTGCGCCGAAACCAGCCGACCCAGGCGCCGAAGGTGGATCAGGTCATCTTCGGCCCCTATACGTTTTCGGTGGTGCGCAAGGAGCTTCGCCGCGGTGCCGAGCACATCCGGCTGACCGATCGCGAACAGGAGATCATGACCCTGTTTTCGCAGCGCGCCGGCGAAACCATTCCTCGGCACGAATTGATCGGCGACGACGCGGAGGTCGGCGAGCGGACGATCGACGTGCAGATCAACCGGCTGAGGCGCAAGATCGAGGATGACCCCTCCAACCCGGTCTGGCTGCAGACGGTGCGCGGCATCGGCTATCGATTGAGTGTCGACTAGACTAAGACTAGAAACCGCGGGCGGGCGGGAAATCCGCTTCACAGCATTCGCCATCCCGCTTTAACATACGATGTCCCGGTAACGACGCAGACGACGATGGTAAGCCTTGACAGCCTCAGGCGCGCAAGATCGAACAGCGCCGACAGCGCCTGGAAGCGCTTCAGCCGCTGGCTGCGTCGCCGCCTGCCGATGGGCCTTTACGCCCGGTCGCTGCTGATCGTCGTCATCCCGATGGTGCTGCTGCAGTCGGTTGTCGCCTTCGTCTTCATGGAGCGGCACTGGCAGCTCGTCACGCAGCGTCTGTCGGCCGCGGTCACCAACGACATCGCGGCAATCGTCGACCTGATCACGACCTTTCCGCAAGACGGCGACATAGACCAGATCGTCCGAATCGCCCGTGACGAGCTCGACCTCAACATCGCCGTCGAACCGGGCGGAGACCTGCCGCCGCCCCGGCCCAAGCCCTTCTTCGAGATTCTTGACCAGATCCTCAGCGAAGAGATTTCGAACCAGATCCGCCGCCCCTTCTGGATCGATACGGTCGGCAACTCGAAGATCGTCGAGATCCGCATCAAGCTCGAGGACGGCCGCATCCTCCGCGTCTATGCGCGGCGCAATCAGGCCTATGCGTCGAATACGCATATCTTTCTCGTCTGGATGGTCGGCGCATCGCTTGTCCTGCTGGCGATCGCGATCCTTTTCCTGCGCGGACAGATCCGTCCGATCCTCGCGCTCGCCAACGCTGCGGAGAGCTTCGGCAAGGGACAGAAGATCGATGACTTCGCCCCGCGCGGCGCCGACGAGATCCGCCGCGCCGGCCTCGCCTTCATCCTGATGCGCGAACGCATCGAACGCCAGATCGAACAGCGCACCGCCATGCTGACCGGTGTCAGCCACGATTTGCGCACGATCTTGACGCGCTTCAAGCTGCAGCTCGCGCTCGCCGGCGACAATCCGGACCTCGACAGCTTCAACCAGGACGTCGAGGACATGCAGAACATGCTGGAGGGCTATCTCGCCTTTGCCCGCGGCGAAGCGGAAGAAGATGTCGGGCAGTTGAGGCTCAGCGACCTGATGGCCCGCCTCTCGGCAGAGGCCGAGCTTTACGGCAAGACGCTGTCCACCGCGATCGAAGGAGAGGACAACATTCGCGTCCGGCCGAACGCCTTCACGCGTCTCGTGGCCAATCTGGCGTCGAACGCCTATCGCTATGCCGACGCGGTGCGGATTGAGGCACGCCATACCTCCAAATGGCTGACAATCACCGTCGATGATGATGGTCCCGGCATTCCGGAACATTCGCGGGAGGATGTCTTCAAGCCTTTCTTCCGACTGGACGAGGCCCGCAATCTCGACAGTTCCGGCACTGGCCTCGGGCTGGCCATTGCTCGCGACATCGCCCGAAGCCACGGCGGCAACGTCACCCTCGGCGACAGCCCGCTCGGCGGGCTGCGGGCCACAGTGCGCGTCCCGACGTGAGTTTTCGAAACCGCTATCGCGAATAGGTCGAGGTTAGACCACGCCGTTCGTTGAAGCGCCGCCACGCCTCGATCCGGCGCGGATAACGCGTGCGCATGGCATCGAGCGGCGCGAGCAGCCTGCCCTGCCGCCCCAGAGACGTGTCGAGGATTTCGACGATGCGGCGGTTAGGCCAAGGCTTGCGCGTGATGGCCAGGAGCGCCACGAAGGCCTCTTCCTCCCTGCCCGCACCCAGCTGATGCGCGATCAGGCCGTAGGCGAAGGCCGTCGACCGGCTGACGCCGGCGTGGCAATGGACGAGAATCCGGCTGGACCGGTCATCCGCAACGACTCGCATGACTCCGAAGATCTCCTGGACGCGATCGGGAAAGTGCTGCGTCGCGCCGGCATTTTCCTGGTCGCGAAGCCGCACGACGCGATGGCTCACCCATCGAGGATCGGCACGTCCCCTTCCGGTAGTTCCGGATCGAGCAGCGAAAGCACATGGCTCGCACGCCATTCCCGCGCTGCCTCCGCCGCCCGCCAAAGGCAGGACACCTTGATGCGCTCCGAAATCGCTTGAGCCTCACCTGTCATATCGCATCACATCAATTTTCGGCCGTTCGGTACCGGCTTGTCGGTCGCAGCAAGCACGATCGCGCCCTCTTCGTCTGCAAAACCGAGGGTCAGGACTTCGGAGCGAACAGGGCCGATCTGGCGCGGCGGGAAGTTGACCACGCCCAGCACCTGCCGCCCGATAAGATCCTCCGGCTCGTAGTGCACGGTGATCTGGGCCGATGATTTTTTTATGCCGATCTCGGGGCCGAAATCGATCCTCAGCTTATAGGCAGGCTTTCGCGCCTCGGGAAAAGCTTCGGCCTCGATGATCGTGCCGACCCGGATATCGACACGTTCGAAATCGGAAAACTCAATGACGTCCGACATCACAGTCCCTTTGACAGAATTCTTGGCCCTTTAGATAAGATTTGGCCGCGTCCGGCTTAGCTCAGTTCGAGGGATTTCGGAAGCGCTCACGGAAGACAAGGTTACGCCTGCCCCTATGCGCTCGGCTCCCAGTGGGGGGAGAACTGTTCGGCGAGGCAGTCGCTAACCGGCCAGTTCCTCGGCGCGCTGGCGCGCTGCCGCGATGGCCTCGTCGAAGAGCGGCTGCATGCCGTCATCCGCCATCAGGATTGCGAGAGCTGCGGCCGTGGTACCGCCCGGCGACGTGACGTTCTGGCGCAGGCGTGCGGCGTCGTCGGGGGACTGGTGTAGGAGCTCACCAGCCCCCGCGACGGTTTCCCGAGCGAGCCGCATGGCAAGGTCCGCCTCGAGGCCGAGCTTTCGCCCAGCCTCCGCCATGCACTCGACGAGATAGAAGACGTAGGCCGGTCCGCTTCCGGAAAGTGCAGTCACTGTATCGATGTCTGCTTCGCTGGCAACCCATTCGACCGGTCCGCTGACCTTCAAGAGATCATGAACGAGCGCCCGTTGCTTTTCGGTCACGCGGGCGTTGGCAAAAGCGCCGGTCACGCCGCGGCCGATCATTGCCGGGGTGTTGGGCATGGCGCGCACGATCGCCGCTTTGCCGAGATGGCGCTCGATGAAACCTAGCGTCTTGCCGGCCGCAACGGAAACGATCACCGTGTCGGGACCGACGAGCGCCTTCAGCGGCGGGAGCACGGCGTCCATGACCTGCGGCTTGACGGCGAGAAAGATCGCACCCGCCGTTACGCCTTTGGGCGCAGCCGTCGCATGGGCCACCCCGTTGTCGGCGATCAGTTTCTCCATCGCCGAGGACGGGCCCGGATCGACGACGAGAACATCGCCGCCTCGCACGCCGCTCTTGATCCATCCGCCGAGCATGGCGCCGCCCATATTGCCGGCACCGACAAGGACGATAGGACCGGAAACGGCGATGCTCATCTCATGCCTCCCCAACGGTCGCAAACAGGACGGTATCGACGGCGCGCTGCGCGTCCATGCCTGACCAGACGACGAACTGGAACGCCTGGAAATAGGTTTCGCAGGCATCGAGCGCGCTCGACAAAAGCACTTCCACCTGCCGGTTCGTCGGCTCGGCGCCACCGGCAAGCAAGAGAGATTGCCGGAAGATGATGACCTCTTCTTGGCGCCAGAGGTCGAAATGTCCCATCAGGACCTGGCCGTTGATCTGGGAGAGCAGGCGGATCACCTCATTGACGCGGTTTTCCGGAACCTTGATGTCGAAGGCGCAGGCGAGATGCAGCGCCTCGAACTCCTCCATCCAGGAAAAGGAAACGTGATAGTCCGCCCACCGGCCTTCGACGGTCATGGCGATCTCGTCTTCGCCGGACCGCTCGAAGGACCAGTCATTGTTGGCGGCGACAAACTCGATCATATCGACCGGGTTGGATTGGCGCTCGACTTCCATTTCCAAAAGGCTCATGCATCACCCTAAAGGCACGGCGCGAGGCGCGCAGGATCACGTTCGCTCGACGCAACGCTGCAAGCCCAACACCGGATACCGACACTATGATTGCTGGACCTGCGGCTATCCTGGCTTACTTACCCTGCCCGGAGCTTGCGCTGCCCGTTTCGAATCATCATTTAAAATCAGTGTATAACGGCAGAGTCACCCTGCCAGCCCCCGAGCCGAAAAATTGCAGGGAAGAACTCTCGTCGCCTTAGGATTTTGATTCAGCGCGGATGCTTAAACGACTCTGCGATAAGGGTTTTTTGCCAGTGTCCACAGGTGGAAAACTTTTCAGCTTTCATTAACCCTGACGCCGAAGCAGTGGCGTGACTCAAACCACTGCTTCGAGAGTCGTTTGGCCCCGGAAATCGCCGCATTCCGCAGCCGCCAGAGCCGCGCTTGCACGCAGCCCGAAGGCAGAATTCCAAATCGTTGCGGTCGGCCGAGGCGACCCCTCGCGTCTTTACTTGCCCGTGGTGATGTCGCCGGTCGCCGGCCCCGACTCGGCGAGGCGCGCTTCCAGCGCCACAATGCGCGCGAGCAGCGCGTCGTTTTCGTCGCGTGCCTTGGCAGCCATCTCCTTGACCGCCTCGAACTCCTCGCGCTTCACCACGTCCAGCGAATTCAGCCAGCCTTCGGCTTGCGCGCGAAAGGCAGTTTCGACCTCTTTCCGCACGCCCTGCGCCGCACCGGCAGCATCCGTCATCAACCTGGCAAGATCATCGAGAATGCGGTTCGCCCCTGTACTCATCGTCTTTGTCTCCGTTTCGCTCGCACCACATCCGCGAGCCTTGTCGTTTTCAGGTAGGGTCGTCGGGGCAAGGATGCAAGGAAAATAGGACCGTATGACATGAAGAGCGTACAGCGGCTTGACCCCGCTTGTTTCGGTCGTCATGTTCCGCCCGACTGATCGACCAGGCATGAGAGAAGACCTTGGAAACACTTGTTACCCGCCTTGCCATTCTCCCCTTCCCCGAAATCGATCCGGTGATCTTCACCATCGGGCCGCTCGCCGTGCACTGGTATGGCCTCGCCTATGTCGCCGGCATCCTGCTCGGCTGGTTCTACGCCCGGCGCATAGCCCAGAATTCTTCGCTTTGGCGCAACGATACGCCCCCTCTCAATATGGCGCAGCTCGATGATTTCCTGCTCTGGGCGGCCGGCGGTATCGTGCTTGGCGGGCGCCTCGGCTACATTCTTTTTTACGATCTCGGCTCGGTGCTGCAAAACCCGATCCGCGCCGTCGAGATCTGGAACGGCGGCATGTCCTTCCATGGCGGCCTTCTGGGCACCACGCTCGCGATCGTCCTGTTTGCCCGCAGAAATGCCATCCCCATCTGGAGCATGCTCGATGTCGTGGCGGCCGTCGTGCCGATCGGCCTCTTCTTCGGCCGCATCGCCAATTTCATCAACGGCGAGCTCTGGGGGCGGCTATCTTCCATGCCCTGGGCGGTCGTCTTCCCGACCGGCGGACCGTTTCCGCGCCACCCGAGCCAGCTTTACGAGGCCTTTCTCGAGGGCGTTCTGCTTCTCATTGTGCTTGCCTATCTCGTCTATCGCCGCAAAGCCCTGAAGGCGCCCGGCCTCGTCACCGGCATCTTTGTCTGCGGTTATGCCGCGAGCCGCATTTTCGTCGAATTCTTCCGCGAACCGGACGCGCAGATCGGCTATCTTGCCGGCGGTTGGCTGACCATGGGCATGGTGCTTTCGCTGCCGATGGCTCTGGCCGGAATTTGGGCCATGGCGCGGGCGCGCAAGGCGGCCGCCGCCGCGGCATAACTGGACTGATGCATGACGAACCCTCTCGCCGACAAGATCAAGGCGCTGATAAGGACCAACGGGCCGATCAGCGTCACCGATTATTTTTCCCTCTGCCTGGCTGATCCGCAGTATGGCTACTATCGCGTTCGCGAGCCATTCGGACTGGCCGGCGACTTTACCACCGCGCCGGAGATCAGCCAGCTCTTCGGGGAGATGATCGGCATATTCCTGGTTCACGCCTGGCAGGAGCACGGCTCTCCGACACAGGCGATCATCGCCGAAATCGGCCCGGGCCGCGGCACGATGATGTCGGATGTCCTGCGTGTCGTCCGTCGCCTGGCGCCCGATCTCTACGCTGCAGCCGACATCCATCTCGTCGAAACCAGCGAAAGGCTGCGCAAGGTGCAGGCCGAAACGCTGACCGGCCACGAGGGCAAGACCCATTGGCATGGAAGCTTCGACAATTTGCCTCCCGGCTTCCTGCTTCTCGCCGCAAACGAGCTTTTCGACGCGATCCCCATTCGCCAATTCGTCCGAACCGCGCAAGGGTTTCGCGAACGCATGATCGGCCTCGATGCCGAAGACGAACTGACCTTTGCCGCCGGGGTCGCAGGCATCGATCCTTCCCTGCTGCCGACGCCGGCGCAATCGGTGGCCGAAGGCACCATCTTCGAGGCCGCTCCCGCGCGCGACGCAGTGATGGCAGCTGTTTGCGAGCGTCTCCGCGCGAACGGCGGCACCGCGATCCTCATCGACTACGGCCATCTCGCCACCGGCTACGGCGACACGCTGCAGGCCGTCCGCAATCACCAGTACGATCCTCCGCTTGCCAATCCGGGACGCGCCGATCTCACCAGCCATGTGGACTTCGAGCAACTGGCGCTGCGCGCCAAGGCGGAGGGCCTGCAGGTGAACGGCCTCGCCCACCAGGGGGACTTCCTCGTCGGGCTCGGCCTTCTGGACCGGGCGGCGGCGCTTGGTCGCGACAAGGACCTGGCGACGCAGGAAGCCATCCGCGACGCCGTCGAGCGGCTCGCCGGCGCCGGCGCCGGAAGGATGGGCGAACTGTTCAAGGTGCTGGTGGTCAGCAGTCCCGAAGTCGCCTTGGTGCCGTTCAGGAAAAAGGCGCGCTAGCACGCGAGGGACGCAATCTCCGCGCCGGTCCACACCCTTTCCTTGCGGTTCTCGAAAGCGAATGGCCGGCGAGGACAAGGGCGTCGCCTCGACGTTCCGCGATTGACAGTCCTGGCCTGCCGGGCCAACATCGCCCGGCAAATCAGCCGCAATCATCGGGCCGTGCGCGCCCTCAGGCCAACGAAACCAAGAAAATTCAAGGGCGAAAACACCGAATGCAGGACGACGCCTCGCTTTCACCCGTGCAGAGCCCGCTCTTCGGCGCCGAGGCGGGGCCGGAGATCGGCCATGGCTACTTCACCCGCCAAGGCGGCGTTTCGCAGGGCATCTATCGCGGCCTCAATGTCGGCCTCGGCTCCAATGACGATCGTGAGCGCGTCGCCGAGAACCGCGCCCGGGTCGCCCGCTGGTTCAATGCCGAGCCGCGACGTCTTGCAACGGTTCATCAGATTCATTCCCCCGATGCGATCATCGTCGACAATGGCTATGACGGCACGCGTCCGGATGCCGATGCGCTGGTGACGGCGACGCCGGGTATCGTGCTTGGGGTGCTGTCGGCCGATTGCGGTCCGGTGCTCTTCGCCGACCGCCAAGCCCGCGTCATCGGCGCCGCCCATGCCGGCTGGAAAGGAGCGCTCGGCGGTGTGCTGGAAAGCACGATCGCCGCGATGGTCTCGCTCGGCGCACGCCGGGAGCGCATTGTCGCCTGTCTCGGACCATCGATCAGCCGCCAGCATTATGAGGTCGGCCCCGAATTCGTCGAACGTTTCGTGGCCGCCGATGACAGCTACGCATCCTTCTTCAGTCCGTCCGGCCGCAACGGCCATGCGATGTTCGACCTGCCCGGGCTGACGGTCCGGCGCCTCATGGACGCCGGTGTGACGGCGGAAAACCTCGACATCTGCACCTATGCCGATGAGGACCGCTTCTTCTCCTATCGCCGCACCACACACCGGCAGGAGCCCGATTACGGGCGGCAGATATCCGCAATTTGCATACGGGAGGCTTGAGATGGCGCTTCACTTCGCCGAAGAGGAATATGCATCGCGCCTGGCACGGCTCACGGCCAGGATGCAGGAAGAAAGGCTCGATGCGATCCTTCTCTTTGCGCAGGAGAGCATGTACTGGCTGACCGGCTACGATACCTTCGGCTATTGCTTCTTCCAGACGCTCGTCGTCAAGCAGGACGGCTCTATGGTGCTGCTTACCCGATCGGCCGATCTGCGCCAGGCGCGCCACACGTCGAATATCGAGCGCATCGAGATCTGGGTGGATCGCGTCAACGCCGATCCGGCCATGGACCTCAAGAACCTCCTGAGCGAGCTCGACCTGCTCGGCTGCCGCATCGGGGTCGAGTACGACACGCATGGCATGACCGGCAAGACTGCGCGCCTTGTCGACAATCAGCTCTCGACCTTCGGCGAATTGATCGACGCCTCGATGCTGGTGAGCCGCCTGCGCCTCCTCAAGAGCGCGGCGGAGATCACCCATGTCGAGAAGGCCGCAAGCCTTGCCGACGATGCGCTCGACGCGGCGTTACCACTGATCCGCCCGGGCGGTAGCGAGGCCGACATCCTCGCCGCCATGCAGGGCGCCGTCTTTGCCGGCGGCGGCGACTACCCGGCCAATGAATTCATCATCGGTTCCGGCGCCGATGCGCTGCTCTGCCGTTACAAGGCCGGCCGGCGCACGCTCGATGCCAATGATCAGCTGACGCTCGAATGGGCGGGCGTCAGCGCCCACTATCACGCGGCAATGATGCGCACGATCGTGATCGGCGAACCGACCAATCGCCACCGCGAACTTTACAGCGCCTGCCGCGAGACGATCCAGGCGATCGAAATGGTGCTGAGGCCCGGCAATACCTTCGGCACGGTATTCGACGTCCATGCGAGGATCATGGACGAGCGCGGCCTCGCCCGCCATCGGCTGAATGCCTGCGGCTATTCGCTCGGCGCCCGCTTCTCGCCCTCGTGGATGGAGCACCAGATGTTCCATGTCGGCAACCCGCAGGAGATCGAGCCCGACATGTCGCTCTTCGTGCACATGATCATCATGGATTCCGACAGCGGAACGGCCATGACGCTCGGCCAGACCTATCTGACGACCACCGACAGCCCGCGGCCCCTGTCGCGCTATGGCCTGGACTTCATTTCTGCGTAAGGAAATCGTCCTATGCTTTCCGGTGAGAAATGAGAGGAAGCGCGGCAGCCGGTCTTCCGGCCGCACGCGCCAACCAGTTCGAGCCAGACGGTGGGAACGATGCGTAAGCAGATCATGCCTATCGCAAGCCTTGGTCTTGCCGCAGCCATTGCCGGCTGCAACTCCACGGACGCCCTAATCCCGCAAGTGGACGTGGGCGGAGGAACCTTCCGCTCACCGCCGGTGACGCAGTCCGATCTCGAGGCCATGTCCACGCAGACCGCCGTGATGCCGGTGGAAAGCGTACCGCCAAGCCGCACCGCCGCCTTCTCGGCGCAGCCGAACATTTCCGGCCCGCCGACGCAATACGCGACGAACCACACCGATTACACGGACCCCGCCGGCACGCTCGAAGGCCAGGCGAACCGCCTGGCCGAGGGCGCCGCACCGGTGCAGACCATGCCGCCCCAGCCGCCGCAGGCAGAAAATCCGTCGCCGCAGGCAGAAAATCCGTCGCCGCAGGCAGAAAGTCAGCCGGTGCAGGCAGAAAGTGTCACGCCGCCGGAGGAAGAAAGCATACAGCAGCCGGCGCAGCCTGACGTCGCGAGCGCACCGGAAGAGACGAAACAGGCCGCCGCTTCGCCGACTCCGGCGGTGACGGGCGCCGGCGGCATCCGCTTCCTGCCGATCATCGGCGCTCCGGTTCAGGCCGTCACGCCCCTCTCGAAGCAGCTCGGCGCCTCGGCTCGGGCGCAGGGGCTCACCATCAAGAGCTCCACCGACGCCACCAGCGACCACATCCTCAAGGGCTATTTCTCGGCGCTCAACGACGGCGGCAAGACGACCGTCGTCTATGTCTGGGACATTCTGGACGGCAGCGGCAACCGCCTGCACCGCATCCAGGGACAGGACACGGTGGAAAGCAGCGCTGCCGAACCCTGGGGCGCCATTCCGCCCCAAACAATGCAGGCGATCGCCAGCAAGACGATCGATGCTTATCTCGAATGGCGCCGTTCCCAGCGCGGTTGACGCAAAGTTTTTAGGATAATAGGCGCTGCGGCGCAGCAATCCCCTTGCATTCACCTTCAAGGACGCTAAAAAGCGGCCGATCAGCTCTGACAGCGGCCATCGCAGCGATTGCCCGCGATCGGAATGGCTCAGGGAATCTGCGCGGACAATTCTGCCCCCGGATCGGACGGTGGCCGCGCCAGCTCAAGGCGGACCGTCTATGAAGGTTTTCGCAGGCAATTCGAACCGGCTGCTGGCCGAAGCGATCTGCAACTATCTCAACCTGCCGCTCGGCAAAGCCACGGTACGGCGCTTCGCCGATCAGGAAATCTTCGTCGAGATCGGCGAAAACGTGCGCGGCGAGGATGTGTTCATCGTCCAGTCGACGTCCTTCCCCACCAACGATCATCTGATGGAACTGCTCATCATGATCGACGCGGTCCGCCGCTCCTCCGCCCGCCGCATCACCGCCGTGCTTCCCTATTTCGGCTATGCCCGGCAGGACCGCAAACCCGGCCCACGCACGCCGATCTCGGCCAAGCTGGTCGCCAATCTCATTACCAGAGCCGGGGCCGACCGCGTCCTCACCCTCGATCTCCACGCCGGCCAGATCCAGGGCTTCTTCGATATCCCGACCGACAATCTCTATGCGGTTCCGATCCTGGCGCGCGACGTCAAGGAGCACTACGACCTCAGGAACGTCACGGTCGTCTCGCCGGACGTCGGCGGCGTCGTGCGTGCCCGGGCACTGGCCAAGCGGCTCGACTGTCTGCTGGCGATCGTCGACAAGCGTCGCGATCGCCCCGGTGAATCGGAGGTCATGAACGTCATCGGTGATGTCCACGGCAAGGATTGCATCCTGATCGACGACATCGTCGATTCCGGCGGCACGCTCTGCAATGCCGCCGAAGCGCTGCTCAAGAACGGCGCCACCAGCGTCACCGCCTATATCACCCACGGCGTCCTCTCGGGCGGCGCGGTCGCCCGCGTCACCTCCTCGATGCTGAAGGAACTGGTGATCACCGATTCCATTCAGCCGACCACAGCCGTGCAATCGGCACACAATGTCCGCGTGATCTCGACCGCCGGCCTGATCGGCGAAGCCATCAGCCGGACCAGCCAGGAAGAATCGGTTTCGAGCCTCTTCGACTGAGGTCTCCGGATCGACCCAACGGTCTTTCGACCATTGGCGCTGGGCGTTTTTGCGCGGCCGGCCAGTTATCTTTTTACGTCTAGCATATATGAGGCAGCTTCGCCGGCAGGCATCGCATCTTTCGAATAGGTGAAGGTGCCGTACTCCTTGACCTCCCGTGCCGCACGCAGGAGCCCGCCCAGGGCTGCCCGTGCGAAGGAGCCGCCGACGCTGATACGCTTCACGCCCGCCTCCTGCAGCTCCTGGACCGTGAAAATCTGCCCGGTCAGGCCCATGACGACGTTGACCGGCCGATTGACGGACGAGCAGACCGTTCGGATCGCCTCGAGACTTGGCAGCCCCGGGGCGTAGAGAACATCCGCACCAGCCTCTTCGAATGCAGCAAGGCGTCGGATCGTATCGTCCAGATCAGGTCGCCCATGCAGGAAGTTCTCGGCCCGGGCGGTCAGGATGAAAGGGTGCTTACGAGCCTCTTCAGCAGCGGCAGCAATTCGTTCCACGGCCAAGCTAAACTCGAAAATCGGGTCGCTTGGATTACCGGTGGCATCTTCAATCGAACCACCGACGAGACCGACCCCCGCCGCCATCGAAACCGTCACGGAACAGCACTGCGGATCGGCGCCAAAACCGTCCTCCAAGTCGGCCGAAACAGGTAGATCGGTCGCTTCGACGATATCTCCGGCATTCTGCAGGATTGCGTCGCGCGAAAGAGCCGCCGCCGAATCCCTCCGTCCGACGGAGAAGGCAAAGCCGGCGCTCGTCGTGGCCAATGCCTCGAACCCAAGTGCCGTGAGGATGCGCGCAGAGCCGGCATCCCAGGGATTGGGAATAACGAAAGCACCCGGACGGTCATGCAATGCACGGAATGCTTGATGCTTGCTCGCCTGGTTCGTCATGTGTCACCTCCGCTGTGAGGAGAGAGATAGCACTTATCGAACAAAAGAGGAACACAGCAAGTTCAGCAGATCAACCCCGGGTCGCCACGGCACAAGCCTCGCCGCCGCCGAAAAGGCGCGACCGCGTGAGGAAGCGTTTCTCGCGGCCGTTGTCGAGCGAGAACATGCCGCCCCTGCCCGGCACCACGTCGATGATCAATTGGGTGTGCTTCCAAACCTCGTACTGGCTGGCGCTGATATAGACCGGCACGCCATCGATCTCCCCAAGCTTCACATCGTTGTCGCCGACCATATAGTCGTCGGCCGGGTAGCACATCGGCGAAGAGCCGTCACAGCAGCCGCCCGACTGGTGAAACAGGATATCCGGATGATTGCGCCGGATTTCGCGGATGAGATCAATCGCCGCGTCCGTCGCGCGCACGCGCGGCTCGCCATTTGTTTTCGTCATCATCCCTTCTTTCCTAAACGCGGCGGCTCGCGATGGAACACCGGGAGCCTGCCGGGAGGATCACCGGCACGAGCGGGATGAGGAAAAGTATGAGCGGTCTTCGCCCGCATCCCGCCCAACTTTTTAGAAAGGGCCGGGATCAGAAGAAGCCGAGCGCCTTCGGGCTGTAGCTCACCAGCATGTTCTTGGTCTGCTGGTAGTGGTCGAGCATCATCTTGTGCGTCTCGCGGCCGATGCCCGACTGCTTGTAACCGCCGAAGGCGGCATGCGCCGGATAGGCATGGTAGCAATTGGTCCAGACGCGGCCGGCCTGGATCTCGCGGCCGAAGCGGTAGCAGCGATTGGCGTCGCGGCTCCACATGCCGGCTCCGAGACCGTAGAGCGTGTCGTTGGCGATCGCGAGCGCCTCGTCCTCGGTCTTGAAGGTTGTTACCGACACGACCGGACCGAAGATCTCCTCCTGGAAGATGCGCATTTTGTTATGCCCGCGGAATACCGTTGGCTTGACATAATAGCCACCGGAGAGATCGCCCTCGAGCACGTTGCGCTCGCCGCCGGTCAGGACCTCGGCGCCCTCCTGCTTGCCAATGTCGATATAGGAGAGGATCTTCTCCAGCTGTTCGCCCGACGCCTGGGCGCCGATCATCGTCGCCGGGTCGTGCGGATTGCCCTGTCGGATCGCCTCGACCCGCTTCAGCGCCCGCTCCATGAAACGGTCGTAGATGCTTTCCTGGACCAGCGCCCGGCTCGGGCAGGTGCAGACCTCGCCCTGGTTAAGCGCAAACATGGCGAAGCCTTCCAGCGCCTTGTCGAAATAGTCGTCGTCCTCGTTGAGCACGTCGGCGAAGAAGATGTTCGGCGACTTGCCGCCGAGCTCGAGTGTCACGGGGATGAGGTTCTGGCTGGCATATTGCATGATCAGTCGCCCCGTCGTCGTCTCGCCGGTAAAAGCGATCTTGGCGATGCGCGGGCTGGTCGCCAGCGGCTTGCCCGCCTCGAGGCCGAAGCCGTTGACGATGTTGAGCACGCCCGGCGGCAACAGGTCGGCGATCAATTCGGCAAGTATGAGGATCGAGGCCGGCGTCTGCTCGGCCGGCTTCAAGACGACGCAGTTGCCGGCCGCAAGCGCCGGCGCCACCTTCCAGGCGGCCATCAGGATCGGGAAATTCCAGGGAATGATCTGGCCGACGACACCGAGCGGCTCATGGAAATGATAGGCGACCGTATCGTGGTCGATCTCGCCGATCGAGCCTTCCTGCGCCCGAATGCAGGCGGCGAAATAGCGGAAATGGTCGATCGCCAACGGAATGTCGGCGGCCATGGTTTCGCGGATCGGCTTGCCGTTGTCCCAGGTCTCGGCCCGCGCCAGAAGCTCGAGATTGTCCTCCATCCGCGCAGCGATTTTCATCAGGATGTTGGAGCGCTCGGTTGTCGAGGTCCGGCCCCACTTCTCCTTGGCGGCATGGGCGGCATCGAGCGCGAGCTCGACATCGGCGGCATCCGAACGGGCAACCTGGCAGAGCGAACCGCCGGTGACAGGCGTGGTATTGTCGAAATAGCGGCCGGCGACCGGCTCGCGCCACTCACCGCCGATGAAATTTCCATACTTGTGCTTGAACGGGTTCTCGAGAATCTTCTGATGCAGCATGGCTTCCTCCCTTGGAAAAAACAGCACTCCGATCTGCTGTGGAAGGAAGAGTGAAGCCGACTGCGGATTTTCGGTAGTGCGCCGCAGCAGCCGGCAATGCCATTTGTTTCAGAATTGAGACAGGTCGCCGTTGCCTGTCGTGCTGCAGCGCAGCAATGACTCAAAAAGTCAATTAAGCGAAAGCCGCTTCATCTTGCGGTAGAGTGTTGCGCGGCTGATACCTAGGAGGTCGGCGGCCATCGACACATTGCCGTTGGTGCGCGACAGCACGCGGCGCAGTGCCGCTCTTTCGGCATCCGGCAATTCGGCTCCGTCCCCGGGAACGCCCTCCTGGAGCAGGTCGGAGGCGGGAATGCCGGCTGCAATGCGCTTGTCGTCAAGCCCGAGCCACTGCCGGGCTGCCCGCGTCGCGCCGAGCACGAGATCGTCGCGGTCGACGGCGAGCAGAGCCGGCCCTTGGCGATCGGCCGGCACGAGCACGATCCGCACCTCCGCAAAGGCGCGGCGGAAGAGGTTTGCCTCGATACGGGCGGCCGCATCGCGCACCGCTTGCGAGAGGATCGCGAGCGTCGCCTCGGAAGCGTCGTCACGGCAGGTGGAGATGTCGAGCGCGGCGGCAAGGCGCCCGGCTTCGTCGCGAATCGGCGCTGTCGCGCAGCTCAAGCCGATATTGCGGCTCAAGAAATGCTGGTCGCGATGGATCACGACGGGGCGATCGTCGGCGATCGCCGTGCCGATGCCGTTGGTTCCGACGCTCGCCTCGCTCCACACGGTGCCCGACCAAAGTCCGACGCCACGAAAATCCGTATCGTCCCCACCTGCCCCGCGCCGCTCGAGCGCAATCCCTTTCTCGTCGGTAAGCAACAGGCAGCATCCAGCCTTGACGATGACGGCGAACAGCCGGTCGAGTTCGCCGACGGCTTCCGCAATCAGCACTCCGGAGCGTTCGCGCGCCTGCCGAAAATCGCCATCCGCAAGGCGCCATGGCAAACGCGCCTCCTCGGGGGCAAGACCGTGCAGGGTCATGCAGCGCCGCCACGAGGCGGCGACCGGCGAGCTGACGGCTGCCGACGACTGTTGCGCGGTCCTGTAGACGTGTTCGGTATGGTCCCGGACTGCAGGCATTCGCTCCCTCCCTGAAAGCGTCCTCCGGCGGTAGGTCGCCTGCACCTATCTCCCGGTTCGGTGCAGCCGCGTCGGCCGCCACTATAGGCTGGGACTGCGCGGCCGGTCCAGCCAGACGAAGGTCGTGCAACACGATCCTTCGTCGCTGCGTCGGGCGACGGTATCGACACGGCCGCCGATATGCTACGCCGTCGGCCAGCCAATTCCCGCGACTCGCCATCAACACCCGCCCGCAACACCCGGTTGTCCGCCATGCTTCGTGATTTTTCCGTGCAAAGCCTCTTCATGGGCGTGCTGATCGCCTTCGTCGGCTTCGCCAGCTCCTTCGCCGTCATTCTGCATGGCCTCGCCGGCGTCGGGGCGACGGCGGCCCAGGCGGCCTCTGGCCTGACGGCTCTGTCGATTTCCATGGGCGTCTGCGCGATCCTCATCAGCATCGCCACGCGGCTTCCCGTCAGCATCGCCTGGTCGACGCCCGGTGCGGCGCTGCTGGCGACATCAGGAACCGTCGAGGGTGGCTTCAACGCCGCCGTCGGCGCCTTTCTGGTTTGCGGCCTGCTGATCGTCATCGCAGGCCTGTGGAAGTCGCTCGGTCGGATGGTGTCTTCCATTCCTCCGGCTCTGGCGAACGCAATGCTCGCCGGCGTGCTCTTGAGCCTCTGCTTCGCGCCGGTGAAGGCGATCGCCTTCAATCCGCTCTTCGGCCTGCCGATCGTCGCCGCCTGGGCGATCGTCGGCAGCCTCAACAAGCTTTATGCCGTGCCGGCCGCGCTTCTCGCCTTCGTGCTGGTGATCGCCTTCGGCGTCCAAATGCCGGACAACGCCTTTGCGCAACTCTCCTCCGCTCTCGTCCCAAAGGCCGAATTCGTTCCGCCGATCTTCAATGCCGCGGCGATGATCAGCATCGCCCTGCCGCTCTTCATCGTGACCATGGCCTCGCAGAATATTCCCGGCATCGCCGTGCTGAAGGTCAACGACTATCACCCGAATCCCGGCCCGCTCTTTGCGACGACCGGCCTCTTTTCCCTGTTCAGCGCACCGTTCGGCGGCCACGCCGTCAATCTGGCGGCGATCACCGCGGCCATGTGCGCCGGCCCCGATGCCCATCCAAACCGCAACCGCCGTTACTGGTCGGCGATCATCGCCGGCATAGCCTATATTGCCTTCGGCCTGCTCGCCGGCGCCGTCACCACCTTTGTCAGCCTGGCGCCGCCGGTGCTGATCGAAGCCGTTGCCGGGCTGGCGCTCATCGGCGCCTTATCGAGTTCGGCCGTGGCGGCCTTCACGGAAGCTCAGACGCGCGAGGCCGCCGCCATCACTTTCCTCGTCACCGCGTCGGGCGTCAGTTTTGCCGGCGTCTCCGGCGCCTTCTGGGGGTTGATCGCCGGCGGCCTCATGTTGGCGCTCGCGCGTTTTTCCCGGCGGAAAAGCTAAGAGGCGCCCGGCGCCTTGCATTTCGACCGGTTCTCCGCTAAGGACCCGGCGTCCGCGCAGACACCCTTGGAGGCAACGCGGATGAAGCTGCCTTGCGGCTTCAGGTTTTTCCGCTTTGACGGACGAACTCTCCAAATAACCAGAAAGGTCTATCCATGAGCCAGAGTTACGAGCTCAAGGCCGAGACGCGCGAACGGGTTGGTAAGGGGTCCTCCCGTGAACTTCGCCGCAACGGTCTTATCCCTGCTGTCATCTACGGTGACAAGCAAGCCCCGCTTTCCATTGTGCTTTCCACCAAGGAAGTGACGATGAAGATCCACGCCGGCGGTTTCATGACCACCGTCGCGACGCTCGACGTCAATGGCGAGAAGATCCGCGTCCTGCCGAAGGACTACCAGTTGGATCCGGTTCGTGATTTCACCATGCATGTCGACTTCCTGCGCGTCTCGAAGGGCAGCCAGGTGTCGGTCCAGGTTCCGGTCCACTTCGAAAACGAAGAGAAGTCCCCGGGCCTGAAGCAGGGCGGCACGCTGAACATCGTTCGCCATGAAGTCGAACTGAACGTTTCCGCCGACAACATTCCGGAGTTCCTGACCGTCGATCTCAGCGGCCTCAAGATCGGCGACACGGTCCACATTTCGGACGTCAAGCTTCCGGCTGGTGCGACCCCGGTCATCGCCGATCGCGACTTCACGGTCGCCACGATCGCCGGCCGTGCGCAGGAAGTTGAAGTCGAAGAAGAAGAAGCAGAGGGCGAAGCGGAAGCTTGATCCGCGACCGCCAGAGCGGCTGACGACCCATCCGGGCCGCAGCATTCGAGAAACCCGTCCCACTCTGGGGCGGGTTTTTTCATTCGTTGTGCACCGCACGCGGGCCGCGAGGGACGGTCACGCCTTGTGAAATCTCGGCGCGCAATTTCAGCAACATTTAAGATTTTGATGATGTTCTGCACGCGAGGGACAAAGCGTGGCAGTGCAAGAGATTTCAAATTTTGAGAGTGGTGACGGCCGCCGGCGGGAGCATGCGATGATGCACTCGGTGGAACGCCGGTTTATTGCGATCGTCTGCGGCGCAATGCTTGTATTCGTTGCGCCTTTGTTGGCGCTTTTCCTGGCCATATCCAGCGAGCGCGTTGCCCGGGAGCGCCTGCAGAACGTCGAGCTGCTTATGGAAGCAAGCGGTGAAGCGCTGGGCAAGCCGATCTGGGACTTCGATCAGGATGGCATAGAACGGATCGCTCTTTCGCTGATGAACGCCAGCGACATTCGCTCCGTGACGATCCGCGATACCGCCGGCAAAATCCTCGCTGAACTGCCTCCAGCAAGTCTCGATGCCGCCGTCGGCAAGTCCCTGGACACCGCCATCTCCTACGACAGCGTCAAGGGCCGCGTGCCCGTCGGATCGTTGAGGGTCGTCGTTCCGACGTCTGGCCTCCTGCTGCGTTTCAGCAAGGACGAGTGGACGATCCTCGGCATCCTTCTTTTTGCCGTCGCAACGGTCTTCGCGGCCGCACTGATCGGCAACCGCTTCATCGTGATCCGGCCGCTGATGCGGCTCACCGCTGCAGTCGAAGCGACCCGGCGCCTCGGATCACGCCATCGGGTCGATTGGAACTCGGACGATGAGATGGGCGCCTTGGCCGGCAACTTCAATGCGATGCAGGACCGGCTGGAGCGTGAGGAAAAGGAGTTGAAGAGCGCGCATGCCCGCGCGACGGAGACCTATAATCTGACGCCGGCCATGCTTTTCTCCCTCGATGCCGCAGGCCGCTTGACCGCGGTCAGCGACTATTGGCTGCTGGCGACCGGCTACGCCCGTGGCGAGGTCATCGGGCGAAGCTTCACCGATTTCATCGACCCTTCCTGGCACGAGGCCTACCACCTGCGCTCGAACGCAGCAGCGGCGGATGGTCACGATATCAGCGAATTGACCCTGCCATTCCGC
The DNA here is from genome assembly GCF_000265205.3 of Sinorhizobium fredii USDA 257. Taxonomy (NCBI): domain Bacteria; kingdom Pseudomonadati; phylum Pseudomonadota; class Alphaproteobacteria; order Hyphomicrobiales; family Rhizobiaceae; genus Ensifer; species Ensifer fredii. Next base: position 4,853,509 of record NC_018000.1, read on the forward strand.
AAGGCGGACGGCGAGTTCATGACCGTGCTCATTCTGGAAACGGAAACAAGCGGCGGCGAAATCTCGCTTTCGGTAATGACCGATGTCACGGCCTTGAAACAGGCCGAAAGCCGCAACCATGCCCAGGCGATCACCGACCACTTGACCGGGCTTCTGAACCGGCAGGGGTTCGAGAACGCGCTCGACGAAGCAATTCTGAGCGCCGACCAATGCGGCATTCAGATTGCGTGCCTGTTTATCGACCTCGACCGTTTCAAGTGGATCAACGACAATTTCGGCCACGCCGCCGGCGATGCGGTCTTGCGCCAGACGGTTGAGCGCATCCAGGCGGCGCTTCGGCCTGAAGATGTGATCGCGCGGCTCGGCGGCGACGAATTCGCCATTCTCGTTGCCGCAACCGACGTTGCCGCCTTGGCAAGCGAGATTGGCGAGAGCATTTGCGCGGCGCTGCACGAACCGATGCCGATTACCGGAAACGAGCTCCTCGTCAGCGCCAGTGTCGGCGTTTCGGTCTACCCGACCCACGCCTCGGGCGCCTCCGACCTGCTGCTCAAGGCCGACATGGCGATGTACGCCCGCAAACGCGACGGCAAGAACGGCCTGCAGATTTTCGATGCCGGCATGCTCGACGCGGCGCGCGAGCGCCATGAGATCGAACAATGCATCGAGGCCGGCCTGAAGGAAGACTGGTTCGAGGCGTGGCTGCAGCCGATCGTCAGCCTTGACGACGGTCAGATCGCCGGTTTCGAAGCGTTGATGCGCCTCAACCATCCGGAAAAAGGCCTAATGCCGCCGGGCAAGATCATCGGGATTGCCGAGGAGACCGGCACGATAGGCCGCATCGGCGACCGCGTCCTGGAAAAGGCGATCCGCCATCTCGCCGCCATCTCCCGATTGGACGGAACCCAGAGCACCTATCTCGCCGTCAACTTCTCGCCGTTGCAGTTCGAATTGACCCTGCCCCACAAGCTCGCCGCGCTCCTGCTCAAGCATCACATTCCGCCGCAGCGCATCGTCGTCGAGATCACCGAGGCGGTGCTGATGCTTGACAATCCGGAGGTCCATGCGGTCCTGAAGCAGTTGAACGAGTTCGGTTGCCGCATCGCCCTCGACGATTTCGGCACCGGCTATTCGTCGCTCAGCTACCTCAACCGCTTCCCGGTCGATATCGTCAAGGTCGATCAGTCCTTCACACGCTCCTTGAGCTCGGCAGCCACCGACGTCCGGCGCAAGAGCCGAATGCTGATCAAGGGCATTCGAACGATCTCCCACCAGATGGGCTGCACGGTCGTTGCCGAGGGCATCGAGACGAAGGAGCAGTGGCAACTCCTGCGCAAGCTCGGCGTGGATTATGGCCAGGGCTATCTCTTCAGCCGGCCGATGCCCATCGACGGTATGCTGACCATGCTGGAGAACGAATCCGAGGCCAAGACCAGCGCTCCGGCATGATGCGGAGAAAAGGAGACAAGGCGTGAAGCAACTGATCCTGGCATTCTTCCTTGGTCTTTCCACCGCCGCTCACGCCGAGACGATCCATTTCGTCACCGAGGAATACCCGCCCTACAATTTCTCGACCGACAGAGGCGCGAGCGGCGCCTCGGTCGACCAGGTCGCCCTGATCACGCAGGCCGTCAAACTCCCCTACGAGATCGAGGTCCTGCCTTGGGCACGCGCCTTTGCGCTTGCAGAAAGCGAGCCCTTCCATTGCGTTTTCACGACCGGCCATGATGCCGAGCGGGACAAGAACTTCAAATGGATCGAGCCCCTTCTCGTCGACCAATTGATCATGGTCCGCCGCAAGGATTCCGCCATCGAGCCGCGTTCGCTCGATGAGGCCAAACAGTTCATCGTCGGCACCCAGCGCGAGGACTTTTCCGCCAACTATCTGAAGGAGCATGGCTTTCAGAAGATCGACTATGCCGTCAGCCTCGACTCGACGCTGAAAAAGCTGATCGCCGGCCGCGTCGATCTGATGATGACCTCGGAAAAGACCTTCGAGTCGATGCGAGCCGACGGCAAGCCTATCGAGGCGGCGCTGGTGCTCGAAGGCAAGCAATACGGCATCGCCTGCCACAAGGACATGCCGGATGAGATCGTGGCCGGCTTGCAGACAGAGCTTGACCGCCTGATCGCACAGGGAGTCCAGGACCGGATTTTCGAACATTACGGCGTGCGCACCAACAGCGTAAAGCAGGCGGCCAATAGGGATTGACTTACCAGGGCGACGGTGTTTGGGGTTGGATGACACGTGAGCGTTCGCCCGAAAATGCATTAGGAGTTGGCCGCATGCTGATCATCGCGGGACTTGGCAATCCGGGGTCCAAATATGCCGGTAACCGCCACAATATCGGCTTCATGGCGGTCGATGCCATCCAGCAGCGCCAGGGTTTCTCCTCCTGGTCGAAGAAGTTCAAGGCGGAGATCGCCGAGGGCGAGGTCGCCGGCGAACGGGTTCTGCTGATCAAGCCGCAGACCTTCATGAACCTTTCCGGCGAGGCGGTCGGCGAAGCGATGCGCTTCTACAAGGTCGCGCCAAAGGACATCGTCGTCATCTATGACGAGCTGGATCTCCTCGCCGGCAAGGCGCGGATCAAGACCGGCGGCGGCCATGGCGGCCACAACGGCATCAAGTCGATCGACGCGCATTGCGGCAAGGAGTACCGCCGCATGCGCCTCGGAATCGGCCATCCGGGCGTCAAGGACCTGGTACATGCACATGTGCTCGGCGATTTCGCCAAGGCCGACCAGACCTGGCTATCGCCGCTGCTCGACACGATCGCCGAGAATGCCGGCATGCTGGTCAAGGGCGAGGATTCGCAGCTGATGAACAAGATCGCCCTTGCCACAGGCGGCAAGCCCGACCCGGAATCGCCGCAGGCAGCGAAGAAGCAGGTGGCCCAATCCCATATCCACCAGGCCCGCAACGCCGCCCAGCCGAAGAAACTGCCGACGACCGGCCCGATGGCCGAGATGCTCAAAAAGATGTTCGGTTCCAAGGGGGACTGAGGGAGCCGATCGAGGCTCACTCTTCCGGCTCGGTCGTGAACATCAGGGGAAAGCCGGCTTCCTTGCCGAGGTCGGTCGCTTCCTTGGCTTTGGTCTCGGCGATATCCCGGGCGCAGACCACGACGACCGACGTGCCGAGCTTATGAGCGGTCATCATCACCCGGTAACCGGCCTCCTCGCTCATCCGAAAGATGGCCTTCAACACCATCACCACGAAGTCGCGCGGCGTGTAGTCGTCGTTGACGAGTATGACCTTGTAGAGCCTCGGCCGCTCGAGCTTGGGCTTCACCTTCGTTTTTCGTTTTGGGGCGACTTCATTGTCACTCATCGGAAAATTCACCCGTTGATGACATGCGGTGGGTCGGAACCAATATCGCGCTTGCAGCATCGGCATTCAAGTCGAAAGCCGGCCGAGTTCCAGCCGAAGCGCGCGAAGAGCTTGACCGCTCCTCTCCTTTATCCCATAGCCACGCCCAAGAAATTCGAGAACGACAGGTTTAGGCCATGGGCTTCAAATGCGGTATCGTCGGACTGCCGAATGTCGGCAAGTCCACACTCTTCAACGCGCTGACCAAGACGGCGGCGGCGCAGGCGGCGAACTATCCCTTCTGCACGATCGAGCCGAACACTGGCGAGGTCGCGGTGCCAGACGGGCGGATGCGCAAGCTCGCCGACATCGCCAAGTCGAAGGAGATCATTCCGACCCGCATTTCCTTCGTCGACATTGCCGGGCTGGTGCGCGGCGCCTCCAAGGGCGAAGGCCTCGGCAATCAGTTCCTCGCCAATATTCGCGAGGTGGATGCCGTGGTGCACGTTCTGCGCTGCTTCGAGGACGACGACATCACCCATGTCGAGGGCCGCATCCATCCGGTCGAGGACTCCGAGACGATCGAGACCGAGCTGATGCTCGCCGATCTCGAGAGCCTCGAGCGGCGCACCGAACAGACGCGCAAGCGTGCGATCGGCAAGGACAAGGAGTCCATGGCGCAGCTTCCGATCATGGACGCCTCGCTGAAGCTCCTGCAGGAAGGCAAGCCGGTCCGCACTCTACTGGCGAAACTCGATGCCGAGGAACTTCGTATTCTTCAGGGGCTCAATCTTCTCACTGCCCACCCGGTTCTCTACGTCTGCAACGTCGCCGAATCTGACGCTGCAACGGGCAACGAGCACACCCGCGCCGTTGCCGAGATGGCCAAGGCCCAGGGCGCGGAAACCGTCGTCATTTCGGCGGCGATCGAATCCGAAGTGGCGCAACTGCCGGAAGAGGAGGCCAGGGAATTCCTCGCCGCCTTGGGTCTCGAAGAAGCCGGTCTCGACCGGCTGATCCGGGCCGGCTACAAGCTGCTCGACCTCATCACCTATTTCACGGTCGGTCCCAAGGAGACGCGTGCCTGGACCATCCCGCGCGGCACCAAGGCGCCGCAGGCGGCCGGCGTCATCCACTCGGATTTCGAGCGCGGTTTCATCCGGGCGAACACCATCGCCTATGACGACTATATCGCACTTGGCGGCGAGAACGGCGCCAAGGAAGCCGGCAAGGCCCGCGACGAAGGCAAAGAGTATGTCGTCCAGGACGGCGACGTCATCCACTTCCGCTTCAACACCTGACATGCGAGGGATGCGGCTCTATCTATGCGCCGCATCGTTCCGCTGCCATGGAGGGCGCCATGCTCTACTTCGAGGATTTCACGCCGGGGCGTCGCTTCGACTATCGTCCGGTTGAAATGCAGGCTGCAGACATGATCGCCTTTGCCGGCGAGTTCGATCCGCAGCCGATGCATCTCGACGAGGAGGCGGGCAGCAGGAGCATCCTCGGTGGCCTTTCCGCCTCCGGCTGGCATACGAGCGCGATCGGCATGCGGATGATGATCGACGCCTTTCTCGGCAACTCGTCCTCGCAGGGCTCGCCCGGCATCGAATTCATGGACTGGAAGAAGCCGGTGCTGGCGGGAGATGTGCTTTCCGGCTTCAGCCTAGTACTGGAGTCGCGCCCGTCGAAATCGAAGCCCAGCGTCGGTTTCGTCAAGTTCCGCAATGAAATCCGCAATCAGAGTGGCGAACCGGTCGCGGTTTCCGAAGCTACGGTGATATTTCGACGCCGCGAGAGTGGATATCGGCCATGATGACGCTCGAGGAACTCTATCAGGCCGGCCGCAAGACCGTCGTCGGCAGCCTGGCATTCACGGCGGAGGACATCATCCGCTTCGCCCGCGATTTCGATCCGCAGCCCTTCCATCTCGACGAGGAGAAAGCCAGACACTCGCTTCTCGGCGGTCTTTGCGCCTCCGGCTGGCACACCAGCGCCGGCTGGATGAAGTGCTTCGTCCGCTTCTGGACGGATGAGGTCCGGCGCCTCGCAGCAGAAGGACTGCACGCGCCGAAACTCGGGCCGGCTACCGGCTTCCGGGAGCTCAAGTGGCTGAAGCCGGTCTATGCCGGCGACACCGTCACCTATGCCGTCACGCTCCTCGAAGCCCGCGCCCTCGCCTCCCGCCCCGGCTGGCGCATCAACACGATCCTCTGCGAGGGCGAGAACCAGCACGGCGAGCCGGTGATCCGCTTCCAAAGCAAGGTCATCGAATTCACGTAAGGCGCGCGCCGAACGTCCGCACTCCTCTCCGATCAATGCCCCTCGAACTCGATCAGCGTGCGGACCTTGACGCCGAGCGCTTCGAGCTTCCTGCGCCCGCCAAGCTCCGGCAGGTCGATGATGAAGCAGGCGGCGACGATGTCGGCGCCCATCTGTTGCAGCAGCTTGGTGGCACCTTCGGCGGTTCCGCCGGTGGCGATCAGGTCGTCGACCAGGATCACCTTTTCGCCGGGCGTGATCGCGTCCCTGTGCATTTCCATCTCGTCCACGCCGTATTCCAGGCTGTAAGCGATCCTGACCGTGTCGTGCGGCAGCTTGCCCTTCTTGCGGATAGGCACGAAACCGGCGGAAAGCTGATGCGCGATCGCACCGCCCAGGATGAAGCCGCGCGCTTCGATGCCGGCGATCTTGTCAACCTTGGTTCCTGCGTAGGGATGGACAAGTTCATCGATCGCCCGGCGGAACGTTCTCGGATTGCCAAGCAGCGTCGTGATGTCGCGAAAAACGATGCCGGGCTTCGGGTAATCCGGAATGCTCCGGATGGCGGAAATCAGTTCCGATTGAACAGCGATCATGGTGTGGAAACGGCCTTTTGAAGTCTGAAGACGGCAAAGCCATAGCACCATCGAACCCCATGTTCACAGGAATTTCTTTGCGGAGCACCGGGCCGGAACAATTTGGCTCGGCCCTGGGTTGATGCTACGCTTAACCGTCGGCAGGTTCCGGCCGCGGCCCTGCTCAAGTGCAATGACGACCAGAGCGGGAGGAGAAAGCGTCGGCGGTCTTCCGCCCCTATCCCGCTCCACTTCCGCTGCATGTTCCTTAAACCATGCAGCAATTCAAAGTGGTACAGCGACCTTTGAGGAAGGAGGAACACCATGCGCCTATTCGAATGCGGTTCGCTTGTCCCGGGCTGCCCCTGGCACACCCGCGCCGACAACGACGCGGAAATCGTCCGTCGGGTGGTGGAGCACATGCGCGACACCCACGGCGAGACGGTGATCCGCGAGAACATGGTCGACAACATCAAGGCTCGGATCGTTGACGAAACCCAGGCGGCGTGACCGCCGGCGCGCCACGCCCTCTTTCAGCCGGAACGCACCAGGGAATCGAGCCGGGCGACAAGCGTCGCCCGGTCGATATTGAAGTTGCGGTCGACCCAGAAATTTTCAAGCTCCGTCAGCAGTTCGCCGATCTTGGGGCCTGCAGGAACGCCCGCCTTCAGGACATCGACCCCGCTCAAAGGGAAGACCGGTCGCTGCCACTTCCCCGCCCGTGCCAACAGCCGCTGCAGGGCGGCAGTCTCGGCCAGGAAGGCCGGATCGGTTTCCGACTTGCGTCGAGCCGAAGCAACGGACAGCTTGAGGCGCGCGATGATGCCCTCTTCACCGTGGCGGTAGAGCTCGCGATCGAGCGCCGCGTCCGCGAAGGTGGCAGCAATGGCCGGCGCCTCGGCAAACCGGGCGAGAAAGGCCGCTTCCGCTTTCGAAAGACGCAGCCGCGCCGCCATCGCCGCAAGCCGCTCGGCATCGGGCGGAACGATGGCCGCGAGCCTCAAGAGCGGCTCAGGCGTCCACGCGAACATCTTCTCGGCGGCAATCAGTCCCGGAATGGCATCGATGCCCCATTTCTCGGTTTCAGGCAGGACTTCACCGAGCACGCCTGACTGGCGCATCCAGAGAAGGGCGCGACCCGGATCCTCGGCTTTAAGCAGTTTCTTCATCTCGCCCCAGACGCGCTCGGCCGACAGCGTTGAGAGCATTGTGCGCGCCTGAGCGCAGGCTTTGAGCCCCTCCGCATCCGGTCTGCCCTGGCCATAGTGGGCGAAGAAGCGGAAGAAGCGCAGGATGCGCAGGTAATCTTCCTTGACCCGTTCGGCAGCGCTGCCGATGAAGCGCAGCGTCCGGCTGACTATGTCGTGCAGACCACCGACATAGTCGAAGATCTCGCCTTCTGCGTCGGCATAGAGGGCGTTGATCGTGAAGTCGCGGCGTTCCGCATCCGCTTTCCAGTCGGTGCCGAAAGCAACCTCGGCGCGGCGGCCGTCGGTCGCCACATCGCGGCGCAAAGTCGTCACCTCATAGGGTATCCCGTCGATCACCAGCGTGACGGTGCCGTGGTCGACGCCCGTCGGCACCACCTTGATACCGGCAGCCTTTGCCCGCTCCGCCACATCCTCCGGACGCCAGGTGGTCGCCAGATCGACGTCACCCGCCGGCAGGCCGAGGAGGCTGTTGCGAACGGCGCCACCGACGACCCGCACTTCGCCGCCGTCAGCATTCAACAGTTCGAAGACGCGGCGCAACGAAGGCGTCTGGAACCAGGACTCGGCGGCGATGGATGTCATGCATAAAGCCTTTCGTAGAGCATGCGGACGATACCGGCGGTGATCCCCCAGATGTTCCGCTCGCCATAGGGCATCCGGTAGAAATGCCGCTCCGCACCCTCCCAGTGGCGGCTTCCGCGCCCATGATTGCCGGGGTCCATCAGGAAAGAGAGCGGCACCTCGAAGACGCTCTCGACCTCTTCGGGATTGGGCACGAGCTCGAAACCGGGCTGGACGACGGCAAGCACCGGCGTGATGCGGAAACCGGACATCGCCATGTAATGCGGCAGCCGGCCGATCGTCTCGACGAAGCGCGGATCGAGACCAATCTCTTCCTGCGCTTCGCGGAGCGCCGCCACCTCGATGGAATGATCCTCCGGATCCACAGCTCCTCCCGGAAACGCCACCTGTCCGGAATGCTTGCGCAGATGCGAGGTGCGCTGGGTGAAAATCACGCTCGCATCGTCGCCGTCGTCGACCACCGGAACGAGCACCGCCGCATCCTTCAGATGCAGGGACTCGAGATAGGGAACCATGCCGGGGTTGAGGAGGAAGTCGCCGTGATCTCGCCAGGCGGTCTCGATCGGACCGCCCGTCTGCTTGAGCGCACGGCGGCGGAACTCGTCGGCGGAAAACGACGGCTGGCTCATCGCGACAGCGCTTCCAGTTCGGCCGCCGGCATGATCGGAAAGACGGCGCCCGCAGATCTGACGCAGAACATGTCGATGCCGTCGATCTCGACGGATTCGCCGAGTTCGACGATGTCGTACATGACCGGCCGGGAAACGAGCGCCTCAAGGCGCCCGCGCACATGCAGATAGGGCTTCAGTTCGCGGTTGTCGCCATGAATGACGAAGCGCAGCGGATGCTCCGGCCCCGCCTCCACCACGTCGCCGACATTGGTCCGGAAAGTGAGCACGGTTTCGTCCTCCCTGGCCGTGACGTTCATCTCGACGGCGATGAACGGCGCATCGGCGATGCGGATGCCGACCTTTTCCACCGGCGTGACCAGATAGGTCCTGCCGTCGTCGTCCTTGCGCAGGACCGTGGAGAACAACCTCACCAGCGGCTGCCGGCCGATCGGCGTGCCCATGTAGAACCACGTTCCATCGCTACGGATTTCCATGTCGATGTCGCCGCAGAATGGCGGATTCCAGCGCTCGACCGGCGGCAGCCCTCTTGGTTCGCCGCCCGTCTGGCCGGCAGCGCGCGCGATCAGTGCGGCAAGCCCCGCCGCATCGCCCGTCTGATGAATCTTGGCTTCTGCCATTGTTCTGTCCCGTTTGGCCCCAATCTTGCCTCGGAAGCGTAGCGCGTCCAACAGACGTGCAGGATGTTCGTCACCGGTTACGAGCACCTTGACCGCACTTCGCGCTTCGCGGAGAAGCACCGGTATGCTTCAGGGCTTCTTGAAGCTCACGAGATAGTGCGTTGGCGGCGGCTTGTCAGCCGTCTGCCAGGGTCTAAATTGAAAAAAGGGAACCGACGCCGGGTAATGCCGAATCGGGTTCGACAGGCACGAGCGGGAGACAAGCGATGAGTGTGATGAAAAGCGCGGCGGAAGCGGCCGACGAGAAGGCGATCGTCGCTGCCGCGGAAGCGGCTCTCGGCGAAATCGCCCTCATCCGCGCGGAGGTCGGCAAGGTCATCTTCGGCCAGGAGAGCGTCGTCGAGCAGACCCTGCTGGCGGTGCTTTCCGGCGGCCACGCCCTGCTCGTCGGCGTGCCCGGCCTCGCAAAGACCAAGCTCGTCGCCACGCTCGGTACCGTTCTTGGCCTCGCCAACAGCCGCATTCAGTTCACGCCCGACCTTATGCCCTCGGACATTCTCGGTTCGGAAGTGATGGATCAGGATGCTACGGGCCACCGCTCCTTCCGCTTCATCCCCGGTCCGATCTTCACCCAGCTCCTGATGGCCGACGAGATCAACCGGGCCTCGCCGCGCACCCAATCGGCGCTGCTGCAGGCCATGCAGGAGTATCACATCACCATTGCCGGCGCCCGCAAGGACCTGCCGCAGCCCTTCCACGTGCTGGCGACCCAGAACCCGCTCGAACAGGAGGGAACCTATCCGCTGCCCGAGGCCCAGCTTGACCGCTTCCTGATGCAGGTCGACGTCGGCTATCCGGAGCTCGCCGCCGAACGGCAGATCCTGTTGGAGACCACCGGCGTGACGGAGACTGAAGCCCGCCCGGTGATCAATGCCGAGCGCCTGCAACAGCTTCAGAACCTTATTCGTCAGATGCCGGTCGGCGAAAAGGTCGTCGAGGCCATCCTGTCGCTCGTTCGCTCCGCCCGGCCGGGCAATGGCAATCCGGCCACCGACAAGAACGTCGCCTGGGGGCCGGGTCCGCGTGCCGGCCAGGCTCTGATGCTTTGTGCCCGGGCCCGTGCGCTCTATGACGGCCGGCTGGCGCCCTCGATCGACGATATCCTCGCGCTTGCCGAACCCGTGCTGCAGCACCGCATGGCGCTGACCTTCGCCGCCCGCGCCGAGGGCATGACGGTGCGGGATGTCATCGCCGAGCTGGTGAAGCGAGCCAAGGGATAATCCATGGCCTCGATCGGGCAGACAGTCGCGCGTACACCGTCCGGAGAAGTGCTGTCGCGCGCCCAACAGCGCGCGATGCTCGTTCCCGACTGCCTAGTCGAAGCGCGTCGCATCGCCAACACGGTGATTGCCGGCTGGCACGGCCGCCGCAAGCGCGGCATCGGCGAGAATTTCTGGCAATTCCGCCCCTACAGCCAGGGCGAAAGCCTGTCGCGCATCGACTGGCGCCGCTCGGCTCGCGACGATCACACCTATGTTCGCGACCGCGAATGGGAAGCGGCACATACGATCTGGCTCTGGGCGGATCTGTCGCCGTCGATGATGTACAAGTCGACGCTCGGCGCCGTCTCCAAGGAAAGTCGCGCACTGGTGCTGATGCTGGCGCTTGCCGAAATCCTCGCCCGCTCCGGCGAGCGGATCGGCTGCCCCGGGGTGATGGAGCCGGTTTCCGCCCGCAACGCCGCCGAACGCCTGGCGACAGCGATCATGCTGAGCCCGCTCGGCGAAGGCCTGCCCGAGACCGGCATGATCCGCGGCGCCAGCGATCTCGTCCTCATCGGAGACTTTCTTGATCCGGCCGACAAGGTGATGGGGCGGCTCGGCCCGCTCGCCCGCCGGAGCCTGCGCGGGCATGTCGTCGAGATCGCCGACCCGGCCGAAGAGGTCTTCCCCTATGCGGGCCGCACCGAATTCACCGACCCCGAGACCGGCGAGAAACTAACGGCGGGCCGCGCCGAGATCCTGCGCGAGGATTACCAGCGCGCCTACCGCGCCCGCCGCGACAGCCTCGGCGATGGTCTCCGCCATCTCGGCTGGACCTTCATTCCGCACCGGACCGACCGGCCGGCATCGGAGGCCCTCGTCGCCGTGCATATGTATCTTTCCGGAATGCCCACCCGCGCGACACACGGGGGGCAACTATGATCGGCGGCCTCGCCTTCGCCTTCGCCAATCCCGCAATACTGGCAGCACTTGTGGCCCTGCCGGTGATCTGGTGGCTCCTGCGCATGATGCCGCCGAGGCCGGCGGCGGAAGTCTTTCCGCCGTTGCGCATTCTCGCCTCGGTGATAAAGCGTGAGGAGACGCCGTCGAAAAGCCCCTGGTGGCTGACGCTTCTCAGGATGTTGATGGCCGCCGCAGTTATCTTTGCGATCGCAGACCCGGTCTTCAATCCCCGCAGCAACACCCTCGCCTCCTCCGGTCCGTTGGCGCTCCTGATCGATAACAGCTGGGCGACCGCGCCGGATTGGGAGCGAAGGGTCGAGGCTGCGACGGCGTTGATCGACGATGCCGAGGCGAAGGATCTTGCCATTTCCATTCTTTTCACCGGCGACCGCCAGCACGATGCGACGCCCGCTTCGGCCGCCGCCGCACGCACCCGGCTCGCCGCCGCCGCGCCCGAGCCGCTTCCCGCCGATCGCCAAACGGCGCTTGCGGCGCTGAAAACCGCCTTCGGCGACACGCCGCCCGGGACGATCGCCTACGTCACCGACGGCATCGAATCGGGCGACGGCAAGACCATGGAAGCACTGAACGGGATCGGCGCGGCCGAGATGCGGGTGATCGAGGCCGACGGCAGCCAGGCGTTGGCACTGACCAGCACCAGCAATGACTCGAGCGGCATGTCGGTGACGGCAACCCGCCTGAAGATGGATGACCGCCGCTCTCTTTCGATTGTCGCCTACGATACCCGCGGCCGTGCCATCGCCGACGGCGCAATCGATTTCGCCCCTGGTGCAGCTGTCGCCAAGGGAACGATCGAAGCTCCATTCGAACTGCGCAACGATTTCGCCCGCCTCGGCATCGAGGGCGCGGCGAGCGCCGGCGCCACGCATCTCCTGGATGACGGTTTCCGCCGGCGCCGGGTCGCTCTTTTGAGCGGCGAGGCGCGCGACCTGTCGCAGCCGCTCTTGTCACCGCTCTACTACATCAATCGCGCGCTCGCGCCCTATGCCGATCTCATCGAACCGCGCGAGACCGATCTCGCCGTGGCCATTCCCGAGCTCCTGGAACAGCGCCCCTCCGTCCTGATCATGGCCGACATCGGCCGGTTGCCCGAAGAAACCTATCCGCTGCTGTCGAAGTGGATCGAAAATGGCGGCATGCTGATCCGCTTCGCCGGCCCCAGGCTTGCCGCGGCACCGGCGGACGATCCGCTCGTTCCCGTCACCCTTCGGCAGGGCGAGCGGGCGCTCGGCGGCGCGCTCTCCTGGTCGGAGCCGCAGCCGCTCGCCGACTACCCCTCCAACAGTCCCTTCGCGGGCATGGCGCGGCCGAGCGACATTCTGGTCAAGCGGCAGGTACTGGCCGAGCCAACCGCGGATCTGGTTGAGCGCACCTGGGCAAGCCTTGCCGACGGCACGCCGTTGGTGACGACGGCGGCGCAGGGGACCGGCCGCATCGTCCTCTTCCATGTCAGCGCCGAGGCGACCTGGTCGAACCTGCCGATCTCAGGGCATTTCGTGGAGATGCTTCGCCGCAGCGTCCAGCTTTCGCGCAGCGGCGGCGTCGCCGGTGAGAGCAAGGCGGCGCAGGCGCACACGCTGGCACCCTTCCGGCTCCTCAACGCCGACGGCATGCTGGTCGCAGAAACCGGCAATGCCCGCCCGCTGGAGGTGCAGCCCGGCAAGACCCCCTTACCACGCCGGACAACCCGCCCGGTCTCTATGGCTCCGAGGACGGGTTCACGGCCTTGAACCTGTTGCCGCGCGACGCCGAACTCAAGCGGATCGACATGACCGTTGCCGGGCCACATATCGTCGAGCGGCTCGCGCGTGCAGAGAGCTGGTCGCTTAAGCCGGCCTTGCTGACACTCGCCCTGCTTCTGCTGATCGCCGACGCCGTCATCGTGCTCTTCATGGGCGGCGCCTTTTCTCGCCACCGCATGGCACGCGCCGCGTCGATACTGATCTTCATGCTTGCCGCGGGCGCCCTCTTCACACCGCCACAGGCCTTCGCAGACGATACCCGTCCGGACGACGAGCGGATTCTCGAACGTCTGGACACCACGCATCTAGCCTATGTCGTCACCGGCGAGGACGAGGTCGACCGGCTTTCGGAGAACGGGCTTCGCGGCCTGACTGATTTCCTGACCTACCGCACCACGCTTGAACCCGGCGCGCCGGTCGGACTCGACATTACCAGGGACGAGCTCAGCCTCTATCCGATCATCTATTGGCCGGTCTCGGCCAGCGCACCCATGCCGAGTCCACAAGCCGTCAGCCGCATCGATGCCTATATGCGCGCCGGCGGCACGGTCTTGTTCGACACGCGGGACCAGTTCTCCTCGCTCGGCGCATCGTCGACCGGCACGAGCCCGAACACGGAACGGCTGCAGGCCTTGTTGGCCAATCTCGACATACCGCCTCTGGAGCCGGTGCCGGCCGATCACGTCCTGACGAAGGCCTTCTATCTCCTGACGAATTTCCCCGGTCGCTACACCGGGAGCCCGCTCTGGATCGAAGCACAGTTCGAAAATCGCGACGAGCCGAGCAACCGGCCGGCCCGTTCGGGTGACGGCGTGACGCCGATCATGATCACCGGCAACGACTTTGCCGGTGCCTGGGCGGTGGACACCAACGGCGTCGCCCTGCTGCCGACCGTGCCGCCCGACGAGATGCAGCGCGAATATGCCTTCCGCTCCGGCGTCAACATCATGATGTATATGTTGACCGGCAACTACAAAGCCGACCAGGTACACGTCCCGGCCCTGCTCGAGCGGCTCGGACAATGAGGCCGCGATGACGATCGATTTTTCACCGCTCCTTCCCTGGCCCTACCTTGCCGCACTAGCGCTCGTTGCGGTGGCCCTGGCGGCGTTCGGCATCTGGCGCGGCGTGCGCGGCGCCTGGCTGCGGGCCGCGGCGCTCACGGCATTCTGCCTTGCACTCGCCAATCCGGTGCTGTTCCAGGAAGAGCGCGAGCCGCTTTCGACCATCGTCGCCGTCGTCGTCGACCGCAGCCAGAGCCAGGAGAATGACGGCCGGCGCGAACAGACGGACAAGGCACTCGCCGACCTCAACGAGCGGCTCGCCCGCTTTCCCCAGATCGAGACACGCGTCGTCGAGGCGGCGGATGGCGAGGAGACCGAGGCTCCCTCGACCAAGCTCTTCGGCGCGCTGGCGACGGCGCTTGCGGACGTGCCGCCCGCCCGCGTCGGGGGTGCCATCTTCATCACCGACGGCCAGATCCACGACGTGCCGGACGTCAACCAGAAACTCGGTTTCGACGCGCCGATCCACGGTCTCATCACCGGTAAGCCGGACGAATTCGACCGACGCATCGAGATCGTCAACGCACCACGCTTCGGCATTGTCGGCGAGCAGCAGAAACTGACCTTCCGTGTCGTAGACGATGGCGTCGCCCCAGGCGGCAGTGCCGAGGTCACGATCCGCCTCAACGGCAACGAGATCGCCACGGAACATGTGGAACCGGGAACCGATGTCCCGTTCAGCTTCACCGTCCCGCGCGGCGGCAACAACATTCTCGAATTCGCGGTCAACCCGCTCCAGGGCGAAGTGACGGAAGTCAACAATCGCGCCGTTCACGTGCTGGATGGTATTCGCGAGAACCTGCGCGTTCTCCTCGTCTCAGGCGAGCCGCACGCCGGTGAACGGGCCTGGCGCAATCTTCTGAAATCCGATGCCGCCGTCGATCTCGTGCATTTCACCATTCTGCGGCCGCCGGAAAAGCAGGACGGCACGCCGATCAACGAACTCTCGCTCATCGCCTTTCCGACGCGCGAGCTCTTCGTCGATAAGATCAGCGAATTCGACCTGATCATTTTCGACCGCTACCAGCACCGTGGCGTGCTGCCGATTCTCTACTACGACAACATCGCCCAATATGTGCAGAACGGCGGCGCGCTGCTGATTGCGGCAGGCCCGGAACATGCCGGCGACGATTCGATCGCGGCAACGCCGCTTTCGGCAGTCCTGCCCGCAAACCCCACCGGCGTCATGAATGAGAAGGCCTTCTTCCCGCGGCTTTCCGAGGAAGGCCGCAAGCATCCGGTGACCCGCGGCCTCGAAGGCGCCGCGAGCGAGCCGCCAAGCTGGGGACGCTGGTTCCGCACCGTCGATGTCGACCGGCCGCTCGGACAGACCGTCATGGAGGCGGCCGACGGCAAGCCGCTCCTGGTCCTCAACCGCGTCGGCAAGGGCCGCGTCGCCATGCTGCTCTCCGATCAGGGTTGGCTCTGGGCGCGCGGCTTCGAAGGCGGCGGGCCGCATATCTCGCTCTACCGGCGCACCGCCCATTGGCTGATGCAGGAACCGGCGCTCGAGGAAGAAGCGCTGACGGCGCGCGCCCTGGGACGGACGCTGGAAATCACTCGGCAGACGATCGAAGGCGATCCCGGCCAGGCGACGCTCACCTACCCTTCTGGCCGAACGCAGGAGATAGGGCTCACCGAACGCGAACCGGGGCTCTACAAAGCGGAACTGAAGACCGACGAAATCGGTCTCTTCGAGGTCGCCAATGACGAACTGACGACGCTCGTCCATGTCGGCAATGTCGATGCCCCGGAGTTCAAGGCGGCGATCTCGACAGAGGTAAAACTCGAGCCCTGGGCGGAGAAGACCAAAGGCATCGTCCGCCGGCTCGCGGATGCGGATGGCCCGGTCGATCTGCCCTCGATCCTGCCCGTTCGAGGCGCAGTGCGTGTCGCCGACGACCAGCGGCTGTCGCTGCGCATGACCGACGAAACGGTGCTCAAGGGCGTCAATTCGCTGTCGCTGTTCGCCGGCATCTTCGGCCTCGCCGCCCTGCTCTTCCTGATCTCGGCGATGTGGTACCGCGAGGGCCGGTAAATCTGACTTGTTGACCAGGAAATCAGGCGGCGGCGCCTTCGGCTTGTGGCTGTTCGACGATATCAACGGCTGGCACCGCACTGTCGTCCCGCCAGGCGATCACGCCGTCGAGCCGAGCGTGAACATCCGCCGCAAGCGGCACGACGAGCACCCGCGCCGGATCGACCGGACCGGGGAATTCAAGCACGCCGTACCGGACCTTCTCGAAGCCGAGCGGCTGGTAATAGGGCGGGTCGCCGACCAGGATGACCGCGTCGGAACCTTTCCGCCGCGCGGCCTCGACGGCAATTCGCACCAGTTCCCGGCCGATGCCCTTGTTTTTGTGCGAGGGCCGCACGGCGAGCGGACCGAGCAGGTGCCCTTTGACGGAGCCGGCGATCACCGGAGTCATCCGCACCGATGCGATCGTTTCGCCGTCGTCGGTGCAGATGAACGACAGCGACCGATCGTGCGGTCCCTGCTCGCGGATCCGCGCGGCCGCACGGGCAAACCGACCGGGGCCGAAAGCTTCCTCGTTGATGATTTCGATGGCTGCGTCGTGGGAGGCGTCTTCGGTCAGATAGACGAGATCGTGCTTTTTCATGGAGTCGAGAACCGGCATGCGAACGAACAATAGGGATGGCTCGCCCAGAGGGCGTTTGCAGCATCAGCGTCGTCGCAGGCTTCCCGACAGGATCATTGGTTCGGTCGCTTCCGAAAATGAAAAAACTTCGGATCGCCGATAGCAGAAAATCGCCGCCTGTCAAAGCCTAAAACGCACTGTTCAAAATTTCATACCTATCGGCGAGCCGATCGCGCCCTATCTTCTCGAGCAGAAAAGAGCTGGAAGGAAACGCGCTCATGGGCAGGCTGGTGGACGGCGTCTGGCAGGACGTCTGGTACGATACCGTCGAAACGAACGGGCATTTCAAACGCAGCGTATCGCAGTTCCGCAACTGGGTGACCGCCGACGGCTCGCCCGGCTCCTCGGGGGAAGGCGACTTCAAGGCCGAGGCGGATCGCTATCATCTCTATGTGTCGCTTGCTTGTCCGTGGGCGCATCGCACGCTGATCTTTCGCAAGCTGAAGAAGCTCGAAGAGCTGATCCCGCTTTCCGTCGTCGATCCGCTGATGCTGGAAAACGGCTGGGAATTCAAAGGCGAGAACGGCGGCACGGTCGACCACCTGTTCGGCTCAAAGGCCCTTTGGCAGATCTACGCACGGGCCGATCCCAACTACTCCGGCCGTGTCACCGTACCGGTGCTCTGGGACAAGAAGAAGGACATGATCGTCTCCAACGAGTCCGCCGAAATCATCCGCATGTTCAATTCCGCCTTCAATCACCTGACCGGCTCGACCGCGGACTTCTATCCGGAGGACCTGCGGGAGGAAATCGATGCGCTGAATGCCCGCATCTACGACAAGGTCAACAACGGCGTCTACAAGGCCGGCTTCGCCACGCGTCAGGAGGCCTATGCGGAGAACGTCACGGCGCTTTTTGCCATGCTGGACGAGCTGGAAGGCCGCCTCGCGTCACGACGCTATCTCTTCGGCGACCGCATCACCGAGGCGGACTGGCGCCTGTTCACGACATTGCTGCGCTTCGATCCGGTCTATGTTGGCCACTTCAAATGCAATATCCGCCGCATTGCCGACTATCCGCAGCTGCGCGGCTACCTGCGCGATCTCTATCAGGTGCCGGGCGTCGCCGAGACCGTCAATATGCGCCACATCAAGGAGCATTATTACCGCAGCCACAGGATGATCAATCCGACCGGTATCGTGCCGGTTGGGCCGGAGCTCGATCTCGAGGCGCCGCACGGGCGCGACGATCTATAGGCTACCAGAGCACATCCGGCTTCATGGTTCCGGCGAGCTCGGCAAGCCGGCGGCGGGTGGCGGGCGTGGTATCCGGCGGAAGATCGCCGAGCGCAAAGAAACCGGCCGCAGCGATTTCCAAATCCGCCACCTTCGGCCGCACCTGGCGGACATCGTCGCAGCGAAAGAAGACGACGTGATCGCGCTTGCTGGTTCCCGGATTGTAAAAGACCTGCACGAGGAGCGGCGGTCCGGTCAGTTCGAGGTTACCCTCCTCCTTGAGTTCGCGGACGAGTCCTTCGAACGCGGTCTCGCGCCGGTCGACACCCCCGCCAGGAAAGTGCCACCCGGGCAGGTATGAATGCCTGACGAGGAACACGCGGCCATCCGGGTCGAAACACGCCGCCCGCACCCCGAGCGTCATGCCACGCGAAACGGCGAAATAAACGTGAGCGAGCCGTGCCAGCGGCCATAGCCAGTTACGCGCCTCCTGTGGGCGATCCTGGTCCATTGGCTTCTCCTTCCCGGCAACGCGACGTGCGACCACGATCTTCTGGGCGGCCGGCGGCACCTGAGCCGCTGCGTCGGGATAACCCATTCAAGTGATTCCCCTGCCGCCGAATATGCGCTAGACCGAGGCGATGTTCAAACTTGCGCATATTTCCGACGTCCATCTCGGCCCTCTGCCCGACCTGTCCTTCCGCGAACTCGCTTCCAAACGCATTACCGGCTTCGTCAATTGGCACAGGAACCGTGCCCGCCATCTGTTTCCTGGCACGCTCGCATGTCTGATGGAAGACATCGAAAAGCGCGATCCGGACCATCTGGCGATCACCGGCGACCTCGTCAACCTAGCCTCTTCTCTGGAGATCGAGGCGGTCACCGAATGGCTCACCGAGGCCGGCGACCCGCAGGACATCTCCGTCGTGCCCGGCAACCACGACGCCTATGTGCCCGGCGCCTACGAGAAGACGGCACGCGCCTGGTATCCTTTCATGCGCGACGATGGCGGCCCCACCGGGTGGATCAAGGATCATCACTGTTTTCCCTATATGCGGGTGCGCGGTTCCGTCGCCCTCATCGGCTGCTCGACGGCGGTCGCCACGCCTCCCTTTGCGGCAAGCGGCTATTTCGGTCCGCGGCAGGCGCGCGCCACGGTCAACCTCTTGCGCGCGGCCGGCGACGCCGGCCTGTTCCGGGTCGTCATGATCCATCACCCGCCGATCCGCGGCGCGACATCCATGCACAAGCGCATGATCGGCATCCGCCGCTTCGCCGCGACCATCTCGTCGGGAGGGGCCGAATTGGTCATCCACGGTCACACCCATCTCAACACGGTCTACTGGCTCAGGGGGCACGCAGCGCCGGTACCGGTCGTCGGGATCGCCTCCGCTTCGCAGGGGCCGGGCGGCAGCAAACCCGTCGCCGCCTACAACCTGTTCTCGATCGGAGGTGAACCGGGAGCCTGGCACCTGACCCGCGAGCGCTTCGCCCTCGGTGCGGACGCGAAGACCGTGTTCCTTGCGGAGACGACCCAGTTCCACGCTGAGGGCGTGCTCAGCGGGTAGGATAATTTTTCGATTTCCGTCGAATAATCCGCAAGGCTTCGGCGTCTATTTCGCGTTAGGGTGTCGAAAGCCGCCGGAGCGACATTTGCGTCGGTCGGTCACCGGCCACCGCGATGTTCAAAAGGAGATACGCATGATGAACCGAAAGATCGCTCTCTTCACCGTAGCGGCCTTTGCAGCGTCGATGGCGGGCCAGGCGCTGGCCGTCGGCGACAACAACAACGAGCCCCCCAAGAAAACCAAAACGACTACCCAGTGCAAGGCTGGCAAGGTCTGGGACGCCAAGAGGAACAGTTGCGTCGACGCGAAGCGGAGTGATCTCGGCGACGATATCCTGTTCGACGCCGCACGCGAGCTCGCCTATGCCGGCCAATACGAGAATGCGATCAAGGTTCTCGGCGCCATGAAAGAGCAGCGGAGCGCCCGCGTTCTGAATTACCTCGGCTATGCCAACCGCAAGGCCGGACGCATGGAGCTCGGCATGCAGTATTACAAGCGCGCCATTCAGGCCGACGAGAATTACATTCTCGCACGCTCCTATATGGGCCAAGCCCTGGTCGAACAGGGGCGGGTCGAGGAGGCGAGAGCGCAACTCGTCGAAATCCGCGATCGAGGCGGCGAAGATACCTGGGCATACAGGGCCCTTTTAGAGTCCCTCGGAGGCGTTCGTCACTATTGACGGCGCGCATGATCTTTCTCCCTGCGGCTGGCGGCAATTTCCCGAGAAGCCGGGACGCAAAAAAGTCTTTGCGATCCGGCTCTTCCCTTGCAGACTTCGGATCAAGTTTCATATCATGAGCCGTGCGTTCGCACGGCGAATAGACGGATGATCCGGCACGTCTCACTGGAAGAGAAATGCGCCCAGCGGCAGAGATGAAGGACTTCAGACGGGATTTGGTCAGCCTGCTGCCCAAATTGCGCCGCTTCGCGATGACGCTGACGCGCAATGCCAACGACGCCGACGATCTCGTCCAAGAGGTTTGCGAGCGGGCGATCAGCCGCAGCCAGCTATGGAATGGCGAAGGCAGGCTGGAGAGCTGGATCTATACGATGACCCGCAACCTCTGGGTGGACGAGGTCCGCAAGCGCAAGGTCCGCGGCACCGGCAGCATGGTCGACATGTTTGACCAGACCGAACTGAAAGTCGAAGCCGCAGCCGAGAAAGCCGTCTATGCCAATCAGTTGCAGAAGATGATTCTCTCCATGCCGGAGGGACTGGCGAGCGTCTTCCTGCTGGTCAACGTCGAGGGCCACAGCTACCGGGAGACGGCAACGATCCTCGGCATTCCGATCGGCACGGTGATGAGCAGGCTTTCGACGGCGCGCCTGCGGCTTGCAGCCATGTTGTCCGAAGATACCGAAAGGAGGGCCTGACCGTTGCAGCAGACGAAGGGCCTGGCGCTCGCAGTGCGGTTGTCCGCCTATATCGACGGCGAAATCGGCGAGGCGGAAAAGTCCGAGCTCGACGCCCTGCTGGCGCGAGACGACGACGCCAGGGCGCTGCTCGAGAAATTGAAGGCAGGCAGCGCATTCGGCAACAGGGCATTCGAGGATTTCCTTCACGATCCGGTGCCGCTGGCATTGGTGCGGCAGATCAAGCAGGGACCCGGCATCAGCCCGAAACTGGAGCGGGTGGCGACGTCGAACCTTCCGAAACGAGGCGCCCGCGTCTTGCCACGCCTGGTGGCCGCATCGGTAGGCCTGCTGTTGACCGGAGGCGTCGCGGGGTTCATTCTCGGCAGTACGACCCATCTCGTCGAACCGGCCGGCGAGACCGCCGCAAACCCGTGGATCAACGAGATCGCCGACTATCATCGCGTCTACTCGCGCCAGAAGGCGCATCTCGTCGAGGTGCCGGCCTCGCAAGCGGCCCATATAGAATCCTGGCTGACCTCGAGCGTCGGCGTCCCCTTCAAGGTTCCCGATCTGACGCGCAAGGGTCTCGCCTTCGAAGGCGCCAGGCTGCTGGTCGCAAATGGCAAGCCGGTGGCCCAGCTCGTCTACCGGGACCAAGAGGGCGAGATTTTCGCCATCTGCTTCCTAAGAGGCGGCGATGGGGCTGAGGCGGACGAGTTCGGCGAGACCATCCGCGGCGATCTGGGATTCGTCTCCTGGCAGAAGCAAGGCGCCTCCTACGTCGTCGTCGGTCCGTCGTCGGCTGCCGGGTTGCAGGATCTCGCGCATACGGTGGCGGCGGTCATCTGATCTCGTCGGAAGTCGCGGTTTCGGCCCCTCATCCGGCCTGCCGGCCAGCTTCCCCCGCAAGCGAGGCGAAGGAGACTCGCCTCAAGGCCTAGAGCCTTTCCCCGCCTGCGGGGGAGAGGGCTATTGCATGTTTCCTTAAATCGCAGCCGATTTAAGGACAAAAACATGCAGCAGTTCAAAATGCTACAGCGCCTTTGTGCGTAAAAGACGCACGGCGCTGTAGGGTGAGGGGCAAATTGCGAGTTCGCACAGCTATTACTCGCCCGCCTGTAAAGTTCGGATTACCGGCCCCTCATCTCCAAAACACGATTGGCGGCCGAGACGATCGCTTCGAGCGAGGCTGCAACGATGTTGGTGTTGATACCGGCGCCGAACAGCGTGCCGCCCGGATGCTCGACCTCCACATATGCGATCGCGGCGGCATTCGAGCCGTGCTGCAGCGAGTGCTCGGAATAGTCCGCGACCGAGAGCTCGACGCCGAGATAGATCGACAGCGCATTGATGAAGCCGTCGATCGGACCGGTGCCCTTGCCTTCGATCCGCTTCGTCTCGCCGCCGTCGGTGATCTCGGCGGCAACGACGCGCAGGCCCTTGTGGTCCCCCACGGGGTAGGTGTGGTGATCGACGAACTTGATGCGTGCGTCGGGCTGCTCGACATAACGCTCGATGAAACGCTGATGAATGCGCTTCGACGGCAATTCCTTGCCTTCCTCGTCGGTGATCCGCTGAATGTCCTCGCGGAACTCGATCTGCAGGTTGCGCGGCAGGTTGATGCCGTAGTCCTCCTGCATGATATAGGCGATGCCGCCCTTGCCCGACTGCGAGTTGATGCGGATGATCGCCTCGTAGCTGCGGCCGACGTCGCGCGGGTCGATCGGCAGATACGGCACTTCCCAGGTGGGCTTATTGGCCTGCTTCAGCGCCTTCATGCCCTTGTTGATGGCGTCCTGGTGCGAGCCGGAGAAGGCGGTATAGACCAGTTCGCCGACATAGGGGTGGCGCTCCGGAATGACCATCTGGTTCGAATACTCGTAGACTTCCTTGATCCGCTCGATGTCGGAGCAATCCAGCTGCGGGTCGACGCCCTGCGTGAACATGTTAAGCGCCAGCGTCACCACGTCGACATTGCCGGTGCGCTCGCCATTGCCGAAGAGCGTGCCCTCGACACGATCGGCGCCGGCCATCAGGCCCAGTTCCGTGGCGGCGATGCCGGTGCCGCGGTCGTTGTGCGGATGCAGCGAGATGATGAGGTTCTCGCGATTGTCGAGGTTGCGGCACATCCACTCGATCTGGTCGGCATAGACGTTCGGCGTCGCCATCTCGACCGTTGACGGCAGGTTGATGATGAGTTTGTTCTCCGGCGTCGGCCTGACGATCTCGGTGACGGCGTTGCAGATTTCCAGCGCCACTTCGAGTTCCGTGCCGGTGAAGCTTTCCGGCGAATATTCGAAGCGGTAGCCGCCGCCGGCCTTCGCCGCCATGTCGGTGATCATCTTGGCGGCGTCGGTGGCGATCTGCTTGATGCCGGCGACGTCCTTGCTGAAAACGACGCGGCGCTGCAACTCGCTCGTCGAGTTGTAAAAGTGGACGATCGGCCTGTGCGCGCCCTGAAGCGCCTCGAAAGTACGGGTGATCAGTTCCGGTCGGCACTGCACCAGCACCTGCAGCGAGACGTCGGCCGGGACATTGGCTTCTTCGACACACCAGCGGGCAAAGTCAAAATCGGTCTGCGACGCGGATGGGAAGCCGATCTCGATCTCCTTGAAGCCCATGTCCACGAGCAGATGGAACATGCGGGCCTTCCGGTCGTGCCCCATCGGATCGACAAGCGCCTGATTGCCGTCTCGCAGGTCCACCGAGCACCAGATCGGCGCCTTGGATATCGTCTTGGAAGGCCAGGTGCGATCCGACAACGCGACCTGCGGATAGGGCTGATATTTCACCGCGGCCTCGGACATGCCGGTCTTGATGGGATGCGATCTCACTATCATGTGCAGCTTCTCTTCGCCAATGGAGCGTAGCTTGCCGGATGCAATAGCCGATCACGGGCGATTGCGAGGCTGAAGCCGACGCCTTTGTTTCAGTTCTTGGGAGGTTAGAGGAGCAATCTGCCGGCAAGGCTTTTCGGCCGCCGGGCGCTCCTCACCGGACCCGGCAACCGCGAGTAAGGCCGAGAAGAAGAAGCGAGGCAAAGGTGCGCGAAGGGGCACGATCATGATCGTGTCCGGAGAAGATCGCAGCGATCTTGTGCGCATAAGCCTTGGTCATGTCAGTGCCTATACACGCCCGGCCGTGCCGGAGCAAGGGAGGAGAAGCGAGAAATGTCCGAGCCCCCTCCGCCCGCTGATGTGTTTTCAAACGACAAGGGCACCGGCCTCAGGCGGTGCCCTTTGATCGGGTGTCGTCGACAACAAGACCGATCAGATCTCGGCGACGGAGGTGACGATCCGCGAGACAAGCCCGTAGGACTTCGCCTCGTCGGCGCCGAGCCAGTAATCGCGGTCCGTATCCTTTGCGATCTTCTCGACCGGCTGGCCGGTCGCCTCGGCGAAGATTTTGTTCAGCCGCTCGTTCATCTTGATGATTTCACGCGCCTGGATCTCGATATCGGAGGCCATGCCGCGCGTGCCGCCGGACGGTTGGTGCAGCAGGAAGCGGGTATTTGGCAGGCAGATGCGCCGCTCCTTCGGAGGAGCGACGAAGATGAGCGCGCCGGCAGAGGCGACCCAGCCGGTGCCGACCGTCCAGACCTTCGGCTTCACGAACTTGATCATGTCGTGAATGCTGTCACCGGATTCGACGTGTCCGCCCGGCGAGTTGACGAAAAGGCGAATGTCTTCGTCGCTGGCCGAAGCGAGCGCCACAAGCTGCGAGCAGACCTTCTGCGCCAATTCCTGGGTGATCGTCCCGTAGATGAAAATCGAACGCGACTTGAAAAGGTTCGCCTCGGTTTCCTTGCCCAACGGCAGCTCGGTCTTCTTTTCTTCCTGGTCGTCGTCGTTCATCCGCATGCTCCGGACTCCTCATGAAATGTCACAAGGTCAGATAATGCGACTCGATGCCGAAGACAATGCAAACCGGCTGGAGAAGAACGGTTTGGACCGCCAGCGCTGCCGCGATGGTAAATTGGAGCACAGTCAAATGCCGTATGGACAGCGGGCGAAAGCCCAATAAGATCAGCACGTCATCAGAGCAGACAGGTCGCCTCCCAAGCCTGTCGACAAGTGGGGACCAAAATGAAGACACGCATGCTCATCGCCACCGCGGCACTTGGCGCTTCCACCGCGCCCGCCTTCGCGCATCTCGATCCGGCCGAGCACGGCTCGCTGGCGGCAGGCTTCTCCCATCCGTTTTTCGGAGCGGATCATGTTCTTGCGATGGTCGCCGTCGGCCTCTGGGCTGCGCAGATCGGCGGCCGGGCCCTCTGGGCGGTTCCTGCCGCCTTCGTCGCCATGATGGCTGTCGGCTTCGGGCTCGCGCTCGCCGCCGTTCCCCTGCCCTTCGTGGAGCCGGCCATCCTCGCCTCGGTCGTCGCCCTCGGACTGGTCGTCGCAATGGCCGTGCGTCTCGACGCAGCGCCTGCCGCTGCGCTCGTCGGAATCTTCGCGCTCTTTCACGGCCATGCCCACGGGGGCGAATTGGGACAGGCGGGCGCCTGGACCCTCGCTGCCGGTTTCATCATCGCAACCGCCTTGCTGCACACCGCAGGCGTCGGCCTCGGTATCGCGCTCGCGACGCTTTCGAACAATGGCACCCTTGCCCGCACGCTCGGCGCAATCACCGCACTGGCCGGCGCGGCGCTGATCTTCGGCTGAGGAGCACTGCAATAGCGCTGCAAGCGGCGGGCTTCCTGCCGCTTCACCCGCGGCCGCGATAGGTCGGCACGCCCTGATCCGGCAGCCAGACACCCTCCGGCGGATTGCCGGTCTGCCAGAACACGTCGATCGGGATGCCGCCGCGCGGATACCAGTAGGCGCCGATCCTGAGCCACTTCGGGGAGAGCAGCGACACCAGCCGCTTGGCGATATCGATGGTGCAATCCTCGTGGAAAGCGCCGTGGTTGCGGAAGGAATGCAGGAACAGCTTGAGCGACTTCGATTCGACCAGCCAGCCGTTCGGCACGTAGTCGAGGACGATATGGGCGAAGTCCGGCTGACCGGTCATTGGGCAGAGCGAGGTGAATTCCGGCGCCGTGAAGCGGACGACGAAATCCGTGCCCTCATGGTTGCTCGGCACCCTTTCCAGAACAGCTTCCTCCGGGCTCTGCGGCTGGTCGACCTTTGTTCCTAATTGCGAAAGTCCTGATACGTCCGTCTTCGTCATTTCCGTGATGCTCCCTGGATCACGATGATTTTGGGTCGACTCGACCCAAGATCTTAAACGTGATCGATTCTAAAAAAAGTAAGAGCGGGATTCGGGCGGAAAACCGCACTACGTTTTTCCTCATCCCGCTCTGGTCTTCACGCGCACGCCGTGCGCCTTTTCGCCTTCCGGCTCGACATGAATGGCGACCCTCGCGCCCGGATGAACGGCGCGGATCGCATCCTCGATCCGGTCGCAGATATCATGGGCGTCGCCGACCGGCATCGTCTCCGCGACGACCATGTGGAAATCCACGAAGGTGACCGCACCGGCCTGTCGCGTCTTCAGATCATGAACGCCGAGCGATCCGCCGGCATTAGCGGCGATCGCCTGCTTGATTGCCTCTTCTTCCTCCGCCGGCGCGGCTTTGTCCATCAGCCCGTCGATCGAGCCCGAGATGACCTTCCAGCCCTGGAACAGGATATTGCCGGCCACCACCACCGCAAGCAAAGGATCGAGGATCGCATAGCCGGTGGCAATGGCAAGAACAAGGCCCACGAGCACCCCCACCGAGGTGACGACATCGGAGAGGATGTGATGCCCGTCGGCGCTGAGCGCCGGCGATCGATGCGTCTTGCCGGCGCGGATCAAAACATAGGCCCAGATCGCGTTGATGACACCCGCACCGAAGTTGATTGCAAGACCCAGCACCGGGGCGTCCAGCAGGGAGGGCGCCAGCATTTCGGGCACCGCTTCCCAGAGGATCAAGAGCGCCGCCACGACGATCAAAACGCCTTCGATGACCGCCGAAAAATACTCCGCCTTGTGGTGCCCGAAAGGGTGGTCGGCGTCTGCCGGCTTCGCTGCGTAGCCGATCATCGCATAGGCGATCACCGCAGCGACGACGTTGACCACGGATTCCAGCCCGTCGGACAGCAATGCGACCGACCCCGTCAACCACCAGGCAAGCAGCTTCAGCCCCATGACGCTGAGAGAAAGCGGAATGCCCCAAAAGGCCAGCCTCAACACCGTTCGATTGTCGGACGCGGTCATCTTCATTCCTCGTGCAGATGCAAACGAGTCGCAAATGCATTGCCATTGAAACGCAAAACCGCCCGCGCGGGTTTTCGCGCAGGCGGATTTTCATGCCCCATATGGGCGATAAGGAACGACTTGTCAAAGGCGCGATCACGACTTCGGGCTTCTGCTCCAACCGCCCGTCCATGAAGGCATCAAGCGGCCTTGATCTTCGCCCTTTTCGCCAGGTGCGCCACGACATTCTCGATCATCCGCATACCGGCGTCACCACCAAGCGTCATGATCGATTCCGGATGGAACTGCACGGCCGCTACCGGCTCCTTGACGTGCTCGATGCCCATGATCGTTCCGTCCTCGCTTTCGGCGGTGATCATGAAGTCGCGCGGCAGGGTCGACGGATCGGCGAAGATCGAATGATACCGGCCGACCGTCACGTCTTTGCCAAGACCCGAGAAGACGATTCCGGGTTCCAGCACGCGGATGCGCGACGGCTTGCCGTGCATCGGAATTGCCAGGTGGCGCAGATCGCCGCCATAAGCCTCCGCCAGCGCCTGCAGGCCGAGGCAGACGCCGAAGATCGGCAGGTTGCGCTCCCGCGCCTTCTTGATCGTCGCCTTGCAGTCGAAATCCTTCGGGCTGCCGGGGCCGGGAGAAAGCACGACGAGGTCCGGCTTGACCCGGTCGAAGATTTCCTCGGCCACCGGCGTGCGCACCGTCGTCACCGTCGCACCCGTCTGGCGGAAATAGTTCGCCAGCGTATGGACGAAGCTGTCTTCGTGATCGACGAGCAGGATGTTGACGCCGGCGCCGACGGGCGCAACGTCGCGCCCAACCTTGGCGCTGTTGGCGGCTTTCGCGTCGCGGATGGCTGCAATCATGGCGGAGGCCTTCAGTTCGGTTTCGGCTTCTTCTTCTTCCGGATTGGAATCATAGAGCAGCGTCGCGCCCGCCCTCACCTCGGCGATCCCCTCCTTGATGCGGATCGTGCGCAATGTCAGCCCGGTGTTCATGTCACCGTTGAAGCCGACCATGCCAATGGCGCCGCCGTACCAGGCGCGCGGGCTCTTCTCATGGCTCTCGATGAAGCGCATCGCCCAGAGCTTCGGCGCGCCCGTCACCGTCACAGCCCAGGCGTGGCTGAGGAACCCGTCGAAGGCGTCCATGTCGTCGCGCAGCCGGCCTTCGATATGGTCGACCGTGTGGATCAGCCGCGAATACATCTCGATCTGCCGGCGGCCGATCACCTTCACCGAGCCCGGCACGCAGACGCGGCTCTTGTCGTTGCGGTCGACGTCCGAGCACATGGTGAGCTCGGACTCGTCCTTCTTCGAGTTCAGCAGCTTGAGGATCTGCTCGCTGTCGGCGATCGGATCGTCACCGCGCTTGATCGTCCCGGAGATCGGGCAGGTCTCGATGCGGCGGCCGGAAACCCGGACGAACATCTCCGGCGAGGCGCCGACGAGATATTCCTGGTTGCCGAGATTGATGAAGAACGAATAGGGCGACGGATTGATCGCCTTCAGCCGGTTGGAAATCTCGGAGGGGCGGCTTTCGCAGCGCTCGTAGAATTTCTGTCCCGGCACCACCTCGAAGAGGTCGCCGCGCCGGAAGCTCTCCTTCGCCTTGACGACGAGCTCGGCATATTCGCCGGGGCGATGATCGCCGTGCGGCGGAATGCTGTCGACGATGCGGAACGGCTCGGGAGCGATATCCGTCGCCTTGCCCCCCGTCGAGACGCCGTCCTTGGCGAAATCATAACGATCGATCCAGGCCTTGGCAGCGTAGTGGTCGACGACGAGAATCTCGTCCGGCAGGAAGAGGACCATGTCGCGCTGGTCGTCCGGCCGGGTGAGCTTCAGCTCGATTGCATCGAACTGGAAGGCGAGATCGTAGCCGAAGGCGCCGTAAAGGCCGAGGCTCGCATCCTCCTCCGAATGGAACAGATTTGTCACGGCGCGAAGCACCGTGAAGACCGTCGGCATCTTCGAGCGCTCTTCCTCGGTAAAGATGCGGTGCGGCTCATTGATGGTGAGTTCGAGACGGCGGGACGTCGAGGCCCCGAGGGTGATGTCGGCGACGGTTTGCAAGTGCTCGGCGATCAGCGCCAGCAGCACCTCGCCGCGCTCGTTATAGGCTTCGATCCAGAGCGAACGACCGAAGGAGGAGATGGCGAGCGGCGGGTCGACGACGGCGGTGTCCCAGCGCGTATAGCGGCCGGGATACTCGTAATTCGACGAGAAGACCGCGCCGCGACGCTCGTCGAGCCTGTCCACATAGGAGGCGATCGCGTCCGCATAGGATGCGTCGCGACGCCTGCGCGTGACGACGATGCCGCCCTTCGTGGTGTAACTCTCCGCGCCGTCTTCCAGAATTACCGTTGCCATTCGCCTCGCTCCGTAAAAAAGCCCGGTCATTCCACGCGGCCCGAATACGAAAAAAGCCGCCTCGAAATCTCCGGGCGGCTTCATGTCTCAATCACGCGTGACTGGTCAAGGCCGCCTCAGCGAGCCCACCACCAGATCGAAATGTTCTGCGTGTTTGCCATGGGCGAAGTGTTAGCGTGCCTTTCGGCGGCACGCAAGCGGGAAAAACGACACCGAATGCTCGCCGAAAGAAGAGAGGCGGCCCTTTCGAACCGCCCCCTATGCAGTCGTCGAGGCAACGAAAGCTTAGAACTTCGCCTTCGCCGTGACGAGGAACGTCCGGCCCCGGCCAGTGTCGACCGTGCTGCCGGCGATTGTGCTCGACGCCGGCGTGTAGGTCTTGTCGAAGACGTTCGTCACGCTGCCGGTCAGTTCGAGACCGTTCTCGAACTTGTAGTTCGCGAAGAGATCGACAAGGCCGTAACCGGGGACGGTGGCGGATCCGCTTGCCCCCGCGTTCTCCTCGCCGATGAAGGCGTTGGAAACGGCATAGATACGCGTGCCTACCGTCAGGCGCTGTTCCTCGAGAAAACGCGCCCCGAGGGTCGCACTTACGATGTCATCGGGAAGGAAGCTCTGTACGCCAAAGCCATTGACCTGGGACGGTAGGTCGCTCTCCGTATGCGTGTAGGCAAGGTCGCCGAACACGTAGCCGGCATTATAGGCTGCCTGCAGTTCAAAGCCCTGAACCGTGGATATTCCGGGATTGTTGACAAAGAATATTTGCATCCCGCCGTTGGCCAAAGCCGCAGTGATATAATTGTCCACCCTGTTGTGGAAATAGTTCGCCTTCAGGCGGAAGCTGTCTCCCGTAGCGATGAGGTCATCCAGATTGATGTTCGCGCCGATTTCCCAACCCTTGGATATTTCCGGCTGGAGGAACGGGTTGGGGAAGAACATTTGGAATCCACCGGGATGCGAACCGCCGACGAAGATTTCGTTGACCGTCGGAGCGCGCGAGGTCTCCGCATAGGTCACGTAGGGCTGCAGCCATTCGGTGGCATTGACGGCGAGCGTGACACTCGGGTTGAGGCGGCCGTCCGATTCGTCGACGCTATAGGCGCCCGCGGGCACGCCAAGCGGATTGCCGGCGCTCACCGAGCCGGAGCCGTCGATGTTGAAGTGGTCGTAGCGCAGGCCGGCGGTCAGGTCGACGATGCCATAAGTGAAGGTGGTTGAATTGAAGATGCCGGTCGTCGCATTCTTGCCGCTGCCGTTGACGCCGCCGGTCGGCTGCGCCGCGCTGTTGATGACATCGTAGTCATCCTGGAAATATTCGACGCCATAATTGGAGCGCATGGCAACCTCGCCGAGGTCGATTGTCGAGGTGTTCGAAATGTCGAACCCGATGCCGGTGTCGGTAATGCGCCGTCCCTTGGCCGAACCGGCGCCGCTGACATTGCCGTCATATTTCATCTTCACGCGGTTGTAATAGGCGTTCGCGCGCAGATCGATCAGTTCGTTGTCGGGCGTGTAGGCATAGTTCGCGCTGACCGTCTGGTTCGTCACGTTCTGGAAATAGGAGTTCGCGAAGAAGTCATTGTCGTAGGACATCGCGCTGAACTTGAACGAATGGTCCTTGTCCGGCGTGATCTCGGCCTTCAGGAGGCCGGAGAGCAGATCCTCCTCGGTGAATGGAACTTCGACACCGTCGCCATTGTCGTAATTGCCCGGATCGCTCTTGCTGATACCGCCCAGTACCGAGGCGACGTCGTTGAAGCGATAGGCGCCGAGCAGCGATTCCGACCAGCCACCGCCGTTCGTGCCGTAGGTGGCGACGGCCTGGCCGCCATAGGTCTTGCCGTCCTGGATCAGGTCCTCGATGTCATAGGTCTTGAAATTGACCGAGCCGGCCAACGCGCCGCCGCCGACGCCGGTGACGGCGCCGCGGGTCAGGTCGATCTCGGAAAGGAAGGCGGGATCGACATAGGCGAAGCCTTGGGCCTCGTGGCCGGTGAAGCGGAAATTCTGACGCACGCCGTCGATCATCATGTTGACGCGGCCGGAGCCTTCGAAACCGCGAATGTTGACGGCAACGCCGGGGTTTTGCGGGTTGTTGGCCGTCGAGGTGCCAGGCACGCTGCGCAAGAGATCGTCGGTCTCCTGGCCCGCCTGGAGTTCGATTTCATCCGTGCTGACGACGCTCGAAGGACCGGGCTTCGCATAGGGATCGGCTTCGCGCCCGCCCTTGACGACAATCGGCGAGAGATAGGTCTCACCCTTCTTTGCAGCTTCCTCTTCTTCGACCTCCGTCTGCTGAGATGCTGTCGCGCTTTGCGCGAAGCTGTCGGAAGCGACTGACAAGGCGATTGTCGCAGTGCATGCGAGAAGAGCCAGGCGATGATGCCGGTTGAGCATGGACCAGTCCTTTGAAATTGTTGGCCGGGCTTGCTGTTGAGCGGCAACTCAAGGGCTGGCTGGGCAGGCGTCGGAATCGGGCGAGACGGACACGTCATCGCCTTGTTTAGGCCACATAAAAAACATGAGTAAAAAAGTCAATATAAATTTAGGGGCACCCGCGAGCACACTCTGTGCCGCGACCCAAGCTTCTCCTCAGTTTCAGCATAATTTGAAACAGGATTGCCTCTCGTGCGTTTCGCCACAACGGAAACGGGAAGACCTGCATGCGCGCTGTCGGAATGATTCTGGTGTCTGCCTTGGCGCTTTCCGGGGCGACGCTTCCAAAAAAAGGGCCGCTGCCCGTGGCGAGGCCCGCAAGTCAGGGCGAACAGCCGACGCCCACGCCGAAACCCGCACCGCAGAGTGGAGGTCAAGCGACCGACAAAGAAAAATCGGACGCCCAGCCCCGGCAAGCCTTACCGCCGGGCTGGAAAGACGATGCTCTCCGTCCCGGTGCGGCGGAAGCGATCCTTGAGATCGAAAAAGAGGACCCGAAAGCCTACGCCTCCTGCCTCGCCGCACTGAAGGACATTGGCAGCACCTTTGCGGAAACCGCCCGCGTCGATGACGGCAAGGGCTGCGGGATCGACAAGCCGATCGGGGTAAGTGCGGTATTGCCGGGCGTCACCCTCAAGCCGGAAGGCGTGATGCGCTGCGAAACGGCCCTGGCGCTCGCCCGCTGGGTAAAGGAGACCGCGACCCCGGCGGCAAAGGCCTCCTTCGGGCCCGACGTCCGCATCTCAGCCCTAAATCAGGCTTCGACCTATGTCTGTCGGCTACGGAACAATGCGAGCACCGGCAAGATTTCCGAACACGCGCGCGGCAACGCGGTGGACGTCGCCTCCTTCAGCCTCGCCGACGGCAAGACCATCGAGATCCAGCCGCGCGACGACGACGGCACCCTGACCGGCGCCTTCCAGCGCGCTGTGACGGCGTCCGCCTGTCTTTACTTCAGGACCGTGCTCGATCCGGGCAGCGATGCGGCGCATGAAGACCACCTGCATCTCGATGTCATCGAACGAAAGAACGGTTATCGCTACTGCCGCTAACCGCTTTAGCCGTCCTGCGCCGTCTCATATCCAAGCGCGACGAATTCGCCGGAGAAAAGACCGGCGACCTCACCCTCGGCCATGAGTTCCGCCGTCACTGTCAGACGCGCCCTGCCCCGCCGTTCGAGCAAACGCATGAAGCCTGGCCATTGATCAGCATCTTCGAGACTCGAACGGGCCGAGAAGGAACCGACCATCGGTCTCAGATAATCCATGCGGTTACTTTGGATCACCAGTCGGCTCGCGGCGCCGCTCGAGCGAAGCCGGACATGCAACAGCGACCAGGCGGCGAGAATCGAAAGTGCCGAAGCGCTCCCCCGAAAACCGTTTCGCGATGATTGATGTTCGGCGCCAGTGGTGCCTGAAGGAGGACATGTTCCCACTCCACCGACGCCACCTCCACCTGCATGGCAGCGGACAGAGGGATATGCGCATGAAGGTAGGCCTGCAATTCAGAAGACATCATTGTGATTCCAAGGTAGTGCGCCGGGGGCCAATCAAGCAAGCTCAGCACGAATTCTCTTTCGGATCGGCAAAGATGTCCGCTGACGATTGAACCTATCGCCAATCGATACGATCTATCAGCGGCACTGTCCGCAATCACCGCCTTAAGCGAGGAACAATTCCATGCCTTTGACAATGTATACGCTCTCCATCCCCGTCTTCGCGCGCGGCTTTTCCGCGCTCGGCGGGCTCCTCGACAAGGCCGAGGCTTTTGCCGTGGAATCGGGCACGCCGCTCGACGACTTCTTCAATGCGCGGCTCGCGCCGGACATGCTGCCGCTGTCAGGCCAGATCCAGCGGGCGAGCGACACCAGCAAGAACGCGATCGCCCGGCTGACGACGCTCGAAGTGCCGCGTTTTCCCGATGACGAGCAGAACTTCGCCGATCTGCGCAAGCGGATCGCCAAGACGGTGGCATTCTTCGACACGGTCACCCCGGAACACCTCGAGGGCAGTGAGAAGCGCGAAGTAACCCTCAGCTTCCCGAATCTGAAGGTGACCTTCAGCGGCGACGACTACCTCTTGAAGTTCGTGTTGCCGAATTTCTATTTCCATCTGACCACCGCCTACGACATCCTGCGCCACAGGGGCGTGCCAATTGGCAAGACGGACTATATCGTCGGGCTCGATTGACGACGGTGCGGTTGCTTCAGAACAAGCCCTCTATATAGCCCGCTTCGTTGAGGCGAATCTTCTCCGAGGAGGGTACCTTCGGCAGGCCCGGCATCGTCATGATCTCGCCCGTGATGACGACGACGAAGCCGGCGCCGGCCGCAAGGCGGACTTCGCGGATCGGCACCGCGTGGCCGCTCGGAGCGCCGCGCAGATTGGGGTCGGTGGAGAAGGAATATTGCGTCTTCGCCATGCAGATCGGCAGGTGCCTGTAACCCTGGTCTTCCCAGGTCCTGAGCTGATCGCGCACCACCTTGTCGGCAATGACCTCACTGGCGTGATAGATGTCCTTGGCGATCGCCTCGATCTTGTGGAAAAGCGGCATGTCGTCCGGATAAAGCGGCGAGAACTGTGAGTGTCCGGCATTGGCGAGATCGACGACCTTGTGCGCAAGTTCCTCGATGCCGGCCGACCCCTCGGCCCAGTGCCGGCAGAGGACGGCCTCGGAACCAAGCGTTCGGACATAGTCCTTGATCGCCTCCACCTCGGCCTCCGTATCGGACGTGAAGTGATTGATCGCGACAAGCACCGGCACGCCGAATTTCTTGACGTTCTGCACATGGCGCCCGAGATTCGCGCATCCCTTCCGAAGCGCCTCGAGGTTTTCTTTGCCGAGGTCATCCTTCTTCACGCCGCCATTCATCTTGATTGCCCGGACGGTAGCAACGACGACGGCGGCATCCGGCTTCAGGCCGGCCTTGCGGCACTTGATATCGAAGAATTTTTCGGCGCCGAGATCCGCGCCGAAACCGGCTTCGGTGACGACGTAATCGGCAAGCTTCAGCGCCGTCGTCGTCGCCACGACCGAATTGCAGCCATGCGCGATATTGGCGAAGGGCCCGCCATGAACGAAGGCCGGGTTGTTCTCGAGCGTCTGCACGAGATTCGGCTGCATCGCGTCCCTGAGCAGGACAGCCATCGCCCCGTCCGCCCTGATGTCCCGCGCGTAGACCGGGCTCTTGTCGCGCCGATAGCCGATGATGATATCGCCGAGACGCTTTTCCAGGTCCTTGATATCGGCGGCAAGGCACAGGATCGCCATGACCTCCGATGCGACGGTGATGTCGAACCCCGTCTCGCGCGGATACCCGTTCGCGACGCCGCCGAGCGACCCGATGATCTGGCGCAGTGCCCGGTCGTTCATGTCCATCACCCGCCGCCAGGCGATGCGGCGGATATCGATTGCCTGTTCGTTGCCCCAATAAATGTGATTGTCGATCAGGGCGGCGAGCAGGTTATGCGCCGAGGTGATGGCGTGGAAGTCACCGGTGAAATGAAGGTTGATGTCCTCCATCGGCACCACCTGGGCGTACCCGCCGCCGGCAGCACCCCCTTTGATGCCGAAGCAGGGGCCGAGCGAGGCTTCGCGGATGCAGACGATCGTCTTCTTGCCGATGCGATTGAGGCCGTCGCCGAGGCCCACCGTCGTCGTTGTCTTGCCCTCTCCGGCCGGCGTCGGGTTGATCGCCGTCACCAGGATCAGCCGGCCGTTTCTCTTCTCCTTCTGCGCCGCTATGAATTCGGCGCTCACCTTCGCCTTGTCATGGCCGTAAGGAAGCAGATGTTCCGGCGGAATGCCGAGCTTCGCGCCGATCTCCAGGATCGGTTTCTTCCGCGCTGCGCGCGCGATCTCGATATCGGACTTGACCTCCGGCATGCTGCTCCCCCTTCAAGCCCGCGCCTCGCCTCCTCCGCGAAATGCGCCGCTCTGTTTCTTTTTGCTTACGCTGACACGGCCGCCGTCAACGGGCAAGGATATCGCGCATCTCCACGAGGTTGGACCGCACGCGAAGAATATAGAAACCCATCGTCGCCAGATGCGTCGGCATGATCCAGCCGTCCTCGCGGCCGTTCGAGATGATGAGCGGCTGGATACCCAGCGCCGAGCGAAGCTGCTTCATCGTTTCCGTGTAGATCGGCGTCAGCCCGCGCTGCGCGACGACGTTCTGGAAATCCGCCCCGGCCGCCGAGAGGATGCCGTAATAGCCGTAGAGCTGGCCGAAGGCGAACCAGAAGCGGTCGTCGGCGCGGGTATCGAACCAGCCGCCATTGTGGAATTCCGAGCGCTCGCGAATGATCGCCGACGTGTTGCCGAGGTCATTGGCGATGCGGTCGAGGAACTCCACCATGTTATCGGACCGGCCGTCGAAGATCGCCTCGCACTTGCCGAGCGAAACATTGAATTTCCTGAGATCGCGCATGGCGGCGCGATAGAAGCTCGGGGTCGGGGTCTTCGGGCCGAAAGGATTGATGCCGAAATACCAGGTTTCCTCGTCGAACTGGATATTGCCGCGGGCGCTCTGCAGGTCGTTGTTGACGCCGGACGTGCCGCGCACGCGTCCGAGTGAGTCGACCAACTCAACGGTGGTGCGCCGGATTGCCTGGTTGATGCCGCGCTGGAACGACGCCTTGTTGTCGAGCCAGGGCGTGTCGTCCCAGTCGAGCCCGAACAACCCGAGCTTGTAGGCGATCATCGAGGAGATCCAGGCATTCTGATTGACGTTGAGGTCGATGAGATCGGCCGCCACGTCGACCACCGCCGAGGTCTGGCAGACGGTACCGGCCGGCAGTTGCGCCATGTCGAGCGCTTCGGTCGTCGATGCGTCCGAGGGGACGACGGCAGCCTGGCTCGTGGTCGGCGCGCTGCCGGATTGTCCCGTCGTGGCGCCGGGGCCGCTGATCGGCGAACCGGCCGGCACCTTGCGCTGGGAAAGCTTGTAACGGTCGACATAATCCGGATCGAAATTGGTCCAGGCCTGCGTTTGCCAGATGAAATAGCCGTAGAAGAAGATCAGGCCGAGCAGCACCAGACCGATCGGGCCCTTGATGATCCAGCTCCTTCCTCGATACCAGTTGGCGAGCGCCACGAATGGCCAGAGGAGCCAGGAAACCGCCAGGCCAATGCCGCGGCCGATCGCCGTGAACACACGCTGAAAAAACACAACGATCGGATCGAGCATGTCCTATTCCTCTTTGAGACCGTAGAGCTTGTGGCGGAAGCCGGCCTTGTCTTTCAGATATGTGCCCGTCAACGTCGCCACAACGTATTCGCGGAACTTTTCGCCGTAGCGCTCGTAGGCACCATAGAAGCCTTGCTTGTCGAACACGAAGCGCGAGACGAAGTCGCGCGGAACGAGCTGCGAGATGAGCTGGTTGACCAGCCATTTGTCCGGATGGTCGGGGGCTGCCCTGACCAGCAGGAAGCGGCTTTCCGGCGCGACCTCCTGCATCTTGATCGTGCCCGTCGCGGCGATCGCGCGCGACATTTCCTGAAGGAAGGGATAGCTCCCGTCGCGTGCGACGAGAGCGGCATTGCGATGGATCCAGGTCTGCAGCCAGATCCGGTCGGCATTGAGGAGATCCGCATCCGGTTCAGCCTCGTTGATCAGCCCGCGGATAGCCATGTCGGCCCGGTGCTGGAACAGCCCCGACTCCTGCACCCAGGAGGCCTGCGGCAGCTGCAGCCGGTTCGTCGTCGCCAGGAAATCGTAGATGCGCGCATGATCGGTTATGGCGATGTAGCTCACCTGCCATGGCCGCGAGCGGCGGAAGCCGGGCACCGAGGGATCGCAGATCACCGTCGTTGTCTTCTGGTCGAGGAAGACATAGACGCCGCCGAAGTGATTGGCCCAGAAGGCCTCGTGCCGGAACACCAGCTCCTCGGGAACCAGTGCATTCTGCCGAATGTCACCGGTCAGCTTGGCGAGTTCCACCATCCGCTTCAGCATGGTGTCGTCGGACCATGCGTTCGGCACCTTCTTCAGACGGTCGACGAGTTCCCGGAGCTCCGCCGCCCTGCCGAGCATGTCCTCGGCGGAGAGCACCCGGAAGCGTACCTCGTTGATCGACAGGAGATCGTCGATGTCCTCGACCACCGAGACCGAATCCTCGATCTCGCCGTAGAGCGCATCCTTGATGGTGACGGCGTTGATCGCGCGGCTGTTGGCATTGAAGAACTCATGCATCAGCGCCGCGGTGTTGGAAAAGCTCGTGTGGACGACCGGCAGTTCCGCCTGGGCGGGCGTCAGGACGATGAAACGCCGGTTGACCCGGTTCGGGTCGAGGTAGTCGCGGTCGCCCAATTCCTGCGCGATCTCCGGCGAGAAGCCGGTCATATCGATGCTGAAGCGCTCCAGCGCCGTCGGCTTCAGCCCGAAGCCTTCGAGCGCCTTATTGTAGCGCGCGACGAGGTGTGGCTCGGAAATGTCGAGCAGCCGTCCATAGATGAGTTCGGCTTCGAGAAGGCGTTTCATGCGGCAGTGTTCTCTTCGCTCATCCCTGCCACCGGCCGTCGCGCTTCATCGTCTCGATCTCGCGGATCGCCTTCTCGCGCTGGCGCTCGCGGCGGATGATGTCGGCAATGGCGGCGTCGTCCGATTTGTCGGTGTAGCGGAATTCGCTGTCGGCGTAACGGTTGATTTCCTGCAACGCCATGTCGAGGGTGATCGGGCCGCGCAGTTCCTCGATCATCGCCTTCTTCTCGTCGTAGGACTTGTGCATGAAGGAGGCCGCGTCCTTGAACCAGTCGTCCGGCAATTCGACGTCCATCGCCCGCATCTTGATCGCATCGGTGATGTTCCTGATCGCCCGGCCGGTGAAGCGCGGCTCCGCCTCCTTGATCATGTGCAGATAGGCGCCAACATCGGCGAGCGTGGCGATCTTGCCCTTCTCCTTCTCGTAGCGCTCCCAGACGGCGGCGAGCCCCTCCTCCTGCGGCTGCGCGTGCGCCGCATAGGATTGCGAAACGGCGCGCTTGATCTCCTGGCCGGCATAAAGCTCGTGCTGGCCGAGCGGGATCTTGTGGTTCTTGCCGACGAGCAGCGCGAAGATGTCGATGTAGTCGCCTTGCGTCTGCGGCCCGTCGACCAGCCAGCGCGCGCCGGCTCGCTGGCGCAGCGCATCGTCGACATTCTCCGGATAGTTCGAGAACATGCCGAAGGTGCAATTGCCGCGCACCACCGTCGAGGCGCCCGCAAAACTCTCCATCAGCACCGCCGTCACCTCGTGCTGGCCGGCCGAGGCGCGGTCGTCGGAGCGCTTCGCCGCCACCTGGTCGACGTCGTCGATCGTGCCGAAGCCGATCGCCCGCGGGTTGATGACGTTGTTGACGAACTCCTTGCAGTTCTGGCCGGATTTGCCCTGGTAGGAGGAGATCTGGTCGACGCCGAAATTCTCGTAGTGGAAAGCATAGCCGGCCACGCCGCAATAGTCGTGCAGGATGCCGGCAAGCATCTGGATCAATATCGTCTTGCCGGTGCCCGGCATGCCGTCGCCGATGAAGGTGAAGAGGAAGCCGCCAAGCTCGACAAACGGATTCATCTGCCGGTCGAAGTCGTAGGCCATCAGCATCTTGGCGAGTTTCAGCGCCTGATACTTGGCGATGTGATTGCCGATGATTTCGTCCGGCTTCTTGAAGGTCATGACCAAGGGCTTGCGCTTCTGCCCGGGCGCAACATCGAAGCCGTTCAGCGTGAAGTCATCCTGGTCGAGCCGGATGTGAATATTCTCGAAGTTCTGCAGCCCGGTGAAGCGCGCCTTGCGGGCGAGCAATCCCTCGATCGCGACGCGGGAGAAGGCACGGCTGCGTGCAGTCAAGGCCAGATCGTCCGGGGCGCCGGTGATGCTGCGATCGAGTGCGGCGATCATGCTCTTCAGCGCGTCCTGAGAGGTATCGAAGAGGAAATCCGGTTCGGCGGCATCGTCCACCGGCTCCCCCTCGCCCTGCAGCGTCGCGCCGAGATAGGCGGCAAGCGTGAAGGCGGCGATATAGGCGGCTGCTGAAAGCAGCGCCTTGAAATGGCTCGCCTCCTCGCCGGCAAGCGGGGTGCCGGCGTTGCGCGCCTGCAATTGTTCGAGGTTCGTCTGCCGCGCGAACACGTCAGAAACCGCCAGCGCCACCTGGATACCGCGCCGCGCGCGGTAGAGGACGCCATGCTGTGCCGGCGAAAGCAGAGGATCGGCGCCACGCACCGACTGGATGGTGCGGGCGAGTTCGACCTCGCGCGTCCGCCGCTGGCCGCCGGTCGAGACGGTCGAGACGAAGCGGCGGCCGGTGCCTGCAAGCGGCGTGCCCGCCGTGGCCTCGTCGCGCTCAAGAATGACAAGCTTGGTTACCAGGCTTTGCGCGACCGCCTGATGCTTGGCGATGTCATCCTCGTGCAGCGTCGTCAGGCCCGTATTCAGCGTCATCGCTCAAACCTCGCTCACCACCTGATTGCCGGAGATCACATGCACCTTGTAGTCGCCGAAAACCTGCGCCGCCTCGCCGGCCGCGTAGAGCGCCTGATAGGCGTCGTGCGGCACCAGCGCATGTTTCTCATAGGCGCTCACACCCATGCGCGCGGCTTCGAGATTGTCGGTATCGATATGAAATTCCTCCTGCGCCGGCGTCGAGGACCAGAAGCCGCGCTCCGCGGGCCGCTCGGCCTTGGAGAAGACCTCCTGCACCGTCCAGGTCAGGAGCCAGGCATTCTCCGTCTTGCGCACCTTCGAGAGGATGTCGTTGATCCGGGCATTGTTCTCGGTGATTCCGGCCGAATAGAACGGCCCGAGCACGATGCGCCTCAGCTGCTTCGGATGCAGTTCCGGAAAATCCTTGTCGAGATTGGTGGCGATCGTCACCGGCGTCAGCGAATAGGCGCTGTTCTTCGAGGCGAAGTCGTCGAAACGGCTGGCCAGTTCCGGATTGAGCAGCCCGCCGATCGGCAATGGGATATCGATCTCCGGGTTGAGCTTGCCGTCTTTGGTCACCAGCATCTCGACGACATTCTCCGAGGAATCCTCGACCGTCGCCATGTAGATCATCGGAAGCGTCTGCGTGCCGTCGAAGGCGCCCCAGGCGACGACGTAATAGGGCCGCATCGTCTTCGGATTGACGGCAACCCGGATCGTCTCCGGCAGGATGAACGGGGAGAATATCTCACCCTTGCCGATCTGCTCGAGATAGAGCCGCTCTGCCGTGCGGGCCTGCAGCGCCTCCGGAAACGCCTTCTGCCGCAGGATGAAATCGACCATCTCCTCCCGCAGCGCATCGGCGGATGGGATGCTCGCCAGCCGCTTCTCCGCGCTCTGCCGGTCGTTTTCGAGCTCCAACACATTCTGGAAGACCGGAAATCCGCTCTCGGCGCGCGAGATCCGGAAGTGCTCGACGAAGCCGATGCGGTTTTCCCAACAGGCAACCGATGCCTTCAGCCGCGCCAGATAGGGAACGATGACTTCGCCGACGACCGTGTTGCGATAAAGCGGCGAATTGCGATCGCCGAGAAACAGTTCGAGCCCGGCCAGAGCGGACCGGATCGAGGTGAAATATTGCCTGACGGCAGGAGATACGCCGGTATTCATCAATATCCCTCCGGCAATTGCCGAAAGGCGGTCGGAAAGCTGGTCATTGCCGCTTTGCCGATCACTGCTTCACGTAGTTTGCGGCATTGTGCTTGTCCATCACCGTCTGGAAGCGACGGGCGAAGGCGTCGTCGGCCAGTTTCTTGCGCCGCTGGATATCCTGCGTCGCGAGCATGTTCTTTTCATGCATTTCGAGCAGGTCGCCAATATGGCGCTGGGCGGCGGCGCCAATTCCAGCCATCGTCTCCTCGGCGGCGGTGTCGACCTGGCTGCCGAGCGTGTTGATCTTGTGCGCCACATCCTGCTGCGCCGCCGTCTTCAACGAATCCTCGAGCGACTTGTAGAGCACGATGCGCTGTTCCGTATCGATCGCCAGCTTGTTGATCAGCGTGTTCTGCGCGGCGATCTGGTTGTTGAGCGAATCGACAAAGGTCTGGAACATCGCGGTGTAGCGCTCGAGCGTCTGGCTCTCGGCGAGCAGTTCCTGTTCCTTGGCCTGCTTCTCGTTGTATTCAGTGGCGAGCCGCGAGCGCTCGGCCTCGAGGTCGGTGCGGGTCGTCTGATCCGTGGAAGCCGCGATCCGGTTCTCGATGTCGAGCAGCAGCGGATTGAGCTCCTCGATCCGCTTCTGGGTCTCCACGAGCGCGGCCATCGTGCCCTTGCGGCGCTCGATCACCTGGATGAGGCTCTGCTCGGAAGTCTTGTAGCGCTGGTCGAGGATCGCCTTCTGCTCCTTGAGGATACCGACGATGGTGTCGGACTTGACGAGCAGTTCCTGGAGGTTGCCGGCGAGCGACATGTTGCGCACCCGGTCGGTGCGCAGGCGCTGCATCGACTGCTTGGAGAAGATGCCGATGAACTTCTCGTAGCCGGTATAGCTCTTCATGCTCTCGAATTCGGCACCGAAGACGTTTGTCGCGTCTTCCAGCCCGATAATCAGATCGGCGATATTGGCTTCCATCGCCTTCTGCTGCTTGAGGACGTCCTGGATGCGGGCGTTCTCGATATCGAAATTGACGTCGCCGAGCTTGGTGTCAGCCTTGGCGAACTGCTCGAGGACGACGCCGGACTGCTCGAGCTTGCCGCGCATCTCGTCAACGACGCTGCGCGTCTTCGCGATCTCGGCGTCAAAGTTCTGAAGAGTCGCCATTTCCTTATCCCCTCCGTCCATCCGGGCAGCCGTGGCCGCGAACCGAATTGTTCAGCCCTTAATTGCACTTATATAAAGGGTGTTTAGCAAGTCAGGACAAGAGACGCCGACCGGGTTTTTTCGGCCGACAGGCGAGATCGGGCGGCTCTTGCATGGTCCGGCAGCGGGATTTTCGATTCATGGCGCTTGCAACGAATGCATTGAGACGGTCGTCAGTCGTCGCGCATTTTGTCTTCCCAATGGCGGCGGCAGTAGGAGACGTATTTCTCGTTGCCCCCGACAGCGACCTGCGCCCCCTCGCGCACGACATTGCCGGCGCCGTCGAGGCGCACGACCATCGTCGCCTTGCGTCCGCAATGGCAGATCGTCCTGACCTCGCGCAATTCGTCGGCAATCGCAAGCAGGGCCATGGAGCCCGGAAAGAGCTTCCCTTGAAAATCCGTTCTCAAGCCATAGGCCATGACCGGAATCCCAAGGCGGTCGGCGATGCGCGCAAGCTGCCAGACCTGGTCCTCGCCGAGGAATTGCGCCTCGTCGACGAAAACGCAGGCGACCTTTCCGGACCCGTCGCCGTTCAGGCGGTCGATGAGGGCGTAGAGATCGTCGCCCCGCAGGAATGGAATCGCCTCCGACTGCAAGCCGATGCGCGATGCGATGTACCCGACCCCGGCACGGTCGTCGAAAGCGGCGATCAGCATCACGACGCGCAGGCCCCGCTCCTGATAGTTGTAGGAGGCCTGCAGGAGCAGCGTGCTCTTGCCGGCATTCATCGTCGCATAGCTGAAATAGAGCTTTGCCATAGTCGCGGGTCCCAGACATCGTGTTGCCGCTAAATGACCGGGCTTGCACGCGATGGCCAGAGCATGCCGGCGCCACCCACAGATTTTCGCCCTCGCCGAAATTGGTCCGGCCCGCGTCGCGCGTGAGCCTATCGCTGTTTTTGGAGCGCCATTTCGCA
Organism: Sinorhizobium fredii USDA 257; assembly: GCF_000265205.3. Classification (NCBI taxonomy): domain Bacteria; kingdom Pseudomonadati; phylum Pseudomonadota; class Alphaproteobacteria; order Hyphomicrobiales; family Rhizobiaceae; genus Ensifer; species Ensifer fredii. The sequence goes on from NC_018000.1 coordinate 4,897,198, forward strand.
GGCATTGCGACATTCAGCGTCGTTTTGTGCATCCCCTTAATGGAATGAGACAATACACTTCCCTCGACGCCAAGGCCTTGAATTCGGGGCGCATTGGTGTTTGGCTAAAAAAAGAACACAGGCAGGGGAACGATAACGATGACAAGGACATTCTCGCTCAAATTCATGCTGGCGGGTGCCATCTGCATGGCGGCCTTGACCGCCGGCAATGCGGCCGCGGCTGAGGCGGAAAGCTGCGGCACTGTCCGCTTCTCCGACGTCGGCTGGACGGACATCACCGCAACGACGGCGACGGCAACCACCCTTCTCAAGGCGCTCGGCTATGAGACGGACGTCAAGGTGCTTTCGGTCCCCGTTACCTACACGTCCTTGAAGAACAAGGATATCGACGTCTTCCTCGGCAACTGGATGCCGACGATGGAAGCCGACATCAAGCCGTACCGCGAAGACAAGTCGGTCGAGACCGTCCGCCAGAATCTCGAAGGCGCCAAATACACGCTGGCGACCAACGCCAAGGGTGCTGAACTTGGCATCAAGGACTTCAAGGACATCGCCGCCCACAAGGATGCGCTCGAGGGCAAGATCTATGGCATCGAGCCTGGCAATGACGGCAACCGCCTGATCATCGACATGGTCGAGAAGGGTACGTTCGATCTCAAGGGCTTCGAGGTCGTCGAATCCTCCGAGCAGGGCATGCTGGCGCAGGTGGCACGCGCCGAGAAGGATGGCGAACCGATCGTCTTCCTCGGCTGGGAGCCGCATCCGATGAACGCCAACTTCAAGCTCACCTATCTCTCCGGTGGCGATGATATCTTCGGCCCGAACTTCGGCGGCGCCACCGTGCACACCAACGTGCGTGCCGGCTACACGACCGAATGCCCGAATGTCGGCGCCTTGCTCAAGAACATGAACTTTTCGCTCCAGATGGAGAACGAGATCATGGGCAAGATCCTGAACGACGGCGAAGATCCGGAAAAGGCCGCTGCCGCCTGGCTCAAGGACAACCCCTCTGCCATCGAGCCGTGGCTTGCCGGCGTGACCACGAAGGATGGTAGCGACGGACTGGCTGCGGTGAAGTCCGCGCTCGGTCTCTGATTGCCGTAGCGCCGCGCGTTCATCGAGACGCGCAAAGATCGCTGCGGCACTTCGAATTGCTGCGTGCTTCCATCCCGAATCGGCACTGATTCAAGGAACATGCGGTCGGGCGGGGAAACTCCCCGCCTTTCCCACCGCTTCATGCGATCCAGTGTTTGACCCTGACAAGAGGGATCCAGTTCGTGGAATTTCTGACTGAAAATCGCATCCCGGTTGGCGGCTGGGCCAAGGCGTTCGTCGATTGGCTGACAACGAATTTCGAGCTGTTCTTCGACCAGCTCGCAAATCTGCTCTCGGGGATTATCTCCGTTCTGCTCTACATTCTCCAGACGCCGCACCCGCTTATCGTCATCGCGATCGTGACCGCCCTTGCGTGGTGGTTCCGCCGTTCGATCGGCATCGCCGCCTTCACCTGTCTTGGGCTGCTCTTGATTGTCAATCAGGGCTACTGGCAGGAAACCACGGAGACGCTGGCACTGGTGCTCGCGGCGAGCTTCGTCAGCATGGCCGTCGGCGTGCCCCTCGGCATAGTGGCTGCGCGGCGTGCCTGGGTTTACTCGATCATGCGCCCGATTCTCGATCTGATGCAGACGATCCCGACCTTCGTCTATCTCATTCCGGCGCTGATCCTTTTCGGTCTCGGCATGGTGCCCGGTCTGATCGCCACCGTCATTTTTGCTATCCCCGCGCCGATTCGCCTGACGCGTCTCGGCATCATCTCGACGCCGCCGTCGCTGGTCGAGGCGGCCGAATCCTTCGGCGCTACGCCATGGCAGGTGCTGCGCAAGGTGGAGATTCCCTTCGCCATGCCGCAGATCATGGCCGGGCTGACGCAGACCATCATGCTGTCGCTGTCGATGGTGGTCATCGCCGCGCTCGTCGGTGCCGACGGCCTCGGGGTGCCCGTCCTTCGGGCGCTGAACACGGTGAATATCGCCAGGGGGTTCGAGTCCGGGCTCTGTATCGTCATCCTCGCCATCGTCCTTGACCGTCTTTTCCGCTCGTCCGATGAAGGAGAAGGCGCATGACCGAAGCCGTCCTTTTCAAGAATGTCGATATCATCTTCGGCAAGAACCCCCAGCCTGCCCTGCAGATGGTCGACCAGGGCAAGACCCGCGACGAGATCGGCGCGGCCACGGGCCACGTGCTCGGCGTTGCCGGTGCCTCGCTGGCGATCCACGAAGGCGAGATCCTCGTGCTGATGGGCCTGTCCGGCTCCGGCAAGTCGACGCTGCTCCGAGCCGTCAATGGCCTGGCCCCGGTCGTGCGCGGCGAGGTCGAGGTAAAGACCCCGGGCGGATCGCTGAACCCATATCGGTGCAATGCCAAGGCCTTGCGCGACTTCCGCATGCACATTGTGTCGATGGTCTTCCAGCAATTCGCCCTGCTTCCCTGGCGCACGGTGGCCGACAATGTCGGCTTCGGCCTCGAACTGGCCGGCGTTGCCGACGCCGAGCGAAAGAAGCGCGTCGGCGAGCAGCTTGAACTCGTCAATCTGGCCAAATGGGCAGACCGCAAGGTGAACGAGCTTTCGGGCGGCATGCAGCAGCGCGTCGGCCTGGCGCGGGCTTTCGCCACCGGCGCCCCCATCCTGTTGATGGACGAGCCGTTCTCGGCCCTCGACCCGCTGATCCGCACGCGCCTGCAGGACGAGTTGCTCGAGTTCCAGCGGCGGCTGAAGAAGACGATCATCTTCGTCAGCCACGACCTCGACGAGGCCTTCCGCATCGGCAATCGCATCGCCATCATGGAGGGTGGCCGGATCATCCAGTGCGGCACGCCGCAAGAGATCGTCAAGAACCCCGCCAATCAGTACGTGGCCGACTTCGTCCAGCATATGAACCCGATCACCATGCTGACGGCGAAAGACGTGATGCAGACCGGCGTCGAGCGGACCGCTGCCAATACCGGCGTGACGGCAACGGCCAAACCCTCGACGCCGCTGGTCGACATCCTCGACGCCATGTCCCGCCAGCCGGGCAGCATCGGCGTCGTCGATAACGGCGCGGTGGTCGGGACCATCGACGCGCAGAACATCGTCGAAGGCCTGACGCGCCACCGCAGCAAAGATTGACGCGAGAAACCGAGCGGTTCAAAAGAAGCCTGGAGCAGCCGCTCCGGGCTTTTTTGATACGGCTTGCGGCGAGGAACGCATCATGAGCGACAAACCGAATGTCTTGCGTGACACCGACGACGACGCGCGCAAGCTTGCCCGCGTGTTGCTTCGATCGGCACGCAGCGGCGCGCTCGCAGTGCTCGAGCCTGAAGGCAATGGCTTCCCCTTCGTCAGCCGTGCGTTGATCGGCATCGACATCGACGGAACGCCGGTCATCCTCGTCTCGCGGCTTTCGACCCATACCCAGGCGCTGCTTGCCGACCGGCGCGCATCTCTGCTGACGGGTGAGCCCGGCAAGGGCGATCCCCTCGCCCATCCGCGCCTCACCGTCCAATGCGAGGCCGAGGAGGTTCAGCGCGACAGCGCCGCGCATGGCCGCATCCGCGAACGTTTTCTCGCCGCCATCCCAAGGCTCGGCTCTATGTGGATTTTCCGGATTTCGGCTTTTTCCGCCTGGTGCCGCTGCGCGCCAGCCTCAATGGCGGCTTCGGCCGCGCCTATGCGATGACCCACGAGGATCTCGCCATCGCTTCGCCCGCGATCGCCGCGCTCGCCGAGATGGAGGGCAGCGCCATCGAACATATGAATGCCGATCACCGAGACGCTGTGAAGCATTATGCGACAGTCCACTGCCGTGCGGGGGACGGCGACTGGAGGATCGTCGGAATCGATGCGGCCGGTCTCGACCTTTCCGACGGGGAAAGATTGCGACGTCTCGAATTTGAGGCGCCTATCGAAGACACGGTGCAGTTGCGGACAATTTTGAAAAAACTTAACGGTTAATCGGCACTTAGCTACCCCCAATTCTTGCAGTGGGTGGTTGCCCTTTTATGCATCACGGCTAATTATCGTGCTTCGTAAAACATAACTACGTGTGATGTAATTCTCGCATGGAGCACGCAATGCAGCCTCTTTCGCCTGAAAAACATGAGGAAGCCGAAATAGCAGCCGGTTTCCTCTCGGCCATGGCAAATCCAAAACGCCTGCTCATTCTCGACTCTCTGGTCAAGGAAGAAATGGCGGTAGGCGCATTGGCCAACAAGGTCGGGCTGAGCCAGTCGGCTCTTTCCCAGCACCTCTCGAAGTTGCGTGCCCAGAATCTGGTTAGCACCCGTCGCGACGCGCAGACGATCTACTATTCGAGTTCGTCGGATGCCGTCATGAAGATTTTGGGCGCACTCTCGGAGATTTACGGCGCGGCCACGAGCGTCGTGATAGAAAAGCCCCTCGTGCGCAAGTCGGCCTGACTCCCAAGACGCCGACAAGAGCTGCAAGTCCAAAGCCCCGCCGAGCAATCGCGGGGCTTTTTTTGCGCAGAAGCGAAAAGCCTTAAGACGCCGGCAGACTTGACGCTCACATCGGCAGGCTTGACGCTCACAGGGGCGCTGATAATTTGACCAACGGGTAAAAGAATGCGGATCCGGTGAGTTGCTCGCGTCGCCGGCAACAAGATTCGCCGAGGAGAACAAGACATGTCGAACCGTCTTAACACCACCCCGAACGATCTGCGCGCCTTCTGGATGCCGTTTACCGCCAATCGGCAGTTCAAGAAGGAGCCGCGCCTCTTCGTCGGCGCCAAGGACATGTATTACACCACCCACGACGGGCGCACCGTGCTCGATGGAACGGCGGGGCTGTGGTGCGTCAATGCCGGCCACTGTCGGCCGAAGATCACCGAGGCGATCCGCGAACAGGCGGGCGAACTCGACTATGCGCCGGCCTTTCAGCTTGGCCATCCGAAGGCGTTCGAACTTGCCAACCGGCTGGTCGATATCGCGCCGGAGGGCCTGAACCATGTCCTCTACACCAATTCCGGCTCGGAATCGGTCGATACCGCTTTAAAGGTGGCGCTCGCCTATCACCGCGCCAGGGGTAACGGCTCGCGCTTCCGCCTGATCGGCCGCGAACGCGGCTATCATGGCGTCAATTTCGGCGGCATTTCGGTCGGCGGCATCGTCTCCAACCGCAAGATGTTCGGCACGCTGCTGACCGGCGTCGATCATCTGCCCCACACCCACCTCCCGGGGAAAAATGCGTTTACCCGTGGCGAACCCGAGCATGGCGCCGATCTCGCGAGCGAACTGGAGCGGATCGTCACCCTCCACGACGCCTCGACGATCGCTGCCGTCATCGTCGAGCCGGTCGCCGGCTCCACCGGGGTACTTATCCCGCCGAAGGGCTATCTCCAGAAGCTGCGCGAAATCTGCACCAAGCACGGCATCCTGTTGATCTTCGACGAAGTCATCACCGGCTACGGCCGCCTCGGCACGCCCTTTGCCGCGCAATATTTCGACGTCAAGCCGGATATCATCACAACCGCCAAGGGCCTGACCAACGGCGTGATCCCGATGGGGGCGGTGTTCGTCACCTCGGAGATCCACGACGCCTTCATGACCGGGCCGGAGCATCTCATCGAGTTCTTCCACGGCTATACCTATTCCGGCAATCCGATCGCCTCGGCCGCCGCACTCGGAACGCTCGACACCTACAAGGAAGAAGGGCTGCTGACGCGCGCCGCCGAGCTCGCCCCCTACTGGGAGGAGGGGCTGCATTCGCTGAAGGACTGCCCACATGTGATCGACATCCGCAACATCGGACTGATCGGCGCGGTCGAACTCGAGCCGATCGCCGGCGAGCCGACGAAGCGCGCCTTCTCCGCCTTCCTGAAGGCCTACGAGAAAGGGCTGTTGATCCGCACGACCGGCGATATCATCGCGCTGTCACCGCCGCTGATTATCGAGAAACACCAGATCGACGAACTCTTCGACAAGCTGCGCAACGTTCTGAAGAACAATATTTGAGAATTCTGCCTCGCGTTTCTCGAACCCTTTCCCCGCGCGCGGGGAGAGGGTTATTCTCATCAGCAAAGCAGCAGGGGCGAGGTGCAGGCATGTCCGAGGCGCTGGAACGTTTGATCGATCAGGGCGTCGGCCGAAAGCCGGCCGACATCGTGCTCAAGGGCGGGCGGTTCTTCGATCTCGTCACCGGCGAACTCGTCGCGTCCGACATCGCCATATCCGGCGAAAGGATCGTCGGCACCTGCGGCGCCTACGAGGGACGCGAGGAGGTCGACGTCTCTGGCCGCATCGTCGTCCCCGGCTTCATCGATACGCATCTGCACATCGAATCCTCGCTCGTCACGCCGCACGAATTCGACCGTTGCGTGCTGCCGCTCGGGATCACGACGGCGATCTGCGATCCGCACGAAATCGCCAACGTGCTCGGCACCGAAGGTATCCAGTTCTTCCTGGATTCGGCGATGGAAACGATCATGGACATCCGCGTCCAGCTGTCCTCCTGCGTACCGGCAACGCATCTCGAGACGGCGGGTGCCGATCTGCCGATCGAGCGGCTCACGCCCTTTCGCCATCACCCCAAGGTGATCGGCCTTGCCGAGTTCATGAATTTTCCCGGCGTCATCCACAAGGACCCCGTCTGCCTCGCCAAGCTCGAGGCCTTCCAGAGCGGCCACATCGACGGCCATGCACCGCTCTTGCGCGGCAAGGAACTGAACGGTTACCTCGCGACCGGCATCCGCACCGATCACGAATGCACGAGCGCCGAGGAAGCGCTCGAAAAGATCCGCAAGGGCATGCACATCCTCGTGCGCGAAGGCTCGGTGTCGAAGGACTTGCATGCATTGATGCCAATCATCACCGAGCGGCTGTCACCCTATCTGGCGCTCTGCACGGACGACCGCAATCCGCTCGACATCGCCGAACAGGGCCATCTCGACCATATGATCCGCACAGCAATCGCCGCAGGCGTCGAGCCCCTGGCGATCTATCGCGCCGCCTCGATCTCGGCGGCGCGTGCATTCGGGCTCCGCGACCGCGGCCTTGTGGCGCCCGGCTGGCGCGCCGACCTCGTCGTCGTCGACAGCCTGGAGAACTGCAAGGCGGAGATGGTCTTTTCGGGCGGGAGACGCGTGACCGACGCGCTCTTTACCCGGCGCAAGTCGATCGAACCGGTGGGACTCGACAGCGTCAAGGCCGGTGAGATCAAGGCCGCCGACTTCGGCGTGCCCTATGCGGAGGGCGAAACGTCCGTGATCGGCGTGCTGCCGGGCAAGATCATCACCGAGCACCGCCGCTTTCGCCTGCCCGCAGAAGGCAACCAGACTGGCGCCGATCTCGGTCGCGATATCATCAAGGTCGCCGTTATCGAGCGCCACGGCATCAACGGCAACCATGCCAACGGCTTCGTCCAGGGCTTCGGCCTGAAAAAGGGCGCGATCGCCTCCACCGTCGGCCATGACAGCCACAATATCTGCGTCGTCGGCGTCAACGAGGAAGACATGGCGATTGCCGCAAATCGCCTCGGTAAGATCAGAGGCGGCTTCGTCGTCGTCGAGGACGGCAAGGTGACCGGCGAGATCGCGTTGCCGATCGCCGGGCTGATGAGCCTCGAACCGTACGAGCGGGTGCGCGATATCCTCCACCATCTGCGCCAGGCCGCCTTCGCCCTCGGCGCAACGCTGGAGGAGCCCTTCCTGCAGCTTGCCTTCCTGCCGCTACCGGTCATTCCGCACCTGAAGATTTCCGATCGCGGCTTGGTCGACGTGGACAAGTTCGCGCTGATCGGGTGAGTTGCTGACCGTGCGACCGGCGAGCATCCCGCTACCGTCGTCATCCTCGGGCTTGACCCTGGGCTTGACCGAGGATCCACTCACAAGCCGCTAAGGGCAGAGCAGGCAGCCTAACCTCCTCACCGCAACCTTCCGCAGAAGGCGTCGTAGCCAGCAAACGTGATCGCGTTGTCGGCAAAGGCGGGCGCGAATCCGGGCATCGGCAGAACCTGGGCGACGGCCATGTCGGCGGCAATCTGAACCGTCTGCGGCTCCCCTGTCAGGTTGAAGACGAAAAGCAGCGTCTCGCCGCCTTTCTTCCTAGTGAAGGCCAGCAGATCCTGATTTGTCGCGAGGAACGCCATGTCGCCATCGAGGAGCGGCGCATGCGCGCGGCGGAAAGTGAGCGTCTGGCGGTAATGCTCGAGCACCGAGCCGGCGACACCCCCCTGCGCATCGACCGCCAGGGCGCGCTGTTCCTCGCGCACCGGCAGCCAGGGAAAGCCGGTGGAGAAGCCTGCATTCGCCTCGTCTCGTTCCCAGACCATCGGCGTCCGGCAGCCATCGCGACCCTTGAAGGCCGGCCAGAAGCGGATGCCGTAAGGGTCGCGCAACTCCTCATAGGTCAGTTCCGCCTCCGCCAGACCCAGTTCCTCGCCCTGGTAGAGGCAGATCGAGCCGCGCAGGCTGGCAAGCAGCGAGACCGCGAGCTTCGCGACCCATTCCCTGTCGGCCTGGCGCAGCGCAAAGCGGCTGACATGGCGCATGACGTCATGGTTGGAGAAAGCCCAGCACACCCAGCCGTCTGTGACGATCGCCTGGAAATTCTCGACGCATCGGCGGATGTGGCGTGCCGAGAATTCCGGGCCGAGCAGGTCGAAGGTGTAGCACATGTGGAGCTTGTCGCCGCCGCTCGTATAGGCGGCAACGGTCTTCAGCGACCGGGCGCCGTCGCCGACCTCGCCCACTGTCGTGCGGCCGCCATATTCGTCGAGCAAGGCCCGCAAGCGGCGCAGGAAATCGACGTTCTCCGGCTGGGTCTTGTCGTAGAGATGGTCCTGCATGCCATAGGGGTTGACCTCGGGGGCATCGCTGCTCGTCGCGTCCGGATCCGGAATGAGCGGCGGGTTGTCCCGCAAGTGCCGGTCGTGGAAATAGAAATTGACGGTATCGAGCCGGAAGCCGTCGACGCCGCGATCCAGCCAGAAGCGCACCGTAGCCAGCAGCGCCTCCTGGACCCCGGGATCATGAAAATTGAGGTCCGGCTGCGACGTCAGGAAATTGTGCATGAAATATTGCCTGCGCACCCCGTCCCACTCCCAGGCCGGGCCGCCAAAGATCGAAAGCCAGTTGTTCGGCGCCGTGCCGTCCGGCTTCGGATCGGCCCAGACATACCAATCCGCCTTGGCATTGGTTCGGCTCGAACGGCTCTCGACGAACCAGGGGTGCCGGTCGGAGGTGTGCGAGATCACCTGGTCGATGATCACCTTGAGCCCCAGCCGATGCGCCTCCGCCATCATCGCATCGAAATCGGCAAGCGTGCCGAACATCGGATCGACGTCGCAATAGTCGGAGACGTCGTAACCCATGTCCGCTTGCGGCGATTTGAAGAAGGGTGACAGCCAGATGGCGTCGACCCCGAGCGAGGCGATATGCGAAAGACGTTCGGTGACACCGCGCAGGTCGCCGATGCCGTCGCCATCCGTATCCTGGAAGGAACGCGGATAGACCTGATAGATCACCGCGCCGCGCCACCAATCGTCGCCAGATCCCGAACCGCTCGCCATCCGCATACCCCGCCGTTCCAACTGCTGCCCGAAAGATGTATCGCTGCAAATTCACCGAGTAAACGGCACGCGCAACATTCGCTTGCTGCGAAGTCGACAGATCGCTAACCCATTGGCGGCGACACGGATGGAGGAGGAAGAGCGAATGGCAGGCAGCATGCTTTCAATCGGCGAATGCATGGTCGAACTGATGCAGGCGGAAGGAGGCATGCTGCGCAAGGGCTATGCGGGCGATACGTTCAACACCGCCTATTATGCGCGCCTGTTCGTGCCGGCCGGATGGAACGTCGACTATCTGACCGCCGTTGGAACCGACGTGGTATCGGAGGAGATGCTCGCCTTCATCGAGGACGCCGGGGTCGGTACGGCGCATGTCGCCAGAATCGAGGGCCGCATGCCGGGGCTCTACATGATCCATCTCAAGGACGGTGAGCGCAGCTTCTCCTACTGGCGCTCCACCTCGGCTGCGAAGCTGCTCGCCGACGACCCGGATCGACTGCGGGCAGCGATCGAGTCGGTAGACCTCGTCTTCTTCTCCGGGATCACGCTCGCAATCCTTGCTCCAGATGCGGCGGAAACCCTGCTGGCGGAACTGCGGCGGGCAAAGGCGGGCGGCAAGCGCGTCGTGTTCGATCCGAATATCCGCCCGCGCCTTTGGGACGACGCCGCACGGATGCGGGCGACGCTGGAAGCCGGCGCGCGGGGAGCGACGATGCTGCTGCCAAGCTATGACGACGAGGCAACGCACTTCGGCGATGCGTCGGTCGGCGCGACGATAGAACGCTATCGCGGCCTCGGCGTCGAAGAGATAGCGGTCAAGGACGGCGCCAATGGCGTCACGCTCCAGTTCGGCGAAGGGGAGCGCCTGCATGTCCCGGCCGCCCCGGTGTCTCGTATCGTCGACACTACCAGCGCCGGGGACAGCTTCAATGGCTCGTTCCTCGCGCGCCTGGCCGCCGGCGACAATCCGGCCGATGCAGCCGCCTTCGCCGCACGCGTCGCCGCAGCCGTGATCGGCCATAATGGCGCGCTGGTGGAACGGGAGAAGTTGCCAGCGGCTCGATAGATGGACTTTTCAGCACATCGACGGGCGCCGCTCGAACCCTTCTACCTCGCCGCCACTGTTCTCCCCTCATTCCTCTGCTCGTAACAGGAATCCAGCCACGGCGCGTCCGTGCCGTGAAAGACACTCGAGGGTCAGATCACCGCCTCTTGCGCGCCTTCGATTCGAAAGGATTGTCCGAAGTGCGGAAATGGATGCGGATCGGCACGCCCGGCATGTCGAAATCGTGGCGCAGGCCGTTGATCAGGTAGCGGACATAGGATTCCGGCACCGCCTCGGGGCGGGTGCAGGAAATCATGAAGCCGGGCGGGCGGGCCTTCACCTGGGTCATGTATTTGAGCTTCAGGCGACGGCCGGAGACGGCTGGCGGCGGGTGCTGCACCTGCTGCGATTCCAGCCAGCGATTGAGGCGTGCCGTCGAGATGCGCCGGTTCCAGACCCTGTCCGTCTCGATGATCGCCTGCATCAGCCGGTCGAGGCCATAGCCCGTATGGCCGGAAATCGGCACCGCGCGGATGCCGCGGGCCTGCGGCAGCAGCCGTTCGGTCTTCTCGCGTAGATCCGCAAGCACCGCCTGCCAGTCCTCCACCAGATCCCATTTGTTGAAGGCCAGGACCGCCGCACGGCCTTCGCGCAGCACCAGATCGACGATCTGCAGGTCCTGTTTCTCGAAGGGGATCGTGGCGTCGAAGATGATGACAACCGTCTCGGCAAAGCGAATCGCTCGGAGCGCGTCGGCAACCGAAAGTTTTTCCAGTTTCTGCTGCACCTTGGCCTTGCGGCGCATGCCGGCCGTGTCGAACATCTTGATCGCGCGACCGCGCCAGTCCCATTCGACCGAGATGGAATCGCGGGTGATGCCGGCTTCGGGACCGGTCAGCAGCCGGTCTTCGCCGAGGAAGCGGTTGATCAGCGTCGACTTGCCGGCATTCGGCCGGCCGACAATTGCGACGCGCAGGGGCTTCGTTTCGTCATAGGCAGGCTCGGCCTCTTCGTCGTCCCCCTCGTCTGCACCGGTCGGACGGATATCGACATCGGTCTCGGCGACGTCTTCCGCTGGTGGGAAGGCCCTTTCCTCGCCGAGTGCGGCGACGATCGCGTCGCGCAGGTCGAGCATTCCCTGGCCGTGCTCGGCCGAGATCGGGCACGGCTCGCCAAGCCCGAGCGTGAAGGCGTCGTAAAAGCCGCCGTCCGAGCCGCGCGCCTCTGACTTGTTGGCGACGACGATGACGGGTTTGCCGCGCCGGCGCAGCATTTCGGCAAGGGTTTCGTCGGCCGGCGTCAGGCCGGCTTTGGCGTCGATGACGAACAGTGACAGATCCGCCTCGTCGATAGCCTGTTCGGTCTGCGCCCACATCCGCCCCTGCAGGCTGTCGGGTGCCGATTGCTCGAGACCGGCCGTATCGATGATGCGAAATTTCAGGTCGACGAGCTTCGCGTCGCCGGGGCGGCGGTCGCGCGTGACCCCGGGCGTGTCATCGACGAGCGCCAGCTTCTTGCCAACCAGACGGTTGAACAAGGTCGACTTGCCGACATTGGGACGCCCGACGATGGCGACGGTGAAACTCATATCAAAGGCCTCAGGCTTTGCCGCTCGCTGCAATCACATCAAGCAGCATCTGTGCCCGGTTGACGACGCCGCGCGGGCTTTCGGTATCTTCGGCGATCTGCTGAAACCAGCCCTTCGCCTTGGTGAAATCACCCGCCTTGTAGGCGGCAAGGCCGAGCGCCTCGCGAGCCGAATGGCGCATGGCATTCTGCGGCACCGCCAGTTGTTCGACCTCGGCCGAGACCTGATCGTAGGTGCCGGCATCGATGAGCAGGTAAGCGGCGCGCAACCGCGCCGCATCGCGCAGCGCCGCCGGAATGCGGGTGTCCTTGCCGATCTCGGAGAACGCCGCGACGGCCGCTTCGGTTTCGCCCTTCTGCGCGTTCAGCGTCGCCGCGCGCAGCCGCGCGAGAACCGGATAGGAACCGTAACCCTCCTGTTCCAGCTTCGTGAGTGCGGCGAGAGCCTCCTCCGGCTTGTTTTCCTTGGCGAGATCGAGAGCCACGAGAAAGGCGTCCCCCGACTGCGACGAGGAACTCTCCTGCCAATAGTCATAGCCGACCTTGCCGACGGTGCCGAGAACGATGAGCGCCGCAATCCCGATGATGATGCCGCCAAACCGCGTCCAGATGGCCTTCATCTGGTCCGAGCGGAGTTCTTCGTTGACCTCGCGGATAAAGCTGTCGTCCTGGTTTGCCATCTATCGCCCCGGCCTTCTGCACGCTGGCGCGTAGCCCCGACAATCAACACCGATGTCCGGAGGGGATACGCGCAATCTCAAACTGTTCGAGCACCCGTTGCGCGTCCGACGGGACGCGCAACGCTCTTTGTGGATTTTGCGCCTTCTACCCGATTTTGCGCCGCTTGTAAGGGGGCCGGCGAGATTTAGCCCATAACGACGGGCGCGACGCCGATCAGCCAATCGTGCAGCTTCCAGATAAAGAGCACAAAGACCACGAGCCCGAGGACGATCGCTAGCGCGTCGTTGCCCGCCGACTTGAACACCGGCAGCACGGCTTCGCCGGCACGCTCGCGGCGCTTCAGCGAGATGCGCAGGATCACCGCCCAGGCGAGAAAGGAACCGAAGAGCAGGACCGAGGACGTCTCGCCATTCGCAAGCAGGTGTGCCAGCGCCCAGATCTTGATCGAAAGGATCTGCGGATGCTTGACCGCGACGGCGATGCGCCCCGCCGGCAGGAAGCCTGCAGCAAGGAAGACGAAGGCAAAGAGCATCAGCAGAAGGGCGATATGGCGCAGGAACACCGGTGGGTTGTAGAGGATTCCCGTTTCGCCGCGCGCCTGGCCGAAGCCGTAGATGATGAGACAGAGACCGACGAGGCTGACGAGGGCATAGAGCCCCATCCATGTGCCCTTGCCGCGGCTCTCGATGACGCCGGCACGAATACCGGGCGCAACCACACGGACGAGGTGCATGCCGAGAAAGATCACGATACCCAGAAGCAGAAGCGCCATATCACACCCGATCTTGAAACGTTGCCCGTCTAAAGCGAGCGCAAGAGCTGCACGCTCGTCCCGCTTTAATACTTTGTTCACCATCGCATAACGGTATCCCCCGCGAATTTCCAGTCAGATCAAAGGATTGCCGCATTGTTGAAGAAGGGACGACGCGAACAATTCGTCGCAGTTCCTCCGATTCTCCCAAGAAGTTATTGAATGACCCGCAATATTCTCGCGCTCTCGCTTTGTCTTTTGCCCACGCTCGCGCTTGCCGATCCGCCGTCGGCACCCGCGACCGCAAGGAATAAGCAACTCGTCATCGTCTCCTTCGACGGTGCGCACGACAATGCGCTTTGGGAGAAGAGCCTCGCCATGGCAAAGCGCACCGGCGCGCACTTCACCTATTTCCTTTCCTGCACCTTCCTGATGACGAAGACAGACGGCAAAGAGAGCTACAGGGCGCCGGGCCAGAAGTCCGGCCGCTCGAATGTCGGCTTCGCCCAGAGCCGCGAGGAGATCGCCATTCGCGCCGGCCATATCTGGGAGGCGCATCTCGAAGACCACGATATCGGCAGCCATGCCTGCGGCCATTTCGACGGCAAGGGCTGGAGCAAGGCGGCCTGGGAGAGCGAATTCGCTGCCTTCCGCACGGCACTCGTCGACGCCTGGAAAAAGGCAGGGAAGCCGGAGGCCGAACCGCAGGGCTGGGCGGAGTTCGCCCGCAGCGGCATCAAGGGTTTCCGCGCGCCCTACCTGTCGGTGAGCGAAGGACTCATGCCGGCGCTCGAAGTCTATGGTTTCAGCTATGATGCGAGCCTCGTCACCAAAGGTCCCGGCTGGCCGATCGCGCCGGACGGAATGCCGCGCTTCGGCCTGCCGCTCATCCCGGAAGGCCCCTCGCACCGGCCGGTGATCGGCATGGACTACAACCTCTTCATCCGCCACTCGATGGGCGTCGAAAACCGGAAGGACAGCGCCCGCTTCGAGGAACGAACGCTTTCGGCCTATCGCGAGGCATTCCGCAAGGAATATGACGGCGAGCGCATCCCGCTGCAACTCGGCTTTCACTTCGTCGAGATGAATGGCGGCGCCTATTGGCGGGCGCTCGACCGCTTCCTGACGGAAACCTGCGGCAAGCCGGACGTCGCCTGCGTCAGCTATGCGGACGCCTTGCCGATGATAGAGGACGCCAGAAAGAAGGCGGATCGCTCCGCCTTCTGATTGCTGCCGTCACAGAGCGAGTTCTTCCTTGCCGCCTGCCTCGATGAACTGCCGGTCGATGTCGGGCAGCGGCGCTTCGTCGAGCACGGACTCGAAAGCGCGGAGACGTTTGTAGATAGAAAGAAGCTCGACGATCGTCGGCCAGGAATTGACCAGATATTGGAAAGACGAGCTCACCTGGCCAAACGCACCGGAAATCTGGTTTAGCGCACCAAGCGAAATCTTACCCGCGATAATCGACGGCGCGAGGATTAGCAGCGAGAAGATGTTGTTGATCTGCAGATAGAAAATGCGGGCGATATTGAAGTACAGATAGTGGAAATACAGCCGGAAATAGTTCATGCGCACGTTGCTGAAAAGCTCCGTAACGGTTTCCGGCTGGGCGCGATCAATGTGATCCTCGCCGTAAACCAGCTCCTTGCGATAGGCAGCTTCCACACGCTGGTTGCGAAATTCCAGTCCCGGCAGCTTGATCCCGACCAGGGCGAGGAACACGGTACCGAAAAGCGACCACAGGACGGCTGCCGTGACCAACGGGTAGGGAATGCTGCCGACGATCGGTAGTTCGGTGACGTTCTCCGAAAGCCTGATCAGAACAGGCGTGAAGGCGATCAAAGTCATGACACTGTCAATTAGGCTGACGCCGAGCCCTTCGACCGTCGAGGAGAAGCGCATCGTATCTTCCTGTACGCGCTGCGATGCACCCTCGATGTGACGCAGCTTGCCCCAGTTTTCCATATAGTATTCGTTCATCGCCGTACGCCAACGGAAGATGTAATGGCTGACGAAGAAACGCGTCATGACCGCGACTGCCACGGCGACCATGGCGATTCCGAGGAAGGTGCCGATCTGTGCGTAGAACTCTTCCGCCGTGACAACAGCCGCCTTGGAAACCGCGGCCTGGATCAAGTCCCAGAAGGGTCCATACCAGTTGTTGATCGCCACGCTCACCTGCACTTGGAAGTAGGTGACGAAAAGGATGAGAGCGGATCCCCAGATAGACCAGCTCTGCCAGCGATGCGGAGCGTAGACCTGCCAGAAGGTGGCGAAAATTCCCACCACCAAAGCAAAGTAGATATAGAACCAGAGGAAGGCAGGCGACCAGAAGGCCGAGATACCGACGATCGGCGGGGCATCGGCCGGCACGGGCGGCAGGCCAACGAAAGCGCCGAAGCTTTCACCCCAGCCGTACCAAAAGCCAACTGCAACCAGCGACCAGATAATGACGGAGATGAAAAACTGCTTCGGCTTGGGGAAGAAGGATTGGAACAAGGGACGGCACTCGCGTTTCTTGGAGGTCAACGACTTGCCTCCTGATGCGGCCGAAACTAGGGCAAATTGCGTGCGGCAACAATTACGCAATCTGAATGTTACTGTTATTTCATGAATCTCTGGCGCGGAAACGCCGTGCCGGGCCCCGAAAAAGCTGCGCTTCACCGATCCAGCGCGACCCTGATCCTGCGCAGTTCCAGGACCACCACCATCCCGCAGCAGAACAGGACGACGGCGGCCACCAGCGTCGGCAACGCGAAACTTCCGGTCCGCTCAGCAAGCCAGCCGGCGACGAGCGGCCCGACGATCTGGCCGATGCCGAAGGCGGCGGTCATCAAGGCGAGTGCCCGGCGCGGGCTTTCGGGTGCGAGCTGGCGGCCGATCTGCAGGCCGTAGGCCGTGACCATCATGAAGGTGGCGCCGAGCATCAGCCCGCCGACGAGAGGGGCCACGGCCACTGGCAGCGAAACGGTCAGCACGAGCCCGACGGCCTCGACCAGAAGCCCCGCGGCATAGACGCCGGCCAGGCCGAGGTGCGGCACGGCGAAACGCCACAGATAGACGGAGAGCGCACCGCTGACGCCGGTGATCAGCCATGCGAGGAACTCGACGCTGTGGCCGCCGCTGGCATCGCGCGCCATGGCGACCAGGAAGGTCGCTGTGATCACGTAGCCGAAGCCGAAGAAGCCATAGGTGAGCGTGACCGCGGTCAGCGGCCGGGTCCAGGTAAGCGGCGCCTCCCGCTCAGCCCCGTTCCCCACGTGATGGCTCGCCGGCAGGAGCGCGGCAACAAGAGCCGTCCCCAGCAGCGCCACAATCGCGCCGGTGAACCAATCCGCCTGCGAGACCGAAAGGCCGGTGACGCCCGCGAGCGGTGCCGCCCAGACGCAGATCGACGAAAGCGCGATGCCGAAGCCGACGCCGCCGAAATGCACCGAGGGCACGTGTTCGGATGTCGCGCGCAGCCCCTGCCCCAGCACGATCCCTGATACGAAGATCATCGCGAAGGCGCTCGCCAGACCGGCAAGGAAACGAATGATGCAATAGACGAGAACGGACGACGTGAGCCCCATAGCCGCCAGCAACAGCGTCGTTGCGAAAAGCGCCGCAAGGCCGATCCGCCGCTCGTGCCCGTGCGCCCAGCCATAGGCGGCGAGCACGGCGCCCGCGAGATAGCCGACGAAATTAGCCGAGGCGATCAGCCCGGCATCCGCCGGCGAAAGCCCCGCATCCGCCATCATCGCCGGCAGAATGGGCGTGTAGGAGAAGCGGCCGAAGCCCATCGCGACGGCCATGGCAACGGCCCCGGCAATCGCCGTCGCGGCGAGGCTGCTGCCTGCGGCCACGTCGAGCGTAGAAGACGAAATCTTTGCTGCTTGTCCCTTGCGAGATGGATCAGCGCCGTCGCTCTTCTCGGCTTGCCTCGTGTGGCTGTCCTCGCGATCCGGCAATCTGTGGAGCGTGCTCATGTCTCCTTTATTGCATCGCAGCAAGAAGGCGACAAATCATAATAATTGAAGCTTCGATTGATGGAATCGAACGATCGCGGCCGTGGCCGCACGGCCCGACGCGCTTGCTCAGCCCGGCAGGGTCACGACCAGCGGCCCGCCGCGCGTCACGACGACCGTGTGTTCGTACTGCACGGTCGGGGCACGCGGCTCGCTGTAGAGCGTCCAGTCGTCCTCGCCGCCTTCGGCCCAGTGCGCGCCCATCGATAGGAACGGCTCGACGGTGAAGACCATGCCCTCCTTCATCCGCCGACGCTCGGATGGATCCGGCCAGGTGGCGATCTCGGCCGGCTCCTCGTGCAGCGACCGGCCGATGCCGTGGCTCGCCAGGTTGGTGACGAGCGAATAGCGGTTCCTGCGGGCGAATTCGCCGATGGCGTTGCCGATCGCCGCCAGCGTCTGGTCCGGCCGCACTTGCTTCAAGCCCACCCACATGGCCCGCTTGCCGTCGCGGCAGAGCCGGTCGATCGCCGCGGTCACCGGCGGGACCGGGAAGGAAGCGCCCGTATCGGCAAAGAGACCGTCCTTTTCGGCGGAAACGTCGATATTGACGAGATCGCCGGCGCGGATCACCCGGTTTCCGGGGATACCATGGGCGATTTCCTCGTTGACGCTGATGCAGGTCGCACCGGGAAACTTGTAGCAGAGCTCCGGTGCCGAACGGGCGCCCGCCTCCGCGAGCACCTTGCGGCCGATCGCGTCGAGTTCCGCCGTGGTGATGCCCGGTTCAAGCGCCGCGCCCATCGCCTGCAGCGCATTGGCGCAGATGCGGCCGATTTCCTTCAGCCGCTCAAGATCTTCGTCGTTGTTGAGGGTCATGGTGTCTCGCTTTCGCGGCCACATGTAGCGTGCCGGCGCGGGCGATGCCAGTGCCGCAAGTCGCCGCAGCCCCTACTGACGCTCTGCCGCCAGCATCTCGCGCACCATCGGCGCGACCTTGGTGCCGTAGAGTTCGATGCCGCGCATGATCTCACCGTGCGGCATCGGACCGATCGCCATCTGCAGCAGGAAACGGTCGTTCCGGAAGAGCTTCTGGTGGGCGACGATTTTTTGAGCGACAGTCTCGGGATCGCCGATGAACAGGTTGCCGCTCGGGCTACGCGCTTGGTCGTAATGGGCGCGGTTCGTCGGCCCCCAGCCGCGCTCGCGGCCGATACGGTTCATCACCTCCGCCTGCGGCCCGTAGAATTGATCGGCGGCCTCATCCGTCGTGTCGGCGATGAAGCCGTGCACATTGATGCTCGTCTTCAGCTTCAGAGGATCTTGCCCGGCGCGCCGCGCCGCTTCGCGATAGAGGTCGAAGAGCGGCGCGAACCGCCGCAGTTCGCCGCCGATGATCGCAAGCGCCATCGGCAGGCCGAGCGCGCCGGCACGCGCGACCGACTGCGGCGTACCGCCGACGGCGATCCAGAGCGGCAGCGGGCTCTGCAGCGGCCGCGGATAGACGCCGCGATCGTTGATCGGCGGCCGCATTTCACCGGACCAGGTGACCTTCTCGCTGTCGCGGATTGCCAGCAACAGGTCCAGCTTCTCGGCGAAAAGCCGGTCGTAGTCCTCGAGAGACTGGCCGAAGAGCGGGAAGGATTCGATGAAGGAGCCGCGCCCGGCCATGATCTCGGCACGGCCGTTGGAGATGAGATCGAGCGTCGCGAACTGCTGGAAGACCCGCACCGGATCGTCAGAGCTCAGCACCGTCACCGCACTCGTCAGCCGAATGTGACTGGTGCGCGCCGCGGCGGCCGCGAGGATCACCGCCGGTGTGGAGGCCGCATAGTCGGGCCGGTGATGCTCTCCGAGCCCGAAGACATCGAGGCCGACCTGATCGGCAAGCTCGATCTCCTCGAGCAGATTGGCAAGGCGGCGCCGACCTTCCGCACCCTTGTCGGCCGCATCCGGATCCACATCCGCAAAAGTATAAAGCCCGAGCTCCATGACGCCATCCTGTTGTCGATCGCCCAGAGATAATTGGCGGTCGACCGGTCCGCAAATGCGGGTTCGGAAACACACCGTTTCCTATCGCGGAGAAACGGCGACCTAAGCCGCCATCAGCGTCCGCTTCACCGCGCTGCGCCAGCCTTTGAGTTTCCCCTTGCGGGTCGTCCCATCCATCTGCGGCTCGAAGCGCCGGTCGCGGGCCCAGGACTTGGAGAATTCCTCCTGGTTGGGCCAGACGCCGGCACGGCTGCCGGCAAGCCAGGCGACCCCGAGCGCTGTCGTCTCGAGGATAACCGGGCGATCGACGGGGGCATCGAGAAGATCGGAGAGCCTCTGCATCGTCCAGTCGGATGCGACCATGCCGCCGTCGACGCGGAGCACCGTATCCTTGCCGTTGCTGCGCCAGTCCCTGTGCATGGCGTCGAGCAGATCGCGTGTCTGGTAGCAGACAGATTCCAGAGCGGCGCGGGCGAACTCGGCCGGACCGGTGTTGCGCGTCATCCCATAGATCGCGCCGCGGGCATCCGGATCCCAATGCGGCGCGCCGAGCCCGGTAAAGGCCGGCACGAGGTAGACCTCCTGCGTCGGATCGGCGCTCTCGGCAAGCGTGCCGGTGTCGGGCGCCGCCTTGATGACCTTGAGCCCGTCGCGCAGCCATTGGACGGCAGCGCCCGCAACGAAGATCGAGCCTTCGAGCGCATAGGTCGTTTTGCCATTGAGACGATAGGCGATGGTGGTCAGCAGTCGGTTCTTGGAGCGAACGATATCCTTGCCGGTGTTGAGCAGCGCGAAGCAACCGGTGCCATAGGTCGATTTCAGCATGCCAGGCTTGAAGCAGGCCTGGCCGATCGTCGCCGCCTGCTGGTCGCCGGCGACTCCGAGGATCGGGATCGCCGCCCCGAGGAAGGACGCCTCCGTGATGCCGAAGTCGGCGGCGCAATCCTTCACTTCCGGCAGCATCGCCCGCGGAATGCGCAGGATTTCGAGGAGCTGGTCGTCCCAGCTATTGTCGACGATACTGTAGATCAACGTGCGGGAAGCATTGGTCGCATCGGTCGCGAAGGATTTGCCGCCGGTGAGCCGCCAGATGAGGAACGTGTCGATGGTGCCGAAGCACAGCTCGCCCTTTGCGGCGCGCGCCTGCGCTCCCTTCACATTGGTAAGCAGCCAGTTGAGCTTCGTGCCGGAAAAATACGGATCGAGCAGAAGTCCCGTTTTTTTGGTGAAGGTCTTTTCGAGACCTTTCTTCTTGAGCTTGTCGCAGAACGAGGCGGTGCGGCGATCCTGCCAGACGATCGCGTTGTGGATCGGCTTGCCGGTCTCGCGATCCCAAACGACCACCGTCTCGCGCTGATTGGTGATGCCGATCGCCGCTAGATCGCTTGCGGCAATGCCGGCTTTCTCGATCGCCTGCCGAACGGTGAAGAGGACCGTTTCCCAGATTTCCTCCGGGTCGTGCTCGACCCAGCCCGATTTCGGAAAATATTGCCTGAATTCTTTCTGGCTGGCGCCCGCGACCTGCTGCTTGCCGTCGAAAACGATCGCCCGCGTGGACGTCGTACCCTGATCGATTGCAAGAATATATCCGCCCATATGCCCCTCCTCGGCAAGCAACAGAGGCTGCCCTTCCTCTACAGGCAGTCTTCGAAAGACTTCAATACGATGGGAAAACGAATGTCAAACGAAAACAAAACGCTACTCTTCCGCCCGTCGAAGCATGCCACCAACTCTGCGTCGCCGGCCGGAAAAACACAATTGTCACCGCCGCGCTTTTGCGCGTAGGCTGAGGCTGTTGCGTCGCAATACGAGCGCGCGCGACGAGTAAGAATGCGGCATGGTCTTGCGCCTTGTCCCAACGCATGATGGGACGGGATCTGCGGCCGAGGAGAGATCGAGAATGACGAAGACAGCGGTCATAACGGGTTCGACGAGCGGCATCGGGCTGGCCATCGCCAAGGCCTTTGCGAAGAGCGGCGCCAATATCGTGCTGAACGGTTTCGGTTCGGCTGACGAGATCAGGACGGTGACGGACGAGGTCGCAGGCCTCGGTTCCGGCACGGTGCTCTATCACCCCGCCGATATGACGAAACCGGCAGAAATCGCCGACCTGATGGCAACCGCCGTCTCGCGCTTCGGCGGAGCCGACATCCTCGTCAACAATGCCGGTGTCCAATTCGTCGAAAAAGTCGAGGATTTCCCCGTCGAGCAATGGGACCGGATCATCGCCATCAATCTCTCCTCCTCCTTCCACACGATCCGGGCGGCGATTCCTGCCATGAAACAGAACGGCTGGGGCCGCATCGTCAATATCGCCTCGGCGCACGGCCTCGTCGCCTCGCCCTTCAAGTCCGCCTATGTGGCAGCCAAGCATGGTATCATGGGTCTCACGAAGACCGTGGCGCTCGAGGTGGCGGAAAACGGCATCACCGTGAACTCGATCTGCCCCGGCTATGTGCTGACGCCGCTTGTTGAAAAGCAGATACCGGACCAGGCGAGAACGCGCGGCATCACCGAGGAGCAGGTGATCAACGAGGTGATGCTCAAGGGCCAGCCGACGAAGAAGTTCATTACTGTCGAGCAGGTCGCCTCGCTGGCGCTCTATCTTGCCAGCGACGAGGCAGCCCAGATCACCGGCACGCATGTCTCGATGGACGGCGGCTGGACGGCGCAATAGAGCGGGATCAAGAAGGACGCATGGCACAAGCATCCGATAGCATCCGCTTCATTCTGAACGACACGGAGGTCGCTCTTTCGGACGTCGCGCCGGCCGCCACGCTCCTCGACTATCTGCGGCTTGAACGCCGCCTCACCGGCACCAAGGAAGGCTGCGCCGAGGGCGACTGCGGCGCCTGCACGGTGCTCGTCGGCAGGCTCGCCGGCGACAGCGAAAACCTCGTTTACGAAACCGTCAATTCCTGCATCCGCTTTGTCGGCTCGCTGAACGCGACGCATATCGTCACCGTCGAGCATCTGGCAGCAAGCGACGGGACGCTGCATCCGGTGCAGCAGGCGATGGTGGATTATCACGGCTCGCAATGCGGCTTCTGCACGCCCGGCATCGTCATGTCGCTCTATGCGCTGTGGCTGACGAACGACAATCCGAGCCGCGCCGCGATCGAAAAGGCGCTGCAAGGCAATCTCTGTCGCTGCACCGGCTACGAGCCGATCGTGCGCGCGGCCGAGGCCGCGGCAAGGGAACGGCCCGCCGCCCTCTTCGACCCCATCACGCGGACACGCGAAACGGTAACGACCCAGCTCAAGGCGTTACGGCCGAGGCAAACGATTGTCATCGGCAAAGGCGAGGACTGTCTTATCGTCCCGGCGGATGCTGCCGGTCTCGCGACGGTGCTTGCAGAACGTCCCGCGGCCACGATCGTTGCCGGTGCGACCGACGTCGGGCTGTGGGTGACGAAGCAGATGCGCTCGATCAATCCGGCCGTGTTCATCAGCGGCATCGCCGAACTGCAGCGCATCGAAAGCTCTGGAGCGGGCCTGACCCTCGGTGCCGGCGTCAGCTATACATCAGCCTTCGAAGCCCTTTCCTCGGCCTACCCAAGCTTCGGCGGGCTTCTCGACCGCCTCGGCGGCGAGCAGGTGCGCAACATGGGCACGATCGGTGGGAACATCGCCAATGGCTCGCCGATCGGCGACAGCCCGCCGCCGCTGATCGCCCTCGGCGCAACGGTGAAGCTGCGTTCGACGGACGGTACGCGGTCGCTGCCGCTCGAGGATTTCTTCATCGCCTATGGCAAGCAGGATCGACGCCCGGGCGAATTCGTCGAGAGCATTTTCGTTCCGGCGCTGCCGGCAGGCGACCGCTTTGCCGCGTACAAGGTCACAAAACGCCGCGACGAGGATATTTCTGCGCTGCTCGGCGCCTTTTGTTTGTCGCTCGAGGGCGGCCGGGTGAAATCCGCCCGCATCGCCTTTGGCGGCATGGCCGCAACGCCGAAGCGAGCGAAGGCGGTCGAAGCCGCGCTGCTCGGACAGCCCTGGACCGAGGACACGGTGCGCGCAGCGCAGGCTGCCTTCGAGACGGATTTCCAACCGATCACCGACTGGCGGGCCACTGGCGCCTACCGCATGCTGGCGGCAAAGAACCTGCTGATGCGTTTGTTCCTGGAGAGCATCGGCGAGAAGGCCCAGCTCGAGCGCTTCGAGGATGTAGCATGAGCGCTGGCATTGAAGTTTGCGCCTTGAGACTGCCCCTCACCCGTCCCCTCTCCCGGCTGGCGGGGAGAGGGAACGGAGGCGGCGTGGCATATCCCTTCTCCCCGCCCGCGGGGAGAAGGTGGCCGGCAGGCCGGATGAAGGGCAGTTCCTTCGGCAGGAGGCACTAAGCGATGGATAAGTCCAGCTTCGGCGAGCCCACGACCATCGCCGGTCCCATGCACGCCGAACTCCGCCACGACAGCGCCCACAAGCACGTGGCCGGGACCGCCGACTATATCGACGACATGCCGGAACCCGCCGGCACTCTGCACGGCGCACTGGGACTGACCGACCGGGCCCATGCAGAAATCCTTGACTTGGACCTCTCCGCGGTCGCCGCCCTTCC
Source organism: Sinorhizobium fredii USDA 257 (assembly GCF_000265205.3). Taxonomy (NCBI): domain Bacteria; kingdom Pseudomonadati; phylum Pseudomonadota; class Alphaproteobacteria; order Hyphomicrobiales; family Rhizobiaceae; genus Ensifer; species Ensifer fredii. Next base: position 4,921,327 of record NC_018000.1, read on the forward strand.
CGGCGTCGTCCTGGTGCTGACCGCCAAGGACATGCCGCATTCGAACGACATCAGCCCCACCCACCTGCACGACGAGCCGGTGCTTGCCGACGGTCGCGTGCAGTTCCATGGCCAGCCGGCCTTTGCGGTGATTGCCGAGACGCGCGACACTGCCCGCCGTGCCGCGCGGCTTGCGAAGATCACCTATCGCGACCTGCCCCACATGATCGATGTCGCCGATGCAATGGCCGGAGGCGGCGAGCTCGTCACCCCGCCGCTGACGCTGCAGCGCGGCGATGCGGAGGGCGAACTGGAGCGCGCACCACGCCGGCTGAAGGGCCGGATGCGGATCGGCGGCCAGGAGCACTTCTACCTGGAGGGACATGTCGCCCTGGCGGTGCCTGGCGAAGACGACGATATCACCGTCTGGTCCTCCACCCAGCATCCAAGCGAGATCCAGCGCATGGTCGCGCATGTGCTCGGCGTCCCGGCGAATGCCGTCACCGTCAATGTCCGCCGTATGGGCGGCGGCTTCGGCGGCAAGGAAACACAGGGCAATCAGTTTGCCGCACTCGCTGCAGTTGCCGCGCGCAAGCTGCGCCGTGCCGTGAAGTTCCGGCCCGACCGCGACGACGACATGATCGCCACGGGGAAGCGGCACGACTTCCTCGTCGACTATGATGTCGGCTTCGACGATGACGGTCAGATCCTGGCGGTCCAGGCGACTTATGCCGCGCGCTGCGGTTTTTCTGCCGATCTTTCCGGACCGGTGACCGACCGGGCTCTCTTCCATGCCGACAACGCCTACTTCTATCCGCATGTGAAGCTGACCTCGCAACCGCTGAAAACCAATACGATTTCCAACACCGCCTTCCGCGGTTTCGGTGGGCCGCAGGGCATGGTCGGCGGCGAGCGGATCATCGAGGAGATCGCCTATGCGCTCGGCAAGGACCCGCTCGAAATCCGCAAGCTGAACTTCTACGGCGACAAGGGCTCGGGGCGCGACATCACGCCCTACCACCAGAAGATCGAAGACAACATCATCCGGCAGATCGTCGAGGAACTGGAGGCGAGCGCCGAGTATCAGGCGCGGCGTACCGCGATCATCGACTTCAACAGGTCGAGCCGGGTGATCCGCAAGGGCATCGCGCTGACACCGGTGAAGTTCGGCATCTCCTTCACCCTCACCCATCTCAATCAGGCGGGTGCGCTCGTTCACATCTACACGGACGGTTCGGTCCATCTCAATCACGGCGGCACGGAGATGGGTCAGGGCCTCTACACCAAGGTGGCCCAGGTACTCGCCGATAGTTTCCAGATCGATATCGATCAGGTGAAGATCACCGCGACGACGACCGGCAAGGTGCCGAACACGTCTGCGACCGCCGCCTCTTCGGGTTCCGACCTCAACGGCATGGCCGCCTTCGACGCCGCCCGCCAGATCAAGGAACGCCTCGTCGCCTTCGCCGCCGAGCGCTGGCAGACGACCGCCGAAAATGTGACTTTCGTGCCGAACCACGTGAAGATCGGCGAAGAGCTCGTGCCCTTCGCCGAGTTCATCGGACAAGCCTATGCGGCGCGGGTGCAGCTTTCCTCGGCCGGCTTCTACAAGACGCCGAAAATCCACTGGGACCGCGCCGCCGGCCGAGGCACGCCCTTCTATTATTTCGCCTACGGCGCTGCGGTCTCCGAAGTGTCGATCGACACGCTGACCGGCGAATATCTGGTCGACCGGGTCGACGTGCTGCACGACGTCGGCCGCTCTCTCAATCCGGCGATCGACCTCGGCCAGATCGAGGGCGGTTTCGTGCAGGGCATGGGCTGGCTGACGATGGAGGAACTCTGGTGGGATGAGAAAGGGCGGCTCAGGACCCATGCCCCCTCTACCTACAAGATTCCCCTCACCTCCGACCGGCCGAAAATCTTCAACGTGCGCCTCGCCGAATGGTCGGAAAACGCGGAAAAAACCATCGGCCGTTCGAAGGCGGTGGGCGAGCCACCCTTGATGCTGCCGATCTCGGTGCTCGAGGCCCTATCGATGGCGGTCGCCAGCGTCGCCGGCTATCGCGAGTGCCCTCGCCTTGATGCCCCGGCGACGCCGGAGCGCGTCTTGATGGCGGTGGAGCGTCTCAGAGGACTCTAAGAGCTGATTTGTCGAAGATAGCCCTCCCCATTCTGACATAGAGAGGGGATGGAGGCAGTGCGGCACGTCCCCTTCGCCCCGCTCGCGGGGAGAAGGTGGCCGGCAGGCCGGATGAGGAGCAACCGCAACACCAGAAGCCGCGATCTATCGCAGCATCTGATCGTCGCAGCGAGGCATGCGCCCATCGAGGAATCCCAGGTCCTTTTTCATGTAGTCGGACGTGGATTCGAGGTCGAGTTTCAAGCTCCGGCCTCTCATGCGGCGAACCGCGGACGCGGCGAACCGCATTGCGCCGCCGAACGACAGAAGCGGCTTTCCTTCAGCATATTCCAATACATCGCAAGACATCTGAACACCTTTCGAAGCGATGAAGTTGACTTGCAGCATGCCGCCGAACGTGCTCGAATTCCAATCGAACATCCGTCTGCATGCATCAAGAGAGCTTATCCATGAAGATGTCGAAGCAGTTCCCGCTGAATGCGCTGAGGGTTTTCGAGGCGGCCGCCCGGCTCGGCAGCTTCACCAAGGCGGGCGAGGAGCTCGGCATGACCCAGACGGCGGTCAGCTACCAAATCAAGCTCATTGAACAGAATGTCGGCGAGCCGCTGTTCCTGAGGCGTCCCCGCCAGGTGACCTTGACGGAAGTGGGCCAGCGGCTGGCGCCGAAGGTGACGGAAGGCTTCGCGATGCTGCAGGACGCAGTCGCCTCGGCACGCGACGATGCGCAGACGGCCCTTCTCATCAGTTCGACTGCGACCTTTGCGTCGCAATGGTTCGCCCGCAATATCGGCACGTTCCAGCTGGCCCACCCCAACATTGCCGTTCGCCTCGCGGCAAGCGACTCGATGGTCGATTACAGCAAGGAGGGGGTGGACGTGGGGATCCGGTCGGGCACGGGTTCCTGGCCGGGTCTCGTCAGTCATCGGCTGATGACGGTCGAATTTACGCCCATGCTCAGTCCGGCGCTCGCTGCGACGATCGGCGGAGTGAATGAACCGCGCGACCTTCTGAAGCTGCGTATCATCGGTCCCCAAGATCCCTGGTGGCCTTTGTGGTTCCGAGCGGCGGGCGTCGAGGATCCGGACCTCGACGGTCGGCCGGCTACCCGGCTTGGTGGACAGTCCTTCGAAGCGGGTGCCGCAATCGCGGGGCAAGGCGTGGCGATCCTGACGCCGGACTTTTATGCAGACGACGTCGCGCTGGGTCGGCTCTACCAACCCTTCGACCTGCGCTGCAGCGATGGACACGATTACTGGCTCGTCTACCCGCACGCACGCCGCAACGTCGCGAAGATCCGCAGCTTCCGCGACTGGATCCTCGGAGAGTTCGAACGGCGCAATGGCATTGGAGCCGCGGCAATGACCAGCCCGGTGGCCGGCGAGGCTTACCCTTTGGATTCAACGGATTAAGATCCGTGTCGCCGCGCGTGGAAATGCACTCTAACGTATAAAACGCCTCTTCCCCCCTCTCCTTTTTTCTCGCAAGGTGAGCGAACGGAGAAAAGGGGACCTGAATGTACGAATTCGCCATCGCCTGGGAATGGCTGGCCTTTGCCGTCCGCTGGCTGCATGTCGTCACCGCCATCGCCTGGATCGGCTCGTCCTTCTATTTCGTCGCGCTCGACCTAGGCCTGGTGAAGCGCGAGCATCTGCCCCCGGGCGCCTATGGCGAGGAATGGCAGGTGCATGGCGGCGGTTTCTACCATATCCAGAAATATCTGGTGGCGCCGGCCATGATGCCGGAGCATCTCACCTGGTTCAAATGGGAGTCCTATTCGACATGGCTCTCGGGCTTTGCGATGCTCTGCATCGTCTATTACGGCGGCGCCGATCTCTTCCTGATCGACCGGCATGTGCTGGATATCTCCGCCACGACGGCGATCCTGATCTCGCTTGCTTCGCTCGGCGTCGGCTGGATCCTTTATGACCTTCTCTGCAAGTCGCCGATCGGCAAGAACACCTGGGGCCTGATGGCCCTTCTCTATGTCGTGCTGGTCGCGATGGCCTGGGGCTACACACAGGTCTTCACCGGCCGTGCCGCCTTCCTGCATCTCGGCGCCTTCACGGCGACGATCATGTCCGCCAACGTCTTCTTCATCATCATCCCCAACCAGAAGATCGTCGTTGCCGACCTGATCGCCGGGAAGACACCCGATCCGAGGCTCGGCGCCCAGGCCAAGCAGCGTTCGCTGCACAACAACTACCTGACGCTGCCGGTCATCTTCTTCATGCTGTCGAACCATTACCCGCTCGCCTTCGCGACGCCCCTCAACTGGATCATCGCGGCATTGGTGTTCCTGATGGGCGTGACGATCCGCCACTGGTTCAACACGACGCATGCGCGAAAGGGCAAGCCCACCTGGACCTGGCTGGCGACCGCGATCCTCTTCATCCTGATCATGTGGCTGTCGACCGCGCCGAAGATCCTGACCGGGGACGAGTGGACCGAGGCCGCACCGGCTTTCAAGCGCTTTGCCGAGAATGCGCATTTCCCGGCAGTCAAGGACACGATCGCGACCCGCTGCAGCATGTGCCATGCGGCCGAGCCCGTTTATGAGGGCATTGCCCGCGCTCCGAAGGGCATCATACTCGAGAGCGACGCCGAGATTGCCGCCCTGGCCCGCGAAATCTATATCCAGGCGGGGCGCAGCCACGCCATGCCGCCCGGCAACATAACCGACATGACGGCGGACGAACGCACGCTTTTAACGGCCTGGTTCGAGAGCGCCGTCGGGGAGACAAGATGACAGCTACCCTGATCCGCGGCCGCACGCTAAGCTTCAACCGTGCTCCGCAGAGCATCGACGACAGCGCCGCCTACACCTATGAGAGTGACGGCGCGCTGCTCGTCGAGGATGGCGTGATCAAGGCTTCCGGTCCCTATGCGACCGTCAAGGCTGTAGCGCCGGAAGGTGTGGAGGAGACCGACCATCGACTGCACCTCATCCTGCCGGGCTTCATCGACACGCATCTGCACTTCCCGCAGATGCAGGTCATGGCCTCCTATGCGGCCAACCTGCTCGAATGGCTGAATACCTATACCTTTCCCGAGGAGTGCCGGTTCGTCGAGACGGCGCATGCGGAGCGCATCGCCGCCCGCTTCTTCGACGAAATGGTTCGCCACGGCACGACGACGGCAACGGCCTATTGCTCGGTGCACAAGGCGTCCGCCGACGCCTTCTTCGCCGAGAGCCTGAGGCGCGGCATGTGCATGGTCGCCGGCAAGGTGATGATGGACCGCAACGCCCCACAGGGCCTGCTCGACACGCCCGAGATGAGCTATGACGAGACGCGCGCGGTCATTGCCGACTGGCACGGCAAGGGCCGCAACCATGTCGCCATCACGCCGCGCTTCGCCATCACCTCGACGCCGGAGCAGATGGAGATGGCGAAATCGCTCGTCCGGGAGTTTCCGGACCTCCACGTGCAGACGCATCTTTCGGAAAACCGCGACGAGATCGCGTTTACCTGCGAACTCTATCCGGAGGCGAAGGACTATACCGACGTCTACGCCCGCTATGGCCTGCTCGGTCCGAAAAGCCTGTTCGGTCATTGCATCCATCTCTCGGAGCGCGAGGCCGATGCGATGAGCGAGACCGGCTCGGTCGCGGTCTTCTGCCCGACATCGAACCTCTTCCTCGGTTCCGGCCTGTTTCCGCTCCGCACGCTGACGCGGCGCGAGAAGCCGGTGCGCGTCTCGGTCGCTTCCGACATCGGCGGCGGCACCAGCTATTCGATGCTGAAGACGCTCGACGAGGCCTACAAGATCCTGCAGTTGCAGGGCGAGCGGCTGAACCCCTTCGACAGCTTCTACATGATGACCCGCGGCAATGCCGAGGCGCTCTCGCTTTCCGACCGCATCGGCACGCTGGAGCCCGGCACCGATGCCGATCTCACAGTGCTCGATATGGCGGCCACACCCGCGATGGCGCTCAGGGCCGAAGTGGTCAATTCGCTCGCCGACGAGCTCTTCCTGCTGCAGACCATGGGCGACGACCGGTCGATCATCGAGACCTATGTAGCGGGCACGCCAGCGAAATCGGCGCTCGTAGCCGCCTGAGCGAAAAGAGGTCAATTTTTTTGACCTCTTGCCTTCCGCGACTATTACACCCCCTTTGAAAACGTGATAAGGCGTCCGTAATCTCCATTCGATGAGGGCGATCCATGACGCAAATCCTCGACATCCGCGACCTGAAGGCGCTCGCCAAGCGGCGGGTTCCGAAGCTCTTCTTCGACTACGCCGATAGCGGCGCCTGGACGGAGGGTACCTATCGGGCGAATGAGGAGGATTTCGCGAAGATCAAGCTGCGCCAGCGGGTGCTGGTCGACATGACCAATCGCTCGCTCGAAACGACGATGATCGGCCAGAAGGTGTCGATGCCGGTCGCGCTTGCCCCGACCGGCTTGACCGGCATGCAGCATGCCGACGGCGAAATGCTGGCGGCCCAGGCGGCCGAGGCCTATGGCGTTCCGTTCACGCTCTCGACCATGAGCATCTGCTCGATCGAGGACGTCGCATCCGTCACGACGAAACCCTTCTGGTTTCAGCTCTACGTCATGCGCGAGCGCGAGTTCGTGCTCAACCTCATCGACCGCGCCAAGGCTGCTAAATGCTCGGCCCTCGTCCTGACGCTCGATCTGCAGATTCTCGGCCAGCGCCACAAGGATCTTCGCAACGGGCTATCGGCACCGCCGCGCATGACGCCAAAACATCTCTGGATGATGGCGACCCGGCCCCGCTGGTGCATGAAGATGCTCGGCACGAACCGGCGCACCTTCCGCAACATCGTCGGGCACGCCAAGAGCGTCACCGACCTCTCCTCTCTTCATGCATGGACTGCGGAGCAGTTCGATCCGCAGCTCTCCTGGAAAGACGTCGAGTGGATCAAGGAGCGCTGGGGCGGCCCGCTCATCCTGAAGGGTATTCTCGATCCGGAAGACGCGAAAATGGCCGCAAAGACCGGGGCCGACGCGATCATCGTATCGAACCATGGCGGCCGCCAGCTCGACGGAGCGTCGTCTTCGATCAGCATGTTGCCGCGCATTATCGATGCCGTCGGCGATCAGATCGAGGTTCATCTCGATGGCGGCATCCGCTCCGGCCAGGACGTGCTGAAAGCCATCGCGCTTGGTGCCAAGGGCACCTTCATCGGCCGCCCGTTCCTTTACGGCCTCGGTGCGATGGGCAAAGACGGCGTGACCCTCGCCCTCGACATTATCCGCAAGGAGATGGACACCACCATGGCGCTTTGCGGCAAGCGCAACATCAACGACGTGGGTCGCGACGTCATCGACGATTACGCGATCTAGCGCGCGCCCGTCGGCTCAACTGCCGCGATAGGTGGAATAGCCGTAAGGCGAGAGCAGCAGCGGCACGTGGTAATGGCTGGTGGGGTCGGCGATGCCGAACCGCAGCGGGACAAGGTCGAGGAAGGCTGGTTCCGAAATCGCCACCCCGGCTGCGCGCAAATAGTCGCCCGCGTGAAAGACCAGCTCGTATTGCCCCGCCTTGAAGAGCTCGCCCTCCGCGAGCGGCCCGTCGACGCGGCCGTCGCTGTTTGTGCGAACCGTCACGACCAACTGTCGCTCCTCGCCGTCCAGCCGATAGAGGTCGATGCGCAGCCCTTCGGCCGGCTTGCCGAGTGCGGTGTCGAGAACATGGGTCGTCAGGCGGCCGCTCTTGCTCATCGGACGCTCTCCTTCAAACCGGGAATGACGAAAGGCTTTTCGTAGAAGAATTCCTCGAGATTGTTGCCCGGTCCGCCGCGATCGACGACGATGAAATCGCTGGCGTCATCGATCGCCATCAGCGGATGATGCCAGACATTGCGACCATAATTGACCCCCTGCCGGCCGCTTGCCAGAAAGACCCGCGGCCTGCCCGGCCGACCGCCTTCGTCCGCGGCGACAACCGCCAGCCAGGGCCGATCGTCAAGTGGCGAGAAACTCTGGCTGCCGAGCGGGTGACGCTCCATCATGGCAAGGCTGTAGGGAAAAGCTCGCGGCTGGCCGCGAAAGATGTTGATAATCACCCGAGCGCCCTCCCCAACGACCTCGACTTCAGCAAGCGCATGAAACCGCTCGGTATTGCCGCCATTGATGAGGCGCGCCGACGCCGGGTCGGGCTCGATGACGCTGCCGAACGGGGCGAAAGCCTCCTTCGTCAGAGGCTCGATTGAAATGAGATGCGACATCAGGCCTGGGTCCCGGCTCTCCGGCCATTGAGACCAGGGCGCGAAACGGCGCCGGCGGGCAGTTCGGGAACTGTATTGTCAGGCATTATCTTCTCCCGGAAGCATGGAACCGAGCCGCAGCCGGGCGATCTGCTCCACCTGCGCGCAGGCGGTTTCAAATTCCTCTTCCACGGAATTGTCAATCCGTTGCTCGAAGGCCGCGAGGATCTCCTCCTTCGACAGCCCCTTCACCGCGATGATGAAAGGAAAGCCGAACTTCTTCGTATAGGCCGCGTTGAGCTCCGTGAAGCGCGCATGCTCCTCCGGCGAAAGCCGGTCGAGGCCCGCCGATGCCTGCTCGGACCTCGAGTCGATGGTAAGCTTGCCGGCGACGGCCAGCTTGCCGGCGAGATCGGGATGCGCGCGCAAAACCGCGAGACGTTCTGCGGGCGACGCGGCACGAAAGGCATTGCAGAGCGCCGAATGGATATTGCCGGCCGTCAAACCCGACGAGGCGGCACGATCGAACGCACGCTCCGCCACCCAGGGCGAATGCTCGAAGATGCCGCCGAAGCGGCGAACGAAATCCTCGCGTTCCGACATCAGCGCAGTCCTTCCGGTCTGTGGTGTTCGTACCAGTGACGGGCAATGTCGATGCGCCGTGGTATCCATACTTGGTCGTGGGACATGACGTAGTCGATGAAGCGGGCGAGCGCCGCTGCCCGGCCGGGTCGGCCGACGAGGCGGCAATGCAGGCCGACATTCATCATCTTCGGGCTGCCTTCCGTGCCTTCCTCATAGAGCACGTCGAAGGTGTCCTTGAGATAGGTGAAGAACTGGTCGCCGGAATTGAAGCCCTGGTTGGTGGCAAAGCGCATGTCGTTGGCGTCGAGCGTGTAGGGAATGATCAGATGCGGCTTCTCGGGGGTCAATCCGGGAACCCAATAGGGGAGCTCGTCCGCATAGGAATCACAGGAATAGAGGAAGCCGCCCTCTTCCAGGACGAGCTTCAGCGTGTTGACCGAGGGCTTGCCCTGATAGATGCCGAGCGGGCGCTCGCCCGTCAGCTCCGTATGCAGCCGCACCACCTCGCGAATGTGCTCGCGCTCGACTTCCTCCGGAAAATCCTTGTATTCGAGCCAGCGCAGCCCGTGGCTGGCGATCTCCCAGCCGGCGTCCTTCATCGCTGCGACCGCCTCCGGATTGCGCGCCATGGCGCGCGTCACGCCATAGACCGTCAGCGTCACGCCGCGGCTGGTAAACATTCGCCACAGCCGCCAGAAGCCGGCCCGTGCCCCGTATTCGTAGATGGACTCCATATTGAGGTTGCGCTGACCCGGCCAGGGCTGCGCGCCGACGATCTCGGACAGCAGGCATTCCGAAGCCGGATCGTTATCGAGAATGCAGCTCTCCCCGCCTTCCTCATAGTTCAGAACGAACTGCACGGCGATGCGCGCATCGTCCGGCCAATGCGGCTTTGGCGGCGTGCGCCCATAGCCAACGAAGTCGCGCGAATAGGAAGTCTCGGCCATGAAATCACCTTCGATTTTTCCGGAACGGTAGCACCGCACACCGGATTGTCGAGATGAAAATGGCGGCGATAAAGGTCCCTAGCGTATCGCGGCAAGGGAATTGGCGACGTGTGCCAATGGACCTCCAGCATCACCAGATATCTGGCGCTGCGGCCCGGGCCGGATCGTCCTTTCGCCTCGTGGACGAACGGAAATCTTGCCGAGCGGATGCTGAGAATGGACGCGCAGCGGCGCACCCGTGTCCGGTTCGACGAACAAGGCAAGGCTGTCGACCACGAGCGGTTTCGTCAGGTGCGGTTCGAAGACTTCCCGCAGCGGCGCCTCCAATCGCTGGCCGACATCGGCACCCAGAGGGCCGGTGAGCTTCAAATGGAAACGGTATTCTTCCATCACGAAGGGGTCGCCCCAGCGATGCAGGTTGGAGAATTGCGGCGCCGTCAATCGATCGGGATCGGAGCGTTCGATGTCGTCCTCGCTGAGCGGGGCCCGAAATCGGTCGAATGCCTGCAGAACCCGCGCGGCGAGCATATGCATCGCCTGGCTCGGCACCGTCGGCAGCAAGCCCAAGCACTGGCTTAGGCGTGCCACCTCCAGCCGCTCGATCGCAAATGGCGTCTCCGCGCTGGTGAAATGCATCAGCGCCCTCAGCAGCTGCGCTTCATCGATGCCGTCGGCAAGGCGAAAGGGGGCCATGATCATGGCGTGAAAGCCGAAGCGGCGCGGAACCGCCGTATGGAAGGCGATCTCCGAGACGCGAAGTCCGGCGATCGACGGCGGCTCTACGGGCTCGCCGGAATAGACGCTGCGGCCGAGCCAGCTCGCCGCCGCCGCGGACAGCGGGTCTCCCATCGGCGGCGTAAAACAAATGGCATAGCGCATTGCGGGCTCCAAAACTCCAGTCGATAGCCGCCTCTTAGGTGATTTGCGTGACAGATTGACGAAGTCGGATGGGGGCTATTGCAGGCCGGCGATATGGGTTTCGCATCGGAACGATTGCGGCAATTCGATGCTCATCCGCCCGACAAGTTCGTCGATGACGAAGCCCGCCAGAACATGCGCCATGCCAAAACTGACCTTGAAGCCGCCCGTCAGCACCGACAGCCGCTGATGATCGGGATGTCGGCCGACTATCGGCTCCCGCCCCGTGGCCTTGGGGCGTAACCCCGCCCAGCGCTCGACCACCGGCGCACCGCGCAGGATGGGCGCCAGAGCCACGGCGCGATCGATCAGTGCATCCAGTTGCGCGTCCGTGGCGCACGGCTCGTCGAATTGGTTCTCGCTAGTACTGCCGACGGCCACGTGACCGTTTTCATGCGGAACGATGTAGAGGCCTTCGGTGAAGATGATCGGTGAGGCCGGATTGATGTCGCCGCGAAGCAGTGCCGCCTGCCCCTTGACGGCGCCGCCGCTCGGCGCCTGCGGCCGCACCGCCAATCGGTCGATCAAGGGAAAACTCGCGACGCCTGCGGATAAAATACAATGCCCGAAGGTCAACGCACGTCCATCGGCAAGCACCAGCCAGCCATGCTGCGGGTCGATCGTGGTCACCTCGACGCCCTCCTCGACACTGACATGAGGAAAGGCGGCGAGTGCCGTCCGGAGCATCGCGAGCAGGCTTCGCGGCGACACGCGGGCGGCCAACGTATCGTGGACGACCCCGAAAGATGCAGTATCCGCCGCCGGCCAGCTATCGATGCCGGCGTCACGGACGTGCCAATGGAACCGTCGGTCGCCAGCGATCCAGTGCCGCTCCGCGTCCTCCTCGTGGCCGAGTGCTATCTCGCGCAGATGCTGTCTGCCGAGCGGCATGATCCGGCCCGAGCGGCGATAGCCCGCCGAAAGCCCCGTCTCCGCTTCCAGCCGGGCAATTTCCGTCTCAAGCGAAACAAGAGCATCGAACTGGAACTGTTTCTTGCCGTTCCAGCGGTCGGGCATATGCGGCATCAGCGCGCCGAGCAAACCGCCGCTCGCACCCGCGCCGATGTCTTTCCGCTCGAGGAGGCGCGTCTCGATACCGGCGCGACCGGCCATGAGTGCCGCCCAGAGCCCCATGATACCACCGCCAACGATCAAAACTTCGCTCATCGATTGACCTTATCTGGCTGGAAGCCTATCGGCACTGCCATGACAGAAACCGACCCCCGCCAGAACCAACCGCCGGCACAGCAGAGCCTTGAATGGCATGCTGGCGATATGCCCTATTCGCTGGAATTTGGCGATCACTTTTATTGCCGCACCGAAGGCCGGCTGGAATGCGGCCACGTCTTCCTCGCCGGCAACAGGCTGCCGGCGCGTTGGAACGCAGGCGGCGCCTTCACGATCGGCGAACTTGGCTTCGGCACCGGCTTGAATTTCTGCGAAACTTGGCGGCAATGGAAACAGGCGCAGGTCTCGAATGGCCGGCTGCACTTCGTCTCCTTCGAGCGCTTTCCGATGCGCGCCGACGAGATCGATCGAGCCCTCTCCCATTGGCCGGAGATCGCCGCGGAGCGCCAGGCGCTCGTCGGCACTTGGTCGAATAGCCCCGGAGGCCGCATCGACATTGACTTCAACACCGTACGCCTGACCGTGGTCTGCGGCACGGCGCTCGACGGCGTCTCCCAATGCCGGGAAAGCTTCGACGCCTGGTACCTAGACGGCTTCGCACCCTCCCGCAACCCGGACATGTGGTCGTCGGTTCTCATGCAGGCAGTCTTCGACAGGACGGTCCGCGGCGGTACCTTCGCCACCTATGCTGCGGCGGGTTTCGCCCGCCGCAACCTCGCTGCCGCCGGCTTTGCTGTCGAACGTCTTCCAGGCTTTGCCGGCAAGCGCGAGATGCTGCGGGGCGATAAGGCTTGAACGTGACTATCCGGGAAAGACCACGGACTTGACCGTCGCAATCAGCTGATCGGTCGGCACGGCTACGCAGTTGCGGTCGATCTCGGCAACGGTCTTTTCCTTGACGTGATGGGAAAGCAGCTTCCGGAGGTCGCCCAACGTTCTCGGCGCAGCGCAGATCACCAGGTTGTCGAAGGCGTTCTCCAACGCATAATGGTCGAGCTTCTCGGCAATCTCCACTGCGAAACGGTGTTGCTCTTCGCGCACCGGATCGCTGCTATATTCCATGGCCGAGCGACCGTGGCCGACGGACGAATGGCTGCGGCCCGGTTTGTCGGCCATGATGTCCTGAGCTCGTCTGCCTTCTATCTGGTACGTCTCCACTTCCGGCTGCTGTCGCCCGTCCTTGAGTAAGTTGACGTCCTTGACGATCCGCGCTGCGTTGCCGTCGGCGGTCAGTATCCAAATCCGGTCTCGCACGAGTTCCTCCCCTGTGTCTCGGTTGGCAGATAGGTCGGCAAAGGCTCAAGGAATGGAACGGTTGAAGTCGCGTCAGGTTCCCAATCGCCCAGGGTCCTTTTTCGTCCAGTGTCACGCGGCTTGGCTACAAGCGGGCAAGGCAGGCATCGAAACTGGGTTCCGGTATCGGCTGGTATCGCTCGCTCCTGCCGACTTGGAACCACGCTATTTCCGGCACTCTTCGCACCGGACCTCCAGCCGTAACGTGCCCGGAATGCTGAGGCCGAGCCGCGGAATTGTACGCTCCGGCGCTTCTTCTGCAAGGCTTTCGTGCGCGATGTTTGATCGCCGCTTCCCTTCAAGATTTCCCTCGACAGCGCGCCGCGCTCAAAGCTGAAGCGGAAGACTAATTTCGCACCCGCAAAAGATGCAGCTTGACTTTTCGAAGCAAAACCCCGACATGGAGGCGCGTCACCTTCCGGCCGCCGCGTGAGCGTGCCCTCGGCAACCATATTGAGCTGGGAAGAAGGAAAAGCGCGATACATCGCCGCAACCGGCGGCAGCACACAGGCGCTTGACGATTTTCTCTTAACCCACAAGTTCCCAATTCACGCGGGGTTCTTGACGCCAGACGACACCGGAATTGCAAGAGGCGATTCCGGCGACAGCGTTTGGCGCCCCGAAAGGTATATGCATTGTCCACTTTCAAAGAGCTCGGTCTCTCGCAGGACATCCTGGCGACCCTCTCCGCCAATGGCTTCGAGAAGCCGACGCCCATCCAGACGCAGGCCATTCCGCTTGTCCTCAAGGGTCATGACCTCATCGGTCTCGCCCAGACGGGCACCGGCAAGACGGCCGCCTTTGGCCTGCCGATGATCGAGAAGCTCGTCGCGGACGGCAAGCGCCCGGACCCGCGCAACATCCGCGCCCTCGTGCTTGCCCCCACCCGCGAACTCGTCAACCAGATCGCCACCAACCTCAAGCTCTTCGTGAAGAAGAGCCCGCTGAAGGTCGGCGTCGTGGTCGGCGGCGTCTCGATCAACAAGCAAACCGAACAACTGGCCCGCGGCGTCGACATTCTCGTCGCAACACCTGGCCGCCTGCTCGACCTTATTGCCCGTAAGGCCGTGACGCTGACGCAGGGCCGCTACCTCGTGCTCGACGAGGCCGACCAGATGCTCGACCTCGGCTTCATCCACGACCTGCGCAAGATTTCGAAGCTGGTACCGAAGAACCGCCAGACGCTGCTCTTCTCGGCAACTATGCCGAAACTGATCGCCGAGCTTGCCGGCGAGTACCTGACCGATCCGGTCAAGGTCGAGGTCACGCCTCCCGGCAAGGCCGCCGACAAGGTTGAGCAATATGTCCATTTCGTTCCGGGCAAGGACCTGAAAACGACGATCCTGAAGCGGACGCTGACCGACAATCCCGATGGTCTGTCACTGGTCTTCAGCCGCACGAAGCACGGCGCCGAGAAGCTGATGAAGCATCTGGACCATGTCGGCTTCAAGGCCGCCTCGATCCACGGCAACAAGAGCCAGGGTCAGCGCGAGCGGGCACTGAAGGCGTTCCGCGACGGCGAGATCCGCGTCCTCGTCGCGACCGATGTCGCCGCCCGTGGCATCGACATTCCGGGCGTCACCCATGTCTACAACTACGATCTGCCGGAAGTTCCGGATGCCTATGTGCATCGCATCGGCCGCACCGCCCGCAACGGCCGCGACGGCATCGCGATCGCCTTCTGTGCGCCGGACGAAATCCGCCTGCTGCGCGATATCGAAAAGCTGATGGGCATCCAGATCGCCGTCGCCAGCGGCGATGCGCCGGCCGACCAGGCCCGCCCCTCCAAGGGTCGCGGAGGTCGCGGCAATGGCCAGCAGCGCGGCAATGGTGGTGGTCAACATCGCGGCAATGGCGGTGGTCAGCATCGCGGCAATGGCGATGGCCAGCGCCCGAAACGGCCCGCGCGTGAACCGGCCGTGGCCGGTGGGTTTGCCGGTGACGAGCTACTCCGCGACGACCGCCCGCAGAAGAGCGAGCGCCGCGACCATCGCGCCGCAGCCCCCGGGCATCACGACGGCCGGTCGGAAGGCAACCGCAACCACGAGAACCGGAAGCACCATGGCCGCCCGGGCGCGAAGCAAGAGGGACGCCGTCATGGCGACGGCCAGCCCGGCAATCGGGGCGAGCGTGGTCAAGGCGTGCGCCGCGCAGACAATGGCGGCCGGCAGGGCTGACGCTCTACGATGACATTGTGGGCGGCCGCCGAAGGCCGTCTTTTGATAACATCCCGATCTAGGCGAGCTCGGCCGCGGATTTTCTCTGCGGTCGAGTTTTTGCAATGAAGATCCCCCGCCAATATCGATAGCTGCCGCTCGGTCCTATCACGTCGGAAAAGTTATTTCGGCAGCGGGCCGAACCTCGACCCTCGCTCTACCTGCATCGAACCCATCAAGCGTTTCGTTGTGGTGCGCAACGATCTCGGGAAATGCGAGAGCGCCCGAATCCGCCGTCGTGTGTCCGTCGGCAACCAGCGTCACAGCATATCCGAGCGAAACCGCCCGCCTCACGGTGGTATCGACACAGAACTCGGACATGCATCCGCCGATAACCAGATGCGTGACGGAACGCTCCTCAAGGCGCGTGGAGAGGTCGGTCTCGAAAAACGAGTCACAGCTTTTCTTGTGAACGACGACGTCGCCTGAGGCAGGCGCGATCTCGTCGCGAATGGCCCAGCCATGCGTCCCGACTGCCAATCGATGCTTCTCGTCCCCGTCGTGCTGGACCAGCACCACCGGAACACCTGCGGCTCGGGCCCTGTCTTTTAAGGCGCAGAGCCGCGCGACGGTTTCGTTTAACGCCGCATCGACAAGCCTTTGTCGGTCTTCTCTACCTTTTCCTGAAAGGATGGCGTTCTGTATGTCGATGATCAGCAGTGCCTTGGTCATTGAGGCGCCTCTATTTCACTGAACCTACCGCAACATTGATTGCGCGCTCTCCTGCAGGCGCCGCACCCCTTGTCTTGCGATTGGTGAGGTAGACGCCGGTGACCGCGATGATCGTGCCGACGATCATCGGCCAGGTCAGGGCTTCGCCGAAGAAGAGCGCCGCCTGAACCGCCGCGAGCGGCGGCACCAGATAGATGAGTGATGCGGCGCGCGACACCTGGCCGCGACGGATGAGATAGAGCAGCAGCGCGATCGCCCCCATCGACAGGCCGAGAACGGACCAGGCAAGGGCGGCGAGGAGCTGAATGTTCCAGGTGACGCGCAGATCTTCGAGCATCAGGGCCAGCGGCACGGTGACGATCAGAGCGCCGACATATTGCAGGGCGGCGATCGACCGAATGTCGCCGTGCTGCAGATACCGCTTCTGGTAAAGCGTACCATAGGTCACCGCCGCCATCCCGAGCACGTTGACGGCCACCGGCAGCAGATGGATGGGCGTCGATTCGGTGTCGATTGCCAGCGTCTTCGGCAAGACGGCGAGCGCGATGCCGCAAAAGCCGAGCACCAGCCCGAGCCGCTGCTGCCGGCTGAGATTCTCGCCGATCAGGAATGGCGCGACAGCTGCGGTCATCAACGGCTGCAACCCCGCGATGATGCCGGATATGGCCGCAGGCACCCCCTGCCCGATCGCCCACCACACCGCCCCAAGATAAAGACCGTGTAGAAATATCCCGGACATCACCGCATGGCCGACCACGCTCCAGGAGCGCGGCCAGCGCGCACCGGTTGCTGCGCAGAAACCGATGAAGAGCACGATCGCCACGCTGTAGCGCAGCGCCAGGAAGGTCAACGGATCCGCAAAGAACGCGGCGTATTTCGCGACCACCCAGCCCGTCGACCAGAGCAGCACGAAAATGGCCGGGGCCAGGCGGGCGAGCATCATCGGCGTTTCCCCAGTGAGGCGGGTCCAGTTAGGCGGGTCAGGCAAGGCGGATCACCAGATCCGGAAGAGACCGTCGCCCGGGGCGATAGACCGCGTACCTCCCTTGGTCAAAGCAATTTTTCTGATGGTTGCGATCAGCGAATCGGAACCATCAGGCGGAGGGCGGATGCAGAGGGGGATACGAAGCCAGCCCCATATTCCTCGCGATAGTGAAGATGGGTCTGATCCACGGCATACCCCTCCGCTTCGATCCAATCGAATATCTTGCTGTACTGGACGAAGACATCCCCTCCTTCGGGGTGGTGCATCGTCGTAGCGAAGCGCATCGCCGGCAGATTCATGTGCTCGGACGCGGCGAAGGTCGCGTGATCCTCGCCCACATAGCCGATGAGACAGCTGAAGCCCTCCGGCCGGACGTCCCAGGAAAGGCCGATGAGGGCGGCATGATCCCGCGGATGGGTGCGCCGGCAATGCTCCTGCGTCTCGGCAATCAGCCTGTGATGGCGCCGTCGGCGGCTTCCACGAATGTGCCATGCCAGAGGCGACCGGTGACCCGCTGCGCCGGCCGTTCGGCAATCTCGTAGAGTGCGTCCATTCCGTCTCTGCCTCGGGGCGACTATCCGCCAGCGCGGACATTTTACGCCTGCCCGATCGACGAACAAGACCGGCAAAGCGAGGCCGCTGGCGCGACGACAACCTGTGGTGGGCCGCCGAATATTCAGGCATCTGCCCGTTTACGGACCAGTAGGAGAAATCCGGCGGCAAAGACCGCTGCGCCTCGAGGAGCGAAAGCGCTTTCAAATTATGGATCGGGGCAGGCCGAAAATTCTTCATCGGCAAACGTGCACGCTTCTTGCATTGCGGCAAACGTTGTACTCAAATGGTCAAAAATAAGGGGACCACGCCTTTGGCATTTGATGAAATGATCAATGCGGACAGCAGTCCGCGCCAGCCATATTCGACGTATCATCAATGGTATGCCAGCCAGGACAGAAACCGGCTCATAGCGAAATCGAAAGAAGCGGAGAACATCTTCCGCAAGACGGGCATCACCTTCGCGGTCTACGGACACGCCGATTCTTCCGAAAAGCTCATCCCCTTCGACCTCATTCCCCGCATCATCTCCGGCCGCGAATGGCGCCGCCTCGCTCAGGGAATCGAACAGCGCGTGATCGCGCTCAATGCCTTCCTGGATGACATTTACCACAAGCAGGAGATCATCCGCGCCGGCCGAATCCCACGCGAACTGATCGAGAAGAACGACGCCTTCCTGCCGCAGATGATCGGTTTCCGGCCGCCCGGCGGCGTCTACACCCATATCGTCGGCACCGATATCGTGCGCACCGGCGAGGACCAGTTCTACGTCCTGGAAGACAATGCCCGCACGCCCTCCGGTGTCAGCTACATGCTGGAGAACCGGGAAACGATGATGCAGATGTTCCCGGAACTCTTCCATCAAAACCGCGTGCGGCCTGTGGAGAACTATCCCTATCTGCTCCGCCAGAGCCTGTCGTCGCTGGCGCCGCCCGGTTGCGCCGGCAAGCCGCGCGTCGCCGTGCTCACCCCCGGCATCTACAATTCCGCCTTCTACGAGCACGCGTTTCTCGCGGATATGATGGGCGTCGAATTGGTGGAAGGCTCCGATCTGCGGGTGATCGACGGCAAGGTGAAGATGCGCACGACGCGCGGCTACGAGGCGATCGACGTGCTCTATCGCCGCGTCGACGACGATTTCCTCGATCCACTCACGTTCCGGCCGGATTCGGCACTTGGTATTCCCGGTATCATGGACGTCTATCGCGCCGGCAACATCACCATCGCCAACGCGCCCGGCACCGGCATTTCCGATGACAAGGCGATCTATTCCTACATGCCGGAGATCGTCGAATTCTATACCGGCCGCAAGCCGCTGCTCGAAAATGTACCGACCTGGCGCTGCTCGGAACCGCAGAGCCTCAAATACGTGCTCGATCATCTGGACGAACTCGTCGTCAAGGAAGTACACGGCTCCGGCGGCTACGGCATGCTCGTCGGGCCGACGGCGACCAAGCGGGAGCGCGCCGCCTTCGCCGAAAAGCTCAAGGAGCGTCCCGGCAACTATATCGCCCAGCCGACATTATCGCTCTCGACCGTGCCGATCCTCGTCAACAAGGGCATCGCACCGCGGCACGTCGACTTGCGTCCCTATGTGCTCGTTTCCGACAAGGTGCAGATCATTCCCGGCGGCTTGACGCGCGTCGCGCTGAAGGAGGGTTCCCTGGTGGTGAATTCCAGCCAGGGTGGCGGCACCAAGGATACCTGGGTACTGGAGGACTGAGGCCATGTTGGGAAGAACTGCGAACGGCCTCTACTGGATGTTCCGCGATATCGAGCGCGCCGAGAACGGCGCCCGGCTGATCGACGCGGGCCTGCGCATGTCGCTGACCCGCAGCGAGTCGACCGAGGGCGACTGGGACGGCGTGCTGCAGAGCGCCGGCGTCCGCGAGCTTTACGACGAAGTGCACGACACGTTGACGAGCGGCGACGCCATCGATTTCCTGCTGCGCGACCGCGCCAATCCGTCGAGCGTCCTGTCCTGTATCGAGGCGAGCCGCCACAATGCCCGCATGGTTCGAACGGCGCTGACTCGCGAGACCTGGGAAGCGACCAACGAATGCTGGAT
Organism: Sinorhizobium fredii USDA 257; assembly: GCF_000265205.3. Taxonomy (NCBI): domain Bacteria; kingdom Pseudomonadati; phylum Pseudomonadota; class Alphaproteobacteria; order Hyphomicrobiales; family Rhizobiaceae; genus Ensifer; species Ensifer fredii. The sequence continues at coordinate 4,940,985 of NC_018000.1, forward strand.
CGAGATGAAGGCAATGCTCGCCAAGAAGGTGCGGCCGGCCGACATGCCCGAGATCATCGATGCCATCAAACGCCGTGCGGGTCTCATCCGCGGCGCCTTCCACGGCACGATGCTGAGGAACGAGATCTTCAACTTCTCGCGTATCGGCACCTTCATCGAGCGGGCCGATAACACCGCCCGCATCCTCGATGTGAAATACTACGTACTGCTGCCGGCCGTCTCGGCCGTCGGATCGTCGATGGACAACGTGCAGTGGGAATCGATTCTGCGCTCCGTCTCGGCGCACCGCGCCTATGGCTGGGTCTACGACGCGGAACTGAAGCCGTCCAACATTGCCGACTTCCTGATCTCGAACGGCCGCATGCCGCGCTCGCTCGCCTATTGCTACGAAAAGATCGTCAGCAATCTCGGCTATCTGGCGCGCGAATATGGCGAAAGGCATTCTGCCCACGAGACCGCCGAAGTGACGCTCGCTTCTCTGCGCAGCCAGTCGATCAGCGACATCATGGATCGGGGCCTGCATGAATATCTGGAAGAATTCATCAGCCACAACAACCGTCTGGGCCAGGAAATAACCGACGGCTATCGATTCTACCACTGAGGCCCAGGAGGTTCGAATGCACCTGAAAATCAGCCACACGACCGAGTACCATTACGACGAGCCGGTCCCCTATGCGCTGCAGCGGCTGCGCCTGACGCCGACGACGCAGCCCGGCCAGACGGTGTTGAACTGGAGGACGCTCGTCGATGGCGCCGGGGTCGAAGTCAGCTACGACGACCACTTCGGCAACCGCACGCATCTCGTCAGCGTCGACGCGGATCGGACGACCTTCCGGATCGAGGCGAGCGGCGAAGTGGAGACGGAGGACAAGGCAGGCGTCTTTGGCCCACACCAGTCCTACGTGCCGCTCTGGCTCTATGCCCGTGAAACCTCGCTCAGCAAAGCGGGCAAGCTGATCCGCGAGCTTGCGAAATCCGCAGAAGGCGCAACGGACCTCGAGCGCATGCACGTCTTGATGGACATCATTCACGAAACCGTCACTTACGAGCCGGGCGAGACCCATGCCGACACCACCGCCGAAGAGGCACTCGAGCGCGGCAAGGGCGTCTGCCAGGACCACGCCCACATCCTCGTCTCGGCGGCGCGCACCCTCGGCCTGCCCGCCCGCTACGTCTCAGGCTATCTGATGGTCGAAGGCCATCCCGAGCAGACAGCAAGCCACGCCTGGGCCGACGTGCACTTACCCGGCCTCGGCTGGGTCGGCTTCGATCCCGCCAACAAGATCTGCCCCGACGACCGCTATATCCGCATCGCCACCGGTCTTTGCTATCGCGATGCCGCGCCGGTCTCCGGATTGGTTCACGGCGTCGCCAGCGAGACGCTGAAGGTGGCGGTCACGGTGGAGCGACAGGGGCAAACGCAGAGCCAGAGTCAAGGGCACGGCCAAAATCAGAGCCAGTGAGCCACTGACGGGGAAAATCGCCACAACTGCCCTCATTCGGTCTGCCGGCCACTTTCTCCCGCAAGCGGCGTGAAAGAAACTCCGGAGACCTCCTACTCCTAAATCGCAGCCAACCTAGGAAACATGCAGCGAAGCTGCTGTAGTCCCCTCTCCCCGCCCGCGGGGAGAGGGTTAGGGTGAGGGGTAATTCGCAAGGCAGCCGGGAGCAAAAGGCAATTGCCCCTGCTGCCCCTCAATGGCTGTCGCGGTCCATCGGGATGCGGTCTCCGCGCGTGCCGACCAGGAAGTCGAGGTCGGCGCCTGTATCGGCCTGCATGACGGTCTTGATGTAGAGACCGCCATAGCCGCCGTTGAGGGGCTTGACCGGCGATACCCAGGCGGCACGCCGACGGGCGAGCTCATCGTCGGATACATGAAGGTGCAGCGTCCGGTTCGGGATGTCGACCTCGATCAGGTCGCCGTTTTGGACGAGCGCCAGCGGCCCGCCCTCGGCGGCTTCCGGTGCGGTGTGGAGGATAACGGTGCCATAGGCCGTGCCCGACATGCGCGCATCGGAAATGCGGATCATGTCGGTGATCCCCTTCTTCAGCACTTTGGGCGGCAGGCCCATATTGCCGACCTCGGCCATGCCCGGGTAACCCTTCGGGCCGCAATATTTCAGCACCATGACGCAGCTCTCGTCGATGTCGAGATCGTCGCGGTTGATGCGGGCGTGGTAGTCCTCGATGCTTTCGAACACGACGGCGCGGCCCTTGTGCTGCATCAGATGCGGCGAGGAGGCGGAAGGCTTCAGCACGGCGCCCCTTGGCGCCAGATTGCCGCGCAGCACGGCGATGCCGCCGGACTTCGTCAGTGCCTTTTCCTTGGGAAGGATGACGTCTTCGTTGTAGTTGGTAACACCCTTGACGTCATTCCAGATCGTATCGCCGCTGACTGTGATGGCGTCGTTGTGGAGCAGTCCCATCTCGGCGACCGCCTTGATGACCACCGGCAGGCCGCCAGCGTAATAGAACTCCTCCATCAGATACTTGCCGGAGGGTTGCAAATTGACGATCGTCGGCACGTCGCGGCCGAGCCTGTCCCAATCGTCGAGCGAAAGGTCGACGCCGACGCGGCCGGCAAGCGCCAAAAGGTGCAGCACGGCATTGGTCGAACCGCCGACCGCGCCGTTGACGCGGATGGCGTTTTCAAAGGCCTGCTTGGTCAGGATGTCGGAGGGCTTCAGGTCTTCCTTGACCATCTCGACAATGCGACGGCCGGTGAGTTGCGAGATCACCCGGCGACGGGCGTCGACGGCCGGAATCGCAGCATTGCCGGAGAGCGTCATGCCGAGTGCCTCGGCCATCGACGCCATCGTCGAGGCGGTACCCATAGTCATACAACTTCCCGCCGAACGGGCCATGCCCTGCTCGGCATCCATGAACTCGTCCAGCGTCATTTCGCCGGACTTGACCATTTCCGAGAACTGCCAGATCGCGGTGCCGGAGCCGACATCCTTGCCGCGCCATTTGCCGTTCAGCATCGGGCCGCCGGACACGACGATCGCCGGGATATCGACGCTCGCCGCGCCCATCAGCAGGCTGGGCGTGGTCTTGTCGCATCCGCCGAGGAGCACGACGCCATCGACCGGATTGCCGCGGATCGCCTCTTCGACATCCATGGCCGCGAGGTTGCGGAACATCATCGCCGTCGGGCGAAGCGTGCTCTCACCGGTCGAAAAGACCGGGAATTCCACCGGGAAGCCGCCCGCCTCGTAGACGCCGCGCTTCACGCGCTCCGCGAGGTCGCGCAGATGCGCGTTGCAGGGCGTCAGCTCTGACCAGGTGTTGCAGATGCCGATGATCGGCCGTCCGTCGAAGGTATCGGCGGGGAGCCCCTGGTTCTTCATCCAGGAGCGGTGCATGATGGCATTCTTGCCCGTACCGCCGAACCACTCCTGCGAACGGAGCTTGCGCGGCCACTCAGCTTTCTTCTTCATTTCTTCTTTCCTTCGGGCCCGTGGGGCGGGCGGGGACACGTCGGCTCAGAGCGGGATGAGGCAGCTATCTGCCCGTCCGCATCCCGCTCGGGTGCTTAAGCCAGCGTGTAGGCTGTCTTGACGGTTGTGTAGAATTCGGCGGCGTATCTGCCCTGTTCGCGCGGGCCGTGGGAGGAGCCCTTACGGCCGCCGAACGGCACGTGGAAATCGACGCCGGCGGTCGGCAGGTTGACCATCACCATGCCGGCCTCCGAGTTGCGCTTGAAATGCGTCGCATGCTTGAGGCTCGTCGTGGCGATGCCGGAGGACAGCCCGAACGGCGTGTCGTTGGCGACGCTGAGCGCCTCGTCATAGTCCTTCACCCGGATGACCGCAGCGACCGGACCAAAGATCTCCTCACGGGAGATGCGCATCTGATTGGTGGCCTCTGTGAACAGCGCCGGCTGCAGGTAGAAGCCGGGCGTGTCGCGCGAAATAAGCTCGCCGCCGAAGGCAAGCCTGGCGCCTTCCTGCTTGCCGATGGCGATATAGTCGGTGTCCTGGTTCAATTGGCTCTGGTCGACGACCGGACCGATATGGGTGCCGGCCTTCAGCGCGTCGTCGACGACGAGACCCTTGATCCGCTCGCCCATCGCCGCGACGAACTTGTCGTGGATACCCTCGGTGACGATGATCCGCGACGAAGCGGTGCAGCGCTGGCCGGTCGAGAAGAAGGCCGAATTGACCGCCGCTTCGACCGCCACCGCAACATCGGCGTCGTCGAGCACGACGAACGGGTTCTTGCCGCCCATCTCCAGCTGGAACTTGCGATTGTGCTCGACCGAGGCCATCGCGACGCGTTTTCCGGTGCCGGTCGAGCCGGTGAAGGTGATCGCCTGCACGTCCGGGCTGTCGAGCATCGCCTGGCCGACCACCGAGCCCTTGCCCATGACGAGGTTCAAGACGCCTTTCGGCAGGCCGGCGCGGTTGAGGATGTCGACGATCGCCCAGGAGCAGCCCGGTACCAGCTCGGCGGGCTTAAAGACGACGGTGTTGCCGTAGCAAAGCGCAGGCGCAATTTTCCAGGCCGGAATGGCGATCGGGAAGTTCCACGGCGTGATGATGCCGACGACGCCGACGGGTTCGCGGCTGATCTCGACGCCGATGTTCGGACGCACCGAGGGGATGACTTCGCCCGCCAGTCGCAGGCACTCGCCGGCGAAGAAATCGAAGATCTGCCCGGCCCGCACCGTCTCGCCAATGCCCTCGGCGAGCGTCTTGCCTTCCTCGCGCGACAACAGCCGGCCGAGTTCGTCCTTGCGGGCGAGGATCTCGTCGGCAGTCTTCCTCAGGATGGCGTGGCGCTCGAGGATGCCGGAGCGCGACCAGGCCGGAAAGGCCGCCTTCGCCGCGGCGATCGCCGCTTTCGCATCATCTACCGTCGCGCGGGCATATTCGCCGACGACATCATTGGTGTTCGAGGGGTTGACGTTGGCGATGCCGTCGCCGCCGACCCATTCGCCGGCAATCAGGTTCTGGTGAAGTGTCATGGCTTCAGCCTCCTTGTTTTCTTGTCGCAAGCGGCCGCCCGTCGCGGCCGCTGGTTGCTATAACAGATATATCAGAGCTGATGTATGGCGATCTCTTCTTCCGCGGCAATTGCCAGCGGATTGCGAAGCGCAAGCCCGAAGTCCTTGGCCTCGATCTCGAAGACGTCCCCTGCTTCGGTGCGGATGCCGTCGCCGAAGGAAAGCGTCGCCGTCCCGAACATGTGCACATGCACGTCGCCCGGGGCGCGGAAGAGGCCGTACTTGAAATGGTGATATTCCAGGTTGGCGAAGCTGTGCGACATGTTGGCCTCGCCCGAGAGGAACGGCTTTTCCCACAGGACCTTGCCACCGCGCAGGATTCGCGACGTGCCGCGGATGTCGTCCGGCGCCGCGCCGATGCGGATTTCCGGCCCGAAGCTCGCCTGGCGCAGTTTCGAATGCGCCAGCCACAGATAGTTGACCCGCTCGGTCTTGTGATCGGAGAATTCGTTGGCGACCGCAAAGCCGAGCCGATAAGGCGCACCCTTGTCGGAGATCACGTAGATACCGGCCATTTCCGGCTCCTCGCCGCCGTCCTCCGCAAAGGAGGGCGAGGTCAGCGGCTGGCCCGGTGCGACCGCGGCCGTACCGTTCCCCTTGTAGAACCACTCCGGCTGGACGCCCTTTTCGCCCGGCTTCGGCTTGCCACCCTCGAGCCCCATCCGGAACATCTTCATCGAATCGGTCAGCGTTTCCTCGGCCGCCTCGGTGGTCTTCTTGTGCATCGCATCACGCGTCGCGGCGGAACCGAGATGTGTCAGCCCGGTACCGGTCAGGTGCAGGTGCGCCGGATCCGGATGGGTGATCGGCGGCAGCATGCGCCCTTCGGCATAGGCTGCATCGAGATCGATCGTCTCTCCGAGTCCTCTGGCGTCGATGACCCCCTTGAGGCCCTTGCCGGCATTCGCCGCTTCCATCGCCAATGCGTAGACGCTTTCCGCGTACTTGACGAGCCGCGCCGTTTCACCCGGCGCCCGCACTGCGACTGCAATCGATCCGTCTTCGTTCCTGACTTGCGAAATCAGCACGTCTCTATCCTTCCTGATCGAGTTGGCTTCGGGCATTCGTTTCCATGAGGAAAGGCAATGCTTCGCCTCGAGAGTGGCTCGCACCACCCAGCTATGGCAGCCTCGGTCGGCCGCCCATTCATGATGTGGTCAATGGGAGCTGACCGGAAATCCGATCAGCCCTTGCCTTTGTTCTTGTTGTAGACGTCGAAGAACACGGCCGCGAGCAGTACGAGGCCCTTGATGAGCTGCTGGTAGTCGATACCGATGCCCATGATCGACATGCCGTTGTTCATCACGCCCATGATGAAGGCGCCGATCACCGCACCGGTGATCTTGCCGACACCGCCCGATGCCGACGCACCGCCGATGAAGCAGGCCGCGATGACGTCGAGTTCGAAGCCGACGCCTGCCTTCGGGGTGGCCGAGTTCAATCGCGCCGTGATGATCATGCCGGCGAGTGCCGCGAGCACGCCCATGTTGACGAAGGCGTAGAAGGTCAGCCGCTCGGTATTGATGCCGGAGAGCTTGGTGGCCTTCTCGTTGCCGCCCATGGCGTAGACCCGGCGACCGATCGTCGAGCGCGTCGTGATGAAGGTGTAGAGGGCGATCAGCACGCCCATGACGATGAGCACGTTCGGCAGGCCGCGATAGGTCGAAAGCTGGAAGCCGATGAACAGGGCGACGACGCCGATGACCGCCATCTGGCCCGCGAAGAACACGAACGGCTCGTTCTCGGTACCGTGCTGCTCATTGACGCGGCGATTGCGCAGGCCGGCATAGATCGCATAGCCGACCAGCGCCAGCACCGCCACGAGCGCCACCATGTTCTTGATGATCTCGGGACTCGGGCTGAGGAAGTAGAGAAAATCAGGAACGAAGCCTGTCGAGAGAATCTGGAAATCCTTCGGGAACGGCCCGATCGGACGGCCGCCGAGGACGACGTAAGTCATTCCGCGGAACACCAGCATGCCGGCGAGCGTGACGATGAAGGACGGGATCTTCTGATAGGCCACCCAATAGCCCTGCGCCGCCCCCATGATGCCGCCGACGACAAGACAGGCGGGAACGACGACGAGGGCCGGCAGACCCCATTTGACGAGCATGATGGCCGAAATCGCCCCGACAAAGGCGACGATCGAACCGACCGACAGATCGATGTGACCCGCCACGATGATCAACAGCATGCCCAGCGCCATGATGACGATGAAGGAGTTCTGCAGCACCAGGTTGGTGATGTTGACCGGCCTGAAGAGAACGCCGTTGGTGACGAACTGGAAGAACAGCATGATGATCACGAGCGCGACCAGAAGGCCGTATTCGCGGATGTTGTTCCTGAGGTAGTCCCCGATCGAGGGTTTGGTGGGATGGGTGCTCGTATCGGCGACCATTAGTGTTTCTCCCCTGAACGCATGATGGCCCGCATGATGGACTCCTGACTTGCTTCCTCCTTGGAAAGCTCCGCCACGATGCGGCCCTCGTTCATGACATAGATGCGATCGCAGGTTCCGAGCAGTTCCGGCATTTCCGACGAGATCATCAGAATGCCTTTACCCTCGGCTGCGAGCTGGTTGATGATGGTGTAGATCTCATACTTCGCGCCGATGTCGATACCGCGGGTCGGCTCGTCGAGTATGAGGACTTCGGGATTGGTGAACAGCCACTTGGACAGCACGACCTTCTGCTGGTTGCCGCCCGAAAGATTCACCGCCTCCTGATAGATCGAATGCGAGCGGATCCGGAGCTTCGCGCGATAGTCGGCGGCGACCTTCCGCTCCTTGCGCTCGTCGATGACGCCGCTCGGAGCTACCGCGCTCAGATTCGCGAGCGTGGTGTTCTCCTTGATGTTGTTGATCAGCACGAGGCCCAGTTGCTTGCGGTCCTCGGTCACATAGGCGAGACCCGCCTTGATCGCCTTCGGGATCGTGCTGACGTCCACCGGCTGACCGCGCATCGTCACCTCGCCGGTGATCTTGTGTCCCCACGACTTGCCGAAGATGCTCATCGCCGTTTCGGTGCGGCCGGCGCCCATTAGCCCGGCGATGCCGACGACCTCGCCGGCCCGAACCTTAAAGCTGACATCGTGCAGAAACTGCCGGTCGCGGTGATGCTGATGGAAGACGTTCCAGTTCTTCACCTCGAGCAGCGTATCGCCGATCTTCGGTTCGCGCGGTGGGTAGCGGTCTTCCATCGCCCGGCCGACCATCCCCTTGATGATCCGATCCTCGCTGATGTCTTCCTTGTCACAGTCGAGCGTCTCTACCGTGCCGCCATCGCGCAGGATGGTGATCTGGTCGGCAACCTTTTTGATCTCGTTCAGCTTGTGCGAGATGATAATCGAGGTCATCCCCTGATTGCGGAACTCCATGAGCAGCTTCAGGAGCGCGTCGGAGTCGTTTTCGTTGAGCGATGCGGTCGGCTCGTCGAGGATCAGCAGCCGCACCTTCTTGGACAGCGCCTTGGCGATCTCGACCAGTTGCTGCTTGCCGACGCCGATATCGGTGATCAACGTCGCGGGAGACTCGGTTAGGCCCACCTTCTTGAGCAGTTCCTGCGTCCGGGCAAAGGTCTGCGGCCAATGAATGACGCCCTTGTCGGCGATCTCGTTGCCGAGGAAGATGTTCTCGGCGATCGACAGCAGCGGAACGAGCGCCAGTTCCTGGTGGATGATAATGATGCCGAGTTCTTCGCTGTCGGCGATCGTGCTGAAGCGACGCTCCTCGCCGTCGTAGTGAATCTCGCCCTCGTAAGTGCCAGCGGGATAGACGCCACTCAGCACCTTCATTAGGGTCGACTTGCCGGCACCGTTTTCGCCGACCAGGGCATGGATCTCGCCTTCGCGGACCTTGAACGAGACATTGTCCAGCGCCTTGACGCCCGGGAACGTCTTCGTGATGCCCCGCATTTCAAGAATGATATTGTCCATATTCAGCCATTCCAGCGGCAATCTGCAAGAGACTGCAGGCTTCCACCCGCCGCATGGCCCCCGGATCGGTCGAGATCCGGGGAACCCATGAAGCAGTTCAAATTATCATAGCGACCATGGTGCGTCTGCAAGATGCAAGATGCACGTCGCGTCAGGCGAAAGGGCCCGCGGCCAGCCGCGGACCCTTCGAGCCAGATCAGTTGTTGATCTGATCTTCCGTGTAGTAGCCGGAGCCGACGAGCACGTCCTTGGCATTGGTCTTGTCGACCGAAACGGGCTTCAGCAGGTAGGAGGGAACGACCTTGACGCCGTTTTCATAGGTCTTGGTGTCGTTCACTTCCGGCTCCTTGCCGTCCATGATCGCGTTGACCATGCCGACGGTCACCTTGGCGAGTTCGCGGGTGTCCTTGAAGACCGTGGAGTACTGTTCGCCGGCCATGATCGACTTGACCGAAGGCAGTTCCGCGTCCTGACCGGTAACGATCGGCATCGGCAGGTCGCCCGAGCCGTAGCCAACGCCCTTCAGAGCCGAGATGATACCGATCGACAGGCCGTCATAGGGCGACAGAACGCCGTCGACCTTGGCATCGGTGTAGGTGGACGACAGCAGGTTTTCCATGCGCGCCTGGGCAACCGCACCGTCCCAACGCAGCGTGCCGACCTGGTCCATACCCATCTGGCCGGACTTCACGACGATCTTGCCGCTATCGATCAGCGGCTGCAGAACGGACATCGCGCCGTCATAGAAGAAGAAGGCGTTGTTGTCGTCCGGCGAGCCACCGAAGAGTTCGATGTTCTTCGGCCCGCTGGCGCCGTCGAGCTTCAGGCCTTCGACGAGCGAGGTCGCCTGGAGCACGCCGACCTGGAAGTTGTCGAAGGTGGCGTAGTAGTTGACGTTGCCGGAATCGCGAATCAGGCGGTCATAGGCGATGACCTTGACGCCGGCGTCGGCTGCCTTCTGCAGGATGTCGGAGAGCGTCGTGCCGTCGATGGCGGCGATGACGAGAACCTTCGCGCCCTTCGTCACCATGTTCTCGATCTGCGCGAGCTGGTTCGGAATGTCGTCGTCGGCGAACTGCAGGTCCGGCGTGTAGCCGGCTTCCTTGAAAAGCTTCTCCATGGTTTCGCCGTCGGAAATCCAGCGGGTCGACGTCTTCGTCGGCATGGAGATGCCGACCGTGCCCTTGTCCTGGGCGAATACCGGCGCAGCGAAGGCTGCGACGGACATCGCGGCGGCTGCGAGAAGCGAAGTAATCAATTTCATCAGATCTCTCCCTGAGTGTTGAAGCCGGCGGCCGGAGCCCCCGTCATATGCGCAGCGATTCACCGGCCCGGAGAATTCGTCCCCGACGGCGTTTCAAGATAAAGGAAGGTCCTCCCTGTCTTAGCATACTCCCGCATGCGCTGCCGCACATGGCTGGAAACTGGAATCAATTGCCATAACTGTCAAATACAATATCGCTTTGTGTACATACCAAAATTGGTATACGACCCTCAAAGAGTGTGATTTATGAATCTCTTGAATAGCAGGGCCGGAAAATGACCCTCGACAGCAAACCGAGTATCGCGACCCCGCCGGGAGACACCTTCGACACCGGCCTTTTCCGGTCCGGGCTGAAGATCAACCACCTGCGGCTCATTCTGGCGATCGACGATTATCGCCGTATCAGCGCCGCGGCCGAATCGCTCGGCGTGTCCCAACCGGCCGCCTCGCGCATGCTCGCCGAAATCGAGGCGATCGTGAAGGCCCCGATCTGCGCGCGGGTGGCCCGGGGCGTCGAATTGACCCGTTACGGTGAAGCGCTCGCCCGGCGGTCGCGGACGATCTTTCTCGAACTGCGCGAGGCCGCCCGCGAGATCAGCGAACTGAAGACGGGCAGCGGCGGGTCGGTTTCACTCGGCTCCGTCACCGGCCCTGCGCTCAATCTCGCCGTGCCGGCCATCCGCCAGGTTTCGACGGCCTATCCCGGTATCGAGATCAATGTACAGATCGACAACAGCAACGTTTTGACACGCGAACTGCTTGCCGCGCGCCACGACTTCGTGGTCGGCCGCATCCCGGACGACCTCAATCCCCGTCTTTTCAACCTGGTCGAAATCGGTTTTGAGGAAGTCTGCCTGATCGTTCGCCAGGGCCACCCGCTGCTCGACCACGCTTCCGCCAGCGCCGACGACCTGCCGGGTTATGATTGGGTGTTTCAGCCGCCAGGCACCCTGCTGCGCCGCGCCGTCGAAGACAGTTTCATCTCGGCCGGCGTCCGACTGCCTTCGACCGTCATCAATACATCCTCGATCATCCTGACGCTGTCGATCGTCCGCAATACGAATGCCATCGCCCCCGTCGCGCTCGACGTGGCGAAGCTTGTCGCCGGAAACGGCACCCAGGCCGGCGAAATCCGGATCCTGCCGACTGAGTTCCCGATCCGCATCAAGCCCTACGGCCTGATTACCGCCGAGGGCCGGGCCCTCCCCCCGAGCGCGAAACTGCTTTACGACCTGATCCTCAAACAAAGCCGGACGTGATCAGGCCCGCATAATCCTCGATGGGCAAGATCGTCCCGGCTCGCACGGCGTTTCGCTTAATTTGCGCGCGGCAGATCACGGGAGACGCCATGTTCGGCATGTCGGTGTTTCAATCGGTGCTCGAGCGCCTGAAGGCCGAGCAGATCATGGATGGGGACACGGACCCCGAGCGGGAACAGGCGGCGCGCGGTTTCATGCAACCGCCGATCGGCCGTTCGCCGGCTTTTGTCGTCGAGACGCCGGCACGGACGAGCGCCGCATTCGGCACCGTCGAGAAAGCCTACCGGGATTTGGCCGCTGCCGAACGGGCCGAGGAACCGCGCGTGGTGCCCGACCACCTGCAGCGCACGAGCCTTGCCGATGTCGCGGCCGAACTCGATCTCGGTGATGGGGAAACCGGGCTGACACTCGCTGCCAAGCGCCGGCGCTTTGCCGCCGCGAACCATCCCGACCGGCTGCCGCCGGAGTTCCGGGCGAACGCCACCATCCGGATGAAACTCGCCAACATGCTCATCGACGAAGCGTTGCGAAGGCTCGGACAGTCCGCGACCTAGCCTCTACTTCGTCTGGTCGCCCGCTTCGCTCCCTTTTTCGTCCGGCTGCTTCGGCTTGTAGAAGATCAGGAGAGCGGCTCCGGCATAGGTGGTCACGACAAGGAAGATCGTCGCCCACATCGTCTGCCCGCCATAGAACTCGACAGCCGTCCACACTGCACACAGGGCAACGATGAGCAGGCGTATCCACAGGGGCCGGTAGAACGGGTGATCCGGGTCGATGAATTTGATCATGGCATTGCCTCTGAGGAAACTGCGCACCTTGCCTCTCGTCTATCGCATAATTCTTCAAATCGATACCGGTTAAAGGCCATAATTGTCCGGCAATCCCGAGCGGCACGGAGCGCGCCACAAAGACATGCGGCGTCGGCGACAAGCGTCGCCACCGGCTTGACGTCGGAGCGGCAAATGGAATAAACATTCTGAAAACGCATTTCGTGGCCGTTTCATTCCGATTTGACGAACATCTGCCGAAAGACAGGACACTGGAATCTGTGTGACGGCATTGGGGAGAGGCACAAGGGCGCGGGAGGAATCGGCCACTGCCTCTCTCATTGATCTGCTATTCGCGGACGTAATCGCCCGCAACGCCTCTGCGCGATGAGCGTCAATATCATCGCGCACCCACCCGGTCTGGAACCGGAATTCGAGAGAGACGAAGATGACAGTGAGATTTGGTCTTCTGGGCGCCGGACGTATCGGCAAGGTTCACGCGAAAGCCGTCAGCGGCAATCCGGACGCCGTCCTTGTCGCGGTTGCCGATGCCTTTCCGGCCGCCGCGGAGGCGATCGCCAAGGCCTATGGCTGCGAGGTCCGCACCATCGAGGCGATCGAGGCGGCCTCCGACATCGATGCCGTCGTCATCTGCACCCCGACCGACACCCATGCCGATCTGATCGAGCGCTTTGCCCGGGCCGGCAAGGCGATCTTCTGCGAAAAGCCGATCGATCTCGACGTCGATCGCGTCAAGGCGTGCCTGAAGGTGGTCGCCGAAACCGGCGCCAAGCTGATGGTCGGCTTCAACCGCCGCTTCGACCCGCATTTCATGGCCGTGCGCAAGGCAATCGACGCCGGCACGATCGGCGACGTCGAAATGGTGACCATCACCTCGCGCGATCCGGGCGCGCCGCCGGTCGACTATATCAAGCGGTCGGGCGGCATCTTCCGCGACATGACGATCCACGATTTCGACATGGCGCGCTTCCTGCTCGGCGAGGAGCCGGTTTCGGTGACGGCGACCGCCGCCGTGCTCGTCGATAAGGCGATCGGCGAAGCCGGCGACTATGACAGCGTCTCCGTCATCCTGCAGACCGCATCCGGCAAGCAGGCGGTCATCTCCAACTCGCGCCGCGCCACCTACGGCTACGACCAGCGCATCGAGGTGCATGGCTCCAAGGGCGCCGTTTCGGCCGAGAACCAGCGCCCGGTCTCGATCGAAATCGCCACCGGCGACGGCTACACGCGCCCGCCGCTGCACGACTTTTTCATGACACGCTACACAGAAGCCTATGCCAACGAGATCGAGAGCTTCATCGCCGCGATCGAGAAGGGTGCGGTAATCACGCCGTCCGGCAAGGATGGTCTCGCGGCGCTTGCCCTTGCCGACGCGGCCGTCCGGTCGGTCGCCGAAAAGCGCCAGATCAGCGTCGCCTGACGCTGGAGCGATCTTGAACGCCAAAAGGCCGGGCGTCCCCCGGCCTTTTTTGTTGCTGAGGCAGACTACGCCTCGGCATGTCGGAGCGCCGGGGCGTCCGACGACGAGATCGCTCCGGCACTCGGCGCAAGTCCCGGCCGGCCGGTGAGGAAGCCCTGTATCTGCCGGCACCCCTCCTCGACGATGATCTGCTTCTGCCGCTCGGTCTCGACACCCTCGGTCACGACCGGCAGGTTGAGGCTATGGCCAAGCGCGATGATTGCGCGGATGATCGCGTGCGCGGCGGGGTCCTTGTCGAGTGCCGCGGTGAAGCTGCAGTCGATCTTCAGCTTGTCGAACGGGAAAGTCTGCAGGTTGGCGAGGGACGAATGTCCCGTGCCGAAGTCGTCCATGACGATCCTGACGCCGAGCAGCCGCAACCGGACGAGCGCCGCCAGCACGTCTTCCCGGTTGTGCAACAGCGCCGCTTCGGTGAGTTCCAGCTCCAGGCGTCGAGGCTCGAGGCCGGTGCGCCGCAGGATGCCGGCAATCTGATCGAAAAGGCTCGGCACGAGGAACTGGACCGGCGAGATGTTGACCGAGACGGGCAGAGGGTCTGCCCAGCGGACCGCTTCGGCGCAGGCCTGTTCGAGCACCCATTCGCCGATCTGGATGATCGAGCCGCTTTCCTCGGCGATCGGAATGAAGACGTTCGGCCCGACGATCCCACGCTCCGGGTGTCTCCAGCGCAATAGCGCCTCGTATCCGACCACTCGGTCGTCATGGACGTCGACGAGCGGCTGGTATTCGAGGAACAGCTGACGCCGAAGGATCGCATGCCGGAGATCGCTTTCCATCTGCCGGCGCGAGCGCAGTGTCTCGTCCATTTCCGCATCGAAGAAGCAGGCGATGCCCTTGCCCGACCGCTTGGCCCGGTAGAGCGCCGTATCGGCATTGTTGCAGAGCCGCTCGGCCGTCGCGCCGTCACCGGGATAGATCGCCACCCCCATGCTGACGCCGACGGCCATCGGATCGCGGTGGGTATCCATCTCCTCCGCAAAGAGCCGGAGGATGCGGTCCGACAATTGCCGCGCCGCCTCCGGCTGGACGGCACCGGTCTGCAGGACCGCGAATTCGTCGCCGCCTAGCCGCGCGATCGTGTCGGCCTCACCCGCCGCGGCGCGGAGAATATCGGCAACCTTGCGCAGGATCCGATCCCCCTCGCCATGGCCGAAGATATCGTTCACGGCCTTGAAGCGATCGAGGTCGAGGCAGAAGACGGCGAGGTGTTCGTTCCTTGCAGCCGCGACCGCTGGGGCCTGTCTCATCCGTCTCTCGAAGGAACTGCGGTTGGAGAGATCCGTCAGGCCGTCATGATGCGCCAGATGCTCGATGGTCCTTTCGGCCTCCTTGCGGGCGCTGAGGTCTCGCACGAAGATCACGTCGGATTGGCGGCCGCGATACTCGATCGTTCGGCAGACGTGCTCGACCGGCACACGGCGTCCGTCGGCGCAGATCAGTTCGACCTCGGCGGGACCGTTGTCGATCTGGCGCTCGCGCGGCTCGTGACCCTGCGGTGACGCGAAGAGCCCTTCGGGCTTTCTGCCGATAAGATCGGCCGCCTTCGCGCCGCAGAGGCTGACAAACCGTTCGTTCGCATCGACGACCCTGCCATTGCAGACGATCACCATTCCCTCGAGCGATGCGTTGGCGAGACCGCGCAGGTCAGTCAGATGCCGATCGATGAAGAGCGCGCCCAAGGCGGTGAGGATCAGCGTGGTGGAGGCGACGACGACACCGCCGGCGAGCCAGACGGGATCGAACGCGTCCGCTGCCGCCACGCTCGGGTCCGGCACCAGGGTGCCGCCGCTCATCGAGGTGAAGTGCAGGACGCATATTGCAAGCACCAGCAGCAGCGTCGGAGCGACCAGCTTGTGCGCGCCTCCGAGAGCCCGAAAGGCATGGAGCGCAAGGGCGGCGATCAGCGGGCCGAATAAGACGGCGGCGAAGCTCATCTGCGGATCGAAGTCGATTCGCCCCTGGGTCTCGATGGCGCGCATGCCCGTTACATGCATGGCGGCGATGCCGAGGCCGAGGAAAATTCCGGCACCGGGGAAAGCATAGCGGGAGGTGCCGACAAGGGCCGTCGCAAAGGCGATCCAGGACGCGGCCACCGCAACGAGCGCGGAAAACAATGTGCCCCAGGCGTCGTAGGCGATCGGCACGCCACCGTCATAGGCGAGCATCGCAATGAAATGCGTCGACCAGACGCCGACGCCGCAGGCAAAGGCGCAGGCCGCGGTCCAGAGGTGCCGCTGCCAGCCTTCGCTGCGCTCGGCGCGCTGCAGGAGCAGCATCGTCGCCGCGCTGCCGGCCAGACAGACGATCGCCGCCACTGCAACCAGACGCCAGTCGTGACGATCGCTGATGCATGCAAGTACTGAGAACATGACTGTCTCCCGCCTCGGAAAACAGCTTGGCAAGCAGACGCTAAATAACCGTAAATTGTACTAGTATGATAATTCGCCTCGAAATGTTTGACCGTGAGGTCCCCTCTCAGGCATGCCCGGCGGCGGTGATATCGCTGTCGATAGCGCTCAGAGCCCGGTCGACATGGCCGTCGAAGACAAGCCGCTGCTCGTCGCCGACCACGGTGATCTCCGGCAGGCCTTCGAGGCGCACCTGCAGCGATTGCGCAAGCCCCTCCTCCACGCCCTTCTGGAGGAGATCGAAGTAGCGCGTCCCCTGACCCGTGACGAAGATCGGCATCGGCTCGTAGAGACTCAAGAGGCGGGAAATGCCGTTGCCGAGCGCGATGCCAGCCTGGCGGAAGGCATAGCCGGGCATGCGCTGGCCCTGCCGCGCACCGGCGGCGACCTTGTCCATTTCGGCAAGCGGCACGAATTTCGCCGGGATCGTATCGGACGGCACCTCGAAGGCGGCGCGCAGAATGCCGTAGAAGCCGGCTGCAGCTTCGATGCAGCCAAAGGAGCCGCAGCGACAGAGCCCGGCGGACGCGGCGTGCAGCATGTGACCGAAATTCGGCGCGGAAACGTCGAGTTCGCCCGACCGACCCTTTCTGGCAAGGCCGAGACCGATGCTGTGGCCGAGCGAGATGGCCGCCAGCCCCTTGAAAGCCTCGCCCTTCTCCTCCGCTTTGGCCGCAAGCGCCTGGGCGACGAGCAAAGTCTCGTTGCTGAGCATGATCCGGGCGCACCAGTCGTCACCGAGCAGCTTCACGAAATCGAGCTCCTCACTGCCGAAGACCGGCGACCAGAGGAGCCTCGCACCGTCGCCCGCCACCAGCCCCTTGCTGCTGATGGAAATGGCAAGCACCCGGTCCTTGGCGATGCGCGTGCGCTGCAGCAGACGCTCGAGCGCCGCGACGAAAACCTGTCCGAAGGCCGCCGTGCCGCCGGCGTCGCGGCCGCGCGCCTCCTCGAAGCGATCGAGCAGCACGCCGCCATAATCGGCAAGCGAATATTGGACGATGTCGGAGGAGATGCGCACGATGATCACGTAGCTGCAGTCCCGTCGCGGCGCAAAAAGGACGCGTGGCCGCCCCCGGCCGCCCTGCACATGCTGCTCGGTCTTGGCGATCGTCCCCGATCGCTCCAGTTCCGCCGTGATGACCGAGATGGTCGCCGAGGCGAGACCGGTCTGCTCGGCGATTTCCGTGTGGGAGAGCGGACCCCTTCGCCGAAGCGCCGAAAGCACCAGGGCGCTGTTTTGCTGACGCACGACTTCGGTGCTGGATTTGGTCAGCATTTACACGTCCCTGGCCTTGGCGGATTGCGTGATCACCTGCCCTCTCAAGCCCCTGTTGAATGGCGAAACAAGGCCTTGTTGACAGCCTTCTAAAACTCTGACATTTATTTTCTCGACTGTCGAGAAAAAAGCCGTGCAGGAGCGGCGGCGAGGTTTGCGACAGCAATTCACGGCTCGTTGGGGATGCGTGCGGGAGGTTCGTGCGCGCGGCGTAGCCACTTGGGAGGATAGAATGAAATCCATTTTGAAGCTGATGGCAGGGGCTGCCATCATCGCGTCCATGCATTCCGCAGCAGTCGCCAAGGACCTCGTTGTCGGCGTCTCCTGGTCGAACTTCCAGGAAGAGCGCTGGAAAACCGACGAGGCCGCCATCAAGGCCGCACTTGAAGCCTCCGGCGACAAATATATTTCCGCTGACGCACAGTCTTCGGCTGCCAAGCAGCTCACCGACATCGAATCGCTGATCGCCCAGGGCGCCAACGCGCTGATCGTGCTGGCGCAGGATTCCGACGCGATCGCCCCGGCGATCGAAAAGGCCACCGCCGAGGGCATTCCGGTCGTCGGCTACGACCGCCTGATCGAGAACCCGGCCGCCTTCTACATCACCTTCGACAACAAGGAAGTGGGCCGCATGCAGGCCCGCGAAGTGTTCAAGGCGAAGCCGGAGGGCAACTTCGTCTTCATCAAGGGCTCCTCCTCCGATCCGAACGCCGACTTCCTCTTCTCCGGTCAGATGGAGGTGCTTAAGGAAGCCGTCGACGCCGGCAAGGTCAAGAATGTCGGCGAGGCCTATACGGACGGCTGGAAGCCGGAAAACGCCCAGAAGAACATGGAGCAGTTCCTGACCGCCAACGACAACAAGGTCGACGCGGTCGTCGCCTCCAACGACGGCACCGCCGGCGGCGCGATCGCAGCGCTTGACGCGCAGGGCCTTGCCGGCTCGGTTCCGGTCTCCGGCCAGGACGCCGACAAGGCGGCACTGAACCGTGTTGCGCTCGGCACGCAGACCGTTTCGGTCTGGAAGGACTCGCGCGAACTCGGCAAGCGCGCCGCCGAGATCGCCGCCGAACTGGCAAGCGGCAAGAAGATGGAAGAAGTCGCCGGCGTGAGCACCTTCAACGGCGGACCGAAGGGCGTCGCCATGCAGTCGGTCTTCCTCGCACCGCTGCCGATCACCAAGGACAACCTGAACGTCGTCATCGAGGCCGGCTGGATTTCCAAGGAAGAAGCCTGCCAGGGCGTCCAGGGTGACATCGCCGCGTGCAAGTAAGCCGCAGCGACCGGGCTGAGCTCTAAATTGTCGAGAGCGCCGCAACGCACCCCGTTGCGGCGCTTGCGCGAGGTGCGAAGCGGATCGACAGGCTGCACTGAAGCAATCCAATGAGCGATCGACGCCCGTCGCCGTCACCGGACTTGTCGCGTCCACCGGCTTTTTGTGCCATCGACGCGACGACATCGAACACATGAGTGGGGGAAGGCATGTCCATGGCCGACATCACACAAGTCAACCAGACACAGGGCAACCAGACACAGGGCGCCCATGCGAACCGCGCCCGGACGGCAGACGAAAACCCGGTGAAACGCTTCTTCCGCGCCACCGAAATCGACACCCGGCTGCTCGGCATGGTCGGCGCGCTCATCATCATATGGCTCGGCTTCCAGGTGATGACCGGCGGGCTGTTCCTGACGCCGCGCAACCTGTGGAACCTGACGGTCCAGACCTCATCCGTCGCCGTCATGGCGACCGGCATGGTGCTGATCATCGTCACCCGCAACATCGACCTTTCGGTCGGCTCCGTGCTCGGCTTCTGCGGCATGACCATGGGGGTTCTGCAGGCGCAGGTGCTGCCGCAATATCTCGGGCTCGGTCACCCCGCCATCTGGGCGATCACCCTGGCCTGCGGCATCGCGGTCGGCGGCGCCATCGGCGCGTTTCAGGGATCGATCATCGCCTTCCTCAACGTTCCCGCCTTCATCGTCACGCTTGGCGGCCTGCTCGTCTGGCGCGGCGCCACCTGGTTCGTGACGAGCGGCCAGACGGTTGCGCCGATGGACGCCACCTTCCGCCTCATGGGCGGCGGCACCGAGGGGTCGATCGGCGCCACGGCGAGCTGGATCGTCGGCGTTCTCGCCTGCATCGCCATCGTCGGGGCCATCCTCAATTCGCGCAAACAGCGCAAGCGCTTCGGCTTCCCGTTGCGTCCCGTCTGGGCGGAGTATTTCCTGGCAATCCTTGGCTGCGTCCTGGTGCTTGGCGCGATTGCGGTTGCCAACCACTATTACTGGCCGGTCAACATTGCCCGCAAATATGCCGATGCCAACGGCATCGCCTGGCCCGACGGCGGCCTGCAGATCTCGCACGGCATCGCCATTCCCGTGCTGGTCGCCGTGGCCGTCGGCATCGCCATGACTTTCATCGCCACCCGCCTCCGCTTCGGCCGTTACGTCTTCGCGCTCGGCGGCAACCCCGAAGCGGCTGAACTCGCCGGCATCAAGACGCGTTGGGTCACCGTCAAGATCTTCATGCTGATGGGCGTGCTCTGCGCCATCGCCGCGGCGATCTCGACGGCGCGTCTCAACGCGGCAACCAATGCGCAAGGGGAACTCGACGAGCTCTACACGATCGCCGCGGCCGTCATCGGCGGCACCTCGCTCGGCGGCGGTGTCGGGACCATAGCCGGCGCCATGATCGGCGCGCTCGTCATGCAATCACTGCAATCGGGCATGGTGCTGCTCGGCATCGACTCGCCGTTCCAGCGCATCGTCGTCGGTGTGGTCCTCGTC
Source organism: Sinorhizobium fredii USDA 257 (assembly GCF_000265205.3). Taxonomy (NCBI): domain Bacteria; kingdom Pseudomonadati; phylum Pseudomonadota; class Alphaproteobacteria; order Hyphomicrobiales; family Rhizobiaceae; genus Ensifer; species Ensifer fredii. Next base: position 4,961,189 of record NC_018000.1, read on the forward strand.
GTCGCCGTCTGGCTCGACACCGTCTACCGCGCCCGCGCCAAGTAAGAAGGAGTTCGAACGATGACTGAACACCGCACTCCGCTCGTGGAAATGAAAAACATTTCCATCTCATTCGGCGGCATCCATGCCGTGGACAATGCCTCCATCGATCTCTACCCCGGCGAAGTCGTGGCCCTGCTCGGCCACAACGGCGCCGGCAAGTCGACGCTGATCAAGATTCTCTCCGGCGCCTACCGGCGCGATGCCGGCGAGATCCTGATCAATGGTGAAGCGGCCGACATCCACAATCCGCGCGACGCCAAGAAATACGGCATCGAGACGATCTACCAGACCCTCGCCGTCGCCGACAATGTCGATGCCGCCGCCAATCTCTATCTCGGCCGGGAACTCCGCACCCCCTGGGGAACACTCGACGACGTGGCGATGGAGGCGAAGGCGCGCGAGGTGATGGGCCGCCTCAACCCCAACTTCCAGCGCTTCAAGGAACCGGTGAAGGCGCTCTCCGGCGGCCAGCGGCAATCGGTGGCGATCGCCCGCGCCATCCTCTTCAACGCCCGCATCCTGATCATGGACGAGCCGACGGCAGCACTCGGGCCGCAGGAGACGGCCCAGGTCGGCGAACTCATCAAGCAGTTGAAACGCGAGGGCATCGGCATCTTCCTGATCAGCCACGACATCCACGATGTCTTCGACCTCGCCGACCGCGTCTCGGTGATGAAGAACGGCCAGGTCGTCGGCCACGCCCGCACCGAGGACGTCACCAAGGACGAGGTGCTCGGCATGATCATCATGGGCAAGGTACCGGCGAAAGCGATCCCCGGCCCCGGCGCCATGCAGATGGCTTGAGCAATCGTCTGTGCATAAGCAATGCCGCATCCCCGGATGCGGCTTTTTTCTTGACCCGCGCGCACCGGCGAGCGATGCGCTTCAAGCACAGCCGCGAAGCGGAAAGCGCGTTTCCCCCACAATCTCTTGCAATTGACCATTGAAGCGGCACGCAAGCTAGGCTAAGAACCGCTACAGCCTGCTTCGGCGGCCATGCCGCCAACGGATGCACCCGTAGCTCAGCTGGATAGAGTGTTGGATTCCGATTCCAAAGGTCACAGGTTCGAATCCTGTCGGGTGCGCCAAAATGCCGGACAAAACAAACACTTGCCGCGGTCTTGTGAAAGCGCTCCTATGATTCGTCGCTGGTGGCGATTGGCCAGGGTTGCTTGTGCCGATAGGTTTATCCCTGCGCTTGGCGACGCCGGAACCGCCGTGAACCCGACTGATAAAGCTCTTATGGTTTGTCGCTACGGCCGCTTATTTGGTACGATTGTACCGTTAGGTTTGTCCCTGCGACGCGCGACGCCGCAGCACTGCCGCCGCAATCGAGTGCTCACCTCCGAGGAAAGAGGATCGCCTCACCGTGCTTCTCAGCCATTGTCGGCCCCGCTGAGTTCGGTCAACAGCCGGGGACAGGTGATGGGGCTTTTGACCGCTGTCGCTCCAAATGCTGCCGCATCGCAGATACCGCCCGGCAAGTTCCGTGTTGGTCCCGGCAGGACACCTCGCTAAGAGTCGCAGTCAGTCCGCGCCGGTTGCGAGGCCACAATGCTCGTTGCCCTCAGGCGGGTACCAAAGCCTAAAATCGTGACTCCGGTAAATATGCGATTTGCGCCACTGCCTTAGTCGCATCGCCGCGCCCGCCATTTGTTCCGATGAGCTTCCCTTTTTCTTCGGCCGACAACCCGCTAATTCGGTGCCTTTCCCACCGTTTGCCGTGCGTCAGCTTCAGTCGAAACGTGCGTCCATTGCTGCGGCAATACCAGATCGGTGCCCTTCCGATTTGCGTCCAACCGCAGTCAGCCCCGGACAACAATCGCTGCTCCGCCTCTGCTGGTGGAATTCGGGTCGGGCCGACAGGTGCGTCAAAAAAATCGAATAAGTCACGCTCGAAAGCTCCCGAGACGGAAAAGCCGGGTGTAATTGCTTCCAGTCTTCAGGCGCTTATCGGCTGCGTTGTCCTGATGATTTTGATCGCCATCTTCTGGTGATGTGACGATGACCGGATCAGGGACCTGCGACAAAGGCAATAGATTTCATTCTGCCGTTGGCTTGAGGTAAATCGATGAAATCAGACGTTTATTGCTAGAGATGGGCGAAAGATGGGTGCTATTTCCACTTTGACGCCCAGTTCCGGAGGAATACCTTTGCCTTCTCTGGCCAGTCCTTAACTACTGGACGAACGATGATTTTCTCACCGGATGGCTTCCAGGCCAGATAGACCTTCTGCTCTGTTATGGAAGCAATCAATATTGCCTCCTGCTCAAAACACATATGGGGCGTGCAGGCGGAACCCGCGAAGTAATCACCGTCGAATTCACCACTTCCGACGCCCATTATGATGTCTTTAAAAGATGCTTTATCGGCTCCAAGCAATGCGTCGATCTGTTCCGCAATTTCGCCAAACTTCAGCAGATCGCCAGGGTGAGAGGCGGTTTTCTCACGCAATTGCGCCCAGCCCTTCGACGTGTCGGCCGAAAAGGTTTGCCCCTCGACTCGTTTCAAGCCGCCTTCGAGGCTCCACATCCATCGTTCGCCCGGCCGATTTGGCATAGCAGTTGTTGAGAAAGAGAGTTGCGTCGGAGTCGCATGCGTCGTGACGACAAAACAAGTATCCAGTGGTCCGTCGATCCGAGGCGCTGCATTCGGCGGAAACGAAATAATGAATGGTGCGCCTTCGCATGCGTTCCCTCCAGGCGACGCGCTCCCAATTACCACGGGAGTGCCCGAAATCAGATGCACCTCGTCGATGTCAATGATCGCCTCCTTCAGCACCTGGCGACCATCCACTTCCAACAACTGTTCTGTATCACTGCCGAGAACTATGACCCGATGACCAAACAAGAGCATCTCGAAGTCCGCCGCCTTTGCGCCAACAGTCGCCGCGAATAAAGCGGTGATGGAGAAGAGTACTGCCTTGCGTATCCTCAACGGGCCCTCCTGCGATTGCGGCGCTTCACATTTTATGTCTTAGTCGCTCACTTGGACCGGCGACGCACTGTCGAATTCAAGCGTCCTCAGGAATGCAGTCAGCGCGTCGATCTCTGCATCATCAAGCGTCACCCCGACCAACGGCTCATCCGACCAAACCTTCAGCGCCTGGTAATACTCGGCTCTCTGCACGGCAGACATGCGAGAGGGGTCGTAGACTGCGAACGGATCAACGTGCACGCGTATCGCGTCTCCCAGCTTCATGATCGACCCTGAGTGAGAATAGGGTGCGGTCTTCGATACATTGAACAGCGGCGGCGTCCGGAACCGGTAACGGTCATCCGGATTTAACGTCACATTGAATCGGCCGTAGTCGACGCCAAATCCGTTCTTTCCAAAGCCACTCTGCGGGAACGGCACTGCGTGGAATTCCAAGTCCGAGAAATAAGCCCCGTTGTGACAGGTCGAGCACCGAGCTTTTCCGTAGAAGATGAGGCCGCCCGCATTTTCCCGTTCGGACATCTTGCCGTCGGCAAATACGAAGTCATGAAATCGGGTCGATTGGAGTTTGAAGTTATCCCGAATGAACGCCGCAATGGCAGATGCAACATCAAGAAACTCGATCTCATTGGCCGATTTTCCGGTTGCCGCAACGAGCGCCGAGTTGATCTCATCGTCCTTTAGCAAGCGGTCCAGCAGTTGATCGTAGACTGCTGCCGCCGTCGAGACGTTTTCTGTTTTAAGGGGCTCGTTGTCCTTGCTGTCGGTAACCATTTCGCCGATTTCGACAGGGGGCAGGTGGGCAGCAACCACCAGCGGATCATCTGAAGGATTCAGGTCACCAAATTGGCTGACGACTGTTCCCGATGACTTGTCGACTTTCCCATCCCAAAAGAACACATCAAACCCAACGCCACCTCGTCCCCAAAACGGCAGTGTATTCCTGGGAATGATGTCGCCGCCAGCCAGCAAGCGTTCGACGCCCTCTCCATGTCCCTCGGTGCCAATCGCATTGGGGATACCGTCTGCTGATCCAAAACGGTCAACATGACAGGTCGCGCAAGCTGTCTCGTGATCGAGTGACATTTTTTTCGACTGGAACAAGAGCTTTCCGGCCGCCACGAGCTTATCGTCCACGCTTACATGAGTCGCATCAGCGGGGACGAGGCCCGCCCGTTTTGCGGCGTCCCTCAGCACCTGCTCTCGCAGGTTGTTGGCTAATACGATGCTTGCTTGTAAGGCAAGCAGAATGGCGATAGCGAAGCAGCCGAGTTTAGTAGCGGATTTCATGGATTCTCACCACGTCCGGCAAGGTACCCGCGCGTTCCTCGACCGCCTTCAGGGACATTTCACTCAGCTCGTTTTCGGACAAGCCCCAACGCACAAGTTGTTTGCGCATGAGATCGTAATCCTGACAGTCTAAGAGAGCGATCTCCGCCGCCTCGACGTGGGCAACAGTCTTCGCCGAGGGCTCCTGTACGACAGCCTGCTTCGCCACCAGATGTTCCCGCATGGCGTGGTCACATTTAAACGTCAGTGTTGCGAACGATGGCTGCGCGTAAGCCATCAGGATCATTTTCCAGATTGGCGCGGCAGCAATTCCGGCCACAACGCCGATGGAAAACGCAACACCTCCAATGATGCTACTCCGCCGTGATGCCAAGCGCATTCAGCACCTCCGGTGTAATCGTGCCGGTGACTTTAAGCCCGTATGCCTCCTGCATCTTCGCAAGCGCCACTTTGGACTCGGGGCCGATCCTCCCGTCGATGGTCCCGGTATAGTAGCCGTAAAGGGATAGTGCTGTTTGGACCTGGATGACAATCTGACGGAACTTATCAGTATTGCCCGGCAGAACCTTTAGTTTTTGGCCCGGCACCGCCGGGTAGACAGGTGTATCGGGAGTGGCTTGATAGACGTTCTGCCCGCTATTCGGCAGAATGGTCGTATTCGGAGTGCTGGTAATATTCCGATTATATCTTGGAGCAGCATAGCTACCGCCGCTCGATGACCTGTGGCTCGAATGGGAGCGATGGCTCGAATGGGAGCGGTGAGCGGCAAGGCTGTAGATATGATTGAGGTGTAGGCGCTCGAATATGGAAGCTGGAGCGTCCTTTTTCTCGACTACGCCTGCAGGCGACACAGCATCAGCCTTGGCGGGCAGAAATCCTGCCGCCAGGAACGAGGGAATTGCAAACAGCCGCTTCTTCATAGTGGTCGAATCCCTTCAAACCCCTCATCGTGACTGTACCATTCGAAAAAACCGCCACAAGCAGAACGCGAGGAACATTCTCGGCATACGTGAAGAAATTTCCTTTTCCAGTCGGAAATTGTTGATGGCGCGAACTGTCGGTAATCCGGGGGCACCGAGCAGAGAGGAAAATTATACAGCGCGACCTCCACTCCTTTAGCTACGGCCATGTTGATCGCCGACTTCAGAGCGCTGAACTCGGTGGATGTGTCTTTAAAGGTGTTGCGCCAGTTCATTCTGCCATAGCCAATGCGTTCGAGCTGCATCAGCGCCCATACGGAGACAAACGGGAGCCGGTTGGCGACGAAGTTCGCCAAGTCCGGTAGAAAGCCCCAGTTCTGTTGCATTACCACGGTGCGCAGCTCGACCGATGCTCCAGCGCGCATCAGGAAAGCGAGGTTGCGTTCCAGACGGTGAAACGCGCCCCGTTTGCCCACGATCTCGTCGTGTAGCTTCGAATCCGAAGCATAGAGGGGGATGCCCCAAAGCACGCGTTCCGGGCCAATTTCATCGAGGCGCTTCATGTCTTCGGCTTCCAAATGCTGCGCATTGGTCAGAACATGGAAGCGCAAGTCGGGCCGAGCGACGGCGGAGGATGCGAGGAACTCGAACAGCCGCGCCTTATGGAGAAGCGGCTCGCCCCCGGATATTCCGATGTAAGCACCAGAAGGAGCCAACTTCGCGGCGATGGCGAATTGGTCGAAGAAATCCAGGTGATGCTTCTTCGGTGGCTGCGAGCACATGACGCAGAGCTGATCGCATTGCTCGGTGATCAGCAGCGTGTTGTGCATCGATGTTGCGCGAATGAGCCTGTGAGCACTCGGTTGGCCCGGCAGAATCATCAACACGTCACCATCCAGCGGCAGCTCATCGCTGGCATGAATTCGAACGGAAAACCCAAGATACTCATACTCACGACAGCCGGTCTCGCGCCCAATCAGATGAGCGTCATGTTCAGAATGTTCGGATCGGTCGCGCTCGCACAAGCGAAGCACCAACGGTTCGACAATAGGTAACGGATCGACTTTCAATCGGAGGTCGATCATCTGTGAACCTTCGCCAGTGCGGGCTCATACTCGGGAATGCCAGCCCAAATTGCCAAGGACTTCTGAACCTTCGGATCGGCCGAATAGATCAACTCGAAGACCTTATCGAAGATATGCGTGTGCCGTTGGCAGAAATCCGTCAGATGTTTCGGCAGGTCAATGCGCCCATAGCGGGAGAGGTCGTCAATAAGGTCGACACCGCAGAACGCTTGGTACGGACAGTGTACACAGTCAGGATGGAAGTTATTTGACGCCTCCGCATTGAGGCTGTCGAGAGCAGTTCTATCGAGACCTGTTTGCACGTTGCCCATCGAGAGGTCGAACTGGCCGACACGCGTCACCATTCGAGCTTCGTCGGTGGGGTAAAATGTGCCGTCGTAGTCCACGACAAGATAACTGTCGCCAAGGATGTTCGGGTTCCGGAGGTCGGTGTGGCCGTTGTGCCCAGCTCTCAACACCCGGCGTAGGCAGTGGACGAAGTAGTATTCTTCGACCGGCTCGGCAGAAGTCCAATTGTATTCGACAAGGGCGTCGATGAAGGCAGAGTGATAAGCGTTCCAATCAGCGGCCGAATCCCAGGCGGTAAATCGCTTACGCGCGAAGCCCTGAAAGTTCACTGGTCGCAAATAAATCGAGCGCAAGCCGAACAGCGTGAAGGCTTCGATGATTGAACTCGGCTCGGGTAGATTGCGCACGTCAAGTGTCGGAAGCGCGGACACCTTCGCAGTCCCGAGCTTATCGACGGCATGCCGTAGATTGCTGAGGAACTCTTGCGTCTTCTCGGCCGTCACGGTGCGCTGACGCTGATGAACCTGAGGATTTGCATCGAGCGACGTGCTGATGAACGTATCCGGCTCCGACAAGAATGACCAAGCCTCGTCGCTCACGACTTGCAGATTTGTGCAGACAACGAATTCCGTGTGCTCGAAACGCTGGCGACAGAAATCCCGCACACGTTTCAGCATCTCTAGTTTCAGGAGGGGCTCGCCGCCCTGGAACTCGACTTTCAACCTGGTCGTCGTCAGGCCATCAAGAAATAGAAGAACAGCGGCCAAGGTAGATTCGTCCCAATCGAAACCGGGCGTGTTCTCGTTGACGCGGGAGACCTGGCAATAACCGCAAGCGAGATTGCAGCGGAGCGTCGGAACAAGAATGACATAGTCTGTTTCCATCGCCGCGTAGAGCCGATTGGCCCACCGGTATGCAAATCCGGTGTACGCGAGATCATCGGCCTCCCTGAAGCTATGCCCGTTCTCTTCAAGGAACCGTTCATCGTTGGAATTTAGCCGGTCTTCGATGTAGCGCCGTAGAAACGCCAGATCGGACTTGAAGAACCCGCCTGCGTCATCGGCGAAAAACAATGCGCCGTCGTCGGAGGGTTTGAATTTCAGCGGAAAAACAGTCACCGGCCCATCACACCCTCAATAAGAGCTTTTCGGAGCGGCAGCGTCTCAGCGTAGATTTTTTGTCTGTAAAGAGCGAAATGGAGATCGCGGACCAGATCGCCGACATGGCGGGAGTCGGCGAAAAGAGAGATTACTTCCGGGCCGACCTCAATTTCGACGGAAGGATGCAGATATGAAAAACGGTGTATCGCATCACTGATATGGGCCCGGAAAGCAGGTCCAACAGCCACATCGCAACGATGTTTACCAGATCGATCCCCCATAGCCAGCCTCCCACCTAGCAGCAAGCCACAACCTGTGCCAACGGGATCGTTCACGCAAGAGTTTTGATCGGCGCAATCAGCAATATAATTGATCTGGCGTCGTGCAGTCAATAGTTGCGCTTCGGGGCGGGCTTCGACTGTCTGGCGATCCCCTGGCGACTGGTTAGGAAGCCGAATGCGACGAGCTTTCGTCGACGATTTCTTATCCGCCGCCGAAACGCTTCACTTTCGCACTGAGTTACCGTCCCCAGTATGGCGCACGCCAACCGGCCTTAATCGCCTCCGCTTCGTCACAGAACCAGCGCTCACCCTGCTCGACGTTCACTTTGGTCTTCTTGTACCAAGGCGACCACGGCGTATGGTAAATGTGACCGTTTTCGGAGATGTTTCCCTTAATCGGGCAACCGTCAGGTGCTTCCTGCTGTGCGACCGCCCACTTTTCAGCACGGTAATCCCAAGGCGGTGTCTGCTGCTCGGTAATCCAAATGCCGATATGCTTCTGGTGCGCCTCCTCTTCGAGACCGACGTAGTCATTGGAATATTTGCGAAACGCCCAAGCGTGACCAGTCGCAACCATAGTTGCGTTTATGTCGTCGCCTCCGACCTTGCAGACAGCGATTGTTCTGCCGTAGCCGTCTTGCCCACGATCATCGCAATTGACTGTTTGCCCAAGAATAAGCCCTTCGAGAGCTGAAATGGCAGCCTTGCCGCAATTCCAGGCTTTGCCGTTTGGCTTGCTGCATTTCTGTCCGGCCTCGGGTGCGTCGATCCCGTGCAGGCGATAAACGATTCCATTCAGCTCTATCGTGTCACCGTCGACCACACGGGGAGAGGATGTTGCCCAAACAGGGCTGCTGACCAGTGTGAACAGAATCAACGCTAAGGCGTATCGCATTACAACTCTCAATTCCCCGTCCGGGTCAAGTCGCGCCTGACCTAAGAACCGCAAATCGCCAAGCGCCGCGACCAAGAAACGACGAAATCAATTAAGCACCTAATGATCTAATGCGACTCGGCTGGCTAATCGAGGTTTTTCCTTATCTCGTTATAACAGGCCTCGACCGGCCCGACGTCGCGCTTTGCCAAGGCAGTCCAGTTCGAACCATCAAACTGGAAGTGCTCGATAAAGCATGTCGATTGATCGTAATCAGCCCATTGGGCGATCATAAGCTTACTGGTGAGCTGATATTTCAGGGTAAGGTACATATTGTCCTCGCCCCCGCGCGGGAAATCCAACGGCTGCCCGGTTCGATTGTTGCCCACGATTACGAACGAGCATCCTGCTCCGCACCCGATCTGAATGACGGAATACTCGCCTGCGAAGTTCGGCCCCTCCTGCATCCCGTTTCGAATACGAGTGCGGAAGTTGTTGAACGCCTTGTCTCGCCCTTTGAAGTCAGGGAGTTTTGTTTTTCCGGTGAAGATATCAGTTATCGGGAACTGATCCGGTCGGAATACGTCGGCGTCGGCCTTAGATTCGGTAGTGGCCGATCCACTTTGGGCAGCTCCCCAAATGATAGGAGCGTAGCCTTGGTCGTAGATTTTCTTTGCACCCCAAATCGTGTCGACATAGTTTCGTTCGGCAAGGATGAGCGCGTTCAGCTTCGCTGCTGGCCCGATGTGATCACTTAGTTTCTCGTTCCCGTGCCTTGCCTGCAGCTCGGCAAGCGCGGCGGCCGAAATCGTCGTCACGAAGGTGGCGATCACATCACTTCCCGATATTTCGTAGGAATGAAGAGAGCCACACCACCGTCGGGCAACATCGACACGCCCTGCCTGGCATCAAACATCATGCCGTTGTGGCCGAAGTGCCGCCGGATATCTGCGAGCGACGTGTGACCGTACTTCAATTCCTCGAAGTCCGAGAATGCACCCCCAGGCTCGCCGCCCCAGTCCGTCTCAAGATAGACGATCTTGCCGGTGGAGCGTAGAAACGTTGCCGAAAGCTCGTTTCCACCCGGCAGGTGAAATTTCACGGAGGTGTGTGGACCCATCGCCTGCGTGGAAGTCGGCTTTATTCCAAGCTGGTTGAGGGCCGCCCTGTCGCTGCCAATCGTGACTCCCGACATAGACTGAGCCATCGCCGGTGCCGATGCGCAAACGAGGCAAATGGCCCAAAGACTCAGGTTTCTGAACAGCATTTCTGACACTCACAATTCACTTCTAATTAAACCCATAGTTCAAAACACCTTGACGAAACAACCTCATTGATGAAAGTTATGGTTGTTTCTAGGGGTGGGAGGGTAACTTGCATTCAAAGATTACGATTGCCGTGGCACTTGTTGTCTCGATGTTCATGGGCTTGGTTCAGGCGTACGCTCATAGTGGCGGAACAGATGAGAATGGTTGTCACAACGACCGAAAAAGAGGGGGATACCATTGCCACTAGTGCGTTGCGTCTCGTTTGCAGCTCTCATCGTGCCGCTGGTTTTTTCGAGTCCTCTACTCGCCTGGGATGGCGTTGATAGCAACACAGGTGACTCTGTCGAGATTGGCAAGGGCAACCTGGTCAGACCCGGCCAGAACATCGAAATCTACGACTGGGGCTCTGCCGAGTATCGGGACGTCGAAGTTCAGTCGATCCAGGACAGTGGCGGGTCTGTCGAGGTTGAAGTCTACGACTCCAAAAGTGGCGAGTATCGGACTTTCGAAATGGAAGATTAGCAACCGAAGTGCTGCGGGGCGGCGTCGCTCTGGTCGGAGACGCCGCCCGACTTGGTCCCTGGGCAGTCCGGAGGTTCGGCAGATGGGGTTTCCGTATCCAACTCCGCCACCGATCTGCCGCCTAGCCCGAATGGCTGCACGACGCGTGATCTTGCTCCACGCAAGGGAGCTTCGCGATAGCGCGAGGTCCTACGCCAGCAATGGATCGAGCCACCTGCCATTGCCCACCGCCCAGCCAAGCCTACCTGCAGCCTAGTAGTGCAGCTTCGCAGCGAGGGGCGCGACCGCGAGGTCTCGCTGATTTCCCTTTGCGTAGGCGAAAAAAGGCGTTCTCCTACCGTTCTCTTTGTTCAGCGTTCCTTCCCCCGAGTTGGATGACGGTGCTCCGTCCCCCGGGGGCGTAATTCTGTTGGTTGCCTGTCTGCGAGAGTTGCGAATTGCTCGCCAATTTGGTGAGAGATGCGGCGGTGACCAAATGACCATGTCCATCAGGATGCCGCCGACAAAAACGAACTTTGCAAAAAGCGCCAATATGGTCCCGAGGAGTCCGACCCAAAACGTCGCCCGTCGCGCCCCCGAATGCTTCTCGATCACGCTGAACAGCAAACGCCCGCCGTCTAGGGTGAAACGCGGGGAGAAGATTGACGGCAGCCAGAATTATGTTGATCCAGCCCAATCAATTCAAAGCTCGAAACAAAGGGGGATCGGCCATTGGTGGCGGTGTGAGCCAGGGCCGCCCCAGCGAGGGCTGGAAGGCGCTTGATGCATCACGAAGAAAGAGCGCATAGACGGCGAGGCAAGCCGTTCCGAGTATAATGTTGATGCATGGCCCAGCTATTGTGATCAGCCGATCTTGTGTACGCGTCCAGTTGTCCCCCTCCCAAATAGCTTCGCCACCACCCGAATGAAGCTTGATGAGTACGGGCTTTAGCCCCAGCCGCCGGGCCATCAAGGCATGACCCGATTCATGGGCGAACACCGATACGATGATCCCGACCACGAATGAGGACCGGCACAAGACAGGGCGGCTTTGAAATGCCGCAGAGCGCAAAATTGTATTTCCTGTCGAGCAGCCTCCTCGACACCCAAGCAAGGTGCCACACCTACACTGTTGTGCTAACGAAATGTTAACCATAACCGGCCACCGTCAATAGCCAACTGAAGCGAGCTAGCACCTCAGTGGAGGCAGGCATGTTTCTCTTGGACACCAGCGTTCTCAGTCATGCGCAATATAGCCGGCAGCATCCAGCGGTGGGTGCGTGGTTGGAAGAGCAGGAAAGCGTAGCGATACCGTTTCCAGCTCTGCTTGAGGTTCAACAAGGCATTTTCGAAGTAAGGCTGACCAAGCCAGACCTTGCCGCAGAACTCCTCATTTGGCTCGAGGGGCTTCTGTCGGTGGACCACGATTTTCCAGAGATCAATCCGGAAGTCGCACGTGTCTTGGCGATGTTGTACTGTTGCGAGCCCCTCAGGCATCTCTGGTATACGAACCCGGACAGCTCAAAAAAGAAGAAGCCTGGCCAAGACCTCTTCATCGCGGCGGTGTCGATCGCACACAACATACCTATCGCTACCCTCAACAATAAGGATTTTGCGATGATTGATCGGTATCATAGGTTGCCGGGGGCCTATAATCCGGCCTTTTCCTTCTGGATCGTCGCCCCCCCGGAGACCAGACAAACCTGTGTAGTAAGTAGGGTGAAGGTAGCCTAGCGTTTTATCGGGCCACCGCGGGCAAGGTATCGGCCTGCGGGTTCTTTCTTGGCCACCGCTTTGAAGGTCAGCTCGAAAACGCCATCGCCATCCCGGATGGTCTGCACGGTTCCACTGCGAGCGGCGTCCAACACCTCAGCGATCCGCTGCTCGGCATCCTCTCGTTCCCAAGTCTGTGCTAGTTTCTGCACGAGTCCTCGCTTTTCTCGACGGCGCATTGATAGCCGATTCCGGATAGACATGGAACATCGCGTCGAAAATACAAGAACCCGAGTTCCTGGTAGGACATCCGCACGCTATAAGCTATCTTTGTCTTCCGGCTCAGGAAGGGATTGTTTGCGCTTCTTTTTTAGCTTCGGTCCGGACGTCCCTGGTCTTACAATTCGGCGGGGAAGAGTGGGCCGTTCCACACCACCGTCGAGTTCTTCTCCGAACGACCGCTCATTCGAAGAAATCCCCTGAACCCCGTTATCGTTCCCCAGTCTTCCGACGGCCACTCACGGGGTCGACCTTCCGCGTGGCACCTCCCCAACGACATTGCCGCGCACGGTGGCTTCATCTCCCTGGAGCAATTCGGAAAACCGCTCGGCTGTCATTTCGACTTCGTCAGCGAGTATCCGCGCAATGGACCGTAGTGCTTCTCGCTTCGGCTCCAGCAGTTTGACAGCCCGCTGGCGGCAGGCTTCGAGGCGCGCCTTAACGGCCCTATTCGCCGCAGGGTCGACCCTATGGAGGCGCGGGATTGTCCGCTCGTTGTACGCCTCTGCGATCAAGCTTTCCCCGAAGCCAAAAAGCATCTCCATCATCGTTGCAAGACGTGTCGCCTGCGCGAGGTCGGACGCTGCGCTACCACCAACGGAAGTCGAGTGCCCTCCGAGTGCGATCTGCTCCGCGACCATCCCGCCCAGCAGAATGGTAATTCGCGAAAGGAAGTCTTCCTTTACCGGCATCAGGGGAAAGACTGATTTGAAGTCCGTGCCTCCAAGTTCGAGCCGCTTGTCATCGATTGGCCGCGAGACGTCGATGCACAAGCTTTCGAGATTACCCGGCTGCAGGATAACACCAACCATGGCATGCCCTACCTCATGGACCGCGATGCGAAAACGCTCGTCATCGGTGAAATCTCGTCGGGCTGGCATGGCGGCTTCGATGTCCTCGATGACCACGCGGTCCCCTCCTCGCCTGCGCGACACACGTCTCGAGTCCCGCGCTAGCTTCGCCAGGTCCGCGCCACTCCAGCCCTTCGTGTGCTTCATAGACACCAGGAGGTCGAGGTCATCGTGAGCACCCAGGTGATGACGCATGATCGCTACCCTCGCATCCAAGTCAGGCAGCGGGATTCTGATTTCCCTCTCAAGACGTCCAGACCGAAGTAGCGCTGGATCAATAGCGTCGGAGTCGTTGGTTGCACCGATGACGATTACGCCTTCTCTTCCCTCCGACGGAGCAAGGCATTCGAGCAGCCCGTTAATCACCTGCCTCTTGTAATCATGGTTGTAGCCCCCCTCGCCAACGTTGCGTGATCCAAAAGCGTCAAACTCGTCGAGGAACACGATCGACGGCCGCGATTTCGCCGCGGAGGCGAAAAGCTTACGCATGGCCTTTAGCATATCCCCCAAATGACCCTCGGATTGCCACCGGGCCGCGGATGCAAGAAACAGCGTTGCCTCGCAACTGTTCGCCAATGCTTGCGCGTACATCGTTTTGCCGACACCAGGAGGGCCGCTTAGCAAGATGCCTTGGTCGATATCCTCCCACTTGATCTTGCCCTCTCGCCAATCATTGAGGTCGCGGACGAGTTCGAGGCCCCATTGCTTCGCCTCACCAAAGCCTGCGAGCGTCTCCAGGCGGATGCCCGCCGGCTTACTAACCGGAAAAGGCTGCTCTTCTTCGCGTGTTGACAACGTCGTCAGGTTCTTGATGACTCGGGCCATCGGGCGCGCTCGGTACGTCGCCAGGCGCACGCGTCTCAAGGGCTGCGCGGCCAGGAATTCGGCATCGCCATACGAGAGCGTAAATCCCGGGAAGGTACGGGCGGCCGCGACAAAGTGGGCGGCAGTCGGGGGCAAGAGATCGATTTCCGCATCGAGCATCATCCGGACATCTGCATTCACGCTCCTGTGGCCGTCGTGGCAGATGATGGTCTGGCGGAACCGTTTCATTTTGGAAACGATCTGCCAAGGCGCGGTGTCCAGGGAGTAGCTGCCATGGACGGCCGCCATGTCCTCGCCGTCGTCGTTGCAGCCTCCGCCGGCACGGAAGAGGAGGCGCGATGCCTCCTCATAAATGAACCCATCTTCGGGCTCAGGCACGTGCAGCAAGATAGCAAACGAGAGATGCTGACGCCTCAGGAAAGGTCGCAACTGGCGGCGTAGGGCAAAAACTACGGCGGTCACGGCAAGGTTACGCGATTCTTCGCGCTTGGTAGTATCGCGGAATGACATGGAAACCTCATGTATCGCTGGATGAATACGGGCGGGTGGCAAATTGGCCTAGCTTCGTATTCGGCGAACCATGGTCTCAGGGCCAATGAGCGCGTCGTCGAGTTCCACGTCGACAAAGCGCTGCAGGATCAGCGACGCAATCGCCGCCACGGGTTCCGTGTTGCGAATGGCGCTAAGGCATTCCGACATTGTGAGCGAGCCCTCCTGATCCAGGAAGGCCAGTAAACGCAGTCTGTCTGCAAGGCTGACTGTGACATTGGCATATTGAAGAAGATCGCGGGCATTCCGAAGCCGGAAACCGCCATCGTAAACTTCATCGACAGCAACAAGGCGATACGATGCCCGTTGCTCTCTGACCGCCTGTTTAATGTGTTCGATATCGACAGCCAGCACACGGTCAGCGGCGTCGAGGAACCGCACCCCGCCGTCACGGTCAACGACCCGAAAATCCGGGGTATGACCGCATGATCCCACTTTAACGGTGGGGCCTGGCGCGGTCCAACAGGCAACGTCGGGATTGATGTCGAGGATGCAGGCAAGATCGCGCGCCTGCCTGGAGCGGAACAAGGGCTTGCCAACACACTTCAGCGTCGGCAGCGGCTCGGAATAGTCGACGGGAGCCGGCAGATCAGAGACCGCTTTATGCGGAGACTTCCTACGAGATGACATGGCCGCACTCACAACACGAACGACGTTTCATGCAGCCGCGCGGCGGGCGCGGCGGACGATCAACGTATTCGGGAAGCGAGCGCGAACAGGTTTTTCATGAAGGGAACATATACAGAACAAACATTTTCAAGTCAAGGAACTTCCCGCAACTGAACAAGCGTTCGTTCGCCATCGGCGCATTGCAGCCGATGCGAGGTCTTCCGCACCAATCAAATGGAACATCGTCCGAAAGGCAGCACTATCGCGTGAACTTGTCGGCCAAGCGCTATCATTTTCGAAGATAGCTTTTCTCCCCGCTATCGGTCGTGCAGAACTTGCCGCCCCTCGGACCTGTACACAATGCACCCGACCGACAACTGCAGTCCTTGTCGGATGACGGAACCATGTCGGCGTTTCCCGCCTGGAGGAGGCCGGCTGCTCCCATGTACGACGAGCAAGATTTCTTGCTTCCGCTGACAGAGCCGTCATTGCAGATAAACGTGTCTCCCTGACAGCCTGAAATTCCGCCCTTCTTGCCACTGCACGGCAGATTGGCCGCCTCCGAAACACCAGCCAGCGAAACCAGGACAGCAACCACGGGCGCGGCGCTCACGCGCACCGTGGCGTACATGCGTGATCCGCCGAGATAGTTCGTCATGCAGGCGCGACCCCGCTACCCTGAGTCAGCATTCCATCCTTGTCTTCGAGAATCCCATGCCCCTTGAGAAGATCGATGCGAGCGCGGATCATCTCGCGAAGCTGACCGCTCGTAGCCTTGAACCCCAGTCCTCGCGCAACTGCATTCACCGCCTCGTCCTCAGTCGCGCCAAAGCTCTGGCCGATGATCTCCTTCAAGCCATCGTCGATTTCCATCGGCGGAAGCAGTTCAAGCCGTCGAAGGCTCGGAGACGAAGCTAGACTACGATCCCGCAGCCTGATCGAAGCGCCGGGCCAGAGGAGGAACTCCCCCGAGCGCAGAACCTCGCCTGAATTGACCGCGATCCGGATGGCGTTTCCGACATGAGCGTCGATGCGGCTTCCTGCCCGCTGTAGGCCCCAGGCCGTTCGTATGCGCGTTACGATTTCGTCCGAGTGGATCGGACCTTCCACTTCGACCGTCTGCTTCACGAGCTTGACGAGAAGCCCCGTCGGCGCTTCGTGCAGCTCGGTCGAGGCTTCTGGCCGCAATTCGGCCTCCTTGTAGAAACACGACGAATCGACGTCCTGACCAACCTGCTGAAGCCCGATCTCCGTCACGTTTGTCCGCTCGATCATCACGACTTCCACAGGTACCGCCCGCTTATTGCGCTCAGCCTCGGAGTTACCTGAAATCATGTCGGCCTTGGCACGTTCGATCGCATTGACGACACGATCGAGTTCGGCCTTGGGCCGCTGGAACCAGTCAGCGCTCCAGATGCGGTGGATCGTCCAGCCATGGTCCTCGAGGACCGCCTGACGGAGACGGTCGCGGTCACGAGCAGATCGGGCGTCGTGATAGGATGCCCCGTCGCACTCGATGCCGATCAGGTAGCGCCCTGGAACGTTCTCGTCGGCAATGGCTAGGTCGATGAAGAACCCGGCAATACCAACCTGCGGATGGACCTGATAGCCCTTTTCCTGAAGCGCCGCCATCACCTGTTCCTCGAAGACGCTGTCCATCGAACGATCGGCCCTAGCTGCCATCGAAAGACGGCCGGTTCGGGCAAAATGCAGGAAGAGCTTGAAGGCGAAAATCCCTTTTCCCTTGCCGCGCTCGAGGTCGATGTCTTCGTCCGTGATCGAGGCGTACACCTCGCAACGCCGCTTGGCGCGGCTTATGAGAACGTTCAGACGGCGCTCGCCGCCTTCGGCTCCGAGCGGTCCGAACCGCATGCTCACGTAGCCTTGCGGGTTCTTCGCGTAGGCCACGGATATCAGGATAACATCGCGTTCGTCGCCTTGTACGTTTTCCAGATTCTTTACGAAGAACGGTTCGTTCGGGTGCGAATGAAAAAACGCTTCCGTCTGCGGATTGAGACGTCGGAGGAGCTCGAGCTGATCCTGAATTTCACGACGCTGCTTGATCGAGAAGGCTGCCACGCCCAGCGACAAGTGGGGCGTGTCGAGAGCATGACGGATGATGGCTTCGGCGACCATCTTGGCCTCGACTTTGTTGACGCTATCCTCGAATACGCCGTTGGGAACGTGGTGAAAGCGAAGCCCCATCCCGGCTTCCTGTGTATAAGGGCTCGGCACGATGAACAGTTTGCTGTCATAGAACTGGCTGTTCGATACCGCGATCAAAGATTGATGACGGCTGCGGTAGTGCCAGCGTAGCATCCGCTCGGGAAGTCCCCGGGCGGAGAAGAGGCCAAGGATGCTTTCGATGTCGGAGACCTTGGCTCCGTCCTGCTCCTCCTCGTCGTCCGAACCGTCAGAGGTCATCTTCGCGAAGAAGCGCGTCGGCGGCAGCTGTCGCTCGTCGCCTACGACGACGACCTGCTTGGCGCGCGCGACGGCACCAAGGGCGTCGACGGGCTGAATCTGACTTGCCTCGTCCATCACAAGGAGATCGAATTCCAGAACTCCCGGAGGCAGGAATTGCGCGATGGAAAGCGGGCTCATCATGAAGACTGGCTTCAATGCCTGGACCGCCTGCGACGCCTTCTGCATCAATTGGCGAATAGGCATGTGGTTGCGGCGGCGTGCCATTTCCCCGCGAAGAATGCCGACAGGCCCAATGCCACTTACCGACGGAATCTTCTTATGATGGGAGCGAACAACTTCGAGCCTCGACAGACGCATCCGGCTGCGATCGAGGTCGGCGAACTCGGACACCAACCGACCATGCACCTCCCCATCGAAACGAGCGAGTTCGGGGTCCTTGGCATGCTGGTCGCGCAGAACAGCTTCGTAGAAGGCCATTTCGAAATACGGGATGACGTCCGCCGTCGCGAGTCGGCCGTCACGAAGCCGATCGACGATCAGACCCACGCCCGCATTCGATGCGTCGAGCGCACGCCCGTTATACGCGGCGTACTTCGACAGCTGCTCCTCGTTTTCAATCCAGCGAGCCAGCCGTTCTTCGACTGACGTCAGCGAGACCTCTGCCAGCGTTTCCGATCCGAACAACGAACGGGAGTCCGCTTTCAAAAACTCCAACAGGCCCGTCATCCGCGTCAGGAAATCCTCGCCGTCTCGCCCTGCCTTGAGAGCGAGGTCCGCGACGACCCGGGGGTCGGTAATGCGTGAGGCCAGCTGCCGGATGTCGCGGTTTGACGAGACCCATGCCACAACCTCGGCAATCTTGTTCCAGTCGGTCCTGGCACCTGCCCAAAGTGAGCCGAACGCAGCCTTGCCGTTCGCGTCCGAAGCCTCGAGATTACGCTGCCTTTCCTGGGCTGAAGCGAGTGTCTCGAGTAACGAAACGCGAGCGGCGGCGTCAGCGAGCGGCCCGCGCAGCAGGTCGGTCAGAGTGGTCTCGGCGGTGGTGACTTCCTTCAGAACCGACGCTGCCTGAGTGAGGATGACCTCGTCCGCGTCGATCACGCCAGGAAACAGCGAGGCCGTTCCTTCGCCAAGATCGGCCCAAAGGGACTGGAATTGCCGACGCGTTTCCTCCAGCAGCGCGCGAACCTGTTCACATCGTTCGGCCACGGCCGACTTGTCCGTCAGTCTGCTCGCAATAGTGCGCGCTTCCGCGCCGACGCCACGCAGACTCCGCATCCAGAGCACCAGGCTTTCAAGCGGCTTGGGATCAGACTTTTCGCCTCTCCAGTCCGCTCCGAAAGCGGATCGTCCAAGACTGTCACCTTCCCTGATGGTTGCACGGGCTTCCTTTCCCTTCTGAAGCAGATCGAGCAGCCTCACGGTTTCGGCGGGAGGCATTTCCGTCATCACCGTTTTCAACAGGGCTTTTGCCTTGCGCCAGTCACCGCTCATGAACTTCAGAAATTTTTCACCGTGCATGGCGATGGCGGTGCGCGCTGCCATCAGGTCCATTTCCCAGGCCTGATCGGCAAACTTACCTGAAAGCTCGGACCGTATGTGGCGATATGTGGAAACCGCTTCCGCGAGATCGCCTGCCTGCTCGAGACCGCGTTCCCAGATCGCGGCGACGAAAGCGTCGGGACTGACGTCCGGCGCGTCCGCCACTCGTTCTCCAATCGTCAGCAACCGCGCAACTGAACCCAGCGTCGGGGATGCGTTGGTTCCAAGCATCGATCGCAGCGAAGCCGCAGTGTTCAGGAACCGCGGCACCAGATTGTTCAGCTGGGCAATAACCGCGAATCCGGAGTGCGGGAAACCAGCCGGCAGCTTTCGGAACGATGCGACTAGAGTGCTCGGATCGGCCTGCCAAGCTGCATCGACGACCAGCTCGCCGATCCTTACCGACAGCTGTTTGAACTGAGCTCCGTCTCGGACAAGGCGCTCAATCTCCGGCAGCGATGTCTCCCACAGGGCATTTCCAATCGCCTCGGTACTGATGCCCTCGGGGCGTGTAGCCAGCCGCTCCGCAATCTCGATCTCGGGCTTGAAGTCCGCAATCGTCCGCGCCGAAGGCCGCTCGAGCGCGTTGGCAACGGATGTCATGTCCCCAACCAGAGATGTCGAGCTGGATAGGGCGTCCCGCAAGCGAACCACCAGGCGCTCGAGGTCTAGGGGCGTGATCCCGACCAGGCCGACACCATGCCAAGGGTGATCGGATGGGACGCCGATGTCGTCGATGCGCTGCCCCAACTCCGAGAGCAAGGCAACAATTCGGCTGCGCGTTTCTGGCTCCCACTTCACCGAGCCTGTCAACTCGATGTCAGAGGGCGGCATGCCAAGCCGGCGAAGACGCGAAAGATGTCCGATCACCTGATACGGCGAGAGCTCGTAAGGACGGTAAACCGCGTGAAGCCTTGCGGCATGGGCGTTGAGCGCGTCGCGAGCGTCGGCAAGACTCCGATCGATAGCGTCTACGTTCTCTCCCCGCGGAGCTCCAAGGTCCCAAGTGTGCTGAAGCTCGGCGAGCAAGGCGCGCTTGTTGGCTTTGTTCGAGTGGAGCTCGAGGCACGCATCGCCGACCCCGGCCTGATCCAGGCGTCGCTTCACAACCTCCAGGGCAGCCATTTTTTCGGCGACGAAGAGGACGGTTTTCCCGTCGGCCACGGCGGCGGCAATTATGTTGGCGATCGTCTGTGATTTCCCTGTCCCCGGGGGCCCTTGGATCACAAGGTCTCGCCCCCTGCGCGCTTCATGGATCGCCACGGTCTGGGAGCTGTCCGCATCAACGATATGCGTCATCTCCGTTGGCGAAATGTGATCGTCGATCTTGGCGTCTTCAGCGAGAAGTTCATCCGACGACGTAAAACCGTTCGAAACGAGAGAGGTTATCAGCGGTCGATCAGTAAACTTCGCATTCTGCGGCCAGAGGCTAGGGTCGAGATCGCGATACATTAGGAATTTCGCGAACGAGAAGAACCCAAGCACGATGTCGTCGGGCTGCACCGACCAACCGGGTTTGATGGAAACCGCGGCCGCGACCTGAGAAGCGTAGTCGTCAAAGGAAAACTGATCCGACGGTTCGAAATTCGGCAGGGTGATCTTGTGGATGCGGTCGAGAAAACCTTCCAGGGAGAGGTTCGAAGCGTAGTCCTCCTGCCTCGCCCGCAATTTGAATCGTTCCGCCGCGCTCCCGCGCTCGAGAAGGACGGGCACGAGGACGAGCGGCGCATAGCGGATGTTCTGGTCATTGTTCGGGTCGATCCACTTGAGCGTCCCGAGGCCGAGATACAGAATGTTCACGCCCTGCTCTTCTTCCAGCGTCCGAGCGTCGAAGTAGAGGTCGAGGAGCCGCTTCTGCAAGGCGTTCGGCGTCATTCTGGTCTGGAGTTTGGTATCCGCATGCCTGAGGAGCCGACCCGTTCCGTCTCTGTCGTCGTCGTCAGGAAGAGCAAGCTCGATAAGTTCTTCCGTACCGTCGCCTTCCTTGGGCTCCCGGCCCTTTGCACCTGCTAGGAAGGTCATCGCCTTGCCTTCCGACACCAGAACGCGGAAGACTTCGGCAGCGCGCTCGTCGACGATATCGACGGTCTTCGCGCTCTTCGAGAAGCGCGGCACATTTAGCAAACGGTTGCGGGCAGAGAAATCAAGTAGCTCTGTTCGAGCGCGTTCTACTTTCGCTTCAACCGAAAGATTGCTCTGAAAAATCGATTGTTCTGAAAACTGACTTGCGTCCGGTGTCTTGTTCATTCCCGCCCCCTGATCGCGCAAGTCATGCACAAAGATGGTTGTAGGTCTAGTGCAGGGACAGTCAACTCAAGCGTTTATTCAAAGAAGGACCCCCACTTCGCTTGAATGCAGCGCCATGGTAACCGTTGCAACCTGTGGGGCACACAAGCAACAATTTGGGAGGGGAAGCCATGGGGAGTCGACGTTTATCACACGTGTTGCTGTTCTCGATATCGTTCACGTGGCTGTCTGCGGGGTCATTTATGGAACCGGCTGCGTTCGCTGCCAACATAAGCAAATCCTCCAATGACATATGCGTGCTGACACTCGAAGGCGAGATCGTTCCCGGCGACTTTTCCAGCTTGGTCGATATCGCCGCCAAAGAGTTTTTGGGAGTAGATGGCGAGAGTTCGGCGCATGACACCATCTGCCTCGACAGTCCGGGTGGCGATGTCACGGAGGGCGTCAAACTGGCGGAGTTCTTCTACAAGAATGGTGTCGGAACGGTCATTGATGACGGCGCGGAATGCTATTCCATGTGCGCGATCCTGTTCATGATGGGAATCGCGCAAGGGCCAGAGGTGACCTTCGTTAATCGCAAGCTCCACATTAACGGGAAGCTTGGGTTTCACCGTCCTTATCTTTCGCTGACCACGGAAAGTCTCGTCAGTACAAAAGCGCTGGCAGTCGCTCACGACGTCGCCCTGGAGAACATGAACAAGATCATGGTGCTGGCGAACAATCTGGTCCCTTGGTCGAACTCGACGATGATGCGCCCGGACCTGATCCAGGAGATGCTCAAGCACGTCGGCAACGATTTCTTCTACATCGACACGGTCGAGAAGGCGGGACGGTTCGAAATCGAGCTTCTTGGGCTTCCCAGGCAGTCTGCGCCTCCTGAAGAGCGCGCTTACTATGCCTGCGAAAATTCCTTCCATTGGCAGGTCGGCCTGATGAAGGAACCCGTGGATGCCAGGAAATTCCAGAAACCCGTCACCCAAGACGAGGCGATCGTCAAATTTCTCCAAGCGGAGGGCGGGACGAAGTATTTTTCGGTCACCAGCATGGACGCTGGATATTCGGAAGCTGGTTGCCTAATCGCGGTCAACGGCGACTCACTACAGGGGTGCGGTTATAACGGGATGTACAACGTGCTTCTTGGTCAAGGAACTTGCACGGTGGAGAACTTCGCGGCTCGAAGCTGGCACATTGGACAACTGGCGTCGTATAGGCCAGGACTCAAGCTTCAGGAGCTTGGCGGCGCGGCCACCCAGCCTAAAGAAGCCTCGTCTGAGCCCATCATTGGCGCGAAGGTGCCAGCGACCTGCACGGTCTTCAGCAAGCAGGGGGTGAAGGAAGTCGAACCCTGCGCAGCCACGCTGACGATGAATGTCGTGGTGGATGACCGGAGGACCGACCGCTACGAATTCATTTGGCCGACAGGAAATAAAACCATCCTCGCACGCGACGGGGACTTCTTCACGATCAACGGCAAGCCGTCTATCCCTTACACCGAAGACGGCTACACACTTTGCGCGCTGAACAGCGAGACCAGAAATCGGTTCTGCTTCAAACTTTAACAACCTATCGCCAAGACCGGGAGTTTCATGAAAACACAGAAGTCGAGGCGGTCTTTCCGATGGCCTTTAAGGATCAAACATTCGGCAGGGTGGCAAATCAGTAGCCTGATCCAACCCCAATGGCCGAACGCCACAGCAGGGTCGTATATGAAAATTATTGCCCTCATGTCAGCCTTCACGCTGACGCTTGGAGGTTCAGCATTTGCTGATGAGTCAGGAGACCCGTACGAAGCCGCACGGCGTCGAATCCGCGAGGACATGCAACGCGCCGTGGAACAAGGCAGGGCAGATGCCGAAGCAAATCGAGACCCAGAAATGGAAAAGCTTTTGGAGTACCAGCGGCGCGGATATGGTCCCGAACCGCATCAAGTTCTGCGCCAAATGATGGACAAATTGGCAGAATCTGACAGCCGGTGGGCCGAAGTACCCCAAGACGAGAAAACCTTGATCGGACTTTGCAATGTCTACCGCTTCTACGTTTCCAAGGCCGATTTTGAGAGAGCGTCCAAGACAGCCCGACTGATCCAGAAAGCCTACCACCACGCTGACCGACGGTTCAACATGATCGTCAAGGCGACGGACCATCAGGATGTGATTTCCGAGAATATCATCTTGCTCGAAAGATATGCAGGCATAGAAGATGTAACAGAGCTCAAGCTGTCTCGAATTGAAAACGGTAGTGTACTTGTTGACTTCGAGTCGAAAGACGGAAGGCCTCATACGCGGATTTTACGTTCGCCAAAGGTGATTGGAGCTTACGTCCTTGGCGGTACCCGTGGATGTCTTTGAAAGCGAACTCAAATTGGCTGCGCAGTAATTGAAATTGCTCGAGCAACGCCAGCATGCGATGAGGAAGAATTTCGATGCTCCTTAGGTGCGAGCGGCAACAGGATGAAATGATCTTCGAACACGACCTCGTGTTTTGGGCCTAGCACACGCGTGTCGGTCGGACACTTCGACCAGGCGGCCTCATGTTTGGCCCTTTGGTCCGTCTGAAACAAATGGCAAATAGTCTCATTGTCGGGATGGAGTTGAAACTATCTGCGCACGTCTGACCGCACGGGACTGTCCATGGGTAAGGGCGATGCCGTCTATTTAACCGCCATAGGTGTCTCGGTCGTTCGATAGGTTTCCAGCTGTCGTGTGACGTCACTTAACTTTGTTTGCGGCGGGACCAGATCGAGGGCCCGCATCATGTCGTCGATCGAGTCGCCTGTCGAAAGGCGAATAGTCGTCTCGGACGATGAGTACGACCAAAGGTCGTTTTTCACCTCGAGTTGCGAGAACAATTCCTCGATCGTGCCGCCCGGCTTGTAGAACGTTGTCGGGCTTCCGACGGCGGGGGAGAACAGGCACCAGACGAACCGATCCCCATCCTGTGTTTTTGCAATCGGCAGGTAGGCGACCCAGGTAGTGGCAGTGCCTTGCATAACCTTACGCACACCGAAGGCTATGGCCTCCTCGCCGTTCCCCATCAACCGCGATCCCTCGATGAACTCGTTGAGAACAGAAAGGGCATTCGCAAACCCGTCGGCACTGCTCCGGCGCTGTAGATGGTAATATCGGTTAACGCACCCGTTTAGGATCATCGATTGCGTGAAGCCGTAGTTTTCTCGGATTTGGTACGAGAAATCCGTGTATGAGATGCCCAGTACCCGCACGGCATCGACATCGTCGGCCATATACATCTCATCTCGCCCAGGTGCGAGCAAACGGGGCAGTTCGGCTGGAACTATGTAGAGACGGTCAGCGAGCGCGACCAGCCGCGCGATTCCGAGAACTGCGGCGCGATATGCATCCTGAACCAGTCCCGCCTCGTAGTTGCCGTCCGGAACGGCAAGGTATGGCGCGTGAAATCCGAGTCGCGCATCCTTCTCCAGCGAGCGGGACGGCCTCTGGCTGGGTAGTGGGTCATCCTCTCCCACAGGTGTCGGGTCTTTCGGCAGGTCAACGCCGCCGAGGAACGCGATTGCGCAGGCCGAGTAGCAAGCGTCCGCTGACCTGACAACTGTCGCGAGACCAAGGCGACGAAAAGTGATCGCGAGATCGATGCCCTCGTGGAATTCGCCTCCCGAGCTGTTCAGGGCGATGACAATCCGCCGCCACGGGTCCTGCTGAGGGGATACGTCGGCTTTGCGCAGAGCCTCTGCGACCCGACCGCTGTCTCCCTCGACAATATCGCCCTCCAGGCGGAACCTGGCCTCCGCTCCGATCTGTCCGTCCTTGATCCCCTCGAACACAACTTCTGCGGCGTGGGTCATCGACGCAAGGGCGAGCGCCGAAACCATTGAAGCGCATAGGGTCAGGGGACGAAGCATCATTTCGCGATTCCTGGGCAAAGCTCCTGAAAAATGCTTAGTGCGACCGGATATCCCGAAGCGGATGAACCATCCAGGATATCTCCGGAAGCCACGTTGCGGACGATGTAATCCGCCATCAGATCGGACGACGTCGCCTTTCCCTCGAAGGCGTAGGCTTGGCCATAGACGTCTGTCCACGTCCGTTTCTTGCAGTTGGCAGTGACCCGGTCGCCGACTTTCACCTCCGCCATCGTTCGCTTGACGCAGGCCATCGAATAGTCCTGCGAATATTCGACACAGAAGGCCTTCGCATCTTTTGGCGTGTGCTTGATCATGATGACGGCCTTCGACGTGCCGATCCCGGACTTGGATACTGTCGTAACGTGCATGCCGGCACGGGAGCCGTAGTAGATAGAGTGATCATCCTCCGCATGCGCCGGAGTTGAAGCGGCCGCCATCGTCGTCGCCAAAGGCACCAGGACACGCATGATGCGAACCAGCCATGCATTAGAGCTCAAATCCATAAAGGTGCCTCCCCTCCTGTGCCCGTGAGGGCAGCTTCGACTTCAATGCGGTCCAGGCCTGAAAAATTGTCCATGAAGGTACGTTCATTCAGGTTTTTCGGTTCTTCCGCTTCCGTGCCCCAACTACAGCTGAAAGTCGAGCGATGTCGATCAGTACAATGAAGCATGCGGAACTCCGAAGGGTAGAACGACGCTAAGCCCGCCTCGCCGTTTTAACTGGGAAAGGTTGATAGGTTCTCGCGTTACAACCTCTTGAAAGGATGGCCGCTCGATGCTCAAAGTGAGCCAAGGCTTCAGGGGGATACGGATGCGATACATCGTAGTGGCAGGTTTGATGTTGCTCGCGCTCCCGCTTCGGGCGGCAGAGATAGCGAGAGAGCCTGGATCGGATGGAATCGAGATCGTATCCGTCACCGGGACATTCAACGATGGCGATGACGCCGACTTCCGGAAACTCGCGGCCACTGTCGACCGAGCCGTTGTCGTCTTGAATAGCGGCGGCGGTAACCTCCACGCGGGCCTGGAGATCGGGCGAGCCATCCGACTGCGGGGCTTTGCGACCGCCGTTCCGCCAGATGCACTCTGCGCGTCGGCCTGCGCCCTCACCTGGCTTGCAGGATCACCGAGGCTGCTCGACGACACGTCCAAGCTCGGCTTCCACGCCGCCTACCGACTGGTAAACGGACAGGCCTCCGAGTACGGCGCAGCGAACGCCCTCGTCGGCGCGTACCTCAATCAGCTCGGCCTCAACGATAAGGCAGTGTTCTATATCACGTCTGCCCCGCCCGAGGGCGTGGAATGGCTGACGGCGAACACCGCAGCGACCGTCGGCATCTCTTACGAACCGATCGGCGTGAACTCCCCTACGGCATCCGATCAAGGGAAGCCCATGCCGCACGATCCAATGTCCACGACGACGGCATTCTATTCTGCGCTCGCGGCAGCTGACGGCGAGGCTGCCGCCGCCCTTGTGGTTCCTGAAAAGCGTGGGAAAGGCCCGTTCAACGAAGGATCGATCCACACCTTCTACAGTGCGATGACCGTGCCCCTCACGCTGACGGGGACTACATTGCGGGGCGCGGACGAGGTGCGGGTGTCATACGAATACGAGACCGACAAAGGACGCCAGTGCCGTGGTCGGGCCGACGTCCACACGATCTATCTCTACGGAAGGACCTTGATCTCGAGGATCAAGGCGCTCGACGGGTGCTGAACCGATGACCAATGTGACCTTCGATACCATCGCTCGCGTCGAGGAGATCGTGACCGATGTGCTGGCCATGGACCTCCTTCACAGCTCACCCGACTTTTTCAGGAAGGTCCTTGAGGTCGCTGGCGAATCCCGCGATCTGCACTTGGTCGCAATTCGCCGTTCCGTTGCCGACACATCCCTCGGTGAAACGGACATCGAGATAGTTGCCGAAAGCTCGGACGGTCGATGCGGCATACTAATCGAGAATAAGGTTCGTGCGCCGTTGATGGACCGCCAGTTCGCCCGTTATCGCATGCGCGGGGAAGCGGGTGTTCAGAGAGGCCAGTGGACGCGGTTCAAAGTGATCCTAATGTCGCCGCGGCACTACTTCGAAACCCTTGGTTCGGAGCATTCCGCGCACATCGACGTCCATCTCTCTTACGAAGAAGTCGTCGAGTTCCTCGGTGGCTATCCCGAGTTCGCGTTCAAACGGCACGTATTCGAAAGCGCGATCGCCGACTTTAGGAAAGGCTACGTGAAGTCGCCAGATTTGGCGATGATGGAATTCTACCAGAAATACTGGTTGGTGGCATCTACCGAGTTCCCACAGCTCCGGATGCTGAAGCCGGATACCGTCGGCAAAGACGGCAGCTGGATTTACTTTCCCGGGCTGTATGCCGGCAATAGCGTTCGACTGATCCACAAGTTCAAGGGTATTGGTTGCGAACTGGCGATAGTTTCCCGAAATGCCGAGTCGCTCGCTGCGGCGCTGGCTCCAATCCTAGAGCCCGAGATGCTCGTGAGGTCGACGAAGTCCATGGCATTCGTGAACCTCAAGACACCTGCCCTCAACCACATTGTAGATTTTGAGACGATACGACCCGATGTCGTTTCCAGCCTCCAGTCGCTCGACCGGCTGCGGAAGTTCGCGATGAACGAGGAAGTCAGGCAGCGCATTACAAACTTGCTCTAAGACAGGGCCAACCACCAACCTGATTGGCTTCACCGCGACAGAACCTCTGATCACCAAGAAAGGATATGCATGCCGTTGAACCCGAAGGCAAAATACGCTTTGGCGACCAAGCCTGTTTTATGGAGCACGAACGGCTATTGCGGCCCCAGCGACCCTAAGGTTCAGGGAGGCTTCGTAAAGACATACGGCTATGGCGGCGAAGAGTGGAACGGGGACATCGGTCGCCAATGGAAAGAGGACCGATACTTCAGCTCTGAAACGGCGACGAAGCTCGATGCATTCGCTCAGCACGGCCATCTCGGCCTGATCATGACGGCCATGCGCGGTGACGTTCAGTATGTTGTGGGGATCGCCTGTGACGTGTCCTTGGTGACCGATCAAGAGGCAACCAAGCTCGCCAAGGTTTTCAAGCTCGGGGTGGTTGGTAACGAGCTGTGGGCGAGACCTGCGATAAAGGGCAAGTTCGCATCTGAAAAAGACTTCAGGCAACATTGGGGGACGGGGCTCCATACAATCCATTGGAAGTGCCCCGCATCGCTTTTTCACTGGTTCGACCAGCCGCTAGCTCTCCCGAAGTACCCTTTGCGCCCCGATAAAATGGTGCTCGCCAAGATGCATGGCGGCTATCAGGCTCTGCGTCCAGAAGATGGTATCAAGCTGCTGGCACAGGCGCTCGATGACGACCATCCGATCATGCAGTGGCTCATCACGAATGAATTCGATCCGCAGTTTCTGAACCCGCGCGACAGAAAGGCTGGGCCGCCGCTAACTGCCAAGGAGCGAGCGCAGATCGCCTCAGCGGCCGCGGCGAAGAAGCCATACACACGCTATCTCGCTGAGCGCGTTATTACGGTGAACGCCGAACACGGTGTCTTGGAGAACGAATTCCACCAGTACCTTACAAAGATTGGCGCTACGGGAATTTCGCGTAATGTCGCAGGAATAGACATTTCATTCCGCCATCCGACCGCTGGCGACGTAATCGCGGAGTTGAAACCCGCCAGCAGGGGAGAAACGAGGTTTGCGTTACGAATAGCCATCGGCCAAGTTCTGGAATATCGACATTTCATCAAGTCACATGCCCATCCAATGATTGTTTTGGGATCAAAGCCATCACCGAAGGAAGTCGAGTTCGTGACGGCTCTGGGCATTTCCTGTGCCTGGAAGGCAGGACAATCGTTCGGCCTGAAATGGACTGACAAGCCAAAAGCGTAGCACTCCGCCATGACCAAGATAATGCTGAAGGACATCTGGAAGCTCGAAAACCCGACCGATTTCAAGCTCCACTTCGCCCGCTATAACGGTAAGAACCAGCCGCTAGACGTCTGGGCGCGCGATCGAGACGAATGGCAGCAGTGGCAGGAATACCGCCCGGGTCGCGATGATTTCAATCGGCAATACGTCTTCTCCGTCATGCAGTTTTATCACGAACCCGACATCTGGCTATTCGGGGGCGTCTGGCAAATCATGACGCGCCATGCCGACCGATACAACGTGGCCCTCACGGATCACGGCGCACCGTTTCTTGGCAGGCTGAAGTTGCGGCTTGCCTACGGTGACAGATCGACCCGAGTGCGCCTGGAGAGTCACTACGACACCTTCGAGGTGCAGGAGATCATTAGGGAGCCGTACTCCGGACGAGGCTTCCCCGGTTTCGAGAATATCGACGTCAGCTTCGAGGAACTGGAAACGCTGGTCCGCAACAGCAGACCCGATTGGATGGCTGCACTATCGAGCGTCAAGGGTGTCTACATGATCTCGGACGTGCAGACGGGGAAACGCTATATCGGGTCTGCCTACGGTACCCAGGGCATCTGGTCACGGTGGACGAACTACGTTTCCACGGGTCACGGCGGAAACGTCGAGTTGCGCAAACTCGTGAGCGATCCAACCCTCGCCTATTGTCGGCAAGCATTCAGATTCACTCTTCTGGAGTACCGCCCGGCCGCAACGACTGACGAAGTAGTAATCGGACGCGAGGCCTTCTGGAAGAATATTCTGTTGTCCAGAGAACATGGGCTGAACCGAAATTAGACGGGATCACGCGCGCGACTCAGCTGTAAAGTGTCGGTCCGAAGTGGTGGTACTTAATGTCCCTTCCTTTTTCTTTCGTCCAACAAGCGGCTGTAGCAATGGGTTAGAGGGTTGCATGCTAGCCGTATGCCCATCAGTGTTCATTCGAATGAGTCGAGAACCAACCTCCGCTTTTGGATAGTAACAACGCCACCTTGATGACCGGCATGGGGCGAGATCGTGACAACGCTATTTTTAAGGAAATTCCTACGTGATTGATGACGGCCTGGAGGCGCTGAGGGCGGAGATCGGTCTTAGGGAAATCGCCTCGCTAGTCGAGCGGACGGCCAGGTGGGTTGCGCCGGAGACATTTGTTTATTTGCCGGTGTGGTACCCGGAATATGCCCGAAGGAAGCTGTTCTACAATGCGAACTGGTCGGAACCGCGCATAAACACCAACCGGGTCAGCAAGGCCAAGGTCCATAAGTTCGAGGGGAATATCAACGCGAATGAGGCGCTGACCAAAGCGCTTGGTCTTCGCAAGAAGAACCGTCCCAATTGGTCGTGCTGCCATCTATGGGGTGTCGACGATCCCAAGTATCAGAAGTCGAACGACGTCGTCGCGGATCATCGCTTTTACTCCTGCATCGCCAACATGGTTCTTTTGCCGACTCCGTTGAAGGCATTCACCGATACCATGCCCGAGATTAAAGCCATGTTGCGACTTTGTGCGCGCAACCTTTACGGCTGGCAGTGCGATCACGAGACCATGGAAGCAACCAATAAGGCCCTTGATGCATGGAGCGACTGGTCGGCGTGGCCTAACAGCTGGCCGCGCCAGGGCGAGAAGAAACTCCCGCTTGGTACCACACCGTTCTCAGACGCAATCAAGGCAGACGCAGATCGAAGACTCGCAACGATTCGGCGCGACCTGGTCGAAGCGGGAGAATACTATCCACGTGAGGGAGTCCGTAACGCGCTCAATTACTGGGGGATTGCGGAGACGGCTGTTGAGCGGAATGCTGGGGCTAAGAATGAAGAAAATCGTATGGCGTACTGATGGAAGAGTGTTCAAGCCGGGTGATACGATGTCATCAGCGGGCGACCACATGGGACGCTTGCTGAGGCACATGTTGAATCGGAACGAATCCTACGTGAGGCGATGGCGGATGGCGGTGACGTCCGCGCAACATCGCTGTACACGTGGGAGGACGAGACCTGGGCCAGGCGCAGTTGGCGACCGCAAAAAGGAAAGTATCTCTACAGGCTCGAGATCGATGATGTCGATGTCAACCGCGGCGACGTTAATCACTATACGGATATCGGCGATGCGCTGAAAACAACTGCGGATACTTCGGTGTTCGTCGATAAATACCTTTGTCGCCGAGACTCCGATCACAACAAGTACTCGACCGCCCGGTTTGAAATTTAGTTCGCAAGGCACTGGTTCTGGAGAGGTTCGACGTTTGGGAACCTGCAGCCTAATTCTTTGGCAGCCGTATGCGTCAACCACGTGGCAGCGTGCCTCGGGCAAGGTCTAGTCTTCTGAAAGGCCAGAGCGGAGGTGGCGTGGGCTTGGCAAATCCACGTATGGGCGCGCCGGAGAGGAAATGGTCGATGACACTCTGCCCGTGGACCGGCGTTGCGATGACGCGACCGCGGGGAATGTAGGTCAGCCACCAAATCAATCCCGTGGAAGGCAGCCAAGGCGACGAAAAGTCCGCATCACCAAAATCCAGGAACACGGGGTGACTGCCTCCTCTCCAGCGTCCGATGATCGCCGACGTCTGATCCGACAGAAGCCATGCCCGCGCCTTCGTTTCGGCCGATGGAGCGTAGGTCAGCGACTCTTGGAATGACGGCAGATCGCGTTTCAGCCGAGTGCCGTTCACGATCCACACCATGCGGCCGTAGAAGGCCTCGCGAGACGCCCTCTCCTCGGGGGTGATAGCCGAATACTGGAACTCAAGGACGCTCCCGCTCGCCGTTTTGACATCGGCTATGTGGACATCGCCGTTGCACGCGGCATGCCTGATCTCCTGCCACTCCGCAGGAAACTGGTTCTTCCACCCCCGATGCCATTCGGTTTCGGGTTCCCACCAGTGGTCACAAGCGATGGTACTCTTATGAGCCCAATGGTGCAGTCGTTTGAGACCGCACTTGGGGATCATGGGCGATGAGCATCCGGGGCAAATCCCGCGAACGCCTGCCGTCGCCTCCAGACGGATTCCTTCTACGAGGGCATATTTCATTGTCATCTCCAAACAGCCATGAGCCGCGCCAGAAACGACGCACGCTCGGTTCACAGGGGAAAATGGCGGGCGGCTTGGATACCGCTTGGAGATTCTTCGGGCAGTTTCGACTGCCTCTTCTTAGCCGTCTCGTCCGCCTGACGACTAATCGAAGACTAGAGGCTTGTTCCCGAGAATGCAATGCGGCCAGGAATGAGCCCGATCAGGCAGTCCTAGATTTCGATGACGAGCTGCGGATCGAAGGCCGTCCCCTCTCCCGGATATCCGCGAGGGTTGGCAACGATCCTGCACTCTCCGACTCGGTAATCGACCTTCTGATGGACGTGACCATGCACCCACAATGCAGGCTGCCCTTCGACGATAAGGTCCTCCAGATCGGAAGCGTAGCATGCAGACAGCGGATCACCCCGGAACTCGGGTGGAATTGATCTGGGTGACGGAGCGTGATGGCTTAGGACCACTGTCTTCCAGGACGAGGACTTGGGCAGTGTCGTTTTGAGGAATGCCCGGGACTCGTGGTGCATTCGATAGGCGTGGATCGGCTTGAACTTCCAATAAGGAAGCTTGGAAAACTTGATCTTCCGGTAGTCGTTCATACCGCTCTGGGCGGCCGCCATTGCCAGTTCGGGATCGCCGCCGTTGAGGCGGAAGTCGGTCCAGAGCGTCGCGCCAACAAATCTGACGTCGCCGATATCTACCGCTTCGTTTTCGAGCCAGTGGATGTGGGGATAGCGATCACGCAGCAATCGCGCATCGCGGATGCTCTCCTGCACGGAGGCTCCGTAGTATTCATGGTTCCCTGCCGTGAACACGACGGGCATCGAGGAAGGGATGTTGGCCGCCAACCATTCGATGCTGGGGACGATGCCGCGTGTCAAAAGGTCCCCGGCGCAAACAAGGACCTCCGCATCTCGAGGCGGTGACTGAACGAATGGCTGGCCGAACTCCAGATGCAAATCGGAAATGATCCAGAGTTTCACGCTTCGGCACCTTCCTGAACTCCAAGAGTCATCTTTCTGACCCCGACACAACAATTGGACACCTAGAGCCGATCGGTTTTATTCCGACAGACAGGCTTTCTGTCTTGCCGGATAAGCGCGCAGAGCCCAAGGTGCTCCTGATCCAATTAGAGGAGGCAGCGATGGCGCGGCCATCACGCCGTAAACCAAAGTCCGCAAAGAAAACCTCGCTCGGCTCTGTCCTGGACGAGATCGGATTCAAACCGCTCGGCCGTCGGGTAAAAATCAAAGCTGGCATCAATCAGAGGCAACTCCGTAAGCCCTTATCCGAAAATGCCTCAGGGGAGCGACGAGACTGAAGTCGCAAGGTTCCCGAGTGGCAGGTTGCAGACGATTCGTTGAGCGGCTCCGCCCCTCTCTCGAGCGAGGAGCGGAGCCTGACCGCTAGCCGTCACGTCCTGACGGATGCGGATTCGGTATTCCTGGACTTTACGCCGAGGAGCGCCCGGACCTCGTCACCGATGACATGTCCCTTTTCGACCAGCGCCTCGGTGAGATGGTCGAGTTCCTGACGACGCTCCGAAAGAAGCGCCACCGCTCGGTCGAACTGGGTCCTCAGCCTCGCATCGACGAGACTGCGCAGTTCCGGGTCACGATCACGGAGATACTCGAGGGGACGGTCCCCCTTTCCAAGCTCGACAGAAAGCACCTCACCGAACCCGAAGTGACGCTCCAGCTTCGTGGCGATATCGCTTGCCAGCACCAGGTCCGACGACGGCGCGCCGCCTGCCCCGTCTGCATGGCAGCCATAGACCACCGTCTCAGCCGCGATACCGCCCAAGAGCATCGCGATCCTGTCGTCGTAGTAGCTCACCGTCTTCACTCGTCCGACCTCGGGTTCGAAGACGGTCATTCCGACGGACTGAGCGCCGACTCCAAGGGCCGCATCCCGATCGATGTGAACGTGTTTGAGCACGTCGCATGCAAGGACGACCGCGACGATGGCATGGCCAGCTTCGTGGATTGCAGTGTGCCGCAGTTCGCTCTCGCTTAGGACGTAGCGCTTGGGCATCACCTCGAGGAGGAGGTCTTCAGACAAGGCAACCTTCCGCCGCCTCGAAAGCCGCCTGGCATCGCGAGCAAGCTTCTCGATGTCAGCTCCGGACCAGCCCCTGGTCGCCGACACGAAACGAGCGAGATCGCCGCCGAACGCGTGATCCCGCAGATGGTGCCGGAGGATTGAGACCCGTGCAGCAACGTCGGGCAATGGGATTTCGATGAGCGTCTCGAGCCTTCCCGGACGAAGCAGGGCGCGGTCGATGATAGACGGATTGTTGGTGGCACCAACCACCACAATGCCCTCGCGGCCTTCCGACGGATCGAGACACTCGAGAAGCCCGTTGATCACCTGCCTATGGTAGTCTTGGTTCCCGTTATCGCTGAGAGCGTCCCTGTCGCCGAAACTGTCGAACTCGTCCAGGAACAGGATCGCGGGGGATTTCTTCCTTGCCTCGTCAAATGCTGCCCTCATTGCCTTGAGCAAGTCGCCGAGATGCCCCTTTGCCTGCCAGCGGGCTGCCGATGCCAGTACCAGTTCGACATCGCAGCTGGCGGCGAGTGCCTTCGCGAAGGACGTCTTGCCGCATCCCGGAGGCCCGTAAACGAGCGCGCCGCGGTCAACGTCCTCCCAGCCGATTTCCCTTGCCTTCCAGGCGCGGATGTCCTCGGCAAGTCGGAGGCCCCAATCCTTGGCCTGGCCGTAGCCGTGCATGTCCTCCAGCCTCAGGGTCGCCGTCGCTTCCGCAACAGGCTCCGGCTGTCGCTCCAATTGGGCCTGCCGTCGCAAGCGCCGGACTGCGCTCAGCAGCGGCCGTTGAGGCCGGAACGCCATTTTGACGTCGTCGAAGCAGTGCTGTGTCAGAAAGGCGGCAGTCTCGGTTGTCATCCCCGAGAGACCGATTTCCGATGCGGCAGCCATGTAATGGACGGCCGTAGCGCGAGGCACCTTCGCGACGTAATCCGCAGCCAAGGCCAAATCAGACGACAGGCCATCGAGGGTGACGACAAACACCACCGCGCGACGAGCGGACCGGATTTTGGAGCAAGCGTTTCTGTCGCTGGCGAAATCGTCGTTGTCTGTGACCGACGTGACGGCAAACATGTCGTACCCGTGTTCGTCGTACGGACTCGCCGTGGCCAGCAACTCGCGCGCCGCATGCTCGTAGTACGTCACGGCGTCCGCGTCCTCGATCAGGAGGACAGCGACGAAACAGGCATCCGGTTTCTTCAGAAACGGCCGAAGGATACTACGGACGCCGCACTTAGCGACGGCCACGGGCAGGCTGAAACTGGACTTCGGGCGTTTGGCTGTATCGAGGTGATTATATGTCATCGCTCTCTCGCGCGGGTTCGAACGGATCGGCGGCTTCGGTTACCGCGATATCCTGCGGACCGTCGTTTCCGGGCCGAGCAGCCCTTCATCCAGATCGACCTCGATAAACCCGCGCAGAATGAGAGAAGCGATCCCGGGAACAGGGCGCGTTTCCTGAAAGGCCTTGAGGCACTCGGCAACAGGCATGGAGCCGTGTTCGTCCAGGGCAGCCAGAAGGCGAAGACGGTCGCCAAGCGGCGTATCGTGGTCGGCATAGCGGAGGAGGTCCCGGGCGTTCGCCAACCTCGGGCCGGAATAGACCTCCTCGCGCGGGATCAGCCAGTAACGCGCACCGCGATGGCGGGCGGCGGCCTCGACGACGGCAACGTCGACCGACCTGTCGGGAGCGTCCACGAACATCTGACCGCCGTCCGTGTCGAAGACGAGAAAATCGGGGACGTGGGAGGGGGACTCGAGATCGAGGGCGGTCGGCATGCAGCGCCAGACGGCCACTGACGGGTTGACGTCAAGAAGGCACGCTACGTCGCGCGAGACCTGCGAGCGATAGAGCCTTGGACCCTCGCACTTCACTGTGCCTGCCGGCGGATGGATGCGGATTGACGCGGAATGCCTCACTGCGCGGAGCGACGCCGCGCGCTTTGCGATACCCATGATCTCTACCTCGATAGCGAAAACGATCGATCGTCGCCGCGGCCATGGCGGCGCGAGCGGTCAACCTATTCGTACGAGGCGGGTCTGGTTCTGACACATAGGCCGAACAAATAGGGAACATTTTTTAGGAAGTCAACAGGTCGCCGCGTTTTTCTTCGGGCCGAGAAGTTTTCGAGAACGGCTGTCACCGCCATCGCCGCGGCGGCGGACGGCATGCCAGCCGATGCAGGTTGGAACCTTGGACCTACGGCAAGATGACGTCACGAAATTCGATTATCACGTTCCGGCCGTCACTGTTCGGATGACTGGCGATCAAGCGACCCGCCGCGGACTCGAAGGCGTTGTAGTCTGCCTCACTGAACTCCAGAAGATTGCCGTCAAACTCGATTCTGTTGCGAGCCATCGGCTTGGCGACGGAAAGATTGCCGTGTTCTTTGGTTATCTGCCAAACACCATGAGACTTGCGCCCCTGGCTCATCACCTGAAAATCAAGTACCCAGTCTCCGACGCTCAAATGTTCGGCCCAGTCCTCATAGGCCAATTCATCCGGACTCTGCCGAACCGCCTCCAGCGTCTCTTGCGCCTGCTGGCTGATTTCATCTTTCCAATAGGCGACTTTCACGCGGGAAAAAATCTCCCCCATTTTATGGGGCAGAATGTGATTTTCGAAACGCACCGAAGTTTGTCCTTTCTTTAAGCAGCCTCACCTGGACCGCCGGCGGCGAATAATGTTGGCGAAATCAGGCTCTGCGAAAAAGCCTAACGCGGCACCGATCAACGTGAAGCTCCAAACGCCTGCGACGCCTCCGAAGCCCCCCGACGATACCGGTTCCTGATCCAATGAAAAGACCGAACAGCGCGCCGCCGACAGTCCCTGCAGTCCTCCCATTCATGTTAATCTTTTGCGCGTGCTCTTCACTGCTTCGATTCTGAACCGAGCCATTTCCGGTATGCGTCAACGTGCTGCTGCCAGATGATCTCAGCGCGTTCCGCGACGGCTTTCTTGTCGCTTGCCGTTCTGAAAGCGAAACGGCTATTCACCAGGATAAACTGGATTTCAAGCTCCTTTGCCGCCTCCGTCACAGACGATTCCCAATGCGCGGACCACCTCCCATCAGCTTCTTTGCGTTTCCCGCGAAGCCTGGCTGGAAACTGGTCGATCATTGCAGCGGCCCGCTCGCGAAGACGTTCTCTATCCTCGTCGTGCCGAGGGTCGTCACCGAACAGCAGTTCCTTAGTATAGCTCATACTTGAAAGGCTCCCCTCACCCTCAAAAAGTGCCTGGCTAAGATAAGAGCGGAAGCGGTCAGGCGTGCTGGCGGCCCCCTGCCGATGTCCATTCGCATCCATTGCAGTTTCCTACAGTGCTGATCAAGCGGAAGGTCATCTGACATGCCCACTGCCGATCGATGAACTGCATGGTGCCGAGCCAGTTTCAAGAGAGGCTGCGACCTCGCAAAAATTCCATGGCGAGAGGGTAATTTCCCCCTGGCGTTTTGACCTGACCGTTAACGAGACAAAGCCGAAATACAACCGGGGAGCGTTCGCCTTCCTCCTCGGCTCATGATGACGCCGCATTGCCTCCAAAGACCCCGGCGGAATTTCATGACCAGCATCCATACGAACACCATGGCCATGGCGGCCCTCGGCACTCTTCGTTCGATCAGCGGGCAGCTGAGTGCTGAGCAGGACAAGGTCTCTTCCGGACTGCGGATCAACACCGCCGCGGACAACGCCGCCTACTGGTCCATCTCGACGACGATGCGTTCGGACAACATGGCGATCTCGGCGGTCTCCGACGCCCTTGGCCTGGGGGCTGCGAAGGTGGACGTGGCCTATGCCGGCCTGAATTCGGTCGTCGACGTCCTCAAGGAGTTCAAGGCGAAGCTGGTGGCGGCCGAAGAGGACGGCGTCGACAAGGCCAAGGTCCAGGCCGAGCTCGACCAGTTGAAGGAGCAAGTCCAGAGTATAGCGACGTCCGCCAGCTTCAGCGGGGTCAACTGGCTGAACACCGACATCGCCGACATCTACGACAAGACCCTCAACAGGGCTTCGACCGTCTCGTCATTCGCAAGGGACGCGACGGGCGGCGTCTCCGTCAAGACGATGGATGTCAACCTTTCCCAGGTATCCCTCTTCAACAGCACGGGAGGCGGACTGCTCCAGGCCGACCCCTGTGACCTCGGGACGATCGGCGGACTGCGCTTCTCCACTGGCTCGGATGTCATGAGGACGTACAGCGCCGGCAACACGATGGGGTCCGGCCCCTCCGACGACGTTTTTCACCTGCAGCGGCCCGCTCACATTCGGTGTCGGCGACCAGATTTCCTTCGACGTGACGGTGGATGCCGACAACCCCGCGGACGGCATCTCTGCGCCCTATCACCCGGGGCAGACCACCTCCATCGTGATCGACCGGGCGACGGTCGATGCTGTCCTCCCGTCGGCGAACGGCGTGATCTCAACCTACAAGCAGTATGCCTCGGTGCTGAGCTACGCCCTCTCCGGTTCCGGGGCGACGGCGACGACCTACTGGAAATACCAGACGAAGATCAAGGTCGATATCCCCGATCTCGTCGGCATCGTTTATCTCGGCAACTCATCTCTGGATGGCTCAATCGTGGCCCTCGACCCGGAAGGAACCGAGCCGGGACGGCCCCGTTGGTTTGGTCTCGACAATCAGGAGAAAGTCAAGTCGGACTGGAATGAAGGTCGTCGCCTGCGAGGATGGGTTGCCAACACCGAAACAATTGACGCCGTTCTTTCAATCCACGGCGCGATCTTCGGCGACAAGGTTCCTCTTCCAACTGCGGACCCGACTTTCGCTTTCACCATCCCAAAGGATGGCTCGCTTCCCTTAGACGGTGCGGCCCCCTCGATTATCGACCACCGGGGCGACTCTAGCTATGTGGCCGCAATTCCTGATCTGGGCGCGCGCGTTCGTTCTCTCACCCTTGAACATCCAGACCCGAACGGCATCGGGGCGCTCTATCGCGAACTTTCCATCGACCATCCGCCTGTGATCGTCCAGGCCTCCGAAGTCCGATACCGGGCGCTCATCGAGACCGCAACCGGATTGAAAGAACTGACCTGACCCAGCAGGAAGGTCTGCTTTGTCCGCACACCGCTCACGGCAAACCGATGACCGTGGTGACGGCTGGCCCTTTGATCGGCGGTGGCTCTGCTCGGAATACCCCTAAGGTGTACGAGGCTAGGCGCTTCCCCCTCGTTCTCCCCCCCGGACGCGAGCGTTAAGGTGCATTAAGCCTTCCACAATAATCGGTTGAACGTCGGTAGTGACGCGGCGTACATTTCCCTCGGGGGCTGACCTATGACGAGAACAATCCGGACGCTAATGGCCGCCGTATTGGCAACCATGGCAACTGCTGCTTTCGCAGAAGAAAAGAGGTCGTCGGGAACTGGATTTGCCGTCACGTCCGATGGCTGGCTGATGACGAATGCGCATGTCGTCGAGGGCTGCGATCGCATCGAGGTGAAGGGCATGGGGACCGCTTCCGATCCGAGGATTGACGCCACCAACGACCTTGCCCTGATCAAGGTTTCGGCAGACAGGCCCCTGACGCCGCTGGTGTTCCGACGCGCGCCGACTAGACTGGGCGAGGACATTGTCGCCATCGGCTATCCGCTGGCCGATCTACTGTCGGATTCCGTGAAGATCACGACAGGGAACGTCAACGCCCTCGCCGGATTGAGAAACGACACGCGCTACATTCAGATTTCGACCCCCATTCAGCCTGGCAGCTCGGGCGGCCCCGTCATCGACCGTGATGGTTATCTGCTCGGAATTACCAGCGCGACGTTCTCAAAGAGGGCCGCCGACGAGATCGGGATCACGGCGCAGAACATCAACTTCGCCATCCGCGCGTCGGTCGCTGAACTGTTCATGCAGACTCAGGGCATTCCCGCCCAGTCGGGTGACCGAGCCGCGGATCAGGCGGCTCTCTCGACGGCCGATGTGGCTGACAAGATCACATCCTCCGTTCATCAGGTCCTGTGCTACGGAAAGCCCGAGGTCCAGACACCGCCGCAGATCGAAGGGGCGACGACCTCGCTGCCGAAGCCATCGATTCCCGCGGTGCTGCTCGAAGCAACGGGTTACGATGCGATCGGCTTCGATTACTCCGCATTGAAGGACGTGACCTTTGCGAATTGCCGCGCGGTCTGCGAGGGAGACGCGCGGTGTAAGGCGATAACCTACAACGCGAAGCATCGCGTCTGTTTTCTCAAGGACGATGTCGTCGCCCTGATCCGAAATCGAGACGCGCTCGCTGCCTATTCGTCATCGAAGGTGGCCGAGGTCATCGTGTCGGACTTCACGAGTTTCTCTGGCATGGAC
This sequence comes from Sinorhizobium fredii USDA 257, assembly GCF_000265205.3. NCBI lineage: Bacteria > Pseudomonadati > Pseudomonadota > Alphaproteobacteria > Hyphomicrobiales > Rhizobiaceae > Ensifer > Ensifer fredii. Next base: position 5,001,989 of record NC_018000.1, read on the forward strand.
ATTCCCGGAGGCGACTACAAGCGGATCAGGCAAACGAGCTATTTGGAATGCTTCGTGTCCTGCATCGGAGACAATGCCTGCAGGGCGTTCGCCTACGTGAGTAGGAAGAAGGAATGCTGGCTCAAAGACACCCTCGGACGACCGAAAGCTGCGAGGGGCATCGAGCTTGGCGTAAAGTAGGGTTTCAAACCGTGCGATTGTCCGCAATTAGGTGACATTCAGAAAAGCAAAGCGTTTTGCCAACTCTGCGAATCGGACATGCTGCAGTTGAAATCGAACCGAAGATTGCAAGCATGAGCGCGATAAAGGTCGTCGAATACGATCCTGCATGGCCCGGACTGTTCGACGGGGAAAAGAGCCGGATATTGGAGCTGATCGGCGATATGGTGGATGACATTCACCACATCGGCAGCACCTCGGTCGTCGGCCTATATGCGAAGCCCAAGATTGACATCGACGCAGTGCTTCGTAGCGATGCAGTGGTCGCCGATGCGGTCGAGCTCGTGAAGTCGCTCGCGAACTTCACCTTCCATGGCGATCCCTACAATGATGGCATGTGGACCTTCACGTCGGGTCACGGTTCCTATGGCACGCGGCTCTACCTCTGCGGGCCGGAGAACGCCACGCATGTCAAACGTGTGCTGTTCCGCGATTGGCTCCGCACCCATCCGAACGACGCGGCCGAATACGCCGCGCTGAAGCGCGAACTGGCAAGGGAGGCAAACGGCGACTGGAAATTCTACACTGCGGGCAAGGCAGAATTCTTCGCGAGGATCGTGCGGCAAGCGTCCCTGTAATGGGTGTACCAGAGGTCGGCTGTCGACCCAAACCGGTCATTGGCAGTCGCAAAAACCCGCCGCGAAACTCCAACTTTTGCGACAGAGTTTTGCGGCGAGAATCTTCGAACGCTTTCAGGAAAGACCGGAGTGTCGCAAAAGTCAGGAGTTACGCAACATGACAGCCACCGGCTCGCCTTGTGGGAAGCTGATAACCTGCTTTGGCAAAGGCCAGTCCGCTACAGCTTCTGGCTCGCTCTCCCCACCAGCGCCGGCGCTTTCTAGCCGTGAAGCGAGTTGATCGAGCGTTATCCTCGTGTGCTGTGGCCACTCGGTTGGAGCGCGGGAAAGGTTCTCTGATAGACCCCAATAGTCCCACGGCTTCAGTTCCAGCTTGCGCAGTGCGGCGATCTCTCGAAACAGGCTTCCCGCGACAAACCATTCCCCGCCAAGATTGAGGCTCGACACGCCAAATCGCGGAGCGATACCCGGTTCGTCTTTAATCCGAAACCATGCCTCGCTTGCCGTTAGAAACCGCTCGTGCGGTACATCCAACGCGTTGAAGGCCGCTTCCCCGCCGGATGCAAACTCCACATCGAGCCGCTTCCATTGCCGACCATCGTGCCATTCGCAAAGCCAGTGATCTTCCCAAAAGTCGGGTACGATATAGTCAGCAAAGCCGACACGGAGACGTGCCGGGATACCCCTCGCACGAAATCCACTCGCGGCAAGAATGGCGAAATCCCGGCAGAGTCCACCAATCTTGGCCTGCGTGGCATCGCCTTCAAACAAGTTGCGCTTTACGGTGACGGCCAGAATCTCGTTCACGGAACGTAGCCCCAAATCGGCGGCCTGTTCAGGTGTGAAGCCTCTTTCCTTGGACTCAGCACCGCGAGGATGCTGCATGAATGAGCTAATCCACCGGGCAATTGCCCCCGGCTCGCCGCCGCCTTGCATCAAGATTTCACGATGCTGCCCGGGTTCCGAATAGATGCTTTGGGAAGCATAGAAGGTTTTGTGCATTGTCGTCTCTCTCTCCAGTTGAGGATTGAGACACGACAAGAAGGGCAAATTTTCAAAAATTGGCAATCGGCGCTTGTCGCGAAAATCCCGCCACCTGCGACAAACATATGTGGCGTAACATGTTTTAGGATTCGTGCGGCGAACCATCCTCGTGGAAGGGGAGCACCGGCCTACAGTGGCTTTCGGAAGAACACGACGCGCTGTGTCTCCTCAAATCCTAATGCGGTATGGAGCGCATGGCTGGCTGAATTCTCAAGCAGCGCGTCAGAGCCAAACTCAACACACCCAAGCGACTTCCCCCAATCGGCAACGGCATTGCAAAGCAATCGTGCGATACCCTTTCGCCTGTCAACGGGCCGGACATAAATCCCTTCGAGGAATAGAACGGGCGAGCTGCTGCATCCATTCACATAATCATGTCGCAAAGTGGCCTCAGCAAACCCGACAGCTTCATTCGCAGCATTTCGAGCGATGAACGCGACGGCTTCGCCACTTTCTGAAAGAAACGCCCGGCCCAACTCGGCTCGATGATCTTCGAGTGAGTGATGCGGCCACAGCGCAACGCGAAGCTCCGCCCACGACTCAACATCTTTTATGGTCCCAATCTGGATAATCGATTCCATATAGTGGTTCTCTTTTCTCGCGAAATTCCCGATTAAAGCGACACTTGTTTTCCTGACTTTTGCAACGTCGCAGAATAGACGGTTTTGCGATGCCGGCAGTGTTGGCGCATTCCAGTCGAGGGCTTTCCGTCTCCTGTCGGCCCAAACCGGACATGTTCTAAGTTATAGGCACAAAACTCCTACGGGGCCGGGCGACACTAGAGTCTTCAGACCAGTCGCGATCCGCCTGACCTCGGTCGGAGTGTAGGCCTCATAGAATCTTTGGTTCTTGCGTCCGATCGCGTGCTCGGCGCTAAAGCTCCCACCAAACTCTTGAACTGTGACGTCGAATACCCATTCCCTGAGCGAGGTCTCGAAATCGCTGATGGGCAGCCGCGCATCGTCCCCAGGCACCACTAGATTGAAATGGACGCCTCCATCGCCAATGTGGCCGAAATCGCAGATATCGACATCGGGAAAGCGCCTCGGCAGTTCCTGATTCATCCAGTCCAGGAACCGCATGACGTCGCCCCGGCGGAAGGATAGGTCGAAAGCGATGAGCTTGCCCCTGTGCTTCACGCCCTCGGAAAGCGCGTGGCGCAAAGCCCAGATTTCGTGCGGCGGTCCGATGAAGGCGTCGGCCAGCACTGGGTGTCCCTGCTCCCAGATATCCTCAAGGACCGACTGAAGCACTTCGTCGAGGCTCTGCTCGCCCTTGCGGGGAGCGTTTGACCGGGTGACCTCCACCAGGATCACAAGATCGGGAATTCCGGTTCCGTAGAAGGGGTTACGCAACGACGGAACATGATCGAAGGCTGCCCTAACCGCGTTCCCCGACATGCCCTCGAAGGCGCTCAGGTAGCCTCCAAGCGCGGTCTCCATGGTTACAAGCAGTTCGGACACCGCTTCGGCCGACGAGGGCACAAGCAGCGCCGTGGCTGTCTGCTGAGGTATCGGTTCCAGGTTCAAGACGCATTCGGTCACGACGCCGAACGTGCCGGACGTCCCGATGAAGAGCTGCTTGAGATCGATCCCCATGTTGTTCTTCCGGAGGTCCGATGAAAGATCGAGGACGGTCCCATGCTCGTCGGCGAGAACGACCTTTAGGCCCAACGTGCTCCGGCGGACGTCGCCGTAGCGGAGAAAGCGGGAGCCGCCCGTGTTCGTGGCGATCATGCCGCCGAGCCGCGGATCGGCTCCGAGGTCGATCGGGAAGAACAGCCCGAACTCCTCGAGGCGGGCGTTCAAGTCCGAAAGACGGATGCCAGCCGAGGCTCTGACCGACCTGTTCGTCCTGTCGAGTTCGAAGACGCCTGTCAGACGGTCGAGGCTTAGTACACCCTGGGTGCCGCTGCTGTCCGGGGTCGATCCAGATACGAGCCCGGTGTTACCGGACTGCGGAATGAGATGGATGCCTTCCCGCACGCAGTAAGAGACGGCGTGCGACACCTGTTCTGTCGATGTGGGCCGCAGGACGAAGGCCGCCTTTCCGACATCGTAGCGCGCCCCGTTTCGTACGCGGCCATGTCGCCCGGCTCGGTCAAGACCGCCTTGTCTCCGAGGAGGGTGCGGAGAGCGTCTATATGGTTCTTCGTCATGTCGCTCATTCCGCCGCGGCCGTGGTCCCGGTGCCAACGCACCTCTCGATGGACGCTCTCATCATGCCCGCATAGTGGGCGAATTCGTCGAGCACGGTCGTGCCGAGATCGCGCTCGAACATCCGCTGGTTCGGGCTGGCGACGAATTCCTGCGCCGCGTCGTCCCCGAGATTCGACTGGAAGATGCCTGCAGCGCTGACCGGAAGGAAGTCTTCGTAAACGAGGGGATCGAACCGCACGTGACCCGCATCGATGGCCGCCTCGAGATCGAGCCTCTGGCTGGCGGAGGAAAATCCCTTGTCCGTGAGCGCATAGACAAAATAACCCAGACCCTGCTTGCGGATTTCGTTCCAGTCGTCCGGGAACGCCTTGAACACCTCCGAGAGGACGGCCAGGTACTCCGCCGCGTTCGATCCGTCCGCGGCGGGACGGCACCGATCCCTCGTCTCGTTCAGCAGGCGGTCGTAGAGCGCACGGCCCTTCGGAGTGAGCGCGACGCCCCTTTGCTCGATCTCGCCGAACCGCGCCGTGTGCGATCCCGAATGCCAGGTCCCGTCTTCGCCTTGGAACGACACGTCTTCCTCGAGCGCCTTGAACGACGTCTGCCGGAGCAGGATAGGGCACTTGCGTTGCGGAGGGCCTTCGACGATGGCCTTGGGCGTTATGCCCTCGGCCGGCATCCTCTCCTGGACGACATCGATGTCTAGCGTGCGCGGTGTCAAGTGGTTGATGTGCGGACCCTTGAACGAGACGACGTCTGCGACAAGGCGGTGGGCATCGTGGAGGCGGGCGTACATCTCGGGACTGACGATCGCCTTGTCGTGCCAACGGAAGGTTTGGAGGACGTCGTCGACGAACCGTTTCGCGTCATCCTGACCCAAACCTCCTTGCCGCTCGGCCTTCTCGACCAGCGCGACCGCGCCCGCGGTGAAGATGTCGCGTTCGGCCAGCAGCTTCTCGGCCTCACGCCGCAAGTCCTCGTCCTTTATGAGGTCGAGGCGCAGCAAGGACGTGAACACGCGAAACGGATTGACCTTGAGACTGGCTTCTTGGACAGGTCGGAAGGCAGTCGCATGGACCGGGACGCCAGCGGTCGACAGATCGTAGTAGCCGACCGGAAACATGCCCATGACCGCGAACACGCGGCGCATCATCGAAAGCTCGGCGGCCGTGCCGAGCCGGATAGCCCCATGTCTCTCCTCTGAGATGCGATCTAGGGAATCGGTCACCGCGAGCCGCCGCAACAGTTCCGGATTCGCGTCAAGGGTCTCTTCGTTGACCCGCTTTACCAAGGACATGAGGGTGCCGTAGGCGGGCACCTCGTCGCGGTACATGGCCGACATGGCGGCCGAAAAGTCCGACCGGATGGTATCGGCGGAAACGAACTCGGGATTTGTCATGGCAAACTCGCCGTTGATGGACTTGGATAGTTCTGGCGGACCCTAGCCCATCGGCCCCCACATGTGTCGCGACGTTGTCGTCTGAGATTATGCGAGTTCGGAATGCGCGTCGCCGAGACGCCAAGCCGGGGATCAGCCCGGCAACTGCTGGCCCTGTCTGGGCTGGCGCGGATCGGCCAGTGGCTTGCTCCTGGCTAGCGCGAAGACGAGGAGGAGGATGCGGAGGCACAGCGCCCCGGCGAGAGCGGCGACGCCTGGCCAGACCCAGTGTGTCCATGCGAAGCCCCCAGCCGACCCGAGGACGCTCGATCCGACGTAGTAGGCGAAGAGATAGAGAGCTCCCGCGCTGGTCCGGTTGTCGAACGACCGTCTGCTTACCCAGCTCGACGCGGTGCTGTGCGCCCCGAAGAATCCGACCGTGACGATCCCGATCGCCGAGATGTTGAGCCATAAGAGCGACGCCAGGGTAAGGAGCACGCCGACGAGCAGGACGGCCACCGGAATCCAGAATGTCCTGCGGACGCCGAGCGCGCCTGCGAGCCGTCCGAAATAGGCCGAGCTCACGGAACGCGATCGCGCCAATGGCCCGGTCGCGATCGACACGGACAGGCTCGCGTTCTCAGCCGACACGCCGAAAACCGACGAGAACACCGGGAGCCACGGCATTCATCGCCTCTCCGCTGGGCCTCGCGCCCCGGTCGTTCAACCACGCAGTTCGAAGATCGCGTCGGCCTCGACCATGACGCCCCTCGGAAGCGAAGAGCAGCCGACCGCCGCGCGGACATGCTTCCCGTTCTCGCCGAAGACTTCGATCATGAGCTTCGAGCATCCGTCCATGACGGCGGCATGCTTGGTGAAATCGGAAGTGGCGTTGACGAAGCCGCCTATGCGGACGACCCGGGCGATCCTCTCGAGGTCGCCGCCGCATGCGGCTTTGGCCTGCGAAAGTATGGCCAGCCCGCATGCCCGCGCGGCGTACCGGGCACGCTCCAGGTCTTTGTCGCCCGACACCACCCCCAAGATCATCTCCTCGCCCTTGCGCGCGATCTGGCCCGCGATGAACAGCAGCGATCCGGATATCAGCCACGGCACGTAGTCGGCGGCCGGAACAGGGGCCTCCGGCAGTTCGGTCCCAAGCGCCTTCAGTCTGTCGTCGATAGTCGTCATTTCCACTCCTCGCGTTGTTCTCCCATCCACCTAACGCGCGGGTCCGTTCCCACGAAGAGACAAGTCGGCATGAGGTCATGAAGCCTCAGAATGCCAGCGCATTCCGGCTTGGAATGACCTGTTTCGCCATCGTCGCGAGCGTTGCAAACACGCCTTTTCTATCTTGCCGGAAACCAAGAACGTCCGGGTGCTCTATCGATCCGGCGTCGGACACAGGAAGGACCGGAAATGGCAAAAATCGCGCTCGAAACCCTTTGCGCACAGGCGGACCACCACGCCGACCCGATCAGCGGCGATGTCGTTCCGGCTCTCCACGCCTCGACGACATTCGCTCGGAACGCCAAAGGCGAGCTTCCCGCCGGGCTGCGCTACTCACGCTACGGCAATCCAACTGTTCTGCAGGCCGAGGCCCTCCTCGCCAAGATCGACGGTGCCAAGGAAGCCCGCCTGTTCGGTTCGGGTCTTGCCGCTACCGCGGCGGTGATCGGCACGCTGCGCGAGGGCGAGCACATTGTCGCGCCGCGGATTATGTACCACGGTGCCCAGGACCTGATCCGCAAGATCGCCGACGAGCATGGTGCCGACGCGACCTTCTTCGACCAGGCCGACGCCAGCGCGCTGGCGGCCGCCCTGCGGCCCGAGACCTCGATGGTCTGGATCGAGTCTCCCGTGAACCCGACCTGGGACGTCATCGACATCAAGGCCGCGGCCGACGCCGCGCACAAGGTCGGCGCGCTGCTCCTCCTGGACGCCACGGTCACGCCTGCCGTTACCACGCGTGCGCTCGACCTCGGTGTGGACATCGTCTTCCAGTCGGCGAGCAAATACCTGAACGGCCACAGCGACGTCCTCGGCGGATGCCTCTCGACCAACACCATCGACGAGCGATGGGCCAACATCATCAGGCATCGGAACCTTGAGGGCGGCGTGATCGGCGCGATGGAGGCGTGGCTTCTCATCCGCGGCCTGCGCACGCTTCCGCTGCGGTACCGCGCGGCGTCGGCGAATGCGCTCGCTATAGCCAAACACTTCGAGAAGCACGACCTCATCGAGCGGGTCCTTTATCCGGGTCTCGAGAGCCATCCCGGCCATGCCGTCGCCAGGAAGCAGATGACCAACGGGTTCAGCGGGATGATGTCGATCCTCGTCAAGGGCGACGCCGATTTCGCGCGATCCGTCACCCGCAACCTCTGCGTCTTCCTTGGCGGCGCGTCGCTGGGCGGCGTCGAAAGCCTCGTTGAACACCGCGCGTCGGTCGAGGGACCGAACAGTGTCGTGCCCGGCAACCTGATACGGTTCTCGGTCGGTATCGAGCACGCCGACGACCTCATCCAGGACATCGAGCAGGCTCTTCACAAGGCGAAAGCGGAGTCCGGAAAGTGACCAAAACCATTTGGGCCAAGACGGCGGTCGCCTCACGTGACCGCGCACCCTTGAGCGGGTCGCTGAGCGCCGACGTTGTGGTGATCGGGGCGGGCGTCAGTGGGCTTTCCGCCGCTTACTTTCTCGCGGACGGCGGCGCGTCGGTGGTGCTGATCGAGGCGGACAGGATCGGCTCCGGGGCGGTCGGCCGAAGCTCGGGCTTCGTGAACGCGGGACTCTGGGTTCCTCCCACCGACATCGTGAAGGCCATAGGTGAGGTTTACGGCCCACGCCTGATCTCCACGCTCGGGGACGCGCCCCGGCGCACCTTCGAACTCATCAAGAGTCTTGACCTCGAGTGCGACGCGCGAAACGACGGCACGCTTCAATGCGCGCCCGACGAGGCGTCCTTCTTGGACCTAAAGGAGCGCCTTGCAGGCATGGCGGGAAGGGCGCGCGATCTCAAGCTCGTCGAGCGCCAGGAGGCAGCCTCGTTGACTGGAAGTTCGGCGTACCGAGGCGCGCTAATCGACTACAGGGCCGGATATCTCCAGCCGCTGTCATACGTGCGCAGCCTTGCGAAGGCTGCGGAATCGGCCGGAACGGTCATCCACGAGAAAAGTCCCGCGATCCACTTTGAGCAATTGCCCGGCGATACCTGGAAGATTTGGACCGGGCGGGGCCACGTGGCGGCGAAGCAGCTCCTCGTGGCCACCGAGGCCCACATGATTGGCGCACATTTCGGTCTGTCGGGTGAATATGTTCCGATGCCCTTCTTTAATGCCGCCACCCGTCGCCTAACGGAATCCGAGAAGGCGGCGGTGATGCCCGCGGGCCAGCCTATCGTCGATCTGAGGAAGGTCGTCAGTTCCTACCGCTACGATGCCCATGACCGTCTTGTCGTCGGCAGCATCGGTTCAACGAGCGGCCCCGACGGCGCGATAAACCGCCAATGGGTGTCGCGAAAGATCGCGAAGCTTTTCCCCATTCTCCGCAACATCGAGATCGAGTTCGCCTGGACGGGCCGGATCGGGGTCACCGACAATCACATGCCGACAGTGCACCGGATCGGGCGGCAGGCATTTGCCCTGGGCGGTTACAACGGGCGGGGCATCGCCGCCGGAACTGTCTTCGGCGAGGCGATATCCAAGGTAATACTCGGCCAGATGCCGGAAGGCGACCTTCCGGTCCCGGTCACCGAGCCGAGGGAAACCCGCATGCCGGGTCTCCGCGGCATGGGTCTTCGCTCGGCGGCCGCCGCGTTCCACTTACTGGATGCCCGCCGGGGTTGACGCGAGTAGAAACCATGACATTGAGCTGGATTGCATTCGTCGTGTTCTTTTCGATTGCCTCGTCGGGATCGCCGGGACCGAACAACATGCTCCTGACGACAACCGGAGCCAACCACGGTTTCGCACGCGCGATGCCGCATGTCTTCGGCACTGGGGTCGGCATATGCCTGATCCTGGTCGGCCTCGGGCTTTTCGGCAGCCAGTTGTTGGAGAACGGTACATTCAGGGGCATTCTGAAATGGGGAGGCATGGCCTACCTCATCTGGCTTGCATACAGAATCGGCACGAGCCGGCCCAAGGCGGAGTCGGACGACGAAAGCGCCAAGCCTCTTGGCTTTCTCCAAGCAATTCTCTTTCAGGCGCTCAATCCAAAGGTCTGGCTGGGCGGCGCAAGCGGCATCGTGGCTTACGGCGCGGTGGCGGGCGAATGGACCTCCCTGTCCATGAGCCTGTCGTTCGCAATTCTGTTTTCTTTGATCAGCATGCCGTGCGGTGCGGTATGGGCGTTGATCGGCGCGTCGGCCCGACACCTTTTGCGTTCGGAGCGGGCATTGCGTTTGTTCGACGTCACGATGGTATTGCTTCTACTTGCTTCGCTTGTCCCGGTGGCGCTCAGCTGATCGCATACCGACCAACTCGGCGGCGGAGATGGCCTCTTCAGCGAGTCTGGCGGCTGCCGATGTGAGAGGAGCGTCTCGGGCCCCGTCCGCTCGTGGATGGACCGCCTCGTCGGCGCTTCTTTTGAGGAGACTTCGGGAGAAGGGACGGAACGAGGGAAGGCGTCGCTTCAGCCTCAGGCCGCCTCAGAAGCAGTTGGGACAAGTGTTGAGTTCCCGAAGCTCCCATTATCCTTTGGTATCGCGCCGTCATTCACCGTGACTTCGCTGTCGGGCGGTGCGGTTCCCGGCGATCTTCTAGTCTCCGTCGGACTTTCCCCAAAGGCGACCCTGTAGGTCTTCGAAAAGTGGGAGGCGGAAACAAACCCGGTGGCGATGGCGACTTCCAGGACCGACATCATGGAATTGTTCAGCAACTCCCTGGCTCGCTCCAGACGGAGCTGACGATAGAACCGCTTTGGCGGCATTCCGAATTCTGATACGAAGTGCCGCTCGACCTGCCGACGGGAAAGCGGCACTTCCTTGATCAATCTCCCCAGGGGCAACGGCTCCGCGATGTGGTCGTGCATTTTCTCGACGATGCGCGCGAGAGGTGAGCCGAGCTTTTCAAGCTGGGCGACGTCGGGAAAGCATTGGCGGTCCCCGTCTTTCCGCGGAACACTGGGCAACGACTGGAGTCCGATCTGCTCAGCGGTTGCCGCGCCGCAGTCCTGCTCGACCATCCGAAGCATCAGGTCGAACGTCGCCATTTCACCAGGCGATGTGTAGAATGGTCCATCGACTTCGAAGTAATGCCGCGTGATCTGCACGGATGGGTATTTCTCGGCCATGACGGCATAGTCGCGCCAGTGCGCCGCGCATCGCCTGCCCGCCAGAAGACCCGCTTCGGCCAACAACTGCGACGCATCGCCGATGGCGACGACGCGGCCTCCATAAGCAGCCACCCGGCGGGACCAGTTGGCGATCCGCCGCCGGGTCTCCTGGGCGAACCCGCCATCGCAGATCAGAACGAGGTTCTGGCCTGTTTCGGGCAAGTGGCTGCGATCCATGACGCCCATGTCGTCGGTCGGAAGGCAAATGCCCGAATCTGAAACGACCGGGCCACCCTCAACAGACGAAACCGACCATCGATAAATCTCCGACGCGCACGCGCGGTTTGCGGCGTGAAGTGCTCCGACCACCAACGAGAACGCCAGGATCGAAAAACCGTCCTGGACGAAAATGCAGAACCGCATCTGCCGCATAGTTCCTCCTCCGGATCGACGTCAGCGTTGCGTGGCGAAACTTGCCGATCAACGGCCGAGCCGAAAACCGGATCGGCGAAGCGCGCAGAACTTGCCCTTAGGGGCGGTCTGCGAGTTCAGACTCCCCGACCGCCATCTGACGTCATCATTCGACCGGAACGGTGTAGTTCAATCCAAGGCGGCCGCCGTCCGGGTAGATCGTCTGGCCGGTAATGTAGGAGCTATCATCGGTCGCGAGGAACAGGGCGACGGTGGCGACTTCCTCCGGGGTGCCGAAGCGGCGGATCGGGGTTCTGGACAGGGCGCGGACGCGGGCCGCCTCGTCACCGAGGACCGCCTTGCGGCCGAGTTCGGTCAGGATCGTGCCCGGGCCAATCGCGTTGACACGGATGCCGTGGCCGCCGAGGGAGATCGCCATCACGTTGGTGAGCTGCGTCGACCCGGCTTTAGAGACCGCGTAGGGTGTCAGCGTCGGGATAGCGAGACGCGAGTTCACCGACGACATGTTGATGATGACGCCGCCGCCGCCTTGGGCGATCATCTGCCGCGCCGCCGCCTGCCCGGTGAGGAACTGGGACTTGAGGTTGATCCGGATGACCCGGTCGAATTCCTCTTCCGGCAGGTCCACGAATTCGGCAGGCTTGTTGGTGATGCCGGCGTTCGAGACCATGATGTCGATCCGTCCGAACGCCTCGACAGTCCTGACGACCAGGCGGTCGGCGTCAGCCTTCATGCCAGCGTCGCCGACGTCGTACGGCATGCCGAGCCGCCCCGCTTCCTGTGCCAGGACTTCGGCGTCGATGTCGCCCATGACGACCTTCGCGCCTTCGGCAACGAACTTATCGGCGATCGCCAGACCGATACCCTTTGCCGCGCCCGTGATGGCGGCAACTTTGCCTTCCAATCTCATGTTCGATCTCCTTCTGATCAGGATGTGAGGCCGTGACGCCGATCGCGTGCGACTGCGTCGGCCGTGCGTTCGGAAGCGGGACCGAAGCCGCCGCCGCCGGGTGTTTCGAGAAGCAGGCGTGCCTTCGGCTCGATGCTGTGCATGCCCATGCCGCCGCGCTGTTCGCCCGATATCGAGAGGCGACCTGGCGCACCCGCCGTACCACCGTTTCGGCCGCGCGCCGGATTGCGCATGCGGTCGAAGGACGTCTTGAGGGTGACGGCTCCGCGCGAGCGGTTCTCGACTTCGATGCGGAGGCCGTGGCCGCCGTTCCACTTTCCGGCCCCGCCCGAGCCCGGGCGAAATTCCTTGGCCCAGAAGAGCAGCGGCGTGGTTGCCTCGAGCACTTCGATCGGCGCGCTCTTCACGCCGCTCGGATATGCGGTGGCGGAAAGGCCGTCCTTGACGGGCCGTGCCCCGGTGCCGCCGTTGGTGAAGAACGTCACCACGAACGGATCGGCGGCCGAGCCTTGGAAGGTCGCGTTCCAGAGGCAGGACGCGCCCTCTGCCGGAACGGCGTCCGGGAGCGCCTGCACCAAGCAGCCGAACACGACATCCGGCAACATTTGTCCGATGACATGGCGGCACTGGACCGCGGCGGGACGTTCGGCGTTGACGATCGACCCTGACGGAGCCGTCACTTCGAAGACCGAGAGCGACCCCGCGTTGTTCGGGATGTCGGGGAAGAGTGCCGAGGCGAGGCCGTAGACCGTGTAGGCGGTTGCGTAGATCAGCGGGCAGTTGACGCCTTTCTGGACCTGGGAAGACGTGCCCGAGTAGTCGACCTTGATCTTGGCCCCATCCATCATGAGCGTCGCTGCAAGGAGCACAGGGGCATTGTAGCCGTCGATGGTCATCTTCGCCGACCATTCGCCCTTCGGCAGAGCCGCGATCTTCGCCAGCGCCGCGTCGCGAGAGCTGTTCAGGATGTGGTCGGAAACGCCTTCCAGCGTGTCGAGCCGGAACTCGTCCATCGTAGCCAGGAGACGGCGACCCGCCATCTCGTTGCAGTTGGCGAGGGAGTACATGTCGCCCTCGCACTCGATCGGCAGGCGCGAGTTGTCTTTGACGATCGCCATCAGTGTCTCGTTGAGGGCCCCGGCGTCGAAGAGCTTGAGGAACGGGATGCCGAGCGCCTCCATAAAGACGTCGGTCCCTTCCGGGCTGAAGCCCAGGCCACCGAGATCGGTGAGATGCGCGGTGCAGGAGAAGATCGCCACGACACGGCCGCCAAGGAACACGGGCGTGCAGACGACGAAGTCGTTGCGGTGGCCGGAGCCGAGCCAGGGGTCGTTCGTGACATAGACATCGCCCTCGACCATCGTTTCAAGCGGAAACCGCTTGAGGAAGTGGCCGACCGAAGCCGCCATCGCGTTCACGTGACCCGGCGTTCCGGTCACGGCCTGCGCGAGCATGCGGCCCTTGGCGTCGAACACGCCCGCGCTCAGATCGCCGCATTCGCGGACGATCGGGCTGAACGCGGTGCGGAGCAGCGTCTGGGCCTGCTCTTCGACGAGCGCGATCAGGCGGTTCCAGATCACCTGGAGGTCAAGTGCGTCGAGCTGGATCATTTCAAACCTCCGTCTTGCGGGTGAGCACGATGCAGCCACGAGCGTTGACGTGGGCGTCGAACGCCGCCGACACGACGGTCGTGGTCTGCTTTTCGGAAAGGATCGCGGGACCGGAGAACCCAGCCCCCGGCTTCAGGTCGTGACGCCAGTAAACGGGAACGACGGCTTCTTTTTTCCGGGCAGGGTCGTAGACATTCCGATCGCCGATCTTGTCAGGTTGATAGCGGGCGGGTTCCGCGGCCCCTGTGACGACGACGTCGGTCTTCGTCTCGACGAGAACCGTCCAGGTCAGGACTTCGATCTCGGCACCGGGGATCGTGCGGGAGAAGAGCCTCGCGTATGCCTTCTCGAATAGGACGCGCAAGGTCGAGGGACTGCTGGCGTCAAGCGCAGCGTTGGGCAGAGTGATCGAGACCTCGTGCCCCTGGCCGAGATAGCGCATGAACGCCGTCGCCGTTTCCTTTAGAGGACGGTCTCCCGCCCCGGCGCTGACAATCTTCTGCGCCTCCGCCGACATGGAGGCCAGGACCTCGTTGATGGCGACGTGATCAAAATCTCCGAGCTGCGCGTACTTGCTCCGCACGACTTCGAACGAGATCGGTGCTCGCAAAAATCCGACGGCGGAGCCGACCCCGGCGTCAGGCGGAATGATGACTTTTTCGATCCCGAGCTTCTCAGCGAGGCGGGCGATGTGGAGTGGGGCCGCGCCGCCGAACGCCACCATGGTGTAGTCAGCGAGATCGCGGCCGCCTTCCACCGCGTGAACGCGGGCGGCGTTCGCCATCGCCTCGTCGACGATCTCAGAGATCGCGCCAGCGCCGACATGCGCGGCACCTTCGAAGACCTCGCCGACTGCCCGTTTGATGCCCGCCTGCGCGCCTGCAGTGTCGAGTTCGATCCGCCCGGCCGCGAAGGCCTTGGGATCGATCTTGCCGAGCGTGAGGTCGGCATCCGTGACGGTCGGTTCATGTCCGCCGCGCCCGTAGCAGATCGGGCCGGGTTCGGAGCCCGCGCTGTCGGGGCCGACGGTCAAGCGCTTCATGGCGTCAAGTCGGGCGATTGAGCCGCCGCCGGCACCGATCTCCACCATCTCGATGACGGGAACGCGAACCGGGAAGCCGCTGCCCTTCATGAAGCGGTCGCGCCTGTCGATCTCGAAGGTGCGGGTCGTCGTCGGCGCATGGTCGTCGATGAGGCAAATCTTGGCGGTGGTTCCGCCCATGTCGAACGAGAGCGCCCGCTCGATGCCGTTCTCGGCCGCCACATGGGCCGCCATGATCGCGCCGCCCGCGGGGCCACTTTCGACCAACCGGATCGGGAACTCGGCGGCCGTTCGGAGGGTGGTGAGACCACCGCCGGAGGTCATCAGATAGAGTGGGCAGTCGGTGCCGCGATTGGCCAGCTCCTTCTCGAGGCGGTCCAGGTACCCCGCCATGAGCGGCCGGACATAGGCGTTGGCCGTCACCGTCGAACACCGCTCGTATTCGCGGATTTCCGGGGAGACCTCGCTGGATATGCTGACGAGGAGCTGCGGCGCTTCTTCGTTGAGGATTTGCCGGACGCGACGCTCGTGCGTGCCATTGGCGTATGCGTGGATCAAGCAGACGGCGACGCTCGCCACTTCGGCTTCGACGAGTGTGCGGGCGAGCTTCGAGACTGCGTTCTCATCGAGCGCCAGGAGGACAGAGCCGTCAGCGGCCAGGCGCTCGGGCACCGTGAAACGCAGGTCGCGGGGTGCGAGCGGCGCGGGCCGCTCGATCATGAGGTCGTACTGGTTATAACGGCTTTCGTCCGCGATCTCGATCGTGTCCCGGAAGCCCTCGGTCATAATGAGCGCTGTCTTGGCACCCTTCCGCTCGATGAGGGCGTTCGTCGCCAAGGTCGTCCCGTGCACGAAGTATTCAAGCTCGTCGTTCCGGATGCCCGCCTGGTCGAGGAGTTCCTGCGAGCCCTCGAGGATCGCCCGCTCGGGGGCGTCATGTGTCGTCAGCACCTTGAGCGTGGATCGGCCCTTGTCCGTCTCCAGGACGATGTCCGTGAACGTACCCCCAATGTCTACCGCCAGACGCGCTGTTTTCTCGGCCATGTGTCACCTTCCGCAAGTTCTTGCGCAATAGGTGCCAAGATCGGGCGGCGACCGAAAGCAATGAAACTGAAGGAGGTTGTTCCAACTCGGAATGCCGCGTCGCCCGGATTCCTATGGGGGAATGATGGCGACCATGTTAGAACCGCCCTGACTGACGGGAGACGGTATCTATGAGAATTCCCAGGCGTTTCTTGCCTCCGACGCATCTGCTGACGGCGCTGGAGGCATCTGCCCGGACAGGGAGCTTCACCGAGGCGGCCAAGGAGCTCGACCTGACGCAGAGCGCAGTCAGCCGTCAGATCAGGAATCTCGAGGACCAGATCGGCTTCGAGCTTTTCGTCCGGGAACATCAGACAATTCGGCTGACCGAGGCGGGTGCGAAATACGCCTACGAGGTGCGCCTCGCGCTTCGCCATATCGCTGCCGCATCGATGGGACTTCGGGCGAACCCACGGGCCAAGACCCTTAATGTCGCCACCGTTCCAGCGCTAGGAAATCGATGGCTTGTTCCCCGGCTCAAGGATTTCAACAAGAAGCACCCCGACGTGACGGTCAACATCTACACTCGACCCGAGGTGTTCGATTTCGCCGAACAGGCGATCGACGTAGCTGTCCATTTCGGTTCAGCCGACTGGATGGGGTGCAACGGCGTAGAGCTCATGGACGAGGCAATCGTGCCCATGGCGTCACCTGACCTGCTGGCCGAGGGGGAGTTCACGGTTCCGGCCGACCTCCTCGGCCATCCACTCCTGGTCTTGAGCTGCAGGCCCGACAGCTGGGAGACGTGGTTCACGCAGACCGAAGTCGAGTTCGACTTCATCCACGGCCCCATCTTCGACCAGATGGAGGCCTGCGCGGCCGCGGCGGTGAGCGGCGCGGGGATCGCCCTTCTGCCGAAGTTCCTTTTCCAGAGGGAGCTAAACAGTGGGCAGTTGAAGGTGGTGTTCGAAGACGCGATGCACAGCCGATTGAGCTACCGCGCGGTCTGGCCTGTCGAAAAGGAAAACAACGCGCTCCGCGGGCAGTTCGTGACATGGTTGGTCGACGAGCTTGCCCGCCGATGACGATCCTCCTCGTGCCCGGCTTCATGCTGGATGGCGACCTTTGGCGCGACCTGCGCCCGGAACTCGAACAATTCGGTTCCATCGTCGACGTCGACACCACCCGCGACGCCTCGATCGAGGATATGGCGGCGCGGGCTATCGCTTCAGTCGACGGGCCACTCCTACCGATCGGGTTCTCAATGGGCGGATATGTGGCGCGCGAAATCGCTCGGCGAGCGGCCGACCGTGTTCGGGGTCTTGTCCTGATCGCGACTTCGGCGAGAGGGGACTCGCCTGGGCAGGCGCAGCGAAAGGCATTTCATGCAAAGCAGCTCGCGGACAGTCGCTTCGGAGGATTGAAGAGGTCGGCCATCGCCAACTCGCTTCATTCGACGAGGGCCGAGGACGAAGAATTGATCGATCGCATCCAGGCGATGTCACGCCGCCTCGGTGGCGAGGTCTTTCGAGGACAATCTCTGCTGCCGCGGCACGGCGATCTTGAACGGCTCGGCGACATACGCTGCCCGACCCTGATACTGGCCGGTGACGGCGACCAAGTCCGCAGTCTCGCGGAAGCCAGGGAACTGCATGACAACATCCAAGGTTCAGAGCTGTCGGTGATCGAAGGGGCAGGCCACATGCTGCCAATGGAGGCCCCGAGCCGCGTATCGCGCATCATTGCCTCTTGGGTTGCAAACTTGAGAGCCGCTTCGGCATGACCGCTTTTGGCGCAGTCCGGTCGATTGCCGATTATCGAAGAAGTCCATCGCGTCCGAACTCCTCCCATCCGACCAGGTTGGAGGCGACGTCTCCGTGTTCGGCTTCGGAATTTGACCCGCCCTTGGTGGTGTTTCTCAATGACCGCGTCAACTTCGCCTTGTACGCAGCCCGTCTGCGGTTTTCGGCGGCAGCCGCCGCGTCTTCCTCGCGCCAATCTTCGACGACGCCCCCATCGAGAATGTCTCCGACAATCCTCGGATCGAAGACGTGAAACGTTATCTTCCTGGCGCGCCCGCGCAGCTTGACCGTTCGCGTTCCAGCACTTGGTAAGCGACCGTCGGCCAGCCAACGATGTCTTTCGCTCGTCTTGATCGTAAGGATGTCCTCGATCTCCCGCGGAATCACTGGAAGGGTCTCGATGTTTACCAACGCCTTGGCGACGATAGCCGATGCGGCGTGGAATTCAGCCTTCTCGCTTGTGGACATCATAAGCGTGAGCTCGCGACCATCGAGATTGAGCGATTTCTTCGTGGCATGCGGAAGCCGCGCGCGAATTTCCAGAAGGATGCCCTTCATGCGGACGGATGAACCCAATGTTGCCGCTGGCGCTAGCACCCATGTCTTGAGCAGCTCGATGTGGTTCTTGTCGTGTTTCGGCATGACGCCTAGATGGGTCGCTTCCTTTAGATCGTCAATGACGTCATGCTGTTGGAGACAGAGCATCCTCTAGGGTCAAGCAGAAAAATGTGGTAAGCGCCAGCCAAACAACAACAGGAGTGCAATGGTGAGCGAACCGACCGTCGCAGATGCAATAAACCGCATTTATGAATCGCTCCGAGCGGACAATGCCGACATCGACGCGCATATCGCGACTCTCAAGGCAGCGTTGACGCGGGAGGGGTTGAAAGAGGCCGTCTTTGACCCGGCTAGGCTCGTGCAGAACAACCGTTCTGGCAGGAAGCTAATGCAGGCCTACTTTCGGCAGCGCGGCGTAACGGTCAAATACTCGGCTTCGTGATGCCGTCCCATGTCGTCAGACAGGCCGTAGTAGACGGTTGACCTGATCACCCAGCATTGGCCTTCAAACGCGAATTGAAGTGCCGCGTCCGTTCCGGGGCGCGACGCTGCCGAAGTAACTTGGCAGCTTTCGGCCGAAGCCGGCCGTTACAGGGCTCAAGTATGTCAGAGACGAGTGGGTAGCCGAAGAGCTGTTTTCGGCTATGCGTTGCTAGAAAGCTGTCGAAGACCCGGGCGAAAGCAAGTTCGGCATTGACGCCAGTCGTAGGACGGGCACCGTGTTGATATACGAATCGGTCTCGGTAGCGCACTAAATGAGTATTGCAGACACCCATATCCAGTTTTGATGAAGAATAGGGGAAGGTTTCGAAATGGCTCGATGCACAGCACCATCACGTGGCCACCGCACAGCGAGTGGCAGAGCAGAGTGCCCTGCTTGCGGTGGTGGCTCTAGCCGGTATGGCGGGTACGGCTATGGGGGGTATTCGCGCCCGTCCCCGTCTTACTCCACTCCGTCATCTTACCCCTCTTCGTCGCCGCGTAGCGGCGGCGGGTCCGGCACTGTAAGAGCGAAGTGGTCGAAAGCCGGTTCCATAGTTTTGTATACACCCGTGGAAGTTAAGGCACTCACGCCAATCCGCGAAACCGTCGAGAAGCGAGCGGAACTACCTGATCTTCGTGATGTCTTCCTATGTCACGCGTGGGCTGACCGGCTGGAAGACGCCACAAAACTCTACGATCTGCTCAAAGCTCGCAGTGTCTCCGTCTGGTTTAGCGAAAAGGACATTCCTCTTGGATCGTCGTTCCTTCGCGAAATTGATAGGGGATTAGCAAAGTCGCGCATCGGGATTGTGCTGGTGACACCCGCGCTGCTGCTTCGCCTTCCAACAGGGGGCGTTGCAGACCGAGAGCTTTCGGCGCTTCTCGCGACTGATCAACTCGTGCCCATCATTCATAATACGACTTATGATGCACTTCGCAATGTCAGTCCGCTGCTGGCCTCGCGAAACGGCCTGAGCACGGGGGAGGATACACTGGCGGGCGTTGCTGATAAGCTCGCTGATCTTGTTGCCACCTAGCTTGATTACGATGTTGGCTACAACGCTCGGTCTCGTCGTTTCACGCCTTACGCCATCTCTGACCTCCGGGGATGAGCCTCGCTTCTGCACCACGGTGGCGGACCGCGTTTGGCGGGCATGGTGGCACCTGGCGCAAGGATGGTCGAGATCGGCCGCGCAACTAAAACATCCAGTGAATAATCACGGCGTTTATTCCTAATAGTTGTTGCTCTTCTTGACCACGCGTATTGGTAGACCCTATCTCTCCAAAAGGAGCGGGGGGAACCATGTGGGCGGATAGCGAAAGCCAAACAGACTATCTCAACTACTCCGAAGTCTCGGAGATGATCTGCGACATGGTGTGCGACGACGCTATGCTTCCGATTTCACTCGGGGTCTACGGCACGTGGGGCGTCGGCAAGTCAAGCATTCTACAGTTGATCGGGAAGCAACTCGAGGCGGATAAGCGCAACCTCGTCGTGCCGTTCGACGCTTGGCTCTACCAGGACTTCGACGAGGCGAAATCGGCTTTGATGACGGTCATCGCGAAATCCGTGTACGAGGCCGCCCCGGAGACGTTGAAGGAGAAAGCCGCGAACTTCTATCGCCGTGTGAACAAGTTAAAGGTGCTGGGAATAGCGGCCGATGTTGGCGCGTTCTTTGCCGGCGTGCCGACTTTGGGAATGTTCGCGAAAGCCGCTGGCGCTGCGGGCGACATGTGGGACGGTACATCCGACGAAGAAGACATTACTGCGGTCAGGGAAGCGGCGGCCGAAGCCGAGAAGAGAACGACGGGGCTACTCAAACCCAAAGAGAAGCGGAACGCACCCGAAGAAATCGTAGCGTTTCGCAAAGACTTCAGCGAGTTGTTGTCAAAACTCGACCGACGTCTAGTGGTCTTCGTCGATAATCTGGATCGATGCCTTCCGCCAAACGCGATCTCCACGCTCGAAGCCATGCGGCTCTTCCTCTTCCTACCCAAGACGGCATTCATCGTGGCCGCCGACGAAGACATGGTCCGGCTGGCAGTCGCAAAGCATTTCAAGGACCCGGGCGACCGCCATATTACCGACTACCTCGACAAGCTGATCCAGGTGCCGCTGCGCGTTCCGAAGCTCGGTCTGCAGGAAGTCAGGGCGTATCTTTTCATGTTGGCGGCGGCCAGGTCTGAAGTGGAACCCGCCAAGGTGGAAGACCTCAGGACGTTCCTCATCGAGAAACTCCGCCGCAGTTGGTCCGACGAGGCTCCTTTCGACGTAGACCGGGCTGCGGCAAACTTGGGCATCCCGGTCGGCCATGAGCTGCGTCGAACGCTCGAGACGATGGACAGGTTGGCTGACCTCCTCGCGCACTCGAACCAGGTAAACGGTAATCCGCGGATCGTGAAGCGCTTGCTGAACGTGGTCCGGATGAGAGCTTCGGTTGCGAGGCGTCGTGGCATGGCGCTGGACGAGTCGATCATAGCGAAGCTCGCCCTTTTCGAGAGGTGCACGGGAGAAGACGCCATCCGGACTCTGAATGCAATGATTAGCTCTGCGCCGGCCGGAAAGGCTCCGACGCTGACAGAGCTGGAAGCGATACCGGATGCGGTTCCCCCCGATCGCCTTCCGAAAGATTGGCAGCAGTATGCAGATTTCGTTTCGGATTGGCTGAAACTGCACCCGCCTCTCGGTGGCTTGGACCTGCGTCCGGCGGTCTATCTTTCGAGGGAGACAATGCCTGTCAGGGTTTCCATTCAGCGTCTGAGCGAGAAGACACGGAAGGCTATCGAAATTCTCCTCAAGACGGCAATTGCAACTTCTCCGGCATCGAAGGCGGCTATCGACGACATCGACCCTTCCGAAGTCGGAGACGCTATGGACGAGATCATAGCCGCCATGAAGAGAAACCCGGACTGGAGCAAACTACGCCCCGATTTCCGTGGCGCACACCTTCTCGCCACGAAGGAAAAGATCGCCCATGACAAGCTGGTCGCCTTCATAAAGAGCCTGCCCAAGACTCCAAAGTGGATGGCAACCATGATGAAGGGCGACGGCAACAAGAGCGCGGGTAGCAAAGGCTGATGGGCACATCCTCGTCATCAAGAGGCTCTGGTTCCAACCAGCCTATGGTGCCGCCTTGGGCTGACGACCAGCCGGGCGCGCCTGTGCCGCCACCACCGCCCAAACGCTTTCAGGCATTCAGGACCTCGTTCGGAAAGTTTCTCAAAGGAGGCGACGGCGGCGACCTCCGCAAATCGCTCGGACACTATGCCCGGACGTCGACTGGAGGAAGCGCCGTCGGGCCGAGGCGTTTTGGGTCCGTCTACACGACGGGCGGCGATCTCTACGACGTCCTGAAATCGCTTGGAGGAGACGGAGGTGAGGCGGCGGAGCGAGGCCTGTCGAAGGAGTCTCTCGCCGGCCAGCCGCTTGACGTCGTCTGCCAAAGACTGGCTGAGACCCTCGCGCCGGAGAACGGCGACAGCGACAGGATACGCGAGGCCATCGACGAAGCGATGCTCGAGGTCATGGGCGAAGGAAACTTCGACCCTGACCGTCTGGATGAGGAGACCATAAACAGAATACTCGGTGAGTACCTCTCCCAGTCGATATTTCAAGAGATCGTCGAGGAGGTCGGCGGGTCGTGGGCGAACGCTCCTGACGAGCAGCGGACGCCGGAGGCGGAGAGTGAGTTGCTCGAGGTCATCCGCGTCGTGGTCGAAAAGAATCTGGGACCTAGCCTGTCCGACGCCAAAGACCTGACGAAAGCGGACATCCATCGATTCATGCGGGAGGCCGTCACCGAAGTCTGGCGGGAATGGGAAAGCTTCGATGAATAAGCTTATCTTCCACATCGACGACACCAACATTCCGGCGACCGACGTCGCGGGCACGGCGCATATCTTCCTGTACGGTGCCCGGCCGCCACGACTTGGAACCGGATCGATCGGGCGAAGGCTCGAATTGGCTGTCAGGAGACTCGGCGTCGTCATCGATCCCGTGGCGCTCGACTTCCTGTCCATCGCATTGGCGGTCGTCGCCGCCGACACCTTCGTCAACCGCGAGACTTGGTCCGCCAACGGCTGGACCCGCGAACTTCGTCTGGACGTCCCTCTCGCCCGACCTGAAGTCTGGCAGGACATCGCGTCCGATCTTGAACGCGCGTTGAACTTTCTAAGCGGAGATCGCTGGAGGCTTTCCTTCAGGGATCAGGGGTTGGAGCCGCCCACGAAGGAAGCAGTGCTGAGGCATTATCGCTCGCATATCGCCATAGGCTCCGCCGATTGCACGTGTTTGTTCTCGGGTGGCTTGGACAGCCTCATCGGCGCACGTCAGCTTGCCGATACAGGACGGACGCCGTTGCTCGTGAGCCACTCCTACCGGGGAGACCAGAGCTACCAGAAATACCTCGCACCGCGCCTCGGAAAGAAGCTTCCCCGGTTCGCGGCGAACGCGAACCCGGTCTTCAGCGGTCCGAACAAGAGCGACACCACCATGCGCACGCGGAGCCTCGGCTTCCTGGCGTTCGGCGTGGTTGCGGCTAACGCAGTGCTGGCGAAGAAGCCGTCTGTCGGGGCCGTGGACTTGTTCGTGCCGGAGAATGGCTTCATCGCTCTCAACGCGCCGCTCACAAGACGTAGGATTGGTTCCCACAGCACGCGGACAACCCACCCAAACTTCCTTTCACAGGTGCAGTCGATCCTCGACAAGGTGGGCCTCGGGGTCCGGCTGCAAAACCCGTACCGCCATATGACAAAGGGGGAGATGCTGTCCGGGATGCTACCGAACGACGATTTCGCGCACGCTGCGGTGTCGACCGTTTCCTGCGGCAAGTGGAAGCGCAAAAGCCAGCAATGCGGCCACTGCGTTCCATGCCTGATCAGGCGGGCAGCGTTCGCCAAAGCCGGAGTCGACGACACGACGTCCTATCAGTATCCTGACTTAGGCGCATTGTGGGATCGACCCGACATCCGCGATGACGTCATGGCCATGCTTGTGGCGACGGCCCGCGACGAACACGGTCTCAGACAACGCGCCATCGCGAGTGGACCCTTGCCGTTCGATCCTGTAGAACGCGCCAACTGGTTCGGCGTCCACAAGCGTGGTCTCGAGGAGGTCGCAAGCTATTTGAGCAGCCAAGGTTTCGGGACGTGATCGACTTCCATTGCCATGTGGACCTGTTTCCCTCGCCAGAGCGCGCCGCCGACGAGATCGAGCGCGCGGGGACATATGTGCTTTCGGTTACGAACACGCCCAAAGCGTTTCCCAAGACCGCCCAGATTTCTAAAGGACGGAAGCGGATCAGGACGGCGCTAGGGCTGCATCCGCAACTCGTTTCGGAACGGCATGGCGAGATCGGGCTGTTCAGAAGGTTGCTTGGAGAGACCCGCTATGTCGGTGAAATCGGAATTGACGGCGGCGACGACTACGCGAGGCACATCGACCTGCAGAAGCAGGTCTTCGACGAGCTTCTCAGCGCATGCGCTTCGGTCGGGGGCCGCGTCATGTCCATTCATAGCAGGCACGCGAGCGGTGAGGTCATCGAGGCCCTCGGGAAAAGGCGCGAAGCCGGAGTGGCCATATTGCATTGGTTTTCAGGCCCAGTGTCGCATGCCGAAAGGGCCGTCGACATCGGGGCATGGTTTTCTGTCGGGCTTCCAATGCTCCGGAGCCGACGTGCAGCGTCGATCATCAAGAAGCTTCCCCGGGAAAGAATACTGACTGAAACCGATGCGCCGTTCGCGTCTACACCAGGGGAACATTATCCGACGGCGGCCGTGTCGGAAACTGTGACTGCATTGTCCTGGTATTGGGGTTGTGACGATGCTGAGACACGCAGGCAGCTTCATTCTAACCTGAGCGCACTCGTTGAGAGAGCTGCGGTTTTCAGGCTTGGTAATGGCCTGAACTGATTCACGTCGCGATCGGGCACACACGAAATCGCTCTGCGATTGCAGCGATGGAGTGGAGGGCGGAAAACCCTACCAGGAATTTGTGAAAGTGGGCAAAACTAGCGGTCGCCATTCGCTCCCGCCGTTGTTAGCACGCCGACCGAGAAGCTTCTGAAACGGCGGAGAACGCAGTCGAGGCGCGCCGCGTCTCCTCGGTCTTGCCGCGTTCTAGTTCGGCGGGGCAGTTGGAACCAATCGGCGCTCCCGATGCGGTGGATCGTCCACCAACGACCTCGAGGACAGCTGACGGAGGCGGTCGCGGTCACGAGATCGGCGTCGTGATGTGCCGCGTCGCGCTGCCGATCAGCGCCCAGCAACGTTCTCGTCTGCAATGGCGAGGTCAATCGTGATGGCCATGCGCGGGATGGCTTTAAACGGGTCCTGCGTCTTCTCCGTCATACAGGACCCTGAGGCGTTCCGAAGTTGGGGAAATGCAAATCTCCATGATGGATTGAAAAGCAAAGCGCATGCGAATCGGGTTATGATCAATCGGTAAAATGGTCGTTCTGCATGCGAATCACCTGGCGCATTTCGTGCGAATACGACCGTTCCGGGGGGGCCAAAGGGCCAAAAATCATCAAAATTGCGCCCGATAGACGCCCTCCGGAAAATTTTTTTTGAAGCATATTTCTGGTCAAGATCAGCCCGTTTTCGTCGGGTTTAACAGTGTCTCATGGTCGTCTAAATCCAAGCGAAATTCGACGACGAACCGCTGGTCGGCCGGGGTAAAAAATCTGGGCAAAGACGGTAAATCGCAACAGGCAACACTGACAATCAAATCGAGCTATGGGCCAGGATTTCAATGTAAAGCTGTCGGCCACGTGCAACCTCGCGGGGCGTCACGAACCGTACAGCCGATGGCCATAAATTCAAGGCTCCGAGCTTGAGCAAGTGGACCATGCGCCTTGCCTTGAGGCACTCGCATACGACATTATTAGAAGACCTCAACGGGTTTTCCTCGCGCAGAGACGGTTGCACCGGATACGGAGTGCAAACCCGGTCCTGTCGGGATCGGCGGGTTGGTCGAGGGAAGAATAAAGGACTCTACTGTGCAAATGGCCCGGAGTCTGTGCGGCGCGCTAAGCAGAAGTTACTTCAGTAATAATACGAGACATCAGCACGGTCGGGCTTGAGGCTTGAAAGCGAGCGATAAATGAAGACTTCGGGCAGGCATCAAGAGAAGAGAAAACGGCCGTATCAACATTGGACTGAAGGTCCGCCGAGGAGAGCCGTCCGGGTCGAGCAGCGATCAGAAAGTTAGCTCAATAGCGCGACACAATTTAGCGGATGGGCAGGGGTCCGAGGCTGCCAATCAACCCTGAAGAGGGATGCCGTCATGGCATCTTTCTTCCATCCAGGGATGATGCTCGCGAGCCGTCACATAAAGGGAGCCTAGCGTAGCCCCCCTTCTCTATCCACACGAAGTAGACTAACTCTGATGTATCGGAGCGGCGGACCTAGAACGAATGCCTGATCCGAAAAGCAAAACGGGTCACTGGCGAGTGACCCGTCTTAATAAGGCTGGATGAATTAGAACCCCGTCCGCCTTCAACCGCACGACCATCCCGACTTTGTTTCGGGGTGACCAACCGCACACGTAAACTGAGGTCTATGTGTGCCGATCAAAGCGACTTGAACTTGAGAGGTACACAGTACCGAATCGAGTCCAATGCCCGCGCGCCGATTCGTGTATATTGCGTCGCGCTGGCAAAAGCAACCGGAAACCGGTCCGTTGGCACGCGGCGACACCTACGTCGGCAGCGTGGTCGCCGGAGTGCGCCTTCAAGGCGTGGCCCGTGGTTGTCTTCAAGGACTCATCCCATCGCAACCAAGGTTCGCAGCAGCCTGCGAACGTGCTCGGCTATATGGCCGAATGGAGATAGTCATGCAGATGAAGCAGCAGACATTGATCCTCAACATCGCGGACATCGAAGTCTACTCCGAAGAGCAAACCTTCGAGGAACTTGCAGAACAATTCCCCGACGACCCCTTCTTGTGCTCACAACACTTCCGAATGACAGCTGCACTTGGCTCTGTTTCTTTCAGAGCCAGGTAAGCGACGGCCGGCTTTCGTGATTAACTTCCTGTTTAGCAAGATATGTCTATCGTGGCGTGAGTGACATCCACCACGATAGACATTGAGCTACCGGAAGGCATCACGATGAAAAGCATAGCCTACATAGGAAACGCTAACCTCTGAGCCGAAACGCACCCTGACGGGGGCCTCGGACATAGGATCATCGACCGCCTAATTCTGGAGCATAGGATGCGCCACTTTCTCATCGATCGTAGAACAGTTCTATCCGGCGTCCTTCGCACGGCCGCCGTCATCACGTTGACGCAGCGAATACGTGGCCGTCGGCGTGATCGAGCAGACGCGGATCAGTAATCCGCCCTGCCTCCGTTGATCGCGCGTACTGCGATCGCTCTTGTTCAATGAAGTAGCGGCTCAAGCCCGACCCTGATCATCCGCATCCATGCGGAGGATCGGATACCCACGCCCGACTGGCGTCGATGGCGGATTCCGACCGTGGCCAGCCGACGACCTCATCCGAACTCCTGCGGTCGCGCGAACAGCCCGTCAAACGCAAACGCTTTCGGCCCGCCTTCGGGATGCGGGATGGCGAAGCTTTGCTCAAGTTCAAGGAACACCACAGTGCGTCACACCCATAGAATCGCGAAGTTCATCAAACTGAAACATGCCGGATTAGGCTCCCTCGCCTTCCCTGCCCAAGCCGGAAGTGGCGACGCGCAGGCTTTGGATTGGGGGAGCGCCCCCGAACCGAGCCTGCCCTTTATGGTCCCGGACCATGGCCCTGCTCGGCGTACGCCGGCCCTCAGGCAGCAAAAGACCAACCGCGGACACTCTGTTGTCGGCCATACGGTCGTCTACCACGAAAGCGGATTGGAACAGCGCGTCAGCTCTTTGCTAAGAACCTACAAGCATCTCAAACGGCTCGTCTCGCAGTACCCGGTGGTGGAATACATCGACGAGGATGGCGTCATCCATAGCCATACCTTCGACTACTGCATCGAATTGACCAACGGAACCCGCATCGGGATCGCGGTGAAGGCTGCCCGGAAATCCGCCGAAATGACGGCCCTCCTCGACCGTATCCGCGCAAACGGCATCACCGGGATCGGCAAAGGGGGGCGTCGGACTCCCGGCATCATCGATGCAGTCATGCTCGCGACTGACGCCGAAGCAACCTACGAGCTCTGCGAGAACGCATATTTCATCCTGACCTCCCGAGATCATCACGACGAGGACGAAACAACGCGCCTCTGCGACCTCGTGAAAGGACTGCCGGGGCAGGTCCGCTTCGGCCAGTTGCTTCTTAACTGCGCCTCCCGCGCCAAACGCCGCACCGCCATCTGGCGGCTCATCGATCTCGGCGTCCTTGAACCCGGCTCGCTCGGCCGCATCGACGAACTCTCCTGGCTCCGCCTCACCCGCTGATCTCAGCCCAGACCTTCGAAAGGAACAGACATGAATATGATTTTCCGTCCCTCACCTTCGAAACAGTTCTTCCACACCCTCGTCGGGATGTCCCCGGCAGACCGCTATGAATGCAAGGAAACCAAAGAGAACTTCATCCCGCTAACACGCGATGGCGTCGGTTATATCCTTCAGTCCGAGATCAACTCTGAGCGCAAAATCTTTCTCGCTCACGCGGAAATCTATGCCGCACTCGACAGCAGAAGGGCCGAAATCCACTACGGCTACAACAGTCCGGCCCAGCAGTTGATCCGCAACATCTTTGGCGACAAAACCTGGGAAGAGTTCGCCGCCAAGGACCGCGACATCGCACTGTACCGCGAGCAAATGGTGCTGATGTACGATGACGAGTGCGAGCAAATTGGCAAGCGGCTGCCTTTCTCAGAGAAGGTGCTAGGACCAAAGCTCAAGGAATACACGAGCACCATCAACTCCAGACTTGTCAATGACGCGGCCCAAGAAGGGCGCGCGGACAGCGTTTCCGATGTCAAAATCTACAAACGGCCCACGGCGAAAACCTTCAAGCGCTGGCACGACCGATATCACGCCTGCGACATGGACGTCATGGCGCTGCTTCCTCGTCACCACGGGCCAGGATCGAAGCTTTTCGCCTTCAATCCCCGCGCTATCGCATTCGCGCACGATCAGGCCCGGGGTTATCTTGATCGCAGCCGCCCTAAAAAGGCGGACGTTTATCGACGGTACCTTGCCGCCTTGAAGACGGAGAACGAGACACTTCCCGCGCACCTGCGGATGGAGAAGGTCTCTCGCAAGAAGTTCCAGGCCATGATCTCAAACTTCGACGCCTTCCACGTCGTGGCCAGCCGCTACGGTGAAAAATACGCCGTCAAAAAATTCATGGCTATCCGTCGCAGCTTTACCATCGTCGCTCCCGGCCAGCGGATCGAAATGGACTTCGTCAATGTGGACCTGGTCTCCCTTCTCGTCGAAACCGGAATCTGGAATGTCCTGCCACCAGACATTCAGGAGAAAATTCCGCGTGTCCGAATTTATTTCGGTGCGGCGATCGACGTTGCGACACGCTACATCGTGGCTTTCAAGGCAAGCCTGAACCCAAACGGCGCGGCAGCGGTTGCGGTCATTCGCATGATCATGAGCGACAAGCGCCATCTGTCGACGTATGTCGGCGCGCAGACGCCGTGGATCGCGAAACTCAGACCCAAGTTTATCGCGCATGACAATGGCTCCGAATTCATCGCCAAGCGCACCCAGAACGTCTTGAGGCTCGCCAAGATCGAGGCCAACCGTCCTCCAGCGGGCCAACCCGCCTTCCGCCCCTTCATCGAGCGGCTATTTCACACCATCGGTCTTCTGGTCGCCCCCTACTTCGATGGCCGCACCTTCCACAACGTCGTCGAGAAAGGCGACTACGACCCCCAAAAGCATGCCTCCCTTCTGGTGGAGGAGCTCATCAAGGTCTTCATCCTGGCGATCTGCGACATCTATCACAACAAGCCCCATGAAGGCCTTGGTGGGAACACACCACACAATGCTTGGGTGGATGCCTGCAAAGAATACGAGGTCGACTTCCCCCCTGGCGCTCAGGAGATGCTTCACATCTTCGGCCACACCACCCAGCGTCGCGTGTCGCCGTATGGTGTGACGGTGATGGGGATCACTTACGACGATCCCGAGCTCCAGCGACTGCGGAGGAAGCACGGCGAGGCCGACGTCTTGGTCAAGTTCGACCCAGAATGCGCGGCGCACGTCTCGTTCAAGTCCGACAAGGGCTGGTTCGTAGCCCGCAATACCGTCGGTCTCGACGACGATGTCACCTTTGCAGAGTGGATCACGGCCCGCAACGAACTTCGTTCCCACTACGAGACAGCTGCCGAGCAAGGCATCAAAATCATGTACGAGGCCATCAATCGCCTGCGTGCTACTGGGGAGGCGGCATCCCTTCGTGCCGGACTTTCACCTCGCATTCCGACGGCCGCCGACTTCCTCAAGTGGGAGAAGGAACTGTTCGGCGGGTGGACCGCGGTCTCATCAGATGATGCTCCGTCACTACACCACGTAGCGCCAGCCTTCGATGATCCGCTTCGCATCGGTGAAGTCATGAACCGCCCCGATCTGTTTAGCCACGACCGGATGGAGGAGCCTGCCGACGTGCAGACCGATAACGACGACGAAGACTTCGCCGACTTCCATGGCGTCACCTCCAATTTCGCTCAATACGACGAGGACTATTGATATGACCCACAAAACAGTTGAGTTGCGCGACCTTCGAGTCCTTGAGGACACCCGATACGTCTCCTTCAAACGCTGCGAACATCTTCGCCATCGAGTTCAGGAGCTCTGGGACCATGCAGAAGTGTGCCTTCAGGGTGGAGGCAGCCGTCGCCGCATCCTTGCCGTCATCGGTGAATCAGGAACAGGAAAGACGACGTCGCTCCGGCGTGTCTTCAACGATTTCGGCGGGTTTAAACGCTACCGCAATGAACAGGGTAAACTGGTCATCCCGATGATCAGCGCCGAGGTGCCGCGGCCCTGCACGAACAAGGACCTGGCCATTCACATGCTGAACCAATTGGATGTGCCCGCAAACCATCGGGCCAATGAGTATGACCTATTCCAGGCTCTCAAATCTCAGTTACGTGAATCCGGAACGATCCTCGTCCATCTCGACGAAGCCCAACACCTGCTACAAGCCGATACGGCGGCGGCTGTACGCAGACTTCAGGACCGGCTCAAAAGCCTGATCGCCATCCCTGACTGGCCGTTGCATCTGATCCTCAGTGGCGTTTCGGAGCTGGCAACGCTCTTCACAGGTGATCAGCAACTGGCAAACCGCTCCACGGTAATGCGATTCGAGAACTTACTCTTCCCCGGGGACAAGGCGGTTGTGACCATGATCCTGCGCGACATCGTGGTGGATCACTGCAGATTAGAACTGGCTGATCAGTTGCTGACCGACGACTTCCTCGGTCGTCTGGTCAGCGCATCGGGTGGCGGAATCGGCACTCTGATCGAATTCATTCGCGCCGCCTGCTACAAGGCCCTCTCGAAAGGCCATGTGCGCCTCCACACGAAGGATTTCGCTTTCGCCTACGGCCGCTTTTCCGGAAGCCGTGACGTCGACAACATCATGACGGCCTCCGCCTGGCAGGACATTGACCGCGGCAATGCCCTCGTCGATCTCCTGCCACTCCCCACCAAGAGCAAACCCTCAAGAAAGTCGAAGACATGGCACTGAGGAACGTTGTCGACTATCACGCTGGTGAGACCCGCTTGGGTCTCACCTCCCGCCTTGCCATGGCCAACGGCTTTCCATCCATGCGAGACTTCGTTGCCATTACGGGAACGTCGCCCCACGCCATCAATGTGGGCGAGCCTGCAGCCGTTGCCATGTTGTCCCAATGGTCCGAATTTGATGCGCCGCTTCTATCGTCCTGGGCAATCGGGACCTTGGAAAGGGGGGCAACATGGAGGCTTGGCAGCGCACTTATGAGCCGGGACATGCGACCCGGCTACACACATCGTTACTGCCCAAAATGCGTGGTAGGCGACCTCGCTAACGGCACCGGGCCGACGCATCTTCGCCCCTTCATGCGGGTTTGGTGGACGACCCGGGCTATTCTCAACTGCCCGGAGCATGGATGCCCGATCAAGGAAGCCAAGACCGATGTTCATCACGCCGGCGACTTTGCATTGTTCATCGCCAAGCATCTTCCGCAAATCGAAGCAGAAGCCAGAGACGCGCGAATGTCGCCGTCGTTCGAGGTGGACAAGTACGTGGCCGCGAGGCTCCAAGACATCCCGGCGAGCACATTCCTCGACAGCCTCGAAACATACGTGGCCGTGGACCTCTGCCGAAACCTCGGCCGCTTTCAGCAGGCAAACAGCATCGGCGGCGAACTTCCCGCCGTTGCCTTGACGGATATTGAGAGGGGCTACGCGATCGCATCTCAAGGTCCGAGCAGGATCGAGACCGTGGTCGCCGACGTCATTGGCCTGCGGAAACCGTCGGCAGGTGAATTTCAAAGCGTATTCGGCAGCCTGCGCGAATGGCTCTTGCGCAACTATAAGCGGGAGGAATTCGAGGGCGTCGTGAAACTCTTCCAGGACTTCGCCGAAAGATATCTCCCAATCGGCTTGGCAGAGACATTCGTCCTCCCCACCAGCCGGAGATTTCTCCATTCGGTGCGCTCCGCAAGCTTCGAGTACAACATGATGGAGGATCGGGTCTACAATCTCGTCGTTCAGGCTGGCCTTGTCGAACCATCGGAACTGACGAGCGGCAGAATCTACTTCGACGCTGACCGTGGTCATGAAGTTTTGACCGCAGCCCTCGAAACCCTCACCACATCGGAAATCGCAACGATCTTCGGCACCGACATCGATACCGTGAGGTCGATGCTCGACGCCAATCTGATGCCGCGGGTCGAGGCGTTCGGGAATTCTCGCGTCTACTCCCGCGTCAGGAAGCAAGACGTCGACGCTTTCCTCGAAAGGCTAACTGTAGACATCGCCCGGGATAACGAACTTGCTAGGCTGGATGATCTGGCCAATGCATGCCGTGTCGCCCGATGCAAAAAATATGAAATCTTCGAACTGGCGTTGAACGGCGAACTACCCAGCCTTCGCCGGTCCCCCGAGAGCGGTCTTCTCTGCTGCTACCTGGTCGATCCCACAGAACTCCGTGCGGGCATTGAAGCCAAGCGCCGTAGGACTGCGAAAGAAAAGCGGCATGACAAGACGTCTACGCTATTTGCTGGAAACCAGCTCCTCTATTGGACCGAGGTCAGCCGTCGGCTGAGAGCTTCCGGTATCACCGGACTGACACTCCTAAAACTCGGGTTTCTGCAAGGCGTCGATGCGGTTTGTCCAAGGACATGGCTTCGAAAAAAGTATGTCACGCTAAAATCGCTGGAAAAGTTCGAGCGGACTCATGTCTCACTTTGGTCACTTGCCGCGCAGCGCGGAATCTCTCCGCGGAAACTGCGTCGGGAATTAGACGCAAAGGGCATTCGGCCAATCTTCGATCAAACCGTCACCGCCAGTCGGCCGTCACTCTTCTATCGGAGAAAGGACGTTCGAGACTTCCTTCAATAAAGCATAAACATCACTGCTGAACTGCCAGGGGGCTCGCGAAGGCGGGCCCTTTTTCTTTGCCATGACGTCAAATCCGGGCTGAAATGACCAGACCTATCAGAACATTAAGCCGTCACCTTTTTGAAGGGCATCCAAAAAAGTGAGTAAAATCAAGGAATGGCATGGCTCTCAGCGACAAACCAACGGAGCGCTTTCACTTTGATCTCGCAAAGAGTGGCACCATGCGTAGCGGAACTCGAAACGCTGCACAGAAAATATTCTAAAAGATCAATGATAGTAAGCGCGAATTTCCCCGCACCTTCTGTGATGGTGTGAGCTTTGGCATTTGGTGTCCACCTAAAGGAGGTGGACACCAAATGATGGAAGAAGGTCAAAAGCTTGTCGTGCGACTCGTTGGTCGGAATGGACGACGCCGGTTCGATCCAGCATCGAAAGACCGTCTTATTTCGGCCTGCCTTGAACCTGGCGCATCAGTATCGAAACTTGCGCTCGAACATGGGGTCAACGCGAACCTCGTTTGGAAATGGATAAAGAAGGCCAAGGAGTTCCGTGCTCTGCCGCCGTCTTCGACATCGGCTTTTCTTCCGGTTCAGATCACCGCGGCGAGCAGCCTGCCAATGCAGAGCAGCGCGTTTGCGTTGGAGATGCCTGCCACGGATGGTGAAGAGCGACGATCGCAATCGGAGAGGATCGACCGGCTGTCCTCTCCAGCCAAGGTGAGCGCGTCACTGCCGAACGGTGTGAAGCTGACGCTGGAATGTAGTGATGTGGACGTGTTGGCAGCAATAATCGGAGCGTTGGGTCATGTTCAGACTGGGCGCTGACCTTCAGGTCTACCTGCATCGCGAACCGATCGACTTTCGGGCTGGCATCAACAGCCTTGCAGTTCTGGTCCAGGAGACGATGGCGCTCGATCCGTTTGCTCCAGCGGTTTTTGCGTTCTGCAATCGCCGTCGCGACCGGATGAAGCTCTTGTTCTTCGACCGATCGGGCTTTGTGCTGGTCCTGAAGCGGCTGACCGAGGACAAGTTCCGATGGCCTCGCCGTGAGGTGGCGGTGGTCACGGTGACGACCGAGCAACTGCACTGGATCCTCGACGGCATCGATATCGATGCGATGGTCCGCCACCCGGTGCGGCAGTATCAGGTCGCCGGCTGAGGGTGGCGAATTGAGCTGTTGACGTAGGGTAGCGGTTCAGATTCAAAACTACGATGAATCGAACCGGCGAACCGAGCGTTGCAGAGCTGATGGCGCAGTTGGCGGCCAATGCTGCCGAAATCGCCGCGCTGAAAGCCGAGAAGGAAACGCTCTCGCAGCGGGTCGTCAAGCTGGAGGAAGAGCTGGCGCTTGCACGGCTCCATCGCTTTGCGCCGCGCAGCGAAAAGCACGTTGATCGCATCTTCAACGAAGCCGAAGAGGCTGCGGACGAGGATGGAGCGGACAGCCACGAGAGCGAGGTCATCGACATTCCGGACACAGGCCTGCCGCCTGTCGAAAGCACGACGGGTCAGAAGCGTGGCCGCAGACCACTACCGCAGAACCTGCCGCGCGAGCGCGTCGAGTATGACCTTCCCGACGATCAGAAGGCTTGTCCTTGCTGCCGTGGGCAGATGCACCGCATGGGCGAGGCCGTTACCGAGCAACTTCATATCGAAGTGAAGGCGAAGGTCTTACAGAATGTGCGGTTCAAATATGCATGCCGCCATTGCGACCGCACCGGGATCAACACGCCTGTCGTGACCGCGCCGATGCCGGTGCAGCCCTTGCCGGGCAGCATCGCCACGGCCTCGACATTGGCCTTCGCACTCGTTCACAAGTACGTCGACGGCACACCGCTCTACCGTCTGGCGCAGACCTTCGAACGCGCCGGTGTTCCTGTCAGCCGTGGTGCTCTCGGCCACTGGGTGATCGGTTCGAGCGAGAAGCATCTGCATCGCATCTATGACGCGCTGAAACTGCGGCTCAGGTCGCAACCCCTCATCCATGGCGACGAGACGACCGTTCAGGTCCTGAAGGAAAAGGACAAAGAGGCCACCAGCACATCGTATATGTGGGCCTATCGGAGCGGCGACGACAGTGACGAGCCGATCGTGCTTCTCGATTATCAGCCGGGCCGCGGCCAGATTCACCCCCAGACCTTCCTCGGCGATTACCGCGGCATATTGATGAGCGATGGTTACACCGCCTGGCGCACGCTGGATGGCGCGATCCATATCGGATGCATGGCCCATTCGAGGCGGCGCTTCGTCGATGCCCTCAAAGCCAGAAAGAAAGGCGGCGGTCCGCCCGAGCAGGCTCTCCGGTTCTTCGAACAACTCTATCGGGTTGAAAGGCAAGCACGAGACAAGAAGCCTGATGCCGGCGAAACGAAGGCCGACAGCGTTCGCCGATTCCGACAGCAACACAGCATACCCGTCCTGACCGCTCTCAAGGTATGGCTCGACGAAATCGCGCCGAAGGTCATGCCGGACACCAAGCTGGGCGATGCTGTATCCTACACCCTGAACCAGTGGGATTATCTGACGCGCTACACAGACGATGGCAGGATGCCGATCGACAACAACATCTTGGAGCGCGACATCAGAGTTTTTGCGACCGGCAGAAAGAGCTGGCTGTTCAGCGATACCACCGACGGAGCCAAGGCCAGCGCCGTCATCTACAGCCTCATGCTGACCTGCCGTGCCTGCGGCGTCGAGCCGTTGACGTGGTTGCGCCACGTCCTTACCGAATTGCCTCAACGCGCGGGCGATGCTGATATCGACGACTTGTTGCCCTTCAACTTCACACAGACTGCCACCGCCTGACCAGATGCCGTTCCCAACGCAAGACGATCCGTCGAAATCGCCGGCGTCAATGTGCGGGGAAAATCGCGCTTACCAATGATATGACGCATGCGTAGAGTAAAGAAGCGGAACGCGGCGAGCGCAGCGAATACCATCCACAATATCGGCCTGCCAAAATTACGAGCCTTTTATGCCTAGATGTCATCCTCTGGCGTCACTTCTTCTACTGCACCACTGGCGCCCAATTCGGCTGCCTCGTTGTCCGACCGGATCGCACGAAGTCGCGTCATAACTTCGTCCCCATATGGAGTTAAGGTCCAATAGGTGCCCGAATCCTTGACGCTTCTCGCCTTCTCACTCTTTGCGATGAGTCCTAATGCCCTAAATTGAACCTTCAACGTCTGGAAATCATCATCGTTGATGTCAAATCCTCTCAGTTCATAGCGCTTAAATTCGTCGCGGTCGCCCAACATGGCATGCGCTCTCTCTGCGAGTAGAGAATTCAGCGCGCTCTTCAATTCATCATCAGTGGACTCATGAATCATGCGAGGCGCTACCGTCGCAAATAAATCATTCCACGTTATTAGTATGTTGGCATTGTAGTGGGCATGATCCATGTAGCGCCCCGACTCGCGTGTTGAGAATCGATATCGGACTCGATGATCCTCCTCACCCTGCGCCAGCCCCTCAGTTCCCTCTGGAGCAGATTTTCGCATTCGCTGCAATTCTGACTTAAGGTCTTCAACCTGCCGCCGCAATTTCAGCAATTCCAAAGTGGCATCCCGATCCGGCACCTCATTGGCCCGAACCCAGCCGACTGCGGGATTGGCTTTAATCAACTGGATCAGGCTGCGGCTCACAACAGAACCAAGTTCGTGCGCGGTATCCCAGTGCTTGCAGAGTTTCTTTTCGACTAGGTGGCGAAACTCTTTGAGTTTTTGGCGCCCCTCTTCCGTGGCTTCCGTCTTATTCGCGACGATTTTTCCCGGATCCCGGTGAAGAAACGCGACTGTGGGCTTACCTATCTCCAAGGCGTAGCGGTACTCCATTTCGGTATAACTCAGGCCATCTGGACCGAGTGAGCCGTACCGACCGCCGAGGATCAGAGCGTAGTAATCGCTATCGTCAATGACCTTCCTGATCAAGTTCCATTGAGTTTCATTTGCAGCGGGAAAAAGTTCCATACCAGCCGGGAGACAATCCAACTCCAACAGCGCGTGCATAACTTCTTGCCGTTCGTGCTCCAAGTCCGCGAACGTGCTGCTTACAAAGACCTGATAACGTTTTTCCATTCGCCATTATATCGATTTAACTTACCACTACG
Organism: Sinorhizobium fredii USDA 257; assembly: GCF_000265205.3. Classification (NCBI taxonomy): domain Bacteria; kingdom Pseudomonadati; phylum Pseudomonadota; class Alphaproteobacteria; order Hyphomicrobiales; family Rhizobiaceae; genus Ensifer; species Ensifer fredii. The sequence goes on from NC_018000.1 coordinate 5,039,129, forward strand.
TTGAAATTATTTAGAATGATACCGACATATTCGGAAAGTACACTGATATGGGTGTATCCACTACGTGGTCCGGTTCCAGCGCACGGCGCACTTGGTTTGCTACTTCTGACCGATAGGAATCTATGCGAGGAGCGAAAGCATATATGTCCGAGGTATCAACATGTATGGTGCGCATTTGGTTGACATCGAACGGGACCTTTTCGGTGGCCCTGACTACCTGAACTATCGGCAATTTAACCGCGTGCCGTAGCGCAAGCTCGTAAAAGACGTTGGGATTGTGAAACGATAGGTCAGCGATTACCAAACGTGAGCGCATTATGTACTCGATGATTTGCCGTGTGATGACGCCCGGTTTATCGATCGCGTCTGCTCGAATGACCTTCAGTTGGAACGGCTCAAGCGCCGGCTCAATGATCGTACCGAGAAATAAATCAGAATGCTTCCTGGGCTCGCTGCCGTCCTCACCAATCGGTGCGATGTAAAAGCAGGTGCTTTCGAACTGAGCATGGTCGGATGTTACAACGCTCCTCGACGTCACCGGCATCGCACGAGCAGTAGACATCGACGTACCGGCAGGAAGTCCATCAAGCATCATGTCAAGCGATACAATTCGCTCGGCACCAGACAAGGTTCGAAGCAATCCTACAAAGCGAAGATTTACGACGAAGGTATCTACAGCCTCTGCGGCATGAGAAGCGTCGATCCCAATGTCTTTCGCGGCGTCCATAAGAACGGCGTGCGCGGGTAGTTTATTGCCGACAAACTTCTCATACAACTTTTGGAAAGGTTCAATTGCAGTGATCGCCAGATGCGCTTTCGCGCGGGCTCGCTCTCGCTCAGGCACCTGATCGTCAATGGCCTTTAAACCGTCAGCGGTCAACTCAATGCTTTCTGCCTGCATTCCACCCTTAGTGAGCCCATATTTGCCGGAGTTAATAATCAACTGCCGGGAGCCGCCGCTCTCCGGGGATTTGCCCAATTGGTCGAAAAGCGTGAGGCGTTTGACGGACTGCCCACTGCCAATCCTGAAAACAGCCTTGGCAAACTCAAGCGGTTCTTCGAATGTGGACGCGGGGAAGGAACGCTGCGACCTGCGTCGCTTCAGTTCAGCCTCTGTCTTGGATTGCTGCTCATTGGCACCCTCCTTATTCTTCCCAGCCATATCGTTCTCCATCGAAGCCCACAAAGTATTGAATGACTATCAAAAATTTTGCTGCACAACTATAGAGATATGTGCAATTTCCCACAGGGGGTGTACACCTCCCGCACCCGCTGATCCGCTTAAGCGCCCGCACAACATGGCCCCACCTCTCGACGTTCGTACGCCGCGAGCGTTCAAATCCCGCGCAATAGCAGCCAATAGTACCGCGGCCCACGAAGTTCTGGATCTCTACCTGAATGCGCAGGCAAATGCGTCCGCTTGCTCGACACCCCGGCCATTAATTCCCCACGAGGCACCACGTGCGCGTTTGGCAGCGATTGCCACCTTGGTGCGTTCGCTGATCATCTCGCGTGATTTTTCGCGACAGCAGCCATGTCAATTCTTAGACATCGGCGCGGCTTGGACGGGCTTGCGTCACGCCAGCATCATCAAGACCGGTGAGGGGCACTACTGCATAGTTGCGGAATGGGAGAGCATGGAGGCGCTGGCCGCCGCTCGATCTCAGATGATTGCCACGCTCGACAGCTTCCGCGACTCCCTGGAGGATCTGGGTGGTGGCTTCGGCGTTACCGACCCGGCATCAGGGCCGGTTGTCTTTTCGATAAAATAGCGGCCGGAGGGCTCGGAAGCGATCCGCGCAATTCGGGCGCGAGTCCGAAGCAATTGTGATCGGAAGGTCTCAGCTCTTGAGTAAGACGTGCGCCGGCACCGGATGCTCGATGCCCTTGAGCCTGAACGCGCGCGTTTGTGTGCCGGCCATCCGTTCCGGCGCCTGCGCCGCAGCTTCGGCCGAGACCAATATCTCGCCTGCAGCGGCTTGGGATTCAAGCCTTGCGGCCAGATTGACCGCACTGCCAATTGCCGTGAAGTCGCTGCGGAAGGTTGAGAACTCGCCAATCTCGACCTGACCGGTATGAACCCCGACGCCGACGCCGAGCGCCTCGACCGAAGCTTCATCGATGCGCAAGTCCAGGCTCTTGAGAGCCGACGTGCAAGCTCGCTGGATATCGAGTGCTGCCGCGACGGCAGCGTCAGCATGATGCTTGATCTTGATCGGAAAGTTGAAGATCGCCATCAGGCCGTCGCCCATCTGCTTGTTGACGATTCCGTCGTGAGCCCAGACCGCCTGAGCACATCGATCCTGGAAGACGCTGACGATTTCACTCAAAGTTACCGGGTCCATCCGCTCCGAGAGGTTAGTGAAACCGCGGATGTCGGCGAACAGGATGGTGGCGGTGGCAGAGATATGGCGCTGCTTCTTGACGTATCGAAAGGAACGCTCGCAGATCGTGCAGATATTCGGGTTCATCTTGCTCCGGGTGATGCCGAATGCACGAAACGGAAGCGCCAGCGGACCTCGGATCGGGATTGGCATGTGCATCTGATCCCAGCAGCCACGGCAGATGCGAGCGGTCGATTCCATCTGAACGGTCCTCCCGGTTTGTTCGGCCTATCGGCTAGCGTTGGTGTGACGGCGTCTGCTTCGTTCGTGCGATCCGCACATCTAGGATGCTGAGTTCCCACCCCGATTCTTCTCCAGCCACGCCTTCAGTGCAATCGCATTGTTGTGGCTCTCATCCCGCGCCGCATAAAGCAGCGTCACCGGGCCTCCTCTGAGCTGTTCGCGCAGTTCTTCCAGCGACGCCTGTGCCGCCTCGCCTTCAAGCTCCTCGGCATAGGCGTCGCAAAACGCATCCCAATCCTCCGGCTTGCCATGAAACCGCTTGCGCAGCGCGTCGCTCGGGGCGATGGTCTTCAGCCAGAGGTCGATCCGCGCCTTGTCCTTGGCCATGCCGCGCGGCCATAGGCGGTCGACGAGAATGCGAGTGCCGTCCGACGCTTCCGGCGCCTCGTAGACGCGCTTCAACTTCAGTGATGCCATCCGATCCCCGCAAGCATTCCGGGCGGGCCATCACCACCCCCGGAACAGGACAAACTTAGCGGACCTCCACTAGTTGTGGAAGTACGTCTGAATTTCTTCGGGCGTGACCTTGCCGTCGCGGTTGACGTCCACCTTGTCGAAGATCCGCTTGTGGATGGTGCTGATCTCCTCGAAGGAAAGCGCGCCGTCATTGTCCGCATCGGTGATGGCGAACATGATCTTCATCATCTGCCGGTGCATCCCTCCGCGCATCCGCATCCGCTCGCGCATGCGATCCCCGCGTCGGCCATCGCGCATTCCGTCGCCGCGGTCCATATCCGGCCGATCCGCTTGCGCGTCCTGGTCCTGGTCGGGCGTTTGCCCGGCCGGCGGAACCGGTGCGGGCGTCTGCGCGGCAGCGAAGCTCGCTGGGCTGACGATCATCAGCGCGGCAAGGGCGGCCACTATTGGCAATCGCATCGATGACATGGCATTCCTCCTTTTCGATGCAGGCCTGACGGACTTACGGTACGGTTTCGCACCCGGTGGCGGCGTCGCCCGTGTCGCTCACCGCCCGCCAGGCGGCGACAATGGCATCCGCCGCCATTTCTCCGGCGCTGTCGTCGGTCAGCCACGAGATGACCGACACACGCATTACCTTTCGCCCACGCCAGTTCGCGCCGCCGGCGAAGCAGACGCCGTCGGCCTGCAGCCTCTCGACAGTCCGTTGCGTCAGCCGGTCGGCCTCCTCGTCCGCTCGGCCCGCGCCGAAGCGGACCATGAACTGGTTGAGCACGACCTCGTTCAGAATGGCGATCCCCTCTTCGCCGCGCAGACGATCGGCCATTTGACGGGCGATCCGGCAATGACGCTCGATCATCGCCGCAATGCCCTTTCGGCCGAGATGCTTGATCATCGCCCAGGTGGCGAAGCCACGGGCGCGGCGCGAAAGCTCCGGCACGAAATGGCTGGGGTCCCGCTCGCCCTCGTGGCTCGGCGGCAGATAGCTCGCCGCGATCGTCATCGCACGGCGATGGGCGTCCGCGTCATGGATGATGGCATAGCCGCAATCATAGGGCGTCTGCAGCCATTTGTGGCCGTCGGTCGCCCAGGAATCGGCTTCATCAACGCCCTCGGCCAGCCGCTTCCGGGCACTGGCGCGGGCCCAGAGCCCGAAGGCGCCATCGACATGGACCCAGGCGCCGATGCGCCTGGCGATCGGCATGAGTGCGGCGAAATCGTCGAAGGCGCCGGTGTTGATCTGCCCGGCCTGCAGGATGACTATCGACGGGCCGGAGACCCTGGCCGCCGCCTCGCCGAAGTCCGATGTGCTGATGCAGCCCATCTCGTCGGTCTTCAGGCGAGTGACGCGGTCGTGTCCGAAGCCCAGAAACTGCAGTGCCGAGAAGACCGTCGCGTGCGCGTCGTCGCCGATCAGCACGGTGACCGGCGGCGCGCCGAAAAGACCTTGCGCTTCGGCGTCCCAGCCGACGCGCCTCAGGACCTCGCCGCGCGCCGCGGCAAGGCAGACGAAGTTCGCCACTGTCGCGCCGGTCGCGAGGCCGACGGAACTTTCCCGCGGCAGGTCGAGAAGGTCGAGCAACCAGCCGGCGGCGACGGCTTCGCTTGCCGCCGCAGCCGGTGCGGCATGATGGTTGCCGGCGTTCTGGCCCCAGGCGCTGGTCATCCAGTCTGCCGCCACCCCGACCGGATGCGAGCCGCCGATCACCCAGCCGAAAAACCGCGATCCCGTCATGGCGTGAAGGCCGGGCTCCGCTTTGGCGGCAAGCGCATCGATCACCTCGGGGCCGGACGCCCCCTCCTCCGGAACCGGCTCGCGGAACGCCTCCAGCGAGCCGAGATAGGAGACCTGCGGCCTTTGCTGACGATCAGAAATAGTGTCGCGGAACCGCACGGCATGCTCTGCCGCGCGGCGAAAAAGATCACCGACCGATCCGTCATCCATGCGGCGGCTCTCCTCCAACTGTGGGTCACGCGCCGCGCCTGACCCATGCGCCCGTCAATGAACTCCGGTCCCGTTCACGCCGCGCCGCGCAGCCCGGTCGGACGGACGTTCTGGTTCATCCGGAACAGGTTCTGAGGATCGTAGCGGTCCTTGACCTCGACCAGACGCCGGTAGTTGCCGCCATAGGCCGCCTCGACCCGGTCGACTTCGTCCTCGGGCATGAAGTTGATGTAAGCAGTGCCGGCGGCATGCGGCTTGGCTGCCTCGAAGAGCCGCCGCGCCCATTCGGTGCAGGCCCGGTCCATTTGCGGTTCTTGCCAGCGGGCGTGAACATTCATGATGAAATGTGAATTGCGCTGCGGGAAGGCGGTCTCCTCCACTGCGACACGGCCGGCGGCCCCGCCGACATGGGCGATGAAGATCTCGCATTCCGGCCCCGGCAATTGCCGGACGGCATCGAGCAGGATGCCGATCGTCTGATCGGAAAGCTCCATGAAATCATGGCTCTTCCAGTAGTTGCGGGCGCCGGGCGCGAGCAGCGGATCGAAGGCCTGCTGCCAGGCGACAAAGGGAACGGGGCCGACGACATCGGCGATCGGCTCACCGATGGAACGCAGGTCCGCGGTTGGCTTCTCGCCTGCTTCGGGGTCGCCGCAATAGCACATGGCCAGCAGCAGAACCTCCCTGCCGTGCCACTCGGCAGGAAGGAAGGGCAAGGGCGGCGCCTGCCGCATCACGGCCCAGCAGGTGAGTTCGTCCGGTGCGGTCTCAAGCGCCTGCCGGTATTGCTTGAGCACACTTTCCGCTTCGGCGAAGGGATGCACGACCAGCCCCGCGACAACGTCCGGGCCAAGTTCATTGAGCGCGAATTCGAAGGCCGTGACGACTCCGAAATTGCCGCCACCGCCGCGGAGCGCCCAGAAGAGGTCGCGGTGTTCCGTCGGGCTGGCACGCACCAGCTCGCCGCTCGCCGTCACCACATCGGCCGAAAGCAGGCTGTCGATCGTCAGACCGAATTTGCGCGCGGTCCAGCCGAAGCCGCCGCCGAGCGTCAGGCCGGCGATGCCGGTTGTCGAGTTGATGCCGGTCGGCAGCACCAGGCGGAAAGCCTGGGTTTCCTTGTCGACGTCGGCCAGCGTCGCGCCGGGCTCGACCCAGGCCCGTTTCGTCGTCTGGTCGACGCGCACCGATCTCATCGGCGAGAGATCGATCATCAGGCCGCCGTCACAGACGGCATTGCCGGCGATGTTGTGACCGCCGCCACGCACGGAAACCAGCAACTGGTTCTCCGCCGCGAAGCGAACCGCATTGATGACGTCGGAGGCGCCGGCGGCGCTGACGATCAGACCGGGCCGGCGGTCGATCGTCGCGTTCCAGATGGTGCGCGCCTCGTCATAGGCCGGGTCGCGCGCGTCCAGCACTCGGCCGCGCAACCTCCCCGCGAGAGCCTCGATGGCCGCGGCGCTGATCGTTGTCTTTCCTGCTTGCAGATCGGTGAGGCTCATATCGTTCATGATTCGATCCTCCCTCGTGAACCATGCCCCAGCGGGCGGCATTCTGCGCCTTTGCCGGGCGGTCGGCAAGCGACGCCGGCCGCCGCGACCTATACTCCTTTGGGGTTAGCCGGCGGCAGCGCGGCACCGCAATTGTTGCAATCGTCCAGAAAATGCTCCAATGAAACGCGGGCTCAGCGGAGTGCGAGGCCACGCAAGGAAGCAGCTTTGGAGAGTCAGCTTTGGGCATGAAGGTCGTCATTCTCGCCGGCGGATACGGCACCCGCATCTCCGAGGAAAGCCACCTCCGGCCGAAGCCGATGATCGAGATCGGCGGACGCCCTATCCTCTGGCACATCATGAAGATCTACAGCCACTACGGCTTTTCCGATTTCGTGATCTGTCTCGGCTACCGCGGCTACATGATCAAGGAGTATTTCTCCAACTACATCCTGCACTTGTCCGACGTCACCTTCGACATGACGACGGGCGAGACTATCTACCACTCGAGCAAGGCTGAACCCTGGCGGGTGACCCTCGTGGACACAGGGCCGGAGTCCATGACCGGTGGACGCCTGAAGCGCGTCGGCAGCTATCTCGGCGACACCTTCTGCCTCACCTATGGTGACGGGGTGGCCGACATCGACATCCGCGCGCTCACCGATTTCCATCTCCATCACGGCCGCGAGGCGACCGTCACCAGCGTCGTGCCGCCGGGACGCTACGGGGCGCTGGCGATCGAGTCCGGCCAGGTCAAAAGCTTCACCGAAAAACCGGCCGGCGACAACGGCCGCATCAATGGCGGCTTCTTCGTGCTGAACCGTTCCGTGCTCGACCGCATCGGCGGCGACCACGTCGCCTTCGAAAGCGCGCCGCTGGAAGGACTGGCGCGCGACGGTGAGCTGATGGCCTTCCCGCATGACGGCTTCTGGCGTCCGATGGATACGCTGCGCGACAAGAACCAGCTCGAGGAACTCTGGCAGCAGAACCGCGCACCCTGGAAGCTCTGGTCATGAGCCGCCTGCCCGATCCGGATTTCTGGGCGGGGAAGCGCGTCCTTCTGACCGGCCATACCGGCTTCAAGGGCAGCTGGGCGGGCCTCTGGCTCGAGAAGATGGGCGCTGAGGTCACCGGCTATGCCCTGCCCCCCGCATCCGACCCATCGCTTCATGCGCTTCTGCATGCGGGCGGCCTGCCGGACGGGCAGTTCGGCGACATCCGCGACGGCGAGACGCTCGCCGCGATCACGCGCAAGAGCGAGCCGGAGATCATCCTGCACATGGCGGCCCAGCCGCTGGTGCGCGAGAGCTATGCGACGCCCGCCGAGACTTTCGACGTCAACGTTATGGGCACGATCCGCCTGCTCGAGGCGGCACGCGCCGTGCCTTCGGTGAAGGCAATTCTCGTCGTGACCACCGACAAGGTCTATCGCAACGACGAGAGCGGACGGCATTTCCAGGAAGGCGACACGCTCGGCGGTCACGATCCCTATTCTGGCTCGAAGGCCGCCTGCGAGGTCGCGGTGGCGACCTGGCGCAGCGCCTATTTCAACGAACGTGGCATCCGCGTCGCCACCGCTCGCGGCGGCAATGTGATCGGCGGCGGCGACTTTTCCGCCGACCGGCTCGTTCCGGACATCGTCCGGGCCGCCCTTTCCGGCACCAGGCTCAATATCCGCAGCCCGCTTGCGACGCGTCCCTGGCAGCACGTGCTCGATTGCCTGAACGGCTATTTGCTCTTTGCCGAAGCGCTCTGCAAGAACGCAGGCGATATCGACGCCCTGAACTTCGGCCCCTCGCCCGGCGAGCCGCAGATCCCTGTGCGCGATGTGGCAAGTGCCATTCAGGCCGCAATGGGCCTCTCTCGCGAATGGGACGACGTCTCGTCGCTGAAGCAGCCCCGCGAGATGCAGACGCTCGGCCTCGACCCGGCGCTCGCCGGCGAGAGACTGGCCTGGCGCGCGCGCTTGACGCAAAGCGAGGCGATCGAATGGACGGCCCAATGGTACGACGGCTGGCGCCGGGGCAAAGCTCCGCTCGAGCTGACGCTTGACCAGATCGAAGCATTCACGAAAGGCGATTGACCACCATGACTCACTCCTGCCGCTTCTGCTCGACCCCGCTTGCAACCGTCGTTGCGGACCTTGGCGCGACACCCTGGTCGAACTCGTTTCTCGAGCCGACCGAGGAAGCGGTCGCACGGGAGAAGGCATTTCCGCTGAAAGTGATGGTCTGTTCGGAATGCCTGCTCGTTCAGACCACCGAGACGGTGCCGGCCGACGAAATCTTCAACGCCGACTACCACTATCTGTCGTCCTTCTCGACGAGCTGGCTGGACCACTCCCGGCGCTATGCAGAGAAGATGACCGAGCGCTTCGGTCTGGACAGCACGTCGCAGGTCGTCGAGGTCGCCTCGAACGACGGATATCTGCTGCAATATTTCGCCGCGAAGCAAATTCCCGTGCTCGGCATCGAGCCGGCCGGCAATGCCGCAAAGATTGCCGAAGGCCGTAACGTCCCGACACATGTCGCCTTCTTCGGCCGCGACACGGCGACTGAACTGGTCGGCCGGGGCATCCGAGCCGACTTGACGGCCGCCAACAATGTGCTCGCCCATGTGCCGGACATTGCCGACTTCGTCAGCGGATTCGCTATTCTTCTAAAAGCCGACGGTGTCGCGACGTTCGAGTTCCCGCACCTGTTGCGGCTGATCGAGGGCATCCAGTTCGATACGATCTATCACGAGCACTACTCCTATCTCTCGCTCGTCGCCGTCGAACGGATCTTCGCCGCCTGCGGGCTTAAGGTGTTCGACGTTGAAGAGATACCGACCCATGGCGGCTCGCTGCGCGTCTATGCCCAACCGCTGACCGGCACTCGGGCCGAGACAAGCGGGCTCGCCAAGGTACGGGCCGATGAGGCAAGAGCCGAGCTCACCGAGATGGCGACCTATACCGCCTTCGGCGAACGGATCGCTGCCGTTTGCGAGGGTTTCCGCGCTTTCCTGCGAGACGCCAAGAACGAAGGCAAGCGGGTGGCCGCCTATGGCGCCGCCGCCAAGGGCAACACGTTTCTGAATGTCTGCGGCGTGACCGCGGCCGACATCGACTTCATCGTCGACCGCAATGACCTGAAGCAGGGCAAGCTCTCGCCCGGCAGCCATATCGCGATCCACGAGCCGGCCAGGCTCGAGGCTGAGAAGCCCGATTACGTGGTCATCCTGCCCTGGAACCTGACCGACGAGATCGTCAGGGCGAACGACCATATTCGCACCTGGGGCGGCCGCTTCGTCGTTGCCATACCGGACGTGCGGGTGATTTGACCTTTCAGACGCCAATGGAAAAAGGGGCGCTCGCATTCGCGAACGCCCCTTAGACCTTGAGACCCGCTCCGCTGCCGATTAGCGATCGAGCCTTTTCAGGAAACCGTCCGGCGCAACGGTGACCATCAGCTTGTTCTGAACCGACCGGTCGATCTCGAATTCCGGGTGGGATTCGAGATAGCTGTGCACCGCGGTTTTCGGATTGTCGCCGACGTCCCAGGGGCGATCCTCGAAGAAGCCGGCGGGCATGTCCTCCACCAGCGTGTCGAACACGACGCAATAGCAGCCTGGAGTGACCAGCGGCGCATAGGCCTCCAGTTCGGCAAGCACATGCGCGTGGGTGTGCATGGAATCGAGGCAGACCATGACGCGCTCGTAGCCTGCCGACGCCTCACGGACCTGTTTCACGACGTCGGTATCGATGGCTGAACCCTGGAACATCTGGATGCGGCTTGCCATGGGATGGGCGTCGATCGCCGCGCGATTATGGGCGCGAATGTCAATGTCGACGCCGATCACCTTGCGCTTTGACTGGCTCGGATCGAACGAAACGCCCGCCTCGATCGCGTCGCACATGTCGAGCATGGCGAGCAGCGAGGCGCTGAGGATCAGCGAGCCCCCATGGGCGATCCCGGTCTCGATCACCAGATCGGGACGCGTCGCCCAGATCAGTTCCTGCATCGCCACGATATCCTGCGGATACTGGATGATCGGACGGCCGAGCCAATCGAAATTATAGACGTAGCGCTTCGCCATCGAGGCTTCGCGCCATTGGTCGGAAAGCGCCTGGAACTCGCTGTCGCGGCGATAGCCGTCGATCGCGGCTACCCGCTCGGCGCGGAATTGTTCGATAGGGTCCATGTTCGGTCCTGTCTTCATGTGGAAGGCCGCGGATCGGGATTCGGCTCCGATCCGCTCATGCCCAGGATTTCAGAAATGCGCTCTAGCACAGGTGCGGCCGCAAAAGCGAATTCCTCTTTCACCCGCCCGTTGAAGATCGGTGCAAGAGAAACCGTCGGCGCCTTGTCGTTGACGGCAAGGGTGCATGTGGTCCGCGATTGAATTGCCGCACACCATTCCGCATGGCTGGTCTGCCTGCCGCTCGCCACGTTATAGACCGAGTGCCGCCCTTGCTGGGCGATCCGGAGCAGCAGATCGACGGCGTCGTCGATCCAGATATAGTCCTTGCTGGACTCGAGCGCCGTCTGAAGCTGGATGTGCCCCGCGCTGGCCTCTCGGCACAGCGCCCCGAGGAACGTATCCGCCTGTGCTTCATCGGGACCGACGACGTTTGACAGCCGCGCCACCCGCACGTTCTGGCGCCCAGAGGCGAGACAGAGCGCCTCCCCCGTCAACTTCGAAAGATTGTAGAGGTCCGATGGATTGAGCGGCGACGCCGACAGAAGGGCAGTTTCGCGCGTGTCCTGACCATTGGTATAGACGCGCGTCGATGAAAGATAGAGGAAAGAGGAAAACGCGTTCTGGCGCAGCACGTCCGCCGCGAGCGAAACGTGGGCCTCGATCGTGTCGAACGGCCGGGTGCGAAAATCGGCGGTCAGGCCGATGGCATAGATCACATGGCCGAGGTCCTGGCCTGCGAGCGGCAAGTCGGCACGGCCGGGTGCATTGACGACCTGTCCGAGTTCGCGCAACCGCCGCACCAGATTGCGCCCGATGAAACCGGAACCGCCGAGAACCGTGAACATCACGACCTCTCGCCGAGCCGGCGCAGCGGATTGCCACCGCAGATCGCATAGGCCTCGACCTCGCCGCGCACGATCGAGCCTGCGGCAATGACGCACCCCTTTCGAAGGATGGCGCCGTCGAGGATCACCGAATTCGCCCCGATCCAGACGTCCTCCTCGACAACGATGCCGCCGCGGCTCGGCTCGAAACCTTGTTCGCGGATCAGACGGTCCTTGTCCTTGAAGGCGTGGTTGACCGGCGCAAAGGTGCAATTGGCGGCGATCAGCACATTGTCGGCGATGCTTATGCCGTTGCCCGTGTAGAAGACGCAGCCGCTGTTGATATAGCAGAAACGGCCGATCTCGAGGTCGCCAGAACCGCCGGCCGGCTTGATCTTGACGAAGCTGTCGATGACGGAGGCCTCGCCCACAACGATCCGGGTCCCGCGAACGGAATCCTCGATGTCGCTAAGCGGGCTGATCCTCGCTGTCGGGTGCAGGTTGATCATGGTGGCTCCAAAGTCGTCCGGCATTCTTTTCCAGTTAGCGCTTGCCGCGTCAACGCTTGATCGTGCAAGAAGCGCTCCGGGAAATTGCAATCCTTGGGGAATGTCATGTCGCGCTTCAATCGCCTCTCCACGCCGCTTCCGGGCCTGATCGTCATCGAGCGAAAGCAGGCCGGCGACGAGCGCGGCTTCTTCTCGCGCTTCTTCTGCCGCGACGAGCTGCGTGATTTCGGAGCTGACGGATCCATCGCGCAGATCAATCACACTTTGACGCGCAACGAGGGGGCGATCCGCGGCATGCATTTCCAGCGGCCGCCCCATGACGAGACGAAATTCGTCTCCTGCCTGTCCGGCGCCGTCTTCGATGTCGCGGTCGACCTCCGGCCGGATTCGCCCACCTATCTCAAATGGCATGGCGAAATCCTGAGCGCGGAAAACGCCCGCTCCATGATGATCCCCGGCGGCTTCGCCCACGGCTTCCAGACGCTGGCAGAGGACTGCGAGCTTCTCTACCTGCACGACAAGGCTTACGCGCCGGACGCCGAAGGCGGGCTCAACCCGCTCGATCCGCGCCTCGCCATCGCCTGGCCGCTCGCGGTGACCCAGATGTCGGAGCGCGACCGCGCTTTCGGCTTGCTCTGATCGGAAGCGGATGTCGTTACCCAGCCCTGCCGGGCAGAGGGGTTCCTCGGCCTCGCATCGATCCAACCAGAGGGTTTACGCCGTCTTTCGCCGGAACCCTTTGCTGGCCACCATCAGATTGCGCGTATAGTCCTCGGCAATGCGGCCCGCGACGAGGTCCGCCGAAGTGAGCCGCTCGACCACACGCCCCACCTGCATCACGGCAAGGCGGTCGCACATATGGGTGACGACTCCGAGGTCGTGGCTGACCATGAGGAAAGTGAGCTTGCGGTCGCGGCGCACCTGTTCGAGAAGATTCAGCACCTCGGCTTGTACCGACGCATCGAGCGCCGAGGTTGGCTCGTCGAGCAGCAGGATCGAAGGTTCGAGGATCAGCGCCCGGGCGATTGCGACACGCTGGCGCTGACCCCCGGAAAGCTGATGCGGATAGCGGAAGCGGAAGCCCGAGCCGAGGCCCACTTCGTCGAGCGCCTTCAGGATGCGGCGTTCGCCGTCACTGATGCCGTGGATCGCCAGCGGCTCCATCAACTGCCGGTCGATGGTCTGGCGCGGATGCAGCGAACCATAGGGATCCTGAAACACCATCTGCACCGCGCGGTAGAACGCCTTGTCGCGACGCGCGCCGCGAAGCTCGCGCCCCTGGACGCGGATCGCACCCTTGCTGACCGGGGCAAGCCCGGCGAGCGCCCGGAGCAGCGTCGATTTGCCCGAGCCGGACTCGCCGACGAGGCCGAAGGATTCGCCGGCGTCGACGTCTATGCTGGCGGCGTCGAGCGCCCTGAAGTCGTCATAGACGACGCTGAGATTTTGAACGGAAATAGTCACCGTCATAGCGCCCACTCCGGCTTGCGGTCGAGAACGGGCAAGGGATGGCGATCGGCACCGATCACCGGCATGCAGTTCAACAGCCCCTGGGTATAAGGATGCCTGGCGTTGGCGAGTTCCGTGGCAGCGATTTCCTCGACGATCCTGCCGGCATACATGACGAGTACACGATCGCAGAAGGACGAGACGAGCCTCAAGTCATGCGAGACGAAGATCAGCCCCATGCCGCGCTCGGCGACCAGCTTGTCGAGAATCGACAGCACCTCGAGTTGCACCGTTACGTCGAGGGCCGAGGTCGGTTCGTCGGCGATCAGGAGCTCCGGCCCGGCGACCAGCATCATGGCGATCATCGCCCGCTGGCCCATGCCGCCCGAGACCTCGTGCGGATAGAGATCGAAGACGCGCGCGGGATCGCGGATCTGCACCGCCGCCAGCATGTCGAGCGCCCGCTTGCGCGCCTGCGCACGGCCGATCTTCTCATGGCGTTGCAGCGTCTCGACGATCTGCCGGCCGATGCTCATCACCGGGTTCAACGAGTATTTCGGATCCTGCAGGATCATGGCGATGCGCTTGCCGCGAAGATCGCGCCGCAGCTTCGGTGGCGCCGAGACGAGGTCGATGCCGTCAAAGGCGAGCCGCTTCGCCGTCACTTCCGCATGTGGCGGCGTCAAGCCCATGATCGCCCTGCCCGTCTGCGACTTGCCGGAGCCGCTCTCGCCGACGATGCCCAGACGCTCGCGTCCGAGCGTGAAGGAAACGCCGCGCACCGCCTCGACGACACCAGTGCGGGTCGGGAAGCGGACGCGCAGATCTTCGACAGTCAATAGCGTGCTCATTGGCCGCTCTCCCGCGGATCGAGCGCGTCGCGCAAGCCGTCGCCGAGCAGGTTGAAGCCGAGGCTGACGATCAGGATGGCAACGCCGGGCATGGTCGCGACCCACCATTGATCGAGGATGAAGCGGCGGCCGGAAGCGATCATCGCACCCCATTCGGGGAGCGGCGGCTGCGCACCGAGGCCGAGAAAGCCAAGGCCTGCCGCCGTCAGGATGATGCCGGCCATGTCGAGGGTGACGCGCACGATCAGCGACGACATGCACATCGGCATCACGTGGCGGAATACGATGCGCGCCGGCGAGGCGCCCATCAGGCGGACGGCGGCGATATAGTCGGAGTTGCGCACCGTCAGCGTCTCGGCGCGGGCGATGCGCGCATAGGGCGGCCATGAGGTGATGGCGATGGCGATAACGGCGTTTTCGATGCCGGGGCCGAGCGCCGCGACGAAGGCGAGCGCCAGCACAAGTTTCGGAAAGGCGAGGAAGATGTCGGTGATGCGCATCAGGATCGCATCGATCCAGCCGCCGGCGTAGCCGGCGACGGCGCCGACGATCAGGCCGACGGGCGCCGCGATGACGGCGACGAGAACGACGACGGCAAGCGTCAGCCGCGAACCGTGGATCAGCCGCGACAGGATGTCCCTGCCCTGGTCGTCGGTCCCGAGCAGGTAGCCCTCGCTGCCGGGCGGCAGCAGCCGCGCGCCGGCGAGATTGCCGATATAGGGCGAATGCGGCGCGAGGAAATCGGCGAATGCGGCGACGAAGCACAGGCCCAAGAGAATTAGAAGCCCAACCACAGCGAGGCGGTTCGCCGAGAAGCGGCGCCAGGTCATGTAGGCGCGGCCGAGGCGCGCCTGCAGCCGCGACTGCGGCCGGTCGGAGAGCAGCCATTCGCGGCGCGTCATGGGGCAGGTTTCCGTGGCAAGGCTCATCGGGCACGCGTCCTCGGGTCAAGCGTCCGGTAAAGCAGGTCGGACAGGAGATTGATGCCGATGAAGACCGAACCGATGATGAGCGTTCCGCCGAGAACGGCGTTCATGTCGGCATTCTGCAGCGAATTGGTAATGTAGAGGCCGAGCCCCGGCCAGGAAAAGACGGTCTCGGTCAGCACCGAGCCTTCAAGCAGCCCTGCATAGGAAAGCGCGATCACCGTGACTAGCGGCACCGCCGCGTTGCGCAGCGCATGGCCCCAGATGATCCGCGCCTCCGATAGCCCCTTGGCGCGAGCCGCGACGATGTATTCCTGCTGCAACTCGTTGAGCATGAAGCTGCGGGTCATCCGGCTGATATAGGCGAGTGAGAAATAGCCGAGCAGCGAGGCCGGCAGGATGATGTGACGGAAGACGTCGCGGAAGACGTCCCACTGCCTCTGCCAGAGCGCGTCGATGAGGTAGAAGCCGGTGGTCGGCGAGAAGGTATATTCGTAGACGATGTCGATGCGGCCGGGATAGGCGACCCATCGCAGCCGCGCATAGAAGACCAGCAGTGCCAGCAGCGCCAGCCAGAAGATCGGCACGGAATAGCCGACGAGGCCGATGACGCGGACGATCTGGTCGGCAATGCTGCCGCGCTTGACCGCCGCGAGGACGCCAAGGGGAACGCCGATCAGGGCGCCGATCAGCGTGCCGAGCGTTGCAAGCTCGATTGTCGCGGGGAAAACGCGGCGGATATCGGTCATCACCGGATTGGTCGTCAGCACGGAGACCCCGAAGTCGCCGGAGAGCGCCTGCCGGCAGTAGATGAAGAATTGCTGGTAAAGGGGCAGGTTGAGCCCCATTGCCTCGCGGGTCCGTTCGACCACATGGGAGGGTGCCCGATCCCCCAGCACAGCGAGCACCGGATCGATCGGTATCACCCGGCCGATGAAGAAGGTGACGGCAAGAAGGCCGAGATAGGTGGTCGCCACGACGACGAGAAACTGCAGCGCCGTGGCAATCGCCCTGCGAGAACGGGCGCGCCGGCGCCCGCTCATTCGCACTATATCGCTCATGCTCAAGGGAATGGTCCTCTCAACTATTCCTTGGCGACGTTCCAAACGTAGTTGGTGTCGAAACTCGGCCCGAGCTTGAAGCCCTTCAAGGTGCCCCGGAGTCCGGCGACCTCCGTCTGCTGGAAGATGATCACGAAGGGACTGTCGTCGAGAACGCTCTTCTGCAGGTCCTTGTAGATCTCCGCACGCTTGGCGCTGTCGCGCTCGAGCAGCGCTTCCTTGGTCTTCTTGCTCAGTTCCGGGACATCCCAGGCGTTGCGCCAGGCAAGGGTCTTGTTCGTACCCGCGTCGGAATTGTCAGGATTGTTGGTGAAGGTATCGGCGTTCGAATGCGGGTCGAAATAATCCATGCCCCACTGGCCGATATACAAATCGTGGTTGCGGGCGCGGTACTTGGTCAGCGTCTGCTTGCCGTCACCGGGAATGATTTCGAGCTTCACGCCCGCCTGCCCCAGCGTCTGCTGGAAGGATTCGGCAATGCCGGTTGACGGCTGGGTGTTGCGTACATCCATGGTGACGGTGAACCCGTCCGGATAACCGGCTTTCGCCAGCAGTTCCTTCGCCTTGGCGACGTCGAATGTATATGGGTTCTCGTTCAGCGCGCCGAGAACGCCCTTCGGCAGGAAACTCTGGTGGATCTCGCCGATCCCCTTGATCAGCGTGGTGCCGATCGCGTCATAGTCGACCAGATATTTGAACGCCTTCTGGACCTCCGGCTTCGCCAGCTTCTCGTTCTTCTCATTGAGGCTGATGTACCAGACCGTGCCCTTCGGCGCGCTCGTCGTCGCCAGATCGCCATTCTTGGAAACAGCCTCGTAGTCGCCCGGCTCGAGATTGCGCGCCACATCGATATCGCCGGCTTCGAGTGCGAGCCGCTGGCCGGAGCTTTCCTTCATGTGCCGGTAGATGACCCGGGCGAGCTTCGCCGGCTCGCCATAGTAGTTATCGTTCCGCTCCAGCGCGACGACTTCGTTCGCCCGCCACTCCCGCAACTTGAACGGCCCCGAGCCGGCATAGCCGGTCTTCAGCCATTCATTGCCGAAATCGTTGTCGTATTTGTAATCCTTCGTCGGTTCTACGGACTTGACATGCTCGAGCACCAGCTTCTTGTCGACCACCGAAGCCACGGTCGCGGTCAGGCAGTTCAAGACGAAGCTCGGCGCATAGGGCTGGTCGACGGTGAAGACGAAGGTTTGCTCGTCCGCAGCCTTGGCCTTTTCGGCGACGTTGTCGCCGGTGAGCCCGAACTGGGTGAGGATGAAGGCCGGGCTCTTGTCGAGCTTGACGGCACGCTCGAAGGAATAGGCGACGTCCTCGGCGGTGATCGGATTGCCGGAGGCGAATTTCATATCCGGCTTCAGCTTGAACGTATAGGTCAGGCCGTCGTCCGATACCGTCCAACTGTCGGCGAGATCGCCGACCACCTTGGACGTGTCGTTGAGGTCGAGACGGACGAGCAGGCTGTAGGTGTTGCTGGTCATCTCCGCGGTCGAAAGCTCGAAGGCTTCACCCGGATCCATGGTGATGATGTCGTCGAACGCGAAGCCCTCGACCAACGTGTCTTTCGGCGTCTCAGCCAGAACCGGCTGAGCGACGCCCATCGCGAGCGCAAGCGCCGCGGAAGCAGTCAGAAGCCGAAAACGTCCATTGAGCTTATGCATCATTTTTGCGCTTCCCTCTTTTTAGCCCTTGGCGGGCTCTTCTTCATGGGGTTCAGGCGGCCTCGTGCCAAGCCTTCCCCAGAACTCTCAGCCAGTTCTCGCGGCATATTTTTCTAAGCTCGCGGTCACCATATCCGGCGCTCCGCAGCGCGGCAACGAGCTTCTGATTGCCTGCAGCATCAGCGATTTCTTCCGGTATCGTCGCGCCGTCGAAGTCCGACCCGAGCGCGACGCAGTCGATGCCGACACGCTCGACCATGTAGTCGACGTGGCGCACCATATCGGAAAGCGGCGTGGCTGCATTTTCCTGCCCGTCGGCGCGCAGCATGGTCGTCGCATAGTTGAGCCCGACCAGGCCGCGGCTCTCGCGGATGGCATTGAGCTGCCTGTCGGTGAGGTTACGGGCGACCGGCGTCAGCGCATGGGCATTGGAATGGCTGGCGACGAGCGGCTGATCGGTGGTCTCCGCCACATCCCAGAATCCTTTCTCGGTGATGTGGGCGAGATCGATCAGGATGCCGAGCCGATTGCACGCCCGCACGAGTTCGAATCCGGCCTCGGTGAGGCCGGGCCCCGTGTCCGGCCACGACGGATAGGCGAAGGGCACGCCATGGCCGAAAACATTGTGGCGGCTCCAGACCGGCCCGAGCGACCGCAACCCGGCCGCATGGAAGGTCTCGAGCCCGGCAAGGTCTGGGCCGATGGCTTCGCAGCCTTCCATATGCAGGACGGCCGCAAAGATGCCGTCTGCCATCGCGTCACGGATTTCGCCGGTCGAGCGGCAGAGCCGCCAGGCCCCGGCCCGGTCAAGCCTCATGGCAATGTCGGCGAGCTCGATCGCCGTCGCGAGCGACGGCAGGCGGTCGAGCGGCTCCGACAGCGGCGTCACGTAGTGGCCGTCCTTGTCCGGCGTTCGCAAAACCAGATCACCCGAGGGAATGTAGATGGCACACAGTCCGCCGGCGAGACCGCCCGCCCTGGCACGCGGCACATCGATATGACCTTTCTCGGTCCCCTCGATGAATTCGGCTATCGGGTCGCTTCCACCGCGCGCATGCTGCCAAAGGCGCAAAAGCACGTCGTTATGGCCGTCGAAAACCGCCTGCATTCCCAATTTCCTTCGCCATTTCAGGGAGATCGGATGGATCATCCGCTATTGCCGCATCCAATCGAGGACGTGGCGATGCTATTGAAAGACATCCGCCATTTCAATGAATATCCGGGGGATTTCCTGGTCAAGCCCTGTAGCGAAATGTTGCATGCACGCCGCAGTCGAACGGGCGCCGCAGTGCAGGGCAATCCGAAAAAGCGTCAGGCAGGCTGTCCCGACAAACAAAAATCTGCCATTGGTTCCGGGGACGAGCGAACACTGTCCGATAGTCGCCGGTCATGACGATCGGTGCGAGTAGTGCTCAAGAGGGGGCTCGGGGTGCCGTCGATCGCTGGTGCAAGCCTGACCGCGCGGATGGTTCGCGCCTTATTTTGCGTGGGACTGTTGCTTTGCCTCTCCAGTTGCGGCGGGCGACCGGTCGGCGTCCTTGTTCCATCCGGCACCGCCGCGGGCGCCTCGGAAGTGGACCTCCTGGTGGCGACCACCCGGGCCCAGGCCGATGAGCCGGGCGTCCTCTTCACCGGCGAACGCGCCCCGGAGCTTTCGCTGACCGAAATCGTCGTCTCGATTCCCCCCGAGAAGAGCCGCAAGGTCGGCCAGGTCCAATGGCCAAAGAAATTGCCGGCCGATCCAAGCCGCGATTTCTCGACCGTCAGCGTCAAACCGCTGGAGGCCGGACCGGAGACGCAGGCCTGGCTCAACGGGCATCTGCCGAAGAGCCGGCGCGTGCTGATTTTCGTCCACGGCTTCAACAACCGCTTCGAGGACGCCGTCTACCGCTACGCCCAGATCGTCCACGATTCCGGCGCCGATGTCGCACCGGTGATCTTCACCTGGCCGTCACGCGCCAGCATCTTCGATTACAATTACGACAAGGAAAGCACCAACTATTCGCGCGACGCCCTCGAAGAGCTGCTGCAGCGGGCCTCGAAAAACCCTTCGGTCGGCGAAATCACGCTGATGGCGCATTCCATGGGATCGTGGGTTACCGTCGAAGCGCTCCGCCAGATGGCGATCCGCGACGGCCGCGTCGCTCCCAAGATCACCGACGTCATTCTCGCCTCGCCCGATCTCGACGTCGATGTCTTCGGCAAGCAAATGGAGGCCATGGGCAAGTCGCGGCCGAAATTCACGCTCTTCGTCTCTCGCGACGACCGGGCGCTGACCGTCTCGCGGCGGATTTCCGGCAACATCGACCGGCTCGGACAGATCGATCCCTCGGTGGAACCCTACCGGAGCCGTCTTGAGGAGGCCGGTATCACCGTGCTCGACCTGACGGCACTCAAGGGTGGCGACAGGCTCAATCATGGCAAGTTCGCCGAAAGCCCGGAAGTGGTGCGACTGCTCGGCAACCGGCTGATTGCCGGACAGACCGTGACGGATTCGGATGTGGGCCTTGGCGAACGCGTGGGAGCCGTTGCGCTTGGCACGGCGCAGACCGTCGGCAGCGCCGCCAGCGTCGCCGTGTCGACGCCGATCATGGTCTTCGATCCACGCACGCGGCGAAATTACGACGCTCAGCTCCGCCGTTTCGGCCAATCGATGCAGAACACCGTCGGTTCGGCCGTCACGCCGTAGGTCCCATGTGCCGCACCAGAGCGGTCGCGATTGCCTAATGAAACGTCGACTTCGAGAAGAGATTGAGAACCAGCACGCCGGCAATAATCAGCGCCAGGCCGAGGATCGCCGCCAGATCGAGTTTCTGGCCGAAAGTGAAGTAGCCGACCACCGAGATCAGCACGATGCCAAGGCCGCTCCACAGCGCATAGGCGATTCCGACGGGAATATAGCGTAGCGTATAGGACAGGAAGAAGAAGGCGACGGCATAGCAGACCACCGTCAGCACTGTCGGCGCGAGCCGCGTGAAGTGCTGCGCCGCCTGCATGGCCGAGGTGCCAAGCACTTCGAAGACGATTGCGATCACCAGGACGGTGTAGAGCATGGCGGGGTTCACGGCACGTCTCCGAAAAGTTCGAGTGAGATGGATGCCGATTGCCGGCGGCTTCACCGCAGTGAAAGGGCTTTGAGCTTCTGAAGCAGCGCCGCCCGCGTGGGCGCATCGATATCATGGCTCTGCATCAGGTCGGCAAGCCAGATGCCGTCAGCGGCAAACCGGGCAAGCAGGCAATTCGGCGAGCCGTCGGTCGCTGCGAACTCGGCCGATCGTCGCTCCACCCATTCCCGCCAGCGCGCCTTGAGATGCGGCTCCGCAAGCAGCGCAATCGTCAGCACCTGCCAGCCCTGCCCTTCCGCTTCCGCGTCCAGTGCAAAGCAGACGGTGAGATAGGCGCGGGTAAACCGCCCCTGCTCCACCCCATCGTCCGCCATCGCCGCCTCGATCGCGCGGTCGAAGCGGCCGATCAATTCGTCGAACAGGCCGTCGAGCAAAGCGAGCTTGTTGGGAAAGTGGTGCAGCAATCCGCCCTTGCTGACGCCGGCCGCCTGCGACACTTTTTCGAGCGTCACTGCGGTGATCCCTTGCTCGAGCGACAGCCGCGCAGCGACATCCAGCAATTGCTGGCGAACCCGCTCCGGCTGCTTCTTTCTTTGATAGGCGCTCGTCATATCGACAAAAGATACCGTCTGGACGGTTTTGTCAAGTTCCGTAACTGAGGCGGCCTGAAACGCGATGAAACGCCGCAAGGCATGGGCGGACATTGTGCCCGGTGCGGAGCCGCTATACGAAGTCGGTCAAAGGACACGGATATGACGGAAACGAATACCACGACGCTCTACGAAGCGATCGGCGGCGATGCCGCGGTCCGCGCACTGACGCGGCGCTTCTATGAACTCATGGGCAGCCTGCCCGAGGCAGCCCGCTGCCGCGCCGTGCATCCGCCGGATCTCTCCGGCAGCGAAGAGAAGTTCTACGAATATCTGACCGGCTGGCTCGGCGGGCCGCCGATCTATGTGGAAAAGCGCGGCCATCCAATGCTGCGCCGGCGGCACTTCGTGGCCGAAATCGGCTCGGCCGAACGCGACGAATGGCTGCTCTGCTTCACCCGCGCTCTCGAGGAGACGGTTTCCCACCCGCAGCTCCGACAAGTCATCCTCGAACCGATCACTCGGCTCGCCCATCACATGCAGAACAAGGAATGATTATCCAATGCCGAACCGCGGAATGCGTGGCAGCGTGCTTTTCATCGCCGGACTGATGGGCGTTTTCGGTGTCGCCGCCGCGGCGGCGGCCTCGCACGGCGCTGACCCGAGGCTGCTAGGCGGAGCGTCCGCCATGTGCCTCGCCCATGCGCCGACACTCGTCGCGCTACATGCCGGATGGAGAGATTTCCGGACGGCGGCCGTCGCCGCACTGCTGCTCGCCGCGGGCACTGCCGTCTTCGCTGCCGACCTCGCCATGCGTCATTTCGCCGGCGACGGTCTCTTTCCGATGTCGGCGCCGCTCGGCGGCCTTATGATGATGGCTGGATGGCTCGCCGTCGCGGTGGGAGCGTTCCTGCCCCGCAAGGCTGGCTAAAGAGGACTCAAGCCCCCTCGACGACGGTATAGCCTTCGAATTTCGGCGGGCCCAGATACATGGCGCGATTGTCGGCGGCGTTACGGTGCGCCGCCCGGAAGTTTTCCGATTTCGTCCAGGCGACGAAGGCGTCCCTGCTTTCCCAATTCGATTTCGAGATGAACGGCGTATATCCCTCTTCCGGCAGGCTCTCGCCGCGCAGCAGATGGAAGTCGATGAAGCCCGGCATTTCCGCAAGGCTCGAATCGCGCCCCTTCCAAACGGCCTCGAACGCCTCTTCCTGACCGACGGCAACGTGGAAACGGTTCATGGCGACAAACATGGGGGCTACCTTTCACGTGCCTTCTTTTCCAGGGTCCCGACTTCACTCCGCGGGAACGGCAGGATAACGGCGCTCGACGACGGTGCAAGCGCGAACGGCTCGCGGACCGGATGGCGGGCCTGCCACTCCGGAAACTCGCTCACATTAGGGTTGTCCTCCAACATGCGTGCGCGGCGCGTCAGCACCTCGTAAAGTTCCGGCACCAGCCCATCGCCGAGTTGCGATGCCAGTTTGTGAAGACCGATCATCATCATCTGATCGGGACGTTCTTCGTTCATCATCGATACTCCGTGCGACGGAGCCCGGGGAGAAGGCTCGTCGTCCCTCGCCAAAAGTTCAGTTCTCACCGCCGCTGGTGGACAGGTCCTGAAGGGCCCGCTCCAAGCTCGACTTCGAGCCATTGCGCAGCGGCACGAAGGCCTTGCCCCACTTCTTGCAGCCCGTCTTCACGCGCAGACATGCATCATGGCTGATACAGTCGATAGGGCAGAAGACGCAGTCGACCGAGGGAAGCACGCGGTCGATGCGCGACACGGCCTCTCGTAAACCGCCGTCATGGTGGATGAGTTCCGCACCATAGGAGCTGGCGATCTCGCGCAAATGGGCAACCTGGCAATCGCGGCCGCCGACATAGAGGAAGCTGCGTCCCTCTAGCGTGATCCTGCCACTATTGGGTTGCATCGCGCTCGTTTCGTCCCTTGCCTTGCCCTTGCCCTTGCCGCCCTTGCCCGCATTCTGGTGCCGCTTGCCGCGCATGCGTGTTCTCTCCGTCTTGCTTCGGCAATGGGCTTTTCGGCCACCAATCGCCATAGAAATTTCCGTGGGCACACACCGAACGGTTGTGCGACGCCGGCAACCTATAAAACTTGATAGTCAGAGTAAAGTATAAACATGAGTGTTAAAGTCATATTTCATGGGATGATCCGGCTGGCATTTTTTGCCCTGGACCTCAGGCCGATTCCGGGAGAAATCCTTTAATGGCGCGGGCGGAGCCGCTGAATTCAGCGACTGAAAGTGAGCGGAATGGTGAACACCCAGCTGTCTCGCCCCGCATCCGCAGGGATCGCCGGGAATGGGGCGGCACGACGCACCGCATCCAGCGCCGCTTCGTCGAGAATGGGCGAACCGGCGCTCTTCGCTAGGCTGACGCTCGCGACACCGCCCCCGGAAGCTACGGTGAAGCGGACATGGGCGACACCGCGCAACCGCTGCCGCTTGGCCTCGGAGGGGTAGCGAAAGGCGCGGTTGAGCTTGCTCCTCACCTTGCCGGGATAGTTCGAAACGGCGGCATTGCCCGCCTGCCGAGCGGTGGCCCCCTTTTCTCCCTTGGCATTGCTCGCCGCCGCATTTTCGGCACCGTCCGCCTGTCCCTTGACCTGCGAGCTCGCCTGTTCGCCCCCTTCTCCGGCTTTCTTCCGCGTTACTTTCTTTTTCTTGACCGGCTCCTTCTTGGGTTCCGGTTTCTCGACCTTGGGTTTCTCTGGTTCCGGCTTCTCTTCCGGAATGACGGTTTCGACCGGTGCCACGCTGGCCGCGACTGGAGCCTCAGCGACCTCCGTCACCGGCATCTCCTCTGCCGGCAGAAGCACGTCCGCTTCGGTCGGCGTCACGTCGGTTGGCTGCTCCGAGGCGACATCGGGCATTGTCGGATCGACCGCTTCGGCGACCTCTTCAGCCGGCTGGATCTCGGTCGGCTTCACTTCTTCTGGGGTCTCTTCCGTCGGCTCGACGAGGTCGGACGGATCGCCCGCCTGCAACGTCTCCTCAAAGGCGTTGCCGAGCAGCGTCACCTCCATTGCGGTGCCGCCAGCGACCTGAACCTCTTCCTCACCCGGTGCGAACAGCATTGCGCCGCTCGCATGCGCCAGCAGAGAGAGGCCGATCGCCCCGGTCCATTTTACGATGTGCTTCATACGCGCCTGCCTTCCATCGGCACTTCAGCGATCGGGCTGTCTCAGCCCTTGAGTTCGACCGCCGATTTGGAGCCGGTCTTGAGCCCCGTCATGCAGGCGCTTTTGTCGATGCCCACGCCGACGCAGGCGGGCGCATCGTTGATCAGCAGGCTTTTCACCGCCTCGCATTTCGTTCCCGACAGATCGAACTGGCGGACCTTCGTCTTGCCGGCCGGCAGATCGCGAAAATCGAGTACCGCCATGCGTTCGACCAGCCCCTTCTGATCGAAGAGGACGAATTCGAACGAAACCTTGGAGAGCGATTGCTGCAGGCCGTTGCCGGCGACGAAAGTGAGCTTGCAGCCCTTCTGCGACGGCGCGATCTCGTTGAGTTCGATCGTCAGCCCGCTTGCAGCGTCCTGCGCCAATGCCGGCGCGGTTACCCACAGAGCCGCGACTGCGGCCGAGAAAGCGAAACGGGAAAGACAGACCATCATAACACCACCCATGCTCCGCATCCGAGCCGCCTGGCAACGGAGGCGATCAATTAACTTGATTGTAATCATCCGGTATTGCGTCCTTAAAGAAATATGAGTAATGCAGTCAAGATACTAATTGGAATGCACGAGAGGAATGAGGCGATATCGCATTGCTTCCGCCCCTCGTGAGCTGGCCGAACCGTGACACCGAAAGACACCGACACCCCCCGATCCTCGCCGGCGCCGAGCGCGACCAACCGCTCGCAGCCGATTGTGGAAAGCCACGAGCTTTTCCGCGGCGCCAGCGAGATCCTGATTTCTCATGACGGCGCGATCTACCGGATGAGGATCACCCGACAGGGCAAGTTGATTCTGAATAAATAGCGAGACCAACGATGATCGACAGCACGCGCCCTACTCCGACCGAGATCCGCGCCTACCGCGCGGCGCACCCGACGCTGCGCGAGCGCGACATAGCCGCCCAGCTCGGCATTTCCGAAGCGGCCCTTGTTGCCGCCGAATGCGGGCTGACGGCAATCCGCGTCGATGCCGACGCCAATCGCTTCCTGGCGCGCGCCGAGGAACTGGGCGAGGTCATGGCGCTCACCCGCAATGAATCTGCCGTCCATGAAAAGATCGGCGTCTACGAGAACGTCAAGACAGCCCCGGCCGCAAGCCTCGTGCTCGGATCCGAAATCGATCTGCGCGTCTTCCCCTCCGCCTGGGTTCACGGCTTTGCCGTGTCGAAGACCGACGCCAATGGCGAGGTCCGCCGCAGCCTGCAATTCTTCGACAAATGGGGGAATGCGGTTCACAAGGTCCATTTGCGTGCGAAGTCGGACCTTGAAGCTTACGACGGGATCGTCGCGGACTTCCGTCTCGAGGACAAATCGCAGGAATTCGTTGCCGAGGTCGGCGCACCGGCGGGCGACGGCGCGCCGGCCATCGCCGTCGATACGGAAGCGCTGCGCGAGCGCTGGACGAAGCTGACCGACACCCATCAGTTCCACGGCATGTTGCGCAACCTGAAGATCGGCCGGCGCCAAGCCTTGCATGCCGTAGGTGACGATCTGGCCTGGCAGCTCGATGCGAGTGGTATCGAGGGCATGATGCGAGCCAGCGCCGCGATCGAGTTGCCCATCATGTGCTTCGTCGGCAGTGCCGGCGTCATTCAGATCCACTCCGGCCCCATCGCGAATATCGCAACCATGGGGCCGTGGCTCAATGTCATGGATCCGACATTCCACCTGCATTTGCGAACGGATCATATCGCCGAACTGTGGGCGGTGCGCAAACCGACGGCAGACGGCCATGTGACCTCGCTGGAAGCTCTCGATGTCAAGGGTGAATTGGTCATTCAGTTCTTCGGCAAGCGGAAGGAAGGTCTTGCCGAAAGACCGGAGTGGCGCAGCCTGGTCGAGGCGCTGCCGCGCCTCCATAGCATCGCCGCAGCTTGAGGAGACGCAGAATGAACGGCTTCGATTTTCGCCGTCTGCGCCGCTGGGAATTGGCGATCGCGGCCTTCGCACTCTCGACTCCCCTGTTGCTGCCAGCGCTCGCGCCTGGCTCCTCGTCCCTTGTCAGTCCGGCAATGGCCGAGACCGTCGAGCAGCCGGACACCTCCCGGGTCGTTTCGATCGGCGGCGCAGTGACCGAGATCATCTATGCGCTCGGCGAGGAAAACCGGCTCGTCGGCCGCGACTCGACGAGCACCTATCCCGAGGCAGCGGCGAAGCTCCCCAATGTCGGCTATATGCGGCAATTGGCACCGGAGGGGATCATCGCCGTCAATCCGGCGGCGATCGTGGCCATCGACGGCAGCGGCCCGCCCGAGGCGCTTGCGGTGCTGAAGCAGGCGAACATTCCCTTCACGACGATTGCCGAGACCTACGACAAGGCGGGCATCGTCGCCAAGATTCGCGCCGTCGGCGCTTTCCTCGGCGTTCCCGACAAGGCCGAAGCCCTGGCCCGGTCAGTCGAGCAGGACCTGGACGCCGCACTCGCCGCCAGCGCTGCGCGCCCCGAGAACGAACGCAAGCACGTCCTATTCATCCTCAGCACCCAGGGCGGCAAGATCATGGCCTCGGGCACCGGTACGGCCGCCAACGGCATTATCGAGCTTGCCGGCGCGATCAACGCCACCGGGAATTTTCCCGGCTATAAGCCTCTGACCGACGAGGCGATCATCGAGGCAAAGGCGGATGTCATCCTCATGATGGATCGGAGCGGAGGCCATGCGACAAGCCCCGACGAACTCTTCGCCGTTCCGGCCTTGAGCCTGGCGCCGGCGGCGAAAAACAAGGCGCTCATCCGGATGGACGGGCTGCACCTGCTCGGTTTCGGCCCGCGCACTGCTAGTGCGATCCGGGAACTGACCACGGCAATCTACGGAAAGCAGACCAATGCCTCGCAATGAGGCGATTGGTAGCGCGCGCGGACCTGCCTTGGCTGCCAGAGTCACCCACGCGCGGCAGAAAGGCGACCGATCCGGTCTGGCGCGGGTGCTTATCGCCGTCCTCGCGGTGCTCGCCGTCGGCACTTTCGCGACCTCGATCATGACGGGCGCCGCCGACGCTTCACTTGGTAATGTCTTGCGCTGGCTTGTCGGCGAAACGGCTGCCGACCAGGCCTTGAGCACGCGCGATCGTATCATCATCCTTGATATCCGCCTGCCGCGCGCCGTGCTCGGCATGCTGGTCGGCGCCGCCCTCGCCGTCTCCGGCGTCGTCATGCAGGGGCTGTTCCGCAACCCGCTGGCCGATCCCGGTCTTGTCGGCGTGTCTTCCGGCGCGAGCCTCGGCGCCGTCCTGCTGATCGTCCTTGGCGGCACCCTGTTTGGACCGTTATTTGCGCTCCTCGGCTTCCTCGCGCTACCGCTTGGCGCCTTCTGCGGCGGCCTCGCCACGACCATGCTCCTCTATCGCATCGCCACACGCGGCAGCCAGACCTCGGTGACGACGATGCTGCTCGCCGGCATCGCGCTTGGCGCTCTCACCGGCGCGGTCACGGGCGTGCTCGTCTTTGTCGCCGACGACAAGCAGCTGCGCGATCTTACCTTCTGGGGACTCGGCTCCCTGGCCGGCGCCAATTGGACGAAGATCTTGGCCGCTGGGCCGATCATCCTCCTGGCGCTTTCCGTCGTACCCTTCCTGGCGCGGGGCCTCAACGCGATCACGCTCGGCGAGGCGGCCGCCTTCCACATGGGCGTGCCGGTGCAGCGCCTCAAGAACATCGCCATTTTCAGCGTCGCCGCTGCAACCGGCGCCTCCGTCGCGGTCAGTGGCGGCATCGGCTTCGTCGGCATCGTCGTGCCGCATCTCCTGCGGCTCGTCATCGGCCCGGATCACCGTTACCTTCTGCCGGCGTCGGCGCTGCTTGGAGGCACGATGCTGATCTTCGCCGACATGCTGGCCCGCACAATCGTTTCTCCCGCCGAGCTGCCCATCGGCATTATCACCGCCTTCGTCGGGGCGCCGTTCTTCCTGTGGGGTCTGCTCCGCGGCCGCTCGAACATGGGACTCTGACGTGATCCGCGCCTCCGACATCTCCGTTAGCCTTGCCGGCCGACCTGTGCTCCAGGGTGTCTCGTTCGATGCCGCGCCCGGAAGGATGACGGCGATCGTCGGCCCGAACGGTTCCGGCAAGACGACGACCTTGAAGGCGATCTCCGGCGAGCTTAGCCCTTCCAAAGGCAAGGTGACCATCAACGGTCATGACATAACCCGGCTGAAGCCCTGGGAACTGGCTTTGAAGAGAGGCGTGCTGCCGCAATCGACGGTCATCTCTTTCCCATTCACGGTCAGGGAGATCGTCGGTCTTGGCCTTTCGACCGCCGGTGCCGATCTGGCCGGCGGTGGCCGTATCATCGACAATGCACTCGAAGCCGTCGACCTCGCCGGCTTTTCCGGCCGCTTTTACCAGGAGCTGTCGGGCGGCGAGCAACAGCGTGTCCAGCTTGCCCGCGTGCTTTGCCAGATCGCCGCACCCGTGGGCGACGGCGAGCCCCGCTACCTCCTGCTTGACGAACCGGTGTCGAGCCTCGACATCCGCCACCAGCTGACCATCATGCAACTGGCGCGGCAGTTCTGCGAACAAGGCGGTGGCGTCATAGCGGTGATGCACGACATCAACCTGACGGCGATGTTTGCCGACCAGATGGTGATGATGAAAGCCGGCCGCATCCGCGCCCTCGGCGCGCCGAAGGACGTCCTCACCGACGAGACCATGGAAGCGGTCTTCGGATGCCGGATGCAGGTCGGCATCGCGCCGGCACGAGATGTTCCCTTCGTGCTGCCGCAAACGGCATCGCTCTGATATCTGGACGTCGTTGTCGCGCGGCAACGTCAAGATTTACCGAAACAAATTTCTCCCTCATGCGTTGATCCGGGGCGTGCCACGTCCGGTGCGGCGCCGAGAATGCGTTCGGCCTTCGGGCCGGCATGACAGCGAAGGGAGCGACAAAATGGCGACGGGTCTGTTTTCAAGTTCGAGCAGCAGGAAGCGCAACGGCGAAGCGGCCGACGCATCGATCGAGGACCAGCTTCACGACATCCGGGAAGACATCGCGCAACTCGTATCATTGATCGCCGATCGGGGCATGGCGGCTTCGCGAGATACCAAGGCCAAGGCCCGCAGCACCCGGGAGCAAGCCGAGTCGGACCTGCAGGACCTGCTGGCGAGCGGTGAGCAGATGATTTCGGATCTGCGCAGCCGCTATGCGGGCACGGAAAGGGAAGTCCGTCGGGCGGTGCGCGAGCATCCGGTCGCCACGCTCGGCGTCGCAGCGGCCATCGGCCTCATCGCGGCAGCGCTTTTGCGGCGATAGCAAGCTCCGCCCATGGGACGAGTTGTCAACAAATGCCGGCGCCGAAGCGAGCGCGACAGATTGCAAGCAGGGGGAATTCACCCGCTCTTCGTCCGGTGTGAAGGGGAGACATTGGCATGCAGTCCCTAGGGGCCGTTCTAACCGCTTTGCTTGCAGTCGATTTCGGCGCCGCAGCCTCGCGCTTCAAGCGCAATGCGCTGTTGTGGGGAATCGTCGCCGTGCTCCTCGTCACCGCCTATATTTTCGCGCTCGTGGCGGTTGCACTTGTCCTCGCCGATTATTATTCGCCCATCGTTGCCTCGGTGGCGATTGCCGTGGCGCTGTTCGCAGCCGCCCTGGTTGTCATTGTCGTTGTGGCAGCACGAAACGCACGCGACCGGCGTCTCGTCGACGAACGGCGCCGCCGCTCATTGCTTCAGACAAACCTGGCAATTGCCGCGGCCACAAGCATCCTGCGGAAGCAACCGCTCATCGGAGTCGGTACGGCGATCGCCGTGGGGCTCCTGCTCGGTCTCGGTAAGGGAAGGCGCCGCAGCCGCCGGGATTGATGAGCCGAGAGGCTCAAAGCGGCAGGCGGATCAGCGCGGTGACGCCGGCCGGCATATATTCGACCTTAACGGAACTGCCGATGATCTTGTCCAGGCTCCGCTCGATCAGCAGCGAGCCGAAGCCGCGCCGGCGCGGTTCGCGAACCGGCGGTCCGCCGACTTCCGTCCAGGTCAGATGCAGCACCGCCCCGCCTTCCTCCACGACGCCGCGCGCCGTCAGGACGATCTTGCCCTTCGGGACCGACAGCGAGCCATACTTAACCGCATTGGTCGCCAACTCGTGCAGCACCAGGCCGAGCCCCACCGCCTGGTCCGGTCCGAGCAGGACCTCGTCCTTGTGGATCTCCACCTGCTCGGCATAGTCGCTGACATAGGGCCTAAGCTGCTTGGAGATCAGTTCCGCGAGGCGGATCGTTCCCCATTCGTAGTCCGAAAGCAGCCCATGCGCCTCGGATATCGCCTGCAGCCTGCCGGCAAAGGCTGTCATGAATTCGGCCGGATCGCTGGTTTGCCGAAGGGTCTGGCGCGCGAGCGATTGCAGCATTGCAAGGGTGTTCTTGACCCGGTGGTTCAATTCTTTCAGCAGCAGCCTGGTCCGCTGCACGGAAGCCTGCTGTTCGGAGACATCGATCGTCATGCCGAGAAAGGTCAGCGCCGCACCCTTGCTGTCGCGATCGTGCACCCGGCCGCGGCCAAGCAGCCAGCGCCCGTTGGCGCGAATCCGGAACATGCCGTCATATTCCTCATTGGCCGCCATCGCCTGTCTGAGCTTCGAAAAGGTCGGGCCGCGATCGTCCGGATGGATCGCCCCAAAGACGGCTTTGGCGGTCAATGTCCGTTCCGCCGGCAGCCCGAACATGCGCGTCATCGCGCCGTTGCCCGCCACGGTCCCGTCGCGAATGTCCCAGAGCCAGCTGCCGACATTGGCGGCGTCGAGCGCCATGGCGAGGCGTTGTTCCTCGCGCGAAAGCGCCGCCTCCTTGAGGGCACGCCGACGCGCCTCGTCCTTCAGCTTGAGCAGCGAGGCAGCGGCGTCGGCGATCCCCTGCAATGCGTCGAGCTGTTTCGCCGCGACCTCGGCGCGCGGTACCCGATCGAGGACACAGACGGTGCCCACCGCCTGCCCTCCCAAAACGATCGGCGCCCCAGCATAAAAACGAAGGAAAGGCGCTTGCGCGACCTTTCGGTTGTGGCGCAGGACCGGGTGTAAGGACGCGTCGAGCACAAGAAACGTGCCGCCATCGCCGATCGCATGGGCGCAGAAGGACTCGTCGGATCGCGTCCGCGTTTCCGTCGTGCCGACAGCCGCTTTGAACCATTCCCATTCGTGATCGACGAGCGTAACGAGAGCGATCGGCGCCTCGAAAAGGCAGGCGGCCAATTTCGCCAGCGGTTCGAAATCGGCATCGGCGACCGCCATGTCCGGTGCGGCCGCATGCAAGACACTGAGTCGCTCTCGCGAACCAAGTGTTTCAGCCACTGCGGGAAGCATCGCTTCTGCCCTCTCGTCCATTCGGCCCGAACTCCAATCCCGCTTCCGCCGGCAAGCCCGATTGGGAATTATGCAGCAATTCAAAACGCTGCCGCAATCCTTGCTTCGAGTAAACGCGCATAGCAAAGTAGAAATATGGAAGGAAGTGTCGTGGCAATGGGGATTTGTCAGGACACGAAAGCACGCGAAGTAATGGGCGCCGAAGTTTCATCCGGCCCATAGTCGTTCTCGCCGTGGATTTGGAGAATCTCCTGGAGGCGCTGGCGTGCACGGTTGACGCGGCTCTTGATCGTACCCAGCGCGCAGCCGCAGATCGTCGCAGCCTCTTCATAGGAGAAGCCCGAAGCGCCGACGAGAATGATCGCCTCGCGTTGATCCGGGGGCAACTGGTCGAGGGCCCGACGGAAATCCTGTAGATCAAGCGAACCGTATTGCTCCGGATGGTGCGCCAGCGTCTCCGTGAAATGACCGTCGCTATCCTGAATTTCGCGGCCGCGTTTGCGCATCTGACTATAGAGTTCATTGCGCAGGATCGTGAAGAGCCAGGCTTTCATGTTGGTGCCCATCTCGAAATGGTCCTGCTTGGCCCATGCTTTCATGATGGTGTCTTGCACGAGATCGTCGGCCCGGTCGTGGCGCCCAATGAGCGACATGGCGAAAGCGCGGAGGCTCGGCAAGGCCGCAAGCATCTCACGCTTGAACTCTTCGTTTTCCGACATCCCGTCGCTCACTCCTTGCCATCCAGCATGGATCGCTTTTCCACGGCCTCTAGCTTTTCCAGAAGATCGAGGAAGCGAGTGGGAATTCCCTCTTCCTGTACCGACAGGTAAAGTGCTTTCAGTTTTGCCGCGATCTGCGTGTTCGGATCGTCAGACTTCGGTCGCATGCTGACCGTCCGCCCTGCCCCTGAAGTATATCTCATCGTATGACTTGCCGCCCTTGAAACTTCGCCTGCACCATAACGCCGCGGAAAAATGAAATGTTCCGCCCCGGAACCTTTTTTTCGCCGGGACGTTTCCGCAGCGGAACAAAGCTAAAAGACACGGATCGAGGGAGTCCTGCATGACACTGTCCACCCGCATCGCTCCATTTCTTCCCTATCTGCGCCGCTACTCGCGCGCCCTGACCGGGTCTCAGACATCGGGGGACGCCTATGTCGCGGCGGTGCTCGAAGCACTGATCGCCGATACCTCCGTCTTCCCAGATGCCAGCAGCGACCGGGTCGCCTTGTTTCGTCTCTTCACCTCGCTGTTCGGTTCTTCGTC
This sequence comes from Sinorhizobium fredii USDA 257, assembly GCF_000265205.3. Taxonomy (NCBI): domain Bacteria; kingdom Pseudomonadati; phylum Pseudomonadota; class Alphaproteobacteria; order Hyphomicrobiales; family Rhizobiaceae; genus Ensifer; species Ensifer fredii. The sequence goes on from NC_018000.1 coordinate 5,072,483, forward strand.
GGTCCTCGTCCCCGAACCCGTTTCGCCCTTTGCCTGGGAGCAGCGCGCCTCCGTCAATCTTGCTGCCGTCTCTCCGGTCGCGCGCCAGGCTTTCCTGCTCGTATCCGTCGAAGGCTTCACTCCTCAAGAGGCCGCGGAAGTCCTCGACGTCGATGCGGCCAAGCTGACCTCCCTGCTCGACCGTGCTTCGCAGGAAATATCCCGCCAGGTTGCAACCGACATCATGATCATCGAAGACGAGCCGCTGATCGCCATCGACATCGAACAGATGGTCGAAAGTCTCGGCCATCGGGTGACGGGCATCGCGCGGACCAAGGACGAGGCCATTGCGCTTTTCAAGACGACCGAACCGGGAATGGTGCTCGCCGATATCCAGCTCGCCGACGGCAGTTCCGGTATCGATGCGGTCAACGAAATCCTCAAGACCAGCGCGGTACCGGTGATATTCATCACCGCTTTCCCCGAGCGGCTTCTGACCGGCGAAAGGCCGGAGCCGACATTTTTGGTGACGAAGCCTTTCAATCCCGAAATGGTCAAGGCGCTGATCAGCCAGGCGCTGTTCTTCAACGAATCGACGAAGGCTGCTGCCTAACGGCCCTCACTGTGAAAGAAGGACTCTGCCGAAGCGTGTTTCGGCGGAGTTAAAGGCCATGCCTGCGTCGCATGTCGCCGAGCCGACCGACAATCTATCAAAAAATGCGTTGCAAATGAAAACAGCCAGTGCCGAGGGAAGGGCACTGGCTGAGGTTATGCAACTCACTGAGGGGGATGTGAGTTGGCAACCGGCGGTATGCCTCCGACGTCACATTGGGGGCGATGTGCGTCACCGCTCGGTTATCGCCAATAATGCGCGAGAGAACAAAAGGTTCCGTGAAAAATTCAACTTTCAGCTATTCGATCGACTCCAGCTCGGCCCGGTGGCGATAGAGCGCCAGAAAGCGTCGATAATCGCGGTTATAGAGATCGCGCCGCGCCGGATTCGGAAGCCGCTCCTGCCCGGCCGAGGCCATCGCACCACCCGCATGCGCGAGGTCGGGATAGAGGTTGCCAGCCACCGCGGCGGCCATGGCCGTCCCGAGCAGAACGGCATCCGGCGCCTGGGGCACCACCACCCGGCAGCCGGTGGCGTCGGAGTAAAGTTCCATCAAGAGAGGATTGCGCACGTGGCCGCCGGTCACGTGCAGCGTATCGAGGTCGTAGCCCGCCTCCTTCATCATCTCGAGGATGTGGCGGATGCCGAGCGCGATGGCCACGCACGTGCGCCAATAGAGGCGGCAAAGTGCGTCGAACGACGAATCGAGCGCCAGGCCGCTGATGACGCCCAGCGCATGCGGATCGGCAAGAGGCGAGCGATTGCCGTGAAAATCGGGAAGGACCTGCAAGCGATCGGCGAAGACGTCGCCGTGCTCGTCGCGCAATTCCTGCACGCGCTCAATGATCTTTTTGTGGGTTTCGGCCGTCGGCTGCAACCCGCCCCCGTGCAGCCGCACGACGTGATCGAGCAACGCGCCCGTCGCCGATTGCCCGCCCTCGATCAGCCAGAAGCCGGGCAGCACCGCCTCAAAATACGGCCCCCACATGCCGAAGCCCGGCTTCATGTCCTTCGAGAAGGCGACGATGCAGCTCGACGTGCCGGCGATCAGTGCCAACTGACGTTCGAGCTTCGCCGGATCGCCGGCGAACTCTCCGAGCACTCCAAGCGCGCCCGCATAGGCGTCGATCAATCCCGGCGCGACGCAGCATTCGGTATTGAGGCCGAGTTCTGCGGCTGCGGTCGCCGTGAGATTCCCGACGGCGTGCTCCATCGGCAGCGTCTCCTCAGGCAAACCGCCGCGCTCGAGAAGGTCCTGAAGCCCGATCCGTTCCAGATAGTCCTGCTGCCAGCCGCGCTCCTTGTGGGCGAGATAGTTCCATTTCGCCGTCAGCGTGCAGCGCGACCGCGCCGCGCTCCCCGTCGCCCGCCAGGACATATAGTCCGCAAGATCGAAGAAATAGCCTGCCTTCTCCCATTGACGCGGCAGGTTTCGCTTCAGCCACATCAGCTTCGGCATCTCCATCTCCGGCGACATCACCCGGCCGGAATGATCGAGGACCGGATGCTTGGTAGCCGTACAGAAGTCCGCCTCCGCCAGCGCCCGGTGGTCGAGCCAGACGATCGTATCCCAGCGCGGCTCGCCCCGGCGGTTGATCGAGAGCGGCGCGCCGTTACGGTCGCGCACCACCAGCGAACAGGTGGCATCGAAGCCGATTGCCGCGATGCTCTGAGCGCCTATTTCCGCCTTCTCGCGCGCCGCCCGCACCGCTTCGCAGACGGCCGCCCAGATATCCTCCGAATCGTGCTCGGCGTGGTTCTCCTCGGGGCGGTTCATGGCAATGGACTGGTCCGCCCGAGCCAGAAGCGCACCCTTCCGGTCGAAGATGCCGGCACGGGCGCTGCCGGTTCCGATATCGACCGCGACGACATATTCGCGCATCAGTGGATGACCTTGTCCCGAGATGATAATTGGATTTCAGCGTGCCAGAGCAGCAGCGGCCGGGCCGCTCCACCCTGCTCTCCCTATTGACGGACAAACTGTATCAATTCGTCCATGTCGTCAAACAGCACGTCGGGCCCGAGACTGGCGAGCACCTGCCGGTGCCGCTCGTTCCGGGCATGGCTGGCGCCCGCGAAGGCAAAGACCCGCATGCCCGCCGCCTTGGCCGCCTCGATACCGGCCGGACTGTCCTCGACCACGATGCAGTCGGCCGGGACATAGCCCATTTCAGCACTCGCATGCAGGAAGAGATCGGGCGCCGGCTTGCCGCGCGCCACCATGGTGGCGCTGAAGATATGCGGCTCGAAGAGATCGATGAGACCTGTCACCGTCAGCGACAGACGAATACGCTCCGGCTGGCTTGAAGAAGCGACGCAGCTGGCCCCATCAAGCTGCTCGACCGCCTGGCGTATGCCGGGAACCGCCCTCAGCTCCTGTCGGAACCGCGCATAGAGCCGCATCCTCATCGCTTCGAGAAATGCGTTGTCGGTCGCAAGCCCGTATTCGTCATGCAGGATTGCCGACATGCTCTGGAGGCTGCGGCCGAGGAAGCGCTCGCTCGCCTCCTCCGTCGTCATCGAAACGCCGGCCGCATTCAGAGACTCGACCAGCACGCCGAGCGAGATCGGTTCGCTATCCACAAGCACGCCGTCGCAGTCGAAAATGACCAGTCTGGAGGCGTGCTCCGCCATCGCTCTATTCCTCGAGTTTGCCGTCCAGATAAAGTTGCAGCGTGGCGCGCGTACCCTTTTCCCACAGTGTTTTCAAGGCATGGGCGAAGCGACGGCGGAATAGATCGGACTGCGCAACCTCCCCGAAAATGTCGGAAAGCGCGAGGAAGGCCATCGGATCGTCCTTGGCCGCAAGTGCCGCCGCATGCAGTCGGTCGGCGCTCGCATCGTTGAACACGATATCCTTGCCGCTGTCGGAATTGCCGGCGAAGTAGCGGCACCAGAGCGCCGAGACCAGCGATAGTCCGGTGACGTCCTCGCCGCGACGCAGGCGATCGGCCGCCGACGGCAGGATGAATTTCGGCTGCCGGTTCGAACCGTCCTGCGCCAGCCGCGCGATCGTATCGCCGATCTTCGGATTGGCGAAGCGCGTCTCGATGAGCTTGTAGTAGTCCTTGAGGTCCGTATTCGGCACCGGCGGAATGACCGGGATGATTTCCTCGTGCTCGAGCTTTGCCAGGAAGGCGCGGAGCAGCGGCTCCTCCATCGCCTCGTGCACGACATGGATGTCGAGCAGTGCCGCCGGATAGGCGATCGCCGCATGGCCGCCGTTGAGGATGCGGATCTTCATGTGTTCGTAGGGTGCGACATCGGGTACGAACTGCACGCCGACTTCCTCAAGCGCGGGGCGACCTTGAGGGAAATTGTCCTCCAGCACCCATTGCTTGAACTCCTCGCAAAAGACCGGCCATGCGTCCTCGATGCCGTAGTCCGAAGCGACGATACCGATCTCGCGGGGCCCCGTCGCCGGCGTGATGCGATCGACCATGCCGTTCGGAAAGGCGACATTGGCATCGATCCAGTCGGCGAAAGCCGGGTCCGACAGCCGTGCCAGGCCAGAAACGGCCGCATGGGTCACTTCGCCATTGCCGGGAATATTGTCGCAGGACATGACGGTGAAGGGCGGTATGCCCCGCGCCCTGCGCTCGGCGAGGCCCGCCAGGATGAGACCGAAGACCGTCTTCGGCGATGTGGGGTTCCGGGCATCCTCGACAATCGCCGGGTGGGCCGGATTGAACTCGCCCGAGGCCGGGTCGATGAAATAGCCGCCCTCGGTAATGGTCAGCGAAACGATCCGAATATGCGGGCTCGCCAGTTGCGCCACGATGGTCGGAACATCGCCCGGCTTGAGATAGGCGATCATCGCACCGGTGACATGCGCGCCGGTGCGGTTGTTGTCTTGCTCGACCACGGTGGTCAGGAAGTCCTGCGCCTCGAGCTTGGCGCGCATCGCCTCGTCCGATGGAAGGACGCCTGCGCCGATGATCGCCCAGTCATGATCGCGGCCCAGGGTGAAGAGATCGTCGAGATAGACGGCCTGATGCGCGCGATGAAAGTTGCCGACGCCGAAATGGACGATGCCGGCTCGAAGATCATGCCGATCGTAATTCGGAACGCCGGCCCTGGCCTTGATCGCATCGAGCGTGGCAAGCGAGAGTTTGGTCGTCATCCTATCGTTCCTTTCGAGAACGTCCTTCGACGTATCTCAGCTCATCCATTGGCCGCCGTCGACGTTATAGGTCTGCGCCACGACGTAGTCGCTTTCCGACGAGGCGAGGAAGATCGCCATGCCGGTCAAATCCTCGGCAGTGCCCATACGGCCATAGGGAACGGCCTCGCCGACGAGCCGCTTCTTTTCGCCGAGCGGTCGGTTTTCGTACTTTGCGAAGAGCGCATCTACGCCGTCCCAGTGCTCGCCCTCGACGACGCCGGGAGCGATCGCGTTCACGTTGATGCGGTGCTTGATAAGGTCGAGCCCGGCGGACTGGGTGAGGCTGATGACCGCCGCCTTGGTGGCGCAGTAAACGGCAACCAGGGCCTCACCACGCCGACCCGCCTGGCTTGCCATATTGATGATCTTGCCGCCCCTGCCCTGTGCGATCATCTGCTTGGCTGCCGCCTGCAGCGTGAAGAGCGCGCCGGATACATTGATCGAGAAGAGCCGCTCATAACTCGCACGCGTGATCTCGACGATCGGCGCGAGGTCGAAGAGCGCGGCATTGTTGACGAGGATGTCGAGGCCCCCGGCTTGCTGGACGGCGGCGGCGATCGCCGCATCGATCGACTCCTGCCGGGTGACATCCATCTCGACCGCATAGGCTGCCGACCCGATTTCCGAGGCGGTCTGCCTTGCCCTTTCCATATTGATGTCGGCTATCGCCACGGTGGCGCCTTCGCGCACGTAGGCTTCCGCAAAGGCGCGGCCGATTCCCCGCGCCGACCCGGTGATCAGCGCGCTCTTTCCTTCAAGACGTTTCATCGAATTGCCAGCCCCTTTTCGTCAAACTTGTGCAGCCGCTGCGGGTCCGGCGTCAGGAAGACCCGGTCGCCATGCGTGACGGCGAAGTCGCCGCTGACGCGCGCCGTCAGCGTGCCGATGCCATCGGCGTTCACATGCAGGAAGGTGTCGGAGCCGAGATGCTCTGCCACACCCACGGTGCCCTGCCAGGTGCCGTGGTCCTTCGAAAGCACCAGGTGTTCCGGCCGGATGCCGATCGTGTGGGCCTGATGGCCGGCCGCCTGGCCGCCGGAAATGAAGTTCATCTTCGGCGAGCCTATGAAGCCGGCGACGAAGAGATTGTCCGGCCGGTGATAAAGATCGAGCGGTGATCCCACCTGCTCGATGCGACCGCGGTTCAGGACGACGATCTTGTCAGCCATGGTCATCGCCTCCACCTGGTCGTGGGTGACGTAGACCATCGTCGTCTTTAGTTGCTGGTGAAGCTGGCTGATCTCGAGGCGCATGTTGACGCGCAGCGCCGCGTCAAGGTTCGAAAGCGGCTCGTCGAACAGGAAGGCCTCCGGCTGGCGGACGATCGCCCGGCCGATCGCGACGCGCTGGCGCTGGCCGCCGGAAAGCTGGCGCGGCTTGCGGTCGAGATAGTCGGTGAGGTTCAGCACACGGGCCGCATCCGTCACCTTCTTGTCGATCACCGCCTTGTCCTCGCCCGCCATCTTCAGCGGAAAGGCGATGTTGGCGCGCACGCTCATATGCGGATAGAGCGCGTAGGACTGGAACACCATGGAAAGGCCGCGCTTTGCCGGCGGCAGCTCCGTGGCGTTCTTGCCGTCGATGACGATCGCGCCGTCGCTGACGTCCTCGAGTCCGGCAATCAGTCTCAGCAGCGTTGACTTGCCGCAGCCGGAGGGGCCGACGAAGACGACGAACTCGCCGTCGTTGATATCGAGGTCGATCGATGGGATCACCGCGTGGGCGCCAAAGACCTTCGAGACGTTCTTGAGTGTAATGCTTCCCATGATCTTGCCCTTATTTGACCGCGCCGAAGGTGAGGCCGCGCACGAGCTGCTTCTGCGAGAACCAGCCGAGAATGAGGATGGGGGCGATCGCCATCGTCGAGGCAGCCGACAGCTTCGCGTAGAAGAGGCCTTCCGGGCTCGAATAGGAGGCGATGAAGGCAGTGAGCGGTGCCGCCTTTGCCGCGCTGAGATTCAAGGTCCAGAACGCCTCGTTCCAGGCCAGGATGATGTTGAGGAGCAGCGTCGAGGCGATGCCGGGAATCGCCATCGGCGTCAGCACATAGATGATCTCCTTGGAGAGCGAGGCGCCATCCATGCGCGCCGCTTCGAGGATCTCCCCCGGGATTTCCTTGAAATAGGTGTAGAGCATCCAGATGATGATCGGCAGATTGATGAGCGTCAGCACGATCACCAGTCCGGTGCGCGTGTCGAGGAGCCCAGTATTGCGGAATATCAGATACATCGGCACCAGCACGCCGACCGGCGGCATCATCTTGGTGGAGAGCATCCACATCAGCACGTCCTTGGTGCGTTTTGTCGGCGCAAAAGCCATCGCCCAGGCGGACGGAATGGCGATCAGGAGGCCGAGCAGAGTCGAACCGAAGGAGACGACGACCGAATTCATGAAGTGCTTGAAGTAGTCCGAGCGGCTTTGAACTTCGAAGTAATTCTCCGTGGTCCAATCGAAGAACAGGAAGGCCGGCGGCGATGCGATCGCCTGCGCCTCCGTCTTGAAGCTCGTCAGGAATGTCCAGAGGATCGGAAAGAAGATCAGAATGCCGATCGTCCAGGCCACGACCGTGGTGACCAATTTGCGCTGGGTCGAGACATTGCGTGCCATGATTATCAAGCCTCCAGCGTCTTGCCGATCATGCGCATCAGGAAGAATGCGACGATGTTTGCGAGGATGACCGCGATGATGCCGCCGGCCGAGGCACCGCCCACGTCGAACTGCAGGAGCGCCTGGGCATAGACCAGGAAGGTGAGGTTCGTGCTCTGCGTGCCGGGGCCGCCATTGGTGGTAACGAGGATTTCCGCGAAGACCGAAAGCAGGAAGATCGTCTGGATGAGGATGACGACGGTGATCGCCCGCGAAAGATGCGGCAGGACGAGATAGATGAACCGGCTCATGGCGCCGGCGCCATCCATCTGGGCCGCCTCTTTCTGCTCCTCGTCGAGCGACTGCAGCGCCGTCAGCAGAATGAGCGTTGCAAAGGGCAGCCACTGCCAGGCGACGATGAGGATGATCGAGAAGAGCGGCGCATTGGCGAGGAAGTCGAAGGGCTGCAGGCCGACGAGCTTGGCAAGCCAGGCGAAAAGCCCGTTGACCGGGTTCATGAACATGTTCTTCCAGACGAGCGCCGCGACCGTCGGCATGATCAGGAACGGCGCAATCACCAGAATCCGAACGATCCCCTGCCCGAACATCGGCTGGTCGAGCAGCAACGCAAGCCCGATGCCGCCGACGACCGTGATTAAGAGCACGCCAAGCACGATCGCCAGCGTGTTGAAGACGGCCTGGAAGAAGGCCGGATCGGTCAGAAAATAGGTGTAGTTGGTGAGGCCCGCGAACTCCTCCATTCCCGGCATCAGTAGATTGTAGCGCAGGAGCGAGAAATAGATCGTCAGCGCCAGCGGCACGATCATCCAGGCCAGAAGCAGAAGCACCGACGGTGCGATCATCAGCCGCGCGGCGGAGCGGGTATGCAAGGTCGCCATGGCGTCCCCCATGTGGTGTTGACGCTGTTCCAAGAAGAGGCACGCGCATCGTGCGTGCCGAGCGGGCCCAAGGCTAAAAAGTCAGAGCGGGACGCGGGCTGGGGCGGGGTTCGTCCCTACCCCGTCCCGCTCTGGAGGTGGCCGAGATGCCGGCCGTTTCCGGACGACATCCCGGCCCTTGGGAGCCTCACTTGATATAGCCGGCCTTGGTCATCTCGCGTGTCGCCAGCTGCTGCGCGCTGGCGAGCGCCTGATCGACACTCATCTGACCGGCGAGCGCGGCCGAGAACACCTGGCCGACCGCCGTGCCCAGTCCCTGGAATTCCGGAATAGCCACGAACTGCACGCCGACATAGGGCACCGGCTTGACCGCCGGGTTCTTCGGGTCGGCCGCGTTGATCGAGTCGAGCGTCATCTTCGCAAACGGCGCCGCCTTCTGGTATTCCGGGTTCTCATAGAGCGAGGTGCGGGTGCCGGGAGGCACGTTCGCCCAGCCTTCCTTCTCGGCAACGAGCTTCAGATAGTCCTTGCCGGTCGCCCAGCCGATGAACTTCTGGGCCGCATCCGCCTTCTGCGAGCCGGCCGGGACCGCGAGGTTCCAGGCCCAGAGCCAGTTGCCGCGCTTGCCGAGGCCCGTGTCGGGGGCGAGCGCAAAGCCGACCTTGTCGGCAACCGTCGATTCATGCGGATTGGTGACGAAGGATGCCGCCACCGTCGCGTCGATCCACATGCCGCACTTGCCGGTCTGGAAGAGCGACAGGTTTTCGTTGAAACCGTTCGACGAGGCGCCGGGCGGACCGGCATCGTTCATCAGCTTGACGTAGAAATCGAGCGCATTCTTCCATTCCGGCTGGTCGAACTGCGGCTTCCAGTTCTCATCGAACCAGCGCGCCCCGAAGGCGTTGGCGGTTGCCGTGAGGAAGGCCATGTTCTCGCCCCAGCCGGCCTTACCGCGCAGGCAGATGCCATAGATCTCATTGCTCTTGTCGGTGATCTTGCGGGCCGCATCCGCAATGAAATCCCAGGTCGGGGCGTCGGGCATAGTGAGCCCGGCCTTTTCGAACAGGTCCTTGCGATACATGACCATCGAGCTTTCGCCGTAGAACGGCGCAGCATAGAGCTTATCGTCGATCGTCAGGCCGCTGCGGATCGCCGGCAAGAGGTCGTCGACATCGTAGTCGGGACCGAGCTTGTCGAGCGGCAGCAGCCAGCCCTGCTTGGCCCAGATCGGCACTTCATAGGTGCCGATCGTCATGATGTCGTACTGGCCACCCTTTGTCGCAATGTCGGTCGTGACGCGCTGGCGCAGCACGTTTTCCTCGAGCGTCACCCATTCGAGCTCAATGTCCGGATTCTTGGACGTAAAATCCTCCGCCAGCTTCTGCATCCGGATCATGTCGCCGTTGTTCACGGTCGCAATGGTCAGGGTCTCTGCTTGGGCCAGGCCTGCCAGAGCGACTGCCGAGCATGTGCCCAGCAGGAAAGTTCTCAAATTCATCGACTTCCTCCCAGAAGAAATTGAGCATTTGCCTTGCTCGTGAGCAATTACTCACCGTTCCGCGAAAAATGTCAATGCGCATTCGTCGCTGCGACGCAGCGGATGCGCTAACGCGCGGTTTTCACTTGCAATTTTTTTGCTTAGGAAAAGGTCGCCAAAAGGCGGCGATCATGCGGGACGCGGCGCTCGTCCGGGCCGGCACGCCGCAATTCAGACGCTCAGGAGGTACTCGGCTGTGGTTTCGTCGGTGATGAGACCGTTGATGATCCGGCCCTTCAAGGCGGCGCGCAGGGCCTCGTATTTGCGGCTGCCCTTGGCGATGCCGATCACCGACGCCCGATCGCGAGGCGGCAGCGGTACGGAGGCCACGCGCTCATTGATACTGCCGGAGAGCAGCGCACCGTCATGATCGAACATCCAGCCGCAGATCTCGCCGGCCGCGCCCGCCGCCATCAGACGGGCCATTTCCTCCCGGGCCAGGAAGCCATCCTCGCAGAGGGGCGCGTCCGGCCCGAGCTCGCCCACGCCTACGAAGGCGGCATTGGCCTGCGCACCGAGCTCGAGGGCGATTTTTACCAGACTTTGATTGTGCAGTACTTCCCGCTCCTCGGCCGAGGAGACGAGAACCGGCAGGGGCATCGGAAAATGGCGCGCGTTGATCGTGTCGGCCATGCTGAAGATCACGTTGTAATAAGCAGCCGAACCGTCGAGCCGGATATTGCCGGTGAGCGAGACGATACGATGCTGCGGGCAGTCCATGACCGGTAGCTGATCGATGGTCGCTTTCAGCGTCCGCCCCGTGCCGATCGCCAGCACGACCGGATCGGGCGATTTCAGCCAGCGCTCGATCTCGCCCGCACCGGCCTCGGCGATGCCGACCGTTGCAGAGCTCGCCCCCGGATCGCTCGGCACGACGTCAATGTAGGTCAGCTCGTATTTATCCTTCAGCCGCGCCGCCGTCTCTAGGCATGCGGCGATCGGGTGGTCGAGGCGCACCTTGATCAGCCGCTCGGCCATGGCGAGAGACACGAGGCGCTGCGCCGACTGCCGCGAAATCCCCATGATCGACGCAATCTCGTCCTGCGTCCGGCCGGCAACATAATAGAGCCAGCCCGCGCGGGCTGCATCGTCCAGCCTATTGTTGCTTTCCGCCTTGCGTGCCATCGATCGCCTCCTACGCTTTGATTTGCTGCCACTATTTGCCGTGCGCTGTCAAACGAGAGCGCGATCGAGTCGAGGTGCCTGCGGCAAGGTCCGGTCTTCCGGGCATTTGCGCCGGACGCGAAGGAAATTTTACCGTTTGATAAAAAATAAAGCGTGTTACCGTTTTCTGATCCTGAGAAAACATTGGGAGCCAAAAATGGGAACGACGCAATCTGGGATACTCGGCGGGCGGTTGCCGCTTGCCGAGTATGAAACCAATTTCTCCGACCTTCATCCGCCGCTCGACAAGCACGAGGCGCTCGTCGCCGCGGATCGCTGTTATTTCTGTCACGACGCGCCCTGCATGACGGCCTGTCCCACCTCCATCGACATCCCGTTGTTCATCCGCCAGATTGCCACCGGCAATCCGATCGGCTCGGCGAAGACCATCCTCGACCAGAACATCCTCGGCGGCATGTGCGCCCGCGTCTGTCCCACCGAAACGCTCTGCGAACAGGCCTGCGTGCGCAACACCGCGGAGGAGCGGCCGGTCGAGATCGGCCGGCTGCAGCGTTACGCGACCGACATCGCGATGAGGGAGAACAAGCAGTTCTACGCGCGCTCCGCCCGATCCGGCCAAAAAGTGGCCGTCGTGGGCGCCGGTCCCGCGGGTCTTGCCTGCGCCCATCGCCTCGCCGTCAAAGGCCACGACGTGGTGATCTACGACGCACGCGAAAAATCCGGCGGCCTCAACGAATACGGCATCGCGGCCTATAAGACCGTAGATGATTTCGCGCAGAAGGAAGTCGACTATGTCCTCTCGATTGGCGGTATCGAGGTGCGGCATGGCCAGGTACTCGGCCGCGACTTCTCGCTCGCCGATCTGACCGAGCAATATGATGCCGTCTTCCTCGGCCTCGGCCTCGCCGGCGTCAATGCGCTCAGGATCGAAGGCGAGAATGCCGAAGGGGTCGAGGACGCGGTCGATTTCATCGCGGCCCTTCGCCAGTCGAAAACCAAGGCCGACATTCCGGTCGGCCGCCGCGTGGTGGTGCTCGGCGGCGGAATGACCGCGATCGACGCCGCCGTTCAGGCGAAGCTGCTCGGCGCAGAAGAAGTGACGATCTGCTATCGCCGCGGCAAGGAGCACATGAACGCCTCCGAGTTCGAGCAGGACCTCGCGGCATCGAAGGGCGTCACCATCCGCCACTGGCTGCAGCCGAAGCGCATTGCGGTGAAGGACGGCAAGGTCGCCGGCATCGAGCTCGAATACACCACCCTCGATGACGGCAAGCTGACGACGACCGGGGAAACCGGTATCATTTCCGCCGAGCAGATCTTCAAGGCGATCGGCCAGACTTTCCAGGCGTCCGGCCTCGGTGCCTTGCAGATGGAAAGCGGACGCATCGTCGTCGATCAAGAAGGCCGCACCTCGCTTGCCAATGTTTGGGCCGGCGGCGACTGCGTGCTCGGCGGAGAGGACCTGACGGTTTCCGCTGTCGCGATGGGACGCGATTCCGCCGAATCGATCAACCGGGCCTTCGCCGCGGACGCGCCGCTGGCGAGCGCCGTTGCTTGAAAGCAGATCGAGAGGACGAGAACAATGGCTGATCTTCGCAACAATTTTGTCGGCATCAAATCCCCGAACCCGTTCTGGCTCGCCTCGGCACCGCCGACGGACAAGGCCTACAACGTGGAGCGCGCCTTCAAGGCGGGCTGGGGCGGCGTCGTCTGGAAGACGCTCGGCGAGGAAGGACCGCCGGTCGTCAACGTCAATGGCCCGCGCTATGGCGCGATCTGGGGTGCGGACCGGCGCTTGCTCGGCTTGAACAATATCGAGCTCATCACCGACCGCGATCTCTATGTGAACCTGCGCGAGATGAAGCAGGTGAAGATGAACTGGCCGGACCGGGCACTGATCGCCTCGATCATGGTGCCCTGCGAGGAAAACGCCTGGAAGGCGATCCTGCCGCTCGTAGAGGAAACCGGGGCCGACGGCATCGAGCTCAACTTCGGCTGTCCGCACGGCATGTCCGAGCGCGGCATGGGTTCCGCGGTCGGTCAGGTGCCGGAATATATCGAGATGGTGGTGCGCTGGTGCAAACAGTACACGCGCATGCCGGTGATCACCAAGCTGACGCCGAACATTACCGACATCCGCAAGCCGGCGCGTGCCGCCAAGGCCGGTGGCACCGACGCGGTGTCGCTGATCAACACGATCAACTCGATCACCGCGGTCAATCTCGACACCTTCTCGCCGGAGCCGTCGATCGATGGCCGCGGCAGCCACGGAGGCTATTGCGGACCGGCGGTCAAGCCGATCGCGCTCAACATGGTCGCCGAGATCGCCCGCGATCCGGAAACCTACGGCCTGCCGATCTCCGGTATCGGCGGCATCACCACCTGGCGCGATGCGGCCGAATTCCTGGCGCTCGGCGCCGGCAACGTGCAGGTCTGCACCGCAGCGATGACCTATGGCTTCAAGATCGTTCAGGAAATGATCTCCGGCCTCTCGGACTGGATGGACGCCAAGGGCCACAGGACGCTCGACGACATCTGCGGCCGCGCCGTGCCGAACGTTACCGACTGGCAGTATTTGAACCTCAACTACGTCGCCAAGGCCAAGATCGACCAGGATGCCTGCATCAAATGCGGCCGCTGTCACATCGCCTGCGAGGACACCTCGCACCAGGCGATCACCCAGTTCGTCAACGGCGTGCGCCATTTCGAGGTGATCGAGGAGGAATGCGTCGGCTGCAACCTCTGCGTCAACGTCTGTCCGGTCGAAAACTGCATCACTCTGGAGCCGCTCGCCGCCGGCACGCTCGACAAGCGCACCGGCAAGCCGGTCGATCCGGACTACGCCAACTGGACGACCCATCCCAACAACCCGATGGCGCGCCAAGCCGCCGAGTAAAGCAAGGTCGACAGAACAGGAAGGCCGCCGGAATCCACCGGCGGCCTTCTGCTTCTTTCATGGCATCAGAACTCGATCACCACCTTGCCGAACGGACCGCGATCGAGATGCGCGAGAGCCTCGCGGAACTCGGTGAACGTGTAGCGCTTGTCGATGACCGGCTTCAGGCGCAAGCGATCGACGGCACCGACCAGGTCTTCGAGCGCCCGGCGGTGCCCGACGCTGATGCCCTGCAGCACCGGCGACTTGAGCAGCAACGGAGCAACCGCCCCGGAGACCTCGAAGCCTTCGAGTACGCCGATCACCGAAATTCGTCCGTCCGGGGCCACCGCCTTCAAGGACTGGCCGAGGCCGGCGCCACCGGCGATCTCGAGGATGTGGTCCGCGCCGTGGTCCTCGGTGAGCTCATAGACGCGTTCCACCCAATCTTCGCTCAGCCGGTTGATGCCGTGGTCGGCGCCAAGCGCGCGCGCCTTCTCGAGCTTTTCCGGGCTGCTCGAGGTTACGAGCACCTCGGCACCGACTGCCTTGGCAATCTGCAGGCCGAAGAGTGCGACGCCGCCAGTTCCCTGGACCACGACGCGGTCGCCGGGCTTCAGATGGCCCTTCTCGATCAGCGCGAACCAGGCAGTGAGGCCGGCGCAAGGCAGTGTGCTTGCCTCTGCAGCGTCAAGGCTCTTTGGCGCGACAACGAACCAGTCTTCCGGAAAGGCGACATATTCCGACAGGACACCGGGATGCACGCTGCCGAGCGTGGCATAGGCAGGTGTCCTGCCGCTTCCCGGCCGCAAGCCATCGAGCCAACCGGGCGCGAACGTCGAGATCACCCGGTCGCCGGGCCGAAAACGAGTCACACCCTTGCCAACCGCTTCGACGACGCCGCTCATGTCCGACGTCGGAACGAAGGGGAAAGTGAGTTCCAGACCCATGCCGGATTCAAGCACCAGCTTGTCGCGATAGTTGAGCGACACCGCCATCGTGCGGACGAGTACGTCAAACTCACCGACGTCCGGCACCCTGCGCTCCGCGATCTTCAGATTGTGCGGGCCGATCGCCTCGGTGCTCCATTCCTGCATCCATTTCGACATGCTCGTTCCTTTCGGTTTGTTGAGGTTTGGACAAGCATAGTGTTGAACCAGGATCGCCAGTTGCGATAAGATTTCCCATCATTGGTTCCAGGGCGGATACAATTTGATGGAGCACCTGAATGGCATCTCAGTGTTCGTCGAGGCTGCGGAAGCTGGCGGCTTCTCCACAGCGGCGGAGCGACTGAACCTGTCGCGCTCCGCCGTCGGCAAGGCGATCGCCCGCCTCGAACAGCGGCTCGGCGTCCGTCTCTTCCATCGCACCACACGGGCGCAGAGCCTGACCGAAGAGGGCCAGCTCTTCTATGAGAGCTGCCAGAAGGCGCTCGGCGAGATCCGTACAGCCGAGGCCCTTCTCGAATCCGGCAGACAGGAAATTCGTGGCCGGTTGCGGATCTCGATGCCGGTTCTCTTTGGCCGGCAGTGCGTGGCGCCGCTCTTTCGCGACCTGTTGCGCAGGCATCCGCATCTCGAGCTCGATCTGTCCTTTAACGACCGCGTTATCGAGCTCCTCGACGAAGGCTTCGATCTCGCCATCCGCAACGGCTCATTGGGTAACGATGCCGGGCTGATGACGCGCGCCGTCGCCGAACAGCGCATGACAGTCTGTGCCTCTCCCGCCTACCTCGCGGCACGCGGCGGGCCGCAAACCGTAGCGGAGCTCGCGGCCCACGATGCGGTCGTCTACTGCCGCGGCGGCCAACAGCGATCATGGTCCTTTCCTGTCGAAGGCAGGACCGCCGAGACGATTTTGCCAAAAACCCGGCTACGGCTCGACGATCTTTCGGCGATTGCGGACGCGGCGGCCGAGGGCCTCGGACTTGCCTGGCTGCCATGCTGGCTGGTGCGCGAACGCGTGCAACGCGGCGAACTCATACGGGTGCTGACCGATCGGCCGGGTCTCGTTTTCAAGGTCTATGCCGTATGGCCGCGAACGCGGCTGCCGCTGCCGAAACTGCGCCTGGCGATCGACACGCTCTCCACCGGACTGCCGCGCATCATGGAATAGAGGAAGGTGCCGGCGTAGCGTCTTCTCCGCGTAAGTGCACACTGGTAACAAAAAGCAAAACAGATTGTGTAGAAAACGTAAGTTGTCCGAACTGGCGATCTGATCAATAAGGGACGGAATCAGAAGCGGCCAGCTGGCCGGCAGACCCGGGCAGACTGTTTGACGATCCTTTCCGCCAATACACGCAAGAAGACACACCTGATTTCCGGGGCCGTGCTCGGCACCTTCGTTCTCTTGCATTTCTTCAATCATTCGCTCGGCCTGATCTCCATCGAAGCGATGGAAGCCGGGCGGCGGTCATTCATTCTTGTCTGGCACAGCGTACCCGGCACAATCCTGCTTTATGGCGCCCTGCTGCTGCACTTCCTGATGGCGCTCGACAGTCTCTATCGCCGCCAGACGCTCAGGATGCCGGTCGGTGAAGCGCTGAAGATCCTCTTCGGCCTGAGCCTGCCCTTCCTGCTGATACCCCATGTGGTCGCCACCCGGGTTGAGCCGTTCCTGACCGGGATCGATGCCGACTATCCTAGCATCCTGCGCGCGCTGTGGTCGAGTTCGATCGGCACGACCCGCCAGACCGTCGCTCTGCTCTTTGTATGGAGCCACGCCTGCCTTGGCGCCTGGTTCTGGATGCGCGGCCGAGACTGGTTTCCGCGCTACGAATTCCTGCTCTACACCGTTGCCCTGCTCGTGCCGATCTTCGCGCTGCTTGGCTTCGTCAACGGCGCCCGTTCTCTTGCTCGCGATTATGCGGAACACGGTGCTTACGGCGACAGGGCCTATGTCAGCCAGATGCGGCCGCGGGTCGATCCTGACCTGCCCGAGAACATCCGGCTCGCCTTCTATGCGGGCTTTGCCGGCCTGATCGGCGGAACCTTGGCGCTGCGCGCCGTGCCGGCGCGCGGACGCGTCCGCGTGCGCTATCCGGATGGGCGCGTGGCGGCGGTGAGCCTCGGTTTCAGCGTGCTCGAGGCAAGCCGCGCCGCCGGGATTTCGCATGTGTCGGTCTGTGGCGGCCGCGGCCGGTGCTCGACCTGCCGGGTGCGCGTCATTGAGGGTCTCGACGGCCAGCCGGCGCCGGAGGCCGCGGAACTTGCGACCCTCAGCCGGATCGGCGCCCCAGACAACGTTCGTCTGGCTTGCCAGTTCCGGCCTACCAACAATGTCACCGTCGTACCGATACCGTTGAAAAAGTCCGTTTTCTGGGACCTCTGATTTTTTGGAGGGCCGTAGAGGCCAACAAAGAAAATTGAGGTGGGGGACCTACCAATTCTGCGATCAAGGAGCGTGTGAGCCGCGTAGCGGAATTGAGATGGCATTGAGCAGTAACATTCGCTGAGATCGCTAATTGGCCGACTTTTCGGCGAGCCCCGAGTTTGGACTTTTTCAACACTATCCACCCATTCTCGATACTGACAGCCTCGGGATCAAGACGCAGCTTGCGCGGCAGAACGGCGGCGGCCGCGAGCGGCGGGTGGCCGTGCTCTTCTGCGACCTGCGCGACTTCACCCGCATTGCCGAACACAAGCTGCCCTACGACACGGTGTTCCTGCTCAACCGCTACTTCGAAATGATCGGCGAGGCGGTGGAGGACTCCGGCGGTGTCATCGACAAGTTCATCGGCGACGGGGCGCTGGCGATCTTCGGGCTGAAGACGCCTCTCCCGGAAGCCTGTCGTCAGGCGCTTGCCGCGGCCGCCCGGCTATCGGCCGGCATTCGCGCGCTCAACCAGACATTCGAGGGCGAACTCGAGCAGCCGCTCAGGCTCGCGATCGGCCTGCATGCCGGACCAGCAATCGTCGGCGAGATGGGCTACGGTCAGGCGACCTCGCTGACCGCCGTCGGCGACACGATCAACACCGCCAGCCGGCTGGAGGGCCTTGCCAAGGAGCATGACGCCGAGCTTGCCGTTTCCGTCGATTTCCTCCAACGCGCCGGTTTCAGCATCGAAGGCTACAGGCGATTGGATATAACCCTGCGCGGCCGTCAGGCGACGCTCGAGACCTGGATCGTCGAAGATGCCGCGCGGCTTCCGGAGATCATGCCGGCGCCGGTCTAACTACTCGCGCACCTGCAGGCCATCGACAAACAAGCGCTCGAGAAAGCGCGCCGCATCCTCGAAGCGCCCGTCACCCGCCTGCTCCTGGCCGAGCACGGCGCGCACCTGAACGTCGAAGTCGGCATAGTGCTGCGTCGTCGACCAGATCGCGAAAATCAAATGATAGGGATCGCAATTCGCGATCTTGCCGGCCTTCGCCCAGGCGCGGATGACCTCGGCCTTTTCGTCGACCAGCTGCTTCAGCGGCCCTTTCAGCTCGTCCTCGATATGAGGAGCGCCCTGCAACACCTCATTGGCGAACAATCGGCTTTCGCGCGGGAAATCCCGCGCCATTTCCAACTTGCGCCGGATGTAGCTGCGGATCTCGGCGACGGGATTGCCGTCGGCATTGAATTCGCGCAGCGGATCGAGCCAGGTGTCAAGAACGCGGTCGATCAAGGCGCGATGCATCGCCTCCTTCGTACGGAAGTAATAGAGCAGGTTCGGCTTCGACATGCCCGCCACTTCGGCGATCTGATCGATGGTCGATCCGCGGAAGCCGCTCGCCGAAAAGACCTCGAGCGCGGCTTCGAGGATGCGCTCCTCCTTTTCCTCCTGGATGCGCGTGCGCCTCTGTGTTTTCGCCGCTCTTGGAAGTACCATCCCGCCCCCTGCCGATGCCCACACGCTAGCTGGTGGAGCACGCTTTGCCCAAAAATCGGACGCGCCATTTATTTGGGCAACAAACTGGTTTTTTCGTTTTCCCGCTTGAGTGCCGCTACGGAAGTTGTAATGTTTACCAACCGGTCAAATTATCAGTCAGATTGTCGGCAAACGCAACGGCTGATCGAAGGGCACCAAAGCAAGGCCCCGATCTGGCCGACGGGAACATGAGGCTATCCCCGGGGAGGGTCTAGCCGGAAAAAGAGGAGAGCGCCATGGCTGCACCTGGCGAGAATAGGCGCGTCAATTCCGACCGCCTGTGGGATTCGTTAATGGAAATGGCGAAGATCGGCCCTGGCGTTGCCGGCGGCAACAACCGCCAGACCTTGACGGACGCCGATGGCGAGGGTCGCCGGCTCTTTCAGTCCTGGTGCGAAAAGGCCGGGCTCTCCATGGGTGTCGACAAGATGGGCACCATGTTCATGACCCGCCCCGGCACCGACCCCGATGCGCTCCCCGTCCATATCGGTTCCCATCTCGACACGCAGCCGACCGGCGGCAAGTACGACGGCGTGCTTGGTGTCTTGAGCGGCCTCGAGGTCGTTCGCACGATGAATGACCTCGGCATCAAGACGAAGCATCCGATCGTGGTCACCAACTGGACCAATGAGGAAGGCGCCCGCTTTGCGCCGGCCATGATTGCCTCCGGAGTCTTTGCCGGCGTCCACACGCTCGAATACGCCTATGCCCGCAAGGATCCGGAGGGCAAGAGCTTCGGCGACGAATTGAAGCGCATTGGCTGGGTTGGCGACGAGGAAGTCGGCGCCCGCAAGATGCACGCCTATTTCGAATATCACATCGAGCAGGGACCGATCCTCGAGGCCGAAAACAAGCGGATCGGCGTCGTCACCCACTGTCAGGGCCTATGGTGGCTGGAGTTCACGCTGACCGGCAAGGAAGCGCATACCGGCTCGACACCGATGAACATGCGCGTCAATGCCGGTCTCGCCATGGCCCGCATCCTCGAGATGGTGCAGACCGTTGCGATGGAAAGCCAGCCGGGCGCCGTCGGCGGCGTCGGGCAGATGTTCTTCTCGCCCAATTCACGCAACGTATTGCCGGGCAAGGTCGTCTTCACCGTCGATATCCGCTCGCCGGATCAAGCCAAGCTCGACGGCATGCGCGCCCGGATCGAAGCCGAAGCGCCGAAGATCGCCGAGGCGCTTGGCGTCGGCTGTTCGATTGAGGCGGTCGGCCATTTCGACCCCGTGACCTTCGATCCGAAGCTGGTCGCAACCGTCCGCGGTGCGGCAGAGAAGCTCGGCTACAGCCACATGAGTCTCATCTCCGGCGCCGGGCACGACGCCTGCTGGGCGGCGAAGGTCGCGCCGACGACGATGATCATGTGCCCCTGCGTCGATGGGCTCAGCCATAACGAGGCGGAGGACATTTCCAAGGAATGGGCCGCCGCAGGTGCCGACGTCCTCTTCCACGCTGTTCTCGAAACGGCCGAGGTCGTCGAATGAGATTTCACGGGCGGAACGAAAGTTCCGCCTTTTTCGTGGGCGGCCGCGTCCGTCGAAGGCACCATTGCGAGGGAACGAAACCATGAGCACTGTCATCAAGGGTGGAACCGTCGTTACCGCCGACCTGACCTACAAGGCCGATGTGAAAGCCGAAGGTGGCAAGATCGTCGAAATCGGCCCCAATCTTTCCGGCACCGAGACGCTCGACGCGACCGGCTGCTACATCATGCCGGGCGGCATCGATCCCCACACCCATCTCGAAATGCCCTTCATGGGCACCTATTCCTCCGACGATTTCGAGAGCGGCACGCGCGCAGCACTTGCCGGCGGAACGACCATGGTCGTGGATTTCGCGCTCCCCTCGCCCGGCCAGTCGCTGCTCGAGGCGCTGACCATGTGGGACAACAAGTCGACCCGCGCCAATTGCGACTATTCCTTCCACATGGCGATCACCTGGTGGAGCGAGCAGGTCTTCAACGAGATGGAGACCATCGTCAAGGACAAGGGCATCAACACCTTCAAGCACTTCATGGCCTACAAGGGCGCGCTGATGGTGGACGACGATGAGATGTTCTCCTCGTTCCAGCGCTGCGCCGCGCTCGGCGCCCTGCCGCTTGTCCACGCCGAGAACGGCGACGTGGTGGCGCAACTGCAGGCGAAGCTGCTCGCCGAAGGCAACAATGGTCCCGAGGCGCATGCCTTTTCGCGCCCGGCCGAGGTCGAGGGTGAAGCCACCAACCGGGCGATCATGATCGCCGACATGGCCGGCTGTCCCGTCTACATCGTCCACACCTCCTGTGAGCAGGCCCACGAGGCGATCCGGCGCGCCCGCGCCAAGGGCATGCGCGTCTTCGGCGAGCCGCTGATCCAGCATCTGACGCTGGATGAGAGCGAGTATTTCAACAAGGATTGGGACCACGCCGCCCGGCGGGTGATGTCGCCGCCCTTCCGCAACAAGCTGCACCAGGACAGCCTCTGGGCGGGGCTCGCCTCCGGCTCGCTGCAGGTGGTCGCGACCGACCATTGCGCCTTCACGACGGCGCAGAAGCGTTTCGGCGTCGGCGATTTCACCAAGATCCCGAACGGTACCGGCGGGCTTGAAGACCGCATGCCTATGCTCTGGACCTACGGCGTCGCCACCGGCCGCATCACCATGAACGAATTCGTGGCGGTGACGTCCACCAACATCGCCAAGATCCTAAACATCTACCCGAAAAAGGGCGCGATCCTCGTGGGTAGTGATGCCGACCTCGTCGTCTGGGATCCGAAACGCTCGAAGACGATCTCGGCGAATACCCAGCAATCGGCGATCGACTACAACGTCTTCGAGGGCAAGACCGTCACCGGCCTGCCGCGCTTCACGCTGACGCGCGGCGTCGTTGCGATCGAGGAAGCGACGGTCAAGACACAGGAGGGCCATGGCGAATTCGTCCGGCGCGACCCGTTCCCGGCGGTCAGCACCGCACTTACGACCTGGAAGGAAGTGACGGCGCCGCGGGCGGTGCAACGTACCGGCATCCCGGCGACCGGGGTGTGATCTGGGTGACCGGGATAGGCTGCTAGCGATGTATGCTCATGAGCGGGAGAACTGGTTTCCACGGCTACACGCGGCGGCCGTCCTCGGGGGCACCTACACGGCCTTCGCGATGTTAATATTCGCCGAGCCTCAGTCGATTTCCGGTGTCTCTTTCCTGGTTCTCATTCCGGCCGGCATTCTGTTGCCGTTCTTCGCATCTCTGGTCGCATTCGCTGTCTTCGCTCCGGTAAGTTTCGGACTTTACCGGCTTATGGAGCGGTTTGGCCGACGAAATCTGAGCGACCATTGCCTTGCTGGTGTCGTGTGCGTCACGCTGACATTCGCGTTCATTTGTCTGGCGGCATATGTGGCCTCTCTTGTCGAAAATGCCCCTGAGCCACCGGAGGATATCGGCCTCTATGGCCAGCCATTCGGATGGCAGGATCAATTATTTTTCGCGGCCTGCGCGGTCAGTGGCGCGGCAGATGGAGCCGCCTTTTATCTCGCACGGAAGACTGGAAGCTCAGGAGACCCGGCGAAGGCAAACGGAGAGCGTTCATAGATGGTTCAAGTGCTGCCAACTCAGTCATTGCCGCCCGCCTCTGCCAACTCGATTGATTTTACCTCCGCAAAAGCGGAGATGGAGGACTTGCGGCAAATAGCGGCAATCTCCGCCTCAGGGCACCAGCCCATCCAGTTCGGGAAGCAGCACGACGCTCTCCTGCTCGTTCGGATCTGTCCGGGCGATGACCGCCGTGCACGGGGTGTCCGAAAGATTCGCGGGGAGATGCGGCACGCCGGCCGGGATGTAGAACATCTCGCCGGTCTTGACGATGACATGCTCTTCGAGCCGCTCGCCGAACCAGGTGTGCGCCTCGCCGGAAAGAACGTAAATGGCCGTTTCGTGGCTCTCGTGGAGGTGCGCCTTGGCGCGCGCGCCAGGCGGCATGGTCAACAGATGCATGCAGATGCCGGTGGAGCCGACCGTCTCCGCGGCAATGCCTTCGAAATAGCTGAGCCCCTGCTTGCCGGCATAGGCGTCGCCGGGGCGAACCACGCGACAGCCAGGATTGGGTGATCGAGCCATGAGTGTTCTCCAGAATTCGCTGAAAAACCCGCAACAGAAGTCGTCAGCGGCGAATCCCCGATTGCATGTTGCAGGTGCGGATAGCAGTCTGACACAGACGAGCCATGATGAGAATCTACTGATGACATCCAATCCCGCCTCCGTGGTCACGGCCCGGAATCTCGGCCTGACGTTTGAGACCAGCGACGGGCCGGTCAATGCACTTACCGGCGTGAACCTCGATGTGGCGAAGGGCGATTTCGTCTCCTTTATCGGCCCGTCCGGCTGCGGCAAGACCACGTTCCTTCGCGTCATCGCCGATCTTGAAAAACCCACCGCCGGCACGATCGCCGTCAACGGCATGACCCCGGAGGAAGCCCGCCGGCGGCGCGCCTATGGCTATGTCTTCCAGGCGCCCGCCCTTTATCCTTGGCGCACGATCGAGAAGAACATCGCGCTGCCGCTCGAAATCATGGGCCATTCCAGGCAAGAGCAGAAAGCGCGCATCGAGCGCACGCTGGAGCTCGTCAACCTCTCGGGCTTCGGCAAGAAATATCCGTGGCAGCTCTCCGGCGGCATGCAGCAGCGCGCATCGATCGCCCGCGCTCTCGCTTTCGATGCCGATCTTCTTCTGATGGACGAGCCCTTCGGTGCTCTCGACGAGATCGTCCGCGACCACTTGAACGAGCAGCTCCTGAAGCTCTGGGCCCGCACCGACAAGACGATCTGCTTCGTCACCCACTCCATCCCGGAGGCGGTCTATCTCTCTACAAAGATCGTCGTCATGAGCCCGCGCCCCGGACGCGTGACGGATATCATCGAATCGACTCTGCCGAAGGAACGGCCGCTCGGCATCCGCGAGACGCCGGAGTTTCTGGAGATCGCCCACCGCGTGCGCGAGGGTTTGAGGGCGGGACATAGTTATGATGAGTAGCTGTCGAGTGGGACTGACACCTCCTCCGCGACCCCTCTCCACAAGGCGGCCATGCGCCCCGAACAACGCACCGCTTGCGACCGGAGGAGGCGGCCATGATGCATAAGCCGAGTTTCATCCGAGACAAACTCCTCCCCATCTCCACCGTCGTCCTTCTGATGATCGCCATCTGGTACATCGCCGCCGTCTTCCTGAACGCTCCTTTCGAGCGCGATACGGCAGCGCGTGCCGGAACCGAGATCGCGTTCTCCGATCTTGTCCGCAACACGATGGCGCAGGAAAGGCCCGTGCTGCCCGCCCCTCATCAGGTGGTTGCCGAGATCTGGGACACCACCTTCAACAAGGCGATCACCTCGAAGCGCAGCCTCGTCTACCACGCCTGGATCACGCTCTCCGCCACGCTGCTCGGCTTCGGCATAGGCGCCGCACTTGGCGTGCTTCTCGCCGTCGGCATTGTCCATAACCGCGCCATGGACCGCTCGCTAATGCCATGGGTGATCGCCAGCCAAACGATACCGATCCTGGCAATCGCGCCGATGATCATCGTCGTCTTGAACGCCATCGGCGTTGCCGGCCTGCTGCCGAAGGCGCTGATCTCCACCTATTTATCGTTCTTCCCGGTGGTGGTCGGCATGGTCAAGGGATTGCGGAGCCCCGAAACGATCCAACTCGACCTGATGCACACCTATAACGCCTCGTCGGCGCAGACCTTCTGGAAACTGCGCTGGCCCTCCTCCATGCCGTATCTGTTCACCTCGCTGAAGGTCGCCGTCGCCATCTCGCTCGTCGGCGCCATTGTCGGCGAACTGCCGACCGGTGCGGTGGCCGGGCTCGGCGCGCGGCTCCTCGCCGGCTCGTATTACGGCCAGACGGTACAGATCTGGGCCGCCCTGTTCATGGCCGCGGCGCTCGCCGCCGTGCTGGTCATGATCGTCGGCGTCGCGCACTCCGCGGTCCTGAAGCGCATGGGAGCCAAGCCATGAACCTTCCTGCTCTCGCCGGCGCCATCCTTTTCTGGCTGATCGCCTGGGCCTTCAACGAATGGCTGGTCCGTCAGCATTTTTCGAACCGCACGATGAGCAACGCCGCACGCTTCGCCGTGCCGCTCATCTTCGGCATCACGATCCTGGTTCTGTGGGAGGGCATCGTCCGCGGTTTCGCCGTTCCTTCCGTGCTCTTGCCGGCACCGTCGATGATTTGGGGGCGGCTCGTCAATTCGCTGCCGACGCTTGGCGCCGACTTCCGCCAGACCTTCCTGAAATCCGTGCTGACCGGCTATGCGCTCGGCTGCGGCCTCGGTTTCCTGATGGCGATCCTCATCGACCGCTCTCCCTTTCTCCAGAAGGGACTGCTGCCGCTCGGCAACTTCGTCTCCGCCCTCCCCGTCATCGGCGTCGCTCCGATCATGGTCATGTGGTTCGGCTTCGACTGGCAATCGAAGGTTGCCGTCGTCGTCATCATGACCTTCTTCCCGATGCTGGTGAACACGGTGTCGGGCCTTGCAGCCGCGAGCCACATGGAGCGCGACCTGATGCGCACCTATGCCGCCACCTGGTGGCAGACGCTCGTCAAGCTGCGGCTGCCCGCGGCTTGGCCTTTCATTTTCAACGCTCTCAAGATTAACTCGACGCTGGCGCTGATCGGCGCGATCGTGGCCGAGTTTTTCGGAACGCCCATTGTCGGCATGGGTTTTCGGATCTCCACGGAAGTGGGGCGCATGAACGTCGACATGGTCTGGGCCGAAATCGCCGTTGCGGCGGTGGCTGGCTCCGCCTTTTACGGGGTGGTCGCGCTCGTCGAGCGAGCCGTCACGTTCTGGCATCCGTCCATCCGCAGTGGCCGGGGCTGATAATGGAACAATGATAAGAGGGAACTGACATGAACAAGAAACTTGCATCTCTGCTGGCAGCTGGCGTCTTTTCGCTTGCCGCCTTTCATGCCAATGCCGCCGACAAGGTCACGCTGCAGCTGAAATGGGTCACGCAAGCCCAGTTCGCCGGCTATTTTGTCGCCAAGGACAAGGGCTTCTACGAGGAAGAGGGCCTCGACGTCGATATCAAGCCGGGCGGGCCGGATATCGCTCCGCCGCAGGTCATCGCCGGCGGTGGCGCCGACGTCATCGTCGACTGGATGCCGTCCGCCCTCGCCACGCGCGAAAAGGGCGTGCCGCTCGTCAACATCGCCCAGCCCTTCAAGAAGTCCGGCATGATGCTCACCTGTCTCAAGGAGTCTGGGGTCAAGACTCCCGAGGACTTCAAGGGCAAGACGCTTGGCGTTTGGTTCTTCGGCAACGAGTACCCGTTCCTCTCCTGGATGTCGCAGTTGAAAATTCCGACGGATGGCGGAACGAACGGCGTGACCGTCCTGAAGCAGGGCTTCAACGTCGACCCGCTGATCCAGAAGCAGGCCGCCTGCATCTCGACGATGACCTACAACGAGTATTGGCAGGTCATCGACGCCGGCATCAAGCCCGAGGATCTCGTCACCTTCAAATATGAAGACCAGGGCGTTGCGACGCTCGAGGACGGCCTCTACGTACTCGAGGACAAGCTCAAGGACGCGGCCTTCAAGGAAAAGATGGTGAAGTTCGTTCGCGCCTCGATGAAGGGCTGGAAATATGCCGAGGAGAACCCCGACGAGGCGGCTGATATCGTACTCGAAAACGACTCGACCGGCGCGCAGACGGAAAAGCACCAGAAGCGCATGATGGGCGAGATCGCCAAACTGACGGCGGGTTCGAACGGCGCGCTCGACGAGGCCGACTACAAGCGTACGGTCCAGTCGCTGCTCTCCGGCGGCTCGGATCCGGTCATCTCCAAGGAGCCGGAAGGCGCCTGGACCCACGAAATCACGGACGAAGCGCTGAAATAAGTCGCGGCATCACGACCGATTGCGGAGCGCGCGGCAGTATGCCGCGCGCTTTTTGCCGCGCGCTCCGGTTGTTAAGCTTGCATTTAGGTTGCGCCAATATAGCCTCGATGAAGCGACAGAAAGAAACAATGAGGCACCATCGCTTCTACGCTCTTGTAAGCATTTGCTACCACGCTTACATAGGCCGGAACATTTGACTGGGGAGCAGACGCAGGGAGGAACTGGTTTCTCTTGAACTCGGCCTCGCGAGCAAAATTCTCCTACAGCGCCACGTGTCTTATCAGACGCGCAAAAGGTTCGCTGTAGCACTTTGAATCTCTGCATGTGCTTATCCGTAAATCGACTAGGATTTAAGCAAACATGCAGCAGGCCGGCACCTTGGTTTGAGACCGTGGGCCGGACAATTCGAATGCGTGGACTGCGAGCGGGGCATAACCGAGCGGAATGCGCGGGAACAGCATGATTGCAGCCGGATATCCGCCCTTGAAGAATGGCGATGCGGCATGATTTATTTGTGTCAGGACCTTAGGCCGATGGCTCAGAAACTTCTCCTTCTTCTCGGCGCATGCGCAGCGATGACGCTCGGCGCAATTTCCGGCGTTTCGGCCGAGGAAGCCGCAAAGCCGCAACCCTCGCAGGCATTGCCCTCGATCGTCGTGACCGAAGCGACACAACGCAAGATCAGCGACCGCATTCTTGCCACCGGTTCGATCGAGGCCGTCGAGGAGATCTATGTCGCACCACTCGTCGACGGGCTTTCCATACGCTCGTTGAATGTCGATGTCGGTGACCGGGTCGAACAAGGCAGCACGCTCGCTGTTCTCAACGACGACGCGCTGCTCCTGCAGAAAAGCCAGCTCGAGGCCAACCTCGCCAAGGCGGAGGCGTCGCTCGCGCAACTGAACGCCCAACTCGCAGAGTCCACCGCAAACTCCGAAGAGGCGACGCGCGTCGCCGATCGCGCCGTGCGGCTTTCGGAAAACGGCACAATCTCGACGGCCGAGGCGGACCGCCTTAAGGCGCTCGCCGCCGCCACCCGCGCCCGCCGCCGTTCGGCCGAGCAATCGGTCGGTGTTGCCAGAGCGGACATCAAGGTTGTCCAGGCGCAGATCGACGATATCGACCTCAGGCTTGCCCGTACCGCGGTCAAGGCGCCGGTCAGCGGCGTGATCTCCGCCAAGAACGCCAAGATCGGCGCGATCGCCAGCGGCACGGGCGAGCCGCTCTTTGCGATGATCCGCGACGGCGCGATCGAAATGACGGCCGATGTCGCCGAGGCGGACATCATCAAGCTTGCCATCGGGCAACCCGCCACGGTCAAGCTCGCTGGCAGCAACGCGACGGTCGAGGGCAAGATCCGCCTGATCGCACCGACGGTCGATGTCCAGACGCGTCTCGGCAAGGTTCACATCAGCCTTACCGACACGACCGAGGCACGCGCCGGCATGTATGCGAGCGCAATCGTCACGGTCGAAGAAAAGCAGACAGTCGTTCTGCCGCAAACCGCTGTTACATCGGAAGACGGGAAAACCATCGTCCGTAAAGTCGAAGGCGGCGTCGTGCGCCTGGTACCGGTCGAGACAGGCATCCAGGACGGGCAATTCGTTGAGATCCTTTCCGGCCTCAAGGCAGGCGAACAGGCGGTGGCAAAGGCTGGCGCCTATGTGCGCGACGGAGACCGGATCAATCCGGTCAAATCCGACCAGCCGATAACCAATTGACGGGAACAGAGACCATGAACTTCTCCGCCTGGTCCATCCGCAATCCGGTCGCGCCGATCCTGGCGTTTTTCGTGCTGCTCGTGCTCGGCTGGCAGTCCTTCAATTCGCTGCCGATCACCCGCTTCCCGAACATCGACGTGCCGATCGTCTCGATCAACGTAACGCAGAGCGGAGCCGCTCCTGCCGAGCTGGAAACCCAGGTCACCAAGGAAATCGAGGACGCGGTCGCCGGCATCTCCGGGGTCGACCACATCGAGTCGACGATCACCGACGGCACATCCACGACGGCCGTCATCTTCCGCATGGAAGTGCCGACCACACAGGCCGTGCAGGACGTGAAGGATGCGATCGACCGCATCCGCGGCGACCTGCCGACTTCGATCGACGAGCCAATCGTTTCGAAGGTCGATGTCGAGGGCCAGGCGATCCAGACCTTCTCCGTCTCCTCGCCCGGCATGACGCTCGAAGAACTCTCCTGGTTCGTCGACGACACGATCAAGCGGGCTATCCAGGGCCAGAGCGGCATCGGCCGCGTCGACCGCTATGGCGGGTCCGATCGCGAGGTCCGTATCGAGCTTGATGAAGATCGCCTGAATTCCTTCGGAATCACCGCTGCCGACGTCAACGGCCAGCTCCGCCGCATGAACATGGATCTGGGTTCCGGTCGCGGACAGGTCGGCGGCAGCGAACAGGCGATCCGCACGCTCGGTGATGCCCGCGATGTTTCCCAGCTCGCGAACACGATGATCTCGCTGCCGAACGGACGCTTCCTTCGTCTGTCGGAGCTCGGCAAGGTGACAGATACCTACGAGGAGCCGAAGTCGTTCTCGCGCTTCAACGGCCATCCGGGCGTCACCTTTGCAGTATTCCGCGCCAAGGGCGCCAGCGAAGTCAGTGTCGCCGAAACGGTTGCCAAGACGCTCGACGAAATCCGCGCCAAGCATCCGGAAGTCACCATCGAGATGGTCGACGATTCGGTTTACTTCACCTATGGCAACTACGAGGCGGCAATTCACACGCTGATCGAGGGCGCGCTTCTCGCCGTCGTCGTCGTGCTGCTGTTCCTGCGCAACTGGCGCGCCACGCTGATCTCGGCCGTCGCCCTGCCGCTCTCGGCCATTCCGACCTTCTGGGTGATGGAACTCCTCGGTTTCTCGCTGAACCTCGTCAGCTTCCTGGCGATGACGCTTGCGACCGGCATCCTCGTCGACGACGCAATCGTCGAGATCGAGAATATCGAGCGGCATATCCGCATGGGCAAGTCGCCCTACCGGGCCGCGATCGAAGCCGCGGACGAGATCGGCCTCGCGGTGATCGCCACCACCTTCACCATCATCGCCGTCTTCGTGCCCGTCTCCTTCATGCCGGGCATCCCTGGCCAATACTTCATCCAGTTCGGCCTGACGGTCGCCGTGTCGGTGTTCTTTTCGCTTCTGGTCGCCCGCCTGATCACGCCCGTGATGGCGGCCTATCTGATGCAGCCGACGGATGTCGGCGGTGGCCACCATGGTGACGACGACAGCGGCATCATGAAGCTCTATACGGGTATCATCCGCGTGACGACCCGTTGGCGCTATACGACGCTGCTCGCCGCCATCGGTTGCCTCGCCATTTCCGTCTATTTCCTGTTGCAGGTGCCCGGCAGCTTCCTGCCGCCGGAAGACAATTCGCGCGTCAGCCTGTCGATCGAATTGCCGCCGGACGCGATGCTCGAGGATACGGACCGGACGACGACTGAGATCTACAACCGCATCAAGGATATCGAGGGCGTCGAGAACGTCTTCGTGCTCGGCGGCGCCTCGCCGAAGGGCGATCTCGAGCTGCGTCGCGCCGCCGTCACCGTGCTGCTCCAGAAGCTCGATCACTCTCTCGTCAACAAGGTCGTCAACGACGTGATCGGCCGCACACCGCTGATCGGTGAGTATCTGCCGAAGCTGCCGCCGGCCGGCCGTATTAAGCCGCAGTCGCAGATCGAAAAGGAGATCCTCGCAAAGCTTCGGTCGATCCCGGATGTTCGCGTCACCAAACTCAACGACCGCGGCGAGCGCGACCTGTCCTTCAACCTGCTTTCCAACAACGAGGCGGATCTGGACCAGGCCGTGGCCACTCTCGAAGCAAAGCTGCGCAAGGACCCGCTGCTTGCCAATGTCAGTCCCGATGGGGCGCTGCCGCGGCCGGAACTGCAGATCCGCCCGCGTGACGAGCAGATGTCGCGTCTCGGCATCACGACGGCGCAGATTTCCGAGGTGATCCGCGTCGCCACCATCGGCGATATCGATGCGCTGCTCACCAAGATTGCCCTTGACGGGCGGCTGATCCCGATCCGTGTCCAGCTCAATCGCGATTTCCGCACCGATTTGGCGGCCATCCGCAACCTCAAGGTCCAGACCGCATCCGGCGCCACCGTTCCGCTCTCAAGTGTCGCGGACATCAACTATGCGGAGGGGCCGAGCTCCATCAAGCGCTACGACCGCTATCGCGTCGTCAAGCTCGGCGCCGACCTCCCCGTGGGCGTAGCACTCGACACGGCCTCCGCCCGCTTCAAGCAGATCGCCGGCGAGGCGAAGCTACCGGGAACCGTCGAGTTTCTCGAGAGCGGCGATGCCGAAGTGCAGGCCGAAATGCAGCAGAGCTTCGGCAACGCGATGCTGCTCGGCCTGATGATGGTGCTGGTCGTGCTCATCCTTCTCTTCAAGGACGTGATCCAGCCTTTCACCATCCTGTTCTCGCTGCCGCTTGCGATCGGCGGCGTGGCGGCAGCGCTGATCCTGACGCAGAACGCACTCTCCATGCCCGTTCTTATCGGCATCCTGATGCTGATGGGCATCGTCACCAAGAACGCCATCCTGCTCGTCGACTTCGGCATCGAAATGATGCACCACGGCATGGATCGTACGCTGGCGATGGTCGAAGCGGGCCGCAAACGTGCCCGCCCGATCGTCATGACGTCGATCGCCATGTCGGCTGGCATGCTGCCTTCAGCCCTCGGCGTCGGCGAAGGCGGCTCGTTCCGCGCTCCGATGGCGATCGCCGTCATCGGCGGCATCATCGTCTCGACGGTTCTGAGCCTCGTCGTCGTTCCCTCGTTCTTCCTCATCATGGATGATCTGTCGCGTCTTCTCGCCTGGATCTTCAGCCGTTTCATCGGCAAGAAGGAAGAGGAAGATCTGCCGCTCGACCGCGAGGAACTGAGCAAACTCGCCGCCGAACAGGGCAGCACGATCGAAAGCCTGGAAGACCGCGTCAAGGCACTCGAGGCGGAGCGGCGCGGCAAGTCCGACCGCAAGGTCATCAGCCATCCGGCGCTCGCCGCCGAATAGGCGTTTTCCACGAAACAGCGCTGCTGCACCGTTCCAAATCACGGACAGGCAGCAGCGTCTCCTTTCGCGAAGTTATTTGATACGGGTCAAATCATGAGCGGCGAGGAAGCGCTAGGTTCGTCACGATCTATTCGGGACGAGCGGTATGAAGACTTTGCGATTGAATTCGAGCGGCCGGGCCATCCTCCTCAATTCGCGCTTCTTTTCGCGGCTACCACGCCTCGCCCCCGAGGCGCTGTCGCGGGCCTTTTCCACGCTCCGTCAGTCAGGCGTTGTTGTGAAGGGCGGATGATCGAAATTCGCGATCGTCAGGCGCTGGAACAGTTTCGAATGGCTCTAGAGACCGCCCTGCACGGTGAGAAACTCGACGATCCGGTCGACGCCCTCGCCGCGCTTCATGTCGGAAAACACGAAGGGCTTTTCGGCGCGCATTCGCGTCGCGTCGTGCTC
The DNA here is from genome assembly GCF_000265205.3 of Sinorhizobium fredii USDA 257. Classification (NCBI taxonomy): domain Bacteria; kingdom Pseudomonadati; phylum Pseudomonadota; class Alphaproteobacteria; order Hyphomicrobiales; family Rhizobiaceae; genus Ensifer; species Ensifer fredii. The sequence goes on from NC_018000.1 coordinate 5,104,482, forward strand.
CATCACCTCAAGATCGGCGCCCACATAGGGGGCCAGATCCTTCTTGTTGATCACCAGCAGATCGGACTTGGTGATCCCGGGGCCGCCCTTGCGCGGGATTTCCTCGCCCTGGCAGACGGAAATCACATAGATGGTCAGGTCCGCCAGATCGGGCGAAAAGGTTGCCGCGAGATTGTCTCCGCCCGATTCGATGAAGACCACGTCGAGATCGGGAATACGGCGGTTGAGCTCGGCGATCGCCTGGAGATTGATCGAAGCGTCCTCACGGATCGCCGTATGCGGGCAGCCGCCGGTCTCGACGCCGACGATCCGCTCCGACGGCAGCGCCTGCATGCGCACCAGCGCCTCGGCATCCTCCTTGGTGTAGATATCGTTGGTGACGACGGCGACCGAATAGTTCTCGCGCATCGCCTTGCACAGCTTGTCGGTCAGCGCCGTCTTGCCTGACCCGACCGGGCCACCGATGCCGACGCGAAGGGGACCGTTTTTCGATGGCATTTCCAATGTCCTTTCTATTGCATGAGGCGCGCGGCGTTCGCGGTTCCTCCCGCTAGGAGCGGAACAGGCGCGAATGCAGGGTCTCATGTCTCAGAGATGCAATGTCGGCGATGATGGTCGCCGAGCCAAGATCGTCCAGCGAGCCGCGCGCGGCACGGCAGGCAACCGCCGCAATCTCGGCCTCCAGGCCGGCAAGCAAGCCGACCCCGTCGCGCTGGCCGGTGACGCCGCAACGGATGGCAACCGATACGGCACTCGATGTCGTTGCGTTGAGATAGGCGGCAAGTGTCGGCTCGAGCCCGGTCCGATGTGCACCGGCGACGGCGCCGACCGCCACCGGATAGGCGGCCCTTGATCCGAGCATCTCCAACACCGGATGCGGCCAGTGGCTGGCGGCGGCAAGAAACGCCTCGCCAAGAAGCATGGTCTCCATGTGCCGTTCACGCGAACCGGCGAGCGCCTCGGCCAGTTCGCCGACCGCCTGCAGCCGTGCCGGATCTGCGTGGCTGCAGTAGCTTTCGGCCAGTAACAGCGCGTCGTTCCAGACCGTGCCGTGATTCAACAGCGTTTCAAGCCACAGCCGCAGATCGCCTGCATTCGCCACGAGGCCGTCGTGAACCGCCTGTTCCAAGCCGCCGGAATAGGAAAAGGCGCCGACGGGAAAGGCGGGCGAAAGCCAGGTGACGAGACGCAGCTGAGCCTGCATGGCCGCCTCTTCAGCCATGGTGGTGGTCGCGATCATGCCCATGGTGATGGCCGCCGGTGCCGTGATAGGCGCCGCGGAGGGGGTGGAATGGTTCGACAACTTCGCTCACCGTTGCTCCGAGGCCTTCGAGCATGGCGCGGATGACGGGATCGCGGGCAATCAATATCCGCCCCTCCTCGATCGCCGCCGGCAAGTGTCGGTTGCCGAGATGCCAGGCGAGTTCGATCAGGTGCAGCCTATCGCGCGGACGGATGTCGTAGAGCACCTCCTCAGCCGCCTTCACTTCGATGTAGCCGCCGCCCTCCAGCACCAAAAGGTCGCCGTCGGCGAGCATCACCGGCTCCTTGAGGTCGAGCATCACGACGTCGTCGTTTTCGAGATGCAAGAGCTTGCGGCGCAGATGCCGCTGGTCATGGGTGAGCGTCACGCGGTGAAGCGGCGTCTTGTCGGCAGAACCGGGGGAAAGAATTTCGGTCGAACGGTAGGGCACGTCAGAGGACCTCGATCTTTTCGGGATATACGACCTCGACGCGAACCTCCGCAAGATGGTCGGCCATTGCCGCCTGGAATGCCTTCAGATGCGGTTCGGCGAAATGGGCATCGAGGGCCGCGCGGCTCTTCCAGGTCTCGACGAAGACCACCGTGTCCGGCCCGGCGACCTTGCGATAGAGATCATCGCTGACGCAGCCCTCCTCCTTGCGGGTGGCATCGATCAGCGGCGCCGCAAGTGCTGCGACCTCGTCGCCCTTGTCCGCATGCGCCTTAAGATATGCGATGACGTAAACCATTGAATTCCCAGTCTCCAACGGGCTCCACTTTAACAAGAAAAAGCCCCGGCGCCAGCAAGAAGGCGAAAATCCGAACGACTTTCAAACCTGCTTGCGGCGGCCGGGGCCTTCATGAACACGATGGCGGATCAGGCAGCGATCTTCTGCGACTTCAGCGCGTCGAGAATGTTCTGCGGCGAGGAAACGCCGTACGGATCACTGTCGCAATTGTCCGAATAGCCTTCCTCCTCGAACCACTGCTCGACCGTGCCGTCGCTGACGACGGCGGCGTAGCGCCAGGAACGCATGCCGAAGCCGAGATTGTCCTTGGCGACCAGCATGCCCATCTTGCGGGTGAACTCGCCCGAACCGTCCGGAATGAGCTTGACGTTTTCGAGCCCCTGTGACTTGCCCCAGGCGTTCATGACGAAGGCGTCGTTGACCGAGATGCAATAGATTTCATCGATCCCGAGCGCGCGGAACTCGGGCGTCAGCTTCTCGAAATCCGGCAGCTGATACGTCGAGCAGGTCGGGGTGAAGGCGCCCGGCAGCGAGAACAGAACGACGCGTTTGCCGGCGAAATAGTCGTTCGACGAAACATCGTGCCAGCGGAACGGATTGGAACCGCCGACCGATTCGTCGCGGACGCGGGTACGGAAGGTTACAACGGGAACTTTTCTGCCGAGCATCATCATCTCCTTCGACTGGGCATCCGGCCGCGAAGTCTTGGGAGGAAACCACAGCCGGCGAAAAGGGAGGCCTCTTCTACCGAAGATTCCGCTGCAGCGCAGCATCAAAGCACCGATTCAGTCGGCACCGCATGGCAGCCATGCGATCGCTGCATGGCTGCCGCTTACGTCGTTTGGAGCGGAACCGTCTAGAACAGGAAATACCGCTGCGCCATCGGCAGCACGGTCGCAGGCTCACAGGTCAGCAGTACGCCATCGGCGCGGACTTCATAGGTTTCCGGATCGACCTCGATCACCGGCGTCAGGCTGTTGTGGATCATCGACGCCTTGCCGATGCCGCCGCGGGTGTTTTGAACGGCGACAAGTTCCTTGGCGACACCGAGCCTTCCGGCCAGTCCCGCGTCGAGCGAGGCCTGCGAGACGAAGGTAACTGAAGAATTGGTCCGGCTTCGACCATAGGCTCCGAACATCGGTCGATAGTGCACCGGCTGCGGCGTCGGGATCGAAGCATTCGGGTCGCCCATCGGTGCCGCGGCGATAGTGCCGCCGAGCAGCACCATGTCCGGCTTCACGCCGAAGAAGGCCGGATTCCAGATCACGAGATCGGCGCGCTTGCCGACTTCGAGCGAGCCGATCTCATGGCTAAGGCCATGGGCGATCGCCGGGTTGATCGTGTATTTGGCGACATAGCGCTTGACGCGGAAATTGTCGTTGTCGCCCGTTTCTTCCTTCAGCCGGCCGCGCTGGCGCTTCATCTTATCGGCGGTCTGCCAGGTGCGGATCGCCACCTCGCCGACGCGGCCCATGGCCTGACTGTCCGATGAGATGATCGAGAAGGCGCCAATGTCGTGAAGGATGTCCTCGGCGGCGATCGTCTCCTTGCGAATCCGGCTTTCAGCAAAGGCGATATCCTCGGGAATCGAGGGCGACAGGTGATGGCAGACCATCAGCATGTCGAGATGTTCTGCCAGCGTGTTCAGCGTATAGGGCCGCGTCGGGTTGGTCGAAGACGGGATGACGTTCGGCTGGCCGCAGATCTTGATGATGTCCGGCGCATGGCCGCCGCCTGCCCCTTCGGTGTGGAAGGCGTGAATGGTCCGGCCTTTGATCGCTGCGATCGTGTCCTCGACGAAGCCGCTCTCGTTCAGCGTGTCGGTGTGGATCATCACCTGAACGTCGTATTCGTCGGCGACCGACAGGCAGCAATCGATCGCCCCGGGCGTCGTGCCCCAGTCCTCGTGCAGCTTCAGCGAGGTGGCGCCGCCGAGCACCATTTCGACGAGCGCGCCCGGCAGCGAGGCGTTGCCCTTGCCGGCAAAGGCAAGGTTCATCGGAAAGGCATCGGCCGCCTCGATCATCCGGGCGATATGCCACGGTCCCGGCGTGCAGGTGGTGGCGAGCGTGCCGTGCGCAGGACCTGTGCCGCCGCCGAGCATGCAGGTCAGCCCGCTCATCAGCGCCTCTTCGATCTGCTGCGGGCAGATGAAGTGGATATGGCTGTCCATGCCGCCGGCGGTAACGATCTTGCCCTCGCCGGCGATCGCCTCCGTGCCCGGGCCGACGATGACGTTCACGCCCGGCTGCGTGTCCGGGTTGCCCGCCTTGCCGATCGCGGCGATCCGCCCATCCTTGAGACCGATATCCGCTTTGACGATGCCCCAATGGTCAACGATCAGCGCATTGGTGATGACGGTGTCGACAGCGCCGCCCTCGCGCGTGACCTGGCTCTGGCCCATGCCGTCGCGGATGACCTTGCCGCCGCCGAACTTCACCTCCTCGCCATAGGTCGTGAAGTCCTTCTCGACCTGGATGAACAGTTCGGTATCGGCAAGCCGGACCCTGTCGCCGACGGTCGGACCGAACATGTTGGCATAGGCCGCACGCGACATCTTGTAGGACATGGGTTCAGGCTCCTTGGGGCAAGTCTGACGAAGGTAATGGTTTGAGGCGACGAAGCCGCCCCTCGGCGGCAATCGCATCGACATAGCGTCGCTCGGCGGCAAAGGGATGCCACTCCCAGCCGCTGTGGCCGAAGCCGGCAAGCACGATATCGTCTCCGGCAGAGGCGACGCTGGCGAGGACTTCGGCGATCACCACCAGGCCGCTCGACGGTGCGACGTAAGGTGCCGGCGCGAAACGGGCGAGATCCCGCTCCAGCCGCTCGTGCGTCCCCTCCGGCACGACCCGGTGCTGCCGCCCGGTCGCCTGTGCGAAACTTTCGAAGCCAGTGGAGTAGTCGTCACAGAAATCGCCGAGGTCCGGATGGTTCTTGGCAAGTGCTGCCCGCATCGCCGCGAATTTGGCACCGGAGCGCACACTCCAGATTTCGCGCGCCTGCCGCACCGGCTCGCTCGTCTTCCAGCGTCCGCCGCCGAGCATCGACAAGGCCGGGCGACCGGTGTTGCAGACGGCGACCACGTCCGTCCTGGTTCCGCCGCGGCCGGCCGAGCGGCAGTCATTGAAGCGGATCACCAGGTCGGCGGCATCGATCGTCGCGGCAGCGCCTTCCGGCACCTCGCCATTGCCAACGACCATGATGACGCGCCGGCTCTGCAAAGGTCAGCTCCCTCGAGCTTCGAGGAGCTCTTTCAATTCGGCGGTTCGCTTGCGCGTCAGCTCGGCGAGGCAGCCGGAAACCAGCATCGGTTCCATCGAGCCGCCCCGCGCCTCGAATCCGGCGAGCTCGCACTGGCCGTCGCGATAGCCGATCCAGGCCCGTTGCGCCTTTTTCAATGCTTCGACCGCACCGACATAGGCCGCGTCGATATCACCGAGCTCCCTGTCGGTTTCCTGCATCACGGCGATCGCCTCGCGGTAGGTCTTGTTGAGTTCCGCGTCCGCTGCCTGGTACTCCTGACCGGCGCAAATGTTCAAATCCATCTGCGTCACCGCCTTTTGGCAGTCCACCTCAGGCTGTTCCTGAGCGAACGCAGACGCCGCAACAATGAGAAGCAGGCCTATAGCGGGCGCGACCGCTCTCATAGCTTGCCCATCACCTGCTGGCGGAAGCCGAAAACCTCGCGCTTGCCGGAAAGCGGGATCAGCGTGACCTGCCGGGTCTGGCCCGGCTCGAACCGGACGGCCGTGCCGGCCGGAATATCGAGCCGCTTGCCGCGCGCCGCGTCGCGGTCGAAGATCAGGCCCGGATTTGTTTCCGCGAAATGATAGTGACTGCCGACCTGGACCGGCCGGTCGCCGGAATTGGAGACTTCGATCGTGACGGTCGGAAGACCGGCATTGAGTTCGATGTCTCCAGCGGCTGCGACAATCTCGCCTGGAATCATGCTCCTGTCCCCCTTACGCGACCGTCGCTGGCGCGCAGCCTTGCGGCTTCAGCACGCGCTCCGCCGAGCCCGGATATTTCTTCAGCATCGCAGCCGGGCGCGCCGGACGGCGTACCAGTTCGCCGCTGCAGTTCGGGCAGATCCCGCCAAGCTTCGCCTCGGCGCAATCGGCGCAAAAGGTGCATTCGAAGGTGCAGATCATCGCCTCCCGGCTTTCGGGTGGCAGGTCACGGTCGCAGCATTCGCAGTTCGGACGCAGGCTCAGCATCGATCTCTCCTTACCGGATGGGTTCGTGAACGGTGACGAGCTTCGTCCCATCCGGAAAGGTCGCCTCGACCTGGATGTCGTGGATCATCTCGGGGATGCCCACCATCACCTGGTCGCGGGTCAGCACATGCGCGCCGGCCTCCATCAATTCCGCAACGGACCGGCCGTCGCGCGCACCCTCGACGACGAAGTCGGTGATGAGGGCAATCGCCTCAGGGTGATTGAGCTTGACGCCTCGCTCCAGGCGCCGGCGGGCCACCATTGCCGCCATGGAAATCAACAGCTTGTCTTTTTCGCGCGGAGTGAGATTCATGCGTCGCTATCCGGATTGACTGCGGGATCAGAGAGTCCAGACTTTCGGCACAGACGCGTCTTTACGCAAGTGCGAAATGAGCGGGACGAGGATTTTTCTAAGCTCAAATCCGTCGAGAGCGGTGACCCGGGCGACGAGCTTGTCGCGACCGCCGACCCGGTAGTGGCTGACGCCCGCCTGTACTACCGGAGCAAGCACTCCGCGCAGCTTCGAAAACGTCGCTTCGCAATCCGGCGCTATATAGAGGAGCGTCGCGAAGGCGGCCGCGCCGCCGAGCGTTGCGGGCCTGGCGGCCAGCCTCGCAATATCGTCGGCAAGCGTCAGGTTTTCCGCATGAACCAGCCCGCCGCCGCTCCGCACCCGCCAGCGATCGCGACACAAGCCGGCATGCACCGCCTCACCCATAGCCTTGCGGCCGATGAGCACCGCCTCCACCGCGAGAAAACTTGCATCCGGCGCCAGGTCGACCTCGAGCGAACGCGACAGCGAGGCCCGGTCGAAGAGGATGGTCTCCTGCGGCAGCCAATCGACGCGGCTTCCGGCGGCGGCGGCTATGTGTGTCGTGATCGCAGCCGTGCCGGCGCTCGCCTTGTAGATCTTCTCGCAGGCCTGCGTGGTCAGCGTCAGGCTCGTCCCCTCGCCGGCCGCAAAACCCCACTCGAGCTGGTCGCCACCGGTGACGCCGCCGGAAGAGTTGATGAGCACCGCTTCCATCGAACCGTCGAAGGTCTTCGGCAAACGGATCTTGGCGCAGCCTTCCTGGTAGAGCTCGGCGATGCGCGTGCGCCCCCTTTCGGACTTGGCAACAAGCCGCCCTTTTCCCCACGCCCTTTGCGGAGCGATGATCGCCGCGTCACTCAACGTCTTCAGATGTCCTTGCCGGCACGCCATTTCGACGTGCATCGTGATGCGGCATCGTCTGAAATGGCATGATTAAAGTCAAGTCTCTGTTTCGCAAGCACAATCTGTCCTGCCGAAAGAAACCAAACTCGGGCGGGCGGGCGGCTGAAAGCAGGAGCGAAACCGCGCGGCTTCCCCAAACGAGGAATGGCGCCGGCTTGCGGCGCCCTTCCAATGGCCACTCTGGCACGCATTACCCTAGGATCGCGCGAACTCCAGCAGGTCCTTGTTCAACTGCTCCTTGTGGGTATCCGTGATGCCATGCGGCGCGCCCGGATAGACCTTCAGTTCCGCATGCGGAATGAGCTTCTTCGAGGCCCGGGCGGCGGCGTCGATCGGAACGATCTGGTCGTCGTCGCCGTGAATGATGAGCGTCGGCACGTCGAACTTCTTCAGGTCCTCGGTGAAGTCGGTCTGCGAGAAGGCGACGATCGAATCATAGGTATTCTTGTGGCCGCCGGTCATGCCCTGCAGCCAGAAGCTGTCGATCATCCCCTGCGACGGCTTCGCGCCTGGCCGGTTGAAGCCGAAGAACGGACCAGAAGCGATGTCCTTGTAGAGTTGCGAGCGGTCGGTGAGGCTTGCGGCCTGCAAGCCATCGAACACATCCTTGGGTAAGCCGCCGGGGTTCTTGTCGGTCTTGACCATCAGCGGCGGCACTGCCGAGATCAGCCCGGCCTTGGCGACGCGACGAGTGCCGTGGCGACCGATATAGCGGGCGATCTCGCCACCGCCGGTCGAGAAGCCGGCCAGGAAGATACCCTTCAGATCCAGTTGCTCGATCAGATCGGCAAGATCGTCGGCATAGTGATCCATGTCGTTGCCGTCCCAGGGCTGGCTGGACCGGCCGTGGCCGCGGCGATCATGGGTGACGACGCGGAAACCATCCTTGGCCAGATGGAAGGCCTGGGCTTCCCAGCTATCGGATGACAGCGGCCAGCCGTGGCTGAGGATGACGACCGGCCCATCCTTCGGGCCCCAGTCCTTGTAGTAGATTTCAACGCCGTCGCGAGTGGTGATCCTGCTTCCCATGGTCCTTGCTCCTTCGGTGGTTGATGGCTTCACTGTATCCGCCGCGGCGCCTGGCTGCGAGACGGCAAGCGCGGCGGCCGCGCTGGCGGCGCCGAGTGCTCCCGTCAGCATCTCCCTCCTGGAAACGGTGGCTGTACTGTCCTGAACCTTCGTCATCGAATTGTCCCTCCTTCGTGAGACAGCTATTTAAATCGCGCACGATATAAATCGGCGCCGACTTTTAGTCGCTATCGATTAAATCGTGCACGATACTTACGGTGCGCTGTTCCTCCTGTCAATACCTTGCGATTATATCGCGAACGATTTATTGTGCCTTTGCGGAAAACTCGGGACAAGACCATGACGAAGGCAGACACTCCCTCGCCCGAAGAGTTGATGAAGCTCGACAATTTCCTGTGCTTTGCGATCTATTCCGCGAACCACGCGTTCACGCGCGTCTACAAGCCGCTGCTCGATGAATTGGACCTCACCTACCCGCAATATCTCGTGATGGTTGTCCTGTGGGAAAAGGACGATCAGACCGTTGGCAGTCTCGGCGAGAAGCTCTTTCTTGAGTCGAGCACCCTCACTCCCATGCTGAAGCGTCTCGAGGCGATCGGCTATATATCGAGGATTCGCGACCGGGCCGATGAGCGGCAGGTCCGCGTGCGCTTGACCGAAACTGGCCGGGCGCTGAAGGCAAAGGCCAGCACCGTTCCATGTGGCATCCTCGATGCGACAGGAATGCAGCCCGCCGAGATCGGCCGGCTCAAGCAGGAAATCGTCGCACTCCGCGCCTCGCTGTTGCGGTAGCGATTACAGCACTCTCACGTCCCGCTTCAGATACTGACGAGCACCGCCCCTCCGGTCAGCCCCGCGCCGGCCGCCGTCAGCAACAGCTTTTCACCGGCGATGAAGGGCTTGGCCTTGTGCGCCAGCGATAGCGACAGCGGGATCGTCGCAGCCGACGAGTTGCCGTGCTCCTCGATGGTCCGGACGGTCTTCGACGGGTCGATTCCGAGATTGTTGCAAACCGCATCGAAGATCCGGACATTCGCCTGGTGCGGCACGAAGCGGCTGACATCCGCCGGGCCAAGTCCCCCAGCGGCGAGCGCGCGGGTTGCGCAAGCCGACATCATCTCGACGGCGCGGACAAACACCTCCCGCCCGTCCCGCATCGTCATCAATGCATCCTCCGCCGCCATCCCTGAAGCAAAGGGCTGGCTGCTGCCGCCGGCGGGAATCGTAATCAGATCGTAGCCGCTCCCATCCGAGGCCACATCGACGCCAAGCACCCCCTTTTGTGGATCGTCCGACGGCATGATGACGACGGCGCCGGCCGCGTCGGCAAAGAGCACGGCGCTTGCCCTTTCCGCTTGGTTGATGCGACGGCTCAGGATATTGGCGGCAACGACAAGGACCGGCTTTCCCTGCGCGCGAACGAACCCATCTGCAAGCGTCAGCGCGTAGAGGAAGCCCGAACAGGCGCCGGCGAGGTCGATCGCGCCGGAATTGGCAAGCCCGAGGCGATGGGCAAGCAGCGGCGCAGTGGGCGGCAGCAGGTGATCGGGCGTCGAGGTCGCAAGCAGCGTCAAGGCGATTTCGCCGCGCGAAACCCCCGCATCCTGAAGCGCGGCTTCGCCGGCCCTGGTCGCAAGGCCGCTCAGCGTATCGCCCGCCTCGACCCAGCGCCGCGCCCGGATGCCGGTGCGGCGTTCGATCCAGCCCGGCTCGAGGCCGAGTTGCGTTTCGATCTCGGCATTGTCGACGCGCCGCGCCGGCACAGAGTGGCCAAAGCCGGCAAGGTGGGATGAGCGGACGATGCTCATAGCCGCCCCGATACAAAGGCCGAGGCCGCCGCGTCGATCGCCTCATAGGCCCGGTCGAGATCGGCATCGACGACGCAATAGGGCGGCATCAGATAGATGACGTTGCCAAGCGGGCGGATGAGCACCCGGCGCTCTCGAAAGAAGGCCCTGAGCCGTGGCCCGACATCTGCAAGATAGCCCCCCGTCGGTACGGCAAGGTCGAGCGCGGCGATCGTGCCTGCCTGGCGAACATAGCGGAAGCGCGGATCGGCGCCGAAGCGCTGCAGATGCCGCCGCTGCTTCGCGGCAAGCGCTTCGATGCGTTCGCCGACCGGCTCCGACTTCCACACGGAGAGATTGGCGACGGCCGCCGCGCAGGCGATCGGATTGGCCGTATAGGAGCTGGAATGAAAGAAGGTCCGGCGCCGGTCCGCTGACAGATGCGCGTCGAATATCTCGACCGTGCACAGGGTCGCCGCCAGCGGCAGCGCGCCGCCGGTCAAGCCCTTCGACGTGCACAGGATGTCGGGCGCAATGCCCGCCTGTTCACAGGCGAAAAGTGTGCCGGTGCGGCCCCAGCCGGTCATCACCTCATCGGCAATCAGGAGAGTGCCATGCCGTTCCGCGATCCGCTTCAGTTCGGCAAGGACGAAGGGTGGATAGACCTTCATTCCGCCGGCGCCGAGGACCAATGGTTCGATGAGCAGCGCCGCCACCTGGCCGGAAGCGCAATAAACCTCGAACGCGTCGAGCGTCTCCTGTTCGCGACCGGCTTCGGGAAATGGCAACCGGTCGACGGCGAAGAGAAGCGGCTCGTAAGCCACATTGAAGACGCCGCGCTCGCCGGCCGACATCGTGCCGATCGTGTCGCCATGGTAGCTGTGCTCCATCACGCAGACGCGGCTGCGCGGCGCGCCGATATTGTGGAAGTAGCCAAGCGCCATCTTCAGCGCCACCTCCACCGCGGTCGAGCCGCTGTCGGAATAGAAGACGTGCTTCAATCCGGCGGGCGCGATCCCGATCAGGCCCTTGGCCAGTTCCTCCGCTGGCGCGTGGGTGTATTCGGCAAAGATCACCTGGTCATGGGTTTCCGCGGCACGCCGGATCGCCTCCATGATCGCCGGATGCCGGTGGCCGTGGGTGATTACCCACCAGGACGAGATCGCATCGAGAATATGCGAGCCATCCTCGTCGATGAGATAGGCACCCTCGGTGCGGACGACATGCTTCATCGCCGGCTCCAGCGCGTGCTGGGTGAAAGGGTGCCACACCGGCGAGACGCTCATGCCAGCACCTCCCGGAAATCGTCCACCTTGAACTGTTCGCGAAAGGCCTGGCGGAGACGGTCGGGCGTCAATAGTTCGAGCCGCGGCAGCCGCCCAAGCACTCTGACATGACCAAGTTCCGCGATAATGCTTTCCGTGTCTGGCTGCTCATCGCCGATGAAGGCGACGCCGAGAACCGGAATCGACCGGGCGCGCAGCGCTTCGAGCGTCAGCAGCGTGTGATTGATCGTGCCTAGTCCAGTGCGGGTGCAGAGGACAACGGGAATTCGCCAGCGCGCAAAAACATCGGCAAAGACCATCCGCTTCGTTAGCGGCACCAGCAACCCACCCGCCCCTTCGATGACGAGCGGCGCGTTGGTCTTCGGCGGGGAGAGGCTTTCTGGCCGGATCGTCACGCCGTCGAGCCTGGCAGAGAGATGCGGCGAGGCGGGCGTGGCGAGCCTGTGGGCCTCCGGCAGGATTCGGCGAGCGTCTATCCGGCCGAGCCGCTGGACGGCTTCGCTGTCCGTTTCGCCGTCGAGCCCGGACTGCACCGGCTTCCAGTAGCAGCCGGCAAGGGCATCGGTGAGTGCGGCGGCGAAGACGGTCTTGCCGATGCCTGTATCCGTGCCGGTGATCACGATGCGCGATGTCATCATCTCTCCTCTGCAATCGCGACCTTCAGCCGTTCCAGCATCTGCGCGATCGCAGGCCTGTCGACATTCAGGGTGATTGCGATTCGGAGCCGCGCCGTGCCCTCAGGAACCGTCGGCGGGCGGATCGCGCGGATGTCGAACCCCTCCTCGCGCAGGCGATCGGCGATCTTCACAGCGCGCCCATTGTCGCCGACCATCACCGGAAGGATCTGCGATCCGCTGCCTTCGACCCCGAGCGTAGCGGCAAGAGCCGCATTGGCAAAGGCGCTGAGCGCGTCGAAGTCCGCCCGGCGCTGCGGTTCGTCCGCGGCGATCCGCAACGCCTCGCTAACCGCGGCGGCCGTCAAGGGCGACGGTGCGGTCGAATATATGAAGCCGCGAGCGCGGTTGACGAGATAGTCGCAAAGGAGCCCATTCGCACCGAGCAATGCGCCGGAAACGCCGAGCGCCTTGCCGCAGGTGTGCAGCACCACGAGCTTTTCCCGACCCTTGAGCGCCGCCGAAAACCCGCGGCCACCGGGACCGAAAACACCCGTGGCATGGGCCTCATCGATGACCAGGAAGCCGTCGTGCTCTTCTGCAAGCGCGGCAAGGTCCACGAGCGACGCTCTATCACCGTCCATCGAATAGAGGCTTTCGACGGCAATCCACGGATGCCCGGTTCCGCCGGCGCTGCGCCACTTCCGGATGACGTCGGCAAAGGCATCGACATCGTTGTGTCTTACGGCAACCGCCCGCGCCTTGCTTGCGGCAATGCCCTCATGGGCGCTCGCATGAATCAGCGCGTCGTGGACAATGATGTCGTCGCGCTGCGGCAGGGTCGAAAACAGTGCAACATTGGCGGCATAGCCGCTGCCGAAAAAAAGCGCACGATCCGAGCCGAAGAATTCGGCCGCTTCCGCCTCCAGCGCCTCATGCTCCGGATGATTGCCGCGCAACAGCCGCGATCCGCTGGCGCCGACCGGCACGCCTCGATCGAGCGCCGCGGCGATCGCCGCCTTCAGGCGCGGCGCGTTGGCAAGGCCCAAATAGTCATTCGAGGTGAAATCAATTCCCGCTCGGGCGACAAGCGCGCGGTGCCGGCCCTTTCGCTCGAGTCCAGCCAGGGTTTTCGCGTAGCGGCCCAGACCATCGGCGATCATTTGGCCGGCTCCATCTCCGCCGGCTGCAATTCCATCGGCTTCAGTCCGAGGCGGCGGAAGAGTGCCGCGTCGTGGTCCTCGCCGGGATTGTCGGCCGTCAACAGCGTCTCGCCGACGAAGATCGAATTCGCCCCGGCGAAGAAACAGAGCGCCTGCATCTCGTCGCTCATGTCCGTGCGACCGGCCGATAGGCGGACATGGGACTGCGGCATCAGGATGCGGGCAAGCGCGATCGTCCGGACGAAGTCGATCGGATCGACCGGCGCCGCATCGGCAAGCTTCGACCCGGGAATGGGTATCAGCATGTTGATCGGCACGCTTTCCGGCGCCGCCGGAAGATTGGCGAGCGTCACCAGCATCGAGATCCGATCATCGATTGTCTCGCCCATGCCCAATATGCCGCCGGCGCAGACCTTGATGCCCGCGTCGCGGACGTTGGCAAGCGTTTCCAGCCTGTCGGCGAAGGTCCGGGTGGTGATGATCTCGCCGTAGAAGCGCTCTGAAGTATCGACATTGTGGTTGTAGTAGTCGAGCCCGGCCTCTGCGAGCCGCTCCGATTGGGCCGGCGACAGCATGCCGAGGGTCATGCAGGTTTCCAGCCCGAGCGCCTTGACGCCGCGCACCATCGCGGCGATCGCCTCCATATCGCGCTCTTTCGGCCCGCGCCAGGCGGCCCCCATGCAGTAGCGCGTCGCGCCGCCGTCCTTGGCCCTGCGTGCCTCGGCGATGACCCGTTCGACCTCCATCAGCTTCGACGCCTTGAGGCCGGTTGGGTAATGCGCCGACTGGCTGCAATAGCCGCAATCCTCCGCACATCCGCCGGTCTTGATCGACAACAGCCGGCTCATCTGCACCGCGTTCGGATCGAAATGGATGCGGTGGACGGACTGGGCCCGGAACAGAAGATCGTTGAAGGACCAATTATAGATAGTTTGCGCCTCAGCGAAACTCCAACGCGTTTCATCGGCGCCGGAGCTGACCGATTCTGCTCCGTTCGTTACGATCGCATCCCGCATTCCTGGCTATCTCCCTCTGCTCACCGCAACTAGTATAGATAGAATCACATTTTATCTATAATTCGTCGGTGGAGAGGGACGCAACCGCCTATCGGAATTCTTCCACGCCGATCGCACCCGCGGCGGACCCGGCCGCGGCGTTCACAAGCTCCTCGCAATGTCTCGCCGACAGCGGTTCGGGCCTTTGCGAAAAGCAAAGGCCCGGCGCTTGCACGCCGGGCCTCGCTCGCTGTTAAGCGTCGGAACGAAACTATTCGTTCTGGAAGTAGCTGAACTTGCCGTCTTCACCCTTCTTCCAGGTATACATGACGTAGTCCGGGCGGGTGATGTCGCCCTTTTCGTCATAGCCGAGTTCGCCGATTGCGGTCTTGAACGGACCCTTGGCCTTGATCGCTTCGGCAACGGCCTGCGGATCGTTGCCTCCGGCGGCCTTGGCAGCATCGGCGATCACCTGCATGGCGGCATAGGAATAGAGCGTGTAAGCTTCCGGTTCGAAGCCGGCAGCGCGGAACTTCTCGACGAGTTCCTTGGAGGCCGGGTTCTTGCGCGGATCCGGAGCGAAGGTCATCAGCGTCCCATCGACGGCGTCACCGGCGATCGAAGCCAACTCGTTCGAAACAATGCCGTCGCCCGACATGAACGTTGCCTTCAGGCCCTGGTCCTTCATCTGACGCATGATGAGGCCGGCTTCCGTGTGCAGGCCGCCGTAATAGACGACCGAGACGCCGCCTTCCTTCATCTTGGCGATGAGAGCCGAGAAGTCCTTGTCGCCGATGTTGATACCTTCGTAGAGAGCCTCGGTGAGGCCGGCTTCGTTCATCGACTTCTTGGTTTCGTCGGCAAGGCCCTGACCATAAGGAGTCTTGTCGTGAATGACGGCGATCTTGGCGTCCTTGAAGTTGGCCGCGAGGTAAGCGCCGGCAACTGCACCCTGCTGGTCATCACGGCCGCAGGTGCGGAACGTGTTCCACATGCCGCGTTCGGTGAACTGCGGGTTGGTCGCAGACGGAGTGATTTCAAGGATGCCGTTCTCGGCATAGACTTCCGATGCGGGGATCGAAACGCCCGAGTTGAAGTGGCCGACCACGAACTTCACGCCGTCGGCAACGAACTTGTTGGCGACCGAAATGCCCTGCTTCGGGTCCGAAACATCGTCGCCGAGCACAAGCTTGATCTGTTCCCCGTTGATGCCGCCTGCAGCGTTGATGTCGGCGGCTGCCTGCTCCGCACCTTTCTGGAGCTGCGCGCCGAATGCGGCGTTCGGGCCGGTCAGCGGACCAGCGACGCCGATCAGGAGATCGGCCCATGCGGTGCCGCTGAAGGCGACCATTGCCGTCAGCGCCACAGCCGACAGAAGAGACTTTTTCATTTTGTTACTCCCAAATATTCGAGCGGGTCTCGTTTCATAAGCCTGCGCAATGCCCACCATAATCGCGCCGGTGTTCCTTCGCACCGGCCGCACCCGACCGGCACGCGCTGTTCCCTTATTTGGCCTTCCAGGAGAAAGGTGAGGTCTTCTCGTAGAGCCAGTAGTACATGTTCGACATCTGCTTGGTCCGGTAGTACCGGTAACCGGCGGTAGCAAACAACAAAAGCACGAGCGTGTCTACGATATAGTACTGCGGGCTGAACATCGTGCCGCCGAAAAGCGCATGGTGCACGAAGCGGATAGCAAGCCCCAGAAGGGCCACGTAGACGAGCAGCCGTGGAACCTCTCCCCAGCTTTCCGCGACGCTCTTGCCGGTCCGCCATGCAGTCCAGCCGCCGAGGACGCAGGTGATGAACAGAAACTGCCAGATGGAGGCCTCTTCGTAGAGAATTCCTTGCATGTCACTTAACTCCAGCGTGCATCAATGCCGGCCGCCTTCGAGATAGGCCGCGCGGACCTCCGGATTAGCGAGCAGCTCCTTGCCCGTTCCGCTCATCGTCACTCGGCCGTTGACGAGGACGTAGCCGCGGTCGGAAAGCTTGAGCGCCCCGAAGGCGTTCTGCTCGACCAGGAACACGGTGAGGCCCTCCTGCTTGTTGAGCTTCTTGATCGCCTCGAAAATGCCCTTGACGATCAGCGGCGCGAGGCCGAGCGACGGCTCGTCGAGCAGCAGGAGCTTCGGTCGGGCCATCAGCGCCCGGCCGATCGACAGCATCTGCTGTTCACCGCCGGAGAGCGTCCCGCCGCGCTGAGCCTGCCGCTCCTTGAGCCGCGGGAAGAGCGTGAAGACCTTTTCCACGTCGTCCTTGAAATGCTTCAGATTGTCGAGGCTCGCGCCCATCTGGAGGTTTTCAAGCACGGTCATGCGCGGGAAGATGCGGCGGCCTTCCGGCGACTGGGCGATCCTGAGACGGGCAATCTCGTGCGTCGGCATGCGCGTGATGTCCTGCCCTTCGAAGAAGACCGAACCCGTGCGCGCCTGCGGCTTGCCGCAGATCGTCATCATCAGCGTGGACTTGCCGGCGCCGTTGGCGCCGATCAGCGCAACGATTTCCCCACGATGGACTTCGACATCGACGCCGTTCAGCGCCCGGATATTTCCATAATAGGTCTCGACGCTTCTTACATTCAGCAGCGGAGCAGTCATGGCTGGGTGCCTCCCCGCTCGCTTTCGATTTCTTCGATCTGTTCGATCACCTCTTCAACCTCTTCGTCCTCGACGCCCAGATAGGCCGCGATGACCCTCGGATCATTCTTCACGAAATCCGGATTGCCGTCGGAAATCTTTTGTCCGTATTCGAGCACCACCACGTGGTCGGAGATTTCCATGACCACGGACATGTCGTGCTCGATCAACAGGATGGATGTGCCGGTGTCGCGGCGAATGGTCTGCAGCAGGTTGTTGAGAGCGGCCGATTCGCGCGGATTGAGGCCCGCTGCCGGTTCGTCGAGGCAAAGCAGCTCCGGTCCGGTGCACATGGCGCGAGCGATTTCGAGCCGCCGCTGGGCACCATACGGCAGGTCGCCAGCCGGATCGTCGGCACGATCGATGAGCGACGCCATCTCGAGCCAGTGGCGGGCGAGCTCGATCGAGTCCTTGGAAGCCTGGCGGTAGGCCGGGAAGCCGAGCAGGCCGAGGATGGTGTAGCCGGAAGCCAGCATCAACTTGTTATGCTGCGCCACCAGCAGATTTTCCAGGACCGTCAGGCCCGAGAACATCCGGATGTTCTGGAACGTGCGCGCCACCTTGGCGCGCTTGGTGATTTCGAAATCGGGTAGACGCTCCAGCAGGAACTCATCGCCGGACTTCTGCCGCATGGTGATCATGCCCATCGTCGGCTTGTAGAACCCGGTGATGCAGTTGAACACCGTCGTCTTGCCCGCCCCGTTCGGGCCGATCAGCGCGGTGATCTCGCCGCGCTCCGCCTCGAAGGAGAAGTCGTTGATGGCCATGAGACCGCCGAAGCGCATCGACAGGCGCTCAACCTTGAGAATGGGGTCTTTTGTCATTGTGCTCGTCTCGAAGGTCATCAGCCATGCCCTTCCTTGGTGAAGCTGCCGGAGACCGCCCTGCGTTCGCGCAGGAAGGCGGTCGGTTCGCGCGATCCGACGAAGCCACGCGGCTTCCAGACCATGACCACCACCATGGCAAGCCCGAAGATCAGCATGCGATAGAGTTCAGGCGTGAAGTTGGGCCCGAAGATCATCTTCAGGAAGGTGAGTTCGCGTAGGATCTCCGTACCGCCAATCATCACGACCGCAGCGACGAAGATACCGGTCAAAGACCCCATGCCGCCGAGCACGACGATGGCAAGGATGACGGCCGACTCGAGGAAGACGAAGGATTCCGGAGATACGAAGCCCTGGCGCACCGCGAAGAACGAGCCTGCAAACCCGCCGAACATGGCGCCCGTGGCAAATGCAGTCAGCTTCGTGGTCGTCGTGTTGATGCCGAGCGAACGGCAGGCGATCTCGTCCTCGCGAAGCGCTTCCCAGGCCCGACCGACTGGCATGCGGCGCAGCCGGATGGTGACGAAGGCCGTCAACAGCGCCAGGCCAAGGATCAGGTAGAAGAGGAAGATCTTGTAGTAGGCCGAAGAGATCGGAAGCCCCATCAGCGCCGCGAAGCCGTCCTTCGAGGCATCGAACTTGATGCCGAACAGTGTCGCCTTGGCGATGCCCGACACGCCGAACGTGCCCTTGGTAACCTCGGTCCAGTTGATCAGCACGAGGCGGATGATCTCACCGAAAGCGAGCGTCACGATCGCCAGATAGTCGCCACGCAATCGTAGTACCGGGAAGCCGAGGACCACGCCCCAGCAGGCGGCGAGAAGGCCCGCGACCGGCAGCAGCACCCAGAAGGACAGGCCTAAATAGCTGGAGAGCAGCGCATAGGAATAGGCACCGACCGCATAGAAGGCCACATAGCCGAGGTCGAGCAGACCGGCGAGGCCCACCACGATGTTGAGACCCCAGGCGAGCATCACATAGATCAGGATCTGTACGCCGAAATTGTCGACCCATTTGAGCGAACCCTGGATGCCAAAAAGCGCGACGATGACTGGCGGATAGAGCACAAGCGCGAGGATCGCGATCTTCGAGAAGTTGCGGCTGAAGAAGCTCTCCTCCTTCGCCACCTCTGGAGCAGCGGCCTTGACCGCCTTGCGTTGAGCGAGCCATGGCTGCACGTAGGCAACCATGAGGAAGCGGCCGACCATGGCGGTGATCACGAAGATCGCCAGCAGGCCCCAGCGCTGGTTGAGGATTAGCTCGTTGCGGATGTTCTGATCGGTCTTGAGACCGACGAACAGCACGAACAGCCCAAGCGTGATGAGCCCCGAGAAGACAGCCTCGCGCAGGGCCCGCGCCGTCAGCTCACTGCCGGCGCTTGCAGTCGTAGATGCAACATTTGCCATGGAACTATACCTTCTCGACTTCCGGTCGTCCGAGAATACCCGACGGCTTGAAGATCAGGACGATCGCGAGAATGGAGAAGGTCGCGACATCCTTGTAGTCGATTGTGAAATAGGCCGACCACAGCGACTCGATGAGGCCGATCAGCAGTCCGCCGAGAACGGCGCCCGGCAGCGAGCCGATGCCTCCGAGAACGGCGGCCGTAAACGCCTTGACCCCCGGAGCGAAACCGTCGGTGAAGACGACAACGCCGTAATACATGAGATACATGGTCCCGGCGACGGCAGCGAGCGCCGCACCCATGATGAAGGTCACCGAGATGGTCCGGTCGACGTCGACGCCGAGCAGCGCCGCCATCTTGCTGTCCTGTTCGGTGGCGCGTTGTGCCCGGCCGAGCGGCGTCCGGTTGACGATGTACCAGAAAACCGAAAGCAGGATCGCAGTAATGACGACGATGACGATCTGCTTCAGGGAGACTGTGATCCCGAACAGCTCGTAGACCGACGAGACGAGCGGCGGGATCGGCTTGTTGCGCGGACCCTGCGTCACCTGGATGAAGTTCGACAGGACGATCGACATGCCGATCGCAGTAATCAGTGGCGCCAGACGGAAGGAGCCACGCAGCGGACGGTAAGCCACCCGCTCGATGGTCCAGTTCCAAAGTGCCGCCGTCAACATGCCGACGATCATCATAAGCAAAAGCGCCAGTACAACTGGTATGCCTGCCATGAATGTTGTGAGAAGCAAGAAGACAATCAATGCGGCAAAGCCGCCTAGCATGAATATATCGCCGTGGGCGAAGTTGATCATGCCGATGATGCCGTAGACCATGGTATAACCGATCGCGATCATACCATAAATAGACCCAAGCGTCAGCCCATTGACGAGCTGCTGGATGAAATACTCCATCAATCTTCCCCTGGACCGGATCCTGATGGTCCGATCTCTTTTTATTAGTTTTCGTTCACAAGCGTACTCTGAGCCGATTTCATACCTCTTTCAAACGAAAATGAAAGTCAAAAAATCGCGCGACCCGCAGATTCTTCCGAGATAAAATCGATTTGACGCTTTTCGTGCCAAGAAAATCAAAAATTTTGCAGCCTTCGCACCAAAAATGATCAATTTTCGGCGCGGAAATCAGAAAAGCGCGGCGTCTGCGTCATCAACCTATGAGAAAAAAATATGACTCTCCTGGTACTAGTATCCAGTTGATTTGGCCCGAAATCATCGTGATCTAGGATCTACGGCTATACGTCCGAATCGACGCCGCGACAGCTCAGAGAACAGGGACGATGTTGGAAGTATTAGAAAGATCGGCGCTTGCGGCCGGGCGGGCGATCATGGAAATCTACAATACCGGCCCAGCCGTGACCTACAAGGCGGACACCTCGCCGGTCACCGACGCGGATCATCGTGCCGAGCGCATCATCCTTGACGATCTGGCCACCGCCTTTCCCGACATACCGGTCATCGCCGAGGAAGCCGTTGCCGCCGGGCATGCCCCGCACATCGCCGGCAAGCCATTCTTCCTCGTCGATCCTCTCGACGGCACCAAGGAATTCGTCGAGCGTAACAGCCACTTCACGGTCAACATTGCGCTTATCGAAAACGGCGCTCCGGTCGCAGGCGTCGTCCATGCGCCGGCACTCGGAGTGATCTATGCGACAAGCGGCGGAGTGGCCTTCAAGGCAACAGTAGAAGACAACCGGATATGTGGCTCATGGCAGCCTATCGGCTGCCGCAAATGCGGCGATCGGCCACTCGCTCTGACGAGCCGCTGGCACAACAGCGCCGAAACGCTCGTCTATCTCGCTGAACACCGCATCACCGACCATGAGGCCGTCGGCTCGTCGCTGAAGTTCTGCCTGCTCGCCGAGGGCTACGCCGACATCTATCCGCGCTTCAGTCGCACGATGGAATGGGATACCGCCGCCGG
This sequence comes from Sinorhizobium fredii USDA 257, assembly GCF_000265205.3. NCBI lineage: Bacteria > Pseudomonadati > Pseudomonadota > Alphaproteobacteria > Hyphomicrobiales > Rhizobiaceae > Ensifer > Ensifer fredii. The sequence goes on from NC_018000.1 coordinate 5,125,584, forward strand.
CGATGCGATCCTGCGGGCGGCGGGTGGGGAAACGCTGGCGATCGACGGCGGGCCGCTTGCCTATGGCAAGCGCAACCAGCCAAACGACAGCGACTTCGCCAATCCCTGGTTCATCTCGCGCGGCACGGCGTGAATCGCCGCTCGACTTCAAGGATTTCCCGGACGGAAAGCCGCCGCGATGAGACTGCTGAGACTGCCTTCGCTGAAAGGCTTTTCGATCCGCGGAATATCGCGGAGATGACCGGGCAGGGCCAGCAAATCGCCGTAGCCGCTGGTGAACCCGAAATTGATGCCCCGTGCGATCAGCGATTCGGCAACGGCGAAGCTCGTCTCGTCGCCGAGATTGATATCGAGAATGGCGAAGTCGATCGGATGAGCGCCGACAATTTCCATCGCCTTCTCAGTTGTGGTGGCGATGTGCACGCTCGTGACGCCGAGCGCCCCGAGGATTTCCTCCATATCCATGGCGATGAGAAAGTTGTCCTCGACAACGAGCACCGATCTGATGGTCGGCGAAATCTGATTCATCATCTATTTGCATCCTCGGTCCCCTCGTTCTTCCGCGACCCGACCACATTGCGCACCCTAGGCCAGACGGAGAAGTATGGCATTTAAGAAAGACATGTCTCGCTCCTTTGAAACAGCCAGTTCCGGAAATCAAATCAGCGGCCTTTTCGTTTCCTTGAACCCCTCCCATCCGGCCAGCGCCAACAAGCCGCCGATGTCGAGGACATTGCACCCTCCTTCGGCCCAGCGAATGAGCTTGAGCGCGGCCAGCTTCCTCAGTGTCTTGTTGGTGTGGACGATCGACAGGCCGAGCGTGTCGGCAAGATGTTGCTGGGTGATTGGAATGGCGACGCGGCCGCCACGGAACAGTTCCAGCACCTCCGCCCTCTGATAGAGAAAGGCGAGGAGATAGGCCGCCCGTTCGAGCGCCGAGCGCCGGCCGATGCTCAAGAGGTTTTCGTCCAATATGCGCTCCTCGCGGGCGGCAATCCAGGTCAGGTCAAAGGCAAGTTCGGGATGGCGCCCGTAGAGCTGACCAAGCCTGCTTCGCTTGAAGACGCACAGGGTAACCGGCGAGAGCGCTTCGATCGAGTGCTGCATCTCGCCCATGAGGCTACCCTGCAGCCCGACGATATCGCCGGGCATCACATAGTTCAGTATCTGCCGGCGTCCGTCGTCCAGCATCTTGTAGCGAAATCCCCAGCCGGAGAGCACAGTGAAAAGATGCTCGCTTGTCTCGCCTTCGGCAAGGATGGTCGCGCCGCTTTCGACGGTCTGCTCTCCGATTTTGAAGTCCGATACAAAGGCGAGTTCCTCTGGCGTGAACGGACGGAACACGTCGAGCGGCCGCAGGGGACAGTCCTGACAGGGTGTGCCTTTGCCGAACTTGCCTTCAACAGCCATGGAATGTCTCGCGGCGGGGGGAACGCACTCACTCAGCGACCGAACAACAGGATCGTGCCTCGGAGAACCATCGGCGCCCATCCCTCATGGACTTGTGCGCCACCGGGCCCTATGTCTCCTCGATCGTCCGTCGCAAGCAGGATTGTGAACCATGTTGTCCTATTCCGCCATCGCCAAAAACAATGTCGCCGTCGTCACCGGCGCCGCCTCCGGCATCGGACTTGCCGCAGCAATGCGTTTCGCCGATCGCGGCATGAAGGTCGTGCTTGCCGATCTTGCCGGCGAGCGGCTGCAGGCGGCGGCGGCGAAAGTGGCGAAGTTTGCTCCGGGCGGGGCCGCCGATGTCGCTGCGATCGCGACGGACGTCTCCCGGGCCGACGAGCTTGTCGCGCTGGCGCGCGCCACGCGCGAGCGATTCGGCCATGTGCATGTGCTGATGAACAATGCCGGCATTCAGCCCGGCAGTTCGACGTTCGGGCCACTGGAGAACTGGGAAGCGGTGATCGGCGTCAATCTCTGGGGCGTGATCAACGGCTCGCGCATTTTCGCGCCTGCCATGATCGCGCATGGCGAGCCCGCGCTGATCATCAATACCGGTTCCAAGCAGGGTATCACTACGCCGCCCGGAGATCCGGCCTACAACGTCTCGAAAGCCGGCGTGAAAGTTTTCACCGAGGCGCTTCAGCACGAGTTGCGCAATAGCGAGAACTGCAAGGTCAATGCGCATCTCTTGATACCCGGCTTCGTCTACACGGCGCTGACCGCGCATGGCCGCACGGAAAAGCCGGCCGGTGCCTGGACGCCGGAGCAGACGGTCGATTTCATGCTGGAGAGCCTCGCCAGTGGCGATTTCTACATCCTCTGCCCCGACAATGAGGTCGAAAGGCCCACGGACGAAAAGCGCATCCTGTGGGCCGCCGGCGATATCGTCGAGAACCGCCCTCCCCTTTCGCGCTGGCACCCGGAGCATGGCGAGGCTTTCCGCGCCTTCCTCGCCGGAAAACGGGATTGAACGACGTTCCGACTTGATCGATCTTTCAAGCATGAACCGCCACGGACGGCGGCAGGAGGCTAAGACCGTGCCCAGCGGCATCCACCACATCACGCTGATCAGCCGCAAGGTCCAAGCGAATGTCGACTTCTATGTCGGATTCCTCGGCCTGCACCTCGTCAAGCGAACCGGCGGCTTCGAAGATCCCAATCAATTGCATCTCTTCTATGGGGATGCGTCGGGATCGCCCGGCTCGCTCGTTTCCTTCCTGATCTGGGAGGATGGTTCGCCGGGGCGCGTCGGCTCCGGCCAGCCGAGCGAGATCGCCTTCGCCATCCCGGCGGAAAGCATCGGCTTCTGGCTGACGCGCGCGCTGCAGTTCAACGTTCAGATAACCGGACCGGCGCAGGAGTTCGGCGAACCCGTGCTGCGGCTCAAGGATCCGGATGGGGTGATCGTCAAGCTGGTCGGCACCGATGCGCTCGCCGAGCCGGCGCCCTGGGCAAGCCGGGACATTCCGGAAGCGGACTCGATCCGGCGCTTGCGCGGAGCGACCGTGCTGACCGAAAAGCCCAAGGAGACGGCGCACTTTCTTCGCAGTCATTTCGGCTATCGCGAGGCTGCCGCGACGGATACGATCCATCGCCTCGTCTCGTCATCCGGCGATGTCGTCGACGTGCGCGACGCGAGTGGCTTCTGGGCCGCCGCGCCCGGCACCGGCACGATCGATCATATCGCTTTCCGCGCCCTGGACGAGGCGACGGTTCTTGCCGTGCGCGCCGATCTTGAGCAGGAACACGCCGGCGCCACCAACGCGCATGACCGGAAGTATTTCTTCTCGCTTTATGTGCGCGAGCCGGGGGGCTCGCTGTACGAGCTTGCCACGGACGGCCCCGGCTTTGCGATCGATGAACTTCCGGACGCGCTCGGTTCGAAGCTCTTCCTGCCGCCGCATCTCAGCAGCGATCCCGCCGCGACAGTGGTGCGGCTGCCGCAATTCGCGCTGCCGGGTGAACCGCGGCTGACGCTTCGCGAGCTGCCCTTCGTCCACCGCTTCCATCACCCGGAGCGGATGAACGAACGGACCTTCGTGCTGCTGCACGGCAGCGGCGGCAACGAGACCGACATGCTTCCCTTCGGCCACCAGCTCGATCCGCGCGCGACGCTCATGGGCGTGCGCGGCCGCAGCACCGAGGAGGGATTTCCGCGCTGGTTTCGCCGCTTGTCGATGACCAGCTTCGACCAGCGCGACATCCGCTCGGAAGCGGAAGCCTTCGCCGCCTTCGTCGAAGAGGCACGCGAGGGCTACGGGCTCGACCTCGCGAGGACCGTGTTCATCGGCTATTCGAACGGCGCAAATTTGCTGGCGGCCGTCATGCTCCTTCACCCGGGCGTCATCAGGAATGCGGTGCTGATGCGGGCGATGGCGGCTCTCGAGGATGCGCCGAAGGCCGATCTTGCGGGTACGAACGTCCTGATGCTGACCGGCAAGGACGACCTCTATGGCAAACATGCGCCGCAGTTGAAGGCGGAATTGCAGGAAAGCGGCGCGAATTTCGAGGCGGTCGATCTGGACACGGGCCACGGCATCGGCCCGGAAGACATTGCGGTCATTCGGCCGTGGCTCACGGAAACCGGGCTTTGAGCATGGCGATGCGCACTCCTCGTTCGCAACAGCGTCGCGACCGCGTGCGGCGCCGAATTAGCGGAATGAGTATGGCGGGCTCGGGGACCGAACGAGGCAAAGGTGAGAGGGACATATCACGCTCGCTGGTAGCAAGAATGTACGCGGCGATAAATTTCTGGATGCAGTGTTAACGACAGGCCGAAAGCTCTCCAGTATAGATAAATGCTCAATGGATGAGCATGCGACGATCATAAGAGACCACGCTAGGCTTACTCCGTTTTGCATTAAAGTAGTAATCAGAAAGTTTAGTTTTCTAATTTATCAAAAATGTTAAGACGTTAACAAAGTATAGGGGATTGCCGAAGCCGCTGACACGTTTAAGAAGCGGTTGACGGGACTCAAAAATAAATTTGGCAAAGTATTACCGGACCGCTGCTTGAACGCTGTCCGGGGAGGAGCAGGCGTGTGTAGAGTAGTTTCGCCCAATGAGGGCGCGCCGGCTTTGAACACGGGGAAGCCGGCCGGGGCTGGCCGGTTTTCCACACCCTTTCTAAACGCGATCTGCATCGCGACGAATTTCTCCAATCCCCGACGGTACAGCCACTCTGGACGCCCTTGCCCGGAATTCTCCGGGAGTCACCTGGGTTTGCGAATACGGAATTCAGACGCCTTTTGCGCGTGCGCGCGAAATCTTGAAACAGCAGCATATCAGGTCGACGGCCGGACCGTGGAGGGGAAGGCCGCCGCTATCTATCAAACTTGAAATCACACGACCCGAGCAGGGCACCCAAAGTAATGGAGAGGGCTTATGGCGACGCAGACCACAGGTGGTGGGAGCACTACATCCTTCAACAACGCTCCGCAGGCGCAGGGCAACACCTATGGATGGACTGAAGAGCAGCTGCTGGCGTCCGGAATCTACGATGCGGCTACCTGCACCATCGCGCTGAACGTGATGTCCAACGATCTCGGCGGCAAGGCGAAGACTCTCTGGTCGATCGACGACGGCGGCTCGAATTTTATGAGTGAGCTGTTGCAGAGCAATATCACAACAGGCTGGGAGAAGACCGCCGAAGGAAACTGGATCCGAATCTACAGCGGAAAGATCGAATTCAGGATCGATAACGGTTCCAATTCGCCTGAGAATGCCCGGAGCGTGGATTCGCTGACTGAGGGCGAGTCTATTCAGGACTCTTTCTATTATTCCATCCGGCTATCCAATGGCACGCTCAGCTACGCGAAAGTGACGCTGGACATCGTCGGCCAGAACGACGCGGCAGCGATCGGCGGCACGTCCGCAGGGTCCGTAATCGAAGCAGGAGGCACGAGCAATGGCGACCCCGGTTCGGCGACTGCCGCCGGCACACTGAACGTCTATGATGTCGATACCGGCCAGAAACATTTCCAGGCGCCTCAAGAGAATGCGCTCGACGGCACCTACGGCCGCTTCAGCTTCGACGCGACGACGGGGGCGTGGACGTACGCGCTCGACAACGCGTGCGCGGCGACGCAGGCACTGACCGCCGGCCAGGTGGTAACAGAGACGCTGACGGTGTGGTCGGCCGACGGTACGGTCAGTCGAGACGTCGTGGTGACCATCACCGGCAGCAACGACGCCCCGGCGGTGTCGGCGGCGGTCGCGGCGAGCCGCGGCGAGGACGAGGCGGGCTTCAGCGTCGATCTGCTGGCGGGGGCGAGCGATGCCGATGCCAGCGATGTGCTGCACGTCGCCGGCCTGACGCTGACGGGCGGCGACGCCTCCGGCGTCACCGTCGACGGCGACGGCCTGTCGGTCGACCCGAGCGCCTACAATTATCTCGCCGTCGGCGAGACCGCGGTCATCACCTACAGCTACAACATCATCGACGGCCATGGCGGCGCGGTGGCGCAGACCGCCACCATCACCATCACCGGCAGCAACGACCAGCCGACGGTGTCGGCGGCGGTCGCGGCGAGCCGCGGCGAGGACGAGGCGGGCTTTCAGCGTCGATCTGCTGGCGGGGGCGAGCGATGCCGATGCCAGCGATGTGCTGCACGTCGCCGGCCTGACGCTGACGGGCGGCAATGCCTCCGGCGTCACCGTCGACGGCGACGGCCTGTCGGTCGACCCGAGCGCCTACAATTATCTCGCCGTCGGCGAGACCGCCGTCATCACCTACAGCTACAACATCATCGACGGCCACGGCGGTGCGGTGGCGCAAACCGCCACCATCACCATCACCGGCAGCAACGACCAGCCGGCGGTGTCGGCGGCGGTCGCGGCGAGCCGCGGCGAGGACGAGGCGGGCTTCAGCGTCGATCTGCTGGCGGGGGCGAGCGATGCCGATGCCAGCGACGTGCTGCACGTCGCCGGCCTGACGCTGACGGGCGGCGACGCTTCCGGCGTCAGCGTCGACGGCGACGGCCTGTCGGTCGACCCGAGCGCCTACAATTATCTCGCCGTCGGCGAGACCGCCGTCATCACCTACAGCTACAACGTCGTCGACGGCCATGGCGGTGCGGTGGCGCAAACCGCCACCATCACCATCACCGGCAGCAACGACCAGCCGGCGGTGTCGGCCGCGGTCGCGGCGAGCCGCGGCGAGGACGAGGCGGGCTTCAGCGTCGATCTGCTGGCGGGGGCGAGCGATGCCGATGCCAGCGACGTGCTGCACGTCGCCGGCCTGACGCTGACGGGCGGCGACGCCTCCGGCGTCACCGTCGACGGCGACGGCCTGTCGGTCGACCCGAGCGCCTACAATTATCTCGCCGTCGGCGAGACCGCCGTCATCACCTACAGCTACAACATCGTCGACGGCCATGGCGGTGCGGTGGCGCAAACCGCCACCATCACCATCACCGGCAGCAACGACCAGCCGGACGGTGTCGGCGGCGGTCGCGGCGAGCCGCGGCGAGGACGAGGCGGGCTTCAGCGTCGATCTGCTGGCGGGGGCGAGCGATGCCGATGCCAGCGACGTGCTGCACGTCGCCGGCCTGACGCTGACGGGCGGCGACGCCTCCGGCGTCACGTCGACGGCGACGGCCTGTCGGTCGACCCGAGCGCCTACAATTATCTCGCCGTCGGCGAGACCGCCGTCATCACCTACAGCTACAACGTCGTCGACGGTCATGGCGGTGCGGTGGCGCAAACCGCCACCATCACCATCACCTGCAGCAACGACCAGCCGGCGGTGTCGGCCGCGGTCGCGGCGAGCCGCGCCGAGGACGATGTGGGCTTCATCGTCGATCTGCTGGCGGGGGCGAGCGATGCCGATGCCAGTGACGTGCTGCACGTCGCCGGCCTGACGCTGACGGGCGGCGACGCCTCCGGCGTCAGCGTCGACGGCGACGGCCTGTCGGTCGACCCGAGCGCCTACAATTATCTCGGCGTCGGCGAAACCGCGGTCATCACCTACAGCTACGACATCGTCGACGGCCACGGCGGTGCGGTGGCGCAGACCGCCGCCATCACCATCACCGGTGCCAACGATGCCCCGGTCAACACAGTACCAGACTCCCAGACAGTCGGCTCCAACACCGCAACCGCAATTACCGGTGTCGCAGTGACCGATGTGGACAGCGCCAACGTGACCACAACTCTCTCCGTATCCAGCGGCAAACTGACGGTTGGAACGGGAGGAGGTCTCACCGTGAACAACAACGGCACGAACACCGTGACGATCAGTGGGACCCTTGCCCAGGTGAATGCCGCGCTTGCTACGCTGAGCTATCTCAGTAACGCCAATTACAGCGGTGCCGACACGTTGACCGTGGTGACATCGGACGGTGTTCTGAGTGACACGGACACGGTGGCCATCACCGTGAATCCGCCGGCCAATGTGGCACCGGCGGCATCGAACGATGTTATCGTCATATCAACAGGGACGTCCGTTTTCCTCTCCGCTGCGTGGTTGCTCAACAACGACGCGGACACCGACGGAGGCGCACTTTCGATTTCTGGGGCGGGCTTCCCCTCGCTGCCGAGCGGCTGGACGATCACACCAGTGACTGCGGGCGGGGTCATCACCGGGTTCAACGTGAGCACGGGCAATCCTGGCCAATCGGTGACATTGTCGTACACGGTCAGCGATGGACAGGGAAACTATTCCACTGCCGAGTTCACGCTTCAAACACCCTCCACGGCATCAACCAGCGGCAAAAATGACATCGATCTGGGTTCTTTGAGCTACAACTATTCGTACATTGATGGAAAGGACCACAATGATACCCTTGCTGCGAACCTGACACTTACTGGAACGCAAGGGAACGACGTATTCGTTGGCAATGACGGCAATGACATCCTTGATGGCGGCGCCGGGTACAACATTCTCTCCGGGGGGGCCGGCGGCGACACGTTTGTCTTCCGGAACTTCGCAAGCGCAACAAACCACGTCACCGACTTCAATTCCGGCGCGAACTCGACGTCTGTTGATAGGTTGGGATTCGAAGTCGGGACTGCGCCCAACGAGTTCTCCGTCGGTAACAACGATACGGCCTTCATTTTCAAGACCGGGAACAACGCGGCGATCAATGTTGCCGACACAGAGATCGCGGTGAAAACGGATTCCAGCGTCACCACAGCGACAGTCCAGAGCACGATCAACGGCTATACCAACATAGAGTCAGGTGCCCTGTTCGTCTTTCATAACACGACACTCGGCCACGCTGCGGTTTACTACGACTCCAATCCGAGCGCGGCCGGCGGCGCAGTGCTGGTGGCAGAACTCGACAACATCACGCTGCTGGGGAACCTCGGCAGTTTCAATGCCAGCGATTTTCTGTTGATCTAACGTCCGTCCACGATCCAGGCGGCGATCACCGAACTCGTGCCCGTCGCCTGGCCCTTCGGAGCTATTCAGTGGAGCGCCGGCCCCGCTCTATTTCATCGTCGCGACATAATCTGCAAAGGCCTCAACGAAGCCACGCAGCCGCTCGCGGGTTTCTTCGTCGGTCAGTTGCCCCTGGCTGTCGAAGAGCGTGTCCGCATTCTGCACCATCAGCCGCTTGCCCGACCAAAGCTCGGCGCCGAGCGTCCGCATCACGGCGAGCCAGGCGTTCTGGCTGAGTATCGTGCCGAACTTGCTCGGCGAAGCGCCGGCGACCGCGAACGGCCGGCCGCGGAACACCTTGCGAATGTCGGCGGGCGGGCGGCTCAGCCAGTCGATGGCATTCTTGAAAACGCCGGGCACGGAATTGTTGTATTCCGGCGTGAAGAGAACGACGCCGTCCGCAGCGATGATCCGCTGTTTCAGCGCCTCTACCGGCGCGGGCACGCCGCTTTCGGCCTCCACGTCGCCGTCATAGAGCGGAATGCCGTGCAGGGTCGCGATCTCAAACTCGACCCCCGCGGGCGCGACCGCTTTCGCCGCGTTGAGCAGTCCGGTGTTGAAGGAAGCCTTGCGCAGGCTCCCCGATATGCCGAGAAGTTTCGTCATGAGAAGGCCATCCTCTGCTCGCGCAGCCGCACGTAGTCTCGTTGATGGAAGAACTAGAGGGGTGGAAATAAAAGGAAAGCCGGAGACATCCCGGCTTTCGCTTGCCGCGTGGTAAGCGTGAAAAACGGACGCGCCACCCTATTCCAACGGCTTCAGCCTAGCCTCGATCTGCGCCCGCTTCGGCTCCAGGAAGGGCGGCAGCGACAGGCTTTCCCCGAGCGACTCCAGCGGCTCGTCGACAGCAAAGCCGGGTCCATCCGTGGCGATCTCGAACAGGATGCCGTTCGGCTCGCGGAAATAGAGCGACCGGAAATAGTAGCGCTCCACTTCGCCGCTCGACGGCAGATGAAAGGCCTTCAGCCTCTCCGTCCACTGGTGCAGCCCGTCGACGTCCGGCGCCCGGAAGGCGACATGGTGGACGGCGCCCGCTCCCTGCCGGGCGATCGGCAGCCCCGGCTGGACCGCGACATGGAGTTCGGCCGCCGCGCCGCCCTCGCCCATCGAGAAAACGTGCACCTCGCCATTCCCGTCCGGCGAAGGATAGTGACGCGCCTCGCGCATGTTCATGACCTGGGTGAGCACCAGCGCGGTGTTGGTGATATCCGGCACGCTGATGGTGATTGGTCCGAGGCCTTTGATCTGGTGCTCGGCCGGGACCGGGCTCCTTTCCCAGGAATGCGACGGGACAAGCCCGCCATCGTCCACCAGTCGAAACCGCTGGCCCTCGCCGTCTTCGAAATCAAGGGAGGTTCGGCCGTCGATTTCGCTGATCTCGCCTGAGGCGACATTCAGTTCGTCAAAGCGCCGCTTCCACCATTCCACGCTTTGGGCATTGCCGACGCGGAGCCCGGTGCGGGAGATGCTGTGCGTTCCGCGCCCCTCCGGTCCGACCGGCCAATCGAAGAAGGTCAGATCCGTGCCGGGCGTCGCCTTCCCGTCGGCGTAGAAGAGGTGGTAGGCGGTGGTGTCGTCCTGGTTGACGGTCTTCTTGACGAGCCGAAGCCCCAGCGTCTTGGTGTAGAAGCGCAGGTTTTTCGGCGCGTTCGCGGTGATTGCCGTGAGATGGTGGATACCTGTCAGTTGCAAGCTCATGGATGCCTCCTGGGGCTTTCGGTTGAGCTGAATATCGGTCTCCAGCCAAGCGTTCCACAAGTGGAAACGCAGAAACAGATTGTTCCCTGACAGTGATCGACCGGGATCAGACCCCTTTGAGGTCCCTGAGATAGGTATTCTCCGCGCGCGAAATGGCAAAGGCCTGCGGATCGATTTCAGCGTAAATCAACGTCTCATCGGCGGCATTGGCTTTCGCCATGACCTGCCCATCGGGCGACGCAATGCATGAAAGACCGGCGAAGGAGAACATTGCGTCGGAGCCGCAATGGTTGACATAGGCGACGTAGACCTGGTTCTCGAAGGCGCGCGTCTGGATCATGTGATCGGTTATGAACGTGCCCGACCAGCCGGCCGGCAGCGCCGTCGGCACCAGCACGACATCGGCGCCGGCGGATGCCAGCCGGCGGACATTTTCCGGGAATTCGACGTCGTAGCAGATCAGCATGCCGCAGCGGACACCCCGATGCTCGAAGAGCCGCGTCGAGGGCTGCTCCGGCGTGAAAAGCGACCGTTCGTAATCGCCATAGAGATGCGACTTGCGATAGACCGTCGGCTCGGCGTCGCCGTCCAGATGGACGGCGCTGTTGTAGACCGCCGCTCCTTCGCGCTCGGCAAAGCCGGCGATAATAGCGATGCCGGCGTCGCGGGAGATCCGCCGCAACGCTTGCACAATCGAGCCTTCGGCCGGTTGCGCCAGCGCACGGATGTCGTCGCCCGCGCCGTAGCCGGTAATCCCGAGTTCGGGTGTCACCAGCAATGTCGCCCCCTTGGCCGTGGCCTCCGCGGCCGCTCCCTCGATACGGGCGAGATTGGCGGCGATATCGCCGCCGACGCTTTTCATCTGCAGTGCCGCGAGCTTCATCATTTTTGATCGGATGCCATGGCGCCGAGCAGCTTCGGCAAGTCGCCGAAGCGAGCGACGAGACTGAAGATGACCGCCGCCGTCAATACGAAGAGCACCGTCACCGAGGCCATGGTCGGCGTATACCCATAGCGGAGCGCGTTGAAGATCTTGATCGGCAGCGTCTCCATCGTGAAGCCGACCGTCATATAGGCGACGATATATTCGTTGAGCGAGAGCACGAAGGCAAAGGCGTAGCCGGAGACGATATAGGGCAGGATCAGCGGCAGCACGATCGTGCGGAAGATGGTGCGCTCGTCGGCGCCCATCGTTGCGGCGGCCTCCACCAGCGAGCGATCGATCGAGGTGAAGCCGAGCGACAGCGTCACCAGCGGCAAGGTCACGAAGAAGATCGCGTGACTGACCACCGCCGTCCAGGGCTGGCCGTAGAAGCCCGCGGTCGCCCAGAAGGTCAGGAGCCCAAGCGCCGTGATGACCGGCGGCAGCGTGAAGGGCGCGACGCCAAGGAGCTGGAAGATATTCGCCCACGGCGCCACACGTCGCCACAGGAACCAGGCGAGCGGCAGCGCAATCGCCACGGCGAGCGCCGCCGAGAGTACCGCAAGCGTCACCGAGGCAAGGAGCGCGTTTCGCCACTCGGGGTTGACAAAGATTTCGCCGTACCAGGAGGTCGAAAAGCCCTGCGGCGGAAAGGCCAGCGTCTGCTTCTGATTGACCGAGACGCCGGCGACGACGATCAGCGGCAGCGCCAGGAAAAGGGCGATCAGGAAGAAGTAGAACTTGCGGAAAAAGGACGTCATGCCGCCTCTCCTCTGCGTCCGGCGATCACCGTCAGCGCCACCAGTCCAAGCGTCACCAGCACGAGGAACACGGCCATCGCAGCGGCAAAGGGCATGTTCGACTGGTAGATCGCCTGGTCGGTGATCAGCACCGAGAGCGTCCAGTGCTGCGGCCGGCCGAGAAGCTGCGGCAGCAGATAGGAGCCGAGCGCGAAGATGAAGACCATGATCAGCGTCGCGACGATGGTGTTCCTGAGCGCGGGCACGACGACGGTGAAGAAGGCCTTGAGCGGCGAGGCGCCAAGCGTTCGGGCTGCTTCGGTCAACGTCGGGTCGAGCCGCACGAGCGCCGGGAACAAGACCAGCACCGTATAGGGAAAGGCCTGGTAGACCATGCCGGTCAGCACCGCCGCAAAACTCGGCGTCAGTGCCTTCGCCTCGCCCATCAGGCCGAGCGCGACGAGGATATTGGTGATGCCGGCGGTGCGCGAGAAGAGCGTCGACCAGGCAAAGCCGATGATGACCTCGGAAAGCGAGAGGATCGAGAGAAGCGCGACCAGCCAGACGATCTGCACGCTTCGTGCCATGCGCGTCAGCAGATAGGTGAACGGCAGAGCCAAGACCACGCAACAAATGGCGACGGCGATCGCCATCATCAGCGAGAATCCGAGCACGCCGCCGAAGAAGGCCGAAAGGAAGCGCGCGTAATTGTCGAAGACGAAGGCCGGCGTATAGAAGCCGCCCTGCTGGCGCTGGAAGAAACTGACGGCAATCATCGTGCCGAAGGGCACGACGAAGAAGATGGTGAGCATGGCCGCGGGGAAGAGGAGCGGCGAGTAGTCGGCGAATGTCTGGGGCGGTTCGCGTCTCATTTGCGCAGCACCACGCAGACATCTGGCGTCAGCGCCACCCCGACCTCTTGGCCGACCCTCACCTCCGGCCGGGCTCGCGGCGTCGAAACGGCGACGATCTGGCGGCCGGCAACGTCGACAAAGGTCTCGATCGTGCCGCCAAGGTCGCGTACGAAGTTAACCGTGCCGGTCAACGCGCCGGCGCCGGGTGCGGTCAGGTGCACGTCCTCCGGCCGAATCGAGATCGTCGCCTTGGCCGCCCCGGGCGGCAATTGCAGGCCCGGCACCGGCTGGCCGAGCACCGTCACATGGTTCCGCGCGTCCGATTCCGCTTCGATCAGATTGGTCTGGCCGATGAAGTCGGCAACGAAGCTGTCGGCCGGCCGGCGATAGATTTCGATCGGCGAGGCCGCCTGGCGGATTTCGCCGCCGCTCATGACGACGACCGTGTCGGCCATGGTCATCGCCTCGCGCTGGTCATGGGTAACGACTATCGTCGTGATGCCGAGCTTCTGCTGCAATTGCCGAAGCTCCACCTGCATCGCCTCGCGCAGCTTCGCGTCGAGCGCCGAAAGCGGCTCATCGAGCAGGAAGAGCTTCGGCGAGATCGCGAGCGCCCGGGCGATCGCGACACGCTGGCGCTGCCCACCAGACAATTTGGAGACCGGGCGGTCCGCAAAGCCGGAAAGATGGATCATCGACAGGAGTTCCTCGACCCGCTTTCTCTGGTCCTCCTTCGGCGCGCCGCGTATGCGCAAGGGATAGGCGATGTTTTCGCCGACCGTCAGATGCGGAAAGAGCGCCAGCGACTGGAACACCATGCCGAGATTGCGCTTGTGCGTCGGCACACGGGTGATGTCCTCGCCATCGAGCCGGATGGCGCCGGAGGTCGGCAGGTCGAGTCCTGCGATCATCCGCAGGAGGGTCGTCTTGCCGCAGCCCGAAGGGCCGAGCATGCAGACGAACGTGCCATGCGGCACCGTTAGATCGACGTCGTTGACGGCCTTGAAGGCCCCGAATTCCTTGACGACGTTCTGAAGGGCAAGTCCCGACATATGTTCCCCGCTTTGGCGCTTCATGCGCAGATGCTGCGATGCCAGCGCCTATCCGAGCGCCACGGTCGCAGCAGCATTCGAGTTTCGGCATAGGTTATCCCTAAACCGCACGCGGTTTAAGGGATTATGCACTGAGCCATGCAGCCGTTCAAAGGACTACAGCGCACGGCGCTGTAGTCCGCCCCGGTCAACGGGCGGACGCTCGCGATCATCAGCCGACGATCAGTTCCGTCCATTTCTGGTTCAGCCAATCCGACTTGGTCTGGTAGAGGTCGTAGCGCGGGACGATCGGCTCGATATCGGACGACACTGCGGCAAACTCCTTGTCCGTCAGGTCGGTCGACTCGCGCTTGACCGTTGGCGAGGTGCCGACCTTGCGCGACAGCGTCGCCTGGACGGCAGGCTGGCACATATAGTCGATGAAGATATGCGCCTCCTCCGACTTCTGCGAGACGCGTGACAGTGCCCAGCAGCCGGAATCCTGGATGCCGCCTTCCTTGGGGAAGGTGGAACGAACCGGATGACCGTCGGCCGCGGCCAAGCCCGTAACGTCGTGGTAATACTGGCCCATCGGGATTTCGCCCGACTTCAGCGCCTGCTCGAACTGCGCCTCGTCGCGGTACCAGAGGCGGACATTCGGCTTCACTTCGGCAAGCTTCTCGAACGCCTTCAGGATGCCTTCCTCGGTGTCGAGCGCATTGGTGCCACCCATGTGAATCTTGGCGGTCACCTCGAGCAGGAAGGAGTTCGAAACCAGCGCCAGCAGGCCGAGCTTATCGGCGTTCGCCGGATCCCAGAGGGCCGTCCAGGAGGTCGGCGCTTCCTTGTAGACATTGGTGTTGGTGACGAGCGTGATGTACCAGGAGACGGCCCCGACGCCGGCAACGCGGCCGTCCGGATATTTGTTGACGAAGCGATCGAGGAGGTTCGAGGCATCCTTGATCTTCGCCATGTCGATCGGCGTCCAGAGCTCGGTTGCCTGACCTTTGAGCATCGCGACCTGCGACATCATCGAAACATCTGCCGGTGCCTGCCCTGCACGGGCGGCCTGTTCAAGCTGGACCAGCCAGGCCTCACCGGTCGGTTCGGCGATCGACTCGACCGTAATGCCCGTCGCCTTGGTGAACTCCGGGAAGATGTTCTTGTCGAAGGAGTCCTTGAAGTAACCGCCATAAACGCCGACCTTGAGCGACTTGTCCTGGGCTCTCAGCACCGCGGGCATTGCCAGCATCGATGCACCGGCAAGTCCCGCCCCCAGCAGTGTGCGGCGCTTGATCGAACTGATGTTCATTGCACGTCTCCTTTGTTTTGGCGGCTACCGCCGCGTTCCCTGTTCTCGTTGAAATCTTATGGCATTCCGGTGGAATAATACTCTTTCCCGGGCTCTTTGGCGCGGGCTGACGGCCGCTTCACCCTTTGCCGATGACGGTCGGGCTGAAGACCATCAGGCTCAGGATCTCGAAAAGCACCTGCGCGCCGGCATGAGCCGTATTGGTCGTCGCATCGTATTGCGGGGCGACCTCGACCACGTCGCCGCCGACGAGATTGACGCCCTTGAGTCCACGAATGAGTTCAAGCACCTCACGGGTCGTCAGGCCGCCGACCTCCGGCGTGCCGGTGCCTGGCGCGAAACTCGGGTCAAGGCTGTCGATGTCGAAGGACAGATAGGCCGGGCCATCGCCGACGATCTTCTTGGCTTTCTCGATGATCGCCGGAATGCCGAGACCAGTGACTTCCTCCGCATGGATGACAGTCATGCCGGACTCGTAGGAGAACTCCCAGAGATATTCGGCTGAGCCGCGGATGCCGATCTGGACAACGCGGGTAGGGTCGAGCACGCCGTCGAGAACGGCATTGCGGAACGGGCCGCCGTGATGGAACTTGGTGAGGTCATAGGCGCCGCCGGTGTCGCAATGGGCGTCGATATGGATCATACCAACCGGCCGCTTCTTGCCGACCGCCTTCAGGATCGGATGAGTGATCGAGTGGTCGCCGCCGACCGAAAGCGGCACGACGCCCGCATCGACGATCTGGTTCATGCGCTTTTCGATGTCTTCGTGGCTGAGTTCCAGCCGATAGCGGCTTTGGAAGGCAACGTCGCCGATATCCGCGACACGCAGATCGTGAACGGGCGCGCAGCCCAGCACGTGGTTAAACGGTCCAATGCGCTCGATCGCTCGCAGTGCCCGCGGTCCGAAGCGGGACCCCGGGCGGTTGGTGACGCCGAGGTCCATCGGTATGCCGACGATCCCTACCTGCAGATTGCCGAAGTCCGGGTTGTCGGCATCGACTGGCATGTAGGGCGCGGTGAGAAAAGTGGGGATGCCGGAATATGGCGCGAGCCGCGTGCCGCTTTTCGTGAAGATCTTGTCCGCGACCTTGCGGAAGGCCGGGTCGAAGAGTTCTCCGCCATGGCTTTCGCCATATTTCGCCTTCAATTCGCTGAGCTTCTTCTCGTCCCAGACCATGCGCCGGAGCCTCCCATGTCTGTCGCCGGGGATCAAAGCGTCGCGAAGCGGATCGCAACTGGCGGTTTCGCCGGCGGGCCGGCGCGATCATGTTCCCCAGGCTTTTGCCCTTGTTGGAACCTATTAGGTGACAAATCTTCTGGAAAATCAATTGACATTGTTATAGCGTTTCGTGTGAGAAAAACTCACATTGCTAAGACCCTTCGGAGCCTCACGTGTCGAGCCGCCTGCCCCCCTTGAACCCGCTGCGCGCCTTCGAGGCGACCGCTCGGCGCGGCTCGGTTTCCGCGGCGGCCCGCGAGCTCAACGTCACCCATGGCGCCATCAGCCATCAGATCCGCGCGCTCGAACTTTCCTTCAACGTGCCGCTCTTCGAGCGCGGCGGCAAGCGGCTGAGGTTGACGCCGCAGGGGGCGCTGCTGCTGCCAGCCGTCACCCATGCCTTTGCAGAGATCGCCGCCGCAACGGCGGCGATGACCCGGCCGGCGACAAGTGGCGAGCTCAGGATCACCTGTGTTCCGGCACTGCTCTCGTTTTGGATGATCCCGCGCCTGCATCAGTTTACCGAGCAATTTCCCGACTTGCAGCTGACGCTGGTCGCCTCCAACGACGAGGCACATCTCCACTTTCCGGACGTCGATGTCTGCCTCCTCTATGGCGATGGCAATTGGGGAGACTGCTGGGTCAGGCTCTGGAGCCGGCTGGAGCTGTTTCCCGTGGTCAGCCCGACGCTCCTCAACATGCGGCCGCTGCGCTCGATCCGGGATCTGCGCGACCATGTGATGCTGCATGGCGATGACGGCCGCGAGTGGAACACTTGGCTGGCCGCCGCCGACGCGACCGACCTTCAGCGCGGCCGCCAACACTTCATGAGCGACGCACGGCTGTCGACCGAAGCCGCACTCCACAATCAGGGCGTGGCGCTCGGCGATACCATCACCGCCGGCAGCCTGATCGCCCGCGGCGAATTGATCGCGCCATTCGACCTGACAGTGCCGGCCAACGACGCTTTTTTCGTCGCCTGCCGCAACGAGGTGCGCGCCGCACCGATCGTCCGCGTCTTCATCGACTGGCTGTTTGCGGCGCTCGAGAGCGATCCGATGCCGGAGCTTCAGACCTCCGCCCGCACGATGATCCGCTCCCGCATATCCAGACCGGAAGATAACGATCGCAATTCGGCAGCGGGCAGCTTTCAACCAGTTTCGTCACCCCGCAGCCGGCGCGTGGAAAGCCCGCAAAAGCGCAAGACCAAGTCATAAAGCAGGCGCCACAGGCGCCGCTCGCCAACAACAGGAAACGCTCGATGCCCCACCTCAATCCGCTCATCGCAAAGCTCTCGCAGCCGCCGGTCCCCTCGGTGCTGGCCTGGGCGAAGGCCTATGACGGGGCAAAGGGGCCGCTGATCGACCTCTCGCAGGCGGTTCCCGGCTATCCCGCCCATCCGGATATGCTCAAATGGCTTGGCGAGGCGGCCGCCTCGCCTGCCTATACCGGCTATGGCCCGATCGAGGGCGAGACCGAACTGCGCAGCGCCTATGCAGACCAGGTGGCGGCGCTCTACGGTGCCCCAATTACCAGCGACAACATTCACATCACCTCCGGCTGCAACCAGGCCTTCATCTGTGCCGCCATGGCGATCGCGAGCGCCGGCGATACGGTGCTGATGACCAATCCCTATTACTTCAACCAGGAAACGACGTTGGCGATGCTCGGCATCAATGTCGAGCTCGCACCGTGCGATGCCGGCGCCGGCTTCCTGCCCGAAGTCGAGACCATCGCCGCAGCACTTCGGCCGGGCGTTCGCGCCCTCGTCCTCGTCTCCCCGAACAATCCGACCGGCGCCGTCTACCCGGCCGATCTGCTCCAGCGCATCTACGACGCCTGCCGGGCGAACGGCACCTGGCTCATCCTCGACGAGACGTATCGCGACTTCCTGTCCGACGCCACGGTCGCACCGCATCGCCTGCTCCAGACCAAGGGCTGGCAGGACGGCTTCATAGGCCTCTACAGCTTCTCCAAGTCCTTCTGCATCCCCGGCCACCGGCTCGGCGCGATCACTGCCGGGCAGGCGGTCGTCGAGCAGGTGACGAAGATCATGGACAACCTGCAGATCTGCGCGCCGCGCTCGGCCCAGGCCGCCGTCGCCAAGGCCATCCCGGCGCTCACCGACTGGCGGCTCGCCAACCGCGCCGAGATCACCGCCCGCGCCAACGCGCTGAAGGACGTGATGGGCCGCCTGCCGCAATGGAAGCTGCAGGCGGTCGGCGCCTATTTCGCCTATGTCCGCCACCCGTTCCGCGACATCGACTCGCAATTCGTCGCCGAGAAGCTGGCAAAGCTTGCCGGCGTCGTCTGCCTGCCGGGCGATTATTTCGGCGCGGGCCAGGAAAGCTATCTGCGCTTTGCCTTCGCCAATGCCGATGTGCCGACGATCAGAAAGCTGGAAGAGCGGCTCGCGGGATTTGAACTGCCGGGCATCTGATGCATGTCGCCCAAAGGTGTGCAGCGGTTTTGGGACGACGACATGCGTTGAAACAAACCTAAAGCGCGGCGTCGCGCTTTAGGTAGATTTAACCGCGGCGGGCGATCAGGATGCCGATGAGCACGATCGCGCCGCCGGTTGCCTGCATGAGACCCACAGGCTCGCTCAGCAACACCCAGGCGAGCACCGCAGCCACGACCGGCTGCACGAGCAGCGTCAGCGATGAAAAGGCCGGCGGCAGATAGGCGAGCGCATAGGTGATCGCCACCTGCCCGCCGGCGTGGCTGACAAAGGCGAGACCGACGAGCATCGCCCAGCCGAAGGCGCTCGGCGGAAACAGCGCCGGCTCGGTCAGCAGCGTCATCGG
Source organism: Sinorhizobium fredii USDA 257 (assembly GCF_000265205.3). Lineage (NCBI taxonomy): Bacteria > Pseudomonadati > Pseudomonadota > Alphaproteobacteria > Hyphomicrobiales > Rhizobiaceae > Ensifer > Ensifer fredii. The sequence goes on from NC_018000.1 coordinate 5,145,003, forward strand.
CAATATGCAGAGGGCCGCCGACGCGGTGCTCCAGATCATGATGCGGTTGGTGCTGAAGCGGCTGCGCAGTTGCCCGATCGCAAGAATATAGCCCGCATAGAACATGGCGGCGACTATCGCGATTCCATCGCCGGCCAGGTCGCCGCCGCCAAGGGCGGCGGGCCCGCCCTTCAGAACCACGACACCCACGATGGCCGTGGCTAGGCCCGCTCCGAAAATTCCGCTCACGGGAGAGCGGAACAAGGCCCAGCCCGCAAGCGTCACGAACACTGGCGCAAGATTTGCCAGCAGCGTCGCGTTTGCCACAGACGTCATGGTGAGGGAGAGATGCCACGCCCCGAGGTCGATGGCGAGAAAGACGCCCGGCAGGATGAGCAGAGCATAGTCGGACAAGCGCTCCGGGCGCCGGTCGGCGGCCGCATCCTTGCCAAGCCACGACCAAGCAAGAAGCGGGATCAGCGCCAGTGCCACACGCCAGAAGGCCGTCGCCATCGGCCCCACTTCCGAAAGCCTGACGAAAATCGGCGATCCGGCTATGGCGACACCGCCGACGAGCAGTGCGGCCATGGCCAGGGACTGTTGGGAGGAGGCGGAACTGACGGCTTGGTTCACGGCGATATCCGAAGGCTGGGAAGGAGCGCCTTGAGGGCGCCGCTACGCCAGCTATCAGAACGTCGGATCGGACAACAGCCTGAATTCGCCAAAAAGGCGATCATCGGCGGCCGCCGCACGAAAAGTTGTAGCCGCCAAGCTCCAAACGGCGCTCAGGCCGCGTCCGGCAGATGCACCGTCTTCACCTCGAGGAAGTCCTCGAGGCCGAAGGTGCCACCCTCGCGGCCGTTGCCCGACTGTTTGTAGCCGCCGAACGGGCTCCCGTAGCGATGCGGTCCGCCATTGATATGCACCATGCCGGCGCGCAGCCGCGCCGCGACCCGTTCGGCGCGCTCCTGGTCGCCGGTCTGCACATAGGCAGCAAGCCCGTAGCTCGTGTCGTTGGCGATTGCGATCGATTCCTCCTCCGTGTCAAAGGGGATGATCGACAGCACCGGCCCGAATACCTCCTCGCGGGCGATCCGCATCGAGTTGTCGACATCGGCGAAGATCGTCGGTTTGACGAAATAACCGGTGTCGAAGCCTTCCGGCTTGCCGGCGCCGCCGACGACGAGGCGCGCACCCTCGGCAATACCCGCCTCGATCAGCGACTGCACCCGCTCGTACTGGATGTGGCTGACGAGCGGACCGATATGGGCGCCTTCCTTGGTCGGGTCGCCGACCGTCGCCTCCCGGCCGACGCGCCTTGCGATCGCGACCACATCTTCATAGACGCTGCGCTCCACCAGCATACGGGTCGGCGCATCGCAGGACTGACCGGAATTGTTGAAGCATTCGAGGACGCTGGCGGTCACCCTCGCATCGAGATCGGCATCGGCGAAGACGATATTCGGCGACTTGCCGCCAAGTTCCAGCGTGACGCGCTTGACCGTATCGGCGGCATCCTTGCTGACGGCGATGCCGGCGCGCGTCGAGCCGGTGAACGACATCATGTCGATGTCCTTGTGCTTCGATAGTGCTGCGCCCGCGTGAACACCGTCGCCATTGACGAGATTGAAGACGCCGCGCGGGAAACCCGCCTCGTCGATCATCTCCGCATAAAGCATGGCATTGAGCGGCGTGAACTCACTCGGTTTCAAAACGCAGGTGCAGCCGGTCGCCAACGCCGGCACCACCTTGAGAGCAATCTGGTTGATGGGCCAGTTCCACGGGGTAATCAAGCCGCAGACGCCGATCGGCTCGCGCATCAGCGTGTCGCCGTTCGGCAGCTTTTCGCGCAGCTTCAGTCGCTTCAGCGCGTCGATGTAGCCCTCAAGGTGGCCGACGCCGACATCGGCCTGTTGCTCCCGGCTCATGGTTTTCGGCGCGCCGAGTTCCGCGGTGATCGTGTCGGCCATCTCGTCGTAGCGGCGTTTGTAGATCGCCAGCAGCTTTTCGAGGAGCGCCAACCGCTCCTCCAAGCTGGTCCGGCTGTAGCTCGCAAAGGCTTTCTTGGCGGCCGCAACGGCGCGACCGATATCGACTGCCGTTCCGAGGGAGATGGCGGCGATCGGCTTTTCGGTCGCAGGATTGAGCACGTAGAGGTCGTTCTGTGCTGCCGGTTCGACCCACTCGCCGTTGATGTAGAACTTGCGTTTGTCGAGCATGTGCTCTTTCCCTCCCGTCAAAGTGTGGTTTCCCGACGGACCGGACGCCGGATGGTCGCCGGGCGGTCGGTGCACGATGAGCGCGGAGCGACTTCCGATACTCTCGCGACGACGTTCACCGTACACGAGTCTTGGAGTCGATCTACGAGTCGATCTGCGCATCGAGTTGCGTGGCCGAGGCACGCTACGACGCAGCGATACGCCCTGCAAGGGGTGCGATGTCGCGTTTGCCAGCCCGTTAATGGCGTCATGGGAGACGGTGGCGCAGTGGGCCCCGACTGAGTGCAAAAGACTTCGGGGAGAAGTCCGGGCGCCGTCAGATGGCGCCGATGACGACGGCCGAAAGGAAGCTGAATGCCGCCACGATGGCGATCGTGTGGGGGATGAGATTGACTGGCAAGCGCCTGGTCGACTGCGTCACATGGAACGCGTAGCGGGAGTGGGTCATCGCCTTTGTCGCGTTCATTTTATCTCTCCGCTGCTGGCGTTGGCCTATACTCCTGTTCTCCTATATTCTCGATTAAGTTTGTAGATATTATTTTCCGCGGATCGCCCAAGGCGGGAAAAATCCGTTCCCGGACTGCGCCGTCAGTGCGGCTCGCGGTCGCGTTCCTGCAGATGGCGCGACCAGGTCTCGCTGAACCAGGGGGTCAGCAGCGACACCTCGGCGGTGCGATGCGACCGACTGAGCCGGCTGTCGACCTCGACGGAGGTCCAGACGGTGAAGTGGGTCAGCTGATGCTTGCCGAAGGTCTGGATCAACGGGACGTCTGCTGCATCTCGGCCACGAGCGACGGGAATCCGGCCGGCCCGCCGCGCGTTGTTCTTGGCATCGAACGTGTACCAGCGGTCGCCGAGGAACACCTCGAACCAGGCGTTGAAATCCATCGGCGCCGGGCTGTCGGGGACCCCGATGTCGGCCATGTAGCCGTGGACGTAGCGGGCCGGCATGTTCATGCAGCGGCAGAGAGCGACCGCAAGGTGGGCGTAGTCGCGGCTGACGCCCAGCCGATCCTCATGCGCTTCGAGCGCCGTGCGCATCGCCTGCGCATAGCCGTAGCTGAAGACCAGACGGTCATGCACATAGTCGCAGATGGCCTGCACCCGTTGCCAGCCCGCCGGAACGTCGCCGAAGAGCCGCCAGGCAAGCGCGCTCAGGCGATCGGTCTCGCAATAGCGGCTGGCGCATAGATAGGGCAGCAAATTGGGAGGCAGCCTTTCCACCGGCAACGCCTCGGCCAGAGGATCCGAGACGTCGAGCCGCCCGTCATCGCTGATCACCGCGTCGTAGCCAAGCCTGGTGTCACCTTCGGGCAGAACCATGCGCATGCAGCTGTTCCCATGCGGGTCGGTGATCTCCTCCATCGGAACGAGCGGCGAAGCGACGGGACCTCGCTCCCGCACAATCGCATCCCGCCGTTCCTTGGCGACGGACAAAAACGTCATCATCGGCGTCGCATGCGGACAATCGATGCCAATCTCATAACCGAAGCGGATGAACATGTTCGACCTCCCCGACTGCGATTTTCGTGACACTGACGCTCCGCGCCGCGAGCGCCGGCAGCCCTCCAGCGGCGGCATCGCGGGTCAGCGGCCCGTTCGAAGCTCAGTCCCGCAATTTTCTTCTGTTGAGATCCACGCGAATGACAAAATCTGTGCTCCCGTCCGGCGCACATATCAGCGGACGATCGAGCCGTCCGCGGCCGAAATACTAGCGCATCATCGCAGAGAGCGGTATCGATTTGAAGAAAGAACCCGCACCCACCACCCCGGTATCGGCAGCAGAACTACCAACCGACGGCATCCTTGAAAGAATACCACCAGGAACCGATCGTCGAATACTGCGCCCGGAACATCCGGCCGCCCGGGAAGGGATACCAGGGAAGCTTCTCGAACATGTCGAAGCGCGACTGGTCGCCGTCGATCGCCTCGGCAAGGGTACGGCCGAAAAGATGCGATCCGGTCACCCCATGACCGCTATAGCCGTGGGCGAAATAGGTGTTGGAGCCGATCCGGCCCATCTGCGGCACGCGCGTGAAGGAGAGCGCGAAGTTGCCGCTCCAGGCATAGTCGATCTTCACGCCCTTGAGGCGCGGGAAGACCTTTTCGAGATTGGGCCTGAGTTTCGCCACCACGTCGGCCGGATCGGTGCCGCCATAGACCGTGCCGCCGCCGAAGATCATCCGCTTGTCGGCCGAAAGCCGGAAATAGTCGAGGATGTAGCGCACGTCCTCGACGCACATATCGCTCGGGATCAGCGTCTCGGCGAGCTCTTCGCCGAGCGGTGCCGTGGTGATCATCTGCGTCGAGACCGGCATGACGCGCGAAACGAGCTCGGGCACCGCGTCACCAAGATAGGCATTGCCGCAGAGCACCACGATGCGCGCTGAAACTTCGCCCTCCCTGGTATGGACGGTGGGCCGCGCCGCCTTGCGATCGACTCGGGTTACCGGCGACATCTCATAGATGGTGCCGCCGAGGCTCTCGAAGGCGCGCGCCTCGCCGAGCACCAGATTGAGGGGGTGCATATGGCCGCCGGTGATGTCGAGCATGCCGCCGCAATAGGCTTCGGAATTTACGAGCTTGCGCAGCGCCTCCCGGTCGAGCAGCAGGTGGTCGTCCATCCCGTATTTGCGCCAGAGCGCCTGCTTGGCCTCGAGTTCCTTCATATGGGCGCCGGTATAGGCGGCATAGATGTTGCCGGATTTCAGGTCGCAGTCGATCCGAAATCGGCTGACGATCCGGCGAATGATCCGCCCGCCTTCCTGGACAAGGCCGCCGATGAAGCGGGCCGCATCCTCTCCGAAGCGACGCTGGATGGACGCCAGGCTGGCATTGAGGCCGTTGACGATCTGGCCGCCGTTGCGTCCGGAGGCGCCCCAACCCACCTGGGCGCCCTCGACCACGGTGACCCTGTAACCTTTCTCGGAGATGAATGGCCGTCGACAGGCCGGTATAGCCGGCGCCGACGACGCAGATGTCGGTGTCGACCCGCCCTTCGAGATTGACCGGCGTGCGGATGATGTTGCGGGTGGCGGCGTAGTAGCTCGCCGGATGGCTGCCGTCGCCGGCATAGGACTTCGTGACGCTCACCCTATGGATTCCTGCGTGTCGTGAGGCCTTTGTCAGCAGCAGGCATATCGCAATTCTTGCCGCTTGACCATGCGGCGCCGCGGCTGCATATTGCTCAGATGTCAGACCAATTTTGAGCTTGCGGATGCCCGAGCCGGAGAAAGCGATGCTGCTGCCCCTGCCCCCGGTGGATCGGGTGCAGCAGGTGATTTCCGCTCTCGCCGACTTTGTTCAGCGATCGGGCTTAAGGCCTGGCGATCGGCTGCCGGCCGAGCGCGAATTGATGGCGGCGCTCGCCGTCGGCCGATCCACGGTGCGTGAAGTCATCAGCCATTTTCAGGCGCTCGGCGTCGTCGAAGCGCGCAAGGGCAGCGGCACCTATCTGTTGCGCGCCATTTCCGGTGCGACGATCCACATGCCGCTGACGCTCGACACCCGCCATCTTCGCGACGCCCTGCTGCAGACACTCGAGGTCCGGCGCGGCATCGAAGTCGAGGCCGGCATGGTCGCCGCCCGCCGTCGCACCGAAAGCGACCTCGTCAACATCGAAACGAAGCTCGATGAGATGGAGCGCGTTCACCTTGCCAAGGGCACCTCCGGACCGGAGGACCTCGCCTTCCACCTGGCAATCTACGACGCGACGCACAATCCGCTCTTCCGCCAATTGCTCGAGCAGATGCGCGAGGCCTTCGAGCGCTTCTGGGAAAAACCCTTCGACCGCCCGGACTTCGCGCGGCGGTCGTTTCCCTATCATCGAACCCTCTTCGACGCGATCGCCTCGCAGGATCCGGATTCCGCCCGGGAAGAGACGTTGAAAATCCTCGCCGTCGTCGAGGAAGACATCAAGGAAATGTCCCAATGAATGACGGCCTCGATCCGTTCGATAGAGCCTCGCTGATCACCGCCCATGACGAGGGCCATGCCTTCGACGCCGTCGTTCCGCCGATCGTCCAGACCTCGCTGTTCACCTTCAAGGACTATGACGAGATGATCGCCTCCTACCGGGGCGAGCGCGTCCGGCCGATCTATACCCGCGGCCTCAATCCGACGGTCCGGCTGTTCGAGGAGATGCTGGCGAACCTGGAGGGCGCCGAGGATGCCATCGGCTTTGCCAGCGGCATGTCGGCGATCTCCTCCACCGTGCTGTCCTTCGTCGAGCCGGGCGACCGCATCGTTGCCGTGAAGCATCTCTATCCCGATGCGTTCCGGCTGTTCGGCACGCATCTGAAGCGCATGCGCGTCGAAGTGACCTATGTCGATGGGCGCGACGAGGAGGCGGTTGCCAAGGCCCTCCCCGGCGCCAAGCTCTTCTACATGGAGAGCCCGACGAGCTGGGTCATGGACACGCATGACGTGGCAGCCCTCGCGGGGCTCGCCAAATCTGAGGACATCGTCACCGTCATCGACAACAGCTGGGCGAGCCCGGTGTTCCAGCAGCCGATTTCGCTCGGTGTCGATCTGGTCATCCACTCGGCCTCGAAATATCTAAGTGGCCATAGCGATGTCGTCGCCGGTGTCGTTGCAGGATCGAAGGAACTGATCGGCCGCATCCGGTCCGAAGCCTATCCCTATCTCGGCGGCAAGCTCTCGCCCTTCGACGCCTGGCTGTTGATCCGCGGACTTCGCACCCTGCCGATCCGGATGAAGGCGCATGAGCGTTCGGCGCTCGCGGTCGCCCGCCGTCTGCAGGAGCATCCGCTGGTCGAAACGGTCTGCCATCCGGGCCTCGGCAATCACCTGCCGCCGGGGCTATTCGGCACGTCCGGCCTGTTCTCCTTCATCTTTCGCGAGGGCGTCGACGTGCGCCGCTTCGCCGATCATCTGCAATTCTTCAAGCTCGGCGTGTCCTGGGGCGGCCACGAAAGCCTCATCGTGCCGGGCAAAGTCGTTCTGGCGCAGAAAGCCCAACCCAATTCCGCGGCCGCCTTCGGCATTTCTCCGCGGTCGGTACGGCTCCATGTCGGCCTGGAGGGAACGGAGGCCCTCTGGAGCGATCTCGAAGCGGCGCTCGACGCCGCTTCATCAGGCTGACAAGGCGGGATGAGGCAAAGTGCAAGCGTTTTCCGCCCGCATCCCGCGCTTAAGACAATCGATCAACCGTCAAGAAAAGAGGGAACAAAAATGAGGAAGCTTATCACGGCCACCCTGCTCGCCACGTTGATGGCCGGCAGCGCACTTGCCGATACCAAGCTGAAGCTCGTCGAGGTCATCACCAGCCCCGAGCGCACCGAAACGCTGAAGTCGATCGTCGCCAAATTCGAGGCGGCGAATCCCGGCACCACCGTCGAGATCATCTCGCTGCCCTGGGGCGAAGCCTTCCAGAAATTCGCCACAATGGTCTCGGCCGGCGAAATCCCGGACGTGATGGAGATGCCGGATACCTGGCTGTCGCTTTACGCCAATAACGGCATGCTCGAGAGCCTCGAGCCCTACCTCGCCAAATGGGAGCATACGCCGGGCCTCACCGAGCGCGCGCTGGAACTCGGCCGCGACGTCAACGACACCGCCTATATGCTGCCCTACGGCTTCTATCTCCGGGCGATGTTCTACAACAAGAAATTGCTCTCCGAAGCGGGCGTCGGCGAGCCGCCGAAGACGTTGGACGACTTCGTCAAAGCGTCCGAAGCGGTCTCCAAGCTGCCGGGGAAATACGGCTACTGCCTGCGCGGCGGTCCGGGCGGCCTCAATGGCTGGGTGATGTTCGGCGCCACCATGGCCGGTGACAACAAGTTCTTCAACGAGGACGGCACCTCGACCATGAACAGCGAAGGCTGGATCAAGGGCCTGACATGGGTCATCGATCTCTACAGGAAGGGGCTCGCGCCGAAGGATAGCGTCAACTGGGGCTTCAACGAAATCGTTGCCGGCTTCTATAGCGGCACCTGTGCCTTCCTCGACCAGGACCCGGATGCGCTGATCGCCATTGCCCAGCGCATGAAGCCGGAGGACTTCGGCGTCACCACCATGCCGAAGGGCCCGAGCGGCAAGGCCTTCACAACGATCGGCTTCGCCGGCTGGTCGATGCTCGCCGCAAGCCAGAACAAGGACCTCTCCTGGAAACTCATCGAAACGCTCGAAGGTCCGGAAGGCAACATCGAGTGGAACAAGCGCACCGGGGCGCTGCCGGTCCACAAGTCGGCCGAGAAGGACCCCTTCTACGCGAGCCCGCAATTCAAGGGCTGGTTCGATGAACTTGCCGACAAGGACGTCGTGCTGACCGTCATGCCAACCTACCTCGAGGAATTCGCCTTCTTCAAGGATTCGCTGGCGATCAAGACGACCCAGGAAGCGCTGCTCGGCGACATCACGCCGGAAGAACTCGCCAATCAGTGGGCCGATTACCTGACCAAGGCGCAGCAGAAACACCTGGCGAACAAGAAGTAAGATCGGCACCGGCGGTGGTTCGCGCCCCCGCCGGTCCAACTAAGAACGACAAGCAGGCACGCCGATCGATAACGGCGGTCAAAAAGGGGAAATTTCGACCGATGGCCTATGCCGCACGCCATGATGGCCTGCCTGCAATTCGTCCGCCGCTGATGAGGCGCATCGCGGATGCCTCCGCGCCTTATCTTTACAGCGCACCGGCACTGATCCTGATCGTCGCTGTCATGCTCGTCCCACTCGTGCTCGGCGTCTCCTATGCCTTCCGCGACATCCAGCTCCTTAATCCTTTCTCGGGTGCTTTCGTCGGGCTCGATCATTTCCGGGCGCTGTCGCAGGATCAGGCATTTTTCCGCTCGCTGCGCAATACCCTCTGGTGGACAGGTGCGTCCGTCCTCCTTCAGTTTGCCTTCGGCCTAGTCCTGGCTCTGCTGCTCGACAAGCCGTTTCGCGGCCGCGCCATCGCCCAGGCGCTCGTTTTCCTGCCCTGGGCGGTGCCGAGCTTCCTTGCCGGCCTCAACTGGGCCTGGCTCTTCAATCCCGTCGTCGGCCCGTTGCCGCACTGGCTCTACGCGCTCGGGCTGATGAGCCAGCCGGCCAACATCCTCTCCGATCCGCAGCTCGCCATGTGGGGGCCGATTATCGCCAATATCTGGTGGGGCATTCCCTTTTTCGCGATCACCCTGCTGGCCGCGCTGCAGGCGATCCCGCGCGACCTCTACGAAGCGGCGAGCATCGACGGAGCCGGAGCCTTCCAGCGCTTTCTATCGATCACGCTTCCCTTCCTGGCGCCGACGATCGCCATCACCATCCTCTTGCGCACCGTCTGGATTTCGAATTTCGCCGATCTCATCATCGTCATGACCAATGGCGGCCCGGCCGACCGCACGCAGATCGTTGCGAGCTACATTTTCACTCAGGCATTCAAGCGGCTCGATTTTGGCTACGCCTCGGCGATCGCCCTGGTGCTCCTGGCGCTGCTGCTGGCCTATTCGCTGCTGATCGTCATTCTGAGACAGTGGCTGTTGAGCAAGGATTGAACCGTTGCGCGCCAAATCAGCCCTCCTCACCGTCGCGCACCGCATGGCCATCCTCGCCTATATCGCCTTTGCGCTCTTTCCGCTCTTCTGGCTGCTCAAGGTGGCGGTGACGCCCAACGACCTGCTCTATTCCGAAGGCATCCGCCTCTGGCCGTCGCGCGCCAGCCTCGACCATTTCGATTTCGTGCTGAGGCATAGCGCCTTCCCGGTCTTCTTCCGCAACAGCCTGATCGTCTCCGGGTCGACGGCAATCGTCGTGACGATCCTTGCCTCGCTTTCCGGCTATGCGCTGTCGCGCTTCCGCTTCCGCGGTAAATACTGGCTGGTGACGCTGATGCTGCTAACGCAGATGTTTCCGCTGGTGATGCTCGTCGCGCCGATCTTTAAGATCCTTTCGCCGCTCGGGCTGACCAACAGCCTGACCGGCCTCGTCATCGTCTACAGCGCCTTCAACGTGCCGTTCGCCACCTTCCTGATGCAGTCGTTCTTCGACGGCATTCCCAAGGATCTGGAAGAGGCGGCGATGATCGACGGCGCCACGCAGTTCGTCGCCTTCCGCCAGATCATCCTGCCGTTGACGCTGCCGGGCATCGCCGCCACGCTCGGCTTCGTCTTCACCGCCGCCTGGAGCGAATTGCTCTTCTCGCTGATGCTGATCTCCGGCAACGAGCAGGCGACGTTCCCGGTTGGGCTTCTGTCCTTCGTCTCGAAATTCTCGGTCGACTTCGGTCAGATGATGGCCGCCGGCGTGCTGGCACTGATCCCGGCCTGCCTCTTTTTCCTGCTCATTCAACGCTATCTCGTCCAGGGCCTCACGGCCGGCGCGGTGAAAGGCTGATTACCCATGGCTTCCATCGACATCGCCAACATCCAGAAATCCTACGGCATCCACCCGGTCTTGCATGATGTCGACCTCAAGATCCGCGATGGCGAATTCGTCGTGCTCGTCGGCCCGTCCGGCTGCGGCAAGTCGACACTGCTGCGGATGATCGCCGGGCTCGAAAGCGTGACCGCCGGCGAGATCCGCATTGCCGGCAAGCGGGTCAATGAGCTTGCGCCGAAGGACCGCGACATCGCCATGGTCTTCCAGTCCTATGCGCTTTATCCGCATATGTCGGTCGAAAAGAACATGAGCTACAGCCTCAGGCTTCGCAAGACGCCGAAGGAGAGGATCGCAACGGTGGTAACGGGTGCGGCTGCCAAGCTGGGCCTCGACCCCCTGCTGGAGCGCCGACCGAGAGCGCTATCCGGCGGCCAGCGGCAGCGCGTCGCCATGGGCCGCGCTATCGTGCGGCAGCCGAAAGCCTTCCTTTTCGACGAGCCGCTCTCCAACCTCGATGCCCGCCTGCGCGAGCAGATGCGCGCCGAGATCAAGAAGCTGCACAAGGATCTCGGCGCCACCTCCATTTACGTGACGCATGATCAGATCGAGGCGATGACGCTTGCCGACCGCATCGTCGCCATGAATGCCGGCGTCGTTCAGCAGGTCGGCAGCCCCCTCGACCTCTATGATCGCCCCGCCAATCTCTTCGTCGCTGGTTTCATCGGATCGCCCGGCATGAACTTTTTCGCGGGCGCCTATCATGCCGGCGAAAGGCCGTTGTTCGAGATTGCCGACGAAATTAGCATTCCGCTCGACTCGCCCGCACCGGTTGCGAACAATGCCAAGGCGACGCTCGGCATCCGCCCGGAGCACATCGTGCTTGCCGGGCATGGGCCGGAGACACTGCTTGCGACCGTCGATCTGGTCGAGCCGACCGGCTTCGGCATCATCCTGCATCTCTCGCTCGGCCGCGCGGGCTTCAAGGCATTCACCAATGATCGCTCGTTTTTGACGGCCTCCGGTACGATCCCGGTCCACTTTCCCGCGCACAATCTGCATTTCTTCGACGGCGAGGGTAACCGCGTCTGACGCAGCGTCGGCACGGCGGCGGGGAGAGGCCCGCCCCGACCGCCTACCCGGAAGGAGCAATTGACTTCTTTCCGGCGAGGACTAGCTTCTTTTCTGTCGCAAGTATCAACCGCCCCGGTGCGCCATTCCTTTAAGTGAAGCAAAAACCGCCAAAGCCATGATTTGACGACACTCTTCCTTGCGCCGCGCCGGGCGAAACTGGGGAAGTATGATGCGAATTGCTGTTGTTGCCCTATGTTTTTCGGCACTCTTTCTCTGTCCGGTTGCCGGCCATGCCCAGGAGGGCGATGCTGACGCCGGAGCCACCGTCTTCAAGAAATGCACCGCCTGCCACGTCGTCGACAAGGACCAGAACAAGGTCGGGCCGTCGCTCATGGGTGTCATCGGCAGGACTGCCGGCACTCATGCGGACTTTAAGTATTCACAAGCCATGGTCGAGGCGGGTAAGGGCGGGCTCGTCTGGGACGAGGCGACTTTGAGCGACTATCTCCGCAATCCGAAGGCGAAGATCAAAGGCACAAAAATGGTCTTTCCCGGGCTCAAGAAGGACGAGGAGATCGCCAACGTGATCGCCTATCTCAAGCAACACCCCAAATAGGAGCATCCCTCGGGAAGAGGGATTTTCACGTCTTTCCGATGATTTGCCAGTATTATCCGTTCGTGCAATAATTCTGATCGGAACGCTGCGGATTGTGTATTCGTCTCACGGCTGATCACGGCGGGGAGGGACAGAAAATGGCGGTTGTAGTGGCTCTGGTTCTGTTGGCCGCCGGATCAGTGTTGTTCCATTTGTTGAGTCCTTGGTGGTGGACCCCTATCGCCTCCAACTGGAATTACATCGACAATACCATCATCATAACCTTCTGGATCACCGGCATTGCCTTTACCGCCGTGGTCCTGTTCATGGCCTATTGCGTTCTGCGGTTTCGCCATCGACCCGGCAACACTGCCGCCTATGAACCCGAAAACAGGAAACTCGAAGGCTGGCTGGCAACGAGCACCACGCTTGGCGTCGCCGCGATGTTGGCGCCCGGTCTGTTCGTCTGGAACCAGTTCATCACCGTCCCGCAGGGCGCTTCCGAAGTGGAGGTGATCGGCCAGCAATGGCTCTGGAGCTTCCGGCTTCCCGGCGCCGACGGGCGGCTAGGCACGAGCGAGACACGCGACATCACCCCCGAAAACACGCTCGGCCTCAACCGGAATGACGCAGCCAGCCTCGACGATCTGATCATCGAGGGCGGCGAGCTTCACCTTCCCATCGGCAAGCCGGTCAAGGTGCTGCTCCGCTCCGTCGATGTCCTGCACGACTTCTACGTGCCGGAATTCCGCGCCAAGATGGATATGATCCCTGGCATGGTGACCTATTTCTGGCTCACCCCGACGCGCACGGGAACCTTCGAAATCCTTTGCGCGGAGCTCTGCGGCGTCGGCCACCCGCAGATGCGGGGTACCGTCGTCGTCGACACCGAAGAAGACTATCAGGCCTGGCTCGCCGAGCAGCAGAGTTTTTCGCAACTATCCGCATCGTCCGAAACAAGCCCGGCGGCGACCGCGATCACCGCCGCAGCAGCGCAGTAAGGGGGCGCCGCTGAGTAGCAAACCTGGGAGGACATATGATGGTCGACGTCCGGTCCGGTATTGGCGAGGCGCTTCCGCCTCCCGAAGTCGAGGATGTTGAACTGTATCATCCGCATAGCTGGTGGACGCGCTACGTCTTCAGCCAGGATGCGAAGATCATCGCTATTCAATATGCGACGACGGCGATCGCCATTGGCATGGTGGCGCTGGTGCTCTCCTGGCTGATGCGCCTGCAGCTCGGCTTTCCGGGCACATTTGAACTGATCGACGCCGAGGCCTACTACCAGTACATCACCATGCACGGCATGATCATGGTGATCTACCTGTTGACCGCGCTCTTCCTCGGCGGCTTCGGCAATTACCTCATTCCGCTGATGGTCGGCGCCCGGGATATGGTGTTCCCCTACGCCAACATGCTCAGCTACTGGATCTACCTGCTCGCCGTGCTGGTCCTGGTCGCCAGCTTCTTCGCCCCCGGCGGGCCGACCGGCGCCGGCTGGACCCTCTATCCGCCGCAGGCGGTTCTCTCCGGCACACCGGGCGGCAAGGATTGGGGCATCATCCTGATGCTCTCGTCGCTGATCATCTTCATCATCGGCTTCACCATGGGCGGTCTCAACTATGTCGTCACCGTGCTCCAGGGCCGCGCGCGCGGCATGACGCTGATGCGCCTGCCGCTGACCGTCTGGGGCATCTTCACGGCGACGGTAATGGCGCTGCTCGCCTTCCCCGCCCTTTTCGTCGCCTGCGTCATGATGCTCTTCGACCGGCTGCTCGGCACAAGCTTCTTCATGCCGGCGATCGTCGAAATGGGCGAACAGCTGCAACATGGCGGCGGCAGTCCGATCCTCTTCCAGCACCTCTTCTGGTTCTTCGGCCACCCTGAGGTTTATATCGTCGCCCTGCCCGCCTTCGGCATCGTGTCCGATCTCATCAGCACTCATGCGCGCAAGAACATCTTCGGCTACCGCATGATGGTCTGGGCGATCGTCATCATCGGCGGCCTCTCCTTCATCGTCTGGGCCCACCACATGTATGTCAGCGGGATGAACCCCTATTTCGGTTTCTTCTTCGCCACCACGACGCTGATCATCGCGGTACCGACGGCGATCAAGGTCTACAACTGGGTGCTCACCCTCTGGCGCGGCAACATCCACCTGACCCTGCCGATGCTCTTCGCGCTCGCCTTCATCGTCACCTTCGTCAATGGCGGATTGACGGGGCTCTTCCTCGGCAATGTCGTCGTCGACGTGCCGCTCTCCGACACCATGTTCGTCGTCGCGCATTTCCACATGGTCATGGGCGTTGCGCCGATCATGGTCATCTTCGGCGCGATCTATCACTGGTACCCGAAGATCACCGGACGCATGCTCAACGAAGTGCTCGGCCAGATTCACTTCTGGGTCACCTTCATCGGCGCCTATGCGATCTTCTTTCCGATGCACTATGTGGGTCTCGTCGGCGTGCCGCGCCGCTACTACGAACTGGGAGAGATGGCGTTCGTGGCGGACTCCGTCCACACCCTCAACGCCTTCATCAGCGTCATGGCGCTGGTCGTCGGCGCAGCGCAGATCGTCTTCCTCTTCAATCTCGCCTGGAGCGTGCGGCACGGCCGGGAGGCCGGCGGCAATCCCTGGCGGGCGACGACGCTCGAGTGGCAGACGCCCGAAACGCCGCCATCACACGGCAACTGGGGTAAGGAACTGCCCGTCGTCTATCGCTGGGCCTACGATTACAGCGTCCCGGGTGCGCCCGAGGATTTCATCCCGCAGAACCAGGCGACGCCGGGCCTCGTCACCCATGAGGCGGCCTCATGAGCGTCGCTCTAATCTTCCTCATGCTAGTCGCTGCCGTCATCGTCTGGTGGCTCGCCCAGCAGCGGCTGGCGTCGCGTCCCTGGCTCGAGGTCGGTCATGTCTACGACCGCCGGAGCGGCGCGCCGTTGCCGGCTTCAAAAATCGGTCTGGGCGTCTTCCTCGGCGTCGTCGGGGCGCTGTTCTCGCTTGCCATCAGCGCCTATTTCATGCGCATGGCCTCCTCCGACTGGGGGTCGCTGCCGCTGCCTGGTCTCCTCTGGGTCAACACGGGCATACTTGCCGTCGGCAGCGTTACCCTGCACGGGGCAAAGGTGGAGGCGGGGCGGCGCGATGACGAGGCGACCCGAACCGACCTGCTTGCCGCCCTGGCGGCAGGTCTCGCCTTCCTGGTGGGGCAACTTTTCGCCTGGCGCGAGCTGACCTCTGCCGGTTACCTTCTCGCCGGAAATCCCGCCAACAGCTTCTTCTATCTGCTGACCGGCATGCACGGCCTGCACATTGTCGGCGGACTTGTCGCGCTCGGCCGGCTCACGGTCCGCGCCTGGGGCGGGCCGCTGGACCGCAGAATGCGCCTGACGGTCGAGCTCTGCGCCATCTACTGGCATTTCATGCTGTTCGTCTGGCTGGTGCTCTTCGCGCTCTTTTCCGGCTGGGCCAGCGACGTCGTCGATTTCTGCCGCCAACTGCTGACATAGGAACCGCTGACAATGTCTGCCCCGATCAAGACCCCCGCAGCAGAAACGCTTCCCCACCGGGCCGGTCTGGCTGGGCTGGCGTCGGACTGGGCCTCGGACCAACGCACCTTCAAGAACGTCTCCTGGGGAAAGGCCATGATGTGGATCTTTCTCTTGAGCGACACCTTCGTCTTCGGCTGCTTCCTGCTCGCCTACATGGCGGCGCGCATGTCCACGATCGTTCCCTGGCCGAATCCGAGCGAGGTCTTCGCCCTTGAGATTGCCGGAACGCATATGCCGCTGATCCTGATTGCGATCATGACCTTCGTTCTCATCTCCTCGAGCGGCACCATGGCAATGGCCGTCAACTGCGGCTATCGCCGCGATCGGAGGAAGACCGCAATTCTCATGCTGGTCACGGCGCTATTCGGCGCCACCTTTGTGGGCATGCAGGCATTCGAGTGGTCGAAGCTGATCGCCGAAGGCGTGCGTCCCTGGGGCAATCCCTGGGGAGCGGCGCAATTCGGCTCCTCCTTCTTCATGATTACCGGTTTTCACGGCACCCATGTCACGTTCGGCGTGATCTTCCTGCTGATCGTGGCGCGCAAGATCTGGCGCGGTGATTTCGACACGGAGCGGCGCGGCTTCTTCACCAGCCGCAAGGGCCGCTACGAGATCGTCGAGATCACCGGTCTCTACTGGCACTTCGTCGATCTGGTCTGGGTTTTCATCTTCGCATTCTTCTATCTCTGGTGAGGAGGGCACCATGGCTCATGCCGAGGCACATGCCGCACAACATGTGGCACAGGCGGAACACCAACAGCACCCGATCAAGCTCTACCTCCTGGTCTGGGGGCTGCTGTTCGTGCTCAGCGCCTTTTCCTACCTGGTCGATTATTTCGGTCTGCAGGGATATCTGCGCTGGTCGCTGATCCTGATCTTCATGATGCTGAAGGCGGGGCTGATCGTCGCGGTGTTCATGCATATGGCCTGGGAGCGGCTCGCGCTGACCTACGCTATCCTGCTGCCGCCACTGCTGGTCCTCGTGTTCGTGGCGCTGATGGTATCGGAGTCGAACTACATTCTTTTCACACGCCTCGCCTTCTTCGGCACCGGGCCTTGACCAGGAAACAGAGGCTGTCGCGCGCTCGATGCCTTCCTTCTGTCAAAGGCGAACGGGAAAAGAAAAGAGGGCGTTCCTGACCAGCGCAGACGGCTTGAGCTGCGTGAAAGCGGGTCAAATCACTGATTCTTACGTGAGTGACTGAAAATTCATCGCCATGCGGTAGCAGTTTCGGTGGCACTCACTTGCAGATTAAATCGGCAAAAACTATTTACTAAGTAAGAAATAATAAACGTCCGTTCCTTGTGCGCGCCATCCGGCACGTGCGCGACGGACACTATCCGAGTCCCACAATGCTTACGAAAAAAGGCAAGTACGGATTGAAGGCGCTTGTTGATCTGGCGCGCCTTGGTCCTGGAGAAACCGCGTTCGTGACGGAGATTGCGACACGCAACAATATCCCGAAAAAGTTCCTCGACACGATCCTCCTGGAATTGCGCAACACCGGCATCCTGCGCTCGAAGAAAGGTCCCAACGGCGGCTATTCTTTGTCGAAGCCCGCCTCGGAGATAATGATCGGCCAGGTCATTCGCGCGCTTGACGGGCCACTCGCTCCCATCCGCTGTGCGAGCCGGACGGCCTTCGAGGCGTGCGACGATTGCAACGATCCGGTCGGCTGTCAGGTGCGCCTCTCGATGACCGAGGTTCGAGACGCGATCGCCACCATCCTCGACAATATGACGCTCGCGCAGTTCGTCTCCAAGGAGCGGGCGAAGACCGTCGAGGAAGCGCTTATCGCCGGCGAATAGGCTGACCTCAGCCTGTGAATAGCGTGCGCCCGAGCTCTGCGAGCAGGTGCCCGGTGCCGCGCGTTCCTTCCAGCGGAAAGGCGATCTCGATCGCGGTGGCAACTCTGGCCACCTCCACGACGCCAGCCGGCGTGGCGTTCACCTGCGCGAGGTCGAGGGCGGTCGAAGCCCGATCGATCAGGGCCGCCAATGTCTCGATCTCGACCTGGAATCGCCCGATCCGCTCGTCCCACGGCCGGTCGCCCGACGGACGGCCGGCGCGCCACAAGTTCAAATTGCCTGCCAGTTGCCGGCGCTTCTCCCCGAGGACGGTTGCGGCCTGCAGGATCGTTCCGAGCGATCGCGCAAGGACCAGCGCATCGCGGTTGAGGGCAAGCACCGAGTCGGCCGGCACATGCACCCCATCAAGGCGATACAGTGCCGGCTCGCCCACACGGACGACATTGGCGTCGGTGCTGCCACGCTGGACGAGCAAGAGGCTCGTCGCCTCGGCGTCGTTTAGCGCAAGAATGGCGAACCAATCCGGCTCGCCGAGATTGGCAGCCTCGAGAGCACCGGTCAATTTGAACCCGATGCTATCGGGGACGTAGCGCTGCGTCGTGCCCTGATCGATCGGGCCTGTTGCCGACAACCTCTCACCCGTTGCCACATGCGAATAGATACTGCGCCGCTGTTCCTCGCTGCCGCCATTGCGGACCAGTTCGAGGGCGCGGAAGTGGTCGACAAGCGCACCGGCCGCAGCCGGCTGCACTTCGGCGATCTGCGACACGGCCTGAGCGATCAATCCATTCGATACGTCAGCGCCATCGAAATCAGAGGGAATCGAGATCGCCAGCAGGCCGGACCGCACGAGGGCGTCTGCCAGGACAGCCGCGGGAGCATCGGCGCCGAGCGCCACAACCTCGCCGGCCGCCGTCAATACCTCCTCGTCGGATGATATTCGAAGCGGCACCGGTCGAAGACGCTCATGCAGATGCGTAATGGATCCCATCTTATGCATCCCTACTGATGCTGGCTCAGCCAGACCGGCATATGGGCAGAGGCCGCGTACACTGCTCGCCACTTCCGCCTTAGAGAACCGGGAACAATCCCCAGAACAGAGCCTGCTGGCGCGCCTGTTCCTCGTCGCTCCGGTCGACCGCGGCGGCCTTTTTCTCTTTGGCTGCTTTCTCGGGCGCGCTCTTCGCGCGGGTATGTTCGCGCCAGGCTGCCAATAGATCGAAGGAAAAGTTCACCATACCGAGCGGCATTCGGCATTCCTCCTGTTGGACCCTTCATGAGCCGGCGCGCAGTGTCGCCGCATTCGGCTCAATCGTCAATAATTTCCATATAAACTATACAGTACCCTCCTGGGGAATTCCTTCGTCCATCTCTAACCGGAAAGCGCAAAATAACAGCCTTCCCGGTAGATCAGGGACCCGCCCCCACCGGCGCGGATGCCGACCACACGCCCGAGCACGATCACGTGGCTGTGCCGCACGATGGCTTCCTCCACCTCGCAGTCGACGGCCGCCACCGCATCCTGAAGGACCGGCGCGCCGCTGGCAAGGCGGGTCCATTCGGCGCCGCGATAGCGATCCGGCCCCTTAAGCCCGCCGCGGCCGGCGAACTGGTTGGCAAGCACCTCGTGGTGGGTGCCGACGATATTGACGCAGAAATGGCCGAAGCGTTCGACGACCGGCTAGGTCGAGGACGTGCCATTGAGGGACACGAGCATCCGCGGCGGCTCGACGGAAAGGGCGGTCGCCGACGTGACGGTGGCGCCGGTCCGCGCCTCGCCCTCTCCTGCGGTTATGATGCTGACGCCGCCGCCCAAGGAGCGCAAGGCCGCCTTCAAGCCGTCTGCATCGGCCGGCCGGTTCATGGAACGACTGATCGCTCCCTCGACATCGAAGGCACCTACTGAAGGCTGAACCGACATCCCGTCACTCCTCTTCTCGGCAAATCCAGGGCTTCCCCATTGGTAACAGCCGCGGGTCGGCCCCCATAGACATCCAATTTCTTTGTATATATAGTTTATAGAAAATATATCCGCCGCATGCCGCAAGGAGCACTTCGAAGCCGCCCGTCGAGCCGAAAGGAAATCGGAATGCTGAGAATAACCCTGCCGTTGCAGAACGACGTCGCGCCGGTACCGAACATCCGCCGAGTCGCCATTATCGGCGGAGGCTTCACCGGAGCCACGATCGCCCGCCTTCTCGCGCTGCACGGGCAATACTGCCCTCACGAAATCGTCGTCTTCGAGCCCCGCGCCCATCTCGGCGGCGGCTTGGCCTATGATACCGATGATCCGTCGCTTCGCCTCAATGTCGCGGCCCACCGAATGCGGGCGGTGCCGGGCGATCCGCAAGCCTTTGTCCGTTGGCTGTCCCGCTCGGGTCGACTTGAGCGGGACCCGGGTGCCGTGGCGAATGGGGCGATCTATGCGCGAAGAGCCGATTTCGCGGCGTTCATGGCCGGACAGCTCCAGCCCGTTCTCGACAGCGGAACCGTCCGGCATGTGCGCGAGCGCGTCGAGCGCATTTGCCGCCGGTACGGCCGCTGGCAGATCGAGGCAGATGGGGGCGCATCGTTGCAGGCCGATGTCGTCGTGATCGCGACCGGCCATCCGCCGCCGATGCCGCCAGGCGAGCTTGTCTGCCATCTTCGCGATGATCCTCGCTTCATACGGGACCCTTCGCGGCCTGGTGCGCTCCAGGCGATAGGGCAGGACGACAAAGTCTTCGTCGTCGGTGCCGGCCTGACGGCGCTCGACGCCACGGCAGCATTGCGCCATCGCCGGCATCGCGCCGCAATCACGCTCCTTTCGCGAACAGGACATCTGCCGCAGCCCCAGGCCGCTGGCGACTTCGCACCGCATGGCGACTTCCTTATCGGCGTTCCGAACACCGCCCTTTCGCTTCTCAAGCAGGTGCGCTTCGCCCTCAAGGAGGTGACGGAAGGTGGCCTGCCCTGGCAGAGCGTCTTCGAGGCCTTGCGACATCAGGGACAGGCGATCTGGCGAACATTACCGCTTGATGAACAGCGCCGCGTCCTCCGTCATCTTCGCCGGCGCTTTGAAGCGCATCGATTTCGCATGTCGCCGCAGATCGCCGAACTTGTCGACAGCGAAAGGGCGGCGGGCCGCCTCCGAACCTGTGCGGGGCGGATCATTGCTGTCCGGCCCGGCCCGGCGGAAATCGTGATCGACATTGCGGTGAGGCCGCGCGGGACTGTCGAGCGCCACGCTGCGCAGTGGGTCATCGTGGCGACCGGACCTGGCCATGGCAACGTGATTGGCAGCCAGAGCTGTCTTGCCGGGTTGGAACGCCTCGGCCTTCTCGCCGAGGACCCGCGCGGGCTCGGCATCGCGTCCGATTACGACAGCCGGGCTCTGGCGCGGGACGGTTATCCGGTGGAGGATCTGTTCGTCGCCGGACCGCTGGCGCGCGGGACCTTCGGCGAACTCACCGGTGTTCCGGAGATCGCGGCCCAGGCAGAGAGAATTGTCCAGCAAATCCTGGCGATGAGTTTCGCCACGACGCGGACGATCACGATCCGGTCGATGTGATCGGACGCACGCGAGCTTGGGGCGTGTTCAATCCGCTCCGAGGATCGCGTTCAGCAGACGGCGCTCGAAGCCGGCGAGATCCGGATCGCCGTGGCGACGTGGATGCGCGGCCGGAATTTCGAGATCGAGCGCTACCTTGCCGCCGTCCAGCACGATCACCCGGTCGGCCAGATGCACCGCCTCGCCGACATCATGGGTCACGAGGATCGCCGTGAACCCAAGTTCCCGCCAGACGCGGCTGACGAGCTGCTGCATGGTGATGCGCGTCAACGCGTCGAGCGCTCCGAGAGGTTCGTCGAATACCAGGAGGCCGGGTCGGCTGACGAGCGCACGAGCGAGCGCCACGCGCTGCCGCTGCCCGCCGGAGAGGCGCGCCGGCCATTGATCCGCCTTGTCGAGCAACTGAACGTCGTCCAGCACCAGCAGCGCTTTCACGCGCGCCGTGTTCTCATCGATGTCTTGGCCGAGGCCGACCGCCACGTTGTCGACCACCCTCGCCCAGGGAAGCAGCCGAGGCTCCTGGAAGACGATGCGCGCATTGGCCCCTACCGGGTCTCCCGATCGGTCGGCGAAACGGAGGGAGCCGGATGTTGGGCGGTCCAGCCCGACAAGCAGGCGCAACAGGGTACTCTTGCCGCAGCCGCTCTTGCCGACGATCGCCAGGAACTGGCCGGCCGGGACGTCGAGGTCGATGCCGCGAAGGACACGATTTTGGGCGAAGGACTGCTCGATCCGCCGCAGCTCGATCGAGACCGCTTCGGTCGCTTCTACGGAGACCGTTTGCCGATGTTCGCCCAGGGGCTCGGCAGTGCCTGGACGCGGGGCGGAGCTGCTGACGTAGGCGCTCATTGTAGCCTCCTATTTGTTATAGACCGGGTTCCAGGACAAGGCATGGCGCTCCATGACCCTCGCAACCACATCGGCGAGCTTGCCGAGCGCCGCGTAGATGAGCAGCGACAGGACCACCACATCCGTCATCATGAATTCGCGCGCCTGGTTCGCCATATGGCCGATCCCGGAAGACGCCGCGATCGACTCCGAGACGATGAGTGTCAGCCACATGATCCCGAGCGCGTAGCGCAGCCCAACGAATATCGAAGGCAGGGCACCGGGCAGGATGACCTTCCTGAACAGCGTCCAACCGTTCATTCCGTAGATTCGGCCCATCTCGATGAGCTCGCGATCGACGTTCCGCACCCCGTGAAAGGTGTTGAGATAGATTGGAAAAAGCACGCCCAAAGACGTCAGGAAAAGCTTCGATTCCTCGCCAATTCCGAACCAGAGGATCACCAGCGGGATCATGGCCAGATGCGGAATGGTTCTGAGCATCTGCAGCGAGGTGTCCGTCAATTGCTCGGAAAGCTTGGAGATGCCGTTCGCAATGCCGAGCACGAGACCGATTGATCCGCCGACGACAAGGCCAGCCAGCGCGCGCGACCCTGAAACCGCCACGTTGTGCACCAGCGCGCCGGACAGCAATTGGTCAATGAAGGCGACGGCCACATCCGTCGGCGCCGGCATGACCCGCGTCGAAATCCAGCCGACCGACGAGAATATCTGCCACACCAGAAGCAAGAGGATCGGCACGGCGTAGGGCAAGAACCCCTTCAGTCGGATTTGGCGAGCCGAGAGTGCCGGCAGGATCCAGCTCCTCCCCTGCTGCGGGCGATCGCTCGCAACATCGTATGTGGTCATATCCTTCTCCTTCTCGATTGGCGGGGGCCTGGCGGACCCCGCACAGATTTCACCGTTTGGATCAGGAACCCGCGACGACCCGCAGATTGCCGTGTCCGCCGCCAGCGAAAAGCGGCGGCTCGCCGAAGGACGAGCGGATCTGGTTGCGCGGCCCCTTGAGACCGATTTCGGGGAAGAGCAGTTCAGAAACGCGATAGGCCTCCTCGAGATGCGGATAGCCGGAGGCGATCACCGTATCGATGCCGAGTTCCTGGTACTCCCTGAGGCGTGCGGCCACGGTCTTTGGCGAGCCGACGAGCGCGGTCCCCGCCCCCGAGCGAACGAGTCCGATGCCGGCCCAAAGGTTCGGCGATACCTCGAGTCTGTCGCGCCGGCCGCCGTGAAGTGCTGCCATGCGCGCCTGACCAACGGAATCGGAATTCTTCGCAAGTCCCTCCTGAGCAGCGGCGATCGTTTCGTCCGAGAGCTTGGAGATCAGCCGGTCGGCGGCGGCCCAGGCCTCTTCGTCGGTCTCGCGCACGATGAAATGCAGGCGAATGCCGAAGGTCACTGCACGGCCCTTGTCGGCAGCGGCCTTGCGGACCGTGGCGATCTTGTCGGCGACCTCGGCCGGCGTCTCGCCCCAGGTCAGGTACTTGTCGACGACGCCCGTCGAAAATTCGATCGCGGCATCCGATGATCCGCCGAA
The DNA here is from genome assembly GCF_000265205.3 of Sinorhizobium fredii USDA 257. Lineage (NCBI taxonomy): Bacteria > Pseudomonadati > Pseudomonadota > Alphaproteobacteria > Hyphomicrobiales > Rhizobiaceae > Ensifer > Ensifer fredii. The sequence goes on from NC_018000.1 coordinate 5,168,480, forward strand.
ATAGAGGGGCGGACGCGGCTGCTGCACCGGCGGGAAACCGAGCTGCGCGTCATGCGCCTTGATGTATCTGCCGTCGAGATGCACCTTGCCGGTATCAAGGAGCTGATTGAAGACCTGGAAGAACTCCTCCGCGTGCGCATAACGTTCGTCATGCGGCAGGAAGACGCCGTCGCCGGCAAGCTCCTTGGCGCTTCCTCCCGCGACGATGTTGAGGAGCAGGCGCCCCTTCGAGACCCGGTCCAACGTCGCGGTGAGGCGCGCGTAATAGGCGGGCGATGCGATGCCCGGGCGGATGGCCACGAGGAACTTCAGCTTCTCCGTGAAGGCCGCGAGGTGCGCTGCAAGAATGAAGGATTCCTCGCAGGCCGACCCGGTCGGAATGAGCACGCCGGAATAGCCCAGCCGGTCTGCCGCCGTGGCGATCTCGCGAAAATACCCGACATCTGGGGGGCGGCTCAGATCATCGGAGCCGAGATAGGCTCCATCGCCGGAGGTCGGAATGAACCAGAGGAAATCGAGTGGCTTGTCTTTATTCGTCACGGTCTGTTCCTTTCATTGCGCCGCGTTTCAGCTGGCCTTGGGCCGCCAGGCGAAGTCGGCGATCGTCAGCGTCTTCGGCAGGATGCCGAGGCCATGGAATTCGTTCGCCAGAGCCTGCTGGTAGGTCAGTGCGTCGTCCGACAGGGTCGCCACCTTGCTGAGGTCGGCCCCCTTTCGCGTCAGGATCGTTCGGGTGAGCTCGACGGGAATGCCGGTGATCTCCGAAAGCGCCGGAACGGTTTCATTGAGATTGGCCTGCGCCCAGGCGCCGACCTTGGCCAGTTCGTCGATCACATCGGCGATGACCTCCGGCTGGGAGGCGGTGAAATCTCCATTGCCGAAGAAGAAGCTCCAGCTGTCCACAATGCCTTCCGCCGTTGTCAGGACCCGTGTCTGAGGGTCCGCTTCGGCAACGGCAAAATAGGGATCCCATATCGCCCAGGCGTCGATACCTCCCGTCTTGAAGGCGGCCGCTGCATCCGGCGGCGCGAGATCGGCAGCCTCGATGTCGTCGGTGGTCAGGCCAGCCTTGCGCAGCGCCTTGACGGTGAAGTTATGGGCGCTGGAGCCGCGCTTGAAGGCGACTTTCTTCCCCTTCAGGTCCTGAAGCGTCGCGATCCGCGAATCCTTCGGGACGAGAATGGCGGAGCCCGACGCCGTGCCCTTGTAGCTTCCGACATACAGAAGATTGGCCCCGGCCGCCTGCGCAAAGAGCGGCGGAACGTCTCCGGTCGGACCGAACTCCAGCGAACCGGCGCCGAGCGCCTCGAGGAGCGGTGGACCCGAGGTGAACTCAGCCCAGCTCACGCTCAAGCCATGCTCCGTAAGCCGCTTCTCGAGCGCGCCGGTGCGCTTCGCCAATGCCAGGACGCCGTTCTTCTGCCAGCCGATGCGGAATTCGTTGGCCGCCCGTACCGGCCGGATGCTCGGCGCGCTCAAGGCCGCGGCGGTAGCGCCGATGAGTGCGAGGGTCTGTCTGCGCGTGATCATTTTTCCACCCCTGTCTGGTCGCTGAATGCGATGCAGTCCGAGAGGATGATAAGATAGTCTATAAATTTACTAAGGAATTTTATTCCAAAGAGTTCGAGCCCGGCGGAGAAAATCGTTACGGACGGACAAGGGATGCGAATGGCTTCCTGCCGAAGGCATCAGCCCACTAGTCACCGCTGCTGCCATCCGCTACGGCATGGCTCTGGTCGTGCAGCACGATGATTATGTCGTAGACAGGCTCAAGTCGCGCCGCTGCAAAATCTAATATCCGGCTTCCATACCAACTAGGGTCGCAAGCAATGGCAGAGTTTCCGCAAAGGGCGAAGGTCGTAATCATCGGTCTGGGTGGCATCGTTGGCGCATCGATCGCCCATCACCTGATCGAGCGTGGATGGGACGATATCGTCGGCATCGACAAGTCCGGCATCCCGACCGACATTGGCTCGACGGCGCATGCCTCCGACTTCTGCTACACGACCAGCCACGACTATCTATCGGTCTGGACGACGCAATACTCGATCGACTTCTTCGAGAAGATGGGCCACTACGCCCGCATCGGCGGCCTGGAAGTCGCACGCACCGGCGACGACGTCTGGATGGAGGAGATCAAGCGCAAGCTTTCCTCCGCCAAGGCCTTCGGCACCCGCGCGCACTATGTCTCGCCGGCCGAAATCAAGAAGATGTTCCCGCTGATCGAGGAAGATCAGGTCATGGGCGGCATGTTCGATCCGGACGCCGGCCTGGTCATCCCGCGCTCGCAGACGGTTGCCGGCAAGCTGGTCGATGCGGCGGAAAAGTCCGGCAAGCTGCAGGTCTTCGGCAATACGCCGGCAACTTCGCTCCTCGTCGAGAACGGTCGCATCAAGGGTGTCGTCACGCATCGCGGCACGATCATGGCCGACCATGTCATCGTCTGCGCCGGCATCTGGGGCCGCTTGATCGCCGAAATGGTCGGCGAAGACCTGCCGGTCATGCCGGTCGACCATCCGCTCACCTTCTTCGGCCCGTACAACGAATTCGAAGGCACCGGCAAGGAAATCGGCTTCCCGCTGCTGCGCGACCAGGGCAACTCGGCCTATATGCGCGACACCGGCGACCCGAAGACCACCGAAGGCGGCCAGATAGAGTGGGGCTACTACGAGGCCACCAATCCGCGCCTCTGCCATCCGCGCGACATTCTCGAAAAGCACGAGGCACGCCTGTCGCCCTCGCAGCGCGACCTTGAGATGGAGCAGATCATCGAACCGCTCGAGCGCGCCATGGAACTGACGCCGATCCTCGGTGAGCTTGGCTATAACGAGGGCCACTCCTTTAACGGCCTGCTGCAGGTATCGGCCGCCGGCGGCCCCTCCTGCGGCGAGAGCCAGAAGGTACGCGGTCTCTGGTACTGCGTCGCCATCTGGGTGAAGGACGGCCCGGGCTACGGCAAGCTGATCGCCGACTGGATGACGGACGGGCGCACCGAGATCGACCATGCCTCGATCGACTACGCCCGCTTCTACCCGCACCAGCTCGAAGAGAAGTTCATCGAGAACCGCTGCTTCGAGGCGGCGCAGAAGATCTACTTCCCGGCCGTGCATACGCGTGAGCCCTATGCGAGCAGCCGCAACGTCAAGCGCTCGCCCTTCTACGAGCGCGAGAAGGAACTCGGCGGCTACTTCATGGAACTCGGCGGCTGGGAGCGCGCACATGGCTATGCCGCCAACGAGCACCTCTTGGAAAAATACGGCAACCGCGTTCCGATGCGCGAAAACGAGTGGGACAACCGCCATTTCTGGCGCGTCTCCAACGCCGAACATCTGGCGATGAGCGAGGATTGCGGCATCGTCAACCTCTCGCACTTCCACATGGTCGACATCGAAGGTCCGGACCACGTCGAGCTTCTCGAGTGGCTTTGCGCCGCCAAGATCGGCGGAGACGGCAATATCGGCAAGGGCATCTACACCCACTTCCTTGATGACGAGGGCATGGTGCGGGCCGACTTCACCGTCTTCCGCATGGCCGACCGCTGCCGTCTCGTAAACGGCGCCGATGCCGGCCCGCGCGACTTCCACTACATGCGCCGTGTCGCGGAAGACCGCGGCCTCGACGTCACCATCACAGACGTATCGGAGAAGTTCATCACCATCGGCATCTGGGGCCCCAATGCCCGCGAAACGCTGAAGAAGGTGGTTGCCGATCCGGCCGGCCTCGATCCGCAGAACTTCCCCTTCGCCTCGATCCAGCAGATCGAGATCGCCGGCAAGCCGGTCTCCGCCTTCCGCATCTCCTATGTCGGCGAGCAGGGCTGGGAATTGCACATGAAGTACGAGGACGGCCTGGCCGTCTGGGATGCGCTGCGCGCCACGGGCGTCATGGCCTTCGGCGTCGAGACCTATGCGAACTCGCGCCGCATGGAAAAGAGCCTGCGCCTCCAGAACGCGGATCTTCTCACCCAGTACAACCTCATCGAGGCCGACCTTGCCCGTCCTAAGGTCAAGGAAGCGGACTTCCGCGGCAAGGCGAAGCATCTGGAGTACAAGGCACGCGAGCACCAGCCCGCCATGCTCTGCACGCTCGTCATGACCGAGAACACCGACAGGAACGGCGTGAAGCGCTACCCGGTCGGCAACCTGCCGGTCATGGACCCGGGGAGCGGCGAGGTGCTGATAGACGAACTCGGCCGCCGCTCCTACACCACCTCGATCGCCTACGGTCCGACGATCGGCAAGAACATTGCGCTCGCCTATCTGCCCTGGTCCCATTGCCAGGTCGGCCGCAAGCTGCAGGTCGAGTATTTCGGTGAGACCTACCCGGTCGAGGTCGCAGGCGTCGGCTACAAGCCGCTCTACGACCCGGAAAACCTCAAGCCGCGCAGCTGAGGGGCAGAAGGCCTCTTCTTCGCAATGATGACAAGCGAGCCTGCTCCGACCGAGCAGGCTCGCTTTTTGGTGGAGACTGCGCCGCGTGGGCCGATCGGAACGACGATCCTATTGAGAGCGTTCAGATCGGACCGTCGGTCGCCGCAGTCATTTCTCGGGCTCGGCTGAACTTCGTGCCGCGTCGGCTTCGCCAAGTGCAGTGGGCCCTCTCCTTCCGGCCCCGCCTTCATGCGGAGCGGGTTCGAGATGCGCGGTTTCGGCGAACCCCCGCCTTATCGGGTTCCGGCGCCGATCAGCACGAAGGCGACCGTCGCCGGCTCACTGTTCGGGTTGCGCCAGGCGTGGCGCGTGCCGTGCTGAACCAGGCTGTCCCCGGCGCCGAGGTTCACCGTTGCGCCGTCATCGAGTTCAAGGGTGATCTTGCCGCTGAGTACGATGCCATAATCCATGGTCGGCGTGGTGTGCATGCCGGGATTGTCCATCTCGAAGGTTTGGGCGATGCCCGGCGCGGCGGCCGCGTGCTCCGGACCCGCAAGGTCGGGCCTGAAATCCGGCGACATCATCACGGCATCCGGCGGGAAGGTGACGATGAGGAAGGTCGAGCCGCCGGCGGGCTGCAGCAAAGTTCCGTCGCTCGCCATCGGGTCCGTGCTGTCATATGGCGGGGACGGAACGCCGGCAGTCGTCCAGATCGGAGCGCAGACGAAGCCCGGTGTGTGCTTGAGCGTCACGGACCCAACAATGCCGGGGTACCGGCGCCGGTTGCCCGGAACAGTACCGTCGCCCAAGGGATCGTCATCGACGGGCTCGCGATCATGTTGAGTGACACGCCGGATTCGGCTTCGATCCCGGACCTCGATAGCTATTACAAGGAATGGGTCATCGGCGGAGAAGGGGGCGTTCGTCATGAAGGTGTCCGAGGCCAGCCAATTCTCCGCCGCCATTCTTGCCAAGCTGACGACCGAGATCTCCGGGCTGAAGGTCAGCGTTAGACAACGCCGCCCCGGACTGAGACCTGCCGGATATGCGCAATCCTACAATTGCTTCATCGGCGAGGAACTCCAGGAGCGTTCCATCGGACGATAGATTCTACAGCAGTCGTTGTCGTTCATGCAGGTCCTCTCCCAGACCACCTGCGCGGATTTCGGCGACAGCGCCTCAGCGAGAGGCATCGGAGAAGCCGCCGTGCCGGGCAGCCTCGAGCAAAAGCTCGCAAGGCGGATCGGCTAGTCCTTCGGTCGCAAGCGCGTTCAGCGCCTCGACGACCTTATCAAGGCCCTGCGCCTGCGCATAGTGCATCGGCCCACCCCGCCAGCGCGGAAAACCGTAGCCGTGGATCTTCACCAGGTCGATATCGGATGCCCTGAGCGCGGTGCCGTCCGCAAGGATACTTGCCCCCTCGTTGACCATCGGCAAAAGGATGCAGTCGGCGATTGCGTCCTCGTCCCAGTCCGGCCGGGGCCAGTCCTTCGCCTCCTCCGCGATGATCGACGCGACCGTTTCCGAAAGCCGCGGCGTCCGGTCGCCGGGCGCGTAGTCATACCAGCCGCCGCCGCTCTTCTGGCCGAAGCGCTCGATCGCGCAAAGGCGATCGGCGATCGGTGCGAAGGGCGTCTCGCCGCGCGCGCGAGCGGCCTTGCGTTGGAACGCGGCGATGTCGAGTCCGCCGAGATCCTGCGCCTCGAAGGGCCCCATCGGCAGGCCGAAGGCGCGCATGGCGGCGTCGACGGCCGGAGGCGTGGCGCCCGAAAGCAAGAGCCGCTCGGCCTGAGCCCGCGTCACCTTGAGGATGCGGTTGCCGATGAACCCGTCGCAAATGCCGGCGCGCACCGGAATCTTGTTCAGCATCCGCGCCAGCGCGAAGCCGGCCGCAACCACCGCTGGAGCCGACGCCCGCGTCGGTATGATTTCCAGGAGCTTCATCATCTGCGCCGGGCTGAAGAAATGAAGGCCCAAGAAGCGCTCCGGCCGACGGATGCCCTCCGCAATCCGTTCGGGATCGAGATAGGAGGTGTTCGTGGCGAGGATCGCATTATCGCGGCAGGCGGCGGCAAGACGCGCGAAGACGTCGCGCTTCACGTCCAGATCTTCAAAAACGGCCTCGATGACCAGATCGACATCGGAAAGCGCCGCATAATCCGTCGTGCCGGTGATCCCCGCCATCCGGTCGGCGGCCGCGTCGGTGGAGATGCGGCCGCGCTTTGCAGCGCTATGGAAGATAGCGCGCAGGTTGGCGAGCCCCCGTTCGACAGCGCCATCGTCGCGCTCGACCAGAATGACCGGCAGGCCGGCATCGCGCAGCGCCGCGGCAATGCCGGCGCCCATTGTGCCACCGCCGATCACCGCCGCCGAACGGATCGTCCATGGTGTGACACCGGCAAGCTCCGGCGGACGCGTCGCTGCGCACTCGGCGAAGAACACATGGCGGAGCGCTGCGGCCTGCGCCGAACCGCGCAGCGCCAGGAAGGTTTCGCGCTCGAAGGCGATCGCCGTCTCGAAGTCTACCTCCGCCGCGCGGCGCACGCAGGCGAGCGCACTCAGCGGCGCCTCCTCGCGTTTCGCGCGGGCAGCGACCGTCTTTGCCGCGGCTTCCCAGAAGCCTTCCGCGACTGCCGCAACGGGGCGATCGCGGAGCGCGTCGGGCAAGGGCCGATCGAGAGCAGCGCGTGCGAATGCCACGGCGCCAGCGACGAGATCGTCCTCGATCACCGCGTCGATCAGCCCAGCCTCGTGGGCCTTGCGCGCCCCAACCGGCGTTCCGGTCGTCACCATGTCGACGGCCGTTTCGACACCGGCGAGCCGCGGCAGGCGGACGGTTCCGCCGGCGCCCGGCACGATGCCGAGGCGGACTTCCGGCAGGCCGACGCTGGCCGAGGAAACCGCCACACGAAAGCGGCAGCCGAGCGTCACCTCGAAGCCGCCACCAAGCGCGCTGCCATGGATCGCCGCAATCCAGGGCTTGGCAGCCCGCTCGATCCGCGCGACGAGGTCGGGCAGGTGCGGCGGCATCGGCGGCTTGCCGAATTCGCCGACATCGGCACCGGCGATAAAGGTGCGCCCGGCACAGGCAAGCACCACTGCCTTCACCGACCGATCGGCGTCGAGCGCCTCAGCGGCGTCGAAGAGCCCTTGGCGCAGCGCCTGCGACAACGCATTGACCGGCGGGTTATTGACGGTGACGACGGCGATCTCGCCTTGGCGTTCGATGCTGACGGTCATGGCATTAGATTCCCAGGTAGGCTTCGCGAATTCGTTCATCGGCGATGAGTTCGCCGGCCGGGCCGGTCATGGTGATCCGCCCGGTCTCCATCACATAGCCGCGGTCCGCGATCGACAAGGCGCCGAAGGCGTTCTGCTCGACGAGGAGAACGGTGACGTCGAGCGCCCGCAGGCCTTTGACGACGTCGAAGATCTGCTGCACCAGCATTGGCGCCAGCCCCATGCTCGGCTCGTCGAGCAGCAGGCAGGAGGGCCGCCCCATTAGCGCACGGGCGATCGCCAGCATCTGCTGCTGGCCGCCCGAGAGCCCGCCGGCGGCGAGATTGCGCTTTTCCTTCAGCACCGGGAACAGGGCGAAGGCATCCTCCATGTCGCGCTCCACCCTCGCGTCGGAGAAGAGATAGGCGCCGAGGCGGAGATTTTCCTCGACCGTCAGGTTGGTGAAGATCTGCCGGCCTTCCGGCGATTGTGCCAGGCCCCGCTCTAGGCGGCGATAGGCGGGCACCGCTGTCAGCGCCTCGCCTCGAAAGAGGATCGACCCGCCGGAGACCGGCTGGATGCCGGAGAGGCAACGTAAGAGCGTCGTCTTGCCGGCGCCATTGGCGCCGACCACCGCGACGATCTCACCCGAGCCGATCTCGAGGTCGATGCCGTGCAGGACCTCGATGCGCCCGTAGCGCGAGCGCAATCCCTCAACCGTGAGCATCGGCCGCCTCCCTCGCTTGCGGCCCGAGATAGGCCTCGATGACGCGCGGATCGCGCGACACCTTCGTCGGCGCGCCTTCGGCAATCTTCTCGCCATGATCCAGAACGACGATGTGGTTGGAGATGCGCATCACCATCTTCATGTCATGCTCGACGAGAAGGATCGCCACGCCTTCGGCCGCGACTTCGGCGATCAGCCGGTCGATCTCCTCCGTCTCGACCGCATTGCAGCCGGCCGCTGGTTCATCGAGGAGAAGGACGCGCGGTTTCAGCGCCAGCGCGCGGGCGATTTCGAGACGCTTCAGCGCGCCATAGGAGAGCGAGCCCGCTTCCTGGGCCTCAGCGCGGCCGAGACCCACTCGCTCGAGCAGCAGGCGCGCACTGGATTCTGCCTCGCGGGCGCGGCGGCGCGAAGACGGCAGGCTGAATAGATCGGCGAGAACCGGCCCCTTCTCATGCAGATGATGTCCGGCGATCGCATTCTCCAGCACGGTCATCGCCTGGAAGATCTGCAGATTCTGGAAGGTGCGGGAAAGGCCGCGGCGGGCGAGCAGATGCGGCTCCATGCCGGTCACGTCCTCGCCGGCAAGCTTCACGCGCCCCTGCCCGGGCCGATAGACGCCGGAGATCATGTTGAAGAGCGTCGTCTTGCCGGCGCCGTTCGGTCCGATCACCGAGACGATCTCGCCGGCGCCGAGAGAAAAGCTGACATCGTGGACGGCACGCAGGCCGCCGAAATCGATGCCCAGACCTTCAACCTGAAGCAGGCTCATTCTCCCCTCCCCCGGATTCTGCGCGAGAGACTCGGCAGCAGGCCATCACGCATGAAGATCATCACCAGCATCATGACGAGGCCGAGCATGACCTGCTCGTATTCCTGGAACACGGTCAGGACCTGCGGCAGCGTCGTCAGGATCATCGCGCCGCTGACCGCGCCGATCACCGATCCGGCGCCGCCGAGGACGGTCATGGTGACCAGTTCGATCGAATGCATGTAGCCCGCCACATCCGGCGTGATGAACTTGTTCTGCAGTGCCAGCAGCGAGCCTGAAAGGGAGGCGTAGACGGCCGAGATGACGAAGGCCTGCAGCTTGAAGCGCGCCACGTCGACACCGACAGTGCGGGCCGCAACTTCCGATCCGTGAAGCGCGCGCAAGGCCCGACCCGTGGGGCTGTGATAGAGGTTCAATGCCAGCCAGGCGCCGATCACCAGGATACCCCCCGAAAACGCGTACCAGAAGGCGGAATTCGAGAGATCGAGACCCGCCGATTTGAGCAACGCTCTGAGCCCCGGATCGGGTACTGTCATGCCGTCCGGACCGCCGGTGACCTGCGCCTCGTTGGCGAGTACCATGGATACCAGCGCGCCGAAGCCGAGGCTTGCCACGGCCAGGTAATAGCCCTTCAGACGCAGGATCGGCCGCCCGACGAGCCAGGCGAGACCGCCCGAGAGCGCCGCTCCGACGACGGCCGCCGCAAGCGGGTTGAGACCGAGATGAACCGGCGCCAGCGCGCAGGCATAGGCGCCGATGCCGACGAAACCGGCGTGGCCGAGGCTGATCTGGCCGGCATAACCGGTGAGCACGACAAGCCCGGTCACCGCCAGCCCGTTGACGAAGATCAGCGAACCGACGCGGAAATAATAGGACGAGGGAAAAAACAGGGGCGCCAGTGCGATCAGTGCGGCAAGCACGAGCAAAGTCGTTGTCTTTGAAGAGAGCCGCATGGTCACACCCGATCCGTCGATTTCCGGCCGAAGAGCCCCTGCGGCATGGCGAATAGCACCGCGAGGATGATGACGAAGGCGGCGGCGTCCTTGTATTGCGAGCTCAGATAGCCGGCGGTCAGCGCCTCGAGGACGCCGAGCAGCAGGCCGCCCACCAGCGCGCCCTTGGGATTGCCCATGCCGCCGAGCATGGCCGCGGCGAAGCCCTTGAGCGCAAGTGCGATGCCGATGTCGTAGCCGGTGAGTGTGATCGGCGTGACGAGAACGCCGGCAAGCGCGCCGATTGCCGCCGAAAGCGCGAAGCTCAGCGTCATCACGTATTTGGTGTTGATGCCCACCAGCTGTGCGGCGATGCGATTGTTGGCGGTGGCGAGCACCGCCCGGCCGGTCAGCGTCCGGGTGAAGAACAGCCAGAGGCCGACGAAGACCGCCAGCGCCCCGGCGATCACCCAGAGGCTCTGCGGCAGGATCGTCGCGCCCACGATCTGGATGGGCGTGTCGCCGGAAAAGGCCGGAAAGCGGTGCAGCTGCTTGTCGAAGGCGATCTGCGTCACGCCGCGGATGAGAATCGAGGCACCGATGGTGATGATGATCAGCGAGACGACCGGTGCGCCGCGCGCCGGCTCGATGGCGAGCTTGTTGAGCGCCACGCCGATCGCCGCCGTGGCGATGATCGCGAGAAGTGCCGCGAGCGGCAGCGGCAGCCCCGCCTCGAAAGCGAACACCGTGAACATGCCGCCGAGCATGACGAACTCGCCCTGGGCGAAATTCACGACATCGGACGCGTTGTAGATGATGGTGAAGCCGAGGGCGACCAGCGCATAGACCGCCCCGACCGTCACTCCGGACAACAGAAATTGCATGAGTTCGGGCATGGATGCCTCCGCTACCGTGCGCCAGCGATCACCCGGGCGCGCCTGGCGCGCCCGGCGCTTGACCGATCGGACCTATTCGACCAGCTTCCAGCCACCGTCCTTGATCTCGAGCATCCGGAAGGCGCTGAGATCGAGGCCGAGGTGATCCTCCGCCGACATGGTGACGGTGCCCGTGGTGCCGACAAGGCCCGATGTGCCTTCGATCGCGTCGCGGATCGCCTGCGGTTCCGCTTCGCCGGCGCGATTGAGCGCATCGACGAGGATGCGCAGCGCGTCATGCGCGTAGCCGCCGAAGGTGGAAACCGGCTTGCCCGTCGCCTTCTCGTAGCTTTCCTTATAGGCGGTGACGACCGGGCGCTGCGGATCGCTTTCCGGGAGCAGTTTCGCCACCAGCAGCGCCGTACCCGGCAAGCGGATGCCCTCGGCCGCCGAGGCGCCGGCAAGTTCGATGAAGGCATCGGAGGCAACCCCGTGCGACTGATAGAAGGGCAGCCCGACGGCGAGCTGTTGGTAGTTGCGGGTGACAATCGCCGGCCCTTGGCCAAATCCGGCATTGAGGACCGCCTGCACGCCTTCCTTCCCCTTGATGTTGGTGAGCTGCGGCGTCATGTCGGCATCGCTCGGCCCATAGGTTTCGTCGGCCAGCACCTCGATGCCGTAGTCGCCGACGATCTGCAGGCACTGCTTGTGCATCGATGCGCCGAAGCCGTCGGAGCCGGAGATCATGCCGATCTTGGTGAGGCCGCGGGCCTTCATGTCCTCGAAGATCTTGGCGCAGGCCATGCGGTCGGTGTGCGGTGTCTTGAAGGTATAGGGGCGGACCGGATCGATGATCTCGATCGCGCCGGCGAGCGAGATGAAGGGGATCTCCGCGTCTTCGAAGACCTGCAGGATCGCCATGGAGGTGCCGGTCGTCGTGCCGCCGATGACGGCGACGACCTCGTCGTCCTCGACAAGACGGGTGGCGAACGTGCGCGCCTTGTTGGGGTCGCCGCCATCGTCATAGACGATCAGTTCGATCTTCTCGCCGAGGACGCCGCCTGCGGCATTGATCTCCTCGACCAGCATCTTCAGCGTCTTCGCCTCCGGATCGCCGAGGAAGGCGGCGGGCCCCGTCTCCGAGAGAGTCGAGCCAATGCGGATATCGGCCATCGCCGGAGCCGTAAGCCCGAGAATAAGCGCCAGCGTTCCAAATGCGGTGGTGGTGTGCAGTCTCATGTCGGCATCTCCTCCCAAGAGTGCAGGTATTGGACCAATGCAAGTTTAAGATCGGCGCCGCCTACGCCGCCATTGGCCGGCGCCACATCGCCACGCGGAAGCGGCCGGCGACAAAGGCCGTGTCTGTCAGGCAGGCGTTGCCGGCCGGATTGGCGCCGGTGACGTGGAAATCGCTGAAGGCGGCGCTCTGATTGACGAAAATGCCGCCGGTCAGATTGACGGACAGGTTCACCCCGGCCGCCGCAAACGCATCAGCCGCCTCGACAATGCGCGTCTCATCGGTGTCGTAGAGCGCTGCGGTGATGGCGCCCTTGCGGCGGGCAAGCTCGGCTGCATGGGCAATGCCCTGGGCAGCATCGTCCACCGCGACGACGAAAGCGATCGGTCCGAAGCACTCCTCCTCATGCGCAGAGGTTTGATCGCCTTCTACCGCCAGGATCATCGGAGTTGCGGTTCGTGCCCCCTCGACTCCCACAAGCGGCGTGGAGCTGCGCAGCAGCCGTCCAAGGCCGCGCCCAGCCTCGATCCGCAGAAGCGTCGCGGGATTGGCGATGGCGCCGCAGACGCCGGCGGCACGAGCCGGATCGGCGAGCAGCGCATCGACCGCCGCGGCGATGCCGGCCGCTACCGCATCGAAGCTCTTCGGCCCCTCATTGGTTTCGATTCCGCCACGGGGCACGTAGATGTTCTGCGGCGCGGTGCACATCTGGCCGCTGTAGAGCGACAGCGAAAAGGCGATATTGGCGCACATGCCGGCAAAATCGTCGGTCGCGGCGATGACGATCGAGTTGACGCCGGCCTCCTCGGTATAGACCTCGCGGCTTGCCGCGTTTTTGCGGACCCATTCGCCAAAAGCGTTGGAGCCGGTGTAGTCGACGATCGCCACCTCCTGATGCTGCACGAGTTCGCGGGTGATCTCCGCGCCGGGCTCGTCGGCGGCAAGCAGGACTACGTCGGCGGGAAAGCCTTCCTCGGCAAGGACTTCGCGCGCCACCAGAACTGTAAGGGCGAGCGGCAGAATGGCGCCCGGATGCGGCTTGACGATCACCGTATTGCCGGTGGCAAGGCTGGCAAACAGGCCCGGATAGCTGTTCCAGGTCGGGAAGGTCTGGCAGCCGATGACGAGCGACACGCCGCGCGGTACGATGCGCCAGTGCTTCTCGAGCACGATCGGCTCGCCCTTGCCCTGCGGCTTGGCCCAGACGGCGCCCGCGGGTGTGCGCGTCATCTCCGCCCAGGCATAGGCGACGGCTTCGAGGCCGCGATCCTGCGCATGCGGGCCGCCGGCCTGGAAAGCCATGGCAAAGGCCTGGCCAGTCGTATGCATGACGGCATTGGCCATCTCGAAGCTGATGCGGTTGAGCCGCGCCAGAATCTCCAGGCAGACGCCCACCCGCACCTCGGGCGAGGCATTGGCCCAGGCGTGCGCCGCGCCCTGAGAGGCGGCGACGAGGGTCGCGGCTCCGGCGGCCGGATAGGTAATGCCGAGTGTGGGGCCATAGGGCGAGATTTCGGCCCCGACCGTTCCGTTCCCAGGATGGCCGGGCAGTGCGAAGGGCTTGCCAAGACGGCCGCGATAGGCGGCGAGGCCGTCCTCCTTGGCGGTTTCGCCATAGATCTTGCCGCTCGGAACCTCGGGATAGGCGGACCAGTAGCCGCGATCCTGCGCCGCCTGCAAGGCTGCGCCGAGCACCGTGCGATGCCGATCGAATAGCTGGCCCATGTCCATTCCTCCCTGCTGTTGCGTTTATCATTGACTGACCGGTCGGTTTATGCAAGTGTTTTTTTAGCCACCAAATCGAGCTGGCGCGAGGGAGGAACCATGTTCGAATCCGACACCGTTCTATCGGCGCTTGAGGGCGGCGTGCTGCGCCTGACGCTCAACCGCCCCGACAAGCTGAACGCCTTCAACGAGGAAATGCATCTGTCGCTGCGCGCCGGCTTCGAACGCGCCCATTCGGACGACAACGTGCGCGCCGTTCTCTTGACGGGCGCCGGGCGCGGTTTCTGCGCCGGCCAGGACCTCGGCGACCGCGACCCGCGCAAGGGCGGTACGCCAGACCTCGGCCAGACGATCGAGACCTTCTACAACCCGCTTCTGCGGCTGATCCGCAGCCTCGATAAGCCGGTCGTCTGTGCCGTCAACGGGGTTGCCGCCGGCGCCGGTGCCAACATCGCCTTTGCATGCGACATCACGCTTGCCGCCCGCTCCGCCCGTTTCATCCAGGCCTTCGCGAAGATCGGCCTGATCCCCGATTCCGGCGGCACCTGGAGCCTGCCGCGGCTCCTCGGCGAGGCCCGCGCCAAGGCGCTGGCGCTGACGGCCGAGCCGCTCGACGCGGAGACGGCCGCAAACTGGGGCTTGATCTGGCGCGCCGTCGAAGACGCAGCGCTGATGGAAGAGGCGTCCGCCCTCGCCGCGCGGCTTGCGGCCGGGCCGACCAAGGGGCTCGGCATGACGAAACGTGCGATCCAGGCGGCAGCCACCAATTCCTTCGACGAACAGCTCGTGCTCGAACGCGACCTGCAGCGCGAAGCCGGCAGGAGCGCCGACTATGCCGAGGGTGTGGCGGCCTTCCTCGAGAAGCGCAAACCGGAGTTCAAGGGCCGATGATGCACGCGGCAAGACTGAACGCCGATGAACTGGCCAATGCCTGCGCTCGCGTCATGTGGGACGACGATCAGGCCTCCCAGCGGCTCGGCATGACGCTCGATCAGATCGCACCGGGTACGGCAACAATCTCGATGGCGATCACCCCGGAGATGACCAACGGCCACGGCACCTGCCACGGCGGCTACATCTTTACGCTCGCAGATTCCGCCTTCGCCTTCGCCTGCAACAGCTACAACCAGCGCGCCGTCGCCCAGCACTGCTCGGTGACCTACATCGCTCCAGCCTTCGAGGGCGACCGATTGACGGCGATGGCCAGCGAAATCTCGCGGCGCGGTAGAGGCGGCATCTACGATATCCGCATCACCAACCAGCGCGGCGAACACGTCGCCGAGTTCCGTGGCCATTCGCGCACCGTCAAGGGCACGCACCTGCCGCAGCCGGACGGTGAATCATAGGCGTGACGGCTGCCGCAACGCTTTGAAAATGCTGCATCACATCTGACGGATCGGTGACGGTTGCGGATGTCATGCGGGAGGATTTAGGGAGGAGACATTCATGGAAGACCTTTCACCCCGCCCCGGCGACCTCGAGCCGATCGAAACCGCCTCGCGCGATGAGATCGCCTCGCTCCAGCTCGAACGAATGAAATGGTCACTCGCCCATGCTTATGAGAATTCGCCCTTTTACCGCGCCCGCTTCGATGCGGCCGGCGTACATCCGTCAGACCTGAAGACGTTCGCGGATCTTTCGAAGTTTCCCTTCACCACCAAGCAGGATCTGCGCGAGACCTATCCGTTCGGCATGTTCGCCGTTCCGCGCGAGAAGCTCTGCCGCATCCACGCCTCGTCGGGCACCACAGGCAAGCCGACCGTCGTCGGCTACACGCTAAAGGACATCGACAACTGGGCAAGCGTCGTGGCGCGCTCCATTCGTGCCTCCGGCGGCAGGCCGGGCGACATCGTCCACGTCGCCTATGGCTACGGGCTCTTTACCGGCGGTCTCGGCGCCCATTACGGCGCCGAAAGGCTAGGCTGCACCGTCGTGCCGATCTCCGGCGGCATGACCGAGCGGCAGGTGACGCTGATGGCCGACTTCAAGCCGCGCATCATCATGGTGACCCCCTCCTACATGCTCTCGATCCTCGACGAGTTCCGCCGCCAGGGGAGAGACCCGCGCGAGAGCTCGCTCGCTGTCGGCATCTTCGGCGCCGAGCCCTGGACCAACGCCATGCGCGAGGAGATCGAGCAGGCCTTCGACATGCATGCCGTCGACATCTACGGCCTCTCGGAAGTCATGGGCCCGGGCGTCGCCAATGAATGCGTGGAAACGAAGGACGGGCTGCATATCTGGGAGGACCATTTCTACCCCGAGATCATCGATCCGGCGACCGGCGAGGTACTGCCCGATGGCGAAGTAGGCGAGTTGGTGTTCACGACGCTGACCAAGGAAGGCCTGCCGATGATCCGCTATCGAACCCGCGACCTGACGCGGCTGCTACCCGGAACGGCGCGTTCGATGCGCCGCATCGAGAAGATCACCGGCCGCTGCGACGACATGATCATCCTGCGCGGCGTCAACGTCTTCCCGACCCAGATCGAGGAGCAGATCCTCAAGTGCAGTGGCCTGGCGCCGCATTTCCAAATCGAGCTCACCCGCTCCGGACGCATGGACAACATGACGGTCCATGTCGAATGCACATTGGAAGCCGCGGACGAAACGGCCCGCGACGGATCGGCAAGGGAACTCGCCCATCATATCAAGAGCGTCGTCGGGGTCAGCACGAGGATCGAGGTACACGACCCGGGCGGTGTTGCCCGCTCGGAAGGAAAGGCCAAGCGGGTCGTCGACAATCGACCGAAGGAATGAAAGGCCGACAGTCGTGGGAGATCTTTGCGGGAGGACTTTACGGTCCTCCCTTATTCGTGGGAATTGAGCAGGTACAGAGCTAGAGCAGGATCAACATGGCACGAACACGCGCAGTCGACTTTGAGGAAAAACAGCGTGGCATTCTGGCGAGCGCGGCCGCGGTCTTCGCCGAGATGGGCATGGAAAAGGCCTCGATGGCGCAGATCGCTGCGCACAGCAACGTCTCCAAGGCACTGCTTTATCACTACTATCCGAGCAAGGATGCGCTGATCTTCGACATCATCCGCACCCACCTCAGCGAACTCGACGCCGCAATCGAAGTCGCCGATCGGCCTGACCTCGCCCCGGAAAAGCGGTTGCGGCTCCTCGTGCGCCAGGTGCTCGAAAACTACCGCGATGCCGACGACCATCACAAGGTTCAATTGAACGGTACGAGTGCGCTTTCGCCGGAGCAGATGGCAGAAATCCACGCCATCGAGCGACGCATCGTCAAGCGATTCTCAAGCGTGCTCAACGACATTAATCCCGACCTCAACAAAGACCGTCCGCTGTTGATGCCGGTCACCATGTCGCTCTTCGGGATGATGAACTGGGTCTATATGTGGTTCCGGCCCGACGGTCCCATCAGTCGCGACGACTATGCCGACCTCGCCACCACACTGGTTCTCGAGGGCATCAAGGCGGTGCGCTGACCTTTCGTTCAGACACCAGCTTTCAGGCGGTCGCCCCGCCTTCACCTCCCCGCGTCGCTGCCGCGCTTCGTCAGTCTCTCGACTTCGCGACCATCGTCAGCACGTCATACTCAGCGACGGTCGCGCCCGTCTGATTCGTGACGCGGCAGTCCCAGCGCACTTCGCCATGCTCGGCATTCACCCGCGGATTGATTTCCTTGCAGGTGAGCCGGACCTGCAGCGTGTCGCCGGGATAGACCGGCGTCAGGAAGCGCAGGTTGTCGACGCCGTAGTTCGCCAATACCGGTCCCGGGGCAGGATCGACGAAAAGACCCGCAGCAAAGGAGACGATCAGATAGCCATGTGCGACACGTCCGTCGAAGAACGGATTGGCGCGCGCGGCGTCCTCGTCCATATGCGCGTAGAAGGTGTCGCCGGTAAAACTGGCGAAATGCTCGATATCCGCAAGCGTGACGGTGCGGGTTGCCGTCACCAGCTGGTCGCCGATCCGAAGCTCGGCAAGCGACTTGCGGAACGGATGCTCGCCGTCGATGCGCACCTCGGCACCCTCGACCCAGCGGCCGGTGACCGCCGAAAGCAGCGCCGGCGTACCCTGGACGGCCGTGCGCTGCATGTAGTGCTTGACGCCACGCATCCCCCCAAGCTCTTCGCCGCCGCCCGCCCGGCCCGGCCCGCCATGGACGAGACCGGGCAATGGCGAACCGTGTCCGGTCGAGGACTTCGCGCTGGAACGGTGGCCGATCATTACGCGACCGTGGAATGGCGCGATGCCGAGCACCAGTTCCTGTGCGATGCGTGAGTCATTGGTGAAAACGGAGGTGACGAGGCTGCCCTTGCCGCGCTTCACAAGCGCCACGGCTTCTTCCGCCGTGTCATAGGGCATGACAGTGCTGACCGGACCGAAGGCCTCGACATCGTGAACCGCCCGCGCTGCGCCCGGCCTGTCGCAATAGAGCAGGACGGGATTGAGAAAGCCACCCGCCTCCGCGTCGCCTGATACAACGAGCGGCCTCGAGGGATCGCCGACGACGATCTCCGCATCGGCAGCAAGATCGCGAATGCGCGCCCGGACCTCCTCGCGCTGCCCGAGGCTTGCGAGCGGCCCCATCCGCACGCTCTCGTCGGCCGGGTTGCCGAGGGCGATCTTGCCAAGCCGCTCGTCGAGGGCCGCGATGAGCGCGTCGCAATGGCCGCGTGGCGCAATCACCCTGCGGATGGCGGTGCATTTCTGCCCGGCCTTCGCCGTCATTTCGCGCGCGACCTCCTTGACGAAGAGATCGAATTCCTCCGTTCCGGGCCCTGCGTCGAGGCCGAGTACGGCCGCGTTGAGGCTGTCGGCCTCCATGGTGAAGCGGACGGAGTTTTCGACGATTGCAGGATGCGTCTTCAGCTTGCGTCCGGTCACGGCCGAGCCGGTGAATGTGACGGCGTCCTGGCCCTCGACATGGTCGAGAAGGTCCCCGACGGAGCCACAGACGAGCTGCACGGCCCCTTCCGGCAAAAGCCCCGTCTCCACCATTCGCCGCACCACGAGTTCAGTGAGATAGGCGGTCTGGCTCGCCGGCTTGACGATCGCCGGCATGCCGGCAAGCAGCGTCGGCGCCAGCTTCTCGAGCATCCCCCAGCAGGGAAAGTTGAAGGCGTTGATGTGGATCGCCACGCCTTCGAGCGGCGTCAGGATGTGCTGGGCCGAAAATGTCCCGTCGCGCGACAGAGCCTCGACCTCCCCGTCGACGAGAACACGGGTATTCGGCAGTTCGCGCCTGCCCTTCGAGGCATAGGAGAACAGCGTGCCGATGCCGCCTTCGATGTCGATCCAGCTATCGGTGCGGGTGGCGCCGGTGACGGACGAAAGCGCATAGAACTCGTCTTTGCGCTCCATCAGCGCCTGCGCGAGCGCCTTCAGCATCGCCGCCCGTTCATGGAAGGACATACGGCGGAGCGCCGGGCCGGCCTTTTCGCGCCCATAGGCGAGTGCGCCGGCAAAGTCGATTCCGGTGGAATCGATCAGCGCCACCGGGGCGCCGGTCGCAGCATCGAGCAGGGCCATGCCTTCCTTCGCGCCCCTCATCCAGACGCCGCCGACATAGCTTTCGAGCCGGCGGGGGCGGTCTGCCATTACGTTCATCGCGTGTTCCTTCCGTCAGTTCAGATTCAGGGCGGCAAGCTGCGGATCCACGGCCGCCTGCCACGCCGCGAGCAGAGACTCGTTGGGCGCGTGGCGGAGACCGAGACGGGCGAGCATCTCATAGCGCGCCGAGCCAGCGAGGCCGAAGCTCGCCGCCACGCGCGGCCGCCAGTAGGCAACCGCTTCCCGCGCCGCCCGCCGTCCCTCCTCCGAAGCGGCGATGCGCATTAGCCCTTCGACCCCGAGCTCGGCGTGGCGTGTCTCGCGCGGCAGGATCGCCCGGAACGCTTCGGCGAGCGGCTGGTAGGAGACGCGCGCCAGTTCGCCAAGCTGGATGACGACGGCCTTGCCCATGAGCACGTTCATGACGACGGCGTCGACCCAGCCTTCCAACGGGTAGTGCAGCACCGATAGCCGCATATCGCCGCCCCGGCGCTCCGCACCGATATCGGCATCGCGGGGAAGCCGCTCCGACCAAGGATGGTGGACGGCATAACGGGCCGTATCGGCCCCGAAGCTGCCCATGATCTCGAGCACCTTTCCGGCGTGATCGGCCTTCTCCAACACGATGCGCGCCGCCGCGATGCGCTCCTTGATCCCCGGAGCATCGTTGATGACATCGGCGAAGCCCGCCGACCCGGCGAGCTCGCTATCGACGAAGCTCGCCATCAGCCGCAACAGCTCGCCGCGATAGCGCGGCGGTGCATTGTCCGGCGAGGTCAGCGCGCCGCCCTGGGCGAGATAGTCCTCGATCGGCATCGTCTCGAACATCGAATCGGACGTCGAATTGGACATTGGCCCCTCCCTTCGAGGTCGCGTGGTCACTGGTCGTAGCTGACGACGATACGGTCGCTCAGCGGATAGCACTGGCAGGTAAGCACATATCCCTGCTCTACCTCGTAGTCCTCCAGCGCATGGTTGGTCTCCATCTCCACCTCGCCTTCGATCACCTTGGCGCGGCAGGTGGAACAGACGCCCGCCTTGCAGGCATAGGGCGCATCCATCCGGTTTTCGATTGCGGCTTCGAGCAAGCTCTGCCCCTGCTTCGGAAAGCTGAAGTTACGCGTCGTGCCATCGAGGGTGACGGTCGCCTCGCAGCTTGCATGCCTGTCGGCACTGTCTGCGCTTGTGACCTTGCGCCGCGCCCGGCCGGGCTGCGAGGAGGCGAACAATTCGAACTTGATCTGAGCGTCGCCAAGGCCATGCGCGCGAAGCGCCGCGGCGATCGCCAGCATCATCGGTTCCGGCCCGCAGATGAAGGCGGTGTCGACCGACTTCAGATCGATCCAACTGCGGAACAGGGCTTCGCATTTCTCCGCGTCGACCCGTCCGGTGAAGAGATCGATATCCTGGGCTTCGCTTTCGAGGACATGCAGTGCCGCAAATCGCCCGAGATAGAGGTTCTTAAGGTCTTCGAGCTCCTCGCGGAACATGATCGAGCTGACGTGACGGTTGGCATAGACCAGCGTGAACTGCGAGCGCGGTTCACGCAACAGCGTCGTCTTGATGATCGAGAGGATCGGCGTGATGCCGCTGCCTCCGGCAAAGCCGAGATAGTGTTTCGCCACCTCCGGCTCGATCGTCGTGAAGAAGGCCCCCATCGGCGGCATCGCCTCCAGCGTGTCGCCGGGGCTCAACTCCTCGTTCGCCCAGGTGGAGAAGCAGCCGCCGTCGACGCGCTTGATGCCGACCTTCAGCACGCCTTCGTCCTTTCCGGCGCAGATCGAATAGGAACGGCGCAGTTCCTCGCCGTCGAACAGGCGGCGGAAGGTCAGATATTGCCCCTGCGTGAAATCGAACGCGGCCCGGTCTTCCTCGTCTGGCTGAAGCGTGACGACCACGGCATCGCGGGTTTCGCGCCGGACCTCGGTAACCTGAAGGGGGTGGAAACGTGCCATTTAAGCGGGCCTCACTCCTCGCATCGCGTCAGATGCACTTGAAATAATCGAAGGGTTCGAGACAGTCGGCGCAGCGGTAGCTCGCCTTGCAAGGCGTCGAGCCGAACTGGCTGACCTTCTCGGTCTGGGTCGAGCCGCAACGGGGGCAGGCAACTGTCAGGTTCGAGTGACCGGAGAGGCGTTCGACCCGCTTGAGCAGCCTGCCATCGGCGGCGGTACCGTCGATTGGCGGCGCGATGCCGTAGGCCTTGAGCTTCTCGCGAGCCTCGGTGCTGATCCAGTCGGTGGTCCAGGCGGGCGAGAGCCGACGTTCGAGCCGAACCCTTGCGATCCCCTTCTCGTTCAGCGCCTGTTCGATATCGAGGTTGATGACCGTTGTGGCGGGACAGCCCGAATAGGTCGGCGTCACCGTCACTACCAGCGTGTTGCCGTCCCAGGCGACGTCGCGGACGATGCCGAGATCGGTGACCGAGATCACCGGGATCTCCGGGTCTGGCACTTGCGAGAGCCAGTGCCAGACATCCCTGATCGAAGGCTGTGTCGCCGTCGTCACGTGAGCCTCCTACCAGTTCGCGCCCGGATAGGCGCGCTGCAGGAACTGCAGCTCGGCGAGGATATAGCCGAGATGCTCCGTATGAAGACCGCGCTTGCCGCCCTTGTGCATATAGCCGTCGGCCGGCTTCTTCAACGTCGCCTCCGAGAGCGTTTCGGCGACCAGCGCGTCCCACTCTGCCTTGAGGCTTTGCGGTTCGGGTGCAACGTCGGCGGTCGCGAGCGTCGCGTCCGAGGCTTCGTTGACGAACATCTCGCCGGTATAGGCCCAGAGATCGTCGACCGCCTCCTGCATGCGGGTGTGACTTTCCGCCGTTCCGTCGCCAAGACGGATAACCAGATCGTGGCTGCGCTCGATATGGTAGGCGGCCTCCTTCGACGCCTTCTCGGCGATCTCGGCGATGCGTCGGTCGGAGGAGGCGCGAAGACCTTTCAGATAGAGATAGTGCCACGCGTCGAAGAGGAATTGGCGCATCAGCGTCTTGCCGTAATCACCGTTCGGCCGTTCGGTAAGCAGGAGGTTACGAAAATCGCGTGCGTCGCGGAGATAGGCAAGATCGTCCGCGCTGCGGCCCCTGCCCTCGATCTCTCCCGCAAGTCCGAGCCAGAGCTGCGTCTGTCCGATGAGGTCGAGCGAGGTGTTGGCAAGCGCGATGTCTTCTTCGAGTGCCGGCGCATGGCCGCACCATTCCGACAGGCGATGGCCGAGGATCAGGGCATTGTCACCCATCCTGAGCAGGAATTCACAAAGATCGGCCGGGTCGACCGCCGATTCCGTCAATGTCGCATGAGCCATCACATGTGCCCCACTTCTTCCGGTACGTCGAAGAACGTCGGATGGCGGTAGACCTTGGAATTCGACGGATCGAACAGCGGGCCTTTGTCGGAAGGCGCGCTGGCGGTGATGTCAACCGATCGCACGACCCAGATGCTGACCCCCTCGTTGCGGCGGGTGTAGACGTCTCGGGCATTGTTGATCGCCATTTCCGCGTCCGGCGCATGCAGGCTGCCGACATGGCGGTGGTTCAGGCCGTGCTGGCCTCGAATGAAGACTTCCCAGAGGGGCCATTCGCTCGACATGGGCATATTCCTCCTGTTTGACGCCTTGGTCTATTCTGCGGCAACCTTTTGGGTACGGCGGGCGGCGGCCTTTTCGGCATGGGCGACCAGCCCCTCGCGGAACCAGGCGCCGTCCTGCCAAGCCTTCGTGCGCGCCCCGAGCCGCTCGGCATTGCAAGGGCCATTGCCGGCGATCACCTCGAAGAATTCCTTCCAATCCGGCTCGCCGAAATCGTAGCCGCCCTTTTCCTCGTTCCACTTGAGTTCCGGGTCGGGGACGGTCAGACCGAGATAGTCCGCCTGCGGCACGGTCTGGTCGACGAACTTCTGCCTGAGCTCGTCATTCGAGTTCTGCTTGATCTTCCAGGCCATCGATTGTGCCGAGTGAACGGAGGCATCGTCAGAAGGGCCGAACATCATCAGCGACGGCCACCACCAGCGGTTCAGCGCATCCTGCACCATCGCCTTCTGCGCCGGCGTGCCCCTCACCATCTTTGCGAGGATGTCGAAGCCCTGGCGCTGATGAAAGCTTTCCTCCTTGCAGATCCGGACCATGGCGCGCGCATAGGGCCCGTAGGAACAGCGCTGCAGCGGCACCTGGTTCATGATTGCGGCGCCGTCGACGAGCCAGCCGATGGCGCCGATATCCGCCCAGGAGAGCGTCGGGTAATTGAAGATCGAGGAATATTTCGCCTTGCCGCTGTGCAACTGTTCATACATCTCGTCGCGGCTGATCCCGAGCGTCTCGGCGGCGCAATAGAGATAGAGGCCATGACCGGCCTCGTCCTGGACCTTGGCGAGCAGGATCGCCTTGCGTTCCAGGGTCGGGGCGCGGGTAATCCAGTTACCTTCCGGGAGCTGGCCGACAATCTCCGAATGGGCGTGCTGGCTGATCTGCCGCACCAATGTCTTGCGGTAGCCCTCCGGCATCCACTCCTTCGGCTCGATCTTCTGCCCGGCATCGATGCGTTCCTGGAAGGCGCGCTCCTCGGGCGCCATCTCATCGAGCGATTTGACGCGGGCCGCGTCGGTTTTCACCATTTGCGCATACATGGGTCTTTCTCCTCCGTCAGACGCGCTCGAGAATGAGGGCGATGCCCTGGCCGACGCCGATGCACATCATGCACAGCGCATAACGGCCGCCCTGGCGCTGAAGCTGATAGGCGACCGTCGTCACCAGCCGCGCGCCGCTCATGCCGAGCGGGTGACCGATCGCGATCGCGCCGCCGTTCGGGTTCACATGCGACGCGTCATCCGGCAGGCCAAGGTCGCGCAGCACCGCAACGACCTGCGAGGCAAACGCCTCATTGAGTTCGATCACGTCCATCTGGCCGATCGTCAATCCGGCCCGTTCGAGCACCTTGCGCGCCGCGGGCGCCGGACCGATGCCCATGATCCGCGACTCGACGCCTGCCGCCGCCATCGCGACGATGCGCGCCTTGGGCCCCAGGGCGTGAGCCCTGATCGCCGCTTCACCGGCGATCAACAGCGCCGCCGCGCCGTCGTTGACACCCGATGCATTGCCCGCCGTCACCGTGCGCTCGGGAGCGTTCACCCCCTTGAGCCTGGCGAGTTGGTCGACCGTCGTGCCTGGACGGGGGTGCTCGTCGCGGTCGACGAGGATCGGCTCGCCCTTCTTTTGCGGCACGAGGACCGGGACAAGCTCGTCGGCAAAGATGCCCGCTTCCTGTGCAGCGGCCCAGCGCGCCTGGCTGCGACCCGCGAATGCATCCTGATCGGCGCGACTGACGCCGAAATCTTCTGCGACATTGTCGGCCGTCTCCGGCATGGAATCAACACCGAAGGCCGCCTTCAGCTTCGGGTTCACGAAGCGCCAGCCGATGGTGGTGTCGTAGATCGCATTCGAACGCGAATAGGCGCTCTCGGGCTTGGGGATCACGAAGGGCGCACGGCTCATGCTTTCGACGCCGCCGGCGATTACCATATCGCAATCGCCCGCGCGGATCGCGCGCGCCGCCATGCCGACGGCGTCCATGCCCGATCCGCAGAGCCGGTTTACCGTCGTCGCCGGCACGGAATCCGGCATGCCGGAAAGCAGGACCGCCATGCGACCGACATTGCGGTTGTCCTCACCCGCCTGGTTGGCGCAGCCATAGATCAGATCGTCGACTTTCGACCAGTCGACGTCCGGGTTGCGCTTCATCAAACCTGCGAGCGGCAGGGCTGCCAGATCATCCGCTCTGACGGAAGACAAAGCACCGCCATAACGGCCGATCGGGGTGCGTACCGCGTCGCAGATGAAAGCTTCGGACATACGATCCCTCCCGACTGGGCCGGCTAATTACATTAACCGACCGATCGGTCATTATATAGACCAAAACACGTCACAGTTCAACCGACCTTTCGGATATTTCTGTGACATACCGGGAGACGGCTTGAACTGCCTGCGATCTCAAGCAGCGCGTACCAGAGATGAAGGAGCATTCAGCCTATCAGGGATGCACGCGTCGATGCCGGCGATGTGATCAGGACGCTGACGATTGTGTTGTTGGGAAGGAATGAGAAGCGTTTACCCTGTCAATCATTTTTGAAGAGGCGTACCGGAATCGCGGAATCAGACCTTCCTCTCTGATCAAACCGTAGATAGCGTCTCCCGCGTAGCTGCATCTCTGGGCTACGCCCCCATCCAAAGAAGGCAACTGGATGTGGACTTGCCCCGCCATCGTGCGGGGCTTTTTTCGTAGCGCGAAGGCTACGGAACCCATCCAGTGGACTCGAGTCGGATACCTACTCCCAACCTCTTCAGAGTCTCGATCATAAGACGACCTTCAAGGCGTGTCTTGACGAAGCCTTTGGCGCACCAGACTGGTACGAATTCGATCTCGCGACGGATTGCCCGCATCAGCGCCAGAAGCGCCTCGTGTCGACAAAGATATCATGTGCTTCCGCGGCATCGTCCAGAAGCTTCTCCTTGTCGGCCGCACTGAAAAGCTCCTCCGCACCTGATGCTTCCGAAAGCTCGAGCTTCGCCAGCATATCGGGAGCGGTTGCGATATCGTTGAGGCTGCCGAGTTGATCCTGGAGTCCCTCCATCGCCATGATGAATCTTTTGTGACGTTTGGTTTTCGCCTTACCCTTGTAGAGGGGGCCGAAAAACTCCGCTGCATAGCGCAGTTTTTTTGCGGAAATGCGCAGTTCATGACGGGTCTCGTCATCGAGATCGATCAGATCGCTGCCTCCGTTCGCCACTTTCTTCCAGAGCTTGTCCAGTACATTGGATGCGAAATTCCTTGCTGGCTGGACGAGCAACGCCTCGCCCGTCTCGTTGCTCCGCCAGTTCTTGATGGAAATCCATTCGGCGAGGTCGATCATCAACGAGCGGGCGCGCACGGAAGAAAAGGCGGCATCAACCGCCCCATAGGCATCCTTGCGCGCCGCTTGAAGGCGGCTTGAAAAGCCTTCATCCGACGCGCGCTTGATGATGACGTCAATGTTGCGCGCATCGCCGAGTTCCGAGGTGAGCCAGCGCAACTCGTCGCGCATGTGGTCGAAGCGGCTGTCGGCGAACAGCGACTTGCAGATTGAGAAAAGGGAGCGCAGCCGCCGCAGCGACACGCGCGCCTGATGCAAAGCGTCGGCATTGCGCGACCAAGACAAGGCCATTTCGTTGAGGCGAAACTGTTTGAGACACGTTGCGGCCAGGTGCGCGAAAGCCGTGGCTGCATTCATGTCGGGGGTGATTGGGGTGACGCTCGCTTTTACGGCACCAGGTGCGGGGTCAAGCAGACGATAGCCGCGCTCCGCTTTGGTTAGCACGCCGATATGCGCAGGGGTGATCAGATTGACTTTTCGGGCCAAACCAAACAGCGCCTCCGGCGAGCCCGACTTTTTTTCCAGCTCTAGCTCGCAGAGCGGTGCCTCGCGATCAGCTGCAACAACTTTTCCGATATCCAAAGCGACTTCGATTGTGGCATCGCCTTCCGTCACGTTCCAACGATGCCTCTTGACATGAACCTCAAACATCGGCGCGAGATTTTCTCCAGTCCCTGAAAGCAGGGGCCCTATCTCGGGATCGTCAAGAATCGGACTGTCGTCCGCAACCGGTCGCTGCCATTCCTCCCGCGTGAACAATTCAATCGAACCGTCGCCGGATTTGACAGTCTGGACCCGTTCATTTCCGCATTGCCGGATGTGCAACGACAGGCCGCGTTGAGCCAAGTCCCGATCGCTTGTATCGAAGTAAACAGATTTTTGCTGAAGAATGATGGGCGTGCTCTCGAAGAAATCCTTCTTCAGGAGCGACGACGCACCCGATTCGGTCAACTCGATCTTGACATCCACTTCCTGCATGATGCCCCCGGCGCGGCCTTCCCTCAGCAACGGGAAGGAAGCATCGGATGGTCCTTCATAAAGCTGTCACAAACAATCCGTTCGGTCAAAATCCAGCGAGACTGCGTGCCGGGCCATAGCGGCTCCGCCCCGCATGCACCCGGAGAACCTGAGTCTTTTGATCCAGCGCTGTCCAAGCCGGCTGAAAGCGCTAGGTAATCCAAGACTGGACCACCGGCTCGGCTAAGGAACCACGGGGGGGAAGTAGGCGTTCCAGGCTTCATGATAGGGAGAATGACCATGGCCAAGAAGAACCGCATTCCGAAGAAAATTGCCGGCGTGAAAGTCCCGAGGCCCTTGCGCAAATCGAAGGTGCTGAGATCCATGATGGCAAGTGATATCGGACGCGATGTCCTCGCCAATGCTCTGACCGCTGGTGCGGGGGCCGCCGCCGCCGTTCTGGTCGACCATCGTGACGATGTCGGCGAGACCGCGCGAACCGCGACCAAGAAGGGAGCCAAGGCGTTTGGCCTAGCCAGCGAGGCTGTTCAAAGCGGCTTCTCTGCCGCCATGGATGTAGTGAAAGATACCGTCTTCCCCTCCCCGAACCCGAAGAAGAAGAAGAGCAGCAAGAGCAGGTCGGCACCCAAGCGCGCTGCCATGCATTGAACCGGCTGGGCTTTACGGAGGCTAGGCCCTCCCTCACTCATTCCCGCTGAGACTCCCGGAGCGGGAGCCGACAAGCGGAACGGAAGGCTGGGTATCGCCCGGCTCATGCTCGACTGAACGGAGGTCCCGCCCGCGGAGTCGCAGGAGATCGTACGCGTCGTCGATTCCCAATTTCGCGGCTCTAGCCAATCCCACGCCCAGGAGCCGTGCCGCGATCATCGGATGTTCGCGGATCAAGACGGAAACGGCGCGTACGCTCGCGGCCACGATCAGCCGGGATGCGAATTTGTCGCCATATTTTAGGATCAGGAAGCGCTCGATCGTCTCGAGCCCGCTTCCCTCATCCGGGTCGTCAGCTTCGCGCGCCGCTGCTCTTACCGCAACGGCGCGCGCTGGCGAGGGAAGTGGTTTTCGCTCCGCTTGCTTTTGAGGGGTGGATCCGAGTCGCGAACGACTTCCATGGCCGCAGAAAACGCCGCCTGCAGCGCCTCTCCCGCCGTGCCGACCGCCTTAACGCCTTTACGAGACGCTGCCTTGGCGGAGTCCGTCACTTCTTCTCGGTGCCCGATCAAGATCGCCGCAGCAGCGGCTGCACCGGCTGTCAGTGCGTGGGCGAGCACATCTCGCCCACCACTGTTACCCATCATCGCGCGCAGCATCTTTGACTTTCGCAAAGGCTTCGGGACCTTGACACCGGCGATTTTCTTCGGGAGGCGGTTCTTCTTGGCCATTGGCGGTCTCCTCACTGCGGAGACAACGTGCCGGACTTGCCGGTGGTTCCGGTCGCACCGCTGGCCGAAACCTGCAAGCTCAACGTTCCACCGCCGGAGCTCAGGCCGATATATCTTGGTCAGACGGTGGTCGCGGCGGCCCCTTGCCTGACACCGAAGACGCCGGTTCGGTCAGAGACGCGGCAGAAACAAAAAAGCTCCTCGGCGCGTTTGCGGAGGAGCTCTGTGTGATGACGTTCTGGGCAGAATTTGCGATTGGTTGCGGGGGCAGGATTTGAACCTGCGGCCTTCAGGTTATGAGCCTGACGAGCTACCGGGCTGCTCCACCCCGCGTTATTTCTGAACCGGCTGTTTTAGCCCGGTTGTTTTTGTGTTTGCCGGTCCTCGGCCTTTGGCCTGCGGTCCGGAGGGCTGCTGCACCCGGCGTTATTTTTGCGGTTTCCGAAGCAAAAAAGGCCGCGTTGAGCGGCCCATTGTTTCGGCCGGGCCGAAGGCTGAAGAGAAGATGATCTTTTTGCGCCGCTGCCTTGTCCGTCTCGTTGGCTCGACGGGGAGCGGCGTTTTACGCTTGCGATTTGCAGACCTGGCAGCGACCTACTCTCCCGCGTCTTAAGACGAAGTACCATCGGCGCTGGGGCGTTTCACGGCCGTGTTCGGAATGGGAACGGGTGCAGCCACCCCGCCAGAACCACCAGGTCGGCAAAGCGCAAGCTTTGCTCCCCGGAGGGAGCAAACTGATTTGAGAAGCTGGCTGAAGTTTTCACTTCATTTTTTGAACACGTCTTTGACGGTGCTTGTGGCGCTTGCCGAGCTTCAGCTCCGCAAGGCCAAAGGCCGTCGCGCCATCTGGCGCGGCCCGTCCGGAGCGCTTTGGCGCGTCAGGACAGTCAACAGCTCATCTTTTGATGAGCATGAGCAATGGGAACGATCAAGCCGATCGAACGATTAGTACCGGTAAGCTTCATGCGTTGCCGCACTTCCACACCCGGCCTATCAACGTGGTCGTCTTCCACGGTTCTCAAGGGAATACTCGTTTTCAGGTGGGTTTCCCGCTTAGATGCCTTCAGCGGTTATCCCTTCCATATATAGCTACCCTGCTATGCCCTTGGCAGGACAACAGGTCCACCAGAGATATGTCCATCCCGGTCCTCTCGTACTAGGGACAGATCCTGTCAATATTCCTACACCCACGGCAGATAGGGACCGAACTGTCTCACGACGTTCTGAACCCAGCTCACGTACCGCTTTAATTGGCGAACAGCCAAACCCTTGGGACCTGCTCCAGCCCCAGGATGCGATGAGCCGACATCGAGGTGCCAAACAACCCCGTCGATATGGACTCTTGGGGGTCATCAGCCTGTTATCCCCGGCGTACCTTTTATCCGTTGAGCGATGGCCCTTCCACGCGGGACCACCGGATCACTATGACCGACTTTCGTCTCTGCTCGACTTGTCAGTCTCGCAGTCAGGCGGGCTTATGCCATTGCACTCGACGAGCGATTTCCGACCGCTCTGAGCCCACCATCGCGCGCCTCCGTTACTCTTTCGGAGGCGACCGCCCCAGTCAAACTACCCACCATACACTGTCCCGGATCCGGATGACGGACCGCGGTTAGACATCCATGACGATAAGGGTGGTATTTCAAGGATGGCTCCACGAGAACTGGCGTCCCCGCTTCAAAGCCTACCACCTATCCTACACATGCCGACACGAATGCCAGTGTAAAGCTATAGTAAAGGTGCACGGGGTCTTTCCGTCTGACCGCAGGAACCCCGCATCTTCACGGGGAATTCAATTTCACTGAGTCTATGTTGGAGACAGCGGGGAAGTCGTTACGCCATTCGTGCAGGTCGGAACTTACCCGACAAGGAATTTCGCTACCTTAGGACCGTTATAGTTACGGCCGCCGTTTACTGGGGCTTCGATTCAGAGCTTGCACCCCTCCTCTTAACCTTCCAGCACCGGGCAGGCGTCAGACCCTATACGTCGTCTTGCGACTTCGCAGAGCCCTGTGTTTTTGATAAACAGTCGCTACCCCCTGGTCTGTGCCACCCCATCTGACTTGCGTCAAAAAGGGTCACGCTTCTTCCGAAGTTACGCGTGCAATTTGCCGAGTTCCTTCAACATAGTTCTCTCAAGCGCCTTGGTATACTCTACCTGACCACCTGTGTCGGTTTCGGGTACGGTCTATACGGTGGAGCTATTTCCTGGAACCGCGCCGCCGCCCGGACAATCCAATAAGTCCGAACAACTTGTGCGATCCGTCACTACCACCAGGCCCACGAATATTAACGTGGTTCCCATCGACTACGCGTGTCCGCCTCGTCTTAGGGGCCGGCTAACCCTGCTCAGATTAACTTTAAGCAGGAACCCTTGGTCTTTCGGCGAGAGGGTCTCTCACCCTCTTTATCGTTACTCATGTCAACATTCGCACTTCCGATACCTCCAGGACCCCTCACGGGTATCCCTTCACAGGCTTACGGAACGCTCCGCTACCCCTACGTCTTCGCTAGAAGATCGTAAGCCTCAGCTTCGGTGCATGGCTTCAGCCCCGTTACATTTTCGGCGCAAAGACCCTTATTTAGACCAGTGAGCTGTTACGCTTTCTTTAAATGATGGCTGCTTCTAAGCCAACATCCTGGTTGTTTTGGGATCCTCACATCCTTTCCCACTTAGCCATGACTTGGGGACCTTAGCTGGAGGTCAGGGTTGTTGCCCTTTTCACGACGGACGTTAGCACCCGCCGTGTGTCTGCCGACTAGTACTCCCCGGTATTCGGAGTTTGGTTAGGATCAGTAAGACGGTGAGTCCCCATAGCCCATCCAGTGCTCTACCCCCGGGGGTATTCGGTCGACGCTCTACCTAAATAGATTTCGCGGAGAACCAG